>NZ_BMVL01000068.1 GCF_014650695.1 Streptomyces avidinii | reverse complement strand
GGGTGTGGTGGTTGAGCACCGTTCGGTGGTGGGTCTGTTGGCGTGGGCTGTGGGTGAGTTCGGTGGTGCGGCGTTCGAGCGGGTGTTGGTGTCGACGTCGTTCAACTTTGATGTGTCTGTTTTTGAGTTGTTCGGTCCGTTGGTGTCCGGTGGTGCGGTGGAGGTGGTTCGGGATCTGCTGGTTCTGGCGGATCGGGATCGTGGTCCGTGGGGTGTGAGTCTGGTCAGTGGTGTGCCGTCGGCTGTGGCGCAGGTGGTGGCCGGTGGTGGGGTCGAGGCGCGGCCGCGGGTGGTGGTGCTGGCCGGTGAGGCGTTGACGGCGGATGCGGTGGCGGCGGTGCGTGGTGCGCTGCCGGGTGCTCGGGTGGCGAACATTTACGGGCCGACCGAGGCGACGGTGTATTCGACGGCGTGGTTCACGGATGCGGATGTCGAGGGTGTGGTGCCGATCGGGCGTCCGATCTCGAATGCGCGGGTGTTCGTGCTGGACGAGCGGTTGGCTCCGGTGCCGGTGGGTGTGGCGGGTGAGTTGTATCTGGCGGGTGCTGGTCTGGCT
>NZ_BMVL01000067.1 GCF_014650695.1 Streptomyces avidinii | reverse complement strand
TTAAGGGCGCACGGTGGATGCCTTGGCACCAGGAACCGATGAAGGACGTGAGAGGCCGCGATAGGCCCCGGGGAGCTGCCAACTGAGCTTTGATCCGGGGGTGTCCGAATGGGGAAACCCGGCAGTCGTCATGGGCTGTCACCCACTGCTGAACACATAGGCAGTGTGGAGGGAACGAGGGGAAGTGAAACATCTCAGTACCCTCAGGAAGAGAAAACAACCGTGATTCCGGGAGTAGTGGCGAGCGAAACCGGATGAGGCCAAACCGTATGCGTGTGATACCCGGCAGGGGTTGCGCATGCGGGGTTGTGGGAATTCTTTTGATCGGTCTGCCGGCCGGTCGGCGAGTCAGAAACCGTTGATGTAGTCGAAGGACATGCGAAAGGTCCGGCGTAGAGGGTAAGACCCCCGTAGACGAAACATCAGCGGCTTGCTTAAGAATCTCCCAAGTAGCACGGGGCCCGAGAAATCCCGTGTGAATCTGGCGGGACCACCCGCTAAGCCTAAATATTCCCTGGTGACCGATAGCGGATAGTACCGTGAGGGAATGGTGAAAAGTACC
>NZ_BMVL01000066.1 GCF_014650695.1 Streptomyces avidinii | reverse complement strand
GGAGGGGTGGTCGGAGGCGGGTGCCCCGTCCGTTCCGGGGGGCACGGTGCCCGGTTCGGTGTCGGAGCTGGACAGCCTTCCCGGGTATGCGGCGCATTTGAAGGGTTTGGTGGACCTGTCGTCGATCCGCCCTTTGAAGGTGGTGGTGGATGCGGGCAACGGTATGGGCGGTCACACGGTTCCGACGGTGTTCGAGGGTCTGCCGCTGGATGTGGTGCCGATGTATTTCGAGTTGGACGGGACGTTCCCGAACCACGAGGCCAATCCTCTCGACCCGAAGAACATTGTGGATCTTCAGGCTCGTGTCCTGGCGGAGGGTGCCGACCTCGGCATCGCGTTCGACGGTGATGCGGACCGTTGTTTCATCGTGGACGAGCGGGGTGTGGGTGTGTCCCCGTCGGCGATCACGGCGTTGGTCGCGGCGCGTGAGCTGGCCCGTCATGGTGGTTCGGGGACGGTGATCCACAACCTGATCACTTCGTGGTCGGTTCCGGAGGTGGTCCGTGAGAACGGTGGCACGCCGGTCCGTACGCGGGTGGGTCATTCCTTCATCAAGGAGGAGATGGCGAGGACGGGTGCGATCTTCGGTGGTGAGCACTCGGCGCACTACTACTTCAAGGAT
>NZ_BMVL01000065.1 GCF_014650695.1 Streptomyces avidinii | reverse complement strand
TGCACAACCTCTACGGTCCGACGGAGGCGTCGGTCGATGTGACGGCTTGGCAGTGCCGTCGGGAGCAGGGCACCGGGACGGTACCGATCGGTGCACCGGTCGCCAACACCCGGGTGTACGTGCTGGACGCGGCCCTCGACCCGGTCCCGGTCGGGGCCGGTGGCGAGCTGTACCTGGCCGGCGTGCAGCTGGCCCGTGGTTACGCCGCCCGCTCGGCGCTCACGGCGGAGCGGTTCGTCGCGAACCCGTTCGAGCCGGGCGCGCGGATGTACCGTACGGGCGACATCGCGCGCTGGACGGCCGACGGTCAGGTGGAGTACCTGGGCCGTACCGACGAGCAGGTCAAGATCCGCGGTTTCCGCATCGAGCCCGGCGAGGTCCAGGCCGTCATCGCGGCCCATCCGCAGGTGGCGCAGGCGGCTGTGGTCGCTCGTGAGGATGTGCCGGGTGACAAGCGTCTGGTTGCCTACGTGGTCGCCGTCGGCGAGGGTTCCGTGCAGGTGGAGGGCGTTCGGGAGTTCGTCGCGGGTCGTCTTCCCGAGTACATGGTTCCGTCGGCGGTCGTCGTTCTGGACGCGCTGCCGTTGTCGGTGAACGGGAAGCTGGATCGTAGGGCTCTGCCGGCGCCGGAGTTTGTGTCGGGTG
>NZ_BMVL01000064.1 GCF_014650695.1 Streptomyces avidinii | reverse complement strand
AGGCCGAGGAAGGCCAGGTAGTTGCGGGGGTAGCGCTCGTAGCGGTGGTTGAGTCGGCGGTATCCGGTGAGCCAGGACATGGTCCGCTCGATCACCCACCTGCGTCGCCCGAGTCGCTCGGAGGACTCGATTCCCTTGCGGGCGATACGGACGCCGATGCGTTTGCCTCGTAGCCATCTTCGCAGCTCAGGTGTGTCGTATGCCTTGTCGGCGTGCAGACGCTGGGGCTTGAAGTGACGCCCGCGGTGGGGGTCGTGTCTCGTTTGGTGACCGAGCACCATGGGCTTCAGTGCCTGGCTGTCGTGGGTGTTGGCGGCCGATACGCCGACAACGAGGGGCAGTCCGTTCGCGTCCGACAGGACGTGCATCTTGGAGCCCGGCTTGCCCCGGTCCACGGGGCTCGGACCTGTGAGTTCGCCCCCTTTTTAGCGCGGACGTGGGCGGAGTCGAGAACCGCTCGGGAGAGATCGAGAAGGCCCGCATCGTCGAGCCGGTGCAGGATCTCCTCGTGGAGCCGGCCCCAGACTCCGGCCCTCGACCAGATCAGGAACCTGCGATGCGCCGTCGACTTCGATATCCCGAAGCACGGTGGTAACGCTCGCCAGGCACACCCGCTGACCAGGACGTAGATGATCGCGGCGAACAACGTCTCATCAGGCGTGTCCTGCGTTCCACCGCCCTGCGGCCGCACCCTCGACGGCGGGATCAACGGCTCCGCGATCTCCCACAACCCGTCCGGAACAATCCAA
>NZ_BMVL01000063.1 GCF_014650695.1 Streptomyces avidinii | reverse complement strand
GTGTGGTGGGAGCTGTCTAGGAACCCATTGCACAACGGAGGTCTTCGTGTCCCACCGTAATGCCCGGCTGACCGTCTTCGGTAGGCGCCTGCTGGTCGAACGAGTCCGATCGGGCCGCCCCGTCGCGCATGTCGCGGCCGAGATGGGCATATCGCGGGCCACCGCCCACAAATGGGTCCGCCGCTGGCGGACGGAAGGCGAGGTGGGACTTCACGACCGTTCCAGCCGCCCCCGCACAACGCCCCACCGGACGTCGGCCGCGCTCGAGGCCCAGGTCTGTGACCTGCGCCGGAGCCGCAAGCTCGGCCCCGCACGGATCGGCCCGATCCTCGGCCTGCCCGCCTCGACCGTCCACCGGATCCTGACCCGTCACGGCTTGGGCCGCCTGGCCTGGCTGGACCGGCCAACCGGCACCCCGATCCGCCGCTACGAACGGGCCCGGCCCGGCGAACTCGTCCACGTCGACATCAAGAAACTCGGAAACATCCCCGACGGCGGCGGGTGGCGTGTGGTGGGCCGAACCGCAGGCGACCGAAACCGGCAGGCCACCACCGACCAGCGGAAGAGCAGCACGCCGGTGATCGGCTACTCCTACATCCACTCCGCTGTCGACGACCACTCCCGCCTCGCCTACAGCGAAGTGCTGCCCGACGAACGCCAGCACACCGCCATCGCCTTCTGGCAGCGGGCGAACGCGTTCTTCCAGGCACACGGCATCACCGTCCAGCGCGTCCTGACCGACAACGGCGCCTGCTACAGATCCAAGCTCTTCACCCAGACCCTCACCGCGGCCGGCATCGCCCACAAGAAGATCCGGCCCTACCGGCCACAGACCAAC
>NZ_BMVL01000062.1 GCF_014650695.1 Streptomyces avidinii | reverse complement strand
CATCGAGGACGAAGCCCGCGGCGGAACCAATGCTGAAATCATCGACCGCGCCCCGACCCACGAACCCGCCCAGTTCAACAGACCACTCCACATACCACTACAGCACTCCCAACCCACCATCACGGCAGCGGCCCAGACCGTGGACGACCAGCAGTTCAGCCCACAGGAGCTGGGCCTCGGATCAGGCATGACCTGCTGGCGGCGCCTGGCCGCGTGGAACGATGCTGGCGTCTGGGATCAACTGCACGTGGTGCTGCTGAAGAAGCTGCGGGTCGCGAAGAAGCTGGACTGGTCGCGGGCGGTGATCGGCTCCTCCCACGTCAGGGCAGCTCGGCGGGGCCCAAAAACGGGCCCAGCCCGGTCGACCGCGCACGTCCGGGCAGCAAGCACCATCTCATCGTCGACGGCCAGGGCATCCCGCTCGCCGTCTCGCTGACCGGCGGCAACCGCAATGACGTCACCCAGCTGATACCCCTGCTGAAAAGGATCCCGTCTGTCGCCGGCCTGGTCGGACGGCCACGCAACCGACCCGACACCCTGCTCGGTGACCGCGGCTACGACCACGACTAGTACCGCCGTCTCGTCTGGGCGCAGGGCATCAAACCGGTGATCGCCCGCCGCGGAGTCCCGCACGGCTCCGGCCTCGGCGTCTACCGGTGGGTCGTGGAACGGACCATCGCATGGCTTCACGGCTTCCGCCGATTACGGATCCGATGGGAACGACGCGACGACATGCACGAAGCCTTCCTCGGCCTCGCCACCTGCCTCATCACTCACCGACACGTCCAACGCCTTTGTAGGACCTCTAAGACCGTGTCCTATGTGGTGAGGCGGAGAAGCCGTTTGTAGCAGCAGAGGGTGGCGGCGA
>NZ_BMVL01000061.1 GCF_014650695.1 Streptomyces avidinii | reverse complement strand
TGGTACTAATAGGCCGAGGGCTTGTCCTCAGTTGCTCGCGTCCACTGTGTTAGTTCTGAAGCAACGAACAGTTGCTGGTTTCTAGAGCTAGAACATAACTACAAAGTGTGCTTGTTCGCTCGAAACCGATAGGGTTTCGGTGGTCATAGCGTTAGGGAAACGCCCGGTTACATTCCGAACCCGGAAGCTAAGCCTTTCAGCGCCGATGGTACTGCAGGGGGGACCCTGTGGGAGAGTAGGACGCCGCCGAACAATCTTTCAAAGGACCCTTGGTCCAGCGTTCAACGCTGGACCAAGGGTCCTTTTTTATTTTCACCTCTTTACGCCGAAGCGCGGCCATGGGTTGGTTGCGCGAGAATGACTAGCGGTACCCCGAAGACAGGAGTCACACCCATGTCCAACTCTCCCGACGATCGTCCGGAGCGCGAGCCTCGGCGCAACGACGGCGGTGACAGGGGCGGCTACCGCGGGGGCCGTGACGACCGTGGCGGCGACCGTCCTCCGTTCCGTCGTGACGACCGTGGTGGTCGCCCGGCCGGCGGTGCCGGTGGCGGCGGCTTCCGCCGCGATGACCGCGGTGGTCGTCCCTCCGGTGGCGGTAGCGCCGGCGGCGGTTTCCGTCGTGATGACCGTGGCGGGGACCGTCCGTCCTACCCGCGTCGTGATGATGACCGTGGTGGTCGTCCCTCCAGCGGTGGTGGCGGCGGTTTCCGTCGTGACGACCGTGGCGGCGACCGTCCGAGCTTCCCGCGTCGTGATGACCGTGGTGGCGACCGTCCCTCGTACCCCCGTCGTGATGACGACCGTGGTGGTCGTCCCTCCAGCGGTGGTGGCGGCGGTTTCCGTCGTGACGACCGCGGTGGCGACCGTCCGTCCTACCCGCGTCGTGATGACCGTGGCGGGGACCGTCCCTCGTACCCCCGTCGTGATGACGACCG
>NZ_BMVL01000060.1 GCF_014650695.1 Streptomyces avidinii | reverse complement strand
GCGCGCACATGCTCGACCTGTGCGTGGACTACGTCGGCCGTGACGGCGTCGCCGACATGGAGGAACTCGCCGGTCGCTTCGCCACTGCCTCCACCCTCCCGATCGTCCTCGACTCGACCGAGGTCCCGGTGATCCGGGCGGGTCTGGAGAAGCTGGGCGGCCGTGCCGTCATCAACTCGGTGAACTACGAGGACGGCGACGGCCCGGACTCCCGGTTCGCTCTGGTCACCCGGCTGGCCCAGGAGCACGGTGCGGCTTTGATCGCGCTGACCATCGACGAGGAGGGTCAGGCCCGCACGGTCGAGCACAAGGTCGCCATCGCCGAGCGGCTGATCGACGATCTGACGGGGAACTGGGGGATCCGCGAGTCGGACATCCTCATCGACACCCTGACCTTCACGATCTGCACCGGCCAGGAGGAGTCCCGTAAGGACGGCATCGCCACGATCGAGGCGATCCGCGAGCTGAAGCGCCGCCACCCCGACGTCCAGACCACGCTCGGCCTCTCCA
The DNA here is from genome assembly GCF_014650695.1 of Streptomyces avidinii. Lineage (GTDB taxonomy): Bacteria > Actinomycetota > Actinomycetes > Streptomycetales > Streptomycetaceae > Streptomyces > Streptomyces avidinii. The sequence goes on along the minus strand of NZ_BMVL01000060.1, from coordinate 444 downwards.
ACATCTCCTTCGGTCTGAACCCGGCCGCCCGCGTCCTGCTGAACTCCGTGTTCCTGGACGAGTGCGTGAAGGCCGGCCTGGACTCGGCGATCGTCCACGCCAGCAAGATCCTCCCCATCGCCCGGTTCGACGAGGAGCAGGTCACCACCGCCCTGGATCTGATCTACGACCGGCGCGAGGGCGACTACGACCCGCTGCAGAAGCTGATGGCGCTCTTCGAGGGCGTCAACACCAAGTCCCTGAAGGCCGGCCGGGCCGAGGAGCTGCTGGCGCTGCCGCTCGACGAGCGGCTGCAGCGGCGGATCATCGACGGCGAGAAGAACGGCCTGGAGGCGGACCTCGACGAGGCCCTGGAGACCCGCCCGGCCCTGGACATCGTCAACAACACCCTGCTGGAGGGCATGAAGGTCGTCGGTGAGCTGTTCGGCTCCGGCCAGATGCAGC
>NZ_BMVL01000059.1 GCF_014650695.1 Streptomyces avidinii | reverse complement strand
CGTGTGTTTCAGGGTCTTGCGACGGCGGCGGTGACGCCGGCGGGTCTGTCGTTGTTGACGACGTCGTTTCCGGAGGGGCCGTTGCGTCAGAAGGCGCTGGGTCTCAATGGTGCGTTGATGTCGGCGGGGTTCACGACGGGCGCGATCCTGGGTGGTGTCCTGACGGATCTGCTGTCGTGGCGGTGGGCGTTCTTCATCAATGTGCCGGTGGCGCTGGCGGTGTTGTTCATTGCTCCTGCGGTGATCAAGGAGTCTCGTCCGTCGGTGCGTCCGAAGTTGGATCTGCCGGGTGCGACGGCGGTCACGCTGGGTCTGCTCGCTTTGATCTACGGGTTGACGCAGGCGGGTGAGCACGGTTGGGGTTCGGGCAGTGCTCTGGGGTGGCTGGCGGCGGGTGTGGTGCTGCTGGTGGTGTTCTATGCGATCGAGTCGAGGAGTGCGGCTCCGTTGGTGCCGGTGTCGGTGCTGAAGAAGAAGACGGTGGCGTGGGGCAATATCGCGGGTCTGATCGCGTTCCTGACGGAGACGAGTCTGGTCTTCCTGATGACGCTCTATCTGCAGGAGGTTCTGGATTTCTCGCCGTTGACTGCGGGTCTGTCGTTCGGTGTGCTGGGTGTGGGCACGGTGATCGGTGGTTCGGTTGCTCCGCGGGTGATCGCGGCGACGAACACCCGCACCACGCTGATCATCGGTGGTGTGTTGCAGGCGGTCGCGACGCTGAGCCTGATCGCTCTGGGTGAGACCTCGTCGAGCATGTGGTTGCTGCTGGTCGCGACGTTCGCGGGTGGTGTGGGGAACATGTTGGTGATCGTCGGGTTCATGGTGACGGCGACGACGGGGTTGCCGGATCACGAGCAGGGCATGGCGACCGGTTTGGCGACGATGACGCAGCAGGTCGGTATCACGATGGGCACGCCGATCATGTCGGCGATCGCGGCGGCCAACACCGATATCCATGCCGGGATCACGACCGCG
>NZ_BMVL01000058.1 GCF_014650695.1 Streptomyces avidinii | reverse complement strand
CGTGCGAAGCCGTAAGGCGATGTATACGGACTGACGCCTGCCCGGTGCTGGAACGTTAAGGGGACCGGTTAGTGACCTTTCGGGGTTGCGAAGCTGAGAACTTAAGCGCCAGTAAACGGCGGTGGTAACTATAACCATCCTAAGGTAGCGAAATTCCTTGTCGGGTAAGTTCCGACCTGCACGAATGGCGTAACGACTTCTCGACTGTCTCAACCATAGGCCCGGTGAAATTGCACTACGAGTAAAGATGCTCGTTTCGCGCAGCAGGACGGAAAGACCCCGGGACCTTTACTATAGTTTGATATTGGTGTTCGGTTCGGCTTGTGTAGGATAGGTGGGAGACTTTGAAGCAGCCACGCCAGTGGTTGTGGAGTCGCCGTTGAAATACCACTCTGGTCGTGCTGGATGTCTAACCTCGGTCCGTGATCCGGATCAGGGACAGTGTCTGATGGGTAGTTTAACTGGGGCGGTTGCCTCCCAAAGGGTAACGGAGGCGCCCAAAGGTTCCCTCAGCCTGGTTGGCAATCAGGTGTTGAGTGTAAGTGCACAAGGGAGCTTGACTGTGAGACCGACGGGTCGAGCAGGGACGAAAGTCGGGACTAGTGATCCGGCGGTGGCTTGTGGAAGCGCCGTCGCTCAACGGATAAAAGGTACCCCGGGGATAACAGGCTGATCTTCCCCAAGAGTCCATATCGACGGGATGGTTTGGCACCTCGATGTCGGCTCGTCGCATCCTGGGGCTGGAGTCGGTCCCAAGGGTTGGGCTGTTCGCCCATTAAAGCGGTACGCGAGCTGGGTTTAGAACGTCGTGAGACAGTTCGGTCCCTATCCGCTGTGCGCGTAGGAATATTGAGAAGGGCTGTCCCTAGTACGAGAGGACCGGGACGGACGAACCTCTGGTGTGCCAGTTGTCCTGCCAAGGGCATGGCTGGTTGGCTACGTTCGGGAGGGATAACCGCTGAAAGCATCTAAGCGGGAAGCCTGCTTCAAGATGAGTATTCCCACCTCCTTGAGAGGGTAAGGCTCCCAGTAGACGACTGGGTTGATAGGCCAGATGTGGAAGCCCGGTAACGGGTGAAGCTGACT
>NZ_BMVL01000057.1 GCF_014650695.1 Streptomyces avidinii | reverse complement strand
TATTCGTGCCGGGCGGCAACGATGTGATGGGCGTCGACGTAGCCGGCGTCCAGCAGGTGCTCGTCTGGGAGGAGTCGGCGCTCTTCGAGCTCGTCGTGGATGACGGTGGTCATCTCCATGTCGGAGACCGCTGCCGGCGTGGTCGTCACGTTGGTGATCAAGTGTGGCGCGTCGGGTTCGCAGGTCTCGCTCAGGTGGACTTTGTAGCCGTTCCAGGCGAGGTCCCGCTTTGCCCCCGTCCGGGCATCAGCGTCGTAAGGGGTGCAGTAACGGATTCGGCCAGGCGGGATGTTCTTCGGATCGCGCCAGCGCGGCTGGCCCTCGTGGAACTCGCCTTGCTGGACCCACACCCTGCGCAGGAACTCCACCGCGGGCAGGTGCCGCAGGCCCGCCGGGGCTGACGGGCCCCAGACGGCTTCAAGGACGGCGAAGCCGTCGGAGATCACCTGGTGGCCGTGCTCGACCCGGGCCGCCCAGCGGGAGGGGAACCGGCTGTCTTCCGGCCGCATGGAGTACCGGTCGAACCATTCCGGCGGGGCCAGGGCGGCCAGCCATTCCCCGGCGACCGCAGCAATCTCGTTCAGGGCGGCCCGCAGGGTCTCCACCACGAACTCCAGCCGGTTCAGCTCCCGCGTGGCGGCCAGCACGTGAGTGGAGTCCGTCCGCTGGCGCCCTCTGGCCTTCACCAGCCCGGCTTCGCCGGCCGCCAGCAGCACCGCGTCCAGGATCATGCGACCTGCCGCACCGTCGACGAGGCGGGAACGGAACTCGCTGAGCACCGAGAAGTCGAATCCGGTATCGGTCAGTTCCAGGCCCAGGGCGTACTTCCAGTCCAGACGTGATCGCACGGCGTGCGCGGCCTGCCGGTCGGTGAGCCCTTCGGTGAACTGCAGCACCGACACCAGCGCCAGCCTCGCCGGAGAAACCGCGGGCCGTCCGCGGGACGGGAACAGACCGGTGAACTCCGTGTCGGCGAAGACCGGGCCCAGTGTGTCCCGCATCCGCATCGCCAGACAGCCCTTCGGGAAGACCGCCCGCGCGACCCGCGCGGTCTCCTCCGGGACCTCTCCCCAATCCACCCCACGCAACGACACCGAACCCACCCCTGAACACGACGACGGCCTGCACAAC
>NZ_BMVL01000056.1 GCF_014650695.1 Streptomyces avidinii | reverse complement strand
TAACCCGTGTGGGGAAGCCGTAGCGAAAGCGAGTCCGAATAGGGCGATTGAGTTGCACGCTCTAGACCCGAAGCGGAGTGATCTAGCCATGGGCAGGTTGAAGCGGAGGTAAGACTTCGTGGAGGACCGAACCCACCAGGGTTGAAAACCTGGGGGATGACCTGTGGTTAGGGGTGAAAGGCCAATCAAACTCCGTGATAGCTGGTTCTCCCCGAAATGCATTTAGGTGCAGCGTCGTGTGTTTCTTGCCGGAGGTAGAGCACTGGATAGGCGATGGGCCCTACCGGGTTACTGACCTTAGCCAAACTCCGAATGCCGGTAAGTGAGAGCACGGCAGTGAGACTGTGGGGGATAAGCTCCATGGTCGAGAGGGAAACAGCCCAGAGCATCGACTAAGGCCCCTAAGCGTACGCTAAGTGGGAAAGGATGTGGAGTCGCAGAGACAACCAGGAGGTTGGCTTAGAAGCAGCCACCCTTGAAAGAGTGCGTAATAGCTCACTGGTCAAGTGATTCCGCGCCGACAATGTAGCGGGGCTCAAGCGTACCGCCGAAGTCGTGTCATTGCAGCAATAGGGCCAACGCCCGCTGTGATGGGTAGGGGAGCGTCGTGTGCCGGGTGAAGCAGCAGCGGAAGCTAGTTGTGGACGGTTCACGAGTGAGAATGCAGGCATGAGTAGCGATACACACGTGAGAAACGTGTGCGCCGATTGACTAAGGGTTCCTGGGTCAAGCTGATCTGCCCAGGGTAAGTCGGGACCTAAGGCGAGGCCGACAGGCGTAGTCGATGGACAACCGGTTGATATTCCGGTACCCGCTTTGAAACGCCCAATATCGAATCAGGCGATGCTAAGTCCGTGAAGCCGTTCCGGACCCTTCGGGGAAAGGAAAGTGGTGGAGCCGACGAACCAGACTTGTAGTAGGTAAGCGATGGGGTGACGCAGGAAGGTAGTCCAGCCCGGGCGGTGGTAGTCCCGGGGTAAGGGTGTAGGCCGAGGGGTAGGCAAATCCGTCCCTCATTAAGGCTGAGACCTGATGCCGAGCCGATTGTGGTGAAGTGGATGATCCTATGCTGTCGAGAAAAGCCTCTAGCGAGTTTCATGGCGGCCCGTACCCTAAACCGACTCAGGTGGTCAGGTAGAGAATACCGAGGCGTTCGGGTGAACTATGGT
>NZ_BMVL01000055.1 GCF_014650695.1 Streptomyces avidinii | reverse complement strand
ACATGGCTACGATCCGACTTTCCCCCCACACCTCCTCCACCCCCAAAACCCCCACCCCCACCCGATGCACCAACACCCGCACCCGCACCCCCCGCTCCACCAACCGCCCCACCACCACAGAACCCACAAACCCCGCCGCCCCCGTCACCAACACCACAGACCCACTCCCACCAATCACCACAGCCCCCCACTCCCACCGTGTTACCGTCACGCGATGACGGCCGGAACACATACCACACTCCTCACAGGCAGATCAGCCCTGATAACCGGAGCAAGCTCCGGCATCGGCGCCGCCGCCGCCCGCATCTTCTGCCGCGAAGGCGCCGCAGTCACCCTCGTCGCCCGCCGCGAACAACAACTCGCCGACCTCACCGACGAATTACGCGCCCAAGGCCACCAAGCCCAATACGTCGTCGCCGACGTCACCCACACCGAACAAATCGCCCACGCCGTCCAACAAGCCATCACCACCTACGGCCACCTCGACACCGCCTTCAACAACGCAGGCACCGGCGCCACCCCCCAACCCATGCACCTCCTCGACGAAAACGCCTACGACACCGTCATGGACACCAACGTCCGCGGCGTCTGGAACTCCATGCGCCACGAAATCCGCGCCATGCTCACCCACGGCAAAGGCACCATCGTCAACAACAGCAGCACCGCAGGCCTCGTCGCCACCCCCGTCACCGCCACCTACATCGCCTCCAAACACGCCGTCCTCGGCCTCACCAAAGCCGCCGCCTGCGAATACGCCACCCACAACATCCGCGTCAACGCCATCGCCCCCGGCACCACCCGCACCGAAATGATCACCAACTGGCTCAACAACAACCCCACCATCGAACAAACCCTCCTCAACCACACCCCCCTCCCCCGCATGGCTCACCCCAACGAAATCGCCGAAGCCGCCGCCTGGCTCTCCAGCGACCACGCCTCCTACATCCTCGGCACCACCCTCACCATCGACGGCGGCTGGACCACCCACTAACACCAACCAACCACCCAACCAACCACCGCGGGAACGAACACGCGGGCGCACCCGACAAACAGCCCGGACCGCGGCAGCACCAGCCCGAACAACAGGCGAAAGGGACGGGAAACACCGAGGAATCGGCCGATCACGGATGACGACGGAGCAGCACTGAGAGCGACCGCCCTCACAACCGCCAACCCCTTGGGGGACAGTCCCGCAGCCCCCTGGCCGCCACTACCAGTCGACTGCGCCGATCACGAACCCGGCGAC
>NZ_BMVL01000054.1 GCF_014650695.1 Streptomyces avidinii | reverse complement strand
ACTCCACGTACCCCGCCCCATACCGAGGTCAACGACGCCTCACCACATAGGACACGGTCTAAGAAGTCATCTCATTTGGCGGATTGGGCAGGCTGCCGGTCGTGGTGGGAATTGTTGAGCGGCTGGTGCCGGATGAGTTGTGGGAGTTGTTCCAGAGGGTGGTGCCGGAGGCTCCATCGCGGCCTCAAGGCGGTGGTCGGCGTCGGCACGGTGACCGGGAGGTGCTGGCGGCGATTCTGTTCGTGGCTACGTCGGGGTGTACCTGGCAGCAACTGCCCTCGGCGTCATTCGGGCCGTCGGGGGCGACAGCCCACCGGCGGTTCTCCGAATGGACGAAGGCCCGGGTGTGGGCCAAGCTCCACCGCCTGGTCCTCGACGAACTCGGCGCCCGAGGCGAGTTGGACCGGTCCCGCTGCGCGATCGACTCCGTCAACATGCGGGCCCTGAAAAGGGGCACCTCACGGGCCCGAATCCTGTCGACAGGGGCAAATTCGGGTCGAAGATCCACTTGATCACGGAGCGGACCGATCTGCCCCTCTCCGTCGGAATCTCCGGGGCGAACCTCCACGACAGCCAGGCCCTCCAGCCTCTGGTCCGGGGCATCCCGCCGATCAGATCTCACCGCGGACCCCGTCGCCGCCGCCCCGGCAAGCTCCACGGCGACAAGGGCTACGACTGCGCCCACCTGCGTAGATGGCTGCGCCACCGCGGGATCCGTCACCGCATCGCCCGCAAGGGAATCGAGCTGTCGAACCGGCTCGGCCGGCACCGATGGGTCGTAGAGCGAACGATGTCCTGGCTCTCGGGCTGCCGTCGCTTACACCGGCGCTATGAACGCAAGGCCGAACACTTCCTGGCGTTCGCAGGCATCGCTGCAGCCCTCATCTGCTACCGCCGCTTGCAGACGAATGCCAAACCGACTCAACAGCTACGGCAAGATGGCTCAAGTGAGCGAATCGACTGAGCAGGTGCAGACCGCAGATCGTCTCTGGCAGGAATTCCGCCAAGAGCCGTTCCCCGACAGCCTGCGACATGCCACCTTCGGTGGCACAGACGTGTGGCTCCTCGAGTTGGACATAGCCGGCTGCGTTCTTCGCTGGCTCGACAACAGCGGCACTCTCGGCTCGAAGAACAGAATCCTCCTGCAGAGCCGCATCGAGGACCTGGACCGAGTCATCCCTGAGATCAATGACCCTGTAGGAACCCAGTACTGCCAGCGGTTGCACCAGCTGGCAGTACTCGTGTCAAGGAACCTATTCAGCACCAAATGAGATGACGTCTAAGACCGTGTCCTATGTGGTGAGGCGTCGTTGACCTCGGTATGGGGCGGGGTACGTGGAGT
>NZ_BMVL01000052.1 GCF_014650695.1 Streptomyces avidinii | reverse complement strand
CACCGTCGAGGGGGGCACCGCGAACGTCGCGGACGTCTATCCCCTGGCCCCGCTCCAGGAAGGCCTGCTCTTCCACCACCTCCTCGCCCATGACGAGGACGACGCCTACGTGATGCCCGTCGTGATGGAGTTCAGCTCCCGCGAGCGCCTCGACGCGTTCCTCGACGCGCTGCAGAAGGTGATCGACCGCCACGACATCCTGCGTACGGGGATCGTCTGGGACGGCCTGTCCCAGCCCGTCCAGGCCGTCTGGCGCAAGGCCGAACTGCCCGTCCACGAGGTGGCCCTGGACCCGAACGACAGCGATCCGGTCCAGCAGCTGCTGACCGGAGTCGGCCTGTCGATGAACCTCGACCGGGCACCTCTCATCAGCACCCACATCGCGCCCGTCCCCGAGGACGAGCGATGGGTGGCCCTGGTGCGGATGCACCACATCGTCCAGGACCACACCGCGCTCGAGGTGGTCCTCGCCGAACTGGACGCCTTCCTCATCGGCCGCGGCGGAGACCTGCCGGACCCCCTGCCGTTCCGCGACTTCGTCGCCCAGGCCCGTAGCGGTGCGGACACCGAGGGCCAGGAACGCTACTTCGCCGAGCTGCTCGGTGATGTCACCGAAGGGACCGCACCGTTCGGTGCGCTGGACGTCAGGGGTGACGGCTCGGGCGTGGTGCGCGCCCAGGTTCCGTTCGCGCCCGAACTGGACGCGCGGCTGCGGGAGGTATCCCGCCGCCTCGGCGCGAGTGCGGCGACGGTGATGCACGTCGCGTGGGCCCGTGCCCTCGCGACGATGTCCGGGCGCGAGGACGTGGTGTTCGGAACGGTGCTGTTCGGCCGGATGAACGCGGGCGCGGCCTCGGAGCGGGTCCCGGGTCCCTTCATGAACACGCTGCCGGTGCGCGTGCGTACGGGCGACATGGGCGTCCTGGACGCGGTGTCCGCGGTCCGCGGTCAGCTGGCGGAACTGCTGGAGCACGAGCACGCCCCGTTGGCCCTGGCCATCCAGGCCAGCGGCATGACCGGGAACTCCCCCTTGTTCTCCTCGCTGTTCAACTACCGGCACAACACCGAGCCGGCGGCCGAGCCCGTGGCGGTGACGTCGACCGAGCCCTGGGACGGGCCGGTGGGTGGCATCCGCACGCTGTTCACCCGGGAACTGACCAACTACCCGCTCGCCGTCTCGGTCGACGACGACGGTGACGCGATCGGACTGGCCGTCGACGCGGTCTCCCCGATCGACCCGGAAGCGGTCGGTGTGCTGGTGCGTACGGCCGCCGAGAACCTGGTGTCGGCGCTGGAGCTGGCACTGGACGGTGGTCCGCAGGCGCCGCTGAGCACGGTCGAGGTACTGGACGACGCCCGGCGTCGGCAGGTCCTGGTGGACTGGAACGACACGGCGGTGGAGGTCGGTTCCTCTTCTCTGTCGGGGTTGTTCGAGGCGCAGGTGGGGCGTACTCCGGGTGCGGTTGCGGTGGTGTTCGAGGGTGTGGAGGTTTCGTACGCGGAGCTGGATGGGCGGGCGAATCGTCTGGCGCGTCTGTTGGTGTCGCGTGGTGTGGGTGCGGAGTCGGTGGTCGGTGTCGCGTTGGAGCGTGGTGTCGACATGGTGGTCGCTCTGCTGGCGGTGGTGAAGGCGGGTGGTGCGTATCTGCCGATCGATCCGGAGTATCCGTCCGAGCGGGTCGCGTTCATGTTGGAGGATGCTGCGCCGGTCGTGGTGGTGACTTCGCAGGCTGTGGCCGGTGTGGTGCCGTCCGGGGTTCCGGTGGTCGTGGTCGACGAGCACGCAGTCGTGAGTGAGTTGGCGGGTGTCGCTGATGGGCCGCTGGGCGTGCGGGTACTGCCGTCGCATCCGGTGTATGTGATCTATACGTCGGGTTCGACGGGTCGGCCGAAG
>NZ_BMVL01000051.1 GCF_014650695.1 Streptomyces avidinii | reverse complement strand
TGCCAGGCCTTCGCGGAAGTCCTCCGGGTGCCCGAAGTCGGGGTCGACGACGACTTCTTCGCCCTCGGAGGCCACTCCCTGCTTGCGGTCCACCTGGTCGAGGTCCTGCGCAAGCACGGGGTGTCGGTCTCGGTCCGCGCGCTGTTCGACACGCCGACCCCGGTCGGGCTCGCGGCCTCGGCGGGTGTGGAGGCCGTAGCCGTACCGGCGAATCTGATTCCCGCCGACGCGGTGGAGATCACCCCCGAACTGCTGCCCCTGGTCGACCTGACCGCGGAGGAGATCGAGCGGATCGTCGCCACGGTCGAAGGCGGCGCGGCGAACGTGGCGGACATCTATCCGCTGGCGCCGCTGCAGGAGGGCCTGCTCTTCCACCACCTGATGGCGGAGGGCGGCGAGGACGCCTACCTGATGCCGGTAGTCCTGGAGATGGACTCGCCGGAGCGGGTGGAGGAGTTCGCCCGTGCTTTCCAGCTGGTCGTGGACCGGCATGACATCCTGCGGACGTCCTTCGTGTGGGAGGGGCTGCGCGAGCCGGTCCAGGTGGTGTGGCGCAAGGCCGTGCTGCCCGTGATCGAGGTGGACCTGGACCCCGCGGCTGCGGACCCCGCCGCCGCGCTGCAGGCGGCCGTGGGATTGTCGATGGACCCGGGCCGGGCGCCGCTGGTCAGCGTGCACGCGGCCGCGCTGCCGGACGGGGAGCGCCGGCTGGCGCTGCTGCGCCTGCACCACCTGGTCCAGGACCACACGGCCCTCGAGGTCCTCCTGCACGAGGTGCAGATGTTCCTGGCCGGGCGCGGTGACGAGCTGGAGCCCTCCCTGCCGTTCCGTGACTTCGTCGCGCAGGTGCGCGGCGGTGTGGACCGGGCCGAGCACGAGCGGTACTTCGCCGAGCTGCTCGGCGACGTGACGGAGCCGACGGCCCCCTACGGGCTGGTCGACGTACGCGGTGACGGCACCGATGTGGAGCGTGCCGTGGTGCCGCTCGCGCCGGAGGTCGTCGCACAGCTGCGGTCCGTGGCGCGCCGGGTCGGGACCAGTGCGGCGACGGTGCTGCACGTGGCGTGGGCGCGGGTGCTGGCCGCGGTCAGCGGCCGCGACGACGTGGTCTTCGGCACGGTGCTCTTCGGCCGGATGAACGCGGGCGCGGGCGCCGACCGGGTGGCCGGGCTCTACATGAACACGCTCCCGGTGCGGGTGCGCACGGGTGAACTGGGCGCGCTCGAGGCGGTGACCGCGATGCGCGGCCAGCTGGCCGGGTTGCTGGAGCACGAGCACGCCTCGCTGGCCCTGGCCCAGCAGGCCAGTGGCCTCGCGGGCAACACCCCCGTGTTCACCTCACTGCTCAACTACCGCCACAACAGCGGCAGGGACGACGCGCCCGAGGGCGGAGGGGCTCCGGAGGGCATCCGGGTGCTGTCCTCGCGGGAGCGTACGAGCTACCCGCTCGGCGTGTCCGTCGACGACAACGGCGACTCGATGTCGCTGGCGGTGGACGCCGTCACCCCGATCGACGCCGCGGCCGTGGGGGCGCTCCTACGCACGGCCGTCGAGAGGCTCGTTCCCCTGGTCGAGCAGGCGCTCGACGGCGGACCGGACACGGCGCTCGGCAGCGTCCACGTCCTGGCTGCCGAGGAGCTGCGGCGACTGCTGGTGGAGTGGAACGACACCGCGGCCGAGGTCGCGCCGTCGACGCTCCCCGAGCTGTTCGCGGCACAGGTGGCACGCACCCCGGAGGCGACCGCGGTCGTCTTCGAGGGCGCGGAGCACTCGTACGCGGAGCTGGACGCTCGGGCGAACCGCCTGGCCCGGCTGCTGCTGTCGCGGGGCGTCACCACGGGCTCCGTGGTCGGCGTCCGCCTGGAGCGCGGTGTCGAGCTGGTCGTGGCACTGCTGGCCGTGCTGAAGG
>NZ_BMVL01000050.1 GCF_014650695.1 Streptomyces avidinii | reverse complement strand
CACCGTCGAGGGGGGCACCGCGAACGTCGCGGACGTCTATCCCCTGGCCCCGCTCCAGGAGGGCCTGCTCTTCCACCACCTCCTCGCCGACGGCGGTGACGACGCCTACGTGCTGCCTTCGGTGCTCGAGTTCCCCTCGCGCGAGCAGCTGGATGCCTTCACGGACGCGCTGCAGCAGGTGATCGACCGGCACGACATTTTCCGGACCTCGTTCGTCTGGGAAGGACTGCGCGAACCGGTCCAGGTCGTCTGGCGCAAGGCCGTCCTGCCGGTCGTCGAGCTGACGCTCGACGCGCAGGGCACTGATCCGGTCGCCGAGCTGGTCGCAGCGGTCGGATCCTCCCTGGCTCTCGGCCGGGCGCCCCTGTTCAGCTTCCACGCGGCGGCCGTACCGGGTGGCGAGCGCTGGCTGGGCCTCGTGCGGGTGCACCACCTGGTGCAGGACCACACCGCGCTGGAGGTGCTCCTCGGCGAAGTCGGCGCGTTCCTCACCGGCCGGGGCGGTGACCTGCCTGCGCCGCTGCCCTTCCGGACCTTCGTCGCCCACGCCCGTAGCGGCAACGACGGGGCGGCGCACGAGCAGTACTTCGCGGAGCTGCTCGGCGACGTGACCGAGCCGACTGCCCCCTACGGCCTGGTGGACATCCACGGAGCCGGCTCAGACGTGGTGCGTGAGGTCGTACCGTTCGCTCCGGCCAGCGGGGCGCGGCTGCGCGAGGTGGCACGTCGACTGGGCGTGAGCACAGCCACCGTTCTGCACGTGGCGTGGGCCCGGGCACTGGCCGCGGTCTCCGGCCGTGACGACGTGGTCTTCGGCACGATCCTGTTCGGCCGGATGAACGCGGGGGTCGGCGCCGACCGGGTCCCCGGTCCGCTGATCAACACGCTTCCGGTACGCGTGCGCACCGCCGAACTCGGTGTGCTGGGCGCGGTCACCGCGATGCGCGACCAGCTCGCACACCTGCTGGAGCACGAGCACGCGCCGCTCGCCGTGGCGCAGGGCGCCAGCGGGATCGCGGGTGAGGCGCCGCTGTTCACCGCCCTCTTCAACTACCGGCACAACACCGGCGGCAACGCGGCGGAGGAGACCGGAGAGAACCCCACCGGGGCCCAGGTGAGCGATGCCGACGGCATCCGCCTCGTGTTCTCGCGTGAGCGGACCAACTACCCGCTCGCGGTCGCGGTCGACGACGACGGAGACCGTGGGCTGTCGCTGGCCGTGGACGCGCTCGCTTCCATAGACGGCCTCGCGGTCGGTGTGCTGGTGCGTACGGCCGCCGAGAACCTGGTGTCGGCGCTGGAGGTGGCACTGGACGGTGGGCCCGAGGTACCGCTGAGTGCACTGCAAGTCCTGGACGAAGCTGGGCTGGACCGGGTCGTGCGCGAGTGGAACGACACGGCGGTGGAGGTCGGTTCCTCTTCTCTGTCGGGGTTGTTCGAGGCGCAGGTGGGGCGTACTCCGGGTGCGGTTGCGGTGGTGTTCGAGGGTGCGGAGGTTTCGTACGCCGAGCTTGACGCCCGGGCGAATCGTCTGGCGCGTCTGTTGGTGTCGCGTGGTGTGGGTGCGGAGTCGGTGGTCGGTGTCGCGTTGGAGCGTGGTGTCGACATGGTGGTCGCTCTGCTGGCGGTGGTGAAGGCGGGTGGTGCGTATCTGCCGATCGATCCGGAGTATCCGTCCGAGCGGGTCGCGTTCATGTTGGAGGATGCCGCGCCGGTCGCGGTGGTGACCTCGCAGGCCCTGGCCGCGCGGGTCCTTCCGGACTCGGTCGCGGCGTCGGTGGTCGTGCTCGATGATGCCGCCACGGTGGCGGAACTGGCCGCGGCCGAGGGTGGTGCGCTGTCCGACGCGGAGCGCCGGGGCGAAGTACTGCCGTCGCATCCGGTGTATGTGATCTATACGTCGGGTTCGACGGGTCGGCCGAAG
>NZ_BMVL01000049.1 GCF_014650695.1 Streptomyces avidinii | reverse complement strand
TCGTGGGTATCTGGGTCGTCCGGGTCTGTCGGCGGAGCGTTTCGTGGCTTCTCCGTACGGCACCGGTGAGCGTCTTTACCGTACGGGCGACATCGCGCGGTGGACGGCCGATGGTCAGGTGGAGTACCTGGGCCGCGTGGACGAGCAGGTCAAGGTCCGTGGATTCCGGATCGAGCCGGGTGAGGTCCAGGCCGTGGTCGCGGCCCATCCGCAGGTCGGGCAGGCGGCTGTGGTCGCCCGTGAGGATGTGCCGGGTGACAAGCGTCTGGTCGCCTACGTCGTCGCCAACGGCGAAGGCGCCGAACTCGCCTCTGCGATCAAGGACTTCGTCGCGGGTCGTCTTCCCGAGTACATGGTTCCGTCGGCGGTCGTCGTTCTGGACGCGCTGCCGCTGTCGGTGAACGGGAAGCTGGACCGCAAGGCCCTGCCCGCGCCCGAATACACGACGGGCGCCGGCCGGAAGGCCGGGAACGTCCAGGAGGAGATCCTGAGCGCCGCGTTCGCCGACGTACTCGGTCTGGACGACGTCGGCGTGGACGACGACTTCTTCGCGCTGGGCGGCCACTCGCTCCTGGCGATGCGCCTGGTGAGCCGGGTGCGGTCCGTCCTGGGCGTCGAGATGCCGCTGCGGACGCTGTTCGAGGCCCCGACGGTGGCGCGCCTGGCGGCCCGGCTGACGGGTGCGGACCGGGCCCGGATCGCCCTGACCTCGGGTGTCCGCCCCGAGCGGGTGCCGCTGTCGTTCGCGCAGCGCCGCCTGTGGTTCCTCAACCAGCTCGAAGGCCCCAGCGCGACCTACAACGTGCCGGCAGTGGTGTCGCTGTCGAGCCGAGTGGACCGCGACGCCCTCGGCGCTGCGTTCCGTGACGTGCTCGGCCGGCACGAGGTGCTCCGCACCGTGTTCCCCGTCGTCGACGGCGAGCCGTACCAGCGGATCGTCGGCATCGACGACCTGGACTGGGAGCTGTCCGTCCAGGACATGGCCCCGGCCGACCTCGTGCCGGCCGTCGAGCGCACCCTGGAGCACGCCTTCGACCTGTCATCGGAAATCCCCTTCCGCGCCTGGCTGTTCGAGGCGAGCCCGGATGAGCGGGTGCTCGTCGTGGTGATGCACCACGTAGCCAGTGACGGCTGGTCGAAGGGCCCGCTGGCGCGGGACCTGTCCGTCGCCTACGCGGCGCGGAGCGAGGGCCGGGCGCCCGAGTGGGACGCGCTGCCGGTCCAGTACGCCGACTACACCCTCTGGCAGCGTGAGATCCTCGGCGACGAGCAGGACGAGGAGAGTGTGATCTCGCGTCAGATCGCCTACTGGCGTGACGCGTTGTCCGGTTCGCCGGAGGAGCTGGAGCTGCCGTTCGATCGGCCGCGTCCGATGGTCGCCTCGCACCGCGGACACCAGGTGGAGGTCGAGGTTCCGGCGGTCGTGCATGCGCGGTTGGTGGAGGTGGCGCGGGTCGAGGGTGTGACCCCGTTCATGGTGCTGCAGGCGTCGCTGGCGGTGCTGCTCTCCAAGCTGGGGGCGGGGTCGGACATTCCGATCGGTTCGGCGAACGCCGGGCGGACGGACGAGGCGCTGGACGACCTGATCGGGTTCTTCATCAACACGCTGGTGGTGCGGACGGATCTGTCGGGTGATCCGACGTTCCGTGAGGTGCTGGGCCGGGTCCGGGAGCGGACGCTGTCGGCCCTGGGACACCAGGACGTGCCGTTCGAGAAGCTGGTGGAGGAACTGTCACCGGCCCGCTCGATGGCCCGACACCCCCTCTTCCAGGTCGTCCTCACCAAGCAGAACACCGTGGACGTCGTGCTCGACCTGCCCGGTCTGCAGGCCGGCGGCCCGACGGAGACCGGATCGGCGCAGGCCGACGCGGTGGAGCCCGAGCCGGCCGTCTCCGGCGCCGCGGCGAAGTTCGACCTCGATGTACTGGTCGGCGAGGTGTTCGACGCGGACGGCCGTCCCGCCGGTGTACGGGGAACCGTGACGGTGTCGGCGGATTTGTTCGATCCGGTGTGGGCCGGGCGGATCGCGTCGGCGT
>NZ_BMVL01000048.1 GCF_014650695.1 Streptomyces avidinii | reverse complement strand
TCGCCTGGGGATTCTGGGCCCAACGCAGCGGCATGACCGGCCACCTGGCCGACGAGGAAGTGGAGCGCATGTCCCGGGCGGGCATGCGTCCGCTGGAGGACGCGGAGGGGCTCGCCCTGTTCGACGCCGCCTGCGCGGCCGACGTACCGCTGCAGGTGATCACCCGGCTGACCCCGGCGGCGCTGAAGGGGGATCCGGACCGGGTGCCCCACCTGTTCCGCGGGCTGGTGCGGAGCACGTCCCGCCGGGTGGTGCGGGCGGGGAACGACGGTGCCGAGCTGTCGACGCGGCTGGCCGCGCTGCCGGCCGCCGAACGCCACCGCAGGCTGCTGGACGTCGTCCGCTCGAACGCGGCGACCGTACTGGGACACGCCTCGGCCGAAGCCGTCGCGCCGGACCGGTCGTTCAACGAGCTCGGCTTCGACTCGCTGACCGCCGTGGAGTTCCGCAACCGGCTCGGCACGGCCACCGGTCTGCGGCTGCCGGCCACGCTCGTCTTCGAGCACCCGACCCCCGATGCGCTGGCCGGGTACCTGCTCGCGGAGCTCGCCCCCGCGGGGATCTCCGACGTGGAGGCGGCGCTGTCCGACGTGGATGCGCTGGAAGCCGCCCTCGCCGCGATCGCGGCGGACGACGGCGACCGCGACCGCGTCACACGCAGGCTGCGCGGGCTGCTGTCCAAGTGGAGCGCCGGGGACGCCGAGCCGGCTTCGGCCCACGGCCTCGACGATCTCGACACCGCCTCCACCGACGACCTCTTCGACGCGATCGACCAGGGCTTCGGGCTCTGACCCACCCCTGGTCGACCGGGAACACACCATCAAGGAGCACTGACCATGTCCGACGAGGACAAGTTCCGCGACTACCTCAAGCGGGCCGTCGCCGAGGCCCGCGGACTTCAGCAACGGCTGCGCGAGGTCGAGGACAAGGCCCGCGAGCCGATCGCGATCGTCGGCATGGCCTGCCGCTACCCGGGCGGGGCGGAGACCCCCGAGGCGCTGTGGCAGCTGGTGTCCGAGGGAACGGACGCGGTTTCGGGCTTCCCCGAGGACCGCGGCTGGGACCTGGACCGGCTGTACCGCACCGACGCCGGGGAGTCGGGCGCCTCGACCACCCTGGAGGGAGGGTTCCTGCACGGGGCGGGCGACTTCGACCCCGACTTCTTCGGGATCTCCCCGGTCGAGGCCACCGCCACGGACCCCCAGCAGCGGCTGCTGCTGGAGACGTCGTGGGAGGCGCTGGAGCGCGCCGGAGTGGACCCCCGGGGCCTGCGCGGCAGTGCCACCGGCGTGTTCTTCGGCGGTACCGGCGGTGACTTCGCCGGCCTGCTGGGCGCCTCGTCGATGGCGTCCGACGGCTACATGCTGACCGGTACCTCCAGCAGTGTCCTGTCCGGCCGGGTCGCCTACGTGCTCGGGCTGGAGGGACCGGCGGTCACCATCGACACCGCCTGCTCCTCCTCCCTGGTGTCCATGCACCTGGCGGTGCAGGCCCTGCGGAAGGACGAGATCTCGCTGGCGCTGGCCGGCGGCGTCTCCGTACTGTCCACCCCCGGCGCCTTCCCCGAGTTCTCCCGTCAGGGCGGACTGGCCTCGAACGGCCGCTGCAAGGCGTTCTCCTCGGACGCGGACGGCACCGGCTGGGGCGAGGGCGTCGGCGTCGTCGTCCTGCAGAGGCTGTCCGACGCCCAGCGCGACGGAAACCGGGTACTGGCCGTGCTGCGGGAGACCGGTATCAACCAGGACGGAGCCAGCAACGGCTTGACCGCGCCGAGCGGGCCCGCGCAGCGCCGCCTCATCCTGCGGACGCTCGACGGTGCGGGACTGTCCACGGCAGACGTGGACATGGTGGAGGCGCACGGTACGGGCACGACGCTGGGCGACCCGATCGAGGCGCGGGCCCTGCTGGCCACCTACGGCCAGGACCGCCCGGCGGACGAGCCCCTGTGGCTCGGCTCCGTCAAGTCCAACATCGGCCACACCCAGTACGCCGCCGGAGTCAGTGGTGTGATCAAGACGGTCATGGCGCTACGGCACGGCGTCATGCCGAAGACCCTGCACGTGTCCGAGCCGACCCCGCACGTCGACTGGTCCGGAGGCGCGGTGCGCCTGCTCACGGAGAGCCGTGCCTGGCCGGACCGGGGCCGCCCCCGACGCGCCGCCGTCTCCTCCTTCGGGGTCAGTGGCACCAACGCCCACGTGATCCTGGAGCAGGCTCCGGAAGCCGCCCCGGAGGCCGCGGGTGAGGAGGCCGGTCCCGGAACGGCTCTGCCGTCGACGCCGTGGGTGGTCTCCGGTCGCAACGAGGCCGCGCTGCGTGCCCAGGCGCGGCGGCTGCTGGACCACCTCACGGAGTACCCGGCGCTGAGCCCTGCGGATGTGGGTCTGTCGCTGGCGGGCACGCGTTCGGCGTTCGAGCACCGGGCCGTGGTCCTGGGCGGTGACCGGGAGGCGCTCGTCGCGGGACTGCGGTCGGTCGCGGAGGGCGAGGACGGCACCGGTGTGGTGTCCGGCCGCGCCTCCGGCAGTGGTGTGGTGTTCGTGTTCCCGGGTCAGGGTTCGCAGTGGGTCGGTATGGGCCGGGAGTTGTGGGATT
>NZ_BMVL01000047.1 GCF_014650695.1 Streptomyces avidinii | reverse complement strand
GACCTCCACGAGATCTACGAGGGCGAGGTCCGCTACGCCCGCGACGCCTTCGAGGGCCTGCGCCTCATGGACGCCCTGATGGGCGTCAAACGCGGCGTTCCCGGGGCCCAACTCCCGCCCCTCAAGCAGCGCCGCGTACCCAAGCGCGACACACCCCTCCTTGGGGCGGCGGAACCGGTCGACGCCGGCCGCTCCGACGTCGCCGCCGACAACCCCGTCCCCGCCCCGCCGTTCTGGGGCACCCGCGTCGTCAAGGGCATCCCGCTCAAGGACTACGCCTCATGGCTCGACGAGGGCGCCCTCTTCAAGGGCCAGTGGGGCCTCAAGGACACCGACACCATCGCCACCGACGGCCGCCCCCGGCTCCGCGGCTGGCTCGACAAGCTGCACACCGACGGCCTCCTCGAAGCCGCGGTCGTCCACGGCTACTTCCCCTGCGTCTCCAAGGGCGACGACCTCATCATCCTGGGCGAGAACGGCTCGGAACGTACCCGCTTCACCTTCCCCCGCCAGCAGCGCGGACGCCGCCTGTGCCTCGCCGACTTCTTCCGCCCGGAGGAGTCCGGCGAGACCGACGTCGTCGGCCTCCAGGTCGTCACCGTGGGCAGCCGCATCGGCGAGGAGACCGCGCGGCTCTTCGCCGCCGACGCCTACCGCGAATACATGGAACTCCACGGCCTGTCCGTCCAGCTCGCCGAGGCCCTCGCCGAGTACTGGCACGCCCGCGTGCGCGCCGACCTCGGTATCGGCGGCTCCGACCCGCAGTCCATGGCCGGCATGTTCCGCACCGAGTACCAGGGCTGCCGCTACTCACTGGGCTACCCGGCCTGCCCCGACCTGGAGGACCGCGCGAAGATCGCCGACCTCCTGGAGCCCGAGCGGATCGGCGTCCAGCTCTCCGAGGAGTTCCAGCTCCACCCCGAGCAGTCCACCGACGCCATCGTCATCCACCACCCCGAAGCCAACTACTTCAACGCGCGCTGACCCCCCACCAGCCGGAAAGGAGTCCGACATGCCGGCTGCCCTGGCCGCCACCGCCGAACGCCCCCGTACGTCCCGCGCCCCCACCCCCGCCCCGCTCGGCGTCCGTGAACTGCTCGCCCAGGGCCGGCGGACCTTCTCCTTCGAGTTCTTCCCCCCGAAGACGGACGCCGGGGAGCGCACCCTGTGGGCGGCCGTCCGCCGCATCGAGGCCCTCGCCCCCTCCTTCGTCTCCGTCACCTACGGCGCCGGCGGCTCCTCCCGCAGCCGCACCGTCGAGGTCACCAAGCGCATCGCCGCCGAGACCACCCTGCGCCCGGTCGCGCACCTGACCGCGGTCGGGCACTCGGTCGCCGAACTGCGCCACATCATCGGCCAGTACGCGGACGCCGGTATCCGCGACATCCTCGCCCTGCGCGGTGACCCGCCGGGCGATCCGAAGGGGGAGTGGACGCGGCATGCGGACGGCCTGACCCACGCCCACGAACTGGTCTCGCTCATCCGCCGGCTGGGCGACTTCACCGTGGGCGTGGCGGCGTTCCCCGAGCGTCATCCCCGCTCGCCCTCCTGGACCGAGGACATCCGCCACTTCGCCGCCAAGTGCCATGCCGGCGCCGACTACGCCATCACCCAGATGTTCTTCCACGCCGAGGACTACCTGCGGCTGCGGGACCGGCTCCTCGCCGTCGGCTGCCTGACCCCGATCATCCCCGAGATCATGCCGGCGACCGATTTCCGCCAGATCCGGCGCTTCGCCGAGCTCAGCGACGCCCGCTTCCCCGACGCCCTCGCCCGGCGGCTCGAAGCCGCCAAGGACGACCCGGCGGCCGGGCACCGCATCGGCGTCGAGTACGCGACCGCCATGTCCGAGCGCCTCCTCGCCGAGGGCGCACCCGGCCTGCACTACATCACCCTCAACAAGTCCACCGCGACTCTAGAGATCCATCAGAACCTGAACGTCAGCCACGACCCAGCCACCACCATCACGGAGTAGAACCCATGGACTTCAAGGTCGCAGACCTCTCTCTCGCGGCGTTCGGCCGCAAGGAGATCACCCTGGCCGAGCACGAGATGCCGGGCCTGATGGCGATCCGCGCCGAGTACGCCCAGGCGCAGCCGCTGGCCGGCGCCCGCATCACCGGCTCGCTGCACATGACCGTGCAGACGGCCGTGCTCATCGAGACCCTCGTCGCGCTCGGCGCCGACGTCCGTTGGGTGTCCTGCAACATCTACTCCACCCAGGACCACGCCGCCGCCGCGATAGCCGCCGCCGGCATCCCGGTCTTCGCCTGGAAGGGCGAGACGCTGGAGGAGTACTGGTGGTGCACCGAGCAGGCGCTGACCTGGCCCGGGCACGCGGGCCCCAACATGATCCTCGACGACGGCGGTGACGCCACCCTCCTGGTCCACAAGGGCGTCGAGTACCAGAAGGCCGGCCGGGTCCCGGACCCCTCCACCGCCGAAAACGAGGAAATGGCCCTGGTCCTGGGCCTGTTGGGCAGGACGAGCATCGACTGGACGGCCCTGGCCGCCGGGATCCGCGGTGTGACGGAGGAGACCACGACCGGTGTCCACCGTCTGTACGAGATGATGTCCGAGGGCAGCCTGCTGTTCCCGGCGATCAACGTGAACGACGCGGTGACGAAGTCGAAGTTCGACAACAAGTACGGCTGCCGTCACTCGCTGATCGACGGCATCAACCGTGCGACCGACGTCCTGATCGGCGGCAAGGTCGCGGTCGTCTTCGGTTACGGCGACGTCGGCAAGGGCTGTGCGGAGTCGCTGCGCGGCCAGGGCGCGCGGGTCATCGTCACCGAGATCGACCCGATCTGCGCGCTGCAGGCGGCGATGGACGGCTACCAGGTCGCCACCCTCGACGACGTCGTCGAGACGGCCGACATCTTCATCACCACGACCGGCAACAAGGACATCATC
>NZ_BMVL01000046.1 GCF_014650695.1 Streptomyces avidinii | reverse complement strand
ACGCGCTCGGCGTCCGCCTGACCACGCTCCGCCCGGAGCAGGCCGCCTACATCGGCGTCCCGGTCGAGGGCCCGTACAAGCCGGACCACTACCGCTACTGATCAACCCCTGATCAGGCTCTGATCAGCGGCAGCAGTACGTGAAGCAGGCCCCCGGCAGCGTGCCGGGGGCCTGCCCCGTATCCCTCGATCCCAAGAAGAGTGCGCACCATGCCCCGCGGCCGCTACTCGCTCCACGACCCGCACGACCACACCCCCCTCGGCGAGGAGCACTTCCACTGCGCCCCCGGACCCTCCGGCTGGCGCTACGTCTCCCAGCTCACCGGCCCGGACGGGGACCACCGCGGTTCCGTCGACCTGGCGATCGACGAGCTGGGCCGCCCCATCCGCATGGAGGTCAACGCCGCGAGCTGGCAGGTGCGCGGCGCCGCCATCGACGGCGTCACCTGGGTACGTACCGACCCCACCGGCACCGAGGCCACCGAGGGCAACATCGCGGCCCCAGGCTTCACCGGCACCTCCCCGGCCTTCCTCATCGCCACGTCCCGCCTGCTGCGCCTGACTCCCGGCGCCCCCGCCACCCGCGTCAGGCTCCTAGCCCTCACCGACCCGGTACTGGCACCCCGTACGGTCGACCAGGCCTGGGCGCTGCTGGCCCGCGAGGAACACCCCACGGACAGCGGCCCGCTCCTGGTGGACGAGTACCGGGTCAGCGCACTGGACACGGGCGAGGTCCACACGATCCACATCGCCGGGGACGTGGTCCTCTCGGCCCCCGGCATCGAACTCGAACACCTGGAGACACCGCCCTCGGCCTTCGAGGAGCAGTGACCCCTCAGGCGGGCGGCGCGAACCCGCCGGCGCGCGGAGCATCAGCAGGCGCCACGGGAGCCACGGGAGCCACAGACGCGGGAGCAACGTAGGCGACCGGCGGTGCCACGGGCATCGGCATCGGAGAGGGATGGGGCGCGAACCCGGCCCCGGAGCCGGCCCCCGGACCGGCGACGGCGGCCGACCGGAACGCCCGCGCGGCGTCCCGCGACTGCCGCTCGTGCACCACGGCCATCAGGAACGCGGCAGCCGGCACCCCGGCCGGCGGCGGGGTTCCCGTACGCGCCACCAGATCGTCCGCGAGCCGCACCGCCATCGCGGCACCCACCTGCGGATCCAGCTGGTTCATCCGCGTCAGGTACTGGCGAATCGCCAGCCACAGCCCGTCCGGCACCGCGGACAGATCCAGCCCGGTGAACCGCCCGGCCAGCCACGGCGGCGGCGGGGGCACCGGCATGACCCGCGCCCCCGGCACCCGCTCCCGGACCACGAGCGTCCCCGCGAACACGTCCCCGAGCCGCCGCCCGCGCGCCGACACCAGCGAGGCGATGCACGCGATCGACCCGAAGGTCAGGATCAGCTCCACGATCCCCATCGCCCCGCGGACCATCGCGTGCCGGAACCGGATCGGCCCGCCGTCGTCCCGCACGACCCGCAGCCCGCAGGCGAGCTTGCCGAGCGACCGCCCGTGGGACAGCGTCTCCACCGCGATCGGCACACCTACGACGAACAGCAGGAAGCTCGCCACCCCCACGGCCGCCCGGGCCGCCTCGTCCAGCGAAGCGGTCGCCATGGTCAGCCCGACGGAGATGAGCACGTACCCGGTGACGTAGAGGGTCAGGTCCAGGAGGATCGCCAGCCCGCGGCTCGGCAGCCGCGCGGGCCTGAGCCCCAGGACGACCGCGTCCCCCGTCACCAGATCGCTCACCGCAGCACCTCTCATGTGACCCGCCCGCCCCGCCCTTACGGCATCCAGTCTGCCAAGCTGACCACACTAGGAATAGGCAGCGGCCAGGGGACCTGGGACAGGGGAGCGGCAACCGGATGGATCTCGACGTCTTCGTGACCGCACACCGTGCGGAGTGGGACCGGCTCGACCAGCTCCTGGGCCGAGGCCGCAAACTCACCGGCGAGGAGGCCGACGAACTCGTCGCGCTCTACCAGCGCACTTCCACCCACCTCTCCCAGATCCAGTCCAGCGCCCCGGACCCCCTGCTCACCGGGCGGCTGACCCAGCTGGTCGCCCGCGCCCGCGCCACCGTGACGGGCACCCGCCGGGCCGGCTGGCGCGACGCGGCCCTCTTCTTCACCGTGGGCTTCCCGGCCGCCGTGTACCGCAGCCGCCGCTGGTGGATACCGACCGCCCTGATCTCCACGGCGATCGGCGTGCTCATCGGCTGGTGGATAGCCACGCACCCGGAGGTGCAGAGCGCCATCGCGGCCCCCGAACACCTCAAGGCGCTCACGGAGCCCGGCGGCGAGTACGAGACCTACTACTCCAGCCACCCCGCGGGCTCCTTCGCCGCCCAGGTCTGGACGAACAACGCGCAGGCGGCCGCGATCTGCCTGGTCCTGGGCGCCTTCCTGGGGATACCGGTGCTCTGGATCCTCTTCCTGAACATGGCCAACCTCGGCGTCGGCCTGGGGCTCATGGCCTCCGCCGGCCGCCTCGACGTGTTCCTCGGCCTGATCCTCCCGCACGGCCTGCTCGAACTGACGGCGGTCTTCGTCGCCGCGGGCATGGGCCTGCGCCTGGGCTGGACGGTCATCGACCCGGGCCCCCGCACCCGCCGCACGGCGCTCGCGGAACAGGGCCGAACCGCTCTCGGCATGGCCATCGGCCTCGCGGTGGTCCTCTTCATCTCGGGCCTGATCGAGGGCTTCGTGACCCCGTCGGGCCTCCCGACCTGGGCCCGCATCACGATCGGCGTCGCAGCCGAGGTCGCCTTCCTCCTCTACGTCTTCGTCCTGGGCGGCAGGGCCGCGCGGTCCGGCGAGGTGGGCGACGTGGAGGAGGCCGACCGCACGGCAACGCTCCCGACGGCCGCCTGATGTGCGTACAAGCCCGTTGAGCTGCTAGTCTCCTCGTCGTCCCGCGAAGACCGTTGACACGGAGCGCGCGGAGAGGTAGATTCGAACGGTTGCCTCGAACTGGACAAGTTCGGCAGCGATGGTTTAAGCTTTCTCTCGCCCCCGATACGGAATTGAATTCCAGTGGGGTACAACCGACTCCTCATTCAGGAATCCGAAGCCGGGAAATCCGGTGGAGAACTTCTGATAGAGTCGGAACCGCCGGAAAGGGAAACGCGAAAGCGAAAACCTGGAAAGCGCCGAGGAAGTCGGAC
>NZ_BMVL01000045.1 GCF_014650695.1 Streptomyces avidinii | reverse complement strand
CCGGTATGCGCTGCTTCAGGCGCAGGCGACGGACCTGGGGAACACGGTGGTGTTCGCGAGCCTGACCACGGGTGGTGAGTTGCACGTCCTGGAGGAGGGTGCGGTTACCGATCCGGCGGCGGTGTCCTCGTATCTGGTCGAGCACGGGATCGATTTCCTGAAGGCGGTTCCCTCGCACCTGGCGGCGCTGGCTTCGGTCACCGGCGTGGAGGGTGTCCTTCCGGGGCGTTCGCTGGTTCTGGGTGGTGAGGCGGCTGCTCCGGCGTTGGTGCGGGAGCTGGTCGAGCACGGCGGTGACGGGGTGGTGTTCAACCACTACGGGCCGACCGAGACCACGATCGGTGTGGCGACGACCCGACTGGAGGTCTCCGACGCGGATGCCGGGCTGGTGCCGGTGGGTGCTCCGGTGGCGAACACCCGGTTCTACGTGTTGGATGCTTCGCTGCGGCCGGTTCCTGTCGGTGTTGTGGGTGAGTTGTATGTGGCGGGTGTTCAGCTGGCGCGGGGTTATGTCAAGCGGACCGCGCTGACGGCCGAGCGGTTCGTCGCGAACCCGTTCGAGCCCGGCCTGCGGATGTATCGGACGGGTGACCGGGCCCGCTGGACCGAGGACGGCCGAGTGGTCTTCCAGGGCCGCGCCGACGACCAGGTCAAGATCCGCGGCTACCGCGTCGAGCCGGGTGAGGTCCAGGTCGCCGTGACCGCGCACCCGCTCGTCGCGCAGGCAGCGGTGGTGGCCCGCGAGGACGTACCGGGCGACACGCGCCTGGTGGCCTATGCGGTGCCGATGGACGAGGACGGCGACCTCGACGGACTTCCGTCCGCGGTAAGGGAGTTCATGGCCCGGCGGTTGCCCGAGCACATGGTGCCCGCGGCCGTGGTCGTCCTGGACGCGCTGCCGCTGACGTCCAACGGGAAGCTCGACCGCAAGGCCCTGCCCGCACCTGAGTACGGCGTGACGACGGCCGGCAGCGGCCGCCGGGCGGCGAACCTGCGGGAGGAGCTGCTCTGCCTCGCCTTCGCCGATGTCCTCGGGCTCGAAAACGTCGGCGTGGACGACGACTTCTTCGAACTCGGCGGACACTCCCTGCTCGCGGTCCGGCTCGTCAGCCGGATCCGCACCGTCCTCGGCATCGAGACCGAGATCCGCACGCTCTTCGAAGAGCCGACCGTCGCCCAGCTCGCCGCCCGACTGGCAGGGGCCGAGAGCGCCCGTGCTCCGCTCACGCGGATGGACCGCCCCGAGCGCCTCCCGCTCTCGTACGGTCAGCAGCGCCTCTGGTTCATCAACCAGCTGGAGGACGCGAGCGCGTCGTACAACATCCCGGTGGTGCTCCACCTGTCCGGGGAGATCGACCGCGAGGCGCTGGACGCGGCCTTCCGCGACGTGATCGAACGGCACGCGGTGCTCCGCACCGTCTTCCCCGTCGTCGACGGCGAGCCCTACCAGCGGATCCTCGGTCTCGACGAGCTGGACTGGGAGGTCACGACCGTCGCCGTGGCCGCGGCGGACCTGCAGGACGAGGTGGAGAAGACAGCCGCATACCCCTTCGACCTCACCTCCGAGGTGCCGATCCGCGCCTCGCTGTTCGAAGCAGGCGAGGGCACCGATCCCGTACTGGCCGTGGTCCTGCACCACATCGCCAGGGACGGCTGGTCGACGGCGCTGCTGACGCGCGACTTCTCGCTCGCCTACGCGGCGCGCTCCACGGGCCGGGCACCGGAATGGACGCCGCTGCCGGTGCAGTACGCGGACTACGCCATATGGCAGCGCGACCTGCTCGGCGACGAGGAGCGGCCCGACAGCCTCATCTCGCGTCAGATCGACTACTGGAAGCACACGCTGTCCGGCATCCCCGAGGAACTGGACCTCCCGTTCGACAAGAACCGCCCGGCCACCTCCTCCCAGCAGGGCCACAGCGTCCAGCTGGAGGTTCCCGCGGACGTGCACGCCCGGCTCGCCGAGGTGGCGCGCGCCGAAGGCGCGACCATGTTCATGGTCCTGCAGTCGGCGCTGGCCGTCCTGCTGAACCGCCTGGGTGCGGGCACCGACATCCCGATCGGCACCGCCAACGCGGGACGTACGGACGAGGCGCTCGACGACCTGGTCGGCTTCTTCATCAACACCCTCGTCATTCGGACGGACCTGTCCGGTGACCCGACCTTCGCCGACGTCCTGGCACGGGCCCGTGAGGCGGGACTGTCCGCCTTCGCCCACCAGGAAGTCCCCTTCGAGAAGCTCGTGGAACAGCTCGCACCGAGCCGCTCCATGGCTCGCCACCCCTTGTTCCAGGTGTCGCTGACGCTGCAGAACAACAAGGAGGCGGAACTGGATCTCGCGGGTGCCCGTATGACTGATGCACCGACGTCGACCGTGTGGGCCAAGTACGACGTCCAGGTCGGCCTCGGCGAGCGCCGCGATGCCGAGGGCGCTCCGGCCGGTCTGCACGGCGGGATCATCGGCTCCGCGGACCTCTTCGAGCCGGCGTCGGTCGAGCTCTTCGCCCAGCGCCTGGTGCGCGTCCTGGCCGCGGTGGCTGCTGACCCGCGCGTGCCGCTGAGCGCGGTGGACATCCTCGATGGGGACGAGCGTCGTCGGGTCGTCACGGAGTGGAACGCCACTGAAGTAGACCTCGGTTCGGGTTTGGTGCCGGGGTTGTTCGGGGCGCGGGTGGTGGGGGCTCCGGATGCGGTGGCTGTGGTTGCCGATGGTGTTGAGGTGTCGTTCGCGGAGTTGGATGTGCGGGCGAATCGGCTGGCGCGGTTCCTGGTGGGTCAGGGTGTGGGTGCGGAGTCGGTGGTGGGTGTGTGCCTGCCGCGTGGTGTGGATGCCGTGGTGGCGATTCTTGCGGTGTGGAAGGCGGGGGCTGCGTTCCTGCCGATCGATCCTGGTTATCCGGTGGATCGGATCTCGTTCATGCTCGCGGACAGTGGTGTGGTGTTGACGCTGACGGATGAGGAGATCCTGGGTGATCTTCCGGCGGGTCGTGCGCGGATGGTTGCGCTGGACTCGACGCTGATGGGCGTCCAGTTGTCGATGCTTGAGGACACCGCTCCCGAGGTGGTGACCCGTTCCGAGGGTCTGGCGTATGTGATCTATACGTCGGGCTCCACGGGTCGTCCCAAGGGCGTGGCCGTCACGCACGGCGGGCTCGCCAACTACGCCCAGTGGGCTGCTCGTTCATACGGCGCCGCCGAGGGTGGTGCTCCGCTGCATTCGTCGCTG
>NZ_BMVL01000044.1 GCF_014650695.1 Streptomyces avidinii | reverse complement strand
CACCGCGGGCAACCGGGTGTCCCTTCCGACCTACGCCTTCCAGCACCAGCGCTACTGGCTGGAAGACGCCGTGGCACCGACCGCGGACGGTGCGGTCGACCCCGTGGACGCGGCGTTCTGGGGTGCGGTCGAGCGCGCGGATGCCGCAAGCATCGCCGAACTGGTCGCCGGCCCGGATGCGGACGCCTGGGCGCCGGTACTCTCCGCGCTGTCGGCGTGGCGCAAGGGCCGCCAGGAGCAGTCGACCCTCGACTCGTGGCGATACCGCACGGTGTGGCGTTCGGTGACCGTGCCCTCGTCCGGTCGTCTGAACGGGACGTGGCTGCTGGTCACGTCCGGTACCGGGGCGCCGACCGAGGAGGTCCGCGATGCCCTCGTAGCAGCGGGTGCCGAAGTGACCTCCGTTGCGATCGCTTCCGGTCTCGATCGTGAGGCGTTGGCCGCACGACTCTCCGGATCCCCGGACGTGGCGGGCGTGGTGTCCCTCCTCGGCTGGGACGAGGAAGCGGGTACGTCGGCCACGGTGACGCTGGTCCAGGCTCTCGCGACCGCCGGGCTGGAGGCGCCCCTGTGGGTGCTGACGCGGGGTGCCGCGGCGGTGGGTGCGGATGATGTGGTCCGGCCGGCGCAGACGCAGGTGTGGGCGCTGGGTCAGATCGTGGGTCTGGAGCAGCCCGGTGTCTGGGGTGGTCTGGTCGACGTTCCCGAGGTGTGGGACGAGCGGGTGGCCGCCGGGTTCACGGGTGTTCTTGCCGCGGGCGAGGGTGAGGACCAGGTCGCGGTCCGGTCGTCGGGTGCGTACGCCCGTCGTCTGGTCCGTGCGCCTCTCGGGGCGAACCCGGATGTGGTGCGGGACTGGAACCCTCGGGGCACGGTCCTGGTCACGGGTGGTACCGGTGGTATCGGTGCCCATTTGGCGCGTTGGTTGGCGAAGGACGGTGCGGAGCACCTCCTGCTGCTGAGCCGTCGTGGTGAGGCGGCCGAAGGCGCCGCCGAGCTGGCGGCGGAACTGCGTGGCCTGGGCGCCGAGGTGTCGGTCGTGGCGTGTGACGTCACCGACCGCGACGCGCTCGCCGCGATCATCGAGGCCGTTCCCGCCGAACACCCCCTCACCGCCGTCTTCCACACCGCAGGAGTGGCCAGCTACGGAACCGTCGGGGAACTGGAACTCGCCGATCTGGAAGCCCAGATGGCGGCCAAGACCCTCGGTGCGCGGCACCTGGACGCCCTGACCGCCGAACTCGGCATCGACCTGGATGCGTTCGTCCTGTTCTCCTCCGGTGCCGCCGTCTGGGGCAGCGCCGGCAACGGCGGGTACGCCGCCTCCAACGCCTACCTGGACGGTCTGGCCCGCCAGCGCCGGGCCCGCGGTCTGACCGCGACCTCCGTCTCCTGGGGCGGCTGGAAGGCCACCGGCATGGCCACCGACGGCACCGCCGAGCAGCTGTCGCGGCGCGGCGTCCGGGCGATGGACCCGGCCCTGGCCATCGAGGCGCTGCGGCAGGCCATCGAACAGGACGAGACCGCTCTGACCGTCACGGACATGGACTGGGAGCGTTTCACCCCGGGCTACACCATGGCCCGCCGACGCCCGCTCATCGAGGACATCCCCGAAGTCGCCCGCATCCTGAACGAGGAGTCCGCCGCCCCCTCCGCCGATGACACGGTCGGCTCGGCCCTGCGCGCGGAGCTGGCCGAACTCAGCCGGACCGAGCAGGTCTCCGTCCTGCTGGACCTGGTACGCCGCGAGGTCGCCCGGATCCTGGCGCACTCCTCCACGGCGGAGATCACCCCGGAGAAGCCGTTCAAGGACCTCGGTTTCGACTCGCTGACCGCGATGGAGCTGCGCAACCTCCTTACCGCTGCCACCGGCCTGAAGCTTCCGGCGACCCTCGTCTTCGACTACCCCAACCCGCAGCAGCTGGCGGCCCACCTCCTGGCTGAACTGCTCGGTACCGGCACGGAACTCGCGCCCTCGTCGGCCGCGGTGCGGGCGGCCACCACGGACGAACCCCTCGCGATCGTCGGCATGGCCTGCCGCTACGCGGGCGGGGTCGCCTCCCCGGAAGACCTGTGGCGCGTGGTCGTCGAACACCGGGAGGGCATGTCCGAGTTCCCCTCCTACCGGGGCTGGGACCGCTGGAACATCAGCAGCGTCCGTCCCTCCGGATTCCTGCACGAGGCAGGGGACTTCGACGCCGCGTTCTTCGGGATCTCGCCGCGCGAGGCGGCCGCGATGGACCCCCAGCAGCGGCTGCTGCTGGAGACCTCGTGGGAGGCCATCGAGCGGACCGGAATCGATCCGCTGTCCCTGCGCGGCTCCGACACGGGTGTCTTCGTCGGCGGTACGGCGGTGGAGTACGGCGCGCTGCTGATGAACTCCCCGGCCAGCCAGGGGTACGCCGTCACCGGTTCGTCCGGCAGTGTGATGTCCGGCCGGGTGTCGTACGTCCTCGGGCTCGAAGGCCCCGCCGTCAGCGTGGACACGGCCTGCTCCTCCTCGCTGGTCGCCCTGCACCTCGCCGCGCAGTCCCTGCGTACCGGGGAATGCGACCTGGCACTGACCGGTGGCGTCGGCCTGATGGCGACGCCGGGTGCCTTCGCCGAGTTCGACACGCTCGGCGGCATGTCCGTGGACGGGCGTACGAAGGCCTTCGCGGCCGCGGCCGACGGCATCGGCTGGGGCGAGGGCGTCGGCATGATCGTGCTGGAACGCCTTTCCGACGCGCGCCGCAACGGTCACGAGGTCCTTGCGGTCATCCAGGGCAGTGCGATCAACCAGGACGGTGCTTCGAACGGTCTGAGTGCCCCGAACGGTCCTTCGCAGCAGCGGGTGATCCGGCAGGCCCTGGCCAACGCCGGACTGTCCACGGCAGACGTGGACATGGTGGAGGCGCACGGTACGGGCACCACGCTCGGCGACCCGATCGAGGCCCAGGCGCTGCTGGCCACCTACGGCCAGGACCGCCCTGCCGACCAGCCCCTGTGGCTGGGCTCCGTCAAGACCAACATCGGTCACACGGGCGCCGCCGCAGGTGTGGCCGGCGTGATCAAGTCCGTGCTCGCCCTGCGCGAAGGACTGCTGCCCAAGACCCTCAACGTGGATGCGCCCACCCCGAAGGTGGACTGGTCCGCGGGTGCGGTGGAGCTCCTCACCGAGGAACGTCCGTGGCCGGAGATGGGCCGTCCGCGTCGTGCGGGTGTGTCGTCGTTCGGTGTCAGCGGTACCAACGCGCACGTCATCCTGGAGCAGGCTCCCGAGGAGGAGCCGGCGGAGCCGGCCGCCGTCGAGGCTCCTGCGGCACCTGCCTTCGTGTCGCCCGTCGTGCCCTGGGTCTTCTCGGGCCGTTCCTCCGCCGCACTGCGCGGCCAGGCCGGACGACTGGCCGCCCTCGCCGAGCGGGAGCCGGAACTCGCCATCACCGATGTGGCACATGCCCTGGTGACGACCCGAGCCCGCCTGGACCACCGGG
This sequence comes from Streptomyces avidinii, assembly GCF_014650695.1. Taxonomy (GTDB): domain Bacteria; phylum Actinomycetota; class Actinomycetes; order Streptomycetales; family Streptomycetaceae; genus Streptomyces; species Streptomyces avidinii. The sequence continues at coordinate 177 of NZ_BMVL01000044.1, read as the reverse complement.
CCGTGGTGCTGGGCGGTTCCCTGATCGACCTCACCGAGGGCCTGCACACGGTCGCCGCCGGTGAATCCGGCGCCCGTGCGGCGTCGGGCGCGGCGACGGGAGGCGACCGGGTGGTGTTCGTGTTCCCGGGTCAGGGTTCGCAGTGGGTCGGTATGGGCCGGGAGTTGTGGGATTCGT
>NZ_BMVL01000043.1 GCF_014650695.1 Streptomyces avidinii | reverse complement strand
TTTCTGGAACGCGGACACGGGCATGCTGGCGGCGTTGCACGTGCTGGCGGCTCTGGGTGGTCAGGACGGGCCGCTGTCGGAGCTGGTGGCTTCGTACGACCGTTATGCGGGTTCGGGTGAGATCAACTCGACGGTCGCGGATCAGGCGGCGCGTGTGGCGGCGGTGAAGGCCGCTTACGGCAGTACCGAGGGCATCACGTTGGACGAGCTGGACGGTTTGACGGTGACGGCCGAGGACTGGTGGTTCAACGTGCGTGCCTCCAACACCGAGCCGCTGCTGCGTCTGAATGTCGAGGCGCGTGACGAGGCCACCCTGGTCAAGATCCGCGACGAGGCCCTCGCCCTCATCCGCGCCTGACGCAGTCCTGCCGGGGCGGTGCCCGGCGCAGCCGGGCACCGGGCTCCGCCCGGACCCGCCCCCGGACCCGCGCCCGCTCGCTCAGGCGGGCTGCGCCCGGGGGATCCTCACACGCCCCCGCAGGGCATACGCATAGGCGGCCGACATCAGCGTCATGTGATGGTGCCAGCCCGGAAAGGACCGCCCCTCGAAGTCGAGGAGCCCGAAGTCGTCCGCGAGCGCCCCGAGCACCGCGGCGGATCGCCCCGCCGCCCGCACCAGGCCCAGCAGATCGTCCATCCGGTGCCGGTTCATATTGGTGAGCCACACCGGCCCACCGGCACCACCCCTCCCACCCGTTCCACCTCGCCCGCCCGCCCCCGGGCGCCGTTCGCCGAACAGCCGGTAGATCTGCTGCGCCCCCCGGGCTCCCGACTCTCCCTCCGGCACCCTGACCAGCGCCGAGTGGATGCGCTGCCCCTGTGGACGTGCGCCGGGACCGGCAAGCGGTGTGGCGTACGGGTGGCTGGTGTTGCCCAAACGGGCGAAGTCGGCCGCGGTGGTCCCGCGCCCGGGCGTCCGGGCGCCGTCCCCGCCCGGCGTCAGGCCGGCCGCGCGCACCGAGAGGGTCGGTGGGACGGACACCAGGAAGTCGTGGCCGCGGCGGCCGAGCATGCCGATCAGGGCGGCGGCCCCGCCGAGGCGGCTGAGGTCGGCGACCACCGGGGGATGTGCCGACGAGGTGCGGGTCGCGATCGAGTCGGCGAGCTCCAGTACCAGGGCTTCCGGGTTCTGGTGTACGGCCTCGGGCGCGATGCGCGCACGGCGGCGCAGGACGGGATCCGTCACCCACGCCTCGGGGAGGGCCAGCCGCCAGTCCACGGGCACGCTCATGCCGTCCAGGGACAGGAAGAGGCAGAAGCCCAACTGGCAGTTGACGATGCGTCCGGCAACGGGGTCGAAGCGGCGGTGCACGCCGACCGAGTGCTCGCCCCGCTTGGGGAAGCACACCTGCCCGATCGTCCAGGCCCGCACCGGCTGCCGTTCCTCCAGCCAGCGGAGCAGTTCGGTGCGGGCCGGATTCCAGTCCCAGGGGCTCGCGTTGATGAACTGCTGCAAGGACTGGGAGGCGGTGGGCGACTCCGTGACGGACGCCGCGAGTCTGCGTACGGACTTCTTCCCCGGGGTGGTCAGCAGTCCCTGCAGGTAGACCCGTGCCCAGCGTCGCTGGTCGGCTCTCGGTAAGTGCCCGAAGAGGCGCTCCGTGAACTCCTTCAGGTCGGTGTCACCGGCAGCCAGGGCTCTGGTCCTTGTCCGTGTCGTCATCTGTCTCCCCCTCCACTGCGGACGTCGGCAGGCGCCGTCGGTACTCGTAGAATACAGAACGTTCGTTTTTTTTCTAGCGAACGCATGGCGTCCTCCCCGCGACTTCGGCACGTTGGTTCGCGGGGGCGGTGGCGCCGGTCATGGGGTCGGCGCGGAGTGGCGGGGCATGGGCGCTTCTTCGTCAAGTCGGCGTTGTGGGCGACCTGCCCTCGGGTGACGCTGGAGGCCGCCATGTCCCCGCGGGGCGCAATGGCGAGTGAGGAACGACCTGGATGGCAGTGATAGTGCAGTGGTGAAGCAAGAGCGTGGCGTACGCACCCGTAATCATCTGATCTCGGTGGCCGCCGCTGAATTCGACCGCAATGGGTACGACGGGACCTCGCTTTCCCGGCTGAGCCGTTCCGCCGGAATTTCGATCGGGGCCCTCACCTTTCACTTCGCGGCGAAAGGGGAGTTGGCCTCCGCCGTCGAGGATTCGGGGCGGGCCGCCACCCGCAGAGTGGTCGAGGGAGTGACGGCCCGCGGCGGCCCGGCGCTGGACACCGTTTCCGCGCTCGTCCTCGCCCTGGGCCGGCTGATCGAGACGGACGCGGCCGTGCGCGCCGCGGCGCGCCTGACCCAGGAGCGCGTCGGCGCCGGACCCGACTGGTGCGGATGCTGGCTCCCGGAGGTCAAGGAGCTGATGGTGCAGGCCGCCGAAGAGGGGCAGCTGGACCCCGAGGTCGACCCGTGCCCCGCCACCCTGCTGACGGCGCATCTGGTCGGGGGCGTCGTCACCAGGGCGCGCCGCCGCCGGGGCGAGCGCCCCGGTGCGGCGAGCGGGGAGCTCAGGGACCTCTGGCGGCTCATCCGGCGCGGCATCGCGGCGCCGCAGACGGAAACGGAAATGCCCAAGTAGGAGTAAAAGCAAGGCAATTCGAACCGTTCGGATCCGGTGGGCTCTAGCGTCCATGGCATGAATCCCACACCTCACCGGATAACCAAGGCAGTGATCCCCGCCGCGGGACTCGGCACACGATTCCTCCCGCTGACCAAAGCCACCCCGAAGGAAATGCTGCCGGTGGTCGACAAGCCGGCCATCCAGTACGTGGTGGAGGAGGCCGTCGCGGCGGGGATGTCCGACATCCTCATGGTCACCGGACGCAACAAGCGGCCGCTGGAGGACCACTTCGACCGCAATCACGAGCTGGAGGAAGCCCTCCGGCGCCGGGGTGATCAGGACAAACTCCGGAGCGTCTGCGCCTCCACCGAGCTCGCCGACATCCACTACGTGCGTCAGCGCGACCCCAAGGGACTGGGGCATGCCGTCCTGTGCGCCGCGCCCCACGTCGGCCGGGATCCCTTCGCCGTGCTCCTGGCCGACGACCTGATCGACCCCCGTGACCCCCTGCTCGCCCGCATGGCCGAGGTGCGGGAACGGTTCGGCGGCAGTGTGGTGGCCCTCATGGAGGTGGCGCCCCAGGCCATCCACCTGTACGGATGTGCCGCGGTGGACCGGTCGTCGGAGGGCGGTGACGGCGTACGCATCACCGAGCTGGTGGAGAAGCCGGAGCCCGGCACCGCCCCCAGCAACCTGGCCGTCATCGGCCGGTACCTCCTCGATCCCGAGATCTTCGAGGTGCTGCGGAACACCGCCCCCGGACGCGGCGGCGAGATCCAGCTCACGGACGCCCTGCGGGCCCTGGTCAGAGCCGGCCGCCCCGTGCACGGCGTCGTGTTCTCCGGCCGGCGCTACGACACGGGGGACCGCGCCGAGTACCTGCGCGCGACGGTCCGGCTCGCTTGTGAACGCGAGGACCTGGGCCCCGAATTCCTGGCCTGGCTACGGGAGTTCGTCCGGTCGGAGGAGCTCGTGGGGGTCTGAGCGCCGCTCGGTGGGCGACCGCGGAAGTTCCCCGGTCGCCCACCCCACCTGGCCCTACTGGGCCAACTTGCCGAAATCTCAACGGGGTTCGGCCTGCCGATTGGTTACCGAACGGTAATTACGTAATTTCTTCTGCGGGGCCGCCGAACGGAGCGGCGCCCGAAGCACCGAGTGCCGAGAAGGAGGTGAACTTCATGGACGAGCCCCACCCACGACACCCGGCGCAGAACCCCGACGTCGCGGTCGAGGTGCCGATCCGCAGCCTGCTCGCCGCGGATTCGCCCCGCACCGTGCCGGTGGACGAGAGCCACGCACAGGCCCTCGCGCACTCCGACCGGACCCTGCCGCCGCTGCTCGTGCACCGCCCCACCATGCGGATCATCGACGGGACGCACCGGTTGCGGGCCGCCGTACTGTGCGGGCGGGACACGGTGGGAGTGACGTTCTTCGACGGCAGCGCCGAGGACGCGTTCGTGATCTCGGTCGAGACCAACATCAGTCACGGACTCCCGCTGACCCAGGCGGAACGGACCACCGCGGCGTTACGGATCCTGCGGTCCCACCCGGACTGGTCCGATCGCGGCATCGCGCGCCGGACCGGGTTGGCGGCCAGGACCGTCGCGACGCTGCGCCGCCGCGAGGCGCCCGGGCCGGCGCCACCGGGTCGCGTCGGCCAGGACGGCCGCGTCCGTCCGGCCGATCCGGTCCGGGGCCGGGAGGCCGCGGCCCGGCTGCTGGCCGGCCGCCCCACCGCGTCCCTGCGGCAGATCGCACGGGAGGCGGGCATCGCGCCCTCGACCGTACGGGACGTGCGGCGCCGGATCGGAGAGGGAGTCGATCCCGTACCGGCCGCCCAGCGCCGCTCCGCCGACACCCCGGCCCCCGCCCCGCCCCCGGTGCCCCCTCGGGGCCGGGGGCAGCCACTGCCCGTACTGGTCACCAGCCTGTGCAAGGACCCCCTGCTCAGGCTGAGCGAGGCGGGCAGGCTCCTGCTGCGCATGCTCGACCTCCAGGTGAGCGGACTGCGCCAGTGGGAGCGGATCGTCGCCGCAATACCCCCGTACCGCGTCGAGACGGCCGCCGCCGCGGCCGCCCAGTGCGCACGGGACTGGCAGGAACTGTCCGACGAACTCCGGCGCCGCGCCTCGGCGCACACCCCTGCCTGAGCCGGCTTCCCCGGCGAGTACCGGCCTTCGACGTGGAAGGCCCCCAGTTGTGATCGAAAGGACGTATGGCGATGTCGGTTGTCGAGGGAGCGCGTGTTGACGCGGGTTCAGGGGAGGGGGGAGGAGCCGAGGGCCCCGTTCGTCTGGATGGTCGTTTGAAGTTGGTTCTGGTGGTGCTGCTGGTGGCGCA
>NZ_BMVL01000042.1 GCF_014650695.1 Streptomyces avidinii | reverse complement strand
GCCCCGCACCAGCCCTTATGGGTTCGGTGCGGGGCTTTTCTGCGTTTACGGGCCGGCTCGAGTCGGCGGTCGTGCTGCACAGGTGCGACCACGAAGGCACCGTGCACCCAGCCGCAAGGCCAGCAGCTACCGGCGGATCGAAGCAGCCACCGCTGCCGACCGGCTACGGAAACCTTGCCGCGGTCGGTCTCGCCCTCGCTGGCCGGGCCGGCGCCCGGACGGCACAGGTCTTCGCGGTGTCCGTCAGCCGCAGCATGCGGCCGTCCGCGCGCTACTCGCCGCGGGTCGCAGCCCGCCACGCGATCCAACGCCAACTCGGCATGACCTACCGCACCGTCGAGGTCCTCGCCGACGCCAACGCGCCCGAGGATCTCTTCCGCGGCGAATGGCAGGGGTACCCGTCCGCACTCGATGAGTACAAGCCCTACCTCGTCACTGCACCGCCACCCTCACCTCGCACGGTCGCTGGCCGGATCCTCCGCCACACCAACACCAACACCCTCACCGAGGCGGAACAGCTCTGCCTCAAGGCCGTCTTGGGCCACTGCCCCGAACTGGACGCACTCAACAGACATGTGCGGTTCTTCGCCGAGACCTTCACCGAGCGGGCAAGGCCAGCGGTTGCCCGAGTGGCTCCACGCCGTCCGCAACGACAACCTGCCCGGCCTCCACATCCTCGCCGCCGGTATCGACCGCGACCGCGACGCTGTCATCGCCGGTCTCACCCCGCCCTGGAGCTCGGGCGTCGTAGAAGGGCACGTCAACCGGATCAAGATGTTCAAACGGCAGATGTTCGGCCGAGTCGGATTCCTGCGCCTCCGAAGGCGAGTACTGCTCTACAGGTGACCGACGCGTCAGGAGGGCTGTCCCGCCGGCTCGTACCCCTCATCGATTCGGCGAGGAACCACGCCGAGAACCAAGTTCTCCATGGCGTGAGGCATCGGTCCGAAGCTGGCAACCCAGGTCTCAACGAGATAGATCACGCCGACTTCATCGATGCCCAGGAAGAACCGGCCGTGGTCCAGCTCGCCGAGCGGGTAAAGATGGCGCCCGATCGCTTCGCCCCACTCCGTGAATCGGTCATCCTCGCCCCAGGCCAGTTCGGGGTCCAGCTCCCGCTTCACGGAAGGCGCGCCAGAACCTGAGTTCGGGCAGGGCGGGTCCCTGCCGAGAGCTTGGCAGGGGCCCGCGGTGCAGAGAGTTGCGGAGGGCCGGGACCTGTCCTTCGAGGAGAGCGTCCTGGCCGGCGCCGCTTACCGTCTGCTGTCGGCCTGACGGTCCGGCCTCACTTCAGGTGCCGGCCGAAGAACCGGGTCCCGTCCTCCACCTCGAACCACGGGGTGCCGGTGTGTCCGCCCGGATTGGCGTGCAGCGTCTTCTCCGTGGTGCCGAAGGCGTCGAACAGGTCCAGGGCCCGTTGCCGGGGGTTTCCTTCGTCGTCCCACTGCAGCAGGAACAGCAGGGGAACGGTGACCTGCCGGGCCTCCTCGCGCTGGGCGGAGGGTACGTACCCTCCGGCGAAGAAGCCGGCGGCCGCGATGCGCGGCTCGACCACTGCTAGGCGAATGCCGACGGCGGTCCACCCCGAGTATCCGACCGGGCCGCCGATCTCGGGCAGTGCGAGGAGGGCGTCCAGGGTGGTCCGCCATTCCGGGACCGCCTTTTCGACCAGAGAGCCGACGAGGGTCTCGAAGATCTCGTCGACCGGCTCGCCGGCCTGCATCGCGCGGCGGAGGTCGTCGCGAGCGTGTTCGTCGGCGGCGGAACGGGGGCGGTCACCGCACCCGGCGGCATCGATGGTGGCCACCGCGGAGCCGGACGCCGCGGTGTGCCGGGCCCGGGCCACCAGCCGGGCTGCGCCCTTGGGCAGGCCGTTGTTGTGGGCCATCAGGACCAGCGGGACCGGTGCGGCGGACTCGGGCGTCCACAGGGTGTCGGGGATCTCGCCGAGGAAGAATTCGCGTTCGAGGACGCCGTCGTCGAGGCGCTGTTCGGAAGTGAATTGCATGGTCGTGCCTTTCGGGAGTGCTCGCGAACGGCGCCCGCCCCGCAGGACACCGAGCACCGAGGACCGAGCTCGATGCTGTTCTCGGTGAGGCCGTTGGCGATCCGCAGGCCGCACTACCGGGCACTCGGCGTACCGGTCTCCGTCCTCGGCGGAGCGCACCGACCCGAACCCCGTCAGCCGCCGGTCGGCCGGCCTCGCCAGCCGTGCATCGTGCGCCGTGCGCCTGCCGAACCGGCCAGGACGTATTCGAGCGGCCTTGGAACCCATGCGTCGTCGAAGGGCGCGTCCCGCATCAAGATGCTCACCGGGCAGATGTCGGAGGCACACCGTAACTTCCGTACATGGGTGTCTACTTGGTGAGCGTCGGCGCGGAGGAATGATTCGGTAGGGCGTACGCCCGGAGATGGGCTTCGTAGCCGGCTCAGGCCAAGCCTTCGAAGAGAAGCCGGCCCCCTCCATGACCGGGTTCCTTTACACCTGAGCCCCCCATCCTCGGTTCCCACCGGTGTCCCGGCGAGAACCACTCACCGCCGAGTTCTCCGGCGTTCTGCTGCCGGGACTCCCGCGCTGCCGCCTGCGGACCGGGTTCCGGCGCCGGTCAGTGGCGCAGGGCCTCGTCGAGCGCGTAGTAGAGCGTCTCCAGTCGGCTGCGGCCGGGGCGGCGGGCCGGCATCCGGCGCAGCAGTTCGCGTACCGCTGTCGGGGCGTGTTCGATCGCCCATCGGATCTCCTCGTCACCGACGACGGTGTCCCCCTCCGCGGCGAGTTCACGGGCGAGTGCCCCGTACACGGCGGGCCCCAGCACGTGCTTCGACTGGTGCGGGGTGGCCAGCGGGTGGATGTAGGGAGTCGCTGCCGCGTGGCACGCGGCGCGGGCCGCCGCCGTGGCCGCGGGGTCGTCGACCTCGCGAGCGGCCGCGTGTGCCGCCCAGGCCAGGGAGCGCAGCCGCGCTGTCCGCTTCCCCTCGTCCACGAAGGCACGTATACCTTCGATCGCTTCGCGAGGCCGGCTGTCGGAGGGCGCCTTCGCCTCGAACAGCGGCAGGGCCCGCTCCACACAATCGGCGGCCCAGAGTCCGAGTAGACGGCGGTCTTCTTCGCTGATGGTCACCTCGTCCATCCGCCCATCATGTGCGGAGCCGGCCCGGCAAGGCGAACAGGTTTGTTGCGTTCGGCCGTCGGCGCCGACCGTCCGGGTCCTCTAACCTCCCGGCATGGCGAGATATGCGGATCCAGGGCTGGTCGACTGGGTGGAGTCCGGCGGCGGCCCGCTCGTGGTGGTGCCGGCTGCCGTGTTGAACCTGTGGGAGGGGGCGGACAGCGAGGGCCCCGAATCCGACTACGACCGGGCTTGTGCGGTCTCCGGCTACGCCCGCCTGCTCGCGGTGGGTCCGGCGCAAGCGCTGGTACTGGGCGACGAGCCCTCGTCCACGGCGTTCCTCCCCGAGCACGCGGTCTTCGTGCGATGGGTGGCGGCCGAGTCGGAAGCGGACCTGCTGGGCGGCGTCGGGGCGGCGCTGGCGGATGCCGCCTGGGAGGACAGGCAGGTCTGGGACGTGCCGGGGCCGGTCGTGCTCTTCGACTCCGCCTGGCCCGGCTCCGAGGTGGAGCCCGACAACCACACACGGGTGGATCTGCCGGCCGGCCGGTACGAGGTCAGGGCCGCCCTGGCCCACTCCGACGCTGACACCGCCTTCCAACTGATCCAACTGCTCCCCTTGCGATAGTGCGCAGTTCGGCACCGACGCCCAGGTACGGCGCCCTACCCTTCCGTGCATGGATCTGGACGCCCAACTCAGAGCTCTGGCAGCCCAGGAGAGCCTTCCCACCGACCTCCTACGGCGCCTGCTCCGGGACCAGGGGGCCCGCGGCTCGGCCGCGCTGATACGCAAGGACCTGACCGAGGAGCTGATCGAGGAGATCATCGCGCTCGGCTCCGCGCGCTCGCTCGCAGCCAACAGCCATGTCCCGTCCTGGCTTCGGGCCCGTTTCGTAGAGCATCCGGAGCCGACCGTCCGGTGCGCGGTCGCCGCGAGCATCACGGACGAGCCGCCCGGGCTGCTGGCCCGCCTGGCGGACGACCCGGATCAGTCCGTGAGGCGGTTCCTCACGATGAACAAGCATCTGCCACCGGATCTGCTGGCCCGCCTGGCCGCAGATCCGGAGCCCGGTGTCCGGTCGTCGGTTGTTTCGCACTGGCGGGACGCTCCGGACACCGTGCGCAGGGCACTGCTGACGGATACCGACCCGGACGTCCGTAGGTGTAGTGCTCGGGCGTACGTCCCTCCGGCGGACCTGCTGCCCGTACTGCTCGCCGATCCGGCGACGCGCGCTGATGCAGTCCGCCACGTGGCGCCGACCCAGGAGTTGGCCACCGACCCGGATTCCGACGTGCGAGAGGCCGTAGCGGTCCATCCGGACCTGCCGGCCGGCCTGCGCGATCAGTTGGCAGAAGACCCGGACATCTTCGTCCGGAACGCGATTGCGGCGAGGGCGGACACTCCGGCCGTCATGCGTGAGCGGGTGGTGGCCACCTTGGAACCTGACAGCGACCTTGCAGAGTGGATGCTGGCCTTCGCTCGCGGCCACCACAGCTGCCCCCCGGCAGCAGCGCCCCCTCCGAGCCTCTCCCGGGACGAGGCAGAAGCGTTGCTGACCCGGGCCGGCCTGTAGGTCCGCCCTCGGGCCGACCGGGGTGCCCGAGCCGTTTTGACACCCCCCGGGGCGGGTTGTAGAGTCAAACGGTTGCCTCGAACTGGACAAGTTCGGCAGCCACACCCCCTGAGGAATGTAATTCCGTGTGGGGTGCACTCGATTCTTCAGAATCCGAAGCCGGGGAAATCCGGTGGAGAACTTCTGATAGAGTCGGAACCGCCGGAAAGGGAAACGCGAAAGCGAAAACCTGAAAGCGCCGAGGAAGTCGGACACGAAAGAGTCTGATAGAGTCGGAAACGCAAGAACAGAACGAAAGCCCGGAGGAAAGC
>NZ_BMVL01000041.1 GCF_014650695.1 Streptomyces avidinii | reverse complement strand
TTTCTGGAACGCGGACACGGGCATGCTGGCGGCGTTGCACGTGCTGGCGGCTCTGGGTGGCCAGGACGGGCCGCTGTCGGAGCTGGTGGCTTCGTACGACCGTTATGCGGGTTCGGGTGAGATCAACTCGACGGTCGCCGATCAGGCGGCGCGTGTGGCGGCGGTGAAGGCCGCCTACGGCAGTACCGAGGGCATCACGTTGGACGAGCTGGACGGTTTGACGGTGACGGCCGAGGACTGGTGGTTCAACGTGCGTGCCTCCAACACCGAGCCGCTGCTGCGTCTGAATGTCGAGGCGCGTGACGAGGCCACCCTGGTCAAGATCCGCGACGAGGCCCTCGCCCTCATCCGCGCCTGACCCCTGGTCGGTCCGGGCCCCGCCGGTTCCGGCCGCGCCGGCGTTCGAGGCGCCTGGTCCGGGCGGAGCCCGGTGCCCGGCGCAGCCGGGCTCCCCCGGGGCGCAGGCCCCGGGGCCCGGCCCGACCCGCCCCCACGACACCGCACCGCCGCGGACTCGGCGGTACGCTGACCTCGCCCCACCCACATGCCCGAAGGGAACCGCCCCATGCCGCTCGAAGCCGGCCTCCTGCAGATCCTCGCCTGCCCCGCCTGCCACTCGCCCCTTGAGGACAAGTCGGCCGATGAGACGGCCCCCGAGCTGATCTGCACCGGCCAGGACTGCGGCCTCGCGTACCCGGTCCGGGACGGCATCCCGGTGCTCCTCGTCGACGAGGCCCGCCGCCCCGCCTGACCCCTGCCGCGCCGCGTAGGCACGCACGCACACGTACGCGCACGCAGACGCACGCAGACGCTGAGACCGATTCCGCCACCCTGGATCCGTCAACACCGCCGGAGGCCGCCATGCTCGACGAGTCGCTCCTCGACGCACCGGACGATCTCGCCCGCGTCGACCGCCGGGGCCTGCTCCGCGGTGCGGCCGAGGCCGGAGCCAGAGTCCGTACCGCCGCCCGGCACGCGAACGAGGCCGGCCTCGCCGAGCTGCGCCCCGACGGCCGCCCGCGCTCCGTCCTGATCGCCGGACCCGGTACCGCCGCCACCGGCGTCGCCGACCTGCTCGGCGCCCTCGCCGGAGCCTCCGCGCCCGTCATCCGGCTGGACCCCACCGGCGTCGCCCACGCGGCCGGCGCGCTGCACTGGGCGCTGCCCGGCTGGGCCGGACCCGTCGACCTGCTGCTCCTCGCCACCACCGACGGCACCGAGCCCGGGCTCGCCGTCCTCGCCGAGCAGGCCTACCGGCGCGGCTGCACCGTCGTTGCCGTCGCCCCCGAACGCTCGCCGCTGAGCGAGGCGGTGGAGGGCGCGCACGGACTACTCGTACCGATGGCCAAGGCCCCGTACCAGGAGTACGACGAGTCCGCCGCGGCCGGGCCCGGCGCCCTGTGGGCCCTGCTGACGCCCCTGCTGCTGCTCCTCGACAAGGTCGGCCTGATCACGGCCGCCCCGGACACCCTGCAGCTCGTCGCCGACCGGCTCGACCGGACGGCCGAGCGCTGCGGGCCCGCCATCGCGACCTACTCCAACCCGGCCAAGACCCTTGCCGCCGAGCTGGCCGACTCCCTTCCGCTCATCTGGAGCGAGGGCACCGGCGCCGCCCCCGCGGGCCGCCGGTTCGCCGCCACGCTCGCCGAGCTCGCCGGCCGCCCCGCCCTGTCCGCGGTGCTTCCCGAGGCGCTGCCCGCCCACGGCGTCCTGCTCGCAGGGGCCTTCGCCGCCGGCGCCGACCCCGACGACTTCTTCCGGGACCGGGTCGAAGAGCCCCAGGCCCTTCGTGCCCGCATCGTCCTGCTGCGTGACCGGCCGGCCGGTGGCCTCACCGCCGCTCCCGCCGCGCGCGAGCTCGCCCACAGCCACGACACGGCCGTCAGCGAGCTCGAACCGGAGGAGGGCGTCGAGCTGGAGCAGCTCGCCGAGCTCCTCGCCGTCACGGATTTCGCCACCGCCTACCTGGCGTTGGCTTCCGGGGGACACAGCTGAGGCACACAAGTACCCAGCTCTATCCAGGAAGACGACGATGGACCGCCTGACGAACACGATCCGCCCCTACGCCTGGGGATCCACCACGGCCATCCCCGCGCTCCTCGGCGTCGAACCGACCGGTGAGCCCCAGGCCGAGATGTGGATGGGAGCCCACCCGGGCGCCCCCTCCCGCCTCGACCGCGGAGCGGGCGAGCAGGCGCTCTCGGAGGTCATCGCCGCCGACCCCGAGCGCGAGCTGGGCGCCGCCACCGTCGCCAGGTTCGGTCCCCGGCTGCCCTTCCTGTTCAAGATCCTCGCCGCCGGCGCCCCGCTCTCCCTCCAGGTCCACCCCGACCTGGACCAGGCCCGGACCGGCTTCGAGGACGAGGAGCGCCGCGGCGTCCCGATCGACGCGGACCACCGCAACTACAAGGACCCCAACCACAAGCCCGAAATGATCTGCGCGCTCACCGCGTTCGACGGGCTGTGCGGCTTCCGGCCGCCGCTGGAGGCCGCGGAGCTCCTCGCCGGCCTGGACGTGGACAGCCTCAAGCCGTACGTCGACCTGCTGCGCGCCCACCCCGAAGAGGCGGCCCTGCGCGAAATGCTGACGGCCGTACTGACCGCGGACCGCACCGAGATGGCCCACACCGTGCACGACGTCGCCGCGGCCGTCACGCGCCTCGGTGGCCCGTACGCCCCGTACGCCACTCTGGTCCACCACTTCCCGGGCGACCCGGGAGTCATCGCGTCCATGCTGCTCAACCACGTCCGACTCCAGCCCGGCGAGGCCATGTTCCTCGGGGCCGGTGTCCCGCACGCCTACATCGACGGCCTCGGCGTCGAGCTGCTGGCCAACTCGGACAACGTGCTGCGTGCCGGGCTCACCCCCAAACACGTGGACGTGGCCGAACTGCTCAAGGTCGCGAAGTTCGAGCCGGGCGACCCGAACCTGCTGCGCCCCGAGGGCGACGGCGAGGAGGTCTACGCGACCCCCATCGACGAGTTCCGGCTCTCCCGGTTCCTGCTCGCGCCCGGTGGTGCCTCCCGGGTGCTCCCGCACGAGACCCCGCAGATCCTGCTCTGCACGGCCGGCGCCCCGCAGGTCGGCGAACTGGCCCTGACCCCTGGCGAGTCGGTCTTCGTACCGGCGGGCGAAAAGGTCGAACTGTCCGGAAGCGGCACGGTCTTCCGTGCCACCGTGGTGGTCTGACACGGTGTCCGTCCCACCGGCTGCAACAATGTGCGGCCGGTAGTCAGTGGCTAGGAAGGACATCCTGCACCCATGAGCGCGTCGGGCGGTACCAGGGCGATCGTGGCGGCACTCGCCGCCAACCTCGCCATCGCTGTAGCCAAATTCGTGGCATTCCTCTTCAGCGGCTCCTCGTCGATGCTCGCGGAAAGCGTCCACTCGCTGGCCGACTCCGGGAACCAGGGGCTGCTCCTCCTCGGCGGGAAGAAGGCCAAGCGCGAGGCGACGCCGCAACACCCCTTCGGGTACGGGCGCGAGCGCTACATCTACGCCTTCCTCGTCTCCATCGTGCTCTTCACCGTCGGTGGCATGTTCGCCATCTACGAGGGGATCGAGAAGATCAACCACCCGCACCCGATCGAGGCCTGGTACTGGCCGGTCGGCGTGCTCGTCTTCGCGATCATCGCCGAGTCCTTCTCCTTCCGCACCGCGATCAAGGAGTCGAACGAGATCCGCGGCAAGCAGACCTGGACCCAGTTCGTCCGGCGGGCCAAGGCCCCCGAGCTGCCCGTCGTCCTCCTGGAGGACCTCGGTGCGCTCGTCGGCCTGGTCCTTGCCCTCGGAGGCGTCGGCCTCGCCCTGCTGACGGGGAACGGCGTCTGGGACGGCATCGGCACCCTGTGCATCGGCGTCCTGCTCATCGTGATCGCGATCGTCCTGGCCGCGGAGACCAAGTCCCTCCTGCTCGGCGAGGCCGCCGGCATCGAAGAGATCGAGAAGATCAAGACCGCGCTCGTCGACGGAGACGTCGTCACCCGCGTCATCCACATGCGGACCCTGCACCTCGGCCCGGAGGAACTGCTGGTCGCCGCCAAGATCGCCGTCGAGGGCCACGACACCGCGACCGAGGTGGCGAACGCGATCAACGCCGCCGAAGCCCGCATCCGCGAGGCCGTCCCGATCGCCCGGGTGATCTACCTGGAGCCGGACATCTACCGCCCCGAGGCGGCCGAGTAGCAAGGAACGGCCGAAGGCCCCCGCGAGCAGCAGCCCGCGGGGGCCTTCGGTATGCGCAGGGTCCCGCCGGCGTCCTCCCGCACGTGAACGGTGGATCAAGAGCCCGAAAGGCCCGGAAGGTGCCGGTCGGAGAATTTGACGTCACCGCACACCTTCTTCCTCGTCTGACTGGGGCTCACTCGGCCGATCGGTGTAGATTCGTGCTCAGTGTCAGGCGTCGCTGCTGATGGCGGGTCGGGCGGTCCTTGCGACCGGCCGAGGGGAGAGAGGACCCCCGACGGACTGTGCTCGGTGCCCCGTCCCCAGGACGGCGCACGGCTCAGCCGTACCCACCCTCTCGAACCATGAGGAGCAGCACCCATGGACTTCAAGGTCGCAGACCTCTCCCTTGCCGCGTTCGGCCGCAAGGAGATCACCCTGGCCGAGCACGAGATGCCGGGCCTGATGTCGATCCGCGCCGAGTACGCGGAGGCGCAGCCGCTGGCCGGCGCCCGCATCACCGGCTCGCTGCACATGACCGTGCAGACGGCCGTGCTCATCGAAACCCTCGTCGCCCTCGGCGCCGACGTCCGCTGGGCCTCCTGCAACATCTTCTCCACGCAGGACCACGCGGCCGCCGCCATCGCGGTGGGCCCGAACGGCACCCCGGAGAACCCGCAGGGCGTACCCGTCTTCGCCTGGAAGGGCGAGACGCTGGAGGAGTACTGGTGGTGCACGGAGCAGGCGCTGACCTGGCCGAACACCCCCACCGGCGGCCCGAACATGATCCTCGACGACGGTGGTGACGCCACCCTCCTCGTCCACAAGGGCGTCGAGTTCGAGAAGGCCGGCTCCGCCCCGGACCCGTCGACGGCGGACTCGGAGGAGTACGCCCACATCCTCACCCTGCTCAACCGCACCCTCGGTGAGTCCCCCCAGAAGTGGACCCAGCTCGCGTCCGAGATCCGCGGTGTGACGGAGGAGACCACGACCGGTGTCCACCGTCTGTACGAGATGATGTCCGAGGGCAGCCTGCTGTTCCCGGCGATCAATGTGAACGACGCGGTGACGAAGTCGAAGTTCGACAACAAGTACGGCTGCCGTCACTCGCTGATCGACGGCATCAACCGTGCGACCGACGTCCTGATCGGTGGCAAGGTCGCGGTCGTCTTCGGTTACGGCGACGTCGGCAAGGGCTGTGCGGAGTCGCTGCGCGGCCAGGGTGCGCGGGTCATCGTCACCGAGATCGACCCGATCTGCGCGCTGCAGGCGGCGATGGACGGCTACCAGGTCGCCACCCTGGACGACGTCGTCGAGACGGCCGACATCTTCATCACCACGACCGGCAACAAGGACATCATC
>NZ_BMVL01000040.1 GCF_014650695.1 Streptomyces avidinii | reverse complement strand
TCGCCTGGGGATTCTGGGCCCAACGCAGCGGCATGACCGGCCACCTGGCCGACGAGGAAGCGGTGATGCGCCGCATGGCCGGCGCCGGGGTGCTGCCCATCTCCGAGGAGCAGGGCCTCGCACTGTTCGACGCGGCCGTCGCGCTGGACGCGCCGGTCTGCGTGCCGATGCCCCTGGACCTCGCGGCACTGCGGACCCAGGCCGGTGCGGGCACGCTGCCGCCGTTGCTGCGCGGCCTGGTGCGGGCTCCGGCCCGCCGGGCGGCGGCCGCCCCGGGAACCGCCGGGAGTCCGGCCTTCGCGGCCGAGCTGGCGGCGCTGCCGCAGGCCGAGCGGACGCGGAGGCTGCTGGACCTCGTCCGGACGCACGCGGCGACCGCGCTGGGCTACCCGACGTCCGAGGGACTGGATGCGAAGCGGACGTTCCGTGAGCTGGGCTTCGACTCGCTGGCGGCGATCGAGCTGCGCAACGGCGTGGGCGGCGCGACCGGCCTGCGGCTGCCCGCGACCCTCGTCTTCGACCACCCGACGCCGTCCGCCGTGGTGGACTTCCTGCTCGGCGAGCTGACGGGCGGGGTGCAGGCGCGGCCCGCCGCGCGGCCGGCCGTGTCCGCCTCCGGGGCGGACGAGCCGATCGCGATCGTGGGCATGGCCTGCCGCTACCCGGGCGGGGTGTCGTCTCCCGAGGAACTGTGGGAGCTGGTGCTCTCCGGCCGGGACGCGATCGCCGGCATGCCCGAGGACCGCGGCTGGGACGTGGAGCGGCTGTACGACCCCGAGCTGACCCGGCCGGGCACCTCGTACGTGCGCCAGGGCGGATTTCTCTACGATGCGGCCGACTTCGACCCCGAGTTCTTCGGCATCTCGCCGCGCGAGGCCCTGGCCATGGACCCGCAGCAGCGGCTGCTGCTGGAGACCGCCTGGGAGGCGCTGGAGCACGCGGGCATCGACCCGCACGCGGTGCGCGGCAGCCGGACCGGCGTGTTCACCGGCATGATGTACCACGACTACGCCACCGACCGGGCCGAACTGCCGGAGGAGGCCGAGGGGTTCATAGGAACCGGTTCGGCCGGCTCCGTCGCCTCCGGGCGGATCGCGTTCACCCTGGGGCTGGAAGGCCCCGCGCTGACCATCGACACCGCGTGCTCGTCCTCGCTCGTGGCCCTGCACCTGGCCGCGCAGGCACTGCGCAGCGGTGAGTGCGACCTGGCGCTGGCCGGCGGCGTGACCGTGATGTCGACCCCCGCCGTGTTCGTGGAGCTGTCCCGGCAGGGCGGCCTGTCCCCCGACGGCCGGTGCCGCTCCTTCGCCGACGGTGCCGACGGCACCGGCTGGGGCGAGGGTGCCGGACTCCTGCTGGTCGAGCGGCTCTCCGACGCCCGCCGCAACGGCCATCCCGTACTGGCGATCGTGCGCGGAACCGCCGTCAACCAGGACGGTGCGTCCAACGGTCTGACCGCGCCGAACGGACCCGCGCAGCAGCGCGTGATCGAAGAGGCCCTGGACAACGCGGGCCTCGGCCTGGGCGACGTCGACGTGGTGGAGGCGCACGGCACGGGCACCACGCTCGGCGACCCCATCGAGGCGCAGGCGCTGCTGGCCACCTACGGCCGGGACCGCCCCGCCGGACGGCCGCTGCGGCTGGGATCGGTCAAGTCCAACATGGGCCACACCCAGGCCGCGGCGGGTGCCGCGGGCATCATCAAGATGGTCATGGCGATGCGGCACGGCGTCATGCCGAAGACCCTGCACGTGGACTCGCCCAGTTCGCAGATCGACTGGACCTCCGGCGGGGTGGAGCTGCTGACCGAGGCGCAGGAGTGGCCGGCGGACGGCGCTCCGCGCCGGGCCGGTGTGTCCTCCTTCGGGATCAGCGGCACCAACGCGCACGTCATCATCGAGCAGCCTCCGGCCCCCGCGCCGGTGGCGGCTGTGCCCGCGGCCCCCGAGGTGGTTCCGTGGGTGCTCTCCGGGCACGACCGGGCAGCGCTTTACGCGCAGGCCGAGCAGCTGGTGGCGCACCTCGAGGCGCACCCGGAGCTGTCGCCGGCGGACGTGGGCCGGACACTGACCGGCCGGGCGGCGCTCCCCCACCGTGCGGTGGTGCTGGGCGCCGACCGGGACGCGCTGCTGTCCGGTGCGTCCGGGCTGGCGGGTCGGGTCGGCGATCCGGACGCGGCGCTGCCGCCGGGCGTGGCCGAGGGTTCCGTACTCGGCGACGACCGGGTGGTGTTCGTCTTCCCCGGACAGGGCGCGCAGTGGGCGGGGATGGCGGCCGAGCTGCTGGACTCCTCGCCGGTCTTCCGGGCCCGCGTCCAGGAGTGCGAGGAGGCGCTCAGCCCGTACGTCGACTGGTCGCTGCTCGCCGTGCTGCGGCAGGAGCCGGGCACCCCGCCCTGGGACCGGGTCGACGTGGTGCAGCCCGCGCTGTGGGCCGTGATGGTCTCGCTGGCGGAGGTGTGGCGCTCCTACGGGGTCGAGCCCGACGCGGTGATCGGCCACTCCCAGGGGGAGATCGCCGCCGCGTGCGTCTGCGGGGCACTGGACCTCGGAGACGGGGCCCGGATCGTGGCGCTGCGGGCCAAGGCGATCGGCTCCGCGCTGGCCGGACGGGGCGGCATGGTGTCGGTGGCACTGCCCTCCGCGGCGGCGCGGGACCTGATCGCGGGTTGGCCGGGAACCATTTCGGTGGCGTCGGTCAACGGACCGGTCAGCACGGTGGTCGCCGGTGAACCCGGTGCGCTCGACGAGCTGCTCGCCCGCTGCGCCGAGGACGGTGTCCGGGCCCGCCGCATTCCGGTGGACTACGCCTCCCACACGGCTCAGGTGGAGGAGATCGAGGCCGATCTCGCCGCGGAGCTGAAGGGCATCGCACCGCGCTCGTCCTCGATCCCGTTCTTCTCCACCCTGACCGGGGGCACGCTGGACACCGCGGAGCTGGACGCCGGGTACTGGTACCGGAACCTGCGCCACACCGTGGAGTTCGAGGGAGCCACCCGTGCGGCGCTGGCGCAGGGCTTCACCGTCTTCGCGGAGATCAGCCCGCATCCGGTGCTGGTGCCGTCCGTCCAGGACAGCATCGACGATGCCGGCGCGGCAGCGGCGGCCGTGGGCTCGCTGCGCCGCGAGGACGGCGGTCTGCGTCGCATGCTGACCTCGGTGGCCGAGGCCGGGGTGCTGGGCGTCGACATCGACTGGACGCCGGTGTTCGCCGGCGCCGCCCGGCAGGTGGAGCTGCCGACGTACGCCTTCCAGCGCCGGCGGTTCTGGCTGGAGGGGCGGCGCGGAGCCGGAGACCTGACGGCGACCGGCCTGGAGTCGGCGGACCATCCGTTGCTGGGCGCGGCCGTGGTCATGGCGGGCGGTGAGGGCGTTGTGCTCACCGGCCTGCTGTCCGGGCGCACCCATCCGTGGCTCCTCGACCACGCCGTCTCCGGCACGGTCCTGCTGCCCGGCACGGCCTTCGTGGATCTGGCGATCCGGGCGGGCGACCACCTGGGCCACCCGCACCTGGAGGAACTCACCCTGCAGGCACCGCTCCTGCTGGGCACCGGCCCCGACGACGACGTCACGGTGCAGGTCCGTGCCACCCCGGACGCCGGTGCGGACGGCTGCACGGTCACCGTGCACTCCCGTACCGGCGACGGGGACTGGACGCTGCACGCGACCGGCACCCTGGGCCAGGAGGCGCCCGCGGAGCCCGTACCGGACGCGGCCTGGCCGCCGGCCGGGGCGGAGCCCGTCGCGCTGGACGGCGTCTACGACGAACTCGCCGAGGGCGGCTACCACTACGGCCCGGCGTTCCGGGGACTGGAAGCGGTGTGGCGCCGGGACGGCGAGCTGTTCGCCGAGATCCGGCTGCCCGAGACGGAACGCGAGGAGGCCGCCCGGTTCGGCGTCCACCCGGCGCTGCTGGACTCCGCGCTGCACGCCATGGCGGTCGCCGGTGACCAGGAGTCCGGCGTGAAGCTGCCGTTCGCCTGGACCGGTGTGCACCTGTACGCGACCGGGGCCACTGCGGCCCGGGTGCGTCTCACGCCGGCCGGTGACCAGCTCTCGCTGCTGCTCACCGACGACACGGGCAGGCCCGTCGTCGCGGTGCGCTCACTCGTGACCCGGCCGGCCGCCATCGGGCAGACGTCGGGCGGCGCGCTGGAGGAGGCGCTGCTCCACCTCGACTGGGCCGTGCTGCCCGCCGGCGCGGAGGGCGACGGCGCGGTCCCGTACACGCTGGTCGGCGAGGACCCGTTCGGGCTGGCCGACGGGGCGGAACGTGTCCTGCCGGACCTGGCCGCGCTCGCCGCGGACGGCCCGGTCCCGGACACCGTGGTCACCTGCCTGGCCCCGGCGGGGTCCGGCGATCCGGTGACCGCGGCGCACGCCGCCGCGCAGGAGACCCTGGAGCGGGTCCGTGCCTGGCTGGCGGACGAGCGCTTCGCCACGTCCCGCCTGGTGCTGGTGACGACGGGGGCGGTCGCCGCGGGCGACGCCGAGGACGTCACCGATCTGCCCCACGCGACGAGCTGGGGTCTGGTGACCTCGGCGCAGACCGAGAACCCGGACCGCTTCGGCCTCGTCGACCTGGACGGTCGGCCGGAGTCCCGGGACGCGTTCCCGGCCGCGCTGGAGGGTTCCGAGCCCCGGATCGCCGTCCGCCGCGGCACGGTCACCGCGCCCCGGCTGGCGCGCGCCCGCTCGCACTCGGCGCTGCTGCCGCCGTCCGGAGGGGTGCCGTGGCGCCTGGAAAGCACCGGCAGCGGCACCATCGAGAACCTGGCGCTGGTCCCCTGCCCGGAGGTCCTCGACCCCCTCGGCCCCGGCCAGGTCCGCATCGCGGTGCACGCGGTCGGCATGAACTTCCGTGACGTCGTGGTCGCGCTCGGCGTGGTCACCACCCAGAAGGGCATCGGTGGCGATGTCGCCGGCGTCGTGATGGAGACCGGCTCCGGGGTGACGAACGTCGCCGTCGGCGACCGGGTGCTGGGCCTGTGTTCGGACTCGTTCGGGCCGGTCGCCGTCTGCGACCACCGGTTCCTGACCCCGATGCCCGACGGATGGTCGTACGAGCAGGCCGCCACGATCCCGATCACCCATCTCACCGCCTACTACGGGCTGGTGGACCTGGCCGCGGTGCAGCAGGGCGAGTCGGTCCTGGTGCACGCGGCGGCCGGCGGTGTCGGCATCGCCGCGGTGCAGCTGGCCCGGCACCTCGGTGCGGAGGTGTACGGCACGGCGAGCCCCGGCAAGTGGCAGACCCTGCGCGATCACGGTCTGGACGCACCGCACATCGCCAACTCCCGGACCCTGGAGTTCGAGCAGTGGTTCATGGAGACCAGCGCCGGCTGTGGTGTGGACGTGGTCCTGGACTGCCTGGCGGGCGAGTTCGTGGACGCGGGCCTGCGACTGCAGCCGCGCGGCGGACGCTTCCTCGAAATGGGCAAGACCGACAAGCGTGACCCCGCGCAGGTCGCCGAGGCCTACCCGGGCGTCGCCTACCAGGCCTACGACCTGATGGAAGCGGGACCGGACCGCATCCAGGAGATGCTCGTCGCGGTGATGGACCTGTACCGGGCCGGTGCCCTGGTGCCCCCGCCCATCACCACGTACGACGTGCGCCGTGCCCGTGACGCGATGCGCGACCTGAGTCAGGCGAAGCTGGTCGGCAAGGCCGTCCTGACCGTCCCGCAGGGGATCGACCCGGAGGGGACGGCGCTGATCACCGGCGGCACCGGCACCCTCGGCG
>NZ_BMVL01000039.1 GCF_014650695.1 Streptomyces avidinii | reverse complement strand
GGACGAGGAGATCCTGGGTGATCTTCCGGCGGGTCGTGCGCGGATGGTCGCGCTGGACTCGACGCTGATGGGTGTCCAGTTGTCGATGCTTGAGGACACCGCTCCCGAGGTGTCCGTGTCGGCGGACGGTCTGGCGTATGTGATCTACACGTCCGGCTCGACGGGTCGTCCCAAGGGCGTGGCCGTCACGCACGGCGGCCTTGCCAACTACGCCCAGTGGGCGGCTGGCTCCTATGGCGCGGGTGGTGGTGCTCCGCTGCATTCGTCGCTGGCGTTCGACCTGACGGTGACGAGTGTGGTCGTGCCGCTGATTTCGGGTGCGCCGGTGGTGGTGAGTCGTGAGGGCGGTGCCGAGGGCCTGGCCGAGCTGTTGCGCGATGGTGGTGGTTTCGGTCTGACGAAGGCCGTGCCGGCGCACCTGCCGCTGTTGTCCGAGATGCTTCCGGACGGCGAGATCAGTGGTGCTGCGTCGACGTGGGTGGTCGGTGGTGAGGCGCTGTCGGGTTCGGTGGTGCAGGCGTGGCTGGAGCGTGCTCCGGGATCTGTGGTCGTCAATGAGTACGGTCCGACGGAGACGGTCGTCGGGTGTGCGGTGTTCGAGGTCCGTGCCGGTGATGAGATCGGTGACGTGGTCCCGATCGGTCGTCCGGTCGCGAACACGCAGCTTTATGTCCTGGATGGTTTTCTGCGGCCGGTTGCTCCGGGTGTGGCGGGTGAGTTGTATATCGCGGGTGCTCAGCTGGCCCGTGGTTATGTCCGGCGTCCGGAGCTGACGGCGGAGCGGTTCGTGGCGAGCCCGTTCGAGCGTGGTGGCCGGATGTACCGCTCGGGTGACCTGGCTCGTTGGCGTGTGGATGGTCAGCTGGAGTTCCTGGGGCGTGCTGACGAGCAGGTCAAGGTGCGTGGTTTCCGGATCGAGCCGGGCGAGGTCGAGGGTGCCATCGCGTCGCATCCGCAGGTGGGTCAGGTCGCGGTGGTGGCGCGTGAGGACGTGCCGGGCGATGTCCGTCTGGTCGCCTACGTCGTTGCCGACGACCCTGACGAGGACACGGACGACCTCTCGCACTCCGTCGCCGAGGCCGTGGCCCGGCGGCTGCCGGAGTACATGGTTCCCTCGGCTGTGGTGGTGCTGGAGGCGCTGCCGTTGACCGGGAACGGGA
Organism: Streptomyces avidinii; assembly: GCF_014650695.1. GTDB lineage: Bacteria > Actinomycetota > Actinomycetes > Streptomycetales > Streptomycetaceae > Streptomyces > Streptomyces avidinii. Next base: position 4,788 of record NZ_BMVL01000039.1, on the reverse strand, counting down.
AGCTGGACCGCAGGGCTCTGCCCGCCCCCGAAGTGGCGGGTGGCGCGGGGTCGGGCCGGGCCCCGGCGAACGAGCGCGAGCGGGTGCTGTGCCAGGCCTTCGCGGAAGTCCTCCGGGTGCCCGAAGTCGGGGTCGACGACGACTTCTTCCTGCTCGGCGGTCACTCCCTGCTCGCCGTCCGACTGGTGAGCCGGATCCGGGTCGCGCTCGACGTCGACGTGGAGATCCGCGCCGTGTTCGAGGCCCCCACACCGGCGGCCCTCGCCGCCCTGCTCCCGGACGCCGAGGGGGCCCGTACGGCACTCACGGCCATGGAGCGCCCCGAGCTGGTACCGCTCTCCTTCGCGCAGCGGCGCCTCTGGTTCATCAACCAGCTGGAAGGCCCGAGTGCGTCCTACAACATCCCGGTGGCGCTGCGGCTGACCGGCGACGTCGACCGCGGGGCCCTGAACGCCGCGCTGCGCGACGTCCTGGGGCGGCACGAGGTGCTGCGGACGGTCTTCGCGACGGTGGACGGCGAGCCGTACCAGCGGATCATCAGTCTCGACGAACTGGACTGGGAGCTGGAGGTCGTGGAGGTCGCGGCCGCCGCACTGCAGGACGCGGTGTCCGCCGCGTTCGGCCACGCCTTCGACCTGGCGGAGCAGGTTCCCTTCCGCAGCTGGCTGTTCCGCGGCGGCGAGGGCGACCACGTGCTCGTCGTGGTGATGCACCACATCGCGGGCGACGGCTGGTCGCGCGAGCCGCTGGCACGGGACCTGTCGGTCGCGTACGCCGCACGCCGCGACGGCCGGGCTCCGGAGTGGGAGCCGCTGCCGGTGCAGTACGCCGACTACTCCCTGTGGCAGCGTGAGCTCCTGGGCGACGGAGACGAGCCGGACAGTCTGATGGCGGCCCAGATCGCCTTCTGGCGTGACGCTCTCGGCGACATCCCCGAAGAGCTGGAGCTGCCGGTCGACCGTACGCGGCCCCCGACCGCTTCCTACAACGGGCTCGGCGTCCCGCTGGAGATCCCGGCGGACGTGCACGCCCGCCTCGCCGAGATGGCGCGTGCCGAGGGCGTGACCATGTTCATGGTGCTGCAGAGCGCCCTGGCCGTCCTGTTGAACCGGCTCGGCGCCGGTACGGACATTCCGATCGGCACGGCGAACGCCGGCCGTTCGGACGAGGCGCTCGACGACCTGGTCGGCTTCTTCATCAACACACTCGTACTGCGGACGGACCTGTCCGGCGACCCCACGTTCGCCGACGTCCTGGCCCGGGTGCGCGAGACCGGCCTGTCGGCCTTCGCCCACCAGGACGTGCCGTTCGAGAAGCTGGTCGAGGAGCTGGCCCCGGCCCGCTCGATGGCCCGCCACCCGCTGTTCCAGGTGTCGCTGTCGCTGGAGAACACCAGGGAGGCCGTGCTCGACCTGTCCGGGCTGGGCGCCGGTGAGCTGTCGGCCGGGGAGACCGTGTCCCGGTTCGACCTGGAAGTCAGCGTCCGGGAGGGCTTCGACGCCTCCGGCGCACCTGCGGGTCTGTACGGCGCGGTCGTCGCGGCGGCGGACCTGTTCGAGCTCGAGTCGGTGGAGCGGATCGGGGCGCGGCTCGGCCGGGTGCTGACCGCGGTGGCCGCCGACCGGCAGCTGCCGCTGAGTGCGCTGGACGTGCTGGACGGGGAGGAGCGTCACCGTCTGCTGAGCGAGTGGAACGACACGGCAGCCGAGGTCGAGCCGTCGACGCTGCCCGCGCTGTTCGCGGCGCAGGCGGTACGGACGCCGAGCGCACCCGCGCTGGTCGCCGACGGCGTGAGCCTGTCGTACGCCGAGCTGGACGCGCGGGCGAACAGGCTGGCGCGCCTGCTGGCCGGGCGCGGAGTCGGTCCGGAGTCGGTCGTCGCGGTGCTGCTGGACCGCGGGGTCGACCTGGTGGTGACGCTCCTTGCGGTCGTGAAGGCCGGCGGGGCCTACCTGCCGATCGATCCCGCCGCCCCGGCGGAGCGGATCGCCTTGATGCTGGGTGACGCGGGTGTCTCCCTCGTGGTGTCGTCGTCGGCCGTCGCGGGTGCGGTGTCCGCCGGTCTGCCCGTGATCGTCTCGGACGCGCCGTCCGTGGCCGAGGAGCTGGCGGGCCTCGCGGAGGAGCCGTTCGGTGCCGAGGTGCTGCCCTCGCACGCGGCGTACGTGATCTTCACCTCGGGCTCGACGGGACGCCCCAAGGGCGTGCTGGTGCCGCACGAGGGCGTGGTGAACCTGCTGGCGTCCGGTGGCTGGGGTGCGGGTGCGGGTTCGCGCGTGCTGCAGTTCGCGTCGGTGGGCTTCGACGCGGCGGTCTGGGAAGTGTGGGGCGCGCTGTCCTCGGGCGGGTGCCTCGTGGTGGCACCGGCCGACGAACTGCTGCCGGGTGCGGGCCTGGCCGGGGTGGTGGAACGGTTCGGCGTGACGGACGTCCTGCTGCCCCCGTCGGTGCTGGGCGTGCTGGAGGACGGCACCCTCGGCTCCGTACGCACGCTGCTTTCGGGTGGTGAGGCGCTGGGTGCCGAGCTGGTCGACCGCTGGGGCGCGGGACGCCGCCTGGTGAACGCGTACGGGCCGACGGAAGCGTCGGTGTGCGTGGCGACGGCCGGTCCGCTGTCCGCGGGTGACGAGGTGTCGGTGGGTCGTCCGAACGTGAACACGCGGGTGTTCGTGCTCGACGGCCACCTCATGCCGGTGCCCGTGGGTGTCACGGGCGAGCTGTACGTGGCCGGTGCGCAGTTGGCCCGGGGCTACGCCGGCCGTGCGGCGATGACCGCCGAGCGGTTCGTCGCGGACCCCTTCGCGGCGGACGGCACGCGGATGTACCGCACGGGTGACCGGGTGCGGTGGACGGCCGACGGCCGGCTGGTGTTCGTGGGCCGCGTGGACGAGCAGGTGAAGATCCGTGGCTTCCGGATCGAACCGGGCGAGGTCCAGACCGTCGTCGCCGCCCATCCCCGCGTCGCGCAGGCCGTAGTGGTGGTCCGGGAGGACGCGCCGGGTGACAAGCGGCTCGTCGCCTACGTCTCCGCGACCGCTGAGTACTCCGCGGAACTCCCGGAGGAGATCCGGACATACGCGGCCGGCCTGCTGCCGGAATACATGGTCCCGGCCGCGGTCGTCGTCCTGGACGCGCTGCCGCTGACGACGAGCGGGAAGCTGGACCGCAAGGCCCTGCCCGCCCCCGCGTACACCGCCGGCGCCGGCGGCGCACCGGCGTCTCCCCAGGAGGAACTGCTGTGCTCGGCATTCGCCGAGGTCCTGGGGCTGGCGACGGTCGGCGTGGACGACGACTTCTTCGCGCTGGGGGGCCACTCGCTCCTGGCGGTGCGCCTGGTGAGCCGGGTGCGGTCCGTCCTGGGCGTCGAGGTACCGCTGCGGACGCTGTTCGAGGCCCCGACGGTGGCGCGCCTGGCGGCCCGGCTGACGGGTGCGGACCGGGCGCGGGTCGCGCTGAGGGCCGCGGTGCGCCCGGAGCGGGTGCCGTTGTCGTTCGCGCAGCGCCGCCTGTGGTTCCTCAACCAGCTCGAAGGGCCCGGGGCGACCTACAACGTGCCGGTGACGCTCCGCCTTCCGGGCGTGGTGGACCGCGACGTCCTGGGCGCTGCGTTCCGTGACGTGCTCGGGCGGCACGAGGTGCTCCGCACCGTGTTCCCCGTCGTCGACGGCGAGCCGTACCAGCGGATCGTCGGCATCGACGACCTGGACTGGGAGCTGTCGGTCTCCGAGGTCGCCTCGGCCGACCTCGCGGACGCGATCGCCGCGGCGTCGGAGTACGCCTTCGACCTCTCCGCCGAACCCCCCGTCAAGGCATGGCTGTTCGAGGCGGGTCCGGATGAGCGGGCCCTGGTCGTGGTGATGCACCACGTCGCCAGTGACGGCTGGTCGGAAGGCCCGCTGGCGCGGGACCTGTCCGTCGCCTACGCGGCGCGGAGCGAGGGCCGGGCGCCCGAGTGGGACGCGCTGCCGGTCCAGTACGCCGACTACGCCCTCTGGCAGCACGAGCTGCTGGGTGACGAGCAGGACCCCGACAGTGTGATTTTCCGTCAGATCGCCTACTGGCGCGATGCATTGTCCGGTTCGCCGGAGGAGCTGGAGCTGCCGTTCGACCGGCCGCGTCCGGCCGTCGGCTCGCACCGCGGACACCGGGTCTCCCTGGAGGTTCCGGCGGTCGTGCATGCGCGGTTGGTGGAGGTGGCGCGGGTCGAGGGTGTGACCCCGTTCATGGTGCTGCAGGCGTCGCTGGCGCTGCTGCTCTCCAAGCTGGGGGCGGGGGTGGACATTCCGATCGGTTCGGCGAACGCCGGGCGGACGGACGAGGCGCTGGACGACCTGATCGGGTTCTTCATCAACACGCTGGTGGTGCGGACGGATCTGTCGGGTGATCCGACGTTCCGTGAGGTGCTGGGCCGGGTCCGGGAGCGGACGCTGTCGGCGCTGGCGCACCAGGACGTGCCGTTCGAGAAGCTGGTGGAGGAACTGTCACCGGCCCGCTCGATGGCCCGACACCCCCTCTTCCAGGTCGTCCTGACGACCCAGAACACCATCGAGGCGGTGCTCGACCTCCCCGGCCTGCGGGCCGACAGCCCGGCCGACGGCTCGGAGAACGGCGAGACCGCGGAGGCGACCGACGCCACGGAGGTGTACGAGTCGGCCGCGAAGTTCGACCTGGACGTCATCGTCGCCGAGGAGTACGACGCGGCCGGCCGGCCGGCGGGCGTATCCGGTTCCGTGACGGTGTCGGCGGATTTGTTCGATCCGGTGTGGGCCGGGCGGATCGCGTCGGCGT
>NZ_BMVL01000038.1 GCF_014650695.1 Streptomyces avidinii | reverse complement strand
GGTCATCGTGAACACCGCGATCGTCGTGGTCGGCACCCTCACCACCGCCCTCTTCCTCCGGAACAAGGCCGCGAAGGACCTCGCCGCCGCCGGCTGAAACCCCTGACCCACCTGATCCACCCTCCCCCCGGAGGCGTGCCCGGCACGGTCCGCACCCGCCCCCACCGGACCCGCAGACCGTGCCGGGTCGCCGCGCCTCCCCAAGGTCTCCCACCCCAAGGTCTCCCACCGCGAGATCTCTCTTCTCAAGGAACGTGATGGACCTCCGTATCGAAGACCGCGTGTACCTCGTCACCGGCGCGTCGTCCGGAATAGGCGAGGCAACCGTCCGCCTCCTGGCCGCAGAAGGCGCCACCGTCGTCGGTGTCGCCCGCAAGCCGTGGAGCACCGAAGCCCTCGGCGACCGGGTCAGCACCGTCGCCGCCGACACCCTGCGACAGGTCTGACCGGCCGATGCGCGCTTCCCTCCTCGCCCTCGCCATCGGTGCCTTCGGCATCGGGACGACCGAGTTCGTCATCGTCGGTCTGCTCCCGGAAGTGGCCGACGACCTGTCCGTGTCCATCCCCTCCGCCGGCATGCTCGTCACCGGCTACGCCCTCGGTGTGGTCGTCGGCGCACCGCTCATGACCGCGGCCGGTGCACGGCTGCCGCGCAAGACCATGCTCGTCGTGCTCATGGCCGTCTTCATCGCGGGCAACCTGCTCTGTGCCCTGGCCGGCGACTACACCGCCCTGATGGGCGGCCGTCTGATCGCGGCCCTCACGCACGGTGCGTTCTTCGGGATCGGGTCCGTCGTGGCCGCCGACCTCGTGGCCCCCGACCGGCGGGCCAGCGCCATCGCCCTGATGTTCACCGGCCTCACCCTGGCCAATGTGCTCGGCGTACCTCTGGGCACCTTCCTGGGCCAGGAGTTCGGGTGGCGCTCGACCTTCTGGGCCGTGACCGGTATCGGGATCGTCGGACTGCTCGGCCTCATCGCCCTGGTGCCGGCGCAGCCTGCGCCGGAACGGGGGGCCCTGCGCGGTGAACTCGCCGTCTTCCGCAAGCCCCAGGTGTGGCTGGCGCTGACCACGACGGTCCTCGGCTTCGGCGGGGTCTTCGCCTCCTTCACCTACCTCGCCCCGATGATGACGGAACTGGCCGGCTTCTCCGACGGCGCCGTCGCGTGGCTCCTCGTCCTCTTCGGGGTCGGGCTGTGCGTGGGCAACGTACTCGGCGGCCGGGCCGCCGACCGGGCCCTGATGCCCAGCCTGTACCTCATCCTCGGCGGCCTCTGCCTGGTACTGGTGATCTTCACCTTCACCTCGCGGGCCGCCGTACCCGCCGCGATCACCCTGGCCGCCTTCGGCGCGATCGGTTTCGCCACGGTGCCCCCGCTGCAGGCGCGTGTGATGCAACAGGCCGCCGGAGCCCCGGCCCTCGCCTCCGCGGCGAACATCGCAGCCTTCAACCTCGGCAACGCCCTCGGGGCCTGGCTCGGCGGTCTCGCCGTCGCCCACGGCCTGGGGTGGACCTCGCCGACCTGGATCGGTGCCGGACTGGCCGCGGCCGGCCTGGGCACCGCGGCACTCTCAGGACGGCTCGACCGCGCGAGCCGCGGGCCCCGTGAGCCGCACCCGCACCCGCTTCCGCTACCGGACGCGGAACCCCCCCACCGCACCCCTCCCGACCGCACCGGGTGCCGGATACGGCACCCACTCCATCGTCGAACAGAAGTCGAGGTAGACGCACATGAACGGTGTCGATCGCCGGACCATGCTCACCCGCAGCGCGGCCGTCGTCACAGGCGCTGCGGTGACCGGCGCCCTGTCCGGCCCCATGGCGGCCGCCGCCCCCCACGCCCCCCACGCCTCCGGCGAGGCCGGCTCGGCCGCCGCCCACGCCGCCGGGACCGGGTCCGTCGTCAGGCCGGGGGATCCGCGCTACGACATGCTGACCACCGGCAACAACCAGCGTTTCGTGGCCCGCCCGGAATACATCAAGATGGTCCGCTCGACCGCGGACGCCGAACGCGCACTGAGAGACGCGGTCCGAGCGGGCAAGCGGGTCTCCGTGCGCAGCGGCGGCCACTGCTTCGCCGACTTCGCCGCGCACTCAGGCACCCAGGTCATCATCGACTTCTCGGAGATGACGCATGTCGGCTACGACCCGAAGTTCCGCGCGTTCGTCGTCGAGGCGGGCGCCCGCCTGATCAACGTGTACGAGGCCCTGTACAAGGGCTGGGGCGTCACCATCCCCGGTGGCATCTGCTACAGCGTCGGAGCCGGCGGGCACATAGCCGGCGGCGGCTACGGACTGCTCTCCCGGGCCCACGGCCTGGTCGTCGACCACCTCTACGCCGTCGAGGTGGTGGTGACCGACGGGAAGGGCGGCGTACGCACGGTCGTGGCCACCCGGGAGAACAACGACCCCAACCGGGAGCTGTGGTGGGCGCACACCGGCGGGGGCGGCGGCAACTTCGGTCTGGTGACCCGCTATTGGTTCCGCTCGCCGGGCGCGAAGGGCTCCGAACCCTCCGAACAGCTGATATCCCCGCCGTCGAAGGTGCTGGTGAGCGCCGTCGACTTCCCCTGGGAACAGCTGACCGAAGCCAAATTCACCCGGCTGCTGAAGAACTTCGGTGCCTGGCACGCCGCCAACAGCGCGCCCGACTCCCCGTACCGCAACCTCTCCAGCCTCTTCAACGTGAGCTCCAAAGCACACGGCAGCCTGGGCATGTTCACCCAGGTCGACGCCACCGTTCCGAACGCGAGAAAACTGCTGGACGACTATCTGGCGGCCATCACGGCCGGCACGGGAGTCACCCCCAAGGCACTCACCCGCCCGACCGGCGAGCTGCCGGCGATGCCGCAGCTGGCGGAGCCCAGGACGCTGCCCTGGCTCCAGGCGACCAGACTGGTCGGCACCAACAATCCGGTCATCACCGATCCGACCTCACGCGGCGCGCACAAGTCCGCGTACATGCGGAAGAACTTCACCGACCACCAGATCTCCGCGCTCTACCGGTACATGAGCCGGCCGGACTTCAAGAACCCGGACACCATGCTCGTGCTCTTCTCCTTCGGCGGGCAGGTCAACGCCGCAGCGCCGGACGCGACGGCCAACGCGCAGCGCTCGTCCATCTTCAAGATGTGCTTCCAGACCTTCTGGCAGGAGGAGGGCGAGGACGCGTACTACCTGGGCTGGCTGCGCGACCTGTACGAGGACTTCTTCTCGGCGACCGGCGGCGTGCCACTGATCGACGACAGCACCGACGGCTGCTACATCAACTACCCCGACCGCGATGTCACCGACCCCCGTCGCAACCGCTCCGGTGTGCCGTGGCAGACGCTCTACTACAAGGACAACTACCCGCGCCTCCAGCAGGTGAAGAGGAAGTACGACCCGTCGGACTTCTTCCGGCACTCCATGTCGATCAAGCCCGCCCGAGGGTGACCCCTTCCCACCCGTAACCCCTGGTCACAAGCCCCGTACCCCGGTCTCCGGAGTGCGGGGCTTTCGGCGTTCCCGCTCGGCCGTTCGAGTGGCCGCGGGCCTTCGTTGACTCCCCGGCCGGCTCCGGGAAAGCTGAGTCCTGGCCGGAAGAGGGCAGCCGAAAAGCCCCTCGCAGTGAGATCCGATCCCCTGGCCACCACCTTCGAAACGCCCGCGGCCCACCGCCGTGCCGCGCCCCCGCACGCCCCGCCACGGCTCGACCCCCGCACGTTCGCGCACCTCCCCGCTCCTCCCGCATGTCACCGCACGCCACCGCACCTCATGACACGTCAGAAAGCAGAGGAAGCCATGCGTTCCGTCGCCCTAGTCCTCGGCACCCGCCCGGAAGCCATCAAGTTCGCGCCGGTCATCCGCGCCCTCCGGGACGACCCGCGCTTCGCGCCCGTCGTGATCTCCACCGGGCAGCACCGCCAGATGCTCGACGAGACCCTCGACGCCTTCGGCCTCACCGCCGACGTCGACCTGAAGGTCATGGCCCCCAAGCAGACCCTCTCCCAGGTCACCTACCGTTCCCTGCGCGGCCTGGAGGACTACTTCGCCTCCGCACCCGCCGACGCCGTCCTGGTCCACGGCGACACCGCCACCACCCTCACCGGAGCGCTGGCCGGCTTCCACCAGCGGATCCCCGTCGTACACGTCGAGGCCGGACTGCGCAGCGGCCGGCTCGGCTCGCCCTTCCCCGAGGAGGGCAACAGACGGCTCGTCGCCCAGGTCGCCGCCCTCCACCTGGCCCCGACCCCCGGCAACCTGGCGAACCTGCTGCGCGAGGGCATCGCCGCCGACACGATCACCGTCACCGGGAACACCGTCATCGACGCCCTGCGCTGGGCCAGCGGCCGCGCCGAGAGCTACGGCGACCCGGCCCTGGCCGACCTCGACCGCGACCCGCGCCGGGTCGTCCTGGCCTCCGCGCACCGCCGCGAGGCATGGCCGCACCTGCCGCAGATCGGCCGGGCCCTGGCCCGCATCGCCGACGAGCCCGGAGTGCGCGTCGTCGTCCCGCTGCACCGCAACCCCGTCGTCCGCGAGGCGCTGCTCCCGCACATCGGCAGCCACCCGAGCATCACCGTCGTCGACCCGCTGCCGTACCTCAGCTTCTGCAAGCTCATGGGCCGCGCCGACGTCATCGTCTCGGACAGCAGCGGCAGCCAGGAGGAAGGGCCCGCGCTCGGCAAGCCCACGCTGGTCCTCGGCGACGTCACCGAGCGGTCCGAGGCGATCGTCGCCGGCACCGCCTGCCTCGTCGGAACCGCCACCGAGGGCATCGTCACCCGCACCCTGGCACTGCTGCGCGACCGGGTCGAGTACGACCGGATGGCCACCGCCGCCAACCCGTACGGCGACGGACGGGCCACCGACCGTACGGTCGCCGCCCTCGCCCACTTCTTCGGCCTGGGACCCGCACCCGAGCCCTTCGTCCCCGACAGCGCCGTCGACGAGCTCAGCGTCGAGCTCGCCCGTACGGCCGACTTCGCCCGCACCTGAAACCGGAGAGGAAACCGCCGCATGAGCGCCACCCCGTCCGCCGTCGAACGCCCGCTGAACTTCAGCACCCCGTACCTGAGGGCCGCGCTCGTGCGCGACGCCGTGGACTACACCGTCGAAGGCCGCACCATCGTCGTCAACCCCGGCGTGACGCCCGTGACCATCGCGGAGGAACCGCGCAAGACCATCCCCCCGCTCTCCTCGACCGTCCTCGCCGACACCCGCATCGAGAAGGCCGACGCGCTCCTCCTCCTGCGCACCGCCCCCGACGGCACCGACATCACCGGCATCGCCGCGGAACCCGGCTGGGCCCACCTCGCCGACCTCCTCGGCCCCGGCGGGTTCCCCCGGGAGACCACCCTGCACCGCAGCCCCCAGGACGACATCACCACCGTCCTGTTCGACCCGGCGCACGTACTCGGCGAGCGCGAGACCTCCCTGGACCTGCGCGAGTTCAACGTCCGGGCCAACCTCTGGTTCTCACCCGCCGGAACCGACTGCGCCGTCCACAACCAGCACGACTTCATCGAGGTCCACACCCAGGTCCACGGCCTGGGCCGGATGCAGCGCTTCCGGGACCGGGACCACGCCTCGCTCTACCAGGACGTCCTGATGAGCCCCGGCTACACCACCCCGGACCCGTTCTGCGCCACCGGCCCCCAGTGCACCTACCACTACCCCTGGCACCAGTACCGGGCCGACACCGACTGCATCTGGCTCGCCATCGAGTACCACCCCGTACCCCGCGCGCTGCGCACCCTCCACCCCGCGACCGCCCTCACCTCCCCGGAGAACCCGTCATGACCGCCACCGGCAAGAACCCCGCAACCGTCCTGCGCACCCCGAAGTTCACCGCTGAGGTCGTCGCCGACCAGCTCCGCGACGGCTACTGGCTGGAGGCGCCCGACATCGACGGGGACGGCAGGCCCGACCTGTTCGGCTACGGTCTGCGGCTCGGCGAGATCTACTGGTACGCCAACGACGGCGACTGGACCCGCCGGCTGATAGCCGACCGGATCAAGATGCCCGTCGGCGCGGACTTCGCCGACGTCAGCGGCAACGGACACCCCGACGTCATCGTCTGCTACGACCTGTACGGCCCGATCGGCACGATCCACGACGCCAACACCGAGGGCGGCAAGATCGACTGGCTGGAGAACCCGGGCACCCCCGACAAGGACGAGTCCCGTTGGAAGCGCCACTACGTCGGCCGCGCCACCGGCATGCACCGCCTGCGCGCCGGCCACTTCACCCGCACCGACCGGCTCCAGATCATCGGCCTGCCGATCGTCGCCAAGGAGGACGTGCACGCCGTACTGCCCGTCGTCCTGTTCACCCAGCCCGACGACGTGCACACGGCGGAGGAGTGGCCGATGACCGTCATCGACGACAGCCACTTCCGGATGATCCACGGCGCCGAGAAGAAGCAGGGCCTCGTCCCCGGCTCCGCTCTCGAATCCCTGCTGCTGGCCTCCGACGAGGGCGTCACCTGGCTCTGGTTCGACGAGGCCCGCCAGGAGTGGGTGCGCGAGCTGATCGGCACCGGCGAGCTCACCCAGTTCGAGCAGACCGGCTTCCGCGGCAGCGGTGACCTCAACGCGGGGCGGCTCGGCGACGACCCGATGGCGTACGTCGCCGCCATCGAGCCCTTCCACGGCAACACCGTGGCCGTCTACACGAAGGCCGAGGGCGGCGAGGGCTGGAACCGCGTCCTGCTCGACGTGTACGGCGACCCGAACGAGAACGGCGAGGGCCCCGGCCACCAGATCGTCTGCGCCGACTTCGACGGCGACGGGGACGAGGAGTTCCTCGTGGCCCTGCGCGGACCGTGGCCCTGGCAGGGCGTCATGTACTACAAGGCGATCGACGCCGCCAACGGCGTCTGGGCCAAGTGGCGGGTGTCCGAGGAGTCCGTCGCCCGCATCGCCACGGCCGACTTCAACGGGGACGGCCGCCTCGACTTCGCCACCATCGCGTACTCCGTCCAGAACTACTACGTGGCCAAGGACGCCAAGCTCATGGTCTACCGCAACGAGATCGACCAGTAGACCCCCCTCCCTCGGCCCCGACCGGGCAGTCCCGTACGCCCCTTCGCGCCGCCGGGACCGCGCACCGCACGGCGGAGCACGGTCCCGGCGGCTGTCCCCGACGAACCCCACTTCCGAAAGAGCGATTCCCTGTGGCCTCCATGACGCCCTCCGAAGCCGCGAAGCGGGCCAAGCTGCCCTCCCTCACCGGCCTGCGGTTCTTCGCCGCGCTCCTCGTCTTCTTCTTCCACTCGTCCCTGACCGACTCCCCGATACCGCCGAACGCCCCGATCAACCCCTTCGCCGACGCCTCGATCGCCGACGGGTTCTCCACGGCCTTCAGCAAGGCCGGCTACCTCGGAGTCTCGTTCTTCTTCGTGCTCTCCGGCTTCGTCCTCGCCTGGGCCTCGCGGCCCGGCGAGCGGGTCACGGCCTTCCTCCGCCGAAGACTCCTGAAGATCTTCCCGAACCACGTCGTCGTCTTCACCGCCGCGATGATCCTCTTCGCCGGCGCCGCCGTCACCAGCGTGGCCGACTGGCTGCCGAACCTGCTCCTCCTCCACACCTGGTTCCCGCAGGCGAGCGTCAACCTCAGTGTGAATCCGCCGAGTTGGTCCCTCGGCAGCGAGCTCCTCTTCTACGTGCTCTTCCCGCTGCTCATCGTCCCGATCCGCAAGATCGGGGGAGCGGCGCTGTGGGTGTGGAGCGGCCTGATGGTCGTCGGCATGGTCGCCGTCCAGCTGATCTCGACCTACGTCGTCCCCGACACCCCGAAGTCGGCCATCACGCCCGTCTCCGACATGCAGTTCTGGTTCGGCTACCTGCTGCCGCTGGGCCGCGTCTTCGAATTCGCCCTCGGGATCCTGCTCGCCCGCGTCGTCCTGGCCGGGCTCTGGCCGCGGCGCGTCGGCTTCGGTGCCGCCCTGGTCCTGACCGTGCTCGGCTACGCCGCCGCGCTCGTCGCCCCGTTCCAGTACGGCTTCGTCGTCGCCACGATCGTTCCGGTCGCCGCGCTCATCGGTGCCACCGCCCAGGCCGACGTGGACGGCCGGGCCACCTTCCTGCGCAGCCGGCCCATGGTGTGGCTCGGCGAGGTGTCCTTCGGTTTCTACCTCGTCCAGGGCGTCACGATCTTCTACCTCCGCTCGCTGCTGGGCGAGAACACCTACAGCGTCCCGGTGGCCCTGCTGGTGATCGCCGGCTTCTTCGCGGCTTCGCTGCTGGGCGGCTGGCTGCTGTTCCGCTTCGTCGAGATGCCCGCCATGCGCCGATTCGGCCGTGCCGGGCCCCGTACCCGGTCCGTCCCGGACGCGGTCGCCACCGCACCGTACGAGGGCCGGGGCGAAGACCAGGACGCGGCTCCGGTCCCTGCCGCGACGGGCGGCCGCACCGGCTGACCGCCCGGCCCGCTCCGGCAGCCCCTACCGTTCCCCGCCCGCGTCGGCATCCGCCGACGCGGGCTTCGGGGCGTCGTGCCCGGGTGCTGCCGCGGGACCGGCGGTCAGGCTCGACAGCATGCGCAGCGCCGCGTCGGAGGGCGAGGACTCGGGGGCGCTGTAGAGCAGCATCCGGTGGTTGGTGCCATCGGTGAGGTGCAGGTTCTCGAAGTCGAGGGTGAGCGGACCCACCACCGGGTGGTGCAGGTTCTTGGTGCCGACGGTGCAGTCCCGTACCGGGTGCTTGGACCACAGCGAGGCGAAGTCCGGGCTCTGCAGCATCAGGGACCCGATCAGCTCGGCGAGTGCCCGGTCCTGCGGATTGCGCCCGGCGACCAGGCGCAGGGCGGCCAGGGCGACCCGGGCCTCGCTCTTCCAGTCCGTGTACAGCTCCCGGGTGTGCGGGTCGAGGAACAGCATCCGCGTGAGGTTCGGACGTACGGCCGGATCGTCGGGGCTCGCCGGGTCCACATGACCCGCGAGCAGGGCGTGGCCCAGCGGATTCCAGGCCAGCACGTTGTTGCGGCCGTCCAGGACGACGGCCGGGACCTGTGGCATCGCGGCGATCAGCCGGCGCGTGGTCGCGCGGGCGTACTCGGGACGCGGCGACGGGGCGCGCTTGGCGCGCGGCGGCCGGGCGAGGTTCAGCAGGTGCGCGTGCTCGTCCGGGGTCAGCCGCAGGGCACGGGCCAGGGCGTCGAGGACGCTGTCCGAGGCGTTCGTGCTCTGCCCCTGCTCCAGGTGCGTGTAGTACGTGATGCTCACGCCGGCCAGGAGGGCGAGCTCCTCACGCCGCAGCCCGGGCACGCGCCGGCGGGTGCCGTGGGAGGGGAGCCCGACGTCCTCGGGCTGGAGCTGGGCGCGACGAGTGCGGAGGAACTCGCCCAGGGCAGTCGGTGTGTCCATGCGTTCCAGTGTGCCGGGGGAGGGCGCCGAACGGTGCCCGTGAAGGTGGCCCTGGGAGTGCTAGCTTGCCCGGCGCCAGCACAACCAGGGGGCTGGGTAACCCTCTGCGACCGGTCCAGAGTCGATGACGCAACAGCTCGTTGCGTGATCGAGAGGATGTGTTCGCGATGTCGGTGGTCGAGGGTGCGCGGGTCGATACGGGGACCGGGGGCCCCGTTCGTCTGGATGGTCGTTTGAAGTTGGTTCTGGTGGTGCTGCTGGTGGCGCA
>NZ_BMVL01000037.1 GCF_014650695.1 Streptomyces avidinii | reverse complement strand
GCAGCGGCGTTTCTTCGAGGTGTTCGACGGTGTCGAGCTGCACAACCTCTACGGTCCGACAGAGGCGTCGGTCGATGTGACGGCCTGGCAGTGCCGTCCGGAGCAGAGCACCGGGACGGTACCGATCGGTGCCCCGGTCGCCAACACCCGCCTGTACGTGCTGGATGCAGGGCTGCGGCCGGTTCCCGTCGGTGTGGCGGGTGAGTTGTATCTCGCGGGTGTGCAGCTGGCTCGTGGTTATGCGAACCGTCCCGGTCTGACGGCGGAGCGTTTCGTGGCTTCTCCGTACGGCACTGGTGAGCGTCTCTACCGCACGGGTGATGTGGTGCGGTGGAACGCGGACGGTCAGGTGGAGTACCTGGGGCGTGTGGACGAGCAGGTGAAGGTCCGTGGTTTCCGGATCGAGCCGGGTGAGGTCCAGGCCGTGGTCGCGGCCCATCCGCAGGTGGCGCAGGCGGCTGTGGTCGCCCGCGAGGACGTGTCGGGCGACAAGCGTCTGGTCGCCTACGTCGTCCCCGTCGGCGAGGGTTCCGTACAGGAGGAGGACGTCCGGGAGTTCGTCGCCGGCCGTCTTCCCGAGTACATGGTTCCGTCGGCGGTCGTCGTTCTGGACGCGCTGCCGTTGTCGGTGAACGGGAAGCTGGACCGCAAGGCCCTGCCCGCCCCCGAGTACACGGCCGGGTCCGGCCGCGGGCCGGCGAACGCACGCGAGGAGATCGTCTGCGCGGCCTTCGCCGAGGTGCTGGGCCTGGAGAGCGTCGGTGTCGACGACGACTTCTTCCGGCTCGGCGGCCACTCGCTGCTCGCCGTGCGCCTGATGGAGGTGCTGCGCGGGCACGGTGTGTCCACGTCGGTGAGGGAGTTCTTCCGTTCCCCGACCCCGGCCGCCCTCGCGGACTCGACCGGCGCCGCCCAGGTCGTGGTGCCGGAGAACCTGATCCCCGTCGACGCGACGGAGATCACGCCGGAGATGCTGCCGCTGGTCGACCTGACCGCCGACGAGGTCGCCCGGATCGTCGCGACCGTCGAGGGCGGCCCCGCGAACGTCGCGGACGTCTATCCCCTGGCCCCCCTCCAGGAGGGCCTGCTCTTCCACCACCTCCTCGCCGACGGCGGCGAGGACGCCTATGTGCTGCGTGCCGCAATGGAGTTCGACACGAAGGACCGGCTGGAGGCCTTCGTCGAGGCGCTCCAGCTGGTGGTGGACCGGCACGACATCTTCCGGACCTCGTTCGTCTGGGAGGGACTGCGCGAGCCGGTCCAGGTCGTCTGGCGCAAGGCCGTCCTGCCGGTGAACGAGGTGACCCTCGACCCGGCCACGACCGACCCGGCCGCCGACCTGCAGGCGATCGTCGGTTCCCTGATGGACCTCGGCCGGGCCCCGCTGATCGCGGTGGACTACGCACGGCTGCCGGGCGGCGGCTGGATGGCACTCGCCCGCATGCACCACACGGTGCGTGACCACACCGCGCTGGAGGTGGTGCTCAGCGAGGTGCGGACGATCGTGACCGGCCGGAGCGCGCAGCTGCCCGCCCCGATGCCCTTCCGCAACTTCGTCGCCCAGACCCGCGGCGGGGTGCCGCTCGTGGAGCACGAGCGGTACTTCGCCCGTCTGCTGGGGGACGTGACGGAGCCGACCGCGGCGTACGGACTGCTGAACGTGCGCGGCGACGGAGCCGACACCGTGCACGAAGTCACCTCATTCGGTGCCGACTTGAGCATTCGACTGCGCGAGGCCGCACGCCGCATCGGGACCAGCCCGGCGACGCTGCTGCACGTGGCGTGGGCGCGGGTGCTGGCCGCGGTCAGCGGCCGTGACGACGTGGTCTTCGGCACGGTGCTGTACGGCCGGATGAACGCCGGCGCGGGCGCCGACCGGGTGCCCGGACCCTTCATGAACACGCTTCCCGTACGTGTCCTGGCGGGCCGCCAGGGCGTGCTCGACGCCGTCACCGCCATGCGCAACCAGCTGGCCGAACTGCTCGAGCACGAGCACGCGCCGCTCGTGGCCGCGCAGCGGGCCAGTGGCCTCGTGGGTGACACCCCGCTGTTCACGTCCTTCCTCAACTACCGGCGCAACGAGGGTCAGAGCCCCGAAGAGCGTGCGGGCGCGGTGATGGAGGGGACCAGGCTGCTGCTCTCGCGGGAGCGCACCAACTACCCGCTCGTGATCCTGGTCGACGACAACGACGACGGGATCGAGGTCGCCGTGGACGCGGTGGCCCCGATCGACTCCCACACGGTCGGCGCCCAGGTCCGTACCGCCGTCGCGAGCCTCGTGACGGCCCTGGAGGCGGCGCTGGACGGCGGCCCCCAGACAGCGTTGAGCGCGGTCCGCGTGCTGGAGGACGACGAGCGGACCCGGCTGCTGACGGAGTGGAACGGTACGGCGGAGGAAGTGCCGGCCGACTCGGTCGCGGGTCTCTTCGGGGCGCAGGTCGCCCGTACGCCCGACGCCGCGGCGATCGTCGCCGACGGCGAGCGGGTGTCCTTCGCCGAGCTGGACGTCCGGGCCAACCGGATAGCCCACCACTTGGTCGCGCAGGGCATCGGAGCCGAATCCGTGGTCGGTCTCGCGCTGCCCCGCGGCGCCGAGATGATCACCGGGATGCTGGCCGTCTGGAAGGCGGGGGCGGGTTACCTCCCGCTCGACCCGGAACAGCCCGCCGATCGCACGGCGTTCATGATGAAGGACAGCAGTGTCACTCTGGTGCTCACCACAGAGGAGATCCTGGACGACCTGCCCGCGGGCCGGATCCGGACGGTGGCGCTCGACGGGACGCTGACGGCCATGCAGCTGGCGGCGGCGCCGTCCACCGCGCCCGAGGTGGTGACCGACCCCGCCGGCCTCGCCTACGTGATCTACACCTCCGGTTCGACCGGCAGGCCGAAGGGCGTGGCCGTCACCCACGGCGCGCTGACCAACTACGTCTCCACGGTCCCCCCGCGCATCGGGTTCACCGGGGCGGGCAGCCGGTACGCGCTGCTCCAGGCCCAGGTGACCGACCTCGGGAACACCGTCCTCTTCGCGAGCCTGGTGACGGGCGGAGAGCTGCACATCCTTCAGGAGGGTGCGGTGACCGATCCGGCCGCGGTCTCCGCGTACCTGGCCGAGCACGCCATCGACCACCTCAAGGTCGTCCCCTCCCACCTCGCGGCGCTGAGCGCCGTGGCCGGTCCCACGGACGTCCTCCCGGCGAAGTCCCTCGTACTCGGCGGTGAGGCGGCGGCCCCCGGCTGGGTGCGCGAGCTGGTCGCCGGAGCCGGCGACCGCGCCGTCCACAACCACTACGGCCCGACCGAGACCACCATCGGCGTCGCCACCACCCGGCTCACCGCCGAGCTGGTCGCCGACGGCGAGGTCCCGATCGGACGGCCTGTCGGCAACACCCGGGTCTTCGTCCTGGACGACCGGCTGGAACCGGTCCCGGTGGGCGTGGCCGGAGGTCTCTACGTCGCGGGCGCGCAGCTGGCCCGCGGCTACGTCCGCCGGGCGGGCCAGACGGCCGAGCGGTTCGTCGCCAACCCGTACGAGTCCGGTGGCCGGATGTACCGCACCGGCGACCTGGCGAAGTGGACCACCGACGGCCGGCTGGTCTTCCTGGGGCGCGCCGACGAGCAGGTGAAGATCCGCGGATACCGCATCGAACCCGGTGAGGTCCAGGCGGCCGTCGCCGCGCACCCGCTGGTCGCCCAGGCCGCGGTCGTCGCGCGCCAGGACGCCCTCGGCGACACCTCCCTGGTCGCCTACGCAGTGCCCGGCGACGGTGCGGAGACCGAGGGATTCGCCGCGCAGATCCGGCAGTTCACCGCGGAGCGGCTGCCGGAGCACCTGGTGCCGTCCGCGGTGGTCGTCATGGACGCGCTGCCGCTGTCGGGCAACGGCAAGCTGGACCGCAAGGCGCTCCCGGCGCCGGACTTCGTGGGTCTGGCCGGTTCCGGCCGGGGCCCGGCGGACGCCCGCGAGGAGATCGTCTGCGCGGCCTTCGCCGAGGTGCTGGGGCTGGAGCGGGTCGGGGTCGAGGACGACTTCTTCGAGCTGGGCGGCCACTCGCTGGTGGCGGTGCGGCTGGTGGAGATCCTGCGGGTGCAGGGCGTCTCCGTATCGGTCCGCACCCTGTTCGACAACCCGACCCCTGCCGGTGTGGCGGCCTCCGTCGGCGCCGTGCGGATCGAGGCCCCGGCCAACCGGATCCCCCTCGGCGCGACGGAGATCACCCCGGAGATGCTCTCCATGGTGGACCTCTCGGAGCAGGAGATCGCCAAGGTGGTCGCGAGCGTCCCCGGCGGCGCGGCCAACGTGGCGGACGTCTATCCGCTGGCCCCGCTGCAGGAAGGCCTGCTCTTCCACCACATGCTGGCCGACGGGGGCGAGGACGCCTACGTGATGCCGGCGGTGCTCGAATTCGACTCCCGCGCACGTCTGGACGCGTTCTCCCGGGCCGTGAACGAGGTGGTGAACCGGCACGACATCTACCGGACCTCGTACGTCTGGCAGGGCCTGCGCGAGCCGGTCCAGGTGGTGCTGCGGCACGCGGAGCTCCCCGTCACCGAGGTCACCCTGGACCCCGCGAGCCCCGACCCGGTGGCCGAGCTGGTCGACCTGGGCGGCCACTCCATGGACCTGTCCAGCCCCCCGCTGATCACCCTGCACACCGCCGCCCTCCCCGGCAGCGGCGGCAAGTGGCTGGCCCTGATCCGGGCCCACCACATGGTGCGCGACCACACGGCCCTGGTCGTCCTGCTGACGGAGGTCCAGGCCTTCGTCACCGGACACGAGGCCGACCTGCCCGAGCCGTTGCCGTACCGCAACTTCGTCGCACAGGCCCGCGGCGGGGTGCCACAGTCCGAGCACGCCCGGTACTTCGAGCGCCTGCTGGGCGACATCGAGGAGCCGACGGCCCCGTTCGGCCTGGTCGACGTGCGCGGCGACGGCGCCGCCCTGGTCCGCAGCCGGGTCGCCCCGGCGCCGGAAGTGGACGTCCGGCTGCGCGAAGTCGCCCGCCGCCTGGGCACGAGCCCCGCGACGCTGCTGCACGTGGTGTGGGCACGGGTGCTCTCGGCCGTGTCCCACGGGCAGGACGTCGTGTTCGGCACCGTCCTGTCCGGCCGGATGAACGCCGGCGAGGGCGCCGACCGGATCCCCGGCCCCTTCATCAACACCCTCCCGGTGCGGGTGAACCACGACGGCCCGGGCGTGGTGGCCGCGGTCTCCGCGATGCGGAGCCAACTGGCGGAGCTGCTGGAACACGAGCACGCCCCGCTGGTGGTCGCCCAGCGCGCCAGCCGGGTGGCGGGCGGCAGCCCGCTGTTCACCACCTTCCTCAACTACCGGCGCAACGCCGGACAGAACCTGGACGAGCGCTGGGACGGCGAACTCCTCGGCACCCGTCTGGTGTTCGCCCGGGAACGCACCAACTTCCCGCTGGCGCTGATGGTCGACGACAACGGTGTGGACATCGACCTGTCCATCGACGCGGTGGCCCCGGCCGACGGCGTCGCGGTGGGCGAGCTCGTCCGTACCGCCGCCGCCAACCTCGTCACGGCGCTGGAGGCGGCCCTGGAGGGCGGCCCCGACGTGCCGCTGGGCGCGGTCGAGGTCCTGGGCGAGGAGGAGCGGCGCCGGATCCTCGGCGAGTGGAACACCACGGGCCGGGACCTGGCCGCGGCCACGGTGCCGGAGCTGTTCGCGGCCCAGGTGGCGCGGACGCCCGAGGCCGTGGCGGTGGTCGCGGGCGGCGGGAGCCTGACCTACGCGGAGCTGGACGCGCGGGCCAACCGGCTGGCGCGGCTGCTGACGGGCCGCGGCGTGGGACCGGAGTCGGTCGTGGCGGTGGCCCTGCCGCGCGGCGCCGACCTGGTGGTCTCGCTGCTCGCGGTGGTGAAGGCGGGCGGCGCATACCTCCCGGTGGACCTGTCGTACCCGGCGGACCGGATCGCCCACATGCTGCGGGACTCCTCGGCGACGCTCGTACTGACGGACGGCGCGGCCGGCGTCGGAGCCGGGGACCTGCCCCGGCTCGCGCCGTGGGAAGCGGACGAGGAATCGGCCGGCCTCTCCGGCGCCCCGCTGGGGACCGGAGAACGCAGCGCCGAGCCCGGCCCCGACCACACGGCCTACGTCGTCTACACATCCGGTTCGACCGGCCTGCCCAAGGGCACGGCCGTACCGCACCGGGCGGTCGACCGACTGGTGCGCCGCAACGGGTTCCTGGAACCGGGTCCCGGGAACGTGGTGGCCCAGCTGGCGTCCGCCTCGTTCGACGCGGCCACCTTCGAGATCTGGGGCGCGCTGCTGAACGGGGCGACCCTGGCGGTTCCGGCACCCGGCGCCCTGTCGGTCGCCGAGGTCGGCACCTTCCTGCGCGAGCACGGCGTGGACACCCTCTGGCTCACGGCGGGCCTGTTCCACGAGGTGGTCGACCAGGACGTGTCCGTGCTCGCGGGCGTGCGACGACTACTGGCGGGCGGTGACGCGCTGTCGGTGGCCCACTGCCGCCGACTGCTCGCCGCACTGCCTTCGCTCCGGCTGTTCAACGGCTACGGACCGACCGAGAACACCACCTTCACCGCAGTCCACGAGGTGCTCGCGGCGGAACTGGGCGAGGACGCCGGATCGGTGCCGATCGGCACGCCGGTCGCCGACACCCGGGTGTACGTGCTGGACGCCGGGCTGCGGCCGGTGCCGGTCGGCGTGGAGGGAGACCTCTACACCACGGGCGCGGGCCTCGCCCGCGGCTACGGCGGACAGCCCGCCCTGACCGCGGAGCGGTTCGTGGCCTGCCCGTTCGAACCGGGCGCACGGATGTACCGCACGGGGGACCGGGCGAGCTGGACCGCGCAGGGACGGCTCCTCTTCGCGGGCCGCACGGACCACCAGGTCAAGATCCGCGGCTTCCGCGTGGAGCCGGGCGAGGTCGAGAGCGTGGTGGCCTCGCACCCGCTGGTGGTGCAGGCCGCCGTCATCGCCCGGGAGGACACTCCCGGACAGGTCCGGCTGGTGGCCTACGCCGTCGCCGACCACGACGCACCGAATGAACTCCCTTCCGTCATCCAGGGGTTCCTGGCCGATCGACTGCCGGAGTACCTGGTCCCCGCGGCGACCGTGGTGCTCGACGCCCTGCCGCTGACCGCCAACGGGAAGCTCGACCGCAAGGCCCTGCCGGCACCTGAGTACCGGGTGGGCGAGGGCCGCGGACCGGCCGACAGCCGCGAGGCGGCCGTCAGCGATCTGTTCCGCGAGGTCCTCGGCCTCGACAAGGTCGGGATGGACGACGACTTCTTCGCCCTGGGAGGGCACTCCCTGCTCGCCACCCGCCTGGTGACCCGGGTACGGGAAGTCCTGGGAGTCGAAATACCGCTGCGGGCCGTGTTCGAGGCCCGGACCGTCGCAGGTCTGGCCCGGCGGGTCGGAACCGAGAAGTCAACCAGGCCGGCCCTTCGGCCGATGCGCAACCACGAGGAGTCCTGATGGTTCCCCTGTCCTTCGCCCAGCGCCGACTCTGGTTCATCGGGCAGTTGGACGGCCCGAACGCCAGGTACAACCTTCCGGTCGTGCTTCGCCTCTCGGGCCGGCCCGACCGAAAGGCCCTCGACACGGCACTCCGGGACGTGATCGGCCGCCACGAGGTGCTGCGCACCCTGTACGCGGTCACCGACGGCGAGCCCCACCAGAGCATCGTCAAGCTCGACGAGCTGGAGTGGGAGCTGACCACGGCCGAGGTGGCCCCGGCGCACCTGGACGCCGCGGTCGCCGCCGCGGCCGCGTACGCCTTCGACCTGTCACAGGAGGTCCCGATCCGGGCCTGGCTGTACACGACCGGCCCCGACGCCCACACCCTGGTCCTGACCACCCACCACATCGCCGGTGACGGCTGGTCCATGCGGGTACTGGCCCGGGACCTGTCGACGGCCTACGCCGCCCGCACCACGGGCCGGGCACCCGAATGGGATCCGCTGCCCGTGCAGTACGCGGACTACGCGCTGTGGCAGCGCGAGCTGCTCGGCGACGAGAACGACCCGGAGAGCCGGATGGCCCGCCAGGTCGGGTTCTGGCGCGGTGCCCTGGCCGGCGTCCCGGACGAACTGCCGTTGCCGTTCGACCGTCCGCGCCCCACCGTCGGCTCCTACCGCGGACACCGGGTCCCCCTCGAGGTGCCCGCCGAGCTGCACGCACGACTGGCCCGGCTGGCGCTGGCCGAGGGACTGACCCCGTTCATGGTGCTGCGCAGCGCCCTGGCGGTGCTGCTCTCCCGGCTCGGGGCCGGTACGGACATCCCGATCGGCTCGGCGGTGGCCGGGCGCGCCGACTCGGCGCTGGACGACCTGGTCGGCTTCTTCGTCAACACCCTGGCCATCCGCCACGACCTGTCGGGCGACCCCAGCTTCCGGGACCTGCTGGCCCGGGGGCAGGAGCGGGCCCTGTCGGCCTTCGAGCACCAGGACGTGCCGTTCGAGAAGCTGGTGGAGGACCTCGCCCCCGGCCGCTCCATGGCGCGCCACCCGCTGTTCCAGGTCATGTTCAACCTGCAGAACAACGCCGCCGCCGTCCTCGACCTGCCCGGGCTGCGGGTGGAAGTGGCCACGACCGACGTCCACGGCGCGAAGTTCGACCTCGAGGTCGACTGCTGGGAGACCTTCGACACGACGGGCCTGCCCGCCGGTGTGCACGGATCGCTGACGGTGGCCGCCGACCTGTTCGACGCCGACTCGGCCGGGCTGCTCGCCGAGCGCCTGGTGCGGGTGCTGGACCAGCTCGTCGCCGACCCGTCGGCACCGGTCGCCGCGGTCGAGGTGCTCGACGCCGCCGAGCGGGATCGACTGCTCGTGGAGTGGGGCGGCGCGACGCCGGCCGCACCCTCGGCGCCGCTGCCGGAACTGTTCGCGGCGCAGGTGGCCCGCGCACCGGAGGCGGTCGCGGTCGTCTCCGACGGCGTGGAGGTGTCGTACGCGGAGCTGGACGCGCGGGCGAACCGGCTGGCGCGTCACCTCGCCGACTCCGGCGTGGGCCCGGGCTCCGTGGTGGGCGTGTGCCTGGAACGCGGGGCCGAACTGGTCGTGGCACTGCTGGCGGTGACGAAGACCGGCGGTGCATACCTCCCGCTGGACCCGGAGTACCCGGCGGAGCGGCTCGCGTACGTGCTGGAGGACGCCGCGCCGGTGGGCGTGGTGACCTCGGCGCAGCGCGCGCCGGTACTGCCCGCAGGCGTCGCACCCGTGCTGGTGTCGGACCCCGCCGTGGCGGCGCTGGACGACCGACCGCTGGAAGCGGTGGTGCGCTCCCAGGACGCCGCCTACGTGATCTACACGTCGGGGTCGACGGGGCGTCCGAAGGGTGTGGTGGTGTCGCACGGTGCGTTGTCGGCGCATTTGAGTGGTGTGGGTGAGCGGGTGCCGTTGGCGGCGGGGGACCGGCTGGTGGCGGTGACCACGGTGTCGTTCGACATCGCGGCGTTGGAGTTGTTCCTGCCGTTGGTGTCGGGTGCGTCGGTCGTGTTGGCTTCCCGTGACGAGGTGCGGGACCCGGCGGCGCTGACGCGGCTGGTCCTCACATCGGGCGCGAGCGTGCTCCAGGCGGTGCCGTCGTTGTGGCGGGCGCTGCTGGAGGAGGAGGGCTGGCCGGCCGGGGTGCGGGCGCTGGTGGGCGGTGAGGCACTGCCGCCGGAGCTGGCACAGCGCTTCACGGATCTCGGTGTCCGGGCGGTGAACCTGTACGGTCCGACCGAGGCGACGGTGTGGGCGACGTCGGCGGAGGTCGCCGGTGGTCCGGTGCTGGTCGGGCGGCCGTTCGCCGATGTGGGCGCGTATGTGCTGGATGGCCGGATGCGGCCGGTACCGGCGGGTGTCTCGGGCGAACTGTATTTGTACGGTGCCCAGTTGGCTCGGGGTTATGCGGGTCGTCCGGGGTTGACGGCGGAGCGGTTCGTGGCTTCTCCGTTCGGTGGGGCCGGTGAGCGGTTGTACCGTACGGGCGATCTCGCGCGGTGGACGGGCGACGGGCGTCTGGAGTGCCTGGGTCGGGCCGATGAGCAGGTCAAGGTCCGCGGCTTCCGCATCGAACCCGGCGAGGTCGAGGCCGCACTGTCCGAGCACGAATCGGTGGCCCGGGCCGTGGTCATCGCCCGCGAGGACGTGCCCGGCGACGTCCGTCTGGTGGCCTACGTGGTGGCCCACGACGGGCACACCGTGAACGCGGCGGACCTGCGCACACTGGCGGGGACGCGACTGCCCTCGTACATGGTCCCGTCCGCCGTGGTGGTGCTGGACGAGCTGCCGCTCACGGACAACGGGAAGCTGAACCGGAAGGCACTGCCCGCCCCGGAGTACACGACCGGCGCCGGCCGTGGTCCGGCCACGCTCCAGGAGGAGCTGCTGTGCGGCGTGTTCGCGCAGGTGCTCGACGTGGAGCACGTGGGCGTGGACGAGGACTTCTTCGCGCTCGGCGGTCACTCCCTGCTCGCCACCCGGCTGGTCAGCCGGATCCGCGCGGTGCTCGGCACCGAGATCTCGCTGCGGGCACTGTTCGAGACGCCCACGGTGGCGGGCCTCGCGTCCCGGCTGGCCGACGCGGACACGGCGCGCGTGGCACTCGTGGCCGGGGAACGTCCCGAGCGGGTACCGCTGTCGTACGCGCAGCGCCGCATGTGGTTCATCGGGCAGCTCGAAGGCCCCAGCCCCACCTACAACATCCCGGTCTCCCTGCGCCTGCGGGGTGCCGTCGACCAGCAGGCCCTGAACGCCGCGTTCTGCGACGTCCTGGCCCGCCACGAGCTGCTGCGCACCGTGTTCACGACCGCCGAGGACGGGGAGCCGTACCAGCGGATCATCGCGGCCGGGGAGCTGGAGGCGGAGCTCTCGGTGGTCCACGTGGCTCCGGAGGATCTGGACGACGCCGTGGCCGGTGCCGCGCGCCACCTCTTCGACCTGGCCACCGAGATCCCGATCCGGGCCCGGCTCTTCACCACCGCCGCGGACGAGCACGTCCTGGCCGTGGTGGTCCACCACATCGCGGGCGACGGCTGGTCGTGGGCCCCGCTGGCGCGGGACCTGTCGGCGGCCTACGCTGCGCGCTCCGCGGGCCTGGCGCCCGAATGGGCCCCGCTCCCGGTCCAGTACGCCGACTACGCCCTGTGGCAGCGCGAACTGCTGGGCGACGGCGATGATCCCGAAAGCCTGATGTCGCGCCAGGTCGCCTACTGGCGTGCACGGTTGGCCGGAGCGCCGGAGGAACTCGCACTGCCGGTGGACCGGGTGCGCCCGGCAATGGCATCGAACCGCGGTCACGAGGTGCCCGTCCGGGTTCCGGCTCCGCTGCACGCCGCGTTGACGCGGGTGGCGCGGGCCGAGGGCGTGACGATGTCCATGGTCCTGCAGTCGGCGCTGGTGGTCCTGCTGTCGCGGCTCGGCGCGGGTGTGGACGTACCGATCGGCTCGGCGAACGCGGGGCGCACCGACACGTCGCTCGAGGACCTCGTCGGGTTCTTCGTGAACGCCCTGGTCACCAGGGCGGACCTGTCGGGCGACCCCAGCTTCCGTGAAGTGCTGGGACGGGTACGCGAGACCAACCTGTCCGCGTTCGAGAACCAGGACGTGCCGTTCGAGAAGCTGGTCGAGGAGCTGGCCCCGGCGCGTGTGATGGGGCGCCATCCGCTGATCCAGACGATGTTCACGATGCAGAACAACGCGCGGGCCGTACTGGACCTGCCGGGTGCGGTCGCCGGTACGGACCCGGACGGGGTGGCCGCGGAGACCGCCACCGCTGCCGCGGCGCGGTTCGATCTGGACGTCCTGCTGGGCGAGGTGTTCGACGCTTCCGGTGCTCCCGCGGGAGTGTCCGGATCGGTGATCGGCGCGGCGGACCTCTTCGAGGCGGAGAGCGTCGGGCGGATCGCGGAGCGCCTGGTGCGCGTACTGGAGCTGGTGGGCGCCGACCCGGGGATCCCGCTGAGCGGGGTGGACGTGCTGTCCGCCGAGGAGCGTGGTCGGGTCGTGACGGAGTGGAACGCGACGGGGGCCGATTTCGGTTCGGGTTTGGTGCCGGGGTTGTTCGGGGCGCGGGTGGTGGGGGCTCCGGATGCGG
>NZ_BMVL01000036.1 GCF_014650695.1 Streptomyces avidinii | reverse complement strand
GGTGAAGATGTTCTGGGGGTCGAACTTCTTCTTCGCGTTCACGAAACCGGTCCACCGGTTGCCGAAGTGCTTCTTCCAGTCGGCATTCGACATCGGGATCGAACCCACCAGATAGCGCTTGGCCCCCAGCTCCACCGCGATGTCGTACAGACGCCGGTTCTGGTCGATCATCGCCTGGATGCCCGGCTCACCCGGGTTGGGGAAGCGCAGCAGGTCGAACAGGTAGACCACCGACTCGTTGGGCATCATCGCCAACGGACGCTTGATCTTCGACGTGAAGAACGGGTAGAAGAGCAGGAACCCGCCACCGAGCGAGTTCGCGTCCAGCTCCTGCTCCACCCGCTTCATGAACTGCTTGGTCTTCGACGCCGGCAGGAACATGCTCAGCCACGGCTTGGGCGTGTACCAGTGACCGCCCTCCTTCAGCACCGCCTCGTACGCGTCGAGGCGGAACATGTAGTCCCGGAACGCCACGTCCTCGATGACCGCGTCCGCCCGCACGTCCTGCAGACCGCACAACAGCGTCTCGCGGTTCGGCGGCGTGGTGTTGTAGGTGGCGCCGACCTCCAGCTTGTAGCGCCAGCCGCTGCCGTCCGGCTTCTGCAGCATCTCGCCCGCATGGACCTGGAACCGGCCGTCGGCCAGCACCTTCTCCGAGTCCGCCAGATACGTCTCGACGTTCGCGTAGAACAGGCTGAAGATCACCGACCGCTTCGGCGCCGGGATCAGCTTGACCTTGACCCGGACGATGATGCCGACCTGACCGCCGCCCGACAGCGCCGCGTTGAACAACTCCGTGCGCTGCGTCGCCGTCGCGGTGACCAGCTTGCCGTCACCGGTGATGATGTCGATCGACTGCACCGTGTCGCACAGCAGCCCGTACCGCTGCACGGTGCCGCCGATACCGCCGATGCTGATCGTGCCGCCGATGGAGATGTACAGGTAGTCCGGCAGCGCCGGCGGCGTCTTGCCCACCTGCAGCGTCCTGTCCGTCAGCTGACCCCAGGTCACACCGGCCTCGACCACCGCGTGGTCGGCGCCGATCGACAGGATCTTCGACATCCCCTTGGCATCGATGGAGATACCGCCCGGAACACGCGCCTGCCCGTACACCGAGTGCGACTCGATGTCGTCGCCGGTACCGCCCTGACCGTTGACGGCGACCTTGATGTTGTTGGCCCGCGCATAGTTGACGATCTTGACGATGTCGTCCACACCGCCCGGCCGCAGCACCGCCCACGGCTTGCTCGGCGCGCCGTCGAAGAGGTGACCGAAATCGTTGGCGAAGGCGTCGACCACGCCCGGGGTCGTCTCCAGGGTCCCGACCAGCCCCGGCACCGGGACGACATCGGAGTTCCCGACCGCCTCCGCGGCCGTCGCCCAGGTCTGGGACACCGTGTTCCAGCCGACGACCGCGACGGCGGTGGTCGCGATCCCGCCCAGGACCCGGCGGCGGGACGGCTCGGCGGCGGTCCCCGCGGCAGTTCTGTGGGTGCTGCTCATCTTCGTACGTCTCCTACTGGTGAGGTACCGGCTTGGTGCTGCGTACCTGGGAAGCGAGCTGGTACTCGCTCAGGTCGAGGCGCTTGGTGCCCCGGCGGAAGCGCCAGGTGTACGTCGGGAAGATCGAGGTGTTGCGGCCGTTCGCGTCGAGGTACCAGCTCCTGCAGCCGCCCGACATCCAGACCGTGCCCTCCAGGTGCTCATCGAGCTTCCGGTTGTAGGCGTCCTGCGCCTCCTGCCGGACCTCGATACTCGCCAGGCCCCGCTTCTCGACCTGCTGGAGGGAGTCCACGACGTACTGGACCTGCGCCTCGATCATCACGGTCTGCGAGGAGTGACCCAGCGCCGTGTTCGGACCCAGCAGCATGAACAGGTTCGGGAACCCGGCAACGGTCGTACCGCGGTGCGCGGACATCCCGTCCTTCCACACCTCACGCAGCTGCGCCCCGCCCCGGCCCCAGATCCGGCGCGCGACCGGACGGTCGGTGGCCTGGAAACCGGTACCCAGGATGATGGTGTCGACCTCGCGCTCGACCCCGTCGCTCCCCACGATCGACTTGGCCCGGACCTCCGCGATCCCGTCCGTGACGATCTCCACATTGGGCTGCTGGATCGCCGGGTACCACGTGTTGGAGAACAGCAGCCGCTTGCACGCCACCAGGTAGTCGGGCGTGAGCCGCTTGCGCAGCGCCTCGTCCGCCACCGACTTCTCCAAGTGGTCGCTCGCCATCTTCTGGACCTTCTCGGCGAGCTTGGGCCGCTTCCAGAAGAACGCCAGGATCTCCCGGCCCCACATGTTGAAGCCCCGCCGGAACTGCTGGTAGCCGGGCAGCGAACGCAGCATCGCGGTGTGCCGCGCACTGTTGACCTTGTCCGGCTTCGGGCCGATCCACGCGGGCGTGCGCTGGTACAGGTCCAGGTGCCCGACCTCGGGCTGGATCGCCGGGACGAACTGGATCGCCGAGGCACCCGTACCGATGACGGCGACCCGACGGCCGGCCAGATCGTGGTCGTGGTCCCAGTTCGAGGAGTGGAAGACCTTCCCCTCGAACTCCGCCAGACCCTTGATGTCCGGCACGGCCGCCTCACTGAGGTAGCCGGTACCGGTCACCAGGAACTGCGCGGTGTACTGCCCCTGCGAGGTCTCGATCCTCCAGTGCCGCTCGCCCTCGTCCCAGCGGGCGGCCTCCAGCTCGTGCCCGAACCGGATGTGCGGGCGGACACCGAAACGGTCGGCCGTCTCCCGCAGATAGGCGTACAGCTCGTCCCGCGAGGCGAACGTCGACTTCCAGTTCGGGTTCCGGGCGAAGGAGAACGAGTAGAGGTGGGACATGACGTCGCACGCACAACCCGGATAGCTGTTGTCGCGCCAGGTGCCGCCGACCTCGTCGGCCCGCTCGAACACCAGGAAGTCGTCGATGCCCGACTGCAGCAGCCGGATGGCGGTGCCCAGGCCCGAGAAGCCGGTGCCGATGACCGCGACCCGCAGGTGCCGGGTCGGGCCACCGCCACCGGGACGCTCCTCGGTGCCCGTACGTGCCCCGCCGTCCTTGGCCGGTTCGAGAATGCTCGTCACGTCAACCTCCTTAACGGCGCGTGATGGTGACGCGGAAGTTGTTGAAGAACTTGTCCTCGAGCGTGTACGCGAAGATGTCGAGGTAGCGCTCGAAACGCGAGACGACCTCCTCGCCCTCCATGGCCACGGCCTCGTCCCGGCGCTCGGCCAGCAGCACCAGCCAGGCACGGCAGGCCATCGCGAACGACTCGCGCTCGTTGACGATCTCGTCGATCTCGAAGAGACCCTCCGCCGCGGCGGACAGCTCGCTCAGGTGCGGGATGTGGCAGCCCTCGAACTCCGAGCGCTGCAGGAACTTCAGGTCGTCCAGCAGCGCCCGGTTCATCGGCAGCGCCTCGGCGGTCATGGTGTGCAGCACGAACTTCGCACCCGGGTTCAGGGCGTTCGCGACCTGCTGGAAGAAGTACCGGTAGCGCTTGGTGCGCTCCTTCGGCGGCAGGTTCGAGGAGACGAAGTGCTCCAGCGCGTTGATGCAGAACGCGGCGTCGTACTTCTCGCTGTCGTCCGCGACCTTGTAGTCGGCCCAGCTCTGCACCAGCGTGGTGATCCGCGGGTTGTCCAGGCCGGCGATGAACGCCTCCTGCGTACGCGACAGGGTCAGACCGACGGCCTGCTCCGCACCGTGCACCGTCGTCAGGCGGTTGAGCATCGTGCCCCAGCCGCAGCCGATGTCCAGGACGCGCCCGGTCCGGCCGGCGGCGACGCCCGCCAGCTCCGCGAACTTGTCGAGCTTGCGCTCCTGCGCCTCGTCGAGAGTGGCGACCAGGTCCTCGCCGTCTTCCCAGTAGCCGCCGGAGTACATCATCGTGGGGCCCAGCAGGAGCCGGTAGAAATCGTTGCTGACCTCGTAGTGGTGCCTGATCGCATCGACCTCGGGGTCCACCGACTTGGGGGCGACCGTTGTCATCCTGATCCTCTTTCCTGCGTGTCCGGCGGGCCTTGTTTTCCGAATTCGCGTCGAGAAAACCGGATGCCCCGCAAGGTGCGCGCAAGACCGTCCGCACACCCGGCCGGCAACCGTGTTGCGTCTTCCTTGCGGGGGCAGGGATTTCATCACTCTCGAAAACCAGACACGCACTGCCGAGTTGCATTGCCGAGAGAGGACCGACCCCATGTCGCTGCCCACCATCGAAGAACTGGCGAGCCAGCTCGAGGCCGTCTCGGGTGCCGCGGAGGTCAGCCCCGACGCCCCGCTCCAGCACATCGCGGACGTCGACTCGCTGGACCTGATGGAGTGGCTGTACGGCTTCCAGAACCAGTACCCGCACATTCCGGCCGACGAGTCGCTCTTCGCCGACCTCGACGACACGACCACCCTGCGTGACGTGTACGCGAAGATCGTCGATCTCGTCCCGGCTCAGGCGTAGCGAGGGGTGACGTGACCGGCTTCGACATCACCGGGTGGGGCATGTCCGTACCCGAACGCATCGTCACCAGTGCCGAACTCGCGAGCCGATTCGGCGTCGACGAGCACTGGGTCGTCAGCCGCTGCGGCATCCGTGAGCGGCGGGCGGTCGACCCGGGGCAGACCACCGCCTCCCTGGCCGTCGAGGCCGGCCGGCGCGCGCTGGACAAAGCGGGCCTGACCGGCGCCGACATCGCCCACCTCATCGTCGCGACCGCCACGCCCGAGCAGCCGTCCCCGGCGACCTCCGCGTTCGTCCACCACGAACTGGACATCGCCGGCAGCGCGCACGACGTCAACTCCGAGTGCGCGGGCTTCGTCTACGGGCTCGTGTCCGCCATGGCACTGATCGCCATCGACCCCCGGCCGATCCTCCTGATCGGCTCCGACACCCACACCCTGACGGCCAACCCGGCCGACCGGGACCTGTCCATCCTCGTCGGCGACGGCGCGGGCGCCATCGTCCTGCAGCCCGGCCCGGAGAACCGCGTCAAGGCGTGGAACCTGGGCGCCGACGGGGCCTGCACCGGCTCGCTCAAGGTCCTCGCCGGCGGCAGCCGCATGCCCACCACCCAGGAGACCCTGGACGCGGGCCTGCACTACGCACAGATCAACGGCAACGAGATCTACCTCAACGCCGTCCGCTACACCGTCCGCACCGTCCGCGAGACGCTGGAGAGCGCCAAGGTGGACGCCGCGGACATCGACCACGTCGTACCCCACCAGGCCAACATCCGGATCATCAACTCGATCCTCTCGCACACCGGCCTGCGCCCCGAAGCCCTGATCACCAACCTCCAGAAGTACGGCAACACCGCCTCGGCGTCGATCCCGATCGCACTGACCGAGGCCCTGGAGGAAGGCCGGATCAAGACCGGCGACAAGGTCCTGCTGGCCGGCTTCGGAGCCGGAATGACCTGGGGTTCGATCCTGATGGAGTGGGGCGGTGTCGCAGCATGAGCAAGAACGGTGCAGGTGTGCGGCCCGAATCCCCGGTCGCGCTCGTGACCGGCGCCTCGGGCGGCCTCGGCCAGGCCCTGGCGCTGGAACTGGACGCACTGGGCTGCCGGGTCGCCGTCCACTACAACAGCTCCCGGCAGGGAGCCGAGGCCGTCCGGGAGAAACTGACCAACCCGTCCGTCCTGGTCACCGGTGACGTCGGCTCGTGGGAGGCCACCCAGGCCCTCCACGCGCAGATCACGGCCGAACTCGGGCCGGTGGACGTACTCGTCAACAACGGGGCCATCCGCAAGGACAGCCTGATGGCGATGCAGAACCCGGCCGACTGGGCCCAGGTCATCCAGACCAACCTGATCGGCTCCTTCCACACCGCCCGGGCCTCGGTGCCGCACATGCTGCGCCAGAGGTGGGGCCGGGTGATCAACATCGTGTCACCGTCGGGCATCATCGCCACCGCCGGCCAGACCGCCTACTCGGCGTCCAAGGCCGGACTGATCGGCTTCACCCGCACCCTCGCCTCGGAGTGCGGCCGCCGCGGGGTGACGGTGAACGCACTGTCCCCCGGCTTCATGATCACCGGCATGACCAACACCCTGCCCGACCGGGTCATCGAGGGCATGGAGGACAAGGCCCCCATCCCGCGGTTCGTCACCGTCGAAGAAGTCGCCCGCAGCGTCGGCCTCTTCCTCGACCAGGACTGCATGACGGGCCAGGTCATCAGCATCGACAGCGGCGTGTCCATCACCTGATCCCCGCCCGCCGCTCCCCTCCGGCCCCGGCCTCCTCCACCCCCCAGGGGAGGCCGGGGCCGCCCGCCGTCCCCCGACCCGCCCGCACCCGCACCCGTACGCCCACCCACCCGTACACACAGCCGCGCACCACGCACCGGCGCACGCGACCTACCGGCGCCCCTGCGCACGGGGGTCGCGGGCACACGGAGCCGCCGCCGCGCAGCAGCGCGACGGCGGCTCCCGCACGCCCCGATCAGGCGGCGGGGGAGGACGACATCCGGTGCGTGACACAGCCGTGGTCGGCCAGCGAGCACGGACGCGGCACCGGCATCCGGTGATCCAACTCGAACACCCCCATCAGCACCGGGTCCAGGCAGGTCGGCTGACGCACCGCCGGCCGCGGCTCGGGCGTGCGCAACAACTCCAGGTACGCCGCCTCCGTCTCCGGCGCCGGATCGATCCCCAGCTCCTCCGCCAGCACCTCCCGCAACTGCTGATAACTGCGCAGCGCCTCCGCCCGGTTCCCGGCACGGGTGTGCGCCGCCATCCGGCACCGGTACGCACTCTCCCGGAACGGAGCCCGGCGCACCGCCTCCTCCGCGTACCGCAGCGCATGGTGCTCGTCACCCAGCGCCGAGGACGACAGACTCGCCGTCTCCAGCGCCTTCAGCCGCAGCTCCTCCAGCTGCTCACGCATCGCGTTGACCCACTCGCCCTCGTGCGAGGGCAGGAACGAGCCCCGCAGGTTCGACACCGCCCCCGCCGCCAGCTGCTGGGCCACCGCGTACGCCCCCTCGGCGTACGCCTCCGCCGCCTCGGCCAGCGCCGTCTCCGCGACCTCCACGTCCACGGCCGCGTCGTGCGGCACCCGCAGCAGGTAGCGGCCGCCCTGGGAGACCAGGGGAGTGGCCCCCGGCCCGTCCTGCGGCGTCGTGACGAACGTACGCACCCGGCTCACCAGGCTGCGCAGGGCCGAAGCCCACGTGTCCGGCAGCCCCTCGGGCCATACGGTCTCGGCCAGTTGATCACGGTCCGTACCACCCGCCCGCTCCAGGAGCAGCCGGGCGAACGCGACCTGCGCCTGTGCGCTCGAGAGGTGTTGAGGCGGTGCTCCGTCCGGCTCGATCGTGACAAGACCTATGAGTCTGATCAGCACTATGCACACTCCGAAACGGTCGGCTTCCGGCCGTGTCCCCCAAGTCCGTGCGATTCAGAGGATACCGGCGGGCCTTCTCGGCATGTCAACAGCGGCCGATGAACATTCCCATCCGAATAAAACCCGAGGTACGGGCAATCCCTTTCGCTTTTCGAGCACCGCTGCAGTACCGCTGCAGCCGGCCTCTTGCGCTGCTATTGCGCCCCCCGAGTCTTAATGGAATTCCACTAGAGCCCGGCCGGAGAAACGGCGGGGCGTCGATGGAGTTCCGGGTCCGCCGGACGATCGCGACGAGGAGAAGCACGTGAACGCATCCGCTGGCTGGGACCGCCTCGAGCCGAAGCTGGCCTACTTCCGCGACCGGGTCCGCTCCCTGGAGTACGAACCCAACCGCAAGAACAGCTTCGTGGCCTACACGGCCGAGCGGGACTCCGCGTACGCGGACCAGGACGGCCGGCGCCTGCTGATGATGTCCGGCTACTCCTACCTCGGACTCGCCGGCGACGAGCGGGTCGTCTCCGCCGCCAAGGCCGCCGTCGACCGCTACGGCACCGGCAACCACGGCGTACGCGCCCTGGCCGGCACGACCCCCCTGCACGAGGAACTGGAGGCCGAGGTCGCCAAGGTCGCCGGCCGCGAGCGGGCCCTGGTCTTCGGCTCCGGCTACGCCGCCAACGTCGGCACCGTCGGCGCCATCGTCGGCCCCGGCGACACCGTCTTCATCGACAAGTACGACCACGCCAGCATCGTCGACGGCTGCAAGCTCTCCGGCGCCACCGTCACCCGCTTCCGCCACAACGACGTCACCCACCTGGAGCGCCGCCTCGCCGCCGCCCCCGACACCGGCGTCCGCCTGGTCATCGTCGACAGCGTCTACTCCATGGACGGCGACATCGCCCCCCTGGTCGACCTGCGCAAGGTCTGCGACGCCCACAACGCCCTCCTGATGGTCGACGAGGCCCACGCGCTGGGCGTCATCGGCGCCACCGGCAAGGGCATCGAGGAGCACTTCCACTACGAGGCGAAGGTCGACATCAAGCTCGGCACCCTCTCCAAGGCCATCCCCTCCATGGGCGGCTGGGTCGCCGGCTCCGCCGAACTCGTCCACCACCTGCGCTACGCCGCCCGCCCCTTCCTCTTCTCCGCCGCCCTCGGCGGAGCACAGACCGGCGCCGCCCTGGAATCCCTGCGGATCATGCAGCGCGAGCCGCAGCGGGTGGAGTTCATCCAGCGCGAGTCCGCACGCTTCCGCAGCATCCTCAACCGGGCCGGCATCAGCACCGTCGACAGCGAGACCGCCGTCGTCCCCGTCATCGCCGGCTCCGACGAGTCCGCCTACGACCTCGCGACCGCCTACCGCAAGAACGGCGCGATCGGCCTCCCCGTGGTCACCCCGGCCGTCCCCAACGACCTGGCCCGGCTGCGCATCGCCATCACCGCCGCCCACACCACCTCCGACATCGACTTCGCCGCCGATGCCCTCATCACCTCGGCCCGCGAGTGCCGCATCATCTGAGCGCCCCACCGCGGCCCCCCGCACCGCCCGACCGGCCCACCCCTCCATACGACTTCGTCCGCCTCAGGGAGCAGACATGCCTTCACCGTCCAGGGGCAGTACGACACAACCGCCCGTAGCCATCACCGGCATGGGCGTGGTCACCCCCGGCGGGTGCACCCCGGACGAGCTGTGGCACACGCTGCGCGCCGGCCGCTCCACCGCCGCCCACCTCACCCACATCGACCTCAGCCGCCACCGCGTACGCATCGGCTGCCGGGTCCGCGGCCTGGAAGGCCTCGCCGGGCTCGTCCCGGCCAAGGAAGCCCGCCGGATGGACCCCTTCGCCCACTACGGCACCGCCGCGGCCCTCGCCGCCCACCGCGACGCGGGATCGCCCACCGCCGAGGCCGGCCGCACCGCCATCGTCGTCGGCAACGCCGTCGGCGGCCGCGCCACCAGCGACCTGGAGTCCGCCCACTACACCGAAGGCGGCCCCGCCCGGGTCAACCCGCTGATGCCGCTGATGACGATGCCGAACGCGGCCGCCGCCCAGATCGCCATCCGGCTCGGCTGGACCGGACCGGCCCTGACCGTCGCCAACACCTGCGCCAGCGGCGCCGACGCCATCGGCCACGCCCTGATGCTCCTGCAGACCCACCGCGCCGACCTGGTCATCGCAGGCGGCACCGAACACACCCTCACCCCCGTCACCCTGGCCGGCTTCGGCAACCTCAGCGCGGTCTCCTTCCGCAACGACGACCCCGAGCACGCCTCGCGCCCCTTCGACAAGGACCGCGACGGGTTCGTGATGGGGGAGGGAGCCGGATTCGTCGTCCTGGAACGACTGGACGACGCGAAGGCCCGCGGCGCGAAGACCTACGGCCTCGTCGCCGGATACGCCGCCACCGCAGACGCCCACCACCTCGCGATGCCGCTGCCCGACGGCGCGGGCGCCGCCGCCGCCATGGCCGCAGCCATCGCCGACGCCGGCCTCGACCCTGCCGACATCGTCCACGTCAACGCGCACGGCACCTCCACCCCGTACAACGACCGGTCCGAGGCGGCCGCCCTCACCAAGGTCTTCGGCACCGCCCAGCCGCCCGTCACTGCACCCAAGTCGGTCATCGGCCACCTCATCGGCGCCGCCGGCGCCGTCGAACTCATCGCCACCGTGCAGGCCATGCGCCACTGCGAGGTGCCGCCCACCGCCAACCACCACGAGCAGGAGCCAGGAATGGACATCGACGTCGTCCACGGCGCACCCCGCGCCGTGCGCCCGGGACCCGCGATCACGAACTCCTTCGGGTTCGGCGGCCACAACTCCTCCGTGGTGGTGACGCCGGTATGACGACCCTCTCCCTCCCCTCCCCGGTCCGCACGCTCACCGTCACCGAACCCGAGATCACCGACTACCGCGGCGCCGCCCGCCGCGGCCTGCCCACCGCCCGCCCCGGCCAGGCCTCGCCCGTCCACACCTTCGTCCTCGCCCACACCGTCGCCGAACAGACCGTCGCCGCGCTGACCGCCGCCGAACCGGGCCCCGTCTCCGTGGTCCACCTCGGCCAGGACATCCGCACCCTGCGCCCGGTCCGCCCCGGCGAACAGGTCACCGTGACCCTGGACGTGCTCGGCATCCGCAGGGAACCCCGCGGCGCCCGCATCGCCCTGCGGGTCCGCCTGACCGGAGAGGACGGCCCCGAACCCTTCGCGGAACTGGTGATCTCCGCCCTGCTGGTCGGCGCGACGCTCCTGGAGCCCTTCGGCGACATCGCCGGCGGCGCCGCCGCCCCCGCCCCGCTGGGGGCCGGCGAACCGCAGACCGCGGTCCACGCCCTGACCACCGACTGGATCACCACCTACGCCCACGCCTCCGGCGACCTCAACCCCATCCACCTCGACGAGGACGCCGCCCGCGCAGCCGGCTTCGACACCGTCATCGCCCACGGCATGAGCGTGGTCGCCCTCGCCGTCGAGGAGGCCACCGACCGCTTCGCCGCCGGCGACTCCGCCCGCGTCCGGGGCCTGGGCTGCCGCTTCTCCGCCCCCGTACCCCCCGGCATCCCGCTGGAGATCGCCCTCCAGCCCGACGCCGAGGCCCGCGTCGTCCGCTTCACCTGCAAAACGCCCAAGGGCGCCGCCGTGAAGTCCGGCTGGATCGAGTTCGCCGCCCCCGCACCGGGAGGCCCACGATGACCACCCCCCGCACCCCCCGCACGGCCGCCACCGCGGACCGCACCGCCCCCACCGTCGAACTCGGCCTCCTCGGCGGCTTCCTGACCCAGGTCCGCGACCGCCCCCACGCCACCGCGCTCCTCTTCAACGGCCAGGAGACCACCTACCGCGAGCTGTACGAGCTCGCCGGCCGCGAACGCGACCGGCTCGCGCACCTGGACCTCGCCCCGGGCGAACCGGTCGGCGTCCTCGCCGACAAGTCAGCCGCCGCCCTCGCCCTCGTCCTGGCCTGCATGCTGGCCCGCCGCCCCCTGCTCCTGCCGTCCCCGGCCCTCGCCGACACCCTCCTGGCCGACCTCTTCGCCCAGGCCGGCTGCGCCCGGGTACTGGCCCCCGGCGGCGAGCCCGCCCGCGTCGCCCCCAACCCCGAGGTCACCGCCCGGCCGCTGCCGGCCGCCGAGGCCGCCGAGGTGGCCCTCATGCTCACCACCTCCGGATCCACCAGCCTCCCCAAGATCGTCCCGCTCGGCCTGGACGCCGTCGACCGGTTCACCCGCTGGGCCGGCCACGCCTTCGGGATCGGACCCGGCCGCACCGTCCTGAACTACGCCCCCCTCAACTTCGACCTCTGCCTCCTCGACGTGTGGACCACCCTCGCCCGCGGCGGACGCGTGGTCCTCGTCGACCCGGCCCTGGCCGCCCACGGCCGCCACCTGCGCGACCTGGTCCTGCACCACAAGGTCGACATCGTCCAGGCCGTCCCCATGGCCTTCGGACTCCTCCAGGACGCGGCCGCCAAGACCGGCGACACCTTCCCCGGCGTCGAACACGTCATGTTCACCGGCGACGCCATCCCCGACCGCACCCTCGCCGCCCTGCCCCACCTCTTCCCCCACGCCCGCATCCACAACATCTACGGATGCACCGAGACCAACGACAGCTTCATCCACGAGGTCGACACCGCACCCACCACCGGCCCGCCGACGCCCGTCCCCATCGGCCGCCCGCTGCCCGGCGTACGCGCCCTGATCCTCGACCCCGACACCAACACCCCCGTCCAGGGGCCCGGCAGCGGAGAACTCTTCGTCTCCACGCCCTTCCAGACCCGCGGCTACCTCGACCGCACCCGCCACACCGACAAGTTCACCGGCCACCCCCTCGGCCTCGACGACCGCCGCTGGTTCCGCACCGGCGACCTCGTACGGCGCGACGACGCCGGCACCCTGCACCTGACCGGACGCACCGACTTCCAGGTCAAGGTCCGCGGCGTCGCCGTCAACACCGCCGAGATCGAACGGGTCCTGCAGGAACACCCCGACGTCCTGGAGGCCGGCGTCGCCGCCCTGCCCGACCCCATCGCCGGCAAACGACTCGTCGCCGCCGTCCAGCGAGCCCCCGGCTCCACCCTGACCGGCCTGCAACTGCGCACCCACTGCGCCCGCCACCTGCCCAGGGCCGCCGTACCCCACCAACTCGCCGTCACCGAGCACCCGTTGCCCAAGACAGCCACCGGAAAAGTCGACCGCAAGGCACTCGACCGACTCGACCGGCCGGCCCCCACCACCACCGA
>NZ_BMVL01000035.1 GCF_014650695.1 Streptomyces avidinii | reverse complement strand
GGAGATCCTGGGTGATCTTCCGGCGGGTCGTGCGCGGATGGTCGCGCTGGACTCCACGCTGATGGGTGTCCAGTTGTCGATGCTTGAGGACTCCGCTCCCGAGGTGGTGACCCGTTCCGAGGGTCTGGCGTATGTGATCTATACGTCGGGTTCCACGGGTCGTCCCAAGGGTGTGGCCGTCACGCACGGTGGCCTTGCCAACTATGCGCAGTGGGCTGCTCGTTCATACGGCGCCGCCGAGGGTGGTGCTCCGCTGCATTCGTCGCTGGCGTTCGACCTGACGGTGACGAGTGTGGTCGTGCCGCTGATTTCGGGTGCGCCGGTGGTGGTGAGTCGTGAGGGCGGTGCCGAGGGCCTGGCCGAGCTGTTGCGCGATGGTGGTGGTTTCGGTCTGACGAAGGCTGTGCCGGCGCACCTTCCCTTGCTGTCGGAGATGCTCACGGACGGCGAAGTGAAGGGTGCGGTGTCGACGTGGGTGGTCGGTGGTGAGGCGCTGTCGGGTTCGGTGGTGCAGGCGTGGCTGGAGCGTGCTCCTGGCTCGGTGGTCGTCAATGAGTACGGTCCGACGGAGACGGTCGTCGGGTGTGCGGTGTTCGAGGTCCGTGCCGGTGATGAGATCGGTGACGTGGTCCCGATCGGTCGTCCGGTGGCGAACACGCAGCTTTATGTCCTGGATGGTTTTCTGCGGCCGGTTGCTCCGGGTGTGGCGGGTGAGTTGTATATCGCGGGCGCTCAGCTGGCCCGTGGTTATGTCCGGCGTCCGGAGCTGACGGCGGAGCGGTTCGTGGCGAGCCCGTTCGAGCGTGGTGGGCGGATGTACCGCTCGGGTGACCTGGCTCGTTGGCGTGTGGATGGTCAGCTGGAGTTCTTGGGGCGTGCTGACGAGCAGGTGAAGGTGCGTGGTTTCCGGATCGAGCCGGGTGAGGTCCAGGCCGTGGTGGCCGGGCACCCGCAGGTCGCGCAGGTTGCGGTGGTGGCGCGTGAGGACGTGCCGGGCGATGTCCGTCTGGTCGCGTACGTCGTTGCCGACGATCCGGATGACGATCTGGCCGCACTGCCCGGGCTGGTCCGCGCGTTCGTCTCGGGCCGGCTGCCGGAGTACATGGTTCCCTCGGCCGTGGTGGTGCTGGAGGCGCTGCCGTTGACCGGGAACGGGAAGCTGGACCGCAAGGCCCTGCCCGCCCCTGAACTGGCGGGCGCGGGTACGGGACGCGCGCCGGCCAACGAGCGCGAAGAGATCCTGTGCGCGGCGTTCGCCGAAGTGCTGGGTCTGGAGAGCGCGGGCGTCGATGACGACTTCTTCGCCCTGGGAGGCCACTCCCTGCTTGCGGTCCACCTGGTCGAGGTCCTGCGCAAGCACGGGGTGTCGGTCTCGGTCCGCGCCCTGTTCGACACCCCGACCCCGGCGGGTCTCGCGCTCTCCGTGGGCACGATCGAGTCCGTCGTGCCGGCGAATCTGATTCCCGCCGACGCGGTGGAGATCACCCCCGAACTGCTGCCCCTGGTCGACCTGACCGTGGACGAGGTCGAGCGAATCGTCTCCACCGTGGACGGTGGCGCGGCGAACGTGGCGGACATCTATCCGCTGGCGCCGCTGCAGGAGGGCCTGCTCTTCCACCACCTGATGGCGGAGGGTGGCGAGGACGCCTACCTGATGCCCGTGGTGGTCGAGATGGACTCCCGGGAGCGGGTGGAGGAGTTCGCCCGTGCTTTCCAGCTGGTCGTGGACCGGCATGACATCCTGCGGACGTCCTTCGTGTGGGAGGGGCTGCGCGAGCCGGTCCAGGTGGTGTGGCGCAAGGCCGTGCTGCCCGTGATCGAGGTGGACCTGGACCCCGCGGCTGCGGACCCCGCCGCCGCGCTGCAGGCGGCCGTGGGATTGTCGATGGACCTGAGCCGGGCGCCGCTGGTCAGCGTGCACGCGGCGGCGCTGCCGGACGGGAAGCGCTGGCTGGTGCTGCTGCGCCTGCACCATCTGGTGCAGGACCACACCGCGCTGGAACTGCTCCTGCACGAGGTGCAGGTGTTCCTGGCCGGCCGTGACGACGAACTGCCCCGGCCGCTGCCGTTCCGTGACTTCGTCGCGCAGGTGCGCGGCGGTGTGGACCGGGCCGAGCACGAGCGGTACTTCGCCGAGCTGCTCGGCGACGTGACGGAGCCGACGGCCCCCTACGGGCTGGTCGACGTACGCGGTGACGGCACCGATGTGGAGCGTGCCGTGGTGCCGCTCGCGCCGGAGTCCCTGGAGCGGCTGCGCGCCGTGGCACGGAGGGTCGGCACGAGCCCGGCGACGGTGCTGCACGTGGCGTGGGCGCGGGTCCTCGCCGCGGTGTCGGGGCACTCGGACGTCGTGTTCGGCACGGTCCTGTTCGGCCGGATGAACGCGGGCGCGGGCGCCGACCGGGTGGCCGGGCTCTACCTGAACACGCTCCCGGTGCGGGTGCGCACGGGTGAACTGGGCGCGCTCGAGGCGGTGACCGCGATGCGCGGCCAGCTGGCCGGGCTGCTGGAGCACGAGCACGCCTCGCTGGCCCTGGCCCAGCAGGCCAGTGGCCTCGCCGGCAAAACCCCCGTATTCACCTCACTGATCAACTACCGCCACAACACCGGTGCGGAGGCCGAGAAGGAGGGCTACGCCCGTCCTGAAGGCATGCGGATGCTGTCCTCGCGGGAGCGCACGAACTACCCGCTCGGCGTGTCCGTCGACGACAACGGCGACTCGATGTCGTTCGCCGTGGACGCGGTCGCGCCGATCGACGCGGAGGCCGTCGGGCTGCTGCTGCGGGAGGCCGTCGAGACCCTGGTGCCCCTGGTGGAACAGGCCCTGGACGGCGGTGCGGACACGGCGCTGCGCACCGTCCACGTACTGACTCCCGAGGACCGGCACCGGATGCTGGTGCGGTGGAACGACACGGGGTCCGAGGTCGCTTCGGCCTCGGTGCCGGAGCTTTTCGCGGCGCAGGTGGCGCGGACCCCGGAGGCCGTTGCCGTGGTCGCCGACGGCGCGGAGGTGTCGTACGCGGAGCTGGACGCGCGGGCGAACCGGTTGGCCCGGTACCTGGTAGGCCGGGGCGTGACGGCCGGTTCCGTCGTGGGCGTCTGCCTGGACCGCGGTGTCGACCTGCTGGTCGCGGTGCTCGCGGTGGTGAAGACCGGTGCGGCCTACATGACGATCGACCCGGAGTACCCGGCGCAGCGCGTCGCGTACATGCTGGAGGACGCGTCGCCGGTGGTCGTGCTGGCCTCGGCCGGTACGCGGAGACTCGCGCCGGACGCGCTGCTGGTGGACGACCTGGCCGTCGCGGACCTGGACGGTGGCCTGCTGGACGTGGTGGTGCGGGCACAGGACGCCGCCTACGTGATCTATACGTCGGGATCGACGGGCCGCCCGAAGGGCGTGGTGGTCTCCCACGCGGGTGTGGCGAGCCTGGTGGCGGGCCAGAGCCGGTACCTGGGTGTCGGCGCCGGTGCCCGGGTGGGCCAGTACGGGTCCGTGGGCTTCGACGCCTTCGCGTGGGAGTGGTTCATGGCCCTGCTGACCGGCGCCGCCCTGGTGGTGATCCCGCACGAGCAGCGCCTCGGCGAGGCCCTGCCGGCGTTCCTGGCCGAACGGGCCGTGACCCACGTGGCGCTGCCGCAAGCGGTCCTGGCCACCCTGGACGAGGACTCCATCGGCGGGGACGTCGTCCTGGTGACGGGCGGCGAGGCGCTGCCGCCGGAGGTGATGGCGCGCTGGGCGCGTGGTCACCGGCTGTTCAACTCCTTCGGACCGGCCGAGACCACGGTCGACGCGACGCTGTGGCGCTGCGACCCGGAGGCGGGCGAGGTGGCGATCGGCGTACCCGTGGTGAACACCCGGGTGTTCGTGCTGGACGAGTTCCTGGCGCCGGTGCCGGTCGGTGTCGCCGGTGAGCTGTACGTGGCCGGTGCGGGTCTGGCCCGCGGGTACCTGGGCCGTCCGGCACTGACCGCGGAGCGGTTCGTGGCGAACCCGTTCCACGGGGCGGGCGAGCGGCTGTACCGCACGGGCGACCGGGCGCGGTGGACGGCCGACGGACAGCTCGTGTTCGCGGGCCGCACCGACGACCAGGTCAAGATCCGCGGTTTCCGCATCGAGCCGGGTGAGATCGAGAACGTGCTGGACTCGCATCCGCGGGTCACGCAGGCCGCGGTCATCGTCCGCGAGGACGCGCCGGGAGACCGGCGACTGGTGGCCTACGTGGTCGCCGACGGCGCGCGGGGAGACCTGCCCGAGGCGCTGACGCGGCTGGCCGCCGAGCGGCTGCCCGCCTACATGGCCCCCTCGGCGGTGGTACTGCTGGACGAGCTGCCGTTGACGGTGAACGGGAAACTGGACCGGGGGGCCCTGCCCGCACCCGTCTATGCGACCGGTGGCGGCCGGGC
Organism: Streptomyces avidinii; assembly: GCF_014650695.1. GTDB lineage: Bacteria > Actinomycetota > Actinomycetes > Streptomycetales > Streptomycetaceae > Streptomyces > Streptomyces avidinii. The sequence goes on along the minus strand of NZ_BMVL01000035.1, from coordinate 8,763 downwards.
TCCGGCGAACGCCCGAGAGGAGATCGTCTGCGCGGCCTTCGCCGAGGTGCTGGGGGTCGCGAGCGTCGGCGTCGACGAGGACTTCTTCCAGCTCGGCGGGCACTCCCTGCTCGCGGTGCGGCTGGTCGAGGTGCTGCGCGCGAACGGCGTGCCGGTGTCGGTACGGGCGCTGTTCCAGACGCCCACCCCGGCCGGGCTCGCCCTGCCGACGGGCTCCGCCCGTGCGCTGGAGGTCCCGGCGAACCTGATCCCCGCCGATGCGGTGGAGATCACCCCGGAGATGCTGCCGCTCGTCGACCTGACCACCGAGGAGGTCGCCCGGATCGTCGCGACCGTCCCCGGCGGCGCCGCGAACGTGGCCGACGTCTACCCACTGGCACCCCTCCAGGAGGGACTGGTCTTCCACCACGTCCTGGCCGACGGTGGTGAGGACGCCTACGTGACCCCGGTCGTCTTCGAAGTCGAATCGGCTGAACTGCTGGAGGAGTTCACCGGGGCGCTGCAGCAGGTGATCGACCGGCACGACATCTTCCGCACCTCCCTGGTGTGGGAGGGAGTCCGCGAACCGGTGCAGGTGGTCCGGCGGCGGGCCCCGCTCTCCGTCGAGCAAGTGACGCTGGAGGCGCACGGCGCCGAGCCCGTGGACCAACTGCTCGCGGCCGGCGGGATGTCGATGGACCTGGGCCGCGCGCCGCTGCTCACGATGCACGTCGCCGCGGTACCCGGCAGCAGCCGCCGACTGATGCTGCTCAAGGTGCACCACGCCGTGCAGGACCACACCGCGATGGAAGTGGTCCTCGGCGAGGTGCAGGCGTTCCTGACCGGGCGCGGTGACTCGCTGCCGCAGCCGGTGCCGTTCCGCAACTTCGTGGCACAGGCCCGTGGCGGCGCGGAACGCTCGGAGCACGAGCGGTACTTCACGCAGCTGCTCGGCGACGTCGAGGAGCCCACCGCACCCTTCGGCCTGGTCGACGTGCTGGGCGACGGAGCGGACGTGACACGCGTGCACGTGCCCTTCGCGCCGGAGCTGCATGCGCGGCTCCGGGCGGTCTCGGCCCGGCTGAGCACCAGCGCGGCGACGGTGCTGCACGTGGCGTGGGCGCGGACCCTGGCGGCCGTGTCGGGCCGCGGCGACGTCGTGTTCGGCACGGTGCTCTTCGGACGGATGAACTCCGGCGCGGGATCGGCGGACATGCCGGGCCCGTTCATCAACACGCTCCCGGTGCGGGTGCGTACGGGCGCCCTGGGGGTGCTGGAGGCCGTGGACGCGATGCGCGGTCAGCTGGCGGAGCTGCTCGAACACGAGCACGCCTCGCTGGCCCAGGCCCAGCGCGCCAGCGGACTGCAAGGAGATGCACCGCTGTTCACCGCGCTGTTCAACTACCGCCACAACGCGCCCGGTTCCGCGACCGGGGCGAACGACGACCGTACGCGCGGCTTCGAGGGCTTCACGGCGGTCCACTCGCGAGAACGCACCAACTACCCCCTCGCGGTGTCCGTGGACGACGACGGGGAGTCGATCGCGCTGGCCGTCGACGCCGTCTCCGTCATCGACGGCGAGGCCGTCGGAGAACTGATGCGGTCCGTCGCCGAGAACCTGGTCACCGCCTTGGAGACGGCACTCGACGGCGGGACGGAGCAGCGGCTGGGCGCGCTGGGCGTCCTCGACGAGGACACCTCGCGCCGGATGCTCGTGGAATGGAACGACACGGCGCTCGACATCGAGCCGCGGACGGCGGCGGACCTGTTCGCCGCGCAGGTGTACCGCGCTCCGCAGGCCGTGGCCGTGGTCGCCGACGGGGTGGAGGTCTCGTACGCGGAGCTCGACGCCCGGGCGAACCGTCTCGCTCGCCTGTTGGCGTCGCGGGGCGTGGGCCCCGAGTCCCTGGTCGCGGTGTGCCTGGACCGGGGCGTCGAACTGCTGGTCGCGGTGCTCGGCGTACTGAAGGCCGGCGGCGCCTACATGACGGTCGACCCCGAGTACCCGGCGGAGCGGGTCGCGTACATGCTGCGGGACGCGGAGCCCCGGGTCCTGTTGGCCTCGGCCGCGACCGAGGCCGTGCTCCCGGGCGCCGTTCTGCTGGACGACCCCGAGGTCGTGGCGGCCCTGGGCCGTCTGGACGGCGGTGCACCGCGGCTCGCGGGGCAGTCGGTGGCGCACCCGGCGTACGTGATCTACACCTCGGGTTCGACGGGACGGCCGAAGGGCGTCCTCGTCCCGCACGCCGGTGTGGCGAGCATGACCGCGGGCCACACCGCGCTGCTGGGCGTGGGCCCCGGACACCGGGTCGGGCAGTTCGCCTCGATCGGCTTCGACGCCTTCGCCTGGGAATGGTTCATGGCCCTGCTGACCGGGGCGACCCTGGTGGTGATCCCGCCGGACCGGCGGGTCGGCAACGACCTGGCACAGTTCCTGACCGAGCAGGCAGTGACCCATGTGACGCTGCCGCCCGCGGTACTGGTGACCCTCGACGAGAACACGGTCTCCAAGGACCTCGCCCTGGTGACGGCGGGCGAGGCCCTGCCCCCCGAGACCGCGGCGCGCTGGGCGGCGGGCCGCCGGATGTTCAACGCCTACGGCCCCGCCGAGACCACGGTGGATGCCACCTGCTGGTCCGTCGACCCGGAGACCGCCGACGAGGTGGCGATCGGCGCACCCGTGGTGAACACCCGGGTGTTCGTGCTGGACGAGTTCCTGGCGCCGGTGCCGGTCGGTGTCGCCGGTGAGCTGTACGTGGCCGGTGCGGGTCTGGCCCGCGGGTACCTGGGCCGTCCGGCACTGACCGCGGAGCGGTTCGTGGCGAACCCGTTCCACGGGGCGGGCGAGCGGCTGTACCGCACGGGCGACCGGGCGCGGTGGACGGCCGACGGACAGCTCGTGTTCGCGGGCCGCACCGACGACCAGGTCAAGATCCGTGGCTTCCGGATCGAGCCCGGCGAGGTGGAGAACGTGGTGGCCGCGCATCCGCGGGTCACGCAGGCCGCGGTCGTCGTCCGCGAGGACACCCCGGGCGAGAAGCGCCTGGTCGCCTACGTGGTCGGCGACGGCGCGCCCGGCGAACTGCCCGAACCGATCCTCCGTTCGGCCGCCGAGCGACTGCCCGCGTACATGGTCCCGTCCGCGGTGGTGGTGCTGGACGCGCTGCCGATGACCGTCAACGGGAAGCTGGACCGCAAGGCGCTGCCCGCGCCTGCCTACGCGGCGGGTGGTGGTCGCGCTCCGGCGAACGCCCGAGAGGAGATCGTCTGCGCGGCCTTCGCCGAGGTGCTGGGCCTGGAGAGCGTCGGTGTCGACGACGACTTCTTCCGGCTCGGCGGGCACTCCCTGCTCGTGGTGCGGCTGGTCGAGGTGCTCCGCGACAACGGTGTGTCGGTCTCGGTACGAACGCTGTTCCAGTCGCCGACCCCGGCCGGACTCGCGGCCTCCACCGGTGCGGTGCAGGTCGACGTACCGGCGAACCTGATCCCCGCCGGCGCGACGGAGATCACGCCGGACATGCTGCCGCTGGTCACGCTGTCGGAGCAGGAAGTGGCCACGGTGGTGGCGACCGTTCCCGGCGGGGCGGCGAACATCGCCGATGTCTACCCGCTGGCCCCGCTCCAGGAAGGCCTGCTCTTCCACCACATGCTGGCCGACGGCGGTGAGGACGCCTACGTGAGCAAGGAGGTGTTCGAACTCGTCTCGCGCGAACGGCTGGAGGAGTTCGCCCGGGCACTCCAGCAGGTGCTGGACCGGCACGACATCTTCCGCACCTCGCTGGTGTGGGAGGGGCTGCGCGAACCGGTGCAGGTGGTCTGGCGGCGGGCCCCGCTCTCCGTCGAGGAGGTGTCCCTGGACGCGGACGGCGCCGATCCGGTCGAGCAGCTGCTGGCGATCGGCGGCACGTCGATGGACCTGGGCCGGGCCCCGCTGTTCACGCTGCACATCGCCGCGGTACCCGGCAGCGACCACTGGCTGATGCTGCTCAAGGTGCACCACGCCGTCCAGGACCACGTGGCTCTGGAGGTGTTGCACAGCGAAGTCCAGGCGTTCATGACGGGCGAGGACGAGGGGCTGCCGGAGCCGGTGCCCCTGCGCAACTTCGTCGCACAGGCCCGCGGCGGCGTGGCGGAGCAGGAACACGAGCGCTACTTCACCGAACTGCTCGGCGACGTCGACGAGCCGACCGCGCCGTTCGGCCTGGTCGACGTCCACGGCGACGGCGGGGACACGGTCTGGGTGCGCAAGCCCCTCGGGCCGGAGCTGCACACACGACTGCGCGAGGTCTCCCACCGGCTGGGCACCAGCGCCGCGACCGTACTGCACGTGGCGTGGGCACGGACGCTGGCGGCCGTGTCGGCCCGTACCGACGTGGTGTTCGGGACGGTGCTCTTCGGCAGGATGAACTCCGGCGCCGGCGCCGACCGGGTCCCCGGACCGTTCATCAACACCCTGCCGGTGCGGGTACGGACCGCCGAACTGGGAGCGCTGGCAGCCGTCGGCGCGATGCGCCTCCAGCTGGCGGAGCTGCTGGAGCACGAACACGCCTCGCTGGCACTGGCCCAGCGGGCCAGTGGACTGGCGGGAGACACACCGCTCTTCACCGCCATCTTCAACTACCGCCACAATGCGGGCGGATCGGGCCAGGCTGCGGACGCCGAACGCAACCGCGGGTTCGAGGGTCTGGAGCTGCGGTACGCCCGTGAACGCACCAACTATCCGCTCGTGGTGGCGGTGGACGACAACGCCGACTCCCTGGAGCTGACCGTGGACGCGGTGCACTCCATCGACGTGCACGCCGTCGTACGGCTCATGTGCACCGCGACGGAGAACCTGGTCGCGGCCCTGGAGGGAGAACTCGACGGGGGACCGGAGCAGCCGCTGGCTGCGGTACGCGTACTCGGCGAGGACGACCTGCACCGCATCCTCGACGAGTGGAACGACACCGGCCGGGACGGCGTCGCCACGGTTCCCGTAACGGAACTGTTCGCGGCGCAGGTCGCCCGCGCCCCCGACGCGACGGCCGTCGTGTCCGAGGGTGTGGAAGTGTCGTACGCCGAACTGGACGCCCGCGCCGAGCGGCTGGCCCGGTACCTGAACCGCCGGGGCGTCGGCCCCGAGTCCGTGGTCGGCGTGGCCCTGGACCGCGGGGTCGAGCTGGTGGTCGCGCTGCTCGCGGTGATGAAGGCCGGAGGCGCGTACCTGCCGATGGACCCGGAATACCCGGCGGACCGGGTCGCCTACATGATCGGCGACGCCGGAGTCGCCCTGGTGCTCACCGCGCAGGGGCCCACCGGCTGGCTGGAGGACCTCGGGGTCGCCATCGTCGCCCTCGACGACCCCGAGACGGTCGCCGAGCTCGCACGACCGGATGAGCACGAACCCTCCGCCGGCATCCGCCGCACGTCCCTCCCGGAACACCCGGCATACCTGATCTATACGTCGGGGTCGACGGGGCGTCCGAAGGGTGTGGTGGTGTCGCACGGTGCGTTGTCGGCGCATTTGTGTGGTGTGGGTGAGCGGGTGCCGTTGGTGGCGGGGGACCGGCTGGTGGCGGTGACCACGGTGTCGTTCGACATTGCGGCGTTGGAGTTGTTCCTGCCGCTGGTGTCGGGTGCGTCGGTGGTGGTGGCTTCCCGTGAGGTGGTTCGTGATCCGGCGGCGTTGACGGGGCTGGTGGTGTCGTCGGGTGCTTCGGTGGTGCAGGGTGTGCCGTCGCTGTGGCGTGGGCTGCTGGAGGAGGTGGGTTGGCCGGCGGGGGTGCGTGCCCTGGTGGGTGGTGAGGCGTTGCCGCCGGAGTTGGCGCAGCGGTTCACGGATCTGGGTGTGGGTGCGGTGAACCTGTACGGGCCGACGGAGGTGACGGTGTGGGCGACGTCGGAGGAGGTTGCTGCTGGTCCGGTGTTGGTGGGGCGGCCGTTCGCGGATGTGGCGGCGTATGTCCTGGATGGTTGGATGCGGCCGGTCCCGGCTGGTGTGGCGGGTGAGCTGTATTTGTCGGGTGCTCAGTTGGCTCGGGGTTATGCGGGTCGTCCGGGGTTGACGGCGGAGCGGTTCGTGGCTTCTCCGTTCGGTGGGGCCGGTGAGCGGTTGTACCGTACGGGCGATCTCGCGCGGTGGATGGGCGACGGGCGTCTGGAGTGCCTGGGCCGGGCCGATGAGCAGGTCAAGGTCCGCGGCTTCCGCATCGAACCCGGCGAGATCGAAGCGGTTCTCGCCGCTCGGGACTGGGTGGCCCGGGCCGTCGTGATCGTCCGCGAGGACAAGCCGGGCGACCAGCGGCTGGTCGCCTACGTGGTCCCCGTCGAAGGAGCGGAGGAACCCCCGGAAGGGTTCGCCCAGTCACTCCGGGCGGCGGTCCAGGACCAGCTCCCCTCCTACATGGTCCCCTCGGCAGTCGTGCCCCTGCACGCACTGCCCCTGACCGCCAACGGGAAGCTCAACCGGAAGGCACTGCCCGCCCCGGAGTACACCTCGGGCGAGGGCCGGGCCCCGGCGAACCGGCAGGAAGAGCTGCTCTGCCAGGCATTCGCCGAGGTACTGGGGCTCGAGCGCGTGGGCGTCGACGACGACTTCTTCGCCCTCGGCGGGCACTCCCTGCTCGCCACCCGGCTGATCAGCCACATCAGGGCGCTGCTGCGGGTCGACTTCTCGCTCCGCGCCCTCTACAAGACGCCGACCGTGGCCGGAGTGGCCCGGCAACTCGGAACACAGAAGACAGCCAGGCCCGCACTGCGGCCGATGCGTACCAACGAGGAGTACTGATGATCCCTCTGTCCTTTGCCCAGCGTCGGCTCTGGTTCATCGGTCAGCTGGACGGACCCAGCCCGGCCTACAACATCCCGATCGTGCGACGCCTGACCGGCGAGCTGGACCCCGCCGCGCTGAACGCGGCGCTGCGCGACGTGATGCGCCGCCACGAGGTCCTGCGCACCGTTTTCCCGATCAAGGACGGCCAGCCGTACCAGCGCATCCGCAAGCTCGACGAGCTCGAGTGGGAGCTGTCGGTTGTCCAGATGCCCCCGGAAGATCTGGACGACGCCGTGGCCGGTGCCGCGCGCCACCTCTTCGACCTGGCCGCCGAGGTCCCGATCCGGGCCTGGCTCTTCACCACCGCCCCGGACGAGCACGTCCTGGCCGTGGTGGTCCACCACATAGCGGGCGACGGTTGGTCCATGGGCCCGCTGGCCCGGGACGTCTCGGTGGCGTACACGGCCCGCCGCGCGGGCCGCGCCCCCGAGTGGGAGCCGCTGCCCGTGCAGTACGCGGACTACACGCTCTGGCAGCGCGAACTGCTCGGCGACGAGGACGATCCCGAGAGCGTGATGACCCGTCAGCTCGGGTTCTGGCGCAATGCCCTGGCGGGAGCACCGGAGGAACTCACGCTCCCCGTCGACCACCCGCGCCCCGCAGTGCCCTCGCACCGCAGTCTCGCCGCGCCGATCGAGGTGCCCGCTGAGCTGCACGCGAAGCTCGCGGAACTCGCCCGGACCGAAGGCGTCAGCCTCTTCGTCGTACTGCAGTCCGCTCTGGCGGTCCTGCTGTCCCGCCTCGGAGCGGGAACCGACATCCCGATCGGCACGGTCGTCGCGGGCCGCACGGACGTGGCGCTCGACGACCTGGTCGGGTTCTTCGTCAACAGCCTGGTGCTGCGCACGGACCTGTCGGGCACGCCGACGTTCCGGGAGCTGCTCGCCCAGGGGCACGACACCGCCCTGTCCGCGTTCGAGAACCAGGACGTGCCGTTCGAGAAGCTGGTCGAGGAGCTGGCCCCGGCGCGTGTGATGGGGCGCCATCCGCTGATCCAGACGATGTTCACCATGCAGAACACCGCGCAGGCGGTCCTGGACCTGCCGGGCCTGGGTGCGGGCGGCGCACCGGAGAGCGCCTCCGCCGCTGCCGCTGCCCGGTTCGACCTGGACGTCCTGCTGGGCGAGGTGTTCGACGCCTCCGGCGCTCCCGCGGGTGTGACCGGGACGCTGCTCGGCGCCGCGGACCTCTTCGAGGCGGGGAGCGTCGGGCGGATCGCCGAGCGCCTGGTGCGCGTACTGGAACTGGTCGCCGACGACCCGGGCCTGTCCCTGGACGCGGTGGACGTCCTCGATGGGGACGAGCGTCGTCGGGTCGTGACGGAGTGGAACGCGACGGGGGCCGATTTCGGTTCGGGTTTGGTGCCGGGGTTGTTCGGGGCGCGGGTGGTGGGGGCTCCGGATGCGGTGGCTGTGGTCGATGACGGGGTGGAGGTTTCGTTCGCGGAGTTGGATGTGCGGGCGAATCGGCTGGCGCGGTTCCTGGTGGGTCAGGGTGTGGGTGCGGAGTCGGTGGTGGGTGTGTGCCTGCCGCGTGGCGTGGATGCCGTGGTGGCGATTCTCGCGGTGTGGAAGGCGGGGGCTGCGTTCCTGCCGATCGATCCTGGTTATCCGGTGGATCGGATCTCGTTCATGCTCGCGGACAGTGGTGCGGTGTTGACGCTGACGGACGAGGAGATCCTGGGTGATCTTCCGGCGGGTCGTGCGCGGATGGTCGCGCTGGACTCCACGCTGATGGGCGTCCAGTTGTCGATGCTTGAGGACACCGCTCCCGAGGTGTCCGTGTCGGCGGACGGTCTGGCGTATGTGATCTATACGTCGGGCTCGACGGGTCGTCCCAAGGGCGTGGCCGTCACGCACGGTGGGCTTGCCAACTATGCCCAGTGGGCGGCCGGCTCCTATGGTGCGGCTGGTGGTGCTCCGCTGCATTCGTCGCTGGCGTTCGACCTGACGGTGACGAGTGTGGTCGTGCCG
>NZ_BMVL01000034.1 GCF_014650695.1 Streptomyces avidinii | reverse complement strand
GAAGGTCGGCTGCCGGAGTACATGGTCCCGTCCGCCGTGGTGGTGCTGGAGGCGCTGCCGCTGACCGGGAACGGGAAGCTCGACCGCAAGGCCCTGCCCGCCCCCGAACTCACCGGCAGCGCCGACCGAGGGCCCGCGAGCCCCCAGGAGGCCCTGCTGTGTGCAGCGTTCGAACAGGTGCTGGGCGTGGAGGGCGTCGGAGTCGGTGACGACTTCTTCGAACTCGGCGGTCACTCCCTGCTCGCCGTCCGACTGGTCAGCCGGATCCGGGCGGTCATGGGGGTCGAAGTGCCGCTGCAGGCGGTCTTCGAAGCGCCCACCGTGGCCGCGATGGCGGCCCGCCTGGCCGGTGCCGGCGAGGCGCGGCTCGCGCTGGAGGCGAGGGAGCGCCCCGAGCGGATCCCGCTCTCGTTCGCCCAGCAGCGGCTGTGGTTCATCGACCAGTTGGAGGGCAGCACCGCCTATCACATTCCGATCCTGCTCCCGCTGCCGGGAGACGTGGACCGGGAGGCGCTGGGGGAGGCGCTGCGGGACGTCATCGGGCGCCACGAGGTGCTGCGGACGGTGTTCGCGACGGTGGACGGCGAGCCCTACCAGCGGATCATCGACCTCGATGACCTCGCGTGGGAGATCGACGTCGTCGAGGTGGCGCCGGAGGCGCTGGACGGGGCGATCGCCGAGGCCAAGGGCCGGGCGTTCGACCTGGCGGCCGAGGCGCCGATCCGGGCATGGTTGTTCGAGTCCGGGCCGCAGGAGAGCACCCTGCTGATCGTCGTCCACCACATCGCCGGTGACGGCTGGTCGGACGGCCCGCTGAGCCGGGACGTGGCGACCGCCTACACGGCGCGACGTGAGGGCCGGGCGCCGGAATGGGTGCCGCTGCCGGTGCAGTACGCCGACTACGCCCTCTGGCAGCGTGAACTGCTCGGCGACGAACAGGACCCCGAGAGCCCGATGGCACGTCAGATCGCCCAGTGGCGTGACGCGCTCGCCGGCATCCCCGAGGAGCTGGAGCTCCCCGTGGACCGCCCGAGGCCGGCGGTCGCCTCCCATCGCGGGATCGACGCGCCGGTCGTGATCCCGGCCGAGGTGCACGCCCGGTTGGTGAAGGTCGCGCGCGCCGAGGGCGTGACGATGAACATGGTGCTGCAGTCCGCGCTGGCGGTCCTGCTGTCCAAGCTGGGCGCGGGCCAGGACATTCCGATGGGCTCGGCGAACGCCGGGCGCACGGACGTGGCGCTGGACGACCTGGTCGGCTTCTTCGTCAACACGCTGGTCGTGCGGGCCGACCTGTCGGGCGACCCGGAGTTCCGCAACGTCCTGGGACGGGTCCGTGAAGCCACGCTGTCCGGGATGGCGAACCAGGACGTGCCCTTCGAGCGGCTCGTCGAGGACCTGGCTCCGGCGCGGTCGCGTGCCAGGCACCCGCTGTTCCAGGTGATGCTGAACGTGCAGAACGGCGGTTCCGCGACGCCGGACCTGCCCGCCGCGCCGGTGGGCGTCACCGCGGGTGCGACGGCTGCCAAGTTCGACCTGACCTTCGGGCTGGGCGAGGTGTTCGACGAGCACGGGGCCCCCGCGGGTCTGCGGGGTGCGGTGACGGCGGCCGCGGACCTGTTCGACGCGGGCTCGGCGGAGCGCATCGCGCTCCGGTTCGGCCGGGTGCTGTCGGCGGTGGCCGCGGATCCGCGAGTGCCGGTCAGCGGGGTCGACGTACTGGACGAGGCCGAGCGCCACCAGCTGCTCGTGGAGTGGCAGGTCGACCCGGTCGACGCGGCTCCGGCGACGCTGCTGGAGCTGTTCGAGGCACAGGCGGCGCGGACGCCGGACGCGGTTGCGGTCGTAGCGGAGGGTGCGGAGGTCACGTACGGGCAGCTGGACGCCCGGGCGAACCGGCTGGCACGCCTGATGCTGGACCGCGGTGTCGGTCCGGAGTCGGTCGTCGGCCTGCTGCACGAGCGGTCGGCCGACCTGGTGGTGGCCATGGTCGCGGTGGTGAAGACGGGCGGCGCGTACCTGCCGCTGGACCCGGCCTACCCCGATGACCGGGTGACGTACACGCTCGAGGACGCGGGCGCGACGCTGGTCCTCGCCTCGCCGCAGCTGACCGCACGGGCGAACGGGTTCGGGGTGCCGGTGGTTGTGGCGGACGGTTCCGCCGCGGCGGCTGCCGACCGCGGACCGCTGGGCCCGGACGAGCGGACGGCCGCGTCCCCGGCCCACCCGGCCTACGTGATCTACACGTCCGGGTCGACGGGCCGCCCCAAGGGCGTGGTCGTGTCGCACGAGGCGGTGACGGGGATGCTGGCGCAGACCCGCAGCCTCCTCGGTTTCGGGCCGGGAGACGTGTGGAGCTGGTTCCACTCGTTCGCCTTCGACTTCTCGGTGTGGGAACTGTGGGGCGCCCTGCTCCACGGTGGCCGGGCCGTGGTCGTACCGGTCGGGGTCTCGCGTTCGCCGGAGGCGTTCCTGGACCTCCTGGAGCGCGAGCGGGTGACGGTGCTCAGCCAGACGCCGTCGGCGTTCTACCAGCTGATGGCGACCGAGGAACGGTCACCGCAGGCGCTGGCTTCGCTGCGCGCGGTGGTGTTCGGCGGTGAGGCGCTCGACCCGGCCCGTCTGGCAGGCTGGTGGGAGCGGCACCCGCAGGGGCCGCGCTTGGTGAACATGTACGGGATCACCGAGACGACGGTCCACGTCACCTACCAGGAGCTGGCCGCCGAGCCGGCGGCTCCGGGCAGCGTGATCGGCCGCGGTCTGCCGGGTCTGCGCGTGTACGTGCTGGACGAGTGGCTGCGACCGGTCCCTCCGGGGGTCCCGGGCGAGGTGTACGTCGCGGGCGGTCAGCTGGCCCGCGGGTACCTCGGCCGGCCGGCGCTGACGGCGGAGCGGTTCGTGGCGGACCCCTTCGGCACCGGACGGCTGTACCGCACGGGCGACCGGGCACGGTGGAGTGCGGACGGCTGCCTGGTGTTCGCGGGCCGCGCGGACGAGCAGGTGAAGGTGCGCGGCTTCCGCATCGAGCCGGACGAGGTGGCGGCGGCGGTGGCCGGACATCCGGCCGTCGCACAGGCCGTCGTCATCGCTCGTGAGGACGTGCCGGGGGACACCCGCCTCGTCGCCTACGTCACGGCGGCGAACACGGAGCCGGACCTCGACGGTCCGGGCCTGCGGTCCCTGGTACGGGAGTTCGCGGCCGAGCGACTGCCGTCGTTCATGGTCCCCGCGGCCGTCGTCGTGGTGGAGTCGCTGCCGCTGACCGTCAACGGGAAGCTCGACCGCAAGGCCCTGCCCGCGCCCGAGTACGGCACGACCGGCGGACGCGAGCCGTCCGACGAGCGCGAGAAGGCCGTCTGCGACGCGTTCGCCGCGGTCCTCGGACTGGAGAGCGTGGGCGTCGACGACGACTTCTTCGCCCTCGGCGGCCATTCACTGCTCGCCGTCCGCCTGATCAACCGGATCCGCACGGTACTGAACGCAGAGGTGGAGATCGCGGCCCTGTTCGACGCCCCGACCCCGGCGGGACTCGCCGAGCGGCTGGGGCAGCAGACGGAACAGGCGCAGCAGGCACCGACCAGGCCGGCCCTTCGGCCGCGGCGCAACCAGGAGGAGTCCTGATGATCGCTTTGTCATTCGCGCAGCGGCGGCTGTGGTTCATATCGCAGCTGGAAGGGCCGAGCGCCACCTACAACGTTCCGATGGTGCTCCCGCTGGGCGCGCAGATCGACCGAGCGGCCCTGAACACCGCGCTGCGGGACGTCATCGGCCGCCACGAGGTCCTGCGGACCGTGTTCGTCACCGTGGACGGCGAGCCGTACCAGGACGTCCGGAAGATCGACGACCTGGCGTGGGAACTGTCCGTCACCGAGGTGGCCCCGGCGGAGCTGTCGGCCGCGATCGCGGCCGCCGAGGGGTACGCCTTCGACCTGGCGGCCGAAGTGCCCGTCCGCGCCGAGCTGCTGGTCGCCTCGCCGGACGAGCAGGTGCTGGTCGTGGTGCTCCACCACATCGCCAGCGACGGCTGGTCGATGGGGCCGCTCACGCGGGACCTCATGACGGCGTATCAGGCCCGCAGCGAGGGCCGGGAGCCGCAGTGGGAGCCGCTGCCGGTCCAGTACGCGGACTACGCGCTCTGGCAGCGCGATCTGATGGGCGACGCGGACGACCCGACGAGCCTCATGCACCGGCAGCTCGGCTACTGGCGCGATGCGCTGGCCGGACTCCCGGACGGGATCGCGCTGCCGTTCGACCGGCCGCGGCCGGCCGCGGCCTCGTACCGGGGCCACCGGGTACGGCTGGAACTCGCCGCGCCGACCCACGCCCGGCTGCTGCAGCTGGCGCAGGATGAGGGCGTCACGGTGTTCATGACGCTGCAGGCGGTTCTCGCCGTCCTGCTGAGCCGCCTCGGCGCGGGCACGGACATCGCGGTCGGCACCGACGTCGCGGGTCGGTCGGACGAGGCGCTGGACGACCTGGTCGGCTTCTTCGTCAACACCCTGGTGCTGCGGACGGACCTGTCCGGCGACCCGACGTTCCGCGAGACGCTGGGCCGGGTACGGGCGACGACCCTGGGGGCCTTCGGACACCAGGACCTGCCGTTCGACCGGCTCGTCGAGGACCTGGCCCCGGCGCGGTCGCTGTCCCGGCATCCGCTCTTCCAGGTGATGCTGACCCTGCAGAACGCCGCGCGGACCGTACGGGACGAAGAGTCCGTCGCGGTGTCGGCGGTCACCCCCGACGGGGCGACGCAGGCCAAGTTCGACCTTGAACTGTCCTTCACCGAGGTCTACGGGCCGGACGGTCTCCCCTCCGGGATCCAAGGATCGGTGACGGCCGCCGCGGACCTGTTCGACGAGGGAACGGCCCTCCTGTTCGCCGACTGCCTGACGCGCGCGCTGGACACCCTGACGGGCGCGCCGGAGCTGCCGCTGAGCGGCGTACGGATCGTGGACGGCTCGGGTGCCGAAGCGGTCTTCCCGGGCCGCGTGAGCACCGGAGCGGCCGCGGCCGGCCCCGCCGCCGAGGCGGTCGACCGCAGGCTGGTCGCGTACGTCGTGCCCGCGCCGGGCATGGAGATCGACCCGTCGGAGCTGCGCGCGTTCGTACGGGAACAGCTGCCGGACTCGATGGTTCCCGCGGCTGTGGTACTCCTCGACGAACTGCCCCTGACGGCGAACGGGAAGGTGGACACGGGCAAGCTGCCCGCCCCGCCGACGTACCCCGTCGCCGCCGGGCGCGGACCCGCGAACGCCCGCGAAGAGGTGCTGTGCGCCGCGTTCGCCGAGGTGCTCGAGCTGGACCGGGTCGGCGCCGAGGACGACTTCTTCGCCCTCGGCGGGCACTCCCTGCTGGCGATCAGGCTGGTCGAGCGGCTCCGCGCGCAGGGGGTGACCGTGCCGGTACGGGCGCTCTTCGAGACGCCGACCCCGGCCGGGCTCGCGCTCACGGCCGGAGCCCGGCGGCCGGACGCGCCGGAGAACCTGATCCCGGCGGGCGCGACCGAGATCACCCCGGAGATGCTGCCGCTGGTGACGCTCACGGCCGAGGAGCTCGCACGGGTCGTCGCGACCGTGGACGGCGGAGCCCCGAACATCGCTGACGTCTATCCGCTCGGGCCCCTCCAGGAGGGCCTGCTCTTCCACCACCTGATGGCGGAGGGCGGCGACGACGCATACGTGATGCCCGCGGTCATGGAGTTCGCTTCGCGCACCGGCCTCGACACCTTCCTGGCGGCGTTCCAGAACGTGCTGGACCGGCACGACATCTTCCGGACCTCCTTCGTCTGGGAAGGACTGCCGGATCCGGTCCAGGTGGTGTGGCGCCGGGCAGCGATGCCCGTCACCGACGTCACCCTCCCCGCGGACGCCGAGGACCCGGTCACCGACCTCATCGCGGCGGTGGGCCTGTCGATGGACCTCGGACGCGCGCCACTGATCACGGTGCACCGCGCCGCAGTCCCCGGTGCCGACCGATGGATGGCACTGGTCCGAGTGCACCACCTGGTGCAGGACCACATGGCTCTGGAGCTGCTGCTCTCGGAGGTCCGGGCGTTCCTCACCGGACGCGGCGCGGACCTCCCCGAGCCGATGCCGTTCCGGAACTTCGTGGCGCAGGCGCGCCAGGAGGCCGAAGGCAGCGGGCAGCGGGAGTACTTCGCCGAACTGCTCGGCGACTTCGACGAGCCGTCGGCCCCGTACGGGGTCACGGACGTGCACGGCGACGGCACGGCGGTCAGCCGCGGGGTGGTGCCCTTCGCCCCGGAGTCCGAGCGCCGGCTGCGCGAGGTGGCGCGGCGGCTGCGCGTGAGCGCCGCGACCGTTCTGCACGTCGCCTGGGCGCGCACCGTCGGTGCGATGTCCGGGCGGGACGATGTCGTCTTCGGGACGGTGCTGTTCGGCCGGATGAGCGGCGGCGCCGAAGCGGGGCAGGTGCCCGGGCCCTTCATCAACACGCTCCCGGTGCGCGTCCGTACGAGCGACACCGGGGTCCTGACGGCGGTGTCGGACATGCGCACCCAGCTGGCGCGGCTGCTGGAGCACGAACACGCCTCGCTGGCGACCGCCCAGCAGGCCAGTGGCCTCCAGGGCGAGGCGCCCCTCTTCACCGCCTTCCTCAACTACCGCCACAACGCGGGACGGGGCGAGGAGCAGGCGGAGCGGGAGCCCGCGGCCGACGAGCACCCGGACGACCTGGATGCTCGCCTGCTGTACGCCCGCGAACGTACCAACTACCCGCTCGGTGTCGCGGTGGACGACGACGGCGAGGGCGTCGGCCTCGCGCTGACGGTCGACGCAGTCGGCCCGATCGACCCGGAGGCGGTCGGCCTCCTGGTGCGGACGGCCACGGAGGAGCTCGTCCAGGCACTGGAAACGGCGCTCGACGGCGGCCCCGAGGCACCGCTCGGCGCGGTGCGAGTGCTGGACGAGGCCGGGCTCCACCGGGTGGTGGAGGAGTGGAACGACACGGAGGCCGAGACCGGCGCAGCCACTCTGCCGGGGCTGTTCGAGGCGCAGGCGGCCCGGACACCGGACGCGATCGCGCTGGTGCAGGGGGACGTCGAACTCGGCTACGCCGAGCTGGATGCGCGGGTGAGCCGGTTGGCGCGGTTGCTGCGTGGGCGTGGTGTCGGGCCGGAGTCGGTCGTGGGTGTGGTGATGGACCGTGGGGTCGATCTGGTGGTTGCGCTGTTGGCGGTGATGAAGGCGGGCGGGGCGTATCTGCCGGTGGACCCGGAGTATCCGGCGGAGCGGATTGCTTATGTTCTCGCCGATGCGGGTGTCCCGCTGGTTCTGTCGCACACGGCGGTTGCGGACGTCGTGCCGGCGGGTGTGCCGGTGGTTGTGGTCGATGATCCGTCGGTGGTGGCGGAGTTGGCGGTTCTGTCGGACGTGCCGGACGTGCCGGTGCGTGGGGGTGTGGAGCTGGAGTCGTGCAATGCGGCGTATGTGATTTATACGTCGGGTTCGACGGGTCGTCCCAAGGGTGTGGTGATTCCGCACGGTGCGTTGGTGAACCATTTGTTCGCTGCTGGTGAGCGGGTGGGTGTCGCGGCCGGGGATCGGCTGGTGGCGGTGACCACGGTGTCGTTCGACATCGCGGCGTTGGAGTTGTTCCTGCCGTTGGTGTCGGGTGCGTCGGTGGTGCTCGCCTCGCGTGAGACGGTGCGGGACCCCGCGGCGCTGGCGGAGCTGGTGTGTTCGTCTGGTGCGAATGTGTTGCAGGCGGTGCCGTCGTTGTGGCGGGCGTTGTTGGAGGAGGAGGGCTGGCCGGTCGGGGTGCGGGCGCTGGTGGGTGGTGAGGCGCTGCCGCGTGAGTTGGCGCAGCGGTTCACGGACCTGGGTGTGCGGGCGGTGAACCTGTACGGGCCGACCGAGGCGACGGTGTGGGCCACGTCGGCGGAGGTCGCTTCGGATGTGGTGTCGGTGGGTCGGCCGTTCGCGAATGTGCGGGCGTATGTGCTGGATCGTTCGATGCGTCCGGCTCCGGTCGGTGTGGCGGGCGAACTGTATTTGGCGGGGGCTCAGTTGGCCCGTGGTTATGTGGGTCGTTCGGGTCTGACGGCGGAGCGGTTCGTCGCGTCGCCGTACGGGTTCGGGGAGCGGCTGTATCGGACCGGGGACCTGGCTCGTTGGCGTGCGGACGGTGAGCTGGAGTGCCTGGGCCGTGCGGACGACCAGGTGAAGGTGCGCGGCTTCCGTATCGAACTGGGCGAGGTGGAAGCTGTTCTGGAGCGCCACGAGGGTGTGGCGCGCGCGGTCGCGGCCGTACGCCGCGACACCTCCGGCGACGCGCTGCTGGCGGCCTACGTGGTCGCCGACGGCGGTCTCGCCCCGGACGTGGCGGCCCTGCGGGTACACCTGCTCCAGGACCTTCCGGCCTACATGGTGCCCTCGGCGTTCGTCGTTCTCGACGAGCTGCCGCTGACCGCGAACGGCAAGGTCGACCGCAAGGCCCTGCCCGCCCCCGACGTCACCGCCGGCAGCGGTGGCGGCCGCGGCCCGTCGAACTCCCGCGAGGAGATCCTCTGCGCCGCGTTCGCCGAAGTCCTCGGCCTGGAGAGCGTCGGCGTCGACGACGACTTCTTCGCCCTCGGCGGCCACTCGCTGCTCGCCGTCCGGCTCATCGGCCGGGTACAGGCCCAGGGCGTGGCGCTGTCGGTACGGGCGCTGTTCGACAGCCCCACACCGGCCGGCCTCGCACTCTCGGAAGGCCTACGGCCGGCCCACGTGCCGGACAACCTGATCCCGGCCGACGCAACCGCGATCACCCCGGAGATGCTCACCCTTGTCGAGCTGAGCGGCGAGGAGATCGACCGCGTCGCGGCGACCGTGGCGGGAGGCGCGGCCAACATCGCCGACATCTACCCCCTCGCCCCCCTCCAGGAGGGCCTGCTCTTCCACCACCTGCTCGCCGACGGCGGCGACGACGTCTACGTCCAGCCCAACGTCCTCGAATTCGGCTCCCGCGAGCTGCTCGACCGGTTCGCCGAGGCCCTCCAACTGGTCCTGGACCGGCATGACATCCTGCGGACCGGCATCGTCTGGGACGGGCTTCGGGAGCCCGTCCAGGTCGTCTGGCGCAAGGCCGAACTCCCGGTCCGAGAAGTGACCCTCGACCCCCGCGGCACCGACCTCGCGACAGAACTGGCGGAAGCCGTCGGCCTGTCGATGGACCTGTCCCGGGCACCCCTGGTCGAGCTGCACACGACCGAGGGCCCGGAAGGCCGCTGGCTCGGACTGGTCAGGATCCACCACATGGTGCAGGACCACACCGCGCTGGAGGTCCTGCTGGGGGAGATCGCGGCGTTCCTCACCGGCCACGGCGACGAACTGCCGCAGCCGCTGCCGTTCCGCGACTTCGTGGCTCAGGCCCGCGGCGGGGTCCCCCGGGAGGAGCACGAGCGGTACTTCGCGGCGCTGCTCGGTGACGTCACGGAGCCGACGGCCCCGTACGGACTGACCGACGTGCGCGGGGCCGGCACCGGCACCGAACGCGCCACCGGCGAGCTGGACCCGGCGCTGAACGAGCGGCTGCGGGTGGTCTCGCGCCGACTGGGTGCCAGCGTGGCCACGGTCATGCACGTGGCGTGGGCACGCGTGCTCGGCGCGATCAGCGGCCGGGACGACGTGGTGTTCGGGACGGTGCTGTTCGGCCGGATGAACGCCGGAGCGGGCGGCGACCGCGTACCGGGCCCCTTCATCAACACGCTCCCGCTGCGCGTGCGGACGGACGGGCCGGACGTCGTGGACGCGGTGTCCACGATGCGCTCCCAGCTGGCCCGGCTCCTTGAGCACGAGCACGCCTCGCTCGCTCTGGCCCAGCAGTCCAGTGGCATCACGGCGGGCTCGCCGTTGTTCACGTCCTTCCTCAACTACCGCCATACACAGGACCCGTCGGACGGACCGTCGATGACGGCGGCACCGGCCGACAACGGGCACGGCGAGGCGGAGCCGCCCGCGATCCAGACCCTGCTCTCCAAGGAGACGACCAACTATCCGCTCGCGGTCGCCGTGAACGACAGCGGTAGGTCGATCCGGATGGCCGTGGAAGCGGTGGCGCCCGCGGACCCGGCGGAGGTGCAGGCACTGCTGTGCACGGCCGTCGACGGTCTGGTGTCCGCGCTGGAGCGGGCGCTCGACGGCGGTGCGCAGACGCCGCTGCGCTCCGTGCCGGTGCTGGACGAAGCAGGGCTGGACCGGGTCGTGCGCGACTGGAACGACACGGCGGTGGAGGTCGGTTCCTCTTCTCTGTCGGGGTTGTTCGAGGCGCAGGTGGGGCGTACTCCGGGTGCGGTTGCGGTGGTGTTCGAGGGTGTGGAGGTTTCGTACGCGGAGCTTGATGGGCGGGCGAATCGTCTGGCGCGTCTGTTGGTGGCGCGTGGTGTGGGTGCGGAGTCGGTGGTCGGTGTCGCGTTGGAACGTGGTGTCGACATGGTGGTCGCTCTGCTGGCGGTGGTGAAGGCGGGCGGTGCGTACCTGCCGATCGAACCGGGGCTTCCTGCGGACCGGACCGCCTACATGGTGGAGACCGCAGGCGCGGGCGTGGTGGTCTCGTCGTCCGCGGTGGCGGGCGGACTGGCTGTCGATGTGCCGCTGGTGATCCTCGACGAGCCCGCCGTGGTGCGTGAGTTGGCGGGTCTGTCGGGTGAGCAGTTGGGCGTGGAGGTGGCGTCGGAGGGTGCGGCGTACGTGATTTTCACGTCGGGTTCGACGGGTCGGCCGAAGGGTGTGGTGGTTTCGCACGAGGGGATCGTGAACCGTCTTGCGTGGATGCAGGCGCGGTTCGGGATCGGTGGTGCGGACCGGGTGTTGCAGAAGACGCCGTTCGGTTTCGACGTGTCGGTGTGGGAGTTCTTCTGGCCGCTGTCGGTGGGTGCTGCTCTGGTGGTGGCACGTCCGGGGGGTCATAAGGATCCGGCGTATCTGGCGGGTGTGGTGTGTGGGCAGCGGGTGACGGTGGCGCACTTCGTGCCGTCGATGCTCGAGGCGTTCCTGGCGGATGAGTCCGCGATGGACACCGCCGGGGTGCTGCGGTATGTGGTGTGCTCGGGTGAGGCGTTGTCGGCTTCGGTACGGGATCGCTTCTTCGGGGTTCTGGCGGGTGTGGAGCTGCACAACCTGTACGGGCCGACGGAGGCCTCGGTCGACGTGACCGCGTGGGAGTGCGAGCCGGGCGCGGACGGTGCCGTGGTGCCGATCGGAGCTCCGGTGGCGAACACGCGGGTGTACGTGCTGGACGCGCGGCTGGCTCCGGTTCCCGTCGGTGTGGCGGGTGAGTTGTATCTCGCGGGTGTGCAGCTGGCTCGTGGTTATGCGAACCGGCCGGGTCTGACGGCGGAGCGGTTCGTGGCTTCTCCGTACGGCACCGGTGAGCGTCTTTACCGTACGGGCGACATCGCACGCTGGACGGCCGACGGTCAGGTGGAGTACCTGGGGCGTGCGGACGAGCAGGTCAAGGTCCGTGGTTTCCGGATCGAGCCGGGCGAGGTCCAGGCCGTGATCGCGGCCCATCCGCAGGTGGCGCAGGCCGCTGTGATCGCCCGCGAGGACGTGCCGGGCGACAAGCGCCTGGTCGCCTACGTCGTCCCGATTCCGGGTGGGATCGAGGCGGACGAACTTGCCTTCACAGTCGTGGATGTGGCGTCGGATCACCTGCCGGCACACATGGTTCCGTCGGCGGTCGTCGTCCTGGACGCGCTGCCGCTGTCCGTGAACGGGAAGCTGGACCGCAAGGCCCTTCCCGCCCCCGAGTACACAGCCGGAGCCGGCAGAGGACCGGCCGACGCACGGGAGGAGATCCTGTGCACGCTCTTCGCCGAAGTCCTCGGCCTCGAGAGCGTGGGCGTCGACGACGACTTCTTCGAATTGGGCGGGCACTCCTTGCTCGCCGTTCGACTCACCAGCCGGATCCGTGCGGCGCTGGGCATCGAGGCGCCGCTGCAGGCGCTTCTGCAGGCGCCGACGGTTGCCGGACTGGCACAGCAGCTTGGAAATGAAAAGTCAGCTAGGCCGTCGTTGCGGTCGATGCGCAACCAGGAGGAGTCCTGATGTTTCCGTTGTCTTTCGCGCAGCGTCGGTTGTGGTTCCTCTCGCAGCTCGAAGGCCCGAGCGCCACTTACAACATCCCGATCGCCAGGCGGCTGGCGGGCCGGATCGACGGCGATGCGCTCAACACGGCCCTTCGGGACGTCCTCGGACGCCACGAGGTACTGCGCACGGTCTACCCGACGGTTGCCGGTGAGCCCCTCCAGGACATCCTGAAACTGGAGGACCTGGACTGGAGCCTCACGGTCACCGATGTGAACCCCGCCGAACTCGACGTCACGGTCGCGGAGCTGGAGGCGCACACGTTCGACCTGGCCACCGAGGTGCCCATCCGCGCTTCGCTGCTCCGAACCGGACCGGAGGAGCAGGTCCTCGTCCTCGTGGTCCACCACATCGCGACCGACGGTTGGTCGATGGGACCGCTGCTGCGAGACGTGACCTCGGCCTACACCGCGCGTGCCGAAGGCCGAGCCCCCGAGTGGGAGCCGCTGCCGGTCCAGTACGCCGACTACACCCTGTGGCAGCGCGAGCTGCTGGGCGACGAGCAGGACCCCGACAGCCTGATGGCCCGCCAGATCGCCTACTGGCGCGCGAACCTGACCGGAGCGCCGGAAGAACTCTCCCTGCCCTTCGACCACACCCGTCCCGCGATCGCTTCGCACCGCGGCCACGGCGTGCCGCTGGAGATCCCCGCAGCGGTCCACGCCCGGCTGGCCGAGGTGGCGCGGGCCGAAGACGCCACGGTCTTCATGGTCCTCCAGGCCGCACTCGCGGTCGTACTGTCCCGCCTGGGCGCGGGTACGGACATCCCCATCGGCACAGCGGTCGCCGGCCGCACCGACGTCGCGCTGGACGACGTCATCGGCTTCTTCGTCAACACGCTCGTGCTGCGCGCCGACCTGTCCGGCGACCCCACCTTCAAGGAGCTGCTCGCCCGGGTGCGGCAGACCGGGTGGGCCGCACTCGCGCAGCAGGACGTGCCGTTCGAGAAGCTGGTCGAGGAGCTGGCCCCGACCCGCTCCCTGGCGCGGCACCCGCTGGTCCAGGTGATGCTGACCGTCCACAACAACGAGCGGATCGTTCTGGAGCGGTCGGGCGCCGAGTCCGAAGGCTCCGCGGCGGACGCGGTGGTCGACGTACGGGCGGCGAAGTTCGACCTGGAACTCGACTTCGTCGAACTGTTCGACCAGGGCGGCGCTCCGGCGGGCCTGCAGGGTTCGGTGACCGCCTCCGTGGACCTCTTCGGCCGCGACACCGTCGCGCGGCTCGCGACGCAGGTCCGGCGGGCGCTGGAACTCCTGGTGGCCGAGCCGGAGACACGACTGAGCGGAGTCGATCTGCTGGACGCGGCTGAGCGTCGGCAGGTCCTGGTGGACTGGAACGACACGGCCGTGGAGGTCGGTTCCTCTTCTCTGCCGGGGTTGTTCGAGGCGCAGGTGGGGCGTACTCCGGGTGCGGTTGCGGTGGTGTTCGAGGGTGTGGAGCACTCGTACGCGGAGTTGGATGGGCGGGCGAATCGTCTGGCGCGTCTGTTGGTGTCGCGTGGTGTGGGTGCGGAGTCGGTGGTCGGTGTCGCGTTGGAGCGTGGTGTCGACATGGTGGTCGCTCTGCTGGCGGTGGTGAAGGCGGGTGGTGCGTATCTGCCGATCGATCCGGAGTATCCGTCCGAGCGGGTCGCGTTCGTGCTGGAGGATGCTGCGCCGGTCGTGGTGGTGACCTCGCAGGCGGTGGCCGGTGTGGTGCCGTCCGGTGTTCCGGTTGTCGTGGTCGACGAGCCCGCCGTCGTGGATGAGTTGGCGGGTGTCGCTGACGGGCCGCTGGGTGTGCGGGTGCTGCCGTCGCATCCGGCGTATGTGATTTTCACGTCGGGTTCGACGGGTCGGCCGAAGGGTGTGGTGGTTCCGC
>NZ_BMVL01000033.1 GCF_014650695.1 Streptomyces avidinii | reverse complement strand
CACCGCCCCCGCCGAACTCGCCACCGACCACGACCTGCTCAACGACGGGGTCATCGACAGCCTGGGCGTCCTCAAGCTCATCGCCTGGGTCGAGGACCGCTTCGAGCTCGCCATCGGCGACGCCGACCTGGACCCCAACAACTTCCGCAGCGTCGAGGCGATCGACACCTTCATCACCGAATCCCGCCGCACCGCGGCCGCCTGAGCGGCCCCGCCACCACCACCCCGACGCAGACGAGACGGAGACCGACCGTGCACGACGCACTCACCGGCCTGCTGGAACAGCGAGCCCCGGTCGGCCGCGAGACCTGGCGGTCCTGGTGGGACCAGCTCGGCGACGGCGGCCTGGACCAGGCCCAGGCCGTCGCCCTGCTGGCCTCCCTGACCAGCCGGCTCCCCGACCACGAGACCCTGCGCCACCTGCTGGACTCGCTCGCCGAGCGCCGGCCGGCGACGCCGGTGACCACCGCCTGGGAAGGCACCGTGAACGTCGTCGGCACCGGCGGCGGACCCCGGACCTTCAACATCTCCACCGCTGCGGCGTTCGTCGCCGCCGCAGCCGGCGTCAAGGTCGTCAAAACCGGCTCCCGCGCCTACACCAGCTCACTCGGCTCCGTCGACCTGCTGGAGCGGCTCGGAATCCGTCTCACCTCCTCCCGCGCCCAGACCGAGGACACCCTCGCCGCCCACGGAATCGCCTTCGCCGGACCCTTCGTCTACCCGACCCAACTGACCCGGCTGGCACGGACCGTGGCCCCCCACAGCATGAAACCCTTCGGCCGGTTCCTGAACGCACTGGGCCCCTTCCTCGCCGACCTGCCGGTGACCGCCCAGGTCACCGGGGTCTCGGCGGCCGCCCCCCTCGACACCCTGCGCCATCTCGCCCGATCCACCACCACCCGCCGGATCTGGCTCACCTCCAACGACACCGGCGCGGACGAACTGCTGCCCTTCGCGACCAACACCATCCACGGGGAGAACTCCCTGACCCGGATCATCCGCCCCGGCGAACTCACCCCGGGCGACGGCTCCTTCGCCGACCTGCGGCCGGCCACCGACACCACCGCGGCCGCCGCGCACTTCCTGACCGTCCTGGCCGGCGACGCCGGCCGGATCGCCACCCGCACCGTCTGCCTCGGCGCGGCCGCCCTGATCGTCGCCTCCGGCACCCGACGCGACTGGCTCTCGGCGGTCTCCCTCGCCGAGGAAGCCATCCGCTCCGGAGCCGCCCACGACCTCGCACAGCGCCTCGCGGCCGCCCCGGCCCCCGCCCCCCGCACCCTGGCGGTGACCGGTGCCTAGCCCCGCAAGCCCGGCCCGGGCGGCGGGGACGGCCACCGCCCCGACCGCGACACCGGCCCCCGCCCCCTTCTTCACCCGCCGCACCCCGGACGGACCCCCCGCACTCGCCCTCTTCCTCAACGCCGGCGACCCGCCCCTGCCCACCCTGCGCGACCTGGTCCTCATGCTCGACGAAGAAGGCGTGGACTGCCTCGAACTGGCCGTCCCCTTCCCCGACTCGGTCACCGACGGCCCCGTCATCCGCCGCTCGGCCCGCCGGGCACTGGACCGCGGCGGCGCCGACCTGGACGACGTACTCGCCTTCATCGCCGACGTACGGCCGCACCTCACCCACCTGCGGATCGCCCTCCTCGCCGACTGGAGCCACTCCCTCAAACACCGGGACCTGACCACCACCACCCGCGAGATCGCCGCCGCCGGCGCGGACGGACTCCTCCTCCACGCCCTGCCCCCACGGCTGCGCGCCACCCACCTGGAATCGGCCGCAGCAGCAGGCCTGCCCGTCGTCACCACCTGCTACACGAAAAGCCCCCCCACCACCCAGGCCCAGGCCGCCGCACAGGCCTCCGCATACCTCTACCTCGTCGCCCACTACGGACGCAGCGGAACCGCACCCGCCACCGGCCACGCCGCGCTGGCACAGACGGTCACCGCACTCCGGGCGCACACGACGTCCCCGATCGCCGTCGGCTTCGGGGTCAGCACACGAGCGGACGTCCAGGCCGTCGGCGCCGCCGGCGCCGACGCCGCGATCATCGGCTCCGCCGCGGTCGCCGCCGTCGAACGGGCCCAGGAAGCCGGCACCGACGTGACCGAAGCCTTCCGCACCTTCGTCCGCTCCGTCCTGCCCGCAACACCGCACCGAACCGCCTGACCGGCGGGAAAGCGAGCTCCACCCCTCACCCGAACCATCCCGTGCACCACCCTCACACCAGGAGACTGCCATGATCGTTCGCGACATCGAGACCGTGAAGACCGTCGAGTGGGGCAACGGCCTCAGCCGCCGCTTCCTCCTCGCCGAGGACGGCCTGGGCTACTCGCTCACCGACACCACCGTCCTCGCGGGCACCAAGTCCCGCCTGGAGTACGTCAACCACCTCGAGGCCTGCTACTGCATCGAGGGCTCCGGTGAGGTCATCGAGCTCGACGGCACCTCCCACGAGATCGTCCCGGGCCGCATGTACGCACTCGACCAG
Source organism: Streptomyces avidinii (assembly GCF_014650695.1). Lineage (GTDB taxonomy): Bacteria > Actinomycetota > Actinomycetes > Streptomycetales > Streptomycetaceae > Streptomyces > Streptomyces avidinii. The sequence goes on along the minus strand of NZ_BMVL01000033.1, from coordinate 12,957 downwards.
CACGACGCCCACTTCCTCGTCGCCAGCCCCCACGAGGACCTGCGCCTGGTCTGCGTCTTCTCGCCCGCCCTGCGCGGCGACGAGGTCCACAGCCTCGACGCCCACAGCTCCTCCGCCTACTGAGGCACCCGACGCACCACCCATCCTCACCATCACCGAATCAAAGGGGTCCCTCGTGATCCGTTGGAACGCCGACCAGGCAGATCTGCGCGACGGCCTGGAGCGGTGGGGAGACGCACTCAGCGCAGACCACATCGAACTCGACGAGCAGTCCGCCTTCTCGGAGGACAAGTGGAAGCTCGTCCAGAAGACCGGCATCCTCTCACTGCCCTTCGACGAGGACCACGGAGGCCTCGGACAGTCACTCCTGACCACCATGTACGTACTGGAGGGCCTCGGCGAGTACAACCGCGACGCGGGCCTCAGCTTCTGCATCACCACCTCCATCTGCTCCACCGGCATCCCCCTCCAGCAGTTCGGCACCACCGAACAAAAAGAGCGCTACCTGCACCGGATCTGCTCGGGCGAGGCAATCGGCGCCCACGCCATCACCGAGGCCGAGGGCGGCTCCGACGCCATGGCCATGACCACCAGGGCCGTCCGCGACGGCGACGACTTCGTCATCAACGGCAGCAAGGCCTTCGTCAGCAACGGCCCCATCGCCGACGTGATCGTGGTCTACGCCCGCACCCACCCGGACGGCGGCCCGCTCGGGACCACCGCCTTCCTGGTCGACCGCAACACCCCGGGCCTGAGCGCCGGCAAACCCATCAAGAAGATGGGCCTGCGCACCTCACCGCTCAGCGAACTGTTCTTCGACGACGTACGGGTACCGAAAACCGCGGTCCTCGGCCGCGTCGGAGGCGGCTTCCTGGTCCTGGACCACGTGATGAAACGGGAGATCCTCTTCTCCTTCATCGTCAACGTGGGGGAGATGCAGCACCGGCTGGAACGGTGTGTCGAGTACGCGAAGACGCGTAAGTCGTTCGGAAAGGCGATCGGTTCGTACCAGACGATCGCCAACAAGATCGTCGACACGAAGATCCAGCTGGAGACCGCCCGCAAGTGGCTCTACGACACGGGCGAAAAACTCGAGGCCGGCGAGAACATCACCACCGACCTCGCCATCTCCAAAATCGTCACCAGCGAGTCCAACCTCGCCACCAGCCTCACCGCCGTACAGATCTTCGGCGGCCACGGCTACATGGCCGAGTTCGGCCTGGAGCAGGACGTGCGCAACGCCGTGGGCGGCACGATCTACTCCGGCACCAACGAAATCCAGTACAACCGCATCGCCTCGATGCTGGGACTGGGCAAGTGAGCACCACCCGCCCCCTGTCCCGGACCCTGCTCAAGGTCTGCGGGGCCACCACCCCGCAGGACATCGAGGCCGCGGCGGCCGCCGGGGCGGACTGCGTCGGCCTCTGGCACGGCGTACCCGGCGGCCCCAGCGAACTGGACCGGAACGGGCTCGCCGCCCTCGCGGCGGCGGCCCGCTCCACCGGACTCCTGCCGGTCCTGGTGACGTTCCTGTCCGACGCCGGTGAACTCGCCGCGATCGCGGCGCACACCGGCGTCGGCTGGGTCCAACTCCACGCCTACCAACCCCCCGCCCTCGTACGGGCCCTGCGCGAGGCACTCCCCGCGGACGTCGGCATCGTCAAGGTGCTCCACGTCCAGGAGAACGGCGGCTGCGTGGAACGCCCCCTGATCGGAGCCTACGACCGGGCCGGCACCGACCTCTTCCTCCTCGACACCGCCACCGGCGACGGCCGCATCGGCAGCACCGGCGCCGCCCTCGCCCCCGACCGCGTCACCGCCCTGCTGCCCCGCCTGACCCGCCCCTTCCTCCTCGCCGGCGGCCTGACCCCCGCCAACCGCCCCGCCTACGAGGACGTCGTCCACCACCCCGGATTCCGCGGCATCGACGTCGACACCGCCGCCCGCACCACCACCGGCGGCTTCGGCGTCCCGCAGATCGCCGCCCTGGCCCGCGCCTGGCGCACCGGCACCGGCACCCGCCACGCCCCCCTCCCCGACCACCCCCGACTGGAGCTGTCGCGATGACGAAGGACCACCGGACCGGCTTCCCTTTTCTCGAGGCCCTCCAGGCCTCCCCGACCCCCGTGGTGATGGAGGTGAAACGACGCGACGCCCACGGCTACGACATGCTCGGCGGCAGAACCCCGGCCGCCATCGTCGGCGCCTACGAGAGCGCGGGCGCGCCCTGCGTCTCGGTGGTGACGGGCCGCTGGTTCGGCGGCTCACCGGCCCTGCTGCGCGACGTGGCCGCACTGACCGCACTGCCCATCCTCCAGAAGGACTTCATCACCAGAAAGGACCAGATCCGCACCGCCAGGGAGCTCGGCGCCTCCGCCGTGCTGCTCACCGCGGCCCTGCTGCCGGCGTCGAGCATGCGGACCCTGGTCACCGAATGCCTGCTGACCGGCCTCACCCCCTTCGTCGAGATCACGAACGAGAGCGAACTCGCAACGGTCCACCACCCCGAGGAATGCGTCATCGCCGTCAACAACAAGGACATCAAGACCCGCGAACGCGGCGCCGGCGACCTCGGCCGCTCCCTGGACCTGCTGCCCGCCGTCCGCGCCGCCGGCGCCGCCTGCCCGGTCAGCGCCAGCGGCATCGACAGCCCGCACACCGCCGCCGCACTCCTGGACGCCGGCTTCGGCGGCCTCCTCGTGGGCACCTCACTGCTGCGCACCGGCTCGCCCGCCGCCTGGGTGGACGCCATGGAAGGCACACGAAAGGGGCTGGCGGTCCGATGACGACACAGCACCCCCACACCCGGCCCTACACCCTCAACGCGGGCGGCATCACCCTCTCGGCACTCCTGGCCCTGCCCCAGGACGGCACCCCGACCCGCGCCACGATCCTGGCCATCCACGGCCGCGGCATGCGAGCCGCGTACTGGAACTCCCTCGTCCCCGTGGCCACCAGCCTGGGCCACGCCGTCCTGGCCGTCGACCGCCCCGGCTACGGGGACTCCGCCGACCGGCTGCCCGAGGGCCAGACCCTGGCCGGCCAGGCCGAAACCCTCCACGCCGCCCTCAAGGAGCACGCCGCCGACTACGACATCGGCGCCGGAATCCTCCTGCTGGGCCACTCCGACGGCGGCAAGGTCGCCCTCCACACCGCAGCCGCCGACGGCGGCGGCACCCCCCTGCTCGGCGTGGACGCCTCCGGCGTCGGCTACCACTACAACCCCGAGGCCCTGCACTTCCCCTCCACCCTGGGCGCCGGCGCCACCAAACTCAACTGGGGCCCCCTGAACCTCTACCCGCGCGGCACCTTCCAGGCCAGCCGCACCCTGCTCGCCGCGACACCACCGCTCGAGTCCGCGGAAACCCTGCGCTGGACCGGCCAGTACGAGGCACTGGCCCCCCACGTCCGCGTCCCCGTCCGCCTCACCTTCGCCGAACACGAGGCCTGGTGGCACCTGGAGGCCCCCACCCTGTCCGCGATGACCTCCCGACTGACGGCCGCACCCTCCGTCACCGTCGACCACCTGGCCGCCTCCGGCCACAACATCAGCCTGGGCCACACCGCCCCCGCCTACCACCTGCGCGTCCTGACCTTCCTGGAGGACTGCCTGCGGGCCGCCCCGCACTGAGCCACCCGCCCCACGCACCGCCCGCACCGCCCCACGCACCGCCCGACAGACCGAGGCCCCGGTGGCAGACGCCACCGGGGCCACAGCCGTGCCCGCACCACTGTCAGGCGGCCACCACCCGGCTCACCAACTGGTCCCGGATCCGCGACGGCAGAGCCGGCGCGAAACGCTGCAGATAGTGATCCATGTGCAGGTCGTCACCCACCAGGAACGGCAGATCGAACACCAGCAGCTTGCGAACCGCCAGCAGCGGCACCGGAGAACGCAGCGGCCGGAACGCCTCGTTGTACAGGCCCGGCTCCTCGCACACCGGATGGAACTGACCGATCATCAGCCCCTCCGCCACGAACTCGTCCTTCGCCTTGCGCTGCAGCTCGTCCAGCTCCACCGAATCCGTCGGATCGAACCCCGGCAGCACCAGCAGGATCGTCAGCAGCTCACGGTCCTCCGGCGCCAGCCGCTGCGCAAGCACCGCATGACGCGTACGCAGCGAGTCGACCGCGGAGGCAAGGTCCTCACACCCCGCCGCCGGCACCGCCAGATGGAACAGCTCCTTGCGCAGCGAAGGCTGCGTGTACGGGCACACCGGGCCACTGCGCCCCAGCTCGGGATGGCTGGAGACCAGGAACTCCCTACTCCACATCAACACCTGCAGCAGCGGCCCGAGATGCTCCGCCGGAGCCTCACCGCGGGCTATCTCACCGGCGGTCCACGACTGGATCAGATCGTCTCCCCTCATCGGGGGTCCCTCCACATGGGTCGCAGTACAGGTCCTTCGTCGGGCAGCGCGATGTCCGCGCCCAGGAGCCGGAAACCGGCACGCCGGCCGGCCGCCTCACCGCCCGGGGAGCTGGCCTCCACATAGGCGCCGACGCCCTCGGCATCCGCACGGGCCACCACCCGGCCCAGCAGCCCCGACATCAGGCCGCTCTGCTGCCGGCCGGGTCGGACCGCCCCGAAGGAGACGTAGTAGTGCGGCGCGCCGTGCGGATGGGCCGCCTCCTGCAGGCCCGCGATGGTGCGCATCGCATCCGCGTACTCGCCCAGAACATCGGCGAACGCCGCGTCCAGGGCCTTCTCGTCCGGCTCGGCGCCGGGCGGCAGGAACAACAGCACCGCGTCGCCGTCCGGGCTGGTGAGCACCCCGTCGAAGGCGGCGGACAGTTCCACGAACACCCGGAACAACCCGGGCAGCAGCTCACCGCGCCGCCGCTCGCCGGGGATCATCCAGCGGGTCAGGGCGTCCTCCTGGAAACAGGTGGCGAGCAGGGCGGACAGGTCGGTGACGGCCGATGGACTCAGCCGGTTCAAAGGCAGGGCAGACAAGGCAGGGCCTCCGGTCAGGTGACGGGATGGAGGAAGGACACAAGAAGGGGGGGAGAGGTCAGGGCGTGGCCCGGGCGTCGGCCGCGAGTTCCGCGACACGGGCGTGCAGGGTCGGCAGGTAGTGCTCGGACTCCGGTTTGATCAGGACACTGCGGATCACCCGAGCCTCCTGCGCGTCCCGCACCACGCCCGGGTGACGCCGTACGAACGCATCCGCGTCCGCACGCAGCACACTCAGGAACACCGGGTCCGCCTCCGCCGTCATCCCCGCACGCAGCAGCCGCTCCGACGCCGCGTCGATCGAGGACAGCGCGCGGTCGGCGGTCGCCGGGAAGTACGTGACGATGTCGAGGTCCGGGCGCTGGTACAGCTCCAGCTCCCCGGACGCGTCCAGCAGGTCCGCCCACCGCAGCGCGGCCCGCCGGTTCGCAGCCAGGATCCGCCCGAACCCGTCCGGGGTCAGCGGCAGCAGCTGCAGCGTCAGCCACAGCGCGGCGGCCGCCGCACCCGCCCGCGAGCACTCCAGGCTGATCTCGCCCAGGTGCAGCTCGGCGTCGGTGAAATAGGTGTACGGCGAATCGTGCGCGAAGTGCCGCCCGGCCCGCGGATCGGGAAAGAGCACCGCCCCGCACCCGTACGGCTGCAGCCCCTGCTTGTGCGGGTCCACCACCACCGAGTCGCAGCCGGCGATCGCCCGCCAGGGCGCCGGGTCGACGCCGCCGGCCCCCACCCGGCCCAGGACCGCGTAGAACCCGCCGTACGCCGCGTCCACGTGCACCCGCACCCCGTACCGGCGCGCCAGCGCCAGCACCTCGTGCACCGGGTCGACCGCCCCCAGCCCGGTCGTGCCGGTGGTGACCACGACCGTCCCGATCCGCCCGCCGCGCAGCGCACCCTCCAACGCATCGAGATCGATACGGCCGTACCCGTCGACGGGGATGCGGTGGCCCTCCACGCCCAGCACGTGGCACATCCGCTCGTGCGTGTAGTGGCACTCGGAGCTGTAGGCGATCCCACGCCCGGGGTGCACCTGCCGGGCCACGTACAGGGCCTCCAGGTTGGCCATCGTGCCACTGGTGGTGAGGTGCCCGACATGCGCGTCGAACCCGAACATGCCGGCCAGCGCGGCGACCGCCTCGCGCTCCATCTCGGTGGTCGCCGGACCACCCTCGGCGGCATGGTTGTTGGGATTGAACAGCATCGCGGTCAGATAGCCGGTGACGGCCGCCGGGTGCGGCGGCTTGACCATCTGCCCGGCGTAACGCGGGTGGAAGAACGGATAGTTGTGGTCCATCCGCTTGGCCAGCCGATCGAACGCCTCGGTGAACGCATCGGATGCGACCCGGTGCGCCTCATGGCTCTCGTACGGGCCGAACTGACCGCCCCACCGCTCCGCCACCCCGAGCGCGCGCGGCAGCCAGTCGCGTAAGTCGTGCAGGTCCCTCAGGTCCACGGGTGCCTCCCCCCAGCGGCCGCCCCGATCGGCGGCACAGTCGCGCGTACGCGGTCGTACGTACGCACGAGGAGCCTTGCCCAGCCCCCGCAAGGCCCGCGCAACGCCGAACCCCCGCACACCATCCGGGCTCGAGCCGCCCGCAAGCCGCATCTGGTGCACTCGCGGCGCGCCACCTGCGCGGCACCACCACGCGCCGGCCCCGGCAGCGCGAACGGCCCCCTCCCGGACGGCCCGCGCACCCACCCTTCCCAGGAGGACATCCCATGGTCACCAGACGCAGCCTGCTCGGCGGAGCCGTCGCCGCGACCGGCGCCGGCCTGCTCACCGCCGGCGGGCTGACGCCACTGCTCGCCTCCGGATCCGCACAGGCCGACTCCGCCGGCGCAGGCCCGGTCACCGTCCCGCCGCCCTTCACCGTGCGGATGCCGACCCTGCCGGTCCTCTCACCGATATCCGGGCCCGCCGGCCAGGACACCTACGCCGTCACGATCAAGGAAGCCGCACGGGAGATCATCCCCGGGGTGCGCACCAAGGTCCTCACCTACGACGGCCACTTCCCCGGCCCCGTCCTGCGGGCCCGCACCGGACGCAAAGTCGTCATCCGCCACCGCAACACCCTCACCATGCCCGTCGCGGTCCACCTCCACGGCGGCAACGTCTCCCCGGACAACGACGGCGGCCCCATGGACACCTTCGCCCCGGGCACCTCCCGCACCTACACCTACCCCAACCAGCAGCCGGGCGCCGGCCTCTGGTTCCACGACCACGCACACCACATGGAGTCCGAGCACGTCTTCCGCGGCCTGTCCGCCACCTACCTGCTCTCCGACGACAACGAACGCTCCCTGCCACTGCCCGCCGGCCAGTACGAGGTCCCCATCGCCCTGCGCGACGCCCGCTTCGACGAGAGCGGACAGCTGGTCTACGTCATGGACGACGCCTTCGGCCGCACCACCATCCTCGCCAACGGCCGCCCCACCCCCTACTTCGAGGTCGCCGCCCGCAAATACCGCTTCCGGCTGCTGAACTCCTCCAACATGCGCTTCTTCCAGCTGCGCCTGTCCGACGGCGGCCAGATGATCCAGATCGGCTCGGACGGCGGACTGCTGGAACGCCCCTTCACCACCGACACCATCGGACTGTCCCCGGCGGAACGGGCCGACGTGGTCATCGACTTCTCCCGCTACCCCGTCGGCACCAAGATCGTCCTGGAGAACACCCTCGGCCCCGGCACCCCCGACCAGGTCGGCAAGGTGATGCGCTTCGACGTCGTACGCACCGCCCCCGACCCCAGCCGCGTCCCGAACGCACTGCGCACCCTCGCCGCCCTGCCGCCCGCCACCGTGCAGCGCACCGTCGTCCTGAGCATGGACGAGGACGGCCGGCAGGAACCGCAGGGCTTCATGGACGGACAGGTCTGGGACCACCACCGCATCGACCAGACCATCACCCACGGCACCTCGGAGATCTGGACCGTCACCAACGCCAACAAGCTCGTCCCGCACAACTTCCACATGCACCTGGTCCAGTTCCGGCTCCTGGAACGCAACGGCGCCCCGGTCGGACCGGCCGAGGCCGGCCTCAAGGACACCGTCCGCCTCTTCCCCGGCGAGACCGTCAAACTCCACGCCACCTTCGACACCTACAGGGGCACCTACGTCTACCACTGCCACCTCCTGGACCACTCGGCGATGGGAATGATGGCCAACTTCCGGATCCGCTGACGGGATCCCGACTCGATGCGCGCTCAAGGACGGGCCGAGGACCGGGCGGAAGAATCCTCGACAACAGACCATGTCCGGCCGTGTCCCCCACGAGTCCTGCATGTGTCCGAAACCGAAAGGGAAGAGGAGGGAAGCCGATGGCCCGCACCGTGGTCATGACCGTGGTGCTCACACCCGGCCCTCCCACCTCCCTCGACCTCCACGGCAGCCTCACCCCTGCCGCGCTCACCGCCGCCCTCGCGTCGCTGCCACCGTGCACCCCGACGCTGCAGCGGCACACCGACCACCACCACACCCTCACCCTGCCCCCGCCGCCGTTCCCCGCAGGCCGGCTCTGCGACCTGCTCACCGGAGCCACGGCGGCCCGGCAGGCGCCCCACCCCGCCCGGGACGGCGCAGGCACCCCCTGCACCCGGCACCCCGAATGCGCCCGCCACCACGGCCGCACCCCACACCCCGCACGCACCCCACACCCCGCATGCACCACCGCGGAGCCCGAAGGGCCCCCACCCGCCACACCCCTGCAACGCGAGGTACTCCTCGACGCGATGACCCACCCCGGCACCGGCCTTCACGTGGAACAACTCCACTGGCGCTGGTACGGACCTCTGGACGCCCGGCGCTTCACCGCCGCCTGGCAGACCCTCCACGACAGCGAGGCAGTGCTGCGCACCGCCCTGGCCAGGCCCGCCGCACCCGGCACCGGCCCGCTCATCTCCGTACACCCGCACGCCGCCCCGCAACTGGAACGCCACCCCCGCGGCAGCGAGGACTGGCACGCACTGCTGCTCAGCGAGCGCATGCGGGAATTCGACCTCCACCGGCCCGGCACGGCCCTGCGCATCGCCCTGCTGGAAGAGCCCGGCCAGGTGTACCGCATCCTGCTGACCTACCACCAGGCACTGCTCGACGGATGGAGCGCACGGGTGCTCCGACGCACCCTGTACCGGGCCTACCTCGCCGACGGCCGGCCCCTCGGCAGCGAACGACGCCCCGACCTCCGCGACCACATGCACTGGCTCGACCGCCGCAACCAGGCACCCGCCCGCGCCTTCTGGGCCCGCGCCGGCGCCCCGGCCGGCACCGCCGGCCTCCCCGGCCGGCCCGACCCGACCCGCCCCGACCGGCAGCCCGGCGCCGGCCCCCGCCGCCGCGGCCACGGCCGCACCCGCCAACGCCTCACCCCCTACGAGGCCCTGCGCCTGCGCCACTGGGCGGCCGACCGGGGCGCGACCGAAAGCACCGCCCTGCACACCGTCTGGGCCCTCCAGCTCCACCGCGCCAACCCCACCGCCCCCGCGGTCGCCTTCGCCGCGGCCGTCTCCGGCCGCGGCATCCCGCTGCCCGGCGCCGACCGCCTCCCGGGCCCGCTGCGCGGCGCCCTCCCGCTGCACGTCCGCATCGACCCGGCCACCCCCCTGACCCGCCTGCTCACCACCCTGGCGGGCCAGGCCCTCGAAGCGGCCTCCCACGAATGGGTCTCCCCGGGCCAGGCGGCACTGTGGTCCCCGCCGGCCACCGACCCCACCGACCACCCCGACCCCGCCGCCACCCACCCGGTCCCCGACTCGCTCATCGCCTTCGAAGCGACCCCACCCCCCGCACCCGCCGACGACCCCGTCCACACCGAACTCGCCACCGAGGGCATACGGGTCGGCCCCGCCGAAACCGTCGCAGCGCACACCGCACGCCCCCTCACCGTCACCGCACACCACGACGCCACCGGCGCCCTCGTCCTGACCTGCGTGTACGACCGGACCCGCATCGCCGACGCCGACGCCGCAGAAACCCTCGCCCAGACCACCCTGCTGCTGCGCGAACTGCCCCACGCCCCCGGCGGAGCCACCACCGTCGCCGACGCCCTGGCCCTGCTCGACGGCACCCCCGTACCCCGCGTCACCGCGTCCACGGCCCGCACCCTGCGGATCCTGCGCGCGGCCTCCCGTACCGGCGCCGGCACGATCTGCCTGGTCCCGCCGCCCGACGCACCACCGGGCTGCTACGACGCACTCGCCGCCGCCTACCCCGGCCCGCAGGCCCTGACCACCGTGGCGCCGCCCGCCGACGCGAGCACCGTACTCGCGGCGCTGCGCCCCGCCCTCGCCCGCGGCGAACCCCTGCTGCTGGGCGGCTTCTCCGGCGCCGGCTCCCTCGCCTGCGCGGTCGCCGAACGCATCGCCTCGCACGGCTGGCACCCGCCCCTCGTCGCGATCGGCGGCGCCCTCACCACCGAAGGCGAAGGGGGCCCCGACCCGGTCCGCGCCCTCGCCCGAACCCTGGAGACGGCCGCGGCGGCAGCCACCACCACCGCCCGGCCCTGACCGCCCCCCTGCCCGACCCGACACCCCGTCCCACACCACCAGGAGTGACATGTCCCGTCGTCTGTTCACCTCGGAATCCGTGACCGAGGGACACCCCGACAAGATCGCCGACCAGATCAGCGACACGATCCTCGACGCGCTGCTCGCCCAGGACCCGACCTCGCGCGTCGCGGTCGAGACACTGATCACCACCGGTCTTGTGCACATCGCGGGCGAGGTGACGACGCAGGCCTACGCACCGATAGCGCAGCTCGTACGCGACAAGATCCTGGAGATCGGCTACGACTCGTCCGTCAAGGGCTTCGACGGCGCCTCCTGCGGCGTGTCCGTCTCGATCGGCGCCCAGTCCCCGGACATCGCCCAGGGCGTCGACACCGCCTACGAGACCCGGGTGGAAGGCGATCAGGACGAACTCGACCAGCAGGGCGCCGGCGACCAGGGCCTGATGTTCGGCTACGCCACCGACGAGACCCCCGAACTCATGCCGCTGCCCATCCACCTCGCCCACCGGCTCTCCCGCCGGCTCTCCGAGGTCCGCAAGAACGGCACCCTCCCCTACCTGCGCCCCGACGGCAAGACCCAGGTCACCATCGAGTACGACGGCGACAAGGCCGTCCGCCTGGACACCGTCGTCGTCTCCTCCCAGCACGCCTCCGACATCGACCTGGAAGCACTGCTGGCCCCCGACATCAAGGCCCACGTGGTCGAGCACGTCCTCGCCCGGCTCGCCGACGACGGCATCAAACTGGAGACCGCCGGCTACCGCCTCCTGGTCAACCCCACCGGCCGCTTCGAGATCGGCGGCCCGATGGGCGACGCCGGCCTCACCGGCCGCAAGATCATCATCGACACCTACGGCGGCATGGCCCGCCACGGCGGCGGCGCCTTCTCCGGCAAGGACCCCTCCAAGGTCGACCGCTCCGCCGCCTACGCCATGCGCTGGGTCGCCAAGAACGTGGTCGCCGCCGGCCTCGCCTCCCGCTGCGAGGTCCAGGTCGCGTACGCCATCGGCAAGGCCGAGCCCGTCGGCCTGTTCGTCGAGACCTTCGGCACCGAGAAGACCGACATCACCCGGATCGAGGACGCCATCGCCGAGGTCTTCGACCTCCGCCCGGCCGCCATCATCCGCGACCTCGACCTGCTGCGCCCCATCTACGCCCAGACCGCCGCCTACGGCCACTTCGGCCGTGAACTGCCGGACTTCACCTGGGAGCGCACCGACCGCGCCGAGCTGCTCAAGGCCGCCGCCGGCGCCTGAACGCCCCCCGAGGGGTCCGGGCGGGCGGCGCCGAGCGCCCACCGGCGCCGCCCGCCCCGCACCCCGCACCCGCACACCCCGTGCCTCACATCTCCAGCCCAGCCCAGCCCAGCCCAGCCCAGCACCTCGCCCCGCCGACCACAGACCAGCTCACAGGAGTCCACGTGCGTATCGCGGTGACCGGATCCATCGCCACAGATCACCTCATGGCCTTCCCGGGCCGGTTCGTAGACCAGCTGCTCCCCGACCAGCTGCACCACATCTCCCTGTCCTTCCTCGTCGACACCCTCGAGGTGCGGCGCGGGGGAGTGGCCGCCAACATCGCCTACGGCCTCGGCGGCCTGTGCCTGACCCCCCTCCTCGCGGGCGCCGTCGGCTCCGACTTCGCCGAGTACGAGGTCTGGCTCAAGGAACACGGAGTCGACACCGGCGCGGTGCACGTCTCCGCCGAGCACCAGACCGCCCGCTTCATGTGCATGACCGACCAGGACTCCAACCAGATCGCCTCCTTCTACGCGGGCGCGATGGCCGAGTCCGCCCGCATCGACCTGCACACCCTGCACGCCCGCACCCCCCTCGACCTGATCCTCGTCTCGCCCAACGACCCCGGCGCGATGGTCCGCCACACCGAACAGGCACGGGAACTGGGCATCGCCTTCGCCGCCGACCCCTCACAGCAGCTCGCCCGCCTCACCGGCGCCGAAGTACGCACCCTCGTCACCGGAGCACGCTGGCTCTTCACCAACGAGTACGAGTCCGCACTGCTGCGCGAACGCGCCGAATGGAGCCACGAGGAGGTCCTCGACCGCGTCGGCACCTGGATCACCACCCTCGGCGCACAGGGCGTCCGCATCGACACCAAGGACGCGCCCACCCTCACCGTCCCCGCCGTCCCCGACGTCCGCGCCGAGGACCCCACCGGCGTCGGAGACGCCTTCCGCTCCGGCTTCCTGGCCGCCGTCGGCTGGGGACTGCCGCTGGAGACCGCCGCCCAACTCGGCTGCGCGATGTCCGCGCTGGTCCTCCAGGCCGTGGGCTCGCAGTCCTACGAGGTCGAGCCCGCCCGGCTCCTCGCCACCGTCCGCACGGTGTACGGGGAGCAGGCGGCCGGACTGCTGGCACCGAAACTGGAGCAGCCGGCATGACGACACACACACCGAACGCGCAGGAACGGGTGAGCACCCTCCGGGAGGCGCTTGCGACCCGTGTGGTCGTCGCCGACGGGGCCATGGGGACGATGC
>NZ_BMVL01000032.1 GCF_014650695.1 Streptomyces avidinii | reverse complement strand
CACCGCGGGCAACCGGGTGTCCCTTCCGACCTACGCCTTCCAGCACCAGCGCTACTGGCTGGAGGGTGTGACCATCGGCGCCCAGGTGGTGGAAACGACCGACGTTGCCGAATCCGAGTTCTGGGACGCCGTCGAACGCCAGGACCTGGCCGGCCTCACGGCTGTCCTCGACGGCGCGGGAGGCGCCGGCCCGGACCCGGCCGCGGGTGCCGAAGCCTGGCTGCCGGTTCTGTCCGCCTGGCGCAAGGGCCGTCGGGAGCAGTCGGTGCTGGACTCGTGGCGTTACCGCACCGAGTGGCGCGCGACGGGTCTCCCCTCGGGAACCCGCCTGTCGGGGACGTGGCTGCTGGTGACGCCGGGTGCCGGGGCACCGGTGGAGGAGGTCCGGGACGCCCTCGTGGCGGCCGGGGCCGAGGTCGTGGTCCTGGAGGCCGAGGCCGGCCTCGACCGTGCGGAGCTTGCCGCACGGCTCTCCGTAACTCCGGACGTGGCGGGCGTGGTGTCCCTCCTCGGCTGGGACGAGGAGTCCGGCTCCGAGCGGACCGTGGCCCTCGTACAGGCGCATGTGGACAGCACTGTGGTGGTGCCCCTGTGGGTGCTGACGCGGGGTGCCGCGGCGGTGGGTTCGGGCGACGTGGTCCGGCCGGCGCAGACGCAGGTGTGGGCGCTGGGTCAGATCGTGGGTCTGGAGCAGCCCGGTGTCTGGGGTGGTCTGGTCGACGTTCCCGAGGTGTGGGACGAGCGGGTGGCCGCCGGGTTCACGGGTGTTCTTGCCGCGGGCGAGGGTGAGGACCAGGTCGCGGTCCGGTCGTCGGGTGCGTACGCCCGCCGTCTGGTCCGTGCCCCCCTGGGCGGCAGCCCGGTTCCCGTCCGGGACTGGAACCCTCGGGGCACGGTCCTGGTCACGGGTGGTACCGGTGGCATCGGTGCCCATCTGGCCCGTTGGTTGGCGAAGGACGGTGCGGAGCACCTCCTGCTGCTGAGCCGTCGTGGTGAGGCGGCCGAAGGCGCCGCCGAGCTGGCGGCGGAACTGCGTGGCCTGGGCGCCGAGGTGTCGGTCGTGGCGTGTGACGTCACCGACCGCGACGCGCTCGCCGCGATCATCGAGGCCGTTCCCGCCGAACACCCCCTCACCGCCGTCTTCCACACCGCCGGCGTCGCCGGACACGGCCCGGTGCACGAACTCGAAGCGACCGGTTTCGCCGGCCAGCTGTCGGCGAGGACGCTCGGTGCGCGGCACCTGGACGAGCTCACGTCCGAACGGGGCGTCGAGCTGGACGCGTTCGTGCTGTTCTCCTCCGGTGCAGCGGTCTGGGGCAGCGCGAGCAACGGCGCCAATGCCGCCGCGGGTGCGTTCCTGGACGGTCTGGCCCGCGAGCGCCGGGGCCGCGGTCTGACCGCGACCTCCGTCTCCTGGGGCGGCTGGCAGGGCACCGCGATGGCTCAGGGCGGCAACGCCGAGCAGCTGCTGCGCCGTGGCGTGCGGCTGCTCGACCCCGCGCAGGCGACCCTGGCCCTGCGTCAGGCGCTGGAGCAGGACGAGACCTCGCTGACCGTCACGGACATGGACTGGGAGCGTTTCACCCCGGGCTACACCATGGCCCGCCGACGCCCGCTCATCGAGGAGATCCCCGAAGTCGCCCAAGTCCTGGGCGACACCGAGGACACGGCGGAGACGCCCGAGGACGCCACCGCCGGCGCCGACCTGAAGGCCCGCCTGGCCGGCCTGACCGACGGCGAACAGCACGCACAGGTACTGGCGCTGGTGCGTGGTGAGGCGGCCCAGGTGCTGTCTCACGCCTCGACCGCCGACATCACTCCGAACCGGCCCTTCCAAGAGCTGGGGTTCGACTCGCTGACGGCGATGGACCTGCGCAACCGACTGAACCGGGCCACCGGCCTGCGGCTGCCCGCCACCCTCGTCTTCGACCACCCGAACCCGCAGCGGCTCACCAGCCACCTCCTGGCCGAACTCGCCAAGGGGGGAGAGGGCAACCTCTCCGATGTCCTGGACATCAGGCGGGAGCTGGCCAGGATCGGACAGGCGCTGGACAGCGTCGCACCGGACCCCCAGGCCCGTGAGGACATCGTCGATCACCTGCGAGACCTCATGGCCAAGCTCGGCTCCACCGAGAGGGACGCCACCACAGATCTCGAAGCCGCCACGGACGACGAGATCTTCGACTTCATCGACCGCGACCTGGGCGTGTCCTGAACACACAGCTGCCGGGCCTTCAATTGCTTCAGAGTGGGGTTTCACGATGACCGAGGACAAACTCCGTACCTATTTGCGCCGAGTCACGGCTGAGCTACAGCAGACTCGTCAGCAGCTCCAGGACAGCCAGGATCGCGCCCGCGAGCCGTTGGCCGTCGTCGGCATGGCCTGCCGGCTGCCCGGCGGCGTCGATTCGCCGGAGCAGCTGTGGCACATGGTCGTCAACGGCGTCGACGCGGTGGGGGGATTCCCGGACGACCGCGGCTGGGACCTCTCTTCGCTCTTCGACAGCGACCCGGACCGCCCGGGGACGACCTACACCCGAGAGGGTGCGTTCCTGCACGGTGCGGGTGACTTCGACGCGGGGTTCTTCGGTATCTCGCCCCGTGAGGCAATGACCATGGACCCCCAGCAGCGGCTGCTGCTGGAGACCTCGTGGGAGGCGCTGGAGCGGGCCGGGATCGACCCGGTGTCGCTGCGGGGCAGCCGCACCGGTGTCTTCGTCGGCGGTACGGCCATCGAGCACACCGTCAAGCTGATGAACTCGCCGACCGACCAGGGGTACGCGATCACCGGCGGTTCGGCGAGCATCATGTCCGGCCGCGTCTCGTACGTGCTCGGGCTGGAGGGTCCCGCCGTCACGGTGGACACGGCCTGCTCGTCGTCGCTGGTCGCCCTGCACTCCGCGGCCCAGTCGCTGCGCCAAGGGGACTGTTCCCTCGCGCTCGCCGCCGGTGTCGCGGTGATGGCCACCTCCTCGGCGTTCGTCACCTTCGCCCGGCAGCGCGGTCTGGCGGCCGACGGCCGCTGCAAGGCCTTCTCCGACGAGGCCGACGGCATCGGCTGGGGCGAGGGCGCCGCGGTCGTCCTGCTCGAAAGGCTGTCGGACGCACGTCGCAACGGCCACCCCGTCCTCGCGGTGATCCGCGGTTCGGCAGTCAACCAGGACGGTGCTTCGAACGGTCTGAGCGCCCCGAACGGTCCTTCGCAACAGCGCGTGATCCGTCAGGCGGTGGCCAACGCCGGCCTGACCCTCGCCGACGTGGACATGGTGGAGGCGCACGGTACGGGCACGACGCTGGGCGACCCGATCGAGGCGCAGGCCCTGCTGGCCACCTACGGCCAGGACCGGCACGACGGACGCCCGCTCTGGCTCGGCTCCCTCAAGTCCAACATCGCCCACACCCAGGCCGTTTCGGGTGTCGCCGGTGTCATCAAGAGCGTGCTCGCCCTCCAGCACGGGGTACTTCCCAAGACCCTGCACGCCGAGAACCCGAGCACCCAGATCGACTGGACCGAGGGCGAGGTGGAGCTCCTCACCACCACCCGGGACTGGCCGGAGACGGGTCGCCCGCGCCGTGCGGGCGTGTCCTCGTTCGGCATCAGCGGTACCAACGCGCACGTCGTCCTCGAGCAGGCCCCCGAGGCCGAGCCCGTGGAAGCGCAGCCGGCGGACGCGGCCGAGCCGCCCCTGTCCACGTCGCCCGCAGTGCTCCCGTGGCTGATCTCGGGCAATACCGAGGCCGCTCTGCGTGACCAGGCCGCGCGCCTCCGGGAATACCTGCACCCCAAGGACGGCCTCGACATCGCCGACGTGGGGTTCTCCCTGCTGAGTTCGCGGTCGCAGCTCGCCCATCGCGCCGTGCTGTTCGCCGAGGCGGGCGGCACTCTCCCGGAAGGGCTGGAGGCGCTGGCCGAGGGCCGCGACCTCCCCGGGCTCGTCCGGGGCACCGGAGACGTCGGCAGTGGTGTGGTGTTCGTGTTCCCGGGTCAGGGTTCGCAGTGGGTCGGTATGGGCCGGGAGTTGTGGGGTTCGTCTGCGGTGTTCGCGGAGTCGATGGTGGCGTGTGAGCGTGCGCTGTCGCCGTTGGTGGACTGGTCGCTCCGGGATGTGGTGTTCCGTGAGGCGGATGATCCGCTGTGGGGCCGGGTGGATGTGGTCCAGCCGGTGCTGTGGGCGGTGATGGTGTCGCTGGCCGCGGTGTGGCGTTCGTTCGGTGTGGAGCCTGCCGCGGTGATCGGGCACTCCCAGGGCGAGGTCGCGGCCGCGTGTGTGGCGGGCGGTCTGTCGTTGGAGGACGGTGCCCGGGTGGCGGCGGTGCGGTCGCGTCTGGTGCTGGAGAAGCTGTCCGGCAAGGGCGGCATGGTCTCCGTGTCCCTGCCGGTGACCGAGGTCGAGGAGCGGATCGCTCCCTTCGACGGCCGGATCGGTGTCGCCGCCGTGAACGGGCCCGCCTCGGTGGTGGTCTCGGGCGAGCCGGATGCCCTGGATGAGCTGCTGGCCTCGTGTGAGGTGGAGGGTGTTCGGGCGCGTCGTATCGCGGTGGATTACGCCTCCCACTCCGCGCAGGTGGATGTCCTCAATGAGGATCTGCTGCGTGAGCTGGCGGAGATTCGGCCGCAGTCGTCGTCGGTGGCGTTCTATTCGACGGTGTCGGGTGAGCGGATGGACACGGCTGGTCTGGATGCCGGGTACTGGGTGCGGAACCTGCGGGAGCGGGTGCAGTTCGAACCGGTCACCCGCCTGCTGGCCGAACAGGAATACGGGGTCTTCGTCGAGTCGAGCCCGCACCCCGTGCTGACCATGGCGATCCAGGAGACGCAGGAGAGCGTGCTGGGCGCCGGGGCTGCCATCGGTTCGCTGCGGCGTGAGGACGGTGGCGCCCAGCGCTTCCTGGCCTCGCTGGCCGAGGCCTATGTGGCGGGTGCTCCGGTCGACTGGAAGCAGCTGTTCACCGGGTCCGAGGCGCGTCGGGTCGATCTGCCGACCTACGCCTTCCAGCACCAGCGCTACTGGATCGCGGACGTCGTGGCACCGGTGGCGGAAGCCGCGGTCGACCCGGTCGACGCTGCGTTCTGGGGCGCCGTCGAGCGCGCGGATGTCGAAGGCGTGGCGCAGCTGGTGGACGGTGGCGCGGTCGACGCGTGGGAGCCGGTGGTTCCGGCGCTGTCGGCGTGGCGCAAGGGCCGTCGGGAGCGTTCCGTCCTGGACTCGTGGCGATACCGCACGGTGTGGCGTTCGGTGACCGTGCCCTCGTCCGGTCGTCTGGACGGGACGTGGCTGCTGGTCACGTCCGGTACCGGGGCGCCCGCCGAAGAGGTCCGGGACGCCCTCGTGGCGGCCGGGGCCGAGGTCGTGGTCCTGGAGGCCGAGGCCGGCCTCGACCGTGCGGAGCTTGCCGCACGGCTCTCCGCAACTCCGGACGTGGCGGGCGTGGTGTCCCTCCTCGGCTGGGACGAGGAGTCTGCTCTGACGGCGACGCTGTCCCTGCTGCAGGGCCTGGCCGATGTCGCCGCGACGGGCAGGCTCTGGGTCCTGACCAAGGGCGCCGCCGCCGTCGGCTCGGCCGATCCGGTCAGCCCCGTGCAGACGCAGCTGTGGGCGCTCGGCCAGGTGGCCGGTCTGGAGCAGCCGGGTACGTGGGGTGGTCTGGTCGACGTTCCCGAGGTGTGGGACGAGCGGGTGGCTTCCGGGTTCACGGGTGTTCTTGCCGCGGGCGAGGGTGAGGACCAGGTCGCGGTCCGGTCGTCGGGTGCGTACGCCCGTCGTCTGGTCCGTGCGCCTCTGGGCGGCAGCCCGGTTCCCGTCCGGGACTGGAACCCTCGGGGCACGGTCCTGATCACGGGTGGTACCGGTGGTATCGGTGCCCATTTGGCGCGTTGGTTGGCGAAGGACGGTGCGGAGCACCTCCTGCTGCTGAGCCGTCGTGGTGAGGCGGCCGAAGGCGCCGCCGAGCTGGCGGCGGAACTGCGTGGCCTGGGCGCCGAGGTGTCGGTCGTGGCGTGTGACGTCACCGACCGCGACGCGCTCGCCGCGATCATCGAGGCCGTTCCCGCCGAACACCCCCTCACCGCCGTCTTCCACACCGCCGGCATATCCGGCTACGCCGAACTCGCCCTGGCCACCCCCGAACACTTCGAGGGCATCTTCTCCGCCAAGGTCCAGGGCGCACGTCACCTCGACTCCCTGACCGCGGACCTGCCCCTCGACGCGTTCGTCCTGTTCTCCTCCGGTGCCGCCGTCTGGGGCAGCGCGGGGACCGGCGCGTACGCCGCCGCCAACGCCTACCTGGACGGTCTGGCCTGGGACCGGCGCAGCCGCGGTCTCACCGCCACCTCCGTTTCCTGGGGCGGCTGGCAGGACACCGGCATGGCGGTCGACGGCACCGCCGAGCAGCTGTCGCGGCGCGGCGTCGGCCAGATGGAACCGTCCCTCGCCATCGAGGCACTGCGACAGGCCATCGAGCAGGACGAGACCGCTCTGACCGTCACGGACATGGACTGGGAGCGTTTCACCCCGGGCTACACCATGGCCCGCCGGCGCCCGCTCATCGAGGACATCCCCGAGGTCTCCCGTGTGCTGAGCGAGGACTCCGTCGTCCCCGCCGAGGACGAGTCCTCCGGCTCCGCACTGCGCGAGGCCCTCGTCGGTCTCACCGTTCCGGAACAGTACGACCGCCTGCTGGAGCTGGTGCGCACCGAGGCCGCGGCCGTACTGACGCACCAGACGACGGACGAGATCACGGCCCACCGGCCCTTCCGGGACCTCGGCTTCGACTCGCTGACCGCCATGGAGCTGCGCAACCGGCTCAACGCGGCCACCGGACTGCGTTTCCCCGCCACCATCGTCTTCGACTACCCCACCCCGCAGCGCATCGCCAACCACCTGCACGAGCAGCTCTTCGACGGCAGCGCCGCCACCGCCGCTCTGCCGGCCCTGCGGGCGACGGACGACGACCCGATCGTGATCGTCGGCATGGCCTGCCGGTTCCCCGGCGGGGTGCGCGGTCCGGAGGACCTGTGGCAGCTCCTCGTCGAGAACCGCGACGAGATGACGGACTTCCCGGCCGACCGTGGCTGGCAGGGTCTGGCCATGAACGACTTCATCGCGGAGTCGGGCTCGGCGCGCCAGGGTGCCTTCCTGGCCGAGGCCGCCGACTTCGACGCGGCGTTCTTCGACATCTCGCCCCGCGAGGCCCTGTCGATGGACCCGCAGCAGCGTCTGCTGCTGGAGATCTCGTGGGAGACGCTGGAACGCGCCGGCTACGACCCGTCCGCGCTGCGCGGCAGCCGTACCGGTGTATTCGTCGGAGGCACGCCGCAGGAGTACACGACCGTACTGATGAGCTCGACCGAGGCCGCGGGCGGCTACGCCCTCACCGGCGCCTCGGGCAGTGTGATGTCGGGCCGGGTCGCCTACGCACTCGGTCTCGAAGGCCCCGCCGTGACGGTGGACACCGCCTGCTCGTCCTCGCTGGTGACGCTGCACCTGGCTGCCCAGGCACTGCGCAACGGTGAGTGCGACCTCGCACTCGCGGGAGGCGTGACCGTGATGGCCACGCCCGGCGCGTTCGTGGAGTTCTCCCGGCAGGGCGGCCTCGCCGCTGACGGGCGGGCCAAGGCCTTCGCGGCGGCCGCGGACGGCACCGGCTGGGGCGAGGGCGTCGGCATGCTGGCCGTCCAGCGCCTCTCGGACGCCGTGCGCGACGGCCGTCCGGTGCTGGCGGTGCTGCGTGGTTCCGCCGTGAACTCCGACGGCGCTTCCAACGGCCTGACCGCCCCCAACGGCCCCTCGCAGCAGCGGGTGATCCGCCAGGCGCTGGCTTCCGCCGGTCTGAACACGGCGGATGTCGACATGCTGGAGGCACACGGCACCGGCACGGCCCTCGGCGACCCGATCGAGGCACAGGCCCTGCTGGCCACCTACGGCCAGGACCGCCCCGCGGACCGGCCGCTGCTGCTCGGTTCCGTCAAGTCGAACATCGGGCACACCCAGTACGCCGCCGGCGTGGCGGGCGTCATCAAGTCGGTGCTGGCGCTGAAGCACAGCGTGCTGCCCAAGACACTGCACGTGGACGAGCCCACCCCTGAGGTGGACTGGTCCACGGGCATGGTGGAGCTCCTGACCGGCAACCGGGAGTGGCCGCAGACGGGCCGCCCGCGCCGGGCCGGCGTGTCGGCCTTCGGCATCAGCGGCACCAACGCGCACATCATCCTCGAGCAGGCACCCGAGGAAACCGGGACCGAGGCGCAGGAGTCCACGGCGGATGCCGCGGGCTCCGAGGAAGTCGCCCCGGTGGTGCCGTGGGTGATCTCGGCCCGTTCCGAGGACGGCCTGCGGGACCAGGCCCGGCGGCTCGCCGACCACCTGCGCGAGCAGGACGTCCGCCCGCTGGACGTGGGCTTCTCGCTGGCGGCCACCCGAGCGACGCTGGAACACCGCGCGGTGCTCGTCGGCGCGGACCGGGACGAGCTCCTGAACCGTCTGGCGGCGCTGGCCGAGGGCGGTTCCCCGGCCGGTGCGCCGCGGGGCGTCGCCGGCGACGGCAAGACGGCCTTCCTGTTCACCGGTCAGGGCGCGCAGCGCCAGGGCATGGGCCGGGAGCTGTACGACGCCCACCCCGTCTTCGCCGAGGCCTTCGACGCCGTGTGCGCACAGCTGGACACCCTGCTGGACCAGCCGGTGAAGGACGTCGTGTTCGCCGACGGCACCGCGCTGTCGCGCACCGTGTTCACCCAGGCAGGACTGTTCGCCTTCGAGGTGGCGCTGTACGAACTGGTCAGCTCCTGGGGCGTACGTCCCGATGTCCTGCTGGGCCACTCCATCGGTGAGCTGGCCGCGGCGTACGTGGCAGGCGTGTGGTCCCTGCCCGACGCGTGCCGGATCGTGGCCGCCCGCGGAAGGCTCATGCAGGCCCTGCCGTCCGGCGGAGCGATGCTGGCCGTGCAGGCCGCGCCCGACGAACTCCCCGAACTGCCGGAGGGGGTGTCCGTGGCGGCGGTCAACGGCCCGCGTTCGGTGGTCCTCTCCGGTGACGAGGAGCCGGTCCGCGCCCTTGCCGACGTCTTCCGCGAACAAGGCCGTCGCACCAAGGAGCTGACGGTCAGTCATGCATTCCACTCGGCCCGGATGGAGCCGATGCTCGCCGCGTTCGGCGAGGTCCTGGCCACGGCGGAGTTCCGCGCTCCGCGCATCCCGGTCGTCTCGAACCTGACCGGCGAGATCGCGGGCGACGAGCTGACCACACCGGACTACTGGGTCCGTCACGTCCGCGGCACGGTCCGCTTCGCCGACGGCGTCGCGACCGCGATGAGCCGGGGCGTCGACACCTTCCTGGAGCTGGGCCCGGGCGGGGAGCTGACCGCCATGGCCGAGGAGACCCTCGACCACCACGGCCACGCGGGCACCCGCACCACGTGCGTCCCCGCCCTGCGCCGCGAGCAGCCCGAGGCCGCCTCCCTGGCCCTGGCCCTGGGCCGGATCCACGTGGCCGGTACCCCGGTCGACTGGAAGGCCCTGTTCGCAGGCACCGGCGCCCGCACGGTCGGCCTGCCGACGTACGCCTTCCAGCACAAGCGCTACTGGCTGGACTCCATGTCGACCTCCGCCGGGGATCCCGCCTCGATCGGCCTGACCGCCACCGGGCACCCGCTGCTCGGCGCCGGGGTCGCGCTTCCCGAGTCCGACGGGTTCCTGTTCACCGGACGGCTCTCGCTGGCCGCCCAGCCCTGGATCGCCCACCACGCCATGCTGGGCACGGCCCTGCTGCCGGGTACCGCCTTCGTGGAACTCGCGCTGCGCGCCGGCAGCCAGGTCGGCTGCGAGCTGATCGACGAACTCACCCTGGAAGCACCGCTGGTGCTGGGCGAGCAGGGGGGACGCGCCATCCAGATCCTGGTCGGCGGACTCGACGAATCCGGCCGGCGCCCGATCAGCCTGTACTCCCGGGCGGACGGTGACGGCGACGACGGGCAGTGGACCCGGCACGCCTCCGGCCTGCTGGCCGACGGCGTTGCGGCGGCCGAAGCCGCCCCGGAGCCGGTGACCGTGTGGCCCCCGGCCGGAGCGACGGAGATCCCCGTCGAGGACTTCTATCCCAACCTGGCCGACGCCGGCTTCGCCTACGGGCCGGTGTTCCAGGGCCTGCGGGCGCTGTGGGACAAGGACGGCGAGCTGTTCGCCGAGGTCCGGCTGCCCGAGGAGGCAGACGCCGAGGGCAGCGGGTACGGGGTGCACCCGGCCCTGCTGGACGCGGCACTCCAACCGCTCGCGCTCGGCATTCTCGGACTCGCTCCGGGCCGCGAGCCGATCAAGGGAGGCATGCCCTTCGCCTGGACGGGAGTACGGCTGCACGCCACCCACGCATCGGTCGTACGGGTCCACCTGGCACCGGCCGGTCGTTCCGAGGTGTCGGTGCTGGTGACCGACACCTCCGGCCTCCCGGTCGCGACCGTCGACTCGCTGACGATGCGGGACCCCGCACTGGAGCAGTTCATCGGTACCGGTTCCGCGCCGCGCCAGGACTCGCTGTTCACCCTGACCTGGGCCCCGGTGCCGCTGGGCTCGCGGCAGATCTCGGGCGAGTGGGCGATGCTCGGCTTCGACCCGCTGTCGCTCCGGCCGCGCCTGGTCGAAGCGGGTCTCTCCGGTACGCCGTACCTCGACCCGCAGTCCCTCCTGGACACCGTGGAGTCGGGCGCCCCCGCGCCGGCCGTCGTGGCCATGACCTGCTTCGGCGGTGACCAGGGAGGTGTCCTCGCGGCCACCCACCACGCGGCACACCGCGTCCTGGAGACCGTCCAGCACTGGCTGTCCGACGAGCGGCTCGCGGCTTCGAAGCTGCTGCTGCTGACCCGGGGGGCCGTCTCGGCCCTCGACACGGACCGGACCACGGACATCGGGGCCTCGGCCGTCTGGGGCCTCGTGCGAACGGCGCAGTCGGAACACCCGGACCGGATCGTCCTGATCGACCTGGACGACGACGCCGCCTCGTACCGGGCACTGCCCGCGGCACTCGGCACCGGTGAGCCGCAGCTCGCGCTGCGCGCCGGCGCCGCGAGTGCACCGAGGCTGGCCAGGAACACCGCGGCGCCCGAGGGCGCCGGCAGCTTCGGGCCCGAGGGAACGGTCCTGATCACGGGCGGCACCGGCGCACTGGGCGCCGTGGTCGCGCGGCACCTGGTGACCGAACACGGCGTACGGCACCTGGTGCTGGCCAGCCGCAGCGGTGCGGATGCGCCGGGAGCGGCGGACCTGATCGCCGAACTGGGCGAACTGGGCGCCGAAGCGCGGCTGGCAGCCTGCGACGTGGCGGACCGGACCGCACTGGAGGCCCTGCTGGCCGACGTACCGGCCGGGCAGCCGCTGGCCGGAGTCGTCCACACCGCGGGTGTGCTCGACGACGGCACGATCGAGTCGCTCACCCCGGAGCGCATCGACACCGTCCTGCGGGCCAAGGCGGATGCCGCCTGGCACCTGCACGAGCTCACCCGGGACGCGGAACTGCGGGCGTTCGTGCTCTTCTCCTCCGCCGCCGGCATGCTCGGCAGCCAGGGCCAGGGCAACTACGCGGCCGCGAACTCCTTCCTGGACGCCCTCGCGGTCCACCGCCACGAGGCCGGACTGGCCGGTACCTCGCTCGCGTGGGGCTGGTGGGAGCAGCCCGGCGGCATGGGAGCCGAGCTCGGCCGGGCCGAGCGCGCCCGGATGGCCCGCGGAGGCGTCACCGCCTTCACGGCCGAGACGGGCATGGCGGCCTTCGACGCCGCACTGGGCGTCGCCGACGAGGCCGTACTCGTCCCGATGCGCCTGAACACCACGGTCGCCCGACCCACCGGCGAACAGCAGGTGCCCCCGCTCCTGCGCGGGCTGGTGAGGGCTCCGCAGCGGCGGGCCGCCCGCTCCGACACACGGGCCGCCTCCCGGCTGCACGAGCAGCTGGCCGCAGCGGCCGGGGCCGACCGGGTGGCCGTACTGGCCGAACTGGTCCGCGCCGAGGTCGCACAGGTACTCGGCCACTCCGGGGCGGAGGCGATCGAGGACGGCCAGGGCTTCGCCGAGCTGGGCTTCGACTCGCTGACGTCCGTGGAGCTGCGCAACCGGCTCAACGAGCTCACCGGACTGCGCCTGGCGTCCACCGTGGTCTTCGACCACCCCACGCCGACCGCCCTCGCCGCCGAACTGAGCGAGCAGCTCAAGGGCTCCGTCGCACCCGCCGCCGCGTCGGCCGCGCCGGTCGTGGCGGCGCAGCAGCCGGAGCAGGCCGAGGCCGCCGCGGACACCAGCGGGATCGCCGTGATCAACGGTGTCGAAGCGATGTACCGGCGGGCCGTCGAGATCGGGCGCCTGGACATCGGGCACAGCGTGCTGCGCAATTCGGTCGACCTGCGCGAGAACTTCTCGGACCCGGCCGACGTGCGCAAGGGACCGGGGCTCGTGCGGCTCGGTGCGGGCGATGCCTTCCCGAAGATCATCGGGTTCCCGTCGCAGTCGGTCTGGGCCAGCAACCAGGAGCTGGTGGCGCTGGCCGAGCCGCTGCGCGGCATCCGCGACGTGTGGTCGCTGATGCTGCCGGGCTTCGTGACCGGTGAGCCGGTCGCGGACAGTGTCGATGCCGCCGCCGCGTACGCGGTACGGCGCATCGAGGAGCTGACGGAGGGCACTCCGTTCGTCCTCACCGGGCGTTCGTCCGGCGGCCGGGTGGCCCACGAGGTCACCGCGCGGCTGGAGGAGCGGGGGATCTACCCGCAGGGGCTGGTCCTGATCGACAGCTACCTGGCCGGCTACGACCAGACCTCCTACATCGTTCCCGTGATGGAGGGCAAGGCGCTGGAGCTGGAGAAGGACTTCGGCCGGATGACCGGAAACCGTCTCACCGCGATGTCCGCCTACTTCGCCCTGTTCGAGCACTGGCAGCCGAAGGAGATCAAGACCCCGACGCTGCTCGTCCGGGCCTCGGAGTGCTTCGGCGTCGAGCCGGGCGAGGTCGGCCCGCCGCCGGAGAAGTGGCAGGCCGTGTGGCCGCTGGAGCACGACGCCATCGACGTGCCGGGCAACCACTACACGATGCTGGAGGGCAACGGTGACGTGACCGCCGCCGCCATCCACGAGTGGCTGCTCAAGCAGCGTTAATCGCACGGTGGTTCCAGGGGCCGCGTTCCGTAAGGAGCGCGGCCCCTTCGCGTGCCACCGTGCAGGCACGCACGTACGCACGCATGTACGCACGCCCGTCCGGCGGGGGCGCCGCCGACGCGGACGGCCGGTCCCGGTCCGTCAGGAGGTCGGCCGTCCCGGCCGCGCGGCGGCCGTCCCGGCCCGTTCCACCCCGTACGGCGGCTCCCGTAGCTGCGGGCGCGCCCCGTTCTCGGACGCGGCTCCCCGCTGCCCGCGCCTGCCCCCGGCCGGACTCCCCGAACAGCAGTGCCCCGCCCGGCTGTGGGAGCCGGCGGGGCACGTCGGGACACGGGGCCGACCGGTCACGGCCCACCCCGCACACGACGGCGTCGGCCCCCGGGACCACATCAGGGTCCCGGGGGCCGACGCCGTACGAAAGCGGAGTGCTACCAGGTGAGGGGCAGCGACTCCAGGCCGCGGACGATCGAGGCCGGCTTGAGCCGCAGCTCCGACTCCGGCACGCCGAGCGCGAGGTCCGGGAAGCGGGCCAGCAGGGCGGCCAGCGCCTCCTGCAGCTCGATGCGGGCCAGCTGGGCACCCAGGCAGTGGTGGATGCCGGCGCCGAACGCGAGGTGCGGGTTGGGCTGGCGGGAGAGGTTCAGCCGCTCGCCGTCCTCGAACAGCTCGGGGTCGCGGTTGCCGGTCGCCACGGCGGGCATCACCACGACGCCGGCCGGAAGCGTCCTGCCGTCGCTCAGCTCGACCGGGGCGGTGGTGAGCCGCGGGATGATCCCGCCGGTCGTGGTGAGCGGCACGAAGCGCAGCAGCTCCTCCACGGCCTGCGGGACGGCCTCGGGGTTGGCCCGCAGCTTCGCCAGCTCGTCCGGGTTGTGGAGCAGCGTCAGGACGAACATGCCGATCTGGTTGGCAGTGGTCTCGTGACCGGCGCTGAGGATGCCGATGGACAGGGCGACGATCTCGCGCGTGGTGAGCGTCTCGTCGTCCTCGCTGATGCGGATCAGGTCGCTCATCAGGTCGTCGGCGGGCTGCTCGCGCTTGGCCGTGACCAGCTCGGTGAAGTAGTTCACCAGCGACACCGTGGCCGCTTCCTTCTCGACGACCTGCTGCCAGTCGCCGAGCAGGGCGTTCGACCAGGCGTGGAAGGTGTCCTGGTCCCCGGCCGGTACGCCGAGGAGTTCACAGATCACGCGCACCGGGAGCGGCAGCGCGAAGTTCTTGACCAGGTCGACCGGCTGCGGCTGGGTCTCCATCTCGTCGAGGTACTCGGCGACCAGCTGCGCGACGCGCGGGCGCATCAGCTCCATGCGGCGGGCTGTGAAGGCACGGGAGACCAGCTTGCGCAGCCGGGTGTGCTCCGGGGCGTCCATGCCGACGAGGGACTCGTTCATCAGCTTGCCGGTCTCGGTCTCCGACATCGCGGCGGCCGCGGCGGCCATGACCTTGCTGCTGAACCGGGGGTCGACGAGGACCTTGCGGATGTCGGCGTGCTTGGTCACCAGCCAGGCGCCCATGCCGTCCGGGAACTTCACCTCCACCACGGAGTCGCCGTCGCGGATCTCCGCCAGCTCGGGAGGCAGGTCGCCGATGAAGGACGGGTCCGGGAAGGGGAACGGGATGGGCTCGGCGGTCGATTCGCTCATGGAAGGGAACTCCGGTTTCCTGTGGGTTCGGGCTGGAACGGTGCAAAGACCGCGAGGGGAAAGGCAAAGAGACGGGGGAGGGTGGCGCCTTGGGCAGGCTATGGACCGCCAACCCCTAAAGTCCGCCCCTTACATCGCCCCCATTACGCTTCGTGCGCGGAGGGTGACGCGTCGTCCGCGGCGCTCGTGGTCCTGGCCATCGCGAGCAGCGCCGCCACGTCCATGGACTTGATCTCGTCACTGCGGTCGGAGGCCTCCTGCTTCGTCTCGCCCCGGTCCCCGGTCAGTTCGAGCAACGAGCTCAGCAGACCCGTCTCGCGCAGACGAGACAGCGGGATGCAGGCCAGCACGCGGCGGACCTCCGCCTCCTCGTCGTCCTTCTCCTGCCCGGCCGCCGGTCCGCCGTCCGGGACCAGCTTCCCCAGCAGCAGCGGTACGAGCGCGTCCAGCGTCGGGTAGTCGAAGACGAGGCTCACCGGAAGGCGCAGACCGGTCGCCGCGTTCAGCCGGTTGCGCAGCTCCACGGCGGTCAGCGAGGTGAAGCCGAGGTCGCGGAACGGCCGGTCGGCCTCGATCTGGTCCGGGGACCCGTGCCCGAGCACCGCGGCGATCCGCCCGCGCACCAGGGCGAGCAGGGTCTCCTGGCGCTCGACCGGCATCATCTCCGCCAGCCGGCGGCGCAACTGGGTGCCCGCGTCCTGGGTCTCGGTGCCCGCCGTGCGGCGGGACGACGTGCGGAACAGGCCGCGCAGGACCGGCGGGAGCGTCCCGGCGGAGGCCTGGGCGCGCAGCGCGGCGCCGCCCAGGCGGGCGGGGAACAGGACGGGTTCGGCGGAGCGCCAGCCGAGGTCGAAGAGGGCCAGGCCCTCTTCGGTGGGCAGGGCGCGCACTCCGCGCATCGGGGTGCCGGCCGAGGCGGCCTCGGTGAGGCCGCCTCCCATGCCGCGTTCGGTGGCCCACAGGCCCCAGGCCAGCGAGGTGGCGGCGAGGCCGCGGGCCCGCCGGTGCCGGGCGAGGGAGTCCAGGAAGGTGTTGGCCGCCGCGTAGTTGCCCTGCCCGGTGCCGCCGAGGGTGCCCGCTATGGACGAGAACAGCACGAAGGCCGACAGGTCCATGCCCTCGGTCAGCTCGTGCAGATGGACGGCGGCATCCACCTTGGCGCGGAAGACGCGGTCGATCATGCCCGGGTCGAGCGTGGCCAGCAGGGCGTTCTCGGCGGTTCCGGCGCAGTGCACCACCGCGATCAGCGGCTGCTCGGCGGGGATCGCGGCGAGTACGGCCGCCAGCGCGTCGCGGTCCGCCGCGTCGCAGGCCGCCAGCGTCGCCGTCGCCCCGTGCTTCTCCAGCTGCCGGACGAGCTCGGTGGCGCCCTCGGCCTCCGGGCCCCGGCGGCTGAGCAGCAGGAGGTTGCGTACGCCGTGGCGTTCGGCGAGGTGGGTGGCGACGAGGCTGCCGAGGCCGCCGGTCGCGCCGGTCACCAGCACGGTGCCCGCCGGGTCGAGCTCGTCGAGCGCGGTGCCGGGCAGCAGTTCCGTGTCGGTGGCCTCGGCCGCCGGCATCCGGTCGAGCCGGGGGACCAGCGCGGTCCCGGAGCGCAGGGCGATCTCGGCTTCGCCCGTCGCGAGCGCGGCGGGCAGGGCCTGCCACGACGCGGGCAGACCGTCGGTGTCCAGCAGGACGAACCGGCCGGGGTTCTCCGACTGCACGGAGCGCACCAGACCCCACAGCGGGGCGGAGCCCAGCCCTGCCGTCCGGTCCTGCGCCGAGGTGCCCACCGCGTCCCGGGTGGCCACCACCAGCGTGACCGGGGCGAGCCGCTCGTCGAGGTCCTCCGCGACCCAGGCGCGGGCGGCGTCCAGGACCCGCTGGGCGCGGTCCCTGGTGGCCGTGAGGAGCTCGGGGCCGGAGGGCTCACCGACCGTCAGGTCGAGTACGGCGAACTGCGGTACGGGTCCTCCACCGGCCACCGACGCGGCCAGCGCGGCGACATCGGCGTGCTGCTGGGGCGGGACGTCCGAGCCCGTCCACGACGGCCGGCCGGCCGGCGCGGCACCGAGCACGGCCCACGGAGCGGCGTCCGCCGCCGGAAGCGGGAGCGGCGTCCAGGCCAGGGACAGGAGCGAGGGATGCACGGCGGACCGTCCGGCGGCCGGTTCCGTGACGTCGACCGGCCTCAGCATCAGCGAACCGACCGTGACGACCGGTGCGCCGGTGCCGTCGGCGGCGCGCAGGGACACCGCGTTCGCCCCGGCGGGGGACAGGGTCACCCGCAGCGTGGTCGCACCGCTGGCGTGCAGCGACACGGCGTTCCATGCGAACGGACGCAGCGGCTGCCCGCCGCTGTCCAGCAGCTCGCCCAAGCCCACCGCGTGCAGCGCCGCGTCCAGCAGCGCGGGGTGCAGCAGGTACTCGGACGCCTGCTCGTGCAGCTCCTGGGGGAGCTGCACCTCGGCGAACACCTCCCGACCGCGCGACCAGGCCGCGCGCAGGCCGTGGAAGGCGGGCCCGTAGGCGAAGGGGCTGTCCGGCGACTGCTCGTACAGACCGGCGAGTTCGACGGGTTCGGCGCCCGGAGGCGGCCAGGCGGCCGGCTCCGCGTCCGGTACGGGGGCGGCCGGGCACAGGACTCCCGAGCCGTGCCGGGTCCAGCCGGCCGCCGTGATGTCGTCGTCCGTCCGGGCGAAGAACCCGATCTCGCGCCGGCCCGTCCCGTCGGGGGCGCTCACGGTGAGCTGGAGGTCGAGGGCGCCGCTCTCGGGGAGCAGGAGCGCGGCCTCCATGGTCAGTTCCTCGATCCCCGGGCACTCGACGAGGTCACCCGCGACCACCGCCAGCTCGACGAACGCCGTTCCCGGCAGCGGTACCGCACCCATGACGCGGTGGTCGGCCAGCCACGGGTGGTCCCGCAGCGAGATGCGGCCGGTCAGGACGAGGCCGTCGGTCTCCGCGGGCTCGACGGACGCGCCGAGCAGCGGGTGCCCGGGGTTCCCGAGGCCCGCGGCCGTCACGTCGCCGGACCCGGAGGCCGCGAGGCGCAGCCAGTACCGCTGCCGCTGGAAGGCGTACGTGGGCAGGTCCACGCGGCGGGCGCCGGCGCCGGCGAACGCCTTGGTCCAGTCGACGGGCGCGCCGGCGACGTACGCCTCGGCGAGCGAGTTCAGCAGGCGGCCGGTGCCGCCGTCCTCGCGCCGCAGCGAACCGGACGAGTGGGCGGTGACTCCGGCGCTGTCGATGGCCTCCTGGACCGCCATGGTCAGCACGGGGTGCGGGCTGATCTCCAGCAGGGTCCGGTGACCCTCGCCGAGCGCGGCGCGCACCGCTCCTTCGAAGGCGACGGTCTCGCGCATGTTGCGCAGCCAGTAGCGGGCGTCCAGGCCCGCGGTGTCCATCTGCTCGCCGCTCACCGTGGAGTGGAAGGCCACGGACGAGGACCGCGGGCTGATGTCGGCCAGTTCACGCAGGAGGTCTTCGTTGAGGGCGTCGACCTGGGCGGAGTGGGAGGCGTAGTCCACCGCGATACGACGCGCCCGAACACCTTCCGCCTCACAGGAGGCCAGCAGCTCATCCAGTGCGTCGGGCTCGCCCGAGACCACCACCGAGGCGGGCCCGTTCACGGCAGCCACACCGATCCGGCCGTCGAACGAAGCGATCCGCTCCTCGACCTCGGTCACCGGCAGGGACACGGAGACCATGCCGCCCTTGCCGGACAGCTTCTCCAGGACCAGACGGGAGCGCACCGCGGCCACCCGGGCACCGTCCTCCAGGGACAGGCCACCCGCCACACACGCGGCCGCGACCTCGC
>NZ_BMVL01000031.1:9099-19625 GCF_014650695.1 Streptomyces avidinii | reverse complement strand
TGCACAACCTCTACGGTCCGACGGAGGCGTCGGTCGATGTGACGGCTTGGCAGTGCCGTCCGGAGCAGGGCACCGGGACGGTACCGATCGGTGCCCCGGTCGCCAACACCCGCGTGTACGTGCTGGATGCGGCCCTCGAACCGGTCCCGGTCGGGGCCGGTGGCGAGCTGTACCTGGCCGGCGTGCAGCTGGCCCGTGGTTACGCCGCCCGCTCGGCGCTCACGGCGGAGCGGTTCGTCGCGAACCCGTTCGAGCCGGGCGCGCGGATGTACCGTACGGGTGACATCGCGCGGTGGACGGCCGACGGTCAGGTGGAGTACCTGGGCCGTACCGACGAGCAGGTCAAGATCCGTGGTTTCCGGATCGAGCCCGGTGAGGTCCAGGCCGTCATCGCGGCACACCCGGAGGTCGCCCAGGCCGCCGTGATCGCCCGCGAAGACGTCCTCGGGGACGTCCTCGGGGAGGCCCGTCTGGTCGCCTACGTCGTGGCCGCCGGTACCGGCGCGGAACTGGCCGAAGCGGTCAGGTCGTTCGCCGCCGGGCAGCTGCCCGAGTACATGGTCCCCTCCGCCGTCGTCGTGCTGGACGCCCTGCCGCTCAGCGCCAACGGCAAGCTCGACCGCAAGGCCCTGCCCGCCCCCGAGTACACGGCCGGGTCCGGCCGCGGGCCGGCGAACGCACGCGAGGAGATCGTCTGCGCGGCCTTCGCCGAAGTGCTGGGCCTGGAGGGCGTCGGTGTCGACGACGACTTCTTCCGGCTCGGCGGCCACTCGCTGCTCGCCGTGCGTCTGGTGGAGCGCCTGCGCGTTCAGGGCGTAGCGGTGTCCGTGCGGGCGTTCTTCCAGACCCCGACCCCGGCCGCCCTGGCGGCCTCCACGGGGGCGGCGCAGGTGGAGGTCCCGGCGAACCTGATCCCCGCCGATGCGGTGGAGATCACCCCGGAGATGCTGCCGCTCGTCGACCTGACCACCGAGGAGGTCGCCCGGATCGTCGCGACCGTCCCCGGCGGCGCCGCGAACGTGGCCGACGTCTACCCACTGGCACCCCTCCAGGATGGACTGCTCTTCCACCACCTGCTGGCCGAGGGAGGGGTGGACGCCTACGTCCTGCCCACGGTCATCGAATTCGAGTCGCCGGAACGGCTCGACGGCTTCACCCGGGCGCTCCAGCAGGTGATCGACCGGCACGACATCTACCGGACCTCCATCGTCTGGGAAGGACTGCGCGAGCCGGTCCAGGTGGTCTGGCGGCGCGCCGGTCTGCCGGTCGACGAGGTGGCCCTCGCCGAGCGGACCGACGACCCGGTCGCCGAACTGGTGGCCCGCGTCGGCGCCGCCATGGACCTGGGTCGCGCGCCCATGATCACGGTCCACACCGCGGCGGTCCCCGGCAGCGGCCGGCAGCTCGCGCTGGTGCGACTGCACCACATGGTCCAGGACCACACGGCGCTCGAAGCCCTCCTCGACGAGGTGCGGGCCTTCATGTCCGGCCACGGAAACCGCCTCCCGGAGCCGCTGCCCTTCCGGAACTTCGTGGCGCAGGCCCGAAGCGGCGAAGCCCGGGCGGAGCACGAGCGCTACTTCCGGGACCTGCTCGGCGAGGTGGACGAGCCGACCGCACCGTACGGGATGGCCGACGTCCGGGGCGACGGCGTCGACTCGGTGCAGGCCGTCGTGCCCTTCGGACCGGAACTGAACGCCCGGCTGCGTGACGTGGCGCGCAAGGCCGGCACCAGCGCGGCCACCGTCATGCACGTGGCCTGGGCACGGGTCCTCGCGGCGGTCTCGGACCGCCAGGACGTCGTCTTCGGCACCGTGCTGCTCGGCCGCATGAGCGCGGGCGCCGGTGCGGGGCGCGTACTCGGCCCGTACATCAACACCCTCCCCGTGCGGGTCCGCACGGACGAGCTGGGCGCCCTCGCCGCGGTCTCCGCGATGCGGGGCCAGCTGGCCGAGCTGCTGGAGCACGAGCACGCCTCGCTGGCCATGGCCCAGCAGGTCAGTGGGGTGGGCGGGGACACCCCCCTGTTCACCTCTCTCTTCAACTACCGCCACAACGCAGCCCCCGGGCCCGCGGAGCCCGCCGAAACGCCGTCCGAGGACCTCTCGGGCGTCCGGCAGCTGTTCACCCAGGAGCGCACCAACTACCCGCTGAGCATCTCGGTCGACGACGACGGTGACGCCCTCGCACTCGCCGTCGACGCGGTGGCCCCGGTCGACCCGGTGGCGGTCGGCGTGCTGCTGCGCACCGCCACCGAGCACCTGGTCGGCGCGCTGGAGACGACGCTCGCGGGTGGCGCCGACCAGCGGCTCGCCGCGCTGCCGGTGCTGGCCGGCGCGGAACTGCGCCAGGTCCTCGCCGAGTGGAACGACACCGCGGCCGAGGTGCCCCCGGAGCCGGTGGTCGGGCTGTTCGAGGCCTGGGCGGCGCGGACCCCGGACGCGCCGGCCGTGGTGGCCGACGGCACCGAGGTGTCGTACGCGGAGCTGGACGCGCGCTCGGAGCGGCTCGCCCGGTTCCTGACCGGCCGGGGCGTCGGCCCGGAGTCCGTGGTCGGCCTCGCCCTCGAACGGGGCGTGGACCTGATCGTGGCGGTCGTGGCGGTGCTGAAGGCGGGAGCCGCCTACCTGCCCGTCGACCCGGAGTACCCGGCCGAGCGCATCACCTTCATGGTCCAGGACGCCGCGCCCGCGCTGGTGCTGGCCTCCACGGCCACGGCCGCGGTCGTGGCGGAGGCCGGGGCCCCCGTGGTGCTCGTGGACTGCGCCGAGGAGCTCCGGGAGGAGTCCGCGGGAGCGGATCCGGCCGGACGGGCGACGGCACTGCCCGGACAACTGGCCTACGTGATCTACACGTCGGGCTCCACGGGCCGGCCCAAGGCGGTGGGCGTCCCGCTCGGGGCGTTCTCCAACACGGTGGCCGCGCTGTCCCGCTTCGGAGCCGGTCCCGGCTCCCGCGTGGCGCAGTTCGCGTCGGTGAGCTTCGACAACTTCTGCCTGGAGTGGTCGCTGGCCCTCACCTACGGGGCGGCGCTGGTGGTGGTCCCCGCGAACCGCCGCGTCGGCGCCGAACTGGCTGGCTTCTTCGCGGAGTCGGGAGTGACGCACGCGACGCTGCCGCCCGCTGTACTGGCCGGACTGGACGAGGGCTCGATCGCGCCGGACGTCGTGCTCGAGGTGGGCGGCGAGGCCTGCCCGCCCGAGCTGGTCGACCGCTGGGCCGCGGGACGCCTCATGTTCAACACCTACGGCCCGACCGAGACGACCGTGGACGCCCTGTCGTGGCGGGCCCGGCCCGGTGCGGCGGAGGTACCGGTCGGCGTGCCGATCGGCAACACTCGCGCGTACGTACTGGACGGCTCGCTGTCGCCCGTCCCGGTGGGCGCGGCCGGTGAGCTGTACCTGGCGGGCGCGGGCCTGGCCCGCGGGTACCTGGGACGCCGGGCGCTGACGGCGGAGCGGTTCGTCGCCGATCCCTTCGGCGCGCCGGGGGAGAGGCTGTACCGCACGGGCGACCTGGTGCGCCGGGGCCCGGACGGGAACCTGCGCTATCTGGGCCGGGCCGACGACCAGGTCAAGGTCCGCGGGTTCCGGATCGAGCTGGGCGAGGTCCGGGCGGCGGTCGCCGCCCACCCGCGGGTCGACCAGGCCGTGGTGATCGTGCGGCAGGAGCCGACCGGTGGCACGCTGCTGGCCTCCTACGTGGTGGCCACCGGCGACCCGGCCGGACTGCCGGCATCCGTAAGGAAGTTCGTCGCCGAACGGCTGCCCGGCTACATGGTGCCCTCGGCCGTCATCGTGCTCGACGCGCTGCCGCTGACCGTCAACGGCAAGCTCGACCGCAAGGCGCTGCCCGCGCCCGAGTACACGACCGGTCCGGGCCGCGGCCCGGCGACGCTCCGCGAAGAGCTGCTGTGCGGCGTGTTCGCACAGGTGCTGGGCCTGGAGAAGGTCGGCGTGGACGACGACTTCTTCGCCCTCGGCGGCCATTCCCTGCTCGCCACCCGGCTGATGAGCCGGATCCGCACGGTCCTGGGCGTGGAGGTGCCGCTGCGGGCGCTCTTCGACGCTCCGACGGTGGCCGCCCTGGCGGCCCGGCTGACCGGCGCCGACACCGCACGCGTCGCACTGACGGCCGGGGAGCGGCCGGAGCGCGCGCCGCTGTCCTACGGCCAGCGCCGCCTGTGGTTCCTCGGGCAGCTGGAGGGCCCGAGCGCGACCTACAACGTGCCGGTCGCCCTGCGCCTGCGGGGCCGCCTGGACGAGGACGCGCTGAACGCGGCGCTGCTCGACGTCATCGGCCGGCACGAGGTGCTGCGCACCGTCTTCCCGGTGCTGGACGACGAGCCGTACCAGCAGGTCCTTCCGGTCGAGGCGCTGACGTGGCGGCTGTCCGTCGCCGACGTGGCGGCCGGGGCACTGGAAGCCACCGTCGCCGAGGCGGTGGGGCACCTGTTCGACCTGGCGTCGGAGCTGCCGATCAGGGCGAGCCTGCTGCGGACCGCTCCCGAGGAGCAGGTGCTGGTGGTGACGATCCACCACATCGCCAGCGACGGCTGGTCGACGGGCGTGCTGGCCCGCGACATCTCCGAGGCCTACGCGGCACGCTGCGCCGGCCGGGCCCCGCAATGGGAGCCCCTGCCCGTCCAGTACGCCGACTACGCGCTGTGGCAGCGCGGTCTGCTGGGCGACGAGCGCGACCCGGAGAGCTTGATCTCCCGCCAGGCCGACTACTGGCGCGACGCCCTGCAGGGGGTGCCGGAGGAGCTGACGATGCCCTTCGACCACCCGCGTCCCGCGGTTCCCTCGCACCGGGGCCACCAGGTGCCGGTCGAGGTCCGCGCCGAGGTCCACGCCCGGCTGGTGGAGCTGGCGCGGGCCGAGGGCGTGACGGTGTTCATGGTGCTGCAGGCCGCCCTGGCGGTGCTGTTCTCACGACTGGGCGCCGGTACGGACATCCCGATCGGCTCGCCCAATGCGGGCCGGACCGACGAGGCCCTGAACGACCTGGTCGGCTTCTTCCTCAACACCCTCGTGGTGCGCACCGACCTGTCGGGGGACCCGACGTTCCGTACGGTGCTGGGCCGCGTGCGGGAGCGGAGCCTGGAGGCGCTCACCCACCAGGACGTGCCGTTCGAGCGGCTCGTGGAGGAGCTGGCCCCGAGCCGGTCCATGGCCCGGCACGCCCTGTTCCAGGTGATGCTCACGCTGCAGAACACGGAGGAGGCGAGCCTGGACCTGCCGGGTCTGCGGGTGCGGCCGATCGCGACGGGTGCGGCGCTGGCGAGGTTCGACCTCGACGTCATCGTGACCGAGACGTTCGACGAGCACGGGGCGCCCGCGGGCGTGATGGGTTCGGTGACCGCCGCGGCGGACCTGCTGGAGGAGGAGTCGGCGCGGCGCCTCGCGGTCCGTCTGGCACAGGTGCTGGACGTGGTGACCGCCGATCCGCAGCTCCGGCTCAGCGCGGTCGACGTGCTGGACCCGGCCGAGCGCGAGCGGATGCTGGTGGAGTGGAACGCGACCGATGCCAAGGTGGCGCCGGGTTCCGTGGCGGAGCTGTTCGAGGCGCAGGTGGCGCTGGCTCCGGACGCGGTGGCCGTGGTGGCCGACGACGCGGCGCTCACGTACGCGGAGCTGGACGCCCGGGCGAACCGGCTGGCGCGGCTGCTGACGTCGCGGGGCGTGGGCGCGGAGTCGGTCGTCGGCGTGTGCCTGGAGCGCGGGGCCGAGCTGATGGTGGCGCTGCTGGCGGTCGCCAAGGCCGGCGGCGCCTACATGCCGATCGATCCGGCGTATCCGGTGGACCGGATCGCCTACATGCTGAAGGACGCGGGGCCGGTGGCGGTGCTGGCCTCCTCGGCAACCGCGGCGGCCGTCCCGGGTTCCGTGGTGCTGGTGGACGGGCCGGAGACGGTGGCCGAGCTGGCCGTACTGTCGGACGGGCCGCAGGCGGGCCCCGCGGCGCGGGTGGAGTCTCCCGCGTACGTGATCTACACCTCGGGGTCGACGGGCCGTCCGAAGGGCGTGCTGGTCTCTCACGCGGGTGTGTCCAGCCTGGTGGCGGGCCACATGCGCTACCTGGGGGTCGGTGCCGGGTCGCGGGTGGGACAGTTCGCCTCCGCGGGCTTCGACACCTTCGGCTGGGAATGGATGATGGCCCTGCTGACCGGTGCGACGCTCGTGGTGATCCCGCAGGATCGGCGCCTCGGCGAGGCCCTGCCGGTGTTCCTGGCCGAGCAGGGGGTCACGCACGTGACGCTGCCGCCCGCCGTACTGGCCACCCTCGACGAGGGGTCCATCGGTGCGGACGTGGTCCTGGTGACCGCCGGTGAGGCGTGCCCGCCGGAGGTGATGGCGCGCTGGGCGCGCGGTCACGAGCTGTTCAATTCCTACGGTCCGACCGAGACGACCGTCGACGCGACCCTCTCGCTCTGCGACCCGGCCACGGGCGAGGTCGCGATCGGCACCCCGGTGCTCAACACCCGGGTGTTCGTCCTGGACGAGTCCCTGGCCCCCGTACCGGTCGGAGTCGCCGGCGAGCTGTACGTCGCCGGTGCGGGCCTGGCCCGCGGGTACCTGGGGCGTCCCGGCCTGACGGCCGAGCGCTTCGTGGCCAACCCGTTCGGCGGTCCCGGGGAGCGGCTGTACCGCACCGGCGACCGGGCCTGCTGGACGGCGGACGGAAAGCTCGTGTTCGCGGGCCGCACCGACGACCAGGTCAAGATCCGTGGTTTCCGGATCGAGCCGGGCGAGATCGAGAACGTGGTGGGCTCGCACCCGCAGGCCGCCCAGGCCGCGGTCGTCGTCCGTGAGGACACCCCGGGCGAGAAGCGCCTCGTCGCTTACGTGGTCCCCGTGGCCGGCGCACCCACCGACCTGCCCGAGCTGATCACCCGGCTCGCCGCCGAGCGGCTGCCGGAGTACATGGTCCCGGCCGCGGTCGTCGTGCTCGACGCGCTGCCACTGACCGTGAACGGCAAGCTGGACCGCAAGGCCCTCCCCACCCCCGAGGAACGGACCGCGGCGGGCCGCGGACCGGCCGACATGCGCGAGGAGATCCTCTGCGGTGTCTTCGCGCAGGTGCTCGGCGTGGAGAGCGTCGGCGTCGACGACGACTTCTTCGCCCTCGGCGGCCACTCCCTGCTCGCGGTCCGGCTGGCCAGCCGGGTCCGGGCGGTGCTCGGCGTGAACCTGGACATCCGGGTCCTGTTCGACGCACCGACCGTC
This sequence comes from Streptomyces avidinii, assembly GCF_014650695.1. Taxonomy (GTDB): domain Bacteria; phylum Actinomycetota; class Actinomycetes; order Streptomycetales; family Streptomycetaceae; genus Streptomyces; species Streptomyces avidinii. The sequence goes on along the minus strand of NZ_BMVL01000031.1, from coordinate 12,396 downwards.
GCGGCCCTGGCCGCCCGTCTCGCGGACGGCGACGGGCACGGCCGTCCGGCCCTGACGCCGATGGAGCGCCCCGACCGGGTGCCGCTGTCGTTCGCGCAGCGCCGGATGTGGTTCATCGGCCAGCTCCAGGACGCGGGCGCCGCCTACAACATCCCGATCGCGATGAAGCTGCCGGGGCGGATCGACCGCCGCGCGCTCGGCGCGGCTCTGCGGGACGTCGTCGGCCGCCACGAGGTGCTCCGTACGGTCCTGCCGACGGAGAACGGCGAACCGTACCAGCGGATCGTCCCGGCCGAGGAGCTGGAATGGGAGCTGTCGGTGGTTCAGGTGGCCCCCGAGGAGCTGGAGGACTCGGTGGCCGCGGCGTCGGGTCACCTGTTCGACCTGGCGGCGGAAGTTCCGTTCCGCGCCTGGCTGTTCGAGGCCGGGCCGCAGGAACGGGTGCTGGTCGTCGTGGTGCACCACATCGCGGGTGACGGCTGGTCGTGGGCGCCACTGGCCCAGGACCTGTCGGTCGCGTACGCGGCGCGCTCGCAGGGCCGGGTGCCCGCTTGGTCGCCGCTGCCGGTGCAGTACGCCGACTACGCGCTCTGGCAGCGTGAGCTGCTGGGCGACGGCGACGACCCCGAAAGCCTGATGTCACGTCAGGTCGATTACTGGCGCGGGGCATTGGAGGGAGTTCCGGAAGAGCTGGCGCTGCCGGTGGACCGGCCCCGGCCGGCGGTGGCCTCGAACCGCGGTGTCGAAGTGCCGGTGCGGGTTCCGGCGGCGCTGCACGCGGAGCTGGCGCGGGTGGCGCGGGCCGAGGGCGTGACGATGTTCATGGTCCTGCAGTCGGCGCTGGCGGTGCTGCTGTCGCGACTGGGCGCGGGTGCGGACGTACCGATCGGTGCGGCCAACGCGGGCCGTACGGACGCGGCGCTCGACGACCTCGTCGGGTTCTTCGTGAACACCCTCGTGATCCGGGCGGACCTGTCGGGCGACCCGACCTTCCGCGAGGTGCTGCGGCGGGTCAGGGAGACGAGCCTGTCGGCCTTCGAACACCAGGACGTGCCCTTCGAGCGGCTGGTGGAGGAGCTGGCCCCCGCGCGCTCGATGGGCCGGCACCCCCTCTTCCAGACCGTCTTCACGATGCAGAACAACGCGCAGGCGGTGCTGGACCTGCCGGGCGCGGGCGTGAGCGGTGTGTCGGCGGGCGCCGCGGTGGCGGCGCGGTTCGACCTGGACGTCCTGCTGGGCGAGATGTTCGACGCCTCCGGCGCACCCGCCGGTGTGGCCGGGACCGTGGTCGGCGCCGCCGACCTGTTCGACGGGCAGAGCGTCGAGCGGATCGCGGAGCGCCTGGTGCGGGTGCTGGAGCTGGTGGGCGGCGACCCGGGGCTGCGGCTGAGCGCCGTGGACGTCCTCGACGCGGACGAGCGCAGTCGGGTGCTGGTGGAGTGGAACGACTCCGCGGCCGACTTCGGCCCGGGTCTGGTGCCCGAGCTGTTCGCGGCGCAGGTCGCCCGCACACCGGACGCGACGGCGGTGATCGCCGACGGCGCGCGGGTGTCGTACCGCGAACTGGACGCGCGGGCGAACCGACTCGCGCACTACCTCCTCGCCCAGGGCGTCGGCGCCGAGTCGACGGTGGGCGTGTGCCTGCCGCGCGGGGTGGAGATGGTGGTGGCGGTCCTCGCCGCGTGGAAGGCGGGGGCGGCGTACCTGCCGATCGATCCGGAGTACCCGGCGGAACGCATCGCGTACATGCTGGCGGACGGCGGGGCGGTACTGACGCTGACGGACGAGGAGGTGCTGGACGAGCTGCCCGCCGGCCGGGCCCGGCTGGTGGCGGTGGACGGCACGCTCATGGCGATGCAGCTGTCGGCGATGCCGACGACGGCTCCCGCGGTGCCGGTGGCAGCGGACGGTCTGGCGTACGTGATCTACACGTCGGGTTCGACGGGCCGCCCCAAGGGCGTGGCCGTCACCCATGGCGGACTCGCCAACTACGCGCAGTGGGCCGCCGGTTCGTACGGCGCGGACGGGGGCGGTGCGCCGCTGCACTCCTCGCTGGCGTTCGACCTGACCGTGACCAGTGTGGTCGTACCGCTGATCTCCGGCTCGCCGGTGGCGGTGAGCCGGGAGGGCGGCGCCGAGGGCCTGGCCCAGCTGCTGCGCGACGGCGGTGGATTCGGTCTGGCCAAGGTCGTACCGGCCCACCTGCCGCTGCTGTCACAGATGTTGACGGACGATCAGATCAAGAGTGCCGCCGCCACCTGGGTGGTCGGTGGTGAGGCCCTGCCGCCGGGGGTGGTGCGCGACCTGCTGGAGCGCGCTCCGGGCTCGGTGGTCGTCAACGAGTACGGTCCGACGGAGACGGTCGTCGGTTGTGCGGTGTTCGAGATCCGGGCCGGACAGGACGTGGGCGAGCCGGTGCCGATCGGGCGCCCGATCGCCAACACGCGCCTGTTCGTCCTGGACGAGCGGCTGCGGCCGGTGGCTCCGGGGGTCGCCGGCGAGCTGTACATCGCGGGCGCGCAGCTGGCCCGCGGCTACGTGGGCCGCCCGGGCCTCACGGCGGAGCGGTTCATGGCGAACCCCTTCGAACCGGGCGCGCGCATGTACCGCTCGGGAGATGTTGCGCGGTGGCGTGCGGACGGCCGGCTGCAGTACCTGGGCCGTGCGGACGAGCAGGTGAAGGTCCGTGGTTTCCGGATCGAGCCGGGCGAGGTCCAGGCCGTGATCGCGGCTCACCCGCAGGTCGCGCAGGCGGCGGTGGTCGCCCGTGAGGACGCGCCGGGCGATGTCCGCCTGGTGGCCTACGTGGTGGCCGACGACGAGGTCGGCAGCCTGTCCGACCAGCTACGGGCCTTCGCGGCGCAGCGGCTGCCGGAGCACATGGTGCCGTCGGCCGTCGTGGTCCTGGACGCGCTGCCGCTGACGTCCAACGGGAAGCTGGACCGCAAGTCGCTGCCCGCCCCGGACTACGCGGCGGGTGCGGGAGTCGGCCGGGCCCCGGCCAACCGGCAGGAAGAACTCCTGTGCCGGGCGTTCGCCGAGTCCCTCGGACTGGAGAAGGTGAGCGTCGACGACGACTTCTTCGAGCTGGGCGGCCACTCCCTGCTGGCCGTGGAACTCGTCGCGCGGATCCGCGCCGCGCTGGACGTCGACGTTCCGATCCGGACCCTCTTCGACGCGCCGACCGTGGCCGGGCTCGCCCGGAAGATCGGGACCGAGAAGTCGACCCGCCCGGCACTGCGGCCGATGCGCGAGAGGCGCAGCCGGTGATGCGGGGGCACTGACCGGGAAGGCCCG
>NZ_BMVL01000031.1:0-9067 GCF_014650695.1 Streptomyces avidinii | reverse complement strand
AGCGGACGCTGCGGCCGGCCGTCGGCGGCTGCGGAGCGGGGCCGGCGGGCGGGGTCAGGGCGACACCAGACCGGCCTCGTAGGCGATGATCACCAGCTGGACCCGGTCGCGGGCGTCGAGCTTCGCGAGCAGCCGGGTCACGTAGGTCTTGGCGGTGTGGACGCTGATCACCATGTGTTCGGCCAGCTCCTGGTTGGACAACCCCTGGCCGACCAGGCCGAGCACCTCGCGCTCGCGGGCGGTGATGCCGCTGATGGTCCGGCGGGGCGGGGTGGGCGCGGCGGACGAGGGGCGTCCGGCGAACTCCTTGATCAGCCGGCGGGTGACGCTGGGAGCGATCAGGCCGTCTCCGGCGGCGACCACCCGCACCGCGGCCAGGATGTCGTCCAGCCCCATGTCCTTGACCAGGAAACCGGAGGCACCGGCCCGCAGCGCGGCGTACACGCAGTCGTCGTCGTCGAAGGTGGTGAGCACGACTATCTGGGCCTTCGAGGGGCCCGCGGTGATCTGCCGGGTCGCCTCGATGCCGTCCGTCCCGGGCATCCGGATGTCCATGACGACGACGTCGGGCTCCAGGGCGGTGGTCAGTTCGACCGCCTCGGCGCCATTGCCCGCCTCGCCGACCACCTCGAGGTCGGGGGCTTCGGCCATCACCATCTGCAGTGCGGTGCGCACCAGGGGCTGGTCGTCGGCCAGTACCACGCGGATGCTCATCGCACGCCCGCCGGGACCGGCAGTCGAGCGGCCACCCGGAAGCCGCCCTGGGGGAGCGGCCCAGCGGAGAAGTCGCCGCCCAGCAGGTCGACCCGCTCGCGCATGCCCAACAGCCCGAGGCCGGAGCCCCCGGCGGCCGAATGAGCGGACCGGTGACCGCTGTCGGAGATCTCGACGGACACCTCGGTGTCCTGACAGTCGATGGACACCTTGCAGGACTTCGTGTTCGCATGGCGCACGACGTTGGTGACGGCCTCCTGGATGATCCGGAAGGCCGACATGTCGACGTCCGGCGGAAGCCGGCGCTGTGCGCCGTGCCACTGGACGTCGATGGTGACGCCCGCGGCGGCCGTGGATTCGGCGAGCCGGTCGACGTTCGACAGACCGGGACCGGGTTCCAGCGGTGCGGGCTCGGCGTCGGTGTCGTCCCCGGGTCGGCGGAGGGCGCCGAGCATGCGGCGCAGTCCCGACAGCGTCTCCCGGCTCGCGGTCTCGATCTCGCCCAGCGCGTCGCGGGCCCGGGTCGGCTGGGTGTCGATGACCCGGCGTGCCGCACCGGCCTGCAGGGCGATGACGCCGATGGTGTGCGCGACCATGTCGTGCAGCTCACGGGCGATCCGCAGCCGCTCGGCGGTGACCGCGCGGGCCGCGGCCTGGGCGCCGAGCTGCTCGGCGTGGACGCGGGACTGGTGCGTCGAGCGCCCGATCAGCCAGGCGATGACGGCCAGCAGCACGGCCCCCTGGGCGTCGGCCGTGCCGGTACTGGGGACCATGACGACGTGCAGGAGCAGCGTGCAGGCCAGCATGGCCGCCGCGATCCGCGAGGCCCGCCGCGAACGGGTCGCCGTGATGACGCCGAGCGCGATGTCCGCCGGGAGGAACTGCAGGGGCGTCAACTGCGACCCGAGGTTCCACCCGCCGTTCGCGATCACCGGGGCCGCGATCAGCAGGGCGATGCCGGCCAGGGGCCGCCGCCCCAGCAGCGCGCTGCCCGCCAGCGCGGCGAGCCCGGCCAGGGACAGCATCGCCCAGTCCCCGCCGGTGGCCGGAAGCCCTTGGGTGGAGCCGTCGTCGAACCAGCCGGCGGTGCCGTGCTGTCCGACGAGCAGCGTGGGATAGAGGGAGACGACCAGCCAGGCGAAGGCCGTCCAGCCTCCCGGTGGCACGCGCTTGAGCAGCGGGAGAGTCAGCGTGGCGTACATACGGCGATGGTAGCCAGGCGGCTTCCGCCGGACATCGGACCACGGAGGTACTCCCCTGGATGACATGCGGGGACGGCAGAGTGTCACCCCTGGTCGCATGTGCTGAACACCGCCTCGTCGGCATAGTGAGCCGCATGATCGAAGTCCACGAGCTGACGAAGCGCTACGGCAAGAAGTTGGCGGTCAACAACCTGAGCTTTACCGTGCAACCCGGCCGCGTGACCGGGTTCCTCGGCCCCAACGGTGCGGGCAAGAGCACCACCTTGCGCATGATCCTCGGCCTGCACCGGCCCACCAGCGGGTCCGTCACCGTGGACGGCCGCGCGTACCGCGACCTGCCCCGGGGCCTGCGGCACGTCGGCGCCCTGCTGGACGCCGGAGACGTGCACGGCGGCCGCACCGCCCAGGCCCACCTGCACGCACTGGCCCGCAGCAATGCCATCCCGCGCGGCCGGGTCGACGAGGTGCTGGACGAGGTGGGGCTGACCGACGCGGCGAACCGGCGGATCGGCGGCTTCTCCCTCGGGATGCGCCAACGCCTCGGCATCGCCACGGCGCTGCTCGGCAACCCGCCGGTGCTCCTCTTCGACGAGCCGCTCAACGGCCTCGACCCCGAAGGCGTGTACTGGGTGCGCGGTCTCTTCCGCAGGCTGGCCGCCGAGGGGCGGACGGTCTTCGTCTCCAGCCACTTGATGACCGAGATGCAGCACACGGCGGAACACCTGATCGTCGTGGGCCGCGGCGAGCTGATCGCGGCCGAGAGCGTGACGGAGTTCTCGGCCCGCGGCGCGGGCCGGAGCGTATCGGTCCGTACAGCCGCCCCCGAGACGCTCGCCCCCCTGCTGACCGCCGAGGGCGCGTCCGTCGTCCGAGAGCCCGACGGGCTGCTCACCGTGGTCGGCCTCGACTCGGACCGGATCGCCGAGCTCGCCTTCCAGCACCGTGTCCTGGTCCACGAGTTGACCGCCCGCACCGGCTCGCTGGAGGAGGCGTTCATGGAACTGACCGCCGACAGCGTCGAATACTCCGGAGGAGAGAACCGATGACCGCGTCGACGACGATGAGGCCCGCGGACGCGGACGTGCAGGTCCGGCAGCCCCGGGCCCGGTTCACCGATCTGCTCGCGGCCGAGTGGATCAAGCTGTGGTCGCTGCGGTCGACCCCCTGGGCCTTCGCGGCCACCCTGGTGGTGATCCTCGGCATCAGCATCAGCACCGCCTACGGCGACTACCAGAGCTACCCCGGGCTGGACGCCGACCGCCAGGAGTACTTCCGGGCGTTCGGGGCGCTCGGTGACTGCTTCCCCACGGGCAGTGCCACGTTCCTGGTGTTCGGCGCAGGAGCCATCGGTGCCATCTCGGTCCTCAGCGAATTCACCACCGGGATGATCCGTACGACGTTCGCGGCCGTCCCCGCCCGCCGTTCGGTGATGGCCGCGAAGGTGGGCGTGGTCACCGCGGCCACGACCGCGTTCGGCCTGGTGGCGGTCCTGGCCTCGTACGGTGGGGTCCAGTGGATCCTGTCGGGCCACGGCGCCGCCGCCGGCCTCGGGCACCCCGGTGTGCCGCGCCTGCTCGCGGCGTCCGTGGTGCTGGCCCCGGTGTCCGCCCTCGTCGGCATGGGCATGGGCGTGGTCATCCGGCACAGCGTGCCCACCATCGTCGCCACGATCACCCTGCTGTTCGTGGTGCCGTCGCTGCTGGACCCGAAGGACTACCTCTCGGCCACCTTCCTCCACACGATGGTCCTGCAGGCCTGGCAGCGCCTGACCTACGAGTCGGCCACCGCCGAGCTGTGGCCGTGGTCGCACACCGGAGCGTGGACCGTCCTCGCGGTCTGGGCGCTGGTCGCCACCGTGCTGACCGTCTTCTCATCGGACCGCAGGGACCATTGAGGGGTCGACCGTCAAGGCCTGCCGGTCGAAATTCCCGTCGACGTAAAGTCCCGTCGCCCCTCCGGGCGGCGGGACTTTCCGCTGCCGGAATTTCCTGTCTGTCAAGGACCGGTGAGTGCCGGATTCAGGGGGTGTTCAACTGCCTCCAGGAGGGCAGTTGAACACCTCTCACACCCCTCCGACCTGCGGTCCGACGGTCGAGCCCGCGTGGGTCGGCAGAACATTGATCACCGCTGGAGGGTGAGCCATAGTGGCCTTCGGGGAAGCTGCGGTGCCCCCGGACTGCCGACAAAAGAAGAGACGGGCATTCGCCCGGTCGGGAATTCCGGTAGAGGTGGCGCCGCCAATAGCCGCCATTTCACCCGTGCCGACATCAGGGCAGGGAAAACGGCGGCTGGATTTCACCAGTCAACCTCGGCCGACGTCGCGGCCAGGACGTTAAGCAGGAGGGGCCCTGATGATTCCGTTGTCATTCGCGCAGCGTCGGTTGTGGTTCATTCAGCAGCTGGAAGGTCTGAGCGCCAACTACAATATCCCGCTCGCACTTCCGCTGTCCGGTGAACTGGACCAGGATGCGCTCGCGGCGGCACTGCGCGACGTCCTGGAGCGGCACGAAGTCCTGCGGACCACGGTTGCCGTGACCGACGGCGAGCCCCACCAGCACATCCATGACATCGACGATCTCGACTGGGCCCTCCAGCGGGTCGATCTGACCGGCGCCGACACGTCGCAGACGCCGGCCGCCCTCGCCGCCGCGCTGGCCGACGCTGCCGGGTACCACTTCGACCTCTCGGCCGAACTCCCCATCAGGGCCTGGCTGTTCCACACCGCCCCCGAGCAGTACGTACTGGCCGTGGTGGTGCACCACATCGCCGGTGACGGATACTCGATGCGCCCCCTGGCCGACGACGTCTCCGCCGCCTACGCCGCCCGCCGCGCGGGCAACGCCCCGCGGTGGGAGCCACTGGCCGTCCAGTACGCCGACTACGCGCTCTGGCAGCGCGAGCTGCTCGGCGACACCGCCGACCCCGAAAGCCTGATCAGCCGTCAGGTGTCGTACTGGAGAAGCGCGTTGAGTGGTGCCCCGGAGGAGCTGGAGCTCCCGTACGACCACGCCCGCCCGCAGGTGGCCACGTACCGCGGACACAGCACCCCACTGGAGATCCCCGCCGAGGCGCACGCCAAGCTGGCGGATCTGGCCCGGGCCGAGGGCGTGACCGTCTTCATGGTCCTCCAGGCCGCACTCGCCGTACTGCTGTCCAAGCTCGGCGCGGGCACCGACCTCCCGATCGGCACGGCGATGGCCGGCCGCACCGACATGGGCCTGCGCGACCTGGTCGGCTTCTTCATCAACAGCCTCGTGCTGCGCACCGACGTCTCCGGCGACCCGACCTTCACCGAACTCCTCGCGCGGATCCGCGAGACGGACCTGTCGGCGTTCGAGCACCAGGACGTACCGTTCGAGAAGCTGGTCGAGGAACTCGCGCCCACCCGCTCGCTGGGCCGCCACCCGCTCTTCCAGGTCATGCTCAGCGTGGAGAACCTCGCCCGCGCCGAGGCCGACCTCGGCGACGCGCGGTCCGCCGGACTCCCCGCCGGATCCACCTCCGCACCGATCGGCACCGTCGCCAAGTTCGACCTCGAGGTCACCGCCGAGGAGGCCTTCGACGCGTCCGGCGCCCCGGCCGGCATGAACGGCTCGGTGATCGTCAACGCGGACCTGTTCGAGGCCGCTTCCGCCGCCCGGTTCGCCGCACGCCTGGTACGCGTCGTGGAGCAGCTGACCGCCACGCCGCAGGCCCGGATCAGCACCGCCGACGTCCTCGACGCCAACGAGCGCGCCCTGCTCCTCACCGGCTGGAACGACACCCTCGCCGAGACCGCCCCCGGCCTGCTGCCCGAACTGTTCGCGGCCCACGCCGAGCAGACCCCGCACGCCGTCGCGGTGGTGTCCGAGGGGACCGAGGTCACCTACGCCGAACTCGACGCGCGCGCCAACCGCCTCGCCCACCGGCTGACCGCCCTCGGCATCGGCGCCGAAACGGTGGTCGGCCTCTGCCTGCCGCGCGGCGTCGACATCGTGATGGCGATCCTCGCCGTCTGGAAGGCGGGCGGCGCCTACGTGCCCCTCGACCCCGAGCACCCGGCCGAGCGGCTGTCGTTCATCCTCGACGACAGCCACGCCCGGGTGGTGCTGAGCACCCGTGACACCGCCGACGGCGTCGCCGGGCAGCTCGACGCGGACCGCGTGCTGTGGCTCGACGACCCGCGTGAGGCGGCCGAACTGGCCGCCCTCCCCGCTACCGCCCCGCACGCCCCGCTCACCGCCGGCGGCCTCGCCTACGTGATCTACACCTCGGGTTCGACCGGCCGCCCCAAGGGCGTGGCCACCGGCCACGGCGCCCTGGCCAACCTGGTGTCGGTGTTCGGCCCCCTCATGGAGGTGGCCCCGGGCGTCCCCGTGCTCCAGTTCGCCTCCTTCAACTTCGACGCCTCCGTGCTGGACGTCGCGGTCACCCTGGCCCACGGCGGCACGCTGGTCGTGGCCGGCGCGACCGAACGGTCCGAGCCCGCCCTGCTGCGCGCACTCGTGGAGGAGACCGGCGTCCGCTCGGCCAGCCTCGTCCCCTCCCTGCTCGCCGTGCTCGACCTCGACGACCTCGCCGGGGTCGGCGCCATGGTCGTCGGCTCCGAGGGCATCGACCCCGCACTGGCCCGCGCGTGGGCCCGCGGCCGCCGCCTCGTCCACGCATACGGCCCCACCGAGGCGGCCGTGATCACCGCCGTCGGCCGGGTCGACCACGACGGCACCGGCGCGGTGCCCTTCGGCGGCCCGGTGGCCAACACCCGGATGTACGTCCTGGACGGCCACCTCCAGCCGGTCGCTCCCGGTGTCACCGGCGAGCTCTACATCGCCGGGGCGCAGCTGGCCCGCGGGTACGTCGGACGCCCCGACCTCACGGCCGAGCGCTTCGTCGCCTCCCCGTACGCGGTCGGCGAGCGCATCTACCGGACCGGCGACCTGGTGCGCCGCACCGAGGACGGACAGCTCGTCTTCGCGGGCCGCGCGGACCAGCAGGTCAAGGTCCGCGGCTTCCGCATCGAGCCCGGCGAGGTCCAGGCCGTGGTCGCCGCACACCCCGGGGTAGCCCGGGCGGCCGTGGTCCCGCGCGAGGACACGCCCGGCGACGTACGGATCGTCGCGTACGCCGTCGCGGCGAACGGCGCCGGTGACCCGTCCGAACTCAACGCGTCCATCCGCGAGTTCGTCGGCGCACGACTGCCCCAGTACATGGTCCCGTCAGCCGTCGTGCTGCTGGACGAGCTGCCGCTCACGGTCAACGGAAAGCTCGACCGCAAGGCGCTGCCCGCCCCGGCCCACGCGGCCGGCGGCGGCCGCCGCCCGGCCACCCGCCAGGAACGCGTCCTGTGCGAGGAGTTCGCCGCGGCACTCGGCCTCGATGAGGTCGGCGTCGACGACAACTTCTTCACCCTCGGCGGTCACTCGCTGCTCGCCGTGCGCCTCGTCGAGCGACTGCGCGCCCGTGGCGTGGCCGTCCCCGTCCGCGCTCTCTTCGAGACCCCCACCCCGGCAGGGCTCGCCCTGTCCGGAGGCGCGGCCCAGGTCGACGTACCCGAGAACCTGATCCCGGCCGACGCGACCGCGATCACGCCGGAGATGCTCCCGCTGGTGGACCTCACGGCGGAGGAGATCGAGCGGATCGCCGCCACCGTCGACGGAGGCGCGGCGAACATCGCCGACGTCTACCCGCTCGCCCCGCTCCAGGAGGGCCTGCTCTTCCACCACCTGCTCGCGGGCGAGGGCGAGGACGCCTACGCCCTGCCGATGGTCCTGGAGTTCGACTCGCGCGGCGGCCTCGACGCCTTCCTGCACGCATTGCAGCAGGTCGTCGACCGCCACGACATCCTGCGCACCGGCATCGTCTGGGACGGTCTGCGCGAACCCGTCCAGGTGGTCTGGCGCCGCGCCCGGCTGTCCGTGGAGGAAGTGACCCTCGACGCCCGCGCCGCCGACCCGGTGGCCGAGCTGGTCGCCTTCGGCAGCACCGCGATGGATCTGCGCCGTGCCCCGCTGATCGGTCTGCACCTGGCCCGCGCGTCGCACGACGAGAGCGACGGCCGCTGGCTCGCCCTGATCCGCGCGCACCACATGGTGCAGGACCACACCGCGAAGGAGGTCCTGCTCCAGGAAGTCCACGCCTTCCTCACCGGCCACGGCGACGCACTGGCGCAGCCGCTCCCCTTCCGCAACTTCGTGGCCCAGGCGCGCGGCGCGGTCGACGAGTCCGAGCACGTGCGCTACTTCGCCGACCTGCTCGGCGACGTCACCGAACCCACCGCGCCGTACGGCGTGCTCGAGGCCCGCGGTGACGGCAGTGGCGTCATCCGGGGCGGACTCACGCTGCCCCGTCCGCTGACCCTGCGGATCAGGGAGATCGCCCGCCGGATGGGCGTCAGCTCGGCCCCCGTCCTGCACGTCGCCTGGGCACGCGTGCTCGCGGCGGTCTCCGGCCGTTCGGACGTGGTCTTCGGCACCGTCCTGTTCGGTCGGATGAACGCGGGCGCGGGCTCCGACCGCGTCCCCGGCCCCTTCATGAACACCCTCCCGGTACGCCTGCGGACCGCCGAACTCGGCTCCCTGGACGCCGTGTCGTCGATGCGCGGCCAGCTCGCCGAGCTGCTGGAGCACGAGCACGCCCCGCTGGCACTGGCCCAGCGCGCGAGCGGCGTGCACGGCAACACCCCGCTCTTCACGTCCTTCTTCAACTACCGCCACAGCCACGGCACTCGGGGTGTGGAGGCCGCCACCGCCGCTGCGGCCGAACCGGTCACCGGCGTCCGGATGGTCTTCGAGCACGACCGCACCAACTACCCGCTGTCCGTCGCGGTCACGGACGACGGCGACTCGCTGGACGTGACGATCGACTCGATCGCCCCCATCGACCCGCACGCCGTCAGTGCACTGATGCACGTGGCCGTCGCCAACCTGGTGGAGGCCCTCGAAGCGGCCCTCGGCGGAGGCGCGGACGCGCCGCTGGAGGGCGTGGACGTCCTCGGCGAGGCGGAGCGGCGTCAGGTCCTCGTGGAGTGGAACGACAGCGGATGGGACGTCGGTTCGGGTTTGGTGCCGGGGTTGTTCGGGGCGCAGGTGGTGCGGGCTCCGGATGCGGTGGCGGTGGTTGCCGATGGTGTTGAGGTGTCGTTCGCGGAGTTGGATGTGCGGGCGAATCGGCTG
>NZ_BMVL01000030.1 GCF_014650695.1 Streptomyces avidinii | reverse complement strand
CACCCCGTACGGCTGGACCGTGCCCGCGCGCGCCGAGCCGAGGAGACCCTCGTGCGGGGCGCCGACCCACACCCGTACACCGCCAAGCACCCCGCAGGGGACGGGCCGAGGAGACCCTCGTGCGGGGCCCCGACCCACACCCGTACACCGCCAAGCACCCCGCAGGGGCACGGCCAAGCACCCCGCAGGGGACGGGCCGAGGAGACCCTCGTGCGGGGCGCCGACCCACACCAGGGCACCGCCGAGCACCCCGCAGGGGCACGGCCGAGCAACCCCGCAGGGGCACCGCAGGGGCACCGCCCCCGGATACCGCCGAACCGCCCGTAGGGCAACGCGTACGCTCCCGGAGGGACCCCGCCCGGGTCTGCCGGGGAGAACCCCACCGCACACCGCTCCGGAGGAGACATGGCCCCACTCGTGCACGCCGCCCAGGCGACCGGCATCGCCACCCTCGCACTGGACTCCCCGGGCAACCGCAACGCCCTCTCCGCCGACCTCGTCGCAGAACTCCGCGCCGCCCTCGCCACCGCCGCCGCGGACCCGGCCGTCCGGGCCGTCGTCCTCACCCACACCGGCAACACCTTCTGCGCCGGGGCCGACCTCAAGTCCCCCTGCGATCCCGCCGATTTCGTGGCCCTGCTCCGCGAGACCGCCGAGCTGCCCAAGCCCGTCGTCGCCCGCGTCACCGGTCACGTCCGGGCCGGCGGCCTCGGGCTGCTCGGCGTCTGCGACATCGCCGCCGCCGGACCGCAGTCCTCGTACGCCTTCACCGAGACCCACCTGGGCCTCGCCCCCGCGGTGATCTCCATGCCGCTGCTGCCGCGCCTCGAACCGCGGGCCGCCGCCCGCTACTTCCTGACCGCCGAGGCCTTCGACTCCGCCGAGGCCGCCCGCATCGGCCTGCTCACCCTGGCCGCCGAGGACGTGGACGCCGCCCTGGAGCCCGTACTCGCCGGCCTGCGCAAGGCCTCTCCGCAGGGGCTGGCCGCGACCAAGGAGCTGACGGCCGCCGCCGTGCGCGAGGCCCTCGCCCGCGACGGCTCCCGCCTCACCGAGCTGTCCGCGGGACTGTTCGCCTCCGCCGAGGCCCGCGAGGGCATCACCGCCCGCTTCGAGCGCCGGGAACCGTCATGGTCGCTGTAACCGGCCCCACGCAGGGCTCCACGCAGGGCTCCACGCAGGGCCCCAAGCAGGCGCGCAGCCGCGTCACCCGCCGCCACCTCCTGGAGGCGGCCGTGTCCTGCCTGGCGGAGCACGGCTGGGCCGGTTCGACCGTCTCGGTCGTCGCCGAACGGGCCGGGGTCTCGCGCGGCGCCGCCCAGCACCACTTCCCCACCCGCGAGTCGCTGTTCACGGCGGCCGTCGAGTACGTCGCCGAGGAGCGCTCCACCGCCCTGCGCGACCTCTTCCACGCCGGCCCGGCCGCCCGCCCGGCCGTCGTGGAGGCGCTCGTCGACCTGTACACCGGCGCGCTCTTCCGGGCCGCGCTCCAGCTGTGGGTGGCCGCCTCCAACGAGGAGCAGCTGCGCCCGCAGGTCACCGAGCTGGAGGCCCGGGTCGGCCGCGAGACCCATCGGATCGCCGTCGAGCTGCTGGGCGCGGACGAGTCGGTGCCGGGTGTACGGGAGACCGTCCAGGGCCTGCTGGACATGGCGCGGGGCCTGGGCCTGGCCAACGTGCTCACCGACGACACGGCCCGCCGTGCCCGGGTGGTGGCCCAGTGGTCCCGCATCCTCGACGCGACCCTGGGCTGAAACGCGGCAACGAGAAGGGCGCCGCACCCCGCGAGCGGGATGCGGCGCCCAAGGACACGGCCGCAGTCGCTACGCGGTCTCGGCGATGTCCGCGTAGCCCTCGATCTCCTGCGGGTTGCGCCGCCCCGGCCCGATGTAGCGGGCCGACGGACGCACCAGGCGGCCCGTGCGCTTCTGCTCCAGGATGTGCGCCGACCAGCCGGCGGTACGGGCGCAGCTGAACATCGAGGTGAACATGTGCGCCGGGACCTCCGCGAAGTCCAGCATGATCGCGGCCCAGAACTCCACGTTCGTGGCGAGCACCCGGTCGGGACGGCGCGCGTGCAGCTCCTCCAGCGCGGCCTTCTCCAGCGCGGCGGCCACCTCGTAGCGCGGCGCGTCCAGCTCCTTGGCCGTGCGCCGCAGCACGCGGGCGCGCGGGTCCTCGGCGCGGTAGACGCGGTGCCCGAAGCCCATCAGACGCTCGCCCTTGTCCAGGGCCTTCTTCACGTACGCCACGGCGTCGCCGGTGCGCTCGATCTCCTCGATCATGCCCAGCACGCGGGAGGGCGCCCCGCCGTGCAGCGGCCCCGACATGGCGCCGACCGCCCCGGAGAGGGCCGCGGCGACGTCCGCACCGGTCGACGCGATCACCCGCGCGGTGAAGGTGGAGGCGTTCATGCCGTGCTCGGCGGCGGAGGTCCAGTACGCGTCGACGGCCTTGACGTGCCGCGGGTCGGGCTCGCCCCGCCAGCGGATCATGAACCGCTCGACCACGGACTCGGCCTTGTCGATCTCCCGCTGCGGCACCATGGGCAGGCCCTGGCCGCGGGCGGACTGGGCGACGTACGACAGTGCCATCACGGCGGCGCGCGCGAGGTCGTCGCGGGCGGTCTGCACGTCGATGTCCAGCAACGGTTTCAGACCCCACACGGGGGCGAGCATGGCGAGTGCGGACTGGACGTCGACACGGATGTCACCGGAGTGGACCGGAATGGGGAAGGGCTCGGCGGCCGGCAGGCCGGGGTTGAAGGCACCGTCGACCAGCAGGCCCCAGACGTTCCCGAAGGAGACGTGGCCGACGAGGTCTTCGATGTCGACGCCCCGGTAGCGGAGCGACCCGCCTTCCTTGTCGGGTTCGGCGATCTCCGTCTCGAACGCGACGACCCCTTCGAGCCCGGGTACGAAGTCGGACATCAGGCGGCTCCTCAGATAGTGCGAACACGCGCGGCTCCCGGCGTGACTCGCGGTCCGGCGCGGTCATCCCCGTTGATGCCCGGCACGGCCGTCGGTCACCCGCTCGGGGGCCTTCGGACCGGCCCCAAGATTTTGGCCGTTCCGCCCCGACTGCGGAAGCGTGACATACGGCACACCGTGACGGGTCCTGCTGGGGCAGGATGGCCAGCGTGACCGATCAGGACATTGACCCCGCCACGATGCGCAAGCAGTACCGCTCGGAGATCGTCGACGAGGGGGGTCTCGCCGAGAATCCGATGGACCAGTTCGCCCTCTGGTTCCAGCAGGCCGCCGACTCCCGCCTCTTCGAACCGAACGCCATGGTCGTATCGACGGCCACCCCCGACGGCCGCCCCAGTTCGCGGACGGTGCTGATGAAGCAGTTCGACGGCCGGGGCTTCGTCTTCTTCACCAACTACGCCTCCCGCAAGGGCCGCGAGCTGGCCGAGAACCCGCACGTCGCGCTGCTCTTCCCCTGGCACCCCATCGCCCGCCAGGTGATCGTCACGGGTACGGCGGCCCGGATCGGCCGCGACGAGACGGCGGCGTACTTCCGCTCCCGCCCGCACGGCTCGCAGCTGGGGGCCTGGGCGAGCGAGCAGTCCAGCGTGATCGAGTCCCGCGGCGAGCTGGACCGCCGCTACGCCGAGCTGGAGGCCCGCTACCCGGAGGGCGAGCAGGTGCCGGTCCCGCCGGAGTGGGGCGGCCTGCGCGTGTCCCCGGAGGCGGTGGAGTTCTGGCAGGGCCACGAGAACCGCCTGCACGACCGCCTGCGCTACGTCCTGGACGGGGAGAAGTGGCGCGTAGAGCGCCTCTGCCCGTAGCCGTGCTGCGCCGGTCGGCAAACGCAGGCGACCCGCGGGCTCTGGTTTCTCTCCTGCAGTGAGAGAAGCCGGCCGGACGTACCGGCGAGCCCGCGGGTCGGGTGACTGCTTGGGATTGGCGCCTGGCGATCCCGCCGGGCACCGCACTGGGTGCGTGCGACGACGGGCGCTTAGCCCGCAGTCACCTCACGCGTCCGGAGTTCATACATTTCCGGGATCACCTCCTTTCAGTGTGTGTCCACTCTAAGCAGGCCTGTGCCGTCCGCTCAATCGAATTTCGTCGGCGAATGCGTAGGTGTATCCATCGGCTCTCTGGAGAAGCCGCAAATTCCGGTGGGAGACATCAAAGCGGCTGGTCAACGTCGTGATGCGATGCTGACCGCTGGTCCGGACCGCGACGCGTTCCACCCAGCTGCCGGCCCACTTCCCCTTGGGGACGACCGCCGCTACCAGGTCTCCGGTCGAGTACCCGTGGTGGACCTTGCCGCGCGGCCGCTGCAAGCGGGGGAACCCGAAGCGGTCAGGGGTGGTCCTGGCGTACGAACCACGCCCTGTCGACGCCACCACCAGGATCTGCGCGGGCACCCGGACGAGGGCGTCCCCTCGCGCGCGGTCGATGACTCCGGTGGCCAGGGCATCGAGCGTGTGGCTCTTCGGCAAGCCCATCGCGAGCCGGTTCCAGTGGGTACGCCCGCCTGACCACGCATGCACCGGCACACCCTGCGCTGCGAGCGCTTTCACGAGCTGGAGCCTGGTGGCGTTCGTGGCGGCTACGTCCTGCAGAGGTCTCCTCAGCTGGGCGATGACGCGTTCCAGACGGGCCGGCCGGTCGGCGAGGAACTCTTGGACGGGCGCCGTCCCCTTCGCCTGATTGCAGGGAATGCAAGCGAGGACGAGGTTCGATACCCGGTCCGATCCACCACGGCTTCGTGCGCGCACGTGATCGATATTGAGAGGCACCCCCGTGGCATCGCAGTAGGCGCAGGACCTCTTCCATTTGGCCAGAAGGAACTCACGGACCTCGGATGCGCCGTACGTCGACTCGACACCTGCCTGCGTGCCGGACGGCATGACTCCGGCGAATGCGGTCGTGTCGAACGCGACCTGTTCCACGTGGATCTCAAGTACCGGTGCGTATCGACACAGTCGCACGACAACGGCCATGGTCGAGTCGATGCGATGGCGCAAGGAGGGGGGTAGCCAGCCGTCCGGTCGCGGGCGGTTGTCGTGCCGGGGTGCCCGGTACCGGAGATTCGCCGAACGCCTTCGGCGGCGATAGGCGGCGCGTCGCACCATGCCGCCGTGGATCTGTTGTCCCCGATGCCGGAGCTCGATCGTGATCAGCCCCCGGCGGGCGACCGCGGTCCGGCCCGTCGGGCCGATCCGGTGGCGCTCATCCGTGATGGCGATGCCCGTCGCCCTGGAGCCGGGATCAAGGCGCAGCTGTACGCCCTCGACAGCCGAGCCCGCACGGGTCCGGTGCTTGAGCCGGATGGTGAAGGGAGCCCGCCGTGCCACGACGGCGCGTCCACCGGCGAGCAACTCGCGCGCACGGGCCGGATGGCAGGGCATTAGCGGCTCGCCCCCCTTGGCCAGCACGAACACCCGGCTGGCCGCCGGGCGGGGAGCGTCATCGCTCCCGGTCTCTGCCGTCTCCGCAGTCGAAACGGCAGATCTGGCGTGCCGCCGACGTGTCCCGGTGCGGACTCCGCCGGTCTCCCCTCGCCCATGTTCCGTACCGGTGCCCGGCATCGCGGCCGGGAGTCCGTGAGCCGTTTCGTCCCTGCTCCCAGGGGTGTCTGCGCTCGCGGATTCCAGAGCGGGCTGCTGAGGAAGCACAGCCCGGTGGGTCTGCTCACCTGCAAGGAACGTAGTCATCGAGGCACCTCAACTGATCCGGGGATCGTGATGACTGGGGCTGGTCACTCGGTGTACGGGAGCGAGTGACCTCCCTTCTCGTGGTTCTCGCGACGCTACGCACCCCGGATCGTGAGGTGTGGAGGTTGAGGAGAGGTCACTCGAACGTGTGGCCGTTCCGGTCGTGCCTTCCCAGGTGCCGGGGGCGCATTGATTTCCGCGAATGCGGTGTGGGCTGCGTCACGTTGCAGTTCAATGATCTGACGTGCCGCACACGCGAACACCTGCAGGGGGTGCCAGGTGAGTGCCTACGGACGTAGCGAGACCGCCGACGATCTGCTCGCAGCCTTGTTGGACGGGATGGACGCCGCGCTGTGCGCGTTCGACTCCGACGGGGTGATCACCCACTGGAACCGTGAGGCCGAGCGGATCCTGGGCTGGACCGCCACCGAGGCCGTCGGGCGCAAGGGCTTCGAGGGGTGGGCGGTGCGGGCCGCCGACGCGCATGACGTCCAGGACCGGCTGATGGCCGCCCAGCACGTGCCCGGCCGCCAGGTGCACGAGTTCGCGCTGCTGACCAAGGACGGCGGACGCGTCCTCGTACGGACCCAGTCCGCCGGAGTGCCGGGCGCGGACGGGAAACCCGCCGGGGTGTACTGCGCGTTCAGCGAGGTGCACGCCCAGATCGACCTGGAACGCTCCATCGCGCTCAGCGAGGCCCTCATGGACGACGCCTCGTGGGGTGTCGTCCTGGTCGACGTCGATCTCCGCCCCGCCGTGGTCAACGCGCACGCCGCGCAGGCCTTCGGGACCGGCCGCACCGCGCTGCTCGGCCGGCCGCTCGGGGAACTGCTGGCCCAGGGCGTCGAGGAGCTGGAGGGCGCCCTCCAGCACGTGCTCGCCGAGGGGGCCCCGCCCGCGCCCGTCGAGCTGTGGGTGTCGGTGCGCACCCCGGAGGGGGTGCGGCGCAGGTGCTGGCGGTGCGGGTTCCTGCGGCTGGCCTCGCCGCTGGCGGAGGAGCCCGTACCGCTGGGCGTCGGCTGGCTGTTCCAGGACGTCACCGAGGCCCGCCAGGAGCAGTTGGACACCGCGCAGTTGAGGTTCCGCTCGCACCAGCTCCACCGTGCGGGCAGGGCCGCCGCCGAGTGCGAGGACCCGGCCGAGGCCGCCGCGGTACGGCTGGACTTTGCCCTCGCCGGCTTCGCCGAGCAGGCGCTGCTGGACGTACTGGACCCCGCAGCCGACCCCGAGCGGCGAAGGCTCGTACGGTCGGCCGCCTCGCCGCCGGTGCTGCCGGGGCCCGGGTCGATCCCCGTCCGGTACGCGGCGGGGCATCCGGCGCTCCAGGCGCTGGACCGGATCGGCTCGGTGCGGACCAGCGCTCCGCGCGGGGAGCCGGACGCGCAGTGGGCGCGGGCCCGCCAGTGGCCCGAGGGCGCGGCGCACGTGCTGTGCACGGTGCTGCGGAGCCGGGGGCGGACCCTGGGGGCGCTGACCTTCGTGCGCGGCCCCTCGCGTGCGCCCTTCGAGCGCGCGGACGCGGTGTACGCGGAGGAGGTCGCGGCCCGGGTTGCGGCCGACCTGGACCTGGCGGCAGGTCCGCCCGGCCCGGACAGGGCGACTCCCTAGCCGGCGGCCGGCCCGGAGAGACGGCCTAGTGCCGGAAGAAGATCCGGTCGCCGTACTCCTGCATCACGCGGCCGTTCCACTCGTGGCCGCCGTCGACGTTGCCCGAGCGCAGCAGCGGGGGCTCCACCCCGCGGGCGGCGAGTTCGCCGGCCGCCGCCGCCATGACCGCCTGCATGATCGCGCTGGTCACGACGGTGGAGGCGGGGGCGAAGGGGGCGTCGATGCCGTCGATGGTGAGCTCGGCGTCGCCGACCGCGATCTTGCTGTCGAGGACGACGTCGCAGTGGTCCTTGAGGAAGGTGCCCGAGACGTGCCGCGACTTCGTCTCGGTCGCGTACGCCACCGAGGTCACCCCGATGACCTTGAGGCCGATGGCGCGGGCGTTCATCGCCATCTCGACGGGCAGCGCGTTGCGCCCGGAGAGGGAGATGATCACGAGGACGTCGCCGTCGGAGGCGGGGCTGCTGTCGAGCACGGCGCCGGCCAGTCCGTCGACCCGTTCCAGGGCGCTGCCGAGGGTCGCGGGCATGACGTCGATGCCGGCCGTGCCGGGGACGGCGAGGAAGTTCATCAGGGCCAGGCCGCCGGCCCGGTAGACCACGTCCTGGGCGGGCAGCGAGGAGTGCCCGGCGCCGAAGGCGAAGAGCCGGTTGCCGGCGGCGACCGCGTCGGCGACGAGGGAGCCGGCCTCCGCGATCCGCGGGGCCTCCTCGTCCCGTACGCGCTCCAGCAGACCGATGGCGGCATCGAAGAACTGACCGGCCAGCTTGCTCTCGCTCATACGCCGATGGCCCTTCCAGGGGTGGGGGAGCGTCCGTGTCCGCCGCTCACCGTGCGGTCTGGACCAAGGGCGTGTCAATACGGACGTCAATCCCGGGCCGAAAGCCCCGGTCGCGCGCCCCGGACATCCCGGGGCGATCTTCGCGGGGGTGTCCGGGAGATGTCCGGGAGCGGTCTTGACCGTCGGCACGGGACGGTTGTCGGCCCGATGCGTCAGAATTGGGGGCAGGGCCAGCGCACGCAATCCGAGGGGCACGAATGTCCGGACTGATCGATACCACGGAGATGTATCTCCGCACCATCCTCGAGCTGGAAGAGGAAGGCGTGGTCCCCATGCGCGCCCGTATCGCCGAGCGGCTCGACCAGAGCGGCCCGACGGTGAGCCAGACGGTGGCGCGGATGGAGCGGGACGGCCTGGTGGCCGTCGCCAGCGACCGGCACCTTGAGCTGACCGAGGAGGGGCGCCGGCTGGCCACGCGTGTCATGCGCAAGCACCGGCTCGCGGAGTGCCTGCTCGTCGATGTCATCGGCCTGGAGTGGGAGCAGGTGCACGCGGAGGCCTGCCGTTGGGAGCACGTGATGAGCGAGGCGGTGGAGCGGCGGGTGCTGGAGCTGCTGCGTCACCCGACCGAGTCGCCGTACGGGAACCCGATCCCGGGGCTGGAGGAGCTGGGTGAGAAGGCCGAGGCGGACCCGTTCCTGGAGGACGGCATGGTCAGCCTGTCCGAGCTCGACCCGGGGACCGAGGGCAAGACCGTGGTCGTCCGGCGGATCGGTGAGCCGATCCAGACGGACGCCCAGTTGATGTATACGCTCCGGCGGGCGGGGGTACAGCCCGGCTCGGTGGTGAGTGTGACCGAGTCGCCCGGCGGTGTTCTGGTCGGCAGTGGCGGCGAGGCGGCCGAGCTGGACGTGGAGGTCGCCTCGCACGTGTTCGTGGCGAAGCGCTGAATCCGGTGCGTCGGCGTTCGCTTCGGCGGCCGCGCCGGCGCGGACTCCTCCGGTGGATGCGCTCGCACGAGCCGTGGCCCTTCGGGGCCCGACCCGTACGGATGATCAGCTCTTGGTGTGGTCGGTCCCGGCGCCTTTCGGCGCCGGGACCGGTCCTCCCCTTGTGACCCGGAGCCCCGAGCTCTCAAGGTCGTCCCCTCGGACCGTCTTCCCCGAGCGGCCCGCCTCCCTGTTGAAAGGATCTCCATCGGCAGCGGCGGCCAATCCTTGAGCAAGGTCACTCGAAAGAGCGGTGTTGTGGGCGAGAAACCCGTTTTCGAATACGGGTTCGATAGTCTGGCGGGGAGCGAAGGGGGTGCATCTGCGGTGGTACAGCGCGTCGATGTGACAGGGGCCGAGGGTGTGCGCCTGGCCGCCTGGGAGTTCCGCGAAGCAGAGGCCGAGCCCGACCCCCGCCCCGGGGTGCTGTTACTGCACGGCCTGATGGGCCGCGCCTTCCACTGGGCCGGCACCGCCCGCTGGCTCCGCGAGCGCCACCGCGTCGTGGCCCTGGACCAGCGCGGACACGGCCAGAGCGGCCGGCCGCCCGCCGAGACTCCGACCTCTCTGGGCCGCGAGGCCTTCGTGGCCGACGCCGAGGCCGCCGTCGAGCAGCTCGGTCTCGCCCCCGTCACCCTGATCGGCCACTCCATGGGCGCCCTCACCGCCTGGCAGCTCGCCGCCCGCCGCCCCGATCTCGTCGAAGCCCTCGTCATCTGCGACATGCGTGCCTCCGCCCTGGGCGCGGCCTCCCAGGAGGAATGGGAGGACTGGTTCCACCACTGGCCGCTGCCCTTCCCCACCCAGGACGCGGCCCGCCGCTGGTTCGGCGAGGACGATCCCCGGGTGGAGCGGCCCGACCCCGGCCGCGGCGCCTTCTTCGCCGAGGTCATGCACGAGGCGCCGGACGGCTGGCGCCCGCTCTTCTCCCGGCGCCAGATGCTCACGGCCCGTGAGACCTGGGTCCACGACGCGCACTGGGAGGAGCTGGCCCAGGTCCGCTGCCCCTCGCTGGTGGTCCGCGGCCTCGACGGCGAACTGGGCAGGGCCGAGGCCCAGGAGATGGTCCGCGTCCTCCCGGCGGGCCAGTACGCGGAAATCCCCGACGCCGGCCACTACCTCCACTACGACCAGCCCACGGCCTGGCGCGCCGTCCTGGAACCCTTCCTCGACGGGATCAAGGCCGAAGCCCCCTGACACGCTCCGGCACGGGGGTCCCGCGGGCCGTTGTCGCGGTACGGACAACGGGCCCCCGGGCGGTCCCGCCCGGCGCCGCGCCCACGCGATCGGGCCGGCCTCCTCTCCCCTTGCGGGAGAGGAGGCCGGCCCGATCGCGTGTGGCCAGTGGCCGGTGGCCAGTCGTCGGCCGTCAGCCCTTGCTGACCGCCGACAGGATCTCCGGCAGCTTGCGCGCCACCGTCGGGGCCGAGAGCCGCAGGCCCGCCCAGGTGGCCAGAGCGCCCCAGGCCACGCCCACCGGCAGCACGATCCAGGAGATGTCGTGGTGTTCGGCCGCGTTGAGCCAGATCGTCAGGACGATGACCGGGGCGGAGATCACCGCCGAGACCAGCAGCCCGCCGAAGATGCCCGCCCAGGCGAGCCCGGCCTGCCCGGGGACGACGTTCTTGAAGGCGCCGTCCGACGGGATGGAGTACGGGAAGCGGGCGGAGGCCAGCGCCCCCGTGCAGAGCATCGAGCCGAGCAGGGCCAGGGACAGGCCCGTGGCCGCGGGGAAGGACGACCAGTCGCCGATCACGGCAGCCGTGACCACGGTGACGAGGACCGTGAACGGGACGGTGACCAGAGCCAGCGCGAAGGCCCGGGCGCGCAGCTCCACGTAGGCGTCACGCGTGTTCGAGATGGTCTGCGCGACCATCCAGAACGCCGAGGTGTCCTGCCCGAACTGGTTGTACATCTGCATGCCGAGCATGCTCGCGCCGAAGCAGGCGAGGTAGACGGATCCCGTGCCCTGGAGGGCGTTGAAGACCGGGATGATCATGCCGATCGCCAGCGCGGTCACCCAGGCGGCCTTGGTCTTCGGGTCGCGGACGGCGTAGCGCAGGGTGCGCTGCACGGCCGCTCCCGTCCGGCCGGCGGGCAGCAGGGACCACACGCCGCCCGCGCCACGGTCCTTCGTCGGCCGGGCGGCCGCGATGGTCGAGCCGTCGGGGGTGACCATCAGCCGGGTCAGGCTCCGCTCCCAGAACCACAGGAGGGCGACCACGGCAGCCACGGTCAGGGCCAGTTGGGCGGCCGCCACCCCGTAGGCGCCCTCGCTCGCGGAGTCCACCATGCCGATGGCGGTCGCCGGCGGCAGCCAGCGCACCACGGCCTCGACGGGCTCCAGCGTGGCGAGGCCGCCCGCCTGGAACAGGCGCTGGCTGCCGAAGTTGACCAGCTGGCCGCCCACCGCGATCAGCAGACCGCTGAGGATCGCCAGGTCACGCCCCTTGCGGCTGCTCAGCAGCCGGACGTTGGCCGTGGCCACCGCCCGCGCGAGGGTCACGCAGCCGAGGACGAGCAGGGGCGCGGCCACCACCGCGGCCACCGCGCCGGCGGCGCCGCGTGCGACGGCCAGTACGGAGCCCACGGCCAGGCACAGCGTGAACAGCGGTCCGATGCCGACCAGCGAGGACACGAGCAGGGCCCGCACCAGCGGTCGCGGCCGCAGCGGCAGCATCACCAGCCGGCTCGGGTCGAGCGTCTCGTCCCCGGTGGGGAAGAACAGCGGCATGAAGGCCCAGCCGAGGGCCAGGAGCGCGGCCAGCAGGACGACGACGGTGCCCGCGTGGACGTTGCCGTGCAGCAGGGCCAGGCCGAGCGTCACGAAGAAGCCGACGACGAGGGCGAAGGCGAGCGACGAGAAGTAGGCGGCCTTGCGCTTCGACGAGCCCTTCAGGCCGTTGCGCAGCAGCGACAGCTTGAGGCGGACGAAGATCGGGGTCAGCGGGACGGCCGCGCGGGAAGAGGCCCCGGCGCTCCCGCGACTCCCGGTGCGCGCGGCACTCGCGGTGGCGGGCGTGGTCACCATGGCGGCCGGATCGGCGGCCGGGCCGGCGGGCGGGGTCATCGCGATCCCGCCCCGGAGCCGCCGCCGAGCCACTCCAGCGAGTCCCCGGCCGCGTGGCGCCCGTGCGCTCCGACCAGTTCGAGGAATGCGGCCTGCAGGGAGGGCGCGGAGCCCCGTACCTCGGCCAGCGGGCCCGCGGCGCGGATCCGTCCGGCGGCCATCACGGCCACCCAGTCGCACAGCGACTCGACGAGCTCCATCACGTGCGAGGAGAAGATGACGGTGGCGCCGGAGGCGGTGTAGCGCTCCAGCACCCCGCGGATGGTCTGCGCCGACACCGGGTCGACGCCCTCGAACGGCTCGTCCAGGAAGAGCACTTCGGGGTTGTGCAGCAGTGCCGCCGCCAGGCCGATCTTCTTGCGCATACCGGTCGAGTAGTCCACGACCAGCTTGTGCTGCGAGCCCGCCAGGTCGAGGACATCCAGCAGCTGCGTCGCCCGCTTGTCGGTCTCCTCGCCCGGCAGTCCGCGCATCCGGCCCATGTAGCCGAGCAGTTCGCGCCCCGACAGCCGCTCGAAGAGCCGCAGCCCCTCGGGCAGTACGCCGATCCGCGCCTTCACCTCGGTCGGGTCCGCCCACACGTCATGTCCCGCGACGTGGACCCGCCCCATGTCCGGACGCAGCAGTCCGGTCACCATCGACAGCGTGGTCGTCTTGCCCGCGCCGTTGGGGCCCACCAGGCCGATGAACCGGCCCGCGGGCAGTTCGAGATCGATTCCGGCGACGGCCACCTGGTCGCCGAACCGCTTCCACAGACCTTCCACCCGCACGGCGGGCGGCGCGGATCGCGCGCCACCCGTTCCGTTCGTCCCGCCCGTCGCATCGCCCTGGTCCGGCATGCGCCTGCCTCTCATTACGTCCCCGTTGGTCGTTCCTTCTTCACCATAGGAGGAGGGGGAGAGGCCTGAGCAGTTACTTATGTCATCAGTTTTCGCCCCGGATCGCAGGGCCGGCGGGGGCGGGTCGTCACACCGGCGGGGCGGGGCGGGTCGTCACGTCGGCCCCGACGCCCGACGCCCCGCCGCCTCGGCGTCGGCGCCGCGGGCCTCAGCCCTGGCGCCGCTTCCGGTCCGCCGCGGCCTCGCTCCCGCAGGCGTAGGCGAGCGCGTCGATCAGCTCCTCCGTGTCCGGCAGCCAGCGGTTCGCCGGCGTGGGCCGCCGCGCCCACTGGACCGAGCCGCGGCCGCCGAAGCGGGTGGGCGGCGCCGCCACGTACTCGCCCTCGCCGCGCGCGACCAGGTCGATCGTGGCCGGCGGCCAGCCCAGCTTGCGTACCAGGTCGGGCACCTTGACGCCGACGCCCGGCAGGACGAAGAACAGCATCCGGTGGTCGGGTGTGAGGGTGACCGGTCCCAGGGTGCGCTCCATCCGCTCCAGGCGTGCCAGCGCCAGGAATCCGGCCGATTCGGGCACGTCCAGCGCGTCGAAGGTCCGGCCGGTCGGCAGCAGGATCGAGGCCTGCGGGTGCTTCGCCCAGATCCGCCGGACCTGTACCGCGCTGCCGGTGGCCTGCGCCGCCCAGTCCTTCACCGCCGGGTGCGCGCCGGGCGCCGGGCAGTCCGCCGCCCCGCAGGAGCACAACTCGCGGCCGTCTGCGGGCTCCAACCAGGTGCCGGCGAAGACATCCCAGTGCCGTTCTTCCGCGTACCGCACGGCATGGTCCAGCAGCTGCTCGCCGCGCTGCTTGGGGATGGGTGCGGTCTCCGTGACTCCGATGGTCTCTTCCACGCCCATCACAACTGCCCGGGTCACCCGGGGTTACGGGCGTAAACCAAGGGGCGGGCGGAGCATCGATCCTGCATACGGGGCGCACTGATGCACGCGTGGGGGCGCGTAGGAGGCCGGGGCGCCGGAGTTGGGTAGCGACACGACGCAGAGCGGAAGATTCTCCGCACATCAGGCGGGAAGTGATCATTCCAACGGATCACCCGCGGTCAGCAGGGGGTTTTCATGGCAGCCAGGCCTCTCGTCGCCCGCCAGCCGAACGAACGGCTGCAGGCGCTCATCCAGGAAGCCGGGTGCTCCAACGCCGGGCTCGCCCGGCGCGTGAACATGTGCGGGGCCGAGCACGGCCTCGATCTCCGCTACGACAAGACCTCCGTGGCCCGGTGGCTGCGCGGCCAGCAGCCGCGCGGCAGGGCCCCCGGAATCATCGCCGAGGCGCTCGGGCGCAAGCTCGGCCGGACCGTCACCATCGACGAGATCGGCATGGCCAACGGGAAGAACCTCGCTTCCGGCGTCGGCCTGCAGTTCTCCCCGACCGTTGTCGGCGCCATCGAGCAGGTCTGCGAGCTGTGGCGCAGCGATGTCGGCCGCCGCGACTTCCTCGCGGGCTCCAGCGTGGCCGCCTCCGCGCTCGTCGAGCCGAGCCGCGACTGGCTGATCACCGGGGCCGACACCCAGGTCGCCCGCAGCGGCGGCTCGCGGGTCGGCATGCCGGACGTCGAGGCGGTCCGGGCGACGACCGAGGCCCTCAAGGACCTCGACCACCGCTTCGGCAGCGGGCACGTCCGGCCGGTGGTCGTGCACTACCTCAACTCGGTGGTGTCCGGGCTGATCGGCGGCTCGTACCGGGAACCCGTCGGGCGGGCCCTGTTCGCGGCCGTGGCCCGGCTGACCGAGCTCGCCGGCTACATGGCGGTGGACACGGGCCAACCCGGCCTGGCCCAGCGCTACTACATCCAGGCGCTACGCCTCGCCCAGGCCGCGGGGGACCGGGCGTACGGGGGCTACGTGCTCGCGGCGTCCATGAGCCACCTCGCCGCCGAACTGGGCAACCCGCGGGAGATCGCGCAGCTGGCCCGGGCCGCCCAGGAGGGGACGCGCGGGCAGGTCACGCCGCGGGTCGAGGCCATGTTCTACGCCGCCGAGGCGCGCGGGCACGCCCTGCTCGGGGACACCCGGGCGACGGCGGTGCTGTCGGGGCGGGCGGTGAGCGCGCTGGAGCGGGCGGAGCCGGAGTCGGGCGACGACCCGGTGTGGATCCGCCACTTCGACACGGCGTACCTCGCGGACGAGCTGGCGCACTGCCACCGGGATCTGGGCCAGGCGGACGCGGCGGCCCGGCGGGCGGAGGAGGCGCTACGGGGTCTCCCGGCGGGCAAGGAGCGCCGCCGGGCCATCGGGCTGCTGCTGCTGGCGGCGGCGCAGGTGCAGCAGCGGGAGGTGGAACAGGCCTGCCAGACGGCGGCGAAGGCGGCGGAACTGCTGGAGGGGATCCGCTCGAACCGGGGGGTGGAGTACCTGGACGACTTCCGGGCGCGGCTGGAGCCGTACCGGGAGGAGGCGGCGGTGCGGGAGTTCGCGGCGCGGCTGGAGGTGACGGCGTAGGCCGGCGGCCGGGGCGCCGCCCGGGACCCCGCGCCTCCGACGCCTCCGACGCCGGCGGGGTCGGACCGGGCGGACCGGGTGGACCGGGCGGACCGGGCGGACCCGGGTTCGGGGTGCTCTCACGGCGGCGGTGCGTGACGGGGTAGCGTGACCCGACGGTTCCGTAGGGTCGGGCGAGTCGGAGAAGGAGTCCCGGTGACGCAGAGCGGACAAGGGGGCGCCCCCCAGCCGGGTGCCCCGTGGGGTCCGGACCCGGCGTCCGGGTATCCGGCGTACCCGGAGCAGCCGCAGCCACCGCACCCCGGGGCCGCGTACGGGTACCCGCAGGCCTATCCCGCCCCGGAGGGCGAGCCCGGGCACGTGGTCGGGCCCGGCTACGAGGGCCCGGGGGAGCCGCACGGCTACGGCTATCCGCCGCTGCCCGAGGCCGCGACCCAGTACATCCCGCCCGTGCCGGCGGCCGCCGCGCACGAGGAGGCGGCGACGCAGTACATACCGCCGGTGCCCGCGGCGCCCGCGCACGACGAGGCCGCGACCCAGTACATCCCGCCCGTGCCGGCCGCTCCCGCGCACGAGGAGGCGGCGACGCAGTACATACCGCCGGTTCCCGCCGTCGAGGGGTTCGACGGGCTCTTCCGCGGCGACGACTCCGCGGGGCAGACCCAGCACCTGCCGCCCGTCCAGGAGCCCGTGCTGCGGCAGCAGCCGCGGCGGCCCCGGCAGCCCCGCCCGCCGCAGCCGCAACAACCGCAGTACCAGCAGCAGTTCCAGCAGCCGCCGCAGCAGCAGTACGCCCCGCCCCCGCCGCCCCCGGAGCCCGCGCGCCGGGTCTCGCCCGCGATCATCGGCGCGGTGGTCATCGGCCTGGCCGTCGTCGGGCTCGGCGTCGGTTCGCTGCTCGCCGACGGCAAGCCGCAGAACAACGACCCCGGCGCGGTCGCCGGCACCCCGACCGCGAGCGGCGGCTCCGCGGCCCCCGGTGGCGAGGCTCCCGTGGACCCGGCCCGCCCGCAGGCCGTCCAGCTGGACAAGCTCCTCGCGGACAGCAACGACAGCCGGGCCGCGGTGATCAAGGCCGTGGAGGACATCAAGGGCTGCAACAACCTCGACCAGGCGGCCGCCGACCTGCGCGACGCGGCCCGCCAACGCGAGGAGCTCGTCACCCGGCTCCAGGAGCTGAAGCTGGACCGGCTCCCGGACCACGCCAAGCTCTCCGCGTCCCTCACGAAGGCCTGGCAGTCCTCCGCGGACGCCGACAACAGCTACGCGGCCTGGGCGGACGACGTCGACGACGACAAGTGCAAGGACGGCAAGGCCAAGGCCACCAAGAACGCCGCCGACGGCAACAGGTCCAGCGGCGAGGCGACGAAGGCCAAGGAGTCCGCCGCGGCCCTGTGGAACTCGATCGCGACCAAGTACGGCCTCACCAAGCGCGACAAGTCCCAGCTGTGACGAGGCGCGCCGTGTGGGGCCGGCTGTTCGGCGGCGGCGGCGGCGATCCGCAGCCGGGGCCCGGCGGGCCGTCGGGGCCGGCTCCGGGCCCGGAGGGCGTGAGCATGGCGCAGATCACGGAGCCCCTGAGTCGGAACATGGCCGCGATCGACGGGGACTTCAGCATGGAGGGCATCCAGAAGCTGGGGAACCCCGTTCCGATGCTGGTCGAGAACGCCGGGAAGGGGCTCTTGGAGCTGTGGCTGGAGCCCTTCGGGCAGGACTACTGGCTCCAACCCGGCGAGAGCTTCATCGTGACCTCGTACGGGCACTGGAGCGACCGCCCCTTCGAGACGGCCCACGAGCCGGAGCGCATCCAGGTGTGGGCGGCCTCGTGCTTCGCCACCGTCACCTTCCCGGACGGCACCGAGGTTCCGGGGGGCCACCAGAGGCCCCGCGCGGAGTACTACGAAAACGGCTGAAGCGCGGCCGGACGGGGCCGGGAGGGGTTTGGACGGGCTCGGGAGGGGTTCGGACGGGTTCGGGAGAGGTTCGGACGGGTTCGGGCGGGGCTCAGGCCGTGCGCGGGGCCTGTTCCAGGGTCGGGGTCATGTCCAGGGGCTGCTCGCCGGGCTGTGCCACGACCCGTCCGGCCTGCACGATCTGGAAGGTGA
This sequence comes from Streptomyces avidinii, assembly GCF_014650695.1. Lineage (GTDB taxonomy): Bacteria > Actinomycetota > Actinomycetes > Streptomycetales > Streptomycetaceae > Streptomyces > Streptomyces avidinii. The sequence goes on along the minus strand of NZ_BMVL01000030.1, from coordinate 5,908 downwards.
CCCGGCCGTTGACGATGCGGGGGAAACCGGCGACGGCGCGCATGTCCTGGTAGCGCCAGCTCAGGTCGGGGGTGAGGCCGCCGGTCCTGATCGGCTGGGCCTCGTTCAGCGACCGCTTGACCATGCGGGCGGTGACGTCCTCGTCCTCCTTGAAGCGCTTCAGCACCTCACTGAACACCGTGTAGGCGATCCAGGTGGTCTGCGCGCCGCTGTCGTCGGGATCGACGCCGTCGTCACCGAAGGCGAAGTCGGTGACCACCTTGCGCATGGGCTCCCAGACGGGGTCGGAGGAGACCGGGTACCAGCTCGTCAGGTACGCGCCCTCGAAGGGGCTCTCCTTGCCGCCCGTGCGGTCCACCAGGGACTGGCTGACACTGCCCAGCACGGAGGAGATCTGCGGCTTCTTGCGCTGGGCGTCGGTCCGGCGGAAGGCGTCGAAGAAGGTCTCGGTGCGCTCGCCGAGGACCGCGGTGACGCAGCCCTTCTCCTTTTCCTTCTCCTTGCCGGTGCCGCTGGTGTGGGTGAGGGCCTCGCGGGCCTGCGGTCCGAAGTCCGCGGAATCCTCGGCTGCCCGGATGTCGGCGGCGTCGGCCATCTTGTTGGCCCGCAGTCCGGCGTTGAGCAGCACCGGCAGCGTGTCGCCCGCGATCGTGTCGGGTCGCACCAGCGCGACCTGGTCGCAGGCGCGTCCCAGCTGGTGGCCGGCGCCGGCGATCAGGACGGACTGGCCGCCGTTCACCGGATAGGACAGGGGTGACTGGAACTCCTCGGAGGAGACTCCGTAGCCGCCGATGAAGGGGATGCCCTCCGCCTCCAGCGGGGCCATGAAGGCGCGCCCGTGCTGGCTGTAGGAGCCGATGACGGCGACGGCCTTCTCGGCGACGGCCTTGCGGGCGCAGTCGGCGGCGCCGGTGGGCGTGTTCTTCTCGTTGCAGGTCAGTACGCGCAGTTTGTGACCGTTGAGCCCGCCCTTGGAGTTCACCCAGCGCTCGTAGGCCTTGGCCATACCCGTCATGCCGGGCATGTTGGTCGCCTTGGTGTCTTCCGGGGCGAACGTCATGACGGTGATGGTCTTCCCGGAGCCCCCCGGGCCCCCGGGGAGCGCCCCGCACCCGGCGATGAGACATGCACCCATCACCGTGGCCACGAGGATGCGGGAGGGAGATGCGTCGCGTCGCGAGTCGGTCATGTCCATGCACCATTCCGCCCCACCGGTAACTGTCGAGTGAGTCGCGCACAACATTCGGTGACGCCCAGGTGAATTACGGGGGGAGGGCGGCGGCGGGCGTTCCCCGTGGGCGCCTCAAGATCGCACCGGAGGGGAACGTACGATCGAAAGCGTGACATTCGCCCAAGGTTCGAAGAACTCTTCCCGCCGCGGTGGCCGCTCCTCCACCATGGGCGGCATGCCCCTCAATGACATGCCGTGGTGGCGCTGGCGCGGCAACGTGCGCTCGGCGCTGCACATGCTTTCGGATCCGGTCTTCCACGAGGACACCTGGCTGACCGGCGACGAGGCGTACGGCGACGTCACCGACGCCGTGTACCGGCTCGTCGAGGACACCTGGCTCGACAGCTGGTCCGCCGAGAAGTACGTCGGCACGATCTTCCGCGACTCGCAGGAGGCGACCCTCGTCGACCTCGCCGTGCTGCGGGTGCTCCGCATCCTCCACCAGGTCGGGCCCGACGCCCCCGTATCCGCCTACCTGGAGCACCACGCGTGGCCCGAGGCGGTACGTGCCGCGCGCGAGGCACACGTACGGCTGGCGGAGGCGGACGGGGACGACCCCGACGTGCGGCCCACCTCGCTCGATGTGCTGAGGATCCTCACCCGCGCGGTGTGAAAGGCTGTGCGGTCATGAGCGACCCGCACAACGAGGCCCAGGCCCAGCCCCAGTACGTCCTGACCATGTCCTGCCCCGACAAGCAGGGCATCGTGCATGCCGTGTCGAGTTACCTCTTCATGACCGGATGCAACATCGTGGACAGCCAGCAGTTCGGAGACCGGGAGACCGGGCTCTTCTTCATGCGGGTGCACTTCGAGGCCGAGCCCCCGGTGACGGTCGAGAAACTGCGCGCCAGCTTCGCCGCGATCGGCGACTCGTTCAAGATGGACTGGCAGATCCACCGCTCCGAGGAGCGCATGCGGATCATCCTCATGGTGTCCAAGTTCGGGCACTGCCTGAACGACCTGCTCTTCCGGTCGAGCATCGGCGCGCTGCCGGTCGAGATCGCGGCCGTGGTCTCCAACCACACCGACTTCGCCGAGCTGGTCGCCTCGTACGACATCCCGTTCGTGCACATCCCGGTGACGAAGGACACGAAGGCGGCGGCGGAGGAGCAGCTGCTGGAGCTCGTGCGCGCCGAGAACGTCGACCTGGTGGTGCTCGCGCGGTACATGCAGGTGCTGTCCGACAAGCTGTGCACCGAGCTGAGCGGGCGGATCATCAACATCCACCACTCGTTCCTGCCGAGCTTCAAGGGCGCGAAGCCGTACCACCAGGCGCACGCACGGGGCGTGAAGCTGATCGGCGCGACCGCGCACTACGTGACGGCGAACCTCGACGAGGGGCCGATCATCGAGCAGGAGGTCGAGCGGGTCGGGCACGAGGTGACGCCGGACCAGCTGGTGGCGATCGGGCGGGACGTGGAGTGCCAGGCGCTCGCGCGGGCGGTGAAGTGGCACAGCGAGCACCGCGTGCTGCTGAACGGTGCCCGCACGGTGGTCTTCGCGTAGCCGCCCCACCATCCAGCCCCGGGGGCCGCGCAATTCCGGCATGCCGCACCATCCAGCCCCTCCGACGTTCGAGGAGCGGGGTGCGGGGGCGGGGGTGCGGGGGGCGGCGCCCCCCGCAACGGCCCGCACGGGCCCGCCATGCCTCACCGGTATCCGGCCCTGCGGCCCGGCTTCCCGGGGCGCCGCCCCGGACCCCGTGCCTCAAACGCCGGCGAGGCTGAATCGGCGCAGCCATGCCGGAAGGACGCGGCGCCGGCGAGGCCGTACGGTACGGCCTGGCCGGGTTCGCGTTACGCGTCCGGGGCTTCCACGCCGCAGTAGCCCGCGAAGGCCGACAGGATCTCGTCCTCCGAGATGCGGCCGTCGCCGTCGGCGTCCAGGGCCTGCGCCACCTGGGTGGCCAGCTCCGGAGCCGTGCCCAGGACGCGCAGGACCCGGGCCGCGTTCGGTGGGGTCGCGCCCGCGCCGTCCTCGTCCGCCACGGCGATCACAGCCCGCAGGAACGGCCGCGCGATCTCCGCGAACCGCTGCGGGTTGTCGCGCAGCCGCTTCGCCGCCCCGGTGATGAACTCCTCCCGGGAGACCCGCTGGTCCCCGTCGACGTCCGCGATGCCCGCCATGCCCTGCCAGAAGGCCTCGGCGCCCGCGAAGACGGCCTGGCCCTTGTCCGACCGGGCGGTGGTACCGAATTCGGCCAGGACGGCCTTCGCGGCCGCGCTGAAGTCCTCCCGGTCGATGTAGCCGGACCCGTCCTGGTCGAAGGTGGCGAATCGGGCGGCGATCTTGCGCTCGTATTCTGCGCTTTCCATATTCGGCGTTCCGCCTTCACGTGTGCAGTGGGGTTCAGATCAAGTCAAGGCAGGAGCGTAAGGCCTACGTGGCCAGCGCGTTAAGCGAAGCGGTCAAGGAGGCGTGCGCATCGAACCCGCGCACGGGGAGCGCGGTGGGGCGCGTACACCTGTCCCCATGTGCCCTCGGCCGTACCACCGTTCACACCCTGCCACGCCCCTATCACGCAGGGCGCACTTCAAGGGTGAGGTTCTCCCAAAACAGGCGCGATCCGCCATGTGCCCCGTACATTCGATGCGTCGACACACGGCTGGGGGCATTCATGCCGAAGGACGCACCACCGCGCTGGGACCGCCGCATGCAGCAGCGGCTCGCCCGTGGCGAAGCCGCCGCGCTCGGGGAACTGTACGACCGCTTCGCCTCGCTCGTGCACAGCCTGGCCCATCGAGTGCTGGGCGACGAGAAGGCGGCGGACCGGATCACCCGCGAGGTGTTCGGCTACATCTGGGAGAACCCGGACGCCTACGACCCCAAGCAGGGCTCCATGCGCTCCTGGGTCGCCCGGATCACCCAGGGCCAGGCCGTGGCCCGGCTGCGCCAGGCCGAACTGGGGCGCGGCTCCCGCGAGGAGCTGGAGCAGAAGGTGCGCAGCGCCAACGCGGCCGCCCGCGCCGACTACATCGTCACCTCGATGCCCGCGCCCCTGCGTGCGGCCCTGGAACTCGCGTACTTCAAGCGGCGCGACTACCGGCAGGCCGCCGCCGACCTGCAGATCAGTGAGGACGAGGCGCGGCGCCGGCTGCGGCTCGGGCTGCAGTTGCTGTCGACCGCCAACGCCCTCCCGCAGGAGGAAACCGCCCAGTCCGGATATGGAACCACTCGATGAACGGCCCTGCCCAGTCGCCCGGTGACGGATACGAGCGTCCCGGAGGCCAGGCGCGGATACCGGGCCCGCGCGGGGCCGCCGACGATCTCGATCCGGTCCACGCGCCGCAGTCGCTGCCGCCGCTGCCGCCGTTGGGGTCGCCGGTGTCACCGCCCGCGGGGCTGCCGGACCCGGACCGGGACCCGGACCCGATGCGTGACCCGGTGGGCGAGTCGATGCCCGAGGCGATGCCCGACCTGATGCCCGAACCGGTGCTCGATCCGTCGCCGCCGCCCTCGCACGCCGTGCTGAAGTCCCTGCTCGGGGCATGGGCACTGGCGGCCTGCTCGGCCGAGGAGACCCAGGCGGTCGAGGACCACCTCACCGAATGCGCGCCCTGCGCGGAGGAGGCGCTGCGGCTGCGCGACGCCGTGGGGCTGCTGCACCCCGAGGAGAACCTCGACCTGAAGCCGCTGCTGCGCTCCCGCGTCCTGGAGGACTGCCTGGGCAAGCGGCCGGCCCGCATTCCGGTGCCGGTGTGGGCGAGTCCGTACGACACCGAGACCGCGCGGCTCGACGCCCTGCTGCAGGACTTCGGGGACTCGGAGTGGCACACCCCGGTGCGGCTCAAGTGGTTCGAGGAGGAGCGGCGCCGGTCGCAGCGGACCACGGTGGCAGGGGTGATCGGTCATCTGCTGACGGTGGACGGGATGATCGCCTCGGCGCTGGGGCTGGACGACCCGCTCGGCCCGGACGCGCCGAAGGGCGGTCCGACCGCGCGGACGGAACACTTCTGGGGTGCGTCGGTGAACCCGGTCACCCGGCAGGTCCGCGACCCGTGGCGGGAACAGGGCCACACGCTGGTGCGTACGGTCTCCTTCGCAGGCCGGGGAGTCGCCGAGCTGGCCGTGGACTACGGCGGCTTCGCACTGCCGCTGGGCGACGCGTTCCTGGAACGGGCCTTCGAGTGCTGGGTGCACGCGTGGGACATCGCGGAGGCGGTGGACTACCCGTACGAGCCGCCGTCCGGGCCGCACCTGCACGGGATGATCGACCTGGCGGCGCGGCTCCTGCCGGGCGCGCTGGCACAGCGCAGGCGTGCGGGCCTGGCGGCCCCGCCGCGGGGCCTGGTCGCGGCGGGCGCACCCGGACGGACCCTGCACCTGGAGATCGAGGGCGCGGGTGGCGGCGGCTGGGACATCGCGCTGGACTCGCCCGGAGCGAAGCCGTCGCCGGAACGGACGGTGGCCGAGATCGCCCTGGACGGCATCGAGTTCTGCCAGCTGGCCGCGGGCCACATCTCCCCGGAGGAGGCGGCGGTGGGCCAGCACGGCGACCGCGAGGCGATCCGCGACGTCCTGTTCGCGGCGGCTTCGCTGAGCAGGTTGTAGGGGGCGGGCGCGGGGGCCGGGCGCGGGGTGGCTTCGGTGGGCGGGAGCCGCTTGACCGGCATCAGAGTCGCGTATGGGGGTTTCCCGTCAGTCTCATCGTCTCTCCGTGTCGGGCCGGTCCCTCAA
>NZ_BMVL01000029.1 GCF_014650695.1 Streptomyces avidinii | reverse complement strand
GGAGGGCCCGTCGGCGGCAAGGAGCTGGCCCCGGACCTCAGCCTGCTGCGGATCTTCCCGCCCCGTATCGCCCTGAGGCCACTCGACGTCAGCAACCGACGCCAGGCGTGGGCCTTCCATTTCATGGAGTAGAGACGTGAACCGGGTGCCCGGGTCGGCAGCCGACCCGGGCACCGCCCCGCAAACGCGGCCCTGCCCACAACACCGCTTACCGGGTGACAACAAGCCCCGGCTCACTAGGGGCATGCCTGCCTCCGGATGGACGTGACCGCCTAGAAGGAGACGTCGATGTAGTCGATGTCGGTGAATTCGACTTCGAGGTGGTCGGCGCGGGTGCCGCTGTCTTTGAAGTAGATGTCCTGGAGGCCTTCGGCGACGATCGCGCGCAGTTCAGGATCGCCGGTGCCTTGTTGCTGGGCGTCGAAGAGGCGCTGTGCGTAGGCGGGTGGGAGGTGGACGGTGAGCCGGCGCATGCGGCCGTCGTCGGTGGTGCCGATGGGTGCGGTGTACCCGAACCGGGCGCGGGTCTCGACGGTGATGCCGGTGCGGGTGGCGGCTTCCCTGCGGCGGCGGTTGCGCACCACGGGCTGCCAGCGTGCGCGCACGGCGGTGTTGATGCGGTCGGTGATCGCCTTCGGCGGGGTTTTGCGTTCCCCGGTGCGGTAGCGCTCGATGGAGCGCTGGCTGACGCCGAGTTCCGCGGCGACGGCCTTGGTGGTCTTCAGCTTGCCCATCAGGAAGTTGATGCGGCCCTTCAAGGTCTTGGGCGGTTCCCGCGTGAACGTCTCGCGGCCCGCGCGCTCCAGGGCGTCGTCGATGTCCCCCACGGTTTCTATTCTCCTTCGTCCGTGACGGCGTCGCCGCCCTTGATGTGCCGGGCCGGATTCAGACCCTTCTCCATGAGGTCGACGGCCCACGCCATCTCCTGCACACCCTCGACCTTCGCGAGGCCCGGCGTGGTCCCGAGGCGGAAGGCTCCGGGGAGCGGCTTGCCGGAGGTGGTGTACGGCAGGAAGTCGAGCGGGGACGGCCCGGGGCTGGCGTAGACGACGCAGTCGGACAGGACCCCGAGCGGGTACTGCCCGGTGGCCTTCGCGGTGTTGGCCATCTTGCGGTGCATGTTGACCCGCGCCTTGGCAATGACCGCGGCCCGAATGTCGGGCCGCCAGGTCGGCCGCTCCAGCGCCGGCCACCGCTCCCCGTCCCGGTAGTGCCGCCCCTGCGGGCGCTCCCGCAGCTTGCCGATGCCGCCCTTGACCGTCGCCTTGATCGCCGCCAGCACGGCTGCCATCCCAGGATCGACCTGCTTGTGGTGCTCCATCGCGGCGAGGAACTGCCGGTCGTCCAGATCGGCCGTCACACCGAGGTCGGCGAGCGTGTCGGCGTACGCGGTCTTGAGGCGGTCGTGCCACGGATCCAGGAACGCACCCGTCTCCCGGCGCAGGAACGCCTCGATCGGGGCGACGTCGTGGCCGAGTTCCTGGGCGTAGGCGAGGGTGTGGGTCTGGTACCAGGCCGGCCCGGTCGGCCGCTGCCCGGACGGCGTGAACGGCGACGGCAGCCGCGGATCCAGCTCGATCCCGGACAGGTCGACCAGCCAGGAGCCGGGGATCTTCTTGTTGAACTTCGGCGCGTGGAAGTGGTCGGGTGCGGACAGGCCGACGACCAGCCGCGCGGCCGCGGCGAGGAACGCGGTGTTCAGGTCCAGGCCGATCGCGTACGGGAGCAGGCATTCCTCGTCCGACAGCAGCTGAGGGTCGCGCACCCACTGGTAGGCCTCCTCGTCGAGGAAGCCGCCGGTCCAGCCCTGCGCGGCGGGGTGCTCCTGCGGGGCTTCCGGCGGGGCGGGGTCCATCGGCTCGGTGCCGAGCGAGCCCGGGTTGTAGGCGGACGCCCACTCGCCCGTGGTCTCGTTCTTCACGGCGCGGGTCGGCGGCCGCAGCGCGATCATCAACTCCAGCCCTGACGTGGCGGTGGACCCGCGCGGGGTGATCACCCGGGACGCGTACGTACCCAGCACGCGGGCGATGTCGGCCGGCTCCATGTCGGCGACGCCGGGCCACGCCCGGGCGTCCAGAGCGTCCCAGGACAGGACGGCGAGCTGCACGCACTGACGCTGACCGGCCTGCGCGGGCCGGTAGATGCGCGCCCAGGGGCCGAAGCCGCGCTGCGTCAGCTTCCACTTCACCTTCGCGAGCTGCTTGACCACCGGGTGGTCGTCCTCGAGCCGCAGGGAGCGCCGTTGTTCGTGGCCCTCCAGGCGCTCGGGCAGGCCCAGCCGTACGGCGGCGGCCGCGGTGAGGATGACCAGTGGATCGGAGTCCTTGCCGTTGCGGTTCAGCCGCGGCGCGCCGAGCCCGGATTCGGCCAGCGTCCACTCCACCAACTTCGGAATCGTGGTGGCCGGGCAGTCGAGGACGATGCCGTCCACGCCGTACGCGCTCCCGTTACCGTCCAGCACGACGAGCGGGCCGTGCGGGAACTGGGGGTCGACAGCCGGCAGCGCGGCAGTCTTCCTCGCCGGGCGGCGCGACGCCGCCGACGGCCCGGCCACCACCACCGGTGCCTTCACGACCGGATCCGGCGCCGCGGCGGTGGTCGGCGCGGCGGGCTCGGCAGATTCGGCGGGCTGTTCCGCGGGGCCGGTGAACGTCTCCGGAACGGCCGCGGGCGTGGGTGCGGCGGAGGCCGGTGCCGGATAGCGCTCGGCCCAGCCGTCCAGCAGCCGCAGATAGGCCTGCATGCGCGGCGGCCGAGGTTCCGAGCGGCCGTTCTCCCAGTTCTTCACCGTCTGCGGCGTCGACTTCAACGCGGCTGCGAGCCGGGCCTGCGTGACACCCGCCGCCTCACGCAGCCGCGCCCGCTCGGCCGGAGCCGGCAACTGCGGCTCGCCCTCCAGCAGTGCGTCCACCGCGTCGAACAGCTCTTCCTGCGTGGCCATTTCCTCCACCACCTCCACCCCGAACCCTAGCGTAATTAACCTCACCTAGACGCTGGATTTAACCCTATCGGGGGGGCGGGTTTTCGGGATGTATTGCGGGGCCCGTCCAACGGCACCGGTTGTTGGGGGCGGCCCGGGTGTGGGCGTGTGCGTGGCCGGGGCAGGGTCGCAGACGGGATCCGGCCGGACTGCCCTGCGGGGCAGGGATGTGGGACTGGGTGGTGTGCTGGTGGACGGTCGATTTCGGGGACGCGCACGCGGGCGCGGTGGGTGTGCTCGTCGGCGGCCGTGAGCCGGGCCCGGTGTACTTCGATGTGGGGAGCGGGTCGGACGTGCCGTCGACCACGCACTGGTCGGCCTACGACGGCCGGGCCCGCCGTCCGCGCGCCGAGGCCTTCCGGGCGGTGTGCGCGTGCGGATGGCGCAGCGCGGCCCAGTACCCCCTGGACTGGGCGACGATCGGCGACCAACCCCTGTACGAAGCGGATGTCGACCTTTCGGGACCGCTCGCGGACTGGACCACGCACCTGTCCGTTGTCCGCGATGCTGCCGTGCCGATGCCCGAACGGCTGGCCGCGCTCCTGGTCGAGATGGCCGAGCAGCTGACCGCCACCGTCGCGGATGCGCCGTTGGCCGCGCTGCGCGCCACTGGCGTGCTGGAGCGGATCGCCGCCCGAGTGGGCCAGGAGGCAGCCGGCGCGCTGTGCGACGACGGCATGTCCGCCGAAGTGGTGGCCACCGCGCTCGGCACCACCCGCTCCACGGCCCAGATCCTGCTCCTGACCGCGCAGGACAGGTAACGGCACGCACCACAGCGGCGTTCTAGGAGTGGGCTGGTCGCCCGGCATCCCGATGGAGAAGGTCGCGGCAGGGCTGGGCACGAGCGAGGCCGCGGCCCGCCGCTACGTTCAGAGCGACCTCACCAGCGGGTACGTCAGACGGTCGGAGGTGGGGCGCGTACTCGCGGCGCTGGTAACCGCGTCCGTCGCCCTGCCAGGCCAGGAAAAGCACCGCGTCGGACAGGCGGCTTGTTTCAGCGTCTGGATGCTCGGTGACCGTTGCCGATGCGGGCGGAGGCGAACGCGACCAAGGGCCTACGGAAAGGGCCGAAGATCATTCCCAAGGCTGCGAGCACTGCGCCAGCGGCAATGATCCACTCCTTGGCCTCGCCGACGCGATACCAGAAGGTGTTGTTGACCGTCAGAGTGATATGGATCGGTGGTGCCGTGTTGGCGAGGACGTTCTCGGTATCGCCCTGGTACGTCTCGACCACCAGGTTCAGCTGGTACCGGCCGGGCTTTCGCGGGGTGAGGTTCCAGCGCCACTCCACACTGTCCCGTGGACTGGCGAGCAGCTGTCGACTCGATTCGATCGGATCCACCTTGATGTCCCCGCTGGGCTCGGACAAATGTGCTCCCTGGACTCCACCAACAGGCAGCTCGCGAGTGTCAACCCCCTCTTCGCGCTCCTCGCGCGGTGATTGTCCGGGTCGGGGACAGGGGGTGATGAGCCTGGGACAAGGGGGTCGGACGATGAGAACGGGTCGGGGAGGTCGGCCTCGCGGCCGGCAAGTGTGGCGGAGAATTCCACGGAGTCGCCAACGTCCACCGAGGCCGGCGTCAGGTAGGTCAGCGCCCCAGTGAACAGCGCGGCCTGGTCGCGCGTAGCCTTCTGCTGGAAGTCAACCTGGTCCTCCCCTGCCCCCCCCCGCGAGACCGGCTGCTGGAAGATCTCTGATGGCGCTGGTAGCAGCACCACGAAGCAGAACACGACGACGATCGCTGAGGCGGCTGCCGCTACCCATAGCCTGAACTGCCGTGTAGCCCGGGGCACAACCGGACTCTAGCCCGCGACGCGCCGGACCCCTGTCAACCGGGCCGTGTTCGATACGAAGGCTGGAGCAGTAGCGAGGGCGGTCGGTGAGTTCGGGTGCGCGGCCCGGGCGGCGACAGCACGGGGCCCGTCGTACACGGCCCGAGCCGCCGATCGGCCCCTGCCGAAGGAATGCCGCCCCAGTTCAACGATCGAGCCCCGCACAGCGGGCGCGGGGCTCGGGTTGGGGGGTCAGACGCAGGTGCAGCCGAGGCGGCGGGCGCGTTCGGTTCGCAGGTCGGCCACCCGCTTGTCCCAGGCGTCGCGGATGTGCTGCGCGAGCTGGTCCAGGCGAGGGTGAACCTGCGCGAGACGGTCACAGCGCTGCGCGCCCTGACCCCGACCGGTACACCCGATACCGGCCTCCCTCAGGCGGCCGCGCGGGTGTTGGAGGAGGCGCTGGGGGCGGTGGCGCGGGTGGATGCGGCGACGTGCGCGGTGATGCGGGAGAGGCGCCTCCGCTCGTGATGCCGAAGAAGGCGCCGGGCGGGTCGACGACCGCCGAGCTCCTGGACTACCTCTTCGGTCCCGGCGAGCGCGACGAACATGTCGATGCGCACCTCGTCGCGGGCTGGGATCCGGATCTGCCCGGCCCGCGCCCCGGCCCGCATGACGCTGCCGGATCTGGCGCTCCTCCTGGACGCTCCCGTCGACGCGCTGCGCGGCGAGCGGCCGGCGGAGCACATCTGGCACGTGGCGGTCCGCAACCACCCCGGCGACCGGATCCTGTCGGATGCCGAATGGGGCGAGGTCGCCGTCGCCATGGTCGCGGCCGCGGGGATCGCCGGCCACGGTGACGAACAGGCCTGCCGGTGGATCGCGGTGCGCCACGCCCCCGACCACATCCACCTCCTCGCCACGTTGGCCCGGCAGGACGGCCGTCACCCCCGGCTGCGCGGCGACATCCTGGCGATGCACGCCGCCGCCCGCGCCTTCGAGGCCCGTTGGGGCCTCACAGAGATGTCACCGCTGGACCGCACCGCGCGCCGCCGCCCGGTCACCGGCGAGGCGGAGAAGGCCGCCCGCCGCGGCCTGGCGGAGACGGCCCGGGAGCCCCTGCAGCGCACCGTCCGCCGGGCCGCCGCCTGGCCCACGACGATGCCGATTTCCTGGAGCGGCTCCGTGACGTCGGGGTGGGCGTGCGCGAGCGCCGTGGCGATGACGGTGTGCTGGTGGGGTACTCGGTGGCGCTGCCCGGCGATCGTGCGGACGGCGGCATGCGCCCGGTGTGGTTCCCGGGTTCGAAGCTGGCGTACGACCTGTCCCTGGCGAGGGTCCGCGAGCGTTTCACCCCGCACGTCGCCCCGGCCGGGTAGGCGCTGGCCGAGACGCGTATCTGTTCGGCTGAGCCGGACAGGCTGCGGGCGCCGGAGTGCGGTCATCGCGGCCGCGCATCCGCTGTAGTGACCCAGACGGAGAGCTCAATCGCACTCGTCGGCGACCACGCCGACCAGGGCGGCCGCCTCTTCCTTCGTCTTGCCTCTCTTCATCAGGGCAAGCCCGTAGTTGATCGCCCCGTTGCCCTGGTACAGCTGGCAGTTCTCCCGCTGGTCGGAGGCGCTCAGCTCACCCCATGCAGCCCGGGCGACAGCTCGCTCAAGGAAGCCGATCGAGATCGTCGCCGTCGGGGCGGGGGTGACACCCGGGAGCCGGAAGGTGGTCGGCGCATGGGTTGGGGCGTTTCCGTAGGAGGACGCCGGGGTGGGGCTGGAGGTGTAAGCCGTACTGGCAGCAGTACCTTCGGCGCCGGGATCGCCGGAGAACGCGAAGACCACGAACACCACGGAGAAGATCAGGGCACCCGCACCGACCGCATAGCCCGCGGCCTTGCTCATTTCGGTTCCCTCTGGCACGGCTCCCCCACTTGAGCGCTGTTCAACGTCGCCCTATTCGATAGTAGTTGCTGAACAGGTACAAGAGCCGGTCGTCTTCAGGTTCCTGTCGTGCGCGGGCCCGGGGCGGCGGCGCCGCGGTCGTCCTGACGCTGCTGATCGCGCTTGTGGAGGCGATGGAGGCCGCGGCCGCCTGGCACCGCGCGCAGGAGTTCCGGGCGCAGGCGCAGGCCGCCTCGCAGGCGGCCGTGCTGCTGCGGGAGGCCGCCGGCCTGACCGGCACCCCGCCCGCCGCCACCGGGCACGAAGTCGCGTACCGGCCGGGTGACGCGCACCGCGGGCCGTGGCCTGCCGGCGGCCGGACCCGTTACTTGCTGATGACGTCCGGATACCCGCCGCTGCCCGAGCCGTTCGCCGAAGCGCTCGGGGAGGCGGCGCAGACCGCGGCGATGGCCTACCGCCTGGTGATGACCATCTCCGACGCGGTCCGCCGCGCCACCCAAAATCGCCTCACCGGCACCGAGGAGGAGCTCGGCGAGGACGCCGAGGCGATGGCGCCGGGCTGGTCGGCCGACCAACTGCGCGGCCACCTCGGAGACGACATCCTGGCCGTGCTGATGCAAGACACGGACTGGCCCAAGGTGGCCCGCCAGCTCGTGGGCCTGCAGCAGACTGGCGTCGACCTCGGCACCTTTCTGCCGCAGATGGGCCGGATGACCGCCGGGGTCCATCAGGCCGTCACCGCGAACACGGCGCGCATCAAGGCCGAGGGTACCGACCGGTGGGCCGACCTCCTGAAGGCGACGATGCCCCAGGGCCTGGTCCGCGACGCGATCCTCGCCTCCCCGGCGTGGCCGGACATCGCCGCCGCGACGGGCCGCATCGATGGCGCGGGGATCGACCCACCGCGCCGGAGCCGGTGTCGACCAGGCCGTCGCCGCCGTCACCGCGGCCGCCGCCAAGACCCCCGCACCCGCCCCGGCTTCGACCACCCCGGCGGCCACCTCCGCTCCGGTGACCGCTCCGGTGACCGGCCCCCGCCCCCGCCCCCGCTCCTGCCCCTGTGGCCGGCGCCGCAGTGCTGGCGAGGGACGTGCTGGCCGCGCGCATGGGTGCGGCCGGTGATCCGTGGGCCGTGCCTGCCCGCCGGGTCCCCGCGCCCGTTCCGGCCGACGCCGCCCTCGAGGCGGTGTGCGCGTGCGGATGGCGCGGCGCCGCGGAGTCCCCTTGGGCTGGGACGTGATCGGCAACGCGACCCCTGTACGAAGCTGGCCGCGCTCCTGGTTGAGGTGGCCGAGCTGCTGACCGCCACGGCCGCGGACGTGCCGTTGGCCGCGCCGCGTGCCGCGGATGTGCTGGAGCGGATCGCCGCCCGGATCGGCCCGGAGGCCGCTGGCGCGCTGTGCAACGACGGTATGCCGGCCGAAGTGGTGGCCACCGCGTTCGGGACCGCCCGCTCCGAGGCCCTGCTCCTGCTCCTGACCGCTTAGGAGGGGTGACCGCGCGTCACAGCTTCCGCTCCGTTGGTTTCAGGATTCGCCGGAGCGGATTCCGGTACGCGGGCCGGAAAGATACGTGGTGACACCGTGCTGGATGAAAGCTTGTCGACTTGCACTGGATGGTCCTCTCCGCCCCGAAGTAACTGAATGAAACAGCCACCTGGGCCGACAAAACCGCAGCTCAGAAAGTGTCGACCCCGCACCTGCGGGGATGGTCCGGACGCCTGCACCGTCTCGGCCCGCCAGCCCCGCTTCCAGTCCGGGTCGATCGCGTGCAGGGGCCGCGGCCCGTGTGTGGGCGGGACCTCCGTCCCACCCATCACCGCGTGGGCGATTCAGGCGGTGATGGCTTTTTTGGCCTGAGAGTGGGTGAGGGGTGAGGCCTGGTACGAGGCCTCACCCCTCATTGCATAGGTACGGGTCAGAGGATGACGTCGTAGCCGTTCAGGCCGTTACTGATCAGGGTGCTGTTCGGGGTGTAGTTGTAGAGCTCACCGGTGCGGGTCACGCCGGCTTGTTCCGGTGTGCCGTCGTTGTTGAGGTCGGTGATGTAGGGGGTCCATTCGCCGGTCCACCAGCCCTTGCCGAAGATGCTCGGCTTGCCGAAGGTCATCGCACCGTTGTTGCTTGTGTTCAGGTAGAGGTAGAGGTTGCTGTCGGTGTTGTGGCCCAGGATGTCGATCTTGTTGTCTTTGTCGAGGTCGGCGAGCCGGAAGGTGGGCCAGCCGTCCGGCCACCATCCGTCGCCCAGGACGGCCCGGGTGTTGAGTGCTTGGACGCCGTTGCCGCCGTTGCCTGTGTAGACCCACATGATGCCGCCGCTGTCGCGGCCGACGGCGTCGGTGCGGCCGTCGCCGTTGATGTCGCCGAAGCCGAGGTCCACGTAGGTGTTCCAGCCGGTGCCGATCAGGATGCGATTGCCGAAGGTCTCGGTTCCGGTTCGGCCGGTGCCCGGGTATACGTACAGTTCCCCGTCACGGGTCCGCCCGACGAGGTCGGTGTATCCGTCGTTGTTGAAGTCGGTGCTGTACACGTTCACCCAGCCATCGCGCCACCAGCCGTTGCCCGCGAAGTACCGGCTGCCGAACGTGCTGGTTCCGCTGCCGCCGGTGCCGGGGTAGATCCAGAGGTCGCCGTTGGCGTCGCGCAGCGCCATGTCCGTGTAGCCGTCGCCGTTGTAGTCCGGCCGGCTCTGGCTGCCACTGGTCCACAGGCTCTGTCCGGAGGGGCTGTAGAGGACGAGCACGCCGCGGGGGTGCAGCACCGCGTACGAGCCCGGGATGCTGGTCTTGCTGTGCCACTTGACGGTCTTGCCGTCGGCCGTGATGACGACGAGGTTGCCGTCGCTCTGCATGCGGGCCGTGGCGCCCGGGTTTTCGGCTGTTCCGGTGGCCCAGAGCTGCTTGTTGTCCTTGCTGAGCAGCACGAGGTTGCCGTCGGCCTGCATCCGCAGTTTGGAGATTCCGCTGGAGAACTCCTGCCCGGAGGCCAGGGTGGTTCCGGTGGGGATGCGTGCGCCCGGGACGCCCTCGATCTCGAACCGCGCGCCGAAGGAGCCTACGGTCTTGCCGTCGGCGTCGAGCTTGCCCGGCCAGCCGACCATGGTGTTGTCGGCAGCGCGGGCCCACAGGTCGGGGACGCCGTCACCATTGAGGTCCCCGGACGAGCCGACCTGCGGATAGCCCGCCAGGGTGATGCCGGAGCCCACCTTGGTGCGAGTCTGGGCGCCCCAGGTGGCCAGGTCGACCGCCTGCCCCTGGTCCAGGCTCTTCTTACCCTGGGTACGCAGGATGTCGCCGGTGGCGTTGTCCCGCAGCCACAGGTCGGGCACACCGTCCTTGTTGAGGTCACCAGGGGCGATGACCGTGTACTTGTCCCAGTCCGTGCCGCCGACGAGCGCGGGGTCAACGTCGTCCAGGTTGGCGTAGGTGGAGTTGAAGTACGCCCAGAGCTTGTTGCCCTGTTTGACGAGGATGTCCGGGAGTTCGTCGCCGTCGAGCCGACCGGGGGCGATGATCTGCTCGGCGTCGGCCCAGTGGTTGTTCTCGGAGGGCCGGTTGACTGTCGTCTCAACGGCGTTGTCGACGGTCCCTTGGCCGTTGTTGCGGTAGATCGACAGCATTTTGGAGGACGCGCCGGACGGCTTTTCGAGGGCGAGCATGTCGTTGTATCCGTCGTCGTCCCAGTCGCCCAGGTCGGCGACCTGGGCGCCGGAGAAGGAGGCGGGGGAGCTGACCATGGCGGAGAACTTGTTGTTGCCCTGGCCGCCGTAGGTGAGGAGTGTGCCGAAGAGGTCGTTGTTCCAGATGTCGCGGTGGCCGTCGCCGTTGAGGTCGTGGGGCCCGTCCTTGGTGGCCGTGCGGGCCGCGTAGAAGCGGTAGACGGCGGTGTCGGAGCGGTTTCCGGCAGCGTCCTGGGTGAAGGCGTAGACGAAGTGCGGTCCTGCACTGGGCGGGGTGATCTTCGCCGTGAAGGCTGCACCTGCGGAGACCGAGGCGCTCTTCACCTGCGAGTCCCAGTCGGTGAAGTAGCCGTACCAGACGACATCCTTGTCATCGTTGGCGGAAAGGGTGAAGTCGCCCTCCTGGCGGGCTTTCCCGGTTCCTGTCGGCCACCCGTTGGTGCCATCGGGGAAGAGCGTCGAGGTGATCTTCGGTGCGTCGGCCGGCCGGGCGCGGTCCACGGTGAACTTGCACGTTTGGGACCAGCCGGACTGCGCACCGTCCTGGTCGGTCGTGCGCGCCCGCCAGGTGTAGCTGCCGTCGGGGAGGGATGAGTCCGGGACGCTCCACGTGGTGACCTGGCCGTTGTTTCCCGCGATCTTCTGGCTGGCCCAGACGGTGCTCTGGCCGGACTTGAAGATCTGGAACTCGGTGTTCAGGTTCCCGGAGTCACGGTCGGCGATCGTTGCGTAAAGACCGATGTTGGTGTTACCGACCGAGCCGCCCTGCTCACAGGGCAGCCATGGTGAGGTTCCGGGGTCGGACGGCGTGTTGGGCGGGTTGTTGTACTCGATCTCCAGGGTGACGGTCTTGGGATCGAAGCGCTTCCACGAGTACTCGTCGCTCTCGTTGGAGGCGTAGAGGCCGACGGTCGTGTTGGTCCAGCCGTTGGCTGCGGCTTCCTGGACGGCGGCGGTGGTGTTGAATTCCAGGTTGCCGGCAGCGCACTCGGGCCGGCCCTTGGCGGCATTGACGGTGTCGAGTTTGTTGCGCTTGCCGGGCTGGTTCTTCCAGGTGGTCTGCGGTGAGATGGGTCCGGTGGTCCACAGCTCCACGGGCTTGGGAGTGCAGGACCAGGACCAGGTCTCCTTGATCCGGAACGTCGCCTTCGAGACCTGAGCGCCCTTGACGGCAGAGGTGTCGAGCTGGAAGAAGGTCCGCGAGAGCCCGTTCGTCTGGCTCTCGTAGCCGACCCGCACGTCCTCCTGGGTGTTCCAGTAGGAGTTGTTCTCCCACGTGCGGTAGGCCCATGCCCAGTTCTGCCGTGCGCCCCAGGTCACCGACGGATCGATGTAGACGGGGTACTTCGTCGCGGCATTCGCCAGGAGGGCCTGGTCGGGCTTGATCTCGAGATTGCCGCCCGTGATGGTGGTGGGCATCTGGGCGTTCTTCGCCCCGGACGGTGTCACGAAGACATCACCGGGGGCGCTGGTCGCCCTCGAGCCGCTGCCGGCCGCAGCCGCACGCGCGGGCGCCGGGGCTGCGGATCCGGCGGTGGTCGTGGAGTCCCACATCACCGGGTTCGGCGACGTGAAGACCGCCTCGCCGGCCGGAGTGACCGCGGTCAGCAGTCCGGTCGTTCCGTCCTTGGTGACGTCCAGGCCCACCGTGGCGAGCTTGAACTTCATCGTCGCGAGGTCGGGGTGCTTGGCCGCGGCGGCGGTCTTGACGACCAGCAGCTGGGAGAACCCCTCGACCTCGGCCTTCACCTGCAGGTCCACGTCCGGGAGCACATTGGCGTACGTCGCCACGTTCGCGGCGAGCGTCGGCTTGGGAAGCGCCTTCGGCCAGGTCAGCGACAGGGTCCGCCCGTTCTTCACCCCGCTCAGCAGTGGGCCGGTACCCCCGCCCGAGAAGGCGATCGCCACGGCCGAGGCCTTCGGCTGCACCTTTCCATCCGCCGCGAACTCCAGCGTCGGATCGGTCGCAACCCAGCCACCGCCGCGTCGGACGCGCACCGTCGTCCCGTGCCGTTTCACCGACCACTTGCCGGTCGGCAGCGCCCACGTGTCCGACGTCTCGGTCCGCGCGGACGTCAATTCGTAGGGCTGGCCGGTTTCCTTGGCCTTGGAAAGCGCGAAGTCCGCCGCACTCATCGAGCCCTCGGCGACGGGATCGGTAGCGGCCGCCGCAATCGCAGAGGGATGTATTACAGCCAATCCGGTAGCAGCTATTCCGCTTATCAGGGCCATCGCAATTACTCGTGAAATCGCCCGCCCACCCGGTATGCCGAGCTGGGCCTCTCTTTGTCTCACGCAAACTCCATCTGTCCGATATCCGCGGAGACTCTACCTGGGATCCGCACGCCAGATGTCTCCATACGTCTGCAATATTTGCGGCGATTGATCAACATTGTCTGATTGATCCAAAACAGCCTACTTCGCGGTAACAAGAGCTGGAGAGAGTGGACTTCAGGCAGCTGACTGGATGCCAGATAGAAGGTTTCAGGCTGTTAGCCTGCGCCGGTAATTCGTTCTGAAGCATGGGGTGGGGTGTGAGAAAATTTCGCATGAGAGGGCTTTCTGTGGCGTTGGCCACAGCCGTTCTCTCGGGCATATTGCCTGGCTCGGTTGCCGTAGCCGACAGTAAATCCAAATCGTCACTGCCGGAGCTCAAGCAGCCCAAGGCGGTAGCGGTCAAGCCGGTCCGCTCGGGCGGCGCGCCGAAGGCCGACGACGCCGCCGCGGCGCCGTGGAAGGCCCCGAAGGTCTCCTGGCCGGCGGCCGGTTCGGCAGAGCTGGAACTGACGCCCAACATGGGTCCGGTTTCGAAGTCGTTCCTGTCCGGATCCGCTCAGGGACCGACCATCGGCTCGGGTCCGCAACAGGCGGGCAAGCTCCCGGTCGCGGTCCACGCCGCGCCGGGCAAGGCGGCCGAAGCGCCGTCGAAGGTGAAGGTCTCCCTCGCAGGCAAGGACGCCGCCCGCAAGGCAGGCGTCGACGGCGTCCTGCTCTCGGTAGGCCGCGCCGACGGCGCCGCGCAAGCCGGTTCGGCGAAGGTCGAGGTCGACTACAACTCCTTCCGAGGCGCCTACGGCGGCGACTACGCCACCCGACTGCGCCTGGTCGAGCTCCCGGCCTGCGCTCTGACAACTCCAGAGCGCGCGGAGTGCCGTACACAGAAGCCGCTGCAGACGCACAACGACACGCGCACGGGCAAGCTCTCGGCCCAGGTGACCACACCTGCAACGGCTTCCGGCGCCTCGCCGAAGTCCGCTGGTGCGCCGGCAGCCAAGTCGGCTGCCACGGCCTCGGGCGGTGCGAACGTTCTTGCCGCGACGGCGGGCGACGCGGGAGCGACGGGCGACTACAAGGCGACCTCGCTGCAGGCTTCCGGCTCCTGGAGCACGGGCGGCTCCACGGGTGCCTTCTCCTGGTCCTACCCGGTCGAGACGCCCTCCGTGCCCGGCGGCCTGGCACCGCAGATCTCCCTCGGCTACAACTCGCAGTCCGTCGACGGCCGCACCGGCATGTCGAACAGTCAGGGCTCGTGGATCGGTGACGGCTGGGGCTGGGAGCCCGGTTTCATCGAACGCAGGTACAAGCCCTGCAACGATGACAAGACCGGTGGCACCAACACCACCAAGGTCGGCGACCAGTGCTGGTTCAACGACAACGCCACGTTGTCGCTGGGCGGCAAGTCGACCGAGCTCGTCTACGAGCAGGGCAAGGGCTGGCACCCGGCCTCGGACTCGGGTGAGAAGGTCGAGAAGCTCACCGGCGCCGCCAACGGCGACAACGACGGCGAGCACTGGAAGATCACCACGACCGACGGAACCCAGTACTTCTTCGGCCTGAACCGCCTGCCGGGCTGGAAGGACGACTCCACGCCGACGACGAACTCGGCCTGGACCGCACCCGTCTTCGGCAACCAGACGGGCGAGCCCTGCTACAAGGCTTCGTTCGCGAGTGCCTGGTGCAAGCAGGCCTGGCGCTGGCAGCTCGACTACGTCGTCACACCCGGTGGCGACGCGATGGCGTACTACTGGAAGACCGAGACCAACAACTACGGCCGCAACGTCTCGGACACCACAGGCAAGGCCACCGTCACCCAGTACATCCGAGGCGGCTGGCTCGACCACATCGACTACGGCCTGCGCTCCGACACCGTCTACAGCGGCAAGGCCATGGCCCAGGTGCAGTTCGGCGTCAGCGAGCGCTGCCTGGCCAACTGCGGCACCTTCGACGAGACCAACGCGAAGAACTGGCCGGACTCCCCGTACGACCTGTTCTGCAAGGACGGCTCCACCGAGTGCAAGGGCCAGTACTCGCCGACGTTCTGGTCACGCATGCGCCTCACCGGGATCCACACCAAGGTCCTCACCAGCGGCGCGCACCAGGACGTCGACTCCTGGACCCTGGACCAGAACTTCCCGCCGGCGGGCGACGGCATCTCCACCCCGATGTGGCTGAAGTCCATCACCCGCACCGCAAAAGCCGGCGCCGCGGAGGACATCACGCTCCCGCCCGTCACCTTCGCGGGAGAGCAGCGCCCCAACCGGGTGGACAAGACCGGCGACGGCCTCGCCCCCTACATCCGGCTGCGCATGTCGCAGGTCAACACCGAGACCGGTGGCACCATCGGTGTCACCTACTCCCAGCCCGACTGCACCCCCACCACACTCCCGGCCGCCGACGCGACGAACACCAAGCGCTGCTACCCGGTCAAATGGGCCTGGGAGGGCGATACCTCCAAACTCGACTGGTTCAACACTTACGTCGTCAACCAGATCGTGGAGGGCGACAACCTCGCTTCGACGCCCGACAAGGTGACTTCGTACGCTTACCTCGGCGGGGCGGCCTGGGACAAGGACACCGGCGAGTTCACCAAGGCCGACGACCGCGTCCACTCCGTCGCCCGCGGCTACGGACTCGTCCAGACCCGCACCGGCGCCGCCAACGACCCCCGCACGCTGTCCGAGACCCGCTACTTCCGCGGCCTCGACGGCAAGGAAGTCAAGGACGGCACGGGTGCCGCCGTTATCGACCGGCCCGAGTTCGCCGGCATGGTCCGGGAGTCCGCCACCTACGACGGTGACGACACCAGCAAGCTCCTCAGCGCGACGTCCAGCACCCCGTGGCGCTCAGGTGAGGTGGCCAAGCGGACCCGTCCCGGCCTGCCCAACCTCGTCTCCTACAAAACGGGCACCGAGAAAGAATCGACCCGCACCACCATCACCGGGGGCACCCGCACGACCGAGACCAGCCGTCACTTCGACGACTACGGCATGGTCGACTGGGAGTCGAACACCGGCGACACCGCCAAGCCCGGCGACGAGACCTGCACCACCACCAGCTACGCACGCAACACCACCAGCTGGATCCTGGACAGGCGCAGCCGCCTCGAGACCGTCGCCACGCCGTGCGGAACGCCGGCCGGCGGCCCGGCCGACATTGTCAGCGACACCCGGACCTACTACGACAACAGCACGCTCGGCACCGTCCCGGCCCGCGGCCTGCCGACCAAGACCGAAACCATCAACGGCAAGGGCGACGGCTACGACACCCTCTCATCCGTCCCCAGCACCTGCGGAACGGCCCAGAACGAGATCTGCTACGACCTCTACGGCCGCGCACTGGCATCCGCCGACCCCTACGGGAAGGTGACCAGCACCGCCTACACGCCTGCAACGGGCGAGACCGCCACTGCGATGACGACGACGAACCCCCTGGGCCACGCCGTCAGCAACCAGATAGACCCACTCCGCGGTCAGCCCACGAAGATCACCGACGCCAACGGCAAGATCACCACGACCGCCTACGACGCGCTCGGCCGGGTGACGAAAGCCTGGGCCCCGAACTGGACGGCCGAGACCAACCCGGGCCAGCCGAGCCACATCTTCGAGTACACCGTCCGCAATGACGGACCCAACGTCGTCACCTCCAAGACGCTCACACACGACAAGAAGTACTCCGTACTCCACTCCATCCAGGACGGACTGCTGCGCGAGCGTCAGACGCAGACCCAGACACGAACCCCTGAGGAGGGCGGCCGTCTGGTCACGGAGACCTTCTACGACACCCGAGGTCTGGCCTGGCGGCACTCCGGCGTCTACTACGCCGACGGCGTCCCGTCACCCGGCCTGGTGACGGGACAGGAACTCACCTACCCGGCTTCCACCGACACCCTCTTCGACGGCGCCGGCCGCCCCACGACGGTGATCGCCAAGCACCTGGGCAAGGAAACCAAGCGCACCACCACCAGCTACACCGGCGACACCACCACGGTCGTCCCGCCGCAGGGCGGCACCACGACCACCACCGTCGTCGACGCACTGGGCCGCACGGTAGAGACCAAGCAATACACCGACGCGGCGCGGACCACCTCGCAGTCGACCACCTACACCTACAACAAGCGCGGCCAGCTGGCCCAGGTCACCGACCCCGGCAACGCCAAGTGGACGTACACCTACGACGTCCGCGCCCGCCAGACCGAGGTGAACGACCCGGACAAGGGCGTCACCAAAACCGCCTACGACGCCGGCGACCGCGTCACCGATGTCACCGACGCCCGCGGGGTCACCCTGCACACCGACTACGACGACCTCGGCCGTCCCGTCGCCACCAAGCAGGGCGCGACGACGCTCACCTCGTCCCTCTACGACACCGTCGTCAAGGGCCAACTGTCCAAGTCCACACGCTACGTCGACGGCAAGGCTTACACCTCCGAAGTCCTCGCCTACAACGACGTCTACCAGCCGCTGGAGACCCAGGTCACCATCCCGTCCACCCCCGACACCGGCGCCTTGGCCGGCACCTACAAGTGGACGATCTACTACAACATCGCAGGCCAGGTCCTCAGGACCGTCCAACCCGCCATGGGCGGACTTCCCGCCGAAACCGTCGGCAGCACCTACAAGACAGTCTCCGGACTGCTCAACAACATGGCCGCCGGAAGCACCCGTCTCGTGTCGGCGATGACCTACGACCCCTACGGACGCACCGTCCGCCAGGTACTCGGCTCGTCCGGCCAAAACCTGTACCGGAGCGCCGAGTACGATCCGCACACAGGCGCTCTCACCCGTACCGTCGTCGACCGTGACGTCGCACCGACAAGGGTCGATGAGACCAAGTACACCAACGACCCCGTAGGCAACCTGACCTCGATCGCCACTGCCTACGGCATGGACGCGGCCCGGACGACCGACACCCAGTGCGTCAACCTTGACGCACTGCGCCGCATCACTCAGGCCTGGACCAATAAGGGCGAGACGTGTTCGGCCGCTCCGTCGGCTTCCGTCATCGGGGGCGAGGACCCGTACTGGACCACCTACACCTACGACGCGGTCGGAAACCGCAAGACCGAGACCAAGCACACGACCGCCTCCGGCCCGACCGCCGACACGACCCGCACCTACGCGCCACCGACCGCCGGGAAGCACGACCTGCCCAAGGTCACCCAGACCGGCAGCAGCTCGCACGAGGAAACCTTCACCTACGACGCCTCCGGCAACACCAAGACCCGCAAGAGCGGCACCGGTGAAACCCAGTACCTCGACTGGGACGCCGAAGGACACCTCAAGTCCCTCGCACAAGGCACAACCAGCAACTCGTTCATCTACGACACCGCCGGCAACCGCCTCCTGCGCAAGGAGAAGGACGCCACCACGCTCTACCTGCCCGCCGGCAACGAACTGAAGCTCGAAAAGACGGGCACAGTCACCGGCACCCGTTACTACGGCGACATCGCGATGCGCACAGGCGGCAAGCTCACCTTCACCCTCGCCGACCACCACAACACCAGCACCACCCAGATCACCGCCGACGCCACCCAGACCCTCACCCGCCGCAAGACCGGCCTCTTCGGAGAAACCCGCGGCACCCAGCCCACGACCTGGACCGGCGAGAAGACCTTCGTCGGAGGCACCAAGGACAACGACAGCGGCCTCACCCACATCGGCGCCCGCGAATACGACCCCCTGACCGGCCGATTCATATCCGTCGACCCAATCCTGGACCTCACAGACTCCCAACAGCTCCACGGCTACACCTACTCCGCCAACAACCCCTTCACCTTCTCCGACCCGGACGGCCTCAAGTACTACGAAGGCGACAGCGACGGCGGCTTCCAATCCGCTCCCCAGGACGTCGTCGACGCCGCGACGAGGCACACGAGGGGATACGGAACGATCATTCGGAACAATGGTTGTGGCAAATGGTGCGGTCAGACCAAGGGCAGCGGAACCTACGTCAAAAAAGAAGGGAAAGGGCCGTACCGGAAGCCGCCGCCGGTAATTTACGTCCAAACGGCTTCCGGATATCCCGCGCAGGGAGTGATAAAGGGAAGTCCTGGAGACCCTAACCTAAATTCACATACTGCCGACGAGATACCGGACCTTCCATGCGCTGAAGGTGACGGCGCTTTGATTTGCGGCGCCCGCAACGCTGGATACAAAATGGGAGTACTGACTGGAATGACCGGCGGAAGTCTCGGATGGTTTGCCATCCGCGGCGGAGCTTTGGGGCGGCCTGCTGGAAAAACTGCGGCATCGGGCTCTGGCACGGGATATTGTTTTCTAGCGGGAACGCTAGTACTGATGGCTGACGGGTCGCAGAAGAAGATCGAGGAAATCGCTGTTGGGGATGAGGTCGCATCGACAGATCCCCGATCAGGAGACCGCGGAGCGAAAACCGTAACCCACCTGTCCCGAACGGATGGGGAGAAGCCGCTCAATGCCGTATCGATCGAAGGGCCAAGAGGAAGGGGCGAGATTGTTGCAACACGCGAACACCCTTTCTGGTCGCCGCAAGAGCAGAAGTGGATCGAGGCTGGCGATCTAGCAGTCGGGATCTCACTCGAAACTGATACTGGAGACGTTGTTTGGGTTACAGAAAACAGGGCATATTCGGAACGGATTGCGACGTACAATTTCACCGTCGAAGACTTTCACACGTACTATGTGCTGGCGGGCGACACGCCGGTTCTAGTCCATAATGCGAATGGCCTCTGCAACGTCAACTGGAGCTCGAAGAGTGTCAAGACCTTCGGTCACACCTTTAGCGACCATGGGAAAAGTGTGGCGCAGCTTGCAGATCGTGCTCGCAAGAAGGGTGAGCCACAGGGGCGCTGGACTGATAACGATGCGGCGGCAGATTTTCTGAGAAGCGTGCACGTCGAAGGGGCGGGTGCTCGCTCCGTGCCGATACCCGAGGGTCTCGGACAGGTGGTGTTTGAGGACGGAACGACTGTCGTTGCTCGGGCTGCATTGCTCGTTCCCAGCAAGAATGACCTCTACAAGACGGCTTATCCGGTCTTCGGCCCCACGCCTTAACGTCATCATTGGCGCGAATCTCGTTTCGCGGAAGGATTAATCGCAGTGTCATTTGAATTCAGGATTTCATGTCCCTCTGGTTCGGTCGCTTCGTCGATAGCACTCGAACCGCTAGAGGACACGGCTGACTACGAATACCTGGTGATGCAGGGATGTCGGATCTTGTCCGACGTGGGCTGCAGTTTTCATATCGCGGGATTCGGAAGTGGGGATTGGGGTTTCGATGTGTCGTATGACATGTCGACTTTGATCGAACAGGTACCCAGCCTGGTCGAAAGTTTGAAGTTGAACGGAACTGGTGAGGTTGACTTCTATTCGCAAGGCGTAGAGCGGAGCATTACTTTCGATCGAGTGGATGGCTCATATGAAATTCGCTGCCATTCTAGGACTTCCTGGAAGCCGTCGCCTGGTGTCGAGTATGTCGATTGCGCCAGCATGGAAGATATGCTCGATAAGCTGACATTTGATTTCTCGATGATCCTTGAGCGTGCAGCCTCTCAAATTTCCACGTTGGAACCATTTCGATCTTGGCGTAGGGCGCACGAGAGTCCCTGATAGCCATGTGATTCGCTAGTCAACCCGGTAGATGAACGGCGTTTGACGGAAACGGTGACGGCAACGTCGGGGGATGGGTTGGGGAGGTTGGTTGCGCCTGCCCATCCCCCGGACTGACCAGCTCACAGCGCATCTCCAATAGCCGTTGCGGCGCCCCGCCGAAGCGGGGTGCGTCCAAACTTTCTCTACGTCTTCAAGGCGACCCGCTGGCGCGGGTCGCGCGCGGCACGGCCGCCCGCCCGGCCCGCTCTCGGCTCCGCCGCCGCGGGCTTTCCAGCGACCATGCCGCGCAGAAACAGCGCAGCGGATGACCAGAGGCGCCCGCATTTTTATCTGGCAGCACGTCACCAAGCTGACCCTGGACGAAGTCCAGCAGGTCATCCCGCTCTACCACCCCATCTGGGCCAACACCGACCCCATCGACATCGCCTACGCAGACCGCCACGCAACGCACGGAAACTTCCGCAACTGGGCCCGGCTCACCGCGCACGCCCTCACCGCACTGGAACGCACAGGCCGAGAACACCCCGACCAGGAGGTGCTCCGCTGGGCCTTCAGCCGGCTGGGCAGCTGAGCCCCCAGGTCGCCGGCAGGATCTGCCACCTGCCCCGGCCGGCGGCGACGGGGAACCGGCTGGCGGGGCTGGAGGGCCCCTGCCCCGGCGTGGGCCCCCGGAGGCGGCTCGCGCTTCGTGTGTCCGGGCGGGTGGCAGTCCGACCGGGGGATACGTGGTCGGCTGCGTCAGTCGTCGTCCGGCGCCGGGAGGATCCGCACGGACTCGGTCTTGGTGACGGTCTTCTTGACCACCTTGCCGTGGTGGTCCTTGGTCGTCTTGGTGACGGTCTTGGTCTTGGTGACCTTGACCCTGCCGTCGTTCAGGGTGCGCTTGACGATCCTCGTCTCGGTCTTGGTCGTCGTCTTGTTCCCGACCGGGTGCGCCTGGTGGTCGGGCGCCATCTGCACGGCTGCGACCTGGGGTGCCGGTGCGGCCAGGGCGCTGGAGGGCAGTAGCGCACCGCCTACGGCGAGGGCTCCGGAGGCGCCGAGGAGGGCGAGACGCTGGGTCAGGGTGGTGCGGATCATGGTGGTGCTCCTTGTGGTCAGAGACTGCCCGGGGGCCGAGGAGCGGCCCTTTCCGGGTGGGCCCGTATCGGGCTCGTGTCTCCATTGGGCCCCGGAGAGCCCTGACGGGTCACGCCCCTGGAACTCGGGGCTTGACGTGTATCCGCCGACGTGGCAGTGCCCCGGAACGCACGGCCCAGACCGCTGCCGAGGCCCGTGTCCGGGGGGCGGTGCCCCCGGCCGGGCCGGAGCATTCCGAGACCGGCGCAGCCTTCAGGCCCGTCCGACAGCCCACGCCTTACCCCACCCCGGGGCGCCCTTGCCGCCGAACCTGGAGACGGTCCAGGCCGCGCCGCGGGCCCGGTCGGGGCGTCCTGGACGACGGACCGGCTGACAGAGGCTCCGGCGGTCGTCCCGCTTCCGTTGGGCCGCCCCCGGGTGACTGCCCCCGACGGTCGGCCACCTCGTCCGGGCCGGCCTCCTGGTCGGTCTCGGCGGGGAGACCGAGTCCCCGAGGCCCACCCGGACCAGATGACCGCGCCCGGTGCGAAGCCGTGTACCGGCCAGGTGACGCGCACCGCCGACCGTGCATGAGAGAGCACGACCGCACCCCGAACCCGCCCATGCGACTACGACGGGGCTAGCGACTCGGCCGATGCCGGGGCCGGGGATTGCGGGACGATCACGAGGCAGCCCAGCCCACACCGAGGCCGGCGAGCGCGGCGCGCTGTGTCCGGTCGAGCTTGTCTCGGCGTTGTTTCTGGTTGGCGAGCCAGATCCCGACGCGGTGGATGTCCCCGTCAGGCATTTCCTGCACTCCGGCGCGCCCTGGCAGGGTGCCTTCCCGTGCGATGTACTGCGTGAGGGCCTCAAGGCCTTTCTGGAACGCTGCGCCGCCCGCGCGCGGCCCGGTGGCCGTGGCGGCCTTGGCCGGGGCCTTACGCGCACGTACGGCCTTCTGCGGCTTTACGCCGAGTTCGGCGAGTCGGCGCTGCTGCTCGGCGTTCAGCCGGTCCCAGTTCCGGCGTTGGGTGGCGAGCCAGCGTCCGATGTCCTCGCCGTGCCGGGTCACCCCCGGCACGACGGCGGTCAGGCGGGCGCCTTCGTCGAGGAGCTGGGTGAGATAGGCGTAGTGCCGCTGCCAGTCGACCGTCCACCCCAGCGTCCCCGGGTTCCAGTCCGGGTCGATCGCGGCCAGGGCCGAGGCCCGCCGCTGCGCGCGTTCGGGGTCCTTGCCCAGCCCGCCGGGGCGGCGGATGTTCGTGAGGTACTGCCCGATCGCGATGTCGAGGATGGTGGCGTGCCGCGGCGCGGCCAGCGTCCTGTGGAGCTCGTAGTAGGCGCGTGCGGCGCCGAGGTTGGTCTCGAAGCCGGCGTCGGCGGTGTCCCAGACGATCCCCAGCTCCTCCAGCTCGGCCGCCCGCTCGCCGATCATGGCCCCGGCCCGGTAGGTGCGTCGCTGATCCGACAGCCACCGCCCCAGCGGGAACGCCCCCGCCGTCTCCACGTGCTCGTACGGGACCTCTAGATCGCCCTCACGCTGCCGGTAGCGGTACGCGGCTTCCGCGCCCCGACGCCAGTCCTGACGCTCGGTGTTGATCACGGTGTAGCTGATCCACTTCGCGATCAGCGCCGGATCACGGGGCGCCGCGAACCGGAGCAGCAGCCGCGACTCCTCCTCGCCCTCCTCAGGCGCCTTCCCGACCGGTCGATACGGGTCCACGATCCTTTTCTGGTTCTCCTGCGGAATAGCCAACATTTCCACAGCCTTTTCATCATGCGCCCGAAGTCCAGCCAAAACCCGAATGAGCGGCCGGTACGAATTCGACGAAAGCATGTCTTCAGGCTTTTCATCCTCGCGCAAAAAGACAGGCACGATCAGCGTGGCCATCTTTCCTTCGTCGGGTTTTTGCCGCAAGGCCCGCCCGATGGCCTGGACGATGTCGACGGCCGACCCCTTGGGATCGATCAGGGCCACGCTGTCCGTCGCCCGAATATCGACCCCTTCGCCCAGAACTCGGCAATTACTGAGCACCGCCCGCCCGGCCCTGCGCCCGAAATCCGCGAGGACCGACTGCCGGTGGGTGCCTTCGTGGTCCCCGCACAGCCACCCCGACCACACCCGCTCGGGATGCCGCCCCGGATCCACCGCATGCAACCGGCGGGCAACGCGGTCGAGCCCCGCCGCGAAGGCCTCCGCCTCCACGGTGCGGTGGTGGAACGTGATGGTGGTCTGCAGCCCGTGCGCGGCCATGGTCTCCAGGAGCGCGGTCTGCATGGCGGCGAGGCGCTCGCCGCGCAGCTGCTCCTCGTACCGCTCCTCACTATTCAGCCGGGCCGGAGTGACGACGGGGTCGGTGAGTTCCGCGACGACAATTTGATACTTCGCCAAAAGCCCCCGAGAAATAGCCGAAGCGAGCGACAACTCATAAACAACCGGCCCGAACACCCTCGGATCATCCATCGAGCAGGCGAGTTCCCTCGGCAGGCGATCCCAACGCGGCCGGTTGACGTAGACCCGGCCCTCGGCCTCCGCCTCCTCCCGCTCCCTGCGCTCCGTCTCCGCTGCGCGCCGGCGCGCCTCCTCCCGCTCCCGCTCCTGCGCCCGGGACCGCGGGGGCCGTTCCATCCAGACCCTTGGAGTCGCGGTCATGTACAGCCGGCGCATCGCCGGGATGACGTCCTGGCGGTGGACATCGGCCCACGCCTTCCCGGCCGACCCGGACGTCCGGTGCGCCTCGTCGACAATCACCAGGTCGAACACGTCCATCGGCAGCCCGTACAGGCCCTCGTGGGCCTCGGCGATGACCGGCAGGGAGGCGTAGGTGGCGTAGACCGTGACGGGGCCGCGCCCGTGCCACAGCCCCAGCTGCGGCGCCGACGTCGTCGTCCGCACGTCGAGCTGCCACAGTTGCGGGTCGTCCTCAAGCGAGCAGACCGCGACAGCCGGCCCGCTGTGCCCGGCGAGCCGCCACTCCCGCACCGTCTGCGTCAGCAGATCCAGCGTCGGCAGCAGCACCAGGACCCGCCCGTGCCGCGCGAGCCGGAGAGCCGCCGCAGCGGCGATGAACGTCTTTCCGGTCCCGCACGCCGCCACCACCGTGGCCCGCAGACCCCCCTCCGGGATCCGTTTCCCAGGAGGAATATCCAGCCCACGGACAATGGCCTCAACCGCCTCCTCCTG
Organism: Streptomyces avidinii; assembly: GCF_014650695.1. Lineage (GTDB taxonomy): Bacteria > Actinomycetota > Actinomycetes > Streptomycetales > Streptomycetaceae > Streptomyces > Streptomyces avidinii. Next base: position 739 of record NZ_BMVL01000029.1, on the reverse strand, counting down.
ATGAGGACGCAGCACGATGTCACCAGACTTCTGCATTCGGCACTCCGCTGAACTCGAATCGGCAGACAGGCCCGCCGGGGAGGGGGTGGCGATGTTCTCGGGATCCTACACAGCTACACGTATCACTTCCAACGTGATGCACACTTACGACTGTACCGTCGACGCTGCCCGAAAACCCCGGTTTCCCGTACTCACCCAAGGGGGAGGATCCTGGCGATCATCCACGGGAAGGGTATGAGCATGCCTCAGGGAACGGTGAAGTGGTTCAACGGAGAGAAGGGGTTCGGGTTCATCTCGCCGGATGAAGGAGGGGCGGACGTGTTCGTGCACTTCAGTGCCGTCCAGGGGAGCGGCTTCCGCAACCTGGAAGAGAACCAGCGGGTGGAGTTCGAGATCCAGCAGGGCCAGCGCGGCCCGCAGGCAGACAAGGTGAGGACCCTCTAACTGCTGCCAGCCGGCCCGCGGCAGCGGGCCCCTTCCTGGAGGCGGAGCCGGAAGGACTAGAAGGGGTGGGAGCGTCAGCGGACACCCCTTCGATGTCCGCGCTTGCGCGGACATCTGGTGGTGCGTCAGCGCCACCGGCCCGGCGCTTGCGCCGGGCCTTTCCCTTGACGTCCGCTTGCGGACGTCAATTCCCGCGCTCGCGCGGGAATCTGGCCGTGCGTCAGCACGGCTGCCCTCCGCTTGCGGAGGGCTTTCGCTCTTCGGCGGCTTGCCGCCGAAGGTCCCGCTCCGCGGG
>NZ_BMVL01000028.1 GCF_014650695.1 Streptomyces avidinii | reverse complement strand
GTGGAGGAGGTGTGGGGGGATCTGGCGGGGGGTTCGTTGCGGGGTTTGTGTGAGGGGGTGGGGGCGGTGTTGCATCTGGCGTCGCGGATCGTGGGGACGTCGGGGGAGTTGCGGGCGGTGAATGTGGAGGGGACGCGGGCGTTGTTGGTGGAGGCGCGGCGGGCGGGGGTGGGGCGGTTTGTGCAGTTGGGTACGGCGGCGGTGTATGGGGATGGGGTGCATCGGGGTGTGGTGGAGGGGGAGGTGGTGGAGCGGCCGGGGTCGGTGACGAGTGGGACGCGTTTGGTGGGGGAGCGTTTGGTGTTGGCGGCGGGGGGGACGGTGGTGCGGCCGTATCTGGTGTTCGGGAGGGGTGATCGTTGGGTGGTGCCGGGGTTGGTGCGGTTGCTGGGTCGGTTGCCGTTGTGGGTGGAGGGTGGGCGGGCGCGGGTTTCGATGATTTCGGTGGATGCGTTGGCGGGGGCGTTGGTGGAGTTGGCGGTGCGCAGGGAGGTGATGGGTGGGGTGTTGCATGCGGGGCATCCGGAGCCGGTGTCGGGGCGGGAGTTGGTGGAGACGGTGGCCGGGGGGTTGGGGTTGTCGTTGCCGGTGGGGGAGGTGGATCTGGCGGGGGCGGTGGAGTTGTTGGGTGGTTCGGGGGGGATCGATCCGGTGTTGGTGCGGGGGGTGAGGCTGTTGGCGGTGGATCACTGGTACGACAGTGGGCGGTTGTGGGCGGGGTTGGCGGCTTCGCCGGGGCCGCGGTTCGCCGAGGCGTTCGGTGCGTGCGTGCCGTGGTACCGGGAGACGGTTTTGGGGTGAGGGCCGGCCGGCGGGGAGGGGGGGTGCTGTCGGGTGTGTTTGCCCGGGCGGGTGTGTCTGCGGTTCGGTGGCGGCGCTCCGGTGCCGGGCCGCGGTCCTGTCACGGGTGAACATCGGCTGTTTCCGGGTGGGTTGTCGGCCCCGGCCCCCGGGCGGGACGCCCGGGTCCACGTCGGCCCTGCCCGGCCCTGCCCGGCCCTGCCGGGCCGGGGCCGGGTACTTTCCTGTTCAGTGACCGTCTCCCGGTGCCGGCCGGGCAGCGGCGCGAACAGTGCCTGCTACCGCAGGAGTTGTCGGGCCCCTGCCCGGGTCGACTCCCCGGCCGGGGTCTGGCCCGCGCCTGGTCGACTCCCGGCTCCCGCCCGGGTCGGGCCCGCCTCCGGGTCGTTCCAGGCCTCGCGCCCGGGTCGGCTTCCGGGCGACTCCCCGGTCCGGGTCCGGCCCGCGCCCGTTCGACTCCGCGGCCGGGGTCTGGCCCGCGCCTGGTCGACTCCCCGCTCCCGCCCGGGTCCACATCGGCCTGCCCTGCCCTGCCGTGCCGGGGCCGGGTACTTTCCTGTTCAGTGACCGTCTCCCGGTGCCCGGCCGGGCTCCGGCGCGAACAGTGCCTGCTACCGCAGGAGTTGTCGGGCCCCTGCCCGGGTCGACTCCCCGGCCGGGGTCTGGCCCGCGCCTGGTCGACGCCCGGCTCCCGCCCGGGTCTGGCCTGCCTCCGGGTCGTTCCAGGCCTCGCGCCCGGGTCGGCTTCCGGGCGACTCCCTGGCCCGGGTCTGGCCCGCGCCTGGTCGACGCCCGGCTCCCGCCCGGGTCTGGCCTGCCTCCGGGTCGTTCCAGGCCTCGCGCCCGGGTCGGGTTCCGGCCGACTCCTGGCTCGCGCCCCGGGTCGCGCCCGGGGCGCCCGGCTTCGACGCTCGGCCTGCCCCGGGCTCCGGTGCTCGCGCGGCCCGAGCAGCGGGGTGCTTGGCTGTTCGGTGCCCGCCCCTTTTGCTGTGGGTCCGGGCTCTGGTGTGGACATCGGTGACGGGAGGAGAGCCGTCCGGCCCGGTCCCGCACCCTGCCCGCACGCGGCCCCGGCCAATCGGCCTGTACCCGGCTCCGGCCGACCGGCCCGTACCCGGCCCCGGCTCCGTACGCGGCTCCGGCCAACCGGCCGGTACCCGGGCCGCCGTACGCGGCTCCGGCCAACCGGCCGGTACCCGGGCCGCCGTACGCGGCTCCGGCCAACCGGCCGGTACCCGGGCCGCCGTACGCGGCTCCGGCCAACCGGCCCGTACCCGGGCCGCCGCACGCGGCCCCGGCCAACCGGCCGGTACCCGGGCCGCCGTACGCGGCTCCGGCCAACCGGCCCGTACCCGGGCCGCCGCACGCGGCCCCGGCCGACCGGCCTGTACCCGGCTCCGGCCGACCGGTCCGTACCCGTACCCGGGCTCCGTACGCGGCTCCGGCCAACCGGCCCGGCCCCGGCTCCGCGCCCGGCTCCGTACGCGGCCTCCGGCCAACCGGCCCGTACCCGGCCCCGGCTCCGCATCCGGCCCCGGCTAACCGGCCCGTACGCGGCTCCGGGCAACCGGCCTGTACCCGGCCCCGGCTCCGTACGCGGCTCCGGGCAACCGGCCTGTACCCGGCCCCGGCTCCGTACCCGGCTCCGGGCAACCGGCCTGTACCCGGCCCCGGCTCCGTACCCGGCTCGGGCCGACCGGCCCGTACCCGGCCCCGGCTCCGCGCCCGGCTCGGGCCGACCGGCCCGTACCCGGCCCTGGCTCCGCGCCCGGCCCCGGTTCCGTACGGGGTTTCGGTCGATCGGTCCGTACCGGGTTCCGGTCGCGTACCGGGTGTCCGTTGCGATGCCTGGGCGGGGGTGTCCGGGTGCGGTGGCCGGGCCTGTGTTGTCGGGCTGTGGTCGGGCGTGAACAGCGGCTGGGGGAGGGGAGTTGTCCGTTCGGGCGTCCGTGTCCGGTGTCCGTCCGGGTGTCCGGTCGGGTGTCCGGTCGGGCGTCGGGTCGGGCGTCGGGTCCGGTGTTCGGGTCCGGGGCCGGGGGGTGGGTTGTGGGGTGTGGTTCGGTGTGGGGTTTCAGGCGGTGGTGGTGCCGGTGATGGTGGAGCGGAAGACGGTGCGGTTGTCCTGGTGGCCGGTGACGGTGATGTGGTCGGGGGTGGTGTGGGTGGCGTCGATCCAGCAGGGGGTGTCGAGTTCGGCGTAGTGGTGGAATTCGGTTGCGATGCCGGTGGGGGTGAAGGTGGTGGTGGTGTGGAGTGCGCTGGCGGCCTGGCGGGCGGCTTCGACGAGGACCATGCCGGGGTGGTGGTCGTTGGCGTGTTCGAAGAGGATGGGGTGGTCGAGGTCGGGGCTGAGTTGCCAGCGGTCGGTGCGGTCGGTGGGGGCGAGGACCACGTCGAAGGGGAGCAGGCGGCCCGTGGTGGTGGCGGGGACGGGTGTGCGGCGGGGCAGTGGCCGGGTGGAGGCGTGGAGGCCTCGGTCGCCGCGCAGTCGGCGGTAGGTGGCGGGGGCGACGCAGCTGAAGCGGGCGGTGCCGGTGGCTGCGAGGTGGCCGTCGCGGTGGATGTCCACGCGCAGGAAGCCGGAGAAGCGGTTGCCTTTCCAGGTGAAGCCGGTGCAGAGGGCGTTCATGTCGAGGTCGCTGGGGCCGCGGCCGATCCGCATGTGTTCGGGGTGGGAGGTGAAGTCCAGGCTCCACAGCAGGACGTTGTGGCCGAGGGGGACCCCGTAGACGGCGTGGCAGAGGTAGAGGCCGGTCTGGCGGATCGTCTCGCCGGCCTGGACCGGGTCGTGGGAGGTGCCGTCGGCGCTGGTGAAGAAGGTGTGGGCGCGGGGCCACTGTCCGCGCAGGGAGAAGGTGTCCTCGCCGGTGCGTTCGCAGCCGGTGAGGAAGACCTCGGCCAGTGAGCTGCGGTGGACGTATTCCCTGGGCACGGTGGTGGTCAGCCGGCGGGCGTCGTTGCAGCGCATCCAGGGCTGTTCCACCCCCGGCAGGGGCAGGACGGGCGCGTTCTTTCCGATCGTCAGCATGGTCATGACTTCTCCCGCAGAGCCGTTCGACGGTTGGGACGGGTTGCGCTCGCGAGACGCAAGATACGTACTCTCCGGTTTTGTTTGCAAGGAGCTCAGCCGGGCAGGATGCGGCCCCCGTGTCGGCCGGGCGGGCCGGCGGGAGGCCCCCCGGGACGGCTCCCACGACCTGGACCAGCGGAAATCCGACAGGGCGCGGCCCTGCGGGACGCGCACGTCACCGCCCCAAGTGGGAACCGTCCTTCCGGTCATATGCGCCGGTCGGACAGGGTGCGGGTGCCGTCCGTTCAACCGGGCGCCGTCCGGGGGGACTCGGGCGGGCGGCGGGCGGCGGGCCGGGTCCCGAAAACCATTGGCATGCGGGGCGGGTCGTGCCAGACTCGGGGCCGCCGCCGGTGAATCAGAAACCGGATGGGCGGTTTTGGAATACGGGGTGTGGACACGCCGCTGCACCCTGTCGCCGATCTGCCGCCGTCCATCTGGAGAGTTTCTTCATGAACCGTCAGTGCCCCTTTGCTATCGACGCCTTTGGTGCGGACGTGCACGCCGAGGCCGCGCTCGTGCGTGAACAGGCGCCCGCGACAAGGGTCCTGCTGCCGGGCGGGGTGAGTGCCTGGGCCGTGGGCCGCTCCGCCGACATACGCAGGCTCCTGGTGGACCCGCGGGTCTCCAAGGACGCCTACCGTCACTGGCCGGCCTGGATCAGCGGGGAGGTCGACGCCGAGTGGCCGCTGGCGATCTGGGTCTCGGTGCAGAACATGATCACCGCCTACGGCAGTGAGCACGCCCGGCTGCGCAGACCGGCCGCCGCCGCCTTCACCGCCCGCCGGGCGGCCGGCATGCGCCCCAGGATCGAGGAGGTCGTCGGCGAGCTCCTCGAGGACCTGGCCGCGCGGGAGAGCGGTGAACCGGTGGACCTGCGCACGCGGTTCGCGCACGAGCTGCCGACCCGGATCGTCTTCGAGCTGTTCGGGATCCCGGAGCGCTCCTGGGCCCCGCTGCACCGGATCATCAACGCGTTCTTCGACACCAACATCACCACCGAACAGGCCCGGCGCAACGCGGCCGACCTCGACGTCACCATGGCCGACCTGGTCGCCCACCGCCGCGAGCACCCCGGCGACGACATGACCAGCGCACTCATCGCCGCCCGCGACACCACCACCGGCACCACCACCACCGGCACCGACACCACCGGCACCGGCACCGGCACCGGCACCGGCACCGACACCACCGGCACCGGCACCGGCACCGGCACCGGCACCGGCACCGGCACCGACACCACCGGCACCGGCACCACCACCACCGGCACCGGCACCACCGGCACCGGCACCGGCACCGGCACCGGCACCGGCGTCGGGGCCGGGGCGGGTGCCGGGGCGGTGGGGGAGGGGGCGCGGCTCAGTGAGAAGGAACTCGTCGACAGCCTGATCCTGCTCTTCACGGCCGGCTACGAGACCTCCGTCAACCTCATCTGCACGGCCCTGCACGAACTGCTGCGCAATCCGGCCCAGTTGGAGCTGGTGCGGCGAGGTCTGGCCTCGTGGGAGGACGTGGTCGAGGAGGCGCTGCGGATCGAGCCGCCGGCCTTCTACGGGCTGCTGCGTTTCGCGGTCGAGGACATCGACATGGGTGAGGGTGTGGTGATCGGGCGGGGCGAGCCGATCCTGATCTCGTTCGGGTCGGCCGGGCGTGATCCTGCCGTGCACGGCGCGGACGCCGAGCGTTTCGACGTGTTGCGTGCGACGCGCGGGCAGCATCTGTCGTTCGGGTTCGGTACGCATCACTGCCTGGGGGCGACGCTGGCCCGGATGGAGTGCGCGGTGGCGGTGCGGCGGTTCTTCGAGACGTTCCCGGCGGCGGCTCTCGCGGGGGCGGGGGAGTTGCCGCGGGTCCAGTCGTTCATCTCCAACGGGCTGCGGGAGTTGCCCGTGGTGCTGGGGCCTCGGGCGCCGTTGGCCGATTGATCACGTCGGGGTGACGCCTGGCCTGCTTGAAAAGAATCGGACCTTCTGGTTGGTTTTAATGGGGCGGTGGATCCGCGCGGTGGATCCGGCCGTATTGGACCATGAACAACGGAGGCACCGGTGGCACGGCAGGAGCGTGCGGTACGTACGCGTCGCGCGATCTTGGAAGCGGCGGCGGCGGTCTTCGACGAGCGCGGCTACGACGCGGCCACCATCGCGGACATCCTCTCCCGGGCGGGCGTGACCAAGGGCGCCCTGTACTTTCACTTCTCCTCCAAGCAGGAGCTGGCGCAGGGCGTCCTGGACGAGCAGTTCGCCGAGGGCGGGGTGCCCCACCGGGAGAGCAAGCTGCAGGAACTCGTGGACGTCGCGATGGTGCTGGCGTACCGGATGAAGCGCGAGCCCATGCTCAGCGCGGGTGCCCGGCTCTCCCTGGGGCCGGGCATGCGCGACATCTTCGGCGGCGGATCGGTGCCGGGCTGGATCGAGTTCACCCGGACCCTGCTGGTCCGGGCGAAGGAGCAGGGTGAGTTGCTGCCGCACGTGGATCCCGCCGAGACGGCCTGGATCCTCTCCGCGTGCTGGACGGGCGCGCAGATCTACTCGCAGACCCTGAGCGACCGCAGTGACATCGAGGAACGGGTGGCCGCCGTCTACCAGCACATCTGCCCGAGCATCGCGACGCCCGCGATGCTCGCCCGGCTCGACATCGCCGGCGACCGGGGGGAGCGGGTGAGCGCGGAGATGCGGCGCGGGCCCGGCCGGGGAGCGACGCAGGAGGCCGAACCGGCGCTGTCCTGAGGCCGTTTCGGCACCCCGCCCGGCACCACCCGCCCCGACGGATCCGACGGTGCGGGTGGTGCAGGTGGGGCAGGTGGGGCCGGTCGGCTCCACCGGGGCGCGAGCGGGGCTCCGGCGCCGGCGCCGACTGTGACCGGAACGATCTTTACACCCCCTTGGGCAAACCGCGTTGGCGGTTTGTGGAGACTCCATGGTCAAGCAGGAACGTGCGGCCCGTACGCGGGAGGCGCTGGTGCGGGCGGCCGCGGAGGTGTTCGCCGAGGAGGGCTTCGCCACCGCGTCGATCGCCTCGATCAGCCGCCGGGCCCGGGTGAGCGCCGGGGGACTGCACTTCCACTTCGCGAGCAAGAACGCGCTCGCCCGCGCCGTCGAGGACCGGGCGGAGCGCGCACTGCGGCAGATCACGGCCGGCCCGCCAGCCCCACCACTGCCGCCGGCCACGACCGCGGACGGTCCGGACACCGGTCCGGACACCGGTGGGGGTGTCGGTGCGGGCGGGGGCTCCCTGCAGGTGCTGGTCGACTCCACGCATGCGCTGATGGCCCTGCTCGCGCACGACGCGGTGGTGCGGGCCGGTTTCGCCCTGTGCGCGGATCCCTCCTTCGGCAGCGCCGTGGACCTGCGCCGCCGGTGGCGGCTGTGGGTCGAGGCGGTGGTGGCGGCCGCGGCGGGGGAGGGCCTGCTCGCCGAGGGAGTGAGCCACAAGGACGCGGCGCACGGGGTGGTGGCCGCGACGGTGGGCCTGGAGGTCCTGGGCGCCTACGACCGCGACTGGCTCGCACCGCACACCCTCACCCGGTTCTGGACCCTGATGCTGCCGCGGCTCGCCTCGGGCGCCGCCCTGGCCGTCCTGCGGCCGCAGGGGTCGCCCGGGTGCGGCGCCGCACCCCCGGCCCGGAACACCGAATCAGACTGACTGGTCTCTTTCCGGTGGGGCAGGCCACCCTCCTGTGACCCTCGTCGAGGGGCGGTCGAGGCCTCCTGAAGTCGTTCCGCAGCACCTTCCGGGACTCGAAATCCCAGGCCAGGAAAGGTTTTTGACGGTCAGTCGAACATGACCGACCATCAAAACAGCACGACCGGTTTGATATTGACAAACCGCCGGTCCTGTTTTCTACTGGCTGTACTCATCCAAGGACAGGGGAGTACGGCGTGGACATCGATGTACTGGGCGCGTTGGCCGTGCGGGAGAACGGGATCTCCATCACGCCGACCGCCCCCAAGCCCCGGCAGGTCCTGGCCCTCCTGGCCCTCCATGCCGATAAGGTGGTGCCCGTATCGGCACTGATAGAGGAACTGTGGGCGGGTGAACCCCCGCGCAGTGCCCGCACCACACTCCAGACCTACGTCCTGCAGTTACGCGCCCTCATCGCCGGCGCCCTCGAACGGGGCACCGACACCGACACCGGCGCCGGCGCCGACATCAGAACCAGAATCGGCACCGGTACGGGCAACATCCAGGCCCCGGGCGCGGCCCCGGGCGCGGCCCCGGGCGCGGCCCCGGGCGCGGCCGCGGGTGCGGGTGCGGTCGGAGGGCCGGCGGCACGGACCGCCAAGGACATCCTGGTCACCCTGCCCGGCGGATACCTCCTCAGCAGCGGCGGCGGAACCCTCGACGTCCGCGAGTTCGACCGCCTCGCCGGCACCGGCTACCGCGCCATGGACGCCGGCGACTTCCCCGGCGCCGCCCGCCTGCTGCGCGAGGCCCTGGCCCTGTGGTCCGGACCCGCCTTCGCCGACGTACAGGGCGGAATCCAGCTCGACATGGAGACCCGCCGGCTGGAGGAGACCCGGCTGTGCGCCCTGGACCAGCGGATCGAGGCCGACCTGAGACTGGGACGCCACCGCGAACTCCTCGCCGAACTCACCGTCCTGGTCACCCGCTACCGCACCCACGAGAACCTCCACGGACAGTTCATGCTCGCCCTGCACCGCTCCGGCCGCCGCGGCGAGGCCCTGGACGTCTACCAGCGACTGCGCGCCACCCTCGTGCGCGAACTCGGACTGGAACCGTCGGTCGCCCTGCGCCGCCTGCAGCGCTCGATCCTGATGGCCGGGCCCGAGAGCCCGGCCGAGGCCCACGCGGAGCCGGGCGGCGAAAGGCTCGTACGGGTCTGACGCCCACCCGCCCCCAGGGGGCAAAGGGCACGGCCCGGCCCGTCCGCCGGACACAGCAGAGCGCCGGCGGCCGGGAGTTCGCGACTCTGACGGGGCGAGAGGAGACGACTCGGTGCAGGAGAGGTCGGAACGGACCCGCAGGCGGCTGGTCCACGCCGGGGCCGAGATGTTCCACCGCAATGGCTACGCCCACGCGACCCTGGGCGAGATCGCAGCCGCGGCCGGGGTGACCAAGGGAGCCCTGTACTTCCACTTCGCCTCCAAGGACGAACTCGCCGAAGCCGTCCAGCAACGCGGCTGCGCCCTGCTGCACGACGCCGTGCGCACCCTGCGCCAGGACGGCGTCTCACCCCTGCAGGCCCTGATCGACATCACCCACTGGCTGGCCCGGACCCTCCACGAGGAACCGGCGATCCCCGCCAGCTTCCGCATCACCAAGGAATGCGGCGGACCCGCCCCCCGAGGACCCGCCGCGGCCAGGCCCGTCGTCGTCGACTTCCACGGCGCATGGATCTCTGCCGTCTCCACCCTGCTGCGCCTGGCCCGCGACGCGGGCGAACTCCCCGCGGCGGGCCGCCGCTGGGAGAGCGCCCAGGCCCTGGTCGCGGCCGCCGCCTGCGGCATCGAGACCATGTCCGCCACCGGCATGTCCTACGCCGAACTCCAGGGCAAGGTCGCAGCCCTGTGGGCCCTGCTGCTGCCCAGCCTCGTCGCCGTCGGACGCGAACACGAATACCGGACCGAGGCCGAGTTCACCGGCCCACAGGCCGTACGCATCGGCTGGTGACCCGCGCCCCCGCCACCGCACGACCGCACGACCGTACGACCGGGGGGCGGCGGGCCCGACAACGGGGCCCGGCACACCGTGCGGACACAGGCACCGGCCCCCCGGGGGATCCGCGCTCCCCACCACCCGCAACCCCGCCGCCGTCCCGCACTCCCACCGGGCCCACCACCACCTGCACCATCCGCCCGCGCCCGCCCGCGCCCGCCCGCGCCCGCCCGCGCCCGCCCGGGCTCGTCCCGCGCCCGGGTGGGTCCGACCGCGTGAAGGACGCCGTCCCGTCACCCGCCGGCCACGGCGCCCGCGAGCAGGGCCACACACCCGGCCGACGCGCGGGCAGGACCGGTCCTCACGAACGAGGTACCGCGACCGGGGACACCGCACCACACCGCACTCCCCGCCGAACTCACCACCCACCCCCACCGGTACGAGCGCCGGCACGCACAGGTGACGGCGGCCCACCGCCGCCCGGCCCCGCCAAAACCGGGCCCCGCACCCGTACCGAGGACCGCGCCCCCGTACGGCCGAGGACCCGGACATCGCGCGGCCGCCGCAGCGCCCGCACCGGGCCGCACCGGCGGCCGATCCGCACCCGGACGTGCAGCCCGCACCCGGCACCCGCGGGACCACGTTCGACCCGTACGCCCCTGACCGGCAGCCCGCCCCGCCCCGGGCCCGGAACCCGCCGCCGGCAAGGAACGGTTCGGCGACGGCCCCGCAGCAGGCTCGCCCGCCCGAGCCGTGTCCTTCACACGGACACGATCAACCGCCGACGCGGGACGCGCCCCCAGGACCGCGACCTCGCACGACCTCGGGCAGGAGCACGGCCCCGGCCACGCCCCCGCGCCCGGCGCTCGGGCATCGAACTGCCGCCGCAGCGCCCGCACCGGGCCGTGCCCGCGACCGATCCGGCCCCGGACGTGCGGGCCCGCGTCCTCCGTCCTCCGTCCTCCCGTCCTCCGTCCTCCCGGTCGGGCAGCCGCCGCCGGCCCCGCCCGGGAGCCGACCGGCATGCCCGGGTGGGCCCGTCGCGCGCATCACGACCGACCACGATCGTGATCTCACGGCCGTGGCCTCGCACGGGCTCGGGCAGGAGCACGGCCCGTGCCCGTGCCCGGGCAGACGGGCAGCCGGGCGCGGAACCTGCACCCGGGGCCGCTCCGCGTATCCTCCGGGACCGGAACCTGCACCCGGGGCCGTACCGGCCCGTCGCCCCGTACCGTCCCGCCGCCCCGTACCGGGGTCACCGCTTGGGCCAGCCGATGTCGTCGTCCGGCCGCTCCCGACGCGACGTACCGGTGGGACGCAGGACGGCCGCCGGGGCCGCGGTGTGTGCTGCGGGCGTCGAGGACGCGCGGGATGCGCACACCGAAGGCCTCATCGTCGACTCCAAGGCGCTGGATACGGGAGAAATCAGGGCGCCGGCCGCAGCGGCGGCCGGGATTCTGGAGAGTCTGCCTCGGACGGGTCGAGGACCGCTCGAGGAACGCAGGAGACCGGCACGAAACCCGCACGAGAGGGGCCCCGAAGCGGTGGCAAAGGTTTGCCCGCCCGTTGCCGCGGACCCTACGCTCGGTGCCGGTTCCCGACAGATTCCTTGCCCGCGACCCCAAGGACGCCGCCCATGCTGCGACAGCCCGCTTTCGGACACCGCCTGAAAAAGCTCCGGCTGGCCCAGGGCCTGTCGCAGACGGCGCTGGCCGGCGAGGGCATGTCCACCGGCTACCTCTCCCGCCTGGAATCCGGCGCACGCCAGCCCACCGAACGGGCCGTCGGCTACCTCGCCGGCCGACTGGGCCTGCAGAGCGCCGACTTCGAGGAACCCGCCACCGGCTCCCTGGCCCACGCCCTCACCCTCGCCTCCTCCACCGGCTCCCCGGACGCCGTCGTCGCCCTGCGCCAGGCCCTGGCCGCCGAGGCCCACGAAAGCCCCGTACTGCGCTGGCAGGCCCTGTGGCTCCTCGCCCGCGCCGCCCGCGTCCAGGGCGACCACACCACCGAACGCGACTGCCTCACCCGCCTCGTCGCCCTCGGCGACGAGGTCGACGTCAGCGAACTGCGCGTACGCGGCCTGACCCGCCTCGCCCGATGCCTGCGCTCCATCGGCGAGATCACCCCCGCCGTGGACGCCGCCGTCGAGGCCCACCGCATCGCCCTGCACGAGAACCTCGGCGTGGAGGACCGCGCCACCGCCCTGCTGGCCCTCGTCTCCGTCCAGGCCGAGGCCGGCCGCACCGGCGAGGCCCGCGTCCACGCCGACGAACTGACCGCCCTCGTCCAGGACCGCTCGGACGCACTGTTCGCCGAGGCCATGTGGACCGCCGCCGCCGTCCGCATGCGCCAGGGCGACTACCCCGGCGCCCAGGCCTGCCTGCAGGACGCCCTCGAACGGTTCGACAGCCAGGAGGACCTCATCCTGTGGATCCGGCTGCGCCTGGCCGCCGGCCGGCTCCACCTGCAGAAGATGCCCGCCGACCCCGCCCGCGCACAGCGCCGCGCCCAGGAGGCCGAAGCCGCCCTCGCCCTGGTCGGCACCCCCGCCCTGCGCCAGGACCTGACCGCCCTGAAAGCCGACCTCGCCTTCGCCACCGGCCGCTACGACGACGCCCGCGCCCTGCTCGCCGAACTCGCCGCCGACCGGCCCAGGATGACCTACCGCGGCCAGGTCCGCCTGGAGATCCTGCGCCACCAGCTCCTGATCCTCGCCGGCGACCCGGCCGGCGTCCAGGGACTGCGCACCCTGGCCCAACAGGCCCAGGAGGACGCCAACATCGACCTCGCCGCCGAGATCTGGCGCGTCCTGGCCGACGCCCTCACCCCCACCCACGCCACGCCCCCCACCCCCGCCACGCCCCCCACCGCGCCCGCCCCGCCCCCCACCGCGCCCGCCCCGCCCCCCGCCGCGTCAGCCGCGCCTGCCGCGCCCACCATCACCCCCGCCGTGGCGGGCGTGGCCGGTGCGGCCCGGGCCGCCGGGGGTTGAGGAAGCCTCGAGTCCCCTCGGGCAGGCTGGGCGCACCCGCACACACGATCAGGGGAGGTGCCCGGCATGCCGTCGCAGCGCGTCCGCACGAGCGAGCACACGGCACGGATCGCCGCCCCCGCCGGCGTGGTCTACGGACTGATCGCCGACGCCGTGCGCTGGCCCCTCCTGCTGCCCACTCCCGTCCACGTCGAGCGCATCGACTTCGACGGCGTCCACGAACGCCTGCGGCTGTGGGACCTCGACGGCGAGCAGGTCCGCTCCTTCCACCTGCACCGCATCCTGCACCCCGGCAGGCGGACCGTGGAGTTCGAGCAGGAGGACACCGCCCGCCCGGGCCTGCCCACCACCGGCACCTGGACGGTCGAGGCCCACGGCGACACCCACTGCCTGGTGACACTGCGCCAGGACCGCACCCCGGAGCGACACCCCGCCGCCGACACCGCGCACACCCGCCACCGGTGGCAGACGGAACCGGCCGACCGGCTCACCCACCTGAGCGCCGTCGCCGAACGCTGGGAGCGCCTGGACCAGCTCCTGCTGTCCTTCGAGGACAGCCTCCACCTGGACGGCCCCGCCGAGCTCGTCTACGACTTCCTCCACCGCATCGAGGACTGGCCCGAACGCCTCCCGCACGTGGACGCCGCCGACGTGAACGAGGACGTCCCCGGCATCCAGATCGCCGCCCTCGACACCTGCACCCCCGACGGCCGCACCCGCGCCACCCGCACCGCCCGCCTCGGCTTCCCCGCCGCCGCCCGGATCGTCTTCAAGGAACTCCTCACCCCCCACCCGATCGCCGCCCGCACCGGCGCATGGTCCCTGACCCCGGACGGGGACGGCGTACGGGTCGTCTGCGCCCAGCAGGTACTGCTCCACGACCCCCACACCCCCCACGCCCCGAACGCCCCCCACGCCCCCCGCGACCCGAACGACCCGAACGACCCGAACGACCCGGGCGGGCTCGCCGAGACCCGCCGCGACGTGCGGACCCGGCTGGGACGCGCGAGCACCGAGACGCTGCGCCTGGCCGGATGGCGGGCCCGGACCGCCGTGCGCCGCCTGCGATGAGCACGGGAAGGAGACCGTCGATGGCACCGGCCCACCCCGCCGAAGGCGCCCTTCGCGCGCCGCTGTACCTCCAGGGACCCGAGGGCCCGGAGGGCCCCTGGGACGAGGCGGGGGAGCGGCTGGAGGACACCGGCCGCGCGGTCGTCTGCACCACCTGGGGACAGTGGCTGACCGCCGTCCTCCTCGACCCGGGCCTGCGCCCGCTGCTCGGGGAGGACTGGCCGCGCTTTCGCCGGACGCCGTCCGCGGCCGGGCGCCTGCGGCTCGCCGTGTCGCGCTACGTCATGCAGTACGCCGCCGCCACCGCCCTGGACGTGCCCGTGCACACCGTGGAACTGGGCCGCGGGCCCGGCGGGCAGCCGCTGGTACGGGGGCCCGGCACCGGCGTGGAGATCGCCCTGGCCCACACCGGCGAGCTGATCGTGGTCGGGGTCAGCCGCACCGGGCGGATCGCCGTGCACGCACAGCCCGCCGAACTCGGCCTGCGGTCCCCGCTGCTGCACGGCCGGCCACCGGCGCAGGAGACCGCCCTGCCGGGCGCGCTGCTTGACGACGAACGCCGAACGCGGCTGCTGCGACTGCTGACCCTGCGGACGGCCCGCACCGCGGCGGAGCAGGGCGGGCAGCAGCAGGACGGAGCGGTGTTCGCGCAGGACGCGTTCGGGTCGCAGGAGTCCGCGCCGCAGCCGGCGGGGGAGTGGAGTTTCGCCGCGCACCTCGTCCTGGACCGCTACCTGGTCGGCGAGGCGCACGGGCCGCGCCGCTGACCGCCCCCCGACCGGCCCCGGCCCCCGGCCCCCGGTCCCAGCCCCCGGTCCCGGTCCCGGCCCCCGGTTCCGGTCCGGTGGCGGGAGCGCTCTCAGGCGGCGAACAGGTCGAACGTGGAGGTGTGCCGCGGTCCGGCGATCACGTCGAGCTGCGGGTCGACGGCCAGCATGGCCTGGTGCAGGCGCTGCAGTTGGGGTGAGGGCTCCACGCCGAGATCCTCGATCAGGCGGGCCCGCAGCCTGCGGTACACGTCCAGGGCGGTGGCCTGGCGTCCCGACCGGTACAGGGCCACCATCACCTGCGAGTGGAGTCCCTCGTGCTGGGGGTGACGTGCGGTCAGGTCGGTCAGTTCGGCGATGAGTTCGGAGTGCCGGCCGAGCCTGAGGTCGGCGTCGATCCGCCGCTCCACCGTCACCAGGCGGCTCTCCTCCAGGCGCAGCACCTCGATGTCGAGGATCGGGCCGACCCGTACGTCGACCAGCGCGGGGCCCCGCCACAGCTGGAGCGCGGCCCGCAGGCGGTCGGCGCAGGTCCGGTCGTCGCCGTGCTCGAAGGCGCTGTGGCCCTCGCGGGCGAGGCGTTCGTAGTCGTACACGTCGACGCTCTCCTCGGGCACCTGGAGCAGGTAGCCGCCGTGCCGGGTGGCCAGAACGTCCTTGGCGCCGCCGGGGGCGTCGGGGCCCATCGCGGTGCCCAGCCGCCGGCGCAGTTGGAGGATGTACGTCTGCAGGGTGGTCAGCGCGCTCTGCGGCGGCTGGGTTCCCCAGATCTCCTCCATGAGAGTGGGTACGGGTATCACGCGTCCGGGATACAGCGAGAGCAGCGACAGGACCTGTCTCGGCTTTCCCGCGGACGGAACGATGGATCCCCCGTTGACCTCGGCACTCAACGGACCCAGAACCTGAATCCTCACGGTCTCCCCTCCGTACTCGTCGAGTTCCCCGGCGTTTTTCTGCCACCGGTGGCGGAGGTACTGCCCCCGTGTCGCGCACGCTAGCCGCGGTGGACGGTTTCCATCCCTTTCCTCCAGTGGCTTTCGAGCCGTCTTCGGTTACGGCCAGTCGATCAGGGCGGCGGCCGGGCCGGCGCCCTGACCCGGCCGGACGGGCCAGTCGATCGGGTCGGCCGAGGCCGGGGCGACGGGCCAGTCGATCGGGTCGGCCTGGGCGGCCCCGCCCGCGGTGAGCACGGCGGCGCAGACGAGAGCGGCGGTGGCGGCGACGCGGGCGATGTTCCTCATGATGACTCCTCCGTGGCAATTGTTTGATTCTTCTTGGCAACTCTTCTGCCAAGAAGCTTGGCAACACCCGCTCGGGACTCGCTCGGAAATCGGTGGAGACACAGTGGAGGAGTCCCCGGGAACCGCCCCGACCTGCACGGAGAACGGCACAAGGGCAATCCGGCGAGTCATTGCCGGAAATTGCCCGGCGAGAGGAACTAGAGCCTCGCCGGAGCGGCCGCACCCTTGCATTGCCAAAACTGCCAACCGCTGGGCAATGTATTGCCAAGCCTATTGGCAAAGCTTGTTAGGGGAGGGCCGTGGACGTCCCGGCCCCGACAGCGGGGGGAGGCCCCTGAAATGAACGCGCCGACGTACCACGGGGAACGAACGGCCCACCTGAACACCGCCGGCACCGGCCGGATGCCCGACGCCGTGCACGCCGTACTCGCCCACTGCACCGCCCTGGACGACCGCTACGGGCCGGCCGCACTGCGCGGGAGCCCCGGCGGCGGGACACACCCGCGCCTGCACGCACAACTCGCCGCCCTGCTCGGCGTCCGCTCCGGCCGCACCGTCCTGACCACCGGCGCGGCACAGGCCTTCGAGGCATTCGCGCGCACCACCGTCCTCGGCCCCCGCGACCGGATCTGGACCACACCCCACGAGGGCGTCGCCAACCTGACCGCCCTGCACGCCCTGCGCGAGCGCACCCGCTGCCGGCTGGAGGTCGTCCCACTGCGCCCGGACGGAGACCTCGACCTGGACTGGATGCGCACCCACCTCGACGAGGACGTCGCCCTGGTCTCCGCCGTCCACCTCTCCGCGGCCTGCGGAACCGTCAACCCCGTCGAGGACATCGGCCGGTTGCTGGCCCCCCACCGGGCCCGCTACACCCTCGACGCCTCCCACTCCGTCGGCCTGCTCCCCGTCGACGCCGCGCGCATCGGCTGCCAGCTGCTCACCGCGGACGGCTGGAGGTTCCTGCGCGGCCCGCAGGACATCGGATTCGCCCACCTCGCCCCCGACCCCCGGGCCGCCCCGCACCACGGCCCGCCGCACCCCCCGCACCACGGCCCGCCGCACCCCCCGCACGACGGCCCGCCGCACCCCCCGCACGACGGCCCGCCGCACCCCCCGCAGGACGGCCTGTCGGACGGCCTGGTGGAGGGTGCCGTGCAGGCCCCCGCCCCGGCCGCCGTCGCCGCGCTGGCCGCCGCCCTGGACCACCACGCGGCCGCCGCCCGCCTCCCGCACGAGGACCTCCTGCCCCTGCTGCGCGCCGCCGTGCGCGACACCCCGGGCATGGAACTGCTCGCCGCGGGCCGCCGGCAGGCCGGCGTCCTGGCCTTCCGGCACGCCGAGGTCCCCGCCGCGGCCATCCGCCGCGGCCTGGCCCGGCGCGGGGTCGTCCTGGCGAAGACCGTCGCGCACGAGCACCCCCTGCACCCGGCCGGCCGCATCACCGCTCCCGCACTGCGCGCCAGCGTCCACCACGACAACACCCCCCAGGACATCGACCGGCTGCGCCGGGCCCTGGCCGAGGTCCTGCGGGAGGAACAGCACGCCGCCGCCGTCCCCGCCCGCGCCGCGCTCGCCGCCGCCGGACCGGCCGCCGGACCGGCCGCGGCGGTCGATCCCGGGCCGCCGCCGTTCCCGTACCGCACCGCCCGCCCGGCCCGCCGCCGCGGCCACCTCACGCTGCACCGGGCGAACTGAAACCCGCCACGCCACCGCCTTCTGGAGGAGCCACATGACCATCACCGACGCGCCACCCGCACCGGCCCCCGACCGCACGGCGGAACTCGCCGCCCTCAAGGCCCACGCGGTGGCCGGACCCGACGAACGGGCCACCGAACGCCAGCACGCCAAGGGCAAACTCACCGCCCGCGAGCGGATCGGCCTGCTCCTGGACGAAGGGTCCTTCCACGAGATCGAGGCCCTGCGCAGGCACCGCGCCACCGGCTTCGGCCTGGAGAACAAGAAGCCCTACACCGACGGCGTGGTCACCGGCTGGGGAACCGTGGACGGGCGCACCGTCTTCGTCTTCGCCCACGACTTCCGCATCTTCGGCGGCGCACTCGGCGAGGCCCACGCCGAGAAGATCCACAAGGTGATGGACCTGGCGCTGGCCGCCGGCGCACCCCTGGTCTCCCTCAACGACGGCGCCGGCGCCCGCATCCAGGAAGGCGTCTCCGCGCTGGCCGGCTACGGCGGCATCTTCCAGCGCAACACCCGCGCCTCCGGCGTCATCCCGCAGATCAGCGTGATGCTCGGTCCCTGCGCCGGCGGCGCCGCCTACTCCCCGGCCCTGACCGACTTCGTGTTCATGGTCCGCGACACCTCGCAGATGTTCATCACCGGCCCCGACGTCGTCCGCGCCGTGACCGGCGAGGAGATCACCCAGAACGGCCTCGGCGGCGCCGACGTCCACGCCGCGGTCTCCGGCGTCGCCGCCTTCGCCCACGAGGACGAACCCACCTGCCTGGAGGACGTACGCCACCTCCTGTCGCTGCTGCCCGCCAACAACCGCGAGACACCGCCGCACGAACCCACCGGCGATCCGGCCGCACGCCGCACCGACGCCCTCGGCGCCATCGTCCCCGCCAACCCGCAGCAGGCCTACGACATCCGCAAGGTCATCGAGGAAGTCGTCGACGACGGCGACTACTTCGAGGTCCACCCCGCCTGGGCCACCAACGTCGTGTGCGCGCTGGCCCGGATCGACGGACACGTCACCGGCTTCGTCGCCAACCAGCCCGCCAGCCTCGCCGGGGTCCTCGACATCCACGCCAGCGAAAAAGCCGCCCGCTTCGTGCAGTTCTGCGACGCCTTCAACATCCCCCTGGTCACCCTCGTCGACGTCCCCGGCTTCCTGCCCGGCGTCGACCAGGAACACGGCGGCATCATCCGCCACGGCGCCAAACTCCTCTACGCCTACTGCAACGCCACCGTCCCGCGGATCTCCCTGGTCCTGCGCAAGGCCTACGGCGGCGCCTACATCGTCATGGACTCCCGCTCCATCGGCGCCGACCTCGCCCTGGCCTGGCCCACCAACGAGATCGCCGTCATGGGCGCCGAGGGCGCGGCAAACGTCATCTTCCGCCGCGAGATCGCCGCCGCGGCCGACCCCGACGCCATGCGCCGACAGAAGATCAAGGAATACACCACCGAGCTCATGCACCCCTACTACGCCGCCGAACGCGGACTGGTCGACGACGTCATCGACCCGGGCGAGACCCGCTCCGTCCTCGCCGGCGCCCTCGCCATGCTCCGCCCCAAGTACGCCGACCTGCCGTCGCGCAAGCACGGCAACCCGCCCGTATGACCGCCCCCGAAGCGGCCGGCCCCGACACGCCGCGGACACCGACCTGGCGGATCCACCGCGGACACCCCGACCAGGACGAGACCGCCGCCGTCCTCGCCGTCCTGACCGCCCTGCTCGCGGGCCGCACCGCCGCCCCCGAACCGCCCCCGCCGCCCGCCCGGGCCGCCGCCTGGGACCGCCCGCACCCCGCCCGCCCCGCCCGCCCGGGCCGGGCCGGCAGCTGGCGGCCCCACTGAACACGCCACCCCCACCACCGAGACCCCCACCCACCACCGCCGCCGCCCGCGCCGCCGCCCCCGCCGCCGAGACCGCCTCCGGGACGGCCGAGACCGCCTCCATCCCCCTTCCGCCGCGCCACGAGTTCCCTGCGACACGCTGCACACAGCAGAGGCGAGTGACGGAGGGACGAGCATGACGGTGAAGGCGATGGACAAGGCCCCCGAGCGGCCCGTGGCCCTGGTCACCGGGGCCACCAGCGGCATCGGACTGGCCGTCGCCCGGGACCTGGGCGCCCGCGGGCACCGCGTGTTCGTCTGCGCCCGCACCGAGGTCAAGGTCAAGCAGACCGTCGCCGACCTCCAGGCCGAAGGGCTCAGCGTCCAGGGCGCGGCCGCCGACGTACGCGACCGCGCTGCCGTCCAGGACCTGGTCGCCGCGGCCGTCGCCACCTACGGCGCACCCGTCAGCATCCTGGTCAACAACGCGGGCCGCAGCGGCGGCGGCGCCACCGCCGGCATCACCGACGAACTGTGGCACGACGTCATCGACACCAACCTCAACAGCGTCTTCCTCCTCACCCGCGAGGTCCTCACCAGCGGCGGACTCGGCGCCGAACCCTGGGGCCGCATCATCAACATCGCCTCCACCGCCGGCAAACAGGGAGTACTCCTCGGCGCCCCCTACTCCGCCTCCAAACACGCCGTCGTCGGCTTCACCAAGGCCCTCGGCAAGGAACTCGCGCCGACCGGCACCACCGTCAACGCGGTCTGCCCCGGCTACGTGGAAACCCCCATGGCCGCCCGGGTCCGCACCGGCTACGCCCAGGTGTGGGACACCACCGAGGAATACGTCCAGGAGCAGCTCGAATCGAAGATCCCCCTGGGCCGCTACTCCACCCCCCAGGAGGTCGCCGGCCTGGTCGGCTACCTGACCACCGACCTGGCCGCGTCCATCACCGCCCAGGCGCTCAACGTGTGCGGCGGACTGGGCAACTTCTGACCCACCACCCGCCCCGCCCCGCCCCCCGGCGCGGACCCGCACACCACGGCAGGGCCCCCGACGATCACCCGTCGGGGGCCCTGCCGCACCTGCGCAACCCGCCTCACAGCACCTTCGGCGACCCCGACACGTCCCAGGCGAGCGCCTGCGGGGCGATCCGGGCGGACCGCCAGGCGGCCAGCGCCGCAGCGTCCACCGGCTCGTCCGACAGCAGGACGTGCCGCAGCGCCGGCAGCACCGTCCCGCGGGCCGCGCCGCTCAGCCGCGCGAACCCCGACGGCAGCTGCGTCACCACCGTCACCTCCTCCCGCGCCAGCAGCCGGGCGAACGCCCGCGCATCGCACGCCGTGTCCCCGTCCACGACCACCGCACGGCCACCCGACAGCAGCGGACCCCACATCTCCCGCATGCCCAGATCCAGACTCAGCGAGTGCAGGCACGTCCACACGTCGTCCACGGTCGCCCCCAGCATCGGGACACAACTGTCCACCCACGACAGCACATCCGCGTGAGCCACGGGACGCACCGCCAGCGCCCGCCCCGGATCACCGCCCGCCGGCAGGCCCATGAACGCCGTCCCCGACGGCACTTCGCGACGCACCGCCACCGGCGGCCGCACCGCGATGACGAACCCGCCCGTCTTGACCACCGGGATCTCACCGCCCAGCAGCCCGCAGTCCGACACGACCACCCACACGCCCGCATCGCGCATCAAGAACTCCTGCAGACCCGCACTGTGCCCGGGCTCCAGCGGCAGCACCGCCGCACCCGCCCGCAGCACACCGACCACCGCGCCCGCCCTCGTGCACGAGCGCCGGGCCCGCACCGCCACGGCCGACCCCGGCCCGGCCCGCCCCGACAGCCGCCGCGCGATGTCGTCCGCCAGCCACTCCAGTTCCAGATAGGTCGCCTCCGCCCGCCCGTCCCGGGCGGCGACACGGCCCGGATGGCGCGCGGCCGAAGCCGCGAAACGGATGTCGATGCGGTCCCGGCGCGCCGGCCGCCCGCCGGACGGATCGAGCCCGACCCGGCCGAGCAGACCGGCCAGATCGGCGGACAACCGGTCGAGCTCCGGATGATCCGGAGTGGCGTTCATGCGGCCTCCCAGCAGCGGGGTCGAATCAACACGCCAGATGCTGCCCGCCGCGACATGAGAACCGCTCGACTCCCACCGCACACCACCGGCCCCGGCCCACCCCCTACCTCCCCCCAGGCCCTGCCCAAGGACCACTCGAGACAGACTCGAAGAAGCCTCCACACCACGTCCAGAACCGCTCGGGACGCCCTGGCCCGCCCCCCGCAGGCATGCCTACGATTCACGCGCTCATGCCGAAGCCGCCCGCTCACCGCCGCGCCCCGGGCCACCACCCGTAGACGCACGCATATGGAACTGAGCTTTGCGGCTATGGCCCGTCTCGCGAGACTGGACTTGACTGTACTCATGACTCAGAACGCGCAGAACACGCAGATCACCCTCGTCATCGGCGGTCACGGCAAGACCGGCCGACGCGTCGCCGAGAAGCTCACCGCCCAGGGCCGCCAGGTCCGCATCGGCTCCCGCAGCGGAACTCCCGCCTTCGACTGGCACGAGCCCGCCACCTGGGCAGCGGCCCTCGAAGGCGTCGACCGCGTTTACGTGACCTACTACCCCGACCTCGCCTTCCCCGGCGCCGCCGAACAGGTCGCCGAATTCTCCAAGGTCGCCGTCGCCCACGGCGCCCGCCGCCTGGTGCTCCTGTCCGGCCGCGGCGAGGAGGCCGCGGAGGTCAGCGAGAACAACCTCAAGGCCTCCGGCGCCGACTGGACCATCGTCCGCTCCAGCTGGTTCAACCAGAACTTCAACGAGAGCTTCTTCCTGGAGCCCGTCCTGGCCGGCGAGATCGCCCTGCCGACCGGCGACGCCGTCGAGGCCTTCGTCGACGCCGACGACATCGCCGACGTCGTCGTCGCCGCCCTCACCGACGACAAGCACATCGGCAAGACCTACGAACTGTCCGGCCCGCGCCTGCTCAGCTACAGCGACGTCGCCGCCGAACTCTCCAAGGCCACCGGCCGCGACATCAAGTACATCTCCGTCACCAACGAGGAGTACCGCGCCGTCCTGCGCGAGAACAACCTCCCCGAGGAATTCGCCGACCTCTTCACCATGATCCTCGACGGCCGCAACGCCCACCTCGTGCACGGCGTCGAAGAAGCCCTCGGCCGGAAGCCCAAGGACTTCGCCGACTTCGCCCGCGAGGCCGCGGCCACCGGAGTCTGGAACGTCTGACCCCACCCCCGCGCACCGCTCACCACCGGCTCCATCCCTTTCGCTCCTTGACCGGGCGGCGACTCTGGTACGGCCGCCGCCCGGTACTCGGGGCACAGGAGGTTCCCATGCCCACGCCCCGGACGTACTCCAGCGAACACGGACTCGACACCCTCCCCCCGTACTTCCACGGATTCGCCCTCATGCACATCGCCATGCGACGCGACGCAGCCCGCCTGCGCACCGCCGCCCCGGCATGGAACGGCGCCGGAACCCACTGGTGGCAGCAACTGCGCGAGACCATCGAATGGCACCACACCAGCGAGGACGACGTCCTGTGGCCCGGACTGCGCCGCCGCGACCCCGACTTCGACGCCCAGGCCCGCGAACTCCACGAGGACCACGAGGAACTCGACGCCGCGATGAGCGCCGTCGCCACCGCCATCGCCCACCGCGGCGACGGCCTCGTCCGCGCCGCCCAGACCTTCGAAGGCGTCCTGCGCGACCACCTCCGCGACGAGGAACGCATCGTCTTCCCCGTCTTCGAACGCCTCGGCGAACGCGCCTACCTGGCCGAGGAACGCAAAGTCGTCTCCAGCGCACCCCTGCGCGTCATGACCCACCTCCAGCCCTGGATGTTCGACGGCGCCCCCGACCGCTCCGTCGCCCACGTCGCCGCGACCATCCCGCCACCGGTCCGCCTGATCGGCTCCACACTCCTGCACCGCCGCTACACCCGCACCCTGAAGGGGATCCTGAAGTGACCGGCACGACCACACAATCCGTGACCCTGGTGGCCGCGACGGTGGGCACCGGCCTGATGGCCGGCCTCTACTTCGCCTTCGACATCTCGGTGATGCCGGGCCTCGGCCGCGGCGACGACCACACGTACGTCACCGCCATGCGCAACATCAACGACGCCATCGACAACGGCCTGTTCGGCCTGCTCTTCCTCGGCGCGTTCCTCGCCACCGGCCTCGCCGCCACCCAGCAGCAGCGCGGCGGACGCCCCGACGCCGCCCGCTGGGGCTGGCTCGCCTTCGCCCTCTACGGACTGTCGCTGGCCGTCACCGCCCTCGTCAACATCCCCCTCAACAACCAGCTCGCACGCGCCGGCGCCGACGCCGCGGCCGCCCGCACCCGCTTCGGCGGCCGCTGGACCTCCGGCAACCTCGTACGCACCCTGGCCTGCACCGCCGCCCTCGCCGCCCTGGGCCGCGCACTGACCCTGCACGGCCGCGCCTCGGCCGCATAACACCCGCCCACCGCGCCACCGCCCCACCCCCCACCCCGCGAACGGCGCCCGCTCTCTTTCCGTCCCCCGCGGGAGAGCGGGCGCTTCGCCACGCCGTCCGAGAGGATGAGGACATGGACACGCTCACCGGCCTGCTGGAAGGCCCCAAAGCCCGCGGAGCCTTCCTCCTCAAATCCGTCCTCAACCCGCCCTGGTCCCTACGCGTCGAGGACCGGGCCCCCCTCTCCGTCGTCACCATGGTCCACGGCGACGCCTGGCTCCTGCCCGACCACGCCACCCCCGTCCGGATCCACCCCGGAGACGTCGCCGTCGTCCGCGGCCCCGACCCCTACACCGTCGCCGACACCCCCGACACCCCCGTCCAGATCACCGTCGGCCCCGAACAGCGCTGCAACACCCAGGAAGGCGAGGACGTCACCGACACCATGGCCCTGGGCGTACGCACCTGGGGCGAAGCCTTCCAGGACGCCGGCTCCGCCATCATGCTCAGCGGCACCTACCAGGCACCCAGCGAAATCGGCCGCCGCCTGCTGACCGCCCTGCCCACCATCCTGGTCCGCCCCGCCGAAGCCGCCGACAACACCCTCGTCACCCTGCTCACCACAGAGATCTCCAAGGACGAACCCGGCCAGGAGATCGTCCTGGACCGCCTCCTGGACCTCCTCCTCATCGGCGTCCTGCGGACCTGGCTCGCCGCCCCCGGCAGCGGCGCCCCCGCCTGGTACCGCGCACAGAGCGACCCCGTCGTCGGACCCGCCCTGCGGCTGCTCCACGAGAACCCCTTCCACGGCTGGACCGTGGAGGAACTCGCCCTCAAGGTCGGCGTCTCGCGGGCCTCCCTGGCCCGCCGGTTCACCGACGTCGTCGGCGAGCCCCCGGTGGCCTACCTGACCGGCTGGCGCCTCGCCCTCGCCGCCGACCTGCTGCGCGAACCCGACGCCACCGTCACCAACGTCGCCCGCCGCGTCGGCTACAGCTCCGCCTTCGCCCTCTCCACGGCCTTCAAAAGGGTCCGCGGCATCAGCCCCCAGGAGTTCCGCAACGGCGCCGCCCACACCAGCGCACCCCGCCCCGCACACCCCGCCCGCACCGTCGTCCTCACCCCCTGAACAACAACCCGCCGATCAGACCCGGCCCGACCCGAAAGCGACGGCCCGGGCGGCCGGCAGCACAGCCGGCACCCCCCGCGTCACCGCCGTCACCACCAGACCCCGCCCGACCAGCCACCGCCCCTCGTACACCGGATCCACCGGCGACGGCACCGGCGGCCGCAGCACGGCCGTGAAAGCACCCGCGGGGGACAGGACCAGCTCCGCGTCCCGGAAACCCAACCAGATCCCGGTCGCCGGATACCACGCCTTGTACGCCGCCTCCTTCGCGGAGAAGAACACCCGCTCCCAGGGCACCGAGGCATCGGCAGCGGCCAGAGCCGCCAGAGCGGCACGCTCGGCCGGCGAGGCGATCAGCCCGAGCACCCCCGACGGCAGCGGACCGGCCGGCTCCGCATCGATGCCCACAGCCGCCACCACCCGCTCCGGCGCGACCACCGCCGCCCGGTACCCCTCGCAGTGGGTGATGCTCCCGACCACACCCGACGGCCACCGCGGGGCCCCGCCCGGGCCCGGCAGCACAGCCACCGGCCCCACCCCCAGACCGGCCAGAGCCTGCCGGGCACACGCCCGCGCGGTCGCGAACTGAAGCCGCCGCCGTTCCCGGCGGCCGGCCATCAACGCCGCCTCGGCCGGGAAAAGCGGAGC
Source organism: Streptomyces avidinii (assembly GCF_014650695.1). GTDB lineage: Bacteria > Actinomycetota > Actinomycetes > Streptomycetales > Streptomycetaceae > Streptomyces > Streptomyces avidinii. The sequence goes on along the minus strand of NZ_BMVL01000028.1, from coordinate 1,493 downwards.
GGGCGCCGCGTCGTCGAAGGCTTCCGAAGACGTGACGCCCGAAGGCAGGAGTTCCTCGATCATCGCGAGGCGAGCTCCATCGCCGCGGAGACCGCCAGCAGCGGGCGCTCCAGCGGCAGCATGTGCCCCGCATCCGGGACCCGTTCGAAACGGGCGCCGGGGATCACCTCGGCCAGGGACCGCGCCAGCTCGATGTCGATCACCTTGTCGGCCTCCCCGTGCAGGACCACCGCCGCCACCGAGACACCCTTCAGCGCCTCACGGACGTCCCAGCCCCGGGTGCAGCGGAAGAACTCCGCCCGCACCCGCGGCACCGCAGCCGCGAACAGCTGCCGGTTCACCTCCCGCACCACCGGATCCACGTCCTTGCCCATGGTCGAACCGAGCAGCCTGCGGCCCAGCCACGGCCGCCGCAGCGCCGCGGAGAAGACGGGACTGCCCATCATCTTCACCTCGCTGTCCGGGGTGTCCTGCCCGTGCCCCGCCGTGCCCAGCAGCACCAGCCCGCGCAACCGGCCCGCCGACGGCGACGTCGCCGCGTACGAGAGCGCCGCGAACCCGCCGCCCGAATGCCCCACGACCACCGCCTCCCGCGCGTCCGTCTCACCGAGGACCGCCGACAGGTCCGCGGCCAGCCGCTCCACCGAGACCGGGGTGCGGCCCAGCGTGGACGCGCCGTGCCCGCGCTGGTCGTAGGACACCACCCGGTGCCCGGCCCGGATCAGCCGGTCCGCGACCGTGCCCCACACCCGGCGGGTGTGCGCCCAGCCGTGCACCAGGACCACGTCCGCGGCCGCCGGCGTGCCCACCAGCGGAGCCAGCACGGTGACCTCCAGGGCCGCCCCGTCGTCCGTACGGACCGTCAGCTCACGCGAGACATGCGCCGCCACGCTCACCGCGGCACCGCCGACAGCTGCCGGCCCAACGACTCGAACGCGGCGAGCGTGCCCCGGGAATGCTCCACGCCCAGGTCCGCGACCTTCGCCAGCACCTTCAACCAACCGTGCGGACTGCCGGTGAAGTGCATGGAGATACGGGTACGGCCGTCCGCCAGCGGCTCCAGACGAAAACTGCTCGGCCCCCGGAACACCCCGTCCACGTACTCGATGTCCAGCCGGCGCCCCGGCTCCACCGCCACCGTCCGCGAGGTGAACCGCAGCTTCAGCCCCCCGTTGTCGGAGCCCTTGGTGTGCACCGTCACGCCCACCAGCCCCCCCACCTCGTCAGGGGCACCGGAGACCGCGGTGAACGTATTGGCCGGCACCCACCACTTGCGGGCCCCGCGGAACTCCGCGACGAGCGCGTCCCAGACGGCATCCGCCGGGGCGTCGATCACCGCCTCGTCGATCAGGTCGTACGTCGTCATGCCGAAGCCTCCACTGGATACGGGAAACAAGGAAGCGGCGGGGGCGGGGTCCCTCTCCCCGCCCCCGCCGCCGGGACTTCACGACCGGTCGGGCTCCCGCTGTCAGGCGAAGAAGCCCTGACCGGGG
>NZ_BMVL01000027.1 GCF_014650695.1 Streptomyces avidinii | reverse complement strand
GACCTCCACGAGATCTACGAGGGCGAGGTCCGTTACGCCCGCGACGCCTTCGAGGGCCTGCGCCTCATGGACGCCCTCATCGCCGTGAAGCGCGGTGTTCCCGGTGCGTCCCTGCCCGAGCTCAAGCAGCGCCGCGTCGCCAAGCGCGACACGCCGGTCCTGCCGGTCGAGGAGGCCGAGGAGCCCGGGGGCCGTTCCGACGTCTCGATCGACAACCCCGTCCCCGCCCCGCCGTTCTGGGGCACCCGCGTCGTCAAGGGCATCCCGCTCAAGGACTACGCCTCATGGCTCGACGAGGGCGCCCTCTTCAAGGGCCAGTGGGGCCTGAAGCAGGCCCGCGCGGGCGGCGCCACGTACGAGGAGCTCGTCGAGAGCGAGGGCCGTCCGCGCCTGCGCGGGCTCCTGGACAAGCTGCACACCGAGAACCTGCTCGAGGCCGCGGTGGTCTACGGCTACTTCCCCTGCGTCTCCAAGGGCGAGGACCTGATCATCCTGGACGAGGAGGGCAACGAGCGGACCCGCTTCACCTTCCCGCGCCAGCGCCGCGGCCGGCGCCTGTGCCTCGCGGACTTCTTCCGCCCGGAGGAGTCCGGCGAGACCGACGTCGTCGGCCTCCAGGTCGTCACCGTGGGCTCGAAGATCGGCGAGGCCACGGCCAAGCTGTTCGAGTCGGACTCCTACCGCGAGTACCTGGAGCTGCACGGCCTGTCGGTCCAGCTCGCCGAGGCCATGGCCGAGTACTGGCACGCCCGTGTCCGCGCCGAGCTCGGATTCGGCGGCGAGGACCCGTCGAAGGTCGAGGACATGTTCGACCTCAAGTACCGCGGCGCCCGCTTCTCGCTGGGCTACGGCGCCTGCCCCGACCTGGAGGACCGCGCGAAGATCGCCGACCTCCTCCAGCCGGAGCGGATCGGCGTCCACCTGTCGGAGGAGTTCCAGCTCCACCCGGAGCAGTCCACCGACGCGATCGTGATTCATCACCCGGAAGCAAAGTATTTCAACGCACGCTGAGGTTCACCGACGTACACTTGTCGGTCCCATACAGGCCGGTCGCCTGTTCCCCGGGGTGGTATGCCCGCGGAAGAGGTGACCGGCCTTCTCGTCCCTTCTGAGAGGCACGCGCATGACGAGCACCGTTCCCGCCCCCGTCGCCCGTACGGCCGACGGTTCTGCCCTGCAGGCGGTGCTCCTCGACATGGACGGCACCCTGGTCGACACCGAGGGCTTCTGGTGGGAGATCGAGGCGGAGATCTTCCGGGAGCTCGGGCACCGGCTGGAGGACGCCTGGCGGGACGTGGTCGTGGGCGGCCCGATGAGCCGCAGCGCGAGCTTCCTGATCGAGTCGACCGGCGCGGCCATCGGCCTCGCCGAGCTGAGCGTCCTGCTCAACGAGCGTTTCGAGGCCCGCATCGCCGACCGGGTGCCGCTGATGCCCGGCGCCGAGCGGCTGCTGTCCGAGCTGGCCCGGCACAACGTGCCCACGGCCCTCGTCTCGGCCTCCCACCGCCGGGTCATCGACCAGGTCCTGCTCACCCTCGGCCGCGACCGCTTCACGATGACGGTCGCCGGTGACGAGGTGGCGCGTACGAAGCCGCACCCCGACCCGTACCTGTTCGCCGCGCGGTCGCTGGGCGCGCACCCCTCGCGGTGCGCGGTCATCGAGGACACCCGCACCGGTGTGGCGGCCGCCGAAGCCGCCGGCTGCCGGGTCGTGGCCATCCCCTCGGTCGGTGTGATCGAACCGGCGCCCGGCCGTACGGTCGTCCGCTCGCTGGAGGACGTGGACCTGGAGTTCCTGCGCTCGCTCATCGTCCCGATGAACTGAGCGCGACGGCCGACCCGCCCCGGTCCGTACCCGCCACACACCGGCATTCCGCATGCACGCTCTGTGCCGAACGGAACGTGCGCGTCATGGAGCTCCGACGGAAGGATCTTCCGTCATAGGCCCCGGAGGCTGAAATTCCATCCTCTCCGGGGCCATTGCTCAGAGTGACATTGGTCACCCGCCCACCCCTCGCGGACACCCCTCGGGGCTCCCCACCCCTTCCCTTGTGTCCGGATTGATCAGCCCCTGACCGAATCTGCGCAGCCCTGCGTGTGAACAGGCAGTTCGCTCCGATCACGGTGCGATTACGCCCCAAGTCCGGTCAGTTCCAGCCATCCCGTCCCGGGCCACTAGTGTCGACGCGGGCACCAAGCCGCACCTCAGCCGCCCCGGCACACACCCCTGTGCCGGGACCGCGTGGACCGATCGTCACTACACCGGCCCGATCGTTCCGCCCTGAACGGGCGACCGCCGTGAAGTGCCCTTTACGCCGCTTTGAACAAGTGCCGGTTACAGGGAGTACTTCCAGCATGAACCGCAAGACCATGGTGCTGACGGCCGCGGCCGGACTGCTCACCCCCGCGCTGGCCGCCTGCGGCAGCGCGAGCGGCGGAGGAGCAGGATCCGGAGCGATCGTCGTCGGAACCACCGATCGGTTCGAGGCCGCAGACTTCGCTCCCGCCCCCTTCGACCCGGCCTACGCCTACGACGCCGGCGCCTGGAACGTCCTGCGCCAGACCGTCCAGACGCTGATGCACACCCCGCGCGGCGGCGGCCAGCCCGTCCCCGAAGCGGCCTCCGCCTGCCGCTTCACCGACGCCGGCAACGAGAGCTACCGCTGCACGCTGCGCCCCGGGCTGAAGTTCGCCGACGGCGAGCCGCTCACCGCCAAGGACGTCAAGTTCTCCATCGACCGCGTCCTCGCCATCAAGGACGAGAACGGCCCCTCCTCGCTGCTCTCCACCCTCGACAACGTCGAGGTCAAGGGCGCCGACACCGTCGTCTTCCACCTGAAGACCCCGGACGCGACCTTCCCGTTCAAGCTCTCCACCCCCGCCGCCGGCATCGTCAGCGAGAAGAACTACGACGCCAAGAAGCTCCGCGACGGCTTCGCCGTGGACGGCTCCGGCCCGTACACGATGAAGGCCGAGGTCAAGGGCAACCGGCTGGTCCGCGCCGTCTTCACCAAGAACCCGCACTACAAGGGCGACCTCAAGCTGCAGAACGACAAGGTGGAACTGCGCACCTTCGCCGATTCCCCGGCCATGAGCAAGGCGCTCACCGACGGGAAGATCCACATGGTCTCCCGCACCCTGTCGCCCGCCCAGATCACCGAGCTCACCGAGCGGCCGCCCAAGGGCGTCAAGCTCGTCCCGATGCCCGGCCTGGAGATCCGCTACCTCGGCTTCAACACCGAGGCGCCGGTCGTCAAGGAGAAGGCCGTCCGCCAGGCCCTCGCCGCCGCCGTCGACCGCGGCCAGCTCATCTCCAAGGTCTACGGCAAGTCCGCGCAGCCGCTCTACTCGCTGGTCCCCACCACCGTGACGGGCCACGTCAACTCCTTCTACAACAAGTACGGCGAGGCCAACACGGCCAAGGCCGCCGCACTGCTGAAGGAAGCCGGGATCAAGACCCCGGTCAAGCTGACCCTGCACTACACCAGCGACCACTACGGCGACGGCACGGCCGCGGAGTTCGAGGCCCTCAAGGCCCAGCTGAACTCCACCCAGCTGTTCGACATCACCGTCCAGGGCAGCGAGTGGGCGGACTTCCGCCCCGCCCAGAAGAAGGGCGAACACGCCGCCTACGGGCTCGGCTGGTTCCCCGACTACCCGGACGCCGACAACTTCCTCGCCCCGTTCCTGGAGCAGGACAACTTCCTGGGCACGCCGTACGCCAACAACACGGTGCGCAGCAGGCTCCTCCCCGAATCCCGGCGCGCGGCCGACCGCAACGTGGCCGTCCCCGCGATCACGGAGATACAGGACATCGTCGCCGAGGACGTACCCGTCCTGCCCCTGTGGCAGGGCAAGCAGTACGTCGCCGCACGCGACGGGATCACCGGAGTGGAGTGGTCGGTCAACGCCATCTCCGACCTCCAGCTGTGGGAGCTCGGTCGCGGCGTAAGCGGCTGAGAACGCAACAACCGGCGGCGGGTGTCGCAGGCCGGCGCAACGAAACAGTTCGACTGTGAAGGACGTTCGCGTGAATCGACGTAACCAGTGGCTGGCGGCCCCGCTCGGCGCAGCCACCGCCGCCGCGCTGCTCAGCGGTTGCGGTTCGACCGATGGCTCCAATGCCGGCAGCGGCAAGGGCGTGGTCATGGGCATATCCGACAAGGTGAAGTCCGTCGACCCGGCATCGGGCTACGACCCGGGCTCCTGGCTGCTGTTCAACAACGTCTTCCAGTCGCTGCTGAGCTTCCCCAAGGGCGGCACCACCCCCGAGCCCGACGCCGCGCAGACCTGCGGCTTCGAGGGCGGTGACAGCAAGCTCTACAAGTGCACCCTGCGGGACGGCCTGAAGTTCAGCAACGGCCACAGCCTCACCTCGAAGGACGTCAAGTTCTCCTTCGAGCGCACGCTGAAGATCAACGACGAGAACGGCCCGGCCGTGATGCTCTCGTCGATCGCCGGCATCGAAGCGCCCGACGACAAGACCGTCATCTTCAAGCTGAAGACCTCCGACGCGACCTTCCCCAGCAAGATCGCCTCGGGCGCCGGCTCCATCGTCGACCACGCCGAGTACCCGGCCGACAAGCTGCGCACCGACAACAAGGCCATCGGCTCCGGCGTCTACAAGCTGGACTCCTTCGGTGAGAAGAGCGCCACCTTCTCCGTCAACGAGTCCTACAGCGGCAAGGCCAAGGCCAAGAACACCGGCGTCACGCTGAAGTTCTTCAACGGCGACCAGGCCGGCCTCAAGACGACCCTGGAGAGCGGGGACGTCGACTTCGCGTTCCGCGGTCTCGCCGCCAAGGACATCGCCGCCCTCGCATCGAGCAAGACCGGCGACGAGAAGGTCGACGTCGTCCAGGGCACGGGCGCCGAGGTCGAGCACATGGTGTTCAACGTCAACGACCCCGTCGTCGGCAAGCTGCCCGTCCGCAAGGCCATCGCGTACCTCGTGGACCGCGAAGCCCTCGTCAAGGACGTGTACGCGGGCACCGCCACCGCGCTCTACTCCATCGTGCCGACCGGCATCGCCGGCCACACGACGCCGTTCTTCGACCGCTACGGCGGCACCCCGCAGCCCGAGAAGGCCAAGGCCGTCCTCAAGGCCGCCGGCATCAACGGCAAGGTCAAGCTGACCCTGTACTCCACCCCGTCCCGCTACGGCCCCTCCACGGACCAGCAGTTCGAGGTCATCGCCAAGCAGCTCAACGACAGCGGCCTCTTCGACGCCGACGTCAAGTCCGTCGAGTACGAGCAGTACGACAAGGACATCCAGGCCGGCAAGTACGGCGTGTACGTGAAGGGCTGGGTGCCCGACTACCCGGACGCCGACAACTTCACGCAGCCGTTCTTCGGCCCGGGCAACGTGCTGAACAACAACTACGACAACAAGGAGATCACCGGGACCATCATCCCGTCGACCTCCGCGAAGTCCGACCGCACCGCGGCCAACACGGACTACAACCGCCTCCAGGACATCGTCGCCGACGAGCTCCCGCTCATCCCGCTCTGGCAGGGCAAGCAGTACGCCGTCACCCGCCAGAACGTGACCGGCCTGCAGTGGTCCCTCGACGCCTCGACGGTCTTCCGCTTCTGGGAGATCAGCAAGGGCTGATGCCGTAGCCATGCGCGAGGGGGCCGTACGTGTCAGCACGTACGGCCCCCTCGCGCATGCGCGCCCCGACGGAGCTACTGGGCCCCGGGGCGCACCAGACCGCTCTCGTACGCGTACACCGCCGCCTGGACCCGGTCCCGCAGGCCCAGCTTGGTCAGCACATGCCCCACGTGCGTCTTGACCGTCGTCTCGCTCACGAACAGATCCGCCGCGATCTCCGCGTTCGACAGCCCGCGGGACACCAGCTTCAGCACCTCGACCTCACGCTCGGTCAGCGTCCCCAAAGTATTCGGAAGGCTCTCCTCACCCGACGGAAGATGCCCCGCGTACTTGTCCAGCAGACGGCGCGTGATGCTCGGCGCGAGCATTGCCTCACCCGCCGCGACCACCCGGATGGCCTGCACCAGCTCGTTCGCCGGCGCGTCCTTCAGCAGGAACCCGCTCGCCCCCGCCCGCAGCGCCTCCACCACGTACTCGTCCAGGTCGAAGGTGGTCAGCACCAGGACCTTGGCCGGCCCGTTGCGCTCCGGACCGGTGATCTGGCGCGTCGCCTCCACCCCGTCCATCCGCGGCATCCGGATGTCCATCAGCACCACATCGGGCTGCAGCGCCCGAACCTGATCCAGCGCCTGCAGACCGTCCCCGGCCTCACCGACCACCGCCAGGTCCTCCTCGGCCTCCAGGATCATCCGGAAACCGGTGCGCAGCAGTGGCTGGTCGTCGACCAGAAGGACGCGGATCGCCACGGGTCTACCTCGTATTCGTCGGACGGCTACGGCGGGCGCGTCCATTCTGCCCTGACCCCATGATCAGGACTCCGCCGGGAGCTCCGCCTCCGGCCGCGCCGCGGGCACCTCCCGGCGGGGGCCGGGGGAAATCACCAGAGGGTAGGGCGGGGGAGTCCCGCCGAACTCCGGACAGACCGCCTGATGATCACACCAGCCGCACAGCTTCGTCGGCCGCGGCCGCCAGTCACCCGACTCCGTCGCCTCCCGGATCGCCCCCCACAGCGCGAGCAGCTTGCGCTCCACCCGCTCCAGATCCGCGACCACCGGGTCGTACGTCAGCACGTCCCCGCTGCCCAGGTACACCAACTGCAGCCGCCGCGGCACCACCTGCTTCAGCCGCCACACCACCAGCGCGTAGAACTTCATCTGGAACAGCGCGCCCTCGGCGTACTCCGGCCGCGGCGCCTTCCCCGTCTTGTAGTCGACGATCCGCACCTCACCCGTCGGAGCCACGTCCACCCGGTCGATGATCCCGCGCAACCGCAGCCCCGACTCCAGCTCGGTCTCCACGAAGAACTCCCGCTCCACCGGCTCCAGCCGCGTCGGGTCCTCCAACGTGAACCACCGCTCGACCAGCGCCTCGGCCTCCGTCAGCCACCGCGCCAGCCCCGCCCCCTCGTCACCCTCCGGGAACAGCTCCGCCAGCTCCGGCTTCGACTCCAGCAACCGGTCCCACTGCCCCGGCAGCAACGCCTTCGCCCGCGGCGCCGTACGCTCCGGCGCCGGATGATCGAAGAGCCGCTCCAGCACCGCGTGCACCAGCGTCCCGCGCGTCGCCGCCGCACTCGGCTTCTCCGGCAGCCTGTCGATCACCCGGAACCGGTACAGCAACGGGCACTGCATGAAATCGCTCGCCCGCGAAGGGGAGAGCGAAGAGGGCGCCACAGCGCTCCGCGCATCGGCATCGGCTGCGTCCGGCACAGCACCGGGGCTCGTCGTCATGGACAAAACCCTACGACCCACCGCCGACAGCACGCGCATACCATCGACGCCAAGCCCCCTCGCACTGCATGATCGGAGCATCACAACCCGCTACAGCACCGACCCGAACACGACCAGAACCACACTGGAAACACCAGCACCGAACGAAGGACAGCCGTGGCAGACACCGACGAAACCGGCGAGCGCGCAGGCAGGCGCTCCGGACCGGGCGGCGGCATCCTCATGGGCCGCCCCTTCGGCGTACCCGTCTACGTCTCGCCCAGCTGGTTCCTCGTCGCCGCCCTCATCACCTGGGTCTTCGGCGACCAGCTCGACCGCGTCCTGCCCGACCTCGGGCCCATCCGCTACCTCGTCTCCCTCTTCTTCGCCGTCGCCTTCTACGCCTCCGTCCTGGTCCACGAACTTGCGCACACGGTCGCAGCCCTGCGCTTCAAGCTCCCCGTGCGCCGCATCCAGCTCCAGTTCTTCGGCGGAGTCTCCGAGATCGAAAAGGAATCCGAGACACCCGGCCGCGAATTCGTCCTCGCCTTCGTCGGCCCCCTGCTCTCCCTCCTCCTCGCCGGAGCCTTCTACCTCGGCATGAAAGCCGTCGACCCGGCCACCGTCCCCGGCGTCCTCCTCGCCGGGCTGATGATCTCCAACCTGCTCGTCGCCGCCTTCAACCTGCTCCCCGGCCTCCCCCTCGACGGCGGCCGCATGCTCCGCGCCGTCATCTGGGGCATCACCGGCAAGCCCATGGCGGGCACCGTCGCCGCCGCCTGGGTCGGCCGCGGCCTCGCCGTCGCCGTCCTCATCGGCCTCCCGCTGCTCACCCGGACCGGCACCCTCGGCAACCGCACCGGCGAGATCGGCGGCATGAACACCGTCATGGACGCCCTGCTCGCCGCCATCCTCGCCGCCATCATCTGGACCGGAGCCGGCAACAGCCTGCGCATGGCCCGGCTGCGCCAGCACCTCCCGGAACTGCGCGCCCGCACCCTCACCCGCCGAGCCATCCCCGTCGAGAACGCCACCCCGCTCTCCGAAGCCCTGCGGCGCGCCAACGAAGCCGGCGCCCGCGCCCTCGTCATCGTCGACGGCCACGGCGACCCCACCGCCATCGTCCGCGAGACCGCCATCGCCTCCGTCCCCGAACACCGCCGCCCCTGGGTCGCCGTCAGCACCCTCGCCCAGGACCTCACCGACGGCATGAAGGTTTCAGCGGACCTCACCGGCGAAGAACTCCTCGACCACCTCCGCGCCACCCCCGCCAGCGAGTACCTCGTCCTCGAACCCGCCGGCACCATCTACGGCGTCCTGTCCACCCTCGATGTCGAGAAGGCCTTCGTGAAGGCCATGGCACGGCCCCAGTCCTGAAGCCAATACACTGGTCACATGTCCGAACCGACCGGTGCCGCCCGCCGACGCGGGCCCTTCGAGGTCGGGGACCAGGTACAGCTCACCGACCCCAAGGGCCGCCACTACACGTTCACGCTCGAAGCCGGGAAGAATTTCCACACCCACAAGGGTTCCTTCCCGCACGACGAGCTGATCGGTGCTCCCGAAGGCAGCGTTGTCCGCACCACGGGCAACGTCGCATACCTCGCGCTGCGCCCCCTGCTCCCCGACTATGTCCTGTCCATGCCCCGCGGCGCCGCCGTGGTCTACCCCAAGGACGCGGGCCAGATCCTGGCCTTCGCCGACATCTTCCCCGGCGCCCGCGTCGTGGAAGCGGGAGTGGGCTCCGGCTCCCTGAGCAGCTTCCTGCTGCGCGCCATCGGCGACCAGGGCATGCTCCACAGCTACGAGCGCCGCGCGGACTTCGCCGAGATCGCCACCGCCAACGTCGAGCGCTACTTCGGCGGACCCCACCCCGCGTGGCAGCTGACCGTCGGCGACCTCCAGGACAACCTGTCCGACACGGACGTCGACCGGGTCATCCTCGACATGCTCGCCCCCTGGGAGTGCCTGGAGGCCGTCTCCAAGGCCCTGGTCCCCGGCGGCATCCTCTGCTGCTACGTGGCCACCACCACCCAGCTGTCCAAGACCGTCGAGTCCATCCGCGAGATCGGCTGCTTCGCCGAACCGCAGCCCTGGGAATCGATGATCCGCAACTGGCACGTGGAAGGCCTCGCCGTCCGCCCGGACCACCGGATGATCGGCCACACCGGCTTCCTCGTCACCGCCCGCCGCCTCGCGGACGGCGTCGAGCCCCCGATGCGCCGCCGCCGCCCCGCCAAGGGCGCCTACGGCGAGGACTACGACGGCCCCGGCAGCGACCGCTCCGCATAACGGCCTCGCAGACCCAACACGCAGGCGCTGTGGCGCAGTTCCCCGAATCACCCGGGAACTGCGCCACAGCGCCTTTTCGTTGTCCGTGCACCGGCGCCGGACCCAGCCGTTCCACCTCTGTGTGAGGTGTGGCACGATGCTGGCTCCCCGTCACCCTTCGCACAGGAGACACCCCGCGTGCCGCACAGCACCGCCGAGCCGGCTCCGATCCCGGAAACCCTGGGGCACAGCCGCACCAGGCCCGTCCACTGGCTCGCCACGGCCACCGCCATGGCCGCCGTCATAGCCGCGGCAGGACTCGTACAGCCGGCCACCGGCACCCCCGCGGACGCCGGGGAACCCGCCGCGAAGGGCCCCCAGGCCACCGCCCCCGACCCCGCGGGGGTCACCTACCCCCTCGACTGCAAGGGCGCCCCGCAGACCGTCACCACCAGCGCCCAGGGCGACCTCGACGGCGACGGCCGCCCCGAGACCGTGGCCGCCGTCCGCTGCGAAGCCGGCTCCGGCACCCCGCCCCACGCGATCTACGTACTCACCACGGACCCGGCCGAAGGCGCCCGCCCCCGCGTCGTCGCCACCCTGCTCGAAGCCGCCCGGCGCCAGACCGCCACCGGTCTCACCGTCCGCGACGGCCTCGTCACGGCCACCCTCGTCGGCTACTCCTCGCCCGACGTGCCCCGCTACAGCCCCGACACGAAACAGCTCGCCAAGTGGCGCTGGCGCGACGGAAAATTCCGCCAGGAGCTGACGGACTCGGCCTCCAGGAGTGTTTGAAACGTCACTCCGCGTCGGGACCGAAGACTTCCACCCTGTCCGAAACGCGCCTTACGTGAATGCAGTCGCCCGGACATTCCTTCGCCGAGTCGACCACGTCCTGGAGCAGCGTCAGCGGAACCGGAGTGGTCGCCCCCGCGTCCTGCAGCAGCTCGTCCTCGGGGCTCTTCACATACGCCAGACCATCAATGTCCAGCTCGAACACCTCAGGCGCGTACTGCACGCAGATGCCGTCCCCGGTGCACAGGTCCTGATCGATCCAGACCTCGAGCGGCTCGCCGGCCTCACCGGCACCACCCGTCGGAGCCTCCTGCTGCACGGTCATATCTCCTGCCGTTCCCTGCGCTGAGTGATCCATCCCGATCACGACCCGCAGCAAGTCGCGCGAGCCCTGGCGGGTGTTGAACAGTTCGACCTTACAACCGGCTGCTTCCCGAGTTTGATGGGTGGGTATTTCCTTGGCGTGAGGGAGTACGCAAGGGTGAAGATCGGACACACCTCTACCGTCTTTGTGATCTAGGGGTTTCAATCACCACCAGCCCAGGTAGGGTCAGGAAGCGTCCAGCTCCCCTTGGAGGAGGTGAGGACCGTGGCAGCCCACGACGACGACATCAACCGCGGCATCCGGCCCGCGCGAGGGTCCGAGGACCCCGCCGGCCAGGTTGCCTATCTCGAGCAGGAAATCGCCGTCCTGCGACGAAAGCTCGCCGACTCTCCGCGACACACGAGGATTCTCGAAGAGCGGATCGTCGAGCTCCAGACAAATCTGGCCGGCGTATCCGCACAGAACGAACGACTCGCGAATACCCTCCGTGAGGCCCGAGACCAGATCGTGGCCCTCAAGGAAGAAGTCGACCGGCTCGCACAGCCGCCGGCCGGTTTCGGTGTCTTCCTGCAATCCAATGAGGACGGCACCGTCGACATCTTCACCGGAGGCCGAAAGCTCCGCGTGAACGTCAGCCCCAGCGTCGATCCGGAAGACCTCCGGCGCGGCCAGGAGGTCATGCTCAACGAGGCCCTCAACGTGGTCGAGGCCATGGAATTCGAGCGGGCCGGGGACATCGTCACCCTCAAGGAGATCCTCGAGGACGGCGAGCGCGCCCTGGTCGTCGGGCACACCGACGAGGAAAGGGTGGTGAGGCTCGCCGAGCCGCTCCTGGACATCACCATCCGTCCCGGCGACGCCCTCCTGCTCGAACCCCGCTCCGGCTACGTCTACGAGGTCGTCCCCAAGAGCGAGGTCGAAGAACTCGTCCTCGAAGAGGTCCCCGACATCGACTACGACAAGATCGGCGGCCTGGGCGACCAGATCGAGCTGATCCGCGACGCGGTCGAGCTCCCGTACCTCTACCCGGACCTCTTCAAGGAACACGAACTGCGGCCCCCGAAGGGCATCCTGCTCTACGGCCCGCCCGGCTGCGGCAAGACGCTCATCGCCAAGGCCGTCGCCAACTCCCTTGCCAAGAAGGTCGCCGAGGTGACCGGCCAGCCCGCCGGGAAGTCGTACTTCCTGAACATCAAGGGCCCCGAACTCCTCAACAAGTACGTCGGCGAGACCGAGCGGCACATCCGCCTCGTCTTCCAGCGTGCCCGGGAGAAGGCGAGCGAGGGCACCCCCGTCATCGTCTTCTTCGACGAGATGGAATCCCTCTTCCGCACCCGCGGATCCGGAGTCAGCTCGGACGTGGAGAACACCATCGTCCCCCAGCTGCTCGCCGAGATCGACGGCGTGGAAGGCCTGGAGAACGTCATCGTCATCGGCGCCTCCAACCGCGAGGACATGATCGACCCGGCCATCCTGCGGCCCGGCCGCCTCGATGTGAAGATCAAGATCGAGCGTCCGGACGCCGAGGCCGCGAAGGACATCTTCGCGAAGTACCTCAAGGCCTCGCTGCCCCTGCACACGGACGACCTGTCCGAACACCAGGGCTCCAAGGACGGCACCGTCCACAGCATGATCCAGACCGTCGTCGAGCAGATGTACGCCGAAACCGAGGAGAACCGCTTCCTCGAGGTCACGTACGCCAACGGCGACAAGGAAGTCCTCTACTTCAAGGACTTCAACTCGGGCGCGATGATCCAGAACATCGTCGACCGGGCCAAGAAGATGGCCATCAAGGCCTTCCTCGAACACAACCAGAAGGGCCTGCGGGTCTCCCACCTGCTCCAGGCCTGCGTGGACGAGTTCAAGGAGAACGAGGACCTGCCCAACACCACCAACCCGGACGACTGGGCCCGGATCTCCGGAAAGAAGGGCGAGCGGATCGTATTCATCCGCACGCTCGTCACCGGAAAGCAGGGCGCGGACACCGGACGCTCCATCGACACGGTGGCGAACACCGGTCAGTACCTCTGACCCGGAGCGGCTGCGGATGCCCTCCCCGGGCATCCGCAGCCGACTGCTTTACCCCACCGCTTCACCGGCCGCTTTCAGCCGGTGACAAGGCGCATTCAATGACGGAAATGATCTCCCCACGAGCGCGCAGTGGTTCTAGGCTCTTCCGTACCGCCGGACGCGCAGTGCGGGGACGGGCACCGCACAGTCACACGCACCGGAGCACCAGCGGTACTTGAGCGCCGCTCCCGAGAGGGGAGCGCCGCCGGGCAAGGAGGGCCGCATGACCGTACGGCGAGTAATGGGGATCGAGACGGAGTACGGGATCTCCGTCCCGGGGCACCCGAACGCCAATGCCATGCTCACCTCGTCCCAGATCGTCAACGCCTACGCGGCGGCGATGCACCGGGCGCGACGCGCCCGCTGGGACTTCGAGGAGGAGAATCCGCTGCGGGACGCCCGCGGCTTCGACCTCGCCCGCGAGGCCGCCGACAACAGTCAGCTGACCGACGAGGACATCGGCCTCGCCAATGTCATCCTCACGAACGGCGCACGGCTCTACGTCGACCACGCACACCCCGAATACAGCTCGCCCGAGATCACCAACCCGCTCGACGCCGTCCTCTGGGACAAGGCCGGCGAGCGGATCATGGCCGAGGCGGCCGTACGCGCCGCCCAGCTCCCCGGGGCCCAGCCGATCCACCTCTACAAGAACAACACCGACAACAAGGGCGCCTCCTACGGCACGCACGAGAACTACCTGATGAAGCGGGAGACCCCCTTCGCGGAGATCGTGCGCCACCTGACCCCCTTCTTCGTCTCGCGACAGGTCGTGACCGGCGCGGGACGCGTGGGCATCGGCCAGGACGGCCGCGAACACGGCTTCCAGATCAGCCAGCGCGCGGACTACTTCGAGGTCGAGGTCGGCCTGGAGACCACCCTGAAGCGGCCCATCATCAACACCCGGGACGAGCCGCACTCGGACGCCGAGAAGTACCGCCGGCTACACGTGATCATCGGCGACGCGAACCTCTCGGAGATCTCCACCTATCTCAAGCTCGGCACGACCGCACTCGTCCTGTCCATGATCGAGGACGGGTTCATCAACGTCGACCTGGCCGTCGACCAGCCCGTACGCACCCTGCACCAGGTCTCCCACGACCCGGACCTCCAGCACCTGATCACGCTGCGCAGCGGACGGACACTCACCGCGGTGCAACTCCAGATGGAGTACTTCGAGCTGGCGCGGAAGTACGTGGACGAACGTTTCGGATCCGACGCCGACGAGCAGACCAAGGACGTGCTGGCCCGCTGGGAGGACGTGCTGGGCCGGCTGGAGAGCGACCCGATGAGCCTGTCGGGGGAGCTGGACTGGATCGCCAAGCGGGAGATCCTGGAGGGCTACCGGCGCCGGGACGGGCTGGGCTGGGACGCGGCGCGGCTGCACCTGGTCGACCTCCAGTACTCGGACGTACGGCCCGAGAAGGGCCTGTACAACCGCCTGGTGGCCCGCGGCAAGATGCAGCGCCTGGTGGAGGAGCCCGCGGTGGAGCGGGCCCGGAGCAAGCCTCCGGAGGACACCCGGGCCTACTTCCGCGGCCGCTGCCTGGAGCAGTACGCGGACGACGTGGCCGCGGCCTCCTGGGACTCGGTGATCTTCGATCTCCCCGGCCGCGACTCGCTCCAGCGGGTCCCGACGCTGGAGCCCCTGCGGGGGACGCGCAACCACGTCAAGGAGCTCCTGGACCGCTGCCGCACGGCGGAGGACCTGGTGCGGGTGCTTTCCGGGCAATGAATCGGGCCTGAAAGGCCTCCGGTCCGGGAATCATGAAGAGAACCGGACTGTGAAAGTACGGGGACGAATGTCGGACCCTCCCTATAGGGTCCGACGTAGGGTCTGATCTTGAGAGATCCCGAATCCCGGGGTCTCTCGACATGAGCGTGCGAACCGAGCGGGGTGAGGTAGACATGGCGACCAAGGACACCGGCGGCGGACAGCAGAAGGCGACGCGCTCGACCGAGGAGGTCGAGGAGGCGGCGGTCGAGGAATCGACCGACCTCAAGGAGCGCCAGGAAAAGCTCTCCGACGACGTCGACTCCGTACTTGACGAGATTGACGATGTACTCGAAGAGAACGCCGAGGATTTTGTTCGGAGTTTCGTACAAAAAGGTGGCGAATAGCCTTCGAATCTAAGGCGAACTCGCCAGCATTGGCTCCATGTCCAATGGAACGAAGTGGTGCCGCGGCTGCAGTCGCGACGTGCCGCTGAGCGGGTTCGCCCTAGACCGTAATCGTGGTGACGGCCTTCAGCCGAGGTGTCGTGAGTGCGTGGCCGCGTACGGTGCCGCGCACTACCGGCGCCGCCAGGCGACTAGAGGCAAGGTCGTCAAGGAGAAGGTGGATGTCCCTTCCGGCCACAAGCTCTGCCGGCCGTGCGGTGAGGTCAAGCCGCACAGCGAGTGGCACAAGAACGCGTCGGCGTCTGACGGCTTATCCACTCGGTGCAAGGCGTGCAAGGCCATCCAGGGCCGGGCTGGGCACTTGAAGCGTTCGTACGGCATCACAGAGGCTGAGCGCGACGAGATGATCACCGCTCAAGGCGGGGTCTGCGCGATCTGCCAAGAAGGTCTGGCGGAGCACGTTGATCACGATCATCAGACGGGTAGGGTCCGAGGCGTACTGTGCTTCAGCTGTAACGCAGCCCTGGGGCAGTTCAAGGATCGGCCGGACGTCATGAGGCGTGCAGCCGCTTACGTGGAAGGAAACCTGTGGAAGCCAACACTCGTAGCACAGGGCGTCTACCGGCAGCCTTCCTGACGCCGGGGTCCTCGTCCTTCATGGATTTCCTCGGGGCGCACTCGCCCGAGATGCTGCCCGGCAACCGCAAGCTGCCGGAGGGCATCGTCGAGGCGCCGCACGGGACGACCATCGTCGCCGCCACCTTCCCCGGCGGGGTCGTCCTCGCCGGTGACCGGCGGGCGACCATGGGGAACATGATCGCGCAGCGGGACATCGAGAAGGTGTTCCCCGCCGACGAGTACTCCGCCGTCGGCATCGCCGGTACGGCCGGCCTGGCCGTGGAGATGGTCAAGCTGTTCCAGCTGGAGCTGGAGCACTTCGAGAAGGTGGAGGGGACGACCCTGTCCCTGGAGGGCAAGGCCAACCGGCTCTCCACCATGATCCGGAGCAATCTGGGGATGGCCATGCAGGGTTTGGCCGTCGTGCCGCTCTTCGCCGGGTACGACGAGGCCAAGGAGAAGGGCCGGATCTTCTCCTACGACGTGACCGGCGGCCGCTCGGAGGAGCACGGCTACGCCGCCACCGGTTCCGGTTCGATCTTCGCCCGGGGCTCCATGAAGAAGCTCTACCGTCCCGATCTGACGGAGGAGCAGGCCACCACCCTGGTCGTCCAGGCGCTGTACGACGCCGCCGACGACGACTCGGCGACCGGTGGGCCGGACCTGTACCGCCACATCTACCCGATCGTCACCGTCATTACGGACGAGGGGTTCCGCAGGCTGACCGACGACGAGTCGCAGGAGCTCGCCCGTACGGTCACCAACCGTCGGCTGGAGCAGCCCGACGGCCCGCGCGCCGCCCTGCTCTGACCATCCGTCGCCCCGTAGGAGCCCAGAAGAAAGGGACGGACAGCCGGTGTCGACTCCGTTCTATGTGTCACCCCAGCAGGCCATGGCCGACCGGGCGGAATACGCCCGCAAGGGCATTGCCCGCGGTCGCAGCCTGGTCGTGCTGCAGTACGCCGACGGCATCGTGTTCGTCGGCGAGAACCCGTCCCGTGCGCTGCACAAGTTCAGCGAGATCTACGACCGGATCGGCTTCGCGGCCGCCGGTAAGTACAACGAGTACGAGAACCTGCGGATCGGCGGTGTGCGGTACGCGGATCTGCGCGGGTACACCTACGACCGTGACGATGTGACGGCCCGTGGGCTGGCCAACGTCTACGCGCAGACGCTCGGCACCATCTTCTCCTCGGCCGGTGAGAAGCCGTACGAGGTCGAGCTGGTGGTCGCGGAGGTCGGTGCGACCGCGGCCGGGGACCAGATCTACCGGCTGCCGCACGACGGGTCGATCGTGGACGAGCACGGTTCGGTCGCGGTCGGTGGCAACGCCGAGCAGATCAGTACCTTCCTCGATCAGCGTCACCAGGACGGGATGACCCTGTCCGAGGCGTTGAAGCTGGCGGTGCAGGCGTTGTCCAGCCAGGCCAACGGCGCGGACAAGACCATTCCGGCCGAGCGGCTGGAGGTCGCGGTGCTGGACCGGACGAGGTCCCAGCAGCGGAAGTTCAAGCGGATCCGGGGCCGGCAGCTGTCGCGGCTGCTGGAGGCGGACGTGACGGCGGCGGTGCAGGCCGATGCCGTGTCGAACGACGAGGCGCCGGAGGACGACGCCGAGTAGTGCAGTGCAGAGGGGCCCCGGTTCGCCGTATTCGGCGGGCCGGGGCTTCGTCGTGTCCGGGCTTCGTCGTGTCCGGGCCGGTCAGGCGGTGGGGGCGGGGCCGGAGGAGTCGCGGACGACGAGCCGGACCGGGAGGTCGGGGGCGGTCCAGGGGGTGCCTTCGAGGACGGCGAGGAGGGCGGTCATGCCCTGTTCGCCGACGCGCTCGGCGGGGAGGTGGACGGTGGTGAGTTCGGGTTCGACGGCGGTGGCGAGGGCGAGGTCGTCGAAGCCGGTGATCGAGAGGTCCTCGGGGATGCGCAGGCCGAGGCGGCGGGCGGCCTTGCAGGCGCCGGCGGCGAGGATGTCGTCGTCGCAGACGACGGCGGTGGGTCGGTCCTGGGGGGCGGCCAGGGCGGCCTCCAGGGCCGTCCGGGCGCCGTCGACGGTGAGGGGGGACCGTACGGTGCGCAGCTCGGTGCCGGGGCCCAGGAGGGCCGTGAGGGCTTCGGCGCGGGTGTCGAAGGTCCAGGAGTCGACGGCGGAGGCGAGGTGCAGGAAGCGGCGGTGGCCGAGGGCGAGGAGGTGCTCGGTGATCTGGCGCATCCCGTCGGCCATGGCGAGGTTGACGTGGGCGGCGGCGGTGCCGGCGGCGGGGTCGCTGTCGAGCATGACGAGGGGGAGGGTGTTGCCGCCGATGGCGTCGAGGGCGTCGGCGGCCATGGAGGAGGCGATGACCCCGTCGAGGGCGGCGCGGGCGGAGGCGAAGGGGTCGCGGGCCGGGCCGGTGCCGTCGGGGGAGGGGTAGAGGACGACGCCGAAGCCGTGTTCGGCGGCGACGCGGGCGGCTCCGGTGTAGACGCGGGCGAAGAACTCGTTGGTGAGGGCGGGTACGACGAGGAGGGCGGTGCGGGTGGTGCCGAGGCGGAGGTTGCGGGCGGCGAGGTTGGGCCGGTAGCCGAGGCGGGTGGCGGTTTCGCGGACGTGGGTCGCGGTGCGTTCGGAGACGCGGCCGGGCCATTTGTCTCCGAGGACGAGGGAGACGGTGGCCTGGGAGACCCCGGCGGCGGTGGCCACGTCGCGGCTGGTGGGTCTCGTCACACGGGGCTCCTGAAGTGCGAGGTCGGGCGGTGTTGCGGGGTCCGCGGGGTGGACCGGCGGACTGCGGCCATGGTACGTATGAGGCCTGACGTTATACGTATTACTTGGCTTACTCCGGGCTGGATCCGGGCAGAAGGGGGCGGACATGGCCGCGGGATACGCGGAGCTGCTGAGGACCCGGCACGCCGCGAGGTTGCTGGTGGGCACGCTCGTGGGCCGACTGCCCAATGCCACCGGGCCGATCGCGATCGTGCTGTTCACGCGTGCCGAGGGCGGCAGCTACAGCCTGGCGGGAGCGCTGGCCGCCGCGTACGGGCTGGCGAACGCGGTGGGGCAGCCGCTGCTGGGCCGGGCCGTGGACCTGTTCGGGCAGCCGCGGGTCCAGCTGCCGGCCGCGGTGGCCTCGGCGCTGGGCATGCTGTGGCTGGCTCTCACCGGCACGGGGTCGGCGGTGGCCGCGTACGCCGCGGTGGTGGTCGCGGGGCTCTTCACGCCGCCCCTGGAGGGCGGGCTGCGGGCGCTGTGGCCGGGGGTGCTGGGCGGCCGCGAGGAGAAGGTGCACGCCGCGTACGCGATGGACGCGGTGGCCCAGGAGGTCATGTTCACCGTCGGTCCGCTGCTGGTGACGCTGTTCGTGGCGATGTGGTCGCCGGCGGGGGCGCTGCTGGCGCTCAATGCGATCGGGGTGCTCGGAGCGCTGTCCGTGGTGGTCAGCGAGCCGTCCCGGAAGTGGCGCTCGGCGCCGCGGGAGGCGCACTGGCTGGGGGCGCTGCGTTCGCGGGGGCTGCTGGCGCTGCTCGGCGCGTTCTTCTTCGTGGGTACGGCGCTGGGCTCGATCACGGTGGCCGGTGTGGCGTACGCGGACGAGCACGGCGGTCAGGCGGTGTACGGCTGGCTGATGGCGGCGCTGGGTCTGGGCGCGCTGGTCGGCGGTGTGTTCTACGGAGCCCGGCAGTGGGCCGGTGCGCCCGAGCGGCGGCTGCGGTTGCTGGTGGCCCTGCTGGCGGTCTGCTACCTGCCGCTGATGCTGGTTCCGGGGCCGGTGGCGATGACCGCGCTGGCGGCGCTCTCGGGCGTGTTCCTGGCGCCCTCGCTGGCGTGCGCGTTCATCGTCGTGGACCGGCACGCCCCGGCGGGCACGGTGACGGAGGCGTTCTCGTGGCTGGTGACGTTCTTCGGGGTGGGCGCGGCGATCGGTACGGCGGCCGCGGGGCCGGCGGTGGAGCTGGGCGGAACCGCGGTGGGCTTCGGTGTGGCGAGCGTGGCGGGCGGCGCGGCGCTGCTGGTGCTGATGGTCACTCAGCGGGCGATGGCAACGGGCGGCCGCAGTCGCGCGGTGGCCGGTTCGTCCGACGGGGCGTCGGACGACTCCCGTGACGTGCCGTCGGGTGCCCCGTCGGCACCCTGATCGGTGGGTGCGCGGGATGGGCCGATCGGGCCGCGATCGGGCCGCGATCGGGGCGTCGATCGGCTCCCTGAGGAGAACTGATCGAAACGGCGCTCCCGAACCCGGTTTCAGAAGAGGGCAGAAGGCGTAATGTTCAGTCATGGACCGCCGCATTTTCGGGCTGGAGAACGAGTACGGCGTCACGTGCACGTTCAGGGGACAGCGCCGACTGTCTCCTGACGAAGTGGCGCGCTACCTCTTCCGCCGTGTTGTGTCATGGGGCCGCAGCAGCAATGTCTTCCTGCGGAACGGCGCCCGCCTGTACCTCGACGTGGGTTCGCATCCGGAATATGCAACTCCCGAATGCGACAACGTGACCGAGCTGGTCACCCACGACAAAGCAGGCGAGCGCATTCTCGAAGGTCTGCTCGTCGATGCCGAACGCCGCCTGCACGAGGAGGGAATCGCGGGCGACGTCTATCTCTTCAAGAACAACACCGACTCGGCGGGCAACTCGTACGGCTGCCACGAGAACTACCTGGTGGCCCGGCACGGGGAATTCTCCCGCCTGGCGGACATTCTCATTCCGTTCCTTGTCACGCGGCAGCTGATCTGCGGCGCGGGCAAGGTGCTGCAGACGCCGCGCGGTGCGGTCTACTGCGTGAGCCAGCGGGCCGAGCACATCTGGGAGGGCGTCAGCTCCGCCACGACCCGCTCGCGGCCCATCATCAACACCCGGGACGAGCCGCACGCGGACGCCGAGCGCTACCGCAGGCTGCACGTCATCGTCGGTGACTCGAACATGTCCGAGACGACCATGCTGCTCAAGGTCGGGGCCACCGACCTGGTGCTGCGCATGATCGAGGCGGGCACGGTGATGCGCGATCTGACCCTGGAGAACCCGATCCGGGCGATCCGCGAGGTCAGCCACGACATCACGGGTCAGCGCAAGGTGCGGCTGGCGAGCGGCCGGGAGGCCTCCGCGCTGGAGATCCAGCGGGAGTACTACGACAAGGCGGTGGACTTCGCCGAGCGCCGGGGTATCCGTACCGGCGTGGTGGACCAGGTGCTGGAGCTGTGGGGTCGCACGCTCGACGCGATCGACGCGGAGGACCTGGACCGGATCGGGACCGAGATCGACTGGGTCATGAAGTACCAGCTGATCGAGCGGTACCGGGCCAAGCACAACATGACCATGTCGAACCCGCGAGTGGCTCAGATAGACCTCGCCTACCACGACATCCACCGTCGGCGCGGGCTGTACTACCTGCTGGAGCGCAAGGGGCAGGCGGCGCGGATCTGCAACGACCTCAAGATCTTCGAGGGCAAGTCGGTGCCCCCGCAGACGACGCGTGCCCGGCTGCGCGGCGACTTCATCCGCCGGGCGCAGGAGCAGCGGCGGGACTTCACGGTCGACTGGGTGCACCTGAAGCTGAATGACCAGGCGCAGCGGACGGTGCTGTGCAAGGACCCGTTCCGGTCGGTGGACGACCGGGTGGAGAAGCTGATCGCCGGGATGTAGGACGGCGTCCGGCGCGGCAACCAGGACCGCAGAGTGACCGCAGTGTGACATCACACTCCTCGCCAGGGCCTCGTACGTCTCTCGTACGGGGCCCTGCGCACGGCTTAGAGTGGCGAGCGACCGCTTTGCCGTCTGAGATCTGAGGAACCCGTGCGCCGACTTGCCGGCCTGCTTGTCGTACCCCTCCTGCTGCTGACGACCGCAGCGTGTGGCGACGACAGCGGCTCCGACTCCGCCCAGATGAAGAACGGGGCCCCCGCGATCACCAAGGGAGCCGCGTTCGGGGAGACGCCCACCCTGTCGAAGGGGAAGGGCACGCCGCCCAAGGAGCTGAAGGTGGTGACCGTCAGCGAGGGCACCGGGCAGGTGCTGAAGAAGAACGACATCGCGCAGGTCCACTACCTCGGCCAGGTGTGGGACGGCAAGGAGCCGTTCGACAAGAGCTTCGGGCGGCCCGCTCCGTTCGACCTGACCATCGGCGCCGGCGCCGTCATCAAGGGCTGGGACCAGGGTCTGGAGGGCCAGAAGGTCGGCAGCCGTGTCGAGCTGGTCATCCCGCCGGAGCTCGGTTACGGGGCGCAGGGCTCGGGCGAGAAGATCAAGCCGAACGCCACGCTGGTCTTCGTCGTGGACATCGTCAAGGGCGCGACCGTCCCGGCCTCGGCCACGGGCAAGGAAGTCGCCCAGGAGAACAAGGACCTGCCCAAGGTCGGCACGAACGCGGACGGCAAGGAAGTCTCCGTGACCGTCCCGAAGGACACGGCCGAGCCCACGAAGCTGGTCTCGAACTACGTCCTGGAGGGTGACGGCGCGGTCGTGAAGGACACCGACAGCGTCGTCGTCAAGTTCAACGGCAAGACGTGGAAGGACGACAAGTCCTTCGAGAGCACCTACACCAGCGACCAGACGGTCACGTGGCCGCTGGGTGAGCTCTCGGTCAAGGGTCTGAAGGACGGCATCGTCGGCAAGAAGGTCGGCAGCCGCATCCTGCTGGTCATCCCGCCGGACCAGGCCTTCGGCGACAAGGAGCAGGGCACCATCCCGGCGAAGTCGACGCTGGTCTTCAGCCTCGACATCCTCGCGGTGATGTAAGACTGTTCCGGTTGACCGTTTCGTACGTATGAGGAGCAGTTCCGTGAGCCAGAAGCTCGAGAAGCCCGAGATCGACTTCCCCGAGGGCGAAGCCCCGACGGACCTCGTGATCGAGGACATCTGGGAGGGCGACGGCGCCGAGGCCAAGGCCGGTGCCATGGTCTCCGTCCACTACGTGGGCGTGGCCTTCTCCACCGGCGAGGAGTTCGACGCTTCGTGGAACCGCGGTTCCGCGCTGCAGTTCCCGCTCGGTGCCGGCCGCGTCATCGCGGGCTGGGACCAGGGCATCGCGGGCATGAAGGTCGGCGGCCGTCGCAAGCTGACGATCCCGGCGCACCTCGCCTACGGTGACCGTGGCGCGGGCGGGGCGATCGCCCCGGGCGAGACGCTGATCTTCGTCTGTGACCTGATGGCTGCCTGATTCACCGGCAGTCGCTCCGAGGGCCCCCGCCGTGAGGCGGGGGCCCTCGCTTTTTGTCCGGGACCGCCGGCGCGGTACGGTCAGCGGTCACGAGTGTGTCGAGAACGGGGGGAAGGGCGTCGATGGCGATTGCCAAGGCCGAGCGGCTGATGAATCTGGCGCTGTGTCTGCTGGGGACCCGCCGGCCGCTCAGCAAGCGCGAGTTGCGCGGTTCCATCGAGGCCTACATGGAGGCCGGCAACGACGAGTCCTTCAACCGCATGTTCGAGCGGGACAAGGACGATCTGCGCGAACTCGGCCTCGTCATCGAGACGGTGGAGAACTTGGACGGCGAGACGGGCTACTTGGCCCGCCGCGACAGCAACCGGCTGCCTCCCGTCTCGCTGGACGCCGAGGAGGCCGCCGCCCTGGGGCTGGCCGCCAAGGTCTGGCAGCAGGCGCGGCTGGCGGGAGCCGCCAGTGGGGCCCTGCAGAAGCTGCGCGCGGGCGGGATGCCCGAGGCGGAGGACCCGTACGAGGGGCAGCACAGTGCGATCGAGCCGCGCATCCCGGTCCACGAGGCCGCCTTCGAGCCGCTGATGCTGGCCTGCCGGGACCGCCGACCGGTGGCCTTCGACTACCGCAAGTCCACCGCCGCCCGGCCCGAGGCCCGGCAGGTCGAGCCCTGGGCGCTGGAGTGCTGGCGCGGCCACTGGTACCTGGCCGGCTACGACCGCGACCGCGGGGCGGAGCGGGTGTTCCGGCTCTCCCGGATCACCGGCAAGGTCCGCTCCCGGGCCGCGAAGTACACCGCAGAGGTGCCGGACGTGGTGACCGTACGGGAGACCGTGGCGAGCTGGGCCGGGGAGAGCGCGGACCGTTCCGCGCTGATCCGGCTGCGGGCCGGGGCGGGTTATCCGCTGCGGGCCAAGGCCACCGCGGTGCGTGAGGGCGGGGACGGCTGGGACGAGCTGGAGATCCCCTACGGGCACGGGCTCGACGCATGGCTGGTGGAGTTCGGGCCCGACGTCGTCGTGGTCGGTCCCGCCGACCTGCGGGCGGACGTGGTGGACCGGCTGCGGGCCGTCGCCGGGGCCTGACCGGGGCCCGACCCCGGGCCCGCGGGCCCGGCGGCCGATCAGCGGCCGCACCGTTCGACAACAGCGACATCCACAGACGTGCCCTGAGGGGGAGACGTACCAGCATGGCTGCCAACGCCATCGATCAGACCCGCCGGATGCTGTCCCTGGTGACCTACCTGCGCGAGCGCCCCGGTGCGCACGTCGCGGACGTCGCGCGGGCCTTCGGGATCACCGAGGACGAGTTGATCTCGGACCTCGACGTGCTGCCCATGTGCGGAACGAGCTTCCGGGGCGGGGACCTGCTCGACATCGACACCGACGGGGAGCGCATCTGGTGGCGCAACCCGGACGCCTCGGGGGAGTCCACCGCCGAGCCGCTGCGGCTGGCCGCCGACGAGGCGACGGCCCTGCTGGTGGCCGCGCGCGCGGTGGCGACCCTGCCCGGGCTGCGCGAGAGCGACCGGGACGCCCTGCTGCGGGCCACGGCCAAGCTGGAGGCGGCCGCGGGCGAGGTGGCCGGGGCCAGCTCCCGGCTGTCGGTGACCTTCGAGTCCGAGGGCGGGGTCTTCGCGGACGTCGACCGGGCCATCGCGGAGCGCCGGCGGCTGTGGCTGCGCTACTACTCGCCCGCCCGGGACGAGCTCACCGAGCGCACGGTCGACCCGATCCGGCTCTTCGCGGTGGGGCACACGTACATGGAGGGCTGGTGCCACCTCTCCGAGGCGCGGCGCACCTTCCGTCTCGACCGGGTCGCCGAGATCCGGTTGCTGGACGAGCGGGCCGAGCCGCCCGCCATCGAGCCGCGCGACCTGTCCGAGGGCCTGGTCCAGCCGGCCGCCGAGGACCCCGAGGTCGTCGTCGAGGTGGGGCCGGGCGGACGCTGGGTCGCCGAGTACTACCCGCACGACAGCGCGGAGGAACTGCCCGGGGGCGGTCTGCGGATCACCCTGCGCAGCCCGGACCCGGCCTCGCTGCGCCGGCTCGCCCTGCGGCTCGGGCGCGAGGGGCGGATCGTCGCTCCCGCAGAGCTGGCGGAGAGCGCGCGGAGCGCCGCTCGAGAAGCACTCGTGGGGTACGGGGAACAGGTCTGAGGGGAGCGCGGTCGATGTCGCCAACGTCCGAGCCCGTCGCCTTCAAGGCCTCCTGCCCCGACTGCCGGGCCCGCTTCGAGCTGGACGCGGGCGCGCTGCGGCTGGCCATCGGCGGCAGCCGGCGCACCACGTTCTACTCCTTCACCTGTCCTGAATGCGGTGCTGCCGTCCGCAAACCGGCTGGTGAGCGCATCGTGGAACTGCTGACCGGTGGCGGCGTGAGCACCCTGCGCAGCATCTGACGCGGCGGGTGGCCTAGGCTCGGCCCATGCTGTGGCCGATGTTCGCAATTGCCCTGGGTTTTCTCGGAGTGGCCGTGCTCGCCGTGCTGGCCGTGCGGGTGTACCTGGAGGTACGCAGACTGTCCTCGCAGGTGGCGCAGGCCAGCCGCCGGATCACGGACGCTTCGGCAGATCTTGAGCAGGCGGCCGTCGACCTGGCCCGGGCGGGACACGGCGTACGTCCCTGACATCGGGACGAATGTGTGTGACCAGGGCGTGAACAACAGGCCGGGGCGCAAGCGCGGGGACGCCCGGGGATTGCCGGGCGTTAACCCCCTGGGGTTACGATCCTCGATAGACACAGTCCCAGGCGTCCGTGCCGGTGCGCTGTGAACCTCCGAGAAAAGGAAGACTTCCATGGGCAACCTCAGGGGTTGGGAAATCCTCGTCATCGTCGGCGTCATCATCCTGCTGTTCGGTGCCAAGAAGCTCCCCGACATGGCCCGCTCCCTCGGCAAGTCGGCCCGCATCCTCAAGAGCGAGGCCAAGGCCATGAAGAAGGACGGCGAGGGCGACGAGGCCGCCACCGCCCCCGCCGCGGACCAGTCCGCGCAGCAGCCGGTCGCCCCGCGCACCATCCAGGCCGCGCCCGGTGACGTCAGCAGCTCCCGTCCGGTCAGCGAGACGAACCGCACCGCCCAGGGCTGACACCCGCCGTACACGCCAGTCATCTGCAACGAGACAAGGGACGTGGGTTGCTCAACTCTGCCCGCAAGCAGGAGAAGAAGGAACGACAGGCAAAGGACGCCGAAGGGCGGATGCCTCTCGTCGAGCACCTGCGTGAGCTGCGGAACCGCCTGCTGAAGTCGGTCATCGCGATCCTCGTGATCACGATCGTCGCCGCTTTCTTCTACCGGGACATCATCAACTTCCTGTTGAAGCCGATGCTCGACTCCGTCGGCTGCACCAACGGTGTGGTGACCCAGCGCAACGGCCGCCCCTGCGCCGACATGACCGTGAACGGCCTCATCTCGGCGTTCTCGATCGCCCTGAAGGTCTCGCTGATGGCCGGTGTGGTGCTCTCCGCACCGGTGTGGCTCTACCAGCTGTGGGCGTTCGCCGCGCCCGGGCTGCACAGCCACGAGAAGAAGTACGCGCGCAGTTTCGTCGCCGTCGGAGCGCCCCTGTTCCTGACCGGCGCGGTGCTCGCATACAAGATCCTCCCGCAGACCGCGACGATCATGCTCGAGTTCACCCCCGACCACGCGCGCAACCTGCTGCCGGTCGACGACTACCTCGATCTGGTCACCCGCATGGTGATCGTGTTCGGCCTGGCCTTCGAGCTGCCGCTGCTGCTGATCCTGCTGAACTTCACCGGTGTGCTCACCGGCAAGCGGCTGGCGAGCTGGTGGCGGGGCATGGTCCTCGGCATCACGATCTTCGCCGCCTTTGCCACCCCCACCGGTGACCCGCCGACCATGCTCGCGCTGGCCCTGCCCATCGTGGCCCTCTACTTCGCGGCCCTGGGACTCTGCCTCCTCAACGACCGCAGGCGCCGGCGCAAGGACCCCGACGCGGGGCTGAGCGACGACGAGGCCTCCGAGCTGGACCTCACCCCGGCGCCGATCGGCGCGCTGGAATCGGTTCCGGCCCCCGCGGCCCTGCCCGAGCAGGCCGACGGCGGACGCCAGCGGATCAACGGGTACGACGACGCCACCTGACGGATACGCCCGCGGCTGCCGCCGGGAGGCGCCCCCGAAGGGGTGAGCCCGGCGAGCAGGCTCCGGTACATTCCCCCGGGTGAGTCACGAGGTCACCCTTTTCGTCAATCCCACCGCGGGACGCGGCCGGGGCGCGCACGCCGCGCAGCCGGCCGCTTCGGCTGTCCGGGCGGCCGGTTTCTCCGTACGGACCGTCGTGGGCGCCGACGCACCGGACGCGCTGGCCCGGCTGACCACCGCCGTCCGTGAGGGCACCGGCGCGGTGATCGCGGTGGGCGGCGACGGGATGGTCTCCCTGGCGCTCCAGGCCCTGGCGGGGACCCCGGTGCCGCTCGGGGTGGTCGCGGTGGGAACCGGCAACGACTTCGCGCGGGCGACGGGGCTGCCCGTGAGGGATCCGGCCCGGGCCGGGCGGCTGGCCGCCGAGGCCGTCAAGGAGGGCCGCGTCCGGGAGATCGACCTGGGCTGGGTGGGCGGCGCCGACTGCGAGCAGTGGTTCGGGACCGTGCTGTGCTCCGGCTTCGACTCGCGGGTCAACGACCGCGGGAACCGGATGCGACTGCCGGCCGGCCGCTTCAAGTACGACCTGGCGATGCTCGCGGAGCTGGCCGCCTTCCGGCCGTTCCCGTACCGGATCACCCTGGACGACGGCCCGGTGATCGAGACCGAGGCCACGCTGGTCGCCGTCGGCAACGGCTCCTCCTACGGAGGGGGCATGCGCATCTGCGCGGACGCCGTGCCCGACGACGGGCTCTTCGACATCACGGTGGTCGGCGACTGCAGCCGGGGCACCCTGCTCAAGGTGTTCCCGCAGGTCTACAAGGGCCGGCACCTGAGCCACCCGAAGGTGACCGTCCACCGGGCCCGGAAGATCACGCTGGCGGCGGCGGGCCTGACCGCCTACGCGGACGGAGAGCCGCTGGGGGTGCTGCCGGTGACCGCCGAGTGCGTTCCCCGGGCCGTCCGGCTGCTCACTTAAATGATCGCGACTGTTGTCAGAGGTGGCGGGTAGGCTCGACAGCAAGATGACCGAAGAACTCTCACCCGCCGAGCGGTACGCCGCTGCCCGGATCCGCGCCGCCGAAGAGGCCTCCGCCCTGGCCCCCTTCCGCGAGATGTACGAATTCGATCTGGACCCGTACCAGGTCGAAGCCTGCAAGGCGCTGGAGGCCGGCAAAGGCGTCCTCGTCGCCGCCCCGACCGGCTCGGGCAAGACCATCGTCGGCGAGTTCGCCGTGCACCTGGCCCTCCAGCAGGGCCGCAAGTGCTTCTACACGACGCCGATCAAGGCCCTGTCCAACCAGAAGTTCGCCGACCTCGTCAAGCGCTACGGTGCCGACAAGGTGGGCCTGCTGACGGGCGACAACAGCGTCAACTCCGAGGCGCCGGTGGTCGTGATGACCACCGAAGTGCTCCGCAACATGCTCTACGCGGGCTCCCGGTCGCTGCTCGGCCTCGGCTACGTCGTGATGGACGAGGTCCACTACCTCTCCGACCGGTTCCGCGGGGCCGTCTGGGAGGAAGTGATCATCCACCTCCCCGAGTCGGTGACCCTGGTCTCCCTGTCGGCCACCGTGTCCAACGCCGAGGAGTTCGGCGACTGGCTGGACACCGTGCGCGGGGACACCGAGGTGATCGTCTCCGAGGAGCGGCCCGTACCGCTGTGGCAGCACGTCATGGCCGGCCGGCGGATCTACGACCTCTTCGAGGAGGAGTCCGACCACGGCGGCCGGGGCTCCGCGCGCCGGGAGGTCAATCCCGACCTGCTGCGCATGGCACGCGAGGAGAACAGCCGTACCTACAGTCCGAAGGACCGGCGGCGCGGCAAGATGGTCCGCGAGGCCGACCGCGAGCGCGAGCGGCGCTCCCGCGGCCGGATCTGGACCCCGTCCCGCCCCGAGGTCATCGCCCGCCTCGACAATGACGGGCTGCTGCCCGCCATCAACTTCATCTTCAGCCGGGCCGGCTGCGAGGCCGCGGTCCAGCAGTGCCTCTTCGCGGGCCTGCGGCTGAACGACGAATCCGCGCGGCTCAAGGTCCGCGAGATCGTCGAGGCGCGCACCGCCTCCATCCCCACCGAGGACCTGCACGTCCTCGGGTACTACGAGTGGCTCGAAGGGCTGGAGCGGGGCATCGCCGCGCACCACGCGGGCATGCTGCCCACCTTCAAGGAGGTCGTGGAGGAGCTCTTCGTCCGCGGTCTGGTCAAGGCCGTCTTCGCCACGGAGACCCTGGCGCTGGGCATCAACATGCCCGCGCGCACGGTGATCCTGGAGAAGCTGGTCAAGTGGAACGGCGAGCAGCACGCCGACATCACCCCCGGCGAGTACACGCAGCTGACCGGCCGGGCCGGCCGGCGCGGCATCGACGTCGAGGGCCATGCGGTGGTGCTCTGGCAGCGCGGCATGGACCCGGCGGGGCTCGCCGGGCTCGCGGGTACCCGTACGTATCCGCTGCGCTCCAGCTTCAAGCCGTCCTACAACATGGCCGTGAACCTGGTCAGCCAGTTCGGGCGGCACCGCTCCCGCGAGCTGCTGGAGACCTCCTTCGCGCAGTTCCAGGCGGACCGCTCGGTCGTCGGGATCTCCCGGCAGGTGCAGCGCAACGAGGAGGGCCTGGAGGGCTACCAGGAGGGCATGACCTGCCACCTGGGGAACTTCGAGGAGTACGCGCAGCTGCGCCGTGACCTCAAGGACCGCGAGACGGACCTGGCCAAGCAGGGCGCCGCGCAGCGCCGGGTGCAGGCGGCCGGTTCGCTGGAGAAGCTCAAGCCGGGCGACATCATCCACGTACCGACGGGCAAGTTCGCCGGGCTGGCGCTGGTCCTGGACCCGGGCGTGCCGGCCGGGCGGGTCAACGGACACCGCGGGCACGAGTACGCCGAGGGCCCGCGCCCGCTGGTGCTCACCGCCGAGCGGCAGGTCAAGCGGCTCGCCGCGATCGACTTCCCGGTTCCGGTCGAGGCCATCGACCGGATGCGGATCCCCAAGACCTTCAACGCGCGCTCGCCGCAGTCGCGCCGGGACCTGGCATCCCAACTGCGCACCAAGGCCGGGCACATCGCGCCGGAGCGGCGCACCCGCGGCCGGGCCGCGGCCGCCGACGACCGTGAGATCGCCCGGCTGCGCAGCGAGCTGCGGGCTCACCCCTGCCACGGCTGCGACGAGCGCGAGGACCACGCCCGCTGGGCGGAGCGCTACCACCGGCTCAAGCGGGACACCCAGCAGCTGGAGCGGCGGATCGAGGGCCGGACGAACACCATCGCCCGCACCTTCGACCGGATCCACGCACTGCTGACCGAGCTGGACTACCTGCGCGAGGACGAGGTCACCGTGCACGGCAAGCGGCTCGCCCGGCTGTACGGCGAGCTGGACCTGCTGGCCTCCGAATGCCTGCGGGCCAAGGTGTGGGAGGGTCTCAGCCCGGCCGAACTGGCGGCCTGCGTATCGGCATTGGTCTTCG
This sequence comes from Streptomyces avidinii, assembly GCF_014650695.1. GTDB lineage: Bacteria > Actinomycetota > Actinomycetes > Streptomycetales > Streptomycetaceae > Streptomyces > Streptomyces avidinii. The sequence goes on along the minus strand of NZ_BMVL01000027.1, from coordinate 7,938 downwards.
AGGCGCGCCAGTCCGACGACGCGGTCGCACCGAAGGTACCGGGCGGCGCGGCGAAGGAGGCGCTGGGCGAGATGGTCCGCATCTGGGGCCGGCTCGACGCGCTGGAGGAGGAGCACCGCATCAACCAGGCGGAGGGCGTGGGCCAGCGCGAGCCGGACCTCGGCTTCGCGTGGGCGGCGTACCAGTGGGCCTCCGACAAGAGCCTGGACGAGGTGCTGCGCGAGGCGGAGATGCCGGCCGGTGACTTCGTGCGCTGGTGCAAGCAGGTCATCGACGTGCTCGGGCAGGTCGCGGCGGCCGCTCCGGCGGCCTCCGGTGACAGCGGGAGCACGGTGGCCCGCAATGCCCGCAAGGCCGTGGACGCGCTGCTTCGGGGTGTAGTGGCCTACAGCTCCGTCGGCTAGGCGGATTTGGGTCTTCCTCCGAGAGCGGGACCGGCTTGATCTGATCTCTTGCCATGATCGTATCGGCGTGCTCTGTGCGACGATCGATGACATGAGTGGGGGAACGGGCGATGGTCCGAAACGGGTCGGTCGGCCACGTGCCGACCGGCTGAGGCCGGACAGCGACCGGCCGCCGCGCGAGGAACTCCTCTGCGCGGCGGCCGAGCTGTTCACCGCCCAGGGCTACGCGGCGACCACCACCCGGGCCGTCGCCGAACGGGCCGGGATGCGCCAGGCCACGATGTACCACTACTTCGGCGGCAAGGAGGAACTCCTCGCCGAGTTGCTGGAGTCCACCGTCGCACCCTCGCTGGTGCTGGCCCGGCAACTGCTCGCCGACGGCGGGCGGTCCGCCGCGCGGCGGTTGTGGGAACTGTGCCGCTCCGACGTGCTGCTGCTGTGCGGGGGACCGTACGACCTGGGGGCGCTCTATCTGCTGCCCGAGGTGGGCGGTGCGCGCTTCACGCGGTTCCACCGGATGCGTCGGGAACTCAAGGACGCCTACCGGGTGCTGCTCGCCGGGATCCGGGTCGGCGCCGAACTGGCCGGGGACCGGGCGGGGCTGACGCTCCGGGGAGACCTGGTCTTCGGCCTCATCGAGGGCGTCATGCTGGTCCACCGCGCGGATCCGGCGCGGCCGGTGGTGGCCTTCGCCGAGGCCACCGCCGACGCGGCGCTGCGGATCGCGGGCGTCGGCCTTCCCCGGGACACCTCGTAGGGCCCGGCAAGGTCCGAAAGAGACGGCCTAGCCTCCGGCTCCGGCCTCCCAGCCCGCGCGGTCGTCCCAGGCCTGGAGGGTGCGGCGGCTCTCGAAGCGGTGCGCGGCTCCCGTCACGGGGTCGGTGAACGCCAGCACCCGGGCCAGGAGTTGCAGGGGCCTGCGGTAGTCGTCCGGGGCCGGATCCGTGACGCGCGGATACACCGGGTCGCCCAGGATGGGCAGGCCCAGGCTGTTCATGTGGACGCGCAGCTGGTGGGTACGGCCGGTGTGCGGGGTCAGCCGGTAGCGGGCCAGCCCCTCCCTCGCCTCGACGCATTCGACGAGGCTCTCGGCGTTGGGCTCGGCGCCGGGCACCTCGACCGCCGCAATGACCCCGCGGGCCTTCTCGATACGGCTGCGGACGGTACGCGGGAGGGCGCGGGCGAGCGCCGGTTCGTGGGGTGCGAGGGCCTCGTACTCCTTGTGCACCTCGCGCCGCTGGAAGAGGAGCTGGTAGGCCCCGCGGTCCTCGGGCCGGATGCTGAACATCACCAGCCCCGCCGTCAGCCGGTCCAGGCGGTGCGCCGGGCTGAGCTCGGGCAGCTCCAGCTCCTCGCGGAGCCGGGCCAGGGCGGTCTCGGTGATGTGGCTGCCGCGCGGGGTGGTCGCCAGGAAGTGCGGCTTGTCCACGACCAGCAGGTGCGGGTCCCGGTGGACGACGGAGATCGGGAACGGCACCCGCGGCTCCGGCTCCACGTCCCGGTGGAACCAGAGGTAGGCGCCCGGCTCGTACGGATCCCCGGCGCGCAGCACCTGCCCGCCGGGGCCGAGCACCCGCCCCGCGGCCATCAGTCGGGCGACGGAGTCGGCGCCGCGGGTGCCGGCGTAGCGCGCGGCGAGGTAGTCGCCGAGATCCGGCCACGCCCCCTCCGGGTCGGGCGGGAGCCGCAGCCGGACCGGGTCGATGCCGGCGCGCTGGGGGAGGGGCGAGGGGGGTGGCTGGGCTCTGCGTCTCATCGGAGGACAGGTTATGCGGCCTAGGGCCGGGTGAAGGTGCCCAGGTGCTCGGCGTCGAGGTACTCGATGCGCAGGGTGCCGTCGGCGAAGGTCACCCCGGTGCGGCCGACGGCGTTCTCGCCCGCGGTCATGAAGCTGAAGGTGTCCCCGTCGTAGTGCGTGAGCGGGAAGCGCAGGGGCTTCGGGCCGAGGGCGAGGGTGAGTGCGCCGTTGCCGTCGGCGGTCACGGTGGCCTTGCCGTAGTAGGCGTTGTCGTAGGTGCCCGTGTACGCGGCGCTGTCGCGGGCCGGCTTCGCGCCGGCGGGCGGGTGGGCGTAGTCGGTGGCCGAGCCGTTCGGGGGTTCCAGGGCCGTGGCGTAGGCGGAGGCGGCCAGCGCGAGCCAGTCGGTGGAGACCTTGCCGTGTTCGGCGTAGTCGAAGAAGTCCAGGGCCACGGCGTCGGGCAGGCCGACCGGGGCGCCGTTGGTCAGCACGACGATGCCGAGCTGCTCCAGGGGGAGCATGGTGACGTTGGTGTTGGCGCCGAGGTCGAAGGCGCCCGAGTGGCTCAGGCGCAGGCGGCCGGCACCGTCGTAGCCGACGTTCCAGCCCAGGCCGTAGAAGCTGGTGGTGCCGACGGCGTTGGTCGGCTGCGACACGATCTCGGGCAGGTGGGTCCGGGCGAGGGTGTCGGCGGGGATGATCCGCTTCCCGTCGAGGGTGCCGCCGGCCAGTTGCAGGCGGAGCCAGCGGGCCATGTCGGTGGCGGTGGAGCTGACGCCGCCGGCCGGGGCCTGGGCGTCCGGGTCGCGGACGAAGCGGGGACTCCACGTGCCGTCAGGGTTCTTGACGTGGGTGGCGGCGTGGTCGGGGGCGTCCACGAACGCGGAGAACTCGGTGCTGGTACGGGTCATGCCGGCGGGCTTGAAGAGGGTGTCCGCGCTGAGCTTCTGCCAGCTGGTGCCCTGGGCGCGGGCGACGGCCTCGGCGGCCGCGGTGAGGCCGAAGTTGGTGTAGGCGTAGCTCGCGCGGAACGGACTCAGCGGCTCCAGACGCAGGTGGTCGAGGATGTACGCCTGGTCGTAGCCAAGGTCTTCGAGGAGGTCGCCGGCGTGGTCGGGAAGGCCGCTGCGGTGGGAGAACAGATCGGCGGTCGTGACGTGGTCGGTGACCCAGGGGTCCTTGAGGGAGAACCCGGGCAGCTCGGTGCGGCTGTCCCACTCGGCGGGGTCGGTGAGGGTGCCGGCCACGACCGTGGAGGACACGGGCTTGGACAGCGAGGCGATCTGGAAGACGGTGTCCGGGCCGACCCTGGCGCTCTCGCCGGTCCTGCGCAGTCCGTAGCCCTTGATGTGGACGACCTTGTCGTCGTGGACGACGGCCACGGAGACGCCGGGGACGCCGGTGCGGCGCATCATGTCCTCGACGGTGCGGTCGAGGCGGGCGACGGCCCGGTCGACGGCGGCGTCCGTGATCTGGGGTTTCGGGGCCGGGGGCGGGGTGGGCGCGGCCGTGGCCGACATGGCTGCCGCCGCGGTCAGGAGGGCCGCGGCCCCTGCTGCCCCGAGCGACGGGAGCGTACGCATGGAGCCATTGTCCTGCCCGGGGGCCCGGAGCGCGCGGCGCCGTTGCCCGCCGGCCCCGACCACCCCGGCTCTCGAACGCCGGCGCGGGTGAGGGGGCGCCGGCATGCGAGGGCGGGGGTGGTCGGGGCGGGCGGGGCGAAACCTTTACGCGGCTGCGCGGTGTTCCTGCTCGGCCTCCACGGAGGCGTTCCAGTCACGCTTGATCGCGCGCCAGCCCTCGTCCGTCTCGCCCAGGCGCCAGTAGCCCGAGATCGACAGGCGTTCGCGCGGGATGCCGCGCTCCAGGCGGAGGTGGCGGCGGAGGTCCTTCACGAAGCCGGCCTCGCCGTGGACGAAGGCGTGCACGTCCGCGGAGGGGAACTCCAAGGAGGTGACCGCCTCCACCAGCGCCTCGCCGACCGGGCGGCCGCCGCGGTGCAGCCAGATCGGCACGACGCCGTCCGGGGTGGCGACCTTCAGCTCGTCGGCCGGCCCGTCGATCTCCACGATGGCGTGGACCCGCGCGCCCGCCGGCATCCGCTCCATCGCGGCGGCGATCGCCGGCAGCGCGCTCTCGTCGCCCACCAGAAGGTGCCAGTCGGCCACCGGGTCCGGGGCGTAGGCGCCGCCCGGGCCGAGGAAGCGGACGAGCTCGCCCGGCTGGACCCGCGCCGCCCAGGGGCCGGCGAGGCCCTCGTCGCCGTGGACCACGAAGTCGAGGGTCAGTTCCAGGTGCGCGGGGTCCCAGCTCCGTACCGTGTACGCGCGCTGGCGCGGCCACTGCGCCCGGGGAAAGTCGGCGCGGATCCGTTCAAGGTCCCACGGAGCGGGGTAGGTCACGCCTGCCGGCGCGAACAGCAGCTTGATGTAATGGTCGGTGTACTCGCCCACGCCGAACTCCCGGAGGCCCTCACCGCCCAGCACGAGCCGCACCATGTGCGGCGAAAGCTGCTCGGTGCGTACGACGACGGCGGTGCCGACAGTGCGGGCGCGTCCTTCTGCCACGGTGACTCCCCTGACTCCATGAAACTTAGCCTTACCTAAGTTATCACCTCAGTGGCGCAGCGCGCTGCTCAGGCGAGCGACAGCACCCCCCAGGCCCCACCGATGGGCTAGCGCATCCACCAGTTCGGGCTGCGCAGGAGCGGTCGGAAGGGCCGGATCGAATGCCGGCAGCGGCACGTCCGAGGCCACCTGGACCACCTTCGGAGCCACTGCCAGGTACGGCCGGGACTCGTCGAGCCGCTTGCGCTGGGTGGGGGTCAGCTTCGACTTCGGGTCTCCGATGGCCGCGATGATCCCGGCCAGGTCGCCATAGGCGTCGAGGAGTTTCGCGGCCGTCTTCTCGCCGATGCCGGGGACGCCCGGCAGCCCGTCGCTCGGGTCGCCGCGCAGCAGAGCGAGGTTCGCGTAACCGGGGCCGTCCACCCCGTACTTCTCGCGGAGCCACGCCTCGTTCGTCACCTGGAGGGTGCCCACGCCCTTGAGCGGGTACAGGACCCGGCGCTGCCGGGCGTCGTCCACCAGCTGGTAGAGGTCGCGGTCGCCGGTGACGATGTCCACCGGTCCTCCAGCGCGGGCGGTTAGCGTACCGATCACGTCGTCCGCCTCGTATCCGGCGACGCCCACCCGGGCGATGCCGAAGGCGTCCAGCGCCGCCTCGATGATCGGAACCTGCGGGGCGAGGGTGTCCGGGGTCTCCTCGACGTCGGGTCCGATCTCGGTCTCCTCGGCGACCCGGTGGGCCTTGTACGAAGGGATCAGTTCCACCCGCCAGTGCGGCCGCCAGTCAGCGTCCATGCAGGCCACCAGATCGTCCGGCCGGTGGTCCTGGACGAGCCGGCCGATGAAGTCGAGCAGGCCGCGCACGGCGTTGACCGGGGTGCCGTCGGGTGCCTTCACCGAGTCCGGCACACCGAAGTACGCGCGGTAGTAGAGGGAGGCGGTGTCCAGGAGCATCAGGCGTCGTGTCGTCACGGGGTCGATGATGCCGCAACACACCCCGGCGGATGTCTCGACCGCCGGGAGACCGCGCACCGCGACGGACAGTGAGCGCACCGGTACGGGAAGACCCGTGCGGGCGAAACCGGAGGCGGTTGCTGCGTAAGGTGCTTACAGCACACCGATGTGCGACAGACATGGGGAGGGCAGCCCCGACATGAACGACAGGGACGGCACCGACGGCACCGATGGCACGGACAGCACGGCCGGCGCGGACGGCCTGAACGGCAAGCCGAACGACAAGGACGACAAGAGCAAGGACAAGGACGGCAAGGAGCCGCTGCGGGTGGGCGTGGCCGTGCGCAAGCGGCGCCGCGCGCTGCACCTGACGCTCGCCGCCGTGTCGGCGCGCAGTGGCCTGTCGGTGCCCTTCCTGAGTCAGATAGAGAACGAGCGGGCCCGGCCCAGCATGCGGTCCCTGGAGCGGGTCGCGGACGCGCTGGAGACCACGGCCGTCGAACTGCTGGCCGCCTCCGACACCGCGCGCACGGTGAACCTCGTCCGGGCCGGTGACGCCTCCGGTCTCACCCCGCTCCCGGGCGTACGGCCCCTGGTGCGCGGGCACCACCAGCTGCACGCCATGGAGTTCACCGGGGACCAGGACGCCGGACGCGAGTACCAGCACCGCAACGACGAACTGATGTACGTCGTCGAGGGCGCCTGCCAGGTCGAGGCGGAGGGGCGGGCCTACCGGCTGGAGAGCGGGGACGCGCTGTTCCTGTCGGGAGGCGTGCGCCACCGCTGGCGAGCGGTCACCGAGGACACCCGGATCCTGGTCGTCGCGGTCGGCGAGCACATCCACGCGACCTCCGAGCCCCCGTCGCCGGGACACTGAGCGCCGTGCGGCGGATCGTCTCGCTCGTGCCCTCGCTCACCGAGGCGGTGGCCGTGAGCGCGCCGGGAGCACTGGTCGGGGTCACCGACTGGTGTACGCACCCCGAGGACCTCGGGGGAGCGGTGCGGATCGGCGGGACGAAGAATCCCGACGTGCGGCGCATCGCGGAGCTCCGGCCGGACCTGGTGATCGCCAACGAGGAGGAGAACCGGGCCCCCGACCTGGCGGCGCTGCGCGCGGCCGGGGTGGAGGTGCTGGTCACCGAGGTCCGGGACCTGCCGCAGGCGCTGCGGGAGCTGGACCGGCTGCTCGTGGGGGTGCTGGGTCTGGCGCGGCCCGGATGGCTGGCGGACGCGGAGCGCGCATGGGCCCGGGTGGAGCCGGTCGAGGTGCGCACCGCCTTCGTGCCGATCTGGCGGCGGCCGTGGATGGTGCTGGGCCGGGACACCTTCGCGGGGGATCTGCTGACGCGGCTCGGGATCCGAAACGTCTACGCCGGACACCCGGAGCGATACCCCCGGGTGCCGGTGGAGGAGCTCGCGGCGGCCGGCTGCGACCTGGTGGTGCTCCCGGACGAGCCGTACCGCTTCACGGCCGAGGACGGCCCGGAGGCCTTCCCGGCCCTGCCCGCCGCCCTGGTCGGCGGTCGCCACCTCACCTGGTACGGACCCTCCCTGGCCGAGGCCCCGCAGGTACTGGCAAGGGCCCTGCGCGCGGCCCGCTGAGCGACGTACCCTGCGGGGATGCGTACCGGAAGATCATTAATTCTGCTTGCGGCGACGGCCCTGCTGGCCGGAGCGTGCGCGGCCCCCGAGGCAGACCCTCGCCGTCCGCCGCCCGGCATCGGCGAGCTCAGCACCGGCGAGCTCCAGAGCCGGTGGTGGAGCTGGGCCGCCTCCAGCCCGGCCCGCTCCAACCCGGTGGCGGACCCGGACGGCAGCTTCTGCGCCGAGAACCAGCCGGCCGACGTGTGGTACCTCGCGGGCACCGTCGGGGGCCGGGCCGAGCGCCGGTGCTCGATCCCCAAGGGCCGGCCGGTGGTCCTTCCGGTGCTCAACTTCACCGGCACGAAGGCCGAGTGCGCGGCGCAGCTGGCCGAGGCGCAGGGCACCGTCGTGTGGGGCCGGACCGACGTGGCGGTGGAGCGCATCGAGCCCACCACCATCCGGATCAAGGGGGTCGAGGGGAACCCGCTGACCCGGAAGGCGGGGACGGTGACCACGTACGGCTGTGGGTTGTGGGTGCGCCTGGGGCCCGTCTGGGACTCGGGCGCCCTGACCATCGAGGGCTCGGCCGGATCAGCCTCCACCTCGGTCCGCTACGACCTCCGGGTCGGCTAGGTGTATTGATCACGAGCGTTGTTGACACTCGGCAGGTCTTGAACATGGCGAAGACCTC
>NZ_BMVL01000026.1 GCF_014650695.1 Streptomyces avidinii | reverse complement strand
CCCCAACGGGGTCATACAGGCCGTCGTCACGCATACCCCCGAATTCGCCAACAGGGTCCGTAGGACGGTGCGGGGCTCCCCCGGGTTGAGCAGCGGTGCGGTGCGGTGTCGCTGCCGCGGGCCCGCTAGTACCAGCCGTTGTTCTGGTGGAAGCTCCAGGCGGCGCAGGGGCTGCCGTAGCGGTCCTCCATGTAGTTCAGACCCCACTTGATCTGCGTGGCGGGGTTGGTGCGCCAGTCCGCGCCGGCCGAGGCCATCTTCGAACCGGGCAGTGCCTGGACCAGACCGTACGCGCCCGAGGACTTGTTCACGGCCAGGTAGTTCCAGGTGGATTCCTGGTTGATGATGTTCGAGAAGCACTGGAACTGGCCGGCCGGGACCATCTGCTGGGCGATGGCCTTGACCTGCGCGACCGTGTAGGAGCTCTGGAGCGCGAAGTCGCCGGCGTCGCGGCCGGAGCGGCTGGCGGCCTGCTCCTTCTCCTCGCGTTCCTTCTTCGCCTTGGCGTCGGCCTCGGCCTTCTCCTTCTCGGCCTCCGCCTTCTTGGACTTGGCGTCCTCGGCGGCCTGGAGGCGGGCGGCCTCCTCGGTGGAGCGCTTGGCGTCGACATCGGCGGCGTGCGCGATGGCGTCGGCCTGCTGCGTCAGGGACGCGCTCTGGACCTGCGCCTGGTCGCCGACGGGGATGTCGGCGAGGAGAGTCGCGCCGGACGCGGTCGTCTCGAGATCGTTCGTGGGGTCGCCGGTGGCAACGCCCACGACTGCGCCGACGGTGGTGACCGCGGTGGCCGAAGCCACGGCGAACCCCCGGACCGAGATCCGGCTCACACGGTGTCCTTCCAGCAGCGTCCGCAGTGACCGCGCGGGCGCAAAAGTGCCCTCGACTCTGGCCTCCGTGGTTCTACGGTCACTGGAGGCGCGGGCCCGTGGGCAACTCCCTCGCGGGGGCTGCCGCATGAAACTCCGGGCGGCATACGGCGATCGACTGTGGAGTTGTGGTGCTGCGCGTACCTCACGGGAGATACAGGTGTGCCGTATGCGGGGCCTGACGGAAACCAGACTCTGCCGGAACGCGACACCGCAAGGCAATTCTCTGGTGCGTGTTAAAGGTCACACCTGGCATGTCGCTGCTGATTCGAGCAAAGGCCTGTGCAGCACGACGCCGCCCGGCTAGGCTCTCGGGCCTTTGCCGGGCGGCGCCAACTCACCTTCCCGCTATGAGGTTTTTGACCGCTTCGACCGCCGGTTGCGGCCGGATCGGGGTCAGAGCGTTTCGAGCATCTCGGTGACCAGCGCGGCGATCGGCGACCGCTCGGAACGAGTCAGCGTGATGTGGGCGAAGAGCGGGTGGCCCTTCAACTTCTCGACCACGGCGACGACTCCGTCGTACCGGCCGACCCGCAGGTTGTCCCGCTGGGCGACGTCGTGGGTCAGAACGACCCGCGAATTGGCCCCGATCCGGGACAGAACGGTCAGCAGGACGTTGCGTTCCAGGGACTGCGCCTCGTCCACGATCACGAAGGCATCGTGCAGCGAGCGCCCGCGGATGTGCGTGAGCGGCAGGACCTCCAGCATTCCGCGGTTCAGCACCTCCTCGATGACCTCGCGCCCGGCGACCGCCGAGAGGGTGTCGAAGACCGCCTGCGCCCAGGGGCTCATCTTCTCGGAGGCGTCCCCGGGCAGGTAGCCGAGGTCCTGACCGCCCACCGCGTACAGCGGCCGGAAGACCATCACCTTCTGGTGCTGCCGCCGCTCCAGCACCGCCTCCAACCCCGCGCAGAGCGCCAGCGCCGACTTACCGGTGCCGGCCCGGCCGCCCATCGAGAGGATCCCGATCTCGGGGTCGAGGAGGAGGTCCAGCGCGATGCGCTGCTCGGCGCTGCGGCCGTGCAGCCCGAAGGCCTCGCGGTCGCCCCGTACGAGCTTCACGTTGCCGTCCGCCGTGACCCGGCCCAGGGCCTTGCCACGCTCGGACTGCAGGACCAGTCCGGTGTGCACGGGCAGTTCCGCGGCCTCCGGCACGTAGAGGCGGTCCTCCGAGTAGAGGAGGTCCACCTGCTCCCCGGACAGGGCGAGCTCGCTCATTCCCGTCCAGCCGGCGTCGGTGATCGCGAGCTCCGCGCGGTACTCCTCGGCGATCAGCCCCACGGAGGAGGCCTTGATGCGCAGTGGGAGATCCTTCGAGACCACCGTGACGTCGTAGCCCTCGGCCTGGAGGTTGCGGGCGACCGCGAGGATCCGCGAGTCGTTGTCCCCCAACCGGAAGCCTGCGGGCAGGACGCCCGGGTCGGAGTGGTTGAGCTCGACTCGCAGGGTGCCGCCCAGATCGCCCAGCGGGATGGGGGCGTCCAGGCGACCGTTTCGAACCCGGAAGTCGTCGAGCAGGCGCAGGGCCTGGCGCGCGAAGTAGCCGAGTTCGGGATGGTGCCTCTTTGCCTCCAGCTCGGTGATCACCACGATCGGGAGCACGACCTCGTGCTCGTCGAAGCGGGAGATCGCATTGGGGTCTGCCAGCAGGACGCTGGTGTCGAGGACGTAGGTCCGCCTGTCTTGCAGGCGGCTCTTTGTGCTGGTCACCACGGAAGGACGTACCCCCTCGGAAGAGGTCGGGCCATGAAGACCGGACCGGTCATCGGCACCCATGCCAGGGCCGATTTCCGGCCCTCCACTCCGTCCGTGCGAACCGCACGTGCGTCCTGGTGCAAAGGGCCTCCCGGGCGGACGACCCCATGCCGTCCGCTGAGACTCGACACCCTGGATCGGGCATCGACCTGAAAGGGATATTCCCCGAACAGGCCAGGCCATGCCATGGCATATGACGGACGCTCGGTGAATCCCTGGTGAAGGCTTCGAGGGGAGGGGGTGCCGGGACCCGCAGGGGCGAGAAACCCCTACGGCGACTCAGGTGCCGTAGCGCCGGTGACGGGCCGCGTAGTCGCGCAGCGCCCGCAGGAAGTCGACCTTGCGGAAGGCGGGCCAGAAGACTTCGCAGAAGTAGTACTCGCTGTGCGCGCTCTGCCACAGCATGAATCCGGACAGCCGCTGCTCGCCGCTGGTGCGGATGACGAGGTCCGGGTCGGGCTGGCCGCGCGTGTAGAGGTGCTCGGCGATGTGGTCGATGTCCAGGATCTCCGCGAGCTCCTCGAAGGAGGTGCCCTTCCGCGCGTGCTCCAGCAGCAGCGAGCGGACCGCGTCGGCGATCTCCTGGCGGCCGCCGTAGCCGACGGCGACGTTGACCATTATCCCGTCGACGTCGTGGGTGGCCTGCTCGGCCTCCTTGAGCACGGTCTGCGTCCGGGCGGGCAGGATGTCGAGGTTGCCGACGTGGTGGACGCGCCAGCGGCCGTCCGTGGCCAGGCCCCGCACGGTGTTCTCGATGATGTTGAGCAGCGGACGGAGCTCGACCTCGGGCCGGTCCAGGTTGTCCGTGGAGAGCATCCACAGGGTGACGACCTCGACGTCCGTCTCGGTGCACCAGCCCAGCATCTCGGAGATCTTGTCGGCTCCGGCCTGATGGCCCTGCTCCGTCGTCCCTCCGGACGCCTTCGCCCAGCGGCGGTTTCCGTCCAGGATGACGCCGATGTGCTTGGGCGCCGCATCATGGTCGAGGCGGCCTTCCACCCGGCGTGCATAAAGCCTGTACACCAGGTCGCGCAGCTTCACGATCTTCCAGCCCCTCCGTGCAGTGCCCCCGTGCGAAATGCGGTCCCCCCGAGTGCGCCACATTACTGCGCGGCGGGAGGGGGTACCCAACTCGGTCCGTCACAACTCCGTGATAGGGAGGACAACGTGACTGATACCAATCCCTATCGGGCAGAGCCCTCGCGCTACGACTCCATGGAGTACCGGCGCACCGGCCACAGCGGCCTCAAGCTTCCCGCGGTCTCCCTCGGCCTCTGGCACAACTTCGGCGACGACAGGACCCTGGAGTCCCAGCGGTCGATCCTCCGCCGGGCCTTCGACCTCGGGATCACCCACTTCGACCTGGCGAACAACTACGGCCCGCCGCCCGGCTCGGCCGAGCTGAATTTCGGCAAGATCTTTGCGCAGGACTTCGCGTCCCACCGCGACGAGCTGATCCTCTCGACCAAGGCCGGCTACCTGATGCACGCCGGGCCGTACGGCGAGTGGGGCAGCCGCAAGTACCTGCTCAGCTCGCTCGACGCCTCGCTGAAGCGGATGGGCGTGGACTACGTCGACATCTTCTACTCGCACCGCTTCGACCCGGAGACCCCGCTGGAGGAGACCATGGGCGCCCTCGCGTCCGCGGTCCAGCAGGGCAAGGCGCTCTACGTGGGCGTCTCCTCCTACACCGCGGAGCAGACGGCCGAGGCCGTGCGCATCCTGCGCGGGATGGGCGTGCGCCCGCTCATCCACCAGCCCTCGTACTCCATGATCAACCGCTGGACGGAGGAGGACGGCCTGCTGGACACCCTGGAGGACGCCGGCATGGGGTGCATCTCCTTCGCCCCGCTGGCGCAGGGCATGCTGACGGGCAAGTACCTGAAGGGCATCCCGGCCGACTCGCGCGCCGCGCAGGGCAAGTCCCTGAACCCGGACCTGCTCTCGGACGAGGTGCTCCGCCGGCTGACCGGCCTCAACGAGATCGCGTCCCGCCGCGGGCAGTCCCTCGCCCAGCTGGCGCTCAAGTGGGTGCTCCGCGACGACCGGATGACCTCGGCCCTGATCGGCGCATCGAGCGTGCCGCAGCTGGAGGAGAACGTGGCCGCGCTGGCTTCCGCGCCGCTCACCGAGGCCGAGTTGAAGGAGATCGACTCCCTCGCCGTCTCCACCCCCGGCACCAACATCTGGGCCCAGCGCGGCTGACCTGCACTTTTACCGCGAAGTACGGCACGGGAGCCGGAAAACAAAAAACGGGCCGGTCCGTGGGGGGGATACGGACCGGCCCGAGGGGGGGGTTCCACCATAACCCTTCGTAAAGCATGCTGCGTGCATTGGCGCACCACGATTACGCTCCGAAACCACCCAGCAGCACTCCGGTGAGTGCTCCGGCGGCCATGAAGGGGCCGAACGCGTAGCCCTGACGGCCCCGTTCGGAGCCGCGCAGCACCAGGAAGAGCCCGTGGAGGGCCCCGTAGAGGAGCCCGAGGAAAGCCCCTGCGGCCCATACCCCCCACCCGTACCACCCAAGAGCGACCCCCAGCGAGAGCGCCAGCTTGACGTCGCCGAAGCCCATGCCGGCCGGATTGATCAGATGGAGCAGCAGGTACGCGGCCCCGAGCGCGCCGCCGCCCAGCAGCGCGAGCCGCCAGGACCCCGCGGAGCCCGGCGCCAGGGCGGCCGCCCCCAGCAGCGCGGCGACCGCCGCGGCGAGCGGCAGGGTCAGCACGTCGGGCAGCCGGTGCACGGCCCGGTCGACGAGGGCGAGCAGCACGAACAGCGGGGCGAGGCCCGCGTAGGCCACCAGCTCCGGGCGCGCGCCGACGGTGGCCGCGAGCAGGGCGCAGACCCCCGCGGTGAGCACGGCCAGGGGTACGGCCGGCCGGCCGTACCCGTGCGGGGGCCCGGGCGGCTCCGCGCCCGGCAGGCAGCGGGCCGGGCCGGGCCAGCCCGCCAGCCGGTGCCCCTGCGGGCAGCTGCCCCGCCAGGGGTCGCCCGGCGGGACGGAGAGCCGGTACGCGGGGCGCGGCAGCAGGAGCCCGGCAGCCGCGCCGTACCCGGCGGCGAGAACGATCACGAGCGCACCCATCATCCGGCGACGGTAGGACACCCCCTAAGGTGGCCGCCATGGCGCACTGGCAGGACGGCCGCGCGGTACTGCGGGTCGGCGCGGACCCCACGGAGATCCCGGTCGAGATCGCGGCCTCGTACGGGGCGCGGACCCGCGGGCTGCTCGGGCGGGACGGGATCGACGGCGCGATGCTGCTGACGCCCGCGGCGAGCGTGCACACCTTCCGGATGCGGTTCGCGATCGACGTGGCGTACCTCGACCGCGACTTCGGCGTGCTCGCGGTGGCCACGATGGCGCCGGGCCGCCTCGGCCTGCCCCGGCTCCGCGCCCGGCACGTCCTGGAGGCGGCGGCGGGCGCCATGGCCGGGTGGGGCCTGCGGGCCGGAACCACCGTCGAGGTGGATCTGCCGGGGCGTCTCACGCCCGGCTAGGCGGTGCTCCGCACTGGCAGTAGGTTGGGGCGGTTGAGCTGGGGCATCAGGGGAGCGGCATGACGGAGAACGCGCGGATCAAGGCGCTGGAGCAGATCATGCCGGCGACGCACGGCGCCGACGAGGACATCGACTGGCCGGCCGTGGAGGCCACCTGGGGGACCCGGTTCCCGGCCGATTTCATCGCGTTCATGGGCCGCTTCGGTGCCGGCTCCATCAACGGCGAGGCCAGCATCCTGCTCCCGCTGCCCAAGCCCGGACTCCAGTGGGACCCGGCCGGGATGGCCGAGGAGACCGACAACGCCCGGCAGACCTGGGAGGCGGAGGGCGGCCGGTCCGCCTTCGACGTGGACCCGGAGTCGATCATCGCATGGGGCGTCACCGGCGGGTCGGACATCCTGTGCTGGCTCACCTCCGACCCCGATCCGGACCGGTGGCCGGTCCTGGTCTGCGGCCGGCACACCGCCGACTCCTTCGCGCTGTACCCGTACGGCATGGCCGAATTCCTCTACCGGCTCTGCTCCGACGAGTTCGACGTGAGCCCCGTCAGCATCACCTTCTGGGACGGCGGCCACCTCAGCTTCGTGCACTGGCGCAAGGCCCAGCGGCGCTGGCAGGAGGGCCGCAATCCGGAGACGGGCGAGCCCGACCCGTACGCCGGCGAGTTCGCCGACTAGAGCGCCCCCGAAAACCTGGAGCCCGTTCCGAGACCGGAAACGGGCTTTTCGGCATGTCTACGCGCGTCCATTATGTCGATCACATATCGGAAAACACCACTCGGAAAAGCCCCACTTGGAGCATTGACCACAACTGCGCCCCCAATGGAATCAACCACCCCTCCCTCAGGAGAGAATTCCGGCCAACGGGCCATCGAGGGACACCTCAACCCGGAGCAACTCATAAGTAATAACGGGATCCAAAAGAAAATCAGGGGAATACACCCGTGCGACGAAGAATTTTCGGCACGACCGCCACCACGGCCGTGCTCGGTCTGCTGATACCTCTGGCCGGATGTGGTGGCTCCGGAGACAGTGCAGGTGACGCCGGTACGCTGCATCTGGTCGCCGCCGAATACGGCGACGGCCCGGCCACGAGTTCCAAGCCCTACTGGGACAGGATGACGGCCGATTTCACCGAGCAGAATCCCGGACTGAAGGTCGAGGTCGAGCTTCTGCCGTGGGCTGACATCGACCGCGAGGTCTCCCGCCGGGTCAAGGCCGGCAAGGCTCCGGACATGGCACTCATGGGGTCCTACTCGGACTTCGCGGCCCAGGGAAAGCTCTATCCCGCGGACGAACTCCTCTCGGTCACCGCCGAGGCGAATTTCCTCCAGCCGCTCGCCGACGCGGGCTCCGTCGGCAGCACCCTCTACGGCCTGCCCTTCGTGGCGAGCAGCCGCCTCCTCTTCTACAACGAGGCGCTCTTCGCCAAGGCCGGCATCAAGGAGGCCCCCAAGACCTGGTCCGAGCTCAAGGCCGACGCCAAGGCGCTCAAGGACAAGGGCGTGAAGTACCCGTACGCCCTGCCGCTCGGCCCCGAGGAGGCGCACGCCGAGGCGCTGATCTGGGAGCTGAGCAACGGCGGCGGGTACGCCGACAGCAGCGGTAACTACAGCCTGGCCTCCGACCAGAACATCGACACCTGGCGCTGGGTCAAGGAGCACATGGTCGCCACCGGACTCACGGGCCCGACCCCGCCGTCCCAGCTGAACCGCGCCGAGGCCTTCGCCGCCTTCCTGCGCGGCGAGGTCGGCATGGTCAACGGCTACCCGTCGCTGGCCCACGAGGCTCGCACCAAGGGCATCGGGGTCGCGACCGTCTCCATGCCCGTCTCGGACAACCTCGGCACCGGGGAGGTCCCGCCCACCGTCGGCGTGGCCGACTGGATGATGGCCTTCAAGCAGAACGGCAAGCGCGCGGAGATCGGCACGTTCCTGGACTTCGTCTACCAGGACAAGAACCTGTCGGACTTCGCCGGCCGCTACCACCTGCTGCCCTCCACCGTCACCGCCTCGCGCACTCCGGCCGGGGGCGGCCTGGACAAGAACGACACGCAGTTCCTGAACGCGCTGCGCGGAGCCCAGCTCTACCCGGTCAACGACCCGTCCTGGCTGACCGTCAGCGACACCATCAAGCGCAACATCGGGCGCGCCGTCGAACCGAGCGGCGACCCGAAGGCCGTCCTGGAGGACATCGCCTCGCAGGCCTCCCAGGCCTCCAAGAAGCACTGAGAAGTTCCTCGACACGGGACCTTCGACCCGTACCGCACAGCACCCCGTGCGGCACCATGGCCACTACGGCACTTGATCCAAGGCCGCGGCCCAGTCGCCCGACGAGCACCCACAAGGTGCGCGGGGCGGCCGGCCTTCACCCCGCCTTCACCGCTGCGGCCCGTGGTTCTCGGCGAAGGCCGTCCGGTACTGCTCGCAGCTGGAGTTCCAGCGCAGGGTGCCGCCGAGCGTTCCGTAGCCCGACCGCGTGACCGACCACTCCACCGTGTACTCCCCGGTGTCGCACGCGATCCGCTTGCCGCCCGCGACCTTCTCGCGCCCGGTGGGCGGCTTCCCGGTCAGCTCCTTGCGCACTTCCGCGACCTTGGCCCGGTCCGCGTTGCGCAGCACGGCGTGCACGACGATCGGGTGCGCGCCCTCTTTGACCGTCACCGCCTTCTTCACCACCGACGAGTCCGACACCGCCCACGCGAACTCGTACGAGGGCAGCCACGCCAGGGTCTTGGGGTCGCCGGCCTTGCGCTCGAACTCGGGCGCGGCCGCGGGGCCGGGGCGGGTGACCGTCTTGTACTGGATGCCGGGGTGGAAGCGGAGCTGCCCCTCCACCTTGTGCATCTCGTCCTTGGTCCACATCGACTTCATGGTCTTCTCGCCGCCTGCCGGGTCCTGGAGGTACACCGCGCCCTCCGCGGCGGTGGCGGCCTGCCCCAGCAGGGGTGCGAGGGCGGCCGAGGCGGTGGCGAGGGCGAGAGCGGCGATGCGGGTGCGCTTCATGCCCGGACCAACGGGAGCCTCCGGCGGGCCGGAACGACACCGGGCGCGCATTCACCCGTACGGGAGCGCTCGCGCCGCCCCGTACGGGCTGGACCTGTCGCCCGCGGGGCTCCCGGCCTGCGCTCAGGCCTGACCGGTCTCGAAGCGGCTGATCCTGCCGCCGCCGGGGGCGATGACGAAGCGCCAGGTGGTGCGCATCTCGCCCCAGGTGTCGTTGCGGTAGTTGACGAGCAGGGTGCGGCCGCCGTCGGACTCGGACTGGACGTCCATGTGGCCGCCGGAGTCGAAGATCTCCCGGTCGATCCACTCGTGCAGGTCGCGGTCGGAGCCGTCGTCGGACATGGTCGCGTCGGCGGTGAGGACCCCGAGGAAGGCGTCCTTGTCGTGCGCGTTGACGGCGGCGACGAGGGCGCCGACCACCGGGTCGGACAGTCTGGCGGGGGCGATGGCCACAGGAGCCTCCTGGTCGGGCGGTGGGTGGTCGGGCGGTCGGGTGGTTCGGCGGGCGGACGTAGGTGCGGGCGTGCGTGCATCCGTGCGTCCGTCCGCGTGCGACCAGGGAACAACGCGGGCGGGTCCGCTTCGTCGACCGTCACCCGTTCGCCCGGCGGACGGCGTGTCAGGGGGCGGCGGGGGCTGCGGAGGTGTCCCGGGCGTCGGCGGCCTCGGGCGCGTCGGGGGCGTCGGGGGCGGTGCGGACGGGGAAGCCGGTGGGCCGGCCCTGCTCCTTCAGCCAGGACAGGACCTGGTCGAGGGCGTCGACGGTCTGGGCCCGGTTGCCGCCGCCGTCGTGGAAGAGCACCGTCGGGCCGTTGCCGATCTCGCGCTTGACGGCGTTGACGATGGCGGCCGTGCCCGGCTTGTCGAAGTCCTTGGTGTCCACGTTCCAGCCGAGCGGGCGCATGCCGTGCAGGGCGGCGATGCGGCGGCTGTCGGGGGTGAAGGCGCCGCCCGGGGCCCGGTAGTACTCGACCTTCGCGCCGCTGCCCGCCGCTTCCTCGATCAGCTTCTTCGCCTCCAGGATCTGCTGCTCCTGGTAGGCGACGGGCTTCTTGTCCATGGCGGTGTCGTGGTTCATGGTGTGGTCGCAGAGCCGGTGGCCGGCCGCGACCACCTTCTTGACCAGGTCGGGATGGGCCTTGGCCTGCGGGCCGACCATGCAGAAGGTCGCCTTGACGTCGTGCCGGCGCAGCACGTCCAGCACCTTCGGGGTCCAGCGGGGGTCGGGGCCGTCGTCGATGGTGATGTTGACGGCGTTGCCGCCGCTCTCGGAGGCGTGGGCTATGCCCTCAGGTATCCCCTGCGGCTGCTGCCCGGGTCGGCCGTCGTCACCGTGGCCGGGATCGCCGGGCCGGGCCACGTTCTGCTGGGAGGCGGCGGGGCCGCCCGGTCCGACCAGGGCGGCCACTCCCCACGCGGTCGCCGCGACGGCGGCGGCCGAGGCCACGACGGCGGCGCCGGCCCGGACGCCCTTCTTGTTCGCACGCGCCAAGAAACTCATGAACCGTCCACTCCCCATCCGCTTTTCGAGCGTTCTGTGGATCAGGACGTTCATCACCGTCGTGAAGTTCCAGTCAAATGGCCCCTAAATTCCCCGTAATGGGACTCATGGGACCGATGGGACTTTAGTCCTGCATGGAGTTGAATACCTGCCCACGCGAACGCCCCCGAAACGGGGCAAGCCTTCCCTCCGGACGGCCGAACCCCAAGTCCCCTCGCGGGCACGGGGGTTCACCGGAATCCGGGCCGACGGCCCGGACACAATGGGCCGTATGCAGAACGGACCCGACTGGCCGACCGACAAGCTCACCACGCTCCGCCTGGGCCGCAGACTGGTGACGGAAGTCCCGCACTCCCGCCCGGGGCGGCGGGCGTTCGTGGACATCACACCCGGCCGTGTCGGGGCCGACGACCGGGCTCGGGACGAGGGATGGGTGCGCGCCGACGCCCGCCGCCGCTTCCGCCTGGAGCACTGGGAGTACGACGAAGACCGGATCGACGGCTTCGACCACGACATCGGAGCGGTCCTCGTCGACTCCGCCGAGGCCGCGGATGAAGTCGGCCTGGCCGCGGCGCTCGCCGCATGGGGCATCCGGCCGGACGTCTTCGTCCACCCGTGGGAGACCGACGACCCGAAGTAGCGGCGCCCGGACATGCCGAAGGCGGCGCCGCCGGGGTTTCCCGGTGGCGCCGCCTTGGGTGGGTGCGGTGCTGCGTGCGTGAGCGACTCGGTCAGTGCGCGAGCGACTCCTGCGCGGCCGCGGCCGCCTTGCCGTCGTCCGCCGCGCCGGCCGGGGCGGCCGGGCCCGCGCCGCGCAGGGGGACTTCCTTGACGAACCAGGCCGCCGCGAAGCCCAGTACGGCGATGGCCGCGCCGAGCAGGAACGCGGAGTGCGTGCCGGCTGCCACCGCGTGCTGGTAGGCGTCGCGCACCGCTTCCGGCAGCTTGGCCAGGCTCGCGGCGTCCAGCTGGGCGGAGCCGGCGGCTCCGGCCGCTTCCGGGCCCAGGCGCTCGGCCATGGTGTCCGTGACCCGGGTGGTGAAGAGGGAGCCCATCAGCGCCACGCCGAAGGAGCCGCCGAGCGTACGGAAGAGGGTCGCCGAGGAGGAGGCGACGCCCATGTCCTTCATCTCGACGCTGTTCTGCGCGACCAGCATGGTGATCTGCATGAGGAAGCCGAGACCGGCGCCGAGGACGGCCATGTAGAGGCCCGACACGAGGCGGGTGGTGCCGGTGTCCATGGTCGCGAGCAGGAACATTCCGACGACCATCAGCGCGCCGCCGGCGATCGGGAAGATCTTGTACTTGCCGCTGCTGGTGGTGACGCGGCCCGCGATCAGCGAGACGACCATCATCGAGAGCAGCATGGGCAGCAGGAGCAGACCCGAGTTGGTCGCGGAGGCGCCCTGCACCGACTGCTGGAACAGCGGGAGGTACAGCACGCCGCCGAACATCGCGAAGCCGACGAGGAAGCCGATCACCGACATGAGGGCGAAGTTGCGGCTGCGGAAGATATGCAGCGGCATGACCGGCTCGGCGGCCTTGGTCTCCGCGTAGAGGAACGCGGCGGTCGACAGGACGCCGACGGCGATGAGGGCGAGGATCTCGGCGGAGCCCCACGCGTACTCGGTGCCGCCCCAGGTCGTCACGAGGACGGTGGAGGTGATGGCGACCGTCAGCAGGGCCGCACCCAGGTAGTCGATCTTGCCCTGCGCCCGCTTCTTCGGCAGGTGCAGCACGGCGCTGACCATGGCCAGCGCGGCCGCACCGAGCGGCAGGTTGATGTAGAAGGACCAGCGCCAGCCCATGTGGTCGGTGATGGTGCCGCCGACCAGCGGGCCGCCGATCATGGCGAGGGCCATCACGCCGGCCATCATGCCCTGGTACTTGCCGCGCTCACGGGGCGGGATGAGGTCGCCGATGATCGCCATGACGCCGACCATCAGACCGCCGGCGCCGAGGCCCTGGATCGCACGGAAGCCGATCAGCTGCCCCATGTCCTGAGCCATGCCGCTGAGCACGGAGCCGATCAGGAAGATGACGATCGAGGTGAGGAAGGCGCCCTTCCGCCCGTACATGTCGCCGATCTTGCCCCAGATCGGGGTCGAGGCCGCGGTGGCCAGCGTGTACGCGGTGACCACCCACGACAGGTGCTCCAGACCGCCGAGCTCGCCGACGATCGTGGGCATCGCGGTGCCGATGATCATGTTGTCGAGCATGGCCAGCAGCATGGCGATCATGAGCGCCATGAGGACGACCCGTACGCTGCGCGGCTTCACCTCCTCCGAAGTCCCCGCAGGCTTGACTGTGTCCACCATGTCCACTCCCCTGGCCCTACGGCCTTACTACTCGCACTACGTCCCGCACCGGCACTTACTTGCCGCCCGGCTAGTTCACTACAATGGGGACGGTAGACCCGCAACTAGCCGGGCGTCAAGTAAGTAATTTGGGGAGAGTCATGTCCAGCAGCAGTCCGCAGCGACGCCGTGGCGACACGCGTCAGCGCATCCAGGACGTCGCACTGGAGCTCTTCGCCGAACAGGGCTACGAGAAGACGTCGCTGCGCGAGATCGCGGAGCGGCTGGAGGTCACGAAGGCGGCGCTGTACTACCACTTCAAGACCAAGGAAGACATCATCATCAGCATCTTCGAGGACCTGACGCGGCCCATCGACGAGCTGATCACGTGGGCCGAGGGCCAGCCGCGCACCCTGGAGACCAAGCGCGAGGTGCTGCGCCGCTACAGCGAGGCGATGGCGGCGGGTGCCGTCCTGTACCGGTTCATGCAGGAGAACCAGGCGACGACGCGCGAGCTCCCCATCGGCCAGACGGTGAAGAAGCGGCTCTTCACGCTGGTGGAACTGCTCCGCACGCAGGACGGCCCGCTGACGGACCAGGTCCGCTGCGTCAGCGCGCTGTTCACGCTGCACGCCGGAATGATGTTCCTCCAGCACGTCGAGGGCGACCCGGAGGAAACCCGCCTGGCCGCCCTGGAGGTCGCCACGGACCTCATCACCCAGGCCCACCACGAGGCGTAGCCGGGGCCGGGGCCGGGGCCGCGGTCCGCTCCGCGGCAAGCGGCAAGCGGCTGGCGGCTGGCGGCTGGCGGCTGGCGGCTGGCGGCTGGCACTTGCGTACTGTCGACGTGGTGGTTGAGTACGGCTACTCATGCCCTCCTCCCGGTGCCCGACGGAAGCTGTCGGCCTGCCACGCGCCGAACTGGCCGACTGGCCTGGCGCCGGCCTGGCGGCCGAGGGCTCCGACTGCCACCTCCGGGGCATGCGCCACTGGTCCCAGCGCGGGATCGCCTACCCGCCGGAAGCCCCCGGCGTCGTCGCGGTGAGCGACACGTGGAGCCTGGGGGGCGTACCGCGCGCCGAGGCGGAGCCCGCGCTCGAGCGGGTCCGCAAGGCCATGACACAGCAGGGCTGGAAGGTCGCGGACTACGAGAACTCCTCCGACCGCCACCAGGCCGAGTTGCGCCTCGAACTCCCCGGCACCGGCCGGACTCTCTCGCTCGTCACGTACCCCGGCGACCGCCTCGAGGTCGCCGCGCAAGCCGACTGCGCCCGCTACCCGTCGGGCACCCCCCTGAACACTCAAGGGGACCCGCTCCTGCCGACTCCGCCGGTACCCGCCGAGCTGCGCGGGGAGTCACCGGACGAGGATCGACCGCCCGCAGATACCGGCGCGGCGGCGGATCAGAACTCGCCCTGAAGGCATCACCTGCATCACCGCCACCTCTCCGGCATGCCGCGCCGGGCAGGGGGCGGTCGTACGCGGATCCAGGCGTGGTACCCGAGTGCCCGCCCCCTGTGGGCGGTTTCAGGCGAGGCGGCGGTCGGCGGCCGTGATCGGGATGTCGTTGATGCTGGCCTCGCGGCGGCGCATCAGGCCGTCGTCGGCGAACTCCCACTGCTCGTTGCCGTGGCTGCGGAACCACCGGCCCTCGGCGTCGTGCCACTCGTACTCGAAGCGGACCGAGATGCGGTTGCCGGTGAAGGCCCACAGCTCCTTGCGGAGGCGGTAGTCGAGCTCGCGCTCCCACTTGTCGGCGAGGAACGCGCGGATCTCGGCCCGGCCGGTGAGGAAGCGGTCGCGGTTGCGCCAGATCGAGTCCTCCGTGTACGCGAGGGCGACGCGCTCGGGGTCGCGGCTGTTCCAGGCATCCTCGGCGGCCTGGACCTTGGCGAGTGCGGACTCCTGGGTGAAGGGCGGCAGGGGCGGGCGTACGGCGGGGGCATCGGTCATGGCGGTGTCACCTCTCGCAAGGCGGAGAACGATCGTTCTCCTTATGTGACCGAGCCTACGAGAACGACCGTTCTCCACGCAAGGCCCATCTGGACTACGCTGCCCGCATGGACGATGAAGAGGCCCGCACCCGGCTCCTGGACGCGGCGGAGGAGCTGTTCTACCGGCACGGCATCCAAGCCGTCGGCATGGACCGGATCCGCACCGGCTCGGGGGTCCCCCTCAAGCGCCTCTACCGGATCTTCCCGGCCAAGGAATCCCTGGTCACCGCCTACCTGGAACGCCGCGACCGGCGCTGGACGGCCGACCTGCGCGAAGCCGTGACGGGAGCCCCCGAGCCCGTCCTCGCCGTCTTCGACTGGCTGGCGGCGTGGTTCTCGGAGCCGGACTTCCGCGGCTGCGCCTTCCTCAACGCCCACGGCGAGCTCGGCGCGGCCGCGCCTCCGGTCGTCCACACCCACAAGGCGGCACTCCACGCCCTGCTGGCCGAACTGGCCCCCGCCCCCGGCCTCGCCGACCAGCTGCTGATCCTGGCAGAGGGCGCGACGACGGTGGCCGCCCTGAACCCGGGCCCGGAGCCGGCCCACAGGGCGCGCGAGATCGCCGAAGTCCTCCTGCGGGCCCACCGGCCATCGTGACGTAGCGGCGGACGGATCCTCGCGGACCTCTCACCTTCCCGCGGGCCGGTGCGCGGAACCCCGCCTCGGCGATCTACCTGGGCCTCGTCGGCGCCGCCGTGGCCGTCGCGACGGCCGTCACGCTGTTCGCCCCGGACCCCGGGTTCGTATGGGTGCTGCCCGCGCTGTGCGCGTTCCCGCTGTTCCCCTTCGTGACACTGGCCGAGGGAGCGATCCGCGGCGAGGGCCAACCCGAGACGTGGCTCCTGATCGCGGAGCTCGTCCTGTGCGTACTGGCCCAGTCGCTCGTCCTCGGAACGATCGTGGAAGCCTCGCGCGGCCGCCTCCGGCGACGGCCGCGGGCGAGCTGACTAGCCGTCGCTGCGCGGGAAGGTGATCTCGACGCGGCGGTTCTTCTTGCGGCCCTCTTCGGTCCCGTTGTCGGCGATCGGGTAGTCCTCGCTGTATCCGCGGACATCGAAGACCACACTCGGATTGGTCACGGTCTTGACCAGCTCGGCCTGCACGGCATCGGCCCGCTTCTTGGAGAGCTCCTTGCCGTGCTCGTAACTCCCCTGGTCGTCGGTGAACCCGAACACCCGGATCCGGGTGGCCTTCTGCTGGTTGATCTCCTGCGCGATGGCCTGGATCCGGGCGGCGGCCTGAGCGTTGAAGACGGCACTGTCCTCGGGGAACAGCACCTCGGACTGGAGCGCCATCATGACGGTCTGATTGGTCTCCTGCCGCCGCTGCTCCCCACCGAGGTCCTCGACGACCTCGGCGATGTCGAGAACCTTCACGGGAGCGAGGGTCCCGCCCTGGGGGATCTTCAGCCCGGGGGCATTGGAGTCGATGGGCACCGGCGCGGACGCCGACGGCTCGGTGCCGGGAGGAGCTGACGGCTTGACATCGTCGGCATGGGCGACCGCCACACCGACGGATTGAACGCCGGCAATGACGAGCCCGACGACGGCTGTGGCGGCGAGGACGCGGTGGCGTTTGGTCATGGGGTCACCCGGAGAGTTTGACGGTCGCCGTGGCGAAGGTGGGGAGGCTGAGGTCCACCTCGACAGTGCTGGTCGGTGGAGCGGGGAACTGCGCGAAGAACGGCATGGTCTGGCCGGCTTCGATGATGTTCAGACCGGTCGTGCACAGACACCGGCCATCGGTGTCCCGGAGCACGTAGTACCTCTTCTTGCCGACCTTGTCGACGAGGGTCACGCCGGCTACGGACACACCACTGGAGTTCAGCTCGTTGCCGCGCCACGGCGCCGTGTTCACGTAGGCGGCACTGCCGGTGTTCTTCAACTGGCCCTCGACGGTCAGGAATCCGCCGGCGTCCCGGGCAGCCTTGTTGATCGTCAGCACCATGCCCGCCTCACCGTTCACCGTGGCGATGATCTGAGCCGGCGGGGCATCCGCGCTCTTCACCGCTCCGGACGGGGACGCCTCGCCGCCGCCCTGCGGCTTCGTCGACGTCGACGCTGCGGGCTTGTCCGACTTACCCTCGTCCCCACATCCGGTCAGAGCAAGGGCCAGGACCGCCACCATCCCCACAGCCGCCTTCCCGTGGACCGCGCGCCGCCGAACACTCATGTACTTGGCTTCCTTGTCTCTCGGTCGTCAGTCGATCAGGCGTATGTCGAACAGAGCCGCAGCCAGCGAAGGCCACGCGCGCGGTCGGGCGGGGTCGTAGTCCACGACGACCCCTTTGTCGCAGGAGAACTTGATCGGCCCGGGCGCCTTGGGCGGCTCGGACGGCCCGGGTGTCGGCACCGAGCCACCGCCGCTTCCCGACTCCCCGGGTTTGACACGGCAGCGAGGAACGATCTCCGCTGTCGCGTCCGCCTCGCCGCGCCTGCCACTCGTTCCGGGGACGACAGAGTCCCCCACCGTTCCGTTCGTCATCGACCGGACGCTGAACCGGGTGCCCGACCGGCTGCACGTCGCCGTCGTCGCGTCGTTCATGGCGGCGAAGTCCTGCGCCGCAGCGCAGGCTCCGGCGGAATGGTCGAACCGATTGCCTAGCAGGACCTGCTCCCAGTCCTCCGGCGAGAGCGTGGCGAGGTCGATCCCGGGCAGCAGGCTGTCCCTTCCCTCGCGCGCCGCCGCCAGCGCGGCGGCGTCCGCAGCCCCCTGCGCATTGCTGCGGACGATCGCCGCCTTGCCGATGGTGAAGTACGCCAGAGCAGCGAAGAGGAGACCCGCCACCACTACGGCGTAGATGGGGAAGGCTTGACCGCGGTCACCGCCGAAACGGCGCCATGTCACTTGCCTGCCGTGATACTCGCGACCGC
Organism: Streptomyces avidinii; assembly: GCF_014650695.1. Lineage (GTDB taxonomy): Bacteria > Actinomycetota > Actinomycetes > Streptomycetales > Streptomycetaceae > Streptomyces > Streptomyces avidinii. The sequence continues at coordinate 21,606 of NZ_BMVL01000026.1, read as the reverse complement.
AGCAGTGATCTTGGTCGTGATGGCCTGGCCGATGCCGGTACCGATGATCGCACCGATGATCACGACGACCACCAGGATGATCCCCAGGTACTCGAATGCCGTCTGGCCTCGATCCCTCGCACCCTTGCCCTCGTACCGCTTGCGCATCCTCGCCACGGTCTTCTGCAACATGGGGGTTCCCTCCCGGGCCGGTACCGCTGTCGATCTGCGGACCGTACGGCGAGTCACCAGTCGTAACCAAGGGTCCCGGGACCCAATTACGGACCCACTGCGCACTCTGTCTACCCATGACCGGTGACTCCTGGACGGGCAGTTCCCAGCCAGCGGGCTATCGCCTCGCTGCGTGTGGCGCTCCGGAGCTTCGCGAAGATGCGGTTGATGTGGTTCTTGACCGTCTTCTCGCTGATAAAGCAGGCGGCTGCGATCTGCTGATTATTCATCCCGGACGCGATCAGATCCATGATCTCCACCTCCCGGGAACTCAGCCCGAAGACAACAGAGTTGTGCATCCGCTCTGAAGACTGTGCCACAACTCGTTGCGGATGCGAAGAGGACCGGACCTCCGCGAGGAGCGCACTGGCCGCTGTCGGGGTGAAGTGGGGGCGGCCCAGCGGGGCATCGCGTACCGCCCGGAGCAGCTCATCCGTCGTGAACTCGCCGTGCACGAGATACCCGCCGGCACCCAACAGCAAGGCCTCACAGATGATTTCGGCTTCCTTGCTGTACGTCAGCATCAGCACGGGAGCCATCTGCACCAGGTGCGGCAGCGCCGAGATCCCGTCCACCCCCGGCATCCGCACGTCCAGCAGGATCACGTCCGGAGCGTGCCGGCGGGTCAGGCTCAGCGCCTCGCGCCCGTCCGCCGCCTGCGCTATGACGTCGAGGTCCTCGGCCGCGCACACAAGGGCCGCCAGGCCCGCGCGGATCACCGGATTGCCGTCGGCGATGAGCACGCTCAGTCTCGCCATGGCTCAGCCGCCCCCGAACAGCGCGGCGAAGTCGACGTTCGCGCCGTAGACAAAGCCGCAGACGAGGAGGATGAGCGTGCCCGGCAGCATGAACATGGTCACGGCGAACGTCGCCTTCGGGACGGCCCGGGCCGCGCGCCTGCGGGCGTTCTGGGCGTCCGTCCGCCGCATGTCCTCCGCGATCGCTATCAGCGTGTCCACGATCGGGGAGCCGAGCTCCTCACCTTGCTGGAGGGCCGTCACGAACTGCGCGACCTGTTCGCTGTCATTGCGTCGCCGCAGCTCGTCGAAGGCCTGGCGGCGGCTGACACCCATGTCCATCTGCTGGAGCGTGATACGGATTTCGTCCGCCCACGGGCCCTCGTACTTGTCCGCCACCCGGGCCAGCGCCTGCCGGAAGCCCAGCCCGGCGCTCACCACCACGGCGAGTACGTCAAGGAAGTCGGGCAGGGTCCGCTCGATGTGGTCACGGCGGATCCGGATGGCCGACCACAGGCCGACCTCGATCCAGAACAGCCCGAAGGCCACCATGAGCAGGGCGGCGACCAGCTGCCCGTTGATCAGCATGGAGAAGGCGCCCACGGCGCCCAGGGCCCCGTACACCGCCCGCCGGGCCGCGTAACGGTCGATCGTCAGGCCGGCCGGGTTGCCCGCCATGTCGATCTGGCGGCGCTTGCGCGCGACCCTGGCCGGACCCATCGTGTTGAGGACCAGTGGCGCCCAGCGGATACCCATGCGGTCGACGAGCGAGCCGACCGCCGTGGTGCGAGTGGCTCCCACCTCAAGGGCGAGCGCCAGGTCGCTGGGCAGTTTCACGTCCGCGCGGTAGAGGCGGATGCCGTGGAAGGCCCCGAGGACCGACAGGGCCACGGCGAGTGCGAGAAGGAGTCCGATCATCGTCCCGTCCGCCCCCTCACACGTCGATCTTCGACAGACGGCGGATGAGCAGGAACCCCAGGGCGAAGAGACCGAGGGCGATGAGCACGGCCGTCTGGCCGAGGAACGCGCCGGTCATCCGGTCCAGCGCGCCCGGCATCATCAGGTCGACCAGCAGGAGCGAGCCCAGCCCGAGGGACGGTACGAGGTACGCCGTCACCGTCACCTGGGACAGCTGCGTACGGATCTCCCTGCGGGTCTCCTTGCGCTGCTCCAGCGTGACCGTCAGGTTGCGCAGGCTGTCCACGATCGCGCCGCCCGCGCGGGCCGACAGGACCAGGGTGGAGACCAGTACGACGAGCTCACGGGACGGGAGGCGTTCGGTGAGCTCACCGAGGGACTCCTCGATGGAGTGGCCCACGGCGAGCCGGTCCGCGACGCGGGCGAGTTCCTCGCCCGCGGGGGCCTCCAGCTCCTCGGCCGCGATGCCGATGGCCGTACGCAGGGCCAGCCCGGCCTGGGTGGCGTTGGCCAGGATGCGGGCCAGGTCGGGGAGTTGGTTGATGAAGCGCTCCGTGCGCCGTGCCCGCTGCCAGTTGAGGAAGGCGTTCGCCGCCCAGATGCCGATCGTGCCCGCCACCGGCCCGAAGAACGGTGCGAGGAGGGAGGACGCGACGAGCCAGACGCCCACGATCGAACCCAGCATGTAGACGAAGAACTCGCCCGGCGTCAGGTCCAGGCCGGTGGTCGCCAGTTTCAGCTCGATGCGGCGGCCGAGTTTCGTCCTGCGCAGCCGCCGGTCGACCGTGCGGAAACGGCGGCGCCGCCCCAGGGGCTCCGGCATACCGCTCGCCGCGAGCCGCTCGATCAGCGCGGCGCGCTGGGCGCGGCCGGCCATGTACGCCTGAAGACCGGCGACGACGAGCACGCAGGTCAGCAGGGTGGCACCGAGGGTGGCGAGGATCAGTGGGTTCACAGGGCGGTCCGGGTGATGCGGGCGGTGAGGGGGTCCTCCGGCGCGACGCCGAAGGCCTGCGGGATGGGCTGGTTGTTCATGTAGAGGCGTTCTGCGATCCGGCGGGGCAGCGGGTAGTACTCGAAGTAGCCGTGCACACGCCCGTCCGCGCCCATGGGCTGGGCCCCGAAGCGGCACACCGTGGTGATCCGGAAGGGTTCGCGGCCGTGCGATTCGAGGACGGAGATCTCGGTGATGCGGCGCGAACCGTCGCCGAAGCGGGTCAGCTGCACGATGACGTTCACGGCGCTGTTGATCTGGTCCTGAAGGGCTTCGAACGGAATCTCCACCTCTGACATGGAGGCGAGGGTCTGCAGGCGCATCAGGGCGTCCGCGGAGCTGTTGGCGTGGACGGTGGCCAGGGAGCCGTCGTGGCCGGTGGACATCGCCTGGAGCATGTCGAGGGTCTCGCCGCCGCGGACCTCGCCGACGATGATGCGGTCGGGGCGCATGCGCAGGGAGTTGCGGACCAGGTCGCGGATGGTGATCTGGCCCTTGCCCTCCACGTTCGGCGGGCGGGACTCCAGGCGGATGACGTGGGCCTGCTGGAGCTGGAGTTCGGCCGAGTCCTCGATGGTGATGATGCGTTCGCCCTCCGGGATCAGGCCGGAGAGGGCGTTCAGCAGCGTGGTCTTGCCGGTGCCGGTGGCTCCCGAGACGATCACGTTCATCTTCGCCGCGACCAGGCCCGACAGGAGCAGGAGCATCTGCTCGTCGAGCGAGCCGAGGGCGATCATCTCGTGCAGGGTGAAGGCGCGCGGGAAACGGCGGATGGTGAGGGTGGCGCCGGTCAGGGAGAGCGGCGGGATGATGACGTTCACGCGCTCGCCGCTGGGCAGCCGGGCGTCGACCATCGGATTGGCCTCGTCCACCCGCCGGTTGACGGTGGAGACGATGCGCTCGATGGTCTGCATGAGCTGCTCGTGCGAGGCGAAGCGGATGGGGAGCTGTTCGACCCGGCCGGCGCGTTCCACGTAGATGTGGTCGGGTCCGTTGACCATGATCTCGGAGATCGAGGCGTCCTCGAGGAGCGGTTCGAGGACGCCGAGCCCGAGGGCCTCGTCGACGACACGGCGGATCAACTGGGCGCGCTCGACCGTGGAGAGGACCGGTCCTTCACGGCTGATGATGTGACCGAGTACGCGTTCCAGGCGCGCCCGGCGCTCGGCGGGCGCGAGCGCGGACATCTCGGCGAGGTCGATCTCCTCCAGCAGCTTGGCGCGGTAGGAGGAGACCAGCCGGCCGTCCTCGCGCGGGCCGTGCCGGTCTTCGGGGGTGTTGACCCGGGAACGCAGGCTCATGGTCCGGTCACCTTCGGGTCGTCGTTGGGCATGACCGCTATCGCCACCGCGGCATCGAGGCGGAGCCCCGGCACGATGGCGTTGATCTTGATGGTCACCGTTGCTGTCACCGCGTCACCTCCGGGCGGCACGGAGACGTCCGCGTCGAGCCCCTCACGTATGGCTGCCCGTCCGGCGGCTTCCCCCCTGCCGGGGTGTTGGGCCTCCACCCGGGCCGCCGTACGGGCGGCCGTGTCCGCCTGCTCATGGACGTACGCCACCCAGCCCAGCTGGATCCCGCAGAGGGCGACGAACAGCAGAATCGGTACGAAGCCGATGTACTCGATCGCCACTTGGCCCCGGTCGGAGCGCATTCGCCGTTTCACGTCAGTCCTCCTCTCTCTCCATGGCCGCGCCAGCCGTGCCGTCGATGGCGCCGAAGCCGAGTCCCGGGAAGAACACGGGGATCTGAAGCGTGACCTTCGCCTTGTAGATGTCCCCCGACGCTCCGCAGTCGCTGGTCATCTTCCAGGTGGTCGCGATGTGCTCGCCCGCAGCCGACGTGCACGCGCCGTCCCCGCGCACCGCCCCCGCCCGCGCCGCCTCGTCCGCCGCGTTCCCCGCCAGGGAGAAGGCGTACCCGATCAGTACGCACTCCCACACCGCCGCCACGAGCAGCAGGATCAGCGGCACCGTGCCCACGAACTCGATCGCCACCTGGCCCCGGTCCCCGCGCGCCGGTCTGCGGGCGGGCATGCGTCAGCCCTCCCGGCCGCGGCGCAGGCGGGCCACCGGGCCCGAGGCGCGGACCGCCAGTGAGGCGCCCGGGGTGGCGGTCGCCGTGGACGGGGCGGCGGTGTCCGGGGTCGACAGGAGGCCGAGTTCGCCGGCCAGGGTCCACAGGGCCTGTTTGACCGTCGAGCGGTTGTCGAGGTCCTGGACGCGGCCCGCGTCCACCACGGCCTGGAGTTCCTTGAACGCGGCCGGGACCGGGGTGCGGGTGGCGCGGGTCTTGGTGATCTTTTCGATCAGGGCGGGCTGGATCTCCGTGTGCTTGCTCCAGCGGTTGACGACCATCGCCGTGTCCTCGGCCTTGCGCACCTGGAGGCGTTCCCACATCCTGACCATCCGCTTCGCCGCCCGCACCGCGACGACGTCCGGGGTGGTGACCAGGACCGCCACGTCCGCCATCTCGACGGCCGCCGCGTTGGCGCCGGTGACCTGGGTCCCGCAGTCGATGACGACGAGTTCGTAGCGGCTGCGCAGGGCTCCGACGATGTGCCGGGCCGCCCGGTCGTCGACCTCCTCGCCGCGTTCGCCGTCGGCCGGGGCGAGGAGCAGCGCGAGGCCCGAGGCGTCGTCGTAGACGGCGTCCTGGAGGACCCGGGGCGAGATGTCCTGGATCCCGGCGAGGTCGGCGACCGAGCGCCGGAACTGCACGTCGAGGTACGAGCCCACGTCGCCCGCCTGGAGGTCCAGGTCGACCAGTGCGGTGCGCCGTCCCGAGGCGGCCGCGGCCAGCGCGAACTGCACGGCGGTGAAGGTGGTGCCCACGCCGCCCTTGGCTCCGGTGACGGTCACGACCCGTCCGCCCGGGCCCGTGAAGACGTCGGCGGCGGCGCCCCTGCCGAGGTGGCGGCGTACGCCCACGGACCACTGGGCGGCGGCCTGGACGCGGGCGGCGAGTTCCTCGTAGGAGAGCGGGAGGCCGATCAGGCCGCGCGCGCCCGAGTCCATGGCGGCGGAGAACAGTCCCGGGCCGGCGTCCGAGGAGACCAGGACGACGCCCACCGCCGGGAAGCGCAGGGCGACCTCCCGGATGAGCTCCAGGGCGGGGACCGGGCCGATCCGCTCGTGGACCAGGACGACCTCGGGGAGTTCGTCGATGGATTCGGCGGCGAGGCGGGCGAGGGTGTCCAGGAGCGTGGTCGCGTCGGGGACGGGGGCGGCCGGCTCGGCGGCCGGGAGCTGGCTGAGCAGGGTGACGATGGCGCGCGCGGCGTCCGGGTCGCCGACCGCGGGGAGGATTCGGGTGGTCATCCGGGCCTCACCTGTCCCCGTCGAGGGTGTACGTGCGGTCGCCCGGGGCGGGCGCCGAGTCGGTGCCGGGGGCCACCAGGGCCAGGCGTACGTGCTCCGCGAAGGACTCGGCGTACGCGACGCGCTGGGTGTCCTTGGTGCTGAGGGCGAAGGTGATCGGGACGGCCTCGGCGGGGCCCTTGCGGTCGCTCTCCTTGTCCAGGGCGGTGAGCTTGCCGACGCCGAGGACCCGGGCGTTGGCGACGATGATCACCGACCGGGAGGGGTCGGTGTCCTTGGCGCCCTTGAAGGTGGCGATGATGTTGACCTTGGCGCCGGAGGTGATCTTTCCGGCCACGCCGGTGGCGGCGTCGATCATGATGGCGATCTCCTGCTCACCGGGCTGCAGCTGCGGCCGGTCGACGAACATGTCCGCCTGGAGCAGCGAGCCCTTCTTCAGGGTGGTGAGCGCGATCTTGTCCTTGAGCGCGCCGAGGTCGGAGACCGCGGTCTCGGACAGCCACCGTCGGGGGATCCTGACCTCCTCGAACTGCCCCGCCGACAGCGGGCTGTACGGGGCTATGTCGCCCTTGGCCCGGTACGCGACGACCTCGGCGCCGACCTTGGAATTGACGTCGCCGATCACCACGAGGACTCCGGCGAAGGCCCCCAGTGCGCACAGGACCGACAGGAGCAGCAGGATGACGCCGCGGCGCTGGCGTGAGTTCATGGGCCTTACCTACCTCGCCGTTCTTCATTCATTCGTACGTTCGAGTGATCAGGGTCTGGAACGGGCGGTGCTCGTGGGCGGCGGCGGTGCGGTGAGCGGCGCCGCGCAGAAGCCGCAGCGGTCGCCGATGAGTTCGAGGCCGCACCAGCGGCACTCCTCCCGGCGGACCGAGGCGACCAGCTGGTAGAGCACGGACAGGTCCGGGATGCCGGCGGCGAACTCGACGATCTTCTGGGTGCCCCACCAGCCGGGGGACGCGGCGGGCAGCGGGTTCTCCATGACGCCCTGCACCTGCCAGGCGGGGGCCAGTTCGGCCGTGACCCAGTCGGAGGTGAGCTGGCCGCGGGCGAAAGTGAGGTGCGTGGCGAACTCGGGGCCGGCCGGCAGCACGCCGCTGCGGGGGCCGTGGGCGCCCTGGGTGCCGCCGCTCAGTTTCGCCAGGTGCGGCTTCGGGTGGGCCATGACGGCGAACTGCGCGCTCGGCGACCAGGACCTGGCGTGTGCGCCGAGCCCGACGGGGACCCGGACCCGGTCGAGTTTGGCGACCGAGCCCAGCAGCGCGCCCGCGTAGATGTAGTGGGACAGCAGCCGGGCCGCGGAGGCGATGATTCCGGGGCTGAAGTCGCAGACGCTGAGCTGGCGCAGCTGACGCACCAGCAGAGCGGTTCCCAGGGGCGGCAGATCGATGCCGAGGAGCGCTATCCGGTCGGTTTCCAGGATGGCGCGTACGGTGTGCAGCCGCTGGACGGTGGAGCGCGGGAGCCACGGCGGCACGAGGGCCACGAGGTGGCCGTGCCGCTCCAGCAGGGCGCCCGCCTCGGCGAGCGCGGCCTCCAGGTCGAGCTGCTCGGGCGGGTGCAGTAACGCGGCCCCGGGCGTGTGCCGGTCAGGGGCCGCAAGTACCAGATCGGCGCTGGTGACAGCGATGGCGGTCGGCACGCGAATTCCCCCGTTCCCCCACGTTCGCCCCGTGCGGCGCCGGCAGTCCAGCTGCCGGGCGCGCGCCCTGCGCGGAACTCGATGCGGACTCGACGCGGACCTTCACAATTCCGCGCCCGCGGTGCGCGCCCGCACTGCGCGACGGCATCCGATCGCCCCGCTCCCCCCTTGCCCCAGCACCATATCCGCGTCACCCCTGGCAGGGCAGGGCCTTGCGGATTCCCGTGCTGACGGCACGGGTCACAGGTGGCGGAAACCCGGACAACAGGGATCGCATAGCGGGCCATTTCAAGCCACATCGCAAAGACTCTTGACACGGAGATTGGTCTGGACCAACTTGGCAGCGCACGCCTTGAGTCGGACCACCCACGGACGCACCCACGGACCCACCCCACTCGGTCCGCCCTTCCCCACGCCCCTTCCTCCCCCCACCGGAGCCCACGTGAACCGCATACGCTCCCTCGTCCTCCCCATCGCCGTCACCCTCACCGCCGGTGCCCTGTCCGCCCTGGCCGCCGGTACCGCACAGGCCGCGGACGTGAACGTCGCCCGCAACGGCGGCTTCGAGTCGGGTCTCGCCAACTGGTCCTGCACCGGCGGAACCGGCGCCTCCGTCTCCTCGCCCGTCCATTCCGGATCGGGCGCCCTGAAGGCGACCCCGGCGGGCCAGGACAACGCCCGCTGCAGCCAGACCGTCACGGTCAAGCCGAACTCGACGTACACGCTGAGCACGCAGGTCCAGGGCAGCTACGTCTACCTCGGCGCGACCGGGACCGGCACCCAGGACGTCTCCACCTGGACCCCCGGGTCGGGCGGCGGCTGGCAGAAGCTCTCCACCACCTTCAGCACCGGCCCCGGCACCACCCAGGTCACCGTCTACACGCACGGCTGGTACGGCCAGCCGGCCTACTTCGTCGACGAGTTCAGCGTCTTCGGTCCGGACGGCGGCGGCGGCACCGACCCCGGCCCGTCCGTCCCCGGCGCCCCGGCCGGGACGGCCGTTTCCGGACAGAGCGCGAACGCCCTCACCCTTTCGTGGAACGCGGTCGGCTCGGCCACCGGCTATTACGTGTATCAGGACGGCGTCCGCGTCGGAACCGTGACCGGCGGCGCCGCCTCCACCCGGATCACCGGGCTCGCCGCCTCGACCTCGTACTCCTTCCAGGTGAGCGCCTACAACGCGGCGGGCGAGGGCCCGAAGTCCGCCCCCGTGACCGGCACGACCACCGGCACCGACCCGGGCCCGGGCCCCGGCCCGGCCGTCCCCAAGCACGCCCTGACCGGCTACTGGCAGAACTTCAACAACGGCGCGACCGTCCAGCGGATCTCCGACGTCTCCGCGCAGTACGACATCATCGCCGTCTCCTTCGCGGACGCCACCGGCACGCCCGGTGCCATCACCTTCAACCTCGACTCGGCCGGCCTCGGCGGCTACACGGTCGCCCAGTTCAAGGCCGACATCGCCGCGAAGAAGGCGGCCGGCAAGTCGGTCATCCTCTCGATCGGCGGCGAGAAGGGGACCATCTCGGTGGGCGACTCGGCCTCCGCGAACAACCTCGCGAACTCCGCGTACGCCCTGATGCAGGAGTACGGGTTCACCGGGATCGACATCGACCTGGAGAACGGCCTGAACCCCACCTACATGACGCAGGCGCTGCGCTCGCTGTCGTCGAAGGCGGGCTCCTCGCTCGTCATCACGATGGCCCCGCAGACCATCGACATGCAGTCCACGCAGGGCGGCTACTTCAGGACGGCGCTCAACATCAAGGACATCCTCACCGTCGTCAACATGCAGTACTACAACAGCGGCTCGATGAACGGCTGCGACGGCAAGGTCTACTCCCAGGGCTCCGTCGACTTCCTCACCGCACTCGCCTGCATCCAGCTGGAGGGCGGCCTCGACCCCTCGCAGGTGGGCATCGGCGTCCCGGCCTCCCCCAGCGGCGCGGGCAGCGGCTACGTGTCCCCGACGATCGTCAACAACGCCCTGGACTGCCTGACCAGGGGGACGAACTGCGGCTCCTTCAAGCCGTCGAAGACCTACCCGGGGCTGCGCGGTGCGATGACCTGGTCGACCAACTGGGACGCCAAGGCGGGTAGTGCTTGGTCGAACTCGGTGGGTCCGAAGGTCCACGGCCTCCCGTAGGCGGTACGTGTGGGGGTGGCCGGATCGGTTCGGCCGGCACAGCGTGTCCTTGACCGGGACATGCCACGAGAGCACGCTGTGCGCGTCCGCACGGCTACCCCCACACTCCCCACCCAGGAGAACGCATGCGGCTCCATACCCGCCGAAGGGCCGCCGTCACGGCGGCCCTGCTGGCGCTCGCGCTGGGCGCACCCGCCTACGGCATGAGCGCGACGGCTTCCCCTCCGCCCACCCCTTCCACGGCCACCCAGGACGAGGCGATCGTCCAGTACCGGATCCACGGCCCCTCCACCGCCACCGACCGCACCGCCCTGCTCCGGACGGGCGTCTCGATCGACGAGGTGGACGACCACACGGTCGTGGTCAGCGCCGACACCGTGCAGGCCAAGAAGCTCAAGGAGCTGGGCTACCGGCTGACCGCCCTGCCCGGGCCCCCGGACCGCTCCCTGCCCGGTGTCGCGGCGAGCCCGATGGACTTCCCCTCGGCGGACTCGAGGTACCACAACTACGCCGAGGCGACGGCGGAGATCAACCAGCTCGTCGCGCAGTACCCCGCGATCGCGAGCAAGCGGGTGATCGGGAAGTCGTACCAGGGCAGGGACCTCTTCGCCATCAAGATCAGCGACAGCGTCGCGACGGACGAGGCCGAGCCCGAGGTGCTGTTCACCGCCCACCAGCACGCGCGCGAGCACCTGACCGTCGAGATGGCCCTCTATCTGCTCAAGGAGTTCACCTCCAAGTACGGCACCGACTCCCGGGTCACGAACGCGGTCAACGGCCGCGAGATCTGGATCGTCCCGGACCTCAACCCGGACGGCGGCGAGTACGACATCGCCACCGGCTCCTACCGCTCCTGGCGCAAGAACCGGCAGCCGAACTCCGGCTCCTCGTACGTCGGTACGGACGAGAACCGCAACTGGAACTACAAGTTCGGCTGCTGCGGCGGCTCCAGCAGCAGCAAGAGCTCCGAGACCTACCGGGGCGCGTCCGCCGAGTCGGCGCCCGAGGTGAAGGTCGTCGCGGACTTCGTCCGCAGCCGGGTGATCGGCGGCAAGCAGCAGATCAAGGCCGCCATCGACTTCCACACCTACAGCGAGCTCGTCCTGTGGCCCTTCGGCTACACCTACAACGACACCGCCCCGGGCCTGACCGCCGACGACCTCGCCGTCTACAAGAAGATCGGCACCAGCATGGCGGCCAGCAACGGCTACGCGCCGGAGCAGTCGAGCGACCTGTACATCACGGACGGCACGATCGACGACTGGCTGTGGGGCAACCAGAAGATCTTCTCCTACACCTTCGAGATGTACCCGGAGAGCGGCGGCGGCGGCTTCTACCCGCCGGACGAGGTCATCGACCGCGAGACCGCGCGCAACAAGGACGCGGTGCTCCAGCTGCTGGAGAACGCGGACTGCATGTACCGCTCGATCGGCAAGGAGGCCCAGTACTGCGCGGCGCCGTGACCGGGTGCGGCGTGTGAAAGGGGGCGCCTCACCGCCAGGGGGGCGCCCCGCCCGCTTGTCCGGCGGTCTGCCTCAGCCGAGGACGGCGAGCGCGTCGATCTCGATGAGCAGCCCTGCCGGCAGGCCCACGTACACGGTGGTGCGGGCGGCGGGGGCCTCCTTGAGGCCCTGCTCCTCGAAGTAGGCGTTGTAGATGCCGTTCATCTCGGCGAAGTGCCCGGTGTCGGTGAGGTAGACGCGGATCATCATCACGTCGTCCCAGCCCGCGCCGCCGGCCTCCAGCACGGAACGGACGTTCTCCAGCGTCTGCAGGGTCTGCTCGCGCAGCGTGGGCCCGGCAGGGGTGGGCGGCTGCCCGTCGACGTGCGGGAGGAAGCCGACCTGCCCGGCGACCTGGAGGATGTTCCCCTTCCGCACGCCGTGCGAGAACCTCGCGGGCGGGGTGGTGTGGGTGTCGGGCGTGATGGCGGTCTTCCCGGTCATGTTCTGCCCGGTGGTGTTCTTCCCGGTCGCGTTCTGCTCGGTCGCGTTCCGCTCGGTCACGTGCTCTCCTGTGCTCCTGAGTAGTCCTGGCTGATGGCTTCGGCGGTACGCAGCACCTGCGGCAGCAGTTCGAGCAGCCCCTCGGCGGCGAGGACCACACCGGGCGCGGACACCGACAGCGCGGCGACGACCCGCCCGTCCGGCCCGTGCACGGGCGCCCCGAGGCAGTTGATGGACTCCTCGTGCCCGCCGAGATCGGTGGCCCAGCCCTGCTCCCGTACGAGGTCCAGCTCGCGCAGGAAGGCCGCCGCGTCCGGGGTCGAACGGGGGGTGTAGCGCGGGAACTCGATCCGGTCGGCGAGGGCCCGTCGCTCGGCCTCGGGCAGGTCGGCGAGGAGCAGCTTGGCGACGGCGGCGACCGTGAGGGGCACGGGCCTGCCGATGCGGGAGTACATGCGGACCGGGTAGCGGCTGTCGACCTTGTCGACGTACACGACCTCGTCGTCCTGGTGCAGGGCGAGGTGGACGGTGTGCCCGGTGGCCCTGTTCAGCTCCACGAGGTGGGGGTGCGCGATCTCCCGGACGTCCAGGTTCTCGATGGCCTCGGCGGCGAGGGCGAAGAGCTGGGCGCCGAGGCGGTAGCGGCCGTCGGGCTGGCGGTAGACGAGGCCGTGGTCGTGCAGGGTGCGCAGGAGGCGCAGGGCGGTGCTCTTGTGCACGCCGAGCGCGTCGGCGACCGCGCCGAGGGTTGCGGGCCCCTGGGCGAGCAGCGGCAGGATGCCGAGGGCCCGTTCCACGGACTGGCTCATGCCGCCTCCTTCGCTGACCGTCACCACGACCACCGGCTCCGCCGGCGCACCGTCCGCACGTTGACCCGCCGTCACCGGGGATGTTAGACAGCGTGCAGCGGCACACGCAATGACCGTTGCACATCGCGCAACCCGGAGGTACGTATGGCCAGCGACAGCGACCCCGTCAAGGACCTCGCCGACGAACCGGTCGACCACCGGTTCAAGGGGCTCCCCCCGGACGCCCAGGCCCACGGCCTCACCGTCGGTCAGCTCGCCGCCGAGCGCCGCGACCTGCACACCGGCGGCTTCACCACCCCCGTCCTGACCCTCGACGCGGACGCGCTGGAGCACAACCTCACCGCGCTCGGCACCTACGCCGCCCGCCACGACCTGGCCTTCGCCCCGCACGGCAAGACCTGCATGTCCCCCCAGCTCTTCCGGCGTCAGCTGGAGCACGGCGCATGGGGCATCACCGCCGCCGTCCCTCACCAGGCCCGCGTCTACCGCGCCTTCGGCATCCAGCGGATCTTCCTCGCCAACGAGCTCGTCGATCCGGCCGCCCTGCGCTGGGTCGCCGACGAGCTCGCCGCCGACCCCGGCTTCCGCTTCGTCTGCTACGTCGACTCCGTACGCGGGGTGCAGCTCATGGACCGCGCCCTCCGGGGCCGGACACCCGCCGCCCGCATCGACGTCGTCGTCGAGCTCGGCGCCGGCGAAGGTGCCCGTACGGGGGCCCGTACCGACGAGGACTGCCGCGCCGTCGCCGACGCCGTCGCCCGGACCACCACCCTGCGCCTCGTCGGCCTGGGCGGCTACGAGGCCGAGGTACCCGGCGCCGACCCGGACTCCGTCCACGCGTACCTGCGCCGCCTCACCGCGCTGGCCGTCGAGTTCGACAAGGCAGGCCGCTTCCCGGCGGACCTCGACGAGATCGTGGTCAGCGCCGGCGGCTCCGCCTGGTTCGACGCGGTCGCCGACGTCTTCGCCGAGCTCCCGGAGCTCTCCCGGCCGGTCCTCAAGCTGCTCCGCTCCGGCGCGTACGTCTCCCACGACCACGGCTGGTACACCCGCCTGACCCCCTTCAACCGGCACCCCGACGAGGGCGGCCTGCGCCCGGCGTTCCGGCTGTGGACCCAGGTCGTCTCCCGCCCCTCCCCCACCCAGGCCTTCGTCAACGCGGGCAAGCGCGACATCGCCTACGACCTGGGCCTGCCCGAGGCCGAGCTGGTCCGCGACGCCCTCACCGGCGAGGAGCGCCCCGCCACCGGCGTCCGCGTGGTCAAACTGTCCGACCAGCACGCCTGGCTGGAGACCGACTCGGCCGAGGACGTGCAGGTCGGCGACTGGGTGGCGCTCGGCATGTCCCACCCCTGCACGATCTTCGAGAAGTGGCCGCTGATCCCGGTCGTGGCGGCCGACGGCACCGTCACCGACTACGTCCGCACCTTCTTCTAGGCACCGGCCGGTGGACCTGGTCATCCGGGGGGCCCGCGTCGTCGACGGCACGGGCGGGCCCTCGTACACCGCCGACGTCGGCGTCCACGAGGGCCGGATCGCCGGCATCGGCAGGTTCCCGGGCGGCGGGCGCCGCACCCTCGACGCGCACGGCCTCGCCCTCGCCCCGGGCTTCGTCGACATGCACGCCCACAGCGACCTCGCGCTGCTCCGCGACCCGGACCACGGCGCGAAGGCCGCACAGGGCGTGACCCTCGAAGTCATCGGCCAGGACGGCCTGTCGTACGCGCCCGTCGACGACCGCACCCTCGGCGAGGTGCGGGCCGCGATCGCCGGCTGGAACGGGCCCGGCGGCGACGTCGACTTCGACTGGCGCACGGTCGGCGAGTACCTCGACCGGCTGGACCGCGGCATCGACGGCGAGGGCATCGCGGTCAACGCCGCCTACCTCGTCCCCCAGGGCACGGTCCGCGCGTACGTCCTCGGCTGGGACGACCGCCCGGCGACCGCGGCCGAGCTGGACCGGATGCGGCAGCTCGTCGCCGACGGCCTGGCCCAGGGCGCCGTCGGCCTGTCCTCCGGCCTCACCTACACCCCCGGCATGTACGCCACCGGCGCCGAACTGACCGAGCTGTGCCGGGTCGTGGCCCGGTACGGCGGCTACTACTGCCCGCACCACCGCAGTTACGGCCACGGCGCGCTGGCCGCCTACGCCGAGATGGTCGCGCTCGCCCGGGAGGCCGGCTGCGCCCTGCACCTCGCGCACGCCACCATGAACTTCGGCGAGAACCGGGGCCGGGCCCCCGAACTGCTCGCCCTGCTGGACGCGGCCCTGGCCGACGGCGCCGACATCACCCTCGACAGCTACCCGTACACCCCCGGCTGCACCACCCTCGTCGCGCTCCTCCCCGGCTGGGCGAACGAGGGCGGCCCGGAGGCGGTCCTCGCCCGGCTGCGCGACGGCACCCAGGCCGAGCGGATCCGCCGCGCGCTGGAGGTCGAGGGCTCCGACGGCTGCCACGGAGTGCCCGTCGACTGGTCGACGATCGAGATCTCGGGCACCGCCGACCCCGCCCTCGCCCCGTACGTGGGCACCCGCGTGGCCGACTGGGAGAGCGCCCGCAGGCTGCTGCTCGCGGACCGGCTGGCGCCGACGATCCTCCAGCACGTCGGCCACGAGGAGAACGTCCGGGCGATCATGCGCCACCGGGTCCACACCGGCGGCTCCGACGGCATCCTCCAGGGCGCGAAACCGCACCCGCGCGCCTACGGCACCTTCCCCCACTACCTGGGCCGCTACGTGCGCGAACTCGGCCTGCTCTCCCTGGAGGAGTGCGTGGCGCACCTGGCCGGCCGCCCCGCGGCGCGCCTGCGACTGCCCGACCGGGGCCTGGTCCGCATGGGGTACCGCGCCGACCTCGTCCTCTTCGACCCGGACACGGTCGCGGCCGGGTCCACCTACGAGCGGCCCCGGATGCTGCCGAGCGGTATCCCGCACGTCCTGATCGACGGACGCTTCGTGATGCGCGACGGGCGCCGGACGGACGTGCTGGCCGGACGGGCGGTGCGCCGAACCGCCCACGATCTTCGGTAAATCCGACATCTACGATGGTCGGCATGGTCGCCTTCGCCCTTGCCGCCCTGCTCTTCCTCGCGTTCTGCGTAAGCGTCCGGCAGGACCGGCGACGCTTCAGCAACGCCGTGCTCCTGGGGCTGACTTTCCTCAGCCTGTTCTCCGCACTCTTCCTCCAGGTCGGCAAGCTGCCCACCTGGGCGGCCGTCACGGTCGCCGTGCTCGCCTTCGCCTCACCCGCGTTCGCCACCCTGGCCCTGGGCGTCTTCCTCGTCCGCAACGGCCTGATCATGATCCGCAAGGAGGGCTTCCGGCCGGCCAACCTGCTGTCGATGCTCGCGGGCCTCGCGATCTTCGCGCTGATCGCGCTGCTGGTCCTCGTCGGCGTGGTCGGCTCCCCCCTCCTCGGCGGCATCGCGGGAACGGTCACCGTGGTCGCCGGCTACGTCTCCTTCGTCTTCTTCTGCTTCCTCGGCTACGCCTTCCTCTACGGACGGATCAAGGTGCGCGGCGACGTCCACCACGTGGTCATGCTGGGCTCGGGCCTCGTCGGCGGCGACCGCGTGCCGCCCCTGCTGGCGTCCCGTCTGCGCAAGGGGCAGCAGATCTACGAGGCCCAGCTGGCCCGGAGCGGCCGGCCGCCGTTCCTCCTCGTATCGGGCGGCAAGGGCTCGGACGAGAAGGTCGCCGAGGCCCGGGCGATGGCGGACTGGCTGATCGCGCAGGGTGTGCCCGAGCAGCACGTCGTGCTGGAGGACCGCTCCACCACGACCGAGGAGAACATGCTCTTCAGCCGCGAGATCATGACGGCCCACGACCCGGCCTACAAGTGCGTGGTGGTCACCAACAACTTCCACGCCTTCCGGGCGGCGATGCTGGCCCGCAAGACCGGCGTCAACGGGCAGGTGCTGGGCTCCCCCACCGCGAAGTACTACTGGCCGAGCGCCACCATCCGCGAGTTCGTCGCGGTCTTCTGGGAGCACCGGATCGTGAACCTGTCGATCTGCGCACTGCTGACCGTCTTCGGCGCGCTCGGCACTCTGGCGGCGGTCCTCGTCTGACCCGTGCGCACGCGAAGGTGCCGTGACTCCCCCCTTGGCAGTCACGGCACCGGTCCGCGCGTTCGCGCGCGGGGCTGGATGGGTCCGGGCGGGGCGGGCTCTGCACCCGCCGCACCGCTACGCCGCTACACCCGCTGCCACAGCGCCGGGACGTTCGGCGGCTCCCAGCCCGTCTGGGCCTGGTGCCCCTGGATGCAGCGGTAGGTCGCGCCGCCGTGGGTGACCGTGGCACCGGCCGCGTAGACGGTGCCCGCCTTCCAGGTGCCGCCCGGCTCGGGCTCGCCGGGACCGGGGCCCGGGCCCGGGTCGCTGCCGCTGACCTTGAGGGTGAGGCCGTACGCCGACAGGATCGGGTTCAGCGGCTGGAAGAAGGTGGTCCCGCCGCTGGAGCAGTTGCCGGAACCTCCCGAGGTGACGCCCTGCGCCTGGCTCCCGGAGATGTACGAGCCGCCCGAGTCGCCCGGCTCGGCGCAGACCGTCGTACGGGTCACGCCGGAGATGGTGCCCTCGGGGTAGGTGACGCTCGTGCCGTGCTGCTGGATCGTGCCGCAGTGCCATCCGGTGGTCGATCCGGAACGGCACACCGAGGCCCCGACCGGCTGCAGCACCGAACCGGTGACCTGCACGTTCGCGCCGCCGCTGCCCTTCACGTAGGGGGTCGCGGTCCACTGGGCGTCGGCGGCCACCCAGGCCATGTCGTTGCCGGGGAAGACCGAGGCCTGGAAGGAACCCTGGGCGACCTGGTTGAAGCCGCTGGTGGTGGTCCCGGCCCGGCCGCAGTGCCCGGCGGTGGCGAAACCGTTCGTGGAGCCCTTGGTCACGGGGAAGCCCACGGAGCAGCGGCCGCTGCCGTTCATGTAGTACGCGTCCCCACCGCGCAGGTCGTACAGCGGGCGCGGGGCCTCGGCCGTACGGACCACCGTGACCCGGTCGGCGTCGGTCCCGGTGGCGGCCAGCAGCGCGGCCGCCGCCCCCGCCTCGGTCTCCTCGACGACCAGGGTGTTGGAACGCGGGTCGACGTAGCGGACCGGGGTCGCGGGGCCGGCGGCCCGGTCCAGTGCGGCCCGGTCGGCGTCCAGGTCGGCCAGGGTGCGGGTGACCAGCTTCGCCCGGGCCCCGGTGGCCCGTATCGCGGCGGTGTCGGCGGTCCGGGTGGTGGCCACGGTGAGGGTACCGGCGTCGGCCCCGTCCACCCAGGCACCGGCGAAGGCGGCGCCGAGCCGGTCCCGCAGCCGGGCGGCGGTGGCCCCGGCCTCGGCCTCGTGGGCGAGGCGCGCCTTGGCCTGCGTGGGGGTCAGGCCGAGGTCGCGCTGCATGGCGGCGAGCAGCTCGGGCGGGGCTTCCGCGGTGCGCAGGGTGGCCGCCGCGGAGGCTGCGGCGGGGGCGGAATCGGCGGTGGCGCCGCCGGTCCCGGCCAGCAGCAGCCCGGCGGCGGCCAGGGCGGTACACGCCGCGCGGGCGTGTCGCTTGAGCATGGGGGATCTCCTCGGTTTCCGGTGGGGTCTGCGGAAACCGTAGAAATCCGAACCGCCTTGCGGGAGCTGCCGGTTGGCCCTTCCCTCGGTGTTATGCCCGGGGCCCTCCGGCGGCCCGCCCGCGGTCGAAGTGCGTTCATGGGGCGGCGGTCGCAGGATGGGGCCAGGGGAAAACCGTAGGAGGTACGCGATGGTCAGTGAACCCGACGAGCAGCCCACACGGTCGGACCGCCTCTTCACGGGCGGGGAGCGGCCGTACGACCCCGAGGACCTCGTGATGGCGACGGGCCACGACCCGACTCCGGAGCGGGTCGAGAAGGCTCGCATGCTGATCGAGAAGGAGGGCCCGCAGGTCATCGAGCGCTATCTGCCGTAGGTGCCCGGTACTCGGGTCACCCGGGTACCCCTGCACCCGGCCACGCCGGTACACCCCGGTACTCGCCGGTACTCGCCGGTACTCGCTTGTACTCAGGTACGGCCCGCGGCTTCAGCGCGATACGAATGCTGCCGAAGCTCCGCCCCGGGGTCGCGCCCCGGGGCGGGGTCGTCCGCTGTCCGGAGCCCCGGCGGCAGCCCGCCGGCTGATCCGGCCAGCGCCTGCGCGTGCGCGGCCCGGGCGTGCTCCAGTACCTCCGCGGCCCGGGCCGCCGCGCGCGCCGCGGGATGCCACCCCAGCAGGTGCCGCCACATCAGCGGAGTCCCGGCGAGCGGCCGCGTGACCACCCCCGGGGTCACCGGGAAGGTGGCCCGGCACAGCCCGACGGCCCGCCCCACCTGCACCAGGTGAACGCAGGAGGCGGTGTCGGTCTCGTAGACGCAGGCGGGCGTGAAACCGGCGCGCACGCAAGCCGCGGCGAAGCAGTCGCCGAAGCACCCGTCGCCGGGGACGTCCGTCCAGGCCTCGGCGGCCAGCTCGGCGAGCTCGATCTCCGCACGCGGGGCCAGGGCCAGCGGATGGTCCTCGGCGAGCATCACGTGCACGGGGTCGCGCGCCACCTCCATCCAGGCCAGCCGCCCCGGCTCGGGCGGCGCGCTCTCCCCGCAGACCCCGACCAGCGCGAAGTCCAGCCGCCCCTCGGCGACGCTCCCGGCGATGTCCCTCTCGGACCAGGAGGTGTACGTGGTGACGGGCACCCCGGGCTCCTGGCGCGCGAGCCGGTCCACGAGCCCGCCGAGCAGCGGCCCGTGCGTGCCGCCGAGCCGGTGGCCCGGCGTCCCCTGCCGGGCGAACCGCTGGGCGTCCTCCTGCAGCTCGCACACCGCGGGCAGCAGCACCCTGGCCCGCTCCAGCACCAGCTCCCCGAGCGCGGTGGCCCGTACGCCCTCGCGGCCGCGCACGAACAGGGTCCCGCCCAGCGCGCGCTCGATGCGCTTCAGCTGCGTACTGAGCGCGGGCTGCGCGAGGCCGAGCGCGGTGGCGGCCCGGGTCAGGCTCCCGGCGTCGGCGACGGCCCGGACGATCTTGAGGTGCCTCAGCTCCAGATCCATACCACGAGCTTGGTCCAGACCTGTAGGCGTGCGCTACGGGTCGTGCGCATCCAGAATCGTTAATGCTCGTTAGCCGCAGGGGGGACACAACCCTAAGGACAGGAAAATGCACGCACTCGACGTCGACTGGGAGCACCCCACCGACCCGCGCCCCGGCCCACGGCTCGACCACGTCCGCGCCTACGTGACCACCGCCGGAGCCGACGGGCACCTCTGGCACGGGGTCCCCACCCTGCTGCTCACCACGCTCGACCGCGACAGCGGCCGCACCCTGCGCACCCCGCTGATCTACTGCGAGGACACGGGCCGCCACCTCGTCCTGGCCTCCGCGTACGGCGCCCCGGAGCACCCCCGCTGGTACCGGAACCTCACCGCCCACCCGGAGGTCCGCCTCCAGGTCGGCGCCGCCTGCTTCACGGCGCAGGCGCGCACCGCCACGCCCGGGGAGCGGGAGATGTACTGGGAGATGATGACGGCCCTGTGGCCCCCGTTCGAGGACGACCGCGCCGCGGCCCGGCCCCGCGAGATCCCGCTGGTGATCCTGGAACGCACCGACTGATCCGCCGCCCACACCCGCCGACACCCGCGCCCGCCGAGAACCCTCGGGCACGCGCAGGCACACGCAGGCACGCACGCGCAGGCGCACTCAGGCCCGCTCAGAACGTCGCCGCGGCGACCGCACTGTAGGTGCGTCCGCCCGCCACGAACTCGCCCAGCGGGACCATCCCGAAGCCGTCGACGTGCACCTTCCACGACGGCACGTTCCCGGCCTCGATGAAGGCGACCACGGCTTCCGCGCGCTCCGAGGCCGCCGACACGGCCATGGTGAACAGCGCCCGCGCCACGCCGCGCCCCCGGTAGGCGGAATCGACCACGACGGGCCCGTAGAGCAGCCACCGCGCCTCGGCCAGCGGCCGCCCCTGCCACTCCAGGTCGACCTGCGCCCGGAGCAGACCCGCGACCGGCGGCGGCGGATCGGCCAGAGCCGCGGGCGAGCAGAGCGCCAGGAGGCCGGCGATCCGGCTCGCGTCGTCCGCGACCAGCAGCTCGCGCGCGCCGGCCATCGCCCGCAGCGCACCGACGTCGAACCGGCCCTGCACGAAACCCTGCTCCGCCCGCTGCCGTTCGGTCAGCGCGTCATGGTGGTTGGCGGCGAAGAGCTCCGCCATGGCGGGCGCATCGGCCTCGGTGGCATACCGGTACTCCATCCCGCGATCGTGCCACGCCCCCACCGCCGGGCCCCGCCCCCGACACCGGAGCCTCCGGGTGACAGCAACACACATCGCCTCCCACCGCCCCCGCCTCGCCCCGACGTCCCGACGCCCCACCGCCTCACCCTGCATTGAACACGTTCAAATCATCTGGCAGGATGGCCGTCGCCGACCCCGCCCCACCGGCGGGGAACGCGGATCCGGTCCGGAGGTCAGTGCGCCGTGCTCATCGCCTTCCTTCTCTTCCTGATCCTGGGTGCGATCGTGACCGTCCTCCCGGGCGCCCTTCTGGGATACGGCTGCGTCGCGGCGAGCGGCAGCATGTCGCTCGGGGCCAGGATCGCGCTGCTGCTGTTCACGGCCGGGGCCTCGGCAGCGACGTGGCTGATGCTCGTAGGGATCTCGCACATGTGGCGGCCGGCCGCCGCGATCCTGTCGTTGGCCGCGACGGCCGCCTCGGGAGCCCTGTTCCTCACGATCGACACCTACAAGCGCCGCGCCCCCCGCCGGCCGCACCCGGCGTGGCAGGTCCGCAACTGAGACGGGGACTGCGGGGGGCGGGGTCCACGGGGCCGGTGGTCAGGGACGCGTATGGGGGTTTCCCGTCAGTCTCATCGTCTCTCCGTGTCGTGC
>NZ_BMVL01000025.1 GCF_014650695.1 Streptomyces avidinii | reverse complement strand
GACATCCGCTGGGGCTTTCCTCCGGGCTTTCGTTCTGTTCTTGCGTTTCCGACTCTATCAGACTCTTCCGTGTCCGACTTCCTCGGCGCTTTCCAGGTTTCCGCTTTCGCGTTTCCCTTTCCGGCGGTCCCGACTCTATCAGCGGTTTTCCGTCCCCCTGACCACTCGCCGCATTACCGAAAAGGCATACGAAAAGAGAGGTGGGTTCAAGATCGATACTGAAGAGGAGGGTTCCCGTCCTTCGGCCGTTCGCGAAAAGTTCACACGAGGCGTCCTGGCGGGAGTCACGACAGTACAGCTCTGGGGGTGCCCAAGCAAATCGATTCAGGCGTATGGTCTAGTCCACCGGTCTAGTCCACTAGTCTCCCTGCCAACGGGGACGCTCGGACCAGGTCCAACATCGGGCGAACCCGAACATCTTGTGCCATATCCTTCAGAAGAGTACGCCGTTCGCGACAGGCAGTGACGGCGACACGAAGAGCCCCACCCCTGGGAGGCCCCCATGACCAGCGTGACGTCCCCACTTGCCGGGCGCGCCATCGGACTCGCGGCAGTGCCCGATCCGGTGTTCTCCGGCGCGATGGTGGGACCGGGCACCGCCATTGATCCCGTGCGTGAGCCTTCGGAGGCGGTGTCCCCCGTCGACGGTGTGATCGTCTCCCTGCACCCGCACGCGTACGTAGTCGTCGACAGCGAGGGTCACGGTGTACTCACGCACCTCGGGATCGACACGGTTCAGCTCAACGGCGAGGGCTTCGAGCTCCTCGTGAACAAGGGCGACACCGTGACCCGTGGCCAGACCGTCATCCGCTGGAACCCCGCTGCCGTCGAGGCAGCCGGCAAGTCGCCGATCTGCCCGGTCGTGGCGCTCGAGGCGACGGCCGAATCCCTCTCCGACGTCGTCGAATCCGGCGACGTGAAGGCTGACGACGCTCTCTTCAGCTGGCAGTGACACGTCCGCCTGTACGGGCGAGTCGGACATCCACCGCGGCGGCTCGGCCCGCCGCTCAATCGGAGACGGGTGAAATGGAGACAACGCTGCGAGGCGTCGGCGTGAGCCACGGGGTGGCGATCGGCGAGGTGCGGCACATGGGCACGGCGGTTCTGGAACCGCCGGCCAGGCAGATCACCGCGGATGAGGCGGCGCGCGAACAGGGGCGCGCCCGTCAGGCCGTGAGTGCCGTGGCGGCCGATCTGATCGCACGTGGCCAGCTGGCCGGTGGCGAGGCCCAGCACGTGCTCGAGGCCCAGGCGATGATCGCCGAGGACCCCGAGCTGATGGCGGACGTCGACCGGCGGATCGCCGTCGGCAGCACCGCCGAGCGCGGTGTGTACGACGCGTTCGCCGCGTACCGCGACCTGCTCGCGGGGGCCGGTGAGTACATGGCAGGCCGCGTGGCCGACCTGGACGACGTGCGCAACCGCATCGTGGCGCGGCTGCTGGGTGTGCCGATGCCGGGTGTGCCCGACAGTGACGAGCCGTACGTACTGATCGCGCGGGACCTGGCTCCCGCCGACACGGCTCTGCTCGACCCCGCGCTCGTCCTCGGTTTCGTGACCGAGGAGGGCGGGCCGACCAGCCACAGCGCGATTCTCGCGCGGGCGCTGGGCGTGCCGGCGATCGTGGCGCTGCCGGGCGCCGGTGAGATCGCCGAGGGCACGATGATCGCGGTGGACGGTAGTACGGGTGACCTGTTCGTGGACCCGTCGCCGGAGAAGCGGGCCGAGCTGGAGGCCGCGGCCGCCGAGCGCAGGGCGGCTCTCGCCGCCTCGTCCGGTCCGGGTGCGACGTCCGACGGTCACAAGGTGCCGCTGCTGGCCAACGTGGGCGGTCCCGCGGACGTGCCGGCCGCCGTCGAGGCAGGGGCGGAGGGTGTGGGTCTGTTCCGCACCGAGTTCCTCTTCCTGGACGACAGCAAGAAGGCGCCGTCCGAGGAGAAGCAGGTCGAGTCCTACCGCAAGGTCCTCGAGGCCTTCCCCGAGGGCCGGGTGGTCGTGCGGGTGCTGGATGCCGGCGCCGACAAGCCGCTGGACTTCCTGACCCCGGGCGACGAGCCCAACCCGGCGCTGGGTGTGCGCGGGCTGCGCTCGCTGCTGGACCACCCGGAGGTGCTGCGTACGCAGCTCACCGCGCTGGCCAAGGCTGCCGAGGGGCTGCCGGTGTACCTCGAGGTCATGGCCCCGATGGTCGCCGACCGCATTGACGCCAAGGCGTTCGCGGACGCCTGCCGGGAAGCGGGTCTGAAGGCGAAGTTCGGCGCGATGGTGGAGATCCCCTCCGCCGCGCTGCGGGCACGTTCGATCCTCCAGGAAGTCGAATTCCTGTCGCTGGGCACGAATGACCTGGCCCAGTACGCCTTCGCCGCAGACCGCCAGGTCGGCGCCGTGTCCCGGCTCCAGGACCCGTGGCAGCCGGCGCTGCTCGACCTGGTCGCCATGTCGGCGGATGCCGCCAAGGCGGAGGGCAAGAGCTGTGGTGTCTGTGGCGAGGCTGCCTCCGACCCGCTGCTGGCCTGTGTGCTGACCGGTCTGGGTGTCACCTCTCTTTCGATGGGTGCCGCTTCGATTCCCTATGTGCGGGCGACGCTCGCCAAGTACACGCTGGCCCAGTGCGAGCGGGCGGCCGCGGCTGCCCGGGCGGCGGACACGGCCGAGGAGGCCCGTGTGGCCGCGCAGGCGGTGCTGTCCGGCGAGTAGCCGGAGGCGTGGTGTTGTTCCGAGGGGCTCTCGCCGGTGGCGAGGGCCCCTCGGTCCGTCCCGGACCGGTCAGTGGTGCGGTCCGGGTGCGTCCACCTCGTACCCCGGGCAGTACTCGACGCCCGATTCGGGGGCGACGGGGTCCCCGGTGTCGGCGTCGGTGCAGTAGGCGTTGAAGACGGCCGCGGCCGTCAGGGCGGTGAGCCGGCCGCGGTCCAGGCGCCAGCCGTGGACCCGGTCCCCCCGGCCCTCGGCGGTGGTGCGTACCACCAGTCCCCCGGGGCCGCCGAGGGCGAGCCCGGCTGCGAGGACCGTCACGAAGTCGAGGCCTTCGCGGCCCTCGATGCGCGGCGGGGTGTCCGGGTCGTCGGTGGTGTCGGCGTGCAGGACGGCGACGAGCTGTTGCGCCTCGGTCGGGACGCTGCAGACGAAATGGTGGTGGCCGGGTCCGGCGCCGGCCACGAGCCGTTCGAGCGCGTGGGTGGCGCGTTCGAAGGAGGCCCGGCCGATGTCCTCGCCGCAGTCCGCGCAGCGGCCGACTTCGGCGAGGAGGCCGGTGGCGTACTCCCAGGTGGCCTGGCGGACGGCCTCGTCGACGAGGAGCGGGACGAGCTCGTCGATGGGCTGGCCGGTGTACGGGAGGACGGTGCCGCTGCCGGCCAGCTCGGCGGTGAAGCGGGCGCGGGTTTCGGCGGTGTCCGGGTCGAGGCCGTTCTCCCCGCAGTACTGGACGTACTCGTCGGGGTCGAAGAGGGCGACGGTGGTGTGGATGCCCTGGGCGGCGAGGGACCGGAGCAGTCCGTCCACGTGGTGGAGGTAGTCCCGGTGGTCGTCGAAGGTGAAGCTGCGGTAGCCGCGCATGGCCGCGAAGTCGCCGGCGTCGGCCAGTAGGCCGACGGTGCCGGGGACCTCGCGGCGCAGCGTGCGGCGCCGGTCGGTGGTGCGGGTCCGGTGCGTACCGGTGTCGTTCGTCTTGCGTGGCATGGCTCCCCCTGAGTGCCGCAATCACTTGCTCACTCAGAGTAATCAACGCCACTGACAGTGACCTCAGCCGCGGGTGCGGGCCAGCTCCTCGTAGAAGTGGAGGAGGTCGATGTTGTCGACGGAGCCCGGGTTGACCGCCTTGGCCAGAGGGGCGCCCTGCAGCAGGCGCTTGACCGGGACCTCGATGCGCTTGCCGGTGAGGGTGTGCGGGATGGCCGGGACCTCGATGATCTCGTCGGGGACGTGGCGCGGGGAGAGTTCCTCGCGGATCGTCGCCTTGATCCGTGCGCGCAGGTCGTCGTCGAGGGCCGCACCGGGGGCGAGGTGGACGAAGAGCGGCATCCAGTAGCCGCCGTTCGGCTCCTCCAGGCCGATGACCAGGGATTCCTTGATCTCGGGGAGGCGTTCGACGGCCTCGTAGATGTCGGCGGATCCCATCCGGACGCCCTGCCGGTTGAGCGTGGAGTCGGAGCGGCCGTGGATGATCACCGAGCCGTGGTCGGTGATGGTGATCCAGTCCCCGTGGCGCCAGACGCCGGGGAACATCTCGAAGTAGCTGTCGCGGTAGCGGCTGCCGTCGGGGTCGTTCCAGAAGTGGATCGGCATGGACGGCATGGGGTTGGTGACGACGAGCTCGCCGACCTCGCCGATGGCCGGCTTGCCGGAGGGGTCCCAGGACTGGAGGTCCGTACCGAGGCAGGCGGCCTGGAGTTCGCCGATGTGCACGGGGAGGGTGGGGACGGCGCCCGCGAAGCAGCTGCAGACGTCGGTGCCGCCGCTGACGGAGGCGATCCAGAGGTCCTCGGCCACCTCGTCGTGGAGCCAGCGGAAGCCGTCGGGCGGGAGCGGGGAACCGGTGGTGGCCACGCACTTCACGGCGGAGAGGTCGAAGTCGCGGGCCGGGTGGACCTCGGCCTTGCGGCAGGCCATGACGTAGGCGGCGGAGGTGCCGTAGAGGGTGGCGCCGGTGCGCTCGGCGATGCGCCACTGGGCGCCCGTGTCGGGGTAGCCGGGGCTGCCGTCGTAGAGCACGACGGTCGTGCCCGTGAGCAGTCCGGAGACGAGGAAGTTCCACATCATCCAGCCCGTGGAGGTGTACCAGAAGAACCGGTCCTCCGGGCCGAGGTCGCAGTGCAGGCCGAGCTGCTTGAGGTGTTCGAGGAGGATGCCGCCCTGCGACTGGACGATGGCCTTGGGGAGGCCGGTGGTGCCGGAGGAGTACAGCACCCAGAGCGGGTGGTCGAAGGGGACCGCCTCGAAGACGGGCTCGGTGTCGCCCGAGGTCAGGGCGGACCACTCCAGGGCCCCGGCGGGGGCGGGGGTGCCGAGGAGCGGGATGTGGACGACCGCGCGCAGGGAGGGGAGGTCCGCGCGGAGCTCGGCGACGGTGTCGCGGCGGTCGTGTTCCTTGCCGCCGTACCGGTAGCCGTCGACGGTGAACAGGACGACGGGCTCGACCTGCTGGAAGCGGTCGAGGACGCTGCGGGCTCCGAAGTCGGGGGCGCAGGAGGTCCAGACACCGCCGACGGCGGCGGTGGCGAGGAGGGCGACGGCGGCCTCGGGGATGTTGGGGAGGTAACCGCTGATCCGGTCGCCCGGGCGTACGCCCAGGGCGCGCAGCTCGGCCGCGAGCGACCCGACCTGGCGGCGGAGCTCGGCCCAGGTGACGGGGACGGGCTCGTGGGTCTCGTCCACGTACAGCAGGGCGGGGTCCGCGGCGCGCGCCGGGTCCTCGGCGGCGCGCAGCGCGTGCTCGGCGTAGTTGAGGGTGGCTCCGGTGAACCACTGTGCCCCGGGCATGGAGCGGTCGGCGAGGACGGCCTCGTACGGAGTGGTGAAGCGGACGTCGAACCATTCGGCGACGGCCTGCCAGAAGGTGTCGAGCTCGTCGACGGACCAGCGGTGCAGGGCGGGGTAGCCGCCCTCGGCGGGGGCCCCGAAGCGCGTTGCGGCCCAGGCCTGGAAGGCGGTGATACGGGCCGCGGCGATCCGGTCGGGGCCCGGCGCCCAGAGGGGTTCCGGCTGCGTGGCTGAGGTCATGGGTCGGCTCCCGGTCAAGTCTGCGGCTCGCGCTTCGTGTGCGTACGGTGCCATCGCGCGGGGGTGTGGGCGCGGCGGCTCACAGGGACCATGCCATGTGATCGTCCCCTGCACCAGGGTCGGCCTGGCGGGTCGGGTGATCGGCACGGGGGTGCCGCTGCAGGGTGAACGGAAGTTGAACGCCGTCCCCTCGGCCGGAGGCCGGTGGCAGGGTGAGCGGCATGGACGGTCGTGATCTGGTACGTGCGGTGAAGGACTTGGGTACGGAGCGCGGTCGGCGCGCCTGGCGCGCGGCCTGGCGCCACCGGCGCGCGGATGCGGTGGGGCTCCCGCGCCGGGGCGCGGAGCGGGCGCGTGTGCCGGGTCTGCTGACCGGTACGGAGCCCCGGCCGGGCGGGGGCGTGCTGCGGTTCGCGCGTTCGGAGCTGCTGGTACGGGTCGCGGTGGGCGGCGCCGTGTTCTGGAGTTGGGACGGGGCCGGGCCGACGCCCTCGTACGCGGTGGTGGGCGACGGCCCCGAGCCGGACCCGCGGGCGGTGCTGGAAGCGGACACCGGGGGCGGCTGGCGGGTGGTGTCGGAGCGGGTGACGGTGGCGGTGTCCCGGCACGGGGCGGTGGAGGTGCGCACGCCGGGCGGGGCGGTGCTGCGGCGGGAGTCGCCGCCGCGGTGGTGGGAGCCGGTGGATCCGCGGATGGGCGGGGCGCGGTGGCTGCAGCGCAGCGAGGTGCCGGCGGACGCGCGGTTCTTCGGGCTGGGCGGGCGGGCCGCGGGACCGCGGCTGCGGGACGGTGCGTACCGGCTGTGGAACACGGATCCGAAGGGGGGCTTCGGGCCGGGGACCGATCCGCTGTACCTGACGATGCCGGTACAGATGGTGGTCGCGGACGCCGGGACGCATCTGGCGTTCCACGACAACGCGTGGGACGGCCGGGTGGTGCTGCGCGAGGGTGAGGAGGGGGCCGGCTCGGGGGTGGACCGGCCGGGGGCGAGTGAGCTGCGGATGGACGGCGGGCCGCTGCGCTGCTGGGTGCTGGTGGGGACGCCCGCGCGGGTGCTGCAGGGGTGGTCGGGGCTGACGGGGGCGGCCGCGGTGCCGCCGGAGTGGGCGCTCGGGTACCAGCACGCGCGGTGGGGTTTCGGGAGCGCGGAGGAGGTGCGGCGGGTGGTCGCGGGGTACGCGTCGCGCGGGCTCGCGCTGTCGGCCGTGCACCTGGACATCGACCACTACGACGGGCACCGGGTGTTCACGGTGGACGAGGAGCGGTTCCCCGATCTGCCCGGGCTTGCGCGGGAGTTGCGGGAGCTGGGGGTGCGGCTGGTGTCGATCGTGGACCCGGCGGTGAAGGTGGGCGACGGGGTCCACGCGTCGGGGCGGGCCGTGGGGACGGGGGGCGCCTTCGTGCGGGACGCGCGGGGCGAGGAGGTGCGCGGCGAGGTGTGGCCGGGTGAGTGCGCGTACCCGGACTTCACGGATCCGGCGGTGCGCGAGTGGTGGGGCGGGCTGTACGAGGAGCGGCTCGCGCAGGGCTTCGCCGGTTTCTGGCACGACATGAACGAGCCGGTGTCCTTCGCGCCGTTCGGGGACAACACCCTGCCGAGGTCGGCGCGGCACGCACTGGACGGGGCGGGCGGTGACCACCGTGAGGGCCACAACGTGTACGCGTTGGGGATGGCGCGGGCGGGGTGGGAGGGGCTGGTGCGACTGCGGCCGGCCGAGCGGCCGTTCGTGTTCTCCCGGTCGGGGTGGGCGGGGATGCAGCGGTACGGGGGCACGTGGTCGGGGGATGTGGAGTCCAGCTGGGAGGGGCTGCGGGCCTCGCTGGCGCTGGTGTTGGGGCTCGGGCTGTGCGGGGTGCCGTACTCGGGCCCGGACGTCGGCGGGTTCGGGGGTTCCCCGTCGCCGGAGTTGTACGTGCGGTGGCTGCAATTGGGTTCGTACCTGCCGCTGTTCCGGACTCACTCGGCGATCTGGGCGGGGCGGCGGGAGCCGTGGGAGTTCGGGCCGGAGGTGGCGGAGCAGGCCGCGGCGGCGATGGCGGAACGGGAGCGGCTTCGGCCCTACTTCGTGACGCTGGCCCATCTGGCACGGCGGACGGGCGCCCCGTACGTGCGGCCGGTGTGGTGGGGGACGCCGGAGGAGCGGAAGCTGCGGGACTGCGAGGACGCGTTCCTGCTGGGCGATGCGCTGCTGGTGGCGCCGGTGCTGGAGTGCGGGGCGGACCGGCGGGCGGTACGGCTGCCGCGGGGCCGGTGGTACGACACCGCGACCGGGGTGGCGTACGAGGGCCCGGGCCAGATCCTGCTGGACGCTCCGCAGGGCCGGATCCCGGTGCTGGCGCGGGCGGGGTCCGTACTGCCGGTGCGCTCCGCCTCCGGTGACGGCCTGGAGCTGGAGGTGTGGGCGCCGGCGCGGGGGCGTACGGGCGGCGGGGTGGTGATCCGGGATCCGGGGCCGGGTTTCGGCGCGGGCGAGGTGGAGCGGTACACGGTGCGGTGGGTGGGGGAATCGGTGGTGGTGGAGGACGAGACGGGGAAGCCGGTGGAGGGGGCCACCGTACGGGGGCTCTAGCGAAAGCCGGTGGAGGGGGTCACGTCACGTACGGGGCTCCAGCCGCCCTTTCCGGATCTCAGCGCGACCCGATAATGCAACCATTGGTTGCACATGGGCCGGAGGTGGGCTAGCGTTATACGCAACCGAAGGTTGCGAAAGATGGAGACGGCCATGGAGTACGGGAGCATCGAGCGCGAGCTGCGCATCGACGCATCGCCCGAGGTGGTGTTCGAGGTGCTCAGCAGCCCCGAGCACATCCGGGACTGGTGGAGCGCCGAGACCGCCTTCGAACCGATCGCAGGTGCGACCGGCCGGCTCACCTGGACGGATGCGGAGACCGGCCGGCACGACTCCGCCCCGTTCACGGTGGTGGCGGCCGAGCCGCCCCGGCTGTTCTCGTTCCGCTGGACCTACGACGAGAAGGAAACGGAGCCGGAGGGGGCGGGCCCGGGCAACTCGCTCCTGGTGACCTTCGAGCTCGTCCCCGAGGGCGGGGGAACCACGGTCCGCTTCCGCGAGAGCGGCTACCGCGAGCGGGGCTGGGAGGCCGCCGTACTCGAGGCCCACTACAACGACCACCGGCAGGGCTGGGACTTCTACCTGCCGCGTCTGGTCGCGGCCGCCGACCGGCTGGCGGCACGGCGATGAGCACCGCCGTCGACGACGACCTGTGGTCCGCGATAGGCGACCCGACCCGGCGCCGCATGATCGACCTGCTGCTGGCCGAGGGCCGGGGGACCGCGACCACGCTCAGTGCGCACCTGCCGGTGACCCGGCAGGCCGTGACCAAGCACCTGGCCGTGCTCGACCGGGTGGGACTCGTCCGGTCCGAGCCGTCGGGGCGGGAGAAGCGCTACCGGGTGGACGAGGCACAGCTGGCCCGCGCCGTGGCCCAGCTGAACTCCGTCGGCGAGATGTGGGACGCCCGCCTGCGCCGCATCAAGAGCCTCGCCGAGGCGATCCAACGAGAGAGGAACACGGACAAGCAAGCCGACAAGCAACGCGACAGGCAACCCGAGAAGCGATCCGAGAAGTAGGGAGACCGAGATGGTGGACATCCTGCACCGGGTGGGAATCAGGACAACCCCGGAGAAGGTCTACGAGGCACTCACCACGGTCGAGGGTCTGGCCGCGTGGTGGACGACCGACACGAGCGGGAGCGGCGACGACGTCCTCCAGTTCCGCTTCGGCGACGTCGGCGGCTTCGACATGAAGGTTCTCGACCTGCGGCCGAACGCGCGGGTGCGGTGGGAGGTGATCGACGGTCCGGCCGAGTGGGTCGGGACCACGGTGGACTTCGAGCTGTCCCAGGACGGCGAGTGGACGATCCTCCTGTTCACGCACGCGGGCTGGCGCGAACCGGTGGAGTTCATGAACCACTGCAGCACCAAGTGGGCGATCTTCCTGATGAGCCTGAAGTCCCTGGTGGAGACGGGCGCCGGTGCCCCGCATCCGCACGACGTGCAGATCAGCAACTGGCACTGACACCACCCGCGCGACCGGGCACCGCGAGCGAGCCCCGTCGCCGCGCGACCGGGCCGGCAGCTGCCGGCCCGGTCGCGCGGCGACGGGGCTCAGGCGTACGTGCCCGCGAACCAGGACGCCGCCGCCCGGGTGTGGAGGGGGAAGGCCAGTTCCGACGGGGTGCGCAGGATGTGCCAGCCCGTGGTCTCGTCCGTCGGCTTCGATGCGGGCAGGTCGGCGGCCGGGCGGGTCGGGAGGAGGCCGAAGAGCAGGAGGTGGCCCGCCGGGGAGCTGAGGGCGTCGGCCAGGGTGACCTCCGAGGCCGGGGCGTCGATGCCGGTCTCCTCGCGGAGCTCGCGGACGACGGCATCGCGCCAGTCCTCGCCGAAGTCGATGAACCCGCCGGGAAGGGCGATGCCGCCGAGGCCCGGTTCGATGGTGCGGGTGATGACCACGAGGCCGGTCCCGTCCGCGTCCTCGACGGGGAGGAGGGTGACGGCCACCGGCAGCGGATTGCGGTAGGCGGTCGCTCCGCAATCCGCGCAGGTGCGGGGCCAGTCGGGGGTGGAGTACGGCGCTCCGCAGGTGGAGCAGTGCGAGTCCTTCAGGTGTGCCGGCATCCGGCGATGGTATTCCAAGGGGTCTGCGGGCGACGGCTGTTGCCGTACCTCCCCATGGACTCCACGGGGAGGTACGGCGCCTCCCCGTGACTGTCGCCCCCGTGTGGCCGTGAGTAGCGTGCCCGCATGACATTCAGCTCGTACGAGGAGTTCTGGCCGTACTACGTCGCGATGCATTCGCGCGCCGCCACCCGCTGGATCCATCTGACCGGCACGCTCACCGGTCTGGCCCTGACGGTGTACGGAGTGGCGCGCGGCCGCAGGCGCTACCTCGCCGCCCTTCCCCTGATCGGGTACGGGACCGCCTGGCCGGCGCACTTCCTGATCGAGGGGAACAACCCGGCGACCTTCGGGCATCCGGCGTGGTCGCTGCGCGGGGACGCACAGATGATCGGGATGATGCTGGCCGGGCGCGACGCGGAGTTGGCGGAGATCGCGCAGAAGTGGCTTGCCGAGAACCCGTGTCAGGGCTGCCCGCCCGTGGCAGACTCCTGAGGCCAAGTTCCTGACGATCCGTCAGGTCACTGACCAGGGAGGGGCATCGTGGCACGCACACGCACACCCGTCGTGAGCGGGTGGTTCACCGAGGACGGGCCGGACGGCAGGGGTTTCCGGCTGCTCGGTACCCGGTGCTCGGCCTGTACCGCGGTGTTCTTCCCGCGCGAGGACGCCTACTGCCGCAATCCGCGCTGCCCCGGCGGCGGCGAACTCGCCGAGGTTCCCCTCTCCCCCCGCGGCCGGGTGTGGTCCTACACCGACGGGCGCTACCGGCCGCCGGCCCCCTACGTGTCCGACCCGGCCGCGCCCTGGGCTCCGTACACGCTGGTCGCGGTGGAGCTGGAGGCCGAAGGGATGGTGGTGCTGGGGCAGGCCGTTCCCGGCGTGGGGGTGGCCGATCTCGCGGTCGGTATGGAGGTCGAGGTGGTCGGGGGCGTGCTGAACGAGGACGCCGGAACCGTCTGGACCACCTGGCACTTCCGGCCGGTGGGGGGTGCAGAGTGAGCGCCGACATCGCCGTCCTCGGGGCCGGAATGCATCCCTGGGGCAAATGGGGCCGCAGTTTCGTCGCGTACGGGCGGACCGCCGCGCGTGCGGCGCTGGCCGACGCCGGGCTGGACTGGACGGACGTGCAGTCGATCGTCGGCGCCGACACCGTCCGCTCCGGCTACCCGGGCTACGTGGCCGGCGCCACCTTCGCCCAGGCCCTCGGCTGGCAGGGCGCGCGGGTGACCAGCGTGTACGCGGCCTGCGCGTCGGGCGCCCAGGCCATCGGGGCGGCCCGCGCGCAGATCCTGGCGGGCCTGGCCGACGTGGTCCTCGTGGTCGGCGCGGACGCCGCACCCAAGGGGTTCTTCGCGCCGGCGGGCGGCGACCGGCCCGACGATCCGGACTGGCTGCGGTTCCGCGTACTGGGCGCCACCAACCCGGCGTACTTCGCGCTCTACGCCCGGCGCCGGATGGCGCTGCACGGGGACACCCTGGAGGACTTCGCCCGGGTCAAGGTGAAGAACGCGGCGGCCGGGGCGCTCAATCCGCACGCCCGCTACCGCAAGGAGGTCACCGCGGAGGAGGTCGCGGCCTCGGCCGTGGTCGCCGATCCGCTCCGGCTGCTCGACATCTGCGCCACTTCCGACGGGGGAGCGGCCCTGGTGCTCACCAGCATGGACTTCGCGCGGGCGCGCGGGGTGGCCGATCCGGTGCGGATCCGGGCCGTCTCGACGGTGACGCCCACGTATCCGCGGACGGTGCTGGACCTGCCCGACATCGCCACCGACTCGTCGGTGGCCGCCGCGCCGGCGGCCGGGTCCTTCCGGTCCTCGATCGCCCGCGCGGCCTACGAGGAGGCGGGGCTCGGCCCGGACGACCTCTCGCTCGCCGAGGTGTACGACCTGTCCACGGCGCTCGAACTGGAGTGGTACGAGGACATCGGGCTGTGCGGGGAGGGCGAGGGCGCGAAACTCGTACGGGAGGGAGCGACGGCTCTGGGCGGCCGCATCCCGGTCAACACCAGTGGCGGGCTGGCCTCCTTCGGGGAGGCGGTGCCGGCGCAGGCCATCGCGCAGGTGTGTGAGCTGACCTGGCAGTTGCGCGGTACGGCCGGGGACCGCCAGGTGGCCGGCGCGCGCGCCGGGATCACCGCCAATCAGGGGCTGTTCGGCCACGGGTCGGCCGTCGTCGCCGTGCGCTGAACAGCTCGTGTTGTCCGAACGCTTGACGGCCCCCGGCAGCAGGTTCACACTCGCTCCACAGTCCCGCGCCGCGACCGGGACCCGAGCCCCCCGTGAGAGCTGCGGCCCGTACCCCAGTCGGCGGGGGTACGGGCCGCCTCCATGTCGGCGGCCGGTGACGGGCCCCGTGTCGGCGGCCCGGGTCGGAGAGCCGGCGTGTCAGGCACACGGCCCGTCAGGCGCCCGATGTCAGGCGCCCGGGCCGTCAGGCGCACGGTCCGTCAGACGCCCGGGCCGTCAGGCGCCCGCCGAGAGGCTCCGGCGCCGCTCGCGCGCCAGGGACATCGCGTGCTCCACGACCCCCACCAGCACGTCCTTCACCGACTCCCGGTCCCGGGCGTCGCACAGCAGCACCGGCACCCCGGGGTCGAGGTCGAGTGCCGTCCGTACGGTCACCACGGGGTGCCGGTCGGCTCCGTCGAAGCAGTTGACCGCGACCACGAAGGGAATCGCGCGCCGTTCGAAGTAGTCGATGGCGGCGAAGCAGTCCGCGAGACGGCGGGTGTCCGCGAGGACGACCGCGCCGAGCGAACCCTGCGCCAGCTCGTCCCAAAGGAACCAGAACCGGTCCTGCCCGGGCGTGCCGAACAGGTACAGCACCAGGTCCTCGCGGAGCGTGATGCGCCCGAAGTCCATGGCCACCGTGGTGGTGCTCTTGCCCTCCACTCCCCCGGTGTCGTCGACACCGACGCCCGGCTCGGAGAGCCGTTCCTCGGTGCGCAGGGGTCTGATTTCGCTCACCGCGCTGACCAGGGTGGTTTTGCCCACCCCGAAGCCGCCCGCGACCAGGATCTTCAAGGTCAGCGGCTCGACCGGCGACACCGCGTGCATGGCACCGGTGCGGCTAAAGCGCCCGAAGGCCATCGATCACCTCACGCAGAATGGATTCATCGGGCAGTTCGGCCGGGGGTACCGGCCTGGTCACGTGGACCAGTTCCTCATCGACCAGGTCGCCGATCAGGACGCGGACGACCCCGACCGCGAGGTCGAGATCGGCCGCCAGTTCGGCGACCGACTGCGGTCGGCCCCGGCACAGCCCGAGGATGTGGGCGTGTTCCGGGGAGAGGGTCATGTCCCAGACCGGATCGTCGGCCGCCGGTTCGGCGACGACGAGCGCGATCAGGTCGAGGCGGTGCTGGCCCGCGTGGCTGGTCCGGCCGCGGGTCATGGCGTACGGACGGACGACGGGACCCGCATCGTCGTCGAACCAGTGCGCGTGGTCGGGGTCCGGGTAGGACGGGTCGTCGTAGGACGGGTCGTCGGAGAAGCCGGCGGGAAGGTCGGCGGGGTGGTCCTGGCCTGAATCGCTCATGCCCTACGACTCACCCTCCGGCTGGCAGCCCGGTGCGCGGGGCGGTCGCCAGGTGGTCGCCGACGCGCTTGACCATCAGCGTCATCTCGTACGCCACCTGCCCGACGTCGGAGTCGGCGTCGGCCAGCACGGCCAGGCAGCTGCCGTCGCCCGCGGCCATGACGAAGAGGAACGCCTCGTCGAGCTCGACGACGGTCTGGCGGACCCGGCCGGAGTCGAAGTGCCGGCCGACGCCCTTGGCCAGGCTGTGGAAGCCGGAGGCGACCGCGGCCAGGTGCTCGCTGTCCTCGCGGGTCAGGTCCTTGGAGCTGCCGGTGGGCAGGCCGTCGCCGGAGAGGACCACCGCCTTGCGGATGGAGCCGACCCGGTCGACGAGCTCGTCGAGGAGCCAGTTGAGCGGGCCGGAGCCGCGGCCCCTGGTGTCGTTGCCGGTCTGCGGTGCGGTCATCGACCGTCCCCTTCGTTCTCGTTCGCGGGACCGTCGGCGGCGGATGTGCCTGCCTCGGTCTCGGACTTCTGCTGTGCGTGCTGGTTGCGGCCCGCGGTCCAGCCGCGCTGGAGTGCGGACATGCGCGTACGTACGTCATCCGCGTCGCGGTCGGCCACCTGGTCAAGTGCGGCTTCGGCGGGTGCGGCGGACGTGGCCTTCTTGAGCTGGGGCGCCAGGCTCGCCTGACGGACCCGGCGGGGCAGCCCGCCGATGCCGGGGGCGGGTGCGGCGGCCCCGGCATCGGATCCGCCATCGGAACCGGCCGCGGAGGCCGGGTCGGGCTGCGGGACCGCGGACACCGGGCGGGGGTCCACCCGGCGGCCGTGGTCGGCGACCAGAGTCGGGGTCGGGCGGCGGCGCGGCAGCGGTACGGCGCCCTGGGTGCGGGAGCCGTCCGGACGCGAGGCCTCCATGCGCTGGGTGTCGAGCCGGACCGGGCCGGTGGGGCCGAGCGGCTCCCGGTCGCGGTCGCCCTTGCGGGAGCCTCCCCGCTCCGCGTGCCGGTCGGTGTGGGGCCGGTCCGCCGGGCGCAGGCCCAGGAGGGCGCTGCGCGGGGTGCCGTTCGGCGGGGTCTCGTCGTCGAGGGTCGCCATGACCGGGCGGCCGGCGGTGCCGGTGCGGCTCGTGATCGCCGTGGGGGCGTCGTCGAGCCCCGCGGGGTCGTCCAGGCCGTCGAGGCGGTCCAGGTCGTTCAGGCCGTTCAGACCGCCGCCCACGAGCGGGGCCTCCAGCTCGACCGGGCCGCGCAGTTCGGCCGCGGGCAGCGGACGGCCCGAGGGGGCACGCTCCATGACGGCGGGTGCGGACCGCTCGGCGGCGCCCCTGCCGAGGTGGCCGGCCTTCTCGGACCGGCTGGGCTTCGCGGCGGCCCGGGCGCCGTCGAACCGCGCGCCGGCGCCGTTGGTCTCGGGGGCCTCGGTCAGCAGGCTCACGGGCAGGAAGACCACCGCGGTGGTGCCTCCGTACGGGCTGGGCTGGAGGACGACCTTGACGTTGTGGCGCTGCGCGAGGCGGCTGACGACGAAGAGGCCGAGGCGGTCGGTGTCGGAGAGTTCGAACTCGGGGGTCTCGGCGAGCCGGAGGTTCGCGTCGAGCAGCGCCTCCGGGGTCATGCCGAGGCCACGGTCGTGGATCTCCAGGGTGAAGCCGTTGGCGACGCGCTCGCCGTGCACCTGGACCGCGGTGTGCGGCGGTGAGAACACGGTTGCGTTCTCCAGGAGTTCGGCGATGAGGTGGGTGATGTCGGCGACGGCCGGGCCGACGATGCCCAGGCGGGTGAGCCGGCGGACCTCGATGCGCTCGTAGTCCTCGACCTCGGCGACGGCGGCCCGTACGACGTCCATCAGCTGGACGGGCTTGCGCCACTGGCGGGAGGGTGCGGCGCCGGAGAGGATCACCAGGCCCTCGGCGTGGCGGCGCATGCGGGTGGTCATGTGGTCGAGGCGGAAGAGGTCGGCGAGCTCCTCGGTGTCCTCGGTGCGGCGTTCCATGGTGTCGAGGAGCGTCAGCTGGCGGTGCAGCAGCACCTGGTTGCGGCGGGCCAGGTTGACGAACACCTCGGAGACGCCGCGGCGCAGGTCGGCCTGCTTGACGGCGGCCTCGACGGCGGCGCGCTGGAGGGTGTTGAGGGCCTGGCCGACCTGGCCGACCTCGTCCTTCTCGTACTCGAGGTGCGGCGACTCGGTCTCCACGTCCACCTGCTCCCCGGCGGCGAGGCGGCGCATCACGCTGGGCAGCCGGACGCCGGAGGCCTCGTGGGCCTCCTTGCGGAGCCGGGAGAGGTCGCGGACCAGGTCGCGGCCGATGCGTACGGAGAGGATCAGGGACACGATCAGCGCGAGGAAGCCGAGGATGCCGGCCGCGGCGGCCTGGACCATGACGTCCCTGGCGACGGGCTCGATGCGCTGCTGGTAGCGGTCGCCGGCGGCGGTGTTCATGGCCGCCAGTTCGTCCAGGACCTTGGCCGCGGCCTCGTCCCACTGGGCGGCGGTGATGTTGCGCGGCTTGTTGACCGCGCCGCCGGCTATGAAGCGCTCCTCGGCGTCGCGCAGGGGCTTGGTCCCGGGGTCCTTCCAGTACTGCTCGAAGCGCTCCCGTTCGTCGGCGGGGAGGGTCACGAGGTTGAACTCGTAGAGCAGGGTGCGGTTGGCGACGAAGTCGGAGACGTGGCGCACGTCGGAGGCGGTCACGTTGCGCGCGGCGAGGGCGGAGGCGATGACGGCGTCCTCGCGGGAGAGCAGTTCGCGGGCGCGGCTGATGCCGACGAGAGCGCGGCCTTCCTTGTCCACCTCCACGTTGTCCAGACCGTGGAGGTTCATGAGGAAGTCGTAGCAGGGGTCGACCAGCCGGTTGTAGAGCTCCAGGGCCTGGGTGGGGTCCACCGCGTTCTGGTCGACGGAGCGGCGCAAGGAGCCGATGCCCTGGAAGGCGGAGACGATCGAGCGCAGGCGCTGGGCGCTCTGCGAGCTCAGCTCGTCGATGACCTTGGGGTCGCGGGCGCTGACGCTGATCGCCTCGACGGCTTCGTCGGTTTCGGCGCGGCGCTTGGTGAGTTCGGCCGTGGCGGTGGCGGCCCGGGGGTCGCCGAGGACGACGAGGGTCTGGCGCCGTTCCTTCTGGATGACGCGGGCGACGTCCTCGATCGGGTAGCCGACCTTGTCGATGACGTAGGCCACGTCGAAGAGTTGAATGGCTTCACGGCCGGTGATGACCGTGGCGAAGCCCCAGAGCGCGGTCAGGGAGACGAGCGGCACAAGGAGCAACGCCACGATCTTCCGGCGGATGGACTTCCCGCGAAAGCGCATGGCCTCCCCAGCCTCCCCCAGGTCAACCCCGTTACCGGGGGTCGGTGTTCCGTCATTTAAACGGCGTGAGCCTACTACTGCTGTGGAGCAGCTTCGAAGGCGTGTCCGGACGTTTTCGGCCTGCCTCCGGTACGAAGATCACCAGTTGTCCGACACTTCCGGTCAAGTGCGGCCCGATATGTGGCAGATGACACTTGGTGAGGTGTCCCTTCCTGCAACCCGATGGATGGCTGGAATTGTTCGTTCCGCGATCATTCCGGCCCGTGAAGGCTTCCGCGATACGGGAATCTCTCGGCACCGCCGAACGTCTCTCTGTTCGAGGGGGCACGTTGGATCCGCCGTCGTGGGTAGACGTGAGGGGTGGACGTGGTGAGTTGGACGCGGTGCGTGGATGCGACGCAAGGGCACGGCGGACCGCGCGGTGGGGAGTGAGCGGACCATGAGCAGGTACGAAGAGGGCGGCACGGTGGCGGGCGCGGGGGCGGGCGCGACCGGCCGGGGACTGTGGGTCGAGGAGCCGGCCCGGCGGCACCGGATGCCGGATCCGGTACGGACCTCGGCGGTGCGGGCGGTGCTGATCGTGGCCGTCACGCTGACCCAGGCGACGATCACGTTCTTCCTGACCCTGACCGGGTCGTGGCTGGCCCTGCCGATGG
The DNA here is from genome assembly GCF_014650695.1 of Streptomyces avidinii. Taxonomy (GTDB): domain Bacteria; phylum Actinomycetota; class Actinomycetes; order Streptomycetales; family Streptomycetaceae; genus Streptomyces; species Streptomyces avidinii. Next base: position 31,761 of record NZ_BMVL01000025.1, on the reverse strand, counting down.
GGCTCGGCGCGATAGCGGGGACGATCGTGGCCACCTGGGGGGTGCTGGACGTGTGGATCACCCGGCAGATGTGGAACCAGCGGTACGGAGTCCTGTCCGAGCCGAGCAGTACGGCGCGCAGGCTCCGCCGTGAGGCCCGCCGGGCCTCACGGGCGACCCGGAGGGCCGGGAAGGCCCGGGAGGCCCGGGAGGCCGCCGCGGGCCGAATACCCCGCGAGGACGGCCCCCTGGCGGCCTCCGGGCGCTTCTCCGCGCGCTGACCGCCCCGGCGGCGGTGCCCGCAGCCGCCGGCGTCAGGAGACGCCGCTGCGGCGGAACATCCGGGTGGCCGTGATCTCGCCGTGGATGGTCTCCTCCTCGGGGGACTGCTGCGGCAGACCCGGGCGCAGGTGTTCCTCGACGCTGATGTACTTCAGCCCTGCCCGCAGGTCCGCGTCATTGCGCAGGCGGATCACCAGCGGGAATTCGGCGAGCGCCGTGGTGTCGAACAGGCCGGTCGTGTACAGCAGCTGGACGCCCAGCGCGTCGGAGACCGCCCGCTGGAGCTCCAGCAGGTACGTGGCGTTCGCACGGCCGATCGGGTTGTCCAGGAACAGCGTGCCCGCGTGCCGGTGCTTGTCCCGGCCCCGGTCGTTGCTGCGCAGGGCCGCCATCGTGCAGTACAGCGCGATCGCGGCGGTCAGCAGCTGCCCGCCGGAGAACACGTCGCCCATCTGCCCGACCGGCACCCGCTCGGCGCGCAGCACCGCGTCCGGCTTGAGGATCTCCACGGAGATGCCCTTGGGCTCCAGGGCCGCCTGGACTCCCCGCAGCAGCAGGGACATGCCGTCACGGCGGCCCTCCCCGAAGGAGGCGCTGCTGTTCTTCTTCACGGCCGCACGGGTCGCCTCGTCGATGACCTCGCCGAGCCGCTCGGTGAGGGTGGCCTGGTCGGGCTCCTCGAAGCGGATCCGCAGGAACTCCTGGCCCGACCATTCTCCGAGCCCCTCCGGCAGCTGCGAGAGCCGCTGCGCGGAACGGAGCGTGGCCAGGGCCGACTCGACGAGACCGCGCAGCCGGTCGACGATGCTGTCGCGGTTGCGCTCCAGCTGCGCCAGCTCGTCGGTCAGGACGCGCAGCCGGGGCGCGAAGGCCGCCGCCCAGGCCGCCGCGTGCTCGGGCAGCGCGGATGCGGGCAGTTCGCGGATCTGCTGGCGCGCGGGGGTGCGTACCTGCTCGTAGCAGGTGGCGTTGGCGTGCCGGACCAGGATGTCGCTCGCCTCGCGCACCGCGGACTCGGCGGCGGACAGATCGGCCGAGCAGCCGCGCAGGGAGCGGCGGGCCTCGGTGGCCGACTGGCGGGCCTCCTCCAGGGTGCCCTGGTGGGGCACCGGCTCCTGCTCGTCGTCCTGGTGCGTGTGGTCGCGCAGCAGGTCCCGCAGCAGCGCCGCGGTCTCGTCGAAGCCGCCGGCGCCGTCCTCGGCGGTGCGGTGGGCGCGCAGCAGGTCCGCATGGGCGGCCCGGGCGCTCTCCACGGCCGCGGTGTGGGCGGCGAGCTGCGCGGTGGCCGTACGCAGCAGGGCCTGGGCCTGCTCGACGTCCTCGGGGACGAGTTCCTCGGGGAGTTCGGTGTGCGCCTCCCCCTCGGCGGGGGCGTGCCGTTCGGCCTCGCCGCGCAGTCGGCCGAGCTGCTCGCTCGCGGTGGACGCGCGGGTCTCCAGCATCTGCACGAGTGACTCGGCGCGTGCGGCCGCGGCCTGCCGGGAGGGGCCGTCGGCGCCGTCGGTGCCTTCGAGGAGCTGGGCGGCCCGGGTGCGGACCTTGTTGGTGAGGCGGTCGAGTTCGGCCAGGGCGGCGCTCTCGTCGCTCTCGGCGCGGGCCTGTTCGGCACGCAGGTCGGCGCCGACGCCGACCTTCTCGTAGAGCTGGGACGCGGCGCGGTAGGCCTCGCGCAGATCGGGCAGCGGGGCGCGCGGGCCGTCGCCGTCGGGCAGCTGGTCGGGGGCGCCGGCGATCTCGGCGCGTTCGGCGCGCAGGGCGCGGGCCGTGCGGCGGGCGTCGTCGGCGGCGCGCTGGGCGGCCCGGCGGTCCTCGTCGGCCGCACGCGCGCGGTCCAGGCACACCTCGGCGCGGGCCTCGGACTCGGCGGCGTCGTCGGCGAGTTCCCGGAGCTTGGCCTGCCAGCCGGCGCGCTCGCGCAGTCGGAAGGCGAGCCCCGCGAGGGCGTCGGCGACGCGGCGGGCGCGCTGGGCGGTGTCCTGGCGCTCCTCACGGACGCGGGCCGCGTCGGCGGCGGCCTCGTCGGCCTCGGCGCGTACGGTACGGGCCTCCGCGAGCTCGGCGTCGGCCTCCTCGGCGAACATCCGGGCGGCGGCAGCCGCCTCCGCGAGCTCGGTGAGGCGGCCGGGCGGGCAGCCGGTGCGCCAGGAGGAGAGGCGGGCGGCGAGCTCGCGGTCACCGCCGAGGCGGGCGGCCAGGTCGCGGATCTCGGTGTCGCGGGCGGCTGCGCGGGCCCGCAGCGCCTGGCGCTCCTCGTCGGCGGCGTGCTCGTCGTGCATGGCCGGGTTCGGCGAAACGATGAAAACACTGCTGACCGCGGAATCGGCGTCGACGGGCGTTGCCGGGGCCAGCAGGGCGGCGGCCGTACCGACGGCGACGGTGGAGCGGGGCAGCAGGGCGGCGCCGGAGAGGACCTCGCGGGCCCGGCCGTGCGTGTCGGGGTCGGTGATGACGACGCCGTCGACGAGTTCGGGACGGGCGGCAAGGACGGCGGCGTGGTCGGCGGGGTCCACGGACTGGGCGAGGTAGCGCCAGCCGGGCAGCGCGGGAATGCCGTGCTCGCCGAGGTACTCGACGGTGGCGAGGACGTCCGGGCCGGGCGGCAGCAGGCCGCCGTCACCGAGCGCGCCGAGAATGCGGGCGTCGTCGGCGGCGGCGGTGCGGAGCTCGAAGAGCTGGCGTTCGGCCGCGGCGACCCCGTCGGTGAGCAGGGTGCGCAGGTCGTCGGCGTTCCGGTCGAGGTCGGCGACCGTGAGCCCGCCGCCTCCGGCGGTTTCGGGGCGGCCGCCGGGCGCGGCGGGGGCCGGAGCGTGGGCGCCGGAGCCGTGCGCGGCCCCGGCCGACGCTGCGGACGCTGCCTGTGCGGCCTGCGCGGCCTGCGCGCCGGATCCCGCGTAGGGCCCGGAGGTGCCGCCGCTCTGCGTGCGCGGGTGGGGAAGGAAGGATGCCGGCACCGAGGGCAGGCCCAGCAGCTCAGCCAGGCGCGGGGCGGCGGCGAGGGAAGCCGCGGCCCGGTGCTCCGCGTCGTGGGCGGCCTCGGCCGCGTCGGCGGCGTCCGCCGCCCGTGCGGCGGTGAGTTCGGCGCGGGACTCCGCGGCGGCCGCCTCCCGGGCGGCCTCGGTGGCGGCGCGGGCGGCTTCCCGGGACTCGTCCCAGGCGGCCACGGCGGTCTTCTCGGCGTCGGTGGCGGCGAGGGCCGCGCGCGCCGGGTCGGCGTCGGGGGCGGTGTCGTCGAGCCAGCCGGCGCGCACGGCCTCGGCGGTCTCCTGCTGGACCTCGGCGAGCCGCGAGCGCAGGTGCTCGGCCTCGCTGCGGGCCCGCTGGGCGGCCGTGGCTGCGGCGGTGGCGTCGCGGTGGGCGTCCTCGCCGGTGGCCTGGAGGGCAGCGGAACGCTCCTCCTCCTCGTTGGCGAGCCGCTCGCCGTGCTCGGCGGCGGTGTGCAGGGCGCGGACGAGCTCGCCGGCGGCGGTGGCACGGGCCGCCAGGGCCGGGGCGGCGTCCCGCTCGGCCTCCAGGATCGCGGCGGCCACGCGGGCGGAGCGGTCGGCGGCGGCGCGGTGGCGCAGCACGTTCTCGGCGGCCTGCCACGCGGAGTGCAGCGTGCGCGCTTCGAGGAGCTCGCGGCGCTGCGCGGCGGCGGCCTTGTCGGCGACGGTCAGGGCCAGCGAGGCGTGCCGGTAGGCGAGTTCGGCGGAGACGGCGGCGCTGCGGGTGCGGGCGGACTCGGCGGCGGTGACCTGGTGGGCGGCGCCGGTGACCCGCTGGGCGAGGTCGGCCGCCCGGCCGCGCTCCTCGGCGGCTCGGGCGGACAGCCGCCGGGCGAGGGTGCGCGTACGGCGTTCCGCACCCGCGTGGACGTCGCGCAGCCGGGAGCGGGCCTGAGCGGCCTCGACGATGCGGGTGAGCAGGTCCACCGAGCCGGCGGTGAAGTCCCGTTCGGCCATCAGCTCGGCGCGGCGGCCGAGTTTGTTGCCGAAGCCGTGGACGAGGTCGGCGAGGCCGTCCGTGTCGCGGGTGTCGGTGACGGCGCGCAGCAGGAGGTCGGTGAAGTCGGAGTCCTTCTTGACCGCGAAGAGGCCGGCCGCCTCGCCCTCGTCGGCGTTCATCTCGCGCTGGTAGCGGAAGAGTTCGGGGTCGAGGCCGAGTTCGGTGAGGTGCTCGTTCCAGCGGTCGTGGATCTCCTCGAAGTACACCTCCAGGTGCGGGTACACCTTGCCGGCCTCGGTGAGGGCGTCGCGGAAGCCCTTCATCGTGCGGCGCCGGCCCTGGGCGCCGGAGGCCCCTTCGACGGGCGGGCGCACGGAGGTGGCCTCGGCGACGGGCAGGCTGTCGAGGCTCAGGCCGGGGCCGGGGCGGAAGGAGTACCAGGCCTCGGCGAACTTGCGCGGGTCGTTGGAGACCTGGCGGCCGCGCCATTCGCTGACCTTGCCGACGACCACGCACTCGCCGGTCTGGGTGTGCTGCCACTCCAGGGCGACGTGGCCGCAGTCGTCGGCGAGCAGGAACTTGCGCAGGACGCCGGAGCTGGCGCCACCGAGGGTGTTGCGGTGGCCCGGGAGCATCACCGAGAAGATCAGCTTGAGCAGGACGGACTTGCCTCCGCCGTTCTCCAGGAAGAGCACGCCGGCGGGCGCGGGGCGGCGCGGCGGTCCGGTGGGCTCGTCCTCGAAGAACTCCGCCTGCGTCGGCGCCGGGTGGGGCACCGGCTCGCCGACTCCGCGCAGGTCGAGCACGGTGTCGGCGTAGCGCGCACCGGCGGGCCCGATGGAGTAGAGGCGGATCCGGGACAGCTCGTACATGGCGGCGGACTCTCGTGGTGTCTGGGTGAGGCAGGACGTACGGGGATCGGAGCGCGGGCCGCGGCCCGGGGGCTCAGGCGTGGAACGGGAGCCCGGCGTCGGCGGCCAGGTCCAGGTCGTCGCCCTCGGGCGGCGGCAGCAGGGTGGCGGAGCCGTCGCTGACGGGGACCACGCCGAGCTCCAGGAGCTCGGCCATCGCCGCGCTGCCCGCCATGTCACGGACCTGGAGCTGGTAGCGGGGGGTGGTGCGGTAGGTGCCGCCGGCCTCGTCGCCGGTGCGCTGCAGGAAACCGGAGTCGGTGAGGAAGGCGGCCGCCTTGCCGACGATGCCGGTGGTGGAGCCGGCGAGGCGGCGGGCGTCCTTGGTGGCGCCGGTCGCGCTGCGGCGGGCGTAGACGCGCCAGGCGGCCTCCAGGCCGGGGGCGTCGGAGGCCGGGTCGGTGTTCTCGCCGAGCTCCTCGGCGCGCTCCTCCAGGCGGCGGCAGGTCTGCCGGACGAAGGCGTCGACCCCGTTGACGGTGATGCGGCCGATGTAGCCGTCGTCGGCGAGGTCCTCGGGGCGCGGGAAGGCCAGGGCGGCGACGGCGAGATGGGCGAGGCCGTGCAGGAAGCGGTCTGCGGAGTCGGCGGCGGTGCGGCGGGCGTAGTCGCCCATCCGGACGGCGAAGACGGAGTCCTCGTCCGCGGCCACGGCCATGCCGGCGCGCGCGGACACTTCCAGGACGACGAGGCCGAGGCCGGTGGCGACGGCGTCGGCGAGGCGGCCGAAGGCGGGGTCCTCGCGGTAACGCCGGAGCAGCTCCGCGTACTCGGCGTCACGCGCGGGGAGCAGCTTGGGCTGCAGCCCGAAGGCGACGAGCCGGGCCGCGTCGGCGGCGTCGGCGGGGGTCACCGCGGCGATGGCGGCGGGCACGGCGGGAGCCGACGGCGCGTCGGGCTCGCTCCACGCGGGGTGCTCGGCGTGGTGGTCGCTCACGGGTACGTCTCCTCGGCGGTGCGGGTCGTTCGGGCGGTACGGCTGCTGCCGGCGGGGCCGCTGGGTGGAGCAGGTGGCTTCGGCTGATTCAGCCTTGCCGGCGTTTGAGGCGCGGGGTCCGGGGCGGAGCTCCGGGAAACCGGGCTCCGCCGGGCACCGGGCTCCGCCCGGACCTGCGCCTCGAAGGCCGGCGGGGCTGGATTCGGCCGAGCCGAAACCGAACGGGCCCGGCGCGGCAGCGCAGCCGCGTGCACGGTCATGCCGCCTCCGCGCGGTCCGCGGCCATGCCGGCGGCGTCCAGCAGCGCGGTGCCGACGATGAGGTCGGCTCCGCCGAACTCGGGGTCGTCGAGCTGCGTGCCGTCGTCCACGGCGAACAGCAGCCGCTCCTCCCCCTGCCGGTAGGCCGTGCCGACGGCCGGGCTTGCCGCGTGGACGGCCAGCAGCGCCACCAGGTACGGCAGGTCCGGATCGCTGCGGCGGGCCTCCGCGAGGAGGCCGGACAGTCGGCGCGGAGCGTCGTGCGGAAGGTCCAGGAGCTCCATCGCGGCGGCCAGCTGCTCCTCGCTGAAGCGGCTGTCGTCCGGGGTGGCGATGAGGTCCGGCTCGGGCATCTCCGCACCGAGGTGCTCGCGCTCCACCGGCGGGGTCAGCAGGATTTCGACCAGGTCCGCCACCCGCACCGAGACGGGCGTGCGCAGCCCCGCTCCGGAGGCGAAGAACGCGGCGGTCACCCGGCCCGCCTGTTCCAGTGGGAGCGGCAGCAGCGGCGCGACGAGCTGCCCGTAGAGGTCGATGCCGGAGCGCGGCGCCGGGGCCGCGAAGGCCTGGCGGTCCTGTTCGGCGCGGAACAGCGGGCCGGCGTCCAGCAGTCGGGACTGGAGCTGGGTGTGCCGGCGGATGCAGTCCTTGACGATGTCGACGAGCTCGGCGGCGCGGCGCTTGTTCTCCGGCTCCTCCGCCTCGTCGCGCGCCTTGCGGATGTTGGTCAGGATCGCGTTCTCGTGGCGGTAGCGGTCGGCGACGTGGTCCAGGGCCTCGGCGATCATGTCGGGCACGGCCTGGAGCCAGTCCACCGCCCGGACGTTGCGGCGCGTCGCGTCCAGCGTCCGGCGCAGGGTCTCGGCGTACTGCACGGTCCGGTAGCGGGCCTGCTCGGCGGCGAGCTGGGCGTCCGCCAGCCGCCCGCGGCTGATCAGCACCTCCAGCTTGACCTCGGCGGCGATCTGGGCGCTGGTGACGTCGGTGTCGAGGGCGCCGACCAGTACGTTGACGGCCTCGTCGGTGGTGCGCAGGTAGACCACGCCGCCGTATCCGGGGACCTCTTCGATCAGCTTGAAGTCGTAGTCCCGGCGCACGTACACGCCGTCGGGTCCGAACGTGCCGTAGATCGCGCGGAAACCGCGGTCCACGCTGCCGACGTTGATCAGGTTCTCCAGCACCCAGCGGGCCACCCGCTCGTGCTCGGCCGCCGGGCGGGACGGTGCCTGGGCCGCGACGCGCGGCAGCAGCCTGGCCACTATCTGCTCGTGGTCGGCGCCGGTGTCGAAGTCCATGTTGAGGGTGACGAGGTCGATCGCGGCCAGCGCGACCTCCGCCATCGCGTAGACCCCGTACTCGCCGGCCAGATTGGCCTTGCGGACGTCGAGGTCGTGCAGCGGGGCGGTGCAGGCGAGGGCGCGCAGCCGACGGGCCAGGCCCTCGTCGGCGGCCGGGCCCGGCGCCGGGGACGGAAGGGTCTTCGCCGGGGCAGGGAGAGTCACGGACAAAGACTAGGTCCTGTTGCTGACAACATCCCAAACGGCATGGTTCGGCCGGATCGTCCCCGGCGTCCGGTCCGGCTGCCTGCTCTACGCTCGGCGCATGGCTTCCATGATCGCATCCGCTCCCGTGATCGACCTCAACGCCGACCTCGGCGAAGGCTTCGGACGCTGGACGCTCACCGACGACGAGGCTCTGCTCTCCGTGGTGACGAGTGCCAATGTGGCGTGCGGCTTCCATGCCGGGGACCCGTCGATCATGCGCCGCGTCTGCGAGCTTGCCGCGGAGCGCGGGGTGCGGATCGGCGCGCAGGTGTCCTACCGCGACCTGGCCGGCTTCGGGCGGCGCTCGATGGACGTGCCGCCGGGCGAACTCGCCGACGAGGTGGCCTACCAGATCGGGGCGCTGGAGGTGTTCGCCCGGGCGGCCGGTTCCCGGGTGTCGTACGTGAAACCGCACGGTGCGCTCTACAACCGCACGGTGCACGACGCCGGCCAGGCCGCCGCCGTGGTCGCGGGCGTCCGGCTGGCGGCGGGCTCCGGTGCCACCGGGGGTCTGCCCGTGCTCGGACTGCCGGGGTCGCTGCTGCTCGCCGCCGCCGAGGAGGCCGGGCTGGCGCCCGTACCGGAGGCCTTCGCCGACCGTGCGTACACGCCCGCCGGGACGCTGGTGCCGCGCGGCGAGCCGGGCGCCGTGCTGCACGACCCGGACGCGGTCGTGGCGCGGGCCGTCCGAATGGCCGCCGAGGGGGCGGCAACGGCCGCCGACGGGTCCCCGGTGCGCGTGGCCGCGCGCTCGCTGTGCCTGCACGGGGACACCCCCGGGGCGGCCGGGCTGGCCCGCCGGGTCCGGGAGGCACTGGGCGCGGCCGGGATCCGGGTGGAGGCCTTCGCGTGAGGACCCTGGTGGTGGGCGGCGAGGCCCTGCTGATCGAGCTGGACTCGGCCGACGAGGTCGCCGCGCTCCACGCCGAGCTGCTGCGCCGCCGGGACGCGGGCGCGCTGGGCCCCGTACGGGACCTGGTGCCCGCGGCACGGACCGTACTGCTGGACGGCGTACGGGATCCGGCCGCGCTCGGGGTCCTGATCGCGCGCTGGGAGGTACCGCCGCTCACCCGCGAGGAGGGCCCGCTGGTCACCGTTGCGGTGCGCTACGACGGGCCGGACCTGGCGGAGGTGGCCCGGCTGTGGGGGGTGGCCCCCGGGGAGGTGCCGGGAATCGTCGGCGCCACCGAGTTCCGGGTGGCGTTCTGCGGGTTCGCTCCCGGCTTCGGCTATCTGACGGGGCTGCCGGAGCGCCTCCACGTGCCCCGCCGGGACACTCCGCGCACGGCCGTCCCGGCGGGCTCGCTGGCACTGGCGGGCGAGTACGCCGGGGTGTACCCGCGCTCCTCCCCCGGCGGCTGGCAGCTGATCGGTTCCACCGACGCGGTGCTCTGGGACGCGGATCGGGAACCGGCGGCGCTGTTCGCGCCGGGGGTCCGGGTGCGGTTCACGGAGGGCGGCCGTGACTGAGCTGCTGGTGGTACGGCCGGGGGCGCTGACCACGGTCCAGGACCGGGGCCGCCCCGGCTACGCGCACCTCGGGGTCCCCCGGTCGGGAGCGCTGGACACGGCGGCGTACGCGCTGGCGAACCGGCTGGTCGGCAACCCGCCCGACGCGGCGGCGCTGGAGACGACCCTGGACGGGGTGTCGCTGCGCGCCCCGGCTGCGACGGTCGTGGCGGTCACGGGCGCGCCCTGTCCGGTACGGATCTCCGGGCGCCCGGTGGCCTGGGGAGCGCCGGTCCGGGTGCCGGCCGGGGCGGAGCTGGAGGTCGGGCGGGCGGAGTCGGGACTGCGCGGCTACGTCGCGGTCCGGGGAGGCCTGATCGTCGCGCCGGTCCTGGGCAGTCGCTCCACGGACCTGCTGGCGGGCCTCGGGCCGCCGGCCCTGTCGGCCGGGATGCTGCTGCCCGTGGGCCCCGCGGGACCGGACCCGGTGCCCGGGGCGGACGCGTACGGGCTGCCCGCGGCGCCGTCGGAACTGCTGCTCCCGCTCCGGCTCGGGCCGCGGGCGGACTGGTTCACCGGGGCGTCCCTCGCCGGCCTGTGGCGCTCGGCGTTGCGGGTGTCGCCGCGTTCCAACCGGATCGGGCTGCGCACGGAGGGCGGTCCTGCGCTGGTCCGCGCCCGGGCCGGGGAGCTGCCGAGCGAGGGCATGGTGCTGGGCGCGGTCCAGGTGCCCCCTGACGGCCTGCCGGTGGTGTTCCTGGCCGACCATCCGGTGACCGGCGGCTACCCGGTGGTGGGCGTGGTCCCGCCGGGCCCGGCCCTGGACTCGGCCGCGCAGGCCCGGCCGGGTACTCCGGTCCGGTTCGTGCGGGCCCGATGAAACCGGTGAACTGCCCGAGCTGGTGAGGAACCTCCGGGCACAGGGGGTGAGCGTCGCGGTGACGGAGAGGAAGCCCCGGTCGGAGTGCACCCACCCGGGCGGCGGGTGGCGGGGGCCGCAGGTCGGCTTCTCCCTGGACGCTCCTCCGCCGGTGCACTGACCGAAGCGCGCCGGACCCGGCAGAACGGGCCTCCGCCACGGCCCCCGCCACGGGGGCCGTGGCGGACCGGTGCCCTCGGGCGGGAACGCGGCGCGCCCGGGCTCCGTCGTCGCGGGGCCCGGGCGCGGGGGTTCGGCTTTCCGGGGGCGCTACACGGCCGATTCCGGGGTGATGCGGCTGCGGACGGCCGACTGGACGTCCTCCTCCTCGGCCGGGTCGGTGGCCAGGCGGCGCAGTCGGGGTGCCACGCGGGCGTCGGCCGTTTCGGCGTGGCGGGCGGCCACCTCGCGGGTGGTCTCCTCGCAGTCCCAGAGGCATTCGACGGCGAAGCCCGCCGCGAAGGTCGGGTCGGTGCTGGCCAGGGCCCGGGCGGCCCGGCCGCGCAGGTGGGAGGAGGCCGTCTCGCGGTAGATGTGGCGCAGCACGGGGGCCGCGCAGCCGATGGCGAGCCGGCCGGCTCCGTCCACCAGGGCGAACAGGCGCCGGGTGTCCGGGCCCGCGCCACGGACCGTGGAGCGCAGCGCGCCCAGGACCAGGACGGCGTCCTCGGTTCCGCCGCGCGCGGCGAGGATGGCCGCGGCGGCCTCTCCGAGGGCGTCGGGGCGGTGGACCCAGCGTCGGGCCCGTTCGACGGCCTCGGGGCCGCACATGCGCTCGTAGGCGGCCACGGCGGGCTCGTCGGCGGCGGCTTCGATGAGGTCCAGTACGGCCGGGTTGTCCGGTTCGGCGAGGACCAGGTGGTGCAGGGCGGTGGCCCGGGCGGCCTCGCCGTCGGCGCCGGCGGCGGCCGCGAGGATCGCGGAGCGGTCCTCGGGCTGGGCCACGGCGGCCAGGCAGCGGGCTGCGGGGACGTGCAGCGGGGTTCCGCGGCGCAGGCCGTCGGCGGCCCAGTCGAAGACGGCCTGGACGCCCCAGCCGGGCCGGGGCCCGCTCGGGCTCATCTGCCGCTGCCAGCGGTCGAAGGAGCCCTGCTGACGGGCGGCGCGCAGGCGCTCCCCGTACTGGGGGGTCTCCTCCCACAGGCACCACGGGCGGGGCTCGTAGGCATCGCGGACGGCGGCGGCCAGCCGCGCCTCGCCCTCCGCCGTGGCGGGGAAGCGGGCGAGGACGGCCGCGGCCAGGGACCGCAGGCCTTCGTCGTCGTCGCGCAGGGCCAGCTCGTCGAGCGCCCAGGCCCAGTTCGCCCCGGAGGCGGCGTACCGGCGCAGCAGCATGAGCGCGTCGTCGCGGCCGTACGAGGCCAGGTGGCCCAGGACGGACAGGGCGAGGCCCGTGCGGTGGTCCTCCTCGTCGACGAGGTCGTCGGCGCTGAAGAGGTGGGCCTCGATCTCACCCAGCGGACCGGCGAGGTCCAGGTAGAGCCGGGCGTAGTACAAGGAGCGGTTCTCGACCTGCCAGTCCTGGCGCGGGTCGCGGAGCACGCAGTGGTTGAGGGCCTCGAGGGCCTCCGCCCTGGGTGCCGCGAGTGCGTGCAGCGTGCCGTCGCCGCGGCCCCGCTGGAGGAGCCCGAGCAGGGTACCGCTCGGCGCTATGACTGGTTCGAACATGGGAATGGCCTCAAATCAAGCTGGGGACGCAACCGGGAATCGGGATTCACAGGGCCGCGTAACAGCATGTGAGGACGTCCGCCGTCATGTTCCGCTCGATGTAGACCATTGCCTTCTCACTCTCGTCGGTGCTTCGTGACCATGGAGGCCGGGCCGGCCGGCACACCCTTCGTGTCTCGCCCGCTTCTGCCCGTCCCCCGTGCTCGCGAATCGAATCCGACGCCATGATGACCCAGCCGGTTTGTGCGCCGCGACCACATTTATGGCTGCCGTGACCAACCTGTGAGGTCGGGCTGCGCCCGGGCCGGGCCAGATCCCAGGCAAAACCGGACTACTTGGCTCCGAAAAGTTCCAGCAGGTCGGCCTTGGCGAACATGCGCGCCGTGTCCACGGCGGAGGGCGTTCCGGCGTTCGGGTCGGCCCCTCCGGCGAGCAGGGCCCGGATGACGGCCTCCTCGCCCTTGAAGACCGCGCCGGCGAGCGGGGTCTGGCCCCGGTCGTTGGCACGGTCGGCCTCGGCGCCGCGGGCCAGCAGGGCCGACACGGCATCGGCGTGGCCGTGGTAGGCGGCGAGCATCACCAGGGTGTCGCCGCGGTCGTTGGTGAGGTTCGCCGGAACGCCGGCGTCCAGATAGGCGGCGAGGGTCTCGGTCTCACCCTGGCGGGCGAGGTCGAAGATCTTGGTGGCCAGCTCGATGACGTCCTCGTCGGGGACACCCTGGGAGCGGGATCCCTCCGCGGCGTGCTCGCTCATGGTTCGTACCGCCTTTCACTCGTTGCTGACATGGTCCACCCGCCCGTCGCGGCAGCGAGGAACCGGCCGGGCCGGGCGGGCAGGGGGGTGCACGGCACTGCGTCCGTACGGGTGAATCGCCAGAGTAGCGCCCTGGCCTGCACATGTCCGGGTCGGGCCGAGGCAATGATCAGCCTCGACCCACCCCGGGCCGGGCCCGCCAGCCGGGCTGAGCCGGTCAAGTGAAAAACCCCTGGATTCACCCGTATGCACCTTTTGTCGCATTGATACTTCCTGTGAGCCTGGAAGAACTGATGGTGACTGTCCCCACCCACCAGGAGAAAACCTCATGGTTCTGTCCATCTCAGGCGTGGTCCTGCTCGGCATCATCTGCTTCCTCTTCTTCAAGAAGGACGGGATGAAGCTGACGCACGCGTTCGTCTGCTCGCTCTTCGGCTTCTTCCTCGCCGGCTCCGCCATCGCCCCGAGCATCACGGCGAGCACCGCGAGCCTCGCCAGCCTGCTCGGCGGGATCAAGCTCTAGCCCGGCCATCACGCGGCGACGCCAGCGACACCCGAATCACCGTCACACCCACAACTCCAGGAGACGCCCGTGGCCCGGCGCCCACTTCCCCGCATCCTCAGCAGCGGCACCGTGTCGCTGGCCCGGGGCCGCGACCTCGCTCGCACGGCCGCCGACAGTGCCACGGACGTCCTCCATCCGCTCCTCGTCATCGGACGCGGCCTGCGCATCCTGGCCGCGGCCGGGCGGCGCCGGTGGTCCGAGACCCCCAAGGACAAGCGTGGTCCCGCGCTGTTCCTGGGGGCCGCCTGCGTCCTTGTGGTCGCGCTCGTCCCCTACGGCCCGCTCCTCGCCATGATCACCCTCATGGCGGCGGCGGCCTGGCACGGACGCGACCGCAATCCGGCGAAGACCGGACCCAGCGGTGCCGAGACCGAACGGCTCGGCTCCCTCTACGAAGCCCTCGTGCCGTACTTCTCCATCCCGGAGGACCCGAGCCCGCTCTTCGCCCACGGCGGGGACTGGGACAAGGCCTTCAGCGGCTACGAGTTCGACGAGGCGGGCCGCATCACCCGGCTCCACATCCGCTACCCGGCCTACTTCACCGACGGCGAGGCCACCTCACGGGCCCGGATCGAGGCACTGCTGCACGCCAAGTCCGGGCGCGGACGGGAGTATCTCTTCGACTGGGACGAGGAGGGCAACCAGCTCGACCTGAAGGTGCTGGCGGCGCTGCCGACGGGCATCGCCGCCCAGCCGTTCGTCACCTCGCCCGGCGAGACCGTACTGGGCTTCACCGACGCCGGCAGCGTGCAGCGCACCCTGCCCGTCCTGGAGGGCGACGAGCCCCGCGACGTGCCGCCGGTGATCTGGCGCACCGGGCCCCGCTCCACCGAGCCCCACCTGCTGGCCGTCGGCCAGCCCGGCAGCGGCACCTCCACCCTGCTGCGCTCCGTCGCCCTGCAGGCCCTGCGCCACGGGGGCGATGTACTGATCGTCGACGGCGGGGGCAGCGGCGAGTACACGTGCCTGGCCGGCCGCAGCGGCGTCCTCGCCGTGGAGTGCGGGCCGACCGGGGCGCAGGCCACGCTGGAATGGGCCGCGCAGGAGACCGAGCGGCGGCTGATCGCCACCCACCGGGCCCGTGAGGTCGGCCGGCCGGCGCCCGAGAACACCCGGCGGCCCCTGTGGATCCTGCTGGACCAGCCGACCGTGCTGGCCCACCTCGCCGTCTCCGAGGGCGGCCCGGATCCGCTGGCCCAGTTGCAGGTACCGCTGCGGCACGGACGGCCCGCTCATGTGACGGTGGTGGTCGCCGAGCAGTTCGGGCACCTGGAGCTGCTCAACGACTCCGTCTGGCAGCACACCCGCGCCCGCGCCGTCCTCGGGCCCGCCGCCGTCCAGCAGATCGCGGACGTGCTGGGACTGCCGCCGCACACCACCCCGACGGCCCAGGTGCCGCCGGGCCGCGGGTACGCCCGGCTCGGCACCGGGCCCGTGCACCGCCTGCAGGTGCCCGCCACCCCGGACCCGTACGACGAGGGCACCCAGCCGGCGTACCGCCAGGCCGTGCTGGAGCTGTTGCCGGACCGGCTCGTGAAGCCGGTGCAGCCGCCCGCCCAGGGTTCGGCGAGGGATGCCTCGGAAATGCCCGAGGTGCCGGCCGAGACGCCGTAGCCTTGGCGGGGCTCGGCGGCGTCCGTGCGCTCCGGACGGCAGCCGGCCCCGTACCCGCTCCCTCCGCTACGCCACGAAGGTGCGGGGCGGCTCCGCCCCGCTGCCGCCCGCTCCCGTGCCGACCAGCCGGGCCGCCGCCGCCAGGCGGGAGGCGGCCTCCTCGGCCACCGGCCCGCCCACGGTGAACGGCAGCCGGACGTATCCCTCGAAGGCGCCGTCCACGCCGAACCGCGGCCCCGAGGGGACCCGTACGCCGACCCGCTCCCCCACCTCGGCCAGCCGGGATCCGGAGAGGCCGCCCGCGCGGGCCCATAGCGTCAGCCCGCCCCGCGGGACCTCGAACTCCCAGTCGGGCAGTTCCCGGCGCACCGCCGCGACCAGCGCGTCGCGGTTCTCCCGCGCCTGCCGGCGGCGGATCCCGACGGCCTCCTGCCAGCCCCCGGTCCGCATCAGCCAGTTCACCGCGAGCTGTTCGAGCACCGGAGTGCCCAGATCGGCGTAGGCGCGGGCGGCGACCAGGCTCCGGATGACGTCGGGGGCGGCGCGGACCCAGCCGATCCGCATGCCCGCCCAGAAGGCCTTGCTGGCGGAGCCGACGGTGACGACGGTGCTGCCGGCCGGGTCGAAGGAGCACACCGGACGGGGCATCTCCAGGTCCGGGTCCAGCTGGAGCTCCAGCATGGTCTCGTCGGCCACCAGAACGGTGCCGGCCGACCGGGCGGCCTCCACCATCGCGCGGCGCTGGTCCTCGGAGGCCAGGGCCCCGGTCGGGTTGTGGAAGTCGGCCACCACGTAGGCCAGGCGCGGCGCCGAATCGCGCAGCACCTGCCGCCAGACGTCCATGTCCCAGCCGCTGAGGCCGTCGGCCATGGCGACGGGGACGAGACGGACCCCCGCGGCGCGCATGAGCTGCAGGATGTTGGCGTAGGAGGGGGACTCGACGGCGATCCGCTCCCCGCGCCCGGCGAAGAGGCTGCAGATCGCGTCGATGGCTCCCATCGCGCCGGTGGTGACCATGATCTGCTCGGGCATCGTGGGGATGCCCTGCTCCGTGTAGCGGTCGGCGAGCATCCGGCGCAGTGCGGGCAGGCCCGCCGGGTAGTCCCCGTGGGTGTGCGCGTACGGCGGCAGCTCCTCCAGGGCGCCCTGGACGGCCTTGGTGAGCCAGGGTTCGGGGGCCGGGAGCGCGGCGCAGCCGAGGTCGATCATCGAACCGAGGGACTCGGGCGGCAGCGGCTCCAGACCACGGGCGGGCAACGGATTCCCGGCCGGGACGGAGGTCCAGCTGCCGGCGCCGCGGCGGGACTCCAGGAACCCCTCGCCGCGCAGGGCCTCGTACGCGGCGGCGACGGTGGTGCGGCTGAGCGAGAGGGAGACGGCCAGCTCGCGCTCGGCGGGCAGCCGGGCGGCGACCGGGACGCGGCCTTCGAGGACGAGGAGCCGGATGCCGTCGGCCAGGGTCCGGTAGGCGGGCAGCTTCCGCGCGCCGGGAGCGCTGGGCCGCTCCTGCTGGGAGGTGATGAGGCGGGCGAGCTGTGCGGCACCGACCGCTGAGGTCCATTCGGCCATGCTGTCCGGTCCACCTTCGTCGAATTGGCCTCGCCCGACCGCGAGCGGCGCCGGTATTGGATTGCTTCGGCGCCCACAGCCTGTCACGCCGGGGGCCACCCCGACCAGGGTGGGGGTGCCCGCGGGCCCGGCGGCGCGGGCCCGGCGGCGCGGGCCGCACGGCCGGGGAGCCACGGCGTTCATGACGCAGCCACGCGGCCGCACCCGTCCCACCGGTAACAAGAGGCATACTGCCGCCGTGACGCACGTACGCCTTCGCCATCCGTATCTGGACCACCCGGCTCCGATCCCCTTCGCACACCGGGGAGGCGCCGCGGACGGTCTGGAGAACACCGCCGCCGCCTTCCGCCGGGCCGCCGAGGCGGGCTATCGGTACTTCGAGACCGATGTGCACGCCACGGTCGACGGGAAACTGGTCGCCTTCCACGACGCCACCCTGGACCGGGTCACCGACGGGCGGGGCCGGATCGCCGAGCTGTCCTGGAAGCAGGTCCGCGAGGCCAAGGTGGCGGGCTCCGAGCCGCTGCCGCTCTTCGAGGAGCTGCTGGAGGAGTTCCCGGACGCCCGCTGGAACATCGACGTCAAGGCCGAGTCGGCGCTCCACCCACTGGTCAACCTGATCGCCCGGGCCGGGATCTGGGACCGGGTCTGCGTGGGCTCGTTCTCGGAGAGCCGGGTGGCCCGCGCCCAGAAGATCGCCGGCCCGCGGCTGGCGACTTCCTACGGTGTGCGCGGGGTGCTCGGTCTGCGGCTGCGCTCGTACGCCATTCCCGCGGCGCTGCGCGTGGGCGCGGTGGCGGCGCAGGTTCCGGAGACCCAGGCCGGCATCCGCGTGGTCGACCGCCGCTTCGTACGCACCGCGCACGAGCGGGGACTCCAGGTGCACGTCTGGACCGTGAACGAACCGGAACGTATGGAGGCTCTCCTCGACCTGGGTGTCGATGGCATCATGACCGACCGGATCGACATCTTGCGCACGGTGCTGGACCGACGCGGGGCCTGGGCCTGACTCGCCCTTCGTCCCTCGCGCGGACCAGGCGGCCGCTGCGGTACGGGACCAGCGAGGGGGACACCGCATGAGTGCGGAAGAAAGCAGCAGGAGCGAGGAAGCGGAACCCGGGTCGGAGGACGGCAGAACGGCGGCCGCCGCGACGGCGAAGCCGCCGCCGGCAACCGGGGCCGCGACCGCTGCGGCGACCGCAACGGCCGAGCGCAAGCGCGAGCAGCGGGGCTGGTACTTCTACGACTTCGCCGTCTCCGTCTACTCGGCGAGCGTGCTGACCGTCTTCCTCGGCCCCTACCTGACCGCGGTGGCCAAGGCCGCCGCGGACTCCGAGGGTTTCGTGCACCCGCTGGGCATCCCGGTGCGGGCCGGCTCCTTCTTCGCCTACTCGGTCTCGGCCTCGGTGATCCTGGCCGTCCTGCTGATGCCGCTGGTGGGCGCCGTCGCCGACCGCACCGGGCGCAAGAAGCCGCTGCTGGCGGCGGCTGCGTACACGGGCGCCGTGGCGACCGGCGGAATGTTCTTCCTGGGCGGTGAGCGCTACCTCCTGGGCGGCCTGCTGCTGGTCGTGGCCAACGCCTCGCTGTCCGTCTCGATGGTGCTCTACAACGCCTACCTGCCGCAGATCTCCACCCCCGACGAGCGGGACACCGTCTCCTCGCGGGGCTGGGCCTTCGGCTACACCGCGGGCTCCGTGATGCTGGTGGTGAACCTGGTCCTCTTCCAGGGTCACGACTCCTTCGGCCTCACGGAGGGCGAGGCGGTACGGATCTGCCTGGCCTCCGCGGGCCTGTGGTGGGGGGCCTTCGCCTTGATCCCGCTGCGCCGGCTGCGCGACCGGGCCGTGGTCCGGGAGCCGGGGGCGGCTCCGGCCGTCAGCGGCTGGAAGCAGCTCGTCGCCACCCTGAAGGACATGCGGCGCTACCCGCTGACCCTGTCGTTCCTGCTGGCGTACCTGATCTACAACGACGGCGTGCAGACGGTGATCTCCCAGGCCTCCATCTACGGCTCGGAGGAGCTGGAGCTGGAGCAGTCCACCCTGATCGGGGCGGTGCTGCTGGTGCAGGTCCTGGCCGTGGCCGGCGCGCTGGGCATGGGCCGCCTCGCCCGCGTCTACGGAGCCAAACGGACGATCCTGGGCTCGCTGGCGGCCTGGGCGGTGACGCTGGCGATGGGGTACTTCCTGCCGGCCCGGACCCCGGTGTGGTTCTTCGCGCTCGCGGCGATGATCGGACTGGTGCTGGGGGGCAGCCAGGCGCTGTCGCGCTCGCTGTTCTCGCACCTGGTTCCGGCGGGCAAGGAGGCCGAGTACTTCTCGGCGTACGAGATGAGCGACCGCGGTCTGAGCTGGGTGGGGCCGCTGGTGTTCGGCCTGACGTACCAGCTCACGGGGAGCTACCGGGACGCGATCATCTCGCTGGTGGTCTTCTTCGCACTGGGATTCGTACTCCTGGCGCGAGTGCCGGTGCGGCGCGCGGTGGAGGCGGCAGGCAATCCTGTACCGGAGCGGATCTGAACGCGGGTCCGCGAGTGCGCACCGCCCGGATCCACGAACGAATTCCGAACGAATTTAGACGTTCAAGCAAAGGGCCGGTAGTGTACGCCTTTGGCCTGCCAGGCGGACCGTTACTGCGCGCTCAAGATGCGTGGACGTTGGGTGACATCTGCTGCCAGATGTGACAAAACGGGCACTGGTGGGTACAACAAGGGGCGGCACGACGGGCGACGCACGACCCGGAGCGGGAATCTATACCGCCGACCGGACGTTGACCGGATGACGACGACAGCGACACCTGTCCTGTGGGCGACAAGCCCGGGAGGCACGATTCATGAGTGAGCGAGCTCTCCGCGGTACGCGCCTCGTGGTTACCAGCTACGAGACGGACCGCGGCATCGATCTGGCCCCGCGCCAGGCGGTGGAGTACGCATGCCAGAACGGACATCGATTTGAGATGCCGTTCTCGGTTGAGGCAGAAATTCCGCCGGAGTGGGAGTGCAAGGCGTGCGGCGCCATGGCACTCCTGGTGGACGGGGATGGGCCCGAAGAGAAGAAGGGCAAGCCTGCGCGAACGCACTGGGACATGCTCATGGAGCGACGCACCCGCGAGGAGCTGGAGGAAGTGCTGGCCGAAAGGCTTGCAGTCCTGCGTTCCGGCGCCATGAACATTGCCGTGCATCCGCGGGACAGCCGCAAGTCCGCCTGACAGCCGGACGGATACACAAACCGAGGGGCCCCGCCACACAGTGTGTGGCGGGGCCCCTCGGCTTTCTGCGGCCTCCGGCGGCTTTGTTCCGCTGCCGAGCCCGCCCGGGCGGGGGTGCGGGGGGGCAGCAGCCGGTCCCCGCACCCCGCGGCTCAGGGGCACACGGGGCTGACCGATTGGCCCCGCAGGTACGCCGTCCGTTCTTCGGGGGTGAGGTCGCGGTTGACCGACTGGCAGATCTTCTTGACGGATGCGGCGGGCGCGGGGAGCGCGACTTTCCACAACCGTGCCGTCTTGTCGTAGCTGCCGGAGGCGACGGTACGGCCGTCGGGGCTGAACGCCAACGACGCCACGCTGTCGGAGTGCCCGAGCGGTGTGGTGAGGGTCTTGGCGGACTCGACGTCCCACAGCCGCACGGTGCCGTCCGTGCTTCCGCTGGCGATGGTGCGGCCGTCGGGGCTGAACGCCACCGCATTGACGTCGTTGGTGTGGCCGATCAGCGTGCTGCGCGTCTTGCCCGTCGCCGCGTCCCACAGCCGCACGGTGCGGTCGAAGCTGCCGGTGGCGACTGTCCGTCCGTCCGGACTGAAGGCCACTGATGTCACCCGGTCGGTGTGACCGGTGAGGGTGGTGCGGGTTTCGCCGGTGGCCACGTCCCACACGCGCGCCGTA
This sequence comes from Streptomyces avidinii, assembly GCF_014650695.1. Lineage (GTDB taxonomy): Bacteria > Actinomycetota > Actinomycetes > Streptomycetales > Streptomycetaceae > Streptomyces > Streptomyces avidinii. Next base: position 11,507 of record NZ_BMVL01000025.1, on the reverse strand, counting down.
CGGTCGCCGCTTCCGGTGGCGAGGAGGCTGCCGTCGGGGCTGAACGCCAGAGAACCCACGAAGGCGGTGTGCTCGCCCATGACCGTCTGGACCTTTCCGGTCTTCACGTTCCACAGCGCTGTCGCTCCGTCGTCCGCGCCGGTCGCCAGGGTCTTGCCGTCAGGGCCGAACGCCACCGCGTTCACCTTGTCCGCGGGGACGGTGATGGTGCTGCGGACCTTGCCCCCGGCCACGTCCCACAGCTGTACCTCGCTGTCCCAGCGACCGGTGGCGAGGGTGCTTCCATCGGGAGTGAAGGCCGCCGAAAGTACCGCGCCGCCGTGGTTGAGGGTGCCGTGTGGCTTGCCGGACGCCGCGTCCCACAACTTGACCGCCCCCAGGGCATCGCCGGTGGCCAGGAGGCTGCTGTGGGGACGGAACGCCACTGCCAGCACCGAGCCGGTGTGCCCCGTCAGGACGGTGCGGTCTGCCACATCCCACAATCGCACGCTGTGGTCGAGGCTGCCGGAAGCGACGGTGCGTCCGTCGGGGCTGAACGCCACCGATTCCACCACGTTGGTGTGCCCGAGGAGGGTGGCGCGGACCGCTCCGGTGGCCACGTCCCAGATCTTCACGCTGTGGTCGACACTTCCGATGACGAGCATGGTTCCGTCAGGGCTGTACGCCATGGAGTGGATGGGGTTGCCATCCCCGTACAGCGTGGTGCGCGCTTTCCAGGTGTCCACGTCCCACAGCCCCACCGACCCGTCGCCGTTTTCGGTGACGAGGGTGCGGCCGTCGGGACTGAACAGCACCGAGCCCACTTCGCCTTCCGACTCGAACAGCGTCCTGAGGGCCGCTCCGGTGTCGACGTCCGAGAGCCGCACGGTCGTGCCGCCTCCGGTGGCAAGCGTGCGGCCGTCGGGGCTGAACGACACCGCGTGCACGATGTCGGTGTGCTCACGCAGGGTGGCGCGGGACTTTCGGGTGTCCACGTCCCACAGCCGCACGGTCGTATCGTTGCTGCCGGTGGCGAGCGTCTTCCCATCGGGGCTGAACGCCACGGCCTTCACCTGGCTGGTATGCCCGGTCAGCGTGGCGAGGGGCTTGCCGGTGGCCACGTTCCACAGCCGCACCGGCCCTTCGTTGCTGCCGGTGGCGAGGATGCTGCCGTCGGGGCTGAACGCCAGTGAGACCACGGCCACGGAACCGTGGTCGAATGTGATGCCCGCCTTCCCGGTAGCCGTGTCCCACAGCTGTGCGGTGCCGTCTGCGCTTCCGCTCGCGAGGGTGTGTCCGTCCGGGCTGAACGCCACCGGGTATACGTCACTGCTATGGCCCGACAGACGCCGGTGCAGCGGCAGAGCCGCGGCGTTGTTCAGGCTTTCGTGCGCTTCGGGCGTGTGGCTGGTGCGGTACGCCTGGATGGCCAGGAGCGAGGCCAGTTCGGGGTTCGAGGTGATGAGGGCGTTGGATTCGGCCGCGAGCTGACGGGACTGGGCTGCCTCACGTGTGCTGACCGAGGACCGCCACTGCCAGAGGACGCCGATCCCCGCGATGAGGGCGAGAGCGAGCAACGCGGCCAGGATCGTGTTGAGCCGTCGGCTGCGCCGGATGACGGCCCGTTGGCGGTCTCGGCTGGCGGTGAGGAAGGCCGCGATGCCGCTGGGGAGGCGGCGTTTCTGCGACAGTTCGAGACCTTCCGCCAGTGCCGTGCCGCCGAGCAGATCGCCTTGGTCGGCCTTCTCCGCCCAGCGGGCCTGCCGTTCCCTCGTGGCGTCGAGCCATTCATGGAAGCGGCGGTCCTGCCTCGCCCATTCGCGCAGCGTGCCCCAGTCCCGGATGAGCGCGTCATGGATCAGTTCGGCCACCGGTTCGCCCGGAAGTGCATCTGCGTTTCGCGAGTCGCGCAGTGTCTGGGTGGTGATGATCCGGTGGCGCGTGAGCGCGGCGATGACGCTGTCGACGTCGGTGCCGGGTGTCTCGTCGGGTTCCACTGCCAGCTCGCGCAGTTCGCTCAAGGGGACCTGGGCGCGGACGGCCGGGATACGGCGGCTGGGGTCGGCGGGGTGCACCAGTGAGGTCAGGATTCGACGGGCGACGGGCCGTTGTTCGGGCGACAGCTCGTCGAGGGCGCTGTCGCACCAGGTCGTCAGGCTGCCGCTGACCGCACCGATCCGACGGTAGGCCTCGTGGGTGAGGTATCCGTCCTTCCGCTGGCGCCACAGTTGGCTGAGGGTCAGCTCCAGCAGGGGAAGCACGGTCGCGGGTGCCTGTCGGGTGGACGCTTCCTCGGGGGTGACCGCGAGGACGTCGGAGACGATCCGGTCCGACAGCCCGGGCTGGAACCGAAGGCCCACGTCCCCGGCGGGGAGGGTGATGATGTCGTGCAGGTCCCGGTCGCTCAAGGTGCCCGGAACGTTGAGGAGTCCCGGCGTCGCCGCTGCCAGCAGACCGGGGGCGAGAGCGGCCAGCTGGGGATAGAAGTCGTCGCGCATGACCAGGATCACGCTGAGTCCGGTGTGCGAGTCGACCGCCGCGACGATCTGGTCCGCGACGGCGGAGGGGTTGATCCGTCCGCCGTCGGCCGTCCCGTGGCCGTCGGCCGCATGGGTGAAGAGCTCCTCGAACTGGTCGATGACCAGCAGGATGCGCTGGTGGCCCGGTTCGGCCGCGAGCCTTTGGGAGACGGCCGCACCGATCCCGTCGGTGCGTGCCCCGGGCAGCCCTGCCCGTTCGATCTCCGCTGCCAGATCCTGCCGCGGCCGCGCGAGCACGGTCAGCCAGCGGTCACCGCCCGGGACCTCTCCCGCTGCCAGCGCACGCAGTACCCCTGCCTGCATCAGCGATGACTTGCCCGATCCCGACGGGCCGAGCAGCAGCGTCAGCCGCTGCTGGCGGGCCAGGTTGGTCACGACCTGCCGGACCGCGTCCTCCCGGCCCTGGAACCATCGGGCATGCTCCTCCTTGAACGGCTCCAGGTCCCGGTACGGGCACACCGCCTGCTCCACCAGCTCCGGCAGCACCTCCCGCAGTACCTGCGCCGGCGTGACGTACGCGATGTTCTGGCCCCGTTCCAACCGGTCGGGCGCGGTGATCCCGGTCAGCATGCCGGCGACCAGGCCGGTCACCTCGTCCAGTACGGGCCCGCCGCTGAACCCGGTCGTCAGGTCGTTGGCGTCGGTCAGCTGCAGGAGGGCGCTCCGGCCGGCCGTGGCCGGGAGCACATCGCTGGCGACGCCGGATCCGTAGTGCCCTTCCGGTGGTGCCTGCGCGGGGAACCCGTACGAGCGCACCTCGTGCCCCCGGCACCCGTCCGCGGAGCCGAGCGGGAGCGGCCGTGCGCCGGCCGGCGTGGCGGCGAGCCGGATGAACGCCACGTCCTCGCGCTCGGCTCCGCGCCACAGCTCGGCCGGCACCTGCCCCTGCACGCGTTCCGCGCCTTCGATGCGCGGGAAGGCCAGCAGGACCGCGCCACCCGGGCCGCTCCCGGCCGCCTCGACGACGTGCGCACACGTGACCACGACGGTCTCGGCGACCAGGAACCCCGCCCCGGCCACCGTCCCGTCCGGGGCGAGGATCTGGGCGACCGCCGCGGCCACATCCGAGGAGGTGCCCCCGCTGATGTCCTGCCCTGTGCCGGTCATCCGGATCAGCTCCCCGTGTTGCTCTTGGTGATCACGGCCCCGGCCTCGAACGCGAGGTCGGTGCCGAACTCGACGGCGATCCGGCCGGGGCCCGCCTTGCGCAGCTGGTCGAGGGCGGGGCGTGCGACGGCTCGTGACCGGCGCCGGCGCGGCTTCCGGCGTCACCGGCAATTCGCGCACGGCATCGCCGACGCGGCCGGCCTTCACCGGCCCCTCCTGCCACACGGCGCCCGGTTCCTCGACAGGATGAAGTCACCGCCGTCCAGCGGAATCCGCGTGACCGGTGTCGCCACGTCTCGCCCGCCTCTCGATCCGGCTCGCCACAGGGACGCCACAGGGACGCCACCAGGCTTCACCGCGGGGACCTGTGCCGCACCCCCGGGCGGTCCATATGAGAGCCCCCTCCTGACCTCGGCGGGTGGGCGGCGGAGAACGACCGTACGAGGGCGCGAGCGGCGGGTACGAAGACGCACGGATCGGCTCGGCCGACCACGGCGGCGCTGGATCGCCTGGCTCTGCCGGTCGTGGTCCGCCCCGCCTCCGCCGGCACGTAGACCTGGTGGGCCACGTACCGCGGCGGCGGGCACCTCCTCGACCGACTCCGGGAACCGAGCCTCCACCTCGAAGGACTTCAGCAGCAGCGCGAACCCGAGCCGAGTCGCTCGTTCGGCTCAACGAGGGCGCCCGGCGAGGGGAAACGACGACCACAGCGGTCACACAGCGCTACATGTCCGTTGGCCGTAGCTGTTCGAGAACAGGGGCTCTACGGGGCCAGCGGCGGGCGGTACGCCGTGTCCGGGCCGTCCTGCTGCCCCGGCCGGTCCTCGCGGACGACCTCGCCCTGGACGATCTTGCCGTCGGGGTAGTGGATCCGGGCCTGCTGGAAGGCGTCACCGAAGCTGCCGGCCGGGGCCGAGGCCATCTTCCGCTCCAGCGAGCGGGCGGCCCTTCGGCCGATCCAGGCCCGGACGGGCGGCAGCAGCAGGACCAGGCCCGCCGCGTCGGAGATCAGGCCCGGCATCATCAGCAGCAGGCCCGCCAGCATGGTGAGGCCATTGCCCCGGCCGGGCTGCTGCGGCGTGGGCTGCTGCCCCTGCTGGGCCTGCTGGAAGGTGCCCGCCAGGTTCTTGAAGGCACGCCGCCCCGCCCGCTTGATGACCACCGCACCCAGGACGATGCCGCCCGCGAGCAGCGCGGCCACGGCGAGCCCGCCGGCCACGTCCGCGACCACGGTGAGCAGCCAGATCTCAAGGATCAGCCAGGCGGCGATGGCCAGGGGGAGAAAGGTACGGGCGGGTGAGCGCCGCCGGGGGGCCGTGGAAATGCCGGTCGTCATACCATCCAGTGTGCCTGGGGCCGCGTAAAAGCGACCTCAGCCGGAGGTACCGGACACCCCCTAGGGGGTGTCCGACGACCGGGCCGGATCAGGGCCTGCTCTCCGACCTGCCCTACGACCTGCCTACGACTTGCCCTCCGGCCTGCCGGTCGCCTTGCCCAGCAGCTTCGACGCCTGGGCCTTGAGGCCCCACTGGGTGACCCGCCACAGGGCCTCCACCACGATGTCCTTGCTCATCTTGCTGTCGCCGAACTCGCGCTCGACGAAGGTGATGGGCACCTCCACCACGCGGAAACCCTTCTGCACGGCCCTGCGGGCCAGGTCGACCTGGAAGCAGTAGCCCGCGGAGGCCACCTCGTCCAGGCCCAGGCCCTCCAGGGTCTCGCGGCGGAAGGCGCGGTAGCCGCCCGTCACGTCCCGGATCGGCACGTCCAGCATCAGCCGCGAGTAGGTCGAACCGCCGCGCGAGAGGAACTCACGGCTCTTGGGCCAGTTCACGACGCGGCCGCCCGGCACCCAGCGGGAGCCCAGCACCAGGTCGGCGCCGGCCAGCGCGGTGAGCAGCCGGGGTAGCTCCTCGGGCTGGTGGGAACCGTCGGCGTCCATCTCGACGATCACGCCGTAGCCGGCCTCCAGGCCCCAGACGAAGCCCGCCAGGTAGGCGGCGCCGAGCCCTTCCTTGCCCTTGCGGTGCAGCACGTGGACGTGGTCGTCGCCGATCGCGAGCTCGTCGGCGAGCTTGCCGGTGCCGTCGGGGCTGTTGTCGTCCGCGACCAGGATGTGGGCCTCGGGCACCGCCGCGCGGACGCGCCCGACGATCAGCCCGATGTTCTCCGCCTCGTTGTAGGTCGGAATGATCACCAAGGCCGTACCGAGCGGCCCGTAGGTCCGCTGTCCGCCGTCGCTCACTGAGTCCCCTTTTGTGCTCTTGCACGTCCTGTACGTCTGGTCGCAGAGGATGACTTTAGAACAGGGAGAACAGGGATCGGGGCCCGCGGTCCTTCGGGCCGGCCAGACTCCCGCTGGCTGCGGGCCGCCGTGACCGTTGTCTACTGGACCGCCGGACCCCGATCCGGGGCCACCCGCCGCCCGGCGAAACCTTCCCTCGCCCCCGAGGCGCGGGCGCGCTGCACAGACGGAGTCGTCCGGCACGGACGTCCTTGGTGGACCCGGCCGAACCTATCCGGGTCCGACGGCCCGTACCGAACCGAGGCCCGCCGGATCACCCCTGTGGGCGTACGAATACCTCCCGCCCGCCGACGACGGTGGCGAGGCACACCGGCAGTTCGGAACCGGGGGTCAGGTCGGGCAGTCCGGGCGTGCCCGAGCGGGGGTCGGTGGACCAGCGCGCGACGCGGTCGTCGGGGGCCTGGACGATCAGGTCGCCCGTCTGCCAGACCGCGTAGTCGGCGGGTGCGCCGGGGACGAGGACGCCCGCGTCGTCGCGGCCCAGCGCCCGCCAGCCGCCCCGCGTGTGGGCGGTGAAGGCCGCCCGTACGGAGATCCGGTGCTCGGGGGTCCGGTGGAAGGCAGCCGCGCGGACGGTGCCCCACGGGTCGAGCGGAGTGACCGGGGCGTCCGAACCGAAGGCCAGCGGGACACCGGCCTTGAGCATGGCCGCGTACGGATTGAGGGTACGGGCGCGCTCGGCGCCGAGCCGGTCGGCGTACATGCCGTCCTCGCCGCCCCAGGCCGCGTCGAAGGCGGGCTGCACGGAGGCGGTGAGCCCCAGCTCCGCGAAGGCGGCGATGGTGGCGGGGGTCATCATCTCGGCGTGCTCCACCCGGTGCCGGGCGGCGCGGACGCGGGCCAGGCCGACCTTCTCGGCGGCCGCCCGGACCCCCTCCACCACGGCGGTGACCGCGGCGTCGCCGATGGCGTGGAAACCGGCCTGGAGCCCCTCCTCGGTGCAGGCGGCCACGTGCTCGGTGACGGCGTGCACGTCGAGGTATTCGGTGCCGGTGTGCGCGGCGTCGGCGTACGGGGCGTGCAGGCAGGCGGTGTGCGAGCCGAGGGCGCCGTCGACGAACAGGTCGCCGGCGGCTCCGACGGCCCCGAGCTCCCTGGCCAGTTCGAGGTCCCGATCGGCCCAGTACCCGAACACGCGCGGTCCGGGCCGCTCGGCGGCCAGGGCGAGCAGGCCGGTGAAGTCCTCGGCCGAGGAGATCTCGGGCCCGCCGCACTCGTGGACGGAGCCGATCCCCAGGGAGGCTGCGCGGTCGAGGGCGGCCCGCTGGGCCTCGGCACGCTGGGCGGGGGTGACGGCGGCCAGCGCTGCCCTCCGTACGGCGTGGTGGTCGTCGGCGGTCAGCGGCCGATCGCCGTCGGCCCGTACCCCCGGGACGAGCGCGAGCAGGGCCGTGGTGACCACGGCCGAGTGCACGTCGACGCGGCTGAGGTAGAGCGGGCGGCCGCCGGTGGCCTCGTCGAGCTCGGCGCGGTACGGGGCCCGGCGCTCGGGCCAGCGGGCGGCGTCCCAGCCGTGCCCGAGGAGCACCCGGTCGGCCGGACGGCTCGCGGCGTACGCGCGTACGAGGTCCAGCGCGGCGGACAGGGAGCGCGCGCCGGTGAGGTCCAGGCCGGTCAGGGCCAGGCCCGCGGAGGTGGTGTGGACGTGGGCGTCGGTGAAGGCGGGCGTGACGAGCGCGCCGCCGAGGTCGACGACCTCGTCCACGCCCTGCGCGAAGGCGTCGGCCGCGCCCTCGGAACCGACCCAGGCGATCCGGCCGCGCTCGACGACCATCGCGGTGGCGAAGGGGTCGGCGGGGCTGTGGACCTCGCCCCCGCGGAGGAGGACGGTCCTGGTCGGTGCTCCGGCGGCATCGGCGGAGTGGGCGGTGCGGTCAGTCATGCCGACCAGTGTCCCGCGTCGCCCGTCCCGGCCCGACCACCGGGTCCCCGCCGGAACGCGGGTCGCAGCGGGGCGGCGCGGGTCGGAGCCGGGTCGGGCGCGGGCCGGAGGTGGATCAGCGGTGGATCAGCGGTGGATCAGCGGTGGATCAGACGCGGGGCGGGCGGGCCTCGTAGGGGGTGGAGAGGACGACCGTCGTGCGCGTCGCGACGTGGGCGAGCGCGCGCAGCCGGCCCAGGAGGTCCTCCAGCTCCAGGGGGGTGGCGACGCGCACCTTCAGGATGTAGTTCTCGTCGCCCGCGACGCTGTGACAGGCCTCGATCTCGGGGACCCCGGACAGCCGGTCGGCGATGTCGTCCGGGGCGCTCGGGTCGAAGGGCTTGACCGAGATGAACGCGGTCAGCGGCAGGCCGACGGCCTCCGGATCGACCACGGCCGCGTAGCCGCGGATCACTCCGCGCTGCTCCAGACGTCGTACTCGCTGATGGACTGCCGACGTGGACAGTCCCGTGGCCTTGCCCAGATCCGTGTAGCTCATCCGCCCGTCCCGCACGAGCAGATCAACGATCTGGCGGTCCAGCTCCTCCATTGCGCTCATAGCCGCTCAACTTACGGCCCAAGGGCGCTCCAGGCCCAGTGCTGTCCGCCCACTGGAGGCATCTGCGGCAGGCATGTGACGAAGGCCACAGGGGTATGCAGGTGGAGGCCTGTCTGTTGTGGTTACTCGTGACGCTCGACGGGAATTGGTTGCTGTGGCCGAGGCCGAAGAACCTGCCCGCCCGGCCCACCCAAGGGGGAGTACATCCATGCTGAATACCAAGCGCGCCGGTCGCACCGAACCGGAGCCCCTGGAACTGCTCGAATCCGCGGACGGCACCTATCCGGACGACGGCGGGGAGGGCGAGTACCTCGACGAGATCGAGGGGTTCGAGATCCACCACGCGATCTGCCCCGACTGCGGCCAGTCGATCGCCCTCGTCGCGGACGAGGAGTACCTGCCCCAGCACGCCCTCTGCCTGACCCCCTGGAACCCCTTCGGCCTCACCGTGTGCGCGGGCACCGGACGGCCCGCGAGCGACGCCCTGCCCACCGTGGGCATGATCCAGCCGGTGGAGGCGCCGGAGCTCGAGTCCGTCGTCCTGTCGGCCCTGCCCCAGGGGCTGGACTGGCGGACGCAGCCCTTCTCGCACGTCGGCGGCCCGGGCTCGCGCCCGGTCCGCGTGGTGAGCCCCGTGCTGCCGCAGCAGACGCAGACCCGCCAGCAGCACGCCCAGGCGGCCTGAGGCGGGCCCGGTCGGCCTGACGGCCGCCGGACTCCCCTTCCACCACCCCTGCTCCCCCACGCGCCGGTACCCCTGCGCCGCGCGCCCGTCCTACCAGTACGTTCCCTGCACCATGGCGGCCAGGCCGACATGGTGCAGGATCAGGCTGTCGGGATCCGCCGGGACCTCGACCTCGCCGAAGTGGGCCTGCCGGTAGGCGATGCGGAGCATCACGATCCCGTGCCGCAGGGCCGCGTACAGGGTGTAGAACTCCATGTCCCGCGGGGTGTGCCCGGTGAGTTCGGCGTACCTGCGCTCCAGGTCCTCGCGGCGCAGGAAGTCGGGCAGGCCGGGCTGGCCGAAGCCGACGGTGAGGTCCTGGAAGAACCGGTGCAGGTAGACCGTCCAGCCGAGGTCCACCTCGCGCGGGGCGTAGGCGGCCATCTCCCAGTCCAGGACGGCCACCGGCGTGAATCCGTCGTAGATGACGTTGCCGATGCGGGCGTCGCCCCAGTTGAGGACGGCGGGGCCCTCGTCCTGCGGCCACAGCTCCTCCAGGCGTGCGAACGCCCGCTCGATGAGCGGCGACGGGGCGAGTCCGCCCACCACCCAGGAGTAGTAGGCGCGTTGGGCGTCCACGTGCCGGCGCAGGGGCGTGCCCTCGCCCTCGGGGAGGAGGAACTCGGCCTCCTCGGCCGGGAACTGGTCGTGCAGTCGGGCCAGCAGCCCGATGCTCGCCTCCTGCAGGGCGGCGCGCTCGACATCGGTGGCAGCGTGCAGCCAGTTGCCCTCATAGGTGTACGGCATCACATCGGGCGGCACCCGCCCCTCCGCACGGGCCATCACGAAGAACGGCGCCCCCAGCGGACCCGGATCCTCCTCCAGCCACTGCACGCGCGGGACGGGCAGGTCCGTGTGCCGGGCGACCAGACTCATCACGCGGTGCTGGCGCGGCATGTCGTAGGTCGGGAAGACGGTGTAGGCGGCCGGGTCGGCGGCGAGCCGCAGCGCGCACGCGCGCAACGGGGCGTCGGGGTGCTCCATGTCGAAGAGCAGGGTCTCGCTGGACATCCCGTTGGACCCGGGGACGGAGACGTTGGTGACCTTCGCGCCGGGGAGCCGGGTGTCCAGCCAGGCGGCGAGACGGCGGCCGAGCTCCTCGGGCTCCCGGGTCGAGGTACGCGGACGTGGTGCGGTGGCCATGGTCGATCCCCTTTCCTGCTGGTCGTACCGGACCTACTGGGCGACGGAGGAGTAGTCGGCGAGTCCGCTCGGGTCGTGGCGCCCGAAACTGCCGTGCTCGAAGATGCCGTGCCCGATCTGCCCGTCGAGGGTGAATCGGGCCGAGTGGTCGGTCACCCCGAAGGCGGCCGCCGGGTGGGCCGCGGGGTCGGAGAGGTCGTAGACGCGGCGGTCGCTCCAGCCGCGGCCCTGCCACGTGCCGTGCTGCCAGTCACCGGCGGGCGGGTAGCCGGCGCCGACGGCGAGCGGGGAGGAGTTCAGGATCTCCACGCCCAGCTCCAGGGGCTTGCGAGAGGGGTCGGTGAGGTGGACGACGGCCCGCTCGGGGTGCCGGCTGCCGGGCCGGTAGCGGATCTCGGTGTGCGGCCAGCCGAGTTGGCCGTCGCGGCGCCCGCTGCCCTCGGGAAAGACCTGCACGGCTTCGTTCAGGGTGCGGTGGCCGTCGGCGTCCTCCTGGGCGATGACCATGACGAAGCGGTCCTCGAAGCGGACCGGGATCCACAGCCAGTGGAAGCCCTCCGGCCGGTACTCCTCGGCCGCGCGGCCCCCCTCCTCCCCGGGAATCGGCCGCACGCCCCAACTCCGGTCGCGGGTACCGGTCCATTCCCCGGGCGTGAGGACGTACTCCTCGCCCTTGGCCCGGATCGTGCCGGCGACCCGGCCGGCCTGGACGAAGCGGCGGCCTTCCAGCATGAGGCGGTCACCGCGCCGCTGGACGTGGTGCGGCTCCCAGACGGCAGGGAACTCGGCGGTCCAGGTGATGTCGTACGAAAGCCCGTGCGGGTCCGCCGGATCGGGAGCGCAGCGCAGCGTGAGCTGCTTGAGCGGCACGTCGACGGTGATGGACAGCGGTCCCACCGAGAGGCTCATCCGGTCGTCGGTGAGGGCGTCGGAGGCCCGGACGGCGAGGAGCTCGTCGCCGATGCGGAGGGTGGCGTAGGCGTCGATGACCCCGGCGTTGGGGTAGACGCCGAGGCCGAGTATCAGGACGGCACGGCCGGCGTGGTCGAAGACGTGGAAGATGCAGCGGTCGTAGGCGTTCCGGTCACCGCTGACGACGTGCTTCATCGACAAGGGAGCCTGGTGGATGGGGTATTCGTCGAGCGCGACGGGCCGGTCGGCGGACATGGCGAACCTCCTGGACGGGCGGCTTCAGGGCGCGATGGGGCGACTTCGGGGCAGCTGCGAAA
>NZ_BMVL01000024.1:7554-53539 GCF_014650695.1 Streptomyces avidinii | reverse complement strand
GAGGAGACCCTCGTGCGGGGCACCGACCCACACCCGTACACCGCCGAGCACCCCGCAGGGGACGGGCCGAGGAGACCCTCGTGCGGGGCGCCGACCCACACCCGTACACCGCCGAGCACCCCGCAGGGGCACGGCCGAGCAACCCCGCAGGGGCACCGCAAGGGGGCCGCTCAGAACAGCGGTAGTTGGCCGGGGTGTTCGGGCAGGGTGAAGCCGTCCAGGGTCGGCGCCGAGGCGCCGAGCGCCACCCGGGCGCGGGAGCCGGGGCAGGACACCAGATCGCCGTGCCCCCGCCCCGAGGGCGGGTCGTGGCGGGCGATCCGGCCGGCGGTGACGGCGCAGTCGCGGCCGCAGGCGGGGCAGGCCCGGCGGGGGGAGTGGGACATGGCGCCCAGTCTGCCCTGCCGGACCGACATCACTCCTGCTGGGAGACGAGCCACGCCTCGTGCGCCCGCTCGATCCGGGCCCACAGCGCCGCCCGGTCCGCCGCCGTCAGGTCGTCGAGCTCACGCCCGAAGACCGTGGACATGGCCTCGAAGAGCTCCTCCGGGCCGGCCAGTTCGCGCTTGTCGCGTCCGCCCGCCGGGTCGAGGGTCAGCAGGATCTTGCCGTGCAGCCGGTTCATGACCCCGGCGTTCCGCCGCAGCATGAAGAAGGACTGCAGGAAGGGGGAGTCCTCGGAGGTGGAGAGCCGCAGGTGCTCGTCCGCGAAGTCGGCCATCGTGGCCGGGGCCGAGCGGAAGTTCATCGCGGGGAAGGGCGAGTCCTCGTTGAGGAAGGTCCAGCCCGCGCCGGCCCCGTCCGCGCCCTCCAGCGGCCGCAGGCCGTACCGGAAGCCCCGCTCGTAGCGGCCCTCGCGCAGGGGCAGCGGCTCGGGGGGCCCGTCGCCCAGGCCGACGTCCACGAAGTAGGCCTCTCCGTCGATCCGTACGGTCAGCGCGAGGTGGTCGCCGCTCACCTCCGTGGACTCGGGATCCGCGGCCATGCCCCCGACGTGGCGGGTCACGTCGTAGCCGAGCTGCTCCAGCAGCGCCGCGAAGGCCCCGTTGAGGTGGAAGCAGTAGCCGCCGCGGCCGGCGCCGATGCGGCGCACGGACAGCTCCGGGTCGATGCCCGGCGGCCGGCCCAGCTGGATTTCGGTGTTCTCGAACGGGATCCGTTCCAGATGGGCCCGCGTGAGCGCGAACAGCCCTTCCACGGAGGGGGATCCGGGGTCCGTGACACCGATCCGGGCCAGGTAGTCGGTGTATATGCCAGTGATCATGTGGACAGCCTAGATCCGGACATGTCCGCGGGACGGACTATTTGTCGATGTCGCCGACCACGAAGAAGAGCGAGCCCAGGATCGCCACCATGTCCGCGACCAACTGCCCCGGCAGCAGCACCGCCAGCGCCTGGATGTTGTTGTACGAGGCGCTGCGCAGCTTCAGCCGGTACGGGGTCTTCTCGCCCTTGGAGACGAGGTAGTAGCCGTTGATCCCGAGTGGGTTCTCGGTCCAGGCGTACGTGTGTCCCTCGGGCGCCTTCAGGACCTTGGGCAGCCGCTGGTTGACCGGACCCGGCGGGAGGGCGTCCATCCGGTCCAGGCAGGCCACGGCCAGGTCGAGCGCATTGTGGGTCTGGTCCAGCAGGCACTCGAAGCGGGCCAGGCAGTCGCCCTCGGTGCGGGTGATCACCTTCAGGACGTCCTGGAGCTCGCCGTAGGCCAGGTACGGCTCGTCGCGGCGCAGGTCGAAGTCGACGCCGGAGGCGCGGGCGATCGGGCCGGAGACCCCGTACGCGTGCACCGCCTCCGCGGACAGCACGCCCACGCCGCGCGTGCGGGCGCGGAAGATCTCGTTCCCGTGCACCAGCTTGTCGTAGACGTCCATCCGGCTCCGGACGTCGGCGATCGCGGCGCGGGCCCGGCCCAGCCAGCCGGCCGGGAGGTCCTCCTTGAGACCGCCGACGCGGTTGAACATGTAGTGCATACGGCCGCCGGAGATCTCCTCCATCACGGCCTGGAGCTCCTCGCGCTCGCGGAACGCGTGGAAGATCGGAGTGATTCCGCCCAGTTCGAGGGGGTACGAGCCGAGGAACATCAGGTGGTTCAGCACCCGGTTCAGCTCGGCCAGCAGCGTCCGCATCCACACGGCACGCTCGGGGACCTCCATGCCGAGCATCCGCTCGACCGCCATGACCACGCCCAGCTCGTTCGAGAAGGCGGACAGCCAGTCGTGGCGGTTCGCCAGCATCACGATCTGGCGGTAGTCGCGGGCCTCGAAGAGTTTCTCGGCACCGCGGTGCATGTAGCCGACCACCGGTTCGGCACTGACGATCCGCTCGCCGTCCAGGACGAGGCGCAGGCGCAGCACGCCGTGCGTGGAAGGGTGCTGGGGGCCGATGTTGAGCACCATGTCGGTGCTCTCCGCCGCTCCGCCGATACCGACCGTGGTCTCCGTCATGCGGGCATTGTCTCAGCCCTAGGGTGGACGCATGGAAACGGGGACAATGGGCGAGACGGGCGGCCCCGCGTGGGTCGGGCTGCCGGGCGGGCTGCTCACTCTGCGGCGGACGCTGCTGGTGATATGGACGGTGCTGCTCGCCGTCGTGACCGCCGTCGGCACGGGGCTGACGCTCGGCCCGGCGTGGGCGGTCCTGGGGGTGTTCTGGCTGCTGGTCCTGGCCTGGGGCTGGGTGCTCCTCGGCCGGAACTGGCGCTCCTGGCGGTACGCCGAGCGCGCGGACGACCTGCTGATCAGCCGGGGCGTGCTGTGGCGGGAGGAGACCGTGGTCCCGTACGGGCGGATGCAGCTGGTCGAGGTCACCTCGGGCCCGCTGGAACGCCGCTTCGGCCTGGCCTCCGTACAGCTGCACACGGCCGCGGCCGCCAGTGACGCCAAGATCCCCGGGCTGGTGCCGGCCGAGGCGGAGCGGCTGCGCGACCGGCTCACGGCCCTCGGCGAGGCAAGGTCGGCCGGCCTGTGAGCCCCGCACCGGTCGACGGCGCCGTCGGACCGGCTGCCGGACCCGCCGAGGAACGCCGGCTGCATCCCTTCACCCCGCTGCGCCGCGCCTGGGTACCGATCGCCGCGACCGTCGGCGTGCTCGCCCAGCAGGGTGACCAGGCGGGGAGGTGGGTGGCCGACCTGTCCGCCCTCCTGCGGGTGGCGGCGCTGGCCGGCCTGGTCATGGTCTTCGGCGCGTACGGCTTCCTCAGCTGGTGGTTCACCCACTACGCCATCACCGACACCGAACTGCGCATCCGCAGCGGGCTCCTCTTCCGGCGCACCGCGCACATCCGCCTCGACCGGCTCCAGGCCGTGGACGTCACCCGCCCCCTCCTGGCCCGGCTGACCGGCGTCGCCAGCCTGCGGCTCGACGTCATCGGCACCGAGGAGAAGGACCAGCTGTCCTTCCTCAGCGAGAAGGAGGCCGTCGCCCTGCGCGCCGAGCTCCTCGCCCGCGCGGCCGGCTTCGCCCCCGAGGAGGCCGTACGCCTGGGCGAAGCCCCCGAACGCGAACTGCTGCGGGTGAGCCCGCGCGAGCTCGTCGTGTCGCTGCTGCTCAACCTGGGCATCTGGGCCCTGCTGGTTCCCGGGCTGACCGTGCCGGCCGTCGTGTGGTGGCTCAGCTCCAGCCCGTGGGCGGCCCTCGTCTCCGTGCTCCCGATGCTCGGCGCGGTCTGGGCGGGCACCGCCGGCCGCTTCCTCACCGAGTACGACTGGCGGGTCGCCGAGTCCCCGGACGGGCTGCGGCTGGACCACGGCCTGCTGGACCGGGCGCACGAGACCGTGCCGCCGGGGCGCGTGCAGAACGTACGGATCGTGGAGCCGCTGCTGTGGCGGCGGCGCGGCCTGGTCCGCGTCGAGCTGAAGGTCGCGGGCTCGAACAACACGGTCCTGGTCCCGGTGGCCACACGGGACGCCGCCTCCGCCGTCGTCGCCCGGGTGCTGCCCGGGGTGGACCTGGCGGCCCTGTCCTTCTCCGGCTCCCCGCGGACCGGGTCCCGCTGGGTGGTTCCGGTGTGGTGGAAGGGCTACGCCCTGGCCGTTTCCCCGGAGGTGTTCGCCGCCCGGCACGGCCGCCTGTGCCGGCGTACGGAGATCGTCCCGCACGCCAAGGTGCAGAGCGTCCGCTTCACCCAGGGCCCGTGGGCCCGCGCCCGCGGCGTGGCCGACGTCCACGTGGACACCGGCGCGAACTGCACGGTCACGGCCCGGCTCCGCCCGGAGCCGGAGGCCGCGACCCTGCTGCACGCCCAGGCCGCCCGCTCCCGCACCTCCCGGGCCTCGGCCCGCCCGGACCGCTGGATGACGGCCCGGCCACCGGCCCCGGAGACGGGGGCCGGGGCGGAGTCCGGCGCGTAGGAGGGAGGGGCGGGGCCGGCTAGCCGGCCCCGCCGCCCGCCCGGACCAGGCCCGTCTCGTATGCCAGGACCACGACCTGGACCCGGTCGCGCAGCCCCAGCTT
The DNA here is from genome assembly GCF_014650695.1 of Streptomyces avidinii. Lineage (GTDB taxonomy): Bacteria > Actinomycetota > Actinomycetes > Streptomycetales > Streptomycetaceae > Streptomyces > Streptomyces avidinii. The sequence goes on along the minus strand of NZ_BMVL01000024.1, from coordinate 49,087 downwards.
GGTCAGGATGCGGCCCACGTGGGTCTTCACCGTCGCCTCGGAGAGGACCAGCCGGGCCGCGATCTCGCCGTTCGACAGGCCCTGCGCCACCAGCAGCATGACCTCTCGCTCGCGGTCCGTCAGCCGCTCGATCTCCTTGTTCTGCGGCTCCTGCGTGGTGGTGGGCAGCATCGGCGCGAAGCGGTCCAGCAGGCGCCGCGTCGTGGACGGGGCCACCACCGCGTCCCCGCTGTGCACCGAGCGGATGGCCGCGAGCAGCTCGCCCGGCGGGACGTCCTTCAGCATGAACCCGCTCGAACCCGCCTTCAGACCCGAGAAGGCGTACTCGTCCAGGTCGAAGGTGGTCAGGATGATCACCTTCGGGTGTTCCTCCGGCTCACAGATCCGCCGCGTCGCCTCGACCCCGTCCAGCCGGGGCATGCGGACGTCCATCAGCACCACGTCCACCTTCGTGGACCGCAGCACCTCCAGCGCCTCCAGGCCGTCTCCCGCCTCGGCGACGACCTCCATGTCCGGCTGGGCGGCCAGCACCATACGGAAACCGGTGCGCAGCAGCACCTGGTCGTCGACCAGCATCACGCGGATGGACATCAGTTACCTCGTCCTCGTCATCTCTTCTTCAGGGGAAGCAGTGCGCTGATCCGGAAACCGCCACCGGGCCGCGGCCCCGCGTCCAGGGTTCCGCCGACCATACCGATGCGCTCGCGCATGCCGATCAGCCCGTGCCCGGCGCCGTCGGCGCCGCCGTCCTCGTACAGCTCGTGGGCCGCGCCCCGGCCGTCGTCCTCGACCAGCAGGCCGAGCCCGTCGTCGAAGTAGACCAGCCGGACGCTGGCCGTCGCGTCCGGGCCGCCGTGCTTGCGGGTATTGGTCAGGGCCTCCTGCACGATCCGGTACGCCGTCAGCTCGACCCCGCTGGGCAGCCGGCGCGGGGTGCCCTCGACCTCGAAGTCCACCGCGAGCCCTGCCGTCCGTACCTGCTCGACCAGGACCTCGATCTGTTCGACGTCGGGCTGGGGCACGTAGTCCTCGGACTCCTGCGGCTCGCCGGTGCGCAGTACGCCCAGCAGCCGGCGCATCTCCGCGAGGGCCTGGCGGCCGGTGCCGGAGATGGTCTGGAGGGCTTCCTTGGCCTGTTCGGGGGCCACGTCCATGACGTACGCCGCCCCGTCCGCCTGGACCACCATCACCGAGACGTTGTGCGCGACGACGTCGTGCAGCTCGCGGGCGATCCGGGCGCGCTCGGCGGCCACCGCCACCTTGGCCTGGGCCTCGCGCTGGTTCTCCAGGCGCTGGTTCCGCTCGACGAGCTGGGCGTAGTAGGCCCGGCGGGTGCGCAGGGAATCGCCCAGCACCCAGGCGAGGGCGAACGGGACGATGGCGAAGAGCACGAAGAAGAAGTTGTCGCGCAGGTTGCCCTTGTCCACCGCGAAGCGCAGGGCGTACAGGGGCGAGGCGAGGAATCCGATGGCGAACGCGGTACGGGACATCCGGCGCGAGATGTCGGCGGAGGCGGCCACCGTGTACAGGATGATCAGCATCGCGAGGTCGGCGTTGTTCACGTCGGTATGGGTGATCAGCTTGTAGACGCCGGTGCCGACGGCCAGCCAGAACATCGCCAGCGTCCACTTGCGGCGCAGGGCGACCACGACGCCCATCGCCACCACCGCGGGGACGGCGAGCAGCCGTGCGGTGGTGCTGCTGAAACTGTCGTCGGCGACTTGCAGCATCCCGACCCCGAAGAGGAGGACAGCCCAGAAGCTGTCGACGCCCGTCGGGTGTCTGCGGAGGAAGTCGTAGAGGCGCTGCACGTAACCCAGAGTAGGGAACGCAGATAGGTGCTGGAGTCAACCAGAGGTCCGAACCTGACCTCGGGCGAGTACTCCCCTAGGTGGACGGAAGCATAGCCTTTGTCCGGTGAGCTCTCAGGGTGAAGGTGTGGACCGGGTCCGGTGGCGCAGGGCGATGGACGCCGCGCTGTACGGGCCCGGGGGCTTCTACGTGCGGCCGGGCGGGCCGGGGCCGGCCGGGCACTTCCGTACCTCCGTGCACGCCTCGCCGCTGTACGCGGGGGCCGTGGCCCGGCTGCTGGAGTGGGTGGACGCCGAGCTCGGGCATCCGGCGGAGCTGGACCTGGTGGACATGGGGGCCGGCCGGGGGGAGCTGCTGGCGGGGGTGCTCGCCGCGCTGGAGCCGGGGACGGTCGCGCGGTTGCGCCCGTACGCCGTGGAACGGGCCGAGCGGCCGGCCGGGCTCGACCCGCGGATCCGTTGGGTCGCGGCCCCGCCCGACCGGGCGACGGGGCTGCTCTTCGCCAACGAGTGGTTGGACAACGTGCCCCTGGAGATCGCCGAGGACGGGCGCTACGTCATGGTCGCCCCGGACGGTACGGAGCGCCCGGGCGGCCCGCTGGACGGCGCGGACCGGGCCTGGCTGGAGCGGTGGTGGCCGGGCGGCGGCCGCGCGGAGATCGGCCGGGCCCGGGACGAGGCCTGGGCGGCGGCTGCGGGGACCCTGGAGCGGGGCCTGGCGGTGGCGGTGGACTACGTCCACACCCGGGACGCGCGGCCCCCGTACGGCACCCTGACGGGCTTTCGCGCCGGGCGGGAGGTCCCGCCGGTCCCGGACGGCACCTGTGACGTCACCGCCCACGTGGCCCTGGACTCCTGCGCGGGGCCGGGGGCGGTCCTGCTGACCCAGCGCGAGGCGCTGGCCGCCCTCGGCGTCTCGGGTGCCCGGCCCCCGCTGGCCCTGGCCGGGGCGGACCCGGTGGCCTACGTACGGGCTCTGTCCGCGGCCGGCGAGGCCGCCGAGCTGACGGACCGCGCCGGCCTGGGAGCCTTCGGCTGGCTGGTGCAGCCGGTCGGCATCCCGGCCCCCGCGTGGCCGGGGCGGCCGGCGGCGCACTGACCTGCCGGCGGCGCACTGACCTGCCGGACAGCGCGGAGGGCCGGGATCCAGTGGCGGATCCCGGCCCTCGTCGTCATGCGCTCACCTGGTTACTGCTGGACCTCGTCGTGGCCCTGGTGCAGGCCGCCGCCGCTGCCCGAGCCGCCCGTGGGCTGCGAGACGACCGGCTTCGACAGCGGGGCCAGGTCGTGCGCGTAGTGGCCGACCGCGTCCGCGATGACGTCGACGTTGATGTCGAGCGCCTTCTGGTCGATGTTGGTGATGTCGTCACCCTTGCCGTGGTAGTTCACGTCGTAGGCGACGCCCGCCTGGCCGCCGAACTTCGCGGCCTGCTCCGGGGTCTTGATGCCCTCGGCGCCGGTGAAGGTGCCGCCGGAGGGGATGCCCACCTCGATGAACGGGCCGTAGTCCGAGCGGCCCGAGAAGTCGGTGCCCTCGTGCGGGATCTTCTTCGAGTCGAGGAAGTCGGTGATCCCCTTCTCCAGCTGGGCGGAGCCCGCCGGGCCGGGGCCCGCGCCGGTCGCGTCCGAGTCGTCGCCGTCGTAGACGAAGTAGGCGGCGTTCGGCGAGGCGATCATGTCGAAGTTCAGATAGAGCTTGATCTGCTTCTTCTGCGCGTCCGTCAGTCCGGCGACGTACGCCTCGGAGCCGAGCAGGCCGAACTCCTCCGCCGACCACCAGGCGAACTTGACCTTGTTCTTGACCTTCTTCTGCTCGCTCGCGAGTCGCTGGGCGACCTGGAGGATGCCCGCCGAGCCGGAGCCGTTGTCGTTGATGCCCGGGCCTGCCGCGACCGAGTCGAGGTGTGCGCCGAGGAAGACGGTGTTGTCCGCGTCGCCGCCCTTGGTCTCGGCGATGACGTTGAACGTCTTGCGGTTCTCGCGCAGCTCGCGGATGTCGAGGGTGACCTCGACCGGACCTGCGGCGGCCTCGGCGGCGAGCTTCTCGCCGTCCTCCTGGGTGATGCCGCCTGTCGGGACCTTGCCCAGCGTCGGGTCGCCGAGGGTGCCGTTCAGGGCGCCCGCGGTGTTGTTGTAGATGATCGCGCCGACCGCGCCGGCGGTCGCCGCGTTCTGCTGCTTCACCGCGAAGGTGCAGCCGCCGCGCTTGACCAGGGCGATCTTGCCGGTGAAGGTGCCGGAGGCGAAGTCGCCGGGCTCGCAGCCGTTCGTCCCGTCCGCGTCGACCGGGGCGACGGCGACCGGGGCCGTCACACCGCCCTCCGGGGAGTTCGCCGTGTAGGTCATCAGGTGGATCGGTACGTCGCGCTCGTTCGCGCCGCCCACCGTCAGCTTCTCCTCGATGGTCTCGACGTAGACGAAGTCGAACTCGTTGCGGGTGACCGTGTATCCGGCCGCCTTCATCACGGCCTCGATGTACTTGGCCGACTGCTCGTGGCCCTTGGAACCGGCCGCACGGTTGCCGTTGTTGTAGTCGGCGAGCGACTGCAGCACCTTGAGGTGGTTGTAGGCGCCCTTGCCGGTCGCCTCCTTGACCAGCTTCCTGGCGAGGGCGTCACCGCGGGCGGCGTCGCTCTGCGGGCTCCCGGTCGCGCCGGCGGGTCCGGCCAGCAGCAGGGGCGAGACGAGGGCCGCGGCTGCCAGGGCGGCGGTTGCTGCGGCTATACGGCGTGAGGGCATGAAGGTCCTTCCACGACAAAGACGAGCAGGGCAGGGCGGAGCAGGCACAGCAAGGCGGAGCATGGCGGATCGTGGTGGTGCGGGTGCGCAGAAGTGGTGCGCGTTACGTGGGGGATCGGTGGACGCACGTTAGACAGCAAGTGGCCACCATGGCCAGAGTTTTCGCTGATTCCGGTTTATGAATTCCGCATATCGGTGAATACGGGCCGTGTGATTCCGGCCAACCGCCCGTCGTCCCGAGCCCCGGTCCGGAGCTAGCGGAGGATGCCCTCGATGAAGTCCGATCCGATCCGGGCCACCGCCGTCAGGTCCAACTGGTGCTGGACGTACCGACCCTGACGCCGCGTGTGCATGAGGCCCGCCTTTTTCAGGACGGCCAGATGCCGCGACACCTCCGGCGCGGTGATCCCGTACACGGTCGCCAGTTCGCTCGTCGTGTACGGGGCCCGGGCCAGGCTCCGGCACAGCAGCATCCGCATGGGGTGCGCCAGCGCCTCCATCCGCAGCTGGAGCAGTTCCACCGAGCCCGGCGCGGAGGCCAGTTCGGGGGAGCCGAGAGGATAGTGGACCACCGGGCGCCAGCCCGGGGCGTGCAGCACCAGCAGATGCGGCCAGCCGAAGTTGGTCGGCACGAACACCAGGCCGGCGCCTATTCGGTGATCGGTGGCCGTGGTCGACCCGTGGACCATCTTGTCGGCGGTGATCGTGGTGCCGCGCTCGTCGATGCTGAGGGCCGCCGAGACCTCCTTCAGCGCGGTCGGCAGCCCCTTGCGGCGCAGCACCTCGGTCTTGTGCCGGGCGTCGGCGCTCTGGCCCGGCTCGACGCGCTTCCACGTCTCGGCGAAGAAGGCCTCGTCGCAGTCCTCCAGCAGGCGCCGCATCCACACCCGTACGGCGGCGGTGTCGTCGAGCAGCCGCACCGAGAACTCCAGCTGGCGCGGGCCGCGGGCGGCGGCCGTCTCCAGCGCCTTGGCCCGCGCCGCCGGGTTCGCCAGGGGGGAGGTGGCGGGGCCGCCGTCGTTGTAGAGCGCCAGCCAGCAGTGCTCCATGGCGGCATGCACGAACCGCTCGTCGTCCAGCCGGTCGAGTACGTCCAGCTCCTCGGCCAGCGTGGCGGCCGGCTGCCCGGTACCGCCGGTGATCCCGGCGAAGGCCATGAAGATGTCGGAGAAGGAGCTCCGCCACATGAAGTCGGCCTCCAGCAGCCGGTCCGCGAGGCACGGATCGAGGGAGGCGGCGGTGGCGGTGGTCCAGGAGGTCAGCCCGGGGTGGTGCGCGGGCTGGGAGAGCGCGTGCAGGGACATGCAGAGCTCCGCGAGCGGGGAGGGCGCGAAAGTGATCCGCTCGGTGGGCAGGCCTGCGATGTCGATGGTGACGCTCATCAGGCCATTCTCACGGTCCGCGCAGGTCGGGGACGTCGGGAGGTCCGCGCCGGGCCGCCGTACGAGTGATCGTCAGCGGCCCGGCGCGGCGTCCGGACGAGTGATCATCCGCCACGCGGGGGCGCTTTCGGGCCGTGGATTGACGGGGAACGTCAACTGTCGTGCGGGATGCCGCCGACGGGGTGAGGCTTGAGCCATGAGCGCCATCGAGCAGTACCTCCTCGACACCTACCGGGCCTCCCAGCAGGGCGCCCCGATGCCCCCGCCGCCCGGCCGCGACGACGTCGCCGTCCTGCGTTCGGCCCGCACCTACGCGCAGGCCCGCGCCGTCATGGACGGCGGCTCGGGCCGCCACCCGTGGCGTGCGGCCCTGCGCCGGATACTGGTCCGCCCGCGGCCGTGCTGACGCGGCGGCGGCTGCGGGCCGGACCCGGCCCGGGAACCCACCGCCCGGCCGGACCGGTGCGACGCACGCGCCGCCCCGCCCGCCCCGCCCGGTGCCGGTCTACTCGAAGTTGGGCGCGTTGCGCTGGTACACCAGCCGCAGCCCGATCAGCGTCAGCCACGGCTCGTGGTCGTCGATCACCGAGGATTCGCCCAGCACCATCGGAGCCAGTCCGCCGGTGGCGATGACCCGGACGTCGTCCGGGTCGCCGTGCGGTCCGGCCAGCTCCTTCGCCATCCGGGTCACGACCCCGTCGACCTGTCCCGCGAAGCCGTAGACCACGCCCGACTGCATCGCCTCGACCGTGGACTTCCCGATCACGTTCCGCGGCCGCGCCAGCTCGATCTTCCGCAGCTGGGCCCCCCGTACGCCGAGCGCCTCCATCGAGATCTCGATGCCCGGGGAGATCACCCCGCCCACGTACTCGCCCTTCGCGGACACCGCGTCGAAGGTGGTCGCCGTACCGAAGTCGACCACGATCGCCGGGCCCCCGTAGAGCTCGACCGCCGCGACCGCGTTGATGATGCGGTCCGCGCCGACCTCCTTCGGGTTGTCCATGAGGATCGGCACGCCCGTCTTGATCCCGGGCTCCACCAGCACCGCCGGCACGTCGCCGTAGTAGCGCCGGGTGACCTCGCGCAGCTCGTGCAGCACCGACGGCACCGTGGAGCAGATCGCGATGCCGTGGATCCCGTCGCCCAGCTCGCTGCCGAGCATCGGGTGCATGCCCATGAGGCCCTGCATCAGCACGGCCATCTCGTCGGCCGTGCGCCGCGGGTCGGTCGAGATGCGCCAGTGCTCGACGATCTCGTCACCGTCGAACAGGCCCAGGACCGTGTGGGTGTTGCCTACGTCGATGGTGAGGAGCACGGGTTACACCGCCTCGCGCAGATCGAGCCCGATGTCCAGGATCGGCGAGGAGTGCGTCAGCGCGCCGACGGCCAGGTAGTCCACGCCGGTCTCCGCGTACGCGCGCGCCGTGCCCAGTGTGAGGCGGCCCGAGGACTCCAGCACCGCACGGCCGGCGACCAGGGCCACGGCCTGCGCGGTCTGCTCGACGGTGAAGTTGTCGAGCAGGATCAGGTCGGCGCCGGCCTCCAGGACCTCGCCGATCTGCTCCAGCGTGTCGACCTCGACCTCGATGGGGACCTCCGGGAAGGCCTCGCGCACGGCCTTGAAGGCCTGCGCGACACCGCCCGCCGCCACCACGTGGTTGTCCTTGACCAGCGCCGCGTCCGACAGCGACATCCGGTGGTTGACGCCGCCGCCGCAGCGCACCGCGTACTTCTCCAGCGAGCGCAGGCCCGGCGTGGTCTTGCGGGTGTCGCGGACCTTCGCCGCGGTGCCCTCCAGCACGTCGGCCCAGCGGCGGGTGGCCGTCGCGATGCCCGACAGCCGGCACATGATGTTCAGCGCGCTGCGCTCCGCCGTGAGCAGGTCACGGGTGCGCGAGCGCACGGACAGCAGCAGCTGACCGGCCGTGACGGCGTCGCCGTCCTCCGCGTGCCGCTCCACCTCGAAGGCCTCCGTGCAGACCACGGAGAACACGGCCTCGGCGATGCGCAGACCGGCCACGACGCCGTCCTCGCGCGCGACGAAGTCGGCGACGGCCTCGGCCTCCTCCGGCACGGTCGCGACGGTCGTCACGTCCACGCCGCCGTCCAGGTCCTCGGACAGCGCCATGTGCGCGATGTCCTCGACCTCGATCGGGTCCAGGCCGGCGTCCGCCAGCAGCTGGGCGAGCGCCGGGTCGAGGCCGCTCTCCTCGCCGTCGCCGCAGGCGCAGTCGTCGCCGCAGCCGCCGTCGTTCTGGTCGATCAGGGGAAGTTCGGGGGTGCTCACGGTCACTGCTCCAGGCTCGGGGTGCTCAGGGGGTGCACGGACGGGAAGTCCGCGGAGTCGGTGGGTACGACCACCAGGGCGCGCTTCTCGGTCGCGGAGAGCCGGACGACGAGGTGGCGGCGCCAGTGCGCATCGTCCCGCTCGGGGTGGTCCTCGCGCCAGTGGCAGCCGCGGGTCTCCACGCGCCGCTGCGCCGCGGCGACCAGGACCCGTGCCACGCACAGCAGGTTCGTGGCCTCCCAGGTGTCCACGCCCGGCTCGGCGGTCCTGCCGTGCGCTTCGAGATCGTTCAGGGCGGTGGCGTACAGCGCTTCGAGGGCCTCGGCGGCCGCGTTCAGCGACGCGGCGGAGCGGAGCACGCCCGCGCCGTCCGTCATGATCCGCTGGACCTCGTACCGGGCCCCGGCGGGCTGTAGCGGGCCGGTCGCGGGGACCGGTATGCCCGGGCCGCTGCCGGCGGGCCGCTCGGCGACGATGTCCTCGGCGATCCGCTCGGCGAAGACCAGGCCCTCCAGCAGCGAGTTGGAGGCCAGCCGGTTCGCGCCGTGCACACCGGTGCAGGCGACCTCGCCGCAGGCGTACAGACCGGGGACGGTGGTCCGCCCGTGCAGGTCGGTGCGGACGCCGCCGGACGCGTAGTGCGCCGCGGGTGCGACCGGGATCGGCTCGGTCACCGGGTCGATGCCGTGGGAGCGGCAGGCGGCCAGGATGGTCGGGAAGCGTTGCTCCCACATCTGCGCGCCGAAGTGCCGGGCGTCGAGGTACATGTGCTGCGCGCCCTGCTCCTGCATACGGCGCATGATGCCCTTGGCGACGATGTCGCGGGGCGCCAGCTCGGCGAGCTCGTGCTGCCCCTGCATGAAGCGCACGCCGTCCGCGTCGACCAAGTACGCGCCCTCGCCGCGGACCGCCTCCGACACCAGCGGCTGCTGCCCCTCGGCGTCCGGGCCGAGGAAGAGCACCGTCGGGTGGAACTGCACGAATTCGAGGTCGGAGACCTCGGCGCCGGCCCGCAGCGCCAGCGCCACGCCGTCGCCGGTGGACACCGACGGGTTGGTGGTGGCGGAGAAGACCTGGCCCATGCCGCCGGTCGCGAGGATCACGGCGGGCGCGTGGACGGCGCCGACCCCGTCGTGCTGGCCCTCGCCCATGACGTGCAGGGTGACACCGGCCGTACGGCCCTGCGCGTCCTGGAGCAGGTCCAGTACGAGGGCGTTCTCGACGGTCTCGATGCCCGCGGCCTGGACGGCCTCGACGAGCGCCCGGGAGATCTCGGCGCCGGTGGCGTCGCCGCCCGCGTGCGCGATCCGGCGGCGGTGGTGGCCGCCCTCGCGGGTCAGTTCTATCTCGCCGGTCTCCGTGGAGGTGTCGAAGACGGCGCCGGTGGCCATCAGCCGCCGTACGGCGTCCGGGCCCTCGGTGACGAGCAGCCGTACGGCCTCCTCGTCGCACAGGCCCGCACCCGCGACCAGGGTGTCGTCGAGGTGCTGTTCCGGAGTGTCGCCCTCGCCGAGGGCCGCGGCGATACCGCCCTGGGCCCAGCGGGTGGAGCCGTCGTCCAGCCGGGCCTTGGTGACCACGACGGTACGGCGGCCCCCGGCGGCGCAGCGCAGCGCCGCGGTCAGGCCCGCCACGCCGGAACCGACGACCACGACATCGGCGTCGAGGGACCAGCCGGGGGCCGGCGCGTGCAGCCGTATGCCGGTGCCCGCGGCCGTGTCTGCGCCGCCGCTGCCTGCGGGGCCTCTGCCCGGTGTGCTCACGAGTGTGCTCCGAATTCCAATGGGATGTTGTCGATCAGCCGGGTCGAGCCCACCTTCGCGGCGACGGCCAGCACGGCCCGCCCGGTGAAGTCCTGACCGGTCTCGGTGAAGTCCAGCGGGTCCACCAGCGCCAGGTAGTCCAGCACGAGCGGCGGCTCGTGGCGGCCCGCCTCCTCCAGGACGTGGAGCGCGGCGGCCCGGACGGCGTCCGGCAGCCCGGCGCCCGCCGCCGAGACGGCGTGCGCGTCGGCGGAGGCCCGGATCTCGCCCAGTCGGGCCAGGGCGGTGGCCCGCTCGTCGCTGGCCGGGGCGGCCTCGGCGCGGGCGCGCAGGGCCGCCTGCGCGGCGAGTCGGTCGCGGCCGGCGAACAGGGCGCGCGACAGGGCGAGGGCGGTGTGCCGCTCGGCGGTCGAGAGGTAGCGGTTGCGGGACGACAGCGCGAGCCCGTCCTCCTCGCGGACGGTCGGTACGCCGACCACCTCGACGGGGAAGTTCAGGTCGGTCACCATCCGCCGGATCAGGGCCAGTTGCTGTGCGTCCTTCTGGCCGAAGAGGGCCAGGTCGGGGCGGGTGAGATGGAGCAGCTTGGCGACGACGGTCAGCATCCCGTCGAAGTGCCCGGGGCGGGTGGCTCCTTCGAGGCGCTCGCCCATCGGGCCCGCGGTGATCCGCACCTGCGGGTCGCCGCCCGGGTAGACCTCGTCGACGGCGGGGGCGAACACCGCGTCGGCGCCCGCCGCTTCGGCGATCGCGACGTCTGCGTCGAGGGTGCGGGGGTAGCGGTCGAGGTCCTCGCCCGCCCCGAACTGCAGCGGGTTGACGAAGACGGTGACGACGACCTGGCCGCCCGGCCCGGCCTGCTCGCGAGCCGTACGGATCAGGGTGGCGTGGCCCTCGTGGAGGGCGCCCATGGTCATCACCACGGCCCGGCGGCCGGTGCGCGGCAGCTTGTGCAGCTCCTCGGCGGTGTGCAGCAGCAGGTCGGTCACCGGTCGCCCCCGTCGGACTTCGTGTCGGCGAGCACACCGAGCAGGTCCTCGGCGAGTTCGGGCTTGAGCAGACCGTGCGCGAGGGCCCGGTCCGCGGTGGCGCGGGCCATCGCCAGGTATCCGGCGACGGCGCCGGGCGCGTGCCGGCGCAGCTCCGAGACGTGCGCGGCGACCGTACCGGCGTCGCCGCGGGCCACCGGCCCGGTCAGGGCGGCGTCGCCGGAGCGCAGGGCGTTGTCGAGAGCCGCGCCGAGCAGCGGGCCGAGCATCCGGTCGGGGTGTTCCACCCCGGCCTCGGCCAGCAGCTCCATCGACTGGGCGACCAGCGTGACCAGGTGGTTCGCGCCGAGGGCGAGGGCCGCGTGGTAGAGCGGACGGTTCTCCTCCGCGATCCACTCGGGCTCCCCGCCCATCTCGATGACCAGGGCCTCGGCGGCCAGGCGCAGCTCGTCGGGGGCGGTGACACCGAAGGAGCAGCCGGCGAGCCGCTGCACGTCGACCTCGGTGCCGGTGAAGGTCATCGCCGGGTGCAGGGCCAGCGGCAGGGCGCCCGCGCGGCGCGCCGGGTCGAGCACGGAGGTCCCGTACCGGCCGGAGGTGTGCACGAGGAGTTGTCCGGGCCGGACCGCGCCGGTCTCGGCGAGGCCCTCCACGAGGGACGGCAGTGCGTCGTCGGGGACGGTGAGCAGCACCAGGTCGGCCAGCTCCAGCACCTGCGCGGGCGGCACGATCGGTACGTCGGGCAGCATCCGGGCGGCCCGGCGCACGGAGGTGTCGGAGACACCGGAGACGGCGACCGGCCGGTGTCCGGCCTGCTGGAGCGCGCGCGCCAGGGCGGGACCGACGCGGCCGGCTCCGACGACGCCGACGGCGAGCCGGGCAGGGCGTGGCGGCTGTGATGGATTCACGCGGGGAGGGCCCTTCCGTTCCAGTCCGCGGGGGGTACCGGACGATACGCCGCCATGCTAGCTCCTGGGGCTGTTGGCCGGTCGGCGGCGACGGGGGCGAGGATTTGTGCTCATGAGTGACAACAGCGAGGACACGGAACGTACGAAGCGGCTGGTCGCGGCCTGGCGAGGGGCGGGCCGGCGGCTGTCGCACAGCCTGCTGGAGCCCACGGTCGGGGAGCTGCTCGGCTCCCTCGCCGAGGCCCCCTACGACCTGGACGGCCCGGCTGACGTCTACGGCGACGGGGTCGTCACCGCGCTGGAGCGCAGGGTCGCGGAGCTGCTGGGGACGCAGGACGCGGCGTTCTTCCCGAGCGGGACGATGGCGCAGCAGATCGCGCTGCGGTGCTGGGCCGCCCGGACCGGGAACCCGGTGGTGGCGCTGCACCCGATGAGCCATCCGGAGCGCTGGGAGGGGGGTGCCCTGTCGGCGGTCTCCGGACTGCGGGTGGCGCACCCGACGACGGAGGCGCGCCAGCCGTCGGCCGAGGAGGTCGCCTCGCTGCGGGAGCCGTTCGGCACGCTGATGCTGGAGCTGCCGCTGCGGGACGCGGGCTTCCTGCTGCCCACCTGGGAGGAGCTGGAGGCGCTGACGGACGCGGCCCGGGAGCGGGACGCGGTCGTGCACTTCGACGGGGCCCGGCTGTGGGAGTCCACCGTCCACTTCGGGCGCACGCTGCCGGAGATCGCGGGGCTCGCGGACTCGGTCTACGTCTCCTTCTACAAGTCGCTCGGCGGGCTGAGCGGGGCGGCGCTGGCGGGGCCGCGGGAGTTCGTGGAGGAGACCCGGGTCTGGCGCCACCGCTACGGCGGCCAGATCTTCCGGCAGTTCCCGCAGGCCCTGTCCGCGCTGGCCGGACTGGAACGGGAACTGCCGCGGCTGCCGTCGTACGTCGCCCAGGCGCGGGTGGTGGCCGCGGCGCTGCGGTCGGCGTTCGCGGACTCGGGGGTCCCGTGGGCCCGGATCAATCCGGAGGAGCCGCACACGCACCAGTTCCAGGTGTGGCTCCCGTACGAGGCGGACCGGCTGACGGAGGCGGGTCTGCGCCAGGCGGAGGAGACGGGCACGGTCCTCTTCCGTCGCTGGTCCGCGGAGGGGCCGCCGGGTCTGGCGGTGACGGAACTCGACATCACGGAGCCTGGCCTGGCCTGGACGGAATCCGACGTCCACGAAGCGGTATCGGCCTTCGTGGCCCGGATCTGACGCGGCCGGGCGGGCCGCCGCTGCCCGGGCGGGGCCCCTGCCCGGCCCTGCACGGTCTGCCCGGCTCCGCCCGGCCCTGCCCGGCTCCGCCCGGCCCGCCGCGCCGCGGCCCGCACCCCGGGAGCGAAGTGCCCGGGAAACACCGAATTCCGGAAAGTCACCGGCGGGGACCGGCCACGGCGTTACCGTCCCTTCACGGCAATTACCGGCCACCGCGCCCGGAGGAGACACCATGACCACTCAGCCCGCGTGGCGGAAGTCCTCGTTCTGCAGCGAGGGCGACGCCTGCGTATACGTCGCCACCGCCCCCGGGGCCCTCGTCAAGGTCGCCGATCGCGCCGACCCCGCCCACCTCGTGCTCGCCACCACCCAGGCCGCCTGGGCCGACTTCCTGCGCGCGGTCAAAGAGACCGGCTGAGGGGCCGGCAGGGGGGCGGCCGAGGGGCCGGCCGAGGGACCCGCCGCGCCGCGCCGTGCCCACGATCAGGGGATTTTGTCCGATTAGCGCGTATCTTCGGCCCCATGCCCACGCCCTACGGATCCCGCGGCGGCATGGCGTTCAGCGCCGCTGAGCTGCACCTGCTCAGGCGTCTCCTCGCCCACGCCCTTCAGTCCTCCTCGGCCCCCCTGGCGGCCGAGGAGGTCCAGGACTGCCTGCGCCTCGCGCAGTCGGTGGACGACGCGGTCCTGGAGGCGGGCCGGCTCAGAGCGTTCCTCCTCGCGGACCTCGCGCGCTACCGAAGCGCCCTGCCCGGCAGTCTGTCCGGCTACCTGGAGCTGCTGCAGGACGCCCTGGCCGCCGGGTACGAACCGGAACCCGACGACCTCGCCGCCCTGCGCGCGCTCCGCGCCAATCCGGTCGCCGCGGCGCTGCTGGAGCGGGTCCGGGCCGTCGCGGAGCGTTCCGTACGCCGACGGCTGTCGACCGCCCCGGCGCCCCGGACCCGGCTGCTGGCACTGGCCGGCGGCAAGGACGCCGGAGGCAAGGGCGCCGGCGGCAAGGAGAAGGACGAGCAGCCGTCGCATCCGGCGCCCCACCCCGAGGAGCAGCCGCGCCCCGAGCGGCCGATCCCCACGCCCGGTGAGGTGTTCCCGCCGCGCCGCAAGCCCGCCCCGCCCCCGGCGGCCGGGCGGGTCGCCGGGTAGCTACGCTGTGGGGCATGGACTACGTCTCCGCGCTCGTGCCCCCCTTCGTGATGGCCGCGTTCTTCATCGCTCTCGTCGTGACGATCGTGAAGAGCCAGGGCGGCGCCAACAAGGCCAAGGAGGACGCGGCGGTCGATGCCGTGCTCGCCCGGGCCGAGGCCACCCAGCAGCAGAAGTAACCCCTCAGGGCGTGCGGCCGCACCGGCCGTGCGCCCGTTTTCGTGGCGCGTTGCCGAGCGAATAGTCGGGCAATTCCATACAAGCCGCACTATCGTGCTGTTGTGCCTCGCCCACTGGGAGATCTCGAAGACGCCGTCATGACGCGGGTGTGGCAGTGGAACCGCCCGGTCACCGTCCGAGAAGTACTGGAAGACCTCCAGCAGGAACGGTCCATCGCGTACACCACGGTGATGACCGTTATGGACAATCTTCATCAGAAGGGTTGGGTCCGGCGGGAAGCCGAAGGCCGCGCCTATCGATATACGGCGGTCTCCACCCGCGCTGCCTACTCGGCCGCGCTGATGAACGAAGCCTGGTCGACGAGCGACAACCCGGCGGCCGCCCTCGTCGCCTTCTTCGGCATGATGTCCGCGGAACAGCGCGAAGCACTCCGTGACGCCGTGCGCGTCGTGCAGCACGACGGTGAGTCCGCCGCCGACGCCGCCGCCGAACCTCCCGCTCCGCCCACGGCCGAAGGGGACTCCGCCGAGCGCCCGGAGCCACCGGGGCGATAGCGTCCGCAGCCATGGGAGAGTTTTCCACTGCACATGCAGAAACAGTGACGATCCGCCGTGCCCGCACGCGTGATGTTCCCGCGCTGCGCCGCCTCCTCGACCAGTACGTGCAGCAGCGGATCCTGCTCGACAAAGCACCGGTCGTCCTTTACGAGGACATCCAGGAGTTCTGGGTCGCGGAACGCGACTCCGACGGCCAGGTCGTCGGCTGCGGCGCTCTCCACGTGATGTGGGAAGACCTTGCCGAAGTACGCACTCTCGCCGTCGACCGCGACCTGAAGGGCGGCGGAGTCGGGCATCAGGTGCTGGAGCAGTTGTTGCGCACCGCCCGCACGCTCGGGGTGAGCCGGGTTTTCTGCCTGACCTTCGAAGTCGAGTTCTTTGCGAAGCACGGCTTCGTCGAGATCGGCGAGACCCCGGTCAAGACCGATGTGTACATGGAGCTCCTGCGTTCCTATGACGAGGGTGTCGCCGAGTTCCTCGGTCTCGAACGAGTGAAGCCGAACACCTTGGGCAACAGTCGGATGCTTCTGCACCTCTGATCGATGGCCTCAGCTTTTCCGGCGCTCTGCGCACCTGTGGCCTATGTCCGAATCGCGCACGTTTCCCGCCCTGTTGCGGTCTCGAACCTCTCCCCGGGGGTTTGTGTTTTCCAGGCAAAAGCGGTTTCCTTTCCGCGTACTGCTTTTCGATGAAAGGAAATCCCGGTGGCACAGAAGGTTCAGGTCCTTCTTGTCGACGACCTCGACGGTGGCGAGGCGGACGAGACGGTGACGTTCGCTCTGGATGGCAAGACCTACGAGATCGACCTCACCACCGCCAACGCTGAAAAGCTCCGCGGTCTGCTCGACCCGTACACCAAGGGCGGCCGCCGCACCGGTGGCCGTGCCACCGCCGCCCGCGCCAAGGGCCGTGGCTCGGTGGCGACCGGTCACCCGGACACCGCGGAGATCCGCGCGTGGGCCAAGGAGAACAACTACAACGTGAACGACCGCGGCCGCGTCCCGGCCGAGATCCGCGAGGCCTACGAGAAGGCCAAGGGCTGACGGACCCCCGTCGTACGCCGTCCCAGGCGCGCCCGGTGGCATTCCGTCGCCGCCGCAGCCACCAGGCGTACGAGGTCGGGCCCGTGAGCGGGTCCGGCGGCCCGCCCGGGACCGGGCAGGGTCGGCAGCAGTGCCTCACACCCCTGCTCGGGGGGTCGCAGCCACACGGCGGCCCCCCGAGGGCTTTCTCCCGGGGGCAGCCCCGGGGGAGCCGGGGCGGTGATCCGGCCACCCGCACCCAGGGCGGTCAGATCGAGGGCGACCCCGCCCCACTCCAGCCAGTCGAGCAGCCCCTCCAGCTCCTCTGCGCTCCCCGCGGCCACCAGGAACCGCATCCGGCGCCCCATCAGCGCCACCGGGCCCGTGGCGACCGGCCTGCGCAGCAGCGCCGCTCCTGCGTCGGAGGGCAGCTCCAGCACGTCGAACCGGATCCCGGTCGCGAGCCGGGCGGGCGGCCCGCCCGTGGCGGTCCAGCCGAGCGTCCTTCCGTACCAGGTGGCGTACGCGTCCTCCTCGGGCGCCGTGCGGGGCGGCGGCACGAGTGACGGGGCGAGCGGCGGGAGGGTTACGGCCATGTCCGGAGCAACTTCCGAAACGCCCCGGGGTTACGCTCAATGTGACAGACCGCACGCAACACCATGCGGAACGTAAACGTCCATGATGGCCGGAGTCCCGCATTCGGGACGCAACTGTGTTCGCCCTTAGCGGAGGGAACCGGTGCCACCGGCATGGAGTGTCAGTCCTTACGGGTAAGACATTCCTAGTGGATCGGGGCGACACGCTGATTTGACGGGCCTCCGTTCGCCGTCGGCGTACACGCATGACGGGTATCTGCCTGGCCTGCGGGAACATCGTCTCGCACCATCGAGTTGGAGCAGTTGTCGGCTCTTCAAGCCGGTTTTCCCGCTGATGCAGGGGTGAGCCGTGGACGGATGTCGGCAGTTGGAATGAGCTGTCCCGCCCCGCGGGACTAGCATGCGGAAGGACAGGGCGGGGACCGACCCCGAACTGCCCGACCGCTCTGAGGAGCGATAAACGATGTTCGAGAGGTTCACCGACCGCGCGCGGCGGGTTGTCGTCCTGGCTCAGGAAGAAGCCCGGATGCTCAACCACAACTACATCGGCACCGAGCACATCCTCCTGGGCTTGATCCACGAGGGTGAGGGTGTCGCCGCTAAGGCCCTGGAGAGCCTCGGGATTTCGCTCGAGGCTGTTCGCCAGCAGGTTGAGGAGATCATCGGTCAGGGGCAGCAGGCCCCGTCCGGCCACATCCCCTTCACTCCGCGGGCGAAGAAGGTCCTGGAGCTTTCGCTCCGAGAGGCCCTCCAGCTCGGCCACAACTACATCGGCACCGAGCACATCCTGCTCGGCCTGATCCGCGAGGGCGAGGGCGTCGCCGCCCAGGTCCTCGTGAAGCTGGGCGCCGATCTCAACCGAGTCCGGCAGCAGGTCATCCAGCTGCTCTCCGGCTACACCGGTGGAGGCAAGGAATCGGCCACGGCCGGCGGCCCGGCCGAGGGCACGCCCTCGACCTCGCTCGTCCTGGACCAGTTCGGCCGCAACCTCACCCAGGCGGCCCGCGAATCCAAGCTCGACCCGGTCATCGGGCGCGAGAAGGAGATCGAGCGGGTCATGCAGGTGCTGTCCCGCCGTACGAAGAACAACCCGGTCCTCATCGGCGAGCCCGGCGTCGGCAAGACCGCCGTCGTCGAGGGCCTGGCCCAGGCGATCGTCAAGGGCGAGGTTCCCGAGACGCTGAAGGACAAGCACCTCTACACGCTTGACCTCGGCGCCCTGGTCGCGGGTTCCCGCTACCGCGGTGACTTCGAGGAGCGCCTGAAGAAGGTGCTCAAGGAGATCCGCACCCGCGGCGACATCATCCTGTTCATCGACGAGCTCCACACCCTCGTGGGTGCGGGTGCCGCCGAGGGCGCGATCGACGCCGCCAGCATCCTGAAGCCCATGCTGGCCCGTGGTGAGCTCCAGACCATCGGTGCCACGACGCTCGACGAGTACCGCAAGCACCTCGAGAAGGACGCGGCTCTTGAGCGCCGCTTCCAGCCGATCCAGGTGGCGGAGCCTTCCCTCCCCCACACGATCGAGATCCTCAAGGGCCTGCGCGACCGCTACGAGGCCCACCACCGCGTCTCCATCACGGACGAGGCCCTCGTCCAGGCGGCGACGCTGGCGGACCGGTACATCTCGGACCGCTTCCTCCCGGACAAGGCGATCGACCTGATCGACGAGGCCGGCTCCAGGATGCGCATCCGCCGGATGACCGCGCCGCCGGACCTCCGCGAGTTCGACGAGAAGATCGCGGCCGTGCGCCGTGACAAGGAGTCGGCCATCGACTCCCAGGACTTCGAGAAGGCGGCTTCTCTCCGCGACAAGGAGAAGCAGCTGCTCGCGGGGAAGACCAAGCGCGAGAAGGAATGGAAGGCCGGCGACATGGACGTCGTCGCCGAGGTCGACGGCGAGCTCATCGCCGAAGTCCTCGCGACCGCGACCGGCATTCCCGTCTTCAAGCTCACCGAGGAGGAGTCCTCGCGACTGCTCCGCATGGAGGACGAGCTCCACCGTCGGGTCATCGGCCAGAAGGACGCCATCAAGGCGCTCTCCCAGGCGATCCGCCGTACCCGTGCGGGTCTGAAGGACCCGAAGCGTCCGGGTGGCTCGTTCATCTTCGCCGGTCCGTCCGGTGTTGGTAAGACCGAGCTCTCCAAGACGCTCGCCGAATTCCTCTTCGGCGACGAGGACGCGCTGATCTCCCTCGACATGTCGGAGTTCAGCGAGAAGCACACGGTTTCGCGTCTCTTCGGTTCGCCCCCCGGCTACGTGGGCTACGAAGAGGGCGGCCAGCTCACCGAGAAGGTGCGCCGGAAGCCGTTCTCCGTCGTCCTCTTCGACGAGGTCGAGAAGGCCCACCCGGATATCTTCAATTCCCTTCTCCAGATCCTGGAGGACGGTCGTCTGACCGACTCCCAGGGCCGGGTCGTGGACTTCAAGAACACGGTCATCATCATGACGACCAACCTGGGTACCCGGGACATCTCGAAGGGCTTCAACCTGGGCTTCGCGGCCCAGGGCGACACCAAGACCGGATACGACCGGATGAAGGCGAAGGTCAACGAAGAGCTCAAGCAGCACTTCCGGCCCGAGTTCCTCAACCGTGTCGACGACACGGTCGTCTTCCACCAGCTCACCGAGGAAGACATCGTCCAGATCGTCGACCTGATGATCGCCAAGGTGGACGAGCGCCTGAAGGACCGCGACATGGGCATCGAGCTGAGCGGTGACGCGAAGCTCCTGCTCGCCAAGCGCGGCTACGACCCGATCATGGGTGCCCGGCCGCTGCGCCGGACCATCCAGCGCGAGATCGAGGACATCCTGTCGGAGAAGATCCTCTTCGGCGAGCTGCGTCCCGGTCACATCGTGGTCGTCGGCAAGGAGGGTGAGGGCGAGGAAGCCAAGTTCACCTTCCGCGGCGAGGAGAAGGCGGCCCTGCCGGACCTTCCCCCGATCGAGGCCACGGGCTCCGGCCCGGACCTGTCGAAGGGCGCGTAAGCGCGGCCGAGTGCCAAGGGGCGGCCCCGGAACCGGAAGGTTCCGGGGCCGCCCCTTTTTCCGTCAGTGGGTCACTGCTCGTACACCTGGTAGAAGGACTCGACGTCGGTCTCCGGCAGGCGCTGTGCCAGCCGCTCCTCCAGATCCGGCGCGAGCACCTCGTCCCCGTACAGCCGCAGGGTCCGCAGCGACGGCAGCCTCAGGTGCTCGACCAGGTCCGACAGCACCTCGTCCGATACGGCGAGTTCCTCCAGCTGATCCAGCCGGGACAGCTCGGCCCAGTCGGCCGGGTCGGATGGCCTCCAGCGGTGCCCGAGGTTCAGGATGCGCAGGCCGGAATGCCGTCCCAGGCCCTCAAGGTGCACCGCGGGCGTGTCCAGGACCAGGGATTCCAGCTCCGCCCCGGGCGCGAGGCCGCAGGCCGACCAGGGATACGGCGAGTAGAGCTCCAGCGAGCGCAGCCGGGGCCAGCTCGCGATGACCTCGTGCAGGCCCGGTACGGACATCCTGAGGCGGGCGACCCGCATCGGCAGGCCGTACAGGGCCGTCACATCGGCGAGGCCGGGGCAGCGGAGGATCTCCAGTACCTCGATCGAAGCCTGTTCGCGCAGGAATTCCAGGTCGCTGAGCTCTCCGAGATGGAAGAGGGCCAGACTGACCACCTGGACGCGGGAGCACAGTGCGGACAGGGCCCGGGCGGACACGGTGTCGCGCACGATGAGCCCCGGCGGATGCGCGAACGTGTGCAGGGCGTCGGCCTGGGAGTCGCTGAGGATCTGCAGGGCGTGCGGATCGTGGCGGAGGTGCTCGATCACCTCCCGGGCGTACTTCCGGGCGTCGAAGCGGCCCCACAGCGAGACCAGGGCGTGGTGGACCGCGGGCGACGGCTTGTTGCGGAAGCCCGCCAGATAGGGGATCGCCAGTTCCGAGAGGGTCTCGCCGGCCGCGGCGACGGCCATGAGCGCGTCCTCCTCGCTCGCCGTGGCCGGGTCGGCCAGCAGCTCCAGCACCAGCGGGCCGGTGCGGCCCAGTTCCTTGGCCTCCTCGATGCTCCGGGGCGGCAGCAGGTGCCGTACGGCGGCCTCGGCCTCGGCGCGCAGTGCGGGGTCCAGTTCCGTCGCGTACTGCAAGGAGGCGTAGGCGAGGAGCACGGACCGGTTGGAGTTCCGGGCCAGCAGGGCCCGGATGATTTCGGCGCGGTCGCGGGGGCGGCCCTGGGCCACCGCCATGCGGATGACGTCCTCCCACTGGTCGTCCTCCGCGTGGCCGGTCAGCTCGCCGACGCCGCCCTCGTCCAGGGCCGCCCGGGCGCCCAGGAAGTCCTGGAAGGTGCGGTGGACGAACTCGACGGTGTCCTCCGTCGGGGCCCGCAGGAGTCCGGTGCGCTCCAGGAAGTGCGCGAACACGGCCGGTGCGCCGCCGAGCACACCGGCGGCCGGCACGGCGGGCAGCGCGTCCTCGATCAGTGCCTCGGCCCGGGAGCGGTCCATTTCCGTGCGTCCGTTGCGGATCAGCCAGTACGCGAGCCGCTGGAGCAGCTGCAGCTGGGGTTCCTCGGCCAGGTCCGGCAGCCGCAGGCCGCGCTCGCGGTCGCGGCGGTGGAGCAGCATGGACAGGGCGGCCGCGTACAGCTCCTTGCGGCCCGAGGGCAGGAAGCCGCGGCGCTCCCGGTGCAGGGCGCAGATCATGCCGCACAGCAGTGGATTGGTGGCCAGCCTGGCCAGGTCCGGCTTCTTCGCCACGGAGTCCAGCAGCTGCTCCCGGTACTCGGGCGGGGTGTGGTCCGCGGCCGCGTGCCAGCGCTCGATGAAGGCCCGTACGTTCGCCGGGTTCATCGGGGTCAGGGTCACCTCGGAGAAGTCCACGGCGGCCAGCCAGTCCTGCCGGACCGCCGTGGGGCGGGAGGTCACCAGCCAGCGGTTGCCGGGGCAGGCGGTGATCAGGTCGGCCAGCCAGTCCCGGGCGCGGTCCCGCTCGGCCTCCGGGATCTCGTCGATGCCGTCGACGAGCAGGAGGGCGCGCCCGTCGCGCAGCACCCGGCCCTCCCAACCGCCCGGGGCCTCCCCGGCCAGCGGGGAGCCGGCGAGGAAGTCGCGGGGCGCGGGCAGCCGCTCGCCGTGCCGGGTCAGGGTGCGCAGCGGCAGGACGAAGGGGACGGTCCCCGCGCCGGGGTTCCGGGCGGCGGAGACGGCCAGCCACTGGATGAGGGTGGTCTTGCCGGATCCGGCCTCGCCGCGCAGCAGGACGCGGTGGTGCCCGGCGAGCAGCCGGTCGGCGGGCAGGGAGTAGGCGGAGGGGAGGGCGCCCTCACGGTCCCCGGTCCGGGTTCCGCCGCCCGCCCCGCGGGCGGCGGAGACCTCCAGGCTCACGTAAGCGGTGTCCAGCGGCCAGCGGGAGGAGCCCGGGGCCAGGTCGAGGCCGAAGATGGTGAGGGTGCCGTGGCGCCGGGCCAGGTAGTCCAGGTAGCGGGCCTCGAAGGCGGCGTCGCGGCCGTCCTGGCGGGGGACGCGGGTCAGCAGCTCGTCCACCTTGGCGATGGTCTCGGCGTGCAGCCGGCTCTGCTCGACGAGGGTCGCGGCCACGAAGGTGGAGCGCTGGGTGAAGAAGTTCAGGATGTGCAGGCAGGCCAGATCCACCAGGCGTGCGTGGAAGAGCTCGGCGTCCCGGGAGAGCCCGGGGTGCGGGGCGGCGGCCCGGAGCCTGCGGGCGAAGGCCTGCGGTCCGAGGCGGACGGCTTCCACGTCGGAGAGGGCGAGGTCGCCCAGCGCGTGCAGGGTGGCGGCGAGGGCGGCGGACACGCCCGCTTCCTCGCCGGGTGGCAGGGGCTGTTCCCCGGGGGCGGCTAACGCCTCCTCCACCAGGCGGTCGGCGAGTTTCCGCAGGTCGGCGGCGTCCAGGCCGCGTTTCTCGCGCCAGGCCAGGTAGGAGGAGATCCGGTGCGGCCGGTCCACCAGGCCCGCGCCCGCCCCCTCCTGCCGGAAGAGCTTCCTGACGAGGGGGGACACGACCCCCGAGGCCAGCCGGATCCCCAACACCGATGCGTCCACGACGCTGGAGCCTAGTGACGTGGGCCTCAAACGGTCCTGGTTTCGGTGGGGCCGGGGTTCCGGGTGCGGTGACAAGCCGCACAGGACAAATCGGATGTACTAGGCGGATTCGTAGATCAAATGGACCTCGGGGTGGGGGCTCCGTCCCTGGAAAACCGCCGTCAACAGGCCGGAGAGCCCGGCCTCCGCTACGAGTTCGAGTAGTAATGGGGAGGTTTGGGGAAGTACGGGGGCTCGGGTTACCAAGGATGAGCCAGCCCGGCACGCGCTTCATCGTGCCGGGTCACTTCATGCCTCTTACAGGTGTGAAACCCCCCTTGTCCCCGGCCCCGGAGGTCTGCACATGTTCGCGAAGCGCGTCAACACCCGTCGTACCCGTATCGCTGTCGGCACCACCGCTCTCGGTGCGGTGCTGGCCCTCGGGGCGGGCACGACCGCCGCGTTCGCAGACGCCCCGCAGACCGCCGTCACCGCCAAGGCGGCCGGCGCCGCCGGTGCCGCGGGCGCCTCGAAGACCGGTCTCTGGGACAAGCCGCTGGAGAAGTACACGCTGTCCGCCACCTTCGGCAAGGGCGGCAACATGTGGTCCCACAAGCACTCCGGCCAGGACTTCGCCGTCCCGGTCGGCACCCAGGTCAAGGCCGCGGCCGCCGGCGTCGTCGTCAAGGCCGGCCCGAACGGCGGCGGCGACGGCCCCGCGTACGGCAACGCCATCGTGATCAAGCACGCCAACAACACGTACTCGCAGTACGCGCACCTCTCGAAGATCCAGGTCAAGATCGGCCAGAAGGTCAAGGCCTCGCAGCGCATCGCCCTTTCCGGTAACACCGGCAACTCCAGCGGCCCGCACCTGCACTTCGAGATCCGCACCACCCCGAACTACGGCTCCGCCGTCAACCCGGTGGCCTTCCTGCGCACCAACGGCGTCACCGTCTGACGCGTCCGACTCGTCCGACGCGTTCGACCGTCAGGCCTGCCTGACCCCTCTCGACCGCCGCCCCCGCGGCGCACGTCGTACCGGCCGACCCGCCCTGCTCACCGATCAGGTGAGCAGCCAGGCATGGGTCGGCTTCGGCGCTGGTTCGAGCTTCCCCTCCTTGTACCCGGCGGCCTGCTCCGCCGTGAAGGCCATGTCGTAGACCTTGATGTTGTGCAGGGCGCCCTGCCACGGACCGGTCCAGATGTTGTGGTGCTTGGACCGGCCGAGCTGGAGCGGACCGGGGGCCTGCCAGATGGGCGGCACCGGGGTCTCGCCGGCCTTCTTGCCGTCCACGTAGAGCGCGATGGCCTTCTTCTCGGCGTCGTAGGTGGCCATCAGCAGCGTGGGGGTCTTCACCATGCTGAGCCCCTCGGCGGTGACGGTCCGCGTGGTGGCCGCGGCGCCCTTGTCGCCCGTCTGCACGCGGAAGATCCAGGCCTGCTTGCCGTTGACCTCGTTCACGCCGAGCTCGAAGGAGAACGACTCCCCGTCGCCCTGGCTCATGACGATCCGCGAGCCCTTGGCGGCGGAGTTGTAGGCCCGCGCCGTCACGGTGAAGCTCTTCGTCACGTCCACGACCGGCTCCGCGGACTGCGCCCACGAGTTCCCGTTGCCCCGGCCCACGACCTGGAACCGCTTGCCCAGCGGGCCGACCTTGAGGTCGGGGCCGAGCCGCATGCCCATGCTGCCGTAGCTGTCGCGCAGCAGGGTGTCGTCACCCGCGACGGTGGCGGTGTAGCCGCCCGGCGACTTCGAGTCCTCCGGCTCGGGCGAGGAGGAGTTCGTGGGCTGGGCGTCCGGCTGGCCCCCGTCGTCGCCGCTGCCCATCAGGAAGAACGTTCCGCCGCCGGCCAGCAGCGCGAGGACGGTTATGCCGCCGCCGAGCATCCACAGCCGCTTCTTGCGCCGCTCCGCCGCGGAGCGGTCGGCCATGGCCTCCCAGTCGACCGGCTCGGACGCGCCGGGCAGGTCCGGACCGGCCAGCCGCGTGAAGCCCGGCTGGGCCGGGGCCGGAGGCCACTGCTGACCGCCGCCCGCGTCCGGCTGCTGGTACGCGTCGTGCTGCTGGTACGGGTCCGGCTGCTGGTACGGGTCCTGCTGGTACGGGTTCGGCTGCTGCCCGGCCGGGGGGTAGCCGTAGCTCCCGGCGGAGGACGGATAGCCGTAGCCGCCCTGTGCGGGCGGTCCCGGCGGGAACCCGTATCCGCCGCTCCCCGGGGCGGGCTCGGGCTGCGGGTGGCTCGGGGGATTCGTACCGTCGGTCATGCCACGGATGCTAAGTCACGGACCCCCGAGTGGGTACGGCCCGGTCCCCGTCCCGTCCGACCCGCCCCGGTTCAGCCCTGCGGCGGCTTCAGGGTCGGGAAGCTGCCCGTCGCCGTCGGCGCGTGCTCCGGCAGCCACAGCACCGCCACCGCCCCCGCCGCCGCGCCCTCGCGCTCCACGCCGCCGCGGGCGGCCACGTTACGGAACGTCAGCCGGGCGCCCAGCACCCGCGCCTGGCCCTCCGCAATGGTCAGCCCCAGCCCGTGCCCCACGCCCGCACGGTCCGTCGACCCGGTGCGGAAGCGGCTCGGCCCCTCGCGCAGCAGAGCCTCCGGGAAGCCCGGCCCGTGGTCCCGGACCCGTACGACCCGGCCCTCGACGTCGACCTGGACCGGCGGCTGCCCGTAGCGCGCAGCATTGGCCAGCAGGTTGCCCAGGATCCGCTCCAGGCGCCGCGGGTCGGTGCTGACGATCTCGTCCGCGACGACCCGTACGGTCGCCTCCGGCATCAGCGACGCGACCCGACGGCTCACGAACTCGCCCAGCGCCACGTCCTGGAGCTCCGCCCGCTCCGACGCACTGTCCAGCCGGGCCACTTCCAGTACGTCCTCGACCAGCGCGCGCAGCGCCTGTACCCGGTCCCGCACCAGCTCGGTCGGCCGCCCCGGGGGCAGCAGTTCCGCCGCCGTGAGCAGGCCGGTGACCGGGGTCCGCAGCTCGTGCGCGATGTCCGCGGTCACCCGCCGCTCGGCCTCCAGCCGCTGCTGGAGGGCGTCGGCCATGGCGTCCACGGCCCGCGCGAGGTCGTCCGTCTCGTCGCGGACGACGCCACCGACCGCGTCCCGGACGCGTACGTCGGGATCGCCGTGCGCCACCCGCTGCGCGGCGGCGGCGGCCTTGCGCAGCCTGCGCGAGATCTGTCCGCCGATGAGCACGCCGAGCGCCGAGCCGGCGATCACGGCGGACAGTCCGCCGATGACCAGGGCCCGGTCCAGGTCGGGGAGCAGATTGACGCTCTCCCGGAACGGGGTGTGCAGCGACAGCACCTGCCCGTTCCCGAGCGGTACGGCGGCCCACACCTCGGGCAGCCCGCCGCGCGGCCGCTCCTGGATGTAGGTCCCGCGCCGGCCCGACTGCGCCTTGTGCCGCAGTTCGGAGGGCAGTTCGGGATCGTTGAGCTTGGCACCCATGGGCGGTTTGCGCCCGGCCTCGGCATTGCGGGAGATGAACTGCACGCGCTCCAGCTGCACCTCGCGCGCGCTCTCCAGCATCGACACGCGGGCAGCGCTGTGCACCACCAGGCTCAGCGCGACCGTGACGAGGGCGCCCACGGCCGCGATGGCGAGTGTGATCTTCCAGCGGATCCCCGTGCGGAGGGTGAACCGTCTCATGCCTTGAGTTTGTATCCGAAGCCCCGGACCGTTTCGATCCGGTCCTGGCCGATCTTGGTGCGCAGGCGCTGGACGTGGACGTCCACGACGCGGGTGTCGCCGCCCCAGTCGTAGTCCCAGACCCGCTCCAGCAGGCGGTCGCGCGACAGGACGGTGCCGGGCGCGGAGGAGAACTCCAGCAGCAGCCGCATCTCGGTCGGCGTCAGTGCCACGGCGGCGCCCGCCCGGCGGACCTCCATGCCCTCGGTGTCCACCTCCAGGTCGCCGAAGGAGAGCACGCCGCGCTCGCCGTCCGAGCCGTTGTCGGCCCCGTTCGGGCCGCCGTTCTGCGGGCCGCCCGAGTGGTCGAAGCGGCGCAGGACGGCGCGGATCCGGGCGACGAGGACGGATCCGTCGAAGGGCTTGGTGACGTAGTCGTCGGCGCCCGCCTCCAGGCCCAGCACCACGTCGATGGAGTCGGCGCGCGCGGAGAGCATGATCACCGGAACGGTGGACTCGTCGCGGATGCGGCGGCACAGGCTGACGCCGTCCATGCCCGGGACCATCACGTCCAGCAGCGCGATGTCGGGCCGGTTCGCGCGGAAGGACTCCAGGCCGGACAGGCCGTCGGGCATGGCCGTGACCACGAACCCGTCGCGTTCCAGCGCCAGGGTCGTGGCCTCACGGATGACGTCGTCGTCCTCGACGAACAGGACATGGGTCTCGGCCATGCGGGAGCCTCGCCTCGGTTCTTCTGTGCTCAGTTCTTCTGACTCGTGACCGGGGCGGGCTGGACTCCGCCGTCGACCACGTTGCTGTACTCCGAGTGAACTCGGTCCTGCTCGGTGAACTTCTCCCCGTTCCAGCGGTACGTGATCACGTCCTCGCCCGACGGATAGGCGAGCGCGTCGCTCTTTCCGTAGACCTGCTTCGTGACGACCAGGTCGCCCCGGTCGATCTCCGCGTAGACGGGTGGCTGTTCGTCCGCGAACACATTCTCGTACGCGCCGCCGTCCGCCCGGTACACGTAGGTGCCGCGCCCCAGGGCGTCGGCGCAGGACAGGACGTTGATGACGATGTCGGCGACGGGGCCTCCGGTGACCTTCCCGTAGCTCACGTCCACCGGGTACTCCTTGCCCGAGCACGGCTTGAGGTCGCGTTTGACCTCGTTGCCGACCTTGGGGTCCTTCATCAGCAGCGCAACGGGGTCGACCTTCTTCAGCGCCTGCCCCGACGCGGCGGCCGAGGCCGCGGAGGAGTCCTCGGGGGAGGCTCCCGAGGGGGTGGTTCTGGACACGGCATCGGTGCGGGCCGGGCCGCCGTCGCGCAGACCGGTGCCGCCGGTGGCGCACCCGACCGCGAACACGGCTGTGCCGACGAGGACGACCGTCCCCGCCGACATCAGCACCAGAGAACCTCCGGACAAACCTTGGCCGTTCAGGCCGCGCACCGCTCACGCCCCTCGTACCGCATGGTGTGGTCACCGCGCTCCAGCGCACGCATGTCCAGGTCCCGGCTCTCCAGCTCCTGCCGGAGGCGGGCCAGCGCGCGGTGCAGAGTGCTCTTCACGGTTCCCGCCGACATTCCGAGCGCCGCGGCCGTTTCCTCGGTGCTCATCTGCTCCCAGTGTCGCAGCACGACCACGCTGCGCTGCTTGGGCGCGAGAACCTTGAGGATGTCCATGAGGAGGGCGCGGTCGGCGCGCTGGTCGGAGCCGTCCTCGACCGATGCGTCGGGGAGCTGGTCGGTGGGGACCTCGTCGAGCTTGCGGGCGCGCCACCACTCGGTGCGGGTGTTGATCATGACGCGGCGCAGGTAGGCGTCGGCCAGGGACTTGTCGGCGATGCCGTCCCAGCGGCCGTAGGTGCGCACGAGCGCGGTCTGCAGGAGGTCCTGGGCGTCGGTGGGGTCCGGGACCAGGCGCCGGGCGCTGCGCAGCAGTGCGTCCTGCCGGGTGCGTACGTACTCTTCGAATTCGAGTACCTCACCGTGCGCCATCTCGACCGCCTCCGCTACCGTCCACCCGCTCATCCGCTGCCTTACGGATTCGAAGGTACGGAGGGGTTGTCACGGGCCTGTGCGAGCCAGCCTTCGGTGGACGCACGGACACCCATAGGTTGTGTAACAACCCCCGTGAGCTGCGAGTTCACGGCAGTAAGCGGAATCTTCGAGTCAGCTTCGACCGGGTGCGGGGGCGGGCCGGGGGGCTGCCTGCGGGGCTGCCTGCGGGGCTGCCCCGGGTGCCGTCTGCGGGAGCCGGTATAGGCCTCCGTCCAGGGGTTCCACCAGCCCGTCGGAGACCAGCCCGTCCAGCGCCCGGGCCCGCTGCACCGGCTCGTCCCAGACCGTGTCGAGGACGGCCTGCGGAACGGCGCCCACCGCCTCCCGGAGTACGGCGAGGAGCTTCCCGCGCACCTGCCGGTCGGTCCCGGCGTACGTCTGCCCGCGCCGCGGCGGGCCCTCGTGCGCGGGCTTGCCCGCGAGGCGCCACGCGCACAGTCCGGCCACCGGGCAGCGCGCGCAGTCGGGGCTCTTGGCGGTGCACACCAGGGCGCCGAGCTCCATCGAGGCCGCCGCCCAGCGGGCCGCGGTGTCCTCGTCCTCGGGCAGCAGGGTCCGGGCCAGGCGCCGCTCGGCGGCGGTCGTCGCGTTCGGCGGGTATTCGACCCCGGTCGCGGTGCGGGCGAAGACCCGCCGGACGTTCGTGTCGAGGACGGCGTGCCGCTGCCCGTACGCGAAGGAGGCCACGGCCGCCGCCGTGTACTCGCCGATCCCGGGCAGCGCCAGCAACTGCGCGTGCTCCCGCGGTACGTCGCCACCGTGCCGCTCCGTTATGGCGACGGCCGCGCCGTGCAGCCGCAGCGCGCGGCGCGGGTAGCCGAGCCGCCCCCAGGCCCGTACGGCCTCGCCGGGGGCCTCGGCGGCCAGGTCCGCGGGGCGGGGCCACCGGGCGAGCCACTGCTCGTAGACCGGCAGGACCCGGCTGACGGGTGTCTGCTGGAGCATGAACTCGCTGACCATGACCCCCCAGGGGCCGGCCTCGGGGCGGCGCCAGGGCAGGTCGCGGGCGTGCTCGTCGAACCACGCGATGACGGGGGAGTGCAGCGCGTGGGAGGAGTCGGGGGATACGGCCGTGGAGGAAGCGGGAGATGCAGTCATGGCAGACGGCATCCTGGCACGTTTCGCATGCCTCGGCGCGCCGGACCGGGACCGGTGAACCACACGACGGCCGGGACCGCGCCCGTCCGCGCGGCGGTGATGACCGCAGCCGTCGGACCGGTGAGCGCGAGGACGACGAGGGCTGCGGCCGAACCACCGAGCAGCAGGCCGAACGCCACGTCGTGCGGGTAGTGCACGCCCACGAAGACCCGGGAGAAGGCCATCAGCAGCGCGAGCGGCACGGTCAGCAGCGCGAGCCGGCGTACGGCCATGGTCAGGGCCACGGCGGCGGCGCCCGCGAGGACCGCGTGGTTGCTGGGGAACGACCAGTCGCCCGGCCCGGGGCAGGGCACCAGGGAGGCGGCGGCCCCGACGACGGCGCGGCAGGGCCGCTCCTCGTCCACCGCGGACTGTCTCGAAGGACGATTGCACCCATGAGGGTGTCCAGTGGGCGAAAATCGATGACGGCGCGGTAGGGGTCGGAACTGTCCATGCTTACCGAACGTACTCAAAGCGGCTTAATCTCCGCGTCAGCCCTTTGGCCGGATCTCGATGCCGGCGGTTGCGCCCGCAGGATGATCATCGGCAAATCGAGTGCACCGCGCGGCATGTGGGGCACTGATCGGGTCGCGAACTCTCGTAAAGTTCCGTCCGTGGGATCTCTGCGCAATCCGGTCGGGCCGCTCCCCTCCTCCATCTACTGGCGACGGAGGGCTGTGCTGGCTTCCGTTGTCGCGCTCCTCGCGCTCCTCGCCGTATGGACCGTCAGTTCCGGTGGGGGGAGGACGAGTACGAACGGAAAGGGCCAGGGCGGCCCCGACCCGGTCGCCTCGATCACCCCGGGTCCGGCCGGCACCGGACCCGCGATCAGCGCGGCCCCCGGCGGGCGCCCCGAGTCGGGCAGCGGCGGAACCGCCGGCTCCGAGGGTGGATCCACGGGCGGCGCGGGCAAGAACGGCGAACCGGGCAGCGGCACGGCCTCGAACGGCGGCTCCGGTTCCGGCGGCGCCGCGGGCGGCCCCGCCCAGGTCCCGGCGGACTCCCCGCTGCCCACCTGCGCGTCGGGTGCGCTGCAGTGGGAGGTCAAGAGCGCCAAGAACGAGTACGAGGCGAACGAGAAGCCCCGCCTCGAACTGGTCGCCCGCAACACTTCCGGAACCACCTGCAAGGTCGACCTCGGCCCGAAGCAGGCCGTCCTGACGATCCTTCAGGCGAGCAGCAGTAAGGCGGTGTGGTCCTCGGCGGACTGCCCGGCGGGCGCGGGCAACGCCTTCTTCCGCGTCCCGGCGCAGGGCGAGACCAAGCAGTCGCTGGACTGGGACCGCCGCTTCAGCGCGGCCGACCAGTGCCAGACGCCTCCGGCGGGGTCCGCGGCTCCCGACACCTATGTGGTCGAGGTCAAGGCTCCGGGCATGCCGGTGGCCCGAACCTCATTCGTCCTGAAGCAGGACTAGGCCGTCCGGCTCGGCGGCGCAGCCTAGACGTACCGCTCCAGGATGGACGACTCGGCCAGGCGGGACAGGCCCTCGCGGACGCTGCGGGCACGGGCCTCGCCCACCCCGTCCACGGCCTGCAGGTCGTCGACGCTCGCGGCGAGCAGCTTCTGCAGCCCGCCGAAGTGCTCCACGAGCCGCTCGATGATCGCGCCCGGCAGCCTCGGCACCTTCGCCAGCAGCCGGTAGCCGCGCGGCGACACCGCCGAGTCCAGGGTCTCCGGAGAGCCGGTGTACCCGAGCGCCCGCGCCACGATCGCCAGTTCCAGCAGCTCCGGATGGGTCAGCGCGTCCAGCTCCGCCAGCGCCTCGTCCACCGTGCGGGAACGCTTCGCCGTCGGCTCCGGCACGTAGTCCCGGATGACCAGCTCCCGCTCCTGCTCGATCCCGACCGTCAGCTCGTCCAGCTGCAGCGACAGCAGTCGCCCGTCCGTGCCCAGTTCGACCACGTACTCGGCGATCTCGGTCGCGATGCGGCGGACCATTTCCAGCCGCTGCGCGACGGCCGTCACGTCGCGGACCGTGACCAGGTCCTCGATCTCCAGCGCCGACAGCGTGCCCGCGACCTCGTCGAGGCGCAGCTTGTACCGCTCCAGCGTGGCCAGTGCCTGGTTCGCCCGGGACAGGATCGCCCCGGACTCCTCCAGGACCCGCCGCTCCCCGTCCACGTACAGCGCGATCAGCCGCATCGACTGCGACACCGACACCACCGGGAAGCCGCACTGCTTGGAGACGCGGTCGGCCGTGCGGTGGCGCGTGCCCGTCTCCTCCGTCGGGATCGACGCGTCGGGCACCAGCTGCACACCGGCCCGGAGGATCTTGGTGATGTCCTTGTCGAGGATGAGCGCGCCGTCGAGCTTGCACAGCTCGCGCAGCCGGGTCGCGGTGAACTCCACGTCCAGGACGAAGCCGCCGGTGCACATCGCCTCGACGCTCTTGTCCATGCCGAGGACGATGAGCCCGCCGGTGTTGCCGCGGACGATCCGTTCCAAGCCGTCACGCAGCGGCTGACCAGGTGCGACCGCGCTCAGCGAGGCGCGCATCATGGCCTCCTGCTTGGAGCTTGCGCCCGACTTTCCGGATGCTGCTGCCCCGTCCTTGGCTGCCACTGCACTCCTCCGGTCGCGGGTTGCGCCGCCCTGCGCCGCGGGCACGAGGACGTGCGTACGGCCGGGCGGACCATCCCGAAGTCTACCGGCGCGCGCCGCGGCCCCGCCGTGGCTTGTCCGGGTGCGGCGCGCGAGGGCCTCGTACGGACCCCCTGACCAGCGGATCGTTCGCCCGGGGACGAGCCGGGGCGTCCCCGGGGCGCCCCGGGGGCGGTTACTCCGCGGACCGCTCCCGGGCCGGCGTACGGGACCGGCCGCGCGGCAACACCCGTAGCGCGTCGCCCATGTCGGCCACCTCGATGACCTTCATCCCGGCCGGCACCTTGCCCGGATCCGCCGGGACCAGCGCGTGGGTGAACCCCAGCCGGTGCGCCTCCGCCAGCCGCCGCTGCACGCCGGTGACCCGCCGCACCTCGCCGGCCAGGCCGACCTCACCGATCGCCACGAGGTTCTTCGGCAGCGGGACGTCACTGGCGGCGGAGGCCAGCGCGAGCGCGATCGCCAGGTCGGCGGCCGGCTCGGTGAGCTTCACCCCGCCCACCGTGGCGCTGTAGATGTCGCGCTTGCCGAGCGCCGTGATCCGGCCGCGCTGCTCCAGCACCGCCAGCATCATCGAGACGCGCGAGGTCTCCAGGCCGGAGGTCGTGCGCCGGGGAGAGGGGATCTGCGAGTCCACGGTCAGCGCCTGCACCTCGGCGACCAGCGGGCGCTTCCCCTCCAGCGTCACGGTCAGGCAGGTGCCGGGCACGGCCTCGGCCCGCCGGGTCAGGAACAGCCCGCTCGGATCGGCGAGACCGGTGATCCCCTCGTCGTGCAGCTCGAAGCAGCCGACCTCGTCGGTGGCCCCGTACCGGTTCTTGATGCCGCGCACCAGCCGCAGCCGGGCGTGCCGGTCGCCCTCGAAGCTCAGTACGACATCGACGAGGTGCTCCAGGAGACGGGGACCGGCGATGGCCCCGTCCTTGGTCACGTGGCCGACGAGGAGGGTGGACATCCCCCGCTCCTTGGAGGCCCGGATCAGCGCTCCGGCCACTTCGCGCACCTGGGCCATGCCGCCGGGCGCGCCGTCGATCTCGGGGGAGGCGACGGTCTGTACGGAGTCCAGGATCAGCAGGGACGGCTTCACGGCGTCGAGGTGCCCGAGCACGGCGGACAGGTCCGTCTCGGCGGCCAGGTAGAGGTGATCGCTGAGCGCGTTGATCCGGTCGGCCCGCAGCCGCACCTGGCTCGCCGACTCCTCGCCCGTCACGTACAGCGTGCGGTGCTCGTCGCTGGCCGCCTTCGCCGCGACGTCCAGCAGCAGCGTCGACTTGCCGACGCCGGGCTCACCGGCGAGCAGTACGACGGCGCCGGGCACGAGCCCGCCGCCGAGGACGCGGTCCAGCTCGTCCACGCCGGTGCTGCGGGCGGTCGCCGTCCGGCCGTCGACCTGGGCGATCGGCAGGGCGGCGGTGGAGACCCGGCCGGCGGCGGTGGTCCGCACGGCCGGCGCGCCCATCTCCTCGACGGTGCCCCAGGCCTGGCACTCGGGACAGCGGCCGAGCCACTTGGCGGTCGTCCAGCCGCAATCGGTGCAGCGGTAGGACGGCCGGTCCTTGGCGGATGAACGAGCGGTGCGGGCAGCCATGGCGCTCACGGTAGCCGCCCCCACCGACAGACCGGACCGCGGTGGCGGTCGCGGGGTCCCCGGGTGCCTTCCGGCGTGCCCGTGGGCGTACCGCGTCAGGGCCTGCGTCAGCGCCTCACCGATCTGTTCACCCGTAAGGGCTAAATGTGGTGAAGGCTTCCAGAGCGTCACCGGGGTGCCGCCTACGGTCGCCAGGTGAACAGCAGCAACCAGGCACACTCCTCAGCGCACACCGGCGCACACCGGGCGCACGGGCGCACGCCCCACGAGGGCGAGCAGCCGCCGTCGTTCCGGCACGAGCCCTACCTGGACGGCCTGTTCACGTACTGCCTGTCGGTCCTGTGCGACCACGACACCGCGACCGACGTGCTCGGGGACGTCCTCGCCGTCGCCGAGCGGCACCCGGGCCGCTGCCCCGACGAGGGGGACCGGCGCGCCTGGCTCTACGCGCTCGCGCGCTGGGGCTGCCTGCACCGGCTGGCGGAGCAGCGGCGCGCACGGCAGGGAGCGCATTCCGCCCGGCGTGCGCCGGAGCACACCGAGCGCCGCCGTGCGCCGGGTGGTGACACCGGCCCCGGACGAGGCCCGGAGGCCCACCGGCCGCTTGACGTCAGCGCCTACCGCCGCACCGAGCTGGCCCGGCTCGCCTGGCCCGAAGCAGCCGGCACCACACCCGAGCAGCGCGAGGCCCTCGAACTCGCCGTCCGCCACCGCCTCGGTGTCCCCGAACTCGCCGCCGTGCTCGGCACCCCCGCGGCCGCCGCCCGCGAACTGCTCTCCGGCGCCGCCTGCGAGGTGGAGCGCACCCGCGCCGCCCTTGCCGTCGTGGAGACCGGCAACTGCCCCGGCGTCTCCCGGCTCACCGGTGACGACGGTGACGGCGGCGACGGCAACGTCCTGCTCTCCAGCACCCTGCGCGCCGAGCTCGTCCGGCACGTCGACGACTGCCCCCGGTGCCGCCGCGTGGCCGAACGCGTCGGCGCCGCCGGCCCCTGGCCCGGCTCCGGCGGCCTCAACACCGCCGCCCTTCCCCTGGTACCGGCCCCCCGTACCGCCGTCCACGCCGCGATGCTCCGCTCGGGCCGGGGCCGCGGCCGCGGCGGAGCCGCCCCGCGCTTCGACCGCACCGGCTTCCCCATGGACCCCAAGGACCGCGCGGCCCGCCGCGACCGGCTGCGCGCCCGGGTGGTGACCACCACCGTGGTCGCCACCGTCGTCGCCGCCCCCGTCCTGGCGCTGTGGGCCGCGTACCGGGGCGGCCCGGACACGGGCGAGCCCGGCGACGCCACCCGTATCTCCGCCAGCGAGTCCGAGCTCCCGACCGCGCGGACCGACGGCCGCCCGCTCACCGCCTACGAGAACGCCGGGAACGCCGCCACCACGACCGGCGGCCCGGGCTTCGCCCAGAGCGACACCGCCTCCGACGTCTCCGTCGAGGTGATCAGCAGCGGCCCGCCGGCCACCCCCGACCAGCCCGGCGGCGCCGGCCGCCTCGCCGTGGCCGCGTCCTCGCAGGGATCCGTCACCCTGCTCACCCTCACCGCCTCCGGTGGCGCCCCGGTCGACTGGCGGCTCTGGTCCGACGCGCCCTGGCTGCGCGCGAGCCGGACCGCGGGCACGCTGGCCCCAGGAGAATCGGTCACCCTGCGCATCGTCGTGGACCCCGAGGCCCAGCCCGTCGGCGCCTGGGCGGCCCGGGTCGGGGTCGACCCCAGCGGCGCGGTGGTCTCCATCCAGGGCCGGGGCCGCCCGGCGTCGACGCCCGCGCCCACCCGGAACCCGACGCAGCCCGCGACCCCGGAGCCCTCGCCGGACCCGACGCAGCCGACCACGCCGACCCCGTCCCCGACGGAGCCGACGATCCCGCCGCCGTCCCCGACACCCGCACCGTCCCCGACGGAGGGCACGGGCGGAACGGTTTCCCCGGCCCCGGACCCGGCCCCGTCGGGGTCATCGGGCGCCTGAGGCCGGGCCGGGCTTCGGCCGGGTCAGGCGGGATCCGCGGGGTGCGGGGCCATCGGCAGCAGCGAGGCGAGCCGCGCCTCGCACAGCTCCACGAGCGCGTCGTACCCCTCCTTGCCCATCAGCTCCGTCAGCTCGGGGCGGTACGACACGTACACCGGCTGCCCGGCACCGTGCGCCGAGGTGGCCGACGTGCACCACCAGTGCAGGTCGTGGCCGCCCGGGCCCCAGCCGCGGCGGTCGTACTCACCGATCGACACCTGCAGCACGCGGGTGTCGTCGGGCCGGTCGATCCACTCGTAGGTGCGCCGGATCGGCAGCTGCCAGCAGACGTCGGGCTTGGTCTCCAGCGGCTCCTGGCCACTCTTGAGCGCCAGGATGTGCAGGGAACAGCCGGCGCCGGCGGGGAAGCCCGGCCGGTTCAGGAAGATGCACGCGCCGTCCCAGCGGCGGGTCTGCTTCTCCCCGTCGTCGTCGTGCTGCGTCCATCCGCTCTCGCTGCCGACGTCGTGGAACTGCCACAGCTCGGGCGTCAGCCGGGCCACGTGCTCCGCGACGCGCTTCTCGTCGTCCTCGTCGGAGAAGTGCGCGCCGAGCGTGCAGCAGCCGTCGGACGCCCGGCCCACCTGGATGCCCTGGCAGCCGCTGCCGAAGATGCAGGTCCAGCGGGAGGTGAGCCAGGTCAGGTCACAGCGGAAGACCTGCTCGTCGTCGGCGGGATCGGGGAATTCCACCCAGGCCCGGGGGAAGTCGAGCCCCTTCTCGTCGGCCACGAGCGCGGCCTTGCCCTTGCCGCCCTTGGCTTGGCCGCCCTTGTCCTTGCCGCCCTTGGCCTTGGCGGTGTCCTTGCCCGTGTCCTTCTGCGACCGGGTCTTGTTGGCCTTCTTCGTATTTGGCACAAACCCAAGCCTATGCGCCCCTTACTCAACCCCCGAGTCTTCCTCGCAGTAGCGTTTCCCCCTATGAGACTCGGTGTGCTGGATGTGGGTTCGAATACGGTCCATCTGCTGGTGGTGGACGCGCACCCCGGCGCGCGCCCGCAGCCGGCGCACTCGCACAAGGTGGAGATGAGGCTGGCGCAGCTGCTCGACGAGGCGGGCGCGGTGACGCCCGACGGCGTCGAGCGTCTCGTCTCGGTGATCGGCGACGCGGTGCAGGCCGCCGAGGACAAGGGGTGCGAGGACGTCCTGCCCTTCGCGACCAGCGCCGTGCGCGAGGCCACGAACGCGGACGAGGTCCTCGCGCGGGTCAAGGCCGAGACCGGAGTCGACCTGCCGGTGCTGAGCGGCGAGGACGAGGCCCGGCTCACCTTCCTCGCGGCCCGCCGCTGGTTCGGCTGGTCCGCAGGGAAGCTGCTGGTCCTGGACATCGGCGGCGGCTCGCTGGAGATCGCGTACGGCATCGACGAGGACCCGGACGCGGCCGTCTCCCTCCCGCTCGGCGCGGGCCGCCTCACCTCGGGCTGGCTTCCGGGCGACCCGCCGGACGCGCTGGACATCCGGGCGCTGCGACGGCACGTGCGGGCGGAGATCGCCCGCACGGTCGGCGAGTTCCGCCGCTTCGGCGCGCCGGACCACGTGGTGGCCACCTCGAAGACCTTCAAGCAGCTGGCCCGCATCGCGGGCGCGGCGCGCTCGGCGGACGGCCTGTACGTGCAGCGGGACCTGAGCCGCAAGTCCCTGGAGGAGTGGGTCCCGCGCCTGGCGGCGATGACCACGGCCCAGCGCTCGGCGCTCCCCGGCGTCTCGGAGGGGCGGTCGAACCAGCTCCTGGCGGGTGCGCTGGTGGCGGAGGCCACGATGGACCTCTTCGGCGTGGAGGAACTGGAGATCTGCCCGTGGGCCCTGCGCGAGGGCATGATCCTGCGCCGCCTGGACCACATGCCGGCGCCGGGGGTCTGATCCGGCCGGGTCGCAACCGGAACTCGGGCGGACGCGTCGCACAGATCATGGGACGCGAATGGCTCTTCTCCCTCATACCGCTGACGCTCGGCGTCGCCTTCCTCGGCATCGGCACCTACGGCCTGCGCCGTGCCGCTCTGCTGCGGCGCGACGGCGTCACCGCAGTGGGCCGGATCGTGCGCCACGAAGTGAGCAAGGGGGACGAAGGCGCCACGTACTACCACCCGGTCGCGGCCTGGACCTCGCGGGACGGGCGCGAGCACGCGTACTCGTCCAGGTTCGGTCGCGGCTCGGTCGGACACGCCTATCGGGTGGGAGCGAGCGTCACGGTCCGCTACGACCCGGAGAAGCCCCGCCGTTTCGAGGTCGTGGGCTGGGACGCGCGGACCGTCGATCTGCTCTTCACCGTGCTGGGGTCGATCTTCACGGCGGGCACGGTGATCGTGTTGCTCGTCCGGCTGATCACCCTGTGACGGCCTCCCCCGCGTGGCCGCCGTCACGGTCGGGCGCCGCCGTGGGCCCGTACCCTGTCCCCGTGGCAGAACCAGTCCGTGTCCCGACCGCGAAAGTCGCCCTCTCCACCGCCTCCGTCTATCCGGAGTCGACGGCGACCGCCTTCGAGATCGCCGCGCGCCTGGGGTACGACGGCGTCGAGGTCATGGTCTGGACGGACCCGGTCAGTCAGGACGTCGACGCCCTGCGCCGCCTCTCCGACCACCACGGGGTGCCGATCCTGGCCGTGCACGCGCCGTGTCTCCTGATCACCCAGCGGGTCTGGTCCACCGACCCGTGGATCAAGCTGCAGCGCGCCCGGGCGGCGGCCGAGCGGCTCGGGGCGAGCACCGTGGTCGTGCATCCGCCGTTCCGCTGGCAGCGCCAGTACGCGAGGGACTTCGTCACCGGCATCTGGCGGATGGCCGACGAGACCGACGTGCGGTTCGCCGTGGAGAACATGTACCCCTGGCGCTACCGCGACCGCGAGATGCTCGCGTACGCCCCCGAGTGGGACGTGACCAAGGACGACTACCGGCACTTCACGGTCGACCTGTCGCACACCGCGACCGCCCGCACCGACGCCACCGCGATGATCGACCGGATGGGCGACCGGCTCGCGCACGTCCACCTCGCCGACGGCAACGGATCTGCCAAGGACGAGCACCTGGTCCCGGGCCGCGGTACGCAGCCCTGCGCCGAGCTCCTGGAGCGCCTGGCGCGGACCTCGTTCGACGGGCACGTCGTGATCGAGGTGAACACCCGCCGGGCGATGTCCTCCGCCGAGCGCGAGGCCGATCTCGCCGAGGCGCTGGCCTTCACCCGACTGCACCTCGCCACCGCCACCGCCACCGCCATCGAGTCCGAGCGCGACGGGGCCCACCGCCCATGACGGCCGCCGCCGATGCACCGAAGCCCCGCCGCCGCGGCCCCGGCCGTCCCCGGCAGGACGAGGCCGACGAGGGCCCCGGCACCCAGGAGCGCATCCGGCTCGCCGCCCGCGAGGTGTTCGCGGAGCGCGGGTACGACAAGACGTCCGTACGCGGCATCGCGAAGGTCGCCGGCGTCGACCCGGCGCTCGTCCACCACTACTTCGGCAGCAAGGACGATCTCTTCGCCGCCGCCATCGAGGTCAGCATCGAACCCGCCCTCGTGGTCCCCGCGATCATCGGCGAGGGGCCGGACGGCATCGGCGAGCGCCTCGCCCGCTACTTCCTCGGTGTCTGGGAGAACCCGGTCACCCGGGTCCCGCTGCTGGCCGTGATCCGCTCCGCGCTCACGCACGAGGCCGCCGCGAAGGTGCTGCGCCAGCTGGTGCTGCGGCGGCTCCTGGAGCGCGTCGCCGCCGACCTCGACGTCCCCGACCCGACCTTCCGCGCCGAGCTCGCCGCCTCCCACATGGTCGGCATCGCGATCCTGCGCTACGTGGTCCAGGTGGAGCCCCTCGCGTCCGCCGACCCGGAGAAGATCGTGGCTCTGGTTGCGCCCACGCTCCAGCGGTACCTGACCGAGGAATGAGCCCGCCGTCCCGACATCCGGACGTGGTGTCCGGATCGCGGGCGGTGGGCGTAGCCTCGTATCTGAGCCATATCCGCAGTCGCGGCTGACCGTACAGCCGCACTCATGGGGAGTGAAACCGCATGCCCGAGCTGAGGTCCCGCACCGTCACCCACGGCCGCAACATGGCAGGCGCGCGTGCGCTGATGCGCGCGTCGGGCGTAGCGAGCGCGGACATCGGCAAGCCGATCATCGCGGTCGCCAACTCCTTCACCGAGTTCGTCCCCGGTCACACCCACCTGGCCCCCGTCGGCCGGATCGTCTCCGACGCCATCCGCGCCGCCGGTGCGATCCCGCGCGAGTTCAACACCATCGCGGTCGACGACGGCATCGCCATGGGCCACGGCGGCATGCTGTACTCGCTCCCCTCCCGCGACCTGATCGCGGACTCGGTCGAGTACATGGTCGAGGCGCACTGCGCCGACGCGCTGATCTGCATCTCCAACTGCGACAAGATCACGCCCGGGATGCTGATGGCCGCGATGCGGCTGAACATCCCGGTCGTCTTCGTCTCCGGCGGCCCGATGGAGGCCGGGCAGGCCGTCCTCGTCGACGGCACCGTCCGCAAGCTCGACCTGATCGACGCCATGGTCGACGCCTCCAACGAGAACGTCTCGGACGAGGACGTCCTGCGGATCGAGGAGAACGCCTGTCCGACCTGCGGCTCGTGTTCGGGCATGTTCACCGCCAACTCGATGAACTGCCTCGCCGAGGCCATCGGTCTCGCCCTCCCGGGCAACGGTTCGGTCCTCGCCACGCACACCGCCCGCCGCGCCCTGTACGAGGACGCCGGCCGCACGGTCGTGGAGATCACCAAGCGCTACTACGAGGACGGCGACGAGTCCGTCCTGCCGCGCAGCATCGCCACCCGCGAGGCCTTCGAGAACGCCATGGCCCTCGACATCGCGATGGGCGGCTCCACGAACACGATCCTGCACCTGCTGGCCGCAGCCCAGGAAGCGGGCCTGGAGTACGACCTCACCGACATCGACGCCGTCTCGCGCCGCGTCCCGTGCCTGTCCAAGGTCGCACCGAACGTGGCGCCCGGCGGCACGTACTACATGGAGGACATCCACCGGGCCGGCGGCATCCCCGCCATCCTCGGCGAGCTGCACCGCGGCGGTCTCCTCAACAAGGACATCACCACCGTCCACTCCGACGGCCTGGAGGACTGGCTCGCGAAGTGGGACGCCCGCTCCGGGACGGCCACCGACACGGCCATGGAGCTGTGGCACGCGGCCCCCGGCTGCGAGCGCTCCGCCACCGCCTTCTCCCAGTCCAAGCGCTGGGAGACCCTCGACCTCGACGCCGAGGGCGGCTGCATCCGCTCGGTGCAGCACGCGTACTCCAAGGACGGCGGACTGGCCGTGCTGCGCGGCAACATCGCCGTCGACGGGTGCGTCGTGAAGACCGCCGGCGTCGACGAGTCGATCTGGACCTTCGAGGGCCCGGCCGTGGTCTGCGAGTCCCAGGACGAGGCCGTCGACAAGATCCTCCGCAAGGAGATCAAGGCGGGCGACGTCGTCGTCATCCGCTACGAGGGCCCGCGCGGCGGTCCCGGCATGCAGGAGATGCTCTACCCGACCTCCTTCCTCAAGGGCCGCGGCCTCGGCAAGGTCTGCGCCCTGGTCACGGACGGCCGCTTCTCCGGCGGCACCTCCGGCCTGTCCATCGGCCACGCCTCCCCGGAGGCGGCCTCGGGCGGCACCATCGCGGTCGTCGAGGACGGTGACCGGATCCGCATCGACATCCCGAACCGGTCCATCGAGGTCCTGGTCGACGAGGCCACCCTCGCCGCCCGCCACGAGGCCCTCGGCGGCGTCTACGCGCCGAAGAACCGCGAGCGCAAGGTCTCCGCGGCCCTGCGCGCCTACGCCGCCATGGCCACCAGCGCCGACAAGGGCGCGGTCCGCGACGTCAGCCTCCTCGGCTGATCCAGGGATTCCGGCAACGGCTCCG
>NZ_BMVL01000024.1:0-7515 GCF_014650695.1 Streptomyces avidinii | reverse complement strand
CGGGGGCGCCCGCATGTCACCGTGTCACCAGGCGGCGGGCGCGCCCGCGGCCACCGCGAACACCGTCCCGTCGGGCGCACTGCCGAACAGCCGCCCGTCCCCGACCACCGGTGCGGGCAGGGTCGAGGTGTAGCCGCCGGGCCCGGCCCCGATCCGGGGCTTCGTCTGGCCCAGCAGTCGGCCGCCGCCGTCCACGGCCAGCGTCCGCCCGTCGGACGCCGTCAGGTGGATCCGCCCGTCGTGGACCACCGGCCGCGAGCCCACGGCCACGCCCGTCTCCAGCCGCCAGTCCTCGCGCTCCGCCCCGACCGCGGTCAGGGCGCCGCCCGTCCCGAAGGCGTACACCCGCCCGTCCGGGCCGACCGCGGCCTGCGCGTCGAGCAGCGGTGCGGCCAGCGCGGTCCTGCGTACGGCACGGGTCGCGAGGTCCACCCGTACGACCGCCCTGCTCACCGCCCCGGACGCGGACCGCGAGTCGCCCTCCAGCAGGTACAGCCCGCCGGCCGCCGCGCCGACCGGTTCCAGCAGTGACGGGTTGCGGACCTGCCAGCGCACCGTGCCGTTCGCCGGGTCGACCGCGCTGATCTGCGTGGACTTCCCGTCCGCCGCCTGGGTGGACACGTAGGGGACGGCGCCGCCGGTCTGGTCCGGTCCGGCGAACCAGACGGAGCCCGGTCCGCCGAGCCGGTGCGTCCAGTGCGCCGCACCGGTGGCCGCGTCCAGCATCGTGACGTTCCCGTCCGGGCCCGTGACCAGCAGCAGCTCGCCCACGGGCACCACCTGCGCGCCCTGCTGCAGGCTCCGCTTCCAGCGCTGCACACCGGCCGCCGGATCCAGCGCCCGGAGCGTCTTCCCGCCGTCGTCCACCGCGAGCACCAGCCCGGCGGCGTGCAGCGGGGCCGGATTCGGTGTCATCCGCGATTCGGGTGCGGCGCCGCGTACGGACCAGAGCACGGAGCCGCTCGCGGGGTCGAGCCGGGTGGCGGCCAGCCCGGGCCCCGAGCAGTACAGGGCCCCGGCCGACCAGGAGCAGGCCGGAAAGGGGTTGCCCTGCCCCCGCTCGCCGGCCGGTACCGCCCACGGCGTCGCGGCGCCCGCCCCGGTGGCGGCGGCGTGCACGGCGGACGGGTCCGACGCGTCCGGGGAGCCCGCGTCCGCACCGAGGGCCAGGTACCCGCCGAGCGCCCCGGCGGTCACCAGCAGCACGATGCCCACCGTCATGAACAGCCGCGCCCGCCGCCGGGGCCGGGCAGCGGGCACGGGCGCGGGGGCGATCCGGTCCCGCCGGTGGGTGCTCTCCTCCACCCGCTGCGGGCGCCGCGGGCTCGGGATGAAGGCCCGGGTGTCCTCCGACGTGGGATAGGCCAGCGCCCGCAGCTCGCTGATCAGCGCGTCGGGCGTGGGGCGTTCGGCCGGGTCCTTCGCGAGGCAGCGCTCGACGATCGGCATCAGTTCTGCCGGCAGCCCGGTCAGGTCGGGGTCGTGGTGGACGACCTGGTACGCGACCAGGTAGGGGCTGTCGGAGTCGAAGGGGCCGCGCCCGGTCGCCGCGTGCACGAGGACGGCGCCCATCGCGAACAGGTCCGCCGCGGGTCCCACTTCCCGCGGCCGCTGGAACTGCTCGGGTGCCATGAAGGGCGGTGTCCCGATCAGCTTCCCGGTCTCGGTGCGCAGATCGCTGTCCGCCGGGCGGGAGATTCCGAAGTCGATGACCCGCACCCCGTCCGGCGCCATCAGGACGTTGCTCGGCTTCAGGTCCCGGTGCACCACGCCGGCCCGGTGGATGTCGCGCAGCGCCTCGGCCAGTCCGGCGCCGAGCCGGGCCAGTTCGACGGGCTCCAGCACCTGCTCCCGCACCCGCTCGGAGAGCGTCGGCGCGTCGATGAACAGCGTGGCCATCCAAGGCCGTTCGGCATCAGGGTCGGCGTCCACGACGGGCGCGGTGAAAGCGCCGCTCACCTTGCGCGCGGCGGCGACCTCCTGCCGGAACCGGGCCCGGAACTCGGGATCCACGGCGTGCTCGGGATGCACGATCTTGACGGCGAGTTTCAGCCCCGAGGCGGAGGTGGCGAGGTGGACGACACCCATGCCGCCCGAACCCAGGACGGATTCCAGCCGGTACTGCCCGGCGTACTCCGGAAAGCCCGGCCGATCCCTGCGCAGCGATTGCACCGCTGACCACCCCCGCCGGAGCCTAGTCGATGCCCCCTGAGGATCTCCAAGGTCCTGCTACCCTGCGCGAGTTGCGAAGCGCAACGCTCAGGGGGGAGATTTCGCATGTCCGAAAAGAGCGAGTCCGGCCAGGTCCAGAGCCTCGCCGCCGAGTCCGGTTTCCAGACGTTCCCGGTGGCGCCCGGCTACCGGGTGAACGTCCGCAGCGGCCCGGGCACCAGCTACTCCGTGGTCAAGGTCCTGCCCTACGACTCGTACGTCTCGATCCGCTGCCAGGGCCCGGGTACGACGGTCTCCGGTCCGTACGGCACGACC
The DNA here is from genome assembly GCF_014650695.1 of Streptomyces avidinii. GTDB lineage: Bacteria > Actinomycetota > Actinomycetes > Streptomycetales > Streptomycetaceae > Streptomyces > Streptomyces avidinii. The sequence goes on along the minus strand of NZ_BMVL01000024.1, from coordinate 5,028 downwards.
GACATCTGGGACTGCATCGGCAACGGACAGTTCGTCTCCGACGCCTACGTCAGGACGGACAGCGACGGCTACGTCGCCACCCGCTGCTGAATTCCGTCCCGCGTTCCGTGCAGGGTTCCGTGTCGCGTTCCGTGGGGGGACGGGGACCGGCCACGGCAACGACACGTGTCGGAGCCGTCTGACACGTGAGACGCACCCGGCCCGACCGGCCCGGCGAGGGATAATCGCTGACGTGAGCGACGACCAGCGAGACCAGACCCCCGCCGAGCCGGCCCAGGCCGCGGCGCCCACCGGCCCGCAGCCCGAGCCGATCCGGTTCTTCGGCACCACGTGGGTCGACCACGACGGCGGCTACGCCCTGCGCCGCGTCGGCCTCGCCATCGGCTCGCTGGCCACCGCAGTCTCCGCCGCCCTGCTGCTCCGCCTCTCCTACGAGGGCCTGGAGATCGGCAACGTCGGCCCCTTCCTCAGCATCTCGGTCGTCGTCCTCTTCGCGATCGCCAGCTCCATCGCCTTCACCAAGACCTGGGCCTCCTTCAGCCGCCGCCCCGCCCCGTCCTCCGACGAGGCCGCCCTCAAGGGCCTGAAGACGATCGGCTTCATCGGCTCCCTGATCGCGTACTTCCTGCGCTGCCTCGGCGAGGCGCCGGGCGAGAAGCTCCGCCGCGCCGAGTACGAGAGCGCCCGCGCCGAATACGCCCGCCGCCGCAGCACCCGTACGGGCAACCCGGCCGCGCGCCGCCCCAAGCGCAAGAAGTAGTCCGCATCCTTCCCGGCGATTGACGTCCCGGCACCGCCAGGAGCATTATTCATCACATGATGAATAACCAGCCCGAGGGAGACCCGGCCGCCGTCCACGCCCATGACCTGAGCGTCCGCCGTGGCACCGGCCGCACCCTGCGCACGGTCCTCGACTCGCTCGCCTTCGACGTCCCCCGCGGCCGCATCACCGGCCTCCTCGGCCCCTCCGGCTGCGGAAAGTCCACGCTCATGCGCGCCATCGTCGGTACCCAGGCCCACGTCACCGGCACTCTCGACGTCCTCGGCGACCCAGCAGGCCACCCGCGGCTCCGCTCCCGAATCGGCTACGTCACCCAGGCGCCCAGCGTCTACGACGACCTCACCGTCCGGCAGAACCTCGACTACTTCGCCGCCGTCCTCGACCCCGGCCGGGCCGCCGCCGACCGCCGCGCCGCCGCCGTCACCCGCGCCATCACCGACGTCGACCTCACCAGCCGGGCCGGCGCCCTCGCCGGCAACCTCTCCGGCGGCCAGCGCAGCCGCGTCTCCCTCGCCGTCGCCCTGCTCGGCACCCCCGAGCTCCTGGTCCTCGACGAACCCACCGTCGGACTCGACCCCGTCCTGCGCCGCGACCTGTGGAACCTCTTCCACGACATCACCACCACCCGCGGCGCCACGATCCTCGTCTCCTCCCACGTCATGGACGAGGCCGAGCGCTGCCACGACCTGCTCCTCATGCGCGAGGGCCGCATCCTCGCCCAGGACACCCCCGACGCACTGCGCACCCGCACCCACTCCACCACCGTCGAGGAGGGCTTCCTGCGCCTCGTCGACGAAGCCAACGCGAACGCCGCCGACGCCGCCCTCACCCCGGAGCAGAGCCGATGACCGCCATGACCGCCATGAGCGGCGCCCGCACCGCCGCCACCGCCGCCCGCGTGCTGCGCCAGCTCCGCCACGACCCGCGCTCCATCGCGCTGATGCTCCTGGTCCCCGTACTGATGCTCACGCTGCTGCGCTTCGTCTTCGACGGCAGCCCCAAGACCTTCGACGGCATCGGAGCGTCCCTCCTCGGGATCTTCCCGCTCATCACCATGTTCCTGGTGACCTCCATCGCCACCCTGCGCGAACGCACCTCGGGGACCCTGGAACGCCTCCTCGCCATGCCGCTCGGCAAGGGCGACCTCATCGCCGGCTACGCCCTCGCCTTCGGCGCCGTCGCCGTCCTCCAGTCCGTCCTCGCCACCGGCCTCGCCCTCTGGGTCCTCGGCCTCGACGTCGTCGGCTCCCCCTGGCTGCTCCTCCTCGTGGCGCTGCTCGACGCCCTCCTCGGCACCGCCCTCGGACTCTTCGTCTCCGCCTTCGCGGCCTCCGAGTTCCAGGCCGTCCAGTTCATGCCGGCGGTGATCTTCCCGCAGCTCCTCCTCTGCGGCCTCTTCGCTGCCCGCGACACCATGCACCCGGTCCTCGAAGGCCTGTCCGACGTGCTGCCCATGTCCTACGCCGTCGACGGCATGACCCAGGTCCTCACCCACACCGACATGACCGCCGAATTCGTCCGCGACGCCGGGATCGTCGCCGCCTGCGCCCTGCTCGTACTCGCCCTCGGCGCGGTCACCCTCCGCCGCCGCACCCCCTGACCGCACTGCGGACAGCCCCGCCCCCGCTGCCCGCCCGGGTGCAAGGATGAAGACGTATAGGTAGCTCACGCGCAAGAACAGTTCGGCGAGGTGGATCGGGCATGACCCAGACAGTCGCAGTCCTCGGTACCGGCAAGATCGGCGAGGCCCTGCTCAGCGGAATGATCCGCGGCGGCTGGCCCGCCTCGAAGCTCCTCGTCACCGCCCGCCGCACCGAACGGGCCGAGGAACTCCGTTCCCGCTACGGGGTCGAGGCCGTCTCCAACGCCGAGGCCGCCAAGCGCGCCGACACCCTCATCCTCACCGTCAAGCCCCAGGACATGGCCAAGCTCCTCGACGAGCTCGCCCCGCACGTACCGGCGGACCGCCTGGTCATCAGTGGCGCCGCCGGCGTCCCCACCGCCTTCTTCGAGGAACGCCTCGGCCCCGGCACCCCCGTCGTCCGCGTCATGACGAACACGCCGGCCCTCGTCGACGAGGCCATGTCCGTCATCTCCGCCGGCAGCCACGCCACCGCGGCCCACCTCGCCCACACCGAGGAGATCTTCGGCAGCGTCGGCAAGACCCTGCGCGTCCCCGAGTCCCAGCAGGACGCGGCCACCGCCCTCTCCGGCTCCGGCCCGGCCTACTTCTACTTCCTCGTCGAGGCCATGACCGACGCCGGCATCCTCCTCGGCCTGCCCCGCGCCCAGGCCCACGACCTGATCGTCCAGGCCGCGATCGGTGCCGCCGTGATGCTCCGCGACAGCGGCGAACACCCGGTCAAGCTCCGCGAGGCCGTCACCTCCCCGGCCGGTACGACGATCAACGCCATCGTCGAACTGGAGCGGCACGGTGTACGCGCCGCGCTCATCGCCGCCCTGGAGGCGGCCCGCGACCGCAGCCGCGAGCTCGCCTCCGGCAACAGCTGAGACACCCGTACCGGTGGGGCCCCGCGGCACGCGGAGCCCCACCCGTCACGGTCACGGCTCCAGCAAGCCGATCGCCCGGTACGCCCGGTCCACCACCGGCCGCGCCAGCTCCCTGGCCCGCCCGGCCCCCTCCCGCAGCACCTTCTCCACCTGGGCCGGATCGCCCGCCAGCTCGGCATGCCGCTCCTGCACGGGCCGCAGCAGTTCGACCACCGCGTCGGCGACGTCCCGCTTCAGGGCGCCGTAGCCGCTGTACCCGTCGGCGAGCGCGGCCGGATCGCCCCCGGTGCACGCCGCCAGGATGTCCAGCAGGTTCGCGACTCCCGGCCGCGTCCGACGGTCGTAGAGCACGCCGCCGTCCCCGCTGTCGGTCACCGCCCGCATCACCTTCTTGCGCACGACCCCCGGCTCGTCGAGCAGATAGACGATTCCCGCCCCACTGTCGTGCGACTTGCCCATCTTCGACGTCGGGTCCTGCAGATCCATGACCCGTGCGGCCACTGCCGGAAGCGTGGCCCGCGGGACGGTGAAGGTGTGCCCGTAGCGCTGGTTGAACCGCACCGCGATATCCCGGGTCAGCTCGACGTGCTGCTGCTGGTCCTCTCCGACCGGCACCTCCTGGGCCTCGTACGCCAGAATGTCGGCGGCCATCAGCACGGGATAGGTGAGGAGCGACAGCCGCACGCCCTCTCCGGAGACCTGCGCCCTCGCCGCCTTCTCCTTGTACTGGATCATCCGCCGCAGCTCCCCGTCGGTGGCGGTGCACTCCAGCAGGTAGGCCAGCCGCGTGTGCTCGTCGACGTGGCTCTGCACGAAGAGGGTGCACCGCGCCGGATCCAGCCCGGCCGCCAGCAACAGCGTCGCCGCCTGCCGGCTCAGCCTCCGTACGCGCGCGGGCTCGTGTTCCACGGTGAGTGCGTGCAGATCGACGACACAGAACAGCGCGCACTCCGGCTCGTACTCGGCGGTGACCCACTGGCGGACGGCCCCCAGGTAGTTCCCCAGCGTCAGGTGCCCGGTGGGCTTGATCCCGCTGAAGATCCTCTTCGTCGCCATGTCCTTGTTCTCCCTCTGTCGTGCGTGAGTGGTGTCGGCGCCACCGCGACGGGCGACCGAGCCACTCCCGGGAGGGAGAAACAGAAACGGCCGCCGTAGCGGCGGCCGTGAGCGCATGCGTGCTCGCGTGGAAGGTCGGCCGCCGTCAGGCGGCCCACCAGCAGAGGCTGAGCGTGAGCGCATGCGTAGTCATGGACCCAGCGTAGACGGACGGGCACGGAGACGCGGTGTGTTTCGGGCACCGCGTCGCGGCGGGTCGGCGGGGGTTGACACTGGTGTGCCCGGTCCGTAAGGTTCTTCGAGTTGTCCGAAGTGAGCGCCGACCCCGGTCGGTCCCCGGACAGCTCATCCCGCACTACACATTCGAACGAACGACGCACTCCGTCGTCTCGTTTTCATGCGTATTTGCGAATGAGGAATCCGCGTTCCAGGACGCAGTCGCCGATTAGGTTCGGGGGCAAGGAATCCGCTACTGTCTCACTCGTCGAAAGGGCCCAACAGCCCGGCAGACAAACCCCGCTGACCGGGGATCAGGCCCGAAAGGATCTGATAGAGTCGGAACCGCCGGAAAGGGAAACGCGAAAGCGAAAACCTGGAAAGCGGAGCTGGACTGGCTCTGATAGAGTCGGAAACGCAAGAACAGAACGAAAGCCCGGAGGAAAGCCCCAGCGGATGTCGCG
>NZ_BMVL01000023.1:45392-84021 GCF_014650695.1 Streptomyces avidinii | reverse complement strand
ACGCGCTCGGCGTCCGCCTGACCACGCTCCGCCCGGAGCAGGCCGCCTACATCGGCGTCCAGGTCGAGGGCCCGTACAAGCCGGACCACTACCGCTACTGACCGAACGAATCACGCCACCGGCTCTCGAGCTGCGCTCGAGAGCCGGTGGAAACCCCATGGCCGGGCACCCCGGGGAATGCCACGATCAAAATGTCCGTGCCGAGGGCGAGCACAACTCCCACCACCGCAGATGAGGATGTCCCATGAACCCCAATCCGGCCGGTAGCCCCCAGCAGCCCCCCGCCGGCGGCCCGAGTCCCTACGCGGCCCCGCCCGGCGCCTGGGCCCAGCCCGGACGGCCGGCACCGGCGCCGCAGGCCGCCGAGCGCGGCAAGGTGGCCACCGTCCTCCTCCTGGTCTCCACGGTCTTCGTCGGCCTGATGGCAGGACTCTTCTTCGCCTTCGACGTCTCGGTGATGCCGGGCCTGGCGGCGGGCGACGAGCGCACCTACGTCACGGCGATGCAGAACTTCAACGCGGCGATCGACGGCAACGGGCTGTTCGGCATGGTGTTCGTCCTCGCCCTGCTGGTCGCCGCCGCTTCCGCGATCGTCGAGTTCCGGGCCGGCCGCCGCAATGTCGCCGTCTGGGTCGCCGTCGCCACCGTGGCCTACTTCGTCGTCCTGATGATCACCTTCTCCGTGAACATCCCCCTCAACAACGAACTCGCCGACGCGGGCGACGCCGCGAAGCTCACCGACTTCTCCATCGTCGAGAAGTTCAAGAGCACCTGGGTCTCCACCAACATCATCCGCACCCTGCTGTGCACGGTGGCCCTCACGGCCCTCTCCCGCGCCCTGGTCCTCTACGGGCGAGCCACCCGCTGAATCCGAGTGCCGCGCACGGGAGTCCTCCGGCCGCCCCGGCCGGGGGACTCCCTTTTGTCGTCAGCCGGTCTGCCCGTGCAGGTACAGAGCCCAGGCCAGGAAGCCGACCGCGGCCGTGCACAGCAGCGTCCGCCAGACGTTGGCCCGGGTCCACGGCCCCTCGAAGGCGCGGCGCACCGCGGCCGGGTCACCGATGCGGGCGACCGGACCGGCCTTCTCCAGCGCGTTGTTCAACGGGATGTTCACCTTGTTGGTGAGCCCCATCGACAGGATGTAGCAGGCCAGGGCAGCGATCAGCGCCGGCAGCACGTCACGGCCGTCCGAAGGAATGTGCAGGGCCAGCGCCAGTGCGGTGAACAGGAACGCGCCGATGTAGCCCAGGACGAACCAGCCGTTGAGGATGGCCTTGTTGATGTGCTGCATGACCTCGATGACCGTCCGGTCGTCCGTGCGCTTCAACCCCGGCATCACGGACACGGAGAAGCCGTAGAACAGGCCACTGACCAGTCCCATCGTGACCGTGGCGGCGATGAGCGAGGCCAGGCGTGCGGTCTCCATCGTGTGTCCCCCTGCTCGCCCGTCCACGGAGCTTCTCGGTCATCGATTCTTCGGGAACGGGTCATCGAATCGTCAAGTCATGGCGACTATACGGGCGGGGGCGGCCCGCGTCGCGGGGGAATCGAGCGACCTTCCAGCATGTCTTGAGCGACGCGGGGAGCCGGAGCCGCGAGATGCTCGCGGCTCCGGCGGCCGGCCCGGGGCAGGGGATTCCCCGGGCCGGCGGGAGTGGACGCACCCGGGCGCCAGGGGCGCGTCCACGCTCTGGGTCAGGCCGCGGACGTCTCCCGCGGGCCGTCGGGGATCCACGAGCCGTGAAGGCCGGCGGCCACCCGGTGCGGCAGGTGCACGGTGGCGACCCGATCGAGACCGGAGGCGTCCAGCACCAGCAGCTGCGAGGAATCCTGCTTGAGGTCCGAGACGACCGTCAGCAGATAGCCCTCGTCCTCGCCCGTCGCGCCGGCGGCGGGCACGAACACGGCCTCGCTCGGCATCCGGGCGTCGCCCACCCGGTGGATACGGCGGGCGCCCGTGCTCCGGTCGTACTTGACCACTCCGTAGCCGCCCAGACCCTTCTCGTCGGGGAACGAAATGGCGTACTGGTAGCGGTTCTCGGCGCCCAGGTACTCCTCGTTCAGCGTCGGGAACTCCACCGGCAGGTCGTCGATGATCTGCTCGTCGACCGTACCGGCGGCCAGGTCCAGGACCCAACGGCGGGTGTAGGAACGGGAGACGGGCTCACTGCCGCGCCCCGGCGCGCCGACCCACCAGTTCCACGACAGCCGGAACCCCTCGCGATCCACGGTGGGACCCTCCAGGACGATACGGCCCTGCCCGTCCTCGTAGGCGTTGGAGACGTGCAGCATGTTGCCCGGCTCGATGGAGAACCAGCGCACCCGCCCCGCGCCGTCCTCCCCGCGCGGCATCACCCCGATACGGGAGGGCTGGTGGTCGTTCCAGCTGTAGGGGATGCCGGAAGCCTCCGCATGGTCGAAGGTGACGTTGCCCTCGACGAAGACCACGTGGCGGCGGGTGAGCGCGAAGTCGTGCTTGAGCGCGGCGGTCGCCCCCGGCACCTCGGCGTCGTGGACGATGTGGCCCTTGGCATCGGACACGTAGTACGTCAGGAACGGCGGGAACGGCGAGGACCCGAAGAAGTGGAGCTCCCCGGTCACCGGGTCCTCCTTGGGGTGCGCGGTCATCGCACCGAGCAGCTTCCCGTCGAAGTCGAAGGCGCCGACCGTCTCCAGCTCCGGGGTCAGCTCGAACGGCAGGTTCGCCTCGCACAGCGCCAGGAGACGTCCGGCGTGCTCGATGACGTGGGTGCCGGCGGCGCTGGCGGTCAGGTCGGGCCCGCGCTCGGTCATGTAGGGAGCGCCGTCGAGAGCGGGCGTGTGCACCCAGCGGTTGCGGTACCACTCGGCGCGCCCGTTACGCAGCCGGATGCCGTGGACCATGCCGCTGCCCTTGAACCAGTGCGTGGGGGTGACGCCCGGCTTGGGGTTGTGCCCGTTGCGGACCAGCCGGCCGTCGAGCTCGGGGGGCAGGGTGCCCTCGACGGTGAGGCCGGTGGCGGTGACCTCCTCGGCGACAGGCGTGAAGTGGCCGGTCAGGTACGGCTTCGAAGTCGTCATGGCGGGAATCCCTCTCATCGATGTGACGCAGCGCCGAAAAGGCGGCGGAGAACGCCGGAGACCTGGCCGCCGGCCACGCAGGCCACGGCGGGCACGGCGAGCCGGACGAAGGCATCGCCGTGCCCCGGACCGTCCGGGCCGCGATCAGCGCCCGGAGCGCCGCCCGGTCCGTCCGTGTGCATCCGTGCAACGTTCATGCACACAGACTCGGCGCGGACGCTGTCCACTCTCCAGACCCGACAGCGCCGCGCACTGTCCACTGCTGTCCGCACCTGTCCACCCGCACATCCACCGCTACCGCGGGTCGTGCAACTCCCGCTCCCACAGGGCCTCGCAGAGCAGGTCCAGACCCTGACGCAGATGACGGCGGTAGGTACCGTACGGAAGCCCGAGCCGGCGGGCGGCGGCCTCCTGGGTGGGCGCCCCCGAGAGGTAGCCCGCCGTCAGCGCGTCACGGGCCCGCACCCCCCGCGGATCCTGCACCAGATCGTCCACCGCCGCGCGCAGCAGCGCACGCAACTCCCCGACCGGCTCACCCAGATCGGCCGCCAGCCGGGTACGCAGCAGCGCACAGGCCGCGAACGCGTCCGCGTCCCGCCAGTGCGCCAGCGCCTCGCGCACCGCCTGGTCGAAAGCCGTGCGCGAGACCGGCGACGGCCCGGCCGGGGCGGCCGGCATTTCGGTGGCCGATATGAAATTCATCAGCCACGACTCCACCGGCAGCCGGCGCCAGTCGACACCGAACACGCCGTACGTGTACTCACCCACCCGCGGCCGCGCCCCCGTGTCCTGCAGGGTGCTCCGCACGAGCTCGGCCCACGTCTCGGCATCCCGGAACACCGCGAACCCGTACGCCCGCCCCCGCGCCCGGGCCGCCTCCGCCTGGGCCCGGGAACTGCTCAGGTCGATCACCCGCGAAGGAACCTGGTACTGCTCGGGATAGACCGAGAAGCGGCTGACGCCGATGTGCTCACCGGGGCTCACCGGCGCGGTGGCCTCGGTGTACCGCCACGCGGCGGCCACCACCGGATCGGTGGCCAGGTCCTGCGGGTCGGGCGGGGACGGCAGGGCCAGCCGCGCCGTGAACGCCACGATCCGGCCCGTGCTCACCAGCCGGTAGACACTGAAGGCCTGCGGCTGGCGCTCGGCCCAGTAGCGGACCAGTTCCGCGGAGGCGGCCCCCTCCGTCTCGGTGGCCATGCGCAGCACGACATCGATGTCGTCCGGGTGCAGCGGACGGTCGTGGACCTCGTCCTCGCGGGACCAGGACCGCAGCCGGGCCAGCGTCGCACCCTCCCGGAACAGGTAGAACAGATCGTCGGTGACGGTCCACACCCGCTCCTCGGGCGCCTCCCGCAGGATCCGCAGGTACTCGTCCGCCAGGCGCTGGCGCATCGCCTCGAAGGCGTTCGGCGCCCGCCACCGCAGGTCGGCGGCCAGCGTCTCGCGCGCCGCGTCGTGCGGGTGGAGCCCGCGCAGGGTGGACTCCATGAACGGCAGGTCCCGCAGCCAGGAGAACAGCGGATGGGCGTCCTCCTCGGGCAGGACCGCCGCCAGCAGCTCCTCGGACGTCGAATGGGCCTGCGCCGCCACCTCCAGGGCACGGCGGTGGGCCGCCGTGGGCACCTCCCCGATCAGCCCCGCCAGCAGGGTGCGCAGCACGTCCGCGGTGGGCGCCCAGATCTCCTCCCGGCCGCAGCCCGCCGATCCGGCCGCTGCCGCCAGCGACAGCGCCAGCGGATTGCCGCCGGCGAAGCGCAGCACCCGGTCCCGCAGCTCGGGCCGGATCTGCGCCGCCACCAGCAGGCCGCGGGCCTGCTCCGAGGAGAACGGCCCCAGTTCGCTCACGTGCAGGAGCCCGGACCAGGCGGGATCGGCGGCCCACTGCGGCTGCGGAGCACGCCGCCCGCCCAGGACGACCAGGGCGTCGTCCGCGGCCCGCGGCAGGAAGTGGTGCCACAGCCAGCTCTCCAGCCACTGGCAGTGCTCGAAGGAGTCCACGAACAGCACCGTGCCCGGCACGTCCAGGAACGGTCCGGCGGCACGCTCGAAATCGGCCGGGTCCCGGCTGACGAACCGCCCGTCGAGTTCGACGAGCAGCCGCCCGGCCGCCCGCGCATGGTCCGCCAGGCGCCGCAGCAGCGTCGACTTCCCGATACCGCCCGGCCCGTACACGTAGAACGCGAACGGCGCCTGCGGATCACCGGCCAAAGCCTCCCCGAAGCGCCCGAGTTCCTCGTCCCGGCCCACGAAGGCCTGCACGCGGGCCCTGCTCAGTCTTTCGCCCACGGACCCCATGGCGGCTCCCTTGTCCCTCGTTCCGGAGCTTGTCACTTGATCAGTCCGAGCTGCGCGTCGTCGCCCTCGCCGGTGACCAGCAGGGTGGTCTCCTCGACCCGCTCGAAGCGGCCGTCGGGGGCCATCCGGGCGAAGAGGTAGACCTCGGTGCGGGAGACGTGGCCGTCGTGGTGGGTGAGGGTGACCGTGTGACGGTCGGCGTAGGACAGCCCGTCGCGCAGTTCGTCCTGGACCTCGACCTGCCCGTCACGGATCAGGGAGCGCAGGCGCGTCATGTGCTGGGCGAAGGAGGTCCGGTCGCTCCACACGCCGTTGGTGCGCTGGCGGTAGTCGGGGGCGAAGTGCCGGTCGATGGCCTCGGTGAGGTCGAGGCCCGGGGTGAACAGCAGGTCGTTGATGGCGCGGCTGATGTCGGTGGATGTCATCGTCGTCATGTCCTGAGCAGAGTGGGGGGTGTACGGAGGTACGGGGGCGGCCGGGGCCGCGGTCTCAGCGGACGGGGGTGAAGTCCAGCGACAGCGAGAGCGGCCCACGGGTGTAGAGGCCGGCCTCCCGGTAGCGGAAGCCGGGGCTGTAGCGCACCTCGTCGAGCAGGGGCAGGAGCATGGCGGCCACGGTCTCGATCTCGGCGCGCGCGAAGGCCGTACCGACGCACTGGTGGAGGCCGCTGCCGAAGGACAGGTGCTCGGCGGCCGCGGTGAAGGAGCGGGCGGTGCCCAGGTCCGCGCGGTGGATGTCGAAGGTGTCCGGGTCGGTGAACGCGCCGGGGTCGCGGTTGGCCGCCCCGATCATGCAGAAGACGGTGGACCCGGCCGGGACGACGGTGCCGGCGAAGACGGCGTCGTGCTCCGCCTGGCGGGGGATGAGCTGTACCGGCGGGGTGCAGCGCAGCGTCTCGGCGATCGCGGCGCCCAGCAGCTGCGGGTCGCGGCGGACCTGCGCCAGCTGCTCGGGATGGTCGATCAGGTGCTTGAAGAGCAGGGCGAGCGTCTTGTCGGCGGGCTCCGCGGAGGCCAACAGCACATTGATGACCAGTGCGGTGACATCGCGGTTGCTCATGGCCACACCGCCGAATTCGGTGCCGCACAACGCCGATATCAGGTCCTCGCCGGGACGGCGGCGGCGCTCCTCGATGATCGGGGCGAGATACGCCTCCAACTGCTCGGCGCAGTCCAGGCAGTGCCGGCGACGCTCGGGTGTGAGGGTCAGGCTGGTGATGAATTCGGTGACCCCGCTGTACCAGGCCGCCACCTGCGGCCAGTCCTTCCTCTCCAGGCCGAGGACGTCGAGCGTCACCTGCACGGCGAAGGGCTTGCCGAAGTCGTTGACCAGGTCCATCCGCCCTGCGGGGAGGAAAGGAGCCATCAGCTCGGCGGCGTTGGCGCGGATGGCGTGCACCTGTCTCTCCAGGGCCCGGCCGGTGAAGGACCGTACGACGACCGCCCGCTTGGCGGTGTGCTCGGCTCCCCCCATCTGGGCCAGGACCGGCCCGCGCATCACCGGCTCCGCGCGCACCTGGAACGTCTCGGTGGTGAAGGCGTCATGATCGGTCAGGACCCTCTTCACGTCCTCGTGGCGGGAGAGGAAGTAGCTGTCGATCCCCGGCTCGTAATGCACCGGAAGCTCCTCCCTCAGCTGTGCGAAGTAGCGGTAGGGGGAAGCGGCGAAGTCCTCGGACAGGACGCTGAACGGGGTACGGGGCACGTGCATGGTGGAACCTCTCGAAAGACGCTGTGCGTGGCAGGAGCCACCCCGCGCCGCGCGCGGTCGCGAGAACGGCAGGCAGCCCCAACCGGGCTGCTAGACGTGCGAACGACCGTTCGGGTTGCTCCTGTTGGCCATCACTTGACCTTCGGCGGGCCGGTCCGGAGCCTCCCCGCGCGCACAGGGATCCGGTGACCGAGGACCCGGCCCGCGACGGCCGCCATTTGCAGGGCCCTCGACACGCCCCCCGGCCGTACCCGCGGCCGGCGCGGCCGGACTGCGTCCCGTGGCCGGCCGTCCCACAATGGGAGCACGGCACACGTGCGGCCGTACGGCCGTACGGCCGCACGGCCGCCCGACGGTGTCCCGACCGCGTCGGCCGAGAGGAACGCCCTCATGCGCGCGCAGTCCTCACCCGCCGCGCAAAGGACGGGGGCCTTCGTCGCGGTCGCCGTCGCCCTGTTCTGCATCCAGCTCGACTTCTTCGCCCTCAACCTCGCCCTCCCCGGCATCGCCGCCGAGCTCGGCGTCACCGTCTCGGCCGCGCAGTGGACCCTGTCCGCGTACATGCTCGCCATCGGCTGCTTCTTCATCATCGGCGGCCGGGTCGGCGACGTCTTCGGACGGCGCGGCACCCTGCTGGCCGGGATCGCCCTGTTCACGGCCGGCTCCGTGGGCTGCGCCCTGGCACCCGCCCTCGGCCCGCTCGTCCTGGCCCGCATCGTGCAGGGAGTGGGCGCGGCCTTCGTCTTCCCGGTGTCCGTGTCCGTGATCACCAACACCTTCCCCGAGCAGAGCCGGGACAAGGCCCTGGGCGCCGCGTTCGGCATCGCCAACATCGGCACCGCGATCGGACCCTTCGTCGGCGGAGGCTTCACCGAGGGACCCGGCTGGCGCTGGATCTTCTGGCTGATGGCCCCGCTCGGCCTGCTCTCACTGCTCACCGCCCTCGCCTGCGTACCCGACTCGCGCGACACCTCCGCGCCCCGCGAGCTCGACCTCCCCGGCTGCGCCCTGATCGTGTGCGCGCTGGCCGCACTGACCCTGGCCGTGGAGCGCGGGGACGCCTGGGGCTGGGGGAGCGCCCGCACCCTGGGCTGCTTCGCCGCCGCCGTGACGGCCGGCGCCCTGTTCCTGGTGCGCGAGCGCCGCGCCCGGCACCCGCTGGTCGATCTGCGGCTGTTCCGCAACGTCCCGTACGTCCTGGTGACCGCGATGGGCTCGCTCTCGAACATGGGCTACGGCGTCACCGTCTTCCTCGCCACCCTCTACCTCCAGGGCGTACGCGGCCTCTCGCCGCTCCTGGCGGGCACGGTGTTCCTGGCCCCGGCCCTGCTGGTGGCCCTCAGCGGGCCGCTCGGCGCGCGGCTGGGCCGGCACATGCGGCCGACCGCGGTGATGGCGCTCGCCGGGGCCGTCGCCGGCACGGGCATGTACGCCCTGGCCGGGGTCGGCGCGTGGTGGCTGTACGTGCCGGTGTTCGCGTGGTGCGGGCTGGGCCTCGGTCTGGGCTGGACCTTCTCCGGCGTGGCGACCCAGCAGGTCGTCGCACCGGCCCGGGCGGGGGAGGCGTCGGGCGTACTGCTGACGTTCCTGGTCACTCTGGGTGCGATCGCCCTGGCCGGGACGGCGGCGGCGATCTCCGCGATGACCCCGCAGCGACCGCCCGAGGAGGCCTACGACGTGATCCTGCGGCTGGGCGGGCTGGTCGTCCTCGCGACGGCGGTGGTGGTCATGGCCGTACGCCACCGGCTCGTGAGGCTCGGCCGGATCCCGCCCCTGTCCATGCGGGCGGGTGACGACACCGCCCGGGAGCCGGGCCGCCGCAGCCCCTGACCTCGTGCGGGACGGTGCCCTCCGGTGCCCTCCGGTGCCCTCCGGTGCCCTCCGGTGCCCTCCGGTGCTCCTCCCTGCCCGTTTCCTTCGATCCCGAGGCGATTCCGGCATCCGCCCGCACCTCTCAAAGGTGTACATCGGGTGACATTCGGTGAGTTTCGGGCGCTCCGGAGGTGAGCCGCCCCATAGGGCCCACGTCACATACGGGCCGGGATAGTAGCTCCCGCAGGCCCCGCCGCCGCTGCCCCGGACCGGCTCCCCCCGAGAGCCGCGGGCCCCCGACTCCGAGGCCCCCTAGTAAGAGCGGCCGTTGCCAGGGGATCGGGGCGTCTGTAGAACTGGATGAGTCGCCGGGCGGCACGGGTGCTTCACCCGCCGCCGACGAACCCCTCTCCAGCGCGTGAGTGGCTCACGCATGCCTCCGGCATGCCGCGACCGCCCTTGTTCCCTGTGGAAGGTATCTCCGTGTCCAACCCCGTCATCCGCCGCATCGCCGCTTCGAAGAAGACCCTCGCGGGTGCCGTCGTCGCCCTCGGTGTCGCCGGTTCCATGCTCGCCACGGTTCCCGCCCAGGCGGCCCCGACGAGCGCCAAGGCGATCGCCCAGCAGATGATCAAGGACCCGGCGCAGTTCGCGGCGTTCAACAACATCGTTTCCCGCGAGAGCGGCTGGAACCACACCGCCACGAACTCCTCCTCCGGCGCCTACGGCCTGGTCCAGGCCCTGCCGGCCTCGAAGATGGCCTCCGCCGGCGCGGACTGGAAGACCAACCCCGCCACCCAGATCAAGTGGGGCCTGGACTACATGAACGACCGCTACGGCAGCCCGGTCGGCGCCTGGAACTTCTGGCAGGCCCACCACTGGTACTGAGCCACCAGCGGACCGCACACGCACGAGAACGCCCGGCCGGATTCCCGGCCGGGCGTTCTCGCGTACCCGGCCCCGGCCCCCGGGTCCGCCTCGCCCGCTAGCGGCCTCGGCGGCCCTCTCCGAAGTGCAGCGCGAGCCCGGTCAGGGCCGTCGCGGCGACGACACCGGCCGCCATGAAACCGCCGCGCGAGCGCCAGGACAGCACCGACCGGCGGGACTGCGCGGACAGCACCGATCCCGTGCTGAGCCAGGAGGCCGCGGACAGTACGGACAGGGAGGATCCGATGGAGGCGGCGGAGAGGGCGCAGCCCACGGATCCGACGGACAGCACCGAGCCCACCGACCCGATCGACAGGACCGACCCCACCGAGCCGATGGACAGCACCGAGTCCTTCGACCAGAGCGAGAGGCAGGCCCGGCCACCGCGGGGCCACGAGTCCGCCGACACGTCACGTTCGATCACGGCACCATCCTCACATCCGGGGTCAGTAGGAGACGTCGATGTAGTCGATGTCGGTGAACTCGACCCCGAGGCTCTCGGCGCGGGTTCCGCCGTCCTTGAAGTACGTCTCCTGGAGTCCTTCGGCGACGATCGCGCGCAGTTCCCGGTCGCCGGCGCCCTGCTGCTGCGCGTCGAAGAGCCGCTGCGCGTAAGTGGGCGGAGCTGCACGCACTGCCGCTCCCCGGCCTTCGCCGGACTCGGAGGCGGTCGGCGCGGGGTACCGCTCGGCTCAGCCGTCCAGAAAAGGTGACGTGTTCTGTCAGGTTCGGCCCGAACCATGAACGACATGAACGACACGGATGACATGAACAACAAGCACAGCAACAACGACGACACCGGCTCGCAGCGCCCGCTCACCGGCCGGATCGCGCTCGTGGCCGGGGCCACGCGCGGCGCCGGCCGGGCGCAGGCGGTCGAGCTGGGACGGGCCGGCGCCACCGTCTACGTCACCGGACGCACCACCCGCACCCGGGCCAGCGAGGTCGGCCGGACCACCGAGACCATCGAGGAAACGGCCGAGCTCGTCACCGCGGCCGGCGGCACCGCGATCGCCGTGCCCACCGACCACCTCGACGAGGACCAGGTACGCGCCCTCGTCCAGCGGATCGACCGCGAACACGGGCGCCTGGACATCCTCGTCAACGACCTGTGGGGCGGCGAACACCTCCTCGCCGGCTCGGTCTTCGGGAAGAAGAGCTGGCAGACCCCGCTCGCCGACGGCCTGCGCATCCTCGAACTCGGCGTCCGCTCGCACGTGATCACCGCGGCGCTCCTGCTGCCGCTGCTGATCCGTTCGGACGCGCCGCTGCACGTGGAGGTCACCGACGGCACCGCGCACTCCAACCGCCGCTACCGCGAGAACATGTACTACGACCTGGCGAAGACCGCCCCGATCCGGCTCGCGTTCGGCCTGGGCCAGGAGCTGGCGGAGTACGGGGGCACAGCGGTCGCGATCTCGCCGGGCTTCCTGCGCTCGGAGCAGATGCTCGCCCACTTCGGCGTCACCGAGGACAACTGGCGCGACGCCATCGACCGGGAACCGGCCTTCGCGATCGCCGAGTCCCCGCAGTACCTGGCCCGGACGGTCGCGGCGCTCGCCGCCGACCCGGACCGCGCCGAGCGCTGGAACGGCAGGTCCACCTCCAGCGGCGAACTCGCCGAGGCCTACGGGGTGCGGGACGTGGACGGCAGCCGGCCGGACGCCTGGGCGTACTTCGAGGACGTCATCCACGGAGGGAAGGAAGCCTCCCCCGAGGACTACCGCTGACCCCCGGTCCCCGCGCCGCCCTCGGTCCCCGCGCCGCCCCCGGTCCCCGCGCCGCCCTCGGTCCCCTCGGCCCCTGTGTAGAGGGCCGCCAGGGCCGCCGCGCGCTCGCGGAAGCGCGTACGCAGGGAGGCCGGGGCCAGCACCTCGGCGTCCGCGCCGAGCCGGGCCAACTGGTCGAGGGCGACGTCCTCGGACTCGGTGGGCAGGTCCAGGGTGACCCGCCCGGCGGCGTCCGGGACGGTCGCGGAGGCCAGCGCGTCCTCGACCGCGGCCCCGTCCACGACGGCCGGCAGCCGGCGCAGCCCCCCTGCGGTCAGCCGCACCGTGACCGTGGTGCGCAGCAGCGTACGGGCGAAGGCGGCCGAGCGGGCCTCCCAGTGCGCGGCCAGGTCGAAGGACGCCTGGCGTACGAACGGCTCCTGGGCGCCGGGAGCGGGGGCGAGGGCCGTGATGCGGTCGACGCGGTAGGTGCGCCAGCCGCCGTCGCGCTCCTCCCGCGCGCCGCGGATGCGGGCCACGACGTACCAGGTGCCGGCCTTCAGGACGAGCCCGTACGGCTCCACCACCCGCGACACCGTGGCGGGTGCGGCCCCGCCCGGCTCCGGCCCCTGCCCCGGCCGCGCGTACGCCAGCTCGACGGCCCGGTCCGCCCACACCGCGCGCGCCAGCTCCGGCAGCAGCTCCGGGGCGGCAGGTTCGCGGAACCAGGCCGGGGCGTCGAGGTGGAAGCGGCGCACCGAGGACTCGGCGGCCTCGCGCAGGGACGGGAGCAGGGTCGCGGTCAGCTTCAGCCGGGCCGTCCCGGCCGCGTCCGACAGCCCCAGATCCCGCAGCGCCGACGGCAGGCCCGACAGGAACAGCGTCTCCGCCTCGCTCGGATGCAGGGTGGTGAGCCGGGTCCGGTAGCCGGGCGCCAGGAAGTAGCCGCCGCTCCGGCCGCGTTCGGACCGGACCGGGATGCCGGCCTCCTGCAGCGCCTGGGCGTCACGGATCACGGTCCGCTCGGAGATCTCCAGCTCGCGGGCGAGAACGGCGGCGGTCAGGCCGGGTCGGGACTGGATGAGGAGAGCCATACGGATCAGGCGGGCGGCACGCATGATCCAAGGATCACCCACCGCGTCGGCGCCCCGCCGCACGCGAAAACCCCTGGGGACGCTCCCGCCGCGGCACGTACGCTCGCCGCATGCCCCGCTCCTCGAAGAAGGCCCGCCGGCTCGTCGCCGACGGGCGCACCTACCTGTGGACGGTCCGCCACGGCCACCACGTGCTCGACGACAACGGCTGCCGCAAGACCCTCACCCTGCACTCCTGGCCGCCGGGCACCGGCGGCCCGCTGCGCTTCGTCTTCGACGAGGGCCCGGGCCGGTACGTCTCGGGATTCACCACGGGCTCGGGCGAGGTGGGGGAGGTCGGCGTCGGCGCGCTGAACCTGCACGAACCGGGCACGGTACGGGTTCTGCTCGACGCGGCGTCGGCCCGCGGGTGGCAGCCGGGGGAGAGGCGGGACACGAAGGTCGACGGCTGGACCTTCCTCGGCGCGGCGGTCGCCGTACGCGGCTGAGTCCGTGACCGCAGACCCCCTCCGGTCACGGCGACCTGCGCTGTGTCCGCGAGAATGCGGTCGCATGAGCGCGTACCCCTCCGATGATCTGACCGCCGCCTTCGCCCGCCTCGGCGGTGCGGACGACGGGCAGGTCTGGAGCGACCTGTGGAACGACCTGTGCCACCAGGGCTGCGTCTACGAGGACAGCTTCCTCGCCCTCCCGTACCTGGCGGCGATCGCGACCGGCCGCGCCCCGGGCGAACCGCAGGAGGCCGTCCTGATGGCGGGCCTCATCGCCTCGGCGGCGGACGGGGAGCACGGCGCGCGGTACGCCGAGGAGACGTCCGTACTCCTGCCGGTCGCCCGCCGCCTCCTCGACGCGGCGACCGACCACCCGCCGACCTTCGTCCACCTCCTCCAGTGCGTCCTGGCCTTCGAGGGCGAGCGGGTGTGGAGCGCCGGGCGACTGGAGGGCCTGTTCGAGCAGGAGTACGAGATCGAGTGCCCGCAGTGCACGGCGGAGCTCTTCATCGCCTTCGGCGACCACGGGACCTTCGCCTCGGCCGGCGACTACGTGACGGCCGATCCGGTCAAGGCGCCGCTCCTGCCCGCCGATCCCCGCGCGCTCGGCCCGCTGCCCGCCCGCCTGCACCGCACGGCGTCGCGGGCGGGCCACGAGCAGGTCGCGCTCGGGCTGACGTACCTCTTCGGCCGGGCGACCTGCCCGGAATGCGGGGCCGGGTTCGCCGTCCCGGAACAGGTCGAGGAGCGGTAGCAGGCTGCGCCGTACGGATGGACTCGGGCCGTACGGCGTCCGGTACGGGCCCTCGCCGCACGAAGCGGCCTACCTTCGCACTGCTCCCCACCCCTCACGAAAGGCAGTACTCGTGCGATCGATCCGTTGCGCCCTGACCGCTCTCGCCGCCGGTGGCATCCTCCTGGCGGGCGCCTCCGCCGCCTCCGCCGACGACGCCTTCACCGTCTACGCACCGATCAGCAACACGTACTCGATCGTCTTCGGCGACCTGAACCAGGTGGCCGGCGATGACATCTTCAACGCCGGCCACGACAACACGGTCGGCTCCCACAACGGCGCGGCGCCGGCCGGTGACATCGGCATGGCGACCATGCCCGCGACCCGGATCATGAGCAACGAAGCCCTGATGCAGGGTGCCGGCCAGTGGACCGGAAACATCTTCCGCAAGTAGTTCCCGCTGTGCGGGAAAGGGCCGCCACCCCGACCGGGGTGGCGGCCCTTTCCCGTGCATCCGGCGGCCGGTCACCGGGCGTCCCAGAACGTCCGATTATCGACCCCCCTGAAGGGAACACGGCGCGCATTCCCGTCAGTTCACCGAACGGAACCGGGGGCGCGTCCGCACGGCCCGTCCTCGACCGGCAGACCATGAGCAAGGAGAGAAGACCGTGCGCATACTCTTCACCGGCCCGCCCGCGGCCGGCCACCTCTTCCCGATGATCCCGACCGCGCAGGCCTTGCGCGCTGCCGGCCACGAGGTGCTGTTCGCGGGCTCGCAGCCGCTGAACCAGCTCCGCGAGGCCGGTTTCCCGATCGTCGAAATAGGCGACGGCCGCAGTATCCGGGACGTGTTCGAGCAGTCCACGGGCGAGGAAATACGCTACGTCGCCCCGGACATGACCACGGAGCAGATCCTCGGCCGGGCGGCCCACGGCTTCGCGCTCGTCTCCCGCTCCACCGTCGACGGACTGCTGGAGGCCGCCGACAGCTGGCGCCCCGACCTGCTGGTCCACGACTCCTTCCAGGCCGCGGCCCCGCTGGTCGCCGCCAAGCTCAAGATCCCCTCGGTGGTCCACAACTTCGGAGTCGGCTCCGGCCTCGACATGATCGGCCGGATCGCCGCCCACTTCACCGAGGCGTACGAGACGTACGGGGTCGCCGGCCCCGCCGAGCCCACCGCCCTGAACGTCGTCCCCGCCTCCCTCGGCGGCGACCCGGAGGGCCTGCGCATGCGCTACCTCCCCTACAACGGCGGCGGCATCGTCCCCGCCGAGCTGCTCCGGCGCGGCAGCCGACCGCGCGTCGCCGTCACCCTGGGCACCGTCCTCGCAGAGCTGGACGGCGTCCGCGCCATCGTCCGCCTGATCGAGGCCGCCGCCTCGGTGGACGCCGAGTTCCTGCTCGCCGTCGGCGGCGCCGACCTCGGCCCGCTCGGCACCCTCCCGGACAATGTCCGCCCGCTGCCCTGGGTCCCGCTCGCCGAACTGCTGACCGCCACCGACGCGCTGATCCACCACGGCGGCTCCGGCACCCTGCTCACCGCCCTGCAGGCCGGCCTGCCCCAGCTCCTGCTGCCCCAGGGCGCCGACCACTTCACCAACGCCGACGCCCTCACCAGCACCGGCGCCGCCCTGAGCTCCGCCTCCGACGACGTCGACGCCCCGCTCCTTGCCCGCCTCACGGCGGACCCGGCCCTGCGCGAGGCGGCGGCCCGCCTGCGGGACCAGAACGCGGCCCTGCCCACCCCCGCCGAGACGGTCCCCGCCCTGGAGGCCCTGACCGCCTCCTGAATCCGCCGCCGCACCCCGCGGAGCCTGCCCGGAGCCCGACCCGGGCAGGCTCCCGTGCCCCGGCGGGTCAGTCCTGCGCGGACCCGGTCCGGCGGGTCAGTCCTGCGCGGACCCGGTCCGGCGGGTCAGTCCTGCGCGGTCCCGGTCCGGCGGGTCAGTCCTGCGCGGTCCCGGTCCGGCGGGTCTGCCCGATCAGGACGGCGGTCGCCCGGTCCAGGAGCTCACTGAGCGCGGCGTGCTCGGAGGGCGTGAACGCGTCGGTGAGCGCACGCTCCAGGACGATCACCTCCTGGTAGGCGCGGTCGAGGAGCGCCCGGCCCTCCTCGGTCAGGCTCGCGATCTGCACCTTGGCGTGCACCGGGGACGCCTCGCGGCGGATCAGCCGCTTGGTCTCCATTTGGCGCGTCGCTCCTGACCTACAACAGCAACCTGCTCAGCCGCACCCACCCCGAACGCCTCGCCGACAGCGCCCGCCACGCGCTCCGTCTCGTCGCGGACGGCAGCGTGCGGATCGACATCACCGCCGAATACGACCTGGCGGACCTGGCCACCGCCGTACAGCGGCTCGCCGAGGGCGCCACCCACGGCAAGAGCGTGATCCGCGTCGCCTGACCGGGCGGAAAGCACCGTCAGGGCGGGCGGAGCCGACCGGAGTCGAACCGGTGTCCTCGCGGTTTTGGAGACCGCGCGCGTCGACCTCTGCGCTACGGCTCCGCCCGTCCCGGCATCGTAGGGGCACTGCCCGCAGCCGACCCGGCCGGAGGGTGGCCGGAACTCGCCCGAGGAGGGTGAACAGCGGGCTACGTACTGGTAACTTGCGCGAGTTGATCAAGGTCGGAGGCGTGGCCGACCACGCTCCCGGCCGGAGCCACCCCCCCAGTCAAGGAACCACATTGGCACGCACCGTCCGTACGACGGCCCTCGTCTCCACCACGGCCCTCGCACTCGGCCTCTCCCTCCTCGCCGCCGCCCCCGCGTCCGCCGCGGACGACGCACCCACCCCGCACCTGGACTCGGTCGAGCAGACCCTGCGCCAGGTCTCGCCGGGCCTGGAGGGCTCGGTCTGGGAGCGCACCGCCGGCAACCGGCTCGGCTCCTCCGCCCCCGGGGGCGCCGACTGGCTGCTGCAGACGCCCGGTTGCTGGGGCGACGCCGCCTGCACCGACCGGCCCGGATCCCGCCGCCTCCTGGACAAGATCCGCCAGGACATCGCCGACGCACGCCAAACGGTGGACATATCCACGCTGGCGCCCTTCCCCAACGGCGGCTACCAGGAGGCGATCGTCGCGGGCCTGAGGGAATCCGCCCAGAAGGGCAACCGGCTGAAGGTGCGCATCCTCGTGGGCGCCGCGCCCGTCTACCACTCCACGGTGATCCCCTCCTCCTACCGCAACGAGCTGCTCGCGAAGCTCGGCCCGGCCGCCGCCGGCAGCGTCACCCTCAATGTGGCCTCGATGACCACCTCGAAGACCGCGTTCTCCTGGAACCACTCCAAGCTGGTCGTCGTCGACGGCAGTTCGGTGATCACCGGCGGCATCAACAGCTGGAAGGACGACTACCTGGAGACCTCGCACCCGGTGAGCGACGTCGACCTCGCGCTGACCGGGCCCGCCGCCGGCTCCGCGGGCCGCTACCTGGACTCCCTGTGGGACTGGACCTGCCGCAACAGGAGCAACTGGGGCTCGGTCTGGTTCGCCGCCTCGCCCGGCGCGGACTGCATGCCCTCCCTGCCCCGGCCCGCCGCCCCCGGGGGCGGCGACGTACCCGCGCTCGCCGTCGGCGGCCTCGGCGTCGGCATCCGTGAGAGCGACCCCACCTCCCCCTTCCGCCCCGTCCTGCCCACGGCCGGCGACACCAAGTGCGGGATCGGGATCCACGACAGGACCAACGCCGACCGGGACTACGACACCGTCAACCCGGAGGAGAGCGCCCTGCGCGCCCTGGTCTCCAGTGCGACCTCGCACATCGAGATCTCCCAGCAGGACGTCCACGCCACCTGCCCGCCGCTGCCCCGCTACGACATACGCCTCTACGACGCCCTCGCCGCGAAGCTCGTCGCCGGCGTGAAGGTCCGCATCGTCGTGAGCGACCCGGCCAACCGCGGCACGATCGGCAGTGGCGGCTACTCGCAGATCAAGTCCCTCTCCGAGGTGAGCGACGCCCTGCGCGGCCGCCTGACGGCCCTGACCGGTGACGGCGGCCGGGCGCGCACGGCCCTGTGCGAGAACCTCCAGCTGGCCACCTACCGCGCCTCCGACCGGCCGACCTGGGCGGACGGCAAGCCGTACGCCCAGCACCACAAGCTGGTCTCGGTCGACGGCTCGGCCTTCTATATCGGCTCCAAGAACCTGTACCCGTCCTGGCTCCAGGACTTCGGGTACGTCGTCGAGAGCCCGGCCGCGGCCGGACAGCTGAGGAGCGACCTGCTCGACCCGCAGTGGCGGTACTCGCAGGCCACCGCGACGTACGACTACACCCGCGGCCTCTGTCAGGGCTGACGAACCCCGCACCGCCCCCGCACCGCCCCCGCACCGCCCCCGCACCCCCGCACCGCCCCTGCTCGTCCCGGCCGGGACCGGCCCGGCGGAGCGGGGGCGGTCCCCTTTTTTCCGCCCCCGCCCGCCCCGGGAATACCCCGGGAGCGCCACCCGTTCCGAGGTATGGTTGAACAATCAACAATCTTGGGAAGGGAAGCCATGCAGTTCGGGATCTTCACCGTCGGCGACGTCACGGCCGATCCGACGACCGGACGCGTGCCCAGCGAGCACGAACGCATCAAGGCGATGCTCGCCATCGCGCAGAAGGCCGAGGAGGTCGGCCTCGACGTCTTCGCCACCGGCGAGCACCACAACCCGCCGTTCGTCCCCTCCTCACCGACCACGATGCTCGGCTACATCGCCGCACGCACCGAGAACCTGATCCTGTCCACGTCGACGACGCTCATCACCACCAACGACCCGGTGAAGATCGCCGAGGACTTCGCGATGCTCCAGCACGTCGCGGACGGCCGCGTCGACGTCATGATGGGCCGCGGCAACACCGGGCCGGTCTACCCCTGGTTCGGCAAGGACATCCGCGACGGCATCGACCTCGCCATCGAGAACTACGCCCTGCTGCGCCGCCTGTGGGACGAGGACACCGTCACCTGGAAGGGCAAGTTCCGCACCCCGCTGCAGTCCTTCACCTCCACCCCGCGCCCGCTGGACGGCGTCGCCCCCTTCGTGTGGCACGGCTCCATCCGCTCGCCGGAGATCGCCGAACAGGCCGCCTACTACGGCGACGGCTTCTTCCACAACCACATCTTCTGGCCCGCCTCCCACACCGAGCAGATGGTCAACCTGTACCGGCAGCGCTACGCCCACTACGGGCACGGCACCCCCGAGCAGGCCATCGTCGGACTCGGCGGCCAGGTCTTCATGCGCAAGAACTCGCAGGACGCGGTACGCGAGTTCCGCCCGTACTTCGACAACGCGCCCGTCTACGGCCACGGCCCGTCCCTGGAGGAGTTCACCTCCCAGACACCGCTGACCGTCGGCTCGCCCCAGCAGGTCATCGAACGCACCCTGTCCTTCCGGGACTACGTCGGCGACTACCAGCGCCAGCTGTTCCTCATGGACCACGCGGGCCTGCCCCTGAAGACCGTCCTGGAACAGCTCGACCTCCTCGGCGAAGAGGTCGTACCCGTCCTGCGCAAGGAGTTCGCGAACCTGCGCCCGGCCGGCATACCGGACGCCCCGACCCACCCGGCCCGCGTGGCAGCAGCCCGGGAGACCCCGAAGGAGGAGACGCAGGCATGAAGCTCGTCGTCGTATCGGCGGGGCTGAGCTCCCCCTCCTCCACCCGGCTGCTCGCCGACCGGCTCACGGCCGCGACGCTGGCCCGCGTGGACGCCGAACCCGAGGTGGTGGAGCTGAGGGAGCTGGCGGCGGAGATCGCCCAGCACTTCGTCACCGGGTTCCCGCCCGCCCGACTGGCCGCCGCCCTCGACGCGGTGGCGGCCGCGGACGGCCTGATCGCCGTCACGCCGGTGTTCGCGGCCTCGTACAGCGGCCTGTTCAAGTCGTTCTTCGACCTCATCGACAAGGACGCCCTCACCGGCAAACCGGTCCTCCTCGGCGCGACCGGCGGCACCGCCCGGCACAGCCTGGTCACCGAACACGCCCTGCGCCCGCTGTTCACCTACCTGCGCGCACTCGTCCTGCCGACCGCCGTGTACGCGGCCTCGGAGGACTGGGGCGAGCAGGGACTGGACCGGCGGATCACCCGCGCGGGAACCGAACTGGCACGCTCCATGGCGCCCGCCGCCCACGAGGCCGCCCCGGACGTCGACACCGCCGCCGCGATCGCACCCCGTTCCCTGACGGGGGCGATCACCTCGACGGATCCGGCGAACGGCTTCACGATCGTGCCGTTCGCACAACGGCTGGCCGCGCTGCAGGCCGACTAGGCAGTCTCTTTCGGATCGTGCCGGCCGCCGCGAGCCCGGCAGGATCCGGAAGAGACGGCCTGGAGCCGGGCCGGCCGGACCGGCCCGCGGTGCCGCGGGGGAGAGCGGCCGGACCGGCACCACCCTCTTTTTGCCGGAACGGCAACAGGACTCGCCGCCCCGCGCCGCCCCTCGCATGATCGGGGCAGCGATCCTGGCGCACGGCAGGTCGAGAACCCTGGAGGACTCATGTCGCAGCAGGCCCCGGAAGCCGTCCACCGCCTGGTCCCCTCGCCCGCGGGCCGGACCCACGTGGTGGAACAGGGCACCGGGCCGCTGGTGCTGCTCGTCCACGGCTTCCCGGAGTCCTGGTACTCCTGGCGCCACCAGCTGCCGGCCCTGGCCGCGGCCGGATACCGCGCGGCCGCGATCGACGTCCGCGGCTACGGCCGTTCCTCCCGGCCCGGCGACCTGCCGGCGTACCGGATGCCGGAACTGGTGGCGGACAACGCCGCCGTGGTGCACGCCCTGGGCGAACAGTCCGCGGTGATCGTCGGCCACGACTGGGGCTCGGTCATCGCCGCCGACTCCGCCCTGCTCAGGCCGGACGTCTTCCGCGCCGTGGGGATGCTCAGCGTTCCCTACGCCCCGCGCGGAGGGCCGCGGCCCAGCACGGTCTTCACCCGGCTGGGGGAGGAGCGGGAGGAGGAGTTCTACGTCTCCTACTTCCAGGAGCCCGGCCGGGCCGAGGCCGAGATCGAGCCCGACGTGCGCGGCTGGCTCGCCGGCTTCTACGCCGCCTTCTCCGCCGACACCATGCCCGCCCCCGACGCCCCCGGCCCGCACTTCGTCGGCCGGGGCGCACAACTGCGCGACCGCTTCCCCACCGGCCGGCTGCCCGGCTGGCTCGGCGAGAGGGACCTGGACGTCTACGCCGGGGAGTTCGAGCGGACCGGCCTGAGCGGGGCCCTGGGCCGCTACCGGAACATGGACCGGGACTGGGAGGACCTCGCCGACCTCGACGGCACCCCCCTCACCCAGCCGTCCCTGTTCGTCGGCGGCGGCCTGGACGCCTCCACCACGTGGATGGCCGATGCGATCAAGGCCTTCCCCACCACCCTGCCCGGCCTGGTCTCCTCCCGGATCCTCGACGGCTGCGGCCACTGGATCCAGCAGGAACGCCCCGCCGAGATCAACGAGATCCTGACCGACTGGCTCGCCGCACTGCCCGCCTGAAGCCCCTCCCGCCGCCCGCTCCCGGGCGCGCCGTCGCCGCTCAACTCCCCTGGCCGGTCCGCGCCGACATCCCTCGGCACAGGCACGTGCAGAGGCGGGCGGCCAGTGTCCCGTCGGGATCCAGGCGCGGGTTGAAGATCGTGACATCGAGTCCGACGGCGCGTTCGTCGGCCAGCGCGATCCGCAGCACGCTCTCCAGCTCCGGCCACGTCAGCCCGCCGGGGATGCGGTAGTCGACGGCCGGCATGAGGGCGTCGTCCAGGACGTCGACGTCGAGGTGGACCCAGAATCCGGCGCTCCCGCCGTCCCCGAGACGCTCGATCGCCCGCCGCGCCGCCGCGCCGGCACCGACCGCACGCACACCCTCCAGATCGACGGTGAGCAGCCCCGGAGGCAGGGGCTGCATCCCGGCCCCGGCGGACTCGCCGGCGTCACGGAAGCCGAACGCGACGACGTCCTCGTCGCGCACCAGGGGCCCGCGGCCCTCCAGGTCGGTGAGCAGCCGGGGCCCGCGGCCCGTGGCCAGGGCGAGCTCCATGGAGGCCGCCTCGCCGGTCGGCTCCGCCGCCGGCTGGTAGAAGTCGGTGTGGCCGTCGAGGAACAGCAGGCCGTACCGTCCGCGGCGCCGCAGGCACAGGAGGTTGCCGAGCAGGATGCTGCAGTCGCCGCCGAGGACCACGGGGAAGAAACCACCGTCCAGGACGCTGCCGACGGCGTCCGCCAGGGCGAGCGCGTACCGTGCGATGCCGAGCGGATTGAGGATCCCCGTGCTCTCGTCCCGCCTCGGGTCGTACGCCGCGGCCTCGACCCGGCCGGCCCGCACGGCCCCCAGCCGCTCGGCCAGACCGGCACCGAGCAGAGCCGCCGGCAGGTCCTGGACCCCCGAGGGTCGCAGCCCCAGCACGGACGGCGCCTCGATGACCGCCGGCTTCCGCACGCCGCCTGCACCCCTTTTCGTCGCCGTCGCCCGCCTGCACCATCGCACCGAACCCGAACCAACCACTCCGTACTCTCCCAAAGAGACCGGCCGGATCGGGGGACCGGCAGCACGTACGTCAGCGTGCGGCCGCGTTGCGCAGAGCCGGTGCCGGGTCGCTCCGGCCGCAACCGGTGCGACGGGCCGCCCCGCGGAGCATCCGCACCGGTACGCGCCACGCGCACCGGTGCGGCCCGCGATGCGCGCGCCCTACCGGAACAGGCGGTCACCCGGGCCGGCCATGCGATGCGTGCCGCTGTGGCGGTTCACCCAGTCACGGACGAGGCCGACGGCATTGGCGCACTGCCAGCTGTCGTCGTACTCGCGCACTCCGGTGAAGGCCCCGTAGCCCGCGATGATGCCGTCCACACGCCCGTCGCCCAGCAGCTTGTCGACGTACCACGGATCGTTGTAGGTGGTCGTCCAGGACAAGGTGGCCGCGAGCTGTCCGGCGTCACGGTCCGCGGCGCCCTTCTTCAGCTCCGCGCACGTGTAGTAGGTGGCCTCCGTGCAGTTGCCGAACCCCTTGGTGATGTCGCTGTCGCCGTAGTCCATCACCCGGCGACCGGCCGGGAATCCGGAACCGGACCGGTCGAACGCACCCCGGACCCGGTCGCGGGTTCCGGTCGTCGTGATTCCCTCCAGAGCGCCGAGCCGGCCCTCCAGGCTCTTCCAGCCCCGGCCGCCGACGTCCGGCGTGCTGCCGCCGTGGTACTCGTAGAACCCGTAGAGCACCGGGATCCCGGCCGCCGTCAACCGCTGCGCCTTGTCACGCAGTCCGGCGACGCTGCACCCGCGGTTCTCCCGTTCCCCGCAGTAGTTCGGGTCCTTGATGTCCAGCCAGACCAGCGCCAGCCGGCGTCCCGAGCCGGCGTGGGAGAGAATGCGGTCGATCATGCTGTCGAAGCTCGGGCCCAGCCGGTTGTCGCCGGCCGAGGAACAGTCGTGATAGGCCCGCCATTCGTTCGGGTTCCACCAGGCGCACACGTCTATCTCGATGCTGTTGGCACCGTGTTTGAGCGCGGCGTCCACGCCGTCCAGGGTGTCGACGCGGTGCGCGATGGCATAGACCGGGTGACGCTGATCGGCTGCTGCGGCCGGGGCCGCACCGAACGCGGTGGTACCGATGACTGCGCACAGGGCCGCGAGCAGCGCCAGGAGCAGCCGCGGGCCGGAACCGGGCCTGAGGTGAGTGGTCAAGAAGATACTCCGTCATATCGGTGTCCCAATCGGACAATTGATCTCGGTGGTCGCATGCCGACATGCGATAAATGCATGATGAATGAAACCCGATCGGGGGGTGGCCCCGAGTGGCGAGAAACCGATTGCGCCCCCTGCACCGTGTGACGGAAAAGCGACGGAGAAAGGAGGGATCGAAAATCCCGGCACGGCCGAATCGCCTGGCCGTGACCGGACGTCCGCCCAAGCCCTCCGGACCATGGACCACCGCTGTTCGGTCTGCCGGAAGTCGCCGGCCCGCACCCGACGTGCGCCATTCCGGTGCGGACCGCCCCCACCTCGCAATTTCCGCGCCCCCGCCGGGAAAATGCGGCCGCTTACGCTCCGGCGGGCCTCAAGGGACCCCGGGGAATACTGGAGAGCGGCCGGAACACCGGCCGGCACACCCGTACGGCCGGTTTCGGCCGCCGGCAACGTGACCAAGTCGAACCGGACTTGCCCAGGTAGCGAGCAGAAGTCCCACGTGCTTGCCGCCCTCCGGACGGCCTCGCAATGCTTTCGAACGATCCGGCCGACCGACGTTCAGTGCACCTTCGGCTTTCCCCTTCCACATCCCGGGAGACACATATGTCCGACGCCGCACGTACCCCCGAGGCCGAACTCCACGACCTGGAGCTCGACCTCGGCGACCTCACCGTCACCTCGATGCGGGACACCGCCGCACTGCCCGAGGGCGGCGCGTCCTGGGGCTCCTGCTCCTGCCAGGGCTCGTCGTCGTGCGCCCAGCCGCACGACGCGGTCGCCCTCCAGGCCTGACCCCGACCCCGATCCCGATCCCGAACACGAGAGGAAACCCATGAACGACGGCACACCGTCATCCGGTTTTGACCTCGACGACCTCGACCTCGGTGAACTCACCGTGACCTCCATGCGGGACACGGTCGCGCTGCCCGAGGGCGGCGCGTCCAACGGCGGCAGCTCCTGTTCCTGCGGCTCGTCCTCCTGCGCGCACCCGCAGCTGCCGGAACTCCCCGTGTAACGCAGGACACCGGCGCACCGCCGCACAGCTGCACCACCGCATGACCGCACCACCGCACCACCGCATGACCGCACGACCGCTCGGCAGACGCTTCCCGCCGTGCCCCGTGCCCGGCGGGAAGCCCGCGCGCCGCACCCACCCACAGGACGGGAACCCATGCCGCACCCGGATCCGCAGCCGCACCCCACCCCCGGCACCGACGGCTACCGGGTACGATCCGCGCCCTACGCGCTGGCCCGCGCCACCGTGCTCGCCCACCCGGCCCAGCACCCGGCCCCGGCCGCCTTCCGCGACCTGCTGGCCCGCCTCCACCGGCTCGACACCGAAATGGCCCTGACCGCCGCACCGCTCTGCGACGACCTGTACGCCGCCCGCGACGGCCACCCCGCCGACTTCCACCGCGACGTCGTCCTGCCCCTGCGACGGGCCCTGCACAACGGCCGTGAACCCCGCCCCGCCGTCCTCGCCCGCCTCGGCGACCTCCCGGACCGCCTGCCCCGGCTCGCCGCCTGGCTCACCCTGCGCGCCGACCGCGACACCCTCCTCACCGCCCTCGACGCCGCCACGGACCCCGCCCTCGACGCCGAACGCGCCGCACTCGCCGCCCTCTGCCGCGAACCCGCCCTCGCCAAGGCCACCGCCCTGACCAGCGCCGACCTGCTGCGCGCCGTGAACCGCGCCGCCACCGGAGCCGACGACCGCCGGGCCCGCAAGGAGGAGCCCACCGTGCTGCGCTACGCCCTGCGCGCCAGCACCAAGACCAGCCCGCTGTCGTGGTTCACGGCGGTCGGATGGGGCCCGCTGACCGCCGCCCCCACCCCCGGCGCCGCCCCCTACGACGGCCCCGCCCGCCCGGTGACCTCCTGGGGCGCCGCACCCCTCCTCGACGGCCCCCTGCGGTCCGTCGTCACGGCCAACCGCACCCTGACGACCGCGCTGACCCTCGCCCTCCTCGACGCACCGCACCGCCGCACCACCCTGCCCCACCGCATCACCAGCACCGCACGGACCGCCGGCGGGCGGGCCGCGTACTCCCGCGACCGGCCCTCCTTCGCCGGCGGCCGCTACCTCGTCCCCGGCGAGGACGAGGCGGAGGTGGCCTTCGGCGGAGCACTGCGCCTGCTCACCGGCCTCGCCGAGAACCCCGTACCGCTCGCGGAGCTGACCCGGCACCTGGCCGCGGCGCTGCGCCCCGCCGGCGCCGGCGACGACGACGGCGGCGGCGGCGGCCGGGCCGCCGCCTTCCTCGACCGGCTCGCCCTCGCCGGCCTGCTGGTCCCGCAGGACCCCGTCCCCCCGCAGGACCCCGCCCCCCTGCGCCGCCTCGCCGCCTGGCTACGGTCCTTCGCGCCCGGCCACCCCCAGGACGCGCAGCGCGCCGACCGGATCGCCGAACTCGACTCACTGACCGCCCGGTTCGCCACCACCCCGGCCGCGGAACGCCCCGACCGGCTCACCGACCTCACCCGGCGCTGGACCGCCGAACTGGCCGCCGCAGGCCGGCCCGTCCCCACCGCCTCCGCCCCGCTGACCGTCCTGTCCGAGGACGTGGTCGCCCCGCGCCCGCTGGCGCTCGACGGATTCCTCGCCGCCGCCGACCACGAGGCGCTCGGCGAGGTCACCGCCCTCGCCGA
The DNA here is from genome assembly GCF_014650695.1 of Streptomyces avidinii. Lineage (GTDB taxonomy): Bacteria > Actinomycetota > Actinomycetes > Streptomycetales > Streptomycetaceae > Streptomyces > Streptomyces avidinii. Next base: position 57,907 of record NZ_BMVL01000023.1, on the reverse strand, counting down.
ACTCTTCGACCTCGGCCATCTCGTCCGCCGCACCGTCCGCGACCGCTTCGTCGAGCGCTACGGCCCCGGCGGACGCTGCGCGCACCCCTGGGAGTTCGGCGCCGACGTCACCGCCGCCTGGGAGTCCGCCGGCCGCATCGCCCTCCTTGACCCCGCCGACCGCGACGCGTTCCCCAGCGCGACCGAACCACTGGCCAGGCTGCGCGCCGAGATCGCCGACGCGCTGCGCGACCGGAGCGGCCCTTCCGGCCACCACACCCCCGACCCCGTCGGGGACCCCGACGAGGTGCTGCTGCCCGCGGACACCCTCAAGACCCTCGGGGAGCGGCTCCCCGCCCCGACCGTCGAACGGCCCCTCAGCTACGCCTACTTCCTCCAGCGCGACCCCGCCTCCGGGCTGCTGGCCGTCAACCACGTCTACGGCGGATGGGGCCGGTTCGCCAGCCGCTTCCTGGATTCCCTGGACCCCCGCGCCACCGCCGAGGTGTCCCGGCAGATCCGGCGCGGCCTCGCCCCCGGCGCCCGCCCCGCCCAGATCCGCCCCGTCGGCGGGTTCAACGCCAACCTCCACCCCCTCCTCGTCCCGGACGAGATCGGCCCCGACCGGCACCGCACCCCGATCTCCGAGACCGACCTCGAACTCGTCCACGACGAAGCCACCGACCAGGTCCGGATTCGCCTGCGGGCCACCGGCGAACCGCTCGACGTGCTCTACCCCGGCTTCCTCGCCCCCGTCCTGCTGCCGGCCCGCATCGCCGCCCACCTCGGCGACCACCCCGGCGGGGTCGTCGACTTCCGGCCCCTCGCCCCCCGCCGCGCCCTGCCCGCCCCCGGCGGCACCGTCACCCTCAGCTCCCGGCTCCGCCACCGGCACGTGGTCCTCCAGCGCCGCCGCTGGCTGCTGCCGCCCGCAGTCGTGGCCCGGCTGCGCGCCGACCTCACCGCCGACACCCGCCCCGGCCGGGTCCCCGCGGCCGCCGCCGCCCACTGGCGCGCCCTGCTCGGCCTGCCCGAGCAGATCTTCCTGCACCCGCTGGCCGGCGCCCCCACCGGCCGGGCCACCGAGGACTTCCTGAGCCGGCTGGCCCGCCCCAAACCGCACCTCGCCGACCTCGGCAACGCCCTGCACCTGCGCTGCCTCGCCAAATGGCTCACCCGGCACACCGACGGCGTCGTCCTCGAAGAGGCACTGCCCGCACCCGGCGGACTGAACACACCCGCCCGGGCCGTCGAACTCGTCCTCGAGGTCTACCGCGACGGACGCCCGGCCCGATGACCCGCCCGCCCGGCCCGCAGCACCAGGAGAGGAGCACACCGGACATGCCGACCCCCGACCCCGAAACCCCCGCACCTGCACTCGCACCGGCAGGAGGCGAGGACCACGACCCGCGCGACAGCTGCGCGCTGGACGTCGTCGCCTACTACCACCAGCCGGTCAAGGCCCCCCTGCTGCGCGAGGTGATGCTGCCGCTCGCCGCCTCCGTTGCCGCCTCCGCCTCCGCCGACGGGACCGTCGCCCACGTCGAGCGGCACTGGCTGCACGGCCCGCACCTGCGGCTGCGCCTGCAGGGCACCGATCCCGCCCGGGTGGCGCACACCGCCGAGACCGCAGCCGCACGCATCAGGGCCCGGCTGCGCGACCACCCCTCCCACAGCGACCTCACCGAGGCCCAACTCCTCCAACAGGCCGCCGAGTCCGGACGCGCCGAACTCGTCCCCCCGCCCTACGGGCCGGTCCTCCCCGACAACACGGTCCGGATCGAGCCCGTCGACCGGTCCTCGGTCCGGGGCCTGCTCGGAGCGGACGGGACCCGCCTGCGGGAGGACCTGCTGCGGTCCGGCCTGGACGCCCTGCGCTCCGGCGCCGACTTCCTCGGCCGGCACCAGGACACCGACCGGGCCCGGCTCCGCCTCGCGGTGACCGCCCTCGCGGCCCACGCCTGCACCCACCCCGGCGGGCTGACCGGCGGGCACTGGTCCTACGTCTCCCACCTGGAGGACTTCCTGCTCCACGACGACCCGGACGGAAGGCTGCGCACCGCCTTCGAACGCCACTCGGAGCGCGCCGGGCACACCGCGACCGCCCTCGTCGGACGGATCGCCGACGGGCACACGGACGACTGGGAACAGGCCTGGGCCGGCTTCTCGCAAGGCGCCTGGCACCTTGCGCAGGAGCGCCACGACGCGGGCGCCGACCTCCACGGAGACCCCCTCGCCTACCGGGTCCGGGCCGCCGCCACCGGCGACACCGCCGCGTACGAGCGCTGGAACCAGGACATCCGCACCCGCTACAGCGAGTTCCACCGCCTGCTGCGCCGCGCCGACCCGCAGGGCGCGATGTGGAGCCGCCCCGACTACCTCATCCACCGGGCCTGCACGAACGCCCTGTACCGGCTGCTGACCATCTGCGACGTCCGCCCGCTGGAGCGCTACCTCGCCGCGCACCTGGTCGTCCGCGCCGTGCCCGCCCTGACCGGCTGCGACTGGCGCACCGAGATCGGCGCCGTCATCGACGCGGTGGAGGCACGGACATGACCGGCACGAACCCCGGCACGGGCGGTCGCGCGAGCGGCGACGACCGGCCGCCCCTCGACGCCCGGCCGCACCCCGGCGACCGGCTGCGCCCCGGCACCGCCGTCACACCGCTGCGCGCTGGCCTGCACCTGCGGGGCCGGCGCGGCAGCGTCACCCTGGAGGGCAGCACCGCCGTTCCGGTGGTGTGGGGCCTGCTGGAGGAACCCCTGCGCACCGGGGGCCTGGCACAGTTCCGGGAGGGCCTGGAGCCGGGCTCGTCCGTCCGTACCGCCGTCGACACCCTCGTCGGCCGCCTCGCCGAGCACGACCTCCTCGTCCCCGCCCCACCCGCCGCCGGGACACCGGCCCCCACCGGCCCGGCGGATCCGGCCGTCGCACGGTGGATCGACGCCACGGCCGCCCACCCCGCCGACGCGGCCGCCGCCCTCGCCACCGCCCGGGCCGAGGTCCTGGCCCGCGACCCGGCCTCCCCGGCCGCCACCGCCGCGGTACGCGCACTGGAGGCCGGCGGTGTGCCCGTCACCCCCACCCGCGACCCCGGGCTGCCCGTGGACCGGGTCCTGCTGACCGTCCGCGGTGCCGGCCGGGACCGGACGGTCGCCGCCGGACGCAGCGGCAGCACCGGCTACGTGACCGCCCCCGGCAGCGCCGCCCAGGCACGCGCCGACGCGGCGGCCCTGGAGGCCCGACTCGCCCACGCCGCCGACGCCGACGGGGAGGCCGGAGCAGCGCCGACCGTCCGCGGTGCCGGCCGGGGGAGGACGGTCGCTGCCGGACGCAGCGGCAGCACCGGCTACGTGACCGCCCCCGCCGGCCCCGCCCGGGCACGCGCCGAGGGGGAGGGCGGGCAGGGAGGTGCACCGCAACCCCACGGGACACCGGGCGCGTTCGCCGCGCTGCTGGCCGGCGCCGCCGCGCACCGGCTGCTGTGCGCGGCCGCCGCACTGCCCGACCCGGCCGCCGAGGGAGACGACCCGCGGCTGCTCCCGGGGATCCCCGCCGTCCTCCTCGCCGACGCCCGCCCTGCGCGCGCCGACCACCACAGTTGGCTCGGCCCCCGGCGCATCGACGCGGACCGCCACGTCCGCCTCGCACCCCCGGCCGACCTCACCGAGGCACTGCGGCGCATCGCCGCCCTGGGGGAGCCCCGCTGCGGACCCCTGCCCGAACCCCTGCCGGGGGACCTGCCCCAACTCCCGGTCCCCCTCGCCACCTGCACACTGCCCGGCCCCGGCCCCGGCCCCGGCCCCGGCCCCGCCATCCGGGACACCGGAACGCCCCGCACCCTGACCGGCGGCGCGCCCCGGCTGGACCTGGCCCGGCTGGAACTGTTCTGCCGCGCCGCCGAACTCCTCCTCGGGGACGACGCGTTCACCGTCGGAGCCGGTCCGGGGCACGCCCGCGGCCGCGCCCTGCGCCACGCCGCCGCCCGCCGCCTCGCCGCGGCCGCCCCGGACGGGCGCACCGCGGTGGACCCGGCCCGATGGTCCGGCCACCCGCAGCTGCGCCACTGGTGGAAGACGCTGACCGACCGGCTCGACATCGCCGCGCGACTGGAGGTGCACCGGGCGGCCCCCCGCGCGCACGCCTACCGGGCCGTGGTCCGCCGCACCCCGGCGGGCCCGGGGCACGGGCCGGGCCCGGTGCTCGGCGAGGCCGTCGAGGCCACGCCCGGCGACGCCGCGGCCTTCGCCGCGCTGGCCGCCGTCACCGCCGCCGCCGTCACCGCCGCGGCCGGGCCGTCCGCCGCCCGGCCCCGCCCTTCCGGCGGCGCGGTCGCCCCGCTGGCGGCGGCCGGGGCACGCACCGCCGCCTGGGAGGACCTCGGCTGGAGCGGGGGCTGGCTCGCCGACCTGGCCGGGCGCGAGGAAGCCTTCCAGGACACCCTGCACCGGCTGTCCGGAGCCGGCCCCGCCGCCCCCGCCCCCGCCCCCGCCCCTGCCCCCGAACCCGCCGGCCTGCTGCGCTCCTTCGGCTTCACCGTGCTGCGCACCGCCGAGGAGACCCGATGACCGCCCCCGCCCCGGCCCGCACCCCCGTTCCCGTACTGGACGCCCCCACCGCCCTGGCCACCACCGCCGGCCGGGCAGCGGTCCTGCTGACCCACTGGACGCTCGGCCTCGCCGAGGAACTGAGCCGCCACGCCCTGCGCCGGCCCGTGGCCCTGGTCCCGGTCCGCCACGACGGGCCGCTGGCGGTGATCGGACCGGTACTCCGGCCGGGCGGCGCGGCCTGCCTCGTCTGCACCGAGTACCAGCGGCTGGCCACCGCCGGCGGCCGCGTCCCGTGGCAGAGCCCGAAGCTGACCCTGGCCGGAGTGCCCTCACCGGCCCTGACCCCGGCCGTGGAGGCCCTCGTACAAGAACTCCTCGACCAGGAACTCCTCGACGAGGAACCCCTCGACCAGGACGGCTCGGCCGTCGTCCACATCGTTCACCAGGGACGCGCCACCTGGTCCACCCACCGCGTCCGCCCCGTCGGCGGCTGCGACGTGTGCCACCCGCTGCCCTCGGACACACCGGCCCGGCTCCGCCCGCTGCCCTCGGGGCCGCGCCCGCTGCCCGACCCGGCCCTCCTGCGCGGCGCCAACCCCCGTACGACCGGCGCCGCACTGCGCACCGCCCTGTACGACGAGCGGTTCGGGCCCGTACGGCGGCTGCGCCGCTCGGAGGACTCGGCGTTCAGCCTCACCAGCGCGCTCGTCACCGACGGCCGGTCCGTCGACGACGGCGGCCACGGCCGGGCCCGCACCTACGCCGACAGCGAGCGCATCGCCCTCTTCGAGGCCGTCGAACGCCATGCGGGCATGCGCCCCACGGGCCGCCGCACCGCCCTGCGGGCCTCCTTCGCCGAGCTGGGCCCCGACCGGGCACTGGACCCCGAACGGCTCGGCCTGCCCGACCCCGCCCACCACGGCCACGCCGGCTCGCCCACCGTCCCGTACACCCCGGACCTGCCGCTCCACTGGGTGCACGGCTGGTCCCTCACCCACCGCAGACCGACCGCGGTCCCCGAGCACGTCGCGTACTGGGACGTGCCGGGCCCGGACCGCCCGCGCGTCGTCTACGAGTCCTCCAACGGCTGCGGCCTCGGCAACAGCCCCGAAGAGGCCGCCCTGTACGGGCTGTTCGAGGTCGCGGAACGCGACGCCTTCCTCATGGCCTGGTACGCCACCACCCCACTGCGCCGCATCCGCCCCCCGGCCGAGGACACCGACACCCTGCTGCTCGCGGACCGGGCGGCGGCCGCCGGCTACCGGCTCCTCCTCCTCGACGCGACCAACGACTTCGCCGTCCCGGCCGTCCTGGCGGTCTGCCGCTACGAGGGCGGCCGGCCGGACGCGCCGCGGATGTTCCTCGCGGCCGGCGCCCACCACGATCCGCGCGCCGCCATCCGCTCCGCCGTCGCCGAGGTCGTCACCAACGTCCTGGAGGCACCGCACCGCTCCTTCGCCGAGGGAGGACCGCGCGACCCCGAACGGCTGCGGCCCATGCTGGAGCGCCCCGAACTCGTGCTCACCCTCGACGACCACGTCGGGCTGAGCACCCTGCCGGAGGCCGCCCCCCGCCTGGAGTTCCTCTTCGCCGACACCCCGATCGTGCCGGTCGCCGAGGCCTGGCCCGGCGCCCCCGCACCGGTCCCCGACCTCGGCGACCTCCTGACGCGGACCGTCGACCGGCTGGCACGCGCCGGACTGGAGGTGATCACCGTCGACCAGAGCGAGCCGGGGCTGCGCGAGAGGTTCGGCCTGCACTGTGTGAAGGCCATTGTCCCCGGCGCGCTCCCGATGACCTTCGGGCACGTCAACCGGCGCACCCTCGGCCTGACCCGGCTCCTGGAAGTGCCCCACCGCCTGGGCCGCACGGCCCGGCCCGGGCGCCACGAGGAACTGCCCCTGCACCCCCACCCCTTCCCCTGACCCGACATGCGACGACGAGGACCGGACGACGTGACGACGACCGACACAGGCACGGCCACCACGACCGCCACGGCCACGGCCACCGACACGGCCACCGTGACCGACACCGCCACGGCCACCGGCACCGGCACCGGCCCGGGCACCGGCACCTGGCAGAGCCACCACCTCTTCCTGCACTCCACCACCGAGGACACCGACCGCTTCCTGGTCCGTGACGCCGCCCCGCTCCTCGACGGCCTCGTGGCCGCCGGCGAAGCCACCGACTGGTTCTACATCCGCTACGGGCAGGACGGCCCCCACGTACGGATCCGGGTCCGTACCACCGCCCAGCTCCCCGAACTCCCCGGCCTGCTGGCCCACAGGGCGCGGCAGGTGCCCGCCGTGCCCGGCCCCTGGCCCTCCCGGCACGGCGAGGCCCGCGCCCTGCCCTACGCACCCGAAACCCGGCGCTACGGCGGACCGCAGGCGCTGCCCGTCGCCGAGGCCGTCTTCGCAGCCTCCACCCGCACCGCCCTCGACGTACTGCGGGCCCTGCCCGACGGGTCCGCGGCCGCATCCCGGCTCACCGCGGCCGCGGACCTCGCGCACACCACGGCGTACGCACTCGGCATGGACCGGCTCACCGCCGCACGCTGGCTGCGCGCGCACGCGGCGGGCTGGCGCTGGGTCACCGAGGTACCGCTGCTGCCCGCCGCCGCCGTCCACAGCCGGGTCAACACCGTCCACGCGGCGCAGCGCACCACCCTCGGCGGACGCGCCGCGGACCTGCGCGACCGCCTCCGGGCGGGCACGGCGGCGCCCTGGCTGGCGCACTGGGCCGAACGGGTCCGGGAGGCCGACGCGCAGCTCGACGGCCTGCGGGAGCGGACCCGGGCCGGGGTCTGGGGCTCGCAGCTGCACATGCTGTTCAACCGGCTGGGCGTGAGCCCCGACGAGGAGCGAGCCGTGTGCAGGCTGGCCGCGCGCACCCTGCTGGAGACGCAGGACGCCCCGGCCGGCTTCTTCCCGCCGGGCCACACCGCCCCCGACCTGCAGTACCTGGAGCGCAGCAAGTTCCAGATCGGCCGCGGCGAGGACTCGGCCCTGCGCCCGTCCGCCCCCATCGAGGACACCGCGCCGGCCACGGCCGTCGCCGCCGAAGTCCCGCTCCCCGCCGATCCGTTGCCCGAGGTGTCCCTGGGCGCCGTCCTCGCGGCCCGCTCCTCACTCCGCGGCGCCCTCACCGGCCCCCTCGACACCGGCACGCTCGGCGCCCTGCTGTGGCACTCCCTCGCCGACAGCGGCCGCAGCGAGCAGCAGCACCTCACCGACGGCACGACCCGTACGCCGACCCACCGCCCCTACCCCAGCGCAGGCGCCCTCCACACCGCACGCGTCCGCCTCCTCGTCCTCGACGTGGCCGGACTCCCGGCCGGTACCTACGACTGCGTCCCCGAGCGCCGGACCCTGCGCCGGATCGGCCCGGTGGCACCGCAGGAGGACATCACCGCCCTGTCCACCTACCTCTCGCGCCCGTCGACCGACCCGGACTGGATCGGCATCGCGCAGGCACCCGTACTCCTCGCCCTCTACGCCGACCTCGGCCTGCTGCGCCGCCGCTACGGACTGCGCGCACTGCGCCTGGCCCTCCTGGAGACCGGCCACCTGGCCCAGACCCTGCTGCTCACGGCGACGGCCCTGGGCCTGGGCGGAACCCCGCTGGGCGGTTTCCACGACGACCTGGCCCACGAACTCCTCGGCCTCCAGGACCCGGACCAGCCCCTCCAGTACCTCCTGCCCCTCGGCCGCCGCACCCCCCCTCCTGTCGATCGCAAACCGCACAGCCGGTAAAGCATTGGCCCCTATGGAGTGAATCGCGTCAGAACCCCGTGACCCTTGGCCGGAACTTTCCATACGGTGGCCGCTCTTCGCTCATCACCACAACTGGGGGGCCGGTGCGCAACCACCGACTCGTAATGACCGCTGCCCTCGTGGCCGCAGGTCTCGGCATGATCCCGGGCACCGCGCAGGCGGCGGATCCCGTACCCGTCGCGGCCGGCGTGGCCGAGGCCATAGCCGGGGCGTCCACCTCCGAGGGCTTCCACAGCCCGGCCGACCGCACGATCCGTACCGCCCTGCCCGCCGCCGCGGGCAGCGGCAAGGCCAACGCCAAGACCGCCGCACCACAGACCGCGCAGACCGCGCAGACCGCACAGACCGCGCAGACCGCACAGACCGCGCAGACCGCGCAGACCGCGGAAGCGGCCGCACCGGACGCGGGAGCCAACCCGACCCTCGCGGTCGACGTCAGCGGCACCAGCTACACCGCACACGGCATCGAGCTCACCACCCTGATCACGAGCGCCGACTTCGCACTCGGGGTCGTCATCGACTGGGGCGACGGGAAGACCGACACGACCACCGCCCAGGGCGCCGCCGAACTGCACCACTCCCACACGTACGAAAAGTCCGGCGAGTACCAGGTGAAGGTGACGGTGACCGACACCGCCAATGCCGTCCAGGCCACCAACGGAGGCGCCTTCCTCACCCCCGGCTCCGACTTCACCCCGCACACCCCGACCCGGCTCCTCGACACCCGCTACGGCACCGGCACCGGCGCACCCGCCGCCAAGGTCCCGGGACAGGGTTCCGCCCGGGTGAAGGTGGCCGGCAATGCCGCCGTCCCGGCGGGCGTCACCGCGGTCGTCCTCAACGTCACGGTCACCGAGACCGTCGACAGCGGGTACGTGACCGCGTGGCCCGGCGCCGGCTACGACCGCCCCGGTACCTCGAACCTGAACTACACGGCCGGCCGCTCCATCCCGAACCTGGTGATCGTGCCGGTCGGCGAGGACGGGCACGTGGAGCTCTACAACGGCGGCCAGCAGCCGGTCGACCTGATCGCCGACGTCACCGGCTACTTCACCCGGGCCTCCGCGGACGGCTACACCTCGATGACGCCCGCCCGGTTCGTGGACACCCGCGAGGGCCTCGGCACGTCCCCGGGCAAGCTCGCCGCACGCACCGCGTTCACGACCCCCATCAGCGGGCTGCACGGGGTGCCCGAGAACATCACGGCCGTGGCGCTGAACGTCACGGTGACCGAACCCGGGGGACTGGGCCACCTGACCGCCTTCTCCGGCGAGGGCCCGGTCCCGACGGCATCGAACCTGAACTTCCTGGCCGGCCAGACCGTCGCGAACGCGGTGATCGTGCCGGTGGCCCCGGACGGAACGATCAAGATCTTCAACGGGGCCTATCTGCCGGCCCACGTGGTGGTCGACGTCGTCGGCTACTACAGCAAGGACAGCAAGGCCGCCTTCCTGCCCTTCACCCCGTTCCGCACGCTCGACACCCGCGAGGAGGCCTACGGCTGGCCCGGCGGCAGGTTCCGGGCCCGCGAGTACATCACCCAGGGATTCACGCCCGAGGCCGCGACCGCGACCGGCGTCGAGGCCTACGTGCTGAACACCACCGTCACCGAGACCGGCGGCGACGGATTCCTCTCGGTGGCACCGAGCCCCTACCCGCTGCCGGCGCCCGGCGAGCCCGCCGCACCCGCCGGACCGCGCCCCGGCTCCTCCACCCTGAACTGGACGACCGGCGCGATCGTCCCGAACCTGGTGCAGGCGAGCGACGGCGAGCACGGCGTCATCACCTTCTGGAACCAGGGCTACCAGGACGCCGACCTGGTACTCGACGTCTTCGGCGTCTACCAGTCCAAGTAACCCGGTAACCCGGTAACCCGGTAACCCCCGAGGGGCGGCACGCACCCGCGCGCCGCCCCTCCGCACACCGGGGGCGGGCCGAACCGCAGGCCCGGGGGCTCGGCGGCTCAGGGCCTGCACAGGCGCACGGCGAGGGCGGCGATGTCGTCGTCGAGACGTCCTCTGCTGTAACGGAGGAGGTCGCGGTGCAGAGCCGTCAGCAGTTCACGGGGCGGCGTGGGGGGCTGCGCACTCATCCAGGTCGTCAACGGGAAGAACTCGCCGTCGCGAGCGCGGGCCTCGGCGATCCCGTCGGTATAGAGCAGCAGCAGGTCGTCGGGGGCGAACTCGAAGAAGTCGACGCTGTACCGGTCGCCGATCAGGTCCGCGAGGCTGAGCAGCGGCGAGGGGGTGGTCGGGTCGAGGGCCCGGAGTTTCCCGCGGTTCAGGAGCAGTGGCGGGGGATGCCCGCAGTTGAGGATGCCGATACGGCTCCCCTCGTGCGGGATCTCGACCAGAAGGGCGGTGGCGAAGCGCTCCATCGGCCCCTCGGGGGGAAACGCGGCGTTGTAACGGGTGCTGCTGGCGTCCATACGGCGCGCTACGTCGACCATGTCGCTCTCGCCGTAGGCGGCCTCCCGGAAGGCGTTGACGATCGCCGCGGCCGCCCCCACCGCAGGCAGGCCCTTGCCCCGCACGTCACCGATGAGCAGCCTGACCCCGTACGGCGTGTCGACCACCTCGTAGAAGTCCCCGCCGATGCGTGCCTCGGCCGCGGCCGCCAGGTACAGCGACTCGATCTCGATGCTGCCGAAGCGGCGCGGCATGGGGCTGAGCACCACCTGCTGCGCCGCGTCGGCGACGAGCCGTACCTGGAAGAGGGTGCGCTCCCGCTGGAGCCGGACGTGGCTTCCGTACGCGGCGGCCACGGTGACCGCGATGATCCCCGCAGCCGTCCACCACGTCCCCAGATCGGGGAAGACCAGACTGAGGCCGATCATCAGAAAGAGGCAGACCGTTCCGAGCAGGACGGTGGGGAGCACCGGCCACATGGCAGCGGCGAGGGCCGGGGCCGCGGGCAGGAGGCGACTGAAGGCCATGTCCGGCGGAGTGTTGTAAGCCAGGCTGGCGATGACGACGGTCAGGATGACCGGCGACAGCCGCACAAGTCTTCCCGGGCCGGGGCGCCGGCGGTGCCGCGGCCGTCCAGACTCGATCACACTTCACAGAATATCTACGTAATGAGGGCAAAGCGCTCTGGCGATCAGAGCCGGCCGCCCGCTCCGGGTGACCAACGGGCCCGCCGCGGCGCCGGGGACCTGCGTACACGCCCGGTATCCGGGCCACCGCCGACCGGGTCATCGGGGCCCTGGAGGACCTCGCCGCCCCCGGTCGCACCGGCGGCCGAGCGGTAGACGACACGGTCCGTCTAGTTACAGGCAGTATCCGTCCGCAACGGATATACATCCGATCCTGGTGCCGGCAGACACCACGAAGGCCCCGACATCGACTCGGGGCCCTCGTGCACTTCGCTGACCTCTCGGTTCAACGACCCGGACGGCCGGGCGTCACGCCCACTCCGGCGAAGCCTTCGGCGCGAGGTCGCATTCGGGCCCGCGCCGCGCAGCCCGCGTGGCACAGCCGGCCGGAACTCCTCATGGAATCCCGGGTGTATGACGGGAAACCCTGGGCATTCGACTGTCCGGAGGTTTGATAATCATGGTTCCCCTGCTTCTTGTTCTTCTGCTGATCCTGATTCTCGCCGGTGCGGGTTTCGCGGTGAAAATCCTGTGGTGGTTCGCGATCGCGGTCCTGATCCTGTGGCTGATCGGTTTCGTGGCCCGCCCGAAGACCGGCAGCGGACGCTGGTACCGCTGGTAGTCCGCGGGCCGGAGAGCCGTTCCCCCACCCATGGATGCAACCCGTTCGAATGAACCGGTGATCCGGGGGCACACGACGAAAAGGACGACGCACGAAAGACGTACACGAAAGACGAGGGCCGAAATAATGTCGGTCCTCAGGTAATTCGGAGGAGTTGTTTCGCGTGACTGAGAACGTATGGAGCTACAAGTCGACCGCGGGCCGTCTGCAGGCCACGGACCTCACCGGCTACAAGGTCGAGGCCACCGACGGCAGCATCGGCAAGGTCGACAAGCACTCCGACGAGGTCGGTGACGCCTACCTGGTCGTCGACACCGGTGTGTGGATCTTCGGCAAGGAAGTCCTGCTGCCGGCGAGCACGGTGATCCGGATCGACGAGGCCGACCAGAAGGTCTACGTCGACCGCACCAAGCAGCAGATCAAGGACGCACCCGAGTTCCACCGGGACAAGCACCTCGGTGACACCGGCTACCGCGAGGAGCTCGGCACCTACT
>NZ_BMVL01000023.1:0-45306 GCF_014650695.1 Streptomyces avidinii | reverse complement strand
CGCCGCTTTCGTGTCAGGTGCCGCTCCCGCCGGCGCGCACGGTGGGGACGAGGGCGGTGAGTACCTCGACGGCACTGCCTTCGTGGTCGCTGCCGGCGGTCCCGCTGCCGCTCTGCACGTTGGCCGTCCGGTCGATTTCGAGGACCGAGTCGGAGTGCGAGTTGTCGATGACGGTGATCAGGCTCCCGTGGGCGGCGGCGGGTGCGGCGCTGCCGCAGATCAGGGTCATCGCCAGGCAGGCCGCGGCCCGTACCCGGACGCGGGTCATACGCCGGCGCTCTCGCGTGCAGGGGGTACCGGCTGGTGCCGGCCGATGTTCTTCGCCAGGAGCCCGGTGGACTCACCGACGCCGATTTCCCCGTCGCCCTCTGCGGCGGGCAGCCGTCCGTCGGCGAGCCGCAGTTCGGCGAGGGCGGTGTCCATCGCGCGGTGCGCCGCGAAGAGGCAGGGCGTGCTGTAGATGGCCACGTCGACGCCGAGGTCGGTCAGCTCGCTGAGGGAGAGCCGCGGCGACTTGCCGCCGGCGATCTGGTTGAAGAGCAGCGGCTTGGAGCCGACGACGTCACGGATCCGCCGGATCCACTCGACGCTGCGGACACCGTCGACCAGGACGACATCGGCGTCCGTGGCGGCCAGCGCCTCGGCCCGGTGGAGGATGTCGGCCTCCTCGGTGGCGTCCGTGCGGGCGACGACGAGCAGCTCCCTGCGTGTCTCCAGCACCGCGTCCAGCTTCTCCAGGTACTCGGCGAGCGGCAGGACCTGCTTGCCGTCGGCATGCCCGCACCGGCGCGGACGCTTCTGGTCCTCGAGGATGACGCCGGAGGCGCCGATGCGCTCCATGCTCTTCACCACGTGGCAGGCCACCTCCACATCGACGTAACCGTCGTCGATGTCCACCAGCAGGTGGTGCTGCGGGAACGCTCCGCGCAGCCGCTGGACGAAGGCCAGCATGTCGGGCCAGGCGATGAACCCGATGTCGGGCAGTCCGTAGTGGGACGCGGCGAACCCGAAACCGGAGACGAACATCCCGTCGTAGTGCCCGGCCGCGACCGAGGCCGAGTACATGTCGTGCACGCCGATCAGGGGCGTGGTGCCCGGCTCGGCGATCTGGGCCCGCAGTTTGGTCCCGTAACTCATCGTCAGCTCCTTCGAGGGTGCGTGGCGCATGGGGCGGGGAGCGACTGCGACACAAGCAGCGCTTTACCCAAAGCTGATCATTTCCTGGCCATCCACTGATGTGCGACATACCAAGTCTTTACTCACCCCAATGGGGCATCCTGTTCACCACAGAAACGTCACTGGGCGCCGTCCCCCGAGCGGCCCGCCCCGGCCAACCGCCGCTGCGCACACGAGGATGCGCACTCCCCGGCCTCCGCGCACCATGAGCCTGTACCGGTACCGCCGTGAAGGAGATGGCCATGTCCTCGGGTCCCGCGCCCCACGTGACGTCCTCGGCCGCCGACGCGGCGGCCGCATGCCGACTGCTGCTGGTGCGCCACGCGAAGGCCGTGCCGAAGCACGTCGCCGAGGACTACGAACGCGCCCTGAGCGACCGCGGCCGAGCGGACGCGCCGGAGACGGGGCGCTGGCTCGCCGAGTCGGGCTTCGAGCCCCGCCTGGTCCTGTGCTCCCCGGCCCGAAGGACACGGCAGACATGGCAGCTGATCGCCCCGGCCCTCCCGGACGTGCCGCCCGCCGTGTACGACGACAGGCTCTACGACGCGGCCCCGAGCGCGCTGGCCACCGTACTGGCGGAGCGGGGAGCGGGGGTGAGCCACCTGATGCTGGTCGGCCACAACACCGGCATCCACGAGCTGGCCACGGCCCTGTGCGGAACCGGCCCGCCGAATCTGCTGGAGCGGCTGGCGGAAGGGCTCCCCACGTCGGGCGTCGTGGTGGTGGACCTTCCGGGCGGGTGGGAGACCCTCACCCCGGGCGACGGCCACCTGACCGCCTTCTGGGCCCCCGCCCACTGACAGCCGCCGGCCGCCCGCCCGGCAGGGTTCGGCCCCACCGGACCTGCGCGACCCCGCACGCCTGGTGAGGGCTCAAGCCGGGCATGCCTTCTGTGGGAGTCGCGACTCACGAGGGGGCGGGCTGATGACGGCCAATACCGGGCTCGGGCACGGACGTACGGGAAAGGCCGCCGCCGCCGTGCTGCGGTCGGCCTCGGTGGCTGCCGGCGTGGCGGCGGCCGCGCTCCTGGTCGTCGACTTCCGGCTGACCGGCCCGACAGGCCGGCAGGTACTCGTGGTGGCACTGACGGCCGCCTTCGTCAGCGCATGCACAGGGGCGACGTCGAGCCTGACGGCCCTCATGATGCGGCCCTCCCTGCGACGGGCCCAGGGGCTCCTCGCGGAAGAGCCCGACCTCTGGGGCTCGGACCGGGAGTTCTTCGCCCCGATGCGTCGCCTGATGTTCCTCGGCGTGCTGCAGGCCCTGGTCGACCTGCTGGTCCTGCTCACCGTGTATCCGCTCGCACTCTGGGCCGGCGTACGGATCTGCGCCGCCGTGGGACTGCCGGCGCGCCTGACCGGACTGTGGCCGGTCTTCCTCTCGGGGCTGCTGGTGGCGGCCGTCGCCACCACGGCCGCAACCTTCTTCGCCCTGTTCCGCCGCCGCACCGGCCGCGCGGCCGCGCGCTCGCTGGCCGCCGTACTGCTCAATGCCGCGGGCCTCGCGCTCGCCCTGCTCGTGCTGGACGGCGTCCACCTCGACGCCGCGCCGGGGTGGCGGCAGGCGCTCGCCCTGTGCGCTGTGGCGTCCCTCTTCATGCTGCCGCGCATCACGCTGTCGCTGCCCGTACCGGGAATCGCCTCGATCGTCCTCGTCGCCTACCACTGCCTGCTGTTGTGGCTGATCTGCGCGGCCTTCGCGTTCGCGGACCCGGGACTTCACATCGACGGCTTCCGGCAGCTGGCGGGGGCCGCCGCGATCATGTGGGCGGCAGAGTGGCCCGCGCGCCTGGCCGTCCGGCGCGCGCAGGGAGCCGCCGCTCGGCCGGCTCCCCTCCTGCCCGATCCGTTCCCGCCGGACCACGGGTTTCCCACCGGCCCGCTGTACTGAAGCGGCCGCCCCCCGGCTCGCGCGCGTGGGCCCCGTTCACCGGGGCGGCTCGCACCGCGCCCCATGGGCGTGCCCCGGCCGGGGGGTAAGGAGGACCGGGCGCGGGCCTACCGGTGACTCCGGCGGTCCGACCGGCGGCACATGGTCCGGCCCGCACGGGGCACACGGTCGGCACCGACCGAAAGGAGCCCGACCATGCTGGGCATCGCCGCCGCAGTCCTGTTCTTCATCGCGTTCCTCGTCAACGCGGCCGACATCGCCACCAACGAGGTCCTGAGCTCCACCAACTTCATGCTGATCGGTCTCGCGGTACTCGCGCTGCACGTCGCCGGCATCGGCAGCGCGCGGCCTGCCCGCGGATGGGGCCGCAGACGCTGACGGCCACCGGTTGCCCGGCCGTGCGCCGACGGGTCACGTGATCGGCTGCGTGGTCCCGTCGGGCAGCGCGCAGGAGTAGCCGGCGTAGGGGCGCGAGGTGATCTGTCCGCCCGCGGCCGTGCACTCGTCCCTGGTGATGTTCGGAGACGAGGCGGCTGCAGCACCGACAGCGCCGACGGCGCTCGTGCCGGCAACGGTCGCCGCTGCCAGGGCGAGGCCCAGGACTCTCCGCATTCGCATGACTTCCTCTCCTCCCGGGCGCCTCCGTGCGGCCTCCGGGAAGGACAAGTCTCAGGAAACGACGGCGCCCTACTCCTCAGCATGGGCGCTCCGCACGAGGCCCGCGAGGCGGGGTCGGGCGCCGCGAGCGGCGCCCGGTGAAGCCGAACGCGGGGGTGACTTCCCTGCCCCGGAGAGGCATACGACGGCGACCGCCGCCCTCGGCGGTCCCGCTGCCTCACCTGCGTTCCCGGCTTCTCCGCGCCGACGGGGTCACCGGCGGGCGAAGGCACAGGTCGACGGCTGCGTGCTGACCGACCACGAGCCCGATCCCCGACGGGCCGGGCCGCGATCCGGGGCACACCCGCGAAGCCGCCCCGCCGGCAGCGCTCAGCCCGGCAGGCGCACCGTCATCTCCACGGTCACCTCGTCCCCTGCCGCCAGCCCCAGCGGTGTTCGGACGGCGTTCTTGACCGGCAGCAAGTACCCGCCCTCCCTCGGGAAGAGCGACGTCTCGAAGGTGACTTCGCCGATACTCGCCTCCACGGGAACGACCCCCCAGCCGTAGGTGGCGGCCGCTGCCACCTGCCGTACGTCGGCGCACTGCTCTTCCGGCACGGGGACGAAGTGGAACGGCGCGGGCCCACGCCACTCGATCACCTGACTGGCGAAAACCATACGCATGACGGCAGTTCTCCCGGGGACGGCGGCGGAAAGCGTGGCGGTTCGGCCCACCCTACGCGGCAGCCACCCGGCCCGGTCGTGGGAGCGCGCCACACCCCCGGACACCTGCCTGTCGGCCTTCCTCCACCGGGACCCATTCCCGATCGCACACACGTGCGTGGCCTGCGTTAGTCTCTCGGGGCGCAGAGGCGGAACACAGACGTAGACGGGGGAGCAGTGTCCTATTCGGAGCGCTGGCAGGAGCTGTTCGGACCGGCCGACGGCGGGCCCGCGATGAGGCTCGCCTCGGTGGCCCCCGACCCCGGAACCGGTGGCGGCGGGGCCGGCGGCGGTCCCGGAAACCTCAAGCACAGCAACGGCCCCTGGACCAGCGCCTCCGGCACCGCCGGCGACCTGCGCACCAGCACGGAGACGAGCCGCTCGGCGCTCGGCCCCGGCCACGAGGGCATCGAGTCGGGAGCCGCCGGCCTCAGCTCCGTCGCGGCCCTCAAGAGCGTACTGACGTCCTGGGAGGAACGCCTCCAGTCGGTGCGGGACGAGTGCGAGCAGCTCAAGGGGACCCTGCTGACGGTCGCCAAGGAGATGGGCGAGACGGACGCCGCGATCAAGACGTCCTTCAAGGGCGTCGACGGCGCCGGCAAGGCGGACGAGAAGCGATGACCGCAACCCTGACCTGGAAGCTGCTGCGCGACCTCAAGACCTCCGAGTTCACGGAGGCGGGCGACAAGTGGCACGAGGTCTCGGGCCGTTCGGACTCCGACCGCGTACGGGTCGACCGCGCGATGTCCGCGAAGCTCCGCGAGACCCAGGAGAGCGACTCGGCGGAGGCGGCCCTCGGCCGGCTCCAGCGCCTCAGCCGCAACTTCCAGTACCTGCACACCGAGTGCGCCCTCGTCCGTACCGCGCTCAACGGACTCGCCAGCGATCTCGCCGAGCCCCAGAACCAGTTGAAGCAGGCCCTCGCGGACGCCGCCGCCCTGAACCTCACCGTCCACGAGGACGGCTCCGTCAGCTACCCGGCCACCGAGGTCGAGGACCTGACCGGGGCGAAGAAGCAGGCCCCGGGCAGCACGGTCCGGGGCAGCTCCCGCCTCCCGCTCGAACCGCCCGCCCTCGGCTCGCAGGGGCAGTCCCCGCTGTACCCCGGCTACTCGGGCTTCAAGCCGCTGAACCCGAACGCCGCGAAGGCACAGGACGTGGCCGACCGCGTCGCCCGGGCCCTGCGTTCCGCGCAGGAGATAGACGCCCGGTACGCGAAGACCCTCGGCGGACTGAAGGCGGAGAAGGGCCTCGACGTCACCGAGGCCACGCTGAGGGACGTCTTCCAGGACACCTCCGACGTCCGCTCCACCGCCGGCACGTACCTCGCCGAAGGCGTCCCCCAGGACAAGAGCCCCGCCGAGCGCAAGCAGTGGTGGGACGGCCTGACCGACGAACAGCGCCAGGAGTACCTGGAGATCGCACCCGACCTGATCGGCGGCCTGGACGGCATCCCGGCGGTCTCCCGCGACGAGGCGAACCGCAACTACCTGCCCGTCCTCATCGACGACCTGGCGCGCCACGGCGGCGACGACGCGGAGACCAAGCTCAACGCCCTGCGCATGATCCAGGACAAGCTGAACGAGCCGAGCCGCCCGCCCATGTTCCTCCTGGGCATCGGGGACGAGGGCAACGGCCGCGCGATCGTCTCGTACGGCAACCCCGACACCTCCAAGAACGTCTCGGCGTACGTCCCCGGTCTCAGCACCAAGCTCAACGACGAGTTCGTCAAGGACACGATGAAGCGGGCCCAGGACACGGCCAAGGGCGCCCAGCGCGTGGACCCGTCCAGTGCCTCGATCGTCTGGCTGGGCTACGACGCCCCGCAGAACGTGGACGTGATGTCGAAGGGCGACGCGCAGCGGGGCGCCCCGGCCTACAACCAGTTCATGGCGGGCATCTCGGCAACGAACGAGAACCAGGACCCCCACATCACGGCGATCGGGCATTCCTACGGCTCGCTCACCGTCGGCACGGCCGCCAAGCAGTCCGGCGGGATCCCGGGCGTCGACGACGTGATCCTGCTCGGCAGCCCCGGCGTGGACGCGCAGAAGGCGACGGAGCTCGGCGTGGGCAAGGACCACGTGTTCGTCGGCGCCGCCGACAACGACCCGGTCACCCACCTGCCCACGAAGGACGAGTCGGCGCTCGGCTGGATGTTGGGCGGCCCGGTCGGGGTCGTGGTCGGACGCGACCTCTTCGACATCGACAACGACGACGTGTACTTCGGCAAGGACCCGGCGAGCAAGGCCTTCGGGGCACAGCGCTTCCTGGTCGACGACGGGCCGAGGATGATCGTCGACGGCGGAGGGTTCGATGCCCACTCCCAGTACTTCACACCGGAGAAGGACAGGGTGTCGGCCGACAACATCGCCACCATCGTCGCCGGACATCCTGAGAACATCGTGAGGGAGGAGCATCGATGAAGCGCATCACGCGGACCATCCGCCTGGTTCTTGCGATGGCCGTGGCCGGAGCGCTGCTCGCCGGGTGCGGGCTGTCGGGCGGCACCAAGCAGAGAAACGGGGCATTGGCAGGCATGGACATGCAGGGAGCGGCGGAGCGCGCCGACGCGATGTTCTACGCGACGATCGGAGCGATCAAGCCGGACATCGAATGGGCCCACGACACGACGACGACCGGCAGCTGCGACGTGACGCGCTACTGGACCGTCATGACGGTCGTCTCCGAGCAGCGTCGCGGCAACTTCCTCGGTGTGGTCGAGAACTTCTGGAAGGCGAGCGGTTACCGGATCGGCCCGGTGAATCCGAGCAAGGACATGCCCGCCCTCTACGCCACCTCCCGTGACGGCTTCGGCATCAGCCTCCTCTTCGGTCACGCGGGGCAGGCATTCTTCGAAGTCACCAGCCCCTGCGTGGGCGAGTCGAAGGTGGCACCGCCCACGAAGTTGGCGAACGGCCCCACCTACGAGGGCGAGGTCTCCGTCCCCACCCCCAACGTCCGCTCCGACTTCTGGTCCGACCAGAGCCCGGCGCCGGGCCCCACCCCCTCGTCCTGACCGCAGGCGGAACAGGACCGGTGCGCCGACGGCGATGACAAGGACCGCCCGGCGCGACCGGCCGCCCCGGAACCCGCACCCGGCCGCACCCGATCGGCTCCCCGCCGAGCTGCGGCCGCCCCCGGCCGGGCGGCGGCTCAGTCGTAGAGGAGGGAGGCGGACGAGGTGGTCGCCCCTTGGCGACCGGGCGTGGTGTACGCGAAGTTGAGCACGGTACGCCGCAGCCCGGGACGCCCGAGCGGGGTGACGCGGTGGGCGGTGAGGTCGCTGCGCAGGAGGTACCCGTCGGCGGGCCGGTGGTGCACCCGGTGGACGCCGGGTCCGTCGAGGGCGCCGAGGTCGCCGCGGCCGGGGCGGAACTCCAGCAGCCCGCCGTCCGCAGGGTGCGGCGGGGCCTCCAGGAAGAGCACCAGGGCGAGCGGGTAGTCGTCGGTGTGCGCGCCGTGGGTGTCGCCGGGGCGGTGCAGGACGTTCAGGACGTGCCGCTCGACCGGGTCGTGCACGGCGACCGCGGCCTCGCCCAGGAGCGAGGAGAGCAGCCCCATCAGGTCCCGGTCCTCGTAGAGGCGCGCGATCACCGGCGAATCGCGGGCGATCCGGTCCCCGCCGAGCGTGGTCATGTGCCGGGGACTGTCGCCCATGCAGGGCATGCGGAAGTCCCGCCGCACCGCGTCGGCCTCCAGCCTCCGTGCTTCCCTGCCGAGTTCCGCGAGCCCGGTGGGGCTGATGAGCCCGGGCAGGGCGACATAGCCGTCGGCGGTGAACTGCCTGCGCAGGGATTCCCGGCGCGAGGGCACAGGCAACGAGAACACGGCCGATGCATCCCTCGTGCCCGCGCAGGACAAACCCGCGTCGGCCACCTGGACCCGTCCGCCCGCCACGGAAGACGGAGCCGGCCGTCCGGGTCAGGCGGGAAGGGGCAGGAGCAGCAGGGGAGTGGTGGTCGGCCGCAGGGAGCCGCCCGAGGGCTCGAGGGTGAGGCCGACGGCGCGGGCGGTGCCGGGACCGCCTTCCATGAGGGTGGCGCCGTCGCCGGGGAGGAGCCCCGCGGGACGCATGGTGCCCTGATCGTCGAACCACAGCTGGTAGGTCCTGTCCGCCGGTGGGGCGGGCAGGCCGCTGCTGACGAAGGCGGCCTCCTCACGCAGCGCGGAAGTGACCACCGTCGTGGCGGCTCCGGTGGTGGTGCGGCCGTGCACGGCCCGGGCGTCGGAAGCGGCCAGGACGGCGGCCAGGTCCTGGGCCTGCCGGGCGCTGTGCTGCGCCTGGGTACGGGCCTGTTCGGCCTGCTGGTGCTGCCGGACGGCGAGGCCGCCGAAAGTCGCCGCGGCGGCGATGCTCGCGGCGATCACGAAGGGGCCGGCCCTGCGCGTCAGGGCGGTGGTGAGCAGGGCCGGCGCCGGCGGCCGGGTGCGCGGTGGCGCCTGGCGGACGGTGTCGATGCGGGTGAGCACCGCCCGTCTCATCGGCGCCGGCGCAGGCAGGCTGACAGCCGCGGCCAGTCGCGCGGCAGTCGCCTCGAACTCGCCGACCTCCCCCAGACAGGCTTCGCAGCGGCGCAGGTGGGCGGCGAAGGCGCGCTGTTCCTCGCCGGTGAGCGCGTCCAACGCGTACGCGCCGGTGAGGGTGTGCAGGTGCTCGTCGTGTTTCATGTGGTCACCCCCATGCAGTCGCGCAGCCGGATCAGCCCGTCGCGCATCCGGGTCTTGACGGTCGGGAGCGGGGCCCGCAGCACCTCTGCGACCTCCCGGTAGGTCAGGCCCCGGTAGTAGGCGAGGGTCACGGCCTGGCGCTGGAGTTCGGTCAGCCCGCGCATGCAGCGGCGTACCTGCTCGCTCTCCAGGCGGACTTCGACCTGCTCGGCGACCTCGTCGAAGGGCCGCACCCGCTCGCGTACGGCATGGGCGTGCTCGCGGTCGGCGGAGGCCCGGGCGAAACGGACGCGGTCCACCGCCCTGCGGTGCGCGATCGTCGCCACCCAGGTCATGACGGACCCCTGCTCCGGGCGGTAGCGGGCGGCCTGCCGCCACAGGTCGATCATCACCTCCTGAGCCACTTCCTCCGACCGGGACCGGTCCCGGACGACCTTGACCGCGATCCCGAACACCATGGAGGCGACAGCGTCGTACAGGACGGCGAAGGCGTCCTTGTCCCCGTGGCCCACCTTCTCCATCACCCCCTCCAGCCGCGGCCCGCCCGCGTCCGCATTCCCGAACCACAGCCGCCGTGTCACCGGCACCCCGCCCCACGTCGCCGCATGACCTGCCGCGACCCGACGCCGCGCAGAGACAGCCGACCCGTGCGCCCCGATGCCATCAACCGCTCTTTCGCAGAGAGAAGGACCGGCCCCTTCCATGCCCCGGAGCCGGCCGTATGCGTCTTGCCGCTGTTGCACCTACTTCGTAGCGGCCACCTGCGCGGATTGCTCCACGGCAGGCAACACCGCACCCCGGTGGTCATTCGATCGAGCGAACCCGGCCCCTACCACCCAGCCGCTGCGCCCGCGGCACCGAAACCCGTGCTGAGGCCCGAAAGCAGTGCCTCTCCGGAGCCCGAGACGGGCTCCGGGTCCGGATTCCCGACCTTTGGAGGCAGTCATGTCCCGTGTTCTCAAGAGTGCTGCGCTGGCCCTCACCGCCGCGGCCGCCGTCCTCGGTGCCGGATCGGCGGCTTCCGCCGATGCCGGGGCCCAAGGCGTGGCCGCCCACTCGCCCGGCGTCGGTTCGGGCAACCTCATCCAGATCCCGATCCACATTCCGGTCAACGCCTGCGGCAACTCCGTCAGCGTCATCGGGCTGCTGAACCCCGCCTTCGGCAACACCTGCATCAACGCCTGACCCCACCCGCTCCGGCCCGCTGCCTGCAACGGGGAGTCACGGGCCGGGGGAACTGCTGCGGGTGACGCCGGCACCGCCGTGTCCGGCCTGCCGGCGCACCCGCAGCACCCAGCACCCGCAGCACCCAGCACCCGGCACCCGTCCGTTCCGGACGGCAGGAATGCCCTGATCGGGAAAGACCAATCCGCCGGACGGAGCACCGCGCATGGCCCATGTGAGCACCTTCCGTACATCCTTCGCCCGCGGCGCACTCGGCGCCGTGTCCGGCCTGCTGGCCGGGTACACGGCGCTGGCAGTCGCGGAATCGGTGGCCTCGCCGCTGCGGCCGCAGGCCGGACCGGTGACCGTCGTGGGCGGTGCCGCCATCGACCGGACACCGGCCGCGGTGAAGGATTTCGCGATCCGGACCTTCGGAGAGAACGACAAGCTCGTCCTGCAGCTCGGGATCCTCACTGTGCTCGGTCTCCTCGGTGTCGTCCTCGGGATCGTCTCCCTGCGCCACCGGCGTGCCGGAGCAGCGGGCGTGCTCCTCTTCGGTGTCATCGGTGCGGCGGCGGCCCTCACCCGCCCCGACGCGCAAGGGCCCGCGGACGCACTGCCCTCGATTGCGGGCGCGACCGCGGGCGCGGCGATCCTGTACTTCCTGGCCGGAAAACTGTCCACCGGCCCGGCCTTCCCCGAAACGGGGCCGGACGGCTGGTCCCGGCGGGGTTTCCTGGTGGCCGCATCGGTCACGGCAGTCGCCGCGACGGGGGCGGGCGCCGCGGGCCGGGCCCTGACCGGCCGGCGCAGCCGGGGAGCCGCGGCCTCGCGCGCCGCGGTCGAGCTGCCCGCCCCGTCCTCCCCGGCCCGCCCGCTGCCCGAGGGGGTACAGCTGAAGGCGGCGGGCATCAGCGCCTTCACCACCCCCAACAAGGACTTCTACCGCGTGGACACCGCGCTGGCCGTCCCCCAGGTCGACGCGGACACCTGGCGGCTGCGCATCCGCGGCACGGGCGTGACCCGCCCCCGCAGCTACACCTTCCGGGAACTGCTGACCCGGCCGCTGATCGAGCGGGACATCACCTTGACCTGCGTCTCCAACGAGGTCGGCGGCCCCTACATCGGCCACGCCCGCTGGCTCGGCGTACGCCTGGCCGACCTGCTGCGCGAGTGCGGCGTCAAGCCTCCGTCCGACGGCGGCAAGGCCGATCAGCTGGTGGCCCGTTCGGTGGACGGCATGACGCTGGGCTCGCCGGTCGAGGACGTGATGGACGGCCGCGACGCGATCCTGGCCGTCGGGATGAACGGCGAACCGCTGCCCTTCGACCACGGCTTTCCCGTACGGATGCTCGTTCCGGGCCTGTACGGGTACGTGTCGGCCTGCAAGTGGATCGAGGACATCGAGCTCACCACCTTCGACGCCTACGACGCGTACTGGGTCAAACGCACGTGGGCGCGCAGGGCCCCGATCAAGACCCAGGCCCGCATCGACACCCCCAAACCCTTCGCCCGGCCCGCCGCCGGAACCGTCACGATCGCCGGCGTGGCATGGGCCCAGCACCGCGGCATCCAGCGCGTCGAAGTCCGTATCGACGACGGGCCCTGGCAGGACGCCGACCTCGCCCCCCAGGCCACCGCAGACACCTGGCGCCAGTGGTCCCTCCCCTGGAAGACCACCCCGGGCGGCCACAACCTCACCGTCCGCGCCACCGACGGCACCGGCACGGCGCAGACCGAACAGCGCACGCGGACCGTCCCCGACGGCGCCGGCGGCTGGCACAGCGTCTTCGTCACCGTCGGATAGCCCGCGGCCGACCCGTCACGCGCCGGCCTCCAGACCTTTCATCCGCACCGAGCCGCCTTCCACCCGCAGCACGCGGAATTCGGAGCGTCCGCCCACTGACGGGCGTACGGCGGCCCCGTCGGGACACGCGGGTGCGAGCCCTTCAGCGGGGTGTGTCGTCCTGGGCGAGTGCGTTCTCCCGCAGGTTCGGTTCGTCGCGGAGGCTGCGGGCGAACCAGGCGCCGTAGCGGTTGCCCAGGTAGGGGGCGGTGGCCCCGTGGAGGAGGATGCTCAGGCCGACGGTCACGGCGACGACCTCGCTCGTCAAACGGCCTCCGGGCAGGTGTTCTTCGAAGGCGATCAGGCCGAACACCAGGGAAGCCAGTCCGCGCGGACCGAACCAGCCGATGTAGGCCACGGAAGCGGGGCGCAGACCGCTGCCGGCCAGTGCCAGGGCGACCGGCAGCATACGCACGACGGTCAGGCTGATCAGCCCGTAGACCACGGGCCGCCACGTCAGGTGCTGGAGTACCGGCCCCAGGATGACCGCGCCGAAGACGAGGAAGGACAGCGAGGCGAGCAGCAGGCCGAGGCGTTCGGTGAACCTCGTGCTCTCCTCGGGCTCCACGCCCTGGGCACGGGTGTCCCCGTCGGCGGGCGTCCGCCGCAGCTGGATGCCGAAGGCCACGCCTGCGACCCAGGCGCCGATGAAGCCGCTGCCCTCGGCCGAGACACACAGCGCGTACGCGATGATCGGAACGGCGAGTGCCAGGAACTGCTGCCAGTCGGAGCTGCTCCACCCCCGCGAGAGCGACCAGCGCAGCAGGCTCGCCCCGCTCCGGCCGGCCGCGATCCCGATCGCAGCGCTGAGCAGCAGCGCACGCAGGAACGTCTCCGCGATCCCCGGATGGCCGTGACCCTCACCCGCCGCCGCCAGGGCCAGTACGAAGAACGGCAGCGCCAGGCCGTCGTTCAGGCCGGATTCCACGGACAGACCGCCGCGGACCAGCGCCGGCACCCGCTTGTTGGAGACGGCCTGCTGGCCCAGCGCGGCGTCCGTCGGCGCCAGGACGACGGCGACCAGGGCCAGCTCCCACACGCTCAGGCCGGGCAGCAGGGGCCAGGCCGCCAGCCATCCCAGAGCCATCGTGGCCGGCAGACCCACCGCGAGCAGCCGCAGCGGCAGGAACTCCTCCCGGCGCAGGTCCCCGGCCCTGATCCCGGCCGCGTCCGCGAACAGCAGGAGCACCAGCGCACCCTCCAGCAACGCCCGCGTGACCTCGAGGTCCCGCGCCGGGTCCAACAGGTCCAGACCCAGCGGGCCGATCGCCAGCCCGCACAGCACGAACACCAACGGCCCCGAGACCACCGTGGTCGACAAGCGCCGCGACAGGACCCCGTACCCGACGACCACACCCCCGGCGACCACGACGGCCCAGCCGTTCATCCGCACTCCTCACCCCGGGGCATCCGTCGTCACCGGCCGGCGGCGCCGCGGCCGGCGCGGCGGACCCCTCGGCGGCCGCCTCGCTCCGGCAAGGACACCGAGCCCGACCCTAGGGCGCATCCGGCCGTGCCACGGGAACCGTGCCCCGACCGGGCCCCGGCTTGCTCCGGTCGGCCCAGGGCGCGGCGGCCGTCAGGGGATCGGCGCCGGGTACGCGCCCGGGGCCCGGCGGTGGCACCGTCCCCCTCGGGCGGTCGCCGTCCTCCCACGCTCCTGGTGGCTCATTGGCCCTTCCCGGTGACCCTGTCGACCAGGGCGTGCAGGGCCTGCATGGTGTGGTCCGTGGTGTCGTCGGGGCCGATCCCGTGGATCTCGGCACCCTCGAACGTCGCGGCCTCGCTGCTGCGGGGGAACATGGCCTGCTCGTACTCGGTGAGCGCGGCCTCGATGTCGTCGGGGTGGTCGGCGAGGGCCCGGCCGAGTTCGGCCCCGTCGAGCATGGCGAGGTTGGCGCCTTCGCCGTTCGGTACCGCGAGGTGAGCGGCGTCGCCGAGCAGGGTCACCCCCGCCACCCGGTCCCACCGGTGCCCGGTCGGCAGGGTGTAGTGGGGGCGCAGGACGGGCCCGGTGTCGCCGTCGGTGATGAGCGCGGTGAGTTCCGGCGCCCAGCCGTCGAACTCCCGCGCGATCCGGGCGGTGGCCGCGGCGGAATCGGTGAAGTCGATGGCGGCGAACCATTCCTGCGGCCTGGCCAGCGCCACGTAGGTGTGCAGGGTGTCGCCGCTCTCCCGGTGCGCGAAGATCTCCCTGCCCGGTGCGGGCGCGATCAGCATCCCGCCGCCGACCGCCTTCGCGGCGGCAGGGTGGCGGGTGTCGGCGTCGAACAGGTACGTCTCGACGAACGACGTGCCGGCGTACTCGGGTGCGGCGGTGGTGAGCAGCGGCCGGACCCGGGACCACGCGCCGTCCGCGCCGACCAGCAGGCCGGTGACGACGGTGCTGCCGTCGGCGAACGTCACCTCGTGGCGGCCCTCCCCGACGGGGCGGGTGCCGGCGGCCCTGTGCCCCCACCGCACGGTGCCGGCCGGCAGCGAGTCGAGCAGGATCTGCCGCAACTCGCCGCGCTGCACCTCGGGGCGTCCGCCCGTGCCGTCGTCGGCCTTGTCGAGCACTACGGATCCGTCCGGGGCGAGGACCCGCAGCGCCTGGCGGCCCTCCAGGACGATGGCGTGGAACTCCTCCATCAGGCCGGCCGCCTCGAGGGCGAGCTGCCCGTTGTGGTCGTGGATGTCGAGCATCCCGCCCTGCGTGCGCGCCGCCGGGGAGGGCTCGGCCTCGTAGACCGTGACCGCGATGCCGTGGACGTGCAGGACGCGGGCCAGCGTGAGTCCGCCGAGTCCTGCGCCGATGATCGTGACGGGCGTGTGCATGATGGCTCCTTCGGGATCGGGCCGCCCGGTGAAGGGGGCGGTCGCCTCGGCAACAGTGCCGAGCTGCGCCGACGAGCCGCCGACGAGCCGCCGACAGCGGACCGACAGCCACCGACACCGGTTTGACGCCGCGGCTCCGCCGGGTCGGCCCAGGTGCCCGGACCTCCACCGCCGGGTTCCGCCCGGACCCGAGCGGGTCCGGACCCGTGCGGCACCCGGTCCGCCCCGGATCCTTCGAGCCGCACGACGGGTTCGAGCCGCCGCGGGGCCGGATTACGTGCCCTCTGCATGGATCTCGCCAGATTCGAGGATGGCCGACAGCACTGGTTCCCCGCCCGACCCGCCCGCCGATGATTCATACGGAGACCGGTCAGGGGCGACAGCGCGACGGAGGTGGTACGGGTGGCGGGAAACTCGCTGGTCGAACGGGATGACGCACGGGCCGG
Organism: Streptomyces avidinii; assembly: GCF_014650695.1. GTDB lineage: Bacteria > Actinomycetota > Actinomycetes > Streptomycetales > Streptomycetaceae > Streptomyces > Streptomyces avidinii. The sequence goes on along the minus strand of NZ_BMVL01000023.1, from coordinate 29,976 downwards.
GGCGGCGGCTGCGGGAGCCTGCGCCCGGGCCGGCCGAGGCCGTTGGCTGCTCTGGGGAGCCCTGCCCGGCATGGGTCGCACGGCACTGCTGGACGAGGCGGTACGGCGCGAGACGGCGGGCGGGTCCATGGAAGCCGTGCACCTGCGGTGCTCGCCCGAGGAATCCCGGTTCCCGTTCGCGGCCGTCCGCCAGCTCCTCCCCGAGGCGGACGCCGTCCCCTTCGCGGAGCAGCCGGCCGCCGACGAACAGCGGACCTTCCACCGCCTGCTGGCCCACCTGGCACGCCGGGCGGCGGACCGGCCCGTCCTGCTGGCCGTCGACGACGTGCACCTGGCCGACGGGGCCTCACGGCGTTGGATCGGCTATCTGACGCGCAGGCTCGGCAACTTACCCGTCCTGCTGCTCCTGACCGAGCGTTCGGGTTCGCGCCCGCTCGCGCTGCACGAGAGCACGGGTACCGCCACGACCCTCGAACCGCTCAGCGCCCCGGCCGTCCTGCGGCTCGCACGGGCCCACGGTCACGCCGCCGACGCCGGAGCCCTCGACCTGTGCGTACGGGCCTCCGCAGGCCACCCGGTACTGCTGCACGCCCTGCTCCGCGACCTCGCCGCCCCGGCCGCCCCCGCCCCGACCGCCGCCGGCCGGGCGGTGCCGCACTACCGCACGGCCATCGGGGACTGGCTCACCTCGCGCGCCGACCCGCTCTCCCGGCAGGCCTGCCTCACGCTCTCCATCACGTCCGGGTCCGCGCCGCAGCAGGCGGACCGCGACGACACCCGCGACGACACCCGCGACGAGACTCGGGACGGGACGGCCTGGGCCGTACGCCTCTTCGCCGAACCACTGGCACGCGAGGCGGCCCTCGCGGTCGCCGACCCCGCCGAACTGCGCTCCCTGCGTACCGGGATCGCCCGTCGGCTCGACGAACACGGCGCCCCCGCACGGCTCGTCGCCGCCCACCTGCTGCACGTGGAGGGCCCCGACGAGGAGTGGATGATCCAATCGCTGGAGGACGCCGCGGAAGACGCCCTGCAGGCAGGACGGACCGCCGACGCCGTCCCCCTCCTGCGGCACGCGCTGACCGGACCGCTCGCCCCCGACCGGCGCGCCGCGCTCACCCTGCGCCTCGGCGCACTGGAACTGCCGCACTCCGCCGATGCGGGCATCCGCCGGCTGCGCGCCGCCCTGGAGCTCGCCGGCGACGAGGAACGGGCCGCCATCGCCCCCGCCCTCGGCGCGGCCCTGGTGGCCCGGGGCCGTCCCACGACCGCCATCGGCGTACTGCACCGGGAGAGCGCCGCCACGGACTGCGGGGAACTGGTGCGGGTCCTGCAGTCGGTGGCCGCCCTGATCGCCTCGCACGACGCCGCCGAATGGCGCGGCGCCGTGGCCGCCATGCGCGACCTCGCCGCCTCCGCGCCCCCCACGCTGGAACCGCTGGCCTGCGGACTGATCACCGAGTACGAAGCAGGAGCGGGACAGCTCTCGGCCGCCGAGGTCCTCGAACGGATACGGCCGCGGCTGTCGGCGCCCGTCCACCCCGCGATCCGTACGGCCTGGCTCGGCAGCGCGGCCACCCTCCTCCAGTGGACCGACCGGCTGGACGAGGCCCGCGCCCTGGCCGACACCTGCCTCCCCGCCGCGCCCGCACTGCCCGACCTGACGGACATCGGCCGCCAGTGCCTGATCAGCATCCGGGCTGAAGCGGCACTCATGGCCGGCGCCTTCCACCGGCTCGTACGGGAGAACACCCCACTCCTCGACGCGTGCACCGGCCACGGCATCCGCATGCCCCACGTGGCGTCCATGGTGGCGCTGGCGCACTGCGAGCTCGGCCGGCCCGGCGCGGCCCGGCAGGTGCTGCACAGCCTGGGAGAGCAGGGCGCGAGCAGCTCGTGGGAATGGAACGAGGTGCGCTACGCCCGGGCCCAACTGCACGCGGCCGAAGGGAACTGGCAGGCCTCCCTGGCCGACCACCTCGCCTGCGGTTCGGGCCAGCACGCCCGGGACTTCGTCAGCCCGGTCGCCACCCCCTGGCGGTCCGGCGCCGCCCTGGCCCTGGCACGGCTGGGCAACCCGGCACGCGCCCGGGAACTCGCCGAGGAGGAACTGGGCCACGCCCGGGTCTGGGGCACCCCGCGCACGGTCGGCCGCGCCCTGCGGGCCTGCGCCGCGGCCTCGGGGTCCCTGGCGGGCCTGGAACTGCTGGAGGAGGCCGTGTCCCTGCTGCGCCCCGCACGGGCGCCCGTCGAACTCGTCGAAGCACTCATCGACCTGGGGCGCGCCCGGATCGCCGGCGGCAACAGCCGCAAGGGCCGCGCCCTGCTGGACGAGGCGCACGCCCTGGCGCTCCGGCTCCTGCAACCCGAGACCCCCGCCACCGCGGACGCCACCACGGACACCGGCACGGACACCGCAGCGGCCGGCACCGGACGCCTCGTGCGCGCGGCCCAGGACGCCCTGCGGGCAGCCTCCGCACGCCGGACCCGGGCGGCGACCGCGGGCGGCGCCGCACTCACCGACGCCGAGCTGCGCATCGTACGGCTCGCGGTCCGGGGCGAGACCAACGAGCAGATCTGTGCGGCGCTCCACCTGGCCCGCCGCACCGTGGAAACCCACCTGACGCACGCCTACCGCAAGCTCGGCGTGACCCGCCGCACCCAGCTCACGTCCCGACTGGCGGGGAACGGGGCCGTGTTCGTGGATTTCCACGATGCCCGGGCCTGAACACCACGGGCAGGGTGGTGCCCGTACCGACCGCCCGCCCCAGGGGGGTCCGTAGGAGAGAGGGACCGCTCATGTCCGCCGCCGCTTCCCGCCGCCGTATCAGAACCCTTGCCCTCGCACTGCTCGGCGCCGTCGTGGTGGCCGGCGCGACCGTGCCCGCCGCCTCCGCCGCCCCGGCCCCCGCCCCGGCCGCCGCCCCTTCCGCGGGAACGGCGCAGGCCGCGCAGTTCTGGCAGTGGGGAGGCGAGTACACGGACCGCGCCGGCGCGGAACTCGCGGGCAACCTGATGGTGTTCAGCGCCTCGGCCGTCACCTACTACGTCGAGTACGTACGCCAGCAGCAGTACGTCCTCTGGTACCGGTGACCCTTCCGCCGGTGAGCCCTGCGGCCTGCCGCCGCTCCTCGACTCCACAGCCCTGTAAGAAAGTTGGCCCTGCCATGTCCTCCTCGCACGACTCCCGCCCCTCCCGCCGCCCCTCCTCCCGCGTCCGGCTGCGCTCGCTGTTCACGGCCGCCGTGATGCTCACCGGTGCGCTGGCCATGGCCCCGGCCGCCGAGGCGGCGGGCTCGCCCGCGGACCCGGAGCAGGCCCCGGTGTCCGTGAACGCCGCACGCAGCACCAACGTGGTCGTACGCAACCAGTCCGGCCAGGGCATGCAGCGGGTGTGGGCCAACCTGGACCACGGGTGCTGGACCAACGGGCAGCTGCCCGTGGACTACATTCCGGCCGGGGTGACCACCAGCTGGGCCAGCGAGTCCTGCGGCGCCCTGACCGGAACCGAGGGGTCCGCCAACTTCTCCGTCCCGGGCGGCCAGGTCCAGATCCACTGGAACAACCCGTACGCGGGCAGCAACTCCTACAGCTGCGACGTCCCGACCGGCTACTACTGCCAGCGCCGGGGCGGTTCGGGGAACAACGCCGGGGTGGAGTTCACCATCAGCGGCGGCCCCAGGGCCCTCACCGCGTCGGAGCCGGCCGCCGGCCCCTCCTCGATCCAGGCGGCCCGCAGCACCCAGGTGACCCTGAACAACAGCACCGGCGGCCTGCTGGCCCGCACGGACGCGGGCCTCTCCCACGGGATCTGGAGCGACAACCAGCTGCCGCCCGTCAACATCATGCCCGGGCAGCGCGGCACGTGGCAGAGCGAGTCCGAGGGATTCCTGACGGGCACCCAGGGTTATGCCACCTACCAGGTCCAGGGCGGCGGCCACGTCACCGTCCAGTGGAACAACCCCTACAGCGGCAGCAACTCCTACAGCTGCACCGCGCCCGCGGGCCGCACCTGCACCCGCACCGGCGGCTCCGGCAACAACGCCGCGGTGGCCTTCACCCTCTCCTGACCCCCCACCACCCCGCGCACCCGCGGCACGGCGGTCGCCCGCAGTGCCGCGGGTGCGCGGGGCCGCAGTCCGGGCGCCGCGCGCAGGCCCCGGCCGCCGCACAGCAGCCGGTGGAGACCCGGCGCAGGCCGCGCGGCCTGCGCCGGGACCGGAGTTCGAGCCGCACGGCCCACGCACGTTGCCCCTGTTCTGCCCTCGCGTACATCCCCGGCCGACCGCACCTCAGGTATCCAGAGGGGGGAGTCGTCTGCTCGCCGAGGAAGAGGTTGCATGCACGCCGAAGAACGGGCCAGGTCTGCCGAGGTACGCAAGGGCAGGGCGCCGGCCCGCCAACCCCGGGACGCGAGCCCGACGCCGCCCCCGGGCCTCCTCGCGCTGCAGGGCACCGTCGGCAATGCGGCAGTCGTCCAGATGCTCCGCGGGCCCGAACAGCCAGGGGACCGGGAACGGCACCGGCACGGCGCCGACTGCAACCACCGGCAGACCGGGCACCCCGTACAGCGCTCCACCGTCGACGACGTCCTGCGCACCCCCGGCAGCAGCCTCGACGGCGCCACCCGCACCGAGATGGAGGCCCGCCTCGGCGCCGACTTCTCCGACGTACGGATCCACACCGGCGAGGCGGCCCGCGCTTCCGCCGCCGAGATCGGCGCCCGCGCCTACACCGCCGGCAACCACGTCGTCATCGGCAGGGGCGGCGCGGACCGGCACACCCTCGCCCACGAGCTGACCCACGTCATCCAGCAGCGGCAGGGCCCGGTGGCCGGCACGGACAACGGGTCGGGGCTGCGCGTCTCGGACCCCTCGGACCGCTTCGAGCGGGAGGCGGAGGCCAACGCCACCAGGGTGCTGAGCGGACCGGTGCCCGGCCGGGCGGCGCAGGGCCCGGCCGTACGGACCGGCGCCGGAGCGGAGTCCGTGCAGCGCTCCGTCCACCCCTACCCGACGTCCGGCCAGGTCCCCAGCGAGGAGGTCGGGAAGGACCTGGTGGGCTTCGCCGAGAAGCTCGACGCGGCCGTCCAGATCGCCTGGCTCCAGGCCACCCAGAACCCGACCGACGCCAACCTCGCACTCACGGACGGATATCTGGGCCGGTGGTCGGAGCAGTGGCAGGAGTACCTCCAGGCCAGCCCGGGGAAGAAGAAGGAGATAGCCGCGCTGGTGCCCGCGATGGCCGGCTACGCCATCGAGTCCCTCGCCACCAAGGTGTTCCTCACCGAGCGGAGGTCCTGGACCGGTCCGGCCTCCGGCCTCACGTTCTCCGTGGCCATGCAGGTCACCCACGGCAACACCCGCCCCGACGTCGTCCTCCAGCTCGACGGGAGCGACGTCGCCTGGTACGACATCACGTCCGCGAAGAGCCTGGGGCACATCTTCGAGAAGGACGGCTCCGGGTGGCAGACCAAGCCGTACGTGGCCGAGGTCGCCTATCCGCAGGTGACGGCACAGACGGTCGAGTCGAACGCGGCCAAGTGGCAGAGCGACGGCAGCCCCGCCATCACGAACGACCCCATGATCTTCGCGAACTACTGGATGGAACGCGGGCGGTTCGAGGTGTCCATGGAATTCATGCGCAAGGACATCCTCCAGACCAGCCCCAGCCTCTTCGACCACGCCAGGAACGCGGCCGACAGCGTCACGGGCAATGTGAACGCGGCACGCCGCCAGGAGTACATGAGGGCCTGCCTGGCGCTCTACAAGGCCGGGGTGCTCGGCGGCGACTCCAGTGCATCCGAGGTGGCCACCGAGATCGAGGGCAAGGCCCAGACGCCCGGCGTCGCGGCACTCGCGCCGCTTCCCAAGGACACCGCCTCGGTCATCCAGTGGCTCACCAACAACCACAAGAAGTACGGCTTCCAGGGCAGCGACGGCAAGAGCAGCTTCAAGAGTCTGAGCGTCCAGCCCGGAATCGTCTGGCTCCAGGAGTGCGGCGCACACAAGCAGCTCACCGTCTCGGACGCCGACATCCTGGCCCACATCGAAAAGAACTATGCGGAGGGCCTCACGGCACTGCGCAACGCGGGCCTGGTCATGTGACCCGGCAGGCCGCCACCCATGGTCGGCGGCCGTGTTCACGCCGCACCGGCCGTCGGAGCACACGGGTGAAGACGGCAGCCCGGTCCCGACGGGCACGTCGGCCGCATGCGTGTCCGGCGGGCCTGGTGGGTGTTCGCCTGCGAGGATCGTCTGGCTGGAGTCGGGGGATCCGCTGCGAAGCGACCGCCCCGGCGGCTCCACCCCGCATGCCCCCGGCCGGCACCCCCCCGCCGGCCGGGGCCGGCCCCGGCCAGCCCACCCCCCCCGGCTGGTCGGGGCTCTTCCCTGCGAAGGGTGTCCGGGGCTCACCCCTCGGCGGTCATCAGCAGGAGCGCCACTTTGCCGATGCCGTGCGCCCGCGTAGTAGAACGTGATGGCTGCCACCGGCCGTCGGCCCCGGCGCCTATGGCCGTGTCTCCCGGCGGGTCGGGCGGAATCCGGCTCGTGCCGGTCGGGCGGCGGAGGTCGGTCCTCCTGAAGTGGGCACCACGCAGACTTGAACGTGTTCAGTTCTTCTGTCAGGCTGCAGGCCGGCGCGGGAGCGGGCGGCGTCGGGGCATTCCCTCCTGCCGTCGGCGCGGCTGGCCGACGTTCGCCCGCGCTTGCTGCCACCGGATCCGCACTGCGCCCACGGGGGTTTCATGTCCATCGAGGTTCCACCGCCCGGCCCGCCGCCGCCACCCCGACCCGTCAATCCGGTCCCCGCACCTCCACCCAAGGACGAACACGGCGTGGCGAAGGCGTTCGCATGCTCCTGCCTCGGCGCTGTCGCCCTCGCGGTGATGGCCTTCCTGGCGGTTTTCGGCGGCTGCCCCCTGTTCTGAGCGCCTCGTTCGGAACATCGCCCCCTCCGCGGTAGCGGCCTGGGCGGCGGTGGGCGCCCCTCGTGGGTCAGTCCACGTAGGTGAAGGCGAGCGGGTTGGTGTGCTGCCCGCACGGGGTCACTGCGACGACGGAGACGGCCTCGGCCGCAGGCCACTGCGGGGCGGTGGCGATCAGCGCGGTGTCGCTGAGGACCACCACGTCGGGGGCCTCCCGCCCGGTGAAACAGCCGTCGGGTCCCAGCGAGCCGAAGAGCACCCGGGTGTAGGGGGTCAGTCCGGTGCCGCTCAGGGTGACCTGGGTGCCGCCGTCGACGGGCCCGGCGTCCGGCCGGAGGGCGACGAGCCGGCCCTCGGGAGCCCCGTCCGGAGCGCCCGGGCCGAGTACGGGGAACGCGCCGGGGGTGCAGTGCGCGGGCCCCGCGGGCCCCGCGGGCCCGGCGGCCTCGGCCCGCGGGGCGGAGTGGACCGGCGGGAGGGTGCTCAGGGCGAGGGCGGCGAGCAGGATCCCGGCCCGGGGGTGGATGCGTCTCAAGGCGGTGCCTTCCGGTGGAGGGGGCGGGGCCGGAGGGGCCCGGACCTGCCGCAAGGGGGCGGTGGCGCGGGCCCACCGGCACGCAGGGACGCGCACCGGCCGCAGGCCCGAACCCCTGCCTCGTTGTGCCGAAGGGCCATCGTGCGTCCGCGCCGGTCCGTCCCGCGGCCCGGCCCGCACCTCGTTCGGCCACTCGGCCCTGCCCCGGGGCCTGCCCCGCGGACGGGAGGACGTACGGCGAGCCCCTCTGGACTTTCTGTCCAGTCTGGACTTACAGTCCAGCCATGGGGAATGTTGAAGACCCGCAAGATGCTCGTGTGCGGCTGTGGGCGCCGGTGGCCCAGGCCGTCGCGCTGCTGCTCGGCCCGTACGCGGAGGTCGTCCTGCATGATCCGGACACCGACCGGGTCCTCGGGATCTGGAATCCGATGACCTCCCGCGGCGTGGGAGACCCCTCGCTGCTGGGAGAGCTGGACGATCTCGAACCCTCGGCACAGGACGTCTTCGGGCCGTACGAGAAGCTGCTCGTCGACGGCCGCCGACTGACATCGGTCAGCGCGGTCCTTCGCGATCCGCAGGGCCGGCCGTCGGCGGTGCTGTGCATCAATCTCGACCGCACGCCGCTGGAACAGGCCGCCGCGGTCCTGTCCGCCTTCGGCGCCCCCACCGTGCAGCGCCCGGAGCCGCTGTTCGAGCAGGACTGGTCCGAGCGGATCCAGCACATCATCGGAAGTTACGTCCGCGAGACGGGGCGCCCCGTCGAACGCATGACCCGTCAGGACCGCCTGGCCGTTCTCGGCCGGCTGGAGGAGGCCCGGGTGTTCGCGGTCCGCCGCGCCGCTCCCGTCGTCGCCGGCGCCCTGCGGGTGTCCCGTTCCACTGTCTACGGCCTGCTCGCCGAACTCAGATCACCGAACGCGAAGGACCGACCATGACCCGGCTGCCCGACTTCCGTCTGGAAACGTACTTCTCCCGCTGGGAGTTCACCGCCCGCCACCACCTGACCGCCTCCGACGTCCAGACCATGACGCTGGGCGAGCTCCTCTCGCTCGCCGACGACAAGGACCGCGAGGCCTTCGAGAACCTGCCCCTGGGATACACCGAGACCTTCGGCGATCCGGCCCTGCGCGAGGTGATCGCCCAGACGTACGAGAACGCCGGCGCGGACGACGTGATCTGCTTCGCCGGAGCCGAGGAAGCCCTCTACCTGGCCATGAACGTCCTGCTCGACGCCGGGGACCACGCCGTGGTGGTGACCCCGAACTACCAGGCCGCCGAGACCGTGCCGATGGCCCTGTGCGAGGTCACCGGCGTGGCCCTCGACCCGGACCGCAACTGGGCGCTGGACCTCGACGAGGTTGCGGCGGCGCTCCGGCCGAACACCCGCGTCGTGTCGGTGAACTTCCCCAACAACCCCACCGGCAAGGTCATCGACGCGGCCGACTTCACCGCGCTCGCCCGCCTGTGCGACGAACGCGGCATCCACCTCTTCAGCGACGAGGTCTACCGCGGCCTGGAGGCCGACGCCGCCCGCATCCTGCCGCAGGCCGCCGACCTGTCCGAGCGAGCCCTGTCCCTGAACGTGACGTCCAAGTCCCTGGGACTGCCCGGGCTGCGCATCGGCTGGATCACCTGCCGCGACCGCGAACTCCTCTCGCGCCTCGAACGCGCGAAGCACTACACCACCATCTGCAACTCCGCCCCCAGCGAGGTCCTGGCCCGCATCGCGCTCAAGGCCCGCGAACCGATCCTGCGGCGCAACCGCGCACTCATCGCAGCCAACCTGCCGGCGTTCGAGTCGTTCTTCTCCGAGTTCGCGGACGACTTCGACTGGCAGGCCCCGGACGGCGGATGCGTCGCCTACCCCCGCTACCTCGGCCCCGACGGGGTGGAGGAATTCTGCACCCGCCTGGTCGAGGAAGCCGGCGTCCTGCTGCTGCCCGCCAGCATCTACCACTCCGAACTCACCCCCACCCCGTCCGACCGGTTCCGCATCGGCATCGGCCGCCACCACCCCGAAGAAGGCCTGGCAGCCTTCGCGCAGTGGATGCGGACAAGCCGATGACGACGACCCTGCCCGTCTTCGACACGGGCGCCATCGAGACGGCCGCCACCTCCCGGATGGTTCTGGACACCGTCCGCGACGCCCTCATCGCCCACGCCGAAGGCCGCACCAGCGTCCCGCCGCCCCTGCACATGGACTTCCCCCGGGCCAACGGGGACTGCCACGTGAAAGCCGGCTGGATCACCGACGCCCCCGACTTCACCGTCAAGATAGCGACCGGCTTCTACGGCCGCCCCGGCCTCGGCATGCCGTCCCACCACCACGGCCTGGTCTGCGTCATCAGCGCCGACACCGGGCAGATACGGGCCGTCCTCAACGACCGCGGCCTGCTCACCGCCTGGCGCACCGCCGCCGCGGGCGCACTGGTCACCCATGCCATGGCCCGGCCCGAAGCCCACACCCTGGGACTCTTCGGCACCGGCGAACAAGCCCTCCTCCAGGCCGTCTGGCTGGCCAAACTCCGCCCCATCAGCCGGATACTCGTCCACGGCCGCAACCTGCACAACGCCTCGGCCCTGTGCGAGGAACTCCACAAGAACGGCCTGCCGGCCCGGCCCGCTTCCGCACAGCAGACCGCCGGCGCCGACATGATCATCACCACCACACCGGCGACGGCACCCGTCCTGAACGCCGACGACGTGCCCGAAGGCACCCACGTGACCGGCATCGGCACGGACATGCCCCACAAGAACGAACTGCCACCGGCGCTCTTCCACCGAGCCCAGCTCATCGCAACCGACGACCACACCCAGTGCCTCCACCACGGCGACTTCGGCCACGCCGTCCGCGCCGGCGCCACCGCGCAGGACAGCGACACCGCCGCCGGCCTGCTCCTCAGAACACCCCCCGACCGCCCCGAAGCGGCCATCACGATCGCCGACCTCACCGGCGTGGGCGCCCTCGACGCAGCACTCGCCTCGGCCGTCCTCCACCAGCTCCTACGGTAACCACCGCAGCCGGACGGGCGAAGCACCGCCGACACTGCTCACACCCCCCACCGCCAGGACCCTGCCATGGACGCCACCACCGACATCGAAACCGCCCCCGCCCCAGCCGCCCCGACACCCCTCCCACCGCAGCCGACCACCGTATGGAAGCTCCCGCACCATCCCGCGTCCCGGCACAGCGCGCCGCATCACCAGCACCGTTCTCGACGGATGGCACATGGACGACGAGACCATCGACCAAGCACTGCTCGTCGTCTCCGAACTCGTCACCAACGCCCTCGAACACGCCCTGCCCCCGGTCGCCCTCCACCTCCGGCGCCCCGGAAACGACGGCGCCCTGCGCATCGAAGTCGGCGACGGCGGCCCCGCCGACCACGAGGGAACCTGGACCACCAGCTGCGCACCGGATGAACACGGTCGCGGCGTGAGCATCATCGCCCTGCTGGCAAGCGCCCACGGCACCCGCATCCGAGCACACGCCGTCACCCACTGGGCCGTCCTCCCGGCCGCCGCCTGAACCCGGACCGATCCCTGCGGCGGCCCGGACAACGACCGGGGACCGCGCGGGGCGAGACTTCTCCCATGAGAGTCAGATGCCTGCGCATCATCCACCCCGCGGCCGACGTCCCCGTCACGGAGTTCGACGGGATCCGGGTGGGCGGCATCTACCCGGTTCTGGAAATGGTCACCCACGACATCGATTGCCAGATCCGCGTCCTCGGCCCCGGCACCCCCGACCCCGGACTGCTCTGGGACCCCGCCGACTTCGAGACGGTCGACCCCCGCATACCACCCGGCTGGACCCTGGTCATCGACAGCGGCCGCACCCGCCTCGCGGACGCCCGCTGGCAGCGCCCCGGATTCTGGACCGACTACGCCCACGCCGACCCCCGGGCATGGGCCGACTACGAACACGTGAAGCGCGAACTCCTCACCACCGAGCCGCCCGAGAACCCGCTCCACCACCGCACCCCGCCGCCGCCGCGGCGCCCGCCCGGCCGGCCGGGCGGGCGGTGAGCGAGCCGCAGTTCCGGCCGGTGCCCCTCGCCGGCGGCTATCGCTTTCCGCGCAGCCTGCGTGCGCTGTCGCGGTCGAGTTTCACCGCCGTGGTGGGCCGGCGGGGCGCCGCCGTGAGGCGCTTGATGTCCCGGCCGAGCTTTTCGACCTGGCTCTTGCTGTGGTCGGCGTACTGCTGGCGCAGGTAGACGGGCAGGTCGGGCGGGGGCGGGGCCTGGCCCGCCGCACCGATGGCCGCGATGACCTCGCCGAGGTGCCAGACCTTCCTCGCCCTGCTCCACAGGCTCATGCGACCACCGCCAGACCCTCGGCGCCCGGACCGCCGTCGCCCTGGACGAGTGCGAGATCGGGCCCGGTCCAGGAACCCGCCTGGGACAGGGCCAGGTCCAGGTCGTCCAGCGACAGCCGTGGCGCCGGGAGCGCACTGCCGTACCCGCAGCGCTGGTGGACGGAGCGGGCGTAGCGGATGGCCTTGTCCTGGACGCTCTCCACGACTCTGCGGTGCGCCTCGGCGCGCAGTCGTGCGCCGTCCCGGGCCAGTTGGGCGAGCAGCCGGACGGCCTGGTGCAGCAGGATCTCCCGCTTGGCGCGCAGGGCCGCCTCGGCCCGGTGGGTACCGTGCAGTTGGGGGGCGAGCACGTCGATCGCCTCGGTGACCGTGGAGCCGTCCGCGAATTCCGACTGGTAGGAGAGGTAGGACACGGCACCGATCACGAGGGCGAACAGCGCGGCCATGACGACGGTCAGGAAACGCTCGTCGGAGGGGCCGTCGAGGACGAGCCGCCAGGCCATGGCGACGCCCAGGGCCGACGCCAGCAGTCCGCACAGGACGAGTTCGGCCACGAGCGTCCGGCGGCCGTCCCCGGCCAGGTCCCAGCCGCCGTGCGCGGCGCGGTGGGCGCGGTGCCGCCGGCCGAACAGCTTCATGGTCAGTGCAACCCCGACCGTGCCCAGGATGGCGAACAGCAGCGCGGTGACGGCGCGCAGGGTGCTGTCGGCCGACACGAAGGCCCTGTGCAGGTCCACGTTGAGGAACTTGGCCATCAGGAAGGTCAGGACGATGACGTCGAGCGCGAGGAGTCCGAGCAGGAGCCGCTTCACCCGGGCCGACACCCGCCGGTGTACTCGCGAGCCCGCCCGCTCCTGCGTCTCGACGAGTGCCGAGCACTCGGAGTGCCGTTCGTGCGCCTCGGCCCTGGTGCAGGACTCGCCGTGCGGGCCGACGTAGCGGGATGCGCCCAGAGCGGTGAGCTGGTGCTCGATGAACCGGACCTCGGCCTGCAGGCCCTTGATCGTTGCGACGGTCGGCTCGATGGTCCTGGCGGCCTCCGTCCTGGCCCAGTCGTCGGCGCGACGCTCGGCGGCCCGGCGCAGGCCGTCCTCCGCGTTGGTCCACTCCCCGGCCGGGCGGTCGCGACCGATCCGCCGGGCCTCGCCGACCAGTTCGCGGCAGCGGACGATCTTTGTGAACGGCATGGGGCCCAGCCCCAGTACGGAGGTGAGGGTCTGGCCGAGCGGGATCCTGAAGCGGTCGCGGTCGCGGTCGCGGTCGCGGTCTCGGTCGTGGGAGCGGTTGTGGTCGTGGTCGGTCCGTGTCGTCGTCATGACGGGTCGGTTCCTTCTTTCGTTTCGACGGGCAGCGTCGCGGTGCCGGTCTTCGTCGCACCGGTCTCCGCCCTGGCAGGGGCAGCGGACACGACCGTGACCTCCACCCGCCGGTTCAGGCGGGCGAGCGGCTCACTGAAGACACCGCCGGGCATGTTCTCGACGAGGGGGCGGCCGGAACCGGCCCCTTCGGCCGGGCCGAGGAGCCCGGGGGCGACACCCAGGCGGATGAGACGGTCGCGAACGGCCCGTGCCCGCCGGACGGACAGGTCGAGGCCGCTCACCGCCGTACCCACCCGGGCGGTGTGTCCGGTGATCCGCACGACGCCGCCCGCGGGGCAGCGCCGCAGGCTGTCCGCGATCGGAACCAGGTAGCGCTCGGCGCCGGCCCCCAGCCGCGCGTCGTCCGCCGCGAAGGTGACGGAAGCCGGGACGACGAAGGTGCCGGCGCAGGACGTGCGGGGCACGGCGACGGCCACCACCGGGACGGGCCGCTCCGACACCGGCGGCAGCCGCGGCACATCGTCGTCGCGCACCGTGCACGAGGCCGCCCCCGAAGCCCCGCACACCGCGTGCCACAGCGCCGTGATCCGCTGCGCAGCCGGCAGCGGCAACTCGGGCTGGGTACCGTACGCGACGCCGAGCCCGATGAACTCCACGTGCCGGCCGTGCGCGTCGGGAACCAGTCCGCGGCCCTTCAGGTGGCCTACGACGGCCCCCGGGTCGAAGTCCCAGCCGAGCGTGCGGACATCCAGCGGATCGACGGTCTGCACACCGGACGACACCACGACGACCGTGCCGCCGGAAGGTGTGGTCCGCAGCGCGCGGCGGTAGGTGCCGAGCAGATCGAGGCCCTCCGCGGCCGGCCGGCTCGCGGCCAGTGCCGAGCGCAGGTGCGCCGCCTCGGCGAGGACCTTCTCCCGGGCGGTGGCCGGGTCCTGCTCGACCTCCCGCGGCCCCCGCAGCGGAGTCAGGTCCACCTCGGTCACCTGCGCATCGGTCGACACGACCACGGAGATCGCCCCGTCGCCCGGCTCGACCGCACGCAGGGCATGCCGCACCGCGAGGTCGTTCAGAGCCGGGGCCCAGGGCGCCGGTTCGGCCATGCTGGCAGTGACGGCGATGGTCAGTGCCGTCGGTGCCGGACCGGTTCCGCAAGCAGTGAGGGCGCCCACGGCGAGGCCGAGGAGGGCGGGAACAGACAACAGCGCACGGAAAACGCGCGACATACGGCGCCCACGGATCATGCCGCCCCTCCCCACCGCGTCAAGGACGTCAGGTGCCAGCCGCCCGAACAGTGCGGGCAGCGGTAGGCACGCACCACCGTCCAACCGGCACGTACCCCGCTGTGCCGGGCCCGGGCCCGGGACGCCCGCGCCTCCGCCAGGAGGAGCTTCGTGTCCTTGCGTTCCCCCAGGCGCCGCTTGCCGGTCGCGGCGCAGACCGGCCAGTCCCGTCGCAGCCTGCGCCGTCGTCGTGTGATGGTCATGGATCCCTCCGTCGCCGATCTCGGCGTGGGAACGGCCGCAGCACGTCCCACCGATGGCGAGAAGGAATAGCGCGCGGCCCGCGGACCGGCTCGCAAAATTCCCGAGCCCCCCAGGTCAGGACGGAACCCGCCACGGAGGCGCAAACGCGGCAGCCACGGGGTCGTGAAAACCACGACCCCGCACGCCGCCGCTGTCCCACAATGTGCCCACAACCCGACCGACATACGGATCACACGGGGGTACGAGGAATGTCACTGTCCCGGCCGGACCGGTTGTCGCTCGTCGACTTCCTGCCCGCTCAGAACCGGCCCACCGGCCCCTGGCGCCAGATCCCTTGGGACCTGCGGGCGCCCGCCCCGATGAGCGTGTGGTCCACCCGCGTGACCGCGGCGCGCATCCACCGCTACGACCGGGTACGGCCCTTCGCAACCCGGGGCTTCCTGCTCGCCCTGCTCGCCGCGCTGCTCGTCCTCGCCGACGCCACCCACCCCCTCGTCTGGGCCCTCCTGTCCGTGGGCGTGCTGCAGACCCTGCTGGAGATCCACCTCGACGGCCAGGCCCACGGCGGCACCCGCGCACGCTCCGCCCCCATCCGAATGCTGCTCACCTGGCAGGACAACTGGCAGTGGGAGCGCACCCTGCTGAACGGCACCGGGCTGCTGGGCGGCATCGCCGTACCGGCGAACGTGATCGCCGTCCTGTTCTGCACCGGCCCCGGCGACCCCGGATGGATCAAGGTCGTCGCCCTGGTCGTGGCGCTCGCGTACGCCAACTCCGGGATCTACCACGTGCTCACCGACGGCACCTACTACTCGGCCAACCAGAGCCTCCCCCGGATCCTGGTGACGCTCAGGCCCTACGGCTGGCTGCTCGTCACCTGCGCGCTCGTGGCGGTCGTGGGCCTGTCGGTACGACTGGGCCGGTGGAGCCCGGACATGGTGCCGCTGGCCTGGGCGGCATGCACACTGCCCTACCTGGTGGGCATGAAGGCACGGGACTGCGACCGATGGCTGCGGGCCGGCGCGGAAGAGGCGGCCGTCGCGATGAACGAGGCACGGAGCCGGCTGGCGCAGGACTTCCACGACACGCTCAACGAGGTCCGCTCCCTGAGCAGGGCGCTCGCCGGCGACGACTCCGTCAAGGCCGAGTACAAGATCGACGCTGCCGACCTCGCCCCCAAGCTCACCCTGGTCAAGGAGGCGATCGACGAGTCCGCCTGGGACGCCCAGCACCGGGAGATCACCATGGAAGGCATCGTCGAACAGCTGGGCCGCGACCACAGCCTGGACATCACCGCCGAGCTGAGCCTCGGCGAACTACGGCCGGGCAACCGCGACCTGGTACGACAGCTGATCACCACCATCGTCACCAACGCCGCACAGGCGATGGCGCTGCGCGGCCACCACGACCGGCCGGTCGCGGTGTACGCCCACCTCGCGGACGGCATGATCCACCTCGGGGTCCGGGACCCCCTCCCGCTGATCCCGGACGGAGCATGGTGCCCCGACGGCAGCACTCTGGCGGCCATGCGGGACAGACTGCGCCGGCAGGGCGGCGACCTGACGCAGACAGCGGTGGCGGGTGGGAAGGAGATCCGCAGCGTCTGGCGGGTCCGGCCGCCGAGGCTCACCAGGGAGTCCGCACGATGACGCTGGAATACCTCCTGGTCGACGACCAGGGCAAGCGCAGCCGGGTGTTCGACCGGCAGGTCTCCATTCCGGGCGAACTCGCCTTCACCATGGTCGACGACCCGGAACTCCTGCTCGACCTGAGCCCCGCGGACCTCGCGGAATTCGACGGCGCGATCGTCGACTTCCACCTGAACACCTCGACCGCCCCGGACTACCACCCGCTGACCATCGACGACCCCCGGCTGTTCGGCGGACCCGTCGAAGTCCGCACCGGCATGGGCGTGATGCTCCACCTCAAGCGGCACGTCCCCGACATGACCCTCTACGGCATGACCGAGCTGACCCACGCCCACGCGAAACTGTTCCTGGCCGCAGCCTCCGTATGGCTCGGCGCCGAACCGCTGAACGCCAACGAACCACCGGAAATCCTGCGCAGGGTGCTGCTCACTCCGGACGGCGAGCGGGCCGACCTGCAAGCCTCGCACCGCCAGATGAGCGCCTCCGCCGAGCCGTTCAGGCGGCTGATGGACGCCTGCCTGAACCGTCAGAGCCTGGCCGAGACCTACGACTGGCTGCGCTGCTACCGCCTGTGCAACGGCCCCCGGGCGCACAAACAGGTCGCGGGCGTCGTCCGCCGCCTGATGGGCATCCGGGTCGGCGCCGACCCGGAGAAGACGTTCTTCCCGATGATGACCCGGTGGCAGACCCACCTGGCGGCCTTCGCACAGTCCTGGGGCGAGGACACGACGGACTGGCCGGACCTCTCGGCAGGCGTCTCGGCGAAGACCTGGGCGGACCGCAACCCGGTGCTCGACTACGTCAAACCGGGGGCGTACGACACGTTCTTCAACTCCCCGGACGTACGGGCCGCACTGACCTACCACCGCAGCACCGACCCGGGAGACGACCCGCAGTGACACCCGACCCACCCGTGATGCCGGACCTGGCCGCAGCCCCCGCCTGGGAGCCGGTGCGCGTCACCTCCGCCGACGGTCCGGGCGGCGAAATCCTCCTCGGCGTCGTGGACGGCCGACAGCGCGCCGACGACCCCACGTTCGTGGTCGCACAGGGCTTCCTGGCATTCGTGGAACCCTTCGAGATGCAGCGGTTCCAGGTGATCGCCCCGGCACTGCGGGCCCGACTCGTGGTCGTGGAGACACCCGGTGCCGGGTTCGCGGCATCCCGGCTGCTGCCCGCGGAGCGACGCGCCCTGCTGCGGGGCGACTTCACCGTGCTGGCCCGCCGGATGCTGCGGGCGGCCACCGAGTACACCGCCTCCCTCGACACGGCGGACCCCCCGGGCCCCCTCGGCGTCCTGGGCTATTCACTCGGAGCATCCCTCGCCACCGCCATGGCCGTCGTATCGGCCGGCACCACAGCACACCCGCCGGTCGAATCCGTCGTCCTCGTCGAACCGGTCGCGCTCCGGCGATGGAGCGCCGCAGGCCTCATCGCGGCCGTACGCCACGAGAACCGCCTCGTACAGCCCTACCTGGACCGCACAGCCACGGTGCCCGGCGCCGTACGCCCCCTGCACGCGCGCCCCGAAGAGTCACCGACCACCAGACGCCGGGCCGACCTGCTCCTCCTCGGCAACGCCCTGCGCGCCGCACGCCTCACCGACGACCTCAAGACCGCGGCGCACCGGTGGGAACGGGAGCCGACGCCACGCCCGCACCGCCTGATCGTGGTGCGGGGCGACGGGAGCACGCTGTCACCACGACAGCAGAACCACGACCTGGTGGCCGCCGCCGAACGGCACGGGATCACGGCGCGCCTGGTGGGCGTCCCCGGACCGCACGCCTTCTGGCAGTCGCTGCCCGCGGTCGCCGCCGCGGCCACACAACTGGACCCGCTGTGCCGCGCGCCCGAAAGCCTCCCCGAGTGACCCCGCCCCGCGACGGCGCGACATGGCTCGCGGCACTGGCCGCCACCCTCCTCACCACGGGCGTGATCTGCCAGTTCCTGCAGCACACGGACCCGACGCCCCCACTGCTGTACTTCACCGTCGACTCGGCGGTACTGGCCGCGGCCGTCCAGATCCGGCGGCTCGTGCACGGCCCCGGCAGCGGCCCGTGGGGCGAGCGGCTGCGGGGCTCCGCGGTGGTCGGGGTGGTCCTCTCCTCGCTGGTCCACCTCACGGTGATCGCGCCGAGCAGCCCGTCGGGCGGCTGGTTCGGCCCGCACGACGACCTGTGGGCCCGTACCGCCACGCTCCTCCTGCACGGGGCGGCACCCGTGCCGGTCGTCGCGGAGTTCCTGGTCAGCCCCTGCCGGCTCACCCCGGCCCGGCACGAGCCGGCCCTGCTCGCCTGGTGGCCCGCCGCCTACCTGGCCGTCGTGGGCACCCTGGCATGGTCCGACGCGGCGACGATGCCCTACCTCTTCCTCAGCCCCTCCCGGTTCGGTACCGGACCGGTGATCGCGACGATCGCTGCGCTCTCCGCAACCGTCCTCGCCCTGGCCGCAGCACTCACCGCGGCCCGCCGAAGGCTCGGCCGGCCCCCGGGCGCCCACGCGTGATGCAACCCCGGAACACCCAGGTCCGGGCCGACCCCGCCTACGCCGACCGGCTCGTGAACCGGCAGCCACGACGGCGAGCCCCCTTCAGCCGGAGCGCAGGACGATGTCGTCGCCGTCGACCCAGTACCCGGTGCCGCCCGAGGCATCGGTGGTCTCGTAGAACGTCTTGCGCGTCTGCCCGGCGGACCACTTCTGCCGCGCGCCCCACTTCCGGAGGGTGTATTTGCCGCGTGCGGCCTGACCGGTGAGCTTGAGGCCGTGGCCCTGGACGAAGTGGCCGTCGAGGTCGCTGCCGAACGGCCGGCCGCGCTGCTTCGGTCCGGCGCCGGTGGCGGTGGCAGTACGCGACCCGGCGCTGATCGCGAAGCGGATCAGCGCCGGGTCGTCCGGGACGGTGGGGCGCACCGTCCCGGGCAGTGCGAGGGTCTCAGCAGCGGGTCGGTCACCCACCGGGAGCCGGTGCGGGTGCCGGCTTGGGCGCCGGGGCCGGGGCCGGGTTGGGCTTGTGCTCGCAGTAGACCTTGCCCTTGTAGAACTTGCAGCCCGGCATGTTCTTCACGTCCTTGGGCTTGCCCTTGTTCTTGTTCTTCTTGTGCTTGTCACCCTTCTTGTGGTGGTCGCCGTGGCCGCCACGGTCACCCTTGGCGAGGTCGATATGACTCGCGGTCATCGTGGCGACCTCACTGACCGACGAGGGCGCCGACGACGCAAAGGCGCTGCTGGGGACCAGCACACCGGCGCCGACGAACGCGGCCGAGACGGCGACAAGGGCAAAGCGCTGCTTCCTGGACGAACGGGACATGAGAAGTGCTCCTTCGGGAGGGGAATCGGTTGAGCGGAACAACTCCAGTAGGCCCTCCCCGCCGCCGGCATACACGCCCCCACAATTCGTGACTTGACAGACCGGACCCAGGGAAATCGGCACGAGCCGCCGGAAAGCGGGGCGGGGCGGCCCCGGGCGGTGAACGGACTCTCCGGCAGCCGGGAATCAGCCCCGCAAGCCCCACGAAACCCCGCGCCAAACGCTCACCGATCTCGCGGTGCACCATCGGCCCCCACACCGCGCAAGCCCCTGCACCGGCCTTTTGGAGAGCGGCTTCGCGCCCGCGACACGCGGGCCGACGACGGCCGGCAGGTGGACGCCCCGGTTTATACAGGGGCCTGTCAAGTCCCGAAAGGTCGCGGCATGACGAGGCACGGGGGAGGGGGCCTACTCAGGAGACGGACGCACGAGAGGTGGGTGATTCCCGCCGGGGCGTTTGCCAGATGTCCAGAGTTCCAAATTTCCAGGTTCCACCTCCGGATATGGAGGCGTTGACGGTTCGGAAGGAGTGAGCGCATGCGAGTCACCATGGTTTGCCCGCTGCCCTGCGTCGGGGGGCGAGCATCGTGAATTCCCTGCCTCCTTCCTCCGAGTGCCCCACCGGCCCGCCGCCCGGCCCGTTGTCGGGCCGGGGCGCGCATGCAGAGCCACCGCCCCCACCGCCCTCTCTGCCGCCACCGGGTCCTCCGCCTCCCTCGGGGCCCCCGTCGGGGCCCCTTCCGGGCTCTTCCGGCGGGTCTTCACTGCCGGGTGGCGGTGGCCGGGTTCGCAGGTGGCGATCGCGCAGAGCCGTGCTGAGTGTGAGTACGGCGGCGGCCGTGGCGTCGGCTGTGATCCTCAGTTTCACCGTGCTGGGCGGGAACACCGCAGCGGGCGGTGAGGTCTTCCTCCAAGCCGCTCCGGAGGCCGGCCCCGACCCGTTCACTCCTTCGACGGCCACACAGGCCGAGAGCGTCGCCAAGGCCATGCCCATGACCACGGGTATGAACGCGAAGGACGGTACGGGTACCACGGGCACTGCGAGCGGTGCGCGCACGCTCGAGGTCGACGGCGGCTATCCGGGGCTGTACGGCGGAACGCGCAACGTCGCGAGCTGTGACGTCGAGAAGCAGATCCGGTACCTCACGCAGCACCCGGACAAGGGCAGGGCGTTTGCCGTCTCGCTGGGCATCCGGCAACCCGAGATTCCCTCGTACCTGCGGTCACTGACGCCCGTCCGGCTGGGTTGGGACACCAGGGTCACCAACCACGGATACCGCAACGGCGCGCCCACCAGCTACCAGGCGGTCCTGCAGGCCGGCACTCCCGTACTGGTCGACGGCCGGGGCGTGCCCCGGGTCCGCTGCGCCTGCGGCAACCCGTTGGATCAGCCCGTCGCGGTCCGAGGCAGTCAGACGTACAGCGGCGCGAAGTGGTCCTCGTTCCGGCCCTCCGGCCTCGTCGCGGTCAAGCCCGCCGTGAAGCCGGTGAAGACCGTCACGGTCTTCGACCAGGAACGCAGGGGATGGTACGAGCGCCCGAGCGGAGCGGCAGAGGGCAAGCACGACCGCGAGGTCCCGCCCCCGAAGGGCCAGACCCCCGGATCTGCCTACCCGGCCCTGCCGGCGGCCCGATCGGGGTCAGCCCGGCCACCCTCTGGCACGACCCCGCACCAGCCCCCGGAGACCACCTCCGGCCAGGTACCGAACCAGCCCCCGGGCAAGACCCAGGGCCCGGCGCCGGGCCGGAACCCCGGGAACGCTCCTGCCCGGAGCCCGGGCAATGTCTCAGGCAGCACCCCGGGCAAGACCCCGGACGATGTCCGGGACCATGCCCCTGGGAAGGCACCGGCACCGGTCCCGACCTCCCCGGGCCAGAAGCCGGGCGAGAACCCGGATGAGGGCTCGGAGAAGGCACCGGGCCAGGAGTCCGGCACGGACCCGGGCAAGGCCCCCGAGAAGGTGCCGGGCGAGAACCCGGGCCAGGAGCCGCGCCAGGAGCCCGGCCAGGCGCCCGGACCGGACGCAGGCAAGGAGCCCGGCCAGGCTCCCGGGAAGACGCCGGACAAGGAGTCCGGCGAGCACCAGGGGAAGACGCCCGACAAGGAGTCGGGCGATAACCCGGACAAGGACACGGACAAGGACCCGGGCAAGGAAGCAGGCAAGGAGCCCAGTCAGGACCCGGAGAAGACGCCGGGGCAGGAGTCGGGCCAGACGCCCGGCAAGGAGTCGGGCGATAACCCGGACAAGGTCCCCGGGAAGGACTCAGGGAAGGTTCCCGGTCGGGAGTCGAGCCAGGATCCGGCGAAGGTGCCGGGTCAGGAGCCGGACAAGGGCCCCGGGAAAGCGCCCGGCCAGGACCCTGGCAGGGGGTCGGGCCAGGCCCCGGACACGGCTCCCGGGAAGGCGCCGGAGCCCGGCCACGAGCCCGGGCCGGCCCCTGGTCACGACACAGGCAAGGGCAAGGGCAAGGACACCGGTCCGGAGTCCGGGACCCTGCCCGGTCATGAATCGGGCCAGGTCCCCGGGAAGGCCCCGGACTCCGGCCAGGAGCCGGGCAAGGCGCCGAACAAGGGCGCCGGCAACGTTCCCGGAACGGCGCCCGGGAACGGGCCGGGCAAGGACCAGGGGCAGGATCCCGGGAAGGCACCGGGCCGGGGTTCGGGCCAGGGTTCGGGCGCTGGCCAGGGCAGCGGCCCCGGCAACGGCCAGGGGAAGGCGCCGGGCGGGAGCGCGGTCCCGAACCCGAACCCGGGTAACGGGTCGGGGCGGCAGCAAGGCGGGGATCCCGGCGGCGGGCAGGAGGAGGAGCAGTCCCAGTAATCCGGTGGTTCGAATGCCCGGGCCTTGACGCTCCGCCTGAGCCACCGCTGGCTGACGCCCGCGGTGGCTCTCGTCGGTGCGTGGCCGACAGCCGGCGTCACCGGCCCTGCGGCCCGCCTCACGGATCAGGAAGCGGGGCTGCGGCGGGCACGGAGCCGGCGGACACCCTTCACTACGTAGACGGCGGTCATGAGCGCGAAGCCGGTGGCAGCGAGCCAGAACCAGGATTCCGCCACCGTGAAACTCAGCAGCAGGCCGCCGATGAGCAGCAGGGCGGCGACGGTATCCAGCAGTTCGAGACGTGCCCCGGAGCGCACGACGGAGTCGGGACCGCGCAACCGGCGGACGATGGGAACGAGGCCAAGGGCTTGCAGGACGGCCAGACCGAGAGCGATCCAGACGTACCAGTCGGGTATGTCCACGGCGCGCACTGTATCGCCCGCCGGGACCGCGACGAAGATCCGAAAGAAGCACCCCCGGGCGCCCGGGCTCGCGTGCGCACCCGCGTGAGCACCTGCGGTTCGCGATGGCGACACCGATTGCCGTGGCGAGGGCGGCGCCGACTCCGCCGACCGCTGATCGGGGCCATCGGTGCGGGGTGGGCCACGCACAGGTAGCCGGTGGCGCCCAGGACCAGCGCGACGACGAGGACCAGGAGGGATGGGCTCACCGATCTCCGGCTTCACGGAGATGGCGACCAGGGCGCGGTCCAGGGCGTGGACTGCGCGCCCGGTCGTGAGGTCTTCGAGCTGTTTGGCGGCGGAGCCCCTGAACGCGATCCCGGCGCCGTGGGGCCGTCAGCCGACAGTCGGGCGCTGCGCGGCGAGGCGGGCGAGATGGGCCTCCCGCAGCTCCTCCCGGGGCGGGCACTCCTCCACCGGGAGCAGGCCGTTGGCGGCGATGCCCTCAAGGACGGCGGCGAGCCGGTCGGCGTTCTCGCGGGCCCTGGCAGCGTAGGCGCGGACCGCGTCGGCAACCACCGTAGCGCCACGTGGTCCGAGGGCCCGATCACCTCCACCGGCGCCCGTCCGGCGAGGCCGTGCAGGCCGCCTCCGACTCCGACCGACTCGCCAAGTGAGACGGCAGTCAAGGAGCAGCCACTCGAAGCCACCCGTCACGGAGTGCACGCCGGACGACCGTGTTCTGCGGGTACCACCGAATGGCAGTGATGACTGACCGATTCTTCGGGTGAAATCTCCCAGCCGGCGACCGGCCGACGGCGTGTGCCCCCGCGGCAGGGCGACCTGCCTCCTAGAACTGACGCGTAATCAAACGGCTGCACCGGCTGCCACCCCCGGCCGGCCCGCGCCCTGCCGCATGACGAAGAAGCGAGGGACGGCACATGGCGACGACGACGCTCTTCTCGGCGTTCATTTTCAACACCACAACGATTCCTGCCGGCCAGGCGCAGGGCTACCAGATCGGCCCGGACGCAAGGTTGGGGAGTGGAACTGTCACGGCCACCGCGCATGGATTGAGCGGTCTCGTGAGTGGGTCACAGATCCTGAATGTCGAAATCCTCAAAACGCGGGCAGGGCAAAACGATCAACTGCGCTTTCTGGACATTACTGTGCGGAACATCGCGCCAAATTCATGTCCCTTTGTAAAACTCTTCGTTCACATCGTCACCCCCTGATGGTCATGACTGTAGAGGAGCGAAACAGTATGCGGGTACTTGCCGTCCACGACTCGGCCGGGCAGATCATCTCACTCGTTGCTTCGCCGGAAGATGCGCCGACTGTGAGTGTCGAACTCCGGGCGGGGGAATACATGCATGCGGTCGACGTCTCTGAATTGTCACTCGACATGGAAGAGTCTCGGATCTACGAGCGACTGGCCGAGGTTGCCGAGAACTTCCGAGTCGATGCACCCGAGGCCGCTGTCTCCGAGGTGCAACTCATCCCCCGGAACAGGTGACAGCCACTCCGCGATCCCGCAAAGCCCATGAAACTGCGTCGCTCACGGCTGATGCCACCACTTCGTGAGGCGATGCCCGGGCCCGGCTCCTCAGTCGTCCAGCCGCTCGGGAAGGCGGCGTTCATTCGATGGCAGGTTGAGTCGTATCGATGTGCGGCCCGGAGAGGACTGCCGGCTCTACGCGAAAGCCTGGTCCCGCTGCAAGGGCAACTCCGGTAAGCAGGAGAGCTTCTGGGTGCAGATGGTCAAAGACCGCTGATCGTGCCTGTCCGCCAAACAGTGCTGCAGCAGGACCCGGGGCCGTGATCGGGCCGGGGTCCTTCACCGTGTGCCCCGGCGGGAATCGAAACTGCGACACCCGATCACCCGTCCCTCGTCCGCGACGGGCGACCGGCGAAGGCCGGCGCGCCACTGCGGCGCGAGGGGGCTGCGCCCAGGCGGGCGATTGCACCCGAGGGTGGGCCGACGCGCCCTCGACGACGGAGCCTTGCAGGCGGCCCCGCAGCTCGGTGGAACGCTTTCGCCCCGGTACCTCTCTTGCCTGATGCGCACCGGTTGGCGGTGCTCTGGACCGGTGCGTCCAGACCGAGACGTCGCAGAGGTTCCGCTGATCCATGGGTCTGACAAGTAGTGAGCTCCTCCTGTGCGCCGTGCTGTGCACGGCACTGGCCTTCGCGGTCACCGTGTGGCTCTGGCCGCGGCTGGCCCGGGGGAGCCGGGCACGGGTGCTGGGGCGCATGGGGCTGATCGTCCTCGTGCAGGTGTTCCTGTTCGCGTCGGTCGCGCTCGCGGCGAACCGCAGCCTGCTGATCTACGGTTCCTGGGCGGACCTGGCCGGACGCGCACGCCAGGAGGCCGTGCGCGGCGGGGTGGCCGTGGAGGTGCTGGGACGGCAGGCTCCCGACGTGCCCGGCGGTGGCAATCCCCTGGTGAGCGGCGTGATCGAGAAGGTGACCGTGCACGGCGAGCGCTCCAGGAGGGCCGCCCAGGCGTACGTGTACCTGCCGCCGGAGTACTTCCAGAAGGGCAACGAGCAGCGGAGGTTCCCCGCGGCGGTGGTCCTGACGGGCTACCCGGGCACGGCGGAGAACCTGCTGAAGGGGCTGCGCTACCCGAAGACGGCCTGGACCCTGGCCAAGGAGAAGAAGGCGCAGCCGATGATCCTGGTGATGATGCGGCCCACCGTCTCGGCCGAGAACACCCAGTGCGTCGATGTCCGCGGCGGCGGCTCGCAGAGCGAGACCTTCTTCGGTACGGACGTCTCCCGGGCCATATCGAGCACGTACCGCACCGGCACCTCGGCGCGGAGCTGGGGCATCATCGGCGATTCGACCGGCGGCTACTGCGCCCTGAAGATGACGGTTCAGCATCCGGAGACCTACGCGGCCGGCGTGGGCCTTTCGGCGGACTACAAGCCGGAGATCGACCAGTACTCCGGCGACCTCTTCCACGGCGACAAGGACGAGGAGAAACGATCCGACCTGCTGTGGCATCTCGCCAACCGGCCGCAGGGCGCGTCCTCGTTCCTCGTGACGACCTCGCTGCAGGGCGAGGAGAACTACAAACCGACCCAGCAGTTCATCAAGGCGGTGAAGGATCCGGCCCGCGTCTCGTCGATCACGCTCGACCGTGGAGGACACAGCTTCAACACCTGGAACCGCGAGATCCCGCCGGCCCTCGAATGGATCGGCGGCCGGCTCGGCGCCGAGTGAGGAGACCCGGCGGACGTCTTGGGCGGGAGTCTTCGGCGGGGCGACGACACGGCCGCACCGCCGGTTCGTCCGGCTGCGGCAACGGCAACGCCCCCAGCCACAGTGCCCAGTAGTTCACGTTCGCGGCTTCCGCGGTGTCATCTCCCGCAGCAGGCGCAGCACGAAGCCCGTCACCACCCCTGCCGATGTCCGTCGCGGCCTGCCCGTACCGACCTGCTCCCCGGTCGCCCTGCGCACCGAAACCCGTACTCGGGGTCAGTCCTACCGCATCCGCGGTTGCCGTACGTTCGCCTTGCGGTCGATGCCCGCCGCCCGTGACCACGCCCACGTCAGCGAGGCCCCGATGAGCAGCACACACCTGGTCCGGCACGACCCCGAGGAACACCTCGAAGGTGAACTGCCGCTGGATCGCGTACCCCACGAGTGTCTGGTCGAGGCTGTACTCGGATGGCGGCCCGCCGCGCATGGCCGAGACCGCCCAGGAGGTGCTGCAGCGCACCGTCCGGACCGCGGCCGCCCTCGCCGATGGCGACACCGACTTCCTGGAGCGGCTGCGCGACGCGGGACTGCGGGTGCGCGAGCGCCACGGCGACGACGGCGTTCTCCCCGGGTACACGGTGGCGCTGCCCGGGGACCGCGCGGACGGCGGCTCCCGCCCGGTCTGGTTCGCCGGATCGACCCTCGCTCACGACCTGCCCTTGCCCCGGGTGCGCGAGCGCTGCACCCCGCACGTCGCCCCTGCGGACCGGGCGCTCGCCGAGACGCGTATCCGGGAAGCCTCCGCACTCCTGGGCCGCCGCGCCGGACAGGCCTCCGGTGCCGGTGATGTCGAGACCGGGTCCGGGCGGCGGCCGACGCCTTCGAGCAGGCCGCCCGCGCTCCCGGCGCCCGCTGTCTGGAGGGCCGCGCCCGCGTCCCGGCTGTGGGTCTCCCTGACGGCGGCCCGCTCCCGCTCCACCACCCCCACCTGGCCCCCGGACGGACGCCACCGCAGCGGCCGCGGCTTCGGCGCGGGCCGCGGGGAGTCAATGCCAGCAGGCCGGCCGGACGCGGAGCAGCTCGGTCCGCAGCACGGGTGTGCCGTCGACCGGTGCCGGGTCCTCCGCGGTCGGCTCGATTCCTCCGGCGGCGGTCCTGTCGAGTGTTGCCAGGCCGTCGGAGCCGACCGTGCCGAACACCGTGTAGTTCGGGCGCAGTGCGGAGTCGCCGTAGACGACGAAGAACTGTGAGCCGTTCGTGTCCGGACCGGCGTTGGCCATCGCCAGCAGGCCGCGCCCGTACAGGCGGCGCGCGCCGGTCGGATCGGTCGGTGCGGGTGGCAGATCCACCGGCAGCTCGTCCTTGTACTTGTACCCGGGCCCTCCCTCACCGGTCCCGGTCGGGTCGCCGCACTGCAGGACCTTCAGCGTCGGATACGCCGTCAGACGGTGGCACACCGTCCGGTCGTAGAACCCATGCCGTGCCAGGTGCAGGAAACTCTGGACCGTGCACGGCGCCTTGGCCTGGTCCAAACGCAGCGGGAGCGGACCCTGGCTGGTCGGAACAGCCATGTCAACCGTGCCACGGCCAGGGGTGCGCCGCGGGTCAGGCGGCAGCGGAACATGACGCGCGGGCGGCTCGTCCGGGGTCTGTGTGTACTGGCAAGGGCCGTGCGTGGTGCGCGGCGGAGCGCCGTCGGAAGCGGTGGCGGCACTTCCCCCGGACACAACTAACGTCACGGCCGCAAATGCGCTGATCAGTGCTCGGTTCATCTTGCGCGCCCTCCTGATGATCGCCAGGTTTTGGAGCGGTCGCAGTCTAGGACGTGGTGTGGTCGGCGGGAATGGTCAACGACAGGAGGCCCGCGAGGAGCGCTGGTCCAGGACCGCGGCGGTCGGACCTGGTGGCGGCCGCCGGGCAGCGCCCCGGCGGTCCGGCCCTCGACGGCGAGCTCGTCGTCTGGGACACCGCGGTCGTCCGGCTGTCGTTCCAGGCGTCGCAGCGCCGCCGCCCGCGCCTGCAGCGCCCCGGCCCCGGCCGCCCGGTGGCCGACCTACTCCCTCTCCTTCGACCTTTTGAAGCTCGACGGCGAGCAGCCTCTACGGCGGCCTTACACCGCGGCCAGGCAGAACTGCCACGTCGACGGACGATGAGAGACCGCCCTGCACACGGGGGCGGCCAGCCCAGCGGCCGGGAGCGGGCCGGGGCACCCCCGCCCCACTAGGAGGCGTGCGTCCCGGCCAGGTCCTCCGCCCGGGCCTGCCCGCGGAAGGCCGCGGGCGGCAGGCCGTAGGCCTCGCGGAACGCCCGGCTGAACGCGGACGCGTGCCGGAAGCCCCGCCGGGCGCCGATGACGTGCACGGGCACCTCCTGGTGCAGCGGGTCCGCCAAGTCCTGGCGTGCCCGCGAGAGCCGCTGGCCCTGAAGGAAGGCCGCGGCCGTCGCCCCGTCCCCCTCCTGCTGGAACACCCGGTGGAGATAGCTGACGGAGATGTGGTGGGCGGCGGCGATCGCGGGGACGTCCAGCAGCGGATCGTCGGCGTTGTCCCGGATGAAGGCCATCACGCGGAGCGCCAGGGCGCGCCGGTGCGTCTCCGGGGTCAAGGACCGGTCCGCTTCGAGGACACCGGCGAAGAGCGAGGCGACGAGATCGGCCAGTACGCCGCTCAGGCGCGGGCCCTCGGCCGGACGGTAGGACCGGCTGTCCTTGGTCACCTGGTCGAGGAAGGTGGCCACCAGGGCCCCCATTCCCTCCCGGGCCGAGATGCGCTTGCCGATGACCCGGCCCGCGGTGTGCGGGGGCAGCGGCAGCAGCGCCTTGGGTACCTCGACCCCGATGATCTCGACGGAATGCGGGCCGGAACTGATCTCGAACGGCCGTGACGTGTCACTGGTGTGGATGTCGAACACACCGTGCACCACGGTGTCCTTGCCCAGCGTTACCGCTCCCGCCCCGCGTTTGATCAGCGAGAGGTGGAACGCCTCGGGGTCCGACCTCGCTATCAGCTTCGGTGTGCGCTGGAAGGTCAGGGGACGACATTCCATCGGATAGACCGTGATCCCGCCGAGCGAGATGACGCGCTGGTTCACCCAGAAGTCGGCGGCGTGCTCACTGCGCATCTCCATGGGCGCATGCGTCTCCGACATCAGGGCCCGCCAGCTCTCGAAACGGTCGGCGGGCGCTAGTTCCGCGCTGCGGAACGTTCTCTCGGGCAGCATGATCACGGGTTTACACCGGCCGTGGCGGCCCGCGCAACAAGAGCCGGGGCCCGGGGCGCGGCCGACGGGGCGACTCTCCGTCAAGACACTGTGCACGCCGGGCCAATGCGCGGTGTTCCGGGGCTTGGCAGAGTGGGCGCCGGAGGGTCGGTCAGGGGACGGGAAACCGGAGCCCCCCGCCGACGACCGGGGGCCTCTCGCGTTCCCGGCACTGAGCTGACGCCGCCCGAGGACGGGGGTTTCGGGCGGCGCCAGCCCAGTGCCGGGACCAGGCAGTCCAGACGCTAGTGGCAGCCCCGCCCCGCCCCAGGCGCGGAGCCCCGGGTGCAGCGCGCGGGATCGGGCCCCCGTTATCGAGGCAGCCGGTTGGAGTTCCACGCCATCGACGTGGCGTCGACTGCGGCCCGCGCGGGAGTGTTCCTCATCCCCCGGGCGAGCGCCCCGTTCGAGTACTCCGGAGCCGGCGACTACCGGGAGCGACACAGTGAGGAGCACGCCCGGCCTGTCGGACGCCAGGTGGCCGCGGTTCTGCATGCTCACCCCTCGGATGACACGGTCGGCGGCCGCTGCGCCGCCGTGACGAAGAACCGGACGTGGAGGCGGCGGGCTGCAGAGTCGGCAATCTCGCGGGCCAGGTTGCCTGGAGATGCACCGCGGTCTGATGCTGGCACGCTCTGGCGACACCGCGGCCGGACGCGGACGTCCGCGCGGCGCTGCACGCCCTCCCGCCGGAGAACGACCAGGGTCAGCAGCCTTTGCTGGTGGCGGTGAGGGCGTGTCGAAA
>NZ_BMVL01000022.1:71359-87153 GCF_014650695.1 Streptomyces avidinii | reverse complement strand
ACCTTCGCCTTCGGAACACCCAGTCCCTCACGCGTGTCCATCAACCGGGTGGGCGCGATCGGCTTGTAGGTACCCAGGCCGGGGGCCGGCGGCGGCGTCACCGTCAGGGTGCCGCGCGGATAGTCCTGGTTGAGCGCGTTGACGGTGATGCCCCAATGGCCGGCGGGGGCACTTCGCAGGTCCACGGTCGCCTTCAGCGTCTTGGCATCGTCGGAGACCGAGACGGTCGTGGCCGTCAGCGGAGCCGGCCCACCGGTCAGCTTGACGGTGGTGCTCATGCCCAGCGCCGTGCCCTGGACGGTCAGGGTCGCCACGGTGCCGCTCTGCGCGGTGTCGGGCGTGACCGTTCCGACGGACACGTTCTCGGAGCCGCAGGGCGCGTTGGTGCAGGTGAGCTCCGCGCGGTAGACCGAATGGTGGGACCAGTCCTGCAGAGAGAGGACCAACAGGCCCTGGTCGACGCCCTGGCAGTCGTACCAGGACGATGAACTACTCGTGACCGTGCAGAGGTTGCGCCCCGCGTTGTCGTAGAGCGCGGGCTGGGGGCCGGGGGACCCGTCCGTGGCGGTGGAAGTGCTCAGGAGCCTGAACTGGTCACCCGAGACGCTCGGCAGGACCGCGCACACGCCGGTGCGCTGCCCGTCGAGCGTGCCGGTCAGCGGGCCGTACCCGTACGCCACCGATGCGACCCGGGTGCATTCGGGCGCGGGCCCGGCGGCCGTGGCGATCCGCCAGGCGTCGATCCCGTAGGAAGCGGGCAGGTAGAAGTTCTCCGGTACCTGGGTGACCACCTGGTAGCCGGTGGAACCCGTGGTGTTGCACGCCCAGGTCCGCTGGTGGCAGGCGATGCCGCCGTTGTTGTCCATGACCAGCACGTTCGTGCCGTCGTGGACGTCCCGGGGGTTGATGTGCAGCCGGTCCGTGGCGGCGGCCGTGGTGAACCGGTGGCAGCGCAGGGTGCCGACCTTGCCGGACGTGCCGGTCGTGGCCGGGGCGCCGATCGCCGTCGCGGCGGAGGCGGCGCAGCCCTTGGCCGTGGACGTGACGTCCCGGCGGACCACGGTGTGCTTGCGCACTTCGTCCTGGCCCTGCAAGAGGACGGTGTACGCCTTGCCGGCGGTGAAGGAGCAGCTGGTGAGGCCGTCGGTGCGGAGCTGCTGGCCCTGAGCGGGGTGGTCGTAGCAGGAAGGCGGCCCGTTGCCGTCGGTGTCGACCAGGCTCATCGCGTAGCGCGGGAACAGCTTGGTGTCGTCCGGGACGCCGTAGCGGATGCGGAGGAGCTCGGCGGTGGAGTGCGCGTCGGCCGGGATGGTCAGGCAGTGTGAGAAGACACCGTCGCCGGTCCACAGCTCCACGGCAGCCTCGTCGTCGGCGAAGTTTCCGGCGGGCAGGACCCGGCAGTCCTTCTGGAGTACGTCCGTGCGGACGAAGTGGACGCCGTACGGCCCGGTCGCGGTGCCGTTGTCGGCGCGTACCAACGCACGGAACGGTGCCGCTCCGGTCAGAGCGCAGCCACCCCGGCTGAGCACACCTGCGGTGCACTGTGCGGTGCCGTTCCGGTCGACCACCTCGACACCGACGGTCACTCCCGCGCCGCCGAGCGAGGTGAGAGCGGCGATCCGTGCACCCTGCGGGCTCGGCAGCTCCAGGCAGCGCGTCTGCCCGGCCGTGGTGAAGGTGCCCGCGTACCGGCCTTCGGTGACGCCGACGCAGTCCTCGGCGACGGGTGCGGCCTGAGCGGCGCCCACCGGCAGGAGAAGTGCGGCGAGGACGGCGAGCAGGCACGTCAGCACGGTGGAAATCGGACGTCTTGCCGAGGCCAAGGTCGTTGGCATGAACCCCCCAGGGTGATAAGCGACGAGTGATCGTCGCATGTCACGTCCGGCCCCATCGAAGCGGGTGCCGTACTGCCGGCGGGCGCGCGGCGGAGACGCCACAGCCTCTTCCCACTCGGCCTACTCCGGCCCTCCCGGGTCTCGAAGTCCATCGCGCCCCTTCATCCGGGGTGTTGCGACGACCACTGGAACCGAAGGTGTCCGTGGGGGCTACTGGGGAGCTACCTCTTGACCGTGCTCCAAGTAGCTGACCCCTCCCGCGTGCCGGGCAGTTGCCGCAGCTCTGCGGCCTGACGTCCCGAGAGGTGGACAAAGATCGGCCGGTGCCGATCCCGCCGGTCCTGGTGGCCCTTCTGCGTGCGCATGCAGCCGAATTTCGGCACGGCGCCGGACGGACGGCTCTTGGCCAACGAGCGTGGGGGACTCCTCGGCAGCTCCAGCTACTGGCTGGTGGCCAGTTCCTTGCGGGCGTTTCTTCCATTGACCACATGGAGCAACCCAGAGAGCTGCGGACCGGGGTTCGTGGCCAAGGTATGAGCATGGGCAACAGTGACGACGGGGCAGCAGCGTCCCAGAGAAGTCGTTCCGACGCTGTGCACAAGTGGGTCGCTACAGTGGCCGGTGTAGCTGCCTTCGCTTTTTCGCTCTACAATTTCGCAGAACTCCAAAAGAAGCCAGAGATCGAGTTGACACTTCCTCATCTCATGCGCATTGGGGTGATGGGCAAGGATGCCCACTTCTATGTTCAGCCGACCGTTTCCACCAGAGTCAAGACTCAGGATGTCGAGGTCATTCGTGAAGCACGTTTCGAACTGACCCCCGCCGCGTCCGTTGCCTCTTCGAAGAGGCCGATTTTCTACTGGAAAGAGGTCGGCGTATGGAATTTCGACCCGGCTTCCGAGTGGCTTTCGTACAGATGGTCTGGCGACCCTGCCCCGTTCCTTGTTAGCCAGGACAAACCTCAACAGCCGATCTTCTTGTTTCAGGCCGACAACTGGAGCTTCGAGCCCGGTCGATATGAGGGATCGTTGCAGTTGAGTCGGGCGGGTGCCCGTAATCCGCTGATCAAGACCTTCTGTATTCTCCTCTCAAAGAAAGCTGCTGACGAAATCCGTGGCGGTGCCAGTAAAGGAGGTATCTACTTCTTCCGCAACGATCTGCCCAAGTTTGGCTCTTCCGGTAAGTATTCGGACTGCTATGTAAGGGAGACGGATTAGGCGCGGATCAAGGCCCTGGCCGGGCGATGCCACGAGGCGCGTTTCGAGGATGGGAGCTGGCTTGCTGGTGGTACCGCCCCATGGGGGGCAGGTGGCGGGTGTAGGTCCCGGCGGCCGTGCGAGGGAGGCGAGGCCGACCCTCCACATACACTCCGTGGCCATGGCCAAGGGGCTGATCTCGCGGGACGACATCCTCAAGACGCTGGAGGAGTACGAGGCCTTGGGGCGCGACGCCTTCCTCGACCGCTACGGCTACCGGGAGGCCAGCACGTACCTGCTGGTGCACGATGGCAAGGACTACGAACCCAAAGCCATCGCCGGCGTGGCCCGAGAAGGAGCTTGACCGGAGCTGCGAGGGCCGGGGTTGGTTTTTCGCACACCCGCCGCCTACGAGAACGCTAGTTGATGCGCGCGAAGCGCCACGACCTGTTGATGTACCCCTTGCTCTCCCTGGATCTCGCTCTCGCTTTCTCCCGGCTGGTCTGGATCAGTCGGTATCTACCTTCCGAGTCCTCACGCTTAGCGTCAAAGAATGGTTCCGCGAGGTCGAGTAGTTCTTCGTCGCCAGTCCATAGTGTCGAATTGGACTCAAGGGAATAGGAGAGGATCAGGAGATCATTGAGGGTGTTCCTGAAATCCTTCTTCGGATTTTTCCCCTGCTTCTTGAATTCGTGCAGCAATTGGTAAGCAAGTTCAAGGTGCTGATCCTCGGTGCTGCGGCAAGGAAGTCCCAGTGCGGTGAGGAACTCGAACCGCGACTCTAGAGCTTTACTTTCAGCCTTTCCGAGGTGACCGATTGCGCTTCGGAATACGTTGAGATTCTTTTGGTTCACCGCGGAGCTGATCCCGCGGTGGCCGTACTCGACTACTGATGGATAGTCGTTATTGAAATCCATCACAAGCCGGTCTGTGCTTTTTCGGTGAAGCGGGAGATTGCTTGGTCGGCCGAAGCGTAGTTGGTGCCGCGGCAGCCCGTACGGTGCCCCGGAGTTCAGGAAGTCGGCCAGCAGGGTGGAAGGAACGAAATATCGACTCTTCCCTGTCCCTCTATCCCGCACCATGAGGAACTCGTGCGCCACGGTTGAGGTGATCACGTGTCCCTCCGGAGGGATCTCCCCCCGGCCAAGGAAAGCGTCGAGCAGGACGTTCGTGTCCACGACGGTCGTTGTCGAGTCCTCATGGGGCCCAGTCGCGTGCGTCATGGCTCCCCCAACTGTGGTGCTGCATCTGGTCGGCAGCGTGCCACAACGGCTGAGGAAGGGCCGGCGAGGGTGGCGGCGGCGTCGGGGCAGAGGAGCTGGCCTCTGTCGCAGGTCTATCGTGGCCAGTGCGTAACAACGACAAAGGCCCGGACTCAGTGAGACTGAGTTCGGGCCTTCATGCTTGGCACTTCAGCTGGTCAGCGGCGCGATCGCGCTGTATCTGCTGGAGTGCCCCCGGCAGGATTCGAACCTGCGCACACGGCTCCGGAGGCCGTTGCTCTATCCCCTGAGCTACGGGGGCGCGTCGTTGGTGTTGCGGCGACGGGTTGAACACTACCAGCTTCCGTGGGGTGATCAGGAACCCGTTTGCGGGGGAGGGGGGGGTGGTTCGCCCGCAGGGGGTGGAAGTGGCAAAAACCCGGACGCGGGGGCCCGGCTCGACCTACTCTCGAGTTGTGCCAGGCGTCTCGGGCCGGGTGCTTGTTGTCGACGACAACAAGGTCATCCGGCAACTGATCAAGGTCAATCTCGAGCTGGAGGGCTTCGAGGTCGTGACCGCGAACGATGGTGCCGAGTGTCTGGACGTCGTGCATCGCGTGGCTCCCGATGTGATCACTCTTGATGTGGTCATGCCACGACTGGACGGGTTCGGGGCCGCCGCGCAGCTGAGGGCCGATCCGCGGACGCGCGACGTGCCCGTCGCCATCGTCAGCGCCTGTACGCAGCAGGAGGTGGAGGCCGGGATCGCCGCCGGGGTCGACGCCTTCCTCGCGAAGCCCTTCGAGCCCACCGAGCTGGTACGGATCGTGCGCAGGCTGATCGAGCGCAAGGACCGGCGCGACGGGAGGAAAGGGGCGCCCGCCGGGAGGGGGAGGGGCTAGGTGCGGTCGGTCACGACACCTTCTTCTGTTTCCGTCGGCTTGCTTCTCGCGTCCGCTGTTCACATGGCGAAACCCTTCGCGGGATGAGGGGGCGTCTCCCCTAGGCTGGGACCCGTGAACCCCGCCGACCTCCCCCGTGCCGTCGTACGCGCCGTGCGCTGCGCCGTCGCCGACGGGGAGCTGGCCGCCACAGTCGTCGTGCCCGAGCGGGTCGTCGTCGAGCGGACCCGGCCCGGTGGGGTGGGGGACTACGCCACCCCCGTCGCCTTCCAGGTCGCCAAGCGCGCCGGGTGCGCGCCGCACGCCGTGGCGCAGGTGCTCGCCCGTCGGCTCGCGCAGGAGCCCGGCATCGACGATGTAGAGGTCACCGGTCCCGGGTTCCTGTGTTTCGTGCTGCCGGCGCCCACCGCCCCCGATGTCATCTCGCGGGGGATCATCGACGACATCGTCATCCGAGATGCAAGGGGAGGGGCTGCCTTCCTCTCGCCCGCGGACGCCGCGGACACCTCCCTCGGACTGCGGGAGCGGGTCGTGCGCGACTGCGTGCTGCGCCTCCTGCGCACCCAGAGCGACCGGGCTGCCCGAGGCGACCTCGACGGCCTCGCCGTCGCCGCCGTCGCCGAGCGCGACGGGGACGTCCTCGCCCGGTACGGGCGCGAGGCCGCCTCCTGGGCCATGCTCGCCGTGCCGGCCAGGGAGACGCCCACCTTCGGTGCCGCGCTGCTCCTCCAGGGCGAGGCGAGCGAGTTCTTCCGGGTGCGGTACGCCCACGCCCGCGCCCGCACCCTCGTACGCAACGCCGGGCAGCTGCGCTTCGGGCCCGACGCCGGGGACGTCGACGACGCCCCGGAGCTGCTGCGCGCCCTGGCCGACCACCCCCTCGTCCTCGAGGCCGCCGCCCACCACCGCGCGCCCGAGCGGCTCGTACGGCAGCTCGTCGAGCTGGCCGACGCGCTGCTCGACTTCCAGTACCGCGTCCTGCCCAAGGGAGACGAGAAACCCTCGGCCGCCCACCGCGCCCGGCTGGCTCTTGCCGAAGCCGCCGGGACGGTGCTGGCCGGCGGCCTGGCCCTGCTCGGCATAGACGCACCGACACGCCTGTGACCCGCGAAGAGAGATACCGATGAGCCGTTCCGCGCACCCCGCCGGGCCCCGCCACGCCGACGTCCTGCCCGAAGGGCACTACTCCCCGCCGCCCGCCGACCTGAACGCGCTGGACGAGAAGGTCTGGGCCCGGACCGTCACCCGCGGCAGCGACGGCGTCGTCTCCGTCGGCGGCATCGAAGTCACCAAGCTCGCCGAGGAGTTCGGCACCCCCGCCTACTTCCTCGACGAAGAGGACTTCCGGGCCCGGTGCCGGGCCTGGGCGCACGCCTTCGGACCCGACGCCGACGTGTTCTACGCCGGCAAGGCGTTCCTCTCCAAGGCCGTCGTGAAGTGGCTGAAGGAGGAGGGGCTGAATGTGGACGTGTGTTCCGGCGGGGAGCTGACGACCGCACTCGCGGCCGGGATGCCCGCCTCCCGCATCGCCTTCCACGGCAACAACAAGTCCGAGAGCGAGATCCGCAGGGCCGTCGAGGCCGGGGTCGGGCGGATCGTGCTCGACTCCTTCCAGGAGATCGCCCGCGTCGCGCACATCGCCCGTGAGCTGGGTGTACGCCAGCCCGTCCAGATCCGTGTGACGGTCGGCGTCGAGGCGCACACCCACGAGTTCATCGCCACCGCGCACGAGGACCAGAAGTTCGGCATCGCCGTGGCCGACGGTTCCGCCGCCGAGGCCGTGCGGCGCGCGCTCGGGCACGACTCGCTGGAGCTGCTCGGCGTCCACTCCCACATCGGTTCGCAGATCTTCGACATGGCAGGCTTCGAGGTCTCCGCCAAGCGCGTCGTGCGGCTGCTGGCCGCCGTGCGCGACGAGCACGGCGTGGAGCTGCCCGAGATCGACCTCGGCGGCGGCCTCGGCATCGCGTACACCTCGAACGACGACCCGAGCGAGCCCCACGAGATCGCCAAGGCCCTGCACGAGATCGTGGCCCGTGAGTGCGAGAGCGCCGGGCTGCGCGCCCCCCGGATCTCCGTGGAGCCCGGCCGCGCCATCGTCGGACCGACCGCTTTCACCCTCTACGAGGTCGGGACGATCAAGCCGCTGGAGGGGCTGCGCACGTACGTCTCCGTCGACGGCGGGATGTCCGACAACATCCGCACCGCCCTGTACGACGCCGAGTACTCCATTTCCCTGGTCTCCCGCACGTCCGAAGCCGAGCCCATGCTCGTGCGCGTCGTCGGCAAGCACTGCGAGAGCGGCGACATCGTCGTGAAGGACGCGTTCCTGCCCGCCGACCTCGCCTGCGGCGACCTTCTGGCCGTCCCGGCCACCGGCGCGTACTGCCGTTCCATGGCCAGCAACTACAACCACGCGCTCCGCCCGCCGGTCGTCGCCGTGCGCGACGGAGCGGCCCGAGTGATCGTCCGCCGTGAGACGGAGGAAGATCTCCTGCGTCTCGACCTCGGATGATGAAATAGGTGTCTCACTCAATGGACCGAGGATGGAAACTGCTGTCCATTGAGTGAGACTGGTTCCACCCGGCGGGCAAACCGCCCGCAGGGTACTGATGGAAGACGAAAGGCGTAGGTCGAATGATGCGTACGCGTCCGCTGAAGGTGGCGCTGCTGGGCTGTGGAGTGGTCGGCTCAGAGGTGGCTCGCATCATGACGACGCACGCCGACGACCTCACGCAGAGGATCGGCGCGCCCGTGGAGCTCGCCGGTGTGGCCGTACGCCGCCCCTCCAAGGTCCGCGAGGGCATCGATCCCGCGCTGATCACCACCGATGCGACCGCCCTCCTCAAACGCGGTGACATCGACATCGCCATCGAGGTCATCGGCGGCATCGAGCCCGCTCGTACCCTCATCACCACCGCCTTCGAGCAGGGCATCTCCGTGGTCTCCGCGAACAAGGCGCTGCTCGCCCAGGACGGCGCCGCGCTGCATGCCGCAGCCGAGGCGGGCGGCCGGGACCTCTACTACGAGGCCGCCGTCGCCGGAGCCATCCCGCTGGTCCGCCCGATGCGCGAGTCGCTCGCCGGCGACAAGATCAACCGGGTGATGGGCATCGTCAACGGCACGACGAACTTCATCCTCGACAAGATGGACTCCACCGGCGCCGGGTACCAGGAGGCGCTCGACGAGGCCACCGCCCTCGGGTACGCCGAGGCCGACCCGACCGCCGACGTCGAGGGCTACGACGCCGCGGCCAAGGCCGCGATCCTGGCCGGCATCGCCTTCCACACCCGGGTCCGCCTGGACGACGTGTACCGCGAGGGCATGACCGAGGTCAGCGCCGCCGACTTCGCCTCCGCC
The DNA here is from genome assembly GCF_014650695.1 of Streptomyces avidinii. Classification (GTDB taxonomy): domain Bacteria; phylum Actinomycetota; class Actinomycetes; order Streptomycetales; family Streptomycetaceae; genus Streptomyces; species Streptomyces avidinii. The sequence goes on along the minus strand of NZ_BMVL01000022.1, from coordinate 78,658 downwards.
AAGCGGATGGGCTGCACCATCAAGCTCCTCGCCATCCTGGAGCGCGCCGCCGACGGCGAGTCCGTCACCGCCCGCGTCCACCCGGCGATGATCCCGCTCAGCCACCCGCTCGCCTCCGTCCGCGAGGCGTACAACGCCGTCTTCGTCGAGGCGGAGGCCGCCGGGCGGCTCATGTTCTACGGGCCCGGCGCGGGCGGCGCGCCGACCGCGTCCGCGGTCCTCGGCGACCTCGTCGCCGTCGCCCGCAACAAGCTCGCCGAGGCAACGGGGCCCGGCGAGTCGGCGTACACCCAGCTGCCGGTCAGCCCCATGGGGGATGTCGTCACCCGCTACCACATCAGCCTCGATGTGGCGGACAAGCCGGGCGTCCTCGCCCAGGTGGCGACCACCTTCGCGGAGCACGGTGTCTCGATCGACACGGTGCGGCAGCAGGGCAAGGACGGCGAGGCCTCCCTCGTCGTCGTCACTCACCGCGCACCCGACGCCGCCCTCTCCGGGACCGTCGAGGCGCTGCGGAAGCTGGACACCGTCCGCGGTGTCGCCAGCATCATGCGTGTTGAAGGGGAGTAAGGACCCATGAGCAGCAATCGCACTCATCAGTGGCGCGGCATCATCGAGGAGTACCGGGACCGCCTGCCGGTGACGGACGCGACTCCTGTGGTGACGCTCCGCGAGGGCGGCACTCCCCTCGTCCCCGCCCAGGTGCTCTCCGAGCGCACCGGCTGCGAGGTGCACCTCAAGGTCGAGGGGGCGAACCCCACCGGGTCCTTCAAGGACCGCGGCATGACCATGGCGATCACCAAGGCCAAGGAGGAGGGCGCGAAGGCGGTCATCTGCGCCTCCACCGGCAACACTTCGGCCTCCGCCGCGGCGTACGCGGTGCGCGCCGGGATGGTCTCCGCGGTGCTCGTGCCCCGCGGCAAGATCGCGCTCGGCAAGATGGGCCAGGCGCTCGTGCACGGCGCCAAGATCCTGCAGGTGGACGGCAACTTCGACGACTGCCTGAACCTGGCCCGCGCACTCTCCGACAACTACCCGGTCGCGCTGGTCAATTCGGTCAACCCGGTACGTATCGAGGGTCAGAAGACGGCCGCGTTCGAGATCGTCGACGCGCTCGGCGACGCCCCCGACATCCACGTGCTGCCCGTCGGCAACGCCGGCAACATCACCGCGTACTGGAAGGGCTTCAAGGAGTACAAGGCCGACGGCCTGGCCACCCGTACGCCCCGCGTGTGGGGTTTCCAGGCCTCCGGTTCCGCGCCCATCGTGCGCGGCGAGGTCGTCAAGGAACCGCACACCATCGCCACCGCGATCCGGATCGGCAACCCGGCGTCCTGGGACTACGCGCTGGCCGCGCGTGACGAGTCGGGCGGCTTCATCGACGAGGTGACGGACCGCCAGATCCTGGCCGCCTACCGGCTGTTGGCGGCGCAGGAGGGCGTCTTCGTCGAGCCCGCCTCGGCCGCCTCCGTGGCCGGTCTGCTCAAGGCCGCCGAACTGGGCCTGGTCGACCCCGGTCAGAAGATCGTGTGCACCGTCACCGGCAACGGCCTGAAGGACCCCGACTGGGCGATCGCCGGCGCTCCGCAGCCGGTCACCGTTCCGGTGGACGCCGAAGCCGCCGCCGTGCGCCTCGGCCTGGTCTGACGGCGGCGCAGCCCCGGAGCAGCACGGCACCGGAGCTGCGCCGTGCCGAAGCAGTGCCGCAGCATCGTGTGAAGCCGGTTCCGGAGGGCTCCCGAGGGTCTTTCGAGGCCCTCCCGAGGTCCCTCCGGAACCCGGCAACTCACCCCGTACGACAACAAAAATGCGGCCGAAGCCGGTCGAAGTCGGTCGAAGCCCGCGACACGCATCGTGCGCCTCCTGTGCGCCCTATGTCGCGAGAGAACCTTCCTTCGATACGCTGTACCTACATCCGCCACCGCGCATATGACTGCGGTGCTGCCCCGAGGGCCTTCGGGTGTCGTACGTTCTCCAGTACATTCGCAGCGAGCCAGCGAAGAGCGAAGATCTCGCACAGTCACAAGGAGTGTCATCGGACGATGGCCGGTCCAGCGTTCCGCGCCGCCGCCGTACGGGTGCGCGTTCCCGCCAGCAGTGCCAACCTCGGCCCGGGCTTCGACGCCCTGGGCCTGGCCCTGGGGCTCTACGACGACGTGGTCGTCCGGGTGGCCGACTCCGGCCTGAACATCGACATCGCGGGTGAGGGCGCCGACACCCTCCCGCGGGACGAGAGCCACCTGCTCGTACGCTCCATGCGCACCGCCTTCGACCTGCTGGGCGGCCAGCCGCGCGGCCTGGAGGTCGTCTGCGCCAACCGCATCCCGCACGGCCGCGGCCTCGGTTCCTCCTCCGCGGCCATCTGCGCCGGCATCGTCGCCGCCCGCGCCGTGACCATAGGCGGCGAGGCCAAGCTCGACGACGCGGCGCTGCTGGAACTCGCCACCGAGATCGAGGGCCACCCCGACAACGTCGCCGCCTGTCTCCTGGGCGGGTTCACCCTCGCCTGGATGGACGGCGGCAGCGCCAAGGCGATCCGTATGGAGCCCGCCGAGTCCATCGTTCCGGTGGTCTTCGTACCGTCCAGGCCGGTCCTCACGGAGACCGCGCGCGGCCTGCTGCCGCGCTCGGTCCCCCATGTGGACGCAGCCGTCAACGCGGGCCGTGCGGGCCTGCTCGTGGAAGCCCTGACCAGGCGCCCCGAGCTGCTGCTGCCGGCCACCGAGGACCGGCTCCACCAGGAGTACCGATCGCCGGCGATGCCGGAGAGCGTGGCACTCGTCAACAGGCTGCGGGCGGACGGGATCCCCGCGGTCATCTCCGGCGCGGGACCCACGGTCCTCGCACTGGTCGACAACGGCGCGGCCGACAAGGTCGCGCAGCTCGCGGGCGAGGGGTGGGCGGCCAACCGGCTCGCTCTCGACGCCGCGGGCGCGAGCGTACTTCCGCTGGGCACCCAGGGCGGCTGAGGCCGCTTTTCTGGAGTGCGCAGCCGGTCAGGGGCGGGCGGCCTGGGCAGGCCGCCCGCGCGGAAGGGCGCGATTGCCGGTGATTGAGAGGGGGAATATCTATTGGATCCGGTAGTGTTAGTCTCAAGTGCGCATCGGAAGCCGCCATGGCTCGGTGCTCAGTGTCCCCATTGGGGACCACATTTCTTCCGGGAGCCTCCCCGACTGCTTTGATCACTTCCAGCAGTTTCGAGCACGCTCCGGAATCGGCGTGACATTCCCACGCTTCCAGCTCGGGGGCTTCTCGCCGGAACCAGCCATGCACGTTTCTTCCGCCGTATTTCTACCGGCGGACCACCGCCCCGGCACGGTCCACACCTAGGACCGTTGTCGGACAGCACAACCGGTCGCCGAGCCAGACAGGCCGACGTCCGCTCCAGGGAAGGACCCTTCGTGAGCGACACCACCGATCTGATGGGCGCTGCCGACACCTCTGTCGACACCAGTGCCCCCGCCGCGGGCGCCGCACCCAAGCGTCGTCGCACCGGCACCGGCCTTGACGGCATGGTCCTGGCCGAGCTGCAGCAGGTCGCGTCGGGCCTCGGGATCAGGGGCACCGCGCGGATGCGCAAGAGCCAGCTGATCGAGGTCATCAAGGAGGCGCAGGCGGGCAGCAGTGCCCCCAAGGCCGCTGCCTCCGCTGCCGCAGACACCGCCGAGGCCAAGCCGAAGCGCCGCGCCACCAGCAAGGCCCGCACGGGTGAGGCCGCCGCCGAGGCGCCCGCCGAGAAGCCCGCCACGCAGGCGCAGATCGAGATCCCGGGCCAGCCGGCAGGGGGCCCCTCCCGCTCGAGCGCAGCCGAGAGTGGGGGAGACGACGCGCCGGTCGGCGAGCGCCGCCGCCGTCGGGCCACGGCCCCCACCGGCAGCCCGGAGGCCTCGGCCCCCGTCGCCGTGCAGGTCGAGCAGAAGACCGAGACCGAGACCGCCACCGCCGCCCCGTCCGAGGCCAAGGCCGAAGCCGCCACCGCGGTCTCCGCCGGCCAGGCGCAGGGCCAGGACGGCGAGGGCCGTGGCCGTCGCGACCGCCGTGACCGCGGTGACCGCGGTGACCGCGGTGACCGCGCCGACCGTCAGCGCGACCGCCGTGACCGCGGCGCCAAGGGCGACGACCAGGGCCAGGGCGGCCAGGGTCAGGGCCAGGGCGGCCAGGGCCAGGGCGCGCAGGGCGGCCAGGGTCAGGGCCAGGGCGCGCAGGGCGGCGGCCGTCAGGACCGCGCCGACCGCCAGCAGCAGGGCGGCCGCGGCCAGGGCCAGGGTCAGGGTCAGCAGGGCCGTCAGGACCGCCAGGACCGCCAGGACAACGGTCCCCAGGACGACTTCGACGGCGAGGACGGCCGTCGTGGCCGTCGCGGCCGCTACCGCGACCGCCGTGGCCGTCGTGGCCGCGACGAGTTCGCGGGTCCGAGCGAGCCGACGGTCGCCGACGACGACGTCCTGATCCCCGTCGCGGGCATCCTCGACATCCTCGACAACTACGCGTTCATCCGGACCTCGGGCTACCTGCCCGGCCCCAACGACGTGTACGTCTCCCTCGCCCAGGTCCGCAAGGCCGGTCTGCGCAAGGGTGACCACACCACCGGTGCCGTGCGCCAGCCCAAGGACGGCGAGCGCCGCGAGAAGTTCAACGCCCTCGTGCGTCTGGACTCGGTGAACGGCATGGCGCCCGAATCCGGCCGCGGCCGCCCGGAGTTCCAGAAGCTGACGCCCCTGTACCCGCAGGACCGGCTCCGTCTGGAGACCGACCCGGGCGTGCTGACCACCCGCATCATCGACCTCGTGTCGCCGATCGGTAAGGGCCAGCGCGGTCTGATCGTGGCCCCGCCGAAGACCGGTAAGACCATGATCATGCAGGCGATCGCCAACGCGATCACCACCAACAACCCCGAGTGCCACCTGATGGTCGTCCTGGTCGACGAGCGTCCGGAAGAGGTCACCGACATGCAGCGGTCGGTCAAGGGCGAGGTCATCTCCTCGACCTTCGACCGCCCGGCCGAGGACCACACCACCGTCGCCGAGCTGGCCATCGAGCGCGCCAAGCGTCTCGTCGAGCTGGGCCACGACGTGGTCGTCCTGCTGGACTCCATCACCCGTCTGGGCCGCGCGTACAACCTCGCGGCGCCCGCCTCCGGCCGCATCCTGTCCGGTGGTGTCGACTCGACCGCGCTGTACCCGCCGAAGCGCTTCTTCGGTGCCGCGCGCAACATCGAGGACGGCGGCTCGCTGACCATCCTGGCCACTGCGCTCGTCGACACCGGCTCGCGCATGGACGAGGTGATCTTCGAGGAGTTCAAGGGCACCGGCAACATGGAGCTCAAGCTCGACCGGAAGCTCGCCGACAAGCGCATCTTCCCGGCCGTCGACGTCGACCCGTCGGGCACCCGCAAGGAGGAGATCCTCCTCAACGCTGAGGAGCTCGCCATCGTCTGGAAGCTGCGCCGGGTGCTGCACGCGCTCGACTCGCAGCAGGCGATCGAGCTGCTGCTCGACAAGATGAAGCAGACGAAGTCGAACGCCGAGTTCCTGATGCAGATCGCGAAGACGACCCCGTCGGGCAAGAACGACGACTGACGTCCGGCTCGCGCATCACCGCGACAGCCCTCGCCGCACCCGCGGCGGGGGCTGTCGCGCGTCCGGGCGGCTTTACGGGGTAGACGCGCCCTGCGGTGCGGTTCGGCCCGGAATGGAACCCTGCGCGCCATACACCCGTCTGTGTCAGAGGGACCGCGCGGTGGACGGCGGGCCACAACGGCCAGGGGACCGGACTCAGGACTGAGGAGAGCATGACCGAGGAGAGCAAGGACCACGGCGGGCGCGCCGCGGCCAGGCGCCGACGCAAGCCGGCGAAGCGCCGCAGGGCCCTCGCCATCACCGCCTGGAGCGCCGCGGGCGTGGTCCTGCTGGGAGGGGCGGGCCTCGGCTACTTCTACTTCAAGTTCAACGGCAACCTGAAGACCGTCGACATCGACCAGGCGCTCGGCACCGATCGCCCGCAGAACGTCGACAACGGCTCGATGGACATCCTCGTCCTCGGCTCCGACTCCCGCGGCGGTGCCAATGGCGAGTACGGCCAGGACGACGGCGGCTCCGCCCGCTCCGACACGGCGATGATCATCCACCTGTACGAGGGCCACGAGAAGGCCAGCGTGGTGTCCATACCGCGCGACACGATGATCGCCCGCCCGTCGTGCGCGACGGCCGGCGGGAAGACCGACCCGGGCGGCTCGCGCACCCAGTTCAACGAGGCGTTCACCGTCGGCGGGGCCGCCTGCGCGGTCAAGACCGTCGAGAAGATGTCGGGGATCCGCATGGATCACTACATCGAGGTCGACTTCACCGGCTTCAAGAAGATCATCGACAACCTCGGCGGCGTCGAGGTGACCACCACCAAGCCGATCAAGGACGGCGCCAGCCACCTCGACCTGGCGGCCGGCACCAACAAGCTCAACGGGGAGCAGGCCCTCGGCCTCGTACGCACCCGCAAGAGCGTCGGCGACGGCAGCGACCTGGGCCGAATACAGCTGCAGCAGGCCTTCATCAAGGCGCTCATCAAGCAGGTCAAGGGCATCGGGCTGTTCGACAACCCGAAGAAGCTGCTCGACCTCGCAGACTCCGCCACCAAGGCGATCACCACCGACAAGGCGCTCGGTGATGTGAAATCCCTCATGGGCTTCGCCCAGGGCCTCCAGGGCATCGACGCCCAGGACATGCAGATGATCACGCTGCCGGTCACGACGGACGCCCGTGACGCCAACCGCGTGGCCCCCCTGACCAAGGAGACCAAGATGGTCTGGGAGGCCCTGCTGGCCGATCGGCCCATCCCGGCCGAGGCCACCGTGAACTCCTCCGGCGACAAGAGCGCGGCCGGTTCGATCGTCCAGTAGGGCCCGCTCCGCACCGGCCGCGGGCCGGTGCGGAATAGATGGCGACCCCTCCCCGTTGAGGAAGGCGTCCTCAGAATTTTGACAGGCAGCCCGGTCCTGGCAGACTGGTCTGTCGGCCCCGGTTCACGCAGTGCGCAATTCGGCTCCTGCGACCCGGCGCCCTCCCGAATCTAGGAGACACCTTGAAGCGCGATGTTCACCCCGAGTACGTCGAGACCCAGGTCAGCTGCACCTGTGGCGCGTCGTTCACCACCCGTAGCACCCTGACCGAGGGCTCCATCCGAGCCGAGGTCTGCTCCGAGTGCCACCCGTTCTACACGGGCAAGCAGAAGATCCTCGACACCGGTGGCCGCGTGGCCCGCTTCGAGGCGCGCTTCGGCAAGGGTGCGGCCAAGAAGTAGCGCGAC
>NZ_BMVL01000022.1:0-71274 GCF_014650695.1 Streptomyces avidinii | reverse complement strand
GTCCTTCGCACTTTCACCCCAGGAGTCCCCCGATGTTCGAAGCGGTCGAGGAATTGGTCGGCGAACACGCCGATCTTGAGAAGAAGCTCGCCGACCCTTCGGTCCACTCGGATCAGGCCAACGCGCGCAAGCTGAACAAGCGCTACGCGGAGCTGACCCCGATCGTCGCGACCTTCCGCGCCTGGAAGCAGTCCGCCGAGGACATCGAGACGGCCAAGGAGTTCGCGGCCGACGACCCCGACTTCGCGGCCGAGGCCAAGGAACTGACCGCACAGCGCGAAGAGCTCACCGAGAAGCTTCGCCTGCTGCTCGTTCCGCGCGACCCCAGCGACGACAAGGACGTGCTCCTGGAGGTCAAGGCGGGTGCGGGCGGCGACGAGTCCGCCCTGTTCGCCGGTGACCTGCTGCGCATGTACCTGCGCTACGCCGAGCGCGTGGGCTGGAAGACCGAGATCATCGACGCCACCGAGTCCGAGCTCGGCGGCTACAAGGACGTCCAGGTCTCCGTCCGCACCAAGGGCGGCAACGGCGCCACCGAGCCCGGCCAGGGCGTGTGGGCCCGCCTGAAGTACGAGGGCGGCGTGCACCGCGTCCAGCGGGTGCCGGCCACCGAGTCCCAGGGCCGTATCCACACCTCCGCCGCCGGCGTGCTCGTCACCCCGGAGGCCGAGGAGGTCGAGGTCGAGATCAACATGAACGACCTCCGCATCGACGTGTACCGCTCGTCCGGCCCCGGCGGCCAGTCCGTCAACACCACCGACTCGGCCGTGCGCATCACGCACCTCCCCACCGGTGTGGTCGCCTCCTGCCAGAACGAGAAGAGTCAGCTCCAGAACAAGGAGCAGGCCATGCGCATCCTGCGGTCGCGGCTGCTCGCCGCCGCCCAGGAGGCCGCCGAGCAGGAGGCCTCGGACGTGCGCCGCAGCCAGGTGCGCTCCGTGGACCGTTCCGAGAAGATCCGCACGTACAACTACCCGGAAAACCGGATCTCGGACCACCGGACCGGTTTCAAGGCGTACAACTTGGACCAGGTGCTCGACGGTGACCTCGACCCGGTCATCCAGGCCTGCGTGGACACGGACTCCGCGGCCAAGCTCGCGGCCGCGCACTGACCCGACCCCCGTACCACCCCCCCCGTACGACAGCAGCCCGGAGGACCAGCGTGAACTTGCTGCTTGCCGAGGTGGCCCAGGCCACCCAGCGGCTGGCCGCCGCCGGCGTGCCCTCACCGCGCTTCGACGCGGAGGAGCTCGCCGCCTTCGTGCACGGCGTCAAACGGGGGGAACTGCACCACGTCAAGGACGCGGACTTCGACGCCCGCTACTGGGAGGCCGTCGCCCGCCGCGAGGCCCGCGAGCCGCTCCAGCACATCACCGGCCGCGCCTTCTTCCGGTACCTGGAGCTCCAGGTCGGGCCCGGGGTCTTCGTGCCCCGCCCCGAGACCGAATCGGTCGTGGACTGGGCCATACACGCCGTCCGCGCGATGGACGTCGTCGAGCCGCTGATCGTGGACCTGTGCACCGGCTCCGGCGCGATCGCGCTGGCCATGGCCCAGGAGGTGCCGCGCTCGCGCGTGCACGCGGTCGAGCTGTCCGAGGACGCCCTGCGGTGGACCCGCAAGAACGCCGAGGGCTCGCGGGTCACCGTCCACCAGGGCGATGCCCTGAGCGCGCTGCCCGAGCTCGACGGCCAGGTCGACCTGGTCATCTCCAACCCGCCGTACATCCCGCTCACCGAGTGGGAGTACGTCGCCCCCGAGGCCCGCGACCACGATCCGGAGATGGCGCTCTTCTCCGGCGAGGACGGCCTCGACACCATCCGCGGTATCGAACGCACCGCTCACCGGCTGCTGCGGCCCGGCGGCATCGTCGTCATCGAGCACGCCGACACCCAGGGCGGCCAGGTGCCGTGGATCTTCGCCGAGGAGCGGGGCTGGGCCGACGCGGCCGACCACCCGGACCTCAACAACCGCCCGCGCTTCGCGACCGCCCGCAAGGCACTGCCGTGACCGGCGCGACGATTTCCGCCACCCACCTGCTGCACGAGGAGGCCCGCTGATGGCCCGGCGATACGACTGCAACGACGCGACGGACCGTAAGACGGGTCTGCGTGAAGCCGCATCCGCCGTGCGCCGCGGCGAGCTCGTCGTGCTGCCCACCGACACCCTGTACGGGATCGGCGCGGACGCCTTCAGCCCGGAGGCCGTCCACGACCTGCTCGCCGCCAAGGGCCGGGGCCGCGGCATGCCCACCCCGGTGCTCATCGGCTCCCCGAACACGCTCCACGGCCTCGTCACGGACTTCTCCGAGCAGGCCTGGGAGCTCGTCGACGCCTTCTGGCCGGGCGCGCTGACGCTGGTCGCCAAGCACCAGCCGTCGCTGGCGTGGGACCTGGGCGACACCGGGGGCACCGTGGCCGTGCGCATGCCCCTGCACCCCGTCGCGATCGAGCTGCTGACCGAGGTCGGCCCGATGGCGGTGTCCTCGGCCAACCTGTCCGGGCACCCGGCGCCCGAGGACTGCGACGCCGCGCGCGAGATGCTCGGGGACTCCGTGTCCGTGTACCTGGACGGCGGCCCGACGCCCGGCATCCAGCCGTCGTCGATCGTCGACGTCACGGGGAAGGTTCCCGTCCTGCTCCGCGAGGGGGCGCTCACCGCAGACCAGCTGCGGGAGGTCGTACCCGACCTCGAGGTCGCCCCGTGAGCCCTGAGGGGCGTGGCATAGCAGGGGGGTACCGCCCGCCGGTAGCCGGGGGAAACACTTTCCGCATACTCCACGTCAGCACGGGGAACGTGTGCCGCTCGCCCATCACCGAGCGGCTGACGAGGCATGCCCTCTCGCACCGCCTCGGCGGCCCCGTCACCGGCGACCTCATCGTGGAGAGCGCCGGCACCTGGGGCCACGAGGGCGCCCCGATGGAGGCGAACGCGGCCGCCGTGCTGGCGGACTTCGGGGCCGACGCGTCCGGATTCACCGGACGGGAGCTGCTGGACGAGCACGTCATACGCGCGGACCTGGTGCTGACCGCCACCCGCGACCACCGGGCCCAGGTCATCTCGATGGGCCACTCGGCGGGTCTGCGCACCTTCACGCTGAAGGAGTTCACCCGCCTGGTCCGGGCGATAGATCCGGCCACGCTGCCGCCGCTGGACGACGGCATGGCGGAGCGGGCCCGGTCGCTGGTCCGGGCCGCCGCGGCGCTGCGCGGCTGGCTGCTGGCGCCGTCGCCGGACGCGGACGAGGTGTACGACCCGTACGGGGCGCCGATCACCTTCTTCCGCTCGATCGGCGACGAGATCAACCAGGCGCTGGACCCGGTCGTGACCGCCCTGACGGGCGTGACGGCCGCACGCTGAGCCTTTGCCGGCCGCAGGCCGGCGCAGCGGTGCGCAGCCCGCAGGCCCCCGGGGACGAGGGGTCGAGGCCGCACCGAGGAGGGGCCCGCCCCGCGCCGACAGGGCACGGCGGGGTCCGCGGGCCTAAAGTGGCTGGTACCTCCCCGGTACCCCTGGAGCCGCGCCATGAGCGTCATCACCCAGCCCACGGACCTGCTGCGCATGCAGGACCCGCAGATGGCCGACGTACTGGCCGGGGAGCGGCAGCGGCAGGCCGAGACGCTGCAGCTGAGCGCCGCGGAGAACTTCACCTCGACCGCCGTGCTCGCCGCGCTCGGGTCCGCACTCGCCAACAAGTACGCCGAGGGGTACCCGGGCGCCCGGCACCACGGCGGGTGCGAGTACGCCGATCTGGCCGAGCGGACCGCCGTGGAGCGGGCCAAGGCGCTCTTCGGGGCCGAGCACGCGAACGTGCAGCCGCACTCCGGCTCCTCCGCCGTCCTCGCCGCGTACGCCGCCCTGCTGCGCCCCGGGGACACCGTGCTGGCGATGGGGCTCCCGTACGGGGGCCACCTCACGCACGGCTCGCCCGCCAATTTCTCCGGGCGGTGGTTCGACTTCGTCGGGTACGGGCTCGACGCCGAGACCGGTCTCATCGACTACCGGCAGGTGCAGCACCTCGCCCACACGCACCGGCCCAAGGCGATCGTGTGCGGCTCGATCTCCTACTCCCGCCACCCCGAGTACTCGGCCTTCCGGGAGATCGCCGACGAGGTGGGGGCCTACCTCATCGCGGACGCCGCCCATCCGATCGGGCTGGTGGCCGGCGGGGCCGCGCCCAGCCCCGTCCCGTACGCCGACATCGTCTGCGCGACCACGCACAAGGTGCTGCGCGGTCCGCGCGGCGGGATGGTGCTGTGCGGGGCCGAGTACGCCGAGCGCATCGACCGGGCGGTGTTCCCCTTCACCCAGGGCGGGGCCCAGATGCACACCATCGCCGCCAAGGCCGTGGCCTTCGGCGAGGCGGCCCGGCCGGCCTTCACCACGTACGCCCACCGGGTCGTCGCCAATGCCCGGGCCCTGGCGGCAGCCCTCCAGGAGCGCGGGTTCGCCATCACCACGGGTGGCACGGACACGCACCTGATCACCGCCGATCCGGCGCCGCTGGGTGTGGACGGCCCGACCGCCCGCGGCCGGCTGGCGGCCGCGGGGATCGTGCTGGACACCTGCGCCCTCCCGTACGGGGACCAGCGCGGCGTGCGGCTGGGAACGGCCGCCGTGACCACCCAGGGGATGGGGGAGGCGGAGATGGTCAGGATCGCGGCATTGTTCGCCGCGGCGCTGGCCGGGGATGGCGTGAAAACACGTACGGAGGTCAGTGAGCTGACGACGGGATTTCCCCCATACGGGGAGTAAGTGGTACAAGAGGGGTGTGCCGCAACCGGGATACCGCCCCCTCGCGTCCTTGGTGAAGGGGACATCGCGGCTAATGTGTGGGGCTGAGATGGCCGGCGATACATCTGGGGCAGCCCGTGCGTGAATATCTGCTGACGCTTTGCGTCACGGTCGCGGTGACCTACCTGCTGACCGGGCCCGTGCGGAAGTTCGCGATCGCGGCCGGGGCCATGCCGGAGATCCGCGCCCGCGACGTCCACCGCGAGCCCACACCGCGGCTCGGCGGCATCGCCATGTTCGGCGGTCTGTGCGCGGGACTGCTGGTCGCCGACCACCTGACGAACCTCAACGGCGTCTTCGAGCTGTCGAACGAACCACGGGCGCTGCTCTCCGGCGCCGCCCTGATCTGGCTGATCGGTGTACTCGACGACAAGTTCGAGATCGACGCGCTCATCAAGCTCGGCGCGCAGATGATCTCCGCCGGCGTGATGGTGATGCAGGGCCTGACCATCCTGTGGATCCCGGTGCCCTTCATCGGCACGGTCGCGCTCACCCAGTGGCAGGGCAACCTGCTCACCGTGGCCCTCGTCGTGATCACCATCAATGCGGTGAACTTCGTCGACGGCCTCGACGGCCTCGCCGCCGGCATGGTCTGCATCGCCGCGGCCGCGTTCTTCATGTACGCGTACCGGATCTGGTTCGGCTACGGCATCGAGGCGGCCGCGCCCGCCACCCTCTTCGCCGCGATCCTGATGGGCATGTGCCTCGGCTTCCTGCCGCACAACATGCATCCCGCCCGGATCTTCATGGGCGACTCCGGCTCGATGCTCATCGGCCTCGTGCTGGCCGCGGCCGCCATTTCCATCACCGGTCAGGTGGACCCCGACGCCATGGCCCTGTACGCCCAGGGCGAGCGCAACGCGACGCACGCGATGCTCCCGGTCTTCATCCCGCTGATCCTGCCCCTGACGATCATCGCGATCCCGATGGCGGACCTGGTCCTGGCGATCGTGCGGCGCACCTGGAAGGGTCAGTCGCCCTTCGCCGCCGACCGCGGGCACCTCCACCACCGACTGCTGGAGCTCGGGCACTCGCACAGCCGCGCGGTCCTCATCATGTACTTCTGGTCGGGCCTGATCGCCTTCGGCACCGTGGCCTACTCGGTGCACTCGGCCACGATGTGGATCGTGCTGGCGATCGCGGCGCTGAGCGCCGTGGGCCTGATCCTGCTGCTCCTGCCGCGCTTCACCCCGCGTGCGCCGCGCTGGGCGGAGGGGCTGGTTCCGCCGCGCTACCGGCACCGCCCGATGCCGGTGGGCCGGGAGACGGCCGCCGACACCGGGGCGGGGGACGGATCGCTCGCGCCCGCCCGCGCGGCTGCGGGGGGCGAGGCCGCGGCGGCCGGTACTCCGGCCTCGTACGGGCTGCACGGTGCCACCGCGCTGTCGGCGGTGTCCGCGGGCCGGGGCGGCACCGACACCAAGGAGCGGGAGCGGACCTGAGCCCCGGCGTGCGGCAGCCGTCCCGGCACGGGGTCGGGACGGCGCAGGGGGTGGACGGCGTGGACGGCCCTCAGCGACGTCCGGGCGGGGCCTGGTAGGTGCCCCAGACCCCGCGGAGGGTCTCGCAGATCTCGCCCACCGTGGCACTGGCCGCCAGGGCCGCCCGCATCGGGAGCATGACGTTGCGGTCGCCGCGCGCGGCCTCGCGCAGGTCGGCCAAGGCCTCGTCCACCGTCGGCTGGACGCGCCAGGCGCGCAATTTGGCCAGCCGTTCGCTCTGCCGCAGGTGCGTGGCCCGGGCCTCGGGCCCGGGCGCTTCGACGCCGGACGGGCCGACCGGGCGGCTGTCCGGAGGCAGGGCGGTGCTCTGGAAGCGGTACTCGACGGCCCGTACGGCGCCGCCCAGACGTTCGATGCTGTCCATCAGACGGAGCGCGGACGCCTCGATCTCCTGGGAGGCGTCGGTGCGCAGCCACGGCCGGCCGGTGCGGGCAGCCGCCACGCTCCAGGATGGCGGGACGTGGCAGCGGAGCACGGCGCGGCCGGCCAGGTCGGGCCCGAAGTGCTCGGTCATGGCCCGGCCCCAGATGCGCCGGGCAGCCCGGAACTTCGCCAGGACCTCGGCCTGGTTCCCGCTGCCGGAGAGGCAGAAGGTGAGCCGTGGCACGAAGACGCCCGCGGTCACCGCCGTACGGACGTAGGCGATGCCGTTGGCGAGGGCGAAGGCGACCTCCTGAGCCGGGTCCGCGCCCGCTTCGGCCAGTTCGTGGCCGCAGACGGACACGACGTCCCAGCGGGGCAGGGCCGTCCGGCAGTACCCCAGGAGGTCCCGGGTCAGGCGCATGGAGGGACCCGGCGGGAAGAGGCACGTTCCGTCGGGGGTGATGAACTCCTTGAGCACGTCGTTGCGGACCGAGCCGCGCAGCCGTTCGGCGGGGACGCCGTGCTCCTCCGCGACGAGTTGGTAGAGCAGGATCAGGGGCGCGGCCGCGGCGTCCACGGACAGGGACAGGGCGACCTTGTCGAGGGGGATGCCGCTCAGCAGCACCCGCATGTCGTCGATCGAGTCGAGGGCGACCCCGGTGCGGGCCACCTGCCCGTAGGCCGACGGCATGTCGGAGTCGAGCCCCGATTCGGTGGGCCGGTCGACGAGCAGGGGCAGGACTCGTGCGCCGCGGTCGACCAACCGTCTGAGGCGGACATTGGCGGCCGCCGAGGTGTGGAACCGGGTGGTCCGGTCAGCGGCCGGGGAAGTGCCGGACGGCATGGGCTCCTCACGAATGTGATGGGGGGCGCGTGAGCGCCGGGTCGGGGTGGTGGCCGACCGGACCGCCACCCGTGGTGGGGGTGTCCACGGTGATCGCGGTGAGCACGATTCCCTCGCGGACGAGCCATCGGCCGGCGAAGGTGCTGAGGTCGGGGTGGGCGGCGACCAGGGCCGGAGGGAGCACGCGGGCGGAGAAGGTGCGGCGGACCGGGTCGATCCGGATCAGCGCCTCCTCGAACTCCAGCGCGAGCGAGGTCTGCGGGAACCACGCCTTGTAGACGCTTTCCTTGGTGCTGAAGAGCAGCTTGTCCCAGTTGATTCCGGGGTGCCGCGCGGTGAGCTGTCCGACCTGGGCGATTTCCTCCGGCAGGGCGATGCTCTCCAGCACGCCGCGGGGAAGCGGCCGGTCGGGCTCCGCGTCGATGCCGAGGGCCGCGACGCGGGAGGCGTCGGCGACCGCCGCCGCGTGGTAGCCGGTCGTGTGCGTGATCGCGCCGCGTACCGCGTCGGGCCAGACCGGGAGCCCGCGGGGGGTGGCGAGCAGCGGGCCCTCCGGGGCGCCCAGAGCACTCAGCGCCTGGTGGGCGCAGTACCGGGCGGTGGCGAACTCGAGCCGGCGGCTCTCGACCGCCCTGGCCACGAGGGTCGCCTCCTGGGGGTGCAGGGTGGCGAACGGCACGTGCTCGAACGCCTCGAAGGCCCGGACGTGGGACGGCAGCACTTCTTCGATCATGTTTTCCCTCTTCCTCGCTACCAGGTACGGGCAGCGGCCACCGCCGTGGCGTTCCCCAGGATCTGGACCGGGCGGCCCGGCGGTGTCGCGCGCCGCTCCCACTCCCTCGGGTAGCCGAGGGACACCTCGTGGTGGGGCACTCCGTCGCAGTGGATGGTGCGCGGGATGTGCAGGTGTCCGTAGACCACCGCGGCCGCACGGTACGTGCGGTGCCAGTCGGCGGTCCCGGTCGTGCCGCACCACAGGGCGAACTCGGGGTACCGCAGGACCCTCGTGGGGTCGCGGACCAGCGGGAAGTGGTTGACCAGCACGGTGGGCAGACCGGGCGGCAGCGCGTCGAGACGGTCCCGGGTCAGGGCCAGTCGGGCGCGGCACCACGCTTCCCGGGTCGGGTACGGATCGGGGTGCAGGAGGAACTCGTCGGTGCAGACCACACCGGCTTCGTCCGCCAGCCGTAGCGCGTGCTCCTTCGAGTAGGCGCCGGGCGGCCGGAAGCTGTAGTCGTAGAGGACGAAGAGCGGGACGACGACGGCGGGTCCGCCCTCTCCGTTCCACACCGGGTACGGGTCCTCCGGGGTGATCACGTCAAGTCGACGGCAGATGTCCACGAGGTGGCGGTACTTGTCCTCGCCGCGCAGCTGGACCGGGTCGGCCGGGTCGGTCCACAGCTCGTGGTTGCCCGGCACCCAGACCACCTGGGCGAACCGCTCCCGCAGCACGGACAGGGTGTTCTCGATGTCGGACACGGTCTCCCCGACGTCCCCGGCCACGACGAGCCAGTCCGCCGGGGAGTCGGTCCGCAGGTCACGGACGATGTCCCGGTTGCGCTCGTGGCGCACGTGCAGGTCGCTGATGGCCATCAGCCTGCCGTCGTGGGCAGGAGGCAGCGCGACTCCGCGGGGCGTGGGGTGGTGGGTCTCACTCATTCCTGTTGCCTTCCCGCGGTATCGGTTCGACCCGGCGTCGGCAACCGCACCGCTCCAGAGTGATCTGAACCACTGCCCGGCGAAACCCCTAGCCGCCCCCTAGATGTGTGCGTGAGGCGGGTGTGCGGGACCGGGGCTGCCGTCGGCCCGTAGGGGTGGGTGGGTCGGTGATGAGGGGTTGTGGCGGCCCGGGGGGCCACTCAAGATCTCTTCAGGTGCGACGGCGGTGGTGGTGTGGCCGGCGGCCGGCGCCACGGACCTTGTGTGACGAAGGGAACTGCCATGACCGCGAACGGCGTTGACGAGAACCTGTGGATGCGTCAGTTCCACCCCGCGCCCGACGCGAAGGTGCGGCTGGTCTGCCTTCCGCACGCCGGCGGTTCCGCCCCGTACTTCTTCCCGGTGTCCAAGGCGCTCGCGCCCGGCCTCGACGTGGTGGCCGTGCAGTACCCCGGCCGGCAGGACCGTCGTGACGAGCCGGGCATCGACAACATCGCGGACCTCGCCGACGCGGTGACGGACGCGCTGCTGCCCTGGGCGGATCGGCCAATGATCATTTTCGGCCACAGCATGGGAGCCACGCTCGCCTTCGAGGTGGCCCTGCGCCTGGAGGCCAAGGGCATCGTGCCGCTGGCGGTCTTCGCCTCGGGCCGCCGCGCTCCGTCGCGCCACCGCGACGAGCGGGTCCACCTCCGGTCCGACGACGACCTGATCCGGGAGATCCAGTCGCTGAGCGGCACCCAGGCCGCGGTGCTGGGCGATGAGGAGATCCTGCGGATGGTCCTGCCGGCCATCCGCAGCGACTACAAGGCGGCCGAGAGCTACCGCTACGAGGCGGGGCCGAAGCTCCAGGCTCCCATTCAGGCCCACTTCGGTGTGGACGACCCGAAGGTCTCGCGGGAGGAAGCGCAGGCGTGGGAGGAGCACACCGCCGGAACGTTCGAGCTCCAGTCGTACCCGGGCGGCCACTTCTATCTCAACCAGCAGGCGGCGCGGGTCATCGACGCCATCGCGCGCGTCGCCTCGACGGTCGCCTGAGGCGCGTCGGCCGGTCCGGCGGGCGGAGGACCTTAAAGGAAGCGCTAAGGAATTTTGGTTACTTCTTCAAGGGAGGGGGACGTTGCCATGGCGCGATCGATTCGTTCTTGGCTTGAATTCATCCATTCTTCCTGTGTGCCCGGGTGAGGTCGGCCCGGACGTGACCCATCTGGCTGATTCGCGCGACCGAAGGTATCGGAGGGGGCACGTCGGCGATTCAAAGGTCGGTTGACAGTGCATGGATGTTGATGTTGTCTGTCGTTTGGTTCGAGCGTGCGGTGAGAGGCCCCCGGGTCCTCCGGCCGCTCGGTCCGAGTGTCCGGCCACACGGGGGTGGTCTGGACGACTCAACTCCGGGGGTTCTTTTATCCATGGTGCTGTTCGGACGAGCTGAAGAAACGAAACAGCTGATATCCGCGCACGATGCGGTGTGTTCGTCCGGAAGGTCTGCAACAGTCCTGCTGGAAGCAGCCGCAGGCTGCGGCAAAAGTGAAATTTTGGCAGCCTTGACGGACTTTGCGGAGTCTTCCGGATCGGTGGTCCTGCAAACGGCTGCCGTCGCCCAAGAGTCTGAAATTCCGTTGAGCCTGCTCCGGAACATCGTCGACGGAACTTCCTTTTACGAGAAACTCGCTCGGCGTTTTCGCGCACTGAGCGCGGATCTTTCCGGTGAGCAGGGCGAAGGAGTATGTGAGCAGCTTCGCCGTGATACCGAGCGCTATGAATTGCAGCGCGAATTCTGTGCTTCGGTGCGGCAACTCTCCGAAACCGCGCCCGTGGTGCTCGCGGTCGACGACGTCCAGCACGGGGACCAGGAATCCCTGAGGCAGTTGCTGCACCTGGCCCGGCACTGCCGCACGGCCCCTCTTCTCATGGTGTTCACGCAACCGGTGGCCGGCGGGCGCCAGGACGTGGCCTTCGGCGGAGAGCTTCTGAGGCAGCCGAACTTCATGCGTGTGCGGCTGCCGCAGCTCGGCCGTGGCGGCGTCCAGGAAGTG
Source organism: Streptomyces avidinii (assembly GCF_014650695.1). Classification (GTDB taxonomy): domain Bacteria; phylum Actinomycetota; class Actinomycetes; order Streptomycetales; family Streptomycetaceae; genus Streptomyces; species Streptomyces avidinii. The sequence goes on along the minus strand of NZ_BMVL01000022.1, from coordinate 60,078 downwards.
CTGGCGGAGGCGTGGCCCGGGCGGCTCGACGCGAAGGTCGTCGACCGCTACTACGCGCTGAGCGGCGGCAATCCCCTGCTCCTGCGCGCGCTCGTCGAAGATCACCGGGCCCACACCGGTACCGGCACGGGCCGGCCCGCCGCGGAGCCGCAGGCCGGGCAGGTCTTCCGGGACGCGCTGCTGGCCTGCCTGGAGCGCGGTGGTGAGCGCAGCCGCCAGGTGGCCATCGGTCTGGCCGTCCTCGGGGAGTTCGTCAACCGGGAGCTGCTGGCCCAGCTGCTGGACCTCGGCCGCGAACAGTTGACCGAGAGCCTGCACGCGCTCGGCGAGTCGGGCATCATCCGGGACTACTCCTTCCGCAGCCGAATCGCACGGGACGCCGTCCTGGACGCATTGGAACCGGAGCTGCGCGTCGAACTCCACCTGCGTTCCGCCGACTTGCTGCACGCCTGCGGGGCGCCGCCGTACGTCACGGCCGAGCACCTCCTCCAGGCAGGGAGGGCCGACAAGGTCTGGGGGGTGGGAGTCCTGCAGGAAGCAGCAGAACAAGTACTGCTCGACGACCACGTCCAGGAGGCGGTCTCCTACCTGGAACTCGCCCACAGCGCCTGTGAGGACCCGCGGCGCCGGATCGAGATCAGGATCAGGCTCGCCCTCATCGCGCGGCGCATCAGCGCGGCGGCCGCCGAACTGCATCTCCTCGAGGTGTTGGAGAGGCTGCGGGTCTGCCCCATGCCGGCGGCGACCGTCGAGTCCTTCGCCGAGCTGCTCCTTGCCCATGGCTGGCTCGATCAAGCACGCGAAGTCATCGACTGTGCCGTGGCGGACGACCGCGCGACGGAGGACGCCATTGCGCCCGGGGGCGAGATCTGCGCGCCTTGGGAGAGCGTCCGGGAGCCGGGGTTCTGGCCGCCGGTCGGGCCGGCGCGCAGGAGTCCGGACGGAGAAGGAGAGGAAGGGGGCGGTCCGGACACCGTACCGACCCCGCCGCGCACACAGGGGCGGACGGCGGCCAGGCGACCGGCCAAGCCCTGGGAGACGCAGCGGCCCGGGGGGCCGGAGCAGTACATCGCCAGCGCCGAGGGCCTTCTGGAGATCACCCCGCTGACGGACTTCACGCTCGACCTGCTGCTCAATGCGATCCAGTCGCTGCTGTACAACGGCGCCGCCGACCGAGTCCTGCACTGGTGCGACACGTTCCTCCGGAAGTCGGCGGGCCGGGGCACCCCGGGCTGGGAGGCGTCCTTCGCCGCCCTGCGTGCCGAGGCCGGTGTCCACAGGGGAGACCTCGAGGCGGCCGAGAAGGGTTTGCGGGCCTGTCTGACCGCCATGCCTCAGCGGCACCGGTCCGCCTTCGAAGGGGCGGCGGTCGCCCACCTGGTGGCGGTCAACATCGCCCGGGGCGAGCTCGACGAGGCGGCTCACCACCTCAGTCGCCCGATGGCGCGGTCCCTGCCCGGCAGCGTGCACTGGCTCAGCTACCGAAGGGCGCGCGGGCTGTACCACATGGCCAACCACCGGTACCACTCCGCGCTGAGGGACTTCCAGGCGGCGGGGCGGCTGGCCGGGCTCTGGGGGGTGGACCGCCCCGGCCTGCTGCCGTGGCGTACGGACGCCGCCGAGGCGCTGCTGCGACTGGGGGAGCGGGGGGAAGCGCTGAGACTCGCCACGGAACAGCTGACCATGGTCGCCGACGGCTCCCCTCGCATCCGGGGCATCTCCCTGCACGCCATGGCCCTCGCCGGCGAGCAGCACGCACGGGTGGCACGGCTCGACGAGGCCCTCGGCGAACTGCGCAAGGCCCGTGACGGCCTGGGGACCGCCCGGGTCCTCTTCGACCTGGCCGACGCCCACGAGGAAGCCGGCGAGCCCCGCCGCGCCGCCGTCGCCCGCCGCCGGGCGACACGTCTGGCGAAGGAATGCGGGGCGGCGTCCCTGCTGCGCCGCGCCGAGCCGGCAGACGGCGCGGACCGCGCCGTGCGCCCTGCCGCAGCCTGCCGCGTCGAGTCCCCGGACCCGGTGGTGCCGCCCGAGGCGCCGTCCCCCGCGGCATGTCCGGACGAGGCCGCCCCCGCGCGCTCGCAAGAGCTCAGCGACTCCGAGCGCAAGGTCGCCGCACTGGCTGCCAACGGCTACACGAACCGCGAGATCTCCCTGCGGTTGTTCATCACGAAGAGCACAGTCGAACAGCACCTCACCCGTGTCTACAAGAAATTGAAGGTCGCCAGACGGGATGATTTGCCACTGGAACTCGAAATGACCGTCGAGGTCTGACGGGCGAGCTCCGGGATACGCCGCTGCCCGCCCCCTGTTTCAAGGGGGCGGGCAGCGGCGTATCTGCCTTCCGGCCATCCTGTCCCCTTGTTCCTTCAGACCCGGTGCCAAGTCGGTAGGGGGATGCCTGTACCGAGTGAAAATGCAGGTCAGAGAGGGGTAGGGGGTTGCGGCGCGAAGGTAGGGGTTGGAGGCAGGGGCCCATCTCGGTACAGTCGAATCAATTGAAATTGCATTCGAATTCTAGTGATGCTCAAGCGGTTCTCAATTGATTATGGATAAACGGGTGGGGATTGTGGCTGGCGGTATTGTCGCGGAGCTTTTCGAACGTGATGAGGAAATGGACCTGCTCGCGGACGTATTGGCAGGCGTCCAGCGGCGCGAAGGCGGTGTCGTCCTCATCGGCGGAGGGCCGGGGGTAGGCAAGACCGCACTGCTCGACGTGTTCCTGCGTCGCGCGGCCGATGCCGGGGCCCAGGTGTTCAGCGCCTCGGGTTCGGTCTCCGCGTCGGGGGTCGACCTCGCGGTCATCAAGGAGCTGTTCCTGGGGTCGGACGACGAAGAGGAGATCCGCGCGGCCACCCGCAGCAGCAAGGGGGCCGCCGAGTTCGAGGACCGGCTCTTCGCCGCCATGTGCCGGGAGACCCGCAGCCAGCTCGTCGTGGTAGCGGTGGACGACGTGCAGCTCGCCGATGCCGCTTCCCTGCGCTGCCTGCTCTACCTCGTCCGCAGGCTCCGTACGGCGCCGCTCATGATGGTGCTCTGCGAGTCCACGGGCCCGCAGATGCTCCCTCCGGCCTTCCACGCCGAACTGCTGCGCCACCCCCAGGCTCGCCAGCTCCGGCTGCTGCCCCTGTCGCGGGACGGCATCGCCGGGGTGATCGAGCACCATGTGGACACCGTGGAAGCGCCCGACCTGGTGGCGGACTTCCACGCCGTCAGCGGAGGCAACCCGCTGCTCGTGCACGCCCTGCTGGCGGACAGCCGTGACGCGCGCCGCCTCGACCCGCAGCAGCCTTCCAAAGCGGTGGCGAGCACCGCCTTCACCAAGGCCGCCCTCGCCTGGGCCTACCGGGACGAGGCCGAGCTCTTCGACGTGGCGGCCGGTGTCGCCGTCCTCGGGGAGTCGGCCACGCCCTCACTGGTGGCCTGCCTGGTCGGTCGGGGCGCCGACGTGGTCGACCAGGTCATGACGGCGCTGGACACGGCGGGCCTGCTGGAGAACGGCACCCTGCGCGACGCCGCCGTCGGCAAGGCCATCCTGGAGCACGTGGACGCGGTGGCCAAGGCGGACCTGCGGCGCCGTGCAGCCCGGCTGCTCCACGACGACGGAGCACCTGCGACCGTGGTGGCACAGCACCTCCTGGCGGCCTCGGTGACCGAGCCGTGGGCGGGCCGCACGCTGCTCGACGCGGCGTACCGGTCGATGGAGGCGGGCCACGAGGAAATGAGTCTCGACTGCTTGCGCCTGGCCGGCCAGAGCGCATGCACCGAACGCGACCGGGCCGCAGTGCTGATGGCGCGCGTGAAGATAGGCTGGCAGATCGACCCCCGGATGGTCGCTCCGTGGCTCGACGCACTGGTAGACACCCTCCGGGCCGGCCACCTCAAGGGCGCCGATGCTGCCTGGACCGTCAAATACCTGGCGTGGCACGGGCAGTTCGACGAGGCGGGGGAGGCCCTCGTAGCACTGTCCGAGGGTCCCTACGCCGAAGACCCGCGTGTCGAGGACGAACTCCACGTCGTGCGGCACTGGCTGCGGCACACCGTTCCGGCGCTGGACGGGGGAACGGTGTCCGGCGGCCCGCGCCGCCCGCCCCGCCGAGGGCTCCAGCCCCGCCAGGTCAGCCCGTCCTCGTACGCCCTCGAACTGCTCGGCACCGTCATGGCGGAAGGGCCTGACGAGCACGCGCTGGCCATGGCGGAGGAGATCCTGCGGGGGTGCCGCTCCAGCACGACCGGCGTCGAGGCGCTGGAGGCGGCGCTGCTGACTCTGGTCTACGGCGACAGGCCGGACCGGGCGCTCTTCTGGTGCGACGTGCTGCTCCAGCAGGCCGGTTCGCACGTGCGGGGGACGGTCGCAGCCATCCTGGCAGGAATCCGGGCGGAAGTCGCGCTCCATCAGGGGGCGCTCCCGGTCGCCGAGCAGTACGCCCGCGACGCACTCTCGGCGATCTCCCACTCGGGCTGGGGCGTCGCGATCGGTTCACCGCTCTCCGCTCTGGTCCTGGCCGCGACTGCCTCGGGGAAGAGCGGCCTGGCGGGTGCATGGCTCAACCACGACGTACCCGTCGGCATGTTCGAGACCCGTCACGGCCTGCTCTACACCCACGCCCGCGGCCACTACCACCTCGCTGTCGACCGGCCGGCCGCCGCCCTCGACGACTTCCTGACCTGCGGCGAACTCGCCAAGAAGTGGGGAGCGGACACACCCACCTTCCTTCCGTGGCGCAGTTCCGCCGCTCAGGCCCACCTCGCTCTGGGCAACCCCACCCAGGCGCGTGCCCTCGTACGGGAGCAGCTGGGCAGGCCCGGCGGAAGCACACCCCGGGCACGTGGTGTCGCACTGCGGCTGATGGCGGCGTCGAGTGAGCTGGACCAGCGCTCCGCACTGCTCAGGGAGTCGGTCAACCTGCTGGAGTCCTGCGGGAGTCAGATTGAACTCATCCGGGCGCTGGCCGACCGCAGCCGTGCGCTGCACGACCTCGGTGCACCGGCCAAGGCGCGCATGGTGGCCCGCCATGCGCGGACCGTGGCCGACAACTGCGCTGCGGACGCGCTCTTCCGCCGACTGTTCCGCGACGAGTCCTGCGAAGGTGAGGGCGGATCGGACTGCAGCCAGGACGAGGACGAGGGGTCGGTGAGCCTGACGGCGGCCGAGCGCCGGGTGACGGCCCTGGCCGCGGTCGGCCACTCCAACCGCGAGATCGGGCGCAAGCTGTTCATCACCAAGAGCACCGTGGAGCAGCACCTCACCCGTGTCTACCGCAAGCTCGGTGTCCGCAGCCGTGCCGACCTCGGTGACCTGTTCGCAGGGACGAACCTTGCGGGTACCTCGGGACTGGCCAACACGTCCTGAGTGGCGTCAAGACCCCCTGGGCCAAGCCCTGAGGGGTTGGATATCGGTTGCTGGTAGGGGTGGTACCGCCGGGATCCTCGATCCGGGTCTTCGACGGTGCGTCCGTCGAATCCATCGCCACCCCCCTTCCCCTGACGGCCGGCGCGGTCTCGCGCGGCCGCGCTTTCCCTCAGATGGGCCGTCCGACGGGGACGCCCGTTGCTGCCGTGCCCGGACGAGGCGCCAAATCAAGGAGAACAGGCATGAACACTTCGCAGAACCTGGCGGTGCCCGCCCCGAGGACCGGCTGCCCGATCGACCCTCCGGCCGTCTACCGCGAGGCGACGAAGGACGCATCGATCATCCGGGTCGACCTGCCGTTCGGCGACGAATGCTGGATGGTGACCGGTTACGAGGAGGTCCGCGCCGTCCTGACGGACACGCGCTTCAGTGCGGACGCGACGCGCCCCGGGTTCCCGATCACCAACGAGGAGGTCAAGGCACTGGTGGCGGTGAACCGCAGCACGGAACGAGAAGCGGAAGACTACCTCGAGGAGCAGGAGCACTCCCGCCGGCGCCGCATGCTCACCGCAGAGTTCAAGGCATCGGAGATCGATGCCCTGCGTCCGGAGATGCAGCGCATCGTCGACCAGGCGCTCGACGGGATGATCGCCGACGGCGGGCCGCTCGACCTGGTGTCCCGGTTCGGCGCGCCCGTGGCGTCGGGAGTCATCTGCCTGATGCTCGGAGTGCCCGTGGAGGACCAGGAGTTCTTCCAGCAGCGCAGCCACGTCCTGCTCGACGCGGCCGCGGGTCCCGAGGCCATGATGATGGCGCAGAAGGACCTCATGGAATACCTGGTCAAGCTCACGCTGGCCAAGCAGCAGAACCCGGACGGCGGCGTGATCAGCCATCTCGTGGAGCGGGGCGAGCTGAAGGTCGAGGAGATCGCCGGAACGGGCCTGCTGCTCCTGCTCGCGGGGAACGAGACGACGGCCGGGATGATCTCTCTCTCGGTGATCGCCCTGCGGCAGCACCCGGAGCAGATCACCCTGCTGCAGCAGGATCCTTCGCTGATCAAGGGGGCCGTGGACGAGTTGCTGCGGTACGCCACCCTCGCGTCCAACGGGCTTCCCCGGGTGGCCCTCCAGGACGTCGAGATCGGCGGGCAGCTGATCAGGGCCGGAGAGGGTGTGCTGTGCATGCTGTCCACGGCCAATCGGGACGAGGCGGTCTTCCCCGGTGGGGACGACCTGGACCTGACGCGCGGCGAGGCCCGCCGCCACGTCACCTTCGGGCACGGGCCGCACCAGTGCATCGGTCAGTTGCTCGCCCGCACCGAGCTGCAGATCGCCCTCGGGACACTGCTGAGCAGGCTTCCTGGGCTGAGGCTGGCCGTGCCGCTCGAGGAAGTGACCTTCCGCGACCGGGCCGGGGCGTACGCACCCGCAGCGCTGCCGGTCACGTGGTGACCGTCGCACACGGCTGATCGCGGAACCGGACGCGGCGGCCGTGCAGGGCCGCCGCGGTCCCGCACGCCACCCCGCGACCGGGCCGCGGGGCCCATGCCCGCAGGGGCCGCCGTGCCGCGCCGAAGGGCGCCCGCCCGCCGAGGCCTTGAGGGGCCGGATAGTGGTTGAGGTTAGGGGCGGCCCGGTCGGATATTCGAACTGCAATGCGGCCATGTGCCCGTCGAGCCCCCGCTGCCGTCCCGCCGCTTCCCGCCCGGCCCTCGCGCCCGGTCCAGGGACCCCTGCGCGGCTGGTCGGACCGGCACTTCATTCCACAGCCGCACCGACGGGCGGACGACGAAGGAGACCCGTATGACCATCTCGCAGAATCTGGCGGTGCCCGCCCCGCGGACCGGCTGTCCGATGGACCCCTCGCCCGCTTACCGGGAGTCGACGAAGGACGCGTCGATCATCAGGGTGGATCTGCCGTTCGGCGACGAATGCTGGATGGTGGCCGGTTACGAGGAAGTCCGCAGCGTGCTGACCGACAGGCGTTTCAGCGCGGACGCCACCCGCCCCGGCTTCCCGCTCGTCAGCGCGGAACTCAAGGCGCTGGCCGCCGCGTCCCGAAGCTCGGCCGAATTCATCGACGAGCAGGAGCACCTGCGCCGGCGCCGCATGCTGACCCCGGACTTCAAGGCCAAGCGCGTCGATGCCCTGCGCCCGGAGATCCAGAAGCTGGTCGACGAGGCGCTGGACACGATCATCGCCGACGGCGGCCCCGCGGACCTGATGGCCGCGTTCGCCCTGCCGGTTCCTTCCGCGGTCATCTGCCTGATTCTGGGTGTGCCTTACAGGGACCACGAGTTCTTCGAAGAGCGGGGCCGGGTTCTGCTGGACTACGACGCCAGCCCCGAGGAGATGGCGACCGCGCGCCAGGAACTCATGGAATTCATGTACAAGCTCACGCTGGCCAAGCAGGAGCAGCCCGACGACGGCCTGATCAGCCAGCTCCTGGAGACCGGCGATCTCACCGTGGAGGAGGTCACCGGCAGCGGTCTGCTGCTGCTCCTGGGCGGGCACGAGACGACGGCCAGCATGGTCGCGCTCTCCGTCCTCACTCTGCTGCGCCACCCCGAGCAGTTGGACCTGCTGCGCAACGACCCCTCACTGGTCAAGGGCGCGGTGGAGGAGCTGCTGCGCTTCCTCACCGTCGCGCAGCACGGACTGGGCCGGGTGGCCCTGGAGGACGTCGAGATCGCCGGGCAGCTCGTCAAGGAAGGGGAGGGCGTGCTGTGCATGCTGTCCTCCGCCAACCGCGACGACCGCATGTTCGCGAACGGGGACACGCTGGACGTGACGCGTGACGCGCGCGGCCAGATGGCCTTCGGATACGGCCTGCACCAGTGCGTGGGCCAGTCGCTGGCCCGCGCCGAGATCCAGATCGCCCTGGAGACGCTGCTGCGCAGGATGCCCGACCTGCGGCTGGCCGTCCCCTTCGAGGAGCTGAAGTTCCGCGACGGGTCCGGGATCTACGGAATCAAGGAGCTGCCGGTCCTCTGGTGACCGGGTGTTCCGAAGGCAGGGCGCAGGGCCTGTACTGCGCCCTGCCGGGCCCGGTCCGAAAGGCTCGGGGCTAAGGGGTCGGCTAGTGGTTGGGGCTAGGGGCGGCCCGACCGGATATTCGCAGTGGACTGCGGCCACGTGCCGCTTCGAGCGCGCTTCGCGTAATCCTCGTGACGTAAAGGGAAGCACATGGCGGGTCGGTCCGAGTCAAAGGCCGCTGAACTCCAGGCAGGATCTTCCGAACCCATCGCGGTGGTGGGAATCGCGTGCCGGCTGCCGGGAGCGGCCGGCCCGGACGAACTGCTGAGCCTCCTGAGAGGCGGCGGGGACGCGGTGACCGCGGCTTCGCACGAGCGCCCCCACACCCCCGCGCGGGGCGGCTTCCTGGAGTCCGTGGACACCTTTGACGCGGGGTTCTTCGGAATCTCCCCGCGCGAGGCCGCGGCGATGGATCCGCAGCAGCGGCTCACCCTCGAACTGGGCTGGGAGGCGCTGGAGGACGCGGGGATCGTGCCCGGTCGCCTGCAGGGCAGCCGGACCGGTGTCTTCGTCGGAGCCATCGCCGACGACTACGCCGCCCTGGTGCGCTCCATCGGCGACGAGGCCGTCACCCCCGAGACGACCACCGGGCTCAGCCGCGCACTCATCGCCAACCGGGTTTCCTACGCACTGGGCCTGCGCGGGCCGAGCTTCACCGTGGACTCCGGGCAGTCGTCGTCCCTCGTCGCCGTCCACCTGGCAGCCGAGAGCCTGCGGCGCGGCGAGTGCTCCGTCGCCCTGGCCGGCGGCGTCAACCTGATCCTTTCCGAGGACAGCACGCTCGCCGTGGAACGCTTCGGCGCGCTGTCCCCGGACGGCCGCTGCTACACCTTCGACGCCCGGGCCAACGGCTACGTACGGGGTGAGGGCGGCGGCCTCGTCGTGCTGAAGCCCCTCGCCGACGCGGTGGCCGACGGGGACGACATCCACTGCGTGCTGGCCGGCAGCGCGGTCAACAACGACGGTGGCGGCGACGGCCTCACGGTGCCGGAGCGCAGCGCCCAGGAGGCGGTGATCACCGCCGCGTACGAGCAGGCCGGGATCGCCCCGGGCGACGTCGCATACGTGGAGCTGCACGGTACGGGCACCCCTACCGGGGACCCGGTCGAGGCCGCGGCCGTCGGCGCCGTGCTCGGCGCGGGACGCCCGGCCGACCGGCCGCTGCTCGTCGGCTCCGTGAAGACCAACATCGGGCACCTCGAGGGCGCCGCGGGCATCGCCGGGTTCCTCAAGGGCGTACTGGCCACGCGGCACCGCGAGATCCCCGCCAGCCTCAACTACCGGTCCCCCAACCCGGCCATCCCGCTGGACGAGCTGGGCCTGCGGGTCAACACCGAGCTCACGGCCTGGCCCGAGCGGGCCGGCCGGCTCGTCGTCGGCGTGAGCTCCTTCGGCATGGGCGGCACCAACTGCCACGCCGTGCTCACCGAATGGGACGGCGCCCCCGCACCGTCCGGGGCCGGCGTCCGGCCGTCCGCGACGCCCTTCCCGCTGCTCGTCTCGGGCCGGGACGAGCAGGCGCTGCGCGCCCAGGCCCGCAAGCTGCGCGAACACCTCGAAGCCCACCCGGGCCGACCGCTCCGGGACGTCGCCCACGCCCTGGCCACCAGCCGGACCGCCTTCGGACACCGCGCGGTGCTGCTCGCCGCCGGACCGGACGAGGCCACGGCCGCTCTGGGCCGCCTCGCCGACGGTTCGCCGGGGGCCGACACCGTGCGCGGCTCCGTCTCCGACGGCTCCCTCGCCTTCCTCTTCTCCGGCCAGGGAAGCCAGCGGCCCGGCATGACGGCCTCGCTCTACCAGGCCTCTCCGGAGTACGCGGCGGCGCTCGACGAGGTGTGCGCCGCCATGGATCCGCATCTGCGGCTTCCCCTGCGCGACGTGCTGTTCGCCGGCGAGGGCTCGCCCGAGGCGGACCTGCTGGACCGTACGGAGTTCACCCAGCCCGCGCTGTTCGCGGTCGAGGTCGCCCTCTTCCGGTGGGCCGAGCACTGCGGCCTGGCCCCCCAGCTCCTGCTGGGCCACTCCGTCGGCGAACTGGCCGCGGCGCACGTGGCGGGCGTCCTGTCCCTGGAGGACGCGTGCACGTTCGTCGCGGCGCGCGGCCGGCTGATGCAGGCCCAGCCGTCGAACGGCGCGATGGTGTCCGTCCAGGCCACCGGGGAGGAACTGCTGCCGTTCCTCGGTGACGGCGCTTCGGTCGCCGTGGCCGCGCTCAACGGACCGGCCTCCACGGTGATCGCCGGTGACGAGGACGCGGTACTGGGGATAGCCGCACACTGGGCGGAACAGGGTCGCAAGACCAAGCGGCTCCGCGTCAGCCATGCCTTCCACTCCCCGCACATGGACGGGATGCTCGCCGAGTTCCGCGCGGTGGCGCAGGGCCTGACCTTCCACGCCCCCCGGATCCCGGTCGTCTCCAACGAGACGGGCCGGCTGCTCACCGCGGACGAGGCCTGCTCGCCGGACTACTGGGTCCGGCACGTGCGCGGCTCCGTCCGCTTCCTGGACGGAGTGCGCCTCCTCGAGGACCAGGGCGTGACCACCATCCTCGAACTCGGCCCCGACGGCGTGCTGTCGGCGATGACCCGCGACTGCCTGCGCGGCGCCGAAGCGGTGTGCGTTCCCCTGCTCCGGGGCCGTGACCGGCAGGAGCCGGAAGCGGCGCTCGCCGCGCTCGCGGCGCTGTACGTCCGCGGGGTCCCGATGGACTGGGCGCGGTTGGCCACGGAGGCCGGCGCCCGCAGGGCGGCACTGCCCACCTACGCGTTCCAGCGCCGGCGCCACTGGCTGGCGGAGGGGGCGCAGCGGACCGCCGGCGCGGCGCGCCCCGCGCCGGGCCGGGGCGTCCGGCCCCAGGAGCAGGCCCCCGAGGCGGCTCCGCAGACCGACGGGACGGAGTCCGGCCCCACGGTGGCGGAGCTCGTGCGCTCCGTCACGGCCCTGGTGCTCGGCCACGAGTCCCCGGACGACATCGCGATGAACTCCGCCTTCAAGGAGCTCGGCTTCAGCTCCCTGATGCTGGCCGAGCTCGGCGAACGCCTGACGCAGGCGACCGGCCGCCGCATCGCGACCACGCTGCTGTTCGACCACCCCACGCCGGACGCCCTCGCCCGGCGGCTGCAGGCGGACGCGCCGCAGGCGGCCGCCTCCGAGGACCGGGCCGTCGCCCGGGCCGCGGGGGAGGACCCCATCGTGATCGTCGGCATGAGCTGCCGCTTCCCGGGCGGCATCGACTCGCCCGAGGAACTCTGGCGGTTCGTGTCCGCCGAGGGCGACGCCATCTCGCCGCTGCCCGCCGACCGCGGCTGGGAACTGCCCGCCGGGTTCGCCGGCGAGGGCGGCTTCCTTCCGGACGCGGCCGGCTTCGACGCCGGATTCTTCGGGATCTCGCCGCGCGAGGCCCTGGCGATGGACCCCCAGCAGCGGCTGCTGCTGGAGACCTCGTGGGAGGCGCTGGAGCGGGCGGGCGTGGACGCGCTGTCCCTGCGGGGCAGCCGCACCGCCGTGTTCGTCGGCGCCAGCCCCTCGGAGTACGGGCCCCGGCTGCACGAGAGTTCGGAGTCCGACGGCCACGTCATGACCGGTACGGCGCCGAGCGTGCTGTCCGGGCGCATCGCCTACGTCCTGGGCCTCGAGGGCCCCGCGCTGACCGTGGACACGGCCTGCTCGTCCTCGCTGGTGGCGCTCCACCTCGGGGTGCGGGCCCTGCGCGACGGCGAGTGCGACCTCGCGCTGGTGGGCGGTGTCACCGTGATGGCCACCCCCGGGGCGTTCGTGGAGTTCTCCCGCCAGGGCGGCCTGGCCGGCGACGGCCGCTGCAAGGCCTTCTCGGCCGCGGCCGACGGCACCGGCTGGGGCGAGGGCGTCGGCATGCTCGCCGTCCAGCGCCTCTCCGACGCCGTACGCGACGGCCGCCGGGTCCTGGCGGTCGTACGCGGCTCCGCCGTCAACTCCGACGGCGCGTCCAACGGTCTGACCGCCCCCAACGGCCTCGCTCAGCAGCGCGTCATCCGGCAGGCGCTGGCCGACGCCCGGCTGGCCGCCGCCGACGTGGACATGGTGGAGGCGCACGGTACGGGCACGAAGCTGGGCGACCCGATCGAGGCGCAGGCGCTGCTGGCCACCTACGGCCAGGACCGGGTCCTTCCGCTGATGCTCGGCTCCGTCAAGTCGAACATCGGGCACACGCAGGCCGCCGCCGGTATCGCCGGTGTGATCAAGTCCGTACTCGCCATGCAGCACGGGACGCTGCCGCGGACCCTGCACGTCGACGAGCCCTCGCCGCACGTGGACTGGTCCGCGGGCGCGGTGGAGCTGCTGACCGAGGCGCGTGCCTGGCCCGCGCCGGGCCGCCCGCGCCGGGCCGGCGTGTCCTCGTTCGGCATCAGCGGTACCAACGCCCACGTCATCCTGGAGCAGGCGGCACCCGCTGCGGTGCAGGACGAGCCCACGGACGAGCCGGCCGGAATCGTCCCGTGGGTGCTCTCGGCCCGTTCCGAGGAGGCGCTGCGGGCCCAGGCGCTGCGGCTGGCCGATCACGTCCGGGCGCGGGAGCCGCGTCCGGCGGACGTGGGCCTGTCGCTGGCCGTCACCCGGGCGGGCCTGGAGCACCGGGCGCTGCTGACGGCCGCGGACCGGGACGAGTTCCTGTCCGGGCTGAGCGCTCTCGCCGCGGGCGAGAGCGCCGCCGCAGTGGTGCGCGCCGTCGCGCGGGGCGACGGATCGACCGCGTTCCTCTTCACCGGACAGGGTTCGCAGCGTGTCGCGATGGGACGCGAACTGTACGAGACCCAGCCGGTGTTCACCGCGGCGTTCGACGAGGTGTGCGGACATCTGGACCCGCTGCTGGGACGCTCCCTGAAGGACGTCGTGTTCGGCGACGCCGAGGCGCTGGACCGGACCGAGTGGGCCCAGCCCGCGCTGTTCGCGCTGGAAGTGGCGCTGTTCGAGCTGGTCGCTTCCTGGAGCATCGGCCCGGACGTGCTGCTGGGCCATTCGATCGGCGAGCTGGCGGCCGCCCACGTCGCCGGGGTGTGGACGCTGTCGGACGCCTGCCGTGTCGTGGCGGCCCGCGGCCGGCTGATGCAGGCGCTGCCCGCGGGCGGCGCGATGGCCGCGGTGCAGGCCACCGAGGACGAACTGCCGCCGCTGCCCGAGGGCGTGTCCGTCGCCGCCGTCAACGGCCCCCGGTCGCTCGTGCTGTCGGGCGACGAGACCGCGGTGGACGCGCTCGTCCGCGACTTCGCCGGGCAGGGGCGCCGCACCAAGCGGCTGGTCGTCAGCCACGCCTTCCACTCGTCCCTGATGGACCCGATGCTGGCGGAGTTCGCCGACGTGCTCGCCTCGGTGGAGTTCCACCGGCCGAGGATGCCCGTCGTCTCCGGTCTGACCGGGGCCGTCGCGGGCGACGAACTGCTCACGCCGGCCTACTGGGTGAGCCATGCCCGCGAGACCGTCCGCTTCGCCGACGCCGTCACCACGGCGCTGGGCCTGGGAGTGGACAAGCTGCTCGAGCTCGGCCCGGGCGGCCCGCTGACCGCGATGGCCGAGGAGGTCCTCGCGGACGCGGGCCGCGACGCGGACGTCACCGCCGTACCCGTCCTGCGGGGTGGCGGCGACGAGGCCCGGTCCGCCGTGACCGCGGCCGGCCGCCTGCACGCCGCCGGTGCGGACGTGGACTGGCCCGCCCTGTTCGCTCCGTACGGAGCCCGGCGGATCGATCTGCCCACCTACGCCTTCCAGCACGAGCGCTACTGGGTCGACCCGGTCACGCGCTCCTCCTCCGCCCCGGCCGACTCCCTGCGCTACCGCGTCACCTGGGCCGCCGTACCCGACGGCCCCCGCCCTGTACTGACCGGGACCTGGGCACTGGTCGTTCCCTCCGCAGGGCCCGACGAGACCACCGCGCAGGCCGTGGCCGACGCGCTGCGCGAGTACGGGGCACAGCCCGTCGTGGTGGCGCTGGACGCGGCCGGGCCCACCCGTGCCGAGGTCGCCGACGCGCTGCGCACGGCGCTCGGCGAGGACGGCGCCGGCGTCGTGTCGCTGCTCGCGCTGGACGGCTCGCCCGCCTCCGGAACGGCCGCCACCGCCGTACTGCTCCAGGCGATGGGCGACCTCGGCGGCGACAGCCGCCTGTGGTGCCTGACCCGCGGCGCCGTCGCGGTGAGCCCCTCCGACCCGCTCGACGCCCCCGAGCAGGCGCAGCTGTGGGGCATGGGCCGGGTCGCCGCCCTGGAACACCCCGAACGCTGGGGCGGTCTCGCCGACCTGCCCGCGGCCCTGGACGACCGGGCCCGTGCCCGGCTGTGCGCCGTCCTGACCGGCACGAGCGGGGAGGACCAGGTGGCCCTTCGTGCCGCCGGCCTGCTCGCGCGGCGGCTCGGCCGCGTCACCACCCGGGGCGGCGACGCCCGCGGGGACCACCCCGCGCTCTCGGACGGGACCGTTCTGGTCACCGGCGGGACCGGCGCACTGGGCACGCACATCGCCCACTGGCTCGCCGAAGCGGGCGCCCGGCACGTACTGCTGACCAGCAGGCGGGGCGCGCAAACGCAAGGTGCGGTCGAACTGGCCGCCCGCCTGAGGGAATCGGGCACCGAGGTCACCGTCGCCGCCTGCGACGTCACCGACCGGGACGCCCTCGCGGCACTGCTCGCCGGGCTGCCGGAGGACCGGCCGCTGACCGCTGTCGTGCACGCCGCAGGTGTGCTGGACGACGGGGTCCTCGATGCGCTCACCCCCGACCGGTTCGCCACCGTCGCCGGCCCCAAGGCCATCGGCGCACGCCACCTGCACGAGCTCACCCGCGACCTCGACCTGACCGCCTTCGTCCTGTTCTCCTCCTTCGCGGGCTCGGTGGGCCTGGCCGGACAGGGCAACTACGCCGCTGCCAACGCCTACCTGGACGCCCTCGCCGTCCACCGGGCCCAGCTCGGTCTGCCCGCCACCGCGGTGGCCTGGGGCTCGTGGGCCGGCGCCGGAATGGCGGCCGACACGGAGGCCGCACGCCGCCAGCTGGCGCGCACCGGGTTGGTCCCGCTCGATCCTGCCCGGGCGCTGGCCGAGCTCGGCCGCGCCCTGGACGACGGGGAGAACTCCGTCACCGTCGCCGACGTCGACTGGGAGCGTTTCGCGGAGGGCTCCGGCACCGGCCGGCCCAACCCGCTGCTCGACGGCGTCGCCGAAGTGCGCCGGGCCCGGCAGCGAGAGCCCCGCCGCTCCGGCACGGACGCCTCCGCCGACCGGTTCGCCGGCCTCGCCGGGCAGGCGCTGCGCGGCGCACTCGCGAAGCTGGTCACCGCCGAGGCCGCGGCCGTACTGGGCCTGCCCGCCACCGCCCGGATCCAGGAGGACCGGACCTTCCGGAACCTCGGCTTCGACTCGTTGATCGGCGTCGAGTTCCGCAACCGGCTCGCCGCCGCCACCGGGAGGCGGCTGTCGCCCGGTCTGGTCTTCGACCACCCCACTCCCGGCCGGCTCGTCGAGCACCTCGCCGCCGGGATCGAGGGGACGTCCGCCGCAGCCGTGGAGCGCACGGCGGCGGTGCGCGACCACGACGATCCGATCGTGATCGTCGCGGCCGCCTGCCGGTTCCCCGGCGACGTCCGCACCCCCGAGGACCTGTGGCAGCTCGTCCTCGACGGGCGGGACGCCATCGGCCCCTTCCCGTCGGACCGCGGCTGGGACCTCCACGGTCTCTACAGCCCCGACCCGGGCCGGGCGGGCACCAGCTACGTCCGCGAGGGCGGCTTCCTTGCGGACGTGGCCGGCTTCGACGCCGCGTTCTTCGGGATCTCGCCGCGCGAGGCCCTGGCGATGGACCCGCAGCAGCGGATCCTGCTGGAGTCCTCCTGGGAAGTCCTGGAGCGCGCCGGGATCGACCCGACGACCCTCGCGGGCAGCCGCACGGGCGTGTTCGTCGGCACCAACGGCCAGGACTACGCCACCCTCCTGGGCTCGGCGGAGGTCGAGGGGCACGTACTGACCGGCACCGCCTCCAGCGTGCTGTCCGGGCGCATCGCCTACACCCTGGGCCTCGAAGGCCCCGCGATGACCGTGGACACCGCCTGTTCCTCGTCCCTGGTGGCGCTGCACCTCGCCATCCAGGCGCTGAACGCCGGCGAGTGCGACCTCGCGCTGGCCTCCGGCGTGACGGTGATGTCCACCCCGGACATCTTCGTGGAGTTCTCCCGGCAGCGCGGTCTCGCCGTGGACGGGCGCTGCAAGGCGTTCGGTTCGGGCGCGGACGGCACCGGCTGGGGCGAGGGCGTCGGCACCGTACTGGTGGAGCGGCTCTCGGACGCCCGCCGCCGGGGCCACGACGTGCTGGCCGTCGTACGGGGCAGCGCCGTCAACCAGGACGGCGCGTCCAACGGACTCAGCGCGCCCAACGGGCCCGCGCAACAGCGGGTGATCCTCCAGGCACTGGCGGAGGCCGGCCTCGCCCCCCGCGACGTCGACGCCGTGGAGGCGCACGGTACGGGTACGGCGCTCGGCGACCCGATCGAGGCGCAGGCGCTGCTGGCCACCTACGGCCAGGACCGGCCCGCCGACCGCCCGCTCTACCTCGGTTCGGTCAAGTCCAACATCGGGCACACCCAAGCCGCGGCCGGCATGGCCGGCGTGCTGAAGCTGCTCCTGGCGCTGCGCCACGAACAGCTCCCGGCCACGCTGCACGCCACCGAGCCCACCGCCGAGGTCGACTGGTCCGGGGGCGCCGTCGAGCTGCTCACCGAGACCCGGCCGTGGCCCGCGCAGGACCGCCCGCGCCGTGCGGCCGTGTCCGCCTTCGGCGTCAGCGGCACCAACGCGCACGTGATCCTGGAGCAGGCGCCTCTCGTCGCCGAGCCCGCCGAACTGCCGGACGAGCAGCCGTCCGTCCTCACCACCGCCGTATTTCCCTGGGCGTTGAGCGCCACGTCCGAAGAGGCCCTGCGCGAGCAGGCCGAGCGCCTGCTCGACCGGATGCCCGACGCGCCCGCGGCGGACATCGGCCGCGCCCTCGTCACCACCAGGGCGACCTGGGACGAGCGGGCGGTCGTGCTCGCCGACGCCACCGGCGGACACCTGCCGGCGCTCGGCGCGCTGGCCCGCGGCGAGGGCGACCCGCGCGTGGTGCGCGGCACCGCCGACACGCGGGGCCGGACCGTCTTCGTCTTCCCCGGTCAGGGCGCCCAGTGGGCCGGCATGGCCGCCGGGCTGTGGGAGTCCTCGCCGGTGTTCGCGCAGTGGATGGACCGCTGTGCGGGGGCGCTCGCGCCCCTGACCGACTGGTCGCTGGCCGAGGTCATCCACGGCGCCGACGGCGCCCCCGGGCTGGACCGGGTGGACGTCGTGCAGCCCGCCTCGTGGGCCGTGGGCGTCTCGCTCGCCGGCCTCTGGCGCTCCTGCGGTGTCGAGCCGGCCGCCGTGGTCGGCCACTCCCAGGGCGAGATCGCCGCGGCCTGCGTGGCCGGTGCGCTCTCGCTGGAGGACGGCGCCGCTCTCGTCACCCTGCGCAGCAAGCTGATCGCCGAAGAACTCTCCGGGCACGGCGGCATGGTGTCCGTGGCCCTGCCTCCGGCCGACACGGCCGAGCGGATCTCCCGCTGGGACGGCCGGATCTCCGTCGCGGCGAACAACAGCCGCAGGTCCACCGTCGTCTCCGGCGACCCGGAGGCGCTCGCGGAGCTGCTGGCCGGCTGCGAGGCCGACGGCGTACGCGCCCGCCGCATCCCCGTCGACTACGCCTCGCACTCCGCCCACGTGGAGCGGATCGAGGAGCGGCTGGCCGAGCTGACGGCCGGCATCGCACCGCGCACGGGAGAGATCCCCTTCCACTCCACGACCACGGGCGGTCCGCTCGACACGGCCGGGCTGGACGCCGGCTACTGGTACCGCAACCTCCGCCGCCCGGTGCTGTTCGGGCCGGTCGTCGAGGACCTCCTCGCCCAGGGCCACGACGTGTTCGTGGAGGTCAGCCCGCACCCGGTGCTCGTTCCCGCCGTGCAGGACGCCATCGACGCGGTCGGCGCCACCGCCGCCGCCGTCGGCACCCTGCGTCGGGACCAGGGCGGACCCGACCGCTTCGCCACCTCACTGGCCGAGGCCTTCGTACGCGGCACCCGCGTCGACTGGACCGCAGTGCTCGGCGCCACCGGCGGCCCCCGCGCCGAACTGCCGACCTATCCCTTCCGGCGCAGCCGGTTCTGGCCCGATTCCGTCGCCACGGCGGCCGGTCGGGGCGGGGCGGACGACGACGCCGCGCTGTGGCAGGCCGTCGAACGCGGCGACGTGGACGCCGTGGCGGCCGAACTCGACGTCCAGGACGGCCAGTCGCTCCAGTCGCTGCTCCCGGCCCTCTCCGGCTGGCGCCGCAGGCGCAAGGACTCCGCGCTGGCGGACAGCTGGCGCTACCGCGTCTCCTGGACGCCGGTGGCACCTGCCGCCGCGCCGGCCCCGTCCGGTACCTGGCTGCTGGTGACCGCGGACCCGGACGGCGAGGAGGCCCGCTGGGCACGCTCGGCCCTCGGCGAGCACGTCACCGTCGTGCCGTCGGGCCCGTCGCTCTCCCCGGACGTACTGCGTGCCTCGGAGGGCACCGCATGGACCGGCGTGGTGTCCCTGCTGGGACTCGACGCCCGGCCGCACCCCGAGCACCCCGCGGTCCCCGCGGGCGTCGCCGGGACCCTGGCCCTGCTGAACGCGCTGCGGGACGCCGGTATCGGCGCACCGCTGTGGTGCCTGACCCGCGGCGCCGTCGGCACCGGGCGGTCGGACCAGGTGTCCGCACCGCACCAGGCCCAGTTCTGGGGCCTGGGCCGGGTCGCCGGGCTGGAGAGCCCCGACGCCTGGGGCGGACTCGTCGACCTGCCGTCCGTACTCGACGAGCGGGCCGCCGGACTGCTGCGCACCGTGCTCGACGCGAGCGGCGACGAGCAGGAGTACGCGTTGCGCGCCGCCGGACTCTACGTCCGCAGGCTGGTGCGCGCCCCGCTGGACCGCGCGAAGCCGAACCGCCGCTGGCGGCCCCGCCCGGACGGCACCGTCGTGGTGACGGGTGGCACCGGTGCCCTCGGCGCCCGGGTCGCCCGCTGGCTGGCCCGGGAGGGCGCCGGACACCTCCTGCTGACCAGCAGGAGGGGGATGGCCGCCGACGGTGCGGACGACCTGGTCGCCGAGCTGCGCGAGCTGGGGGCCGACGTCACCGTCGCCGCCTGCGACGTCGCCGAACGCGACGGGCTGGCCGAGGCACTGGCCTGCGTCCCGGACGGATTCCCCGTCACCGCCGTGGTGCACACCGCGGGCGTCAACCGTGTGGCCGCGCTGACGGACACCACCCTCGCCCAGTGGGCGGAGGTCGTGGCCGCGAAGGCCGACGGCGCTCGCCACCTGGACGAACTGCTGGCCGGTCACGACCTCGACGCCTTCGTGCTGTTCTCCTCCGGAGCCGCGGTCTGGGGCAGTGCCGGACAGGCCGCCTACGCGGCCGCCAACGCCTACGCCGACGCGCTCGCGGCCGACCGCCGCAGGCGCGGCCTCGTCGCCACCTCGGTGGCCTGGGGCAGCTGGGCCGGCGGCGGCATGGTCGACGACGACCTGGCGCGGGAACTGGCTCGCGGCGGAGTGCTCTCGATGGACCCGGACCGGGCGATCGGAGCGCTCCAGCAGGCACTCGACCACGACGAAACCGCCCTGACCGTCACCGACATGGACTGGGGGCGCTTCACCGAGACCTTCACCGCGGCCCGGCGGCGGCCCCTGCTCGACGAGATCCCGGAGGCGGCCCGTGCCGTCGCCGCGGAACCGGCCGCCGGCGGGTCCCCGCTGGCGGAGAGGCTCGCCGGGCTGACCGACGGAGAGCGCGACCGCGTCCTGCTGGACCTCGTGCGGACCTCGGCGGGACTGGCCCTGGGGCACGCGGGAGCCGAGGCCGTCGCGCCGGCGAAGCCGTTCAAGGACCTCGGGTTCGATTCGCTGACCGCCGTGGACCTGCGCAACCGGCTCGCGTCGGCCACCGGGGTACGGCTGCCCGCCACCCTCGTCTTCGACCACCCCACGCCGCTCGCGGCCGCGGCCGAGCTGCGGACCCTGCTGCTGGGCGAGGACCGGGCAGCAGAGACGGTGTCCGCGCCGTCCGCCGCCCCCGAGAGCGACCCCGTGGTGATCGTCGGGATGGCCTGCCGGTTCCCCGGCGGGGCGAACTCTCCCGAAGGGCTCTGGGACCTGGTCGCGGCCGGCAAGGACGGGATCGGGGACTTCCCCACCGACCGCAACTGGGACGTCCCCGCCGACGCGGCGTTCTCCCAGACCGGCGGCTTCCTCCCGGATGCGGCCCGGTTCGACGCGGCCTTCTTCGGGATCTCGCCCCGCGAGGCCCTGGCGATGGACCCGCAGCAGCGCCTGCTGCTGGAGACCTCCTGGGAGGCGCTGGAGCGGACCGGCGCGGACGCACGGTCCCTGCGCGGCAGCCGCACCGGTGTCTTCGTGGGCGCGGGATCGCACGACTACGGCACCCTGCTCACCTCCATGGAGGGCGGGCAGGACTACGCGCTGACCGGAGCGGTCGGCAGCGTGCTCTCCGGCCGGATCGCCTACACCCTGGGCCTGGAGGGCCCGGCCCTGACCGTGGACACGGCCTGCTCGTCCTCGCTGGTGGCACTCCACCTGGCGGCGCAGTCCCTGCGCAACGGCGAATGCGAGCTGGCCCTCGCCGGAGGCGTGGCCGTCATGGCCACCCCCAATGCCTTCGACGCGTTCGCCCGGCAGGGCGGTCTCGCCCCGGACGGACGCTGCAAGGCCTTCGCGGCGGGCGCGGACGGCACCGGCTGGGGCGAGGGCGTCGGCGTCCTGGTCCTGGCACGGCTTTCCGAGGCGCGCCGCCGGGGCCACGAGGTGCTGGCCGTCGTGCGCGGCTCGGCGGTCAACTCCGACGGAGCCTCCAACGGCCTGAGCGCGCCCAACGGCCCCTCGCAGCAGCGGGTGATCCGGCAGGCGCTGGCGGACGCGAACGTGTCCGTCACCGATGTGGACCTGGTGGAGGCGCACGGCACGGGCACCTCGCTGGGCGACCCGATCGAGGCGCAGGCGCTGCTGGCCACCTACGGCCAGGGCCGGGCCGAGGGCCGGCCGCTGTACCTCGGCTCGGTGAAGTCGAACATCGGTCACACGCAGGCCGCCGCGGGCGTGGCCGGTGTGATCAAGTCGGTGCTGGCGCTCCGGCACGGCATGCTGCCGACCACGCTGCACGTGGACGAGCCGACCCCCGAGGTCGACTGGTCCTCGGGCGCGGTGGAACTGCTCACCGAAGGCCGGTCCTGGCCCCGTACGGACGGGCCCCGCCGGGCGGGCGTGTCGGCGTTCGGCATCAGCGGCACCAACGCGCACGTGATCCTGGAACAGGCTCCGGCCACCGCGGAACTCCCGCGGCCCGAGCAGACGCCGCAGACCACCGGCCCGGTGCCGTGGTCCGTCTCCGCCCGCTCCGAGGACGGACTGAGGGCCCAGGCCCGGCGGCTGGCCGCGTACGTGAACGCCACGGACCTGCCGGTGGGTGACATCGGCTTCTCCCTGGCGGCGACGCGGGCGGAGCTGGAGCACCGCGCGGTGGTGAGCGCCGAGGACCGCGACGGCTTCGTGGCCGCCCTGACGGCGCTCGCCGACGGCACCTCCGGCGCCGGCGTGGTGCGGGGCACCGCCACCGAGGGCGGGACGGCGTTCCTCTTCTCCGGGCAGGGCTCCCAGCGCGAGGGGATGGGCCGGGAACTGTACGAGGCCTTCCCGGTGTTCGCCACGGCGTTCGACGAGGTCTGCGCCCAGCTCGACCTGCTGCTGGACCGTCCGGTGAAGGAGGTCGTGTTCACCGACGGAGCCGCACTGGCCGAGACGGTCCACACCCAGGCCGGGCTGTTCGCGCTGGAGGTCGCCCTGACCGAGCTCGTGCGCTCGTGGGGCGTGCGGCCGGACATCCTGCTCGGGCACTCGATCGGCGAGCTCACCGCGGCCTACGTGGCCGGGGTGTGGAGCCTGCCGGACGCCTGCCGGATCGTCGCCGCGCGCGGCCGGCTGATGCAGGCGCTGCCCACGGGCGGCGCGATGCTGGCGGTGCAGGCGGCCGACGGCGAGCTGCCCGAACTGCCGCAGGGAGTGTCCGTCGCCGCGGTCAACGGCCCCCGCTCGGTCGTGCTGTCCGGCGACGAGGAGCCGGTGGCCGCACTGGCCCGGACCTTCGCCGAAGAGGGCAGGCGCACCAAGCGCCTGACGGTGAGCCACGCCTTCCACTCGGCCCGGATGGAGCCGATGCTGGCCGAATTCGCCGAGGTGCTGGCAGCGGTGGAGTTCCGGGCGCCGGCCGTCCCCGTCGTGTCGAACCTGACGGGCGCGATCGCGGGCGACGAGCTGACCACCCCGGACTACTGGGTCCGGCACGTCCGCGAAGCCGTCCGCTTCGCCGACGGCGTCGCGACCGCACGCGGAGCCGGTACGGGAACCTTCCTGGAACTCGGCCCGGGCGGCGCGCTGACCGCCATGGCCGAGGAGATCCTCGACGAGGCGGGTGCGAGCGCCGCCGTCTGCGTCCCCGTGCTGCGGGCCGACCGGCCCGAAGCCGCCTCGCTGCTGCACGCGCTGGCGACGGTGTCGGTGAACGGCACCGACGTGGACTGGACGGCCGCGTTCACCGGACACGACGCGCGGACGGTGGAACTGCCGACCTACGCCTTCCAGGGCAAGCACTTCTGGCCGCTCCCGGACCGGCCCGCCGGTGACCTGGCGGCGGCCGGTCTGGCCGAGGCCGGCCACCCGCTGCTGACGGCCTGGCTCCCCTCCCCGCAGGGCGACGAGGTGCTGGCCACCGGCCGCCTGTCCCTGACCACGCACGCCTGGCTGGGCGAGCACACGGTGCTGGGCACCGTGCTCGTGCCGGGCACCGCCTTCGTCGACCTCGCCTGCTGGGCGGGCGAGCGGGTCGGCTGCGGCGAGCTGCGGGAGCTGACGCTGGCGGCGCCGCTGGCGCTGGCCGAAAATGCGGCCGTACGGCTGCGGCTCGTCCTGGAGGCGCCCGACGCCACCGGCTGCCGCCCGGTCGCCGTGTACACGCAGCCGGACACCAAGGAGGACGAGTCCGCCTGGACACGGCACGCCGAGGGCCTGCTCGCCCCGGCCGACGCCGCGTTCACCCCGCACGGCGGCCTCGGCGTCTGGCCGCCGGCCGACGCCGAGCCCGTCGACCTGGACGGCTTCTACGACGGACTCGTCGAGGCCGGCTTCGACTACGGCCCGCTCTTCCAGGGGCTGTACGGGACCTGGCGGCGCGGCGAAGAGGTATTCGCCGAGGTGCGCCTGCCCGGCGACGGCGGCCACGCCCGGGGCTTCGGTGTCCACCCGGCCCTGCTGGACGCGGCCCTGCACGCACTGGGCCCGGCCGCCCGGGCCGAGGACGAGCCGGGATCGGCCCGCCTGCCCTTCTCCTGGGGCGGCGTACGGGTCCACGCGGTCGGCGCCGACCTGCTGCGGGTCCGGCTCGTCCGCTCCGACGACGGCACCATCACCCTGCACGCCGCCGACGCGGACGGCCACCCGGTCGTGTCCATCGACTCGCTGGTCATGCGCTCCGTCTCTCCGGAGCGGCTGGGCGGCGGAGCGACGGCGCCCATGGCGGGCGACGCGCTGTTCGCCACCGGCTGGGTGCCGTTGGACGGCTCCCTCGACGCGCCGGAACCGGCGGACTGCGTGCTGCTCGGCGAACCGCTGGACGGCCCCTGGCGCCACCACCCCGACCTCGCGGCACTCACCGCGGCGCTCGCGGACGGCACGCAGGAGCCCGGCCCGGTGCTCGCCCGGTGCCCGGAGGAGGGCACGGACGGCGCCGACGCCGCCGGAGCGGCGCGCCGCTCCGCCGAGTGGGCCCTCGACCTGCTCCAGCGGTGGATGGCCGACGACCGGCTGGCCGACAGCCGACTGGTGATCGCCACCCGCCACGCCGCTGCCGTGCCGGGTGCCCCCGGTCCGGTCCGGCTCGCCCACGCGACGGTGTCCGGCCTGGTCCGCTCGGCCCAGACGGAGAACCCCGACCGCGTCCTCCTGATGGACCTCGACGACGCCGCGCCGAATCCGGCACACGTCGCCGAGGCGGTGCACCGGGAAGAGCCCGAGGTGGCCGTACGCCGGGGCGTGCTGTACGCCCGCAGGCTCACACGTCCCTCCACGGGCGCCTCCCTGACGGTGCCCACCGGCCCCTGGCGGCTGGACAGCACCGGGCGCGGCACGCTGGACAACCTGGCCCTGGTGCCCTGCGACGAGGCCGAGACCCCGCTCGCCGAGGGCATGGTGCGCATCGCGGTCCGTGCGGCAGGCGTGAACTTCCGGGACGTGCTGATCGCCCTGGACATGTACCCGGGTCGGGCCGAGCTCGGAACGGAGTGCGCCGGCGTGGTCCTGGAGACAGGACCCGGCGTGAGCGGGCTGGCGCCGGGCGACCGCGTGATGGGCATGGTCGCCGGTGCGTTCGGACCCACCGCGGTCGCCGACCGGCGGGTGCTCGTGCGGATGCCGGAGGGATGGTCCTTCGAATCCGCGGCCGCGACGCCGGTCGCCTTCCTGACGGCCTACTACGGCCTGGTCGACCTGGCCGGGCTGAGCGCCGGCGAGTCCGTACTCGTCCACGCCGCCGCCGGCGGCGTGGGCATGGCGGCGGTGCAACTGGCCCGGCACCTGGGTGCCGAGGTGTTCGGCACCGCCAGCGAACCCAAGTGGGACACCCTGCTCGGCAGCGGACTGGACCGCGCGCACATCGCGTCCTCGCGGACGCTGGACTTCGCCGACAGCTTCCGGGCGGCGACGGACGGCGCCGGTGTGGACGTCGTACTGAACGCGCTCGCGGGAGAGTTCATCGACGCCTCCCTCGGCCTGATGCCGCGCGGCGGCCGCTTCGTGGAGATGGGCAAGACCGATCCCCGCGACCCCGAGCGGATCGCCCACGAGCACCCCGGCGTGCGCTACCGGGCCTTCGACCTCGGTGACGCGGGCCCGGACCGCATCGCCGAGATCCTCGCCCACCTCGCCGACCTCTTCGACCGCGGTTCGCTCACTCCGCTTCCGATCACCACATGGGACATCCGGGACGCGGGGAGTGCCTTCCGCGCGTTGAGCCAGGCCACCATCACCGGCAAGGCGGTACTGACCCTCCCCACCACCTCCTTCGAGGCGGGCGAGACCGTACTGATCACCGGCGGCACCGGCACCCTCGGCACCCTGCTGGCCCGGCACCTCGTCACGGAACACGGCCTGCGCCACGTGACGCTGGCCGGCCGGCGGGGCACGGACACTCCCGCCGTGGAGCGGCTGCGCACCGAACTGGCCGAACTGGGCGCCGGCGTACGGGTCGCGGCCTGCGACACGGGCGACGAGGAAGCCCTCGGACTGCTCCTGGACTCGATCACCGCGGAACACCGCCTGGCCGGCGTCGTGCACGCCGCCGGCGTCACCGACGACGGGGTCGTGTCCGCCCTGGACCCGCAGCGGCTGAACGCCGTACTGCACCCGAAGGTGGACGGTGCCTGGAACCTGCACCGTCTCACCGAGCGCCTGGCACCCCGGATGTTCGCCCTGTTCTCCTCCGCGTCGGCCACGCTCGGCGCGGCGGGCCAGGGCAACTACGCGGCCGCCAACGCCTTCCTGGACTCGCTGGCCGAGTACCGGCACGCGCAGGGCCTGCCGGCCACGAGCCTCGCCTGGGGCCTGTGGGGTGTGGCCAGCGGCATGACCGGACGCCTCGACGAGCGCGACCTCCAGCGCATGAGCCGTACGGGCGTCGCCCCGCTCGGCAGCGAGGAGGGCCTCGCCCTCTTCGACACCGGTGTACTCAGCGGCATCCCGGCGCTCGTCCCCGTCAAGCTCGACCTGGCCGGGCTGCGGGCACACCACGCGGACCGGCCGGTTCCGGCCGTGCTGCGCGAACTCGTGCGGGTGCGGCGCTCGGCGGCCACGGGTGCGGTGACGCGCAGGGTGGCCGAGGCAGCCCCGGCGTCACTCACGGAGCGGCTGGCCCCGCTGTCCCCCGCGGAGCGGCACCGGCTCGTCCTGGACCTGGTGCGCGAGCACACCGCGGCCGTCCTCGGCCACGGCTCTGCCGACGAGATCGACTCCGACCAGGCGTTCAAGGCGCTCGGCTTCGACTCGCTCACCGCGGTGGAGCTCCGCAACCACCTGCGCACGGCCACCTCCTTGACCGTCCCGGCGACCTTGGTCTTCGACCACCCGACGCCGGCCGCGCTCACCGAGCACCTGCTCGAACTCGCCGCGCCGCCGCGGCATGACCCGGTGCTCCAGGTCATGGGCGAGCTCGAACGCCTCGAAACGGGCGTGGAGACGATCGGGCCGGACCTCGGCGACGGCAGGCACGACGAGGTGGTCAACCGGTTGCGCCGCATCCTCCGAAAGCTTGAGGCCGGTTCGGCCCCGGCCAGTACCGACAGCGGGGACTCCTCGCTGGAAACGGCCACCGCGGCAGAAGTACTCGCGTTCATCGACAGCGAATTCGGCGATCTCGCCTAAGACCATGGAGTTGATCCCAGTGGCGACTGACGACAAGATCGTCGACTATCTCAAGCGGGTCACCGCAGACCTGAAGCGGACCCGACAGCGCGTACAGGAGCTGGAAGCAGACGCCTGCGAGCCCATCGCCGTCGTTTCGATGGCCTGCCGGTTCCCGGGCGGCATCGCCTCCCCCGAGGACCTGTGGGAGTTCGTCCACGGCGGCGGCGACGCCATCGCGGGGTTCCCCACGGACCGTGGCTGGCGGACCGACCAACTCCGCGGGAACTTCCGGCTGGCGGGCGGCTTCCTCACCGACCCCGGTGCGTTCGACGCCGGACTGTTCGGCATCTCCCCGCGCGAGGCGCTGGCGATGGACCCGCAGCAGCGGCTGCTGCTGGAGACCGCCTGGGAAGCCCTGGAGCGGGCGGGACTCGACCCCACCGCCCGGCGGGGCACAGAAGGCGGCGTCTTCATCGGCATGGCCGACCAGAAGTACGGGCCGCGTGACAGTGAACTGTTCGACGAGGTCAAGGGACTCGTTCTGACCGGAACGACCAGCAGCGTCGCCTCCGGCCGGATCTCGTACTCGCTCGGCCTGCAGGGGCCCGCGATGACCATCGACACCGCCTGCTCCTCCTCCCTGGTCGCCCTGCACCTCGCCGTGCGCGCCCTGCGCTCCGGTGAGTGCTCCTTCGCCCTGGTCGGCGGCGCCGCGGTGATGGCCGAGCCCAACCTGTTCGCCGAGGTGGCCGAACAGGGAGGCATGTCCGGCGACGGCCGCTGCAAGGCGTTCGCCTCGTCCGCCGACGGCACGGGCTGGGGCGAGGGCGTCGCCATGCTCATGCTCCAGCCGCTGTCCACCGCCCGGGAGCAGGGGCTGCCGATCCTGGCCACGGTCCGTGGCACCGCCGTCAACCAGGACGGTGCCTCCAACGGCCTGGCCGCCCCCAACGGTCCCGCCCAGCGCCGGGTCATCCGCAAGGCGCTCGCGGACGCCCAGCTCAGCACCGGACAGGTCGACGCGGTCGAGGCCCACGGCACCGGCACCCGTCTCGGCGACCCCATCGAGGCCCAGGCGCTCCTTGCCACCTACGGCCAGGACCGCCCCGGCGACGAACCGGTCTGGCTGGGATCCATCAAGTCCAACATCGGCCACACCCAGGCCGCAGGCGGCCTGGCCGGTGTCATCAAGATGGTGCAGGCGATGCGCCACGGCGTACTCCCGCCCACCCTGCACGTGGACGAGCTGACCCCCCAGGTCGACTGGGAGTCCGGCGCCGTCCGGGTACTGACGCAAGAGCAGCAGTGGCCGCAGACCGGCCGGCCGCGCCGGTCGGCCGTGTCCTCCTTCGGCATCAGCGGAACGAACGCGCACGTCATCCTCGAACACGACACGGCCGCGGCCGAGCCCGTTGACGCGGACGCCCCCGCGGACCCCTCGTCCGGCGCTCCCGTTCCCTGGGTGCTGTCGGCGGCGACCGCCGACGGCCTGAAGGCCCAGGCGCGACGCCTGCACCGCCACACCCAGGACACGCGCCCCGTGCCGGCCCTGGACACCGCCCAGTCCCTCGCCACCACCCGCGCCCAGCTCACGCACCGCGCGGTGCTGCTCGGCGACGGCCATGAGGAACTGGTGGCCGCGCTTGCCGCCCTCGGCGCCGGGGAGGTCCATCCCCGCGTCGTACGCGGCCGCTGTGCGCCGAGCGGCCCCCTCGCCTTCCTCTTCACCGGCCAGGGATCCCAGCGCGTGGGAGTCGGTCAGGAGCTGTACGACACCTTCCCCGTGTTCGCCCGGGCCTTCGACGAGGTGCGGGCCTCGCTCGACCCGCAACTGCCCTACTCGCTCGCCGACATCGTCGGCGGCCGGGTCGAGGACGGTCAACCGCTGATCCAGCAGGCCGGGTACACCCTCGCTGCCGTGTTCGCCCTGGAAGTAGCCCTGTTCCGGCTCGTCGAGCACGCCGGCGTGACCCCCGACTTCGTCCTCGGCCACTCCACCGGCGAGCTGGCCGCCGCCCACTGCGCGGGCGTGCTCTCGCTGGAGGACGCCTGCACGCTCGTCGCCGCCCGCGGCCGATTGCTGCAGACCCTGCGCACCGACGGCGCCATGGCCGCCGTACAGATGACCGAGGAGGAACTGACCGCAGTCGTCGCGGAGGTCGGCGTCGGCGACCGGGTCAGCCTCGCCGCCGTCAACGGGCCGCGTGCCGTGGTCCTCTCCGGGGACGCTGAGCCGGTCGAACGCGTCCGCGCCGTGTGCGAGGAGCGGGGGTACCGCACCCGCATGCTGCGCATCAGCCAGGCCGGGCACTCCGCCCACATGGAAGTGATGACGGAGGAGCTGCGCCGGATCGCCGAAGGCCTGGAGTACCACCGGCCCCACATCCCCATGGTGTCCAACCTGACCGGTGCGCCCTTCTCGCCCGAGGAGATCAGCTGGCCCGAGTACTGGGCCCGGCAGATCCGCGAGACGGTTCGCTTCCAGGACGGCGTCCGCTGGCTCGACGCCCAGGGCGTCACCGCCACCCTCGAACTCGGCCCCGGCGGTGCATTGACCGCCATGGCCCGCGACTGCCTCCAGGAAACCGGCCGCGAGGTCGCCATGGTGCCGGTGCTCCAGAGCCAGCGCTCCGAGGCCGACACCCTGCTGACCGCCCTGGCCGAACTGCACGTCCACGGTGTGGGCGTCGACTGGGGCGCGATGCTGGCGGCCCGGGGCGGCACCCGCCGTACCGACCTCCCCACCTACGCCTTCCAGCGCGAGCACTACTGGCTGCCCGCCACCCCCGTCACTCCCCGCACCCAAACCTCCGCCGCGACACCCGACGTCCTCAGGTACCGCGTCGGGTGGGCCCCCCACACCGGCTTCGACACCGGTGCGCGCCCCCGCCACCCCTGGCTGGTCCTCGCGCCCGAGGGTTCCGACGCCACCCTGGTGGCCGAGGCGCTCGGTGCGACGGCGACGCTGCCGGCCCACCGGGCCGGCGAGGACCGGACCGCCCTCGCCGAGCGGATCCGGGCCGCCCTTCCCGAGGGCCAGCCCCTCGGAGGAATCCTCACCCTGCCCTCGGGTACGGGTGCCGAGGCCCTCGAGGCCGCTCTCACCCTCCGGCAGGCCGTCGCGGACGCGGGCATCACCGCCCCCCTGTGGACGGCCACCCGCGCCGCGGTCTCCGTCGACACCGAGCCCGCGCCCGGAGCCGACCAGGCACCGTTGTGGGGCCTGGGCCGGCTTTCGCACGGAGCCGGGGGAGTCGTCGACCTCCCGGCAGAGCTTGACGCGCGTTCCGCACGCCTCCTCGCCGCGGTCCTCGCCGCCCCCGGCGACGCGGACGAGCTGGCCGTCCGCCCGGGCGGGGTGTTCGCCCGCCGGCTGCTGCCCGCCCTGCCGCCCCGCCGCAGCCGCACCCGGCTTCCCGGTGGGACCGTCCTCGTGACCGGTGACATCGCGGGCGTGACGCCCGAGCTGCTGGAGACCCTGGCCGAGGGCGGCGAACACACCGTCGTCCTGGCGCACCGCCCCGGCACACCGCTGCCCGCGGCCGGATCGGAACACCTGTACACGCTCATCGAGTGGGACCCCGCCGGTCCGGCCGACCCGGTCACGCCGCTCGGAGTGACCGGTGTCGTGCACCTCAGCGGCATCGACCCCGCCGGTCTGTCCACCGTGGAGGACGCCGACCCCGCCGCGCTGGCGCGAGCCGTCGAGGACCGGCTGCTGCCCGTGACGCGGCTGGAGGAACTGCTCGACGGCACGGAGCTCGACGCCTTCGTCCTGCTGTCCACCGTCGCCGGTACCTGGGGCGGGACCGAGGACGCCGTGCACACCCTCGCGCACGCCGCCCTCGAGTCGGTCGCCGAACGCCGCGTGCTCGCCGGCCGGCCTGCCACGTGTGTCGGATGGGGCCCCTGGGAGACATCCGGCACGGAGGATCTCCCCACCCTCCCCGGGCTGCTTCCCCTGGCTCCGGAACGGGCGCTGTCCGCCCTGGCCCAGGCCCTGGACGCGGACGAGCCCCTCTGCGCGATCGCCGACGTCGACTGGACCCTCTTCCACCCGGTCTTCACCGGACGGGGCCCGCGCCCGTTGGTGGCCGACCTGCCCGCCGTCCGCGCGCTGCCCGCCCCGGCCGCCGCTGCGGGCGAGGCCCGCCAGTCGGACGGTGGGCTCGACCTGCTCGGCCTGGTCCGCGCGCACGCCGCATCCGTCCTCGGCCACGCCTCCGGCGATGCCATCGACCCGCTGCTCCCCTTCCGCGACCTGGGCTTCGAGTCCCTGGCCGCCGTACGGTTCCGGGACCGTGTCGCCGCCGAGACCGGCCTGCGGCTGTCCGCGACGCTGGTCTTCGACCACCCCACCCCGGAAGCCGTCGCCGCGTACCTCCGCGCCGAACTCTCCGGAGTGGGCCAGGAGGAGGAAGAGACCGCGGCCGTGGTGCGCCACGACGACGACCCCGTCGTCATCGTCGGCATGGCCTGCCGCTACCCCGGCGACGTGCACGACCCCGAGGACCTGTGGGACCTGGTCCACTCCGGCCGGGAAGGCGTCGGCGACTTCCCCGCCGACCGCGGCTGGGACCTGGCCGGGCTGCGCCGCTCCGACCTGTCCATGAAGGGCGGATTCCTCTCCGACGCCGCGGACTTCGACGCGTCCTTCTTCGGCATATCCCCGCGCGAGGCGCTGGCGATGGACCCCCAGCAGCGGCTGCTGCTGGAAGTGTCCTGGGAAGCACTGGAAGGCGCGGGAATCGACCCCGCCACCCTGCGCGGCAGCCGGACCGGCGTCTTCGCCGGTGCCGCGGGCTCCGACTACGGCCAGGTGTTGGCCGGGGCGCCCGAGGCCGACGGCTACCTCTCCACCGGAACCGCGGCCAGCGTCGTGTCCGGCCGCGTCGCCTACACCCTCGGCCTGCACGGACCGGCCGTCACCGTCGACACCGCCTGCTCCTCCTCGCTGGTGGCCCTGCACATGGCCATCGGAGCCCTGCACAAGGGGGAGTGCGACCTCGCCCTGGCCACCGGCGTCTCGGTGATCTCGACCCCCGGCGCGTTCATCGACTTCGGCAAGCAGAACGGCCTGGCCGCGGACGGCCGCTGCAAGGCCTTCGCCGCCGCGGCCGACGGCACCAACTGGGCCGAGGGCGTCGGCGTCCTCCTCGTGGAGCGCCTCTCCGACGCCCGCCGCAACGGGCACCGCGTCCTCGCCACCGTCCGGGGCAGCGCGATCAACTCCGACGGCGCCTCCAACGGCCTCGCCGCCCCCAGTGGTCCGGCCCAGCAGCGGGTGATCCGCCAGGCGCTCTCCGCGGCCGGCCTGACCGCCGCGGACGTCGACGCCGTGGAGGCCCACGGCACCGGCACCACGCTCGGCGACCCGATCGAGGCCCAGGCCCTCCTGGCCACGTACGGGCGGAACCGCGAGGACGGCCACCCGCTGTGGCTGGGCTCGCTGAAGTCCAACATCGGGCACAGCGGCGCCGCCGCCGGCGTCGGCGGCGTGATCAAGATGGTGCAGGCGCTGCGCCGCGGCGTCCTGCCCCGGACGCTGCACGTGGACGAGCCCACCCCCGAGGTGGACTGGTCGGCCGGCGCCGTGGAACTGCTCACCGAGAACCGCGACTGGCCGGACACCGGCCGCCCCCGCCGGGCCGCCGTCTCGTCCTTCGGTGTCAGCGGCACCAACGCGCACGTCATCCTGGAACAGGGACCGCAGGATGCGGTCGCGGAGCCCCCCGCCGACTCCCCGGACGCAGACGCGACCCCGTTGCTCCTGTCCGCCCGTACCCCCGAGGCGCTGCGCGCCCGGGCGGCCCTGCTGGCCGAGCGGCTGGCGGAGCTGCAGGTCCCGGCCGACGCCGTCGGGCACGCGCTGCTCACCTCCCGCTCCGACTTCGAGCACCGTGCCGTCGTCCTCGGCGCCGGGTACGAAGAGCTCGCCGCCGGACTGCGGGCGACCGCGGCCGGTGAACCCGCCGACGGAACGGTCACCGGCGCGGTACGCCCCGCAGCCCGCGGCCCCGTCTTCGTCTTCCCCGGACAGGGCGGGCAGTGGCCGGGCATGGCCGCCGAACTCCTGGACACCGCACCGGCCTTCGCCGCCCGCTGGGCCGAGTGCGAGCGCGCGCTCACCCCGTACACCGGCTTCTCCATCACCGAGACCGTGCGCTCGGGCTCGGCGCTCGACGGGGTCGAGGTCGTCCAGCCCGTGCTGTTCGCCGTGATGGTCTCGCTGGCCGAACTGTGGCGCTCCTACGGAGTGGTACCGGCCGCCGTGGTCGGCCACTCCCAGGGCGAGATCGCCGCCGCCTGCGTGGCCGGGGCCCTGTCCCTGGACGACGCGGCCCGCGTCGTCACCCTGCGGGCCAAGGCGCTGTGCGCCCTCGCCGGCGACGGCGGCATGGTGTCGGTCGCCGTCCCGCGCACCGAGATCGAGCAGTGGCTGCCCCGCTGGGAGGGACGCGTGTCCCTCGCGGCCGTCAACGGTCCCTCCGCCATGGTCGTCTCCGGCGAGCCGGACGCCCTCGAGGAACTGATGGCGCACGCCCGGTCCCAGGACGTACGCGTCCGGCGCATCGACGTGGACTACGCCTCCCACTCGGCGCAGGTGGAACGCATCGAGGACGAGATCATGGCCGCACTCGGCCCGGTCCGCCCCGGCGCCGCACCCGTCCCGTTCTTCTCCACCGTCACCGCCCAGTGGCAGGACACCGCCGGACTCGACGCCGGCTACTGGTACCGCAACCTGCGCCGGCCGGTGCTGCTGGAACCGGCCGTCACCGCGCTGGTCGAGCAGGGCCACCACACGTTCGTGGAGGTCAGCCCGCACCCGGTGCTCGGCGGAGCGCTCACCGAGACCGCCGAACTGGCCGGCGTCGAACCGGTGGTCACCGGCACACTGCGCCGCGACGAGGGCGGCCTGACGCGCATGCGCACCGCCCTGGCCGAGCTGTGGACCACCGGGGCGTCCGTGGACTGGGCCCCCGCCTTCGAAGGCCACCACGGCACACCGGTGGAGCTCCCCACCTACCCCTTCCAGCGCACCCGTTACTGGCCGGCGCCCCGGGCGGCCGCCCAGGACCCGCAGGACGAGCGGTTCTGGCAGGCCGTCGAGGCGCAGGACCTGCCCGCCCTCGCCGGCACCCTCGGCCTGGCCGACGAACAGCCGCTGCGCGAGCTCGTGCCCGCCCTGTCCGCCTGGCGGCAGGGCCGCAAGGACCGGGCCCTGATCGAATCCTGGCGCTACCGCATCGAGTGGAAGCGGCTGCCCGACGCGCAGGGCTCCGCACTGCCCGGCACCTGGCTCCTGGTCGTACCGGCCGGCGCCGGGGACGACACGGTGGTCACCGACACCGTCCGCGCCCTGCGCGAGCGGGCCGGCGAGCTCCTCGTCCTGGCCGTGGACGCCGGATCCGACGAGGCCGCGCTGGCCGCCGCGATCCGCGGCGTGCTCGGCGACGCCACCCCGGCCGGAGTCGTCTCGCTCACCGGCACGGACACCTCGGCGCACCCGCTGGAGGCCGTCGTGCCCGCCGGGCTGGCCCTCAGCCTCGCCCTGCTCCGCGCGCTCGGCACCAACGGCATCCAGGCCCCGCTGTGGTACCTGACCAACGGAGCCGTCGCCACCGCCGACGACGCCGGACCGGCCCGCCCCGAGCAGGCCGGACTCTGGGCCCTCGGCCGGGTCGCCGCGCTGGAGTCCCCGCACACCTGGGGCGGTGTCGTCGACCTCCCGGACACCGTCGACGAGCGGACGGCCGACCGTCTGGTGGCCGTCCTCACCGGGACGGACGGCGAGGACCAGATCGCACTGCGTCCCTCCGGCACCTTCGGTCGCAGGATCGTCCGCGCCGTCCCCGCCCCCGCCGCCCCCGGCGCGGGCTGGCAGCCGCGCGGCACCGTCCTGGTGACCGGCGGCACCGGCGCCCTCGGCGGACGGGTCGCCCGCTGGCTGGCCCGCGAAGGCGCCGAGCACATCGTCCTCACCAGCCGCAGCGGCGCCCGCGCACCCGGCGCGGACGAACTGGCCGCCGAACTGACCGCGGCCGGTACCAGGGTCACCCTGATCTCCTGTGACCTCGGAGATCCCGCCCAGGTGGCCGAGATGGTCGCCCACGCCCAGCGCGACGGCGACCGCATCGGCGCCGTGGTGCACACCGCGGGCGCCGGCGGCCTCGGCCCGCTGGCCGACGCCGGGGTCGAGGACCTCGCCGAGGCGCTCGCCGCCAAGGTCACCGGCATCGCCAACCTGGAAGCGGCACTGGACCCCGAACAACTCGACGCGGTCGTCTACTTCTCCTCCATCAGCGCCTCCTGGGGCGCCGGCGGCCACGGCGTCTACGCAGCGGCGAACGGGGTGCTCGACGCACGCGCCGAAGCACGCCGCGCCGCCGGCGTGCCCACCCTGTCCATCGCCTGGGCCCCGTGGGCCGGCGGCGGCATGGCCGACGACCCGGTGTTCGAGACCCTTCCCCGCAAGGGGCTGCCGCTCATCGACCCCGACCTGGGCATTTCCGCCCTCGCCGAGGTCCTCGCCCAGGGCGAGTCCTCGGTGCTGCTGGTCGATGTGGACTGGGCACGGTTCGTCCCGCAGTTCACCTTCGAACGCCGCAGCCGTCTGCTGGACGAGCTGCCCGAGGCCCGGACCGAGACGGACGCGGAAGAGAGCGCCCCGGACGAAGCGGGCACCCCGCTCGCCCAGAGGCTGGCCGGGCTCACCGGTCCGCAGCGCACCGCCGCCCTGCGCGAGGTGGTGCGCGAGCACGCCGCCGCCGTCCTCGGTCACGACGACGCACAGGCCGTCGACCCGGCCCGCGCGCTCAAGGAGCTCGGCTTCGACTCGCTGACCGCGGTCGAGCTGCGCAACCGGCTGAGCACCGTCACCGGGCTGAAACTGCCCGCCACCCTGGTCTTCGACCACCCCAACGCCATCGAGCTGGCCGGCTTCCTGGCCCAGCGGATGGGCGGCGACGCCGTCGCACAGGGAGTCCCGGCGACCACCGTCGTGCGGGTCGACCAGGACGACCCGATCGCCATCGTCTCGATGGCCTGCCGCTACCCCGGCGGGATCGCCTCCGCCGAGGACCTGTGGCGGGCCGTGCGCGACGAGGCCGACCTCATCACGCCCTTCCCCACCGACCGCGGCTGGCCCTTGGACCGGCTCATGGACTCCGACCCGGACCGGGCCGGCGCCAGCTACGTCGATCAGGGCGGATTCCTGCACACCGCCGGCAACTTCGACCCGGGCTTCTTCGGCATCTCGCCGCGTGAGGCTCAGGCCATGGACCCGCAGCACCGGCTGCTCCTGGAGTCCTCCTGGGAGACGCTGGAACGCGCCGGTATCGACCCCGCCGCCCTGCGCGGCAGCCGCACCGGCGTGTACGTGGGCCTGACCGACCAGGCCTACGGCACCCGCCTGCGCGGCTCCACGGACGGCATGGAGGGCTTCCTCGTCACCGCCTCGGCCAATGTCGCCTCGGGCCGGATCTCCTACTCCCTCGGATTCGAGGGCCCCGCGCTCACCGTCGACACCGCCTGCTCCTCCTCGCTGGTCGCGCTGCACCTCGCAGCCCAGGCCCTGCGCAACGGCGAGTGCGACCTGGCGATGGCGGGCGGCGCCACCGTGATGCCCGACCCGACCTCGTTCGTCGCGTTCAGCCGGCAGCGCGGACTGGCCGCCAACGGCCGCTGCAAGCCGTTCGCGGCCGCCGCCGACGGGTTCTCCCTCGGCGAGGGCGCCGGAGTGCTCCTCCTGGAGCGGCTCTCCGACGCCCGCCGCAACGGCCACCCCGTACTCGCGGTGGTCCGCGGCTCCGCGGTCAACCAGGACGGCGCCTCCAACGGCATCACCGCGCCCAACGGCCCCGCCCAGCAGCGGGTCATCCGCCAGGCGCTGGTCAACGCCGACCTGCCCTCCTCGGCCGTCGACGCGATCGAGGCCCACGGCACCGGCACCACCCTCGGCGACCCCATCGAGGCCCAGGCCCTGCTGGCCACCTACGGCCAGGACCGGCCCGCGGACCGGCCGCTCTACCTCGGCTCGGTGAAGTCCAACATCGGGCACAGCCAGGCCGCAGCCGGTGTGGCCGGGGTCATCAAGATGGTCGAGGCGATGCGGCACGGAGTGCTCCCGCGCAGCCTGCACGTGGACGCCCCCAGCCCGCACGTGGACTGGACGGCCGGAGCGGTGGAACTGCTCGCCGAGGCCCGGGACTGGCCCGAGACCGGCGAGCCGCGCCGGGCGGGTGTCTCCGCCTTCGGGATCAGCGGCACCAACGCCCACGTGATCCTGGAGCAGGCACCGGACGGCGACACCGCCGTGGTCGAGGGCGATCCGCGGACCGCGGAGCCGGGAACACCCGTCCCCGTCGTCCTCTCCGCGCGGACCCGCGAGGCCCTCGGCGGCCAGGCCGCCCGCCTGGCCGAGCGACTCGGCCAGGACCCGGCCGCCGTCACCGACCTCGCCTACTCGCTGGCGACGACCCGCACCGTCCTGGACCACGCGGCCGTCGTCGTCGCCGCCGACACGGAGGAACTGCGCGGCGCCCTCGCCGACCTGTCCTCCGGGGCGGCCACCGAGGAACGCGCCGACGGCGGACTGGCCTTCCTGTTCACCGGACAGGGATCCCAGCGCGCCGGCATGGGCCGCGAGCTGTACGCGGCCTTCCCGCACTTCGCCGAAGCCTTCGACGAGGTGTGCGCGGAGCTGGACCGCCACCTGCCCCGCCCACTGCGCACGGTCGTGTTCGCGGAACCCGGCTCGCCCGAGGCCGCGCTGCTCGACCAGACCCTCTACACGCAGACGGCCCTGTTCGCCGTGGAGAGCGCCCTGTTCCGACTGCTCACGCACTGGGGCGTCCGGCCCGACGCGCTGCTCGGCCACTCCATCGGTGAGCTCGTCGCCGCACACGCGGCCGGCGTCTGGTCGACCGCAGACGCGGCACGGGTGGTCACCGCCCGCGCCCGGCTGATGCAGGAACTGCCCGAGGGAGGGGCGATGCTGTCCGTCGCCGCCTCCGAGGCGCAGGTGTCCGAACTCCTCGGCGCGACCACGGAACTGGCTGTCGCCGCCGTCAACGGCCCCGCCTCCGTGGTGCTCTCCGGCACCGAGGCCGCCGTCACCGAGGCGGACACCCGCCTGGCCGCGGCGGGGCTGCGCACCAAGCGGCTCACCGTGAGCCACGCCTTCCACTCGCCGCTGATGGAGCCGATGCTCGCCGCGTACGAGCAGGAACTGGCGCAGGTGACCTTCGGGGAGCCCGCCCTGCCCGTCGTCTCCAACGTCACCGGTCTCACCGCCACCGCCGAGGAACTGCGCGACCCCGCCTACTGGGTGCGCCAGGTCCGGCACGCCGTCCGCTTCGCCGACGGGGTGCGCACGCTGCTCGACGACGGCGTGACCACCTTCCTGGAACTGGGCCCCGACGGCGTACTGACCGCCATGGCCCAGGAGTCGGCGGCCGCGACGGCGGCCGGCATCGCCACCCAGCGCAGGGAGCGGGACCAGGTACGGACCCTGCTCACCGCACTCGGCCGGACGCACGTCCGTACCGGACGGGTCGACTGGGCCGCCTTCTTCGAGGGCACGGGCGCCCGCCGGGTGGAACTGCCCACCTACGCCTTCCAGCACCGGCGCTACTGGATCGACGCCCCGACCGGCGGAGCCGACGCGCTGGCCGGCGCCGGGCTGGCCGGCACCGGGCACCCGCTGCTCACCGCGGCCGCACCGCTGCCCCAGACGGGCGGGTTCCTCTTCAGTGGAGCCCTGCCCCGGGACGCCGCCGACCGGGACCTTCCCGCCGGCGAGGTCCTGGACCTGGTGCTGTGGGCGGGCGACCGGCTCGGTTGCGACCGGATCGCCGGTCTGGACCTGAGCACCGCCGTCGCCCGGCCGGGCGCGCCGCTGCAACTCGCGGTGGCCGGCCCCGACGAGGACGGCAGGCGCGCCTTCACCCTCCACACCGGACCCGCCGACGGCCCGCAGGAGCAGTGGGAGCGCATCGCCACCGGCGTGCTCGGCGGCGAAACGGCCCCGACCGGGTCCGATCCGGAGGTGTGGCCGCCGGCCGACGCCGAGCCGGACGCCCAGGACGCGGTGTGGCGCCGTGAGGGCGAGCTGTTCGCCGAACTGGTGCTGACCGACGAAGAGGCGGCCGACGCCGACCGCTTCGGACTGCACCCGGCGCTGCTGACCGCTCTGACCGGTCTCGT
This sequence comes from Streptomyces avidinii, assembly GCF_014650695.1. Taxonomy (GTDB): domain Bacteria; phylum Actinomycetota; class Actinomycetes; order Streptomycetales; family Streptomycetaceae; genus Streptomyces; species Streptomyces avidinii. The sequence goes on along the minus strand of NZ_BMVL01000022.1, from coordinate 20,964 downwards.
GACCGAACTGGCCGGGGAGCCCGTCCACTTCGACGGCGTGTCCCGGTACGCCACCGGCGCCACCGCGCTGCGCGTCCGGCTGACCCGGACCGGCACCGACACGGTCGCCGTCCGGCTCACCGACCCCGAGGGCGCACCCGTCCTCACGGTCGACCGGATCGCCGTGCGGGAGGGCACCGCGACGGTGGCCCCGGCAGGGATCCCCGGCACGGACTCGCTCTACCGGCTGACCTGGACGCCCGCCCCGCAGACGGACCCCGGCCAGGCCACCCCCGTCTGGGCGGTCGTCGGCGACGACCCGCACGACCTGGCCAAGGCCCTCGCCAACACCCAGGGCGGAGAGGTGCAGACCTACCCGGACCTCGCCGCGCTGGCCGAGGCCTCCGACCGCACGGCCGGCCCCGACCTGGTCGTCCTCACCGTCGACACGGCCCCCGGCGAACTGCTCGATTCCGTACGGCACACGACCCACCGCACGCTGGCCCTGTCCATGGACGTCCTGGCGGACGCCCGCCTGACCGGAACCCGCACGGTGTTCGTCACCAGGGCCGCCGCGGCGACCGACGACGGTGCCTCCGTGGACCCGGCCCAGGCGGCGGCCCGGGGCCTGCTGCTCTCGGCCCAGGCCGAACACCCTGAGCGGTTCGTGCTCGTCGACCTGGGCGACCGGGACGACGACGCGGACCTCCTCGCCGCGGCCGTGGCACACGCGACGGCCGCCGTCGAGCCGCAGCTCGCGATCCGCGCCGGGGACGTGCTCGTGCCCCGGCTGGCCCCGGTCACCGAACAGCGGCCGGACATCCCCGCCGCACCGGCGGGCGGCCACGGCACGGTGCTGGTCACCGGCGCGACCGGCGGCATCGGCACCGAGATCGTGCGGCACCTGGCCACCGGACACGGCGTACGCCGGCTCCTGCTGCTCAGCAGGAAGGGTCCGCAGGACCCGCGTGCCGCCGAACTGGCGGCACTGCTCGCCGAGTCGGGCGCCGAGGCGACCTTCGTGTCCTGCGACGCCGCTGACCGCGCGGCCCTGGCCGCCGTCCTCGCGGACGTTCCGGCGGAGCACCCCGTCACCGCCGTGGTGCACATCGCCGGCGTCGTCGACGACGGCGTACTGACCACGCTGACGCCCGAGCGGGTGGACACCGTACTGCGGCCCAAGGCCGATGCGGCGCTCAACCTGCACGAGCTGACCGCGGACCTGGGCCTGTCCCACTTCGTGCTCTTCTCCTCCGGCGTCGGCACCTTCGGAGGCGCAGGCCAGGCCAACTACGCTGCGGCCAACGCGTTCCTGGACGCGCTCGCCCACCGCCGCCGGGAGGCCGGCCTGCCCGCCACCTCGCTGGCGTGGGGCCTGTGGGAGACCACCTCCGGCATGGCGGCCAACCTGTCCGACGGCGACCGGCGCCGCATGGCGCAGGCAGGCGTCCTGGCCTTCACCCCCGAGCAGGGCGCCGCCCTGTTCGACCGGGCCTGGGCCTCCGGCGCGGCCACCCTGGTGCCGATGCGCCTGGACCTGGCCGTCCTGCGGAAGAAGGCGGGCGACGGGTCCCTCCCGGCCCCGTTCCGCAGTCTCGTCCGGACCCCGCTGCGCCGGGCCTCCGGAGCCGCTGCCGCGGCGCCCGCCCAGACCCTCGCCCAGCAGCTGGCCGCCCAGTCCGAGAGCGGTCGGCAGAGCATGCTGCTGGAGCTGATCCAGCAGCAGGTGGCGCGCGTCCTCGACTACGGCTCCGACGTCGCACTCGACCCCAGGCGTCCCTTCCGGGAGCTCGGATTCGACTCCCTCACCGCCGTGGAACTGCGCAACGGGCTGATCGCGGCCACCGGCGTCCAACTCTCCGCCGCACTGGTCTTCGACTACCCGACCGCGAACGCGCTCGCCGAGCACCTGCAGAACAAGATCCTGCGGTCGGTCGCCGGGGCACCGCTGCCGGTACTGACCCAGCTCGACCACCTCGAGGCCGCACTCGCGGCCTCACCCCCGGACAACGCCACCCGCGAACAGATCGCCACCCGGCTGCGCGGCCTGGCCGCCGCCTGGAACGGCCGCGAGGACGAAACGTCCGAGGGCGACATCACCAGCAAGCTCGATTCCGCGACGGATGAAGAGCTCTTCGACTTCATCAACGCGGAATTCGGAAAGGACTGAGCCGGATGAACAACGAGCAGCAGCTCCGGGACTACCTCAAGAGGGTCAGCTCGGAATTGCACCGCACCCGGCAGCGGTTGGCCGACGTGGAAGCGCGGGGCAGCGAGCCCATCGCGATCGTCGGAATGGCCTGCCGCTACCCCGGTGGGGTCAGTTCCCCCGACGACCTGTGGCGGCTGGTGAGCGAGGAGACCGACGCGGTCGGCCCGTTCCCCGCCGACCGGGGCTGGGACCTGGACGGCCTCTACCACCCCGACCCCGACCACCCCGGCACCTGCCACGTCCGCGAGGGCGGATTCGTCCAGGACATCGCGGGCTTCGACGCCGCGTTCTTCGGGATCTCCCCGCGCGAGGCGCAGGCGATGGACCCGCAACAGCGCCTGCTGCTGGAGACCTCCTGGGAAGCCCTGGAGCGGGCCGGCCTCGACATCCACGCGCTGCGCGGCAGCCGCACGGGCGTCTTCGCCGGACTCAACCAGCAGGACTACGGTTCGCTGCTGGCCGCCTCCCCGGACGGAATGGACACCTACGGCTCCACCGGCACGTCCAACAGCGTGCTGTCCGGCCGCATCTCGTACGTCCTGGGCCTGGAGGGCCCGGCGGTCACCGTGGACACCGCCTGCTCCTCCTCGCTGGTGACCCTGCACCTCGCCGCGCAGGCCCTGCGCAACGGCGAGTGCGACCTCGCCCTGGCCGGCGGTGCCACCACGCTGTCCACCTCGGCGGTCCACGTCGCCCTGTCCCAGCAGCGTGCGCTGGCCCCCGACGGCCGCTCCAAGGCCTTCTCCGCGGCGGCCGACGGCGCCGGCTGGAGCGAGGGCGTCGGCGTCGTCGCGGTGGAGCGGCTCTCCGACGCCCTGCGCAACGGCCACCCGGTGCTCGCGGTGCTGAAGGGCTCCGCCGTCAACCAGGACGGCGCCTCCAACGGCCTGACCGCTCCGCACGGCCCGTCCCAGCAGCGGGTCATCCGCCAGGCCCTGGCCGACGCGGGCGTGTCGCCCGCCGAGGTCGACGTGGTCGAGGCACACGGCACCGGCACCTCACTGGGCGACCCGATCGAGGCGGACGCACTGCTGGCCACCTACGGCCAGGCCCGGACCGCCGACCGGCCGCTGTGGCTGGGCTCGCTGAAGTCGAACATCGGGCACAGCGGCGCCGCCGCGGGTGTCGGCGGCGTCATCAAGATGGTGCAGGCGCTGCGGCACGGCCTGCTGCCCAAGACCCTGCACGTCGACGCGCCCACGCCGAACGTCGACTGGTCCGCGGGCGCCGTCGAGATCCTCACCGAGGCACGGGCCTGGCCCGAGTCCGACGCGCCGCGCCGGGCAGCCGTTTCCGCCTTCGGCATCAGCGGCACCAACGCGCACGTCATCCTCGAACAGGCCCCCGAGCCCGCCGCCGGCACCAGCGACGACGAGGCTCCCGCCTCCGCAGCCGCCCCGCCGCTGCTGCCCTGGGTGCTCTCCGCGCGCGGAGAGACCGCCCTGCGCGAGCAGGCGCGCACCCTGCGCGCGCACCTCCTCACCCACCCGGAGCCGTCCGCCGCCGACGTGGCGTACTCGCTGGCCACCACCCGTACCGGCCTGGAGCACCGGGCCGCGATCCTCGCCGCCGACCGGGACGGCCTCCTGGAGGCCCTGGAGGCGCTCGCCGAGGACCGGCCCGCCGAGGGAGTCCTGTACGGCTCCCCGGTCGAGGGCAAGACCGTGTTCGTCTTCCCCGGCCAGGGCTCGCAGTGGATCGGCATGGGTCGCGAACTTCTCGACACCTCGCCGGTCTTCGCCGCCAAGGCGAACGAATGCGCCCAGGCCATAGAGGAGTTCGTGGACTGGAAGGTCCTCGACGTCCTGCGCGGCGAGCCCGGCGCGGCCTCCCTGGACCACATCGAGGTCGTCCAGCCCGTGCTGTTCACGGTCATGGTTTCGCTGGCGGCGCTGTGGCGCTCCTACGGAATCGAACCGGACGCCGTGGTCGGCAGCTCCCAGGGTGAGGCCGCCGCCGCGTACGTCGCCGGCGGGCTGTCCCTGCAGGACGCGGCCCGCGTGATCGCCCTCCGCAGCCGGCTGATGGCCGAAACGCTGGTCGGTAGGGGCGCGGTGGCGTCGGTGTCGCTCTCCGCCGACGAGGTACAGGACCGTCTCGGCCGCTGGGCGGGTCGGCTGGCCCTGTCCGGCATCAACGGCCCCCGTCTGGTGGCCGTCGCCGGCGAGGACGCCGCCCTGTCCGAGTTCGTCGCCGAGTGCGACGCCGAAGGGATCCGCGCCCGGATCGTCCCGGCCACCGTGCCGTCGCACTGCGCGCTGGTCGAGCCGCTGCGCGACCGGATGCGTGACCTGATGGCTCCGGTGCGCCCCCGCACGGGAGACATCCCGCTCTACTCGACGGTCACCGGCACCCTGCTGGACACCGCCACCATGGACGCGGACTACTGGTACGAGAACATGCGGCAGCCGGTGCTGTTCGCGCCCACGGTCCGAACCCTGCTCGCCGAGGGCCACCGCGCCTTCATCGAGACCAGCAGCCACCCGGTCCTGCGCCTGGGCATCGAACAGACCATGGACGCCGCAGGCTCGGACGGCGCGGTGGTGGAGACTCTGCGCCGCGACCAGGGCGGCCTCGGCCGCATGCTGACCTCGCTCGCCGCGGCCCACCTCGGCGGCGTCCGCGTGGACTGGCAGGCCGTGTTCGCCGGAACCGGCGCCCGTACCGTGGAACTGCCCACGTACGCCTTCCAGCGCACGCGCTACTGGACCGAGGTCACCGACCCCACCGGCGATGTCGGTTCCGTCGGCCTCGCACCCGTCAAGCACCCGCTGCTCGGCGCACTGGTGCGGATGGCCGACGGCGACGGCGCCCTCGTGACCGGACGGCTGTCGCTGCGCGCACAGCCCTGGCTCGCCGCGCACGGCGTGTCCGACCGGGTGATCTTCCCCGGCACCGGTTTCGTCGAGCTGGCCGTGCTCGCAGGCGACCAGGTCGGCTGCGGCCGGATCGAGGAACTGACCCTGCACACGCCGCTCGTGGTGCCCGACAGGGGTGCAGTTGTGGTGCAGGCCCATGTCGAGGCCGCCGACGAGACCGGCGCACGCGTCGTCAGCGTCTACTCCCGCCCCGAGGACGCCCTCGCCGACGTCGTCTGGACCCGGCACGCCTCCGGGCTGCTCGCCGCGGAGACCGGGACGGACGACGGGACCGGCACGCTGACCGGCACCTGGCCCCCGGAGGGCGCCGAATCCGTCGACATCACCGGCATGTACGACCGCATGGCCGAAGCCGGTTACCAGTACGGCCCCGAGTTCCGAGGCCTGAGCCAGGTCTGGCACCTCGACGGCGCGGTGTACGCCGAGGTCGCACTGCCCGCCGACCAGCGGGCCCAGGCCGAACGGTTCGGCCTGCACCCGGCGCTCTTCGACGCCGCCCTGCACTCGATGTTCACCTGGGACGGCGACGACGGCGGGGGAGTCGGCATGCCGTTCTCCTGGGCCGGCGTACAGCTCCACACGACCGGCTGCGCCCGTCTGCGCGTACGGATCACCCGTCGCGGCGAGGACGAGTTCACCGTCCTCCTCGCAGACGAGACAGGCGAGCCGGTCGCCTCCGTGAACTCCCTCGTCGTCCGCCGGATGACCGCGGCGGCCCTGCGCACCGTCCGCTCGGACGCGCTCTACCAGCTCGACTGGAGGACCGTCCGGGCCGAGGAGCCGGCACCCCGCTGCCTCGTCCTCGGTACCGACCCCCTGGGGATCGCCGACGCACTGCCCGGCACCCCGGTCCTCGGCGGCGTCGAGGAGATCCTCGCGCACCTCGCCGCCGACGGAGCCCCGGACACCGTGCTGTGGCCGGTCCGCGGCGACGGCACCCACGAGGGGGTCGGCGCCCCGGTCGTGGAGGCCCTCGCCCTCCTGCAGGCCTGGATCGCCGACGAACGCCTGGCGGACACCCGGCTCGTCGTCCTGACCGGCGGAGCCGTGGCCACCGCGACCGGCGAGGACGTGGACGACCTGGCCGCCGCCGGTGTCTGGGGACTCGTGCGCTCGGCGCAGAACGAACACCCCGGACGGTTCGGCCTCGTCGACCTCGACGACGCTCCGGAATCCCGCGCCCGGCTCGGCGCCGCGCTCGCCACCCGCGAGGAGCAGCTCGCCCTGCGCGACGGCGTGGTGCGCACCCCGAGCCTGTCCCGCTGGGATCCGGGCACGAGTGTCCTGCCGCCCGCAGACACGGCCGCCTGGCGCATCGAGAACACCCGGCCCGGCACCATCGAGGGCCTCGAGGCGGTTCCCTACCCGCGGGCCCTCGAACCGCTCGGCCCGCGCCAGGTGCGCATCGCCGTCCGCGCCGCGGGCATCAACTTCAAGGACGTCGTCGTCGCCCTCGACCTGGTACCCGGACTGACCGGGATGGGCGGCGAGGTCGCCGGTGTGATCACCGGTGTCGGTGCCGAGGTCACCCACCACCGGGTCGGTGAACGGGTCTTCGGCCTCGCCGACGACGTCTTCGGACCCGTGACCGTCGCCGACGAACGCACCATGCACCGGATGCCCACCGGCTGGTCCTTCGAAGAGGCCGCCTCCGTCGCCGTCACCTACATGACCGCCTACTACGGGCTCGTGGACCTCGGCGGTCTCGAGGCCGGACAGTCCGTCCTCATCCACGCCGCCGCCGGCGGCGTCGGCAGCGCCGCGATCCAGCTGGCCCGGCACCTCGGCGCCGAGGTGTACGCCACGGCGAGCCCCGGCAAGTGGCAGACCCTGCGCGACCAGGGCCTGGACACCGCGCACCTCGCGAACTCCCGCACACTCGACTTCGAGCAGTGGTTCATGGAGTCCACCGAGGGACGCGGCATGGACGTGGTCCTGGACTGCCTCGCCGGTGACTTCGTGGACGCGGGCCTGCGGCTGCTGCCGCGCGGCGGCCGCTTCCTCGAAATGGGCAAGACCGACAAGCGCGACCCCGCGCAGGTCGCCGAGGCCTACCCGGGCGTCGCCTACCAGGCGTACGACCTGCCCGAGGCCGGGCTCGACCGCATCCACGAGATGCTGGAGACCCTCGTCGGCCTGTTCGAGAGCGGCACCCTGCTGCCCCCGAAGATCAACCTGTGGGACGTCCGCAACATCCGGACCGCTTTCCGGGCCCTGAGCCAGGCCACCCTGGTGGGCAAGGCCGTCCTCACCATCCCCGGCGCCCCCTGGCCCACCGAGGGAACCGTCCTGATCACCGGAGGCACCGGCACGCTGGGCGGTCTGCTCGCCCGCCACCTGGTCGTCGAGCACGGCGTGACCAGCCTGCTGCTGACCAGCCGGCGCGGTCCGGACGCCCCGGGCGCCCGGGAACTCGCCGAGGAGCTGACCGCCGCCGGCGCCCGGGTGACCGTCGCCGCCTGCGACGTCGCCGACCGGGACGCACTCGCCGCCCTGCTCGCCGGCATCCCCGCGGACCGGCCGCTGGCCGCCGTCCTGCACACCGCCGCGGCCCTGGACGACGGCCTCGTCGAATCCCTGACCGCCGAGCGGACCGCGGCCGTGCTGCGGCCCAAGGTGACCGGAGCGCTCAACCTCCACGAGCTGACCCGGAACCTCGACCTCAGCGCCTTCGTGCTGTTCTCCTCGATGGCGGGCACCATGGGTGCCCCCGGACAGGGCAACTACGCCGCCGCCAACGTGATCCTCGACGCGCTGGCCGCCCACCGGCAGGCACAGGGCCTGCCGGGAATCTCCCTCGCCTGGGGCTTCTGGCAGCAGCGCAGCGAGATGTCCGGCCACCTCGACGAGCGCGACATGGAGCGCATGAGCCGCGGCGGCGTCGTGCCGATGACCTCCGCGGAAGGCCTGGCGGTGTTCGACACCGCCTGCCGCACCGACCGGGCCCAGCTGGCACCCATCAAGCTGAACCCTGCGGCGCTCGCCGGGACCTCCGGCCGGGTGGCGCCCATCATGCGGGCCCTGGTGCCGACCCCGGCCCGCCGGGCCGGCCGCCGCGCAGCGGAGACCGAGGGCGGCTCGCTGCGCGAGCGTCTGGTCCCGCTCACCGGGACCGAGCGCACGCGGACCCTCCTCCAGCTGGTCCGGTCGCACGTCGCGACCGTCCTCGGCCACTCCGACGCGGACACGGTCGGCTCGACCACGCAGTTCCGCGAACTCGGCTTCGACTCGCTGACCGCCGTCGAGTTCCGCAACCGGCTGACCAACGTCGTCGGCTTCCGGCTGCCCGTCACCGTGGTCTTCGACCACCCGACCCCCGCCGAACTCGCCGACTACATCGCCGGCGAACTCCTCGGCGACCTGGACGAGCCCGCGGCCCCGACGGCTCCGGCGGCGCCGACCCGCGCCCCGGCCGCGGCCCGCACGGACGACGAACCCCTCGTGATCGTCGGCATGGCCTGCCGCTACCCCGGCGGCGTCACCACGCCCGAGCAGCTGTGGGACCTCGTCCACGACGAGCGGGACGCCATCGCAGGCTTCCCCGCCGACCGCGGCTGGACCACCGAGGCGCCCGCCGACGCCTCCGTGCCGCAGCAGGGCGGATTCCTCGAACGCGTCGCGGAGTTCGACGCCGCGTTCTTCGGGATCTCCCCCCGGGAAGCACTCACGATGGACCCGCAGCAGCGCCTGCTGCTGGAGACGTCCTGGGAGGCGCTGGAGCGCGCCGGGATCGCCCCCGACACGCTGCGCGGCACCCGTACCGGCGTCTTCGTCGGCGCGGCATCCTCCGGCTACACCAGCCTCTTCCCCCGCGGCTCGCAGGCGCTGGCCGGATACGGCGTGACCGGCACGGCCACCAGCGTGGTCTCCGGCCGGGTGTCCTACGTCCTGGGCCTGGAGGGACCGGCGATCACCGTCGACACCGCCTGCTCCTCCTCCCTGGTCGCCCTGCACACCGCCGCCCAGTCCCTGCGCGACGGTGACTGCGACCTCGCCCTGGCCGGCGGCATCGCCGTGATGACCAGCCCGTTCCTCTTCGACGACTTCGCCAAGCAGGGCGGTCTGTCGCCCGACGGCCGCTGCAGGGCCTTCGCCGACGCGGCGGACGGCACCGGCTGGGCCGAGGGCGTCGGCATGGTCCTCGTCGAACGGCTCTCCGACGCCCGCCGCAACGGGCACCCGGTCCTCGCGGTGCTGCGCGGCTCCGCCATCAACCAGGACGGCGCCTCCAACGGCCTGACCGCCCCCAACGGCCCCTCCCAGCAGCGGGTCATCCGGCACGCCCTGGAGCGCGCCGGACTCACCGCCGCGGACATCGACGCGGTCGAGGCGCACGGCACGGGTACCACCCTCGGCGACCCGATCGAGGCCCAGGCCATCCTCGCCACCTACGGGCGCGAGCGGACCGGCGACCAGCCGCTGCTGCTCGGCTCCCTGAAGTCCAACATCGGGCACAGCCAGGCCGCCTCCGGCATCGGCGGCGTCATCAAGACGGTGCAGGCACTGCGCCACGGCGTGCTGCCCAGGACCCTCCACATCGACGAGCCGAGCACGAACGTCGACTGGACCTCGGGCGCCGTGGAACTGCTGACCGAGACCCGCCCGTGGCCGGAGACCGGCCGCCCCCGCCGCGCCGGTGTCTCCTCGTTCGGCGTCAGCGGCACCAACGCCCACGTCATCCTCGAGCAGGCTGTCGAGCCCGAGCCCGAGCCCGAGCCCGAGGCCGCTCCGGCGACCGCACCGCTTCCGGTCACCCCGCTGCTGCTGTCCGCGCACGACGAGAACGCCCTGCGCGCCCAGGCCGACCGGCTGGTCACCTGGCTCCGGGACCGGCACGAGGCACCCACCACCGACGTCGCCCACTCCCTGGCGACCGGTCGCGCCGCCCTCGAATTCCGGGCGGCGGTCATGACCACCGACCGCGAGGAGGCCATGTCCGCGCTCGCCGCGTTCGCGACGGGCGACACCCCGCAGGAGGTGCTGCGCGGCACGGCGGGGGAGGGCGCCCTCGCCGTCCTGTTCCCGGGCCAGGGCTCCCAGCGGCCGGGCATGGGGCAGGAACTGTACGCGGCCTTCCCCGCGTTCGCCCGTGCCTTCGACGAGGTCTGCGCGCACGTCGACCCGCTGCTCGGCAGGCCGCTGCGCGAAACCGTGTTCGGCGGCGGCCGGGACGAACTCGACCGGACCGCGGTCACCCAGCCCGCGCTCTTCGCCCTCGAAGTGGCCCTGTTCCGGCTCCTGGAGTCCTGGGGCGTGGTCCCCGACTACCTCCTCGGCCACTCCGTCGGCGAGATCAGCGCCGCCCACGTGGCGGGCGTCCTGAGCCTCGCCGACGCGTCCCGGCTCGTCACCGCCCGGGGCCGCCTCATGCAGGCGCTCCCCGCGGGCGGCGCCATGCTCGCGGTACAGGCCGAGGAGCAGGAGGCCGCCGCGGCCATCACGGCAGTCCTGGGCGACCGGGCGCACACCGTGGACATCGCGGCCGTCAACGGCCCCCGCTCGGTGGTGCTCTCCGGCGCGGCCGAAGGCATCACGGCCCTCACCGCGCACTTCGCCGGGGTGGGCCGCCGGATCCGCGCGCTCAGCGTCAGCCACGCCTTCCACTCCCCGCTGATGGAGCCGATGCTCGAGGAGTTCGCCGAGCTGGTCGACGGGCTGACCTTCGCCCCGCCGAAGATCCCCGTCGTCTCCAACCTCACCGGGGCCGTCCTCGGTGCCGACGAGATCGCCGACCCCCGCTACTGGGTGCGGCACGCCCGGCACACCGTCCGCTTCGCCGACGGCATCGGCGCCCTCGCCGACGCGGGCGTCACCGGCCTCCTGGAACTCGGGCCGGACGCCACCCTCACCACGATGGCGGAGGACTGCCCCGGCCTCCCCGAGGAGGGAGTACGCACCTCACTGCTGCGCCGGGACAGGCCCGAACCGCAGACACTCCTGACGGCCCTGGCCGCGGCCCACGTGCACGGCGTCACCGTCGACTGGAACGCCGTCTTCGAAGGGACCGGTGCCCGGCCCGCGGACCTGCCGACGTACGCCTTCCAGCGGACGGCCTACTGGCCCTCCTCGTCCGGCACCGAACGCGGCGACGTGTCCTCGGCCGGCCTCGAGACCACCGGGCACCCCCTGCTGGGCGCCATGGTCAGCCAGGCCTCCGGCGGCGACGTCCTGTTCACCGGCGAGATCTCCCTGACCGCCCAGCCCTGGCTGGCCGACCACCGGATCCTGGACTCCGCGCTCTTCCCCGGCACCGGCTTCCTGGAGCTCGCCCTCTGGGCGGGCGACCGGCTCGAAGCCGGCCACGTCGAGGAACTCGTCGTGCTCAGCCCGCTGATCCTGCCCGAACACGGCAGCGTCGCCGTGCAGGTCGCCGTCGGCGAGGCCACCGAGGCGGGACACCGTCCCGTCGCCGTCTACTCCCGCCCCGCCACCGGGGCCGCATGGACCAGGCACGCGGAAGGACACCTCGCCGCCGGCCCCGTCGGGGCCCGGGAAGCGGAACGGCTCTCCGTCTGGCCTCCCGAGGGGGCCCAGCCGCTCGACCTGACCGGCTTCTACCCCGCCCTGGCCGCCTCCGGGACCTCCTACGGCCCCGTCTTCCAGGGCCTGACCGCCGCCTGGCGGCTGGACGGCGACGTCTACGCCGAGATCACCCTGCCCCCGCAGGCGACCGACGACGCCCAGGCGTTCGGGGCGCACCCCGCACTCCTGGACGCGGCCCTGCACACCCTCGCGTTCCTGCCCTCCGCGCAGGACTCCAACGGCCCCTTCCTGCCGTTCTCCTGGCGCGAGGTCTCCGCCCACCAGCAGGGATCCGGCAGCTGCCGGGTCAGGCTCACGGCAGGCGACGGCACCGACGAGGTGGCGGCGAGCCTGTGGACCGGCGACGGCAGCCCCCTGGCGACCGTCGGCGGCCTCAGCCTCCGCACGGTCTCCCGCAGCCAGCTGGGCACCACCGCCACGTCGTCCCTCTACCGGGCGGACTGGACCGCCGCCCCGGCCGGGGCACCGATCGGCGCTCCGGCCCTGCACTGGGCCGTGGTGGGACAGGAGTCGGCCGAGGCCGACCACTACCCTGACCTCGCCGCGCTGCGGCAGGCCCTCGCCGACGGCGCGCCGGTACCGGACAACGTCCTGGTCACCTGTGCCTCCCCCGCCGCGGATCCGGACGCCGCCGCGGCCCGCACCGCCGTCCACACCGCGCTCGACCTCGTCCGCACCTGGACCGAGGAGGAGCTGTTCGACAAGTCGACCCTGGTGCTGTGCACCCGGGGCGCCGTCGAGGCACTGCCCGACGAAGGCGTACGCGACCTGGCCCACAGCCCGGTGTGGGGCCTCGCGCGCAGCGCCCAGCTCGAACACCCCGGCCGGCTCTTCCTGGTCGACCTCGACGCCGGCAGCACCCTCCCGGACCTCGCCCAGGCGCAGGCGCTGACCAGGGTCGACACCACCGACGCGGCGCAGTTCGCGATCCGCGACGGGGTCGTCCTCGTCCCGCGGGTGGTCCGGCACGGCGTGGACAGCGTGCCCCGCGCCGATCAGTGGCCGGCCGACGGCACGACCCTGATCACCGGTGCCACCGGCATGATCGGCGCATTGCTGGCCAGGCACCTCGTCCGCGTGCACGGTGTCCGCCACCTCGTGCTCACCTCCCGCAGCGGCTCGGCCGCGCCGGGAGCGGTCGACCTCCAGCGCGAACTGACGGCGGAGGGCGCCCATGTACGGGTGGTCGCCTGCGACGCCGCCGACCGGGACGCCCTGGCCACCGTCCTCGGCACGATCCCCGCGGACGCACCCCTGGTAGGGGTGGTGCACGCGGCCGGTGTCGTGGACGACGGCCTGCTCGGCTCGCTCACCGGCGACCAGGTGGACCGGGTCCTGACCCCCAAGGTCGATGCCGCGGTGAACCTGCACGATCTCACCGCCTCCTTCGACCTGCGCGCCTTCGCGGTCTGCTCCTCCCTCGCGGGTGCGCTGGGCGGCGGCGGACAGGCCGCGTACGCCGCGGCCAACGCCTACCTGGACGCCCTGTGCAGGCAGCGGCGGGCCGACGGCCTGCCCGCGCTCGCGCTGGCCTGGGGCCCCTGGGAGAGCAGCGGCGGCATGACCGCCCAGCTCGAAGAGGCCGACCTTCGGCGCATCGCCCGGGCCGGCATGACTCCGCTCACCCCGGCCGAGGGCATGGAACTGTTCGACGCGGCACACGCCGCCGGAGAACCGGTCCTGCTGCCGTTCCACTTCGAGCCCGCCGGGCTCTCCTCGGCCGACCGCGCCGCCCTGCCGGAGGCGCTCAGGGCCCTGGCTCCGCAGCCCCGCCGCCACACAGGGGTACCCGTCGCCGGACCCTCGGCGCTGCGCGAACGCCTCGGGCGCCTCGCCCAGGACGACCGCGTCGCCGCCCTGGAGACCCTCGTACGCACCGAGGTGGCCTCCGTCATCGCCCTGCCCTCGGCGGACGCGGTGCCGGTCACCAAGGCGTTCAAGAGCCTCGGCTTCGACTCCCTCATGGCGGTCGACCTGCGCAACCGGCTCACGGCGATCACCGGCGTACGGCTCTCCGCGACCCTCGTCTTCGACCACCCCAACACGAGGGCGCTCGCCGCACACCTGCTGGCCGGCCTCGACCTGGGGGCCGTCGCCGAGGCCGACCCGGCCCTGCTCGCCCTGAAGGGGCTGGAGAGCGCCGTGCGCGCCCTGAAGCCCGGGGACGGCGACAGGGGAGCCATGGCGACCCGCCTGCGGGTCCTCCTGTCGACGCTGGAGGAGAGCACCGCGGACGAGGACGAGGACGGCGAGATCGACCTCGACTCGGTGAGCGCCGCGGAGCTCGTCTCCCTGCTCGACGACGAGTTCGGCCTCTCGTGACGGACTGAAGTACAGGGGCCCAGGACCACGAGCACCTCCAGGAAATAGGGGTGCTCGTGGTCCTTGTCTGGGGCCGGGGTGCGCCCCCCGGCCCCATAGCCTGAAAAAAGCCGTGCCCGGCGCGTTGACGCAACATTCAAGTGGGAGTTGAACATGGACAGTTCCATCTCGGAGGTCGTTGACGCGCTGCGGGCCTCGCTGCTGGAGAACGAGCGTCTCCGGCAGCAGAACCAGCGGCTCACGACGGCGTCCGCGGAACCCCTCGCGATCGTCGGTATCGGTTGCCGCTACCCCGGAGGCGTCCACGACGTCGAGGGCCTCTGGCAGCTGATCACCGAAGGCCGCGACGCCATGACCGGCTTCCCCGCCGACCGCGGCTGGGAACGCTGGGACGTACCCACCGCCCGCACCGGCGCCTTCCTGCACGACGCCGGCAACTTCGACCCGGACTTCTTCCGCATCTCGCCCCGCGAGGCCAAGGCCATGGACCCCCAGCAGCGGCTGCTGCTGGAGACGTCGTGGGAGGCGCTCGAGCGGGCCGGGATCGACCCCGCCTCACTGAAGGGCAGCCGCACCGGCGTCTTCGTCGGCGGCGCCCCCCAGGAATACGGCGCCCTGGTGATGAACTCGGCCGAGGGCGCGGGCGGCTACGCACTGACCGGCGCCCCGGGCAGCGTGCTGTCCGGCCGGATCTCCTACGCCCTGGGGCTGGAAGGTCCCGCGGTCACCGTGGACACGGCCTGCTCGTCCTCGCTGGTCGCCCTGCACCTCGCCATCAAGTCCCTGCGCACCGGCGAGTGCGACCTGGCGCTGGCCGGTGGCGTGCTGGTGCTCGTCACCCCCTCGATCTTCGCCGAGTTCGCGGCGACCGGCGGTTCCGCCGGCGACGGCCGCTGCAAGGCGTTCTCCGCCGACGCCGACGGCACCGGCTGGGGAGAGGGCGCCGGTGTCCTCGCGCTCCAGCGCCTCTCGGACGCCCGCCGGGACGGCAACCCGATCCTCGCTGTCATCCGCGGATCGGCGGCGAACCAGGACGGTGCTTCGAACGGTCTGAGTGCCCCGAACGGTCCTTCGCAGCAGCGGGTGATCCGGCAGGCCCTCGCCAACGCCGGACTGTCGGCGGCCGACGTGGACATGGTGGAGGCGCACGGCACGGGCACGACGCTCGGCGACCCCATCGAAGCCGAAGCCCTGCTGGCCACCTACGGCCAGGACCGCCCTGCCGACCAGCCCCTGTGGTTGGGAACGCTGAAGTCCAACATCGGACACACCCAGGCCGCCGCCGGCGTCTCCGGCGTGATCAAGGCCGTGCTGGCCCTCCAGCACGGCGTCCTGCCCAAGACCCTCCACGTCCAGGAGCCGACGCCGGAGGTGGACTGGTCCTCGGGCGCGGTGGAGTTGCTCACCGAGGCCCGTCCCTGGCCGGAGACGGGCCGTCCGCGTCGTGCGGGTGTGTCGTCGTTCGGCATCAGCGGTACCAACGCGCACGTCATCCTGGAGCAGGCTCCCGAGGAGGAGCCGGCGGAGCCGGCCGCCGATGCGGGTCGTCCCGCACTGAGCGGGCCGGTCCCGTGGGTGGTCTCCGGCCGGAACGAAGCCGCGCTGCGCGACCAGGCCGCACGGCTGGCCGCGCACCTCGCCCAGAACCCCGGCCTCGACCCCGTGGACGTGGGCCTTTCGCTGGCGGACACCCGTTCGGCGTTCGAGCACCGGGCCGTCGTCCTGGGCGGCGCCCCGGACGCGCTCGTCGCGGGCCTGCGGTCGGTCGCGGACGGCGGCGAGGGCAGCGGTGTGGTGTCCGGCCGCACCAGCACCGGCGGTGCCGTGTTCGTCTTCCCCGGCCAGGGCTCGCAGTGGCTCGGCATGGCCGCCGAGCTGGCGGACGCCTCGCCGGTCTTCCGGGCCCGACTTGCGGAGTGCGAAGAGGCGCTGAGCCCCCTCGTGGACTGGTCGCTGCTCGCGGTGCTGCGCCAGGAGCCCGGCGCTCCGTCCTTCGACCGGGTGGATGTGGTCCAGCCGGTGCTGTGGGCGGTGATGGTCTCGTTGGCTGCGGTGTGGCGTTCGTTCGGTGTGGAGCCTGCCGCGGTGATCGGGCACTCCCAGGGCGAGGTCGCGGCCGCGTGCGTCGCCGGTGGCCTCTCCCTGGAGGACGGCGCCCGGATCGTGGCCGTGCGGTCGCGTCTGGTGCTGGAGAAGCTGTCCGGGAAGGGCGGCATGGTCTCGGTGTCCCTCCCCGTCACGGACGTCGAGGAGCGGATCGCTTCCTTCGACGGCCGGATCGGTGTGGCTGCCGTGAACGGGCCCGCCTCGGTGGTGGTCTCGGGTGAGCCGGGTGCCCTGGATGAGCTGCTGGCCTCCTGCGAGGCGGAGGGTGTTCGGGCCCGTCGTATCGCGGTGGACTACGCCTCCCACTCCGCCCAGGTCGACGCCCTCAACGAAGACCTCCTGCGTGAGCTGGCCGACATCAGCCCGCGGTCCTCACCCGTCGCGTTCTATTCGACGGTGTCGGGTGAGCGGATGGACACGGCTGGTCTGGATGCCGGGTACTGGGTACGGAACCTGCGGGAGCGGGTGCAGTTCGAACCGGTCACCCGCCTGCTGGCCCAGAGGGGCAACTCCCTCTTCATCGAGTCGAGTCCGCATCCGGTGCTGACGATGGCGGTGGCCCAGACCGGTGACGCGGTGGATCGTCCGTTGGTGACGGTGGGTTCGCTGCGGCGTGAGGAGGGTGGCGCGGAGCGCTTCCTGACCTCGCTGGCCGAGGCTTATGTGGCGGGTGCTCCGGTCGACTGGAAGCAGCTGTTCACCGCGGGCAACCGGGTGTCCCTTCCGACCTACGCCTTCCAGCACCAGCGCTACTGGATCGACGACGCGGTGATCCCCGGCCAGGGCACGGCGGTCGACCCGGTCGACGCGGCGTTCTGGGGTGCGGTCGAGCGCGCGGACGCGGCGGGTGTGGCGGAGCTGGTGGACGGTGGCGCGGTCGACGCGTGGGAGCCGGTGGTTCCGGCGCTGTCGGCGTGGCGCAAGGGCCGTCGGGAGCGTTCCGTTCTGGACTCGTGGCGATACCGCACGGTGTGGCGTTCGGTGAGTGTTCCGTCGTCCGGCCGTCTGGCCGGGACCTGGCTGCTCGTCTCCCCGGGTGATGACGCTCCGGTGGAGCAGGTCGGGGACGCCCTCGTGGCGGCCGGGGCCGAGGTGGTCGTTCTCGTGGCCGGGGCGGATGCGGACCGTGCGGCGCTGGCCGCGCGGCTCGCGGAGACTCCCGACGCAGCGGGCGTCGTCTCCCTCCTGAGCTGGGACGAGGAGAACGGTGCGGAGCGCACCGTGGCTCTGGTGCAGGCGCATGTGGACAGCACTGCGGCGGCGCCCCTGTGGGTGCTGACGCGGGGTGCCGCGGCGGTGGGTGCGGATGATGTGCTCCGGCCGGCGCAGACGCAGGTGTGGGCGCTGGGTCAGATCGTGGGTCTGGAGCAGCCGGGTACGTGGGGTGGTCTGGTCGACGTTCCCGAGGTGTGGGACGAGCGGGTGGCCGCCGGGTTCACGGGTGTTCTTTCCGCGGGCGAGGGTGAGGACCAGGTCGCGGTCCGGTCGTCGGGTGCGTACGCCCGTCGTCTGGTCCGTGCGCCTCTCGGGGCGAACCCGGGTCTGGTGCAGGACTGGAACCCTCGGGGCACGGTCCTGGTCACGGGTGGTACCGGTGGTATCGGTGCCCATTTGGCGCGTTGGCTGGCGAAGGACGGTGCGGAGCACCTCCTGCTGCTGAGCCGTCGTGGTGAGGCGGCCGAAGGCGCCGCCGAGCTGGCGGCGGAACTGCGTGGCCTGGGCGCCGAGGTGTCGGTCGTGGCGTGTGACGTCACCGACCGCGACGCGCTCGCCGCGATCATCGAGGCCGTTCCCGCCGAACACCCCCTCACCGCCGTGTTCCACACCGCAGGCATATCCGGCTACGCCGAACTCGTCCAGGCCACCCCCGAACACTTCGACGAGATCCTCTCCGCCCGGGTCCGCGGTGCGCGGCACCTGGACGAGATCACATCCGAACCGGGCGTCGAGCTGGACGCGTTCGTGCTGTTCTCCTCCGGTGCAGCGGTCTGGGGCAGCGCGAGCAACGGCGCCAATGCCGCCGCGGGTGCGTTCCTGGACGGTCTGGCCCGCGAGCGCCGGGGCCGCGGTCTGACCGCGACCTCCGTCTCCTGGGGCGGCTGGCAGGGCACCGCGATGGCCGAAGGCGACACTGCCGAGCAGCTGCTGCGCCGTGGCGTGCGGCTGCTCGACCCCGCCCAGGCGACCCTGGCCCTGCGCCAGGCGCTGGAGCAGGACGAGACCTCGCTGACCGTCACGGACATGGACTGGGAGCTGTTCACCCCGGGCTACACGATGGCCCGCCGACGCCCGCTCATCGAGGACATTCCCGAGGTCGGGCAGGCCCTGGACAGGACCGCTGCGGGCGGGGACGTCCTGGACCCGACGGGTGTCGGCCTGCGGGAAACCCTCGCCGAGATGGGCGAATCCGAACAGCGGACCCTGCTGCTGGAACTGGTGCGCGGCGAGGCCGCGCAGGTGCTGTCCCACGGGTCCACCGCAGAAATCACCGCGGGCCGCCCGTTCCGGGACCTCGGATTCGATTCGCTGACGGCGATGGACCTGCGCAACCGGCTGAACCGGGCCACCGGCCTGCGGCTGCCCGCCACCCTCGTCTTCGACTACCCCACCCCGAACCAGCTCGCCACGCACCTCCACACCGAGCTGACCGGTGGCCCGGCGGCCATCGGCGCCGTGGCACCCGCCGGACGCCCGGCCGACGACGAGCCGCTCGCCATCGTGGGCATGGCCTGCCGCTACCCCGGCGGGGTGCGCGGGGCCGGTGACCTGTGGCAGCTGGTCGTCGAGAACCGAGACGAGCTCACGGAGTTCCCCACCGACCGAGGCTGGGAGCGCTGGGGCGCGCCGGCAGTCGGGCGGGCCGGATTCCTGCACGAGGCGGGCGAGTTCGACGCCGCGTTCTTCGGGATCTCGCCGCGTGAGGCGGCCGCGATGGACCCCCAGCAGCGGCTGCTGCTGGAGACCTCGTGGGAGGCCGTCGAGCACGCAGGGATCGACCCCTGGTCGCTGCGCAACAGTGCGACCGGTGTCTTCGTCGGCGGCGGGCCGCAGGACTACCCCACGGTCCTGATGAACTCGGCCGAGGCCGACAGCGGCTACGGCATGACCGGCGCCCTCGGCAGCATCATGTCCGGCCGCGTCTCGTACGTGCTCGGGCTGGAGGGTCCCGCCGTCACGGTGGACACGGCCTGCTCCTCCTCGCTGGTCGCCCTGCACCTCGCCGCGCAGTCCCTGCGCAACGGCGAGTGCGACATGGCGCTGGCGGGCGGCGTGACGATCATGGCCACGCCGGGCGCGTTCGCCGAGTTCGACAATCTCGGCGGCATGGCCGGCGACGGCCGGTGCAAGGCGTTCTCCTCGGACGCGGACGGCACCGGCTGGGGCGAGGGTGTCGGCATGATCGTGGTCGAGCGCCTTTCGGACGCGCGCCGCAACGGTCACGAGGTCCTGGCCGTCCTGCGCGGCAGTGCGATCAACCAGGACGGTGCTTCGAACGGTCTGAGTGCCCCGAACGGTCCTTCGCAGCAGCGGGTGATCCGGCAGGCCCTGGCCAACGCCGGACTGTCGGCGGCAGACGTGGACATGGTGGAGGCGCACGGTACGGGTACGACGCTGGGCGACCCGATCGAGGCGCAGGCGCTGCTGGCCACCTACGGCCAGGACCGCCCTGCCGACCAGCCCCTGTGGCTGGGCTCCGTCAAGTCCAACTTCGGGCACACGGGCGCGGCGGCGGGTGTGGCCGGCGTGATCAAGTCCGTGCTCGCCCTGCGCGAAGGACTGCTGCCCAAGACCCTCCACGTCCAGGAGCCGACGCCGGAGGTGGACTGGTCCGCCGGCGCCGTGGAACTCCTGACGGAGAACCGCGCCTGGCCGGAGACGGGCCGTCCGCGTCGTGCGGGCGTGTCCTCGTTCGGCATCAGCGGTACCAACGCGCACGTCATCCTGGAGCAGGCTCCCGAGGAGGAGCCGGCGGAGCCGGCCGCCGATGCGGGGCGTCCCGCGCTGAGCGGGCCGGTCCCGTGGGTGGTCTCCGGCCGGAACGAAGCCGCGCTGCGCGACCAGGCCGCACGGCTGGCCGCGCACCTCGCCAAGAACCCCGACATGACCCCGATGAGCGTCGGGCATGCGCTGACCACGACCCGCTCGGCGTTCGATCAGCGCGCGGTGGTGGTGGGAAGCACCAGCGACGAACTCGTAGACGGCCTGCGGTCCATCGCCGAGGGAACCAACGCACCGACCGTGGTCCGTGGCAGCTCCTCGGCCAGTGGTGTGGTGTTCGTGTTCCCGGGTCAGGGTTCGCAGTGGGTCGGTATGGGCCGGGAGTTGTGGGATTCGTCTGCGGTGTTCGCGGAGTCGATGGTGGCGTGTGAGCGTGCGCTGTCGCCGTTGGTGGACTGGTCGCTTCGGGATGTGGTGTTCCGTGAGGCGGATGATCCGCTGTGGGGCCGGGTGGATGTGGTCCAGCCGGTGCTGTGGGCGGTGATGGTCTCGTTGGCTGCGGTGTGGCGTTCCTTCGGTGTGGAGCCTGCCGCGGTGATCGGGCACTCCCAGGGCGAGGTCGCGGCCGCGTGTGTGGCGGGTGGCCTGTCCCTGGAGGACGGTGCCCGGGTGGCCGCGGTGCGGTCGCGTCTGGTGCTGGAGAAGCTCTCCGGCAAGGGCGGCATGGTCTCCGTGTCGCTGCCCGTCGCGGACGTCGAGGAGCGGATCGCTTCGTTCGACGGCCGGATCGGTGTCGCGGCCGTCAACGGACCCGCCTCGGTGGTGGTCTCGGGTGAGCCGGATGCACTGGATGAGCTGCTGGCCTCGTGTGAGGTGGAGGGTGTTCGGGCGCGTCGTATCGCGGTGGACTATGCCTCCCACTCCGCGCAGGTGGATGTCCTCAATGAGGATCTGCTGCGTGAGCTGGCGGACATCAGCCCGCGG
>NZ_BMVL01000021.1:90646-107518 GCF_014650695.1 Streptomyces avidinii | reverse complement strand
CCGGTATGCGCTGCTTCAGGCGCAGGCGACGGACCTGGGGAACACGGTGGTGTTCGCGAGTCTGACCACGGGTGGTGAGTTGCACGTCCTGGAGGAGGGTGCGGTTACCGATCCGGTGGCGGTGTCCTCGTATCTGGTCGAGCACGGGATCGATTTCCTGAAGGCGGTTCCCTCGCACCTGGCGGCGCTGGCTTCGGTCACCGGCGTGGAGGGTGTCCTGCCGGGGCGTTCGCTGGTTCTGGGTGGTGAGGCGGCTGCTCCGGCGTTGGTGCGGGAGCTGGTCGAGCACGGCGGTGACGGGGTGGTGTTCAACCACTACGGGCCGACCGAGACCACGATCGGTGTGGCGACGACCCGACTGGAGGTTTCCGACGCGGATGCCGGGCTGGTGCCGGTGGGTGCTCCGGTGGCGAACACCCGGTTCTACGTGTTGGATGCTTCGCTGCGGCCGGTTCCTGTGGGTGTTGTGGGTGAGTTGTATGTGGCGGGTGTTCAGCTGGCGCGGGGTTATGTCAAGCGGACCGCGCTGACGGCCGAGCGGTTCGTCGCGAACCCGTTCGAGCCCGGCCTGCGGATGTATCGGACGGGTGACCGGGCCTGCTGGACCGAGGACGGCCGAGTGGTCTTCCAGGGCCGCGCCGACGACCAGGTCAAGATCCGCGGCTACCGCGTCGAACTGGGCGAGGTGCAGGCCGGTATCGCCGCGCACCCGCTGGTGGCGCAGGCAGCGGTGGTGGCCCGCGAGGACGTGCCCGGCGATGTACGCCTGATCGCGTACGTGGTGCCGATGGACGAGGACGGCGACCTCGACGGACTCCCGTCCGCGGTCCGCGAGTTCACCGCTCGGCGGCTGCCCGAACACATGGTGCCCGCGGCCGTGGTCGTCCTGGACGCGCTGCCCCTCACCGGCAACGGCAAGCTCGACCGCAAGGCCCTGCCCGCACCGGACTACGCGGGAACCTCGGCCAGCACCGGCCGCCGGCCGTCGACGCTCCAGGAAGAGCTGCTCTGCCTGGCCTTCGCCGATGTCCTCGGCCTGCAGAGCGTCGGCGTGGACGACGACTTCTTCACCCTGGGCGGGCACTCGCTGATGGCCGTGCGCCTGGTCAGCCGGATCCGCACCCTGCTCGGCATCGAGACCGACATCCGTACGCTCTTCGAGGAGCCGACCGTCGCCGGACTTGCCACGCGCCTCGTGGGAGCCAAGGCCGCCCGGGCAGCTCTCGTGCGGGGCACCCGGCCCGAGCGCCTTCCGCTCTCCTACGGACAGCGCCGCCTGTGGATCATCAACCAGATGGAGGGGCCGAGCAGCACCTACAACATCCCCGTCAGCTCGCCGATGCGGGGCGAGGTGGACACCGAGCTCCTGAACGCCGCGTTCCGTGACGTCATCGGGCGCCACGAGTCGCTGCGCACCGTGTACCGGGTCGCCGACGGCGAGCCCTACCAGCTGATCCTCGACCTCGAGGAGCTGGACTGGACGCTGCACGTGATCGACGTGGAGCAGGAGGACCTGGCCGGCACGGTGGCCGAGGCCGAGCGGTACGCGTTCGACCTGTCCGCCGCCGAGATCCCGTTGAGGGCGTCGCTGATCCGGGTCGGCCCGGAGGAGAGCGTGCTCGCGGTCGTGGTGCACCACATCACCGCCGACGGTTGGTCGTGGGGGCCGATGGTCAACGACCTGAAGACCGCCTACATGGCACGTGCCGAGGGTCGAGCGCCCGACTGGGCGCCGCTGCCGGTCCAGTACGCGGACTACGCGCTCTGGCAGCGCGAGGTGCTCGGCGACTCCGCCGACCCGGACAGCGTGCTGGCCGAGCAGGTCGCCTTCTGGCGGGAAGAACTGGCCGGTATCCCGGAGGAACTCGAGCTGCCGAGCGACCGTTCGCGTCCGGCGGTGGCCAGTTACCGGGGCCACCAGACGAGCCTGGAGACCTCTGCGGACGTGCACGCGCGGCTCGCCGAGATGGCGCGGGCCGAGGGCGTCACCATGTTCATGGTCATGCACGGTGCCCTGGCCGTGCTCCTGAACCGCCTGGGAGCGGGCACCGACATTCCGATCGGGTCGGCTGCCGCGGGCCGTACGGACGAGGCGATGCACCACTTGATCGGCTACTTCGTCAACACCTTCGTGGTGCGTACCGACCTCTCGGACGACCCGACCTTCCGCGAGGTGCTCGCGCGGGTCAGGGAAGCCGCGCTGGGGTCCCTGTCCCACACGGACGTGCCGTTCGAGAAACTGGTCGAGGAGCTGTCACCGGCCCGCTCGATGGCCCGTCACCCGCTCTTCCAGGTGATGTTCCTGCTGGAGAACGCCGTGGGGACGAAGCCGGACGGGCCCTCATCCTGGACCACCGGCGACTCCTTCGAAGAGTCCGTCGACGGCGGCGTGCTGGTCACCCGCTCCTCGTCCGTCAAGGTCGACCTGGACTTCAACATGGTCGAGGTGCACGACACGGACGGCACGCCGGCCGGTCTGCACGGAGGGCTCACGGCGTCGGCCGACCTGTTCGACGTCGAGTCCAGCGTGCGCATGGCCGAACGGTGGGTCCGGTTGCTGGCCTCGCTGGCCGCGAACCCCGACGTTCGGCTCAGCGAGGTGGACGTGCTCGGCGCGCACGAGCGACGCCGTGTCCTCACCGAATGGAACGAAACCGGCGCCCCGGTGCAGGACGCGACGGTCGTCGAGCTGTTCGAGGCGCAGGCCGCCCGGACACCGGACGCGATCGCGCTGGTGCAGGGGGACGTCGAACTCGGCTACGCCGAGCTGGATGCGCGGGTGAGCCGGCTGGCGCGGTTGCTGCGTGGGCGTGGTGTCGGGCCGGAGTCGGTCGTGGGTGTGGTGATGGACCGTGGGGTCGATCTGGTGGTTGCGCTGTTGGCGGTGATGAAGGCGGGCGGGGCGTATCTGCCGGTGGACCCGGAGTATCCGGCGGAGCGGATCGCTTATGTTCTCGCCGATGCGGGTGTCCCGCTGGTCCTGTCGCACACGGCGGTTGCGGAGGTCGTGCCGGCGGGTGTGCCGGTGGTTGTGGTCGATGATCCGTCGGTGGTGGCGGAGCTGGCGGTTCTGTCGGACGTGGCGGACGTGCCGGTGTGTGGGGGTGTGGAGCTGGAGTCGCGCAATGCGGCGTATGTGATTTATACGTCGGGTTCGACGGGTCGTCCCAAGGGTGTGGTGGTCCCGCACGGTGCGTTGGTGAACCATTTGTTCGCTGCTGGTGAGCGGGTGGGTGTCGCGGCCGGGGATCGGCTGGTGGCGGTGACCACGGTGTCGTTCGACATCGCCGCGTTGGAGTTGTTCCTGCCGTTGGTGTCGGGTGCGTCGGTCGTGTTGGCGTCGCGTGAGGAGGTGCGGGATCCGTCCGCGCTGACGCGGCTGGTCCTCACATCGGGCGCGAGCGTGCTCCAGGCGGTGCCGTCGTTGTGGCGGGCGCTGCTGGAGGAGGAGGGCTGGCCGGCCGGGGTGCGGGCGCTGGTGGGTGGTGAGGCGCTGCCGCGTGAGTTGGCGCAGCGGTTCACGGACCTGGGTGTGCGGGCGGTGAACCTGTACGGTCCGACCGAGGCGACGGTGTGGGCCACGTCGGCGGAGGTCGCTTCGGATGTGGTGTCGGTGGGTCGGCCGTTCGCCAATACGCGGGCGTATGTGCTGGATCGTTCGATGCGTCCGGCTCCGGTCGGTGTGACGGGCGAACTGTATTTGGCGGGGGCTCAGTTGGCCCGTGGCTATGTGGGTCGTTCGGGTCTGACGGCGGAGCGGTTCGTCGCGTCGCCGTATGCGTTCGGGGAGCGGCTGTATCGGACCGGGGACCTGGCTCGTTGGCGTGCGGACGGTGAGCTGGAGTGCCTGGGCCGTGCGGACGACCAGGTGAAGGTGCGCGGCTTCCGTATCGAACTGGGGGAGATCGAGGCGGTGGTCGCCGGACATCCCTCGGTCGGCCAGGCCGTGGCCCTCGTGCGCGAGGACGTCCCCGGCGACCAGCGGCTCGTGGCCTACGTGGTGCCCAACCGCGCACTGGCGCCGGAAGAGCTGGACGGGTTCGCCCAGGCGGTCGGGGGAGTGGCCCAGGACCGGCTGCCCGCGTACATGGTGCCGTCCGCGATCGTGGTGATCGAGCAGTTCCCGCTGACCCCGAACGGCAAGCTGGACCGTAAGGCCCTGCCGGTGCCGGAGGCCGCGGTGCGCGAGGAGGCGCACCACTCGGTGAACTCCTTCGAGGCGAACATCGGTGCGGCTTTCGCTGAGGTCCTCGGCCTGGAGAGCGTGGGCGTCGACGACGACTTCTTCGCTCTAGGCGGCCACTCGCTGCTGGCGGTCCGCCTCGTCGAGGCGCTGCGGGAACGTGGCGTGGCGATGGCGGTGCGCGACCTGTTCGCGGCACCGACCGTGGGCCGGCTGATGAAGAGGATGAGCCTGTCCTCGGTGCAGGACGCGCTGGATGTACTGCTGCCGATCCGCGAGCAGGGCGAACGTCCGCCGTTCTTCTGCTTCCACCCGGCGGGCGGCGTGAGCTGGTGCTACATGCCGCTGGTCCGGTACGTGCCGGAGGACGTGCCGCTCTACGGCCTGCAGGCCCGGGGCCTGGACGGCACCTCCGAACTCGCCGGTTCCATAGCGGAGATGGCCGCCGACTACATCACCCAGATGCGGTCGGTGCAGCCGAGCGGTCCTTACCACCTGCTGGGCTGGTCGTACGGCGGCGTACTCGCCCACGAGATCGCCGTCCAGCTGCAGGCCGCCGGTGAGGAGGTCGGGGCGCTGGTGCTGCTCGACCAGTACCCGTGGGACAGCGAGGAAGAGGCCGCCATGGCGGCGCGGGAGAAGGAGCTCGACCCGGAGGACGAGATCGACCAACTGGTCGACGCCGTCCGGCTGGAGGCGGGCGGCGCACTGGGTGCGGTCACCGACGAGGAGTACCGGACCTTCGCCAGGGTGCTGCACAACGGCCGCCGGATCCGGCGCACCCACACGCACGGACGGTTCGACGGCGACGCCCTGCTGGTCGTGGCCAAGAACGGCCGCGAGGAAGAGGGTCCGACCGCCGACCGGTGGGCGGAGCACGTGACCGGCGTGGTGTCGGAAGCGGGCGTGCCCTGCACCCACTACGACCTCGCGAAGCCCGAGCACCTCGGGCTGGTCTGGGCCGAGGTGTCCGCCTGGCTGGGCTGGGAGGGCTGATACGCGAAGGCCGTGCGGGGTGCGGGGTCAGGTCGCGGACGACCGGACCCCGCACCCCGCACCCCGCGGGGCGTCGGAGGTCGGGCCCGAGGCGCGTCGGATAGGGTGCTCAGACATTCCGCACGTCAATTCGTGCGGGCCGTCAATTCCCTTTCGGCCGCCCGGACCGAAATTTTCTCTGCCGCGCCGATACATTGCCCATCGGTGCCCTTGAAATTCTGTCCGTGGACAGTGCAGAAGTGCCCGTCACCCTTACAGCGGGAGTCCTTTGTCCGAAAAGATCGGACAGGGGAGTCCGATCGCTCGCCGGAGGATGCCGGGTGAGCAATGCCGACGGCCCTCGGCCGCGGCGAGAAGAATCAGATCCGCTCGCGGACTGCACCGTCCCCGCGGGTGAGACCCCGCGGGGACGGTGTGCGTCCGCGATCGCCACCCCGGCCCGCGGAGACGCGGGTCCGGTCCACTCCACGATGGTGATGATGATCGAGATCAGGGAACTGACGAAGCGCTACGGGAACGTCACGGCTGTCGACGGACTCAGCTTCACGGTGGGGGCCGGGCGCGTCACCGGTCTCCTCGGCCCGAGCGGCGCGGGCAAGAGCACCACGCTGCGACTTCTGCTGGGACTGAGCGCCCCGACCTCCGGCAGTGCCTCGATCGGCGGCCGGGAGTTCCGGGACCGCCCGCCCGGCGCGCGGGAGGTCGGCGTACTGCTGGGCACCAGCGGGGTCTACTGCCCCCACGGGGGGAACACCGCGCGGGAGTACCTGACCGGGGTGGCTCGGCGCCACGGCATCCCGCTCGGCCGGCTGGACGACGTACTGGACATCGCCGGGCTGACCTCGGCGGAACACCGCCGGGTCGCCACCTTCTCGCTCGGGATGCGGCAACGGCTCGGCATCGCCTGCGCGCTGCTCGCCGATCCGCCCGTCCTGGTGCTCGACGAGCCACTGAACGGACTGGACCAGCGCGGTCTGCGCTGGGCCCGTACCCTGTTCCACCGGCTGGCCGCCGAGGGCCGCACGGTGCTCGTCTCCGGCCAGCTGCCCATGGAACTCGCCGACATGGCGGACGAACTGGTCATCATCGCTCGGGGCGAACTGGTCGCGGGGCAACGCGCGGCGCGCCTCGCCGTCCGCGGCCGGAGGTTACCCGTGTCGGTCCGGACCCCTGATGTCGCCGTACTCAGCTCCCTGTTGGCCGACGAGGGCGCGGCGGTGGAGCTGAACGAGGACCAGTCGCTGACGGTGACGGGCCTGAGCGCCCGGCGCATCGGCGACGTCGCCTTCCTGAACGTCGTGCCGCTGCACGAACTCGCCCCGGAGATCCCGGAGCGCTGAGGCCCCGCCCCTCCGCACCGCGGTCGCGGAGGGGCGAGCGAACGTTGCGGCGCGCGGCCGTCACACCTGCCATGGGTGACGGCTTGTCAAGGGTCCGCACGCCCCACGAGGTGCGTGCGGCGCCTCCCCGGCCTGCGGTCGGATCCCGCTGGGTGAGCGTCACGACCGTCGGACTTCCCCGACGGCGCCCATCTGCCTACGGAGGAATGGTGTCCCACCGCCCCCACTGCCCCGCATCCGCCGCGCGTCCCCCGGAGGCCCGGGATGCCTGAGGACCGCGACGCCTTCCAGCACCTGATCGACCTCCTCGCGTCAGGTGACGCGTCGTACCGGACCATCCCGCACGAACCGGAGGGCCGCACCGAGGAAGCCAGCGAGCTGCGCAGGCACCCGCTGGAGCAGGCCGCCAAGTCCATCGTGATCCGGGTGGCGACCGGCAAGCGCTCGCGTCGCTACGTGCTCGCCGTGGTCCCCGGCGACCGCCGGGTCGATCTGCCCGCCCTGGCCCTGCGCTACGGCGGCCGGGAGGCCTCCTTCGCCACCCAGGAGGTCGCCGAGCGGCTCGCGGGCAGCGTCAGCGGGTCCATCACCCCGTTCGCCTTCTCCACCGAGCTGGACCTGCTCGTCGACGAGGGCCTGCTGGTCCACGACGAGATCTATTTCAACGCGGGCCGACTGGACCTGTCCGTCGCCCTGTCCGTCGCGGACTACCAGCGGCTCGCCCGGCCGGCCGTCGCGGCCATAGCGGTCTGACCCGTCCGCCGGCAAGCGGCAAGGCTCCGGCCGAAGTCCGTTCAACCGGCGCCCCGACGCAGTTGCACAGCAGGCGGCCGGTGTTCCGCGGTATACGCGGTGCGCCGTGCCGCCCGGCCGCGCGGCGCGGCTGTTCAATGACCGTCGCCAGCCGTCGAGTATTGATTCACCGTACGGCCTCAGGTCATTCTGATTCAGGAGAGCGCTCTGCGTGCGGTGAGCTTTGTGCGGCGGAGCGGACGCAGCTTCTTCGGCTCCCTGGCTTCAGGTTCCAGCTGATTCTCTCTGGCCGTTGTTCCCATCGCCGTCCGGCCCGGCGCACCGAATTCCGGTAGCAATAGCCGGTCGGTTGGTCAATTTATTTTGCTTTCTGCTGGAGAGAGGGACGCAGATGTCCGACGAGCTGTTGTATCTGAAGTCGAAGGTCATCATCGAGCCGCTGGTGGACAGGTTCTTCGCCTGGCCGTACACCGTGGCGCCGGTACAGGCCGCCATGAACCTCGCGTTCCTGCAGCTGCCGCTGCTCGAGTCGTACCTGCAGTCCCCGCAGGTACACGTCGCGGCCAGCAACAACCCCGAGCTGCGCGGCGGCTACTTCATCAACATTCCGGAGGAGCGCGCCGACGAGGTCCGCGAGCTGGTCGAGTCGATCAAGAAGGAGCGGGCTCCCATGCTCCGCTTCGCCGAGGCGATCGCGGCCGGCCAGGAGATCCTCCGGGCGAACGCCACCGGCTTCGACCTCACCCCGCTCTACCCCAAGATGCCCGCCGAGCTCGGCGGACTGATCGAGCTCGCGTACGACACCGACAACCAGGCGCAGATGCGCTTCATGGAGCCGGTCGTCTACAAGAGCGAGGTCTACGACCAGGGCCGCCAGTCGGTGCAGCTCTCCTTCGAGACCGGCATCGAGCGCCCGTTCATCCTCAGCACCCCGCGCCTCCCCTCGCCGGACGTGCTCGAGCTGGACATCCCGTTCAACCACCCCGGTCTCACCGAGCTGTTCAAGGCCCGGGTGCAGGGCACCACCCTCGCCCACCTGAGCGAGGCGCTGGAGCTCGACGAGGCCCAGACCGCCCACCTGGCCACCATGCTCAGCGACACCCCGAGCGGTGCCGCGGACCGTCACATCGAGGCCGGCGGCCGCATCCGCTACTTCGGCCACGCCTGCCTGGTGCTCCAGACGCCCGAGGCCGCCATCGTCACCGACCCGTTCATCAGCGCCGACAGCACCGCGGGCGACCGCTACACCCTGGACGACCTGCCGGACTACATCGACCTGGTGCTCATCACCCACGGTCA
Source organism: Streptomyces avidinii (assembly GCF_014650695.1). Classification (GTDB taxonomy): domain Bacteria; phylum Actinomycetota; class Actinomycetes; order Streptomycetales; family Streptomycetaceae; genus Streptomyces; species Streptomyces avidinii. The sequence goes on along the minus strand of NZ_BMVL01000021.1, from coordinate 98,947 downwards.
CCAGGACCACATCGTCCTGGAGACGCTTCTCCAGCTGCGCGGCCGCCTCGGCGCGATCGTCGTTCCGCGCTCCTCGCGCGGCAACCTCGCCGACCCGTCGATGGCGCACATGCTCCGCAACCAGGGCTTCAACGTCATCGAGGTCGACGACTTCGACGAGGTCGAGTTCCCCGGCGGCAAGATCACGGCCACGCCGTTCCTCGGTGAGCACTGCGACCTGGACATCCGCGCCAAGTCGACCTACTGGGCCGAACTGGCCGGCAAGAAGGTCTTCATCGGCGCCGACTCCTCGGGCATCGAGCCCGCGCTCTACCGCTACATCAAGTCGCACCTGGGCACCGCCGACATCGCCTTCCTCGGCATGGAGTGCGACGGCGCACCGCTCACCTGGCTCTACCAGGCGCTGCTGACCATCCCGGTCACCAAGAAGATGAGCAACTCGCGCAAGCTCTCCGGCTCCAACGCGGAGCAGGCCGCCGCCATCATGACGGAGCTCGGCGCCACCGAGGCGTACGTCTACGCCATGGGTGAAGAGGACTGGCTGGGCCACGTCATGGCCACGACCTACACCGAGGACACCTACCAGATCAAGCAGATCGAGGAGTTCCTCACCTGGTGCAAGGACCGCGACATCACCGCGGGCCACCTCTTCAAGCAGCAGGAATGGGTCTGGTAGTCAGCCGGCGTCGGTAGGGGCCGTCGGGCGGGACACCCGCGATGCGTCATCTGCGGAGCCCCGGGGGTCCCGCCCGCCCCCGCCCCGGTGCCTGGCTCAGCAAAGCCACGTCACCCACGAAACACCACCGGCCGTCGGCCGTTCAGGAGGTAGCTAGCACCATGGCTGTGCAGGACATCTCGTATGTCGAATTGTTCGCATCCGACAAAGTCGCCGCCGTCGACTACTTCGTCTCGGCCCTCGGCTTCACCAGAGTCGCGGACTCGGTGGAGGTGGACCGCAGTTCCATCCTGCTGCAGCAGGGAGACGTCCGCCTGGTCGTCACCTCGGGCCGCGGCATCTGGAAGTTCCTCGACAGCCATGGTGACGGCATCGCCGACATCGCCATGACCTGCGACGACCCGGCGGCGGCCGAAGCGAAGGCGGTCGCGGCGGGCGCCGTGCCGCTCGCCTCACCCCGCGGCAACGTCGTGGTCGCGGGCTTCGGCAGCGTCACCCACACCCTGCTGCCCGCACCCGCCCGGCCCGGCGGCCCGCTCGCCGACGGCCGTCGCTGGACCCCGAGCCCTGAGATCACCTCCACCGAGCCCTCCCGCATCCGGCTGCTGGACCACATCGCGGTCTGCCTCGCGGGCGGCACCCTCGAGGAGTACGCCGACTTCTACCGCGATGCCTTCGGCTTCTCCCGCTACTCCTCGGAGTACGTGGCCGTCGGCGGCCAGGCGATGGACTCCATCGTGGTGCGCAGCGCATCCGGCCGGGTCACCTTCACCCTCGTCGCGCCCGACCCGGGCAAGGAACCCGGCCAGCTCGACGCTTTCCTGGAGCGCAACGGCGGCCCGGGAGCGCAGCACCTCGCCTTCCTCGTCGACGACATCATCCCCTCGGTCGGCGAGGCCCGGGACCGGGGCGTGGAGTTCCTCAACACCCCGGACACCTACTACGACATGCTCGCCGAGCGGTTCGAAGGGATGGCGGAGCAGATAGCCGAGCTGCGCAAGGCGCAGGTACTGGCCGACCGCGACGAGTGGGGCCACCTGCTGCAGCTGTTCACCCGCTCGCCGTACGAGCGCAACACGCTCTTCTTCGAGCTCATCCAGCGCCAGGGCTCGCGCGGATTCGGCAGCGCCAACATCCGGGCCCTGTACGAGGCCGTCGAGCGTGACCGGCTGTCCTCCTGATGGGTGCCGCCGGCCCGCTGACGTCCGCCGATTACGAGGCCCTGGCGCGGCGCCGACTCGAACCCGCCGTATGGGACTTCATCGCGGGCGGCGCGGGTGACGAACGTACGCTCGCGGCCAACCCGGCCGTGTTCGACCAGGTGCGACTGCGCCCCAGGGTGCTGACCGGCATGGGCGCTCCCGCCACCGGAACCGAGATCCTCGGACGGACCTGGCCGGTGCCGCTCGGCGTGGCGCCGATGGCCTACCACACCCTGGCCCACCCGGACGGCGAGGTCGCCACCGCCCGAGGTGCGGGACGTGCCGGTGCCCTCGTCGTCAGCTCCTTCGCGAGCCGCACCTTCGCGGACATCGCGGCGGCCGCCTCCGGGCCGCTCTGGCTCCAGGTGTACTGCTTCCGTGACCGCGACACGACGCGCGGGCTCGTCGAGCACGCCGAGCGGGCTGGTTTCGAGGCGCTGGTGCTCACCGTGGACGCTCCGCACCTCGGCCGCAGGCTGCGCGACCTGCGCAACGACTTCCGGCTGCCCACCGGTGTCGTCCCGGCCAACCTGGTCGGCGGGGGCTTCTCCTCGCCCAGCGGTCACGCCCGCACCGAGTTCGACCCGTCCCTCGACTGGTCGGTCGTCGACTGGCTGCGGTCCATCAGCTCCCTGCCCGTACTGGTCAAGGGCATCCTCACCGCCTCCGACGCGCGCAGCGCGCTCGCCGCCGGGGTCGACGGGATCCTGGTGTCCAACCACGGCGGGCGGCAGCTGGACCGGGCCCCGGCGACCCTGGAGGTGCTCCCCGAGATCGCGCACGCCGTCGCGGGCGCCGTACCGCTGCTCCTCGACGGCGGGGTGCGCCGCGGTACCGACGTCCTCGCCGCCCTGGCACTCGGAGCCGACGCGGTGCTCCTCGGGCGGCCGGTCCTGCACGGCCTGGCCGTGAGCGGTGAACACGGCGTGCAGCACGTCCTGGGGCTGGTCGCCGAGGAACTTGCCGATGCCATGACACTCACCGGCACCGCCGCGCTCGCCGACGCGGGCCCGGACCTGCTGCGGCTTCCGGGGCTGCCGGACACGCCGCCGGCGACACCGCGGCGGCCCACCCGTACCCGGCGCCCCGGAGGCGGCGGGGACGAGCGGCCGACGGGCGACCTGCGACGGGACGATCTGCACGGCAGTGTCAGCGACCCGGTGCTCGACACGATGAACTTCCTCAACGAGATCACTCACCGCTACCCGGGGGCGATCTCCTTCGCGCCGGGCCGCCCCTACGCCGGCTTCTTCGAGACCGAGCAGATCTTCACCCACCTGCGCCGCTACCTGGACCATCTGGCGGAGGGCGGGGCCTCGCCCGACGAGATCCGCTCGGCCCTCTTCCAGTACGGGCCGACGGCCGGCCAGATCCGTGAGTTGATCGCCGACAGCCTGCGGGCGGACGAGGGCACGGACGTGCCCGCGGAGTCCGTCGTGGTGACCGTCGGCGCCCAGGAGGCGATGCTCCTGGCGGTGCGGGCGCTCATCGCCGGTCCCGAGGACGTGCTGCTGGTCTCCAGCCCCTGCTACGTGGGCATCACGGGAGCGGCCCGGCTGTTCGACATCGTGCCGACGGCGGTCGAGGAGACGGCCGGAGGATTCCGCTGCGCCGACCTGGAGGCGGCGATCCTCGCCGAGCGGGCCCGGGGGCGCCGCCCCCGGGCGTTCTACGTGGTCCCGGACCACTCCAACCCGTCCGGGACGACGATGCCGCTGGAGCAGCGCAAGGAGCTGCTCGACCTGGCGGCCCGCCACGGCATCCTGATCCTTGAGGACAGCCCGTACCGGGCCGTGAGCCCCGGCAGGCAACTGCCGACGCTGAAGTCGCTGGACCGCGGGCGTCACGTCGTCCATCTGGGATCGCTCTCCAAGACCCTCTTCCCGGGAGCCCGGGTGGGGTACGTGGTCGCGGACCAGGTCGTCGTCGGCGCCGACGGATCCACCGGACTGCTCGCGGACGAACTCACCAGGATCAAGTCCATGGTGACGGTGAACACCTCCCCGCTCAGCCAGGCGGTGGTGGCGGGCATGCTGCTCGCCGCGGGCGGGCGAACCTCGGAGTTCAACGCGGGCACGGCCGCGTACTACGGGGACGCCATGCGGGCCACCCTCCGGGAACTCGACCGGTGCTTCCCGCCGAAGGAGCGCGAAGCCCTCGGCATCCGCTGGAACGAGCCGAGCGGGGGCTTCTTCCTGGCCGTCGACGTGCCGTTCGTCGCGGACAACGCGGCGCTCGAGGCCTGCGCGGAGGAGTACGGGGTCATCTGGACGCCCATGTCGTACTTCTACCCGCAGGGTGGCGGCGAGCGCAGTCTGCGGCTCTCCGTCAGTTATCTGACGCATTCCAGTATCGCCGAGGGCGTGGAGCGGCTGGCCGACTTCATCAGGTCCCGGGCAGACGGCCGGCCCTGACGGCGGCCGTGCTCGCCAGCACACGACGAAGGGCCCGCCGGACAGGCGGGCCCTTCGCGGTGTCCGGGGGCCGTACCGGGTTCAGCCGTAGCGCTTCATCTCGTGGAAGAAGTCGGGGACGGTCAGCAGCGCTCCGGCCGCGTCCACCTCGTCGTAGACGTACTTGGCCACGGCCAGGTCGAGCACTCCCAGGCCGAACGGGGAGAACACGACGGGCCGGTCGGCCGGGGGAGTGGTGCGGCCCTCCAGCAGGTCGTAGAGGGTGCCGTCGACGAAGTCCCGGTTGCCGGTCCGCTGCTCCGCGAGGTGGGGGGAGGTGTTGGCCTTCAGGCAGTGGTCGACGTCGTCGACGAGGTTGTAGGAGGACAGGATGATCTCGGGGGAGAGGTCGCGCAGCGAGACGTGCAGGACCAGCGGGTTGTGGGAGAACAGTTCCGGGTCGAGGATGTGCGGCTCGCCCGCCACCGTGGCCAGCACGATCAGGTCCGATCCGGCGATGAGCGACTCGGCGCTCTCATGGATCGTCACCCGGCCCTCCCCGGAGCGGGTCAGGTATCCCTCGAAGCCCTCCGCGTGTCCCCGGTCCAGGTCGAAGACACCCACCTCGTCGAAGGACAGGCCGTTGGCGACGAGGTAGGTGTGCAGGTAGCGGGCGATCAGCCCGACGCCGATGAAGCCGACGCGGCGCGGCGTCACACCGCGCCGGTCGGCGAGCGTCACCGCCGCCAGGGCCGCGGAGGCCGCGGTCCGCGAGGCGCTGATGACGGAACTCTCCAGGCAGGCCAGCGGGTAGCCGGTCGTGGTGTCGTTGAGGACGACCACGGCGGAGGCCCGCGGGATACCGGCGGCGACGTTTTCGGGGAACGAGGAGATCCACTTGATGCCGTGCACGTCCACGTCGCCGCCGACCGACGCGGGCAGCGCGATGATCCGGGAGGAAGGCCGCTCGGGGAAGCGGAGGAAGTAGGAATCCGGGTTCACCGTCAGGCCCTCGCCGTGCAGGCGGTACGCCTGCTCGACCATCGCGGTCACCTGCTTCTCGTGGCCGGTCAGGACGTCGGCGACCTGCGCGCCGGAGATGACGGAGAACGAAGGGGGCTGGGTCATGGATAGGGGCTCCAGTCGGTGTCGGTGAACAGGTCGGCCTGGCCGAAGTGCGTGCGCAGCCAGGTCTCGTCGTAGACAGAGGTGAGGTAGCGCTCGCCCAGGTCGGGGGAGATCGCGACCGCGACCGGGTCCTCCCCCGGGTACTTCTCGCCCAGCCAGCGGGTGGCGCCGCTGACCACGGTCCCGGTCGACCCGCCGAGGACGAACCCCCGGGCGGCAAGGCTGTGGCAGGCGCGGATGGTGTCGGTCTCCAGGACGTGCACGACGTCGTCGACCCACGCCTCGTCGAGCAGGGCCGGGCGGGTGCTGGTTCCCAGGCCCGGAACCACCCGGCGCTCCGGGACGCCACCGAAGGTGACCGAGCCGACGGCGTCGACGGCCACGATCGTGACGGGCCTGCGGCGCTCCTTGAAGTAGCGCGCGCACCCCATCAGGGTGCCCGTGGTACCCGCGCCGACGAACAGCACCTCCAGGTCCGGGAAGCTGCGCTCGATCTCCGGCGCCGTCTGCTCGTAGTGGGCACGCCAGTTGTTCGGGTTGGCGTACTGGTTGAGCCACACGTAGCGGTCGTCGGAGGCGCACAGGTCGCGGACGTACTGGATCCGGCTGTGGAGGTATCCGAGGTTGGCATCCTGCTTCGAGATCACCCGGACGTCCGCGCCCAGTGAGCGCATCAGCCGCACGGTGGTGGGGTTGCAGCGGGGATCGGTGACGCACACGAAGCGGTAGCCCCGGTCGGCCGCGATGATGGCCAGCGCGACGCCCAGGTTGCCCGAGGACGACTCCACCAGGACCGAGCCCGGGCGGATGAGGCCTTCGAGCTCCGCGGCGTCGAGCATTTCAGCGGCGGCCTTCAACTTGATGGACCCCGCGAAGTTGAACCCCTCGCACTTCAGGTACAGCGGAGTGCCGTTCAGCCTGCGTAAATCTATGTAGAGGTCCTCGACATTGAATTCATGAGGGGAGCTGATGATGGGCACAGTGCCGGACACCCTCTGCAGGACGGGTAGGGGATATGGAAGTGGTTGAAATCGGAGCGGCAGTCGGCGTCGAGAGGTAATTCGGGAACCTCGATCGGCCATCAACTGCCGTTGTCCACTGCTATTTTGCAGTGTCTTCCATCGGGCGATGAAAGCAATACTTGATCGCCCTAGCATGGATTACCGTACTGGAGGGAAAGTTGGCCTGCAAGATCCGGCTATTCCCTGAACAGTCAATAACGGCTATTGGTGCCGATCTCAAGGAGCGGATTCATGACCATCGTGGATGGCCTGCTCGGTCCGACCGAGCTCCCGGAACTGGCGATCTCCCCGGGTGAAATCCGGCACGCCCGCGCGCTGGCGGTGACCCGCGACCATCCGGTCGACCTCACGGACGCCGTGATCACCAGGGTCGAACGCTTCGCCCTGGACGGTGACCGCCCGGCGGTCAGGGATGCCCACCGTCGGCTCGGATACGCCGAACTGGCCGTGGAGGCACGACGTCTGGCCACCTTGATGGAGCGGGAGGGCGTCACCCCCGGCACGGTCGTCGCGGTCGGAGGTGAACGCGGCAGCACGGTCGTCGCCGCCTTCCTGGCCACCGAACTTCTGGGGGCGCTCTACCTTCCCGCGGACGGCAACTGGCCGGCCCGGCGGGTGGCCGATGTCATCGGCCAGGCCGGCGCCGTGATGCTGCTCGACACCGACCGGGAGGCGGTCTCCGCCTCTCTCGCCGAGGGGGCGCGGGAGGCCGGCGTACGGGTCGTGCGCGCTGCCGACGCGGCCTCGTGCGAACCGTGCCGGGGACCGGCCCGGCTGGAGTCCCCGGACCAGCCTCGGTACGTGCTGTTCACCTCCGGATCCACCGGCAGGCCCAAGGGCGCGGTCGTGGAGCACCAGGGCATGCTCAACCACCTCTTCGCCAAGGTCGTCGACCTCGGACTCACCGAGCGCGACGTCGTCGCGCAGACCGCCCCTCTCGGCTTCGACATCTCGATCTGGCAGATGCTCTGCCCGCTGGTCGTCGGCGGCGAGGTCGCCGTGGTCGACGACGCCACGGCCCATGACTCGGTGGCCTTCGCGCGGCTCATCGGTGAACAGGGCGTCTCCGTCGTCGAACTGGTGCCGACGATGGTGCGGCTGCTGCTGGACGACCTGGCGGCCGCCCCCGCGGCGGGCCGTCTGGAAGGCCTGCGGTGGATGCTGGCCACCGGCGAAGAGCTGCCGACCGAGGTGGCCCGGCGCTGGCTCCAGGAGATGCCCCAGGCCGGGCTGGTGAACGCCTACGGGCCGACGGAGTGCTCCGACGATGTCACCCACCACACGGTGCTCCCCGCAGACCTCGGCCTGCTGCGCCTGCCCATCGGCACCCCGGTCGTGAACTGCCAGTTGTACGTCCTGCGTCGCGAGGACGACGGCTGGCACGCCTGCGCGCCGGGCGAGACCGGGGAACTGTTCGTCGGCGGGGTCTGCGTGGGGCGCGGCTACGTCCACGACCACGACCGGACCCGGGACGCCTTCTTCCGTGACCCGTTCGCCGACACGCCCACCGGGCGGCTCTACCGGACCGGTGACGCGGTCACGGTCCTCCCGCAGGGGGCCCTGCAGTACCTCGGCCGCGTGGACCGGCAGGTGAAGATCGCCGGGGTCCGGATGGAGCTCGGTGAGATCGAAGCGGTCCTGCAGCGTCACCCGGCCGTCGGGGCGGCGGCCGTGGTGGTGCACGACTTCGCCCGGCGGCGTTAGGCCGTCTGTTTCGGATCCTGCCGGGCGCCGCGGGTCCGGCAGGATCCGGAAGAGACGGCCCGGGTGGCGCGTGCCCGTCCGCTGTTCAACTGGCGCGCCTGCTCAGTTGGCAGGGCTGCCCCGGGCGGCATGCACCCCGACCCGGGGCGCGGCGCCACACCCGGGCACGACGAAGC
>NZ_BMVL01000021.1:0-90610 GCF_014650695.1 Streptomyces avidinii | reverse complement strand
CGGACGGCAGCTTCGTCGTGCCCGGGAGCCACGTCAGTGCTACGCCGGGTCGAGCACCGCAGCCTCCTCGAGCGGTTCGTCCTGCGCGAACTGGGTTCGGTACAGGGCGGCGTAGAGGCCGTCGGCGGCCAGCAGCTCCTTGTGCGTGCCCTGTTCGCGGATCTGTCCGGCCTCGACGACCAGGATCCGGTCGGCCTCGCGGATCGTGGACAGACGGTGGGCGATCACCAGCGATGTGCGTCCGGCCAGCGCCGTCTTGAGCGCACGCTGGATCGCCGCTTCCGAGTCGGAGTCGAGGTGCGCGGTGGCCTCGTCGAGGACGACGACCGACGGGGCCTTGAGCAGCAGCCGGGCCAGTGCGATCCGCTGCTTCTCTCCGCCGGAGAGCCGGTAGCCCCGGTCGCCGACCAGGGTGTCGAGGCCGTCCGGGAGGGCGCGGACGGTGTCCCAGATCAGCGCCGCCTCGCAGGCGTCGATCAGTTCCTGCTCGCTCGCACCGGGCCGCGCGTACTCCAGGTTGGCCCGCAGGGTGTCGTGGAACAGGTGGGCGTCCTGGGTGACCACGCCGATCGTGTCGCGCAGCGACTGCAGGGTGAGGTCCCTGACGTCCTGGCCGGCGATGCGGACGGTGCCCCGATCCGGGTCGTAGAGCCGGGGCACGAGCTGGGTGATGGTGGTCTTGCCGGCGCCCGAGGGGCCGACCAGCGCGGTCAGTTTCCCGGCCGGGGCGTGGAAGTCGAGGTTCTGCAGGGTCCACGCCTCGTCCGCCCCGCCGGGGCGATCGCCGCCGGCCGGCCCGAGCGAGGCGAGCGCGGCCTCGTCGCCGCTCGGATAGCGGAAGCTGACCCCCTCGAAGGTGATGTCCGGCGCCTCGCCGCTCCCGGCCGCGGGCCGGGCGTCGGCGAGGTCCCGGGCGCCGGGCCGCTCCGCTATGTTCGGCTCGAGGTCCAGGACCTCGAAGACCCGGTCGAAGCTGACCAGGGCCGTCATCACGGTCGCCTGCATGCTGGAGAGCTGGTTGATCGGCCCGTAGAGCCGCATCAGCAGGGCGACCATGGCCACGAGCGTGCCCAGGGCCAGGGTGCCGTCGATGGTGAGGACGCCACCCAGTCCGTAGACCAGGGCCGTGGTGATCGCCGTCAGCACGGTGCCGACGATGCTGAGGGTGCGCCCGTAGAGGATCCCCAGCACGGCGATGTCACGCACGCGGCCCGCCTTGCGGGCGAACAGGCCGGACTCGTCCTCCACGCGGCCGTAGAGCTTGGCGAGCATGGCGCCCGAGACGTTGAAACGCTCGCTCATCAGGGAGCTCATGTCGCCGTCGAGCTCCATCCGCTCCCGCGTGAGGCGCTGGAGCCGGCCCGAGACCAGACGCGCCGGGAGCAGGAAGAGCGGGATCATCGCCAGGGCGGCGAGGGTGATCTGCCACGACAGGTAGAACATCGCGGCCAGCACCAGGGCCAGCGAGAGGAGCACGGACAGGGTCTGGGAGAGCAGGACGGTCACCGCCTGCCGCGCCCCGACGACGTCGGTGTTCAGCCGGCTGACGAGGGCTCCGGTCTGCGCGCGGGTGAAGAAGGTCAGCGACTGCTTCTGGATGTGCGTGAACACCCTGTTGCGCAGGTCGTAGACGACTCCTTCGCCGATCCGGCCCGAGGCCCAGGCCTGTACGTACATGGCGGCACCCTCGACCAGCGCCAGGCCGGTCACGCCCAGGCAGAGCCAGATCACCGTGTCGGTCCGGCCGGGCAGGATGCCGTCGTCGATGACCATCTTCAGGAGCAGGGGGCCCGCTGCGGTGGCCGCGGCATCGACGACCGTGCTGATCACCAGCAGTGTCATCGGCCAGGGGTAGGTCAGGGCGTAGGGGAGGATGCGCCGGAACGTCCCCTGCTTGATCCGCCGACGGGTGATCGAGCCGTCGTCGAACCGTAGTCGCGCCTTGTCTTCGGCCGCGCTCTTTTTCCTTGCCATGGAACGTCCTTCGTGCTCGTGAGGGGCGGTCAGTACTTTCCGAGGAACTCGATGACCGCGGTGTTCACCTCGTCCGGGTTCTCCAGGTTCCCGAGATGACCGCAGCCGGGGATCTCCACGTAGTCGCAGTCCGGGATGGCGTCCGCCACCTCGGCGACCAGGTGCGGAGGACAGATGAGGTCGTCGGAGAAGGCGATCGCACGGCACGGCACCGTGAGTTCGCGCAGCGCCTCGCGGCGGTCGCCGAACGTGTCGACAGAGTCCTGGCCCGGGGCGGAGCTGCCCGAGGTCAGTTCGAAGATCTCCAGCCAACCGGAGGCCGCGGCTTCGTCGTTCAGCGTGGTCGGGGACAGCATCTCCAGCACGGTGCGGACGGCCTCGTACTTGGGCGGGAGGGTGATACCGGAGGCCCGCAGTTCGCGGTCCGCCTCCCGCATCATGCGCCGCGCGGCGTCGGACCGGGCCCGGGTCGCCATGAGGACGGCGCAGCGCACCAGTTCGGGGCGGGCGAGCGCGAGCTCCTGGGCGATCATGGCTCCCATCGACGTGCCGACGATGCGGCACGGCCCGATGTCCAGTGCCTCGATCAGTCCGATCGTGTCGGCGGTCATGTCCGCGAGGGAGTAGTCGCCGGGCGGAGTGGAGGACGGCGCGATGCCCCGGTTGTCGAAGACGATCGTCTCGTAGCCCGCCCGGTGCAGAGCGGGTGTCTGGTGCATCGTCCACACGCGGCCTGCGGCGCCGGAGCCCATGATGAGGAGCACCGGCTCCCCTCGGCCTGACCGCTGGTAGGAGAGCCGGATCCCGTTGGTGCTCACGAACGGCATGGCGGCGCTCCCTGATGGGCGGTGGGCATGGGCAAGACGGCCTCCTGGAAGTCGAGGAGAAGGATTCGGGGGCGAAGGGTCCGGAGCCGGAGATCGAGATGCGCCCCGGCCATGCCTGTACGGGCGTTCCAGCGCTCGGCGGTGAGTGCCGACGGGGACACGGCGCGGTGGTGATGTGGCATGCCAGCGTTCCACGATGGCACCGGGCGGACGCGTCGATCAAGGGCAGGTGAGACCTGGCCGCCCGGCGCCTCGGCCCTGTTCAACCAGCGCGCTGGGGGCAGTTGAACAGCCCGGAGCGCAGCGTCCGCAGTCCTGATTGACGCGCCGACAGGGCTTCAGGTCATAGTGGCCCCCGGCTGGCCCGGCACCGCGCCGGACGGCCGTCCGCGGTGGGGGCGAGGCCGGGAGAAGTGCCCGGGAGCGCGTCCACCGATGCCATGCATCCCATGTACCCAAGAAAGGACGGCGTGGTGACAAATCCGTTCGAGGATCCCGATGCCGAGTACCTGGTCCTGGTCAACGACGAGGGCCAGCACTCGCTGTGGCCCGTCTTCGTCGACGTGCCCGAAGGCTGGGAGTCGGTGTTCGGGAAGGCGGGACGCCAGGAGTGCCTCGACCACATCGAGAAGTCCTGGACCGACATGCGGCCCAAGAGCCTGATCGAGGCGATGGCGGCGCAGAAGTAGCCCGCCGTGCCGATGCCGTCGGCCATCCCCGGATGGCCGACGGCATCGGCACTACGGGCGCCGGGTGGACCGCCATCGGGCCCACGGCCGTGTGCCGTGGGCACGAGCGGTGTTCAACCAGCGCGAAGCGACAGTTGAACGCGCCTTTGATTGGCGCGATGTATCCCCTATGGCGAATTTCATTCGAACGCGGCTTGGGCGCGGGGGCCGGGCTGCGATGTGAAGGCTGTTCGTTCGATCAAGTTTCGATCGATCAGCTCTCGACAGTGCAATGACTCGCGGGTGACGATGACGGAGTTCGCACATTGCTTATGCGATCCGGGGTTAGGTGAGCCTTGGCTTACCTGCGCTTTTTGTCGAATTTATGACAGTGATGGACGTTGCTGTCGCACGCCCGGGCGCCGTTGGTGACCGAAGGTCTGACCGCTTGACAGTCAGGCGCCCGGCGTGCTCGTAGCAGAGAAGGACCTGTCTACTCAATGGGGGATACGAGAATGAGTCCGGCCTGCCCAAGTGGGATGGATTCCGTGGGACCCGGTTCGGCCACCGACTCGGGCAGAACCGCCGCAGGCGCCGACGCGCGCGGAAGGGAGATCGTCTCCCTGCCCATCGCCTTACTCGTTCCCGGAGAGTCGCCCCGTCTGGACGGGCAGGACGCGGAGCACGTGACCCGGCTGGCGGAGCTCGACGTTCCGTTACCCCCCATCCTCGTGGACCGCCGCACGATGCGCGTGATCGACGGAATGCACCGGCTGCTGGCCGCCTGTCTCAGGGGCCAGGAGTCGATCGACGCGGAACTCTTCGAAGGAACGCCCGAGGAGGCGTTCCTTCGCGCGGTCGAGGCGAACGTGACGCACGGCCTCCCGCTCTCCCAGAAGGACCGCAGGGCTGCTGCCACGCGCATCATCGAGGCCCACCCGCAGATGTCGGACCGCGCCATCGCCCGGGCTTCGGGCCTGGGCGCCAAATCGGTGGCCGCCATCCGGCGGGCTTCCGCCGGCGAGGCGGGCCAACTGGCCGTCAGGATCGGGCAGGACGGCAGGGTCCGGCCGCTGAGCAGCGCCGAGGGCCGCCGGAAGGCCGCCGAACTGATCGCCGAGAACCCGGAAGCCTCCCTGCGCGAGGTGGCGAGGCGTGCGGGGATCTCGCCCGCGACGGTGAGTGACGTCCGCAGGCGTTTGCTGGCCGGGCAGCAGCCCGTCGCGGAGCGCAGGCCCGTTGCCCTCGCGCCGGACGTGGACGGGACCCTGCCGTCCATCCCCAGGCAGATGTCCAGAGCGCGGCCCGTCCGCAAGGCGAGACCGGTGCAGCTCGACCCGGTCCAGTTGATGGAGAAGCTGGTGCGCGACCCCTCCTTGCGACACAAGGAGGGGGGACGCCAGCTGCTGCGCCTGCTCCAGCAGGGTGCGCTCGGCGACCGGGCGTGGGCCCAACTGGCCGCCGTCGTGCCCTCACACGCCCGGGACAGCGTTGTCGGCCTCGCGCGCCAGTACGCGGAGACCTGGATGGAATTCGCCCAGGAGCTCGACGAGAACATGCGCCCCGTGGGCGCGGAAGCCGGCCTGCCCAGGCAGCGCTTCGGCATGCGCGCGTAGGCGGATTTGACGTACCGCCGGGATACCGGTTGTGATTTGATCACAACCTGGAGCAACACTCTCGACGACCAAGGGAGTGGTGGTGTAGAGGGCGGTCGGATGGCGGGGGGACTGGCCATGTCCGACGACTGCCCGAGCGCCGGATCGAGCGGGACCGTGGTGCGGTAGGGGAACCGCGCTGCCGGCCCGCGGTCGACTCCAGGGCCGTGAGCTGCGCGAGCAGTAGATGTACCAGGCTATTCAACGGGGTGAACTACTTGAGCATGTCCTATGCCCGCCCATCCGATGGGGCGGCAACCGAAACCGGTCCCACATTCCCAGCAGCGCAAGGCGCTGCCCTCCCGCACGTCGTGACCGTGCCGATCGGTCTGATTCTCTCGGGGGACTCCCCGCGGTCGCAGGGGAAGGACGCCGACCACGCCGCCAGACTGGCGGAACTCGACGCCCCGCTGCCTCCGATCCTGGTCGATCGCCGCACGATGCGCGTGATCGACGGAACGCACCGCCTGATGGCCGCCACGCTCAAGGGCCAGGAGTCGATCGACGTCGAGTTCTTCGACGGCACTGCTGAAGAAGCGTTCCTGCGCGCCGTCGAGGCGAACGTGGCGCACGGCCTGCCGCTGCCGCACGCGGACCGGCGCAGAGCCGCGGAGCGGATCATACGGTCCCACCCGCGCAGTTCGGACCGGGCGATCGCGCGGTCCGCGGGCCTCGGGGCGCGGACCGTGGCGAAGATCCGGCGCGAGATGACCGGGCCGGGGCAGCAGCCGGTCGCCCGTGTCGGACTCGACGGCAAGGTACGCCCGTTGAACAGTGCGGAGGGCCGCAGACGGGCCGCCGAGATCATCACCGAGGATCCGATGACGTCGCTGCGCGAGGTCGCGCGGCGTGCGGGCATCTCGCCGGCCACCGTCAGCGACGTCCGCAAGCGGCTCGCCTCAGGACAGCCGCCCGCTGCGGCCGAAGCGACCGGCATGAGCGGAGCAGCCCGGGCCGACAGGCCGAGAACCGTGCGTGGGATGCCTCCGGTGCCGTCTCCGCCGGCCGCCGTCGTGGAGAGGCTGCTGCGGGACCCGTCGCTGCGGCACAAGCAGGAGGGGCGGCAACTGCTGAGGCTGCTCCAGCAGAACGCCATCGGGACCAGGGAGTGGTCCGAACTGACCACGGTGGTGCCGTCGCACTGTGGCGCCCTGGTGGTCGACCTCGCGCGCCAGGTCGCCGAGACCTGGATGGAGTTCGCGCGGGAGCTGGACGAAGGGGCTCAGCCCGAGGGGCACCGGGCGGCCTGCTGACGGTCGGCCCCCGAGCGGTTCCGGCCGGCCCTCGGGCCCGTTGCCCGCAGGGCCGGCCGGTGTGCCCGGCACGGCGCACCCCGGCGTGCCGACCGCACCCCCGACGGCGATCGAGCGCCTGCACCGCCCTCGGAGCCCGCGCGTGGCCGGTACCGGACCGGGCTGCGACTCCGGGCAGGATCCGGAAGAGACGGCCCAGCGGCGCTCGGAACCTCGACGGCGAGGGTTCCCGTTCCACGTGCGGCCCTCGGCGAAGAGCACGGGCCGCGCGCACGGGGGCCTCCGGAATCGGCATGCGTTCGCGTACGGGCAGACATCCCCGCCGCTCCTTTCCGGAGCGATGGACTCCTGATTTCCCGACACCGCCGAAACACCCCGCTCGTCGGCCGGTCACCGCCACGACAAACCCCCGACCGGGAGCGGTTTCCCGTTCCGGGAGACCGCGGCGACGACCGGTCGTCCGGTGCCTCGGCCGAGTGAAATCCCCATTCGGATGCGCGCGACGTGAATTCCGGCCGACCGATCCGCTCCGGCCTGTCGTTCTCCGGGGTTACATCCGCGGACTGATGACAATCGGAGGGTGTGATCAATAGTTTGATCGGCGAGAGCGCGAACGCGCAGATCCTTTCCGAGCGGTACGCCGCACCCCGTGCGTTGATGAACGTAGGAGTCTGATCACATGGCGACGAACAGGGTTTCGGCCACCGGCCGGTTACCCCGGCCGCCGTATCCGTCCGAACCCGTACGTCCGGCCCCCGCGCGTGCGGGCGTACGGGTATCGGCCGTGGCGGGCGGGCTCTCCTGGGCCTCGTCGCGCTTCTCCTTCGTCGAGGACGAAGTGGCGGGTCTGCGGCCCTTCGTGCGGCCGGGTGCCGTCTGCCTCGACATCGGTGCCGAGTACGGCCTCTACACCTGGGCCCTGTCCGCACTCAGCGGACCCGAAGGCTCCGTCCACAGCATCGAGCCCCTGCCCGGTCCGGCGGCCTGGCTGCGCACCGCCGCATCCGCCTTCGGCTGCGACAACGTCACCGTGCACCGCGTGGCCCTGGCGGCTCGCGCCCAGCCCGGCACGATGAGCCTGCCCCGACGCCGTCTGCTGCCGGTGCACGGGCGGGCGTACCTCACGGAGGGGGCCAACGGCCCGGGGCCCAACACCGAGTTCGCCCGGTCCCGCTCCGTGGCCACGGCCGTCCGGACCGTGGACGGCCTGTGCCACCACTTGGGCCTCGACCGCGTCGACTTCATCAAGGCCGACGTCGAGGGAGCCGAGGCCGCCGTGCTCGCGGGCGCCCGCCGCACTCTGCTGCGGCACCGTCCGTCGCTGCTGCTGGAGATCGAGGACCGTCACCTCGCCAAGTACGACGCCCGCCCGGCCGGCCTCGTCGCGGGCCTGCGAGGGCTCGGCTACTCCATGTACCGCTGGCGCGAAGGGGGATGGCACCCCGAGGCCGCGGTCACGGACGACTTCCGTAACTACCTCTTCACGACTCGTCCGCCCACCCACGACTGAAGGAACTTGCCCTGTCATGGGTTCCACTCTTGTCATCACCAACGACTTCCCGCCCCGCCAGGGCGGCATAGAGACCTTCGTGCATGCCATGGCCACCCGGGTGCCCGCCGACGACGTCGTCGTCTACACCTCGCACGAGGCGGGCGACACCGCCTACGACGCGACGCTCCCCTTCCCCGTCGTCCGTGACTCCACCCGCATGCTCCTGCCGACCTCCCGCGTCACCCGCAGGGCCGTCGAGGTGGCCCGCGCCCACGGCTGCGACCGGGTGTGGTTCGGGGCCGCGGCCCCACTCGCGCTGATGGCACCGGCCCTTCGGCGTGACGCCGGGGTGCGACGCATCGTCGCCACCACGCACGGTCACGAGATCTGGTGGTCCCGCGTCCCGGGTGCGCGCCGCATGATGCGCCGCATCGGCGACGGCGTGGACGTCGTCACCTACCTCGGGGACTACACGCGTGCCCGCATCGGGCCCGCCCTCGGCCCGCGTGCCGAGCTGAGCCGGCTCGTCCCGGCCGTGGACGCGGAGGTCTACCGCCCCGACGCCGCGGCGGGAGCCGCCCTCCGCGCCGAACTGGGGCTGGAGGGCAAGCAGGTCATCCTGTGCGTGGCCCGCCTGGTGCCGCGCAAGGGCCAGGACAAGCTGATCGAGGCGATGCCGATGATCCGCCGTCAGGTGCCCGACGCGATCCTGCTGGTGGTGGGCCAGGGGCCAGACGAGGAGCGGCTGCGCAAGCTCGCCCTGCGCCACGACGCCGACGCCGTGCGGTTCGTCGGAGGCAAGCGCCACACCGAGACCCCGGCGTACTACGCGGCCGCGGACGTCTTCGCGATGCCCTGCCGGACCCGGAGGGGCGGCCTGGAGGCGGAGGGCCTCGGCATCGTCTTCCTGGAGGCGGCCGCCAGCGGCCTGCCCGTGGTCGTCGGCGACTCCGGAGGTGCCCCGGACACCGTGCTCGACGGCCGCACGGGCCGGGTGGTGGACGGCACCGACGCCGAGGTGGTCGCCGGCACCCTGACCCAGCTGCTGCTCGACCCCGAACGGGCGGCGGGCATGGGTGCCGCGGGTCGCCGGTGGGCCCAGGAGTCCTGGTCCTGGGAGGCCTCGGCACAACACCTGACCCGTCTGCTGACGCCCCCGGGGGAGCCGTCCCTGCCGGTGGCGCCGCTGCGGGGAGCACAGGGACCGGGGTAGCCCCGTGCTCGCGCGGACCTGCTGCCCCGTCCCGTCCCGTCCCGGCGCGGCACATCGTGTCCGGGAACACCGACTGCTGCACCTTTCATGTCACATGACCCTTCCGAAAGGACCTGTTCCATGCGTAACCGCGTCCTCAAGTCCCTGACCGTCGTGGCCGCCTCGGCGGCCGGTCTCCTCCTGGCCGGGGCCCCGGCGTCGGCGGCCCCGATACCGTGGTCGGTCTCTCACGGCACCGCCACCGCCGACGGCACCCGCTGGCTGGAGCCGGGCTCGTCGCTGGTGGTCAAGGGCGAGCTCCGCAACACCGGGCCCGGCTGCTACTCGCTGTGGTCCGTGACCGTCAGGGACTTCGTCCCCGGCCCCGTCCGCAAGCTGGCCACCCAGTGCGGATCGGGCAGCCAGCCCGTCGAAACCAAGATCTCCTATGCGCTCACCACCACCAGCTACGTGCAGATCTGCCAGGACGAGAGCAGGACGAACTGCGGCCGGCAGACCAGCGTGACCCAGTGGCCCGCGCAGCGCGGCTGATACCGGGACCCCCGGCGGGACCGCCCGTCCACGGGCACCGGGCCGGGGGAGCCACCGGCTCCCGGCGGTCCGGGTCCGCCGGCGGGCGGGAGCGGGACGAGCGGGTGACGGGGGCGATTTGGTCGACGTAGCGGTCCCAGCGCGTAGGAGGCGTGGCCGAAACGGTCTCTCTTCCAGCGGGTGCGTGCCCCGGCCCTGCTGCCCGCGGACCGCAGGTCGGACGGCAGGTCCGTGTGCTCTGCTTCGATTACGCTGGTGGAACTACCACACGTGAACGAAGGACGCGAATGGCTCGCCCCTACCGCCCCGGACCGAAACAGTTCGTCTTCGCCGCCGGTGATGGCAACGACCAGCAGGTCTCCGTGGGCGACCCTCAGGAAGCCTACGTAGCGTTCTCTGCGTTCTTCCGTGATCGAGATTCTGACACCTACACCATCAATGATGAACCGTCGGGGCAGAGTTTGGTACTCATGCCCGGGCGAGGCGTGATCTCCCGGATCAAAGATGCGGACCGACCTCGGTCGGAATACCTCCAGGTCGACAGGGCCAATCGCTACCTTCCGAGCGCGATGCTGTTCTTCGAGAACGGATACGCCGGCCTCGACCGCTTCGGCCAGTGGTTCTCCGACCTCGCCGACCTCGACGCGTCCCCGGAGACTCGCGGTGCCGCCCGCGCCGCCGCGATCACGACGGAAGCAGCGGCGATCGAGGAAGTCGCTCGGATCTGGGCAGATTCGGGCTACGTGGACCCGAGCGACCAGTACTACGTCTTCTTCGACTCGCACGGTGTCGACGATGACCGAGCCGAACGAGCCGAACTGCTCAAGTTGATCGAGTTCCTCGGTGTCGAACGAGTCGACGCCCCGGCCGAGGCCGCCGGGGGCGAAGTCTGGGTGCGCACCGACACCCGCCTCGACATCGAATTCGCACGGTGGTCGTGAACACATGGTGCGGGGCAGCGCTGCAACATCGCCGTGATGCCGGCCGGTGCCGTTCCGCGGAAAGACCGAGTCCATGAGAGACATCGTTTTCACGCGCAAGAGCGGCTGGATCCCGAACGTGATCCGCGAGGACGGCGAGCTGAAGCTGATGCTCGGTGCCGGGGCCGACGCCAACCACGAGCCTCGCACGTTCACGTTCTCGATGAGCGAAGCCCATCTTGCAGTGATCCGGGAGGACCTGGCCAGACAGCTGCTGCTGTGGAGTGCGGCCCTTCCGCTGTGCGACGCCGCCGGTACCCGGGGTCGACTCGACGAGAACGCTGCCGTCGCGCTCCTGGACCCGGCGATGCGCGCGGCGACAGAGACATCAAACGGGAAGCGAGCCCAGGAGTACCACGCGGACCGCCGTCGCGCCGAGCGCGGAGCAGTGCTCGGTCCACTCGACGCCGCGATTTTGAGGTACACGGGCCAGTATCTGCACGGCGCGACGGTTCCGAGGCGGATGCCCGATGCCGTGATGACGCGCTGCGCACCGTGAGCTTCCTGATGTGCTCGGAGGCCGCGGACCGCTCCAGGAGCACACCCATGGAGGATGACGAGGAGGCTGCCGGCCACCGCGCCGACTTCGGCGGGAGTGCGAGGAAGACGGTCCTGTCGTTCACCGACGACAAGGGCGTCGAGAAGAAGTGGCTACGGGACAGTCCCCGCACTGCCGCAGCGGAGTTCTGGGAGTTCGTCGGCGATCGCTCTGCCGCGGACAACGAAGTGTGCACCATCGAGGACGAGGAGATGGGCGAAGGGATCCAGCTCCACTTCTACGCGGATTCCCTCGCCCGGATCACGACGCTGAGCGAGGGCGAAGGCGGGTCGGATCCGGAGTACCGGGTCGAGTACAGCCTGGTCGACGGGATCGGCGGGTACCGGAACCTGGTGAGCGCCTTCGTCCGCGGCGGCTGCGCCGCACTCGAACAGCACGGTCCCTGGATGTCGGATGTCGCCGAGTTCGAGCGCGCGCGTCGGCGGCGCGACGCCCGGTAGTCCCGGGAGACAAGCACGCGAAGCTCCTGGCAGACACGGGTGCTGTGGAACGGCTCATCGGAGTAGCGGTCTTGGGGGGACGAGTGGGACGCAGCAGGCTACCTGTGGAGAACGCAGGCAATGGCGATCTCTGTCTCTTCATCGAGCCGTACGGTGAGGACTTCTGTCTGAAGCCCGGGGAGGTCTTCACGGTCGCGCCCGAAGCCGAGGGGAACGATGTCTGGTTCTCCACCGTCGTCTGGGAGGGAGGCATCACGGTGTGGCCGTATGAGGACGGCGACCCGACCAAGACTGTCCTGGAGTACACAGTGACGGACGCCAACGGAACCCGACTGGAATGCGGTCACCAGAGACCCCCGAAGTCCGGTGGCTCTGACGTGGCTGAGCTGGGTTGACCCTCGCGGTCACTGGGTCAGGGCGAGATTCTGCAGCTGGGCGATGCCCAGCATGGCGTGGTGGACACCGTCACCTCTGACACGGCAGTCACGGAGGAGCAGAGCGTCCAAGGACGTCCCGGCCGCGCTGCATGTGCACCTCGACGGCGCCGAGCGGGACAGCCCTTACGCTACGGAATGCTCAGTTCGGCGAACTCGACGGAGTTGTTGTCGAAGGCCAGCCGGATGATCCTGCCCGGGGCTTCGATCTCGACCGTCGACAGACCCTCCGGGTCGGCTTCTTTCAACTCCAGGAAGCTGTTCTCCAGTTCCAGCCGGGCCGCGCCCCCGGTCCGCTGCACCCGGCTCTCGGGGATTCCGTACACCGTGCGGTACCGCCCGACGGCCGCGGTCAGGTCGGACACCTGGATCGTGGCGGAGCGCAGGCGCATATCGATGGCGACGTCGGGCAGCTCGGAGTGATACTCGATGACCCACGGCATCAGGTGGTACTGGCCGAAGAAGAGCGAGGAGAACTGGATTTTGGAGCCGTCGGGCTGGGGTACCCAGGTGGAAATGGGTCCGCAGTTCTTTACGGTTTCCGGCAGGTTCTCCTGGAGCCCGGCGAGGTCCCTGGTGCACAATGTGGCCGAGAAGATTCCGGAGCCCCGTTCGTCGAGGTACTGGACGAATTTCTTGCCGAACGGGGAAAGGCCCGCCTGTTCGGGATCCGACACCGCCATGACTTCCAGGAATGTGCCGTTCAATGCGATGACCCGGCCCGTGATCCCGGGGATGGTGCGGGTCGGGACCTCGAATTCGGAACCCAGTGCTCCTTCTATCTGAAGGACTATTTCGTCGAGGTCGTGTACAGCAAAAGTGACGTGATCCAGGAACACTGGTCTCCCCTCGCCGATGCGGCCGCCGCATCGGTTCCACTATCGGCTTCAACAGGCGCCGGAACATGTGCTCAGTGTCGAAACAAGACAGTGGAGTGTGCACATGTGGGAAGTGCCGGGGGGTAGCCCGGGTCCGGGGTCGCCATTGACCGAACTGTGAGACACAGTGTCGGCAGAAGCCCGCACGAAGGCCCATTCCCGGGTGTCGCAAGGAATTGGATGTGATTCAGATCACGCCACGCTCGGGGGCGTGGCCGGAAGACTCGTGGAGTGTGGCGCGAATCTATGAGAGATTTGTCGCTGCTTGGCTATGCGCTCCGTGCTTGCCCCGCCGTTGCCGGGGATTACGTGCCGGAGCGTGTTCTGCATGCAAGGGGGGCATGTGATGGTGAGCACGTTGGAGATGTCTCGCGATGACGTACTGGACAGGCTCGTCGAACGTACGGAGGAAATCGCCAAGGAGATCTGGTTAAAGATTCAGGTATACGTCGAGAGCAGCGGCTCGCTCGAATCTGAAGAATATGTGGAGATTCTGTGTGCGGTCCTGGGTCGGGGGTTTGAGCTCTATCGGGGCGGTGGCTCACTGCCGGCGGACGTTCTCGCGCAGTGTGCTGCGGTCGCAGTGCAACTGGCCGAGCGGGGCGAGCGCATCATGCCCCTGCTGCACGCCTGGGAAGTCGGCTGCTCGGTAGCCGTCGCGGCCTGCTGGGTATCGGCGAGGCCCGGCGAACAGGGTGACCTCGTGTCGCTGACACAGTGGGCGTCCACGACCGTGAAAGAGATCATTGCGGCCATCAGCCTCGCCTATGTGCACGCGCAGAAGCAGGCCGGCCTGGACACCTCGCGTCGAGTCCTGGCGGACCTCATGCTCAACGGCTCCGCCACCGACGAACTCGCGGCCGCCGCGCACCACGCACCGGCGGACCAGTACGCGGTCGTCGTCGGCCGGGTCGTCGACGAGGCCGTACCCGGCGTCGCGACCGTCGCCCGGGCTTCGGCGGCGCTGACCGGCGAAGACCTGGGGCTGAGCTGCCAGGTCGGCAACCACCTGTGCATCCTGGTACCGATCCGAGGGCACCGGAGTCCGGTCGAACTGGTGGGCCGGGTCGTCGAGGAGCTCAAGCGGGTGGGCGTGTCCTTCGCCGCTCCGGCCGGCACGGTCACCGCGGCCCGCACCGAACTCTCGGCGGCCATCCAGGAGGCCGCCAGGATCGAGGCTCTTGCCAACGCTGCCGGGCTCGAGGGCAAGACGGTCGAGAGCAATCAGGTGATCAGCGAGCTCGCCATTTCCCGCGACGGCGACTACCGCCGCGAGCTGATCTCGCTGATCACCCCGATCGCGGATGCTCCGGAACTCCTCAAGACGCTCCGCACCCTCTACGTGATGGACCTGGACCGGACGAGGACCGCACGCCGGCTCAATGTGGCACGGCGCACCCTGACCTACCGCCTCGAAAAGATCGAGCAGCTGACAGGGATCAATCCGGTGCGCACCCGCGGCATCCTGGCCTTCGTGCTCGCGCTCGCCGCGCAGGACCTCGATCAGACCTTCATCATGATGTAGGCCCCGGCCCGCACGCGCCGCGGCGGCGGCACCCGCTCAGCGGGGACCGCCGCCGGGTGCCGCCCGGCCGGTCAGGGCCAGAACCGCCGCACCGAGCCGCTCACGTGCGGTCGCGGACCCGTCTGTCGTCCGCCAGCCGATGAAACCGTCCGGGCGGACCAACACGGCTCCGCCGGGACCGATCCCGTATGCCGACAGGAACGTCCCGTGGACGTCCGTGCAGCCCGGGCCCTGGCCCGACGCGTTCCGGTCCGGGCCCACGATGTACCGCACCGTCAGGCCGGGGACCGCGGTCCGCCACATCTCGGCGCGGGCATCGGCCAGCAGGACGAAGCCGTCGCCGAACAGGTCCAGCGTGGAGATGCTCCGTCCTTCGTGCTCCAGCACCACATGGGGCGCCCGGGTCCCCGGACGGCCCGACGGCTGGAGAGGGTTCTCCGCGATCACGGCCTCGCCGTCCACCGTGTCGCGGGCGTCCTTGCCGGGGACCGAGGCCCACAGCGACGGGTAGCAGTAACCGAGTTGCACCGTCGCCCGGGACTCGGCCGAAGACTGGCCGATCCGCGCCATGGTCTCCTCCACGGTGAAGTCCGCGACCGGGCGCCGCTCGGCGTCGTACGTGTCGAGCAGCTCCTCGCCCGCGGTCCCGTCCAGGACCGCGGCCAGTTTCCAGGCGAGATTGTGGCCGTCCTGGACCCCGGTGTTCCCACCGAATCCGCCGGCCGGCGGCATCGCGTGCGCGGAATCGCCCACCAGGAACACCCGGCCCGCCCGGAACCGGTCGGCGACCAGGGCCGCGCTCTCCCAGGCCATGGCGCTGTGCACGGTGAGATCCAGGTCCGGGCTGTCGGCGGCCACCCGCACCAGCTCCCGCGTCCGCTCCCGCAGCCCCTCCGGGGAGGAGTCCATGCCCTCGAACATCGGAAAGCCGAGCTGCCACCTGCGGGCCTCGCTGCTGCCGCGGGCGAAGAGGAAGGCGCCGGCCGCTTTGACGATCACGGCCATGGCCCGTCGGCCCTTGATCACCGGTTCCAGATCCGCGTCGAAGATCGCGCTGACCGAGCGGCCGAGCGCTCCGGGGCCGTGCCGGCCGATCCCCAGCGCTTCCCGTACCGGGCTGCGGATGCCGTCCGCCGCCAGCAGGTAGTCGCAGTGCACCGTCCAGTGCTCATCGGTGTCGACGCGGGACAGGGTCGCGGTGACCCCGCCCGCGTCCTGGGTGAGGCTCTCGAAGCGGGTCCCGAACCGGACCTCCGCGCCCAGCTCCTGTGCCCGCGCCAGCACCAGCGGTTCCAGCTGTTGCTGATCGCACAGGCGCATGCCGGTCGGGCTGATGTCCAGGGTCTCGTCCACGTGGTTGCCGGTCGGCACGTAGTGCGGGTCTGCCAGCGTGTTCACCACGACGAAGCCGATGGGCCCGGGATCGCCGGCCTTGCGGACCTGTTCCTCGATCCCCACGGAACGGAACAGCTCCATGGAACGGGCTGTCACCAGTCGCGCCCGGGGATGGACGGACGTCCCCGGCCGCTGTTCCACCACCAGGCACTCGACGCCTCTCGCGGCCAGGAACATGGCGGCCGACAGGCCGCTCAGACTCCCTCCGACGATCAGTACCCGGACCCGTCGTTCGGTGCTGTGCTGGTCTCGCATTCAAGCCCCTCGTCATGAACCGATCATGTGGCGGCCCCGTCCGCGCCCTTGCCCAACATAACGAATTTCGGCGCGCGTTGATGGTGCAGCGGACTCGGATCGCCTTGCTGGAACGTGGACTTGAGGTGCTGGGCCGCCCGCCCCGCGTCCCGCTCCCGGGTGACCGCGGAGATGCGGGTGTCCGTGACGGCGACCATCTCGACCGCGACGTCCGCGTCACGCAGCGACTCGAAATACCGGGCGATGACCTCGGAGTTGGAGCGCAGACTGGCGCCGACCACGGCCACCCTGCCGATCCCGACGTCCACGCTCACCGAGTCGAACCGCATGCCCTGTTCCGCCTGCGCCAGCACGGCCAACGCCGTCGCCGAGTCGCACTCGCGGACGACGAAGGAGAGGTCATTGCGGCCGCCGGGCGCGGCGGTGTTCTGTGCCATGTCCGACATGACGTGGGACTTGGCGAGACGCCGGAAGACCTCCGCCGCGATGCCCGGCCGGGGCGGCACGCCGGCGACCGTCACCCGTGCCACGTGCATGTCGTGGCACACACCGTAGATGATGGGGTGTTCCATCGAACTTCCTGCTCCTTCCGCTGGCTGGACTGCCCGTGGCGCGCGGCCGTCCCTGTTCGGTCAGCCGAGCAGCGGCCGCGCCGCTGTCCGGATCCGGGCGAAGTCGGTCAGCTCGGTCCCCATCGCGTCCAACTGCGCCGCCGTGCGGTCGTCCGGGCCGCCGGAGAGGTCGGTCGGCGCTGCGCCGACCACCACGCCGAGCGGTGTGGGCCATCCGCGCAGGGCGTGCACGATGTCCCGCAGGCTGCGCAGCGCGGCGGCCGGGCCCTGCGGCCCCGACCCCACTCCGATGCAGCCGACCACGCGTTGCTCCAGATATGGCCTGGAGTCCTCGCGCAGGTCCTCGAAGTAGTCCAGCGCGTTCTTCACCAGCCCGGAGACCGCGCCGTGGTAGGCAGGTGACGCGATCAGCACCGCGTCGGCCCGGCGTACGGCCTCCAGGAGCTGCTGGGCCCGTAGGTCGCGGACCGCGGACGAGGGGTCGTACAGCGGCAGTCTCAGCTGTTCCCCGACGAAGAACTCCGCCTCGGCGCCGGCGGCGACCGCCGCGGCGGCCGATCGCCGCAGGGCCGTCTCGGTCCGGGAGGGGCGGCCCGACGCCCCGATGCTGCCGCCGATCGCGACCAGCCGTACGCTCATTCCTTGTATCCGACCGCGAGCCCGTCCCCGAGCGGGATCAGGGTGGTGAAGAGCGATTCCTCGGCGAGCATGGCGTCCACGGTCTCGCCGATCGCCCGGCCCAGCGGATCACGCGTGTAGCCGGTCAGCGCGTCCCCGTTCCAGAAGATGTTGTCGGCGACGAACAGGCCGCCGCTGACCAGCCGGGGGAGGGCCATGGCGAACACCTCCGGGTAGAGGCGCTTGTCGATGTCGCACAGAATGAGGTCGAAGTCGCCCTCGACCGCACGGAAGGACTCCAGCGCGTCCCCGACCAAGAGCTCGACCCGGTCCGAGACCCCCGCCTTCTCGATGAACGACGCGGCCTTGGCGGCGAGTTCGGGGTCGGACTCGGTGTAGTAGACCTTGCCCCCGGGACCGACCGCCCGTGCCAGCCAGATCGTGGAGAACCCCACCGCCGAACCGAACTCGAACACCCGCCTGGCACCGGAGATCTTCGCCAGCTGCCACAGCAGCCGGCCGGACAACGGGCCGATGATCGGTACGTTCTTCTCCCAGGCGTACATGCCGATCTCGGTCATCACCGGATCGTTCTTGGGGGCCTTCTTCCAGGCCCAGTTGAGCGCGGCGTCGTAACGGAAGTCGAACCGGTAGATCTCGGTCGGGATCATCGACGGGTCGAACGCCCCGGGGCCCCGGCCCGAGCCCGCCGGCGGGCCGGCAGGGGCTCCCTGCCAAGCGCTCGGGCCGAGCGCCATCGACCGGAACATCTGCCGCAGACCGGCGGCGACCGCCTCGGCCGCGGGACCGCCCGAACCGGTGGTGTCCGGGGCCGCTGCCTGGGACTGGAACTTGGCGATGCTCTCCACCAGGGGCCGACGCTCCTTCTCGTACTCGGCCAGCGAAGCGGCGGTAAGGTCCTTCTCGGCCAGGGCGCGTACGGCGGTCCGGGCCGCGGCCTGGGCGTCGTACAGTGCCAGGTTCATGTTCTGGCCGCCGAAGGTGGTCAGGCTGTGCGCCGTACTGCCGATCAGCATCACCCCGTCCGACACCCATGTCTCCGCGATGTGCCCGGGGAAGGAATGGTGGCGTACGTCCTCCCAGCCGCTGATCCCCTCCAGGGCGGGGCGCAGCCGGGGCTCCACCGACAGGATCCGGTCCAGCAGCGCATCGAAGCCCTGGGCCTTGACCTCCTCGAAGGAGCCGCTGCGGATTCCCCACAGCACGCTGAGCTCGTCGGGGGAGTAGGCCGCCAGTCCCAGGTAGCGGTTGTCACTGGCACGGTAGTTGCTCAGCACCGAAGGCCAGCCGTCCGGGCGCGGGGCGAGGAAGGTGATCGCCTCGTAGTCCCAGGTGGCGGGCTGTACGGAGATGCCGGCCAGGTCGCGGGTGGGCGAACCCTCGCCGTCGGCGGCCACCAACAGGCGGCACTCCAGAGAACGTTCTACGCCGTTCTGGGTGAAGGCGACACCGCTGAGGGTGCCGTACGCGTCCTTGAGCAGGGCGTCGACCCCGGCCCCGTCGAAGAGCTCGAAGTCCGGGTGTGCGACCAGCTCGTCGAGGAACGCGTGCTGCATGACCCGGTACGGCACGCCGAGTCCGTAACCGAACGGGCTGTCCTCGATGTCGGCGTAGCGCAGTGCGGCGATGCGGTCGCCGTCGACGTAGTAGTCGTATCCGTCGAGGCGGTGGGTCTGCCTCTCGACCGCCGGGCGGACCCCCAGCGAGTCCAGCACGCTGATGGCTCCCGGCTGGATGAGCATGGTCTGGCGCTTGCCGGAGCGGTCGGTCTCGCGGTCCACCACGGCGACGCTGTGGCCGGCGTCCAGGAGGGCCTTCGCGAAGGCGAGGCCGTGGGGTCCGGCGCCGACGACACAGACGTCCACCTTCGACGCTGGGTACTCAGACATGGATGGTGCTCCTTCGATCGCAGGTCAGGAAGTAGAGGAGTCCGTCGGCCGAGCCCGCCGCGAGCCGGCTGTCCTCGCGGGCGACGGACAGCATGGTGTGACCGGACCGGTGGCGACCCAGCTCACGGCCGTCGCGGTCCAGGAGGTAGAGGTGGTGGTCGGCCGAGGCGACGGCGATGCTGTCCGGCCGTACGTCCACCCCTTTGACCCAGGACCCCGTGGTGAACCGCCAGCGCTCGGTGAGCTCGGTGTCGTACGAGCGCAGCGTCCCGTCGACACATGCGGCCAGCAGCTCGCCGGTGCCGCCGGGGGCGGTCATGCGCACGGCGTGGGCGGCCCGGCGGCGCACCACCGTGCCCGACGGGTCGAGGACGGCCAGGGATCCTTCGGCGGTCCCCACTGCGAAGCCCCCGTCGACGGCAGCGCATCCGTACACCGGGTAGGGCTCGGTGTGCTGCCAGAGCAGCTCTCCGGTGGCGGCCGCGCGGCAGCTGACGGAGCCCTCGATGCTCGGGGTGAGGACGAGGCCGTGCCCGAGGCAGATGTCCCAGGCCGAGGGGCCGGACTCGACCCAGAGCGGCCCCAGCCGGTGATCGACCAGGGCGACCGAGCCGTTGCGGTCGACCGCAACGAACCCGCGCGGTTCGCCGGCCAGCCGCCAGCCGCCCACTCCGTCGCGCCGCTCCAGTACCTCACCCCGCCCGGAGACGAGTACGAGGCTTCCCGCTTCGAGGGACAGCAGCCAGCCGTCCGGATGGGCGGCGAGATCGGTGATGGCGCTGTCGCAGTCGATGAGTCGGTCCGGTGCGGCGCTGCCCCAGCCACCGAGGGCCAGGCGCCCTGGGGCGACGGCCGCCGCGACCTGTTCGTCGCGCAGCCGCACGGCCGTGACCCAGCCATCGAGCCGCCAGGTGTTCCGGACGGTCAGTTCCGCACCACGTGGGTGAGTTTCCAATTCTTGAACCCTCCTCCCCGCTTGGTGAGTTCGTTGAAGTCGAAGGACAGCTCGACCTCCAGGGGCAGGTCCCGGACGAGCAGCGCCTCCTCGGCGAGCCGGGTGATCTCGGCGCAGCTGGCCGGGTCCTGGTGGTCGCGCTCCACCTCCAGGCAGAGCAGCGGCCGGCCGTCGTCCTCGAACCGGATGCAGTAGCCGAGCAGGCCGGGGATCGCGTAGACGATCTCCTCGACGTCGTACGGACGCAGGCGCCGCCCGGCGATCTCCAGTTCGTCGGTGACCCGGCCCAGTACCTCGACCATCGGCAGGGCGAGGCCGCAGGCGCAGTCGCCGGACACACGCCTGACCAGGTCACCGGTGCGGTAGCGGAGCAGTGGCCGGGCGTCCGCGGTGAGCGTGGTGACGACGAGCTCGGCGGTCTCCGCCGTGGTGGGAGCTCCGGTCTGCGGGTCCACCCACTCGAAGTGGTACATGTGCTCCAGCAGGTGCATGCGCTTCTCGGGGCAGGAGGTGGAGCAGGTTCCCATCTCGGAAGAGCCGTAGGAGTTGATGTAGACCTGTGCGTTCCACAACCGTTCCAGCATGGCCCGCATGGGTTCCGTGAGGAGCTCGCCCAGGAGCAGGACGGTGCGGATGCCGAAGGCGGTCGGGTCCAGTCCGCGGGTCTTGAGCTCCGCGTAGAAGTGCAGGCTCAGGCCCGGAGTCGTGAGGACCGTGGTGATACCGGTCTCCCGGCATATCCGCACGATCTGATCCCACCCGGAGACACCCCGGGTGAAGGGGAACGCGCGGACGCTGAAGACGTCCATCGCCTCCAGGCCGTAGACCATGGCGTCGGCGACCGGTGCGATGTCGGAGGGGACGAGCAGGATCGCCTTGTCCTCGCGAGGCCGCAGGATGCGCCGCCAGTTCAGCAGCAGTCCCCGGGTGTTGGCGGCGATGTCCTTCTTGGTCTTCGGCGTCGGCGTGGGTGTGCCGGTGGTCCCCGAGGACTCGTAGTAGCGGACGGTCTCGGCCAGGGGCACGGACAGGACGCGCAGCCCCGCCTCGCGCAGCTGCTCCTTGTCGGTGAACGGAAGCCGTTGCAGGAGGTCGAAGTCGGCCTCGCGCAGGGCTTCGGCGCCGAGGCCCCCGAGCACGGGGGCGTAGTACGGCGACTTCGCGGCCTGGACGAGGGTGGTGCGCAGGAGCCGCAGCCGGTCGGCATCCGTCACGCCGGCCGGGACCTCGTGTCGTGCCGTGGTGGCCGAGGTCATGACGCCTCCGCGGCCGGTGCCGGGTTACGGGTGAAGCACCAGGTGCAGCCACCGGGCTTGAGCTCGAACGTGGCCGTGAGTTCCTGCTTGGCGGCGATGGAGGACTGGAGCTTCGTGCAGTACTCGCGGCACGGGTCGTCGAAGGTCAGCTCGATGCCCAGCTTCGCGGCGCCCTGCCGGTACGAGAGGATGCCGCAGTTCTCGATGTCCACCTCGGACCCGTCGACCGATGCCGAGCGCACGGTGACGTCCGAACCCCAGCAGTCTCCCAGGATCCGGGACAGGTTCTCGGTGAAGGGGATCGCGCCCTCCGTCCTGTAGCGGTCCGACTGCTTGGCGGTGGCCTCGGCCGAGAAGTCGATCCACTCGTCGATGGCGCCGTAGCCGTAGTGGGAGACCATGTAGCGCTCCATGCCGGCCTGGGCACGGAAGTACATCGCCTTCCACATCTCGGCCTTTGCCTCGGCCGTCATCGCCGGCCGGCTGTTGATGTCCGTCACGTCAGTTCTCCTGGGAGGGGCCGCTGTAGTCGAGGCCGCGTCGGTTCTGGCCGCGCATGCGCAGATAGACGGGTTTGAACATGGCTTCCTGCTCGGCCTGCCGGTCGAGCGTCATGCTGGTACCGGGCGGGACCACGCTGATCGCGGAGCGCATCCCGAGCCGGCTGTCGACCGCGGCGGCCAGACCGTCGGCGCGCCGGCGGACCTCGGCCGCGCCGGAGTCCGTGGCCTCCAGGACCAGCGCGAGTCGGTCGCCGTCCACCTCGCCGGACCAGAAGACGGGTTCGCAGCCGAACAGTTCCCCGTACACGACGTCCTCGACGTCGATGGGGAACAGCTGCCGACCGCCGACGGTGAACCTGTCGGCGGCCCGGCCGTGGACGGTGACCCGGGGGCGGTCGCTGCCGCACGGGCACGAAGCCCCGTCCAGCACGGTCACGATGTCGCCCATCCGGTACCGCACGATCGGCATGGCCCGGCGGTGGTACGAGGTGACCACCAGCTCCCCCGAGCCGTACGGGGAACTGCGGCCGGTGGCCTCGTCGAGGACCTCGAAGAGGAAGCGGTCGGACCACAGGTGCAGGGCCCCGGCGGTGCATGCGCCGCCGAGGGTGGTGGTCTCCGTCGAGCCGTAGTCCGGGAAGAGGGTGATGGACCAGAGCTCTTCCAGGAAGCGCTTCTTGGCGGGACTGAGCACCTCGCCGTTGACGACCGCGGCCCGCAGGGCAGGGAAGTCCTTCGTCGGGTCGAGACCCGCGGCGAGAGCGCGCCGTGCGAAGAGCATCAGCTCCACGGGCATGCAGTAGGCGACCGTCACCCGGTAGTCACGAAGCAGCCGCAGGGCACGGCTGTAGGGCATCAGCTCGGTCCGGTTGCCCGCCGGGATGACGGTGGCGCCGGCCCGCTGCGCCGCGCCGTGCATCTGGTGGGCGGTGGTGAGCATCGAGTACGGCGTCTTGACGAGCACGACGTCCCGCTCGGAGAGCCCGACGCCGTTGAACAGCATCCGGTCCAGCCATTCGTCGATGTCGCCCCGGGTGAAGTACGCCGGGGTGGGTTCCCCGGTGGTACCGCTGGACTCGTGGATGACGGCGACCTCGCCGGGGTCGACGGCGAGCAGGCCGTCGGGGTAGGCGAGCCGCAGGTCGTCCTTCGTGGTGAAGGGCAGCCGGCCGAACAGTTCGTCCGACCAGGAGGTCGGATCGACTCCCGCGGCCCGGTACTTGGACCGCAGGTACGGCGAGTTGCGGTACGCGTGGGCCACGATGGCGGCCGTCGCGTCGTGGCCCGTCATGTGCTTCCTCCCTTCCTCGTGGTGGTGACGCGCCGGATATTGCCGCCGAGCACGGCGGGGAGATCCGCCTCTGCCACGGCCAGCGCGAGCTTGGTCAGCTCGACGCGGGGGTGCTGGATGGGGAACTCGGAGCCGAACACCACGCGTTCGGCACCGAGGGTCTCCACCGCGTCCTTGATCACGAAGTCGAAACCGCCGGACGTCTCGAACAGCACGTTCCGCGTGTCGCGGATCTCCTGGGCGGCGTCCAGATCGAAGTTGCCGCGCCCCGCGTGGCCCAGGATGAAGGTCACCCCGGGGTTGCGGCGCGCGAGCCGGGCGTACTCCTCGACGGAGAGCGCCCCCTTGCCGATGCAGTGCGAGTACACGGGCAGCCCCCGCTCCGCCGCGATGTCGACGTACGACTGGACCCGCGGGTCGAGATGTCCGATGCCGTGGACACCCGGGGCGAACTTGATCCCGGCGCACTCCGCGGACAGGAGGTCGTCCGCCTCACCGGCCACCCGGTGCGGATTGGCGAAGTAGAAGGCGGCCAGTGAGGGCTCGCCCCGGATCGCGTCCAGCAGCGCGCTGTTGTCGGCGTCGACGTCCCGCCCCGGGCCCTCCGTCAAGATGGTGTGGGACAGCTCGGCAGGGGAGACCACGCCGCCGGCGACCAGGAACGCCGAGGAGATGCGCTCTGCGGCCATGGTGGCGAGCAGGCGCGGCACGAGAGCTGGGTTGGCGTGGGCATGGGCATCGACCACGTCCACGCCGTCCCAGGGATCACTGCTCAATGATCAGCTCATCCACCTTGACGCCCACGTGCCGGCCCGGCTCCTGGGTGAAGCCGAAGAGCTCGTCACCGGGCTTCAGTTCGGTGATGTTGCGCGGCTTGGAGTCGGTGCCGAAGACCCGGACGTGCCAGTCCTCTTGCATGATCGTGGTGATCCGGGTCCCGTCCTCCGCCTCCGCGGTGATCTGCAGCATGGGGCGCCGCTCGATCTTGACGCGCCCCACGGTGACCGGCCGTGCGGTTCCGTCGGTGCGGACCGCGAGGACCTCCATGCCCGCGCGCAGGTCGGAGAGGTACCACGTGCGGTTGTCCGGGGCGAGCACGTACATCTGCAGAGCGCCCGCGTTGACCCGGAACGGCCGCGTGGGCATGTACGGCAGCGGGTGCGTCTCGCTGGTGGCGAGGATGCCGCCGCCGGAGAAGCAGCCGAGGAGCACGCCCTCGTCGAGCCCGAGGTACGAGGTGAAGTCGAGGCATGCCCGGTCGCCCATGCCCACGTGCTTGGTCTCCAGGACCGTGAGCTTCTGCAGCTGCTGCCCGTGCGTGCGCTGCGCGGCCACGAGGACCTCGTGCAGGCGGTGAACCGCGGTGAGGTCGTCGACGTCGACGAGGACGCCGTCGGCGCCGATCTCCAGGACACCGAAGACCACGTTCGCCTCCACGCTGTCGTGGACGCCCATCACGGTCTGGCAGCCGTGGTTCTGCGCGTCGGCGAGGACGATCTCCAGCGGGATCTTGGTGGAGTCCTTGAAGGTGACGAGCAGCAGCTTGACCTCGCGGGTCATCTCGACGGCCCGCTGGAGCGAGGGCGGGTCGACGACATCGACCGCGGCGCCGACCGTGATGCCGATCTTCGCCTCGTTCTCGACGAACCAGTTGCTCGCCACGACGTCCGCGTCCAGGACGAGTACGTCGTACTCCTTGCGGATCTTCACGAGCTTCTCCGGCGACGGAACGCCGGAGAACAGCTTGACCTTCCGCAGGCCCGCGGGCACCAGGGCGAGCTGCTCCTCGTCGACGACCACCGCGCCGCCGGCGTGCAGGCGGCGTACGGCCTCGAAGATCTCTGCGGTGTCGGGCCGGCCGGCGGCCTTGCGGAAGTCGTGCCAGGTGTACTTCTCGCCGGGAGGCAGCGGCGCCTGTACGGGGGCCGGCTCCGGGGCGGCCGTCTTCCTGGGCGGCTCCTGCGCCCGCTGCTTGGTGGAGGTGGCCTTGGGCTTGTCCTCGATGACGTCGCTCATGTTCGCCTTCTGTTCGGTGAGTGGAGTGTGCGGAGCGGGGAGTGACACTCAGACGGCCGCGAGCTGCCGGGACGCGAGGTGCTCCTGATAGGCGTCGTAGACGCGGTCCGCGGACCAGCCCTGGTGGACCAGCTTCCCGAGGTGGCGGGTCAGGACCGTGGCGTCGGGCGACTCGAAGATGTTGCGTCCCATCGACACGCCCGCCGCTCCGGCGTCGAGCGCCTCGGCCACGGTCGTGAAGAGCTTGCGGATGTCCCCGTGGGCAGCCCCGCCCGCGATCAGGACGGGTACCGGGCATCCCTCGACGACCTCGGAGAACGCGTCGGGGTCCCCCGTGTAGTGGCACTTGACGAGGTCGGCACCGAGCTCGGCGGCCATCCGTGCCGCGTGACCCACCTTCACGGGG
Source organism: Streptomyces avidinii (assembly GCF_014650695.1). Taxonomy (GTDB): domain Bacteria; phylum Actinomycetota; class Actinomycetes; order Streptomycetales; family Streptomycetaceae; genus Streptomyces; species Streptomyces avidinii. The sequence continues at coordinate 65,004 of NZ_BMVL01000021.1, read as the reverse complement.
TTGAACTCGTCCTCCGGCGAGCTGCGCACGTAGACCATGGCCAGCAGGGGCACGCCCCACAGATTGCACTCCTCGGCGATCTTGGCCGTGTCGACGATCTGCTCCGGCTCGGTCTCCGTGCCGGCGTTGATGTGCAGGCTCACCGCGTCCGCGCCGAGCCGTACCGCCTCGGCGACGGTGCACACCGCCACCTTGCGGTTGATGTGGTCGCCCAGGGAGGTCGAGGCGCTCATGTGCACGATCAGCGCCGTATCCGGGCGGAGGCTCTTCTGCACGGTGGGCACCAGGCCCTTGTGCAGGACGACTCCGTTGGCGCCTCCGTCCGACACCTGTCCGACCGTTGCGGCGATGTCACGGAGACCTGTGGTCGCGCCGACACTGATGCCGTGGTCCATCGGGACGATCAGCGACCGTCCCGACGCGGACATCAACCGGCGTGCGCGCAGACTCTTCCCCTCGTTCAAAGCTGGTTCCCCCTTGATGTTGCGCGGTTTCGGGGTGCCGAAGCCGCGGGATCCTGTGTCACTGACCGCGCTCATGGCGCTTTGGCGCGTTCCGCGGCCGGGTCGAAGAGCCTCTCGACCGGGAGGAGCTTGCCCGAGGCGGGTGGTACGAGGGCGTCGACCAGGCGGACTTCCACGGAAGCGCCCTCGCCGAAGGCCGGGGTGACCTGCTGGGCCACCCGCTCGGCCAGCCCCGGTGCGCTGTCCGGCAAAGGCACGACGGACACCGTCACGCGGTCCGGGGACTCCTGTACCAGGCGGAAGCGCTTGACGCCGCTGATGGTCTCGAACATCTCCATGAAGACGCCCTGGGGCACCGGGGCGAGGCCGGTTCCCGTACGCCGGTAGAGCAGGGTGTTCTCCCGGCCCAGCAGCTCCTTGACCACCGGGAGGCTGCGGCCGCACGCGCAGCGCTCCGTACTCACCGACATCAGGTCGCCGAGTCGGTAGCGGATGACCGGCAGGGTGCGGTGCCAGTAGGTGCTGATGGTGATCGAGCCGAACTCGCCCTCGCTCACCGGCCGGTTGTCCTCGTCGAGGATCTCGATGCGCATGCAGTCCGTATTGAGGTGCATCGATCCCCGCTCGCACGTCCAGCCGATGTAGCCGGTGTCCGTGGAGCCGTACAGGTCGAAGATGCGGACGCCTTCGAAGGCGGCGAGGGCCCGTTGCTGTACGTCGCGCTCCAGCGTTGCGCCCGTGTTGATCAGGGCGAGCGGCCGCCAGGAGAAGCCAGGGTTGGCCTCCTTGTACTCGGTGAGCATGCGCAGCGTCGAACCGAAGCAGGTGAGGATCTGAGGATTGAAGCCCTCCAGCTCGGCGGCCGTCTCCTCGACCGTCACCGCACGGCCCTCCCGCAGGACGGGAAGCATGCGGAAGAACTCCGGGGGCAGATGCTGCTGCATCTTGTACCCGATCATGTGGGCGCCGGTGACGATGATGGCCGCGGACCGCAGCGGTCCCTCAGGAGTGATCGAGGCCAGGATCGCCCGCATGAACCGGAAGTACTGGGCTCTGATGTGGGCCTGTTCGTCGCGGTCGTAGACGAAGTACCCGGGCTTCCCCGAGGTGCCCGCGGTGCTGACCACCAGGAGGTCCGAGCCGTTGAACGGCCGGTCGACCAGGGACCGGTCGGACAGGTACCGCTCGACCTCCGCGAACGGGATGTCGCTGCGCGTCCTGATCTCGTCGAAGTTCTTGAGCATGACGGACTTGTCCATCAAGGGCAGGTCGCCCCAGATCTCCGGCCGGCCCAGCAGGTCCTCGGTCCGGTGGTGGCGCAGGATGTTCGCGAAGTAGGGGGACTTCGTCCGCGCCCACTTGAGCTGATGGTGCATGAGATGGCGTTGTCGCAGCGCGAGTTGTTCATCGGGCAGCCCTTCGTTCTCCTCCAGGAAGTTGTAGACCCCCAGGATGGAGGACTGGCCCGCAATCATCCGGTCGCGTATGACGTCCACTGAAACCTGCTCCTCCACTGGCTGATGGGATCCAGTATTGGCCGCGGTTCAATGTTGTTCTGCTGCACATCCTGGCCGGGAAACGTCGTTGTTTGCGTCTTTGGGAAGAGAGATTCAGCCGGACTCCGTGAAAGAGTTGCAGGCGGCGGGATGGATTCAGTACCCGGTCATCGTCCTTCTTCCCTTCTCGGTCCGTGGCTTCGATGGACCTGGAACGGGTCCGCCTGCCGAGCGTGCCCCGGGTGCGCGTGCCGGCGAGGTCCGTCATCGTCGCGCAGCCCCTTTCGTCCCTGACTGTCCGGTAAGTGATGGTCGGCACGCCGCCGGCCGGACGCCCGAGTGCGCAACCGGGAAGGGGGAGCAACAAGGCTGCACCGTTGGGAAATTGAGTCGCCGGCGAGCCTCCTGCAGGCTGGGGGGAGGTCCGTCAGGACATGTTGGCAGGGGAAAGGAAACCGTTACGGATGAGTGCTGCGACGACTGCCGAGAAAGAACCCATCGGTCATCTACTCACCCCGGTATGGGGTTTTATCCTGGCAATGACGGTCTCGGCGCTCGACGCGACCATCGCGGGAACCGTCACGCCCACCATTGTTGCCGAGTTCGGTCATGTTGAGTTATCGGCCTGGGTTTTCGGCAGCTATATGCTGGCGCTCACCGCCCTGCTGCCGCTGTACGGAAAATTCTCCGACCATTTCGGCCGCAAGCGCATGATCAATATTGGTATCGCCATCTTCCTGGTGGGCTCCCTCTGGTGTGGATTCGCTCGGAGCATGCCCGAGCTGGTGGCGGCGCGCGGGCTCCAGGGACTGGGCGCGGCCGCGCTGTTTCCCATTGGAATGGCGGCGATCGGCCTCCAGTTCCCGCCGCGGCTGCGCAGCCGGCTGCAAGGCGTATTCGCCTCCGTTTTCGGCCTGAGCAGCCTCCTGGGCCCGCTGGTGGGCAGTGGAATCGGCGAGTACGTGGGCTGGCGCTGGGCATTCTTCATCAACCCGCCGCTGCTGCTGCTCGCCGCCTGGCTGATCCACCGCAACTACAGGGAGCACCAGACCGAGGCCTCCGGGCAGAAGGTCGACATCCTCGGTGCCGTCCTCGTCACGTACGCCATCGCGGGGGTGCTCTACGCCCTCTACGAGGCCGGCGAGAAGCGGGACCTGGGGGAGTGGTCGGTGTGGGCGGCCCTGCTGACCGGCATCGCCGCGTTCGTCTTCTTCATCCGCGTCGAGCGGCGGCACGAGTCGCCGATCATCCCGCTGACCCTGTTCTCCAACAGCGCCCTGAGCGCGGCGTTCGTGGTGAACTTCGTCATCGGCCTGGTGATGTACAGCGCGATCTTCTTCGTGCCGGTCTTCGCCCAAGGCGTGACGGGCGGCTCGATCGGGAAGACCGGACTGACCCTCTTCCCCTTCCAGGTCGCCAGCATCGTGGGCAGCCTCGTCGCCGGCCGAGCCATCTTCAAGGTGGGCATCCGGGTCATGGGAATGCTCTCCATGCTCCTGCTCGCCGTGGGGTTCGGCACGCTGATGACGATGGACACCCACACCTCCGCGTGGGTCACGGCGTCCTACACGTTGCTGATCGGCGCGGGGACCGGCGTCGGCCTGCCGGTCCTGATGATCGCGGTCCAGTCGGCGCTGCCGCCGCACCTGATGGGCATCGGGTCGTCCATCACCCAGCTGGCCCGTGAGTTCGGCGGCATGATCGGCGTGAGCATGCTCGGCGTGCTCCAGTACTACCTCTTCGTCAACGAGACCGAGCAGCTCAAGGGCCAGGCCGCGGAGCTCGTGCACCAGGCCGGTCCGCGCGGCGTCAGCGAAATGCTCTTCTCGCAGCAGTCCGCCTTCCCCGCCGACGTCGTCGAGCTGCTCCGCTCCGGCCTCAGCTCGGCACTGACCACCGTCTTCATGGTCACCGCCATCATTTGCGTGCTCGGCATTCTGGTGAGCACACGGATGGCCAAGGAGATGCGCCGCCCCGGTCCGCCGCCCGGAATGAAGCCCCCCGGAATGCCGCCGGCCGGCCTGTCCTCTCCCGAGGGCGGCCCCGCGCCCGCCGGCCACCAGTGAGGAACCCATGATCGACACCCGCGTCCCCACCCGAGTTCCGGTTCTCGTCGTCGGCGGTGGCACCGTCGGACTCGCCGCCGCGCTCTTCCTCGGCCGGCACGGCGTGCCCGCGCTCGTGGTGGAGCGGCAGCCGGGACCGATGCAGCACCCCCGGGCGCTCGGCGTCAACGAGCGCACGATGGAACTCTTCCGCGAGGCCGGCCTGGAGGAGGCCGTCCGCGCCGCATCCGTCCGGCCCCGTACCGCCGTGTGGAAGGACTCCGTACCCACTCTGGCGGAGTCCGCGTTCCCGCCCGTCGGCGGTCACCTGGACTTCCGCAACCCGGCCCTCGCCGCGGTGACCCCGGTGGAGGTGGTGGGCAACTGCCCCCAGGACCGGATCGACGCGCTGCTGCTGCCCGCCGCCCGCGCCGCGGGCGCCACGGTGCGCTACGACGCCGCCGTGACCTCGGTGGAGTCCCGGTCGGACGGAGCCGTCGCCCGGTTCGCCGACGGCAGCACGGTGCACGCCGACTTCGTGGTCGCGGCCGACGGGGCGTCGAGCACCGTGCGCCGCGGGCTGGACATCGCGGTCGAGGGCCCCGGTGTGCTCGGTGTGCCCAAGATGAACATCGTCTTCCGGGCGGATCTGTACGGGCGGTTCGGCAGCGTGCCGTTCATGACCGACATCACGGCACCCGGTGCATGGGCCGTACTGATCACCGTCGACGCCGCAGAACGCTGGATGCTGCACGTGGACTTCGACCCCGAGGCCGGTCAGGGGCCCGAGGACTTCACCGACGAGCGCTGCGCGGAGCTCGTGCGCGCCGCGATCGGCGACCCCGCCGTCGACGTGGAGGTCCTCAGCGCCGCCCCCTGGCGACTGACCGCCCGGGTCGCCGAACGGTTCCGGGAGGGACGCGTCTTCCTCGCCGGGGACGCTGCCCACACCATTCCGCCGCTCGGCGCGTTCGGCATGAACACCGGGATCGCAGACGCCCACAACCTCGCCTGGAAGCTGGCCCAGGTGCTGCACGGCGGGGCGGCGGAAGCGCTCCTCGACACCTATCACACCGAGCGGCACCCCGTGGCCGCCTTCACCCTGCGCCAGGCAATGCTCAGGCTGCGCCACCCCGCCCTGCACTGGAACCCCTTCGCCGGCGCACAGCGTCAGGAGGCCGGGGTGGCCAACACCCCGGTCGTGCACCTCGGGTACCGCTACGACTCGGCCGCCGTCGTCGACGGCGGCGCCGAGCTGCCCTCCACCGAGGACGTCGCCGCCTGCCTGGACGGCACTCCCGGCTCACGGCTGCCGCACCACTGGGTGACCCGTGCCGGCGAGCGCATCTCCACACTCGACCTGGCGACGGCCCGCTGGACCCTGCTGGCCGGACCCGACGGTGGCGACTGGTGCGACGCGGCCGCCGAACAGGCCGAAGCGGCCGGCCTCGACCTCGCCGTCCACCGAATCGGCGATGCCGGCGCGCAGACGCAGGACCCCACGGCCGACTGGACGCGGGTCGCCGGCACCGGCCCCGCCGGCGCACTGCTGGCCAGGCCCGACGGGTTCGTCGCCTGGCGTGCACAGGACGCCGTACCGGACCCCGGCAGGACCTTGTCCACCGTGCTGTCGACGCTGCTGGGCCGCCCCGACCTTGAAGGAAGCCGAGGTGCACAGTGACACCCGGCCCGCACCCTCCTGAGGAGCACACCGCCATGGAAGCCGTTTCCTACACCGCCCAGTGGACCGCCGCCGCCCGCGCGCTCGAAACGGAACGCGAGGACGCGCTGTTCAACGACCCGTACGCCCGCACAGTGGCCGGCGACAAGGGCTTCGAACTGCTCAAGCGGTACGCCAGCCCGGTCACGGTCGACTACCTGGCGCTGCGTACGGCCTATCTCGACCAGGTGCTGCTGAACGCACTGGAGAAGCACGACATCGACCAGGTCGTCCTCGTCGCCGCCGGTATGGACACCCGCCCCTACCGGCTCGCCTGGGGCCGCGAAGTCCGCGTCTTCGAGCTCGACCGCGCCGCGCTGCTGGACGTCAAGGCGGAGCTGCTTGCCGATGCGACCCCGTCCCCGGGGCTGACGCGCGTCACCGTCGGCGTCGACCTCGCAGGCTCCTGGGAAGCGGCGCTGCGCGAAGCGGGGTTCAGCACCGAGGCGCGCACGCTGTGGATCGTCGAGGGCCTGCTGTACTACCTGGAGGAGAAGGCCGTGCGCGGACTCCTGGAGACCCTGGCCGGGCTCTCCGGCCCGGGAGCCCGGGTGGCCGGCGACCTCATCAGCACCGCGGCGCTCAACAACCCGGTGGCCCGGCCGTTCATCAAGGCGCTCGAGGAGGACGGAGCCCCTTGGCTGTTCGGCACCGACGCACCGGAGGAGCTGCTCCAGGAGTGCGGCTGGGCCGTCGAGGAGATCAAGCAGCCGGGTGAGGAGGACTCCGGCCGCTGGCCCTACCTCGTGCTGCCGCGCCAGGTACCGCAGGTCCCGCGCAACTTCCTGTTCACAGCGGCGCTGAGCTGATACGACGGATGCGCCGGGTCCGGGGTACCCGGGCGGTCCGGCCGGCGTCACCCTCCGCCTCCCCTCATCGACGCACCGGGCTTTTCTGCGCGACCACGGGGCGGCGGGCAACCGGGCCGACCGAGCGGGCCGCCCTGCCCGGGGGGATCACGTCCACGGCTCCCTGCCGCCGAAGGACAGGCCCGTGATGCGGCCCGACTGGATGACGGGGCCGTGTTGGGTGCCGCCGGTGATCTCGTTGTGCACGGTGACCGGGTGCGCCGGCGGGGGCGCGGCGAGTTGCTCCAGCGCGGTCGAGAGGGCGCGCAGTTCGTCGGCGGTGAGGTCTCCGGAGTCGACCGCTCGGCGGAGGTGAAGAGCGATGTCCAGGGCGGTCTGCTCCTCCTGTGCGGTGTCCGCGGAGAGGAGCCGGGCCCGGGCGTCGTCCAGGCCGGTGACGGTGGCGCCGCCCGTGGTGGTGTGTGCGAAGCGCCGTGCGACGAGGCCACGGGCGTGCGTCCAGGAGTCCGTCACCATGAGGCCGAGCAGCGTCGACGCCCCCGGCGCCCCCGACGCGGCCAGAGTGCTCGTCTGCGAGAACTCCTCAGGGAGCAGCCCCGAGCAGCCGACCGGCCCGGACTGCCAGACGGAGTCCCCGGCCCCCGCAGAACAGCAGCGCACCGCCGCGGACCATCTGGCCGGCTTGTTCGACGCCATGGGATTCACGGGTGAGGACGACCGGCGGACCATGCTGGCGCTCGGGAACCTCGGTGTCATTGGCCGCGGAGGTGCGCCGGGCGAGCAGGCCCAGGTCCGCCACCATCCGTTCCACATGTTCGTCGTTCTTGGCTAGCCACCGGACCGCGGCGCTGCCCGTGTCCTTCAGGACGTCCTCGCCCAGGTACTGGCGCTTGCTCTGTTCGTACGTGCATCGGTGCCCCCAGACCGCCTTGTCGTTGCGTACCTCGGCGAGCCTGTCGAGCCGCTCCTGGTCGTGCTGGACGGTCGAGCACGGCTTCGACCGCAAGGTGTGGCGTCGGAAGGCGCGGTGACCAGGGCGGTCAACGCCCCGTCGGCGCCGAGGAAAGAGTGCGGCAACCCCGTCCGGACGGACGAGGTGATCGGTACGGTTTCCCGTTTCCTTCTCAGGCGGCGGGCGCGGCATTCGCGAAGGCCGGAAGACGTGCCTGTCCCGTGCGCGGACAGTGGGCTGATTCTTCGGCGCATGGCGTCTGGGTGGCTCAGAGTGGCGCATGTGTGGCACACGCGCTGACCTGCACCTTTGTGAACCTCGGCGATTGTGGCGCCAGATTGGCTCGACGTGGTGCCAGGTGTGTGTCATGCTGGGGGACATGGACCTCACGCCCTATGTCGCAAGCCTTCGGAACGAGCTCGCGGTCGCCGCCCAAGCGGGTGGCGAAGAAGCTCGCGCTCTTGCCGAGCGCATCACCGCGCCGCTGGAGTCGGCAGCCAGACTCACCCTGCTGAACGCCCTGTCGGACGCGATGGGGGAGGTCACCCGGGAGCTCGCTCCGGGCTCGGTCGACGTGCGGTTGCGGGGGCTGGAGCCCGAGTTCGTCGTGACCGCGCCGCCGAGGGAAGAGCCCTTCGTGGCGCAGGGTTTCGACGAGGCGCACGCCCTGCCCGCCGTGCCCGTCGTGCCGGAAGGGGAGGACAGCAGTACCGCCCGGATCAATCTCCGCCTCCCGGGCCACGTCAAGACGCGTGCGGAGCAGGTGGCCGCGCGGGAGGGCTTGTCGCTCAACGCGTGGCTCGTCAGGGCCGTTTCGGGGGCCCTTGAGCCCGGTGGCGGCCGGCAGGGCGACCGGCCGGAGGCCCAGCGGAGCGGCGGGCGCAAGAGCTTCACGGGCTGGGTGAGCTAGGCCGTCCAGCTCCGCCGGAGCACCGTTTCGGCGTGCGAGAGGCCGATCGCTCTCGCTCACTTCTTCACGTCCCCGGCGCGGGGGCGATCACCAGACTCACGAGGACGGGACAGCCATGCCTTCTTACGAGACCAAGGGACCCATCACCGCGACCATCCACGTGGAGGTCGGAGTCGCCCGGATCAGTGCGGCGGAGCGCACCGACACGGTGGTCGAGATCCAGCCGCGCACCGCCGGCGACAAGGACGACATCCGCGCCGCCGAGGAGACCAGGGTGGAGTTCACCGACGGCACGCTGTCGATCCGGACCCCGAGGGCGCGCGGGCTGTTCTCCGCCCGGGGCTCCGTCACGGTCGATGTCGCCCTGCCCGAGGGATCGCGGCTGCACGGCACGCTGGAGATGGGTGACATCAGCTGCAAGGGGACGCTGGGCGAGTGCGAGGTCCGTACCAGCGCCGGGGACATCCGGCTCGACCGGGCCGGCGCGGCGCGACTCAAGACGCAGCACGGGGACGTGCACCTCGACACGGCGGCGGGTGACGTCGACATCACCACCGGGTCCGGCGAGGTGCGAATCCGTACGGTCGGCGGCGATGCCGACATCAAGAACTCCAACGGCAACACGTGGCTGGACGACGTGGCGGGCGATCTGCGGCTGAAGGTCGCCAATGGCAACATCACGGTCGGCCGGGCGCAAGGGTCGGTGTCGTCAAAGAGCTCGAACGGCAACGTACGCATCGAGGAAGTGGCACGCGGCACGGTCGAGCTCCAGACCAAAGCCGGCAACGTCGAAGTCGGGATCCGCCAGGGGACTGCCGCCTGGCTCGACATCAACTCCCAGGCCGGGACGGTCTACAGCGCCCTGGGGTCCGCCGAGGGCCCCGCAGCGGGTGCGGAGACCGTCAAGGTGCACGCGAGGACCAGCCTCGGTGACATCACCATCCAGCGTGCGCCGGGCGCCTGACGTGGGAGCTCTGCCTCGAGACCGCTACGAAACGGAGGGGGCGCAATGAGTGCCGCGACCGAACGGATGGCCCCGCCCCAGGGGATCAGAGCAGTCGGCCTGCGCAAGTCGTACGGCGAGAAGGTCGTACTCGACGGGATAGACCTGCACGTGCAGGCGGGCACGATCTTCGCGCTGCTCGGCCCGAACGGGGCGGGGAAGACCACCACGGTCCAGATCCTCTCCACGCTCATCGCCGCCGACGCCGGCGAGGCGACCGTGGCGGGGCACTCGCTGGAGCGGAGCGCGGACGCCGTCCGTGCCCGGATCGGTGTCACCGGCCAGTTCGCCGCGGTGGACGGGCTGCTGACCGCCGAGGAGAACATGCTGCTCATGGCGGACCTGCACCACCTGGACCGCGCAGAGGGCAAGCGCCGCACCGCCGAGTTACTCCGGCAGTTCGAACTCGCCGACGTGGCCGGCAAGATGGCCTCCACCTTCTCCGGTGGCATGCGCCGCAAGCTGGACCTGGCGATGACCCTCGTCGGCAACCCGAGCCTGATCTTCCTCGACGAGCCGACCACCGGCCTCGACCCGCGCAGTCGCCGCACCATGTGGCACCTGATCCAGCAGCTCACCGCCCAGGGCGTGACGATCTTCCTCACCACGCAGTACCTGGAGGAGGCCGACCGGCTCGCCGACCGGATCGCCGTCCTCGACCAGGGCAGGATCGTTGCCGAGGGCACCGCGGACGAGCTCAAGCGCCGTATCCCCGGCGGCCACATCCGCCTCCAGTTCTCCGACGTGCTCAGCCTGGACGCCGCCTCCCGCCGGCTCGAACTCGACGAGGGTGCCCGCGACGAGGAGAAGCTCACCCTGCAGATCCCGAGCGACGGCAGCATCCCCGCACTGCGCGCCGTACTCGACCTGCTGGAGGGCGCCGGTGTCTCGGCGGACGCACTGACCGTCCACACGCCCGACCTGGACGACGTCTTCCTCGCCCTCACCGGTGACGGGTCGCGCCACCACGCGACCACCGTTCCCGGCCCCGCCGACACGGCGCAGGAGGCCCGCCGATGAGCACCACGTACGCGATGCGCGACTCGATGACGATGCTGCGCCGCAACCTCAAGCACGCACGGCGCTACCCGTCGATGACGATCTCGATCGTCGCGATGCCGGTCCTGATGCTCCTGCTGTTCGTCTACGTCTTCGGCGGAGCGCTCGGCGCCGGCATCGAACTTCCGGGCGGCGGTTCGGGTGGCCGCGGCGACTACACCAACTTCGTGGCCCCCGGCATCCTCCTGATGGCAGCCACCGCCGGAGCGGTCTCGACCGCCGTGTCGGTCTGCACGGACATGACCGAAGGCATCATCAACCGCTTCCGCACCATGTCGATCTCGCGCTCCTCCGTGCTGACCGGGCACGTGGTGGGCAATGTCATCCAGACCATGATCAGCCTGGCCCTGGTCATCGGTGTCGCGCTCCTGGTGGGCTTCCGGCCCAACGCCACCGTCGTCGAGTGGCTCGCCGCCCTCGGCATCCTGGCCCTGCTCGCCTTCGGCCTCAGTTGGCTGTCCGCGGCGATCGGTCTGGGCTCCAGCAGTGTGGAAGCGGCCAGCAACGCGCCCATGCCGCTGACCTTCCTGCCCTTCCTCGGCAGCGCGATCGTCCCGCCGGAGTCCATGCCGGTCGGACTGCGCTGGTTCGCCGAGTACCAGCCCTTCACCCCGATGACCGACACCCTCCGCGGCCTGCTCATGGGGACGGAGATCGGCGACAGCGCATGGCTCGCGCTCGGTTGGGGTGTCGTCCTCAGCGTCCTCGGCTTCCTGTGGGCCCGCTCGGCCTTCCACCGCGAGGCGAAGATCTAGCGGCGCGGCGTACGAAAGCACCAGGTGAACGTGCTGCCCGATCCGTCGGGCAGCCCGTTCGCGTTCATGCCGTGGCGACTGAGCCCCGGTCCGGGGTCGCGCCGCCCCGCAGCCGCTTCGGCTGCAGATCGGTCCAGTTCGCCTCGATGTGCTCCAGGCACAGCCGGCGGCTCTCCTCGCCGAAAATGATCCGCCAGCCGGCGGGAACCTCGGCGAAAGACGGCCACAGCGAGTGCTGTCCTTCGTCGTTCAGCAGGACGTAGAACCGGCCATCGCCGTCGTCGAACGGGTTGCTGCTCATGAATCCACTCCCCATCGAGCCGTCCACCGGCTCCCCAGCGGTCCTGTTGACGGGACGGCACTGACACCCTGCACCAGATTTTTGATGTCCTGAACCCGGTTCGCGAGCCCGGTTTTCCGGCGTCGTTTCCCGCCGTCCGCGAACGGAGGAGCGCTTTCGGCCGGGGCGGGCGGTTCTCCTCCTCCCCCCCCGCCGCGGTGGCGCCATGATGGCCCCATGTGTGCCGTGCAGCTGAAGTCGACACCTGGATGGTCGACGCCTTGAGGTGATAAGCACAGCCGCTTCCATTCGAACGACTGGTGTCCTGCGAGCGGGTCGTCCGGCAAAGGGCCAGGTGGAGGCGGGATTCGATGGCTTGCCGGGGCGTGTGTGCCTGCATCGTTAGCGGCGATTTTCGGGCAGGTGGCACACTGGCGCCGATATGGCGCGACAGTGGCGCCACAAATGTGCCACGATGGTGTCAGTCGCAGCGCTTCGCTCGCACCGCCCCAACGGAACAGGAGTGCTTTCTCCATGGCCACCTTCCTCTGCAAAGTGGGCCGATTCGCCTTCCGGCGACGAGGCCTGGTGTCACTGCTCTGGCTCGCCGTCCTCGTCGGGGTCGGATTCGCCGCCGCCACCGCTCCGCCTCCGCCCGCCGACACCTTCTCGATGCCCGGCACGGAGTCGCAGAAGGCCTTCGACCTGCTGGAGGAGAAGTTCCCGACGATGAGCGTGGACGGCGCGACCGCCCGCGTGGTCGTCCGGGCACCGGCCGGCGCGAAGCTCTCCGATCCCGCCGAGAGGGCCAAGGTCGAAACCCTCGTCGGTGCGCTCTCCAAGGCGCCGGGCGTCGTTTCCGCCTCCGACCCCTTCAAGGCCGACGCCCTCAGTCAGGACGGCACCACGGCGTACGCCGTGGCCACTTACGAGGTCTCCGCCCTCAAGGTGTCCGACGAGGCGCACAAGGGCCTCGACAAGGTGCTCGAGGATGCCCGGACCACCGGGCTGGTCGTCGAGGCCGGAGGTGACGCCGTCAAGGTGGAGGGAGCACCCGGCGGCGGTGCCGAAGGCATCGGCATCCTCGTCTCCGCCGTCGTCCTGGTCCTCACCTTCGGCTCGATGATCGCCGCGGGCATGCCCCTGCTGACCGCCATCACGGGCGTCGCCATCGGCGGCGCGGCCATCACCGCACTGGGCAGCACGCTCGGCCTGTCCAGCACGACCTCCACCCTCGCGCTCATGATCGGCCTCGCGGTCGGCATCGACTACGCCCTGTTCATCGTCTCCCGCTACCGCTCCGAACTGGCCGAGGGTCGGGAGCGCCGGGACGCCGTGGGACGGGCCGTCGGCACGGCCGGCTCCGCCGTCGTCTTCGCCGGCCTCACCGTCATCGTCGCCCTCGCAGGCCTCGGCGTGGTGAACATACCGATGCTCACCAAGATGGGTCTCGCCGCCGCCGGCACGGTCGCCGTGTCCGTCCTCATCGCGATCACCCTCGTCCCGGCCCTCCTCGGCTTCGCGCCGATCAAGGTCATGCCCCGCAGGGAGCGCAGGAAGTACTACGGCAAGCCCCTGACCCGGCGTCAGCAGAGCAAGGCCGACAAGCGCGCCGCACGCCAGAAGCCGAACCTGGGCACCCGCTGGGCCGCCTTCGTCGTCCGCCGCCCCCTGGCCGTCCTGCTGCTCGGCGTCGTCGGCCTCGGCGTCGTCGCGGTGCCCGCCGCCTCCCTCCAGCTCGGCCTGCCGGGTGAGGGCACCATGGCTGCGGACACCACGCAGCGCAAGGCGTACGACCTGATGTCCGAGTCCTTCGGGGCCGGCTTCAACGGGCCGCTGATGGTCACCGTCCAGGCCCGGGACGCGGCGGCCACCGCCGCCGACGTGGGCAAGGAGCTCGGCAAGGTCGAGGGTGTCGCGGCGGTGACCGCCGCCACGCCCAACGACAAGGGTGACACCGCGGTCCTCACCCTCATACCGGAGACCGGCCCCGCCGAGCTTGCGACCGAGGAACTGGTCGGCAGGATCAGGGGCATCGCCGACGGCCTCGGGGCCGACCACGGCGCCGAGATCCTCGTGACCGGTCAGACCGCCCTGTTCATCGACTTCTCCCGGACCCTCGACGACGCGATGCTGCCGTACCTGGGCCTGGTGGTCGGACTCGCCTTCCTCCTGCTGGTGCTCGTCTTCCGCTCGCTGCTCGTCCCGCTCAAGGCGGCCCTCGGCTTCCTGCTCTCCGTCGGCGCGGCCCTCGGCGCGGTCGTGGCGGTCTTCCAGTGGGGCTGGCTCGCGGACGTCTTCGGTGTCGACCAGCCCGGCCCGATCATGAGCACCCTGCCGATCTTCATGATCGGTGTGGTGTTCGGTCTCGCGATGGACTACGAGGTCTTCCTTGTGACCCGGATGCGGGAGGCCTACGTCGACGGTGCCCGGCCCGGCGAAGCAGTGGTCACCGGATTCCGCTACGGCGGACGGGTGGTCGGCGCCGCCGCGATCATCATGGTCAGCGTCTTCTCCGGCTTCATCATGGAGGCGAACGTCTTCGTCAGGATGGTCGGCTTCAGCCTTGCGATCGCCGTCCTCTTCGACGCCTTCATCGTCCGCATGGCCCTGGTGCCCGCCCTGTTCGCCCTGCTGGGCCGGTCGGCCTGGTGGCTGCCCCGCTGGCTCGACCGACTGCTGCCGAACATGGACGTCGAGGGCGAGAAGCTCGGCGGTGCGAGCGCCACCCCGCTTCTGCCCACCCAGCAGCGCGGGGAGCGGGAGGCCCGCATCCAGGGCTGACGGCCCACGGAGCGCACAGCCCATGGAGTGCACAGCCCGTACGCCGACGGCCACGAGCCGCCGGTGTACGGGCCCTTCCGCTCCCCGCGCGGGTGCCCGGGCGCGCGTACGGCGGTCCCCGCGTGCGTCAGTGGTCGACGGGCAGGCCCTTCGCCTCCTTGACACGCTTCATGATGATCTGTGAGTTGACCTCGGTGATGCCGGTGAGGGCCGTCAGCTTCTCGATCCACAGGCGCTCGTACGCGCGCAGGTCGGCGACGGCGATCCGCAGCAGGCAGCCCGGGCTCCCGAAGAGGCGGTAGGCCTCGATGACGTCCGGGATGTCCTGGAGGGCCGCCTCGAAGGCCTCGACCGCCTCCCGGTCGCGGCGCACCTCGACCGAGACGAGCACCTCGAACCCCCGCTCGACCGCCTCGGGGGAGATCACGGCCCGGTAGCCCTGGATCACCCCGTCCTGCTCCAGCTGGCGCACCCGGCGCATACACGGCGAGGGGGTCAGTCCCACCCGCTGGGCGAGCTCCTGGTTGCTCAGACGGCCGTCGGCCTGGAGCTCGCGCAAGATATCTCGGTCAATGGCATCCATGACGCAATTATCACCCGGCGTGTATGAACGGCGTTGGGGGAAAACGCAATCACATTGCGCGTAGATCGCTCTATCATTGCTGCTTTGAGTACATATGTACGAGTGACATACGAGTGACACGAGTGAAGGGGGCCACGGCCAATGGGACGGATCGTCGTCATCAGCACCGGCGGGACGATAGCCAGCCGCTGGCAGGGTTCCGGCTTCGCCGCGGACGCCGACGGGAACGAGGTGATCGCCACCGCACCGCTCCCCGAGGGCGTCAGCGTCGAACTGGTCGACCTGTTCAGCGTGAACAGCCCGCGACTCACCACCGCACACCAGCTCACCCTGCTGCGCACCGTGCACGAGGTGCTCGCCGACCCCGGCGTGGACGGCATCGTCGTCACGCACGGCACCGACACCCTGGAGGAATCGGCCTTTCTCCTCGACCTCCACCACCACGACCCGCGCTCCGTGGTCTTCACCGGTTCGCAGCGCCCCATGGGCACCGCCGACGGCGACGGTCCGGGGAACCTCTACGACGCCCTGCTCACCGCCGCGAACACGCGCGGACTCGGCGTGCTCATCGCCTTCGCCGGACGGGTGCACGCCGCCCGCGGCACCGTGAAGACCCAGGCCGTGGAACTGGACGCGTTCGCCGACCCCTCGAAGGCACTCTTCGGGAAGATCGGCTTCGGCAAGGTCACCATCCTGCGCACCCCGCAGCGCCCGGCACCGCTCCCGCTGCCCGCGATGCCGGAGCTCCCGCCGCGCGTGGACGTGGTCGTGCACCACGCCGACGGCGACCCGGTCCTGCTGAACGCCGCCGTCGAGGCCGGCGCGCGCGGCATCGTCCTCGTCGGGACCGGCGCGGGCAATGCCACCCCGGAGATCGTGGACGCCGTCCGCGCCGCAGTCGGCCGCGGGGTCCTGGTCGCGCTGACCACCCGGGTCATGGCCGGACCGGTCACCGAGATCTACACGCACGGCGGCGCGGTGGACCTCGTGGCCGCCGGAGCCGTCCCGACCGGCACCCTGCGCGCCGGCCAGGCCCGTATCGCGGTCCTGTCCGCGCTGCTCGCCACGGACAACAAGGTCGAGCAGGCCCGCATCCTGCGCGAGGCGCTGGGCGCGAGCGGCTCGGTACTCGTCGGAGCCTAGGAGGCAGGGCATAACCCTCCGGGGCAGCGTGTGCGGCCGCTACGATCCGGGTAACGGTCGCTACGCTGCGGGGGGTTGCATGGAGCCCGGGACGATCGGCATCCGGCTGGCCTCGGCGGCCATCGGGCCCCTGGTCAAGAAACTGTTCGTCACCGAGAGCGGCGGGGCGGGCCTCGTCGACCGACCGATCCGGATCTCGGGCTATGTGTCCTTCACGGGCGAGAAGCGCACACTCACGGAAGCCGACCTGCGGACGCTGGCCGCCAAGCTGGTGAAACAGGCCCTGCGCACCGGCGAGCGCCCGATCCCCGAGGACGAGCAGCAGGCCGTCACCGACGCCCTCGCGCAGACCCTGCGGGGGCTCGGCGAGCTGACGATGACCGACCTGGACGCCGTCCGGCTCGGCTCCGCCGCCTTCGCCCGGGAGCTGCGCGCCGTGAGCGGCCGCCCGGAGCGGGAACTCAGCGCCGACGCCACGTACTTCCACGAGCGGTTCGTCGAAGCAGCCTGCCTGCACATCCTGCAGTTCTTCACGCAGCGCTCGACGTTCGTGGCCCACGCGCTGGTGCAGCAGACCCGCGGGATCGCCGAGCTGACGGCCAAGGTCGACGAACTGATCCGCCGCGATCCGCTGCCCGGCGCGGAGGATGCCGCGTTCGAGCAGCTGTACCTCCCCTACGTGGAGAAGAAGCACGGCAAGCTGACCATCTACGGGATCGACCTCAGCAACTCCCCGACGCGGTGGCCGCTGGACACGGCGTACCTGAGCCTGGAGGCGACGTCCCTGCCGGGGCAGCGGTTGCGGAGCGAGCGCCACGCGCAGCCTCAGGACATGTCGGCAGCCGCCGTCGCCGCCGACGCGGCAGCGCACGTCGTTCCCTTCCCGGACCTGCTCAGTGCGCCTGATCCGGTGCTCCTGCGCGCGGTGACGCAGGGGCTCCGGGCGATGCTCGAGCCGCGACCCGCCGATCAGGCCCTCGCCGGCAGCCCCCGCGTGCTGCTCAGGGGCGAAGCCGGCTCCGGGAAGTCCACGCTCGTGCAGTGGCTGGCCGTCACGGCCGCCCGCCAGGACCTCACCCCGCAGATGGACTACCTCTACGACCGGATTCCCTTCGTCCTGCCCCTGCGCACGCTCACCCGCCACGGTGAACGGCTGCCCGCTCCCGCGGACTTCCTGACCTCCTCCGGCTGCCCGCTCGGTGCCGAGCAACCCCGTGGCTGGGCGCACCGCGTCCTGACGGCGGGCCGCGGCCTGGTCCTCGTCGACGGCATCGACGAGATTCCCGACGCCGAACGCGAGCGGGCCCGCCGCTGGCTGCGGGACCTGATGGACACCTACGGCGGCGACAACCGCTGGCTCGTCACCTCCCGTCCCTCCGCCGTGGGAGCCGACTGGCTCGATGAAGAGGGCTTCACCGAGCTGACGCTTTCCGCCATGGGACCCGCGAACATCGCCACCTTCATCAAGCGGTGGCACGACGCGGCCCGCGACGGTGGGGACGAGGACGCGGCCCTCGACACGTACGAGGCCCAGCTGCTCACCGCCGTGCGGATCAAATCCGATCTCGGAGGGCTGGCCACCAACCCCCTGATGTGCGGGCTGATCTGCGCCCTGCACCGGGACCGACGCGGCTACCTCCCCCACGGGCGCAAGGACCTCTACGAGGCGGCGCTCTCCATGCTGCTGAGCCGCCGAGACCGGGAACGGGACATGAAGGTCCCGGATCTGCGGGAGGAGCCGCAACTCGACCTGTTGCAGCGCCTCGCGTACTGGCTGATCAAGAACGGCCGTACGGAAATGGACCGCTCCCGCGCCGAGGGCATCCTCACCCGGGCCCTGCCCTCGGTCCCCGAGGCGGCCTCCCTGGGCGACGCGTCCGCGGTCTTCGAACACTTCCTCCAGCGCAGCGGGCTCCTCCAGGAACCGGCACCCGGCACGGTCGTCTTCGTCCACCGCACCTTCCAGGACTTCCTCGGGGCACGGGCCGCCGTGGAGGAGGGCGACTTCGGCCTCCTCATCTCCCACGCCGGCGACGACCAGTGGGAGGACGTCATCCGGATGGCGGTCGCCCTCGCCCGGCCGGGGGAGCGCCGGGCGCTCTTCCACGACCTGATCGCCCTGGGAGACACATCCTCCGACCGGCGCACCCGGGCCCGCGTCTACCTGCTCGCAGCCGCCTGCCTGGACCATGCCACCAGCCTCGACCCCGATACGCGCGCCGCCGTGGAGCAGCGCACCGCCACCCTCATCCCGCCGTCGGACGAGGAGGAGGCCCGCGCACTCGCCGAAGTCGGTCCGCTGGTCCTGGGGCTTCTCCCCGGCCCCGAAGGACTCGACGACTGGGATGCGTACAACGTGGTGATCGCGGCCTCACACGTCAAATCGGACGCGGCCGTTTCCTTCCTCGGACAGTTCGCCCGACACCCCGGGCTTCCGGTCCGTACCCAGCTCCTCTGGGCCTGGTCCCGCTTCGACTGCGCCGACTACGCCGAGGAGGTGATCGCACGCGTTGATCCGTCCGGCCTGCTCTACAGTGTCCGCTCCGATGAGCAGCTGCATCAACTGGAACGCCTCGAAGACCGGCCGAACCGCTTGGACGCCAGGAGCGGCGTGTCCGTGGAAGCCCTGGCCCGGTACGTCGACCGGTACGGCCTCAAGGAGCTCACGCTCGCCCATGGCGCGGTATCCGATCTGGGCTTCCTGCGCGGCCAGTCCTCCCTGGAGACCCTCGACATCCACGTCTGCCCGGAACTGACGGACATCTCCGCGATCAGCGGTCTGCCGATCCGGCGACTGCGCATCACGAGCAACCGCCCCGACCTCGATCTGAATCCCGTCGCCCATCTGCAGGACTTGGAATCCTTCGTCGTGGGCGGCCAGGCCCGCGTGACCTGGTCCGTACGGGCACTGCCGATCGCTGCCCCGCTGCGTGCGTTGAGTGTGTCCGGCCAGGCGAGTCCCGCGGACGGGCTCCAAGGACTCGGCGCGCTGCGCGGGCTGATGAAACTGCGACTCAACGCCGCGTCCAGCCCGGTCTCGGAGGCGGACTGGCAGGAGGTCCGTGACCTGCCCACCCTCGTCGATCTCGGGGTGTCCGCCTCCTCGTTCCAGGCCCTTCCCGGAGATGCGAAGCTGCCGGACGTCGCCAGGTTGACCCTCAGGGGCGACAGCGGGGCAGGAGCCGTACAGGCCGCCATCCGGCGACTGCCCGCAGCGTTTCCCTGGCTGAACGAGTTCCGATTCGTCGGATACTTCAACGCGACCGGAGAGATCGACCTCGCCCCCCTGGCCGAACTCCCCGAGCTGGAGTCGGTCGTTGTCCACGGGAGCCGTGACCTCGTCCGTGATGCCGAGGTCCTGCCGCCCTCCGTGCGACTGACCTGGTTGTGACGGGCCGGCGCCCACCGGACGCCGGCCCGACGTCAGCTGCCGGGGCTCCCGAACGCCGACAGGATGCGGTCCGCCGCCGAGGTCGGCGTGACCGTGCCCGCCCGGACCGCGGACTCCAGGCCCGGCGCGAGGTCCCGTACCGCCGGGTCCGCCCGCAGGCGTTCCAGGAGTTCGTCGCGGACCATCGACCAGGTCCACTCCACCTGCTGCGCCGCCCGCTTCGCAGCCAGCCGGCCCCCCGCCTCCAGCAGGGTCCGGTGCTGTTCGAGGCGGTTCCACACCTCGTCCAGCCCGGTCGACTCCCGCGCGCTGCACGTCAGCACGGGCGGGGTCCAGGCCGCGTCCACCGGGTGCATCAGCCGCAGCGCGCCCGAGAGTTCCCGGGCCGCGGCCTTCGCGTCGCGCTCGTGCGGGCCGTCCGCCTTGTTCACCGCCAGGACGTCCGCCAGCTCCAGGACGCCCTTCTTGATGCCCTGCAACTGGTCGCCCGTACGGGCCAGGGAGAGCAGCAGGAAGGAGTCGACCATCCCCGCCACCGTGGTCTCCGACTGGCCCACGCCGACCGTCTCGACGAGGACCACGTCGTAGCCCGCCGCCTCCATCACGATCATCGACTCGCGGGTCGCCTTGGCGACCCCGCCCAGCGTGCCCGCCGAGGGGGACGGCCGAACGAACGCCGCCGGGTCCACCGACAGCCGCTCCATCCGGGTCTTGTCACCCAGGATGGAGCCGCCCGTGCGCGTCGACGAGGGGTCCACCGCGAGCACCGCCACCCGGTGGCCGAGCCCCGTCAGCATCGTGCCGAAGGCATCGATGAAGGTGGACTTGCCCACCCCCGGCACACCGCTGATGCCGATCCGGCGGGCCCGGCCCGCGTGCGGCAGCAGTTCCGTCAACAGGCCCTGCGCCAGCACCCGGTGAGCGGGCAGGGTCGACTCGACCAGGGTGATCGCGCGCGCGATGAACGCGCGCTTCCCGTCGAGGACCCCCTTCGCGTAGGCCTCGATGTCGATCTTCGGCACCGGCGGCCGCCTACAGCTCGTGGCCCAGGTCCGCGGCCAGCCGCGTCACCAGGTCGTGGGCGGCGTCCGGGATCACCGTGCCCGGCGGGAAGACCGCCGTCGCGCCCATCTCCAGCAGCGTCGGGACATCGGCAGGAGGGATCACCCCACCCACGACGATCATGATGTCCTCGCGGCCCTCCTCCGCCAGCTGCTCGCGCAGCGCCGGTACGAGGGTCAGGTGGCCGGCCGCCAGCGACGAGACGCCCACCACGTGGACATCCGCCTCGACGGCCTGCCGGGCCACCTCCGCCGGGGTCTGGAACAGCGGGCCGACGTCCACGTCGAAGCCCAGGTCGGCGAACGCGGTCGCGATCACCTTCTGCCCGCGGTCGTGCCCGTCCTGGCCCATCTTGGCGACCAGGATGCGCGGACGGCGGCCCTCCGCCTCCTCGAACCGGTCGACGAGCGCACGGGTGCGCTCCACGGACGGGGACTCGCCTGCTTCGTTGCGGTACACGCCCGCGATCGTACGGATCTGGCTCGCGTGCCGTCCGTACACTTTCTCCAGTGCGTCCGAGATCTCACCGACGGTGGCCTTGGCGCGTGCCGCGTCCACCGCCAGGGCCAGCAGGTTGCCGTCACCGCGCTCGGCCGCGTTCGTCAGCGCCCGCAGGGTGTCCTGGGTGACCGCCTCGTCGCGCTCCTCGCGCAGCCGCCGCAGCTTGGCGATCTGCTGGCTGCGCACCGAGGAGTTGTCGACCTTGAGGACGTCGATCGCCTCGTCGCTGGCCACGCGGTACTTGTTCACGCCGATCACCGGCTGGCGGCCCGAGTCGATCCGCGCCTGCGTACGGGCCGCGGCCTCCTCCACGCGCAGCTTCGGGATGCCCGCGTCGATGGCCTGCGCCATACCGCCGGCCGCCTCGACCTCCTCGATGTGCTGCCAGGCGCGGCGCGCCAGGTCGTACGTCAGCTTCTCGACGTACGCGCTGCCGCCCCACGGGTCGATCGACCGGCAGGTCCCCGACTCCTGCTGCAACAGGAGCTGGGTGTTGCGGGCGATGCGCGCCGAGAAGTCCGTCGGCAGCGCGAGGGCCTCGTCGAGGGCGTTGGTGTGCAGCGACTGGGTGTGGCCCTGGGTCGCGGCCATCGCCTCGATGCACGTGCGCGTCACGTTGTTGAAGACGTCCTGCGCCGTCAGCGACCAGCCCGAGGTCTGTGAATGGGTGCGCAGCGAGAGCGACTTGGCGTTCTGCGGATCGAACTGCTTGACCAGGCGCGCCCACAGCAGGCGGGCCGCGCGCAGCTTCGCGACCTCCATGAAGAAGTTCATGCCGATCGCCCAGAAGAACGACAGGCGCGGCGCGAACGCGTCCACGTTCAGCCCGACGGCCTGTCCCGCCCGCAGGTACTCCACGCCGTCGGCGAGGGTGTACGCCAGCTCCAGGTCGGCCGTGGCCCCGGCCTCCTGGATGTGGTAGCCGGAGATGGAGATCGAGTTGTACCGCGGCATCTTCTGCGAGGTGAAGGAGAAGATGTCGGAGATGATCCGCATCGAGGGCTTGGGCGGGTAGATGTAGGTGTTGCGGACCATGAACTCCTTGAGGATGTCGTTCTGGATGGTCCCGGCGAGCTTGTCGGGGGAGACGCCCTGCTCCTCCGCCGCCACGATGTAGAGGGCGAGGACCGGCAGCACCGCGCCGTTCATCGTCATCGACACCGACATCTTGTCCAGCGGGATCCCGTCGAACAGCTGCCGCATGTCGTAGATCGAGTCGATCGCCACGCCCGCCATGCCGACGTCGCCCGTCACCCGCGGGTGGTCGCTGTCGTAGCCGCGGTGCGTCGGCAGGTCGAAGGCCACCGACAGGCCCTTCTGGCCGGACGCCAGATTGCGCCGGTAGAAGGCGTTCGACTCCTCGGCCGTGGAGAAGCCGGCGTACTGCCGGATCGTCCAGGGCTGGTTGACGTACATCGTCGGGTACGGCCCGCGCAGGTACGGGGCCACGCCCGGGTAGGTCCGCAGAAAGTCCAGGCCCTCCAGGTCCCGCCCGGTGTACAGCGGCTTGACGCCGATGCCCTCGGGGGTCTCCCACAGCAGGTCGGCGGCCGCGGTGCCGGTGGACTCCTTCACCGCGGAGCGCCACTGCTCCTCGGACACCCCTGCGACGGCGGTGGGGTCGAGCGCGAGCTCGGAGAAATCGGGGATGCTCAAGACGGCACTCCCATCCGGTCGAGTACGGAGGACAGCACGGCGACGGCGTCACAGCCGGCGAAGACGTACTCGTCCACGGAAGCCTCTGCGGTGCCCGGCCGGCCGGCGAGGAAGACGGTCGTGGCGCCCGCGGCGCGCAGCGCCTCGGACACCGCCGCGGCCTGCTCCTCGTACAGCGCGTCGCTGGAGCAGAGCACGGCCATGCCGTCCGCGCCGCTCGCGGCGTAGGCCTCGGCGGCCGTCGCCGGATCCACCGACACCGGATCGTGCACCGGTTCGATGCCGCCCGCCTGGAACAGGTTCGAGGCGAAGGTGGCGCGCGCGGTGTGCGCGGCCGCCGGGCCCAGTGCGGCGAGGAAGATCCTCGGCCGGGCCCCGGTCGCCGTCAGGTGCGCGTCGCTGCGGGCGCGCAGGGCCTCGTACGCCTCGTCGCGCCGGACGCGGGGCAGTCCCCCGGTGGGGCCGGCGGGCGCGGGCTCGCGGACCACCGGCTTCTCCGAGAGCAGCGGGAACTCACTGACGCCGGTGATCGGTTCGCGGCGCTTGGCCAGCTTCTTCGAGCGTTCGGCCCAGGTGGCGGCGAGCCGTTCGGCGACCAGCCCGGAGCGCAGGGCGGCGGCCTGACCGCCGGCCTTCTCCAGGGTCTGGAAGAACTCCCAGGCAGCGTGTGCGAGTTCGTCGGTGAGGCGCTCCACGTAGTACGAGCCGCCGGCCGGGTCGATCACCCGGGCCAGGTGCGACTCCTCCAGCAGGATGGTGGAGGTGTTGCGGGAGATCCGGCGCGCGAAGGCGTCCGGCAGGCCCAGCTCGTTGTCGAAGGGGAGCACGGTCACCGCGTCCGCGCCGCCCACCCCCGCGGCCATGCAGGCCACGGTGGTGCGCAGCATGTTCACCCAGGGGTCGCGGCGGGTCATCATCACCGGCGAGGTCACCGCGTGCTGGAGCTGGGCACCCGCCTCCGGGGCCCCCGAGGCCTCGGCGATACGGGCCCACAGCCGGCGCGCGGCGCGCAGCTTGGCGATGGTGAGGAACTGGTCCGCGGTGGCGGCGTAGCGGAACTCCAGCTGCCCGAGCGCGGCCGAGGTGCTCAGCCCGGCCTCGGTGAGCACGCGCAGGTAGGCGACACCGGTGGCCAGGGACAGGCCCAGCTCCTCGGCGGCGCTGCCGCCGGCCTCGTGGTAGGGCAGCGCGTCGACGGTCAGGGCGCGCACCCCGGGCCAGCCGGCGGCGGCCTCCCGGGCCAGTTCGACGGCGCCGGCCGCGTCCAGTGCCTCACCCGTGCGGGCCTCGTGGCCCAGCGGGTCGGCGCCCAGCGAGGCCCGAGCGGCCTCGGGGGCCACCGCGCGCTCGGTGAACAGGCGCAGCAACGCGCGGGCGGCTTCGGCGTATTGCGCTCCGGCGTCCAGGACGACGGGGGCGAGGTCCAGGTAGACCCCGTCCAGGGCCCGGGCGATGCCCTCGACCGGGAGACCGCCCCGGCCCACCGTGAGCCAGAGGGAGGTGACCCCGTTCTCCAGGTCGGCGAGGGCCGCCTCGTTCAGCCGTACCGGATCGGCGCCCGCGAAGCGCTGGCGCACGTCCCAGCCGTTCGCGGTGGTGCCTTCCGGCCTGCCTCCGCGGACGAACGGGGCGAAGCCGGGGAAACCGGTGTCGGGAGCCGTCCCGTCGGGCGGCGCGGTGTACAGCGGGCGCGTGGTGAGCCCGTCCTCGATAGGGGTGGACAACGCGTCTTCTGCGGCCTCGCCGGAGACTTCCTTGCCCGACTTTCGCAGTACGCCTTCTACAAGGCGCTGCCACTGCTCATGCGTCGCGTCAGGGAACTCGGCGGCCAGGGAGAGCCCGTCGTCAGGCAGGACCGTCATGGCTCGAATCTATGGGAGGGTGCTCAGGTGGCACCATACCGGTGGGTGTGATCTCGCCCTCTCGGGCCATGCCGAAGGGATCCTGGAACACCTGGCTGAGCAGCACGGTTGCCGCCGCCTCCGGGAGGACGGCCGGACCCGCGTGCGGGCCGACGATCCGCTCGGGGTCGTCGCACACGTGCGAGAGCTCCATCGCGGCGTCCCTGATCTCCTGCAGGTACCCCTCGTCCAGGACGCTCGCCAGCTCGGTCACGACCATGACCGCCGGATTGAAGACATCCAACAGAAGAGCCGCCGCGCGGCCCACCGCACGGGCGCGCTCGCGCAGCAGCCCGTCGGCCCGGGGGTCACCGGTGGCGGCCGCGTCCACCAGCAGGTTGACCGAAGGGTCCGGCACGATGCCCCGGCGCACGGCCTCGGCGCCGAGCGCGGTGTCGGACGCGGTCGCCTCCAGGCAGCCGGTACGCCCGCACGCGCACGGGACGTCCGACCGCGGCACCGGCAGATGGGCCACGTCGCCGGCGGCCGCGCCCGGACCCTGGTGCACGGTCCCCTCGATCCCGAAGGCGGCGTCGACGACCCGGCCGATGAACAGGTGCACGAGGCTCCGGCGGGCCGCGGGGCGGCCGAAGAGGATCTCGGCCCGTGCGACGGCCCGGGCGTGGTTGTCCACCCGCACCGGCAGTCCGAGCGCGGCCGACAGCTCGGCGGCCAGCGGCTTGCGGCTCCACCCCAGCGCGGGGTGGCGTACGACGGTCCCGTCGTCCGGGCTGACCCAACCGCCCAGGGCGGCGCCGACGCCCAGGAGCGGCCGCCCGGAGTCGAACGCGTCGAGGAAGCGGCGGAGTTCGGCAGTGATGGCGGGGAAGAGGTCCGCCGCGGGGCGCCCCTCGTGCGGGAAGGCCCGGCGGGCGAGCAGTTGCCCCCGCAGGTCGACGAGGCTGAAGGTCGCATGCGGCACCCCGATGTGCAGCCCGGCGGCTACCGGCCCGCCGACGGCGCCGGTGTGCAGGTCCAGCGGGATCCGCGGCCGCCCCACGCCGCCACCGGGCCCGGGCAGCTCGCGCAGCAGCCCGCCGCGGAGCAGCCCGGTGGTCTGCCGGGACACGGCGGCGGGGCTCAGCCCGGACAGCGGGGCGATCCCACTGCGGGCGACCGGGCCGTGGTCGAGCACCGTCCGCAGCACGGTGGCGGCATTGGCGGAGGCCCGGCTGTCGCCGGCCATACGCGTCACGCGGTCTCCTCGGGGATGGGGTGTGTGCCCTCCGATCATGCCGGGTCCACCCCGGCGGCCCGGTACCCCGGCGAACGCGTGGCGGCCGCGTTGCGGGGGCATGAAATCCGGCCACGGTTTTCGGCCGTCGGAAGGGGGTGGTGGGCGGTTCGGGGTACGGACGAAAGTGCAGGTCGTAGGGGGTGATCGGGGTGGGCCGGGGGCCCGCGTGCGGGAGCGTTCGGTGGCTGCGGACGGGGGTTGACCGGGGGCCGGAGCCGCTGACACGCTCCGGGACATGTCCGCGAACGCATACCTCGCCCCGCGGCTCCACACCCCCGGCCTCTGTACCGAGCCGGGCGAGTGTCCGGGCCGCTGTCCGGCCCCCGGCCACCCCTGACCCCACCGATCCGGCGGAACGCCTGACCGGGCCACCTCCAGGTGGTGCCCCACCGGGGCCACCTGACCGGGCGGCGGCCCACCGATCCGTTCCCGTCCCGGGGCACCCCCAGGGGTGGCGCCCCACCCGGCCCCTCCCGGACGACGCCCCCCGGGCGCCTTCCGGGAGGGCCTCGGGGAACGTCCGGCCCGGGGATCCCCGGGGGCGACGTCCTTCGACCAAGCCTTTCGCGGCGCCCCTCACGGGCATGCTCTCGGGCGGCGTCCACCGGGAAACCCCTGGGGCGGGCCGTCGGGAGCCACCGGGAGCGCGCGTCGAGCGTCGGCGGGCCGGAGGACCGCTTCGAACGCCGGCGAGGCCGGATCGGCGGCGTCCTCCTGCGGCTGACCCGGTCGGCGGCCCCTCCGAGCCCTCCGCGCAGGGACGTCCCCCGGGTACCCACCGGCGCTCCCCGCGGAAGTGTCGTCCGGGGGGCGTTCCACGGGGTGTCCTCCGGGGCGGTCCCACGGGGCCGTCGTAGGCATCACGGCCCGAGCCCGCACGACCTCGTCCCAGCAGCCCAGCCCAGCCCAGTCCGCACCGCAGGGCGCAGCACAGCCCGCACGGGCCGGCCGAGCCCGCACCACCGCGTACCCGCACTGCACACGGAACAACCGCA
The DNA here is from genome assembly GCF_014650695.1 of Streptomyces avidinii. Taxonomy (GTDB): domain Bacteria; phylum Actinomycetota; class Actinomycetes; order Streptomycetales; family Streptomycetaceae; genus Streptomyces; species Streptomyces avidinii. The sequence continues at coordinate 38,258 of NZ_BMVL01000021.1, read as the reverse complement.
CCGCACGGCGCAGCGAACACCGCGGCGCTTCGTAAGTCCATTTCTTCCGCTGCGGAAAAAATAGCCGCAGCCCCGACCGGGGAGTCCTCATGGCCACTGCCACTGCCACTGCCACTGCCACTGCCACCATCACCGTCACCAAGATCGGCGGTCGTATCGGCGCCGAGATCGGGGGCGTACAGCTCGGCGGGGATCTGTCCGACGGCACCGTCGCCGAGATCCGCGCCGCCCTCCTCGCCCACAAGGTCGTCTTCTTCCGCGGCCAGGACCACCTCGACGAGGCCGGGCACGAGGCCTTCGCCCAGCTGCTCGGCGCACCCGTCGCGCACCCCACCGTCCCCTCCGCCGACGGCCGTTACGCCCTCGGCATCGACTCCCACCACGGCGCCCGCGCCAACCAGTGGCACACCGACGTCACCTTCGTCCCCGCCTACCCCGCCTTCTCCATCCTCCGCGCCGTCACCATCCCCCCGTACGGCGGCAACACCCTCTGGGCCAACACCGCCACCGCCTACAGCAACCTCCCCGAGCCGCTCCGCGCCCTCGCCGACAGCCTGCGCGCCGTCCACTCCAACGAGTACGACTACGCCGCCCTCAAGCCCGATGCCCTCCCCGAGGCGCTGGCCCAGTACCGCGAGGTGTTCACCTCCACCAAGTTCCTCACCGAGCACCCGGTGGTCCGCGTCCACTCCGAGACCGGCGAACGCACCCTGCTGCTCGGCAACTTCGTCCAGCGGATCAACGGCCTCACCGGCCACGACTCCCGTGCCCTGCAGGACCTCTTCCAGTCGCACATCGAGAGCCCCGAGAACACCGTCCGCTGGCAGTGGCGAGCCGGCGACGTCGCGATCTGGGACAACCGCGCCACCCAGCACTACGGCGTGGACGACTCCGGCGACCACGAGCGCACCCTGCGCCGCGTCACCGTCGACGGCGACGTCCCGGTCGGCCCCGACGGCGAGCCCTCCCGCCTCATCAGCCCGGACGGCGTCCCGGACCCCGCCTTCGGCATCGCCTCCGGCGCCTCCACCTCCACCGCGTCCGCGTCCGCCAGCGCCTGACCTTGAAGGAGCGCCACCGTGCCCCACCTGCTCGCCATCACCGGCAGCCCCTCCGCCCACTCCCGCACCGCCGTCGTCGCCGACCACGTGCTGCGCCGCCTGTCCCACTCCGGCTTCGAGACCGCCCACCTGTCCGTGCGCGAGCTCCCCGCCGCCGACCTCCTCGCCGCCCGCCGCGGTGAGCCCGAGATCCGCCGGGCGCTCGAAGCCGTCGCCGAGGCCGACGGCCTGGTCATCGCGACCCCGGTCTACAAGGCCTCGTACACCGGACTGCTCAAGGCCTTCCTCGACCTGCTCCCGCAGGACGGCCTCGACGGCAAGACCGTCCTGCCGCTGGCCACCGGCGGCAGCCTCGCCCACGTCCTGACCATCGACTACGCGCTGCGTCCCGTGCTCGCCGCCCTCGGCGCCCGGCACGTCACCGCAGGCCGGTTCGTCCTGGACTCCTCCGTCGAACGCGGATCGGGCCCCGACCGGTTGCGGCCCGAGGCCGAACTCGACCTCTACCAGGCCGTCGACGAGTTCGCCGCGGCCCTGCGCTCCGCCCCCGTGGCCGTCGCGTCCGCCGCCCTCACCACCACCCCGTAGCACCGCCGCCACCCAGTACCCCGCACCGACAAGGATCCGTCATGCCCGCAGCCTTCACCTCGACCACCACCTCCCGACGCCAGTTCCTCGCCCTGCTCGGCATCTCGGCGGCCGCGGTGAGCTGCGGTACGGCCACCGCGCGCGGCGGCGGTTCCGGCGCTCAGGTCAAGACTTTGAAGTACCAGGGCTCGGTCGGCGCCGTCACCCTCCCCGAACTCGCCGCCGATCTCGGACACCTGGGCGACCTCAAGCTGGAGTGGGTCGGCAACACCATCAGCGGTCCGCAGGACATCCAGTCCGCCGCCACCGGCCAGACCCACTTCGGCGGCGCCTTCAACGGCGCGATCGTCAAACTCGCCTCCAGCAAGGCCCCCATCAAGGCCGTCATCTCCTACTACGGCGTCGACGAGCACTCGTACAGCGGCTACTACGTCCTGGAGGACAGCCCGCTCCGCTCCGCCCGCGACCTGCTCGGCAAGAAGGTCGGCATGAACACCCTGGGCGCGCACTCCCAGGCCGTCCTCGACATCTACCTCAGCCGCAACGGCCTCGCCAAGGCCGACTCGTCCAAGGTCGAATCGCTCGTCGTGCCGCCCGTCAACACCGACCAGGTGCTGCGCCAGAAGCAGATCGACGTGGGCGTGCTGGGCGGCGTCCTGCGCGACAAGGCCGTCGCGGCCGGCGGGATCAGACCGCTGTTCAGCGACTTCGACCTGCTCGGCAAGTTCAGCGCCGGCTCCTACATCATGACCGACCGGTTCATCAAGGAGAACCCGGACACCGTACGGACCTTCGTGACCGGCGTGGCCAAGGCCATCGAGTGGGCCCGCACCACCCCGCGCGAGGAGGTCATCGCGCGGCAGACCGAGATCGTCAAGAAGCGCGGCCGCAACGAGGACACCTCGACCCTCCAGTACTGGCGCTCGTACGGCGTCGCCGAGCAGGGCGGCCGGATCGAGGACAAGGAGTTCCAGCTCTGGCTGGACTGGCTCGGCGAGCGCGGCGACATCAAGCAGGGGCAGCTGAAGGCCGCCGACCTCTACACGAACGAGTTCAACGGCTTCGGGAAGGGCTGACCGGCATGGCGAAGATCGTGTTCGAGGAAGTGACCAAGACCTTCCCGACCAAGGACAGGAAGAACAGGAGGAACAAGGAGGAGTTCACCGCGCTCGACGGCATCGACCTGGAGATCGGGGCAGGGGAGTTCGTGGTCGTCGTGGGTCCCAGCGGCTGCGGCAAGTCCACCCTCCTGGACCTGCTCGGCGGTCTGACCCGGCCGACGTCCGGGCGGATCCTGCTCGACGGGAAGCCCATCACCGGGCCGGGCCTGGACCGGGGCATCGTCTTCCAGCAGTACGCCCTGCTGCCCTGGCGGACGGCGCTCGGCAACGTGGAGTTCGGGCTGGAGGCGACCGGCGTCCCGCGCCGCGAACGCAAGGACAGGGCGCGGGAGTTCCTGGACCTCGTCGGCCTCACCGGCTTCGAGGACCGGCACCCGCACGAACTCTCCGGCGGGATGCGCCAGCGCGTCGCCATCGCCCGCTCGCTCGCCTACGACCCGGACGTGCTGCTGATGGACGAGCCGTTCGCCGCCCTCGACGCGCAGACCCGCGAGTCCCTCCAGGACGAGCTGCGGCGCATCTGGCAGCGCACCGGCAAGACCGTCGTCTTCATCACGCACGGCATCGAGGAGGCGGTCTACCTCGGCCAGAAGGTGGCCGTCATGACCTCCCGCCCCGGCCGCGTCAAGGAGATCGTTCCGGTCTCCTTCGGGGCCCGCGGCGCCGGCCTCCAGGGCGAGGACCTGCGCTCCAGCCCCGAGTTCGCCCGCTACCGCCACGAGATCTGGACCCTGCTCCACGGCGAGGTGGCCCGTGCTCAGCAACTGGAGAAGGAGGAGGCCACCGTATGACCACGAACGTCACCACCCCCGCCACCGATGCCCCGGCCGGGCAGGAGACGGCCCGGGCGGACTCCGCGCCCGCCGCTCCCACGGCTCCCGCGTCCGCCCTCGCGGAGGCTCCCGCAACCGGAACCGGTGCCGCGCCGGCATCGAGAGCCGCATCCCCGGGCGCCGGCCGGAGCACCGGCCGCACCGGCCGCGCCCCGTCCGCCGTCCGGCAGGCCGCCCGGGCCCTCGGCCGGTGGCTGCGCGCCGCCGCCGTGCGCTCGGCGGCCCTCGTCGCCCTGCTCGCCCTCTGGGAGACGGCGCCCCGCCTCGGCCTGGTCGACGCCACCTTCCTGCCGCCGGTCAGCGAGGTCGCCACGGCCTGGTGGGAGCTGCTGGGCAACGGCCAGCTCGGCCAGCACACCCGGGCCAGCCTCGCCCGTTCCTTCGGCGGCTTCGGCATCGCCGTCGCCGTCGCGGTCCCGCTCGGCCTGCTCATCGGCTGGTACCGGCCGGTCGCCGCGCTGCTCGGCCCCCTGCTGGAGGTGTTCCGCAACACCGCCGCGCTGGCCCTGCTGCCGGTCTTCGTGCTGCTGCTCGGCATCGGCGAGACCTCGAAGGTGTCGATCGTCGTCTACGCCTGCGTGTGGCCGGTCCTGCTGAACACGATCAGCGCGGTCGGCAACGCCGACCCCACCCTCGTCAGACTGGCCCGCTCGATGGACCTGTCCACCCCGAGGCTCTTCCAGAAGGTGATCCTGCCGTCCTCCGTGCCGGCCATCTTCACCGGCATCCGCCTGGCCGGCGCGGTCTCCATCCTCGTCCTGGTGGCCGCCGAGATGATCGGCGCCAAGGCGGGCCTCGGCTACCTGATCAACGCCTCGCAGTACAACTTCGCGATCCCGCAGATGTACGCGGGGATCATCACCATCTCCGCCGTCGGCGTGGCCTTCAACCAGCTGCTGGTCACGATCGAACGCCGCCTCAGCACCTGGCGCGTCCCCGCCTGACCCGCGCCGGACGGCCCGGCGCCACCTCCGCACCACCACCGAACACGAGGAACAGCCATGACCGCGAACCGGACCCTCCACCTCAACGCCTTCCTGATGAACGCCGGTCACCACGACGCGGCCTGGCGGCACCCCGACAGCCGGCCCGACCTGATCACCGACGTGCGGTACTTCCAGGACCTGGCCCGCACCGCCGAGCGCGGCCTGCTCGACTCCATCTTCTTCGCCGACGGGGTCGCCCTCTGGGGCAAGGCCCGCCACAACGCCCTCGGCGGTTTCGAGCCGCTCACCCTGCTCTCCGCCATCGCCGCCGTCACGGAGCACATCGGGCTGATCGCCACCGTCTCCACCACCTTCAACGAGCCCTACAACCTGGCCCGCAAGTTCGCCTCGCTCGACCACATCAGCGGCGGCCGCGCCGGCTGGAACATCGTCACCTCCGGCACCGTCGACGAGGCCCGCAACTTCAACCGCGACGAGCACCTGGAACACCACCTGCGCTACGAGCGGGCCCGCGAGTTCCTCGACGTCGCCACCAAGCTCTGGGACAGCTGGGAGGACGACGCGATCGTCCTCGACAGGGAGCGCGGCATCTACGCCGACACCGACAAGCTGCACCCCGCCGCCCACCGCGGCGAGTACTTCGGGGTCGCCGGACCGCTGAACGTCCCGCGCTCGCCCCAGGGCCACCCGCTGCTCGTGCAGGCCGGTTCCTCCGAGGACGGCAAGGAGTTCGCCGCCCAGTACGCCGAGGCCGTCTTCACCGCCCAGCAGACCCTCGCCGACGGCCAGACCTTCTACAAGGACCTCAAGTCCCGCCTCGCCAGGTACGGCCGCGCCGAGAGCGACCTCCTCGTTCTGCCCGGCATCGCCCCCGTCATCGGATCCACCGAGGCCGAGGCGAAGGCCCTGGAGCAGCAGCTCACCGACCTCCAGGTGCCGGAGTACGGGCTCGCCCAGCTCTCCGGCATGCTGAACGTGGACCTCACCGGGCTGCCCCTGGACGGCCCGCTCCCGGACCTGCCCGAGGAGCGGGACGTCAACGGCAACAAGAGCCGCTTCACCCTCGTCGCCGAGCTCGCCCGCCGCGACGGGCTCACGCTGCGGCAGCTGATCGCCCGCCTCGGCGCGGGCCGCGGCCACCGCGTCTTCGCCGGTACCCCCGAGCAGATCGCCGACCAGCTCCAGGAGTGGTTCACCGAGGGCGCCGCCGACGGCTTCAACATCATGGCGCCGGTCCTGCCCACGGGCCTGACCGCCTTCGTCGACCACGTCGTGCCGATCCTCCAGCGGCGCGGTCTCTTCCGCACCGAGTACGCCGGCACCACCCTCCGCGAGAACTACGGCCTGGCCCGCCCGGTCAACCGGTACGCCCGGGAGAGTTCATGACCGGCCTCATGACCGGCCTCATGACCGGGTTCGACACCGACGTCCTCGTGGTCGGCGGCGGCCCGGCCGCCACCTGGGCCGCCCTGAAGGCCGCCGAGGCGGGGGCCCGCGTCGTCCTCGCCGACAAGGGCTACTGCGGGACGAGCGGGGCCACGGCCGCAGGCGGTACCGGTGTCTGGTACGTCCCGCCCGAACCCGCCGCCCGGGAGGCCGCCATGGCCTCCCGGGAGGCACTCGGCGGGTACCTCGCCGACCGCCGCTGGATGGCCCGGGTCCTCGACGAGACCTACGACCGGGTGAACGAGCTCGCCACGCAGGGCCGTTACCCCTTCCCCAGCGGCCCGGACGGGCAACCGCTGCGCGGCGGCCTGCAGGGCCCCGAGTACATGCGGCGGATGCGCATCCGGATCCGCCGGGCCGGGGTCCGCGTCCTCGACCACAGCAGGCGGCAGCCACAACGCCGCCTGGGCCATCTCGTCGGGCAGCTGGGCCGGCCGGGGCGCCGCCGGACACGCCCTGGCCCCGGGCTCCGGCCGCGCCGCGCGCCGCACCGTCACCGGGGCGGGCGGGGCGGGGCTGCGTCCGACGGGGCACCGGACCCGCCCCGGCGGGCACCGGGCGGCCGTGGAACTCGTACAGGCGCAGGTCCTTCCGTACGACAAGAACTACCTGCGCCGCGGCGGGTCCTGGCGGATTCGCTGCGGACCCTCGACGCAGCCTGGTCCGAGCTGCGGGCCACGCTCCACGGCGAGGGGGCGGAGCTGGTCAGGGCCCGGCAGGCCGCGGCGATGACGGCGCACGCGCGGTGGATGTACGCGGCCGCGCTCGCCCGGACCGAGAGCCGGGGGATGGCCAAGCGCCTGGACCACCCGCACCAGGACCCGCAGCAGCACCACCGGATCCTGGTGGGCGGCCTGGACCGGGTGTGGACCCGGCCGGCGGCCCCGGCCGCAGCGGGGGCCGGACGGGATTCCGCTGCTCGCCCGGCACGAGGACTGCCAAACCTGCTTCCTGTGCGAGGCCAACTGCCCGGTGGACGCGCTGTACGTGTCCCCGATGACCCGGCCGCTGCCGCAGGACCCGGCCGTACGGGACGAGGCGGAGTTGGTGGGGCGCGGGCTGCTCGGGAGCTACCGGCGGGAGATCGGCTGGGGCGAGGGGCGGACGCCCGGTGCGCTACGGGCGGTGGGCCCGGCCTTGGCGCCGGCGGCGCCGCCGATCACGTCCTGACCGTGGGGGAGGAGGGGCGGGCCGGCCGGGACCCCGGCCGGCCCGCCCCTCCGGCGGTGCTCAGACCGTCAGGACGATCTTGCCCCGGGTGCGGCCCGAGGCGCTCAGCTCCCAGGCCCTGGCGGCCTCGGCGAGCGGCAGCGCGTGCTCCACGTTGACCGTGAGCTTCCCCGCCTCGGCCAGTTCCGCCAGGAAGGTGAGGTCGGTGGTGTCGGGGCGCACCCACAGCTGGTGGGCGCCCTTGGCGGCCGCCTCGTAGTCGGCGATGGAGACCACCCGGTGGCGCTCCTTGACCAGGGACTGGAGCGTCTCGATGACCCCGTCCCCGTAGAAGTCGAGGCCCGCGTCGACGCCTTCGGGCGCCAGCTCGCGGATGCGGTCCGCCAGGCCCTCCCCGTACAGCACGGGCTCCGCGCCGAGGGAGCGCAGGTAGTCGTGGTTGTGCGCGCCCGCCGTGCCGATGACCCGCAGGCCGAGCGCGACCGCGATCTGCACGCCGAACGACCCGGTGCCGCCGGCCGCGGAGTGGATGACCACGGTCTCCCCGGCCTTGAGACCGGCCCGCTTGAGGGACTGGTAGGCGGTGAGCCCGGCCAGCGGGATGCCCGCCGCCTGCTCGAAGGTCAGCCCGGCGGGCTTGCGGGCGAGGGTGCGGACGGGGGCGGACACCAGCTCGGCGTACGTGCCGAGTTCGACCCACTCCTTGCGGACGTAGCCGTAGACCTCGTCGCCGACGGAGTGGTCGAAGGTGTCCTCGCCGACCGCCTCGACGACTCCGGCCACGTCCCATCCGGGTATGACCGGGTGGCGGACCTCCATGATCGGGTCGAGATATCCGGCGGCGAGCTTCCAGTCCACCGGGTTGACCCCGGCGGCCTTGACGCGGACGAGCACCTCGCCCGGGCCCACCTTCGGCTTCGGTGCATCAACGAGCTTGAGGGTGGCGGGAGTTCCATTTGCGCTGTATGTGATGGCCTTCATGATCGTCCCCAACGCGGGGCTGCAGCCGGGTATTCCGGCCCGTCAGGCCGGCAGGGTGTTGCGGTGCGAGTTCCGGCGGGCGGCGCTGAAGAGCGCCTGGATCTGCGCACCCGCCTGTTCGACGTCGTCGAGGGGCGAGGGGAAGGGCAGCCGCATGTCGCGGTGGCCGCGCCGCTCCTCCAGCCGCAGGGTGATCCCGTACCGGTCCATGGCGACCGGCAGCGCGCGCAGCACGGCGGCGGTGGGCAGCGGCCGGACCAGGCGCAGCAGCAGGGTGACCAGGTCCTGGTGGTCGTCGAGGAGGTGCGTGAGCATGCCCGCCTCGTACGGGGCCAGCGGGTCGGGGCAGGCGGCGTCGAGCTCTTCGAGGCCGACGTGCGAGCGGCCCTCCGGGGTCTCCAGGACGGCCCGGTCGAATTCCATGCAGGTGGAGTTGACGCCGGTGTCGTCGGCCAGGTCGGAGTACGGGGTGAGCAGGCGGCCCAGCACGGTGACCCGGGCGCGCACCCGGTCCCGTACGGGGGTGGGGGCGACGTCGGTGAACTCCAGCCGGATCGCGGGCCGGTACTCGGACTCGGCGCCGGGCTCGGCCGGGTGCAGGTGCAACCGTCCCATCGGGTCGCTGCCGTCGAGGTGTCGGACCTCCGACCGCAGCCCGTCGGTGACCACGTTCATGGAGTGGGCGGCGGTCAGGATCGAACGGATCCGCTCGGCATCGGTGGGCCGGGCGGCCGGGGTGGCGGGGGCACCGAACAGGCGCATGCGGATTTCTCCATCGTCCGGGTGACTTAGGTATGCCTAACCTAACCTATCTGGCTCTTCGAGAGTACCCGGCCTGCTCGTGTCGTTGTTGGGCTGAACGGGTGAAACGCGAGAGGATGGGGGGATGCACATGAAGCGCACGGCCGAGGCGGCCCGGTGAGCAGGTACGACGTCACCGACGAACAGTGGGAGGGGCTCGCGCAGGTGGTCCCCCTGCGCAGTCGCAACGAATGGCCCTCCCGGGTGGACCACCGCACGATTCCGACGGTGCCCGGGGCGTCGGCGGCGGAGCAGCGGCGCTTCGTGGTGATCAGAGTCCAGATCTTCGCGGACGCGCGGGAGGTGGCGGAGTACCTGATCGCGCAGATCCCGGTACTGCTCGACCTCACCGGTGCGGACAGTGAAGTGGCCAAGCGGATCCTCGACTTCAGCAGCGGCGTGGTCTTCGGTCTGGGCAGCGGCATGCACCGGGTGGACCGGAACGTCTTCCTGCTCGCACCGGTGGGGACCGAGGTCGAGGGGATTGCGGCCGCGGCCGTCCCCCGATCGTAGGAAGGTCCGCGCGACGGAACGGTTCGCCGGGGCCGCGGGGGGTCCGGCGGGCCGTACCGTCCCGCGCATGGACGCCACTCCGGACACGACGGCCGTGGGCACGACCGCCGTCGTCGCGTTAGCCGACACCCGCACCGACCCCTCCGAGGCCGGCCCGGCCGGTGCTGCGGGAGGGGCGCCCGCCGCGGTGCCGACGGCCCCGCCCGTTCCGCCCCTTCCGCCCGCTCCGCCCGGCGTGCCCGGCGTGCCCGGCGCGCCGGCCGCTTCCGCGGTCCCGACGCCGGGCGGGCCTCCCGCGGCACCGGCCGGGCCCGTCGGTGACCCGGTCGTGCCGGTGCAGGCGGGTCCCCGTGGCGCCGGCCGCCCTGCCGAGCCCGCGCAGCGGTATCCGCGGCCCGTGGTCACCGAGCTGCGGCTCTCCGCCTTCGGGCCGCACCGCTCGGCGGTCTTCCCGCTGGGCCCCCTCACCCTCTTCGCCGGACCGAGCGGCAGCGGCAAGTCCCAGGCCCTGGAGGCCTACGAGGCCCTGGCCGCGCTGGCTTCCGGAGCCACGCTGGAGGAGGCCTTCCCGGATCCGTGCGCCCGCATCCCCGACCGGGCCGTCCCCGACGCGCAGCGGCGCCGCGGATTCCGCCTCGGCGTCACGGTCGACGGCCCCGCTGGCCCGGTCCGGCTCGACCTTGCGGTCCAGGCCGAGCCCACCCTGCGGATCGTCGGCGAACGGCTCTCGCAGGACGGGCAGATCCTGCTCGCCACCGCCCTGCGCGACCCCGGCAGGAGCTCGGTCCAGGCCGCCTGGCTGACCGGCGGGACCGTCGGCGTCACCCGGGCCCCGCTGCCCGACGACCGGCTCGGCACGGCACTGCTCCCGCTGCGCGTCGCCGGATCCACGGCGGGCCAGCGCCAGGTCCTGGCCGCCGCGGAGCAGGTGGTCGTGGCCCTGCGCGCGGTGTTCCCCTGCGACCCCCGCCCGGACCGCATGCGCGGGGCCGTCCCGGCGGGCGAGGGGCGGCTGCTGGGCGACTGCGCCAACCTGGCCGACGTGCTGCGCCGGACGCGCAGCGAATGCGGCACTCGCCACGCGCTGCTGGCGGAGGCGGCCCGTACCGGCTGCGCGGGGCCCGTCGCGGGGCTGGACGTACGGGCTCCCGCGGGCGGCGGCCCCGTCGCGGCGGTCCTGGACCGCGGGCCGGACCGGCCCGCCACGGAACTGGGCCGGCTCGGTGCGGGCGAACTCCGCTTCCTGGCACTGGCGCTGGTCCTGCTCACCGGGCCGGGGGTGCTGGCCGTGGACCCGGCCGCCGAGCTGCTCTCCGCGCGGCAGGCGCTGACGGTGCTGGCCGACGACTTCGACCGCGGCCTGGACCGGCGGCAGGGCGCCGAACTGCTGCGGCTCGCCCTGCTGTCCTGCGGCCGGGGCCACATCAGGCTGGTGGCGGCGGTGGGGGAGGCGACCGCGGCCGCAGCCCGCGACCTCCCGGGCGTCGCGATGGTAGACCTGGGGGCATGAACGAGACGCAGGAGCCGCCCCGGCCGCCGGAACCGTCGCAGCCGTCGCAGTCGTCGGGGCCGCCGCAGCTGTCGGGGCAGCGGCCCGAGGAGCGGCTGGACCGACTGCAGCGCCGGCTCGCGCAGTTCGCGGCGGCGCGCGGCTGGGAGCCGTACCACACGCCCAAGAACCTGGCGGTGGCGCTGAGCGTGGAGGCGTCCGAACTGGTCGAGATCTTCCAGTGGCTGACTCCCGAACAGTCGGCGAAGGTCATGGAGAAGCCGGAATCCGCCCATCGCGTGGCCGATGAGGTGGCCGACGTACTGGCGTATCTGCTGCAGTTCTGTGAGGTTCTCGGGGTGGATGTGCTGGATGCGCTCGCCGCGAAGATCGAGAGGAACGAACTCCGCTTTCCCGCTCCGGGCCCATCGAGGCCGAATCGTCACTCTTCGGAGTGATGGACTCATCCACAATCACGTTTCTGTCCACATTTTCCGAATACCCCTGGCTTTACTGGCCCGTTGCCCTCACTCTGGGTAGTGGTGAGGATGGCGGATGTCGTGCGGACGGGGGACGGCATATGGATGCGGTACGGCTCATCGCGGCCGGCCGGCACGCGCTGGCACAGAGTGGGGCTGCGTGGGACATCGTGAGCGAGGCCTGGCAGGCCCAGGCGCTCGCACAGGGCGTAGGGAGCTATCTGGCGGTCACCGGACCGCCGGAGCTGAGATCGGAGGCACGGGGACTGGGGGAAGCGGGAAGCAGAGGTTGCGGGGTGCTCGACCGGGCGGCTCTGCGCGGAGAGGGCAGTGCGCCCGAGTATCCGCCGCGGGCGGCGCAGTTGAGCGAGGTGTCGGACATCCGGCAGGCACTGCTCGGACTCCAGGCACTGCTGGGTGAAGTGGGCATAGCCCTGGTCGGGGTGGCCTGCGGGACGGACGACGAATCCCTGTACTGGCAGTGCATAGAGTCGATCGACGCGGCGGACGAGTCGAGCGACCGGGTGCGGGCGATCCTGCGCCGCATGACGGTCCGCGAGCGGGGGTCGGCCTCGGGCGTGGCCTGAGGCGCGACACAGGTGGGGTCCCGCCGTGCAGGGCGGGACCCGCACGGTCAGGACGACCGGGAGGAGGGGCGTTCGCCCTCGGGGGTGCGGTCCGTGGAGGCCTGGAGATCGGCGTCGAGCTGTGACAGGTCGGCGTTCAGCGCCGCCATCAGTTCTTCCATCTGCTGCAGCAAGCCCTTCGGCGCGCCGCCGCCCTGAGCGGGCACCGCGGGCTCCTGACCTGCTTCGTCGTGTGCTGCCTGTCCGGTCGGTCCGGTGTGTCGGCGGGTATCCGGCACGGCCTCGTGGGACATGGCGGCCTCCTCGGGCCCTGGCCCTTCCGGGGCGGAAGGGGCGGTGGACGCACCGGCGGGACGCCGCCGGCGCGCGGGCCGGGCGGTCCGGCTCCGTCCGAGCAAACGATCTCCGTCCGGGCCGGTCACTGGCGCGCCGGGGGGTGGACCGTCCGGTTGACGAAGATTCACCCTGCCAGGGCGGGAGGGCAGGATGGGGGTATGGATCTCCGCATTTTCACCGAGCCCCAGCAGGGCGCGAGCTACGAAACCCTCCTGACCGTCGCCAAGGCCACCGAGGACCTGGGATTCGACGCGTTCTTCCGCTCCGACCACTACCTGCGGATGGGATCCGCCGACGGGTTGCCCGGACCCACCGACGCCTGGATCACCCTTGCGGGCCTGGCCCGGGAGACCAAGCGGATCCGCCTCGGCACGCTGATGACGGCCGGCACCTTCCGGCTGCCCGGCGTCCTCGCCATCCAGGTGGCCCAGGTCGACCAGATGTCCGGCGGCCGCGTCGAACTGGGGCTCGGCGCGGGCTGGTTCGAGGAGGAGCACAAGGCGTACGGCATCCCCTTCCCGGAGGACCGGATGTCCCGGCTGGAGGAGCAGCTGGCCATCGTCACCGGCCTGTGGGCCACCGAACCCGGCGCCTCCTTCGACCACGCGGGCAAGCACTACCGGGTGGAGAACTCGCCCGCGCTGCCCAAGCCCGCCCAGACCAGGATCCCCGTACTCATCGGCGGCCACGGCGCCAGGCGCACCCCGCGGCTCGCAGCGCAGTACGCGGACGAGTTCAACATGCCCTTCGCGTCGATCGCGGACAGCGAGCGGCAGTTCGGCCGGGTCCGGGAGGCTGCCGAGGAGGCCGGTCGCAAGGCCGACGACCTCCGCTACTCCAACGCCCTCGTCGTCTGCGTGGGCAAGGACGACGCCGAAGTGGCCCGCCGGGCCGCCGCCATCGGCCGCGACGTCGACGAGCTCAGGGCCAACGGCCTGGCCGGCTCCCCGGCCGAGGTCGTGGAGAAGATCGGCGCCTACGGCGCCGCCGGCTCCTCCCGCATCTACCTCCAGCTGCTCGACCTCGACGACCTGGACCACCTGGAGCTGATCTCCGCCCAGGTCCTCGCCCAGCTCCGCCACTGAAGGGGAAGCCGTGCCACGCGCCTGCGGCCCGCTCGCCGAAGCACTGGCCCGCAGGGCCGTACTCCTGGACGGCGGGCTCAGCAACCAGCTCGCCGCCCAGGGCTGCGACCTGTCCGGCGGCCTCTGGTCCGGCCGGGTGCTCGCCGAGCGCCCGGACCAGGTGGAGGCCGCCCACACGGCCTACGCGCGGGCCGGCGCCGAGGTGCTGATCACCGCCAGCTACCAGGTCGGCTACGAGGCCTTCGCGGCCCGCGGCCACGACCGCGCCGAGACCACCGCCCTGCTGCACCGCAGCGTGCGCCTGGCCGCCCGGGCCGCCGAGGCCGCCGACCACGAGGTGTGGGTGGCCGCCTCCGTGGGCCCGTACGGTGCCGTGCTCGCGGACGGCTCCGAGTACCGCGGCCGGTACGGCCTGAGCGTCCGCGAACTCGCCGCCTTCCACCGTCCCCGGATCGAGGCCCTGCTCGCCGCCGGCCCCGATGTGCTGGCCGTGGAGACGATCCCGGACGCAGACGAAGCAGAGGCGCTGCTCACCGTCCTCGCGGAGACCGGTGCCCCCGCATGGCTCTCGTACACGGTGGCCGCCGGCCGTACGCGGGCCGGCGGCCCCCTTCCGGAGGCCTTCGCCCTCGCCGCCGCGTCCCCGCAGGTCATCGCGGTCGGTGTCAACTGCTGCGACCCCGCCGATGTGCTGCCCGCCCTCCGAGCGGCGGCGGCCGTCACCACCGAACCGCTGCTGGCCTACCCCAACGACGGCTCCGTCTGGAACGCCGCCACCGGGACCTGGCACACCCCCGAAGCCCCTCCCCCCTGGCCCCTGCAGGCCTGGCACGCCGCCGGCGCCCGCCTGATCGGCGGTTGCTGCCGCATCGGCCCGGAGCACATCGCCGCCCTCGGATCCCTGCTGCCGGACCGGCGGCCCTAGGGGACCGAAAAAGCAGAGGCAGGCAGGGAGGGTGACCAGCGAGAATCGGTCGCGTGTTCCTGACGATCTCCACCACCGGCTCCCCCGAACGACCCGCCACCGACCTGGGCTACCTGCTGCACAAGCATCCCGGGAAGACGCAGGCGTTCTCCACCTCCCACGGCAACGCCCACGTGTTCTATCCCGAGGCCTCGGTCCAGCGGTGCACGGCGGCCCTGCTGCTGGAGGTCGACCCCGTCGCGCTCGTGCGGCACGGCCGGGGCAAGGGCCGCGGCGGGGCGCCGGACGCCGCGCTCGCGCAGTACGTGAACGACCGGCCGTACGCCGCGTCCTCGCTGCTCGCCGTCGCGCTCGGCGGAGTGTTCCGCACCGCCCTGAAGGGGCAGTGCACCGCCCGCCCGGAGCTCGCGGAGCAGGCCCGGCCGCTGCGCATCGAGGTTCCGGTACTGCCCGCCCGCGGCGGGGCCGAGCTGGTACGGCGGCTGTTCGGGCCGCTCGGCTGGGACCTCGTACAGGCCGAGGCGGTACCGCTCGACGAGCAGTTCCCCGAGTGGGGCGACTCCCGCTACGTACGGCTCGTCCTGGAGGGCGAACTGCGCCTCGCCGACGCCCTGCGCCAGCTCTACGTGCTGCTGCCGGTGCTCGACGACGCCAAGCACTACTGGATCGCCCCGGACGAGGTCGACAAGCTGCTGCGCGCCGGGGACGGCTGGCTCGCCGCCCACCCCGAGCACGGGCTGATCACCTCCCGCTACCTGGCCCGCCACAAGCGGCTGACCCAGGACGCCATCGAGCGCCTGGAACTGGTCCGCCTCGCCGAGGCCGACGGGAGCGAGGTCGAGGAGCTCGACAACGCCGTGGACGAGAACCGCGACACGGAGGAGCGGCCCGTGCCGCTCGCCGTGCAGCGGCGCGAGGCGATCCTCGCCGCCCTGCGGGTCGCCGGTGCCCAGCGGGTGCTGGACCTCGGCTGCGGCCAGGGGCAGTTGCTCCAGGCGCTGCTGAAGGACCCGGCGTACTCCGAGATCGTCGGCATGGACGTGTCCGTGCGGGCTCTGCAGATCGCGGCCCGGAGGCTGCGGCTGGAGCGGATGGGCGAGCGGCAGAGCTCGCGCCTGAAGCTCCTGCAGGGTTCGCTCGCCTACACGGACAAGCGGCTGGCCGGCTACGACGCGGCCGTGCTCAGCGAGGTCATCGAGCACCTGGACCCGGAGCGGCTGCCAGCGCTGGAGTACGCGGTGTTCGGCTCGGCCCGCCCCCGGACGGTGCTCGTCACCACGCCGAACGTCGAGTACAACGTGCGCTGGGAGACCCTGCCCGCCGGGCACGTCCGCCACGGCGACCACCGCTTCGAGTGGACCCGCGAGGAGTTCCGCGCCTGGGCCGGCGAGGTCGCCCGGCGCCACGGCTACGGGGTGCGGTACGTGCCCGTCGGCGACGACGACCCAGAGGTGGGGCCGCCGACGCAGATGGCCGTCTTCACCCAGCACGACACCGACACCACCGACACCCCCACCGACACCACGGGTACCACCACCGACACCCCCGGTACGACCACCGCCGCCGCAGACACCGACACCCCGAAGGAGGGCGAGGCAGCATGACCGGCACCAAGAGCCCCCGTACGCGCACACTTCCCGTCACCGACCTGTCCCTCGTCGTCCTGATCGGGGCCACCGGATCGGGCAAGTCCACTTTCGCCCGCAAGCACTTCAAGCCCACCGAGGTCATCTCCTCCGACTACTGCCGGGGACTGGTCTGCGACGACGAGAACGACCAGAGCGCCAGCCGCGACGCCTTCGACGTCCTGCACTACATCGCGGGCAAGCGCCTCGCCGCCGGCCGCCTCACCGTCGTCGACGCCACCAGCGTCCAGGCCGACGCCCGCCGGCAGCTCGTCCAGCTCGCCCGCGAGCACGACGTCCTGCCGATCGCCATCGTCCTGGACCTGCCCGAGGAGGTCTGCGCCGAGCGCAACGCCGGCCGCCCCGACCGGGCCGGCCTGCCCCGCGCCGTCATCCAGCGCCACCGCCGCGACCTGCGGCGCTCCCTGCGCGGTCTGGAGCGCGAGGGCTTCCGCAAGGTCCACGTGCTGCGCTCCGTGGAGGAGGCCGAGACCGCCGAGGTCGTCCTGGAGAAGCGGTACAACGACCTCACCCACCTCACCGGCCCCTTCGACATCGTCGGTGACATCCACGGCTGTTCGTCCGAGCTGGAGACGCTGCTCGCCGAGCTCGGCTACGAGGACGGGGTCCACCCCGCGGGCCGCACCGCCGTTTTCGTCGGCGACCTCGTCGACCGGGGCCCCGACAGCCCCGGCGTCCTGCGCCGCGTCATGGGCATGGTCAAGTCCGGCAACGCCCTGTGTGTGCCGGGGAACCACGAGAACAAGCTGGGCCGTTACCTGAAGGGCTCCAAGGTCCAGCGGACCCACGGCCTCGCCGAGACCATCGAGCAGCTGGAGCGGGAGCCGGAGGAGTTCGTCCAGGAGGTACGGGAGTTCATCCGCGGACTCGTCAGCCACTACGTCCTCGACGGCGGCAAGCTGGTGGTCTGCCACGCCGGGCTGCCCGAGAAGTACCACGGCCGCACCTCCGGCCGGGTCCGCTCGCACGCCCTCTACGGGGAGACCACCGGCGAGACCGACGAGTTCGGCCTGCCCGTGCGCTATCCGTGGGCCGAGGACTACCGGGGCAAGGCCGCCGTGGTCTACGGCCACACCCCGGTCCCGGACACGACCTGGATCAACAACACCATCTGCCTCGACACCGGCGCCGTCTTCGGCGGCCGGATGACGGCCCTGCGCTGGCCCGAGCGCGAACTGGTCGACGTACCGGCCGAGAAGGTCTGGTACGAGCCGGTCAAGCCGCTCGCCGCCGAGGCGCCGGGCGGACACGACGGCCGCCCGCTCGACCTGGCCGACGTACACGGCCGCCGGGTCGTGGAGACCCGGCACCTGGGCAACGTCAACGTGCGCGAGGAGAACGCCGCTGCGGCCCTGGAGGTCATGAGCCGCTTCGCCGTCGACCCGCGCCTGGTCCCGTACCTGCCGCCGACCATGGCGCCCACGGCCACCTCCCGCGAGGAGGCCCGCGGCGGAGCCGCTGAGGGGTACTTCCTGGAGCACCCGGCCGAGGCCTTCGCCCAGTACCGCAAGGACGGCATCGCCCAAGTGGTGTGCGAGGAGAAGCACATGGGCTCCCGCGCCACCGTCCTGGTCTGCAAGGACGCCGACGCGGCCCGGAACCGCTTCGGCGTCGACGGTCCGACCGGCTCCGTCTACACCCGCACCGGGCGGCCCTTCTTCAAGGATCCGGCGGTCACCGAGGAGGTCCTGACCCGGCTGCGCTCCGCAGTCACCGACGCCGGCCTCTGGGAGGAACTCGGCACCGACTGGCTGCTGCTCGACGGGGAGATCCTGCCCTGGTCCCTGAAGTCCGCCGGCCTGCTGCGCAACCAGTACGCCGCCGTCGGCGCGGCCTCCGGCGCCGTCTTCCCGGGCGCCCTCGCCGCCCTGGAGGCGGCCGCCGCCCGGGGCGTCGACACCGGCGAACTGCTGGAGCGCCAGCGGGGCCGGGCCACCGACGCGGCCGCCTTCACCGAAGCCTACCGCCGCTACTGCTGGACCACCGACGGGCTGGACGGCGTACGCTTCGCACCGTTCCAGCTGCTGGCGGTGGCCGGGCGGTCGCTGGCCGCCGTGCCCCACGACGAGCAGCTGTTCTGGCTGGACCGCATGGTCGCCGCCGACGAGGCGGCCGGCACCGGACTGCTGCGCCGCACCGGCCGGATCCTGGTGGACACCGCGGACGAGGACTCCGTGCGCGCCGGCACGGACTGGTGGCTGGAACTGACGGCCGCCGGCGGCGAGGGCATGGTCGTCAAGCCGCTCCAGGCGTACGCCCGGGACGGCAGGGGCCGGCTGGTCCAGCCCGGGGTGAAGGTGCGCGGGCGCGAGTACCTGCGGATCATCTACGGCCCGGAGTACACCCGTCCCGACCAGCTGGAGCGGCTGCGCGACCGGTCCCTCGGGCACAAGCGTTCGCTCGCCCTGCGCGAGTACGCGCTCGGGCTGGAGGCGCTGGACCGGCTCGCGGCCGAGGAGCCGCTGTGGCGGGTCCACGAGGCGGTCTTCGCCGTGCTCGCGCTGGAGTCGGAGCCGGTCGACCCGCGGCTGTGAGCCGGGACGGTCGCCGGGGCCGGCCGCGTCAGCACGGTCCGTAAAGGAGTGGCCCCCGTACGGCCGCTAATTAGGTCGTATGGGGGAACTTTCGCGGAGAACGCCGGGAAAACCACCGGCGGGATCGTTCATCCAGGGCAGCGGAATGTCCGCGACCCTGGAAGGACGGAACGTCACTTATGAAGATGACCGCGCGCGGAAGCATTGCGGCGCTCATGACCTGTATGGCCGCGGCCGGCGCGGCCACCCCGGCCGTGGCCCAGTCGGTGCCGGTCGGTGTCCCGCTGGACGCCGTGAAGACCACGCTGGGCGTGGACACCCCGCGCGTGGGCACCGGCGTGCCGGTGCCGGTCGCGGGAGCGCCCGAGGCGCCCCGCTTCCACAAGGGGAACATGCTCCCGACCCCACTGCTCCCCTCGGTCCCGCTCGGCACCGAGCTCGGCAGCACCCTCGTCACCTCCCCGGTGCCGAACCTGCTGGGCAAGCCGGAGACGGACGGCGAGGGTTCCGTGGAGGCCCCGGCCACGAACCTGCTGGCCCGGACCCCCGGGCTGGTCGCCGGCGGTCTGCTGACGATGCCGGACGCCTCCAACTCCGGTGTGCCGAACCTGACCGCGCCCGAACTGGGCCTGACCGCCCCGGAACTCACCGGCGCCCCCTCGGCACTTCTCGGCCTCACCACTCCCCGCTGAGCAGACGCCACGTCAAAAAGCCGTTCGGTCTGGGAATGTGTACGTCATGGGATTCCATGTCGACTCCGAGACCGGGCGGCTTCGCCGCGTCATCCTCCACCGGCCCGACCTGGAGCTGAAGCGGCTCACACCGAGCAACAAGGACGCACTCCTCTTCGACGACGTGCTGTGGGTGCGCCGGGCCCGCCAGGAGCACGACGGATTCGCGGACGTGCTGCGGGACCGGGGCGTGGAGGTCCACCTCTTCGGAGACCTCCTGTGCGAGGCCCTCGACATCCCGGAGGCGAGACACCTCGTTCTGGACCGGGTCTTCGACGAGAAGGAGTACGGCCCGCTCGCCACCGACCACCTGCGGTCGGCCTTCGACGGGCTGTCCTCGGCCGATCTGGCGGAGGCGCTGGTCGGCGGGATGACCAAGCGGGAGTTCCTGGAACGGCACGCCGAACCGGTGTCCGTGCGCTTCCACGCGCTGGACCTGGACGGCTTCCTGCTGGGCCCGCTGCCCAACCACCTCTTCACCCGGGACACCTCGGCCTGGATCTACGACGGGGTGTCCATCAATGCGATGCGCTGGCCCGCCCGGCAGCGCGAGACGGTCCACTTCGAGGCGATCTACAAGCACCACCCGCTCTTCACCACCTCCGGCGCCTTCCACTACTGGTCGCAGGGGCAGGCGGACTACCCCTCGACCATCGAGGGCGGGGACGTGCTGGTCATCGGCAACGGCGCCGTGCTGATCGGGATGAGCGAACGGACCACCCCGCAGGCGGTGGAGATGCTGGCCCGGGGCCTGTTCGCGGCCGGTTCGGCGAAGACCATCGTGGCCCTCGACATGCCGAAGTCGCGAGCCTTCATGCACCTGGACACGGTGATGACGATGGTCGACGGAGATACGTTTACTCAGTACGCGGGCCTCGGCATGCTCCCCTCGTACACGATCGAGCCCGGCGGCGGCCCGCACGAGCTGAAGGTCACCGACCACCCGGAGGACCATATGCACCGGGCCATCGCGGGGGCGCTCGGACTGGACTCGATCCGGGTACTGACCGCGACGCAGGACGTGCACTCGGCGGAGCGCGAGCAGTGGGACGACGGGTGCAACGTGCTGGCCGTGGAGCCGGGCGTGGTGGTCGCCTACGAGCGGAACGTGACCACCAACACGCACCTGCGCAAGATGGGCATCGAGGTGATCGAGATCCCGGGCAGTGAGCTGGGGCGGGGCCGGGGCGGGCCGCGCTGCATGAGCTGTCCCGTCGAGCGGGACGCCGTCTGAAGCCGGCCGGGTCCGGGGGAGGGGCTCCGGACCCGGGCAGGACCGGGGAGGCGGGGGAGGGCCGGGGAGGGCCCGGGAGAACCCCGGTCTGTATATCAATACAGAGGATCGTATAGACTTCCAGCATCCCTGTCACCGTGACGCTGGAGCGACCCCATGGCCACCGACCTCGCAGGCCGCAGTTTTCTCAAGGAGCTGGACTTCACGGCCGCCGAGTTCCGCAGCCTGATCGAGCTCGCCGCCGACCTGAAGGCGGCCAAGAAGACCGGGGTCGAGCAGCGTCTGCTCCAGGGCAGGAACATCGCGCTGATCTTCGAGAAGACCTCGACGCGGACCCGCTGCGCCTTCGAGGTCGCCGCCGCGGACCAGGGCGCGCACACCACCTACCTGGACCCCGCCGGCTCCCAGATGGGGCACAAGGAGTCGGTCAAGGACACCGCGCGGGTGCTGGGCCGGATGTTCGACGGGATCGAGTACCGGGGTGACAGTCAGCAGGCCGTCGAGGAGCTCGCCGCCCACTCGGGCGTACCCGTCTTCAACGGCCTCACCGACGACTGGCATCCGACCCAGATGCTGGCCGACCTGCTCACCATGACCGAGAACACCGCCAAGCCGCTGGAGCGGATCGCCTTCGCCTACCTCGGCGACGCCCGCTTCAACATGGGCAACTCCTACCTCGTGACCGGTGCGCTGCTGGGCATGGACGTGCGGATCGTCGCGCCCCGCTCGTACTGGCCCGCCGAGCCGGTGGTGATCGCGGCGCGGGAGCTCGCGGCGGAGAGCGGCGCGCGGATCACCCTGACCGAGGACGTCGCCGAGGGGGTCGCCGGGGCGGACTTCGTCGTGACCGACGTCTGGGTGTCCATGGGGGAGCCCAAGGAGGTCTGGGACGAGCGGATCGCGGCCCTGTCCCCGTACGCGGTGACCATGGACGTGCTGCGCGCCACCGGGAACCCCGACGTGAAGTTCATGCACTGCCTGCCGGCCTTCCACGACCTCGGTACCAAGGTGGCCCGGGAGATCCACGAGCGGCACGGGCTCGAATCCCTGGAGGTGACGGACGAGGTGTTCGAGTCGGAGCACTCCGTCGTCTTCGACGAGGCCGAGAACCGGCTGCACACGATCAAGGCCGTACTCGTCGCCACCCTCGGCCGGCCGGGCCGGGGTGACGCATAGTCATACGCCGGGTCATGCCCCGGTGGGGCGGGTCCGCTGCGCGGGCAGGGTGAACCACACGGCCTTGCCGTGCGCGGTCGGGCGGTGCCCGCAGCCGGAACTCAGGCTCCGGATCAGCAGTAGCCCGCGGCCGTGCTCCTGCCAGGGGTCGGGCCGGTCGTCGGGCCGGTCGTCGGGCCGGGCCGCGTCCGGCCGGGCCGACAGGCCGCCGGGCGGGTTCGGATCGCCGTCGTGGACCTCGACCTGGCAGCCGTTCGCCAGCAGCTCCACGACCAGCTCGATCGGGGCGCCGGAGCGGGTGTGCGCCACGGCGTTGGCGACCAGTTCCGCCGTCAGGAGCTCCGCCGTGTCCCGGTCGGCGGGCGCGTCGGTCTCGGCCAGCGCCGTACGGACGAGGGCGCGGGCGAGGGGTACGGCGGCCGCCGTGTGGGGCAGGGCGATCCGCCAGGCGGAGTCGTCGGGCAAGGAAGGACCATCCGTTCCGGGGTCGGGTTCGGGTGCGGGCCGGGGGTGAACTCCCGGTTTCAACGATACGAAGTCGAATTCTCATCCTGTGCGGCACCCCGGCGCTGAGGGACCCCGGCGCCCCGGCGCCCCGGCACTGAGGCACCCCGGCGCGACCGGGGCGGCCGCCGGGGTGAAGATGTTGCGCTTCTGTGACGGCAGTCACGATCTGGTGATACCTTCGATGGCGTGAGCCCCTTCACCGGTTCCACCCCAGCGACCGAACGGTGGCACCACCTCCGGGTCACCCGGCAGGACGGCGTCGCCACCGTCACCTTCGACCGCCCCCAGAAGCTGAACGCGCTCACCTTCGGCGCCTACGCCGACCTGCGCGATCTGCTCGGCGAACTGTCCAGAGAGCGATCCGTGCGCGCCCTCGTACTGGGCGGCGAAGGGCGCGGCTTCTGCTCCGGCGGGGACGTGGACGAGATCATCGGCGCCACCCTCGCCATGGACACCGCCCAGCTCCTCGACTTCAACCGGATGACCGGCCAGGTGGTGCGCGCCATCCGCGAATGCCCCTTCCCCGTGATCGCCGCGGTCCACGGGGTGGCCGCCGGAGCCGGCGCGGTCCTGGCGCTCGCCGCGGACTTCCGGATCGCCGACCCCACCGCCCGCTTCGCCTTCCTCTTCACCCGCGTCGGTCTCTCCGGCGGGGACATGGGCGCCGCCTACCTGCTGCCCCGCGTCGTCGGCCTCGGCCACGCCACCCGGCTGCTGATGCTCGGAGAGCCCGTACGCGCGGCCGAGGCCGAGCGGATCGGCCTGCTCAGCGAACTCACCGAGGAGGGCAAGGCCCACGTGCGGGCCGCCGAACTCGCCGCGCACCTGGCCGCGGGCCCCGCCCTCGCCCACGCACAGACCAAGGCCCTGCTCACCGCCGAGCTCGACATGCCGCTGGCCGCGTCCGTGGAACTGGACGCCAACACGCAGGCCCTGCTGATGCACGGCCAGGACTACGCGGAGTTCCACGCGGCCTTCACCGGGAAGCGGCCGCCGGAGTGGAAGGGCAGGTAGCCACATGACTCCTGGTGCCATGCGGGTCGCCGTCGTCGGCGGGGGACCGGGAGGGCTGTACGCCGCCGCACTGCTGGCCCGGCAGGGCCACCGGGTGGAGGTCTGGGAACGCAACGCCCCGGACGACACCTTCGGCTTCGGCGTGGTCCTCTCCGACGAGACCCTCGGCGGCATCGAACGGGCCGACACCCTCGTCCACGCGGCCCTGAGCGCGGAGTTCGTGCGCTGGGACGACGTGGACATCGTGCACCGGGGGCGGCTGCTGACCTCCGGCGGCCACGGCTTCGCGGCCATCGGGCGGCGCCGGCTGCTGGAGATCCTGCACGAGCGCTGCGCCGGGCTGGGAGTCCGGCTGCGCTTCCGCTCCGGGGCGCCGGCCGCTGCCGAGCTCGCGGCCTCGTACGACCTGGTGGTCGCGGCCGACGGGGTGCACAGCGCCATCCGGGAGGCGGACGCGGCACACTACGGCCCGACGCTGACGAGCGGACGCTGCCGTTACATCTGGCTCGCCGCCGACTTCGCCTTCGACGCCTTCCGCTTCGAGATCGCGGAGACCGAGCACGGGGTCATGCAGCTGCACGCCTACCCCTACTCGGCCGACGCCTCCACGGTGATCGTCGAGATGCGCGACGAGGTGTGGCGGGCGGCCGGCTTCGACCTGTGCGACGAGAACGAGTCCGCGGCCCGCTGCGCCAAGATTTTCGGCGAGGCCCTGCGCGGCCGCCCGTTGCACGGCAACCACTCCGCGTGGACGCAGTTCCGTACCGTCGTCAACGCGCGCTGGTCCCACGGCAACGTGGTCCTGCTCGGCGACGCGGCGCACACCGCCCACTTCTCCATCGGCTCCGGCACCAAATTGGCCGTGGAGGACGCGCTCGCGCTCGCCGAGGCCGTGGGCGCCGCACCCGGGGACGTACCGGCGGCACTGGCCGCGTACGAGGCGGCGCGCCGTCCGGCCGTCGCCAGCACCCAGCGGGCGGCCGCCGCGAGCCGGCACTGGTTCGAGGAGATCGCGGGCTACGTCGACCAGCCCGCCCGGCAGTTCGCCTTCAACCTCCTCACCCGCAGCCGCCGGGTCACGCACGACAACCTGCGGCTGCGCGACGAGCGGTTCACCCGGGCCGTGGAACGGGACTTCGGCTGCCCACCGGACGAGCCGGACGGGATGCGAACCCCGCCCATGTTCACCCCCTTCACCCTGCGGGGGCTGACCCTGCGCAACCGGGTCGTCGTCTCACCGATGGACATGTACTCGGCCGAGGAGGGCGTACCCGGCGACTTCCACCTCGTGCACCTGGGCGGCCGGGCCCTCGGCGGCGCCGGCCTGGTGATGACGGAGATGGTCTGCGTCTCCGCCGAGGGCCGGATCACCCCCGGCTGCACCGGCCTCTACACCCAGGAACAGGCGGCCGCCTGGAAGCGGATCGCCGACTTCGTCCACACCTCCGCACCCGGCACCGCCCTCGGCGTCCAGCTCGGGCACGCCGGCCGCAAGGGCTCCACGCGGGTGATGTGGGAGGGCATGGACGACCCGCTGCCGGAAGGCAACTGGCCGCTGGTGGCCGCCTCCGCGCTGCCCTACCGGCCCGGCGTCTCGGCGCTCCCGCGCGCCCTGGCCCGCGAGGACCTGGCGGCGCTGCGCTCCGAGTTCGCGGCCGCCGCAGTCCGCGCCGCCGACTGCGGATTCGACCTGCTCGAACTGCACTGCGCCCACGGCTACCTGCTCTCCGGCTTCCTGTCCCCGCTGACCAACCACCGCACGGACGACTACGGCGGCTCCCTGGAGAACCGGCTGCGCTTCCCGCTGGAGGTCTTCGACGCGGTCCGCGCGGTGTGGCCCGAGGACCGCCCGATGACGGTCCGCATCTCGGCCACCGACTGGGCGCCCGGCGGCACTTCGCCCGAGGAGGCGGTACGGATCGCGGCCGCCTTCGCCGACCGCGGCGCGGACGCCGTCGACGTCTCGACGGGCCAGGTGGTCGCGGACGAGGCACCCGAGTACGGCCGTTCGTACCAGACCCCGTACGCCGACCGGATCCGCAACGCGCTCGGCGTCCCCGTCATCGCCGTCGGAGCCATCTCCTCCTGGGACGACGTGAACTCCCTTCTGCTGGCCGGCCGCGCCGACCTCTGCGCGCTGGGCCGCCCGCACCTCTACGACCCCCACTGGACCCTGCACGCGGCCGCCGAGCAGTCCTACGCGGGACCGGCCGCCGTCTGGCCGGCCCCCTACCGCGCGGGAAGCCGCACACCGCCCACGGGGCGCGGCTAGGTTCTGTCCGGCGGATCGTGTGGCTGTCGGGCTGGTGGGTCGTTGTGCTCGGCATGGGGCGGGGTGATCCGACAAATGCGGAGTGGGTGCGGCCGGAGCCGCATCCGCCGTCTGTCGGGCGACGCGGTGGCCGTTGGAGCGATCACCGACAGGTGGTCAACGGGATCCTCTTCCGGGTGCGGACCGGCATACCCAGGCGTGACCTTCCAGAGTGTTTCGGTAGTTGGAAGACCGTCTACGAACGCGACATGAGGGCTGTTCAGCCTGTTGTGCGAACGTCGTGGTAGTGGAGCAGGCCGGTGGCGAGGGTCTCGCATGCTGCTCGGATTGGAGGCTTCTGAGCTGCGCCTTCTTCGCTCGCCTGCACGGTCCAAGGCCCGCCATGGGGTGCGTCAGGCCGTCGACGGCGACGCCTTCGGCATCGAAGGGGACGTACTGTAGGCCAACTGGTAGTGATGTGAGTCACATTGACGACCCGTCTGCAGGGACCGGCGCGTCGTATGAGCGAAGACACCTACTTGCGGGTGTCTTCCCTCTGGGTCCGCCGCCGCCGCTTTGGGAAGAGTCGAGGCGGCGGGCCCTGTCGTGGTAGCAGTGCACGATGTGGCGTCGGCCACCGTTTTCAGCGCCCGTCGGGGAGTCCTCGCGGCGCGAAGGGCCGCTGAGCTGCCGCGTTCAAACTTCCCCGCCTTTTGGCGCGTCACTTTCCGTGTACTGACCGCCCCTTGGGGACGTGGCACAGTTTTCCCACGCACTCGCCTGCGGCTCCCGGTACCTGACTCTTCCCAAGTCACCTGCGGCACCGGCCCAACGGCACACGACGACAGAGGGAAGACACCCGTGGGCAAGAAGACCCTGCCGCAGGCCGTACACACGGCGGCCTGCGGCGCCCAGCCCCAGGCCGCCCCGTGGACCCGACGCGGCCGGCGCGGCGTCTCGATCACGATCATCGTGATCGAGCTGCTGCGCTGGAAGAGCGGCACGCTCGACTGGAGCGACCCGCTGGACACCGCCATGGCGGTCGCCATCGTGCTCTCCAGCTTGGAGATGATCTGCAACACGGCGCGCCTCTTCGGCCGCTACCTCGCGCGCCTGCTCCCCAAGCGCGTGGTCTTCGAGCGCCCGGACGGCAAGGCGCGGTTCGCCTTCGGCTGGTAGTCGTGCCCGCCAACGAACACTCTGCTGCCCCGACGGCTCCGGCCGTCGGGGCAGCAGCCCTGCCCGAACCCTCCGCCCGCGACTTCGCCGAGCGCCGGACCCACGTGACGACGGAGCAGGCGTACCAAGAATTCTTCGAGCACCACGACTTCCTGCGCAACTACCTGCGGCGCCAAGCCGCGGAGGACACGCTGATCGAAGATGCGCTCAGCCAGGCCGCGGCCCGCTACGCGAGGTTCCGCCCCGAGCGCGACATCGACAACCCTCGCGCCTACCTGACCATGACGGCCAGGAACGCCCTGAAGGATCTCCTGCGGGTGCGCCGGAGGAACACCGAGGTCCTGATCGGGGACGACTGGGACGTCCTGCCGCAGGAGACCGAGCGCTCGGCCGAGGACATCGTCGTGGAGAACTACCTCCGCGAGGAGCTGCTCCTGAAGATCAGGAGCTTGCCCGTGCGCCAGCGCGAGGCCGTCGTCTTGATCTACATCAACGGGATGTCGTACCAGGAAGCTGCCCAGGAGCTGTCCATCCCGGTGCCCCTACTCAGGCGTGCCCACTCGCGTGCGCTGCAGACCCTGCGCGAGCTGTTCGGCGTCCCCTCTGCGAAGCACATCGAGACGTGACCAGGGCGGGGGACGGTATGGAGAACTTTCCGGCCGGCGTCGGAAGCATCAAGGTCACGGTGTACTTGGCCGAGGGGACCCTCAGCGGCTTATCCAGCCTCGCGCCGTACTTCACGGGCGAGCTGAAACGTGCCAAGGCCGACAACATGGCCGACACGTGTGGTCTCGACCGCCGCACGGCTGCGGCCCGCAGGGCCCGGTGGGAGCTGCAGAAGGAACAGCTGCGACGGGCCGGGCAGCTGTTCGACAGCCGCAGGGCGCTCGTCACCGCCGGACTGGTCCAGGTCATCACCGAACGGGGATGGGATCGCCAGGACCTGCCGGCCGTTCCGGGCCAGTCCCGAGGACGATGGGTCGGCTCCGCGAACTTCGGCTTCAGCGAGCAGCTCTCGGTCGACCTGCCCGCCGACCTTGTCGTCCGTGCCAAGGCGGGGTGCTACCACGTTTCCCGGCCGGCCACCGACGCCCTGCACAAGTGGCACGAGCGCAACCCCGGAGCCACACAGACCCGGCCGAACCGGCCCGGATGCGACCCCTACGAATACGCCGAGTACACGAGGCTGGCCGCCCAGGTCTTGACCACGGGCCGAATCTGGCGCGACGCCGTCAAAACCGGCGTCGCCATGGCCCAGGCGCTCTCCGCCCCTAGCTAGAGGGTGCCCGGCCCGATCGGCAGGGCACCCTCGGGGGCCGGGACGGGGGCCTACGGCTGCGCGATCGGCGCGAACAGGGCGTTGATGGTCCGGTCCGCATTCATGGTGAGCTGGTAGTTCGGGTTGTTGCCCTCCAGCTCGAAACCGTCGACCGCCCAGGCGTCGAACCGGAAGCCGGGGTTCGGGACGGCGGTGACGGTGACCTGCGTGCCGGGGTCGTACGGACCGTACTCGCTGACCCGGACCGTGCCCGCGCCCGCGGGGCCGTGGAGCAGGGTCAGGGAGACGCGGTTGGTCACCGTGGACGCGCGGTACCCGGCCAGGATGTCCGCGTTCTGCAGTGCGACGGCGGCGTTGTCGTTCAGGGCGTTGCCCAGGGGCTGGTTGTTCCAGGTGCGGTCGGGGGTGGAGTACGAGTTGACCACGTTGCACGCCTGGGGGCAGGCGTTGGAGTAGGCCATGAGCGTGCGGTGCTGGCCGTTGGGCGTGACCCAGCCGTAGTTGAACGTGCCCGGAGGGGTGGTTCCGTTCTGGCGCGCGACCGTCAGACGGTCGTGCTTCATACCGAAGTTGTGGCCGATCTCGTGCGCGAGGTTCTCCCAGGCCGTCACGGACCCGATGCTGGTGACCGAGAACGCGGCACTGTCGGTCGTCGACGACGGGCCCGGTTCGGGCAGGGTCGCCGCCCCGGAGCTGTCCTCGAAGGGGACGGAGGCGAGCAGCGCCACGAGGTCGGCGCCGTACGTCTGCCGCTGGGCGGCGGCCGTGGCCCCGAGGACCGTGTTCGCGGGGTTGCGGATCATCTCGAGCAGGGTGTTCACGTTCTCGCGGGGGACACCGGTCGCCGCGGTCCGGTACGTGTTGACGACGTGCACGCTGGCCGGCACGTTGTCGGTGGCGAGCGCCCTGTTGAGCTGGTTCACGCCGTAGGTGATCTGCCCCAGGACCGCCTGGACGCTGCCCATCACGGCGACGCTGGCCGGCGTGTAGGCGACGACGATGTCGATGGCGGCCGGGTCGTTGGGCGTGGCGGCCCTCAGGCCCGGCCTCTGCGGCTTGTGCGGCTTGTGCGGGTGGTGCGGCTTCTTCCGGCGGACCTCGACCGTGTCGATGCCGCGCCCGCTGGGCGGCAGCGCGAGGGAGTCGATCTCCTGGAGCTCGTACCAGCCCGGGCGCTTGGCCAGCGGCTGGTACGCGTACTGGCGGAAGCCGATCGTGATGACGCCGGAGAGGGTGACCGGCCCTTCGGTGCAGGCCCCGATGGCGGACACGGAGATGGTGTTCTGCGGGTTCTTCGGGTCGTGGCCGCCCCAGTACACCGTGCCGTCCGGCTCCTGGCGCTGGAAGTCCTGCACCGCGGTGAAGCCCTTGCCACGCCCGAAGAGCGGGAACGTGCGGCGCTCGGGTCTGCCCTCCTTCTGCTCGCCGCACAGTGAACGCAGCGCCTCGGCGTCCGTGCGCTGCGCGGCGGAGCGCACCACCCAGGGCTCGTGCTCGTGCCCGCCCCCGCCCGTCCCGGCGGAGGCGGCGGGTGCGGTCAGGGCGAGCGAGACGGTGGCGGTGAAGGCGGTCGCCGCGGCGGAGGCGGGGAGCAGGAAACGACGGCGCATGGGGAACGTGGGCCTCTCTGTGGGGGTTCCCGCCCTGTATCCCGCGGCAGGGATCGCGCCACGCCGGTAGGTCCGTCCCCGCACCGCCGCCCGGGCCGAGGTTCACCCGAATACGGGGGAGGTCCCCCGCCCCCCGATCATTGCGGCCCGGCCGGTCAGGTCTTGTGGACCCGGTCCTTCTGGACCTGGGTGTTCTGGCAGACGGTCAGGAGCCAGCGGCCATCGTCCTGCTTGGTCATCACGTACGTCGGCACGCCCTCGTCCCCGGGCCCGTCGGCCGAGTGGTACAGCTGGCTGACCTTGACCGCGGCCACGTCCGGACGGAGGAACTGGACATGGGTGACGGTGTAGCTGACCCGGCCCTCCCAGCTCGCGCCGGGCAGGACCTCGCGGGTGAACCCGGAGATGGCATCTAGGCCGATGAGGACCTTGCCGCCGCCGGTGGTCCACAGGGCGTCGGGGTGGAACAGGGAGAGGAAGGCGTCGGGGTCCTTGGCCTGCTGGGAGGCCTCGACGGCGGCCACCACCCGGTGGATGGCCTCGATGTCGGTGGTCCGGGCTGCGCTCTCTGTCGTCATGCGGATCACGATCCGACCTCAAGTGCCCTTGAGGTCAAGACCCGGCTCCCCTGCGGGTGACGGGCCCTGTCGCGGCCGGCCCGGCCCGGCCCGCCCGTCACGCCGGGACGATCTCGGCGCGGTCCTCCACCGGGGTGTAACCCAGCCGCAGGTAGATGCCGTTGCTCGTGGGGTTGGCCAGGTCCGTGAACAGCAGGACCTCTGTGGCCCCGGCCGCGTACGCCGCCTCGCTCGCCGCGTGCGTGATCCCGGCGGCATAGCCGCGCCCGCGGTGCCCGG
Organism: Streptomyces avidinii; assembly: GCF_014650695.1. GTDB lineage: Bacteria > Actinomycetota > Actinomycetes > Streptomycetales > Streptomycetaceae > Streptomyces > Streptomyces avidinii. The sequence goes on along the minus strand of NZ_BMVL01000021.1, from coordinate 7,878 downwards.
GCGGGGTGTAGACCGGGCCGACGCGGGCGGCCGAGCCGATCGTGCGGGAGAAGGCGGCCAGGGAGACGGGAGCGCCGGCGTGCTCCCAGAGCAGGATCCCGCCGTAGGAGATCCGGTCGCGCAGGAAGGTCTCGGAGGCCTTGCCCGGAACGCCCGCCTCCGCGTTGAAGGCGGTGAGCCACTCCAGCAGCAGCGGGAGGTCCGTCTCGGTGGCGGGCCGTACCCTCCCGGCCGGGGCCGGGTCCGGGGCGGCCAGGCCGTCCAGCCGGTACAGGCGCAGTTCCTCGGCGATCCGGGTGGGCCGCCCCCAGGCCTCGGCCAGTACCTCCGCGTCCGGGCGCAGGGCGTTGAACCCGTGGGCCCCGGCGAGCAGCGGTTCGGTGGCGAGCGCGGCCCCGAGCTCCCGGACCGCCTCCTCGGGCAGGACGGCAAGGAGCACCGGGAAGGGCGGGGTGCACAACAGGCCGCCGGCGACGGTGCCGTCGGGGCCGGTCCACCAGCCGAAGAAGGGGGTGGCGTCGCCGTAGGCGCCGGTCCCGCGCCGCAGCAGGGCGTCGGTCACCGTCAGCATCATGGTGTGGGAGACGGGCCGCGCGGCCACGGCCGGTCCCGCGGCGCTCAAGTAGGCCGCCAGGTCGGTGGTGAAGGTCCAGGTCATGGCCCATCCTGGCGCGGCGCACGGCGCACCCGCACCCCGTTTTCCACCGGCCCCCGATCGGCCCCCGACAAGCAACCCGGCGGGCAACCCGACGGGACTGCCCCTACGCGGGCAGCCACTCCGGCCACCACGGCGGCACGTTGTCCGGCCCGCACCGCTCCGGGTTCCCGGGGTATCCGTCCAGCGTCCCCTTCGTGGCGAAGAACACGAGCACCACCAGCGCGAGCACGAGCAGGAACGGCACAGGGCGCCTGGTACCAGGTCTGCGACCGGTACGGGGGCCGCGCCGAGGACGGCGACTGCGGGGGATGCGGAGGGAGATCGGAATGCGTCACGACACCTCGTGACGCGGCCCCGGCCGCCTACGGTTGCGCGAAACCGGCCCCGACGTCCCGCAGCCGCTCGTGCAGCTCGGCGAAGACGGCAGCCGCCCGGTCGCCGGGCCAGCCCGCCGGGAGCAGCTCGCGCGGCAGGCCCGGGTCGGCGTACGGCAGCCGGCGCCAGGTGTCCAGCGCGAGCAGGTAGCCGCGGTAGGCCTCCTCCGGGCTCGGCTCCGGTCCCGACTGGAGGGCGCGCAGGACAGGTTCGTGCAGGTCGAGGAATTCCTCGTGCTGTTTGGCCAGGGCCGCCAGGTCCCACCAGCGGGCCACCGCCTCGGGCGTCGGGGCGAAACCGAGGTGGGCCCCGCGGAACAGCTCCACGTACGGGGTCAGGTGCAGCCGCTCCAGCGTGTGCGCGGTCTCCTCGTGCAGCCGGGCCGGGGCGATCCACACGCCAGGTGCCACCGCGCCGAAGCCGAGCCGGCCCAGCCGCGAGCGCAGCAGGTGCCGTTTGTGCCGCTCCTGCTCCGGGACGGAGAACACCGCCACCAGCCATTCGTCCGACAGCTGCGGGCTGCCGTAGATCCGCCGGTCGCCGTCGTCCAGCAGCTGCCGCGCCTCCTCGGAGAGCCCGTACGCCGCGGAGCCGTCCGCCGCGCGGCCGGGCACCAGGAAGCCGCGCCGCTTCAGCCGGGACACCGACGAGCGGACCGACGGGGCGTCCACGCCGGCCGCGCCCAGCAGGCGGATCAGCGCGGACACCGGGACCGGCCCCTCGAAGGCCCGCCCGTAGGCTCCGTAGAACGTGACGATCAGGGATCGCGGAGTGTGCTGCTCGACCACGTGTTCACTCTAGGCCGTCTCTTGCGGATCCTGCCGGGCGCCGGGATCGCGCAGCCGGAAGCGCTGCAGTTTGCCCGTTGCGGTGCGGGGGAGGGCGGGGAGGAAGACGAAGGACCGCGGGCACTTGTGCGGGGCCAGCTCGGCCCGCATGAAGGTGCGCAGGATCTCCTCCGTCAGCACCGCACCGTCGCGTGCCACGGCGTACGCCACCACGATCTGCCCGCGTCGCTCGTCCGGGAGGCCCACCACGGCCGCCTCCACCACGTCCGGGTGGCGCAGCAGGGCGTCCTCCACCTCGGGGCCCGCGATGTTGTAGCCCGCCGAGATGATCATGTCGTCGGCCCGGGCGACGTAGCGGAAGTAGCCCTCCGGATCGCGTACGTAGGTGTCACCGGTCAGGTTCCAGCCGCCCTGTACGTACTCCCCCTGCCGCGGATCGGCCAGGTAGCGGCAGCCCACCGGGCCGCGCACGGCCAGCAGTCCCGGCTCGTTGTCCGGGAGGGGACGGCCGGCCCGGTCCACCACCCGGGCCTCCCAGCCCGGGACCACCCGGCCCGTCGTACCGGGCCGGATGTCCTCGTCGGCGGCGGAGATGAAGATGTGCAGCAGCTCGGTCGCCCCGATGCCGTTGATGATGCGCAGCCCGGTGCGCTCGTACCAGGCCTGCCAGGTGGCGGCCGGCAGGTTCTCCCCGGCCGAGACGCAGCGGCGCAGCGCCGACAGGTCGTACATGCCCACGTCGTACGGGCCCAGGGCGTCCAGCATCGTCCGGTAGGCGGTGGGCGCGGTGAACAGCACCGTCACCCGGTGCTCCGCGAGCGCGGGCAGCAGCCGGCGCGGCACCGCCTCCTCCAGGAGCAGCGCCGAGGCCCCGGCCCGCAGCGGGAAGACGACCAGCCCGCCCAGGCCGAAGGTGAACCCGAGCGGCGGGCTGCCCGCGAACACGTCGTCCGGGCGGGGCCGCAGCACGTTGCGGGAGAAGGTGTCGGCGACGGCGAGCAGGTCGCGGTGGAAGTGCATGCAGCCCTTGGGCCGTCCGGTGGTCCCTGAGGTGAAGGCGATCAGGGCCACGTCGTCCGCGGAGGTCGGGGCGGCCGGGAACGGCTCCGGATGTCTCTCGGCCAGCCGGAGCAGATCGTCCGGGGACGTGCCCCCGTACACGGTGATCCGCAACCCGGGGACCTCCGCCTTGACCAGGTCGTCCAGCACGTCCGCATGGCACAGCGCGTGCCCCACCCGGGCCATCGCGCACACCGTTGCCAGCTCCTGCGCACGCTGCTGGGGCAGCACGGTGACGGCCACCGCGCCCGCCTTCATCACCGCGAGCCAGCAGGCCGCGAGCCAGGGGCCGGTGGGCCCGCGCAGGAGCACCCGGTTGCCGGGGACCACGCCGAGGTCGGCGGTGAGGGTGTGGGCGAGGCGGTCCACGCGCTCGCGCAGCCCGCCGTACGTCCACACCTCGCCCGCCCCGCTGCGGAAGGCCGGGCGGTCGGCGCCCGCGGGACCGAACCGGGCGATCGTGGCGTCCAGCAGCTCGGCCCCGCAGTTCAGGCGGTCCGGGTAGGCCAGTTCGGGCAGATCGAAGACGAGCTCCGGCCAGGTGTCCACGGGTGGCAGATGGTCACGGGCGAAGGTGTCGGTGTGAGCGGAAGGCTTGAGGTCCAAGGCGGGTCGCCCCCCTTGCAGCGGTCCGGGGTGGGGTGGAGCCGGCCGTGCGGTAGTTCCCCCGGCCGCGGCCGGAAGGTCCTCCCAGGAGCGTATCGTGATGGTGACGGCAGTCAACAGGACGCGATAGATGCGGGGATGTTCGGATGACCGGATTCGCGCTCGGGGTGGACCAGGAGGAGTGGTGCGGGCAGTTGCGCGCACTGGCGGCGGAGCGGCTGAGGCCGCTGGCCGAGAAGGGGGAACCGGGGCGGGTCAACCGGCCGCTGCTGGCGGCACTGGGGGAGCTGGGCCTGCTGGAGCGGGTGTTCGCCTCGGGCGCGCTGGAACTGTGCCTGCTGCGGGAGTCCCTCGCCTACGGTTGCACGGAGGCGGAGACGGCGCTCGCCCTGCAGGGGCTGGGCGCGTATCCGGTCCTGCAGGCGGGCAGCGAGGCGCAGCGGGAGCGGTGGCTGCCGCAGGTGCGGGCCGGGCGGGCGGTGGCGGCCTTCGCGCTGAGCGAGCCGGGGGCGGGCTCGGACGCGGCGGCGCTGGCGCTGGCTGCGACGCCCGATCCGGCGGAGGGGGGAGGCTGGCGGCTCAGCGGTGAGAAGTGCTGGATCTCCAACGCCCCCGAGGCGGATTTCTACACGGTGTTCGCCCGAACGGGCGAGGGGCCGGGCGCGAAGGGGGTCTCGGCCTTCCTGGTCCCGGCGGACCGCCCGGGGCTGTCCGGCGCGGCCCTGGACATGCTCTCCCCGCACCCCATCGGCTCCCTCGCCTTCGACGGGGTGCCGGTCGGCCCGCGGGACCTGCTCGGTGAGCCGGGGCGGGGCTTCCGCGTCGCGATGGACACGCTGAACCTCTTCCGGCCGAGCGTCGGCGCCTTCGCGGTGGGCATGGCCCGGGCCGCGCTGGACGCGACGCTCAGCTACACGGCGGACCGGACCGCGTTCGGCGGAACCCTGAGCGACCTCCAGGCGGTGGCGCACCGGGTGGCCGAGATGGCCACCCGCACGGAGGCGGCCCGGCTGCTGGTGTACGCGGCGGCCGGGGCCCACGACCGCGGGGCGGCGGACGTCCCGCGCCGGGCGGCGATGGCGAAGCTGCTGGCCACGGAGACGGCCCAGTACGTGGTGGACCACGCGGTCCAACTGCACGGTGCGGTCGCCCTCCAGCGCGGTCACCTGCTCGAACACCTCTACCGGGAGGTGCGGGCACCGCGGATCTACGAGGGGGCCAGCGAGGTGCAGCGCACGATCATCGCCAAGGAGCTGTACGGGGCGGTGGCGCCGCGATGAGCCTGGACCGGATCAACCCGGCGGAGTTGTCGCCCGCGACGGGTTTCTCGCACGCGGTCGCGGCGACCGGCACCCGGCTGGTGTTCCTGGCGGGCCAGACCGCTCTGGACGGCGCGGGCAAGGTGGTCGGCGAGAGCCTGCCGGAGCAGTTCGAGACCGCCCTCGCCAACCTCCTGACGGCCCTCGCGGCGGCCGGCGGCACCCCGGCGGACCTGGCGCGGGTGACGGTGTACGCGGTGGACGTGGCCGCGTACCGGGCCCGCGCGGCCGAACTGGGCAGCATCTGGCGGCGGTCGGCGGGCCGCGACTACCCGGCGATGGCCGTCATCGGCGTGGTCCGCCTCTGGGACGACCAGGCCCAGATCGAACTCGACGGCATCGCGGTCCTCCCGTAGCCGGCGCGCACGCTCGGCGCCGCTCACGGACACCGCCTCCACCGTCCGGGATGCGTAAGGCAGTTGGCGTCCGGCACGGGCCGGGGGCGAGCCGGTGATCCCCGTGTATCGCGGGCGTATCGAAAACCGCATACGCCACCGCAACGGCCCCGCGTCTGTCATGGGGGCATGAACCACAACGCATCCCTGCCGGCCCCACCTCGCCGCGCGCGCGGGATCGTGCTACTCGGCCTGGCGATCCTCGCTGCGGCGGGCGCCCTGTTCGTCCTGCGGCGGCCGCTCATGATGTCCGCTCCGCGGTGCATGGCCGGGCGCTGGCACGGCTGCCTCGACACCTTCAACGGCGTGGTGTTCATGACGCTGGTCACGCTGCCGTTGGCCGTGCTGGTGGCGTGGGCCCTGGCACGCGGTCGGCGGGCCGCCGCGGGCACGTCGGCGTGGCGGATGTCGCTGGCCGAGGTGGGCATGGTCCACGGGACGGTGCCGTTCGTGTGGATGACCATGATGCCGGGCGGCGGGGCCGGCATCGTGCCCGCCCGGGTGTCCCTGGTACCGCTGCGGGACCTGGTCACGATGGGGGCCCTCGGGATAGGCGGCAACCTGCTGGTCTTTGCGGCGCTGGGGTTCTTCGCCCCGATGCGTTTCGCGGCGCTGGCGTCCGTGCCGCGGATCCTGGCGCTCGGGGCGGGCTGCTCGGTCCTGGTGGAGAGCGCCCAGTACGTCCTGCAGCTGGACCGGGTGTCGTCGGTGGACGACGTCCTGGTCAACGCCGCGGGCGCGGTGCTGGCCGGGCTGGCGTCGCGCCGCCGGTGGCGCACCGCGGCGCAGGCGCCGAGCCGTGCGCCCGGTGTGTCCGCGTCCCCGCATGCACCGGCCGCAGGCCGGGCTGCTTAGGCTGCGGACATGCGCGTACTGATCGTGGAGGACGAGCCCTACCTGGCCGAGGCCGTCCGTGACGGTCTGCGGCTGGAGGCGATCGCCGCCGACATCGCGGGCGACGGCGACTCGGCCCTGGAACTGCTCAGCGTCAACTCCTACGACCTCGCGGTCCTCGACCGGGACATCCCCGGCCCCTCCGGAGACGAGGTCGCCCGGCGCATCGTGGCCTCCGGCAGCGGCATCCCGATCCTCATGCTCACCGCCGCCGACCGGATCGACGACAAGGCCTCCGGGTTCGGGCTCGGCGCCGACGACTACCTCACCAAACCGTTCGAGCTGCGGGAGCTCGTCCTGCGGCTGAGGGCGCTCGACCGCAGACGCGCGTACGCCCGCCCCCCGGTCCGCGAGATCGCGGGACTGCGGCTCGACCCCTTCCGCCGGGAGGTCTTCCGCGACGGACGCTACGTCGCGCTCACCCGCAAGCAGTTCGCCGTGCTGGAGGTCCTCGTCGCCGCCGAGGGCGGGGTCGTCAGCGCCGAGGAACTGCTGGAACGGGCCTGGGACGAGAACGCCGACCCCCTCACCAACGCCGTGCGCATCACCGTCTCCGCCCTGCGCAAACGGCTCGGCGAACCATGGATCATCGCCACTGTGCCCGGCGTCGGCTACCGGATCGATACCGGCACGGCGCGTGCCTAGACGCCCGGGGCTCAGCGCCCGACTGAAACTCACCCTCAGCTACGCCGGGTTCCTCGCCGTCGCGGGCGCCCTCCTGCTGGCCGTGGTGTGGGTGTTCCTGCTGCGCTACGTACCCGACAATTCCAAGGGGCTGCTCGGGATCTCACCCAACCGCTACCTCCTGGTGCGGACCTTCGCCCCCGCCGCGGCCGTGGCGATGGCGTTCCTGCTCGTGTTCGGCCTCGCGGGGGGATGGATCCTCGCCGGCCGGATGCTCGCACCGCTCACACAGATCACCGACGCGACCCGGAAGGCCGGCAACGGGTCGCTGTCCCACCGGATCCGCATGAAGGGCCGCCAGGACGAGTTCCGCGAACTCTCCGACGCGTTCGACTCGATGCTCCAACGCCTCGAGTCCCACGTCGCAGAGCAGCAGCGGTTCGCCGCGAACGCCTCCCACGAACTGCGCACCCCGCTGGCGATCTCGCGGACGCTCCTCGACGTCGCCCGCAAGGACCCCGCCCGGGACCGGGGCGAACTCATCGAACGCCTGCACGCCGTCAACACCCGGGCGATCGACCTCACCGAGGCCCTTCTGCTGCTCGGCCGCAGCGACCGCGGAGACTTCCGCCGCGAGAGCGTCGACCTGTCCCTCGTCGCCGAAGAAGCCGCCGAAACGCTGCTCCCCCTCGCCGAGCAGCGCCGGATCACGCTCGACGTCACCGGCGGGGCGGCCCGGACCAGCGGCTCCGCGGAGCTCCTGCTGCGGATGGTGACGAACCTCGTCCAGAACGCCGTCGTCCACAACCTCCCCTCCGGCGGCACGGTGACGGTCCGCACCGAGGAGCACGGCGACACGAGCGTGCTGCGGGTCGAGAACACGGGCCGCCGGCTCCCACCGGACCTGGTCGCGACCCTCACCGAGCCCTTCCGGCGCGGCACGGACCGCGTACGCACCGACGAGCACGCCGGCGTCGGCCTCGGGCTGGCCATCGTGGACAGCATCGTCCGCGCCCACGACGGCACCCTCGACCTCGCCGCCCGCCCCACCGGCGGCCTCCTCGTCACGGTCCGCCTGCCCGCCACCCGCCCGGCCTAGCTGTATTGATCACGAGCGTTGTTGACACTCGGCAGGTCTTGAACATGGCGAAGACCTCCGG
>NZ_BMVL01000020.1:115939-138352 GCF_014650695.1 Streptomyces avidinii | reverse complement strand
TCACCCCCGCGACATCCGCTGGGGCTTTCCTCCGGGCTTTCGTTCTGTTCTTGCGTTTCCAACTCTACCAGATCATTTCCGCGCCGTTTCCGGCAGTGGATTTGAATTCGGCGGCCGTTGGGGGCCTTTGTCTTTCGGCGTTCCACCACTTTAGCGCTTATCCCTTGCGGCTCATAATCGAGCCACTGGCCGGGAATTCGGGCATGCCGAATAGGACCCCGCCAGGGGTAAGTCGTAGGTGTGGGTTGGCCGCTCTGGGTGTCTGCCAAAAGCAGTGACCCGTTCAAGCGGCTCGGGCTACGTTAGGCGTCCGGCAAGGGCGAGTCAAGTTGAGCGGCGGCGTGGTGCGTGGGCGCGGTACGGGCTCACCGTCGGGTCGTCGGTGAGCCAGAAGCGGTACGGATGTCCCGCGCCGGCGCCGGCCACTCCCGTGCGCGGTCCGCTGCTGACCAGGTCCGCCGAGGTCGGGGTGCCGGTGAGGAGGGACAAGGGGGAATCCGGGCCCGCGCAGAGGTCGGTGCCGTCGAGGGAGCGGTCCACGTCCAGGGCTGTGGCCAGGCGGGCCGGTCCCTTTGCCAGCTCTCTCGAGTTTCTGGCTGAAACTCGACGTTTGGCGGCCAGCTCGGCGCCCACCGTGACCTCGCCCGCGCGCAGCAGCACCCCGCTCGCGTGGCCCGGCGGGCCGCACACCAGGTTGAGGCTGAACCACATGCCGTAGATGAAGTAGACGTACGCGTGTCCGGGAGGACCGAACATCGATGCGTTGCGGGCGGTGCGGCCGCGGTAGGCGTGCGAGCCGGGGTCGGACTCGCCCTCGTAGGCCTCGACCTCCGTGATGCGCAGTTCGAGGGGGCCGTCCGCGGTACGGCGGACGAGGGTGCGGCCGAGGAGGTCCGGAGCCACGGTGAGGACCGGGCGGTCGAAGAAAGACCTGGGCAGGGGCGTACGGTCAAGTCGCGCGCTCATCCGGTCGAGCGTAGTGGAACGCGTCCACCTGCAACCGGGACCTAGTGTTCCGCGTTGGTAAGGGGTAGTCGCGGCGTAGTCGCCAGATCCTTCAAGGGGAGTTAGAGCATGGGCTTCAAGAAGCTGTTCGCGAGCCTGGGTGCCGGTGGTGCTTCGGTGGACACCATCATCACCGAGCCGAACGTCGTGCCGGGCGGGATCGTCCAGGGCGAGGTACGGATCCAGGGCGGATCCGTGGAGCAGCAGATCGAGGGGCTGTCCGTCGGACTGCAGGCACGGGTCGAGGTCGAGGGCGGTGACCAGGAGTACAAGCAGGACATCGTCTTCACCAAGCAGCGTCTGGGCGGTGCCTTCAAGGTGCAGGCGGGCGCGCTGCACGTGGTTCCCTTCGGGCTGGAGATCCCGTGGGAGACGCCGATCACCCACTTCGGGGGTCAGCACCTGCACGGGATGAACATCGGGGTCAGCACCGAGCTGGAGATCGCGCGTGCGGTGGACGCCGGCGACCTCGACGCGATCAACGTGCACCCGGTGCCGGCGCAGCAGGCGATCCTCGATGCCTTCCGGCAGCTCGGCTTCACCTTCCGCAGTGCGGACATGGAGCGCGGGCACATCCGCGGGACGCGGCAGTCGCTGCCGTTCTACCAGGAGATCGAGTTCCTGCCGCCGTCGCAGTACCGCGGTCTGCACCAGGTCGAGCTCACCTTCATCTCCGACGGCCGGGAGATGGACGTCGTTCTGGAGATGGACAAGAAGCCCGGCCTGTTCACCGAGGGCAGTGACACCTACCGGTGCTTCCAGGTGGGTCTGCAGTCGTACCAGGACACGGACTGGGCGGCCTACCTGAACCAGTGGATCGCTTCGGTGGGTTCGCAGCGCAACTGGTTCTAGCCGGTTCTAGGCTCGGACCCGTATTGGCCGGCGATCAGGAGGGTCAGCAGTGACCGAGCAGAGCAGGGCGCCTCTTCCGCACGACTTCCACCCCGAGGTGCACGCCTTCACCGTGACGAGCGAGGACCTCGAACCCGGTGCCGATCTGGGTGAGGCGCAGGTGCACTCGGGTGGGAACGTCTCGCCGCAGTTGCGGTGGGAGGGTTTCCCGGAGGGGACCGAGAGCTTCGCAGTGACGTGCTTCGACCCGGACGCGCCCACGGGCAGCGGGTTCTGGCACTGGGTTCTCTTCGATCTGCCGGCATCGGTCACCGAGCTGCCGGCGGGTGCGGGCAGCGGGAAGTTCGAGGGGCTGCCGGCCGGGGCCGTGCACGTGCGCAACGACTACGGGTCCAGGGACTTCGGCGGGGCGGCTCCGCCGGCCGGGGAGCGGCACCGCTACGTGTTCACCGTGTACGCGGTGGATCAGGCGAAGCTCGGCCCCGGGGCGGATGTCTCGCCCGCCGTGGTCGGCTTCAATCTGCGTTTCCACACGTTGGGGCGGGCCCAGTTGATCGGTGAGTACGAGGCGCCCGTCGGCTGATCGTTCTCCGAGCGTTTGCCCGGTCCTGGTCTAAAGAAGGCCAGGACCGGGCATTTTTATTGCGTTGTCCCGCGTGGCGGGCGCGGCCAGAGTGGTTGCAGGCCCTGCCGCCGGTGTGGTCGCGGGCCTGCACACGGGAGGTGGGCGAGATGCGGGACACGCTGGTGCTGAATGCGAGCTTCGAGCCGCTGTCGACGGTGACCCTGAACCGGGCTGTGGTCCTGGTGCTCCAGGACAAGGCCGTCGTCGAGCAGTCGCACCCCGAGCTGCGTGTGCGCGCGGCCACCATGGATCTTCCGATGCCCCGGGTGATCAGGCTCTGCCGGTACGTCCGGGTGCCCTTCCGAAGACATGCTCCCTGGTCGCGGAGGGGGGTGCTGGTCCGGGACCAGCACCGTTGCGCGTACTGCGGGAAGCGCGCGACGACCGTGGACCACGTACTGCCGCGGGCCCAGGGGGGTGGGGACACCTGGTTGAACACGGTGGCCTCCTGCGCCGAGGACAACCACCGCAAGGCGGCGCGGACCCCGGAGGAGGCGGGGATGCCTCTGCTCCGGAGGCCGTTCGTGCCGTCGCCCGCCGAGGCGATGCTGCTGGCCCTGGGGGTGGCCGGGCGGGAGGCCCTCCCCGAGTGGCTGGAGCGTTCCGCCTAGGCGGATGGCCTCGTTTCCCTCTGTTCGGTGGACTCGGATGCGTTGAGCGGCGTAGGTGGTCTACGTCGCTCAGCTGATGAGCAGCTGGACGATGGCGAGGATGCCGACCGTCACGATGATCGCGCGCAGGACGGTCGGTGAGAGGCGGCGGCCGACCTTCGCGCCGATCTGCCCGCCGATGGTGGAGCCGACGGCGATGAGGAGCACGGCCGTCCAGTCGAACTCGGCGACGAACAGGAAGACCACGGCCGCGACGCCGTTCACCAGGGCGGCCAGGACGTTCTTGACGGCGTTGATGCGTTGCAGGTCCTCGCGAAGCAGCAGGCCCATCAGGCCGAGGTAGAGCACGCCCTGGGCGGCGCCGAAGTAGCCTCCGTACGCGCTGGCGAGCAGCATGCCGCCGAGCAGGGCCGGTCCGCCGTCGGGGTGGCCGGTGTCGCCTCCGGCGGCTTCCTGGCGTCGGCGCAGTGCGGCGGCGAGGCGGGGCTGGAGGACGACGAGGACGAGGGCCAGCCCGATCAGGACGGGCACGATCGTGTCGAAGGACTCGGACGGCAGGGTGAGGAGCAGGATCGCTCCCGCGAGTCCGCCGACGAGGGACACGGAGCCGAGTCGCAGGATGCGGGCGCGCTGGCCCTGGAGTTCCTTGCGGTAGCCGATGGCTCCGCTGATGGAACCGGGCACCAGGCCGAGGGTGTTGGACACGTTGGCGGTGACCGGGGGGAGGCCGGTGGCGAGCAGCACCGGGAAGGTGATCAGGGTGCCGGAGCCGACGATGGTGTTGATCGTGCCCGCGCCGATGCCGGCGGCGAGGACCGCGAGTGATTCCCAGATGGACATGGACTGTGCCATCCCCTTTGCATGAGTGAGTCGCCTCCCCGCCATGAAGGTCGAGGGGCCTCACTGATCATGCAGGAAGGGGTGGCGGTTCAGTCGATGGGGGGCTGTTCGCGGCGGTCCGCGCCGTCCTTGTCCCGCGCGGCCGGAATGCCGCCGCCGTCCTTTCCGGTGTTCCCCGGGTTGAAGCCGGAACCGCCGCCCATGGGGCCGAAGTTGCCCATGGCGCCGGAGAGTCCCTTGAGGGCGTCGCCGATCTCGCTCGGCACGATCCAGAGCTTGTTGGCGTCGCCCTCGGCGATCTTCGGGAGCATCTGGAGGTACTGGTAGGCGAGGAGCTTCTGGTCGGCGTCACCGGCGTGGATGGACTCGAAGACCGTACGGATGGCCTGTGCCTCGCCCTCGGCGCGCAGTGCGGCGGCCTTGGCGTCACCCTCGGCCCGGAGGATGGAGGACTGCTTCTCACCCTCGGCGCGCAGGATCTCGGACTGCCGGACGCCTTCGGCCTGGAGGATCGCGGCGCGCTTGTCGCGGTCGGCGCGCATCTGCTTCTCCATCGAGTCCTGGATGGAGGTCGGCGGCTCGATGGCCTTGAGCTCGACGCGGTTGACGCGGATGCCCCACTTGCCGGTCGCCTCGTCGAGGACGCCGCGCAGGGCCGCGTTGATCTCCTCGCGGGAGGTGAGGGTCCGCTCCAGGTCCATGCCACCGATGATGTTGCGCAGTGTGGTGACGGTGAGCTGCTCGATGGCCTGGATGTAGCTGGCCACTTCGTAGGTCGCGGCCCGCGCGTCGGTCACCTGGTAGTAGATGACGGTGTCGATGTTGACGACCAGGTTGTCCTGGGTGATGACGGGCTGCGGCGGGAACGGGACGACCTGTTCGCGGAGGTCGATCCGGTTGCGGATGGAGTCGATGAACGGGACGACGATGTTGAGGCCCGCGTTGAGGGTGCGGGTGTAGCGGCCGAACCGCTCGACGATGGCGGCGCTGGCCTGCGGGATCACCTGGATCGTCTTGACCAGTGCGATGAAGACCAGAACCACCAGAATGATCAGGACGATGATGATCGGTTGCATGCGGTTCCCCGTGCCCTTCCTGCTGTCTGTGCTGCCCCGTTGATCGGAGTCTCGCAGACCTGAGGGCCGCGAGCAGGCTGCTTGTCACATCACGACGGCGGTCGCCCCGTCGATCTCCACGACGTCGACGGACTGGCCGGGCTCGAAGCTGGTGTCCGTGTCGAGGGTGCGCGCGGACCAGACCTCGCCGGCGAGCTTGATGCGGCCGCCGCTGCCGTCGACCCGTTCCAGGACGACTGCGGTTCTGCCCCTCAATGCGTCGATGCCGCTGCGGTGTTGGGGGCGCTGGTCGCGGTGCCGGTTGGCGATGGGCCGTACGACGGCGATGAGCGCGACCGACACGATGACGAAGACCAGGACCTGGGCCACCACTCCCCCGCCGAGGGCAGCCGTGACGGCGGCCGCGACCGCGCCGACTGCGAACATGCCGAACTCCGGCATGGCGGTCAGGACGAGGGGGATGCCCAGTCCGACCGCGCCGATGAGCCACCACACCCACGCGTCGATGTCCACATGGTCATGGTAGGTCGGGTGGGCGCGGTCGGGACAGGGTGCGGGAGCACGTGAGCGACGGGCCCGGCCGACGGCCTAACCGAGGGGCAGGCCCTGGGCGGTCCAGCGGTCGGTCCCGTTGCGCTCGACGACCAGCGGGAGGCCGAAGCAGAGGGAGAGGTTGCGGGAGGTGAGTTCGAGGTCGATCGGGCCCGCGGTGACGACCTTGCCCTGACGGATCATCAGGACGTGGGTGAAGCCGGGGGCGATCTCCTCGACGTGGTGCGTGACCATGACCATCGACGGGGCGAGCGGGTCGCGGGCCAGGCGGCCGAGTCGGCGTACGAGGTCCTCGCGGCCGCCGAGATCCAGACCGGCGGCGGGCTCGTCGAGGAGCAGGAGCTCGGGGTCGGTCATCAGCGCGCGGGCGATCAGGGTGCGCTTGCGCTCGCCCTCGGAGAGGGTGCCGAACTTGCGGTCGAGGTACTCGGTCATGCCCAGACGGTCGAGGAAGGCGCGGGCGCGCTGCTCGTCGACGTCCTCGTACTCCTCCTGCCAGGTCGCCGTCATGCCGTAGGCGGCGGTGAGGACGGTCTGCAGGACGGTCTGCCGCTTGGGCAGCTTGTCGGCCATCGCGATGCCCGCGACACCGATGCGGGGGCGCAGCTCGAACACGTCCACCTTGCCGAGGGTGCTGCCGAGGATGGTGGCGCTGCCCTTGGTGGGGAAGAGGTAGCTGGAGGCGAGGTTCAGCAGTGTGGTCTTGCCGGCGCCGTTGGGGCCGAGGATCACCCAGCGCTCCCCCTCCTTCACCGACCAGGAGACCTGGTCCACCAGAGCCCGGCCCTCGCGGACCACGGATACGTCCACCAGCTCCAGAACATCGCTCATGAGCGTGTTGTCACCCCTTGCAGTCACGGTTCTCTGTGCGCCGGTAGACGCAGCCCCAGGGGAAAACCTACGCCACTCGGAGAGGGCTCCGGGGCCGGGGCCCGGTGCCGGGGCCGATCCGTAAAGTAGGGGGATGCTTTTCGAACCACGTTCAGGGCGGTTGGCCGCCTGGGGGAACGCACTGCTGGCCGGTCTGGCCTCGCCCGACGAGGCCGTGTTGTCGATCGTGGGCGAGGACGCCGTGCACCGGGTGGAGGGGCTGCCGGGTGAGTCGGGCCCCGTCGGGCTCACCCTGGCGCTCGGCCGGATGCGGGCACTGGGGGTGACGGGGCTGCGGGTGGCGCTGCCGGCGCCGGGCCATCCGCTGGGGCTGAGCGGCCCGCCGGAGTTCAATGCGCGGGCGCTGGAGGCGGAGGAGGCGGTCGTCGCGGTGGGTGCGGCGCTGGGTCTGGTGCCGGAGGTGTCCGAGGCCGGCCCGGCCGGGGACGTCCACGTGTCGGTGACCTGGCACGCACTGCCGGTACGGGAGGCCCCGCCGGCGGACGTGCCCTCGCTGAGCGAGGCGGAGCGGGAGCTTGCGGAGGCGCTGCGCGAGGCGACCGAGGTGCTGACCCGGCTGGATGTGGCGGGGTCGGGGCCGGTGGCGGAGGCGGCCCTGTCGGCGTACCGGGCGCGCGCGGAGGCCGGGCGGGAAGCGCTGGCGCCGGGGTATCCGGCCCGGGCGGTGCGGGTGCTGGCGCTGGCGCAGCGGGTGGACCTGATGGTGTCGCTGGCGCAGGAGAACGGGCACGGGGGCGCGGTGGCCGCCTCGGAGATGGCGGCGCGGGCGGAGGCGCTGCGGCCGGTCGAGCGGGTCGCTCGGCGGGCGCTCGTGGCGGCGTACAACTCGGCCGTTGAGGCGCGCGAGCGGGGGTGAGCCGCTGTGCTGCGCGGGCGGGGCCGGTGGCCCCGGCTGCGCCGGGCTTTGTGGGGCTCCGCCCCACACCCCGCGCCTCGAACGTCGGCGGGGCTGGATGCGGCTCAGCATTCGGCCCCGCTTCCCAGGGAGAGGTGGGGAAGCGGGGCCGAAGGGGTGGGGCAGGGGGTCAGGCGTTCACGCCGGTGTTGCCGAAGGCGCCGTTGAGCAGGCCGATCACGTTGACGGTGTTGCCGACCACGTTCACGGGGATGTGCACGGGGACCTGGACCTGGTTCCCGGAGGCCACGCCGGGCGAGTTCAGGGCCTCGCCCTCCGCCGACGCACCGCCGTGCGCCGAGGAGACACCGGCGCCGGCGGCGAGGAGGCCGCCCGCGATCATGGTGACGGCTGCGGCCTTCTTGAAGTTCTTCACGTTCTCGTCCTCCAGTACGTCTGCCGCGACCAGCCGCCGCGGCACGCATGGAAGAACGGCCGGCCCTGCGATCCGGATACGCCATGTGGGCTACATACACCCGACCGTATGAATCTCAGTCCGGACCGAGACGATCCGATATGCCGTCGATTACTCGGTGATTCCGTGCCTGACCGCCCACAATGCGGCCTGGGTCCGGTCGGAAAGGTCCAACTTCATCAGGATGTTCGAGACGTGGGTCTTGACCGTCTTCTCGGAGAGGACCAGGGCGCGGGCGATCTCGCGGTTGGAGCGGCCGTCGGCGATCAGGCCCAGGACCTCGCGTTCCCGGTCGGTCAGTGAGCCCGGCCGGCCCGCCGGGGAACCCTGCTCGTCCTGGGAGAGCAGGGCCACCGCCACCTCCGGCTGGAGCAGGACGTGGCCCGCGTGGACGGAGCGGATGGCCCCGGCCAGTGCGTCGGGGTCGATGTCCTTGTAGACGTATCCCGCCGCTCCGGCCCGCAGGGCCGGGACCACGGTCCGCTGCTCCGTGAAGCTGGTGACGATCAGCACCCGCGCCGGGTTCGCCAGCTCGCGCAGCCTGCGCAGCGCCTCGATGCCGTCCGTGCCCGGCATCTTGATGTCCATCAGGATCACGTCGGGCCGCAGCTCCTCGGCGCGGACGATGCCCTCCTCGCCGTCGGAGGCCTCGCCGACCACCTCGATGTCCTCCTGGACCTCGAGGAAGGTGCGCAGGCCCCGCCGGACCACCTGGTGGTCGTCGACCAGCAGTACGCG
The DNA here is from genome assembly GCF_014650695.1 of Streptomyces avidinii. Lineage (GTDB taxonomy): Bacteria > Actinomycetota > Actinomycetes > Streptomycetales > Streptomycetaceae > Streptomyces > Streptomyces avidinii. The sequence goes on along the minus strand of NZ_BMVL01000020.1, from coordinate 129,852 downwards.
AATACCGTTGCCGCCGCTGCGGCCGGTGCTGTCAGCCACCGGGGACCTCCATCTCGATCGTGGTGCCCCGACCGGGCTCCGAGTGCACGGTGAGCCGGCCGCCGACGCCGCTCGCGCGGTCCCGCATGGAGACCAGACCCAGGTGCCGGCCCGCCCGGCGGACGGTCCGGGGGTCGAAGCCCTTGCCGGTGTCCAGGACCTTGAGGACCGCGCCGCCTGCGGGCGTCCGGCTCAGGGTGACCTCGACGCGGTCGCCGCCCGAGTGGCGCAGGGCGTTGTGCAGGGCCTCCTGGGCGACGCGGAGCAGCGCTTCCTCCTGGGTCGCGGGCAGGGCCCGTACGCCGTCACAGGTGAAGGTGACGTGCGCGGCGTGGGCGCGGTCGAGTACGTGGACGTGCGTACGCAGGGTGGCGACGAGCCCGTCCTCGTCCAGGGCGGCCGGACGCAGCTCGGTCACGGCGGCGCGCAGTTCGTCGGCGGCCTCCGCGGCCAGGGCCGCCACCTGCTGGAGCTCGCCCTTGGCGCGGGCCGGGTCGCGGTCGACGAGGGCCGCGGCGGCCTGGGCGGTGAGGCGCAGCGAGAAGAGCTTCTGGCTGACGGCGTCGTGCAGCTCGTGGGCGAGCCGGGAGCGCTCCTCGGCGATGGTCAGCTCGCGGCTGCGCTCGTAGAGACGGGCGTTGGTGAGGGCGATCGCCGCGTGCTGGGCGAGGAGGGAGAGGAGTTCCTGGTCCTCGTCGGTGAAGCCCTGCCCACCGCCGGGGGCGCCGGGACGCTTGTTCGCCAGGAAGAGCGCGGCGAGGGTCTCCTCGCCGTCGCGCACGGGCATGCCGAGGAAGTCGGACATCTCCGGGTGGGCGGACGGCCAGCCCTCGAAGCGCGGGTCCTCGCGTACGTCGGCCAGCCGCTCGGGGCCCGCGTCGTGGAGCATCGCGGCGAGGATGCCGTGCTGGCGCGGCAGCGGGCCGATGCTGCGCCATTGCTCGGGGCTGATGCCGTCCACGACGAACTGGGCGAAGCCGCCGTGGTCGTCCGGGACGCCCAGGGCCGCGTACTCGGCGTCCAGGAGTTCGCGGGCGGACGCGACGATCGTGCGCAGGACGTCGCGGACCTCCAGCCGCCGGCTCATGGCGAGCAGCGCGGTGCTCACGGCGGCCAGGCCGCTGGGGGGCCCGCCGTGCGGGGGGCTACCGGTCATGGCCTCACCGTACCCGGGGCCGTGACCTGCGGGATCGGGCCGTGGACGTAGGTCCAAGGGATGTGCGGGGGTGGGGCTCGCGGCCGACGCGGCGGGGGGTGGGCCGTTCCTAGGTTGGGGGCATCTGCTGATCGGTACGGAAGGCGAGGGTGCTGTCATGTCGGTGGCGATCGTGACGGGGGCGTCGAGGGGGCTCGGCCGGGCGCTGGCCGGGGAGCTGGCGGCGCGCGGATGGGACCTGGTGCTGAGCGCACGGGGCGCGGCGGCGCTGGAGGAGGCCGCGGCCGGGCTGGAGCGGGCGGCCGGGGTGAGGGTGGTGGCGGTGGCCGGGGACGTGTCCTCGGCGGGGCACCGGGCCGCGCTGGTGGCGTCCGCGCGGGAGCTGGGTGGGCTGGACCTGCTGGTGAACAACGCGGGGGTGCTCGGGGCGGAGCCGTTGGTGGTTCTGGCGGACCATGCGCTGGACGGGTTGCGCGAGGCCTTCGAGGTCAATGTGGTGGGGCCGCTGGGGCTGGTCCAGGAGGGGCTGTCGCTGTTGCGGGCGGCGGAGGCCGGGGCGGTTCTGAACATCAGCTCGGACGCGGCGGTGTCGGCGTACGCGACGTGGGGGGCGTACGGGGCGACCAAGGCGGCGGGGGATCTGGTGTCGGCCGTGCTGGCGGTGGAGGAGCCGGAGCTGCGGGTGTGGTGGGCGGACCCGGGTTCGATGCGGACGCGCATGATGGCGGCTGCCGAGCCGGGCGAGGACCTGGCGGGGCTGCCGACGCCGCAGGAGGTGGCGCCGGCCCTGCTGCAGCTGGTGGAGCGGGGGCTGCCGAGCGGGCGGTACACGGCGCAGGAGCTGGCGGCGGGAGCGGCGGTCCCCGGGGCGGGAGCGGGGCCGGCCTCGGGGGCGGCCTCGGGGGTTGCGGGGGCCAGCCGGTGAGCGGGTATCGGTCCCTTCGAGAAGAGGGACTGTATATAACGGACATTCCCCCGCATTTGGTGGCCCGGATTCCGGCCGAGCAGCGCGGGCCCGGCCTGGGGCGGGATGCCGTACGCCTCCTGGTGTCCCGGGGCAGCGAGCAGGTGTCGCTGCACGCCTTCCGGGAGCTGCCGGGGCTGCTGCGGGCCGGGGACGTCCTGGTGGTGAACACCTCGGCCACGCTGGCAGCCGCCGTGGATGCCCGGCTGGGCCGCGAGGACCTGGTGGTGCACTTCTCGACCCGGGGTGACGACGGCCGCTGGGCGGTGGAGCTGCGCACCCCGGCCGGCGGGGGCACGACCCGACCGCACGCCGGGGGGCCGGCCGGGGCGGTGGCGGAGCTGCCGGACGGGGGCCGGCTCGTCCTGGAGGAGCCGCTGGCCGCGGGCGCGGACCGGCTGTGGTGGGCGCGGCCCCGACCCGGGCCGTACGAGGTGCCGGCGCTGCTGCGGGCGCACGGGCGGCCGATCCGGTACGCCTACACGGAGCGGGACCAGCCGCTCTCGGCCCATCAGACGGTGTTCGCGGTGCCGGCCGCCGACGGGGCGGGCTCCGCGGAGATGCCGAGTGCGGGCCGGCCCTTCACGGCGGAGCTGGTGGCGCGGCTGGTGAGCCGGGGGGTGCAGTTCGCCCCGCTGGTCCTGCACACGGGGGTGGCCTCGCAGGAGGCGCACGAGCCGCCGTACCCGGAACGGTACGAGGTGTCGCCCACGACGGCGGGGCTGGTGAACGCCGCACGGGCCGGAGGGGGGAGGGTGATCGCGGTGGGCACCACGGCGGTACGGGCCCTGGAGTCGGCCGCGGACGAAGCGGGGCGGGTGCGCCCGGCCGCCGGGTGGACCGATCTGGTGGTGACCCCGGAGCGCGGGGTGCGGGTCGTGGACGGGCTGCTGACCGGGCTGCACGAGCCGGGGGCGTCCCATCTGCTGATGCTGGAGGCGGTCGCAGGGCGGGCCGCCGTACGGCTCGGGTATGCCGAAGCGGTGGCCCGTGAATGCCTTTGGCACGAGTTCGGGGACATTCACCTGCTACTCAAGGATGAGAGCAGTAACCATTCGCATTGCTGACGCAACGCACGGTGAAACCGTTGCGTGCCCGATGTGACCCCGCACATAGGACCCACATCACTTACGAAGCTCCCTAGTGGACACATAAAGACCCCATCAGCACTGTCCCACCTAGCGCCGGGGCCCGAAATCGGGCCTCGGCGCCCGCGCGTGATCCACTAAGCGGGATCGTACGTCACACCTTTGCCACAAGTTTTTGCCGCCGCTAAGAATTGCTCCCGTCGCACAGCACCGCGGATCCCCGGATCCACAAAGCGCCTTCCTGCGACTCCCGCTATTCGAAGAGGTTGCCCGCCATGTCTGCTTCCCGCACCCCTGGTCACAGTCGTCTGACGAAGGCGCACAAGCTGTCCATCGCCGGTGTCGCCACGCTGAGCGCCGCCGCCGTCGCCTTCTCCCTGGTCCCGGCCGACACCGCCGAGGCCGAGACGGTCACCGCCGCCCCCGTCGCCTGGACCCAGGTCGTCAACGGTGCGCAGACCAAGGCGCTGCACGGGCACCTCTCCGCACAGCAGGTCATCGCCACCGCCAACGCGAAGGCCGCCGCCGCCAAGGCGAAGGCCAAGGCCGACGCCGATGCCAAGGCCAAGGCCGCGGCCGCCGCGAAGAAGGCCCGCGAGGACAAGGCGGCCGCCAGCCGGTCCGCCGCCCGCACCCCGGTCTTCGCGAACAACCTCGACGGTTGGATCAAGGAAGCCCTCTTCATCATGAAGAAGGAGGGCATTCCGGGCACCTACGCCGGAATCCACAAGAACGTGATGCGCGAGTCCAGCGGCAACCCGATGGCGATCAACAACTGGGACATCAACGCCCAGAACGGTATCCCCAGCAAGGGTCTGCTCCAGGTCATCTACCCGACCTTCAAGGCGTACCACGTCAAGGGCACCAAGTTCGACCAGTACGACCCGGTCGCCAACATCGTCGCCGCCTGCAACTACGCGGCCGACCGCTACGGCTCCATGGACAACGTCAACAGCGCCTACTAGGCCCTGGGCGTACCCGAGCCCCCATGCGCCTCAGGGCGGCACCCGGACTTCCGGATGCCGCCCTGAGGCGTTTGTCGTGTTCAGTTGTTGTTGTCGTCGTGCGTGCGGTGTCCCCGCCCGCGTCCTACTTGCCGGCGCGCATGACCTCGGGCTCGTGGCGGCGCAGCAGGCGCTGCACCAGGAAGCCGCAGGCGATGCCGAGGAGCAGCAGAACGGTGATGTTCAGGCTCCACTGGCCGACCGTGGCGTCCCAGAGCGGGTCGGTGTTGGTCGGGTTGTCGCGGTCCCACGGCGGCATGAGCTTGCCGAGGTTCAGCGTGGTGCCGGCGGCGGCGACGGCCCAGCGGGACGGCATCAGCCAGGCGAACTGCTCCAGGCCCGGCGAGTCGTAGACCTGGAAGAGGATGCCGGTGAAGACGACCTGGACGATCGCGAACATGACCAGCAGCGGCATGGTCTTCTCGGCGGTCTTCACCAGCGAGGAGATCACCAGGCCGAACATCATCGAGGTGAAGCCGAGCGCGATGACCGACACGCAGAGCTCGACGGCCGGCGGCATCAGCAGGCCCTCGGCGGGCAGGTCGCGCGGGAAGAAGCCGATCCCGCAGATGATCACGCCCTGGATGGCCGTGATGACACCGAGGACGATCACCTTCGACATGAGGTACGCCGACCGGGACAGGCCGGTCGCGCGCTCACGTTCGTAGATGACGCGTTCCTTGATCAGCTCACGGACCGAGTTCGCGGCGCCCGAGAAGCACATGCCGACCGCGAGGATCAGCATGATCGTGCCTGCGTCGCCGTTGAACTGGGACGGGGGCGTCGGGGGCGCGAGGCCGAAGGTCGCCGGGATGACCGTCGAGACCACACCGAGGACCGCGGGCAGGATCAGCATCAGGCCGAGGAAGCCCCGGTCGGAGGCGATCACCGACACGTAGCGGCGGATCAGCGTGAAGAGCTGGGAGCCCCAGCCCTGCGGCTTCGGCGGGCGCATCTGCTGGGCCGGGGGCATCGCGACGGACTGCGGGGCGACCGCGTCGATGTCGGCGGCGTACAGCTGGTAGTGCTGCGAGCCCTTCCAGCGGCCGGCCCAGTCGTAGTCGCGGTAGTTCTCGAAGGACGAGAACACGTCCGCCCACGTGGTGTAGCCGAAGAAGTTCAGCGCCTCGTCCGGCGGGCCGAAGTACGCGACCGATCCGCCCGGGGCCATGACCAGCAGCTTGTCGCAGATGGCCAGCTCGGCGACCGAGTGGGTGACGACGAGGACCGTGCGGCCGTCGTCGGCGAGGCCGCGCAGCAGCTGCATGACGTCGCGGTCCATGCCCGGGTCGAGGCCCGAGGTCGGCTCGTCCAGGAAGATCAGCGAGGGCTTGGTGAGCAGCTCCAGGGCCACGGACACGCGCTTGCGCTGACCACCCGAGAGCGCGGTGATCTTCTTGTCCTTGTGGATGTCGAGCTTGAGCTCGCGCAGTACCTCGTCGATACGGGCGGCGCGCTCGGACTCGGCGGTGTCGCCGGGGAAGCGGAGCTTGGCCGCGTACTTGAGGGCCGTGCTGACCTTCAGCTCCTTGTGCAGGATGTCGTCCTGCGGGACCAGGCCGATGCGCTGGCGGAGCTCCGCGAACTGCTTGTACAGGTTGCGGTTGTCGTAGAGGACGTCGCCCTGGTCGGCCGGCCGGTACCCGGTCAGCGCCTTGAGCAGGGTGGACTTGCCGGAACCCGAGGGTCCGATGACGCCGATCAGCGACTTCTCCGGGACGCCGAAGGTGACGTCCTTGAGGATCTGCTTGCCGCCGTCGACCGTGACCGTGAGGTGGCGGGCCGAGAAGGAGACCTCGCCGGTGTCGACGAACTCCTCGAGGCGGTCGCCGACGATCCGGAACGTCGAGTGTCCGACGCCGACGATGTCGTTCGGACCGAGCAGCACGGTGCCGGACTTCGGCAGCGGCTGGCCGTTGACGTAGGTGCCGTTGTGGCTGCCGAGGTCGTGGATCTCGAAGCGGCCGCCGGGCATCGAGCGGAACTCGGCGTGGTGGCGGGAGACCTGGAGGTCGGAGACCACCAGCTCGTTCTCCAGCGCACGGCCGATCCGCATGACGTGGCCCAGCGAGAGCTGGTGGAACGTCGTCGGGCTGCGGTCGCCGTAGGCCGGGGCGCCGCCCTGCGCCGGGCGGGCCGCGGCGGCGCCACCCTGCTGGTGCGGGAGGTGGACCTGCGGCTGCTGCGGCTGCTGCTGCGCGTGCTGCTGCTGTTCCCAGGCCTGGTGCTGGGGCTGCTGCTGCGGGGCCTGGTAGGCCGGGGCCTGCGGCTGGGCGTACGCCTGGGCCGGGTTCTGCTGCGCCTGCTGTGCCACGGCGGGCTGCGGCGCGGCGGCGGCGGTCAGGTTCAGCCGCGGGCCGTCGGTCGCGTTGCCCAAGTGGACCGGCGTGCCGGGCACGAGCTCGGTCTGCTGGACCCTGGCCCCGTGCACATAGGTGCCGTTGGTGCTGCCGTGGTCCTCGATGCCCCAACCCCGGCCGTTCCAGGTGATGGTGGCATGCCGCCACGACACCCGGGCATCGTCGATCACCACGTCTCCCTGGGGGTCGCGCCCCAGCGAGTACGACCTGGACGGATCGAGCGTCCAGGTCCTTCCGTTCAATTCCAGTACGAGTTCCGGCACTCCAGCCCCACTTAAGTCCCCCGAGAATCCCCCATGACGTCAGGGAGTCTAGGGATGGCGAACATCCGGGGGAACTATTTCAGGCCCACAGCCGTATGTGGAATCCGGGCCTTGCCAGGGCGTCTACGACGGCCCGTTGACGGGGTCGAAAATCACCCGGAGAGTGAGATACGGGACTTCTCGCCCGGTGGTCCCGTCGCGTACCGCTCGGTAGGCATCGGGGGTTCACCGCATGCGCCGCATTCGCTGGGGAGACGTGCTGCTGTCCGCCGTCGCCGCCGTGGGCTGGTCCCTGATCGTGATGGCGGGAGTGGCCGGGCTCGGACTGCACCTGCTGGGCGCCGACGCCGCGGGAGGTTCGCTCGGGGCGATGGCGGCGGCCGCGGTGGTCCTCGCGGTCGGTGGAACCGTGACCCCCTCCGGTGACGTCTCGGTCCTCGGAGCGGTCGGGGCGGGCGCCGAAACCTCCCTGGACGTCATGCCCTTGGGGGTGTCACTGGCCGGGGCGCTGGTTCTGGCGCACCTGTTCCTGCGTTCGCTGCGGGCCGGGGCGGGGCACGGGGAGACGGCGGCCAGGGCTGCGGCTCTCGCCGCGCTGTTCGTCGCGACGGCGGGCGGTCTGGCGTGGGCCGGGCACGACGTGGTCACCCTCGACGGGACGGCGGCGCTGCCGAAGGCCCCGGCGAAGGTGGAGATTCCGGGGATCGGGGACATCGGCGGGCTGCTCCCGGACCGCATCGGGGATCTGATCGAGACCCGGACCCGAGTGGGGTTCTCGGTGGAGCTGGAGGCGACCCTGCTGGGCTCAGGGGTGTGGGTGCTCGCCGTACTGGCGGTCGCGCTGCTGGTCTCGCGGCGCGGGCCGGCGGCCCTGGCCCGGCTGCGCCCGGCCGCCTCGGCAGTGGTGGCGATGCTGTTGGTGGCGGTGGCGGCCGGGTGGGCCGCGGCGGTGTGGGCGGCGCTGGGCGACGACCACCCGCGGCGGGTGCTGGGCGGTGCGCTGCTGGGGGCGCCGAACGGGAGCGCCCTGGGGGTACTGCTGGGGCTGTTCGTGCCGCTGCGCGGAGGAGCCACGGGGGCGCCGGCCCGGTTGCTGCCCGATCCGCTGGACGAGCTGCTGGCGGCTTCCGCGCGGGAGCCGCTGACGGTGGCCCGCCTCGCGGAGTACGACGAGCGGGTCTGGCTGCTGGTCGCGGGGGTGACCCTGCTGCTGCTTTACGCGGGCGTGCTGGCGGCCGTACGGACTCCGGGGCGCCCGATCGCGGGGTGCGCGGCCCGGCTGTCGGCCGTGACCGCGGTGACGGCGGCTGTGCTGGTGTGGCTGACGGGGTTCTCGGCCAACGCCTCGCTCGCGGTGCTGGGCGTGGACGCGGTGGACGCGGGGGTCGAGCTGCGGGGGTCCCTTCCCCTCGCCCTCGTGCTGGGCGCGGTCTGGGGTGCGGCGGCCGGGGCGGCGGGTGCGGCCCTGGTTCCCGAGCGGCGGGCGGCCCTCCCGGGCCGGGCCGGCGAGCCGGGACCCGCCCGGGGGTGGCCCGACCCCGGGGCGCCGACGGCCGCGTACCCCGGGGCCCCGCCGTCCGGCGGGCCCGTGCGCGGCCCGCGGCCCGGAGCCGGCGGGGAGGCGGACGGCTCGTGGGACGTGACGGTGACCGGCGTTCCGCCGTGGTCTCCCGGGCCGCCGAAGCCTCCGCGCCGGGAGCCCTTCACGCCGCCTCCCCCGCCGGGAGCGCCGCCCCCGCCCCGGCCTCCGGCGCCGCCGCGGTGAGCCCGGGCCCGTCCGCTGCGCGGAGCCGTCCCCTACCCGCCCTTCCACCGTTCCCTGGGGCTCCGCCCCACCCCGCGCCTCAAACGCCGGCGGGGCTGGATTTCCGGCCCGTCCGGCGTTTGAGGACCGGGGTTCGGGGCGGAGCCCCGGTCCTCAAGGCCACGCCGGGGTTCAAGACGTGGGACGGGGGTCCTGGGGTCCGGTTCGGGAAGATACGGTGAGGGCACCATGAGCGCATCGCAGACCTCCGACGTCCCCACCCTCCTCGTCAAGATCTTCGGCAAGGACCGTCCCGGGATCACCGCCGGGCTGTTCGACACCCTCGCCGCCTACTCCGTCGATGTCGTCGACATCGAGCAGGTCGTCACCCGTGGCCGCATCGTCCTGTGCGCCCTCGTCACCAAGCCCTCCGGCGGCGCCGAGGGCGACCTGCGTGCCACCGTCCACAGCTGGGCCGAGTCCCTCAAGATGCAGGCCGAGATCCTCTCCGGTACCGGTGACAACCGGCCGCGCGGCAGCGGCCGCTCGCATGTCACCGTGCTCGGGCACCCGCTCACCGCCGAGTCGACGGCCGCCATCGCCGCCCGGATCACCGCGACCGGCGGCAACATCGACCGTATCTTCCGCCTCGCCAAGTACCCGGTGACGGCAGTGGAGTTCGCCGTCTCCGGCGTCGAGACCGAGCCGCTGCGCACCGCGCTGGCCACGGCTTCCGCGCACATCGGCGTGGATGTGGCCGTGGTCTCTGCCGGGTTGCACCGCCGGGCCCAGCGTCTGGTCGTCATGGACGTGGACTCGACCCTCATCCAGGACGAGGTCATCGAGCTGTTCGCCGCGCACGCCGGGTGCGAGGCGGAAGTCGCAGCCGTCACCGAGCGGGCCATGCGCGGCGAGCTGGACTTCGAGCAGTCGCTGCACGCCCGGGTGGCGCTGCTGGCGGGCCTGGACGCTTCCGTCGTGGACAAGGTGCGCGCCGAGGTGCAGCTGACGCCGGGCGCCCGGACCCTGATCCGCACGCTCAAGCGGCTGGGCTACCAGGTGGGTGTGGTATCCGGCGGCTTCACCCAGGTGACGGACGATCTGCGGGAGCGGCTGGGGCTGGACTTCGCCTCCGCCAACACCCTGGAGATCGTCGACGGAAAGCTGACCGGCAAGGTCACCGGCGAGATCGTGGACCGGGCGGGGAAGGCTCGGCTGCTGCGCCGTTTCGCCGCGGAGGCCGACGTACCGCTGTCCCAGACGGTGGCCATCGGTGACGGCGCCAACGACCTGGACATGCTGAACGCGGCCGGGCTGGGTGTGGCTTTCAATGCCAAGCCGGTGGTCCGCGAGGCCGCGCACACCGCGGTGAACGTGCCGTTCCTCGACGCGGTGCTGTACCTGCTCGGGATCACCCGCGAGGAGATCGAGGCCGCCGACCTGGCCTGATCCCCACGAGCACCGCCGGGCCCCGGCAGCCGTCTCGGCTGCCGGGGCCCGTTCGCGCTGGTGGGGTCTTCGAGGGTGGCGGGGCCCCGGTCAGAGGCCCTTGGGGGTCCAGTAGTCGAGCAGTGTGCCCACTCCGTGCTCGACGGACTTCCACGATCCGGTGAAGGAGACCACGGCGAGGGCCGCGGTCGGGAAACCCGTACGGGTCATCCGCGCCAGGGTGTCGTCCTCCGCGCGCCCCGAAAGGGCGTCGGCGAGGGCGTGCATGCCGGGGTTGTGCCCGATGACGAGGAGGTCGGAGACCTCGTCGGAGGTCTCGTTGAGCAGGGCGATGAGCTCGCCCAGCGAGGCGTCGTAGAGCCTCTCCTCGTAGTGGGTCTTCGGCCGGTGCGGCATCTCCTGGACGGCGAGCTTCCAGGTCTCGCGGGTGCGGGCGGCGGTGGAGCACAGGGCCAGGTCGAAGACGATGCCGGTTTCGGCGAGCTTCAGACCGACGGCCGGCGCGTCCTTGCGGCCTCGTTCCGCGAGCGGGCGATCGTGGTCGGACACCTCGGGCCAGTCGGCCTTGGCGTGCCGGAGGAGGGCGATCCTGCGGGGTGTGTCGGCGCTCATGACTCCCAGCTTCGCACGAAACGAGCCATGGGGCGCAGGGTGTTGAGGGGCTCACCCCCCAGGTAGGGGGCGCGGGAGGTCAGGCAACGGCGCGCAGGAGGTGTTCGGCGACCTGGACCAGGCCGGAGACCTCGCCGGTGGCCGCGTGGGCCTCGCCGGATCCGGCGAGGAGCAGCAGCAGGAGCCCGAAGGCGAGGGCGGGCAGGGCCAGTGCCCACCAGTGCAGCCGGGTGCCGGCGCCGGTGGCGGCGCGGGCCCGGGGGCCGGACGGGCCCGGGGGGAGGGGCCTGATGTGCATGGGGGCCGACATGGCCGCCTCCGAGGGTGTGGACCGGACTGACTCGCTGCCTACGAATCTATGGATCCGGGCCAGTGGTTCCCATCCGGGGCACACCCCACTTCACCCTGAGCCTGGCCCCCTAGGGGTGGTGGGGTTAGCCCCACCCTCCCGCCGGAGGACCGGGCTCACGGGGAGGCGATCGTGGCGATCACGGAGATGATCACGGTCACGGCGAGGAACGCGCCGAGCACGAGGCCGAGCTTCTTGCGGCCGTTCTGCGGGTTCGGTTCAAGTACGGGCGACATGCCGGTCAGTCTCGCATGCCGCATTCGTCCTCGATCGTGCGGTCCCGTCCGGCCCGGATGCCCAGCACGATCTGCGGCACGAGGAGTCCGGCCATCAGGGCGAGCGGCAGGTCCCAGCCGCCGCTGTGCTGGTAGAGGGCGCCGATGACGAGGGGGCCGGGGATGGAGATGAGGTAGCCGGTGCTCTGGGCGAAGGCGGAGAGCTTGACCACGCCGGCCGGGGACTTGGCGCGCAGCCCGATGAGGGTGATGACGAGGGGGAAGGCGCAGTTGGAGATGCCGAGCAGGAGCGCCCACGCCCAGGCTCCGGCGGCGGGGGCGAAGTAGAGGCCGAGGTAGCCGACGAGGCCGAAGACGCCGAGGGTGACGGCGATGGCGCCCTGGTTCTTCATCCGGGCGGCCAGGCCCGGGATGACGAAGGCGAGCGGGACGCCCATGACCATGGTGACGGCGAGGAGCACGCCGGCGGTGGAGGCGGAGACCCCGGCGTCGCGGAAGATCTGCGGGAGCCAGCCCATGGTGATGTACGCACCGGTGGCCTGGAGGCCGAAGTAGCAGGCCAGGGCCCAGGCGGTGCGGCTGCGGACGACGCGCGGTCCGGTGCCGGCGCCCGCGGCGGCCCCCGCGCCGGACCCGGCAGCGGCGGCGGCCGCGGCGGTCTCGGCCCGGTCGGCGCGCCGGGAGGCGCGGGCGACGGGCAGCCACGGCAGTACGGCGGCCAGGGCGAGCACGGCCCAGACCAGCAGGCCGGTGCGCCAACTACCGCCGAGGGCGGCGGTCAGCGGGACGGTCGCGGCGGCGGCGAGGGAGGTGCCGGCGGCCAGGGACATGGAGTACAGGCCGGTCATGGTGCCGACCCGGTCCGGGAAGTAGCGCTTGACGATCACCGGGAGCAGCACGTTGGTGAGGGCTATGCCGGCCAGTGACAGGGCGCTGGCCGCCAGGAACCCGGCGGCGCCGGTGGCGAAGGGGCGGATCAGCAGTCCGGTGGCGACGGCGGCCATGCCGGCGCAGACGACGGCGGCCGGGCCGAAGCGGCGGGAGAGCCGGGGCGCGGTGACGCCGAAGACGGCGAAGCAGAGGGCGGGGACCGAGGTGATCAGTCCGGCGACGGTGCCGCTCATGCCGAGCCCCGTGCGGGTCTCCTCGAAGAGGGCTCCGAGGCTGGTGATGGCGGGCCGCAGGTTGAGGGCGGCCAGCACGATTCCGACGATGAGCACCGGGCCGAGCCAGGCCGGGGTGACCTGGGTGGGGGCGGGAGGCTGCCGGTCAGGGGTGGTGCGCACGACCGCCGTGCGGTTCATGGTCTGGATTTCTTCGTCGGACATTGAACCATCATAGAATCATGGGATGATTGGTTGTCCAGTCGCTCTCGAGAGGAACCCATGCCGCTGACCTCGCCCCGGCGCTCCGCACTCGTCGATCAGGTGATCGCCCAGCTGCGGAACCAGATCACTTCGGGCGAGTGGCCGGTCGGCGCCCGCATCCCGACCGAGCCTGAGCTGGTCGAGCTGCTCGGCGTCGCCCGCAACACGGTGCGCGAGGCCGTCCGGGCGTTGGCGCACAACGGCCTCCTCGACATCCGGCAGGGCTCGGGCACGTACGTCATCGCCACCAGCGAGCTGGCCGGCGTCATGCACCGCCGCTTCGCCGGGGCCGAGCCGCGCCACATCGCCGAGCTGCGTTCGACCCTGGAGTCCTCGGCTGCCCGGCTGGCGGCGGAGCGGCGCACCGAGCGGGACCTCGTGCAGCTGGATGCCCTGCTGGCGCGCCGCGAGGAGGCCTGGGCGAGCGGGGACGCGGAGCTCTTCGTGGCGGCGGACGTGAGTCTGCACATGGCGGTGGTGACCGCCTCGCACAACGACGTACTGATCGAGCTGTACGCGGACCTCGGCGATCTGGTGGCCGACTGGCTGCGGACGGACGTGGGTACCGAGCTGCACCCGTCCGCCCATCTGGACCACGCCCGGCTGATCGAGGCGATCCGGCGGGGCGACGGGGACGCGGCGGCCTCGGAGGCGGCGGGCTACCCCTTCGCCTGTCTCGGCAAGGAGGCTCAGGGCCGGTGAGCGCGGGAGCGACCGCTCACGGGCGCCGGTGGCTGACCCAGGCCGAGCGGACCTCTTTCCAGCAGCGGCCGACGAGCTCGGCCCGGCCGGCCGGGCCGACGGCCACGGCGCCCCCGTCCCCGTCCACGTCCCACCAGCGGTCGCACTCGACGTGCAGCCGTACGAGGTCGGTCGCCGGGTAGGCGTTGTGGCAGTTCGCCGTCACCTGCGAGCCCTGGATCACGGTGTCGCAGTCCGCCCCGAAGAGTTCACCCCCGGCGGGCCGTGCGGGCTGCGCGGGCGGTTCGGCGGGGATCTCGGCGAGCTCCACGACGGCCGGGGCCGCCGACTCGGGGCCGGGTGCGGGCTCGCCCTCCGGGGGCTGCGCGGCCGCTCCGGGGACCAGGAGTCCGGTCAGAATCACGGATGTGACCAGCACGGATACCGCTCGGCTCGGTCTCGCGCGCACTCCTACCTCCTCCCCGCAGGAGCCGAGAAGATCCCGGCCAGGTCAGTTTGCAGGCATCCGTCCTGGTTTTCGACTCGGGAAGATCCGGTCGGCCGGTGAACATGCGATCGAGCGCGCCGCCGCGGAACGCGA
>NZ_BMVL01000020.1:5835-115904 GCF_014650695.1 Streptomyces avidinii | reverse complement strand
ACGGACGCGGGAGACCTGATCGGAGATCAGGCACCCATCGCGTGCAGGCCGCCGTCCACGTGGACGATCTCGCCGGTGGTCTTCGGGAACCAGTCCGAGAGCAGGGCGACGACGCCCTTGCCCGTCGGCTCCGGGTCGCTCATGTCCCACTCCAGCATCGAGCGGGAGTTCCAGACGTCCGCCAGCTCCGAGAAGCCCGGGATGGACTTCGCGGCCATCGAGCCGATCGGACCGGCCGAGACCAGGTTGCAGCGGATGTTCTCCTTGCCCAGGTCACGGGCGAGGTAGCGGCTGGTGGCCTCCAGGGCGGCCTTGGCCGGGCCCATCCAGTCGTACTGCGGCCAGGCGAACTGCGCGTCGAAGGTGAGGCCGACGACGGCCGCGCCCTCCGCCGGGAACAGCGGCTTGCACGCCATGGTCAGCGACTTCAGCGAGAACGCCGAGACGTGCATGGCCGTGGCCACCGACTCGAACGGCGTGTTCAGGAAGTTGCCGCCGAGGGCGTCCTGCGGCGCGAAGCCGATCGAGTGGACGACGCCGTCGAGGCCACCGAGCTCGTCGCGGACGAGGCCCTCCAGGCGGGCCAGGTGCTCGTCGTTGGTGACGTCGAGCTCGATCACCTTGACCGGCTTGGGCAGCTTCTTGGCGATGCGCTCGGTCAGGCTCGGGCGCGGCCAGGCGGTGAGGATGACCTCGGCGCCCTGCTCCTGGGCCAGCCGGGCGGTGTGGAAGGCGATGGACGACTCCATCAGCACACCCGTGATGAGGATGCGCTTGCCGTCGAGAATTCCGCTCATGGTGATCAGTGACCCATGCCCAATCCGCCGTCAACGGGAATGACGGCTCCTGTGATGTACGCGGCGTCGTCGGACGCCAGGAAGCTCACGGCTGCCGCGATCTCCTCGGGCTGCGCGTAACGGCCGAGCGGGACCTGGCCCACGATGCCGGCGCGCTGCTCGTCGGTGAGCACCTTCGTCATGTCGGTGTCCACGAAACCGGGGGCGACGACGTTGAAGGTGATGTTGCGCGAACCCAGCTCGCGGGCGAGCGAGCGGGCGAAACCGACCAGCGCGGCCTTGGAGGCGGCGTAGTTGGCCTGGCCCGCCGAGCCCATGAGCCCGACGACAGAGGAGATCAGGACGACGCGACCCTTCTTGGCACGGAGCATGCCACGGTTCGCCCGCTTGACCACCCGGAACGTGCCGGTGAGGTTGGTGTCGAGGACCGACGTGAAGTCCTCCTCGGACATGCGCATCAGCAGCGTGTCCTTGGTGATGCCGGCGTTGGCCACCAGCACCTCGACCGCACCGTGCTTGTCCTCGATCTCCTTGTAGGCCTGCTCCACCTGCTCGGAGTCGGTGATATCGCACCGCACCGCCAGAACACCGAGTGCGGCGAGCGCCTCCGGCGGCTCACCCGACCGGTACGTGATCGCGACCTTGTCGCCGGCCTCCGCGAAGGCTCGGGCGATGGCGAGGCCGATGCCCCGGTTTCCTCCGGTGACGAGAACCGAGCGGCTCAACGGATCACCCTTTCGCTAGCGGTCTTGAATACCAAAAACCTATAGGTCGCATCGCTCGTACGGAGAATCGACCCCCGACAGGGCCTTGCGACGGGCTCTGTCGAATCCCTACAGAAAGATGTAGGCACAAGGGCCCCGATCGCGACATGATCGGTGCGACCGGCTCCGACCACGGGAGGACTTCCGTGCCCCATTCCATCGACGCGGCCTTCACCGCGCTGCCCCTGCGGGCGCTCGCCGACGCGGCGCTCGCCCGGGCCCGCGCGCTGGGCGCCGACCATGCCGACTTCCGGCTGGAGCGGATCCGCAGCGCCTCCTGGCGCCTGCGGGACGCCAAGCCGTCCGGCGGGTCCGACACCACCGACCTCGGATACGCGGTCCGGGTCGTGCACGGGGGCAGTTGGGGATTCGCCTCCGGTGTGGACCTGACCATGGACGCCGCCGCCAAGGTGGCCTCGCAGGCCGTGGCCATGGCGAAGCTGTCCGCCCAGGTGATCAAGGCCGCCGGTTCGGACGAGCGCGTGGAGCTCGCCGACGAGCCGGTGCACGCCGACCGGACGTGGATCTCCGCGTACGACGTGAACCCCTTCGAGGTACCGGACGCCGAGAAGGCGGCGCTGCTCGCCGACTGGAGCGCGCGCCTGCTGGCGGCCGACGGGGTGGCCCACGTGGACGCCTCGCTGCTCGCCGTGCACGAGAACAAGTTCTACGCCGACACCGCGGGCACCTCGACCACGCAGCAGCGGGTCCGGATCCACCCGCAGCTCACCGCGGTCGCCGTGAACGGCACGACCGGCGAGTTCGACTCGATGCGCACCATCGCCCCGCCGGCGGGCCGCGGCTGGGAGTACCTGACCGGCACCGGCTGGGACTGGAACTCCGAGCTGGAGCAGATCCCGGGGCTGCTCGCCGAGAAGATGCGGGCCCCCAGCGTCGAGGCCGGGCGCTACGACCTGGTGGTGGACCCGTCCAACCTGTGGCTCACCATCCACGAGTCCATCGGCCACGCCACCGAGCTGGACCGGGCGCTGGGCTACGAGGCGGCGTACGCGGGGACCTCCTTCGCCACCTTCGACCAGCTGGGCAAGCTCAAGTACGGCTCCCCGATCATGAACGTGACGGGTGACCGCACCGCCGAGCACGGGCTGGCCACCGTCGGCTTCGACGACGAGGGCGTCCAGGCGCAGAGCTGGGACCTGGTCAAGGACGGCACCCTGGTCGGCTACCAGCTGGACCGGCGGATCGCGAAGCTGACCGGCCTCGGGCGGTCCAACGGCTGCGCCTTCGCCGACTCCCCCGGCCACGTGCCCGTCCAGCGGATGGCGAACGTGTCCCTCCAGCCGGATCCGGGCGGGCTGTCGACCGAGGACCTGATCGGCGGGGTCGAGCGCGGGATCTACGTGGTCGGCGACCGCTCCTGGTCGATCGACATGCAGCGCTACAACTTCCAGTTCACCGGGCAGCGGTTCTTCCGGATCGAGAACGGCAGGCTGGCCGGGCAGCTGCGCGATGTCGCGTACCAGGCCACCACCACCGATTTCTGGGGCTCGATGGAGAAGGTCGGCGGTCCGCAGACCTACGTCCTGGGCGGCGCCTTCAACTGCGGCAAGGCCCAGCCGGGCCAGGTGGCGGCGGTCTCGCACGGCTGCCCGTCCGCGCTGTTCCGCGACGTGAACATCCTGAACACCACGCAGGAGGCCGGGCGATGAGCTCGTCGATTCGCATCACCAAGCCCCATGAGATCGTCGAGCGGGCGCTGGAGCTGTCCACCACCGACGGGTGCGTCGTCATCGCCGACGAAGGGTCGACCGCCAATCTGCGCTGGGCGGGCAACGCCCTGACGACGAACGGCGTGACCCGCGGCCGGACCCTCACGGTCATCGCCACGGTCGACGGCAAGGAGGGCACGGCCTCGGGGGTCGTGTCGCGCTCGGCCGTGACCGCGGACGATCTGGAGCCGCTGGTCCGGGCCGCCGAGGCGGCTGCCCGCGGAGCGGGCCCGGCCGAGGACGCCCAGCCGCTGGTCACCGGGACGCCGGCCTCGCCGGACTTCACCGACGCCCCGGCCGAGACGAGCTCGGCGGTGTTCTCGGACTTCGCTCCGGCGCTCGGCGAGGCCTTCGCCCGGGCCCGCGAGGGCGGCCGGGAGCTGTACGGCTTCGCCAACCACGAGCTGGTCTCCACGTACGTGGGCACCTCGACGGGCCTGCGGCTGCGGCACGACCAGCCGAAGGGCACCCTGGAGCTCAACGCGAAGTCCCCGGACCGGCAGCGCTCCGCCTGGGCGGGCCGCTCGACCCGGGACTTCAAGGACGTGGACCCGACCGTGCTGGACGCGGAGCTCGCCGTACGGCTCGGCTGGGCGGAGCGGAAGATCGACCTGCCCGCCGGCCGGTACGAGACCCTGCTGCCGCCGACCGCCGTGGCGGACCTGCTGATCTACCAGATGTGGTCGGCCGCGGCCCGGGACGCGGTGGAGGGCCGTACGGTCTTCTCCAAGCCCGGCGGCGGCACCCGGCTCGGCGAGAAGCTGTCCGGGCTGCCGCTCTCCCTGCGCAGCGACCCGAACGCACCCGGCCTGGAGTCCGCGCCGTTCGTGATCGCGCACAGCTCCGGCGACGACGCCTCGGTGTTCGACAACGGCCTGCCGGTCCCGGCGACCGAGTGGATCGCGGACGGTCACCTGAACCGGCTGACCACGACCCGGCACTCCGCGGGGCTGACCGGGATGCAGCTCTCGCCCGGCTTCGGAAACCTGATCCTGGACGCGGGAGGCGAGAAGTCGCTGGAGGAGATGGTCGCCGGCACCGAGCGCGGCCTGCTGCTGACCTGCCTCTGGTACATCCGCGAGGTGGACCCGGCGACGCTGCTGCTCACCGGCCTGACCCGGGACGGGGTCTACCTGGTGGAGAACGGGCAGGTGGTCGGCGAGGTCAACAACTTCCGGTTCAACGAGTCCCCGGTGGACCTGCTGTCGCGGGCCTCGGAGGCGGGCCGGACCGAGAAGACCCTGCCGCGCGAGTGGAGCGACTGGTTCACGCGGGCTGCGATGCCGGCCCTGCGTATCCCCGATTTCAACATGAGTTCGGTAAGCAAGGGCGTCTGACCACCTAGAATGTGCGGGTAGACCCCTCATCCGCATCCCTACTCACTCCATCTCTCAAGGAGAGTCACGACCGTGACTGACATCGTCGACGAACTGAAGTGGCGCGGGCTCTTCGCCCAGTCCACCGACGAAGAAGCGCTGCGCAAGGCCTTCGCGGACGGTCCGGTCACCTTCTATTGCGGCTTCGACCCGACCGCGGCCTCGCTGCACGTGGGGCACCTGGTCCAGGTGCTCACCGTGCGCCGGCTCCAGCAGGCCGGGAACCGGCCGCTGGCGCTGGTCGGCGGGGCCACCGGGCAGATCGGCGACCCGCGACCGACGGCCGAGCGGACCCTGAACGACCCGGAGACCGTCGCGAACTGGGTGACCCGGCTGCGCACCCAGATCGAACCGTTCCTGTCCTTCGAGGGCGAGAACGCGGCGCTCATGGTGAACAACCTGGACTGGACGGCGGGCATGTCCGCCATCGAGTTCCTGCGGGACATCGGCAAGCACTTCCGGGTCAACAAGATGCTGACGAAGGACTCGGTCGCCAAGCGGCTCGACTCCGACCAGGGCATCAGCTACACCGAGTTCAGCTACCAGCTGCTCCAGGGCATGGACTTCCTGGAGCTGTACCGGCGCTACGGCTGCGTGCTCCAGCAGGGCGGCTCCGACCAGTGGGGCAACCTGACGGCCGGACTCGACCTGATCCACCGGGTCGAGCCGGGCGCGGTCGTGCACGCGTTGGCGACCCCGCTGATGGTCAAGGCGGACGGCACCAAGTTCGGCAAGTCCGAGAGCGGGGCCGTGTGGCTCGACCCGGAGATGACCACGCCGTACGCGTTCTACCAGTTCTGGCTGAATGTGGACGACCGGGACATCTCCACCTACATGCGGATCCTTTCCTTCAAGTCCCGCGAGGAGCTTGAGGAGCTGGAGGCGCAGACCGCCGAGCGGCCGCAGGCGCGCGCCGCCCAGCGGGCGCTGGCGGAGGAGCTGACCGCGCTCGTGCACGGCGCCGACCAGTGCGCGGCCGTGATCGCCGCGTCGAAGGCGCTGTTCGGGCAGGGCGACCTGGCGGAGCTGGACGAGGCCACGCTCGCCGCGGCCCTGTCCGAGCTGCCGCACGCCCGGGTGGAGGAACTCGGCCTCGTGGTGGACCTGCTCGCCGAGACCGGCCTGGTCGCGAGCAAGTCGGCGGGCCGCCGGACCGTGAAGGAGGGCGGCGCCTACGTGAACAACACGAAGGTCACCGCCGAGGACGCGGTACCCCCCAAGGAGGAGCTGCTGCACGGGCGCTGGCTGGTGCTGCGCCGGGGCAAGAAGAACCTGGCCGCGGTGGAGGTCACCGGCGCCTGACGCGCCGTAGGCCACCACGACACGCCGCGGAGCACGGCGGAGGGGCCGGTTCGGACTCAAGGTCCGGCCGGCCCCTTCGTCATGACCCGCGCGTGTCACGTCACTGCCGCTTGCCCTTGATCGCTCCGTACATCATCTCGCCGAGTCCGACGATGACGACCGCGCCGATCAGCTGCAGCAGGTGCCGGGTCCAGTCGATGCCCTTGGTCTCGCCGACGCCGATCCAGGTGGCGACGGCATTGCCGAGGACGGCGCCGGCGATACCGAAGAGGGTGGTCAGCCACAGTGGCTGGTGCTGCTTGCCCGGCAGGATGGCCTTGGCTATCAGCCCCAGCACGAAACCGACGATGATCGCCCACAACCAACTCATGACCAGCCTCCTCCTGGCGCCTTGTGCGCACGTGGGGCCAGTCTCGACCCGTCCGGCGTACGGCGCATTTCGGACGGCGCCGTCGGGGGGTCCCCCCTCTCCTCTCGGCGCGGGGGCGGGCGTACCGTGGGAGGGTCCGGGCCGGGAGTGCCCGGTGGGCGATCGGGTGGTGGAGCGTGGAGCGGACGAAGCGGCAGAAGCGGAACGGGGCCGAGGTCTTCCGGATCACCGGTGCGCGCATGGGTCTCGCCGAGGACGTGCGGGGCCGCCAGCGGCGATACGTGATCTCGATGGGAATCAGGACCCTGTCGGTCATCGCGACCGTGCTGTTGTGGAACGTTCAGCGGCCGGTGGCGATCGTGACGCTCGTCGCGGGCGCCCTGCTCCCCTACATTGCCGTGGTCATCGCGAACGCCGGGCGCGAGTCGACTCCCTCGCTGCCCTCGCACTTCGTACCGGCCCCCGTACGACCGGCACTCGACGCGGGAAACCTCAAGAAAAGCTCAGATCAATCATGAAGTTCCGGTGCACTGCACCGGGTCCTGCGTGACATACTGCTCACGCGCTCCGCATCCCCCGTCGGAGCGACGGACCGACGCCGGGCAGCTCCCCCCGTGGCTGCTCGGCGTCGCCATTCCGTTCTAATGTGGGGCTGTGAATTCCTCCAACGCCCCCGGCTCCGACGAGACTCCCACCTGCTCCGCCAAGGGCTGCCGCGACGCGGCCGAGTGGGTGCTGGCGTGGAACAACCCGACGCTGCACACGCCGGAACGGCGCAAGACCTGGCTGGCGTGCGAGGAGCACCGCGAACACCTCTCCCAGTTCCTGGGGGTCCGCGGTTTCCTCAAGGACGTCGTGAAGCTGGACGAGTGGGTGCAGCCGGAGGGCTCGGAACGCCCCCGCTGAACCGCTCCCGCGCCCGCGCGGCCGACCGGATCAGCCGCCGATCGCGGACATCGGGCGGTCGGGCTGCAGGAACGACGGGTCGTCGAGGCCGGACCCGGCCTTCTTGCCCCACATCGCGACCTTCCAGAGCCGGGCGATCTCCTCGTCCGGGGCGCCCGAGCGCAGGGCGGCGCGCAGGTCCGACTCCTCGGTGGCGAACAGGCACGTGCGCACCTGGCCGTCGGCCGTGAGCCTCGTACGGTCGCAGGCTCCGCAGAACGGGCGGGTGACCGAGGCGATGACGCCGACGGTGGCGGGGCCGCCGTCGACCACCCAGCGCTCGGCCGGGGCGGAGCCGCGCTCGGCGGCGCCCTCCTCGGTGAGGGTGAAGCGGGTGCGCAGGGACTCCAGGATGTCCCCGGCGGTGATCATGCCGTCGCGCTTCCAGCCGTGCTGGGCATCGAGCGGCATCTGCTCGATGAAGCGCAGCTCGTACTCGTTCGCCACGGCCCAGGCGAGCAGGTCGGGGGCCTCGTCGTCGTTGAGGCCGGGCATGAGGACGGCATTGACCTTGACGGGGGTGAGGCCGGCCTCGCGGGCGGCGGCCATGCCCTCGATGACGTCCTTGTGCCGGTCGCGGCGGGTGAGGGTCTTGAAGACCTCGGGCCGCAGGGTGTCCAGGGACACGTTGACCCGGTCCAGGCCGGCGGCCTTCAGGGCCTGCGCGGTGCGCTTGAGACCGATGCCGTTGGTGGTCAGCGACATTCTGGGGCGGGGCTCCAGGGCCGCGCACTGCTCGACGATGCCGACCAGGCCCGGCCGGAGCAGCGGCTCGCCGCCGGTGAAGCGGACCTCGGTGATACCGAGCTGTGTGACCGCGATGCGGATCAGCCGGACGATCTCCTCGTCACTGAGCAGGTCCGACTTGCCGAGCCACTGCAGCCCCTCTTCGGGCATGCAGTAGGTACACCGCAGGTTGCACCGGTCGGTCAGTGAGACGCGCAGGTCAGTGGCCACGCGGCCGTAGGTATCGAGAAGCACTGTGGGCCCCCTCCCCTGTCCGGAAGTAGCGGTACGCGCGGGCATGGGATCTACTTCACGCGTTCTATTTCGAGACTACGTGACGGGTGTGTCATCCAGAGGTCCCCGAATGAACGAGACGTGACGTGGCCGCGTCGTAGGGATCTACGACGCGGCCACGCTGGGTGTTCGGACGATGTCAGTGCGCCCCTGTTCCGGTCAGGGAGCGGACCTCCAGCTCGGCGAACTTCTGGGGGTCGGCCTTTTCCTTGGAGAGGACGGTTCCCAGCCAGCCGAGCAGGAAGCCGAGGGGAATCGAGATGATGCCCGGGTTCTCCAGCGGGAACCAGAAGAAGTCGGCGTCCTTGAACATCGAGGTGGGCTTGCCGGAGACGACCGGGGAGAACAGCACCAGGCCGACGGCCGAGATCAGTCCGCCGTAGATGGACCAGAGCGCGCCCCGCGTGGTGAAGCGCTTCCAGAAGAGGCTGTAGAGGATGGTCGGGAGGTTCGCGGAGGCGGCGACCGCGAAGGCGAGCGCGACCAGGCCGGCCACGTTCAGGTCGCGGGCGAGCGCGCCCAGGCCGATGGCGATGGCGCCGATGACGACGGTGGACCAGCGGGCCGCGCGCATCTCCTCCTTCTCGGTGGCCTTGCCCTTGCGAATCACGTTCACGTACAGGTCGTGCGCGAAGGACGAGGAGGAGGCGAGGGTGAGGCCCGCGACGACGGCCAGGATGGTGGCGAAGGCGACCGCGGAGATCACGGCCAGCAGGATGGCACCGCCGGTGGAGTCGGGGCCGCCGCCGACGGCCTGGGCGAGCAGCGGTGCGGCGGTGTTGCCCGCCTTGTTGGACTTGATGATCTCGGCGCGGTCGAGCAGCGCCGCGGCGCCGAAGCCGAGCGCGATGGTCATCAGGTAGAAGCCGCCGATGATGCCGATGGCCCAGAGGACGGACTTACGGGCGGCCTGGGCGGTGGGCACGGTGTAGAAGCGGATCAGGATGTGCGGAAGCCCCGCGGTGCCGAGGACGAGGGCGAGGCCGAGCGAGATGAAGTCCAGCTTCGAGGTCGAGTCCTTGCCGTACTTGAGCCCGGGTTCGAGGAACTTCACCCCCTGTCCGCTGTTGTCGGCGGCCGTGCCGAGCAGGTCGGAGATGTTGAAGTTGAACTTCAGCAGCACCAGGAAGGTGATCAGCAGGGCGCCCGCGATCAGCAGCACCGCCTTGATCATCTGGACCCAGGTGGTCCCCTTCATGCCGCCGATGGTCACGTAGAGGATCATCAGTACGCCGACCAGGGCGACGACGGCCACCTTGCCGCCGTCACTGGTGATGCCGAGGAGCAGCGAGACGAGCACGCCGGCACCGGCCATCTGGGCGAGCAGGTAGAAGATCGAGACCACGATGGTGGAGGTGCCGGCGGCGGTGCGGACGGGCCGCTGGCGCATCCGGTACGCGAGGACGTCGCCCATCGTGTAGCGGCCGGAGTTGCGCAGCGGCTCGGCGACGAGCAGCAGGGCGACCAGCCAGGCGACGAGGAATCCGATGGAGTAGAGGAAGCCGTCGTAGCCGAAGAGGGCGATGGCTCCGGCGATGCCGAGGAAGGACGCGGCGGACATGTAGTCGCCGGAGATGGCCAGGCCGTTCTGGAAGCCGGTGAACTGGCGGCCGCCCGCGTAGAAGTCGGCGGCGCCCCGGGTCTGGCGGCCGGCCCAGACCGTGATGATCAGGGTGGCGACGACGAACAGCCCGAACAGGGTGATGATCAGCGGCCGGTGCTCGGAGGCTCCCGCGGCGAGTGTCGTCAGGTGGTGCGTGCCGCTCATTCGGCGGCCTCCATCCGCGCCTTGATGGCCTCGGCCTTGGGGTCGAGATTCGCGGCGGCGTGCCGTGCGTAGAGCCAGGCGATCAGGAAGGTCGTCGCGAACTGGGCGAGGCCGAGCACGAGGGCGACGTTGATGTTGCCGAAGAGCTTGGTCCCCATGAAGCCGCCCGCGTAGTTGGACAGCAGGACGTAGAGCAGGTACCAGGCGATGAAGGCCACGGTGAGCGGGAAGGCGAAGGAGCGGTAGGAGCTGCGCAGTTCGCCGAATTCCGCGCTCTGCTGGACGCTCGTGTAGTCATCTGCCGTGGGGCCCGCCAGTGGCGTTCCCGCGCTGCCCGGCGGCGGCGCTGCTTCGGTGGTCACGGGGGGATCTCCTTGTGACGCGGGTGCGGTGGGGACGACGGACAAAACAACCTCCGTGTGGGGGACGGTGGCGCTGAGCCCCCCTGTCAACGGCACGGCCGGCGCGTCGGGACGGTTCAACACCCGGTGATTCTTGAGGGAACTGATTTCTCGAACTGATGGCGCAGAGGGGAACGCCGGCACTAGGTTCGCTTGTCATGCACCCGCCCGACGCGACCGCGTGCGGGCGGCTCTCGAAGATGATCTGGAGAACCCATGGATCAGCTGGGGTCACGTGCGCCCAAGAAGCGCAGTCGTGCTCTCGCCGTACCGGTCGGCCTGGCGCTCACCGCTTCGCTCGCCTTCCTGCCCGCGGTCTCGGCCTCGGCCGCCCCGCTGGGCACCGCGGCCGACGCGGCGGCGGCCTCGAAGGCCGACACCTCCGGCCCCAAGCTGTCGTACGTGGCCAACCTGAACGCCTATGCCACCGTGAAGGCGGCGAAGAAGGCGATCGAGCGGGCCGGTGGAACGGTGGTGACGGCCCATGAGCAGATCGGGGTCGTCGTCGCGCACTCGCAGAACCCGGACTTCGCCAAGCAGCTGCGGGCCCAGCGCGGCCTCTTCGTGTCGGTCGGCGCCACCCGGACGGCCCCCATGTCGGCGGTGCAGACCACCGAGGAGGGGACGACCCAGCAGCTGAGCTCGGCGGATGCCGCGAAGGCGGCGGCAGCGGCCCAGGAGGGTCAGGAGCCGCTGGAGCCCAACCAGTGGGACCTGCGGACGATCAAGGCCGACGAGGCTCACAAGATCAACGATGGCAGCCGGAACGTCACGGTGGGCATCATCGACACGGGTGTCGACGACACCCACCCCGATCTCGCCCCGAACTTCTCCAAGAGCCAGTCGGCCAACTGCGTGGGCGGCGTCGCCGACACCACCGAGGGCGCCTGGCGCCCGTACGCCGACGGCAGCGACCACGGCACGCACGTGGCCGGCACCATCGGAGCCGCGCGCAACGGCATAGGCGTCAGCGGTGTCGCGCCGGGCGTGAAGATCGCCGCGATCAAGGTGAGCGAGCCCGGGACCAGCCTCTTCTACACCGAGGCGGTCGTCTGCGGCTTCATGTTCGCCGCCGAGAAGGGGATCGAGGTGACCAACAACAGCTACTACGTCGACCCCTGGCTCTTCAACTGCAAGTCCGACGACGACCAGAAGGCCCTGGTGGAGGCCATCGGGCGGGCCACCAAGTACGCCGAGCGCAAGGGCACGCTCCACGTGGCCTCGGCCGGCAACTCCAACCAGGACCTGGCGGCCGACTCCCTCGTCGACGAGACCAGCCCGAACGACACCACCCCGGTTCCGCGCACCATCGACCCCAGGGTCTGCCTGGACCTGCCGACGCAGCTGCCGGGTGTGGTGACCGTCTCGGCGACCGGCGACAAGGGCCTGCGCTCGTACTACTCCAGCTACGGCCTCGGCGTCGTGGACGTCGCCGCCCCCGGCGGCGACAAGTGGCAGGTCCCGAACACCCCGGACGCCAACGGCCGCGTGCTGTCGACCGTCCCGGGCGGGCTCTACGGTTACAAGCAGGGCACCTCGATGGCCGCCCCGCACGTCGCGGGCGTCGCCGCGCTCCTCAAGAGCGCCCACCCGTCGGCCACGCCCGCACAGCTCCAGGCGATGCTCAAGGCCCAGTCCACGAAGGCGTCCTGCCCGACGCAGATCTACGACGCCGCGGGCACCCTGATCGACGCCACCACCTGCAACAGCAAGTGGGGCCAGACGGGCTACTACGGCTACGGCGTGATCGACGCGCTCAAGGCCGTGAAGTAGGACCGTCCGCACGGCAGGGGCAGAGCGGACGGGCCGGGCGGGGGATCCCCCGCCCGGCCCGTCCGCTCATCCAGTCACCCGTTCAATGCGGATGCGTTCAGGGCTTGATCATCACCTTGAGCGCGCTGCGGTCGTCCATCGCCCGGTAGCCGTCCGGGACCTCGTCCAGGGACACGGCCCGGTCGAAGACGGGCGCCGGGTCGATCGCGCCGCTGAGCACGTCCTCCAGCAGCTCCGGAATGTAGGCGCGGACCGGGGCCACGCCACCGCGCAGGGTGATGTTGCGGTCGAACATGACCCCGAGGTCGAGGCCGGTGCCGCTGCCGTGCGGAACGCCGACGTAGCCGATGGACCCGCCGTCGCGGGTGATGTTCACGGCGGTGCGCATGGACTGCTCCGTGCCGACCGCCTCGATGACCGCGTGCGCGCCCCGGCCCCCGAGGAGCTCGCGCACGGCCGCCTCGGCCGCCTCGCCGCGCTCGGCGACGACATCGGTGGCCCCGAAGAGCTTGGCGATGTCGGTACGTGCGGTGTGGCGGCCCAGTGCGATGATCCGCTCGGCGCCCAGGCGCTTGGCGGCGAGGACGCCGCACAGGCCCACCGCGCCGTCACCGACGACTGCGACCGTGGAGCCCTCGCGCACGCCCGCGCCCAGCGCCGCGTGGTGACCCGTGCCCATGACGTCGGACAGCGCGAGCAGCCCGGTCAGCAGGTGGTCGTCGGAGACGGCCTCGGCGGGCAGCTTCACCAGGGTGCCGTCGGCGTGCGGGACGCGGACGGCCTCGCCCTGGCCCCCGTCGTGACCGACCGAACCCCAGAAGCCGCCGTGCTCGCAGGAGGTGAACAGCCCCTCGGCGCAGTACTCGCAGGTGCCGTCCGACCACATGAAGGGCGCGACGACGAGGTCTCCGGCGCGCAGGCCGGACACGGCGGACCCGGTCTCCTCGACGATGCCCAGGAACTCGTGGCCGATGCGCTGGCCGGGCTGACGGGCGGCCTCGCCGCGGTAGGCCCACAGGTCGCTGCCGCATATGCAGGCACGCAGGACGCGGACGACGGCGTCCTCGGGGCGCTGGATCGCAGCGTCGGGCACCTCCTCCACGCGGATGTCGAGCGGGGCGTGGATGACGGTGGCGCGCATGGTGGTGCAGTCCTCCGGGTCGGGATTGTTCAGTCTTGTACGACTGTGGAACCGTCCTACCGTACGCCTGCTTCCCGAGTGGTCGCGCCAGTGGCCAGCAGGTACTGGGCGGCCAGGTAGGTGGCCATGATCCAGAAGTCCGGGCGGGGCAGCTGGGGCCAGTCCGCGACTCCGGTGGCGATGAGGGTGTCGGAGAGCAGGAACAGCGCTCCACCGATCCCGGCGCGCAGGCCGAGGGCGCTGGAGCGGAACGCCATGGCGGTGAGCAGCAGGCTGTAGCCGGCCACCGGGATCCGCAGGTCGGCCGGGAGATCGGACCACAGCAGGGCGACGGTGCCGAGGAGCGCGAGCAGGTACGCGCCCCCGAGCAGCGGGTTCGCGGGGCGCTTGCCGAACAGGACGAGGTAGCAGACGTGCCCGACGGCGAAGGAGCCCATGCCGATGAGGAAGGCGGGCTCTGCGTCGAAGAGCAGGGCCAGGTCCCCGCCCCAGCCGAAGAGCAGCGCGGCGAGCAGCAGGCGGGGTGCCCCGCGGGTGGCCATGTGGGTCACCAGCAGCGGCATCAGCAGCGGCTTGGCGATGACGTGGCCGAGGTGCCAGCCGGCCAGCAGTGACCCGAGGTCGACGGCGGCGGCCACGGCGAAGGCCACGAGGGCGAGGCGGCCGAGACGCTGCCGTCCGGCGGGCTCGCGGTCGGCGACCCAGGAGGGAGCGGGCCGGTCGGGGGACTCGGCGGTGCTGTCTGCGGTGCTCACGCGGTGGTCTCCTGCACGGACGGGGTCTCCTGCACGGACGGCCGGGTCTCGGCGGCGGCTTCCCGGCCTGGGGTGGGGGCGGGTGCCGGGGCGGATGCCGGGGCAGGGGCGGATGCCGGGGCGGCGCTCTGCCGGGCCGACGCCGGCTGCCAGCCGGGGCCGCGGAACACCCGGCCGGCGCGCTCGCTCCAGCTCCCGGCGGCGCGTACGTCGCGGGCGATGGCGGCGTACTCGTGGGTGGCCACGCGCAGCGGGTTGTGGGTGGTGATGTTCTTGGTGAGCCCGTAGACGGGCCGGTCGGTCTCCCCGACCCAGGACCCGAACATCCGGTCCCAGACGATCAGGATGCCGCCGAAGTTGCGGTCCAGGTAGCCGCCCTGCGAGGCGTGGTGGACGCGGTGGTGGGAGGGGGTGTTGAACACGTACTCGTAGGGCCGGGGCAGCTTGCCGATGCGCTCGGTGTGGACCCAGAACTGGTAGAGCAGGTTGATTCCGTAGCAGAACGGGATCGCCGCCGGGTGCACGCCGAGGGCCACCATGGGCAGGTAGAACCACCAGGTGGTGGCGCTGGTCCAGGGCTGGCGCAGGGCGGTGGTGAGGTTGAACCGCTTGCTGCTGTGGTGCACCACGTGGCAGGCCCACAGGATGCGGATGACGTGGTGGAGACGGTGCTGCCAGTAGTAGAGGAAGTCCTGGACGAGCAGCATCAGCAGGGCGGTCCACCACAGGAACGGCACGCGCAGCGGGGTCAGTTCGTAGACCGCGGTGAAGACCGCCACGACCGGGATCTTCCAGAGCAGGTCGAACCCGATGCTGCCGAGGCCCATGGTGACGCTCGTGACGGCGTCCTTGGTGTCGTAACCGGCGGCGTCCTCGTCCGGATGGAGCCGGTAGCTCACCACCTCGATGACGGTGAGCAGCACAAAGGCAGGTATGGACCACAGCACGACATCGGGCAGGTTCGGCATGTGGGCACCATAGAGGCGCCTTCCGGGCTGCCGCTAGAGGTTGTTACCGATCGGTATCCATCGGGGTTACCGGCGGTTCAGGAGATGATGTCCGAGCCGAGGGGAGGGCGCGGAATGACGGGCTTCGAGACGGTTCTCTTACGGGTGGCGGGCACGGCGGCAGCGACGCTGGTGAGGTCCCTGCTGGCGCGGGCCCCGGGGGCGGGCCTGACGACCGCCCCGGCCCGGCCGGCCCCGCCCTGGCGCAGGCCCCCGGCGGAACTCGGCGACAGCGAGATGCGGCGCCTGACCGAAACCCTGGCGTCGCGGCTCGGCCCGGAGTGCGCGGCGCTGCCGGAGCACGAGCGTCTGGCCGCGCTGGACGCGGTCGGCGACGGCTTCGCGGCGCTCGGCGCCCTGGACGCGGGGGCCCTCTTCGCGGCGGACCTCGACCCGTCGGCCCTGGCGGCCGCCCTGCCACCGCCCCCGGCGGGCCTCGCTCCCGCCGCCGGGGCCCTGTACGGACGCCTGGTTCGGCTGTGCTGCGCGCACGCGGTGGAGTACGTGACCACCCTGCCGGGCTTCGGGGCCCGGGCGGACGTGGAACTGGTCCGACGGACGGGCGAGTTGGCACGAGCGGTGGACCGGCTCGGCGCCGCCGGGGACGGGGCGGCGTACGCCTTCGAGGAGCGGTACGCCGAGTACATCGCGCGCACGCACGGCCGGCTCCAGCTCTTCGGCCTCACCCTCAGCCGGTCCCGCCAGGAATGGCCGCTGGACGTGGCGTACATCAGCCTCGCGGTCAGCGGTGAGCAGGGACTGCCGGGCGACCCGGAACCCCACCGGACCCAGGTCCGGGCCGAGCAGGCCCTCGCCTCCGCCGACCGCGTCCTGCTGCGCGGCCCGGCGGGCTCGGGCAAGTCCACCCTGGTCCAGTGGCTGGCCCTCAACGCGGCCCGGCAGAGCGACGGACCGTGGAGTACGTGCGTCCCGTTCGTGCTGCGGCTGCGCTCCTTCACCGCGTCCGGTGACCTGCCGCTGCCGGAGGACTTCCTGCGCGCCGGCGGCGTCCCGCTGTCGGCGCCGCCCGGCTGGGTGGAGGACCTCATGCTCAGCGGCCGGGCGCTGGTCCTGGTGGACGGCGTGGACGAGGTCCCGCAGCGGCTGCGCACCCGCACGGAGACCTGGCTGCGCTCGCTGATCTCCGCCTTTCCGAAGGCGCGGTACGTGGTGACCACCCGTCCGTCGGCTGTTCCGGAGGACTGGCTCGCGGGGCTCGGGTTCGCCACGCACGCGATGCTGCCGATGGACCGGCGGGACATCCGCGCGTTCGTGGAGCACTGGCACGCGGCCGCCCGGGCGCAAGGACAGCAGGTGGACGCGTACGAAGCCTCGCTGCTGGAGGCGGTCTCCTCCCGGCGGGACCTGGCCCGGCTGGCCACCAACCCGCTGATGTGCGCCCTGCTCTGCGCGTTGAACCAGGACCGGCGCATGCAGCTCCCCCGGGCCCGCAAGGAGCTGTACGACGCGGCGCTGGACATGCTGCTGGTCCGGCGGGACACGGAGCGGGAGATCTGCGGGGTCGAGGGGGTCTACCTCACCCGGGAGGAGCAGATCGCGCTGCTCCAGCGCCTGGCGTACTGGCTGATCCGCAACGGCCAGCTGGAGGCCGACCGTGTCGAGGCCGTCGACATGGTGGGCGAGTGGCTCGACTCCATGCCGCAGGTACGGGCGCAGGCCGACGCCGAGCAGGTCTTCTCACACCTACTGATCCGCAGCGGGCTGCTCCTGGAGCCGGTGCCGGGCTCGGTGGTCTTCGTGCACCGCACCTTCCAGGACTACCTGGGGGCCAAGGCGGCCGTGGAGTGCCGTGATTTCGGTGTGCTGGTGAAAAACGCCCAGGACGATACCTGGGACGACGTGGTCCGCATGGCCGTGGGCCACGCCCGCCCGGATGAACGCGCCCGCCTGCTACGAGGCCTGCTCCGCCGCGCCGAAAAGGTCAAGGGCGCCCGCAACCGGCTCGTCCTCCTCGCGGCGGCCTGCCTGGAACACGCCCCGGAGCTGGACCCGCACGTCCGGCAGGCCGTCCTCGACCGTACCGCGGACCTGCTGCCGCCGCGCGGCCCGGAGCAGGCCGAGGAGCTGGCCGCGGCAGGCGAACTGGTCCTGGACCTGCTGCCGTACCCGGAGGAAGGCCTCGGCGACCTGGCTGCGGCCGGCGCCATCCGCACGGCGGCCCTGGTCGGTGGGGAGCGCGCGCTGACGGTGATCCGCCGGTTCCGTGCGGAGACCGGCCCGAAGGCCGTGTACGAACTCGACGAGGCCTGGGCCCGTTTCGAGCCCCACGCCTACGCACAGGACGTGCTCGGCGGGGCCGATCTCGGCTACGGCGCACTCACGGTGACCACTGTCGGGCAACTCGCCTGCCTCGGGACGCTCCAGCAGTTCGAACGGCTGCGGCTCGTCGGATTCCCGGAGATCCCCGTCGAGGTCTCGGGGCGGGGCGGCCTGCGCGTCCTCCACGTGGTGGACTCCCCTTTCCTGACCGACGTCGGGCCGCTGGCGGCGCTGCCGCGACTGGAAAGCCTCAGCCTGCACGGCTGTCCGGCCCTGACCGACCTCACCCCGCTGACGGACCTGGAACTGGAACACCTGTTCACCCTGCGCAGCCCCGGGCTCCGGCTGCGCGTCCTGGAGCGGCTGACCGGTCTCCTCTCCCTCGGGCTCGGCTCTACAGGCGGCCACCGATCCGTCGGGGAACTGCCCGGACTGCCGAGACTGACCAAGCTGTGGCTGTTCGAGGGGACCGAGAGCATGTCCCTGGAAGGACTTGAGCGGTGGCCGGAACTCGCTTCCCTGAGCATCGCGGGAGACGACCAGGGCCGTGACCTGTGGGCCGCGGACGATCCCCCCGACCTCACCTACCTGCAGATGATCCACTGCCATGAACTGGTCCCCGAGAACCTCCTGCGGTTTCCCCGGATCAACCACCTGTGGCTTGCCGACTGCCGGTTCGTCACCCCGCCCACCGCTCTGCGGGGCCTGTCGGAACTGGCCACACTCACCCTCAGCTCCTGCGGCACGGTGGACCTCACCGGACTCGCCGGCCTGCCGGGTCTGACCGTCCAGATGTACCAGGACACGGAGGTGCTCGGGACCCACCTGTTCCCTCCGGAGCGGATCCGGATCCTGTGACCCGGACCGCACCGGAGGGAACACGTCACCAGACGCGGACCGAGCCGCCGCGGGCGAAGGCCGGGCTCGTGGCCCTGGGCGGGATCTCCGTCAACGGCTCCGCGATGTCCGTGACCAGCGGGCCGTGCTTCGCCGCGACCGCGTCCAGCAGGGCGAGGTCGAAGCCGTACACGCGGGCCGCGTTGCCGCCGACCATCGCGGCGACCTCCTCCCGCGGGAGGCCCGCGTAGGCGATGCGGAGGCCTTCGCGGGAGAAGGGGGTGGTGCCCTCGTCGTGGGGGTAGTCGGCGCCCCACATGATCTTGTCGAGGCCGATCCGCTCCCGCAGCGGGACCTCGTGGGGGCGCATGAAGCTCGCTCCCACGAAGCAGTTGTCCCGCCAGACCTCGCTCGGGCCCCGGCCCATCAACTCCGCGAGGCCCGCCCCGAACTTGGACTCGGCCGTGGCCGACGCCGCGACCAGGCGGCCGTGGTAGTAGTCCAGCATCTCCAGCACCCCGGGGATCCACCCCGAGCCCTGCTCCGTGAGGACCAGCTTGAGGCCCGGGTGGCGGTGGAATGCTCCGCCGAAGACCAGGTGCCACAGGGCGCGGTGCGAGAACCAGGTCGTCTCCACCAT
Source organism: Streptomyces avidinii (assembly GCF_014650695.1). Classification (GTDB taxonomy): domain Bacteria; phylum Actinomycetota; class Actinomycetes; order Streptomycetales; family Streptomycetaceae; genus Streptomyces; species Streptomyces avidinii. Next base: position 96,998 of record NZ_BMVL01000020.1, on the reverse strand, counting down.
GAAGACGGCCCGGGCCGCCGGTTCGTCGCCCAGCGGCGGCGAGGCGGAGCCGCCGTGGTGGTTGACCGGGACGTCCAGCTCGTCGCAGACCGCCCAGATGGGGTCGTAGGCGGCGGAGTAGAGCTCGGGGACGGTGGAGCCGGGCGGCACGCCGGGCAGCAGGATGCCGCCCGTCAGACCCGCCTCCTTCGTGCGGCGGATCTCCTTCACCGCCGCGTCGACGTCGTTCAGGAGGATCTGGACGACCCCCGCCCGGCGACCCGGCGCGTCCGCGCAGAAGTCCGCCAGCCAGCGGTTGTGCGCCTGGAGCCCCGCCCACCGCATCTCGTACTCGGCTGCCGTCGGCGGCTGGGCCATCAGGGAGGCCTTGGGGAAGAACGGCGGGATGGTGTTGGGGAAGACGACCTCGGCGACGATGCCGTCGGCCTCCAGTTCCGCGAGGCGCCGCGCGGAGTTCCAGTTGCGGTCGGCGGTGTCCGCGAGGAGGTCCTCGTACGGGTTCACGTACGTGGCGGCCCAGGCGTCGAAGTCCTCGTGGAGGCGCTTCTCCAGGTACGGCCTGTAGTCCAGCAGGTCGGCGCCGGCGTGGCAGTCCGCCGAGATCACCGTGTAGCGGTCCTCGGAGGTCACGGGTTCACCCCCAGTACGGGGAAGTCGCTGCCGCTCAGCCAGTGGCGGCCGACCTCGCGGGAGCGGGCCCAGGAGGCCTCCACCGCCGCCTGGTCCGGGGACTGGCCCAGTTCCGCCGGGGTGGGGCCGATCCGGCGGGCGATCGGGGCCAGCTTCGCGGTGTCGAAGCCGAAGACCTCGGCGGCCGCGAGTCCCAGCATCCGGCGGGTCTCCGCGACCGGGATGTCGTGGAAGGTGTTCTTCAGCCAGCTCCGGGTGTTCGGCCAGGTGCCCTCTGGATGCGGGAAGTCGGAGCCCCACAGGATGTTGTCCACGCCGATCTCGTACCGCTGCGCCAGCTCGCGGCGCTTGGTGTTCGTCGCGCAGATGAAGACCTGGCGGTCCAGGTACTCGCTCGGCGGCCGCTTCAGCTCCTCGAACGGCGAGAGCTTCTTGCCTCCGTGCGCGCCGAGGTAGAGCCGGTCCATGAACCACAACTGATTCGGCAGCCACCAGCAGCCCGCTTCGGCGACGCCGAACCGCAGGCCGGGGTGCCGCTCGAAGACGCCGGACCAGAGCAGGAACCACAGCGGCCGGGCCGGCCACCAGGTGACCTCGGAGACGAAGATGCCCAGGTGGTCGCCGTACTCGTGGCGCGGCGAGGACCCGGAGTGGGTGACGATCGGCATCTGTGTCTCGGCGGCCGCAGCCCAGACGGGGTCGTAGCGGCGGTCGTGGTAGGGCGCCTTGTCCACCCACATCGCGGGGATCATCAGCGCGCCCAGCCCGGACTCCTTGGCCCGGTGGATCTCGGCGACGACCTTCTCCGGCTCGCCCGTGACGGGGAGCAGGGCGACTCCGCAGTGGCGCTCGGGGTTCTGCCCCACGAATTCGGCGAGCCAGCGGTTGTGCGCCTGGGCGCCCGCCATGCCGAGCTCGGGGTCCTGGTCGCCGGAGAGGCCGAGCCCGACTCCGAAGGGGGCCGCGGTCTGGCTGTCGACGGCGTCCGCGTCGGGGAAGACGACCTCGGCGGCCACACCGTCGCCGTCGAGTTCCTTCAGCCGCTGCGCCGTGTCCCAGCCGCCCCTGAGGCCTTCCTCGTGGTCGCGGAACCACTTCTCGGCGAAGGCCTCGTTGCGGACGCCCAGGCGGGTGGCTTCCGCGCGGCGGGCGTCGCGTTCGCCGAGGAACTCGTCGAACCGGTGGTGGAAGCGGGAATCCAGGTAGGGCCGGTACTGCTCGGTGGGCAGGCCCGCGTGGCAGTCGGAGGAGATGATCAGGTACGGGTCTTCGTTCGTACTCACCACACACGCCCCTCAGTCGAGGATGAAGCTTTCCAGGTAGGCGGGGTTGGACCGGTCGAGCATCGACTGCGACCGGGCGCGGATCTGCCGGTCGCTGTGCTCGCCGGCCGGGAGCATCCAGAAGCGGTCGGCGCGGATGCCGTCGACGACGTGCTCGGCGACCTCCTCGACCGGGGTGAACCGCACCTCGTGGCCGGCCTTCTTCATCGCCGCCTCGTACTGGTCGAGGCTGCGGTACGGGGCCTTGCGCGGCCGCTGCTTCGCGTACCGCTCGGGCCGGTTGCGGTGCGACTCCCACAGCCCGGTGCGCAGCATGTGGGGTCCGGGGAAGAGGACGGAGGCCCCGACGGCGGCGCCCTCCGCCTTGAGGTGGGCGTAGAGCGACTCGGTCATGGTGACCACGGCCGCCTTGGTGACGGCGTACACGGAGGCGGTGGGCAGCGGGGCGATGCCGCCGTCGCCGGAGGAGGTGTTGACGACGTGGCCGGGGCCGCCGGCCGCGATCATGCGGGGTACGAAGGCCTGGATGCCGTGGAAGACCCCCCACACGTTGACGGAGAAGGCCCACTTCCAGTCGTTGGGCTCGTGCTCCCACATCCGTCCCTCGGCGCCGGAACCGACGCCCGCGTTGTTGCAGAGCACGTGCACGGCGCCGAAGGTCTCGTAGGCGGCGTCGGCCAGCGCGATCACGGAGTCGCGGTCGCTGACGTCGACCGTCCTGGCGAGGACCTGGGCCCCGTCCGCGACGAGTTCGTCCGCGGCCTTGCGCAGGGCGGACTCCTCCACGTCGGCGAGGACCACCTTCAGTCCTTCGGCGGCGAAGCGGCGGGCCATCGCGAGGCCGATGCCACTGGCGGCTCCGGTGACGACGGCCACCTGTCCCGGTTCGAGTCGCATGTCAGCCCCTCCCCCCTGACGATCCCTCCGGGGGCGCGTCGAGGATCTGCATGGGGTCGTCGTAGCGCTGGTGGATGTACGGGAGCAGGGCCTGGGCACTGACCCGCTCCACGACCCGGCCCTTCTGGTCGGTGGTCTTCTCGCCGATGGTGATCTCCACGATCCGGCGGACGGGAAGGTCGGCGACCGGGTCGAACATCGACTCCCGCAGCACGACGTCGCCGGTGATGTGCTCCAGCCTGCGGACCTTCTCGTTGCGCGTGCAGTGCACGAGCACCGGGTCGGTGTCGAAGCCCGAACCGTCCACCGCGGGGAGGAACTTGAAGTAGAAGTCGGTCTTCCTGGTGGGCTCGGGCAGCGGCAGCGCGCGGTCCACCGCGCCGCGCACCTCGACGAAGGCGATGCCGTGCCGGGCGAGCGAGGCGTGCACGACGAGGCCGTCGCGCTCGACGGTGACCTCGCCGAGTTTCTTGGGCTCGCCGAAGACCTCGCGGCCGCCGGTCAGGGCGCGCTCGTGCGTCATCGGCATGACCAGGGGGTACCAGCCCTCGACCCCGTCGTGCCGGGCGGCGACGGCCACCGAGCCGGCGCCGAGCGGGTAGCCGGGCAGGTCGACCTTGCTGATGTTGGCCCGTACGAGGGGCCGGTCGGCCGGTTTGAGCGGCGGTGGCAGGACGGCCGCCACCACGTCGGGATCGCTCTCCCAGACGGCCACGACGCCGGTGGACCAGATGTCGGGGAGCTTCGAGCTCTTCTCGCGCGACGCCGCGATCTCGGCCTCGGTCCGCGCTCCGTACCGTACGCGTGCCATCTATCGCACCATCCCTCATCTCGGGGGGTCGGGTCTGTAACACAGTTACACTGCCACCGATGAAGGGTAAAGACCCCTGCACGGACCAGAATTGACGATCCGACAGATTGGTGGTGGGGCGACCGTGTCCAGAACCGCGCTCACCCGCGACGAGGTGCTGGAGGCCGCCGCCTCGCTGGTCAAGCAGCACGGCCCGGCCGCCCTCACCATGCGCAAGCTCGCCGCCGAACTGGGCACCGCGGTGACGTCCATCTACTGGCACGTCGGCAACCGCGAGTCCCTCCTCGACGCCCTCGTCCAGCGCACCGTCGACGAGATGGGCGCCATCCGGCCGGCCGGCCGCACCCCCGCCGATCGGATCCTGGCCGTGGCCCGGATCCTGCGCCGCGAACTGCGCGCACGTCCGCACCTGATCGCGATGGTCCACGAACGCGGCCTCACCGAGCGGATGTTCCTGCCCGCCCAGCAGGCACTCGTCCACGAGGTGCACGCCGCCGGGCTGCGCGGCGCCCGGGCGGCGGACGCGGTGCGCGCCGTCCAGTTCCAGGTCGTCGGGTACCTCCTCGTCGAACGCAACCGCGAACGCGCTCCCGCGCAGTCCCCGGCCGAGAGCGAGCTCTGGGACCCGGCCGCGGCTCCCCACGATCCGGCCCTCGCCCGCGCCCTGGCCCGCCCGGCCGACCCGGACCGGCTGTTCCTGCTGTCGGTGCGAGCCCTGGTGCACGCCCTGCTCACGCCGGACCCGTAGACCGGCTGCCGCCCGGCCCGGTTGACGGCCGCGGGCTCGAACCGCTCGTCGCGGGCGACCTCGTCACGGCCCGCTCCGACGGCGGGCAGTCGCCGGCGCGGCCACGGCTGTCAGTCGGGGCCGATATCCTCTGTGACCATGCTCGCCGACCGTACGACCGCAGAGACGATGTGGCCGACCGCGTACCCACAGGGGTACGCGGTCGTCGACGTGGAGACCACCGGGCTCGCTCGCGACGACCGGATAGTCTCCGCCGCCGTCTACCGGCTCGACGCCCAGGGCAATGTGGAGGACCACTGGTACACGCTGGTCAACCCGCGGCGGGATCCGGGGCCGGTGTGGATCCACGGGCTGACGAGCGCGATGCTCGCCGACGCGCCGCTCTTCGAGGACATCGCCGAGGAGTTCGCCGACCGGCTCGCGGACCGGGTGCTGGTCGCGCACAACGCCATCTTCGACTGGCAGATGATCGCCCGGGAGTACGCGCGGGCCGCGGCGACCGCGCCGGTCCGTCAGCGCCTGTGCACCATCGCCCTGTCGAAGGAACTGAACCTGCCGCTGCCCAACCACAAGCTGGAGTCCCTCGCCGCGCACTTCGGCGTGGTCCAGCAGCGCGCCCACCACGCGCTCGACGACGCCCGGGTGCTCGCGGAGGCGTTCCGTCCCTCGCTGCACGCGGCCGCGCAGGGGGGCGTGCGGCTGCCCCTGCTGGAATGCCGGCCGCTGACCGAGTGGTCGGACTCCGCCGCCACCCCGCGGGTGGGGTACCAGTCCTCCTACCGCGGCAGCAGCTGGCGGCCCTCGCGCAAGCGGCCGCCGTGCCCGCACCCCAATCCGGGGCGCTTCGAGGACGGCAAGCCGCTGAAGCAGGGCATGCGGATCGCCTTCTCCGGTGACACCTCGGTGGAGCGGGAGCTGCTGGAGGACCGTGCGGTCGAGGCGGGCCTGCACATCGCCACGAGTGTGTCGCGGCTCACCAGTCTGCTGGTGACCAACGACCCCGACTCGGCGACCTCCAAGACGGTCAAGGCGAAGAGCTTCGGCACCCCGGTCGTCGACGAGGCGGCCTTCACCCAGCTGCTGCGGGACGTGGCCCCGGCCGAGTCCTGAACCGAACGGCCGTTGCGCCGGCCGGGTGCAGGCGCGGCGACTCACCCCGCTGGATCTTGTTCCGTTCCGTCTCCGTGCGCAGCATTCGGCCCATGGCACGTTGTGAGGTCTGCGGAAACGATTACGGCATGTCCTTCGAGGTGCACGCGCAGGGCGCCGTGCACGTCTTCGACTGCTTCTCCTGCGCCATCCACCGCATGGCGCCCGTCTGCGAGCACTGCCGGGTCTCGATCATCGGCCAGGGCGTCGAGGTCGCGGGGCAGTGGTTCTGCGGGGCGCACTGCGCCCGGGCGGAGGGGAAGGTGGGCATCGTCGACCGCGTCTGATCCGTCCGGCCCCTCCGACCCGACCGACCCCGGACGGCCACCCGGCTGCCGGGGTCCTTCGCGCTGCGGGTACCGTCGTGGGCGTGTACCGCTTTGTGCTGACCCGGCAGTGGGTGTTCCTCACCCTGATCGCCCTCGCCCTCATCCCCGTGATGATCAAGCTGGGGTTCTGGCAGTACCACCGCCATGAGCACCGGGTCACGCAGAACCAGCTGATCGAGGCGAACCTGCGGGCGAAGCCGGTACCCGTGACCGAGGTCACCTCCCCCGGGCACCGGGTCCCCCGCGCCGACTTCTGGCGCGCGGTCACCGCGACCGGCACCTACGACACCGCGCACGAGGTCGTCGTACGGATGCGCACCGACAACGACGACAAGGTCGGCTTCCACGTCCTGACCCCGCTGGTCCTCTCCGACGGCCGGGTGGTCCTGGTCAACAGGGGCTGGGTGCCGGGCGGCGACGACCCGCGCGCCTATCCGCCGGTGCCGGCCGCGCCCGCCGGTGAGGTCACCGTCACCGGCCGGCTGAAGGCCGACGAGACCAGCGGCGGCAGCGGCATCAAGGACCGCAAGGGCCTGCCGGACCGTCAGGTGATGCTGATCAACAGCGCACAGCAGGCCGAGTACCTGGGCCGGACGGTCCTCGGCGGGTACATGGAGCTCACCGCGCCGCAACCGGCGGACGGCGGCCCGGAGACCATCGCCGACCCCGACCACGACTCGATCGGCCCGCACATGGCGTACGCCGTCCAGTGGTGGCTGTTCACCGGCGCGGTTCCGGTGGGCTGGGTGGTCCTCGTACGCCGCGAGAAGCGCGAGCGCGAGGAGGAGGCGGCCGGTGCCGAAGCCTCCCGGCAGGAGCCGGCGACGGCGTAGCGTGTCGGCATGGATCTTGGACTGAAAGACCGTGTCTACATCGTCACCGGAGCCACGCGCGGCCTCGGTCTCGCCTCCGCCCGGGAGCTGACCGCCGACGGCGCGAAGGTCCTGCTGACGGGCCGTGACGAGAAGCGGGCGGCCGACGCGGCCGCCGGGCTCGGCCCGAACGCGGCCGGGGTGGCCGCCGACAACTCCGACCCGGAGGCCGCCGCGCGGCTCGTCGCGACCGCGCGGGAGCGTTTCGGCCGCCTCGACGGCATCCTCATCAGCGTCGGCGGCCCGGCGCCGGGTTTCGCGGCGGACAACACCGACGCGCAGTGGTCGGCGGCCTTCGAGTCGGTCTTCCTGGGCGCGGTCCGCCTCGCCCGGGCGGCCGCCGCCGAGCTGGGCGAGGGCGGGGTCATCGGCTTCGTCCTGTCGGGCTCGGTGCACGAGCCGATCCCCGGCCTGACCATCTCCAACGGTCTGCGCCCGGGTCTGGCGGGCTTCGCGAAGTCCCTCTCGCTGGAGCTCGGCCCGCGCGGGATCCGGGTGGTCGGCCTGCTTCCGGCACGCATCGACACCGACCGGGTGCGCGAGCTCGACGCGCTGTCGGGGGACGCGGCGGCCGCGCGGGCCGGGAACGAGTCCCGCATCCCGCTGCGCCGCTACGGTGCCCCGGAGGAGTTCGGCCGTACGGCGGCCTTCCTGCTCTCCCCGGCGGCGTCGTACCTGACGGGCGTCATGCTGCCGGTCGACGGCGGCTCCCGGCACGGCTTCTGACCTGCCGAGAGCCCCGCGTGACCGGCAGGACGCCGCCCTACGTCACGCGCTGGGACCGGTGGGACGTCACCTTGAGGCGGGCCTCCGCGGGGAGTTCCGGGAGGCCCGCCGAGGTACGGGCGTGGGTCAGCACCGGGCCCGCCACGGCGGCCAGGGCATCGGCGGGGACCGCGTGCGGTTCCAGTTCCAGCGCGACCCGCAGCGCCGGCGAGCCGCGCCGTCCGCGCAGGGCGACCCGGCAGCCGGCGACCCCCTCCACGGCGCCGGCCTCCGCGGCCACCGCTGCCTCCAGCGCGCGCCCGCGCAGCAGGGCGAACGCCCCGTCCCCGGTGTCCACGACCACCGCTCCCAGCCGGGAGCGCCGCAGTTGGGACAGCAGCCACCACAGCGCCAGCAGCACGCCCACGGCGAGTCCGGCGACCACCGCCCACCACCACCAGCCGTCGGCGTGCCAGTACCGGCTCCGGGTCGCCTCGCTCAGCAGCGGCGCCCGGCGGCCGTGCAGCGGCCACGCACCCGTCAGCACCACGATCCCCGCCGCCAGCAGCACCGTTCCGGCCACCGCCAGCAGGATCCGGTTCACCGTCCCGAGCACCCCGTCACCTCCTGACCCGTACCCGCGGCTGCGGCGGGTGCGCGAGCCCCAGTTCCTCGATTCCGACGGCCAGGACCGCGTCCAGGTCGGCCCGTACGTCGTCCAGCTCGCGGAAGTGCGAGGTGGCCCGCACCCCCACGTGGGACCGGCGCACCTTGACCCGAACGGACCGCACCCCGGACACCTCCATGGCCCGGTCCCGCAGGATCTGCGCGGCGTCCTTGCGGCCGAGCCCGGCCCGTACGCGCGCCGCCGTGTCCGGGCCGTCGGGCCCGTACGGCCCGTCCGGGGGCCGCATCGGCAGGATCCCCCGGAGTCCGGGGGCGAGCGCCAGCAGCAGGAGCACCGCCCCGGCCAGGGCGGCGGCCCCGGCGATCAGCTGCACGCCCAGGTCCGCGGGGGTGTGCGTCGCGAGGCCGTCGGCGAGATCGCGGCGCCAGCTCATCCCGGGCCGGCCGGCCCGAACCGCGGCCAGGTCGTACAGGAACAGGCCCGCCACCCCGAGCACGACCAGGGCGGTGAGCGCGGCGGGGATGCGCCGGGCGGAGCGGAACCGGTGGACCCGGCCGGAGCGGCGGGCCGTCACCGCAGCCGCCGGTCCCGCCCGCGGGCGGTCCGGGTGTGGGTGGTCCGGGTGTGGGTGGAGTGCAGGTGCTCGATGTCGATGTCCACCTCGGGTACGGACATCGACGCGCACTCCTCGACACGGAGCGCGACCTGGCGGCGTACGGCCGCGCACTGTGCGGCCAGGTCGGAGGGGTAATCCACCTCCAGGCTCACCCGGACCCGCGCGATGTCGTGGTGCACGGTGACGGTGGCGTGTGCGGGCGCGCCCGAGGTCGTGCCGAGCACTTCCCGGGCGGCCTGGGCCGCGATCTTGGCCACGACCCGGTCCGCGATGCGGGTGGCCCCGCGGTCGGCGGCGGCGACCCGGGGCGCGCCGGATCGCGGCGGGCTGCTGCTGGTGCTGTCGGTGCTGCTGCTCATCGGCGCCTCACCCGCGCCGGTCGCCGCGGCGGCGGAACAGGTCGCCGGGTTCCAGGTCCCCGTCGAGGAACCGGCCCGCGACGAAGCCGATGGCGCCGAGGGCGGCCACCAGCAGGAAGGCTCCGAAACCGCCGAAGTAACCGGCGAACGCCAGGGCCATGCCGGCGAACAGTCCGGCGATCGCCATGCTCATGCGGACTCCTCTCGGCTATTGGAGACGGGACTCCGGCTCCTCGTCGGGCTCGTCCGGCAGCTTGACGTCGCTGACCGCGATGTTGACCTCGACGACCTCCAGGCCCGTCATCCGCTCGACCGCCGAGATGACGTTCTCCCGGACCGCCCGTGCCACGTCGCGGATCGAGACGCCGTACTCCACGACGATCTCCAGGTCGAGGGCCGTCTGGACCTCGCCGACCTCCGCCTTGACCCCGCGGCTGACGCCGGCCTTGCCGCCGGGCACCCGGTCGCGGACGGCTCCGAAGGTACGGGAGAGGCCGCTGCCGCTGCCCATGGCGTGCACACCGACCACCTCGCGGGCGGCCAGTCCGGCGATCTTTTCGACCACCCCGTCGGCGATCGTCGTGCGTCCCCGTTCGCCGGGCTCCCTGCCTGAGCCCCCTGATGCGGTTTCGGTCATCGCGTGTCCCTTCACGTGGATAGCGGACTCACTCCGCACCACGTTAGGCGCCGGGCCGCGCCCGCGCCTCGGGACTACGCCGGTCGGCTGGCCGACTTTCGCCGGGGCGCCGACCGGAACGCGGCCGTCAGTCGGAGAGACCCGCCAGATCCCGCAGGCGGCGGGCCTGCGCCGCGCGCTCGGCGGCGCGCTGGTCGTCGTACGGGCGGGACGGGGCGGAGCGCAGCAGCGTCTTCGTCTCGATCACTGCGTCCCGCGGCGGGGCGAGCAGAGCCGTGGTGAGGTCCTGGACGGCTGCGTCGAGCTCGTCCGCCGGGACCACGAGGTTGGCGAGGCCGACCCGCTCCGCCTCCTCGGCGTGCACGAAGCGGCCCGTCGCGCAGATCTCCAGCGCGCGGGCGTAGCCGACCAGGGAGGTCAGGGGCTGGGTACCCGCCAGGTCCGGGACCAGACCGAGGCTGGTCTCGCGCATGGCGAACTGCACATCGTCCGCGACCACGCGCAGGTCGCACGCGAGCGCGAGCTGGAAGCCGGCGCCGATCGCGTGCCCCTGCACGGCGGCGACGGAGATGATGTCGTTGCGCCTCCACCAGGTGAATGCCTCCTGGTACTCGGCGATCGTGGAGTCGAGCAGTTCGTCCGAACCGCGTGCCAGATCGAGGAAGGACGGCTCGCCCTCGAAACCTTCGGGGGTGAACGCCTGCCGGTCGAGCCCTGCGGAGAAGGACTTGCCCTCACCGCGCAGCACGACGACCCGGACGGTGCCCGGCAACAACCTCCCGGCCTCGGCCAAAGCCCGCCAGAGCGCGGGGGATTGGGCATTTCGCTTGGCCGGATTGGTCAGTGTCACCGTGGCGACCGTGTCGTCGACGGTGAGTCGTACGCCGTCCTTGTCGAGCAGAGCCATCTTTCATGCCTCCGGTGTGCAGTCGGCCGCAAGCTCGGCCTAAGTGACTGCACAGTAACCACCCAGCCGACCGGAAGGCCGACCGGGGGTCACCGAAGGAACCGTCGGATCATGATGAACCTTGAATCCGTTGACGCGTCGGAACCGATGGGGCCGGGGTCAGGCCGTAGCCGCCTTCTTGCCGCGCGTCGCGCCACCGCGGCCACGCAGCGATACCCCGGACTCACTGAGCATCCGGTGGACGAATCCGTAGGACCGGCCGGTCTCTTCGGCCAGCGCCCGGATACTCGCACCGGAGTCGTACTTCTTCTTCAGGTCTGCCGCGAGCTTGTCGCGCGCGGCGCCGGTTACCCGGCTGCCCTTCTTCAGAGTCTCGGCCACCCGTGCCTCCTCATGGGAAGTGCGCTCTGGACTTCTCATGATCACCCCTCCCACGCTTCCTGGCCACCCATTCAGCAAGGTCGGTACGACGGCATTTCCCGAGGGGTGGACGCCCGAGCAGAACGGAATCTCCTCTTCCGCCGCATGACTTCCATCACACTCCGCTGCCCTCGCCGGGAATCGCCAGGTCAGGGGCGCGGAACCGGAAAACGAACAGCCCCGGTCGCGCACCTTCACGGGTGCGGCCGGGGCCGTCGTACGACGCGCAACGGTACGAGACCGTCTCACTCAGATGATGGATCACCCGTGAGCCGAATGATCCATAAGGAATTGGATCAGAAGCGGAACCGGAACCGGAACCCGGTCAGGCGAGGGCCACCAGGTCCCGGTAGTCCGGTCCCCACAGGTCCTCGACGCCGTCCGGGAGCAGGATGATCCGCTCCGGCTCCAGTGCCTCGACGGCGCCCTCGTCGTGCGTGACGAGGATGACGGCGCCCTTGTACGTGCGCAGCGCGCCCAGGATCTCCTCGCGGCTGGCCGGGTCGAGGTTGTTCGTCGGCTCGTCGAGGAGGAGCACGTTGGCCGAGGAGACCACCAGCGTGGCCAGGGCGAGACGGGTCTTCTCGCCACCGGAGAGCACCCCGGCGGGCTTGTCCACGTCATCGCCGGAGAACAGGAACGAGCCGAGGGTCTTGCGCACCGCGACGAGGTCCAGGTCGGGCGCGGAGGAGCGCATGTTCTCCAGCACGGTGCGCTCGGGGTCGAGCGTCTCGTGCTCCTGCGCGTAGTAGCCGAGCTTGAGGCCGTGGCCGGGGACGACGGTGCCGGTGTCCGGCTTCTCGGTGCCCGAGAGCAGCCGCAGCAGGGTGGTCTTGCCGGCGCCGTTGAGGCCGAGGATGACGACGCGGGAGCCCTTGTCGATGGCCAGGTCGACGTCGGTGAAGATCTCCAGCGAGCCGTACGACTTCGAGAGGCCCTCGGCGGTCAGCGGGGTCTTGCCGCAGGGCGCCGGGTCCGGGAAGCGGAGCTTGGCGACCTTGTCGTTGACGCGGACGGCCTCCAGGCCGGCGAGGAGCCGGTCGGCGCGCTTGGCCATGTTCTGCGCGGCCACGGTCTTGGTGGCCTTGGCGCGCATCTTGTCGGCCTGCGAGTTCAGGGCCGCGGCCTTCTTCTCGGCGTTCTGGCGCTCGCGCTTGCGGCGCTTCTCGTCGGCCTCGCGCTGCTGCTGGTAGAGCTTCCAGCCCATGTTGTAGACGTCGATCTGGGAGCGGTTGGCGTCCAGGTAGAAGACCTTGTTGACGACGGTCTCGACGAGGTCGACGTCGTGGGAGATGACGATGAAGCCACCGCGGTAGGTCTTCAGGTAGTCCCGCAGCCAGACGATCGAGTCGGCGTCGAGGTGGTTGGTGGGCTCGTCGAGGAGCAGGGTGTCGGCGTCCGAGAAGAGGATCCGGGCGAGCTCGACGCGGCGGCGCTGACCACCGGAGAGGGTGTGCAGCGGCTGGCCGAGCACCCGGTCGGGCAGGCCCAGCGCGGCCGAGATGGTCGCGGCCTCCGCCTCGGCGGCGTACCCGCCCTTGGTCAGGAACTCCGTCTCCTGGCGCTCGTACTGCTTCATCGCCTTGTCGCGGGTGCCGCCGGAGCCGGTGGCGATGCGCTCCTCGTTGGCGCGCATCTTCTTGATCAGCACGTCGAGACCGCGCGCCGACAGGATCCGGTCGCGGGCCAGTACGTCGAGGTCGCCGGTGCGCGGGTCCTGCGGGAGGTAGCCGACCTCGCCCGAGCGGGCGATGGAGCCGGCGGCGGGCTGGCCCTCGCCCGCGAGGCATTTGGTGAGGGTGGTCTTGCCCGCTCCGTTGCGGCCGACCAGGCCGATGCGGTCGCCCTTGGCGACACGGAAGGAAGCGGACTCGATGAGGACTCGGGCGCCGGCGCGCAGCTCGACGCCGGTGGCGGTGATCACGGAAATACTCCAGGGCGGGTGGGGACGGCGGAAGGGGGGCAGGACGCGAAGCTTCGACGCCGCTAATCCGCGAGGAGATTTGCCATGAGAGACATTCTACCGGGGGTGTGCAACTGGTTTCCGGGCGCGGGCCGGGCCGCCCGGCGGCCGGCCGCCGGCTCTCCCGTGTCCCCCGTCCGGCCCAGTGGCTCCCGGGGGTGGCCGAGGCGCGTATCAGGATGAATGGGTTGATACTCGCCGCATGGGCGGAGAGGCGACCGCCCCTGTTTCACGTGTGGAGGGCGGTGCGGGATGCAGTTCGACGACGACGCCAGACTCGACGGCTCCGAGGTCGAGGACAGGCGCGGCGGCGGCAGCCGCATCCCGGGCGGCAAGGCCACGGTGGGTGGCGGCATCGTCGGCCTCATCGCCCTGGTCATGGGACTGCTGTTCGGTGTGGGACCGGACCAGCTGGGACTGTCACCCGTGGACACGGAACCGGCCCCGGCCTCCTCGTCGCTCGGCGAGGTGCAGCAGGCCTGTACGTCGGGGCGGGACGCGAACACCCGGGAGGACTGCCGGCTGGTGGCGGTCGTCAGGAGCACCCAGGCCTTCTGGAAGCAGGAATTCGCCCGGCGCGGCGGCCGGTACAGCCCGGCGAACACGGTGTTCTTCGAGAACCGGGTGAACACCGCGTGCGGGATGGCGACCGAGGCGGTGGGCCCCTTCTACTGCCCCGCGGACCGCAAGGTCTATCTGGACCTCGACTTCTTCAACGACCTGCGGACGAAGTTCGGCGCGACCGGCGGCCCCTTCGCGCAGGCGTACGTGATCGCCCACGAGTACGGGCACCACATCCAGAACCTGACCGGAACCCTCCAGCGGGCCCAGGACGGTCGGCAGGGTGCGAACAGCAACGCGGTCAAGGTCGAGCTGCAGGCCGACTGCTACGCGGGGGTGTGGGCGCACAACGCCACGAACGTCGCGGACGCCTCCACGGGGCGTCCGCTGATCAAGACCCTCACCGAGGACGACATCAGGGACGGGCTGGACGCGGCCGCCGCGGTCGGCGACGACCGGATCCAGGAGAAGTTCCAGGGCCGGGTGACCCCGGAATCCTGGACCCACGGCTCGGCCGAGCAGCGGCAGCAGTGGTTCTACCAGGGCTACCGGACCGGCGACATGGCCCAGTGCAACACCTTCCGCTGACTGTCGGCGGCGCCTGCCATGCTGTGTGACGCGGGTCACCGTCACGAGAGGGAGTGATCGTCATGGCAGGCGTTCCGTCCATCTGTCCCACGCTGGTCTACCGCGACGCGAAGGCGGCCATCCGGCTGCTGACCGAGGCGTTCGGGTTCAGTCAGGTCGCCGTCTACGAGGGTGAGGACGGCGCGGTGATGCACGCCGAGCTGGCGTACGGCAACGGCATGGTGATGCTGGGCAGCTCGGGCAGTGGCGGGGCCTTCGACAAGGCCATGCAGGGCGCCGGCCCCTCGGGGGTCTATGTCGTGGTCGAGGACGTGGACGCCCACCACCGGCGGGCGGTCGAGCACGGCGCGGAGATCCTGATGGAACCCACCGACCAGGACTACGGCTCCCGCGACTACATGGCACGCGACGGCGAGGGCAACGTCTGGAGCTTCGGGACGTACGCGCCGCAGGTCTGACCCCTGCCGACGCGCACGCCCCTTGCCTGCGGAGTCACTCGCCGCCGGTGTGGACCTGGAAAGCGGCCCGGCGGACGGCCTTGGCCAGCGTCGGGTCGGGGTGGGCGGCGGCCAGCGCGACCAGGACCTGGACGGTGCGCGGATGGCCGACCGCGCGGACCTCGTCCAGCAGCCGGGGAACGGTGGTCCGGACGGCCGAGTCCAGGTGGCGGGCCAGCAGCTCGGCCTCGCCGTGGTCGGCGATGGCGGCCGCGGTGTCCACCCACAGCCAGGTCGATTCCTCGGCGGTCAGGACGTACTGAGCCTCGTCGGGGTCGATCCCGTCGTGCTCGGCGAGCCAGAGCAGGGCGTAGGGACGCAGCGCGGGCTCGCGCACGGCGGCGCGCACCTCGGGCTCGGCGGGGGCGCCGACCACGCGGAGCGCCTCGAAGGCGAGGCCGCGCAGCAGGGCGTCCTCGCCGCGGGCCGCCTGCAGCAGCTCGGCCACGGCGTGGCCGACGGGCCGGGCGGCGAGCCAGGCCTGGTACTCGGCACGGGCCGGGCCGGGGGTGAGCCGTGCGCAGCCGTGCAGCATGGCGGCGGCGGACTGCTCGATGTTCCCGGCGGGGCTCTGCGCCGCGACGCAGATCTGCTCCAGCTTGACCCAGACGGCCCAGCTGCCGAGCGGGGTGAGCGTGGCCCGGGCGGGGCCGAGGGTGACGGCGTCCACGGCCGCGAGCCCGCCGAGCGCCCAGCGCAGCAGCCGGGCGAGCGGGACGGGGCGGGCCTCGGCGGAGCCGGCCGCGGACGTCAGTGCCGTCGCGGGCTCGGCCTCGTAGGGGATCTCGCACCGCTCGTCGCGCAGTTCGGTGACGCGCTGCCCGAGCAGGTCGAGCAGGTCGGGGACGGTCACCGGGCCGGCGGAGAGCTGGAGCAGGGAGAGGAGTTGGGGCATCGCCTCGACCACCTCGGCAACGGCCGAGGGGGCGATGTCCGCGGGTGCGGGATGGACCAGCGACCAGGCGTCGAAGAGGGCGACCCAGCCGCGCAGTACGGCGGTGTCGTCGCGGTCCCAGGCGCGCAGCCGCCAGCCGGGGCGGGCGTGGCCTCCGTGCACCTCGACCAGTCCGGCGAGCCGGGCGCGGTCCCAGCCGACCCGGATCTGGCCGTGCGTCAGTCCCAGTTCTCCGGCGGCGCGTTCGACGTCGGCGGCGGGCAGGGCTCCCGTGGGGGCGGGCCGGCCGCCGTCTCCGGCACCGAGGTTCAGCTCGGCCCAGCGGGTCAGGCGTACGGCGTCGGCGAGCGAGGCCCGGGCCCGGTTCGCGAGGTCGGCCGTGGCGGGCGTACCCGCCGGGGGCCTGGGCGCGGGCCGGGTACGTCGGTCGGTCACCGCCTTGCGGGCCGCGGCGACGGAGCGCGGCGAGACGAGTCGGAGTCTGGAGTCGCGAGCCAACTGCTCATCAGGCTTTCGGGACGTCACGGAAGCAGTCTCGCCCGTCACTGGCCGAAAGCCCAAACGGAACCGGGCGTTGCCGCCGTCCGCCCGCAGTGCAGACCGGGACAAGCCGCCCGCAGGACTCCGTCCGTCACAGGGCCTTCACATGACGGACCTCGGCACATGGCTCTTCACAGCCGTTCGCGCGGCCGTCCGCCCGGCCCCTCGCCGGAGCCTCGCTCGGCCCTCGCCCGACCTTCACATAAGAGGGGTGAGGAAGCGGCGCAGGGCCTCCTCGTAACCGGCCGGGTCGGCGTTCCACATCGCGCCGTGCCCGGCCCCGCCCACGGTGTGAAGGGTGACGAGATCCGGGCGGGCGGCGGCGAGTCGGCGGGAGGGCTCCCAGGGGGCGAGCGCATCGTCCGGGCCGTGGAAGATCAGTACGGGGACGCGCAGCGCGCCGGGGTCCGCACCCGCCGGCCGGCGGTCGGCGCGCAGGCCGGCGCGGCCCTCGGCGGCCCGGACCGCCAGCGGCAGCACCACGGCAGGAGTGCCGCGCGCCGCCGCGAGCCCGCGCAGGGTGGTGTGCCAGTCGAGTACGGGCGAGTCCAGCACCAGCCCCGAGATCAGGTGGGCCAGCGCCGAGCGCTCGGCCGCGTGCAGGGCCATGGTGGCGCCGGTGGACCAGCCGTGCAGGATCACCCGGCGGGCTCCGTAGCGCGCGGCGTAGCGGATGGCGGCGTCCAGGTCCCGCCATTCCGATTCACCGAGGTGGCCGAGGCCGTCCGGGGAGGCGGGGGCGCCGAGGTCGCCCCGGTAGCCGAGGTCCAGGACGGGGAGCCGGTAGCGGTGCAGCAGGGGCATGACCACCATCGGGTGCTCACGGCTGCTGCCGAGCCCGTGCACGGTGATCACCCAGGTGTCACGGATCCCGGGCACGAACCAGGCGGGCAGGGCGCCGAGCTCCCCGGGGACGTCCACGTCCGCGTGGTCGAGCCCGAGGGCGGTGCTCGGGTTCCCGACGTGGACCTGGGGGGTGAGGGAGACGCGGGTCCCGGGGTGGAGGACGCCGTGGGTGACGGAGACGAGCCGCCGTACGACGGCGTCCGGGGCGGGGTCGGCGTCGGGGAGCACCGGGCCGACGACGGCGTGCACACCGGGTGCGACCAGGCCGTAGGTGCCGGGGCGCAGGGAGGCGAGCGAGCGGGTCAGCGTGATCGTGCCGGCGCCGGTGGAGTGGACGCTGAGCTTCGGCCCGCCGGGGAGCGGACGTCCGGGCTCGGGCCGCAGGGCCGCATCGGCGGCGTACCGGCCGACGGCGACGGCGGCCGCGCCGGCACCCAGGAGGGTCGTGGTGACGGCCGCAGCCGTTGCTGTCGCGGTTCGCACGGCTCCAGTGTCGGGGCGCGACCGTCGGCGGGCCACCGGAGGAGATCCTTCCGCCATGGGCACGGAGGGAGTGATCTAGGTCTCATTCGAGGTTGGGGGGCGGGATCGTATGCACGGCGAGCCCTCTGCGGAGGGGTTCATTCACCCGGCTTTGACGTGCATTAATGGCGTTATCTACGCCAGAATCAGGACGAATGGCCCGATCGCACCCCGTCCCAGTACACCGGTCCGCCCGAGTCAGTTCACCTTCCGTTCATCCAGGTTGCCTACGGTCGCCGAGCCACTGACGTCAAACAGAAGCCTGGGTAAATGGAGCACATAACGCTTCTCCTCGGGATCGTGATCATTACCGCTCTCGTGTTCGACTTCACGAACGGTTTCCACGACACGGCCAACGCGATGGCCACCACCATCTCGACCGGCGCCCTCAAGCCCAAGACGGCGGTGGCCATGTCCGCCGTGCTCAACCTCGTCGGCGCGTTCATGTCCGTGGAGGTCGCCAAGACGATCTCCAAGGGACTGGTCAACGAGGAGGGCATTCAGCCAGAGGTGATCTTCGCCGCCCTGGTCGGAGCCATCCTCTGGAACCTCGTCACCTGGCTGGTCGGCCTCCCCTCCAGCTCCTCGCACGCCCTGATGGGCGGCCTGATCGGTGCCGCGGTCGCTTCGGCCGGCATCGGCGCGGTCAACGGCAGCGTCGTCGTCACCAAGGTCCTCATCCCCGCGATCGCCGCCCCGCTGGTGGCCGGCATCGCCGCGTACCTGGCCGCCAAGCTCACCTACAAGCTGGGCAACAGGGTCGGGGAGAAGACCTCCGCCAAGGGTTACCGCGCCGGTCAGATCGCCTCGGCCGGCCTCGTCTCCCTCGCGCACGGCACCAACGACGCGCAGAAGACGATGGGCATCATCACCCTGGCCCTCATCGCCGGCGGCGCGATCGCGCCCGACGCGAACCCGCCGGTCTGGGTCATCGTCTCCGCCGGTATGGCGATCGCGATGGGCACCTACCTGGGCGGCTGGCGCATCATCCGCACCATGGGCAGCGGCCTGACCGACCTGCACCCGCAGCAGGGCTTCGCCGCCCAGACCTCGGCCGCGTCCGTCATCCTGGCCTCCTCGAACCTGGGCTTCTCGCTCTCCACCACCCACTCGTGCTCCGGCGCGGTCATGGGTGCGGGCCTGGGCCGCAAGGGCGGTGTGGTCCGCTGGTCCACCGCGACCCGCATGTTCGTCGCCTGGGGTCTGACCCTGCCGGCCGCCGCGCTGGTCTCGGCCGGTGCCGAGCTGGTCATGCGCATCGGTGACGTCGGCATCGCCGCGGTCACGCTCTTCCTGATCGGCTCGTGCCTGGCCATCTGGCTCATCTCGCGCCGCCAGGTCGTCGACCACAACAACGTCAACGAGGTGGAGCCGGCCCGCGCCGAGGAGCCGGGTGTCGTCACCACGGCGATCGCCGCGGTCACCGTCCCGCCGACCGTTGCCGCCGCCGGCACCATCCCCGCCGGTACGACCGCCGCGGCCACCACCGCCGAGGTCACGGACGACGCACTCAAGGCCACCATCCCGGCCGCGACGCAGACCCCGGCGGCTCCGGCCGCCGCGGTCTGACCGAGACACCCGGACCCGGACATTCAGAAAGCGGCAGTATGAAGATCGACTGGGAAGCGCTCGGCTCCGTCTTCGGGGTCAGCCTCCTCGCCACCGTCGCCCTCGTGGCCCTCTTCACCCTGGGCCTGGTGGGCCTGTCCAAGCACGAGACCGCCACCGAGCAGGGCGGCACCGCCACCCTCGCCCGCAGCGGCGCCTACGCCTGCTTCGCGCTCGTCGCGGCGGCCGTGGGCTACGCGATCTACCTGATCGTCGCCTGATCCGCCGCCTCGCGGCCGACCGCGCGTGAAAGCTCCCTCCGGGTTTGTCCCGGAGGGAGCTTTTCGCATCCCGTGCCCCTACCGCGCCGCAGGTCAACGGCGAGTTGACGGGCTTCGCGGTGCATGGTGGACTGCCCGAGCCAATACGGCGGCATGGAGAGGAAGTCCGGTGCGAATCCGGCGCGGTCCCGCCACTGTCACCGGGTGCGCACGCCGCGCGTGCCTCCCGGGAGCCAGGAACTCTCGCCGCCGGACACGTCGAACCAGGGCGCGGACCCTGAGTGAGGACATACCTGCCACCATGCGTGCCGATCGCGTCTTCGCGTACGGCGTCACGGCGGGCCTGATCGGCGACCGGATCCTCGGTGATCCGCGCCGAGGGCACCCCGTGGCCGCCTTCGGACGGGCCGCCGCCGCCGTCGAGCGCTCCCTGTGGCGCGACGACCGCGCCCGGGGCCTCCTGCACACCCTGGTGTGCGCCGGGGGCGCGGCCGCCGTCGGAGCGCTGGGCGCCCGCGCCGTGCGCTCCCGGCCCGCTGCCGTCCGTGTCGCCCTGACCGCCGCCGCCACCTGGGCCGTCGTGGGCGGCACCTCGCTGGGCCGGGAGGCCCGCGCCATCGGCGGCGCCCTCGCCGCCGGGGACACCGAGGTCGCCCGCGAGCGGCTGCCACACCTGTGCGGGCGCGACCCGCAGTCCCTGGACGGGCAGCAGATGGCCCGCGCCGTCGTGGAGTCCGTCGCCGAGAACACCTCCGACGCGGTGGTGGGGGCCCTGGTGTGGGGCGCCGTCGCCGGAGTCCCCGGGCTGCTGGCCTTCCGCGCCGTGAACACCCTGGACGCGATGGTCGGCCACAGGTCCCCCCGCTACCTGCGCTACGGCTGGGCCTCCGCCCGGCTCGACGACCTGGCCGGCTGGCCCGGGGCCCGGCTGACGGCGGTCGCCGCCGTACTGGCCGGACCCGACCGGCGGGGCGCCGTACGGGCCTGGCGCGCCGACGCCGCCGCTCACCCCAGCCCGAACGCCGGCCCCGTCGAGGCCTCCTTCGCCGGGGCGCTCGGCGTCAGGCTGGGCGGGACCCTCGCCTACGGCGGCCGGGTCGAGCACCGGGCCGTACTGAACGGCTCCGCCGGGCGGCCGGTGGAGGTGGCGGACATCGAGCGGGCCGTACGGCTGTCGCGGCAGGTGACCTGGCTGGCACTGGGCGCCTGTGTGGCCGCCCGGCTGCTGGTCTCGCGTACGACACGGAGAGGGCGGCGCGCATGAGCGGCGCGAAGCGCGGCGGGGGTCTGCTGGTCGCGGGCACCACGTCGGACGCGGGCAAGAGCGTGGTCACGGCGGGCATCTGCCGCTGGCTGGCGCGACAGGGCGTGAAGGTGGCGCCCTTCAAGGCGCAGAACATGTCGCTGAACTCCTTCGTGACCCTGGAGGGTGCCGAGATCGGGCGCGCCCAGGCGATGCAGGCCCAGGCGGCCCGCGTGGAGCCGACCGCGCTGATGAACCCCGTG
Source organism: Streptomyces avidinii (assembly GCF_014650695.1). Lineage (GTDB taxonomy): Bacteria > Actinomycetota > Actinomycetes > Streptomycetales > Streptomycetaceae > Streptomyces > Streptomyces avidinii. Next base: position 76,260 of record NZ_BMVL01000020.1, on the reverse strand, counting down.
CTGCTCAAGCCGGGCAGCGACCGCAGCAGCCAGGTGGTGCTCCTGGGCAAGCCGGTGGGCGAGATGAGCGCCCGCGGCTACCACGGCGGGCGCCAGGAGCAGTTGCTCGGCATCGTCACGGACTGTCTGGAGCAGCTGCGGGGCACGTATGACGCCGTGATCTGCGAGGGGGCGGGGAGTCCGGCCGAGATCAACCTGCGCCGGACCGACATCGTGAACATGGGGATAGCGCGGGCCGCGCGGTTCCCGGTGGTCGTGGTCGGGGACATCGACCGCGGCGGGGTCTTCGCGTCCTTCTTCGGGACGACGGCGCTGCTGTCCCCCGAGGACCAGGCCCTGATCGCCGGGTACATGGTCAACAAGTTCCGCGGCGACGTGTCGCTGCTGGAGCCGGGCATGGAGATGCTCCGCGGCCTGACGGGCCGGGCCACGTACGGGGTGCTGCCGTTCCGGCACGGGCTGGGCATCGACGAGGAGGACGGCCTGCGGGTCTCGCTGCGCGGTGCGGTACGGGAGTCCGTGGTGGCGCCGCCGGTCGGCGCGGACGTGCTGCGCGTCGCTGTGTGCGCGGTGCCGCTGATGTCGAACTTCACGGACGTCGACGCGCTCGCGGCGGAGCCGGGGGTCGTGGTGCGGTTCGTGGACCGGGCCGAGGAACTGGCCGACGCGGACCTGGTCGTCGTACCGGGCACCCGCGGCACGGTCAAGGCCCTGCAGTGGCTGCGGGAACGCGGGCTCGCGGACGCGCTGCTGCGGCGGGCCGCCGAGGGACGACCGGTACTGGGCATCTGCGGCGGGTTCCAGGTGCTGGGCGAGCGGATCTCGGACGAGGTCGAATCCCGGGCGGGCGAGGTCGACGGCCTCGGACTGCTCCCCGTACGGGTCCGCTTCGAGCGGGAGAAGACCCTGGCGCGGCCCTCCGGGACCGCGCTCGGCGAGGACGTCTCCGGCTACGAGATCCACCACGGCGTGGCCGAGGTGCTGGGCGGTGAGGCCTTCCTGGACGGCTGCCGGGTCGGGTCGGTGTGGGGCACCCACTGGCACGGTTCCCTGGAGTCGGACGGCTTCCGCCGGGCATTCCTCCGGGAGGTGGCGGCGGCCGCGGGGCGCGCCTTCGTCCCTGCGCCGGACACCTCGTTCGCCGCGCTGCGGGAGGAGCAGCTGGACCTGCTCGGCGACCTGATCGAAGAACACGCGGACACGCATGCACTGCTGGGGCTGATCGAGTCCGGCGCCCCTGCCGGGCTGCCGTTCCTCCCCCCGGGTGCCCCGTGACGGGCCGCCGGGCCCTGCGGGGCTCTCCCCCACCCCGCCCCTTCCCGAAACCGGGCTCTGCCCGGACCCGCGCCTCAAACGCCGGCGAGGCCGAATCCCCGGCCCCGCCGGCGATGGGGGCGCGGGGGCCGGGGGCAGAGCCCCCGTCCCGCCGCACCGGCCTGCACAACAGCCCGCCCGCACAGACCCGTACCCGCACCGAGAGAGGCATCGCATGAGCACGCCCTATCCGTTCACCGCAGTGGTCGGCCAGTCCGACCTGCGGCTGGCGCTCCTGCTCAACGCCGTGAGCCCAGCAGTCGGCGGGGTGCTCGTGCGCGGCGAGAAGGGGACCGCCAAGTCCACCGCCGTCCGCGCCCTGTCCGCGCTGCTGCCGCAGGTCGACGTCGTGTCCGGCTGTCGGTTCAGCTGCGCGCCCGCCGCTCCCGACCCGGCCTGCCCGGACGGCCCGCACGAGACCGGCTCCGGTGCCCTGCGGCCCGCCCGCATGGTGGAGTTGCCCGTCGGTGCCTCCGAGGACCGCCTCGTGGGCGCCCTCGACATCGAACGGGCCCTCGCCGAGGGAGTGAAGGCCTTCGAGCCCGGGCTGCTCGCCGACGCCCACCGCGGGATCCTCTACGTCGACGAGGTCAACCTCCTCCACGACCACCTGATCGACCTGCTGCTGGACGCCGCCGCGATGGGCGCCTCGTACGTGGAGCGCGAGGGCGTCTCCGTCCGGCACGCCGCCCGCTTCCTGCTCGTCGGCACGATGAACCCCGAGGAGGGCGAGCTGCGCCCGCAGCTCCTCGACCGGTTCGGGCTGACCGTCGAGGTGGCCGCCTCCCGCGAGCCCGCCCAGCGCGTCGAGGTCGTCCGCCGCCGACTGTCCTACGAGGACGATCCGACGGGCTTCGCGACCCGCTGGGCCGGTGACGAGCACGAGGTCCGCGCCCGTGTGGTGGCCGCGCGGGCACTGCTGCCGAAGGTCTCGCTGGGCGACACCGCGCTCCTGCAGATCGCGGCGACCTGCGCCGGTTTCGAGGTCGACGGGATGCGCGCCGACATCGTGATGGCGCGGACGGCGACCGCGCTGGCCGCCTGGGCTGGGCGGACCGAGGTGCGCAAGGAGGACGTCCGGCAGGCCGCTCTGCTGGCGCTCCCCCACCGGCGGCGCCGCAACCCGTTCGACGCGCCCGGCCTCGACGAGGACATGCTCGACCGGATCCTGGACCAGTTCCCCGACGAGGAGCCGGAGCCCGACCCGGAGCCCGAGCCGGAGCCGGAGGGTCCCGACGACGGCGGCCCCGAGGACGGCGGCCCCGACGGCGGCCCCGGTGGCACGCCCCCGCAGGGCGGTGGCCCCGACGTCCCGGAGACCGAGCGGCAGCCCGAGTCCGATGCCGCCGACGCACCGGAGGCGCCGGAGGCACCCGAAGCTCCGCAGTCCCCCGAGCCGCAGCCCTCCGCCCAGGAGAGCACCGGGCCCGAACAGGCCGCCGTACGCGCCGCCGAGCCGTTCCGGACCAAGATGCTCAGCGTGCCCGGCCTCGGCGAGGGCGCGTCGGGCCGCCGCTCCCGCGCCCGCACCGCCCACGGCCGAACCACCGGCGCCACGCGCCCGCGCGGGCACCTGACGAAGCTGCACCTCGCCGCCACCATCCAGGCCGCCGCGCCGCACCAGAAGGCCCGCGGCCGCGCCGGACGCGGTCTGGTGATCCGCAAGGACGATCTGCGTCAGGCCACGCGGGAGGGCCGCGAGGGCAACCTCGTCCTGTTCGTCGTCGACGCCTCCGGCTCCATGGCCGCCCGGCAGCGCATGGGCGCGGTCAAGGGCGCCGTGCTCTCACTGCTCCTGGACGCCTACCAGCGCCGGGACAAGGTCGGCCTGATCACCTTCCGCGGGGCCACGGCCGAGCTGGCCCTGCCGCCGACCTCCTCGGTGGACGCGGCCGCGGCCCGGCTGGAGCAGCTGCCGACGGGCGGCCGCACCCCGCTCGCCGCCGGGCTGCTGAAGGCCCACGAGGTGCTGCGGATCGAGCGGTTGCGGGATCCCTCGCGCCGGCCGCTGCTCGTGGTCGTCACCGACGGGCGGGCCACGTCGGCCGGGAACGCCGGGGGTCGTACGGACAGCACCCCGCGCGAGCTCGCCGGGCACAGCGCGCGGCTGCTGCAGGCCGGGGGCGTCGCGTCCGTGGTCGTGGACTGCGAGTCCGGGCCGGTCCGGCTGGGGCTGGCCGGCGTACTGGCCCGGGACCTCGGCGGTCCCGCCGTCACGCTCGACGGGCTGCGGGCCGACTCGCTGGCCGGGCTCGTGAAGAACGTACGTACGGCAGTGGCATCCACTGCATCAACCGACAGCAACAGGAGGGCCGCGTAATGCCCCAGGGACAGCCGTCCGTCGTTCCGGACGACGGGCTCACGACGCGCCAGCGCCGCAACCGTCCGCTGGTCTTCGTCCACACCGGCCCCGGCAAGGGCAAGTCCACGGCGGCCTTCGGGCTGGCGCTGCGCGCCTGGAACCAGGGCTGGCCGATCGGGGTGTTCCAGTTCGTCAAGTCGGCGAAGTGGAAGGTCGGCGAGGAGAACGCGCTCAAGGTGCTCGGCGCCTCCGGCGAGGGCGGCTCCGTCGTCTGGCACAAGATGGGCGAGGGCTGGTCCTGGGTCCAGCGGGACGCGCAGCTCGACAACGAGCAGGCGGCCAAGGAGGGCTGGGAGCAGGTCAAGCGCGACCTGGCCGCCGAGACGCACAAGCTGTACGTCCTCGACGAGTTCGCCTACCCGATGCACTGGGGCTGGATCGACGTCGACGAGGTCATCGAGGTGCTGCGCAACCGCCCCGGCACGCAGCACGTGGTGATCACGGGCCGCAACGCGCCGGAGAAGCTGGTGGAGTTCGCGGACCTCGTCACCGAGATGACCAAGGTCAAGCACCCGATGGACACGGGGCAGAAGGGCCAGAAGGGCATCGAGTGGTGACTTCGTACCCGTTCAACGTGCCTCGTCTGGTCATCGCCGCTCCGTCGTCCGGCAGCGGCAAGACCACCGTCGCCACGGGCCTGATGGCGGCCTTCTCGGAGCGCGGCCTCGCCGTGTCCCCGCACAAGGCCGGGCCCGACTACATCGACCCCGGCTACCACGCGCTGGCCACCGGCCGGCCGGGACGCAACCTCGACGCCTTCATGTGCGGGCCGGAGCTGGTCGCTCCGCTGTTCGCGCACGGGGCGGCCGGGTGCGATCTCGCCGTGGTCGAGGGCGTGATGGGGCTCTACGACGGCGCCGCGGGCCGGGGTGAACTGGCATCGACGGCGCAGGTGGCGAAGCTGCTGCGGGCGCCGGTGGTGCTGGTGGTCGACGCCTCCTCGCAGTCGCGGTCGGTGGCGGCGCTGGTGCACGGCTTCGCATCCTTCGACCCGCAGGTGCGGCTGGGGGGCGTGATCCTGAACAAGGTCGGCTCCGACCGGCACGAGGTGATGCTGCGGGAGGCCCTGGAGGAGGCGGGGATGCCGGTCCTCGGCGTCCTGCGACGGGCTCCGCAGGTGGCCACGCCCTCGCGCCACCTGGGCCTTGTGCCGGTTGCCGAGCGACGCTCCGACGCGCTCACCGCCGTCTCGGCCCTGGCCGCCCAGGTCCGTGCCGGCTGCGACCTGGACGCCCTGATGGCCGTGGCCCGCACGGCCCCGCCACTGGACTGCGAGGCGTGGTCTGCGGCTACTGCGCTGACGCGCAGCCGGGGCGCAGCCCCGGACCCCGCTCCTCAAACGCCGGAGGGGTTGGGCACTTCAGCCTCGCCCGCGTTTCAGGCGCGGGGGTCCGGGGGCGGCGCCGCACCGGTCATCGCCGTCGCGGGCGGGCCGGCGTTCACCTTCTCCTACGCCGAGCACACGGAGCTGCTGCAAGCCGCCGGGGCGGAGGTCGTCACCTTCGACCCGCTCCGGGACGAGGAGCTCCCCGCCGGAACCACCGGCCTGGTGATCGGCGGCGGCTTCCCCGAGGTGTACGCGCCGGAGCTGTCCGCCAACGAACCGCTCCGCAAGGCCGTGGCCCGCTTCGCCGAGGCCGGCGGCCCGGTGGCCGCCGAATGCGCCGGGCTGCTGTACCTCGCGCGGTCGCTCGACGGCAAGCCCATGTGCGGCGTGCTCGACGCCGATGCCCGGATGTCGGAGCGGCTCACCCTCGGCTACCGCGAGGCGGTCGCGGTGTCGGACAGCGCGCTCGCGCAGGCCGGGACCCGGCTGCGCGGGCACGAGTTCCACCGCACGGTGATCGAGCCGGGCGCCGGGGCGGCCCCGGCCTGGGGGTTCACGCACCCCGAACGCCGGGTCGAGGGCTTCGTACAGCAGGGCGTGCATGCCAGCTACCTGCACACGCACTGGGCGGCGGAGCCGTCCGTCGCGCTCCGCTTCGTCGAAGCGGCGGCGGCTCGGCCGTGAGATCAGTCCGCGATGCCCACCACGAGCCAGATCCCGGCCACCCCGCCCACGGTGCACATCAGCGTGGACAGGGCGGGGTGCTTGTGGTGGGCCTCGGGGAGGATCTCGGCGGACGCGAGGTAGAGCAGCACCCCTCCGAAGAACCCGAGGTACGCCCCGAGTGGTTCCTCCGGAAGGGTGAACAGCAAGGTGGACGCCGCGCCCACCACCGGCGCGACGGCGTCGGCGAAGAGCATCAGCAGCGCCTTGCGGCGGTCGTTGCCGTAGAGGCTGGTGAGCGTGTACGTGTTGAACCCGTCGGCGAAGTCGTGGGTGATGACGGCCAGCGCCACGGCCACGCCCATGCCCCCGCCGACCTGGAAGGCCGCGCCCAGGGCCACGCCGTCGGCGAGGCTGTGGCCGACCATGGCCGCGGCGGCGGTCAGTCCCACCTGGGGGACGCGGGCGCCGTCCTCGGCTCCGTGCGCGGCCTGGCGGACGGCGAGCAGCCGCTCCACGACGTGAGCGACGAGGAAGCCGCCGACGAAGAGCAGCAGGGCGAGCGGTACGCCGAACACCTCGTCGCCCGCGGCGTGGAGGGCCTCCGGGAGCAGGTCGAGGCCCACGACGCCGAGCATCAGCCCGCCGGCCAGGCCCAGCACGAGGTGGCGGCGGTCGGTGACGCGCTGCGCCGCCCATCCGCCCGCCAGGGTCATCAGGAACGCGCCCAACGCCACGATCACGGCCATGTGCCCCTGAATACAGACTCCTCGCCGCGCGTGCACGTCCGCGCGCGGGTGGCGGGCGGCGGACTGTTGACGACGGACCGACCCGGGCAGGCGAAGTGCTGGTGGCGGTGGCGGTGACGATGACTACGGAGGGAGGACCCCCGGTGGGCGAGTACACGACGCAGGTGGTGGTCGGGGTCGGCGGGCGCGCGGGGGTTTCCGTCGCGGAGGTCTGCGCGCTGGTCGAGGAGACGCTGCGGGGGGCCGGGCTCGCCGTGGAGGCGGTGAAGTCGCTGGCCACCGTGGAGTCGAAGGCGGACGAGCCGGGGCTCACGGGCGCGGCGGAACGTTTCGGCGTGCCCCTGGTGAGCTACCCGGCCGCACGGCTGGCCGCCGTCGCCGTGCCGCACCCCTCGGAGGCGGTGCGCACCGCCACCGGGACCCCCTCGGTGGCCGAGGCCGCTGCCCTCGCGGGCGGCGGGGAACTCCTCGTGCCCAAGCGGCGGTCGATGGCGGCGACCTGCGCGGTGGCCACGGCGCACGCGCACGACCTGCGCCACCACGGTGACGCCGAGGTGATCGACGCGGGCTCCGCGCTGGTGGACCTGGCGGTCAACGTACGTGCGCAGACTCCCCCGGACTGGCTCAAGCAGCGGATCGCCGCCTCCCTCGGGGACCTCGCCGCGTACCCCGACGGGCGGCCCGCCCGTGCGGCGGTGGCGGCCCGGCACGGGCTGCCGGTCGAGCGGGTGCTGTTGACGGCCGGGGCCGCGGAGGCCTTCGTACTGATCGCGCGGGCCCTGGGAGCGGTACGGCCGGTCGTGGTGCATCCGCAGTTCACCGAGCCCGAAGCCGCCCTGCGGGATGCGGGGCACCGGGTGGAGCGGGTGGTGCTGCGGGCGGCGGACGGCTTCCGGCTGGACCCGGCGGCCGTGCCCGAGGAGGCGGACCTGGTGGTGGTCGGCAACCCGACCAATCCGACGTCCGTGCTGCACCCGGCGGGAACCCTGGCCGCGCTGGCCCGGCCGGGCCGGATCCTGGTCGTCGACGAGGCGTTCATGGACGCCGTCCCGGGCGAGCGGGAGGCCCTGGCGGGACGGATGGACCTGCCGGGGCTGGTGGTGCTGCGGAGCCTGACGAAGACATGGGGGCTGGCGGGGCTGCGGATCGGCTACGTGCTGGCCGAGCCCGAGGTGATCGCGAAGCTGGCGGCCGCTCAGCCGCTGTGGCCGGTGTCGACCCCCGCGCTGGTGGCGGCCGAGGCCTGTATGGCTCCGGCGGCGCTGGCCGAGGCGGAGGATGCGGCCCGGCGGATCGCGGTGGACCGGGCGCACCTGCTGGCCGGGCTCGCGGAGTTCGACGAGGTGACGGTCGTCGGGGTGGCGGAGGGACCGTTCGTCCTGATCCGGGTGGCGGGCGGGGCCGAGGTCCGCACCCGGCTGCGCGCCCTCGGCTTCGCCGTCCGCCGCGGGGACACCTTCCCGGGGCTGGACCATTCCTGGCTGCGGCTGGCGGTGCGCGACCGGGCGACGACGGGCCGGCTGCTCCAGGCCCTCGACCACGCGCTCGCGCTCGTCGGGCGGTGACCGCGGGCCGCGAGGCCCCCTCCTGACCCGAATGGCCCCCCTACGATGGCTGCGGGGGCGGGGACCGGGTGACGATCCCCGCATCGGGGCACGACATCGGGGGTCGGAAATGAAGGCATCCGCCAGGTCGGTCGCGGCGCTGGCCGCGCTGGCGGTCGTGGGCGGCGGGATCTACGCCGTGCCACGGCTGCTCGACAGCGGCGCGGCGCCCGCCGCGGAGCAGCGCCTGCGGGGCGGGCCGGGGCAGGGCGAGCCGGGGCAGGGGAAGTCGGAGGCACCGCAGGCCGCCGCCCCGGGGAAGCCGTTCACGCTGGTGGCGACCGGCGACATCATCCCGTACCCCTCGATCGTGCAGCGGTCGGCGGCCGACGCGGACCGGGCCGGGGAGTACGACTTCCGGAAGATACTCGCGGGGGTCAAACCCCTGGTCTCCGCCGCCGACCTGGCGATATGCCACCACGAGATACCGTACGGGCGCCCCGGCGGCCCCTACACGGGCTATCCCACCTTCAAGGCCCCGCACCAACTGGCGGACGCCCTCAAGGACGCCGGGTACGACAGCTGCTCCACCGCCTCGAACCACACCCTGGACGACGGCTACGAGGGCCTCGCCCGCACCCTGGAGCACCTCGACCGGGTCGGCATCCCCCACGTCGGCTCCGCCCGCAGCGCCGAAGAGGCCAAGGCCCCGGCCCTGCTCACGGCGGGCGGCGCGAAGGTCGCCCAGCTCTCCTACACGTACGGCACGAACGGCATCCCGCTTCCGCAGGACAAGCCCTGGGCCGTCAATCTGATCGACCGGGACCGGATCCTCGCAGACGCCCGGGCGGCCCGGGCGGGGGGCGCGAACGTGGTGGTGCTCAGCGTCCACTGGGGCACCGAGTGGCAGACCGCGCCGGACGAGCAGCAGAAGGAACTGGCGCAGGCGCTCACCGCCTCCCGCTCGGCCGACGGCCTCCCCGACATCGATCTGGTCATCGGCACGCACAACCACGTGCCGCAGCCCTACGAGAAGATCAACGGCACCTGGGTGGTCTTCGGCATGGGCGACCAGGTCGCCAGCTTCGTACCGGCCGACAAACTGCGCGGCAACCAGTCCTCGGTCCCCCGGTTCACCTTCGCCCCGGCTGCCGGTCATCCGGGCCGCTGGGAGGTGGCGAAGGCCGAATACCTCACGCAGTACTCGGACATGGGGCCGCCGTTCCGCGTCGTCTGCGCCTCCTGCGCCGCCTCGGACGCCTCGCTCCCGGCCACGAAGCGCAGCGAGTACGCGCGGATCGACCAGCAGGTCACCGGTGCCGTGATGTCCCGCGGCGCGGGCGAGCAGGGGCTGGAGCACGCCACCCGCTGAGCGCCCCGTCCCGCCGAGCACGGCGCCTGCCGAGCACTCCCCTCCGGGTGCTCCTCGGCACGCGTACTCCTCGGGGCGGGTGCTCCCCGGCACGGGCACACCGCCCGCCCGCGCCCGCCACCCCGTGAGCACTCCCCTCCGTGTGCTCCCCGGGGCGGGCGGACCGGGCGGTGGCCCGGGGCTCCCGCCCGCCCTACGAAGCGGCCTTGCCCCGCCGGGTGAGCAGGAGCGCGCCCCCGCCGATGGCGAGCAGCGTCAGCGCCCCGCCCGCGACATAGGGAGTGAGTGAACCGCCGCCGGTCTCGGCGAGGTTGGCGTTCGCCCGGGCACCGGACGCCTCCGCGCCGGTGCCCGTCGCGGTCTGGGGCTTGATGTCCTGGTTTGCGGGCGGGGTCGAGGCCGGCGCCGCGCCCTTCGGGGACTCGCAGCGGGCCTCGGCGAGCACGATCTCGCCGTCGACCTGCGCCACGTTCAGGTTCAGCGGGTTCACCGACACCTTCAGGCGGAGCGCTGCCGCGGCGGCCGTGGTGGAGGTGGTCTCCGTGCCGGACAGCTCCAGCAGGACCTGGCCCACTCCGGGGACGTCCACCTTGGTCGGACCGCCCGCCGTCAGGGTGACCTTCTTGCCGAGCGCCGTCACCTTCCCGAGGACGTTCGCGCTGGCCACGGGCTTCTTGCCGGCTTCGCAGACGGCCTTGGAGGTGACCTTCTCCACCTCGACGAGGGAGAGCAGCGGCAGGCCCGGGACATGGATCTTGGCCTTGGCCAGGTTCGCCTCCGCCTCGGCCCGGTTCTTGTCGGCGGTCGCCTTGGAAGTGGCCACCTCGGCGCGCAGCACACTGACCGGCTTGTTCCCCTCGACCCCGTCCAGGGTGACGGTCAGTGCCGTCTTCTCGGCCGCCGCCGGGGCGCTGACCTCGTTGAGGGTCGTCTTCAGCGGGACGTGGACGGCCTTGTTGAGCAGGCCCACGTCCAGTCCGGCGCGCAGGACGACGGCACCGGCCCTGCCCTCGCCCCCGGCTCCACCGCCTCCCGTGGCGAAGGCGGGCGGCGCGGTGAGCAGGGCGACCGCTCCCGTGGCGAGCAGGACGGCCGCGGGCATGCGGAAGGTATGGCTGTTCACGGTGGTGGTACCCCCGGGGAGTTGGGTGCCGTCACGCCGCCAATGGGGGACATCGCGCGCGCCGACGGTCTCGACCCCGGAATCTTTACGCACTGTGGGTGAACGAGGGGCAACCTGACGCTACTTCACCCCAAAGGGTGGTTTCCGGGCGGATATTCGAATCGTTTCGCCTCACGAAGAACGAGAGTTCTCGCCCGTCACGGACGCCGGGCCCACACGGCCTTTTTCAACGACCGGCGGCTCCCGACGTCACGCGGCGTCAACAAGGCGCCGACGCCCGGCTCAGCCCCGGCCCGGACCTGGCTCGGGCACGGCTCAGCCCCGGCTCAGGCCCGGATCCCGCCGTTCACGACGACCCTCAGCGGCTCCGCGAGCGCACGTACGTCGGCCCGCGGGTCGGCGGCGTAGACAACGAGGTCTGCGGGCGCCCCTTCGCTCAGACCCGGCCTGCCGAGCCACTCGCGGGCCGCCCAGGTCGTCGCGGAGAGCGCGTCGATCGCCGGGATGCCGGCCCTGACGAGCTCGGCGACCTCCGCCGCGACCAGGCCGTGCGGGAGGGAGCCCCCCGCGTCGGTACCGACGTAGACCCGGATGCCCGCGTCGTAGGCGGCGCGGACGGTGTCGTACCGCCGCTCGTGGAGCCGTCGCATGTGCGCCGACCAGCGCGGGAACTTCGTCTCGCCGCCCGCCGCCATCTTCGGGAACGTCGCGATGTTCACGAGGGTGGGGACGATCGCGACCCCGCGCTCCGCGAACAGCGGGATGGTGTCCTCGGTGAGGCCGGTGGCGTGTTCGATGCAGTCGATGCCCGCCTCGACCAGGTCGCGCAGCGAGTCCTCGGCGAAGCAGTGCGCCGTGACCCGGGCGCCCAGCCGATGGGCCTCGGCGATGGCCGCCTCGACCTCGGCGCGCGGCCAGCAGGCCGCGAGGTCCCCGGCGTCGCGGTCGATCCAGTCGCCGACGAGCTTGACCCAGCCGTCGCCGCGCAGCGCCTCGCGGCCGACGTACTCGACGAGGTCGGCGGGCTCGATCTCGTGGGCGTAGTTGCGGATGTAGCGGCGGGTGCGGGCGATGTGCCGACCGGCCCGGATGATCTTCGGAAGATCCTCGCGGCCGTCGATCCAGCGGGTGTCCGAGGGCGATCCGGCGTCCCGGATGAGGAGGGTGCCGGCGTCGCGGTCGGCGAGGGCCTGCCGCTCTGCGGTCTCGGCGTCGACCGGGCCGTGGGAGTCCAGGCCCACATGACAGTGCGCGTCGACCAGCCCGGGCAGGGCCCAGCCGGTCACCGTGGTGGTCTCGCGGGCGCCGCGCGGGCGCTCGTAGGAGATCCGGCCACCGACCACCCAGAGCTCGTCGCGGACCTCGTCGGGCCCGACCAGCACCCGCCCCTTCACGTGCAGCACGTCACTCGCGCCGCCCACGTCGCCCACGCGCACATCGCTCACATCACTCATGGCGGCACTGTACGCGCGGGCCCCGCGGCGTCAGGAGGCGGAGAGGGCGTCCAGCAACCGGTCCACGTCCGCCTCGGTGTTGTAGAGGTGGAACGAGGCCCGCAGGAGGCCCGCACGGGCGGAAGTGGCGATGCCCGCCGCCTCCAGGGCGGGCTGCCGATCGGCGAGACCCGGAACGGAGACGATGGCCGCATCACCGGGGACGGGCTCGTGGCCGAGGCGCGCGAGTCCGGCCCGGTAGCGGGCGGCCAGGGCGGTGTCGTGGGCGTGGACGGCCTCGATGCCGATGCGCTCCAGCAGGGCCAGGGCGAGCTCGGACGCGTGGTAGGCCAGGAAGGCCGGGGACTCGTCGAACCGCCACGCCCCGGGGGCGAGCCCCGACATCGGCCCGTAGGTTGCGTCCCCGTCGGCCACCGCCGGTACCCAGCCGGCGTGCAGCGGGGTCAGCGTGTGCTGGGCCTCCTGCGACACGGTCAGGTACGAGGCTCCGCGCACGCCGAGCAGCCATTTGAAGCCCACGGCGACCGTGTACTCGTACGGCGAGGCGTCGAAGGGGAGCCAGCCGGCCGCCTGGCTGGCGTCCACGAGCATCCGGGATCCGTGGGCGGTTGCCGCCTCGCGCACCGCGGCCAGATCGGCCGTGCGGCCGTCCGCGGACTGCACGACGCTCAGGGAGACGAGGGCGGTATCGGCGCCGACGGCCTCGGCGAGGGACTCCAGCGGGGCGAAGCGCATCTTGAGGTCGCCGCGCGCCACGAAGGGGTTGACCACGGAGGAGAACTCGCCCTCGGGGCAGAGCACTTCGGCGCCCGACGGGAGCGAGGCGGCGACGAGGCCGACGTGGGTGGAGACCGCCGAGCCGACGGACACCCGGTCGGCACCCACCCCGACGAGGCGGGCGAAGGCCGCCCGGGCGCGGTTGACCCGGTCGAAGTCGCCGAAGCCGGTGGGGAGCCCGGCCCCCGCCGCCTCGGCCAGCTCCCGTACGGCCGCGACGGCGGAACGCGGGACGACCCCGCACTTGGCGCTGTTGAGGTAGGTGGTGGTGTGGGCGAACTCGGCACGGGTCGCCTCGGCGAGGGGAAGATCCATGCCGTCAACTCTGCGCCAGGAACGACCCAAAGTCCATTGCCGGGTTCACTGCGCCCACCCCAAGTAATCCTTATGCCTGCGGGACCGCGCACGCCCCGTCGGGCTCGCACGCCTCGGCGCCGGCGGCCGGTTCCTCGACCTCGCGCCCGGCCCAGGCCTGCTCCAGGGCGCGCGTGAACACCTCGGCCGGCTGCCCGCCCGAGATCCCGTAGCGGCGGTCCAGGACGAAGAACGGGACGGCGTTCGCACCCAGTTCGGCGGCCTCGCGCTCGTCGGCCCGCACCTCGGCGGCGTAGGCGGAGTCGTCGGCGAGGACGGTGCGCGCCTCGGTCTCGTCCAGCCCGGCCTCGACGGCGAGCGCGATCAGCACCTCGGGGTCGAAGACGGAGCGCTCCTCGCCGAAGTTGGCCCGGTAGGCGAGGTCGAGGAGCTCCTCCTGACGTCCGCGGGCGGCGGCCAGGTGCAGCAGCCGGTGGATGTCGAAGGTGTTGCCGTGGTCACGGCCCTCGGTGCGGTACGTGAGGCCCTCGGCGCGGGCGCTGGCGGCGACGTGCTCCTCCATGCCGCGCGCCTCGTCGAGCGTGCGGCCGTACTTCTGGGCGAGCATCTCCACGACGGGAGCGGTGACCCCCTTCGCACTGCCCGGGTCGAGCTCGAAGGACCGGAAGACGATCTCCACCTCGTCGCGGTGCGCGAACTCGGCCAGTCCCTTGGTGAAGCGGGCCTTTCCGATGTAGCACCAGGGGCAGGCGATGTCGCTCCAGATCTCGACGCGCATGATCCTTCTTCTCTCCGGGTTCGCAGGGGGATGAAACGGTTTGTGGTTCAACCACCCATCCGCCCGTCTCATTCCCCGGACGCGGCCGGTACCCGGTCCACCTCCAGCCAGAGGGTGCGGTGGCTGCCAGAGCGGGCGGCAGCGGGATCCGCGAGCCAGCCCTGGGTGGCGTAGAACGCCTGGGCGCGCAGGTTGTGCTCGTAGACCTCGAGGCGGACCTGGCCGATTCCGGCCCGGCGCCAGACCTCCACGCAGGCGGCGTGCAGCGCCGCCCCCGTGCCGCGGCGCCAGTGGACCGGGTCGACGTGGAGCTGGGTGAGGGTGGTCTCGCCGTTCTCCGTGCGGTACGCGGCGACCCCGGTGAGCTCGCCGTCCTGCTCGGCGCAGAGCACTCCGCCCTCGGCGGCGTCCCGGGCTATGGCCCGGGACCAGCCCTCCCGGGTCCGCTGGATCTCGGCGTCCCCCAGATAGGCCTCCTCGGGGATGTGGCCCTCGTAGTAGGTGGCGCGGGCCCTGGTGTGCAGGGCGGCGATCGCGGCGAGGTCGGCGGTGCGCGCTGTTCTGATCATGGGAATGAAAACGCGCCGGGACCCTCGGCGGTTCCCGGCGCGTCGGCCCAGCGGCCCGCGTGGCTACTTCTTCAGCCACGCCTCCATCATCTTCTGGGCGATGGGGGCGGCCAGTTTGCCGCCGCCGATCTCGGAGCGGTCGGTGTCGGAGTTCTCGATCACCACGGCCACCGCGATCTGCTTGCCGTTCAGCTTGCCGTACGAGGTGAACCAGGCCAGCGGCGCGAGGCTGTTGTTGACACCGCGCTGGGCGGTGCCCGTCTTGCCGCCCACCTCGGCGCCCGACACCTGGGCCGGCTTGCCGCCGCCCTCGGTCGCGACCGTACGCATGGCGTCGCGGATCATGGAGGCCGTCCTCTCGTCCATGACCTTCTGGGACTTCGGGTCCTTGAAGCTCTCCAGCACGTTGCCGCCCGCGTCGGTGACCTCGGAGACCATGTGCGGGGCGACGAGCTTGCCGCCGTTCTCGACGGCGGCCGTCACCATCGCCATCTGGAGCGGGGTGGCCTGGACGTCGAACTGGCCGATGCCGGTCTGCGCGACCTGGTCGATCGACATCTTCTTCGAGGGGTACTTGCTCGACGGGTTGGTGCGCACCGGAGTGTCGATCTGCACGTTGAAGCCGAGCTTCTCGGCCGTCGCCCGCATCTTGTCCTGGCCCAGCTTGGAGGCGAGCTCGGCGAAGACGTTGTTGCAGGACAGCCGCAGGGCGGTGCGCACCGAGACGTTGTTGCAGGCCGCGGAGCCCGCCTCGCTGGGCAGCAGGGTGCGGGTGCCGGGGATCGTGTACGGGTCGGCGATGCCGGTCTGCCGGTCGATGTCGGTGACGAGGCCGTTCTCGATCGCCGCGGCGAGGGTGACCAGCTTGAAGGTGGAGCCGGGGGCCTGGGGCTTGCGCAGCGCCACGTTCTCCAGGGCCTTGCCCTTGTCCGCGGAGAGCTCGGTCCAGGCCTTCTCGTCGTTGGCGCCGGCGATGGTGCCCGGGTCGAAGGAGGGGTTGTTGACCACGGCGAGGATCTCGCCGCTCTTCGGGTCCATCGCGACGGCCGCGCCCTGCTTGCCCTGGAGCGCGTCGTAGGCGGCTTTCTGGACGTCCTTGTCGATGGTGGTCAGGACGTTGCCGGGGGCGGCCCGCTTGTTGGTGAGCATGTCCATCACGGTCTTCAGCCGGCTGTCGGAGCCGTTGAGGACGTTCTTGTAGATGCCCTCCAGCATGGTGGTGCCGTAGGCCTGGGAGCTGTAGCCCGTGATGGGCGCGTAGAGGGGACCGTCGACGTACGTCCGCTTGTAGCCGAAGTCCTTTCCGCCCGTCTTCACCGAGCCGGTGATCGCCTCCCCACCCACGATGATGTTGCCCAGCGGGTTCTCGTACTGCCCGATGAGATTCCGGCGGTTGTGCTTGTCGTCTGCGAGGGCCTGGCCTTGGTATGCCTGCACCCAGGTGACGCGGACCAGCAGGGCCAGCACCAGGAGCAGACAGAAGACCGACGCACGCCTGATCGTCTTGTTCATCCCCCAGAAGGACGTCCCGGCGGTCCCGGCCGTTCCGCTCTGCCCCGATTGTGGCGGGGTTCTCAGCTTTTCTTCATGATGAAGCCTCCCTCGTAGGCCGCGATGACCGCCTGGGTGCGGTCGCGGGAGCCGGTCTTGGCGAGGACCGACGCGACGTGCGTCTTGACGGTCTGCGGCCCGACGCCGAGGCGCTCGCTCATCTCGTGGTTGGACAGCCCGGTGGCCATCAGGCGCAGGACGTCGGCCTCGCGGTCGGTGATCCGGGCCACCCAGGGTGCGTGCGCGGGCGGGGCGCCGGCCGTGAGGGCGGCGGCGAGGGAGCGGACCGCGGCCGGGAAGAGCAGGGAGTCGCCGCGGGCGACGAGCCGGACCGCGCCGATCAGCTCGTCGGGGTCGGCCCGCTTGAGGAGGAAGCCGACGGCTCCCGCGCGCAGCGCGTCATAGACGTAGGCGTCGTTCTCGAAGGTGGTGACGACCACGATCCGGGGCGGCTCGGCCATGGTGGCGAGGACCTGCTCGGTGGCGCGGATGCCATCGATCTCGGGCATCCGGACGTCCATCAGCACCACGTCGGGGGCGAGCGCCCGGACCAGTGCGACCGCCGCGGCCCCGGTGGCCGCTTCGCCCACGACCTCCAGATCGGCTTCGGCCTCCAGGATGACCCGCAGCGCGGTGCGGACCATCCGCTCGTCGTCGCAGAGCACGATGCGCAGCGGCGGCCGGGCCGCGGGGGCTGTCCCGGCCCCGCTCGTGGTCGTGGTCGTGGTCGTGGTCGTGGTCCCGGTCCCGGTCACCGGTCGTCCCCGGTGAGCGGGAGGACGGCCCGCAGGCGCCAACCGTCGCCGTACGGGCCCGCCTCGATGCTGCCGCCGAGCAGCGCGGCCCGTTCCGCGGCGCCGCGCAGTCCGCGGCCCCCACCGGTGCGGGGCTCCCGGTCGTCGTCGGGGGCGGCGGGCGGATTGGTCATGGTGACCTCCAGTCGACGGTACGCGGTGTCGGTATCGGTGTCGGAGCCGGTGTCGGAGCCGACGCCGGGATCGGAGCCGGTCCGTACGCGGATCCGCAGATCCACCGGGCCCGCCCCGTGGCGCAGGGCGTTGCTGAGGCCCTCCTGGACGATCCGGTACGCCTCGCGGGAGGCGATCGCCGGGAGGGCGGCCCAGTCCCCGGTGGGGCCGGGGTCCTGGTGCGCGGTGACGGTGGTGCCGCCGGCCCGGGTACGGGCCAGCAGCCCGTCGAGGTCGGTGGCGAGGGTGGGGGCGTGCGCGGCGTCCGGCCGGTCCGGGTCCCCGTCCCGGAGCAGGCCCAGTACGGCGTCCAGCTCGCCCACCGTCCGCCGGGTGGTGTCCTCGATCGCGGCGAGCGCCTCCCGTACGAACTCGGGATCGCGCTCCAGCATCCGCCGGGCGGCGGCGGCCTGGAGGGTGACCGCGCTCAGCGCGTGCCCGACCGCGTCGTGCAGTTCCCGGGCCAGCCGGTTGCGCACGGCCAGGTCTGCGGCCCGCTCCTCGGCCGCGGCCAGCCGGTCCGCCGGCGTCGGCCCGAGCAGAACGGGCGCCGTCCGGGCCAGCAGCTGCCCGGCCCCGGCGGCGCACAGGGCCAGCCCGGCCAGCAGACCGATCCCGACCAGGGGGGCGGCGTACGGGTTGGTGTCCGTGGCGAACCAGCCGTACCCCAACCGGACGTCCCCCAGCCGGCCCACGACCGGCACCGCGATCAGCACGACCGCCATGGGCGGCACCGCGAGGGTCATACCGCTGATCAGCGCTCCTGTCCCCAGGTGCAGGGTCCACCAGGCCGACGCCCGCACCCGCGCGGCCCAGGACCTCGCCGGCCCGTCGGCCAAACCCTCCCCCGGCACCCCGCACATGGCCCGGACAGCGACCACCGACATCGGACGGACCGGCCCGAACAGCGCCGTGGCGGCGACGAGGGGCAGGGAGAGGGCATACGCGAGGAGGCTGAGCGGGGCGGAGTCGAGGGCGTTGACCCCGCCCGCGACGACACCGACCACCACCTGCGCGAGCAGGAAGTACGGCATCAGCAGGGCGCCGCCGAGTATCAGGTGCACCCAGCGCCACCCGGCCCGCGCCCCCAGCAGCCGGTTCATGCCGGGCGGCGGGCCGTGAGGAAGCGCAGGAGGACGGTGCCGGCGAGCAAGCCCGTGATCATCTGGCCAGCGTAGATCAACAGCGTTGCGGCGGAAGGTCCTTCGCCTCCGTCCAACTGCGGTCCCAGCGCGGCGATCGTCATCCAGGCCCCCCAGCTCAGCGTGGCCGCCCCGCCGATCCAGGCGAGGCCGAGCGGCCACCGCGCCGGGATCGTCCCGCCACGGGCCAGGAGCAGGGCCCCCGCTCCGGCGACGAGCGCGCACATCGCGTCGACCGCGGTCACCACGGCCCTGTCCACGGACTGATCTGCCGTCCCGGCACCGAGACCGGCGGTACCGCCGAAGGTCCAGTACCCGTACACCACCGCGACCGCCAGGCCGACGGCCGCCGCGGCTGCCGCCACCACCCCCGTGGACGGCGGCAGCCGCTTCCCCGTCACGCCCTGCCACCGCTGTCCCCAGCGCTCCCGCGCATAGGGCACGAACAGCCCGGCCAGGGCGAGTCCTTGGACCATGAATCCGGTGTAGACGACCATGAACACCCAGGAGTCCAGGAAGGGCTCGCGCGCCGCCTCCACCACGGGATCCGACCCGAACCCGACGGCTCGTACGAGCAGTTGGCCGGGGAACGCGAAGAAGATCGGGGTCAGCAGACCGGTGGCCACGAAGACCGGGACGGTCAGCAGCCAGCCGGGCACCCGAATGCCCCAGGGCCTGGTGAGCAGCAGCGCGAGCAGGATCACGCAGGCGTCCATGGCCAGCGTGATCGAATTGGCCGCCAAGAAGAACGGGCCCGGCTCCCGCAGCACACTTCCTTCGGGTATCCCGAGGTGACTCCCGGCCAGCCAGGCCGTTTTGAGCCCCACGTACGGCACGGTGGCGACCACGGCCACCGCCCGCAGGATCCGCCGCCCGGCCCCCGGGCGGGAGGGCGACGGCCGTTTCGCGTCCGCCACCCCACTCGTCTGCACCTCTCGCGTGTTCATGACTCGACGGTCGCGGCTGCGCAGCCCCGCCGCCTCCCCCTTGATGGGGAACCGCCTCCCCCACGCGGGGGAGGCCCAACCCGCCTCACCCCCGGCGCCCCGCCCGAGGCCCCGCACCCGAAGCCCCGCACCCGCACCCGCACCCGCACCACCTCACATGCGGCGCGTGACCACCGACAGCCGGTCCCGCGCCTCGAACAGTGCCGCCTTGATGACCTGCTCGTGCTCCCCCGTCAGCCGGGCCACCGGCACCGAGCAGCTCACCGCGTCCCGCGCCGGCGTCCGGTACGGCACGGCCACCCCGAAGCAGCGCAGCCCGAGCGTGTTCTCCTCCCGGTCCACCGCGTACCCCTGCTCGCGCACCAGCGCCAGCTCCTCGATGAGCCGCTCCCGGTCGGTGACGGTGTGTTCGGTGACCGCCTCCAACCGCGGCGGCAGCAGCCCCCGCACCTCCGCGTCCGTGTGCGTCGCCAGCAGCGCCTTGCCCAGCGCCGTCGAGTGCACGGGCAGTCGCCTTCCGACCCGGGTGAAGGGCCGCAGGTAGTGCTGGGACTGCCGGGTGGCGAGGTAGACCACGCTCGTCCCGTCCAGCCTGGCCAGGTGGATGGTCTCCGTCGTGTCGTCGGAGAGCCGGTCCAGGGTGGGCCGGGCGGCCGCGACGACCTCGTCGCCGTCGATGTACGAGCTGCCGACGAGCAGGGCCCGTACGCCGATGCCGTACCGCGTGCCGGTCGCGTCCGTCTCCACCCACCCCAGATTCACCAGCGTGCGCAGCAGCATGTAGAGGCTGGACTTGGGCAGGGACAGGTCGCTCTGGATGTCGGCCAGGCTGTGCAGCCCCGGACGCGCCGCGAAGTGCTCCAGCAGGAGAACGGTCCGCACCGCCGATTTGACCGGCGCCGCCTGGACCGGAATCCCCGACTCGGCCGTCGTCATACGCCTGCTCCCCCTCTGATCGCCTCTTGTCACGCCGAGGACGCGGAAATAGAGTCCACAGCAGATGTGATCATTCATCCACCGGAACAGCGTTCAGAATACTGAACGATCCAGGAGGCAGCGGGCCATGACAACGACACCAGTCTGGAGTGTGGACCCCCGCACCGGGAAGCAGCGCGAACAGGTTGCGGTGGAGGCCACACCCCAAGAGGTGGACGAAGCCGTACGGGCCGCACACGCCGCCCGTGGCCCGCTCGCCGACGCCACCGTCCGCGCCGCCTTCCTGCGCGCCGCCGCCGCACTGCTCGACGAGGCTGCCGCCCACGTCATCGAGGCCGCCGACGCCGAGACCGCACTCGGCCCGGGCCGGCTCACCGGCGAACTGGCCCGCACCACCGGCCAGCTGCGCGCCTTCGCCGACGCCGTGGACGCCGGAGCCTACCTCGACATCCGGATCGACCGCGCCGACCCCGCCCTCAGCCCGCCGCGCCCCGAACTGCGCCGCTACAAGGTCCCCCTCGGCGTGGTAGCGGTCTACGCCGCGTCCAACTTCCCGCTCGCCTTCTCCGTCCCCGGCGGCGACACCGCGAGCGCGCTGGCCGCCGGCTGCCCCGTGGTCGTCAAGGCGCACCCCGACCACCCCGCCACCTCCGAGCTGTGCGCCTCGCTGCTGCGCCGGGCCGCGGTCGCCACCGGGCTGCCGGCCGAAGTGGTGAGCGTGGTCCACGGGTTCGACGCCGGCCTGGAGCTGATTCGCCATCCGCTGGTGGCCGCCGCCGGATTCACCGGTTCCATCCGGGGCGGGCGGGCCCTGTTCGACGCGGCCGCCGCGCGGCCCGTGCCCATCCCCTTCCACGGCGAACTGGGCTCCCTCAACCCCGTCGTGGTCACCCCGGCCGCCGCCGCCGAACGTGCCGAGGAGATCGGGTCCGGGCTGGCCGGCTCGGTCACCCTCGGCGTCGGCCAGTTCTGCGTGAAGCCCGGCCTGGTGCTGGTCCCCGAGGGCCCGGACGGCGACCGGGTCACCGGCGAGCTCACCAAGGCGCTCGGGGAGACCGAGCCGGGGGTGCTGCTCGACCACCGGATGCGGGAGAACTTCGTCGCCGGCGTGCGCGAGCGGGCCGCACTGCCCGGCGTCGACGCCCCCGTCACCCCCGGATCCGGCGGAGAACACACGGTCGGGGCGGGCTACCTGACCGTAGGGGCCGGGAACCTCCTGGAGGGCGGCGCGTACGACCTCCTCCTGGAGGAGTGCTTCGGTCCGGTCACCGTCGTCGTGCGGTACGCCGACCAGGGCGAGGCGGGCGCGGTCCTCGGGCGCCTCGGCGGGAACCTGAGCGCCACCCTCCAGCTGTCGGCCGCCGAGACCGAGGGCGCGCCGGGTCCGGCCACCGAGCTGATCGGGCAGGTCACGGGGCTGGCGGGCCGGATCGTCGTGAACGGCTGGCCGACCGGGGTCGCGGTGGCCCCGGCCCAGCACCACGGCGGCCCCTACCCGGCGGCCACCTCGCACTCCACCTCGGTCGGCGGCGCCGCGATCGAGCGCTGGCTGCGGCCGGTGGCCTACCAGTCCGTACCGGACGCCCTCCTGCCTGCGGAGCTGCGCGAGGCCAACCCGCTGGGGCTGCCGCGCCAGGTCACCGGGGGCTGAACGGTCCCGGTGCCCCGGCGCCGCGGTGTCCCGGGTGCCGGTGTCCCGGCAGGCGACGCCGCCCGCCGGGGCACCGGAAATCCCGTTGCCCGTCCCGCCCCCGTCGCGGCGTTTTTTCAAGTTCGGCAACGAGCGCCTCGCCCGCAGCCACCCGCGCAACCAGGGGCGCGCACAGGGGCGCGGCCAACCGCGTGATCGGCACTGAAATATCCCGAATATCCCGCGAGGGTAAGGGAACGGCAAAGCCCCTCCGGTCGTTCTCCGGGCATGACCGCTATGACCCCTGGATCCAACCTGCCGCTCAATGCCGTCCGCGTGACGGTCGACGTGGCTGCGCCGGTACGGCTCGACGTATCGGCCCTGCTCCTCGCGGCGGACGGCAAGGTGCGCTCCGACGCCGACTTCATCTTCTTCAACCAGCCCACCGGGCCCGGTGTCGGCTACCGGTCCGGCGGCGGTTCGACGCCGGACTCGATCACCGTGGACACCGGTGCGGTGCCCCCGGGCATCGAGCGGATCGTGGTCACGGCCAGCCCGGACGCCGCCGGGCAGACCTTCCAGGGCATCGAGCCCACCGCCACCGTGCGCAACGCCGACGGCGGCGCGGTGATCGCCGGCTTCACCCCGCCGCAGCTGGGCACGGAGACCGCGCTCGTCGTCGTCGAGATCTACCTGCGCGGCGGCGTGTGGAAGGTCCGCGCGGTCGGCCAGGGGTACGCGAACGGCCTCGCGGGCATCGCCACCGACTTCGGGGTCTCCGTGGACGAGGAGCCCGCGCCGCCCCAGGCCGTGACCCCGCCCGCGGCCCCGGTGGCCCCGGCGCCGGCCGCGCCCCCGGCCGCGCCGGCCTCCTACCCGGCCTCCCCCTGGCTCGGCGGCCCCACCACGCCCGCGGCTCCCGCGCCCGCCCCGGCCGCGCCCGCCGCACCCCCGGCCGCCGCTCCCGGCGCCGGGAAGATCAACCTCGACAAGGGCCGGGTCAGCCTCCAGAAGAACCAGACCGTCTCCCTGGTCAAGGGCGGCCGCCCGCTGCTCTCCCAGGTCAAGATGGGCCTCGGCTGGGAGCCCGCGTTCCGCGGCAAGGACATCGACCTCGACGCCTCCGTCATCGCGTACGGTCCGCAGCGCAACCACATCGACAGCTGCTACTTCGGCAAGCTGTCCATCCTCGGCGGCGCCGTCAAGCACTCCGGTGACAACCTGACCGGTGAGGGCGCGGGCGACGACGAGGTGATCGTCGTGGACCTCGGCCGGATCCCCGCCGACGCCACGGGCCTGGTCTTCACGGTCAACTCCTTCTCCGGCCAGAAGTTCACCGAGGTCGCCAAGGCCTACTGCCGGCTGATCGACGCGGCGAGCGGCGAGGAGCTGGTGCGCTTCGACCTGACGGGCGCCGAGCCCCAGACCGGGGTGATGATGGCGAAGCTGATCAAGCAGTTCTCCGGCGAGTGGGAGATGACTGCCATGGGCGACTTTGTGAAGTCGCGCACAGTGCGCGGCATGGTGAAGCCCGCCGCGCAGGCACTCTGAGCAGGTGGGCGGGCACATACGGCTGCCGCCACGGATTGCGGGTGATGGATGCCACGCGTAATCCGTGGGTGGCTGTCAGTGCCCGCCCGTAGCCTTGGAAGCATGCACGAGACCTTCACACCCGCGGGGCCCGCCCGCCCGTCCGCCGCCGAGGCGAACGAGGCGATACGGCACCTTGTGGAGACCCGGGTGGACGGCGAGTGGCCCTCGGAGGCGTACGAGTTCCTGCTCGCCGAGTGGGCCGAGGCCTCCCGCGCGGAGGTTTCCCCGGCCCAGTGAGGCGCGGGCGCAGTAAGTAGGCCCGGGCGCAGGACCCGGGCCCACGCTCAGGGCGAAGGCCCGGGGCAAAGGTGCAGAGCCGTCAGTGCGCGCGCCGCCACGGCCCGGTGATGGCCAGCATGATGCCCGGATCCTGGATGTTGGCGTACAGCGTGCGCCCGTCCGGGGAGAAGCAGACGCCGGTGAATTCGGAGTATTCGGGCTCCTCGGCGGACCCGTTGTTCAGCTCGTTGCGCGCCAGCGGGTAGGTACGGCCCGACGCCGTCGCGCCGAACAGGTGCTGCAGTCCCGAGCCGTCCTCCGCGATGATCAGGCCGCCGTACGGGGACACGGTGATGTTGTCGGGGCCGTCGTAGCCCCCGTCCGCGGACGGGTCGGCGTTGACCCCGATGAGGACGGTGAGCCGGACCGTGCGCCGCTTGGGGTCGTAGAACCAGACCTGGCCGTCGTGCGCCGTGCCCGGGCTCTCCTCACGGGCGTAGGAAGAGACGAAGTACGCGCCGCCGTCCGCCCACCACATGCCCTCCAGCTTCCGCCCGCGCGTCACCACTCCGTCCGCGAACTGCTTGCGCACCGGCACGGTCCGGGCGTCGCGGTCGCTCACGTCCACCCAGTCGACCCCGTACACGGTGCCGATCCTCGTGGCGCGCGACAAGTCGTCGACGAACCGGCCCGAGCTGTCGATGCACTTGGCCGCCTGGAGCACACCGGCGTCGGCCGCGAGCGTACGGAGCCTGCCGCGCCCGTGGCGGAAGCCGCGGGGCGGGGTCCAGCGGTAGAGCAGCCCGTTGGGGCCGGAGGCGTCCTCGGTCAGGTAGGCGTGGCCCTGGCGCGGGTCGATGACCACGGCCTCGTGGTCGTAGCGCCCGAAGGCCTTGATCGGCTGCGGGTCGCGGTTGGCGCGACGGTCGTGCGGGTCGACCTCGAAGACGTAGCCGTGGTCCTTGGTCATGCCGTTCTTGCCCGCGAGGTCCGAGTTCTCCTCGCAGGTCAGCCAGGTGTCCCAGGGGGTGGCGCCGCCCGCGCAGTTGGTCGACGTACCGGCGATGCCCACCCATTCGGCGACCTCGCCGCCGCGGCGGACCTCGACGACCGTGCAGCCGCCGGCCGCGGCCGGGTCGTAGACCAGGCCCTCGGTGAGCGGGACGGGGTGGGCCCAGCCCTCGCGCTTGCCCTTGAGCTCGTGGTTGTTGACGAGGAGGGTGACTCCGCGGTGCCCCTCGAAGGCAGCGGTCCCGTCGTGGTTGGACGGGGTGCTCTCGCCGGAGTCCAGCTCGGTGACGCCGCTGTGCGTGATCACGCGGTACGTGAACCCGGCGGGGAGGGCCAGGATGTTGTTCGGGTCGGGGACGAGGGGGCCGTAGCCGGGCTCGCAGGGCCGACCGTGCTCGTCCCGGGCCGTGCCGTCCTCGGCGGCGAGGGCCCCGGGGGCGGTGGCGAGGGCTCCGACCGTTCCGGTGAGCGCGACTCCCGCGCCGGCGATGACGGTGCGGGCGGTGAAGTCTCTGCGGCTGAGCGGCATCGGGGCTCCAGGGGTGGGGAGGTGGTGCGCCTGTCGTGCGGTCGTCGGCGCACACGCTCTCGCCCGCACGTGAACGGCGGCTGAACTACCCACCAAGCGCAACCGACCGCTTGCCCCGTCCCGGAATGGCCAACTCCGGCCCCAGGAACGGCGCATTGCCGCCGCCCGCCCCGGATTCCCGGGTTCTGCGGGTCCTCCGGACGAGGGTCTGCGGGTCAGTGCCGTTCGTGGGCCGGCCCCGGCTGGGCCGGGCGGCGGGAGCGGGCCTTGAACGCGGCCTTGCGGGCCTCCTTCGCCGCCTTCCGGTCCGGGTGCAGCCGGCCCATCGCCTCCAGGACGTACGCCGTCGCCGGGTGCTCCACCCGCCACACCTGCTCGAAGAACCCCGCGTGATGGGCGGTCAGGGCCTGCATCAGGAGCGGCAGCTCCTCCGTCTCCCCGTCCGCGGCGAGCTGCGCCGCGATCGTGTCGACGGTCAGCCAGAACACCATCTCCGGGTCCGGCGCCGGTACGTCGCGCACCCCGCGCTCCGCCAGCCAGACCCGGGCCAGCCCGCCCAGCTCCGGGTCGTCCAGCACCGAGCGCACCGCGGGCTCCGCCTCCGGTCCGGCCGGTGCCAGGGCCTGCTGGCACCGGAGCCGGCGCAGCGGGCCGCCCTCGTCGTCCCCGCGGGCGGCGGCCAGCAGTTCGGCGGCCGCGGCGGGCTGTTCCCGGCCCGCCAGCCACTGCTCGATCTCCGCCTGGGCGGCGTTCTCGGAGTAGAGGGAGACGGCGTCGAGCAGTACGTCAGCGCCCTTCTCGGCCAGTTCGCCGACAGCGGGGGCATCCACTCCGGCCTCCAGCATCCGGGCCCTGATCCCGTACAGGCCGAGCGGGGTCAGGCGGACCATCCCGTAGCGGGAGACGTCCTCGTCGTCCCCTTCGCCCGCACCACCCGCAGCGCCCGCGCCGCCGCCGGCCTCCTGGTCGAGGGGGCCGTCGGCCTCCGCCATCAGCTCCTCGTCCACGGGCCGGAACTGCACCAGCCCGATCGGCTCCAGCTGCCGGAACTGGTCGTCGAGGCGCATCATCGCGTCCGAGACCTGCTCCAGCACGGCGTCGGTCGGCTCGCCCATGTCGTCGGGCACGACCATCGAGGCGGCGAGCACCGGCAGCGGAACCGGCCCGTCCGCGGCTCGGCCCTCGGTGACGGTGAGCAGGTAGAGGTTGGCGAGGACCCCGTCGAGGAAGTCCGCCTCGCGCCCAGGGTTCCAGTCCAGCCGGTCGAGGTCGATCTCGCCGCCCGCGTCCAGCGCGTCGACGAGGTCGTCCAGGTCGGGCACGGCCGCGTCGGCGAGCACGGTGTCCAGGGCCGCCAGCCAGAGGTCGAGTACGTCGCCGGGCGCACCGCTCGTCACGAGCGCGAGGTCCTCACCGGGCGCGGCCGTCCCGAACCGCTCCTCACCGCCGTCCGCACCACCGGCATCGCTCTCGGTGCCGTCGTCCTCCGGCTCGGTGACGTCCACCAGTCCGGTGTCCACGGCCACCCGCCAGGCCTGGCTCGCGTACCCGACGGAGTCCGCGTCGGCGGTGTCCAGGCCGAGCACCGCTGCGGCCTCGGGCAGCTGGTCGCCGGCGAGCTCTCCGCCGACACCGACGCGGGTGTCGGGTCCGGCCCAGCGGGCGAGCCGTACGGCGCGCGCGAACAACGGGGCGCCGAGGGCGTCGCGGGCCAGCTCCGCATCGGAGTGCAGCCGAACCGGCGGCAGCGTGGGGTGCGAGTCTGCGGACATGGGGCGGTTTCTCCTCGCGGACACGGTGGGACGGGGTCGATCGGGGGGTGTGGCGTTGGTGACACGGGCCGTACGGCGGCCGGACCGTCAGGTGCGCCCGGATTTCGATGACATGGCCGACATGACGGGCGGTGCGGGCATGGCGGATGTGGCGCAGATGACAGATGTGCCTCCGTACGGCGCTCCAGCGTAGACGCATTTCGGGCGCGTCCGGCGGGTCATCGCCTTTGGTTCATCCCACAGTCAGCTGTCGTATTCCCTGGAGGGCTTGACAACTTTGCTGGCCACACAGGAAATTGACGCGCGTAGATGTATCGGGAGCGGTAAGTCACCCGCAGATCTCACTGCCGCGCCCCCTCCTTCCCCTCTCCCACACCGGAGTTCCTGCCCATGCGCTCCTCGCATCCCCGTTCCGCCGCCGTCGCGGCCCTCGTCGCCACCGCACTGGCCACCGGCCTGCTCGCGGGCTCCGCCGACGCGGCCGAAGGCGCCGTGTCCGCCGATCCGATACGCATCCACGACATTCAGGGCACCACCCGGATATCCCCGCTGAACGGCAAGCAGGTCACCGACGTCGAGGGCATCGTGACGGGCGTCCGTACGTACGGCTCGCGCGGCTTCTGGATCCAGGACCCGGACGCCGACGACAACGACGCCACCAGCGAGGGCGTCTTCGTCTTCACCAACTCGGTCCCGACCGTCGCCGTGGGCGACGCGGTCAAGGTCTCCGGCACCGTCGGTGAGTACATCCCCGGCGGTCTGACCTCCGGCAACCAGTCGGTCACCCAGATCTCCAAGCCGACAGTGACCGTGGTCTCCTCCGGCAACGCGCTGCCCGAGGCCACCGCGGTCAACGAGTACACGGTGCCCGCCGAGTACACCCCGGCCGGTGACCCGGCCGCCGGCGGCAGCATCAACGGCCTGACCCTGGAGCCCTCGCGCTACGCCCTGGACCACTACGAGTCGCTGGAGGGCATGAACGTCAAGATCGGCACCTCCCGCGTGGTCGGCGCCACCGACCCGTACTCGGAGCTGTGGGTCACGGTGAAGGGCTGGGAGAACACCGCCAAGCGCGGCGGCACCATCTACGGCTCCTACGAGTCCCAGAACACCGGCCGCCTCCAGATCCAGCAGCTCGCGCCCGTCGCGCAGCAGCCCTTCCCGGTGGCCAACGTCGGCGACAAGCTGACCGGCACCACCGAAGGCCCGCTGGACTTCAACCAGTTCGGCGGCTACACCCTGGTGGCCCGTACCCTCGGCACCGTCAAGGCGGGCACCCTCGCCCCCGAGAAGACCAAGCCGCAGGTCGAGCAGGAGCTCGCGGTGGCCACGTACAACGTCGAGAACCTGGACCCGACCGACCCGCAGGAGAAGTTCGACGCGCTGGCGAAGGCCGTCGTCGAGAACCTGGCCGCCCCCGACATCCTCGCCCTGGAGGAGATCCAGGACGACAACGGCGCCAAGAACGACGGCACCGTCTCGGCCGAGCAGACCCTCACCAAGTTCACCGCGGCCATCACGGCCGCCGGCGGCCCGGCCTACCAGTGGCGGACCGTGAACCCGGAGGACAAGAAGGACGGCGGAGAGCCCGGCGGCAACATCCGCCAGGTGTTCCTCTTCAACCCGGCCCGGGTCTCCTTCACCGAGCGCGCCCCGGGTGACGCGGCGACCGCGACCGCCGTGACCAAGGTGAACGGCAAGGCCGCCCTGACCCACTCCCCCGGCCGCATCGACCCCGCCAACCCGGCGTGGGCGGACAGCCGCAAGCCCCTCGCCGGTGAGTTCGTCTTCCGCGGCAAGACGGTCTTCGTGATCGCCAACCACTTCGGCTCCAAGGGCGGCGACGAGGGCCTGACCTCGCACCACCAGCCGCCGGTCCGTTCCTCGGAGGCCAAGCGACTGCAGCAGGCGCAGGCCGTGAACGGCTTCGTGAAGCAGCTCCTGGCGGAGGAGAAGAACGCCAACGTCCTGGTCCTCGGTGACATCAACGACTTCGAGTTCTCGGCGACGACGGACGCGCTGGCGGACGGCGGCGCGCTGTACCCGGCGATCAAGTCGCTGCCGAAGGCGGAGCGGTACTCGTACGTCTACCAGGGCAACGCGCAGGTTCTGGACCAGATCCTGACCAGCCCGGCGATCAAGAAGTTCACGTACGACAGCGTGCACATCAACGCGGAGTTCGCGGCGCAGAACAGCGACCACGACCCGCAGGTGATCCGCTTCCGCCCGTAACACCCAGGGGCTCGAAGCTGCAGGGGGTCCGGCCGCCGTCCGGGCCGACCCCCTGCCACAATTTTGGCCATGATCTTCCGTGAGGCCACGCGCCAGGACCTGCCCGCCGTACTCGCCCTGCTCGCGGACGAGGAGTCGGTCGTCGACCCGGCCTCGATCGTGGTCGGCGAGGCGCACGAGCGCGCCTTCGCCGCGATCGGGGCGGACCCGCGCAACGAGATGCTGATCCTCACGGACGGGGCGGACGGGGCGGCCGCCGAAGGCACCGACGGCGTCGGCGGCGGCGTCGTCCTCGGCTGCCTCCAGCTGACGTACATCCCGGGCCTGGGCCGGAACGGGCAGGAGCGGGCGCTGGTGGAAGCCGTACGGATCCGGGCGGACCGGCGGGGCTCGGGGCTCGGCGCCGAGCTGATGCGACTGGCCGCCGAGCGGGCCCGCGAGCGCGGCTGCGGCCTGATCCAGCTGACCAGCAGCAAGCGACGGACGGCGGCGCACCGGTTCTACGAGCGGCTGGGCTTCGCCCGCAGCCACGAGGGCTTCAAGCTGCACCTGGCGCCGTAGTGGGCTCTTCTCGGGCAAGGTGGGGCCTTTCGGCCCTGGCGTGACGCTCGACACATCCCTACCGGAATCGACCGGTTCTGGTGTTGAGTATTTCCACGCCCGATCTTGTGCCGGCTCGTACCGA
Source organism: Streptomyces avidinii (assembly GCF_014650695.1). GTDB lineage: Bacteria > Actinomycetota > Actinomycetes > Streptomycetales > Streptomycetaceae > Streptomyces > Streptomyces avidinii. Next base: position 46,698 of record NZ_BMVL01000020.1, on the reverse strand, counting down.
CCGTACTTCGGAGGATGCTCGTGTTCCCCTCCATCTCCCTCGCTCAGGAAATCGGCCTCGCCGTCCTGCTCGTGGCCGCGATCGTCTGGGTCACCGGGCTCGGCCACATGCGGCGGGACGGTCGCTTCCACCGGCCGGAGCCCGCAGCCGCCGAGGGCCTGCCGATGATCCCGGCCCAGCGCGGCTTCGCCGCGCACCCGCTGGAGTCGGTGGAGCTGACGGAGGCGGAGAAGCAGGCCTTCGCGGGCCTGGTCCGCACGATCCCCCTGAACTGACCCCGTCGAGGGGGCCTCGACACCCGGCGAGCCGTCGGCCCGCTGCCCGGAAACCGCCACGAGCGCCCTCCCGGGCTGCGGGAGTGCGCTCGTCGACGTGGTGCGGCGTCAGTTGTGGCTGTGCAGAACCTCGTTCAGGCCGCCCCAGGCCGCCTTGTACGGGCGGGCCTCGACGGCGCCGGTGACCGAGTTGCGGCGGAAGAGGATGTTGTTGGCGCCGGACAGCTCCAGCGCCTTGACGATCTGGCCGTCCGGAAGGGTCACTCGGGTGCCCGCGGTCACGTAGAGGCCGGCCTCGACGACGCACTCGTCGCCCAGTGCGATGCCCACGCCCGCCTCGGCGCCGATCAGGGTGCGCGCGCCGATCGAGATGATCTGCTTGCCGCCGCCCGAGAGGGTGCCCATGGTGGAGGCGCCGCCGCCGATGTCGGAGCCGTCGCCGACCACGACGCCCGCGGAGATGCGGCCCTCGACCATGGAGGTGCCGAGGGTGCCGGCGTTGAAGTTGACGAAGCCCTCGTGCATGACGGTGGTGCCCTCGGCGAGGTGCGCGCCGAGCCGGACGCGGTCCGCGTCTGCGATGCGCACGCCCTTGGGGGCGACGTAGTCCGTCATCCGCGGGAACTTGTCGATCGAGGTGACCTGGAGGTGCAGGCCCTCGGCGCGCGCGTTGAGGCGGACGGTCTCGACCTGGTCGACCGCGACCGGGCCCAGCGAGGTCCAGGCGACGTTGGTGAGCAGGCCGAAGACACCGTCGAGGTTCTGGCCGTGCGGCTTGACCAGGCGGTGGCTCAGCAGGTGCAGGCGCAGGTACGCGTCGTGCGCGTCCAGCGGCTTGTCCTCCAGGGAGGAGATCACCGTGCGGACGGCTACGACCTCGACGCCGCGGACCGCGTCCGTGCGGATCGCCTTGGCCGCGGCGGCGCCGAGCAGCTCCACGGCCTGGTCGGCGGTGAGGCGCTCGGTGCCGGCCGGGCCGGGCTCGGCGACCAGCTCGGGGGCGGGGAACCAGGTGTCGAGGACGGTGCCGTCGGCGGTGATGGTGGCAAGTCCGGCGGCGACGGCGCCGGTGGTACGCGTAGCAGTCATATCCGAAACCTAACCGGCGACGGCCTTCGGTCGCGAACCGGTCTCATGTGCCGGTCGTGCGGGTCGCGCCGCCCGCCGGGCCTGCCGCGCGTGCGCCCCCAGCAGGGCGGCGCCCGCGCCCGCCGCCAGCACCGCGCACAGCGGCCACAGCAAACCGGGCGCGGCGGAGTACACGGCTCCGCCGATCGGCGGCCCGAGGACGACCCCGCTGACCGACACGCCCGCGTACAGGCTCTGGAACCGTCCGATGGCATGCTCGGGTGCCTGGTCGGCCATGTAGGCCGTGGCGGTGGTCTTGTAGAGGATCTCGCCGAGGCTCAGCAGGATCATCATCGCCACGGCGCTCCCGATCCCGGCTCCGAGCAACAGCGCCGCGTACCCGGCCCCGACGAGCACCATCCCGGTGCCGATGACCGGCAGGGCCGGCCGCTCGCGCAGGGCTACGGCGGCGGGCAGTTCCAGCAGCAGGATCACCCCTCCGTTCAGGGCGATGACGAGCCCGAAGACGCGCGCGTCCAGGCCGTGGTCGGCGAGGAAGGCCGGGAAGGTGGAGTACTGCTGGCGGTAGACGACGTCGGTCACCAGGATCGCGCCGAGCAGCACCAGCACGGCGGGGCGGGCCCGCAGTTCGCGCCAAAGGCTCTGTTCGCCGTGGCCCGGACCCCCGTCCCGGGCCACGGCGGGTAGGTGGGAAACGCCGCGGTCCGGAACGACCCGCGCGGTCCAGACGGCGAAGAGGAGCGTGCCGATGCCGTCGCCGACGAAGAGCCAGTCGTAGGAGAGGCCGGTGGCGACCAGGGCGCCCAGCGGCGGCCCTAGGGTGAATCCACCGTTGGAAACGCAGCGTACGAGGGCGAAGGCCTGGCGGCGGGCCCCCTCCGGGACGGCGACCGCGACCAGCGCGGAGTTGGCGGCCCGGATCACGCCGGAGGCGTACTGGGCCACCGGCAGGGCCGCATACAGCAGCGGGGTGGGCAGCAGCGGGAGCGCTACCAGGGCGATGCCGCCGAGGGTGGCGGCGGTGAGCAGCACCCGGCGGTGTCCGAAGCGGTCGCCGTACCAGCCGCCGGTGAAGTTGCCGGCGATCAACCCGACGCCGCCGATGCCGACGACCAGGCCCGCCCGGGCGGCGCCGAGGCCGCGCGGGCCGGTCAGGTAGAGGAAGACGAAGACGAAGGTGAAGCTGACGACGGCGTTGACGAAGACCCCCGCAGCCAGCAGCCACACAACCCTCGGTATGTCCTTGAACCCCTGCAGCACACCCGTGTCCCCCTGCACCATCGAGTAAGTTCCCTTTAGGAACTGACTATGTCAGCATGGCAGCCTTGGGGTCAACGGACAAAGGAGTGCCATGGCCCAGCGCACACACCTCGGCGACGCGGACTGCGCCATCGCCCAGGCCCTCGACGTGGTGGGCGACTGGTGGACGCTGCTGATCGTGCGCGACGCCGCGCGCGGCGTGAGCCGCTTCGACGAGTTCCAGCACGAGCTGGGGATGTCCCGCAAGGTGCTCGCGGAGCGGCTGAAGCTGCTCGTGGAGGCCGGGGTGCTGTCGCGCGAGCCGTACCAGGAGCGCCCGGTGCGGCACGAGTACCGGCTGACCCCGCGCGGACGGGGGCTGCTGCCCGTCCTGGTGGCCCTCCAGGACTGGGGAGACACCTGGGTCCTGGGAGACGGAGAAATGACGGCGACGACCGACGAGGCCTCGCGCGAGGCGGCGCGGGTGCACGCGCTGCGCGGAACAGGGGTGCCCCCGCTGCTGATGCCGGACCGCTTCGGCGAGCTGCGCGACCCGGTGGCGCAGACCCCGTTCACGGTCCTGTACTGCTTCCCGGGCGCGTACGCACGCGCGGAGTCCTACCCGCCCGGCTGGGCCGGGATCCCGGGCGCCAAGGGCTGTACGTTCGAGTCGTGCACGTACCGCGACCAGCTCGCGGAGTTCACCGCGGCCGGCGCGACCGTGCACGGGGTGTCGGCCCAGCGCCCGGACGAGCAGCGGGAGTTCGCGGAGCAGGAGCGGCTGCGGTTCCCGCTGCTGTCCGACGCGGACCTGGCACTGACGACCGCGCTGCGCCTGCCGACCTTCCGCACGGCGGGCACGAGCCGGATCAAGCGGCTGACACTGGTGATCGACCGCGAACGCACGGTACGCGAGGTGATCTACCCGATCCAGGACATCGAGGCGAGCGTGCAGACGGCTCTCGCGGCCGTCCGGACCGCCGCCGCGGGCGCCGGGGACAGCGCGGACGCCGCGGACGCCGCGAACGCCGCCGCCCCAGGGCCCGTTCAGTCCTGACGCAGGATCCGCCGCAGCACCTCGCGGGCGTACCCCTCGTCGTACGCGGTGTCCGTCAGCAGGACCTGCAGGCCGATCCCGTCCATGGCCGCCACCAGCGCCCGCGCCGTCAGCGGGTCGGTCCGCGGGGTCAGCGCCGCCGCGACCGCCTCGCACCAGGCCGCCGCCACCGGCCGCAGCGCCGGGCGGCGCAGAGCCGCCAGATAGAGCTCGTACTCCAGCTCCACCCGGCCCCGGTCCGCCGCCAGGAGCTCTCCGAGCAGGTGGGCCAGGGCCGCCGCGAGGTCCGCGTCCGGGTCGGCCAGCGCGGCCGAGCGGGCCACCGCCTGCGCGAAGCCCTCATTGGCCTGCTGCAGCGCGGCGACCAGCAGGTCGTCCAGCGTCTTGAAGTGGTACGTCGTCGACCCGAGCGGTACGTCGGCCTCCGCGGCCGCGCTGCGGTGGCTCAGCCCTGCGATGCCCCGGTCGCCCACCACCCGGATCGCCGCGTCGATGATCCGCTGGCGCCGGTCCGGGTCGTAGCGCCGCGCGCCGGAGGGCATCAGTGGGCCCCGCCCAGGTTCAGCAGGACCACTCCTGCGATCACCAGGACGATCCCGGCGATCTTGGCGGCGGTGGCCGCCTCCCCCAGGAACACCATGCCTATGGCGGCGATCGCGGCGGTGCCGACGCCCGCCCATATCGCGTACGCCGTGCCGACCGACATCGACTTCAGCGTCTGCGCGAGCAGGGTGAAGGCGATGGCATAGCCGAGCAGGGTGCCCAGCGACGGCCACAGCTTCGTGAAGCCGTCGCTGTACTTCATGGCGGTGGTTCCGGCGACCTCGGCGGCGATGGCCGCGGCAAGCATGACGTAGGGCATGCGTACAACTGTACACATCGATGCGTACGGGCGTACACATCCGGGACAATCCACTGCCATGCTCCTGACATGCTGATATACGGTGTGCCTTCGTCGGGGGAACGAGAACACGGAGCACACGCATGACGCAGAACACAGGGTGGGGATCCACGGGGGCACACGGGCCGGGCGGCCCGGGTGGCGCGGCGCAGTGGGGAGGATGGGCCCCGCCGCCACCACCGCAGCCCGGAGTGGTGCCGCTCAAGCCGCTGGGCCTCGGGGAGGTCGTGAGCGCCTCCTTCGCCACGTTCGGCCGCTACCGGAAGCAGCTCGCCGGTGTGATGCTCGCCGTGCTGGGCCTGTGCCTGCTGGTCATGGCCCTGTTGGCCGGCGTCGCCGTCGCCGCGGTGCACGACCACATCGAGCCGGTCTTCGACCCGCCCTACGGGCAGGACCCGGCGGCCGAGCACCTCACCCCGGTCGTCGTCGCGGGCGTCACGCTGTTCGTGCTGCTGTTCGCCGTGGGGCTGCTGAGCATGGCCATGCTCACCGCCGTGTGCCCGGCGGTCCTCCAGCAGGGGGTCCTCGGCCGGCCCACCACCTTCCGCGCGATGTGGCGCACGACCCTGCGGCGGACTCCCTCCGTCCTGAGCACGCTGCTGCTCACGGGGCTGATCGCGGGCGCTCCCGTGCTCGCCGCCATGGCGGTGTGGATTCCGGTGATGGTCGTCTCCGTCGCCGGCGACGACCCGTCACCTGCGGCCCTGATCCTCCTGCCCGTGCTCCTGCTGCCCGCCATCGGGGTGTCCGTCTGGCTCGGCACCCGGCTCAGCCTGGCCCCCGCCGTGGCGGTCATGGAGAAGGCCGCCCCCGTCACCGCGCTGCGCCGCTCGGCCGCGCTGGTCAAGGGCGACTGGTGGCGGGTCTTCGGCATCACCCTGGTCGGCAGCATGATCGCGATGAGCATCGCCTACATGATCCAGATGCCCTTCCAGCTCGTCGGCACGTTCGGGATGATCCCGCTCATGGCCGAGGCGGGCGAGGGGGCCGAGGGGGCCGGCCCGTCGACGGGCATGATCGTCGCCCTCGTGTTCGGCATCCTGTGCATCATGATCGGCGGCGGCCTGAGCCAGATGTTCCAGATCGGGTACACCCAGCTGTTCAGCAATCTGCTGTACGTGGACCAGCGGATCCGGCGCGAGAACCTCGCCCAGGCCCTCCTCGCCGAACTCGCCGCGCAGGCCCCCGGCACCGGCCCCGGCCCCGCGCCCACGCCCGCGGAACCGCCCGCGGACACGTTCTCGGACGCCGACGCACCCGCCCCCGCGCACCCGGACCGGCCGCAGCCGCGACCCGAACCGGAGCCGGACACGCCGCCCGACAGGCCGACGGACGACTGAGCGGCCCGACGGGCCGCCCTGCGGACACGAGGAAGGGCCCCCGGCGCGATGCCGGGGGCCCTTCCTCGTTCGGAACCGCTCAGACGTTGAAGCCGAGTGCGCGGAGCTGCTCGCGGCCGTCGTCCGTGATCTTGTCCGGGCCCCACGGCGGCATCCAGACCCAGTTGATCCGGAGCTCGCTCACGATGCCGTCCGTCGCCGACTTCGCCTGGTCCTCGATGACGTCCGTCAGCGGGCACGCCGCAGACGTCAGCGTCATGTCGAGGGTGGCGATGTTCGCGTCGTCGATGTGGATGCCGTAGATCAGGCCCAGGTTGACAACGTCGATGCCCAGCTCGGGGTCGACCACGTCGTAGAGGGCCTCGCGGACCTCTTCCTCGGTGGCCGGCTTGATCGACGCCTCGGGCGTCGCGTTCTCGGTCATGCCGTCTTCCTCTCCGCGCCGCCCAGAGCCTGGGCCGTCGCGTCCTTCCACGCCATCCAGCTCAGCAGAGCACACTTCACGCGAGCCGGGTACTTGGAGACGCCGACGAACGCGACCGCGTCCTCCAGCACCTCCTCCATGGCCTCGTCGGGCTCGATCTTGCCCTTGGACTGCATCATCTCCAGGAAGACTGCCTGGATCTTCTGCGCCTCGGCCAGTTCCTTGCCCACGAGCAGCTCGTTCAGTACGGACGCGCTGGCCTGGCTGATCGAGCAGCCCTGGCCCTCGTAGGAGACGTCGGTCAGCGTCTCGCCGTCGTACTTCACGCGCAGCGTGATCTCGTCACCGCACGTCGGATTGACGTGGTGCACCTCGGCGTCGCCGTCGCGCAGGCCACGCCCGTGCGGGTGCTTGTAGTGGTCCAGGATCAGTTCCTGGTACATCGAATCCAGCTTCACTGCGTCCTCGTCGCCTCGTCCGTCAGCCGAAGAAGTTCCGTACGTGCTCCAGCCCGTCGATCAGCGCGTCGACCTCGGCCGGAGAGGAGTACAGGTAGAAAGACGCTCGCGTCGTCGCAGGAATTCCGTAGCGCAGGCAGACGGGGCGCGCGCAGTGGTGTCCCACGCGGACCGCGATGCCCTGCTCGTCCAGCACCTGGCCGACGTCGTGCGGGTGGATGTCGCCCAGGACGAAGGAGATCGCGGCGCCGCGGTCCTCGGCCGTGGTGGGGCCGATGATCCGCAGGTCGGGCACCTCTGCGAGGCGCTTGATCGCGTACTCCGTGATCGCGTGCTCGTGCGCGGCGATCTTGTCCATGCCGATCGCGGACAGGTAGTCCACGGCCGCGCCGAGGCCGACGGCCTGGGCGATCGGGGGCGTACCCGCCTCGAACTTGTGGGGCGCCGGGGCGTAGGTCGAGGCGTGCATCGACACGGTCTCGATCATCTCGCCGCCGCCGAGGAACGGGGGCAGGTCCTCCAGGAGCTCCTGGCGGCCCCAGAGGACACCGATGCCGGTCGGACCGCACATCTTGTGGCCGGTGAAGGCCACGAAGTCGGCGCCGAGCGCCTGCACGTCCAGCGGCATGTGCGGGGCGGCCTGGGAGGCGTCGATCAGCACGAGGGCGCCGACGTCCTGGGCGCGCCGGACGATCGCCTCGACCGGGTTGACGGTGCCCATGATGTTGGAGACCAGCGTGAAGGAGACGATCTTCGTCTTCTCCGTGATGACCTCTTCGATGTTGGACAGGTCGAGCCGGCCGTCGTCGGTGAGGCCGAACCACTTCAGCTTGGCGCCGGTGCGCTGCGAGAGCAGCTGCCACGGCACGATGTTGGAGTGGTGCTCCATCTCCGTGATGGCGATCTCGGTCTCGCGGTCGACCCGGTAGGGCTCGTCCGCCCAGCCGAGCATGTTCGCGACCAGGTTGAGCGACTCCGAGGCGTTCTTGGTGAAGATCACCTCGTCGCGGCTCGGCGCGTTGATGAAGGCGGCGACCTTGTCGCGGGCGCCCTCGTACAGCGCCGTGGCCTCCTCGGCGAGCACGTGCACGCCACGGTGGACGTTGGCGTTGTGCTGCTCGTAGTACTCGTTCAGCGCGTCGAGCACCTGGCGCGGCTTCTGGGAGGTCGCCGCGTTGTCCAGGTAAACGATCTTCTTCCCGTCGTGGACCACACGATCCAGCAGGGGGAAGTCCTTGCGGATCGCCTCGATGTCGAGGAGGCCAGGCAGCTGTGTCACGCGGTCGCGCCACCCTTCACGTACTTGTCGTAGCCCTCGGCCTCCAGCTGGTCGGCGAGCTCGGCGCCACCGGACTCGGCGATACGGCCGTTCGCGAACACGTGCACGAAGTCGGGCTTGATGTAGCGCAGGATGCGCGTGTAGTGCGTGATCAGCAGCGTGCCGACCTCGCCGGTCTCGCGGACGCGGTTGACGCCCTCGGAGACGATGCGCAGCGCGTCGACGTCCAGGCCGGAGTCGGTCTCGTCGAGGATCGCGATCTTCGGCTTCAGGAGCTCCAGCTGCAGGATCTCGTGGCGCTTCTTCTCACCGCCGGAGAAGCCCTCGTTGACGTTGCGCTCGGCGAAGGCCGGGTCCATCTGGAGCTGCTCCATCGCGGACTTGACCTCCTTCACCCAGGTACGCAGCTTCGGCGCCTCGCCGCGGATGGCGGTGGCCGACGTACGCAGGAAGTTGGAGACCGAGACACCGGGGACCTCGACCGGGTACTGCATCGCGAGGAAGACGCCGGCGCGGGCGCGCTCGTCGACGGACATCTCCAGGACGTCCTCGCCGTCGAGGGCCACGGTGCCACCGGTGATGGTGTACTTCGGGTGACCGGCGAGCGAGTACGCCAGGGTGGACTTGCCGGAGCCGTTCGGACCCATGATGGCGTGCGTCTCACCCTGCTTGACGGTGAGGTCGACGCCCTTGAGGATCTCGCGGGCGCCGTTCTCGGCCTCGACGGAGACGTGCAGGTCGTGGATTTCAAGCGTTGCCATGGATACCTCAGGACTCCTGGGTGAGGGAGACGAGCACGTCGTCCCCTTCGATCTTTACGGGGTATACGGGTACGGGGCGCGTCGCGGGCAGACCCGAGGGCTTGCCGGTGCGCAGGTCGAAGGCCGACCCGTGCAGCCAGCACTCGATCATGCAGTCTTCGACCTCGCCCTCCGAGAGCGAGACGTTCGCGTGCGAGCAGATGTCGTTGATCGCGAACACCTCCCCCTCGGTGGAGACGATGGACACCGGCGTGCCGTCGAGTTCCACCCGCTTGGGGGTGTTCTCCTCGAGCTCGCTGAGCGCACAGGCCTTGACGTAATTCATCAGACGGAACCCTGGAGCTCGGTCTCGATCTTGGCGAGCAGGCGCTCCTCGATGTCGTCGACACCGATCTGCTGCACGAGCTCCGCGAAGAAGCCGCGGACGACCAGGCGGCGGGCCTCATCGGCCGGGATGCCACGGGCCTGCAGGTAGAAGAGCTGCTCGTCGTCGAAGCGGCCGGTCGCGGAGGCGTGCCCGGCGCCGACGATCTCGCCGGTCTCGATCTCCAGGTTCGGCACCGAGTCGACCCGCGCGCCGTCCGTGAGGACGAGGTTGCGGTTCATCTCGTAGGTGTCGGTGCCCTCGGCGGTCTTCTGGATGAGCACGTCACCGATCCAGACGGCGTGGGCGTCCTGGCCCTGGAGCGCACCCTTGTAGACCACGTGCGACTTGCAGTGCGGGGCGGCGTGGTCGACCAGGAGGCGGTGCTCCTGGTGCTGGCCGGCGTCGGTGAAGTACAGGCCGAAGAGCTCGGCCTCGCCGCCGGGGCCCGCGTAGCTCACGCGCGGGTGGAGGCGGACGAGGTCGCCGCCGAAGGTGATCACGATCGACTTGAAGGTCGCGTCGCGGCCGACGAGCGTGTTGTGCTGCGAGCAGTGGACGGCGGTGTCGTCCCAGTCCTGCACGGACACGACGGTGAGCTTGGCACCGTCGCCGACCAGGAAGTCGACGTTGGCGGCGCGCACGCCGTCACCGGTGTGGTCGATGACGATGACGGCCTCGGCGAAGGCCTGTACGTCGAAGACGGTGTGACCGAAGGTGGTACCGCCCTCGCCGTGCAGCGCCACGCGCACCGGCTCGGTGAGGACCGTCTCCTTGGGCACGGTGACGACCGTGGCCTTGGCGAAGGAGGAGTACGCCTGGGCGGCGATCCGGTCCACCGGGGTGCCGGCCTTGCCGATGCGCGCGTCACCGCGGTCCACCGACTCGACCGTGACGCCCTCGGGCGCGTCGATCTGGGCCTTCATGCTGCCGTTGGCGACCGCGGTGCCGTCGTGCAGGCCCTTGAGGCGGGCGAGCGGGGTGAACCGCCACTCCTCCTCGCGGCCGTTCGGAACCGGGAAGTCCGCCACGTCGAAGGACGGGGGCGCACTCATCCGGGTGGCAACGGTGGACTCGGCGGCCACCGCGATCGCACCGGCGGTGGTCGAACCCGCCGGAATGTTCTGAGCCTCAGCCATGGCTGTCTTCGTGCTCTCTTCCTACGTCAAAGAATGTCTGCGGGGACTCGGGCGGCCGGAACTAGCCGACCGAACCCTCCATCTGCAGCTCGATCAGCCGGTTCAGCTCGAGGGCGTACTCCATGGGCAGCTCGCGCGCGATGGGCTCGACGAAGCCGCGCACGATCATGGCCATCGCCTCGAACTCCGTCAGGCCGCGGCTCATCAGGTAGAAGAGCTGGTCGTCGGAGACCTTGGAGACCGTGGCCTCGTGGCCCATGGAGACGTCGTCCTCGCGCACGTCCACGTAGGGGTACGTGTCCGAGCGGGAGATGGTGTCGACCAGGAGCGCATCGCACAGCACGTTGGACTTCGAGCCGTGGGCGCCCTCGCCGATCTCGACCAGGCCTCGGTAGGAGGTCCGGCCGCCGCCTCGGGCCACCGACTTGGAGACGATGTTCGAGGAGGTGTGCGGCGCCATGTGCACCATCTTGGAACCGGCGTCCTGGTGCTGGCCCTCGCCCGCGAAGGCGATCGACAGGGTCTCGCCCTTGGCGTGCTCGCCCATCAGGTAGACGGCCGGGTACTTCATGGTGACCTTGGAACCGATGTTGCCGTCGATCCACTCCATGGTCGCGCCCTCGTACGCCACGGCGCGCTTGGTGACCAGGTTGTAGACGTTGTTCGACCAGTTCTGGATCGTCGTGTAGCGGCAGCGGCCGCCCTTCTTGACGATGATCTCGACCACGGCGCTGTGCAGCGAGTCCGAGGAGTAGATGGGGGCGGTGCAGCCCTCGACGTAGTGGACGTAGGCGTCCTCGTCGACGATGATCAGCGTCCGCTCGAACTGGCCCATGTTCTCCGTGTTGATACGGAAGTAGGCCTGGAGCGGGATGTCGACCTTCACGCCCTTGGGGACGTAGATGAAGGAGCCGCCGGACCACACCGCGGTGTTCAGCGACGCGAACTTGTTGTCGCCGACCGGGATGACCGTGCCGAAGTACTCCTGGAAGAGCTCCGGGTGCTCCTTGAGCGCGGTGTCCGTGTCGAGGAAGATGACGCCCTGCTCCTCCAGGTCTTCGCGGATCTGGTGGTAGACGACCTCGGACTCGTACTGGGCCGCGACACCGGCGACGAGGCGCTGCTTCTCCGCCTCGGGGATGCCGAGCTTGTCGTACGTGTTCTTGATGTCCTCGGGCAGGTCCTCCCACGAAGCGGCCTGCTTCTCGGTGGAACGCACGAAGTACTTGATGTTGTTGAAGTCGATGCCCGAGAGGTCGGAACCCCAGTTCGGCATGGGCTTCTTGTCGAACAGCTTCAGGCCCTTGAGGCGGAGCTTGAGCATCCACTCCGGCTCGGACTTCTTCGCCGAGATGTCGCGGACGACATCTTCGGACAGACCCCGCTTGGCAGCGGCACCGGCCGCGTCGGAGTCGGCCCAGCCGTATTCGTAAGTGCCCAGGCCATCGAGCTCAGGGTGAGCGATCTCCGTGGTCATGCGGGGTTCCTCCCGGCCGTACTTGCAGATACTGATGTGTCGGTCTGTGTGGTGCTCGCGCTACGCGGAATGAACGTCGTGCACACCCCGTCGCCGTGGGCGATCGTGGCGAGGCGCTGCACATGGGTCCCGAGCAGGCGGGAGAAGACCTCGGTCTCCGCCTCGCAGAGCTGCGGGAACTGCTCGGCGACGTGCGCGACCGGGCAGTGGTGCTGGCAGAGCTGTTCACCGCTGTGCGGACCGGGAGCGCTCTTCGCCGTAGCAGCGTACCCGTCCGCGGTCAACGCCTTGGCAAGGGCCTCCGCGCGCTCCCGCGTGGGGGCTGCTTCGACGGCCTCCCGGTAGGTCTGCGCCTGCGCTTCCATCCGCGCCCTGGCGAAGGCGGCGACGGCCGCCTCGCCCTGCTCGCCGCCGCCGACGGACTGCGCGATCCACCGCAGGGCGTCCGCGGCGAGCGTGTCGTAGGACTGGTCGAAGGAGTCGCGGCCGCAGTCGGTGAGCGCGAAGACCTTGGCGGGCCGACCCCGGGTCCGCGCGCCGTACACACGCTGCTCACGGGGTTCGACCACGTCGTCGGTGACGAGCGTGTCGAGGTGGCGGCGGACGGCGGCCTGGGTGAGGCCGAGGCGCTGGGCGAGGTCGGCGACGGTGGACGGACCGTGGTCCAGGATCGAGCGCGCCACCCGGTTGCGGGTTGACCGCTCCCCGGTGCCGAGCTCCCCCTGAGGGGTGTCGATCTGCCGTTCGCCGTATTTCACAACGCCATTGTTGCGTAATTAACCGAGCAGGGACAAGCCGTGACGGACGCCACCCCTGGTGGCCTCCATCACTAAGGGTTACCTAATTTATCGACGGAGAGTTATTCGGAGGCCAGCATTCCGCATCCTCCCGAACAGTCCCGAGAGCCCCGCACACGCCTCCCACCAGCACTCCTGCACCCTCGACGCACACCGGCACGAGGCACTTCGGGATTCGGAGGAGATCACCGAAAGATGCCGGTGCACCCAGGGCCGGAAGACTGAAAAAGACGCGCATTCGCGAGGCCGTGTTCGAAGCCCGCGGAGAGGAAGGGGAGTGGAAGAGGAGGAGAAGGGGCCCCGACCCCGGGACCCACGACCCCTCCCGCGGCTCCGTAGACTCACCCCTCATGAGCAACGACCCCGCCGTGGAGATCCGCGGACTGGTGAAGCGGTACGGCACCAAGACCGCGGTGGACGGCCTGGACCTCACCGTCCGGAGCGGCTCCGTCACCGCGGTCCTCGGTCCCAACGGCGCGGGCAAGACGACCACGGTGGAGACCTGCGAGGGCTACCACCGCCCCGACGCCGGCACCGTCCGCGTCCTCGGCCTCGACCCGGTCGCCCGGGCCGAGGCCCTGCGCCCGCGGATCGGCGTGATGCTGCAGTCCGGAGGCGTCTACTCCGGAGCCCGCGCCGTCGAGATGCTGCGCCACATGGCCAAGCTGTACGCCGCCCCCCTCGACGTCGACACCCTGGTGGAGCGCCTCGGACTCGGCGGCTGCGGTCGCACCCCCTACCGCCGGCTCTCCGGCGGGCAGCAGCAGCGCCTCGCCCTGGCCATGGCCGTCGTGGGCCGCCCCGAGCTGGTCTTCCTGGACGAGCCCACCGCCGGCCTGGACCCGCAGGCCCGCCGCGCGACCTGGGACCTCGTACGGGAGCTGCGCACCGACGGGGTCACCGTCGTCCTCACCACCCACCACATGGACGAGGCCGAGCAGCTCGCGGACGAGGTCGCCATCGTGGACGCGGGCCGGGTCGTCGTCCACGGCAGTCCCGAGCAGCTGTGCCGGGGCGGCGCCGAGAACACCCTGCGCTTCACCGGCCGCCCCTCCCTCGACCTCGCCTCGCTGCTGAAGGCGCTGCCCGACGGCACCGAGGCCGCCGAGCTCACCCCCGGCGTCTACCGGGTCACCGGCGACGTCCACCCCCAGCTGCTGGCCACCGTCGCCTCCTGGTGCGCGCAGCACGGCGTGATGCCGAGCAGCCTCACGGTCGAGCGGCACACCCTCGAGGACGTCTTCCTCGAACTGACAGGCAAGGAGCTGCGCGCATGAGCGCCGGTACGTTCGCCCCCCGGCCGGGGGCCGCGCCCGTGTCCCGCATGATCCTCGCGCAGACGGCCCTGGAGACCCGGATGCTGCTGCGCAACGGGGAGCAGCTGCTGCTGACCGTGATCATCCCGGCGCTGCTGCTGACCCTCTTCTCCACCGTGGACATCGTCACCGTGCCCCTTCAGGAAGGGGGCAGCGGGAAGTCCGTGGACTTCCTCGCGCCCGGGATCCTGGCGCTCGCCGTAATGTCCACCGCCTTCACCGGCCAGGCCATCGCCACCGGCTTCGACCGCCGCTACGGGGTCCTGAAGCGGCTCGGGGCCTCCCCCCTGCCGCGCTGGGCCCTGATGGCTGCCAAGACCCTCTCGGTGCTGGTCACCGAGGTGCTGCAGATCGCCCTGCTGACGGTGATCGCCCTCGCGCTGGGCTGGTCCCCGCAGGGCGACCCGCTGTCGGTCGCCGCGCTGATCCTGCTGGGCACCGCCGCCTTCTCCGGGCTCGGGCTGCTGATGGCGGGCACCCTCAAGGCCGAGGCGACCCTGGCCGCCGCCAACCTGGTCTTCCTGCTGCTGCTGGTCGGCGGCGGGGTGATCGTGCCGCTGGACAAGTTCCCGGACGCCGTGCGGTCCGTCCTGGGGCTGCTGCCCATTTCGGCCCTGTCCGACGGGCTGCGCGAGGTCCTCCAGCACGGCGGCGCCCTCCCGTGGGGCGACGCGGCCGTACTGGCGGGCTGGGCCGTACTCGGTCTGGGCGCCGCAGCGCGGCTCTTCCGCTGGGAATGAAATCCCTCCCCCCGCGGGGGCGATCCCGCGAGGATGGGCCCCTCACACATGAAGCCGGGGGGCGGACATGGTGCAGCGGGAGGCCGTTCTACGGCTGGACGATCAATGGGCACGGGTGCGGTCGGGGGCGGAGCACACGGAACCCGGGGAACGCGATCGGCTCCTCGACGAGCTGATCGGCGCCCTGCGCCCGTTCGACGGCGACCCGCAGTGCACCGCGCTGCTCGGGCTGCGCCTCGCCGACCGGGCCGCCCTCCGTTTCGCCGCGGGCGACCGCGCCGGCGCCCTCGCCACGATCGAGGAGGGGCTGCACAGCTCCGAGCGCGCCGCCGGGCACTCCCCCGAGTTCGCCCGCTGGTACGCCCGCGGGCTGATCAACCACGGGGTCTGGCTGGCCTGGCCGCTGAGCGACGGGGCCCGGCTGCCGAAGCACCCGCTGGGGCCGGCCGCCGGGGAGGGGCCGACCGCCATGGAACGGTCGGCCGGTGAACGCGCCCGCGACCTGACCCGGACCGCCGTGGAGGTGTGGGCGGGGCTGGACCAGCAGGATCCGGTCAACCGGCGCGGTCTGGCCCAGGCCAAGGTGTTCCTCGGGGACCGCCTCGCCGAGCTGGGCCTCGCCGAGGAGGCCGTGGCCTGGGCCGTGGCCGCCGAGGCCGACTTCCGGCAGCTGCTGCTCGCGGGCCCGGCCGCGGAGGAGGCCGGGGAGGCCGAGGAGGCCCTCGACCACATCGGCCGCCAGCTGGAACTGCGCCTGCGCTTCCTGGCCTTCGACTCCCTGATCGGCCTGCGCGCGCGGGGGCTGTTGCCCGAACGGCTGCTGCCCCGGGCCGTGGTGGCCGCCCGGATCCAGGGGACGCCGGAGTCCGCGATCGCGGCCGGCCTGGGGCTCGACGCCGAGCAGGTGCGCACCATGCTGGAGGTCACGCCCTGGCTCGCGGTGTGGCGCTTCGAGGTGCGCGTGCCTGACGGCCTGTGGACCGTACTCGAACATCCCTGGCACAGCGCCACAGAAGTAAGGAATCGGACGGCCGAGGAGGTAGCGGGCGAATTACTCCACGGGTTCGTCGGCTCGGCGGACTACCCCGGCGACGGCGTCCCGTGGCGCGTCCTGCTGTGGTGGCACGAGGAGGGCGAGCCCGCGGGGGCGAAGTACCGCTTGGTCGTCGGCCCCGACACCGCCTCGGGCACCCCCTCGTGAAACTTTGCACAAGGGGTCGCCTACGATATGGGGCGTGTTGAACCCCCTCGCCCACATCGCCAGCCGCTGGACCCCGTCACCCCGGACCCTCCAGCGGGCCGCACTCGCCGCGCTCGTCATGAGCGTGGTCATCGTCGTCACCGGCGGCGCGGTACGGCTGACCGGATCCGGCCTCGGCTGCGACACCTGGCCCAAGTGCACCGACGACAGCCTGATCGTGACGCAGGAGCAGGGCTTCCACGGTGCCATCGAGTTCGGCAACCGCATGCTGACCTACGTGCTCAGCGCGGCCGTCGGCTGGGCGATCATCACCGCCCGCTCGGCCAAGCCCTGGCGGCACTCCCTGACCAAGCTCGGCTGGGTGCAGTTCGTGATCGTGATGGCGAACGCCGTACTGGGCGGCATCACCGTCCTGACCGGGCTCAACCCGTACAGCGTGGCCGGGCACTTCCTGCTCGCCACCGCGCTGATCACCGTGACGACGGTCACCTGGCAGCGCACCCGCGAGGGCGACGGCGCCCCCAGGCCGCGCGTGCCCGGCCCGGTGCGCAAGCTGTCGTGGGCGCTGCTCGCGACCACCCTCGTACTGATCGCGGCGGGCACCGTCGTGACCGGCTCCGGTCCGCACGCCGGTGACAGCAGCGAGATCAGGCGCATGCCCTTCGACTGGGACACCACCGCCCACACGCATGCCGTCGCCGCCTGGCTGGTGTGCGCGCTCGCCGTCGCGATGTGGCTGGTCCTGCGGGTCGTGGACGCTCCCGCCGACACCCGGGCGCGCGCCCGCGACCTGCTGGTCGTGCTGCTCGCCCAGGGCGCCATCGGCTACGTGCAGTACGCCACCCAGGTCCCCGAGGCCCTGGTCGCCGCCCACATGCTGGGCTCCTGCCTGGTGTGGATCGCCGTGGTCCGGGTCGCGCTGAGCCTGCGCGAGCGGCCGGCCGAGCAGGCGGAGGTCCCCTCCCAGGGCGACCCGCAGCTCTCCGCCGTCTGATCACCCGAGGCCGATCAGGCCTGGACGGGCCCTGTCAGGGCCCGTCCAGGCGGTAGACGCGGCGGGCGTTGCCCGCCGCGACCATGGCGGCCACCCGCTCCGCGTCCCGCCAGGACCAGGAGCCCTCGGCGGCCCAGCCGCCCAGCACCCGGCCCAGCGCCTCGCGGAACACCAGCGCGCCGACCGCGTGCAGTTCGGGCAGGTGCCGGCCGCCGCTGGAGAACAGCACCTTCCCGAACGGCGCGACCTCCAGCAGCTCCGCCAGGACCGCCGCGGCCCTCGCCCCGGTCTGCCCGAGGGCCGCGCCCGCATCCGCGTAGACGTGCGGGAAGGCCGCGGCCAGCTGCGCCGTACGGCGGTGGTGCGGGTATCCGCCGAGCAGCACCAGCCGCGTACCCAGGCCCGCGGTGGCCCGTACGAACCCGGTCAGCGCGGCGGCATCGGCCGCTCCCGTGTGCAACTGGAGCGGCAGCCCCGACGCCACCGCGCTCCACAGCAGGTGGGCCAGGAGTACGGGGTCCCGTACGGCCCCGCCCCGCGGCCGCCCGGCGAGCCACCGCCCGGCCGCCCCGCGCACCGCCCCGGGACCGGGCGGCTCGGGTGCGGGGGCCGGGGTGTCCGCGCGGGCGAAGGCCGTGGCGCAGGTGAAGGCCGCGGCCCCGGCGGCGGCGTGGTGGACGGCCTCGGCGAGATTGGCGAGGAAGGCGCCCACCGTTCCCGAGGTGTCGGCGACCTGCTCGGCCAGTAACTCCAGCCGGACGGCCTCGTAGGCCTCGGCGTCCCCGGCGAGCGCCAGTTCCTTGGGCCCGGTGAGGTCCCCGGCCACCCCGGTGTCGACCAGGTAGGCGGCGACTCCGGATCCCCTCAGCAACCGCCGGGCGGTCTCGGCCACGCCCAGCTCGCGCCGCCGCGCCAGATAGCGGGCGGGGGTGGCGTGCGGTTCCAGCCCCAGCAGCGGCGGGCACCAGCGGCGCACGGCGAAGCCGGTCTGCGTGTCGAAGAAGGTGGTGCCCGCGGCGGGCGGGCCGGCCGAGCGCATCAGCTGGGCCTCGAAGGTGCCCAGGCCCAGCTCCGTACGGAGTACTCCGTGGCAGTACTGGTCCACCAGGGGCGGCGTTTCGATCATCCGGGCATCCCGTTGCGGACGTGAGGAAGGGGCTTCCACACGTCCTAACGGGTGAGCGGGGTGTGAGGTGTTGCTCGGGCTGTTGACCGAGACGGCACTCCCGTGTCCCCGGGGGGCGGTCCGGGCCTCAGGCCGCGGGGTTCTCGGGTCCGCCGATCTGGATGCCGGCCATCCGCGACCACTCGTACGGACCCGTGCGCACGCGCGCGGCGAACTCCCCGTCGAACTCGTCGTGCAGGGTCAGCCCGGCCTTCTCGGCGGCCAGCTGCGCCACCGTGAGGGTGGGGGCCACCAGGTCGCCCCAGCCGCCGTCCGTGCCCACGAGCACGATCCGGGTGCCGGCCTGGCCGATGTGGGCGAGCTGGCCCTCGGCGCCGCCGTGCTGCTTGGCGAACGCGCCGATCTGCTTGGCCAGCTTCGCGGCCCTGCGGTCCTGCTTCTTCTCCGCGGCGCCTGCGGCGGCAGGGGCGGCTGCGGTGTCTTCGGTGTCTCCCATGGAAGCCATGCTACCGGCGAGTAATCAGCGGAGGAAGGGATCCACGGCCACCGCCACGAACAGCAGCGACACATAGGTGATCGACCAGTGGAACAGCCGCATCTCCTTGAGCTTCGCGCCCACGAGCCCCGCCTTGGCGCGGGCGTGCAGCGCGTGCGCCTCCCACAGCCACCAGCCGCCCGAAGCCAGCGCGACCGCGGTGTAGAACCATCCGGTGTACCCCAGCGGGGTCAGCAGCAGCGAGACCGCCACCATCACCCAGCTGTAGAGGACGATCTGGCGCGCCACGGCCCTGTTGCCCGCGACGACCGGCAGCATCGGCACGCCGGCCCGCGCGTAGTCGTCCTTGACCTTCATCGACAGCGGCCAGTAGTGCGGCGGCGTCCAGAAGAAGATGACGAGGAAGAGGATGACCGCGGCCCAGGAGACCTCGTTCGTGACGGCCGACCAGCCGATGAGCACCGGCATGCAGCCCGCGATGCCGCCCCAGACGATGTTCTGCGCGGTGCGCCGCTTCAGCAGCATCGTGTAGACCACGACGTAGAAGAGGAGCGCACCGAGCGACAGCGCCGCCGACAGCCAGTTGACGAGCAGGCCGAAGAAGAGGGTGGAGACGACCGCGAGGGTGAGCCCGAAGGCCAGGCACTCCCGCGGGCTGACCATGCCGGTCACCAGCGGGCGCTGCGACGTCCGGTCCATCAGCGCGTCGATGTCGCGGTCGATGTACATGTTCAGCGCGTTGGCGCCGCCCGCGGACAAGTAGCCGCCGAGGCAGGTCACAAGGACCAGCCGCAGCGACGGAACACCCTGCTCCGCGAGGAACATCACCGGCACTGTGGTGATCAGCAGAAGTTCGATGATCCGCGGCTTGGTCAATGCCACGAAAGCCATGACGCGGGTCCCGAGCGGCCGCTGACCGGGGCTCGTCCCGAGCACCCCCGCTGGACGGGATTCGACGGCCGTCACGCACACCCCTGAGAGAGAATCCAGCAAGCTCCGACTCGGGCCACCCAAGAGATGAAGGCCCGGTTAAGGCTTGCGCGTACCACGCCACTGTAGACGTTGCACTTACGTCGCCCTGCGCCGGGGTCGCTTCGTGTTGGGCCGATCGGACCGTGCATATATACGGGGCACGCGCCGTACCGGGCACCCGTGGGCGGGTGAACGAGGGTCGGCGGCACGGTGACGGACTGCCTGCACTCGAATAGCTGCACGCCGTTGCGGGGGTAGGCTCGGAATCGCGCCGGTGCACCGTTCGTCACCGGGATTCATACATGTGGAGAGGAGCCCTGACCCACGGTGAGCACCAAGCCGACCACCACAGAGCTCGAGTGGACCGAACTGGACCAGCGGGCCGTCGACACCGCCCGCATCCTGGCCGCTGACGCGGTCCAGAAGGTCGGAAACGGCCACCCCGGTACGGCGATGAGCCTGGCCCCCGCCGCGTACACCCTCTTCCAGAAGGTGATGCGGCACGACCCGGCGGACCCCGAGTGGGTGGGCCGCGACCGCTTCGTGCTCTCCGCGGGGCACTCGTCCCTCACGCTCTACACCCAGCTCTACCTCGGCGGGTTCGGGCTGGAGCTGGACGACCTGAAGGCCTTCCGCACCTGGGGCTCGAAGACCCCCGGGCACCCGGAGTACGGCCACACGACGGGCGTCGAGACCACCACCGGCCCCCTCGGCCAGGGCATCGCCAACGCGGTGGGCATGGCCATGGCCGCCCGCTACGAGCGCGGCCTGTTCGACCCGGAGGCCCCCCAGGGCGCCTCTCCGTTCGACCACATGATCTACGCGGTCGCGGGTGACGGCTGCCTCCAGGAGGGCATCTCCCACGAGGCGTCCGCGCTGGCCGGCCACCAGAAGCTCGGCAACCTCGTCCTGCTGTGGGACGACAACCACATCTCCATCGAGGGCGACACGGAGACGGCCGTCTCCGAGGACACCCTGAAGCGCTACGAGGCCTACGGCTGGCACGTCCAGCGCGTCGCGCAGCAGGAGAACGGCGACCTCGACCCGAAGGCGCTGTTCGCGGCCCTCCAGGCCGCCAAGGCCGAGACCGGCCGCCCGTCCTTCATCGCGGCCCGCTCGATCATCGCCTGGCCCGCCCCGCACGCCCAGAACACCGAGGCCGCCCACGGCTCGGCGCTCGGCGACGACGAGGTCGCGGCCACCAAGCGCGTGCTCGGCTTCGACCCGGAGCAGACCTTCGAGGTCGCCGACGAGGTCATCGCGCACACCCGCTCGCTGGGGGACCGCGGCCGCGAGGCAAAGGCCGCCTGGGAGAAGGACTTCTCCGCCTGGCGCACCGCCAACCCGGAGCGCGCCGCCGAGTTCGACCGCATCAACGCCAACGAGCTGCCCGCGGGCTGGGAGGACAAGCTCCCCGTCTTCGAGCCCGGCAAGGGCGTCGCCACCCGCGCCGCCTCCGGCAAGGTCCTCGGCGCGCTCGGCGCGATCATCCCGGAGCTGTGGGGCGGCTCGGCCGACCTGGCCGGCTCCAACAACACCACCATCGACAAGGACTCCTCGTTCCTGCCGGTGGGCAACCCGCTGCCGGAGGCCGACCCGTACGGCCGCACCATCCACTTCGGCATCCGTGAGCACGCCATGGCCGCGGCCATGAACGGCATCACCCTGCACGGCCACACCCGCATCTACGGCGGCACCTTCCTGGTGTTCTCCGACTACATGCGCAACGCCGTCCGCCTGTCCGCGCTGATGCACCTGCCGGTGACGTACGTGTGGACGCACGACTCCATCGGTCTCGGCGAGGACGGCCCGACCCACCAGCCGGTCGAGCACCTCGCCTCGCTGCGCGCCATCCCGGGCCTGAACATCGTCCGCCCGGCCGACGCCAACGAGACCGCCATCGCCTGGCGCGAGATCCTGCGCCGCCACACCAAGGTCTTCGGCAAGGGTGCCCCGCACGGCCTCGCGCTGACCCGCCAGGGTGTGCCGACCTACGAGCGCAACGAGGCCGCCGCCAAGGGCGGGTACGTCCTGTTCGAGGCCGAGGGCGGTCCGGCGCAGGTCCTCCTCATCGCCACCGGCTCCGAGGTGCACGTGGCCGTCGAGGCCCGCGAGCAGCTCCAGGCCCAGGGCGTTCCCACCCGGGTCGTCTCGATGCCGTCCGTCGAGTGGTTCGAGGAGCAGGACCAGGACTACAAGGACAGCGTCCTGACGCCGTCGGTGAAGGCCCGCGTCGCGGTCGAGGCGGGCATCGGCCTGACCTGGCACCGCTACGTCGGCGACGCCGGCCGGATCGTCTCGCTGGAGCACTTCGGTGCCTCGGCCGACGCGAAGGTGCTCTTCCGCGAGTTCGGCTTCACCCCCGAGAACGTGGTGGCCGCCGCCCAAGAGTCCCTCGCCGCCGCCGCGCGCTGACGCCGATACGCAACCAAGTAGGAGATGTAAACCCATGACAGACGCACTCAAGCGCCTCTCCGACGAAGGCGTCGCGATCTGGCTGGACGACCTGTCCCGCAAGCGCATCACGTCCGGCAACCTGGCCGAGCTCATCGACCAGTCGCACGTGGTCGGTGTCACCACCAACCCGGCGATCTTCCAGAAGGCGATCAGCGGCGGCGAGGGCTACGAGCAGCAGCTCACCGACCTCGCGACCCGCAAGGTCACCGTCGAGGAGGCCCTGCGCATGATCACGACGGCGGACGTCAGGGACGCCGCCGACATCCTGCGCCCGGTCTTCGACCGCACCGACGGCCAGGACGGCCGCGTGTCGATCGAGGTCGACCCGCGCCTGGCGCACAACACCCCGGCGACCGTCGCCGAGGCCAAGCAGCTCGCCTGGCTGGTGGACCGTCCGAACACGCTCATCAAGATCCCGGCGACCAAGGCCGGTCTCCCGGCGATCACCGAGGTCATCGGCAAGGGCATCAGCGTCAACGTCACGCTGATCTTCTCGCTGGAGCGCTACCGCGAGGTCATGGACGCGTACCTGGCGGGTCTGGAGAAGGCCAAGGCCGCCGGCCTGGACCTCTCCCTGATCCACTCGGTCGCCTCCTTCTTCGTGTCCCGCGTGGACTCGGAGATCGACAAGCGTCTGGACGCGGTCGGCACCGACGAGGCCAAGGCCCTCAAGGGCAAGGCGGCGCTCGCCAACGCCCGTCTGGCCTACGAGGCCTACGAGGAGGTCTTCTCCTCGGACCGCTGGACCGCCCTGGAGCGCGTCGGAGCCAACAAGCAGCGCGCGCTGTGGGCCTCGACGGGCGTCAAGGACCCGGCGTACAAGGACACCCTGTACGTGGACGACCTGGTCGCCCCGAACACGGTGAACACCATGCCGGAGGCCACCCTGGAGGCCACCGCCGACCACGGCCAGATCACGGGCGACACCGTGCGCGGCACCTACGAGCAGGCGCGCGCCGAGCTCGACGCGGTCGCGAAGCTGGGCATCTCGTACGACGATGTGGTGCAGCTGCTCGAGGACGAGGGCGTCGAGAAGTTCGCGGCGTCCTGGAACGACCTGCTGAAGTCGACCGAGGCGGAGCTTGAGCGCCTCGCCCCCACGGAGGCCTGAACACCTTGTCTGTAAACGGAGCGAACCCGCTTCGTGACGCACAGGACCGGCGGCTCCCGCGTATCGCGGGGCCGTCCGGCCTGGTCATTTTCGGCGTTACGGGTGACCTGTCGCGCAAGAAGCTGATGCCTGCCGTCTACGACCTGGCCAACCGTGGCCTGCTCCCGCCGGGCTTCTCCCTGATCGGGTTCGCCCGTCGCGAGTGGCAGGACGAGGACTTCGCGCAGGAGGTCCACGACGCGGTCAAGGAGCACTCCCGGACGCCCTTCCGCGAGGAAGTGTGGCAGCAGCTCGTGCAGGGCTGCCGTTTCGTCTCGGGCGACTTCGACGACGACGCCGCCTTCGAGACGCTGAAGGCGACCATAGAGGAGCTGGACAAGGCACAGGGCACGGGCGGCAACTTCGCCTTCTACCTGTCCGTCCCGCCCAAGTTCTTCCCCAAGGTGGTGCAGCAGCTCAAGGACCACGGGCTGGCGCAGAAGGAGGGCTCCTGGCGGCGTGCCGTCATCGAGAAGCCCTTCGGCCACAACCTGAAGAGCGCCGAGGAACTCAACAAGGTCGTCCACGAGGTCTTCCCGCGTGACGAGGTCTTCCGGATCGACCACTACCTCGGCAAGGAGACCGTCCAGAACATCCTGGCGCTCCGCTTCGCCAACACGATGTTCGAGCCGATCTGGAACCGGTCGTACGTCGACCACGTGCAGATCACCATGGCCGAGGACATCGGCATCGGCGGCCGGGCCGGGTACTACGACGGTATCGGCGCCGCCCGGGACGTCATCCAGAACCACCTGCTCCAGCTGCTCGCGCTGACCGCGATGGAGGAGCCCGGCTCCTTCCACCCCAAGGCGCTGGTGGCCGAGAAGCTCAAGGTGCTGACGGCGGTCCAGCTGCCCGAGGACCTGGGCAAGCACACGGTGCGCGGCCAGTACGCGGCTGCCTGGCAGGGCGGCGAGAAGGTCAAGGGCTACCTCGAAGAGGACGGCATCGACCCCAAGTCCAAGACCGACACCTACGCGGCCATCCGGCTGGAGATCAACAACCGCCGCTGGGCGGGCGTCCCGTTCTACCTGCGGACGGGCAAGCGCCTGGGCCGCCGGGTGACCGAGATCGCGGTCGTCTTCAAGCGGGCCCCGTACCTGCCGTTCGAGTCGGGCGCGACCGAGGAGCTGGGGCAGAACGCCCTGGTCATCCGGGTCCAGCCGGACGAGGGCGTGACGGTCCGCTTCGGCTCCAAGGTTCCGGGCACCTCCATGGAGGTCCGGGACGTCACGATGGACTTCGCCTACGGCGAGTCCTTCACGGAGTCGAGCCCCGAGGCGTACGAGCGACTCATCCTCGACGTGCTCCTCGGCGACGCGAACCTCTTCCCGCGTCACCAGGAGGTCGAACTGTCCTGGAACATCCTCGACCCGATCGAGGAGTACTGGGACAAGCACGGCAAGCCCGCACAGTACCCGTCGGGCACCTGGGGGCCGGTCGAGGCGGACGAGATGCTCGCACGAGACGGACGGAGCTGGCGCCGGCCATGAAGATCGACCTCACGGAGACCAACTCCAGCAAGATCAATGCCGCGATGGTGCAGGCACGCCGGGACATCGGCACGCCGGCCATCGGCATGGTCCTCACGCTGGTGATCGTGACCGACGAGGAGAACGCGTACGACGCGCTCAAGTCGGCGAACGACGCGTCCCACGAACACCCCTCGCGGATCGTCGTCGTGGTCAAGCGGGCCAGCCGCTCCCCCCGCAGTCGCCGTGACGCCCGGCTCGACGCGGAGATCCGCGTCGGGGCGGACGCCGGCAGCGGGGAAACGGTGGTTCTCCGTCTGCACGGCGAACTGGTCAACCATGCCCAGTCGGTCGTGCTGCCGCTCCTGCTGCCCGACGCCCCCGTGGTCGTCTGGTGGCCGGGAGGGGCTCCGGCAGACCTGGCGGGCGACCCGCTGGGCGCGCTGGGACAGCGCCGGATCACGGACACGTACTCCTGCGAGCACCCGGTCGAGGCGCTCGGCGCCCGGGCGGAGGCGTACGCGCCCGGGGACACGGACCTGTCGTGGACCCGGATCACCCCGTGGCGCTCCATGCTGGCGGCGGCACTGGACCAGCAGGCCCTGTCGGTCGCCTCGGCGACCGTCGAGGGCGAGGACGAGAACCCGAGCTGCGAACTGCTGGCCATGTGGCTGGCGGACCGGCTCCAGGTCCCCGTCCGGCGCACGCTGTCGTCGGGCCCGGGCCTGACCTCCGTACGGCTGTCCACCAAGGACGGCGACATCGTCCTGGACCGGGCGGACGGCTCGCTGGCCACGCTGTGCATGCCGGGGCAGCCCGACCGTGCGGTGGCGCTCAAGCGCCGTGACACGGCCGAGCTCCTGGCGGAGGAGCTGCGCAGGCTGGACCCGGACAACACGTACGAGGCCTCGCTGAGGTTCGGCGTGGCGAGGCTGGAGGCCTCCACGCCTGCGGCGGCGCCCGACCCCGCCGAAGCCCCGGCGGACCCGGCCCCCGCCCCGGCTCCGAAGCCGAAGAAGGCCAGGGCCAAGTAGCGGAACCCTGCGGGGCTTTCGCCGCCCCGCCCTTTCGCCGTTTCCCGGAGCTCCGCCCCGGTTTCGGGAAGGGGCGGGGCGGGGACGGCTCCGCGCAGCGGTAACCGCATCCGCATCAGACCTACCGACAAGGCGGCAGCACATGGGTATGACGACTCCCCAGGTCGTCGTCCACCGGGACAAGGAACTGATGGCCCAGGCCACCGCGGCCCGGCTCATCACGAAGATCGTGGACGCGCAGGCGGCCCGCGGCTCCGCGTCCGTCGTCCTCACCGGCGGACGCAACGGCAACGGCCTGCTCGCCGCACTGGCAGCCGCCCCGGCGCGGGACGCCGTCGACTGGGCCCGGCTGGACCTGTGGTGGGGCGACGAGCGGTACGTCCCCGCCGACGACCCCGAGCGCAACCACACCCAGGCCCGTGAGGCCCTCCTGGACGCGGTCCCCGTGGACCCCGCCCGCGTGCACGTGATGCCCGCCTCGGACGGCCCGTACGGGGCGGACGTGGACGCCGCGGCAGCCTCCTACGCGGCCGAGCTCGCCAAGGCGGCAGGCCCCGAGGACCACGGCCCGGTCCCCACCTTCGACGTGCTGATGCTGGGCGTCGGCCCGGACACGCACGTGGCCTCGCTGTTCCCGGAGCACCCGGCGGCCCGCGAGACCGAGCGCACGGTGGTCGGCGTCCACGGCGCCCCGAAGCCCCCGCCCACCCGGATCTCGCTCACCCTCCCGGCGATCCGGGCCGCGCGTGAGGTCTGGCTGCTGGCCGCGGGCGAGGACAAGGCCGGGGCGGTGTCCCTGGCCCTGGGCGGCGCGGGCCAGGTCCAGGCCCCGGCCGCGGCGGCGTACGGCCGCTCCCGCACCCTGTGGCTCCTGGACCGCGCGGCCGCGGCCAAGCTCCCGACGGGGATGTACCCCCCGGCCTCCTCCTGACGGCGGCCCGTGCGAAAGGGCCCGCCTCCCGGTAGCGGGAGGCGGGCCCTTCACGTATCCGCGCCCGGGTCAGCCGCGCCCGCGCAGCTTCCGGTACGTGGCCACCAGGGCCTTCGTCGAGGCGTCCAGACCGGGCACGTCCGCACCCTCGCTCAGCGCGGGCTCGACGCGCTTGGCGAGCACCTTGCCGAGCTCGACGCCCCACTGGTCGAAGGAGTCGATGTTCCACACCGCGCCCTGGACGAACACCTTGTGCTCGTAGAGCGCGATCAGCTGGCCCAGCACCGCCGGGGAGAGCTCGGCGGCCAGGACGGTGGTCGTCGGGTGGTTCCCGTGGAAGGTCTTGTGCGGGACCAGTGACTCGGGGGCTCCCTCGGCGCGCACCTCGTCCGCCGTCTTGCCGAAGGCCAGCGCCTGGGTCTGCGCGAAGAAGTTCGCCATCAGCAGGTCGTGCTGGGCCGCCGTGGCCGCCTCCAGCTCCGCCACCGGCCGGGCGAAGCCGATGAAGTCCGCCGGGATCACCCGCGTGCCCTGGTGAATGAGCTGGTAGTAGGCGTGCTGACCGTTGGTGCCGGGCGTGCCCCAGACCACCGGGCCCGTCTGCCAGTCCACCGGATTGCCGTCGCGGTCCACGGACTTGCCGTTGGACTCCATGTCGAGCTGCTGCAAGTACGCGGTGAAGCGCGAGAGGTAGTGGCTGTACGGGAGCACCGCGTGCGACTGGGCGTCGAAGAAGGCGATGTACCAGATCCCCAACAGGCCCATCAGCAGCGGGGCGTTCTCGTGCGCGGGCGCCGTGCGGAAGTGCTCGTCCATGGTGTGGAAGCCGGCGAGCATCTCCCGGAAGGCGGCCGGGCCGATCGCGATCATCAGGGAGAGGCCGATGGCCGAGTCGAAGGAGTAGCGTCCGCCGACCCAGTCCCAGAACTCGAACATGTTGGCCGGATCGATGCCGAAGTCGGTGACCTTCTCGGCGTTGGTCGACAGGGCCACGAAGTGCCGTGCCACGGCGGCCTGGTCGCCGCCCAGCCCCGCGAGCAGCCAGCCGCGCGCCGAGGTGGCGTTGGTGATGGTCTCGATGGTGGTGAAGGTCTTGGAGGCGATGATGAACAGCGTCTCGGCCGGGTCCAGGTCCCGCACGGCCTCGTGCAGGTCCGCGCCGTCGACGTTGGAGACGAAGCGCACCGTCAGATCCCGGTCGGCGAAGGCACGCAGGGCCTCGTACGCCATGGCCGGGCCCAGGTCGGAGCCGCCGATACCGATGTTGACGACGTTCTTGATGCGCTTGCCGGTGAAGCCGGTCCACGCCCCCGACCTGACCCGGTCGGAGAAGGCCGCCATCTTGTCGAGGACGGCGTGCACGGCGGGGACGACGTTCTCGCCGTCGACCTCGACGACCGCGTCGGCCGGTGCGCGCAGGGCGGTGTGCAGCACCGCCCTGTCCTCGGTCGTGTTGATCTTCTCGCCGCGGAA
Source organism: Streptomyces avidinii (assembly GCF_014650695.1). Lineage (GTDB taxonomy): Bacteria > Actinomycetota > Actinomycetes > Streptomycetales > Streptomycetaceae > Streptomyces > Streptomyces avidinii. Next base: position 18,736 of record NZ_BMVL01000020.1, on the reverse strand, counting down.
CATCGCCTCGCGCAGCTCGGCCACGCCGGTGGCCTCGGCCAGCTCGCGGAGCAGCGCGAGCGTCTCGTCGGTGACGAGGTGCTTCGAGTAGTCGATGTGCAGGTCACCGACCTGCAGGGTGTAGCCGGAGCCGCGGCCGGGGTTCTCCTCGAACAGCTCCCGCAGATGCGTCTGCCCGAACTCCTCCCGGTGCTTGCCGAGTGCCAGCCACTCCGGCATCCGGTTCAGCTTCGTACGTCCCTCCCGTCGACCACCACCACCCTCGCTTGACGCGCTTCGCGCGGCGGCCTGATTTGCATTCATCTCGGACATCAACCCACTTCTTCCGTCCTGTCGTGCCCCGCCGTCCTCCAACTTAAGGGATCACAAGCGGCAGAACGCACACAAAGAGGCCCGGTGCCACAGGAGAAGTTCCTGTGGCACCGGGCCTCGTGTCACGTGCTTCGGGCCGTCGCTCCGGGCCGTCTCAGATCTCGCCGCGGAGCTTGGCGAGCGCCTCGGCGAGGATCGCCTCGCCGTCGGCGTCCGAGCGCCGTTCCCGTACGTACGCCAGGTGCGTCTTGTACGGCTCGGTGCGCGGCGGGGCGGGCGGGTTGTCCCGGTCCTGGCCGGCCGGGAACCCGCAGCGCGGGCAGTCCCAGGTGTCCGGCACCTGCGCGTCGCTGGCGAAGCTCGGCTGCGTCTCGTGCCCGTTCGAGCACCAGAAGGAGATGCGCAGGCGGGGCGCGGACTCGCCGCGCTCTGCCTCACCCATCGGCCCCGCTCCGACCCGGCTACCACGGATCGCGTTGCCACTTGCCACGGTCGTAACTCCCTGCGTGATGGTGCCGCGGAGTGTGAGTGGATTTCCGCCGCGGAGCGCCCAAGTCTACGTAAGGCCCAACGCACGTCCAGTGAGCGGAGTTACTGATTCCACGCCATGAACGCCGACCCTCATAGTAGGCCGGGTGGTGCCGACCGGACTGCCGGAATGGCCAGAACGGTCAGCTGCTCGCCTTCATCAGCAGGCCGAGCGCGACGATGCACGCGAACCACAGCAGACCGACGACCACGGTGATGCGGTCCAGGTTGCGCTCCGCGACGGAGGAACCGCCGACCGACGACTGCATACCGCCGCCGAACATGTCGGAGAGGCCGCCGCCCTTGCCCTTGTGCATCAGCACGAGCAGCATCAGCAGGGCGCTGAAGACGATCAGGGCGATCGAGAACCCCATAATCACGGCTGATTCCTACTTTCTGGCTTTTCGGGCTTTCCGGCTTTGCGAGATGTGCGCGGGGGCCAGCGGCTGGTGGTTCAGCCCCTGGCCCCCGCAAGGGTACGACGGATCCGCCCTACCGCATACTCACTGGTCGCGGAAGCGGACGATCTTGACGAACTCCTCCGCGTCCAGTGCCGCGCCGCCGATCAGGGCGCCGTCGACGTCGGGCTGGGCCATGATCGCCGCGATGTTCCCGGACTTCACGGAGCCGCCGTACTGGATGCGGACCTTGTCGGCCAGCTCCTGCGAGTACAGCTCGGCGAGACGGCCGCGGATCGCCCCGCAGACCTCCTGGGCGTCGTCGGGGGTGGCGACCTCGCCGGTCCCGATGGCCCAGACGGGCTCGTAGGCGATCACGACGGACTCGACCTGCTCGGCCGGGACGCCTTCCAGGCCGCCGTCGAGCTGGCTCAGGGTGTGGGCGACCTGCCGGCCGGCCTTGCGGACGTCCAGGCCCTCTCCGACGCAGAGGATCGGGGTGATCCCGTGCCGGTAGGCGGCCTTGACCTTGGCGTTGCAGATTTCGTCGGTCTCGCCGTGGTACTGGCGGCGCTCGCTGTGGCCGACGGCCACGTACGTGCACTTCAGCTTCGACAGCATCGGGCCGGAGATCTCACCCGTGTAGGCGCCGGAGTCGTGCGCGGAGATGTCCTGGGCGCCGTACTTGATCTTCAGCTTGTCGCCGTCGACCAGGGTCTGGACGGAGCGCAGGTCGACGAAGGGCGGCAGGACCGCGACCTCGACGGCGTCGTAGTCCTTGTCGGCGAGGGCGAAGGCGAGCTTCTGGACGTGGGCGATGGCCTCCAGGTGGTTGAGGTTCATCTTCCAGTTGCCCGCCATGAGCGGGGTGCGCGTGGTCATACGGGTTCAGCCCTCCAGGGCGGCGAGGCCGGGGAGCGTCTTGCCCTCGAGGTATTCGAGGGAGGCGCCGCCACCGGTCGAGATGTGGCCGAAAGCATTCTCGTCGAAGCCCAGGATGCGGACCGCGGCGGCACTGTCGCCACCGCCGACGACGGTGAAGGCACTGCTGTCGAGCAGACCCTGGGCGACGGCCTTGGTGCCGCCGGCGTAGTCGGGGTGCTCGAAGACGCCCACCGGGCCGTTCCAGAAGACGGTCTTCGCGTCGGCGATCTTCGACGCGTACAGCTCGCGCGTCCGGGGGCCGATGTCCAGGCCCTCCTTGTCGGCGGGGATCTTGTCCGCGTCGACGATGTCGGGGTTCGCCGGGGCCTTGGTCTTCAGGTCCGGGAACTCCGAGGAGACCAGCACGTCGACCGGGAGGACCAGCTCGACGCCGGTGTCCTCGGCGCGCTGCATGTACTCCTTGACCTTCTCCACCTGGTCCTTCTGGAGCAGGGAGATGCCGACCTCGTAGCCCTTGGCGTGGAGGAAGGTGTAGGCCATGCCGCCGCCGATGAGGATGCGGTCGGCCTTGCCGAGCAGCTCGTCGATGACGGCGAGCTTGTCGGAGACCTTGGCGCCGCCGAGGACCACCACGTACGGACGCTCGACCTCGGCGGTCAGCTTCTTCAGGACGCCGACCTCGGTGGCGATGAGGTAGCCGGCCGCGTGCGGCAGGCGGGCGGGCAGGTCGAAGACCGAGGCGTGCCCCCGGTGCACCGCTCCGAAGCCGTCGCCCACGTACACGTCGGCGAGCTCGGCGAGCTGGTCCGCGAAGGCGGCGCGCTCGGCGTCGTCCTTGGAGGTCTCACCGGCGTTGAAGCGCAGGTTCTCGATGACGGCGACCTGGCCGTCGGTGAGGGCCGCGACGGTCTCCTTGGCGGAGGCGCCGACGGTGTCGGTGGCGAACGCGACGTCCGCACCGAGGAGTTCGCCGAGGCGGGTGGCGGCCGGGGCGAGCGAGAACGCCGGCTCCACGCCGGTGCCCTTCGGGCGGCCCAGGTGCGAGGCCACGATGACGCGGGCGCCGGCTTCGGCGAGCTTCGCGATCGTGGGCTGGACGGCGCGGATGCGGCCGTCGTCGGTGATGGTGCCCTCGGCCAGCGGGACGTTCAGGTCCGCGCGGACGAAGACCCGCTTGCCCTTGACGCCTTCGGCGAGCAGTTCATCGATCGTCTTCATGTATTTCTACTCCTTTAGCCTTCACTCGAAGGGCGAGGAAGGAAATAACGAGGCAAGCAACAGGGCCCGTGCGGCGCTTCGTTGCGCTGCTCGGACCCTGTGCTCACATCGTGGTGCCTTGCCCTACGTTCTTAGAGCTGACCGCCGACGAAGACGGTGAGGTCGACGAGACGGTTGGAGTAGCCCCACTCGTTGTCGTACCAGCCGACGACCTTGACCTGCGTGCCGTCCTGAACCATGGTCAGGGAGGAGTCGAAGGTGCAGGACGCGGGCCAGTTCACGATGTCGGAGGAGACGATCGCGTCCTCGGTGTAGTCGAGGATGCCCTTGAGCTGCCCCTCCGAGGCCTTCTGGAAGGCCGCGTTGATCTCTTCCACCGTGGTCTCGCGGGAGAGCTCCAGGACCAGGTCGGTGACCGATCCGGTCGGGACCGGCACGCGCATGGCGATGCCGTCCAGCTTGCCCTTGAGCTGCGGGAGGACCAGCGCGGTGGCCTTGGCGGCACCGGTGGAGGTCGGGATGATGTTCTCGGCGGCGGCGCGGGCGCGACGCAGGTCCGAGTGCGGGAAGTCCAGGATGCGCTGGTCGTTCGTGTACGCGTGGACCGTCGTCATCATGCCCTTGACGATGCCGAAGTTCTCGTCGAGGACCTTGGCCATCGGCGCCACGCAGTTGGTGGTGCAGGAGGCGTTGGAGATGACGTGGTGGTTGGCCGCGTCGTACTTGTCGTGGTTGACGCCCATCACGATGGTGATGTCCTCGTCCTTGGCCGGAGCCGAGATGAGGACCTTCTTCGCGCCCGCGGCGATGTGCTTGGCGGCGTCGGCCTTCTTGGTGAAGATGCCGGTCGACTCGATGACGATGTCGGCGCCCAGCTCACCCCAGGGGAGGTTCGCGGGGTCGCGCTCGGCGAAGGTCTTGAAGGTCTGGCCACCGACGGTGATGCTGTCGTCGGTGTGGGAGACGTCGGCCTTGAGTCGGCCCAGGATGGTGTCGTACTTGAGCAGATGCACCAGGGTCGCGTTGTCAGTCAGGTCGTTGACACCGACGATCTCGATGTCCGCTCCCTGCTCCAGGAGCGCCCGGAAATAGTTACGGCCAATTCGACCAAAACCGTTGATGCCTACGCGGATCGTCACGAACCGATCTCCTCGTTGGTGCGCCGGTAAGAGCGCCGGCGAGCTGTATGGGATGTCCCCGACCGCTTACGACCCTACCTCTCCGTGAGCTTTTGGGTGACATCGGTCGGGGCCTGACACGCCCGGGGTCCCGTTCCGGACGCGGTGGAACGGGGCCTCGGGACCTGGGCCCCGGTCACTCAGGGTGAATGAGGCCCGGGGCTCTGATCAGCGGTGCAGCGAACGAAGTGCCTTACCGACGAGTAGCGCTCGGTCCGCCGCGGTCGGCATGTGCTCCAGACCGAAGCCCAACAGCACGGTGTCACGCGTGGTGACCGCCGCATAGGACTTGAACAGTTCGCCGGTCCGGGCCCAGTCGCCCGGGACTTCGGGACTTCCGGCCGGGGCGGCCTGCGCCGTCCACGCGCCGAGGGAGGTCTCGAATCCCTCGACGGCCCGGTCCGCGCCGCCCACGGACAGGCGCGCGTCGTCCGCGAAGACGCCGCGGCCGCCCGAGCCCGGGTCGGTGATGTAGGAGAGCGAGAGCTCGACGGTCCGGCCCGCGTAGGCGCTCAGGTCGAAGGAGACCTGCTTCCAGCCGCCGGAGGAACCGGTGAAGCTGTTCCACTGGCCGCTGGTGCCCTGCGGGGTGCAGCCGCCCGCGTCGAGCGTGAGGTAGTGGCGCAGGAACGGGTGGCCGTTCATGAAGAACCCGGCCGCGCACTCCTCCGGGACGGTGTTGCCGGTCAGGCCGCCCGCCTCCGGCAGGGTGGTCCAGTCGTCTCCGCCGGCGCTCCGGGCCTCCAGAGCTGCGTGGTCGTAGCCCTCCTCGGTGTTCCAGTTGAGGGCCAGCTCGAGCTTCGGCTGGTCGGCCGCGGTGACCCCGGTGAGGTCGATCGTCCGGACGAGGCGCTTCCAGTCGTCGTCGGCGTGCAGGGCCGAGGCCATGCCGGAGCCGGCGTAGGGGGCGTACGGGTTCACGACCCCGGTGAAGGCTCCGGCCTGGGCGCTCCTGAACTGCGGGAACGCGGCGGGCGCCAGGGTGTCGGAGGTGACGGTGTACCCGCCGGGGGCATTGAGCGGATTGCCCGCGGCGTCGCCCACGTTGCCCCGTGCCCCGTTCAGGGCGCCGGCGCCGGCGAAGCCGGTGGCTCCGGGGGTGCTCGTACGGCCGTAGGCGCCGAGCCAGTACTGGCTGAAGTCGTTGGTCACGGCGCGGCCGACCTGGGCGTTGCCGCCGGCGAGCTCACCGGCCTCGATCAGCTTGCCGCCCTCGTTCAGGAAGTCGCGCACGGCCAACTGGGTTTCGCCGCCGGGGGTCTTGGCCCCGGTGTAGTGGACGACCGTACCGAAGTGGGAGAGGACGCCGAGGTGGTCGGGGACCCCCTGGACGGCGACGTCCCAGACCGCCGCGGACCGGCCGGCCGCGCGCAGGGCGTCGACGTAGGTCTGGGCGTGCTGGGCCTTGGCCCCCTCCTCCGCGATCACCAGGACGTCCGCGCGCGGCCGCTCGGCCACCGTGTACGTGAAGTGCTCGCTGGAGACCTGCTTGCCGGAGCGGTCGCGGCCGGTGAACCAGGCCTCGACCTTGTCCCCGGGCTTCGCGCCGTCGACCTCGGCCCGGTACTCGTCGAACCAGTTGTTGTCGTCGCCGCCGTAGACCTCGCCGCCCTTCCAGGGCTTCAGATCCTCGTCGTGCGTGCGGCCGCCGTTGATGCGGAAGTTGAGTTCCTTGTCCTTCAGCGCCTTGCGGGCCGTGACGGAGACCGGCTGGTCCTCGCCGCGGGCGACGTAGGAGGTGGCGAAGGCGTCCACCGTGAAGTCCGCGGCGCTCAGGCCCACCGAGGACGCCGGACGGTCCGGGTTCGCGGCGCTCTCGCCGACCGACAGCGCGAAGGGGACGTTCTTGGCGAACTCGGCCTGGACGAGCTTCTCGTCGTCCGGGAAGTTGAAGCCGGAGGCGCAGTCCTCGGGCTTCCACCGGTCGTTCGGGTCGCTCGCCGAGGCGGTCTGGCAGGTGGTCATCTCCGGCGTGAACATCATGATGCCGTTGACGTTGGAGGCGTGGCCGTCGGCCTCGCCGTTGGTGGTGTAGAGCTCGGAGGAGACCTGCGGGTAGTAGCCGGGGACGGCCGGGTTCTCCGGGGTGCCGGCGAGCGCCTTGTAGGCGACGTCGTCGGGGGTGGGGGTGGCGACCTGCCAGCCCACGCCGTAGAGGAGCAGCTCGGCCGCGGAGTGGTAGTTGATGGCGTACTCGAAGCCGATGCGCTTCTGGAAGCGGTCGAGGGCGACGGTCTCGGGCTCGGAGGAGGCGCTCGGGCCGCGATAGGTCTCGCTCGCCTGGTTCGGCGAGGAGCCCTCGTTGTCGTAGCCCCACTTGAAGGCGAAGTTCCGGTTGAGGTCGACCCCGTCGCCGGGGCCGGTCTTCCCATTGCCGTCGTTGTCGCGCAGGTTCTTGCGCCACAGCCGCTGGCCGTCGGCCGCGTGGGTGTAGTCGTACCCGTCGGGATTGGCGGAAAGCAGGAACCACAGCTCGCTGGAGTCCACCAGCTTCGTGACCCGCTGGTCCTTGCCGTAGTTGTCGAGCGTGTGGTGCATCAGCCGCCGGGTCATCTCGGGGGTGATCCACTCACGGGCGTGCTGGTTGGACATGTAGAGCACGGCCGGCTTGTCGCCGTCCTTGGTCTTCCTGGCGTTCTTGCTGACCTTGAGGGCGAGGATGTCCTTGCCCTGGACGGTCTTGCCGATGGAGACGACCTTGGTGAGTCCCGGGTTCTCCTGCGCGGTCCGCAGGATCTCCTCCTGGAGGCCGCCCTTGCCGCTGTACGGGCGGAACACCCCGTCGCCGGCCGCCCTGCCGCGGGCCAGGCCCTGTGCGGACACCTTGCGCTCGGCCAGCTTGACGCCCTGGGCGGCGAGTTCCTCGGCCTGGGCGCCGCTGAGGAACAGCTCGACGCGGGCCGTCCCGGTCTCCGGGGCCCGCTCGGAGAGCTCGTGCGCGTCCTGTCCCGCGGCAAGGACGAGCGGGACCTGTTCCCGCGTGATGTCGGCGTCGTAGACCCGTACCTCGTCGGCGCCGGATGCGGCGCCGGGTCCCGGCTGGGCCTGTGCCGCGGCGGGCAGCACGGCGAGTGTGGTTCCGAAGACGAGTGCGCTTGCGGCGAGGATCGATCTCGCGCGGTGACTCATGTGCCCCCCTGGGCGTCGTCTGCCACGAAAGCGTTCGGACGCCAGACTCAAGACCGGCCCATGCTCATGTCAATGGGGCGTGCGGCAAAGGGGCCCGCACGAGTGATCGCGCGGGCCCCTTCGGCCGAATCCGCAAACCGCTGCCGGTTCGGCTATCCGGCCATGTTGTCGGCCATCTCCTCGCTGAGGTCGAGATTCGACTCGGTGCCCGGGATGCCGAGGTCCTGGGCCCGCTTGTCGGCCATCGCCAGCAGGCGGCGGATCCGGCCGGCCACCGCGTCCTTGGTCAGCGGCGGGTCGGCGAGCGCGCCCAGCTCCTCCAGGGAGGCCTGCTTGTGCTCCATGCGCAGTCGGCCGGCCGCCGCCAGGTGCTCGGGGACCTCCTCGCCGAGGATCTCCAGCGCGCGCTGGACGCGGGCTCCGGCGGCCACCGCGGCGCGCGCCGAGCGGCGCAGGTTGGCGTCGTCGAAGTTGGCCAGGCGGTTGGCGGTGGCGCGCACCTCGCGCCGCATCCGCCGCTCCTCCCAGGCCAGCACCGACTCGTGCGCGCCGAGCCGGGTCAGCAGGGCTCCGATCGCGTCACCGTCGCGGACGACGACCCGGTCCACTCCGCGCACCTCGCGCGCCTTGGCGGCGATGGACAGCCTGCGGGCGGCGCCCACCAGGGCCAGGGCGGCCTCCGGGCCGGGGCAGGTGACCTCCAGGGAGGAGGACCGGCCCGGCTCGGTGAGCGAGCCGTGGGCCAGGAAGGCGCCGCGCCAGGCCGCCTCGGCGTCACAGGTGGCCCCGGAGACCACCTGCGGCGGAAGACCCCGGATGGGGCGCCCGCGGCCGTCCACGAGGCCCGTCTGGCGCGCCAGCTGGTCACCGCCGGCCACGACGCGGACCACGTAGCGGCTGCCTCGTCGCAGTCCGCCGGGCGCCATCACCACCAGGTCCGAGGAATGGCCGAAGATCTCCAGGATGTCCTTGCGCAGGCGTCTGGCGGCGATCCCGGTGTCCAGCTCCGCCTCGATGACGATGCGGCCGCTCACCAGGTGCAGCCCGCCCGCGAACCGAAGGATCGCCGAGACCTCCGCCTTCCTGCAGCAGGTCCGGGTGACGGGCAGGCGGGAGATCTCATCCTTCACCGCAGGCGTCATCGCCATGGGCCGATCCTTCCATGCATCCGAAAAATACGGTCGTACGCGGCGGCCAGCAGCTCCGGATCGTGCTTCGGAGAACCGTCCTGCCTGGCCACGGGAGCCAGCTCGACCGCGGCACCGAAGCGTTTCGCGGCATCGGAGAGGGACTCGCGGTCGGGCACGGCGGCCTCGTCGGCCAGCACCACGTCCAGGGCGAGTTTAGGGGCGTGTCGGGCCAAAACCTCCAAATGACGCTGCGGAGAGAAGCCCTCTGTTTCGCCGGGTTGCGGCGCGAGGTTCAGCGAGAGGACCCGCCGGGCCTTCGTCTCCATCAGCGCTTCCAGCAGTTCCGGCACCAGCAGGTGCGGAATCACGGAGGAGAACCACGACCCCGGACCGAGCACCACCCAGTCGGCGTCCAGGACCGCGGCGACGGCCTCCGGCACCGCCGGCGGGTCGCTCGGCACCACCTGTACGGAGAGCACCTCGCCCGGGGTCAGCGCCACCGTGGCCTGCCCGCGGACGGTGTCCACGTCCTCGGGACGGGCCGGGTCGTGCCCCCTGACCAGGGCCTGGAGCTCCAGCGGCACCGCCGACATCGGCAGGACGCGTCCCTGGGCCCCGAGCAGCTTGCCGACCAGGTCGAGGGCCTGGACGGGGTCGCCGAGCTGTTCCCACAGGGCGACGATCAGCAGGTTCCCGACCGCGTGCCCGTGCAGATCGCCCTCGGACTGGAAGCGGTGCTGGATGACCCGGGCCCAGGTCTGGCCCCAGTCATCGTCCCCGCACAGCGCGGCCAGCGCCTTGCGCAGGTCGCCGGGCGGGAGCACGCCGAGCTCCTCGCGGAGCCGGCCGCTGGATCCGCCGTCGTCGGCGACGGTGACCACCGCGGTGAGGTCACCGGTGATGCGCCGCAGGGCGGCGAGGGAGGCCGACAGGCCCTGGCCGCCGCCGAGCGCCACCACCTTGGGCGTGGCGCCGCGCCGGCGGCCGGAACGGCCGGAGCGGCCCACGCCGTCCTCGCCCCGTCCCGGGGTGAGGCGGCGCAGGCGGCTCAGCCGCGGGGTCCGTGGTGTCACTCGCGCCCCATGTCCCGGTGGACTACGACGGTCTCGACTCCCTCGGAGGCGAGGCGGGCGGCGAGCTTCTCGGACATGGCCACACTGCGGTGCTTGCCGCCCGTGCAGCCGACCGCGATGGTCACGTACCGCTTGCCCTCGCGGCGGTAGCCGGTGGCGATGAGCTGGAGCAGCTCGGTGTAGCGGTCGAGGAACTCCTTGGCGCCGGGCTGGCTGAAGACGTACCCCGACACCTCCTCGTTGAGCCCGGTGAAGGGGCGCAGCTCCGGGACCCAGTGCGGGTTGGGGATGAAGCGGCAGTCGACGACCAGGTCGGCGTCGACGGGGAGGCCGTACTTGTACCCGAAGGACATGACGGTGGCCCGCAGCTCGGGCTCCTCGTCCCCGGCGAACTGGGCGTCCATCTTGGCGCGCAGTTCGTGCACGTTCAGGCTGGAGGTGTCGATCACCAGGTCGGCGTCGCCGCGCAGCTCGCGCAGCAGGTCGCGCTCGGCGGCGATGCCGTCGGTGATGCGCCCGTCGCCCTGGAGCGGGTGCGGGCGGCGGACCGACTCGAAGCGGCGGACCAGCGCGTCGTCGGAGGATTCCAGGAAGACGATGCGGCGGGTGACGCCCTTGCTGTCGAGGTCGGCGAGCGACTCGCGCAGGGCGTCGAAGAACTGGCGGCCGCGGACGTCCACGACGACGGCGATGCGCGCCACGTTGCCCTGGGAGCGGGCACCGAGCTCCACCATGGTCGGGATCAGGGCCGGCGGCAGGTTGTCGACGACGAACCAGCCGAGGTCCTCCAGACACTTGGCCGCCGTACTGCGGCCGGCCCCGGACATGCCGGAGATGATCACCAGCTCGGGGATGGCCGCCTCGGCGGTCTCGCCGGGCTCCACTGTCGTGCCCGTACTCACCTGTGCTCCGTCTCGGTCGTGCGCGGTCTCGTGCTCGGTCATTGCTCGGTCCCCCGTTCGGACGATGCTCCCGCTGGCGCGGGGGTCTCATCCTCAATGATCTCTCCTGTGGCCGTGTTGACGGCAGGACCAGCGGGAACCGCCCGGGCGAGGGCCGCGACCACGGTCTCGGCCGTCTTCCGGCCTATGCCCGGGACCTCGCAGATCTGGTCGATTGTCGCCTGTCTCAGCTTCTTCACCGAACCGAAGTGCTTGACCAGGGCCTGCTTGCGGCTCTCGCCGAGGCCGGGCACCTCGTCCAGCGGCCCTGATTTCAGGCGCTTGCCGCGCTTGTTGCGCTGGTACTGGATGGCGAACCGGTGGGCTTCGTCACGGACCCGCTGGAGCAGGTAGAGGCCCTCGCTGGTGCGCGGCAGTACGACCGGGTCGTCCTCGCCGGGCAGCCAGACCTCCTCCAGCCGCTTGGCCAGACCGCACACGGCGACGTCGTCGATCCCGAGCTCTTCCAGGGCCCGCTTGGCGGCGGCGACCTGCGGTTGGCCGCCGTCGACCACGACGAGCTGCGGCGGGTACGCGAACCGCTTGGGCCTCCCGTCGTCCTCGGGGACCGCCCCGGCGACGTCCTCGCCCTCCTCGGGGGACCACTCCCCCGTCTTCAGCTTCTCCTGCAGGTAGCGGCGGAAGCGCCGGGACACCACCTCGTGCATGGAGCGGACGTCGTCCTGCCCCTCGAAGGACTTGATCTGGAAGCGCCGGTACTCGCTCTTGCGGGCCAGCCCGTCCTCGAAGACGACCATCGACGCGACGACGTCGTCACCCTGGAGATGGGAGATGTCGAAGCACTCGATGCGCAGCGGGGCACTGTCGAGGTCCAGGGCCTCGGCGATCTCCTCCAGGGCCCGGGAGCGGGTGGTGAGATCGCTGGCGCGCTTGGTCTTGTGCAGCGCGAGGGACTGGAGCGCATTGCGGTGGACGGTCTCCATCAGGTCCTTCTTGTCGCCGCGCTGCGGTATGCGCAGGCTGACCTGGGACCCCCGCCGGTCGGCGAGCCACTGGCTGAGCACCGGCGCGTCCTCGGGGAGCGCCGGGACCAGCACCTCCTTGGGCACGGCCTCGCCCTTCTCCTCGCCGTACAGCTGCTGGAGGGCGTGCTCCACGAGTCCGGCGGTGTCGACGGCCTCGACCTTGTCGGTGACCCAGCCGCGCTGACCGCGGACCCGGCCGCCGCGGACGTGGAAGATCTGCACGGCGGCTTCGAGCTCGTCCTCGGCCACGGCGATCAGGTCGGCGTCGGTGGCGTCGGCGAGCACCACGGCGTTCTTCTCCATCGCCCGGCGCAGCGCCCCGATGTCGTCGCGCAGCCGGGCGGCCTTCTCGTACTCCATCTCCTCGGCCGCCGCGTGCATCTCCTTCTCCAGCCGGGAGAGGTAGGTGCCGGTGCGGCCGGCCATGAAGTCGCAGAAGTCCTCGGCCAGTTCGCGGTGCTCCTCGGGGGTGACCCGGCCGACGCAGGGGGCGGAGCACTTGCCGATGTAGCCGAGCAGGCAGGGCCGGCCGATCTGGGCGGAGCGCTTGAACACGCCCGCGGAGCAGGTCCGGACCGGGAACACCCGGAGCATCAGGTCGACGGTCTCGCGGATCGCCCAGGCGTGTCCGTACGGCCCGAAGTAGCGCACGCCCTTCTTCTTGGGCCCCCGCATGACCTGGACCCGCGGGTACTCCTCATTGAGGGTGACGGCGAGGGAGGGGTAGCTCTTGTCGTCCCGGTACTTGACGTTGAACCGGGGGTCGAACTCCTTGATCCACGAGTACTCCAGCTGGAGCGCCTCGACCTCGGTGGACACCACGGTCCACTCGACGGAGGCGGCCGTGGTCACCATCGTGGCGGTACGGGGATGCAGGCCGGCGAGGTCCTGGAAGTAGCTGGCCAGGCGCTGGCGCAGGCTCTTGGCCTTCCCGACGTAGATCACCCGGCGGTGCTCGTCGCGGAACTTGTAGACCCCCGGGGAGTCAGGGATCTGTCCCGGCTCGGGACGGTAGCTGGAAGGGTCGGCCATGCCAACCACCCTACTTGCGCCCACCGACAACGGACCGTACGCCTCCGGCCCGGTCTGCGGATCCGGGCGGTGGCCCGCGGGCCTTCCGGGA
>NZ_BMVL01000020.1:0-5793 GCF_014650695.1 Streptomyces avidinii | reverse complement strand
GGACGGGCTGAAACACCGGCCCGCCGGCGTGTGAGGCGCCTCTCCAGCCTCGCCGGCGTTTGAGGCGCGGGGGTCCGGGGGCGGAGCCCCCCGGGGGCCCGCGGAGCGGGCTACGCCCCGACGGCCCGGCGGCGCCGGACCATCAGCAGCCCGCCCCCGCCCAGCGCGAGCGCCCCGGCGCCGGCGGCGGCGGCCGCGACCGGTGTCGCGTCACCCCCGGCCGGGACTTCGGCGTAGCCGCCCGCCATGCCGCGCGCGGCATACGAGGACCCGGGCAGCTTGTCCCCGTACGCCCCGGCCACCCGGGCCCGGTAGGCGTCCAGGCTCGTTCCCCCGGCGCCCACGGCCCGCACCGCGTCCTCGTCCAGCGGCAGCACCCTGCTGCCCCCGGTCACGTACCAGGCGTCGATCTGCGGCTCCCGGAACACCGTCCCCCCGGGCAGCTTCTGCGCACCCAGCCGGGCGTAGCGGAACTCGTCGTCGCCGGTGGCGATGTTCACGACCTGCCAGCCGGCCTCCGTGCGCGCCGTCCACAGCGCGGCCTGCTGCCCGTCGGAGGAGACGGCCCTGCTGGCGAGGAACTCCAGCCGGGCGACGGGCGCGCCCGCTCTGCCCGCGACGAACTCCGGGGAGAGGTGGTTGACGGGTATCGCCCCGCCCTCGATCCGGGGCTGCGCGGCCGTGAGGGAGACCTTGCCCTCCCGGGCGAAGAAGCGGGAGAGCGTGGCCAGGGTGTCGGGTGCGGTGGCCGCCCGCTCGGCGGCGGCCCGGTTCTCCGCGGTGGCGGCCTCGGGCTGCGGCACGGGCCCCCCGGGAGCCGCGGCCGCGAGCGGGGCGAGGCCGAGGAGGGCGGTGGCGGCGAGGACCGCGGCGGCGGTGGCGGCGCGCAGGGTCATGGCGGTCACGCCCCGATCCGGTAGAGCGAGTGGGTCCAGGAGAAGGTGTTGTTGTTGACGTACCAGGCGTGCGAGGCCCAGTTGTAGCGGTCGCTGGAGGGCCAGGGGTCGCCCCAGTAGACCCAGTTGCTCGCGGTGTCGTAGCCGTAGACGACGTGCATGTGGCCGCCGCCGTTGGACCACTGGATCCGGGTCTCGATCGGCCGGTTGGCGTTGATCTCGGTCTGGACGGTGGAGTACTGGAGCCAGCCGTTGACGTACGAGCCGGGGTTGATGCCCGCCCAGCGCAGCCCGGTCTGGACATTGCCGAGGGTGGCCTGGTCGTTGGGGCATTCGCTGCCCTGCTGGCGGTTGAAGGCGGCGTTGCAGAACTGGTTCTGGCTGTAGTTCCGGCCGAACCAGGTGGCGATGGTGTTGCCGCCCGCGGCCCAGCACCAGTTGGTCTTCGTCTGCGCCTGCATGGTGATGTTCAGGCGCTTGGTGGCGAGGGCGGAGTCGGTGCCGGCATCGGCTGCGGCGGCGGTGCCGGTGCCGATGGGCAGGGCGAACAGCAGGGCGGTGAGCACGGCGGTGAGGGAGGCGGCTGGGGAAAGCCGCCGGTTTCGGTTGCGCATCGCGTTCCTCCCAGTGTGGGGATTGGGGGGTGGAGGAGCGCGTCCGGACGCTGTTCAGGAGCATCAGGGAGTTGTCGCGATCAGGTCAACACGCTTCAATACGCGTTGACATTGCGGTGTGAACGGTGGGGCTGCGGTGTGAACGGTTGCTGTGGTGTCACCTGGTCCCCCGGACCCGCCGCCGCGATCCCCCGTGCCGGCCCGTGTGAACGTTCACAGAGGAGTCGCCATGCGACCGACCGGCGACACGGCGGAACTCGGCCGGTTGCTGCACGGCGGCCCCTTCCACCTCGCCCTGCGCGCCGCCCTCGCCGCGCGCGGACTGCCCCTCCACCGGGTCCAGCACCGGCTCGCTGCACAGGGCATCAAGGTCGGTGTCACCAGTCTCAGTTACTGGCAGCAGGGCGCCCGGCGGCCGCGTCACCCCGAGTCGCTGCGGGCGATCGGCGCCCTGGAGCGGATCCTGGAGCTGCCCGACGGCGCTCTCCTGCGGCTGCTGGCCGCGCCGGGGGCCGGTCCGGGGCCCGCCCGACCGCCCACCCGCTCGTACCGGGCCCTGTTCAGCATGGGCGGGACGGTGGAGCGGCTGCTGGACGGGATGGACCTCCCGCCGGACGGCGGGCTGCACTCGGTCGGGCACCACGAGCGGGTCCGCATCGGCGCGGCGGGCGAGCTGCGGGTCCGCGAGTCGCAGCAGATCGTCCGGGCGCACCGGGACGGGGTCGACCGCTACCTCGCCGTCCACCACGGCGATCCGGGCTGCGACGTGTCCCGGATCCGCGTGTCGGCGTACGAGAACTGCCGCACGGGCCGGGTGCGGTGCCACCCGGAGTCCGGGGTGGTGGTCGCGGAGCTGCTCTTCGACGCGCGGCTGCGGTGCGGGGACACCCACGTCTTCGGCTATGTGATCGAGGACGGTACGGGCGCCCGCAGCAGCGAGTACGTGCGCGGTTTCAGCTACGCCGGCGGCCAGTACATGCTCCAGGTCGGCTTCGACGAAGCGGCCCTGCCGGTGCGCTGCCGGCGCTTCGCGCGGGGCGGCCCCGAGGCCCCGCGCACCGGCGTCGTGGACCTGACGCCCAGCGGACGGCACCGGGCGGTTCACCTGGTGGAGCGGTCGGTGCGGCGCGGGATCCTCGGGATCGCCTGGGACTGGGACTGATCCGGCCGCGGCGTGCGCCGGTCAGCCGGCGACGAGGTTGCCGTTCTCGGCCCGGACCGGGACGGCGGGCAGCGGCTCGGAGGCCGGGCCGCGCAGGACCTTGCCGGTGGTCACGTCGAAACGGCTGCCGTGGCAGGGGCAGTTCCCCTCGCCCTCGACGATCTTGTCCAGGACGCAACCGGCGTGCGTGCACTGGGCGCTGAACGCCTTGTACTGGCCCTCCGCCGGGCAGCTGACGATCAGCTTCTTCTCCCGGTACAGCTTCGCGCCGCCCACCGGGACGTCGGCGGCGGCGCCCAGGTCCACCGGCTCGGTGGGAGTGGCGGGGGTGTTGCCGCCGCTGTTGGTCTCGGTGGAACAGGCCGCGAGGGTCACTCCCGCGCCCGCGGCCCCGGCGAGCGCGGCGGCGCCCCTGAGGACGGTACGGCGGGCGGGCGACTGCGGCGCGGGCATGCGGTTCTCCTGAGCTACGGGGGTGCGGTGCGGGTACACGGCCCGGCCCGGGCCGGAACCCGACCGGGGCACCGGCCCACCCGACGATACCGCCGTCCCATGAGGTAGCTTCCCCCGCGTGATCGTCGTCGGCGGAGAAGCCCTCATCGACCTGGTGCCCGCGGCGCGGCCGCCCGGCGCGCTGCTGCCCCGGCGGGGCGGCGGACCGTACAACACCGCGCTCGCGCTCGGCCGGCTCGGCGCCGAGGTGGCCTTCTGCTCCCGGGTCTCCACGGACGGCTTCGGCGAGAGCCTGCTGGCCGGCCTGCGGGCGGCCGGAGTGGAGCTGTCGCTGGTCCAGCGCGGTCCGGAGCCGACCACGCTCGCCGTGCCCTCGCTGGCCCCGGACGGCTCGGCCTCGTACGGCTTCTACGTCGAGGGCACGGCGGACCGGCTGTTCACCCTGCCGCCCGCCCTGCCGGACGGGGTACGGGCCCTCGCGCTCGGCACCTGCTCGCTGGTCCTGGAACCGGGCGCGAGCGCGTACGAGGCCCTGCTGCGCCGGGAGTCCCGGCGCGGGCTGCTCACCCTGCTGGACCCCAACATCCGGCCGGCGCTGATCGCGGACCCGGCGGCGTACCGCACACGGTTCCTGGAGCGGCTGCTGCCGCACACGAGCGTCCTCAAGCTGTCGGAGGAGGACGCGGCCTGGCTCGGCGGCCGGGTCGGGGACTGGCTGGCGGCCGGACCGTCGGCGGTGGTGCTGACCCGGGGCGCGGCGGGCCTGACGGCCTGGACGCGGGAGGGCGGGGAGTACTCGGCGGCGGCCCGCCCGGTGACGGTGGTGGACACGATCGGCGCGGGCGACACCGTCAACGCCGCCCTGCTGCACCGGCTCGGCGCCGCCGCGCCGGGCGGGCCGGTGGACTGGCCGGAGGTGCTGGCCCACGCCGCCCACGCGGCGGCCCTGACCTGCACCCGGGCGGGCGCGGAACCGCCGTACGCGGCGGAGCTCAGCGGATAGCGGCCCAGACGGTCCGGGCCACGGCCGGGGCGAACTCCTCGACGGGCTGGACCACATGGGCCCCGGAGAAGTGCAGGAAGAAGGCCCGCTGGAAGCAGGCCCCGAGGAGCAGGGCGGCGGCGGCCCGCGGATCGGCGTCGGGCCGCAGCCGCCCGGCTTCGAGCTCGCGCCGCAGCCGCCCGGCCAGCGCGTCGAGGACCAGGTGCGGCCCCGCCCCGATCTCCTGGACGCCCTCCCGGTGGCGGGTGAGGAGGGTCGGCTCGGCGAAGAGCGAGGCGGCCAGGGGCATCGCGTCCGCGTAGAAGAGCGAGGCGTGCCGGGCGATGGCGGTGAGCCCTGCCTCGACCCCCTCGGCCCCTCCCTCGGCCCGTTCGTCGCCGTCGTCCCGCCCTTCCCCCTCCTCCCCCGGTCCGGTCCGGAGGGCGGCCATGAGCGGTCCGGCGTTGGGGGTGCGTTCCATCAGCACGCGGACGAAGAGTTCCTCCTTGTTCGCGAAGTACTTGTAGAGCGCGGCCTCCGAGCAGCCCGCCTCGCGGGCGATGGCCTTGGTGGTGGCGTTGGCCAGGCCGCTGGTGCGCATCAGCTTCTCGGCGGCGTCGAGCAGCCGCTCGGGGGTGGGTCGGCTTGACTTGGAGGTGAGCATTCACTCACCCTAATGGAAGCAAGGGTGAGTGAATACTCACCCACCTCTCGTCACGGGGGTAGGACGATGAAGATCACGGTGTTCGGAGCGACGGGCGGCGTCGGCCGCGAGGTCGTCCGGCAGGCACTCGAAGCGGGACACGAGGTGACCGCGGTCGTACGGGATCCGGCGCGGCTGCCGGTCCCCGCCCACGAGCGGCTGCGGGTGGCCACGATCCTCGACGTGACCGACCCGGAGGCCGTGCTGTCCGTGGTCAGCGGGCAGGACGCGGTGGTCTCCGCGCTCGGCCCGGCGAACAACAAGCAGGCCAGGACGGCCCCGGTCACGGGTCCGGCGCTGAGTGCGATCACTTCTGCCATGGACCGGGCGGGGGTACGCCGACTGTCGGCCGTGAGCGCGGCGCCGGTCGGCCCCCTGCCGGAGGGTGCGGGGTTCTTCACCCGCGCCGTGGTCTATCCGCTGCTGCGCCGGCTGCTGCGGGACGTGTACGCCGACCTCGCGGACATGGAGGCGGCGATGGCCGCCGGCGGTACCGAGTGGACGGTGATCCGGCCGCCGATGCTCCGGAACAGGCCGCGCACGGGCACCTACCGCCGCGCGATCGGCGGCAACGTGCGCGGCGGCCGCGTCATCGGGCGCGCGGACGTCGCGGACGCCCTCCTCGCCGCCCTGACGGACCCGGCCTGCACCCGCCGCGCGGTGGGCGTCGCCACCTGAGGGCCACTCCGGGCGCACGCGGGAGGGCCCGGCCATGGGCCGGGCCCTCCCGTGGCTCGAACGCCGCGCGACCGCCGACCTGGGCCGTCTCTTCCGGATCTTGTCGGCCGAGCCCGCGGCGTCCGGTGCCGTGCCCGGCAAGGCGGAGGGGCGCCCGAGAACTGGACGTACCCGGGCGCCCCGACAATGCAGCCGGGGGCGGTGCCGGGCGCCGCGGGCCCGGCAAGATCCGAAAGAGCAGGCCTAGGTGTATTGATCACGAGCGTTGTTGACACTCGGCAGGTCTTGAACATGGCGAAGACCTC
>NZ_BMVL01000019.1:142965-155923 GCF_014650695.1 Streptomyces avidinii | reverse complement strand
CCGTCGTGATGACGACCGTGGTGGTCGTCCCTCCAGCGGTGGTGGCGGCGGTTTCCGTCGCGACGACCGTGGCGGCGACCGTCCGTCCTACCCGCGTCGTGATGACCGTGGCGGGGACCGTCCCTCGTACCCCCGTCGTGATGACGACCGGGGTGGGTTCCGTGGTGGCCGTGACGACCGTGGCGGCGACCGTCCGTCCTACCCGCGCCGTGATGATGACCGTGGTGGTCGTCCCTCCAGCGGTGGTGGCGGCGGTTTCCGTCGCGACGACCGCGGTGGCGACCGTCCGTCCTACCCGCGTCGTGATGACCGTGGCGGGGACCGTCCCTCGTACCCGCGTCGTGATGATGACCGTGGTGGTCGTCCCTCCAGCGGTGGTGGCGGCGGCTTCCGTCGCGACGACCGTGGCGGCGACCGTCCCTCGTACCCCCGTCGTGATGACGACCGCGGTGGGTTCCGTGGTGGCCGTGACGACCGAGGTGGCGACCGCCCGTCCTACCCCCGTCGCGACGATGACCGTGGCGGTGACCGTGGTGGGTTCCGTGGTGGCCGCGACGACCGCGGCGGTGACCGTGGTGGCTACCGTGGTCGCGACGACCGTGGCGGCGACCGCCCGTCGTACCCCCGCCGTGACGACCGTGGCGGCGGCTACCGCGGCCGCGACGACCGTGGTGGCGACCGCGACTTCCGCGCCGACCGTGACCGCGACCCGGTCAAGCGGCTTCCGATCGACGAGGACGTCACCGGCCTCGAGATCGACGCCGATGTGCGTCAGGAGCTGCTGAGCCTGCCCAAGGGCCTGGCCGAAGAGGTTTCCAAGAACCTCGTCATGGTCGCCCGGCTGATCGACGAGGAGCCCGAGCAGGCGTACGCGTACTCGCGCATCGCCCTGCGGCTGGCCTCCCGCGTCGCCGCCGTCCGTGAGGCCGCCGGCTTCGCCGCGTACGCCACGCAGAAGTACAGCGAGGCCCTCGCCGAGTTCCGCGCCGCCAAGCGCATGACCGGTTCGGTCGAGCTGTGGCCCGTCATGGCCGACTGCGAGCGCGGCCTCGGCCGTCCGGAGCGGGCGCTGGCCATGGCCGGTGAGCCCGAGGTGCAGAAGCTGGACAAGGCCGGCCAGGTCGAGATGCGTCTGGTCGCGGCCGGTGCCCGGCGGGACCAGGGTCAGCTGGAAGCAGCCATCGTGACCCTGCAGAGCCCGGAGCTCGCCTCCAGCTCCGTCCAGCCGTGGACCGCGCGCCTGCGCTACGCCTACGCCGACGCCCTGCTGGCGGCCGGTCGCGAGGACGAGGCACGCGAGTGGTTCGGCAAGACCCTCGAAGCGGACAAGGACGGGGCCACCGACGCCTCCGACCGCCTCGCCGAGCTCGACGGTGTCGAGTTCGTCGACGCCGCGATCGACCTGGCTGACGCCGACATCGACGTCGACGGCGACATCGACGCCGACGCCGACGCCGACATCGACGAGGACGAGGACGACGACGAGGGTGAGGACCCGGCGGAGATCGCCGCGGCCGAGCGCGCCTCCGACGTCGCCGAGTACTACGACGAGGACGACGAGGAGTACGAGCCGCTGGAGCAGTCCGAGGCCGACTCCGACGTCGACGTCGAGGACGACAAGGCCTGACGCACGGCACGGTGACATGAAGAAGGGCGGTACCCCGGTCGGGATACCGCCCTTCTTCATGTCCGGACGGGGTCAGGTCAGCCCAGGCCGCGCAGGACCAGGCCCGTCGCCGGCTTCGGCCCGAAGGACGTCGACTTGCGGGGCATGGTGACTCCTTGGCGGGCCAGGTCCCGTACGACCTCCTCGCGTACGGGATGCAGCAGGACCGCGGTCCCGCCGTGCCGCTCCGCCATCGCGACGGTGGACGCGGCGTCGTGGATGTACGTGATCTGGTCCGGGGCGTCCGGGATCTGCCAGAGGGAATCCAGCAGGGTCGCGTGCAGGACGGTGGCGTCCAGCCGGCGCCAGGCCTCGGGCCGGTCGTGGCGGACCGTGCGGTCGAGGAGGGCCAGGTCAGGGTCGGTCACCAGGTGGAAGGCGCCGTCGCCGGCGACGATGAAGGCATTGCCGCGTTCCGCGGCGTCCGCGAGGGAGTCCAGGGCCAGCGGGAGCGGCCCGTCGACCGGGCGGACACGGAAGTGACCGTCGAGGGCGGCGAGGGCGTTCGCGACGGGAAGGCGGCGCAGCATCCGGTGGATGGCGCGGACCTGGAGCGGGTAGCGGGCGGTGTCCACGAGGAGGACCAGGCCGAAGTCCCAGGCGGTGGGGGAGCTGTGCTCCTCCTGGAGGCGCAGGTACGTCGCCCAGCGGTGGTGACCGTCGGCGATGAGGGCCTGGCGATGGCTGAGATCCGTCGTGACAGCGGCGAGTTCGGCCGGGTCCGTGATGGCCCAGAGGCGGTGCTGGAAGCCGTCCTCGGTGGTGGTCGACAGCAGGGGGGCGCGCCGGGCGGTCCGCTCGACGACCGCGGCCGCCCCCGCGCCGGGATCGTCGCCGCGGTAGGTGAGGAGGAGGGGTTCGAGGTTGGCGGAGGTGGCCCGCATCAGGCCGGCCCGGTCGGTGACCACGTCCGGCATGACGTCCTCGTGCGGCAGGACGATGCCCGCGTCGGCGGTGGTCAGGGCGAGGGCGCCGATGACGCCGCGCTGCAACAGGCCCGCCCTGCGCTGCTCGTACACGTAGAGGGCGGGCTCCGGGTCGGCGCTCAGGATGCCCTCGGCGAGCCAGTCGTGCAGGGTGCGTGCGGCCTGTTCGTTGCGCGCGGCCGGGGTGCCGGCCTGCGGGAGGATCAGGCGGACGATGTTGTGCGGGTCGGCGGATTCGAGGTGGTCGACTCCGTCGGGGCGCACGACCACGTCGTACGGCGGCGAGGTGACGGCGGCCAGGCTGCCGACACGCTCCGGGACGTAGCGCAGGCCATGGAACGGGATCAGGCGCAGTCCCTGTTCCGCGGTGCGAGAAGTGGTCATTGGTGCATCGTAAGACGCGTCTCGCCATGCGGGATGATCGGGGGAGTACGGAATCGGACAAGATCGATCTCATGAGGAGCGGACAGGATGACCCGGCAGAGCAGGACCAGTCCCGCGGCGAGTGAGCAGAGTCTGCACCAGGCGTACGACACCGCCCTGCTGGACCTGGACGGGGTGGTGTACGCGGGCGGCGAGGCCATCGCGTACGCGGTGGAGTCCCTGGCCGCGGCCAGGGCCGACGGGATGCACCTCGCGTACGTCACGAACAACGCGCTGCGGACGCCGGACGCGGTCGCGGAGCACCTGGGCGAGCTGGGCATCCCGACCGAGGCGGGCGAGGTGATCACCTCGGCGCAGGCGGTGGCCCGGCTGATCGCGGACCAGGTGGAGCCGGGGTCGAAGGTGCTGGTGATCGGCGGGGACGGGCTGAGGGTCGCGCTGCGCGAGCGGGGTCTGGTGCCGGTGGACTCGGCCGAGGAGGAGGGCCTCGCGGCGGTCGTCCAGGGGTACGGGGGTCCCGACCTGCCGTGGGGGCGGTTCGCGGAGGCCTCGTACGCGATCAACCGCGGCGTGCCGTGGTTCGCCTCGAACACCGACCTGACGATTCCCGGGGCGCGGGGGATCGCGCCGGGCAACGGGGCCGCGGTGGAGGTCGTACGGATCGCCACGGGCGCGGAGCCGCAGGTGGCGGGCAAGCCGCTGCCCCCGATGCACCGGGAGACGGTGCTGCGGACCGGGGCGGAGCGGCCGTTGGTGGTCGGGGACCGGCTGGACACCGATATCGAGGGCGCCTTCAACGGGGAGGTGGACTCGCTGCTGGTGCTGACCGGGGTGACGGACGCGGAGCAGCTGCTGCGGGCCGAGCCCAGGCACCGGCCCACGTACGTGGACCGGGATCTGCGCGGGCTGCTGACCGGGCAGCCGGAGGTGGAGCCGGTTCCGGAGGGTTTCCGCTGCGGCGGCTGGACGGCGGTCGCGACGAACGGCGGCGTGCTGGAACTGCGCACCGCGGACGGTACGGACGGGTCGGACGGTGCGCTCACGGCGGACGGCGCGGACCCGATCGACGGTCTGCGGGCACTGTGCGCGGCGGCCTGGACGGCGGCCGGGAACGGGGTCTGCACGCTGGACGCGGCGAAGGCGCTGGCCAGGCTGGGTCTTTAGGGCGTACGGGGGACCCGATCCGTGCGGAGGATAGGTTAGCCTAACCTGCGTGTTGGTCGAGAGTCCCCCCGAACCCGAACGGAGCGCGGCGCCCCCAGAGGGCGCCGTGGCCGCCGTAGCCCGCCCGCGCCACGCCGCGCGCGCCGTCGGTCTGCTCGCCGCCCTCGCGGTGTTGGCACTGATCGCCGTCGTGAGCATCGCCGTGGGCGCCAAGCAGATGTCCCTGGACGAGGTCTGGCACGGCCTGTTCGCCTACGCGGGGACACCTGCCGACGTGGTGGTGCGGGACCTGCGGATCCCGCGCACCCTCCTCGGTCTGATGGTCGGGCTCGGACTCGGCCTGTCGGGGGCGGTGATGCAGGCGCTGACCCGCAACCCGCTCGCCGAGCCCGGCATCCTCGGTGTCAACGCGGGCGCCGCGGCCGCCGTGGTCTCCGCGATCAGTTTCTTCGGCGCGAGTTCGCTGAGCGAGTTCGTGTGGTGGGCCTTCCTCGGCGCCGCCGCGGTCTCGGTCGTCGTGTACGTGCTCGGCGGCAGCCGCAGCGCGACGCCGGTGCGCCTCGCGCTCGCCGGTACGGCGGCCAGCGCGGCCCTGGTCGGATACATCAACGCCGTGCAGCTGATGGACACCAAGGCCCTGGACAAGCTGCGCTTCTGGACGGTGGGTTCGCTGGCCTCGGCCAACATGGACACCGTGCGGCAGGTGGCCCCCTTCCTGCTCGTCGGCGCGGTGCTGGCGCTGGCGCTGGGCCGGCCGCTCAATGCGATGGCCATGGGCGACGACACGGCGCGGGCGCTCGGCGCGCACCTGACGCGCACCCGGGTCGGCGCCATGATCGCCATTACCCTGCTGTGCGGTGCGGCGACCGCCGCGTGCGGGCCGATCGTGTTCATCGGGCTGATGGTCCCGCACCTGGTGCGGGCGTTCACCGGGCCGGACATGCGCTGGGTGCTCGCGTACTCGGCCGTCCTGTCGCCGGTACTGCTGCTCGGCGCCGACGTCATCGGCCGTGTCGTCACCCGGCCCGCCGAACTCCAGGTCGGCGTCGTGACCGCGCTCATCGGCGGCCCGGTCTTCATCTACCTGGTTCGGCGCAAGAGGATGGCCCAGCTGTGAGCGCGACCGCGACCACCACCGTGACCGCGACCGACAGCCCCCGCAAGGGCCGGTCCGGAGCCCGTCCGCTGCACCTGCCCGGCGGGATCTCGCTGCGCGTCGAGCGGCGCGCTCTGGCCGTCGGCGTCCTGCTGACCGCCGCGGCGCTCGCGCTCGCCGTCGTGCTCATCGGCACCGGCGACTTTCCGATCGCGCCGTGGGACGTCGTACAGACCCTGCTGGGCAACGGCACCCCGGCCAACGACTTCATCGTCAACGACCTGCGGCTGCCCCGGGTCCTGGTGGCGCTTCTCGTCGGCGCGGCGCTCGGGATGGCGGGCGGCGTCTTCCAGTCCGTCTCCCGCAACCCGCTGGGCTCCCCGGACCTGCTCGGCTTCGGCTACGGCTCGGCGGTCGGCGCACTCGTCGTCATCATCCTGTTCAAGGGCGGCGCCACCGAGGTGGCCGTCGGCGCGCTGGCCGGCGGCCTGCTGGCCGGAGTCGCCGTCTACCTGCTCGCGTACAAGCAGGGCATCCAGGGCTACCGGCTGGTGCTCGTCGGTATCGGTGCCTCCGCCATTCTCATTGCCGTGATCCAGTACCTGATCACGAAGGCCCAGATGATCGAGGCCACCCGTGCCATGGTCTGGCTGACCGGCTCGCTGGCCGGCCGGGACTGGGCGCAGGTGTGGCCGCTGCTCGCGGTCTGCGCGGTGCTCTTCCCGCTGGTCCTGGGGCAGGGCAGGGCCCTGCGGATGATGGAGATGGGCGACGACGCCGCGCACGCCGTCGGCGTGCGGGTGGAGCGGACGCGGATGCTGCTGATGCTCGCGGCGATCCTGCTCACCACCGCGGCGAGCGCCGCGGCCGGGCCCATCAGCTTCGTCGCACTGGCCGCGCCGCAGCTGGCCCGGCGGCTGACCCGCTCGCCCGGCGGGAACCTGCTGACCGGCGCCCTGATGGGCTCGGTCCTGCTGATGGTGTCCGACCTGGCCTCGCAGCGGGCCTTCGGCGCCGACCAGCTGCCGGTGGGCGTGGTGACCGGCCTCGTCGGCGGCATCTACCTGCTCTGGCTGCTCGTCACCGAGCGCAGGGCGGGACGTATATGACTGCGAAGCATCGCGATATGAGGAGTACGCAAGTGCAGCGGCTGACCGCGGAGAACGTGACACTCGGCTACGACCAGAGGGTCATCGCCGAGAACCTGTCGGTGGAGATCCCCGACAACTCCTTCACGGTGATCGTCGGCCCCAACGCCTGCGGCAAGTCCACCCTGCTGAGGGCCCTCTCCCGGATGTTGAAGCCGTCCACCGGGCGGGTGCTGCTGGACGGGCAGGCCATCGGGTCGATGCCGGCGAAGAAGGTCGCCAAGACCCTGGGCCTGCTCCCGCAGTCCTCGATCGCGCCGGACGGCATCACGGTGGCCGACCTGGTCTCGCGCGGCCGGTACCCGCACCAGGGGCTGCTGCGGCAGTGGTCGGCCGAGGACGAGCGGGTCGTGAACGAGTCGATGGCCTCGACCGGGGTCGCCGAGCTCGCCGACCGGGCCGTGGACGAGCTGTCGGGCGGGCAGCGGCAGCGGGTGTGGATCGCCATGGCGCTGGCGCAGCAGACCCCGCTGCTGCTGCTCGACGAGCCGACGACGTACCTGGACATCCAGCACCAGATCGACGTGCTGGACCTGTGCGCGGAGCTGCACGAGAACCAGGGGCGCACGCTCGTCGCGGTGCTGCACGACCTCAACCACGCGGCCCGCTACGCGACGCACCTGATCGCGATGCGGGGCGGGGAGGTCGTCGCGGAGGGGCCGCCGCAGGAGGTGGTCACGGCGGAGCTCGTGGAGAGGGTGTTCGGGCTGCGCTGCCAGGTGATCGACGACCCGGAGACGGGGACGCCGCTGGTGGTTCCGGCGGCGCGCAGGGCCCGTGTGGTGGCCCGGGCCGAGTAACCCTCCGGGCGGGCGGGCCGGGCCGGATGCCGGGTGCGGCGCCGTTGCCGGGGGCGCTGCCCCCGGACCCCCGCGCCTCGAACGCCGGCGGGACTGAGACGGAGCCTCGGCCGCCGGCGGGGCCGAGAGCGCTAGAGCATGCTCTTGAGGCGGAGCAGGTCGCGGAAGCCCGCTTCCAGGCGGACTCGGCCGGAGGCCCAGGCCTTGGCGAACTTCAGCTCGCCCGCGACCAGCGCCACGAGGTCGTCACCGGTCATCGCGAGTCGGATCTCCGCCTTGTCGGCGGGCGGGCCCGGGGTGAGCGCGTCCACCCGGATCCGGCCCGCCTGCAGCCGGCCCGTGAACGTCTGGTCCAGGTCCGTGATGTGGCAGCTCAGGGAGCGGTCGAACGCGGCCGCGCCGCGTACGCCCTCATCGGCCCGGGCGAGGTTGTCGGAGAGTCTGTCGAGTGCTTCGCGGCACTCCTGGATCGTAGCCATCGTGATCACGACCGTACCGCAGAGCCGTGCGTGGTCGCCGGGCGCTTCGAGGTAGCGTCGGGGCATGACCGACGAAGCTGCCGAGACCCGGGCCGAAGAGCCCGCCGGGCCCGAAGAGCCCGCCGAGCCCGCCGGGCCCGTGGCGCTGGGCGTCGTACGCACGCCCACCGGCCATGCCGGTGTGGACGCGCACCTGGCGCGGCTGGCGGATGCGGACCACCTGGCGGCGGACGGACACGTCGAGGTGTACGAGGATGTCCACAGGGGACTGCGCGAGGCGCTGACCGCGCTGGACGCACCGCCCGTCCCTGGTCCGTACGAAAACAGGAGCTGAATCGAACGTGGCAGGAGTGGCACGCCGCCGCCTGGACGCCGAACTGGTACGCCGCAGCATGGCCCGCTCGCGCGAGCACGCCGCGCAGCTGATCGCCGCGGGCCGGGTGACCGTGGGCGGCACCACCGCCACCAAGGCGGCCACCCAGGTCGAGACCAGCGCGGCCCTGGTGGTCCTCAAGGACGACAGCGACCCCGACTACGTCTCCCGGGGCGGCCACAAGCTGGCCGGCGCCCTGGCGGCCTTCCGGCCGCACGGGCTGGCCGTCGAGGGCCGCCGCGCGCTGGACGCCGGCGCCTCCACCGGTGGGTTCACCGATGTGCTGCTGCGCTCGGGCGTGGCCCACGTGATGGCCGTGGACGTCGGCTACGGGCAGCTGGCCTGGTCGCTGCAGAGCGACGACCGGGTCACGGTCAAGGACCGTACGAACGTGCGCGAGCTGACGGTGGAGCAGCTCGACGGCGTGCCGGTCGACCTGGTCGTCGGTGATCTGTCCTTCATCTCCATCGGCCTGGTGCTGCCGGCGCTGGTGCGCTGCTGCGCGCCGGACGCCGACCTGGTGCTGATGGTGAAGCCGCAGTTCGAGGTCGGCAAGGACCGGCTGGGGAGCGGCGGGGTGGTGCGCAGCCCGGAGCTGCGGGCGGAGGCCGTGCGCGAGGTCGCGGCGCAGGCGGCGAAGCAGGGGCTGGGTGTTCTCGGGGTGACGGCGAGTCCGCTGCCGGGTCCGTCGGGGAACGTCGAGTACTTTCTGTGGCTGCGGGCGGGGGCACCGGCACTCGACCCGGCGGATGTTGACCGTGCAGTGGCGGAGGGGCCGCAGTGACAGATTCAGCGGGTGCAGGGGTTTCAGGGGTTTCGGGGACGGGGCGGACGGTCTTCCTGCTCGCGCACACCGGGCGGCCGGCGGCCATCCGCAGCGCCGAGCTGGTCGTGCAGGGTCTCCTTCGGTGCGGGCTCGGCGTCCGCGTCATGGAGCACGAGGCGGTGGACCTGCCGCTGCCGCCCGAGGTGGAGCTGGTCACCGAGTCCAGCCCGGGGGCGCTCGACGGGTGTGAGCTGCTGATCGTCCTGGGCGGCGACGGGACCCTGCTGCGCGGCGCGGAGTTCGCGCGTGCCTCGGGGGTGCCGATGCTGGGCGTCAACCTGGGCCGGGTGGGGTTCCTCGCCGAGGCCGAGCGCGACGACCTGGACAAGGTCGTGGACCGGGTGGTCACGCGCTCGTACGAGGTCGAGGAGCGGATGACCCTCGACGTGGTCGTGCG
Organism: Streptomyces avidinii; assembly: GCF_014650695.1. GTDB lineage: Bacteria > Actinomycetota > Actinomycetes > Streptomycetales > Streptomycetaceae > Streptomyces > Streptomyces avidinii. The sequence continues at coordinate 146,664 of NZ_BMVL01000019.1, read as the reverse complement.
GACGAACGGCGATGTGGTCCACCGGGACTGGGCGCTGAACGAGGCCGCGGTCCAGAAGGTGTCCCCGGAGCGGATGCTGGAGGTGGTCCTGGAGATCGACGGCCGCCCGGTGACCGGCTTCGGCTGTGACGGGATCGTCTGCGCCACCCCGACGGGTTCCACGGCCTACGCCTTCTCCGCGGGCGGGCCGGTGGTCTGGCCGGAGGTGGAGGCGCTGCTGATGGTGCCGATCAGCGCGCACGCGCTGTTCGCGAAGCCGCTGGTGACCTCGCCGACCTCGGTGCTGGCGGTGGAGGTGCAGAACGGGACGCCGCACGGGGTGCTGTGGTGCGACGGCCGGCGGATGCTGGAGCTGCCCGCCGGGGCCCGGGTCGAGGTGCGCAGGGGCGCGGTACCGGTACGGCTCGCCCGGCTGCACCACGCGTCCTTCACGGACCGGCTCGTCGCCAAGTTCGCGCTGCCGGTGTCGGGTTGGCGCGGGGCACCGCACTGAGGCGCAGTTCACACGCCTCTAATAGCACATCCGTTCGAACAACTCGGAACGGGTGACGTCACATGGCACCCATGAAACCTCGGTATCGTCGTCCCGTGCTTGAGGAGATGCGGATACGGTCGCTCGGGGTCATCGACGACGCGGTGGTCGAGCTGTCGCCCGGTTTCACCGCGGTGACCGGCGAGACCGGCGCGGGCAAGACGATGGTCGTCACCAGCCTCGGGCTGCTGCTCGGCGGTCGCGCCGACCCGGCCCTGGTGCGGATCGGGGCCAAGGCGGCGGTGGTCGAGGGCCGCATCGTCATGCGCCCGGACGCCCCCGCCGCCGTACGGGCCGAGGAGGCCGGGGCCGAGCTCGACGACGGTGCCCTGCTGATCAGCCGGACCGTGTCCGCCGAAGGCCGTTCACGCGCCCACGTCGGAGGTCGCTCCGTGCCCGTCGGCCTGCTCGGCGAGCTCGCCGACGACCTGGTCGCCGTACACGGGCAGACCGACCAGCAGGGGCTGCTGCGCCCGGCCCGGCAGCGGCAGGCGCTCGACCGGTACGCCGGGGACGCCGTCGCCGTCCCGCTGGAGAAGTACGGCTCGGCCTACCGCAGGCTCCGCGCGGTCGCCGTGGAGCTGGAGGAGATCACCACCCGGGCGCGCGAGCGGGCCCAGGAGGCGGACCTGCTGCGCTTCGGGCTGGACGAGATCGCGGCCGTGGAACCGGTGGCCGGCGAGGACACCGAACTCGCGGCGGAGGCCGAGCGGCTCGGGCACGCCGAATCGCTGGCCTCGGCGGCACAGCTGGCGCACGCCGCGCTCGCGGGCAACCCCGAGGACCCGGAGGCCATCGACGCGAACATGCTCGTCGCGGGCGCCCACCGGGCACTGGAATCCGTACGGTCGCACGACCCGGCGCTCGGCGCGCTCGCCGAGCGGATCGGGGAGCTGGGCATCCTGCTGTCCGACGTGGCCGGGGAGCTGGCCGGCTACGCCGACGACCTGGACGCCGATCCGCTGCGGCTGGCGGCGGTGGAGGAACGGCGGTCCGCACTGACCCAGCTGACCCGCAAGTACGGCTCCGAGGGCACCGTGGACGCCGTACTGGAGTGGGCCGAACAAGGCGCGGCACGACTGCTGGAACTGGACGGCGACGACGAGCGGATCACCGAGCTGACCGCCGAACGCGACGGGCTGCGCGACGAACTCTCCCTGCTGGCACAGGCGTTGACGGACGCTCGGGTGGAGGCGGCGACGCGCTTCGCCTCCGCGGTGACGGCGGAGCTGGCCTCGCTGGCGATGCCGCACGCGCGCGTCACGATCGACGTCCGGCAGGCCGAGGACCCCGACGGCGTGGACGTGGACGGCCGCCCCGTCGCCTACGGGCCTTCGGGCGCGGACGAGGTCGAGCTGCTGCTCGCCCCGCATCCGGGCGCCCAGCCGCGGCCGATCGCCAAGGGCGCCTCGGGCGGTGAGCTGTCCCGGGTGATGCTGGCGGTGGAGGTCGTCTTCGCGGGCTCCGACCCGGTGCCGACCTACCTCTTCGACGAGGTCGACGCGGGAGTCGGCGGCAAGGCGGCGGTCGAGGTCGGCCGACGGCTGGCCAAGCTCGCCAAGTCGGCGCAGGTCGTGGTCGTCACGCACCTGCCGCAGGTGGCGGCCTTCGCGGACCGTCAACTGCTCGTGGAGAAGACCAACGACGGATCGGTCACCCGCAGCGGCGTCACCGTCCTGGAGGGCGAGGCCCGGATCCGCGAACTGTCGCGCATGCTGGCCGGACACGAGGACTCGGTCTCGGCGCGGGCACACGCGGAGGAACTGCTGGCGGCGGCACGCGCGGACGGGTGAGGCGCCCCGGTGAGGGCCCGGAACGCGCGGCGTTCCGGGCCCTTCGGCATGCCCGGGCCGACCCGGCGATAGTCCGTGTGGGTGAGGATGAGGGGCGTCCTGCGGTATCTCGTCCGGGATCCGCACCCGTATGGTCCCGGAACGCGCGTGCGGACTGGCATCCTTGGCCAGGTCTACTGACTCCCTCACCCTGGAGCTTCGGCCCGTGAGCAGCTCCCCGGTCTCCACCTCCCTCCCGGCCCAGCCCTACGGCCGGCCGCCGCTGCGCACCGTGCAAGTACTCGGCGGCGGCGCGGGCGCAGGCAGCAGCGCCCACGTACGGTCGCTCGCGACCGGACTCGCCGCGCGCGGGGTACGGGTCACGGTGTGCGCGCCCGTCCATGCGGAGGGGGAGTACGACTTCACCGGCGCCGGGGCGCAGTTCGCGCCCGACGCGGTCAGTGTGCTGCGGGCCGCGTGCGCCGGAGCGGACCTCGTGCACGCGCACGGCGTGCGCGCCGGGATGCGCGCCGCACTGGCCATGCGCGGGCGCCGGGTACCGCTGGTGGTGAGCTGGCACGGTGACGGCCCCACGGCGGCCGGTGCGCTCGGGCGGCTGAGCCGCGCCCTGGAACGGCACGTCGCACGGGCCGCCGCGGTGGTCCTCGGGGCCTCCTCGGACCAGGTGGACCTCGCACGGCTGCGGGGCGCCAGGGACGCGCGGCTGGCCCCGGTGGCGGTCCCGACGGGCCCGGCGGATACGGGGGCGGCGGCCGACCCCGGCAAGGTGCGCGCGGAACTCGGCGCGGTGGAGCGGCCGTTGCTGATCGCGGTCGGCAGCCTGGTGCCGCACCGGGGGTACTCCGTACTGCTCGACGCGGCACAGGAGTGGCGCGGCCTGGACCCGATGCCGCTGCTGGTGATCGCGGGGGAGGGGCCGCTACGTGCCGAACTCTCCCGGCGGATCGAGGCGGAGGGGCTCCCGGTGCGGCTGCTGGGCCGCCGCAGGGACGCGGCGCAGCTGCTGGCGGCGGCGGACCTGGCGGTGCTGCCGAGCCGGTGGGAGGCGCGGGCCCTGCTGGCGCAGGAGGCGCTGCGGGCCGGGGTACCGCTGGTGGCCACGACGGTGGGGGGCGTGCCGGAGCTGGTGGGGGAGGGCGCGGTGCTGGTCCCGCCGGGGGAGGCGGGGGCGCTGGCCTCGGCCGTGACCGGCCTCCTGGCCGACCCGGACCGGCGGGCCGCACTGGCCGCGGCGGGGCGCGCCCAGGCCGCGACGTGGCCGTCGGAGGACGACACCGTCGCGCAGGTCCTGTCCGTCTACGACGAACTGATGGAACGAACCCGCCGCTAGCCGTGCCGTGCCGTGCCGCGCCGCCGCTCCGGGGGCGCCGCCCC
>NZ_BMVL01000019.1:0-142935 GCF_014650695.1 Streptomyces avidinii | reverse complement strand
GCCCTTTCAGCCTCGCCGGCGATCGAGGCGCGGGTCCGGGCAGAGCCCGGGGAACGGTGGAAGGGCGGGTGGGGGACGAGCCCCGCAGGGCCCCGGTCACCGGCCCGGCCCGCTCACGGCGGAGAGACCCCGCCCGGGCTTCGCCGGACGGAGTTCGGCGAAGCCGCCCGAAGCCCGGGAGGCGCGCCGGCGCCGAGCGGTGCGAGGACGGCGTCAGGAAGTCGTGTGGCGGCGGGCGCGGAGGGCCAGGCTGAGGGAGAGGACCGTCTCGGGGTCGTCCAGGTCCGTGCCCAGGAGCTCCGAGATGCGGGCCAGCCGGTTGTACAGCGTCTGCCGGTTCAGGTGGAGCTCACGGGCCGTCTCCGCCTTGCGGCCCGCATGGGCCAGGTACGTCTCCAACGTGGGCAGCAACGGCGGCCGCGAGGCCGTGTCGTGCGTGCGCAGCGGTCCGATCGCGCGCTCCACGAAGGCCGCCAGGTCGGGGTGCTCGCGCAGCCGCCACAGCAGCAGGTCGATGTCGAGGCGCTGGGCGTCGTACCAGGGGCGGGCCGGCAGCCCGTGCGCGGCCGTCGCGGTCTCCGCGGCATGGCGCAGGCCCGCCGAGGCGGCCGCCCAGCCCCCCGCGACGCCGACGACCACGGCCGGCGGGGCGTCGGCCCGCTCCAGGCCCGCACGTTCGACGCCCGCCCGCAGCGCGGCCGAGACCCGGTCGGCCACCGCCGTGCGCTCCGACTCCGCGCGCAGGGAGACCAGTAGCGGAACCCGGCCCTCGACCGGGCGGACGCCCAGTAGGACCGGCACCCCGACGGACGACAGCTCCTCCAGCACCGCGCGCGCCAGCACCGCCCAGTTGCCCGACGGGCCGAGGTCCGAGGAGAGCCGCATGACCACGGGCAGCAGCGGCCCGCCGCCGGGCCTGAAGCCCAGGACGCGGGCCTGCGCCGGGGCGTCCTCCGCCGAGATGCGCCCCTCCGCGAGGTCCGTCAGGAAGTCGCCGCGGCCGCGCGCCGCCAGCTCCTCCTCCTGCCGCGCCTGCATCAGGACGACGGCGAGGACGCCGGCCGTGCGTTCGGCCGCCATCCGGTGCACCGGGAGCAGCGGGGCCGAGACCCCGACCAGGACGACCCGGGCCCGGACCGATCCGGTGCCGTGGCCGCCGCCCGGTACGTCGACCACCACCGTGTTCGCGGAGGGCTCGGCCTCGCGGTGGCTCCGCAGGCCCTCCCACACCTGGAGCGGGTCGGCGCCCGCGTCCGCGGCCGTGCTGCCGGCCGCGTACAGGAGCTGGCCGTCGGGGGTCTCCAGGAAGACCGGGTTCCCGGTGAAGTCGGCCAGGATCCGCAGGACCTGAGGGATGCCCCCACCGCCCAGCAGGGCCTCCGTACAGCGCCGGTGGACCTCCTCGGCCCGCTGGAGCAGGGCGTAGTGGTGGTTGACGATCTCGGTGTGCACCTCCTCCGTGACCGCCACGAACGCGACCTCCCGGTGCAGCTGGACCAGGGGCAGCCCCGCCGTGCGCGCGGTCTCCACGATCGTCGCCGGCAGCCGGCTGAAGCGCGGGCCGAGTTCCACCACCAGGGCGGCGATGCCCCGGTCCGCGAGGCGGCGTACGAAGGCGCGCTGCTCGGCCGGCCGGGTGCCGAGTCCCAGGCCCGTGGTCAGCAGCAGCTCGCCGCCCTTGAGCAGGGAGGCGATGTTGGGCACCTCGCCCGCGTGCACCCAGCGGACGGTCCGGCCCAGGCGGTCGGCGCAGGCCACCACCTCCGGCAGGCCGCCGCGCAGCCCCGGCAGCTCCAGTGCCCGCTGAACCGTGATCCCGCCCTGGTTTTCCATATCGCGGGACGCTACCGGCCGAACCGTCTCCATCGTCAGGCGGGCCGGATGTTGTGGTTGAAGCGGAAGATGTTGTCGGGATCGTACCGGCGCTTCAACGCGCCCAGCCGCAGCATGTTCTCGCCGCCCATGCCCGCGACCAGCCGCTGGGGTCCCTCGTCGCCGGTGAAGTTGAGGTAGACCGCGCCGGTGCTCCACGGCCGGGCGTCGGCGCGGACGTCCTTGACCCACTGCCGGCAGCGCTCGTCGTCGGCCGCGTCCTCCCAGATCCCGAACGGGTGCACCGCCCACGGCGCGTCGCGGTACGGCACCGGGTACTCGGCGGGGCCGGAGGCCACGGCGCCGCCCTGCGGGAAGACCAGGTGCTGGGTGCCGGTCGGTACCGGCATGGTCTCGGCGCGGGCGCAGAAGGCGTCCACGAACGCGTCCGGGCAACCGGTGAGGTACTCGGCGGACCAGTAGTTCCGCATGCCCGGCGGGTCGTCGATCATGCACTGGAGATCGGCGTACGGGATGGCCGTGACGATCTCGGCCTCGTGCGGGACGGCCAGCAGCGGCTCGGCCAGCCTGCGCATCTCCTCCTCGGGGCCCGCGTACGTCAGCAGCGCGCCGGCCACCAGCCGGCCGACCAGGTGCGGCGGGACGAACTCCTCGGGCGGGCCGGTCAGGTAGAGGGCCGCGCCGGAGGCCTCGGGCGGTGCCGCCTCGATGACGTCCCGGTACGTACGGACCACCTCGGGCCCGCGCTCCGGCAGGTACAGCACGAGCGCGATCGACATGGCGGGCAGTTCGTACAGCCGCAGGGTCAGCGACGTGGCGATGCCGAAGTTGCCGCCGCCGCCGTGCAGCCCCCAGAAGAGTTCGGGGTGCTCCTCGGCCGTCGCGTGGATCAGTTCGCCCTCGGCGGTGACCAGGTCCACGCCGAGCAGGTTGTCCACCGCCAGGCCGAACTTCCGGTCCAGCCAGCCGCTGCCGCCGCCCAGGACGTAGCCGCCGACGCCGGTGGTGGAGGCCCGGCCGCCGGTGGTCGCCAGCCCGTAGGGCTCGCAGGCCCGGTCCAGGTGGCTCATGGTGGCCCCGCCCTCGATGTGCACGGCCCCGGCGGCCGGATGGACCGTCACCTCGTGCATCCGCCGCAGGTCCACGACGAGACCGCCGTCGTTGAGGGACATCCCGGCCACGCTGTGCCCGCCGCCGCGCACGGCGATGTTCAGGTCCAGTTCCCTCGCGAAACGCACCGCCGTGATCACGTCCGCGGTGCTCTCGCACTGGGCGATGACGGCGGGTCTGCGGTCGATCATCGCGTTGAAGAGGGTCCGGGCCTCGTCGTACCCCGGATCCTCCGGGGCGAAGACCTCGCCGGACAGATCCTCGCGGAGCGCGGTCAGGGCCGTGCCCGCTTTCGACAGGGGAGCCATGGCTGCCCCCTTCCACCGGAGGGAGGGCATAGGACCCTTCCAGGGTAGGCGGGGACGATCACCGGGGCGCGGCGAGAAAACCCGCGGCCCCGGCGAGTCGCGGGTTGCCTAGCCCCCGTACGCCCCGCTGGCCGTCAGCCGCAGGGCCGTGTCGATCAGCGGAACGTGGCTGAAGGCCTGCGGGAAGTTCCCGACCTGGCGCTGCAGCCGCGGGTCCCACTCCTCCGCCAGCAGGCCCAGGTCGTTGCGGAGCGACAGCAGCCGTTCGAACAGCCGCCGCGCCTCGTCGACCCGGCCGATCATCGCCAGGTCGTCGGCCATCCAGAACGAGCAGGCCAGGAAGGCCCCCTCGTCGCCCTCCAGGCCGTCCACGCCGGCCTCCTCGCCCGCCGTCGGGTAGCGCAGGATGAAACCGTCGGGCGTGGACAGCTCGCGCTGGATCGCCTCGATGGTGCCGATGACCCGCTTGTCGTCCGGCGGCAGGAAGCCCATCTGCGGAATCAGCAGCAGGGAGGCGTCGAGCTCCTTCGACCCGTAGGACTGGGTGAAGGTGTTGCGTTCCTTGTCGTAGCCCTTCTCGCACACGTCCTGGTGGATCTCGTCGCGCAGTTCGCGCCACCGCTCCAGCGGGCCGTCCGCGTCGCCGCTCTCGATCAGCTTGATCGTGCGGTCCACGGCCACCCAGGCCATCACCTTCGAGTGCACGAAGTGGCGGCGCGGGCCGCGCACCTCCCAGATGCCCTCGTCCGGCTGGTCCCAGTGGGTCTCCAGGTAGCGGATCAGCTTGAGCTGGAGGAGCGAGGCGTAGTCGCTACGGGCGAGCCCGGTCATGTGGCCCAGGTGCAGGGCCTCGGTGACCTCGCCGTACACGTCGAGCTGGAGCTGGCCCGCGGCGCCGTTGCCGACGCGGACCGGGCGGGAGTTCTCGTAGCCGGGCAGCCAGTCCAGCTCGGTCTCGCCGAGCTCCCGCTCGCCCGCGATCCCGTACATGATCTGGAGGTTCTCCGGGTCGCCGGCGACCGCGCGCAGCAGCCACTCGCGCCAGGCGCGGGCCTCCTCGCGGTAGCCGGTGCGCAGCAGCGAGGAGAGGGTGATGGCCGCGTCCCGCAGCCAGGTGTAGCGGTAGTCCCAGTTCCGGACCCCGCCGATCTCCTCGGGGAGTGAGGTGGTGGGCGCGGCGACGATCCCGCCCGTGGGGCCGTACGTGAGGGCCTTGAGGGTGATCAGGGAGCGGATCACGGCCTCCCGGTAGGGCCCGTGGTACGTGCACTGGTCGACCCAGTCGCGCCAGAAGTCGGTGGTCGACTCCAGGGCCGCCTCGGCGTCGGGGGTCTCGGGCGCGTCGCGGTGCGAGGGCTGCCAGCTGATGCTGAAGGCCTTCCGGTCGCCGGGCCCGACGGTGAAGTCGGAGTACGTCGTCAGGTCCTTGCCGTAGGTCTGCGCGTCGGCGTCCAGCCAGACGGAGTCGGGACCGGCGACGGCCACGGTGCGCCCGTCGACCTTGTGCACCCAGGGCACGACCCGCCCGTAGCTGAAACGCATCCGCAGCGCCGAACGCATCGGCACGCGACCGCTGATGCCCTCCACGATGCGGATCAGCTGCGGTGCGTGGTCCTCGCGGGGCGGCATGAAGTCGATCACGCGGACCCTCCCGCGCGGGGTGTCCCACTCCGACTCCAGCACCAGCGAGTCACCGCGGTAGCGGCGGCGGGTCGCACGGGGGGCCTCGGTGCCCGCCGGGAACGACGGGCCGATCCGCCAGAACCCGTGATCCTCGGTGCCGAGAATGCTCGCGAACACGGCATGCGAGTCGAAGCGTGGCAGGCAGAGCCAGTCCACCGCTCCGTCCCGGCAGACCAGTGCTGCGGTCTGCATGTCCCCGATCAGTGCGTAATCCTCGATGCGCCCGGACACGTGCATCTCCAGTCGAACGGCCACGTCCGCCCCGAAGGGCGCTTGCATTGCGCGTTTGCGCGGTCTCCTGTGTGCAGGGATCTCCGCGTGAGCCCATGATTCCGTATATCGGCTCGGTTAGGCCGTCTGACGGACTGCCCGGCGGTGATGTGTGCAATATCCGAGCAGGATATGACGGCACCCTAGTGATCTACGTGAGGCCCGGAAGAATGAGGCTGGGCCGAACGGGTGAGCAGCGGCCGTGCCGCCCCGGCGCACTCGGACACCCCCGGACGGAGCGCGTGCGCCGCGTGCCCGGAGGCGGACCGCTCCGGGCGCTGATAGGCTGGTACCCCGTGGACCGGTGGTCTGCCTGTGCGAATCAGGAGCCCCGAAACCGCAGCTTCGGCGCCCCCTGAGACCCTTCCGGATCGACGGTGGCCGGCGTCGGACGCACCTCACCTCGCGACCACGGGAGCCCCCTCTTGGCGATGCCGCCCAAATCCATGACGACCAAGCACATCTTCGTCACCGGGGGTGTCGCTTCCTCCCTCGGCAAGGGCCTGACGGCCTCCAGCCTGGGTGCGCTGCTGAAGGCGCGCGGTCTGCGGGTCACGATGCAGAAGCTCGACCCGTACCTGAACGTCGACCCCGGCACGATGAACCCGTTCCAGCACGGCGAGGTGTTCGTCACCAACGACGGCGCCGAGACCGACCTGGACATCGGCCACTACGAGCGCTTCCTCGACGTCGACCTCGACGGCTCGGCGAACGTCACGACCGGCCAGGTCTACAACACCGTCATCGCCAAGGAGCGCCGCGGCGAGTACCTCGGTGACACCGTGCAGGTCATCCCGCACATCACCAACGAGATCAAGCACCGCATCCGCCGCATGGCGACCGAAGACGTGGACGTCGTCATCACCGAGGTCGGCGGCACCGTCGGCGACATCGAGTCGCTGCCGTTCCTGGAGACCGTCCGCCAGGTCCGCCACGAGGTCGGCCGCGACAACGTCTTCGTCGTGCACATCTCGCTGCTGCCCTACATCGGCCCCTCCGGTGAGCTCAAGACCAAGCCGACCCAGCACTCGGTCGCGGCCCTGCGCAACATCGGTATCCAGCCCGACGCGATCGTGCTGCGCGCCGACCGTGACGTGCCGACCTCCATCAAGCGCAAGATCTCGCTGATGTGCGACGTGGACGAGGCGGCCGTGGTCGCGGCGATCGACGCCAAGTCCATCTACGACATCCCGAAGGTCCTGCACACCGAGGGCCTGGACGCGTACGTCGTGCGCAAGCTCGACCTGCCCTTCCGCGACGTCGACTGGACGGTCTGGGAGGACCTGCTCGACCGCGTCCACAACCCCGACCACGAGGTCAAGGTCGCGCTCGTCGGCAAGTACATCGACCTGCCCGACGCCTACCTGTCGGTGACCGAGGCGCTGCGCGCCGGCGGATTCGCCAACAAGGCCCGCGTCCAGATCAAGTGGGTCACCTCCGACGACTGCAAGACCCCGGACGGCGCCGCAGCGGTGCTCGGCGACGTGGACGCGATCTGCGTGCCCGGCGGCTTCGGCGACCGCGGTGTCAACGGCAAGGTCGGCGCGATCACCTACGCCCGCGAGAACAAGATCCCGCTGCTCGGCCTGTGCCTGGGCCTGCAGTGCGTGGTCATCGAGGCCGCGCGCAACCTCGCGGGCATCGACGACGCGAACTCCACCGAGTTCGACGCCTCCACCCCGCACCCGGTCATCTCGACCATGGAGGAGCAGCTGGCCTTCGTCGAGGGCGCGGGCGACCTGGGTGGCACCATGCGTCTGGGCATGTACCCGGCGAAGCTGGCCGAGGGCTCCATCGTGCGCGAGGTCTACGGCGACCAGGCGTACGTGGACGAGCGCCACCGCCACCGCTACGAGGTCAACAACGCCTACCGCGGCGAACTGGAGAAGAAGGCGGGCCTCGTCTTCTCCGGCACCTCCCCGGACAACAAGCTCGTCGAGTACGTCGAGTACCCGCGCGAGGTGCACCCCTACCTGGTGGCCACCCAGGCCCACCCGGAGCTGCGCTCGCGCCCGACCCGCCCGCACCCGCTGTTCGCGGGCCTGGTCAAGGCGGCCGTGGAGCGGCAGCAGTCCGCGAAGTGAGCGCCTGACCGCATAACGTAGACAGCCGGGGCACGGATCGTGCCCCGGCTGTCGCGTTCTCGGGGAAGGTATCGGCCATGGCCATGGGCAACGACATCGTGGACACACCGGAGTCGTGGGAGGTGGTCGCCTCACGGACCCCGTTCGAGGGCGCGAAGACGGCCGTCAAGTCGGACCAGGTCCGGATGCCCGACCGCGCGGTGGTGCGCCGCGACTACCAGGTGCACCCCGGCTCGGTGTGCGTCCTCGCCCTCGACGAGGAGCAGCGGGTGCTGGTCCTGAAGCAGTTCCGCCACCCGGTGCGGCACCGGCTGTGGGAACTCCCGGCCGGGCTGCTCGACGTACCCGGCGAGAACCCGCTGCACGCGGCTCAGCGGGAGCTGTACGAGGAGGCGCACGCCAGGGCGGGCGACTGGCGGGTGCTGGCCGACTTCTTCAGCTCCCCCGGCGGATCCGACGAGGCCGTACGGGTCTTCCTCGCCCGGGACCTGGCGGAGGCCGAGGGGAAGCGGTACGAGGTCTCCGAGGAGGAGGCCGACATGGAGATCGCCCGTGTGCCGCTGAAGGACCTGGTCCGCGGGGTCCTGGCGGGCGAGCTGGGCAATCCGGGCCTGGTGACCGGGGTGCTGGCCCTTTCCGCGGCGCTCGCCTCCGAGGGCGGCATCGAGTCCCTGCGCCCGGCCCTGGCCCCCTGGCCGGCCCGCCCGTACGGGGCGTGACCGCCCCCGTGCACCCGGGTCGTGCGGGCCGTACGTGAAAAATAGGTCCATCTGCTGATCCGATTGGGGGATTTGCCCGCCGCGCTCCACACGGGTCGTCGCTCTGCGTGAACTACGCTCGCAACCCGGTGGCAGGGAGAGGAGCGGATCCGTGGCGGATTTCGTCGGGCGGCGGCGTGAGCTCAAGGAGCTGCGCGAGGACATCGCACGGACCGGGCTCGACACCCTCTCCGGCCGCAAGGCCAAGGCGCCCCGGGCCCGGGTGCTGCTCGTCGCCGGGCGGCCGGGGTCCGGGCGCACGGCCCTCGCCGAGGCCTTCGTGCGCGAGGTCGCCGAGGAGTACCCCGGCGGAGTGCTCCGCACCCGGCTCACCGCCCCCGGCGGGGAGACCGTGGCCACCGAGCGGGCCGTCCGGAGCCTGCTGGAGGGGCTGGGGCGGCCCACCCCGCCCGGAGCCGGCGAGGACGAGCTGAGCTCCGCCCTGCGCACCGCCCTCGAAGGCCGCCGGGTGATCATCCTGGTCGACGACGCCGCCGATCCGCAGCAGGTGGACGCGCTGCTGCCGGACACCCCCGAATGCCTGGTCGTGGTCACCGCCGAGGGGCCGCTCACCGGGATCCCCGACGTCCGGCCCTGCACCCTGGGCGGGCTCGACACCCCCTCCGCCGTGGAACTGCTCGCACAGAGCATCGGCGACACCCGCGTCACCGCCGACCCGCGGGCCGCCGAGGCCCTCGCCGAGGAGTGCGGGGGGCAGCCCGCCGCGCTCGTCCTCGTCGGCGGTTGGCTCGCCGCCCACCCCAAGGCCTCCGTCGCCGACGTGGCCAAGCAGCTGCACGACATGCCCGCCACCACCGGCGGCCCGCTCGCCCGCGGCTTCCGGCTCGTCTACGAATCCCTGCCGCAGCCCGCCCAGCGGACCCTGCGGCTGCTGCCGCTCGCCCCGGCCGGAATCGTCGACTCGCACACCGCCTCGGCCCTCGCCGGCTGCTCCGTGGCCGCCGCCCAGTCCACGCTCGACGACTTCGCCGGGCTGGGCCTCGTCCGCTCCGCCCACGACGGCCTGTTCCTGCTGCCCGGCTGCCTCGCACCGATGCTCCAGGCCCTGCTGGAGGCCAAGGAGCGCCCCGCCGAGGTCCAGCTGGCCCGGGCCCGGATGCTGGAGCGCACCGTACGGCTGCTGCACTCCTGCCGGGCCATGGCCGAGCCCGAGGAGCCCGGGGTCGACGCCGCTGTCGACGACGGCCTGCGGGAACTGCTGGACGGTCTGCCGCGCGCCCTGCGGTTCCCCGACCGGCGGGCCGCCGCGACCTGGCTCGACACCCGGCTGCCCGCGCTCTCCGCGGCCGCCTCGCTGGCCGTGGCCGACGGGGAGCTGGACACCCTGGCCCGCAGGCTGGTCGCGGCCCTCGTACGGGCGCTGGCGGACCACCGGGGCACGGCCGGGGCCGCTCCCGAGCTGTACGGGCTGCACCGCCTGGTCCTGGACGTGGCCGAGCGCCGCAGGCTGCACCGGGAGCAGGCCGCCGCACTGCTGAACCTGGCCGACCTGGACGCCGCGACCGGCCGTACCCAGGAGGCGCTGGAGCGCTACCGGTCCGCGCTGGACGCCGGACGGGCGGCGAACGATCCGTACGCGACCGGCCGCGCGATGGAATCCGTAGGCGGCGCGTACCAGGAGCTGACGGACTGGCACCGGGCCTCCGACTGGTTCGGCCGGGCGCTCTCCCAGGCCCTGGCGCGGGGCGAGCGCGCGGACGAGGCCCGGCTGTACGGGCGGCTCGGGAACGTGCACACCTACGCGGGGCGGTACGGGGACGCGCTGCGCAGCTGGCGGGCGGCCGCCGCGGGCTACCGGAAGCTGGCCGATGTGCCGGGGCAGGCAAAGGCGTTGAGCGAGATGGCGCGGGTCCAGGAGTACGCCGGCCGGCCCGAGGAATCGCTGCACACCTGCCGCGAGGCGGTGGAGCTGGCGCGCAGGGCCGGGGACCAGCGACTTCAGGCCGCTCTGCAGGTCCGGCTGGCCGACACGCTGGACCGGCTCGGGGACCCCGCAGCTGCCAGGTTGCACCGGTCCGCGGCCGACAGATTGCTGGGAGACGACCCCGCAGCCTGCGAAATCCGCAGTGGTTCCGACTGAGATTATTGGTTTGCAAGGCTAGACAGCGACTCATCCTTCATTAGACTGGGTTCACCGCGGCTTCCCGTGGTGCATCCCGTTGCGCGTTCTTGTGGGCGGGTATGTATGGAAGTGCCCCCGAAAATCCCCTGAGCCAAGGACCGTGATCGACGATGAAGGTCGGCATCCCCCGCGAGGTCAAGAACAACGAGTTCCGGGTCGCCATCACGCCCGCCGGCGTGCATGAGCTGGTCCGCAACGGCCACCAGGTCTTCGTCGAGCAGAACGCCGGTGTGGGTTCCTCGATCACGGACGCGGAGTACGTCTCGGCCGGCGCCGAGATCCTCGGCAGCGCCGACGAGGTCTGGGCCATCGCCGACCTGCTGCTCAAGGTCAAGGAGCCGATCGCGGAGGAGTACCACCGCCTCCGCAAGGACCAGACGCTCTTCACCTACCTGCACCTGGCGGCCTCCCGCGAGTGCACGGACGCCCTGCTGGAGTCCGGCACCACCGCCATCGCCTATGAGACGGTCGAGCTCGCCAACCGTGCGCTGCCGCTGCTCGCCCCGATGTCCGAGGTCGCGGGCCGGCTGGCCCCGCAGGTCGGCGCCTACCACCTGATGCGCTCGGCCGGCGGCCGCGGCGTCCTCCCGGGCGGTGTTCCCGGCACCCACGCCGGTGAGTGCGTGGTCATCGGCGGCGGCGTCTCCGGCTGGAACGCCGCGCAGATCGCCATCGGCATGGGCTTCCACGTGACCCTGCTGGACCGCGACATCAACAAGCTCCGCGAGGCCGACAAGATCTTCGGCACGAAGATCAAGACGATCGTCTCCAACGCCTTCGAGCTGGAGAAGGCCGTCGTCGAGGCCGACCTCGTCATCGGTGCGGTGCTGATCCCGGGTGCGAAGGCCCCGAAGCTGGTCACCAACGAGCTCGTCGCCAAGATGAAGCCCGGAAGTGTCCTTGTCGACATCGCGATCGACCAGGGTGGCTGCTTCGAGGACTCCCGTCCGACCACTCACGCCGAGCCGACCTTCCGGGTCCACAACTCGGTCTTCTACTGCGTCGCCAACATGCCGGGCGCGGTTCCGAACACCTCCACCTACGCGCTGACGAACGCGACGCTGCCCTACATCGTGCAGCTCGCCAACCTCGGCTGGGCCGAGGCGCTGCGTCGTGACGCCGCGCTCGCGCTGGGCCTCAACACCCATGACGGCCAGGTCGTTTACGGTCCCGTCGCCGAGGCCCACGGCCTCGAGACCCTTGAGCTGAGCACGCTGCTCGGCTGACCCGTCAACGACTGACGTCAATCTCACGTATCCGGCCGGACCTTGCCCGCAAGGTCCGGCCGGGCGTGTTTGCCCGGTGCCCGGCGACCCTGTTCAACTCGCCTCGAACGTAACCCTTTAACCCTTTCGCGCACCCGCGAAACTTCACAGCGACAGCTCGTGCGCCCTTGACAGAGTGGTGTTCGGTTGCCGACACATCGTGCCGGGTCCGGCGGATTGTGTTGCCGCTGAGTGGTGACACGCCATAGAGTCGCCAACCGTCGGCATGGTGCCACGCTGACCTATCGATAAGTGTCCTGGTCACGTCCGAGGAGGTAAGACGACTTGTGAATGAGTCGACATTTGCTCCTGGGGGTGGTCGAGCAGGGATGCCTGAGCGGGGCCAGGGCCCTACCGGGCTCGAAGCCGTCGGCTCCGTCGCAGTACGCACCTTCGCAAACCACCAGCACATGACGACGCCCCAAAAGAGCATGGACGGCCTAGACGTGAACTCCAGGGCCGGCGACCCGAGCGGCGAAAAGCCCGTGGGTTTCGCCGACTACGACAATGTGCCCGAGGGGCACTTCTACGACCCCGACGCGGAGTACGAACCGGACCCCGAGTACGCGGCCACTCTCGCCCCCGACGCTGCCCGTCAGCGCCGTGAGCGGATCGGCCCGACCGGACGCCCGCTTCCGTACTTCCCGATCCCGGGTCCGCTGACCGACCACGGTCCGGCGAAGATCATCGCGATGTGCAACCAGAAGGGCGGCGTGGGCAAGACCACGTCGACCATCAACCTGGGTGCCGCGCTCGCCGAGTACGGGCGCCGCGTGCTGCTGGTCGACTTCGACCCGCAGGGCGCACTGTCCGTGGGTCTCGGCGTGAACCCGATGGAACTCGACCTGACGGTCTACAACCTGCTCATGGAGCGGGGCATGTCGGCCGACGAGGTGCTGCTCAAGACGGCGGTCCCCAACATGGACCTGCTGCCGAGCAACATCGACCTGTCCGCTGCCGAAGTGCAGTTGGTCAGCGAGGTCGCGCGCGAGTCCACCCTGCAGCGGGCCCTGAAGCCCCTGCTGGCCGACTACGACTACATCGTGATCGACTGTCAGCCCTCGCTCGGTCTGCTGACCGTGAACGCCCTGACGGCGGCTCACAAGGTCATCGTCCCGCTGGAGTGCGAGTTCTTCGCGCTGCGCGGCGTGGCGCTGCTGACCGAGACCATCGAGAAGGTCCAGGAGCGGCTCAACCCCGAGCTGGAGCTCGACGGCATCCTCGCCACGATGTACGACTCCCGTACGGTGCACAGCCGCGAGGTGCTGGCGCGCGTCGTCGAGGCCTTCGACGACCACGTCTACCACACGGTCATCGGCCGCACGGTGCGCTTCCCGGAGACCACGGTCGCCGGTGAACCGATCACGACGTACGCGTCCAACTCCGTCGGCGCCGCCGCCTACCGCCAGCTGGCCAGGGAGGTGCTCGCCCGGTGTCACGCCGAGTGAGTCTGCCCGGAGCCGACGAACTGTTCCGTACGACCGGGGGGATGGCGCTCCAGTCGTCCTCGCCGCGGCGCGGGGTCGACGAGACGCCCGCCGCGGAACACTCGGCCACTTCGGCCGAGGGCACGGCGAGTGAGGGCCGCGGCCGGGAGGCCGCGGCCGGCGCGGAGACCGGCGGGCCCGTCGTGGGGCAGCCGAGGCGCCCGCAGGAAGGTTCTGCCGGCCCGGCCGGCGGCGTGGGATCCGCCCCGGCCGGCGCGGGCCGCCGGGGCAAGGGGCAGGGCCGGGGCGCCAACCGGCGCCCCAGCGGCCGCGAGCGCCACGACGAGAAGATCACGGTCTACGTCTCCGCCGAGGAGCTCATGGACCTGGAACACGCGCGGCTGGTGCTGCGCGGCGAGCACGGGCTGGCGGTGGACCGGGGCCGCATCGTCCGCGAGGCGGTGGCCGTCGTGCTGGCCGATCTCGAATCCCGCGGCGACGCGAGCATCCTCGTACGGCGCCTGCGCGGCCGCTGACCGCCCTGGGGCCCGCTCTCCCGGTGCCCCGGTCCGGCCGGTCGGCCTGCGCGTCACGGCGCGGCCCGCGGCGCGCCTTCCCGGAGCCGGGCCCGGCGGCTGTCCACCTGGTGACCGGGCCTCCGGGTGATCTGCGGCCCGGCTCCCCGGAACGTCGCCCCGTCGCAGGGAGCCCGCCCGCCGGACGGCGCTCCGTACGGGCGGGGGAGCGCCGGTCCGGCGGTGCGGCGCCGTGCCGGGCGGTGATCCGCCGGGGAGCGCGGGGGAGCCCGTAGGCTGCTGATGGCCGCGGCCATGGCGCCCGGCCCTCCACGCCGCCTCTTTGCACCTCCTGGACCGCGATGCCCCTGCCCGCCGAACCCGGCCGACCGACCCGGCGCGTCCTGGGCCGCGGCCCCGGCGCCCCCGACGCGGCCCGGCAACCGGACGCGCACGAGGCGGGAGCGGCTCCCGAAGCCCCCGAAGCCGCTGAGGAGCCCGCTGCGCGCCCCGAGCCGGCGGTGGACGCGGCGGCGCCGGAACGTTCCCCCGGGCCCGCAGAGGGGCCGCAGGAGCCCCGGGAGTCGGCCCCTGCGCCGGCCCGGGCCCCGGCCGCGGCCCCGGATGCCCGGGCGGACGTACGCACCGAGAGCGCGGCCCCCGCGGGCGGCGACGGACGGTTCACGCTGCGGCTCGCCAACTTCGAGGGCCCCTTCGACCTGCTGCTCCAGCTGATCTCGCGGCACAAGCTCGACGTCACCGAGGTCGCGCTGTCCCGGGTCACCGACGAGTTCATGGCGCACATCCGGGCCATGGGACCCGACTGGGACCTCGACCAGACCACCGAGTTCCTCGTCGTCGCCGCCACCCTGCTCGACCTCAAGGCCGCCCGGCTGCTGCCGGTCGCCGAGGTGGAGGACGAGGCGGACCTGGCGCTGCTGGAGGCCCGGGACCTGCTCTTCGCGCGCCTGCTCCAGTACCGCGCGTACAAGCAGATCGCCGAGATCTTCGAGCGGCGTGCGGAGGCCGAGGGCCGGCGGTACCCGCGGACCGTGGGGCTGGAGCCGCACCACGCCGACCTGCTGCCCGAGGTGGTCATCAGCATCGGTCCGGAGGGGTTCGCCCGGCTCGCCGTGAAGGCGATGCAGCCCAGGGCGAAGCCCCAGGTGTACGTGGACCACATCCACGCCCCGCTGGTCAGCGTGCGCGAGCAGGCCGGGCTCGTGGTGCGGATGCTGAAGACGCGCGGGGAGGCCACCTTCCAGGAGCTCACCGAGGACGCGGAGGACACCCTCACCGTCGTCGCGCGCTTCCTGGCCCTGCTGGAGCTCTACCGGGAGAAGGCGGTCGTCCTCGACCAGGAGGAGGCCCTGCAGACCCTCACCGTGCGCTGGAGCGGCGGGGACGGCGACGGCATGCCGACCGTGACCGACGAGTTCGACCGGATCGTGGAGGTGAAGGATTGAGCAGCGACGTGAGCGCGGTGGCCGCGCTGGAGCTGAAGCCGGCCCTGGAGGCCGTGCTCATGGTCGTGGACGAGCCGGCGACCGAGGCGCACCTCGCCAAGGTGCTGGAGCGCACCCCGCGCGAGGTCGCGCAGGCGCTGCGGGAGCTCGCCGACGAGTACACGGCCGCGCGCCGGGGCTTCGAGCTCCGGCTCGTCGCCGGGGGCTGGCGGTTCTACACCCGGGCGGAGTACGCCCCGGCCGTGGAGGGCTTCGTACTGGACGGCCAGCAGGCCCGGCTCACCCAGGCGGCGCTGGAGACCCTGGCGGTCGTCGCGTACCGCCAGCCGGTCAGCCGATCGCGGGTGTCCGCGGTGCGCGGAGTCAACTGCGACGGGGTCATGCGGACCCTCCTCCAGCGCGGTCTGGTGGAGGAGGCGGGGACGGAACCCGAAACAGGTGCGATCCTATACAGGACGACGAACTACTTTCTGGAGCGGATGGGCCTGCGCGGCCTGGACGAGCTCCCGGAGCTCGCGCCCTTCCTCCCCGAGGCGGACGCGATCGAAGCCGAGACGCAAGAAGGTGTGCCGTCGTTCGATCCGGACGCACCGGACACCGATGAAGACGACAAGACGACGGAACTTTGATGCGAAGCAGCGGCAACGGCAACGGTGGCGGCAACAGGAACAGTGGCAGCGGCGGTGGCGGCGGGCGCGGTAACTCCCGCGGCGGCTCCTCCAGCGGCGGCGGTGGCTACCGCGGGAGCGGCTCCGGCGGCAGCAGCGGCTCCGGCGGCGGATACCGCGGCGGCAGTGGCGGCTCCGGCGGCTCCCGTGGCGGCAGCTCCGGTGGCTCCGGCAGCTCCGGCGGCGGCTACCGCGGCGGCAGCGGCAGCTCCGGCGGCTCCGGCGGCTCCCGTGGCGGCAGCTCCGGCGGCTCCCGCGGCGGCTACCAGGGCGGTGGCGGCTACCAGGGCGGCGGCTCCGACTCGCGCGACCGCGACCAGCCGGCCCCCCGCATCCGCAACCCGCGTCCCGAGGAGCGCCGCTACGACGTAGGCCCCGAGGGCGAGCGCAGCGGACGCAGCGGCCCCAAGGCCGGCGGCGGCGGTGCCCGCGGTGCTGCGGCGCGCGGTGGCGCCAAGGGCGGTCCCCGGACCTCCAAGACCCCCGGCATCGGCGGCGCGGGCGGCCCGCGCAGCGGTCCCGGCAGCCGCAGCGGCCAGTCCCGCCCGCGCGAGCTGGACGCGCGGATCGAGGAGCGCGTGCGCGACCGGTACGCCGACAAGCCCGTGATCAAGACCCCGAAGACCTTCCCGGGCGCCGAGGAGGAGGGTGAGCGTCTGCAGAAGGTGCTCGCCCGAGCCGGCATGGGTTCGCGCCGCGCCTGCGAGGAGCTCATCGAGCAGGCCCGCGTCGAGGTCAACGGCGAGATCGTGCTGGAGCAGGGCAAGCGCGTCCAGCCGAAGGACGAGATCAAGGTGGACGGCCTGACCGTCGCCACCCAGTCGTACCTGTTCTTCGCGCTGAACAAGCCCGCCGGTGTGGTCTCCACCATGGAGGACCCGGACGGACGCCAGTGCCTGGGCGACTACGTCACCAACCGCGAGACCCGTCTCTTCCACGTCGGCCGGCTCGACACCGAGACCGAGGGCATCATCCTGCTCACCAACCACGGTGAGCTGGCCCACCGCCTCACGCACCCGAAGTACGGCGTGAAGAAGACGTACGTGGCCGCCATCACCGGCCCGCTGCCGCGCGAGATCGGCAAGCGGCTCAAGGACGGCATCGAGCTGGAGGACGGCTACGCCCGTGCCGACCACTTCCGCGTCGTCGACCAGGTCGGCAAGAACTACCTGGTCGAGGTCACCCTCCACGAGGGCCGCAAGCACATCGTCCGCCGCATGATGGCGGAGGCCGGCTTCCCCGTCGAGAAGCTCGTCCGGACCTCCTTCGGTCCGATCGAGCTGGGCGACCAGAAGTCCGGCTGGCTGCGCCGCCTGACCAACACCGAGGTCGGCATGCTGATGCGCGAGGTCGGTCTCTAGTACGCAGGCCGGTCGCCGCGCAGGCGGCCGGCCCGATCGCAGAAAACCCGCGGTGCCCCCAGGGCGCCGCGGGTTTTCTGCTTGCCGGGCCCTGTCCGCTCGGGATTCTGTTTGTCAGCCACCCCGCTTCCTGTTTATAGTCAACATGACCATTAAGTAGAACGAGGGGGGTCGGCATGAGCTGGACCATGAGCTGGACCGAGGTGCTCGGCTTCGCCACCGGCGCCCTGTGCGTCTGGCTGGTCGCCCGGCAGCACGTCGCCAACTGGCCGATCGGCATCGCCAACAACGTCTTCTTCATCGTGCTCTTCGCCCAGGCCGGCCTCTACGCCGACGCCGGGCTCCAGATCGTCTTCATCGCCCTCGCCGCCTACGGCTGGTGGTCCTGGACCCACGGGGGTGGACCAGGATCCGCCGAGGCCCTGCCGGTGCGCCGCACCACGCGCACCGAATGGGCCGGGCTCGCCGCGGCGGGGGTGGTGGGGGTGCTCGCGCTCACCCTGCTCCTGAGCCGGGCCACCGACTCCACCGTCCCGTTCTGGGACGCGCTCACCACCGGTCTCTCGCTCGTCGCCACCTACGGGCAGTGCCGCAAGCTGGTCGAGTCCTGGTGGCTGTGGATCGCGGCCGACCTCGTCTACATCCCGCTCTACGTCCACAAGGGCCTCTACCTGACCTCCGCGCTCTACGTGGGCTTCCTCGCCCTGTGCGTGGTCGGACTCCTCGGCTGGCGGCCCGCGCTGCCCGCGCGGGACACCCGTACGGCGGCGGGGGCGACGGCATGAGGCGCCACGGTCACGGCCTGGTCCTCGGCAAGTTCTACCCGCCGCACGCCGGCCACCACCACCTCGTCCGCACCGCCCAGGACCAGTGCGACCGGCTGACGGTGCTGGTGTGCGCGGCCTCCGTCGAGTCGGTCCCGCTCGCCGACCGGGTCGCCTGGATGCGCGAGGCGCACCCCGGGGCCGATGTCGTCGGCGCCGTGGACGACATCCCGGTCGACCTGCACGACCCGGCGATCTGGGAGGCCCACATGGCGGTGTTCCGCAGCGCGGTCCCCGGGCGCGTGGACGCCGTGTTCACCTCGGAGGAGTACGGGAGCGAGCTCGCCCGGCGGTTCGGCGCCGCGGAGGTCCTGGTGGACCGGGAACGGACGCTGTTCCCGGTGTCCGGGACGGCGGTGAGGGCGGACCCGGTCGGCTCCTGGGAGTTCCTCGGGCCGGCCGTACGGGCCGCCCTGACCCGGCGGGTCGTCGTCCTCGGGGCGGAGTCCACCGGCACCACCACGCTCTCGCGGGCCCTGGCGGACCACTACCGGCGGCGCGGCGGGGTCTGGGCCAGGACGGGCTGGGTCGCCGAGTACGGCCGCAGGTACAGCGAGGAGAAGCTGGCGGCGGCCCGCGCGGCCGACCCCGCGGCCTCCTGGGCGGACGTGTCCTTCACCTCGGAGGAGTTCCCGGTCATCGCCCGCCACCAGGACGCGGACGAGGAGCAGGCGGCCCGGCTCGGCTCCCCGGTGCTGTTCTGCGACACCGACTCCTTCGCGACCGGGATCTGGCACGAGCGGTACATGGACGGCCGAAACGCGGAGGTCGAGCGGATCGCCGCCCTGACCCGGCGGGACCTGTACCTGCTGACCGACCACGCCGACGTGCCCTTCGAGGACGACGGACTGCGGGACGGGCCGCAGCTGCGGCCCTGGATGACCGAGCGGTTCCGGGCGGAACTGGAGCGCACCGGGAGGCGTTACCTCCTCGTGCGCGGGGACCGGGCGGCCCGGCTGGAAGCCGGCGTCCGGGCCGTGGACGGACTGCTGGCCGAGGGTTGGCACTTCACCGACCCCCTCCCGGAGAACCGATGACCGCCGGCTATGACCCGTACGCCTTCGAGCCGTTCGCGGTGACCGTGGACCTGGCCGTGTTCACGGTGCGCGGCGGCGCCCTGCACGTCCTGCTGATCCGGCGCGGTCAGCAGCCGTACGCCGGTGCCTGGGCGCTGCCCGGCGGCTTCGTCCTGCCGCGGGAGTCCGCCGAGACCGCCGCCCGGCGCGAACTGGCCGAGGAGACCGGCCTGTCGGAGCAGCTCGTGGCGGCACTCCACCTGGAGCAGCTGCGCACGTACAGCGAGCCGGACAGGGACCCCCGGATGCGGGTGGTCTCGGTGGCCTTCACCGCGCTCGTACCGGACCTCCCGGAGCCGGCGGCGGAGGGCGGCGGGGACGCGGCGCACGCCCGCTGGCTCGCGCTGGATGAGGTCACGGAACTGGCCTTCGACCACGCGGTGATCCTGGCGGACGCGCGGGAGCGGATCGGCTCAAAGCTGGAGTACACCTGCCTGGCCACCGGCTTCTGCCCGCCCGAGTTCACCCTCGGCGAGCTGCAGTCCGTCTACGAGACCGTCTGGAACACCGCCCTCGACCGCCCCAACTTCCGCCGCAAGGTCCTGGCGACCCCGGGATTCGTCGAGGCCGTGCCGGGCGCGGCCCGGCTGACCGGCGGCCGCGGCAAACCGGCCGCCCTCTACCGGCCCGGTCCGGCGACCACCCTCCACCCACCCCTGCTGCGACCGGAAGGATCCTCCCGATGACCAAGCGAGCCGCGACGGGCGCCATGATCGGCCTGGCCCTGGGCGATGCCCTCGGCTTCCCGACCGAGTTCAACGACGTGCCCTCGATCCTGGCCAAGACCGGCCCTTGGCGCGAGATGAGCCTCCCCCGCCCGGCGATCGTCACGGACGACACCCAGATGACCCTCGCGCTGGCCCGCGGCATGCGTACGGCGGCGGAGCGCGGCCCGGTGGGCCCGCTGCGCCTGGCCCGGCCGGTCCGCGAGGAGTTCGTCGACTGGTACCACTCCCCGGAGAACAACCGGGCCCCGGGCCGCACCTGCATGACGGCCTGCCGGCTGCTGGACACCCCGGACCGGGACTGGCGCGATGCCAGCCAGATCGGCTCCAAGGGCTGCGGCGCCAACATGCGGGTGGTCCCGGTCGGGCTCGTGCCGGACTGGACCGAGGAGGAGCGGGCCGGTGCGGCGCAGCTCCAGTCCGCCCTCACCCACGGGCACCCGACGGCGCTCGCCGCCTCCGACCTGACCGCCCGGGCGGTGCACCTGCTGGCCGAGGGCACCGAGGTGACGGGGCTCGTCGGGCGGCTGCGCTCGTACGCCCTGGAGAACCGCACCCGCTACCACGAGCGCTGGCTGGGCGACCTGTGGATGCGGACCGCCTCCGACGCCTCCCCGGAGTCCTTCATCGCGCGGGGCTGGGACGAGTGCCTGGCGGTCCTGGACCGCCTCGCGGCCGCCCTGCGGTCCCCGTCCCCGGAGACCGATCCCTGCCTGGCCACGGGCGACGGCTGGATAGCCGAGGAAGCCCTCGCCACCGCCCTGCACTGCTTCCTGCTCTTCCCCGACGAGCCGCTGACGGCGCTGCGCCGGGCCGCCTGCACCCGGGGCGACTCCGACTCCCTCGCCTGCCTGGCCGGCGCCTTCGCCGGAGCCCACCTCGGCGCGGACGTCTGGCCCCGCGAGTGGGAGGGCCGCATCGAGTACCGGGACGAACTCCTGGCCTTCGGCACCCTCTGGGATGCTTGATCCATGCTGGATGCACTGAGTCTCGACCTGAGCCCCGTCGTGGCGGAACAGCCCGACCCGCTGCTGTTCGCCACGGTCTCCGGCGCGCACCTGTACGGCTTCCCGTCCCGGGACTCCGACATCGACCTGCGCGGCGCCCACCTGCTCCCGGCCGAGGACCTGCTGGGGCTGCGCGAGCCGGAGGAGACCCGTACCCGCATGTGGGACCGGGACGACGTGGAGATGGACCTCGTCACGCACGACCTGCGCAAGTTCGTCCGCCTGATGCTGAAGCACAACGGCTA
Organism: Streptomyces avidinii; assembly: GCF_014650695.1. Lineage (GTDB taxonomy): Bacteria > Actinomycetota > Actinomycetes > Streptomycetales > Streptomycetaceae > Streptomyces > Streptomyces avidinii. Next base: position 122,167 of record NZ_BMVL01000019.1, on the reverse strand, counting down.
CGTCCTGGAGCAGCTGCTCTCCCCGCTCGTCGTCCACACGACGCCGGCGCACGAGGAGCTGATCGCGCTGTCCCCGGGCGTGCTGACCTCCCACCACGCCCACCACTACCGCGGGTTCGCGGGCACCCAGTGGCGGCTGTTCGAGAAGGCCGCCGAACTCAAGCCGCTGCTCTACGCCTTCCGGGCGCTGCTCACCGGCATCCACCTCATGCGCTCGGCGGAGGTGCAGGCGCACCTGCCGACCCTGCTGGCCGAGGTGCCGCAGGCGCCCCCCTACCTCGCCGACCTGATCGAGGCCAAGGTGGCCGCCGAGCACGGGGGGTACGAGGGCCCGGCCCTCGGTACGGTGCGAGAGGACTTCGAGGCGCTGCACGCGGTGCTGGACGCGGCGCAGGCCGCTTCCGCGCTGCCCGAGCAGGGCTCGGCGTACGACGCGCTCGACGCGTTCGTCGTACGGCGGCGCACGCTACGCGGCTGACGCGCGGCGGGTGCGGACCAGGAAGTCCTGCACCCGCGCGTGGTCGGGCTCGGCGGGCAGGACGGTGGCGGCCAGAGCCGTGTCCGTCTCGTCCCGCAGCCGGGCCATCCAGGCGTCGACCTCGTCCCAGCCGAGCTCCCCGCGGCGGACCGCGAGGAGGCGGTCGCGGTGCGGGCCGGCGTCGATGGTCAGGCGGCCGGTGCGCAGCAGGTCACGGCAGGACAGCAGCAGGCGCAGCAGGTGCATGGCGTGCTTCCAGCGCGGGGCGCCGTGGACGCGGACGTCCGCGAGGAGTTTGCCGTGCTGGGAGGCCGCGTACCGGCTGAAGCTGGTGTGGGCCCGGCGGGAGAGGAAGGCCCCGCGCAGGGAGAGCAGCTCCTCGCCGACCGGGGTGACCTCTTCCACCAGGGGGGAGTGCAGGCACTCCAGGATGTTCGGGTTGGCCCGCAGGGCCAGTTCGCAGAAGCGCTCCAGCTCCCAGGAGAACTCCTCGTCCCGCGGGCCCTCCACGTGCGTGGGGGGCTTCTCGAAGCGCCAGAAGAGCGGCGTCGGGGCGAGGTAGACACCGCGCAGGTCGGTGTCGCTCGCCTCCGTCGCCAGCCCGAACGCCCGGGAACCCATCACGCACCGGTAGACCGTGTGGTCCCGTACCAGTGTCAGATCGTCCATCCGGGGAGCGTAGAGCCCGGTCAGGGGCTATGCGAGCGAGATATTGCCGTCCGCCGCGACCTTGATCTTCTTCTCGGTCAGCCCCTTGGTGGCCGGCCCCTTGGTCACCGCGCCGTCCGCGATGGCGAACTTGCTGTCGTGGCAGGGGCAGTCGATGGTGCCGTTCTCCACCTTGTTCACCAGGCAGCCCTGGTGGGGGCAGACCGCCGTGAAGCACTTGAAGGTGCCGGCCTTGGGCTGGGTGACCACGACCTTCTCCTCCTTGAAGACCTTGCCCCCGCCCACCGGCACGTCCGCCTTCTTGGTCAGGGCCTCGTCGGCGGCCGGCGCGCCGGCCTCCGAACTGGCCGGAGCGGGGGCGGTGGGCGCGGTGTCCGCGCCGCTCGCCTCGCCCTGCGGGGCCTTCTCACCGCTACCGCCGCCGCAGGCGGTGATCGCGCCGCCGGTCAGGGCGGCCGCGCCGATCGTCAGTACCGTGCGCCGGGCGGTGTGCGTGAGGTCGCTCATGAGTCTCTCCTCGCTTCGTGGCCGGATGGCGTGCAGCATCCTGGCCTGCGGCGGGCCTCAGGTGAAGCCTGCCGCGCCGGTTCATCGGCCCGGTTCCCACGGGGCCAGTGAGGTGGGAGTGCCGGGTGTGCGTACGACTTCCCACACGTGAACCACGGCTTCCCGGTTCAGCGGACCGTGGACATGGGGGTATCGGCCGCCGGTTTCACTCGCCCGGCGCACCTCGGAGGTCAGTGCGCCCTCGTCGAGCTCCACCGCGAGCAGGATCCCGGGTACCGCCCGGTAGTGCGCGTCGGCGATCGCGAGTGCCGTGGGGCGGTCCGCCGAACAGTGGACGAACCCCTCGGTCTCCAGCGAGGGCGGGGCGTACGGGAGCTCGGGCGCGGCGGCCCAGTCGGCGAGCGGGACGATGTGGAAGATCATGCCGATGGTTCTACCGCAACGGTCCCGGACCTGTGCGCCAGGTGGCGGCATGCGCCGGTCCGGGTCACATTGTCCGTGTCCCGAAGCCGGGTACGCCGCTGTCCGCGCGGCCCGGCCCCTCTTCGAAAGAACCAGTCGGTCAGCGGCGCCCAGATCGCCGAGGCACTGCCCGACGAGGCCCTTCAGAAGGCGGCCGCGCAGGCGGGCGTCAGCCCGCAGGAGGCCGCCGACCAGATCGCCCGGGCCCTGCCCACCGCCGTCGACAGGCTGAGCCCGCAGGGACAGCTTCCGACCGGTTCGCTGGAGGACATCATCCGGCAGCAGAAGTTCTGACCGGCCGGCGACAGCACGCCGGGGCCCGGCCGCCGTCCCACGGGATGGGCGGTCGGGCCCTCGTGCCGCACGGGCTGGATACCCTGGCCGGACAGCCCGTCAGCTCGCCTTTCGCAACCCTGGAGTGCCTCGTGAGAACCGCCGTCGTCATCGGAACCGGACTGATCGGCACCTCCGCGGCGCTCGCCCTGACCGCCCGCGGGATCACCGTCCACCTCGCCGACCACGACCCGGACCGGGCCCGTACGGCGGCCGCCCTCGGCGCCGGTACCGACGAGCCCCCGCAGGAGCAGGTCGACCTCGCGATCGTCGCCGTCCCCCCGGCCCACGTGGCCGCGACCCTGGCCGACCTGATCGGGCGCGGGGTCGCCCGGGCCTACGTGGACGTGGCCAGCGTCAAGGGCGGACCGCGCCGGGAACTGGCGGCGCTCGGCGTCGACGTCACCGCGTACATCGGGACCCACCCGATGGCCGGCAAGGAGCAGTCGGGTCCGCTCGCCGCCACCGCGGACCTCTTCGAGGGCCGGCCGTGGGTGCTGACCCCCACCCGGGACACCGAGCACGAGGTCCTCAACCTCGCACTGGAACTGGTCGCCCTCAGCCGTGCCGTACCGGTGGTGATGGACGCCGACGCCCACGACCGGGCGGTGGCGCTCGTCTCGCACACCCCGCAGCTGGTCTCCAGCATGGTCGCGGCCCGCCTGGAGGAGGCCGACGAGACGGCGGTGCGGCTGTGCGGGCAGGGCATCCGCGACGTGACCCGCATCGCGGCCTCCGACCCGCGGATGTGGGTGGAGATCCTCTCCGCCAACCCGGGACCCGTGGCCGACGTCCTCGCCGGGATCGCCGCCGACCTGGAAGAGACCGTGGAAGCACTGCGCGGCCTCCAGTCCGGCGACGTCGAGAAGCGGCGCGGCGGCGCCGCGGGCATCGAGGACGTCCTGCGGCGCGGGAACGCGGGCCGGGTCCGGGTGCCGGGCAAGCACGGCGCGGCGCCCACGGTCTACGAGACGGTGGCCGTGCTCATCAGCGACCAGCCCGGGGAGCTGGCACGGATCTTCGCCGACGCGGGCCGGGCCAGGGTCAACATCGAGGACGTACGGATCGAGCACGCGACGGGCCAGCAGGCGGGGCTCGTACAGCTGATGGTGGAGCCGCGGGCGGTGGCCGGTCTGACGGCCGAGCTGCGGGAGCGGGGCTGGGCGCTTCGGCAGCCGTAGCCCGCGGCGCCGCTGCCGGGGGCTCCGCCCCCGGGCCACCGCGTCCCGGACGCCGGCGGGGGCCGGAACCACCGGGCGGGGACGGGGGCCGTCCGGGGCCGGTAACCTTGGGGAGGGGCGCTTTGCCGCGCCCGGACACGTACGCGCAACCAGGAAGGTGCCCGCACCGTGGAAACCGTAGCTCCGTCCGCCGTGATCGTCGCCATCGACGGTCCCTCCGGCACGGGCAAGTCCAGCACCTCCAAGGCCGTGGCCGCCAAGCTCGGGCTGCGCTACCTGGACACCGGTGCCCAGTACCGGGCCATCACCTGGTGGATGATCACCAACGGCGTCGACACCGACGACCCGCAGGCCGTCGCGATCGCCGCCGGCAAGCCCACCATCGTCTCCGGCACCGACCCGGCCGCCCCCACCATCACCGTGGACGGCCTCGACGCCGCGGGTCCCATCCGGACCCAGGAGGTCACCTCCAGGGTCAGCGCCGTCAGCGCCGTCCCCGAGGTGCGCACCCTGATCACCGACCTCCAGCGCTCCATCGCCGCCGAGGCGGCCCAGGAGGCCGAGGGGATCGTCGTCGAGGGCCGGGACATCGGCACCACCGTCCTGCCCGACGCCGACCTCAAGATCTTCCTGACCGCCTCCGCCGAGGCGCGCGCCGCCCGGCGCAGCGGAGAGCTCCGCGGCAAGGAGGCCGCCGACCTCGCGGCCACCAAGGAGGCCCTGATCAAGCGCGACGCGGCCGACTCCGGCCGCAAGACCTCCCCGCTGGCCAAGGCCGACGACGCCGTCGAGGTGGACACCACCGAGCTCACGCTCGACCGCGTGATCGAATGCGTCGTGACGCTCGTGGAAGAGAAGCGGGCGGGCCGCAAGTGAGCGAAGCGCCCTCCCGCAAGGGTGCGGCGGTCGGCAGGCGCATCGGCATCGGGCTCATGTACGGGCTCTGGAAGCCGCGCGTACTGGGGGCCTGGAAAGTGCCCGCCTCGGGCCCCGTCATCCTCGCCGTGAACCACTCGCACAACATCGACGGCCCCATGGTGATGGGCACCGCGCCCAGACCCCTGCACTTCCTGATCAAGAAGGAAGCGTACGTGGGCCCGCTCGGCCCCTTCCTCGAAGGGATCGGGCAGGTCAAGGTCGACCGCGGCGGCCCCGACCGGACGGCGATAGGCCGCGCCCTCGGGGTGCTCGACAATGGAGGGGCCCTGGGGATATTTCCCGAGGGCACCCGGGGCGAGGGCGATTTCGCCTCGCTGCGCGCGGGCCTCGCGTACTTCGCGGTCCGCAGCGGCGCTCCCGTCGTGCCCGTGGCCGTCCTCGGCAGCGGGGACACCCCGGGGCGCGTCGTCAAGGGCCTGCCGGCCCTCAAGAGCCGGGTCGACGTCGTCTTCGGCTCGGCCTTCGACGCCGGGGACGGCAGTGGCCGCCGCACCCGTACCGCACTGGACGAGGCCACCGTACGCATCCAGGACCGGCTGACCGCCCACCTGGCCGACGCCAAGCGCCTCACCGGGCGCTGAGCGAGACTTGAACCAGTAGTGGAACCGCGCTGCGCGGGTACCACCGACCACCACGAACGACGAGGAACGGACTTCATGAACGACCAGCACGACCACGGAGCACTTGGCGATGCCGAGTACGCGGAGTTCATGGAGCTCGCCGCGGAAGAGGGCTTCGACATCGAAGAGGTCGAAGGCGCGATCGAGGAGGCCGGCCACGGCCCGCTTCCCGTCCTCGCCGTCGTCGGCCGCCCGAATGTCGGCAAGTCGACCCTGGTGAACCGGATCATCGGCCGCCGCGAGGCGGTCGTCGAGGACAAGCCCGGCGTCACCCGCGACCGCGTCACGTACGAGGCCGAGTGGGCCGGCCGCCGCTTCAAGGTCGTCGACACCGGCGGCTGGGAGCAGGACGTCCTCGGCATCGACGCCTCCGTCGCCGCCCAGGCCGAGTACGCCATCGAGGCCGCCGACGCGGTCGTCTTCGTCGTCGACTCCAAGGTCGGCGCCACCGACACCGACGAGGCCGTCGTACGCCTGCTGCGCAAGGCGGGCAAGCCCGTCGTGCTGTGCGCCAACAAGGTCGACGGCCAGAGCGGCGAGTCCGACGCGGCCTCCCTGTGGTCGCTCGGCCTCGGTATGCCGCACCCGGTCTCCTCGCTGCACGGCCGCGGCACCGGCGACATGCTCGACGCCGTCCTGGAGGCCCTGCCCGAGGCCCCCGAGCAGACCTTCGGCAGCGCCGCCCCCGGCGGCCCCCGCCGCATCGCGCTGATCGGCCGCCCGAACGTCGGCAAGTCCTCGCTCCTGAACAAGGTGGCGAAGGAGGACCGCGTCGTCGTCAACGAGCTGGCCGGCACCACCCGCGACCCGGTCGACGAGCTGATCGAACTCGGCGGCATCACCTGGAAGTTCATCGACACCGCCGGTATCCGCAAGAAGGTCCACCTCCAGCAGGGCGCCGACTACTACGCCTCCCTGCGCACGGCCGCCGCCGTCGAGAAGGCGGAGGTCGCGGTGATCCTGATCGACACCACCGAGACCATCAGCGTCCAGGACCAGCGCATCATCACGATGGCCGTCGAGGCGGGCCGCGCGATCGTCATCGCGTACAACAAGTGGGACGAGCTCGACGAGGAGCGCCGCTACTACCTCGAGCGCGAGATCGAGACCGAGATGCAGCAGGTCTCGTGGGCGCCCCGGGTGAACGTCTCGGCGCTCACCGGCCGCCACATGGAGAAGCTGGTCCCGGCGATCGAGACCGCCCTGGCGGGCTGGGAGACGCGCGTTCCCACCGGTCGGCTGAACGCCTTCCTCGGTGAGGTCGTCGCCGCCCACCCGCACCCGATCCGTGGCGGCAAGCAGCCCCGCATCCTGTTCGGTACCCAGGCGGGCAGCAAGCCGCCGCGGTTCGTCCTCTTCGCCTCCGGCTTCCTGGAGCACGGCTACCGGCGCTTCATCGAGCGCCGCCTGCGCGAGGAGTTCGGCTTCGAGGGCACCCCGATCCACATCTCGGTGCGGGTGCGCGAGAAGCGCGGCGCCCAGTACAAGAAGAAGAAGTAGTCGCCGGGCGGGGGACCCCGAGGGGTCAGTAACCCCGGCGCGGAGCGGGCGGCAGGGCCGCCGGGATGTGCGTCATCCCGGTCTGGTGCTGCCGCCCGTCGGCGTATCCGGGGCTGCCCGCGTACGAGTACGCCGGCTGGGGCTGGGGCTGCGGCTGCGGGGCGGGGGTGTACGAGGGCTGCCAGCTGTCGACCCGCTGCCAGCCGGAACCGCTCCAGCCGCTGCCGTACGCGCTGCCGCTCGTGTACGAGCCTCCGTAGGAGAAGGCCGTGAACCCGCTGTCCTCCTCGCCCGAGCGATCGCCCGGCAGCGCCCGGAAGGCGCGCAGGTACTCCGAGTACAGCGTGTCGTAGATCGGGGTGTGCGAGACGGCCGGAGAGCTGTCCCTGTCCCGTGCGGGACGCATCGCGGGGACGCTGCTCGGGTAGGACGGGGCGCGGGAGGAGTCGTATGAATGCACGTATCAGCCAACGAAACCGGCGCTCTGCGGATGCGGGGTGACGGGGGAGCAAACACAGAAACGCCGGGGGTGTGCGGGACGGACCGCACACCCCCGGCGCACGCCGCCCGGCCCCCTCGGCAGGGGGCTGGGCGGCCGTTCCGGTACCGCCGGTCAGGCGCCGGGCGTACCCGCCAGCGGCATCGCGGCGGCCACGAGCTTGCCCGCGGCGGCGGCCTTGTCCAGGGCGTCGCGCAGCAGGTCCTCACGCGGCTGCTGGCCGATGGAGCCGACCGGGGCGGCGTAGATGAGCACGCGCTGGGTCTTGTTGACCGCGGCCCGCCAGCCGTCGGTGACCGACAGGGCCTGGTGCGCCTGCCACCAGGCGACCTGGCCGCCGCCCTCGGCGCCCGGCTGCAGTACGGCGTGCAGCTGGCCCGCGGCGAGCAGGACCGACCAGCCGCCGAGGAGGCCGGGGACCTCGGCGGTGTCGGTGACCGGGATGAACCCCTGCTCGATGAGGAGCGGCAGGAAGTCGTCGCCGGGGCCGTCGCTGCCGGGGCGGGCGATCGGGGCGGTCGGCTCGACCACCAGGGCGGGGTGCAGCTCGCCGCCGATCAGGATGAGGCCGCTGGTGATGCCGAGGACGGCCTGGCCGCCCTGCACGTTCTGCGGGGGGACCCCGGGGCCACCGGCGGCGGCCGGGCTGTCGCCGGTGATGCTGCGGACGGCGCCCTGGAGCTGCTCCTCGGAGACCGAGACGACCTGCGAGGGGATGCAGGTGGCGTGGGCGAACGCGAGGACGGCGGTCTCCTCGCCGACGAACAGCACCGTGCTGGTGCGGTCGTTCTCGGGGTCGCCCGGGGTGCGGCAGGAGGTGCAGTCGTAACTGCGCGGCGCGTCTTCGCCGACGAGCAGCCTGTCGGCTTCTTCGTCACCGATCTCGGCACGTACCTCATCACTGACGTCGAGCATGCGCGGCACGGGGTGGCTCCTCGGCATAGGTGCGGGTCCGGGAGGCTCCCGGCTCGCCGGGCTCAACGGCCCGGCGGCGGCCGGGGTCACGCCATTTGAGGGAACGGATTCGAACCTGGCCCCCGGAAGGGTGAACCGTCCGACCGGACCTTTGTTTTCGTGCCAACTGTTTTCTGGTTGTGTGCAGTTGATGCCCGGGTGTGGCTGTTTCGAGCGGAGTCGGCGGTCGGCCGACCGGGTGGGGTGCGGGCCCCGCCGCGTGGCGGGCCGGAGGAGGCCGCGGGCGGCTGCGTAGCGTGACCCGATGCCCAACCACCGGACCCGTCGGGCCGTCGGCGCCGGCGCCGCAGCCTTTGTCCTCGCCTCCGTGCTGGCGCTCGCACTGCCCCGCGGTGAAGCGGTGGCCGCGGCTCCGCCGCCACCGGCACCGGGGCCCGCGGGGGCGGCGCATCCCGGCTCGCCGGGGGTGATCGGGAGCGGGCCCGGGGACTGCGGGCCGGGCGGGGAGTGGCCCTGGGACTGCGTGGCCGACTGCGAGAGCGGTGGGCGGTGGTCGGTGAACACCGGCAACGGCTTCTACGGCGGGCTGCAGTTCTGGCAGCCGACGTGGGAGGAGTACGGCGGGCTGGCGTTCGCGAAGCGGGCCGACCTGGCCGCGCGCGCGCAGCAGATCAGGGTCGCGGAGGACGTGCTCGGCTCGCAGGGCTGGAACGCGTGGCCGGTGTGCTCGAAGCGGTACGGGCTGGCGGGGCGGATGCACACGGTCCGGGAGGGGGACACCCTGGTGTCGATCGCCCGCAAGCACCGCGTGCGGGGCGGGTGGCGAGCGCTCCACGAGGCGAACCGGGCGCTGATCGGGCCGAAGCCGGAGGCCATCGCGGTGGGCATGCTGCTGGCCCTCCCCACCCCGGAGCCCACCGCCCCGGCACCGGTCCCGGCCGCCCCGAAGCCCGCCCCGTCGCCCACTCCGAAGCCCGCCCCGTCTTCCGCCCCGAAGCCCGTTCCGGCGGGGCCGGCGCCCGCGCCGGTGCCGGTCGCCGCACCGGCCGCCCCGCGGCCCGTCCCGCGGCCCTGACCGTCCCGCGGGACCGTTCGCGCGTTGCGCGATGACCGGAAGGCGCTGACCCTGGAAACGACGGGCCGAACGGCTCGGTCGGACTCCGGTGGTGAGCCAGATGGTCCAGAGCAGACACCCACGCGCACCCTCACGTGCCGCGGCATGCACGGCGGCCGCGGTCCTGCTGGCCGTACCGGCCGTCGTGGGGTGGTCCTCGGGCGCCACGGCGGCGGGTGCCCCGGCCCCACCGGCCGCCGCGGTCCTGATCCTGCCGGCCGCGGACGGGCCCGCGGATCCCGAGGCGGCCAAGAAGCAGATCGAGAAGAACTGGACCGCCTTCTTCGACCCGAAGACCCCGACCGACGAGAAGGCCGAGCTGTTGCAGCACGGCGACCTGCTCAAGCTGCTGCTGAACGGCTTCTCGGCCGGTGCCGAAGCGGCCAAGACCTCCGTCAAGGTCACCGACATCACCTTCACCTCGCCCACCGAGGGCACGGTGACGTACGACCTGAGCGTCGGATCCGAGACGGTGCTGCCGGGCAGCAAGGGGTCCGTGGTGCTGGAGGACGGGGTCTGGAAGGTCTCGTTCGAGACCGTCTGCGAGCTCATCGAGGCGAGCGGCGCGGAGGCGCCGCCGCTGCTGTGCTGAGTACGGGCCGATCGCGGGGCTTTGGCAGACTCGGGGGATGCTCGACACCTCCGCACGACTGCTGCGCCTGCTCTCCCTGTTGCAGGCCCACCGCGAATGGACCGGCGCCGACCTCGCGGACCGGCTCGGAGTCACCGCGCGGACGGTCCGGCGGGACGTGGACCGGTTGCGGGAGCTCGGATACCCGGTGAACGCCAGCCCCGGTACCGGCGGCGGCTATCAGTTGGGCGCGGGGGCCGAGCTGCCGCCGCTGCTGCTGGACGACGACGAGGCCGTGGCCGTCGCCGTGGGCCTGCGGACCGCCGCCGGGAACGGGGTCGAGGGCATCGGGGAGGCCTCCGTACGGGCCCTCGCGAAACTGGAGCAGGTGCTGCCGTCGCGGCTGCGGCGCAGGGTGTCCGCGCTCAACGAGTTCACCGTGCCGATGCTGCGCGGGGCGCAGCGGTCCACCGTGGACGCCTCGGTGCTGACCGAGCTGGCCTCCGTCTGCCGCGACGCCGAGCGGCTGCGCTTCGGGTACCGCGACCACCGGGGGAACGTCAGCCGCCGCACGGTCGAACCGCACCGGCTGGTGTGCACCGAGCGCCGCTGGTACCTCGTCGCCTGGGACCTGGACCGGGAGGCGTGGCGGACCTTCCGCGCCGACCGGATCGAGCCCAGACCGCCGCACGGACCACGGTTCACCCCGCGCCCGCCGCCCGCCGAGGACCTCGCCGCGTACGTCTCCGAGGGCGTGTCGCAGCGGGTGTACGCGGCCCGCGCGGTGGTGCGGCTGAAGGTGTCGGCGCAGGACGCGGCGCGGATCATCGGGCCGAGCGAGGGAGTCCTGGAACCGGTCGACGGGGAGAGCTGCCTGCTGCGCACCGGGGCGGTGAACCTGGACGTTCTGGTGATTCACGTCATGCTGCTCGGCTGCGAGTTCGAAGTGGTCGAGCCGCCCGAGCTGACGGATCGGATCAGGTGGGCGCGGGATCTCCTGACCAGAGCCGTGGACCCGGAGAAGTGAAGGAAATGTAGCGGACCTGAGGGGGATTCAGCTGGTCCGGACCAGTGTGATCACGGCAATTCCGGACATGAATTCCGCAGGCTCCGGGCCGAATTCCAAACCGCCCGCATCCCGGGCGTGTCGCGGACCGGTAAACAATTTGCGGCTGTAGATATTCTGTGACACAAGCGTGACCCGGGACGGACGAACGTCCGGGCGTGGCGCTGACGAACGGCGAAGGCGGGCCGGGTCCGAGGACCCGGCCCGCCTCGGTGTCGCGGGGGGAAGGTGGTGCGTACCGTCCCCCGCCCCGGTCAGCCGCCGGCGACCGGACGGGCCGCGGCCCCCCGGGCGGCGGCCCGGTCGGTGTGCGGCGGGCGGCGGCTGCCGGCCGGGGTGACCGGGGTCCGCTCGGAGCGGATCACGTGCGGCCGGCCGGCCGGGTGCACGGTGGCCCGGGGTGCCGAGGAGTGCACGGCGACGACGGCCGCCACGGTCGTGGCCGCCGCCGAGGTCGCGGCGGTGGCTGCCACGTTGGCCGGTACGGGCTGCGGGACCGGCTCCCCTCCGGTGCCGGCCGCGGGGCGCAGCTGCCACTTGCCGCCCGCCGAGAGCAGCGGGGTCAGCGCGGAGACGACCGGCGCGGGCATCCGTCCGGTCTCGGCACGGCGGCGCAGCAGCTCGCGCCGGTCGAAGACGTAGGCCTCGGTCCGGGCGATGAGCGGTTCGAACCAGGGGAGGGCCAGCATGATCAGCAGGCCCGCGGACCACCCGAGCAGGACGTCGCTGACCCAGTGGGTACCGAGGTACACGGTCGTGGCGCCGACGCTCAGCGAGACGACGGCGGACACGATGGACAGCACCCGCCGGGTGACTCCGGTCGAGGCCAGATAGGCCAGGATTCCCCAGGTCACAACGGCGTTGGCGGTGTGGCCGGAAGGGAATATATCGCCACCGGCGAAGAGTTCGGCGGATCCGATCTCCGTGGCGTAGTGCGGGCCGAGCCGGCCGAGGCCGAGCTTGACGGCACCGACGGTGACGTTGAGCAGCAGCAGCGCGACGGCGAGGGTGATCAGCGGGCGCAGGGTGTGCTGCCGCCAGGAGCGCCAGCCGAGCCAGGCGGCGACCATGACCGCGGTGGGTCCGCGCTGGCCGAGCACGACGAGATAGTCGAGGAAGGCGTGCAGTTGCGGCCACTGCTCGTAGGGCCGGAAGAACATGATCTGCCAGTCCAGCCGGACCAGCCAGGAAGTGGTCAGTACGGCAACCACGATTGCGAGGTAGAACGCGAGGGTCGATCCCAGGAGCACGACGCGGTGCCGGCTCATCTGCGGAGTTTGCAGATGAGCCGGTCGCTCTGGTTCCCGGTCCAGCCGGGCGAACACCCGCTCCAGACGGGTCAGGATTTGGTCGGTACGCACTCAATCGACGTTACCGCCCGCCGCTGGTCGGCCTGGGCGAATCGCGGGCTTTGTGATGACCATGTGATGTGGAGTTGGTCTCATGCGGGACTTAATTCCCGCTATTTCGACTGCGGTTGGAAGCTTCTTGATCCACTGCTTCGAGAATTGTTTCGGCCGCTTATCGGGACTTTATTGCCCTACGGGTCATTTCTTTTGCCGAAAGATGGATGGGAATGATCCGTTCCGTGACGTGCCGGCTCTACGGAGGACCCGAGCCGTTCAGCCAGAACGCCCCGTAGACCGCCGAGGCCACCGCCAGCGCGCCCACCACCGACACCGCCCGCCCGGTCCGCCGGCGCGCCAGCGCCACCGCGGGCGGCAGCATCAACGGGAAGGCCGGAAGCAGCAGCCGCGGCTTGGAGCCGAAGTACCCCGACGCGCACAGCGCCAGCGCCACGACGATCCCGCAGTACACGAGCAGCGGCACCGGCTGCCGCTGCCGGACGCACTTCCCGTACAGCCAGAGCACCAGCACGACCCCCGCGACCAGTCCCACCCCGGCGAGGAACGCGGACGAGGCCAGCTTCGCCCCGACGAACCGCGCGAACGCCCAGCCGCCGTCGAAGCCGTTGCCCCAGCCGCCCTGCACGTCCAGATAGCCGAGCAGTCCGCCCCCGGTGCGCGCACCGACCCACAGCACGTACGCCGCAGCGCCCGCCGGAGCCAGCAGTGCGCCGGCGACCGTCCGCCAGGACCGCTCCCCGCGCCGCCGGGCCAGTACGGCGGCCACCCACACCGCCGCGACCACGGCCGCACCGACCGGGCGGGTCAGTCCGGCCCCGGCCGCGAGCAGCCCGGCCGTCAGCCACCGACCGCGCAGGGCCCCGTAGAGCGCCCAGGCGGCCAGGGCGGTGAACAGCGACTCGCTGTACGCCATGGACTGCACGATCCCGACGGGCAGCGCCGCCCACAGGGCGACCGCGAACAGCCCGGCCCGGCGGCCGTGGACCAGATCGGCCACCGCGAAGATCCCCCAGGCCGCGGCGAGGCCCGCGACCACCGACACCACCAGCCCCGCGGAGCCGTACGAGAGCCCGGTCGCAGCCGACACCACCCGTTCCAGCCACGGCAGCAGCGGGAAGAACGCCAGGTTCGAGTGCACGTCCCCGTTCGGGAGGACCACCTCGTACCCGTACCCCTCCGCGGCGATGCGGGCGTACCAGAGCGAGTCCCAGCGGGCCGACAGCAGCGTGTGCGGGCTGCTGCCGACCGCCGCGCCCCACACCGCGAGCACGGTCAGCCCGAGCAGCCGGACCGCGGCGAAGACGGCCAGTGCGGGCGCGGCCCGGCGAAATCCAAGATCCTTCACGGGCATGATTATCGGTGGCGCCGGTGAAGCGGCTCGCGGGCCGGGGGGCCAGAACCACGGACCGTGAGCATGCGTGTACGCGGGGGAGGGCCGAGGGGGAGGTGAGTGGCGTACGCCACACGGGGGCCGCCGGGGGGATGAGAGCTTGACCACGTGTGGCACATGCGAACTCGCGTACGCTGACCGTTCACTCGCGTGTCGATGCCGGACCCCGTTGGACGCCGCACAGCGCACCCCCCCCCGTGGCTCCGCAAGACGCTGGTCCGCCGAGCGCGAGGGATCACCTGGGAGGTACATGCATGTCGGGGACGAACGCGGCCGGAGTCGGGACCCCTTCCCCCTGGCAGCGGATCGGCGCGGCTTCCGGCGGGGTCAACCGCTGGGTCGTCCTGGCGGTCCTCTGCATCAGCCTGGTCCTCGTCGCGCTCGACGCGACGATCCTGCACGTCGCTGTCCCCTCCGTCACCGAGGACCTGCGCCCCGGGTCGATCGAGCTCCTCTGGATCGTCGACGCCTACCCGCTGGTCTGCGCCTCCCTGCTGATCCTCTTCGGCACCCTCGGCGACCGCGTCGGCCGCCGCCGCATCCTCCTCCTCGGCTACGGACTCTTCGGCGTGGCCTCCGCGATAGCGGCCCTCGCCGACAACGCCCAGGTCCTCATCGCCGCGCGCGCCCTGCTCGGCATCGGCGGCGCGATGATCATGCCCGCCACCCTGTCGATCCTGCGCCAGGTCTTCCCCGACCGGCGCGAGCGGGCGCTCGCCATCGGCATCTGGACCGCGGTCGCCGCCATCGGCGCGGCCAGCGGCCCGGTGCTCGGCGGCTTCCTCGTCCAGCACTTCTGGTGGGGCTCCGTCTTCCTCATCAACATCCCGCTGATGGCACTCATCGTGCCGCTCGGGCGCTGGCTGCTGCCGGAGTCGCGCGGCGCCGCCGACGGGCCGTGGGACGTACTCGGTGCGCTGATGGCCGCCGGCGGTGTGCTCGGCGCGGTGCTCGGCATCAAGCGGCTGGGCGCCGAGCGCCGGCTCCTCGACGCCGAGGCACTGCTCCCGCTGCTGGTCGGCGTGGTGCTGCTCGTACTGTTCGTGCGCCGGCAGAAGCGGCGTGAGCACCCGCTGATCGACATCCGGATGTTCTCGCGGGCCGCCTTCTCCACGTCGGTCGCCTGCATCGTGCTCGCGATGCTGGCGCTGGTGGGCCTGGAGCTGATCGCCGTCCAGTACCTCCAGCTGGTGCTGCAGCTCAGCCCGCTGGAGACCGGCCTGCGGCTGCTGCCGCTGACCTTCGCCGCGATGGCCGCGGGCGCCACCGGCTCGTACACCCTGAACCGGATCGGGCCGCGCACGATGGTGTCGCTGGGCTTCGTCCTGACCGCCTTCGCCGTGCTGCTGCTGACGCTGATGGGCCAGCACGACCGGCCGCTGCTCCTGACCGTCGGCTTCATCCTGCTCGGCTTCGGACTGCAGACCACGCTGTTCGCCGCGTACGAGTCGATGCTGAGCGAGGCTCCGGCCGAGACCGCGGGCGGTGCGGCGTCGATCGGCGAGACCTCGTACCAGCTCGGCGCGGGCATCGGCATCGCGCTGCTGGGCAGCGTGATGAACGCGGCGTACCGGCCGGGGCTGGTCGGGGTGCCGGGGGTGTCGGCGGCGGATTCGGCGGGCGCGGCGAATTCTCTGGGCGAGGCCTACCAGATCGCCGCGCACCTCGGGGGGCCGGCGGGGGCCTCGCTGTACGCCGCGGCGCGGCAGTCGTTCGTGCACGGACTGCATGTGACCCTGCTGGTCAGCGCGGCGTTGTTGGTGGCGGGGGCCGTGATGGCGCTGAAGCTGCCGCGGGCGATGGATTGCGGGGCGGTGGAGCCGCTGCCCGACGGCGAGGCGGTGCGGTTGCCCGCGCAGGCGAAGGGGGAGGCGGCGCGGCCGACCCCGGTGGAGCAGGCGGGCTGACACCGTCCGGCCGGCCCGCGGGTACGGCGCCGTTGCCGGGGCGCCGCCCCCGAACCCCCGCGCGTCGAACGCCGGCAGGGCTGGACGGGCGCCGCAAGCGTCGGCCGGGCTGGAAGAGCGCCTCGGCGGGGCCGGAGCAGCGGCCTCGACAAGTGGGACTGGATTTGCCCGGCAAGGGCTAATAGCGTCGGCCGAGCGCAAAAACTTGCGCTGCTAGGTTCCTGCTCAGGCCGCCGGGAGGCCCCCGTGTCCTTCGTTCCCACCGATCCGCTCGGGCTCGACGAGCTCCTCGGGCCCGAGGACCTCGCCGTCCGGGACACCGTGCGTGCCTGGGCCGCCGACCGGGTGCTGCCGAACATCGCGCAGTGGTACGAGGACGGCGAGCTGCCCGGGATCCGGGAGCTGGCGCGGGAGCTCGGCGCCATCGGGGCGCTCGGGATGTCCCTCCAGGGGTACGGGTGCGCCGGCGCCAGTGCCGTGCAGTACGGGCTCGCCTGCCTGGAGCTGGAGGCCGCCGACTCCGGGATCCGTTCGCTCGTCTCGGTGCAGGGCTCGCTCGCCATGTACGCGATCTGGAAGTACGGCTCCGAGGAGCAGAAGCAGCGCTGGCTGCCCGGTATGGCGGCGGGCGAGCTGATCGGCTGCTTCGGGCTGACCGAGCCCGATGTGGGGTCGGACCCCGCGGCGATGCGGACCTACGCCAAGCGCGACGGCACGGACTGGGTGCTGAACGGCCGCAAGATGTGGATCACCAACGGTTCCGTGGCGGCCGTCGCCGTGGTGTGGGCGCAGACCGACGACGGGATCCGCGGCTTCGCGGTGCCCACCGACACCCCCGGGTTCTCCGCGCCGGAGATCAAGCACAAGTGGTCGCTGCGGGCCAGCGTCACCAGCGAGCTGGTGATGGACGACGTACGGCTGCCCGCGGACGCGGTGCTGCCGCAGGTCACCGGGCTCAAGGGGCCGCTCGGCTGCCTCAGCCACGCGCGGTACGGGATCATCTGGGGATCCATGGGCGCGGCGCGGGCCAGTTTCGAGTCCGCGCTCGACTACGCGAGGACGCGGGAGCAGTTCGGCAGGCCGATCGGCGGCTTCCAGCTCACCCAGGCCAAGCTGGCGGACATGGCCCTGGAACTCCACAAGGGCATCCTGCTCGCCCACCACCTGGGCCGGCGGATGGACGCGGGCACCCTGCGGCCGGAGCAGATCAGCTTCGGCAAGCTCAACAACGTCCGCGAGGCCATCGAGATCTGCCGTACCGCGCGGACCATCCTCGGTGCCAACGGGATCTCCCTCGAATATCCCGTCATGCGGCACGCCACCAACCTCGAATCGGTCCTCACCTACGAGGGCACTGTCGAGATGCACCAGCTGGTGCTGGGCAAGGCGCTCACCGGGCTGGACGCCTTCCGGTGAGAGCCCTGCTCAGCTCTGGTTGAAGAAGTCGCGCGAGCGGCCGCCCGCTTCGCCGCTGACGATCTGGGTGTCGGCCGGGGTCAGGAGGAAGACCCTGGTCGCCACCCGCTCGATCGACCCGCGCAGCCCGAAGGTCAGTCCGGCCGCGAAGTCGACGACGCGCTTCGCGTCACCCGGGTCCATCGACGACAGGTTGACGATCACCGGCACCCCGTCGCGGAACAGCTCGCCGATCCCCCGTGCGTCACGGAAGCCGTCCGGGGTGACCGTCGCGATACGACGGCCGTGCTCCACGGCAGACTCGGAGGCCACCCGCACCCGGGGGTCGGTGACCCACTGCTCGCCGGGGCCGGCCACCGACCCCTGGGCGGCCTCCGCGTAGTCGTCGTCGTAGTAGCGCTCGTCGTCGCTGTCCTCCACGAGACCCAGCCAGGCACTCGCCTTGCGCACCGAACCCATGGACTGCCTCCTTTCACCGCGGTCAGTCTGTCTTCTCTCCGCTGCCCCTATGCTCGTCCATGATGCTGACAACGCGCCAAGTGGATAGTCGCCGCGCAGGGGTTTCGTGACGGTACTGGTGCAGAACATCCGTTGCACGGTCAAGGATCCTGGTGGCTACCACTGCTGACTGAGTGAAAATACGACCGCTGCCGCCTTACGGGTGAGCGATGCGGACGTACGGGTGAAACACGCGGGTCGATACGATGCCCGGCAAGCACGCGTACGACACACGGGGGAACAGCTTGTTCGGCATCGTCAGGCCCTGCACGCACCGGTTGGGAGAGCGGTTCAAGGCGGAGTGGATGGCCCATTTGTGCGGGCTGTGCCTGGCACTTCGGGGGGATCACGGACAGTTCGCCCGAATCGTTACGAACTACGACGGGCTGCTGGTCTCCGTTCTGACGGAGGCTCAGTCCGGTCCGGCGCCCGGTGCCCGGCGCACCGCGGGGCCCTGCCCGCTGCGCGGGATGCGCACCGCCTCCGTCGCCCAGGGCGAGGGCGCGCGGCTCGCCGCCGCCGTCTCGCTCGTGCTCGCCTCCGCCAAGGTGCGCGACCACGTCGCCGACCGGGACGGGCTGTTGGCCCGCGCCCCCATAGCCGCGGCCGCCCGCAAGGTGGCCCGCGGCTGGGACCGGGCCGGGGCCCGCACCGGAGCCTCGCTCGGCTTCGACACCGCGGTGCTCGTCGACGCCGTGGACCGGCAGGCGGGCATCGAGACGCTGGCCGGCCCGGGCACTCCCGTGCTCGTGGTGACCGAGCCGACGGAGACCGCGACGGCCGCCGCCTTCGCCCATACCGCACAGCTGGCCGGACGGCCGGGCAACGCCCCCGCGCTGGCCGAGGCGGGCAGGTACTTCGGCCGGCTCGCGCACCTGCTGGACGCGGTGGAGGACCAGGGCGCCGACGCCGTCGCGGGCGCCTGGAACCCGCTCACCGCCACCGGCACCTCGCTCACCGAGGCCCGCAGGCTCTGCGACGACGCCCTCCACGGCATCCGGCTGGCCCTGCGCGAGGTCGAGTTCACGGACGCGGGGCTCGCCCACCGGCTGCTCGTGCACGAACTGCGCACCTCGGTGGACCGGTCCTTCGGGACCAGTAGCTGCGGCCATACCGCGACGGCCTCCGCCGGGCAGGGAGGAAACCCGTACGCGGGCGGCCCCGCGGTGGACCCGTACGGCGCGAACCCGTACGGCGGCAACCCCTACGCCCCGAACGCTCCGCAGGCCCCCGGCGGGCCGGGTATGCCTCCGCCCATGGGGCCCGGCGGCGGTGGCGGCGGCGGTGGGCTGCCCCCGCAGCGGCCGCGCCGCGGGCTGCTCGCGGGCTGCGCGGTGGCCATCGGGCTGTTCTGCACCTGCCAGATGTGCTGCACCGAGTACGAAGGTCCGTGGTCGCGGGAGCGGCGCGAGCCGCTCTGCGACGGCGAGGACTGCTGCGACGGCTGCGACTGCTGCAGCAACTGCGGATGCGACGACTGCTGCTGCTGTCCCTGCGACGGCTGCTGACGGTCTTTCGGATTTCACAGGTCCGGACGGCGTACGCGGGGATTCCCGTCCGGACCGGCGTGGAAGGGCTGAGCGGGATGAGCGACGACGCAGACGATCCGCACGCCGCATGGCGGACATGGCACGAGCGCAGGGCGGCGGCCGTGTCCACGCCCTACGGCCCCCTCGCCCTGACCGGAACCTTCTGGCTCGCCGACTACCCGGAAGGTCGAATTCCGGCCGTTCCGGGGCGCTGGCGCGCCACGGAGGCCGGTGCGGTGCTGACCGTCACCCCCGAGGACTCCTGCCGGCTCGACGGCGAGCCCTTCACGGGTGAGGTCGTCCTCGACGCCGACGAGGGGCCGCCCGCGCACGCCCGGCTCTCCGCCGGGGCGCTCCGGATCGTCGTGATCCGGCGCGAGGGGGAGTGGGGAGTACGCGTCTTCGACCCCGACTCCGAGGCCCGCCGGGCCTTCGCCGGCGTCGAGACCACCCCGTACGACCCCGCCCACGCGCTGCCCGGGCGGTTCCGGCCGTACGCCGAGGACCGGAGCGTCCAGGTGGAGAACGCCGACGGGCGGGCGCGCGGACTCGGCCTCGGCGGAGAACTGCTCTTCGCCTTCGAGGGCGCCGAGCACCGCCTCCGGGTCGCCGTCGACCCGGACGACGGCAGCCTCTGGGCCGTCTTCGGGGATGCCACCGGCGGGAGCTCCAGCTACCGCTTCCGCTTCCTGAAGCCCGGCATACCCGACGCGCGGGGCGCGATCACGGTGGACTTCAACCGGTCCCTGCTGCCTCCCTGCGCCTTCGCGGACCACTTCATCTGTCCTTTCCCGCCACCCGGGAACACGCTGCCGTTCGCGGTCGCGGCGGGTGAGCGGAGGCTGAAAGCCGCTCTTGCGACCGGTATCTGACGACAGGACACTCCCGACAGCGCTTGTCAGGGGCACGGCCAAAGCTCATGCGCCCGCCGTGCCCCCGGCTGCGCCTCACGGGCTCTGGCACCCCCACAACCGCCGGGCCCCCGACCCTCTCCAGGAGGACGAGAAGTGAGGATCAAGCGCATGACCCGTACCAGGCTGCTCGCGGCGGCCACCGGCCTGGCCGCCGCCGCAGCGCTCGCCGTCCCCACGGCCGCGAGCGCGGACTCGCAGGATGTCGGATTCAGTGCCGACCGGCTCGCCTCGGCCGGCGCATCCGTCCTGCGCGCCGACGTGGCGGGCACCGCCTGGCACACCGACCCCGCCACCGGAACCCTCGTGGTCTCCGCCGACTCCACGGTCTCCCAGGCCGGCATCGCGAGAATCAAGCGAGAGGCCGGAGCCGACGTCGGAGCCCTGCGCATCGAACGCATCCCCGGCAAGCTGACCAAGCTGGCCTCCGGCGGCGACGCGATCTACGCGACGAGCTGGCGCTGTTCGCTCGGCTTCAACGTCCGCAGCGGCAGCAACTACTACGCCCTCACCGCCGGACACTGCACCGACGGCGCCGGCACCTGGTGGACCAACTCCGCCCGCACCACCGTTCTCGGCAGCACCACCGGCTCCAGCTTCCCGACCAACGACTACGGCCTCATCAAGTACGCGAGCAACACGCCGGTCCCCCCGGGGACCGTCGGCAGCCAGGACATCACCAGCGCCGTGAACGCCACCGTCAACATGTCGGTGACCAGGCGCGGCTCCACCACCGGCATCCACAGCGGACGGGTCACCGGGCTCAACGCCACCGTCAACTACGGCGGCGGCGACGTCGTCTACGGCATGATCCGCACCAACGTCTGCGCCGAACCCGGCGACAGCGGCGGCCCGCTCTACTCCGGCACCCGGGCCGTCGGCCTCACCTCGGGCGGCAGCGGCAACTGCTCCTCGGGCGGTACCACCTTCTTCCAGCCCGTGGTCGAGGCCCTCAATGCCTACGGGGTCAGCGTCTACTGACGGTGACTCACGCGCCCCCGTCGCACCCCTGGACGTCCTCCCGCCTTCTGGGAGGATGTTCCGGGCGAGGACCGTGTCCACGGGGGAGGCTGGTTTCTGCATGAAACGCATCGGCGTGACCGGGCACCGAGCCATTCCGGACTCGGTGCTCGGCCATGTGGAGGACGGCCTGCGGGCCGTCCTGGGCGGCCACGAGGGACCGTTGGAGGCCTTCTCCAGCCTCGCCGAGGGGGCGGACCAGCTGTTCGCCGCCATAGCGCTGGAACACGGCGCCGGTCTCACCGTGGTGATCCCCAGCGAGGACTACGAGGAGGCCTTCGAGGACGCCGAGGCCCTCGCCCGCTACCAGGGCCTCAGGAACCGGGCCACCCAGGAGATCCGGATGGACTTCGCCCGCTCCACGGACGAGGCCTACTACGCCGCCGGCACCTACATCGCCGACTCCTGCGACCGGCTCGTCGCCGTCTGGGACGGGCAGCCCGCCCGCGGGCACGGCGGCACCGCCGAGATCGTCGCCTACGCGCGGGCGCTCGGCAAGCCGGTCACCGTCATCTGGCGCGAGGGCGCGACCCGCGACTGAGTCACGCCCCCGCGAGGCCGCGTCGGCGACGGCCCTCAACTGCTGTGCCGGGCCAGCCAGTCCGTGTGCTGCGGGGACACGTACCGCTCGGTCTCGTACACCGACGAGGGCCACTGGGACTCGGTGATGGTCGTCTGCATCACGACCATCATCGCCGCCAGATCCTGCTCGATCAGGGTGTGCGCCTCGATCAGCGGATGGTGGCGGCGCACCTCGTTCCAGGCGATACCGGCCGCCGCCGCCGCGCTCAGCAGCGCGGTCAGCCTCGGCCCGGGACCCGAACCGAAGGACCCCAGCAGCGCGAACATCAGGGCCAGGCAGGTCAGCAGCACGATCGTCCACGACCACAGGTTCGTCGCCCGCCGGGACACCTCCGCGCGCCGCCGGTACCAATTGCGCTGCTCGATCAGCCGGTCCCGGACGTACGTCTCGCGCCGCGCCTGGTAGTCCATCCCTCGCAGCCGCTCCATCGCGCCGGTGATCTCCCCGCCCTCCGGCACCGTCCCGGCGGAACGCGGATCCTCCCAGCCCATCTTCCGCAGCTCGGCCAAACCCGCCTCCAGCCTGCTCCGGTACGTCACCCCGGGCTCGGCGACCTCGCTGCCGAACGGCGCCCCGTGCACCGCGTACCGCCAGGCCAGGGACTTGATGAACTCCGCCGCACTGCGGTTGAGCTGCCACTGCGGGCGGGCCCGGCGCCGGGTCGCCCGCATGCCCACGACCAGCACCCCCACGTACGAGAGCACGCTCAGCAGCCCGAAGAGGTACATCGAGCCCAGCTTCGGCCCGGCGGGCAGCGCGGCGGCCGCCGCGGCCGCGACCAGCAGCAGCAACTGGGCGCGCGTGGCCTGGGTGGACTCCCGCTGCCGGGAGATCGCCGCCTGGTCGGTGTGGTGGAAGAGGGCCGGCAGGTCCTCGTTTCGAAAGGTCATGCTGTCGGTCACAGCGCCCCCCTGCTGTCGGGTGGCGGGCGGCGGGACCCCGCGGTCGCGGAGCCTCCGCCGCCCTCCGTCGGATCAGACCGCGAGAGGCTCCAGGTCGCGGTGGACCCGCCGCTCGTCGCGCGCGTAACGGGCCAGGCTGTGGTCCTCCCCGAGCAGCCGGGTCAGCTCGGACACCGCCTCCGCCCGCAGTCGGGCCGCCTCCTCCTTGCGGCCCATCGAGTCCAGGCTGATCGCCATGTTCGAGCTGCTCGCCAGGGTCTCCGGATGGTGCGCCCCGAGCGCCTCGCGCAGCCGCATCACCGCCAGCCGCTCCAGCTCCAGGGCGCCCTCCGGATCGCCCAGATCGGCCCGGGTGTTGGCCAGGTTGAGATGGGCGAAGACGGTGTGCGGGTGGTTGTCGCCGAGTACGTCCCGCATGCCCCGTATCGTCTGGCGCAGCATCGTCTCCGCCGTCTCCGCCGCACCCGTGCCCCAGTGGAAGACGGCCAGGTTGTTCACCGCCGCCAGGGTGTACGGATGCCGCTCGCCCGGCACCTTCATGTACTCGTCCACCACCTCCTGCGCCAGGTCCCGCGCCCCGCCCGGGTCCCCGGTCGCGAACAGGTCCGAGGCCAGGTTGAGCTCGCAGGACAGCAGGTCGGGATTGACGGAGGTGTACTTGGCCCGGTAGCGGGCCCGGGTGGCGGTGGTCAACCGGAGGGCGTCCTCCAGCTGACCGGCCCGGCGCAGCGACACCGCCAGGTTCTTCGCGGCCGACAGGGTGCCGGGGAAGGCCCGCCCCAGCGTCCGCTTGTAGGTCTCGTACGTCCGGCTGAGCAACTGCACCGAGTCCTCGTACCGGCCCACCTCACGCAGGTCGCGGGCCAGGTTCTGCGCGGAGGACAGGGTGTACGGGTGCTCCGGCCCGAGCACCTCCGTGCGCAGGTCGTGCACCTCCTGGTCGATCTCGCGGGCCCTGGTGTACTGACCCACGAGCCGCAGGTTCAGCGCCAGGTTGTTCGCGGCGGCCAGGGTGCGCGGGTGCGCCTCGTGGAAGATCTGGCTGAAGCCCTCGTGCGCGTCGGTCGCCAGCTCCATCGCCTGCCCGTACTGGCCCAGCGCGCCCAGGGTGTTGGCCAGACCGCTCATGGTCATGTAGGTGTGCGGGTGCGAGGGACCGAGCACGGCGCGCTGCCGCTCCAGCGTGACCTCGTCCAGCTCCTTCGCCTCCACGAACCGCCCCTGCGAGCGCAGGATGTTCGACAGGTGGAAGCGCAGGTACAGGTACTGGAGGTCGTCGTTGCCCAGCATCTCCTTCCAGGACTCCCGCAGCTCCTCGCCGAGCGAGTACGCGGCCTTGAAGTCCCCGCGCTTCCAGAGGTAGCGCACCCGGTCGATCAGCAGTCGGCGCGTCTCCGGCTCCTTGCAGAACCGGGCCTCGGACGGGGTCAGGTGCGACCAGATGGTGTTGAACCGCGGCCACGTCTCCGGGTTGTCGATCGGCTCGTCGTCGTCCGGCCGGGCGCCGGCCAGGATCCGGTGGACCGCGTGCCGCGCATCCCGCTGCTCCTCCTCGGTCAGCTGGTTGCGTATCACCGCCTGCACCAGCCGGTGCACCTGGATGCTGTTGCTGACCTGGTCGACCTTGGCCAGCGCGAACCGGCCGATCTCCCGGATCACCCGGCCCAGCACCAGCTTCTCCTGCAGCGAGGAGTCGTAGGGCTTGAGGGCGTCGATCATCTCCTTGCTGTACAGCAGGTTCGCGGAGATCGGCTCGGGCGCCAGGAACGCACAGAGCTGGAGCAGCCGGACCGCGGCCGGCGAGCGGGACTGCAGCCGCTCGATGGAGATGTTCCAGGTGGCGGCCACCGGCTCCGGGTAACCGGGCGGCTGGTTCAGGGCCAGCACACGGGCGGCCTGCTGGGCCAGCTGCTCGATGTACGCGGACACCGGGGTCGCCGTCTCCGCGATCCAGGCACCCGCCTGCTCGACGGCCAGCGGCAGGTCGCCCACCGCCACCGCGACCTGCTCGGCGTCGTCCTTGCTGAGCCCGGGAGCCCGGCGCTGGAGGTGCTCGATGGACTCCTCGCGCAGGAACACGTCCACCGGCAGCGCGTCACCGTACTGCGACCAGGACTGGTTGCGGGAGGTCACCAGGACATGGCCCGGACCGCCCGGCGGGAAGAACCGCTTGAGCGTCTCCGGATCGTCCGCGTTGTCGAAGACGAGCAGCCAGCGGGAGGAGGGAACCCCGCGCCGCAGCAGGTCGATCGCCTCCTGGGAGGCGGCCGCCATGTCCTCGCCGGTCTGCGCGCCCAGCCGGACCGCCAGCTCCGCGAGGGCCGCGACCACGTCGTCGGTCTGCTCCGAGGAGATCCACCACACCAGGTCGTAGTCGGCCATGAACCGGTGCACGTACTCCAGCGCCACCTGGGTCTTGCCGACACCACCGAGCCCGAAAAGGGTCTGCGGCTGCGGCAGCACCACGGCCATGCCCCCGCCGAGCTGGTCGCGCATCCGCTCCAGCACGATGCTGCGCCCGGTGAATCCGGGGTTGCGGGGCGGTGCGTTCCAGATCTTCGGGACGGTCCCCGGGAAGCGGGGGCCTGGCTGGGACGCGCTGTTGACGCTGTCGGGCAGGGCCATGGGACGCTCCACCGCACGCAGCAGGGCGGTGGTGGCGTGCACCTCGTCGAGCCGGAAGAGGTCCACCGGGTTGCGGTCGATGTACGGAGTGGACAGCCGTACGTCCCCCACCCTCAGCGGCACCAGCTGCCGCCGGCCCCCGGTGGGGTCCTCGGCGGCCGCGCGCTCCCACACGTCCACGGCCCGAGCGGACTTGAGGTAGGCCGTGGAGAGCAGCACCACGGTCCGGGCGGCGGTGTCGATGCTGATGCCCGCGCCCCCGAGGGTGTCACCGGCGGTCGCTTCCGGGGCCCGCTCGGCCGAGACGTCCTTGGGCACGACCCGGAAACCGGCCCGGGTGAGCACCGACTCGATCCAGTCGGCCCACATCCGGTTCTCGGCGACGTAGGACAGGAACAGGTCGGCGGGCAGCGCCGGGCGGCGCCGGGTGAAGGCGTCCCTGATGCGCAGCCGGACCTCCTCGCCGATGACCGGCATCGAGGTGATCCGGCCCTCGGTGACCACGGCGGTGAGCCGCTCGAAGGCGGAGAGCAGGGAGTTGGTGAGCCCGGCCTCGTCGCCGAAGGTGGCCAGGGTCTCCTCGTAGGCGTAGTAGGGGCGGTACGGGATCTCCACCGCGCCCCAGTAGGAGGTGAGCTCGTCCCCGACCAGGCCGTTCGGGAAGCGGTCGAACTTGATCCGGGCCAGCGCCCGGCCGGCGTCGGCCTTCTCCTTCTCGCCCTCGTCGATGCGCATCGGGACCGGGTAGATCTTGATGCCGCGGTCGTTGAACCGCTCGTCGATCTGCCGGGCGACGGATGCGGCGCCGTCGATGGACTGGTCGGACAGGGTGAAGCAGTCGACGAGGATGTCCGGGAGGTGGACCGTGCAGATGTCCGCGATGTCGGACAGGCCGGTGCGGCTGTCGATCAGGACGTAGTCGTAGTTCCGCTTCATGTCGGCGCGTAACGCGTCGAAGAAGAGCCCGCCGCCGAGCCGGTCGTAGAAGTTGTCCCAGTCGAAGGTGGAGACGGTCGCCGAGTACTCGCGGTTCTGCCGGCCCGCGGAGACGAAGTCCAGGGTGCCGCCGTCCGGGAACTCCCAGCCGTGGGTCTCCGGGGTGAGGGAGACGGCGTGCGGCTGTATCCGCGCGTAGTCCTTGTGCCAGTCGTCGGGCCGCTGCACCGGGCTGGTCGCCGCCCACGCGTATTCGCTGATCAGGTCGATGACCCCGGTGGTGGCCCCGAGCGTGGAGGGGTCCAGGAAGGGGTGGAAGAAGCGGTGCAGGCCGGGTGCCTCCAGGTCCCAGTCGACGGCGAGGACCCGCTTGCCGTTGGCGGCCAGGATCCAGGCCGTGTTGGCCAGTGCCATGGTGCGGCCCGTGCCGCCCTTGTACGAATAGAAGGTGACGATGCGTCCGTCACGGCTGTCGCTGTCGCTGTCACTGCTCGCTGTCATCCGCGTCCCCCCGGTCGGTGTCGTTGTCGTCGTTGTCGTGGAGGCCGGCCCCCGCCGGCCCGGTCCGGTGCCGGTCGGAGTCGGGCGGGAAGGGGACACGGGGCGATGACGGCCCGGGTGGCCCGTTCATCCCCATCGGACCGAGCAGCCGGGGCCGTTCGATGGAGGTGTCGCCCTTCGGCGGATACGGCTGGGCGTGTCTGAGGAACTGCTGAGCGGCGGCCTCGACCACCTGCGGCAGGATCTGGCCGAGGGTCTCCACGTTGGCCACGCCGTTGGCGGCGGCCCGGCAGGCGGCCCGGCCCTGGCTCATCGTCTTCGGCATGGTGGCCTCCAGCCGGTCGGCCAGCTCGCTCTCCTTCGTCCGGCTCTGGTGGTCGTACCGGTTCCACGGCACGACCACGTTGATCCACGGCCGGGGGTCCCGGTCGAAGGCGGCCAGCCGCTGGCGCCGGTCCTCGTCCTCCACCGCCCAGCGGTCGACGATCAGGATCTCCGGCCGGGTCGGCAGCTGCTTGCCGTCGAGGTGTCCGGCCTCGTCGTCGAAGGAGGACATGCTGGTCTGGTAGTTGAGGTTCTTGACCAGGTCCTCGGCGACGTAGGCGATGGGCCGCTGGGCGACCGGGTGGTACGGGTTCCACTCCAGCGCGGTGTCCCCGTAGTACTCGGGGGTGCGGCCCTCGGGCAGTTCGTGCCGGGAGGCGGCGGCCACGGTGACGTGCAGGGTGCGGGCGGGGCTGCCGCTGGAGCCGAAGGCGCTGGGCACGTTCCGGTAGTCCAGCGGGCGAATGGGTTCCAGGTGGGCGGTCTCGGCGACCTGGACGATGCGGCGGGCGAGTTCGTACACCGCCTGCTCGTACTGCTCGGCGTAACCGCGCAGCTTGATCAGCCCGTACAGGCCGTCGGTGACGTAGCGCTCCCCGAACGTGTTGTGGTTGAACTGCAACCGCTCGGCAGGACCCGGGAGTTGCTCCGGCGGTACCGGCACCCATAACGCGGGCACGATGGCCTCGGCCGGTGTGTTGCGGACCGCGCCGTGCTGGACGGCGCGCTGCGCGAAGGCGAACCACTCCTTCCCGCACATCTCGCTCGCGAAGTACCGCGGCGAGAACAGGGGAACGAAGACACGGCAGTTGGCCAGTGCCCGGGCGAGCCGTTCGGACCAGCCCTCGCCGCTGCGTATCTCCCGGTCCATGAACCCGACGTCGTACCCGGCACGCAGGTCCGTCAGCGCCATGACGTGTCCGCAGAGGTCACGGAAAAGGCGCTCGACCCACATGTCCGGGTCGGGGCCCCCGGCCCCGAACCTCGGTGTATGTGCGTAACTGAGAAAAAAGTACGGCTCCCCTGTTGCGGGCACACGACCCCCGTCCCGAAGATGCGAGCGAAGAAACATCATTCCGGAGCTGCTTCGCCACATCCCCTCATCGTTCAGTCAATCAGCGTCTGTTTTCGGTCATCCAGTCAAGCGCGTGATCGACGGCCTCCGGAAGGGAGAAGAGCATGGTCGACGCGCCTCCCACCCGCCCCCTGCGCACCCGGGAATCCGGGAACGCGTCACCGATCTCCGCGAAATCGCTGTCATCCAGCGCGACGTCCTCGTATGCGGTCCACTCCCCCTCCTGCCGGTGCCTTTGCAGCCCCGGAAGGTTCACCTTCACCACACACTCGTACATGCGCAAGGGGGGCTTCGGAATTCGGTACTCCGCGAGATGGAACGCGGTGCAGACCGAAAACCCCACATTGATCATGAGTACCTGCCCGCCCTCCCAGCACAGTTTCCCCAGGGGAGACTCCTCCCCCAGATGACTCTCGATTCGGTGCCCGGAACAGATCCGTTCCGCGTCCGCCCCGAGGGCGGCGAAGGAGGTCTGCGGGTGGGCGCTGCGCGCCGCGCCCGGCGCGGTGCGGACGGCCTCGGCCAGGGATCCCATGCCCTGGCTCGGGGTGCTCGCCGGGTCGAAGGGGGGCATCCGCTCCCGGAAGGCCCGCACCCCGGCCTCGTCCAGGCCGCCGATCCGCTCCAGATGCGCGGTGGAGGTCGTGGAGTTCGCCGGGGTGAACGCGGGAACGACCAGTGTGCCGCGCGGGCCGAGGACGCCCGTCAGGGCGTCGCGCAGCAGCTCCGCGCGCAGCCCGGTCCCGCCCAGGGCGGCGTGCACCAGGAGCCGCATGCCGGGGCGGACCCCGAGCAGGCGTAACCTCACGGCCAGCTGGAGCCGTCCGGTGCCGGGGGAGGAGGCGGGGGCGTCGGGGGAGGCTCCCGGGGAGGGGGCGGCATTCACGCGTCGACCGTCTTCAGTTCGTAGCGCAGCTCCGCGACCAGCCGCTTGCCGGTGACGGTCAGCTCGGCCGCCTCCGACAGCCGGTCCAGGGCCTGGTGGATCCGGTCCGAGCCACCCGGCTCGGACGCCGCCGTGGCCCGCCGGTACGCCTCCACCGCCACCCGCTCGTGCACGTCGGCCAGCAGCCGGGACACCGGGACCGGCCGCTCCCGCCACGGCGAGCGGTGCTGCCACTGGCCGTCCAGCGCGTACAGATCGGCCACCTCGGTCAGCGCCCGCAGCCGGGTCCGCCGCCGGCCGGTCAGCAGCGCGAGCGCGGTCTCCCGCACCCCTGCCTCGTACGGCACCCCGAGCGCCCCCGGCCCGTGCCGGCCGGCCTCGCCCCAGCCGCCCGCCCGCGGGCCGCCCGCGAGCGGGGTCAGCGTGGTCAGCCCGGAGGCCGCCGCCCGGGCGAACTCCGGCACCACCTCGTGCAGCAGCGCCCACGCCCGGTCCAGCCGGCCCCGCCACTCCTCGGCCTCGCCCGTACCGAGGCGCAGCCTGGGCGGGCGGGCGAAGCAGTTGCGGTACGGGTCGAGGTCCTCCAGGGCCACCGGGGCCGCGTCCGGACCGGGCGACCAGGTGCGTACGGGCTGCCAGCGGGCGTCCCCGGCCGCGGGGCCGAAGCGGTGCTCCGCGCGGCCGTCCCGTACGGCGTACCCCTCGTCGGTGACGTGCAGCGCGGCCCGGCCCTCCGTGCCGGGCTCCCCGAGCCGCAGCAGGCCCAGCGTCGGCAGGTACACCTCGCCGTCCCGGTAGGCCACTTCGGCCGGCAGCTCCAGTCCACCGCGCAGCACGGCCGCGGCGGCCAGGGCGGTCAGCCTGCGCGCCGCCTCCTCGGCGTCCGGCGTGCCGGCGCGGGCGGCGTCCAGGGCCGCCAGTACCCAGGTCCGGGTGAAGGGGTGGTCCAGTACAGCGGCCAGCGCGTCCGCGCCGGCCTCCCCGGCCCGCTCCACGGCGGCCAGCAGCTCCCAGGCGTGCGCCCAGTCCGGGTCGCCGGCGAGGTCCGCGTGCAGCCGGGCCAGCAGGATCCGGGTCAGTTCCTGCTGGGACCTGGTGAGTTCGGCCGGGTCGGACAGCTCCGGCGCGGTCTCCCGCGGTGCCGTGCGGCCCTCCACCCCGTCCACGAGTTCGCGGAGGTCGGTGCAGTACACGGAGGGGTTGTCGAAGCCGTTCCGCTCGCGGTAGCGGTGCGTATAGAGCCCGCCGCCGCACGAGCGTACGACGGGGCACCGGCGGCACGAGTCGCTGACGCCCGCGAGGCCCAGCTGCCGGGCACGGACCCCGGGATGGGCCGCGACCTGGTCAAACGCGTGGTCGAAGACGTTGAACCCGGTGGTGGCGGCCCCCTCGAAGGCGCTCTTGAGGGAGTCCACCTGCTCAAGGGTCCCGTCGGTCTCGACGACGACGAGGTCGGTGGGCGCGAGGCCGAGCGACTCGGTGAGGCTGGGCCCGCCGCGCAGGGTGGAGAGCAGGGATTCGAAGAGCCGTACGGGTACCGGGCGCCCCAGCCGCTCCCAGTGGTCGAAGACCCGCAGCAGCCAGCGCGCGTACGCGTCGGGGGCGCCGTCGGGGCGGGCCGGGGGAGTCTCCCAGGTGGCGTGCGGGAGGAGGAAGTCCACGCGCGGGGGCTCCAGTTCGACCAGCGCGTCCAGGACGGCGACAGGGTCGTTGGCCACGTCCACGGTGCAGAGCAGGCCCTGGTACAGGTGGCGGTAGGGCTCCGAGCGCAGGAGCGCGACGGCGGCGAGGACCAGCGGGTGGCTCGTACGGCCGTCGGCGAACCGGCGGTGGCGGTCGTTGGCGGCGCGGTCCCCGTCGAGGGAGATGCCGACCCGGACGCCGAACTCGTCGAAGAGGTCGAGGTAACGACTGCTGAGCTGGAGCCCGTTGGTGTGGATGCGCAGGTCGAGGGCGGCGATCCCGCTGAGCGCGCGGCCGAACTCCTCGCACACGAGGCGGAGCCGGGCCGTCCCCGCCAACAGGGGTTCCCCTCCATGGAGGATCACCGTGACGGAGGGGAGTGCATGGTCACGGGCATGTTCGGCGAGCCGCGACGCGGTATGCGAAATAACCTCGGGGGAGATCACTTTCGGCCGGGCTCGCCAGCTCTGATCTGCATGTTCGTAGACATAGCAATGATCACAAGCAAGATCGCATCTGCTGTGAACTTTCAGGACGATCTCGCGAAATGCGATCAGGCCGGTCATTCCACCAGTCTAGAGCGCATACTTCGGTGTCAGAGCGCGGAGTTGAAGATCGGTGCCTGAACCGGACGGGCAGATTCGGCCGGCAGCACGCGACCGAGCGTCGTCGCCGCGGACGCGGAGTGGACGTCGATCTTGGTGAGCGGGACCCGGTGGGCCTTGACCGAGCTGGTCGCGGGGGTCGTTGAAGTGTTCACGGCACCGTCCTTGGGGAAGCCATGTGGAATGGGCATGTGAATGACAAGAGCGTGATGCTGTTGTCAAGCGTGGACTTTACTCGGCCACACCCCATTCGCAACACGAGACATGACGCCTGGTCATGACTTCCCTGCAAAGCGTGGGGATATCCCGAGGTGGCCGAATCAGGCGTTTCCCGCAAAGAAAGATCCTTTTCATCGCCGGGGGCCGGCCGACGGCCGCGTCGGCCCGGACCTACGCCGGCCGCCGCGCTCTGACCTGGGGCGATGCGGGGGTGTGCACCGGCGGCGGAGGTAGAGGGCCGCCCGACGCGGCGCCACCCCCGCCGAACAGCGGACAGGGGGCGGTGGTCACCGCGGTGGGGCGGGGGAGGTGCGGCGCAAGGCCCCCTAGGCGGGCTGCTGTTCGTTGAGGTCCGGCGCCGGGAGGTCGCGCAGCAGCCAGTTCAGTACGTCGGGCAGCGCGCGCAGGGCGGCGAAGTGCGCGGCGGCCGGGACGATGTTGGTGGTGGCCCCCGGGATGCGGCGGGCCAGCCAACGGGAGTGGCCCACGGGGGAGAAGACGTCGAGCTCCCCGTGCCAGATGAGCACCGGGCAGCGGATGTCGGCCGGGTCGAAGCCCCAGGGGCGGCTGAAGGCGAGGACGTCGTCGATCCATCCGTACGCCGAATGGCGCAGCCCCTCGCGGTAGTTCCGCAGGAGCATCGACCGCAGGCCGGCGTCCGAGACGATCATGCGGTCGTTGTCGGTCAGCTCCCGGCGCAGCTCGTCGAGCAGTCGTCCGGGGTCCTTGCGGATGCCGGCGGCGCGCGGGATCAGACGGGCCGCCAGTTCCTCGGGGTCGTCGGTGGCGGTGGTGTACTCCCGTACGTTCGACGCGGCCATCCCGGCGAACCAGTCCAGGTCCTCCGCGTCCCGGGGGGCGAGGCCGACCATGGCCGCGGTCCGGGTGACCCGGTCGGGGAGGAGGGCGGCGCAGGCCAGTGCGCCGGCGGCGCCGCCGGAGCGGCCGGCGACCGCGAAGGTGTCGAGGCCGAGGGCGTCGGCGATGGCGGCCACGTCCTGGGCCACATCGGCGACGGTGCGGCCCACATGGCGGTCGGAGCCGCCGTAGCCGGGTCTGTCGTAGGCGATGAGCTGCATTCGGCGTTGGTAGAGGACCATGCCCCGGGGGGCCGGGCCGAGGCGGCTACCGGGCATGCCGTGCAGCAGAAAGACGGGTTTGCCGTCCGGATCGCCCCAGCGCTCCACGGTCAGAGCGCGCCCGTCCGCTGTGCGCACCTGATTGCGCACGCGCTCCCTCCTTCACGATCGATGCGAGTCGTCACCGCGATTGTGCTCGCTGGGGGAGGAGTGCGGTAGGGCGCACTTCGAGCGGAATTCTGGTGAAGGTTTTCACAAACCCGGAACTGCTGGTTGTCTTCCGCATATGCCCTGGTCAAGAGGGCGCACCAGGGGCGTGAATGGGTGTGAACGGACCCTTGGACTGCTCTGAATGACCCTATTCGGCGCGGAGGACTCCGCTTTTTGGCGTCGAATTGCCGCATCGGACGCCGGGTTGCGTACGAAAGGGAAGGACTTTCCGCCGCCTCACGTGCGCGGGATGAGCAGGGCCGCCGCCGAGCGGGCCTGTTCCAGGGCCCGGGCCCGGTCCGCGCCGCGCTGGCCGAGGACGACCCGGGTGCTCAGGCCGTCCAGCAGCGCGAGCAGCTCCGAGGCCCGCGCGGGCACGTCCAGGAGTGCGAAGCGGCCCTGTTCCACGCCCTTGGCCAGCAGCGTCTCCAGATCGCGCTGCCAGCTGTCGTCGATCTCCTCCTGGGCGGCCTTCAGTGGCTGGTTGGAGGCGGTACGGGCCCACAGCTCGATCCACAGCGTCCAGCGCGGGTCGCGGGGGCCCTCGGGGAGGTAGAGCTCCAGGAACTGGTCCAGCTTGCGCGCCGCCGTCACCCTGCGCCCCAGCAGCGCCCGGCGCTCCCCGGTGAGCTGCTCCTCGCTCCAGCGCAGGGCCTCCAGCAGGAGCCGGTCCTTGCTGCCGAAGTAGTACAGGATGTGGCCGCCGCTGGTGCCGAGCCGCTCGGCCAGCGCGGACATGGTGAGTGCGGCCAGTCCGTCCTCGGCGATGGCCGTCATGGCCTCTTCCAGCATCCGCTCCTGGGCGATCTGCCCGTCGCGCCGCCGTGCTGCTCCCGCCACCGCTCCCGCTCCCGCCCTCCGGATCTTCGTGGGCCGACCCTATCCCGGACAGGGTCTTGACGGGGTCGCAGTCCAGCCCTCATCTTGAATGCCATTCAAGAAGTTAGAACGCCATTCAAGATCGTTCAGAGTCAGGGGTCGCCATGGGGCAGCAGGAGACAGTCGACGTCGACGAGGTGTTCCGGGTCGAAACGCACGGCATCGACCCCATTCCCGACGCCGAACGCCACGGCAGCGCCAAGGACCTCTTCTGGCTCTGGTTCGGCTCCAACCTCACCTTCACCTACGTGATCAACGGCGCCCTCGCCGTCGCCTTCGGGCTCTCCTTCTGGCAGGCCACCGCCGTGGTCGTGATCGGCGGGCTGTCCTTCTTCGCCATCAGCGCCGCCGGACTCAGCGGCATCCGCACCGGCACCGCCACCCTCGTGATCTCCCGCGCCGCCTTCGGCGTACGCGGCAACTTCCCGGCCGGCGTCCTCAACTGGGTGGTGAGCATCGGCTACACCATCGTCAACACCGTGGTGGGCACCCTCGCACTGGAGGTCTTCTTCGCCGAGATCGGCTGGCAGAGCGGCACCGCCGGCCGCGCCGTCGCCCTCCTGGTCACCCTCGCACTGACCTTCGCCGTCGCCATGTGGGGCCACGCCACCGTGCAGTTCGCCGAGCGCTGGATGGCCTACGTCCTCGCCGCCGGCTTCGGAGTCCTGCTCCTCTTCGTCCTGCCCGGCACCGACACCGCCGCCGCCCCGGCCGGCGCCGCACCCGGACTCTCCGGCTGGAGCCTGGCCTTCGTCGTCATGCTCGCCGGCCCCTTCTCGTACCTGCCGATGCCCGCCGACTACACCCGCTACCTGCCCCGGACCACCTCGCTGAAGTCGATCACCTGGATGGGCGCCCTCGGCGGCTTCCTCTCCTCCGTGGCCCTCGGCGTCGCGGGCGTCGCCGCCGCCACCCAGACCGACATGACCGACGCGGTCGCCGGCGCCGAGAGCCTGCTCCCCGGCTGGTTCCAGCCGCTCTTCCTGGCCCTCGTACTCGGCGGCTCGGTCACCAACTCGATCATCACGCTCTACTCCTCCAGCCTGAACCTCCAGGTCCTCGGCATCCCCTGGAGCCGAGCCCGGGCCATCGTCATCAGCGCCGCCGTCACCGCCCTCGGCTCGCTCGCCGCGCTGTTCCTCACCGACTTCACCACCTCCCTGCTCTCCTTCCTCTCCCTGCTGATCATCGTGTTCGCCCCCTGGGGCGGGGTCTTCCTCGCAGACATGCTGCTGCGCCGCTGCCACTACGACGCCGACGCACTGCACACCGGGAGCGCGGGCGCCTACTGGTACCGCTCCGGCTACCACCCCGCAGGCATCACCGCCCTGCTCGCCGGCATGACCTTCGCCGCCCTGACCTGCGACTCCGAGCTGTGGACCGGGCCGCTGGTCGCCCCGCTCGGCGGCGCCGACCTCACCCTGCTCGGCTCGGTCGTCTCCGGACTCACCTACGGGGCCCTCACCCGCCGCCGGGTCGCGGCGTACGCCCCGGCCGCCTGAACGACACCGCACAACCAATGGAGCACCCCCACATGGCACGCCACCCCTTCCCCGCCGACCTGCTGCTCACCGGAGCCCGGATCCACACGGTCGATCCCGACCTGCCCGCGGCCGAGGCACTCGCCGTCCACGACGGCCTGATCGTCTGGGTCGGCCCGGACGACGAGGCCGCCGCCTGGGCCGGCCCGGACACCGAGCGGATCGACGCGGGCGGCAAGCTGGTCCTGCCCGGCTTCATCGACGCCCACAACCACGTCCGGCTCGGCTCCGACGCGGACTGCGTCCAGCTCGCCGGCGTGCGCACGCTGGAGGGCATCCACGAGCGGATCCTGGCCTGGCGGCAGGCCAACCCGGACGCCGGGTGGATCGAGGCCGAGGCCTTCGACTACTCCGCGATCCCCGAGGGGCGGATGCCGTGCGCCGCCGACCTGGACCCGGTCACCGGGGACACCCCGGCGATCGTGCTCTCGTACGACGTGCACACGGCCTGGCTGAACACGGCGGCCATGCAGCGGCTCGGGGTCTCCCGGGACCGCACCGACCTCCCCTTCGGCACGGCCGCGGTGGACCCGGAGACCGGCGAACCCACCGGATTCGTCAAGGACTTCGCCATCAAGGGCCTCTCCCGCGACGGCCACCGGGCCCTGCGCGAGCTGGGCGTGCCGTGGGCCTCGCCGGACCGGCAGTACGGGCGGCTCGTCAAGAGCCTCGACGACGCCATCGGCTTCGGCATCACCACGGTGGTCGAGCCGCAGAACTCCCTCGACGACCTCGAACTCTTCGAACGGGCCCGCTCCGAGGGGCGGTTGCGCTCACGGATCGTCGCGGCGCTGTTCCACCCGCGCGGCACCGCAGACGCCGACCTGGACGAATTCGCCGACACGGCACGGAGGTTCGCCGGGGACCGGCTGCGTGTCGGCCCGCTCAAGCTCTACATCGACGACGTGGTGGAACCGCGTACCGCCGCGCTCCTGGAGCCGTACACCGGCTGTGGCGCACACCGCGGCGAGACCTTCTACCCCGCGGAGGAATTCGCGGAGCTGCTGGCGAAGCTGGACGCGCGGGGCTTCCAGTGCTTCGTGCACGCGACCGGCGACCGCGGCATCCGGACCGTCCTGGACGCGGTGGAGCACGCGCGGGCGCTGAACGGCCCGCGCGACGCCCGCCACCAGGTGGTCCACGTGGAGTGCCTGGACCCGGCGGACGTACCGCGCTTCGCCCAGCTCGGCGTGATCGCGTGCATGCAGCCCCGGCACTGCGCCCCGGAGATCGCGGGACCCGGCCAGGACTGGGCGGAGAACGTGGGCGAGGACCGCTGGCACAAGGCCTGGCCGATGCGGAGCCTGCACGAGGCGGGTGCGGTGCTGGCGTTCTCCAGCGACTGGAACGTGGCCGAGATGGACCCGATGGTCGGCATCTACACGGCTGTGACGCGCCGCCCGCTGTCCGGCGACGGCCCGGCCTGGCAGCCGGCCGAGACGGTGGACGTGGAGACGGCCGTGTACGGCTACACGATGGGCTCGGCGCACGCCAACTTCCTGGAGCGGGAACGCGGTTCGCTGACGGTGGGCAAGGCGGCGGACTTCGTGATCCTCTCCCGGGACATCCTCGCCGTCCCGGCGGACCGGATCCCGGGCACGGTCGCCGAGACGGTCGTGGTGGCGGGCGAGGTGGTCCACACGGCGTAGCCCCTGCGGTGCCCCTGCGGGGTTGCTCGGCGGTGTACGGCCCGGCGCCCCGGCGCGGGGTGCCCTGCGGGCGGCTCGGGGTGTGGGTCGGCGCCCCGCACGAGGGTCTCCTCGGCGCGTCCCCTGCGGTGCCCCTGCGGGGTGCTTGGCGGTGTACGGGTGTGGGTCGGGGCCCCGCACGAGGGTCTCCTCGGCTCGGCGCGCGCGGCGGCGTCATGGCCGTACGGGGCGGTCGCGCCTCGTCCTGCGGGGACCCTCCTGCGTGTCCCCGCCCCACGGCCGGCTTCGACCGTGCCGGGCATCCCGTTACATGCCTCGGGACGGCTCCCGGCGGCTTGGACGGCGGAGGGGAGTGGGGACGTGCCGGGGTGTCCCCGCAGGACGAGGCGCGACCACCGCACACAGCCGAGACATGCCCGCGCGCGCCGAGCCGAGGAGACACCCCGGCACGGCCCCACGCACCGACCCGAGCCGACCCCGCCGCACCACTCGTTCGGCGCCGCCGACGCTTGGGCGCGGGCCCGCACATCCAGCCTCGCCGGCGATTGAGGCGCGGGTCCGGGCAGAGCCCGGCACACCGGCGCGAGCCGCACCACCGAGCCGCCGAGCCGCCCGCAGGGCAACCCGCGCGGGTCCGGGCAGAGCCCGGCACACCGGCGCGAGCCGCACCACCGAGCCGCCCGCAAGGGGCCGGGCCCCGCAGCAGGGGCGGGCCGAACGGACGACCCCAGGTGATCGAACAAGTGTTTCGCACGGATATTCGAATTGCTCTATGGTGGAGAGCGGGGGAGGTGTTCATTCGAGCGAAGCAGGAGGCCGCGGGTGCCTGGTTTTACGCATCTGCACACCGTTTCGGGGTTCTCCATGCGCTACGGAGGCTCGCACCCGGAACGGCTGGCGGAGCGTGCCGCCGACCGGGGCATGGACGCCCTCGCCCTGACCGACCGCGACACCCTGGCGGGTGCGGTGCGGTTCGCGAAGGCGTGCGCGGGGGCGGGCATCCGGCCGTTGTTCGGAGTGGACATGGCTGTATCGCCGGCGACGGGTCCGGCCGGGCCGGGGGGCTCGACCGGCTCCGCCGCGGGCGGCGGGCCGGGCGCGGGCGGCGGGTCCGGCGAGGCCTCCTACCGGCGGCGCACCCCCGTCAAGGGCGGGGCCTTCGTGGACGAGACCGCCGCGCGGGCCGTCTTCCTGGCCAGGGACGGGGCCGCCGGGTGGGCCGAGCTGTGCCGGATGGTCACCGCCGCCCATGCGGGGGTCGCCGAGGTCCCGCTGGTGCCCTGGGGCGCCCTGCGCGGGGAGGGCGTCTTCGTCCTGCTCGGTCCCGACTCCGAGGTGGGGCGGGCGCTCGCCGCGGGCCGCCCCGACCGGGCCGCCCGACTGCTCGCACCCTGGCGGGAGGTCTACGGCGACTCCCTGCGCCTGGAGGCCGTCCACCACGGCCGCACGGGCACCGGCCCCGGCTCGCTCCGGCTGGCCGCCCGTACCGTCGGCTTCGCCGCGGACCAGGGCGTCCCGGCCGTGCTGACCAACGCCGTCCGCTACGCCGACCCCGGCCAGGGCCCGGTCGCCGACATCCTCGACGCGGCCCGCCGCCTGGTCCCCATCGACCCCCGCAACCCCGCGCAGCCGCTCGACAGCGGCGAGCGCTGGCTCAAGGACCCCGCCGCCATGGCCGAGGCCGCCGACCGGATCGCGCAGGCGGCGGGCCTGCGCCCCGCCGATGCCAGGCGCCTGCTCGCGGAGACCCGGCGTACCGCCGAGGCCTGCTCCGTGGACCCCGAGGACGACCTCGGCATGGGTTCCGTGCACTTCCCCGAGGCCCGGCTCGTCGGCGCGGCCCACCGCAGCGCCCAGCGGGTCCTCGCCTCGCGGGCCTCGGCGGGCATGGTGCTGCGCGGGTACGCGGGCGACCGTGCGTACTGGGAGCGGATGCACCACGAGCTCGACATCATCGCCTACCACGGCTTCGCCTCGTATTTCCTGACGGTCGCTCAAGTCGTGGACGACGTGAAGGAGATGGGCATCCGGGTGGCCGCCCGCGGCTCCGGCGCCGGCTCCCTCGTCAACCACCTGCTCGGGATCGCGCACGCCGACCCCGTCGCCCACGGCCTGCTGATGGAGCGCTTCCTCTCCAAGCGGCGGCGCGTCCTGCCCGACATCGACATCGACGTGGAGTCCGCCCGCCGGCTGGAGGTCTACCGGCGGATCATGGACCGGTTCGGCACCGAGCGCGTCGCCACCGTCTCCATGCCGGAGACCTACCGGGTCCGGCACGCCATCCGCGACGTCGGCGCCGCCCTGTCCATGGACCCCGCCGTCACCGACCGGCTCGCCAAGGCCTTCCCGCACATCCGGGCCCGCGACGCCCGCGCCGCGCTGGAGGAACTGCCCGAACTGCGTGACGTGCGCGGGGAGTCGTACGGCCGGCTCTGGGAGCTCGTCGAATCGCTGGACGCGCTGCCCCGCGGCATCGCCATGCACCCGTGCGGGGTGCTGCTCTCCGACGACTCCCTGCTCGCCCGTACGCCGGTGGTGCCCACCAGCGGCGAGGGCTTCCCCATGTCCCAGTTCGACAAGGACGACGTGGAGGAGCTCGGGCTGCTCAAACTGGACGTGCTGGGCGTGCGGATGCAGTCCGCGATGGCGCACGCGGTCGCGGAGATCCGGCGCGGTACGGGGCAGGAGCTCGACCTGGACGACCCGGCGCAGGTGCCGCCGGGCGACCGGGCCACGTACGAGCTGATCCGCTCGGCCGAGACCCTGGGCTGCTTCCAGATCGAGTCGCCGGGCCAGCGGGACCTGGTGGGGCGGCTGCAGCCGTCGACCTTCCACGACCTGGTCGTCGACATCTCGCTGTTCCGGCCGGGGCCGGTGGCCGCAGACATGGTGCGGCCCTTCATCGAGGCCCGGCACGGGCGGGCGCCGGTCCGCTTCCCGCACCCGGACCTGGCCGACGCGCTGCGCGAGACGTACGGGGTGGTGGTCTTCCACGAGCAGATCATCGAGATCGTGCACGTCATGACCGGCTGCGGGCGGGACGAGGCGGACCGGGTGCGGCGCGGGCTGTCCGACCCGCAGTCGCAGGCGCGGATCAGGGTCTGGTTCGCGGCGAGGGCGGCCGAGCGCGGTTATCCGGTGGAGGTGATCGGCCGGACCTGGGAGATCGTGGAGGCCTTCGGGTCGTACGGCTTCTGCAAGGCGCACGCGGTGGCCTTCGCGGTGCCCACGTACCAGTCGGCCTGGCTGAAGGCGCATCACCCGGCGGCCTTCTACGCGGGGTTGCTGACCCACGATCCCGGGATGTATCCGAAGCGGCTGCTGCTGGCGGACGCGCGGCGGCGGGGCGTGCCGGTGCTGCCGCTGGATGTGAACCGGTCGGCGGCCGCCCATCGTATCGAACTGGTGTCCGATGCCGGGGGAGTGTGGGGGCTGCGGCTCGGGCTGTCCGACGTCCACGGCATCAGCGGGGCCGAGGCGGACCGGATCGAGGCCGGACAGCCGTACGCTTCCCTGCGCGACTTCTGGGACCGGGCGCACCCGGGCCGCCCGGTCGCCGAACGCCTCGCACAGGTAGGGGCGTTGGACGCCTTCGGCGCCAACCGGCGGGACCTGCTGCTGCACGTGTCCGAACTGCACGGCGCGCAGCGGGCCGCAGGGGTGCGCGGACCCCAACTTCCTCTGGACGGCGGCCGGTCCACGGCCTCCGTCGGGCTGCCCGACCTGACCGAGGCGGAGCGGCTCAGCGCCGAGCTGGGCGTCCTCGGCATGGACGCCTCGCGGCACCTGATGGGGGACCACCACGCCTTCCTGGCCGAACTGGGAGTGATCCCGGCGCGCCGGCTGCGGGACACCGAGCACGGGCAGACCGTGCTCGTCGCGGGGGCCAAGGCGGCCACCCAGACCCCGCCGATCCGCTCCGGGAAGCGGGTCATCTTCACGACACTGGACGACGGGACGGGCCTGGTCGACCTGGCCTTCTTCGACGACAGCCACGAGCGCTGCGCGCACACCGTCTTCCACTCGTTCCTGTTGCTGGTGCGCGGTGTCGTGCAGCGGCGGGGCCCGCAGAGCCTGAGCGTGGTCGGGGCGGCGGTGTGGAACCTGGCGGAGCTGGTGGAACTGCGGGCGGCGGGCGGCCTGGACGCGGTCGCGGCCCGCCTCGCGGAGCCGGCCGAGCCGGCCCCGGGCGACGGCGCGGCCGACGGTGGCGATGCGACCGACGGAGCCGACGGTGCCGGCGCGGCCGACGGAGAGCCGGGGGCGAAGGCGCCCGGCCGCAGGATCCGCATGTCCACGGGGTACGAGATGAACCCCTGGGCCGACCTCCAGCCGCCCGGCACCGGCCCCGCGACCGGTCGCAAGCTGTGGCACTCCAGCCCGGGGAGCGCGGGATGACCACCGTCGAGCGGGTCGTGATGTGCCTGCGCCCGCACCCCGCCGACGGGGGGCCGCTCGGGGCGCGGGAGTACGCCGGGATGCTCGCGCTGCTCGGCGGGATCACCCCGGCCGTGCAGGCGCTGCCGCCCGACACCGTCCTCGCCGACATCCGGGGCGCCCTGCGGTACTTCGACTGCGACGCCACCCGGCTCGCCGCCGTGATCCGGGTCCGGGCCCTCGCCCTGTACGGGGTGGACGCCACCGTCGGCGTGGCCGGCAATCCCATGCTGGCCCGGGCCGCCGCCCGCGAGGCCCGGCCCGGGGGGACCCTGGTGGTCCCCGGGGAGCCCACCGCCGTACGGGAGTTCTTGGCGGGCAAACCCGTCACCGTCCTCGACGGGGTCGGGCCGAAGGCCGCCCGCATCCTGTGCTCCTACGGCCTCGACTCCGTCGGGCGGATCGCCGCCGCCCCGCCCGCCGCCCTGCGGCGGATCCTCGGCGCCCGGCTCGGCCGGGAGGTGCACGAGCGCGCCCTCGGGATCGACCGGACCCCCGTCCGGCCGGGTGCGGCCGCCCGCGCCATCGCCGCCGAGCGGCTCTTCGATCTGGACGAGCTGGATCCCGCACGGCACCGGCGGGCGCTGCTCTCGCTGACCGAAGAGCTCGGCGCGAGGCTTCGTACACAGGAACAGGGCCGCGGGCAGGTCTGCCGCGCCCTTTCCCTGACCGTCCGCTGCGCCGACCGCACCACGCTCACCCGGACGCGCACCCTGGCCGAACCCACCGCGCACTCGGCCGCCCTGACCGCCACGGCCTACGCCCTCTACGCGGGCCTCGGCCTGCAGCGGGCCCGGGTCCGCGCGTTGTCCCTGCGCGCAGAGGACCTGACCTCGGCCGATCGGGCCGTGCGGCAGCTCAGTCTCGACCCCGAGGACGAGAAGGCCCGCCGGCTGGAGGCCGTCACGGACCGGGTCCGCGCGCGCTTCGGGCCGCATGCCATCGCCCGCGGCACGCTGGCCGCCTGACGGTTCGCCGGGGCGTCTTCGGGTGTTCGCGCGCGGTTCGCGGGAGGGCCCATAGGGGTTCGGCGGGGCGACGCGCGATTTTTTACTGACGCGTAACTTCCCTGTATTGCTACTCACCCGTAATTTAGCGGCAGCAGCTCCCCTTGTGATCCGGATCACGGGACGAATCCCCCCGCTCATCCCCTTGAGTCGACCCGCAAGGAGATCACACGATGCTGCCCTGGAGACGCCTGCTCCGTCCGCTCGCCGTCCTCACCCTCACCGCCGCCGCGCTCGTCGCCCCCACCGGCGCCGCGCAGGCCGCGGCCGCTCCCAGCAGCGGCTGGAACAACTGGTCCTGCAAGCCGTCCGCCGCGCACCCGCGCCCCGTCGTGCTCGTGCACGGCACCTTCGGCAACTCCTGGGACAACTGGCTCGGCTTCGCCCCGTACCTCGTGAACCGCGGGTACTGCGTCTACTCGCTCGACTACGGCCAGCTGCCCGGCGTACCCCTCTTCAACGGGCTCGGCCCCATCGACAAGTCCGCCGGACAGCTCGACGTCTTCGTCGACAAGGTGCTCGCCGCCACCGGCGCCTCCAAGACCGACATCGTCGGGCACTCGCAGGGCGG
This sequence comes from Streptomyces avidinii, assembly GCF_014650695.1. Lineage (GTDB taxonomy): Bacteria > Actinomycetota > Actinomycetes > Streptomycetales > Streptomycetaceae > Streptomyces > Streptomyces avidinii. The sequence goes on along the minus strand of NZ_BMVL01000019.1, from coordinate 79,563 downwards.
CATGATGCCGCGCTACTACCTGAAGTTCCTCGGCGGCGCCTCCAAGGTCAACGCGCTGGTCGGGCTCGCCCCCGACAACCACGGCACCACGCTGCTCGGGTTCACCAAGCTCCTGCCGTACTTCCCCGGAGCCGAGGACCTGATCAGCACCGCAACCCCCGGTCTCGCCGACCAGATCGCCGGATCCGCCTTCCAGCAGAAGCTGAACGAGGGCGGGGACACCGTCTCCGGGGTGAAGTACACGGTCATCGCGACCAAGTACGACGAGGTGGTGACGCCGTACCGGAGCGCCTTCCTGGAAGGGCCGAACGTACGCAACGTCGTACTCCAGGACCTGTGCCTCCTCGACCTCTCGGAGCACGTCACGATCGGGCTCACCGACCGGATCGCCTGGCACGAGGCGGTCAACGCCCTCGACCCGGCCCATGCCGAACGGACCACCTGCGCCTCGGTCTTCGACTGACGAAGCCGGCGCAGGCGGTCCCGGCCCGGCTAGCGGCCGTGGCGGCCCGTCGCGGTACGCGCGGTGCGGCGGCGGGCGGCTGCGAACAGCGCCGCCGCGCCCACGGCCAGGGCGGCGGCCCCGGCGATCGCGATCGTCGGGGTGGCGCTGTTGCCGCCCGTCTCCGCGAGGTTCTCCTTGGCGGCTGCGGCCGCGGCCGCGGCCGGCGAGGACGAGGACGACGACCCGGCCGCGATCGGGGCGGCGGCATCGGCCTTGCCGTTCGTCTTCGGGTCGTTGTCGCCGTGGCCGTTGTGCTCCACCGAGGACTTGCCGGAGCCGTCCGCGATCTGCTGGTCGGTGGGGGCCGAGGGCTTGTCGACCGGCTTGTCGGACGGCTTGCCGGTCGGCTTGGTGCCCGTCCCGGTGCCGGTCCCGGGCTTGGCCGTCGGAGCGGTGCCGGTGCCGGTGCCGGTGCCGGTATCCGTACCACCGCCGTTGTCCTTGCCGAAGATCACGTCCGAGCAGGTGTAGAAGGCCTCGGGGCTGTCGGAGCGCTGCCAGATGCTGTAGATGAGGTGGCGGCCCGACTTGTTCGGGACGGTCCCGGAGAAGACGTAGTCGCCGTTCTGCATGCCGGGGTCGGTGGCCTTCGCGAACGGGGCGGGCTCCAGGTCGGACCACTTCAGCGGCTTCGCCGGGTCGTACCCGTCCTTGGTCACGTACAGCTCGAAGGAACCCTTGTGCGGGGCCGTGCCCTTGTAGCGGAAGGTGTGCGCGCCGGCGGACATCGGGCTGGCCGGCCAGTCGGCACGGGCCAGGTCCAGGCCCCGGTACTTGTCGTTGCCGGCCGAGCAGAGCTGGCCGTTCGGGATCAACGAGCGGTGGTTCCCGGCCGCGTTGGCGATGTTCACCGCGTTCCAGTCGTAGAACGCCTGCGCCCCGCTGGACGCGACCGCCGCCTTGCACGCCGCCGACTTCGGGGACTCCGGCCCCTCCGCGTAGCACGCCGCCACCCGGCTGACCGGGTCCGTCATCGAACCGTGGGCGACCGCGGGAGCTGCCGCGTACGCGGCCAGCGCGAGCGGAGCGAGACCGGCGGAGGCGATACGGGTCAGGGTGACGGCGGTACGACGGCGTGCGGGCATGGGTGATCTCCTTCGGGCGCAAGGCAGGGGCGTGCCGGCGGAATCGGACCCCGCGGTGCGCCGCCCCCCGGCGGCGCCACAACGGGCCCTTCCTGTCCTGGCCCGGCCAAGCTAGCCCCCCGGACCACGGCTTTTGCCCCCGCGGGCCCGCTGCAGCGGATCTTTAGGGTCGCCTTAAGGTCGAGGTAAGAGGGACCTCAGGAACCGGCGCTGCGGACCCCTCGCACCCCGCGGGTTCCGGCTCCACGCCGTCCGTGACGGTCCGGGGCGGATCCGGCCCGGGCCGGATCTCCGACAACCCCCGGGTGGCGAAACGATTTTGGTGTGACGCGTCTCGGCCGAATGCTGAAGATGATCACTCGGAGGGATGGTTTCCCTGGTCAGAGGCGCGGGGAGCGGTCGAGGGCTCGGTGTGAGGATGCCGTGCGGCAGGGGGCTGCTGGGTCTCGGGAGCCCCCTGCTCGCCCCGGGTCACCGCCGTGCGTGCGGTGGTTCCATGACTACGCAAGGAGTCGACCGAGCATGTCCAACACCGTCGTTGACATCTGGGGGCCTGTCTCCCCGCAGGCCCGTTCCTCCTTTCCGCCCGCGCCGGACGCGCACGACGAGTGGCCCCTGGAGGGCGGAACGGCCTGGGTGTACTACAGCCCGCTGAACCGCCGGCAGCTCATTCGGCCCGTCATCCTCTCCGACGGCTTCTCGGGCGGGTCCACCAACCTGGACCAGCTCTGGCACGGACTGGAAGAGAACGGGAACTACCGCTTCATCAGTGAACTCCACGCCACCGGCCGCGATGTGATCATCCTCGGCTACCACGACCGGACCGCCTCGATCACGGCCAACGCCGATACCGCGATCGAGTGCATCCGCCGGGCCGTCCACGAGCGGGTGGGGAACGCGAAGCTGGCCGTCGGCGGCTTCAGCATGGGCGGGCTCATCACCCGCTACGCGCTGGCCAGGATGGAGCAGGACCCCGGCCTTCCGGACCACGAGACCGCCACGTACCTCTCCTACGACACCCCGCACCAGGGGGCGTGGTTCCCCGTCTCGCTCCAGGCCTTCACCCACTACGCGACGGACAAGTGGGGAGACGTGCCCACGCTGGGCCCCGTGCTGCGGCAGCTCTCCGGGCTGCTCAACAGCCCCGCGGCGAAGGAGATGGCGCGGTGGCACATCGGAAAGGTCGACGCCGAGCCGGAGCAGGCACCGGAGCGGGTGGCGTTCCTGCGAAAGCTCGACGAACTCGGGGGATGGCCGCGGAACGTCCGCACGATCGGTGTGGCCAACGGTGTGAAGACCGGCGTCGGAAACGGCGCCGAGGCCGGCGCGACCGCGGTGCGGTGCGACGGCGAAACGCTGCAGGACACCTGGCTGAAGATCCAGGCCAAGGGTGACCAGATCGTCGCCAGGCTGCAGACGGCGGGCGACGAGGCGACCATGGTGCGCACCAGCGGGCTGCCCGACATCGACGGCGCTCCCGGCGGCCTGTTCACCATGCAGTCCGCGGCCGGCGACACCGGCAGCTTCGGCCTCGCCGCCCTCCTCATGAGCCTTATCGGCAACGAAGTCGACCCGGACGTCATCACCACGTCCTGCTTCATCCCCAGCATCAGCGCCGTCGCGTCCGGCGACATCAACGACCCGAAGGCGCTGCACGCCCCGATCGCGGCGGGCGACAGCGTGCTCGACGCCTTCCACTGCGCCGGCCGCAACGAGGGCCACACCACCATGACCGAAGAACTCGGGGCGTGGCTCGTGAACGAGATCGTGGCCGAGTGACAGACGGGGTGGGCGGGGCGGCCCGGCAGCCGCTCCGCCCACCCCGGTGTCACCGGAAGCCGTCAGCGGTGAGCAGCTCCCTCACCTGTGCGGCCGTCCAGTGGCCGGCGGCGCCGGGGCGGGCCGCGAGGTACTCGGCGATGTCCTGTTCCTCCCACGGGCCCGACTCCAGGAGGCCGCCGGCCAGGTAGCGCAGGTACGCGGCCGACGGGTTCCGCACCTCGACGTCCCGCAGGCTCCACGGCGCGGTGAACGTCAGCATGGGGACGCCCTCGATCGTGCCCGGGCAGATCAGGGTCTCGTACCGTCCCGGGCCCAGCTCGTCGCGGCCGTCCCTCAGGACCGCGGTCAGGTCCAGGTCTCGCCCGGGCCGCTCGTACATCTCCTGAGCGGCGATGTCGGACATCTGGCCGACCGTCACCAGGTGCGCCCTGCCGCGCGTCCGCCCGGACGCCGTGGGGTCGTAGAACGCGCGGCCCCCCGTCCACACCGGGGACTCCGTGGCGAAGTACAGGCAGCCCCGCAGCTCGACCGCGATCGAGCGCTCGGGCGCCCTGTGGTCCCGGCATCCCGGGTAGGTGCGGTTCGCTCCCGGCGGGGTTCCGCCGGCGAGGTACGCGGCGAGGCGGTCCATGTGCATGTTGGACCCGTAGGAGGCGTACCAGACCCTGTCGGGCGCGGAGATCGTCCCGGCGAGCGGTGCGGCGGTGTGGACGGGCATGATCGGATCCTCAGGAAACGAGCCGGGCGGCGGCACGGGCGACGGGGTGCAGGGCCGCGTACTCCAGTGGGGCGGACGGGTCGATCGAGACGTCGAGCGGGGCCGGTTCGGCGCCGGCCCGGACCAGCAGGTCGCCGACCGCGGCGATCATCGCCCCGTTGTCGGTGCACAGCTTCAGGGACGGTACCCGCAGGGTGATCCCGGCGGACCGGCAGCGGGCCTCGGCGAGCGCCCGTACGCGGGAGTTGGCCGCCACCCCGCCGACCACGACCAGCGTCCCCACCCCGTGCGCGCGGCAGGCGGCGACCGCCTTGCGGGTCAGGACGTCGGCCACGGCCTCCTGGAGCGAGGCCGCGCCGTCGGCGAGGGGCAGGTCCTCGCCGCGGATCCGGTGCTGCTCGGCCCAGCGGGCGGCGGCGGTCTTCAGCCCCGAGAAGGAGAAGTCGTAGGGCGCGTCGCGCTGCCCGGTCAGCGGCCGGGGAAACCGCACGGCACGCGGGTCGCCCTCGCGGGCGGTGCGGTCGATGGCCGGTCCGCCCGGGTACGGCAGCCCGAAGACCCGGGCGACCTTGTCGAAGCATTCCCCGGCGGCGTCGTCGATCGTGTCCCCGAGGTGCACGATCGGGTCGCGCGCCAGGTCCCGTACCAGCAGCAGCGAGGTGTGCCCGCCGGAGACGATCAGCACCACGCACGGGTCGGGCAGGGGCCCGTGCTCCAGGGTGTCGGCGGCGACGTGCCCGGCCAGGTGGTGCACCCCGTAGAGCGGCACGCCGAGCGAGAACGCCAGGGTCTTCGCCCCTGCCAGCCCCACCTGGAGCGCGCCGGAGAGTCCGGGGCCGGTGGTGACGGCCACCGCGCCGATGTCCGCCGGCCGCAGCCCGGCCCGGTCCAGGGCCTCCCGTACGACGGGGGTGAAGGAGTGCACGTGAGCCCGCGCGGCGATCTCCGGCACCACGCCGCCGAAGCGGGCGTGTTCGTCCATGCTGGACGCCACGGCGTGTCCGAGGAGCCGACCGTCCCGCACCAGCCCCGCGCCCGTCTCGTCGCACGACGACTCGATCCCGAGCACCACCGGAGAGCCCACGACGGCTCCTTTCGCACATTATCCGTATTTGCAAACCTTCTGCAATAAGGTACGCCGTCGCGGGCGGGCGCCGTCGCGCGGGAGCGGGTGGCCGGCGATCCGGAATCTCCCCTTGTCATATGCCTATCGGCCCGCCGCGGCCCGTGCGTATGGTGTGGCCCCGGACCACTCCCGGGCCCGGCGCCCTCCCGGCTCCCCACGGGAGGGCCGCCGCGCGCCCCGCGCTACGTCAGGAGAGCGGCCAGGCCGCCCGCCGACCGGGCCTGGTCGTCCAGCGCGTCGAGCGCCCGCACCGCCTGGGCGGCCGCCTCCGGGTCGCTCGCGGTGAGCCCGCTCTCCGCGAACTCGTCCTCGTCCAGCCGCAGCACGGAGGTCCCGTCCGCCGAGACCCACAGGTCGAGGTCCAGGTCCTCCACGAGGATCTTCCCGCTCTGCACCAGGGCCGGGCGCGTCACATCGCAGTACCAGCCCTTGAGCACGCCGTCACCCGTCCGCACCTCCTTGACCGCGTACCAGCGCGTCCGCCAGAAGTGCTCGATGAACACGTCGCCCGGCTCGAAGCGCACGAAACCGAAGTCCCGTACGCCCTCGGCCGCCCAGGGGGCGCGTACGGAGATCCGGTCGCCGTCGTCGGCGACCTGCGCCGCCGGGTAACGGATCTTGGTCCGTCCGGCCTTGGTCAGGACGACGGTCAGTTGCGGGGTCACAGGTTCTCCCGTCCCTTCGGTTTCGTCAGCTTCTTCGTGAAGCGCGTCTCGGTCGCGCAGATCTCGTAGCCGAACCACTCGTTGATGGCGAGCATCGGGCCGTTGCCCGCGTCGTTGCCGGTGAACGCCTCCGTGTAACCGGCCGCCCGGGCCCGGTGCAGCGAGACCGTCTTCGCGAGCTTGGCCAGACCCCGGCCGCGGAAGGCGCGCAGGGTGCCGGTCATCGCCGAGCCGTAGCGGGTGGCGCCGTCCGTCTGCGCCGCGGCGAAGGAGGCCACCCGCCCGTCGACCAGCGCGACGGTGGTCAGCTCCTTGTCGAGGGACGGGCTGTGCCAGGTCTGCGCGAGCCAGTGCTCGTAGTCGTCGAACGAGGCCGCCACGTCGCCCGGTTCGTCGGAGGTCGTCTCGGCGTCGGCCTCGAAGAGCGGTCGCGGGTCGGCGGCGAAGGCGGAGCCGGGGAGCAGTTCGACCCCGGCCGGAAGGTCCTCGTCACGCGGCAGCTCGGGCAGCGCGGCCGCGGTCAGGTCCAGGCGCAGGAAGTGCGCCGAGCGGCTGGGGCGGTAGCCGTGCCGCTCGGCGAAGGCGCGGTGCGCGGGCTCGTCGAGGACCCAGGCGTACACGTCCACCGCGCCGTGCGCGGCGAGGTGCTCCTCGGCGGCGCGGAGCAGGAGGCGGCCGGCGCCGAGACCGCGGTGGGCCGGGTCGACGTACGCGTTGACGTACGACTGGCCGGGCTCGGTGCTGTCGTGCGCGATGCCGACCTGGGCGGTGCCGATGACACGGCCGTCCGGGCCCTCGGCGACGAGGATCCGGTGGCGCTTCGCGGGGTGGGCGCAGGCCAGCTCGAAGGCCACGCCCTTGGGGGTGGTGATCGTGAAGGGCAGGGCCGCGCGCCGTACCCGTACGACGGATTCCGCGTCCGATCGGTCGCCGGAGCGGAAGTCGCGAATCGATGCGGTCATGCGGCAGACGCTACGGGCGGCTTCGTGCCGAGCGCCTCCCAATTGACCGGTCATGGGGGACAATCACCCGCGTGACCTCGACAAACCTGAAGATCACCATCGACGGCTCGGCCGGGTCGGCCGCCCCGTACGAACAGCTGCGCGCGCAGATCGCCGACCGGGCCCGGACGGGGAAGCTGCCGGCGGGCTTCAAACTGCCGACGGTACGGGGCCTCGCGGAGGAGCTGGGGCTGGCCGCCAACACCGTCGCGAAGGCGTACCGGGCGCTGGAGGCGGACGCGGTGATCGAGACGCGGGGGCGGAACGGGACCTTCATCGCGGCCGCGGGGGACGCGGTGTCCCGCGAGGCGGCGTCTGCTGCGCAGGCGTATGCGGACCGGGTGCACCGCCTCGGCCTGACGCAGGCCGAAGCCCTGGCCGCGGCCACGGACGCGCTCCGGGCCCGGTACGCCGCCGGGTAGCGCCCGCTTCCGGCCCCGCGCCGGCCGGGTGCCGGGGGCCCGCCCCCGGACCCCCGCGCCTCGAACGCCGGCGGGGCCGTATCCAGCGGCGCAGCTAGAGGTACAGCCCCGCCTCCGAGCTGTGCGGCTGCGGCGGCAGGACCGCCGCAGGGCCCGTGCCGCGGCGCAGGGCGAAGAGCTCCGCCAGGCTGGCACCCTCGCGGGAGACGCCCTCGTCCGTGCCCAGCCAGTCCACCGCCTCCCGGTGGGTCAGCCGGCCGACCTCGATCCGGGCCAGGCAGCGCCCCGGGCGGACCACCGCCGGGTGGAGCCGCTCCAGGTCCTCGTTGGTGGTGACCCCCACCAGGACGTTGCGACCCTGGCCCAGTAGCCCGTCCGTCAGGTTCAGCAGCCGGGACAACGCCTGCCCGGCCGTGTGGCGGGCCTCGCCGCGGATCAGCTCGTCGCAGTCCTCCAGCAGCAGCAGCCGCCAGCGGCCCTTCGCCGTGCCCTCGTCCTCGCCGATCGCGATGTCCATCAGGTAGCCCACGTCGTTGAACAGCCGTTCCGGGTCCAGGACGCAGTCCACCTGGCACCAGTCCCGCCAGGACCGCGCCAGCGTGCGCAGCGCGGAGGTCTTGCCCGTGCCGGGCGGCCCGTGCAGCAGGAGCAGCCGGCCCGCGATGTCGTCCGGGGTCACCTTCATCAGCCGGTCCATCGCCCCGGCCACCGGCGCCGTGTAGTTGGGCCGCACCTCCGCCCAGGTCCCGGCCGCGATCTGGCGGGTCGTCCGGTACGGTCCGCGGCGCGGGGAGACGTACCAGAAGCCCATCGTGACATTCTCGGGCTGCGGTTCGGGCTCGTCCTGCACGCCCTCCGTGGCCTTGCCGAGCACTCCGGCGGCGAGTTCGTCGCTGACCGCCGTCACCGTGACGTCCGCGCCCCGGCTCCAGCGCGAGACGAGCATGGTCCAGCCCTCGCCCTCGGCAAGGGTGGCGCTGCGGTCGCTGTCGCGCGCCGAGCGCAACACCGTGGCCTCCGGCGGCAGGAGGGTGGCCTCGGCCTTGACCCGCTCGATCGACACGCTGTGCGAGTACGGCTGCTCACCGGACGCGAACCGGCCGAGGAACAGCGCATCGACGACGTCCGACGGCGAGTCGCTGTCGTCGACGTTGAGCCGGATCGGCAGCGCGTCATGCGGGTTGGCTGACATGGCGCCCATGATCCGGCACGCGATGCCCTCGTGCACCCGTGTTTCGCCGGATCGGGTGCCCGGGTTCCCTCTTCAAACGCATCCGGGGTGAAGGTTCGCCCCCCAACTCTGCCCCGAACATTCTTGGCATGGACACTTCCAGCGAACCCCGGCTGCTTGTACCACGGACTCAGGAGTAACCCCCACAAGGAGCCGCACACATGAGCATGAGACTGTCGCGCTTCGCAGCCCTGTCCTCCTCCCTGTTACTCGCCGCGGGCGCCGCCCTGTTCGGAGCCGGCCAGGCCGCCGCCGCCCAGGCCGACTTCGGCTACGTCGCCCTCGGCGACTCGTACTCCTCCGGCGTCGGCGCCGGCAACTACGACAGCGGGAGCGGCAACTGCAAGCGCACCACCCGCGCCTACCCGGCCCTGTGGGCCGCAGCGCATTCCCCCCAGACCTTCTCCTTCACCGCCTGCTCGGGCGCTCGTACGGGTGATGTCCTCGCCAACCAGCTCGCCCCGCTCAACTCCGGCACCGACCTCGTCAGCATCACCATCGGAGGCAACGACGCCGGATTCTCCGACGTGATGACGACCTGTGTGCTCCAGTCCGAATCCACCTGCGTCAGCCGCGTGAACCAGGCCAAGGCCTACGTGGACTCCACCCTCCCCGGCCAGCTCGACCAGGTCTACAACGCCATCGACAGCCGCTCGCCCGGCGCGCACGTCGTCGTCCTCGGCTATCCCCGCTTCTACAAGCTGAACGGCACCTGCACCACCGGCCTCACCGAGGGCGAGCGGGCCGCCATCAACGGCGCCGCCGACCACCTCAACGCCGCCATCGCCAAACGCGCCGCCGACCACGGCTTCACCTTCGCCTCGGTCGCCGGTGCCTTCACGGGCCACGAGATCTGCTCCGGCAACGCGTGGCTGCACAGCGTCAACTGGCTGAACATCGGCGAGTCGTACCACCCGACCGCCGCCGGACAGTCCGGCGGCTACCTGCCGGTCTTCACGAACGCCGCCTGATCCGTCCGATTCCCGGGACTCGCCAGGTCCGCCCGACTCGCCCGACCCGCCGGGTCGCCCTGATTCGCCGGGGCGGGCCGGTCCGTTCCATCCGTTCCATCCGTTCCATCCGGCTCACCGGTCGCGGGGCTCGCGGGAGGGCTCGCCGTCGGCGGCACCGGCGACGCCGGTGACGGACTCGGTCCGGGGGAGGGGGCCCCGCTCGTCGGGGTCTCCTTCCGACAGGTCACGGAGGTGGCCACCCACTGGGTGGCCACCTCCGCCGGCCCCCGCACCTCCAGCCGGACCGCGTCCTCGAAGACCCCGTCCGGCTCGTGCGTCAGCTCCGTGTGCTCCACCCGCCGGCTCCTCGGTCCGCCCTCCTCGTAGGTGACGGACTGCCAGTCGGGCCCGGAGGTCCGACCACTGCGCGTGGCCCACCGGTACTCCAGTACGACCGGGGTGCCCTCCACCTCGACGGTGGCCGTGAAGGCGGGTGCGTACTCGGCGGGCGGTGGGCAACTGCCCGTATAGGAGGAGCGCACGGCGTCCACGTACACCGAGACGTGCTGCCCCGCAGCGCCCGGGGCGGACGCCGACACCGGGGCCGACGGAGCGGTCGAAGGGGTCGTGGTGACGGTCCGGGTGTTCGTCGCCGAGCCCGTCGGGGCCCCGTTCCCGCCGTCCGTCCCGCCGTCGTTGCCGCGGTCCCCCAGCAGCAGCCACCCCACCGCGACCAGGGCCAGCAGCATGAGCACGATCCCGACCGTCAGCACCAGCCCGGCGTGCCCCTCGCGCACCTCCGGCGGCGGCGTCCCGTACGGCGACCCGTGCGCGGGCCGCGCCACCCGCGTCGGCTGCGCCCCGTACGGATCGGGTGGCTCGTCCGCCCCCTGACGCTCCTGATGCTCCCGACGCCCGTGGTGCGCGACGGTCGTCGGCCCGTCCGGGCCCGACACCGGCCCGCCGGAGGCCCGTACGGTCCCGCCCGCACCCACCACCCGGAGCATCCCGGCCGCCTCCGCCGCGGGCAGCCGCTCGGCCGGGTCCTTGCGCAGCAGTCCCTCCAGTACGGGCTCCAGCGCGCCGGCCCGGCGCGGCGGCGGCAACTCCGCGTCCACCACGGCCCGCAGGGTGTCCAACGGTGTGGCCCCGTGGAACGGTGTGGCCCCCTCCACGGCGGCGTAGAGCATGACCCCGAGCGCCCACAGGTCCGACGCGGGTCCCGGATCATTCCCCAACGCCCGCTCCGGTGAAAGGAATTCGGGGGAACCGACCACCTCGCCCGTCATGGTGATGGCCGAAGACCCCTCCAGGCTCGCGATCCCGAAGTCGCCGAGCACCACCCGGCCGTCATTGGCGATCAGTACGTTGGCCGGCTTCACGTCCCGGTGCAGCACCCCGCAGTCGTGCGCCGAGCGCAGCGCGGCGAGCACCTGTTCCCCGATGTGCGCGGCCCGCTGAGGGGCCATCGGGCCCTCGGCCTCCAGTACGTCCGCCAGCGAGAGCCCGCGCACCAGCTCCATGACGATCCAGGGACGCCCGTCCTCGGAGGCCACGTCGTAGACGGTGACGACCCCGCGGTGCGAGACCCTCGCGGCGGCCCATGCCTCCCGCTCCAGCCGCCGGTACAGCCGCTCCAGTTCGGCGGGCTCCAGCCCGGCCGGCGCCCGGACCTCCTTGACGGCGACCTCGCGGGCGAGCACCTCGTCCCGGGCCCGCCACACGATGCCCATCCCGCCGCGGCCGATCGGTTCGAGCAGCCGGTAGCGGCCCGAGATGACACGATCGGAGTTCGATTGCTCACTCACGCGCGCCCCCGAGTGTGTTCCCGTGCGCCCGCGTGTCATCGGGCGATCACACCAAGTTAGCGCAGGGCGAGCCGTGTGACCCCTGTCGTGACGGGACTGGCGCAGAGGCCTTCCGCAGCGTGACGTCTGTGCGGAGAGTAATCGGCGACTCCGCTGAGTAATCGTCAACTCCCCGTCGCCGCAGGGGTAATTCACACCACCGGGATACCCGGGGGCGACGCGGGGGCGATAGGGTTAACCTGCCCGGGCCGGGTGCCCTCGTACGGGTGGGGAGAGATCATGGAACAGATAGCAATGCGCAGCAGGCCGCCTCGCGTGCCTGCCATCACCTGCGGCAGCAGTGCGACCAGCTCGCGCCTCGACCGCCACCTCGCTGTGCTGGGCGGTCCTGCCGTCCCGCACCGGGAGACCGCCGAGGCGACGCTGCTGATGCGCGAGCTCACCTCCCGCGACCACACGCACCGTCTGCGGAGCCGGAGCGCGCGCGTCTCGCTCTTCGCGCCGCTGCGCCGTCTGCGTCGCACGCTCTTCGGCAGCCGCCGCTCGTAACCGTCCCCCTACCGCAGCCGTCGGCCCTTCGGTCTCCGGCTTCCCGGCCCTACCCGATCACACCGTCCCGGCGCAGTTCCGAGATCTGTGCGTCCGCCATCCCCAGGGCGCGCAGCAGGGACTCGGTGTGCTCGCCCAGCGCGGGCACCGCACCCATGTGCGGTGCCGCGCCGCCCGGCAGTCCGATCGGCGGCAGCAGGGCCCGCAACGGGCCGACCGGCGATGACACCTCCCGCCAGCGGTCCCGGGCCGCGAGTTGCGGATGCCCGGCCAGCTGCGCCACAGAGTTCAGTCGCGCGCACGCGATGCCCGCCGCCTCCAGGCGCCCGATCGCCTCGTCCGCGCCGAGCCGGCCCAGCGCCTCCGCCACCACCGCATCGGTCTTCTCCCGGTTCCCGGTGCGCGCCGTGTTCGTCGCGTACGCCGGATCCTCGGCCAACTCGGGTCGCTCCAAAACTTGTTGCGCGAGCCGTCGCCACTCGCGGTCGTTCTGCACCGACAGCAGCACCCGGTCCCCGTCGGCCGTCGGATAGGCGTCGTAGGGTGCGATCACCGCGTGCGCGAGGCCGGTGCGCACGGGCTGTTCCCCGCCGTGCATCGTGTGGTGCAGCGGGTGGCCCATCCACTCGGCGAGCGCGTCCAGCATGGACACCTCCACCCTGCCCCCGCGGCCGGTGGTCCCGCGGCGCAGCAGTGCGGCCAGGACCCCCGAGAAGGCGTACATGGCCGCCGCGATGTCCGCCGCCGGGATCCCCGCCTTGACCGGCTGCTCCGGGGTGCCGGTCACCGCCACCAGGCCCGCCTCGCATTGCACGAGCATGTCGTAGGCGCGCTTGTGGGCGTACGGGCCCTCGGCGCCGTATCCGGAGACGTCCACGGCGACCAGCCGGGGGTAACGCGCGCACAGCGCCGCCGAGTCGAGCCCGAGCCGGGCGGCGGCCCCCTGGGCGAGGTTCTGCACGAAGACGTCGGCGTCGGCGAGCAGCCCGTGCAGGACCTCCCGGCCGCGCGGGTCCTTCAGGTCGAGCGCGATCGACTCCTTGCCGCGGTTGGCCCAGACGAAATGCGAGGCGAGGCCGTGCGCGGCCGTGTCGTAGGCGCGGGCGAAGTCGCCGCCGTCGGGGCGCTCGACCTTGATCACCCTGGCGCCGAGGTCGGCGAGCTGGCGGGTGGCGAAGGGGGCCGAGACGGCCTGCTCGACGGCGACGACGGTGACGCCGTCCAGGGGGAGCGGTTCGGTAGACATGCCCCCTGCCTACCGGGTCGGACGGGCGGCTGTCACCACACCGGGGGCGATGCGCGACATTGATCACGAATGGCGGCCGCCCTGACAGCCGCCACGGGTTGTTACGGGTCGCGGGGCGCGACGCCACGGGTTGTTACGGGTCGCAGGGCGCGATGCCGCGGGTCGCTACCGGCCCCGCGTGCGAACCTGCCAGTCGCCGGCGGCACGAACAGCGCGAGCAGCAGCCCCGACCACAGCAGCGCCCCGGATGCGGAGGCCCGGATGCGGAGGCCCGCACACGTGCCGGTCCTCCTCAGAGGAGGGCGAACTGCCCGCCCGGGCCCTCCTCCTGGTGGTCCAGCACCGAAGCCGGGCGCCGGGCCGAGGCCGGCGGCGGCAGCACCCCGGCCGCGCGCAGGGTCTCGGCCGGCAGCCCCGGGCCGGGCTCGAACGCGGCCCGCTCCGGAGCCAGTTCGGCCAGCAGCGCCAAGGTGGTGACCAGGGACAGCAGTTCCGAGGTCCAGCTCTGCGGCCACTCGGCGGGCCCCAGCGCCGCCAGACCGTCGGCGTCCGGGCTGCGGTGCGCGGTGCGGGCCGCGAACCAGGCCGGCAGCACCCGTACGCCCTGCGCCTCGTACTCCCAGGCCCCGGCCGGCACGGGGGACACGGTCCCGCCCCCGAGGCTCAGCGTCTCGCTCTCGGCGTCGTACGCCGGCTCGTGCGGCCAGCCCGCGACCGCCGAGCGGACGTACGGGCGGCGGCCGCCCGGTAGCCGGGGCGGCTCGCCACCGCGCGCCCCACGCAGCTGCACGCCGAGCAGTCGGTGCCCCAGCTCCAGCCCGGCCCGCCAGTGCGCCGGGTCGGCGGCGAGCGGCACCTCGTAACCGCGCGGGCCCGGGCGGCCCGCCGCCAGGATCCAGCACAGGACGTCCTCGGGGGCGACCCAGCCGCCGTGGCGCGCGCCCAGCAGGGGCAGGAGGCCGGGGGCGAGATTGGGCTCGGCGCCGCCGGGGCGCCGGTGCAGGGGACGGATCCGGCCGAGGCGGCCGACCGGGAGGTGCGCGGTGACCAGCGGATCCGGGGTCTCGACGAGGAACAGCTGGTGCGCGTCCCGGACCCGCCAGAGCTCGGGGCGGGCCACGTCGATCAGCCGCTGGTCGGGCAGTAGCCACTGCTCGTCGAAGGGCTCGCGGAGTACCCGTACGGGGTCGGGGCAGGGGCCGGGGGCGTCCGTGAAGCGGGCCGTGGCCGCCGAGCGCTGCCCCGGCAGGGCTGCCGCCCCCGCGTCGGGCCTGCGGCTGCGGCTCGGGCGGAACAGTCGCTCCCGCTCGGCCCCTTCGGAGCCCGTCAGGGCGGCCCAGCGGGCGCGCAGGGCCGCCGGATCGGGTGCGGCCACCCAGTCCCGGCCCAGTCGCAGGCTGCCCACGGCCCAGGGCATCAGGTCATCGAGCAGCGGTACGTCTTCGCTCACGCCGCCGATGGTAGCGACGGGACCGGGCAGCCGGGCTGCGTCCAGGCCGAAGAGCTACGCTCCTTATGTACGCATATGTGCGGTATTGACCGGTGAAGCTGAGGAGGCGGCCATGAGTCAGTACGACGAATACACGACCCCGTCGCAGGCCGAGGGCGAGCGCCTCGACGAGGACATGGACGAGGCCCAGCGCAAGCAGCGGCAGCACCCCCACACGATGCGGACCACGCCGTCGCAGGCAGAGGGCGAGCGCACCGGGGAGGACGACGAGAAGGAGCCGCGGTAGTCGCAGGGGTCGCCGCAGCGGTCGGGCGGTGGCTCCGAGGCCGGTCGGGCGGTGGCTCCGCGGCCGTCGGTGCGCGCCGGCGTAGGGCGTGTAGACGTCGGTGCGCGCCGCCGTGGTGCCCGGCGACGTCGGTGCGCGCGGACGTCGGTGCGCGCCGACGTCAGTGCGCGTCGACCGTCACGGTGAAGGAGAACCGGTCGCCGCGGTAGCGGATGCGGGCCACGTCCACCACCCGGCCGTCCTCGTCGTAGGTGACCCCCGTGTAGTGCAGGATCGGGCTGAGCAGCGGGACGCGGAGCAGCTCGGCCGTCTCCGGGTCGGCCAGCCGGGCCTCCACCGTGTCCGTGATCCGGCTGATGCGCACCCCGACGATGTCCCGCAGGACCTTGGTCATCGGCCAGCGTTCGAGATCGGCGAGGTCCACGGCCCCGGCGAACTCCGGGAGGACCGCGTTCTCCGCCCAGTTGGTCGGCTCGCCGCTCTCCCGGTCGTGGCGCAGACGCCGGTACGCCACCACCTCGGGCGTATCCGGGAAGTGCTCCAGCAGCTCCCCGGACACGGCCGTGCGGCCGTGTCCCAGGATTGTCGTGCGGTCGCCCGACTGCTGGGCCACGATCGCGTCGACCGAGCCCAGCAGCCGGACCGGGGTGCTGCGCAGCGCGCCCGGCTCGATGAAGGTGCCGCGCCGCCGGTGCCGGCTGATCAGGCCCTCGTTCTCCAGCTCCTTGAGCGCCTGCCGCATGGTCAGCACGCTCACCCCGTAGTGCTCGGCGAGCTGCTCCTCGGTGGGCAGGCGCAGCGAGGCGTCCGGGGTGCGCCCCAGTATCGAGGCGCGCAGTGACTGCGACACCTGGTACCAGAGCGGCAGCTTCCGGTTCAGTACCAGCGAGTCGGGGGCGAAGGCGGTCACGGGTGGATCTCCGAACGGCTGGGCAGGGGTGACGTGCGGCGCATGCAGGGTATGCAGTGCAGGTCAGCCGCGGAAGTGGCGCTGCAGACCCTGCCACACGGCGTCGTAGTCGCGCTGGAGGTGATCGGCACCGGCGGCCTGTGCGGTGGCGGTGATCGGCCAGCGCGTCTCGAACATGAAGGCCAGGCCGTCGTCGATCTTCTGCGGCTTCAGCTCGGCGGCACTCGCCCGGTCGAAGGTTTCGTGGTCGGGGCCGTGCGCGGACATCATGTTGTGGAGCGAGCCGCCGCCCGGGACGAAGCCCTCGGCCTTGGCGTCGTAGGCCCCCTCGATGAGGCCCATGTACTCGCTCATCACGTTGCGGTGGAAGTAGGGCGGGCGGAAGGTGTCCTCGCCGACCAGCCAGCGCGGTGCGAAGACCACGAAGTCCACCCCCGCCAGCCCCGGGGTGTCGGAGGGGGAGGTCAGGACCGTGAAGATCGACGGGTCCGGGTGGTCGTAGCTGATCGAGCCCAGGACGTTGAAGCGGCGCATGTCGTACACGTACGGGACGTGGCTGCCGTGCCAGGCGACCACGTCGAGCGGGGAGTGGTCGTAGGTGGCCGACCAGAGGTTGCCGCAGAACTTGTTGATCACCTCGGTCGGGCGGTCGCTGTCCTCGTACGCGGCCACGGGGGCCTGGAAGTCCCGTGCGGCGGCGAGGCCGTTGGCGCCGATCGGGCCCAGGTTCGGCAGTTCGAAGGGCTGGCCGTAGTTCTCGCAGACGTAGCCGCGGGCGTCGGCGTCGAGCAGCTCGACGCGGAACCGGACCCCGCGGGGGACGATGGCCATGTCGCCGGGGCGGGCGGCGAGCAGGCCCAGTTCGGTGCGCAGGAGCAGCCCGCCGCGCTCGGGGACGATCAGCAGCTCGCCGTCGGAGTCGCTGAACACCCGGTCGGTCATGTCGGCGTTGGCGGCGTAGAGGTGGATGGCCATGCCGGAGCGCTGGGTGACGTCGCCGTTGCCGCCGAGGGTCCACAGGCCGGCCAGGAAGTCGGTGCCGGGGGCCGGGGCGGGCAGCGGGTTCCAGCGGAGCCGGTTCGGGTCCGGTACGGCCTCCGTGAAGGGCGCGGAGCGCAGGGCGCCGTTGTCGACCCGGGTGAAGGGCGGGTGTGCGGCCGAGGGGCGGATCCGGTAGAGCCACGAGCGGCGGTTGTGCGTGCGCGGCTCGGTGAAGGCGCTGCCGCTGAGCTGCTCGGCGTAGAGGCCGAGAGGTGCGCGCTGGGGCGAGTTCCGGCCGATCGGCAGTGCGCCGGGGACGGCTTCCGAGCTGTGCTCGTTGCCGAAGCCGGTGAGGTACTCCAGTGCCTCGGCCGTCTTCCTGGCCTGCTCGCTCATGTGCTGCTCCCGCTCCGTCGAAGGAATCCTATGGTCGACAGTAGGATTCCGCAGCCCGCGCGTCAACGGCGGACCCCGGGCGGGGCCGCGAGGCCGGCGGGAGATCGGCGGGAATGGCCGGAAAGGCGGGAAAGGTCGAGGGGCGCCCGGCCGGACCGGAACGCGGATTCGGTCGAGGGGGATCACAAAAGATGAACATTGCTCTACTCTCACGCGCATGTCGTGGACCCGCAGGTTTCCTGCCGTGCCGGCGGCGCTCCTCGCCGCCCTCCTCGCCCTTGTGTCCCTCCTCGTCGCCGCGCCCGCCGCCCGCGCGCACGAGGAGCGCCCGATCACCCTCCCGGACGGCTCCGGATCCGTACCCGAGTACCGCAGGACGGAGCCCGACCTGATCGTCTGCAAGACCGACCGGCCCGCCTTCGAACGCCGGATATCCGCCTTCCCCGAAGAGCTCCGGCAGCGCAACCTCGCCCTGTACGAGCGCTGCGAGAAGAGCGGCTACCGGCACCTCCAGGAGGCCGTCGACGCCGTCGACCGGCCCGGGATGAACATCGCGATCCTCCCCGGCCTGTACGAGGAGGAGCCCTCGCTCCCCAAGCCGACGGGGGAGTGCGCCGCGCTGAAGGCCCCCGAGTCCTCGCTGGGCTACCAGATCCTGTCCTACGAGCAGCAGGTCCGGTGCCGGCACAACCAGAACCTCGTCGCGATCCTCGGCAAGACGAACCTGCAGATCGAGGGCACCGGCGCATCACGGCTCGACGTGGTCGTCGACGCCAAGTACCAGAAGCTGAACGCCATCCGCGCGGACAAGTCCAACGGCATCTACTTCCGCAACTTCACCGCCCAGCGCACCACCTTCAACTCGCTGTACGTGCTGGCGGGCGACGGCTTCGTCATCGACGACGTGCTGACCCGCTGGAACGACGAGTACGGCTTCCTGACCTTCGCCAGCGACCACGGGCTCTACAAGAACTGCGAGTCCTACGGGAACGGCGACTCCGGCATCTACCCGGGCAGCGCCTCGAACATCAACGACGGCCGCGGCTACGAGGTCCCCCGGTACTCCATCGAGATCACCGGCTGCCGCAGCCACCACAACATGGTCGGCTACTCCGGCACCGCGGGCGACTCGGTCTGGGTGCACGACAACGAGTTCGACCAGAACATGGGCGGCGCCTCGATGGACAGCGCCTTCCCCGGGCACCCCGGACTCCCGCAGAACCACGCCAAGTTCGAGCGGAACCTGATCCACGACAACAACCAGGACTACTACGGCTTCGTCGCCGACGGCACCTGCGCCAAACCGCCGATCGAGCGCGGCTACGAACGCGGCGTCGTCTGCCCGCAGATCTCCATGCCCCCGGGCACCGGCATCATCACCGCCGGCGGCAACTGGAACCTCTACGAGGGCAACTGGGTGTACGGGCACGAGCGCGCGGGCTTCTTCCTCAGCGCGGTCCCCGCCTTCATCCGCGGCGAGGAGGCGTGGTCCAAGCAGACCGACACCTCCCACCACAACCGGTACGCCGGGAACGTCATGGGCAAGGACAAGTCCGGCGCCGCCCGCCCCAACGGCATGGACGTGTGGTGGGACGGCCAGGGGCGCGCCAACTGCTGGCAGGACGGACCCGACGGCTCCACCCCGGGCACGGTCCCGCAGTGCGGTGACCGCCGCGGCGAGGTCTCGGGGGCGTCCTCCCGACTGGTCGGCGAACCGGTCAAACTGGTCCAGCTCCTTGTCTGCGCGGACTACAACGTCCAGGCGCGCAAACTCCCGGCCGGCTGCGACTGGTACGGCGCGCGCGGCCTGGAGCGGGTGGAGACCCAGCTCGCGCTGGCCGTCGCCGCGGTGCTGCTGCTGGTCGGCGGGGTCCTGTGGTGGCGCCGGCTGCGCGGCTCACGCCCGGGCACGGCCGCCTCGCTGGCGGGGCTGGCGGGTCTGGTCCTGGACGTGGCCGGCTCCACCACGGCCCTGACGGCCACCTTCGTCCCCGCGCTGGCCCTGCTCCTGCTCGGCCTGTGGTGGACGGGCGTCGGCCTGGTCCTGCGCACCGGCCGCCCGTGGCTGGCCCGCCTGACCCTGCTGCTGGCCGGGCTCACCCTGCTGGACGCCTTCGACAAGGCAGTCCTGATGATCCCGTGGACCCCCCTGAGCCCCGCCTGGGTACGGGCCCTGGTGGCCGTGGTCTGGGTCCTGTGGGCGGTGGTGGCCTCGGCCCGCCCGGGCGCCCCGGCCCACCCGTCCGGCCCGGGCGGCGACCCCGCGGGCGACCGCGCCCCGGTCCCCGCGGGCCCGGCCCCTGTGCTGCGCGCGGTGGCCTCCGAGCCCCCGGCCACCCCGAAGCCCGCGCCGTGATCCCCGCCCAGGCCGCGCCGACCCCAGGAGGCCAGCCGTGACCGACCGGCCCGAGCACCAGCCGGAGCATCAGCCCGACGACGACAGCCGGTGCGACGCCTGCGGTACGCCGCCGCCCCGCGCGGCCCGCAGGCTCCGCCGAACCGCCCGCGCCGCCGCCCTGCTCACCCTTGCCCTGCTCCTGGCGGGCGGCGCGGCGACGGGCTGCGGCGGGCGGGCCACCACCCACCACAAGCCCGGCACCAGCCACGAGCAGGCCTCCGGCAGCGTGGGCACCCTGCTCACGGCCACCGACACCACCGGCCACCGGCTCCGCGAGGTACCGGCCCAGGGGGCGCCGGAAGTCCGGCTCACCGTCCGCCCGGACAGCGAGGACGGCTGGAACCTCCAACTGGCGGTGAAGGACTACCGCTTCACCCCCGACAGCACCGGCGGCGCCGCACTCCCGGGCGCGGGCCACGCCCACCTGGAGCTCGACGGACGCAAACTGGCCCGGCTGTACGGCCCCTGGTTCCACCTGCCCGCGGCGCAGGTCCCCGAGGGCACGCACACCCTGACCGTCCGCCTCTACGCGGACGACCACACCGCCTGGGCCGTGTCGGGCAAGCCGGTCGAGGGCACGGCGCAGCTCACCGCCACCGCCCCGGGGCCGCCGGACGGCCACAGCCACGGCGGGAGTCCGAGCCCTGCCCCGCCTTCAGCTCCGACTCCGACTCCTGCTCCGGCTGCGGAGCAGGCCGACCGGACGGTCACCGTCACCGTCCGGGACGGCAAGGTCACCCCCGCCCCCGCCCGCACCGAACTGCGGCGCGGAGAGCGCGTGGCCCTGCGCGTCACCAGCGACCGCGCGGACACCCTGCACGTCCACGGCTACGACAAGGAACTCGCCCTGCCGGCAGGCCAGGAGGCCACCCTGATCCTGACAGCCGACCGCACGGGCCTCTTCGAGGTCGAAACCCACGAGTCCAACCTCGTCCTGACCCAACTCCTCGTCCGATGACCCGCCCCCACACCGTCCCCGGCCTCACCCAGCGCCCGCCGCCCGGGCCCGGGCGCAAGGCCCGGCCCGTGCCTGCGCCGGCAGCCCGACCCGCGTTCGGACGCCCGCCCGGGCCGGGGCTTGAGCCGATACCCGGGCCCCTGGCCGGACGCGGGTCCCGACCCGTACTCCGGCCTGCATCCCGGCCCGCGCTCCGTCCCGCATCCCGGCCCCGGCGTCCCGGAGCCGGGCTCGGGCCAGCGGCGCCCTGCCGGGATGCCCGCGGGACGGCGGCGCCGTCCCGGGTAGGCCCATGGTGAGCCCCCTCGGGCCGGGGGGCACCCAGGGCGGCGGTGGTGGTGGTCGCGGCCAGGGCGTGGTCCTTCACCCGGCCGATCCGCTCACCTCGCTCGCGCACGGGATCGGGTCCCAGCACGATCTGCCCATCTCTCCCTTCTATGCCTTCGCCGGTGCCTTCGCCGCGCTGTTCGTCTCCTTCCTCGCGCTCGGCCTCCTCTGGTCCACCTCCCGCTTCCGCGGAGAGCGCTCGGGTCTCGCCCTGCCCGCCGCCCTGCAGCGGGTGGCCGACGCGCCGGCCACCCGAACCGCTCTGCGCGGACTGGGACTCGCCGCCGCACTCGCCGTCCTGCTGTACCTCCTCCTCGGTCCCGACGACCCCGCGCACAACCCCGCTCCCGGCGCCGTCTACGTCCTCCTCTGGGTCGGACTCGTCCCCGCCTCCCTCCTCCTCGGCCCCGTCTGGCGCCTGCTCAACCCGCTCCGCACCCTCCACCACCTGCTCTCCCGGGCCCTGCGCCGCCAAGACCCCGACACCGGCCCGGGCCACCACCGCCCCGTTCCGGTCCGGATCGGTCAATGGCCCGCCGCCGCCGGGCTGTTCGGTTTCACCTGGCTCGAACTCGTCGCTCCTGAACCCGCATCCACCACCACCCTCCTGATCGCGATCACCGCCTACGCCACCGGCCAACTCCTGCTCGCCGCCCGCTTCGGCGAGCGCTGGTTCGACGGCGGCGACGCCTTCGAGGCGTACTCCACCCTCCTGGCCCGGCTCTCCCCCCTCGGCCGTCGCAGCGACGGCCGCCTCGTTCTCCGTAACCCCTTCCACGGACTCGACGCGACACCCGAGCGGCCCGGACTCGTCGCCACCGTCTGCGTCCTCCTCGGCTCCACCGCCTACGACGGCTTCTCCGACAACCCCTCGTGGATCAACGCCCTACAGACCTCCCCCCTCGGCCGCACCCCCACGGCCACACTCGGACTGCTCGCTTCCATCGCCCTCGTCGCCACGCTCTACTGCCTGTGCGCCGCGGCCACCCGACTCGTCAGCGGCCCGCACCCCGGACCGCTCACCGCCTTCGCGCACTCACTCGTACCGATCGCACTCGGCTATCTCATCGCCCACTACTTCTCCCTCCTCGTAGTCGAAGGACCACGCACAGTAAGCATGGCACTCGGCACTGACAACGCCCCCGAACCCGTGCCACTGCTGGGTCCGGGCGGCCTCGCGGCCCTCCAGGTCGTCGCCGTCGTCACCGGTCACGTGCTCGGCGTCGTCGCGGCCCACGACCGTTCCGTACGCCTCTTCCCGCCCGCCAGAGCGGTGGCCGGCCAACTGCCGCTGCTGGCGCTGATGATCACTTACACCCTCGGGGGGATCGGACTTCTGCTGAACTGAGGCCCCCACCGAACCCGGAAGCGAGGAGCGGCATGATGGACCCCGTGCCTCCCGCCCACTCCCTGCGCCGTACGCCGATCCAGCAGCGCAGCGCCGACCGGCTCGCCCGGATCCTCGACGCCTGCGCCGAGCTGCTCGACGAGACCGGGTACGAGAATCTCAGCACCCGTGCCGTGGCCCTGCGCGCCGGCGTGCCGATCGGCTCCGTCTACCGCTTCTTCGGCAACAAGAGGGCCATGGCCATCGCCCTCGCCCACCGCAACCTGGACCGCTACGTCGACGGCATCGCAGACCGGCTCGCCGACCTCCCCGCCACCCACTGGCGGCCCGTCGTGGACGCGGTACTGGACGAGTACCTGGCCATGAAGCGCAGCATGCCGGGCTTCGCGCTCGTCGACTTCGGCGTGCCCGCGCCGCCCACCGAGGGGCCGGAGGCGGACCCGAACCACCAGGTCGCCGCCCGGCTGACCGAGCTGCTCTCCGCGCACCTCGGTCTCACCCCGGACGCCACTCTGGAGCGGGCCGTACTCGTCGCCGTCGAGGCCACCGACGCGCTGATCCAGCTGGCCTTCCGGGCCGACCCGGCCGGGGATCCGGGCATCGTCGACGAGACCCGCGCGATGATGCACGCCTATCTCGCCCGCGTACTCGACTGACGACCCCTCCCCTCCGTGCGTACCGGTCGGTATGCTCGGTGCACCCGGCGTGCCCGTGCCGCAGACCGCCGCCCCTGGAGGGCCCATGTCCCGCACCGCCCTGCGCATCTGCCCCCTCTGCGAAGCCACCTGCGGCCTCACCCTCACCCTCGCGGACGGCGCGGTCACCGGCGCCCGCGGTGACCGGGAGGACGTCTTCAGCCGCGGCTTCATCTGCCCCAAGGGGGCCGCGTTCGGAGCGCTCGACTCCGACCCCGACCGGCTGCGCGGCCCCCTCGTCCGCCGTGCCGGCCGGTTGCGGGAGGCCACCTGGGAGGAGGCCTTCGACGCCATCACCGCCGCCGTCCCCGCCCTGGTCCGGGAGTACGGGGCCCAGTCGGTCGGCGTCGTACTCGGCAACCCGAACGTGCACACCATGGCAGGCGCCCTCTACCCGCCCCTGCTCCTCAAGGCCCTCGGCACCCGCAACCTCTTCACCGCCAGCACGCTCGACCAGATGCCCAAGCACGTGTCCAGCGGACTCCTCTTCGGCGACCCCTTCGCCATCCCGGTCCCCGACCTCGACCGGACCGACTTCCTGCTCCTCCTGGGCGCCAACCCGGTCGAGTCCAACGGCTCGCTGTGCACCGCCCCCGACTTCCCGGGCCGGCTGAAGGCCCTGCGGGCCCGCGGCGGCACCCTGGTCGTCGTCGACCCGCGCCGTACGCGCACCGCCGCACTCGCCGACCGCCACCTCGCGCCGCGCCCCGGCAGCGACGCACTGCTCCTCGCCGCCCTCGCGCACACCCTGATCGAGGAGAAGCTCGCCGCCCCCGGCGCACTGGAGGAACTCAGCCAGGGCATCGGGGAACTCGGTGCCGCGCTCGGGAGTTTCACTCCTGAGGCCGTATCACCCGCATGCGACCTCACGGCCGCCGAGATCCGCACGCTCGCCCGCGAGCTCGCGGCGGCACCCACCGCCGCCGTCTACGGGCGAATCGGCAGCTGCACGGTCGAGTACGGCACGCTGGCGAGCTGGCTGGTCGACGTACTCAACATCCTCACCGGCAATCTGGACCGGCCGGGCGGAGCCCTGTTCCCGCTCTCGGCGACGGCCCCGCCGGGCCGGCCCGCGGGTCCGGGCAAGGGATTCGCACTCGGCCGCTGGTCGAGCCGGGTCGGTGGCCACCCCGAGGCCAAGGGCGAGCTGCCCATGGCCGCACTGGCGGAGGAGATCGAGACCCCGGGCGAAGGGCGGATCCGCGCACTGCTCGCCGTCGCCGCCAATCCGGTGCTGTCCGCGCCCGACGGCGACCGGCTGGACCGGGCGCTGGCCGGGCTCGATTTCATGGTCTCGGTCGACCCGTACCTGAACGAGACCTCACGCCACGCACACGTCGTCCTGCCACCGCCGCCGCCCTCCCGGAGCGCGCACTTCGACTTCGCGTTCAACGGGTTCGCCGTGCGCAACCAGGCCCGGTACTCGCCCGCCGCCGTCCCGCTGGAGGGCGAGGGCATGGACGAGTGCGAGATCCACGCGCGCCTGATCCTCGCCGTCTCCGGACTGCACGGCGCGCCGCCCGAGGCCGTCGACGAGCGTGTCATCGCCGACACCCTGGCCCGGGCGGTCACCGATCCCCACTCACCGCTCCACGGCGGCGACCCGCAGGAACTGGCCCGCCTGCTGAACGGCACCACCGGCCCCGAGCGGCGCCTCGACCTGATGTTGCGCACGGGCCCGTACGACCTGACCCTCGACGATCTGCGGCAGGCGCCGCACGGCATCGACCTCGGCCCGCTGCGGCCCCGGCTCCCGGGCGTGCTCAAGACCCGCAGCGGCAGGATCGAGCTGCTCCCGGACCCGATCGCGGCCGAGCTGCCCCGGCTGCGCGCGGCGCTCGCCGAACGCCCCGCCGCCCTGGTGCTCGTGGGCCGCCGCCATCTGCGGTCCAACAACAGCTGGTTGCACAACGTACCGGCCCTCACCGGAGGTTCCAACCGCTGCACCCTTCACGTCCACCCGCACGACGCGGAGCGACTCGGACTCGTGGACGGAGGGCAGGCCAGGATCACCGCCGAGGGCGGGAGCCTGGAGGTGCCCGTCGAGGTCACCGATGCCGTCCGCAGCGGTGTGGTGAGCCTCCCGCACGGGTGGGGCCACGATCGCGCCGGCTCGCGGCTGTCGGTGGCGGCCGCGGTGCCCGGTGCGAACGTCAACCAGCTGCTCGACGGCACCCGCATGGACCGGCTGTCCGGCACGGCGGTGCTCAACGGCTTCCCCGTCGAGTTGACACCCCTGCCCTGAGCTGGGGTTTTGCTCGTATTGCTCACGCGTAGACGTCTTGTTGGCGCGCTGAGGGGGCACCTACCTTCCCCACATGCTGACCTTCCTCGGCTTCGCCATGATCGCGACCTTCCTGGTCCTGATCATGCTGAAGAAAATGTCGCCCATCGCGGCGCTCGTCCTCATCCCCGCACTCTTCTGCGTGTTCGCAGGGAAGGGCGCGCACCTCGGCGACTACGTCATCGACGGCGTCGGCAAGCTCGCCCCGACCGCCGCCATGCTGATGTTCGCCATCGTCTACTTCGGAGTGATGATCGACGTCGGTCTCTTCGACCCGATCGTCCGCGGCATCCTGCGCTTCTGCAAGGCGGACCCGATGCGGGTGGTGGTCGGCACCGCCGTCCTCGCCGCGATCGTCTCGCTCGACGGCGACGGCTCGACCACCTTCATGATCACCGTCTCGGCCATGTATCCGCTCTACAAGCGGCTCGGCCTCAGCCTGGTGGTCATGACGGGCGTCGCGGCCACGGCCAACGGCGTCATGAACACCCTCCCCTGGGGCGGTCCGACCGCCCGCGCCGCCACCGCCCTCAAGCTCGACGCCGCCGACATCTTCGTCCCGATGATCCCGGCTCTCGCGGTGGGGCTGCTCTTCGTGTTCGTCCTGGCGTACGTCCTCGGTGTGAAGGAGCGCCGCCGGGTCGGCACCCTGGTACTGCCCGGGCAGGTGGAACGGGAGGCGGTCGAGGACGAGCTGGTCCCGGCCGCCCCCGGGGCGTCCGGCCCGTCCGCATCCGCCGAAGGCGCCACCGACTCCGCCGCTTCCGCGGCCGCCTCCGCGACCGGCTCCGCTCCTGCCTCCGCCTCCGCCTCCGCCCCGCTCGGGAGCGGCGACATCCCCGCCCCGGAGGACGGCTTCCAGGGCCTGGATCCGCACCGCCCCACCCTGCGCCCCCGCCTGTACTGGTTCAACGCCGGCCTGACCGTCGCCCTGCTGACCGCGATGATCACGGAGCTGCTGCCCATCCCGGTGCTGTTCCTCCTCGGCGCCGCTCTCGCGCTCACCGTGAACTTCCCGCACATGCCCGACCAGAAGGCCCGGATCGCCGCCCACGCCGACAACGTCCTGAACGTCGCCGGCATGGTCTTCGCCGCCGCCGTCTTCACCGGGGTCCTCACCGGCACCGGCATGGTCAAGCACATGGCCGACTGGCTCGTCGGCGCCATCCCCGAGGGCATGGGCCCGCACATGGCACTGGTCACCGGCCTGCTGAGCCTGCCGCTCACCTACTTCATGTCGAACGACGGCTTCTACTTCGGTGTCCTGCCCGTCCTGGCCGAGGCCGGCGCCGCCCACGGGGTCTCCTCGCTCGAGATCGCCCGCGCTTCCCTCGTCGGCCAGGCGCTGCACATGTCGAGTCCGCTGGTTCCGGCCGTCTACGTCCTCGTCGGCATGGCCAAGGTCGAGTTCGGCGACCACACCCGGTTCACCGTGAAATGGGCGGCTCTGACCTCCCTCG
Source organism: Streptomyces avidinii (assembly GCF_014650695.1). Taxonomy (GTDB): domain Bacteria; phylum Actinomycetota; class Actinomycetes; order Streptomycetales; family Streptomycetaceae; genus Streptomyces; species Streptomyces avidinii. Next base: position 52,979 of record NZ_BMVL01000019.1, on the reverse strand, counting down.
TGGTCCTGGCGGCGGGGATGCTTTTCGGCATCATCTGACGTCCCGCGCCCCCTGGCCGACAAAAACTACCGGCGCTAGTTTGTAGGGTGTTCGAGAGGTCGGATCTACGCGCTCGTGCGTGCTCGGGAGGAATGCCATGAAGGCCCACGACGGGATGTACATCGACGGCGCGTGGCGGCCCGCCGCCGGCAGCGAGCTGATCGAGGTCGTGAACCCGGCCGACGGCCAGGTCATCGGCACGGTCCCGGCCGGTACCGAGGAGGACGTGGACGCAGCCGTACGCGCGGCCCGTGCGGCACTCCCGGGCTGGGCGGCCACGCCCCCGGCCGAGCGGGGCGCGCTGATCGGCGCGCTGCGCGACGCGCTGCTGGCCCGCAAGGTCGAACTGACCGACACCATCACCGCCGAGCTCGGGTCCCCGCTCGGCTTCTCGAAGGCGGTCCACGTCGGATCGCCGATCGCCGTGGCCGCCTCCTACGCCGAACTCGCCGCCTCGTACGCCTTCGAGGAACGCATCGGGAACTCCACCGTGCTCCTGGAGCCGGTCGGGGTGGTCGCGGCCATCACGCCCTGGAACTATCCGCTGCACCAGGTCGTTGCAAAGGTGGCGCCCGCTCTCGCCGCCGGCTGCACCCTCGTCCTCAAGCCGGCCGAGGACACCCCGCTGACCGCACAGCTCTTCGCCGAAGCCGTGCACGAGGCGGGCATCCCGGCCGGAGTCTTCAATCTGGTGACCGGTACCGGTCCGGTCGCAGGCCAGGCCCTGGCCGCGCACGAGGGGGTCGACCTCGTCTCCTTCACCGGCTCGACCGCGGTCGGCAAGCTGATCGGTGCCACGGCCGGAGCCGCCGTCAAGCGGGTCGCGCTCGAACTGGGCGGCAAGTCGGCCAACGTCATCCTGCCCGGCGCCGACCTGGCCAAGGCCGTCGCGGCAGGCGTCGGACACGTCATGAACAACACCGGCCAGAGCTGCAACGCGCTCACCCGGATGCTCGTCCACCGGGACCAGTACGAGGAGGCCGTCTCGCTCGCGGCCGAGGCCGTCGCCGACTACCCCACCGGTGATCCCCGCCAGGCCGGCATCCGGGTCGGCCCGGTCGTCAATGCCAAGCAGCACGAGCGGGTCCGCGGTTTCATCACCAAGGGCGTGGAGGAAGGCGCGCGCCTGGTCGCAGGCGGGCCCGACGCGCCGCTGGAGCAGGGGTACTTCGTGGCGCCGACGGTGTTCGCCGACGTCACGCCCGACATGACCATCGCCCAGGAGGAGATCTTCGGCCCCGTGCTGTCGATCCTGCGGTACGAGGACGAGGAGGAGGCCCTCAGCATCGCAAACGGCACCGTCTACGGCCTGGGCGGCGCCGTCTGGGCGGCCGACGAGGCGACGGCCGTGGCCTTCGCGCGCCGTATGGACACCGGGCAGGTGGACATCAACGGCGGCCGCTTCAACGTGCTCGCGCCCTTCGGCGGCTACAAGCAGTCGGGCGTCGGGCGCGAGCTGGGCCCGCACGGCCTGGCCGAGTACCTCCAGACGAAGTCCCTGCAGTTCTGAGCCCACCACCCGGCCCACCGGCCCACTCTGTCCCGCCCCGATCGCCCGATCGCCACCGCACCCGCACCCTCACCCAGCCAGCATCGGAAAGACGAGATGACGACCATGGTCCGCGCCGCCGTCCTGCCCGCCGTCGGAGCCCCGTTGGAGATACGGGACATCGTGCTGCCGGATCCCGGCCCCGGGCAGGTCCGGGTGCGGCTCACCGCCGCCGGGGTGTGCCACTCCGACCTCTCCCTCACCAACGGCACCATGCGCGTCCCCGTACCCGCCGTCCTCGGCCACGAGGGCGCGGGCACCGTCCTCGCCGTGGGGGAGGGCGTCACCCACGTCGCCCCGGGCGACGGCGTGGTGCTCAACTGGGCGCCGTCCTGCGGAGCGTGCCACCACTGCACGATCGGCGAGGTCTGGCTCTGCGCCACCGCGCTCGCCGGGGTCGGGGCGGTCCACGCGCACGACGCGCAGGGCACCGCACTGCACCCCGGGCTGAATGTGGCCGCCTTCGCCGAGGAGACCGTCGTCGCGGCCAACTGCGTGCTGCCCGCCCCCGACGGGATCCCCCTCGCCGAGGCCGCCCTGCTCGGCTGCGCCGTCCTCACCGGCTACGGGGCCGTCCGGCACAGCGCCCAGGTCCGCCCGGGCGAGTCGGTCGCCGTGTTCGGCGTCGGCGGGGTCGGCCTCGCCGCCCTCCAGGCCGCGCGGATCGCGCAGGCCGGCCCGGTGATCGCCGTCGACGTGTCCCCCGCCAAGGAGGAACTGGCGCGAGCGGCCGGAGCCACCGAGTTCGTGCTCGCCTCCGACACGACCGCCAAGCAGATCCGCGTGCTGACCGGCGGGCAGGGTGCGGACGTCGCCGTCGAGTGCGTCGGCCGGGCGGAGACCATCCGCGGCGCCTGGGAGTCGACTCGTCGCGGCGGCCGCACCACGGTCGTCGGTATCGGCGGCAAGGACCAGCAGGTCACCTTCCACGTCCTGGAGATCTTCCACTTCGCCCGCACCCTCACCGGCTGCGTCTACGGCAACAGCGACCCCGCCCGAGACCTCCCGGTGATCGCCGAGCACGTCCGCGCGGGCCGCCTCGACCTCGGTGCCCTGGTCACCGACCGCATCACCCTCGACGGCATCCCGGCGGCCTTCGACGCCATGCTGGCGGGCAAGGGAGGCCGCTCCCTCGTCGTCTTCTAGGGGGTGCCCGCCGCCTGGCGCAGCCGCAGGTGCCGGTGCGCGTCGTGGAGGGACCAGTGGCCGGGCGGTGACCGCGTAGGCCCCGGCGTCGACCGCGCGCAGCAGCGGGGTCCGGCCGTCGGGGCCGACGCGGTCGAGCCGCACCCCGTGGCTGTGCAGGGCCTCGACCACCGGATACGACCCGCGGGCCGCCGCGATGTCCAGCGCCGACAGGCCGTCCGCGCCGAGCGCTTCCGCGCCGAGTGCTTCCGCGCCGAGCGTGTCCGGAGCGGCCTGATCGGCCGCCGCCTGCAGCAGGGTGCGGACCCGCGCCGCGTCGTCGGCGCGCACCGCGGTGATCAAGTCGGTGTCCCCGAGCGTCAAACCGTCCCCTTCAGCGCCTCGTACTGCAGGGCCAGCCCGTCCAGCAACGCCGCCAGGCCCGTCTCGAAGGCGCCCTCGTCCACCTCCCGCCCGCGCTCCGCCAGCAGGTGGGCCTGGCCCAGGTGCGGGTAGTCCGCCGGGTCGTACGCCGCCCGGTCGTCCACGAAACCCCGGGCGAAGGAGGCCACCGCCGAGCCCAGGATGAAGTACCGCATCAGTGCGCCGATCCGGGTCGCCTGCGCCGGTGACCACCCGGCCTCCGTCATCGCCCCGAACACTGCGTCCGCCAGCCGCAGCCCGGCCGGCCGGCGGCCCGGCCCGCGCGCCAGGACCGGCACGATGTTCGGGTGGTCCGCCAGGGCGTCCCGGTACGAATGCGCCCACGCGTGCAGGGCCCCCCGCCAGTCCTGGCCGCCGTCGAACATAGACAGGTCGACCCGTGCGCTCACCGAGTCCGCCACCGCGTCCAGGATCTCGTCCTTGGTGCGGAAGTGGTTGTAGAGCGAGGGCCCGCTGACCCCGAGCGCGGCCGCCAGCCGCCGCGTCGACACCGCCTCCAGCCCCTCGGCGTCCACGAGGGCGCCGGCCACCTCGACGATCCGGTCCCGGCTGAGAAGGGGCTTGCGCGGTCTGGCCATGCGCCACATAGTAGGGCCTGCCCGCCATAAACTACCGGTGCTAGTTAAAGGTGCCGATCCCGCCCCCGGAGGTGCCCGGTGAATATGGAGCTGAGCGAGGAGCAGACCGCAGTCCGCCGGCTCGCCCGCGATTTCACCGAGCGCGAGGTCGTCCCGTACACCGCCGAGTGGGACCGCGCCGAAAGCGTCGACCGGGCCATCGTGAAGAAGCTGGGCGCGCTCGGCTTCCTCGGGCTGACCGTCCCCGAGGAGTACGGCGGCTCCGGCGGCGACCACCTCGCCTACGTCCTGGTCACCGAGGAGCTCGGACGCGGCGACTCGGCCGTGCGCGGGATCGTCTCCGTCTCCCTCGGCCTGGTCGCCAAGACCATCGCCGCCTGGGGAACCGAGGACCAGAAGCACGCCTGGCTGCCCCGCCTCTGCTCGGGCGACGCCCTCGGCTGCTTCGGACTGACCGAGCCCGGCACCGGCTCCGACGCCGGCAGCCTCACCACCCGCGCCGTTCGCGAGGGGGACGCGTACGTCCTCGACGGCAGCAAGATGTTCATCACCAACGGCACATGGGCCGACGTGGTGCTGCTCTTCGCCCGTACCGGCGACGAGCCCGGCCATCGCGGGGTCTCCGCCTTCCTCGTGCCCACCGACACCCCGGGCCTGACCCGCCGTGAGATCCACGGCAAGCTCGGCCTGCGCGGTCAGGCCACCGCCGAACTCGTCCTCGACGGCGTCCGCGTGCCCGCCTCCGCGATGATCGGCCCCGAGGGCAAGGGCTTCTCCGTCGCCATGTCCGCCCTCGCCAAGGGCCGGATGTCGGTCGCCGCCGGCTGCGTCGGCATCGCGCAGGCGGCCCTGGACGCGGCGCTCTCGTACGCTGCCCGGCGCGAGCAGTTCGGCAAGCCGATAGCCCACCACCAGCTGGTCCAGGAGCTCATCGCGGACATCTCGGTCGACGTGGACGCCGCCCGGCTGCTCACCTGGCGGGTCGCCGACCTCATCGACCGCGGGCAGCCCTTCGCCACCGAGTCCTCCACCGCCAAGCTCTTCGCCTCCGAGGCCGCCGTGCGCGCCGCGAGCAACGCCCTCCAGGTGCACGGCGGGTACGGCTACATCGACGAGTACCCGGCGGGCAAGCTGCTGCGCGACGCCCGCGTGATGACCCTGTACGAGGGCACCAGCCAGATCCAGAAGCTGCTCATCGGCCGCGCCCGCACCGGGGTTTCGGCCTTCTGAGCATGATTGGGCACGGGCATGAGTGCCCGCAGTGCTCATCCCGCATGAGCACTGCGGGATGAGTACGCGGGATGAGTACGAGGGATGAGTACGCGTGCGGATGTGCTCCGTGCCGGTCCGACCGATCCTCGACCCATGAACGAGACACCGGTCAAGCAGCAGAGCACGGGGGCGTACTACGGCCAGGCCGTCGCCTCCTTCGGCATCGCCATCGGCGCCGTGGCCGTGGGGATCTACAACCTGGAGGTCGACGGCTGGGTCCGCGCCTTCCTGGGCATCGCGGTCCTGTACCTCACCACCTCCGCCTTCACCCTCGCCAAGGTGGTCCGCGACCGTCAGGAGGTCACTCAGATCGTCAGTCGGGTGGATCAGGCCAGGATGGAGAAGATCATGGCCGAGTACGACCCCTTCGCGCCGAAGTAGCCGCCCCGGCGGACGGCGCGCGCCCGACAAGGCTAAGCGCTTGCTCACCCTCCGGTAGGGTGTTGCCTTCCGTACGGTGAAGGGTGAGTGGGCGATGGGCAGCGCGGAGGATGCGGTCGACGGCTACCGGCCGTGGTCCGAGGTCACCCCCGACGCCGCGCGACGGCTGCTCGTCGCCGCCGTCGAGGCCTTCGCCGAGCGCGGGTACCACGCCACCACCACACGTGACATTGCAGGGCGTGCCGGTATGAGCCCGGCCGCGCTCTACATCCACTACAAGACCAAGGAAGAGCTGCTCCACCGGATCAGCCGGATCGGCCACGACAAGGCGCTGGAGATCCTGACCACCTCCGCCGACGGCCCCGGCAGCCCCGCCGACCGGCTCGACGCCGCCGTGCGGTCCTTCGTGCGGTGGCACGCGGCGCACCACACCACCGCGCGCGTGGTCCAGTACGAGCTCGACGCCCTCGCCCCCGAGCACCGCGCCGAGATCGTGGAGCTGCGCCGGCAGAGCGACGCCGCCGTGCGCCGCATCCTGGCCGACGGTGTGGCCGCGGGGGAGTTCGACGTCCCCGACCTGCCGGGCACCACGCTCGCCGTACTGTCCCTGTGCATCGACGTGGCACGCTGGTTCAACGTGGCCGGGCAGCGCACGCCCGACGAGGTCGGCGGGCTCTACGCCGACCTCGTGCTCCGCATGGTGGCCGCACGGCCGGCCCCCGCGCGGTAGTGCGGACGGACGGGCTTCAGAAGTAGTAGCGCGACACCGACTCCGCCACGCAGACCGGCTTGTCGCCGCCCTCCCGCTCGACCGTCACCGTGGCCGTGACCTGCACGCCGCCGCCCGCCTCCGCGACCTCCGTGATCACGGCGGTCGCGCGCAGCCGCGAACCGACGGGCACCGGAGCCGGGAAACGCACCTTGTTCGTCCCGTAGTTGAGGCCCATCCGCATGCCCTCCACCCGCATGATCTGCGGTACCAGGCTGGGCAGCAGGGACAGCGTCAGATAGCCGTGCGCGATCGTGGAACCGAAGGGTCCGCCCGCCGCGCGCTCCGGGTCCACATGGATCCACTGGTGATCGCCGGTGGCGTCCGCGAAGAGGTCGATGCGCTTCTGGTCCACCTCCAGCCACTCGCTGGGGCCGAGCGGTTCGCCGGTCCCGGCGTGCAGTTCCTCGGCGGACGTGAAGACCCTCGGCTCGGCCATGCCCTGTTCCTGTCTCTCGCAGACGACTGACGGACGAATAAGCGCTTGCTCAGCATGCTGGGGCCCACATGCGTATGTCAACGGACCTCCGACTACGCTCGACCGGGTGCCGCAGATTCCCGAGAAAATCCACGAGCTCACCGTCGGCCAGCTGTCCGCCCGCAGCGGCGCGGCCGTCTCCGCGCTCCACTTCTACGAGGCCAAGGGCCTGATCAGCAGCCGCCGCACCTCCGGCAACCAGCGCCGCTACACCCGTGACGCCCTGCGCCGTGTGGCCTTCGTCCGCGCCGCTCAGCGCGTGGGCATCCCGCTGGCCAGCATTCGCGAGGCGCTCGCCCGGCTCCCCGAGGAGCGCACCCCCAACCGCGAGGACTGGGCCCGCCTCTCCGAGGCCTGGCGCGCCGAACTCGACGAGCGCATCACCCGACTCGGCCGGCTGCGCGACCATCTGACGGACTGCATCGGCTGTGGCTGCCTGTCCATGGAGACCTGCGCGCTGTCCAACCCGGACGACGCCTTCGGCGAGCGCCTCAGCGGCTCGCGGCTCTAGGGGGTGTCCTGACCGGCGCCTCCGCCGGCAGGCCCCGCTCCTCGACCGGCAGGCCCCGCTCCTCCGTCGGTACGCCCCGGGCCTCCGCCAGCAGATCCCGCGCCGCCGACACCAGTTCGGCGTTCGACCGCGCCGGCCGCCCGTCGGGCAGGTGCGTCACATCCCCTGCGCCGGTCCGCACGTCCGTCCCGCACCGTGCGGCGAGCCGCAGCACCGGCCAGGCGGCCGCGTCCCGCCCGTACAGCAGCACCGGGACCGGCGGCAGCCCGCGGAGCCCAGCCACCAGAGCCGGATCGCCCGCCGCAAGTTCGGCCGAGAGCCGGACCCGCCCCGGCTCGCGCACCGGCCAGGCCAGGAACCGCGCCAGCGGCTCCGGCCCGGCCGTACCGCCCAGCGGCACCACCGCGTCCACGGCGACGCCCCGTGCCAGTAGGGCCTCCGCCAGCCCGGTGGCCCCAGGCTGCCCGAAGTCCACCACGGTCCGGTCCGGCAGCACCGTCCACGAGGCCACCCGCTCCAGCCGCCCGGCCGGATCGGGCTCGGCCGCGGTGCTCGCCGTCACCGAGAGTGCTACGCCGACCCCCGCGCGGCGCAGCACCTCCAGTACCGGCCCGACCACCCGCGGCGAGAGGCTTTCGCGCCCGCACGGGGCGCGCGGGTGCACCAGCACCTCGCCGGCCCCGGCGGCGACGGCCGCGAGCGCCGACTCGGCCAGCGCCTCCGGCGACATCGGCACGGCCGGGCCGCCGGTGGCGCTCCGCGAGCCGTTCAACGACACCGACACCGTGGTTCTCACGCGGCTCCCGCCGTCGGGAGGTCCAGTAGGGCCGGTCTGGGCACCACGATCCCGCAGCCCGCGCACACCGGCCCGTCCCAGGCCAGCGCCCCCACCCAGGGGCCGACCGGAGCCACCTCCGGCCAGTGCAGTTCGGTGTCCCCGCAGACCGGGCACGCCGTCCCCGGCTCCGACTCCAGCGCCCGCACCAGCCTGCGCAGCACCTCGCCCAGGGTTCCCTCCGGCCGCACCCCCGGATCCGCGCACCGCACCACCGCGTCCCCGCTCCCGCCCCAGGCCCACTCCGGGCGGCGCACTCCGTGGTGCTTCTCGCGCCGGCGGCGTTCCGCGAACTGCCGCTCGTACTCCAGCCAGACCGCCCGCGCGTCCTCCAGCTCCTCCAGCGCGGCCACGAGCCGCAGTGGATCGGCCCCCCGGTCCTCGGGGGCGATCCCGTGCCGGTCGCACAGGTGCCACCACGTGGCCCGGTGCCCGTAGGGCGCGAAGCGCTCCAGGCAGCGGCGCAGCGAATGGCGCCGCAAGGCCCGGTCATTGCGCGCGTCGCGCACCTGGTAGGCCAGACTCCGGAATCCCGCCATCACACCATCACCTCCGCCGATGTGCCCAACATGCCCGGTCGGAGGCGGGCGCATGCGGGGGCGGTCGAGGCGTGCGGGTGGCACATGGCCAGAACTCAGCGCCCCATGCGCCCCGCGGTCACCACCACTCGGGCCAGTTCCTCGTGGCAGATATCGCTGTGCGCCCCCGACGGGGCGCCGCCGCGCCGCACCACGGAGCCCGCGTCCACACTGACGCAACCGGCTGCGGGCACCCCCTCGCGCAGCGCCGTTTCGAGGCTCAGCCGGGGCGCACCCGGGATCGCCCGGACCCCGTCGTGCCCGATGGCGCCCCACCGCTCGTCGAAACCCAGGAGTCCGGCCGAATCGCCTGCCATCCGGGAGGCCAGCGGGTAGAAGACCTTGAGGGCCGAGTCGTGCGGGGAATGGCAGGCGACCACTGGTCCGTCGACCCGGCGCTGGAGGCCGCGCAGGGCGCCGCCACTGCTCTTGTCGTGCGGCAGCCGGTCGGCGAAGGCGTAGTGGGAGAAGGCCCCCTGGAGCAGGGTCACGGACTTCACGTACCGGGCCCGGTCCGGCACCGCGCGCAGCGAGAAGGACACCACCCGCGCGCCGAAGCTGTGCCCGATCAGGTGGAACCGCAGCGCCGGGCGGGCGGCCGCCAGCTCCGTCAGCACCGGGCCGAGTCCGCGTTCGCCGACCACGCCCGCCCGCTTCTTCATCTTGTAGTAGGCCGCTTGCCGCAACAGCTCCTTGGCGCCGCCCCACAGGCCGCGCAGCCCGCCGCCGAGGGTCAGGCCGGGCCCGGCCGGGTCCGCCGGTGCCGGTGCGCCCGCCCGGAGCAGCGCGGCGGACAGGGCCCGGCACACCTCCAGCACATCGTCGGTGAAGATCGCCGGTACCGACGGGGCGACCGCGGCGGGGACCGCGTCCACCCCCGCCAACTCGCGCACCAGGGCGCCGAACTCCATGAAGGCCGACGCCGAGTCGGGCCGCTCCTCCAGCAGTTCCGCCACCCGGTCCAGCTCGGCGCGCCGCTCCGGCCAGAACTCCGCGAGGGCTCGCCGGGTGACGGGGTCCAGGGCCGTACCGAAGCCGGGTGCAGCCAGTAGGCCGGGTGCGTCGAAGTCGGGTATCGGCTCGTCGGAGAACCGCATCGCGGGCCATACGACACCCACGTACCCCAGCCGCACCCCCGACCCCACCAGCCCGGGGAAGGGGGCGAAGAACCGGTCGTAGAGCCGCGTCGCCGTGGACCGGTCGCTGTTCCAGCCGTGTGCGAAGACCAGCAGGTCCGTGGCCTCCATCCGGGATACCGTCCCCTGCGTCGCCCGGTCCACGTCCCCTTCGGAGTCGAAGGTCAGCTCCGCGTACGGCCCGACCCCGATTCCGACCGCGCCCCTGCTCCCGCCACCGATGTCCGCCATGACGTCCCCCTCCACGCCGTGCCTCCGGTGCAGTCAGCATCCTGCTGCTGCGCCCGCCCGACCAGCCCCCTGACGCGGTCGGCTCACGGAAGGCTCACGGGTAGAGCAGGTATTTTTCGCGCACCGCCCCGAAGCGCGCCAGTCCCACCGCCCAGTCGCCCACCACCTCGTCCACGTCGGCCCCCGCCTCCACCAGGGTCCGTACCCGGTCCGAGCCGGTCAGCCGGTCGATCCAGTGGTCCGCGCGCCAGCCGAAGCCGCTCCACACCCGCCGCGCGGTGATCAGCAGCCCGATCCCGGCCCGTACCGGGTCGAAGGCGTCCCGATCGTGCACGATCAGCCGGACTCCACCGCACACCTTCCCCTCGTGCTTGGAGAAGCTCGGTGTGAAGTACGCCTCCCGGAACCACACCCCGGGCAGCCCCAGCGCGTTCGCCGCCTCCGCCCACCGCCGGTCGATCCCCTCCGCGCCCACCACCTCGAAGGGCGTGGTCGTTCCGCGTCCCTCGGAGAGGTTCGTCCCCTCGAACAGGCAGGTACCGGCGTACGCGAGGGCCGTGTCCGGCGTCGGCATGTTCGGGCTGGGCGGCATCCACGGCAGCCCCGTCTCCCCGAAGAACGACTCCCGCCGCCATCCGGACAGGGGCACCGTCCGCAGCCGGACGGGCCGGTCCGTCAGGAACTCGCCGTTGAAGAGCCGGGCCAGTTCGGCCGCCGTCATCCCGTGCGCGAGGGCGATCGGCTCCCGCCCGACGAAGCTCGCGTACGGCCGCTCCAGTACGGGCCCCGCGGCCCGCCGGCCGCCCACCGGATTGGGGCGGTCCAGCACCACCACCGCCTTGCCGGCGAGCGCGGCCGCGCGCATGCAGTCGTAGAGCGTCCAGATGTAGGTGTAGAAGCGGGCCCCGACGTCCTGGATGTCGAAGAGGACGGTGTCGATCCCGGCCGCCGCGAAGACGTCCGCGAGCTGCTGCCCGCTCCGGCCGTACGTGTCGTACACCGGCAGTCCGGTCGCCGGGTCCAGGGAGGCCCCCTCGGACCCGCCCGCCTGCGCCGTCCCGCGGAACCCGTGCTCGGGCCCGAACACCGCGACCAGGTCGACCCGTTCGTCCGCGTGCAGTACGTCGACCAGGTGCCGGGCGTCGGCGGTGATCCCGGTGGGGTTGGTGACCACCCCGACCTTCTCCCCGGCCAGCGCGGCGTACCCGTCCGCGGCGAGCCGGTCGAAGCCGGTACGCACCCGGCCGGCCGCCCCGGTGGCCGCCCCGGCCCCGGCGGTCCGGGCGTGTCCGGTGGTCCCGGTGGTCCCGGTGGTCCCCGTGGACTCGCTGCGCCCCGCCGCCCCCAAGGCACCCGCCGACCCGATGGCCCCCGCCAGCCCCAGCACCCCGCGTCGCGACAGCGTCATCCGGCCACGCTACGAGTCCCGCCCCTTTCCTCCTGACATACCGACTGGTTAGTCTGCCCACGATCCGGCATCCGGCCGCACGAGAGGTGGACCCCGTGAGCGCGTACCAGGACCAGCGAGTCGTCGTCACCGGCGCGGGCGGCGGCATCGGCGCCGCCCTCGCGCACCGCTTCGCGGCCGAGGGCGCCACGGTGGTGGTCAACGACCTCGACCCGGCCAAGGCCGCCGCGGTCGCGGGGTCCATCGGCGCGCGGGCGATCCCGGTGCCGGGCGACGCCTCGGCCGTCGTGGCCGAGGCCCGCGAGGCCCTCGGCGGGACGGTCGACATCTACTGCGCCAACGCCGGGCTCGCCTCCGGCGGCGACGCCTTCGCCGACGAGGCCGTCTGGGAGGCCGCTTGGGACACCAACGTCATGGCCCACGTCCGCGCCGCCAGACTGCTGCTGCCGGACTGGGTCGAGCGGGGGAGCGGCCGCTTCGTGTCCACCGTCTCGGCCGCAGGGCTGCTGACCATGATCGGAGCGGCCCCGTACAGTGTCACGAAGCACGGTGCGCTCGCCTTCGCCGAATGGCTCTCGCTGACCTACCGCCACCGGGGCGTCCAGGTCCACGCCATCTGTCCGCAAGGGGTGCGCACCGACATGCTGACCGCCGCGGGTTCGGCGGGCGAACTCGTTCTCGCGCCGACCGCGATCGAGCCGGAAGCGGTCGCGGACGCGCTGTTCGACGGCATGGAGAAGGGCCGATTCTTGATCCTCCCGCACCCCGAGGTCGCCGACTTCTACGCCGCCCGCGCCACCGAGCCGGATCGCTGGCTGAGCGGCATGAACCACCTCCAGCAGAAATGGGAGACCCGGTGACCCCCTCGCAGGACTCCAGGACCTCCCAGGTGTCCCTGTATGCCGCGAAGCCCTGGCTCGGGCGGCTCACCGAGGTCCAGCGGGCGCCCGTCGACCCGCCGCCCACCGTGCTGCACGCCTTCCGCGAGGCCGTCGCCCGGGCCCCCGAGCGCACCGCGCTGGCCTACTTCGACGGCCGGATCGGCTACGCCGAGGCCGACGCGCTCTCCGACTCCGTCGCCGGTCACCTCGCGGAGCGGGGCGTCCGGCGCGGCGACCGGGTCGCCGTCATGTTGCAGAACACCCCGCACTTCGTGCTCGCCGTCCTCGCCGCCTGGAAGGCCGGGGCCGTCGTCGTCCCGCTCAACCCCATGTACAAATCTGGTGAGATGGGGCATATCCTCCGCGACTCGGGGGCCGCCGCGCTCGTCTGCGAAGGCCGCGTGTGGGCGGCGTACGTGCGCGAGACCGCGCGGGACAGTGCCGTGCGGACCGTGCTGACCACGTCGGACCTGGACTTCCAGACCCGCAACGACCCGCGGCTCTTCGGCCCGGCGGCGGACCGCGCCGCGGCCCCCGCCCGGCCGTTCGTGCCGGCCCAGGCGGACGCGCCGGACGCGGTGGCCGGCCGCGAGCATCCGGCCGGCCCGGACGCCACCGCAGACCCCGCAGCCTCCGCAGACCCCGCAGCCGCCGCCGGCCTCGATCCCGCCGACCTCCTCACGGTGGCCCGCGGCCGGCGGTCCGCGCCGGACCAGCCGCACCTCACCGCCGCCGACACCGCCCTGATCAGCTACACCTCCGGCACCAGCGGTACTCCCAAGGGCGCGATGAACCCGCACGGCGCGCTCACGTACAACGCCGTCCGCCAGGTCACCTCCCACCCCCTGCCCGAGGGCGCCACCTACTTCGCCCTCGCGCCGCTCTTCCACATCACCGGCATGGTCTGCGAGCTCGCCGCCTGCTTCGCCAACGCCGGCACCCTGGTCCTCGCCCACCGCTTCGACGCGGGCGCCGTGCTCGACGCCTTCCTCGAACACCGCCCCGCCTACACCGTCGGCCCGGCCACCGCCTTCATGGCCCTCGCCGCCCACCCCGGCGTCACCCCCGACCACTTCGCCTCGTTCCGGGTGATCTCCTCCGGCGGCGCCCCGCTGCCGCCCGCACTCGTCGAGCGCCTGCGCGCCGCCTTCGGCTTCTACCTCCGCAACGGCTACGGCCTCACCGAGTGCACCGCCCCCTGCGCCAGCGTCCCCGTGCACCTGGAGGCGCCGGTCGACCCCGTGTCCGGGACCCTCTCCGTGGGCCTGCCCGGCGCCGACACCGTCGTCCGCATCCTCGACGAGCACGGAGCCGAGGTCCCCTTCGGAGAGACCGGCGAGATCGCCGTCCGCGGCCCGCAGGTGGTGCCCGGCTACTGGGGCCTGCCCGCCGACACCGCCAAGGCCTTCCCGGAGGGCGAACTGCGCACCGGCGACGTCGGATTCATGGACCCGGACGGCTGGCTCTACGTCGTCGACCGCAAGAAGGACATGATCAACGCCTCCGGCTTCAAGGTCTGGCCGCGGGAGGTCGAGGACGTGCTGTACACCCACCCCGCCGTCCGCGAGGCCGCGGTGGTCGGGGTGCCGGACGCGTACCGCGGGGAGAGCGTGAAGGCGTACGTGAGCCTGCGCCCCGGCACCTCGGTGGAGCCGGCGGAGCTGTCCGCCTACTGCGCCGAGCGCATCGCCGCGTACAAATACCCGCGCCAGGTCGAGATCCTGCCTGTCCTTCCGAAGACGACCAGTGGCAAGATCCTGCGACGGGAACTGCGCGATCGCGGCTGAAAACAGTCGGAGGGTCGTACAGCCGGTCCCCGTGACCGGGCAGGAATCAGGAAGGGAAGGTCAGCGCCATGGCGGCCAGGACCACGGAACCCGCAGGCACGCACGAGGCCCCGGTACCGCAGCGGCTGCTGGCCGTCGCCACCCGGCTCTTCGCCGAGCGCGGCTACGACCGCACCTCGGTCCAGGAGATCGTCGAGGCGGCCGGCGTCACGAAGGGCGCGCTCTACCACTACTTCGGGTCCAAGGACGACCTGCTGCACGAGGTGTACGCGCGGATGCTTCGGCTCCAGCAGCAGCGCCTCGATGCGGTGGCCGACTCCGACGCGCCCGTCGAGGAGCGGCTGCGCGCCGCGGCCGCCGACGTGGTCGTCACCACCATCGAGAACCTCGACGACGCGATGATCTTCTTCCGGTCGATGCACCAGCTCAGCCCGGAGAAGTTCAAGCAGGTGCGGGCGGAGCGCCGGCGCTACCACGAGCGCTTCCGGGCGCTGGTCGAGGAGGGCCAGCGTACGGGGGTGTTCTCCAGCGCCACCCCCGCCGATCTGGTGGTGGACTACCACTTCGGGTCCGTGCACCACCTGTCTACCTGGTACCGGGCGGACGGCCCGCTCACGCCTCAGCAGGTCGCCGATCACCTCGCCGACCTGCTGCTGCGCGCCCTGCGCCCGTAGGCCCGGCGCCGGGAGTCATGCGAACGGGGCCCTCCCGCCGTACGGATCCCCCCAGGTCCGGACGGCGAGAGAGCCCTTGAGGCGCCTCGGGAGCCGACCGCTACGGGGCGACCTTCAGCAGCTTGTTCGCCGTGCCCGCCGACGGGTTGGTGACGGCACCGGAGGTGGCCGCTCCCGTCAGCGCCGAGGCCGTCTGCGCCGGAGTCGAGTCCGGGTGCGCGGCCAGGTACAGCGCCGCCGCGCCCACCACGTGCGGGGTGGCCATGGAGGTGCCGGAGATGGTCTTCGTGCCCGTGTCACTGTCGTTCCAGGTGGACGTGATGTCCGAGCCCGGCGCGTACAGGTCCACCACGGAGCCGAAGTTGGAGAACGAGGACTGCTTGTCGTCGATGGTGCTGGACGCCACCGTGATGGCCTCCGGAACCCGGGACGGCGAGCCCTGGCCGGCGTCGGCCGACTCGTTGCCCGCCGCCACGGCGAAGGTGACGCCGGAGGCGATGGCCCGGCGCACCGCCTCGTCGAGGGCCTCGTCGGCGCCGCCGCCCAGGCTCATGTTGGCGACCGACGGGCCCTTGTGGTGCTGGGTGACCCAGTCGATGCCGGCGACGACCTGCTCGGTGGTGCCGGAGCCGTTGTCGTCGAGCACCCGCACCGCGACGATCTTCGCCTTCTTGGCGACACCGTGCTCGGTGCCCGCGATGGTGCCGGCCACGTGGGTGCCGTGACCGTTGCCGTCGTCGGCGCTGTCGTCGTTGTCGATGGCGTCGAAGCCTGACGTCGCGCGGCCGCCGAAGTCCTTGTGGGTGGTGCGGACTCCGGTGTCGATGACGTAGGCCGTCACGCCCTCGCCGGCGCCATCGGGGTAGTCGTACTTCTTGTCGCCCGCCTGGGCGGTCTGGTCGATCCGGTCCAGACCCCACGACGGCGGGTTGGGCTGGGAGGTCTTGATGGTGAACTTCTTGTTCTGCACGACCTTGCCGACGGCCGGGTCGGCGGCCAGCCGCTTGGCTTCGGTCTCGCTCAGGCCGTCGGCCGAGAAGCCGTTGACCCCGGAGCCGTAGGAGCGCTTCAGCTCGCCGCCGTACTTGCGGGCGAGCTGTTCCTTGTTCGCGGATGCGTCGAGTATGACGACGTAGCTCCCGCTGATCGCGCCGGGCGCGCCGAGGCCGTACACGGTGCCTTCGGCCGGTGCGGCGGCCCCCGCGAAGGGGGAGGTGATCATGGTCACGGCGGCAGCTGCGGCTGCTGCCGTGCCGATCGCCGCGTACCGGAAACCGCGCGAGCGCTTGTGAGTTGCCATCTGGAGGGTTCTCCTCGTGTTGACGTTGGGGGCGTCAGACCTTCTGGAGAAGCCTGTTCCGATTGACAGGCGCAAATCAAGAACGCCTTGGGGGTGCGGGGTTATTCAACAAGGTTTCTTAAAGGGTCCCCCGCATCGCCTTCACCTCGTTCATGAGTTCGCACGAACTCCTGCACGATTCCCTCACGTTCACGGCCGACCCGCCGGGTAGCGCTTCAACTCCCGCCTTGCCAAAGACCGCTGGTGCACCTCGTCCGGCCCGTCGGCCAGCCGCAGGGTCCGCGCCGCCGCCCACAACTCGGCCAGTGGGAAGTCCTGGCTCACCCCGCCCGCGCCGTGCAGCTGCACCGCGTCGTCGAGGATCTGCACCACCGCCCGCGGGGTCGCGATCTTGATGGCCTGGATCTCGGTGTGCGCGCCCCGGTTCCCGACCGTGTCCATCAACCAGGCCGTCTTCAGAACCAGTAGCCGCAGCTGCTCCACCGTGACCCGGGCGTCGGCGATCCAGTTCTGCACGACGCCCTGGGCGGCCAGCGGCTTGCCGAAGGCGGTACGTTCCACCGCGCGCCGGCACATCAGCTCGATCGCCCGCTCCGCCATCCCGATCAGCCGCATGCAGTGGTGGATGCGGCCCGGGCCGAGCCGGGCCTGGGCGATGGCGAAGCCGGTGCCCTCCTCGCCGATCAGGTTCGCCACCGGGACCCGGGCCCCGTGGAAGACCACCTCGGCGTGGCCGCCGTGGTCGTGGTCCTCGTACCCGTACACCGTCATGGCCCGGCGCACCTCGACCCCCGGGGTGTCGCGCGGCACCAGGATCATCGACTGCTGGCGGCGCGGATCGGCGCCCTCCGGGTCGGTCTTGCCCATCACGATGAAGATCCGGCAGTCCGGGTTCATCGCCCCCGAGATGAACCACTTCCGGCCGGTGACCACGTACTCGTCACCCTCCGCCGAGCGCTCGATCCGCGTCTCGATGTTCGTGGCGTCCGAGGAGGCCACCTCGGGCTCGGTCATCGCGAAGGCCGACCGGATCTCCCCGGCCAGCAGGGGCTCCAGCCACTGCTTCTTCTGCTCCTCGTTCCCGAACTGGGCGAGCAGCTCCATGTTCCCGGTGTCCGGAGCCGCGCAGTTGGTGGCCGTGGGCGCCAGGTGCGGGCTGCGCCCGGTGATCTCGGCGAGCGGCGCGTACTGGAGGTTGGTCAGCCCCGCGCCGTGCTCGGCACTGGGAAGGAAGAGGTTCCACAGGCCCTGACGGCGCGCCTCGGCCTTCAGTTCACCGAAGACGGCCGGGGTGTCCCAGGGCGAGGCCAGCCGTGCGCGCTGCTCGGCGGCGACGGGCTCCGCCGGGTAGACGTACTCCTCCATGAACGCGAGCAGCCGCTCGCGGAGTTCCTCGGTCCGGGCGTCGAATGCGAAATCCATGGGTGCGTGCCTCAGCCTTCCTGGAGGTCCTGGCGGTTCTGGAGAGTGGTCAGTCCGTGCTCGATGAAGACCGGGACCAGCTCGCCGATCCGGTCGAAGCCCGCTCCGACGGTCTGCCCCAGCGTGTAGCGGTAGTGGATGCCCTCGAGGATCACGGCGAGCTTGAACCAGGCGAAGGCCGTGTACCAGGCGATGGCTCCGGTGTCCCGCCCCGAGCGGGCGGCGTAGCGCTCGACGAGCTCGGCGGGCGTCGGATGGCCCGGCGCCCCGCTCGTCGTACTGACCGGCGATCCGGTCACGCCCAGGTCCGAGCTGTACATCACGAGCAGCCCGAGGTCGGTCAGCGGATCCCCGAGCGTGGACATCTCCCAGTCCAGCACGGCCCGGATCACGTCGTCCGGGCCACCGATCAGCACGTTGTCGAGCCGGAAGTCCCCGTGCACCACGGTGGGGGCGGGGGAGTCGGGGAGGCTGCGGCCGAGCGCGCCGTGCAGCTCGTCGATCCCGGCGAGCTCCCGGCCCCGGGAGGCCGCGAGCTGCTTGCCCCAGCGCCGCAACTGCCGGTCGAGGAAGCCCTCCGGCCGGCCGAAGTCGCCCAGGCCCACCGCCTGCGGGTCCACCGCGTGCAACTCGACCAGGGTGTCGACCAGGCCCAGCACCGCCCGCCGGGTCCGCTCCGGGCCGAGCGCGGCGAGCTGCTCGGCCGTCCGGTAGGGCACTCCGTCCACGTACTCCATGACGTAGAACGGCGCCCCGAGCACGGCCTCGTCCTCGCACAGGAGCAGCGGCTCCGGCACCGGCACGGCCGTGCCGTGCAGCGCCTCGATCACCCGGTGCTCGCGCCGCATGTCGTGCGCGGTGGCCAGTACGTGGCCCAGCGGCGGCCGGCGGACCACCCAGCGGGCGGTCCCGTCCGTGATCTCGTACGTGAGATTCGACCGGCCGCCCTCGATGAGCCGGCCGCGCAACGCCCCGGACACGAGTCCCGGCCGGGCCCGGTCGAGATGACCGCGCAGTCGCTCCAGGTCCAGGCCGCGCGGGTCGGCCGGGGCTGAGGTCATGGTGCGCACCTCCGTGCGAGTCGAGGAGGGGAAGAGCGACGGTGCGTCGGAGCACCGTCGCCAGCCATCATGCCGACCAGTCGGTATGTCGTCCAGAGTGCGGGCGGAAGGAAACGGTTCCGCCCCGCCGTCTCAGGCGTGGCAGAGGATCGGTGTTCCGCCGTTCATCACCGTCATGTCCGTCAGGACGGCAAGGATGTCCAGGGGCGCCCCCTCGGGCTTCCCGGCCAGTTCCGCGTACGCCCGGTGCACGTTCGCGACCAGCCGCTCGCTCTCCCGCCAGGCCCCGAACTCGCCGAGATCGGCCTGCTGGGCCACCTCCAGCGGGGACAGCCCCTTGGACCGGCCCTCCCGGGCGATTTCGGCCACGTAGCGCAGATAGCGCTCGGTGGAGTCGTAGGCCGAGGGGTCGGTCAGCGGCCCGTGCCCCGGTACGACGGTCTCCGCGTCCAGCGAGCGCAGCAGCTCCAGCGCCCGCAGCGATCCGGCCAGGGAGCCCATCGCCAGGAACGGGGTGCCGCCGGCGAAGACCAGGTCGCCGGTGAACACCACCCGCTGCCCGGGCAGCCACACGACCGAGTCCCCGGTGGTGTGCGCGACGCCCGGGTGGACGACCCGCACCTCCGTCGCGCCGACGTACAGGGTCGCCCGGTCGCTGTAGGTGAGGTCGGGCGGAACGATGTCGACCGCGCCGAAGTCCGTGGCGGGCCAGATCAGCTCCAACTGGTGCCCGGCGGCGAGCTGCTCGGACCGCGCGTTGTCGTGGCCGAGGATCAGCGCCTCGGGGGCGAAGACGCCGTTGCCGTACGTGTGGTCGCCGTGGTGGTGGGTGTTGACCACGGTGCGGGGGAGCGGCACCCCGGCCGCCACGACCGCCTCGCGCAGCGCCAGGGCCCGCCGCTCGGTGGCGGCGGTGTCGACGAGCAGGGTCCGGCCCCCGTCGGTCACGAACCCCGCGTTGTTGAGGCACCAGCCGCCGTCCGGCTGGACGTAGGCGTACACCCCCGGCGCGGGCTGGACGAGGTACGGCTCTTCGTCGGACATCTGCGCTCTCCCCGGGTCGCTTTGACGAACGGTCGGCATCCTGCCAGCCGTCGCGGCGCCGGGGGAGGGCGGGTGGTCGTCAGCACACGTCAGCACACGTCAATGCACGTCAGCGCCCGTCAGTGGTCGTCGTAGTGTCCGTCGTGCTCCGCGTGCCGGTGTCCGTCGTGCAGGTAGTCCACGTGATCGCCGTGCCGGACCGACTCGTGCCCGCAGTCCGCACCGTGCGCGTGCGCGTGGCCGTCGTGCGTCGTGTGCCCGCTGGGCTCGCACTCGTCCCAGTGGCCCGAGTGCTCCCGGTGCAGGTGGCCGTCATGGGCGTAGTCGACGTGGTCGCCGTGCGAGACCGCCTGGTGGCCGCAGTCCGCGCCGTGCGTGTGCTGGTGCGTGGGGTGTTCGTGGTGCAGCGTCGTCATGGCGCCGAGGTTAGTGCGGATTGCCGGGTATCGCCCGTTGTGTCGTGGTGGCGCGGCGAAGCGCGATCATCACACCGGAGGCGGGGCTCAGAGGATCACCGTCATCGCGAACACCGCCAGTGCCGTCGTGCACGCCACCGCCGCCAGCGCCGCCCGAAGCGCGAGCGGCCGCGGCCGGCCCGCCGCCAGTTCCCGGATCCGCCGGTGGGCCACCCACAGGAACGCCAGCCAGATCAGCGCGATGACCGCCGCCCCGGCCAGCTCCACGGGCGAACCGGACCCGCGCAGCGCCTGCCGCAGCGCCAGCACCGCCACGACCGAGCAGGCCAGCGTCGTACGCCGCCACGCGAGCCGGGTCCGCTCGGGCTGCAGTCCGGCATCGCGGTCCGGGCCCGGGGCGCTCACTGCCCGGTCGTCCAGCCGAGCAGGACGACCACCACCATCGCCACCGCCACCAGTCCCACGCCCAGGCTCAGCAGCACCGGGAACCGCGACAGCGGCAGGTCCTCACCCCGCCGCATCGCCCGCTCGCACCGCACCCAGTGGTTCACCGCCCGCAGCGCACAGGCCGCACCCACCGCGAGCAGCGCGAGGGCCATCCCGACCCGCACCCCCCAGCGCAGGTCCGGCAGGAACTGGTCCACGGCGAACCCGCCGCCCACCAGGGCCAGCGAGGTACGGATCCAGGCGAGGAAGGTCCGTTCGTTGGCCAGCGAGAAGCGGTAGTCGGGGGTCTCGCCCTCGTCCCTCAGCCGCGAGGGTGCGAACCAGAGGCGCACGTCCTTGACGAAGTCGATCACCCGACAAATCTACTGGCGGAACTCCGGGCGCGCGCGCAGCCGCCGGTACGCCTCCAGCCCGTCCGGCACCCAGGCCCACTCCCCGTCCGTCACCCGCCGGTCCAGCTCCACCGGCGTGAGGTACGTGTGCCAGTCGACCTCCGAGGCCTGCGGGTCCACCGGCAGCTCGCACCGCACCTCGTGCACGTACGACCACCAGGCCCCGCCCGGGCCCTCGTACAGGAACTTGAACAGCGGCGTCGGCTGCGCCAGCCCCCGTACGCCCAGCTCCTCCTCGGCCTCGCGCAGCGCGGCCTGCGGGTAGCTCTCGCCGGCGCCCACCACCCCGCCCACGAACATGTCGTAGTACGAGGGGAAGACCAGCTTCGAGGCGGTCCGCCGGTGCACGAAGACCCGCCCCTGCGCGTCCACGGCCCGCACGAAGACGCAGCGGTGGATCAGCCCTTGCGCGTACACCTCGCCCCGCGGGGCCTGCCCGACGACCCGGTCGTCCCGGTCCACCACGTCCAGTACTTCATCAGCGGCACTCACACAGGTCATCCAACCACCGCTGTTGACTGGTTACCGCTCCGTAGCCAAGGATCTGCCCCACCATCGACGGAGGACGGGTAGCCGCATGACGTACGACGCTGACGTGATCGTGATCGGAGCCGGGCTCGCGGGGCTCGTGGCCACCGCCGAGCTCGTCGACGCGGGCCGCAAGGTCATCCTGCTCGACCAGGAGCCGGAGCAGTCGATCGGCGGCCAGGCCCACTGGTCCTTCGGCGGGCTGTTCTTCGTGGACTCGCCCGAGCAGCGCCGGATGCGGATCAAGGACCATCACGACCTGGCCCTCCAGGACTGGCTGGGCACCGCCGGATTCGACCGCGAGGAGGACGCCTGGCCGCGCCGCTGGGCCGAGGCCTACGTCGACTTCGCGGCCGGCGAGAAGCGCTCCTGGCTGCACGCGCAGGGCGTCCGCTTCTTCCCGGTGGTCGGCTGGGCCGAGCGCGGGGGCTACGACGCCAACGGCCACGGGAACTCCGTCCCCCGCTTCCACATCACCTGGGGCACCGGCCCCGGCCTGGTGGAGCCCTTCGAACGGCGGGTCCGGGCCGGCGTGGCCCGCGGCCTGGTCCGGTTCGCGTTCCGCCACCGCGTCACCGGGCTCTCCGCCACGGCCGGCGCGGTGGACACCGTGACGGGCGAGATCCTGCAGCCATCCGATGCCGTACGGGGCACCGCCAGCAGCCGCGAGGCCACCGGGACCTTCTCCCTGCGGGCCCAGGCCGTGATCGTCACCAGCGGCGGCATCGGCGGCAACCACGACCTCGTCCGCGCCCAGTGGCCCGACCGGCTCGGCACCCCGCCGCAGCGGATGCTGTCGGGGGTCCCGGCACACGTGGACGGCCTGATGCTCGGCATCGCGGAGCGGGCGGGCGCCAGCCACATCAACAAGGACCGGATGTGGCACTACACCGAGGGCATCCAGAACTGGGACCCGATCTGGGCCCGGCACGGCATCCGCATCCTGCCCGGCCCCTCCCCGCTGTGGCTGGACGCGACCGGCCGGCGGCTGCCCGTGCCGCTCTTCCCGGGCTTCGACACCCTCGGCACCCTCGACCACATCATGAAGACCGGACACGACCACACCTGGTTCGTGCTCAATGAGCGCATCATCGGCAAGGAGTTCGCGCTCTCCGGCTCCGAGCAGAACCCGGACCTCACCGGCAAGTCCGTGCGGGACGTCTTCACCCGGGCACGTCAGGCCGTACCGGCCCCGGTCCGGGCCTTCATGGACAAGGGGGCCGACTTCGTCGTCGAGCGCGACCTGTCGGCCCTGGTCCGCGGGATGAACGCGGTCACCGGGGAGGGCCTCCTGGACGAGGCCACGGTCCGGGGCGAGATCGTGGCCCGCGACCGGGAGATCGCCAACCCCTTCACCAAGGACCTCCAGGTCACGGCCATCCACGGGGCCCGCAGGTACCTCGGTGACAAGCTGATCCGCACGGCCGCCCCGCACCGGATCCTGGACCCCAAGGCCGGGCCGCTCATTGCGGTACGGCTCTCGATCCTGACCCGCAAGTCCCTGGGCGGCCTGGAGACCGACCTCTCCTCGCGCGTCCTGACAGGCTCCGGCGAACCGCTGCCGGGCGTCTACGCGGCGGGCGAGGCGGCCGGATTCGGCGGCGGCGGGGTGCACGGCTACCGGGCCCTGGAGGGCACCTTCCTCGGCGGGTGCATCTTCTCGGGCCGGGCGGCGGGCCGCGCCGCCGCCCGCGCCGTCGGCTGACCGGCCCCAGGGCCCGCCGGACGCCGGCGGGCCGGCGTCAGACCAGCCGTTCGGTGACCCGGAACCGCTCCGCGATGACGAGGGTGTCGTCGTCGACCGTGAACCCCGGGTCGCCGATCGCCCCGCGCACCGGGTCGCTGTGCCAGAACTCCTCGTGTGCCGTACGCCATTCGGCCACCGACGCGTACCCCTCGCCCTCGTCGAGGGCGTGCTGGAGCCCGATGTCCCCCAGTCGCAGCACCTCCACGGCGGTCACCTCCACCACCGCCACCCCGCGCTCCGCGGAGTCGACCAGCAGCGACCGGGCGCCGGGCTCCGGCAGGGGCTCCTGCTCGGCCTCGTACTCCGCGAGCAGGCCGGTGGTACTGGTCTTCGCCCCGCTCAGCACGGCCGCGACCAGCTGATCGCGCAACGGCCCGGGGAACCCCAGCAGATAGGGGGGAAGATCATCATATGCAGTCATGCGGCCACCGTACGAGACGCTGCGGACACCTCCCGGAAGTGGACCGTTCACCCAACTCGCACCCCCCTCGCAGCAGTTGAAACCCGCCACGCAGTGGACTGGACCTTGACGCGGAGCTGGGCGTACCGCTTTGCTGTGCGTGATCACCGGCGCGCTCACCGTCGCGATCCCCCGAACCGCCCGGCCGAGCCCCTCGCGTGCGCCTGCGCGAGTAAACCGGCCACCGCTGACCCACGTCCGCCCGCGCCCTGGAGGGAAACCCGCGGATGTCCCCGCCTCCGCCGCCCCTCGGCCGCGCCCGCAAGCGGGACGCCCAGCTCTTCGACCCGGCCCTGTGCGACGCCGAACTCGTCGACGTCCGATCCCAGTTCACCCAGGGCCGGTGGGCCCGGGCCCGCGCCCTCCTCGTCGGCACCGGTGACGACTGGGACCGCCGCGGCCACCGCGTCGTCGTCCTCGCCCAGACCCCTGCGGCCACCGCCTGGGCCCGCGAGTGGCTGCTGGCCGAACCGGAGAGCGCCGACGCCGCGACCCTCCTCGCCTGCGCCGCCGTTTTCGGCGCCCTGCGCCACAAGGGCACCCCGGCCGCGGCCGAGGAGGCCTGCCGCCGGGCCGCCGCCCTGCACCCGGCGGACCCCACCCCGTGGCTCGGTCTGCTCCTCCTCTCCCGCGCCTTCGGCAGCGAGGAGGAGTTCAGCCGGCACTTCGACCAGGTCCGGGCCCGCCATCGCGAGCACCACCACGCCCATCACCTGATGGTCGCGAAACTGGCCGAACGCGTCCTGGTCTCCGGTCAGGACCCGCTGCACGAGGTCTACGACTTCGCGTCCTGGGCCGCCGAGGAGTCCCCGGCCGACTCCCCGCTCGCCGTCCTCCCCGTCGTCGCGCACGCCGAGCGGTACCGGGTGCTGGCCGCCACCCACGGCCACTCGCCCGAGGCGGCCGCCGCCCACTGGGCCGGCCGCCGCGCCCGCCAGGTGCTGCGCTCCGCCTTCGACTGGTGGCTGGAGTGGGAGCGCGACGACCACCCCCGCAACCGGGTCGACCTCAACTTCCTCGCCCACGCCAAACTCTGCGAGGGCCGCCCCGCCGAGGCCGCGGCCCTCTTCCACCGCATCGGCAGCCATGCCACCCGCGCCCCCTGGTCCTATCCGGACCGGGACCCGCAGAAAGCCTTCCTCGCCGCCCGCGGCGTCGCCCTCGGCACCGCCTGACCGGGCGCCGCCCCGCACCGAAGGCCCCGTAAACCACCTCAAGCGCCCCGTACCTCCCGCAAGCCCCGCACCCCCGCAAGCCCCCGCAAGTCCGCTCCGCCCCCGAGAGAACCGCGCCCCCGAAAGGACGCCGCCATGCCGACGGGCAGATCCTCCACGCTCCAAGACCCTGCCGAGATCAGTACGTACAAGGGCCAGGACCGGGCCCTGCGCGCCGGCCGCCTCGGCACCGCCGGCCTGCTCCTGTCGGTACTCGCCGCCAGCGCGCCCCTGATGGTGGTGGCGGGTGTCATGCCCACGACCTTCGGGGTCATGGGCATCGTCGGCCAGCCGCTGCTCTTCGTCATCCTCGGCGCCGTCCTCGCGCTCTTCAGCGTCGGCTACGCCGAGATGAGCCGCCACGTCCACAACGCCGGCGCCTTCTACGCGTACATCGCCCGCGGCCTCGGCCCCACCGCCGGCGCGGCCGCCTCCCTCGTCGCCCTCGTCGCGTACAGCGCCATGCAGGTCGGCGTCTTCGGCATCCTCGGCTTCGAGATATCCGGCCTCTTCGCCACCTACCTGGACATCGAGCTCGCCTGGTGGATCCCGGCCCTGCTCGCCGTCGCCGCCACCGGGGCGCTCGGCTGGCTCAAGATCGACCTCAACGCCAAGGTCCTCGGGGTCCTCCTCCTCGTCGAGTGCCTCCTCGTCGTCGTCTTCGACATCGCCGCCATCGGCAAGCCGGCCGCCGAAGGCCTCTCGCTCCACGCCTTCAACCCCGAGACCCTCGGTGGAGCCGGCTTCGGCACCGCCCTGTGCTTCTGCATCGCCGCCTTCGTCGGCTTCGAGCAGTCCCCGGTCTACGCCGAGGAGACCAGCAAGCCGCACATCGTCGTCTCGCGCGTGATGTTCCTCGCCGTCGGCTTCGTCGCCCTCTTCTTCGCCGTGAGCGCCTGG
Source organism: Streptomyces avidinii (assembly GCF_014650695.1). Taxonomy (GTDB): domain Bacteria; phylum Actinomycetota; class Actinomycetes; order Streptomycetales; family Streptomycetaceae; genus Streptomyces; species Streptomyces avidinii. Next base: position 27,372 of record NZ_BMVL01000019.1, on the reverse strand, counting down.
GCCCTCACCGTCGCCACCGGCCCCTCCGGGGTGGTCAAGGCCGCGGGCGAGGCCGGCCCCACCCTGCTCTTCCAGCTCACCGAGGCCCGCCTGGGCACCGCCTTCACCGACGTCCTGCACGTCCTCTTCGTGACCGGCATGTTCGCGGCCATGCTCAGCTTCCACAACGTGGTCGCCCGCTACGCCTTCGCCATGGGCCGGGAGGGCCTGCTCCCGGCCACCTTCGGCCGTACCAACCCCGGCACCGGCGCCCCTGCCACCGGCTCCCTGCTCCAGACCGGCATCGCCGCCCTCGTCGTGATCGCCTTCGCCCTCACCGAGGACAAGGCGCCCGCCGACCCCTCCCTCAAGGTGCAGCTGCCCGACCCCACCACCCCCGTCCTGCACCTGTTCACCTGGATGGGCAGCGTCGGCGCCCTCGGCGTGACCCTCCTCATGGCCGCCGCCTCCTTCGCCGTCATCGCCTTCTTCGTCCGCCGCGGCACTGCCGGCGCCCAGGTCTGGCGGCTCGTCGCGGCCGGCACCGCCGGCCTCGCCCTCCTCGCCATCGCCGTCTACACGGTCAAGGACTTCGGCGTCCTGGTCGGCGCCGAGAAGGGCTCCGCGCTCAGCTGGGTGCTGCCCGGCATCATCGGCGCCGCCGTCGTGATCGGGCTGGTCTACGGAGCCGTGCTGCGCCGCAGCCGCCCCGAGGTGCACGCCCGGATCGGCCTGGGCAACGAAGCCTTCCGCCTCGACCAGGCCGCGGAGGGAACCCCCGGCGACTGACCTAGCTTTCCAGCCCCTATGAAGCCCCCGACACCCGTTTCCATGGTCGTCGGGGGCTTCGGCGTGCAGGGGGTGCTTTTGGAGGGGAGCGGAGCCTCATGGTCTCCTGTTGCGACCAAAACACCCGGATCGCAGCACAGGGGACACCACCCGGCTCCCCTGCGCCGCGGTCCGGGCACTGCCTTGTCCCACCATCGAAGGCGAAGTCCTACATGAGCGACCTGAGTGACCGCACCTTGACCGAGGCCCCCGCCCCGGCGCCGACCCGCCATGTCGACGCCGGTGACGAGGGGTACAGCAAGGACCTCAAGTCCCGCCACATCAACATGATCGCGATCGGCGGCGCGATAGGCACCGGCCTGTTCCTCGGCGCCGGCGGCCGCCTGGCCGGCGCGGGCCCCTCGCTCGCGATCGCCTACGCGGTGTGCGGAGTCTTCGCCTTCTTCGTCGTGCGGGCCCTCGGCGAGCTCGTCCTGTACCGCCCGTCCTCCGGAGCCTTCGTCTCGTACGCGCGCGAGTTCATGGGGGAGAAGGGCGCCTACACGGCCGGCTGGCTGTACTTCCTGAACTGGTCCACGACGACCGTCGCCGACATCACGGCCGCCGCGACCTACGCCCACTTCTGGTCGATGTTCACCGACGTCCCCCAGTGGGTCCTCGCCTTCATCGCCCTCGCCATCGTGCTCACCGCCAACCTGATCTCGGTGAAGTACTTCGGCGAGATGGAGTTCTGGTTCTCCCTCGTCAAGGTCGCGGCCCTCGTCGTCTTCCTGATCGTCGGCGTCTGGCTCGTCGCCACCAGTCACGACATCGGCGGCAACACCCCGGGCCTCGCGAACATCACCGACAACGGCGGCCTCTTCCCCTCCGGCGTCCTCCCGATGCTCCTGGTGATCCAGGGCGTGGTCTTCGCGTACGCCTCCGTCGAGCTCTGCGGCGTCGCCGCCGGTGAGACCGAGAACCCCGAGAAGATCATGCCGAAGGCCATCAACTCGATCATGTGGCGCGTGGGCCTCTTCTACGTCGGCTCGGTCGTCCTGCTGGCCCTCCTCCTGCCCTACACGGCGTACAGCTCGGACCAGAGCCCCTTCGTCACCGTCTTCGACAAGCTCGGCGTCCCCGGCGCCGCGGGCGTCATGAACCTCGTCGTCCTGACGGCCGCCCTCTCCAGCCTGAACTCCGGCCTCTACTCCACCGGCCGCATCCTGCGCTCGATGTCCCTGGCGGGCTCCGCCCCCAAGTTCACCGGCGTCATGAACAAGGGCAAGGTCCCCTACGGCGGCGTCCTGTTCACCGCCGCCTTCGGCGTCGCGGGCGTCGGCCTGAACTACTGGATGCCCGGCGAAGCCTTCGAGATCGTCCTCAACCTCGCCTCCATCGGCATCCTCGGTACCTGGGCGATGGTCATGATCTGCTCGCTGTTCTTCTGGCGCCGCGCGCAGAACGGCCTGGTCGAACGCCCCGCCTACCGCCTGCCCTGGGCCCCGTACACCCAGATCGTGACCCTCGGCTTCCTCCTCACGGTCCTGATCCTGATGTGGAGCGACGGCGGAGTCGGCCGCACCACGGTCATGTTCCTCCCGGCCATCGCCGCCGCCCTCGTCGGCGGCTGGTTCCTGGTCCGCGGCCGCGTCGCCGAACTCGCCGCATCCCGCGACTGACCGACTCTTCCCGCAAGGGGCTCCCGCGCCGACTCCCGGCTCGGGAGCCCCTTCGCTTGTCCCATCCGCGCACAGCCGGGTCGGTGACGCTCCGTGCGCCCCTTGACACCCCTTCGCAGTCTGGTGAAGCTGATCCGGCTATGAGTCGATCTCAACTTCCCTCAGGTCAGGACCCGTTCACCGAATCCTCCGCCGCTCGCGCGGTGCTGGAGGCCGTGCGCCTCGCAGGTGCACCACAACCCCACGATCTTGAGCTGCTGAGACTCGGCGAGAACGCCCTCTTCGCGAGTCCGGCCCAGGGCCTCGTGTACCGCGTCGCGCGGTCCGACGGCCTCACCGCCAAGGTGGAGAAGGAGCTCGCCACGGCGCGATGGCTCGTTGCCCAGGGCTTCCCGGGCCTGCCGCCCCGTGACGAGTTTCGCCAGCCCGTGTCCGCCATGGGGCGGCTGGTCACCTTCTGGCAGTATGTGCCCCGCTCTCCGCGGGAGCCGCTCCTCACCGACCTGGCCGTGCTCCTGCGTGACCTGCACGCACTGCCCGCCCCCAATTTTCCGGTGCCGGTGCTCAACCCCTTCCCCCTCATGCTGGACCGTTTGCGAGAGGCCGGCGCGCAGAGCGCCGACCGCACTGACGCGGCGGTCCCCGAGAAGGACCTGGCGTTCCTGGTGGCAGCCTGCGAGGCCAGCGAAGGGGCGTTCACGAACCTCGTCACCGCAGACCCTGCCGTCGGACTCGTGCACGGAGACGCCCACCGGGGCAACCTCCTGCGCCACGGCGACCGCGTGCTCCTCATCGACTACGAGGCCGTAGCGCTCGGCCCGCGCACCTGGGACCTGCTGCCCACGGCCACCGCAGCAGACCGCTTCGGTCTCGCGCCTGCCGAGTACAAGGAATTCTGTGCCGTGTACGGGGCGGACGTCACCCGGCAGCACGGCTACCGCATCCTGCGCACCGTGCGCGAGCTCGGCATGACGACCTGGCTGATGCAGAACGTCCCGCACTCGCCGGCAGCGGCCCACGAGTTCGCCATCCGCATGGACTCGCTGCGGAAGGGGGACCATGCCGCCCGGTGGCACGCCCTCTGACGACCGCGCCGCATCCGCTCTGCCCGGAGGGGCCGCCGCACCATTCGATCCCTACATCTCACGTCTCGGTACCCGCCTGACCACGGTGTACGCCACTTCATGGACCTACGCCCCCGACACCGCGAACGGCGGCGACGACGAGGCTGCCTCCCTGAGCCCGTCCGCCCAGCTGAACCTGGGACGGCTTGCGAGCGCCTACGACCGGCACGCCGACGAGCTCCCGCGCATCCTGCACCGCGAGGGCCTGGACACGTCCCTCTTCACAGCCCGCCGGTGGAGCGCCGCCGGAGAGCCGCCACCGACCGTGGCAACCCTCTGGCAGTTCACGGCGCCGTCCGGGCAGATCCTCCTGGCGCTGACACTCGACCTCGCCGCACCGCTGCTCCAGTGCATCCCGCTGCTGGAGGACCTCTACTACGCCGACATCACCTTCGGTGGTGCGGGGGTGGAGGAACTGGCCGCCTCCAGAATCGGTACCGCGCCCTCCGGGTTGCTGCCCGAGCGGCACCAGCTCGTCTTCCGCGCCTCGCCCACCGCTGCCGACGTGCCCTCCCCGGATGACGCGCAGCGGATCATCTATCGGGCCGACCTGCCCACGCGTCCCGGGCTCGACGCGCTGTGCACACCGGACGAACTCAACCGCCGCCCGACCACATCCGGCGTCCTCGGTCCCTACGTGAGCCTGTTGACCGGCCATCAGGACTACGTGGAGAACGCCGCGTTCCTCTCAGCCGTCCAAGCCGTCGCCTCGGCCGCCCGACTGCGGGAGATCCGGGTGCTGGCCGAATCGTACGCACGCCGATTCCGGGCCCGTACGGACGGAAACACCCGACCGCACGAACGGCGCACCCTCCTCGAACGCATCACGATGGCGCAGGGCCACCTGGAGCTGGAGCTCGGATACAGCGTCGAGGTCCCCGCGGACCTGGCAACCCTGATTCCGTCCCTGAGGCCGACCTCCTACCACGCGGCACTGTACGAGGCCATGGGCCTCACCGACCGCGCAGCCGCAGTCAGCCAGACACTCCAGCGCCTCGGCAACGCCACCGCCGCCGAGCTGACGTCGGTCGAGTCCGCCGAGCTCAGGGCGGCGGACCGGCGCCGGGTGCGGACCGTCGTCGCCGTCACCTTCGTCACGACCGTGACGGCGACTCTGGGCCTGCTCTTCGCCTTCTTCGGCATCAACGCCGCCGAGGTCGACGAGCGGCGCTCCATGTTCGACCTCGCCTACGCCCCGGTGTACGCCCTCATAGCCGTCGTCCTTGTCTTCGGCTTCCTGCTGTACGCCGCCCTTCAGGCCTTCGACAGGGCCGCCCTGCGCCGCAGCCACTCGGTGCAGGCCCCGACCTGGCACGGCACGCACCGACTGCTCGCGAGCGAGCTCGGTACGGCCCTCCTGGACGGCCGCCCGCCCCGAGTCCCGGAGCCGCGCAACCAGCCGACCATCGAACGGGCGGACGCCGCCCCGCCGACCCAGCCTCCCGGCCGGCGAGGACCGTGACCTCTGTCGTGCCCGTCAGGACAGGCGGGCGGACGGGGCGCGGCTCAGGGCCAGCAGGCTCAGGGCGAACATCAGGACGCCGAGCGGGACGTGGACCGACGCGACGCGGGCGATGCCCAGGAGCACCTGCACCGAGGCCAGGACGAGGAAGCCCGACGCGTACAGGATCGGCCGGGGCGATCCGCCGCCCGGGCGCCAGGCCAGGACCGCGGCGAGCACGTACAGCATCGACGCCCCGTACATCACGCGCGCTCCGATGCCGTGCAGGAGCTCGCCGTGGGACGAGGACAGCAGCAGCCCGGCCGTGACCGCCTGGAAGAAGAGGGCCAAGGTCTGCGCACCGACCGCGATCTGCACGAACGTGGCGGTGCGCGGCTTCTCCGTCGTCAGTGTGGCCATGATTGCGGCCCCCTCTTCTGCCTCAAGGCGTAGATCGATAAGGTCTCGGTAGTTCGACGACGTGGCCCCGCCGAATGTGAGGCGGGCCGGGGGGAGCGGTCGTGAGCACGAGTACGTCGTCCACCCCGGGGGGTGGCCGGCCCGGGGCGGACCCGGGCGTGATCGTCGGCGAGCGCGGACGCCTCACCAACCTCACCTACCGGCTGCTGGGCTCGCTGGCCGAGGCCGAGGACGCCGTACAGGAGACCTACGCGCGCTGGTACGCGATGCCGACTCACCGGCAGGAGGCCATCGAGTCGCCCGGTGCCTGGCTGACGACGGTGGCCGGCCGCATCTGCCTGGACCTGCTCGGCTCGGCGCGGGCCCGGCGCGAGCGCTACGTCGGCGAATGGGTCCCCGAGCCGCTGCCCGACCGCGCCGAGTGGACCGGCGGGCCGGCCGACCCCGCCGACCCCGCCGACCGGGTCACCCTGGACGAGTCGGTGAACATGGCCTTCCTCGTCGTCCTGGAGTCGATGACACCGGCCGAGCGCGTCGCGTTCGTCCTGCACGACGTCTTCCGCTACCCCTTCGCCGAGATCGCCGGCATCATCGGCCGGACCCCGGCGGCCTGCCGGCAGCTGGCGACCTCGGCCCGCCGGCGCGTGCGCGCCGCACGGGTCCCGACGGCTCCGACCGCCGGACAAGCCGGTCTCGTAAGAGAGTTCAAGGAGGCGTGGGAGGCCAGGGACATCAAGGCCCTCGTCGGCCTGCTCGCCCCCGACGCCGCGATGATCGCCGACGGCGGCGGACTCGTCGGCGCCGCCCTGCGCCCGGTCGAGGGCGCCGAGCGCATCGCCGAGTACCTGATCACCATCGCCGACAGGGCCCCTGGACTGACGCTCCTGGAGCGCTCGGTCAACGGTCGGCCCGGCCTGGTCGCCCAGCACACCGGGGCCACCGTGACGGTGGCGGCGTTCGAGCTCACCGACGGGCGCGTCACCCGTATCTGGGCGGTCCGCAACCCGGAGAAGCTCCGGCCGTGGGCGCAGACCGGACCGCGCTGATCCTGCGCCCGGCCCCGCGCCCCCACCCGTGCCCACCCGCACCACACGACGAAAGAGCCGGTCGGAACGACGTGAAGTCGTTCCGACCGGCTCTTTTTAGGTCCTTGGACCATGGTGTCCGAGGGGGGACTTGAACCCCCACGCCCGATAAAGGGCACTAGCACCTCAAGCTAGCGCGTCTGCCATTCCGCCACCCGGACAAGGTGTCTGTCTCGCGTCCCTCGCGGGCCGTTCCGACGTGGAAAACATTACCAAACATTCCGGGGTCCTCGATCACACCCCCCGACGGCCGGGGATCGCCCTTGGGGAGAGCGGTCATGAGCGGGAGGATGGGGACGTTCGGTACTGATCAGTGGGAGGAAGCAGCGTGAGCGAGTCGAGCGCGGGCAGGACCGTTTCCGGCGAGGACGAGGTAGTCGACCTCTGCCGGGACCTCATCCGGATCGACACCAGCAACTACGGAGACCACTCGGGCCCCGGGGAGCGCAAGGCGGCGGAATGGGTCGCCGAGAAGCTCGCCGAGGTCGGGCTGGAGCCGCAGATCTTCGAATCGCACAAGGGACGCGCCTCGACCGTGGCGCGCATCGAGGGGGAGGACCCCTCGCGGCCGGCGCTGCTGATCCACGGGCACACCGACGTGGTTCCGGCCAACGCCGCCGACTGGACGTACGACCCCTTCGCGGGTGAGATCGCCGACGGCTGCGTCTGGGGCCGCGGCGCCGTCGACATGAAGGACATGGACGCGATGACGCTGGCCGTCGTCCGCGACCGGATGCGCAGCGGCCGCAAGCCCCCGCGGGACATCGTGCTGGCCTTCCTCGCAGACGAGGAGGCGGGCGGCACCTACGGGGCCCGGCACCTCGTCGACAAGCACCCGGGCCTGTTCGAGGGCGTCACCGAGGCGATCGGCGAGGTCGGGGGCTTCTCCTTCACGGTGAACGAGAACCTGCGGCTCTACCTCGTGGAGACCGCCCAGAAGGGCATGCACTGGATGCGGCTCACGGTGGAGGGCACCGCGGGCCACGGCTCCATGACCAACAACGACAACGCCATCACGGAACTGTGCGAGGCCGTGGGGCGGCTCGGCCGCCACCAGTGGCCGGTGCGCGTGACCAAGACCGTGCGGCACTTCCTGGACGAGCTCTCGGACGCGCTCGGGACCCCCCTGGACCCGGACAACATGGACGCCACGCTCGCCAAGCTCGGCGGCATCGCCAAAATGGTCGGGGCGACGCTGCGGAACTCGGCCGCTCCGACCATGCTCGGTGCCGGCTACAAGGTCAACGTCATCCCCGGCCAGGCCACGGCGCACGTCGACGGCCGCTTCCTGCCGGGCTACGAGGACGAGTTCTTCGCCGACCTGGACCGCATCCTCGGCCCGCGCGTGAAGCGGGAGGACGTGCACGGGGACAAGGCGCTGGAGACGGACTTCGACGGCCGGCTGGTGGACGCCATGCAGGGTGCCCTGAAGGCCGAGGACCCGATCGCGCGCGCGGTCCCGTACATGCTCTCGGGCGGTACGGACGCCAAGTCCTTCGACGACCTCGGGATCCGCTGCTTCGGCTTCGCGCCGCTGCAGCTTCCGCCGGAGCTGGACTTCGCCGGGATGTTCCACGGCGTGGACGAGCGGGTGCCGGTCGACGGACTGAAGTTCGGCGTGCGCGTGCTCGACCGGTTCATCGACAACGCCTGAGAATCGGGAAGGTGTGCGCATTCCACTGAGAAGAGTGAATGCACTCATACGCTCGTAGCCCCGGTGATCCCTCCTCGTTACAGGTGTTGCGGTCCGCGGCTGGGACCGCATTGCCTACTAGGAGGAACAATGATCAAGAAGGTTGTCGCCGCTGCGGCTGCCACCGGTGGCCTGGTTCTCGCGGGTGCGGGCCTTGCCCACGCCGATGCGGGTGCGCAGGGTGCGGCCATCGGTTCGCCCGGTGTCCTGTCCGGCAACGTGCTGCAGGTGCCCGTCCACGTTCCCGTGAACGTCTGCGGCAACACGGTCTCCGTCATCGGCCTGCTGAACCCGGCCTTCGGCAACACCTGCGTCAACGCCTGACGCGTTTGAAGTCTTGGGCCCCGGAGCGCATCCCAGCGCTCCGGGGCCACCGGGCTTTCAGGCCCGGATTTCTCTCACTTCTCGGCGTACCAGGCGGGGGAGCCCGGACGGCCGGGCCATCGAACGATGGCCGAAACGTACACACCAGGGGACGAGTACAGATGCGACGACCGGCACAGGTCACCAGGAAGACCCTGATCACCATGGCTGCTGCGGGGGGTGTTCTCGCCCTGGGCGGGGGCTACGCACACGCGGACTCCGGCGCCGCGGGGCACGCCGCGAACTCTCCGGGCCTGCTGTCCGGGAACAACCTGCAGGCACCCGTGGACGCACCGGTGAACGCCTGCGGGAACACGGTCACGGTGGTGGGCGGCCTCAACCCGGCCTTCGGGAACAGCTGCGCCAACGGATCGGGCCACACCAAGCCGAAGCCGCCGAAGCCGAACCACCCGGGTCACCCCGGCCACCCCGGCCACCCGGGTCACCCCGGAGGCGGCGACGAACCGTGCGACGACCACCCGGGCAACCCCGGTAACCCCGGTAACCCCGGTAACCCCGGTAACCCGGGCAACCCTGGGAACCCCGGTAACCCGGGCAACCCCGGTAACCCTGGCAACCCGGGCAACCCCGGTAACCCTGGCAACCCCGGGAACCCGGGCAACCCCGGTAACCCTGGCAACCCCGGGAACCCGGGCAACCCCGGGAACCCGGGTAACCCCGGCACGCCCACCACCCCCGGTACCGGTTCCGTCACTCCGGTCACGCACCCCGGGCCGGGCACCGGGAGCAACAACCCCGGTCAGGCGGGCGGGCTCGCCGCCACCGGGTCCGGTGACGTCCTCACCGCCGGGCTCCCGCTCGCGGGCGGCCTGCTGCTCGCCGGCACCGTGCTCTACCGGCGTGCCCGCAAGGCCGCCTGACGGATCTTCACGGCGCGGGCCCCGCCCCCGGGGCCCGCGTCACCAGGTCGCGCGGACCTGGCGGATGATCCGGCGGCGAAGTCGCACACGGCGACTGCCGTCCCGGTACAGGCTCAGGCGGTCGAGTTCCCAGTTCCCGTACTCGGCATGGTCGGTCAACAGGCGGGTCGCCTCGCTGCGAGGGACACCGCGGGGCACGTACACGTCGACAAATTCGTATTCCGGCATCGCATCTATTGTGCGGGCAGAGGCCTGCTACGGATAGCGTCTGCTCTATGTCTGATGCCGCTCTTCCCACTGTTGCCGAGGTACGCGCCGCCGCCGAGGCGGTCAAGGCCGCGCTCGACCGTCACCTCGCCGCGGTCGAGCGCAGGATCGGGGACGAGGACCCCGACGTCTACGCCGCGTTCAACGAACTCGCCGCCGCGGCCGAGGTGTACGACGAACTCCTCTACGACCGCTACGACGAGGTCACCCCTTTCGAGATCCCCACGCCCGAGGACGGCGTGCCGTACACCGGCCCGGCCGAGCCCGCCGCCTTCAGCGTGCTCATCCGCCGTGACTACGCCGTCGTCGAACCGGCCCGGCTGGTCGCCCAGGCCGAGCGCGTCGCCGCGCACGACCGGGACGCCGAATTCGTCAACGACGGCGGCAGCGCCGAGGCGCTGGGCGTGCTCTTCGGGGAGTACGAGCCCGACGAGATCGCGTCCCGCTACAAGGACTTCGGGCTGGAGGAGGGCGACTCCACCCTCTGGATCGCCGCCTCGGAGGAGGTGGCGGAACCGGGCGAGTGGCTGGGCTCGCCCTTCGGGCACATCGATCCGCAGGACGTGCTGCACCGGTTCGACGTCAGCTCCGTCTTCGACGAGGAGCCCGACGACTTCGACGAGGACGAGGAGGAGGCCGCGGCCCCCGGCCTGACCCCGGCCTGACCCCGGCCTGACCCCGGCCTGATCAGGGCCGCCCCCGGCCCGACCTCGGCCCGATCCCGTGGCCCCCGCCCTGCAGGGCGGGGGCCACGGCCGGCTCACTCCGGTTGCGCGCCCGCCGTCGCCAGGGCCGTCAGCAGGCCCGTCAGCCGGGTCGTACGCGGCTTCGCCGGTACCTCGGCCACCGCGCGCGGCAGGGCCTGGTCGACGCCGTGCACCACGGACAGGTGCCGCTCGCCCCGCCCGAACGCCGTGTAGACCCAGTCCCGCGACAGCGCCTGGGCCGCGTCACCCGGCAGTACGACGACCACCGCCGGCCAGCGGGCCCCCACGGCCTGGTGCGCCGTCACGGCCCAGCCGTGCCGCACCTGGGACTCGACCAGCTCCTTCGGTACGACGATCCGCGCGCCCGCGCGGTCCAGGTGCAGGCCCTCGGCGTCGGCCGACACCACCCGGGCCGGCAGGGCCCGCCCTGCGGACGGCACGTGGACGACCCGGTCACCGGGGTCGAAGCCGCCGAACCGGCCCGGGCCGGGGTTCAGCCGCTCCTTCAGGGCGGCGTTCAGCGCGCGGGTTCCCGCAGCGCCACCGTGGCCCGGGGTGATCACCTGCACGCCGTCCGCCGGGATCCCGAAGGCCCGGGGCACCGACTCGGCCACCAGCTGCACGGTCCGGTGCACCGCCTCTCCGGCGTCCTGCACCGGAACGATGACGACCTCCTTGCCGGGCGCCTCGACCTGGTTCAGCTCCCCGATCCCGACCCCGGAGACGAGCTCGCCGATCGGGCCCGGGTCGGGGGTGCGGGAGACCAGCTGCGGGCAGGTGCGGGCCGCCAGCACATCGGCGAACACCCGCCCGGCCCCGGCGGATCCGAGGACGCCGGGATCCCCGGAGAGCACCAGCCGGGCCCCGTCCGGTACGGACTCCACCAGCGCGGCCGCGGTCTCCACGTCCAGCTGCGGCGCGTCCAGCACCACCAGCAGGTCCAGCGCGAACTGCCCGTCCGCGTCCCGCCCGGGACCCTCGGCCCCGGACAGCAGCTCCGCCACGGTCACCGCGTCCGGGGCGCCCGGTGCGTGCGCGGCCAGGCAGACGCGCAGGCCCAGCTCCCGGGCCGCCGCTGCCAGGGCGAACGGCTCGGCGCGGGCGGCCTCGCCGCCGGTGTGGGTGACCAGGCCGTGGTCCGCGACCGCGCGGATCAGCTCGGCGGCCGAGGGGCTCGGAGCGGCCCCGGCGGACTGCTCCCAGTGCGCCCCGTCGTCGAAGGTGCCGGCGGCCAGCCGGGCCAGGCCGTCGGCCAGGCTCTCCTCGGCCATGGCGGCGCCCTCCAGGCCCACCAGCACCCGTACCGGCTGCTCCGCGTCCTCCGTGCCCTCGGCGACCGGAGGCCCCAGGGGCTCGTGGAAGACGAGCACCGAGCCCTCGGCGACGGCCTGTTCCAGTGCTGCGGCGGGATCCGGTACGCCGTACTGGGCCAGCGCCTTCTCCAGCACCGGAGCCTCCAGCGCGGTGTGCCCCTTCAGCCCGGCCCGGTCCAGCAGCCAGCCCACCAGGACGGTGGTGCGGCGCTCGTCCCCGGGACCGGCCTCCGGGCCCAGCAGGGCCCGCGCGAAGCCGTCGGCCTGGGTCGGCCGCACGGCCGGGACCGACAGCAGCCGCCAGGGGTTCTCGGCGAGCTGTCCGGCGGCGTCCTCACCCAGGGCCGCCGCGGCGGGCCCGGCCAGGGACTCGGGGGCGCCACCGCGGGCCAGCACGGCCCGTACGCCCTCGACGGCGTCGGCGGAGGGCGCGGCCGCTGCTGCCGGGGTGGCGGGGCGCGGTGCCGGGGGCGCGGCGGGCGCGGGTGTGGGTGCGGCCGCCCTGCGGGGCGCGGCCGGAGCCTCGTCGAAGTACACGGCGGAGGGCTTCGCACCGCTCTCCACGGCCCGTACGGCGGCCAGCAGGTCGGCGGCCGTCCCGCTGAGCTTCGCCCCGGCCTCGACGGGCGCCTCCCGCTCGGCCTTGCGCCGGGCGATCCGCTCCCGTTCGACGCGCTGCGCGGCCAACTCGGCCTGGGCCTCGGAGACTGCGGGCGCCGCCGTGGCCTCGGCGGCCGGCTCGGCACGTTCCGCGGCGTCAGCGTCCGCGACCTCGGCCCCGGCCCCGGCCCCGGCCCCGGCCTCGGTCCCTCCGGGGCTCTCCCCCTCCCCGCCCCTTCCCGAAACCGGAGGCTCCGCCCCCGGCTCCCCGTCCCCGCCTTCGTCAGCGGGATCCGCGCCCGCTCGGCCCGTCTCGGGCTCGGGGTCGGGCTCGTGCGCGCCTTCGGCCGCTGCGGACGGCTCGGCCTCCGGGGCGGCCGGGTCCTCCGCGGCAGCGGTATCGGCCTGAGGGTCCGTACTCACAGCGTGCTCCAGTTCTGATCGGGGTAGCGGTGCACCGGAGCCGAAACATCGTCCAGCGCCCGGCAGATCTCCTCCGGAAGACTAAGGGCCTCCACCGACAGCGCCGCCGCGAGCTGTGCGGACGTCCGCGCGCCGACGATCGGCGCCACCACCCCCGGCCGGTCCCGGATCCACGCCAGGGCCACCTGGACCGGGGTCACGGCCAGCCCCTGGGCCGCAGTCACCACCGCGTCCACGATCCGACCGGCGGCCTCGTCGAGGTACGGATCCACGAGCGCGGCCAGCGCTTCCGAGGCACCGCGGGAGTCGGCCGGGGTGCCGTCCCGGTACTTGCCCGTCAGCACCCCGCGCCCCAGCGGCGAAGAGGGCAGCAGGCCGATCCCGAGGTCCAGTGCCGCCGGCAGCACCTCACGTTCCACCCCGCGTTGGAGCAGCGAGTACTCCATCTGCGTCGAGGCGATGCGGGTGCGCACCCCGGGGGCCGCGAGCTGCCAGGTCGCCGCCTTCGCGAGCTGCCAGCCGCAGAAGCCCGCCAGCCCCGCGTACCGGGCCCGGCCGCTGCTCACCGCCAGGTCGAGCGCCTGCAGGGTCTCCTCCAGCGGGGTCGCCGGGTCGAAGGCGTGCACCTGCCACAGGTCGACGTAGTCGGTGCCCAGCCGGTCCAGCGAGGCGTCCAGGGCCGCGAGCAGGTGCCCGCGCGAGCCGTCGAACCGCCGGTCGGGGTCCGGCACGCTGCCCGCCTTGGTCGCGATCACCAGGTCCCGGCGCGGCACGAGTCCGCCGACGAGCCGTCCGAGGAGGTACTCCGCCTCCCCGCCGGCGTACACGTCGGCGGTGTCGACGAGGGTGCCGCCCGCCTCCCAGAAGGTCTTCACCTGCTCGGCGGCGGCTTCCTCGCCGGTGTCGTGGCCCCAGGTGAGGGTGCCGAGGCCGATCCGGGAGACGCGCAGTCCGGTGCGGCCGAGATGCCTCTGCTCCATGAGCGCTGAGACTACTGGGGCGCTGACGCGGAGGACCCTGGCGCGCTACAGTCCCCGCACACCTACGTTACTGATCGGTAAACCGGTAAGGGGACGACACATGCGGCTCGGCATCAATCTTGGTTACTGGGGCGCGGGCATGGACGCCGACAACCTCGCCGTCGCCCAGGAGGCCGACCGCCTGGGCTACGACGTCTGCTGGGCCGCCGAGGCCTACGGTTCCGACGCCCCGACCGTGCTCGCCTGGGTCGCCGCCCAGACCGAGCGCATCGACGTCGGCTCGGCGATCCTGCAGATCCCGGCCCGCCAGCCCGCGATGACCGCGATGACCGCGGCCACCCTCGACTCGCTCACCAAGGGCCGCTTCCGGCTCGGCCTCGGCGTGTCCGGCCCGCAGGTCTCCGAGGGCTGGTACGGCGTCAAGTTCGACAAGCCGCTCGCCCGGACCCGCGAGTACGTGGAGATCGTCCGTAAGGCGATGACCCGCGAGCGGCTGAGCTACGAGGGCCAGCACTGGACCCTGCCGCTGCCGGACGGCCCGGGCAAGCCGCTCAAGCTGACCGTGCACCCCGAGCGCGAGCACATCCCGCTCTACATCGCCGCCATCGGGCCGAAGAACCTGGAGCAGACCGGCGAGATCGCCGACGGCGCACTGCTGATCTTCCCGGCCGCCGAGCACTTGGAGGCCACCGCGCTCACCCACATCCGGGCGGGCCGCGAGAAGGCCGGGCTGACCATGGAAGGCTTCGACGTCTGCCCGACCGTGCCGCTGGCCCTCGGCGAGGACGTGAATGCGCTCGCGGACATGTTCCGCCCGTACACCGCCCTGTACGTGGGCGGCATGGGCAGCAGGAAGCAGAACTTCTACAACCAGCTGGCCCAGCGCATGGGTTACGAGAAGGAAGCCGCCGAGATCCAGGACAAGTACCTGGCGGGCGACAAGAACGGCGCGGCCGAGGCCGTTCCGCACTCGCTGATCGACTCGACCACGCTGCTCGGCCCGGTCGCCCGGATCGCGGACGGCATGCGGGCCTACGCGGAGGCCGGGGTCACCACCCTCACGCTGGCCCCGGCCGGCTTCACGCTGGACGAGCGGATCGCCGCCCTGCGCGCCGGCACCGAGGCCATGGAGCTCGCGGGCCTCGCCTGATCACCCGCTCCGGGTGCCGGCGGACGAACGCCGGCACCGTCGGAAGCTTCTGCGGCCGTGGTGGGGGCTCGGGGGGTCTTCCCCGCCACGGCCGACACAGCGCACAACGCCCAGGACGCCCGCCGGGTTACGCGTTGCGGTCCAACACCCGATTTCGTTCATTCGGACGAGTAGTGCGACCCATCGGTTGCCCGCCCCGCCGACCGGCGTTTGACTCGTTGCATGCTCTCTGCCCGCAGCCTGTTCCAGGAGATCGTCGACAACGACGACTCCTTCCAGCTGTTCTGCTCCATCGCCGCCAGCGGGGAGACCCAGGGTGGCTGGGAGAACGCCCGTATCGCGGCCCTGGTGCCGGACGGCATGCGCCACCTCGCGCCCAAGATCACCCGCCACGGCGCCGACGAGGACAAGCACGGCCGCATCTTCAACGCGCTGCTGCGCAAGCGCGGCCTGCCGCCCCTCCCGGTACCCCCCGAGACCGACTACACGATGCTGCTGGAGCGCCGCGGGATCGGCCTCGCGCACGACAAGCTGCGCCGCGAGGAGGCGCTGACCGAGGAGGACATCGTCGTCTACCTCGCGCACAGCCGCGTCACCGAACAGCGCGCCGCCGACCAGATGGACATGCTGGTCGAGTACTTCGGGGACCATCCCGAGGTGGGCAAGGCGATCCACCTGATCAGCCACGACGAGGACAACCACCTCGCCTACTGCCACGAGGAACTGCTGCGCCTGGTCCGGTCCGGCTACGGCCGGACCATCCAGCGGGTGCTCCGCGAGAGCGCGCTCGCCGAAATCTCCGTCTACCGGGACGTGAGCCTCGCCGTCATGGCCCACATGGGGCGGCTGCTGCACTGGCCCGCCCCGAAGAGGGCCGCACTCGCCGCCGGCATCCACGCGATGTACGCGTACGAGCGCTTCAGCGGATGGCACCGGATGGTGAGCCTGCGGATGCCGGAACGCCTGGACGCGCTCGGCGGCGCACCGGCCGGCATGCCCGGCCCCGCCCACACCCCGCACGAGAGGGAACTCAGAGCCAGCCCCGGCGCTTGAACATCCGGTGCAGGCCCAGACACGCGCCGGCCATCACCACCAGCACCGCCGGATAACCCCAGGCGTGCCCCAGCTCCGGCATGTGGTCGAAGTTCATCCCGTAGATCCCCGCCACCATCGTGGGGACGGCCGCCATCGCCGCCCAGGCCGAGATCTTGCGCATGTCGTCGTTCTGCCGCAGGCCCATCTGCGCGAGGTGGGCGGAGAGCGCGTCCGACAGCAGCCGGTCCAGACCCTCGATGTACTCGCTGGCCTTGGTCAGGTGGTCGGCGACATCGCGGAAGAACGGCTGCGCGTGCTCGTGGACGAAGGGGACCTCCCCGAAGGCGAGCCGGTCCATGGGCTGGAGCAGCGGGCTCGTCGCCCGCCGGAACTCCAGCACCTGCCGCTTGAAGCCGTAGATCCGGGCGGCGGTGTTCTTGGTGTCCGAGGCGTTCGGGGCGAAGACCTCCGCCTCCAGCTCCTCCAGGTCCGACTGGAGCTCGGCCGCCACCTCGATGTAGTGGTCGACCACCGCGTCGGACACCGCGTACAGCACCGCCGTCGGGCCGTGTCGCAGCACGTCCGGCTCCTGCTCCAGCCGGTGGCGCACGGCGGCCAGCGGGGCCCCCTCGCCGTGCCGGACCGTGACCACGAACGAATCCCCTATGAAGACCATCAGCTCGCCCGCGGTCACCGTGTCCGCGGCCTCGTCGTACAGCACCGGCTTCAGGACGACGAACAGCGAATCGTCGTACACCTCCAGCTTCGGGCGCTGGTGCGCGGTCAGCGCGTCCTCCACCGCCAGCGGGTGCAGGCCGAACTCCTGGCGGACATGGTCGAACTCCTTCTCCGTCGGCTCGTGCATGCCGATCCAGAGGAAGGCGTCACCGGTCGCCCGGGCCTGGTCGAGGGCGTCCGAGAAATCGCCCGGTCCCTCGGTACGGCGGCCGTCCCGGTAAATCGCGCAGTCCACAATCACGCGGGGCATTCTTCCCTGCCGACGGCCCGCCCGCACGCCACCGGCAGCGCATACGCTGGCCCCATGGCCACGCTGATCCTCGTACGACACGGGCGGTCCACCGCCAACACCGCCGGTCTGCTCGCCGGATGGACCCCCGGGGTGGCGCTCGACGAGCGCGGCGCCGAGCAGGCCGCCGCACTCCCCGGCCGGCTGGCGGGGGTGCCGCTGGCCGTCGCCGTCACCAGCCCGCTGCAGCGCTGCCGGGAGACCCTCGCGCCGCTGCTGGCCGCCCGGCCGGAACTGGAACTCCACACCGACGAACGCATCGGCGAGTGCCACTACGGCGACTGGTCCGGTCGCAAACTGTCCGAACTCTCCGACGAACCGCTGATGAAGATCGTCCAGCAGCACCCCTCGGCGGCCGCCTTCCCCGGCGGCGAGTCCATGCGCGCCATGCAGGCGCGCGCCGTGGACGCCGTACGGGACTGGGACGCGCGGATCGAGCAGGAGCACGGGAGCGACGCCGTCTTCCTGATGTGCTCGCACGGCGACATCATCAAGTCCCTCGTCGCGGACGCCCTCGGCATGCACCTCGACCTCTTCCAGCGGATCCACGTCGACCCCTGCTCGGTGACCGCCATCCGCTACACCGCCACCCGGCCCTTCGTGTTCAGGCTCGGTGACACCGGGGACTTCGGCTCGCTCGTACGGCGCCCCGCCGCACCGGAGACCGTCGCCTCGGACAAAGACACCGAAGACGCCGGAGACGCCGTCGTGGGAGGCGGCGCGGGCGCGGCTTGATCGCACGGCGCAGTAGGGTGGACGGGCCCACACAGGGCGCGGATCTGCCCCTGCCGCCGAGACTTGGAGACTGGACGTGCCCCGTCAGGTGTTCCTCTACGACCCCCCGGACCGCTTCGTGGCCGGCACGGTCGGTCTGCCGGGACGCCGTACGTTCTTCCTGCAGGCCTCCTCCGGTCCCCGCGTCACCAGCGTCTCCCTGGAGAAGACCCAGGTCGCGGCGCTGGCCGAGCGGATGGACGAGCTGCTGGACGAGGTCGTACGGCGCACCGGCGGCAACGCCCCGGTCCCGGCCGTCGCCCCGGCCGAGGCCGCCGACACCGCGCCGCTGGACGTCCCGGTCGACGAGGAGTTCCGCGTCGGCACCATGGCCCTGGCCTGGGACGGCGAGGAACAGCGCATGATCGTCGAGGCCCAAGCGCTCGTCGAGCTCGACGTCGACTCCGACGAGGACCTCGCCGAGGCGGAGGAGCGGCTGCTCCAGGACGAGGAGAACGGCCCGCCGATGCTGCGGGTCCGCCTCACCGGCGCCCAGGCACGCGCGTTCGCCAAGCGGGCCCTGGACGTGGTCAACGCCGGCCGCCCGCCGTGCCCGCTGTGCAGCCTGCCGCTGGACCCGGAGGGGCACGTGTGCCCGCGCCAGAACGGCTACCGGCGCCAGCCGTGACCGACACGGGGGAGCTGGAGGAACTGCTCGCCAAGGGTGAGCTCACCGTCATCGGCCGGATCCGCGAGGCGTCCAACGCCGTGCTGCTGTGCAGCGTCACGTACGGGGGCGTCAGCGCCGACTGCGTGTACAAGCCGGTCAAGGGGGAGCGGCCGCTGTGGGACTTCCCCGACGGGAACCTCGCCCAGCGGGAGGTCGCCGCCTACGTGGTCTCCGAGGCCACCGGTTGGGGCCTGGTCCCCGCCACCGTGCTGCGTGACGGCCCGTACGGCGAGGGCATGGTCCAGCGGTGGATCGAGGCGGAGCAGTCCGAGCAGGACTCCCCGCTGGGCGCGCTCCTCGGGCTCGTCGACGGCGAGGAGGCGGGGGAGGGCTGGAAGCCCGTGGCCCTCGCCGAGGTCGGTGAGGGCCGCACCGCGCTGCTCGTGCACGCGGACGACCCCCGGCTGCGCCGCCTCGCCGTACTCGACGCCGTGATCAACAACGGCGACCGCAAGGGCGGCCACCTGCTGCCCGCGCCCGACGGACGCCTCTACGGCATCGACCACGGGGTGACCTTCCACGCCGAGGACAAGCTGCGCACCCTGCTGTGGGGCTGGGCGGGGGAGCCGCTGACCGGCGAGGCGCGCGGGGTACTGGCCGCGTTGGCCGCCGGACTGGCCCCGGGAGGCCCGCTCGCCACCCGGCTGGCCGAACTGATCACCCCGGTCGAGCTGGCCGCCGTACGGGACCGGGTGGAGCACCTGCTGCGCACCGGAACCCATCCGCAGCCGTCCGGGCAATGGCCGGCGATCCCCTGGCCACCGGTCTGAACCAGCCACCGGCCGGACGCACAGAATCGGCCAGATCGCAAGAGTGCCGATCAAGACAACAGTGCAGGTCCAGTTCGTTTCCGGAACACCCGTCCGGTTAGGCTCGAGACATGCATGCCTGGCCCGCTTCTGAGGTCCCCGCCCTTCCTGGCAAGGGCCGCGACCTCCAGATCCACGACACCGCGACCCAGGGGACGATCACCCTCGCCCCCGGTCCCGTCGCCCGTATCTACGTCTGCGGCATCACTCCGTACGACGCGACCCACATCGGTCACGCGGCGACCTACAACGCGTTCGACCTCGTACAACGCGTGTGGCTCGACACCAAGCGGCAGGTCCACTACGTCCAGAACGTCACGGACGTGGACGACCCGCTCCTGGAGCGGGCGCTGCGCGACGGCCAGGACTGGACCGAGCTGGCGGAGCGCGAGACCGCACTCTTCCGGGAGGACATGACGGCCCTGCGGATGCTGCCGCCGCAGCACTACATCGGAGCCGTCGAGGCCATACCCGGCATCGTGCCGCTGGTCGAGCGGCTGCGCGACGCCGGCGCGGCGTACGAGCTGGAGGGCGACGTCTACTTCTCGGTCGAGGCCGACCCGCACTTCGGCGGGGTCTCCCACCTCGACGCCGAGGCGATGCGGCTGCTCTCGGCGGAGCGGGGCGGCGACCCCGACCGGTCCGGGAAGAAGAACCCGCTGGACCCGATGCTGTGGATGGCCGCACGTCCGGGCGAGCCGAGCTGGGACGGCGGCTCGCTGGGCCGCGGCCGGCCGGGCTGGCACATCGAGTGCGTGGCGATCGCCCTCGACCACCTGGGCATGGGCTTCGACATCCAGGGCGGCGGCTCCGACCTGGCGTTCCCGCACCACGAGATGGGCGCGTCGCACGCGCAGGCGCTGACGGGCGAGTTCCCGATGGCCAAGGCGTACGTGCACGCCGGCATGGTGGCGCTGCACGGCGAGAAGATGTCGAAGTCGAAGGGAAACCTCGTCTTCGTGTCGGCGCTGCGGCGCTCCGGAGTGGATCCGGCGGCGATCCGCCTGGCACTGCTCTCGCACCACTACCGGGCCGACTGGGAGTGGACGGACGAGATCCTCGCCGAGGCCGTGGCCCGGCTGGAGCGCTGGCGCGCGGCCGTGTCCCGGCCGGACGGCATCCCGGCGGACGCCCTCGTCGAGGAGGTCCGCGAGGCCCTGGCCAACGACCTGGACGCCCCTGCCGCGCTGGCGGCCGTGGACCGCTGGGTCGAGCGGCAGATCGCCACGGACGGCGACGACGAGTCGGCCCCCGGCCTGGTCTCCCGCACGGTGGACGCCCTCCTGGGCGTGGCCCTGTAGCCACCCCCGCAGCCCTGCTGCCGATGCCCCCTGGCCCCCCGGCCCGGGGGCATCGCCCTTTCGGCACGCGCCCGGTCGGGCCTCCCGCTGCGCGGAGCCTCCCCCCGCCCCGCCCTCTCGCCGTATCCCGGGGCGCCGCCCCGGACCCCGCGCCTCGAACGCCGGCGAGGCTGGATTTCCAGCCCGTCCGGCGTTCGAGGGCCGGGTAGGGGGATGGCACCGCGCAGCGGCGAGGCCTGCGGTGAGGCCTGTGGTCAGGCCTGTGGCGGGGTGTCGTTCTCGTCCGGCTCCGGGCTGTCGTCCGACGGGCCCGGTTCGGGGTCCGGTTTGCGCTTCGGGGGTCGGGGGAGGCCCCCCGAGGTGTCGCGGAGGTACGAGCCGTCGCCCGGCTCGGCCGGCGGCCCCGCGGGGTCGCGCCGGCGCAGGTACCGCTCGAACTCGCGGGCGATCGCATCGCCCGAGGCCTCCGGCAGGTCGGCCGTGTCGCGGGCCTCCTCCAGCGTCTGGACGTACTCCGCCACCTCGCTGTCCTCGGCGGCCAGTTGGTCCACCCCCAGCTGCCACGCCCGCGCGTCCTCGGGGAGTTCGCCCAGCGGGATCCGGATGTCGATCAGATCCTCCAGGCGGTTCAGCAACGCCAGCGTCGCCTTCGGGTTCGGCGGCTGCGACACGTAGTGCGGCACCGCCGCCCACAGGGACACCGCGGGCACCCCGGCATGCGTACAGGCCTCCTGCAGGATGCCCACGATCCCCGTCGGACCCTCGTACTTCGTCTCCTCCAGGTCCATCGTCCGCGCCAGATCCGCGTCCGAGGTCACTCCGCTGACCGGCACCGGGCGGGTGTGCGGGGTGTCACCCAGCAGCGCACCCAGGATGACGACCATCTCCACGCCCAGCTCATGGGCGAAGCCGAGGATCTCGTTGCAGAACGACCGCCACCGCATGGACGGTTCGATGCCGCGGACCAGCACCAGGTCGCGCGGCTTGGTGCCGCCGATCCTGACCACCGACAGCCGCGTCGTCGGCCACGTGATCTTCCGTACCCCGTTGTCCAGCCACACCGTCGGCCGGTTGACCTGGAAGTCGTAGTAGTCCTCGGCGTCGAGCGCCGCAAAGACCTCGCCCTTCCACTCCCGGTCCAGGTGTGCGACCGCACCGGAGGCCGCGTCACCCGCGTCGTTCCAGCCCTCGAACGCGGCCACCATGACCGGGTCGATCAGCTCGGGCACGCCCTCAAGCTCGATCACCCAGGTCTCCTTCCGAAGTTCCCTTGCGTACGTGGGTCAGCCTAAGCCTTGATGAGGCACCGGCCACAGCCCACGACAGAGGGGCGGTTCCCCTCGGAACCGCCCCTCTTCCCCACCTGTGCAGGAGCTATGCCTTGCGGCCCAGCATCTCCTCGACGCGGGCACGTACGGACTCGTCGTCCAGGCCGCGGATCGTCACCGTCGTGCGGCGGCGCAGCACGTCGTCGACCGTCTCGGCCCACTCGTTGTCACGGGCGTAGGCGACCTGCGCCCAGATCTCCGGACCGTCCGGGTGGATCCGCTCGGCCAGCGCCGGGTCCTCGTTCGCGAGGCGCGCGATGTCGAAGGCCAGCGAGCCGTAGTGCGAGGCCAGGTGGCGGGCCGTCAGCGGGTCCATCCGCGTGCCGGGCTCCCGGTCCACCAGCAGCCGGTGCGCGACCGCGTTCGGGTTGGCGACACCGGGCAGTGCGATCCGGCGGACCAGCGACTTCACCGGCTCCATGTCCTCGGTCAGCGGGCTGCCCGGGAGCTTCGCCAGCTTGTCCATGACCACACGGCCGATGTGACGGTACGTCGTCCACTTGCCGCCGGCCACCGAGAGCATGCCGCCCGCGCCCTCGGAGACGACCGTCTCGCGCTTGGCCTTCTCGACGCCGCCGGGGCCGCCGGGCAGCACCCGCAGGCCCGCGAAGGCGTACGTCATCAGCGAGCGGTCCAGGTCCGCGTCCTTCACCGAGAAGGCCGCCTCGTCCAGGATCTGCTGGATGTCGGACTCGGTGGCGCGCACGTCCGCCGGGTCGCCCTCGTACACCTCGTCGGTGGTGCCGAGCAGCAGCTGGTCCTCCCACGGGAGGGCGAAGGTGATGCGGTACTTGTCGATCGGGGTGGCCATGGCGGCCTTCCACGGCGACTTCCGCTTCATGACGATGTGCGCGCCCTTGGAGAGGCGGATCGACGGCATGGAGTGCTTGTCTTCCATGCGCCGCAGGTGGTCCACCCACGGGCCGGTGGCGTTGAGCACGACGCGCGCGTCGACCCCGAACTCGGTGCCGTCGAGACGGTCCTTGAGCTCGGCGCCGGTGACCCGGCCGTGCGTCTTGCGCAGTCCGGTGACCTCGGCGTGGTTCAGGACGACCGCGCCCGACTCGACGGCCGCGCGGACCGTCATGACGGCGACGCGGGAGTCGTTCATCTGGTGGTCGTAGTAGACCGCGACGGCCTTGAGGTTGTCCGTCTTCAGGCCGGGGTTGTCGGCGACGGCACGGGCCGGGGATATGACCTTGCCCATGCCGTCACCGAAGGCCGAGAGGGCGGAGTAGGCGAAGACGCCCGCGCCCAGCTTGGCCGCACCCACCGGACCGCCCTTGTAGACCGGCAGGTAGAAGGTGAGCGGGTTGACCAGGTGCGGGGCCACGTCCTTGGCCAGCACCCGGCGCTCG
The DNA here is from genome assembly GCF_014650695.1 of Streptomyces avidinii. GTDB lineage: Bacteria > Actinomycetota > Actinomycetes > Streptomycetales > Streptomycetaceae > Streptomyces > Streptomyces avidinii. The sequence continues at coordinate 4,194 of NZ_BMVL01000019.1, read as the reverse complement.
TGGTGGTTCTCCGCGACCAGCTTGACCGCGCCGGTCTGCAGGTAGCGCAGACCGCCGTGGACGAGCTTGGAGGAGGCCGAGGAGGTGGCGCCGGCGAAGTCGCCGGCGTCCACCATGGCAACCCGCAGGCCCGACTGCGCGGCGTGCCACGCCACGGAGGTGCCCAGGATTCCACCACCGATGACCAGCAGGTCGTACGTGGCCTTCGACAGCTGCTCACGGGTCTGTGCGCGGCTGACGTTGGCACCGGCGGTCGGGTGCGTGCCCAGTGCGGGAACGCTCTGCAGGCTGCTCATATCTCTCTTAGCTCCTCGTCGATTGACTCAGCTGAGTGCGGTCAGCTGGCGTCTTCGTCGTCGACCCAGCCCATGGAACGCTCCACGGCCTTGAGCCAGCTCTTGTACTCGCGGTCCCGCTGCTCGGCGGGCATCCGCGGGGTCCACTCCGCCGCGCGGCGCCAGTTGGCGCGCAGGGCGTCGGTGTCGGGCCAGAAGCCGACGGCCAGGCCGGCGGCGTAGGCGGCGCCGAGGCAGGTGGTCTCGGCGACCATCGGGCGCACCACGGGGGCGTCCAGGAAGTCCGAGAGCGTCTGCATCAGCAGGTTGTTGGAGGTCATGCCGCCGTCGACCTTGAGGGCGGCGAGCTCGACGCCCGAGTCCTTGGTCATGGCGTCGGTGATCTCGCGGGTCTGCCAGGCGGTGGCCTCCAGGACGGCACGGGCGATGTGCGCCTTGGTGACGTACCGGGTGAGGCCGGCGATCACACCGCGGGCGTCGGAGCGCCAGTACGGGGCGAAGAGGCCGGAGAAGGCCGGCACGAAGTAGGCGCCGCCGTTGTCCTCGACCGAGGAGGCCAGCGTCTCGATCTCGGCCGCGGACTTGATCAGGCCCATCTGGTCGCGCATCCACTGGACGAGCGAGCCGGTGACGGCGATGGAGCCCTCCAGCGCGTAGACCGGCTTCTGGTCGCCGATCTTGTAGCCGACCGTGGTCAGCAGGCCGCTGTAGGAGTTGATGACCTTGTCGCCGGTGTTCATCAGCATGAACGTTCCGGTGCCGTAGGTGGACTTGGCCTCGCCCTCGGCGAAACAGGTCTGGCCGAAGAGGGCGGCCTGCTGGTCACCGAGCGCCGAGGCGACCGGGACGCCGGCGAGGACGCCGTCCTTGACGTGTCCGTAGACCTCGGCGGAGGACTTGATCTCGGGGAGGATGTCGAGCGGCACCTCCATGGACTTCGCGATGCCCTCGTCCCACTTGAGGTTGTGGAGGTTCATCAGCATGGTGCGCGAGGCGTTGGTGACGTCGGTGACGTGCACACCGCCCTGGGGGCCACCGGTGAGGTTCCAGATGACCCAGGAGTCCATGGTGCCGAAGAGGATGTCGCCGGCGGCGGCGCGCTCGCGCAGGCCCTCGACGTTGTCGAGCAGCCAGCGGGCCTTCGGGCCGGCGAAGTAGCTCGCCAGCGGCAGGCCGGTCTCGCGGCGGAAGCGGTCCTGGCCGACGTTGCGCCCGAGCTCCTTGCACAGGGCGTCGGTACGGGTGTCCTGCCAGACCAGTGCGTTGTGGACCGGCTCGCCGGTGTGGCGGTCCCACAGGACGGTGGTCTCGCGCTGGTTGGTGATGCCGACGGCCTTGACGTCCGCGGCGGTGATCTCGGCCTTGGCGATGGCGCCGGCGACGACCTCCTGGACGTTGGTCCAGATCTCGGTGGCGTCGTGCTCGACCCAGCCCGGCTTCGGGAAGATCTGCTCGTGCTCCTTCTGGTCGACGGCGACGATGCGGCCGTCGCGGTCGAAGACGATGCAGCGGGAGGAGGTGGTGCCCTGGTCGATCGCGGCGATGAAGGGACCGGTGCTGGTGGTCATGTTGGCTGCTCCTGGCAGGTCTGGTGAGTAGGCGGAATCAGGAGGGCGGTGCGGATCTTACGATCTTGCCGGTACTGCTGATCAGGCGAACGCGATGTTGTAGAGACCACCGGCGAGAGCGGCACCGACGAGCGGGCCGACCACCGGGATCCAGGAGTAGCCCCAGTCGGAGCCGCCCTTGTTGGGCAGCGGCAGCAGGGCGTGCACGATGCGCGGACCGAGGTCGCGCACCGGGTTGATGGCGTAGCCGGTCGGGCCACCGAGCGAGAGACCGATGCCGACGACCACGAACGAGGTGATGAGGACGCCGATCACACCGAGGCCCTTGCCGTCGTCCTGGAGTCCCTGGGTCAGGATCGCCAGGATCAGGACGGCGGTGCCTATGATCTCGGTCGCGAGGTTCTGCACGACGTTACGGATCTCGGGGCCGGTGGAGAAGATGCCGAGCACCGGGCCGGCCACATCGTGCGGGTGCGGGTCCTCAGGACCGAGCTTGGCGTCGCGGATGTGCTCCGGGTCGGCCAGGTGGACGCGGAACTGTCCGTAGTAGGTGATCCACATCAGGACCGCGCCGAGCATCGCGCCCAGCAGCTGGCCGGCGAAGTAGACCGGGGTGTCGCCCCACTCGCCGGTCTTGATGGCGAGGCCGACGGTGACCGCCGGGTTGAGGTGCGCACCGGAGAGCGGCGCGGAGACGTAGGCGGCGATCAGTACGGCGAAACCCCAGCCGAAGGTGATCGCGAGCCAGCCCGCATTGCGGGCCTTGGAGCTCTTGAGCGTCACTGCGGCGCAGACGCCACCGCCGAGCAGTGTGAGCAGGGCGGTACCGATGGTCTCGCCGATGAAGATGTCGGAGCTGGACACCCGCGACTCCTTTGTACGTCCAGGGGTGAGCGGACACCGGGTCCCTCCGGTGGTTCCGCGCACTCGGTGAGTGCTGCACCGGTCCGTGGCCTTGTCGCATCCTAGCGCGTATTGCCGGTAGGTGTTCGACAATGCCGACCGATGAACGGCAGTTTTCCGCCCAAGTGAAGAACGCGTCAAGGGTCGACCAGGCCAAGGTGTCGGATCGTTACCACTAGGTGCGATCAACCAAAACCAGCCATTCGATGGCTGAGATATGGCGAAAAGTGGGCAGAAAGAGGCCAGGGTGTGGCTACAGCCTGTTAAAGGAAGCTCAGAACCGGCCTGCGCCGAGATCGCGTGAAACCGCACGCGCACAGTCCCGCACCGACGCCACCAGGGCCGCACGGGGCTCCCCCGACTCGCCGCAGACCCGTTCCACGGCGCCCGCGACCGCCACCGCGCCGACCGGCATCCGGCGCCGGTCGTGGATGGGCGCCGCCACCGAGGCGACGCCCTCCCAGGTCTCCTCGACGTCGGAGGCCCAGCCGCGCGCCCGGGTCAGGCCCAGGAGCGCCTCGAAGTCGGTGCCGTCCGTGACCGTGCGGGGGGTGAAGGCCTCCCGCTCGACCTCATGCGCCTGGGTGTGCGCCACGGGGTCGTAGGCCGACAGCACCTTGCCCAGGGCCGTGGAGTGCAGCGGCTGCATGGCCCCCACCTCCAGCACCTGACGGCTGTCGTCGGGCCGGAACACGTGGTGCATGATCAGCACCCCGCTCTGGTGCAGCACGCCCACGTACACGCTCTCGCCGCTCGCCCGGGCCAGATCGTCCGTCCAGACGAGGGCGCGGGCCCGCAGCTCGTGCACGTCGAGGTAGCTGTTGCCCAGGCGCAGCAGCTCCGCGCCCAGCTGGTACCGGCCGGAGGCCGGGTCCTGCTCCACGAAGCCCTCGGCCTGCAGGGTGCGCAGGATGCCGTGGGCCGTGCCCTTGGCCAGGCCCAGCGAGGACGCCACGTCCGAGAGTCCCAGCCGGCGCTCGCCGCCGGCCAGGAGTCGCAGCATCGCAGCGGCTCGTTCGAGCGACTGGATGTTCCGTGCCATCGCGCAGCCTCCTGCAGACCTTCGGTATTACTGACCATCTTGACGCGGTTCGACAATGCTGAACAGTATCGGTCGATGCCGACCTTCCGCACCGTCGGAGATCTGTTCGCCGTACCGCCACCAGGACACCCCCGACAACTCCCCGCCACAGAATGCAGTCCGCCACGTGGGACACCCACACCGGGTCCGGTGCCTCGCGGTTACCCTGGCCGCGTGCACCCTTGACACAGAGGGGGGTGCAAAGCCGACAGCCGTCGCATCCCAGGGAGCACAACCATGGCTTCGTTGCCCAACCCGTCCGCTGACACCCAGACCCGGGCCGATGCCCTCCGGGAGGCGCTTGCGACCCGTGTGGTCGTCGCCGACGGGGCCATGGGGACGATGC
>NZ_BMVL01000018.1:163181-179232 GCF_014650695.1 Streptomyces avidinii | reverse complement strand
TCATTGTGGGAAAGCCCCGCACCAACCCTTATGGGTTCGGTGCGGGGCTTTTCTGCGTTCGGGACACGTGTGCGGTCTCCTGTAGGGTCAGGGGGCATCGAACGACCATTTCTACAGTCACAGTGGAGGCCCCCGGGTGGAGGTCCAGGAGACTCGGGTTCAGACTGACCGAATTTTCACCATTCCGAACATCCTGAGCATGGCTCGCCTGGCCGGCGTGCCCCTGTTCTTGTGGCTGATCCTGGCCGAGTACGACGGGTGGGCGCTTGCCGTCCTCATGCTCAGCGGCATCAGCGACTACCTCGACGGGAAGCTGGCGCGGCGCTGGAATCAGATCAGCAAGCTCGGCAGGCTGCTGGATCCGGCCGCGGACCGCCTCTACATCCTGTCGACGCTCTTCGGTCTGACTTATCGCGAGATTCTGCCGCTGTGGCTCACCGGCGCGCTCATCGCGCGCGAGCTGATGCTGCTGGTCATGGTGTGGATCCTGCGTCGTCACGGATATCCGCCGCCGCAGGTCAACTTCCTCGGCAAGGCCGCGACCTTCAACCTGATGTACGCGTTTCCCTTGCTGCTGCTCAGTGACGGAAGCGGCTGGTTGGCCTGGTTGGCGGCAGTTTTCGGATGGGCGTTCGCTGTATGGGGTACAACCCTCTACTGGTGGGCAGGAATCCTTTACGTGGTTCAAGTCCGCCGTCTGGTGAAGGCGGGCACCACGGCCGATTGAGCCCGCCCGGCGCCGGATGACGCGGAGGAGTTGCGGAGTCACCCACCGAGACGGGCGAGGGTCGGTACGACTGTCGTCTCCCAAGGAGGACTCTTCCGACATGAAGGCCGTCGTGATGGCCGGTGGCGAGGGCACGCGTCTTCGCCCTATGACCTCGAGCATGCCCAAGCCGCTCCTGCCGGTGGCCAACCGGCCGATCATGGAGCACGTGCTCAGGCTGCTCAAGCGGCACGGGCTCACCGAGACCGTGGTCACCGTGCAGTTCCTGGCGTCACTCGTCAAGAACTATTTCGGGGATGGCGAAGAGCTCGGAATGGAGCTCACCTATGCCCACGAGGAGAAGCCACTCGGCACCGCCGGCAGCGTGAAGAATGCCGAGGAAGCACTGAAGGACGACGCCTTCGTCGTCATTTCCGGCGATGCGCTCACCGACTTCGACCTCACCGATCTGATCCGCTTCCACAAGGAGAAGGGCGCCCTCGTCACGGTGTGCCTGACCCGGGTGCCGAACCCGCTGGAATTCGGCATCACGATCGTGGACGAAGAAGGCAAGGTCGAGCGTTTCCTGGAGAAGCCGACCTGGGGACAGGTGTTCTCGGACACCGTCAACACCGGCATCTACGTCATGGAGCCCGAGGTCTTCGACTACGTGGATCCGGACGTGTCCGTCGACTGGTCCGGCGACGTATTCCCCCAGCTGATGAAGGAAGGCAAGCCCATCTACGGCTACGTCGCCGAGGGCTACTGGGAGGACGTCGGCACCCACGAGAGCTACGTCAAGGCGCAGGCCGACGTGCTCGAGGGCAAGGTCCAGGTCGAGATGGACGGCTTCGAGATCTCGCCCGGTGTGTGGATCGCCGAAGGGGCCGAGGTGAGCCCCGACGCCGTGCTGCGCGGGCCGCTGTACATCGGCGACTACGCCAAGGTCGAGGCCGGCGCCGAGATCCGCGAGCACACCGTCATCGGGTCGAACGTCGTCGTCAAGGGCGGAGCCTTCCTGCACCGGGCCGTCGTCCACGACAACGTGTACATCGGGCCCCACAGCAATCTCCGCGGCTGCGTCATCGGCAAGAACACCGACATCATGCGGGCCGCGCGGATCGAGGACGGCGCCGTCATCGGTGACGAGTGCCTCGTCGGTGAGGAATCGATCGTTCAGGGGAACGTGCGGGTCTACCCTTTCAAGACGATCGAGGCCGGCGCCTTCGTCAACACATCGGTGATCTGGGAGTCCCGCGGACAGGCACATCTGTTCGGTGCGCGGGGAGTCTCGGGAATCCTGAACGTCGAGATCACGCCCGAGGTCGTGGTCCGGCTCGCCGGCGCGTACGCCACCACCCTGAAGAAGGGGGCGATCGTCACCACGGCCCGTGACCACTCCCGTGGTGCGAGAGCGCTCAAGCGGGCCGTGATCTCCGCGCTCCAGGCCAGCGCCATCAACGTGCGGGACCTGGAGAACGTACCGCTGCCGGTGGCGCGGCAGCAGACCGCTCGCGGCAGCGCGGGCGGGATCGTCCTTCGGACCTCGCCGGGAGTACCGGACTCCGTGGACATCATGTTCCTCGACGAGCGGGGGGCGGACCTCTCGCTCCAGGGGCAGCGCAAGCTGGACCGCGTGTACGCGCGCCAGGAGTACCGTCGGGCCTTCCCCGGTGAGATCGGCGACCTGCAGTTCCCGGGCAGCGTCTTCGACGCCTACACCGGCTCGCTGCTGCGTCGCGTCGACACCACCGGGATCGCCGATGCCGGGCTCAAGGTGGTCGTGGACGCCTCCAACGGAAGCGCCGGGCTCGTCCTGCCCAGCCTGCTGGGCCGGCTCGGTGTGGACGCCCTGACGATCAATCCCGGGCTCGACGAGTCCCGGCCGACGGAGACCAGGGAGTCCCGGCGGGCCGGGCTGGTGCGGCTGGGCGAGATCGTGGCCTCGGCGCGGGCGGCCTTCGGGGTGCGGTTCGACCCGGTGGGCGAGCGCATCTCCCTCGTGGACGAGCGCGGGCGCATCATCGAGGACGACCGGGCGCTGCTCGTGATGCTCGACCTGGTGGCCGCGGAGAAGCGCAGCGGCAAGGTCGCGCTGCCGGTGACCACGACGAGGGTGGCCGAGCAGGTCGCCGCCTACCACGGTACGCAGGTGGAGTGGACGACGACCTCGCCCGACGACCTGACCCGGGTGGGGCGTGCGGAGAACACCATCTTCGGCGGCGACGGCCGGGGCGGTTTCATCGTTCCGGAGTTCAGCAGCGTCTTCGACGGCTCGGCCGCCTTCGTGCAGCTGCTCGGACTGGTCGCGCGCACCCAGCTCACGCTGAGCCAGATCGATGCCCGGATTCCGCGGGCCCATGTCCTGCGGCGGGACGTTCCGACGCCGTGGGCGGTGAAGGGGCTGGTCATGCGGCGGGTCGTGGAGGTGGCCGGCGACCGGCAGGTGGACACCACCGACGGGGTACGGGTGGTCGAGACCGACGGACGGTGGGCGCTGGTGCTGCCGGACCCGGCGGAAGCGGTCACGCACCTGTGGGCGGAGGGGCCCGACGACGCCTCCGCGCAGGCCCTGCTCGACGAGTGGGCGGCCGTGGTGGACGGCGCCGGGCAGTGATGCCGGGCGGGCGATGACGTAGGGCGGAAGTCCGGTGGGCCGGTGCCGGGAGTGCGGGCCCGGCCCACCGGATGGACGCATTGGGTGTGTGCCGTGCCGACATGCGACGATGTGCGGCATGTCGCAGCCGCCCCACAACCGGACTTCGGCGTCTCCTGTGCCCGCGCGCCCGGACGCTTCCATGTCGCTGCTGACGCACGTGATGGACCACAGCCTCGACGAGGGCTACGCGGAGGCCGCGGCCCGGCGCGAGGCGGAGGGTACGGCGGGTCTGCCGCGCACCCTCAAGGCCAAACTGGGGCTCGCTGCCGGACTCGTCGTCACCGCCATGGTCGTCACGCTCGGTGCGGCCGAGGCGCGGATAGCCGCGCCGGTGCTGGCCAAGGAGCGTCAGGAACTGATCGGCCGGGTGGAGCGGGCCGACGACCGGACGCACGGCCTGGAGCGTGACATCGACCGGCTCAGGACCGATGTGGCGGCGCGCCAGCGTGCTGCTCTGAAGCAGCCCGGCGGTGGCCAGGGCGAGCTGGTGGCGCTGCTTGCGGGTGCCACGGAGGTCCGCGGGCCCGGGGTCAAGCTGGTGGTGGACGACGCGAAGGGCGCGTCCTCGGGCGGCGGCGGAAAGCCGCGGGAGAGTTCCGGCTTCTCGGACACCGGGCGCCTCCGTGACCGTGACATGCAGAAGATCGTCAACGGGCTGTGGCAGTCCGGGGCGGAAGCGATCTCCATCAACGGACAGCGGCTGACGGAACTGTCGGCGATCAGAGCCGCGGGTGACGCGATACTGGTCGACAACAGGCCGCTGGTGCCGCCGTACGAGGTGCTGGCGGTGGGGGACAAGAAGCGGCTCGGTACGGCCTTCCAGGACTCGGCGGACGGACAGTACCTGCACGTGTTGCAGGAGAGCTACGGGATCCGTTACACGCTGTCCCCGGCTGACGACCTGCGGTTGCCGGCCGCGTCGAGTCTGACCGTACGTACGGCCACACCAGCAGAGCAGCAGAAGGGTGCATCGTGATCGCGGTACTGGGCCTCTTGGCCGGAGTGGTGGTCGGACTTCTGGTCCGGCCCGAGGTACCGGCCGTGGTGGAGCCTTATCTGCCGATCGCCGTGGTGGCCGCGCTGGACGCGGTGTTCGGCGGCCTCCGCGCGATGCTCGACGGCATCTTCGTGGACAAGGTCTTCGTGGTGTCGTTCCTGTCCAACGTGGTCGTGGCCGCGCTGATCGTCTTCCTCGGTGACAAGCTCGGGGTCGGCGCGCAGCTGTCGACGGGTGTGGTCGTCGTCCTCGGCATCCGCATCTTCTCCAACGCCGCGGCCATCCGCCGGCACGTTTTCCGGGCGTGAGGCCGATGAGTACGAACGACAGCCCCGAGGAGCCGGGAGGCGAGGGTCGGCCCCCGCAGCCCCCGCAGCCCCCGCAGCCCTCAGCACCCTCGCAGCCCTCAGCACCCTCGCAGCCCTCCCAGCCCTCCCAGCCCTCCCGGCCGGTTGGGCCGCAGCAGTCCCCCGAGCCCCCGCCGGCGCCGGAGCCCGTGGAGCCGCCGGCGGACGAGCCGCCGGCGCAGCCCGGGGAGACCGGTAGGCAGCGGCTCGCGGCCGGGCTGTGGCCGCCGCGGGTGAGCCGGGCCCAACTGATCGTGGCGTTGCTGCTGTTCGTCCTGGGCCTGGGTCTGGCCATCCAGGTCCGCTCCAACAGCGACTCCAGCGCGCTGCGCGGAGCCCGCCAGGAGGACCTCGTACGGATCCTCGACGAGCTCGACGGGCGGACCAAGCGGCTGGAGGACGAGAAGCAGCGGTTGGAGGACCAGCGCAGAGAGCTGGAGAGCAGCTCCAACCAGGCCGAGGAGGCCCGCAAGCAGACCGTGGAGAAGGAGCGCCAACTCGGCATCCTGGCCGGTACCGTGGCGGCCCAGGGGCCGGGGATCACGCTGAAGATCACCGATCCGACGGGCCAGGTGGAGTCCGACCAGCTGCTGGACACGCTTCAGGAGCTGCGGGCGGCCGGGGCCGAGGCGATCCAGATCAACGGGGTGCGCGTCGTGGCGGGCTCGTACTTCTCGGACGAGAACGGCGGGGTCGCCATCGACGGTAAGAAGATCACACAGCCCTATGAGTTCAAGGTGATCGGCAAGCCGCAGGATCTGGAGCCCGCGCTGAACATCCCCGGCGGTGTCGTCCAGACGCTGGAGAAGGAGCAGGCCACCGTCGCCGTCACACGGTCGGCGAAGATCGTTGTGGATGCCTTGCGGGCTGCGAAGCAGCCTGACTACGCTCGGTCGTCATCGTGATGAAGCGGAGTGGAGAGTGGAGCGGCTCACGCGGGCGGATGCCTGCGGGGGGTCGACGCACCGAAGTCGCGGTGCGTGGTGGAAACTGTCTGGTGGTTACGGACGTTGTGAGAATGTCCGGGTCGGCAGGTGTCTGCATTCGGAGTTCGTCCTGCCCCACGGGCGGGTCTGTTTCGGTCAAGGGGAATCGCCCGTGAAGTTGTTTGAGAAGTTGTTCGGCAAGAAGAACCGTGAGGAAGGCGGCGCGGCACGGCACCGCGCCGGGCACGGGGACGCGGAAGCACAGGGCGACCGGCCGCTCTTCCGCGACGAGGTCGCCGGTCCGGGCGAAGTTCCGGGTGCCCCCGGCGCGTCGTCTGTTGACCCTGCTGGTACCGGACGCATAGGTTTCGGTGAACCATCAACCTCAAGTGCGGGTGGAGGGTTTGCCCCCGACCCGTATGCCACCAATGCATCCGCGGGGCAGCCGCGGCACGAGGAGCCGTCCATGTCGGCCGAGCAGATTTGCAGCAGGTGCGGACACCGCAGCGATGCGGCCAGCCGGTTCTGCTCCAACTGCGGTGCGCCGCTGCGGGCGGGTCTGACGCCGGAGCGCGCCTCGGAGACCACGTCCACCATCTCGATCTCGGGCCTCGAGGCCTACGAGGCCGAGGTGTCGGGACAGCCGCACGTGTCGTCCTCGTCGCTGTCCCCCGAGGCCCAGGCCGCGGTGGAAGCACTGCCCCCCGGTTCCGCTCTGCTCATCGTGCGGCGCGGCCCCAACTCCGGGAGCCGCTTCCTGCTGGACGGCGAGCTGACCACGGCCGGCCGCCACCCGCAGAGCGACATCTTCCTGGACGACGTCACCGTCTCCCGGCGGCACGTCGAATTCCGCAGGAACCAGGACGGCGGATTCACCGTCGGCGATGTCGGCAGCCTCAACGGCACGTACGTGAACCGTGAACCGATCGACTCCGTCGCCCTGCACAACGGGGACGAGGTGCAGATCGGCAAGTACCGGCTGGTCTTCTACGCGAGCCTGCGGGGCATCTGACCCTCCTCCGGACTCCGTCCGGGGGTACCCCCAGAGGGAAGGTTCCATGCTGCGTACCCCGACCGGCGGCGCTCCGAGAAACGGCGCCGCCGGCACCGCCGGCCAGGCAGGGCGGCTGGTGAGCATCGGCACGGTGCTCACCACGCTGCGTGACGAGTTCCCCGAAGTCACCATCTCGAAGATCCGTTTCCTGGAGGCGGAGGGACTCGTCGAGCCACGGCGCACACCTTCGGGGTACCGCAAGTTCAGCACTGACGACGTGGAGCGCCTCGCTCGGATCCTGCGCCTCCAGCGTGATCACTACCTGCCGCTGAAGGTCATCCGCGAGCAGCTCGACGCGCTCGCCCGCGGTGAGCAGATCCGCATCCCGGGGCCCACGGCGCACGGGGATGCCACCGATCCCGCCGGGCCCGCTGCCGTCTACGGCGAAGTGGGACGGGGGCGGCCCACCGTGGCCCGGGTGGGCCGGGCCGAGCTGCTCGCGGCCGCCGGGGTGGACGAGGTGCAGCTGGTCGAGTGGGAGTCGTACGGACTGCTCGCCGAGGGCCCGGACGGCGGATTCGACGCCGAGGCCGTCACCGTGGCCCGGCTCGTGGCCGATCTGGGGCGTTTCGGCCTGGAGCCACGGCACCTGCGCGCCATGAAGGCCGCGGCGGACCGCGAGGCGGGGCTGGTGGAGCAGGTCGTGGCACCGCTGCGCAGGCACCGCAACCCGCAAACCAGGGCGCACGCGGAAGCCACTCTGAAGGAACTCGCGGGGCTTTCCGTACGGCTCCACGAGGCGCTCGTGCAGACCGCTCTCGGGGTCCGGCTGCCCTGAGGTGGGGGGCCCGACTACCCAAACCTGCCGAGCAGGTCCTAGGGTTGCTGTGTGAACGAGCTCGACGTTGTGGGTGTCCGGGTGGAAATGCCCTCCAACCAACCGATCGTGCTCCTGCGTGAAGTGGGAGGCGATCGGTACCTCCCCATCTGGATCGGTCCAGGGGAGGCGACCGCCATTGCCTTCGCGCAGCAGGGAATGGCCCCTGCCCGACCGCTGACGCACGACCTGTTCAAGGATGTGCTGGAGGCGATCGGCGAGGAGCTCACCGAGGTCCGGATCACGGATCTGCGGGAGGGCGTCTTCTACGCGGAGCTGGTCTTCGCCAGCGGGGTCGAGGTGAGTGCGCGGCCTTCCGACGCCATAGCCCTCGCCCTGCGGACGGGGACGCCGATCTACGGCAGTGACGGCGTGCTGGACGACGCCGGAATCGCCATTCCGGACGAGCAGGAGGACGAGGTGGAGAAGTTCCGCGAGTTCCTCGACCAGATCTCGCCGGAGGACTTCGGTACGGGCCCGCAGTGAGGTATCGGCCGCGTCGTCCTCGGGGAACCTGAGCCCATTCGATTAGCCTTTCCCCGCAAAGGGATACGGGAAACCACTCTCAGGGTGATTATCACTCGGCGTGCCGAGTGTGGCGATCGTTGACGCACCCCTGGTGACTGCCTACCTTCAAGGTGGGCAGGTCAAGGACGGAGGGTCGGCGTGAGGATCACGGGCGACGGTACGACCGGGGGCACCCCCGCACGGAGTGAGGCCGGGGCGTACCCGCTGCACGGTGGTGCGGTCGGCACCGCGCGCCGTCAGCCGGAGTCGACGCCGGTCCAACCGGCGAGCGGTGACCCGGAGCCCGAGCAGGTCGGATACCGCGGGCCGACGGCGTGTGCCGCGGCCGGCATCACGTACCGGCAGCTCGACTACTGGGCCCGGACCGGGCTGGTGGAGCCCAGCGTGCGGGCGGCCTACGGGTCGGGCACCCAGCGGCTCTACAGCTTCCGCGACGTCGTGGTCCTCAAGATCGTCAAGCGTTTCCTGGACACCGGTGTGGCGCTGCAGAACATCCGCACGGCAGTGCAGCACCTGCAGGACCGCGGGATCGCGGACCTCGAACGGATGACGTTGATGAGCGACGGCGCCACCGTCTACGAGTGCACCTCGCCGGACCAGGTCGTCAGCCTGCTCCAGGGCGGGCAGGGCGTCTTCGGCATCGCCGTGGGTGTGGTCTGGCGCGATGTCGAGAGCGCGCTGTCGCAGCTGCACGGCGAGCGCGTGGACACCGGCGAGACCCTGGTGCGGCACAACCCGACGGACGAGCTGGCCGCCCGCCGCAACCGGGCCGTCTGAGACCGGTCCGGGCGTTGTCAGTGGCGTAGGGCAGCATCGGGCTGTGAGAGCCGCGCCGACCATCCTGCATCTGGACATGGATGCCTTCTACGCCTCCGTCGAGCAGGCGTCGAAGCCCAGCCTGCAGGGGAAGGCCGTCATTGTCGGCGGGCTCGGGCCTCGCGGGGTCGTCGCCACCGCCTCGTACGAGGCCAGACGGTTCGGCGTGCACTCGGCGATGCCGATGGGGCAGGCGAGGCGGCTGTGCCCGAACGGCGCGTACCTGATCCCCCGATTCAGCCTCTACCGGCAGGTCAGCGACGTGGTCATGGCCATGCTGCGGGAGCTGTCGCCGCTGGTGGAGCCGCTGAGCCTGGACGAGGCCTTCGTGGACCTGGAGGCGGGCGGGGTCGCCTTCGACTCGCCGACCGCCCGGGAGACCGGGGAGCGGCTGCGGGCGGACATCCGGGCCGCCACGGGGCTCAGCGGATCGGTGGGGCTGGCCGGGTCGAAGATGCTGGCCAAGGTGGCCTCGGAGGAGGCCAAGCCGGCCGGGCTGCTGCTGATCGAGCCGGGGACCGAGCGCGAGCTGCTCGCGCCGATGTCGGTACGGACCCTGCCCGGCGTGGGGCCGGCCACGGGCGAGCACCTGCGCCGGGCCGGGATCACCACCGTGGGGGAGCTGGTGGAGGCGGGGGAGGACGAGCTGGTCCGGATGGTCGGCCGCTCCGCCGGGGCCGGGCTGTACCGGATGGCGCTCGGGCTGGACGACCGGCCGGTGGTCGCGGAGCGGGACGCGAAGTCGGTGTCGGTCGAGGACACCTTCGACGTGGACCTGCACGACCGGGTACGGATCCGCGGCGAGGTCCAGCGGCTCGCCGACCGGTGCGTGCAGCGGCTGCGGGGCTCGGGGCACTCGGGGCGCACGATCGTGCTCAAGGTGCGCCGGTACGACTTCTCCACCCTGACCCGGTCCGAGACGCTGCGGGGGCCCACGGACGACCCGGCGGTGGTGCGGGAGGCCGCGGCGCGGTTGCTGGAGGGCGTGGACACCACGGGCGGGGTGCGACTGCTGGGGGTGGGGGTGACCGGGCTGGCGGACTACACGCAGGAGGACCTGTTCGCGCAGTCGCTCGCCGCTGAGCCGGACGGGGCGGAGGGGGCGGCCGGGGCGGAGGGGGCGGCCGGGCCGGCCGGGGCCGGAGGGGAGGCCGCGGAGGCCGGTGCCACCGAGGCGGAGCCGGAGGGTGCCCCCGGGGCCCGGGAGGCCGCGGAGACGCCCGGGGAGCCGGTGGCCTCCCCCGAGCGGCGCTGGATGGCCGGGAGCGACGTACGGCATGCGGTGTACGGGCCCGGATGGGTGCAGGGCAGCGGGGTCGGGCGGGTGACCGTACGGTTCGAGCAGCCCGGATCGGAGCCCGGCCGGGTGCGGACCTTCCGGGTGGACGACCCCGAACTGGAGCCGTCCGATCCGCTCCCGCTGGTGGGGGAGGGAGGGCCGGAAGGGACGGTCTAGGTTTCGTCGCCCGCCAGGCGGCCGAAGTCGCGGTGGAAGTCGGACGGGAGGGCCGTGTCCAGGCCGTAGTGGTGGTAGAGCTGCAGCTCCTGTTCGGGGGAGAGGTGGCGCCCGACGCCGAAGTCCGGCGCGTCCCTGATGAGGGCGCGTTCGAAGGGCACCCGGAGGGTGTCGCCCACCAGCTCGCTCGGCTCCAGCGGGACGAAGGCGTCCCGGCTGAAGAGCCCGGTCCGGACCGCGGCCCATTCCGGTACGCCTGTGGCATCGTCGAGGTAGACCTCGTCGATGGTGCCGATCTTGGTGCCGTTGCGGTCGAAGGCCTTGCGGCCGATCAGGCTGCGCGGATCGATGTCGGTCTGCACGGTCCCTCCAAAAGGTCGCAACTGCTCCGTAATGACTACAGAAGTGCATATCCGCAGCGGAGGCCACTCGGGGAGGGGTCGGAACCTCGCTGGTACGCTGGTGAGTGGCTGTCGACCCTGTGCGGGAGAGTCCTCCGAGTGAACGAGACGGAGGCGCCGAAGGAGCAAATCCTCCCCGGAATCTCTCAGGCATACGTACCGCACGGACGAGGCCACTCTGGAAAGCAGGGGCGGGTACCGGGTGCGCAGTGCCGGTCCCACTCCTCACCGACGGTGAAAGCCGGACGTCTCGGGAGACCCCCCGGGAGTCCGGTGAAACTCTCAGGTGCAGATGACAGAGGGGGAGGCCGTCCGGGTGCCAGCGCCGTGGTGCCCCTCGCAGGTCATACGACCAGGAGGCCTCCGTACATGACCGCCAACCGCATTCCGCTCTCCCAGCTGGAGCGAGGCATCCCCTTCGAACAGCGCCACATCGGCCCGGATGCCGAGGCGCAGGCGAAGATGCTCGCCCAGGTGGGCTACGGCTCCCTGGACGAACTGACCGCTGCCGCGGTACCGGATGTGATCAAGACCGCCGAGGCTCTCGACCTGCCCGAGGCGCGTACCGAGGCCGAGGTGCTGGCCGAGCTCCGCTCGCTCGCCGACCGCAACCAGGTCCTCTCCCCGATGATCGGTCTCGGCTACTACGGGACCTTCACGCCGCCGGTGATCCTCCGCAACGTCATGGAGAACCCGGCCTGGTACACGGCGTACACGCCGTACCAGCCGGAGATCTCGCAGGGCCGCCTCGAAGCCCTCCTGAACTTCCAGACGGTCGTCGCCGACCTGACCGGGCTGCCGACCTCGGGCGCCTCGCTCCTCGACGAGGGCACCGCGGCCGCCGAGGCCATGACGCTGGCCCGCCGCGTGGGCAAGGCCAAGGGCAACGTCTTCCTGGTCGACGCCGACGCCCTGCCGCAGACCATCGCCGTCATCGAGACCCGCGCCGAGCCGATCGGCATCGAGGTCGTCGTCGCCGACCTGTCCGACGGCATCCCGGCCGAGATCGCCGAGCGCGGCGTCTACGGCGTGCTGGTCCAGTACCCGGGCGCCTCCGGTGCCGTACGGGACATCAAGCCGGTCATCGACCAGGCGCACGCCCTCGGCGCGATCGTCGCCGTGTCCGCGGACCTGCTCGCGCTGACCCTGCTGACCTCCCCGGGCGCCCTGGGCGCGGACATCGCGGTCGGCACCACCCAGCGCTTCGGCGTCCCGATGGGCTTCGGCGGACCGCACGCCGGCTACATGGCCGTCCAGGACAAGCACGCCCGCTCGCTGCCCGGGCGCCTCGTCGGCGTCTCCGTGGACGCGGACGGCAACAAGGCGTACCGCCTGGCGCTGCAGACCCGTGAGCAGCACATCCGCCGTGAGAAGGCCACCAGCAACATCTGTACCGCGCAGGTGCTGCTCGCCGTCATGGCCGGCATGTACGCGGTCTACCACGGCCCGGACGGCCTGCGCACGATCGCGAACCGCACCCACCGCTACGCCGCCCTGCTCGCCGCCGGTCTGACGGCCGGCGGGGTCGAGATCGTGCACGGCTCGTACTTCGACACGATCACCGCCCGCGTCCCGGGCCGAGCGGCCGAGGTCGTCGCCGCCGCCCGCGAGGGCGGGGTCAACCTCTTCCAGGTGGACGCCGACCTCGTCTCCGTCGCCTGCGACGAGACCACCCTGCGCGCCGACATCGAGGCCGTCTGGGCCGCCTTCGGTGTCACCGCCGACATCGAGGCGCTCGACGCGACCACGGCGGACACGCTGCCCGAGGGCCTGCTGCGCTCGGACGCGTACCTGGCGCACCCGGTCTTCCACCAGCACCGCTCCGAGACCGCGATGCTGCGCTACCTGCGCAAGCTCTCGGACAAGGACTACGCGCTGGACCGCGGCATGATCCCGCTGGGCTCCTGCACCATGAAGCTCAACGCGACCACCGAGATGGAGCCGGTGACCTGGCCCGAGTTCGGTCAGCTGCACCCCTTCGCCCCAGTGGAGCAGGCCGAGGGCTACCTCACGCTCATCAATGAGCTGGAGGAACGTCTCTGCGAGGTCACCGGCTACGACAAGGTCTCCATCCAGCCGAACGCCGGCTCCCAGGGCGAGCTCGCCGGCCTGCTGGCCGTGCGCGCCTACCACCGGGCCAACGGCGACGAGCAGCGCACCATCTGCCTGATCCCGTCCTCCGCGCACGGCACCAACGCCGCCAGCGCCGTGATGGCCGGCATGAAGGTCGTCGTCGTCAAGACCGCCGACGACGGCGAGGTGGACGCGGCCGACCTGCGGGCCAAGATCGAGCAGCACCGCGACGAGCTCGCCGTGCTGATGATCACGTACCCCTCCACGCACGGTGTGTTCGAGGAGCACGTCGCCGACATCTGCGCCCAGGTGCACGAGGCCGGCGGCCAGGTCTATGTCGACGGCGCCAACCTGAACGCCCTGGTGGGCCTGGCCAAGCCGGGTCACTTCGGCGGCGACGTCTCGCACCTGAACCTGCACAAGACCTTCTGCATCCCGCACGGCGGCGGCGGTCCGGGCGTCGGCCCGGTCGGTGTCCGGGCCCACCTGGCCCCGTACCTGCCGAACCACCCGCTCCAGCCGACCGCGGGCCCGGAGACGGGCGTCGGTCCGATCTCGGCCGCTCCGTGGGGCTCGGCCGGCATCCTGCCGATCTCGTGGTCGTACGTGCGCCTCATGGGCGGCGAGGGCCTCAAGCGCGCCACCCAGGTGGCCGTGCTCGGCGCCAACTACATCGCCAAGCGCCTGGAGCCGCACTACCCGGTGCTCTACACCGGCCCGGGCAACCTCGTCGCGCACGAGTGCATCATCGACCTGCGTCCGCTGTCCAAGGCCACGGGCGTGAGCGTGGACGACATCGCCAAGCGTCTGATCGACTACGGCTTCCACGCGCCGACCATGTCCTTCCCGGTCGCCGGCACCTTGATGATCGAGCCGACCGAGTCCGAGGACCTCGCCGAGATCGACCGCTTCTGCGATGCGATGATCGCCATTCGCGGCGAGATCGAGCGGGTCGCGGGCGGCGAGTGGCCGGCGGACGACAACCCGCTCGCCAACGCCCCGCACACCGCGGCGGCGCTGGGCGGCGAGTGGAACCACGCCTACACCCGGGACGAGGCCGTCTTCCCGGGAGGGGTCACGGCCGCCGAGAAGTACTGGCCGCCGGTGCGCCGCATCGACGGTGCGTTCGGCGACCGGAACCTGGTGTGCTCCTGCCCGCCGCTGGACGAGTACGACGCCTGACGTGAAGGGCGCCTGACGTGAGCAAGGGGCCGGTCCGGGAGGTTCTCCCGGACCGGCCCCTTCGTCGTTGCCGCGTCGGTCGGCCGCGCCGGCCGCCTGATCGCCTACGCCGCCGCGAGCGGTCGGTGCGGGGCGATGATCTGGCCGTCCGGCAGGAGTTCACCGGTGTCCTCGAAGAGCAGGACGCCATTGCACAGCAGGCTCCAGCCCTGCTCCGGGTGGTTGGCCACCGGGCGTGCAGCCTCCCGGTCGGCGGATTCGGCTGACGGGCAGGCTGGCTGGTGCTGGCACATGGATGCGTTCTTTCGCTGCGGTGTGGTCTGTGTGCTACGGCTCGATGCGTGGTTCATGGCCGTCCCCCTGGGTCATCCCCGCACCCGCGGGGAGCGTGTCATCAGTGTTCCCCCATGACAGCCGCTTCGCAGGGATTTCCCGGCAGCTGTCCTCACAGATTGATGACGCATCACTCGTGCGGGCGGTTCAGGCCAACTCCCCTGTCATTTCGGATGGTTCGCAAGTGACCCGGGTGGACTAGGCCGGATGGGTGATTCGGGTCAGGCGGCGGGTGCGGCCAGCGTGGGAGGGGTCGGTGCCGGCGCCGGGGTCAGCCGGCGGGTCAGCACGGGCAGCAGCTCGGACACCGGATGCGGCCGGTACGGGGCGATGCCGGGCGGGGCCGGGGCGAGCGGAATCAGCAGGTCCTCGCCGGCCGGCAGCCCGGCGGCCGCGTCGGCACCCACCGCCCCGTGCAGCCACAGGGTCAGCATGTAGAGCTCCGGGACCGACAGCAGGCGCGGCTGGTAGCCGGTGGTGAGGGATTCCGCCTGACGCAGGGCGCGTTCGGTGGCGGTGACGTAGGGTCCTTCGAAGAAGTGGGAGAAGACCCAGCCGTCGGCGGTCAGCCGGGTGTCGGCCGCCGCGACGTAGCGGTCCCCGCTGCGGATCAGGAACCGCCAGCCGGTGAGCCGCGTGCGGGGCGGCCTGCCGCCGGCCGCGAGGTTGGACATGCCCAGCCGGTCGAGGACGTGGACCGGGAGGGGGAGTTCGGCGGTCAGCGGCCCCTGGATCGCGCGCAGGGCCGGAGTGTGCGCCTCATGGACGGCGGTGGGGGAACCGAGTGCCGCGAGGACGCTGCGCAGGGCGGGCGCGGGAGCCGGAGGGACATGCAGCGGCATGGTGGGTCGCCTCTCACTTGGGAGACCGGTGGAACGGGGGCAGGTGCGGACTCGCATTCTGGGGCCAGAGGGGGGCCGAGGGGCAATGGCCGCGCGCCAACTCTCTGCCTCGTTTGCGGAGTTTATACGACATGTGTTCACGCAGTGTTTCGGCTAGCTGTCCCGCCTATTGCAGACAAGGCGACTACCGGACCCGCTGACATGGCATTCATGCCGGATGCGCGCGAACATGTCGCGCTGACCTCGGAGGTTACCGGACGGGGGCTCGGCTGGAAAGCGTCGGTTATCCGAACAAGGCAAAGTCGAAGCGGAATTTGCATCACGCGACTTGCCAGGTGAATGTGCCGAAGCGCCCTTCGGCCAAACCGGCGCGCGCTCCTCGCCATGCACGCCCCCCGCGCGTTATGGATCACGCTGCCGGGGCATCATCGACCGTAACGCGCGCCTGGGTGTCACGGGCCAGGCCCACTCGAGGAGGGACGCTTCGATGGGGGAGAAGGTCGTGGCAGGCGGATTCGACCTGTCCGATCGGCAGCGGTATCGAAGGAAGCTCCACGAGTGTCTGGAGGGACTGGAGCGGCTCCTGGCGGAGAAGAGGTTCGATCGCCCGAAGAACATGATGGGACTGGAGATCGAGCTGAATCTCGCGGGTGCCGACGGGTTGCCGAGAATGGTGAATGCCCAGGTGCTGGAGCGGATTGCGAGCCCGGATTTCCAGACCGAACTGGGAATGTTCAATCTGGAGGTGAACGTCCTTCCGCACCGCCTCGGCGGACGGGTATTCGACCAGCTCGCCGAGGAACTCAGCGCCGGACTGGGCTATGCCCATCGGCAGGCCGCGGAGATCGACGCCGGAGTGGTGATGATCGGCATCCTGCCGACGATCTCCCGCGCGGACCTGGTCACCGCCAACC
>NZ_BMVL01000018.1:0-163104 GCF_014650695.1 Streptomyces avidinii | reverse complement strand
CGGCGTCGAACGGCTCATCTGGAACTCCGGGTCGATCGTTCCGGAGGCCGCCTGCACCTCCGTACAACTCCATCTGCAGGTGACCCCGGCCCGCTTCTCGGCGGTGTGGAACGCGGCGCAGGTGGTGGCCGCCGCACAGATAGCCGTCGGCGCCAACTCGCCCTTCCTGTTCGGGCGTGAGCTGTGGCGGGAGTCGCGACCCCCGCTGTTCACGCAGGCCACCGACACCCGGCCGCCCGAGCTCCAGGCGCAGGGAGTGCGGCCGCGCACCTGGTTCGGGGAGCGGTGGGTGGACTCGGCCTACGAGCTCTTCGCCGAGAACGTCCGGTACTTCCCCGCCCTGTTGCCGATATGCGACGAGGAGGAGCCGCTGCGGGTGCTCGCCGAGGGCGGGGTCCCGCGGCTGCAGGAGCTGGTCCTCCACAACGGCACCGTCTACCGCTGGAACCGGCCCGTCTACGGGGTCGCCGACGGGGTGCCGCACCTGCGGGTGGAGAACCGGGTGCTGCCGGCCGGGCCCACGGTCGCCGACGTCGTCGCCAATGCCGCCTTCTACTACGGGCTGGTGCGCACCCTCGCGGACGAACCGCGCCCGGTGTGGACCCGGCTGCCCTTCGCCGAGGCGGAGGCGAACTTCGACGCCGCCTGCCGGTACGGGATCGACGCGCGGCTGCGGTGGCCGCGCCGGGGCCGGGCCGGGGGGCTGGCCAGCGTGCCCGCCGTGCGGCTGGTCCTGGACGAGCTGCTGCCGATGGCGGCGGCCGGGCTGGACGCCTGGGGCATCGAGCCCGCGGACCGGGACCACTACCTCGGCATCATCGAGGAGCGCTGCCGGCGCCGGGTGAACGGGGCGACCTGGCAGGTGGACACCTACCACCGGGCACTCGCGGGCGGGCTGGAGCGGGACGAGGCGCTGGCCGCGACGACCCGCAGGTACACCGAGCTCATGCACAAGGGCGATCCCGTGCACACCTGGCCGGTCGGGCTGACGGAGGAGGTGGCCGCCTCGGTGCCCGTCGTTCGCTGATCCGCTCCGGACCTGTCCGCCGCGTGCCCGGCGACGACCGGCCGTCCCGCTGACGACCCCGCAGTGATCCCCCCGGTCCCCCGAGGGGGCAGTATGGGGTGGTCGCAATGGGATGGCAGGACGGAGTCGGGCGTGCGGGCGGAGCCGGAGCCGGTGTTCGTGGGGCTGAGCGAGGACGGGCGGCGGGGTCTCCTGCGCACCGAGACGCTGCTCGTCCTCGCCCTGTCGCTGGGGGCGAGCGGGGTCTCGGCGCTGATCAGCTTCCTCGGCTCGCTCACCAAGCCGGGCGGCCTCAAGGACCAGGCGGCCACGCTCAACGGCTCGTACGCGCCGGGTCGGCCCTGGCTGGACCTGGCCTGGCAGCTGTTCGGCATCGCGAGCGCCCTGGTGCCCGTACTCCTGGTGGCGCACCTGCTGACCCGCGAGGGGGCCCCCGGGCTGCGGGTGCTGGGCTTCGACCGCACCCGGCCCTGGTGGGACCTGGGCCGGGGCGCTCTCGTCGCGGCCGGGATCGGCAGCGCAGGGCTGGCCTTCTACCTGGGGGCACGCGCCGCCGGATTCAACCTCACGGTGGTGCCGGAGGCGCTGCCCGACGTGTGGTGGAAGTTCCCCGTACTGATCCTCTCCGCGCTGCAGAACGCCGTGGTGGAGGAGGTCATCGTGCTGGCCTACCTGCTGCGCCGGCTCGGCCGGCTGGGCTGGTCGCCGACGTCCGCCCTGCTGGCCAGCTCGGTGCTGCGCGGCTCGTACCACCTGTACCAGGGGATCGGCGGCTTCATCGGCAACATGGTGATGGGTGTCGTCTTCGTCCTCGCCTACCGGCGCTGGGGCCGGGTGGGACCGCTCGTCGCCGCGCACGCGCTGCTCGACATCGTGGCCTTCGGCGGGTACGCCCTGCTCGCGGGCAAGGTGGGCTGGCTGCCCACGCCGTGATCCGGCGCGGGGTCACCCGATCGGGCGCGCGGAGCGGTGGCGGCCGCCACGGGTGGTGCGACGCTGGAGGGAAGGCTTCGTCGGGATCGGGCGAGGAGGCGTTCAGGGTGGCTGGTGCGGAGTCGCTGGTGTCCTTCGCGCCGCTGCTCGTGCCCGTGGTCTCCGGCCTGGTGGGCGGGGCCACCCTCCTCGTCAAGGACCGCCGCGAGAAGCGGAGTGCCGACCATCACTTCCGCCGGCGGCTGGAGAGGGCCCAGATGGAGGTCCAGTTCGTCACCGGCTGGATCGAGGCCAAGAAGCTGGCACCGACCGACGTCGCCCCCGATCCGGAGCCGGGACGCTGGCTGGACGAGTGCTACGCGTCGGTACGCAGCTACGAGGCGGAGGCGGCCGCACGGGGCGAGGGGCGGCCGGGGACGCTGCGGCGCCTGCTCCTGCTGCGCCCGCTCCGCGGTCGCCCGGCCAAGGTCGTACGCGTTCTGTACTGGATCTCCTTCCTCGCCTTCAACGCGGCCTTCGCGTGGTGGGTGAGCATCCTCGTCGGCGGTCCTCCCGAGTTCTTCGGGGCGGAGGACGAGACGGACCGGCCCGATGACGTCGAGGCCCTGCTCGGACTGACGTTCAGCTTCCTCGTGCTGACGGTCGGCCTGTGGGCGTGGGCGGTCTACCTGGACGTGTCCGAACCGGCGGCGGGGCACACCTCGCGGATCGACTCGGCCGCGTGGGCGGCGACGGAGCGGCAGCGGCGACACGATGAGGACGAACGCGCGGACCCGGGCCCGGACGCGGGCTGACCGGGCGCGACGTCGTCGGTCCGGCTTCCGCGCTCACTGCCCGGGGGCGGCCGTGGGCGGTGCTGCGAGGAGCTCACCGTCGACCACGGTGACGGCCCGGCCCGTCAGCAGGGTGCGGTCGCCCGCCAGGGTCACCCGTACGAGACCGCGGCGCGCGCCGCCCTGGAGGCCGGTCAGGTCGGTGCGGCCCAGG
This sequence comes from Streptomyces avidinii, assembly GCF_014650695.1. GTDB lineage: Bacteria > Actinomycetota > Actinomycetes > Streptomycetales > Streptomycetaceae > Streptomyces > Streptomyces avidinii. Next base: position 160,157 of record NZ_BMVL01000018.1, on the reverse strand, counting down.
CGCTCCGCCCAGAACGGGGCGAGCGCGGTGTGGGCGCTGCCGGTGACCGGGTCCTCGTCGATCCCGAAGGCCGGGAAGAAGCCGCGGGAGACGAAGTCGTACCCGAGCGAGGGGTCCTCGGCCGGCGCGGTGACGATCACCCCTCGCCTCGCGAAGGCGCGCAGGGCGGCGTGGTCCGGCTCCAGCTCGCGGACGGTCTTCTCGTCGGCGAGCTCGACGACGAGGTCGCCGATGTGGTCGGCGGTGTCGTGCACGGAGAGGATCGGGGGTCCGCCGAGGGCGTGGTCCACGGAGGCCGGCGCCGGTACCGGGGTCAGTGAGGACGTCGGGAAGTCCATGGTGATCGTGCCGTCCTCGGCCGTCTCGGCGGTGAGGATGCCACAGCGCGCGGAGAAGCGGATGAGTCCGGTGGCGAGCCCGCAGGTGGCCAGTACGTGCGCGGTGGCCAGGGTGGCGTGCCCGCACATGTCGACCTCGGCGGCCGGGGTGAACCAGCGCAGCGCCCAGTCGGCGTCCCCGCCGGGCGGCAGGGGATGGGCGAAGGCGGTCTCGGAGAGGTTCATCTCGCAGGCGACCTGCTGGAGCCAGGCGTCCGGCGGGAACGCGGCGTCGAGCAGCAGGACTGCGGCGGGGTTCCCTTGGAACGGGCGGTCGGTGAAGGCGTCGACGATTCGGATGCGCATGGCACGACCGTAGGGCGATTTCTTGATCATCGACAAAGGCCAATCCGGGATGACTGGCCCGGTCGGGTGGGTGTTCCGGCAGTCGGATGGGGGAGGGGTGAGCGTAGGCCACTCGACTGTCGATGATGCATTCCGATATATCGTTGACAGGTCGCGAGCCGTCGCCGATAGTGGAGTCATCGGAGAACCGATGAAGTAACCACAACGTGACGAAAGGAGCGCAGTCATGCGTTCACACGGACAGCACGGACACGACCACGGACATGACCACGGACGGGGCCACGACCACTGCGGGCCCGATCGTCGGGAGGGATTCAAGGGGCGGCGCGCCGCCTTCGGCCCGTTCGGGCCGCCCTTCGGCGGAGGCCCCTTCGGTGGCCGCGGCGGACGCGGGGGACCGCGGGGCCGGGCCCGGCGCGGCGATGTGCGCGCCTCGATCCTGGCGCTGCTCGCCGACCGGCCGATGCACGGCTACGAGATGATCCAGGAGATCGGCGAGCGCAGCGGCGGGGCCTGGAAGCCCAGCCCGGGGTCGGTGTACCCGACCCTGCAGCTGCTCGAGGACGAGGGGCTCATCACCAGCGCGAGCGAGGGCGGCAAGAAGCTGTTCACGCTCACCGACGCCGGCCGCACCGAGGCCGAGTCGGGTCCGGACGCCCCCTGGGCGGATGCCGGGCGCGGCTTCGACTTCGAGGCGATGCAGGAGGTCCGGACGGCCGGTGTCGGTCTGATGGAAGCCTTCGGTCAGGTCTTCAAGACCGGCACGCCCGAGCAGCGGGAGAAGGCGCTCGGGGTCATCAATGACGCCCGCAAGAAGCTCTACCTGATCCTCGCCGACGAGCACTGAGCCCGGCCGGCCCGGCACACGGCGACGCGCCCCGCGAGTTCCTTTCGCGGGGCGCGTCCTCGCGTGCGGCGCGGGTGACCCGCGTGCCGGATGGCGGGAGCCTCAGATGACCAGGCCGGCCAGCTTGCGCAGCGACTCGTTGAGCGCGGCGGTGGCCGAGTCCTTGAGCTTGCCCGCCATCAGGGAGACGGCGGCCCCGGTGAACTCGCCGTCGATCCGGACCGTGGTGGCCTCGCCGTCCGGAATCAGGGTGTACCGGGTGAGGACGGCCACGCCCATCGGCCCCTTGCCGGTGATGGCGAAGAGGCGCTCGGCCTCCAGCTCCGAGACCGTCCAGAGGACCTCGGCCGGGAAACCCATCATCTTCATGTTCTCCGCGAAGGTGGCCCCGACCGCGAGGGTCTCGGGTCCGCCCTTGGGGAAGTTCGTGTGGGTCATGCTCCACTGCCCGTACGCGTCCCAGTCCGTCAGCTGGGACCAGAGCTGCGCGGCGGACGCCTCGATGCGTGATTCCGCGGTGACTTCTGCCATGCGACCACCCCTTCTCGTCGGGTACGTGCGGCGGAAGGTAGCCCCGGCGGGCGGAACATTCAATACTGACGACCTGTCAGAAATGGTGGCGGCCGGCGGGGCGTGATCTCGACTCCGTCTCAACAGGTGTCACCCCCGTGACGGTCCTGACCGGCCCTGTCATGATGGCCGGATGCAAGCGTCAGGGAGAAATGCCGGACTGGGCCTCGCCCTCGTCTCGGCGTTCGCGTTCGGTGGTTCCGGAGTGGCGGCGAAGCCGCTGATCGAGGCGGGACTGGACCCCCTCCACATGGTCTGGCTCAGGGTGGCCGGAGCAGCGCTCGTGCTGTCACCGCTGGCCTGGCGCCACCGCGACCTCGTCCTGCGCAGGCCCGCCCTGCTCGCCGGCTTCGGACTCATCGCCGTCGCGGGCGTACAGGCCTTCTACTTCGCCTCCCTGTCCCGGATCCCGGTCGGCGTGGCCCTGCTCCTGGAGTACCTGGGCCCGGCGCTGCTGCTCGGCTACATCCGCTTCGTGCAGCGCAAGCCCGTGACGCGCGGCGCCGCCGCGGGCGCGGCCGTGGCCGTCGTCGGCCTGGCCTGCGTGGTCGAGATCTGGGCCGGGCTGAGCCTGGACCTGCTCGGTGTGCTGTTCGGCCTCGCGGCCGCCTGCTGCCAGGCCTTCTACTTCGTCTTCGCCGACCAGGGCGCCGACGGGGACGACGCCCCCGACCCGCTGGGGGTCATCGCGTACGGCATGCTCGTCGGCGCCCTGGTGATGACGGTGATCGCCCGGCCGTGGGAGATGGACTGGCAGGTGCTGGGCGGTCAGGCCCTGGTGGGCGCCACCCCGGTGCCCGCGCCGTTCCTGCTCGCCTGGGTGGTGCTGGTCGCGACCGTCTTCGCCTATCTGACCGGTGTGGTCTCGGTCCGCAGGCTCTCGCCCCAGGTCGCGGGCGTGGTGGCCTTCCTGGAGGCGGTCGTCGCCACCGTGTTCGCCTGGATCCTGCTCGGCGAGCACCTCTCGACCTGGCAGATCGTCGGCGGCGGCCTGGTGCTGGGGGGCGCCTTCATCGCCCAGTCCTCCCGGCCGGCCCCGCCGGCCGAGCTCCAACCGGCCGTGCTGGACCGCGAGACGACCACGGCCTAGGGTGGCGATCATGCATTCCACCGTGCTTCCGCCTCCCGCCGCCTAGCGCGGGCGGCGCCACCACGTCAGGTACCCGGCCGGGGAGCCCCCGCTGCCCGCGAAGCGATGACCTGCTTCTTTCATCCTTCACGCATGCGCGGAGACATCTCGTGTCGAACCATTCGCCCGCTGCCGGGCGCAGTCTGCTGTACCTCGTCGTCGCCGGAGCCGCCTGGGGCACCGCCGGGGCGGCCGCCTCCCTCCTCTTCCTGGCCAGTGACCTCGGCCCGCTCGCCCTGTCCTTCTGGCGGTGCGCGGGCGGGCTCGCGGTGCTGCTCGCCGTGCTCGCCGTACGCGGGTCCCGGTCCCGCCCCGGCCCGTCCCGGGTGCGGCCCTCGATGGGCTCGCTGATCGTGACCGGGCTGCTGTTCACGGTCTTCCAGGCCGCGTACTTCGCCGCGGTGCGCGACACCGGTCTCGCCGTGGGCACCGTGGTCACCCTCGGCGCCGGGCCCGTGATCATCGCGCTGGGCGCCCGCTCCTGGATGGGCGAGCGGCTCGGCCTCGGCGGCGCGGTCGCCGTCGTCGGAGCGCTGGCCGGTCTGGCGGTACTCGTACTGGGCAGCGGCGGCGGTGAGGTGCGCCCGCTCGGTGTCGGCTGGGCGCTGCTGTCGGCCGCGGGGTACGCGGGGATGACCCTGCGGGCCCGCTGGCTCGGGCAGCGCGTGGCCGGCGGTGACCCGCTGGTGACCACCGCCTGGTCGGTCGCGGTGGGCACGGTGTGCCTGCTGCCGCTCGCGGCGGTGGAGGGGCTGCTGCCGCACACCGCCGATCTCGGCCGGGTGCTGTGGCTGCTGGTGTACGTGGCCACCGTGCCGACGGCGCTGGCGTACGCGCTCTACTTCACCGGGGCCGCCGCCGTTCGGGCCGCGACCGTGTCGGTGATCATGCTGATCGAGCCGGTGAGCGCGGCGGTCATCGCGGTCCTGGTCCTCGGGGAGCGGCTGACCGGCGCCGTGGTGCTGGGCACCGTACTGCTGCTGACGGCGGTGGGCGCGCTCATCGCGGCGGAGTCCCGGCAGCCGGTGAGCGCGGCGCCCACCCCCGGGCGGCGGACTCCTCAGAGCGCGGCGAGGTAGTCCGGAAGGGCGATGCCGGGCTCCAGGTCCGCGGCGGGCACCGGGGTTCCGTACACCGGGGCCACCGGGATCACGCCCGCCCAGTGGGGCAGGCCCAGGTCCTCGGCATCGTCGCTCACCGGGCCGCTGCGGATCTTGGCGGACACCTCGGTCAGGTCCACGCGGATCACCGCGGTGGCGGCGAGCTCCTTGGCGTTGGCGGGCCGGACGTCGGCGGAGCGGCCCGGGGCGACCGAGTCGACCATGGCGTCCAGCGCCGTCCGGCACTCGGCCTCGTCGGTGACCTGGTGGGCGGTGCCGTGCACGACCACCGAGCGGTAGTTGAGCGAGTGGTGGAAGGCCGAGCGGGCCAGGACCAGTCCGTCGACGTGGGTCACGGTGACGCAGACCTGGAGCCCCGGGTCCGTGCGGCCGGCCGCGAGCAGCGGCCGGGATCCGGTGGAGCCGTGCATGTAGAGCGATTCGCCGACCCGGGCGAACAGCGTGGGCAGGACCACGGGTGCGCCGTCGCGGACGAAGCCGAGGTGGCAGATGTAGGCCGCGTCGAGTATCGAGTGCACCGTCTTGCGGTCGTAGCGCGCCCGGTCGCGGGAGCGGCTGGGGACGGTGAGGTCGGTGGGCTCGTAGCTTCCGGTCGACTCGGGCCTCTCGGTCCCTTCCGTCGACCCCGGCGTTTCCGTGGCAGGCGTGGCGGTCATGGTCGACTCCATTGCACTAGTGCATACTAGGGTTTGTGCTAGGAGACTATCGAATCACGGGGCGCCGCGCAGCGGATATCGCCGCCGGAGTGGAGGCGGGCGTGGCTTCGGGTGCGCTCCCGCCTGGTTCGCTGCTGCCGCCCATGCGGGAGCTGGCGGGCGATCTGGGGGTGAACCCCAACACCGTGGCCGCCGCCTACCGGACCCTGCGCGAGCGCGGGGTCATCGAAACGGACGGACGGCGCGGCAGCCGGGTGCGGTCCCGCCCATCGAGCACGCCGCGGGACGCGCTGCGGATGGTGGTTCCGGAGGGAGTGCGGGACCTCGCCGAGGGCAATCCGGACGTGTCGCTGCTCCCCTCGCTCGACGGACCGCTGGCGGCGGCCGCGCGACGGTACGCGCAGGCGCCGACCCTCTACGGAGCCGGCCCGGTCGCCCCCGAGCTCGCCCGGCTGGCCCGGGCCGACCTCGACGCGGACGGGGTGCCACCGGGTCCGGTGGCGGTCACCTCGGGCGCGCTGGACGGGATCGAACGGGTGCTCGCCGCCCACCTGCGGGCGGGCGACGCGGTGGCCGTGGAGGATCCGGGGTGGGGCGGGGCGCTGGACCTGGTCCCGGCGCTCGGGCTGCGCGTGCTGCCGGTGGCCGTGGACGACGACGGGCCGCGGGTCGACGCCGTGGCCCGGGCGCTGGCCGCCGGGGCGCGGGCGCTGATCGTGACCGCGCGGGCGCAGAACCCGACCGGAGCCGCGGTGGGCGCCGAGCGGGCGCGGGAGCTGCGGGCCCTGCTGGCGCAGCACCCCGAGGTGCTGCTGATCGAGGACGACCACGGGAACGGGATCGTCGACCTGCCGTTGCACCCGCTGGGAGGGGTCACCCGGCACTGGGTGCTGGTCCGGTCGACGGCGAAGGCGTACGGGCCGGACCTGCGGCTCGCGGTGCTGACCGGCGACGCGGTCACGCTGGACCGGCTGCGGGGCCGCCAGCGGCTGGGGCCGGGCTGGGTGAGCCGGATCATCCAGTACGCGGTGGTGGAGCTGTGGACCTCGGGGGCGGTGGACCGGACTGCGGTGGCCCGCTCGTACGGACAGCGGCGCGACGCGCTGGTCGAGGCGCTGCGGGAGGGGGGGATCGCGGCGCACGGGCGCAGCGGTCTGAACGTCTGGGTGCCGGTGGTCGACGAGACGGTGGTGGTGTCCAGGCTGCTCGCCGCCGGATGGGCGGTGTCCCCCGGAGCCGTCTACCGCGTCGAGGCGGCGCCGGGGATCCGGCTGACGGTCTCGCAGCTGTCGGTCGCCGAGGTGCCCGGCCTGGCGGACGCGGTGGCCGCGGCGGCCAGCGTGGGGGCGGCGGGCGTGCGGTACGACTGACGGCCGACCGCGGGCCCGGCCCGGGCCCCGGACAGGGCGCACACCGAGCCCAGGAAGCAGTAGAAGAACGCCGGGGCGACCCGGCGGGCCGGGTCGAGCCCTCGGGCGTGCATCGAGAGCTCGGCGTCGGCGGCCGCCCGGCGCTCCGGCGCACGGGCGGCGCCGCGCATGTTCAGTGCGAACCGGCTGCCTTCGAGGAAAGCGGTGGGTCCGGCGGTCAGCAGGACGACGGCCGGGCCCAAGAGAGGCCCCCGGGCGTCGTGATGACCACCCGGAGGCTGTCAGGGCAGGGCAGGGCAGGGCAGGTCAGGGCAGGTCAGGGCAGGTCAGGCGGGCCTGCGGGCCCCGGGTAGGGTCTGGGTGAGGGCCGCGCCGGCCAGCACGATCGCGGCGCCGACGGGGGTGTTCCAGTGGAGCTGCTCGCCGAGGACCAGGACGCCCGCCGTGGTGGCGATGACCGGGATGAAGTAGGTGACCATCTGGGCGGTGGTCGGGCCGACCTCCGTCACCAGCCCGTACTGCATCTGCAGCGCCATGCCCGTGCCGAGGGCGCCCAGCGCGATCACCGACAGGGTCGGCCAGAGCGGGAAGGAGCTCGGCGCCGAGGTGAACAGGGCGCTGACGAGCGCGAGCTGGAGCGTGGAGACCATGAGCTGGCCGCCGGTCAGGGCCACCGGCGAGCCCGGGGCCCCGGCCAGCGTGCGGCGGACGTAGATCCAGCCGATGGGGTAGCAGAGCGAGGCCAGCAGGGCGAAGGCGGTGCCCTTGGCGTCGACGCCGGAGAAGCCCTGCCAGGCGCCGAGCACGGTGAGCACGCCGAGGAAGCCCAGGCCCAGCCCGGCGAAGCGGCGACGGGTCGGGCGGTCCTCGGACAGCGCGACCAGGGACAGCGCCATGCCCCACAGCGGCGAGGTGGCGTTGCAGATGCCGGCCAGGCTGGAGGGGATGCTCAGCTCCGCGTACGCGAAGAGCGAGAAGGGAGCGGTGTTGAGCAGGAGCGCCGCCACGCTCAGGTGGCCCCAGGTGCGCAGCCCTCGCGGGAGCGGTTCGCGGCGGACCAGCAGCACGGTGAACAGGGCGAGCGCGCCGAACAGGACCCGTCCCAGTGCCACCTGGAAGGGCGCGTAGGCCTCCGTGCCGACCTTGATCAGGAGGAAGCTGAAGCCCCAGATGACGGAGAGGATCGCGAACCGGACCCGCCAGTCGAGGAGGCCGCCCCGGTGGAGCCGGGTCGGGGCGGCAGTGGCCGTGGGCGTGGGCGTGGGCGTGGTCGTGGGCGTGGTCGTGCCGGTGGCCGTGGCGGTCGTCGGTGTGGTCGGGGCGGAGGCCGGGACGGCCGGCCCCGGGGTGGTCGGTGCGCTCATGCCGCTTACTCTGCTCGTATCAACTTCGTAGGACAAGCGAGAGTTTCTCCGAGTGACGCCGTAGCATTGCTTACATGTTGAACCTGGAGCGCCTGCGCACCCTCGACGCCCTCGCCCGCCACGGCTCGGTCAGCGGTGCGGCCGACGGCCTCCACGTCACCACCTCCGCCGTGTCCCAGCAGATGGCCAAGCTGGAGCGCGAGGTCGGCCAGCCGCTGCTGGCCAGGAACGGGCGCGGGGTCAGGCTCACCGACGCCGGGCGGCTGCTCGCCGATCACGCCGCCCGGATCATCTCCCAGGTGGAGCTCGCCCAGGCCGACGTCGAGGCCCAGCGGGGCTGCGCAGTGGGCGAGTTGCGGATCGGTGCCTTCCCGACCGCCATGCGCGGTCTGCTGCCGCAGGCCTTGGCGGCGCTCCGCACCGGACATCCCGAGCTGCGCGTCCGGGTGCGCGAGCAGGAGCCCGAGGAGAGCATGGCGGCCGTCGTCCGTGGGGACCTCGACCTGGCGCTGGCGATCGACTGGCACAACAAGCGGATGCCGGTGCCCGCCGAACTCACCCGGACCCACCTCCTCGACGACACCGTCGACATCGCGGTCCCGGCCGGCCACCGGCTGGCCGACCGGACGGGGAGCGCCGCTCCCTCCGGAATCTCCCTCGCCGAGTTCGGGGAGGACGACTGGATCTCCTGGAACGAGGGGCAGTTCTGCCACGAGTGGCTGGTCTTCACGCTGCGCGGTACGGGCATCGAGCCGCGCATCGCCCACATCGCCGAGGAGCACCACACCCAGCTGGCCTTCGTGGAGGCCGGGCTCGGCGTGTGCGTGGCGCCGAAGCTGGGGCGCGGTCCGGTGCCGCCGGGGGTGCGGCTGCTGCCCGTCTGCGACAGCGTTCGCCGCCATGTGTACGCGGTCTGGCGTGCGGACGCCGACCGGCGGCCCTCCATCCGGGCCGCGGTCGACAGCCTGCGGCAGGCGGCGGCCGGGCTCCGCTGACCGCCCCTACGAGCCCCGCACGAGCCCCGTCCGCGTCCCCGTCCCGGTCCTTCCCCGTCCCGGTCCCGTCGTGCTCGCGCGCTCTACAGCTTGCGGAAGTCCCAGGAGACCACCGACTCGGGCGTGAGGCGGATCCAGGCGTGCCGGCCGTCGTGCGGCATCTCCTCGATCCCGAAGTTCTTGACCGGGAAGATCCGTTCGGCCTCGGCCAGTTCGGGGCACGGCTCGCCCGTGCGCGGGGCCTCGCCCACGAAGACGGCGCTGCCGGACAGCTCCACGCCGCGCAGCTCGTCGTACGACTCGCCCGCGTCCACGACCACGGAGATCCGCGGGTCCCCCCGCAGATCGGACCAGCGCCGGCTGCGCGTGATCGAGTACAGCCACAGCGAGCTGCCGTCCCACGCGAACCACAGGGCGCCCACGTGCGGGCGTCCGTCGGGGGAGACCGTCGCCACCCGGCAGGTCCGCTGCTCGCGCAGGAACGCGTCCACTTCCGTATCGCTCATCATGATGCGGCGGCCCCGCCGCTGAGTCTCGTCCATCCGTCCCGCGCCCCTTCACATCTGACTGTGTGTCAGGAATCATGAGGGCTCTTCCGTCGCCACGCCAGGGGGAGCCATGCCGGATCTCGATCCCGCCACCACCGCGCTGCTCACCGTCGAGTGCCAGAACGGTGTCGTGGGCGAGGAGAGCGCGCTGCCCGAGCTCGCGAAGGAGGCCCGGGACTCCGGGATGCTGGCGCGGGTGGCCGCGCTGGTGGACGCCGCGCGCGGGGCCGGCGTACAGGTGCTGCACGCGGTCGCCGAACGGCGGCCGGACGGACGCGGGGCCAACGCCAACGCACGGCTGTTCCGGGCCGCCGAAAGGCTGCCGGTGCGCCAGCTGACCGGGAGCCCCGCGGTGCAGGTCGCCGCCCCCATCACGGTGGCCGAGCAGGACCTGGTGGTGCGCAGGCTGCACGGCCTCTCCCCGATGGCCGGCACCGACCTGGACGCCCTGTTGCGCAATCTCGGCATCCGCACCCTCGTCGTCACCGGGGTCTCCTCGAACATCGCCATCCCGAACACCGTCTTCGACGCCGTCAACCTCGGTTACCGGGTGGTGGTTCCCGCCGACGCCATCGCCGGGGTGCCCGCCTCCTGCACCGCCGAGGTGATCCGCAACTCCCTCGCGCTGGTGGCGTCCGTCACCACGGCCGAGGAACTGCTAATGCAGTGGGCTCCCGCGACCTGACCCCCGTAACCTGGGCGGATGCTGTCCGAAGTGATCGCGACCCGTTACGTCACGCCCCTGCGTGAGGGCGGCTCGCTCCCGGGAATCGTCGAGGCCGACGACCTCGGTACCTACGTCATGAAATTCACCGGAGCCGGCCAGGGCCGCAAGACCCTGGTCGCCGAGGTCATCTGCGGTCGCCTGGCCCAGCGGCTGGGGCTGAGGGTCCCGCGGCTGGTGCAGATGCAGCTCGACCCCGTCATCGGGCTCGGCGAGCCCGACCAGGAGGTCCAGGAGCTGCTCAAGGCCAGCGGCGGGCTCAACCTCGGCATGGACTACCTGCCCGGCTCGATCGGCTTCGATCCGCTCGCCTACCAGGTGGACCCGGTCGAGGCGGGGCGCGTGGTCTGGTTCGACGCCCTCATCAACAACGTCGACCGGTCCTGGCGCAACCCGAACATGCTCGTCTGGCACGGGGACGTCTGGCTCATCGACCACGGCGCCACCATGATCTGGCACCACAACTGGCCCACCGCCGCCGCCGCGGCCGCCAAGCCCTACAACGCCTCCGATCACGTACTGGCCCCCGTGGGCCCGGACATCGCCGCCGCGGCCGCTGCGCTCGCGCCCCTGGTGACCGAGGAGCTGCTCACGGAGGTCGCGGCCGACGTCCCCGACGAGTGGCTGGTCGACGAGCCGGGCTTCGACTCCACCGACGCGCTGCGCCGCGCCTACGTGGAGGCGTTGCTCCCGCGTGCGGCCACGATCCACGAGAGGATCTCGATGGAGGCCGAGGTGAAGGCGCCCGCCGGACCTCCCGGCTGGCTCACCGACCACCTGCCGGAATGGCCCCACAAGACCCACAAGCAGAAGAGCGACAACGAGTGACCAAGCGGGACGTGTTCGAGTACGCGCTGGTGCGCGTGGTGCCCCGGATGGAACGGGGCGAGTGCTTCAACGCCGGCGTGATCGTCTACTGCCGGGCGCACACCTACGTCGCCGCGCGCATCCACCTCGACGAGGCGAAGCTCCTCGCGCTGGATCCCGGGGCCGACGTGGCCGGCGTACGGGCGGCCCTGCGCGGGGTCGAGGGCGTGTGCAGCGGCGGTGCCGACGCGGGGCAGGCGGCGGGCGACGACGCGGGGCGCCGGTTCCGCTGGCTGATCGCGCCGCGGAGCACCGTGGTGCAGCCGGGGCCGGTGCACACCGGCCTCACGGCCGACCCGGCGGCGGAGGTGGAGCGGCTGCTGGACCTGCTGGTCCGCTGAGGGGCTCGGGCCGTCCCTTTCGGATCTTGTCGGCCGGGCCCGCGACGCAAACGGCGGCGGAGCCGGCCGAGCGCCGTTGACACCGGGTGCCAGGGCTCCTAGCGTCTCCTCAGCTGAAGCTACTAAGCGGTTGCTCACCTCTGGGCGGCCGCCTCTCAAGGGCGAGGAGATCCAGCATGTCCACCACCGAGCAGCGCGTCGCGATCGTGACCGGGGCGGCCCGGGGCATCGGCGCGGCCACCGCCGTACGCCTGGCCGCCGAGGGCCGGGCCGTCGCCGTACTCGACCTCGACGAGGCCGCCTGCAAGGACACCGTCGAGGCCATCACGGCGGCCGGCGGCAAGGCCCTGGCGGTCGGCTGCGACGTCTCCGACGGCGCCCAGGTGGAGGCGGCCGTCGCGCGCGTCGCGAGCGAGCTGGGCGCCCCGACCATCCTGGTCAACAACGCGGGCGTGCTCCGCGACAACCTGCTCTTCAAGATGAGCGAGACGGACTGGGACACGGTCATGAACGTGCACCTGCGCGGTGCCTTCCTGATGTCGAAGGCCTGTCAGAAGTACATGGTGGAGGCCCAGTTCGGCCGCATCGTGAACCTCTCCAGCAGCTCGGCGCTCGGCAACCGCGGCCAGGTCAACTACTCCGCGGCCAAGGCCGGTCTGCAGGGCTTCACCAAGACCCTGGCCATCGAGCTCGGCAAGTTCGGCGTCACCGCCAACGCCGTCGCCCCCGGATTCATCGTCACCGAGATGACCGCCCAGACGGCCGCTCGCGTCGGCATGGGCTTCGAGGACTTCCAGGCCGCCGCCGCCACCCAGATCCCCGTCCAGCGCGTCGGCCGCCCGGACGACATCGCCAACGCCATCGCCTTCTTCACGGGCGACGCCGCGGGCTTCGTCTCCGGCCAGGTCGTGTACGTGGCCGGCGGCCCGCTCAACTGACGAGTCCACCAGAGACAGGGCGTACGACATGACGTACAGCGGTATCGACAGCGGCAAGGTCGCTCTGATCACCGGGGCGAGCCGGGGCATCGGCTACGGCGTGGCGGAGGCGCTGGTCGCCCGGGGCGACCGGCTCTGCATCACCGGGCGCAACGAGGACGCCCTCAAGGAGGCCGTCGAGCGGCTCGGCGCTGACCGGGTGATCGGTGTCGCCGGCAAGGCGCACGACGAGACCCACCAGGCCGTCGCCGTCGAGCGCACGATGGAGGCCTTCGGCCGCGTCGACTTCCTGGTGAACAACGCCGGCACGAATCCGGTCTTCGGGCCCATCGCGGACCTGGACCTCGGGGTCGCGCGGAAGGTCTTCGAGACCAACGTGATCTCGGCGCTCGGCTTCGCCCAGCGGACCTGGCACGCCTGGCAGAAGGACAACGGCGGTGCGATCGTGAACATCGCCTCCATCGCCGGTGTCTCCGCCTCGCCCTTCATCGGCGCCTACGGGATGAGCAAGGCGGCCATGGTCAACCTCACCCTCCAGCTCGCGCACGAGATGGCGCCCGGGGTCCGGGTCAACGCGATCGCCCCCGCGGTGGTCAAGACGAAGTTCGCGCAGGCGCTCTACGAGGGCCGGGAGCAGGAGGCGGCGGCGGCCTATCCGCTCGGCCGGCTGGGGGTCCCGGAGGACATCGGCGGGGCGGCGGCCTTCCTGACATCTGCACAAGCGGAATGGATCACCGGGCAAACTCTCGTCGTGGACGGCGGGATGTTCCTCAATGCCGGGGTGCACTGACCGATAATCGGACGCATTTGCCTCCGAAAGGGAGGTAAATGCGTAACGAATATGCACGGAACCGGTCAAGTGCCTCACGAAACCACCCCATTGGATTCGTGAGGCACTGCGGTAGGGTCTGCCGCACCCCTGGCTGATCGAGGAGCGTGCACGTGTTCAACCGGACCAGATGCCTGCAGATCACTGCGGCCCTTGCGTCCATATCCCTGCTCGCCGGATGCGGCCTGCTGTCGGAGGACGACGGCAACGATATGAAGAGGATCGTTGTCGGTACCACGAGCGCACCGAGCACCCTCGATCCCGCGGCCGCGTGGGACGGTTCCTGGGAGCTGTACCGGAACGTCTACCAGACCCTGCTGGCCTTCCCGACGGGCTCCAGCAAGCCCCAGCCCGACGCGGCCCAGAACTGCGAGTTCACGGACGCGGCGAGCCAGGCCTACCGCTGCACCCTGCGCAAGGGGCTGAAGTTCTCCAACGGAGAGCCGCTCGACTCCAAGGCGGTCAAGTACTCCCTCGACCGGATCAAGACCATCGGCTCCAACGTCGGCCCCAAGGGGCTCTTCGGCACCCTCGACAAGATCGAGACCCCGGACGCGCTGACCGTCGTCTTCCACCTGAACACCTCGGACGCCACCTTCCCCTACGTTCTCGGTTCGCCCGCCGCCTCGCTCGTCGCGCCCAAGGACTACCCGGCCGACAAGGTCCGCGAGGGCGACAAGATCACCGGGTCCGGCCCGTACGTGCTCGACTCGTACAAGGACGGCGCCGAGGCGGTCCTCACCAAGAACCCCGGCTACACCGGTTTCGCCAACCGCCGCAACAACGCGGTGACCATCCGCTACTTCGCGGACTCCCCGAAGATGGTCGCCGCGCTGAAGGCGAAGGAGATCGACGCCACCTACCGAGGCCTGTCGGCCGCGGAGATCACGGACCTGCAGACCCCCGCGTCGCACGACCTGGGCGTCCAGGTCGTCGAGAACGTCGGCGCCGAGATCCGCTACCTGGTCTTCAACCCCAAGGACCCGGCGGTCGCCAAGCTCCCGGTGCGCCAGGCCATCGCGCAGATCGTCGACCGCGGGGCGCTCGTCTCCAAGGTCTACCACGGCACTGCCGAGCCGCTGTACTCGATGGTTCCCAAGGGGGTCGTCGGCCACAAGACGCCCTTCTACGACAAGTACGGCGCCGCGGACGTGGCCAAGGCCAAGAAGATCCTCAAGGACGCCGGGATCACCCAGCCGGTCGAGCTGACCTTCTGGTACACCACCGACCGGTACGGCTCCTCCACCGCCGACGAGTTCACCGAACTCAAGCGGCAGCTCGACGAGAGCCTGCTCTTCAAGATCACCCTGCGCAGTCAGCCCTGGAAGGCCTTCCAGGCCGGCTACAAGACCGGCGAGTACCCGATCTTCGGCCGCGGCTGGTTCCCCGACTTCCCGGACCCCGACAACTTCATCGCGCCGTTCGTCGGCAAGGAGAACGCGGTCGGCACCCCGTACGAGCCCGCCGAGATCCTGACCGACCTGCTGCCCAAGTCCCGCCGCGAGGGCGACCGCTCGGCCGGCGTCCAGGAGTTCGAGCGGGCGCAGCAGATCTTCGCCGAGGACGTCCGGCTGCTGCCCCTGTGGCAGGGCAAGCTGTACGTCGCCGCGCGCGAGGACATCGCGGGCGGGGAGCGGGCGCTGGACCCGCAGACCGCCATGCAGATGTGGGAGCTGTACCGCAAGACCAGCTGGTAGCCCCGGCATCGATGCGTCGGCGGCCCGGGCAGGTACCGGGCGGCCGACGCATTGTCAGTGGGCCCCGGTAGGTTCTGGAGCAGTTGCACGAACTTGTACCGGAGGTTGTCGCCGTGACCCAGATGCTGCCCGAGTCCTGGCTCCCCGTCCTCGGCGGAGAGCTGGACCAGCCCTACTTCAAAGAGCTCACCGAGTTCGTCGAGAAGGAACGGGCGAACGGGCCGGTCTACCCGCCCCGCGAGCAGGTGTTCGCCGCCCTGGACGCCACGCCCTTCGACCGGGTGAAGGTCCTCGTCCTCGGCCAGGACCCCTACCACGGCGCCGGCCAGGGCCACGGCCTGTGCTTCTCCGTGCAGCCGGGGGTCAAGACCCCGCCGTCGCTGCGCAACATCTACAAGGAGATGAAGGAGGAGCTCGACCTGCCGATCCCGGACAACGGGTACCTGATGCCGTGGGCCGAGCAGGGTGTCCTGCTGCTCAACGCGGTGCTCACGGTCCGGGAGGCCGAGCCCAATTCGCACAAGGGCAAGGGCTGGGAGAAGTTCACCGACGCCGTGATCCGCGCGGTGTCCGAGCGTCCCGACCCGGCCGTCTTCGTCCTCTGGGGCGCCTACGCCCAGAAGAAGCTCCCGCTGATCGACGAGGAGCGGCACGTGGTCGTCAAGGGCGCCCACCCCTCCCCGCTCTCGGCCAAGAAGTTCTTCGGGTCCCGGCCCTTCACCCAGATCAACGAGGCCATCGCAGCCCAGGGACATGAGCCGATCGACTGGCGGATCCCGAACCTCGGCTGACGTCCCCCCGCGCCTCGGCGCCATTGCCGGTGCCTCCGGCTAGCTTCTTGATGATCAGACCGGAGCAGGTCTGGCAGAGCAAGCCGGAGGCCGCCGTGACGGAGCAGCAGGAGGCGTCGGAGGACGCCGTCATGACCAGGATCGGCCAGGCGGTCATCCTGCTGCACGCCGGGGACCGTGAGGAGGCCCGCAACCGGCTCGGCGACATCTGGGCCGAGATCGGCGAGGAGGGCGACTCGCTGCACCGGTGCACGCTGGCCCACTACATGGCCGACGCCCAGGACGATCCGGCGGACGAGCTGGCCTGGGACCTCAGGGCCCTGACCGCCGCCGCGGACGAGGTTCGCGGTGACGGGCCGGGGACCGGGTCGCCCTGGGACGGGCGGCCCGTCCGGCAGGAGCCGCACCCGGCGATGCGTGCGTTCTACCCGTCCCTGCACCTCAGCCTGGCCGCCGACTACGTGAAGCTGCAGCGGCCGGAGGCGGCCCGGGTCCACCTGGCGCGGGCCCGCGCCGCCACCGGGGTGCTGGCCGACGACGGGTACGGGAACGGCGTACGGGCCGCGATCGCCCGGCTGGAGCGGAGCCTGGCCGCGGAACCGGGGGCCGGGCCTCCGCCGTTCCCGGAGCAGTCCCCGTAGACCCGTGGATCCCGAGGCCCGTGGGCCCGTGGATCCGGAGGGTCCGTGGATCCCGCGGATCCGTAGGCCTGCCGGAGTTCAGTCCGTGTGGACGCCGGCGCAGATACGGGCCTCCGGGCTGTCGGGATGCCAGCGTCCGTGACTGCGGCCCAGCGCGCACACGTCGGCCGGCCGCACCGGCAGCTTGCGGATCAGCTCACGCTCCACCTCGGCGTCGGGCCGGGACCGCTGCGGACGGCCGCCGGGCCGCCCGGAGGCGGGCTCGGCGGCCCGCCGCGGCTCCGGGATGTCCGGGACCGGCGGCGCCTGCTGTACCGCCCCGCCCGAGCCGCCCGGCAGCGGGCGCTGTGCGGACCTCTGGGCGGGCGCCGCAGCCGCCGGGACCCCGGGCCGCTCCGGGGCGGCCTCCACCGCCTCCAGAGCCTCCAGGGCCGGCGCCCGGACGACCACGGGCGCGGCCCCCGGCCCGCCGCGCGGCTCGTGGCGGGGCGGTACCCCGGCGGCGGGGGCCGTCGCCGGCTGCGCGGGTCCGGGGCTCACATTCACACAGCCGGAGACCGCCGAGACGGCGCAGGCGACTCCGAGCAGCAGCGTTGTCGTGGTTCGGGTTGGATGCACCCGCGCAACTCTGCTGTGCGAGGACCCTGTTGCGAAAACCCGCGGCCGATATTCACCCCGCACGGGTGACGGCCGCACCCGCTAATCGCCGGTGGCGCCGTCTATCTGCTCGCGCAGCAGGTCCGCGTGGCCGTTGTGGCGTGCGTACTCCTCGATCATGTGGGTGTAGACCCAGCGCAGGCTGAACACCTCGCCGCGGTGGTGGCTCTCGGCCTGCGACACCAGGTCGAGCGAACGGCCCGCGGCGGCCTGACGCGCGAGTTCGACCTCGGTCTGCCAGACCTGCTCGACCTGGGCCCAGGTGTCCTTCTCGGTGAAGTGGAAGTCGCCGTCCGGGTCCTCGCTCGTGCAGTACAGCTCGGGGAGGTCCTCGCCCAGCATGATCTCCCGGAACCAGAAGCGCTCCACCTCCGCCATGTGGCGTACCAGGCCCAGGAGGCTCAGCTCGGAGGGCGCGAGCGGGGTGCGGCGCAGCTGCTCGTCCTGGAGCCCCTCGCACTTCCAGACGAGGGTGGCGCGGTGGTAGTCGAGCCATCCGTCCAACATGTCCCGCTCGTCGGCGGTGGTGGCGGGTTCGTTGCGGTGTGATCCAGAACTGGTGGTCATGGGGCTCATCCTCGGCGAACGGAGCCCCTGCCACCAGGGATTAAGCTGCGGGAGATCCCACACGGAACCAACCTGGAGGCGCCCGGTGAAGGTCGGCTGCATCGGACTCGGCGACATCGCGCAGAAGGCGTACCTGCCCGTCCTCACCACCCGCCCGGGGATCGAGCTGCACCTGCAGACCCGTAACCCCGCCACGCTGGCCGACGTCGGCGACACCCACCACGTGCCGGCCGCGCGCCGGCACGCCGATCTCGACGCGCTCCTCGCCGAAGGGCTCGACGCCGCCTTCGTGCACGCCGCGACCGTGGCCCACCCCGAGATCGTCACACGGCTGCTGGAGGCCGGCGTGCCCACGTACGTGGACAAGCCGCTCGCCTACGAGATCGAGCAGTCGCGACGGCTGGTCGAACTCGCCGAGGAGCGCCGCGTCTCGCTCGCCGTCGGCTTCAACCGCCGCTACGCGCCCGGCTACGCGCAGTGCGCCGACCATCCCCGCGAGCTGATCGTCATGCAGAAGAACCGGATCGGTCTGCCGGAGGAGCCGCGCACGCTGGTGCTGGACGACTTCATCCACGTCGTCGACACCCTGCGCTTCCTGCTGCCCGGCGAGGCCGAGCACGTCGACGTCCGGGCGGTGGTGCGCGAGGGGCTGATGCACCAGGTGGTGCTCCAGCTGTCCGGCGCGGGCTTCACCGCCCTCGGCATCATGAACCGCCTGTCGGGCTCCACCGAGGAGATCCTGGAGGTCTCCGGCCGCGACACGAAGCGGCAGGTCGTCAACCTTGCGGAGGTCATCGACCACAAGGGCCAGCCGACCGTGCGGCGCCGCGGCGACTGGGTCCCGGTCGCCCGGCAGCGCGGCATCGAACAGGTCGTCCACCACTTCCTGGAGGCCGTCGTGGCGGGCAGCACGCTCAGCGCCCGCGACGCGCTGCTCACCCACGAGCTGTGCGAGAAGGTGGTGGGCTCGGCTCTGGCGCAGGCCTCCTGAGTGCACGGCTGCCCGCCACCGCGCAGTACACCGCGAGTACGGCGAGGGCGGCGGCCGGCGGCCAGTCCCCAAAGCGGACGTAGAGGGTCGTGCCCCGGGCGAGCGGGACCTCGTACACCATCGCCGTGCTCGCCGAGGTGGGCAGGGCGGCGCCGATCCGCTCTCCGGACGGGCCGTTGACGACGCTGATGCCCGTGAGGGTGGCGTGCACCATGGGGCGGCCGTTCTCCGCGGCCCGCAGCGCGGCCAGCGAGGCGTGCTGGGCCGGGGCCCAGCTCTGCTGGAAGGAGGAGGTCGCCGACTGGGCGATGAGCAGGGAGGCCCCGTCGAGGGTCAGGCGCCGGCTCATGTCGGGGAAGGCCGACTCGAAGCAGACCAACGGGCCCAGCCGGACGGAGGTGCCCGCCGTGCGCCCGCCCGGCCGGCCGGGCAGGTCCATGACCACCGGGGCCTCGCCCCGCACCCGGTCCTCGCCCGCGGCCCGGCCCACCGAGGTGGCCCAGCCGAACAGCGCACGGGCCGGGACGTACTCGCCGAAGGGGACGAGCCGCATCTTGTCGTACCGGTCGCCGGTGGGGCCCTGCGGACCCACGAGCACCGCGCTCTTGTAGATGCCCGGGCGGTCCGCCCGCCGCGCGTCCACGTTCACCAGCAGCGGAGCCCCGACCTCCGCCGACAGCGCCGCCAGCCGACCGGCCAGGTCCGGGCGGGCCGTCAGGTCCTCCCCGACGCTGCTCTCGCCCCACACCACCAGGTCGACCCGCTCCTTGGCCAGCGGCCGGGTCAGCCGCTGCCCGATGTCGAACCGCCGCTCCGCACTGTCCGGGCCGTCCGCCACCGGGCCCGGCTGTACGACGGCCACCCGCAGCCGGCCCGACTCCGCAGGCCGCGCCGCCCACACCCACACCGCCCCCGTCAGCACCGCGCACCCCGTCATGCCGGCCACCGCCGGGAGCCGCGCGCCCGGCACCGCGACCAGCAGCACCAGGGCGCAGTTCACCGCCACCACCAACAGGCTGACCAGCCACACGCCGCCCACCGAGGCCAGCCGCAGGGCGGGCGCCACCTGCCACTGGCTGGCCCCCAGCAGCCCCCACGGCCCGCCCAGCCCCTGCCAGGACCGCACCAGCTCGGACAGTAGCCACCCCGCCGGTACGAGGACGAGCGCGCACCAGGCCCGGCCCGCGGCCGGGACCCCGCCGAGGAGCTCCCGCACCAGCAGGGCCCAGGGGATCCAGAGCAGCCCGAGCAGCGCGGCCACCGGGATCAGGAACACGTGCAGGCTGGGCAGCAGCCAGTGATGGACGGCCAGGATGAAACCGGCGCCGCCGAGCCAGCCCTCCAGGGCGGCGCGCTGCCCGGTGGGGGCCGACCGCAGCAGCAGCATCCAGGGCACGAGGGCGACGTAGGCGAACCACCAGAGCGCGGGCGCGGGAAAGGCGAGCGCGGGCAGCGCCCCGGCGGCGACGGCGGCGGGCGCGCGCCATCGGGGGGACCACCACCGCATGCCCGTCGTGATCATGGCGCGCCTCCGCTTCCAGTGTGGCAGTGCCGGACGTCCGGGCCGAGTCGAGCGGCTTCCGGCCGTCTCAGCCGGACATGTGCCGCCACTTCTCGTGCACGGTGACGCGGGTGAGCCGCCAGCCGTCACGGGTGCGGGCCAGCCCGAAGGTGTACCGGCCGGCGGCGACGAAGTTCGGCGCGGTGACCTCCGGGTCGGCGTCCGGCCCGGCCAGCCGCATCGGATTGAGGAAGTCCGCCCGCACCCGGGCGCTGTCCCCGGGCGAGCCGCCCACGTCCTCCAGCCGGATCAGCCGGTTGACGATCAGGTGCTGGCGCACGGGGAAGAGCGTCATGGTCTGCGCCAGCCAGTCCGCCACCTCGGCCACCGGGCCCTCGATCCCGCCCGCCGTGCTGTAGTCGACCCGCGCGCCGTCGGCGAACAGGGCCCGGTAGGCGGCCCAGTCCCCGTCGTCGACGGCAACCGCGTAGCCGGTGACCACCTCGTCGATCGCCAGCCGGTCCATCACCGTCGCGAGATCCACACGCTGAGTCATCGGGTCAGTGTGGGGCCGGTCGAGCGCGAGGCCAAGGGCCGTGCGCCCACCGGATGCTCCCGCGGGCGGTCAGTGACCGGATCGGGACTCCCGCTGCCGGACCACGACGAGGAACGCGTCGCTGTCCAGGTCCATGACCACCTCGGCCGGCACGCCCTCGCGCATCCGCTGCGCCGCGTACTCCTCGGCGGGCCAACTTCCGCGCGGACTTCCGGCGGGAAATCGCTCCAGCACCACTCGACCCATGGGGCACCCCCTGCTGTTTGCCTTCCGCTCTCTTCAGGCACAACGACGCGCAGGCCGCCCGGGAACGTTCCCGAGCGGCCTGCGGTTCACGCGAAGTGGTGGAAAGGGGTCCCGCTAGGAGCCGGACTCACCCGCGTGCGGGCTCAGCACGTCCGTGCCGATCAGCACGAACAGCAGGATGCCCAGGAGGATCCGGTAGATCACGAAGGGCATGAAGCTCTTGGTCGAGATGAACTTCATGAACCACGCGATCACGACGTAGCCCACGAAGAAGGCGATGACCGTCGCGAAGATCGTCGGCCCCCAGGAGATGTGACCCGGGTTCTCCATCACGTCCTTGATCTCGAACGCGCCCGAGGCCAGCACGGCCGGGATCGCGAGGAGGAAGGAGTAGCGGGCCGCGGCCTCGCGGGTGAAGCCGAGCAGCAGACCGCCGGAAATGGTGGCGCCGGACCGCGAAACACCCGGGATCAGGGCCATCGCCTGGCAGAGACCGAAGATCAGGCCGTCCTTGACGCCCAGCTGCTGGAGCGTCTTGCGCTCGCGGATGGCGCGGTGCCTGCCGCCCTCCTCGTCGCGGGCGGCCAGCCGGTCGGCGATGCCGAGCACGATGCCCATCAGGATCAGGGTGGTGGCCGTCAGCCGCAGGTCACGGGCCGGGCCCACGATCGCGTCCTTGAAGACGAGGCCGAGGATGCCGATCGGGAGGGATCCGACGATCACCAGCCAGCCCATCTTGGCGTCCTGTTCGGAGCGCAGGGCCTTCGTGTACAGGGAGCGGAACCAGGTGGAGATGATCCGCGCGATGTCCTTGCGGAAGTAGATCAGCACGGCGGCCTCGGTGCCGATCTGGGTGATCGCGGTGAAGGCCGCTCCTGGGTCGTGCCAGCCGGCGAACGCCGCGGTCAGCCGCAGGTGGGCGCTGGAGGAGATCGGGAGGAACTCCGTAAGCCCCTGGACGAGACCGAGGATTAGGGATTCGAACCAGCTCATGTCGGGGTGCGCTCGTCCTTGTGATCGTCGGGCAGTTCGCGTCCGATGCTAGGGCCCGTGCGAAGCGCCACTGACCACAGGGGGGTGCTGGGGCGTCAGTTCGGACACCCGGTCCCGGGTTCGAGGGGGTGCCAGGCGGTGCCGCTTGCGCCATCCGACGACTGCGCCGCCCACCACGGAGACGAGGATGAAGCCGAACGAGAAGAGGAACGCGGGCGACCCGGGGGAGGAGGCGCTGGCTCCCGCGATCACGTACGCGGCCGTGTTCGGGACGACGCCGACCGCGGTGGCGAGGAGGAAGGGGCCCCAGCCGCACCGCGACACCGCAGCGCAGTAGTTGGCCACGACGAAGGGCACTCCGGGGAAGAGCCGGACCGCGAGCATCGAGCGGAAACCGTGCCGGCTGAGCTGGCCGTCGGCCGCCTGGAGCCAGCGTCCGCGCAGGAACGGCCGCAAAGCCTCCTGGCCCATGATCCGGCCCAGCCCGAAGGAGATCGCGGCGCCGAGCACCGTGCCGCCGACCGCCGCGACAAGGCCGAACCGGGAGCCGAAGACGGCTCCCGCGGCCAGATTGAGCAGGGGGCGCGGCACGAACGCGGCCGTGCACACCCCGTACGCGGCTGCGAACAGCAGGACCGCCGTGCCCACCGGGAGCCCCGGGGGCCAGCCCTCCGAGAGGATGCGCTGGGGCTGGTACAGCAGCACGCACGCGCCGGCCGCCACGAGCAGCACGACGAGCAGCGACAGCCGGGCCCACGGCGCGAGGAGGAGGGACATCCCGGGAGACTAGCCGACGTATGCGGCGTCCCGCCGTAATCTGGGCCTCATGCTGTCGAACGACCGGCGACCCCCGCAGGTTCCCCGCAGCGCCCTCGCGGACACCCTGATGGACCGCCTGCCCGGGGCGTACGGGGCGGCCGCCGATCCCGTGCGGGCCCGGGCCATGGCCGCGTACATGAAGGACGTCGCGCCGTTCCTCGGCATCCCCACCCCGCTGCGCCGCGACCTGTCGAAGACCGTGACCAAGGACACTCCGAAACCGTCCGAGACGGACTGCGCGGCGCTCGCGCTGCGCTGCTGGCTGCTCCCGGAACGTGAGTACCACTACTTCGCCGTGGACTACCTGCGCCGCCACGTCGCCCGCTGCTCCTCCGGCTTCCTGCCGGTGGCCCGGCACCTGATCGTCACGGTCCCCTGGTGGGACACCGTCGACCTGCTGGCCGCGCACACGGTCGGTCCGCTGGTGGCCGCCGATCCGCCGCTCGCGGCCGTGATGGACGAGTGGATCGAGGACGAGAACCTCTGGCTCGCCCGCACGGCGCTGCTCCACCAGCTCCGCTTCAAGGCCGCCACCGACAGCGGCCGGCTCTTCGACCACTGCCGCCGCCGGGCCGGCGCCCCGGAGTTCTTCCTGCGCAAGGCGATCGGCTGGGCTCTGCGCGAGTACGCGAAGACGGATCCGGACGCCGTACGCGCCTTCGTCGAGGCCGAACGGGGCACCCTGGCCCCACTGTCCGTGCGTGAGGCGCTCAAGAACCTCTGAGCGTGCGGTAATTCGTTCGACGGGCCCCTGACCGTCCGGCAGGATCAGTGGCATGAACCGGTACGCCTTCCTCGCAGCGCCGTCCGCAGTCGCGGACGCGCCGAAGGCTGCCGAATTTGCAGGCGCACCTGCCCTCGCCGCATTCGACGGCGCACGAAGCTGACCCTTCCCGGATCGTCCGGCGGACCCCGCAGGGGGAGGGTCGGCTCGGCTTCGGGGTCCCGTTCCAGCTTCCAGACACGGGAATGAATCATGGCCAAGACGGCCTTCGTGCGCACCAAGCCGCACCTCAACATCGGCACCATGGGTCACGTCGACCACGGCAAGACCACCCTCACCGCCGCCATCACCAAGGTCCTCGCGGAGAGCGGCGGCGCCTCCTTCGTGCCGTTCGACCGCATCGACCGGGCCCCCGAGGAGTCCCGCCGGGGCATCACGATCAACCTCACGCACGTCGAGTACGAGACCGGCACCCGGCACTACGCCCACGTGGACATGCCCGGTCACGCCGACTACATCAAGAACATGGTCACCGGAGCCGCCCAACTCGACGGGGCGATCCTCGTCGTCTCCGCGCTCGACGGGGTCATGCCGCAGACCGCCGAGCACGTGCTCCTCGCCCGGCAGGTCGGTGTCGACCACATCGTCGTGGCGCTCAACAAGGCGGACGCCGGGGACCCCGAGCTGACCGACCTGGTCGAGCTGGAGGTCCGCGAGCTGCTCACCGCGCACGGCTACGGCGGCGACAGCGCGCCGGTCGTACGGGTCTCCGGACTCGGCGCGCTGGAGGGCGACCCGCGGTGGACGGAGGCGATCCGGGCGCTGCTGGACGCCGTGGACACGTACGTACCGACCCCGGTGCGCTACACGGACGCGCCGTTCCTGCTGCCGGTGGAGAACGTGCTGACCATCACCGGGCGCGGCACCGTCGTGACCGGAGCCGTCGAGCGCGGCACCGTCCGCCTCGGGGACCGCGTGGCGATCCTCGGCGGCGACGGCGAGCCCGCCCTGACGGTCGTCACCGGGCTGGAGACCTTCGGCAAGCCGATGGAGTCCGCCGAGGCCGGGGACAACGTCGCGCTGCTGCTGCGCGGAGTGCCGCGCGAGGGCGTTCGCCGAGGGCACGTGGTGGCCGCGCCCGGCAGCGTGACCCCGCAGCGCCGGTTCACCGCGCAGGTGTACGTGCTCTCCGGGCGCGAGGGCGGCCGTACGACACCGGTCGCCAGCGGCTACCGGCCGCAGTTCTACATCCGCACCGCCGACGTGGTGGGGGACGTGGACCTGGGCGAGGCCGCCGTGGCCCGGCCCGGGGAGACGGTCACGATGACCGTCGAGCTCGGCCGGGACGTGCCGCTGGAGTCCGGGCTCGGCTTCGCGATCCGCGAGGGCGGGCGGACCGTCGGCGCGGGCACGGTGACGGCGGTCCTGGGCTGATCCGGACCTGATCCGGGTCGGATCAAGGTCGGATCAAGATCCGATGCCGGTCCGATCCGGGTCCGATCCCGACCCACTGTGGTGACGGCAGGACGGCTGAGCCAGACTGCCGTCACCACAGGCGCGATCGAAGGGGCGGGCGGAAATGGGCGGCGACACGGCACTGGTGCTCGGTGGCGGGGGACTGACCGGCGTGGGCTGGGAGTGCGGAATCCTGTACGGCCTCGCCCGCGCGGGCGTGGACCTCACCACCGCCGACCTGGTCGTCGGCACTTCCGCCGGTTCCGTGGTCGGTGCCCAGCTCACCTCCGGGCTGCTCACCGCGCAGGAGCTGTACGAGCGCCAGCTCGGGGACCCCGCCGGGGAGGTCGCGGCGAAACTGGGGGCGGGCCTCGTCGCCCGGTACGCCGTCGCGATGGTGGGCTCGCGCACCGCGACGGCCTACCGGCAGCGGATCGGCGCCATGGCGCTGGCCGCCGACACCGGCCCGGAGGCGGAGCGGCGCAAGGTCCTGGCCGCCCGGCTGGTCTCGCACGAGTGGCCCGAGCGGCGGCTCGTCGTCACGGCGGTGGACGCGCTCAGCGGTGAACTCGAGGCGTTCGAGCGGGGGAGCGGCAGCGGACTCGTCGACGCCGTCTCGGCGAGCTGCGCCGTGCCCGGGGTGTGGCCGCCGGTGACGGTCGGCGGGCGCCGTTTCATCGACGGCGGGATCCGCTCCGCCACCAACGCCGACCTGGCCGCGGGCTACGCGCGCGTAGTGATCATCGCCCCGCTGTCGCTGGGCTCCAAGCTGGTCCCCTCGCCGTCGGCACAGGCCGAGCGGCTCCGGGCGGCGGGGGCGCGAGTGCTGCTGATCACCCCCTCGAACGCCGCCCGCAAGGTCTTCGGGCGCAACGTGCTGGATCCTGCGCGGCGGGACCCGGCGGCACGGGCGGGCCTGGCGCAGGCCGCGGAGCACGTACGGGAGGCGGCGGAGGTCTGGTCGGGCCGGGCGGCCTGAGGGCCCGCCCGGAGCCGTCCCGGGCTCCTGCCGGAGAATGGAACGGTGAGCGACGAACAGATCCCGGTCGTCCGGGACGTGGGCCAGGGCACCGCCAAGCTGATGCCGGACGTGGACCGGGAGCGGGCCTGGCTGCTGACCGTCGACGGGGCCCCGCAGTCGTACGTGGATCTGGACGATCCGCAGCACCTGGAGTTCGAGTACGTACGCCGCCTCGCGCACGTCCTGGACTGCGCGGCCGAGCCGGGGCTCGCGCTCGACCTGCTGCACCTCGGCGGCGGCGCGCTCACCCTGCCGCGCTATGCCGCGGCCACCCGGCCCGGATCCCGGCAGGCGGTCGTCGAGTTCGACGCGGGCCTGGTGGAGCTGGTGGCCGAGCACCTGCCGCTCGCAGCGGGTACCGGTGTCACGGTGCACACCGCCGACGCCCGTGCCTGGCTGGAGGCCGCGCCGGCGGGGAGCGCGGACGTGGTGGTGGCCGACGTGTTCGGCGGCTCGCGCGTGCCCGCGCAGCTGACGTCGGTGGAGTACGCGCGGGCGGCCGCGCGGGTGCTGCGGCCCGGCGGGCTGTACGCGGCGAATCTGGCCGACGGGGCGCCCTTCGACTTCCTGCGGGCGCAGGTGGCGAACTTCGCGGAGGTGTTCCCGGAGCTGGCGCTGGTCGCCGAGCCCGCGGTGCTGCGGGGCCGGCGGTTCGGGAACGCCGTGCTGCTGGCCTCCGACGCCCCGCTGGCCGTGGGGGCGCTGGCCCGGCGGTGCGCGGGCGACGCGTTTCCCGCCCGGGTGGAGTACGGGGACGGCCTGGCACGGTTCAGGAAGGGCGCGGTGCCCGTGGCCGATGCGGACGCGGCCCCTTCACCGGCGCCCCCGGAGGGCGCGTTCAGCCTGGGGTGAGCGGCGGTCCGAGCCGGGCGGGCGTCAGAGCCCGGCGGGGGCCTGCTCGGCCGGTGCCGGTGCCGGGGCCGG
Organism: Streptomyces avidinii; assembly: GCF_014650695.1. GTDB lineage: Bacteria > Actinomycetota > Actinomycetes > Streptomycetales > Streptomycetaceae > Streptomyces > Streptomyces avidinii. The sequence goes on along the minus strand of NZ_BMVL01000018.1, from coordinate 133,592 downwards.
GGCGATGGTCTTGCCGTGCGCCCTGCGGGTCATGCGGCGGACGTCCGGGACCAGCAGCACGAGGGCGGTGGGCACGACGACCAGGACCGCGCACCCCCACAGCGCCTGGGTGCGCCCGAACGCCGCTTCGGCCGGCCCGGCCAGGGCGGTCGCCAGCGGCAGCATCGACACAGAGCCGAACCAGTCGTAGGCGGTGACCCGGGAGAACTTCTCCTCAGGGATCTCCTGGTGCATCGCGGTCATCCAGTTCACGCCGAACACCTCTATCGCGGCGCCGCTGACGAGCATCACCACGCACAGCCCCCACACGGGCAGCGGTACCGCCAGCCCCGCCGAGGGCAGCGCCAGCGGGAACACGCACAGGGTGCCGACCAGCAGCAGCCGGCGCGGCCTCCACGCCATCATCAGGACGGCCCCGGCGATGGTGCCGACCCCGAAGAAGGCCAGGGCCAGCCCCCAGGGCGCGGAGCCGCCCAGGTGGTCCCGGGCGACCAGCGGCCCGTAGACCGCGTCGGCGGTGCCGACGACGGCGACCACGACGGAGAACTGGAGCACGATGCTCCACAGCCAGGGACGGGTGCGGACCTCCACCCAGCCCTCGCGCAGATCCGACAGCAGGCCGCCGCCCGGGGCCCGGTCGGGTACGTGCTTGACGTCGAGGAAGGCGCGCAGGGCGCCGGCGACGGCGAAGGCCGCCGCGTCCGCGGCCAGGACCCAGCCGGGTCCCAGCACCGCGATCATCGCTCCGCCGAGGGCCGCGCCGCCGATGCCGGCGCCGTTGATCGCCATGCGGAAGAGCGCGAAGGCACGGTTGGAGTGTTCGCCGGAGACCGTGGACAGCAACATGCCCTCGGCGGCGGGGTTGAAGAAGGCCGTCCCGGTGCCGCACAGGGCCGTCAGCAGCATCATCTGCCACAGCTCGGGCGTGCCGGTGAGGACCAGGACCGCGAAGGCGGCCTGCGACAGGCAGTTCAAGGTGTTGGCCGCGACCATCACGCGGTGACGGGGCAGCCGGTCGGCGATCGCGCCGCCGATGAGCAGGAAGAGGACGAGCGGCAGCGTGCGGGCGGCCGCGATCAGTCCGACGTCGGCGCCGGATCCGCCGGCCTGCATGACCGCGAACGCGGCCGCGATGTGGGCTCCGTGGCTCCCCAGGTTCGTGATGATCGCCGCACCCGTGAGCAGGCTGTAATTGCGGCCGGCCCAGGCGGGGCGGCGGCGGTGCACGGGCGTACGGGGTGCTGCGGTGCGGGGAGAACTCACCCCCGGACTATCCCCGCCCCGGGCCGAGAATCCAAACGGATACCCGACCCGGGACACGGGACGCGGGGATCACGGGGCGGTGAGCCGGATGGAGCTGAGGACCTTGTCGGTGACGTCGGTCCCGACCTCGTCCTTCACACCGGCCGCGCTGATGAGCGCGAAGCTGGCGAAGTCACCGGTGGCGTTCTTGAAGGCGAAGCCGACCGCCTTGCCGTCGGTGGAGCATTTGTGCTCCTTCTTCACGCCCGTGGCGGTCGCCACCACCATGTGGCCCTTGAGGCCGGAGGCGGTCGTGAACTCCTTGGGGTCGGTCACCTTGACCGTGCCCTTGGGCTCCTTCTGCGCGAAGCCCGCCCACACCCAGGTGCCGGTGTTGTCGGTCGCCGCCTGCGCGGTGTCCTTGGCGCCCTGGGCACCCTTGACGCCGGCGTCCGCGACCGAGAACTTCTCGACCCGGCCGTCGGCGTCCTTGTCGAAGGTGCACCACTCTTCCTTGAGGCTGGAGGTCCCGGACATCGTGATGACCGGCTTGCCGTCCTTCTTGACCTCGTCCTCGTAGAAGAGGGACACCCCGGAGTCGTGGACGTTCCACTCGGGGGGCACGTCGTAGCTGACGCCGTACTTCGTGTTGACGACGACCTTCCAGCCCGGGATGACCGGCTGGGCGCTGCCGCCGGCCCGCGGGTTCGCGCTGCTGCCGGCCGGGGCGGGTGCCTCGGAGGCCGGCGCCGAGGGGCTGGCCGGCGGCTTGTCGTTGGCCTCGGTCTTCTTGTCGTCCCGGGTCAGGACGAAGGCGCCGGTCGCGGCGGCCGCCACGACGACCGCGGCGGCCGCGACGATGGCCACGGTCTTGGTCGAGTACGGGCTTCCGCCGCCCGCCTGAGGCGCCTGGGGCGGCTGGGCCGGTCCCCACTGCTGGCCGGGAGCGCCCTGGGGCTGCTGGTACCCCGGCTGCTGCGGATATCCGTAACCGGGCTGCTGCTGGTACGGGTTCGGCTGCTGCCCCGGCTGTCCCGGCTGCTGCTGGTACGGGTTCTGATGCGCGTCCTGAGGGTTCTGTTCGCCCCCGGGCGGCTGCTGCTGTCCTGGCCACATGGCCGGTAACGATAGTGGTCGTGGTCGTGGGGAGCCACGGCCGCCCCCGTAGGAGCTCTGGCCAACCTGGACTACTCGCGGGTAACATCGCGTTTCATGAGCGCAGACCAGATGAACGTGGGCGAACTGCTCGCCGCGACCGTGCCGATGGCCCGGACCCTGAACCTCCAGTTCCTGGAGACCACTCCCGAGCGCGCGGTCGTCCGGCTTCCGGACCAGCCCGACTACCACAACCACGTCGGCGGCCCGCACGCCGGCGCCATGTTCACCCTCGCCGAGTCCGCGAGCGGCGCGATCGTCCTGGCCGCCTTCGGCGACCAGCTCTCGCGCGCCGTGCCGCTCGCCGTGAAGGCCGAGATCGGCTACAAGAAGCTCGCCAAGGGCGTCGTGACCGCCACCGCCACCCTCGGTCGCCCGGCCGCGGAGGTCGTCGCCGAACTCGACGCCGGCGGCCGCCCCGAGTTCCCCGTCACCATCGCCATCCAGCGTGAGGACGAGGCCGTGACGGGTGAGATGACCGTCGTCTGGACCCTGCGCCCCAACGCGTAGCGGCAGCCGTACGGCAACGATCGCGTGCCTACGGCGTCGTGCGGGCCGTCGGGGGGCGACAGCCCACCGGCGGTTCTCCGAGTGGACGAGGGAAGAAACCTCCCCGGCACCGAACGGGACGGCCTCCTAAGCCCGTGGCGGTGGGGCAGAGGGTTCGGCATCATCCCCATGTGATGGTGATGCAACCCGTTCTGGAGATCTTCTCGGCCGACGACTTCGCGCTCTGGCCGGTCGGCGAGCACGAGTCCCACGGTTACCTCGTGCTGGACGGGGAGCTGACTCCGGCGCAGGTCGGGACGGCGGTGATGCGGATCGCCGACTGCAACGACTTCGAGCCGGAGGAGGGGCACGGGCCGTCCCCGACCGACCCGCTCGGCGCGTTCCTGCACGGGCTGCTCACCATGACCGACCTGTTCGCCGCCGGTGGCTTCCGGGTGACCGACAGCCCGGTGATCGAGCTGCCCGTGGACCGGGTACGGGCGCTTGTCACCGGCGCCCAGCAGGACTTGCGGGACTTCCTCAGCCTCGCCGGAATCTGGGCCGGACGACACCTGCCGACACATGGCGCGGCCGTCACCGCCGCCCTGGCCCGGGCGCTGGACCTGGGGCCCACGCCATGACCAGCTTCCTCACCCACAGAGCGCGCGTGCACGACGCCCGGCTCCCCCTCCACCGGCGGCACAGCGCGCTGCGCACCTGCCTCACCCTTTTCGCGCCCTACGGCCTGCGGGCGACGTACCACCACCTCACGCTCAGCGCCGCGATCCCCCGGCGGCTGGAGGCGGACCCTGCTGCGCTGCTGCGGGCGGTGGAGGAACTGCACGAGGCGCGGCTGCTGTGGCTCACACGGGCGGAGGAGTACGCCGCGCAGCGTCGGACTGAGAAGCGGGCCGGGCGGCGGGCCGTACCGAACCCTCGGCCGTGGTGGCTGCGGAGCTGGTGGGAGAGCCCGGACCGTGCCTGGTACGAAGATCCGTTCCGCCACCCGTCGCTGCGGCTGTCCGAGTACGTCCGGCGGCAGAACGCGCTCCTGGACGGCGCTGAGCTGCCCGGCTGCCCGGCCTGCGGGCACGAGGGAGCACCGGAGCAGAACTCGACGGGACACGGCTGGGTCGAACTGTGCGGCCGGTGCGCGTGGGCGCCGGCGCCGTGTCCGTGCGGGCAGCCGCACCGGCTCGTGCCGGGGAGTCCATACCGCTGGAACGAGATCTGGCAGCGGGCGCACATGAGCGATGACGGCACGCCGAACCCACACTGGCCCGGCGGCTGGCCAGTCGGATGCGGCACGGCAGATGCTCGGGAAGCCGAAGCCGAAGCCGAAGCCGAAGCCGAAGCCGAAGCCGAAGCCGAAGCCGAAGCCGCAGCCCGTGGACCACGGGGAACCGCGCGCGGGACCACCACGGCCGAGCCGGCCGGCGTAGGCAGAGTCCGCCCGGACATGGGTGGATCTGCTGCTGGGTGAGGCGAAGGCGCCACGGAAGTTCTCAGGGCGCGGTGGAAGCCGTCGTACGGGACTGCATCGCGCGCGGGCACCGCACCGAGGCGCGCGTGCAGCGACAGGACGAGACCCGGCAGCGGCGCCGACACCGCGCCGCTGCCGGAGGACTGAACCTGGGCGTCGCGGTGGCGCGTCTCGGCGGACCCGGCGGGCGCGCGGCGCACAGTGGGCGCGGGAGCGGTCCGGCGCGGGCCGCTCCCGCCGACCCACGCCGCAGGGAGCGCCCATGAGCGAGGCCGTGTCCAGACGTTCCGCGATGCGGCTCCTCGCGGCGGCGGGCGCGGCGGGCACCTCCCTCGGCGCTGCCGCCTGCGCCCCCGAGGTACCGCCGGGCGCCGCGGCCCCCGGGGCGCCGGCCGCCGCACCACCCGTCGAGGCCAAGGGCGCGGCCCGCGTCGACGCCCTCGTGGAGCGCCTCACCCTCGACGAGAAGACCGCCCTGCTGCACGGAGCCCGGGACCCCGCCCCGCTCGGCCAGGCCGGCTACGTGCCCGGCGTACCGCGCCTGGGCGTCCCGGCGCTGCGCCTCGCCGACGGACCCGCCGGGGTACGGGTCGCCGTACCGGCCACGGCGCTGCCCGCGCCGGTGCTGCTCGCCTCCGCCTTCGACCCGGCGCTGGCCCGCGAGTACGGCCGGGTCATCGGCCGCGAGGGCCGGGCACTCGGCCAGGACGTCCTGCTGGCCCCCATGGTGAACCTGATCCGCACCCCCTACGCGGGCCGGAACTTCGAGACCTTCGCCGAGGACCCGGGCCTGACCGCAGACCTCGTGGGCGAACTGATCCGCGGCATCCAGGACGAGGGCCTCATCGCCACCGTCAAGCACTTCGCCCTCAACAACCAGGAACACGGCCGCGACACCGTCGACGTCATCGCCGCCGAGCAGACCCTCCACGAGACCGAGCTACGGGGCTTCGAGGCCGCCGTGGCGGCCGGCGCGGGTGCCGTCATGGGCGCGTACAACAAGGTCAACGGGGTCCACGCCTGCGAGAGCAAGCCGCTGCTCGACGAACTGCTGCGCGGCAGCTGGGGGTTCGACGGCTGGGTGATGTCCGATTGGGACGCCACCCACAGCACCGTCGCCGCCATCGGCGCCGGCCTCGACATGGAGATGCCGGGCGGCACCCACTTCGGCGGACCGCTGCGCGAGGCCGTGCGCGGCGGCTCCGTGGCGGAGGGCGCCGTCGACCTCGCCGTCCACCGGATCCTGGCCACCATGGACCGCTTCGGGCTGCTCGCGGCCCGCCCCGCCGCCCGGCCCCCGCGCGACGCAGCCGCAGGCGCACGGACCGCCCGCAAGGTGGCCACCGCCGGGGCCGTACTGCTGCGCAACGAACACGGCACCCTGCCCCTGACCGGCGCCGCCGCCCGCTCGATCGCGGTGATCGGGCCGACCGGCCAGGTGCCCTTCGTCGGCGGCGGTGGCAGCGCGCAGGTGGTCCCCGAAAGGGCACCCGCCCCGCTCACCGCCATCCGGCAGCGCGCCGGGAACGGCGCGTCCGTGCGCTACGCCCTCGGCGAGGACCTGTACGGGCGCCCGCTCCCGGCGCAGCTGCTGAACCCGGCCGCCGCCCTGGAGGAGCGGGCCGTGGCCCCCGGGCAGGTATGGAGCCACGAGGGGGAGTTCCGTCTCACGGCCGACGACGAGTGGACCCTGCTCGTCCACTACACCGGGAAGCGGCCCGTCGTGCGCCTCGACGGGGAGGAGCTGTTCCCCGTCCGGCAGGGTGTGGCCGAGCACTTCGCCGGCGGGCTGCTCGGCTCCGCACCCGACGGGATGAGCGTCCGCCGCCGCACCCTCACCCTGAAGGCGGGCGCCCACCGGCTCGCCGTGACCGCCGAGGGCGGGGACAAGGGCCAGCGCTTCCGACTCCGGCACACCACCGGGGCGATCCGCGCCGCGGACCTCGCCGAGGCCGTGCGGACCGCGAAGTCCGCCCGCAGCGTGGTCCTGTTCGCCTACGAGGACGCCACCGAGGGCAGGGACCGGACCTCCCTGGCGCTGCCGGGCGGGCAGGAGCGGCTGATCGAAGCGGTGGCCGCCGCCAACCCGCGTACGACCGTCGTCCTCAACACCTCGTCCAGCACGACCATGCCGTGGCTGTCGCGTACCGGGGCGGTCCTCCAGATGTACTACCCGGGCCAGGAGGGCGGGGGAGCCACCGCCGACCTCCTCTTCGGGGACGTGGACCCCGGCGGCCGCCTCACCCAGACCTTTCCGGCCGACGAGCGGGCCACCCCGGTCGGCGGCGACGCGCTGCGCTACCCGGGGGTGAGCGGCCGGCAGGAGTACTCCGAGGGCGTCCACGTCGGCCACCGCTGGTACGACGCCCGGCGGGTGACCCCGCTGTTCCCCTTCGGGCACGGACTCTCGTACACCACCTGGCACTACGAGAACCTCACCGTCCGGCCCGAGCGGTCAGGGCTGCGGGTGGAATTCACCGTCCGCAACACCGGCCGCCGCAAGGGCACCGAGGTCGCCCAGGTGTACGTGGGACCCTCCCCGGAGCTGGAGCTCGACCAGCCGGTGCGCGCACTGGCCGGCTACCGGCGGCTCGTCCTGGCGCCCGGCGAGGCACAGCGGGTCACCGTCGACATCGGCGCACGGACCCTGTCGTCGTGGGACCCGGAGCAGCACGCCTGGGTGCTGGGTTCCGGCCGCCGCGAGGTGTTCGTGGGCCGTTCGTCGCGGGAACTGCCACTGAGGTCCAAGGCGGTCGTGACGAGCCGATAGGCTGCCCGTTCGGCGTGTCACAGGGGGCGCGCCGGCGACGACACGGGAGGACGTACCGGTGCACATCCAGGAATGGCTGGAGACGATTCCGGCGGTCAGCATCTATCTCCTGGTGGGTCTGGTCATCGGGCTGGAGAGCCTGGGCATCCCGCTGCCGGGCGAGATCATCCTGGTCAGCTCGGCGCTGCTGGCCTCGCAGCACGGGGAGATCGACCCCGTGGTACTCGGCCTCTGCGCGATCACCGGAGCGATCGTGGGCGACTCGATCGGCTACGCGATCGGCCGCCGGGGCGGCAAGCCCCTGCTGGACCGGCTGGGCCGGCGCTTCCCCAAGCACTTCGGACCCCAGCAGGTCGCGCTGGCGGAACGCTCCTTCGAGAAGTGGGGCATGTGGGCCGTCTTCTTCGGGCGGTTCGTGGCGCTGCTGCGGATCTTCGCCGGGCCGCTGGCGGGCGTGCTGCACATGCCGTACTGGCGCTTCCTGGTCGCCAACGTCCTCGGCGGCATCCTCTGGGCGGGCGGCACCACGGCCGTCATCTACTCGGTCGGGATCGTCGCCGAGCCGTGGCTGAAGCGGTTCTCCTGGCTGGCCCTGGGGCTCGCAGTGCTGTTCGGACTCGCGGTGACGCTGGTGGTGCGCAGCCGGATGAAGAAGGCGGCGCAGGCGGTCTCCGTGCCCGCGCCGGCCGGGGCGGAGATCCCGGCCCAGCCGGCGACCCGGACACCGGTCGGCGAATGACGGCGGACCGGACACCGGTCGGCGAATGACGGCGGACCGGACACCGGTCGGCGAATGACGGCGGACCGCCCGGACGGGGACTGGTCGGACGAGGGACGGTCGGAGCAGTACCACCCGCTGGCGAACGCGCGCCGTCTCGCCCGGGCCCTCCTCGACGCCGGCGCCGAGCCGGGCGGCCCCGCCGGACGGCTGCGCCACGTGCCGCTGGTCCTGGCTGCCACCTCCTGCGGGAGCGGGAGCCCGGAGACCGTGGACCTGCTGCTGGACCGGGGCGCCGACATCGAGGAGACGATGCGGGACCGCACCTCGCTCGACTGGGCCGCGCGCTTCGGCTTCCCCGCCACGGTGGAGCGGCTCCTGGAGCGCGGCGCCGCCCTCACCGAGCAGACCCTGCGGGAAGTGACGCAGAGGGAGCGGTCCACGGCCGGCCGGCGGCAGTCCGCCGACCACGCGCTGCCGGGCACGCGCAGGCCGGACCACGGAGCCGTCCGCAGGATCCTCGGAGCCGCGACGACCTAGGCGTTCGGGGTCACCGAGGCGCGGTGCTGCTTGGACAGTTCCACGTACATCAGGGCGTTGACCTTGATGCCCTCGCGCTCCTCGTCGGTCAGCTCGCGGCGCACCTTGGCGGGCACGCCCGCGACCAGTGAGCCGGGCGGGACGACCATGCCCTGCGGGACCAGCGCCTGCGCCGCCACGAGGGAACCGGCGCCGATCACGGCACCGTTCAGTACGGTCGCACCCATCCCGATCAGGCAGTCGTCCTCGACCGTGCAGCCGTGCACCACGGCGTTGTGGCCGATGGAGACGCGCGCGCCGATCGAGACGGGAAAGCCGGGGTCCACGTGGACCGTGCAGTTGTCCTGCACATTGCTGTCGGCGCCGAGCGTGATCGGGCCGCAGTCGGCGCGCAGCACCGCCGAGTACCAGATGCTGGCGCCGGCGGCGAGGGTGACGTCGCCGACCACGACCGAGGTCGGGGCCGTGAAGGCCGTCGGGTCGATGTCCGGGTTCTTGCCGCCGACACCCGCCACGAGTGCCTGGGCCGCCTGGTGCGTCATGTTCTCTTCCTCTGCGTCCGTCGTCCGGTTGCCGCGCTAACGGCACCGTAGGCCACGCGCCCCGCCGCACCGGCGATGGGGTGAAGATCACAGGAGTGTGGCCGGGGTGACCGGGGCCCGGCGCACTACCGTGGCCGGGTGCCGAAGAAACAGAACACGTTCTCATCTCTGACGGCCGCGCGCCGCCGGCTGGCGAGCCGCGTGGTCCACACCGGCTGGCGCTGGATGCAGCAGGCCGGCGCGGTCACCGCGCAGACCCCGGGGCGGCTCAGGTTCGGTGCGATCGGGGACGGCACCCGGCTCGCCTTCCCGCAGGGCACGGTCTTCGGTGAGCGGTGGATCCGCCTGGGTGCGCACTGCATCATCGGCGAGCAGGTCACCCTCACCGCCGGCATGATGCCGGACCTCGACCTGGGCTCCGAGCCGATGCTGGTGCTCGGCGACGGGGTGGTCATCGGCCGCGGGAGTCATGTCATCGCCGACGCCCGCATCACCATCGACTCGAACACCTTCTGCGGTCCCGGGGTCTACATCACGTCCACCAACCACAGTTACGACGACCCGCACCAGCCCGTAGGCCGGCAGTGGCCGCGCAGCGAGCCGGTGAAGATCGGCCCGGGGTGCTGGCTCGGCACCGGCGCGGTGATCCTGCCGGGGGCGCGGCTCGGCCGCAACGTCGTGGTGGCGGCGGGGGCCGTCGTACGGGGCGAGGTGCCGGACCATGCGGTGGTGGCGGGGGCGCCGGCGCGCATCGTGCGGCGCTGGGAGCCGGAGACGGGCTGGCAGCCGCCGCTGCGCACGCCCGCGCCCGTACCGATCCCGCACGGAATGACGCCCGAGCAACTGCGTGGCCTGGCGGAGCTGGCGGAGGCCGAGCACGCCTAGGAAGTGTCCGGCGGGTCAGCCGGCGGCGAGGAGCACGGTTCCGGCGAGGGCCAGGCCCGCGCCTGCCGCCTGGACCGTGCGCAGTCGTTCCTTGAGGACGGCGAAGGCGGCGAGCGCGGTGATCACCGGGTAGAGCGAGGACAGGACGGCGGCCATGGTGACCGGGCCGTTCTGGGCGGCTATGGAGTAGGTGCCGTTGGCCGCGACGTCTGCGAGGCCGACGAAAGCCAGGGCGGGCAACAGCCCCCGGAGGACCCGCGGGCCCGTGCCCGCAGGGAGGGCCGGTATGCCGCGCCTGGTCTGAGCCCACAGGGCGGCGCCGCCGACGGTGACATTGGTGACCCGCTGCACGAAAAGCGCGAGGAACAGCCCGGTCACGGTGGTGGACGCCTCTGAGATCAGGGCCATCACCGCGCCGAAGCCGAAGGCTGCGACCAGGGTGAGGACGACGGCCTGCCGCTGTACGGGTGCGCCGCGCAGCTCGGGGCCACCGGCGAGGACGATGCCGACGACGGCCACCGCGATCCCCGCGAACTGGCCGAGGCCGGGCCGTTCGCCCAGCATCAGCCCGGCAGTGACGGGCACGACCACGCCGAGGGAGCCCAGCGGGGAGACCACGCCCATCGGGCCGAGGGCCAGGGCCTTGTAGAAGCTGAGCATGGCGACCGGCCCGACCAGGCCCGCGCCGACCGCGAACCACAGCTGCGGCCCGGCCTCCCGCCAGGCGCCGGTGCCCAGGACCACCGCGCCGAGCACGACGACGGCGACGATCTGCGAGACGACGACCACGGTGAGCGCCGGGATCCGGCGGGTCAGCAGCCCGCCGCCGAAGTCGGCGAGCCCCCACAGCACGGCTGTGGCCAGGGCGAAGAGCGCGGTCATGGGGGCCTCGCAGTACAGTGCAGTGAACGGTGGAGTGCAGCATCGAATACAGAACACGTTAGTGCACTCTGTTGGACTCTGTCATCCAAAATATTGGACGGAATGGTGTCGGATCTCGAACAGCTCACCCAGGCGCTCGCCCGGAACCTCAAGCGGTGGCGCGGGGAGCGCGGCTTCACCCTGGACTCGCTGGCGGCTCGCGCGGGAGTGAGCCGCGGGATGATCATCCAGATCGAGCAGGCCCGTACGAACCCGAGCGTCGGCACCACGGTCCGGCTGGCCGACGCGCTCGGCGTCAGCATCTCCGCGCTCCTCGACCACGACCGGGGCCCGCAGGTCCGGGTCGTCCCCCCGGACCAGGTCGTCCGGATCTGGTCCAGTGAGGCGGGCAGCTCGACGACGATGCTCATCGGCACCGACGAGCGGGGGCCGATGGAGCTGTGGACCTGGCACCTGGTGCCGGGCGAGGGGACGGACTCCGTCCCGCACCCGTCCGGCACCATCGAGATGCTGCACGTCACGGTCGGGGAGCTGACCCTGGTGGTCGGCGAGGAGGAGTTCCGCGTCCCGGCCGGAGCCGCGGCCACCTTCGAGGCCAACCTCGCGCATTCCTACCGCAACGACGGCTCCGTACCGATGGAGATGACCCTCGCGGTGTCGGTTCCCCCGGTCTCGGCGCCGGTGCCCGCGCATGCACACGGGGGCACGGGCGCCGGCGCGCCGACGTCCTAGAGCGCCGGGATCTCGATCGCGGGGCAGCGGTCCATGACCATCGTCAGCCCGGCCTCGCGGGTGCGGGCGTACGCGGCCTCGTCGATCACGCCGAGCTGGAACCAGACGGCCTCGGCGCCGACGGCGACAGCCTGGTCCGCCACCGGCCCGGCCAGCTCGCTGTTCACGAAGACGTCCACCACGTCCACCTTGAACGGGATGTCCGCCAGGGAGGCGTACCCGGGCTCACCGTGGACGGTCTCGGCCTTGGGGTGCACGGGGATCACCCGCTTGCCGAACCGCTGGAGCACGCGCGCCACCCCGTAGGCCGCGCGGTCCTGGTTGTTCGAGAGGCCCACCACGGCCCAGGTGTCGCCGAGCTCGGTGAGGATCTTGCGGATGGTTGCCGGGTCGCCGTACACGTGTGCCGCCTCCTGATGTTCTCGTCCCCGCCGGCCCCGTGCACTGCTTCTCACTGCGTCGGACCGGCGCTCAGCCGGATCAACCGAAAACACCCGGGTGCGATTCCCCGCCGGCTACGCGGGCGACGGGTCCACGTTCCAATCGGGTGGCAGCGCCCCGTCGCAGAAGACACAGACGAAGTCCCCGTCCCGCACGATGTTCAGCTGCCCGCAGGCAGGGCACCGCCGGAAGACCACCGCGTGCGTGAAGCCGCCCGTGCGCAGGCCGATCCCGACCGCGTCGAGGGCGTCCGCGACCGAGAGGATGGGTCGGCCCTCGGTGCCCGGGTGGGCGAGTGCCCTCAGCTCGGGCGGGCCCACGTACCGGTAGTTCCGCCCCCGCAGTTTCATGACCGCCAAGGTAGCCCGTCGCCACGGCTTAGGGTGGTGAGGTGAAGGCAGACCAGTACGTGACGGTGGCCCGTGAGGGCGTGCACGAGTCCGAGATCAACCGCTCGCGCTTCCTGTGCTCGCTCGCGCCCGCCGCGACCGAGCAGGAGGCGCAGGACTTCGTCGCGCGCATCCGCAAGGAGCACCCCACCGCCACCCACAACTGCTTCGCCTACGTCGTCGGCGCCGACGCGTCCGTCCAGAAGGCCAGCGACGACGGCGAGCCCGGCGGCACCGCCGGGGTGCCCATGCTGCAGATGCTCATGCGCCGCGACGTCCGCTACGCGGTGGCCGTCGTCACCCGTTACTACGGCGGTGTGAAACTCGGTGCCGGCGGCCTGATCAGGGCCTACGGCGGGGTCGTCGGCGAGGCCCTCGACGAGCTCGGCACCGTCACCCGGCGCCGCTACCGGCTGGCCACCGTCACCGTCGACCACCAGCGGGCCGGCAAGACCCAGAACGACCTGCGCTCCACCGGCCGGACCGTGGTGGATCTGCGTTACGGGTCCGCCGTGGAGATCGAGGTCGCCCTCCCCGAGGCCGACCTGCCCGCCTTCGAGGCCTGGCTCGCCGACACCACGGCCGGCAGCGCCGCTCTCACCCTCGGCGGGGAGACGTACGCGCCCTGAGCGACCCCCGGGACGGGTTAGCGTAGAGGGGTTCAGCGAGCGGGAGACGACCAGGGGGAGACGGCATGTGCGGCGGGGCCGGCGAGTGAAGTTCCTGCACACCTCCGACTGGCACCTCGGCCGGGCCTTCCACCGGGTCAACCTGCTCGGCGCCCAGGCGGTCTTCATCGACCACCTCATCGAGACCGTCCGCGCGCACGAGGTCGACGCCGTACTCGTCGCCGGTGACGTCTACGACCGGGCCGTGCCCCCACTGCCCGCCGTGGAGCTGTACGACCGCGCCCTGCACCGCCTCGCCGATCTCGGTGTGCCCACCGTGATGATCTCCGGCAACCACGACTCCGCGCGCCGGCTCGGCGTCGGCGCCGGGCTGATCGACCGGGCGGGGATCCACCTGCGGACCGACCCCGCCGGCTGCGCCGACCCCGTCGTACTGGCCGACGCACACGGTGACGTGGCGCTCTACGGCCTGCCGTACCTGGAGCCCGCCCTGGTCAAGGACGAGTTCAGCGCGCAGAAGGTGAGCCACGAGGCGGTCCTCGGCGCCGCCATGGACCGGATCCGCGCCGACCTGGCCGCCCGTGCGCCCGGCACCCGCTCGATCGTCCTCGCGCACGCCTTCGTCACGGGCGGGCAGGCCAGCGACAGCGAACGCGACATCACCGTCGGCGGCGTCGAGGCCGTGCCCGCCTCCGTCTTCGACGGGGTGGACTACGCCGCCCTCGGCCACCTCCACGGCTGCCAGACCATCAACGAACGGGTCCGCTACAGCGGTTCCCCGCTCGCCTACTCCTTCTCCGAGGCCGACCACCGCAAGACCATGTGGCTGATCGAGCTGGGCGCCCAGGGCGAGATCGCCGCCGCCGAGCGCATCGACACCCCCGTACCGCGCGCCCTCGCCCGGCTCCGCGGACGGCTGGAGCACCTCCTGGAGGACCCGGCGCACCAGGAGCACGAGGACGCCTGGGTCGAGGCGACCCTCACCGACCCGGTCCGGCCCGACGACCCCATGGCCCGGCTCGCCGCCCGCTTCCCGCACACCCTCACCCTCGCCTTCGACCCCGAGGGCCGCCGGGAGGAGACCGGCGCCTCCTACGCCCAGCGGCTGCGCGGCCGCACCGACCAGGAGATCGCCGAGGACTTCGTCGCCCACGTGCGCGGCGGCGGTCACGCGGACGAGGCCGAACGGGCCGTCCTCCAGGGCGCCTTCGACGACGTACGGGCCGACGACAGCCACCGGGAGACCCACCGATGAGGCTGCACCGGCTGGCCGTCACCGCGTTCGGGCCGTTCGCCGAGCCCCAGGAGATCGACTTCGACGCGCTGTCCGCCGCAGGGATCTTCCTGCTCCACGGACCGACCGGCGCAGGGAAGACCTCCGTCCTCGACGCCGTCTGCTACGCGCTCTACGGCTCCGTGCCCGGCCCCCGCCAGGCCCCCGGCACCAGCCTGCGCAGCGACCACGCCGCCGCCCACGTTCCGACCGAGGTCACCCTCGAACTCACCGCGGGCGGCCGCCGCCTGGAGATCACCCGCCGCCCCGAGCAGGAGCGCCCGAAGAAGCGCGGTACGGGCACCACCAAGGACAAGGCCCAGAGCTGGCTGCGCGAGCACACCGGCGAGGGCTGGGACGCGCTCAGCCGCTCCCACCAGGAGATCGGCGAGGAGATCGAGCAGCTGCTCGGCATGAGCCGCGAGCAGTTCTGCCAGGTCGTGCTGCTGCCGCAGGGGGAGTTCGCACGGTTCCTGCGCGCCGACGAGGCGGCCCGCGGCCGCCTGCTCGGCCGGCTCTTCGACACCCGCCGCTTCGCGGCCGTCGAGGCCCTGCTCGGCGAACGCCGCCGGGCCGCCGAGGCGAAGGTCCGGGCCGGCGACGAGAAGGTGCTCCACACCGCCCAGCGGCTCGCCCAGGCCGCCGGGGACAGCGCGGACCTGCGCGCCTGGCCCATGCCCGGACACCAGCCGGGGGACCCCGGGCTCGCCGAGGCCGTCCGGGCCTGGGCGGCCGTCGCCCGGTGCGCGGCCCGCGAGCGCCTCGACGTCGCCGAGTACGCGCTGGCCGCCGTCGAGAGCCGGCACGCGGCCGCCCGGCGGGCCGCCGAGGACGCCCGGGAGCTCGACCGGCTGCAGCGCCGGCACGCGGAGACCCTCCGCCGGGCCGCCGTGCTCGCCGAGGCCGAACCCGAGCGGGACCGGGTGCGCGGCCTGCTGGACCGGGCCCGGCGGGGCGCCCTGGTGGCCCCCGCCCTGGAGCTGCGCGGCGCCGCCTCCGCCGCACACCTCGCCGCCGCGCACGCCGAGACCTCCGCCCGGGCGCAGCTTCCGCCCACGCTGAAGGAAGCGGGGACCGAGCAGCTCGCCGACATCGAGCAGCGGCTGCGCGAGGCACTCGGTGCCCTGGGCGCGGCGCAGCGCGCCGAGCAGCGCAGCGCCGAGATCGGCCGCGAACGCGCCGACCTGGAACGGGAGTCCCGGGCCGCCGAGGATCAGCACCAGGAGTCCGCCGAGTGGCTGGAGCGCTGGGAGGCGACCCGGACCGAGCTGCAGGAACGGGTGGACGCCGCCCAGCAGGCCGCGACCCTGGCCGAGCAGCTCGCCGGCCGGCTCGAACCCGCCCGCATGCAGCTGAACTCCGCCCGCCGACGCGACGAGCTCGATGCCGAGGCCGAGCGCGCCTCGGGTGAACTGCTCACCCTGCGCGAGGAATCGGCCGCGGCCCGGGAGCGCTGGCTGGAGCTCAAGGAGGCCCGGCTGCGCGGAATCGCCGCCGAGCTCGCCGAGGCCCTGGTGGTCGGGGAGGCATGCACCGTGTGCGGGTCCGCCGAGCACCCCGCTCCGGCCCGCCCGGCCCCCGGACACGTGGACCGCGCGGCGGAGGACGCCGCCCACGGCCTCTTCGAACGGGCCGAGCAGGCCAGGGCCGCCGTCGAGCGCAGGCTGGCCGCCGCGCAGGAGGCCCGCGCCGAGGCCGCGGCCGCGGCCGGGGAGGCGACCACCGCCGAACTCCTCGCCCTGACCGCAGACCTGAGCGCCCGCCATGCCGCCGCCCACGCCTCGGCCGCCGGTCTGCACGCCGCCCGTGAGCAGCTGGCCCGGGCCGAGCGGGAGCACGCCGCGCGCAGCGCGGACCGGCAGGGCGCCGAGACCCGGGCCGCCGCCAGGGCCTCCCGGCGCGAGGCCCTGGACCGCGAACAGGCCGGGCTGGAGGCCGAACTCGCCCTCGTGCGGGACGGCGCGCCCACCGTCGCGGCCCGCGCCCGGACCCTGGAGGACCGGGTCCGCATGGTCTCCGGCGCGGCCACCTCGCTGCGGCGGGCCGAGAGCACCGCCGCCCGGCTGAAGGAGGCCGACGACCAGCTCGCCGACGCTGCCTTCAAGGCCGGTTTCGACACCATCGAGGCCGCCGCCGACGCGGTGCTCCCCGAGTACGAACGCACCGCGCTCCAACACCGGCTGGACGCCTGGCAGACGGAGGAGGCCCTGCTGGCGGACCGCCGCCGCGAGACCGGCGCCGCCGAAGCGGCAGCCCTGCCTCCGGCCGCACCGGATGCGGCCGAGGCGTACGCGGCCTCGGCCGCGGCGAAGCTTCGTACGGCAGGATCGGCCGCCGACGCGGCCCGGGTGCGCTGCGCGGAACTGGACCGGCTCTCCCGGCAGGCCGAGCAGGAACTGCACGCCCTCGGACCGCTGCGCGAGGCCTACGACCGGGTCGCCCGGCTGGCCGGGCTCACCGCGGGCACCTCCGCCGACAACGAGCGCAAGATGCGCCTGGAGGCCTACGTACTGGCCGCCCGCCTGGAGCAGGTGGCCGCCGCCGCGACCGTACGGCTGCTGCGCATGTCCGGAGGCCGCTACACCCTCGTGCACTCCGACACCCGGTCGAGCGGGCGGGGGCGCTCGGGCCTCGGGCTGCACGTGGTCGACTCGTGGACCGGCAGCGAGCGGGACACCGCCACGCTGTCGGGCGGCGAGACCTTCTTCGCCTCGCTCGCCCTGGCCCTGGGGCTCGCGGACGTGGTCACCGACGAGGCCGGCGGCATGCGGCTCGACACCCTCTTCATCGACGAGGGCTTCGGCAGCCTCGACGACCAGTCCCTGGACGAGGTGCTGGACGTCCTGGACTCGCTGCGCGAGCGGGACCGCAGCGTCGGCATCGTCAGCCACGTCGCCGACCTGCGGACCCGGGTCCAGGCCCAGCTGGAGATCGTCAAGCAGCGCGGCGGCTCCGTGGTCCGCCACCGCACGGCGGCGCTCACGGACTGAGCGGCCTGCGGGGCAGCGGCGAGGAGTAGACGATGCTGGTCGTCACCGGTCCCAGGCCGGAGATCCGGCCCGTGACCTCCTCCAGGTGCGCCATCGAGCGGGCCGCGACCTTGAGGACGAAGCAGTCGTCGCCGGTCACGTGATGGGCCTCCAGGATCTCGGAGGTGGACTCCAGGAAGTCGTGGAACGGCTTGTAGTTGCCGTGCGGGTAGCGCAGCCGCACCAGCGCGAGAATCGCCTTGCCGAGCTTCTCCGGATCCACCACCGCCGTGTAGCCGGTGATGATCCCGGTCTCCTCCAGCCGCCGGACCCGTTCGGTGACGGCGCTCGCGGACATGGACACGGCGCGGGCGAGCTCCGTGAAACTGGCCCGCCCGTCCCGCTGGAGGGCTTCGAGGATCCGCCAGTCGGTGGCGTCAGGGGAATAGTCGGTCATGGGGCAGGTCTAGCAGGGGATTCCCCGGTCGGACAAGGAAAAGGCCGGGGAAATCCACTTCCGGCGGTGATCAACGGATCGTAGATTTTTGGCCATGACGACGACGCAGAACGCCTCCTCCGCCCCCGCCGCCACCAATCCCGTGCTGCGGGTGCCGCCCGCCTCTCCGGCCGCGGCAGCCGCGTACTTCGCCGCGAGCCTGGCCTTCCACGCGGACGTCTCGGACGTCGCCGCAGCCTTCCGGGCCCACCGCGAGCAGGGCGCCGAGCTGGGCTTCCAGCTCGTCGACTCCCGTTCCACCCCGTCCTGGGACCAGGCCCACGTGCCCGGCGCCGTCCACCTGCCCACCGCGCTCGTTCCCGAGCAGGCGGAGCGGCTCCTGGACAAGGGCATCCCCGTGGTGACGTACTGCTGGGGCCCCGGCTGCAACGGAGGCACCCGCTCCGCCCTCGCCCTGGCCGAACTCGGCTTCCAGGTCAAGGAGATGCTCGGTGGCATCGAGTACTGGATCCGCGAGGGCTTCGAGGTCGAGACCTGGCAGGGGAACCAGCAGCGTGCCGAGGCCGACCCGCTGACCGCGCCGACGGACTCGGACGACTGCGGCTGCTGAAGTGCCCGCCACGCGGACGGGCCGCTCGTCCCCCGGGGGAGGAGCGGCCCGTCCGTCGTCCGTGGCCCGTCGTCCGTGGCCCGTCGTCCGCCGCGGGGGCGACCGGGCGGGCCGTCAGAGCTTCGACAGCTCGTCCACCAGGTCGTCCAGCCCCAGCGAACCCTGCGACAGCGCCGCCATGTGCCAGGCCTTCAGGTCGAAGGAATCGCCGTGCGCGGCCCGGGCGTTGTCCCGGCCCAGCAGCCAGGCGCGCTCGCCCAGCTTGTAGCCGATCGCCTGGCCCGGCATCGACAGGTAGCGGGTCAGCTCGCTCTCGACGAAGTCGGCCGGGCGGCCGCTGTGCAGGCCGAAGAACTCCTGAGCCAGGTCCACGGTCCAGGTCTCGCCCGGGTGGAACGGCGAGTCCGCCGGGATCTGCAGGCCCACGTGCATGCCGATGTCCACGATGACCCGCGCCGCGCGCATCATCTGGCAGTCCAGGTAGCCCAGGCGCTGCTCGGCGTCCTTGAGGTAGCCGAGCTCGTCCATGAGCCGCTCCGCGTACAGCGCCCAGCCCTCGGCGTTGGCGCTGACCATGCCGACGGTGGCCTGGTAGCGGGAGAGCTGGTCCGCCACGTGCGTCCACTGCGCGAGCTGCAAGTGGTGGCCCGGCACGCCCTCGTGGTACCAGGTGGACACCAGGTCGTACACGGGGAAGCGGGTCAGGCCCATGGTGGGCAGCCAGGTGCGGCCCGGGCGGGAGAAGTCCTCCGAGGGGGAGGTGTAGTACGGGGCCGCGGGGCCGCCCGGCGGGGCGATGCGGGACTCCACCTTGCGGACGCGCTCGGCGAGTTCGAAGTGGGTGCCGTCGAGGTTCTCGATGACCTCGTCCATCAGGCCCTGGAGCCAGGCCTGGACCTCGTCCACGCCCTCGATGTGGGCGCCGTGCTCGTCGAGGTGCTTCAGCACTTCCCAGGGGCCGGCGCCCGGGAGGATCTTGGCCGCCTCCGACTTCATCTCGGCGAGCAGGCGGTGGTACTCCGACCAGCCGTAGGCGTACGCCTCGTCCAGGTCCAGGTCCGTACCGTTGAAGAAGCGGGACCAGCGGGCGTAGCGCTCGCGGCCCACGGTGTCCGGCCTGCCCTCGACGGCGGGGGCGTACACCGAGGTCATCCAGTCGCGCAGACCGATGACCGCGGCGGTCGCGCCGGCGGCCGCGGTGTCCAGCTCGGCGCGCAGGGAGTCCGGACCGGCGGCGGCGAAGCCCTCGAAGAAGGGCGCCTCCGAGCCGTCCTGGCCGGCCCAGGTGGTGAGCTGTCCGATCATGGTGGTGGTGGCGCGGGGGCCGCCGTACAGGCCGCGCTCCAGGCCGAGTCCGAGGCTCTCGCGGTAGCCGTCGAAGGCGGCCGGTACGGCGCGCAGGCGCTCGGCGATCGCCGCCCAGTCCTCGTCGGTGTCGGCGGGGGTCAGGGAGAAGATCTCGCGGACGGAGTGCGCGGGGCTGTGGATGTTGCTGACCGCGCACAGGTCCTCGTCGGCCTCGTGGACGGCGAGCTCGGCGGTGAGGCGCTCGCGCAGCAGCCGGGCGCAGCGGCGTTCGGCGTCGCTGTCGGCGCCGGGCGCGGACTCGGCGGCGTCGAGGCGCGCGAGGGTCTCACGAGCGAGCTCGGCGACGGCCGCGCGGCCCGCCGGGGAGAAGTCCGGGAGCCTGCTCGAACTCGCGGCGACACCGAGGTAGGTGCCCGTGATCGGGTCGAGGGCGATGAGGTCGTCGACGTACGCGTCGGCCACCTGGCGGGGCAGCCGGGGTGCGCTGCCGTTGTGGAGGATCTCTGACATGCGGCCATCTTCGTATGTGGGATGCGTTCCCGTCATCACCCATGGGCGTCAGCCCGCTGACGCGGGCCGGAGCGGCTGCGGTGGCGCATGCGGAGATCGGTCAACCGGCCCTGCCCGCAAGTGACTTCATGCCCATGGCGGAGGAGTCGGCGGGGGTGGGCGCGCGGAGTTTGGCCGGATCCCGCCGTCCGTGGGAGCCGGTGGGATCCCGCGGGGGCCCGTGGGGTTCGGCGGGGGGCCCGGGATCCCCGCGATCCGGCCGGGTGCCGATGGATCCTGACCGGAGCCGGTACCCGCGGAGTGTCCCGGCTCCGGGCAGGATCGCTCAGCGGTGGCGCCGGGGAGCCGGCTGTTCGTGCGGCAGCTCGCGGGGTAGGTCGTAGGGCAGCCGGGAGCCGACCGGGGTCGCGTCCAGCCGCGCCGTGATCACCAGGGTGCCCTCCTCGATCTGGTAGTCGAGGGGGAGGCCGAGGCCGCGCATGGCGGCGACCATGCCGGTGTTGGCGGCCTGGGTGACGGCGTACACGCTGTCGCAGCCGGCCTCGACGGCCATCGAGATGAGTCGGCGCAGCAGCTCGGAACCGATGCCGCGGCGCTGCCAGTCGTCCTCGATGAGCAGTGCGACCTCGGTCTCGTCGCCGTCCCACAGCAGGTGGCCGAGGGCCACGAGCTTCCCGGAGGCGGTGGTCGCGGCGAGCGTGCGGCCGAAGCGGGGGCTCAGCAGGTGGCCGAGGTAGCGGTCGGCGTCGGCGACGGGCCCGTGGTAGCGCAGCGACAGGGTGCGATCCGAGCAGCGGTCGTGCATGGCGCGGGCCGCCGCCAGGTCGGAGCCGTCGGCGCGGCGCACGGTGATCTCGTTGCCCTCGGGCAGGGTCAGCACGTCCTGGCTGCGCGGCACGCGGGGACCGAGCCGGGCGTCGAGTTCGACGAGGGCACGGGCCCGGGCGAACTCGGTCGGGGTGAACGGGAGGTAGGGCCGCTCCACGGTGATCGCGCCGCCGGAGGGGTCGCGCAGCCGCATGACCGTGGTCTCCAGGACGCCCTCGACCGGGGCGTCCGCACCGGCGTTGGGGCGGCCGGAGAGGGTGGTCGCCGGGATCGAGTGGATCGTGCAGCGGCCGAGCAGCTGGCGCAGGGCGAGGGGCAGCTCGGCGGCGTCCAGGGCGGTGCGGGTGGCCAGGCCCAGGACCCGGGTCGGGGTGTCGACGAGGTCGTGGGCGTCGGCGCGCTCGATCCAGGTGCTGTGGCCACCGGCCCGGGAGATGGCCCGGGAGAGGTCGGCGGAGGGCAGCTCCTGCGGGGCGCGCAGCAGAAACTCGTCGACCGTGCCGCCCTCGGGGAGCGGGTGCGTCTGAAGGGTCAGGATGTCGACACTGTTACGGGCGAGGGCGGTGCAGAGGGCGGCCAGGGAGCCCGGTTCGTCCCGTACGGTCGTGCGCATCCGCCAGAGCGCGGTGCTGCTGGCGGTCGCGCTCGTGCCGGAGGCGGTGGGCGCCGACGCCGTCGGATCGCTGGGCGCCGTGCTCTGCGGCGGCGGCGCATGGCTGTGGCGCCGTGCCCACCAGGTGTGGAAGGCCGCCGTCACCAGGAGTGCGACGGCCGAGGCGATCAGCATGATCGGGCCCCTCGGGCCGTGCACGACGAGATTGGCGATGGCGTCGGCGACCGCGACGGCGCAGAACAGTGCGGCGAGTTCGACGATGTCGCGGCGCCAGTGGTGACGGTGGGGACGCTGGGCGGGGGCGAGGTTACGGTCAGTCATGCACACCACTGTGGCGCAGGGGTGTTGCGTGATCACGAACGATCTGTGACCGACTGGTTAAGTGTCCATCTGGCCGATTTCACCCAGTTTTCCAGGCCATTTCCGGATTGCGGGCAGGTCAGCCGCCTTTCATGCCCTGCTGGCCCTACTGGCCCACGCGTCCGGGCTGGAGGGTCCGGGCGAAGAGTACGTCCCCTCCCTGGCGGCGCAACCGGACGGTGAGCTCCCCGCTCCCGCCGTCGATGTCGACCTCGCCGTAGTACGGGGGGTTCTCCGAGGGCGACATGTTGGCGAAGGGGGCCGACTGCACGTAGGCGGTCTCCGGACCGAAGGTGGCGTCGAGCCGCCCGGCCGGGAAGCCGCCGGCGCCGATCGGGCCGGACACGAACTCCCAGAACGGCGCGAAGTCGGTGAAGGCCGCCCGCTCGGGCGCGTAGTGGTTCGCGGCGGTGTAGTGCACGTCGGCCGTGACCCAGACGGTGCCCGTGATGCGCTGGTGCTTGATGTGCCGCAGGAGCTCGGCGATCTGGAGCTCGCGGCCCAGCGGAGCGCCCGGGTCCCCCTGGGCGACGGCCTCGAAGTTCGCGGCGCCGTCGGGGACGACGATGCCCAGCGGCATGTCGGCGGCGATCACCTTCCAGGTCGCGCGGGAGCGGGAGAGCTCGCGCTTGAGCCAGGCCAGCTGCTCGGCGCCGAGGATGCCGACGGGGTCCTCGGTCCGGGTGCCGGGGGAATTGGCGTTGCGGTAGGTGCGCATGTCGAGCACGAAGACGTCGAGCAGCGGGCCGTACCGCATCACGCGGTACATCCGGCCCTCGGCGCGGCCGCCGCGCAGGTCGGTGACGGGGAAGTACTCCCCGAAGGCCTGGCGGGCGCGGGCGGCGAGGGTGTCGGCCTCCTTGACGGTGTAGCGGGGGTCGTCGATCAGCTGGCCGGGGAACCAGTTGTTGCGCACTTCGTGGTCGTCCCACTGGGCGAGGACCGGAACCTGGGCGTTGAAGCCGAGCAGGCTGCGATCGAGCAGGTTGTAGCGGAAGTTCCCGCGGAACTCGGCGAGGGTCTCGGCGACCTTCGCCTTCTCCTCGGTGGTGACATTGCGCCAGACGGTGCCGTCGCGGAGGGGGGCGGTGGCGTTGATCGGCCCGTCGGCGTAGATCGTGTCCCCGCTGAAGAGGAAGAAGTCGGGGTTGCGCAGCCGCATCTCCTCGAAGACGCGGTAGCCGCCGAGATCGGGGTTGATGCCCCAGCCCTGGCCCGCCAGGTCGCCGGACCACAGGAAGCGCACGTCGTGGCGGCGGGAGACGGGGGTGGTGCGGAAGGTGCCGTGGACCGGCGAGGAACTGCGGCGGGGGTCGTCGGGGTCGGTCAGGACGACCCGGTAGTGGATCTGCCGGCCGGGCGGCAGGTCGCGCAGGACGGTGGTCCCGGTGAAGTCGCTCGACGGGCCGAGGAGCGGGCCGCGGTGGCGGCGTACGGCGTAGCGGAACGCCTCGCTCGGGGAGGTCTCGACGTACATCCGTGCCAGGCGGTCGGAACGGGTCCACACGGTGGCCGAGTGGGCGGTGATCTCGCCGGACTGGACGCCCCAGAGCGCATTGGGCCGGCCGGAGCGGGCGAAGGCGGGGACCGCGAGGGCCGGAGCGGCGATCAGCGCGGAGGACAGGGCGAGGGATCCGCCGATGAGGGACCGTCGGGTGTGCGGGATCGATGCCATCGGTACGTCTCCTGGGGCCGGCGAGGACGGGTCGGACCAGCGTGCCGTCGCACACCGGCCCGGCCGCGTCTCCCACGCGAACCGCGGGTGAACAGCCGTCAGCCGCTCATTCGTTCATCTGTCCGGGTGGTTCGGCCGGTTCGGCCGGTTCGGCCGTTCAGGCGACCGCGAGCCGTGCGCTGCGGGCCGTGTCCAGCACCACCCGGGAGACGAGCGCCGGATCGTCGTTCATCGGGACGTGACCGCAGCCCGGGAGTCGTACCAGCCGGGCGCCGGGGACGGTGTGCTTGGCGCGGACGCCCTGGCGGCGCAGCAGCAGGCGGTCGCGGGTGCCCCAGGCGATGGTGACCGGCAGGCCGGGCACGTCGTCGGTGAACCGTACGGAACCACCCGCGGCCAGCGTGTCCTCGAAGCCGGTGGCCTCGCGCAGGGCGAGGGTCTCGGCGACGACGGCCTCGGCCGGGCGGCGGGACGGGCGGGCGTAGATGGTGCCGGTGAGCGCGGCGCGGCCGGCGGCGGTGCGCGAGAGCCGCCGTACGGCGGGGAGGGGGAGCGCCTTGGCGCCGGCGCGCATGGCGAGGAGCGTGGCGAACGCGTAGCGGCGCTCGCCCTCGGTCCAGAAACCGGCGGGGGACAGGGCGGTGATCGAGCGGACGAGGTTGCTCCGGCCCATCTCGAGGGCGAGCAGGCCGCCGAGCGAATTGCCCGCGACGTGCGGGCGCTCGACGCCGAGGGCGGTGCACAGCGCCCCGAGGGCCGGGGCCACGGTTCCGAGGGAGTACGGGACGCCCTTGGGCAGGGGCTCCGAGGCGCCGAAGCCGGGCAGGTCGACGGCGATCACGTCGTGCTCGGCGGCCAGGATGTCGATCACCGGGTGCCAGGCCTGAAGGTGATGGCCGATGCCGTGGAGCAGGAGGAGCGGTTCGCCGGCGCCCTTGCGCTCGTAGGCGACGGTCGCGGTGTGGGGGCCGAGCGGCGAATCGATCGTGAAGGAGACCGTGGCGGTCATGCTGCTCCTCGTCGTTGGCGCGTGCGAGACAGGATGTCAGTAGTGCCTACCGCCATGATTACCGTCCGGTAGCCCTTGACTACAAGCCTTCCGCGCCATCGAGAACATCCCGTGAACGGCTTGATACATATGCCCGTTCTGCCCGGCAAAGGTACGAGCATTGGTCTTGACCAAGGGGGTATGCCGTCCTATCGTCGCAGGGATAGTGCAGGAACCTTTAATAAACAAGGGCGCGGAACTGCCGCTGAAACACACGGCGAGTGCAGCGATGGCAGGAGGAGTCAGGGTGGGGACCACGCAGCTCGAAACGGCGCCGGAGCCGAAGTACTGGCACCTCAAGACCGTCCTCAGCGAGGCGCTCGACCAGGACTTCGCCGTCGGCGAGGTGCTGCCCAACGAGCGTGAGCTCGCGGCCCGCTTCGGAGTCGCCCGCGCGACCCTGCGCCAGGCGCTGGAGCAGCTGGAACTCGAAGGCCGCCTCCAGCGTCGCCGCGGCGTCGGCACCACCGTCGCCCCGCCGCGCGTCGGCGTCGCCGTCGGCAGCGCGCAGCACAGCTGGCCCGGCGAGAGCGTCGACGGCTGGGAGCCGCTGGACGCGGCCGAGACCCTGCCGACGCCCGCCGTGCTCAAGCTCCTCGGTACCGGTGGCGCCTTCGCCGCCGACCAGCCGGTGCACACGGTGCGCCGGACCCGGGTCACCCACGGCCAGGCCGTCGCCGCCGAACTGCTCTACGTGCCGGCCGCCTCGGTGCCGGGACTGCCCGCCATCGAGGCCCCGGCCGGCCCGGCCCGCGCCCGCGCCGTCCTGCGCGAGCTGCAGCGGCTGGTGCTCGACGGCCAGGACCGCTCGGTGGAGCTCGGCTCCGCCCGCGCCGACGACGCCAAGGAACTGGACCGCCTGCCCGGCGCCCCGGTGCTGCTGGTCACCACGCGCTACTTCACCGCCGCGGGCACCGCGGCGGTCTCGGTGGCCACCTACCGCGCCGACACCTGCCGCCTCACCTTCGGCGACTCGGGCAACGTCGAGATCACCCACGAGCCGCGCGTCGCCTCCTGACCGCACGGCACGGAACGGCGCGCAACGACGTGGAATGGCCCGGCCCCGGCAACTGCCGGGGCCGGGCCATTCCACGTCGTACGGGACGCCGGGCGCGCGGGGGCGGGGTCAGCGGCGGGCGGTGACCGTCTTCTCCACCGCGAAGAGCTCCTCCTCGACGTGGTCCAGCGCGAGCCGGAGGGCGCCGGTCGCCACGGCGGCCTCGCCGAGCATGGACTGGGCCACCCTCGGCGGGCGCAGGCAGTAGCGCTCCAGCTCCTGGCGGAGCGGCTCCAGCACCCCGTCCAGGCCGGCCGCCCAGCCGCCGACGACCACCAGCTCCGGATCCATCGCCAGGACCAGCGCCGCCACATCGTGCACCAGCCGCTGCAGGAACCGCTCCACGGCGGCCACCGCCCGCTCGTCGCCCCGCTTGGCCATGGCGAAGACCTCGGCGACGGCGGGCTCGTCCAACGGATGCAGGGGCTCACCGGTGGTCGACAGCAGCCGCTCCGGCGTGACCTCGCGGCCCAGCAGGTGCAGGGCGCCGATCTCGCCCGCCGCGCCGCCGAAGCCGCGGTGCAGCCGGCCACCGATCAGCGAGCCGGCGCCGGGGCTGAGCCCCGCCATCACGAACACCATGTCGCCGGTGTCCCGCGCGGCCCCCTTCCAGTGCTCGGCGACCGCCGCCGCATTGGCGTCGTTCTCCACCTGGACGGGGCAGCGGAACGAGCGCCGCAGCCGTTCCCCGAGCGGCAGCCCGGTCCAGCCGGGCAGCGCGGTACCGAGGCGGACCGTGCCGTCAGCCTCCACGATGCCCGGGCTGCCGACCCCGACCGCCCGCAGGGAGTCCCGTGGCACCCCGGCGCGGCGCAGCAGATCGGCGACGGCCGCCCGTACCCGCTCCAGCCGCTCGTCGGCGGACGCCGTCTCCGCGACATCCTTGGTGCCGGCACCGATGACCCGGCCGTCCAGCCCGGACAGCAGCACCGCGATCCGGTGCGCGCCGATCTCGATGCCGAGCAGATGCCCCGCCTCGGTGCGGAAGCGGAAGCGCCTGGCCGGGCGGCCCTGCCGCCGCGCGCCCTCCTCCGCGTCCGCCTCGACGACGAGCCCGGTCGCGATCAGTCCCTCCACCACGCCCTCCACGGTCGGCCGGGAGAGCCCCGTCAGCCGTGTGAGGTCGGTGAGGGTCGGCGATCCGGCCGTCCGCAGTGCGCGCAGCACCACGGCGGAATTGATCCGCCGGAGCAGAGAGGGGTCCCCGCCGGTCAGCTGCCCCAACGTGTGTCCTCCCAGCTAGCGAGCTTGTCAGCCGGATCGTACTGCCCACCCGCCGAGTCGGCGAGAAGCAGCCCCCCATCGGCCGGAAGCAACCCTTCCCTCAGGCGGGGAAGACGAACCCCGACTCGTACGCCGTGATCACCGCCTGCGTCCGGTCCCGCGCCCCCTGCTTCCCCCGGACGGCGCTGACGCAGGACGTGACCGTCTCCCTGTCGATGATCAGCTCGCCGGCGATTTCCACGTCGGTGAGGCCCCGCGCCATCAGCCGCAGAACCGCCTCCACCCGCTCGGTCAGGGCCGCCCGCTCCCGCCCCCTGCGCCTGCGACTCCTGCAGGATCCGGTACCCCTCCCGGGTGACGGGGCCCGGCAACTTCTCCGGCTCACCCGTCAGTTGTGCGCCCACCGCGGAGCCGGAGGCCCGGGCCGACTCCAGCAGCCGGTCGGCCTCCGCGAGCGTCGGCCACTGCGACGGCGGCGGCCCCGACTCGCGCAGCACCGCGATCGCGGGGCGGTCCGACGGAGGAACCGACCGCACCGACCGCGATGACCATCCGCGCCTCCAGCCACAGCACGGTGCGCCAGCGGTCCCCCCAATGAGCCGACGGAGCAAGACTCATGGCGCTGTCGGAGGAGTCGCGGCCGTACGGCGTGAGCAGGAACTGCGCCCGCGTACCCTCCGTCGGCGGGACGCGTGACGTCGGGCCAGTTGTCAGTGGCCCTCGGGATACTGACGGTATGACCACGGCAGAGCACCTCGACACGATCGACCGGCTCCGGGCGAAGGAGTTCCCGTCCGAGCCGGTCCGGACCGGAGGAAACAGCAGCGGTCCGGGATTCCACCTGGTCCAGCTCGCCAGCACACAGGACTTCTGGGACGACGACGGATCGGGTCGGATCGAGGCGGCCGACCAGATCGGTGCCGAGTACGGGGCGCTCGCCCAGGCCGCGACCGACCGGTGGGGGGCGCCGCAGATCTTCTCGCTGCGGACGCCGAGGGACCGCGGGTTCGACGGGGAGGAGATACCGCAGCCATGGGGGGAGATGGGCAACAGCACCGACCACGTGCACCTGTGGCGGGCCGGAGCCCACTGGCTGGTGGCCTACGTGGCGCAGTGGGACCCGGAGGACCCCTACCGGCTGATGGCAGGGGTCACGGTCACCGACCCTCCCTGAGAACTCCTGACGAAACGAGGCGGCAGATGTGCTCCTGGCAGAGCGACGATCTCCCGGTACTCGCCGATGGCCGGAGCCGCTCGGGGTCAGCGAGGAGTGAGGATGCAGAACTCGTTGCCTTCCGGGTCGGCCAGAACCGTCCAGGAAATTGCGGACCGGTCGATACCGGGGTCGGTGGCGCCCAGGGCGCGCAGTCGGGCTTCCTCTGCTCCCAGGTCGTCACCGGGGTAGGGGCACACGTCGAGGTGGACGCGGTTCCACACGCTCTTGGCGTCGGGGGTGCGGAGGAACTCCAGGTAGGGGCCGACGCCTCTGGCGGAGCGCATGGTCGCACGGTCGTCGGTGACCTCGTGCAGCGTCCAGTCCATCGCCCGGCCCCAGAACCGGGCCATCTCTCGCGGGTCGGTGCAGTCGACCACCACCGCGGCGATCGGCCCGGTGTCCCGGTAGACCGGGCGGGGCTCCAGGACGCAGAACTCGTTTCCCTCCGGGTCGGCCATGACCGTCCAGGGGACGTCGCCCTGACCCACGTCGGCGAGGGTCGCGCCGAGATCCTTCAAGCGCGCGACCAACTCCGCCTGATGGGCGGTCGAGGTGGTGGCCAGATCAAGGTGCACCCGGTTCTTCACCGTTTTGGCTTCCGGGCGGGCGACGATGTCGATGCAGACGGCCACGGGGTCGGGGTAGGCGAAACCCACGGGTTCGAGGTTGGTGACGCCGGGTCCCTCGCTGTCGACACCCCAACCGAGTGCCTCCGCCCAGAACCGGCCGAGGGCGGAGTCGTCCTGAGCCTTCATATTGATCTGCACGAGTCTTGTTGCCATGCCGCAGATCCTAAAAGCTGCCGCGGCCCCGGGCTTCCGCGATCAGACAGGTGCTCGCCCCGGGAGTTCTACGGGCTGTCCGACGCCTCGGCGGCCGTGCGGAGCCGGGCGTACTCCTGGGCCATGGACTCGGCGGTCCAGTGGGCGTTGAGACCGCTCGGGTTGGGGAGGGCCCAGACGCGGGTGGAGCCGATGGTCCGCTCCTGAGGGCCGATCTTCGCCTTCGGCTCGCCGAAGGCGGTGCGGTAGGCGGTCACGCCGACCACCGCCAGCCACTGGGGGCGCAGCAGTTCCACCTTGGCGGTCAGGATGCGGCCTCCCTCGCGGAACTCCTCGGCGCTCAGCTCGTCGGCGCGGGCCGTGGCCCGGGCCACGACGTTGGTGATGCCGAGACGGTAGGTCAGCAGCTCCTCCTGCTCGGCGGGGGCCAGCCGGCGCGGGGTGAAGCCCGAGAGGTGCAGGACGGGCCAGAAGCGGTTGCCGGGGCGGGCGAAGTGGTGGCCCGTCGCGGCGGAGAGGAGTCCGGGGTTGATGCCGCAGAAGAGCACACGCAGACCGCCCGCGACCACGTCCGGGAGGACGTGGTCGCGGGCGGCGTTCAGCTCGTCGGGGGTCAGAGGATCGACCCCGGTGCGTAGCCGGCGGCCTCCGGGTGCTGCTTGGCGATCGCCTCGATACGGGAGACCACCGCCGCGACCTGGTCGCCCGCCGCGCCGGTGAAGGACAGCTTGTCGGCCATCAGGGCGTCCAGCTGGGCCCGGTCCAGCGGCATCCGCTCGTCGGCGGCCAGCTTGTCGAGCAGCTCGTTGCGCTCGGCGCCCTGCTCGCGCATGGCGAGTGCGGAGGCCACCGCGTGCTCCTTGATGACCTCGTGGGCGGCCTCGCGGCCCACGCCGGCCCGCACCGCGCCCATCAGGACCTTGGTGGTCGCGAGGAAGGGCAGGTAGCGGTCCAGCTCACGGGCGACGACCGCCGGGAAGGCGCCGAACTCGTCGAGGACCGTCAGGAAGGTCTCCAGCAGGCCGTCGAAGGCGAAGAAGGCGTCCGGCAGGGCCACGCGGCGCACCACGGAGCAGGAGACGTCGCCCTCGTTCCACTGGTCGCCGGCCAGCTCACCGGTCATCGAGGCGTAGCCGCGCAGAATGACCATCAGGCCGTTCACGCGCTCGCAGGAGCGGGTGTTCATCTTGTGCGGCATCGCGGAGGAGCCGACCTGGCCGGGCTTGAAGCCCTCGGTCACCAGCTCGTGGCCCGCCATCAGCCGGATCGTCTTGGCGATCGACGACGGGGCGGCGGCCAGCTGCACCAGCGCGGTGACCACGTCGTAGTCGAGCGAGCGCGGGTAGACCTGGCCGACCGAGGTGAAGGCCTGGGCGAAGCCGAGGTGGGCGGCGATCCGCTGCTCCAGGTCGGCGAGCTTGGCGGCGTCGCCGCCGAGCAGGTCGAGCATGTCCTGGGCGGTGCCGACGGGGCCCTTGATGCCGCGCAGCGGGTAGCGGCCCAGCAGGTCCTCCAGGCGCTCGTAGGCCACGAGCAGCTCGTCCGCCGCGGTGGCGAAGCGCTTGCCCAGGGTGGTCGCCTGCGCGGCCACATTGTGGGAGCGACCGGCCATGACCAGCTCGGCGTGCTCGCCGGCCAGCTTGCCGAGACGGGCGAGTACGGCGACCGTGCGGTCCCGGGCGAGCTCGAGCGAGAGCCGGATCTGCAGCTGCTCGACGTTCTCGGTCAGGTCGCGCGAGGTCATGCCCTTGTGGACGTGCTCGTGACCGGCGAGGGCGTTGAACTCCTCGATGCGGGCCTTCACGTCGTGCCGGGTGACCTTCTCGCGCTCGGCGATCGAGGCGAGATCGACGGTTTCGAGGACGCGCTCGTAGTCGGCGAGGGCTTCGTCCGGGACCTCGATACCGAGGTCCTTCTGGGCGCGCAGCACGGCGAGCCACAGCCGCCGCTCCAGCGTCACCTTGTACTCGGGGGACCACAGGACGGCGAGCTCCGCGGAGGCGTAGCGGCCGGCCAGGACATTGGGGATGCGGGGCTTGGCAGTCACGTGGAGAAAGTCTACTTGGGCCGCGGCTGTGCGTTTACGCAGGTAGGGCCGCCACCCGGGATTGTGGCTTGCTACGAGAGCGGCGCGTCCCCGTAGGGCAGCAGCTCGGGGCGCTTGGCCGGGCGGCCGTCCCCGGAGGAGCGGCCCGTCAGGCGGCGGCCGATCCAGGGGAGCAGGTGCTGCCGGGCGAAGCTCAGGTCCTGGGCCCTGCGTACGGTCCAGCCCGGCGGAGCCTCGGCCGGCAGTTCGGTGCGCCAGTCCACCTCGGCGGGCAGGCCCAGCGACTGCCAGACGGCCTCGGCCACCCGGCGGTGGCCCTCGGCGGTCAGGTGCAGCCGGTCGACGTCCCACATCCGGGGGTCCGCCAGCGCGGAGGCCCCGTACAGGTCAACCACCACGGCGCCGTGCCGGGCTGCGAGCTCCTCGATGGTGGCGAAGAGCTCCTCCATGCGCGGCCGGAAGCGTTCCATCACCGGCCCGTTGCGTCCCGGGGAGCGCATCAGGACGAGGCGCTTGCAGGAGGGGGCGAGGAGTTCCACGGCCGACTCCAGGTGGTCGCGGACCCGGCCCATGTCCACTTTGGGGCGCAGGGCGTCGTTCAGCCCGCCCACCAGGGTCACCACGTCCGCGCCCATCGCCGCCGCCACCGGGACCTGGTCCTCGACGATCTGCCCGATCAGCTTGCCGCGCACCGCGAGGTTGGCGTAGCGGAAGGCCGGCTCGCGCGCCGCGAGGCGGGCGGCCAGCAGATCCGCCCAGCCGCGGTAGGAGCCGTCCGGAAGCCGGTCGGACATTCCCTCGGTGAAGGAGTCGCCGACCGCGACAAAACTGGTGTAAGAGGCATTCATCTCCATGGCGCAGTGATGTTACCGCGCGGTACCCCGGCCCCGCAGGGCCGGGGACCGCACGTCCCGGCGGATCACGTCGAAGCGGGCCTGCCGAAGAGCTCCCGCAGGACGTCCTCCATCGTCACCAGGCCCGTCATGGCGCCCTCCGCCCCGAGGACCGCCGCCAGGTGCGTACGGCTGCGCCGCATGGCGGTCAGCACGTCGTCCAGCGGAGTCTCCGCCCGCACCTGGGCGATCGGCCGCAGTGCCGACACCGGGAAGGACGCCTCCCGGGCCTCGTCGTCCGCGTCCAGGGCGTCCTTCACGTGCAGGTAGCCCAGGATCTTGTGCTGCGCGTCCACCACCGGGAAGCGGGAGTACCCGGACTCGGCCGACAGCCGCTCCAGTCCGGCCGGGCTGATGCCCTCCCGGGCGGTGACCACCCGGTCCGCCGGCAGCACCACGTCG
The DNA here is from genome assembly GCF_014650695.1 of Streptomyces avidinii. GTDB lineage: Bacteria > Actinomycetota > Actinomycetes > Streptomycetales > Streptomycetaceae > Streptomyces > Streptomyces avidinii. Next base: position 101,423 of record NZ_BMVL01000018.1, on the reverse strand, counting down.
GTCACGGGCCGCCGGCCCAGTTCCAGGGCGTCGTGCAGGCGCTCGCTCGCCCGGTCGTCGAGGAGCCCCGCGTTGCTGGAGTCCTTGACCATCCGGGCCAGCTCGTCGTCCGTGAAGGTCGCCGCGACCTCGTCCTTGACCTCCACCCGCAGCAGGCGCAGCAGGGTGTTGGCGAAGGCGTTGATCGCGAAGATCACCGGCCGCAGCGCCCGCGTGACCGTCACCAGCGGCGGCCCCAGCAGCAGGGCGGTCCGCACGGGCTCGGCCAGCGCCACGTTCTTCGGCACCATCTCGCCGAAGAGCATGTGCAGGTACGTCGCCAGCGCCAGCGCCACCACGAAGGAGATCGCGTGGGTCACGCCGGCCGGTACCCCGACGAGGTCGAACAGCGGGGTCAGCAGATGCGCGATGGCGGGCTCGGCCACCACGCCCAGCACCAGGGTGCACAGTGTGATGCCCAGCTGGGCCGCGGCCATCAGCGCCGACACGTGCTCCAGGCCCCACAGGACGGCGCGGGCCCGCCGGTCGCCCTGCTCGGCGTACGGTTCGATCTGGCTGCGCCGGACCGAGATCAGCGCGAACTCCGCGCCGACGAAGAAGGCGTTGACGACCAGGGTCGCCAGGCCGATCAGCAGCTGGATGACGGTCATCGGCCCCGCTCCCCGTCCTCGGTGGGCTCGACCGGGGCGTGCAGCAGCACCCGCGAGGCCCGTCGCCCGACGGCGTCCACCACGTCCAGACGCCAGCCGTCCAGCTCCATGCGGTCGCCGACCGCCGGGATCCGGCCCAGCTCGGTCGCTATCAGGCCGGCCAGGGTCTCGTACGGACCCTCCGGCACGCGCAGTCCGATCCGCCGGAGCTGGTCGGTGCGCGCCGCGCCGTCGGCCGAGTAGAGCAGGCGCCCGGAGGCGTCCGTACCGGCCGGGGCCAGGTCCGGGGTCTCGTGCGGGTCGTGCTCGTCGCGGACCTCGCCGACGACTTCCTCGACGATGTCCTCCAGCGTGGCCACACCGGCCGTACCGCCGTACTCGTCGATGACCACGGCCATCGTCTGCTTGCCGGACAGCCGGTCCAGCAGCCGGTCCACGGTGAGCGACTCCGGTACGAGGAGGGGCTCGCGCAGCAGCTGCGACACGGGGCGGCGGCGGCGTTCCGCGGCCGGCAGGGCCAGTACGTCCTTGATGTGGACGGTGCCGACGACGGTGTCGAGGCTGCCGCGGTAGACCGGGAAGCGGGACAGACCGGTGGCCAGCGTCGCGTTCGCCACGTCCTCCGCGGTGGTCTGCACATCCAGCGCGGTGACCTGGACGCGCGGGGTCATCACGTTCTCCGCGGTCAGGTCCGCGAGGTTCAGGGTCCGGACGAACAGCTCGGCCGTGTCCTTCTCCAGTGCGCCCGCCTTCGCGGAGTGGCGTGCGAGGGCGACCAGCTCCTGCGGGGTGCGCGCGGACGCCAGCTCCTCGGCCGGCTCCAGGCCGAAGCGGCGCACCATGTGGTTCGCGGTGGTGTTGAGGTGGCTGATCAGGGGCCTGAAGGCCCGACTGAAGACCCGCTGCACGGTCGCCACGCGCTTGGCGATCGCGAGCGGGGAGGAGATCGCCCAGTTCTTGGGCACCAGCTCGCCGACGACCATCAGGACGACGGTCGACAGGACGGTGCCGAGGACCAGGGCGGTGGAGGAGGCGGCGCCGGCCGACAGGCCCAGGGACTCGAAGGGCGCCTGGAGCAGGGCGGAGATCGACGGCTTGGAGATCATGCCGATGATCAGGCCGGTGACGGTGATGCCGAGCTGGGCGCCGGAGAGCTGGAACGTCAGGGTGCGGACGGCGGCCAGGGCGCTGTCGGCCCCGCGTTCGCCGCGCTCGACTGCTCGTTCGAGTTCGCTGCGCTCGACGGTCGTCAGCGAGAACTCGGCCGCGACGAAGACTCCACAGACGAGACAGAGCAGCAGTGCCACGACGAGCAGGAGCACTTCGGTCATCGGTCGATCACCTCCGTCCCATGATCGGCCAGGAAGCGGGGGACCGCGCGATGTCGCGGGCGGGTATGTCGCGGGCAGGTATGTGGGGGACTGGGAGGCTCGCCCATGGGCGGACGCTCACACCTTTCACTCAAGAGGGACCTTTCACCACATGGTAAAGGAAGAGCAAAGGGAACGGATCACGCTTTTGGCGGAGCGTGGCCGGATGGTGGGATCCGGACATGACTGATCTTCATATCGGCCCCGCGTCGGCCGCCGACCTGGGCGCCGTCCTGGACTTCTGGAAGGCCGCCGCGGAGGGAACGAGTATCAGCGACGACCTCGCCGGCGTCGAGCGTCTGCACGAGCGGGACCCGCAGGCGCTGCTGCTCGCCCGGCAGGGAGGCGAGCTCGTCGGCACGGTGATCGCGGGCTTCGACGGGTGGCGCTGTCACCTCTACCGGCTCGCCGTGCACCCCGGGTACCGCAGGCAGGGCATCGGGGCCGCCCTGCTGGCCGCCGCCGAGGAGCGCTTCGTGGCCCTCGGCGGCCGGCGCGGGGACGCGATGGTGCTCGACCGCAACGAGCGGGCGCACCGGGTGTGGGGCGCGGTGGGCTATCGGCCGCAGGAGCAGTGGACGCGCTGGGTGAAGCCGCTGGGCTAGCCGCCGGTGCGGGTGCCGGTGCCGTGCCGTGCGCCGGCGGGTGGGTGCGGCCGCCTTGGTCGGACGGCCGCGCCGCAGTCGCCGGCGGGGCTCAGGGACTCGGGGCTCCGCCCCGGACCCCGCGCCTCAAACGCCGGCGGGGCTGGGTTTGTGCCGGCGGGGGTCACGGACTCGGGGCTCCGCCCCGGGCCCCGCGCCTCAAACGCCGGCGGGGCTGGGTTTGTGCCGGCGGGGGTCACAGGCTCGGGGCTCCGCCCCGGGCCGCGCGCCTCAAACGCCGGCGGGGCTGGAGGGTGCGCCGGTGGGGACGAAGGTGGGAGGGGACCAGGTGGAGAGGAAGGACCGGGCCGACCAGGTGCCCGACAGGGACGGGGCCAGCCAGGACGGGGCCGACGCCCGGAAGAGCTCCGGCGCGAGGGTCCCCGAGCCCTCCGGGACCGCGCCCAGCAGCGGCAGGCCCGAGGACCTCGTGAGGTCCGCCAGGTTGCAGCGGGCCGCCAGGTCCGGGCTCTGCGGCCAGCTGCCCACCACCACGCCCAGCGGGGTCAGGTCCCGGGCCCGGAGTGCCTCCGCCGTGAGGGTGGTGGAGTTGAGGGTGCCCAGACCCGCCGGGGCGACGATCAGCGTCGGCGCACCGAGCAGGCGGGCCGCGTCGGCCAGCGTGTTGCCCGACTCGTCGAAGTGGACGAGCAGCCCGCCCGCGCCCTCCACCAGGACCAGGTCGTGGTCCAGCGACAGCCGTTCCGCGGCCTCCGCGATCTGTGCCGGGGCCAGTGTGGGCAGCCCTGACCGCCGGGCGGCCGTGTCCGGGGCCAAGGGCTCCGGGTAGCGGGCCAGTTCCACTGCCGTGACGGAGGGCCCGGCCAGCCGGACGGCCTCCGCGGCGTCCCCCGGTTCCTGCGGGCCGACACCCGTCTGCGCGGGCTTGAGCACCGCCACCGAGCGGCCGGCCGCCACCGCGGCCGCCGCGATCGCCGACGTGACCACGGTCTTGCCGATCTCGGTGCCCGTCCCGGACACCATCAATACGGACATCTCAGCCTTCCTGCGCTGCCGCGCACACGGCGCGGCAGATACGGTTCACGTCCTCGTCGCCGGTCACGAACGGCGGCATGACATAGATCAGGTCCCGGAACGGGCGCAGCCACACGCCCTCGCGCACCGCCGCCCGGGTGGCCGCGGCCACGTCGACCTCGTGGTCGAGCTGCACCACGCCGATCGCGCCCAGGACCCGTACGTCCTTCACCCCGGGGAGGTCCGCGGCGACGGCCAGGCCCTCGCGCAGCCCCGCCTCGATCCGCTTGACGTCCGTCGCCCAGTCCTGGCCGAGCAGCAGCTCGACGGAGGCCAGCGCCACGGCGGTGGCCAGCGGGTTGCCCATGAAGGTCGGCCCGTGCGCCAGCACGGGGACCTCGCCCTGCGAGATGCCGTTCGCCACCCGTTCCGTGCACAAGGTGGCCGCCAGCGTGAGGTAACCCCCGGTCAGCGACTTGCCCAGGCACATCACGTCCGGGGTGATCCCCGCGTGGTCGGCCGCGAACAACGCGCCCGTACGGCCGAATCCCGTGGCGATCTCGTCCAGGATCAGCAGGACCCCGTACTCGTCGCACAGTTCGCGCAGCACCCGCAGGTAACCCGGGTGGTGGAAGCGCATGCCGCCCGCACCCTGCACCACCGGTTCCACGATGACCGCGGCCAGCTCGTCCGCGTGCGCGGCGATCATGGAACGCAGGTGGTCCGCGTACGCCCGGTCGACGGGTGTGTCGAAACCGCCGGGGGGCGCGTCCGCGAAGACCTGCCGCGGCAGGTGGCCCTGCCACAGCTCGTGCATGCCGCCCTCGGGGTCGCAGACGGCCATCGGCTGCCAGGTGTCCCCGTGGTAACCGCCGCGCCAGGTCAGCAGCCGGGTCTTGCCCGTGCGCCCCAGCGAACGCCAGTACTGCAGGCACATCTTGACCGCGACCTCGACGGACACCGAGCCCGAGTCGGAGAGGAAGACGTGCTCAAGCCCCGTCGGGGTGATCTCGACGAGCTTCGCGGCGAGCCGGACGGCGGGCTCGTGGGTGAGCCCGCCGAACATCACGTGCGACATCAGGCCCAGCTGCGCGGTCGCGGCCTCGTTGAGCACCGGGTGGTTGTAGCCGTGGATCGCCGACCACCAGGAGGACATGCCGTCGACCAGCTCTTCGTGGCCGTGGCCCTGGGACGGATCGGCGAGCCGCAGCCGCACCCCCGAGGCGGAGGCGATGACCAGCGGCTCCTGCCGGCCGGGCATCGGACCGTACGGGTGCCAGACGTGCTGCCGGTCCAGCGCGAGCAGTTCCGCGCCGGCCGACAGCCGGTGGAGCTGATCAGGCATTGGGGGCGATGTCCGTCCCCGCGCCGCGGCGGCGGACCGCCACCAGCTCCGGCCGGACCCCGCCGGCCTCGGCCTGGACCGGTACGGGCGTCTCGTCCGCCGGCGCGTGGCCGGAGCAGCCGCCGCACGCCGAGCCGCAGCCCGCGGCCGGGGCGTCGCCCTCGGCGGGCGCGCCCGAACCGCAGAGCGAGGCGCCTCCGTTCGAGCCGCAGCCCCCGCCGGTGGCGGCGGCCGCGACGTCGGAGCGGTGCGCGGGCAGGGTCGACGTACCGGCGCCCTCCACCTCGAAACCGGCGTCCGCGATCATGTCCAGGTCGGCCTGGCCGGCCTGGCCCTCACTGGTCAGGTAGTCGCCGAGGAAGATCGAGTTGACGATGTGCAGGGCCAGCGGCTGCATCGAGCGCAGGTGCACCTCGCGCCCGCCGGCGAGGCGGACCTCGACGTCGGGGCAGACGAACCGCGCCATCGCCAGGATGCGCAGGCAGCGCTGCGGGGTGAGGTTCCACTCCTTGGCCAGCGGGGTGCCCTCGAACGGGATCAGGAAGTTGACCGGCACCGAGTCCGCGTCCAGCTCGCGCAGCGAGAAGACGACGTCGACCAGGTCCTCGTCGCTCTCGCCCATGCCCGCGATCAGACCGGAGCACGCGGACAGACCGGCGCCGTGCGCCTTCTGCACTGTGTCGACGCGGTCCGCGTAGGTGTGGGTCTTGGTGATCTGCCCGTACGTCGCCTCGGAGGTGTTGAGGTTGTGGTTGTAGGCGTCCGCGCCCGCGTCCCGCAGCCGCTCCGCCTGGCCGTCCGAGAGCAGGCCGAGGCACGCGCAGACCTCGACGCCCTCGTTCTGCTCCTTGATCGCCGCGATCGTCTTGCCGACGCGGTCCACGTCCCGGTCCGTCGGCCCGCGGCCGCTCGCGACCAGGCAGACCCGCTTCGCGCCGCCGGCGACGCCGGCCGCGGCGGCCTGGGAGGCCTCCTCCGGCTTCAGCCACGTGTACTTGAGGATCCCGGCCGTCGACCCCAGGCGCTGGGAGCAGTAGGAGCAGTCCTCGGGGCACAGGCCCGACTTCAGGTTGACCAGGTAGTTCAGCTTGACCCGACGGCCGAACCACTGGCGGCGCACCTTGCCGGCCGCGGCCACCACGTCGAGCAGTTCGTCGTCAGAAGTCGCCAGTACGGCGAGCGCTTCTTCGCGGGTCGGCAGCTCTCGCCGCAGCCCCTTGTCCACCAGGGTGTTCAGCAGGTCCATGAACCCGATCCTGGACCACACCCCCGCTCCCGGCCAAGGAGAGATCGCACAACATGGCCGGATGGGTGTGTGTGTATCACCACACCTGGCGCAGCAGTCGCGGGAGCTAGGGTCGGGCAGGTCTGTGGACTGCCGACAAAACACGAGGACCTGCCGATGCCCCAGCACACCCCCGACCCCGTGGATGTCTTCGCCTGGATCGACGCCGCGGAGCGCGCGCGGGAGGAGGCCGGACTGGTCCGCACCCTGCGTCCCAGGCCGCCGGTGTCGCCGCTGCTGGACCTCGCGAGCAACGACTACCTCGGCCTGTCCCGGCATCCCGAGACCATCCGCGGGGCGCAGCGGGCCGCCGAGTGCTGGGGCGCCGGAGCCACCGGCTCCCGTCTGGTCACGGGGACGACCGAGCTCCACACGGAGCTGGAGCGGGAGCTCGCCGCCTTCTGCGGGTTCGAGGCCGCGGTCGTCCTCTCCTCCGGGTACGCGGCCAACCTCGCGGCCGTCACGGCGCTGAGCGACTGGGGCACGCTGGTCGTCTCCGACGCGGGGAACCACGCCTCGATCGTCGACGGCTGCCGGCTCTCGCGCGCCGAGACGGCCGTCGTCCCGCACGCCGACCCGGACGCCGCCCGCAAGTCGCTGGCCGCGCACGAGGGCCGGGCGCTGCTGGTCAGCGATTCGGTGTTCTCCGTGGACGGGGACGCGGCGCCGCTCGCCGGGTACGCCGCCGCCTGCCGGGACGAGGGCGCCGCCCTGGTCGTCGACGATGCCCACGGGCTGGGCGTACTGGGGGAGGGCGGCCGCGGCGCACTGCAGGCGGCCGGGCTCGCGGGCGCGCCGTACGTGGTCGCCACCCTGACCCTCTCGAAGTCCCTCGGCAGCCAGGGCGGAGCCGTGCTCGGCCCGGCCAGGGTGATCCGGCACCTGGTCAACACCGCGCGCACCTTCATCTTCGACACCGGGCTGGCCCCGGCCGCCGCGGGTGCGGCGCTGGCGAGCCTGCGCCTGCTCCAGCGGGAACCGGAGCGTGCGGGCCGGGCCCGCGAGGTGGCCGCCCAGCTGTACGGGCGACTCACCGCGTCCGGCCTGACCGCGGCCCGGCCGGACGCGGCCGTGGTGTCGGTGCGGGCCCCGTCGGCGTCGGCGGCACTGCGCTGGGCCGCCGACTGCCGCGAGGCAGGTCTGTCCGTGGGGTGCTTCCGCCCGCCGTCGGTGCCGGACGGCATCTCCCGGCTGCGGCTGACCGCCCGCGCCGATCTCACGGGGGACGAGATCGATCGGGCGGTCGGGACGATCCTGGCGACGGCGCCCGCCGGAGCTGTGCAGGGCCGGGGCCGGTAGGTCGTTCGGCCCGGTCCCGGGCGCTGCCGGGGCGGGTGCTAGGCCTGCGCCTCCACCCGTACGGAGGCGAGGAATCCGTCCCAGGCCGGCCCGGTGAAGAGCACGGCCGGGCCGTCCGTCCGCTTGGAGTCACGGACGGCCAGCAGGCCGCCGCGAAGGGCGGCCGTTTCCACGCAGTTGTTCATTCCGGTGCTGCGGCTGCTCCGCCGCCACCGCACGCTGGTCGGAAGTCCGCTGCTGGATAAGGGGGTTGCGGACACGGGGGTGCCTCCTTACGCGTCGTCAGCGAGTGAGCTGATGAGATCCGACGAGTCCTGGGGCGGGAGGGCGTGCGCCTGGATGGTGCGGAACGCGGCGCCGTACGCCTCAAGGTCTTCCTTCCGCTCCAGATAGAGGCTACTCGTCAAATGGTCGAGTACCACCACATCCAGATCGGCGATGTCCGGAAATGAAAAAATGACGAACGGTCCGGTCAGGCCGAGATGCCCGCCGACGCTGAACGGAAGTACCTGCAGGCGTACTTGGGGCAGTCGGGACACCTCCGCCAAGTGCCGCAACTGCTCGGCCATCACCCCCGGCCCGCCGATCTGCCGGCGCAGCACCGCCTCGTCCAGTACGGCGCTCAGCTCCAGCGGGGGATCGGCCCGCAGCACCGACTGCCGGGCCAGCCGTACCTCGACCAGCGCGTCCACCTTCGGCTCCGGCAGCCCGCCCAGCGCGGCCCGGGTCACGGCCCGTGCGTAACCGGGTGTCTGCAGCAGCCCCGGGACCACGGACAGCTCCACGGTACGGGCCGAACGGGCCCCCGCCTCCAGGCTGATGAAGTCCCGGTACTCCTGCGGCAGCAGCCCCCGGTAGTCGTGCCACCACTGGCGGCGGCGGCCGGTGTCGCCCGCCGGACCGGGGCCGGCCGCCGAGGCCGACAGCGCCTCCAGCAGTGCGCGCTGCTGCGGGCCGACGATCTCCCCGTAGGCGTCGAGGAGCAGCCGGATGTCCTCCGGTTTTACGCCGCTCCGCCCCGTCTCGATACGGCTGATTTTCGACTGGTGCCACCCTACGATCCGGGCCGCCTCACCACTGGTGAGTCCGGACCGGTCGCGCAGGGCACGCAGTTCCTCGCCGAGCTTGCGTCGGCGCACCGCGGGACCGTGCTGCACACCCGCCTCCTTCCACCGGCACAGCTCGCACCAGTCTGCCGTCCAAATACGCTCTTCCGTAGCAGAGTTCACCGCATCGAGGGACAGATATATGCATATCTTGGGGGAAAGGCAGATGTGACGGCAGGATGGGTGGCACTCTGGCGTCCAGCACAGATCCGGGGCTTTTCGCCCCGGTGGGAAAGGGACCGTCGCCATGGCAGATCACCAGGAAGCATCCGTCACTCTGCCGAGCGATCCCGCCTCGGTCGCCGCTGCCCGACGTTATGTCGCGGAGGTGCTGAGCGAATGGGGACTCCCCGATGACGCCGACACCGCCGACAGCGTCCGGCTGATCGTCTCGGAGCTCGCCACCAACGCCGTACAGCACACTTTCGGCCAGTCGCCGACCTTCACCGTCGACGTCCGGCTGGAACGCCAGGAGTGGTTGCGCGTCGGGGTGACCGACAGCCACCCCCGCTGGCCCAAGCGGCTCCCGGCCGCCGTCCAGCAGGACAACGGCCGGGGCATGGTCATCATCCGCTGGCTGACGGCGGAGGCGGGCGGCCGGCTCTCGGTCACCCCGACCGAGGACGGCGGCAAGACGGTGTGGATCGCGCTGCCCTGGAGCGTCGTGGCCCCGGCGGGCAGTGTCACCGGCTGCTGACCTGCCGGATTCCGGCAAGTTCCGAAAGAGGCGGCCTGGGCCGTCTCTTTCGGAACTTGTCGGCCGAGCCCGCGGCGTCCGGTGCCGTACATCGCAAGGCGGAGGGTCGTCCTTGTACTGGACGTACTGGGGCGGGCCCGACAACGCAGCGAGGTGCGGTGCCGGGCGCCGCGGGCCCGGCAAGATCCGGAAGAGACGGCCTAGACGAGGCCGCGTTCGACCGCGCTGCGCTCGATGCACAGCTCGTTGCCCTCGGGGTCGGCGAGGACGACCCAGCCCGCGACGCCGTCCGCGTCGCGGCGGTCGTCCACGAGCTTCGCGCCGAGCCCGATCAGGCGCTCGACGGTCTCGTCCCGGGTGCCGGTGGGCGGCTGGATGTCCAAGTGGACCCGGTTCTTGACCGCCTTGGTGTCCGGGACCCGGATGAACAGCAGTCCCGGCACGCCGGGCTGCCCGGACTCCAGCAGGACCTCGTCGTCCCCCTCCACGTCGTCGGGGTGGACCGGGAAGCCGGTCACCGCGGACCAGAACTCGGCGATCCGGTAGGGGTCCAGGGCGTCGAAGGTGATGTGCCGGACGGGGTTGACGAACATCTGTCTCCTCGATGGGGGATCCGTTTGCGGAGCCGTATACGGAATCGGGTGCGCGGGGCGCCGGAGTTGAACCGGGTACCTGCCCGAAACGTGGGTTAACGCAGTGGAAAAGCTCAGGGCTTAGCGTGGCGCCACGTTCGACCGCCAATGATCATCCATGATCCGGTAAAGCGGTGGTGGTCGGGGTGGAAAGCCTTTTCCCGCGTTGGGAAAGACTCGCTTGGTTCGGATATGTGCAGGTCAACAAAGTGTTGAAGGCCGGTAGGGTCGCCCCGCCCATAGTTGATCTTGTCCCGGAAGCTTGGTGATACGCGTGCAACTGACACCGCACGAGCAGGAGAGACTGCTCATCCACGTGGCCGCCGACGTGGCCGAGAAGCGGAGGGCGCGCGGGGTCCGCCTCAACCATCCGGAGGCGATCGCGCTGATCACGTCGCACCTTCTGGAGGGGGCCCGCGACGGCCGGACGGTGGCCGAGCTGATGGCCTCGGGCCGCACCGTCCTGACCCGCGAGGACGTCATGGAGGGCATCCCCGAGATGATCCACGACGTCCAGGTCGAAGCGACCTTCCCGGACGGCACCAAGCTCGTCACGGTCCACGATCCGATCGTCTGAAACGGAGTACCCCCGCATGATCCCCGGCGAAATCGCCTACGGGGACGGCCCGGTGCTCCTCAACGAGGGCCGTCCCGTCACCCGCCTCACCGTGCTCAACGCCGCCGACCGGCCGGTCCAGGTCGGTTCCCACTACCACTTCGCCGAGGCCAACCCCGGTCTCGACTTCGACCGCCCCGCCGCCCGCGGGCTCCGGCTCAACATCGCCGCCGGTACGGCCGTCCGCTTCGAGCCGGGCATCCCGGTCGCGGTGGAACTCGTACCCCTGGGCGGGCTGCGCACCGTACCGGGGCTCCGTGGCGAGACCGGAGGGCCGCTCGATGGCTGAGCTGTCCCGCCAGGTGTACGCCGACCTCTTCGGGCCGACGGCAGGTGACCGGATCCGGCTCGCCGACACCGACCTCTTCGTCCAGATCGAGCGGGACCTCAGCGGCGGCCCCGGGCGGGCCGGCGACGAGGCCGTGTTCGGCGGCGGCAAGGTGATCCGCGAATCCATGGGGCAGGCCCGCACCACCCGCGCCGAGGGCGCCCCCGACACCGTGATCACCGGTGTCGTCGTCCTCGACCACTGGGGCATCGTCAAGGCCGACCTCGGCATCCGCGACGGCCGGATCTGCGGCATCGGCAAGGCCGGCAACCCCGACACCATGGACGGGGTGGAGCCCGCCCTGGTCATCGGTCCGGAGACCGAGATCATCGCCGGCAACGGGAAGATCCTCACCGCCGGTGCCATAGACGCCCACGTGCACTTCATCTCCCCGACGATCATCGAGGAGGCGCTCGCCTCCGGGATCACCACCCTCGTCGGCGGGGGCACCGGACCGGCCGAGGGAACGAAGGCCACCACCGTCACCCCCGGGCCCTGGCACCTGGCCCGGATGTTCGCCGCCCTGGAGGCCTACCCGGTCAACATCGGCCTGCTCGGCAAGGGCAACACCATGTCCCGCGAGGGCATGTACTCCCAACTGCGCGGCGGCGCCCTCGGATTCAAGATCCATGAGGACTGGGGGGCCACCCCTGCCGTCATCGACGCCTGCCTCGGGGTGTGCGAGGAGACCGGCGCCCAGGTCGCCATCCACACCGACACCCTCAACGAGGCCGGATTCGTCGCGGACACCCTCGCGGCCATCGCCGGGCGGACCATCCACTCGTACCACACCGAGGGCGCCGGCGGCGGGCACGCACCCGACATCATCACCGTGGTCTCCGAGCCCAACATACTGCCCAGCTCCACGAACCCCACCCGGCCGCACACCGTCAACACCGTCGAGGAACACCTCGACATGCTGATGGTCTGCCACCACCTCAACCCGGCCGTCCCCGAGGACCTCGCCTTCGCCGAATCGAGGATCCGGCCCTCGACCATCGCCGCCGAGGACGTCCTCCACGACCTCGGGGCCATCTCCATCATCTCCTCCGACTCCCAGGCCATGGGCCGGGTCGGCGAGGTCGTGCTGCGCACCTGGCAGACCGCCCACGTGATGAAGAAGCGCCGCGGCTTCCTCCCCGGCGACGGACCCGCCGACAACCACCGCGCCCGCCGCTATGTGGCCAAGTACACGATCAACCCCGCCGTGGCCCAGGGACTCGCCCGCGAGATCGGCTCGGTCGAGACCGGGAAACTCGCCGACCTGGTGCTCTGGAACCCGGCGTTCTTCGGGGTCAAGCCCGAACTCGTCATCAAGGGGGGCCAGATCGCCTACGCGCAGATGGGCGACGCCAACGCCTCCATCCCCACCCCGCAGCCCGTCCTGCCCCGGCCGATGTTCGGCAGCCACGGCCGGGCGCCCGGCCTCAACTCCCTGAACTTCACCGCCCAGGCCGCGCTCGACGACGGGCTGCCCGAACGGCTCGGGCTCGGAAAGCAGTTCGTGGCCATCGAGAGCACCCGCAAGGTGGGCAAGGCCGACATGCGTAACAACGATGCCATGCCCAGGGTCGAGGTCGACGCCGACACCTTCACGGTCACCATCGACGGAGAGGCCGTGGAACCGGCGCCCGCCACGGAACTGCCCATGGCCCAGCGCTACTTCCTGTTCTGAGAAGAGGTCCCTGATGAGCCGCGCCGCGCTGCTCGTCCTCGCCGACGGCCGGTTCCCCGCCGGGGGCCACGCCCACTCCGGCGGGGCCGAGGCCGCCTGCAAGGCGGGCCGGATCCACGATGCCGCCACCCTGGAGGACTTCTGCCGGGGCCGGCTGCACACCGCCGGCCTCACCGCCGCCGCGCTCGCCGCGGCCGCCGCTCTCGGGCTCGACCCGGCCGTACTGGACGCCGCCGCCGACGCCCGGACCCCCTCGCTCGCGCTGCGCACCGCGGCCCGGCGGCTGGGGCGGCAGCTGCTGCGGGCTGCCCGGGCCACCTGGCCCGGGGCCGAACTGGAGGCCCTGGCGGCGGCGTTCCCACGCGGGGCCCACCAGCCCGTGGTCCTCGGCGTGACCGCCCGGGCGGCCGGGCTCGGCCCGGGGGACGCCGCGCACGTGGCGGCGTACGAGAGCGTCGGCGGGCCCGCCACCGCGACCGTGCGGCTGCTGGGCCTGGACCCCTTCGAGGCGAGCGGGGTACTGGCCCGGCTCGCCCCCGAGCTCGACGCCGTCGCGGCCCGGGCGGAGCGGGCCGCGCTGCGGGCCCGCTCGCAGGGCCCGCAGGCCCTGCCCGCGGCCTCCTCGCCGCTGCTGGACATCTCGGCGGAGGTTCATGCCGACTGGCCGGTACGGCTCTTCGCTTCCTGAACCCTGAAGGAGACACCCCCCATGCACCTCGACCACGCGGTGACCTACCCCCACCGGCACACCCACAGCGCCGATCCGCTCCGGCCCGACGGCACCCGGCGGGCCCTGCGCATCGGACTCGGCGGCCCCGTCGGCTCCGGCAAGACCGCCACCGTCGCCGCCCTGTGCCGCGCGTTGCGCTCCGAGCTGTCCATGGCCGTCGTCACCAACGACATCTACACCCGCGAGGACGCCGAGTTCCTGCTCCGCGAGGCCGTCCTGCCGTCCGAGCGGATCACCGCCGTCGAGACCGGGGCCTGCCCGCACACCGCCATCCGCGACGACATCTCCGCCAACCTGGAGGCCGTGGAGGAGCTGGAGGACGCCTTCCGGGAGCACGGCCGACTGGACCTGATCCTCGTCGAGTCCGGTGGGGACAACCTCACCGCCACCTTCTCCCGCGGACTCGTCGACGCCCAGATCTTCGTCATCGACGTGGCCGGCGGGGACGACATCCCCCGCAAGGGCGGCCCCGGCGTCACCACCGCCGACCTCCTCGTCGTCAACAAGACCGACCTCGCGCCGCACGTCGGCTCCGACCTCGACCGGATGGCCCGCGACGCCGCCGCACAGCGCGGCGAGCTGCCCGTCGCCTTCCAGTCGCTGCGCGGCCCCGAAGGGGTCGGACCGGTGGCCGCCTGGGTGCGCGAGCGGATCGCCGCCTGGTCCCCGCGATGAGCGGCGCAGCCACCACGGACCGCGCGCAGGCACCCGCCACGCCGCCGGCGGGCCTGCGGGCCACCGCCCGCATCCGCGCCGCGGCCGACGGGCGGGGCGGCACCGCCCTGCCACTGCTGGCAGGGGAGGGACCGCTCGCGCTGCGCCGGACCCGCTCGTCGTCGGCGGCCGAGGCCGGGGTCATGCTGGTCGGCGCGATGAGCGCCCCGCTCGGCGGGGACCACCTCACCGTCGAGGCCACCGCCGGACCCGGGGCGCACCTCGCCCTCGCCTCGGCGGCGGCCACCCTGGCGCTGCCCGGCCGGTCCGGCGAACCCGCGCGGTACGACGTGCACCTCACCCTGGAGGACGGGGCGTCGGTGCGCTGGCTCCCCGAACCGCTGGTCTCGGTGCGCGGCAGCGACCTCCGGGTGCGCACCCGGGTCCGCATGGCCCCCACCGCACGCCTGGTGCTGCGCGAGGAGCAGGTACTGGGCCGGACCGGGGAGGCGCCCGGCCTGCTGCGCAGCCGCCTCGCAGTCGAGCGCGCAGGCACTGCGCTGCTGGACCAGGAGCTGGCCTGCGGACCCGGAGCGCCCGGCGGCTGGGACGGTCCGGCCGGCCTGGCCGGGCACCGGGCGCTCGGCCAACTCCTGGTGGTGGAACCGGCCTTCGCCGGTAGTCCGCCCGCGGCGGCCGTCCTGGGGGAGTTCGCGGTGGTGACTCCGCTGGCCGGTCCGGCCGTTCTGGTGACGGCACTGGCCCCGGACGCCCTGCGGGTGCGCGAGCTGCTCGACGCGGCCTGCCGTACCTACGGCCGCTGAGGGGGACGGTGAAAGCGGGACGCAACAGGCACCGCTCAGCGGTACACACCTCGCCGGTTATCGGGTTGGCAAAGAAGTCGATCCGGCCCTGTCGCCGGGTCGGGGTCAGACGACAGGATCCCCCTGCACGCCGACGACCGAACCCGACCAACCAGGCCGCCCACGGCGGCATCTGACGCAGGGGGAACAACCACGTGATACGCAACGCGGCGCTGGCGAGCGCCGCCACATTGATCACCGGCACACTTGCGGCGAGCCTGCTGCTGGCCCCGCCCGCCGCGGCGGCCTCCGCCGGCAGCGACGGCAGGCTGCCCGAGGCGCTGGGCGCGCAGATCGCCGCCGCCCGTGCCGCCCGCGCCGGGATCGACTGGAAGGACTGCCCGGCGGACTGGGGCTTCGAGAAGCCCATCCAGTGCGGCTGGGTGAAGGTCCCGCTCGACTACGCGAAGCCGTTCGGCAAGACCATCGACATCGCCGTCGACCGCATCGGCAGCACGGGGACCAAGGAGGAGCGCCAGGGCGCCCTCGTCTACAACCCCGGCGGCCCCGGCGGTTCCGGCATGCGCTTCCCGCGCCGCGTCACCACCAAGAGCCCGCTGTGGGTCAACGCCTCCAAGGCCTACGACTTCGTGGGATTCGACCCGCGCGGCGTCGGCCACTCCGCGCCCATCTCCTGCATCGACCCGCAGGAGTTCGTGAAGGCCCCCAAGGCCGACCCGGTCCCGGACAGCGAGGCCGACAAGCGCGCCCAGCGCAAGCTCGCCGCCGAGTACGCGGACGGCTGCAAGGAGCGCAGCGGCGAGATGCTGCCGCACATGACCACACCGAACACCGCGCGCGACCTCGACGTGATCCGGGCCGGCCTCGGCGAGAAGAAGCTGAACTACCTCGGCGTCTCCTACGGCACCTACCTGGGCGGGGTCTACGCGACCCTCTTCCCGACCCATGTGCGCCGCATGATCGTCGACAGCGTGGTGGACCCGTCGCAGGACAACATCTGGTACGAGGCCAACCTCGGCCAGGACGTCGCCTTCCAGATGCGCTGGAACGACTGGCAGGACTGGGTCGCCAAGAACGACGCCGTCTTCCACCTCGGTGCCACCCGCGCCGAGGTCGAGGCCAAGTGGCAGGAGCTGCGCGCCAAGGCCAAGGCCAAGCCGCTCGGCGGGATCGTCGGCCCGGCCGAGCTCATCGGCTTCTTCCAGGGCGCCCCGTACTACGACTCCTCCTGGGTGCCCGTCGCCCAGACCTTCGCGGCCTGGGCGGCCGGTGACGAGCAGGCGCTCATCGACGCCATCGCCCCGGACATGTCGGACACCAAGGGCAACGCGTCGTCCGAGAACGGCAACGCCGTCTACACCGCCGTCGAGTGCGCCGATGCGAAGTGGCCCACCAGCTGGTCCAAGTGGGACCGGGACAACACCAAGCTGCACGAGAAGTACCCGTTCCTGACCTGGTCCAACGCGTGGATGAACCTGCCCTGCGCGACCTGGAAGGCCAAGCAGAGCACTCCGATCGCCGTCGGCGCCAAGCACGGCCTGCCCCCCGTGCTGATCGTCCAGTCCGAGCGGGACGCGGCCACGCCGTACAAGGGCGCGGTCGAGCTGCACCGCCGCCTTGCCGGCTCGCGTCTGATCACCGAGAAGAGCGCGGGCTCGCACGGTGTCACCAGCCTGCTGAACCCCTGCATCAACACCCGGGTGGACAGCTACCTGCTCACCGGCAAGGTCGACGCCAAGGACGTGACCTGCGCCCCGCACGCCACCCCGGTGGCCCCGGCCCCGGCCGCGGCGAAGTCCCTGTCCTCCGACGCCCCGGCCGAGTCCTCGGTCTTCCCGGCGCCGGAGGAGCTCCCCGCCGTCCGTTAAGGACGGGCGGGACCGCCCGGGACGAGCGGGAGAAGGCTCAGCGCGCGGTGCGCCGGGCCTTCTTCCGCTGTTCCTCCTCCTCGGCCTTGACCTCGGCCGCGTACCGGTCGACGTACTCCTGGCCGGACAGCCCGAGGATCGCGTACATGATCTCGTCGGTGACCGCCCGCAGGACGGCCCGCTCACCCTCCATTCCGGCGTATCGGGCGAAGTCCAGCGGCTCGCCGAAGCGGATGGTCACCCGCCGGATCTTCGGGATCTTCTTCCCGGGCGGCTGGATCTCGAAAGTGCCCACCATCGCGCAGGGCACGACGGGCACCCCGGCGCCCAGGGCCATCGCGGCGACCCCCACCTTGCCCTTGTAGAGCCGGCCGTCGTGCGAGCGCGTCCCCTCCGGATAGATGCCCAGCAGCTCGTCCTTGGCCAGTACGCCCAGGCCCTCGCGCAGGGCCGCCTGTCCGGCGTTCTTCCCCGAGCGGTCCACGGGGATCTGCCCGGCGCTGCGGAAGAAGGCGGCGGTGAGCCGGCCCTTGACCCCGGGGCCCGTGAAGTACTCGGCCTTGGCGAGGAAAGTGATCCTCCGCCTGAGGATCGCCGGCATCAGGAAATGGTCCGAGAACGACAGGTGATTGCCCGCGACGATCGCGGCCCCCTCCGCCGGGATGTTCTCCAGGCCCTCGATCCGCGGTCTGAACAGCAGCCGCAGCAGGGGACCGAGCAACACGTGCTTGAGCAAGTGGTAGAACACCAGGCCGCTCCTGTCGATATCCCGTTGTCACCGCCATTTTACGGACGGTGAGCCGCGGGCTGCAGGGGTCGGACGTGGCATTGCTCAGACATTGCGTGTGGCGGCCATCCCGGCGGTCAGCAGTCCCAGCACGACCCAGCCGAACCAGAGCCAGCCGTTGCTGCCGAGGGCCACGGAGTACGCGGCCACGGCCACCAGTGCGGCGAAGGTCATGACTGCCATCGCCTTAACGGATCCGGTCATGCCCCATGGTGGCGCCCCGAGGCGGGATCGCGCTACTGGCCACGCGCTTGGAGCGAGGCGAGATACGAGTTGTATGCCTCCAGCTCCTTGTCGCCGTTGCGCTCCTCGGCCCGGTCGGACCGCCGTGCGGCCCGCTGCTCGGAGTGATACCACTGGTACACGAGGGCGATCAGGACCAGCACCGAGGGAATCTCGCTGAAGGCCCAGGCGATGCCGCCGCCCCACTGCTGGTCGAGCAGCGGGTCGATGCCGAGCGACGCCGGCGGGTTCGCGTACGTCTTGATCATCGGCTGGCTCGCCATCATCAGGGCGATGCCGAAGAAGGCGTGGAAGGGCATGCCCGCGAACAGCTCCAGCATCCGCATCACGTAGCCCGGCCGGTGCGGCCCCGGGTCGATGCCCATGATCGGCCAGAAGAAGATCAGGCCGACGGCGAGGAAGTGGAGCATCATCGCGACGTGCCCGGTGCGGCTCTCCATCAGGAAGTCGAAGAGCGGCGTGAAGTACAGGGCGTACAGGCTCGCGATGAACATCGGGATCGTGAAGGCCGGGTGGGTGATCACCTTCATGTACCGGCTGTGCAGGAGCATCAGCAGCAGCTCGCGCGGCCCCTTGTGACCGCGGGCGGCGGGCGGCAGCGCACGCAGCGCCAGCGTCACCGGAGCGCCCAGCAGCACCAGGATCGGGGTGACCATGCTGATCACCATGTGCTGGACCATGTGCACGCTGAACATGACCATGCCGTAGTCGTTCAGCTTGGTGCACATCACGAGGAGCACGGTCAGCACGCCCACGGCGAAGGCGATGGTCCGGCCCGGCGGCCAGGAGTCCCCGCGCCGGCGCAGCCGCAGCACGGCCCCTCCGTACAGGGCGAGCGCGATCAGCGAGCCGAACAGGAAGAAGGCGTCGAACGAGAACTCCAGACCACGCCCGAGAGTGAACGGCGGCAGGTCCATGTTCATGTCCATGCCGTGCCCGCTGTGATCCATCTGTTCACTCCCTTGACCGTGGTGCCCCACCACAGTAGTGCCGCCCCCGCACGCTCTTGCGCGCGGGGGCGGCCCACGATAGAAGGGGCGCACAAAAGGGATGTCAGAGAACCGTCTGCGCCTCGTCGTACCGCTCGGCGGGGACCGTCTTGAGGGTCGACGTCGCCTCGGAGAGCGGCACCATCACGATGTCCGTGCCGCGCAGCGCGGTCAGCATGCCGAACTCACCGCGGTGCGCGGCCTCCACGGCGTGCCAGCCGAAGCGGGTGGCGAGGACCCGGTCGTACGCGGTGGGCGTGCCGCCGCGCTGGACGTGGCCCAGGATCACCGGCCGGGCCTCCTTGCCCAGGCGGTGCTCCAGTTCCACGGCGAGCCGGTTGCCGATGCCGGCGAACCGCTCGTGCCCGTACATGTCGGTGCCGCCCTCCTCGAAGTCCATCGAGCCCGGCTTCGGCTTGGCGCCCTCGGCGACCACGACGATCGCGAACCGCTTGCCCGCGGAGAAGCGCTCGCCGACGATCTCCGTCAGCTGCTCTATGTCGAAGGGGCGCTCCGGTACGACGATGGCGTGCGCGCCGGCCGCCATGCCCGAGTGGAGGGCGATCCAGCCGGTGTGGCGGCCCATGACCTCCACGACCATCACGCGCTGGTGGGACTCGGCGGTGGTCTTCAGCCGGTCCAGCGCCTCGGTGGCCACCCCGACGGCGGTGTCGAAGCCGAAGGTGACGTCGGTGGAGGCGATGTCGTTGTCGATGGTCTTCGGGACCCCGACGATGGGCAGACCGGCCTGCGCGAGGAGGTTCGCGGCCTTCAGGGTGCCCTCGCCGCCGATCGGGATGATCGCGTCGAGGCCCAGGTCCGCGACATGGCCGCGGGCGCGCTCCACACCGTCGCGCAGGTGCGCCGGCTGGACCCGGGACGAGCCGAGGATGGTGCCGCCGCGGGCGAGGATGCCGCCGACGGCGTCGAGGTCGAGCTTGCGGTAGTCCGCCTCCAGAAGGCCCTTCCAGCCGTCGTGGAAGCCGATCACCTCGTCGCCGTGGTCGACGACGGCGCGGTGCACGACGGAACGGATGACGGCGTTGAGACCGGGGCAGTCGCCACCGGAAGTGAGCACACCTATGCGCATGGCAGGAACGGACCTTTGCAACGTGGGCCGGCGACCGGACCACGTCGTCCGGTTGGAACTACGGCCACCCTACAAGCGGTGGAGCGGTGGACTGAACCATCCTCCACATGCTGGTCCCACTCGTCGTGCGAAACCACGTCGGCCCGGTTCCCCCTAGGGAAAACCGGGCCGAACACATGATGACGGGGCCGCCCCGATGAGCGGTCCGCCGGGCGCTACGCGGGCTGCGTCGCGGCGGCGATGCGCTCCGCGCGCAGCGCCTCGTACCACCGGTCGTCTATGGCCGGCAGCGCGTTCACGTCGAGGGCCAGCTTCAGCAGCAGGTCCGCGATCTGCGGGTTGCGGGCCATCACGGGGCCGTGCATGTACGTGCCGAACACCGTGTCGTTGTACGCGCCTTCGGTGCCGTCACCGGTGCCGTTGCCGCGGCCCATGCTCACCCGGGCGAACGGCCTGGCCGTCGGGCCGAGGTGGGTCACGCCCTGGTGGTTCTCGAAGCCCGTCAGCTGCGGCAGGTTCAGGCGCGGGTCGATGTCGGCGAGGACGTCGCCGACGCACCGCTCGCCCTCACCGCGCACGGTGACCACGTCCAGCAGGCCGAGGCCCTCCTGGCGCTGGCCCTGGTCGTTGACGAACTCCTTGCCGAGGATCTGGTACCCGGCGCAGACGGAGAAGACGATCGCCCCGTTCGAGACGGCGCGCTCCAGACCGCCGTCGCGCAGCAGTCGCTCCGCGGCGAGGCGCTGCGGCCGGTCCTCGCCGCCGCCGATCAGGTAGATGTCGCCCGAGGTGGGGATGGGCTGGTCGCTGCGCACGTCCACGCGCTGCACGTCCAGGCCGCGCTGGCGCGCCCGGCGCTCCACCACCAGGGCGTTGCCCTGGTCTCCGTACGTGCTCAGCAGGTCGGGGTAGACCCACACCAGACGCAGGCTGTTGTCGCTCATGCTCTTGTCCTTATGGGTACTAGTTGCCGACGCGGCGGCGCACGTCCTGGAAGGCGGTGTAGTTGGCGATCAGCTCGATCTGTCCGGGCGGCGCGAGCTGCACGGCCTCGTCGAGGGTCTCGCACACCCGGAAGTCCAGGCCCGCGACCTCGAGGCGGACCGCGAGGTCCAGCTTGCGGTCACCGATGACGAAGATCGGGTGACCGAGCAGCCGCGGGTAGTCCACGTCCCACAGCCAGGAGGTGTCGGTGCCGTCGGCGCCGCGCGCGTTCACCGAGAGGATCACCGGGGTCGGCGGGGGATCGATCAGCGAAAACGTTTCGAGCCAGCCCGCCGGGTTCTTCGCGAGCAGCAGCCGCAGCTCACGGCCCTGGAAGTGCACCACGTCGTAGCGGCCGGCGACGGCCTGCACCTGGTACATCCGCTCCAGCGCGACCTGCGGCGGGACGCCGAAGACGGCGGCCACGGCGGCGGAGGTGGCGGCGTTGGCCTTGTTGGCGCGGCCCGGCAGCTGGAGGTGGATCGGCCAGGCACTGCCGTGCGGGTCCAGGACGTGATCGCCGGAGAGCACCCAGGTCGGGGTCGGGCGCCGGAAGCCGCACTCGCCGCAGAACCAGTCGTCGCCCGGGCGCTGCATGACGCCGCCGCAGGAGGGGCACGACCAGGCGTCGTCCTTCCACTCCTGGCCGGCCGCGACCCACACCACGTTCTGGGAGGAGGAGGCGGACCACACGATCAGCGGGTCGTCGCAGTTGGCGACGATGACCGCCTTGGAGCCCTGGAGGCCCTCGCGCCACTTCTCCGCGAGCATGCGGGTCTCGGCGGCGCGGTCCAGCTGGTCGCGGGAGAGGTTGAGCAGGGCGATCACCTTCGGGGTGACGTCCCGGGCCACCCCGGCCAGGTACTTCTCGTCGACCTCGATGACGCCGTACTTGGCGTCCGAACCGCCGGCCAGCGCCGAGGTGATGCCGGCGGGCATGTTGGCGCCGAGGGCGTTGGAGACGACCGGACCGCTGGCCCGCAGGGCCTCCGCGATCAGCCGGGTCGTCGTGGTCTTGCCGTTCGTCGCGGAGACGAGGACGACATCGAGATGTTGCGCCAGCGCGCCGAGAAGATCGGGGTCGAGCCTGAGTGCGACCTTGCCACCGATCACCGATCCGCTTCCGCGTCCCGCGGCCCGCGACACCGCCGCCGCGGCCTTGCCCGCCGTCACGGCCAGCTTGGCCCGCGGCGAAAGCGGCTCCGTGTTGCCTGCCATCGTCCCTTGTCCTCCTTGCGTCGGTCGGCCCCAGCCTATCCAGTACCGGCCCGGGCCTTGACCGCGGCGCCCCCGCCCCGCCGCGGATCTCCTCATATAGTCGCCCGTCGTAGGCTTACGGCCATGCGACAGCGCCCCATCCCCGGTACCACCGGCCTCGTCCGCACCATGAGCCTGCTGGGTGATCCGGTGCTCCACTCCGCGTGCGCGGAAGTCACCGAATTCGGCCCGGATCTCGACCGGCTCATCGAGGACATGTTCGCGACGATGTACGCCGCCGAGGGCGTCGGGCTCGCCGCGAACCAGATCGGGGTCGGGCAGCGGGTCTTCGTCTACGACTGCCCCGACGACGAGGACGTCCGCCACGTCGGGCACATCGTCAACCCGCGGCTGGTGACGGCCGACGGGGACGAGTTCCTGGGGCCGGAGGGGTGCCTGTCCCTGCCGGGGCTGGAGGCGGGGACGGTCCGCCACGACCACGCGGTGGTGGAGGGGTTCACCTCGGACGGTGCGGCGGTCCGGATCTCGGGCACCGGTTTCTTCGCGCGGTGCCTTCAGCATGAGTGCGACCACCTCGACGGGACCGTGTACGCGGAGCGCGTGACGGGCCTGCGCGCCCGTCGCCTGCGGCGGGCCATCCGGAAGACCCCCTGGGGGGCCGAGGCGCTGCGCGGCTAGCCCGTCTCCCCCTCGGCCGGGGCCGTATTTCAGCCTCGCCGGCGTTTGAGCAGGCGGCACCTCCCAGCGGTAGCTGGGGGAGGGTCCGGGCGGAGCCCGGTGCCCGGCGGAGCCGGATTCCCGGGGCGCCGCCCCAGACCCCGCGCCTCAAACGCCGGCGAGGCTGGGTGTGGCCCCGGCCGAGGCTGGATCGGCCGGCGGGGCCGGGGGCCCGGCGAGGCTGAAGATGGCCCCGGCGGGGGCTAGAAGCCCGGGCCGTCGTGGCGGTTGCCGGCGGTGGCCAGGCGGCCCCAGAGCAGGTCGGTCAGGCCCGTGACCAGTGCCGCGCGGTCGCAGGGGCGTTCGCCCAGCCACCAGTCGCCGGCCGCGTGCATCATGCCGACGATGCCGTGGCCCCAGATCCGGGCGAGCCGGTCGCCGCCCGGGCCGAGGTCCACCCGTTCGCCGATCACCTCGGCCAGCTCCTCGCCGAGCCTGCGCAGCAGCGGGGCCGAGTGCAGCCCGACGTCGAAGCCGCGTTCGGCGCTGTGGGAGTCCTCGGCCGGGTGCATGAGGAAGCGGTAGACCTGCGGACGGGCCTCGATGGCGGCGAGGTAGGTGTCGAGGGTCGCCTCCACCCGGCGGCGCCGCTCCGCGGGCGCGTCGAGCGCGGCCCGCAGGGAGTCGAGCAGGGCGTCGGTGTGCCGGACGGCGAGGGCCTGGTAGAGGCCCGCCTTGTCCCCGAAGTGCCGGTAGAGGATGGGTTTGGTGATGCCGGCCTCCGCCGCGATCGCGTTCATGGAGGCCTTGGGGCCGTCCCTGAGCACGACCCGGTCGGCGGCTTCGAGCAGCTCCCGCCGGCGGCGTTCGGCCGCTCCCGGCTCGCCGGCCCGCTGAGTGGTCTCCATGACGTGTTTCTCTCCCCGCCCTTGCGATGTGCGTGACGCCCACGCAACGTAACACCCGGTACACCCTGTCGATCGAATCGGCGGTCACCCCGTCCGGCGTCGTGGCCGGTGCCGACGGTGCTTGACAGTGCTTACTCGCCAGTAACAGACTGTGCTCTTCGCGTAGGTTACCGCTAGTAACCGCCGCAGGGACGAGTACAGACAGGTGGAGGGGACATGGCGGAGTTCACCATGGAGCTGAACGACGACCAGAAGCAGGTACGGGACTGGATCCACGGCTTCGCCGCCGACGTGATGCGACCCGCCGCCGCGGAATGGGACGAGCGCGAAGAGACTCCCTGGCCCGTCATCCAGGAGGCCGCCAAGGTCGGAATCTACTCGCTGGACTTCTACGCCCAGCAGTTCTTCGACCCCACCGGCCTCGGCATCCCGATGGCGATGGAGGAGCTCTTCTGGGGCGACGCGGGCATCGCGCTGTCCATCGTCGGTACGGGGCTCGCGGCCATCGGCGTCGTCGCCAACGGCACCGAGGAGCAGATCGGCACCTGGATCCCGCAGATGTACGGGACCCCGGACGACGTGAAGGTCGCCGCCTTCTGTTCCTCCGAGCCGGACGCGGGCTCCGACGTCGGCTCGATGCGCACCCGCGCGGTCTACGACCGGGCCAAGGACGAGTGGGTGCTCAACGGCACCAAGACCTGGGCGACCAACGGCGGCATCGCCAACGTGCACATCGTGGTCGCGGTCGTCGATCCCGAACTGGGGACCAAGGGGCACGCCTCCTTCATCGTCCCGCCGAACACCCCCGGACTGTCCCAGGGTCAGAAGTTCAAGAAGCACGGCATCCGCGCCTCCCACACCGCCGAGGTGGTGCTGGAGGACGTACGGATCCCCGGCTCCTGCCTGCTCGGCGGCAAGGAGAAGCTGGACGAGCGCCTCGCGCGGGCCCACGAGCGGGCGCGCAGCGGCGGGGGCGAGCGGGTGAAGAACGCGGCGATGGCCACCTTCGAGGCCTCCCGGCCCGCGGTCGGCGCGATGGCCGTCGGCACGGCGCGCGCGGCGTACGAGGTCGCCCTCGACTACGCGAAGACCCGCACCCAGTTCGGCCGCCCGATCATCGACAACCAGGGCGTGGCCTTCCAGCTCGCCGACATGCGGACCCAGATCGACGCGGCCCGGCTGCTGGTGTGGCGGGCGTCCTGGATGGCCGTCGCGGGCCGGCCGTTCGAATCGGCGGAGGGCTCGATGTCGAAGCTCTTCGCCAGCGAGGTCGCCAAGAAGGTCACTGCCCAGGCGGTCCAGATCCTCGGCGGCAACGGCTTCACCCGCGAGTACCCGGTGGAGCGCATGCACCGGGACAGCGCCATCTACACGATCTTCGAGGGGACCAGCGAGATCCAGCGCCTCGTGATCGCCCGCACGATCTCCGGTATGCCGATCCGCTAGTCCGTGGAGGGCGGGGTGCCGGGTGCGGTGGCCGCACCCTGCGCCCGGCCCAGTGGAGTGAGGCAGAGCATGGTGAACTCCTCCCGCCCGTACTCGCGGTCGGCGATGTAGTCGCCCGCGGCGCAGGGCGGACCGGTGACGCGGAACTCGGCGCGGGGCGAGGCGCAGGACTCGACCCGCAGGTCCTGGTCGGTCCAGCTGCCCTCGTTGCGCACGCACTGGCCCGTGGTCAGCTTCGTGTCGCCGACCAGCATGCCGAGCAGGACGAGGGCCGGGACGGCCAGCAGGACGAGCAGCACCGGCGCCATCATGAGCAGGGCCGGGGCCCGGCGCCACAGCGGCCTGCCCGGGTCGAGCGCGGGCCGGTGACCGCCCGCCGGGGGAGCGAGCCTGCGGAAGGCCGCCCGGGGGCCGAGGTTCATCAGCAGGGTCACGGGCGTGATGAACAGGGACAGCGGCCCCCACCAGCCCTGCCACAGGGTGTCCGAGGACATCCGGCGGTACGTGGCGAGCCCGCAGTCACGGCAGAAGGGCCCGCGCAGGCTCAGGAACCGCATCAGCACGATCATGCCCTGGTGGCCGCGTACGGTCGCGTGCGCGGCCGGCCAGGCCCCGCACAGCCGGCAGCCGTACCGGCCGGGCTCGGGGTGCGTGCCGTACGCGCCGTACGGCTGCGGCGCGGCGTACCGCGGGCCGGGCGGACCGCTCTGCGGCGGGACGGGCGCGGTGTAGGGGTTGTACGGGCCGGCGCCCTGCTGGGGCCGGTGC
Organism: Streptomyces avidinii; assembly: GCF_014650695.1. Classification (GTDB taxonomy): domain Bacteria; phylum Actinomycetota; class Actinomycetes; order Streptomycetales; family Streptomycetaceae; genus Streptomyces; species Streptomyces avidinii. Next base: position 75,635 of record NZ_BMVL01000018.1, on the reverse strand, counting down.
TGGGGCTGTGGCGGAGTGGCCACGGGGATCTCCTCGGTCGCTGGTGATCACCGGCGCGGTGATCACGGCACCCTAGCCCGCGGGCTCAGGGCCGCAGCAGCCGGGCGAGGGCCCGGCCGAAGAGGAACCGGCCCGCGGCCGCGACCACTGGGTCCAGGGCGCGGGGGAGGCCGCGCAGCCGCAGTTCCTCGCGCCAGTGGACCTCCGAGCCGCCCGCGGGCAGGGGGCGGATCTCGATCTCCGCCCAGCCCGTCACCGACCGTCCGCGCTTCTCCAGCCGGACCAATCCCGGCAACCCCTCCGTGGGGGGTCGCCAGACGACGACCTCCATGCGGTCGTCGAACGTGATCCTGCTCACGCCCGTGCGGGCCGTGAAGATCGTTCCGGCGTGCGTCGGCGGAGCCGTCTCGATGATCGTCCGGGTGAGCGGGACCTGTGCGCCGTGGCGCTCCCAGTCCGTGAGCTTCGGCCACGCCTCGACCGGTGAAAAAGACGTGCGGTGAACGATCCGGATAGCGGGCATGAGCGCATGGTAATCGGGCATACACACCCTGAACTGGACGGCGAATATGGGTTCCGTCCGGGGGCGGCGATCAGTAATACTCACCGCCACCGTGGATCGCGGATTCGACCGGGTGACCACCGGCGCTCCCGCCCCACTTCGCGAGGAGGTGCGCCATGTGCTCCCACCAGCCACCCTGCCCTACCGCCGACAGCGCCGATCACGACGCCGCCCGCATTGTGGCCTCTCACCCGGAACAGGGCTGGAGCCTGCTGTGCAACGGAGTCGTGATGTTCGACGACACCGGTGAACTGCTCCCCGACAGCCGCACGGTGGAACCCCGCCGCCCGGCACTGGTCTGAGCGAGGAGGCAGCATGCGCCAGCAGCTGATCCGTAAGCCCGTCCCGAAGCCCGCCCCCCGAGACCTGGACCTGCGCACACCGTCGGGCAGACCCCTCCCGTACTGACGGGAGCCCAGGACCCAGGCCGATCACCGGGCCCACCGGCCGTGCATCAGCCGGTGGGCGCAGCCGCGCCGCCCAGGAACGCCCTCTCGTACGCGGTGTCCCCGATCGTCGCGCGGGCCTGCTGCTCGCCCTGGTCCCGCAGGGCGGTCAGCGAGGGCGAACCGCCCATCTGCGGCCGGCCCACCGTGCGCCACCAGGCGTGCCCGGTGCCCAGCAGCCGAGCCGCCAGCTCCCCGTCGCCCAGTCCGGCCACCGCGGCGGCCAGCAGGTCCAGGCCCAGCGCGATGCCGAAGCGGTCGCCGAGCAGCCGTTTCCCGGAGAGCATGGACCGTACGTGCCGGGCGGCCTCCCCGTGGTCCCCCAGGCCCAGCGCGGCCACCGCCAGGATGTAGTCCGCGTACGCCCGCAGCCAGCGCTCGCCCAGCTCCACGCAGGCCTCCCGCAGGGACCGCGCCTCCTCGGTCGCCTCCTCGAACCGCCGCAGGTCGCACAGGGCGTAGCCGGTGGCCAGCTTGCACAGGAGCCAGCCGGCGCCGCTGGGCCGCCCGCCGTGACCGGCCCGGGCCCGTGGGCCGGCGAGCCGCAGGGCCCGTACGGGGTCGCCGGGCATGAGGACCGAGACCGCGTGCAAGTAGGCCGCGCGCAGCTCCCGCTCCGGGTCCGCGAGCCGGGCGGCGTCCCGCGCACACAAGTCGCCGAGCTGCTGTCCCGCCTCCATGTCGCCCTGGAGCAGTGCGGTGAGCCCGAGGGCCCATACGGCCTGGTTGTGCGCGCTCCCCGTGCGCGGAGCGGCCCGCAGGGCCCGTTCCAGGAAGCCGCGGCCCTCGTGCACGTGCCCGCACGCGAACCAGTAGAACCACAGTGCCCCGGCCATCTCCAGCGCGGCCGTCGGGTCGGCGGTGAGCAGGTGTTCCAGGGCGGTACGCAGCTGCGCGTGCTCGGCGGTGATCCTTCGGTACCAGTCCACCTGCCCCGGGCCCATCCAGCCCAGGTCGGCGGCTTGGGAGAAGGCCGCGTACCAGTGGGCGTGCCGGTCGGTGACGATCCCCACCTCGCCGAGCTCGTCCAGCCAGTCCTGCCCGTACTCGCGGATCGTGTCCAGCATCCGGTACCGGGCCCCGGCGCCGCGTTCCTCGGTGCGCAGCACCACGGACTTGGCGGCCAGGCCCGCCAGCACGCGCTCCACGCGGGCGGCGGGCAGCGGGCCGCCCGAACAGACCGCGCGGGCCGCGGCGATGTCGAAGTCCCCCGTGAAGACGGAGAGCCGGGCCCACAGCAACCGCTCCAGCGGTTCGCACAGTTCGTGGCTCCAGCCGATGGTGGTGCGCATCGTCCGGTGCCGGCGCGGCAGGGAGGCCCGGGTGTCCGACAGCACCTCGAAACGTTCGCCGATCCGCTCGGCCATGTGCTCCAGCGTCCACAACCGCAGCCGGGCGCCCGCGAGTTCCAGCGCGAGCGGGATGCCGTCCAGGCGCCGGCACACCTCGGCGGCCAGTGCGGCCCGGTCGGGGTCGGTGAAGACGGCCGCCGCCCGTGGCGCCGCCGCCAGCGCGCGGGCCCGGAAGAGGGCGAGGGCGTCGCTGTCGGGTCCCTCACAGGGCAGCGGCCGGACCTCGACGACCTCCTCGGTCGGCATGTCGAGGGGCTCGCGGGAGGTGACCAGGACCGTCAGTCCGGGGGCGGACTGCAGGAGTTCACCGACCAGGTGGCGGCAGGCGGGCACCAGGTGCTCGCAGGTGTCCAGCACCAGGAGGAGCTTCTTGTCGGCCATCCACGCGCACAACTCCTCGTCGGGAGGGCGCGGGGAGTGGTCGGCGAGGCCCAGCGTGTGGGCGACGGTGGCGGTGAGCAGGCTCGGATCGCGCAGCGGTGACAGCTCCGTCCACCAGACCCCGTCGGGCCGCGTCCCGCGGGCGGCGGCGACGGCCCGCAGGGCGAGCCGTGACTTGCCGACGCCGCCCGCCCCGGTGAGGGTGATCAGTCTTCGCTCGCGCAACAGGTCGCCGAGCAGCCGGAGTTCACGCTCCCGGCCGATGAAGCTCGCAGGTTCCGCCGGCAGGTTGCCCGGCACCGGGCGGGGGTCGGGTCCCGGATCGCCGTCCGCGGAGTCTGCCTGATTGTCATTGAACGAGTACGCACCGAACACGGATGTATTGTGCGCGATCTTCCTGTGCGGCCGTGCCGTTCAGGCCGGATCGGTACCTTTTTTCACGCGACGAGTGTGATCCGCCGCTCCGCGGAGAAGGATCCCCAGTTGCCGTCGGGGAGCCTGGCCCGCAGTTTGACGGCCCACACCGTGCCGGCCGGCTCGGCCACCGTGAGCCGGTATTCCGCCCGGCCGCGGGGCACCGCGCCCGCTCCGAACTGGATGACGGTCGTGGGCAGTCCGTTGACGTACAGCTCGTACTCGGTGGTCTCGCGGCCGGTGTCCGGGGCGGTCCAGGTCAGCGTCACCGCACCCGGGGAGGCGGCGGCGGTGAAGGCGGCGGGGGCGGTGCCCGGGCCGTCGCCGGAGGCGGGCGGGGTCGTCACGTCCACCGCCGGGCCGTCGGGGGAGGAGTTGTCCGCCCCGTCGCGGGCCCGGACGGTGAAGGTGTAGACGGTGTCCGGCTGAAGGCCGGTCAGCGCGGTGCCGCTCTCGGTGGGGCCCGCGGTGTGGATCCGCACACCGCCCTGGTAGACGTCGTAGGCCGTCACGCCCGTGTCGTCGGTCGCCGCCGTCCAGGAGACCTGGGCGGACCGCGGGCCGGTCGCCCGGGCGGTGGTGGTCGCCGGGGTAGTGGGGGCCCTGTGGTCCTCCGCCTTGGCCGCCGGGGTGGTGACCCGGGCGGCCGGCCCGGGGCCGGAGAGGTTCCCGGCGGCGTCCTTGGCCCGGACCGTGAAGGTGTAACCGGTCTGCGGGGCCAGGCCGGTGATGTCCACCATGGTCTTCTCGGCGGGGAGTTCACGGACCATGTGGTCGGCCTCGAACACCTGGTAGCCGATCACCCCGTCCCGGCCGGCCGCGGCGTCCCACATGACGTGCACGCTGGTGGCGCTGCCGGCCTGGGCGGTCAGTCCGGCGGGGGCGGGCGGGGGCTCGGTGTCGGGCGCGGTGCAGGCCGTGAGGGCGGTGAGGCTCAGGGCGGCCAGGCAGAGGGCGGGCGTGGGGGCGCTGCGTCGCACGGGGTGCCTTCCTCGGCTTCCTTAAAGGTCTAGACATATATGGCACGGCGGGCGGGAGCCCGACAAGACCCCTGCGGCGGGCGGCCGGCGTTGTGGCCGGGTTCGTGTCCGGATCGTCCTGCTCGGGCACGGGCTGCGCTCCGGCATGCTGCCGATGCTCACACTGATCGGCTCCCGGGTCCCGGAACTGATCACGGGTGCGCTGCTGGTGGAGACCGTCTTCAGCCGGCCCGGCATCGCGGCCGCACCGTCCGGACGGCCACCTCGGTGGACTTCCCCGCTGCTCGCGGCACTGCTCGCGCTGGGGCACGACCCCGTGCTGCTGGAGCGCTGGTGCGACCGTACGACCCACCGGGACGAGGTCGTCAAGGACTGACCGCTGGTCACGGACGGTCAACACCCGTACGGCGGACACGTCTTTCGCCCGAAGGCACCCCCTCCTGCGCCACGATGACGGCGAGCAAGGAGGTTTCTATGGTGATTTCCCTCTCGGTGGTCGTCCTGCTCCTCATCCTCGCGTGGATCTTCCTGCGCAGTGGCGGGCTCAAGTTCTCGCACGCCGTCGTCTGCGCGCTGCTCGGCTTCTACCTCGCGAGCAGCAGCATGGCCGCGACCATCCACGACGGCCTGACGGCCACCGCGAACGTGGTCTCCAGCCTCAATCCTTGATCGACTGTTGCGCCTTCATGAATCATCCGGCCCATCCATGGACTCCTCGGACAGTGCGATCTAGCGTCTGGCGGCGGCGCGACATCAGACGCATTGTCAACAAGGCTGGCAAGAAGTGGAGGAAGCCCGGATGTTCCGAAGATCGCTGAACTGCGCCGTGCTGCCCGTCGTCGCACTCACGGTGATGTACGGCGGCTCGCCGGTCCAGGCCGAGGAGATACCCAAGGCCCCCGGTCACCGCCTCGTCACCCACTACGACGGCAGCCCCGCGGCCGCCGCCCCGCTGCCCGGCGAGGCGCCGCCGCAGCACCCGTTCCTCGCGCCCAACGGCCGCAGCGGCATGCACTCCGACGCGGCGGGCAGCGCCACCTCCCCCTGGTCCGGTCCGCTCGGCAGGAACCCGAAGGTGACCAGCGAGAAGATCGCCGCCCTCGGCGGCGAGTGCGCGACCGCCACCTTCGACTCGGGCGGCCGCATCGTCACGGTGTGCGGCACCTTCTCCGGTTTCAAGGTCAAGCTCCTGGAACCCCGTACGCTCGCCACGCTCGCGGAGTACCAGCTCCCTCAGCGCTCTTCGACGGTCGAGGCGATCACCTCGCTCGACTTCGCGAAGATCTTCAAGGACACCTCGGGCGGCGCCTACTTCTACCTGGACCACCAGGACCGGGCCGTGCTGGCCGATTCCCGCCAGCACATCCTGCGCCTCGCCCACGCACAGAACCCGGACGGCAGCTGGCGGTTCACGGTCGAGGACGACTGGGACCTCACCGGGCAGGTCCCGCACGACTGCGTGACCTGGACCAACCTGTGGCCCAGCGGCACCTGCGACCCCGTCACCTCGGTGATGCCCGACTGGAACGGCCGGATCTGGTGGGTTACCCGTCAGGGCCGGGTGGGCACGGTGGACCCCGCGACCGACCGGATCCGCTCCGTCCAGCTGCGCGGCGAGGAGATCCAGAACTCCTTCTCCGTCGCCGAGGACGGTGTCTCGATCGTCTCCGACCATGCGCTCTACAGCTTCCGCGCCGGCGCCGACGGTACCCCCGAGGTGCAGTGGCGCCAGACCTACGACCGGGGTACGGCGGCCAAGCCCGGCTCCGTCAACCAGGGTTCGGGCACCACCCCGGACCTCTTCGGCCAGGGCTACGTCGCCATCACCGACAACGCCGACGACCGGATGAACGTCCTGGTCTACAAGCGGGGCGTGGAGGTGCCCGCCGACCGGCGGCTGGTGTGCAGGGTGCCGGTCTTCGGCTCCGGGGCCTCCACCACCGACAATTCCCTGATCACCTGGGGCAACAGCATCGTCGTCGAGAACAACTACGGCTACGAGAACCCCACCACCCTGCTGCTGGGCAAGTCCGTCGTGGGCGGCGTGACCCGCATCGACGTCCGCGCCGACGGCACCGGTTGCGACACGGTCTGGGAGAGTGCGATCCGCGCTCCCTCCGTGGTCCCGAAGCTCTCCACCGCGAACGGGCTGCTCTACTTCTACGAGAAGGAGCCCAACGCCTGGGGCATAGACGCCTGGTACCTCACGGCCGTGGACTTCCGTACGGGTGAGCGCCGCTGGCGGCAGTTGACCGGCACGGGTCCGCTCTACGACAACAACTGGGCCCCGATCACGCTCGGCCCCGACGGCACCGCGTACGTCGGAGTGTTCAACGGCATCGTCGCGGTCCGCGACAACTGACACGGACCGCCTGCCTCCGGAATTCCCCGGGGGCAGGCGGGCGAACGAATCACGCCGAGTCTTGGTACGAACTCCGACATTCGCGCCGGACGTCCGGCCCGTCGCAAGCGTGCCGCCCTACGATATTCCCCGAAAGCGGCCTTTTGGCCTTCTGCCACCACCGGCAACCGGACCGGGCTGTCGGACCGCACAGGGGGATCGATCTCGTGACGCGTGTACGCCATGTCTTCATAGCTCTCAGCGCAACGCTCCTGGCCTTCGGCACGGTATCCGCGAGTGCTTCCGCGGACACCCCGGCGGCCGCGTCCGCCGAGATCGCCGGGACCGAGGACGGGGCGAACGGCCGCCCGTCCGTGCTCGGTACCTGGTACAACCAGCTCGGCTCGACCATGGTCGTGACCAAGGCCGCGAACGGCGGGTTCGTCGGGACCTACGAGTCCGCCGTCGGCAACGCCGAGAAGCGCTACGTCATGACCGGCCGCTACGACAGCGCACCCGCCACCGACGGCAGCGGGACCGCCATCGGATGGACGGTCGCCTATCGCAACGCCTACCGCAACGCGCACTCCGTCGCCACCTGGAGCGGCCAGTACGTCGGCGGCAGCCAGGAGCGGATCGTGACCCAGTGGCTGCTGAGCTACGGGACCACGGCCGCCGACCAGTGGAAGTCCACCGTGGTCGGGCACGACGAGTTCAGCCGGGTAAAGCCCTCCGCCGCGGATATCGAGAAGGCCCGTCGGTCGGGCGTCGCCTCTGCGAATCCGTCGGCTTCCGGCCAGGAGTGATCCGGTCGTAGGGCCGGGCAGGTGACCGCCCGCGGCAAGGTGTCCCTTGCCGCGGGCCGCTCGCGCGCGTCCGGACCCGGGCCGGTCGATCTTGGCGCAAAACCCCCGTTGGCCTGCAACTTCTGTTGTGGGAGTGTGGTGATGACTCCGGTTCGCGTGGCCTTCGCGGCCCGTGCCATGATCGCAATCGGCACCGACCGGCCGGGGGCAGGGGGTTCATTTCGTGTTGGGCAAGGTCTTGACGCTCGCTCTCGGAGCGTTCGCAGTGGGGACGAGTGGCTATGTCGTCACCGGCGTACTGCCTCAGCTGAGCGAGGAGCTGTCCGTATCCCTTTCCACGGCGGGGCTGCTGACCACGTCCTTCGCCGTGGCGTACGCGATCGGCTCCCCGCTGCTGGCCGTCGCGATGGGCGGGTGGCGCCGTCGTCCGCTGATCGTCGCCGCACTGCTGGTGGCCGCGGCGGGCAACGCGCTCGCCGCGCTGGCACCGAATTTCGGCGTCCTGCTGGCCGCCCGGATCGTCACGGCCGTCGGCGCCGCGGTGTTCACCCCGGCGGCCACCGCCGTCGCCGCCGAACTGAGCGGACCGGAGCGCCGGGCGCGCGCGGCGGCCTGGGTGTTCGGCGGTCTGGTGACGGCCACCATCGTCGGGGTCCCCGCCGGCACGCTGCTCGTCGGCCCGCTCGGGTACCGGGGCGTCTTCTGGCTGGTCGCGGCGTTCTGCGCGCTCTCGGCGGTGGCCGTTGCGGTGGCGGTGCCCGAGGTCGCGGCACCTGCGCGGGTGTCGCTGCGCCGGCGCGTCGAGGTCGCCTCGGACGCGCGCGTGGTCAGCGTCCTCGGGATCACCCTGGCCGCCAGCCTGGGGGTGTTCACCGTGTACACCTACGCGGCACCCGTGCTGGCCGACACCGTCGGGGCGCACGGCACCGGGCTGAGCCTGCTGCTCTTCGGGTACGGCATCGGCGGCGCGATCGGCAATGTCCTCGGCGGTGTCGCGGCGGACCGGTTCGGCTACCGGATGCCGCTGCTGGTGGCCGTGTCCGGCAGCGTGATCGCGCTGTCGGCGCTGTCCGTGGTGCACAGCACCGCGCTCGCAGCCGTGCTGCTGTTCGTGTGGGGCGTGTCGAGCTGGGGGTTCAACCCGCCGGTCCAGCGCCGCCTGCTCGAACTCTCCCCGGGCGCCGGCAGTCTGCTGCTCGCGCTCAACGCGTCGGCCCTGTACCTGGGCATCGGACTGTCCGGGGTCATCGGTGGGGCGGTGCTCGATCACGTCGGCATCGGCGCCGTGGCACTGACCGGGGCACTGCTGTGCTGCGTCGCGGTGCTGGTCCAGCTGTTGTCCGGCGGCCGCGGCGCTCCGCAGCCGTCCCGCTAGCTCCGCTTCTCTCGGCAAAGGACGATGTTCGTGCGCGAATTGAACAATGTGGTGGGAATCGTCACGGGGGCCTCGCGCGGCGTCGGCCCGCACATCGCCGAACATCTGGCGAGGGCGGGTGTCCGATTGGCACTCGTCGCCCGATCGGAGGAAGGCCTGCGGGCCACCGCGGAAAGAATCGGCCGGCACGGTCACAAGCCGCTCGTGGTGCCCGCCGATATTTCCGACGAGAAGGCTCAGCGGCGGATCGTGGAAACGGTCCTGAGCGAACTGGGTCCGCCCGGGCTGCTGGTGAACAATGCCGGGATCGAATGCATCACCCGGTTCCAGGACGCCTCGATCGAGGACATCAGGAAAGTCCTGCTGGTCAATCTCTTCGGGGCCGAGGCGATGACCAGGCTCGTGCTCCCGCACATGCTGGACGCGGGGCGCGGCCATGTGGTCAACATCGGCTCGGTGGGCGGGCGGACGGCCTATCCCTACGCCACGATCAACTCCTCGGCCAAGCACGGCCTCGTCGGCTTCACCTGGTCCCTGCGCGAGGAGCTGCGGGGGACCGGCGTGGGGGTGTCCGCGGTCTACCCCACGCTGATCGCCGACGTCGGGATCTCCGCGGGCTGGCAGGCGGGCCGGCGCCCGCCGATGCTCGGCCGGGTGGGGCCGGACGAGGTCGCGCGCGCGGTACTGAAGTGCATCCGCGAGAACAGGGTGGAGATCACCGTGGCTCCCGTCATGGAGAAGGTCGCGGACGTGGTCAGCGCCCTCTCACCCCGACTTACTGCCTGGATTGCCAGGAATGGCGGCATCTATTCCTACCTGCGCAAGGTTGCCGACGCGCAGGCCACATCGCAATAACACTCTCAAACCAGCATGACTGGCTGGTCGATACGGGGGACCGATGTCAGAGATATCCGCTGTGCCCATCCCTGACCAGGACAAGGGCATCAACCAGATACGAGACCTGCTGGCCGGCGTCAACAGCGACTACGACCGCTGGATCGACCCGCAGGAACCGCTCTTCCTCGACTCACTGGACGCCGTTCGGTTCAAGTCCGCGATCGACACCGCGTGCACCGTCGACCTCCCGCTGGAGCTGTTCTTCGGCCACTGCACGCTCGAAACGCTCGCCGGAGCGCTGCTCAACCATGGTACGGACGGCGGGTCGGTCCCGCAGCTGGTTCCGGATCCCGAGCGCGATCACGATCCCTTCGCCCTCACCGACGTCCAGCAGGCGTACTGGCTGGGGAGCCGGGGATTCGACCTCGGCGGGCGCTCCGCCCACTTCTACGTGGAAGTCGACCTGTTCACCGCGGACCGCGAGCGCGTCGAGGAGGCCTTCAACACCCTGATCGGCCGCCACGGCATGCTGCGGGCGGTCCTGCTCCCCGACGGCCGCCAGCAGGTGGCGCGGGAGGTCCCGTACTACCGCTTCCGCCACGGCGACCTGGGCGGCGTCCCGGAGGCCGAGAGTCGATGTCGGCTCGAAGAGACCCGCGAGGAGATGGCCGCCCAAATCTTCGACCCGCAGACCTGGCCGCTGTACGACATCCGCACCCACCGGCTGGACGCCGGCCGGCTCCGCCTCCACATCAGCATCGACCTGCTGCTCGTCGACGCCGGCAGCATCCAGGTACTGCTGGCCGAGTGGATCCGCCTGGTCCTCGACCCCGACTCGCTCGGCCCGGCGCCCGAACCGACCTTCCGCGACTACCTCGACGGTGTCGCGGCGCACCGTGCGCAGCCGGGCCACGAGCAGGCCCGCGCGTACTGGCAGGGACGCCTCGACACCCTGCCGCCCGCTCCCGAACTGCCGGTACGCGCCGTCCCCCGCTCCGGGGAGGCACCCGCCTTCGTACGCCGCGAGCGCCGCCTGACCGGCCGGGTGTGGCGGCAGCTCAGGGACCGCGCCAATTCGCTGGGCGTCACCCCCTCCGTGCTGCTGTGCGCCGCGTACGCGCAGGTCCTGCGCACCTGGAGCCGGAGCTCCCGGTTCACCCTGAACCTGACCCTCGCCGACCGGCCGCGCTGGCACGTCGACATCGACCGGCTGATCGGCGACTTCACCAGCACGATCCTGCTGGAGTGCGACCTCGGCGGCGCGCCCGACCTCGCGAGCGCCGCACAGCGGATCCAGACGCAGCTGCGCCAGGACCTGGCGCACGCCCGGTTCAGCGGTGTCGAGGTGCAGCGCGAGCTGGGGCGCCGCGGTGACGCCAGCCGGGCGCGCATGCCCGTGGTGTTCACCAGCCTGCTGCGTGAGCAGGACAGCCTCGGATCCCTCGAAGGCGTGGTGTTCGAGACCGCGTACGCCATTTCCCAGACCCCGCAGGTCTACCTCGACAACCAGGTCGTGGCCCGCGGCAGCGATCTGCTGATCAGCTGGGACGCCGTGGAGGAGATGTTCCCCGAGGGCGTGCTCGACGACATGTTCACCGCCTACCTCGACCTGGTCGGGGCCGTCGCCGAGCAGGAGGCGCCACCCCCGGTCACCCTGCCGGCGAAGCAGCGCGCCGTGCGCGAGGGCGTGAACGGCACCGCGGGGCCGGTGCCGGACGAGCTCCTGCACACCGCCGTGGACCGTCAGGCCGCCGCCCGGCCGGGGGCGCCCGCCGTGATCACGGCCGACACCACGCTCACCTACGGCGAACTCGACCGCATGGCCGACCGGATCGCCCACCGGCTGCGCGCGCTCGGCGTGGCCCCCAACACCCTCGTCGCCGTCCTCATGCACAAGGGGTGGCAGCAGATCCCCGCCGTCCTCGGCGTGCTCCGCTCCGGCGCGGCCTACCTGCCGGTGGACGCGGGTCTGCCGCGGGAGCGCATCGACCAGCTGATCGGGGCGGGCCGCGCGACACTGGCCCTCGTCCAGCCCGGCGGCCACGTCCCGGAGGGCGTCACCGCCCTGGTGGTGGACCGGCAGCCGGAGGCGGAAGCACCGGACGGATCGGACGCACCGGATGGGCCGGACGGATCGGATGGATCGGAGGGGGCGCCGGCCACCGGCCCCGACGACCTCGCGTACGTCATCTTCACCTCGGGATCGACCGGCCGCCCCAAGGGGGTGATGATCAGCCACCGCTCGGCGGTCAACACCGTCGACGACATCAGCAGCCGCTTCGCCGTCGGCTCCGAGGACCGCGTCCTCGGGCTCTCCTCGCTCAGCTTCGACCTGTCCGTCTACGACGTCTTCGGCGTGCTCGGAGCCGGCGGCGCCCTGGTGCTCCCCGCACCCGGCGAGGCCCGCGATCCCGGCCGCTGGGCCGCCCTGGCCGACGAGCACCGGGTGACGCTGTGGAACACCGTCCCGCCGCTGCTCGAACTGCTGGTGGAGCACTGCGAACAGCAGGGCGCCGACTTCCCGCGATCGCTGCGGACGGCCCTGCTCAGCGGTGACTGGATCCCGCTGACCCTGCCCGGCCGGGTCCGCGCCATCGCCGCCGACGCGCCCGAGCTGATCAGCCTCGGCGGTGCGACCGAGGCCGCGATCTGGTCGATCTGGCACCCGATCGAGGAGGTCGATCCCGGATGGCGCAGCGTTCCGTACGGCACCCCGCTGCGCAACCAGACCTTCCACGTCCTGGACGCCGAACTGACCGACAAGCCGGACCATGTCACCGGTGACCTCTACATCGGGGGCGCGGGAGTGGCCCAGGGGTACTGGGACGACCCCGGGCGCACCGCCGCGCAGTTCCTCGTCCACCCGGTCACCGGCGAACGCCTGTACCGCACGGGCGACCTCGGCCGCTACCGGCCCGACGGCACCCTCGAACTGCTCGGCAGGGACGACTTCCAGGTCAAGATCGGCGGCCACCGGATCGAACTCGGTGAGATCGAGGCCGTGCTCGCCGGCCACCCCGGCGTACGGACCGCCGTCGTCGTGGCCAGGGACGCACGGCGGCTCATCGGATACGCCGTCCCCGAGAGCGGGGCCGACCTCGCGGAGGAGGAGCTGCGCACCCACCTCGCGGCCAAGCTGCCCTCGTACATGGTCCCCTCGGCCGTGGTGACCCTGGACCGGCTGCCGACCGGCCCCAACGGAAAGCTCGACCGGCGCGCGCTGCCCGTGCCGGAGGCCATCGCTGCGGGGGACGAGCCACCGGCCACCCCGGCCGAGGAGATCCTGGCCCGCGCCTGGGCCTGCGTACTGCCGGCGCAGCGGATCGGGCGCCACGACAACTTCAACGCGCTCGGCGGGGACTCGCTCCTCGGCGTACGCGCCGTGGCCAAGGCCGCCGAACAGGGGCTCCACCTCACCCTCGCGGACTTCTTCGCCCACCCGACCGTCGCCGAACAGGCCGCCCTCGCCACGGAGCGCCCGCCGGCCGCCGCGGACCAGCGGCAGATCACCGGCCGGGCCGGCCTGTCGCCCAGTCAGCTCTGGTTCTTCGAGCAGGACTTCGCCGACGCGGACCACTGGAACGGCATGTGGCCCGTCTTCGAGCTGGACCGGCGGCTGGAACCCGAACCGCTGCGCGAGGCCCTCACCACCGTGCTCGCCCACCACGACGGGCTGCGCGCCGAGTTCCGCACGGCCCAGGAGCAGGGGCCGTACGCGGAGCTGCCCGCGGCGCGGCCCCTGGACGCGTCCGCGGTCACGGAGGTCGACCTCGGTGCCGTCGCCGATGCCGACATCGAGGCGGAGATCGCCCGGCACGTCGCCCTGCGCAACGGCGGGCTCGACCTGGCCGCCGGCACGACCGTCCGGCTCACCCAGTTCGACCTCGGCCCGGGGCGCCGCCCCCGGCTCCTCGTCAGCGCCCACTGGCTGGTCATGGACTACTACTCCTCCCGGGTGTTCTACGAGGACCTGCGCACCGCCTACGTCGCCCTGGAGCGGGGCGACGTGCCGGTCCTGCCACCCAAGACGGCCTCGCTCCCGCAGGCCGCGGAGCAGCTCCACGCCCATGCGGCGAGCGAGGAGGTCACGGCCGAACTTCCCTACTGGAGCGGGCTCGCCGAGCTGTCGCCCGCACCGCTGCCCGTGGACCACCGGCTGGGCCCCAACGCGCAGGCCTCGGCAGCCCGCCACTTCACGGAGGTGACCGGACGGACCGCGGACGCCGTGCTGAACGGGTTCGCCCGACAGCAGGGGACCGAGGTCCGCGAGGTGCTGCTGACCGCTCTCGCCCGCGCCGTCACCGACTGGACCGGGCAGCCGGAACTGGTCGTCGAGGTCGAGGGCCACGGCCGGCAGCGGGCCTTCGGCACGCTGGACATCTCCCGTACCGTCGCACGCTTCTCCACCCTGTCGCCGCTGGTCCTGCGCCCGGGCGACCTCGCCTCGGTACGCGGCCAGATCCGCGAGATGCCCCACCAGGGTGTCGGATACGGCCTGTTGAGGTACCTGCACCCCGACCCGGCGGTGCGGGCCCGGATGGCCGGGGTCCCGGTGCCCGAGATCGGCTTCAATTACTGGGGCGATGTCAGCGAGTACTTCACCGGCGACGCCCGGCCGGTCGTCGAATCCTTCGGCCACCACCGCAGCGACCTCGGCCACCGGACCAGGACCCTCGACCTGATGGCGATGGCCTCGGACGGCACGCTGCGGCTGGTGTGGACGTACAGCACCAACCTGCACACGGAGGCGACGGTGCGCGCCCTGGCCGACCGCCTCATCGACGAACTGCACGCCCTGGCGCGGAGCGCCGGATGAACGGGGAAGAGAAGACCATGGACCATCCGCGTCCCGAGGACATGTTCGGCGCGGTGACCGTGCCCGAGGTCCTGGAACTCGCCGCCACCACCCCCCGCGGGATCACCGTGGTGAACCGGCGGCTGGATCAGACGCCGCTGCCGTACGCGCTGCTGGCCGCCGGAGCGCGGCGGGTGGCTGGCGGTCTGGCCCGGGCGGGCGTCGCGAAGGGAGACCGCGTCGCGATCGTCTCCTCCACCTCGCCCGGCTTCCTGCTCAGCCTCTTCGGGGTCTGGCGGGCGGGCGCCGTGCCCGTCATCCTGCCCCTGCCGCACCGGCTCTCCGACCTGCCGGAGTTCACCGCCGAGATCAACCGCAGGCTGGACCACGTGGACGCGCGCTGCGTGGTGGTCGCCGATGCCTTCGGCGACTTCGTCACCGGCCGGATCACCGGTGACCGACCCGTGCTGACCTGCGGCGAACTGGCCGCGGAGCGGACGGAGATCAGCGGTCCGGTCCAGGTCGGACCCGAGGACCTCGCCTACCTGCAGTTCACCTCGGGCACCACCGGCCTGCCCCGCGCGGTCGCGCTCACCCACCGGCAGATGCTCACCAACGCCGCCGTCTGCTGCGAGCGGCTCGAACTGGAGCGGGACCGCAGCGTGCACGTCAGCTGGCTGCCGCTCTACCACGACATGGGCCTGATCTCCGTGCTCTCCGGCATGGCCTACCGGATCAAGATGATGCTCCAGCCGCCGGAGGACTTCCTGGCCAGGCCGGACTCCTGGGTGGACGCCCTCTCCCGGTTCGGGGCCACCAGCACGGTCGCCCCGAACTTCGCCTACGGTCTCGCCGCCCAGGGCATGCGGCTTCGTCCGCGGGAGCTGGACCTCTCCGCCCTGAAGGTGTGCGGGGACGGGGCGGAGCCGATCCGCGCCGCCACCCTCGAACAGTTCGTGCAGGCCGGCGCCGTGTACGGGCTCCGGCCGCAGGCGATGACCCCGATGTACGGCCTGGCCGAGGCCACCCTGGCCGTGGCCATGGGAGAGGCCACCCGGCCGCTGGTCTGGGACCACGTGGCGCGGGACGGCCTCCAGCCGGGCGCGCTCGCCGCCCCGGTGCCCGCCGCCGCCCCCGGCGCCCGCGCGCTGGCGGTCTGCGGACCCCCGGTGCCGGGAGTCCGGATCGAGATCAGGGACGCGGACGGCAAGCCGCTGGGCGAACGGCGGGTCGGGGAGATCTGCGTACACAGCCCCGCGCTGATGCAGGGCTACTGGGAGGACCCGGAGGCGACCGCGGCCGTGCTGCGCGACGGCTGGCTGCACACCGGCGACCTCGGCTACCGGACCGAGGACGGCGGCCTGGTGGTCTGCGGCCGCGCGAAGGACATGATCATCGTCTCGGGTCGCAACCTCTACCCGGAGGACTACGAGCACGTCGCCGCCAAGGTGGAGGGCGTGCGGCCCGTGTGCGCGGCCTTCGCGGTGCCGGACACCGAGCGCATGATCGTGGCCTTCGAGTCCGCGAAGGGCTTCGAGAAGCACGAGGAGATCGCGGCCCGGGTGATGCAGAGACTGCGCGAGCAGCTCGGCCACGCCCCCGACCGGGTCGTGGCACTGGGCAAGGGCGCCATCCCCCGCACCTCCTCCGGAAAGGTCCAGCGGGGCCTGTGCCGGGAGCGCCTGCTGACGGGCCGTCTGGAGGTGCTGGCGGAGGTCACCCGCTGAGCAGGACGCAGGACGCGGGGCTCATGACGCGGGGCTCATGACGCGGGGCTCATGACGCGGGCCGCGGCCACCCCGCTACGGGGGTGGCCGCGGCCCGCTCGTCCGGTGCGGCCCGCTCAGCGGCGACGGCTCACCACGAGACGCGCCCCCCGGGAGGGGATCAGCGTGACGTGGTGGGCCTTCTGCTCCTCCGGAGCGGGCCGGTCCGGCCGGATCTCGTACCGCTGGAGCACCTCGCGCAGTGCCACCGTCGCCTCCAGCAGCGCGAAACCGGCACCGATGCAGCGACGGGCGCCGCCGCCGAACGGAATCCAGGTGTGGGCGGGCGGCTGACCGTCGAGGAAGCGCTCGGGACGGAACTCGTCCGGCTGGTCGTGGTACGCAGGGTCCGACTGCACCATGCCGATGGCGGGCATCACCGTGGCACCGGCGGGCAGTCGGTAGCCGCCGACGGTGAGCGGCTTCGTGAGCTGCCGGGCCACCTCGTACACCACGGGCTTGAGCCGCAGCGCCTCCTTGGCGACGGCCGTGAGATAGGCGTCGTCACCCTCGTCCGCGGCGCGCTGGGCCCGCCGCAACTGTTCCGGTCGGCGCACCAGTTCGTGCAGGGCCCACGCCAGGCCCGTGGCCGTGGTCTCGTGCCCGGCGAGGAGCAGGGTGATGAGCTGGTCGCGCAGCTCGGCGTCGGTGAACCCGCCGCCCTCCTCGTTCTCCGCCGCCTGGAGCAGGCGCGAGAGCACGTCGGTCCGGCTGTGCAGGTCGGCGGCGCGGCGCCGGTCGGTGATCTCCGCGTACAGCAATCTGTCCAGGCCCCGCTGGAGACCGGTGTGGCGGCGCCACGGTCCGAAGCGCTGCAGGAGGGGGTAGGGGAGGCCGAGGAGGGTGACCGGGCCGATGTCCGCGATACCGCGCACGAGAGGGCGCATGCGCGTCAGCCGCGCCTCGTCGGTCACCCCGAACACCACCTGCAGGATCACCTCCAGGGTGAGCGCCTGCATCCGCTCGTGGGAGCTGAACACGGTCTCCTCGGGCCAGCTCTCCACTTCCGCCCCGGTCAGCTCGCCCACCATCTGCTGATAGCCCGCCAGTGCCGCTCCGGTGAAGGCGGGCATCAGCAGCCGCCGGGACCTGCGGTGCTCGCCCTCGTCGGTGAGCAGCACCGAGTGGTCGCCGAGGGCCGGCCCCATGATCGCGTTGCCCTCGCCCGCGTGCAGGACGTCCACCGGGCCGCCGAAGACGGTCTTGATGTCCTCCTGCTTGGTGAGGATCACCAGATGGCGGGTGGGCGCGGTGAGCCGGAGCGTGAAGATGTCCCCGTGCCTGCGGCGGAGCAGGGGAAAGAGCTTGTGCCGGTACTGGGCGAACAGCAGGGTCTGGACCACCGCGGGCAGGCGCAGGCTGGGCGGCCGCTTCCTCGAACCGATTTCGGCCGCGCCTATGGCGGTGGACGCATCATCAATACCGCTGGTCATTGCGGAAATCCCCCTAGGTGGACGAACATCTGCGTTTTGTTCGAATGCAATTGCTGGTCCCGAATCACGCTAGCAGCCGGACCGACCGGTAGAAATGGCGGAAGAACGGTTCCGGTCGTTAGGGTCCTGAAGTGCTCGAACTGATCCTTCCGACCGCCGTGGCGTACGCCGAGAGCTTTGCCGACGTTCCCGAATCCACCCTTCTTCCCGAGGAATTGGAAGCCCTCGGGGCGGCGCGCCACGAAGGACGGCGCAGGGAGTTCACCACCGTCCGGCACTGTGCCCGGCGCGCCCTCGCGGACCTCGGCGTACCGCCCGTGGCGGTGCTGCCCGGCGAGCGCGGGGCGCCGGTGTGGCCGCACGGGGTGGTCGGCAGCATGACGCACTGCGCCGGGTACCGGGCGGCGGCCGTGGCGTCCCGCACGCGGGTACGGGCCCTGGGGATCGACGCCGAGCCGCACGAGCCCCTGCCCGGGCGGGTGCTGGAGGCCATCGCCCGCGCCGAGGAGCTGGAGCGGCTGGCCGCCCTCACCGCCGAGTGTCCGCAGGTGCACTGGGACCGGCTGCTTTTCTGCGTGAAGGAGTCCGTGTACAAGGCGTGGTTCCCGATGACGCGGCGCCGGCTGGGTTTCGGGGACGCGTCGGTCTCCTTCGACCGGGCGGCCGGAACCTTCCGCGCCGAGCTCATCGAGACGGGTATGACGGGTGGGACGCGTGGGGCCGATGGGACGGCCGCGATCCCCGTGATCGCCGAAGGGGACGGGGAGCCGCCCGTGCCCCTCCACTACGAAGGACGCTGGGCGGGCGGCCCGGAACTGCTCCTCGCCGCGACCGTCGTGCCGGTCGGCCCCACCGTCAGGAATCGGCCGGATTACGCCATCCGGCCGCGGAGTTGAGCGGCGTCCACAGGGCGCCCGCGCCGACGAGCAGCCGCAGACCACTCGCGACCGCCTCGGGAGTGCGCTCGCTCGCGACCCGGATCAGGCCCGGGATGCCGTAGGGCGCGGGATGCCGTAGGGCGCGGGATGGTCCACGGACAGGCCGCGCAGGGCACGGACCGACCGGTCGGGATGATCGTTCATGGCGGATGTTCCCCCGTGTGTGATGGTCTGGAAGCACCGGCTGGTGCAGGTGGGGCGGGGGTGGTCAGGCGCGCCAGGCGGAGACCACGTCGAGCGCCTGTTCCACGTTCAGCCGGGGGTCGCACAGCGGTCTGGTCCGGCCGGCGAGCCCGGACACGGCCCCGGTGTCGAGGACGCACTCCAGCACCCGGTCGGGGGTGGCCTCCAGGTGGAGCCCCCCGGCGGTCCCGCGGCCGGACTCCACCGCGTACAGGAAGCCCTCGACCTCCCCGACGATCTCCTCGACGAGGCGGGTCTTGCGACCGTCCGGGGCGGTCACGGTGTTGCCGTGCATCGGGTCGCACATCCAGACCACGGGGTGCCCGGCCCGGCGCACGGCCTCGACCAGGGCGGGGAGGTTCTGCCGCACCCGGCCGGCGCCCTGACGGGCGATCAGGGTCAGCCGGCCGGGCCGGCGTTCCGGGTCGAGCAGGGCGCACAGTTCGAAGAGCTCCGCCGGGGTCGTCGACGGCCCGACCTTGCAGGCCACCGGATTGTCCACCGAGGAGAGCAGGCGCACATGGGCCCCGCCGGCGGAGCGGGTCCGCTCGCCGATCCAGGGCCAGTGCGTGGACGAGAGGAACGCCCGGCCCGGCCCGTCGCCCCGGATCAGCGGGAGCTCGTAGTCCAGGACGAGCGCCTCGTGGCTGGTCCAGGTGTTCCGGAAGTCCCAGCCGGTGTCCGTGCGCAGGGTCTGGTACACCGCGTGCGCGGCCCGGTAGCAGTCCACGAGCCGGCGCGGGTCGTGTGCGCGGGCCGCCGGGTCCGGCTCCGGCCGGTTCACCATATGGCCCCGGAAGACCGGTAGTTCACGGTTCCCGTGGCGCTCGGTCGGCCGGGAGCGCGGCTTGGCGTACTGGCCGGCCATGCGGCCCACCCGGACGGTCGGCCTCCCGGTGATCTCCGAGAGCGCCGAGGCGAGGACGTCGAGCATGCGGACCTTGTCGCGCACTGCTTCGGGCGTGCTGTCCGCCGGGTCCTCGGCGCAGTCCCCGGCCTGCAGGATGCTCACGTTGCCCTGTGCGGCCTCGGTGATCAGGCGACCGAACCTGCTGATGTCGCGGGGGCCGACCAGCCCCGGCGCGGCGCGCAGTTCGCCGACGACCGGCCCGAGCTCCGGGTGGTCCGCCCAGTCGGGCTGCTGGGCCGCGGGCAGCGCGGCCATGTGCTCCAGCGCGCCGGCCGGGTACGGTTCCCCCGCGTACCAGCCCGGTTTGTCGATAAGAGATATGCCGTGCGGCATGGTGATCCCCCTGTGTGCGGTGCTGTTCCTGCTGTCGGTGCGATGGTGGTCATGTGGCCGCGTCCCCGGCCGGCAGCCGAGGTGCGGAGGGTCTGACGGTCAGGCCGCGCACGCCGGCGCTGCACAGCGCGAGGCCGGTGGCCGTGACGACCAGGACGGCGCCCGCCACGAGCGTGGTGTCGATGCCCACGTGGAGCGCGATCGGGCCGGCCGCCACCTCGCCGATCGGGATGGCCACGAACGAGCCGAGCGCGTCGTAGGAGTACACGCGGGCGAGTCGCTCGGGAGGAATGTTCTCCTGCAGGGACACGTCCCAGGCGACGGCGAGTTGTTCGAGCGCCACACCGTTGATGAACATCGCCGCCAGCAGCAGGGCCGTGTGCGAGGTGGTCGCGAGGGCCAGCAGCGGCACCGCCTCGAACGCGCCGACGGCCGCCCCGATCCGCAGGGCGTGCCGGGGCTGGGTGCGGGCCGCGATGATGCCGCCCGCGAACGCGCCGGCCGTCTGCGCGGCGAGCAGCAGTCCCCAGGTGGTCCGGCCGAAGGACTGGTCGGCGATGGTGGGCCCGAGGACCTGCAGCCCACCGGCGACCACCGCGTTGATGACCAGGAACTGGAGCACCACCACCCACACCCAGGACCGTGAGGTGAACTCCGACCAGCCCTCGCGCAGTTCCGCCAGCGGCCGGGCCGGTCCGCCCGCCGCCGACGGCGTCTTCGCCACCCGCAGCCCGGCGAAGCTGAGCCCCGCGAGCAGGAAGACGGCCGCGTTGACGGCGATGCCCCAGCCCGGCCCCGCGAAGCCGACGACGATCCCGCCGGTCGAGGCGCCGAGGACCATGCCCGCGTTGACGGCCATCCGGACGAGCGCGTTCGCGGGCCGGATCATGCCGGACGGTACGGTCTGCGGTACGAGGGCGGCGGCCGCGGGCAGCGAGACCGCCGACACCATGCCGTTGATGACGCTGATGACGACCAGCACCGGGATGGACGCGAAGCCCAGCAGCACGCTCGCCGCGATCACCGCCTGGGCCAGCCCGGCGGCCACGCTCGACCCCTGGAGCACCAGCCGGCGCGGCAACCGGTCGGCGATCACGCCGCCGAACAGCAGCAGTGCCACATTGGCCACCGACCGCGCCCCGACCACGATCCCCAGGTCGATCAACGAGCCGGTCAGGTCGAGCACCGCGAAGGAGAGCACGATGGGCGCCATGGCATTGGCGAAGTACGTGGCCATGCGCCCGCCCGCCAGGCAGCGGAAGTTCCGCTGCCGCAGCGGGTCGCGCAGCGTGGGGGCGCGGGTGCCGTCGACGCTCACTGCCGGACCGTCGGACTCTCCACGATCAGCACGCTGTTGGAGGCAGCGCCCTGGTGCGTGTTGATGAGTTCCCCGGGCTTGGGCGTGGCGTGCCGGACATAGACGCCCGACAGCGCACGGCCGTACATCATCGGCCCCAGCACGCAGGGCACGGCGGCGCTGCGGATCTCGCCGGTGGTCTCGTGCGCGAATTCCAGGGTGACGAGGTCGCCGTCCACCACCCGCTGGAGGACGTGGTCGCCCTGATCGGCGGCCCGCAGCACCAGTTCCCGCCACTCCTCCTCGGTCGCCGAGCGGCCCATGGTCACCCCGGCGCCGCCGTAGCCGTCCCCGGGCTTGATCACCAGGGACGTCCGGTCCTCGCCCAGTGCCCCGGCCCCGGCGATCACGGTGTGCGGCACGTGGCGGCGTACGAAGTCCCGGTCGGCCGGGGCCAGCAGTTCCAGGTCCTCCCAGAGCCAGGCCAGCACCCGCTTGTCGCTGACGGGGCTGGTCGCCTCAGGGGTGTACATCCGGGTGGTGCCCGCCCGCAGGGCGCCGCCCAGGGCGTCGAGCCCCGGGCCCGCCTGCTCGACGGGCAGGAAGAGCCGGAACACCCCGTGCGCGACCTGCTCGCCGGCGCGCAGCCGCTGCCGGTCGTCGAGGGTCAGCCGGTCGAGCGGATACCCGACGACGGTGATGCCGTGCGCCTTGCCCCGTACGCCCATGGGGGCGAGGAAGGAGATGAAGTCGTCCAGGTCGGCCAGGTAATCGAGGCCGTCCTCGCGGAAGACGGGCACCACGAGCGTGCTGCCGTCGGCCAGACCGAGGAAGGAGACCAGCTCGGTGAAGAACGCGTCGACCGCGGAGGGCGGAGTGCGCAGCGGGCTCCCCGACGGACTCTCCCCGGCGGGCGCCGGGCCGGCGTAGAGCTCGTGGAACTGCCCGGCGATCAGGTCGGCCTCGATGGCCCCGCCGATCGCCCCGTCGATGTTGAGCTCGACGACCTTGGGCACGCCGCGCTCGACCATCACGTCGGCGCGCAGGGACGTCAGCAGCTGGGGACCCAGCGGCTCCGCCGGATCCAGCAGCGGGAACTGCTCCCGCGGCATGGAGAGGGCGGCCAGCAGTTCACCGGCCGTCGTCACCCGGCGCAGGCACGCGTCGAGCGCCAGGGCCGCCGCACGGTCGGCGACCGCGCCGACCAGCTCGTAGGCCTCGGCGCCCAGCATCAGGGGCCGGGTCGGGCACCAGGAGTCCGCGAGACGCGGCACTCCGGCGTGCGCCCGGCGCCAGTGCTCCCGGCCGAGCGCGTCGATCCGCCCGCGCACCTCCCCGGGGAGGGTGGCGTACAGATCGACGACGAGCGCCTCGCTCATCCGGCCGACACCCACTTCGCGTAGCCGGGCAGCAGCCCCAGCTCCGCCTGCCGGTAGGCCCGTACGATCTCGGCCACCACGGGGTTGTCCGTGTCGAACACCGTCGCGTCCACGCTGCGTACGGGGCGCACACCACCGGCGGTGCTCGCCACGCACAGCGCGTCGCAGGCCAGGAGGTCCGCCGGGGCCAGCGGCCCGCGGTCCACCACGTACCCGAGGTCGCCGGCCAGCTCGATGACCGAGTCCAGGGTGATCCCGTCCAGTGCGGCGGGCGAGTCGGGCACCAGCAGGGTGCGGCCGCGCACCCCGAAGACGTTCTGCACGGTGCACTCGGCGACGGCGCCGGTGTCGTCCAGCATCAGCGCGTCGTCGCAGCCGCGTTCCTGGGCGTCCAGCCAGGCGATCCGGGAGTTGAGGTAGCCGGCCGACGCCTTCGCCTTGGTCGGGTAGGCGTGCGGGCTCAGCCGGGCGACCTCGGACAGGGCCAGCCGCGGCTGCTGCGCGCGGATCGCCGCGTCGAAGCCCGAGACGTCGAAGGCCAGGACGGCCACCTGGGCCTGCGCTCCGGGCGCGGCCAGGCCGAGCACCCCGTCGCCGAGGAAGGCCAGGGGACGCAGGTAGGCCCGGCGCAGCCCGTTGGCGGTCAGCGTCTCGTGGCAGGCGGCGGCGAGCTCGGCGGGGGACTGTGCGAGGGAGGTCCCCACCAGGCGGCAGGACTCGGCGAACCGGGTCATGTGCTCCTGGAGCCGGAAGATGTGGTGGCCCTCGTCCCCGGAGGGGAAGGCGGAGATGCCCTCGAAGACACAGAGTCCGTAGTGGAGGCTGTGGTTGGCGAGGGTCAGCGCGGTGTCGCCGGCGGGGACCATGGTGCCCTGCCACCACATGAGCTTCGCTGGTTCGTTCATCATCGGTCCTTGTCGCGCCGGGCGATCGCCCGGCATATCAGGTCGCCCACCTCGTCGGTGCGTGCGGTGCCGCCCAGATCGGGTGTCAGCAGGTCCCCGCGCAGTACCTCGTCGACGGCGCGTTCCACGGCGCGGTGCGCCGCGCGCAACCCCATCCGGTCCAGCATCAGGGAGTAACTCATCACCGAGGCGAGCGGGTTGGCCCGGCCGGTGCCGGCGATGTCCGGCGCACTGCCGTGCACCGCCTCGAACACGCCGAAGAACGAGGTGTCCTCGGGGTCGTAGCTCGCCGAGGGCGCGACCCCGAGCCCGCCCGCGAGCATGGAGGCCTCGTCGCTGAGGATGTCCCCGAAGAGATTGCTCGCCACCACCACGTCGAACCGGGCCGGGTTGCGGATCAGCTCCATGGCGGCGGCGTCGACGTACAGGTGGTCGCACGCCACGTCCGGGTAGGACGCGGCCAGGGCACGGAACCGGCTCTGCCACAGCGGGCCGGCGCTCGGCATCGCATTGCTCTTGTCCACCAGGGTGAGCCGGTGGCGCGGGCGGGAGCGGGCGAGCTCGAAGGCGGCCTCGAGGGCCCGGTCCACGGCCCACCGGGTGTGGACGCCGACCTCCATGGCGACATGGCCGGGGCGGCCGCCGCGGACCGTGCCGCCGACCCCCACGTACACGTCCTCCGTGTTCTCCCGCACCACGACCAGGTCCACGTCCCCCACGTCGCGCACGTGCTTGAGGGGGCAGTGGGCCAGGGTGCGCAGCCGGACCGGGCGCAGGTTGACGCTCAGTTCGAGCTGCTGGCGCAGCCCGCCGATGATCCGGATCGCGTGCCGGTTGTCCGGGATGCGGGGGTCGCCGAGGGCGCCGAGCAGTACCGCGCCGTAGGTACGGCCGATCGCAGGGATGTCGATCTCGACGTCCCCGTGCTCCAGGAACCAGTCGGCGCTGTAGGGCAGCACCTCGGTCTTCAGCCCCGTGCCGAAGGCGTCCTCGACCACCGCGTGCACCTTCAGCACCTCGGCCATGACCTCGGGACCGATGCCGTCGCCCGGGATGACCGCGAGGGTACTCATCCGGCCGACGCCTCCGCCCGGACCTGCTCGCCGGCGTACGCCACGAGACCGCCCGCGGTCAGCAGCTCGCGCTCGAACGCGGAGGGCGGGGTGATGGGCGCGGAGGTGCCCCGGGTCACGTTGACCAGTTCGCCGCGCTCGTCGTCGACGACCAGCCGGTCGCCCTCCCGGATCTCGTAGGCGAAGTCGCCGACCTCGACCAGCCGCAGGCCGATGTTGAGGGCGTTGCGGAAGAAGATCCGCGCGAAGCTGTGCGCGACGACGAACGGCGCGCCCGAGGCCTTGATGCCCATCGGGGCGTTCTCCCGGGAGGAACCGCAGCCGAAGTTCATCCCGCCCACGATCACCGAGCCGCTCAGATCGTGCCCGGTGCCCACGTAGTGGTCCAGGAACGGCTGGTTGCCCGCGTGGGCCATGATGTGCTTCTTGTACTCGGCCGGGTCCGGGATCTGGCAGAAGACGCCCGGCAGGATCACATCGGTGTTGATGTGGTCGCCGAAGACCCAGGCCAGGCTTCCGGTGCCGGCCGCCGCCACGGCGTCCGGGGCCGCCACGGGTGCGTCGTCCTGCGCGCCGGTCCCCGGCGCCCGGCCCTCGCGCGCCGCGTGCAGCGCGAACAGCTCCTCGATGCCGGTGCGCACCGCATCCTCGTCGGCGTAGTAGTCGCTGCGGTCCCCGATGGGGGCGAGCATCCCGGTCAGTGCGGCCCGCGCCGCGATGGCGGGGCTGGCCAGGACGACACTGGCGTCCACGTCGCCGCAGCGGCCCCGGAAGTTGCGGTTGGAGGTGAAGATCGCGACCTCGCCCTTGCCGAGGACACCGGACTTGATGCCGATGCAGGGCCCGCAGCTGGAGGACTCCACGTAGCACCCGGCCTCCAGGAGGACGTCGATGAGACCCTCCTTCATCGCCGCCCGGTAGGCCTTCTGGGAGGCCGGGATGACGATGGTCCGCACCCCCTCCTTGACGCGCTTGCCCCGCAGGACGTCCGCGACGACCCGCAGGTCCTCCAGGTGCCCGTTGGTGCAGGAGCCGATGAAGACCTGGTCGACCGGGATCTCTCCGTTCGCGTCGGCACGCCGGGCCAGCGGCGCCACCCCGGTCATCAGGTCCTTGCGGCCCTCGTACTCGTCCCAGTGGCGCAGCAGATGCTGCAACTGGTGCGTGCCGACGGCGTTGTCGGGGGAGAACGGCAGCGCGACGGTGGGCTCGATCAGGCCCAGGTCGACGTCGATCACGTCCACGTACTCGGCGTCGTCCTCGTCGATGGCGAAGGCGGGGTAGGCGACCTCGTCGCCGAGGTAGTCGGCGAGCACCCCGTCCGTGGGGAACAGGCCGTACTTGGCGCCCATCTCCACCGCCATGTTGCTCAGCGACAGCCGGTCGGTGATCGCCAGGGAGGCGAGGCCGGGGCCGCCGAACTCCAGACTGCGGTAGACCGCGCCGTGCACCCCGATCAGGCCGCACAGGTACAGCGCCACGTCCTTGCCCTGCACGTGCGGGCGCAGGCTCCCGCGGAAGCGGACCAGCGTCGCCTCGGGCACCCGCATCCAGACGCTGCCCCGGACCAGCGCCACGGCCAGGTCGGTGGAGCCGATGCCGGTGGCGAGGGAGCCGATGGCGCCCGCGGTGCAGCTGTGCGAGTCGGCACCGACCGCCACGTCGCCGGGGCGGATCAGCCCCTGCTCGATGAGGATCTTGTGCTGGATGCCGCCGTCGTAGCCGACGTCGAAGACCTTGATGCCGTGCTCCCGGGCGAACCGGCGCAGCTCGACGAGGATCGAGGCCATCGAAGCGGTGTGGGTGGGCACGACGTGGTCGAAGACGAAGGCCGTCCGCTCACGCTGCGCGGCGAGGCCCGCGGCGATGTACTCGTCGTCGAAGCCGGAGTCCCGCAGGATGTCCAGGGCCCACTTGACGGTCATCTCGCTGCCCCAGCACAGGTCGAACGGCAGGTCCACGACCTCGCCGGTGCTGACGGGACGGCCGAGTTTGTGCTCGAAGAGCTGTCGTACGAGTGTCATCGCAGAACGCGTCCATCCTGGTTACCGAGAAGCTGTTTCTTGAGGCAGTCGAAGACGGCGACGTACGGCTCGATCCGCCGCTGCGCCGCCGGTGAGGAGAACCGGATCCAGCCGCGCACCGCCGTGGGACGGCAGCCGCGCAGCCGCTTCGCGTCCGCCGAACCCATGCCGTACGCGATGCGGTGGGAGCCACCGCCGACGGCCAGTTCGACGAGGTGGTAGAAGACGAGGTTGAAGTAGGAGTACGTGGCCCCGACGGCGGCGTCGTCGAAGCCGAGGAACTTGGGGTGCAGGACGCCGTCCGCCTCCAGGCACAGCAGGAAGCCCCCGAAGTCGGCCCCCGCCGTCTCCTCGCGGTGCACCACGTACAGCGCGGGAGACAGTCGCGGGGCGCCGAGGAGCGCGGTGAACAGCCGTTCCATCGAAGCCCGGTCGACCGGCAGCCCGTACTTCTTCTGCTGTCCCTCGGAGAGTTCGGCGCAGCGGGCGATCACCGCCGGGTCCGGGTCCGTGATCCGCTCGACCCGCATCCCGCCCTCGGCGAACTTGCGGATCTCGGCCCGCGCGACATTGCGGCGCTTGCGCTCCAGGGTGCCCAGGTACTCCTCCAGCGAGGTGCAGGGCCCCGTGTCGAGGTCGTACTCCAGGTCGGAGAGGAACTCCAGGTAGCCGTGGTCGGCGAGGGCGCGGTGCAGGTCCCCGTCGGCGCCGGACTCCCACAGGAAGGACTGCGAGGGGATCGCCTCGTCCCGGCAGAACTCCTGCACCCCGGCGAGGAGTTCGCCGATCGCCGCCCGCCGGTCGATGCCCGGCAGGGTGAGGACACCACTCGCATACCCGTAGGGACTGGTCATCACCAGAGCCGGATAGCCGGCCGCACGCGTGTGGCCGGCCTCCGTGCGCACGACGGCGGCGAGCAGGGCCGCCGCCTCGGCGGACTCCTGCGGGGACCGGTCGCGGGCCAGGGCCCGGGTGAGGTGGTCGATCTCGTAGTCGCCGAAGAGCGCGCCCGTCGGATCGTGGTACGGGAACGCGTCCGGGTCCCGGACCAGCAGGCCCTGCACCGCGGCCACCGCGCGCTCCCCGTCCCGCAGCAGGAACAGGACCAGCTCGAAGCCGAAGCACTCCTCGACCGCGCGCAGCCAGTCGTGGGAGAGGTACACCTGCGCCCGGGGGACGAGCGCGTCCCACTCCTCGCGGTCGACTTCCGCTGTCGACCGTACGACGGCGACCTCAGTTCCCACGGACGTCCACGCCCTTCGTGGCGACCGCGATCAGGCGCTCGGCCCGGTGGTCGTACGGCGCGCCGTCGTAGTCCCCGTGGAAGCGCACGTCGGTGAAACCGGCGGCGCCCAGCATGTCCCGCAGCTCGCCGGCGCTGTAGAGGAACAGGGTCATCGAACCGGTCGCCGCGTGCGAACCCTCGATCGAGTACCAGTCGCTGCGCAGCCGGGTCCAGTCGTCGAGCACGGTGTCGCGCTGCACAAGGAGCTTCCCGTCCCGCTCGGAGAGGGACACGCGCTCGTCGAGCCGCGCGAGGATCTCCTTGCCGACGACGTCGATCAGCAGGGTCCCGCCCGGCGCGAGGCTGGTGTGCGTGTTGCGCAGCACCTGGAGGTTGTCCTCGTGCCGGTCGTAGTACCCGAACGAGGTGAACATGTTGACGACGGCGTCGAACGCGCCCGGTTCGGCGAAGCCGAGCATCTCCGCCTCCACGAACCGGGCCTCGACGCCCGCCTCCCGGCAGTGAGTCCGGGCGCGCGAGAGCATCGGGGCGCTGAGGTCCACCCCGGTGACCGTGTGGCCCGCGCGGGCCAGCGGCACGGTGAACAGGCCGGGCCCGCAGCACAGGTCGAGCACACGTGACCCGGCCGGGAAGCGGAACAGCGGGGACCGCTCCACGATGCGCACCGCCTGCGCGGCACGCTCCGGGGAGAAGAGGTGCGGGTAGAAGTCGTTCCAGAACGCCTGGTCCTCGAACCAGGCGGAGGTGTCCTGTGCCTGTGCCTGTGCCTGCTCCGTGCTCATACCACCAGGGCCGTTCGCTTGCGGTGGATCTCCACGACCTGCGCCTCGGTGACGCTGGACTTCGACAGCACCGAGACCTCCTTGACCTCGCGGAGCACCGCGCCGAGGACCTCGTCGTCGTACGCGAGCCCGTGCGCGTCCAGGACGTGGGAGATGATCCCCTTGCCGGAGTGCTTGCCCATGACGATCCGCCGTGTGTGGCCCACCAGTTCGGGCCGCAGCGGCTCGTAGGCGGTGGAGTCCTTCATCACCGAGGACACGTGCAGGCCCGACTCGTGCGAGAAGGCGTTCCCGCCGACGATCGGCTTCATCGGGCTGACCTCGATGCCCGACAGGCCGGCGATCAGCTCCGACATGGGCTTGAGCCGGGACAGGTCGACATCGGTCTCGAAGCCGTACAGCTGGGTGAGGGCCACCGTCACCTCCTCCAGGGAGGCATTGCCCGCCCGCTCGCCGAGGCCGTTGACGGTGCACTGCACCTCGTCGGCGCCGCCCAGGATGCCCGCCACCGTGTTGGCCGTGGCCAGACCGAAGTCGTTGTGGCAGTGCAGCGAGAGCGTCACGTGGATCTGCGAGCGCAGCCGCTGGATGAGCGAGCGGAAGGCGTCGGGGGTCGTGGAGCCGACCGTGTCCGCGACGCCGACCAGGTCGGCGCCGCTCTCCTGGGCGAGTACGAGGACCTCCTCCAGGTAGTCGTACGAGGTCCGGGTGGCGTCCTCGGAGCCGCAGCCGACGTACATGCCGAGGCCCTTGGCGTAGGCGATGCCGTCGGCCATCTCCCGCTTCAGCCGGTCGCGCACCGCGCTGTCCGTACCGCCGAACTTGACCCGCATGTGCACGTCGGAGGTCGGCACGAAGGTGTAGATGGAGTCGGCGCCGCACGCCCTGGCGAGATCGATCTCGCTGCGGTTCGGCCGGCAGAACGCCACCACACGGGCGTTCAGGCCCAGCTCGGCCATGCCGCGCACGGCGTCCTGGTCGGCCTGGGAGGAGGCCGGGAACCCGGCGTCGATGACGTCGACGCCCATCTCGTCCAGGAGGCGGGCGATCTTCACCTTCTCCTCGACCTGGAAGGCCACTCCGCAGGTCTGCTCACCGTCGCGGAGCGTGGTGTCACAGACGCGGATCTTCCGCGCCGGGGATTCGGTCCCGCTCATGCGCCCTCTCCCAACAGGTACTCGCGGCACTTGGTGCCGATCACTTCGCCCGAGAACCTCGGACGGCGTCCGTAGACGACCCAGGTGGTGGTCACCGCGCCGATGTAGCGGTCCAGGCGCAGCGCGCCGTTCGACTTCTCCAGGTACTCCAGGTGCGTCAGGCCGGACTCGTAGGCCCCGGCCAGCAGCCCGGCGCCCACCACGGGCTTGGACGCCACGGGAACGACCTCCTCCCACTGCGACACGTCCACGTAGCCGGCGGTCGCCGGGACCAGGCCCAGCGACCTCGGCCGCTCCACGTCGGCGCGGCTGAGCAGCACCAGTTCCTTGGTGGGATACACGAAGGTGTCCGCCACGTGGACCTCGCTGAAGTACCGCTCGGTGAGCAGGTGCACCTCGGGGTGCGCGCTGCACTGCACGAGGTAGTCGGACTCGCCGCGGCGCACCCGTTCGAGCCCCTCGTGCAGGTCGATGGTGAGGTCGATCTTCGCGTCGTCCTCGATGCCCTGGAACCCGAAGTAGTGCTGCACGGCGTTCTCGTGGCAGCTTCCCTCGGGACCGAGGGTGGTGAAGGTGAGGGTCATCGCAGTGCCTCCGCGGTGGCAGCCGCGGGAGCGTCGATGATCTCGTCCTCCAGGCGGCACGCCTCGTCGATGAGCAGGGTCGCCAGTGAGCGCATGAAGTCGGGTGACAGGTCCAGCCGTTCGCCGCGGGCCGCGTAAGCCTCGCGGACCGCGGTGACCCGGTGCGGCTGCATCATCGGAATGCCTTTGGCCCGCTTGACCTCGGCCACCTCGCAGCAGATGGCCAGGCGTGCCGCGACCAGCTCGGCCAGCTGCTGGTCCAGTGCTTCCAGCCGCTCCCGGAACGGCTGGAGCAGGCTTTCGGGGGTCGCGTTCGTCATGAGGCCTCCAATGCCAGGGCGCGTGCGGCGCCGCGCAGGGACGGGAGTCCGTATCCGCCCTCCTGGACGAAGACGGTGGGCAGCCGCTGCTCGGCGATGAGCGCGGCGACGGGCCCGAACACCTCCGGTGCCAGGGTCCAGGAGCCGTGCGGGTCGCCCGCGAGCACGTCGTAGCCGACCGAGACGACCAGCGCCGCGGCGTTCTCGCGGCGCAGGTGGGCCAGGGCGTCCGCGACGAGCGCCAGGAAGCCCTCCCGGGTCGGGTCGGACCGGACACCGAAGAGACCCGGCCCCGGCTCGAAGACGTACGGGAAGTCCTTCGGGTCGCTGGAGTGCACCGAGGCGAACGGAACCGTGGGATCGCCCTGCACGAGGGCGAGGGTGCCGTTGCCCAGGTGGTAGTCGACGTCGAGGATGCCGACCCGGGACACGCCCTCCTCCTGGAGGGTCCGCGCGGCGACGACGGCGTTGTTGACGAAGCAGTAGCCGCCGTACCAGCCGGGACCCGCGTGGTGGCCCGGGGGCCGCACCAGGGCGTAGCTGTTCTCCCCGTGGCGTGCCGTCAACTCGGCCGCCCGGACTGCCGCGGCCGCCGCCCCCAGCGCCGCGGGCCACACCCCGCGGGTGACCGGGGTCTCCTGCTCCAGGCCGGGGCCCGCGAACGCGCTGTCGAGCACCGACTCCGCGCCCTCCGGCACCCCGTGGCGCAGGTGGTCCAGCAGTTCCTTGTCGTGGACGGCGCCGACCAGCCGCTCGGCGCGGGCGAGGCCGTCCGCACCGAGCGGGGCCGCGACCGCGCCGCCGTCGAGCAGACCGGCCAGGATCTCGTGGATCCGCTCGGGGATCTCCTTGCTGGCCACCTGGGCACCGGACGGCTCCACCGTGAACGGCAGCGCCTGGGACTCCTCGGGTATCACCACATGCAGCGTCATGACAGATCCTTGATCACGCGCGGGCCGATGACGCGGAAACCGGAACGCTCGTAGAACGCCCGGGTCCGCGGGAACGCGGGGAACTCCTCAGCGGGCAGGCAGACTTCGACCCGTCGGACCCCGTCGGCGGCGCACAGCCCGTCGAGGGCCTCCAGCAGCAGGGCCGCGACGCCCCGGGAGCGCAGCGCCGGCTCCACCCACAGCTCCTGGACGTGCCGGTACGGGGCGGCGAGCCGCAGGGCGGTCTGGGTCGTGTACCCCAGCACGCCGACCACGCGGCCCTGTGCGTCCCGCGCGACCAGCACTCCGGTGCCGTCCCGGCCGGCGATGGCCGCGTCCACGGCCCCGTCCAGCCCGGGGATGGTGTGGTTGTCGTCCTGGCGCAGTTCCCGCAGGAGGGCCGTGACCGCCTCCGCGACGGCCGGTGCCTCCTCCGGCTTCGCCGGACCGGTCTCGAATTCGAGCGTGCTCATCCCTGGTACCTCGCAGCCGTTCCCGTTGCAGCCGTTCCCGATGTGGCCTCGTCCAGCTCCTCGACGCCCAGGACCCGCAGCAGCGCGCGGGCCTTGAGCCGCGTCTCCTGGAACTCCTCCTCGCCGTCGGAGAGCACGATGAGCGCCCCGCCCACGCCGATGCGCACGCGGTTGCCCTCCCAGACGATGGTGCGGATGACGATGGACTGGTCCGCCGCCCCGTCGAAGCCGAAGAACCCGAGGCTGCCGGAGTACACCCCGCGCTCCTCCGGCTCCAGTTCGTCCAGCAGCTCCACCGTGCGCTTCTTGGGCGCCCCGGTCATCGAACCGCCGGGGAAGAGCGCCTCCACGCAGTCGACCGCCCCGCGGTCGGCGCGCAGCCGTCCGCGCACCGTGGTGACGAGCTGGTGCACGGTGGCGTACGACTCGGCCGCCATCAGCCTGGGCACGTGCACCGTGCCCGTGTCGCAGACCTGGCCGAGGTCGTTGCGGAGCAGGTCCGCGATCATCAGGTTCTCGCTGCGGATCTTGCGGTCGGTCTCCAGGGCCGCGCGGGCGGCCTCGTCGGCCACCGGGTCGGCGTGCCGCGGAGCGGTGCCCTTGATCGGCTTCGCCTCGACCTCGCCGTTGCCCGCCACCGTGATGAACCGCTCCGGCGAGGAGCTCAGGAGCGAGCGCTCGCCGAGGCGCACGTACGCGGCGTAGGGGGCCGGATTGGTCGCCCGCAGCCGCAGGTAGGTCTCCAGGGGGTCGGCCTCGCTGGTACCGCTGATCTGGTACGTGTAGCAGGCCTCGTACGAGTCGCCGTCCCGCAGCCACTGCTGCACGGTGTCGAAGTGCTTCAGGTACGTCTCCCGGTCGACGCCGGGCTCCAGCACGGCCGGTGCGGTCTCCCGCCGGGGGCGCGGCACCAGGGGGCGCCGCGCGAGCGCGCGTACCTCCTCGCACCAGGCGTCGTGCTCCTCGGCGGAGAGGCCCACCGTGATCAGGTAGCGCCGGTCGGCCTCGTGGTCGTAGGCCACGAAGCGGTCGACGCGCAGCAGCTCCGCGTCCGGCCGCTCGCCGCTGCCCGGACGGCCGATGCCGACGCTCCCCTTGACGCCGTAGCCGAGGTAGCCGAGGTAGCCTCCCGCGAACGGCACGGGCGAGGCGCCGGCCGCCACGGGGGTGGTCGCGAGCCCCGCCCGCAGGTGCTCGAAGACCGTGCCGGAGAGGCGTTCCATGGCCTCGTGGGTCTCGCGTTCGACGATGCCGGCGCCCGCGTAGGCGCGGAGCACCTCCAGTCCGTCCCCGGCGCAGGCGCCGAGGTAGCTGTAGCGGCCCATCCCGTAGGCCGTGCGCGAGCTGTCGAGCCAGAAGCTGTACGGGCTCTCGGCGAAGGCGCGCAGGAACAGGCCTTCGGTGTCGAGCTCGACGTCGAGTTCGCTCCGGCGGAGCGCGGGCGCGATGCCGAGGAAGTTGGCGATGATCTCCTCGCCGTACTCGCTGTCCACCGACTCGGGGTGGAACTGCACTCCGTGCAGCGGTCGTTCGCGGTGCTGAAGCCCCATCAGCAGACCGCCCTCGGACCAGGCCGTCGCGACGAGGTCGGCCGGCAGCGGTTCGGTGACGGCGAGGGAGTGGTAGCGCACGGCCCGGAAGCCCTGCGGGATGCCGGCGAAGACACCGGTTCCGGTATGGGTGATC
Source organism: Streptomyces avidinii (assembly GCF_014650695.1). Taxonomy (GTDB): domain Bacteria; phylum Actinomycetota; class Actinomycetes; order Streptomycetales; family Streptomycetaceae; genus Streptomyces; species Streptomyces avidinii. The sequence goes on along the minus strand of NZ_BMVL01000018.1, from coordinate 41,925 downwards.
GCGCTGGTCTGCCCGTGCACGATCTCCGGCGCGTGCCGGACGTCGCCGCCGAAGGCCAGCGCCAGGCCCTGGTGGCCGAGGCAGACGCCGAGGACGGGCACGGTCGCCTGTTCCAGCAGGGCCCGGCAGAGCCCGAAGTCCTCGTCCCTGGCCGCGGTGCCCGGGCCGGGGGAGATCACTACGTGGGTGAAGTCCTGTCTCAGCAGTTCGTCCGCCGTCGCCTCGTCGTTCCGAACGACGACGGGAGGCACGCCTGCAACCTTCCAGATCAGCTGGAAGAGGTTCCACGTGTAGGAGTCATAGTTGTCTACGAGAAGGATCCGCAGGTCTATCACGATGTGGTCGAGCTCCTTGATGGCCGGAACGGCCTTTTGGGCACAGTGATCCGGCTGACCGACTCTTCTATCGGTGGTGATTCATCGGTGATGTGAATCGATGGCGCTGAATTGAGCGCACGTCGGCATGCTCAGGCGGATGAGCATGGCTATGCGGATGAAACTGACATCTTCTGGCCCCCGTAATGTCTGTCACAGCTCGGATCTTCCCGGGAGCACGGACTGGTCGTGTGGTCGGTGCGCCGGTCCGAGAAGGCCGTTCCAGCGTTCGATGCTAGCCATGCCGGGCCGAATACGCACCCCCGTGTGACTCAACCCACTTGCGACCTGTGGTAACGCGATGAGTTGTTACTCGAGTCAGTTGGCGGGGCATCAGAACGGAATGCTGTATTCAGTACTGAGGTCGTGTCAGCCCGCCTCCACGGCCGCCAGGACACCGCCCGCGATCCGGGCCAGATCCTCGTCACCCGTGATGAACGGGGGCATGGAGTAGACCATGTCGCGGTAGGGGCGCAGCCACACGCCCGCGCGCATCGCGGCCCGGGAGGCCGCGGCCACGTCCACGTCGTGGTCGAGCTGGACCACGCCGATGGCGCCGAGCACCCGGACGTCGACCACGCCGGGCAGCGCCCGGGCCGGCTCCAGATTCGTCCGCAGCTCCGCCTCGATCCGCTTGACCTGTGTGCGCCAGTCGCCCCGGATCAGCAGCTCGATGGAGGCGTTGGCCACGGCGGCGGCCAGCGGGTTGCCCATGAAGGTCGGTCCGTGCGCGAGGACGGGAAGCTCGCCGCGCGAGATGCCGTCGGCGATCCGGGGGGTGCAGAGCGTGGCGGCCATGGACAGGTACCCGCCGGTCAGGGATTTGCCCAGGCACATGACGTCGGGGGTGACGCCGGCGTGGTCGGCGGCGAACAGCGCGCCGGTGCGGCCGAATCCGGTCGCCACCTCGTCGAAGATCAGCAGCACGTCGTGTGCGTCGGCGAGCTCGCGCAGCAGCCGCAGGTAGCCGGGGGAGTGGAAGCGCATCCCGCCCGTGCCCTGCACCACCGGCTCCACGATCACGGCGGCCAGCTCGTGCGCGTGCCGTTCCAGGAGATCGGCCAGGTGGGCGGCGTACTCCTGGTCCACACCGGCGTCGAAGCCGGCCGGCGGGCGGTCCGCGAACACCTGGTCCGGCAGCAGGCCCGCCCAGGCGCTGTGCATCCCGCCGTCCGGGTCGCACACGGCCATCGTCTGGAAGGTGTCTCCGTGGTAGCCGCCCCGCCAGGTCAGCAGGCGGCGCTTCGCCGGGCGGCCGAGGGAGCGCCAGTACTGCAGGCACATCTTGACCGCGACCTCGACGGAGACCGATCCGGAGTCGGACAGGAATACGTGCCGGAGCGGGTCGGGGGTGATCTCGACGAGCTTCGCGGCCAGCCGTACGGCGGGCTCGTGGGTGATGCCGCCGAACATCACGTGGCTCATCCTGCCGAGCTGGTCGCGCACCGCCTCGTCCAGCACCGGGTGCCCGTAGCCGTGGACGGCCGCCCACCACGAGGACATGCCGTCGATGAGCTCGTCGGCGCCCTCGGCGGGCCGCGCGAGGCGCAGCCGGACGCCCGAGGCGGACTCGACCACCACCGGGTCGGTGCGCCCCGGCATGGGGGCGTAGGGATGCCATACGTGGGCCCGGTCGAGGGCGACGAGTTGCTCGGGGTCCAGGGGCGGCGGCATGGCTGAAGACATGGGATCCGAATCCTCCTGACGGTTCGTCCTCTTGGAGACGCTTCGCCGGAATCAGGCGCCGACAAAGCGGTCCGAATATAACGACCGACCCGATGCATTCAAGCCACATCTACTTCGGGGGAGTGGGGTTTGACTTGAAATCGACTTCCCTTCCTGATCGACTCGGTCGGTATAGCGGTGATTTCTGGCCATTGATCAAGGTGATCGCCCTCACGTTAATGCCGTTATTGTCGTGACTTGATTGCTGGTACGTTGATCCGAACAACCCCGTTCGTAAAGCCGGTTCACGAGACCGGCTCGACCTGAAAGGGGAGCTGGGAAAATTCACGATCCTGACATGCGTGATCCCGCGCAGGGTCCCCGGGAGGCGTCATGCCCCACAAGGTGATTCTGGCGCTTCTCGCCATCGGCTCCTTTGCCGTCGGCACCGACGGCTTTGTCATCAGTGGGATTCTTCCGCGTATCGCCGGGGAACTGGACGTGTCCGAACCGGTGGCCGGACAGCTCGTCACGGCCTTCGCCCTGAGCTACGCGATCAGCGCCCCGGTGCTGATGACCCTGACCGCCGGCCTGTCCCGGCGGGTCATGCTGCGCGGCTCGATGCTGGCCTTCCTGCTCGCCAACGTGCTGGGCGCCCTCGCGCCGACCTACGGGGTACTGATGGCGGCCCGGATCCTGGCCGGGATCAGCGCCGCCCTCTACATGAACACGGCCGCGGCCACCGCGACCGCGCTCGCGGGGGAGCGGTACCGGGGCCGCGCGGTCTCCCTGATCATCGGCGGGCTCACCGTGGCCACCGCGTTCGGGGTGCCCGGAGGTACGCTGGTCGGGCAACTCGGCAGCTGGCGCCTCACCTTGGCGCTGGTCGTGGTGCTGGCCGTGCCCGTGTTCATCGGGCTGTTCCTGGTGCTTCCCGCCGTGCCGCAGCCGCCGGTGATCAGCATGCGCGACCGGCTGCGGATCGGTGCGCAGCGTCCGGTCCTGCTGTCCGTCCTGGCCAACCTGTTCGCGGTGGCGGGCTGTTTCACCGTCTTCACCTACCTGGCCGCCTTCACCCGAGCCACGACGGGCATGGACGACGCGATGGTGAGCATCGTCCTGCTGGTGTTCGGTGTGGCGGGTGCCTTCGGCAATGCGGTCGGCGGCCGGCTCAGCGACCGCATCGGGGCCGAACGCACCTTCACCGGTGCGGTGTCGGGCGTGGTGGTGTCCATGGTGCTGCTGGCCGTGCTCGCGAGCTGGTTCGCCTCCGGATCGACGGTCGTGGGGCTGGTGTTCCTCGCGGTGACCGTCGCCTGGGGCACGCTCTACTGGGCCGAACCGCCCACCGCCATCCACCGCGTGCTCGACCTGGCGCCGACGGCGCCGAGCGTGGCCATTTCCGTCAACAGTTCCGCGTCGTACCTCGGCGTGGCCCTGGGCGGCGCGGTCGGCGGCGCCGTGCTCGACCGGCTCTCGCCGGCCGCCCTGGCCTGGGCGGGCGCGTGTCTGGAGCTGATCGCCCTGGCCCTCGTCGTCCTGCCGAGGGTCCGCGCGGGGCACAGGGACCGGGCCGGGCACGCGCCCGTCGGCGCGCTGCCGGAGCCCGTGCGCGAGGTATGACCTCGAAGACTCCCGGCCTTCCGGCGTCGACACGGCCGATCGGGAGCCGGAACAGTATGAAACACAAACAATTCATTTCATTTTGGGGGAGGTTGGCCACCCGTGGCTAACGACGACGTTTTCGACCGCCTCACCACCTGCACGGTGGACGTCCTGCAGGTCAAGCCCGAGTCCGTGACCCCGGACGCGAGCCTGTCCGAGGACCTCGGAGCCAGCAGTCTCATCCAAGTGGAGCTGGTCATGGCCATCGAGGAAGAGTTCGGCATCTCGGTGCCCGACGAGTCCGTGGAGGAGATCCGGACCGTCGACGACCTGCACCGACTGATCCTCTCGCTGGTCGCGTGATGAACGGCAAGGGCAGCGGGGGACGCCGCGTCGCGGTCACCGGAATCGGTGTCGTGAGTGCCTGCGGCACGGGGGCGGAAGCCTTCTGGGAAGGCCTCTTCCGGGCGCCCCCGGACGGACACCGGGAACTGGCGGAGTGGGATCCGTCGCCCTGGATGGAGCTCCGGGAGGCCCGGCACACCGACCGGTTCACCCAGTTCGCCGTCGCGGCCGCCGACATGGCCCACCGCGACGCAGGCCTCACCGAGGTCGACGCCGAACGCAGCGGGGTCGTCGTCGCCACGGCCCTCGCCGGCGTCAGCACCTTCGAACGGCAGAGCGTCATCCACCACGAGCGCGGCGGGCGGCGGGTCTCCCCGTTCCTCGTGCCCATGATGATGGCCAACGCCGCCGCGGCGACGGTCGCCATGCGCCAGGGCTGGCGGGGCCCGTGCGAGAGCCTGGAGACCGCCTGCGCCGCGGCCACCCACGCCATCGGGCACGCCGCACGGATGATCGCCGACGGCACCTGCGACCGGATGCTCGCCGGAGGCACCGAGGCCGCCATCACGCCCACCATTGTCGCCGGGTTCACCAACATGCGGGCCCTGTCCTCCACCGGCCGCACCCGGCCCTTCGACGCGGAACGCGACGGCTTCGCCATCGCCGAGGGCGCCGCGGTGCTCGTGCTGGAGGACTGGGACACGGCGGTGGCCCGCGGCGCCACCATCCACGGCGAGATCCTCGGCTCGGCCAGCACGGCCGATGCCCACGACATCACCATGCCCGCCCCCGGCGGCGGCGACGCCGCCCGGTGCATCCGCCTCGCCCTGGAGGACGCGGGCGTGCGCCCCCAGGACGTACGGCAGATCAACGCACACGGCACGGGCACCCTGCGCAACGACGAGGCGGAGACCAGAGCCATCCTGTCGGTGTTCGACGAGTGCCCGCCGGTGACTTCCACCAAGGGGGCGACCGGCCACGCGTTCGGCGCCGGCGGTGCGCTGGAGGCCGTCGCGGTGCTGCTGTCCATGCGGCACGGACGGATCCCGCCGACCATCGGCCTCACCACCGTCGACCCGGCGCTCGCCGTGGACGTGGTCACCGGCGAGGGCCGCACCTGGCAGCCCGGGCCGGCCCTCACCCAGTCCTTCGGATTCGGCGGCCACAACGGCGTCCTGGTCCTCGGCCCCGCCGGATAGGTTCGGAGCGAAGCGATGGCAGCAGAGCGAAAGAGCGATCCGCACGACGTGTTCGCGTGGATCGACGACAGCACGCGGCGCCGGGACCGGGCGGGCCTCACCCGCCGGATCCAGGTCCGCGGCCCCCGGCCGAACGTGATCGATTTCGGCGGCAACGACTACCTCGGCCTCACCCGCCACCCCGACGTGGTCCGCGCGGTGGCCGACGCGTCACTGACCTGGGGCGCGGGATCGACCGGCTCCCGCCTGGCGACCGGCACCACCGAGGTGCACGCCGAGCTGGAGCGCGAACTGGCCGAGTTCAGCGGGGCGGAGGCCGCACTGGTCTTCTCCTCCGGTTACCTGGCCAACCTCGGCGCGGTGACCGTAGTGGCCCGCCCCGGCACGCTGATCGCCTCCGACGCGTTCAACCACGCCTCCCTGATCGACGGCTACCGGCTGTCGGGCGCGGACGTGGTCGACGTCGAGCACGCCGATCCGCAGGCACTGGAGCGGGTGCTCGCCGCACGGGAACAGCAGCGCGCAGTGGCGGTGACCGAGTCGGTGTTCTCGGTCGACGGCGACCTCGTCGACCTCGGGGCCGTCCTCGACGCCTGCCGCCGCCACGGCGCGGGCCTGCTCGTCGACGACGCGCACGGGTTCGGTGTCATCGGCGAGCGGGGCGAGGGCGCGGTCGCCGCCGCCGGGCTGGCCGGCCTTCCCGACGTCGTCACCACCATCACCCTGTCGAAGTCCCTGGGCGCCCAGGGCGGCGCGGTGATCGGCCCCCGCCGGGTGATCGACCACGTCATGAACATGGCCCGGAGCTTCCTGTTCGACACCGGGCTCGCCCCCGCCTCCGCCGCCGGCGCCCTGGCGGCGCTGCGGGTCCTGCGCGCCGAGCCGGACCGTCCGGCCCGGACCCGCGCCGTGGCGGTGGCCCTCGCCGAACGCCTGGCGGCCGCCGGACTGCCGGTGACCGAGGCGCAGGCCGCGGTGGTGTCCGTACGCGGGCCCTCCGCGGCGCTGACCGCGCAGTGGGCACAGGACTGCCTGGACGACGGCCTCAAGGTGGCGTGCTTCCGCCCGCCGTCGGTACCCGACCGGTTCTCCCGCATCCGGCTCACCTCGCGCGCCGACCTGACCGAGGCGGAGATCGACCGGGCGATCGATGTGGTGGTCAAGCACAGCCCCTGGTAAGGCAGTTGCCCGGAGACGCGCGAACGGCCCGGGCCGAGTGAGGGAGACCGTCATGACGATCGCCGGTGGGTTCCTCTCGAACGCCACGCAGTCACCCGACCGGGCCGCCCTCGCCATCGGTGACGCAGCCGGGCGGCGGTGGAGCTACGACGCGCTGCGGCGCGGCGCGCTCGCCGTCGCCCGGGCCCTGCGCGCCGAGTTCGGCCCCGCTCCCGGCCCCGGGATACGCGTCGCCGTACTCCTGGGCAACCGCGAGGAGTTCCCGCGGATCTTCCTGGGAGCCGCCGTCGCCGGCATCCCGGTGATGGTCCTCGACCCCGCGTGGAGCGCCGCCGAACTGGCCGCGGTCCTTTCCGATGCACCTCCCGCCCGGCTGTTCTGCGAGAGCGCCGAAGGGCCGCTCGCGCGGCTCCTGCCCCCGGCCGCCCTCGTGCAGGTGGCGGAAGGCGGCCTCGAAGCGTGGCTGCGCCCGTACCAGGAGCAGCGTCAGGAACCCGACCGTCTTGAGGGTTTCGCCGAGGTGCCGCACGGCGCGCCCTTCTACGTCGGCTTCACCTCGGGGAGCACCGGCCGGCCCAAGGGGGTCGTCCGCTCGCACCGCTCCTGGCTGCGCACCTTCGACCGCTACACCGCCGAGTTCGGCATCGGCACCGGCGACACGGTGCTGCTGCCCGGCTCGCTCGCGCACTCGCACTTCCTCTTCGGGCTGGTGCACGGGCTGAACGCCGGCGCGACCGTCCGCCTCATGCCCGCCTTCGACGCGGGACGCGCACTCGACCACGTCGAGCGGGACGGAGTCACCCGGCTCTACCTCGTGCCGACCATGTTCCAGGCACTGCTCGAACACGCGCGCCGGCAGCCGGGACGCCGCTTCCCCGGAGTGCGCTCGCTGCTGTCGGTCGGCGCGAAATGGTCACCGGCCAGCCGTGCGACCGCCGCGGACCTCTTCCCGAACGCCGATGCCGTGGAGTTCTACGGCTCGACGGAACTCAGCCTCGTATCCGTGCTCCACGGCGACGACGAGGGTCCGCGGGAGTCGGTCGGGAGGCCGGTGGCCGGCGTGGAGCTCTCGCTGCGCTCGCCCTCGGGCGAGGAGGTCGGCGTGAACGAGCCCGGCCAGGTCCACGTGCGCAGCGACATGCTCTTCACCCGCTACCTGTCCACCGACCACGTCGAAGCACCCGACGGCGAGGGCTGGTTCACCGTCGGGGACATCGGGCGCGTCGACGAGCGCGGCTATCTGCACCTCGTCGGCAGGAAGCAGGGGATGCTGATCAGCGGCGGGCTCAACGTGTACCCGGAGGAGGTCACCGCCGCCCTGCTCCGGCTGGAGGAGATCGCCGAGGCCGCCGTCGTCGGGCTGCCCGACGAGCACTGGGGCGACCTGGTGTGCGCCGTGGTCAGATGGCGGCCCGGGGCCCGTCTGGGCCTCGGGGAGGTACGCGAGCGGGCCTCGGCCCACGTGTCGCGGCAGAAGTGCCCCCGGCGGCTCTTCGAGGCCGACGAGCTGCCCCACACCTCCAGCGGGAAGATCGACCACGGGCGGGTACGGAGCCTCCTGCTGGACGGCCGCCACGGCATGCGGGAGGTGCTGTGAAGGCGCACCCGGTCCGCCGCCGCGGCGGCCGGCCCCGTACGGCCGGTCAGCCGCGCTCCACCAGCACCTGCAGCGGGGCGCGGAACGAGAGCAGGGCCAGCATCCGCGGCGAGGTCCCGTCCGAGAGCCGCAGGTCCGGCAGACGGGCGGCCGTCATCCGCATCACCACATCCGCCTCCATCCGGGCCAGTTCGGCCCCGGAGCAGCGGTGCCGCCCGATGCCGAAGGACAGGTGCTTGCGCACGTTGGACCGGTACGGGCAGAGCTGTTCGGGATTCTCGAAGACCTCGGTGTCCGAGCCGGTGGACGACAGCATCAGCAGCAGCGGCGCACCCGCCGGGAGCTCCACGCCGGACAGGGTCATCGGTCGGCCGGTGACCCGGCGCCAGGTGGTGATCGGCGGATCCCGCCGCAGCACCTCCTCGGTCCAGGGCGCCACGGTCGCCGGTTCGGCGGCGAACCGCTGCCACAGACCGGGCTCCCGCAGTGCCCTGCGGTACATGGTGCTCAGCATCTGGGTGGTCGTCATCTGACCCGCGATGATCATGAAGTAGACCACCGCCGCCTTCTGGGTCACGCCCAGCGGCTCCCCGTCCGGCAGCCGGTGCGCGCCGAGCGCGCCGAGCAGCGTGCCCGCCTCGGGTGCCGGCTGCGAGACCAGGTCGGTGAGCCAGGAGTAGAACGCGGCGGCCTCGCGGGCCAGCGCCACCTCCCGCTCGCCCCGCGGCCGCCCCCAGAACAGTTCCAGGGAGGCGTCGCTCCAGCGGGCCAGGGTGTCGATGTCCACGTCGATGGCCGATTCCAGACCGAGCAGCCGCAGCATCACCCGGAAGGGGACGTCCCGCGCGATGGTCGTCGCCAGATCGCACGCGCCGTCGGCGGCGAGCCGCCGCTCGACGTCGTCGAGCGCCTCCGCCACGACCTTCTCGACCATCGGTACCGAGGCGCTCACGGCCTGGACGTTGAGCAGCTTGGTCATGATGCGCCGATAGCCGGCGTGGCTGTCCGCGCCGTTGTTTGCAAGCGTTTGCGGGAGGTCGAACTTGACTCTCGCGAGGACACGCAGCGTCTGTACCGAGAATCGTCCGATCGCGTCGATCGCATTGTCCGGAAGGAAATTCTCCGGATCGAGCAGAATGGACCGCACGTCTTCGTATCGGCTGATCAGCCAAAGTCCCGTGTTCTCGTCGAACTTCACGGGTTCGCTTTCCCGGAGTGCCGCCATCGCCGGATACGGGTCGAGCGCGTATCCCTGATCGAACAGATCCACACTGTCAACGGGCATTGCCAACATCACGTCAATTCCACCTTCCCCCGTTCAAGTATCAAGCCCTGGTGATCGCGCTGAATACCGGTCGGGGAAGCACCTGTGTGAGCCGCGTCCCGCGCGGACGCCGCCCGGGGCGGGGCCGCGGACGGCGGGCCGTCCGAAGGCGCGCCTCCGGACGGCCCGCACGCGTGCGGGCCGACGTCCCGGCACCCGCCGGTGCCGGGACGCGACTACTGCTGAACGGCGTCGAGCGGGTTGCCGTTGTTGACGCCGGCCTTCTTCGCCGCGTCGATGGAGGCGGCGGACGGCTTCACCTTGGTGAAGGTGTCGTGGCCGACCAGCGTGGACTTCCAGGCGTTGGCCTCGGTGGTGCCGGAGGTCAGCAGCCACTGGGTGTTGATCCTCGCCTCGGCGCCGCCGACGTACTGGCCGCTCCACGTGGTCGCGGAGTGGGCGTTGCGGTAGTTATTCTTCCAGGCCACCGTCCAACCGAGGGCGGTGCCGCTGCCGTCGGTGGCCGGGGCGCTGTCGTAACGACCGGTCAGGACGTAGCGGCTCTCGGCGTTGCCGACGGCCGACTCGTAGGTTCCGGTCAGGGCGCCGTCGGCGCCCGCGGTCACGATGAAGGTCGAGCCGAGCTGGTTGTACCAGGTGCCGGTGATGCCGGCCTCGGCGGCCGAGACCTGGGCCTTCGAGTCCTTGGAGGGGTCTGCCGAAGCGCTGGCCGTAATCGAGACCGTGGTCAGGGAAACGGCGATGGCTGCAACGACGATCTTGCGCATGTGAGACACGAAAAATACTCCCCTAGTTGTTGCCCGGCGGGGGACGGAGGGCGCGCTGTGGCGTGCGCCGTCCGTATCCCGCCCGTCAAGGTTTGTGACCTCGGCCGTGCACCTGACGGTGTCGGTGAACAAACAGCAGTGCGGCATGTGTCTTTGGCGGCAGAACTGGATGGTCGAGGTCCGGGTCGATGGTTGCCAAGGGCACATGTTCGGTGTAAATCGTACTAGCCATCGGAGGGTTCTCAACAACATTTTCTGCAAAGGAATTTCGGCCAAAGAATGGCCGAGTCCTGTCGGTTACTTCGTCAACTCGCGTCCGTCAGAGCCAGGGGATCTCCGCGGCGGCGTACCGGTAGGCGCGGAAGACCGAGTTCTGGGCGCCCGCCGACGACTCCAGGCCCACGCCCTCACCGAAGGACCGGAACTGCGGCACCACGAACTCCCACACGACGTCCCCCTCCGGAGTGACCTCGAAGAGCCGGCCGAAGGATCCTTCCGCCACGAAGGTGTTCCCGCCCGGCAGACGCTGCGCGCTGGACATGTACGGGCTGAAGAAGTTCTGCGGCGGGTTGTCCTTGTACGACCACACCTCCTCGCCGGTGTGCGGGTCGAGCTCCAGCACCCGCGAGTACGGCACCGAGGTGGTGTCGCGGTAGGTGCCGTTGTCGAAGACCAGCAGGGTGCCGCCGGGCAGTTCGTGCGGGTGGTGCTGCTGGGCCAGCACGTCCGGGCCGATGCGCCACCGCACGGACCCGTCGGCGCGGTCGACCGACACGGTGGTGGACGCGCTGCGGAAGCCCACCACGATCGAGCCGTCGGCGCTCTCGTTGACGGTGTTGGCCATCGGCCAGTGATTGCGGGCGAAGTGCCGGTTCAGCGGCACCTCCTCCGGGTCGAGGTGCTCGATGGCGGCCCAGCGCCACACGATCTCCCCGTCCCAGGTCAGCTCGTACACCACGTCCCCGTAGATCACCCCGCCGGGCGCCTCGGATCCGGGGATGCCGCCCCGGATCCGGGCGGCGTCGGCCGGGGCCAGCGGCTCGACCGCCCCGATGAGCAGGTTGCCGTTGCGCAGGACCGAGGCGTCGTGGTGGTGGAAGGGGTGCCGGACCTCGCGGAGCACCGTGGAGTCGGGGGCCAGCTCCTGGAAGATGCCGCCGTGGTAGACGTCCCAGATGGGGAAGAGGGTCGGGCCGGTGGTGTCCTTGGCCGCGTAGAAGAGGTTGCCGCCCGGTAGGAGCTGGGCCTGACGGCCGGGCGGGTGGGGCGAGTTCCAGGTGTGCACCGGCCGGCCCTCGATGTCGACGAGGTGGATCTCACCGGCGCTGGTGATCGGCGTGTAGAGGGTCAGGCCGCCGTGGCTGCGCTCGGGGTCGTGGGCGATCAGGCCGACGCCGCGGCGGCGCAGGGTGTTCTGGTCGACGGTCATGAAGATCTCCTGGGGAATTGGAGTGGCGGTGGCGGTGGCGGTGGGGCGGGCGGGGCGCAAAGGGGTCGGCGTGTCTCAGCGGACGGTGACGGCGGCCGGGTCGGCCGCCGCCAGGGGTCCGCGGTTCAGGTACCCCAGCAGCGCGGCGCGGTCGGCGGCGCCCGGCAGGTTCTGGGCGGCCTTCGCCCAGGCCGCCTCCTCCTCCAACTGCGCCAGCAGCTCGGGGGAGAGGGTGGCGCCGTACGTGTAGCGCGGCTGGTAGGCGTCGACGTAGGCGGCTTGGAGCGCGCCCTTGGACTGGGTCAGTACGGCCTTGCGCGCACGGGCCGGGTCGGAGCCGAGCTCGCGCTGGGCGCGCAGCAGCGTGCGCATTACCGCGGTGGTGCTCTCCTCGGTCGCGGAGGGTCCGGCGACGAGGAGGGTCCTGGCCGTGTAGCCGGTGAAGGGCAGCTCGGCGTAGGAGCCGCCGAGGGCGGTGCGCGCGGCGTCGTAGAAGCTGGGGAAGGTGACCCCGGCGTCGATGTCCCCGCGGGCCAGGGCCGAAGTGACCTGGTTCGGGGCGAGGTTGACCACCGTCACGTCCGCCGCCGTCAGCTGCACCGACGCGAGCATGCGCGACAGGGCGTACTCCACGTTCGTCCCCTGCGGGACCCCGACCCTGCGGCCCTTCAGCGCGGCGAAGCCGGTGATCCGCCGGTCGGTCCGGGTGAGCAGCCGCCAGTCGGAGAACCGGGACAGGTCGGCGACGACCCGCAGCTCGCGCCCGCCCAACGCGGCCGTCACGGCGGGCAGATCGCCGACAACGCCCAGCTGGGCCTGGCCGCCGAGAACGGCGTTCAGGGCGTCCCGTCCGGTGGGTTGCGTCGTGACGGTGGCCCGGACGCCCTCGGTGGACCAGAGGCCGCCCTCCTCGGCCACGTGGACGGGGGCGCCACCGAGGAAGTCGCTCGCGGCGAGGGTGACGGCCGGGCGGCCGCCGGTGGCCGTACCGGACGGGGAGCCGGCGCAGGCCGTGGCGAGCGGGGTGAGCAGGGCGGCGAGCAGTACGGCGGCCACCGCACGGGATCTGAGCAAGGTGAACGGTCCTTTCCTGGACAGGGGCGTGGTCGTGGGGCGTGGTCGTGGGGCGTGGTTCATTCGGAACCGAGGTGGCGTGCGATCAGGGCCCGCAGGTCGGGATCGGGCGGTCCGGCGGGCACCGCGTGGTCGGCGAGCACCCGCCCGGGGCTCCCGCCGAGGACGATCACGCGTCCGGCCAGCGCCAGCGCCTCGTCGATGTCGTGCGTGACGAACAGGACGGTGGTGCCGCGGCGCTGCCACAGCTCCCGCAGCAGGCTCTGCATCCGGGTCCGGGTCAATGCGTCCAGCGCCCCGAACGGCTCGTCCATCAAGAGCACTTCGGGTTCGGCGGCGAGCGCCCGGGCCAGCGCCACCCGCTGCTGCATCCCGCCCGAGAGCTGGGCGGGGTACTTCTGCGCGCCCTCCGCGAGCCCCACCTCGGCCAGCGCCGCGAGGGCGCGCCTGCGGCGCTCGGCACGCGGCAGGCCGAGCCGCTTGAGGGCGAACTCGACGTTGCCGCGGGCCGTGCGCCACGGGAACAGCGCATAGTGCTGGAAGACGACACCCCGCTCCGGGCCGGGCCCGCGCACCGGCTCGGACCCCGCCGTCACCCGTCCCGCGGTGGGCCGGACGAATCCCGCCACCAGGCCCAGGACCGTGGACTTGCCGCACCCGCTGGGCCCGAGCAGCGCCGTGAAGGAGCCCGGCGGGAACTCCAGGTCGGTGAGCTCCAGCACCGGGGCGGCGCTCCCGTACCCCGCCGACAGCGCCTCCAGTCGTACCCCCAGGCTCATGACGCGCTCCAGTGCACGAACCGGCGGCCCACGGCGGCCAGGACCAGGTCCACGGTCACCCCGAGCAGCCCGAGTACGAGCAGCCCCGCGAACATCCGGTCCACCCGCAGGAACTGGCCGTCCACCTGGAGCCGGTACGCCAACCCGCTGTCCGCACCGCCGAGTTCGGCCGCCACCAGCGCGAGCAGGGCCACCGAGGCCCCGTAGCGCAGCGCCGCGAGCACGGCGGGAGCGGCGGCGGGCAGCAGTACCTCGGTGAACCGGCGGCGCAGCGGGGCCCCCAGCGACCGGGCCGCGCGCAGATGGGAGACCGGCACCCGGGACACCCCGTCGTGGACGTACAGCCAGACGGCGAGCAGCACGGCGTAGGCGATGAGCAGCCGCTTGGCGCTCTCGCCGATGCCGAACCAGGCGGTGGCGAGCGGGACCAGCGCGATGGCCGGGATCGGCCGCAGGAAGGACACCACCGGGGTGACGGCGGCGGACACCACCGGCAGGTAGCCGGTGGTGAAGCCGAGCGCGCTGCCGATGACGGCGCCCAGCGCGAAGCCCTGTCCGGCCCGGCTCAGGCTGGCCCCGAGGTCGGCGGCCAGGGCGCCGCTGCGGGCGCTGTCCGCCAGGGCGGCCGCGGTCCGGCCGGGCGTGGGGAGCAGTCCCGGGGCCACGCTGCCGGAGTGGGCCAGCAGGTACCAGAGGGCGAGGACGACGCCGGCCGTGCCCAGGGCCGGGCCGAGTCCGGCGAGGCCCCGGCCGGGGGGTGAGGGGGTGGCGTGCACGGGGCGGCTCCTCGCTCGTTCGGGAGTTCGTTCCGGAGCTCGTTCCGGACGCGCTGATAAGTGAGGTCAATAATTGACTACGCTTATGAAGGGAGTGTTGCGGCAGTGCGAAACCTGTCGCGGCCCCCCGGCGCCGCATGCACGATGAGGTACGTTCACCTGCGTGTCTCGCCCCGAACCCACGCCCGAAGCGATCGAGGTCGGACGGGTGATCCGCGGCTGCCGCAAACAGCGCGGCGTCTCCATGGCCGTGCTCGCCACCCGATCGGGCCTCTCCCAGCCCTTCCTCAGCCAGCTGGAACGCGGACTCGCCACGCCCAGCCTCAGCTCGATCTACCGCATAGCCGAGGCCCTGGACGTCACCCCGGGCACCTTCCTGCGGCCGCCCGGCCGGCCCGGTGCCGTCACCCACGAGAGCGACCCCCAGGTCATCCGGGTCGACGAGACCGCGGGGCAGGTCGCCCAGGTGCTCATCCCCGGCGGGCGCAGCACCTTGATGGAGGCATACGAGCACCACTTCGAGCCCGGCCGGGGCGAGCGCGGCTGGTTCGAGCACCCCGGCGAGGACTTCCTCTACGTCCTGGAGGGCGAGATCGTCCTGGAGGTCGAGGGCGAGGAGCCGCTCACCCTGCGCGCCGGCCAGAGCGCCCACCACCGGGGCGAAGTCCCGCACCGCTGCCGTCTGTCGGGCCCGGACGCGGCCCGCACCCTGCTCGTCATCGCGAACGCCTGACCCCGAGGGGCGGACCCCCGTCCTGCCCCTCGGAGCCGGCCGTCTCCCGCAGTCGGCCGATCGCCGCCAGCCGCGCCCCGACGTCCAGGTCCCACAGCCGCACGGTGCCGTCCGTACTGCTGCTGGCCACCGTCCGCCCGTCCGGGGCGAACACGACGCCCCACACCGCATTCGCGTGACCGGACAGCGCCGCCACCGCCCGGCGCCCGGCCACGTCCCACAGCCGGACCGTACGGTCGTTGCCGCTGCTCGCGAGGGTCCGGCCGTCGGGGGAGAAGGCGATCCCGCGCGCCGAGCCCGTGTGCCCGGACAGCGCCGCCTCGAAGCGGTGCCGCCGCGCGTCCCACAGCCGTACCGTCCCGTCGTTGCCGCTGCTCGCCAGCGTCCGGCCGTCCGGGCTGAAGGCCACACCGCGCACCGCACCCCGGTGGCCGGTGAGCACGGTCACCGGACGGCGCCCCGCCACGTCCCACAGCCGGACCGTCAGATCGTCCCCGGCGCTCGCCAGGGTGCCCCCGTCGGGGCTGAACACCACGTCGTTGGCGAAGTCCGTGTGACCGGCCAGGACGGCGAGCGGACGGCGCCCCGCCACGTCCCACAGCCGCACCGTGCCGTCCGACCCGGCCGAGGCCAGCGTCCGTCCGTCCGGGGAGAAGGCCACCGCGAAGACGGTGCCGCCCTGCCCGGTGAGGGCCGCCGAGCGCCCACGGTCCGCCGTGTCCCAGAGCCGGATGGCGCCGTCGGAACCGGCCGAGGCCAGCGTCCGCCCGTCGGGCGCGAACGCCACCGAGAACACCGTCTCGCTGTGCCCCGCGAACGTGGCCAGGACCCGGCGCTCCGCAACGTCCCACAGCCGCACCGAGTGATCGGCCTCCGCAGTCGCCAGCCGCTTGCCGTCCGGGCTGTACGCCGCGTGCCAGATCTCCGTGAACGGCCGTGAGGTCAGCGCCCCGCCCCGCAGGTCCCACAGCACCACCGACTGGTCGAACCCGGCGGTGGCCAGCACCGCGCCGCGGCTGTCCACGGCCACCCCGAGGACGTAGTCGGTGTGCCCGGCGAGCGTCGCCGCCGCCCGGCCCCCGGCCACGTCCCACAGCCGGGTCGTGCCGTCGCCGCCCGCGCTGACGACCGTCGTTCCGTCCGGCGTGTAGGCGACACCGTTGACGTCGTCGCTGTGCCCGGTGAGCGTGGCGGTCGTCCTGCGGCCCGCCACGTCCCAGAGCCGTACGGTGCGGTCGACGCCCCCGGTGGCGACCGTACGGCCGTCCGGGGCGAAGGCCGCGCCCAGCACCTCGTCGGTGTGCCCGGTGAGGACGGCCTGCGGACGCGCCTCCGCCGGGTCCCACAGCCGTACGGTCCGGTCGGCGCCGGCCGACACCAGCGTCCGGCCGTCGGCGGCGTACGCCAGTGCGTTGACCCGCCCGGTATGACCGGTGAGGGAGGCGATCGCGCCGTGGTCCCCGGCGGCGTCCCACAACCCGATCGTCCCGTCGGCGCCGGCGACGGCCAGGGTCCGCCCGTCGGGTGCGAAGGCCACGGCCCGGGCACCCGCCGTACTCGCCGGGAGCTGCGTGCCGCCACCGCCGGCGGTGTCCCAGAGCCGGGCCGGCCCGTCCGTCGACGTGGCCGCGAGCATCCGGCCGTCGGGGCTGAAGGCCACCGCGCGCACCCGGCCGGGCAGCCGGAAGGTCGCCGTCGTCCGGCGGTCGGACACCCGCCGCAGCATCACCGTCCCGTCGGAACCGGCCGTCGCCAGCGTGTCGTTGCCCGGCGCGAAGGCCACCGCGTTGACCGGGCCGCCGTGCCCGCCCAGGCGGGCGATGAACGGCTGGGACTGGGTGCTCAGCAGAGCACCGCGCGCCTCGCTCGTCGCGGACGCCCGGTACGCCTCCCCGGCGAGCAGCATCGAAGCCTCGGGCCGGCCCGAGGCCAGCGCCGCCGACTGCAGGGCGAGCGCCCGCGACCGTGCGACGCGCTCCTGGCCGAGGGCGCCCGCGCGCTGCTGGTGGGCGAGGCCCCCGGCCCCCACGGCGAGGACCAGCAGGACGACGAGCGTGGCCAGCATCCACTGCCTCAGCCGCACCTGGCGCCCGGCCTGCCGCTCCCGGCTGTCGTGCGCCTCCTGGCTCGCCCGCAGGAAGGCGGCCTCCAGGGAGCCGAGCCGGCTCCTGCCGTCGTGCTCGTCGGCCCAGGCCCGCGCGGTGTCCAGCCGGGTCCCGCGGTGCAGCGCCGACGGATCGCGGCCCTCGCGCTCCCATTCTGCGGCGGCGTGGGCCAGTTGCTGGTGGATCAGGAGCCCGGCCCGGTCGGCGCGGATCCAGCCGCGCAGCCGCGGCCAGGCGTGCAGCAGCGCCTCGTGGGTGATCTCGACGCTGTCGCTGTCCATGGTGATCAGGCGGGCCCGGACGAAGGTGTCGAGCGCGGCCGCGGCCGGGCCCGCGTCGGCCAGTTGTTCCATCAGGGCGGTACGGCTCATCCGGCGCCGGGTGGCCCCCGTACCGTCGGCCACGTGCACCAGTCGCACCAGGACGCGGCGGAGCGTGTTCTGTTCGGCCGGGTACAGGCGGGTGAACACCTCCTCCGCGGTACGGGCGATCGCGCCCTGGATGCCGCCGGTGCGCTCGTACCCGGCCACGGTCAGGGTGGCGCCCTCACGCTGGCGCCAGGTGGCCAGCAGGGCGTGGGAAACCAGCGGGAGCACCCCGGAGGGGGTCAGGTCGGGCGGATCGTCGCGCAGGCCGACGTCGCGCAGCAGCAGCGGGAACAGGCCCGGTTCGAGGGTGAGACCGGCGAGTTCCGCCGGCCGGGTGATCGACTCCCGCAGCTCCGCCAAGGACATCGGGGGCAGGACGAACAGCCCTCCCGTGAAGACCGGCGCCAGTTCCGGCAGGTCCACGCAGTTCCCGGAGAAGTCGGCCCGTACGCCGAGCACCACGACGGCAGGGTTGAGGGCAGCGGGATCGGGACCGTCCGGGGCGAGCCCGTCCGGGGCGGAGCCGTCCGGCTCGGGACGCGCGCCCGCCAGCGCGCAGAGCACCCGGACGAATGCGCGCCGCTCGTCCTCGTCGCAGCAGAGGGTGAACAGCTCCTCGAACTGGTCGACGAGCAGCACCGGACGAGGCGGCCGGGGCGTCCGGGCCGGGCCGTCCGCCGGGGGAGGGCCCGCCAGCCGCCGGACGGCCTCGAGCAGCGCGTCCGGCCGGTCCCGCACCTCTCCCGCGGTGAGCCCCGGATCACCGCCCAGGACCTCCGCGGCGCAGTCCAGCAGCTCCTCCAGCGGATGCGCGGTGGGCGTGAACCGCAGCACCGGCCAGGTGTCGGAGCCGGGCATCGGGAAGTCGCCGCGCCGCAGCGCCGGTACGAGACCGGCGTTCAGCAGGGAGGACTTGCCGGCGCCCGACGGGGCGAGGAGCATCAGCGGCCCGTGGCCGACCCGCTCGAAGACCCGTTCGGTCAGCTCGGCCGTCGCCCGCTCCCGCCCGAAGAACCACCGCGCTTCCCGCGCGGTGAAGGCGGGCAGGCCGCGGTAGGGGCACTCGCCGTCCGCCTGCGACCCGGCGTGCGCACCGGCGCCACCCGGTGCGCCCCCGCCGTCCTCATTGCCGCGCGGACCCGTTTCCCGGACCATCCGCAGAAGTTCACCGCCCGCCCGCAGTACGTCGTCGCAGCGCCGCGCGACGTCGACGGTGACGCGCTTCGAGCCGGTCTCGATCTTGCTGAGGTAGCCCTTGCTGTAGTGCGTCTGCCGTGCGAGGTCCGCGAGGGACAGGCCGCGTTGCACCCGCAGACGTCGCAACTGAGCGGGAAAAGGCATCGCGGCGTCGTCGGACTCGTGCTGGTGACCGGTCTTTCGCCGGCGGTCCGGATCCCCCAAGACATCCCCCATGGCCATGCGCACCCAGGCAGCGGTCAGGCAGCGCCCAGGGTACAGCGGGGGTGGGGTGGCCGGCCGCCTCTTCGAGCCGATATGACCAGCACACGAGCGTGCGGAGCTGCCCGGACGGGGGCTCCGCACGCTGCCGTGACGGGGGTCCGCTAGGGGTTGAGCCGGACCGAGTTGATGGGCGTGAGATCGGCGTAGACACCGGTCTTGGCGGCGATGTTGCTGCCGCAGTCCCGGCCTCCGGAGCCCTTGCACAGATTTGCGGTCGCACCGCCGTACTGGTTGTTGAGCACCCAGTGGTTCCCGAACTGGTTGCTCAGGTTGTGCGCCCCGTAGGCGTAGAAGACGTGCGTCGGCTTGACGGCCGGGTTCTGGTTCTGAGGGTAGATGCAGACCGCCCCATCCGGGCAGCCGGCCCACGCGTCGGCCGGCTTCGCCTCGACCGTGCCGCTGAGCGCGAGAACGGCGACGACGGAGGTGGCGAGCGCGGCGGCGCCGCGGAACATCTTGCGCATGATTTCCCCTTGTGGTGCTTGCCTCGTGCTGACGGCTTCAGCCTGCCCCGGCCATGCACCGGGGTCGACGGGTTGCCCGTTGCCCAACCCCTGCCGGCCCGGGAAACCCCCCGCCACCTGGGCGGACGACGGGCAGTGGGCAACGGCCCGGTCGGCGGACGTAAGACTTTCGTCATCGGAGCGGGCATGGCGCACGGCGGCGCGACCGCGTTGAATCACCGAGGAGAGAACGAGTGGGGAAGAGGGATCGTCAGTGACAGGGACAAGGCGACGCGGACGGCTGTGGGCCGGAGCATCGATCGCGGTGACGGTGGTGCTCGCGGCGGGGCTGTACTGGCTGCAGCCGTGGAAGTTGTGGCAGGACGAGACCGTCCGCGAGGCGCTCCCGGTCGCCGTCGCGCCGTCGGAGCCCGGGGCGGCCGCGGCCGTGCCCGGCGCCGCCCCCGCCGCCCCGGTGACCGTGGCCCGCGGGACCCTGATCAGCCACGAGCACAGCACCACCGGCGAGGTGGAGCTCATCCGGCTCCCCGACGGGTCCCACACGCTGCGGCTGACGAACCTCGACACCAGCAACGGCCCGGATCTCAGGGTGTGGCTGACCGATGCTCCGGTGAAGGAGGGCGTGGCGGGCTGGCGCGTCTTCGACGACGGCAGGTACACCAGCCTCGGCAAGCTCAAGGGCAACAAGGGGGACCAGAACTACCCGGTCCCGGCCGACGTGAAGGTGGCCGATTTCACCAGCGTCACCATCTGGTGCGACCGCTTCGACGTCTCGTTCGGCGCCGCGACGCTCGTCGGGGTGTGACGGGCCCGCGGGGTCCGTCCGGGCCGGGCGACACGCCGTAGGGCCGGTGCTGATCGGGCGTCACCCCGTTCGGCCGTCGTCCGGAGTACGACTATCCACTCCTCCGGACGCGAAAATGCGCCCGTTTGCCCACGGGATGTGTCCATCCGCTCACACGGTGTGGCGAGAGGTCGTCATGGCCCATAACTTCGGGTTCGTGACGAACCGACAAATCAAGTCCCTCACGTGCATCGCAGTCGTCATGGCCGCAGGTCTCGGCGTACTCACGCCCTCCGCCGCCGCTGCCGGACGCCGGGTGCTCCCGGGCGACTCGATCCAGGAAGCGGTGAACTTCGCCAGGCCGGGCGACATCATCACCGTGATGCCCGGCACCTACTACGAGAACGTGCTGATCACCAAGAGGGTTACCCTGCGGGGCTTCGGCGCCCGTACGGTGATCAAGCCGCCGGTCAAGGCCACCACCCCGGTCAACCCGGTCAACCCGGGCACCCCCGTCAACCCGGGCACCCCGGTCACCCCGGTCACGCCCGTGACGCCCCCGGAACCCGGCGCGACGGGGGCACCGGTCGCGCCCGGGGCAGCGGCGGCGCCCGGCGCGGCGGCGAACGGACGGGCCCTCACCTGCTCGCAGGCCGACACCGGCATCTGCGTCATGGGAACGGCCGAGCAGCCCGTCGTCGGCGTGGACATCCGCTCGCTGACCGTCTCCGGCTTCAAGCGCAACGGCATCTGGGCCTCCCACACCGACCGGCTCAGCGTCCAGCGGGTGATCGCCGAGAACAACGGCACGTGGGGCATCGCCCAGGAGAGGTCCACCCGTGGGCTCTTCCGCGACAACACCGCGCGTGACAACGCCGAGTCGGGCCTCTTCATCGCCAACACCGTCGACCGCGAGGGCGGTGCCACCGACACCCTGGGCGCCGTGATCCGCAGGAACACGCTGACCGGAAACCGCATCGGCGTCACGGTCAGGCGGGTCCGGAACCTGGCGGTCTACGGCAACACCGCCACCGGCAACTGCGGCGGCATCTTCGTCGTCGGCGACGAGGGCGAGCCCGGCGCCGGAGACATGACCATCCGCAACAACCGGATCCACGAGAACAACAAGTTCTGCAAGGGCAACAGCCGCCTCCCCGACATTCAGGGCGTCGGCATCGTCCTCACCGGGGCGGAGCAGACGGTCGTGCGGGCGAACTCCATCCGCGGCAACGTCGGAGCCTCCCCGCTGTCGGGCGGAATCCTGCTCTTCAAGAGCTTCGTGGGCGCGACGAACACCGACAACGTCATCCAGGACAACGAGGTGAGGGACAACAAGCCGGCGGACCTGGCCAACCAGGGCACCGGATCGGGCAACCGGTTCCTCAACAACCGGTGCGAATCCTCCGTACCGGCCGGGATGTGCTGACGCGTGACCACCCTGATCAGCAGAATCGAGGCCTCATGACCACGGTAAGTCCCACCCCCACCCCGATCCCGGCCCCCCAGCACACGCCCCAGCCCGCCATGCGCATGCGGGAACTCGTCTTCGGCGCCGCCTGCGCCGCCGCCGTACGAGCGGCGGCCCGCCTGGGAGTGGCCGACGCCCTCGGGGAGTCGCCCACCACCGCGGCCGAGCTCGCGGCCGCGGTCGAGGCCGAGCCGCTGCCCCTCCAGCGGCTGCTCCGCGCCCTGTCCTGCTACGGGATCTTCGCGGAGACGGAGGACGGACAGTTCGTCCACACCGAGATGTCCCGACTGCTGCGCGAGGACGACCCGCACAGCCTGCGCTACATCGCCCTGTGGTGCACCGAACCCTGGACCTGGCAGGCCTGGCCACGGCTCGACGACGCCGTCCGCTCCGGCGGCAGCGTCTTCCAGGAGCTGTACGGCAAGGGGTTCTTCGACTACCTGCACCAGGACGCGCACGAGTCGGCCCACGTCTTCAACCGGGCCATGACCACCTCCAGCATGCAGTCGGCACTGGACGTCGCGGAGCTGCTCGACCTCACCGGGATCTCGGTGGTCGCGGACATCGGCGGCGGCCAGGGACACGTCCTGGCGAGCCTGCTGGAGAAGCACCCGACGGTACGGGGCGTCCTGCTCGACCTGCCGGGTGTCGCGGCCAAGGCGGACCCCCGGCTGCGGGAGGGCGGCGAGCTCGCCGCCCGGGCCGAGATCGTTCCCGGGGACTGCCGTGAGGCCATCCCGGTCGACGCCGACATGTACATCATCAAGAACATCCTCGAATGGGACGACGAGAGCACCCGCAGGACGCTGCGCAACGTCGTCGGGGCGGCCCGCCCCGGATCCAGGGTCGTCATCATCGAGAACCTGGTCGACGACAGCCCGTCGATGAAGTTCACCACGGCGATGGACCTGTTGCTGCTGCTGAACGTCGGCGGCGCGAAGCACACCAAGGCCAGCCTCTGCGCCCGCATGGCGGACGCCGGGCTGGTGATCGGGGAGATCCGGCCGGTGAACGCGTACCTGCACGCGTTCGAGTGCACCGTGCCCGGTTGATGCCCGCCGGCATAGGACCGGCGGCGGGGGCCGTCGGGCCGCACACGCCTCGAGACCGGCAGGGAGCCGGTCTCGGGGACGTGTCCGGTGCGCCCGGGGCGCCGCGTGGGCCCGGGGCGCGTCGGCTTCAGGCCGCCAGGGCGTTGTTGACGAGGTCGAGGAACTCGCGCGGCGACTTGCAACGGTCCGCGTCGGCGGGCAGCGGCCGGCTGTGGCGGTTCTCCAGCTCACCGACGATGCCGAGGAGTCCCAGGGAGTCGAGCCCCCACTCGTCGAAGCCCGAGTCGGGGCGGCTCGCCATCGCCGCGGGGTCGACGGTGATGCCGGCCCCCTTCTTCATCAGAGCGGCCAGTTCTTCCATGGTCAGTCGAGCGGTCATGACGGACAACTCCTCATGCTTGGACCGGCGTGCGCCGGTCGGTGATCAGGCGCATTTCAGAGCGCGCGAGGAAGCGTGAGATCTCCTGGTCGGTGGTGGGGACGCCGTCCTTGGCGCTGTCGAGCAGCCGGGCGAGCACGGCGGCCTTGTGGCTGCCCTCGACGCCGAGGGCCAACGCGGGCCGCGCGTCGAGCGGGCCGCGCAGATCGAGGAGCCGCACGACGATGTCGTCGCGCTGGAAGACGGTGCTGGCCTCGACGGGGCACGTGGGGTCGTCCACGGCCGCCTCGTCCTGCCCGGCCAGCAGCCGGGCGAGCGCCATGCCGCACCCGTCCTTGGCCGGGTAGAAGAGGGCATGCCGCCCGACGTCCGCGGGCTCGCGGCCACCCGCGGCCACGTGGTGCACCGCCGGGAGCGCCGCCCGGGTGAAGAACATCCGGGCCGATCCGGGATCGCTGAGATCCCGGTCCTGCTCCAGGTACGGGTTGATGGCCTCCTCCAGCGCCCGCACCTCGGGCTGGCGGGCCACGTGGCGCAGTGCCGCGAGGAGGTCGCCCTCCACCTCGACCGCCCGCACGACCCGGTTGCCGTGCATGAACAGCGAGGTGCGGCGCAGCCGCGTCGTCTCGTCGACCTGGGCCTGCGGGGAGGTGTACCCGGCCAGTAGTTCCGCCACCACGGGCTCGCTGCCCGGCTTGACGGTGAAGGTGAGCGCGTGGCGGACGATGCCGTCCCCGCGTCGCGGAGCCACCTGAAGACGCCCCCGGGCCCGGTCCGCGGCCCCCGCGGAGGCGGAGGCGGAGGCGGAGGGGAAGGCGCCGAGCGGGACGGTGTGGGAGGAGAGGCCGGGGTCCGGTCCCTTGCCGGTCTCCCGCAGCACGCTGAAACGCAGCGATCGGGTGTCCCGTACGCAGCCGTGGAGCGGCTGCACCGAGGCGACGTGTTCCTCGCTGTTGACCCAGGCCAAGAACCGCGGTGCGCTCTCCCACTCACTGGTGATGAGCCACTGCGACGGATTCTCGATCGACTGGCACAACTCGTCGCTGATGTGTCCGGGGACGGAGGACACCTGCTTGCGCAGATGTTCGTACACCTCCAGAAACTGGTTCTGCGCTCCGTCGTACAGATCCAGCAGCAGTACGACCCGAAGCCTCGAGCCGTCGAAGGCGGACTGGGATATCCGTTCCGACAAGGTTGTCATCGTTCACACTCCTTCGAGACCACACGGTCGCCACGGGGCGGCGCCACCCGAACCCGATCGTTGTCCCGTAATCCCTGCGGCGCGAGATGAGAGAACCAAGCGGGTGAACGAGCGAGGGAACCCCCCTCGCACAGGGCATGGAAGGAACATGAAGGAAAACGTCGACCACCACGTCCCGGTCCTCATCGTGGGCGGCTCGCTGGTGGGTCTGTGCACCTCGCTCTTCCTCGGCCGGCATGGCATCAGGCACATGGTGGTCGAGAAGCACGCGGGTACCTCCCTGCACCCACGCGGACGCGGTATCAACGTTCGGACGATGGAGCTGTTCCGGGTGGCCCAGGTAGAGCACCGGATCCGGGACGCCGCCTCGGTCCTGGCGGACAACCACGGCATCCTCCAGGGCGGCTCGCTGACCGGGGACGATCAGGAGTGGCTCTTCGAGGAGATCGACCCGGGTGGCGCGCTCGGGCGCTTCAGCCCGTCGTCCTGGTGCCTGTGCAGCCAGAACGACATCGAGCCGGTCCTGATGTCCGTGACCCCTTCCCTGGGGGCCGACCTGCGGTTCTCCACCGAACTCCTCTCCTTCGACCAGGACCCGGGCGGGGTCACCGCAGTCGTGAAGAACCGGGACACCGGGGAGCACAGCACGGTGCGCGCGGACTACCTCGTCGCCGCAGACGGGCCGCGCAGTCCGGTGCGCGAGGAGCTGCGGATCGGCCAGAGCGGTTCCGGGGACCTGTTCCACAACGTGAGCATCACCTTCCGGTCCCGGATGCTCGCCCACGTGGTCGGCGACCGGCGCTTCATCGTGTGCTACCTGACCAAGCCCGACGCCGACGGTGCCCTGCTGCCGGTCGACAATGCCGAGCGGTGGGTCTTCCACGCGCCCTGGCACCCCGACCAGGGCGAGACGCTGGAGGACTTCACCGACGAGCGGTGCGTCGAGCACATCCGGCGGGCCGTCGGCGCACCCGACCTGGACGTCGAGATCACCGGGAAGGCCCCGTGGCACGCGGCCGAGCGGGTCGCCGAGCGGTACGGGGCCGGCCGGGTCTTCCTGGCCGGTGACGCGGCCCACGAGATGTCCCCCACCGGGGCCTTCGGCTCCAACACCGGCATCCAGGACGCCCACAACCTCGCCTGGAAGCTCGCCGCGGTGCTGGGCGGTTCGGCCGGGCCGGGGCTGCTGCAGACCTACGAGGCCGAGCGGCTTCCGGTGGCCCGGGCGACGAGCGAGCGCGCCTCGGCCCGGTCCGCGGAGCACAGCCACCCGGGGTACGAGCCCGACCCCGAGATCCTGCCCGCGACCGAACCCGAACCGGATCCGGACGCCGCGCCGCGCGGTGGCGGCGGCCGGCAGGGCGGGGTCCTCTCGGTGGCGATGGGCTACCGCTACCCCCGGGGCGCGGTGCTGGGAGCCGACCCGGACCAGCCCGTCGTGCCCGAACGGATGCGGCTCACCGGCGAGCCCGGCAGCCGCGCACCGCACATGTGGCTCTGCGGACCGGGGGACCCGGAGCCGAAGTCCAGCGTGGACCTGTACGAGCGTTCCTTCGTCCTGCTCAGCTCCGAGGGCACGCCGTGGCGCGCCGCGGCCCGGTCCGTCGCGGAACAACTGGGCCTGTCCCTGGACGCGTACGCGATCGGCACCGGACCGGAGGCCGATCTGATCCCCGCGAACGGCGGCGACTGGACCGAGGTGCACGGCACGACCCCGCAGGGTGCGGTCCTCGTGCGCCCCGACGGTTTCGTGGCGTGGCGCTCGGCCCAGGCCGTGGCGGACCCGGAAGCGGTCCTCCACGAGGTCCTGACCACCCTGCTGGACCGCGCCTGACGCACGCACCACGCCGAAGGGCGCCGTCCCGTGGAGTGATCCACGGGACGGCGCCCTTCGGCCTTCGAGACCGGTTCAGGTCACGGCACCATCTTGGAGCCGAGCTCACCCGGGGTCTTCGGCACCCACGGCCCGACGGCGGTGGCTTCACCGGGGTCCGGCTCGGCCAGGTTCACACCCCAGGCCTCCTTGTCGGCCACGCGCGCGGCACGGACGTAGATCTCCTTGATCTGGCCGCTGCCGTGCAGGTAGAGCACGACGGTCTGCCGGTAGGAGCCCTCGTCGTAGAACTCCGCGGTCACCGGGCCGCCGGCGCCCTTGCGGAATGCATCGATCCAGTTCTTGGCGGTCTTCTCGGCTACGCCCTCGCCCCGCTCGTCGGACGCGAGCAGTGCCAGCTCCTCGGCCTTTCCGTCGGCGATCCGCCACACCACCTGCTGGGTGATCCCCAGCGATCCCGTGGACGGATACCCGACGACCTTGAGTGGCGGATGACTGCTGTAGTCCCCGATGTAGTCCGCCTCTTCGGAGGTGACGTCCCCGGAGCAGGCCGTCAGCACGCCGAGCGCCACGGCGGACACGAGCGCGGCTCGGAGAGCCGGTGCCGGCCTCACCGGGACCTCGGCCTCAGGGCGCCGATCTCCACGATCTTTCCGTTGTTCCTGGCGATGATCTCGGGCAGGGTGCTGAGCGGCGAGTACCCGTGCTGGGCGATCTTGACGGTACCGCCCTGGATGCCGCGCACCACGGCCGTGTGGTTGTAGATGTTGTCACCCCTGTACTTGAAGAACAGAACGTCTCCGGGGCGCAGATTGTACGAGCGGTTGACGTAGCCCGGCTGGCGGTAGTTGAACAGGTGCGTGAAGAGCCCTTGGGCTCCGGCCCAGGTGCGGCTCTCCCTCGGCATCCAGCTGAAGGTCGGGTTCCGCCACCAGACGTTGCTGTTCCTGTACCAGCCGGTGCGCATCTTCATGCCACCGCCGTAGTAGAGCGACTTCGACACGAAGTTGGCGCAGTCGTTGTTCCAGTACTCGACCTTGTCATAGGCGTGGGTCAGGGCCCAGCTCGCGGTCCCCGAACCATTGACGTACGCGGCCGTACGGACGCCGGCCTCGGACCCGCCCGCCAGCGGGAAGCCGTCGGTGCCGAGCGCGATGGGGTCGATGCCCGTCGGCACCTCCGGGGCCTCGGCCGAAGTGGCGGTGACCTGGGAGACCGCCGCAGCCGTGGTGGACAGGGTCTGCCCGGCTTCGATGTCGTCGGACTCGCTCTCCAGCTTCGCCGCGCCTGCGACGACGTTGAAGACGAACCTCCGGTAGATCCGGTTCTCCGAGACCTCGTCGACCCCGTCGACCCGCATGGTCACCGTCTGGATGACGGTGCTCCGTACGAGTACCCGGCCGGCCGCGCCGCTCAGGACCGTGGTGTCCGCAAGGGCCGAGGACGCACCGATGTAGGCCTGGTTCTGCGTTTCCAGGCCCTCGCGCGTCCCGACCACGGGGTCCTCCTGCACGCCGAGCAGGTCCCTGAAGACCTCAGCGTGCGGGGATTCGGCGGCGGCTTCCTCCGCGGTGAGACTCACCCCCGTCATGACCTTGTTGCGGGCGCTCAGGTACGCCTGGACGTAGTCCTTGTAGCGCGCGGTTCCCCCGGGCACGGAGGAGCCCTGAACCGGCGCACTGCGGGACACCGGGCTGCTGCCCACGGCGTTCTTCGCCGTCACGGCGACCCGGTAGGAGAGGGCGTTGTCCAGGCCGGTGAAGACGGCGCGCGGTACGGTGCCCTCCGAGGTGGCGACCACGGTGCCGTCGCTCTTCTCGGCCTTCGCCACGTACGTGGTCTCGCCGTTCGAGCCGGTGTCGGTGGGCGGGTTCCACGTGGCGAGCAGGCCCGCGTCACCGGCGGTGGCGACGACGTCGTTGACCGCGCCGGGGGCGATCGGCGGCAGGTACTCGATGGTCAGCCCGGGCCGCTTGGCGGTGTCCGTGACCGTACCCGAGTGGTACGAGGCCGCCGCCGCGGTACCGGGAACCGTAAGGGCTATGCCCTGGTTGGTGCCTCGATCGATCCATGACTGCACCAGCATGCCGAAGTCGACCTCCGCCAGGGCGGTGTCCGTGACGTAGCTCTCGTCGCCGGCCGCGGCGAGGAGGTCCTTGCCGCTCTGCGCCGCGGTCCAGGCGGTGGAGAGCTCGTACACGCTCGGCTTCTGCGCCACGCACTGCGTGGCGCAGTCGGACCGGGTCAGTGACAGCTTGGCCGAGGTGACCCGGGCCCCCGCCGGGAGCGCGGAGAGGTCCGCCTTCAGGTGCGTTGCCCAGAGGTGTCCGTCCGCGGTACCGATCCGCAGCTGGTCGGCCGGGGGCGTGGCGCAGCCGGGCGTGTCGCAGTCGGTCGGGGCGGACGTGCCCGCGAGGGCGGCGCCGGTGAGGGTCAGGGACTGCGTGGCGGGCATCTGGGGCAGCGGCTGGAGGCGGACCGTCAGGCTCTGTTCGGCCGACCAGGGCGAGCACCCGACGGTGTCACAGGCCCGTACGGACCAACGGTACGTCGCGCCGTCCGTGAGCTTGCCCTCCGGGATCTCCAGCGCGGCCCGGCTCCCGCTCTCCACACTCACGGCGGGCATCGCAAGACCGGGGACCGGGTTTCCGGCCGCGTCCTTCAGCGAGAACTCGGCCTTCACCCGGGTCTGCGCGGGGGACATGGTGACCGCGGACAGGATCGGCGTCAGCGTCTGCTGGGCGCCGGCCTGGAGGTCCTGCGGGGCGTCGGGCAGCGGGCTGACCGTGAAGGTGGTCCAGTTGGACCAGGGGGACCAGCTGTTGCTGTAGTGCGTGCCGTCGTACGGCGAGGTGCGGAAGCGGTACATGCGCCCGTGCTGGAGCACGCCCGCGGGTACGACGACCGATGCCGGGGTGCCGGCGGGTACGTACGGCGAGACCAGGGTGTTGCCGACCTGGGTGTTGGTGGCCGCGTCGAAGATCTGGAAGGTGCCGTTGACCGTGTCGCCGTCCTTGTCCGCGAACGTGTCGCGCAGGGTCGGCGTCGTCGTCTCGACACGCCAGGCGGGGGTCTTGTCCTGGATGAACGGAGGGCCGGCCTCCTGCTTGGTGCCGGTCTGCGGACGGTAGTTGTAGGTCACCGTCAGCTTCGGCGGATTGGCCGTGGCGTTCGCGGAGTTGACGCGCTTCCACTGCCCGACGACCGACTCCGAGGTGGCCCGCAGACCCATGCTGGACAGCGGCGCCTTCGCGGAGGCCCACGTCTGCACGAGGGTGGTCACGTCCGCGTTGATCCAGCCGTCCGGTGCCGAGGCGCAGCCGGGGTTGCCCCGGGTCTCGGTGGAGGTGGCGTACTTGGTGCCCATGGCGGGCTGGTTCGTCCAGCGGGACGCCGTGCTCGGGGCTCCGGAGCTCCAGACCTCCCACGGTTGCGCGACGCAGTCGGTGTTCCCGGAGTGGAAGTTGAACAGCGACAGCTTGGCTTCGGAGACCAGCGCGTCCGCGATGGGCGCGGTGTTCCAGGTGATGAAGGAACGCGCCGTACGGAAGGTGCCGTCGCCGTTCTTCGTGCCCGGGTTGCCGAGGTCGAGCTCGGTGTCGTTCGACCAGTCGACGGTCTCGCCCTGCTGGACGTAGGTGTCGAAGACGCTGCCCAGCGACGAAGTGGAGGGGTCCACCGTCACGGGGTACTTGGTGGCCGGGTCCGCGAGGAACTTCGCGTCCGGGGTGACGACCAGGTCGACCGTGCCCCTGCCCTGGACGACCTTCATCGCCACGGGCACCTTGCGGGTGTGCTCGCCGGAGACCGGGTCGACCGTGGAGTCCCACATCACCGGCGCCGGCATGACGGCGGTCCGCTTGCTCCTGCGGTCGGTGAACTGCACGCCTCCGTCGGCCTGCTGTTCCACCTTCAGGCCCTTGGCCACCAGCGGCAGGGTGTACGAGTAGTTCCCGCCGGCCGGCCGCTGCTTCAGCTCGACGAACTGCTCGAAGCCGCTGCGGGTGGCCTCGATGACGACGTCACCGCCGGGGACGGCGTCGGTGTATTCGGCGCGGGCCCCGTCGAGCTTCGGGGTCGGCAGGGCGCCCTTCCACTGGAGGGTGATCTGCTGGTCGCCCTCGCCGAGGGTGACCAGGTCGGTGCTGATGAAGCTCGCCGACGGTGCGGCCGAGGGAGCGGCCTTGGCCATGCGCGGCAGGCTGCCCGCGGCCAGCTTCAGGCCCTGCGGGTGGGCCTTGGACGCCACGGAACCGTCCGAGCCGCGGCCCAGGTTCACATCGACGCTTCGCCAGCCGCGCGCCTGCTGGTCGTAGAACCGAATCGGCCCGGCGGCCACTTCGGTCGTGAGCGTGCCGTTCGGGTTCACCCACGTCGTGGCGGTCTCGGACCGCTCCGAGACGGCCTCCACGCGGTGGCCGGCCGTGCGCGCGGCCACCCGGGCACGCGGGAGATTGAGTTCTTCGGTCACCTTGCCGGTCTTGGCCGCGGACCCGGCCGGAGCCGCGCCCGCCGTGTTCGAGCTCTGGAGCAGGGTGGCGGTCACGATGAGGGCCGCCCCGCCCGCTATCCAGTGCGAGGTACCCCAGGGCCCTCTCCCACGGCGTCGTGCCGCGGAGAAACGAGTAGCCATACTTCCTCGGTCTTTCGGTGGATCATCGAGTGATCTCGATACAGAGAGCTGCAACGTAGCGCCCTGACCAGGCAGTTCGATCTCGCAAACGGACAAGCAGGACACAACTCGGCCGGTAGTGATGCAATTCACGCCATGGCTGAATCTGGCCGCTCACCGATGAGGCCCGCGACATGGTCGGTGATCATGTCGAGGATGTCCGCCGAGATCCGGTCGTCGCCGAGGACGAGGTGGTTCAGCGTCAGCCCGTCGGTCATGGCGGCCAGATAGCGGGCCAACACGATCACGGGTACGCGGAGTTCGAGGGCCATGTGGTGGCGGAGCTGTTCGATCAGCTCGGTGTAGGTGTCGCAGTACCGCTCGTACTGTCGCCGCGACAGGTGCTCGAAGCCCGGCCGGCGCAGCGCGTACTGGGTGAGTTCGTAGGTGAGCATGTGCTCGCCGGGGTGGTCGGACACGTGGTCCCAGTACGCCTGGAAACCCGCTCGGACGGTCTCCCGGAGGGTGGCCCTCGGCTGGATCGCCTCCCGTACCAGCGTGACGCTGTGTTCGGTGATCGCCGCGATGACGGATTCGAGCAGGGCCTGCTTGGAGTCGAAGCAGTAGTGGAAGACGCTCAGGGACACCCCCGCCTCGGCGCAGATCGACCTGGTCGTCGTCGCGGCGACGCCGTCGCGGGTCATGGCGCGGATCGCGGCCTCGGTCAACTGTCTGCGCCGCTCGGCCGAGGGCATCCGTGCCATGGTTCTTCCTTTCGGTCGTGCTGTGCGGTGTGGCTGATGGTGCGCGGTGGATCCGGGGCCGGGGCCGGGGAAGGCGGGAGGGCCGGCCGGATCAGCAGATCCGGCCGGCCCCGGCCACTCGTGCACCCGCCCCGGCGGCGTCAGCCGCTGTAGACGCCGACCTCGTGGAGCGAGTACCCCCACTGGGTGGCCCGCTGGAGTCCCTGGACGCGGACGTAGCGCGCCGGCACCCCGGAGAAGCGGGCCGTGTCCAGGCCGCCGTCACTGGCGGTCGTGGACCAGACCGTCTGCCAGTTCGTATCGTCCGTGGAGACCTCGATGCGGTACGCCTTGCCGTACGCGGCCTCCCAGTCCAGGGTGATGCGCCCCACCCGGTTCGCGGACCCGAGGTCGATGCGCAGCCACTGGTTGTCGTTCCATTCGCTCGCCCAGCGGCTGCCCGAGTCCCCGTCCACGGCCCGGCCCGGCGAGAAGTTCACGAAGGGGTTCCACCACTCCGCGCTCGACGCCGACGCCGAGGAGCCCGCGGCCAGGTTCACGCCGGACCTGTGCTTCTCGGAGTTCCCCCAGGTGGTCAGGTAGGACTCGGCGCCCTTGAACAGGTCGTCCACCACGCCCTGGCCGCCGACGAGCCGGATGTCCTCGATCCAGTCGGGGACCAGACCGTAGTGCGCGGCGCCGTCGGTGTTGAGGTCCCAGGTGCGCGAACCGGTGGTCTGCTTGTCGATGACCGAGCCGCCGTCGGTGCTGCGGAACGGGTAGCGCACCGGGTTGGGCGTGTCGGCCCCGCGCGGTCCGGGCCAGCCGCCGACGCCGTTCATGTCGGTGCCGTACCCGTAGCCGACGTTGTACTTGTCGCGCAGCGCGTCCGTCCGCTTCGCCTCGGCACTGAAGCCCTCGGCTCCGCTCATGTACGAGGCGATGAAACCGCCGAGCTTGTAGACCCGCTCGGTCCAGTCCATGTCCATCCAGCTGTGCGAGGAGATCACACCCGGGTACGACTCGGACTCCAGGATGTCGAAGGCCCGGCCCGCGGCCTTCACGCTCATGTGGTCGACCTCGAGCATCATCTTGCGCTTCATCATGCCGCGCACCGCGTACTCACCGAGTTCCGTGAGCCCGCGCGTGTTGCACTGGGCGTCGCCGGCGTAGGAGGGGACCGCCACCCCCGCGGGGAGTTTGCTCTGCACCGCGGGTGCGGCCGCCGCGAGTCCGATGGGGTTGTCGTGCTGCGGGCCGGTGCACTTCTCCGTCTTCCAGAAGGTCCCGGTGGAAAGGAACTGGCCCACGTTGATGGCGGTGCCGAGGGCGCCCTCGTCGAAGCGCACCCCGCACAGGGCGTTGTCGAACTTGTGGCACAGGAACATGCTGCGCACGCCGAGGCGGTACAGCTCGTCCAGCCCGCGGTCGATGTCCTGCTTGCTGCACTGCGAGATGTCCAGGATCTGCTTGCAGCCGAAGGGTTCGGAGGTCTCGACCCCGAGGACCACGGCCAGCTTGCCCTGCTGGATGACGTCGCGGGCCTGCGCGGAGTCCGTGACGATCCGGAACCAGCCCTTGCCCGGGCCGCCGTACATCTTGTCGATGTAGGCCTGCATGTCGTACGTCTTCTGCGCTTCGAGCCGGATGGCGGTCATCTCGTCGCAGCCGCGGTCCTTGAAGAAGTAGACCGAGCAGATGACCCCGTTGGTCACGAGGTCGTTCACGAGTACGCGCTGGCCGCCGCGCCAGGCGCGCTCGACCCAGGCGTAGTAGTTCTGCTGGTGGGTCAGCGAGTCGTGGGCGGGCCAGTCCTTGAAGGTCGGCCAGCCGTTCGGGTCGTGCTTGCCGTCCCCGCCCTTGGTGATGAAGTCGAAGATGGCGAGCGTGCCGTCGGGGTAGTGCTCGGGACAGTCCTTGAGCGCGTCGGCCACCCCCGCCTCGGAGAACGGCTTGCCGCAGATGAGACGGCCGCCGAAGCCCTCGTTGGACATGATGTGGTCGTGCGCGTCGACGAAGCCCCGGACCCGTCCCTGGGCGTCGGTCCCCTTGAAGGGCTCGCCCGTGACGTTGATGTCGGAGTCGGGTGCTGGCCGCGCGCTCGGGTTCCACCAGCCGGGGTCGGCGGCGGAACTGGGTACGGGGCCGAGCACCATGGCCACCACGGCGAGGAGCAATGACAGGACCGCCAGGGGCCTACGCCTGTGGTGCGTGTGTCGAGAAATGGTCATCACTCACGTCTTAGGTCAGCCGGATGGCGCGGTCGAGGAACGGATCCGCCGGGGGTCATGACAAGCCACGGCCACAGGCGTGGCTTGTCATGGACCCCACAACGGTGGGACGAGAATCCCGACTGCCGCCGACAGAGTCAATAGTCCGGGACAGATGACCTGATGATTCGTCAGACGGGAGCTGCCTCCGCTCGCCCGCCCGTGAGGTCAGCGCGCGTTGCGTTCCGGCAGGTCCATCTCGGCCGGGGCGATGCCGAACCCGCGCGCCGTGGCCTTCGGGGCCGGCTTCCCGCAGAACGCGGCTTCGAGGGTGCCGCCGAGGGCCGTGTTGGCCTGCCCCCGGTTCGAGGTGTTCGCCATCGCCGCGAGACTGCGGCGCCCGTCGCGGGTGGAGAAGGCGTAGGTGTAGAAGCCCTGCACGGTGCCCGTGTGCCCGTAGACCGAAGTGCCGCACGACAGGTCGTAGCGGCGCAGGCCGAGCCCGTAGAACCGGGTGTTCGTGGTGTCGGTCGGGGTCACGGTGAGCATGGCGTCCAGCAGGCGCGCGGGCAGCAGCCGGCCGCCGAGCAGCGCGGACGTGAAGGTGTTCAGGTCGGCCGGATCGGAGATCACCGCCCCCGCGGACTGGGCCCACGACACCGTCTGCTCGGTGGAGTCGACCAGCGGGGCGCCCGCCTCGTCGGGGTGGAGGTAGCCGTGCGCGTGCGGACCCCTGATCTGTGTCCCGGGGTGCACATAGGAGGTGTTGCGCAGTTTCAGCGGCTTGAAGATGCGCCGCTCGTACTCCTTGGCCACGGCGTTGCCGGTGGCCTTCTCGATGAGCATGCCGAGGACGACGAAGTTGGTGTTCGAGTACGCGTACGCGGCGCCGGGCTCGTTCGTCCGCGGTTCGGCGAGCGAGAGGTTCACCAGCTCCTGGTAGCCGAACACCCGGTTGCGTACGGCCTCGAAGCCCGGCACGGTGTGCTCGAACATGGCATTGGTGTAGTCCGACAGCCCGCTGCGGTGGCTCAGCAGGTGACGCACCGTGATCCGGTCGTCGGGGAGCAGCCCGGGGAGGTACCGGTTGACGGAGGTGTCCGGATCGACCTTGCCCTCGTCCACCAGCTGCAGCAGGACGACGGAGGTGAACGTCTTGGTGACGCTCCCGATCCGGAAGCGGGCCCGGGCGTCCATCGCCGACCCCGTGATCTTGTCGCGCACGCCGACCGTCTTGACGCTGACCCCGTCGGGGCCGCTGAAACGGGCCATGGCGCCCGGCGCTCCGGCAGCGGTCGTGTTCCGCAGCGCCTGGGTCAGCGCGTCGAGGTCGGGGGTGGTCGGGGCGGCATGGGCGGTGGCCGCCGGAGCCACGGCGGCCATCACCGCCAACAAGGCTGCGCCGAGGGCGAGTCGTCGGTTCATGGGCTGGGGCACGATGCTCCTCCGGTGGGGGGCGGAATCCGGTCCGTGGGTCTCGATCGGCCGGTGCCGATCGGCCGGGCAGGTCGGGTCGGCCGGGCAGGTCGGCCGGGCAGGTCGGGTCGGTCGAACCCGAGCCTACGCAAGATCATCAGGTCGGAGGGGTGCCGGAACGAGCGGGAACGCGCCAATGAGGAACGGCAGTTCCGCCACGCGGAGCCGCCTTCTAATCTGAAGGTGTGACCAGCAGCGATCTCGGAGACTTCCTGCGTGCCCGGCGCGCTCACCTGCGGCCCGGGGACGTGGGAATCGCCTCCTACGGACACCGCCGCGTGGCGGGGCTGCGCCGCGAGGAGGTCGCCGTTCTGGCCGGAATGAGCAGCGACTACTACGCCCGGCTGGAGCAGGGGCGCGAGCGCGGTCCCTCCTCGCAGGTCCTCGACGCGATCAGCGCCGCCCTGCGCATGGACGAGGCCGCGCGGGAACACCTGTTCAGGCTGGCGGGTGCCGCGCCCGACGGTGACCGGCCGCAGCCGCGGGAGGCCGTCGGGGCCGCCCTGAGGCAACTGCTGGACGGGTACACGGGCACCCCGGCGTTCGTCCTCAACCCCGCCACCGACTTCCTGGCGGCCAACGCGATGGCCGACGCGCTCTTCTCCCCGTTCGCGCGGCGGGACAACCTCGCCCGGATGACCTTCCTCGACCCCGCGGCCCGCCGGTTCTTCGTCCACCCGGACCGCGCGGCCGAGGCGGTGGTGGCCGGGCTGCGCCACGCGACCGGCCTCGACCCGCGCTACCCGCGGCTGCGCGCCCTGGTCCGCGAACTCGGTTCGGTCAGCCAGGACTTCGCCGCGCTGTGGTCCGCACACGGCGTCCGGGGCAAGACCTACGAGACCAAGGAACTCGACCACCCCGACGTCGGCCGGCTCTCGCTCACCTTCCAGTCCTTCGACGTGCGCGGGGCGCCGGGCCAGCAGCTGGTGGTCTACCACGCCGAACCGGACAGCCCGAGTGCCCGCGCCCTCACCCTCCTCGGCGGTTCCACCGGCCGCCCGTCATGACGGGCAGGGTGCCCCGGTCGGCGACGTCCATGCGGTGAGCGCCGCGTCGCGGCCGGTACGGCGTTCACCGGCGTCGTCGCTCCGGGTGGCCCAGGCGATGTGCCCGTCGGGGCGGATCAGGATCTCGCGGACCCCGTCGAGCTCCGGGTGCTCCTCGCGTGCGTGGGCGGTGACGGCGCTGAGGTGCGGGTACCGGCCGGGGGCCTCGTACGGGTGCGGGTGCGGGTCCCGCGCACCGGCGAGGCGGAGCAGGACGAAGCCGCCCCGGTGCAGGAGCTCGTACGCCCGTGTCGCGCCCGAACCGGCCGCGCTCAGGGCGATGTCGGGCATCCTGCGGCCGACCAGCGGATCGGCGCCGGGGGCGGTGGCCGGGTAGGCGGTGCCGAGCGCGGAGACCTGCTCGGCGAACCGGCGGTTGACCTCGGGCATCTTCAGCAGTTCCTCGAAGAGGCCGCGCAGGGCGGCGGCCGGCCGGCGGTAGCGGTCCACGAGCGGCAGCTCCGCCAGCAGCGTCTGCACCTCGGTGTTCTCGGTGACGGCCCGGCCGACGGGGTGGCGCTCGGTGTGGTAGGTGTCGAGGAGGCCGGGAGGAGCCCAGCCCTTCACCTCCGCGGCCAGTTTCCAGCCGAGGTTCATGGCGTCCTGGAGCCCGGTGTTGAGGCCCTGGCCCGCGGCCGGGAAGTGGATGTGGGCGGCGTCGCCGGCCAGGAGGACGCGGCCGGAGCGGTAGGAGGCCGCCAGCCGGGTGGCATTGCCGAAGCGCGAGAGCCATCGGGGCCGGTCGACCCCGAAGTCGGAGCCGCAGATCCGGACCAGCGCGCCGCGGAACTCCTCCAGCGTCACCGGTACCCGCGCCGGTGTCCGCATCCGCTCCGGGTCGATGTACACGAAGCGGGTGAGCCCGCCCTCCAGCGGGACGGCGAGCACGCCCGCGCCGCGGGCGCCGGCCAGGTCCTCGGGGCCGGCGGTGATGGTGGCGAAGTCCCCGAGCACCCCGGTCAGGGTCTCGTCGGTGCCGGGGAAGTCGATTCCGGCAGCTTCCCGGACGGTGCTGCGCCCGCCGTCGCACCCCACCAGGTACGCGGCGCGGAGGATCTGCCGGGCTCCGGCAGGTCCGTCGTCCGGCCCGTGCACCTCCGCCTCGACCCCGTCCTCGCTCTGCCGCAGGCCGGTGAGCGTGTGCCCGCGGCGTATCTCCACCCCCAGCTCGTGCGCCCGCTGCGCCAGCAGCTCCTCGGTACGCGCCTGGGTCAGGAACAGGGTGTGCGCCCGGCGGCTGTCCAGGGCGGCGAAGTCCAGGGGGGTGTCGAGGGCGGCGAAGTGCCAGCCGGGCAGGATCCGGCCGAGCCCGAGGAAGCGCGGGGCGAGGCCGCGCAGATCCATCACTTCGAGGCTGCGCGGATGCAGGGTCAGCGCCCGGGAGTCCTGCTGCGGGCGGGTGCGCCGCTCGACGACCAGGGTCTGCACGCCGGCCAGTGCCAGCTCGCAGGCGAGCAGCAGCCCGGTCGGCCCCGAACCCACCACGATCACGTCGGTATCCATCGGTGATGCCTCCCATAATTAGTGAACAGCGTTCACGTGAACGTTGTTCACTATAGTGAGGACCATGAGCTCCCCGTCAACCCCCGCCCGTGGCCGCCCGGCCCGCCTCGACCGCACCCGGACGGTCGACACGGCACTGGAACTCCTCGACGAAGTCGGCCTCGACGCGCTGACGATGCGGCGCCTCGCCGACGCGATGGACGTCCAGGCCGGCGCGCTGTACCGGTACTTCGCCACCAAGGGCGACCTGCTGACCGCGATGGCGGAACGCATGCTGGCCGACCTCGCGGCGACGAGGACCGACGGCGACTGGAGCGAGCAGCTGGCCTCCCTCGCCCGGGGCATGCGCACGGCGCTGCTCGCCCGCCGGGACGGCGCACGGGTCTACGCGGGCACCCATGCGACCGGGCCCCACACCCTCGGCTTCGCCGAGGCGGTCATCGGCGTGCTGCGCACGGCCGGATTCGGCGCGCAGGAGGCGGCGCGCACGCTGATGGCGGTGGCCCACCTGACCATCGGCCACACGCTGGAGGAGCAGGCCGCGCTCCAGTCGGTGGGGGGTGAGGGGGCGGCGGACCTCGAGCGCCTGCGCCTGGCGGCCGATCCCGAGCGGTATCCGCAGCTCGCTGCCGCGCTGCCCGCGCTCACGAGTGAGGACTTCGCGGCGCACTTCGAATTCGGGCTGTCCCTGCTCCTGCAGGGCCTGAGGGCCCTGGACCGCTCGCCGACCTGCGGAGACGGGCCTGAAATATACTCGCGGGGTGACTGAGAACCCCTTGCCTCCCTGCCCCGAATGCGCGGGCGCGTACACCTACGAGATGGGGGCGCTCCTGGTCTGCCCCGAGTGCGGGCACGAGTGGCCGCACGCCTCCGGCGGGTCCGGTGAGTCGGGCGGCGCCGCCGAGGAGCGGGTGATCAAGGACGCGGTGGGCAACGTGCTGGCGGACGGCGACACGGTGACGGTCGTCAAGGGCCTGAAGGTCAAGGGCAGCCCGAGCGGCATCAAGGCGGGCACCAAGGTGCGCAACATCCGCCTGGTGGAGGGTGTCGACGGCCATGACATCGACTGCAGGATCGAGGGCTTCGGCCCCATGCAGCTGAAGTCCAGCGTGGTCAGGAAGGTCTGACCGGCAGCGGCAGCGGCAGCGGCAGCGGCACCGGCACCGGCACCGGCACCGGCGACGTCGGTGGCGACCGGGACGGTGACGGCGACGGCCGTGAAGGAACGAAGGCGCCTGTCGGGTACGGACCCGAGCAGGCGCCTTCGCCGTTCTTCCGGAGCGGACGGGCCGGTGCGGCGGGGGCTCATGAGCCGGCGCGCTCATGAGCCGAGTGCCTCACCGAGCGGTCAGGGCGTCGCGGGGACGCGGAGGGGTGCGGGCGCCGTGGCGTTGATCGTCGCGGTGGCGGTGAAGACGACCTCGCCGTTCTGGCTGGCGACCACGCGTACGGGATGGCGGTCCGGCGTGGCCGGCTCACCGGCGGTCGGGACGGTCTCGATCCAGCAGGCCGAGGTCAGCTCCGCGTAGCGGAAGAAGCGGATCTCCATATCGGTGAGGACTCCCCGTCGGGGGAAGGCGGAACGGTACGCGGCCTGCCGCACGGCCTCCAGGAGCAGCATGCCGGGGGCGTGGTCGACGGGGTGGTCGAAGAGGATCGGGTGGTTGACGTCGGCCCGGAGCTGGGCGCGCCGCGTGGAGCTGGTGGGGGAGAGGACCACGTCGTGGAAGCGGTCGCGGCCCACCCGGCGGGGCGTCAGCGGCGGCGGCAGCGGGATGGTGCGGGCGGCCACCTCGTCGAGGTCCGCGTTCCTGCCGCGCAGCCGCTGGTAGACGGCCTCCGGCTGATTGGTGAAGCCCGCCTCGGCGGTGCCCAGGAACTCTCCGTCGCGGGTGGCGGTCACGTGCATGGTGAGGCCCGCGAGTCTTCGGCCGCGCCGCGAAATGCCGGAGCAGCGGATGTGGAGTGCGATGTCGGCCGGAGTCGAACCGACGGCGAGAGCCTCGGGGTTGGTCGAGTAGCTGAAGGTGTCCCAGATCTGGCGGTGACCGAAGGGGACTTCGTACGCGACGTGGCTCAGGAGCGGGATGGCCTGGCGGACCGACTCGGCGAGGAGCAGGGGATCGTGGTGGCCGCCGTCCGGCGTGTAGAAGCTGTGGGTGCGGGGCCATTGGGCGCTGACGACGTATTCGTCCGGCGCGACGGTGCGCCACCCGGTGAGTAGGACTTCCGAGTGTGCGCTCTTGTGTACGTACTCCCGCGGTAAGGCGCTGCTGAGCGCGGCGATGGGTGAGGCGGAGTGATCAGTTGACAGAGTCATGGTTGAGCCCCCCTGGACGTCGGACATGAGCTGGTGCTTGTTCGGCGCAGGTCCTAAAATAAAGGATGTTCGTTTTTTTTGTCGAGATTAGTTAGGTGCTCATGTCAGAACGGAAGCAGCAACGCGCGCCCCAACTCAGGGCAGTTCAGACCAAAGCTGCCATCCTGCGCGCCGCGGCCGAGGTCTTCGACGAGTTCGGTTTCAGCGGGGCCAGCATCAGCAAGATCATGAAGCGCGCGGACGTCACGCAGGGCGGCATGTACTTCCACTTCAGCTCGAAGGAGGAACTCGCCTACGCCGTCATGGTCGGCCAGGGGGACGGCCTGGAGTTCCCCGCAGGGGAGGACGGCCTGCAGCACCTGGTGGACATCACGCTCTACCTCGCCGAGCAGCTCCAGCACAATCCGGTGCTCCGGGCCGGCGTACGACTGGCCGTGGAGCAGGGCGAGTTCGGCCTGCGCGACGACGTCGCCTACCAGGCCTGGG
This sequence comes from Streptomyces avidinii, assembly GCF_014650695.1. Taxonomy (GTDB): domain Bacteria; phylum Actinomycetota; class Actinomycetes; order Streptomycetales; family Streptomycetaceae; genus Streptomyces; species Streptomyces avidinii. Next base: position 1,606 of record NZ_BMVL01000018.1, on the reverse strand, counting down.
TCCTGGAGTTCCGCCAGCAGCTGCGCTTCGCCCGGGCCAAGGGGGAGCTCCAGCCGGACGTGGACGACCACGAACTCGCCTGGGTGCTGGTCAGCTCGTTCACCGGGGCTCAGCTCTTCTCCCAGGCGTCCACCGGACGGGCGGACCTGCCGCAGCGGATCGCCTCGCTGTGGCGGTACCTGCTGCCCGCGGTGGCCGCCGACGCCATCCGCGGCGGACTGCGCCTGACGCTGCCGCCCGCCGAGCAGAAGCCCAGGAACGAGCCGAAGAACGCATCCGGGAACGAGACAAAGTCGGGTTCGGAGAAGCGGGCTTGAGCACCCGCCATGTCGTCGTCACCGGCGCGACGGGCTTCGTGGGGTCGGCCGTGCTGCGCCGACTGGCCGCGCAGGACCCGCGGGCCGTGGTGCGCGCGACATCGCGTACGCCGCCCCCCGCGGCCCCGTACGGCGTGCGCTGGATGGACGCGGACCTGGCCGACGAGCAGTCCCTGCGCGGGGTGTGCGAGGGCGCGGACGTCCTGCTGTCGCTGGCCTCCTACATCGGACCGGACGCCGACCGGTGCGCCGCGGTCAACTCCGCCGGTGCCGCAGCCCTGGTGGCCGAGGCCCGACGGGCCGGAGTGGGGCGGATCGTCCACCTGTCGACCTGCGCCGTCTACGGACCGGGACCGCACCGGGGGCAGGACGTGGCTGAGCTGACACCCGCCCCGGTCTCGCCGGCCAGCGCCGGACGGCTGGCGGGGGAGGGGCCCGTGCTCGATGCCGGGGGCCTGGTCCTGCGCGCGGGCCTGGTGCTCGGACGGGGCGACCGGTGGGCCGTACCGGCCCTCGTCGACGCCTTCCGGCGCGTACCGGCGCGGTGGGACGGAGGGGAGGGGCTGGCCTCCTTCGTCGACGTCGACGACCTGGCGCGGCTCATCGTCGCCTTCGCCCTCGGCGACGGCGCCGCGGCCGATACGACGGGTGTCCTGCACGCCCACCACCCGGAGCCGGTGCGCAACCGGGACATCATGGACGTGCTCGCCGCGCACCGAATACTGCCGGCGCTGCCCGCGGAGGACCGGCCGTGGCACAGGTGCCTGGACGCGCTGGCCGCCACCCCGGGCTGGGTGAGCGAACGTCAGTTCACGCTGCTGGCCCGGGACCACTGGTACCGCGCGGACGCGGCCTGGGAACTCGCCGGGATCACACCGGGGCCCGGCCCGCTGAGCCGGATCGGCCCGGCGGCGGGGTGGTACCGGGAGAGGGGCGGGGCGGCACCGGGGTGACGGCTATCTGCCAAAGCCTCAACGGGATGGGGCGTGGGCGGGCCGTGTCGGGCAGGGCGGCGGGTAGCGTCCGGAGCACAGCCGGTCACCCCATGAAGGAGTGGAAATGCCCGATCTTTCGAACATCGTCAAGGCGTATGACGTGCGTGGTGTCGTGCCGGACGAGTGGGACGAGTCGTTGGCGGAGCTGTTCGGTGCGGCGTTCGTCGAGGTCACGGGGGCTGGGGCGATCGTGGTCGGGCATGACATGCGTCCGTCGTCGCCGGGTCTGTCGGTGGCGTTCGCGCGGGGTGCGGCGGCGCGGGGTGTGGATGTGACGTTGATCGGTCTGTGTTC
>NZ_BMVL01000017.1:144962-180511 GCF_014650695.1 Streptomyces avidinii | reverse complement strand
CCGCGCGCGCCGAGCCGAGGAGACACCCCGGCACGGCCCCACGCACCGACCCGAGCCGACCCCGCCGCACACCCCAGTCACGCCGTCCACTGAGGTGCGGGCCCGCACATCCAGCCTCGCCGGCGATTGAGGCGCGGGTCCGGGCAGAGCCCGGCACACAGCGCGAGCCGCACCACCGAGCCGCCGAGCCGCCCGCAGGGCAACCGGCCGGAGCCGACGCTACGCGAGGTGGCCCGTGTCGTTCCAGCGTTCCAGCGCCGGCGCTCCGTAGGCCCAGCCCAGCACCGACAGGGAGGTCGGCTCCAGCCGGATGCGGGCTCCGAAGGCGGCTTCGAAGCCCAGCCAGCGCGCGGCCAGCGTCCGCAGGATGTGGCCGTGCGCGAAGACCAGGACGTCGCGCTCCGCCGCGCGGGCCCAGGCGACGACCTCGTCCGCGCGCGCCGCGACGTCCGCCACGGTCTCACCGCCCGGGACCCCGTCGCGCCAGATCAGCCAGCCCGGCCGGACCGCCTGGATCTCCGCCGGGGTCATGCCCTCGTAGTCGCCGTAGTCCCACTCCATCAGCGCGTCCCACGGCTCGGCCCGGGCCCCGAAGCCCGCCAGGTCGCAGCTCTCGCTCGCGCGCACCAGCGGGCTGGTGCGGACCTCCACGCCCGGCAGGCCCCGCCACGGGTCACGGGCCAGCCGCTCGCCGAGCAGCTTCGCGCCCAGCCTGCCCTCGTCCAGCATCGGCACGTCCGTGCGTCCGGTGTGCTTGCCGAGCTGGGACCACGCCGTCTGGCCGTGGCGGGCCAGCAGGATGCGGGGGGCCATGTGAATTCTCCCGGTTCGTTCGAGGTCCGTACATCATCCATCACCCGCCCCCGCAGCCGGTTTCCGCACTAAGTCCACGATTGTCAGTGGCGGATGGGACACTTCCGCGGGTGAGCTCCTACCCGCCCGCCAGCCCCGCGCAGCCGACGACACTGCGGCAGCGGCTCGCCGGTCTGCGTGGCCCTGCCGTGCCGCCCCGCCCGCTCGACGCCCGGGCGCTCGCGGCCCTCGCCGCGAATCCCGGCTGCGGCAGGCGCGCCCTGCTCGACGGCGCCGGCGTGGACAAGACCGCCCTCGCCACCGCGCTCGGCTCCCCCGCCTCCTTCGGGCAGTCGCAGTTCGCCATAGTCCGCGGGAACTCCTTCGAGGCCAAGGTCAAGGGCGACGGCGGAGCCGAGCTGCTGCGGCTGGTCCACGCACACCTCGCGCCCGCCGCCGAGCCGCCCGGGTCCCCCGGGTCCGGCGCCCTCGTCCCCGACCTCACCGCCGCCGGGCCCGAGGGCCGCGCCGCCCGGACCGCGCTCGCGCTGCGCGAGGCGACCGCCGCCGGCCGGGACACCGGGGCCTGGACGCTGCTGGACCACCCGATGCTCGCCCTGGAGGTGGCCGGCTCCCCCGCCTACCTGGAGCCCGACGCCGTCGTCGTCCACCCCGACGGCCGCTGGACCGTCGTGGAGATCAAATCCTTCCCGATGATCGACGGCGCCGCCGACGCCGCGAAGGTGGGCGCAGCCGCCCGGCAGGCCGCCGTCTACGTCCTGGCCCTGGAGAAGACCGCCGAGAAGCTGCCGGGCGCCGAGGTGGCGCACACCGTGCTGCTGGTCTGCCCGAAGGACTTCTCGAACCTGCCCACCGCCTCCGCCGTCGACATCCGCCGCGAGCGCTCCGTGACCCGCCGCCAGCTGGACCGGCTGACCCGCGTCGAGGAGCTGGCCGCCGCTCTGCCCGAGGGCCTCTGCTTCGACCCGGAGACCCGGACCGCCGAGGAGCTCGCCCTGGCGGTGTCCGCGGTGGACGCCGCGTACGCCCCGGAGTGCCTGGCCGCCTGCGAGCTGGCCTTCCACTGCCGCGACCGGGCCCGCGCCGCCGACCACGTCACGGCACTGGGCCGGTCCGTGCGGGGTGAGCTGGGCGCCCTGACCACCGTCGAGGCCGCGCTCGCGGCGGCCGCCGGAGCCGGCTGCGCCGAGGATCCGACCGCCGCCGCGCTGCACCGCGCCGCCCGGCTGCGCGCCGAGGCCCTGGATGCGGCCGCCGCCCGCCCGCCGCACCACCTCCCGGAGAACCCCGCATGTCCCTGCTGAGCACCCTGGCCCGGCTGGAGGCCGTACGGGCGGGCCGCGCCCAGCCGCTCGCGACCGTGCGGCACCGCCACCTGAGCGAGCACCCGATGGTCCTCGTGCCACTGACCACCGCCGGTGAGGCGGGCGCCCCGCTCGGCGCCATGGTCGGCACCGACCGGCACGCGCCGCAGATCTTCGTGATCCCCCAGCCGCGCGACCGCGACCGGCGCTGGGCCTTCCTCGCGGACCTGGCGGTCCAGGTGCTGGCCCACATCGACGCGTACGCGGACGCGGTGGAGCCGGCCGAGCGCAGCGAGACCGACCCGGAGACGGGCAAGCGGGTCAAGGTGGAGACCGAGCTGTGCGTGGACGCGCCGCAGCTGATCGTGCCGAGCCGGGCGGGCATCGAGTACGTACGGCTGCTCGGGCGCTCGATGCGGTTCCGCCGTACCGCCGAGGAGGACCCGGACAATCCGTATCCGGCTCCGTCGCAGGTGCCGATGCTCGGGCGCTGGTTCACCCACCTCGCCGAGCGGTCCCGGGTGCCCGGCTCCTCGATGCTGCTGTCGGCCACCGACCTGTTGTCCCGGCACTGGGCCACCGGCCAGAGCAATCTGGAGGACCAGCACCTGGGCGCCCTGCTGGGCTGGATCGACCCGCCCGAGGGCCACTGCGGCGCCGCGGCCGCCCTCCGGGCCGAGCTGGGGCGCGACAAGGACGGCCAGTTGCTGTGCCCGCCCGCCGGTCCGGCCACCGACCCGGCCTTCGACAACAAGCTGCTGGCCCCGGCGATCGCCCGGTACGACGCCGCGCGCGCGGCCCTGGCGGCCGGTCCCGGGGACGACGACCGCCACGTCCGGTCCGCCGAGCAGGAGGTGCACCGGCTGGTCGCCTCCCAGCTGTCGAACACCTGGTGGAACACCTGGGAGGCGATCGACCTGCTGCGCGCCCTGCCGCCGGGCGAGCGCGCGGAGGAACGCTGGACGCGCGACCGCTGGTCGTACACCGGCCACCGGGACCGCGTACGGGCGGGTGAGCCGCCGCAGCCGCGGCGCGACGACGCGGTGACGGCGGCCCAGAAGCTGGCCACGCGGGAGACCGAGCAGGTGCGGCTCGACGCCCAGGAGGCGCTGGACGACCCGCTGGTGATGGCCGGCCGGCGGCTCGCGGGCGAGGCCTTCGCCGGTGAGGTCACCGAGGTGGTGATGGAATGGACGGAGTCGAAGCGGCCGAGCCCGCGCCCGCTGGTGACCGTGGTGACGGAGGACCGGCCGCAGCTCGCGGACGAGGGCGGCGGGAAGGTGTTCCGCTCGCTGGACGGGCGCCCGCAGAGCGCGCAGTTCGTCCGCTTCGAGGAGGACGGGCGGCTGGTGCTGCGGCTCCTCGACAAGATGGGCCGCGGCCGCGACCCGGAGCCGGGGTCCGTGCCGGAGAAGGGTGACCGGCTCTGCTGGACGCTCTTCGAGCACGACGCGCGGGGTGGCCCGAAGCTCCCGGAGCCCGAGCAGACCCCGTGGACCCACGGCGGCCCGCCCGGGAGCGCGGGCGCCCTCCCCCTGCCCGACTCCGTGACCGACGAGGATCTGCTGTGACCACGACCGCCCCCTTCGACCCGGGCGCGGCGGCTGCCCGGGCGACCGCCGCGATCCTGGCCGACACCCTGCACGGGACGGAGCGGGGGGTGGTCGTCGACTCCCCGCCCGGCGCCGGCAAGTCCACGCTCGTGGTCCGGGCGGCCCGGGAGCTGGCTGCGGCCGGGCGCCGGCTGATGGTGGTCGCGCAGACCAACGCGCAGGTCGACGACCTGGTGCTGCGCCTCGCCGACAAGGACCCGGAGCTGAAGGTGGGCCGGCTGCACAGCAGCGAGGGGGACGCCTACGATCCGGCGTTGCGCGAGCTGCCCTCGGTCACCCTGTCGGCGAAGCCGAAGGACCTGGCGGAGCTGCCGATCACCATCTCCACGGCGGCGAAGTGGGCGTTCGTCAAGGACGTCGAACCCTGGCAGCACGCGATCGTCGACGAGGCGTACCAGATGCGCTCGGACGCGCTGCTGGCCGTGGCCGGGCTGTTCGAGCGGGCGCTGTTCGTGGGCGACCCGGGGCAGCTGGACCCGTTCAGTGTGGTCGGCGCGGAGCAGTGGGCGGGCCTGTCCTACGATCCCTCCGCCTCGGCGGTGAGCACTCTGCTCGCGCACAATCCGCAGCTGCCGCAGCACCGGTTGCCGGTGTCCTGGCGGCTCCCGGCGTCGGCCGCGCCGCTGGTCTCCCGCGCCTTCTACCCGTACACGCAGTTCCGCAGCGGTACGGGCCCGGGCGAGCGGCGGCTGTCGTACGGGGTCCCGTCGGACGGGTCGGGCCCGGACCGGGTCCTGGACGAGGCGGCCGAGGCGGGCTGGGGCCTGCTGGAGCTGCCCGCCCGGCACACTCCGCGCACCGATCCGCAGGCGGTCCGGGCGGTGGCCCTGGTGGTCCGCCGGGCGCTGGATCGCGGGGCGGTGACCTCCGACGAGCAGTCCCCGGCCCCGGCCCCGCTGACGGCGGACCGGATCGCGGTCGGCACGGCGCACCGGGACCAGGCGGCCGCGGTCCGCGCGGCGCTGGCCTCGCTCGGGGTCACGGGGGTCACGGTGGACACCGCGAACCGGCTCCAGGGCCGCGAGTACGACCTCACGGTGGTGCTCCACCCGCTGTCGGGCCGCCCGGACGCGACGGCCTTCCATCTGGAGACGGGCCGGTTGTGCGTGCTGGCCTCCCGGCACCGGCACGCGTGCGTGGTGGTGGCCCGGGCGGGGATAGCGGAGTTGCTGGACGACCACCCGTCGACGGAGCCGGTCCAGCTGGGCGTGACGGTGAAGTTCCCGGACGGCTGGGAGGCGAACCATTCGGTCCTGGCCCATCTGGCCGAGCACCGGGTGTCCTGGCGGCCCTGAACCGGTCGGGGCGTCACCGTGTCGCCGGCGACCGCTCCTTGCGGCGGGACCGGCTCATGTCTTGCGTCGCGCGCCGAGGCGTTCGCGGAGCACCTCGCCCACCTCGGCCAGGGTGCGCAGCTGGTCCGGTGCGAGGGCGTCGAGCAGGTGGCGGCGTACGGACTCCACGTGCAGCGGGGCGGCTTCCGTGATCATGGTGACCCCGGAGTCGGTGAGGACCACCTCGGCTCCCCGACCGTCGGAGGCCACCTCCTCGCGGCGGACGACGCCCCGCTGTTCCATCCGGGTGAGCTGGTGGGAGAGCCGGCTGCGCGACCAGCGCATCAGTTCGGCCAGTGCGCTGATGCGCATGCGGTGGCCGTCGGTGGAGCCGAGCACCGACAGGACGTCGTAGTCGGCCTCGGAGAGTCCGCTGTCCTGGTTGAGGTCGCGTGCGATCTCGGCGTTGACCAGCGGGAACATCCGTCGCCACGCGTACCAGGCGTCCTGTTCGGACTCGGTGAGCCAGCGGGGCCCGGGCTCCGGTGCGGGGGTCATGTCCGCCACTCTAACCAGGTCGGTGACACATCACTTATCTAATTGACACGTCACCCAGATTCCCGCTTCTATAGATGACACATCAACAACCACATCGACCGGAAGCGCCCACCATGACCCGCCTGCACGTCATCTCCGCCGCCACCCGCCCCACCTCCGCCGGCCGCCCGCTCGCCCGCTGGGTCACCGAGCAGGCCCGCGAGCGGGGCGGCTTCGAGGTCACCCCCGTCGACCTCGCCGAGATCGCCCTGCCGTTCCTGGACGAGCCGGAATACGCCTCCACGGGCAACTACGCGCATCAGCACACCCGCGACTGGAGCGCCCTGGTCGACTCGGCCGACGCCTTCCTCTTCGTCCTGCCGATGTACAACGGCGGCTTCACGGCCCCGTTCAAGAACGCGATCGACTTCCTCTACAACGAGTGGAAGGGCAAGCCGGTCGGCATCGTCAGCTACAGCGCCGGCCCCACCGGCGGCGCCCCGGCCGCCCAGATGCTGCTGCCCGTCCTCACCCGGCTCGGCATGCTGCCCGCCGAACGCTCGGTCGCCGTCCCCGGCATCCCCAAGCTGCTCGGCCCCGAGGGATTCCTCGCGCCGGAGACGCTCGCGGGCGAACTCGCCGGGGTCCTGGACGACGTGGCCGACCTGGCGGCGCAGCGCGCCGCGGCGGCCGTCACGGTCTGACCTGCGCGCCCTGCGCGTCGAGGGCGTCCGCGGGGAACTCCGCGGGCGCCCCTTTCCGTTCGCTCAGCCCCGTACGGCGGCCAGCGCCTCGTCGTAGAGGGCCGCCAGGTCACTGCGGCCGCCGCCGCGCACCCAGGCTTCAGTGGCGGCGTCGACGCAGGCGAAGACGGTCGCGACCACCGCCGCGGCGCGGACCTCGGAGACCGGCCCCTCCCCCGCGGCCATGCGGTCCGTGACGGCGGGCAGGACCGCCTCCTGCCAGCGCAGCCGCTTCTGCGTGTAGCGGGCGCGCAGCGACGGGGTGTCGAAGATCAGCGTCGTGATCTCCAGCAGCTGCTCCGGGCTGCCGTGCGCATCCATGAGTGCTTCGAAGCCGGCGCGCAGGGCCTCCCACGGGGTGGCGGCGGCGGGCTGGGCCTCCACCGCCGCGCGGAGCAGTTCGCCGTGCTCCTCCTGCTCGCCGCAGACGATGTCCTCCTTGGTACCGAAGTACCGGAACAGCGACCGCTGGGAGATGCCCGCCTCCTTGGCGATCTGCGCGATCGTCGTGGCCTCGTAGCCCTGCTCCGCGAAGAGCCGCATGGCCGTCTCGAAGATGCTCGCCACCACGGCCTGCCGGGAGCGGTCCCACAGGCTCGGCTGCGTTGCGGTGGTCCCCATCCGGCCAGCATATAGGCGGACCGCCCATCTGGCCCCTACTGTCCGATTGGCAGTGACTGCCAGGCGGGCATACAGTGATGTCCGACGCTGTCCGTCACCCCCTGGGCGAGGAGCCACTGTGAACGCCGTCGACTACCGAGGCAGGACCACCCTGATCACCGGCGCCAGCTCGGGCCTGGGCGCCGAGTTCGCCCGCCAGATGGCCGCGCGGGGCTCCGGCCTCGTACTCGTCGCCCGCCGCGAGGACCGTCTGAAGGAGCTCGCCGGACAGCTGTCCGCGACCCACGGCGTCGCGGTGGAGACGATCACCATGGACCTGGCCGTCGACGGGTCGGGAGAGCTGCTGGCCGCCGAGGTCGACCGGCGCGGCATCAAGGTCTCCGCCGTCATCAACAACGCCGGCTTCGGCACCTACGGCCGCTTCCACGAGGAGGACCCGCAGCGCCTCCGCCAGGAAGTGGGCCTCGACGTGATGGCCGTCGTCGACATCAGCCGCGCCTTCATCGGGCGGCTGCGCGCCCACGGCGAGGGCGTGCTGGTGAACGTCGCCAGCATGGCCGCCTACCAGCCGGTGCCGAACATGGCCGTGTACGCCGCCACCAAGGCCTTCGTACTCAGCTTCACCGAGGCCCTCTGGCAGGAGAACCGGGGCACCGGGCTGCGCGTCCTGGCCCTGTCGCCCGGCGCGACGAAGACGGAGTTCTTCGACGTGGTCGGCACGGAGGACGCCGCCGGCGGCACCCGGATGCAGACCTCCGAGGAGGTCGTGCGCACCGCGCTGAAGGCACTGGACCGGAAGAACCCGCCGCCGAGCGTGATCTCCGGAGGCATGAACCGGGTGATGGCCTTCGCCGGACGGTTCGCGAGCCGCCGCACGGTCGTGCGGATGGTCGACCGGATGTCCGCCCCCCGGACCGCCTGACGGGGATTCCGCGGGTGCGAATATCGGCGCCGGCCGCTCACCTGCTCGACTCCCTCGCCACGGACACCACCCGGCTGCGCCTGCGTCCCGCCGGCCGTACGGGTGTTCCCGCCCGTCGCGCAGGGGTCTTGCGTGGCGTTGGACAATGGACGGTGGCCCGGAATCACTTCGCACGCGCAGCAGGAGGACACGCATGGCAGAGCCCGAGCGGACCGAGCGGCGGCTGCGGCCGGCGCCTCTGCTCTTCGAGCCCTCGGAGGCCGTGGCGGACCCGGAGCACTTCTTCGACCTGGAGTCGATCGAGGACCCGCGCGAGCTACTGGTCCGTGCGACCGAGCTGACGCTGGCCTTCCGGGCCGCGCAGGAGCGGGCGGTGGAGTTCCAGGCCCTGGCGGCCGCCCAGCTGGCGGACCCCCGGCGGTTCGACCGGCTGACGCCGGCCCTCATCGCCGAGCAGGCGGAGTGGACCGAGGACTACGCCCGCAAGATGATCGAATTCGGCGAAACCCTCCAGCGCGGCACCGGCACCGACCTCACCTAGGCCGTCTCTCCACGGCGGACGTGACGCAGGTCACGGGAACCCCCTCGTGGGTGCCGGACAGCCGACAGGAGTGACAACAGAGATGCGAACCCGGGTGCGGTCCGGGGATCCGGACGCCTATGCGGAGCTGTTCGACAGCTACGCCCGCACCGTCTACAACCATGCCTTCCGGATGACCGGGGACTGGGCCTCCGCCGAGGACGTCATGTCTGCGGTCTTCCTGGAGGCATGGCGGCTGCGCGGCACGGTCGATGCCGAGGGCGGGTCGCTGCGGCCCTGGCTCCTGGGCATCGCCACCAACCTCGCCCGCAACCACTGCCGCAGCAACCGGCGCTACCGGGCCGCCGCTGCCGCCGCCACGGCGGCGGCCGGCGCCGCGTCCGCGCCCGACCACGCCGACGAGGTGGCCGGCCGACTGGACGACCGGCAGCAGATCGCGGCCACGCTGGCGCAGTTGAGCGCGCTGCGCGGACCCGAGCGCGAGGTGCTCCTGCTGTGCCTGTGCGAGGGCCTGGAGTACGCCGAGGCCGCCCGGGTCCTCGGCATCCCGGTCGGGACCGTGCGCTCCCGGCTGTCCCGGGCCCGTACGAAGCTGCGCAAACTCGCCGACGCGGAACTGAAGAAGAACAAACGGGAACTCGCGGCTCGCCCCCGACAGACATATGGCGACCGCGCGAAAGCGGTCCGGTCCGCACAGGAAGGAACCCGATGAACGCCGACCTTTCCCGCCCCCACCCGGCCGGCCAGGAGGAGAACTCTCCCCTTCTGCCGTTCGCCGAACGGGAACTGCCCGCGGGCCGCCACCAGTTCCACAAGGAGCGACTGATGGCCCAGATCCACGAAGACCTCCGCGCCGCCGACGCCGCCACCACCGCGACCCCGGCCCGCGCCGGCGCCCGCACCACCACGTCGCGCAACCCGTTCCTGCGCCGCTCGTTCCTCGTGCCCGCCGCGGGCTTCGCCCTGGCCGGCGCGCTCGCCGTCGGCTTCTTCTCCTACGTGGACCGGGGCGCCGCGGACGGACCCGGCTCCACGATCGCCACGGGCCCGGCTCTGACCACCCGGATCGGCGCCGCCGACCCCAAGGGGGCCCCGCAGCTCCTGGACCGCATCTCCCTGGCCTCCGCCTCCGTCGCCGGCCCGGCGGTGCGCGCGGACCAGTTCATCTACATCGGCAGCAAGACGGCCAACACCTACGTGAAGACCGTCGGCAGCAAGAGCACCCTGGTCAGCGAGCAACTGCACATGCGCCACCAGTGGAACTCCGCGGACGGCACCGAGGGCTGGCTGATCGAGCCCGGCAACACCGGACCGGAGGGCGTGACCCTCGCCGGGCCCGACGAGAAGGGCAATGCTCCGACGCCGCACCTCAACGCACCCACCCACAACTACCTGGCGGCGCTGCCCACCGACCCCGACGCGCTGCTCGGGCGGATCTACCAGGAGACCAAGGGCAAGGGAAACAGCCCCGACCAGGAGGCCTTCACCACGATCGGCGACCTGCTGCGCGGCAGCTACCCGCCGGCCGAGCTCACGACCGCGCTCTACCGGGCGGCGGCGAAGATCCCCGGCGTGGTGATGGTCGACGACGCGGTCGACGCCGCGGGCCGCAGCGGCATCGCGGTCGCCCGGCTCGACGAGCGGTCCGGCCTGCGCGAGGAATGGATCTTCGACCGCCAGACCCTCGCGTTCCTCGGCGAGCGCAGCGTCCAGGTGCAGGGCGAGTCCGGCGAACAGGGCCTGATCAAGCCCGGCACGGTCGTGTTCACCAGTGCCATCACGACCCGGACGGTCGTCGACCGGATCAAGGAGATCCCGGCCGGTTGATCCGGACCGCTCGGGCCCACGGTCCGCCCGCCGACGCGGTGGGACACCCGGTCCGGGCGGGCCGACGTCGGGCGTGCGGGCGGTCGTCGGGCCCGTACGCCACCCGCACCGCCGAGCGCACCGCCGAGCGCAGCGGACCGGCGCAAGATACTCCAGGGCCACCCGCCGCGTCCCGGTTTTCGGTAACTCGGGGCATTCATATCGCTACGGCGGGTACACCTGGCATATGACGACGCTGACGACGGCTCCCGCGCTCACCGCTCCCGCCACCCACGTCACCCCGCAGGGCGCCGCCTGGCTCGCCTCCGCCGCCGCCCACCCCCGGCGCACCCTCGCGGTGTGGCAGGCGCGGCCCGGGCTGCCCGCCACACTGCCCTGCGGGGACCCCTTCGACGTCGTCAACGTCCCCCTCGTCCTCGGGCGCCGCGTCCTGGACCTGCTCTGGGCCGAGGGGCCCGGCTCCGGGCCGGTCGCCGTGCACCGCGGCCGGATGCTGCTCTTCGCCGCCCCCGGTACCGCGCACCGGCTTCCCGCCCTGCTGGCGTGGGAGGAGTGGGGAGCTTCCCGTACCGCCCCGGTGCCGCTCTGCCACGGCCGCGGGGACGCCGTCACCGTGCCGCCGCTGGCCGCCACGCCCGGCCCTTCCCGGTGGCTGGTGGCTCCCGACATGCGGGAGCCGTGGCTTCCCGGGCCCGAGGCCCTGCTCTGGGCCTTCGTACGGGCGGCCCGCACCCCGGCACCGACCGGACCTGGGGATATCGATTTTTCGTTCCGCGGATCCTCCTGCTAATGTCTTCCTCGTCAGCAAGCGCCGCTAGCTCAGTTGGTTAGAGCAGCTGACTCTTAATCAGCGGGTCCGGGGTTCGAGTCCCTGGCGGCGCACAGACGGAAGAAGGCCCCCACGCGAGTGGGGGCCTTCTTCGTCGTGCCCCGCGGACCTTCCCGCGGGGCTTCCCGAGCATCACCCCGTGGTCACGTCGTGATCTTCACCGTGTACGCGCCGGACCGGGTGCGGTCCGCCACCTCGATGGTGATCCGCTCCCCCGGCACGGTGTACGTCTCACCCACCTCCAGCGGCGCGTCCGCCAGCGGCGGGTACACCGAGCGGTCCCAGCACGCCTCCGTCGACGGGTGCGCGTCCAGCACCTCGATGGGGCCGCCGCCCGACGCCGCCTCGTTGCGCACCCGGTAGACCAGGACGCCCTCCGTGCAGGTGTCCCCGTCGTTGCCGGCGGAGCCGCGCGCCTCGACCGCGATCGCGCTGCCGGGGCCCGTACGGATCACCGCGAGCCGGGTCCCGCCGATCCCGCCGCTCGGCGGGGCCTCGGCCAGCGGCTGGAGGGTGTGCAGCGAGGAGCCCGACTGCACGCAGTCCACCTGGGACGAGTCCAGCCAGCCCAGCTTCCACTTGTGCCAGGCGAAGAGGTCCGGGGCCATGCCGAACTGACTGCCCATGACGTCCCAGTCCCCGACGTACGTGTCCCAGTCACCCTTGCCGTCCGTGGGCCGGTGATAGAGGTCGGGCAGGTCGAAGACGTGCCCGGTCTCGTGGGCCAGGACGTTCCGGTCCGGCGGATGGCGCTCGAAAACGGTGACGATCCGCCGCAGTTCCGTGCCGTCCGCGACGATCGGATGCTCGAAGTTGACGACCTTCGTGGCGTCGGAGTCCACGCCGGGCGCGTCCGGGTCGGCCACGAAGTACACGACGTCGTACTTGCGGAAGTCCACCTGCGCGTCGGCGGTGGCGACCGCGTCCCGCAGGTAGGCCGCCCGGTCGGCGGCGACCCAGTCCCGCTTTATGCCGTACGCGGTGGACGGCTTGGGCATCTGGACCCACTGCTTCTGCGGGTGCGGGGCCAGCCGGAACCGCCCGTACGAGGCCTGCTCGAAGAAGTTGCTGGTGGCGGGGAAGTAGTCGCCGACGATCTCCTCGGTCGTCAGCGCGCTGCGGTGGTCCGGGAAGGAGAGGAAGACCATGACCGCATCGAGTGTGCGCTCGGGCTTGGGGTAGGCGCCGTTCCAGGTGTCCAGGCCGAGGGAGTGGTGCGCCGTGGTGCGGGTCAGTGCGCAGGGTCCGGCTCCGGAGTCGGCCACCGCGGGTCCGGCGACGAGCGACATGGCGGCGAGCGCCGTCAGGGAGGTGAGCGCCGCGGCGGTACTTCGGATGCGGGAGCGTTCCACTCCCCCGGGTGTCTGCTGTCGCGCCACATCGACCTCCGGTGGTGGATTCGTGCCTGTTCATCCACCTTGAGGCGATTGTCTTACTAATGCCCTGTTCCGCTGCCCCACACGAGTGAGCAATACGGCAAGCCGGTGACCCCCGGACTTCACGCCTCTGCCTACAGAACGTCACGACCGATCACCTGAGATCAGCAGGAGCATCCGCATGCTCAGAGCCGCGCAGAAACGATCGCCCGATCTTCGGGCGGCGATCCGTCATCACACCGAACTGACCCGTCTCAACCGGTGGTGCCGCTGGATAGAGCCTCCCGGCAGCCTCTATGATCGGCACACTTTCCTGCGCGGACACTCACGAACACTGCGGGAGCCAACGGTGAGCGGAACCTCAGAAGGAACCGGTTCGGCGGCCGACAGCATCCGATCGGCCATTACGGAGCGTCACCCGGCAGTGCCGGCAGTGCCGTCGGCATCGGCCACCCGGGCCGCCCCGGCGTCGCCGCACCGCGCCGAATCCGACCTGCGCGACTACCGGGCCGCCTTCAACGCGGCCCACCTCGCCATGGCCGTCGTGGACCGTGAGGGCTACGTCGTCGCCGCCAACCAGGCCTTCGCCGGGCTCCTCGGCAGCGAGCCCCACGCCCTCGTCCACCGGTGCGCCGCCGACCTGGTGGACCTGGCCGCGGAGGCCCGCACCTGGGCCGCGTACCAGGAGGTGCTCCGCGGGCGGCAGGCCCGGCTGCGCTGCACCCGCCGCCTCAAGCACCCCGACGGGCACTCGCTCTGGACCGAGGTCACGCTCGGACCCGTCCCCGGCACGGGGAACGTCCTGCTGTCGGTGGCCGACATCAGCGACCGCCGCGACCTCCAGGCCCGCCTGCGCCACCTCCAGATGCACGACCCGGTCACGCGCCTGCCGAACCGCGCCCTGTTCTTCGAGCGGCTCTCCGCCGCCCTGGAGGCCGCCTCGTACGAGCACGGCGGCGGCACCGGCCGGATCGGGCTGTGCTACCTGGACCTCGACGGGTTCAAGGCCGTCAACGACACCCTGGGCCACCGGGTCGGCGACCGGCTGCTCACCGCCGTCGCCGCCCGACTCACCCAGTGCGCCGACCAGTCCGGCTACGGGCGCACCGGCGGGCACCTGGTCGCGCGGCTCGGCGGCGACGAGTTCGCCCTGCTGGTCGAGGACTCCACCGGCACCGAGCAGCTGGCGGACCTGGCGCGGAGCGTCCTCGCCGCCGTACAGGAACCTTTCGACCTGGCCGGGCAGCGGCTGTCCGTCTCCGCCTCGATCGGGGTCGTGGAGCGGTCCGCGGCCGGCACCTCGGCGACCGGTCTGATGCAGGCCGCCGACACGACGCTGTACTGGGCCAAGGCGGACGGCAAGGCCCGCTGGACGCTCTTCGACCCGGAGCGCAATGCCCACCGGATGACCCGCCAGGCGCTCTCCTCGACGCTCCGGCCGGCCGTGGAGCGGGACGAGTTCGAGCTGGAGTACCAGCCGCTGGTGGACCTGGAGAGCGGCGCGGTGCGCGGCGTCGAGGCCCTGGTGCGCTGGAACCACCCGCAATTCGGCACGCTCACGCCGAATCGGTTCATCGGGATCGCGGAAGAGGACGGCTCCATCGTTCAGTTGGGACAGTGGGTCCTGCGGACCGCCTGCCGGCAGGCCCGCCGCTGGCAGATCGAACAGCCCAGCGACGCCCCGGTCTTCGTTTCCGTCAACGTCGCCGTCCGGCAGGTCTGGGACTCGGACCTCGTGGGCGATGTCGCGGAGATCCTGGCCGAGACGGGCCTCGCCCCGCAGCTGCTCCAACTGGAACTGACCGAATCGGCGGTCATGGGCTCGGCCGGGCGTCCCCTCCAGGCCCTTCAGGCGCTCAGCGACATGGGCGTGCGGATCGCGATCGACGACTTCGGCACCGGCTACTCGAACCTCGCCTACCTCAGCAGGCTCCCTGTATCAGTTCTGAAACTGGACGGCTCCTTCGTCCGGGGGTTCCGCTACGAGGAGGGCACCCACCCGAACCCGGCCGACGAGACCATCGTCGAGGCCCTGGTCCAGCTCGCGCACCGGCTGGGCCTGACGGTCACCGCCGAGTGCGTGGAGACCGCGGGACAGGCCGCACGGCTGCGTCGCGTGGGCTGCGACACGGGCCAGGGCTGGCTCTACTCACGGGCCGTGGCGCCGGAGCGGATCGCCGAGATGATCGGTACCCGGCCGGGCGCGGAACACCCCGGCTAGCCCGTTCCGCTTCGTCGTCGGGAGGGCTTCTGGGGGCCCTTTCATCGCTGGACAGGCCGGACCCCCCTTGTAACGATCTTCGAGCGAAAGACGTTCGACCGATTTCTTGCATTCTGGGGGACACCATCATGAAGCTCACCCGTTCCGCGCTCGCCCTGACCGTCGGCGCCCTGGCCCCGGCCCTGCTGCTCGCCACCCCGGCCCTCGCCGCCGGCCCGGCTGCCGCCGCACCCGCCAAGGTGGCTGCGGTGACGGCCGGGGAGTCGCCGTACGACACCATGTCGGACGCCGACCTGCGCGTCGAGGTCGCGCGCATCCTGGCCACGAACCCGGGCAAGGGCGTGACCCGGGCGGCCAACAGGGCCCTCGACGGCACCACCGAGGACGTCCGCACCTTCCTGAAGACGGGCCTGGCCAAGGCCCAGGACGAGGACAACATGGTCGCCATCCTCCGGATCCTCAACACCAAGCCCGGCAAGGGCGTGACCCGCGAGATCAACAAGGCCCTCGACGGCACCCCGGCCGACCGCGTCGCCTTCCTCGCCACCGGCCTGCGGCTCGCCCAGGCGGAGGACGACCGCGTCGCCGTCGCCACCATCCTCGCCCGCCCGGGCATCAGCGACGCGCTGTACGCGGAGATCCAGCGGCTCCTGGACGGCGGCACTCCGGAGGAGCTCCGGTACTTCATCACCGTCGGCCAGTACCAGTTCTGACACGAGGAGGCCGGACCGCCCGTCGGGCGGTCCGGCCTTCCCGCGCGGTCGTCCGGCCCGGCCGGGCTAGCCGCTCACGACCTTGTCGTAGCGCAGGGCGACGTAGCCCGAGGCGGCGTGGCCGGCGATGCGGCCGTCACTGCCGCCGTTGAGGTAGTCCTGACCGCGCATCATGTCGTCGTTGGTGTTGGCCTCGTGGATGTACGAGAACTTGCCGGCGGCCTTGTCGACCCACTTCTCGAAGAGCACCACGTGCCCGTCCAGGGTGTTCAGCGCGTCACCGGGCTGGAGGTCGGACTTGGAGATGGTGGCCGCGATGCTCGGCAGGCTCTGCGTCGTGTAGCTGGTGCCGGCGTGCCAGACCATGGAGACGAAGCCGGAGCAGTCGGTGCGGTAGGTGTGGTCGCCGTCCGGGTCGGTGGCGTACGCCCCCTGGTTGTAGGGGATGTCACGGTTCAGCCAGTTGGCGGCACGGCTCATGATCTCGCTGCGGGCGATCTGACCGCCCTTGGTGGAGGGGGTGGGGGTCGGGGGCGCCGGCGGCTGATAGGTGCAGTCGCCCGCGAAGGCGGAGAGCAGGGTCTGGGTCCAGCCGCTCGCGTCGACCGGGTCGGCGGGGTGGTAGGCGATGTCGTCGCCCTTGCCGTCGGTGGGGTCGGCGTCGTGGTACCAGTACATCCCCCCGTTCGTACGGCCGTAGTAGAGGCCGCCGCCGGGTGAGACCAGGCTGTCGACCGCCGACCAGCCGGAGCCCTTGAGTTCCGAACTCTCCCAGTCCCCCACACCGTTGATCTGGTAGGAGAGCAGCCTGCCATCGGAGGTGCTCGCGACCAGGACGTCGTCGCCCGCGGCGGCGAGCGTCTTGAGGACGAAGCCCGTGTCGATCACCGCGTGCTTGGCGATGTGGGCCGGACCGCTGGGCTTGGCCTGGGAGACGTTGTAGCGGTGGAGCTCGCCGGCGACCGTGCCGTAGAGGTGGCCGGCGCCGTCGTAGGTCAGCTTGTCGAAGGTCCAGCCGCCGTCCCAGATCTTGGTGACTCCGGCCAGGGCCAGCGCGTTGTCGTTGGTCTGGATGTCGACGCGGTACAGGTCGCCGGCCGTCGAGGTCACGAGAACGGTGTTGAAGTTGAGGGTGGCCATCGCCTTGGGCGTGAAGCCGAGGTTCGAGCCGATCAGGGTCTTCACCCGGTCGCCGGTGTTGGGGGATATCGCCGTGTAGGTGAGGCGGCCGTCGGCGAGGGTGCCGTAGATCGAGACGTCACCGCCGCAGATGGCGGCGGCCTGGGCCGGCGCCGAGGTGAGCGTGACCATGCCGAGGGTGGTGGCAGAGACGGCCAGGGTGGCGGCGAGGCGGCGCTTGAGGGAAGACGAGAACATGGGTGTCTCCGGATTCTGGACAGCCCTGACGTACGCGCGTCGGGCCGGGAAGGTGCGGGGAGAGAGAACGGGAGAGCGGGCGTGACTCGGGTCCGCTCAGTACCAGTTGTTGTTCAGGAAGTGGGTCCAGGCGCCGCACGGCGTGCCGTACTGGCCGTCGATGTAGGACAGGCCCCACTTGATCTGGGTGACCGGGTTGGTGCGCCAGTCGTCGCCGAAGGCGTCCATCTTGGAACCGGGGAGGGCCTGCGGAATGCCGTACGCCGTCGAGTTCGGGTTGTCGGCCCAGTAGCGCCAGCCGCTCTCCCGGTCCCAGAGCTGCTCCAGGCAGTTCCACTGGGTGGTGCTGTTCCAGGCGCCGCCGTCGTGCTTGTTCATCAGGTCGCGGCCGGCCGCCTTCACGGCGGGTATGTCGTGGCCGTCGAGCGGGTCCGCGGTCGTGGTGCAGCTGAAGGTCGCCGGCTGGGCGGACAGCAGCTTCTGCGTCCAGCCACCCGTGTTGACGGGGGTGTCGTTGTGGTAGGCGATGTCGGAGCCGGAACCGTCGGCCGGGTCGGCGTCCTTGTACCAGTACATGGCGCCCGTGGCTTCGATCCGGCCGTAGTAGAGACCCCCGCCGGGCGAGACGACCTGGTCGAAGCCGGACCAGCCGGAGGTCTTGAGGTCGTCGCGGTCCCAGCTGCCGTCGCTGCCGATCCGGTACGAGTACAGCGCGCCGGTCGACGTGGTGGCGAGCAGGCGGTCGTCCCCGGCGGCCGTGAGCGTCTTCAGGACGAAGCCGCTGCCGATCTCCTTGCGCTGGCCGATGTGCGCCGAGCCGGTCGGCTTGGGCTGGGAGACCAGGTACTGGAGCAGGACCCCGCCGGCCGTTCCGTACAGGTGCCCGTGGCCGTCGTAGGTGAGCTTGTCGTGGGTCCAGCCGCTGTCGAAGATCTTGACGGGCGGGCGTTCCAGGACGAGGGACTCGTTGTTGGTGAGGACGTCGAGGCGGTAGAGCGCACCGGACGTCGAGGTCACCAGGATCGTGTTGAAGTTGAGGGTGGCCATCGCCTTGGGCTCGAACCCCAGGTCCGCTCCGACCCGCACCTTCTTCAGCGCGCCGGTGGCCGGGGTGATGGTGCTGAAGGTGAGCCTGCCGTCGGGAAGGACGCCGTAGATCGAGGCGGTCCCGCTGCAGGTGGTCGCGGCCTGCGCCGCCGGGGCGGCCACGACGGCCGCGGCGGTGAGCAGTCCGGCGCCGATGGCGGTGGAGAGGGCGGCCACCGCGCTCGTGCGGGCAGCCTGACGGAAGGTGGTGGTCACTGCGTTCTCCTGAGGAACGTTCGCGGGGAGGCCGAGGGCGCCGTCAGCGGTGCGGTTCGGTGGTGGTGCGATAGCCGTGCGCCCGCAGCGGGGCTCGGGCGCCGTCGAGGATGGCGTGGGCCTGGGTGAGGGCCGCGGCTTCGGAGGCGGCCCGCAGGAAGAGGTAGACGTGCACGCCGCCGTCGGCGGCCTTGGTCCGCAGGTGCTCCAGGCCGTGCACCGCGGGAGTGTGGGCCCAGATCAGATCGGAGACGAGCGCGAGCACGCCCTCCCGGTCCGGACCGTCACAGGGCCCCGACAGGGCGGCTCGGATGACGCGCATGCCGGCTAGTCCCAGTTGATGCTGTCCTCGGCGGACTCGGGCGCCGTGTCCCAGTTGATGCTGCCGTCGGCGGAGGCGCTGACGTGGTGGCCGTCGGCGGAGACGGCCGCCGGGGCGGTGGTGGCGATGGCGCCGGCGCACAGGGCGGTGAAGAGGGCGACGACAGCGGCGGAGCGGGCGGTGCGGGTCATGGTTTCCCCCAGGTCACGGGCTCGGAAGCGATGCGTTCGGTGCGGTGTGCTGCGCGCTGATCCGGATCGTCCTTGCGGCTCTGGCCTGAGTCGGGGACTTTCGTCCCCGCCGTCCCGGTGATCACCATGTTGCTGGCCCCGCGCCGGGTTCAGAAGAGGTTCCGGCTGTCACCAACGGGCCTGGCACCTAGGTGCCAGACTTCCCCTACGATCACGGAGGCGGCGCTCGCCGGGGGGCGGCCCAACTACAGCCGGGGGGCTGGGAGATGCTGCAGACACTGGGGCTCGGGGCAGATGTGGAAGCCGTGTACCGGGGCATGCTGGCCGACCCTTCGGGAGGGGTCGCCGAACTGAGTGCCCGACTCGGCCTCACCGAGACCCGGGTCCGCGAGGGCCTGGACCGGCTCGTCGATCTCGACCTGCTCCGACCGTCACGGGACTGCCCGGGCGGGCTGCGCGCGGTGAGACCCGAACTGGGTCTGGAGCTGCTGCTGCGCCGCCAGGAGGAGGAGCTGGCCCGGCAGCAGCAGGAGCTGGCGCGCAGCAAGGCGGCCGCGGCGCAGGTGGTCTCCGAATTCGCGGAACTCAGCCCGAACACCGAGGTCGACGGCGCGGAACGGCTCGTGGGGATGGACGCCATCCAGAGCCGGCTGGAGCAGCTCGCCCACGGACTGGAGCGGGAGTGCCTGGCGATCCTGCCGGGCGGCGCGCTGTCCGGGGCGAGCCTGGAGGCCTCCCGGCCGCTGGACCGGCGTGCGCTGGCCCGCGGCATCGAGATGCGCTCGGTCTACCAGGACAGCGCGCGCAACGACCCGACGACGCTGGCCTACGCCCGGTGGCTGACCGAGCAGGGCGGCCAGGTGCGGACCAGCCCGCTCCTGCCGCCCCGCCTGCTGATATTCGACCGCGCCGTGGCGGTGGTCCCGATCGACCCCGACCATTCCCGGCTGGGCGCCCTTTGCACGAGCGCGCCGGGGATCGTGGCCTCCCTGGCCACCCTGTTCGAGCAGACGTGGAACTCCGCCGTACCGCTCGGAGCGGACCGCCCGCGGCCCAGCGACAGCCGCCCGACCGCGACCGAGCTCGAACTGCTGAAGCTGCTCGCCTCGGGCATGACCGACGAGGCCGCCGGGAAACGACTCGGGGTGTCGTTGCGGACCGTCAGGCGCCAGATGTCCGCCCTCATGGAACGCCTCCACGCGACGAGCCGCTTCGAAGCCGGCCTCAAAGCGGCCCAGCAGGGCTGGCTCTGACGGTCAGAGACTCCGCACGAAGGCCCCGAACGCCTCTGCCGTGACCGTGAAGACCGGCCCACCGGGGTTCTTGGAGTCCCGCACGGCGACCTCGCAGGGCTGCGCGGCCACCTCGACGCAGTCTCCGCCCGTGTTTCCGCTGTACGAAGCCTTGCGCCAGGCGGCGGTGCCGAGCGGGGCGCACTCGATGCAGTCGCCGCCGCTGGAGCCGCTGTAGGACGACTTACGCCACAGCACGCTCGGCAGGTTCTGGATGCTTCCCATAGCGTTCCTCCATTACGCGAGCGATCAGCTCTGCCGACGCCCGGGTGGAGAGGGACTCGGCCTGCAAGCGAGCGTATCCGACCGAACGCTCCTTGATCACTTGCGGGTTGGCGGTCATATGGCCGCAGTCATAGCTCTCGCTGTAGTGGATGTCCGGGTCGCCGTCGAACCTCAGAAGGTTGAACGAGCCCATCATTCCCGCGTGCTGCCCCGCCTTGAGATTTCCAACCACTGGCGGTCCTGAAGATTCAACAGGTGGGCCAGTTGGTTGCGCATGACCTCGCGGCCACCGATCTCCCGGTGGAGCGCCGCCTCGTCCAGCACCACCCACAACACTGGCGGATTGTCGCGGGCCAGTATGCGCTGCCGATCCATACGCGCCGCCACGGCGGCGTCGAGCGTGTCGGGCTTCTCAACGCCCATGACGGCCCGCGCGTAGTCCTCCGTCTGCAGGAGTCCGTACACCAACTGGCACTGGAAGGTGGAGATGAACGTCGCCCGGGCCTCCATCTCGGCGTACGGCTGGAACCACGTCGGCAAGACGCTCCGCAGCACCGGACCCACCAGTCGGGAGAACACACCACCCGTACCGAGGGCCGCGTCCACCCGTTCGGAGAAGTCCCGCGTCGGTACCCGCTTGCCGTTCTCGATCATGCCGATCAGGGAGCCCGTACAGAAGATGATCGCGCCCAGCTGCGCCTGCTTCAGGCCCGCCTCTTCTCTCAGCCGCCGCAGCTCGAAGCTGTAGTAGTCCAGCGGCGAGGCACTGGGATCGATGTCACGGGCCTGAACCATGGGACGGCACCTCCAAGCGGAGAACGAGCTTGTGGCCGAGAGTAGCGACGGCGACACGTACCGGTGCCGTGAATCCCGCAACAATGTCACACACCTCCGCCCCGCCCCCGGGAGAGTGGGGGCGGGGCGGGGTGTCGCTCGGCGCGGGGTGGGGGGAGATCAGCAGGCGCCGAGGTCCTTCCAGACACCCCACTCACCCGTGGTGCCCGGCGTCTCGTTCTGCGTCCACCACTGGGCCTTGTACTTGCGGCCGTTGTGGGACACCTCGTTGCCGGCGGTGTAGACGGTGCCCGCGACGTACGCCGGGGTCGAGCCGCAGCCCGTGGTCGGCGGGGTCGTCGGAGGCGTGGTCGGGGGCGTCGTGGGCGGAGTGGTCGGAGGCGTCGTCGGCGGGGTGGTCGGCGGGACCGTGGTGCCGCCGAGGGCGTCCGAGATCTGGTTCAGCAGCGTGGTGTTGTTGTCCAGGCCGAGCAGGGAGTACATCATCGCGCCGGCCAGGCCGCGCTGCTTGCCGTAGTCGACCCGGGCCTGGATGGACTTCTGGTTCAGGCCGGTGAAGAACTCGCCGTCCTTGTAGAAGTACGAGGCCTTGGCCTGGTCGTCCCAGAAGGTGGTCGCCGGGTTGTCGACGAGGCCGCCGAGCTCCTTGTAGTTGGCGATGCCCGCCTGCTGGCTGGTGGGCCGGGCGCCCGAGGCGCCGGTCGCGGACTGGGCGAGGCCGTTGTTCGCCCCGGCGGGGACGCCCTTCCAGCCGCGGTAGTAGAACTCGTAGCCCAGCGTCAGCTTGTTGGCGGGGAAGCCGCCGGTGATCCCGTAGGCCGGGTTGCCGTCGATCCAGGAGTCGATCGCGTTGTCGATGCTGTACTTCTGGGTGCCCGGCGCGATGGGGTCGGTCGGGTCGCCCGCCGGGGAGTACAGCGGGGACTGGTGGTACGTCGGACCGTCGCTGTCCCAGGCGCCGTGCATGTCGTACGTCATGATGTTCGCGTAGTCGAGGTACGCGCCGATCTTGTCCGTCTCGATGTACTTGATCTTGTCCTGGCCGGCCGGGAGGGCCGAGGTCAGCATGTACTTCTTGCCGCCGTTGGCCTGGCCGTAGGAGTCGAGCTGCTCGCGGAACTCCTTGAGCAGGAGCGTGAAGTTCTGCTTGTCCTCGGGGGCGTAGTGGTTGCCGAGGTGGCCGCCGGACGAGCCCGGGTACTCCCAGTCGATGTCGATGCCGTCGAAGATGCCGGCCGCGACGCCCTGGCCGCCGTAGCCGCCCTCGACGGGCAGGTTGCCCTTGATGTACTGGTCGATGCAGGAGGACACGAGCTTCTTGCGGGAGGCGTCGGTCTTGGCCGCGTCGCTGAAGTACTTGGAGTAGGTCCAGCCGCCCAGCGAGATATTGATCTTCAGGTGGGGGTACTTGGCCTTCAGCTGCTTGAACTGGTTGAAGACGCCGACGATCGGCTGGTCCCACTTGTCGGCGACCCCGCTGACGCTGTCCGCGGCGCTGAAGGACTTCTGGTAGTCGGCGTACGAGTCGCCCGCACCGTCACCGGCGTTGGGGTTGTTGTCGTCGCCCGCCGCCTTGTTCGCCTCGAAACAGGTGAGGTTGGTGGGGTGGATGTTGCCGAACGAGTAGTTGATGACGTCCAGCTTGCCCGCGATGCCTCGGGTGTCGAGGTGCTTGGGGTAGAAGGCGTTCCCGTACACGCTCCACTGGTCGTAGTAGGCGATGCGGACACCTCCCGCCGCGGCGGTGGTGCCGGCGTCGGCGGCCTGGGCCGTGCCGAGTCCCGCGAAGGAGGCAAGCGCTCCGGCTGCCAGCGCGGCCGTGGCGGCGGCCGCGATGAGGGGTTTACGGATGTGCATGAACTGCCTCCGGGGGGGCTGGGAGGGGAGAGCAAGAGGTTCGGGTGAGAGAAGTGATAGCGATCACGCCAGCCCCGCGTCAATGGTTCGGACCAAAGAAGGACTAGACCACTCAAGCGCTATTTCCCCAAGTCAGAGGGCTGAGCGCACATCAGAAACCGCTCGCCACCCCGGGTGACGAGCGGTTTAAGGCTGCCTTCAGGAAGCTCTCCGCAAGGTTTCGGCAACGAACCAGCAAAACCCCGTTCGCACTCCGTCAATCGGCGGCGGGCGCCTCCACCGGCATGCCGTATACATCGGCGATGAGCCCGTAGGAACGCAACCGGGCAGCCCCGCTGTGGGCGTTGGCGGTCACCATCAGCTCGTCCGCGCCCGTCCGCCCGGCGAGCTCGTCGAGCCCGGCGCGGACCTCGTCGGGGGTGCCGTGGACGACGTTCGCGAGCCAGCCGTCCACGAACTCCCGCTCCAGCGGGGAGAAGGCGTACGCCGCCGCCGCCTCCGGCGTCGGGATCAGGCCGGGCCGTCCGCTGCGCAGGCGCAGCATCGACAGCGCGCCCGTCAGCACCTGCGCGCGGGCCTCCTCGGCGGTGTCGGCGGCGAGCGCGGAGACCCCGATGACGGCGTAGGGGGCGTCGAGGACGACCGAGGGGCGGAAGCTCCGGCGGTAGAGGTCGAGCGCGGGCAGGGTGCCGGCGGCCGAGAAGTGGTGGGCGTAGGCGAAGGGCAGGCCGAGCTCGCCGGCCAGGCGGGCGCTGAAGCCGGAGGAGCCGAGCAGCCACAGCGGCGGGCGCCCGGCGGGACCCTGCACCGGGCCCGGTACGGCGTGCACCCGGGCGTACGGATGCCCGTCGGGGAAGTCGTCGTCGAGGAAGCGGGTGAGCTCCGCGAGGCGCCGGGGGAACTCGTCGGCGGCCTCGTCGAGGCGACCGGGCCCGCGGAGCGCGGCGGCCGTGCGGCCGTCGGTGCCGGGGGCGCGGCCGAGTCCGAGGTCGATCCGGCCCGGGGCGAGCGCCTCCAGGGTGCCGAACTGCTCGGCGACGGCGAGCGGGGCGTGGTTGGGCAGCATGACCCCGCCGGAACCGAGCCGGATGCGGGAGGTGTGCGCGGCGAGGTGGGCCAGGATCACGGCGGGCGAGGAGCTGGCGACTCCGGGCATGGAGTGGTGTTCGGCCACCCAGTGGCGGTGATAGCCGCGGGACTCGGCGAGGCGGGCGATCTCCACGCTGGTGCGGAGGGAGGCGTGGGCGGTGCTGCCCGCGCCCACGGTGACGAGGTCCAGGACGGAGAGCGGTACGGTCGCCCGGCCGTGCGCGGTGCCGCGGATCCCGCTCGCGTTCCGGTTCGCCGCCCCGTCCGCGCCCGACCGGCTCTGCGCGTCGTCCCCTGCGTCACTCATCGTCGCTCCCGTTTCGCTCTTCCGTGCGCACGACATCAGTGCGACACCGTACGAAGAACTCGAACCGTGCGCGGCCGCCGGGCATTCCCGGCCGTACCAGGCGATGATCATGCCGCTGGCATATGCCAGCGGAGTAGGTCCAGGCAGACAGTCATGATTGAGCCAGCAATCTCCTCAACAGGCGCTCCACATGGCCCGCTTGATGGCTATCGTGGTAGGGCAAGCGGTAACAACCTGCTAGGGGGAAACCGTGGCGCTGAAGCCCGAGCCGACCGCGCCGTTCCACTCGGTGCAGTACGCACTACGCGTACTCGAAACGATCGCACGTCACACCGGCGGTGTGACGGACGTGCAGATCGCGCGTGAGACCGGCCTGCCCGCAGTCCATCTCGCCCCGATGCTGCTCATGCTGCGCCGGGAGGGATATGTGCTGCAGGTGTCCGACGGGGCGTACGCCATAGGAGACTCCCTCGTCCTGCTCGGCTCGGGCATCGACCGGCAGCAGGCACTCACGGACAAGCTCCAGGAGACGCTGGACCGGCTGCGCGACTCGGTCGGCGCGGCCGTCTACATCAGCCGGTACGTGGACGGCGAGGTCCGCATCACGCAGTTCGCGGACAGTCCCCGCACTCCGAAGGTGCACGAGTGGGTCGACTTCCGCTCCGCTGCGCACGCCAGCGCGGTGGGCAAGTGCCTGCTGACGCAGCTCGACCTGAACGGGCGGCGCGACCACCTGTCCCGGCACAAGATCGCCCGGCTCACGTCGAAGACGATCGTGAACGAGCGGATCCTGTTCTCCAAGCTGGACGCCCAGCCGGCCACCGTGCCCGTACTGGACCTGCAGGAATACGCGGTGGGTACGGTCTGCGCGGCTGTTCCGATCACGGCCGGGGCCTCGGTGGGCTGCCTGGCCCTGTCCATGCCGGTCGAGCACGCACACCGGCTGCGGGCCGCCGCGGACACCCTGAACCGGAAGGCCGCACCGCTGCTGCTGTCGCTCACGCTCTAGCGACCTGTGGGGGTGCGGGTGGTGGTTCCGCGGGGCGGAAAACACTTCGGGCGGTTCCCGGTGAACCGGAAACCGCCCGAAGGACAGGTGCGCCGCCAGGGACTCGAACCCCGGACCCGCTGATTAAGAGTCAGCTGCTCTAACCAACTGAGCTAGCGGCGCCTGCTGACAGAGAAAATACTACCCGGTCCCCAGGGGTGCTCAAAACCATTACCCGGGAGGCCGGCGCCGCTGCTGTCACCGGATTCCAGCGGTCGGCGGCGCACCAGCGGCCACCGCCACCACCCGGCGGCCGAAACCCGTCAGCAGACCGACGAGCCCCTCGCGGAGCAGGACCCGTCCTCGGCGAGGACGATGCCAGGGACGGTCGACGGGCTGCTGGTCAGCGGGCACGAGATCTTTCGTCCATGCGGGCCGGCCAACCGTGTCCCCGACGCGATGACGATGCCCCACCGGGCCTCCGCGGGGTATACCCAGCCCTCCCGGAACGCTCCGAGCGGGGCCAAGACCAGGCCTGTGGCGTGTCTGGCGAAGCGATGCGAGGACCCGCACCCGCAACGTCTCATCCGTGATCGTTTCCACGCTGCGCCACGCGTAGCCACTCACCTCTGCTTCTTGGAGCATCACCTCCTGGTCGCCCTCCAGCCGGAAGAGATAGCGGAAGTCGAAGTGCTGATGCGCGGGCTCGGCCTTGCTCTCATTCGCCGGAATCGGGTGCACGTCGATGTGTACCGGGACCGCGATGCCGGGGACCACTCAGGGTGATGCCGGTCTCTTCGATCAACTCACGGAGTGCGGCACTCAACAGATCCGGGTCCTCGGGTTCAAGGTGTCCGCCCGGAGTCAGCCACTTACCGAGTGCCACGTGCCGAATGAACAGCACCTGCCCCTCTCCGTTGACGACCACCGCCCAGGTCAGGACCAGAATGAAGCGTCCATGACTGACGGCGGCAGGTGCAGGCCGGGCGCGCGAGGCGCCCGGAACCCGGGCCTCACCACCTCTGCGGAACACCAGATCCATCCGCGACAAACGAGAGATGTGAGGCGTTCGGCTACGGCGTCACTGTGTCGTCATCCGGTGACGCCCTCTCCCGCCAGACCCTCGTGCGGCACCGCGGCGAACAGAACACCGCCGACCGCCCGCGCTCGACCCCCACCGTCCATCCCCGCCCGCAGACCGGACAGACAGCCTCGTCCCCACGCTGCATCGCAGCCCCCGCCGCCGGGACTGCTCCAGCGCCCACCACCGCCTGGACCTGCACCTACCCGAGCAAAACACCGCTGTCGGCAGTGCCGCCGGGCCAGTCCACCGGACGCCACAAGCCCAATCGTCCAGCCATACAGACGCCCTGACCGAGTGCCGGAATTTAGCCCGACCAGGTCAAAATACGAATAACCAGGATGATGGCGATGATATAGCTTAAGCCGGAAGCATCGTAAGCCACCCCTTCCATCGTTCCGGGAAAATTCAGCCATCAATGGCCGGTTACTGGCAAAGATGTTGCGGTCTGGTCTTCAAGATCATAAATTCCCCGAGAAGCCTTACCTCAGGGGTGGGGTTCGCTGGCTGTAAATTAGGGGAGAAGATGCATTTCAAGAAGATCGCGGTGGGGGCTGGCGTGCTGCTCGGGGCAGCGGCCATACTGGGAAGCTCGCCTGCCGTGGCTACCGAGATCAGTTCCTCCAAGAACGGCGCGGTCTACGCCTACTCCGGCGGATCTAATGCCCAGGTATCCGTGTCGGACACCAAGGCTGACAGCAACTCGGTCTACGTCAAGTACGGGCGAGACAGCGGAACCTATACACTCCACAACAAGAGCGGAAATGGCACGACCGCGACCAGTAATGCCGGGACTACGATCTGGTGGATCAAGGCGTGCATATCTGTCGACTGGGAAGTTGATCCGTGCGACATCGAACGCCCCTGACCGAGGGCCGGTCGATCGAGGGGACTCCCTAGGGTCCTGCGAGTTCCTGAGTGGGGTTACCGTTATCGGTAACCCCACTGTTCATTGTTGCAAAAGAAGGATCGCGGCACGCCCCGCGCCATCAGCGGCACCACTGGCGACTGACCTGGGTTCGGTTGTTGCGAAACTGGATCGACCAGCGGTGACCGTCAATGACTCCGGTCCGGGGGTGCTCGTCGGTGAACCGCAATGAAGGCGCTGTACGGTCGACGCAATAGTCGACCGCAGGAATAAATAGAGCAATCGTGGCTATATTTCCTATTTGGCCTGAAGTCGGAAGTCGCCGCTGAACTTGCAATCAGCCATCCGTTGGCCGGATGCCGGCAAAGATGTTGCAATCCGTTCTTCAAGATCATAAATTCCCCGAGAAGCCTTACCTAGGGGTGGGGTTCGCTGACTGTAAATTAGGGGAGAAGATGCATTTCAAGAAGATTGCGGTGGGGGCTGGCGTGCTGCTCGGGGCAGCGGCCATACTGGGAAGCTCGCCTGCCATGGCTGTCGACATCAGTTCCTCCAAGAACGGCGCGGTCTACGGCTACTCCTACGGAACGAACACCCGCGTCGCCGTGCAGGACACCAAGGCCGACAGTAACTCGGTCTACGTCCAGTACGGACGAAATGCCGAATCCGGTCGGTACTTCCTCCACAACAAGAGCGGAAGTGGCACGACCGTGACGAGCGGTGCCGGCTCGGCAATTTGGTATATCCAGGCATGCATATCCGTTGACTGGGAAATCGACCCGTGTGACATCGAGCGGACCGGCTGACTGGAGGCCGCCAGGTCGCAGGAAAGCAATAGGGCCTGGAACATCTAAGTGGGGTTACCTCTACCGGTAGCCCCACTGTTCATTTTTGCAAAAGAGGGAACATGGGAAAGCACACCGCGCCACCAGCGACACGGGTGGCGACTGCGTTGGGGTTTGGATCGCTGCGATACAAAATCGGAGAGAGGATGCTCTTCGACGGCCTCGATCTGAGACTTCCCATCGGGGAATCGGCGGCAGTCATGGGGCCCAGCGGCAGCGGGAAGAGCACGCTCATCTCATGCGCTCTCGGTCTGGTGAAGCCGCAGGGCAGCGTGACCGTGGCGGATGCCGACCTCACAGGGATGCGTCGGCGCCAACTCGCGCGCCACCGCAGCCGATACACCGGTGTGGTTTTCCAGTTCGGCGAACTGCTACCAGAACTGACGGCCTTGGAGAACGTCGCACTGGCCGCCCTACTGGCGGGAACCTCACGCAAGGATGCCTACGCGGATGCCGAAAGGCTCCTAGTCGAACTCGGTGTACCCAGAGCGAAACGTCCCACGGGCACTCTGTCCGGTGGTGAACGTCAACGTACCGCCGTGGCTCGGGCACTGATCAACAAGCCGGCTCTTCTGCTTGCCGACGAGCCCACCGGCGCCCTGGACGACACCAACCGCAACAGCGTCGCCGAACTGTTGTTCAAGGTACCGAAGCAATGGGAGTGCGCGCTCCTGGTGGTCACCCACGATGAACAGGTCGCCATGCGGGCGGACCGCGTCTTTCATCTGGCCGACGGCCACCTGCTCGAACGGAGCGGGGGATGACCTCAGCCAAGGGCGCACCCCTGTGGTGGCAGCTGTTCAGAGTAGGGGCTGCGGCGGGCCGTTCTGCCTCGGCAGGCCGGGCGCGGTTCGTTGCACTCGCCTGCGCCGCCTTGGCCGTGAGCATCGCGGTCTCCACCTTCACCCTGATCTTCGCGGCATATGACGGCCGCGACGAACGGGGCGCCGACCGTACACCGCGGTTCGCACAGTCAGCGTCGGATCCTGAAGCGCGCGCCTTGTGGAAGCCTGCGTTCGACGAGGTCAACAACACTCAGTTCTCGATCGTCTACCTTGCCCCCCTTCGCGCGGACGCTCCGCTGCCTCCTGGTGTCTCCGCTTGGCCTGAACCGGGCCAAGCGGTGCTGTCGCCGGCCCTGCTCGCGGCGGGTCGCTCCGAAGGCATCGAGACCCGGTACGGGGCTGTGGCCGGCACGATCGGAGAAGCCGGACTGGCAAGTCCCGGCGAATGGCTCGCCTACGTTCGCCCAGGCACCGATCTCGTCGTCCCTGAATCCATGCGGCCCGTCACACGCTTCGGCTCATTTGCCTCCCTGGGTTTCGGTGAGGCCATGTTCGTGCAGCCGATCCGGCTGCTGCTCGTCCTTGCCGCCTTCATGGCTGCGATGCCGGCGGCAGCCCTGTCGGTATCGGCCGCGCGGGCCGGGTCGGATGCACGTGACCAGCGCACCGCACTCCTATCGGCCCTGGGTGGGGGCTGGCGGACACGCGCTGTGATCAATATCGGCGAAGCCGCCGTGCCAGTCGCGGTCGGCGCCCTGGCCGGTGCGGCAGCCGCCGCCATGACGCTCATCCGCAACACGCACCTGCCGATCGTGGACTTCACGGTCGCGCGGGCCGATGCACAGCACTGGTGGTGGGGCGTGCTCGGCGCACCCTTGGCGGCCATGGTCTTGGTCCTGCTGTGCGTCGTGCTCATGCACCCCCCGCAACGGCGGCCTCAGGGGACACGGCCCCGCCTGGCCAAGACACGCCTGCCCCGGTGGTGGCCCTACCTGTGCCCCCTGATGGTGTTCGTGGCCGTCCGCGGTCCGGAACTCGCCCCCACCCCCAGCACGCGCCTGCTGATCTATGCGATCGGAGTCGGCGCCACGATGCTCACCCTGCCCTCGCTGGTCGGGCTTCTCGCCGCCGCCATCGGCCGCGGCCTGGCCGCAGCGGGACGCCGAACAGGCCGTTCGGGGGCGCTCGTCGCCGGGCGCTGGGCAGCTGCCTGGCCCGGCGCGACCGCGCGCCTCACAGCTGGCGTGATCATCGCCTTCGTTCTGGTGGGGCAGACCCAGCTGTGGACCACTCGCAACACAGGCCCCGCGGTACAGGCACAGCAGACGGTGGACCGGGTGGGCAGCAGCATCGTCCTGGTCAGTCACCCTCGAGAAACCCCCGTTCCCCAGGGCTTTCTCCATGCGCTGCCCCCCGGTACGGAGGCATTGCGCCTGAAGATCGAACCGAAGAGCGGTCACGCCGAACTGAACGGACCGTGCGAGGCACTGAAGAGGGTCGCTCTTCCCTGCTCGCCGACAGCGACCCCGGTTGAACTGCGGGGCATCGATCCAAGGCTTGGCGAACTCTACAGTTGGGACACCCCCGCCCAAGGCTTGTCAGCACGGCAGACGACCGATCCGCAGGGGCCTCTCGTCGTGCTGGTGGGCCAGTCAGGGCAACAGATTTCTGTACCTGCGGTCAAGCAGGCCGCCAACGCTCACCTGGGCATGTCCGTCACCGTCGATACCGTCGCCGGCTCCTGGCTGACCTCGGCGAGCATGCAGCAGCACCTCGGCCGGTGGACCCTGTTGTTCGGCATCTTCGCCGTCATCGTCATCGTCATCGCCATCGTCGTGTCCAACCTGGCGGAGTTCGTCCGGTTCAGTCGGCAGATCACTGCGCTCAGTGTCCTGTCCGGCAACAGGACCATCTACCTCAGCACCTCGTTCTTCGCACTCTTCATGCCGCTTCTGGGCGCATCCCTGATCGGACTCACCGCCCACTACTGGCTCGCGACACCCATGACCTCCAACACCTACTCCGGCGGATCCGAACTCTCATGGCCTCTGCTCGCCTTCGTCCTCGCCGCGGCCACAGCGCTGGCCTTCCTGGTATGGCTGTGGGGCGCCTATGGGGCGGTACGGCAGGCCCACAACTGGCGACCCGCAGCAGATTGATCCCACCGGGACCTGGGTGCAGGAGGCTTCCGCACCCCACCTCCGGCGCCCGGGCCTCGACGTGAAATCGCACTTCGCGCTCGGCGACGTCGACGCGGCCCTCGGCCTGGGCCACCAGGCCGAGGGCCGCGAGAGGCGGAGTCGACTCCGCCCGCACCACCAGCGCCCTGGATGAACTCCGCGGCCACCGGAACATCCCAGTCGAAGCCGACTTCCTCGACTACGCGGCCTGAGCCTGCTCACTCTCCGCGCTGGTCTGCCACTACGACGACCGGGAAACCAGTAACCGGTCCGGTAGCTCACGCCCCCGTACGGCCCTGCGCCGGTTTCCCCATATCCGTTTCGGCATCCGCCGGGGTGCGGGGGCCGGTCATGACGGGGAGCGTGATGTCGAGGTGGGACGCCATGTCCAGCTCGAACCTTCCGTACGGATTCACATGGGTCCAGAACAGCGGGGACAGCGCGCCCACCGGTCGGCGTCGGTGAGCCTCGCCTGCCACTTCCCTCGGACAGGATGTCCTGAAGTAGCAGGGTGTTGACGTGTACCAACGCAGACTGGAGCAGGTGCCAGCATCGAGACTTCCTGGCTCTCCTTGTCGGAGCCGGTCAGGTCGCCGTCCTTGCCGTAGAACGGGTCGTGGTTCGCGCTGTTCCAGTTCCCCACTACCTGGAGCCCGTCGTTGATCTCGCGCCGCAGCTCCGCGTCGGCGAGATAGTCGCAGATGAACGCCGTACGTACCGCGCGGCGCAGTTCCTCGATCGCCCTCCCGCAACCCGCTCTTCACCACCTCTGCGGAACACCAGATCTCACCGTGCCAAACGAGATGTACGAGGCGTTCGGCTATGGCGTCACCGTGTACGTGTCGAGCCGCGCACGGTCGGCTGTTTCCATGAACTCCAGACGTGCTCCCGAGGACCCGCAGACGCCTGGCCATAGCTGTTCCCCTCGCCGTCGGACACAACAGCGCCAGCATGACGATCCGAAGGGGCCCTGTCCGGGGTGATTCGCGATTATTCGCGTCCCCCGGCGACAGAGCAACGGGGCAGGGGTCAGCGGGCCAGTAGGTTCAACCGGCCCTGGGCTTTGTACGTGGCCAGGAGGGTGGTCAGCGTCGGGGGGTCGAGAGGGGTGTAGGCCCCGGCGGGGGATCGGTGCCAGACGGGGTCTTCGCAGCGGAAGCCCGCGCGGCGGAGTGAGACGCGGTGGACCTTGTTCGTCGCCGTGGTCGGCATCGCCCCGACGATGCGGACGTAGCGCGGGGCCATCTTCGTGCCCAGGTCCGGCTGGTGGGAGAGGAAGGCCGCGAAGGCCTCCGGGGAGAACACCGCGCCCTCCCGGAGGGCCAGCGCCGCCATGACCTGGTCCCCCGCCACCTCGTCCGGGACGGCGTAGACGGCGACCGCCGCCGCGTCCGTCCAGCGGGCCAGGATGTTCTCGATCACCGCCGCGGCGAGGTTCTCGCTGTCGACCCGGAGCCGGTCGTCGGTGCGGCCCGCGAAGTAGAGGAAGCCGGCCGCGTCGCGGAAGAAGAGGTCCCCCGTCCAGTACCAGCCGTCCCGGGTGCGGTCGGCCTCCGCGTCCGGGTTGCGCCAGTACCCCTCGAAGAGGCTGCGGCCCCGGTTGACCAGTTCGCCGATCGCCGCCGAGCCGTTGAGCAGGCGGCCGTCCGGGGCGAGGAGCGCGGGCGGGCATTCCGTGCCCGTCTCCGGGTCGATCACCGCCAGGTCGTCGCCCGCGCCCGCCCGGCCCAGGGCTCCCGGCGGGGTGTCCGGGGTCCGCTGGACGGAGGCGCCGCCCTCGGTGGCTCCGTAACCCTCCACCAGCCGGACCCCGAACCGCTCGGCGAAGCGGGCCGCGTCCACCGCCCCGGCCTCGGTGCCGAAGCCGAGGCGCAGGGTGTGCGTGCGGTCGTCGGGGCGGGGTTCGGTGGCCAGGAGGTACTGGATCGCCCGTCCGACGTAGGTGAAGTACGTGGCCCCGTACGCCCGTACGTCGTCCAGGAACGCAGAGGCCGAGAAGCGGCGGCGCAGGGCCACCGCGGCCCCGCCGACGAGCGCCGGCAGCCAGTCGGCGATGACGGCGTTGCCGTGGAAGAGCGGCATGCAGACGTAGTGGACGTCGTCCGGGGTGACCGTGAACTGGCGGGCCAGCGCGGATCCGGCGGCCGCGAGCCGGCCCTGGGTGCAGATGGCGGCCTTGGGGGCGCCGGTGGAGCCGGAGGTGAAGTAGAGGAGGAGGCGGGAGTCGGGTGCGGGGGCGCGCAGCGCGGCTTCGCCGGGCTTGGCGGCGGCGTACGGGGCGAGGAGGGCCTCGTACTCCTCGGTGCCGGTGACCAGGACGCGTACGCCGGGCAGGTCGAGGCCGCGCAGCAGCGGCAGGTGGGCGCGCTCGGTGATCAGGATCCGGCAGTCGGTGTGCAGGATGTCGCGGGCCAGCTCGGGGCCTCGCCGGGTGGGGTTGATCCCGGCGACGGCGGCCCCGGCGAGGGCCGCCGCGCCGAGCCAGAACGGGAACTCGGGGGTGTTGTCGAGCAGGACCCCGAGGTGGGGCTCGGCCCCCGGGGGCATGAGGTCGACGAGGAGCGCGGCGCGCGCGGCGGCCTCCTGGGCGGTCCGGTGGTGGGTGAGGAGGCCGTCCTCGTGTTTCAGCCCGGGCCGGTGGTCGCCCCATTGGCGCGCTATGAGCTCCGCGACGGTTTCGGGTGCAGTCGTCGTCCGCATGCCGCCGGAGGGTAGCTGACGTCTCGTCAGAACTGAACGTCGGAGCAGGCGTAGAAGGCCATCGGGGTGTCGTTGACGGTCCAGACGGCCAGGATCAGGTGCCGGCCCGACTTGCCGCTCGGCATGGCGCCCTGATGGACGGTGGTCATGGCGGGGCGGGCGCCGTTGTAGGCGACGGTGAGGAAGGGCTGGGGTTCGAGGTCGGCGCGGGTGAGGGCCTTGGTGCCGGTCCAGCCGTCCTTGGTGACGTAGTACTTGAAGTCGGTGGTGGAGTGGTTGGCGGTGAACTGCCACCGGAAGGCGTAGCTCTGCCCGCTGGTCACCTTGGTGGTGGGCCAGGCGCCACCGCGCGGGTTGTCGAGCTCGGAGAACTGCGAGAGTCCGCCGGAACATATCTTGCCGTCGGCGGGACCGGCGGCCGGGAACCCCTTGAAGCCCTCGACGCTCTGCGGCTCCCACTGGATCGCACCGCAGTCGGAGACGGTCCGGTTGGCACAGAGCTTCTGGCGGCTGATCGGGGTGTCGGTGTAGCCGTGACTGCTGGCGGCGGGGGCGCTGACGAGGGTGATTCCGGCGACGAGGCCGAGGCCGAGCGCGGCGACGCCGGCCCGTTTGGGCATGCGGATGGGACGCATGATGCTCCTTGAACGTGGGGGGAGTTCGATGAGAGCGCGCGCGTGTGGGGATTAGGTCTAGACCAAGTCCCAGATTATTGACGAGAGTTGGCCATGTCCATACCAATGGGAAAACGGGTGGTCCGGTAACTTCCGGCCACCCGCTCCCGCACCGCTGAAACTCCCCCGGTAGCCCCTATTCGGAGCGGCCCGTGTAGAACGCGACCGTGAGGTCCTTCACCAGCGCCTTGCGCTCGTAGTCGTCGAGCTCCACCAGTCCGCGCGAGGTCAGTCGGTGGACGGTGTCGTCCACGGCGTCCACGACCGAGGTGAGCACGGTGTCCCGGTGCTTGGCGTCGATCGCCGCGACCCGGCGGCGGCGCATGGCCTCGGCCACCTCTGCCGCGTACTCGATCCGGGTCGGCTGGGCCGAGAAGACCTCGATCCCGACGGCCTCGGTCTCGGCCGCCAGCATCCGGGTCAGCGCGTCACCGACGGCCTCGGCGTCGCGCAGGGTCGGGGCGTCCTCGTGGAAGGCATCCGCGGGCAACTGCGAGAGCACGCGGGCCATCGCCGATTCGACCTGCTCGGCGAGGTACTCCGTGTGGTCCTCGACGGCGAGGGTGGCCCGGGCGGTGTCCCTGACCTGCCAGACGACCTGGACGACGACCTGGAGGGCGAGGCCCCCCGAGTCCACGGCGGGCATCGGGTCGCTGCGCCAGTGACGCAGGCGCACGTCGACCCGGGTGCGCAGCAGGAGCGGGCTCACCCAGGTCAGGCCGGTACGGCGGACCGTGCCGCGGTAGCGACCGAAGAGGGTGAGCACCCAGGCGTGCCCGGTACGGGCCCGGCCGAGGCCGCCGAGCGCCACAAGGGCGACGACGCCGAGGAAGGCGAGCGGGGGCCAGTGGGTGGCGCGCAGGCCGTGGTAGGCCCGGGGCGCCGCGCCGAAGGCGGCCACGAAGGGGGCGGGGACGACCCCGGCCCGCCAGAGCACGGCCAGGCAGCCGGCGAGCGCGAGCCCGCCGACGGACACGCCGACCCAGCCGGGCAGCACCGGGCCGCGGTGCTCCCGGAGCCGGTCGTCACCGCGGGGGACGCGGCGACCGGGGGCGGGTCGGGGGGCGCGGGCGCCGGGAGGGCCGGGCGCGGGGGCGGGCACCACCGGGAGCTGCTGGGTGGCGCGGAACGGGAGGTGC
The DNA here is from genome assembly GCF_014650695.1 of Streptomyces avidinii. Lineage (GTDB taxonomy): Bacteria > Actinomycetota > Actinomycetes > Streptomycetales > Streptomycetaceae > Streptomyces > Streptomyces avidinii. Next base: position 145,160 of record NZ_BMVL01000017.1, on the reverse strand, counting down.
ACCGGCACCTCGACGACGGAGGTGCCCCGGCGGGCTGCCGGGCGGGGAAGGTCCGGCGCACCGTCGGCCTCGTCCAGGCCGCGGGCCACGGCCCGGGCGGCGATCTCGGCCGGCCCGGGGCCGGGGATGCCGGAGTGCGGCTGCGCCGCGGGCGCGGGTTCGGGCGCGGGCACGGGGGCGGCGGCCGCCGGTTCAGGC
>NZ_BMVL01000017.1:0-144876 GCF_014650695.1 Streptomyces avidinii | reverse complement strand
GCACGGGTGCGGGTGCGGGTGCGGCCGCGGGTGCGGCGGCCGCCGGTTCGGGCGCGGGCACGGGTGCGGCCTCGGTCTCGACCTCGACGGCGACCTCGACGGCGACCTCGGCTACGACCTCCGCTTCGGGCGCGGGCTCCGACTCCGGCTCGGCGGCCCGCAGGCGCAGGGTGGCGACCCCGGCGTGGGCCTCCTCGTCCTGCGGGTGCGGGATGTCCAGTCCCGCTGCGGCGGGCAGGTCGGCGCCCCGGTCCCCCTCGTCGTACGGGTGGGCCCGGGCCGCCGGCACTTCCCACCCCTGCGGCAGCTCGGGCGCCGGGCGGGCGGCCTCCGCCGCGGCCCAGCCGAACGAGGTCTCGGCGGCGCCCGCGTGCTCCGCCGCGGCGGGGCCGCCCACCAGGGCCGGCGGGCTCGCCTCGACCGCCTCGCGCGGCGCGGCGACGGCCACCGCCGCGGCCGCGTGTTCCCGCGTCGGCACGGGCCCGTACAGCGGCAGGGCCGCGGGCTCGGGCTCCGGCAAGGGCAAGGGCAAGGGCAAGGGCGCTACGGCCGACGCGGGCGCGGCGGCGTACACCGGGTGGACAGCGGGTGCGGACGTCGGCGCGGCGGCGTACACCGGGGGGGCCGTCGGCGCGACGGGCTCGGGGGCGGGAGCCGGCGCGGCTGCGGGATCCGTCGCCCGGACCACCACCGGGGCGGCCGTCGGCGGGACTCGGAGGGTGCCCGTGGTCGAGGTGGTGCGCGTGGGGAACATCGTTACCTCCGTCATGCGAACAGCCGGCGCCAGGTTTCCGGGCCCGGATAGCCGTTGGCCGAGGCGCCGGTCCAGCCCTGCGCGCGCTGGAAGGCCTCGACGTTGCGGCGGTCGGCCTCGCTCCAGCGCGGACCCGGACCGGATGTGTAGTACTTGCCGAAGCCCTTCTTCACCAGCTGGAGGCCCAGGGCCCTGATGGCCTCGTTCGACTGGCCCGGGCGGAACACCGAGGCGCCCGGGTAGGCCCGTACACCGCCCGGACCCGGGGCGCCCGCCACCGTCGGCGGGATGTTCTTGCCCTGCTTCTCGACCAGCAGCCGCCAGGTGTGCGCGCCCGGAATGCCGTCGGCCTCCGCGCCCGTCCAGCCCTGCGCGCGCTGGAAGGCGGCGGTGGCGAGCTTGTCGTGGTCGCTCCACGTCCGGTCGGCCACCCCCTTGGGGTAGAAGCGGTAGGCGCCGCGCTCGATCAGCATCCGGCCCAGCTGGGCCACGTAGTCGTTCGTGGCACCGGGGCCGAACTTGGCCGTGCCCGGGAAGGCCTTCGCGTCGCCCGGTTTGGGGCCCGCGGGCGGCTCGGTGCCGGGCGTTTCCGGAAGGATCCCGCCCGGCACCCCGTTGAACCGGTACGGGACGTACTTCGTCGCATTGCTCCAGTACCCGTAGGGCGTGGCCAGCTTCCGCGCGTTCGGGCGCGTCTGCTCGTAGGCGACGTAGTGCGTGCGCGTCTCGTCGACCCAGCCGCCGAAGATGACCACGTGCGAGCCGTTGTTGGGGTCCGCCGGGTTGTGGAAGAGCAGCATGTCCCCCGGCAGCAGCTCATCCTTGGTGATCTTGGTGGCGAATTTGTCGAGGCTGCCGGTCCACTCGTTCGTACCGAGGTTCCAGACCATGGAGACGTAGCCCGAGCAGTCCTGCCGGTATCCGTCCGCCCAGTACTCGGACATGCTGTACGGGACCTTGGCGTCCAGCCACAGCTTCGCCCGGTTGATGATCGTCGCGCGGTCGATCCGCCGCACGGCGCCGGGCTTGGCCGGAGCGCCGGGCTTCCCGACAGGGCCGCCCTTCGGGCCGTGCAGCGGGGTCCGCCCGCCCTGCGGGGAACCGGGGTCGTCGAGGGCCACCGGCCCGGGGGCCGGGGTGGTCACCGCCACCGCGGTCGCGCTCGTGCCGCCGAGGACCACTCCCGCGGCGGTGGCCAGCACCAGCGCCCGGCGGGCTCCGCGTGCGGCCGGGTGCCCCCCGTCCCGGAGCGGTATGGCCCGCGCGCGGGCGAGGGTGCGGCGACGCTGCGCGCAGCCCCGGCACGCACAGTCGCCCGCGGGCTCGTACTCCTCGAAACCGGGCATCGGCATCTGCACATGCGTCGGAGGCTGCATCGTCATGCGGTTCCGTCCACTCCCCTGCTCGTCCACTCGTGCACTCGTCCACTGGTCGGCGGAGGCCACACCCGATAAAGCATCAGATGCGGCACGCGCAGACATATCGTGCACGATAAACCCGTCAAACATGGGTTAATCGGACAAGGCGGGCGTGGCTGGTCACGGACACCCCCGGAGGTGGGGTAGAGTTTTCTCTGTCAGCAGGCGCCGCTAGCTCAGTTGGTTAGAGCAGCTGACTCTTAATCAGCGGGTCCGGGGTTCGAGTCCCTGGCGGCGCACAGATGGAGGAAGCCCCTCGCAGCGAAAGCTGCGGGGGGCTTCTTCGCGTCCTACTTCGTTCGCCTGCTCGTTCCGCCGTTTCGATCCGCCGTTTCGTTCCGCGGTCAGGCCGCGGTACCCGCTGTGCCCGGGCGGGCTCCCACGCCCGTCAGATAGGCGGAGACCACCACGTTCGCCGTGTACTCCTTGGCCGCCTTGTCGTACGAGCCCCCGCAGGTCACCAGCCGCAGCTCCGCACGGCCGCGCACCCGCTGGCCGTAGGCCTTGTGCGGGTCGAAGGCGGCGCGCTCGTAGACCCGTACGTCCTCGACCGTGAACTCGGCGACCGAACCGTCCGTCCGCACCACCCGCACCTTGTCGCCCGGCTGCGCCGAGCTCAGCCCGTAGAACACCGCCGGCTTCGAGCGGGTGTCCACGTGCCCCACCATGAGCGCCGTCCCGGCCGCCCCCGGCTGGGTGCCCCGGCCCCACCAGCCCACCGTGCCCGGCCGGTCGTACGGGGGCGGCTCGATCGCGCCGTCCTTGTCCAGGTCCCGGGGGATCACCGGGGCCTGGATGCCTATGGAGGGCAGGTCGACCCGCTGCGGCAGGGCCGCGGCGAGCGGGGCGTGTGCGGCCGGCAGCCCCGGACCCACCGTCCCGCCCGCCTGACCCGCGGGCGGGGCCGGCGCCACGGTGAGCTGGCGGCCCCACAGCCACAGGCCGAGGACCAGCACCGCCCAGGCGGCGAAGGTCAGCAGCCGACCGCCCGCAGAGGCCTTGTCCTCGCTCACCGTCCTCACTCACCGCTGCGGCGGCGGCGCAGCGCCAGCGCCCGGCCCGCGACGGCAAGCGTGGCCACGGCGGCGAGGATGGCGCCGATCACCGTGTGAGGCAGCCCGGGACCGTCGGTGCTGTGGCTCTTCTTGGCCGTCTCGGCCGCGAGCTCGGCCGCCATGCCGCCGCCTCCCGCGTGGACCGGCCAGACGGGACTGGGGTGGTGGGAGGGGCGGTACTGGGAGATCTGGACCGAGCCGCTGATCTTCTCGTGGCCGTCGCACATCACCCGGACGGAGTGCCATCCGGGCGAGACGTGCGCGCTGATCATCCCCTCGCCGTAGAGGGGGCTGCGGCGGCCGCCGTCCCGTCCGTACAGGTCGATGTCCGACACGAAGGCGGCGGACTTGGCCGATCCGCGGGTGCCGTCGCAGCCCTGGACGCGCAGCTTGACCTGCGCCCCGGGGTGGGCCGGATTCGGGTCGACGGCGATGCTGCCGCGGTCGCCGCGGTCGCCGCGATCCTCCTCGCCGGCCAGGGCGATCGGTGCGGTCACCACCGAGAACGCCGCCAGGGTGACGGCCATCGCGGTGGCGCGGACAGCGATCGGAACACTGCGCATGGTGAACCTCCTCGACAAGGAGATTCACGCGCGGCGCGGCGCCGCGCATCCGGAGCGGCGCCGTACGTGTCAGCCGTACGCCCCAAACGCGGTACGCCCGTTCGGCCCCAAGCGGCCCGAGATCCGCGACCCGGCGCCCCTACGGCCCGCACCCCGGCGTCAGACCAGGTCGACCAGGTCCGCGATCGAGGCGACCGTCTTGGTCGGACGGAACGGGAACTTCTCGGTGTCCCGCTCGGTGGTCAGCCCGGTGAGGACGAGGAAGGTCTGCATGCCCGCCTCCAGACCGGCCAGCACGTCGGTGTCCATCCGGTCGCCGATCATGGCGCTGGTCTCCGAGTGCGCGCCGATGGCGTTCAGGCCGGTACGCATCATCAGCGGGTTCGGCTTGCCGGCGAAGTACGGCTTCTTGCCGGTCGCCTTGGTGATCAGCGCGGCGACCGCGCCGGTGGCCGGGAGCGGGCCCTCGGTGGACGGGCCGGTCTCGTCGGGGTTGGTGCAGATGAAGCGCGCGCCCGCGTTGATCAGGCGGACCGCCTTGGTCATCGCCTCGAAGCTGTACGTCCGGGTCTCGCCCAGGACCACGTAGTCGGGCTCGTGGTCGGTCAGGATGTAGCCGATGTCGTGCAGAGCGGTGGTCAGACCGGCCTCGCCGATGACGTACGCCGTGCCGCCGGGGCGCTGGTCGTCGAGGAACTTGGCGGTGGCCAGCGCCGAGGTCCAGATGTTCTCGACGGGAACGTCGAGGCCCATCCGGTGCAGCCGGGCCTGGAGGTCGCGCGGGGTGTAGATGGAGTTGTTGGTCAGCACCAGGAAGGGCTTGCCGGACTCGCGCAGCCGCTTGATGAAGGCATCGGCGCCGGGGATCGGGGTGCCCTCGTGGATGAGGACCCCGTCCATGTCGGTGAGCCAGGATTCGATCGGCTTGCGCTCTGCCACTGGACTGTTCTCCGCTCTCGGTGACCTGCGACATCTGGTCTGTACCACCCTATCGGGGCCGGGCCGTGGACGGCAGGGACGTCCACAGCCCGGACCCTGAGGGGGTACCGGCCCCGGGAACCGGACCGGGTGATCAGCCCAGACGGACGTCGTCGACGGTCCAGTACCAGTTGTTGTTGCCGCTGTAGCGGAAGCGGACCTGGACGTCGGTGGCGCCGGCCGGGACCTGCAGGGCGATGGACTCGGACCGGGCGACGGCGTCGGCCGTGTAGGACTTCACCACGGTCGGGGCGGCGCCGTTGTAGGAGACCAGGACCTGCGCGGTCTGGCCGGCTTCCTGGCGGTAGTGCGTCTGGAAGGTCAGATTCCGGGTGCTGCCGCCGGTGACCGCCCACTTGGGGGTGATCAGGGTGGAGTCGAAGGCTCCGGTGTGGCTCTTGTCGTCCCACTCGTCCGAGTCGGCGACGGCGAAGACGTCACGGGAGCGGACGTTCAGCTCCCGCCACTGGTCGCGCTGCGACTGGCTCCAGAACTCGTCGGTCGCGAAGGCCCAGCCGGCCCACTCGGTGACGCCGCCGGTGCCCATCCCGGAGTTGTCGACGGACCAGCCGGCGGGCGGGGTGTGCGTGAAGCCCTTCACTCCGGCCGGGATGCCCGTCTCGTCCACCCGGGCCCGAAGGTTCGGGCGCAGGGTGTCGAAGGGGTCGGAGTCGGGGGCGTTCAGCGGGGTGCCGTCGATGCCGGGGGCGCTGACGCCGACCTGGGCGAGGGCCGTCGCGGCGACGTCGACCAGCTTCACGTCGTCGCGCACCGAACCGGCCGGGATGCCCGCGCCCCGGGCGATGACGAAGGTGCCGCGCTCCTGGATGGTGGAGCCGCCGTGGCCACCGGAGTTGGTGTGGCCGTGGTCGGTGGTGACCAGGACCTTCCAGTTCTCCTGGGCGTACGTCGGGCGGTTCTGGACGGCGGTGAGGAGCTGGCCGACCAGGGTGTCGACGCGGGCGATGGTGTCGAGGTACTGCTGGCTGGCCGCGCCGTAGGAGTGGCCGGCCGCGTCGATCTCTCCGAGGTAGACGAACGCGGCGTCCGGATTATGGTCGCGCAGTTCGGCGGCGGCCGCTGCGGCGATCTTCGGGTCCTCGTTGCGGTAACCGTCGCGGTCGCCCTTGAGGGAGAGCCGCTTGTCCACCTTCGGGGAGAAGATCGGGCCGTTCTGGTCGGTGGAGGTGATGGGCTCCCAGTCGGCGGCCGCGTACGTGTTGAGCGCCGGCCTGGCGTTCTCGATGCGGGTCAGGAAGTCCGGGTAGGCCGTGTAGTTCTTGCCGGTGAAGGAGTTGTCCTTCACGCCGTGCTTGTCGGGCCAGGCTCCGGTGGCGATGGTGGACCAGCCGGGGCCCGAGGAGGTGGCGGCCATGGGGCTCGCGTAGAGGGTGCTGCGGGCGGTCAGCCCTTGGGCCATCAGGCCGTTCAGGTGCGGCGCGTTCGCGACCTTGACGCGGTCCAGGACCGCGCCGTCGATGCCGATGACGAGGACCTTGTCGGTGTTGGCTGCCGCGTCGGCGGCGCCGGCGGGGGTGGCCGCGACCGTGGCGGCGATCAGGGCGGAGGTGACGGCAGTCGCGGCGATGGCACGACGTCCGGGCTGGGCAGGGGACACGTACTCCTCCTGGGAGCAAGTGAGCGGCGAATGAGCGGGGCGTGGGGCGTGGGGCGTGGGGCGTGGTGCACGTGCCGGGTCCGGCCGAAGGTGCGGTCTTGGGTCCAGACCCGTTATCCGAGCGTCACTCTGCCGGTCCTGGATTGCCAGGAAGTAACCGGTCAGCTTCCGGTTGCCGACTTCCACGCGTCGACGTAGCCGGTGAGGTTCTTGTCGATGTCCGCCCAGTCCGGCTCGAAGATCTCGACACCCGACATGAGCCTGGTCAGTTCGACGGCGTTGGCGTCGGTCGGCTTGACGTCGGTGCGCGCCGGGAAGCCGCCGCCGATCCCGCTGACCAGCTGTTGGGCGTCCACGCTGAGGAGGTGGTCGAGGAGCTTCTTGCCGTTCTCGGTGTGCGGGGCCTTGTCGACCAGGCCGGCCGCGTACGGCAGGGCGAAGGTGGTGGGCCTGCCGCCGTCCTTGGCGGGGAACCAGATGCCGAGGTTCGGCATGGACTTGGACTGCGCGAAGTTCATCTGGACGTCGCCGTTGGCCACGAGCAGCTCGCCCTTGTCGGTCTTGGGAGCCAGCTTGCTGGTGGAGGAGGACGGGCCGACGTTGTTGGCCTGGAGCTTCTTCAGGTACTCCATCGCCGGCTCCTTGCCGCCGAAGTCGTGCATCGCCTTGATCAGTACGGCGGTCCCGTCGCCCGCGACGCCCGGGGTGGAGTACTGGAGCTTGCCCTTGTACTTGGCGTCCAGCAGCTCCTCCCAGGTCTTGGGGGCCTCGGCGAGCTCCTTCTTGTTGTGGACGAAGCCGAAGTAGTTGTTGACGACCGAGGTCCACTTGCCGTCGGCGGACTTGTCCCCGCCGTTGACCTTGTCGGAGCCCTGCGGCCTGTAGGCCTGCAGCAGGCCCTTGCCGTCGGCCTGCTGGATGAAGGGCGGCAGGGTGATCAGTACGTCGGCCTGGGTGTTGGTCTTCTCGCGGACGGCGCGCTGCACCATCTCGCCCGAGCCGCCCTCGACGTACTTGACCTCGATGCCGGTCTTCTTGGTGAAGTCGGCGAAGACCTTGTCGTACCAGCCGTCGCCCTTCTCGCTCTTGAGGCCGTCGGCGCTGTAGACGGTGACGACCTTCTCGCCGCCCTCGGAGTCTGCGGTGGAGGAGCCGCAGGCGGTGAGGGAGGAGGCGAGGACGAGGCTGCCGGTTGCGACGGTGGCGGTGCGGAGGAGTCTCTTGCCGTTCATGGAACTTCCTTACGGGGAAAGGGAGTCAGCGGAGGATGATGGCTGCGGGGAGGACGGTTCAGCGGTAGGAGGCCCTGGTCCGGACGCGGGAGACCGCCAGGAGGACCAGGAGGGTGGCGGCCATCAGGACCACGGCGACGGCGGAACCGGTGAAGAGCGAACCGCGGTCGGTGGCGGTGAAGATGCGGACCGGGAGGGGCATCCAGTCCGGCGGGTAGAGCATCATCGTGGCACTCAGCTCGCCCATGGACAGGGCGAAGCAGAGCCCGGCGGCGGCCGTGAGGGACGGCAGCAGGAGGGGGAGTTCGACCCGCCACAGCACGTACGCGGGACGGGCGCCCAGGGAGGCCGCCGCCTGCTCGTAGGCGGGGTCGAGCCGTACGATCGCCGCCGAGACCGACTGGTGGGCGAACGCCGTGACAAGGACCGTGTGCGCCAGGACGACGATCGACCCGGTGCCGTTGAGCAGGACCGGCGGCCGGCTGAAGGCGACCAGCACCGCGAGGCCGACGACCACGGACGGCACGGCGACGGGCAGCATGAACAGCGCGTCCATGAGCCGCTTCCCGCGCTTCTTCAACGTGGCGGCGGCCAGCGCGGCCCAGGTCCCGACGGCGAGCGCGAGCAGGCTGGCGGCGACGGCGGTGACCAGGCTGGTGGTCAGTGCCTGGAGGGATTCGCCGCGCACGGCGGCGGCGTAGTTCTCGGTGGTCGGACCCGAGGGGAAGGCCCCGGACCAGTGCGTCGAGAAGGACGCGGCCACCACGACGAGCAGGGGCAGGGCGAACAGCGGCAGGAAGAGGAGGCCGAAGAGGCCCCATGCGGCCCAGCGGCCGCTCTTGCTATGCACCAGCACGCTTGCCCACCACCCGGTAGAGGCCGAACAGGCCGACGGATATCGCGATGTTGACGACGGCGACCCCGCAGGCGGCCGAGTAGTCGGATTCGAGGATGGCCTTGCCGTAGATGAGCATCGGGAGGGTCGTGACGTCCTTGGCGCCGGTGAACAGGACGATCCCGAACTCGTTGAGGCACATGACCAGGACGAGGCTGCCGCCGGCGGCGAGGGCCGGGAGGGCCTCGGGCAGGATCACCTGCCGGACGATCCGGGCGGGCCGCGCGCCGAGGCCGGCGGCGACCTCCAGCTGGGCGGTGTCCAGCTGGGAGAAGGCGGCGAGCAGCGGGCGCATCACGAAGGGCGTGAAGTACGTGATCTCCGCGAGCAGGACGCCCCAGGGGGTGGTCAGGAAGTGGAAGGGTCCTTCGGCTGCGCCGGTGAGGTCGGTGACGAGGCCGTTGGCCATGCCGACCGTGCCGTAGACGAAGAGGAGGGCGAGGGTGATGAGGAAGGAGGGGAAGGAGAGGAAGACGTCGATGAACTTGGCGACCGCGCGGGCCCCGGGGAAGGGCACGAAGGCGATGACCAGCGCGAGCGCGAAGCCGAGTACGAGGCAGCCGACGGTGGCGCCGACGGCCAGCCAGACGGTGGTCCCGAGAGCCTCGCGGAAGCTCTGCGAGGCGAAGACGGAGGCGTACGCGTCGAAGGCGCCGCCGCCGCTCTCGGGGCTGAACGACTGCTGGACGACCAGCGCGAGCGGATACAGGAACACCAGCGCAAGCACGACCACGGGCGGCAGCGCCCATACGCCGCGCGGCATCCGTGGCCCTGACCGGCCTCCGCCCGACCCATCCAGCCCCGCCGGCGTTTGAGACGCGGGGCCGGGGGCGGAGCCCCGATCTTCCAGCCCCGCCGGCGTTTGAGGCGCGGGGTCCGGGGCGGAGCCCCGTGGGTGTTCGGCCCGGGGCGGGCCGACGGCCGCCGGGAGCGCGGCGCGCCGCGTGGCCTCAGCCATCCGACACCCCCGCGCCCAACAGCACCGCGTCCCGCGGCTCGAAGTGCAGCGTGACCCGGTCCCCCAGCGCGGGCGTCTCCCGCAGCTCGGGGAGGTCCGCCTTCACGCGGTGGCCTCCGACGTCCACGTACAGCCGGTGCGTGGAGCCCCGCCACTGGACCTCGGCGATGGTGCCGCTCAGTGCATTGGGGCCGGCCCCGAGCCCGAGCAGGTGCGGCCGTACGCACAGAGTGGCCGTGGAACCCGGCGCCGCGCGGCCGCGGTCGAGGGTCAGCGCCCGGCCCTCGAAGACCGCGCCGTCCTCGGCGACCGTCACCGGCAGCAGGTTCGCGTTGCCGACGAAGGAGGCGGTGAACTCGGTTCGCGGGGCCCGGTACAGCTCCTGCGGGGTCCCGCAGTCCTGCAGCCCGGCCCGGTCCATGACGGCGATCCGGTCGGCCAGGGTGAGCGCCTCCACCTGGTCGTGGGTGACGTAGAGAATCGATACGTCGGGCAGTTCGCGGTGCAGCCGGGCCAGTTCGGCGAGCATTCCGGAGCGCAGCTGCGCGTCGAGGGCGGACAGCGGCTCGTCGAGCAGCAGCACCCCGGGGCGGATCGCGAGGGCGCGGGCGATGGCCACGCGCTGCTGCTGACCGCCGGACAGCTCTCGCGGGTAGCGCCCGGCGTACGCCGCCATCCCGGTCATCTCCAGCGCTTCGGCGACCCGCCCCGGTATCTCGGCCCTGGGCGCTTTCTGCGCCTTGAGGCCGAAGGCGACGTTGTCCTCGACCCGCATGTGCGGGAAGAGCGCGTACTGCTGGACGACCATGCCGATGCCGCGCTTGTGCGGCGGGAGCGCGGTGACGTCCCGGTCGCCGATCAGCACCCGGCCGCCGACCGGCCGTACGAAGCCGGCGACGGCGCGCAGGGCGGTGGTCTTGCCCGAACCGGATGGGCCGAGCAGGGCCATCACCTCGCCCGGTTCGACGGTCAGGTCGAGGGAGTCCAGGACGGTGTTGCCGCCGTAGGCGACGCTGACGCCGTCGAAACGGATACCGCTCACGCCGACTCCACGAGGAGGGATGGGAGTTCGGCGACGGAGGCGAGGACGTGCGTCGCGCCGTGCCCGGTGAGCGCCGCGCGGTCGTGGGCGCCGGTGAGGACGCCCGCCACGATCCCGGCGCCGGCGCGGCGGCCGCTGAGCATGTCGTACGCGGTGTCGCCCGCGACCACGATGTCGGTCACGTCGTCCACGGCGCCGGTGCGCAGGAACGCGGTCAGCACCATGTCCGGGAAGGGGCGTCCGCGGCCGCCCGCGTCCGCGGGGCAGAGGGTGAGGTCGGCGAGGTCCTGCCAGCCCAGGGCGTCGAGGATGGCGTCCTGGGTGACCCGGGCGAAGCCGGTGGTCAGGGCGACGGTGCGGCCGTCGGCGCGGAGCTTCTCGATCGCGGCGCGGGCGCCGGGGAGCGGGGTGACGAGACCGCCGTCGACGAGTTCCCCGTAGGCCTCCTCGAAGGCGGAGTTGGCGCGGCGGGCGAGTTCCTCCGTACCGAAGAGGTGACGGAAGACGGAGATCTTGGACTCGCCCATGGTGTCGAGGACGTACTGGAGCTTCGCGGCGTGGTCGGGGGTGCCTGGCTCGACCCCGAGGCGCTCGGCTGCCTGCTCGAAGGCGCGCTCGACGAGGCCGCCGTCGGCGACGGTGGTGCCGGCCATGTCGAGGACGACCAGCTTGCGGCGGGTGACGACGCCGGAGGCTTCGGCCGTGTCAGGGGTGTCGTTCGTGATGTCGCTCATCAGACTTACCAGCCCAGTTCGTTCGCGGTGGTCTCGGCTATGGCGGGCGAGCAGGTCATGCCGCGTCCGCCGGGCCCGGTCACCAGCCAGACGCCGTCGGCCACCTGCTGGCGGTGGACGACGCGGGTGGTGTCGGTGCACTGCGCGTACACGCCCGCCCAGCGGTGGCGGATCCTCGGCAGAGGGCGGCCCAGGAAGGACTCGGCCACGGCGGCGACGTGCTCGTAGGGGTCTTCGAGGGTGTCGAAGGCGAAGGGGTGCTCGTACTCGTGGGTGTCGCCGATGGTCAGTCCGCCGTCCCGGCGCTGGACCATCAGCAGCTGCATCCTGTGCGCGGCGGCGATCGGCGCCTGCACCTGCCCGGCGTTGAGGTCGTCGAGCGCGGGGGACCTGTAGGCCGGGTAGTAGCGGAAGCTGTCGGCGTCCGCGACGGAGGTCGTCAGCCGCTCGCCGAGCGGGTCGGTCTGCATCATCTGGAGGCGGACGCGGCGCACGGGCAGGTCGGGGACGAGTTCGCGGACCAGGCCGGACAGCCAGGCGCCGGTGGCCAGGACCACCGCGTCGGCGCGGTGCACGTCGCCGTGGTCGTCGCGGACGGCGGCGCGGCCGACCACCTCGCGGACCTCGCGGCCGGCGAGGAAGGTGTAGCGGCCGGAGGCGCGCAGGGCCTCGCGCAGGTGGAGCTGTGCGGTGCGCGGCTCGACGGCCGCGTCCCGCTCGCACCACAGGGCGGCCTCGAAGGCGCCGCGCAGCGCCGGGTTGATCTCCCGGGCCTCGGCCGCGGTGACCAGCTCGTAGCCGCGGGCGGCGGCGTCCGGGCGGGCCAGGGCCGCCTCGGCGACCGCGAGTTCGCGGGGGGTGCGGACGGGGGTGAGGGAGCCGTTGGCACGGAAGCCCAGGCCGGGCACCTCCGCGCCGATGCGTTCCCAGAGCTCGCGGGCCCGCAGGGCGGTTTCGAGCTCCTCGCCCCCGGCCCGTCCGCTGACCCAGATCTGGCCGAAATTGCGCAGTGACGCGCCGCGGGCCTCCGCTTCTCGCTCGATCTGGACGACCTCGTGGCCGCGTTCGACTGCTTGCCAGGCGTGCATGGTGCCGACCACGCCGCCTCCGACGACTATGACTCTCACGTCGGCAACGGTGGGTGCGGCCCGTGACCCGGGAGGAGCGGTCCGGCAACGAGCCGGTGAACAGACTTCGACACTTGGACTAGACCCGTTATCTTTCTGTGATCGCATGGCACCCCACTATGCCCGATACCGCGAGATACGTCCTGGGCTATTCGGCGTGCAGGCGGGTCGTGAAGCTGAACCGATCACCACGGTAGAGCGAACGGACCCGCTCCAGCGGCCGGCCGTCCTGGTCCCGCGAGAAGCGGTGGATGAGCAGCATGGGAAGGGCGGGAGGGGTGCCGATCAGCAGGGCTTCGCGGGGGGTCGCGAGGACCGTCTCCAGCTTCTCGTCGGCCTCGCCGAAGGAGATGCCGAGGCTGTCGCGGAGGTACCCGTAGAAGGAGGAGTCGGGCTGGAAATCGATGTCCAGGCGCGGGGCCCGGGCCACCCGGATGTACGTGCTCTCCAGGCCGACGCGCTCGTCGTCGGCGAGCAGCACCCGCTCCAGGTGCCAGACGGGCTCGCCGGGCTCGGCGCCGATGCCCGGAGCGACGTCGGGCGGGCAGGGGAACTGCTCCAGGCCGATGAGGTGACGGCCCGGACGGCGGCCCTGGCGGCGCACGCCCTCGGTGTAGCTGGCGAGGGAGAGGGGCTGCTCCAGCTTGGGCCCGGCGACGACGGTCCCACGGCCGGAGCGGCGCAGCCGGCCCTCCAACAGCAGCTCGCGCAGGGCTTGGCGGACGGTCTCGCGGGACACCTCGTACCGCTCGGCGAGATCACGCTCGGTGGGCAGCGTGCCGCCCTCGCCGAGCTCGTCGAGGAGCTCGGCGATCCGGGCCTTGACGGCGTAGTACTTGGGGATGCGGCCGTGCTCGGGAATGCCGGAACGGACGGGCGAGCCGGGGCGGTGACGCTGGGTCTGTTCTTCCACGATCGGACTCTATGCGGGGCGGTCGGGGCGGCGTGGTGACGGGGGCGCGGAGCGGCCGCCTGCCGCCGGCCGCGTTCAGCTCATGGTCCGGCGCAGCCGCCGGGCCCCCAGCAGCAGCCCGCCGCCGGTGGCGAGCGCGGCCACGGCCCCGGCGCCGTACGCCCACTCGCGCGGGCCGGTGTGGGCGAGGGAGCCCGCCTCGACGGGATCGGCCGGGCCCTCGACGGAGAACCGGTAGCCGCCGGCCTCACCGATCCAGTCGCCGTCGTCACCCTTGCGCTGGACGAGGGCGGCATCGGCGACGACCTCGCCGACGGGGGCGTCGGGGGCGAAGGCGAGGCCCACCTTGACGGTCAGGGACCCGCCGGGACCGACGGTGAACCCGGGGAAGGCGTCACCGCCGTCGAAGACGGCAATGATCTCGTCGCGGTCGCTCCGCTCCAGACTGACGGGGAAGGTGCCGCCCGGGGCGGCGAAGTCCATGCGCAGGTGGGCGGGGCGCAGGGTGCGGGCCTTGTCGGTGAAGACGACGATCGGGTGGATGGCCGTGCACTCGGAGTTCGTGGTGTTGGTCAGGTCCAGGTACCAGGTCTGCTGCCCGGCACCGGTGCGGTACACGGCCGGACCGCCGCGGATGCGCGCCCCGATGGGGAAGGCGGTGCTCTTCCCGTCGCCGCAGGTGGCCTGCGTACGGGAGGGCAGCGCGGGCGCGGGGCGGCCACCGCCCGCACCGATGTCGGCCCCGGCGGTGGGCGCGGTGGCGGCGACCAGGGCGGCGGAGAGAACGGCGGTGAGGGCAAGGGCTTTGCGCAGTCGCATGGAAGACCTTCGCTGCTCGCCGGACGGGACGATGATCGGACCAGGTGACAATCGCCCCGGCCCTGCCCGCACCCTGCCACCCCCGCGCAACCCCTCTCCGGGAGCCACGCCTGAGTCGTTCCGGTTTACGCCCGAATGCCGCACGGGTCAACCCGGCATACCCTCGGCCCCGCCGGCACCCCCCTTGAACCCCGCCGACACCCCCCTTGAGCCCCGCCGGCACACCCTCAGCCCCGCCGGCGTTTGAGGCGATCCTTCAGCCCCGCCGGCGTTTGAGGCGCGGGGGTCCGGGGGCAGCGCCCCCGGCAACGGCGCCGCACCCGGCACGGCACCGGCACGGCACCGGCACCACGTCACCCGGCCCGCCCGAACACCGGCCCGAGCGCCAGCTCCGCCGCCCCCTCCGCCACCCCCGCCCCCGCCAGGGCGACCACCGGCCGGGCCGGATCCAGCGCCCGGACGGCGAGAACGGCACCGACCCCGGCGACGAAGACGTCCGGCGCCGTCGCCACCACGCGCCCGCCGAGCAGCACACGGTCCACATCCAGCAGCGCCACCAGATTGGCCGCGGCCTCTCCCAGGATCCGCGCCGCCTCGGGAAGATCACCCCGGGCCACCGCCCCCAGGCACAGCGCCTCCACGCAGCCGCGCGCCCCGCACCGGCACGGCGGGCCGTCCAGCAGGAGCACCTGGTGCCCGAACTCCCCCGCCGCCGAGCGCTCACCGCGGTAGACCTCGCCGCCCAGCCACAACCCGGCGCCGAGCCCGGTCCCGACGTGCAGGTACACGCAGGTGCGGGGCCCTCCACCGGCAAACGGATACGCGTACCCATCCGGCGCGGCATCGGCGTCACGCCCGGCAGCCGAATCCCGCCCGGCATCCATATCCGCATCCGCATCCGCATCCGGCCAGGCGGCCCGGAGCCACGCCCCGGCCGCCGCGGCCGCACCGGCGTTCGTGTCCTTGTCCAGCAGCACCGGCAGGCCCAGCCGCCCCTGCAGTACCCCCCGCAGCGGAAAGCCCTTCCAGCTCGGGAACCCCGTCACCCGCCCCATCGTCCCGGCCCGGTGGTCGAGCGGCCCCGGTGCGGCCACCCCGACGCCCAGGGGCGGCAGCCCTGCCGGGTCTCCGACCCGCGCGACCGCCCGTACGACCGCCTCCACCACCGACTCCGGGCCGGCCCCGAAGTCCAGCGGGCCACTGCCCTCGGCGACGACGCGGCCCGCCAGGTCCACCCGTACCGCCCGGAGCTCGTCGCGGTCCAGGTGCACTCCGACGGCGTGATGCACGTCCGGCACCAGCCGGAGCAGGGTGCGCGGCTTTCCGCCGGTGGACGCCGCTCGCCCTGCCTCGGCGACCAGCCCGTCCGCGCCGAGGCGGGCCGTGATCTTACTGACGGCCTGCGGGGTGAGTCCCGTACGGGCCGCGAGCTCGGCGCGGCCCAGGCCCGCCGGACCCGCGCCGCGCAGCAGATCCAGCATCAGCGCCTCGTTGTACCCGCGCAGCGCCGGCAGGTTCACCCCGCCGCGCCCGTCCCCGCTACCCCTGTTCACGAGTCCATTGTCCACCTTCCTTGCACTTCGGCAACACTGTTGCCAAAGTGGTTCCATGAGCAACCCCGCCTCCCCATCCTCCCCCGCACCCCTCCGTGTCGGCCTCATCGGCTACGGACTCGCCGGCTCCGTCTTCCACGCCCCCCTCGTGGCCGCCACGGACGGACTCACCCTCGACACCGTCGTCACCTCCGATCCGGACCGGCAGGCCCAGGCCCGCGCAGAGTTCCCCGACGTCCGCATCGCCACCACCGCCGCCGAGCTGTGGGACCGGGACCTCGACCTCGTCGTGATCGCCTCCCCCAACCGGACGCACGTCCCGCTCGCCACCACCGCCCTCGAAGCCGGTGTCCCGGTGGTCGTGGACAAGCCGCTCGCCGCCACGGCCGCCGAGGCCCGCGCGCTCGCCGCCCTCGCGGAGCGCAGCGGAACCTTCCTCTCCGTCTTCCAGAACCGGCGCTGGGACAACGACTTCCTGACCCTGCGCCGCCTGCTCGCCGACGACGAACTGGGCGAGGTCCAGCGCTTCGAGTCCCGTTTCGAGCGCTGGCGCCCGCAGCTGAAGGGCGGCTGGCGCGAGTCGGGCGCCCCGGAGGAGATCGGCGGCCTGCTGTACGACCTCGGCAGCCACGTCGTCGACCAGGCGCTCGTGCTCTTCGGCCCGGCGGTACGGGTCTACGCGGAGACCGACGTGCGCCGCCCGGGCGCCGAGACCGACGACGACACCTTCATCGCGCTCACGCACGCGAACGGGGTCCGCTCCCACCTCTATGTCAGCGCGACCACCGCCCAGCTCGGGCCGCGGCTGCGCGTCCTGGGCTCCCGGGCCGGGTACGTGAAGTACGGCCTCGACCCGCAGGAGGGCGCCCTGCGCGACGGGCTGCGGCCGAACGGGGACCTGCCCTGGGGCGAGGAACCCCCGCACCTGTGGGGTCGGCTGGGCTCCGGAGAGTCGCCGCTGACCGGCGGCGGGATCCCGGTGCCGACGGAGCAGGGCGACTACCCGGCGTACTACGCGGCGGTGGAGGCCGCACTGCGCACGGGCGGGCCCGCGCCGGTGACCGCACACGACGCCGCGCAGTGCCTCGACGTGCTGGAGGCGGCCCGCCGGTCGTCCCGGGAGGGCGTGGTGGTGGAGATTCCCGCCGCGGAGTGAGGTCCGCACACGGGGGAGGGGCGGGGCCGCCGATGGCGGCCCCGCCCCTCCCCGTTCCGCCGCTACGCGCCCTTGAACTCCTGGCGCTGACGGCCGAGACCCTCGATCTCCACCTCCACGACGTCACCGGCGCGCAGGTACGGCTTCGGCTCCGGCTGGCCCATGGCCACGCCCGCCGGCGTACCGGTGACGATGACATCGCCCGGGTACAGGGTCATGAAGTGACTCAGGTACCGGACGACCTCGCCGACCGGGAAGATCTGGTCCGCGGTGTTGCCGTCCTGCTTGAGCTCGCCGTTGACCCACAGCTTCACGTCCAGGGCCTGCGGGTCCGGCACCTCGTCGGCCGTGACCAGCCACGGGCCGAGCGGGGTGAAGGTCTCGCAGTTCTTGCCCTTGTCCCAGGTGCCGCCGCGCTCGATCTGGAACTCGCGCTCCGAGACGTCGTTGACCAGCACGTAGCCGCCGACGTGCGCGAGCCCCTGCTCCGCGGAGTCCAGGTAGCGCGCGGTGCTGCCGATGACGACGCCGAGCTCCGCCTCCCAGTCGGTCTTCACGCTGCCGCGCGGGATCAGCACGGTGTCGTCGGGGCCGACCACCGTGTCCGCGGCCTTCAGGAACAGGATCGGCTCGGCCGGCGGCTCCGCGCCGATCTCGGCCGCGTGCCCGAAGTAGTTCAGGCCGATGCCCACGACCTTGCCGATACGGCCGACCGGCGCACCGATCCGCAGGCCCTCGGCGCCCAGCACCGGAAGCTCGCCGGAGTCGGCCGCGTCCCGCACCCGGGTCAGCACGGTGTCGTCGGCGAGCAGGGCGCCGTCCACATCCGTGATCAGGCCGGACAGGTCACGCAGGGTGCCGTCCCGGTCGAGCAGCGCGGGGCGTTCCGACCCTACGGGTCCGACACGCAGCAGCTTCATGGGCATTCTCCCGTGGTCGTGGGTGGTCGGCCCACGGGCGTGCCCGGGGCCGGCCGATGGGTTGCGGCCATCGGAGGATTTGGTCGATCCTCCAAGATGGCCACCCCATCCGCAAGACCCTGTTCACAGACTGGAACGCACAGCTCCGTCCGCCGGCTGCTCCGCGCCCTGTTCCGCCTGCCGCTCCGCCCGCTCCTCGCGGTGCTGGAGCCAGGCCCGCTCCGCCACCGACCACGCGGTGGTGGTCACCAGGTAGAGGCCGGCGGCCAGCGGCACCACGGCGGCGGTGATCAGCGTCCCGAAAGAGAGCAGGGGCAGTACGCCGCCCAGCTTGCGCATGACCTCCTGCTGCTCGGCGCTCACCTCGGCCGTGACCCCCGCCCCGGCGCCGGCGCGCGCCCCGGACTTCTTCGGGACTGCGGCCTTCGCCTTCGCCTTCGCCGGGGCAGCGGCTGCGGCGGCAGCCGCAGCCGCTGTGGCCGTCCGGCGCCCCCGCACCGCGCTCCACGCGGCCACCACCGCGATCGCCGCGAACAGGCCGAGGAACACCAGCCCCTGCGCCCCGAACAGGCCGCCCTCGCCGAGCGCACCGGTCCACCGGGACCCCAGCGGCGCGGCGAAGAGCCGGTGACCGAGCAGTTCGTTGGCCTTCCCGCCCACCTCGGCGGAGGAGAACGCGTGGTACATCACGAAGAACACCGGCAGCTGCAGCAGCACCGGCAGGCACCCCGCCGCAGGGGTCGCCCCCCGCAACGCGGCCCGGCTCAGCGGATGCAGGGCGAGCCGTACGAGCACGGTGAACAGCACGATCGCGGCAGCGGTCGCGGACTGCGCCAGCACCGGCTCGAGAAGCCGGCCCAGCTCAGCAACAAGGTGGGTGAAAACGGACACGCGGGCCCTCCGAAGGGTCTCGTCGAACGTCGAAAGAGATGCATTTCGGCGTGACGACCCGCGAGGGGCGACAGCAGTGATCAGTCAGCAGAAGGCGGGATGTACTGCGCGCCCCTACGCGGCCGTCGGGACGAGACGGCCGGGCGCCCTGGGCCGCGACCGGCCCGAGGCATCGGGATCGCGCTGCGGCAGGAACGCCGTGCGCTGCTCGCGATCACGGATCGCGGTGCGTATTCGGTGCGGCGGCACGGGCCGCACGAGCCGCGCGGCGGCGGCCAGGGCCGCCGTACCCACGGCGACGATGGCCGCGAAGGCGACCACCACGGCGCCCAGCCCGCCCTCGCCGGCGAACAGCCCGAGGAGACCCCCGAGCAGCACGATGGGGAGCAGCACGGAAAGGACCCGCGAGGTCCGGGCGAACAGCGCGAAGGGAAGCAGGCGGCCGCCGCCTCGATGCTGTCGTTGCTGCCGAGCCATACGGACCTCCTCCTCTCCACTCCCGCGCACGAACTCCCGTACGAGACCGATGGTAACCGGACCCGCCGACAACGCCCTCGGCCAGGACGCCCGGGACCCCCAGGCCGCCTCGGGCGCCTGGAACTCCTAGGAGGCCTTGAGGGTCCCCCAGACCACGAGCCGGTACTTCGAGCTGTACTCGGGTGTGCAGGTGGTGAGCGTGATGTAGGCGCCCGGGTCGCCGTACCCCTGGTCCGGCCTCACCACGCTCCGCGGCACGGGCGCGATCACCCCGGTGTCCCGCTCGGTGGTCTGGCTCAGGATCTTCCCGACCACGTACGTGAACCGCCGCCCCCGCAGGTCGACGATCAGCTCGTCTCCCGCCCGCAGCCGGTTGATGTACCGGAAGGGCTCGCCGTGGGTGTTGCGGTGCCCGGCCAGCGCGAAGTTCCCCTGCGCCCCGGGCCCGGCGGTCCCCGGGTACTGCCCGGCGTAGCCCTTGTCCAGGACGGTCCGCTTGTCGACCCCCTGCGCGACGGGGACGACGAGGCCGAGGCGCGGGATGCGCAGGACGGCGTACGCCCCGCTCGCCCGGTCCTCCCGGCCCTCCCGCTCGGCTGCCCCGGCCGCCCGGGTCGCGGCGGGCTCCGGAACGCGCCCGGCCACCGGCACCTCCTCGCCCCCGGACCCGGACCCGAGCCGGGGATCGACACCGGCCGGAGCGTCCGAAGGAGATCCGGCGGCGGGGTCGACGCCGCCCCAGGCCCGCTCCAGTGCCTGCACCTGCTCGTGCGCGGCGGCCACCGCCTGCCGGTTGGTCCACCACACCTGGTGCACCACCAGTAACAGGACCACCACGCCCACGGTGACGATCAGCTCGGCGGACGCCCACAGCACACCGGCGGGCCCGGCCCGGCGCCCCCGCCGGCCGCCCCCCTGCACCACCACGGGTACGCGATCTCGCACGGGCGGCACCCTAAGTCCTCCCCCGCCAACTGACCAGGGCAGTACGGTGTGAACCATGCGCCCCGACACGCCTGCCGAGCACATCGCCGAAGCCGAGCGCCTCATCCGCACGGCGACCCGCTACCCCGAGGACCAGGAGCCCTTGCTCCTCCAGGCCGCGGCCCACCTCGAACTGGCCGACGCACGCGACCGGGCGAGTGCCCTGTACGACCAACTCCTCTCCTCCTCCCCGTCCGACCCCCACCTGATCAAGGCCCTGCAGGCGGCGAACCTCTGGGAGTACGGCCACGAGGCGGAGGCCCGCGCCCTCATCTCGGGCATCCGTGCCGCCTCGCCCAAGGACCCGGCGCCGTGGGAGGTCATCGCGGAAGCCCTGGAGGCCCACGACGAGTTGGAGGCCTCGCACGACTGCTTCACCGAGGCGGCCACCCTCCTCATCGCGGAGGACGACCCGCTGACGCCGGCCACCACCGCCCTCCTCACCGGCCGCCACCGCGTACGCCGCCTCCTCGGACGCCCGCACGACGACTGGGACATGGTCGCGGACACCCGCCACATCGGCCCGATCCCCCTCGACGAGCTCCACGACCCGAAGCGCATCTGGGCCCTGGGCTCCGACGACCCCACCGAGCTGCGCGCCGAGATCGCCCGCCTGCGCGCCGAACTGGGCGACCGCCGCGCGGCCCTCTCGCGCCCCTTCCCGGTGGCGATCCTGCACTGGCCGCAGCGCGAACTGTCCGAGCTGCTGACCAGCTACCCGACCCTCGCCTCCGAGTACCCCTCGCACGAGGCCCACCTGAGGGACATCGAGACCTCCCTGCGCGCCCTGGCCGCCTCGGGCACCACGAACCTCGGCATCGTCACGGCGAGCGTCCCGTCCTACGAGGCCTTCGCAGCGTCGGAGAAGACCTCCCCGGCCTCCCCGTCCCTCCTGGCCGAGTACGCCACGACCCTGGCCGCCCGCGGCAAGGCCACCCCCTGGCCCCCGACCCCCACGGCCCCCTGCTGGTGCACCTCGGGCAAGCCGTACTCGGAGTGCCACAGCACCACCTGAGTCCGGGTCGAGGGTGGACGAGGGGGACTGACATCATGCGTCCATGCCTGGTGCCGTCCCCTCCTCCCCCGGTGTCTCGGCGCGTATGAGTCGACAGGCCTCACGCGACACGACACAGGAGCTGGCCGTCCGCCGCCTCCTCCACGCGTCCGGCCTCCGCTACCGCGTGAACTTCCCCGTTCCCGGCATACGCCGCCGCACCATCGACATCGCCTTCACCCGCGCGAAGATCGCCGTCTTCCTCGACGGCTGTTTCTGGCACGGCTGCCCCGAGCACGCGACGCAGCCGAAGGCGAATGCCGAATGGTGGCGGGCCAAGCTGGAGAAGAACATGTCCCGCGACCGCGAGACGACCGCTCACCTGGAGGCGACGGGCTGGACAGTGCTGCGGTTCTGGGAGCACCAAACGCCCAAGGAGGTGGCCCGCTCGATCACACTGACGCGCGACGCCTCACCGACGCACCGCACTCCCCCGCCGCCGCGCCCCGACCGCAGCGCCTGAAGCGACGGTCCGGGGCGGAGCCGCAGACGGTCTAGCTCTGGCGGTCCGCCGCCGCGTACGAGGCCGCGGCCATCGCGGCGGCCGCCGTGAAGACCGCCGGCCAGGCGCCGATCTTCTTCGCCAGGGGGTGCGATCCCGCGAACGCGGCGACGTAGGCCGTGCCGAGGAGGGCCGTCGTCGTCGGGGACGTGCGGCGGTGCCATTCGCGTCCCGCGAGGGTGCCGGCGGCCGCGAGGACCACGCCGCCGAGCGGGCGCCGGCCGGTCCAGCGGGCCGTGGCGTAGCCGCCGACCAGGCCGGCCGCCGCTATTGCCGAGGTGGGGATCTGCGCCATCGTGGAGGCCTCCGGTCGTTTCTGACGTGACCGTACGAGGCTAACGCGCGCGCCGCGTGAAGCGGCGGGCGGCCATCACCCCGAGGACCACGACCGCGCCGCCGAGGACGCCGGGCGGCAGCGTGTCCTGGACGGCGCGGGGCAGCACCGCCATGACACCCAGGATGATGAAGAACGCCACCGCGCACGCGGTGAGCCCGACCAGGGCCCGGCCCAGAAGAGAAGTACGCACACGCATTCAACGCCGCGCCGGGGGGCGGCGATACGGGGGGTCCGCGCCCGGTGGACGGAAGTCGGATTTGTCGCACACCCTCCGGATCCGCGCACGTGCCCTCCGTGGAACCTCCCCGGCGTAGATTCACTCTCCTACACGGGCGATACCGCCGAAGACGCCCAAGCCGGCCCAAGGAGCTGCAAACGTGATCTGTTACGGACCGGCCGTGCTGGACCTGTCGGACGAACTGGCCGACGCCTACAGCGAGGTCTTCTCCGCGCCACCGTGGAACGAGGACGAAGAAACCATTCGCCAGTTCTCCCTCCGGCTCCAGGCGGACAGCCGCCGCACCGGATTCCGTACCGCCTTCGCCCAGTCACCCGCCGGCATCGACGGCTTCGCCACCGCCTGGCTGACCCCCAGGACCTTCCCCAGGGACCGTGCGTACGGGCAGGTCGCCGCACAGCTCGGCCGGCCGCGCGTACGGGAACTGCTCATCGGCGCACTGGAGATCGACGAGCTCGCCGTACGCCCGCACGCGCGCGGACACGGCACCGGGCGCGCCCTGCTCGCCGAGATCACCGCCGACGCCCCGGACGACCGGGCCTGGCTGCTGACCGCCCGGGTCGCCACCGACACCGTCGCCACCTACCGGCGCCTGGGCTGGCACGAGATCACCCCGCTGCCCGGGACGCAGAACGGCGTCGTCGTCTTCCTGGCCCCGAACCACCCCTCGGCCTGAGCATTGCGCGCACCCCACCGGGCATACCCCGGGCATGATCGTCGCCCGTAACGCCTCCCTCGCCCGTGTCGCCCGGCGCCAGCTGAACATGGCCACCCACCACCAGCTCAAGCAGGCCGGGATCCCGGCCGGCACCATCAGCGGCCGCAGCCGCCGCGGAGGACCCTGGCAGCGGATCCTGCCACGGGTGTACCTCCTGCAGACCGGCCCGCCGCACCACCGGCAGCAGGCGCTGTCCGCCGTCCTGTACGCCGCCCACCCCGCGGCCGACCCGCTCTCCGGGTCCACCGCCGCGCTCACGGGCGGCGCCGCCCTCGCGCTCCTGGGCATCCGCAACGCCCCGCCCGAACCGCTGGACGTCCTCGTCCGCGCCCCGCGTTCGCCGGCCGCCGCGGGCCGGGTCCGGCCCTGCCCGACCTCGCGCTGGCCCGCCACCATCCACATCGCCGGCGTCCCCAGCACCCGCCCGATCCGGGCCGCCGCGGACTTCGCAGCCCGCACGGACGACCCCGACCTGGTGCGTTCCGTACTGGCCAACGTCGTCCAGGGCGGCTGGTGCCACCCGCACGACCTGCACGCCGAACTCCGCGCGGGCCGCCTTCGCGGCCGCCCCGCCGTGCGGGTGGCGGCCGCGGAACTGGTCGCCGGGGTCCGTTCGATCGCCGAGGGCCGCGCCCGCGACACCCTCGCGGCCACCGACCTTCCCGCCCCGCTCTGGAACCCCCGCCTCCACGGCCCGGACGGTGCCTTCCTCGCCAGCCCGGACGCGTACTGGCCCGAGGAGGGCGTGGCACTGGAGATCGACTCCGTCGAGTACCACTACACGCGCGACGCCTGGCAGGCCACCCTGCACCGACGGCTGCGCCTGGAGTCCCGCGGAATCCTCGTGGTCAGTACGACACCGGGGATCCTCCGCGACAGACCGGCGGACGTGATCGCCGCGCTGCGCGCCCTCCTCGCCCTGGGCGCCGCCCGCCCCGCGCCCCCGGCGGTCACGGCCCGCGGACACACCCAGCTGGAACTGCCGCTCCCGCCGGCCTACGCCCCGAAGGCGCGGGACACCGTATAGATCATCAGGCCGGCCAGGGCGCCGACCACCGTGCCGTTGATACGGATGAACTGCAGGTCACGGCCGATGTGGGCCTCGATCTTGCGGGAGGTGTGCTCGGCGTCCCAGCCCGCCACCGTGTCCGTGATCAGCGAGGTGATCTCGGTCCGGTAGGTGGTGACGACGTAGACGACCGCGCCCTCGATCCAGCCCTCCACCTTCGCCTGCAGGCGGCCGTCGGTGGCCAGTCGCGCACCGAGGGAGATCAGCGAGGCGCGGACCCGCAGGCGCAACTCGCTCTGCTCGTCCTCCGCCGCCGAGATGATCATTGAGCGGATCGCCGACCAGGCGGAGGCGATGACGTCCTGGACCTCGTCGCGGGCCAGGATCTCGGACTTGAGCCGCTCCACCCTCGCGCGGGTCTCCGTGTCCGACTGGAGGTCGGACGCGAAGTCCGTCAGGAACCGGTCCACCGCCCCGCGCGCCGGATGCTCCGGCATGTCCCGCATCTCCGTGACGAAGCGGAGCAGCTCCTTGTAGACGCGCTCGCCCACCTTGCGGTCCACGAACCGCGGGGTCCAGCCGGGAGCACCGCCCTGAACCGCGTCCGTGATCGAGGCCCCGTGCGTGACCAGCCAGTCGTGGGCCTTGGCACAGATGAGGTCGACGGCGCGGCGGTGGCCGCCGTCCTCGACGATCCGCTCCAGCGTCTTGCCGATGCCCGGCGCGATCTCGGCGGTCTCGGCGCGCCGGGTGATGGCCTCACCGACGACGGCCTGCACGTCGGAGTCGCGCAGCACGGTCAGGGCGCCGCGGAGCGCGGCGGCCAGCTCGGCGGTGACCCGGTCGGCGTGCTCGGGCTCGGCCAGCCAGGAGCCGAGGCGGCCGCCGATGCCGAGGGCGTGGAGGCGGGCCCGGACCACGTCGGAGGAGAGGAAGTTCTCCCCGACGAACTCGCCCAGGGACACACCGAGCTGGTCCTTCTTGGTCGGGATGATCGCGGTGTGCGGGATGGGCAGGCCGAGCGGGCGCCGGAAGAGGGCGGTGACGGCGAACCAGTCCGCGAGCGCGCCGACCATACCGGCCTCGGCCGCGGCGGCGACGTACCCGGCCCAGCCCCCGGCGCCCCAGGCGTGCTGGGCGTACTTGGCCAGTACGTAGACCAGCGCGACCAGGATCAGCAGACCGGTCGCGGTGGCCTTCATCCGCCGGACCCCACGGCGGCGCTCTTCGTCGGCGGCGCTGAAGACGAACGCGCCGCGGGTGGGTGGCGGCGGTGACGGCGAGGCGGTTCCGGTGGTACCGGTACCTCCGGTGGTGATGCGGTTCTCCACGTGCTCCTGCCTTCCCCCGGGGGCGCCGGTTTTGTCTGCATAGCATCCGACTCCCGGGAGGCCCGAGGAGTTCCCGCCACGCCCGTCCGCTCCCGCGGAGGAAGCAGCCCGGGCGCTCCTGCGGGCCGTGTGCCGGGCGCTGCCCGGACCCGCGCGGGTTGCCCTGCGGGCGGCTCGGCGGCTCGGTGGTGCGGCTCGCGCCGGTGTGCCGGGCTCTGCCCGGACCCGCGCCTCAATCGCCGGCGAGGCTGGATGTGCGGGCCCGCGCCCAAGCGTCGGCGGCGCCGAACGAGTGGTGCGGCGGGGTCGGCTCGGGTCGGTGCGTGGGGCCGTGCCGGGGTGTCTCCTCGGCTCGGCGCGCGCGGGCATGTCCCGGCATGACGGGGTGGTCGCGCCTCGTCCTGCGGGGACACCCCGGCACGTCCCCACTCCCCTCCGCCGCGGTGTCCGCCCTGGGTCCCGCGTACTGCCGCAGCCCTGCCGTGGGGCGGGGACACGCAGGAGGGTCCCCGCAGGACGAGGCGCGACCACCCCGCACGGCTGGACTGTGCCCGCGCGCGCCGAGCCGAGGAGACCCTCGTGCGGGGCGCCGACCCACACCCGTACACCGCCGAGCACCCCGCAGGGGACGGGCCGAGGAGACCCTCGTGCGGGGCCCCGACCCACACCAGGACACCGCCAAGCACCCCGCAGGGGCACGGCCAAGCACCCCGCAGGGGACGGGCCGAGGAGACCCTCGTGCGGGGCGCCGACCCACACCCCGGGCCGCCCGCAGGGCACCCCGCGCCGGCCCGTACACCGCCGAGCAACCCCGCAGGGGCACCGCAGGGCTACAGCTCCTTGCGGAGGGAGGGGCCGCCCGGGGGGCGTTTGCGTTGCTTGACCTTGATCTCCACGCCGCCCCAGAAGGCGAAACCCGTCACGACCACCCGCGGAGCGCCCTGCTCGAACGGGCCCGGGTTGTCGCGCTGGTCGAAGGCGCCCATGAAGCCGAAGCCGCGGACGTCCAGCTCCACCCCCGGCGGGACCGTGATCTCGATGCCGCCCATGATCGCGACGCAGTTGATCACCACCTCGCGCTGCGCGAAGTCCGCCTCGCGCAGGTCCAGCTGGCCGCCGCCCCAGAACGCCACCGCGTCGAACCGCGCCGGCACCGTCCACCGGCCCTTGCGCTGGAAGCCCGACATGACCGCCACGGCCGACGACGACGCCGAGGTGCCCGCCCCGCCGATCCGGCCCCTCCAGGGCTCCGCGACCGCCGCGCTCGGGTGGTCCACCGGAGCGCCCGCCGGGGCCGGCAGGTCCCGCGTCAGCGGCTCCAGCTCCGCGTACGTCCGGGACGTGTACGCCGCCTCCAGCCGCTCCTCGAATTCCTCCATGTCGAGCCGGCCCTCGGCGACGGCGTCCCGCAGACGCTCCGCCACCCGGTCCCGGTCGGCATCCGACGCCCTCAGCTCCGGCAACGGCTTCTCCGGCCGCTCGTCACTCATGCGGACCAGACTATGCACGGTTGTCGGGGAGTTGTATGACCAATCCCCTGAGATCGTCCCGAGATCGACCCCACCTTTTCCCCGAGATCACCCCCGGCCCGCGTACATCCGCGCGATCACATCCTCGATGTCCGGCTCCCGCACCGACAGGTCCACCAGCGGGTAGTCCGCCGCCACCGCGGCCACCAGCGGCGCCGCCGACGCCCCCGCCGGGAACGCCAGCCACTGCCGCGGCCCCTCCACCTTCACCACCCGCGCACCCGCCACGCTGATCGGCGCGAGCTCCCGTTCCAGGTCGACCACCAGGGTGCGCTCGCTCTCCCCCACCGCCCCCGCCGTGTGCAGCCCGCCCAGCGGCCCGTCGTACATCAGCCGCCCGTGGTCGATCACCATCACCCGCTCGCACAACTGCTCGATGTCCTGG
This sequence comes from Streptomyces avidinii, assembly GCF_014650695.1. Classification (GTDB taxonomy): domain Bacteria; phylum Actinomycetota; class Actinomycetes; order Streptomycetales; family Streptomycetaceae; genus Streptomyces; species Streptomyces avidinii. Next base: position 117,686 of record NZ_BMVL01000017.1, on the reverse strand, counting down.
AGGTCGTGCGTCGTGAGCAGCACCGTCGTGCCGAGTTCCTCGTTCAGCTGCCGCAGGAAGCCCCGTACCTTCGCCTTGCTCACCACGTCCAGCCCGATCGTCGGCTCGTCCAGGTACAGCACCTCCGGATCGTGCAGCAGCGCGGCCGCGATGTCCCCGCGCATCCGCTGCCCGAGCGACAACTGCCGTACCGGTACGTCCAGCAGCTCGGCCAGGTCCAGACGGTCGACGCAGCGCTCCAGGTTCTCCTCGAACCGGGCCCGCGGCACCCGGTACAGCCGGCGCATCAGCCCGTACGAGTCCTTCAGCGGCAGGTCCCACCACAGCGTGGTGCGCTGCCCGAACACCACCCCGATCCGGTGCGCGAGCCGCATCCGCTCCCGCGCCGGGTCGATGCCCGCGACCCGCAGCCGGCCGCCGCTCGGCGTCAGGATGCCGGTCAGCATCTTGATCGTGGTCGACTTGCCGGCGCCGTTCGGCCCGATGTAGCCGACCATCTCACCGCGGGCGACCTCGAAGCTGATCCCGTCCACCGCCCTGACCCGGTGCTTCTCCCGGCGCATCAGGCTCACCCGGCGCCGTACGTCAAAGACCTTCTCGACCCCGTCCAACGAGATCAGCGCATCCGCCACAGCTCTAGCTCCCCGTGCTTCGGTACGAACGGACTCCCGCGCGCCACGCCAGCGACGCGGGCAGGAACACCACGAAGGCCACCAGTGGGCTCAGGTACGCGACCCACCCGGGCAGCCCCAGCGGATCGGGCCGTCCCAACACGTGCAGTGCGGGCAGCCAGTTGACGAAGGCCAGCGGGACGACGAAGGTCACCCCGCGCAGCAGGTCCTTCGCGAAGACCGTCGGCGGGTACTGGAGCATCGTGCAGCCGCCGTAGGTGAAGGAGTTCTGCACCTCCGCCGCGTCGCCGGTCACGAACTGGAAGGCCGCACCCGTGACCATCACCGCCGCGAAGATCGCCGCACCGGCCAGCACCATCCCGGGCACCAGCAGCACCTTCCCGGCCGTCCAGTCCACGTCCAGGGTCCAGAGCGCCCAGCCCATCACGCCGAGCCCCTGCCCGATGCGGCCCAGCCGGCGCAGCGCGAACCGGTCCGCCGCGACCTGCGCGAGGACCGGGACGGGACGCACCAGCATCGTGTCGAGCGAGCCGTCCCTGATCCGGGCGCCGATCCGGTCGGTGTTCCCGAGCAGCATGTCCGCCAGCCCCAGGGAGGCCGAGCAGGAGCCGTACAGCAGGGCGATCTCGGGCAGCGTGAAACCGCCGAGGGCGTCCACGTGGGAGAACATGATGTAGATCGCGACGAAGTCCAGCAGGGTGATCGCCGCGTGCCCGACGGTCGTCAGGACGAAGGACGTCCGGTACGTCATCGTGGAGCGGATCCACATGCCCACGATCAGCCGGTAGCCGCGCAGCCCTTCCCGGACCGGGCCGCCGCGCCGAATCCGCCCCTCCGCCGGCGCACGGCCGACGTCCACGGCGAGCCCCCGCGGTCTCGCCGGTACCGCCTCCATCTCCACCTCCGCCTCAGCCACCCTGGACCACCACCTTCCGCGTCGCGGCCGACTGCAACAGCCGCCCCGCTCCCAGCAGTACGAGCGCCCATCCGGCCTGGAAACCGAGCGCCTCCGCCGCTCCCCCGGCCCCCGCGTGCCGGCCCAGCAGGACGTCCAGCGGAACCTGGAGCATCGCCGACCACGGCAGGGCCCGGACGAACTCGCCGAAGCCGCCCGGGAAGACGGTCAGCGGCAGCAGCATCCCGGAGAAGAAGATCGAGGTGACGGTGGCCATGATGTTGACCCCCGCGCCGTCCATCAGCCAGAAGGCCACCAGCCCCACCATGTAGCGCAGCGCGAAGCTCACCACCAGGGCGAGCAGGACGGACACCAGGAACAGCAGCCAGCGCAGCGGGTCGACGGGCAGCGCCAGCGGGAACGCGAGCGCCCCCGCCACGAGCGGCACCACCCCGCGGCCCAGCAACTGGAAGCCCGCCCGGCCCAGATCGGCCGCGAGCCACCACATCTGGAGGTCCGCGGGCCGGTACAGGTCGACCGCGATGTCGCCCGTCCGGATCCGCTCCTGGAGCTCCTCCTGGAACCCGCCGCCGATCAGCGCACCGGCGGCCAGCAGCGATTGGCTCACCCAGACGAAGGTCAGCGCCTGCGCCTGGTCGTAGCCGCCGAGTCCGGGACGCTCGTCCCACAGCGCGATGTACGTGTACGCGACGATGAACCCGAACACGGTGTTGGTGAACACCCCGGCCGCTGTCGCCGTCCCGTAGGTGGCGTACCGCCTGAATCCGCCTGCCGCGACCGCCAGGTAGAGACGCACTCTCCGGCGCACCGTATCCCTCCGTTTCCCACGTCGTTCCTACGTCGGCCAAAGCGCGCGAGCTTAGTGCGGAGGGGCGAGCCACGCGACCGATTTATGCCCGTCCGGAGCGGAATCAGCGGCCATCGGGTAGACACCATGAGGTACAGAAGTGGATATTTCGAACGGCGTCGAGGAGTCCTGGAGATGAGCGACCAGTCACCACCCCCGGGCTGGACCCCTCGCGACCCCGACACCCCGCCCGGCGCACCCCACGACGTCCCGCCGCCTCGGGCGCACGACCCGGACCGGCGGCGGCCGCCGCACCCGCCCGGCCGGGGCAGGAAGCCCCGGCGCCCGAGGACCGGCTGGCGCCGCGCCGTCCCCACCTGGCGCATGGTCCTGGGCGGCCTCCTGCTCCTCGCCCTGCTGATCGGCGGCGCCCTCGTGGCCGGCTACCTGCTGGTCGACATCCCGCCGGCCAACGCCGCCGCCACCGCGCAGTCCAACGTCTACCTCTACTCCGACGGCTCCCTGATCGCGCGCGACGGCGAGGTCAACCGCGTCAACGTACCCCTCTCGCAGGTCCCCCGGACCGTGCAGGAGGCCGTACTGGCCGCCGAGGACCGGGACTTCTACTCCGAACGGGCGGTCGACCCCAAGGCCATGGTCCGCGCCGCCTGGAACACCGCGACCGGCAAGGGCACCCAGTCCGGCTCGACGATCACCCAGCAGTACGTCAAGAACTACTACTTGGGCCAGGAACAGACGATCAAACGCAAGGTCAAGGAGTTCTTCATCGCGATCAAACTCGGTCGCGAGAAGTCGAAGGACTACATCCTCGAGGGCTACCTGAACACCAGTTACTTCGGCCGCAACGCCTACGGCCTCCAGGCCGCCGCCCAGGCCTACTACGGCAAGGACGTCAACAAACTCACCACCGCCGAGGGCGCCTACCTCGCCACCCTCCTCAACTCCCCCAGCGCCTTCGACGTCGTCTCCCACCCCCAGAGCCGCCCGCGCGCCCTCGCCCGCTGGAACTACGTGCTCGACGGCATGGTCAAGAAGCGGTGGCTGCACGCCGCCGACCGCGCGGCAACCGCGTTCCCGGAACCGGGCAAGGTCCGCGCGGCCGCCGGACTGTCCGGCCAGCGCGGCTACCTCGTCGAAGCCATCAAGGACTACATCGTCGACAACAAGATCCTCGGCGACAAGACCCTCGCCGAGGGCGGCTACCACATCTCCTCCACCGTCGACAAGCGCCGCCAGACCGCCCTCGTCGACGCCGTCGACCAAGAGCTGGTCAGCAAGCTCGAACCCGACACGCGCAAGGCCGACCGCCTGGTCCGGGCCGGCGGGGTCTCCATCGACCCGGCCACCGGCAAGGTCGTCGCCATGTACGGCGGCATCGACTACACCAAGCAGTACGTCAACAACGCGACCCGGCACGACTACCAGGTCGCCTCCACCTTCAAGCCGTTCGTCTTCGCCGCCGCGGCCGAGAACGGCTCCCGCACCCAGGACGGCCGCCGGATCACCCCGAACACGATCTACAACGGCGACAACAAACGCCCCGTCGTCGGCGGCCGGATCCGCTTCGCCCCCGAGAACGAGGGCCAGGTCTCCTACGGCAACATCACCGTCAACACCGCCACCGACCTCTCCGTCAACGCCGTGTACGCGCAGATGGCGGTCGACGTCGGCACCGGCCGGGTCAAACAGACCGCCATCGACCTCGGCATCCCCGAGAACACCCCGAACTTCGTCACCGGCCCGGCCATGGCACTCGGCACCCTCCAGGCCGGCGTCGTGGACATGGCCCAGGCCTACGCCACCCTCGCCGACCACGGCCGACGCACCCCCTACACCTTCGTCGAGAAGATCACCAAGGGCGGCGACACCATCAGCCTCCCCCCGCGCACCCCCACCCAGGCCATCAGCCGCGAGGCCGCCGACACCACCACGGCCATGCTGGCCAGCGTCGTGGACAACGGCACCGGTACGGCCGCCCTCGCCGCCGGCCACCCGGCCGCCGGCAAGACCGGCACCGGCGAACTGGACCGCTCCGCCTGGTTCGCGGCCTACACCCCCGACCTGGTCACCGTCATCGCGATGATGGGCCAGGACCCGGACACCGGAACCCTGCAATCCCTCTACGGCGCCCTCGGCGAGCCCCGCATCGGCGGCGGCGGATACCCGGCCCGGATCTGGGCCGCGTACACGAAGACCGCCCTGGAGGGCACCGACCCCGTCGACTTCGACCTGGAACTCCAACCCGGCGCCGCGCAACCCCCGCCACCGCCCAGCCCGGAATCCGAGCCGCCCCGGGAAACCCCCGGCGAACCCACGTCCAGCACCCCGGAACGCCCGACCCGGCCCACCCCCTCGAACGGGACCGGCGGCCGCAACCAGGGCGGACAGAACAACGGCGGCCAGAACCAGGGCGGCCAGGACAACGGCGGCCGGACCAACGGGGGCCAGGACAACGGCGGTCAGGGCAACGGCGGCCAGGACGGCGGCGGCACCACCCAGGGCGGCGACCAGGCCGGCACCACCCAGGGCACGCAGGGCAGCGCCCAGGGCAGCACACAAGGAGCCGACAGCGACCCGGCAGATGGCCTGCGACCGCCGTCGGCGTTCCTCGAATGAACCGGCCGGCGCAGGTCAGTGACCGGAGGTCACCTTCAGCCCCACGACGGCGACCAGCAGCAGACAGATGAAGAAGATCCGGGCGGCGGTGACGGGCTCCCCCAGCACCGCCATACCGAGCACCGCCGCACCGGCGGCACCGATGCCCACCCACACCCCGTACGCCGTGCCGATGGGCAGGGTCTTCGCGGCGTAGGACAGCAGCACCATGCTCGCGACGATCCCGGCACCCGTGAACACACTGGGCCACAGCCGGGTGAAACCTTCGGTGAACTTCATGCCGATCGACCAGGCGACCTCGATCAGACCGGCGACGAGAAGAAGAACCCATGCCATGACGGCACCTCCGAGACATCGAGCGATACGGGGTGCGTCGTCTTGTCGTACCCGGTACGGCGCGTCTCGTCGGGTTCTCCTCCACCGTAGCAAAAGGCGGCCGAAAGGGCCGGTGACCTGCGCCACCAGCCCCTTCGCCGCCTCTTGAGAACCGCAGACCCGGCAGACCTACAGGTACAGCCCCGTCGAGTCCTCCGACCCCTCCAGCCGCTCCGCGGCCACGGCGTGCAGGTCCCGCTCGCGCATCAGCACGTACGTCGCTCCCCGCACCTCGACCTCGGCACGCTCCTCGGGGTCGTACAGCACCCGGTCGCCGGGCTCGACCGTCCGTACGTTCTGGCCGACCGCGACCACCTCGGCCCAGGCGAGCCGCTTGCCCACCGCGGCCGTCGCCGGAATCAGGATGCCGCCGCCCGAACGGCGCTCGCCCTCCGGCAGGTCGGACTTCACGAGCACGCGGTCGTGCAGCATGCGGATGGGCAGCTTGTCGTGGGTGGTGTTCTCGCTCACGCCCCGAACCTACCTGTCCGTACCCGCCCCGTACCGCTCAGGGTCATCCGCGCCTGCGGCGCGCCGACACCACGAGCAGCCCGACCAGGCCCACCGCGACCAGGGCGACGGGCACGATCCGGTCGACGCGCGGAGCCCCGTCGTCGTGCCGCAGGCCGTCCTTCAGATCGGTCACGATTCGGTTCACCGTGGCGAAGGCCCGCCCGGCGGTGTGGTCGACGGTCGAGGCGACCCGTGCCTTCGCATCCCCGATGATCGTCTTCGGGTGCATGCGCACACCGATCTCGTCGAGCGTCTCGGCGAGCTGCTCGCGGCGGCGGACGATATCCGCCTCGATCTGTGCGGGGGTCCTGGCTTCCGACACCGCGCTGCCTCCGTCGTCGTGGTCCTGTGGGGCGTAGTCCGCCATGAACAGTCTGTCAGCTTAGTCTCATGGCATACCGATCCCCTCCCGAGGAGAGTGTCAACGATGAGCGAGCGGCTCCAGCCGGGCGACACCGCCCCCGCCTTCACCCTGCCCGACGCGGACGGCAACGAGGTCTCGCTCGCCGACCACAAGGGCCGCAAGGTGATCGTCTACTTCTACCCGTCCGCACTGACGCCGGGCTGCACGAAGCAGGCCTGCGACTTCACGGACAACCTGTCCTTCCTGACGGGACACGGCTACGACGTCATCGGCGTGTCCCCGGACAAGCCGGAGAAGCTGGCGAAGTTCCGCGAGAAGGAGGACCTGAAGGTCACCCTGGTCAGCGACCCGGAGAAGGAGACGCTGACGGCCTACGGCGCGTACGGCGAGAAGAAGCTGTACGGGAAGACGGTCACCGGGGTCATCCGCTCCACGGTGGTCGTCGGCGAGGACGGCAAGGTCGAGCACGCCTTCTACAACGTCAAGGCGACGGGCCACGTAGCGAAGATCATCAAAGACCTGGGCCTCTGACCCCACCCCGCCACCGGAAGCAACGGCCCGCACCCACCCGGTGCGGGCCGTTCCGCTTATCGGACGTAACTACCCGTATATCGGTTCGTTGATCCGTGCGAGGCCACGAACGCGTGGTCGGAACGGAGGGGGCCGGGGTGCCGATCAGCCCGTACACGAAGGAACGCCTCACGGAGGCGGCGCGCACGTCGCGCTCGCTGTCGGAGGCACTGGAGAAGCTGGGGGTCGACCCGAAGGGCCGATCGCGGCGCTATCTCCACGACCGCATGCGGAAGCTGGGCGTGGACACGTCACACTTCGAGCGGCCGGATGCCGTCAAGTGGACGAAGGAGATCCTGACGGCGGCAGTCGCCGATTCGACGAACATGTGCCAGGTTCTGCGGCACCTCGGCCTCGAGGTCGTGGGTGGCCACCACACGCACATCAGCAGGCGGGTCAAGGCATTCGACATAGACACCTCCCATTTCGAGCTGCCCTCGTCCGCAGGACGCCCCAAGACCCGGCGCAGCCCGGAGAGCCTGCTGGTCAAGCAGCACGGCCCCCATGCCCGGCGCGCACAGAGCGAGCAGCTGAAGCGGGCACTGGCCGCGCTGGGAGTGCCCGAGGTGTGCCGGATGTGCGGCACACCTCCGACCTGGCGGGGCCGCCCGCTGCCGCTGGAGGTGGACCACGTGGACGGCGACTGGCGGAACAACCTGCCCGAGAATCTGCGCCTGCTCTGCCCCAACTGCCACTCGGCCACCGACACATACCGCGGCCGCGCGAAGGGGCGGCGCCGTCGATGAGCACCGAAGAACGCCGTACGCGCGAACGCCGGGCCTACAGGCGCCCGGCCAGGCCGGGCCGGGAGGCGCTGCGTGAGGCGGTCGCATCCTCGCACTCGCTGGCGGAGGTCCTCCGGCGCCTGGACCTCTCCCTGTCCGGGACCCAACACAAGGCGCTGAAACAGCGGATCGCCGAGGAGGGCCTCTCCACTTCGCACTTCCTCGGGCAAGCTCATCGGCGCGGCAAGCCGGGGACCGTGCCGATGAGGCCCGCGTCGGAAATCCTGATCAAACATGACGGCAAGCGGCGAACACGTACGCACCTGCTGCGGCGGGCGCTGCGCCAGGTCGGGGTTCCGGAGCTCTGCGACATGTGCGGAACGCCGCCCGAGTGGGGCGGGCAACCCATGACCTTGGAGATCGACCATGTGAATGGAGACTGGAGCGATGACCGCCGGGAGAACCTGCGGCTGCTGTGCCCCAACTGCCACGCGATCACCAACACCTGGTGTCGGGGAGGCCTCCGCAGCCACTGAATCCGCTCCCGTGCATGGCGCGACGCGCAGTACAGTGTCTCTGGCGCGCGCCCGTACGCCAACGGCTGAGCGGTGGTCTTTAGGTGGCCATGTATGTCGGTTCGAATCCGACCGGGCGTACCCAGTACAACAGGGCCTGGCCTCCCGAGACTCGGGAGGCCAGGCCCTGTTGCGTCAGCCCAGGAGGGCGCGGACGAAGGGGACCAGGGCGCGGAAGGCCTGGCCGCGGTGGGAGATGGCGTTCTTCTCCGCCGCCGTCAGCTCCGCGCACGTGCGGGTGTCGCCCTGCGGCTGGAGGATCGGGTCGTAGCCGAAGCCGCCTGTGCCGGACGGGGTGTGGCGGAGGGTGCCCAGGAGGCGGCCCTCGACGACGCGTTCGGTGCCGTCCGGCAGGGCCAGGGCCGCCGCGCACGCGAAGTGGGCCCCGCGGTTCTCGTCGGCGATGTCCCCGAGCTGGGCCAGCAGCAGGTCCAGGTTGGCCTTGTCGTCGCCGTGGGTGCCGACCCAGCGCGCCGAGAAGATGCCGGGGGCGCCGTGCAGGACGTCCACGCAGAGGCCGGAGTCGTCGGCGACCGCCGGGAGCCCGGTGGCCTGCGCGAGGGCGTGGGCCTTGAGGAGGGCGTTCTCGGCGAAGGTGACGCCGGTCTCCTTGACGTCCGGGATCTCCGGGTACGCGTCCGCGCCGACCAGCTCGTGCGGCAGGCCGGCGTCGGACAGGATCGCGCGGAGTTCGGAGACTTTGCCCGCGTTGCGGGTGGCCAGGATGAGGCGGCTGGGCGTCGAGGTCATGCCCCCATTATCCCGGGGTGCAGACCTTGGAGATCTCGCTGGCCGCGTCCGCGACCGGCTGGATGTCCGGAACGGTGTTGCCGCTCTCGATGGAGGTGCGGACGTTCTTCACGGCCGTGTTCATCGAGTCGATGGCCTTGCCGAGGTCGGCGTTGTCCGTCTGGTCGCCGATCTTCTTGAGGTTCGCCTCGATCCGGTCGAGCGCGTTCTTGGCGTCCTGGGGGCTGTTGCCCGCCTGGGAGACGGCCTGCTGGAGGTCGTTTGCGCCGTCCGTGATGGCCACGGCCGTGTTCGCGCAGTCCATCGCCGTGGAGATCGCGTCGCACGCGGACAGGGCCGGGACGGTGAGTACGACGGCCACGGCTACGGCCGCTATGCGGAGCTTCATGCGGTTCTCCCCCTGAGGGCTTGGACGCTACGAGGACGGGCGCACGGCTCTGAAACCGTGCGCCCGTATCTTCCTGGACGCCGGGCCGGGCCCGGCGGTTGCCCTACAGTTCGAGCGCGCCCAGCTGGATGGCTTCCAGGTCCGCGCAGCCGCCGGCCGCGAGGTCGAGGAGGGCGTTCAGCTCCTTGCGGTCGAAGGGCTCGCCCTCGGCGGTGCCCTGGACCTCGACGAAGCGGCCGTCGCCGGTGCAGACCACGTTCATGTCGGTCTCGGCGCGCACGTCCTCCTCGTAGCAGAGGTCGAGGAGCGGGACGCCGTCGACGATGCCGACGCTGACGGCGGCGACGGTGCCGGTGAGCGGCTTGCGGCCGGCCTTGATCAGCTTCTTCTTCTGGCCCCAGGCGACGGCGTCGGCGAGGGCGACGTAGGCGCCGGTGATGGCGGCGGTGCGGGTGCCGCCGTCGGCCTGGAGGACGTCGCAGTCCAGGACGATGGTGTTCTCGCCGAGGGCCTTGTAGTCGATGACGGCGCGCAGGGAGCGGCCGATCAGCCGGGAGATCTCGTGGGTGCGGCCGCCGATCTTGCCGCGGACGGATTCGCGGTCGCCGCGGGTGTTGGTGGAGCGCGGCAGCATCGAGTACTCGGAGGTGACCCAGCCTTCGCCGCTGCCCTTGCGCCAGCGCGGGACGCCTTCGGTGAAGGAGGCGGTGCAGAAGACCTTGGTGTCTCCGAAGGAGATGAGGACGGAGCCCTCGGCGTGCTTGCTCCATCCGCGTTCGATGGTGACCGGGCGGAGCTGTTCGGGCGTACGGCCGTCGATGCGAGACATGGCTCCGAGCCTAGTCGGTGCGGTGGAACGCGAAGACCCCGTCCGGGTGCTTCCGGGACGGGGTCCGCTGTGGTGTGGGGCGCGAGGCCCGGACTAGGGAGTCCGGATCACATCATGTCTTCGATGTCGGCGGCGATCGGGTCGGCGTCGGTGCCGATGACGACCTGGATCGCGGTGCCCATCTTGACGACGCCGTGGGCGCCGGCGGCCTTGAGTGCGACTTCGTCGACGAGGCCGGGGTCCTTGACCTCGGTGCGCAGGCGGGTGATGCAGCCTTCGACCTCTTCGATGTTGTCGATGCCGCCGAGCCCGGCGACGATCTTCTCAGCCTTGGTGGCCATGTGTTTCTCCCTGAGTGATGCGAAGAACGAGTCTCAGCGGCCGGAACATGGATACCCACCTGCGCGGTCCGCATTGTCACGGTAACGCACGGTTGGCCCATCTACGCGGGCGCGTGTCCGGTCCCTGCCGAATGATGACGATCAGCAGCAACCTACCCACAACTGGTCTACACCAGTGTGCCGTAAGTGTTGCGGCAGCCAAAAACGGGCCGGTCAGGAGGACACCGATGAGCGCGACCAGCGCCGCCGCAGTGCCGCAACCGAATTGGCGGAACAGCCTGTTCCAGTCGTTGCAGAAGATGGGCCGGAGCCTTCAGCTACCGATCGCCGTCCTCCCCGCGGCCGGCATCCTCAACCGCTTCGGCCAGCCCGACATGTTCGGCGCGGAAGGCCTGGGCTGGACGGACGTCGCCAAGGTCATGGCCGCCGCCGGTGGCGCGCTGCTCAACGCGGACCTCGGCCTGCCGCTCCTGTTCTGCGTGGGCGTCGCGATCGGCATGGCCAAGAAGGCGGACGGGTCGACGGCCCTGGCCGCGGTGGTCGGCTTCCTCGTCTACCGGAGCGTGCTGCGGATCTTCCCCACCCCCTGCCCCACGGGGACGAAGGACATCGGGGGCGGCTGCCTGGGGCCGGACGACACCTTCGCCGAGTACACCTTCCAGAATCCGGGGGTGTTCGGCGGCATCGTCATGGGCCTGCTGGCCGCCTGGTTCTGGCAGCGCTACCACCGGGTCAAGCTGGTGGACTGGCTCGGCTTCTTCAACGGCCGCCGACTGGTCCCGATCATCATGACCTTCGTCGCGATCGCCTTCGCCGTGCTCTGCCTGTGGATCTGGCCGCCGATCGGCGACGGGCTGGAGAGCTTCTCCGACTGGCTGGTCGGCCTGGGCTCCTGGGGTTCAGGCGTCTTCGGCGTCGCGAACCGGGCGTTGCTGGTGATCGGCCTGCACCAGTTCCTGAACGTGCCGGTGTGGTTCCAGTTCGGCAGCTTCACCAAACCGGACGGGCAGGTCGTGCACGGTGACATCCCGATGTTCCTGGCGGGCGATCCGAACGCCGGGCAGTTCCTCTCCGGCTTCTTCCCGATCATGATGTTCGCCCTGCCTGCGGCGGCCCTGGCGATCACGCACTGCGCGAAGCCGCAGCGGCGCAAGGAGGTGGGCGGTCTGATGCTGTCGGTGGCCCTGACCTCGTTCGTCACGGGCATCACCGAACCGCTGGAGTACTCCTTCCTCTTCGTGGCGCCCGCGCTGTACGCGATCCATGCACTGCTGACCGGCGTCTCGATGGCGGTGACGTGGGGGCTGGGCGTCCATGACGGCTTCAGCTTCTCGGCCGGACTGATCGACTACGTCATCAACTGGAGCCTGGCGACGAAGCCCTGGATGATCATTCCGATCGGCCTCGCCTTCGCGGTCGTCTACTACGTGATCTTCCGCTTCGCGATCACGAAGTTCGACATCCCCACCCCGGGGCGCGAGTCGGACGAGGAGATCGCGGCGATGGAGGCGGAGAACACCAAGGCCTGAGCCCACTTCCGAACAGGGCCCGGACCGGCCCGTCAAGGGCCCTCGGATCACGATCCGGGGGCCCTTCGATGTACCCCGGGGCATGTGACCCAGGCCACAGGAAATCGAAGGTTCCTTATCTATCCCTCACCGTGTTACAACTGGTCTACACCATGAATTGGTGTAGACCACGACCGCTTCCCCCGGCGGCGTGTGCCCCCTTTCTGAGACGTCGCCGTCCCCCTTGGTTTCACCCCCTTGGCGGCGCCTTGCTCCCCGGAGGAAGTTATGAGTACGGCTACAGACGCCGCTGCGCCGCCCGCCAAGAAGCGGGGAGCCGGCCTGATCCAGGGCCTGCAGAAGGTCGGTCGCAGCCTCCAGCTGCCCATCGCCGTTCTGCCCGCCGCCGGCATCCTGATGCGCCTCGGCCAGCCCGACGTCTTCGGCAAGGACGGCCTCGGCTGGGGCAAGGTCGCCACGGTGTTCGCCACCGCCGGTGACGCCGTCTTCGCGAACCTGCCGCTGCTGTTCTGCATCGGCGTGGCGATCGGCTTCGCCAAGAAGGCGGACGGTTCCACGGCGCTTGCCGCACTGGTCGGCTTCCTGGTCTACAAGAACGTCCTCACCGCCTTCCCGGTGACCGAGGCCGTCATCAACACCACCGAGAACAAGGGTGTCGACGTCGCCGCGACGTACAACAACCCGGGCGTTCTCGGCGGCATCATCATGGGTCTGCTCGCCGCGGTCCTGTGGCAGCGCTACCACCGCACCAAGCTGGTGGACTGGCTCGGCTTCTTCAACGGCCGCCGACTCGTTCCGATCATCATGGCGTTCGTCGGCGTCATCGCCGGTGTGTTCTTCGGTGTGGTCTGGGAGCCGATCGGCGAGGTCATCTCCAACTTCGGTGAGTGGATGACCGGTCTGGGCGCCGCGGGCGCCGGCGTCTTCGGCGCCATCAACCGCGCGCTGATCCCGATCGGCATGCACCAGTTCGTCAACACCGTCGCCTGGTTCCAGATCGGTGACTTCACCAACGCCGCCGGCGAGGTCGTTCACGGTGACCTGAACCGCTTCTTCGCCGGTGATCCGGACGCCGGTCTGTTCATGACGGGCTTCTTCCCGATCATGATGTTCGGCCTCCCGGCCGCCGCCCTGGCCATCGCGCACACCGCCCGCCCGGAGCGCCGCAAGGCCGTCACCGGCATGATGGTCTCGCTCGCGCTCACCTCGTTCGTCACGGGTGTCACCGAGCCCATCGAGTTCTCGTTCATGTTCATCGCGCCGGTGCTCTACGCGATCCACGCGGTCCTGACCGCCCTCTCCATGGCGATCACCTGGGCGCTCGGGGTCCACGCGGGCTTCACCTTCTCCGCGGGTCTGATCGACCTCGGCCTCGGCTGGAGCAAGGCGACCAACCCATGGATGATCATCCCGATCGGTCTGGTCTTCGGAGCCGTCTACTACTTCGGGTTCCGTTTCGCGATCACCAAGTTCAACCTTCCCACGCCGGGCCGCGAGTCCGACGAGGAGCTGGCCGAGATGGAGAAGGCCGAGGCCAAGTAGGCCCCGTGCCACCGAAGAAGCCCCCGCTCTCCCTTCCCGGAGGGCGGGGGCTTCCGCGTTCCGACTGCTCGGACTCAGACCTCGTAGACCGCGCCCGCGTGCGCCAGGTCGACCCGGCCGCCGTAGACCGCGCGGGCGTCGGCGATGTTCTGCTCCGGGTCGGTCCACGGCGGGATGTGCGTGAGGACGAGCCGGCCGACGCCGCCGCCCGCCGCGTACTCGCCCGCCTCCCGGCCGTTCAGGTGCAGGCCCGGGATGTCCTCCTTGCCGTGCGTGAAGGAGGACTCGCACAGGAAGAGGTCGGTGCCGTCGGCGAGCAGGCCCAGCTCGGGGCAGGTGCCGGTGTCCCCGGAGTAGGTGAGCGAGCGGCCGCCGTGCTCGATGCGGATGCCGTACGCCTCGACCGGGTGGGAGACCCGCTCGGTACGGACCTGGAACGGGCCGATCTCGAAGGTCCCCGACTTCAGCGTGCGGAAGTCGAAGACCTCGCTCATCGAGCGCTCGTCGGGGACGTCGTCGTAGGCGGTGGTCAGGCGGCGCTCGGTGCCCTCGGGCCCGTAGACGGGGATGGTGCCGCAGCGGCCGCCCTCGTGCCGGTAGTAGCGGGCCACGAAGTAGGCGCACATGTCGATGCAGTGGTCGGCGTGCAGGTGGCTCAGGAAGATCGCGTCGAGGTCGTAGAGCCCGATGTGGCGCTGGAGCTCGCCGAGGGCGCCGTTGCCCATGTCGAGGAGCAGCCGGAAACCGTCGGCCTCGACGAGGTAGCTCGAACAGGCCGATTCCGCGGAGGGGAACGACCCCGAACAGCCGACGACGGTGAGCTTCATGGAGCGTGAACCTCCGAGGACGGTCCGTGGACGGAATGCGGGCCGTGCGTGGGTCGAGCGTAAGGCGCGAAACGTCCGGTCGCTCCTCCGCGGCAGGCCGTTGTGGGGGGAATCACCTGCGCTGTCACCCGGGGGAGCGACGGTGGGTACGGGCGTTGCCATGCCGGGGCGTTCCCGCGCGGCTACGGTCGAAACATGGACACGTCCTGGTGGCCCGCGGTGGCCGCGGTGGTGGCCGTGGCGCTGCTGGTGCTGTTCGCCGGGGGTCGGGCCGGGCTGCCCCGGCGGCCCCCGCCGGCGCACGGGGCCGGTCCGCCGCCGCAGCCGAGGGCGGGCGAGCTGTGGTGCCTGGTGGACGGCCGTACGTGCCTGGTCCTCGCGGTGAGGTCGGTACGGGGCCACCGCGCGCGGGTCGCGTGGATCACCGGAAAGTACGACGACCGGCGGGCCGGGGTGATCCCGCTGCCCCCGGGGACGGTGGGGGCGCAGGGCCGGGCGGGCTTCCTGGAGGCGGACCGGCCCGCGGAGGTGTCGCTGTGGGAATTCCGGACCAGGCTGGGGATGCTGGACCCTGCGGTGTGGGACGAGATCAAGGGACTGGGAGGCGCACGGTGACGCAGGGGCCGGTGATCCGCCTGCGGCGGGTGTACGACCCGCCGGATCCGGCCGCGGACGGGCCGGGGGTCCCCCCGGACGAAGTCTGGGGGAGGGTCCTGGTGGACCGGCTCTGGCCCCGCGGCCTCGCGAAGGCGGTGGCCGGGGTCCGGGGGCACCTCCCGGCGGTAGCTGGGGGAGAGTGGCCGAAGGCGGTGACGCCTTCGTCGGAGCTGCGGAAGTGGTTCCACGAGGGCGGTTCGGCGGAGGAGTTCCGGCGGCGGTACGAGGCGGAGCTGGCGGAGCCGGGGGCGGTGGCGGAGCTCGGCCGCCTGCGCGATCTTGCCGCGGCGGGCCGATCACGCTCCTGACCTCGGTCAAGGACCCGGCGGCCAGTCACGCGGCGATCCTCGCGGAACTCCTGTCGGACTGACCGTGCGGCGCCGCTGCACGGGGCTCCGCCCCGGACCCCGGTCCTCAAACGCCGGCGAGGCTGGCTTTCAGCCCGTCCGGCGTTTGAGGACCGGGTCCGGGCAGAGCCCGGGAAACTTCGCGGCGCCCGGCACCCGTGGGCGACCCCGCAGGGGACACGGCAGGGGCTACGCCCAGAGTTGGCCCTGGAGGACCTCGATGGCCTCCTCCGTCGTCGCGGCCGTGTAGACGCCCGTCGACAGGTACTTCCAGCCGCCGTCGGCCACGACGAAGACGATGTCCGCCGATTCGCCCGCGGCCACCGCCTTGCGGCCGACGCCGATCGCCGCGTGCAGGGCGGCTCCGGTGGAGACGCCCGCGAAGATCCCCTCCTGCTGGAGGAGGTCCCGCGTGCGGGTCACCGCGTCCGCCGAGCCCACCGAGAAGCGGGTGGTGAGCACGGAGGCGTCGTAGAGCTCCGGGACGAAGCCCTCGTCCAGGTTACGCAGCCCGTACACGAGGTCGTCGTAGCGCGGCTCGGCGGCGACGATCTTGATGCCGGCCACGTGCTCGCGCAGGTAGCGGCCGACGCCCATGAGGGTGCCGGTGGTGCCCAGGCCCGCCACGAAGTGGGTGATCGAGGGCAGGTCGGCGAGGATCTCCGGGCCCGTGGTGGCGTAGTGCGCGCCCGCGTTGTCCGGGTTGCCGTACTGGTAGAGCATCACCCAGTCCGGGTGCTCCGCGGCCAGTTCCTTGGCCACCCGGACCGCGGTGTTCGAGCCGCCGGCGGCCGGCGACGAGATGATCTCGGCTCCCCACATGGCCAGCAGGTCGCGCCGTTCCTGGCTGGTGTTCTCCGGCATCACGCACACGATGCGGTAGCCCTTGAGCTTGGCCGCCATCGCCAGCGAGATGCCGGTGTTGCCCGAGGTGGGCTCCAGGATGGTGCAGCCGGGGTGGAGCCGGCCGTCCTTCTCGGCCTGCTCGACCATGTGGAGCGCGGGGCGGTCCTTGATCGAGCCGGTCGGGTTGCGGTCCTCCAGCTTCGCCCAGAGGCGGACGTCGTCCGAGGGCGACAGCCGGGGCAGCCGGACCAGCGGCGTGTTGCCGACCGCGGCCAGCGGGGAGTCGTAGCGCATTACTTCGATCCGCCGGCCACGGCCGGGAGGATGGTGACGCTGTCGCCGTCCTTGAGGGCGGTGGAGATGCCGTCGAGGAAGCGGACGTCCTCGTCGTTGAGGTAGACGTTGACGAAGCGGCGCAGCTGGCCGCCGGCCGCCTGGTCGATAAGTCGCTCTCGAATGCCCTTGTGACGGGTCTCCAGGTCCGCGAAGAGGTCGGCGAGGGTCGCGCCCTCACCGGAGACGGCCTTCTCGCCTTCGGTGTAGGTGCGGAGGATGGTGGGGATGCGGACCTCGATGGCCATGGCTGTCTCCAGTCGTCGGGAGTGCGTGAGAAGGGTGCGGCGCGCGGTTCGTCGACCCTCCGCGCGGAAGGGCTCTGGTGCTTCAGACAGCAGGACAGATGGCGCTTGCGAGGCGGCACAGGTCGACGTGCAGCCGCGCCACGAGCAGCAGCCTGCCGGGCGTCTCGATGCTCACGTCGTGGGAAACCATGCGGTCATGTTAACGATTCCCGGTGCCCCGTTTGGAGTGTGATCCCGCATCGTGGACGCCTATGGCTCACATCGTGGTCAGTAGGCCTCGACGACCTGCACTTCTTCCTCGGTGATCGCTCCGTCGACGATGCGGTAGGAGCGGAACTGGAACTCTCCGAGGCCGTCCTTGTCCGCCGTCGAGACGAGTACGTAGTGCGCGCCGGGCTCGTTCGCGTAGGTGACGTCCGTGCGCGAGGGGTAGGCCTCGGTCGCGGTGTGCGAGTGGTAGACGATCACCGGCTCCTCGTCGCGGTCGTCCAGATCGCGGTAGAGCTTCAGCAGATCCTTCGAGTCGAACTCGTAGAACGTGGGCGAGCGGGCGGCGTTGAGCATCGGGACGAACCGCTCGGGACGGTCGGTGCCCGCCGGGCCGGCCACGACACCGCACGCCTCGTCGGGGTGGTCCTGGCGGGCGTGCTCGACGATCCGGTCGTACAGGTCCTGGGTGAGGGTCAGCATGGGCGACAGGATAAGCAGACGGGCCCTTCCGTACCGAGGAGTGGTACGGAAGGGCCCGCATGATGGACACAAGGTCCGTGGGAGCACGGTTCCCGGCCGCGGCAGGCGGCCGGGGACCCGGTACTGCGGTCGGGCTCCGGTGTCCTACGAGGCCTTGCTGAAGGCCGCGCCGCGCGGGTCGCGGGACTTCATGACCAGGTACGAGACGCCCAGGATCAGGCCCCACAGCGGGGCGCAGTACAGCGAGACGCGGGAGTCCTTGTCGGCGCCCATCATCACGATGACCATGCCGATGAAGAGCAGTGCGAACCAGCTCGTGTACGGGGCGCCGGGGGCGCGGAACGCGGACTGCGGCAGCTCGCCGCGGTCGGCCTTGGCCCGGTAGCGGATCTGGCAGACCAGGATCATGATCCAGGCCCACATGCCGGAGATGGTGGCGAAGGAGACGACGTAGTCGAAGGCCTTGCCCGGGGCGACGTAGTTGATCCAGACGCCCACCAGCATCAGCGCGGCGGAGAAGGTGGTGCCGATGAGCGGGGTGCCGCTCCTGGTGAGCTTGGTGAAGAACTTCGGGCCCTGGCCGTTGAGCGCGAGGTCGCGCAGCATGCGGCCGGTGGAGTACATGCCCGAGTTGCAGGAGGACAGCGCGGCGGTCAGCACGACGAAGTTGACGATCGCGGCGCCGATGCCGAGGCCCATGCGCTCGAAGGCGGCGACGAAGGGCGAGACGCCCGGCTGGAAGTGCGTCCACGGGACGACCGACAGGATCATGATCAGCGCGCCGACGTAGAAGACGGCGATGCGCCACGGCACGGTGTTGATGGCCTTGGGGAGGGTCTTCTCGGGGTCCTTGGACTCGCCGGCGGTGACGCCGACCAGCTCGACGGCGAGGAAGGCGAACATCACGATCTGCAGGGTCATCAGCGTGCCGCCGATGCCCTTGGGGAAGAAGCCGCCGTCGTTCCACAGGTTGGAGACGGTGGCGGTGTCGGCCGCGTCGGAGAAGCCGATGGTGAGGATGCCGGCGCAGATCAGGATCATGCCGACGATGGCGGTGACCTTGACCATGGAGAACCAGAACTCCAGCTCACCGAAGAGCTTCACGGAGATCAGGTTGGCGGCGTAGAGGATGACCGTGAAGATCAGCGCGTAGGCCCATTGCGGGAAGCTGTCGTGGGTCCAGTACGACATGTACTGCGCGGCCGCGGTGACCTCGGTGATGCCGGTGACCACCCAGAACAGCCAGTACGTCCAGCCGGTGACGTATCCCCAGAACGGGCCCAGGAACTCGCGGGCGTAGTCCGAGAACGAGCCGGAGACGGGCCGGTACATGAGCAGCTCGCCCAGGGCCCGCATGATGAAGAAGATGACCAGGCCCGCGATGGCGTACGCCAGGATCAGGCTCGGGCCCGCCTTGGAGATCGCCTTGCCCGCGCCCAGGAACAGGCCGGTGCCGATGGCGCCGCCGATCGCGATCATCTGGATCTGGCGGGCGCCGAGCGTGCGGTGGTAGCCCTCGCCGCCGTCGCCCTGCGTGCCCTCGCCGGGCTTCTTGTCGTGCTGCTCGACCTGCACAGAGGTCATGTCTGGTGCGCCTTTCTCCACGCCGACCCGCGCCTTCATTGGCTGCGGATCGGGTCCTCGATCCCCCCGGATACGGATGGAGTTGCACGCCGGCGGTCAGCCGGTCCAAGCGGGCCGGGGGACATGGGTGGCGTCCCGTCGGCGATCGTGAAGATTTATCACGTGCTTACGGCTGCCGGAGGGGGAGAAATGTGGCGCAGGGCATCAAAAATTCACCCCAAAGACGTGGAAATGGATCAGATCACCGCACGGCGGTGATCTGATCGTTATCCGGATTTGAGCGTCCGCTGAGCGAACGGTGTTCCCGCTTGAGGATTCTCAGAGGGTTTCGATCAAGGTTTCCTGGAGGCCGCCGAGCCAGAGGTACGCCATCACCATCGGCTTGCGCGGGTCCTCGTCCGGCAGCCGGAACAGCGTCGCGCTCTCGTCGTCCTCGGTGATGTCCAGGCGGGCCGCGATGGTCAGCCGCAGGTCGTTGAGCGCGCCGAGCCAGCGCAGCGGCAGCTCGCCGGACAGCTCCAGCACCGCCGCCCCGTCGCCGGCCGGGGTGAGCCCGTCCAGGCTGCGTACGACCGCGAGCGCGTCCTCGCGCTTGCGGGCGCGCAGGTCGTTCTCGGTGAAGCGACGGAACTCCGCGGAGCGGGCCTCCAGCTCCTGCGGGTCCACCCCCTTGTCGCCGGTCCCGTCCGGGGCGCCGTAAGCGTCGGGGAAGAGCCGGGCCAGCGCCGGGTCGGACGGGGGCTCGGAGGGGCCCTCGGCGAACAGCGCGGCGAGCGGGTCGGCGTCCTCGGCGGGCTCCGGCGCACCGGGGCCGATCAACTCCAGCAACTGGACTGCCAGGGAGCGCAGGATGGAGATCTCGATCTCGTCGAGCGCGATGGCGGCGCCGCCGCCCTTCATGGACTCGAAGGTGCCGCCCATCAGTTGCGGTCCTGCGAGAGGGTCGCCCACAGGCCGTAGCCGTGCATGGCCTGCACGTCGCGCTCCATTTCCTCGCGGGTGCCGCTGGAAACGACGGCCCGCCCCTTGTGATGGACGTCGAGCATCAGCTTGTGCGCCACGTCCTTCGAATAGCCGAAGTACGCCTGGAACACGTACGCCACGTAGCTCATGAGGTTGACCGGGTCGTTGTGCACCAGGGTCACCCAGGGGACGTCGGGTTCGGGGACCGCGAAGGTCTCTTCGGCGGATTCGGTGCGTTCGATCTCAACAGGAGCAACACTCACTCGTCCCATGCTGCCACCTCGACTGCGCCGCCGCCCAAACAGGGGCCGGACGGCCCCCGTCACCGACCGCTCTTCTGCCCCGTGACGGGCCGGTCTCACAATCGACACCTACATCTCGTCACTTTGACGAAATGTGCGCTAGCATCCCAGCCATGAACCCTGCGGACCTGGGCCTGCCGGTGGACGTGCCGTCGACAGCGCTCTTCACGGACCATTACGAGCTCACGATGTTGCAGGCCGCCCTGGCCAACGGCACCGCCGACCGACGCTCGGTCTTCGAGGTGTTCACCCGGCGGCTGCCCGAAGGACGCCGCTACGGGGTGGTCGCCGGAACCGGGCGGGTGCTCGACGCGGTGGAGAACTTCCGCTTCGACGGCGCGGTGCTGGAGTTCCTGCGCGAGCGGGCCGTCGTCGACATGCGGACCCTGGACTGGCTGGCCTCGTACCGCTTCTCCGGCGACATCTGGGGCTACCCGGAGGGGGAGGTCTACTTCCCCGGCTCCCCCGTCCTGCGGGTGGAGGGCAGCTTCGCCGAGTGCGTGCTGCTGGAGACCGTGATCCTGTCGATCCTGAACCACGACTCGGCGATCGCCGCGGCCGCCTCCCGGATGTCCTCGGCGGCGGGCGGACGCCCGCTGATCGAGATGGGCGCCCGGCGCACCCACGAGCTGGCGGCCGTCGCCGCGTCGCGGGCCGCGTACGTGGGCGGCTTCACCTCCACCTCGGACCTGGCGGCCGGCTTCCGGTACGGGATCCCGACCGTCGGCACCAGCGCCCACGCCTTCACCCTGGTCCACGACAGCGAGCGGGACGCCTTCACCGCGCAGGTGGCCTCGCTGGGCCGCGGCACCACCCTGCTGGTGGACACGTACGACGTGGCGGAGGCGGTCCGCACGGCGGTGGAGATCGCCGGACCGGAGCTGGGCGCGGTCCGGATCGACTCCGGCGACCTGCTGCTGGTCGCCCACCGGGTGCGGCAGCAGCTCGACGAGCTCGGCGCGACCTCGACGAAGATCGTGGTCACCTCGGACCTCGACGAGTACGCCATCGCCTCGCTGGCGGCGGCCCCCGTGGACGCGTACGGCGTGGGCACCCAGCTGGTGACCGGCAGCGGGCACCCGACGTGCTCGATGGTCTACAAGCTGGTGGCCCGGGCCACCTCGGCAGACCCCAAGGCGGCGCTGGCGCCGGTGGCGAAGAAGTCCACGGGCGGGAAGACCTCGATCGGCGGCCGCAAGTGGGCGGCGCGGCGACGGGACGCGGAGGGGGTGGCGGAGGCGGAGGTGATCGGTGTGGGGCCGGTGCCGGCGGCCCTGGCCGATCACCAGCTCCTGACCCAGCTGGTCAAGGCGGGCGAGGTGATCGCCCGCGAGCCGCTGGAGGCGGCCCGGGACCGCCACCGCGCGGTGCGGGCCGCGCTGCCCCTGTCGGCGACGCAGCTCTCCCGCGGCGAGGCGGTGCTCCCCACGGAGTACGTCTGACCCTGCGGGCCGCTGCGGGAGCTCCGCCCCGAACCCCGCGCCTCGAACGCCGGAGGGGCTGTTTCGAGCCCCGCCGGCGTTCGAGGCGCGGGCGCGGAGCGCCCGTGGCGGGTCTGGGGCAGGGCCCCAGTTTCGGGAAGGGGCGGGGTGGGGGAAGAGCCCCCCGCAAGGCCCGCCGCAGCACACCATCAAGCCGAAGGGCACGCGAAATGCACCGCGCACTGATCGTCGTCGACGTACAGAACGACTTCTGCGAGGGCGGCAGCCTCGCGGTCACCGGCGGAGCCGACGTCGCCGCCGCCGTCACCGAGTACATCGGCCAGGCCACGCCCGCGTACCGGCACGTGGTCGCCACCCGCGACCACCACGTCGACCCCGGGTCGCACTTCGCCCGCCCCCCGGCCGAGCCGGACTACGAGACGTCCTGGCCCGTGCACTGCGTCGCCGGGACCGAGGGCGTGGGCTTCCACCCGAACTTCGCCCCCGCCGTCGCCTCGGGAGCCGTCTCCGCCGTCTTCGACAAGGGCGCGTACGAGGCCGCGTACAGCGGCTTCGAGGGCGCCGACGAGAACGGGACGGGGCTCGGCCAGTGGCTGCGGGACCGGCAGGTCACCGAGGTGGACGTGGTCGGCATCGCCACCGACCACTGCGTGCGGGCCACCGCCCTCGACGCCGCCCGCGCCGGCTTCGGCACGCGCGTCCTGCTGGACCTGACCGCCGCCGTGGCCCCGCACACGACCGCACGGGCCCTGGACGAGCTCCGTGCGGCCGGGGTGACCCTCGTCGGCGACCAGGGCCCCCGGACGACCTCCTAGGTACCCAGCAGGGCCCGGATGGGGTGCCAGAGCTCCTGCGCCCGGTCGGGTGCGCCGCGCCAGAGCAGCCCGTCCGGGTGGTGCAGGACGGCCGTGACCTCGTCCGGCGTCGGCGGGTGCGCGTTGCCACGCAGGTACACCGCCCGCATCCCGAGGTTCCGCAGCCTGGTCAGGGCGCGGGCCCGGTTCGCGGCGTGCACCAGCACGCGGACATTTCCACCTTCTCCGGACGGCCTCGGCAGCATGAGTGCAACCACCACACTGCCGCCCGGCAATCTGACAAAACCTCCGCCTGGCATGGCTGTCATCTCCCCCGTCAATAAGAAACTCGTACCGGGCATCTAAACGCGAACGGCCGCCGCCCGCTAGAGGGCGACGGCCGATCATGCTTTGACCTGCGGTTTTACCGAGTTACTTCGAGGAGGGGCCGACCTCGATGGTCATGACCTCACCGTCGTAGGTCTCCTTCAGGATCTTGATCTTGGTGTTGGTGTCAGTGACCTTCACCGATCCGGTCGGGTTCTCGTCGTAGTAGTACTTGCCCTTGTGGTCGTCGAAGACCAGGTTGGCGGGCTTCGGCTTCAGGAACAGCTCCTCGCCGTTCTTGTGCAGCGTGAAGGCATCCGTGGAGTACGCGCTGAAGGTGGCGTCGTACGGCTGGATCTTGTTGCGCAGCAGGGTGCCGTCCGCCCACTTCATGGGCTTGGCGTTGGCGTCGATCGGGAGGATCAGACCCTGGCCCGGGTGGACGCTGGTGTTGTTGTCCTTCTGGCTGGTGTCCCACTGCCAGATGAGCATGCCGTCCTGGTACGGGTAGTGCTCGACCCAGTCCGGCTTGGTGTTGCCGAAGCCGAAGTTGTACGGACCCACCTTGAGGGTGGAGTCGTACGACACGTAGCGGCGGTTCTCGGCCAGGTAGTACTGCGCGTACTCCTTGGTGAAGCCGCTGCCGATGCGCGAGAAGCCCTTGCCGGTCCAGCCGTTGTCGCCGTTCTCGGCGCCGTCGGTGAACAGCGCGGAGCCGTCCGCGGTGAGGGTCACGGCGTCGGCCGCGAAGCCCTTGCCGCCCGCGCCGCCGTCCGTCTGGTAGCGGAAGCGGAGGTCGACCTTCTTGCCCGCGTAGGCGTCGAGCGGGAAGTTCAGGTTCTTCCAGGCACCCGAGACACCGGTGAGCGACGGGCTGCCGGAGGCGTCGGCCGGGATGGCCGTGCCGTCGGCGGTGCCGGCGAGGGCGGTCCAGGTGGCGCCGCCGTCCGTGGACACCTCGGTGTAGAGGTAGTCGTAGTCGGCCTCGATGTCCCACCAGCCCTTGAGGGACAGGGCGGCGGACTTCTTGCCCGTCAGGTCGACGGAGCGGGTGAGGGTGTTCTTGAGGTCGTCACCCATGTTGCTCCACCACTGGGCGGAGCCCTCGGCGGGAGCGACGATGTCCGTCTGGACCTTCTTCTTGGGCAGCTCGACGACCAGCGCCTGCTTGTCCTTGGTGTTGAACGCCGACACACCCAGCTTGTGGGTGGACTTCGTCGCGGCCTTGGCCGTGTCGTAGTTCAGCCAGCCCAGCTGCAGCTTGTCCCAGGCGGTCATGTCGCCCGGGAGGTCGCCGATGGAGTCCTTGCCCTTGCCGAGCCAGGAACCGGCCGACATCAGGGACCAGAAGCCGACGCTGTTGTCGCCGCCACCGGAGGTGTCGTACAGGTCGGGCAGGCCGAGGTCGTGGCCGTACTCGTGCGCGAAGACGCCGAGGCCGCCGTTCTCGGGCTGCATCGTGTAGTCGCCGACCCAGATGCCGGTGCTGCCGATCTGGGTGCCGCCGGCCTTGTTGTTGTCCGGGCCGGTCTTGCCCGCCGCGGTGCCGTAGGCGTACCAGCGGTGCGCCCACAGCGCGTCGGGGCCCTGCACGCCGCCACCGGCCGACTCGTCCTCGCCCGCGTGGACGATCTGGAAGTGGTCGATGTAGCC
Source organism: Streptomyces avidinii (assembly GCF_014650695.1). GTDB lineage: Bacteria > Actinomycetota > Actinomycetes > Streptomycetales > Streptomycetaceae > Streptomyces > Streptomyces avidinii. Next base: position 93,200 of record NZ_BMVL01000017.1, on the reverse strand, counting down.
GTCGGGCTCGTTGAAGTTGCCGTCGCCGTCGAAGTCGTAGCGGTCCCACTGGTCGTACTGGGACAGCTGCGCCTTGATCTGCGCGTCGGTCTTGCCGGCCTTCTTCTGCGCGTCGGACCAAGCGGTGACGCCGTCCTTGACGGTGTCCCACACGTTGGAGCAGTTGCTCTGGCCGCAGAAGTTGGAGCCGTAACGGGCCTCGTTGTACGGGACCTTGACCCAGTCGGCGACCTCGCCCTCGACCGAGTAGCGGCCCGAGGAGGTCTTCTCGTAGTAGGTCTTCAGCGAGTCCTTGCCCTGACCCGTGGCGAAGTACAGGTCCTGGAAGTACTGACGGCTGAAGTCCTTGCGCCAGGCCGTGCTGTTGTCCTTGGCGCGGTCCGGCTGGGCGATCGTGTTGTGCATCGGACCGGGGGTGCCGCCGTACTTCGGGACGGCCGGCTTCGGGCCGGGGCCGTCCGGGTCGTGCATGGTCGTGCTGTCGACCTGGTCGCCGAACTCGACGAGGATCGTGAAGATCTTGTCGGTCTTCTCGCGGCCGAGCTCGACGTACTTCTTGTCGTCCAGCTTGACGACCTTGGAGGCGCCGCGCTGCTCGACGCCCTTCTTGCCCTGGAGCACCTGGTCCAGAGCGGCCTTGCGCTGCTGGGCCTGCTGCTCGCTGAACGGGCCCTTGAGGTCGTGCTCGACGACCTTGGCAGGAGCGGTGGGGTCCTGCCCGTCAGACACGGGCGCGGCCTGGGTCTTGCCCTCGGCCTGGGCCGCGCTGACGGTGAAGAAGGTGGCGCTTGTCGCACAAGCAGCCATGGTCACGGTGACGGCGGCAGCGCGTATCGCACGCCGTCTGGCGGAGTTGCTGGTCACTTGATGTCGTTCCCCTCCCGCGGCCGCAACGTTGGTCGGAACTTCTCCATAGGAGCGGGGGGTTCCGCGCGGCGCGCGTCTCAAGTGACGACATTTGACCGGAGGGAAGCCAGAAAAGACAGACCTTGACTTGACCCTTACAACTGCACTATGCGGTCAGGGAGTTCCGCTATCCGGACGTTCCACAGCCATACGGGGCGAACGGCGCTTCCCGACCCCGCTGACGGTCCGTCCCGTCCCCCTTTCTCCCCCCGGCATCGCCCGGAAAATGATGCCGTGCGCCCCCTGTGCTCCGGCACCGTGTGTTAGGTCACGCATACCGGCGGTCCGACTCGGGCATCCCGTCGTAGAGTCACTTGACACGCGAACTGGTTGAGCCGACTCCCCCTCCCCTCCTGAGGACGGATATCGCCATGCCGCGACCGACTGCCGCACAGCTCGCGTACGGGTCCGCCACGGTCGTCGTGTCGACGATCGCCATGCTGCTGCTCTCGCAGACGACCACCGGCCTCGGCGTCGCGGTCATCTCGGCCGCGGCGCTCGCCCTGGGTCTGCTCGTCGCCCTCACCGTGCCGCTCCCGCGGCGCCGCGGCCGCCATGCGGCCCGTACGGGCGCCCCCGCGGCCGCCGGAACCCCCGCGGCCCGGGAGGGCGCGACCGGGACCGCCCGGGTGCCCGAGCCCCGGACGGCCACGGCCGAACACCCCGTCCACCACTGACGGACCACGCCCGACGCGGCGCGGGCGGCCTCCCCGGAGGGAGACCGCCCGCGTTGCGCTGCGCGCTGCCCGCGCCCTCGGCCTAGGTGGTGGCCCGGACCACGACCGTCTTGGCCACCTTGTCGTGCAGGCCCTGCTTGTACGGCTTGTCGACCAGGATCGAGACGATCAGCGCGATCGGCCACAGGCAGGCGCAGCACAGCAGCGTCGGCAGCCAGAGGACCGCCGCCCGGGTGAGGGAGGCGCTGGAGTTCGGCACGCTGCCGTCGTTGAGCATCGCGACGCGCAGGCCCATGGCCTTCTTGCCGACCGTCTGGCCGTTCTTCTTGGTGAACCACCAGTCGTAGCCGACGTACGCGAGGATCGAGATCAGGGTCATCACCAGGCCGCTGCCGCTGTAGGACCGGGTGACCACCTCGCTGACGTCCTCGCCCTGGTCGGTGTCGAACCGGTAGCGGTTCGTCCCGAAGGCCAGCTGGATGAGCGCCAGCGGGATCGCGATGATCACGACGTCGATGATGCGGGCGAGGAGCCTCTTGCCGAAGTCGGCGAGCGGGGGCATCCCGGCGAGCGGGTCGGGCATGCCGTAGCCGCCGCTCCCGCCGTACGGGTCCCCGCCGCCGTACGGGGGCGGCGGTGGCGGATATCCCCCGCCGCCACCCGGGCCTCCGGGCGGGGGCGGCGGCGCACCGCCGCTTCCTGGGGGCGGCGAGCCGTACGGCGAACCGCCCGACGGAGGCGTCGGTTCCTGGGGCTTCTTGAGGAACGGGTCGTCCTCGGGCGGCTGGCCCGGCGGCGGCTGGTCGGTACTCATGGCCCGAGTCGAACCCGGCTCCGGCAGCCCCGCAACGGGACCGCGTCCATTTGGGGGGAGGGCCCGCCCCGGGGACTGCGGGACGCCCTCAGCGGGCCACGTAGGTCCCGGCCGCCTTGTCGTGCCAGGCCTGCCGGCGCGGGCGGTCCACGAGGCACCAGAGGCTGCCCGGAAGGCCGAGGAGTGCGTACACCAGCCAGCGGCGCAGGGCCGCGCCGAAGGTGGGCGGGCGCAGGGTGGCGGTGGCCAGGACCCGGACGCCCAGCAGCTTCTTGCCCGGGGTGCGGCCCCAACGGGCGGTGGGCAGTGCCTCGTACAGGACCCCGAAGAGGAGGACCGCGCCGAGGACCAGCCCCAGCTGGCCGGCGATGGTCGCGTCGAGGAGCCACACGGTGGTGGTGCGGCCGCTCACCCGGGCGGCGTCCACCTTGGCCTCCACGTGGGCGGCGGCCCGGGGCAGCAGGGGCCGGGCGACGGCGGCCGCGACGGCGGCGAGGACGAGGGAGTCCAGGGCGCGGGCCACGGCGCGGCGCACCAGCCCGGCGGGGCGCACGGCCCGTTCGGCCATGCGCTCGAACACCTCCCGGGGCGTACGGGCCCCGGCGGGCCGGGAGCCGGAGTCGCCCGGGGCTGCCTCCTCGGGCCGGCGCGGCTCGGGCGTCCGCGGCCGCGGCTCCGCGGCGATCCTCGGGCGCACTCCGGCCGGGCGCGGGGCCCACACCTCGGGCCGGTCGGCGGCCGGGGCTTCGGGGGCGGGAGCCGGCGCGGGAGCGGGAGCGGGAGCGGGAGCGGGAGCTGCCGGGCGGGTCCGGGACGGCGCGGGCGCCGGTGCGGGGGCAGGGGCGGGGGCAGGGGCGGCGGCGACCGCCTCGGGCCACGAGGAGGTGAGTCCGGACCCACCGGCTCCGGGGGCGTCGGGCCACTCCGGTGCCGGGGCCGGGGCCGGGGCCGGGTTCTGGGCGGCCGGGGAGCGCACGGACAGGATCCCGGCGGAGGCCTGCTCGGGGCGTCTCGCAGCGGCCGCGGCGGGGGCGGCCGCGGCGGCCGCCGTCCGGGCCAGGGAGATGCCCGCGGACCGCGGGGCGGCTTCCGCAACCGGTGCGGCAACAGGTTCCGGATCGGCTTCCGCTTCGGGTTCCGGATCCGGCGCGCTGCCCCACGACACCCGGTGGTCCCGGGGCCCGCCGAAGCCGGCCTGGTGCACGGGGTCGGCCTGCCACACCACGGGCTCCGCGGCCGCCTCGGCAACGGGCGCGGGGGCGGGGGCGGGAGCGGGGACATGGGCGGGTGCCGGTGCAGGCACCGGCACGGGCACGGGCTCCGGGAGCGCCTCGGTCATGGAGGTCTCGTCCAGGAACACCGGCCCGGTCTCGTCCGCGCGCGGCGCGTGCCCGCCACGGGCCGCCGGGGTGGCCGGGGCGGCCGAAGTCGCCGGGGCGGCGACGGGAGCGGGCGCGGCGGGTGCCGGTTGCGGGGCAGGGCGGCTCGTACCCGGAACCCAGGCCGCGCCGTTCCAGTAGCGGATGTACCCCGGGATGGACGGATCCGGGTAGTAGCCCTCGCGGGCCGCGTGCTCGCCGTCACCAGGGGAGGCCGTCATGTCCCCAACTCCGATCGTGGCTTGAGGCTTGTGCAAGGGAGGACCATAGCCAAGAACCGCCCCCCGACAGGTCCGGTAACGGGAGAATCCAAGCAAACGAGCGAACGACACCCTGCACGACGGTTTTCGGTCAACCGAACGAAATCGGCCAATCTCCGGTTCGCTTCCGAAAGTCGCGTCATACCCGGGCACACCGGTGCTCTCTCCGGGTGTGGGGCGCCGTCCGGCCCCGCACACCGAACCGAAGTGAGGCCGTCATGCACCACCCCGTCATCGAGCGCGAGCTGGAACTGAAGCTGGTCCTGTCCCCCGAGCGCAGCATCCCCGTCCCCGCGCGGCTCCTCTACCTCACGGACGACCCGTACGCCGTGCACATCACCTTCCACACGGGCTCCCACACCCCCGTCAACTGGACCTTCGCCCGCGAGCTGCTCGTCGAGGGCGTGTTCCGCCCCTGCGGTCACGGCGACGTCCGGATCTGGCCCACCAAGGTCGACAACAAGGCCGTGCTCTGCATGGCGCTCACCTCCCCCGACGGCGACGCCCTCCTGGAGGCACCCGCGACCTCCGTGTCGGCCTGGCTGGAGCGCACCCTGCGCGTCGTCCCGCCCGGCACCGAGGCCGAACGGCTCGGCCTGGACGCCGCGCTGGCCGAGCTCCTCACCCCGACCCCGGCCGACGACCTGTGGCTGCGCGACCCGTGGCCGTCGGACGAGTCGGCGGACGGCGAGCTGTGATCCCGGGCGACCGCACGCCCGGCCGCCGCCGCCCTGCGCGGGACGCGTCAGAAGAGCTTGCCCGGGTTGAGCAGTCCCAGGGGGTCGAAGGCCTGCTTGACGGCCCGCTGCATCTCCATTCCCACCGGACCGAGTTCGCGGGCCAGCCACTCCTTCTTCAGCACGCCGACCCCGTGCTCGCCGGTGATGGTCCCGCCCAGGGAGAGGCCGAGCGCCATGATCTCGCCGAAGGACTCGCGGGCCCGCCGCGTCTCGTCCTCGTCCGCGGGGTCGAAGCAGACGATCGGGTGGGTGTTGCCGTCCCCGGCGTGCGCGCAGACGCCGATGAGCAGGTTCTGGGCGCGGGCGATGGCGGCCGTCCCGTCGAGCATCTCACCGAGCCGCGAGCGCGGTACGCACACGTCGTCGATCATCGTCGCGGGCCGCAGCGCCTCCAGCGCGGGGAAGGACATCCGCCGCGCCTGGAGCAGCAGTTCGGACTCCGCCTCGTCCTCGGCGGGCACGACGGCGGTGGCCCCGGCGGCCGTGCACAGCTCCCCGACGGCCGCGAGGTCCTCGGGGGCGTGCGGGGTGTCGAAGGCGGCCAGCAGCAGGGCCTCCGTGGACTCCGGGAGCCCCATCTTGCCGAGCCGGTTGACGGCGTGGACGGTCGTACGGTCCATCAGCTCCAGCAGCGAGGGGGTCAGGCCCGCCTCCATGACGGCGCACACGGCCTCGCAGGCGGCTGCGACGGAGGGGAACTCGGCGGCCAGCGCCAGCTGCCGGGGCGGCGCCGGACGCAGGGCGAGGACGGCCCGGACCACGACGCCCAGGCTGCCCTCCGAGCCCACGAACAGGCGGGTCAGGTCGTAGCCGGCCACGCCCTTGGCGGTGCGCCGGCCCGTGCGCAGCAGCCGCCCGTCGGCCAGGACCACGTCGAGGCCGAGCACGTACTCGGCGGTGACCCCGTACTTGACGCAGCACAGGCCGCCCGAGGCGGTGCCGATGTTGCCGCCGATGGTGCACTGCTCCCAGCTGGAGGGGTCGGGCGGGTAGTACAGGCCCTGGCGGGCGACCTCGCGCGAGAGCACGGCGTTCACCACGCCCGGCTCGACCACCGCGATCCGGTCGACGGCGCTGATCTCCAGGATCCGGTCCATCTTGACGAGCGAGAGCACGATGCAGCCGTCGGAGGCGTTGGCGCCGCCCGACAGGCCCGTCCGGGCACCCTGCGGGACCACGGGGACCCGTAGGGCGGTGGCGGTGCGCAGGACGTGCTGGACCTGTTCCACGGTCCGGGGCAGGACGACGGCCGCCGGGGTGCCGGCGGCGCAGAAGCTGGCCATGTCGGTGGCGTAGGAGGTGGTCACCTGGGGATCGGTGAGCAGGGCCTCGGCGGGGAGCCCTTCGAGCAGGCCGGCCCGCAGACGTGCGAAGAGAGCGTCATCCATGGGACCAGCGTGGCACCCGGGGCCATCGGTGTGAACACGCCCGCGCCCCACTTCGGACACCTCGGCGAACTCTTCATATTGACGCACAGTGACCCCATGGACCGTATCGACGAGGAATCGCAGACCCCGGCGCCGCCCGTGACCTTCACCGGCCGCAAGACGCTCGTGGCGGCCGCGGTCGCCGTGGTCCTGATCGCCGGGGCCCTGCTGATCCGGCCCGCCAGGACCGATGACGACGCCCGCCCGCCCCGGCCGAGCGAGCGCGCCGCCTCCGCCGTGGGGATGGGCGCGCCCGCGGCGGTGGTGGACCTGAAGGCGCTGGTCACGGACCGGGAGAAGTGGCTGGCGGGGCATCCGGACGACGAGGCCTCGTGGGCCGTCCTCGGCTCCGCCTACCTCGAACAGGCGCGGCGCACGGCCGATTCGGGCTGGTTCCCGAGGGCGGAGAAGGCCCTGAAACGGTCGCTGGAGGCCCGCCCGGCCGAGAAGGGCAACCTCGACGCGATGACGGCCATGGGCGCGCTGGCCAACGCCCGGCGGGACTTCGGGACGGCCCGCAAGTGGGGCGAGCTCGTACGGGCGCAGGCACCCAAGCGGTGGACGGCGTACCCGGTGCTGGTGGACGCGTACACCGGGCTCGGCGACTACAAGGGCGCGCAGAAGGCGATGGAGCTGCTGCTGGAGATGCGGCCGGGCCTGGTCGCGTACGTCAGGGCCTCGCAGGTCTACCGGGACCGCGGCTGGCGCGAGGACGCGGTGATGGCGATGGAGCACGCGGCGGGGGCGGCGAAGGCCCCGGCGGAGAAGGCGTACGCGCTGTTCCGGCTCGGGGAGCTGTCGTGGGAGCGGGGCGACCCGGCGGAGGCCCTGCGGCAGTACGAGGGCGCGCTGCGCACGGATCCGGCGCAGGCGGAGGCCCTCGGCGGGCGGGCCCGCGCGCTGGCGGCGCTGGGGCGCGGCGGGGAGGCGGTACGGGACTACCGGATGGCGCTGGGACGCACTCCGGTGCCGCAGCTGGCGCGGGAGCTGGGCGAGCTGCTGGACTCGCTGGGCCGCGGGCAGGAGGCGCGCGCGCAGTACGGGACGCTGGCCACGATGGCGGCCCGGGACGACCGCAACGGGGTGGACGACGACGTGGTCCTCGGCCTGTACGAGGCGGACCACGGCGATGCGACGGCGGCGGTCCGGCGGCTGTCGCAGGAGTGGTCACGGCACAAGAGCGTGCAGGTCGCGGACGCGCTGGGGTGGGCGCTGCACCAGGCCGGCGAGGACGAGGCGGCCTTGGAGTACGCGAAGAAGGCCACGGAACCGGGCCTGCGGAGTGCGGAGTTCGCCTTCCACCGGGCGATGATCGAGCGCGGTCTCGGCGACGAGGCGGCGGCTCGCCGCCACCTGGAGGAGGCCATGCGGACGAACCCGTACTTCTCGCCGCTGCGCGGGCCGCTGGCGAAGGAGGCACTGGCGGCGATCGCCGCGCCGCCGCCGGGGGGCCCGGAGAACATCCGGCCGACGGCCCCGTGGGTGGAACCGGAGCTCCCGAAGGCGGCGAAGCCGAAACCCACTCCGTCGGGGCGCTGAGGGGCTGAGGGGCTGAGATTTCAGCCTTGCCGGCGTTCGAGGCGCGGAGGTCCGGGGGCGGAGCCCCCGAAAGCACGGCGGCGCCGCACCCTGGAACGGGTGCGGCGCCGGGCCCCCCTCGGGCCGTACCGTGAAGACCCGCTGCGCGGTGCACCGGAGCGGTGCGTGCAGCGCGTCGCGTTCTGCGGGCCGAGCCGGAGGCTAGAGGTTGCCGCGCTTGTCCTGCTCGCGCTCGATCGCCTCGAACAGGGCCTTGAAGTTGCCCTTGCCGAAGCCCATCGAGCCGTGCCGCTCGATGATCTCGAAGAAGACCGTCGGGCGGTCCTGCACCGGCTTGGTGAAGATCTGCAGCAGGTACCCGTCCTCGTCGCGGTCCGCGAGGATCTTCAGCTCGCGGAGCTCGTCGATCGGCACGCGGGTGTCGCCGACCCACTCGCCGAGGGTGTCGTAGTACGTGTCCGGGACGGACAGGAACTGGACGCCCGCCGCACGCATCGTGCGGACCGTCGAGACGATGTCGTTCGAGGCCAGCGCGATGTGCTGGACACCGGGGCCGTTGTAGAACTCCAGGTACTCGTCGATCTGCGACTTCTTCTTCGCGATCGCCGGCTCGTTGATCGGGAACTTGACCTTCTTGGTGCCGTCCGCGACCACCTTGGACATCAGCGCCGAGTACTCGGTCGCGATGTCGTCGCCCACGAACTCCTTCATGTTCGTGAAGCCCATGACCTTGTTGTAGAACGCGACCCACTCGTTCATCCGGCCGAGCTCGACGTTGCCGACGCAGTGGTCGATGGCCTGGAAGGTGCGCTTCGCCGGGGGCTCGACGATCGGGTCGACGGCCACGTAACCCGGCAGGTACGGGCCGGTGTAGTCGCCGCGCTCGACCAGGGTGTGGCGGGTCTGGCCGTAGGTCGCGATGGCGGCCAGTACGACCGTGCCGTGCTCGTCCTTGACCTCGTACGGCTCGTCCAGGCCGCGGGCGCCCTGCTCGACGGCGTACGCGTACGCCGCGCGGACGTCCGGGACCTCGATGGCGAGGTCGATCACGCCGTCGCCGTGCTCGGCCACGTGCTCGTCGAGGAAGCGGCCGTGGTCGGTCGTCGCCTTGATGACCGAGGTCAGCACGAAGCGCGCGGAGCCGTTGGTCAGGACGTAGCTGGCCGTCTCGCGCGAGCCGGTCTCCGGTCCGGAGTAGGCCACGAGCTTCATGCCGAAGGCGGTCGAGTAGTAGTGCGCGGACTGCTTGGCGTTGCCGACGGCGAAGACGACCGCGTCCATGCCCTTCACCGGAAAGGGGTCTGCCTCACGCGCGGTGAGCGGGGTGGTTTCGAGGTTCGCCAGAGACTCAGTCATGAGCGCAGAGTCCCGCCGATCCACAAGCTGCGCAATAGTTTCCTGTTTGGCTGTACAAACTGCCCAGGATGACCGCAGGCTGGCTGAAACATCTGTGCACTATGACCACCCACGAGCACGCGTGGGCACTCGGAGGCGTCCATGGGCATCGACGAACTCGACGGCCGACTCATCGTCCTGCTCGCCCGCGAGCCGCGGATCGGGGTCCTGGAGGCCTCGCGCAGGCTCGGCGTGGCCCGCGGGACGGTGCAGGCACGCCTGGACCGGCTGCAGTCGAGCGGGGTGATCCGCGGGTTCGGCCCGCAGGTCGACCCGACGGCCCTCGGCTATCCGGTGACCGCCTTCGCGACGCTGGAGATCAAGCAGGGACAGGGGGCGGACGTACGGGCGCACCTGAACGGGGTGCCGGAGGTGCTGGAGCTGCACACCACGACCGGGCACGGGGACATGCTGTGCCGACTGGTGGCCCGGTCCAACGCCGACCTCCAGCGGGTGATCGACCGCGTCGTCGGCTTCGAGGGGATCGTGCGGGCGTCCACCGCCATCGTCATGGAGAACCCGGTACCACTGCGGATCATCCCGCTGGTGGAGCAGGCGGCGGAGGACGACAGTCGGGCCTGACATCCAAAGAAGACGTTGCAAAGAAACCCTTGCATAGAAATCTTTGCAACTCTATCGTCGAGCCATGCCCGAGAAGCCCGCAGAGCCCGCAGAGCCCGCAGAGCCCGCAGAGCCCGCAGAGCCCGCAGAGCCCAACGTCCGCACGCTCGACGCGCGTTCCCTGCGCGGCCTCGCCCACCCCCTGCGCATCCGCCTGCTGGCCGCCCTGCGCCACGACGGCCCCGCGACCGCCTCTCGGCTGGCCGATCGGCTCGGGGAATCGAGCGGCGCCACCAGCTACCACCTGCGCCAGCTCGCGGCGCACGGGTTCGTCGAGGACGCCCCGGAGCACGGCAAGGGCCGCGAGCGCTGGTGGCGGGCCGTGTACGACGGCACGGCGTTCGACGAGACGCTGACGCTCGACGAGGACCCGGCCGTGCGCGGTGCGGCGGACCTCTTCCTGCACGAGATCGCGACGATCCACACGCAGGAGCTGAGCACCTGGCTCGGCAACGCCCACAACTGGCCCCGGGAGTGGCGGCGCGGCGCGGACATGAGCGACTTCACCCTGCGCCTGACCGCCGAGCAGAGCCTCGAACTGATCCGCAAGATGCACGACCTGATCAACAGCTATCGCGACCTGCCGGCCTCGGAGGGCACGCGGGCGGTCCGCCTCCACACCCACGCCTTCCCGCGCGAGTCGGCCGAGTAGCGGCCCCGCCGCACCCGCCTGCCCCTCCCCCATCGATCCGAGGAGTCCTGCTGTGCACGCCTTAACACCGGATGGGCCGCCGCGCGCGGAGCGCCGTACGGACAAGCGCCCACTGGTCGGCGTACTGGCCGCCAACACCGTCTCCATCGCCGGGAGTTCACTCACCCTCATCGGCGTCCCGTGGTTCGTGCTCCAGACCACGGGCAGCGCCGGCCGGGCCGGGGTGGTCGCCTTCTGCGCCACCCTGCCCGTCATCGTGGCCGCCCTGGTCGGCGGACCGGTCATCGACCGGATAGGCCGCCGCCGGGTCTCCGTCGCCTCCGACCTGATCAGTGGAGTGTCGGTCGGCGCGATCCCGCTGCTGCACTACGCGGGCGTGCTGGAGTTCTGGATGCTGTGCGCGCTGATGGCCCTCGGCGGCCTCGTGCACACCCCGGGCCTGACCGCCCGGGCCGTGCTCCTGCCGAATCTCGCCGAGCACGCCGGCACCACCATCACCCGGGCCGCCGGCCTCTACGACGCGGTCTCGCGCGGCGCCCGGATGACCGGGGCCGCGGTGGCCGGCCTGCTCATCGCCGTGTTCGGCGCCGAGACCGTCCTGTTGCTGGACGCCGCGACCTTCGGGGCGTCGGCGCTGCTGGTCACCGCGTTCCTGCGCGGGGTCCCGGCCGCCGAACCGCAGCGCACCGCCGGGAAGGTGTCCGTCAGGGCGTACCGCGCCGAACTCGCCGAGGGCTGGGCCTTCATGGTCCGCACCCGGCTGCTGCTGGGCGTCACGGTGATGGTGATGATGACCAACGGCCTGGACCAGGGCTGGTCCTCGGTCCTCCTGCCGGTGCACGGCCGGGAGACCCTCGGCGGCGCCACCGCGATCGGCCTGATGATCTCCCTCTTCGGCGGCTTCGCACTGCTCGGCGCCCTGCTCTACGGCATGTGGGGCGAACGCTTCCCGCGCCGGGCGGTCTTCACGGCGGCCTTCCTGCTCTCCGGCGCGACCCGGTACGTGGTGGCCGCCGTCACCGACACGACGCTGCCGCTCGCGGTCACGATGGCGATGGCCGGCCTGGGCGCGGGCATGCTCAACCCGATCCTGACCACGGTCATGTACGAGCAGGTGCCGGAGGCGCTGCGCAGTCGCGTCTCGGGGGTGGCCACGGCGGGCTGCGAGCTGACCATGCCGTTGGGCGGGCTCGCGGCGGGTCTGCTGGTCGACGGGTTCGGGGTCGCCACGGCGCTGCTGCTGTTCGGCGGCACGTACCTGCTGACCACGCTCGCCCCGATGGTCTTCCCCGCCTGGCGCGGACTGGACGCGGCCCCGGATCCGGAGCCGGCCGTCAGCAGCTCGGGACAGGCTCTTCCCGGTTCAGTGCGCGAAGGGAGTTCACCGCATCCGTCAACGAAGTGACGGGGACGAGCCGCAGCCCCTCCGGAAGCTCCGACTGCGCGTCCGCGCACTCGGCCTTCGGTACGAGGAACACGCTCGCCCCGTCGCGCCGCGCGGCCTGGGTCTTCAGGGCCACCCCGCCGACCGCGCCGACCTGGCCGTCGGCGGTGATGGTGCCCGTACCGGCGATGCTGCGACCGCCGGTGAGATCGCCGCCGCTGCCGTCGCCGTCGAGCTTGTCGACGATGCCGAGGGAGAAGAGCAGCCCGGCACTCGGGCCGCCGACGTCGGCGAGGTTGAGATCGACCTTCACGTCCTTGGGGTCCTTGTGGAGAAAGCCGAGGGCCGCGTCGGCGGCGGCCGACTGCGACTTGGCCATTTCCTCCAGGTTGTGCTTCTCGATCTCCTCGTCGCTTCCGCCCGAGGAGTAGACGGCCTCCCTGGGCATGACCGCCTGATCCGTCTTGAACCAGTGCCCGACGAGCTCGTGCAGCTTCATGGACGAGGACGGACCGGTGGCCCGGATGGTGGTCATCCGCAGTTCGCCCTTGGTGTCCCGGACCGGGGCCCCGGTGACGCTGATGACGGGCTTGCCCTGGTCGGAGCCCAGAACATCGGCCGTCAGCCCGGGAATGGCGACCACGAAGGGCAGCGGCGCGAAGGCCGCGGCGACGAACAGCCCGAGCACGGGCACGGCGCAGACGGCCAGGGCGACGGGACGCGGCAGACGTGTGAGGCGTGAGAGCACTGGCCCAATCTATCCGCCCACCTCGGCCAACCCCGCCGACCCCTCCAGCCCCGCGGGCCGATCCAGCCCCGCCGGCGTTAGAGGCGCACCCACCCAGCCCCGCCGGCGTTTGAGGCGCACCCACCCAGCCCCGCCGGCGTTTGAGGCGCACCCACCCAGCCCCGCCGGCGTTTGAGGCGCACCCACCCAGCCCCGCCGGCGTTTGAGGCGCGGGGGTCCGGGGGCAGCGCCCCCGGCAACGGCGCCGCACCCGGCATCGGACCGACCGTCGGGCCCGCGGCTCGGCGCACGGCCCGCGGCCTAGCGAAGGGCGTCGGCGACCTCGCGCGCCGCATCGACCACCCGCGGCCCCACCCGCTCCGGCACCGCATCCGCCAGCATGACGACGCCGACGCTGCCCTCCAGCCCGGTGACGCCCACGAGCGGCGCGGCAGCGCCACTGGCGCCCGCTTCCAGCTCCCCGTGGGTCAGCGTGTACCCCGGCTCGATGAGGGAGCCCTGACGGGCTGCCAGGATGGCCCGCCCGGCGGCCCCGCGGTCCAGCGGGTGGCGGAAGCCTGCCCGGTAGGCCACGTGGTAGTCCGTCCAGGTCGGCTCCACGACGGCGACGGCGAGCGCCTCGGTGCCGTCGACGAGGGTCAGGTGCGCGGTGGCACCTATGTCCTCGGCGAGGGACCGCAGCGCGGGCAGGGCGGCCTCGCGTACGAGCGGATGGACCTGCCGGCCCAGCCGCAGCACGCCGAGGCCGACGCGGGCCCGGCCGCCGAGGTCACGGCGGACCAGGGCGTGCTGTTCGAGGGTCGCGAGGAGCCGGTAGACCACGGTGCGGTTCACACCGAGGCGGTTGGAGAGCTCGGTGACGGTCAGACCGTGGTCGGTGTCGGCGAGCAGTTTGAGGACTCTGAGCCCTCTGTCGAGAGTCTGGGAGGTTTCCGCGGTCACGACGCCTCTCCCTCTTTCGGTGAGCGGCGGTGACTCTCGGGGCGGCACGTCGCCGGTCCCGCGGCGACGCACGGAGAGGCCGCCGGTAGCGGCCAATGCACCGGCTGCGCTCCCGCGGCGGCGCTGCCACGGTGCGTTTGATGCGGGGACAGTAGCGAGCAGGTTCGCTCAGCGGAAGGGCTCGTCCAGAATCCGGGCGCGTGCTACCTGTTTATGCCGTTTCCTGATCGACCTCGGTGTCGTTTCGTGACCTCGATTGCCACAGGAGTCCTTCACCGCCTCATTGCCCCCGGGTGGGCGCCCCGCCCGGTCCGCCTCCCGAGGAGGTGTGCTTCCTTCGGCCCCGCCGGTGTCGACGTCGATGTCGAAAAGGACGAAGTCCCGGACCTCGAACTTCGGACGAAGGACGGGGTCCGTGCGAACCTCCGCACGGACCCCGTCCCCTTCTTCCGTTCCGCCGGACGGACTCACCGCATACGGGTGGCCCACTCCTGCACCTTCTTGATCCGCTCGCGCAGCTGCCCCGCCGTCGCCTCGGCGCTCGGCGGACCGCCGCACACCCGGCGCAGCTCCGTGTGGATCACCCCGTGCGGCTTGCCGCTCTGGTGGACGTACGCGCCCACCATCGTGTTCAGCGACTTCCGCAGTTCCAGCAGCTCCTTGTGCGAGACCACGGGCCGCCGGTCCGCCGGCAGCTCCAGCAGGTCCGCCTCCGCGTCCGGCTTGCGCCGGCTGTGCGCGATCTGGCGGGACTGCCGCTTCTGCAGCAGCATCTGCACCTGGTCCGGCTCCAGCAGCCCGGGGATGCCGAGGTAGTCCTGCTCCTCCTCGCTGCCCGGGTGCGCCTGCATGCCGAACTCGGCACCGTCGTAGAGGACCCGGTCGAAGACCGCGTCGGACTCCAGCGCCTCGAAGGACATCTGCTCGTCCTCGCCCGTGTCCGCGTCCTCCTGCTTGTTCGCCTCGTCCATCTCCTTCTCGGACTCGGCGTACGGGTCCTCCTCGCCCTGCTTCTTCGGCTTGTCGAGGACGTGGTCGCGCTCGACCTCCATCTCGTTCGCGAAGCCGAGGAGGTAGGGAATGGTCGGAAGGAACACGGACGCGGTCTCGCCGCGCCTGCGCGAGCGCACGAAACGCCCGACGGCCTGCGCGAAGAACAGGGGCGTCGAGATGGTGGTGGCGTAGACGCCCACCGCGAGGCGCGGTACGTCGACGCCCTCGGACACCATGCGGACCGCGACCATCCAGCGGCTGCCGTCCTCGCTGAACTCGTCGATCCGCTTCGACGCACCGGTGTCGTCGGACAGCACCACGGTCGCCTTGCTGCCCGTGATCTCCCGGAGCAGCTTGGCGTAGGCGCGCGCCGAGTCCTGGTCGGAGGCGATGACGAGGCCACCGGCGTCCGGGATGCCCTTGCGGACCTCCGTCAGCCGCTGGTCGGCGGCGCGCAGCACGTTCGGCATCCAGTCGCCGCGCGGGTCCAGCGCGGTGCGCCAGGCCTGGGAGATGGCGTCCTTGGTCATCGGCTCGCCGAGCCGGGCGGCGATCTCGTCGCCGGCCTTGGTCCGCCAGCGCATGTTGCCGCTGTAGGAGAGGAAGATGACCGGCCGGACGACGCCGTCGCCGAGCGCGTTCCCGTAGCCGTAGGTGTAGTCGGCGGAAGACCGCCGGATCCCGTCGTTGCCCTCTTCATAGGTCACGAAGGGAATGGGATTGGTGTCGGACCGGAAGGGCGTACCGGTCAGGGCCAGGCGCCGGGTGGCCGGGTCGAAGGCTTCCAGGCAGGCCTCGCCCCAGGACTTCGAGTCACCGGCGTGGTGGATCTCGTCGAGGATCACGAGGGTCTTGCGCTGCTCGCAGCGGTTGCGGTGCAGCATCGGCCGTACGCCGACACCGGCGTAGGTGACGGCGACCCCGTGGTAGTCCTTGCTGAGCGGTCCGGCGGAGTACTCCGGGTCGAGCCGGATACCTATCCGCGCCGCGGCTTCGGCCCACTGCTTCTTCAGGTGCTCGGTCGGCGCGACGACGGTCACCTGCTGCACGATGTGGTGGTGCAGCAGCCAGGAGGCGAGGGTGAGCGCGAAGGTGGTCTTGCCGGCGCCGGGCGTGGCGACCGCGAGGAAGTCCCGCGGCTGGTTCTGGATGTAGCGGTCGAGCGCCCCCTGCTGCCAGGCACGCAGCTTGTTGGCGGTACCCCAGGGGGCACGGCCGGGGAAGGCGGGTGAGAGATGGTGGGAGGCGGTAGTAGTCACGGTCTCCGGTTCGTGCTCTCGGCGTATCTGGTACGGGTGGCAGGCAGTCGTACGTAGGACAACCGGGCCACCCTACCGGCCCGGGCCCGCCCCTCGCGGAGGGACAGGCCCGTGACCTCGGCGGGTGCGGCGAGCGTCACACCGCTTCGAACAACGCCCGCAGTCGGCGGGCGATCCGCGCGACGTCCGGCTCGTGCCCGGCGGCCACATCGATGACCAGCGCGTACGCGGCCTCCTGGTCCGCGTCGCCCAGGTCGGTCCCGTTCACGGCGAGGAAAGTCGCCGCGGCGAGCCAGGCGGTGCGCTTGTTCCCGTCGACCAGCGGGTGGTTCGTCGCGATGCCGTGCAGCAACGCGGCGGCCTGCTCGTACGGGTCCTCGTAGGCCGGAGTCCCGAACATGCGGGCGCGGGGCCGGTGCACCGCCGACTCCAGCAGCCCGGGGGCGCGCAGTTCGACGGGCTGGTCCTGGGCCAGGCAGGCGTGCCGGGCCAGGTCGAGGACCTCGGCGAGCGTGAGGTGCCGCACCGGGGCGGCGGCGCTCATTCGCCGAGCCGCTTCAGCAGGGGCGCGTGCCGCAGCGCGAGCCGCAGCGCCTCGGCCCCGACCCGGTCCCGCTCGGCCCGCAGCCGCGCCCGTACGGCGTCCAGCGCCAGCTCCTCGGGCGTTCGGCCGGTGGCGTCGGCCAGGTCGGCGCATTCCGCGCGCTCGGCGTCGGACAGCCGGATGATCAGCTCGTTCATGACGGGAACGGTAGCGACGCGGTCGGCGGTGACGCAGCCCTTTTCCGCGGCGGCCGAACGCCCCGGCGCTCCCGCGTCCGCCCCGCCGCTCACACGCCGGCACTCACGCGTCGGCGGGCTCCAGCCGGGTCGCGACCCAGGCGCCCACCAGCGCCACGCAGGCCATCGGCAGGAACACCACGGCGAACGCGGCCGGGTGCGAGGCCGACGCCCCGTCCGTCAGGGCGTGGGAGGCCCCGACGGCGCCGCCGCCCAGCGCGGCGAAGGCGGCGCCCCCGCCGGCCAGCAGCACCACGTTCGCCAGCGCGTCGGAGATCTGCAGCGCGGCCGAGTTGGACCCCGCCTCCTCCGGCGCCGACAGCTGGAGCAGCAGCACGCTCGTGGAACCGATCACCAGGCCCATGCCCAGGCAGCCCACCGCCCAGGCCACCGCCAGCGTCCACACCGGCACCGACTCGATCAGCACGGCGGGCGCCGCGGCGATGGCCAGCGCCACCATCACCATCCCGCCCACCATCAGCCGTTCCCGGTACGGCGCCATCCGCCCCTTGGACTGCACCCACGAGCCGCCCGCCCAGGTGAGCCCGCCCAGCGCGAGCGAGAACCCGGCCAGTGTCGGGCTCAGCCCCCGCTGGGTGACCAGCATCAGCGGCACGAAGCTCTCCGCCGCGATGAACGACCCGGCGGCCACCCCGCGCAGCAGCACCACGGACGGCAGCCCGCGCCGCGCCCGGTAGGTCCCGCGCGGCAGCAGCCCCAGCACGGCGGGCACCAGCAGGGCCGCGCCGGCGATGCCCGGCACGAGCGAGAGCCACCGCAGGTCCTGGGCGGCGTACTGGAGCAGCCCCGCCCCCACCGAGATGCCGAGGGCCAGCCGGATCCGCCGCCGGTCGAAGGCCACGGGCGGGGCGTCGGGGTCGACGGGCCCGGACGCGGTCCGCCGTATCGCGGGCAGCGCCACCACGAGCGGGACCACGACCAGCGCCGGTATCCCGAGGAACACCCACCGCCACCCGAGGTGCTCGGTGACCGTCCCCGAAGCCAGCGGCCCGACGATGGAGGGGACCACCCAGCTCGCGGCGAAAGCGGCCATGATCGCGGGCCGCAGCCGCTCCTCGTAGGCCCGGCTGACGACGACGTACAGCGCGACGATGACCAGCCCGCCCCCGAAGCCCTGCACGGCCCGGCCGAGCACGAACACCCACATGACGCCGGCGGTCCCGGAGACCACGAGCCCGGAGGCGAAGGCGGCGATCCCGACGGTCAGGGGCCGCAGCGGCCCCTGCCGGTCGGCCCACTGGCCGGCCAGGACCATGCCGAAGAGGCTGGTGGTGAAGTAGGCGGAGAAGGCGAAGGCGTAGAGCCCGACCCCGTCCAGCTCGCGGGCGGCGACGGGCATGGCCGTACCGACCGCGGTGGCCTCGAAGGCGATGAGGAAGACGACGGAGATGATCCCGATGCTGAGCGTCCGGTACGCGGGCCCCAGAACCCCGCCCCCGGGCAGGGGCGGGGGCGGTGCGGTTCGCTGGGGCACACGGGGTTCAAGGGCGCTCATCGCCCCAGAGTAAGGTGCGTAGCCCCAGAGTGACCCTGTCAATTCGACGGATCCCGCCCTCGGCCGCGAGACCTAGGTCCGCCCGACTGTGAACGCGGCATGGCAGTCGCATTGCACGCCCCGGCAAACCCTTTCCCGCCCCCACGGCCCCCCGTACGGTCGTGCACATCACCACCTCACAGCCGTGTGCCCGAGTGGTTGAGGGACTCGCCTGCAAAGCGAGTTACGCCGGTTCGATTCCGGTCACGGCTTCGCGGCGGGCCGCTCAGGGGAAGGCGCACCCCTGAGCGGCCTTCGCCTTTTCCGGGTCCAGCTCGAAGGAGCCTGAGGTCCTCTCACAGGTCGGCCCGGCGGCGGCACCCTTGTTCCCCACCTTGCCGTTCTTCACGGCATCAATGGGCTCGGTACTCACCTTGTCCAACGCCGGCCGGTGGAATCCCCGCCCGACCGGCTGGCCTGTCGCCGTGGCGAGCAGTCCGCTCCGGGGTCGGCGGGGGCCTGATCGAGCCGCACGGTGACGCTGGCGGCGGCCGGGGCGCGAGCCGCCGACCGTTCCTCGTCGAACGACATCGCGTGAACCCCCGGATTTTCAGTGGGTCAACGATTGCGGCGTACGACGACCACGGTCACGGCTCCACCGATCAGCACGCAGGCCCCGAGCCCGAGCGCGATCCAGGGAAGCGAGCTGCCGCTCTTCTTCTCCTCGGCCTGGGCGGCCGGCTTGGACGCCGCAGAGTCGGGCGCCTTGCCGTCCGGAGAGCCGGAGGGAGTCTTGCCGCCGGCTGCGGCCGCGAGGTCGGGCAGCGGGTAGACATCGGCCGGCCCGGGGTCCCCGGGCGTCTGCAGCGCAGCGCGGGGCCGGACAATTCCGTGGCCGACGTAGTCGTTGCGCCCGGAGCCGTCGGCGGGCTTGCCGGCGGTGTTCAGAAGGACCCGGAGGACCTGGTTGTTGGTCCAGTCGGGGTGGGCAGACCAGAGGAGGGCGGCGGAGGCGGAGGTGAGGGCAGTCGCATCACTGGTGCCGTGGGTCTTGCACAGCCCCGACTTGCCCTTGCAGGCCGAAACGATGTCGATGCCCGGTGCCGCCAGATCGATCTGTGGTCCGTGCTGCGACTCCTTGGTCGGCTCGCCTTGGGCATCGACTGCGGCTACACCGACTACTCCGGGCGTCGCGGCCGGGTATTCAATGAGGTTGGTCGAATCCCCAGTGTTGCCAGCAGCTGCAAAGATCAGCTTGCCCTTTGAAATGGCGTACTTCACCGCCTCGGCGCGCGCTCGATCCTCCTCCGGCTTCGCAGCGATTCCTTGGGAAATATTGATGACCTTGGCTTCAGAGTCTGCAGCGAACCTGATCGCCGCGACCAGATTAGGGGTCGACGCGTCCTCGAACTGGTCGGGCACTCTGATCGGGAGGATCTTGACGCCGGGAGCAAGACCGTACGAACCGTCACCGCTTGGGTGCTTTCCAGTAGCGCCGATCATTGCGGCCATGCTGGTGCCGTGGCCCAGGTAGTCGTTGTCTCGTCCAACCTCCGCGTCAGCAACTGGGAAGGCCTTGCCGGGAAGGACTTGACTTTCAAGCTCCGGGATCTGGTTGACACCCGTATCGATCACCGCGACGGTGATCCCCTTGCCGTTGGCGATCTTCCAAATCTCGTCGGCCTTCATGGCGTCGAGATGCCATTGCTGCGCTCGGATGGTCTCTGCGTGGGCCGGGGTCGCGGCAACCCCGGCCAGCAGGAGGCCCACCAGGGCCGAGGTCGCCTTACGCATGCGCATCCCGTGCAATGTCCGTTCTGCTCAGTCGATCACAGGCGGGGCAACACGACGGTTGCCCTGCCAGGTCTCTTCGTCCTCGGTCAGGTAGTCGGGGCGTTCGCCACCCTGGTCGTTCCGCCGCTTGCCTGGAGTCTGCGTGCCTGCGCCGGCGTGGCCCATGGGGCCCGCGCCGTTCCGCACGAGGCCCGAGCCGCCCTGGGTGAACGGCTGACCGCCGGCGATCGGGCGACCGACCGCACCGGTCTGACGCCCTCCGAGCACGCCACCCGGCTCTGTCGCCAGTCGCCGGCCAGCCTGGAAGCCTCCCTGGCTGCTGCCGTGACCGCCGCCGGCACCGTGTCCCATCCCGCCGCCGCCCATGGGACGGCCGGTCTGAGCGCCCTCGCCGATGACGGTGCCGCGCGGGATGCCCGAGCTGGGTCCGGTGGAGGTCACGGGACGGCCGCCCGTGATTCCGCTGTCACGCGGAAGCAGGCCGGGCGTACCGCCTACCTTGCCACCTGGGGCAACACCAGGACCGGTCAGACCCGGGTACGGGCCGATACCGGAACCGGTACCGACAAGGCCGGGCCCCTTCAATCCGCCAACCGGCGGGAAAGCCACCGGCGGAGCAATGGGTCCAGGGGTGGGCCCAACGGGACCCGTGGGGAGCTGACCACCGGGCGTGGTCGTCACCGGGGGCGCGGTGCGGTCCGGAAGCGTCGCGACGCTGTCCAGGTCCACATTCACCTCGCGGTCCGGGACCACCGGCATGGACGTCGGCGGCAGCGTACTGTCCGGCTTCGTCTGGGGCCCGATCACCGAACCCGTCTCGTTCGACGATCCGTTGCCACCCAGTGAGCCGGACGATCCGTACGCAGAGCCCCCCGAGTAGCTCTCCTGCGCAGAGCTTCCACTGGGGCGGGCCATGTCTTCACTGCCACCGTGGTCAAGCGGCACGAACACTGCCGGCGGCGGCGGGAACGTCGGGATCGTCGCCTTGCCCATTTCCGCGGACGACTGCTCGTACGACCCGGACAGCTTGTTCATCGCGTCCACGGCCCGCGCGTGGTCGCCGCTCAGCTTCGACCACGCCTCCTGCCCGAGCTGCACCGCATCCGGGTCGTTGTGGTACTCGCGGGACGTCGCGAGGTTCTCCTTGAGGGTCGCCTCCGCCGACGCGCTGTACTTGGGCATGTCGCCCGTACCGCTCTTCGGCTTGACCTCGCGCATGACCTGGGCCGTCTGCGTCATGTACTTGCCGCCCGCGGCGCTGTACTCGGCCAGGACCAGCGTGGCGCTTCCCGCCTGGTTCACCCAGTTCTGGAAGGCCGTCGCCGCCTCGCCCTCCCAGCCCTTGACCTTGTGGTCCTTGAGCTTGTTGCCGATCTCCTCGATCACCTTGGCAGCCTCGGTGAGCTGCGTGCCCCGGGCGCTGACCACCTCGTCGTCGAGCGCGGCAATCATCGCGTAGAGCTGTGCATGCGTGTAGCTCTCGAAATCACTCATCCGTAGGAGGCCCCCTTCTTCCCCTGAGGCTCGGGCTGTGAGCCCCCAGCCGCCTTCACCGCGTACGGGTCACGCTTCTCCACGTACTGATCGTGAGCCTGCTTGGCCAGAGCGGCCATGCGCCGCTTCGTCTCCTCGTCCACCCCGCTGTAGCCCTTGCCCGCGGACTGGACGGCGATGCCCAGAGCCTCGATCTGCACCGCCAGGCCCTTCGACAGCTTCTGCAGCTCCGAGTGGACCGTGTTGTACGCCGAGTTGAGTTTGTCGGCCGCGGGGAAGCCCGTGCCCAGGACTCCCGCCGGTATCGTGCCGTCGGCCAGCTTCCCGTGGTGCGCCGGGGATTCCTGAAGCTTCGTCAGGAGGCCGTCCACCAGGTTCTTGTAGTCCTTCAGATCGTCGTACTGGATCCGCAGCGCCGCCGCAGCCGCGCTTACGGCCGCGCCCGCGAGCGCGCCCATCGGACCCGCCAGCCCCAGCGCGAGGCTCGCTCCCGCCAGGCCTGCCCCGTCGTCCTCTGCCACGTTGGCCTCCCCGTCATCCCCGGGGTCGCAGCGCTCGCGCCGCTCCCCGTCCCCGTTCGCACCCGCGTGCACACGTACACGCGCACCCGTACCGATCACTCTAGCGACCGGCACGGACAGCCCCAAGTCCGGGGTTGCACGTGCAATGTGGGTCACACGGTCACGAGTTGGGCGCACCCACCGCCGCGGAGGGCCTGATCGGCAGGCGGTTCACCGGGCGACCCGTGGCCGCGCGGACCGCGGAGGCCACCGCAGCCGGGGTTGTCACCACGGGGACCGCGCTCGCCGCCTTCGCGCCGAAGGGAGCCACCACGTCGCGCTCCTCGACCAGTTTGACGATGCGGACCGCCGGGGCGTCCAGCGCCGTCGGCAGGGCGTAGCCCGTCAGGTCCGGGTGGCGGACCAGGCCGGCGACCGTGCGGAGGTTCTCCGTCAGGGCCGCTCCCACGCCCTGGGTGACGCCCGCCTCGATCCGGGCCTCCAGCTGACGGGGGTTCAGGACGCGGCCCACGTCCTGGGCGACGGCGAGTTCCACGACCCGTACCGAGCCCAGCTCGACGTCCACGTCCACCACCGCGCGGATCGCGCAGAAGGCGAGGCCCACGAAGGCGTCGCCCTGGCCGTCCGCGTCCAGGGGTTCCGTCGGGTGGGGGCGGCACTGGGCCGTCGCCCAGAGCTCCTTGCCCGCCATGGCCTCGGCGACCGTGGTGGAGAAGGCTCCGTCGTACGAGGTGATCCGGCCGTCCTGGATCTGCAGGAGTTCCGTGGACATGCCCAGCTTGTGGGCCATCGGCTGGAGGAGCTGGGTGCGGACCATCTTGGCCGCGCGCTCCACCGCACCCCCGGACACCCAGGTGTGGCGGCCGTGCGCCGACGGACCGGCCGGCGGCTGGTCGGTGTCGACCGGGGCCGTGATGACCTCGTCGACGCCCAGGACCTCCTGGACGATCTGGCGGGCCAGCGTGGCGAAGCCCTGGCCGGTGTCGACGGCCGCGCAGATGACCGTGGCCGAGCCGTTGACCACCTTCACCGTGGCCGTGGAGACCTCGTCCGTGCCCTCCGCGCCGAGCATGTGGACCATGCCGACGCCGTAGCCGACCCCGCGGCGCACCGCGCCGGGCTCGCCCGCGCCCTCCGGGCCGCCCGGCAGCAGCCACTCGTCCTCGGGGGCGTCCTTCGGCAGGGCGGGCAGTTCGAAGTCCCGGACGGCGCGCAGCAGTTCCGCCACCGGAGCCGGGCAGGTCACCGTCTGGCCGGTCGGCAGGAGATCGCCCGTGGCCAGGACGTTGCGCAGGCGCAGTTCCGCGCCGTCGAGGCCGAGGGCGGCCGCGAGCTTGTCCATCTGGCCCTCGTACGCGGCGCACACCTGCATGGCGCCCTCACCGCGGACGTGGCCCGACGGCGGGTTGTTGGTGCGGACCACCCAGCCTTCCACGAAGGCGTGCGGGACGACGTACGGGCCGCAGGCGAAGGCCACCGCCGCGGCCAGGGATTCCGCGGAGGCGTCGGCGTACGCGCCCGCGTCCATCAGGATCTGCGCCTCGACCTTGACCAGTCGGCCCTCGGCGTCCGCGTGGTGGCGGTAGCGCAGCAGGGTCGGGTGCCGGTGGGTGTGGCCGAGGAAGGACTCCTCGCGGGTGGCGACCAGCTTGACCGGGCAGCCGGTGCGCAGGGCGAGCAGGCCGAGCGGGAGCTGGAAGGCGGCGTCCTCGCGGTCCGCCGTTGCACCCGGCACGCCGGTGACGACGACGCGCACGCGGTCCGGATCCAGTCCGAAGCAGGCGGCGGCCAGGTCGCGGTCGCTGTGCGGGTCGGTGGAGGCGGTGTAGAGCTCCACGCCGCCGTCGGGGCGCGGCACGGCCAGTCCGGCCTCGGCGCCGATGGGGGCGGGGTCCTGGCGGCCGATCCGGTACAGGCCCTCGACGACCACCTCGCCGGTGACCTCCGGGTCGCCGTAGCGGAGCGGGATGTGCCGGATCAGGTTGCCGTCGGGGTGCAGGGCGGGGGCGCCGAAGGACTGCTCGGGGTCGGTGACCGGGTCGAGGAGTTCGTACTCGACGGCGATCGCGGCCGCGGCGAGCCTCGCCGTGTCCGGGTGGTCGGCGGCGACGGCGGCGATGGGCTCGCCGTGGTGGCGTACGACGTCGTGCGCGAACACCGGCCGGTCTGCGATGCGGCGCCCGTGCGTGGTGGCGCCGGGCACGTCGGCGTGGGTGACGACGGCGCGGACGCCGGGCATCGCGGCGGCGGCCGTGGTGTCGATGGACAGGATCCGGGCGTGGGCGTGCGGGGAGCGCAGCACGGCGGCCCACAGGAGGCCCTCGGCCCACAGGTCGGCGGCGTAGGGGAAGGTGCCCTCGGTCTTGGCGCGGGTGTCCGCGGCCGGGACCGAGGCGCCGATTCCGCGAGGCTCCTGCTGCTCGGAGGCCTCGGGATCGGTGGCGGCCATTGCCGTCACCGTCGTGTTCAGCGCCGTCGTCGCGGTCGCCGCGTCCTGCCCGCTCACGCCGTGCCTCCGTGGTGGATGCCGCCCTCGCCGGGCGCTGCCTGGTGCGGGATGCGCGGCTCCGGTGCACCCGGGCCGGCGCCCGGGCCCGCGCCCGAAGCCGGGGCCCCGGGCTCCGCGGCCGCCGCCTCGCGCTCGGCCACGACCTCGCGCACGGCGTCGACGACCCCCGCGTAGCCGGAGCAGCGGCAGAGGTTGCCGCACAGGGCCTGCCGGGTCTCCAGCTCGCTGGGGGCGTGGTTGCCCTCCAGCAGGTCGTGGATCGTCATGGCCATGCCGGGCACGCAGAACCCGCACTGCACCGCGCCCGACCTGCACAACGCCTGCTGGACGTCCGAGAGTTCCCCGTTCGTGGCGAGACCTTCGACGGTACGGACCTCACTGCCGGCGGCCGTCGCCGCGGGCACCAGGCAGGAGGCGACGAGCCGGCCGTCGACCTGCACGGCGCAGGCGCCGCACTCGCCCTGCGAGCAGCCGTCCTTGGCGCCGGCGAGGCCGAGGCGCTCGCGCAGCACGTACAGCAGGGACTCGCCGATCCAGGCGCCGGTGACGGGCCGGTCGGCGCCGTTGACGCGCAGGACGTAGGAGGCCGACGGGTGCTCGTGATGGGCGACGGCCCCGGCGGTCGCTTCTTCTTCGTACGTCGCCACCTCGGCCGGGACACCTTCGGCGGTGCCCTCGTCCGGGAGTCCGTCCTCGCTGTCGGCGGTGCCCGCGCTCGGCATGCGGTCGGCCGGGGGCTCCTGCTCGGCCGCCCCGTCCCCGGTCCCGGGGTCGGGGTCGGACTCCGCAGCGGCGGACTCCCCCGCGTAGGCAGCCTCGTGCGCGACCTCGTGGGCGACCCGGTGCGCCTCCGTGGGCCCGGGCTCCGGCACGTGGCCGAAGGCGCTGAAGCCGCGCCCGTCGGTGCTCCCGGTGCCGTCGGTGCTCCCGGTGCCGTCGGGCTGCGCGGACTCGGCAGCCGGCGCCTGCTCCTGCGCGCGCACTCCGCCGAAGATGTCCAGGCCGCCTGAGGCCACCGGCTTCTGCTCGGTGGCGGCGACGGCCGCGACGGCCGCGGCGGCCTGCTCGGCGTAACCGGCCGCCTCCGTGTAGCCGGCGTACTCGCCCTGCCCCGCGTGGTCTGCGTGGTCCACGTGCCCCGCGTGGTCCGCGTGCTCCGCGTGGTCGGCGGCCCTGGCGTCCTCGGCCGGCTCCCCCGCCGGGCCGTGCGCGGCCTCGATGTCGTGCGGGGCCTGGTGCACCGGCTCGCCCTCGGGCAGCGGGGTACCCACCCCCGGTCCGCCCAGCACCCGCGGCCCGCGCCCGGCGGCGCCCACTCCGGGCCCGCCGAGCAGCCGCCCGGCGGCGTGCGCGGTCGCGGCTGCGGCGGCCGAAGCGGCGGCGGCCTCGTCCGTGCCGGGCAGCACACCGGCGCCCGCACCGGCCGCCGTGCCCGCACCGGCGCCCGCGTGCGGGTCCCCGGCGGGCTGCTGCGTCAGGTAGGCCCACGGCGCCGGGGCGCCGCCCGGCAGCGTCGCCGGGGCCTGGCTCCAGTCGGCGTCCAGCGCGCCCGGCCGGAAGTCGTTCTGCGGTTCGGGATATTCGTTGTACTCGGGCACGGCCCATTGGCCGGTCGTCGAAGCGGCCGCCTCGGGGTCGTGCGCCGCCTCCGGGAACCGCCACTCGGCCGTCGCACTGGGATCGGACACCGGCTGCTCCGGCTCCGCCTCGGCGAAGGCCGCCGCGACCGACGCCGGGATCGGGACCGACGCCGGGATCGGCCCGCCCACCGACCCGGACCCCGTCCCCTGGCCGTGGCCCGCACCGGAACCGTGGCCCGCACCGGGATCCTGGCCCGGACCGGACGCGCGCCCCGCATCCGCCTGCCCCGAGCCGCCCGCCTCCGGCCACTGCACCGGAATCGTCCACGTGCCCGTGGCCGCCGGATCCGTACTGCCCGAGCCGAGCGGCACGATCATCGGCGGCGGCACGTAGCCGTGCCCGGGCGCCGCGAGCGGCTCCCCGGTGCCGAGCGCGTCCAGCATGTCCTGCGGCAGTTTCACGAAGGCCGTGGCGTCCGAGTCGTACTCGCCGCCCTGCGGGACCGGTTCCCAGCCCCAGCCCGTCGTGCCGTTCCCCTGGGTCACGTTCTCGTTCTCGTTCTCGCTCATGAGGTCAGCGCCCTCCCGAGGGCCCTGCGTGCCAGCACGGCCACCGTCCGCCGCAGATGCAGTACTCCGGGAGCCACCGGTTCGCCCTGGTCGGGCACGCAGGCGGCCGCGACGTACTCGCCGAAGGCCTCCAGCGCCTCGGGGGCCAGGCTCCGCCCGCCGTCCCAGTCGATCAGTGAGGCCACCCACTGCTCGGCCTCCAGCGGCCGCAGCGGCATCGGGGCGACGGCGCCGATCGCGCAGCGCACGCCCCGGCGCGCGGGGTCCAGGACGAGCCCCACGGAAGCCACCGCACGCCCCGGCCCGGTACGGCCCGTGGCCTTCAGGAACACCTGCGGCGCGTGCAGCAGCGGCACCCGCACGAAGCCGATCAGCTCACCGGGCCGCAGCATCTCCCGCCCGGCCAGCAGGTACGACACCGGGATCTCCCGCTGCCCGCCCGGGCCGACGATGACGAGTACGGCCTCCAGCGCGGCCAGCACGGGCAGTGCGTCACCCGTGGGCGCGGCGGTGGCGATGTTGCCGCCGAGGGTGCCGGCGTTGCGGATCTGCGGGGGGCCGGCGGCGCGGGCCGCGGCCGCGAGCGCGGGGATCAGAGCGGCGAAATCCGGCCGCCCCATCCGCGCGTGCGTGAGTCCCGCGCCGAGCAGCGCGTGGCCGTCCTGGTACTGCCAGCCGCGGATCTCGTTGATCCGGCCCAGGCCCACCAGGGCGGCGGGCCGCAGCAGCCCTGCGTTGACGGCGGCCATCAGGTCGGTGCCGCCCGCGACCGGCACGGCGGCGGGCATGGCGGTGAGCGCCGCCACGGCCTCGTCGAGCGAGGCCGGCAGCGTCACGGACTGCCCCGCCTGCGGGCCCTGCGGCCCCTGAGGTGAATCCAGTGCGTGCGGTGCGTGCGTGGTCAACCCAGCTGCCCCTTCCCGATGTCCCGGTCCCGGCGCTCACGCCTGTCCGCCGTACGGTACGTGCTCACCGCCGGGACGTGGCAACTCTGGCACATGTTCCGGGCCGCCCGGCGCGAGGGTCCGCCCACCGCACCCGCCGCCGGGCGCGGTGCCCCGTACGGGGTGCAGGGCCCCGTCGCACGGCCTTCGACAGCCCTCCTCCCCGATTGCCCGATTTTCCCTGTATAGCCGGAAATTGGGGCAGAGTTCCGCTCCCGTTCCCTTTCGGTTCCGGTGCGCGCCGTCACCCCCTTGTCACACGTTCGGGGGCGTGCCCTCGATCGGGCGCCCCGCCACTCCGGGCCGCCGCTGCCGCGGCAACGGCCCGCCAGGCGGCCGATAATCGACCCCCTGAGCGGCCAACCGCGCGTAGTGCGCGGCCATCCGCCCCTCGAACCACGCGAAGTCGCGCTCCTCGGGCGCTGGCTGCCACGACCACACCACCTCGGCGAAGGCCACCAGCCGCGGAAACACCTGGTAGTCGACGCGGTCCCGGTTCTCCATCACCTCGGTCCAGACGTTGGCCTGCGCACCCAGCACGTGGGCGGCGGCCTCCGTGGACAGCTTCGGCGGCACCGGCTCGAAGCGGTAGACGTCCTCCAGCGTGCGCACGTACCCGATGGGCATCGGCTCGTCCACGCCGTCCGCCTGCCGGTGATCCAGGTACACCTGCTGCTCGGGACACATGACCACGTCGTGCCCGGCCTCGGCGGCGGCGATCCCGCCCGCGCAGCCGCGCCACGAGGAGACCGCGGCGCCGTCCGCGAGCCCGCCCTCCAGGATCTCGTCCCACCCGATCAGCCGCCGCCCGCGTGCGGCGAGCCAGCCGTCGAAGTGCCGGACGAACCAGGCCTGCAGGCCCTCCTCCCCGTCCACGCCCAGTTCGCGGATCCGTTCCTGGGCGACCGCGGAGGCCTTCCACTGCACTTTGGGGCATTCGTCCCCACCCACGTGGACGAAGGGCGAGACCTCGACGGGGAAGAGCTCCAGCACCTCCTCGAAGACGCCTTCGTAGAACCGCAGCACGGCCTCGGTCGGCGCGAGCACGTTCTCGGTGATCCCCCAGTCGTCCCACACCCCCAGCGCGGCGGTGTCGACCACGTCGGTGTTCCCCAGCTCCGGGTACGCGGCGATCGCGGCCTGCGAATGCCCCGGTACGTCGATCTCCGGGACCACCCGGACGTGCCGCTCGGCGGCGTACGCCACGATCTCGCGGATGTCGTCCTGGGTGTAGAAGCCGCCGTGCGGGGTCTCGTTCCACAGCGGCGAGGCCCGGTGGCCCCAGCGGCTGCGCGGCCGCCAGCCGCCGACCTCGGTCAGCCGCGGGTACCGCTCGATCTCGATCCGCCAGCCCTGGTCGTCGGTCAGGTGCAGGTGCAGGACGTTCAGCTTGTGGGCGGCGAGCAGGTCGATGTAGCGCAGCACCCCGTCCTTGGGCATGAAGTGCCGGGCCACGTCCAGCATCATCCCGCGCCAGCCGAACCGCGGGCCGTCCACGACGGAGGCGTACGGCAGGCTCCACGTGCGGCCGGGCAGCGGCGCCCTGCGGTACGCGTCGGGCCCCAGCAGCTGACGCAGCGTCTGGGCGCCCCAGAACAGCCCGGCGGCCGTCGCGCCCGCCAGCTCCGCCCCGTCCGGGCCGATGTCGATGCGGTACGACTCCGGCCCCCGGCCGTCCGCGAGGTCCGGGTCGACGCGCAGCCGCAGCTGCGCGACCGCGCCGGCCCCGGCACCGGTACCTGCACCGACCCCGGGCAGTTCCCAGCCGGTGGCCGCCCCCAGCTCCCGCCGCAGCCAGCGGGCGACGGAACCGGTGCCCGGCCCGGCATCGAGGACCGGCTCGGGCCCGAACACGAAGCGGCGCCCGTCCTCGTCGAGGAGTACGGCCCGGGGTGCGGGGATCAGATCCATGCGTCAGCCCTTCACGACCACGTGTTGCGTCCTGCGCAACGCTCGTTCCGCAGGGCGCTCGTGGCGCCGACCCTAACGCGGCGTGCGGGCACGGCAAAGACCCCCGGACGCGCTGTGGCGCGTGCGGGGGTCTCGGTCCTGCGGAAACCTGCGGAACAGGGAGGCCGGGGGTCGGACTACTTGTCCTTGCCGCCCTTGTCCTTGTCCCCACCGGGGCCCATGGACTCGTAGATCTCCTTGCACATGGGGCAGACCGGGTACTTCTTGGGGTCCCGGCCCGGTACCCAGACCTTGCCGCAGAGCGCGACGACGGGGGTCCCGTCGAGGGCGCTCGCCATGATCTTGTCCTTCTGGACGTAGTGGGCGAAGCGCTCGTGGTCGCCGTCACCGTGCGACACCTGCGGCGTCGGCTCTACGAGGGTCCCCGTGCCAGTCCCGCGCTCGGGCTCAAGAGTGCTCATGGAACCCAGGGTACTTAACCCCGCGCCCGTCAGTTGAGCGACGGGTCGTCCGGATAGGTGGCGACCATCGCGAGGTCGCTGCGCTGGCGGCGCAGCACCGCCCGCCAGAGCCGCTCCGGGTCGGGGAAGGACACGTCCCCGGGCTCCGACTCGACCACGTACCAGGCGCCCTCGCCGACCTCCGCCTCCAGCTGTCCCGGGCCCCAGCCGGAGTAGCCCGCGAAGATCCGCAAGGCCCCCAGTGCCGCGGCCAGCAGCTCCGGCGGCGCCTCCAGGTCGACCAGGCCGATCGCCCCGTACACCCGGCGCCAGCCCAGCGGACCCTCCTCGCCGGGGATGACCGCCAGGCCCAGGGCCGAGTCCAGCGCCACGGGCCCGCCCTGGAAGACCACACCGGGGTCACCCGCCAGGGGCGCCCAGGGCAACAGGACGTCGCCGACGCCCACGGGCGTCGGCCGGTTGAGGACCACGCCGAGGGAGCCCTGCTCGTCGTGGTCGAGCAGCAGCACCACCGCGCGGTCGAAATTCGGGTCCGCGAGGGCTGGGGTGGCCACGAGCAACCGCCCTGTGAGGGAGGACACCTCGGTCATGCCGCCATGATCCCGCACATCGGCCGATTACGGGGAGCGGGCGCGGAGATCGGATCGCCCGCAGCTCAGGGCGCACGGCAGCAGCGAGGAGCGCGCACGGACGGAGTAGGCGGAACGCAACACTCCGCCATGCGGTGGATACGGAGGGTGTTGTGCCGAATTCATGACAGTCCTACGGCCACGTCGGCCTTACGAACAAGGGGGTGGTGACCCTTACCCTTTTCCCTGGCCCCCTGCCCACCCCTCTCCGGAACGCGAGATTCATGACCGGCATCAGTGACGATGTACTGCTTGTCCACGGCGGTACCCCGCTCGAGGGCGAGATCCGTGTCCGTGGTGCGAAGAACCTCGTGCCCAAGGCCATGGTCGCCGCTCTGCTCGGCAGTGGACCCAGCCGGCTGCGCAACGTTCCCGACATCCGTGACGTGCGCGTCGTCCGCGGGCTGCTCCAGCTGCACGGGGTGACGGTCCGTCCCGGCGAGGAGCCGGGCGAACTCGTCCTCGACCCCACCCACGTCGAGAGCGCGAACGTCGCCGACATCGACGCCCACGCGGGCTCCTCGCGGATCCCGATCCTTTTCTGCGGGCCCCTGCTGCACCGGCTCGGCCACGCCTTCATCCCGGGTCTGGGCGGCTGCGACATCGGCGGCCGGCCGATCGACTTCCACTTCGACGTGCTCCGCCAGTTCGGCGCGACCATCGAGAAGCGCGAGGGCGGCCAGTACCTGGAAGCCCCGCAGCGCCTGCGCGGCTGCAAGATCCGCCTCCCCTACCCGTCGGTCGGCTCGACCGAGCAGGTGCTGCTGACGGCCGTCCTGGCCGAGGGCGTCACCGAGCTCAGCAACGCCGCGGTGGAGCCGGAGATCGAGGACCTCATCTGCGTCCTGCAGAAGATGGGCGCGATCATCTCCGTCGACACCGACCGGACCATCCGGATCACCGGTGTCGACCGCCTCGGCGGCTACAACCACAAGGCCCTCCCGGACCGCCTGGAGGCCGCCTCCTGGGCGTCCGCGGCCCTCGCCACCGGCGGCAACATCTACGTGCGCGGCGCCCAGCAGCGCTCAATGATGACCTTCCTGAACACCTTCCGCCGCGTCGGCGGGGCGTTCGAGATCGACGACGACGGCATCCGCTTCTGGCACCCGGGCGGCCCGCTCAAGGCCATCGCGCTGGAGACGGACGTCCACCCCGGCTTCCAGACCGACTGGCAGCAGCCGCTGGTCGTGGCCCTGACGCAGGCCTCCGGCCTGTCGATCGTCCACGAGACGGTCTACGAGTCCCGGCTCGGCTTCACCTCGGCGCTCAACCAGATGGGTGCTCACATCCAGCTGTACCGCGAGTGCCTGGGCGGCTCGGCCTGCCGCTTCGGCCAGCGCAACTTCCTGCACTCGGCGGTCGTCTCCGGCCCCACCAAGCTGCAGGGCGCCGACCTGGTCATCCCCGACCTGCGCGGCGGGTTCTCGTACCTGATCGCGGCGCTGGCCGCCGAGGGCACCTCGCGCGTCCACGGCATCGACCTGATCAACCGCGGCTACGAGAACTTCATGGAGAAGCTCGTGGAACTCGGCGCGAAGGTCGAGCTCCCGGGCGGCAACCTCGTCTGAGCCGTACCGAGACGACGTACGAGCCGCACCGCGCGGGTCGCGTACGCAGCAGCCCCCCGGGCCCCGCACAGGGCCCGGGGGGCTTTCTCGTGGCCTCCGGCGGCCGGGTGGGGCATTCCACCGGCATACCGGGGCCCCACCAAGGGCCCTGACGGGGCCTCACAGGGCCTGCCGGGCGGGCCCGGGCACCTGGGCCGGACCCCGGCCGGCGCGGCTCCCCCGGCCCGCGTCCCGTCCGCCCGCGTCCGTCCGGTTCCGTCCCCGCCCGCGTCCGCGCCCGCGCCCGCGTCCGCGTCCGCGTCCGTCCGGTTCCGTCCCCGTCCGGCCGGCCCGTCAGTCCGGTCCGTCCTGCGGTCCGCCCGGCCCCGGACAGGCCGAAGGGCGGCCACCCCGCCCGGGGGTGACCGCCCATCGTCGTTCTGCGTACTACTGCCGTTCCAAAGGCCTGTGCGGCCCTCGGCGCCGGGGCAGGACTTACTTGCCCTTGGCGGCTTCCTTGAGCTTGGAGCCCGCGGAGACCTTCACGCTGTAGCCGGCCGGGATCTGGATGGGGTCGCCGGTCTGCGGGTTGCGCGCGGTGCGAGCGGCACGGTGGGTGCGCTCGAAGGTCAGGAAGCCGGGGATGGTGACCTTCTCGTCGCCCTTGGCGACAATCTCGCCGACGGTCTCGGCGAGCGCGGCCAGAACGGCGTCGGCGTCCTTGCGGGTCACCTCGGCGCGCTCGGACAGAGCGGCCACCAGCTCACTGCGGTTCATGTTGTACTCCCGTGTTCAACTTGCCTTAGAGGCGTGAGATCGAAGCCGATGCTGCCAGGGCCCTAGGACAGTCCCCGGACCCGGGTCTGAACGTCAGACCCTCTCGCCCGGTTACGCATCCTGCCCCCACCAGCGGCGGGAAAGCCAATCCGGCACCCGTCGGGGTCACGCGAAAAGCGCCACAGTCACGCCGCGGTGACGCTCCGTCCACGCCCTCGCTCACACGCCGCTGCGGACCGCGGACCTCGCGGGCATCCCCGCAACCCTAGAGGCGGCCCGTCGGGCCTGCATCTCGCGACGCGCCGGGATCAGAGCGCCGTGAGGGCCGTCACAGCGGGGCTCACGCCCCCGAGGCGGCCTTGCGGACGGCGCCCGCGACCGCACCGGCCACCTTGTCGTTGAACACCGACGGGATGATGTAGTTCGCGTTCAGCTCGTCCTCGCCGACGACGTCCGCCAGCGCGCTCGCGGCAGCCAGCATCATCTCCGTGTTCACGGTGCGGGACTGAGCGTCCAGCAGACCGCGGAAGACACCCGGGAAGACCAGCACGTTGTTGATCTGGTTCGGGAAGTCGGAGCGGCCGGTGGCGACGACTGCGGCGGTCTGACGGGCGACGGCCGGGTCCACCTCGGGGTCCGGGTTCGCGAGCGCGAACACGATCGCACCCTCCGCCATCGCGGCGACGTCCTCGCCGGACAGTACGTTCGGGGCCGAGACGCCGATGAACACGTCGGCGCCGACCACGGCTTCCTTCAGCGTGCCCGTGTAGCCCTCGGGGTTGGTGTTGTCGGCGATCCAGCGCAGCGGGGAGTCCGCCGCGGCGTCGACGAGGTCGGGGCGGTCCGCGTGCACGACACCGTGGATGTCGGCGCTCACCGCGTTCTTGACGCCCGCCGCGAGGAGCAGCTTGAGGATGGCGGTACCGGCCGCACCGGCGCCCGACATGACGACCTTGACGTCGCCAACTGCCTTGCCCACCACGCGCAGTGCGTTGGTGAGGGCCGCGAGCACGACGATCGCGGTGCCGTGCTGGTCGTCGTGGAAGACGGGGATGTCGAGGGCCTCGCGCAGCCGGGCCTCGATCTCGAAGCAGCGCGGCGCGGAGATGTCCTCCAGGTTGATGCCGGCGAAGCCCGGGGCGATGGCCTTGACGATCGCGACGATCTCGTCGGCGTCCTGGGTGTCGAGGCAGATCGGCCAGGCGTCGATGCCGGCGAAGCGCTTGAAGAGGGCCGCCTTGCCCTCCATGACGGGCAGCGCGGCCATCGGGCCGATGTTGCCGAGACCCAGCACGGCGGAGCCGTCGGTCACGACTGCGACGGAGTTGCGCTTGATGGTGAGGCGGCGCGCGTCCTCGGGGTTCTCGGCGATCGCCATGCACACGCGGGCGACGCCCGGGGTGTAGATCATCGAGAGGTCGTCACGGTTGCGGATGGGGTGCTTGGACGACATCTCGATCTTGCCGCCGAGGTGCATCAGAAAGGTGCGGTCGGAGACCTTGCCGAGGCTGACGCCCTCGATGCCGCGCAGCTTCTCGACGATCTCGTCAGCGTGCGCGGTGGAGGTCGCGGCGATGGTGACGTCGATCCGGAGCTTCTCGTGGCCGGATGCGGTCACGTCGAGGCCGGTGACCGATCCGCCGGAGGACTCCACGGCCGTGGTGAGCTGGGAGACCGCGGTTCCGCTCGCGGGCACTTCCAGACGGACCGTCATCGAATACGAGACGCTGGGCGCCGTTGCCATGGCCGTGTTCCTCTTCTGTCCCTGGTTCGCTGTAACACACAGAGCCCCGCTGCACAGCCGGTGCGGCAGGACCTGTTGTCCGATCGTCCCACCTACCAGCCAGTACAAGGTAACCAGCTACAAAATTCGGAAAGACTCTTCCACCATACGAGATTCCAGGGGGGTTCGGAATGGTGGGGTCATACAAAACAGGTCCGCGCCCCCCACAGGTGGGGGACGCGGACCTGGTGATTCGTATGTCTATGACACCGACCCGCCATGCTCGCCTCGCGGCAAGTGGTCGCTCTGAGCGACGAAGGTTGGGCCCGGGGGCTTGGATCGAGTCGGTGCCGTACCCAGGCTAACAAAGGATCGCCGAAAGTGATCCCCCTGCTCGTGCCCGTATCCGAGCACCACGCTCCTGGCCGCGGACCATCCGGCCGTACAGGGCCCCGAGCGGGCCGGGACCCCGGCGGTGAACCCCCACCGCCGGGCCGCGGGCCACGCCCGCCTACGGCAGCAGCAGCTCCGGCACCCCGTCCGCGCCGGGCTTGTCCCGGTCGGCCGAGACCACCGTGAGCTGCTGCGTCGCGCGCGTCAGCGCCACGTACAGCACCCGCAGGCCCGCCGGGGACTCGTCCGCGATCTCCGCCGGGGAGACGACCACCGTGGCGTCGTACTCCAGGCCCTTGGCCTCCAGGCTGCCCAACGCCACCGCCCGTTCGCCGAGGTCCGCGAGCCAGCCCGCGGCCTCCGCACGCCGGTCCATGGCCACGACCACACCGACCGTGCCGTCCACCTGCTCCAGCAGCCGCCGGGTCTCCTCCCGCACCGCGGTGCCCAGATCGCCCCGGGCGGCCGTGAAGCGCGGCTCCAGCCCCGTGGAGCGCACCGCGGACGGCGGCTCCATACCGGGCATCGCCAGGCGCAGCACCCGGGAGGCGACCTCGGCGACCTCGGCCGGGTTGCGGTAGTTCACCGTCAGGGTGAATCGCCGGCGCGGGCGCGACCCGAGGGCCTCGTCGCGGGCCGCGGCGGCCTCCTCGGGGTCCGTCCAGGAGGACTGCGCCGGGTCGCCGACGACCGTCCAGGTGCCGTGCCGGCCCCGGCGGCCCACCATCCGCCACTGCATCGGCGTCAGGTCCTGGGCCTCGTCCACGATGACGTGCGCGTACTCGGTGCGCTCCGCCGCGAGCCGCTCGGCCCGCTCCCACTGCGTCTCCTCGCGGGTCGGCATCAGCTCCTCCAGCCCGCTGAGCTGGTCGAGCGGGTCCATCTCCCGCTTGCGCTTCGGCCGCGCCGGAGCGCCGAGCAGCTGCTGGAGCTCGTCCAGCAGCGCCACGTCGTGCACCGACAGGGGGCCCTTGCCGTCCGGACCCACCCGGCGCAGCGAGCGGGCCAGCTGGCGGGTCTCGCGCGGGTTCAGGTCCCGGCGCGACCAGCGGCCGAGGTGACGCTCGTCGGCGAGCGCGGCGAGCACCCCGCGCGGGGTCAGCTCGGGCCACCAGGCATTGAGGAAGCCGATGAAGGCGTCCTCGGTGGAGATGTCCTCGTCGAAGGCGGAGCGCAGCTCGGCGGCCAGCTCCGGGTCGCTGTGCCGGCCGGCGCCGCCGGACTTCGCGTAGAGGGCGTCGAGCAGCAGCTTGCGGGCGCGCGGGCGCAGCAGGTTGACCGGGGCGGTGCCGCTGAGCACGTTCTGCCGGATCCGGTTCAGCTCGGCCGACTCCAGCTCCTGGCGGCGGCCGAAGGCCACCACGCGCAGCCGGTCGGGGGCGCCGCCGAGCTCCAGTGCGCCGCGTACGGCCTTGCGGAGCACCTTCAGCATCCGCGAGGAGCCCTTGATGCGGGCCACGGCCGGGGAGTCGTAGGTGGTGGCCTCCGCGCCGTCGACGAGCGAGCCGAGGGCCCGGATCGCCACCTGGCCCTCCTCGCCCAGCGAGGGCAGCACGCCCTCGGTGTACGCGACGAGCAGCGGGGTCGGGGAGACGATCAGGATGCCGCCGGAGTAGCGGCGCCGGTCCTGGTAGAGCAGGTACGCGGCGCGGTGCAGGGCGACGGCGGTCTTGCCGGTGCCGGGGCCGCCGGCGACCTCGGCGACGGAGGCGGCGGGGGCCCGGATGACCAGGTCCTGCTCGGCCTGGATGGAGGAGACGATGTCACGCATGGAGTGCGTACGGGCCCGCCCGAGGGCGGCCATCAGGGCGCCGTCGCCGATGGCGAGCAGCTCCCGGCCGTCCAGGAACGCGGTGACCTCCGGGCGCATCAGGTCGTCCTCGACTCCCAGCACCTTGCGGCCCTTGGAGCGGATGACGCGCCGTCGCACGACCCGGCCCGGGTCCTTGGGCGTGGACCGGTAGAACGGCGCGGCCGCCGGTGCGCGCCAGTCGATGACCAGCGGCGCGTAGTCGGAGTCCAGGACTCCGATGCGGCCGATGTGCAGCGTCTCGGCGACGTCGGCGGTGAGGTCCTCGCGGATCGCGTCGTCGGCGGGGTCGACGGAGGTGTACGCGCCGTCCGCGCCGCGCTCCCCGTCCTTGCCGAGCACCAGGTCGATGCGGCCGAAGAGGAAGTCCTCGAACTCGTTGTTCAGCCGGTTCAGGTGGATGCCCGCCCGGAAGACCTGCGCGTCGCGCTCGGCGAGTGCGCCGGGCGTACCCACCTGGCCGCGCTTGGCGGCGTCGTTCATGAGGAACTCGGCCTCGTGGATCTTCTCCTCAAGGCGTCGGTACACCTGGTCGAGATGCGTCTGCTCGACCGCGATCTCCCGATCGCGGACGGAATCCGCCGTGCTGTCGACAGCGGCATTCTGCGCGGCCACCAAGGCCCCCTTCTGACGTGCATGGGCGACCGTCAACCGTACGCGAATCGGCCCCTTGTCCGCACGCCCGTTCCGGAATGGGTC
The DNA here is from genome assembly GCF_014650695.1 of Streptomyces avidinii. Classification (GTDB taxonomy): domain Bacteria; phylum Actinomycetota; class Actinomycetes; order Streptomycetales; family Streptomycetaceae; genus Streptomyces; species Streptomyces avidinii. The sequence continues at coordinate 55,827 of NZ_BMVL01000017.1, read as the reverse complement.
TCGCAGGGTGGTACGCGGGGTGGTGGACCCGGCTACCGGGGCCCGGCGGCCAGGGCCCGGCGGCGGTGCCGGGCCACGCGCTCGCGGTTGCCGCAGCGCTCGCTGGAGCACCAGCGGCGCCGGTGCCCGCGGGAGGTGTCCAGGTAGACGCGGGTGCAGCCGTCGCCGTCGCAGGCCCGCAGCAGTGCCCGGTCACCGGGATCGGTCAGCAGCTCGACGGCGTCCCGGGCAACGGCCGCGAGCAGCGCGCCGCACTCCACGCCGCCGCACAACTCCCGTACGAGGTGCCCTTCCTGGTCCCGTACGGCGCACAGGCCGGGGGGTGGTCCGGCGGCCAGTGCGTTGACGCGGGCGAGGGCGTGCTCGTCGGGATCGGTGCCGAGCAGCTCCGCCCGTACGAGGGTTTCCACGTCGGCGCGCAGCGCCCGGAAGGCCGCGGCCCACTCGGGTCCCACCCGGGCGAGCGGCGTCCGGTCGGGTACCAGGCCGGCCCCGGCGAGCCACAGCCGCAGCTCGTCACCGTCCGGGATCGCCTCGTGGGGGGTGAAGGTGGCCACCAGGTCCAGGCAGACCCGCCCGGAATCGAACCGCATGCCGTCAGCCTCCCGTCGTGGGGGTGCCGTACCAGACTGCCGCCCGGCGGGCCACAGCGGAAGCCCCCGAACCGGTGGGTTCGCCCTCCCGCTTGCGCGGAGCACCGCCCGTGCCACGCGCACCCCCGGCCACCTCCGGCCTCGTCGGCGTTTGAGGCGCGGGTCTGGGGCGGAGCCCCGGGAAACCCGGCTCCGCCGGGCAGGCTGCGAGTGGCGGCAAGGCGGGATGGGCTAGGCCCCGGGTGGGTTGTCGTGGAGGAGGCGTTGGAAGAGGCGGTGGTCGCGCCAGGCGCCGTTGATGTGCAGGTAGCGCGGCGCGAGGCCGAACTGCTCGAAGCCCGCCTTCGCCAATACCCGCTGCGAGGCCAGGTTGTCGACCAGCGTGCCCGCCTCCACGCGGTGCAGGCCCAGCTCGTCGCGGGCGACCCGGCAGACCTCCTCCACGCCCGCGGTGGCCAGCCCCTTGCCGTGCCAGGCGGGGTCGACCCAGTACCCGATGCCGCCGCTGCACAGCGGCCCGTACGCGATCGAGCCGAGGTTGATCGCGCCGACGGGCGCTCCGGTGGCCGTCTCGACGAACACGTACGGGACGATCCGCCCCGCGTCCCGTTCCGCGAGCACCCCCTCCAGCCGCTCCCGCTGGCCGGCCTCCGTGTAGTAGGCGTCCTGGCGGATCGGCTCGACGTGCGCCATGAACGCCCGGTTCCGGGCGAACGACTCGGCCAGCCCGGCGGCGTCGCCGAGCACGACGCCCCTCATCTCAACCCCGTCAATGATCATCCCGGCACGCTAGCCGAGGACCCCCCTGGCCGTCACCGCGTCGGCGGGGAGCTCTCCGTACTTGGCCTCCCCGCCCGCGTCCAGCGAGAGCCGGTACCCGCGCTTGACCACCGTCTGGATCAGGTTCGGCGCCCCGAGCGCCACCCGGAGGCGGGCCATCGCCGTCTCCACCGCGTGCTCGTCCCGGCCCGCGCCCGGCAGCGCGCGCAGCAGGTCCGCGCGGGAGACCACCCAGCCCGGGCGCCGGGCCAGCGCCCGCAGCAGGGCCATGCCCGCCGGCGGTACGGGCCTGAGCTGCGCGTCCACCAGGACCGCGTGGCCGCGGATCTCCAGCCGGTGCCCGGCCACCGGCAGCACCCGCGCCCGGCCGGGCAGCTCGCGGCAGAGCAACTGCACGAGCGGGCCCAGCCGGAACCGCTCGGGCTGCACCGTGTCCACCCCGTGCGCCTGGAGCGGCAGCGCGGTCACCGGACCCACGCACGCGGACAGCAGCCTGCCGCGCAGGGCGTCCAGTACGGCCTCCTGCAGCCCGCGCTCCTCCGCCCGGGACAGCAGCGAGGCCGCCGCCGGCGCGGAGGTGAAGCTGACGGCGTCCACCCCGCCGGCGATCACCGCGTCCAGCAGCCGGTCCAGCGGCGCGAGGTCCTCCGGGGCCATCCACCGGTACACCGGGACCACCACCACCTCGCCGCCGCCCTCCCGCAGCGCCTCGACGAAACCGGGCAGGGGCTCCCCGTGCAGCTGGAGCGCGATCCGCCGGCCGGCCACCCCCGCCGTCAGGAGCCGCTGGAGTACCTCGGCGAGCGATTCGGAGTCCGGGGACCAGGTCTCCACGAGCCCGGCGGCCCGGATCGCGCCCTTCACCTTCGGTCCGCGCGCCAGCAGTTCGGTGGTCCGCAGCCGCTCCAGCAGGTCCTCGCCGACGCCCCACCCGTCGGCCGCCTCGATCCATCCCCGGAAACCGATCGCGGTGGTGGCCACGACCACGTCCGGTGCGCAGTCGATCAGTTCCTTCGTGGCGGCCAGCAGCTCGCTGTCGTCGGCGAGCGGCACGATCCGCAGCGCCGGTGCGTGCAGTACGGCCGCTCCGCGCCGCCGCAGCAGGGCGATGAGCTCGTCCGCCCGCCGGGCTGCCGTGACCCCGACGGTGAAGCCCGCGAGCGGGCCGGTGTTCGTGTCGTCCATCGTGACCATCGTGACCTGCCTAGTGACGCATGCGGGGCGGTGTGGGGCGGTACGGGCGGACCGAGCCTGTCAACCTGTCGTGTCGGACTCGGTTCACCCGTATTTCGCCCCGGTTACACCGACGTGAGCTGCGGTTTCGTCTCGGCCCCGACCGTGTGGATCACCGGGGTCGCGGGGCGGCGAAGGTATACCGCCCACGTCACCGCGCAGCACAGGGCGTAGAAGCCGAGGAAGGTGACGAAGGCCGCCGTTCCGGAGCCGGAGGTGCGGAACGCCTCCCGGAAGACCAGGTTGATGCCCAGTCCGCCGAGCGCGCCGACGGCGCCGATGAGCCCCATGGAGGCACCGGAGAGCCGCCGCCCGTAGGCGGCCGCGCCCTCGCCGGTCATGCCGCGTGCCAGCGCCTTCGCCTGGAAGATGCCCGGGATCATCTTGTACGTCGATCCGTTGCCGAGCCCGCTCAGGACGAACAGCGCCACGAAGCCGACGAGGAAGACCGACAGCGAGGACCGCTGGGAGGCGAACACCACCACTGAGGTGGCCGCCGCCATCGCGACGAAGGTGCCCAGCGTGATCCGTGCCCCGCCGAACCGGTCCGCGAGGGCCCCGCCCACCGGCCTGATCAGCGATCCGAGCAGCGGCCCCATGAAGGTCAGCGAGGCGGCCTGGAGCGGGGTGCGGCCGAACTGGGTCTGCAGCACCAGCCCGAAGGCGAAGCTGTAGCCGATGAAGGACCCGAAGGTCCCGATGTAGAGGAACGCCATGATCCAGGTGTGCGCGTCCTTCAGCGCCTCGCGGACCGCGCCGGTGTCGTTGCGCACGGGCGCCAGGTTGTCCATCCGTACGGCCGCCAGGACGGCCGCGATCACGATCAGCGGGATGTAGGCGCCCAGCAGGTACCGCGGGTGCGCGGCCCCGGCGGTGGCGATGACCAGCAGCCCGGCGAGCTGCACCACGGGCACGCCGATGTTCCCGCCGCCCGCGTTCAGGCCGAGTGCCCAGCCCTTCTTGCGCAGCGGGAAGAAGGCGTTGATGTTGGTCATGGAGGAGGCGAAGTTGCCGCCGCCGACGCCGGTGAGGGCCGCGACGACGAGGAAGGTCCCGTACGAGGTCCCGGGCTCCATCACCACGAGCGCGGCGACCGTCGGCGCGAGCAGCAGCAGCGCGCTGACGACGGTCCAGTTCCGGCCGCCGAAGCGGGCGACGGCGAAGGTGTACGGCACCCGGACGACCGCCCCCACCAGGGTCGCGGTGGCGATCAGGAAGAACTTCCCGGCCGGGTCGATCCCGTAGGCCGGTCCCATGAAGAGGACCATCACGGACCAGAGGGACCAGATGGAGAAGCCGATGTGCTCGGAGAACACGGAGTAGACCAGGTTGCGGCGGGCGGTCCGCTCCCCCGTCTCCTTCCAGAAGGTCTCGTCCTCGGGGTCCCACCGCTCGATCCAGCGGCCCCCCTTGCGCGGTGCGGTCGTACCGGTCATCACACGCCTCCACAGCTCTCGCGTCCGTGGCACGACCGTAGGAACGGCGCGTTTCCGCCCCGGTCCCCGCCGGATGACCGGCGGGAAACCTTGCTCTCACCCGCCGCCGTGGGCACCTGTGAGCGCGGCCGGGCGCCAGCTCGCCGGGGGCACTTCCAGCCAGCCGTGTTCGGCGGAGAGGGTGGCCGCGGCCCGGTGCAGCGCTTCGAGACCGGGGTGGGCGAAGCCCTTGCGCCACACCATGGACAGCGGGGACAGCGGTACCGGGTCGACCAGCGGCCGCTTCACGGACCCGGGCATGTCGACGAAGTCCACGGTCACCAGCACCGGATTGCGGGTCTTGGCCATGACCCGGCTGAACTCGTCCTTGCCGATGGCCACCGGCGCGGGCGGTGCCATCAGGATCCCGCGCCCGGCGAACAGCTCGCGCGCCAGCCCCGTCCACTCCGGCGTCCGCGGGTTCCCGGCGCCCGCGTACACGGTCTCCCCGGCCAGCGCGTCGAGCGGTACGGCCGCCAGCCCGGCCAGCGGGTGCCCCTCGGGCAGCAGCACGGCGAGCGGCTCGTACCGCACGGGCCGGTGCGCGATCCGGGAGCGCCACACCGGGTCCAGCCCGGCGGCGTACCCGAAGGAGACGTCCAGGCGTCCGGCGGCGACCTCGGCGGCGGCGTAGGTCAGTCCGCTCTCCCAGCGGGCCATCAGTTCGCAGTCCGGGGCGAGTTCGCGGGCCCGTTCCAGGACGGTGCGCGCGGTGCTCGGCCCGTCGGTGTTCAGGTCGACGAGCAGCGCCCTGGGGGCGGCGAAGGCGGCGGCGACCGCTTCGTGCGCGGCCAGCACCCGCCGGGCGAGCGGTAGCAGCCGCTCCCCGTCGGGGGTCGGCTCGACGGCGCGGGTCGTACGGACGAACAGCGTGGTGCCGAGGGCCTCTTCGAGCCGCCGTACGTCGCGGCTCAGCGCCTGCTGGGCGACGTACAGCCGGGCGGCGGCGCGGGTGAAGTGGAGCTCCTCGGCCACGGCGACGAACCCGCGCAGCAGGCGGGGGTCCACGTCACGGGGCATCATCCCCGGAGACTAACAACGGATCGGCGTGAATGGCCGCCGGACAGGTGTTGGACGCCGCACCCGGTCCCGGCCGAGGGTGGTGGTCATGCCCCTCATGTCCGTCACCGGCAGCACCCTCGTCCTCGCCGCACCGCCCGCCCCGCCCGCACCCCGCCCGCGCGGCGAACGCACTCCCCCGCGCCCGCAGGGCCCCTACCGCCGCCTGTTCGCGCTGCCCGGCACGCGCGGCTTCACCGCCGGAAACCTTCTCGCCCGCCTCCCGATGGGCATGTTCGGGGTCAGCGCGGTCATGATGATCGCCGGCCAGCGCGGCTCGTACGCCCTCGCCGGCGCGGTCACCGCGACCGGCATGGCCGCCACCGCGCTGGTCGCACCCTGGACCGCCCGGCTGGTCGACCGGCACGGCCAGGCCCGGATCGCCGTCCCCGCGACCCTGATCGCGGTCCTCGGTTCACTGTCCCTGGTCGTGTGCGTCCGCACCGGGGCCCCCGCCTGGACCCTCTTCGCCTCGTACGCCGCGACCGCCACCACCCCGAACATCGGCGGAATGTCCCGCGCCCGCTGGACGCACCTGCTGCGCGGCTCCTCGGACGCGCACCACACCGCGATGTCCTTCGAGCAGGCCGCCGACGAGCTCTGCTACATGCTCGGCCCGGTACTGGCGGCCTTCCTCTGCTCGGTCGTCCTCCCCGAGGCCGGCACCTTCACCGCGGCCGTCCTGCTGCTGACCGGCATGCTGGTGTTCACTTCCTGCCGCGCCACCCAGCCCCCGGTGTCGGCGGGCCCGCGCCGCGGCTCGCCGCTGCGCGCACTGGCCCCGCTGCTGCCCCTCTTCCTCGCCACCGGCGTGGTCTTCGGCTCGATGGAGATCGCCTCGATCGCCCACCTCGACGCCCTGGGGCTGGGCGCCGCCTCCGGCCCGGTGCTGGCCCTCCAGGCGGCGGGCTCCTGCGCGGCCGGGCTGCTCTACGGCACGCTGCGCCCGCGCGGTCTGCGCACCTGTCTGGTCGCGATGGCCGCCGCGATGACCCTGCCCTGGCTCGCGGCGAGCACGGGTGCGCTCCTCCCGCTGGCCTGCGCCCTGCTGGTGGCGGGCATGGCCACGGCTCCGACGATGGTGACGGCGATGTCCCGGGTCCACGCCCTCACCCCGGAGGGCCGCCTCAACGAGGGCATGACCCTCGCGGTCACCGCCATCCTCGCGGGCATCGCCCTGGGCGCGGCCGCGGCCGGCACCCTGGTCGACCGCCTGGGCCCGTCCGCCGCGTACGCCCTCCCGGCCGCGGCGGCCTTCCTCGCGCTCGCCCTCACGAAAGTCGTACCGGTTTCCCGTACCGGACTTGTACCATAGATTGGTACGACTCGACGAGAGGAGCGCACCATGTCCATCAGCGCCAGCGAAGCCAGGGCGACCCTGTTCCCGCTGATCGAGCGCGTCAACACCGACCACGCCCCGGTGCGCATCACCTCCAAGAGCGGTGACGCGGTCCTCATGTCCGCCGACGACTACGACTCCTGGCAGGAGACCGTCTACCTCCTGCGCTCCCCCGCCAACGCCCAGCGGTTGATGGAAGCCGTCGCGCGCGACCGTGAGGGCGCCTCCACGGTCACCAGGACGCTGGACGAGCTGAGGGAGTTGGCCGGGGGCGAGGAGTGAGGAGCGTTCACTTCGACCCCGCCGCCTGGGAGGACTTCCTGTTCTGGCTCTCGTCGGACCGGAAGAGGGCCCGCCGGATCACTCGCCTGATCGGCGAGATCCAGCGGGACCCGTTCACCGGCATCGGCAAGCCCGAGCCCCTGAAGGGCGAACTGACGGGCTACTGGTCCCGGCGCATCGACGACGAGCACCGCCTCGTGTACCGGGCCGACGACAAGGAAGTGAAGGTCCTCAAGGCCCGCTACCACTACTGACGCATGACAAAGGCCCCGCAGCCGAGAGGCTGCGGGGCCTTTGCCCACATGGGATGAGTGGAGATGGCGGGAATCGAACCCGCGTCCAACGGTGCAGAAGCAGGGCTTCTCCGAGCGCAGTCCGCTGCGCTTTTCTCAGCCCCGGAGATCACACGGACAAGTCTCCGACGGGCTCAGTCACTGTTTGGTTTCCCTCCAACCCCCGTGACCGGGGCTAGAGGTTTAGATCCCTAATTGACGCCAGGATCCGGACCGGGACCACTTCCGGGCTGACGCTCCTCACAGAGGCTTCAGCTCACTGTTATTAGGCAGCGAGGGAGAAGCGGGAGTTATCGCTCTTGGAGTTGGCGATTATTTTTTGCGACATATGGTTAGCGAGATCATTGCCGCTTCCTCGGCTCGCTTCCCCTGCATCGACATCCGCTGTCGAAACCGATCATCCCCATGTTGTTTTTTCAAGCTGCGCCGACCCCTGGGGGGCGGTGCTGACGCCATGGTACGCGAAGTGGAGCGCCGCGTGCCAGGTGATTAAACCGTGCCGCGCTGCTTGCGCCGGACGGCCGAGATCGCCCGGTTCGTCTCACGGGTGTCCTGCTTCTCGCGCAGCGTCTGCCGCTTGTCGTACTCCTTCTTGCCCTTCGCCAGCGCGATCTCGACCTTCGCCCGGCCGTCCTTGAAGTACAGCGAGAGGGGCACGATCGTGTGACCCGACTCGTCCGCCTTGCGCTCCAGCTTGTCGATCTCCTCGCGGTGCATGAGGAGCTTGCGCTTGCGCCGGGCGCTGTGGTTGGTCCAGGTGCCCTGGCTGTACTCCGGCACGTGCACGTTGTAGAGCCAGGCCTCCCCGCCCTCCACCGACACGAAGCCGTCCACCAGCGAGGCCCGGCCCTGGCGCATGGACTTGACCTCGGTACCTGTGAGCACGAGACCGCACTCGTAGGTGTCGATGATCGCGTAGTCGTGGCGCGCCTTCTTGTTCTGGGCGATCAGCTTGCGCCCTTTTTCCTTAGCCATAGTGCGGTCATTTTCGCACTACGGACCCACCCCGAGGCCACCCAATACTGTGACCGCCCGCTCCTCGACCGCCTCGCCCGCCGGCACGTCCGGGGTGATGCCCTCGCCGTCCAGGCTCCGGCCCGCCGGTGTGCGGTACGTGCCCACCGTCAGCTCGGCCACCGAACCGTCCGGCAGCTCGGTCGGCATCTGCACCGAGCCCTTGCCGAAGGTCCGGCTGCCCACCGCCACCGCCCGGCCACGGTCCTGGAGGGCGCCCGTGACCAGCTCGGCCGCGCTCATCGTCCCCCCGTCGACGAGGGCCACCAGCGGCCGGGTGGTGTCACCGCCCGGTGCCGCGTACAGGACCCGCTGGTCGCCGCGCACGTCGTACGTGGCCACGAGCCCGCCGTCCAGGAAGGCCGAGGCGGCGGTGACCGCCTCGGCGACCAGGCCGCCGGGGTTGCCGCGCAGGTCGAGCACGACCCCCTCGCCGGCCGGGGCCGCGCGCACGGCGGACCTGACGCGCTCGCCGGAACCGCGGGTGAAGGAGACCACCTTGATGACCGTGACCCCGTCCGGGCGCCGGCGCACGGTCACCGGCTCGGTGCGCAGCTGCTCGCGGCGCACGGTCTCGGTGAGGTCCGCGCCGTCCCGGCTCAGGTTCAGTACGACCGGGGTACCGGCCTCGCCCCTCAGCAGGGCGACCACGTCGGCGACGGCCAGGCCGGTCACGGTGTGCCCGTCGACGCTCAGCAGCCGGTCCCCGGCGCGCAGTCCTGCGCGGGCGGCGGGGCTGCCGGGCTGGACCTTGTCGACCTTGATCATGCCGTCGCGGGCCCGCTCGGCCCAGACTCCGACGCCGGTCCAGCGGCCGTCGAGGCCCTCGGCGAAGGCGGCGTACTCGCTCTGGTCGTAAACGGTGCCCCAGCGGTCGCCGCTGCGGCTGACCACCTCCTGCGCGGCCTTCTTGCCGGACTTTCCCTCGGCGACGGCCTCCGCGGCGGCGCGGGCGACCGCGTCCCGGTCGGCGGTGCCGGCCTGGCGCGGGGCCTCGGAGGCGGGGGCGCCGGTCAGGGCCGCGGCGGCCACGGCACCCTCCTCGCGGTCCCAGCAGCCGGTGTACGCACCGGCGCCGACGGCGGTGAGGAAGGCCAACGTCAGAACGGCCCCGCGACGCAGGTCGCGGGGCCGGAGACAGAAGGCGGGAATACTCGGCAAGCCCAGCATGGCGCCGAGTCTAGGACAAGCCCCGCGCCGGTACGGGTGGTTGACCGGACCGCTCGCGGGGCGCTTGTCACACCTTCAGGTACTTGCGCAGGGCGATGAAGGCGGCCATGGAGGGCATCAGGAGGCCGATGAAGAGGACGTACGGGAGCTTGGCCAGCACCGATCCCCAGCCCATGAAGTCGATCAACTGAATCTTGTCCCGCAGCCCGACGCCGTGGTCGATCACGAAGTACTGCCCGGAGACGAGCATGGCGCAGGCGAAGAGCGCGCCGATGAGGCCGGCGACGGCCGCCTCCATGATGAAGGGGACCTGGATGTAGAAGCTGGAGGCACCCACCAGCCGCATGATCCCGGTCTCCCGCCTGCGGCTGAACGCCGAGACGCGCACGGTGTTGACGATCAGCAGCAGCGCCACGATCAGCATGATCAACATGATGCCGAGGGCCGCGTAGTTGAGGTAGTTCAGGATCCGGAAGAGGTCGTCGATCTCCTTGCGCTGGTCGTCGACGGTGTGGATGCCGTCGCGGCCGGCGAAGGCGGAGGTGACCACCTTGTACTTCTCCGGGTTCTTCAGCTTGACCCGGAAGGACTCCTGCATCTGGTCGGGCGTGATGGAGGAGGCGAGCGCGGTGTGCCCGTACTGCTCCTGGTAGTGCTTGTACGCCTCGTCCGCCGACTCGTACGCGACGCTCTTGACCAGCGTCATCTGCTTGAGCTCGGACTCGATCTGCTTCTTCTGCTCATCGGTCACGGCGCCCTTGCGGCAGGTGGCGACGCCGCCGGAGCCGCTCGCCGAACCGTCCGGCTTGGCGGCTGCCTCGCCGGCCTCCTGGGCGTCCTGCTTGTTGCAGAGGTAGATCGAGACGTTGGCCTTGTCGTACCAGAAGCCCTTCATCCGGCTCACCTGCTCGCGCATGAGCAGGGAGCCGCCGAACAGGGCCAGCGAGAGGGCCACGGAGATGATGACCGCGAAGGTCATGGTGAGATTGCGACGGAGACCGACGCCGATCTCCGACATGACGAACTGGGCGCGCATTGCGTCTCAGGGACCTTTCAGTGCTGGTAGCCGTAGACGCCGCGCGACTGGTCGCGCACGAGTCGGCCCTGTTCGAGTTCGATGACGCGCTTGCGCATCTGGTCGACGATCTGCTGGTCGTGTGTGGCCATGATCACCGTGGTGCCGGTCCGGTTGATCCGGTCCAGCAGCTTCATGATCCCGACCGAGGTCTGCGGGTCGAGGTTGCCGGTGGGCTCGTCCGCGATCAGCAGGGCGGGGCGGTTGACGAAGGCGCGGGCGATGGCCACGCGCTGCTGCTCACCGCCGGAGAGCTCGCCGGGCATGCGGTCCTCCTTGCCACCCAGGCCCACGAGTTCGAGGACCTGCGGGACGGCCTTGCGGATCTCGCCGCGCGGCTTGCCGATGACCTCCTGCGCGAAGGCCACGTTCTCGGCCACCGTCTTGTTGGGCAGCAGTCGGAAGTCCTGGAAGACGGTCCCCAACTGGCGCCGCATCTGCGGAACCTTCCAGTTGGAGAGCTTGGCGAGGTCCTTGCCCAGGACGTGCACCTGGCCGTGGCTCGCCCGTTCCTCGCGCAGGATCAGGCGCAGGAACGTGGACTTGCCGGAGCCGGAGGAGCCGACCAGGAAGACGAACTCGCCCTTCGCGATGTCGAGGGAGACTTCTCTGAGTGCGGGACGGCTCTGCTTCGGGTAGGACTTGGAGACACTGTCGAATCGGATCACGGGTGCACCACGGTCGCCGGGAGTAGGTGTGCGTGACCATACGCGAACGGGCGCGAGGTGTGGACCCGGCCTCCGGACTTGCCCGATTTATCCCGGGGTGCCAGTGGGTCCGGACCGTGATTGCCCGGACGGGCCGCGCCGAATGTCGGCGAAGCTGGCACAGTGGTAGGGGGAACGGTCCGGGTCCCCGCGCCGTTGTACGCAACGAGAAGACCGAGGGGACGAGAGGAGGAGCGCATGACATATGACCGGCTCGTGTGCGCGAACTGCGCCGCACCCGTCAGCCAGGGCCGCTGCCCGGTGTGCCGGGCGAACCGGGAGCGCCTCCAGCAGGAGGGCAGCCCCTTCTCCGGCCTGAACCCCATGACCCTCATCGTGCTCATGGTGGTCCTTGTGGCAGCTCTGGCGCTGGTGGCCCAGCACGCCGCCTAGAGCGCTCACACCGCCCCGTCGCGGTGCGCGCGGTATCCGTGCCGCGTAGCGATCACACACGATGAGAAGGGCCCGGACACTGGGTGTCCGGGCCCTTCTCATCGTGCTGCGTCGCGTGCTGCGGCGTTACGCGGTCTGCTCCTGCTGCTTGCGCCAGCGGATTCCGGCCTCCAGGAAGCCGTCGATCTCGCCGTCGAGCACCGCCTGCGGGTTGCCGACCTCGAACTCCGTCCGCAGGTCCTTGACCATCTGGTACGGGTGCAGGACGTAGGAGCGCATCTGGTTGCCCCAGGAGCTGCCGCCGTCCTTGAGGGCGTCCATCTTGTCCTTCTCCTCCTGGCGGCGCCGCTCGAGCAGCTTGGCCTGGAGGACGTTCATGGCGCTGGCCTTGTTCTGGATCTGCGAGCGCTCGTTCTGGCAGGAGACCACGATGCCGGTCGGCAGGTGCGTGATGCGCACCGCGGAGTCGGTGGTGTTGACGCCCTGGCCGCCCGGGCCGGAGGCGCGGTACACGTCGACGCGCAGCTCGGCCTCGTCGATCTCGACGTGGTCGCTGGTCTCGACGACCGGGAGCACCTCGACGCCCGCGAAGGAGGTCTGGCGGCGGCCCTGGTTGTCGAAGGGCGAGATCCGCACGAGGCGGTGGGTGCCCTGCTCGACCGAGAGCGTTCCGTAGGCGTACGGGGCCTTGACGACGAAGGTGGTCGACTTGATGCCGGCCTCTTCCGCGTACGAGGTCTCGTAGATCTCCGTCGAGTAGCCGTGGCGCTCGGCCCAGCGCAGGTACATGCGCTGGAGGCGCTCGGCGAAGTCGGAGGCGTCGACGCCACCGGCCTCGGCACGGATGTTGACCAGGGCCTCGCGCTCGGCGTACTCGCCGGAGAGCAGGGTCCGGACCTCCATCTCGTCCAGCGCCTTGCGGACGGAGACGAGCTCGGTCTCGGCCTCGGCCAGGGTGTCCGCGTCGTCCATCTCCTGGGCGAGGTCGAAGAGCACCCCGAGGTCGTCGATGCGCCCCCGCAGCGTTTCGGTCTTGCGGACCTCCGCCTGGAGGTGCGAAAGCTTGCTCGTGATCTTCTGAGCGGCATCCGGGTCGTCCCACAGGGACGGCGCGGCGGCCTGCTCCTCGAGCACGGCGATATCTGCCCTCAGCTTGTCGAGGTCCAGGACGGCCTCGATCGACCCCATGGTCGAGGAGAGGGACTTCAGCTCTTCGGAAACATCGACGACTGCCACGGGTCCAGCGTAGCCGGTCCCCGGACGATGCCGTCCGGGCAGGCCGGATCACCCGTACTGATGAGGGCTCGCACGGGCGTACGCTCACCGTATGACCGTTCTCCTCGTCAAGCGCCGCCATGTGGACCACATGCGTGTCACGACGACGAGCTGTCTGCCGCCGGACCGAACCCAAGCCTGATCCACCCCGATCCGACTTGGTCCTGTACGCGCGGCTCCCGCGGTCCCGGCACCACCCCTGCCGGAGACCCTCCCCCGCCCCGCGGCCCCCGCCACCTCTGGGGAACAGGACCCCGTGACATCCCGAAACGGAGCCGTCATGCCGTCCGCGCACACCCTCCCCGTCCTGGACCTCTCCCAGGCGGACGACCCGGCCCAGCGGGCCGACTTCCTGAAGAAGCTGCACGCAGCCGCCAGGGACTCCGGTTTCCTGCACCTGACCGGCACGGCGTCACCGCCGCCGAGAGTGCCCGCATCCTGGAACTGACCAGGGCGTTCTTCGCCCTCCCGGAGACCGACCGGCTCTCGGTCAGCAATCTGAACTCCCCGCACTTCCGCGGCTACACCCGCATCGGCCACGAGCTGACCGGCGGGGCCTCCGACTGGCGGGACCAGCTGGACGTCGGCGCGGAGCGCCCGGCGCCGGCGGTGGGGCCGGACGACCCGGCGTACCTGTGGCTGGAGGGCCCGAACCAGTGGCCCGCCGCCCTCCCGGAGCTCCGTACGGTGGTCCTGGACTGGCAGTCGCGGCTCGCGGCGGTGGCCCACCGCCTGCTCCAGGAGCTGCTCGTCGCGATCGGCGCCCCGGCGGACTTCTTCGACGCGGCCTTCGCGGACCGACCGCACCTGCACACCAAGCTGATCCGCTACCCGGGATCGGCCCCCTCCGGCGCCGACCAGGGGGTCGGCGCCCACAAGGACTACGGGTTCCTGACACTGCTGCTCCAGGACTCGGTGGGCGGCCTCCAGGTGGTCCGGGACGGCGGCTACCTGGACGTGCCGCCGATGCCGGGCGCGTTCGTGGTGAACCTGGGCGAGCTGCTGGAGATCGCCACCGAGGGGTACCTGACGGCGACGGACCACCGGGTGGTCAGCCCGCCGGGGGCGGTGGAGCGGTACTCGGTGCCGTTCTTCTACAACCCGCGGCTGGACGCGGTGATCGAGACCGTCCCGGGCGACTACCTGCGCTCCGCGCCCGGGGTCGCGCACGACGAGTCGAACCCGCTGCACGCCGAGTACGGCCGCAACGAACTCAAGGGCTGGGTCCGCGCCCACCCGGCCGTGGCGCGGCGCTGGCACCCGGAACTGGCCAACGCCTAGCCGTCCCCGGCCGCGGGTGTCCGCTGCGCGGAGCTCTCTCCCCGCCCCGCCCCTTCGCCGTTTCCCGGGCTCTGCCCGGACCCGGTCCTCGAACGCCGGACGGCTGAAAATCCAGCCTCGCCGGCGTTCGAGGCGCGGGGTCTGGGGCGGAGGCCCAGGAGCGGCGCCGCACGGCGTTACGGGACCCGCGGGACCGACTGCTTGTTGTCCTGCCGGGGGGCGGGGTCGTCACCGGAGACAGCCAGCCACGTGCCCAGGCCGACGGCCGCGGCCAGCGCCAGGGCCGACACGGACAGGACCAGCCGGCGCTTGCGCGCGGCCTCCGCGCGGTGGCGGGCGGAGCCCGGCCGGTGGCCGCCGGCCGGGCGCGGCACGCGTGCGGTGCCCAGCGCGCCGCCCGCCAGCTCGTCCGGCCCCGGCACGCGCATCGAGGTGTGGGTGTCCCGGTTGGAGTCCGTCGCCGAGCCGGGCACCAGCGGGACCACGCCGCGGCGCCGGACCGGATCCGCCGCCGGTTCCTCCGAGGGCTCGGGGTCCGGATCCGCGTCGTCGGGCTCGTCCACGTCCAGTGGCGGCATCCCGGCCAGCATCGGGAGCAGGTCCCGCAGCCGGACCGACAGCTCCGAGGCCCGCAGCCGTGAGGCAGGGGCCTTGGCCAGGCACTGCACGACGAGCTGCCACAGCTCGTCGGGGATGCCCGGCAGCGGGACGACCGTCTCGGTCACGTGCCGCCGCAGGACCGCTCCCGGGTGGCCCCCGCCGAAGGGGGTGAACCCGGCCAGCAGTTCGTACAGGACCGTGGCCAGGGCGTATATGTCCACCGCGGCCCGCGGGGGCAGGCCCTCCACGATCTCCGGCGCCAGGTAGTCCGGGGTGCCGATGATCCGGGTCGTCGGGGCCGAGGCCCGGCCCGCCGCGGCCCGCCGCGGGGAGTCGATCAGCTTGGCCACGCCGAAGTCGGTCAGCAGCGCCGGGTGCGAACCGCCCGGGCCGAGCGGGCCCTGCATGTCCAGCAGGACGTTCTCCGGCTTGACGTCGCGGTGGACGACCCCCGCCGCGTGCGCCGCGGCCAGCGCGTCGGCGACGTCCGCGACGATCGCCACGGCCGCCTCGGGGGCGAGCCGCCGCTCGCGGTCGAGGCGCGTGCGCAGGTCCGTACCGCGGACGAGGTCCATGACGAGGGCGAGGTCGTTGCCGTCCACGACGAGGTCGCGGACGGACACGACGTGCGGGTGCTCCAGGCCGAGCAGCGCGCTGCGCTCCTGGACGAACCGTCCGACGAGTTCCTGGTCGGACGCGAGGTCCTCGCGCAGCAGTTTGACGGCGACGGGCCCGTCAGGCCCCTCGCCCAGCCACACCGTGCCCGCGCTGCCGCGTCCCAGGATCTGGTGCGCGGTGTACCGGCTGCCGATCTTCCGTGCCACGACTGCTCCCTCAGCGGCTGGCGTACGCACCAAAGCTACGCGGCCGAGTGGGCATTGGAGGCCAGCAGGGGGCCGGATTCGCGGCGACCTTCACTTCTGCGGGCGAAATCACGTCCCAGAAGTCGACAAATCTACGAGGTCGGCGCTACCGGAGCCCCCGTCAGGGATTCGGCGAACCCGAGGAGCCCGCGGAATCCCCGATCGTGGCGACCCAGTCGACGACGTCGGAGCCCCAGGTCCACACCTGGTCCCACCAGCCGCGGCCGGTGCCGACCCACTGCTGGAGCGGGGTCAGCTCCCAGATCAGCCAGCCTGCGACGAAGAACACCAGGATCAGCACCAGGCAGCCCTTGAGGCAGCCGAGGCCCGGGATCCGCACCGGGTTGGCGCTGCGGCGGCGCGGCTCGCGCGGCTCCCGGGGGGCCGGCCGCTGCGGCGGCGGGGCCTGCGGGGGCTGCTGCTGCGGCTGGGGCTGGCGGTACTGGGGCTGCTGCGGCTGAGGCTGCTGCTGGTACGGCTGGGGCTGGTGCTGCTGCGGCTGGTAGTGCTGCGGCGGCGGAGGCGCGTACTGCTGCTGCGGCGGCTGCTGCGGCTGGCGGTACTGCTGCTGGGGCGGCTGCTGGTACTGCTGCTGCTGGGGCGGCGGGCCCTGCCGGTACGGCTGCTGCTGGGGCCGGTGCTGCGGCGGCGGGGGCGCCTGTCGCTGCGGGCGGCGGCGCAGGGGGTCCTCGTTCGGGTCGAGGTACTGGATCTGCGTCTGCTCGTTGCGGTCCCGGGCGGCCTGCATCTGCGACTGCCACGGATGCGGCTGGTCGGGCCGCTGCACCGGGGGCATCACCGAGGTCGGGTCGGCCCCGGGGCCTCCCGTGCTCGGCAGCACCGAGGTGGCGTCCGCCGCACCGACCGGCGGCAGGACGCTGGTCATGCCGTTCGGGTCGTAGGCGCCGGCCTGCGCACCGGTCCCGGGAAGCATCTGGGTGGGGTCGGCGGCGCCGGGGGTCTCGGGGACCGGGGCCGGCGAGGGGTCGGGCGCGAGCAGCGCGCCCACGCCGAGGGCGGCCTCCACCTCGGCGGCCGAGGAGTGCACGCCGATGCCGGCGGCCACCACGCGCAGTCCGCGGGCCAGGCTCTGGGCGCTGGGTCGCTCGTTCGGCTCCTTGCGCAGACAGCGCTCGATGACCGTCCACAGCGGCTCCGGCACGGTCGAGGGCCGCTGCGGGTCCTCGCTGAGGTGGCGGTGGAGCACTTCGAGCGCGGTGCCGCCGGCGAACGGCGGGCGTCCGGTGAGCAGCTCGTAGAGGAGGATGCCGGCGCCGTAGATGTCGACGGCGGAGGTCTGCGGGCGGCCCTCCGCGGACTCGGGGGCGACGTAGGCGGGGGTGCCGACGAACTCGTGGGTGCGGGTCAGGCCCGGGGAGTCCGCGAGGCGGGCGATGCCGAAGTCGGTGAGCATCGGCTTCATCTGCCCGCCGCGCTCGTCGAGCAGCACGTTGGCCGGCTTCAGGTCGCGGTGGACCACTCCGTCGGCGTGGCTGGCGGCGAGGGCGTCCGCGATCTGGGCGGTCAGCAGGCTCGCGGCGACGGGCGTGAAGGGGCCGTTCTCGCGGAGGTAGCGGTGCAGGTCCGGGCCGTCGATCAGGTCCATGACCAGAGCCAGCAGATCACCCTCGACGACGAGGTCGCGCGTGCGCACGATGTTGGGGTGCGTCAGGCGCAGCAGGACCGAGCGCTCCCGCAGGAAGCGCATGACGATGTCGGGATCCTGGGCCAGCTCCTCCTTGAGGACCTTGATGGCCACGGTCTCGCCGGGCTGGCCCGCCACGGCCGCCTCCGCGCCGGCGGCCTCCCTCTGGCGGGCACGCCAGACAGTGCCCGTGGCGCCGCGCCCGAGCGGCTCCTCGAGCAGGTATTTGCTGCCGACTGGCCGCACGTCTCGCGCTCCCCTGCTGTCGTCCTGCTGTGGTCGATCTGCTGATTGGTTTTCCGGCCCACTCTAGGGGGTGTCCCCCGGGAAGACGCCGGTCCGCAGAGGTTGGTTGCCGCACATATGTACGGAGGGTGATGTTTGCTGGGTATGCCGGAGGCGTTTTTCCCCGTCTTCCACCACCTCGCCGTCCGGATCCGGCCGGGGTCCGCCCCGGGTCGGATCACATCAAGATCATTTGTTGCCGGGTGCCGGGCGTGTTGTCCGTGACAGGTGCGAGGATGCACCCGTACGGAACGGCACGGGACGGGAGCCCCGCCTTCCGGGCAGACCTGACCGGACGACGCGTCCGTGCCGGGTGGGGGGCGACCGGACGGTCATGTCACGGGATCCCCCTGCCGGGCGCACACACCGCGCACCGCGCAGAAGGGACCGCTGACGGCGATGCAGATCCGGCTGACCGTCCTTGGGTCGCGCAGCGGCCACCAGACCGCGACCGCCCCCGCGAGCTGTGACGTACTCGTCACCGCGCCCGTCGGCACCGCGCTGGCCGCGGTCGCCTCCGGGCTCGCGGCGACCGTCGGCGGACCCGACACCGGCGGCACGGTCGTGCTGTACGCCGGTTCCGAGCGCCTCGACCTCCAGCGGCGGGTGCTCGGCGAGCCGCCGCTCGTGGACGGTGCGGTCGTGGCCCTGCACGGACCGGTGCCGGACGTGCTGCCCGAGGACGGCCTCGGCACACCCCAGCTGCACGTGGTCGCCGGACCCGACGCCGGCGGCGTGCACCTGCTGCACAGCGGGCAGATCCGGGTGGGCCGCTCCGCCGACGCCGATGTCCCGCTGGACGACCCCGACGTCTCCCGGCTGCACTGCGCGGTGACCGTGATCCGCGACGGGCGGGTCGCGGTCGCCGACCTCGACTCGACGAACGGCACCACCCTGGACGGCGCCCCGGTGGGGCCGCAGCCCGTCGCCCTGCCCCCGGGTGCGCTGCTGCGGGTCGGCGAGTCCACCCTGCGGCTGGCGCCCGCGGGCGCACCGACGCTGCCGGTGACCCCGGACCTCCAGGGCCACCTCGCGGTCTCCGCCCCGCCGCCCCCCGTCCCGGGCCCGCCGCCCGGCCCGCTGCCCAAGGCGGACCCCGCCGCCCCCGTGCCGGCACCCGACGCCCCCGGACCGGCCGGACCCCCCGAGGCTCCCGACGCCGCCGGACCCGGGCGGCGCAAGGGCATCGGGGCCTGGGCCCGCAAGTGGGTGCGGGGCGAGGAGCCCACCGGGACCCCGCAGGAGCCGCCGACCGCCGCGCCCGACCCCGACGACCCCGCCGCTCTGCTGCTGGCCGCGATGGGCCCCACCGAGCGCCTGTGGTCCCGTACGACCGGGCAGCTCGCCGTGCTGGACGTGGGGCTCGGCGCCGGCAGCCGGGTGTCCCTGCCCGCCGTCGGCGCCCTCGGGCTCGCCGGGCCGCGGGCCCGGCTGGCCGGCGTCGCCCGCTGGGTGGTCGCGCAGATGGCGGGGCTGCACGCGCCGGGGCAGCTGGAGATCGTGCTCGTCTCCACCGACCGGGCGCGCGGCCTCGCCGACCGGCGGCGGGACTGGGGCTGGCTCGGCTGGCTGCCCCACGTACGGCCCGCGCACGGCCAGGACTGCCGGCTCCTCCTCGCGTACGACCGCGACCAGGCCGTCGCCCGTACGGGGGAGCTGACCCGGCGCCTCGACGAGGGTCCGCTCGGCGTGCACTGGGCCGCCGCCGACGCCGGGCAGGTCCGGCGGGCCGCCGCCGTCTACGACGGCCCGTACACGCTCGTCGTGATCGACGGCGATCCCGGGGCGGGCCCGCTGCGCGACATCACCGGGCGGCTCGCCTCGCACGGCCCGGCCGCCGGGATCCACGTGCTCGTCCTCGCCGAGGCCCCCGCCGCCACCCCCGCCTCCCCGGTCGCCGAGACGTACGAGGCCGCCTGCGCGGGCGCCCCCGCCTTCCGGCACTGCGGCGCGGTCGCGCTGCTCAGCGGCGATGTGGCCACGGCCGTACGGACCTTCGAGATCAGCGGCGGCCGCCCGGTCCCCGCCGGGGGCACCGCCACCGCCGACGCCGTCTCCGCCGCCTGGGCCGAGCGCTTCGCCCGCGCCCTGGCCCCGTTGCGCACGGCCGAGGTCGGCTCGGTCGCGGCGTACCGGCCGGCCGCCGCCACGCTGCCCGCCACCGCGCGGCTGCTGGACGAGCTGGGGCTGGCCCGGGCCACCCCGGCCTCCCTGATGGCCCGCTGGGCCGCCGCCACCGACCAGGGGCAGGGCATGGGCGGCCTCGCCGAGATCGTGCTGGGCAGCGGGCGGCGCGGGCCCGTCGGCACCGAGCTCGTCCACGACGGCCCGCACCTGCTCATCGAAGGGCCCGCCGGGAGCGGGCGGACCGAGCTGCTGCGGTCGGTGGCCGCCTCGCTGTCCGCGGCCGCCCGGCCCGACCGGCTCGGGCTGCTCCTCCTCGACGGGGCCGGCGGGGAACGCGGCGACGGGCTGCTGCCCTGCACCGAACTGCCGCACGTCTCCGCCCACCTGGTCGCCTCCGATCCGGTGCGCATGCGGGAGTTCGCGCAGGCGCTGGGCGCGGAGCTCAAACGCCGCTCCGAGCTGCTGGCGGAGCTGTCCTTCGCCGAGTGGCACGCGCAGCGCGAGGTGTCCGACCGGATGGTCTCGCCCCGCCGCCCCGCCCAGGGCGAGCAGCGCGGCGACCTCGACCCCCAGCGCACCGGCACGCTCCGGCTGCGCGCCGCGGCGCCCCGTACCGAGCCGGCCGGGCCGGGCCCGCTGCCCCGCCTGGTGGTGCTCGTGGACGACCTCGACGCGCTGGTCGCGCCGGGGCTGGGCAGTACGGGCCGCCCCGCCGCCGGCTCGGTGGTCCGGGCGCTGGAGGCGGTGGCCCGTGACGGAGCCCGGCTCGGCGTGCACCTGGTGGCCACCAGCGCCCGCCCGGACCGTACGGCGGACACCGGGCTGGCCCGGCTGACGACCCTGCGCGTGGAGCTCGACGCCCCCGACCAGCCGGGCCCGGGCCGCGGCCTGCTCCGGTTCGGGGACGGCCGGACGGTCCCGTTCCAGGCGGGCCGGGTCACCGGCCGGATCCCGCGGACGGCGACCCTGAGGCCGACTGTGGTCCCGGTGGAGTGGGAGCGGATGGGCGATCCCCCGGCCCGCCGCCCGGTACGTGAGCTGGGCAACGGGCCGACCGACCTGGCGCTGCTGGCCAGCGCCCTGGACCGGGCCGCGCACCTGGTCTCGGCGATACCCGTGCTGTTCCCGCCCGCGCCCTGACGCCCGTGCGCCCGTCCGCGACGCGGTATTGCGGGGTCGCACGGCTCGGCGTAGACCTTGTGGTCCGGGACACACCACGGGCATCGGGGGCAGAACCATGCGCAGGCACGGAACGAGCCGTACGACACTCACCTGGACGGCGGTCGCCGCGGCGGGCGCGCTCGCGCTCACCGCGTGCGGGGACGGCGGGACGAAGGAACCGCAGGGGCCCGAGGGCAGCTCGGCCGCCGCGCCCCGGGTGGAATTACCGAAACTGCCCGGCGAGAAGCTGGAGGTCGCCGCGGTCTGGACGGGCCCGGAGCAGGAGAACTTCACCAAGGTCCTGAAGGAGTTCGAGAAGCGGACGGGAGCCTCCGTCACCTTCGTGCCGGCCCAGGACCCGATCGTCACCTTCCTCGGTACGAAGATCGCGGGCGGGGCGCCGCCGGACGTGGCCCTGCTCCCGCAGGTCGGTGCGCTGGTCTCGGCGGTGCAGAACAAGTGGGCGCAGCCGGTGGGCCCGGAGGCCGCCGCGCAGCTCGACGCGAACTACTCGGCGGGCTGGAAGAAGCTCGGCGCGGTCGAGGGCACCCAGTACGGCGTCTACTACAAGGCCGCCAACAAGTCGCTGATCTGGTACAACGCGAAGGCCTTCGAGGCGGCGGGCGTAAAGCCCCCGAAGACCTGGAAGGAACTGATCACCGCGGCCGACACGTTGTCCGCCTCCGGTACTCCGGCCGTCTCGGTGGCGGGTGCGGACGGCTGGACCCTCACCGACTGGTTCGAGAACATCTACCTCTCCCAGGCGGGGCCGGAGAAGTACGACCAGCTGGCCAAGCACCAGATCAAGTGGACGGACGACAGCGTCAAGCAGGCGCTGACCACGCTCGGCGAGCTGTTCGGCCGCAAGGACTTCCTGGCGGGCGGGACGAGCGGGGCGCTGTCCACCGAGTTCCCGAAGTCGGTGACGCAGACCTTCACCGGCGGTGACCGGCCCGCGGCGGCGATGGTCTTCGAGGGCGACTTCGTGGCGGTGAACATCGCGCAGACCGAGGCGAAGGTGGGAGAGGACGCCCTCGTGTTCCCCTTCCCGGCGGTCGGGGCAAAGGCGCCGGTGGTCTCGGGCGGCGACGTGGCGGTCGCGCTGAAGCCGTCGAAGGGGGCGCAGGCCCTGCTCACCTTCCTGGCCTCGGCGGACGCGGCGGAGATCCAGGCGCGGGAGGGCGGTTTCGTCTCCCCGAACAAGGCGGTTGACCCGAACGTCTACCCGAATGCCATCCAGCGGGACATCGCCAAGGCGCTGATCGCCGCGGGCGACGACTTCCGCTTCGACATGTCGGACCAGGCCCCGGCGGCCTTCGGCGGGACCCCGGGCGCGGGTGAGTGGAAGGCGCTCCAGGACTTCCTGGCGAACCCGTCGGACGTGGCGGGCACCCAGGCGAAACTGGAGGCGGACGCGGCCAAGGCCTACGGGAACTGATCCCGTGCCGGCCCCTGCCGCAAAGGGCGCCCCGGGGGCGGGTGTCCCCGGGAAGCGCGTGCCCGCCGAGCGCGGCCCCGCGAAGCACGGCCCGGCGAGCGGCGTCTCCGCCGAGGCGCGCCGCCGCCGACTGATCGCGGCCGCCTTCCTCCTCCCGGCCCTCGTGCTGCTCGGCGCGCTCGTCGTGCACCCGATCGGCTACTCCCTCTACCGCAGCTTCTTCGACCGCTCCGGCTCCACCTTCGTCGGCGGCGACAACTACCGGGAGATCCTGAGCGACGACACGATCCGCACCGCCCTGACGAACACGGCGCTCTGGGTGGTGCTCGCCCCGACCACGGCCACCGCCCTCGGCCTGATCTTCGCGGTGCTCACCGAACGGGTCCGCTGGGGGACGGCGTTCAAGCTGCTGGTGTTCATGCCGATGGCGATCTCGATGCTGGCCGCGGGCATCATCTTCCGGCTCGTCTACGACCACGATCCCGACCGCGGGGTCGCGAACGCGGTCTGGGTCGGGGTCCACGACACCTTCGCGGAGTCCTCGGCCTTCCCCAAGGCCCGGCCGGGCCGGGACTCGCCGCTCACGGACGCCGGCGGCGGCGCCTTCACCACCCGCGACCCGGTCCGCGCGGGCACCCCGGTGCTGCTCCCGCTGGTCGGCGTGGCCCCGGAGGCGCTGCCGGACGGGACCCGTACCGCGGGCACCGCCGGGGCCGAGCCGGGGAAGGTCACCGGCACCGTCTGGCAGGACTTCACCCGGGGCGGGGGCGGGTCGAGCAACGTGGTCGACCCGACCGAGCAGGGCTTCGCCGGGATGCGGATCGAGGCGGTCAAGGACGGCAAGGTCGTCGATACGGCGACGGCGCGCTCCGACGGCACCTTCACCCTGTCCGGGAAGGCCGACGGGGCCCTGCTGCGACTGCCGGCGGCCAACTTCCGCGAGGCGTACTCCGGGGTGGAGTGGCTCGGCCCGTCGCTCGTCACGCCGGCGGTCATCGGGGCGTACGTATGGATGTGGGCCGGGTTCGCGATGGTGCTGATCGGGGCCGGGCTGGCCGCCGTACCGCGTGAACTGCTGGAGGCGGCGCGCGTGGACGGAGCGAACGAGTGGCAGGTGTTCCGCCGGATCACCGTCCCGCTGCTGGCGCCCGTCCTGGCGGTGGTGCTCGTCACCCTCGTCATCAACGTCATGAAGATCTTCGACCTGGTCTTCGTGATCGCACCGGGCGCCGTCCAGGACGACGCGAACGTGCTGGCGCTCCAGCTGTACCGGACTTCGTTCGGCACGGACGCCGATCCGGGGCTGGGCAGCGCGATCGCGGTGCTGCTGCTGGTGCTGGTGGTCCCGGTGATGCTCGTGAATATCCGCCGGCTGCGCAAGGAGGGGTCCCGATGAGCCGTTCCGACGTGACGCCGGACCCGGCGGCGGACGGCGACGGCCCGGGGGCGGCCGGCCCGGGGGCCGACCCGCAGGTGGCGGAGCCCCCGACCGCGGAGCCCCCGACCGCGGAGCCCGCGACCGCGAAGCCCTCGCACGCCGGGCCCCCGCACGCCACGTCCTCGTACGCCACCCGCTTCTCCGCCGGGCTCGCCGCAGGCGCGCTGCGCGTCTTCCTGGTCGTGGCGGCGCTGTTCTGGCTGCTGCCCACGCTCGGGCTGCTGCTCTCCTCCTTCCTGTCCCCCACCGACCTCAACAACGGCGGCTGGTGGCAGGTGCTGACCGCGCCCTCGCGGCTGACGGCCGACAACTACGAGCGGCTGCTGGCCAATGACACGATCACCGGCTCCCTCCTGAACACCTTCGCGATCGCCGTGCCGACCACCCTGCTGGTCCTGACCCTCGGCGCGTTCGCCGGATACGCCTTCGCCTGGCTGGAGTTCCCCGGCCGTGACTGGCTCTTCCTCCTGGTCGTCGGGCTGCTCGTGGTCCCCGTACAGGTGGCACTGATCCCGGTGTCCGAACTCTTCGGCGCCATCGGGCTGTTCGAGACCACAGCGGGCGTGGTCCTCTTCCACACCGCCTTCGGACTGCCCTTCGCCGTGTTCCTGCTGCGCAACTTCTTCGCGGAGATCCCGCGCGAGCTGCTGGAGGCCGCCCGCCTCGACGGGGCGGGTGAACTGCGCCTGTTCGCACGGGTGGTGCTGCCGCTCGGCGGCCCGGCGATCGCCTCGCTCGGCATCTTCCAGTTCCTGTGGGTGTGGAACGACATGCTGGTGGCCCTGGTCTTCGCGGACTCCGCCAGCCCACCCGTCACGGTCGCCCTCCAGCAGCAGGTACGGCAGTTCGGGAACAACATCGACGTGCTTGCGCCCGGCGCGTTCCTCTCGATGATGATCCCGCTCGTCGTCTTCTTCGCCTTCCAGCGGCAGTTCGTCTCGGGGGTGATGGCCGGGGCGATCAAGTAGCGGGCCTCCGCACGGCCGGTGACGTGCCCCCTTGACGCTGCGTAACCCGAATGCCACACGCTGCGTAACCCGATCGCCACACCGGGGGTTCCTGGGCCATATGCCCGCGCCGACCCCTGGATGTGCCGTGCCCCGGTTCAGCGTCATCGTGCCCGCGTACAAGGTCCAGGCCTACCTCCAGGAGAGTCTGGACTCGGTCCTGACGCAGTCGTACCCGGATCTGGAGCTGATCGCGGTCGACGACGCCTCCCCCGACACCTGCGGCTCGATCATCGACGAGTACGCGGCCCGGGACCCCCGGGTGACGGCGGTGCACCTGGCGCACAACCTGGGGCTGGGGCCGGCCCGCAACGCGGGCCTGGCCCGGGCGACCGGCGACTACCTGGTCTTCCTCGACGGTGACGACACCCTCGCTCCCGGCGCCCTGCAGGCCATCACCGACCGGCTGAAGGCCACCGGCTCGCCCGACGTCCTGATCCACGACTACGCGCGCACCTTCTGGTCGGGCGAGCTGGTGCGCAACCGCCTCTCGCACCGGCTGTCCGAGGAGGGCCCGGCCAGCTTCCGCCTCGCCGACCGCCCGGCCCTCCTCGGCATGCTGATGGTGGTGTGGAACAAGACGTACCGCCGCGAGTTCGTCGAGCGCGAGGGCCTCTCCTTCCCGCCCGGCCTCTACGAGGACGCCCCGTGGACCTACCCGGCGCTGCTGGCCGCGGAGTCCATCGCCGTCCTGGACCGGATCTGCGTCCATTACCGGCAGCGGCGCACCGGCTCGATCCTGACCACCACCAGCCGCCGCCACCTCGACATCTTCGACCAGTACGACCGCGTCTTCGGCCACCTCGCCGGGCGCCCGGAGCTGGAGCGCTGGCGCCCCGCCCTGCACCGCCGGATGGCCGAGCACTTCTGCGCCCTGTACGCCGACCCGCGCCGCCTCCCGCGCGCCGCCCGGGCCGAGTTCTTCGGCCGGGCCTGCGCCCTGCTGCGCCGCTACCGCCCCCAGGGCGGCAGCGGCGCGCTGCCGCTGTCCCTGTCGCGGACCGACCGGGTCCGGCACACCTTGATGCGGCTGGGCACCCGGCGCACGTACCGGCTGCTGTCGGAGCTGCGCTCGGCGGGACTGGCGCTGGGCCGCGCGGCCGTGGCCCTCGGGCGGGGCCTGCGGGAGTCCTCGCTGCGGCTGCACTACCGGATCCAGCGACTGCTGCCGCTGGATCCGGAGCTCGCGGTCTTCTCCGCGTACTGGCACGGCGGCTACGCCTGCAACCCGGCGGCGATCGAGGCCAAGCTGCGGGAGCTGGCGCCGCGGATGCGCACGGCGTGGATCTGCGACCCGGCGCACGCCTCGACCCTGCCCCGCGAGACGGTGGCACTGCGCCCGGGCTCGGCGGCGTACTGGACCGCCCTGGCCCGGGCCGGCTACCTGGTCACGAACGTCAACTTCGACCGCGCCCTGGTCAAGCGGCCGGGCCAGATCCTCGTCCAGACCCAGCACGGGACCCCGCTCAAGCGCGTCGGCCTCGACCTCCTGGACCGCCCGGCGGCCACCCCGACACCGGACTTCGCGGGCCTGCTGCGCGGCGCCGACCAGTGGGACTACCTGCTCTCCTCGAACCGGCACTCCACCCTGGTCTGGGAGAAGGCCGTCCCGTCCTCCTACACCACGCTGGAGTACGGCTACCCGCGCAACGACGTGTTCCACCGGGCGGGCCCGGCCGAGGTGCTGGAGCTGCGCGAACGCCTGGGCATCCCGGCGGGCTCCACGGCCGTCCTGTACGCGCCCACGCACCGCGACTACCGGCGCAGCCGCCCGGACCACCTGGACTTCGAGCGGGTCCTGCGGGACCTGGGTCCGCGCTTCACGATCCTCGCCCGCACCCATCTCACGTACGCGGACCTCCCGCCGTCACCGGACACCCACCCGCGCCTTATCGACGTCTCCTCCCACCCCTCGGTGGAGGAGCTCGCGCTGGCCTCGGACGCACTGGTGACGGACTACTCGTCCCTGATGTTCGACTACGCCGCACTGGACCGGCCGATCGTGATCCACGCGGACGACTGGGAGGCGTACGAGGCGGCCCGGGGCACGTACTTCGACCTGCGGTCGTGCCCGCCGGGAGCGATCGCACGGACCCAGGACGAGCTGGTGGACATCTTCACCACCGGTCACTGGCAGGGCTCGCGCTCCGCGCAGCTGCGGGCGGCCTTCCGCGCGCGCTTCTGCCAGTTCGACGACGGCCATGCGGCGGAGCGGGTCGTGCGCCGGGTCTTCCTGGGGCAGACGGCCCCGATTCCTGCGGTCATGCCTCTGGAGGACCGCCGTCCGACACCTGCGGCTCCCGCGGCCTCGGCCTCGGCGGCCCCGGCACCGGCGCTGGCTCCCGTCCGGCCGTAGCGGCCGGCCTGCGGCGGGGCTCAGACGGCGCGCAGCCCCGCCACGACCGACCGGGCCAGTTCGTCGAGGTACCCGGTGGTGACCTCGTCCCGGACGACCACCTGGCGCCAGTAGAGCGGCCCGATCGCCAGGTCGAGCGCCCGTCCCGGGTCGGTGCCCTCGGCCAGCTCGCCGCGCGTGACGGCTCCGGAGACGATCCCCTCCGCCATGCGGCGCTGCCCGTCCAGCAGGGCGCCGCGCACCGCTTCGGCGATCTCCGGGTTTCGCGCGGCCTCCACCAGCAGGTCGGGGATGACGGCGGACGCCACCGGGTGCCGCAGCACGTGTGACATGACCTCCAGCAGGGCACGTACGTCCCCGTACAGCGAGCCCGTCGCGGGCACCGGCAGGCCGTCCACGGCGAAGGCCCCCACCAGGTCCAGCACCAGGTGCAGCTTCGACTTCCACCGCCGGTAGACCGCGGTCTTGCCGACCCCCGCCCGCCGGGCGATGCCCTCGATGGACATCCGCGCGAAGCCGACCGCGGCCAGTTCCTCCACCACCGCGTCGCGGATCGCCTCCGTCACGTCCGCGCGCAGGACGGCGGCCCCGGCGGGGGCTCTACGGGCGGGGGCGGGGGCGGCGGAGGGGTCCGTGGTCATGCACAGAGCATAACCGCGCCCCGTCACGACGATACGGTTGCGTTCCGACGCACCACACCCTAATCTCGCCGTAGCGACGATACGGACCCGTCCCGACCTCGGCAGCGACGTACTGACCCCCGTCGAAAGCGAACCTGTGACCACCGCGACCGCACCCAAGACCGCGCCCGCGCCCTCCGCGGAACTCGCGCAACTCGCCGCCGCCCACGGCCTCACCCTCAGCGGCGCCCGCCCCACGCTCCCCCGCTACATCGCGGAGCTCTGGAACCGCCGCCACTTCGTGACCGCGTACGCGACCGCCCGTATGCAGGCCACGTACAGCTCCGCCAAGCTCGGCCAGCTCTGGCACCTGGTGACCCCGCTGCTGAACGCGGCCGTCTACTACTTCATCTTCGGCATCGTGATGAAGGCCAGCAACGGCGTGCCGGACTACGTCCCCTTCCTGATCACCGGCATCTTCGTCTGGGACTTCATCGGCAGCTCCATCAACGCCGGCACCCGCGCCGTCCACAGCAACCGCGGCCTGGTCCGCGCCCTGCACTTCCCCCGCGCGAGCCTGCCCATCTCCACCGTCGTCCAGCTCTTCCAGCAGCTGCTCGTCACCATGGGCGCCCTGGTCGTCCTGCTGCTGGCCTTCGGCCAGCGGCCCGCCTGGTCCTGGTTCCTGGCCGTGCCGACGCTGCTGCTGATGGCCGTCTTCGCCGCCGGCTGCGCCATGGTCATGGCCCGCATCGGCAGCAAGAGCCCGGACGTCAGCCAGCTGATGCCCTTCGTGCTGCGCACCTGGATGTACTCCTCGGGCGTCATGTGGTCCATCGACCAGATGCTCAAGTCGGACCACCTGCCGCACCACTGGGTGCTGATGCTGCTCAAGCTCAACCCCGCCGCCGTCTACATCGACCTGATGCGCTTCGCGCTGATCGACAGCTTCGGGGCGCACTCGCTCCCGCCCCACGTGTGGCCCCTCGCCATCGGCTGGGCCCTGCTCGCCGGCGTCGGCGGCTTCATCTGGTTCTGGAAGGCAGAAGAGGAGTACGGCCGTGGCTGACACCGCGACGACGACCGACACCCGGGTACCCACCGTCATCGCCGACGGGGTCCACGTCATCTACAAGGTCCACGGAGCCGGCGCCCGCAAGGGCGGCGCCACCGCGGCGCTCAGCCGGGTCTTCTCCCGCCGCCCCTCCCCCGGCATGAAGGAGGTGCACGCCGTCAAGGGCGTCACCTTCACCGCCCACAAGGGCGAGGCCATCGGCCTCATCGGCTCCAACGGCTCGGGCAAGTCCACCCTGCTGGCCGCCATCGCAGGCCTCCAGCCGGTGGCCCGCGGCCGGATCTACTCGCACGGCCAGCCGTCCCTGCTGGGCGTGAACGCCGCCCTGATGAACGACCTGACCGGCGAGCGCAACGTCGTCCTCGGCGGCCTCGCGATGGGCATGTCCAAGCAGCAGATCCGCGAGCGCTACCAGGGCATCGTCGACTTCTCCGGCATCAACGAGAAGGACGACTTCATCTCCCTGCCCATGCGGACGTACTCCTCCGGGATGGGGGCCCGGCTGCGCTTCTCCATCGCCGCGGCCAAGGACCACGACGTCCTGATGATCGACGAGGCCCTGGCCACGGGCGACGCCGCGTTCCAGCGCCGCAGCCAGGCCCGCATCGAGGAACTCCGCGAGCACGCGGGCACCGTCTTCCTCGTCAGCCACAGCATCAACACGGTCCGCGAGACCTGCGACCGCGCGATCTGGCTGGAGGCGGGCGTCCTGCGCATGGACGGCCCCTCGGCGGAGGTCTGCGACGCCTACGAGGCCTTCACGGCGGGCCGCTGACCAGCCCCGGCACTCATTTCAGCCCGCCGGCGTTTGAGACGCCCATTCAGCCCCGCCGGCGTTTGAGGCGCGGGGGCCCGGGGGCAGCGCCCCCGCAACGGGCCGGGCCCGGGACCACAAGGTCCCGGGCCCGGCCCGTTCGGCAAAGCCGACCGATCAGCTGTGCACGCGCAACAGCGACCGCATCGTCCGCATCGCCACCGACAGATTCGCCAGGTCGAAGTCGTCCGACCCCTGGATCTCGTCCAGAGTCGTCCGCGCCCGCCCGATGATCGCCGCGTTCTTCTCCTCCCACGCCTTGAAGCGCTCTTCGGGAGTCGACGTGCCGTTGCCCACCGACAGCACATCGGCGGTCAGGGCCGCGTGCGCCGCGAACAGGTCCTCGCGGATGGACGCACGGGCCATCGACTGCCAGCGGTCGGACCGCGGCAGCTCGATGATCCGGTCCATCAGCTGGGTGATGTTCAGGCGGTCGGCGAGGTCGTAGTACACCTCGGCGACCTCCAGCGGGTCCACACCCGTACGGTCCGCGATCGCCACGATGTCGAGCGCCGGGAAGGCGGACGAGAAGCCGGCCACCTTGGCGGCCAGTTCCTCCGGAACACCCTCGCCCGTCAGCTCGTCCATGATCGACCGGTACCACTCCAGGTCGGCGCCGCGCACCAGCTTCGGCAGCTCGGCCCAGACCTGGACCACGCGCTCGGTGAAGAAGGCGATGGTCTCGGTGATCTGGAGCGGCTGCGGCCGGTTGTTCAGCAGCCAGCGGGTACCGCGCTCGACCAGGCGCCGCGAGTGCAGCCGCACCCGGGTCTGGACATCGGCGGCGACCTTGTTGTCGAGCGCCTCCACCGCGTCCCACACGTCGGCCAGGCCGAAGATCTCGCGGGCCGCGAGCTGCGCCCGGACGATCTCCTCCGTGGAGGCCCCGCTCTCCTCGCGCAGACGGTGCAGGAAGGTCGAACCACCGGTGTTGACCGTGTCGTTGACCAGGATGGTGGTGATGATCTCCCGACGCAGCGCGTGCGCGTCGATCTGCTCGGTGAGCCTGTCGGCCAGCGCGGCCGGGAAGTACGCGAAGAGCAGGCGGCGCAGGTACGGGTCGTCCGGCAGCTCGGTGGCGATGAGCTCGTCCGCCACCGTGATCTTGGTGTAGGCGAACAGCACGGCCAGCTCCGGCTGGGTCAGACCCTTGCCGCTCCCGAGCAGTTCGCGGATCTGCCGGTCCGTGGGCAGGAACTCCAGCGCCCGGTCCAGCCGTCCGTCGTTCTCCAGCCGGCGCATGTAGCGCTGCTGGGCGTGGAGCAGGCTCGGGGCCTGCGCCGCGCCGTTGGCGAGCGCGATGTTCTGCGCGTAGTTGTTGCGCAGCACCAGGTGGCCGACCTCGTCGGTCATCTGGGCGAGCAGCTTGTTGCGCTGCTTGACGGTCATGTCGCCGTCCGTGACGACCGCGTTCAGCAGGATCTTGATGTTCACCTCGTGGTCGGAGGTGTCCACGCCCGCGCTGTTGTCGATGGCGTCGGTGTTGACCTTGCCGCCCTCGCCGCCGGCGCCGCTGCGGGCGAACTCGATCCGGCCGAGCTGGGTCAGGCCCAGGTTGCCGCCCTCGCCGATGACCTTGGCCCGCACCTCGGAGCCGTTGACGCGGATCGCGTCGTTGGCCTTGTCGCCGACGTCCGCGTGCGTCTCGGCGGTGGCCTTGACGTACGTACCGATGCCGCCGTTCCACAGCAGGTCCACCGGGGACTGCAGGATCGCCTTCATCAGGTCGGCCGGGGTCATCTTGGTGACGCCGGCCTCGATGCCGAGGGCCTCACGGATCTGCGCGGTGATCGGGACGGCCTTCGCCGAACGCGGGTGGATGCCACCGCCCGCCGAGATCAGCGAGGTGTCGTAGTCGGCCCACGAGGAGCGCGGCAGCTCGAACAGGCGCCGGCGCTCGGCGTACGAGGTGGCCGCGTCCGGGTTCGGGT
Source organism: Streptomyces avidinii (assembly GCF_014650695.1). Classification (GTDB taxonomy): domain Bacteria; phylum Actinomycetota; class Actinomycetes; order Streptomycetales; family Streptomycetaceae; genus Streptomyces; species Streptomyces avidinii. The sequence continues at coordinate 24,498 of NZ_BMVL01000017.1, read as the reverse complement.
CGATGAAGATGTGCCGGTGGTCGAAGGCTGCGACCAGGCGGATGTGCTCGGAGAGCAGCATGCCGTTGCCGAACACGTCGCCGGACATGTCACCGACGCCGACGACGGTGAAGTCCTCGGTCTGGGTGTCGTGGCCGAGCTCGCGGAAGTGCCGCTTGACGGACTCCCACGCGCCGCGGGCGGTGATGCCCATGCCCTTGTGGTCGTAGCCGGCGGAGCCGCCCGACGCGAAGGCGTCGCCGAGCCAGAATCCGTAGGACTCGGCCACTCCGTTGGCGATGTCGGAGAAGGTCGCGGTGCCCTTGTCGGCGGCGACGACGAGGTAGGTGTCGTCCTCGTCGTGGCGGACCACGCCCTTGGGGGGCAGGACCTCGCCGGCGACCATGTTGTCGGTGATGTCGAGCAGCGCCGAGATGAAGATCTTGTACGAGGCGATGCCCTCGGCGAGCCAGGCGTCGCGGTCCACCGACGGGTCGGGGAGGTTCTTCGCGACGAAGCCGCCCTTGGCACCGACCGGCACGATCACGGTGTTCTTGACCATCTGCGCCTTGACCAGGCCGAGGATCTCCGTACGGAAGTCCTCGCGGCGGTCGGACCAGCGCAGGCCGCCTCGGGCGACCTTGCCGAAGCGCAGGTGGACGCCCTCGACGCGCGGGGAGTACACCCAGATCTCGAAGGCCGGACGCGGCGCGGGCAGGTCCGGGATGGCCTGCGGGTCGAACTTCATCGACACGTACGCGTGCTGCTCGCCCACGCCGTTGAGCTGGAAGAAGTTCGTGCGCAGCGTGGCCTTGATGAGGGTGAGGAAGGCCCGCAGGATGCGGTCCTCGTCGAGCGAGGCGACCTGGTCCAGGGCCCCGTCGAGCTCCTCCAGCATGGCGTCCACGAGCTCGCTGCCGGCGGTCTGGCGCACGGGCGCCATCCGGGCCTCGAAGAGCGAGACCAGCAGGCGGGTGGTGTGGACGTTGTTGCGGAGGGTGTCCTCCATGTAGTCCTGGCTGAAGGTGGAACCGGCCTGGCGCAGGTACTTGGCGTACGCGCGCAGGACGACGGCCTGCCGCCAGGTGAGCCCGGCGCTCAGCACCAGGGCGTTGAAGTTGTCGTTCTCGGCGTCGCCCTGCCAGACCGCGGCGAAGGCGTCCTGGAAGCGCTCGCGGGCGTCGTCGCCGAGGTAGTTGGTGTCCCCGCTGCCGGAGACGGGCATCCGCAGACCGAAGTCGTAGATCCACGCGCTGACCCGGTCGGAGCGGCGCAGCTCGTAGGGGCGCTCGTCGGTGACCTCGACGCCCAGGCGCTGCAGCACCGGCAGGACCGCCGAGAGCGAGACCTGGTCGCCGGTGCGGAAGATCTTGAACCGGCGCTCGCCGGGGCCCGCGCCCACGGGCTCGTAGAGCGAGAGCGCGAACTTGCGGTCGCTGGCGGCGAGCCGCTCCAGGTGGACCAGGTCGGCGACGGCCGCGCGCGGCGAGTGGTCGGCCTTGTAGCCCTCGGTGAAGGAGGTGCCGTAGCGGCGCAGCAGCTCGGCGGCGCGCTCCTCGCCGCACTCGGCGATCAGCGCTTCCTGGAAGCCGTCGGACCAGGAGCGGGCGGCCTCGACGAGACGGCCCTCGATGCGCTCGACGTCGGAGTCGGTCAGGGCGGGCAGCTCGGTGCCCTGCGGGACGCGGACGACGAAGTGGATGCGGGACAGGATCGACTCGGTGTTCCACGCGGTGAAGTCGACGCTGATGCCGCCGAGTTCCTCCCTGAGGATGTCCATCAGGCGCAGCCGGACGCCGGTGGTGAACCGGTCGCGGGGCAGGTAGACCAGCGCCGAGTAGTAGCGGCCGTACTCGTCCTGGCGCAGGTAGAGCCGCAGCCGGCGGCGTTCCTGGAGGTACAGGACGGAGGTGACGATGGCCTGGAGCTGGTCGACCGGGGTCTGGAACAGCTCGTCGCGCGGGTAGGTCTCCAGGATCTGCAGCAGGTCGCGGCCGTCGTGGCTGCTCGGCGCGAAGCCGGCGCCGTCGAGGACCTCGACGACCTTGCGGCGGATGACCGGGACGCGGCGCACCGACTCGGTGTACGCGGCGGAGGAGAACAGGCCGAGGAAGCGGCGCTCACCGACGACGTTGCCGTCGGCGTCGAACTTCTTGACGCCGACGTAGTCGAGGTACGAGGGGCGGTGCACGGTGGAGCGGCTGTTGGCCTTGGTCAGCACCAGCAGGCGGTGCTCGCGGGCCTTGGCGCGGGCGTCGGCCGGCAGCCGGTTGAAGGACGGCGAGACCGGGTGGCCGTCGTCCTTGCCGCTGTGGTGCGGGTCGGAGCGCAGGATGCCGAGGCCGGTGCCGGGCACGGCGGACAGGGCATCGCCGTCGACGAGGTTGTACTCGCGGTAGCCGAGGAAGGTGAAGTGGTCGTCCGCGAGCCAGCGCAGCAGCTCACGGGCCTCTTCGAGCTCGTATTCGCGCAGGTCGGGGGCGGTCGGCTCCTCGGGCAGGCCCTCGGCGATGCGCAGCGCGGCGTCGCGCATCTTCTCCCAGTCCTCGACGGACTCCCGGACGTCGGACAGGACGCGCTGCAGATCGGCGGTGATCTGCTTGAGATCGGCCTTGTCGGTCTCGCGGTCGATCTCGACGTGGATCCAGGACTCGACGAGGGAGTCGTGGGGGCGCGCGGTACGGGGGCCGTGGGCGTCGCAGTCGGGGCCGAGGATCTCGATCAGCTTGCCGGTGATGTCACGGCGGACGACGACCTGCGGGTGGATCACCAGGTGGATGCCGCGGCCCTGGCGTGACAGCTCGTTCGTCACGGAGTCCACGAGGAAGGGCATGTCGTCGGTGACCACCTCGACGACGGAGTGGCTGGAGGTCCAGCCGTTCTCCTCCACCGTGGGGGTGTGCACGCGCACGTTCGCGGTGCCCTGTGGCCGGTTCTCGCCGAGCCGGTAGTGCGAGAGCGCGGCTCCGAACACGTCGACCGGGTCCCGGTCCGCGAGGTCCTCGGGCGCCGTGTGCAGGTAGTAGCGCTGGAGGTAGGAGATCACCGCGTCCTGATCTGGACGCTCTCCCCGCTCGGACCCAGTCGGAAGTAGCCCCCCGGCCGGGCTGTGCTCAGCTACCCGGGCCGCCCGTGCGAGCAGCTCGGCCTTTGCTTCGTCCAGCTTGGTCTGCATGTCCTCTGGCTCCTGTCGCGCGCCATTGCGTGACGTAGGTGAAGGAAGGAATGACATAGCGCCGCGAGGCGGGGTGTCCGTTCGGGATCGACGCTATGTCGTCGAGAGAGCCGCCCGGGAGGGAATGAGCCATGATCGGCCGGATGTCCCGGGGGCGGGGATCAGCGAAGGCCCGGGCACGGTCGTGCGCCGGGCGCAGGCCGGAGGCTCCAGTGCCCCCGATGACTATCGCGCTGATCACGGGTACAAGGCTATCCCGACCTACCCCCAGGACGTCATTCGCTGCTTCTGTACAAATCTTGGGGTGGAACTTTGACACTCTGGCCAGCGACGTGACCGGCCGTCCGTGCAGCGGCCCGTCCCGTCGCTGTCCAGTCGCTGTCCAGTCGCTATCCGGCCAGCTCGCGAGCTGTGAGTACGGCCTCTGCCAGGCTGTCGACGACCGGCACACCGGCTGATTCCAGACTGCTGCGGCTGTGCGAACCGCCCGTGTACAGAACCGCCCGGGCACCGACGTGGGCGGCGGCGAGCGCGTCGTCCACGGCGTCTCCGATGAGGACCGTACGGTCCGCCGTCACACCCGTCCCGTCGAGGGCGGCCAGGTGGCGTACGAGGTGTCCGGCCTTGGAGGTGTGGGAGGGGCCGGTCCGCCCGTCGACGCGCAGGAAGTGCTGGTCGATGCCGTGGGACCGGACCAGGGGCACGAGCCTGTCGTGGGGCGCGAGTGACAGCAGGGACTGGGTCAGCCCGCCCAGCTGCCAGTCCCGGAGCAGCTCGCGGGCACCCTCGGCCAGCCCGGCGCCCTCGGCGGCGGCCCAGTAGTGGCGGTGGAAGGTGTCGTCCATGACGAGCCACTCCTCCTCGGTGGGCAGCCGCCCCATGAGGCGCTCGTAGAACTTGGGCACCGGTACGACGTACAGGTCGCGGTAGGTCTCCAGGGTGATCGGCGCGAAGCCGAGCTCGGCGAAGGAGGCGTTGGTCGCGGCTATGACGGCGTCGATGTCGTGGAGGAGCGTGCCGTTCCAGTCCCAGACGATGTGGTTCGGGTTCGGGATCACCGGCATCACTTCAGCAGCCCCGGGATCTCCTGGACGCCGAACCACAGCAGCTCGTGGTCCTCGGCGCCGTCGACGGTGAACTGCGCGTCCGCGTCACCGCCGTCGGCGGCGGGCAGGGCCGCAGCGGCGGCGGCCACGTCCGCTTCGGCGTCGTCGGCGTCCACGTGCACGGCGGCGGCCACGGCGAGCCGCAGGGCGGCGGCGAGGGTCACCTGGCCGAGCGTGGCCTCGTCGAGCCCCGGAGCGGCCGTGGCGGCCTTGTCGTCGACGTCGAGGGCGACCACGACGCGTCGGCGCGGGGCGGTCGCGTCCGCGGCGACCAGCCGCAGGGAGGCGAGCGCGGCCCGGTTCAGGGCCGCGTACTCCAGCTCCTCGATGTCGTCCGACACGTACCACTCGCGCAGCCCGGGGGTGACGGCGTACGCCCGCAGCGGGGCGGGGCCCAGCTCACCCGCCTTGTGCACCTCGGCGAGCCCGGGGAGGGTCAGGGGGACGTACACGCGCATGGCCGGCTGCTTTCGGTAGTCGGAAACGCCCCCAGGATACGACTCGGGGGGAGCCGGCCGGGTGATGGACTCCGTCCCCCTTCGGGGCGCCGGAGCGGGAGCCGCCCCCGTCCACCCGGGTCCTCGTACGAGCGCCGGCCGCGGCCGGGGACCGGGAGCCGCTCACCCTGATAGGGGAACCGGGCGGACGGCCCGCGGGGCCGCGGGTGTGGTTGCGGAGCGTGTTCGGCGGCCGTAGAAGATCCCCATCAAGTTACCGCCCGGTATGACTCCGGGCCCGGCCTGTTCGGGGGCAGATCGCGATGGACACCACGATGCGCGGCACGATGACCGGCAACGACGGCAGCCGCCGGCGGCCGGCGGGCCGCACCCGGACCCGGCCCGCCGGCCGCCGCGACCCGCGGCGCCCCGCAGGCCCCCCGCGCACCCTGCGGCCGGGGCCGCACCACTGGTTCGCCGAACACCTCCTCGCGGTGGTCAGCGGCCTGCGCCCGGTCCACTCGCTCCTCGGTCACACCGTCGGCCCCGCCTACCAGCAGCTGATCGCCCTGGCCCCCACGGAGCCCCTCCGCGACCGCCTCCGCCCGGTCATCCGCCAGTGCGGCCGCTTCACTCCCGGCCCGGGAGTCATCGAGGCCTTCGCCCGCATCGCCTCGGGCGACCGCCTGTCGGCCATGGCCTTCCGCCTCGAACAGGGCCCTGACCTCCGCTGGCGCTGCGCAGCGGTAGAAATCCAGGGCCGCCGCCCGTGACATTTCAGCCCCGCCGCACCACCCCGGCCCCACCGGCGTTCGAAGCGCTCCTTCAGCCCCGCCGGCGTTCGAGGCGCGGGGTCCGGGGCGGAGCCCCGGCAACGGCGCCGCACGGCACGACACAACGCGGCCGGGGCCGGACACCCCACGGTGTCCGGCCCCGGCCGACAGCTCGCCCTCAGCCCAGCGGCAACGCCGGGTTACTTCTTCCGGCGACGCCCACCGGCAGCCTTCTGCGCCTTGCGCCGCTCCGCCCGCGTCATCCCGTCACCCTCACCGCCGACGGCGTCGCTGTCGAAGTCGCCCTCGATGACACCGCCCTCCCCGTCCACCGTCGGCGCCGAGAAGTGCAGCCGGTCCGGCCGCTGCGGAGCGTCCAGCCCCTTCGCCCGGATCTCCGGACGCGCACCCGCCGGCTCCTTCGTCAGGGAAGGCGCCGTGTCCTGCACCGGGAGCTCCTCGACCTGCTGCTCGACCTGGACCTCCAGGTTGAACAGGTAGCCGACGGACTCCTCCTTGATGCCCTCCTGCATGGCGTTGAACATGTCGAAGCCCTCGCGCTGGTACTCGACCAGCGGGTCCTTCTGGGCCATGGCCCGCAGGCCGATGCCCTCCTGCAGGTAGTCCATCTCATACAGGTGCTCACGCCACTTGCGGTCGAGCACCGACAGGACCACGCGCCGCTCCAGCTCACGCATGATCTCGGAGCCGAGCGTCTTCTCGCGGGTCTCGTACTGCTCGTGGATGTCGTCCTTGACGGACTCCGCGATGAACTCGGCGGTGATGCCCGCGCGGTCGCCCGCGGCCTCCTCCAGCTCCTCGATGGTGACCTTCACCGGGTAGAGCTGCCGGAAGGCGTTCCACAGCCGCTCCAGGTCCCACTCCTCGGCGAAGCCCTCGACCGTCTCGGCCGCGATGTACGCGTCGATGGTGTCGTCCATCATGAAGCGGACCTGCTCCTGGAGGTCCTCGCCCTCCAGGACGCGGCGGCGCTCGCCGTAGATGACCTCGCGCTGGCTGTTGAGGACCTCGTCGTACTTCAGGACGTTCTTGCGCGTCTCGAAGTTCTGGGTCTCGACCTGCGACTGGGCCGACGCGATCGCGCGCGTCACCATCTTGTTCTCGATCGGCACGTCGTCCGGGACGTTCGCCATCGCCATGACGCGCTCGACCATCTGCGCCTTGAACAGGCGCATCAGGTCGTCGCCCAGCGACAGGTAGAAGCGGGACTCGCCCGGGTCGCCCTGTCGGCCGGAGCGGCCGCGCAGCTGGTTGTCGATACGGCGCGACTCGTGGCGCTCGGTGCCCAGCACGTACAGCCCGCCGAGCTCCTTGACCTCCTCGAACTCCGCCTTCACCGCGGCCTCGGCCCGGGTGAGCGCCGAGGGAAGGGCGTGCGCCCACTCCTCGATGTGCTCCTCCGGGTCCAGGCCCTGCTGGCGCAGCTCGGCCTCGGCCAGGTCGTCCGGGTTGCCGCCGAGCTTGATGTCGGTACCGCGGCCGGCCATGTTCGTGGCGACGGTGACGGCGCCGCGGCGGCCGGCCTGGGCGACGATCGTCGCCTCACGGTCGTGCTGCTTGGCGTTGAGCACCTCGTGCGGGATGCCGCGCTTGGAGAGCTGCTGGGAGAGGTACTCGGACTTCTCGACCGACGTCGTACCGACGAGGATCGGCTGGCCCTTCTCGTGCTTCTCCGCGATGTCGTCGACGACGGCGGCGAACTTCGCGACCTCGGTCCGGTAGATCAGGTCCGGCTGGTCCTTGCGGACCATGTCGCGGTTGGTCGGGATCGGGACGACACCGAGCTTGTAGATCTGGTGGAACTCGGCGGCCTCGGTCATGGCCGTACCGGTCATGCCCGACAGCTTCGAGTAGAGGCGGAAGAAGTTCTGCAGGGTGATCGTGGCGAGGGTCTGGTTCTCGTCCTTGATGTCCACCCCTTCCTTCGCCTCGATCGCCTGGTGCATGCCCTCGTTGTAGCGGCGGCCGGCGAGGATACGACCGGTGTGCTCGTCGACGATCATGACTTCGCCGTCGATGACGACGTAGTCCTTGTCGTTCTTGAAGAGCTCCTTGGCCTTGATCGCGTTGTTGAGGTAACCGACGAGCGGGGTGTTCACCGACTCGTAGAGGTTCTCGATGCCGAGCCAGTCCTCGACCTTGGCGACACCGGACTCGTGGATGGCGACGGTGCGCTTCTTCTCGTCGACCTCGTAGTCGCCGGTCTCCTCGATGCCCTTCAGCGGCTGGCCGGCCTCGCCCCTGGTCAGGCGGGTCACCAGCTTCGCGAAGTCGCCGTACCACTTCGTGGCCTGGTCGGCCGGGCCGGAGATGATCAGCGGGGTACGGGCCTCGTCGACCAGGATCGAGTCGACCTCGTCGACCACGGCGAAGTTGTGGCCGCGCTGGACGAGCTCGTCCTGGGACCACGCCATGTTGTCGCGCAGGTAGTCGAAGCCGAACTCGTTGTTCGTGCCGTAGGTGATGTCGCAGTTGTACTGCTCGCGGCGCTGGGCGGGCGACATGTTCGCCAGGATGCAGCCGACCTCCAGGCCGAGGAACTTGTGCACCCGGCCCATCAGCTCGGAGTCGCGCTCAGCGAGGTAGTCGTTCACCGTGATCAGGTGGACGCCCTTGCCGGACAGTGCGTTCAGGTACGCCGGGAGCGTGCCGACGAGGGTCTTGCCCTCACCGGTCTTCATCTCGGCCACGTGGCCGAGATGCAGCGCCGCGCCACCCATGATCTGGACGTCGTAGTGCCGCTGGCCGAGGACGCGCTTCGCCGCCTCGCGTACGGTCGCGAAGGCCTCGGGCAGCAGGTCGTCCAGGCTCTCGCCGTCCTGGAAACGCTGCTTGTACTCGTCCGTGAGCGCTCGCAACTCGGCGTCGGAGAGGTTGATGAAGTCCTCTTCGATGGAGTTGACCTGGTCCGCGATGCGGTGCAGTTTGCGCAGGATCTTGCCTTCGCCTGCACGCATGAGCTTGTTGAAGACGGACACCGAGGTTTGTCTCCTTGCCGGTCGGGCCTGGGCACTGTACGTACACGGGCACGGCAGGTGGGCCCCACCGCAACGGCCATCGTAAGCGAGGACGTGGCCGCGTCGGGAGGTCCGCCGTTCCCGTGAGGGCACGGGTGCCCGGATTGAGAACGTACGGGGGACAACGAAGGTGCCGCATCGCCCGGAGGGATTACCGAAAATTGTTCGCCCCGGGCATCCGGGCGGCAGCAGAATTCGTTCATGGAGCCCACCACACTCAGCACGGACCGGTTGGTATTGCGGCCTTTCGTCCCGTCCGACGAGGACGAGGTGTACGCCGCCGCGCAGGACCCCGAAATCCAGCGCTGGACGCTGGTCCCCTCCCCCTACGGACGCGCGGACGCGCACGCCTTCGTGAACGAGATCGTGCCGACCGGCTGGCGCGAGGGCACCGCCTTCCCCTTCGCCGTGCGCCTCGGGGCCGAGGGCCCGCTGGTCGCGTCCGTCGGCATGCACGTCCACGGTGCGGAGAGCTACGAGGTCGGGTACTGGGCGGCCAAGGAACACCGCGGCCGGGGCTACGTGACCGAGGCGGTCCTGGCCGTCGCCCGCTGGGCCTTCACCGAGCAGGGCGTCGTACGGCTGGAATGGCGTGCCGAGGTGGGCAACGCGGGCTCCCGCGCCGTCGCCGAGAAGGCCGGCTTCCGGATCGAGGGCCTCCTGCGGGCCGGCATCGAGCAGCGCGGCACCTCCCGCGACTGCTGGGTCGGCTCCCTGCTCCCCTCCGACCTGGGCCTGCCCTCGCGACTGCCGTACCTGCCCGCTGTCAGTGGCGCGTCCTAGTCTTCGGGGATGACTACGGGCATGACCACGGGCGCCACCTCCTTCTCGCTGTCCGCCGACGAGGCCCGCCGCATCGCCCTGCGCGCACAGGGCTTCCTCGGCGCGCCCGACCGCCGCGGCGGGGTCCGCGGGGTCCTGCGCCACCTGGGCGCCGTGCAGCTGGACACGATCTCGGTGCTGGCCCGCTCGCACGAGCTGATCCCGTACGCGCGCCTGGGCGCGGTCGGCCGGGACACCGTGGAGCAGGCGTACTGGTCGGACCGGCACGCCTTCGAGTACTGGTCGCACGCGGCCTGCATCCTGCCCATCGAGGAATGGCCGCATTTCGCCTTCCGCCGCCGGGCCAACCGGGCGCGCGGCCACCGCTGGCACGTCCTCCAGGACAAGGAGCGCTCGACACGGTCGGTGCTGGACCGGCTGCGGTCCGACGGCCCGCTCACCTCCACCGAGCTGGGCGGCGCCAAGAACGGCGGCGAGTGGTTCGAGTGGTCCGAGACCAAGATCGCGGTGGAGTGGCTCCTCGACACCGGCGAGGTGGTGTGCAGCGAGCGCCGCGGCTGGAAGCGGGTCTACGACCTGCCCGAGCGCGCCGTCCCCGACGCGCTGCTCCATGACGACCTGGACGACCGCGAGTGCGTACGGCGCCTGGTCGCCCTGGCCGGCCGTTCCCTGGGGGTCGGCACACGCGCCGACATCGCGGACTACCACCGGCTCAAGGGCGAGCAGTTCGACGCGGTGGTCGCGGACTCCGGGCTGGTCCCGGTCGAGGTGGAGGGCTGGTCGAAGCCGGCGTGGGCGGATCCGACGGCTCTCGCGGAGGCTCCCCGGGGCCGCCACCGCACGACGCTGCTCTCGCCCTTCGACTCCCTGGTCTGGGACCGTCCCCGGACGGAGCGGATCTTCGGTTTCACGCACCGCCTGGAGGCGTACGTCCCCAAGCCGAAGCGGATACACGGCTACTTCGCGATGCCGCTGCTGGCGGGCGGCCTGCTCCAGGGCCGCGTCGACCCGGCGCGCGAGGGGCGCACGCTGGTGGCCCGGCAGCTCTCCCTGACCTCCCCGAAGGCCGCGGGCCCGATGGCGCGGGCCCTGCGGGAGGCGGCGGAATGGGTGGGCTGCGAGGACGTGCGCGTCGAGCGCGCGAGCTCGCCCGCGGAGGCGGCGGCCGTCACCGCGGAACTGGCCGCGCTCTAGCGCATGTTCCGGCGGACGTTCCGGCCGACGTTCCGGTCCGCGTTCTAGCGGATTTCGAGGATCTTTTCCCGCATTGCGTAGACCACGGCCTCCATCCTGGAGTGCAGTTGCAGCTTCTCCAGGATGTTGCGGACGTGGTTCTTCACGGTGTTCTCGGAAATGAACAACTCCTTAGCGATATCACGGTTGTTCATACCGGTGGCCACCAGTTTCAGGACCTCCAGTTCGCGGTCCGTCAGTCTCGGCGCGGGTACCAGACGCCGCTCGTCGGTCCGCTGGATCATCGATTTGAACTCGGTGAGCAGTTTCGACGCCATCGACGGGCTGATCTGGGACTGGCCGTCCGCCACCGCCCGAATCGCCGTGGCCACCTCGTCCGTCGAGATCTCCTTCAGGAGGTACCCGGTCGCGCCCGCCTTGATCGCGTCGTAGAGGTCCGCCTCCTCATCGCTGATCGTCAGCATGATGATCTTCGCGGAGGGCGCCACCTCCTTGATCGAGGTGCACGCCTCGATCCCGCCGCGCCGGGGCATCCGCACGTCCATCAGCACGATGTCCGGAAGCAGATCGGCCGCCTTGTCCACGGCCTCCGCCCCGTCCCCCGCCTCGCCGACGACCTGGATGTCCTCCTCCTGGGCGAGGACGATCTCCAGTCCCCGCCGGAAGAGCGCGTGGTCGTCCACCACGAGCACCCTGATGGGCTCCCCGGCGGCCTCCGCCGACGGGTCCGTCCCGCGGCAGCCCGCGACGCCGCCGTCCCCGCGCACCGGCCCGAAGCTGTCCGCCATCGTTCCTCCCCCTGCATGTGCTCAGCTGCTGGGTCAACCGGACACACACCGCAGCCGGTTGACTGCACGCCATGATTCCATGCCCGCACCACGCCGCGGGGGCCACAAGTGAGCCAACTGGCGCATACCCGTCGGATCCCCGTCATGCAGGTGCCCCCGCACGGGCGCCTGAGCGCCTGCGCGGGGGCACCGAACAGGATGGTGCTCGGCCTCCGTCAGCCGCCGAGCGCGCCACCGGCGCCGCCCCGCGGCTCCTCCGAGCTGGAGGCTCCGTCGGGATTCACGTGGATGACGCCGTAGTCATAGGCATGACGGCGGTAGACAACACTGGGCAGCTTCGTCTCGGAGTCGACGAACAGATAGAAGTCGTGGCCGACCAGTTCCATCTCGTACAGGGCCTGGTCGAGCGACATGGGGGCGGCCGAGTGGGTCTTCTCGCGGACGATGAGCGGGCCTTCGCCCTGCACCTCGATGGATCCGATCCGGGTGATCGGTACCCCGTCCGTCTTCTCCTCCGACACCGGCTGGCCGCTGCCGTTCAGCGAGGCCACTCCCGGCACCACATCGGCAACCTCTGCCGCCGGGATCCGGCCGCTGCCGCGGCGGGTGTAGCGCTTGTCGTGCTGCTTGCGCAGCCGGGCCTCCAGCTTGTCCTGAGCGAGGTCGAGCGCCGCGTACGCGTCGGCGGCGGCGGCCTCGGCACGGATCACCGGGCCCCGCGAATGCAGGGTGATCTCCACGCGGTCGGAACGGTCGGCCTGGCGCGGGTTGTGCTCCTTGGACACCTCGACGTCCAAGCTGATCACCTTGGCGTCGAGCTTCTGGATCCGCTCCGGATTCAGCTTCTCGGCCACGTGCTTGCGGAACCGCTCGGGCACCTCGGTCTTGCGGCCCTTGACGACGATGTCCACGCAGAACTCCGTTCCCGGATAGCTCCGCCCGACGGGGCGAAGCGTCTCCCTTTCGCACCAGACTCCGGTGAAGGCCGGAGCCTCGGACTTGGCGACTTTCACCTCCTCCTCCCCCATCGGCAAGATCAACACCCCACCGACTTCGGAGTCGAGAGACAGCCTCCTGAGTTCCTTACAACCGAACATATCCCTCTATGGCGGTTGTCGGCACCCGCTACCGGGATGTACTTCCGGCGAAGTGGCTGTTCCCTCGTACTACCTGCAACGATGGGCCTTCCCCGCCAGTTCCAAATCTACTCACACGGATTTTTCTTCTGTGCGAGTTACTCAATCGCGTGGCGCCCCTTCGATCCGTCTGAAGGAGTCCGCCGGCGCGGCCACCACCGCTGCCCGCAGCACCGCCCCCGGGCCTCCGGCCGGGCCCTCGGCGCGCACCGCGCGGGCCGCCTCCGCCAGCGTCGCCCCGGTGGTGATCAGGTCGTCCACCAGCACGATCCGGGCCCCGTCCGTGAGCCGCCGCCCGCCGCGGCGCACCGCCAGCGCCCCCGCGAGGTTCTCCCGGCGCTGCCGGGCACCCAGGCCCGCCTGGTCCGCCACCGCCCGCCGCAGCCCCAGTACGGGAGCCACGCGCGCGGGAACACCGGCCCGCCGCAGCCGCCCCGCGGCCGCCAGGGCGATCCTGCGCGCCGGGTCGTGCCCCCGCGCCCGTACCTGCCGCCGGGCCGACGGGACGGGCACCAGGGCCACCTCGCCCGCCTGCCCGGGGCCACCCGTCCCGCCCGCCAGGACGGCCGCCGCCAGGGCAGCGCCGAGCACCCCGGCCAGCGGCAGCGCCCCGCGCTCCTTGTGCGCCAGCAGGAGGCTCCGTACGCCCCCCTCGTAGACGGCTGCGGCCCATACGGCGGGCAGGCCCTCGGGCCGCGGAGACGGCCGCACCGGACCGGCCGGGGCCCCACCCAGCACGTCCCGGCACTCGGCGCACACCAGCACCCGCGCCGCACCGCAGCCGGCGCAGTCGACCGGCAGGACCAGCCCGGCTAGTTCCTGCCACCACCCCCGCATGGCTCCACACTGGCGGGCGGGACCGCCGCCCGCCACCCCTGTGGACAGCCGCGCGACCGGCCGGTGACCGCCTCGACCCGGCGACCTGCCCGCCCGCCGACCGACCGACCGACCGACGGGGGCGACCGCAGGTCAGCCCGGGTACACCGGGGCCCGGCCGTCCGCCGCCGTGCGCCACTGGGCACCCGGCGGCAGCCACACGATGCCGTCCTCCGAGAACGCAACCACCGGCTTCGGCTTCGCCTCGTCCTCCGTGGCCGCCACCGCGACCTCCGACAGCCCGGTGGCCCCGGGCAGACTCGCCGCGATCATCGAGCCGTCGGCCAGCATGTAGCGGGCCTGCTGCACGCCGCCGTTCTCGCGGCCCACCACGAGCAGCCGCCCGCGCGGCGCCCAGCTCATCGTCGTCACGTCCACCATCTGCGGGGCCGCATCGCGCAGCTCGCGCACCGACACCGCCGAGGAGTCGCCCTTGCCGTCGGGCCGTTCGATCCGCCCGACGTACAGCTTCTTGTGGCCGTCCCGCTCCACGAGCAGCGCGATCCGCACTCCGTCGGGGGACGCCTTCAGCGAGGTGATCTTCCCGTCGCCGAGCCCGGCCACCTGCACCTTCTCGGGAGTCCCGGCGCCGCCCGGCACCCGCCACAGCGCGACGTTCTGCGGATCGCGGTCCGCGACCCACAGGTCGCCCGCCGCGTCCCAGCTGGGCGCGGTCAGCGTCGCCGCCTTGCCGCCCCTGCCGATCGGCATCGGCTGCGGCATGGGACCGCCGCCGACCAGCGGGACGACGGTCAGCCCGTGCCCGTCCTCGGACACCACGGCCGCGCGCCGCTCGTCGTAGGTCACGGCCGCCGAGCTGACCTTGAAGGCGGGAGGCGTGGTCAGCGGCCCCGGCACCGGCTCGGGCTTGGCCTGCTGGTCCTCGCTGTGCGTGTCCAGCTTCATCCGGACCAGCCGCTTCTCCTTGTCGACGAAGTACTGGTACTCGGGGATCGCGGGCCGGCCCGCGATCGCGGCCGCGCTCACCTCGGTCACCGAGCACAGCGAGGACGACTTGTCGTCGGCGCGCAGCAGTTCGACCTGGTCGAGCCGAGAGCCCGTCAGCTCCTTCACCGTGTACAGGAGTTGGGCGGCCATCTTCTTGCACTGCGGCTGCGCGACATTGTCGGCCTTGTCGTTGAGCGGCACGCGCAGCGTGTTCTGGCCGTCGTAGGAAAGGGACTTGGTACCCGGACGCAGTTCCGTGCCCGTCGGGAAGCTCGACTCGACGACGGGGCCGAGCCAACGGGACGGCCCCGCGAGCAGCGACTGCACGGTCTGCGTGGTCGGGTCCATCCGCGAGTCAGGGTCGGTGCGCTGGCGCACGTAGACGGGGTCGGCGACGAGCGTGCCGGCCGCGAAGTAGTACTTGTTGACCGGCATGTAGATGCGCTGGAAGTCCGACTCGCTGAGCACGAGGCCGCTGGGCGGCTTCGAGATCCGCCACTGCTTCTCGTCGTCCTGGACGAGCTGGAGGAACTCCTCGTACTGCGCGTCGCCGGTCTCCGGCTGGTACGCGCTGCGCTCGTCCACGGTCGCCAGCTTCTTGCCGGTCACCTTCCAGCTGGGTCCCTCGGGATCCTTCTCGCCCCGCGTCGCAACCCGGTTCAGCCCGGAGGACAGCACGGTGACGGCGGAGCCGGGTCGCCAGCTCTTCGCGGCCTCCTCGGTGAGGTACTTGCGTGCGGTCTCCAGCTGCGGGTCGTCGCTGGTCATCGCCTCCAGGAAGCCGTCGACGATCTCCGCCGGGCTGGCCTTGTCCGCGGGCGGCACACCGAAGACCCGCACCTGCGAGTCGACGCCCTGCGACGCCTGCACCGGGCGGATCTCCCCGTGGTCGGGCATCGACGCGCAGCCGGCCAGCAGCAGCCCGGCCGCGCCGAAGGCGTACGCCCGTACGGTACGCAGCCGTCGGCGCCGCACCCGCGCACGCCCGGCCCACGCGTCCAAGGGCTCAGCGTCCATCGGCTCGGTCCTCCTGTTGTGCCTGGTCGGCCGGGCGGGCCACGACCCGGGCCCCGTTCCCCGGAAGGGCCGTCGGGTCGGCGGGCACCGGCATCGCTCCGGCGACGGCCGAGCGCGGCGGTATCGGCGAGCGGTCGCCGCCCTCGGGGGACGTACGGCCCGAGGCCCTGCCCGTGGCCTGCGCCTCGGCGGCGGCCCTGGCCCGGTTGGCCCGGGAGTCCTCGGGCTCCAGCGGGATGGGCGAGCCCCGCAGCGGCTCGTCGGCCGTACGCGGCAGCGTCAGCCGGAACTGCGAGCCGCCGCCCGGCTCGCCCCAGGCCTGCAGCCAGCCCCCGTGCAGCCGGGCGTCCTCGACGGCGATGGACAGGCCGAGGCCGGTCCCGCCGGTCGTGCGCGCCCGCGCCGGGTCGGCCCGCCAGAAGCGGTTGAACACGCGGGTGGCCTCGCCGGGCTTCAGCCCGACGCCGTAGTCCCGTACGGCGACGGCGACGGCCCCGCCCGCGGACGCCAGCCGGACCACCACGTCGCGGCCCTCGCCGTGCTCCACGGCATTGACGACGAGATTGCGCAGCACCCGCTCCACCCGGCGCGCATCGGCCTCGGCGATGACGGGCTGGGTGTCGCCCAGGACCCGGATCCGGGTGCCCTTGTGCTCGGCGAGCGGCTCGGCGCCGTCGATGACCCGGCGCACGACGTCGCGCAGGTCGATGGGCTCGGCCTCCAGGGCCGCCGCACCGGCGTCGAAGCGGCTGATCTCCAGCAGGTCGGCGAGGAGCGACTCGAACCGGTCGAGCTGACCGGCGAGCAGCTCGGCGGAACGCGCGGTGATCGGGTCGAAGTCGACCCGTGCGTCGTGGATGACGTCGGCGGCCATCCGGACCGTCGTCAGCGGGGTGCGCAGCTCGTGCGAGACGTCCGAGACGAACCGGCGCTGCATCCGGGACAGCTCCTCCAGCTGCTGGATCTTGTTCTGGAGGTTCTGCGCCATCTTGTTGAAGGCCTCGCCCAGCCGCGCGATGTCATCCTCACCGGTGACCTTCATTCGCTCCTGGAGCCGCCCGGCCGAGAGCCGCTCGGCGATCCCGGCGGCCATCCGGACCGGCGTCACCACCTGACGCACGACGAGCCAGGCGATACCGCAGAGCAGGACGACGACGAACATGCCCGCGGTCACGATGGTGACCTTGATCAGGTTGAGGGACTCCTCCTCCTGCGTGAGCGGGAAGAGGTAGTACAGGTCGTACGGGTCGCCGTTGATGTCCGAGAGCCGCTTGCCGATGACGAGCGCCGGCTCGGGCTCCTTCTTCCCGTCCCCGCTCGTGTAGCGGATCTCGGAGAAGGTCTTGAAGGCGCCGGTGGCGTGGTTGACGGCCCGGCGCAGCCCCAGCGGGACGCTGGCGGTCGGGTCCACGTTGCCCGAGGCCCGGGCGCCCTTGACGCCCTGCACACCGGGCAGCGCCTGCTCGCCGGTGCCCGCGCCGAGCGCGACGACCTCGAAGGCAGTCTGGCCACCACTGGCCAACTGCTTGACCAGGGAGTTCATCCAGGTACTGGCGTCCCGGCCGACCTTGTTGTCGGTGGCGTCGGGCCCGTCGACCGTGGCCGGGGCATTGGCCTTCTCCTGCGCCACCGCGAACCCGCCCGCGGCCTGGCTCTGCGCCGCCTCCTCCTTGGCGTCGAGCAGACCCTTGCTGACCTGGGCGATGACGACGAAACCGAGGGCGAGGACCACGGCGAGCGAGATCAGCAGCGTGGCGGCGACCACCCGCAGCTGGATGTTGCGCCGCCACAACCGGACAGCCGGAAGCAGCGGCCGGCGCGCCACGCGCACGAAGAGCCGCAGGACGCGGTTGCCGGACGCGCCACCGCGGAACAGCCGGCCGAGGCGCAGCCTCCACGGGTGGGCACCGCCCGGACCCCGGCCGGACGCGCCCGACGCGCCGGACATGGCGGACGTGCCGGACGTGGACGTGCCGGACTGCACGTCAGCTGGGTCCGGCCTTGTAGCCGACACCGCGCACCGTCACGACGATCTCGGGGCGCTCGGGGTCCTTCTCGACCTTGGAGCGCAGACGCTGGACATGCACGTTGACCAGGCGGGTGTCCGCCGCGTGCCGGTAGCCCCAGACCTGCTCCAGCAGCACCTCGCGGGTGAACACCTGCCAGGGCTTGCGCGCGAGGGCGACCAGCAGGTCGAACTCCAGCGGGGTCAGGGCGATGGAAGCACCGTCGCGCTTGACCGAGTGCCCGGCCACGTCGATGACCAGGTCACCGATGGCCAGCTGCTCGGGCGCGGGCTCCTCCGACCGGCGCAGGCGGGCCCGGATACGGGCCACCAGCTCCTTCGGCTTGAACGGCTTGACGATGTAGTCGTCGGCCCCGGACTCCAGACCCACGACAACGTCCACCGTGTCGCTCTTGGCGGTGAGCATGACGATCGGTACGCCGGACTCGGCCCGGATGAGCCTGCACACCTCTATGCCGTCCCTTCCGGGCAGCATGAGGTCCAGCAGCACCAGGTCGGGCTTCGCCTCCCGGAAGGCAGCCAGCGCCTTGTCACCGTCCGCTACGAACGACGGCTCAAAACCTTCTCCACGCAGCACAATGCCGAGCATCTCGGCCAGCGCGGTGTCGTCGTCGACGACAAGGACTCGTCCCTTCATGCTTGACATCATCCCATTAGCTAATCGTTACCCGGCGGTGAGCTGTCCCACAGCCAAAAAGGCTGGAAATCGACCCTCGGACCTGCGTGGAGATCCTCTCCACCAGTCTGCCCCTGATCGGGTCGACAATTGAAGGTACGGGCTGTCGGAGACCCCGGGTACCGCCCGGACCCGTCCGACCGGTCACCACCGGCCCCGGAACACCCGCCACGGCGCCCGATCCGCCGCCCACCCCCTACTCCGTTCGGGCCCCCCACGTGGCACGATGGCAGCGACCAGCGCCCCCGCCGCAGCAGGCGCACGTGAAGGAGCGACGATGAACGACTCTCCGGGCTGGGCTACGCCCGGATCCTCTCCGTCCGACGGCGAGCGGCCGGGTACCGACGGCGGCGCGCAGCAGCCCACCACACCGCCCGCACAGCCGGAGCAGCCCGCACAGCCCGCCGGCGACCCGAAGTGGTCCGCCGAGCAGCCCCCGCCCGGTCAGTGGTCGAGCCCGGGCCAGTCGCCCGAGGCCCCGCAGGCAGAGCCCCAGCCCGCCACGGGCTGGGGACAGCAGCCCACAGGCCCCCACGCGGGCCAGAACGGGCCCCAGTACGGGTACCCGGGCGGCCCCGGCCAGTGGGGCCCGCCCCCGGCCGCCAAGCCCGGTGTGATCCCGCTGCGGCCCCTGGGCCTCGGCGAGATCCTCGACGGCGCGGTCGCCACCATGCGCACCCACTGGCGCTCCGTACTGCCGATCACCCTGGTCGTGGCCACGGTCGTCCAGGTCATCAGCGTGATCCTGCAGAAGCTCATGCTGGACGACCTCGTCGTCGCCACCTCCGACGACGTCAGCGCCGAAGAAATGATCGACACCCTGGGCAGCACCTTCGCCGCGTCGGCGGTGGTCCAGTTCATCCAGTTCCTCGGGACGATCGTGGTCACCGCCATGCTCACCATGGTCTTCAGCCGCGCCGTGCTGGGCCAGAACTCCTCGGTCTCCGACGCCTGGCGCGAGTCCCGCCCCCAGCTGCTGCGCCTGACAGGACTCACCCTGCTGCTGGCCCTCGGCGCGATCCTGCTCGGCGCCGTACTGATCCTGCCCGGCATCCTCGCCGGCAGCATCGGCCTCGGCATCGTCGGCGGCCTCGTCTGGCTGCCGCTGCTGGTCTGGCTGGGCATCAAGTTCAGCCTGGCGTCACCCGCCCTGATGCTGGAGAAGAGCACCGTCCTCAAGGCCTTCGCGCGCTCCTCGAAGCTCGTCAAGGACACCTGGTGGCGCATCTTCGGCATCACGCTGCTCACCAGCGTGCTCGCCTTCTTCATCTCGATGATGATCGTCGCGCCGTTCCAGTTCTTCGGCATCTTCGCCTTCGGCGGCGGCCTCGAAGCAATGGAAGCCGGCAGCGACACGGGCAACTGGGCCATGCTCATCCTCCCCGCGATCGGCCTGATCATCGCCCAGACCATCGTCATGCCGTTCCAGTCCGGGGTCACCGTCCTCCTCTACGTCGACCAGCGCATCCGCCGCGAGGGACTCGACCTGGAACTCGCCCGGGCCGCCGGCCTCGAGAACTACGGCACGACCGGAGGCTGACGCACCGATGATGAGTACGGGGGGCCTCATCACCCGCGCCGCGGCGATCCTGCCGGGCGCCGAGACACCACCGGTGACGACACCGCGCGAACCCGCCCGGGAGGCGGCCGAACGCGAACTGTCCAAGCCGATGTACCACGAGAACGACCCGAGCCTGATGGACCGCGCCCTGCGCAAGTTCTTCGGCTGGCTCGACGACATGCTCGACGCCGCCTCCGGGGCGACCCCCGGAGGCGGCTTCGGCCTCCTCGTGGTCCTGCTCCTCGTACTCCTGGCCGGCGGCGCCCTCTGGTGGCGCCTCGGCACCCCCGGCCGGGTCGCCACCGGCGCCGGCGTCCTCTTCTCCGACGGCGTCCGCAGCGCCGCCGACCACCGCACGGCCGCCGAGGCCCACGCCACCGCCGGCCGCTGGACCGAAGCCGTCCAGGAACGCATGCGCGCCGTCGTCCGCTCCCTGGAGGAGCGCACCCTGCTCGACCCGCGCCCCGGCCGCACGGCCGACGAGGCCGCCGCCGAAGCCGCCCGCTCCCTCCCCGACCACGCCTCGGACCTCCGCGCCGCCGCCCGTACCTTCGACGACGTCACCTACGGCGGCCGCACCGCCGACGCCGACGCGTACGCCCGCCTGCGCACCCTCGACCTCGCCCTGGACCGCGCAAAGCCGCTGCTGACGGGACCCACCGCATGACCGGCCCGACCAACCCGGCCCCGCCGGCGGCGATTTCGACCCCGCCGGCGCCCGACGCCCGGGAGTCCGCGGGCAACGCCACCGCCGACACCCCCGACACCCCCGGCCCGCGCACCCGCCGCCTGCGCCGGATCCGCCGCGCCCTCGCCGTCGTGGCCGTCCTCGCCACCGGCGTCATCGCCACCGCCGTGCTCCACTCCGGCACCCGCCACGGCCACCTCGACCCCCGCTCCGCCGACCCCTCCGGCAGCCGCGCCGTCGTCGAGCTCCTCAAGGAACGCGGTGTCACCACCCGCGTCGTCACCACGGCCCGCGAGGCCGCCGACGCCGCCGGCCCCCGGACCACCCTCCTGGTCACCGACCCCGACCGGCTCGGCCCCACCCAGCGCGACGTCATCCGCTCGGCCATCGACCTCTCCGGCGGCCGCACCGTCCTGCTCGCCGCCGGCAGCCACAGCCTCCCCGACCTGTCCCCCGGCGTGCACACCGAGGGCGACGCCGACACCGCCCGCCCCGACCCCGGCTGCACCCTGCCCGCCGCCACCTCGGCCGGCCGCGCGGACACCGGAGGCGGCCACCGCTACGCCACCGCCCTCCCCGGGGCCGTCCGCTGCTACCCCAGCGGCGGCCACCCCACCCTCCTCGTCCTCCCCACCGGCCCCGCCGGCGGCGACACCGTCCTCCTCGGCTCCGAGACGATCCTCCTCAACGAGAGCCTCGCCGACGAGGGCAACGCCTCCCTCGCCCTCCAACTCCTCGGCTCCCGCCCGGACCTCGTCTGGTACCTGCCGTCCCTCGCGGACTCCGACCCCGGCACCGGGGACTCCGGCGAGGACCGGAGCCTCCTCGAACTCGTCCCGGCCGGCTGGTCGTGGGCCCTGCTCCAGCTCTTCGTCGCCGCCGCCCTCGCCGCCCTCTGGCGCGCCCGGCGCCTGGGACCCCTCGTCACCGAGAAGCTCCCCGTCGCCATCCGCGCCTCCGAGGCCACCGAGGGCCGCGCCCGCCTCTACCGCAAGGCCGACGCCCGCGACCGCGCCGCCACCGTGCTGCGCGCCGCCACCCGCGAACGCCTGGCCGCACTGGTCGGCGTACCGCACACCCAGGCCCACGACCCCGTGGCACTGCTCCCCGCCGTCTCCGCCCGCCTCCTGGGCGAGCCCCGGGACGTGACCGCCCTCCTCTTCGGCCCCATCCCCTCCGACGACGCGGCACTCGTCGCGCTCGCCGACCACCTCGACGCCCTCGAAAGAGAGGTCCGTACGTCATGACGTACCCGGCCACCGAGTCCACGGCTGTGACCGCGGACAGCGCCCGCGCTTCCCTCGAAGCGCTCCGCACCGAGATCGGCAAGGCCGTGGTCGGCCAGGACTCCGCCGTCACCGGCCTCGTCGTCGCGCTCCTGTGCCGCGGCCACGTGCTCCTCGAAGGCGTCCCCGGCGTCGCCAAGACCCTCCTCGTGAGGGCTCTGGCCGCATCTTTGGAACTCGACACCAAGCGCGTCCAGTTCACCCCCGACCTGATGCCGAGCGACGTCACCGGCTCGCTCGTCTACGACGCCCGCACCGCCGAGTTCTCCTTCCAGGACGGCCCGGTCTTCACCAACCTCCTCCTCGCGGACGAGATCAACCGGACCCCGCCCAAGACCCAGTCCTCGCTCCTCGAAGCCATGGAGGAGCGCCAGGTCACCGTCGACGGCACCCCGCGGGCGCTCCCCGACCCCTTCCTCGTCGCCGCCACCATGAACCCGGTCGAGTACGAGGGCACGTACCCCCTCCCGGAAGCCCAGCTGGACCGCTTCCTCCTCAAGCTCACCGTCCCCCTCCCCTCCCGCGAGGACGAGATCGGGGTCCTGACCCGCCACGCCGCCGGCTTCAACCCCCGCGACCTGCACGCCGCCGGGATCCGCCCGGTCGCCGGCCCGGCCCAGCTCGAAGCCGCCCGCCGGGCCGTCGCGAAGGTCTCCGTCTCCCCCGAGATCGCCGGCTACGTCGTCGACATCTGCCGCGCCACCCGCGAATCGCCGTCCCTCACCCTCGGCGTCTCGCCCCGCGGCGCGACCGCCCTGCTGGCCACCGCCCGCGCCTGGGCCTGGCTCACCGGCCGCGACTACGTCACCCCCGACGACGTCAAGGCCCTCTCCCTGCCGACCCTGCGCCACCGCGTCCAGCTGCGCCCGGAAGCGGAGATGGAGGGAGTCACCGCCGACGCCGTCATCACGGCGATCCTCTCCCACGTCCCCGTCCCGCGCTGATGGCCCTCACCGGACGCGCCGCCCTGCTGGCGGCCCTCGGCAGCATCCCGGTCGGCCTCCTCGAACCGAGCTGGACCGGGATGCTCGCGGTCAACGGCTCGATCGCACTGGCCTGCGCGGTCGACTGCGCCCTGGCGGCGCCCGTACGCGGCCTCCTGCTGGCCCGCTCCGGCGACACCTCGGTCCGCCTCGGCGAACCGGCCGACGTCCACCTCACCGTCACCAACCCCGGCAACCGCAAGCTGCGGGCCCGCATCCGCGACGCCTGGCCCCCCAGCAGCTGGCTCCCCGGCACGGAGGCCGCGGCATCCCGCCACGAGGTGGTCGTCCCCGCGGGCGAACGCCGCCGCCTGACCACCCGGCTGCTCCCCACCCGGCGCGGCGACCGCCGGGCCGACCGCGTCACGATCCGCTCCTACGGCCCCATGGGCCTGTGGGCCCGCCAGGGCTCCCAGGTCTCCCCGTGGACCGTCCGCGTCCTGCCGCCCTTCGCCAGCCGCAAGCACCTGCCGTCCCGGCTGGCCCGCCTGCGCGAACTGGACGGCCGTACCAGCGTCCTGACGCGCGGGGAGGGCACCGAATTCGACAGCCTCCGCGACTACGTCCCCGGCGACGACACCCGATCCATCGACTGGCGCGCCACGGCCCGCCAGAACAAGGTGGCCGTCCGCACCTGGCGCCCCGAACGCGACCGCCACATCCTCATCTGCCTCGACACCGGCCGCACCTCGGCGGGCCGCGTCGGCGACGCCCCGCGCCTGGACTCGGCGATGGACGCGGCCCTGCTCCTCGCCGCCCTGGCCACCCGCGCCGGCGACCGCGTGGACCTCCTGGTCCACGACCGCCGCCCCCGTGCCCAGGTGCAGGGCCGCTCGGCGGCCGACACCCTTCCCTCGTTCGTCAACGCGATGGCTCCGCTGGAGCCGGAACTGGTCGAGACGGACGCCCGGACCCTGGTCTCCACCATCCTCCGCAGCGCCCCGCGCCGGTCCCTGGTGGTGCTGCTGACGAGCCTGGACGCGGCCCCGATCGAAGAGGGCCTGCTCCCGCTGCTCCCCCGCCTCACCCAGCGCCACACGGTCCTGCTGGCTTCGGTCGCCGACCCCCATGTCGCGACCATGACCGGCGCGCGGGGCACGGTGGAGGCGGTGTACGAGGCCGCGGCCGGCACCCAGACCCAGTCCCAGCGCCGCCGCACCTCGGAACAGCTCACCCGCCACGGCGTCCACGTGGTCGACGCCACCCCGGACACCCTGGCCCCGGCTCTCGCGGACGCCTACCTCGCCCTGAAGGCCGCCGGCCGCCTCTGAACGCTCAGAGATTGACCCGTTTGAGGTAGACCCGGCAGCGGTGTCCGATGGTCTGGTACCAGACCATCAGGTGCTCGTCCTCGTAGGTACGCAGCCGCATGGGTGCCGGGTCTTCGTACAGGCTGCCGCTCTTCGGGTCGATACCCATCGCGGCAAGGTCCACCAGACCGTCCATGATCCGGCTGACGAGTGTCTGGTAGTCGTCACCCATATCGCCGAGGACCCACGCGCGGCTCGAATCGCACTCCCAGGCCCAGCCTTGCTCGTTCTCGACGGCTTCGCCGCGGTCGGTCACAGACCGATCTCCCGCTGGGCCTCCGCCAGAATACGGCTGCTGGTCTCCATGGATACCTGGAAGGCCTTCTCGCCCGCCGTCGGGTCGCCCGCGACGCGCTCCGCTTCGGCCAGGGCCGCGGACCTCATCGGCCACCTGTGGATGGCCACGTGGGTGGCCCACTTGATCAGAAAGAACCGGAGCGGGTTGATGGCCCCCGTCTCGGCTGCCCGGTCGAACGCCTCGTGACACTCCTTGTCGAAGGCCGCGAGGCTCGGCATGTCCAGCCGCCTCACGGCGTCGCGAAGTGCCTCACGAGTCATGGCCGGCTGAGCAATGAGCGAGCCATCGGCTTCTGCATGCTGTGCTGTCATCGTGTGTCCTCCACGGAGAACCCTAGGATACCCAGCTCCGCTCGGGTGGTGAACGCAGAAAAGCCCCGCACCGAACCCATAAGGGTTGGTGCGGGGCTTTCCCACAATG
>NZ_BMVL01000016.1:137482-187634 GCF_014650695.1 Streptomyces avidinii | reverse complement strand
CGACAACGCCCGCGTCCTGCGCTACATCGCCAAGCTGACCATCAACCCGGCGATCGCCCATGGCCTCGCCCACGAGATCGGCTCCATCGAGGTCGGCAAACTCGCCGACATCGTGCTCTGGCGCCCGCAGTTCTTCGGCGCCAAGCCGCAGATGGTGCTGAAGTCCGGCTTCCCCGCCTACGGAGTCACCGGCGACCCCAACGCCGCCACCGACACCTGCGAACCCCTGGTCCTCGGACCGCAGTTCGGCTCGTACGGGGCCACGGCCGCCGACATCTCCGTCGCCTTCGTCTCGGCCGCGGCCGCCGCCCTGGGCAGCGACGAGATGCCGACCCGTCGTCGCCGCGTCGCCGTCCGCGGCACCCGCGGCATCGGCCCCAAGGACCTCCTGCTCAACTCCCGGGTGGGCGCGGTCGATGTGGACGCGCGCAGCGGACTGGTCTCCCTCGACGGGGAACCGCTGCGCTCCGAGGCCGCCGAATCGGTCTCCCTCAACCGCCTGTACTTCCTGTAAGCCAGCACAGCCCGTAAGGACCTGCCTCCCATGACCAAGCCTGTGAACGACGGCTTCCGGATGCCCGCCGAGTGGACGCCCCACGAGCGCACCTGGATGGCCTGGCCCAGCCCCAACCCGACCTTCACCAACGCCGAGGAGCTCGCGGAGGCCCGCGAGGCCTGGGGCGCCGTCGCCCGCGCGGTCCGTGCGTACGAGCCGGTGACCCTCGTGGTCTCGCCCGGCGACGCGGAGAGCGCCCGCGCGATCGTGGGCGACGACGTACAGCTGGTCGAGCAGGAGCTCGACGACGCCTGGATGCGCGACATCGGCCCGACGTTCGTCACCAACGACGCCGGCGAGCTCGCCGCCGTCGACTGGACCTTCAACGGCTGGGGCGCCCAGGAGTGGGCCCGCTGGGACCACGACTCCAAGATCGCCCGGCACGTCTCGGACGTGATCGGCACCCGTACGTACAGCACCGAGCTCGTCAACGAGGGCGGCGCCATCCACGTCGACGGCGAGGGCACCGTACT
Source organism: Streptomyces avidinii (assembly GCF_014650695.1). Taxonomy (GTDB): domain Bacteria; phylum Actinomycetota; class Actinomycetes; order Streptomycetales; family Streptomycetaceae; genus Streptomyces; species Streptomyces avidinii. The sequence continues at coordinate 186,605 of NZ_BMVL01000016.1, read as the reverse complement.
CCTCACCGACACCGTGCAGCTGGGCGAGGGCCGCAACCCCGGCTGGACCCGCCAGCAGGTGGAGGCCGAGATCCACGCCCACCTCGGCACCACCAAGGCGATCTGGCTGCCGTACGGCCTGGCCGGCGACTACGGCACCTACGGCACCCAGGGCCACGTCGACATCGTCGCCGCCTTCGCCCGCCCCGGCGTCGTCATGGTCCACACGCAGCCCGACCCGGCCCACCCGGACCACGAGCGCTGCAAGACCGTCGCGGCCATCCTCCGGGCGTCCACCGACGCCAGGGGCCGGCAGCTGGAGGTCGTGGAGATCCCGGCGCCGACCGTGCTGGAGGAGGACGGCGAGTGGGTGGACTACTCGTACATCAACCACTACCTCTGCAACGGCGGCGTCGTGCTGTGCGCCTTCGACGATCCCCGCGACGAGGAGGCCGCCGAGATCTTCCGCGGGCTGTTCCCCGAGCGGACCGTGACACTCGTCGACGCACGTACGATTTTCGCCGGGGGTGGCGGTATCCACTGCATCACCCAGCAGCAGCCGAAGGTCTGATCCGCAGACGACCGGCGGCCGACCGACAAGGAGTGGGTCCATGGTGGCGGGTGGAGTACCGGTACGCGCGGCGCGGAAGAACGCGCCCCCGCGCGAGGACGTACTCGTCGCCGCCATGGCCACGATCGCCGAGCGCGGCCTGGAAGGCCTGACCATGGCCGGCCTGGGCCGCGAGGTCGGCATGAGCAGCGGCCACCTCCTCTACTACTTCCGCAGCAAGGACGAGCTCCTGCTGCAGACCCTGGAGTGGAGCGAGGCGGAACTGGGCCGCGAGCGGCGGGCCCTGCTCGCCCGCCGCGGACCGGTGAGCGAGCGCCTGCAGGCCTACGTGGACCTGTACGTGCCCACGCAGCCCCGCGACCCGCACTGGACGCTGTGGCTGGAGGTCTGGAACCGCTCCCAGAACGCCGGCCCCCAGGAACGCGACCGGCAGGCGGCCATCGAGGGCGCCTGGCACCGGGACCTGGTGGCCCTGCTGGCCGAGGGCATCTCCCGCGGCGAGTTCCGCCCGGTGGACGCCGAACGCGCGGCGACGCGGATCCGGGCCCTGCTCGACGGCTTCAGCATCCAGCTGGCCGTGGGCCTGCCGACGCTGGACCGGACGGCGATCCTCACCCACGTGAGGGAATTCCTGGTGGAGACCCTGGCCCTGCCGCATTAGCCCCGGCGCCGCGTGAGCCGCGGGCGGGTCCCAGCAGCCGCTCCGAGCCCAGGTGCCCGCATGCTGAGATCCATGTCCATCCGCGGCGGGCGTTGTGGCACACTGCCAGCGTGCCTGCTCAGCTCATGATTATCGCCAGCAGCGCGCCGGTCCCCAGTGGCCGCTGAACCGCGGAAGAACTTCGCGGAAGCGGCCACCGTGCCTCGGACCCGCGCGCAGACCTCTCGCTACCCGCGAGAGGTTTTTTCGTTTCCCGGACCATCCGTACCGGGACCCGACCGCGCGCGATGATGGGGGCAGTGACGGCGGCCTGCCCCTTTGGCGGGCATCCGGAACCACTCATCCGACAGGAGTCAGATCAGCATGACGACGACACCAGAGGCGGCAACTGTGCTGTCAGAAGGCCTGGACGACAGCTTCCACGTCTTCGACACCACCCTGCGCGACGGCGCCCAGCGCGAGGGCATCAACCTCACGGTCGCCGACAAGCTGACGATCGCCCGGCACCTGGACGACTTCGGAGTGGGCTTCATCGAGGGCGGCTGGCCCGGCGCCAACCCCCGTGACACCGAGTTCTTCGCCCGCGCCCGGGCGGAGATCCGCTTCAGGAACGCGCAGCTGGTCGCCTTCGGCGCGACCCGGCGCGCGGGCGGCTCGGCCGCCCAGGACCCGCAGGTGCGGGCCCTGCTGGAATCCGGCGCCCCGGTCATCACGCTCGTCGCCAAGTCCCACGACCGCCACGTCGAGCTCGCCCTGCGCACCACCCTCGAAGAGAACCTGGAGATGGTCCGCGACACCGTCTCCCACCTCGTCGCCGCGGGCCGCCGCGTCTTCGTCGACTGCGAGCACTTCTTCGACGGCTACCGCGCCAACCCCGAGTACGCCAAGTCCGTCGTCCGCACCGCCCACGAGGCCGGCGCCGACGTGGTCATCCTCTGCGACACCAACGGCGGCATGCTGCCCGCCCAGGTGACCGCCACCGTCGCCACCGTCCTCGCCGACACCGGCGCCCGCCTGGGCATCCACGCCCAGGACGACACCGGCTGCGCCGTCGCCAACACCCTGGCCGCCGTGGACGCGGGAGCCACCCACGTCCAGTGCACGGCGAACGGGTACGGCGAGCGCGTCGGCAACGCCAACCTCTTCCCCGTCGTCGCCGCCCTGGAGATCAAGTACGGACGCAAGGTGCTTCCCGACGGGGCGCTGGCCGAGATGACCCGGATCTCGCACGCCATCGCCGAGGTCGTGAACCTCACCCCCTCCACGCACCAGCCCTACGTCGGCGTCTCCGCCTTCGCGCACAAGGCGGGCCTGCACGCCTCGGCCATCAAGGTCGACCCGGACCTCTACCAGCACATCGACCCCGAGCGGGTCGGCAACACCATGCGGATGCTGGTCTCCGACATGGCCGGCCGTGCCTCCATCGAGCTCAAGGGCAAGGAGCTCGGCGTCGACCTCGGCGGGGACCGCGCGCTGATCTCCCGGGTCGTGGAGCGGGTCAAGGCACGTGAGCTCCAGGGCTACACGTACGAGGCGGCCGACGCCTCCTTCGAGCTCCTGCTGCGGGCCGAGGCCGAGGGCCGGGCCCGCAAGTACTTCCGCATCGAGTCCTGGCGGGCGATCATCGAGGACCGTCCGGACGGCACCCACGCGAACGAGGCCACGGTGAAGCTGTGGGCCAAGGGTGAGCGGATCGTCGCGACGGCGGAGGGCAACGGCCCCGTCAACGCGCTGGACCGGGCCCTGCGGGTGGCACTGGAGCGGTTCTACCCCCAGCTCGCCAAGTTCGAGCTGGTCGACTACAAGGTCCGCATCCTGGAGGGCACGCACGGCACGGAGTCCACGACCCGCGTGCTGGTCGCGACGACGGACGGCGAACGCGAGTGGTCCACGGTCGGCGTGGCCCCGAACGTGATCGCGGCGTCCTGGCAGGCCCTGGAGGACGCATTCACGTACGGCCTCCTGCACGCGGGCGTCGAACCGGCCGAGTGATCCGCCGGCCCTTATGTCCAGCTCACACGGGAAAGTACCGGTTCCGGTAGCGTCATGGTATGAGGACCAGGCTGATTTCCGTACGCTTCGGATCGCTGCTCTCCGGTCTGCTGCTGGCGCTGGCGGCGACCGCCCTCGTCGCCGCGCCGCAGGCTTCGGCGGCCACCGGGGTCGCCGCCGTGGGGGAGGCCCTCAAGCAGGGCCCGGTCTATGTCGCCCCGGGGGCCGAGGCGCAGCTGTCGACGGCCCAGGCGGACGCGCTCGCGAAGAAGATCAAGGACGCGGGGAAGCCGGTGTTCGTGGCCGTGCTGCCGGCCACCGCCGAGTTCCCGGAGGACAAGGTGCTCGGCGCCGTCCGCGCCGAGACCGGTATCACCGGGCTCTACGCGATCCGGCTCGGTGACGGCTTCGACGCCGGCGCCGACCGGGCCGTCATGCCGACGAACGCGGTGCGCAACCTCACCGAGGCCGTCAAGACCGGCGCCCCGGTGGACGCGAACACGCAGCTCAACAACTTCGTGGACCAGGCCCTGACCCAGGTCCGGGGCGGCGCTCCCGCCTCCTGGGGCACGACCGGCGCCGACGAGGGCGTCCCGGTCGGCGGGCTGGTCGCCCTCGGAGCGGTGGCCGTGGTGGGCGGCGGCGGTGCGTACGCGGTGGTCCGCCGCAACCGCATGAAGAAGGAAGAGGCCCGGCGCGAGGCCATCGCCCGGCTGGGCGTGGTCGTGGACGAGGACATCACGGCCTTCGGCGAGGAGCTCGAACGGCTCGACTTCCACCCGGGCGAGCCGGGCGCCGATGACGCGATGCGGGGGGACTACGAGCAGGGGCTCGACTCGTACGACAGGGCCAAGCAGATCATGGCCTCGGTGCAGTATCCCGAGGAGGTCAAGGGCGCCACCCAGGCACTGGAGGACGGCCGCTTCGCGCTGGCCACCCTCGATGCGCGCCGAGGCGGCAGGCCGCTGCCCGAGCGCCGCTCGCCCTGCTTCTTCGACCCGCGCCACGGGCCGAGTACCGAGGACGCCTCCTGGGCTCCGGCGGGCGGGGCGGCCCGTAGCGTGCCGGTCTGCACGGCGGACGCCGTCCGGCTGCGCGACGGCCTGGACCCGGCGGTCCGTACGGTCGAGACCGACCGCGGGCCGCGGCCGTACTACGACGCCGGCCCGGCGTACGGTCCCTGGGCCGGCGGCTACTTCGGCGGTGGCATCCTGCCCGGCCTGCTGGTGGGCACGATGCTCGGTTCGATGATGTCCAGCCCGGCCTACGCCGCGGACTACGGCGGCGGCATGGGCGGTGGCTTCGAGGGCGGGGACGTCTCCGGGGCCGACTTCAACCCGTCCGACTTCGGCGGCGGGGACTTCGGCGGCGGAGGCGGTTTCGGCGGCGGTGGCTTCGACGGCGGGGGCGGCTTCTAGCCGCCCCCGGGTTCCGGGCGTCGGGGCGTCCGGCGTCAGGCCTGCTTGATGGCGGAGATGTCGAAGGTCAGCTTCACCTTGTCGCTGACCATCACACCGCCGGCCTCCAGCGCGGCGTTCCACGTCAGGCCCCAGTCGGAGCGCAGGATCTCGGCGGAGCCCTCGAAGCCGACGCGCTCGTTGCCGTACGGGTCGGTGGCCGAACCGTTGAACTCCAGGTCGATGGAGAGCGGGCGGGTGACGTCCTTGATCGTCAGGTCGCCCGTGATGCGGTACGTGTCCCCGCCGAGCGTGGCCGCGGTGGTGGAGCGGAAGGTCATCAGCGGGAAGGCCTCGGCGTCGAAGAAGTCGCCGCTGCGCAGGTGGGCGTCGCGGTCGGCGATGCCGGTGTCGATCGAGGCGATCTTGACCTCGATGGTGGCGGTGGAGCGGGCCGGGTCCGCGCCGTCGAGGTGCAGGGTCCCCTCGTGCTCGGTGAAGGCACCGCGGACATTGGTCACCATGGCGTGCCGGACGGTGAAGCCGATGCTGCTGTGCGCCGGGTCGATGACGTAGTCGCCGGTGAGGGCGGCGAGCGCAGGGTCGACCTCCAGGGTGGCGACGGCGGCGCCGTCCTGGACGTCCACGTTCTGGTTGCGGCGGGTGAAGATTCCCATGACGTACTCCTCGGTGGTGTGCCGGTCGGATCGACCGACTATCTGTTGAATGTTCAACGACTTCAACGAGGATGACGTTAGACCCATTCCGTTCAAATTTCAACATCTGGTCAGGGTGTCAGCTCAATTTGTCAAAGTCCTACAACGGGGGAGTGCCCCGTCTGGCGGAGTCCCTACATCCCCCGGGCGTACTGTGCGGGCCGGACAGCGGAAGACTCCCGAGACTGTGCGGAATGAACGGAGGTTTTTCATCGCGATCTTCGTAAGGTCGGTACATGACCGTTGTGGACCAGACCCCGAGCGAGCCGACGGACGCCCGCGGGCGCGTGGCCGAGCTGCACTCCCTGCGCGAGCAGGCGAGGCGCGGCCCCAGCGACCGCGCGACCGAGACGCAGCACGCCAAGGGCAAGCTGACCGCCCGTGAGCGCATCGCGCTGCTGCTCGACGAGGGTTCCTTCCGGGAGGTCGAGCAGCTCCGCCGCCACCGGGCGACCGGCTTCGGCCTGGAGAACAAGAAGCCCTACACCGACGGTGTCATCACCGGCTGGGGCACGGTCGAGGGCCGCACGGTCTTCGTCTACGCGCACGACTTCCGCATCTTCGGCGGCGCCCTGGGCGAGGCCCACGCCACGAAGATCCACAAGATCATGGACATGGCCATCGCGGCCGGTGCCCCGCTGGTCTCCCTGAACGACGGCGCCGGCGCCCGTATCCAGGAGGGCGTCTCGGCGCTGGCCGGCTACGGCGGCATCTTCCAGCGCAACACCAAGGCCTCGGGTGTCATCCCGCAGATCTCGGTCATGCTGGGCCCCTGCGCCGGTGGCGCCGCGTACTCCCCGGCCCTCACGGACTTCGTGTTCATGGTGCGGGAGACCTCGCAGATGTTCATCACCGGCCCGGACGTGGTCCGCGCGGTGACGGGCGAGGAGATCACCCAGAACGGCCTCGGTGGCGCCGACGTGCACGCCGAGACCTCCGGCGTCGCGCACTTCGCGTACGACGACGAGGAGACCTGCATCTCCGAGGTCCGCTACCTCATTTCGATGCTGCCCTCCAACAACCGCGAGAACCCGCCCGTCCACGAGACGAGCGACCCGGCCGACCGGCGCAGCGAGGTCCTGCTGGACCTGGTGCCCGCCGACGGCAACCGCCCCTACGACATGCTCAAGGTCATCGAGGAGCTCGTCGACGAGGGCGACGTCCTGGAGATCCACGAGCGCTGGGCCCGCAACATCATCTGCGCCCTGGCCCGGATGAACGGCCAGGTCGTCGGCATCGTCGCCAACCAGCCCGGCCACCTCGCCGGTGTCCTGGACATCGAGGCCTCCGAAAAGGCCGCGCGCTTCGTCCAGATGTGCGACGCCTTCAACATCCCGATCATCACCCTGCTCGACGTCCCCGGCTTCCTGCCGGGCGTCGACCAGGAGCACGGCGGCATCATCCGCCACGGCGCCAAGCTCCTGTACGCGTACTGCAACGCCACCGTCCCGCGGATCTCGCTGATCCTGCGCAAGGCCTACGGCGGCGCGTACATCGTCATGGACTCCCAGTCCATCGGCGCCGACATCACCTACGCCTGGCCGACCAACGAGATCGCCGTGATGGGCGCCGAGGGCGCGGCCAACGTCATCTTCCGCAAGCAGATCGCGGACGCCGAGGACTCCGAGGCCATGCGCGTCCGCATGGTCAAGGAGTACAAGGCCGAACTGATGCACCCGTACTACGCGGCCGAGCGCGGCCTCGTCGACGACGTCATCGACCCCGCCGAGACCCGCGAGGTGCTCGTCAGCGCCCTCGCGATGCTCCGCAACAAGCACGCCGATCTGCCGTCCCGCAAGCACGGCAACCCGCCGCAGTAACCGCGAAGGAGACCTGCCACCACATGACCACCGCCACTGACACCCTGCTGCGCGTCGAGAAGGGCAATGCCGCCCCCGAGGAGCTGGCCGCGATCACCGCGATCCTGCTCGCCCGCGCGGCCGCCACGCCCGAGGAGACCACGGTCAGCGTGCCCCGCCAGGCCGGCTGGCGCCGCCTGGAGCGCACGCCCGGCTTCCGCGCCCCGCACAGCTGGCAGGGCTGAGCTCCCGAGCCCCGAAGGCCCCGCACCCGTCCAGGGTGCGGGGCCTTCCGCGTACCTCCGTGCCCGGCTGCGTACGCACCGCCGCGCGCTGCCCCGCGTACCTGACGTACCCGCCGCGCGCCCCGGGACGCGCGAAGGCCCCCGCGTCGTGACACAGGGGCCTGTCGGGTGCGGCGGACGGAACTACCGCAGGCGCGCCATGAGGGCGTGCTCCACGAGCGTGATGAGCGCGCTCTTGGCGTCCGCGCGGTGGCGGGCGTCGGTGGTGATGATGGGAGCGTCCGGGCCGATCTGCAGGGCCTCGCGGACTTCCTCCGGCGTGTAGGGCTGGTGCCCGTCGAAGCCGTTGAGGGCGATGACGAACGGCAGGCCGCTGTTCTCGAAGTAGTCGACCGCGGGGAAGCAGTCGGCGAGACGGCGGGTGTCCACGAGCACGACGGCACCGATGGCGCCGCGGACCAGGTCGTCCCACATGAACCAGAAGCGGTCCTGTCCCGGCGTACCGAAGAGGTACAGGATCAGGTCCTGGTCGAGGGTGATGCGGCCGAAGTCCATGGCGACCGTGGTGGTCGTCTTGTCACCGGTGTGGGTGAGGTCGTCGATCCCGGCCGAGGCGCTGGTCATCACGGCTTCGGTGCGCAGCGGGTTGATCTCGGAGACCGCGCCGACGAACGTGGTCTTGCCCACGCCGAAGCCGCCCGCCACCACGATCTTCGCGGAGGTGGTGGAGCGGGGAGCCGCTCCGCCGTTAGAGCTTGCGAAGTCCACTGAGCACCCTTTCGAGCAGTGTCACGTCTGGCTGGCCACCGGCAGACTCGTCGCCGCCGGGCTGGTGAATGGCGACAAGGCCCGCCTCCGCCAGGTCGGCGACGAGGATGCGGGCGACACCAAGAGGAATGGAGAGAAGTGCCGAGATCTCCGCTACGGATTTGATCTCCTGGCACAGGCGGCAGATGCGCTGGTGCTCGGGCAACTGCCCTTGCAGACGCGCGGGATCCGCCGTGGTACTGACCAGCGCCTCGATGGCGAGCTGGTAGCGCGGCCGCGTACGGCCGCCGGTCATCGCGTACGGACGCACCAGCGGGTTGTGCGCCTTCGGCGCCGGCTGCCGTGCGGCGCGCGGCGGCTGCTGGTGCTGCGGAGGCATCTGGGGCTGTCCGTACTGCTGCTGCTGGTAGGGATTCTGCTCCGGCACGGGCCGGCTGGGCGCGGAGGGGAAGTTGAAGCGGTTCTGGTCGTGCCCACCCTGCGGCTGCTGCGCGCCGCCATAAGGATGTCCTCCGGGTGTTGTCACGTTTCCTCCTCCGACTCCAAGTACGCAGTACTCCCTGTGGAACCGCGCCACCGCACCCTATGGTGCGATGGCGCGAAACGCACTGCCTGTCTGCTAGTTGAGAAGACTTCCCTGCAGTTCGGCACGCAGATCCGGAGTGAGGACACTGCCCGCACGATCCACCAAAAGGGCCATCTCATAGCCTACGAGGCCGATGTCGCACTCGGGGTGTGCGAGCACCGCGAGGGACGATCCGTCCGAGACGGACATGAGGAAGAGGAATCCCCGGTCCATCTCGACCACGGTCTGGTTGACGGCGCCGCCCTCGAAGATGCGGGAGGCACCGGCGGTCAGCGAGGTCAGTCCGGAGGCCACGGCCGCCAGCTGATCGGCGCGGTCGCGCGGAAATCCGTCGGACATCGCCAGAAGAAGGCCGTCGGCGGAGACCACCACCGTGTGGGACACCCCGGGGGTGTTGTCCACGAAGTTGGTGATCAACCAGTTCAGGTTCTGTGCCGCCTGGCTCATCGGGCTCACACTAACGCTCCTGGTCATAGCTGTTACTTGACTGCTCAGAACCCGCGCTGCGTCCCTGCTGGACACCGCGCCGCAGGTTGCTCAACCTGCCGCGGACGTCCTCCGGAGCGCGGGAGACCTGGGGGCCGCCCTGCGGGGTCGTCTCCGCTGCGCCCTCGACCAGGTTGGCCTTGGGCACGCGCCGAGGGAGACCGGACGGAGTGACCCCGCCCGCCTTCGGCTCACGGAGCTTTCCGGCCTGCTGCCAGCGTTCGTCGTTGCGCGAACGCCAGGCGGCGGTGCCTTCAGTTTCCTCCGGGGTCCGCTCCGGTTCGGCGGCCTGCTGCTGACGCGGCGACCGCTGTTCGAAGAGGGATCCGGTGGACTCCGCTTCCTGCTTCCCGGGCGGCCACTGCTGCTGGCTGCCGCGTCGCGGCAGGCCCGCTCCGGTCATCGTGTGACCGGTGTCGGCTGCGGCGCCCGGACGGTCGAAGCCTACGCGCTCCGCGGCGGGTTCGGGGACGGCTTGGGATTCCGATTCGGTCCCGTAATTCTGCTGGTAGGCAGCCGGATACGTGTTCTGCTCGGGCCACTCGGCCTGCTCCGACCTGGCATCGAAGCCATTGTCGTAGCCCTGTGCGGCCGGCTGCTGGTCCGGGTAGCCGTCTTCCGTATAGCCGTAGTCCTGCTGCGGGTACGCCTCGTAGCCCTGCTGGGCCTGCTGCGCCTGCTGGGCCTCGTACGAGGTGTCGTAGGCCTGCTCGGACTGCTGTTCGTAGCCCTGGTACTCCTGGTACCCGTGCTCAGGCTGGGGTTCCGGATACTCCTGGGCGGGATACGGCTGCTGTTCCGGCGGGTAACCCACCTGGGCCGCCAGCGCGGCCCGGCGCTCCTGCTGGCCCAGGGATCGGCCGACCGGGTCGGCCGGGAGGCCGTCGGCGCCCTGCTGGTCGTACCGCGAGTCGTCGAAGCCGAGCTCGGCGGCGGTGCGCAACGGAGGTGCCAGCTGGGCCTGCTGCTCCGGAATGATCTGCGAGACCGTGAAGTCGTCGTCCGGAATGCCCTCGCCACCGCCACCGTGGGTGATGGCGTCCGGGAGCATGACCAGCGAAGTGGTACCGGCCGCCTCGCCCGAGGGGCGCAGCTGGACGCGGATGCTGTGGCGGTCCGCCAGCCGGCCGACCACGAACAGACCCATGCGCTGCGAGATCGCGGCGTCCACGGTCGGCGGGTTGGCGAGCTTGTGGTTGATGTCCGCGAAGTCCTCGGCGGTGAGGCCGATGCCCTTGTCGTGGATCTCGACCATCACGCGGCCGTCGGGCAGACGCGTGGCGTTGACGCGGACCTTGGTCTGCGGGGAGGAGAACGTGGTGGCGTTCTCCAGCAGCTCGGCGAGCAGGTGCACGAGGTCGGTCACGGCCTGGCCGTGGATCTCGGCCTCGGAGACACCGGAGAGCTCGATGCGCTCGTACTGCTCCACCTCGGAGGAGGCGGCGCGCAGCACGTCGACGAGCGGCACCGGCTGGTCCCAGCGGCGGCCCGGCTCCTCACCCGCGAGGATGAGGAGGTTCTCGCCGTTGCGGCGCATACGGGTGGCCAGGTGGTCCAGGCGGAAGAGGTTCTCCAGCTGGTCCGGGTCGGCCTCGTTGTTCTCCAGGTCGGTGATGAGGGTCAGCTGGCCCTCGATCAGCGACTGGTTGCGCATGGAGAGGTTCGTGAAGATCGCGTTGACGTTGCCCCGCAGGAGGGCCTGCTCGGCCGCGAGCCGGACCGCTTCCCGGTGGACCTGGTCGAAGGCGCGGGCGACCTCGCCGATCTCGTCCTGGGAGTCGATGGGGATCGGGTGGACGCGGGTGTCCACCTTGCCGGGGTCGGTGCGCGAGAGCTGGTCGACGAGCATCGGCAGGCGCTGCTCGGCGATGTCGAAGGCGGCGCTGCGCAGACGGGCCATCGCGCGGCCCATCTGGCGGGCCATCATGCCGGCCAGGATGAAGGCGGCGAGCAGGGCCACGACCACGATGCCGCCGTTGACGATCGCGTCCGTGCGGGCGTCGTCGGAGACCGCGACGGCGTCCTTGACGGCCTTGTCGAGGAGTTCCTTCTCGACCTCGTCGTAGCCGTCGAACTTCGCGGTGGCGGCAGCCTGCCAGAACGCGGGGTTCGTCCCGTTCTCGGCGAGCTTCTTCTTGGGCTCACCGCTGGCGATCGCCTCGGTCATGCCGAGGAGCGGGTTCTTGTTGACCTCCGGCGGCGGCACGAAGCGGACACCGGCCTGCTCCGCCTGGTGCTTGGCGTCGGCGATCTTGGCCGCGCCCTCCTCGGACTTCTTGGCCATGACCGCCTTGAGGCGGTTCACGTCCTCCTCGGTACCCGCCGCGACGTACTCGCCGATGGCGATTTCCTCGAGGTAGGCGTAGGAGGAGAAGGCGACGAGCTGGGCCTTGCGGGTGTTCTCGTCCACGCTCGGACGCACCAGCAGGTGGGTGCCCACCGAGCGCTGCAGCGAGTTCGCCGCCTTGGCCAGCTGGATCGCGTAGACCATGCGGCCGTACGAGGTCACGTTGCCGGTGCCGAGACCGAGCTCGTTCGCGAACTGCATGAGGTAGTGCTGGACCAGCACATAGCCCTCTTCGGTCGGGATGGGGCCGGCCGAGGTGGGCAGGTTCTTCTTGGGGCTCTCGACCGCCGCGAGGTACGCCTTCTCGCGCACCTGGGCGAGCTTGGGCTCCTCGGCGCGGAAGAGGTCCAGACGCCGCTCCAGGCCGAGGTTCTTCGGCATGTCCTGGACGGACTTGTCGAACTTCTCCTTGGCCGCGGCGGTGTCCTCGTAGGCCTTGGCGACCTTCGGGTCCTTGGTCTGGCCGTTCAGGAGGGGCTCGGCGGTCAGGTCACGCTCGTTGAGCAGTGCCTGGCTGTAGCCCGAGGCCGCCTGGACGACCGTGGCTATCTTCTCCGCGTCCTGGGCCTCGTTCCAGGTGTCGATGGACCCCTTCACCTGGAAGCCGCCCATGACCAGGCCCACGAGGGCCGGCACGAGCAGGATGGCGTTCAGACGGGTCGGCACACGCCAGTTGCGGGGCGAGAACCTGCTGCTGCTCCCGCTGCTCGCGGGCGGTTCCACGGGCACGTCGACGGGCGACGCGGCCGCTCGCGGCGGCGGGGTGAAGTTGCCGCGCGCGGGTTCATCCGCGGGGCTTGCGTTGCTTCGCCTCACTCGACCAACAACCTCTCGGCGGTGCTACTAGCTAGTTCGTTGAATTCCAGCACGGTTAACGGCCGTGTTCCAAACAGTTGAAACCGGCCATTCACAGAACCTTATGCCCCACATAAATCGGACATAAAGAGCGTCCTGCGGCAAAAATAGGGGCAGTTGTGCGCGCAGTGGTACCAGGCGACCGCACCCCGTTGCCGAATGGCTGCAATTCTCTGTCGAAACGTTATGAACGACACGGGCGGGCCGTGTCGTATGACACAGCCCGCCCGTCCGCGCGACAACTGAAACCGTGTTACTTGAGCCGCGCCATGAGGGCGTGCTCCACGAGCGTGATGAGCGCGCTCTTGGCGTCCGCGCGGTGGCGGGCGTCGGTGGTGATGATGGGAGCGCCGGGGCCGATCTGCAGGGCCTCGCGGACTTCCTCCGGCGTGTAGGGCTGGTGGCCCTCGAAGCCGTTGAGAGCCACGACGAACGGCAGGCCGCTGTTCTCGAAGTAGTCGACCGCGGGGAAGCAGTCGGCGAGACGGCGGGTGTCCACGAGCACGATCGCACCGATGGCGCCGCGGACCAGGTCGTCCCACATGAACCAGAAGCGGTCCTGTCCCGGCGTACCGAAGAGGTACAGGATCAGGTCCTGGTCGAGGGTGATGCGGCCGAAGTCCATGGCGACCGTGGTGGTCGTCTTGTCACCGGTGTGGGTGAGGTCGTCGATCCCGGCCGAGGCGCTGGTCATGACGGCTTCGGTGCGCAGCGGGTTGATCTCCGACACGGCTCCGACGAACGTGGTCTTGCCCACGCCGAAGCCGCCCGCCACCACGATCTTCGCGGAGGTGGTGGAGCGGGGAGCCGCTCCGCTAGATGTTCCGAAGGCCACTGAGCACCCTTTCGAGCAGCGTTACATCCGGCGTGCCGCCGGCCTCTCCATTGCCCGGCTGGTGGATGGCCACCATTCCGGCCTCCGCCAGGTCGGCGACGAGGATCCGGGCGACACCGAGCGGCATCGACAGAAGTGCGGAGACCTCGGCGACCGACTTGACCTCGCGGCACAGGGTGCAGATGCGCTGGTGCTCCGGGAGCAGGCCGGACAGGTGCATCGGATCGGCGGTGGTGCTGACCAGCGCCTCGATGGCGAGCTGGTAGCGGGGCCGGGTCCGGCCGCCGGTCATCGCGTACGGACGCACCAGCGGCTGATCGCCTTCCGAGTACGAGTCTCCGTACGCATCGGGGTAGGCGGGGGGCGGGGTCATTGATCCTCCGGGCTGGACAGCAGTGGTCAGCGTGCCGTCTGACGGGGCGGCCGGTGGGGGGAACGGTATGACGGCCTGGCGGGGGTACTGGATTTCGGGGCGGTGCCCCGATCCCCCGGCCGGTAGTACCGTCCGGCCGGGAGATTGGGAAGTCAGCCGAGCAGGCTTCCCTGCAGTTCGGCGCGCAGGTCCGGAGTGAGGACACTGCCCGCGCGATCCACCAGAAGGGCCATCTCGTAACCCACGAGGCCGATGTCGCACTCGGGGTGCGCCAGTACGGCCAGCGAGGATCCGTCCGAGACGGACATGAGGAAGAGGAATCCCCGGTCCATCTCGACCACGGTCTGGTTGACGGCGCCGCCCTCGAAGATGCGGGAGGCACCGGCGGTCAGCGAGGTCAGTCCGGAGGCCACGGCCGCCAGCTGATCGGCGCGGTCGCGGGGGAATCCTTCGGACATCGCCAGAAGGAGTCCGTCGGCGGAGACCACCACCGTGTGGGACACCCCGGGGGTGTTGTCCACGAAGTTGGTGATCAACCAGTTCAGGTTCTGTGCCGCCTGGCTCATCGAACTCAACTAACGCTCCTGCTGGTAAGTGGGGTCGATGTGGTAACTGCCGGTCGCCGGTCCGTTGTTGCCGGCCTGACGGCCCTGCTGGATACCGCGTCGGAGGTTGGTCAGACGGCCACGGACATCGTCCGGCGCCCGCGAGACCTGGGGACCCGACTGCGCCTCGGCCTGCTGCTGCGCGGTGCCGGCCACGAGGTTCGCCCGCGGGACCCGGCGGGGCAGCCCCGAGGTCGTGATGCCGCCGGCGGCGGGCTGACGGACGCGCTCGGCCTGGCGCATCAGCTCGTCGTTCGGCGAGGACCGCCAGCTGACGGTCGGCGTGGCGCCGGTCGCCGTGACGGCGGATTCGGCCGCCTGCTCCTGGCCGCGCTGCGGCAGCGGCTGCTGCTGCGGGGCCGGCTGCGGCTGCTGGGGTACGGACGGTCCCTGCGCGGGGGCCTGCTGGCCCTCCTCGCGGAACCAGTTCGACTCCAGCGTGTCGAAGATCGGGCTGCGGGCGTCACCGGAGCTCTGCGCCGGGGGCAGGGCCTCCGGGCGGTGGCCCTGCGGCAGCCGCGGAGCCTCGGGACGCGCGGGCGGTACGGGTGCGTACGCATCGCCGGCCTGCGGCTGCTGCGGGGCCTGCGGCTGCGGGGCGTACCCGCCGACACCGGGGCCGCCCGGGCGCTGGGGCTGGTACCCCGGGCGCTCGAACTGTCCGGTGGTGGACGGGTTCAGCGGGCCGCGTACGTCCGGACGCTCGAACTGGCCGGTCGTGCTGTTGCCGCCGTCCGCCTGGGGCATCGGGGCGTTGAAGTCCGGGCGGGCGAACTCGGCCGTCGAGCCGGGGCCCGAGAGCTCGTCGTGACCGCGGGCCTGGTCGCTGCCCCAGCTGGTGGTCTGCGGGCCGGGAAGCTCCGGACGCGCGGCGCCACCGCGGGGCGGCAGCTGCGGCCGGGGGCCGCCCGGCGCCGGAGCCGCGGGAGCGGCCGGCTGCTGGGGCTGCTGCTGAGGAGGCTGCGGTCGCTCGAAGCCGTTGCCCTGCGGGTATCCGGAGGGACCGGACGCCGGACGGTTCTGCTGGCCGGCACCGAATCCGGCACTGGCGACCGGACCGCGGGTCGGCAGCGGAGCACCGGCACCGAAGGCACCCTGGCCCTGTCCCGTGGTGGTCGGACCCTGCTGCGGACGGCCACCGGGAGCACCGGGACCACCCTGCGGGGGACGACCGCCCTGCGGGCCCTGCGGACGCTGACCGGGACCGCCGTCGCGGCCCGGCAGGGCGGCGCGCTGGCCGCCTCCGGCGACCTGACCGCGCTGCGGGGCCGAGCCCACGGACGGACGTGCGCCCGGGCCGGGTACGGCACCCTGCGCGCCGGGCGTGCCCGGAGCGCCACCGGGGCCGCCCTGACCACCCTGGCCCGCCATCGGAGCCGGCTTCTTGCCGCCCTGGGCGACGTCCACCGGCAGCATGACGAGGGCCGTCGTACCGCCCGAGTCGGAGGGGCGCAGCTGGATCCGGATGCCGTGTCGCAGGGACAGGCGGCCGACCACGAACAGGCCCATGCGCCGGGAGACGGAGACGTCCACGGTCGGCGGCGACGCGAGTCGCTCGTTGATCGCGGCGAGGTCCTCGGGGGAGAGGCCGATACCGGTGTCGTGGATCTCGACGAGCACGCGGCCGTCGGGCAGTGCGTGACCGGTGACCTTGACCTTGGTCTGCGGGGAGGAGAACGAGGTGGCGTTCTCCAGCAGCTCGGCGAGGACGTGCACGAGGTCGTTGACGACGCGGCCGGCGACATCGGTGCCGGGCACCGAGGACAGCTCGACACGCTCGTACTGCTCCACCTCGGAGGCGGCGGCACGGAGCACGTCGACCAGCGGGACGGGGCGGGTCCACCGGCGGCCCGGCTCCTCGCCCGCGAGGACGAGGAGGTTTTCGCCGTTACGGCGCATGCGGGTCGCGAGGTGGTCGAGCTTGAAGAGCGAGGACAGCTGGTCCGGGTCGGCCTCGCGCGACTCCAGTTCGGAGATGAGCGAGAGCTGACGCTGGATGAGGCCCTGCGAGCGGCGCGAGAGGTTGGTGAACATCGCGTTGACGTTGCCTCGCAGGAGGGCCTGCTCGGCGGCGAGTCGGACGGCCTCGCGGTGCACGTCGTCGAAGGCCGCGGCCACCTGGCCGATCTCGTCGCGGGTGTGCACACCGACCGACTCCACGGACGTGTCCACGTCCTGCGGGTCGGACTCCGACAGCTGCTTGACGAGCTCGGGCAGCCGGTCCTGGGCGACACGCGTCGCGGTGTCCTGCAGGCGGCGCAGCGAGCGGATCATCGAGCGGGCCATGACGAAGGCGCCGACGAGGGAGACGCCGAGGACGAGGAGGATCAGGGCACCGTTGATGATGGCGTCCTGCTGGGCCTCGTTCTTCAGCTCACGGGCCTTCTGCTCCATCTCCTCGAGCAGCGTCAGCTCGATGACCTTCATGGCCGTGAGCTTGGTGCCGTCGGCGTCGTACCAGTCGAGCCACGAGCGGTTCTTCTCGCGCAGGAAGGCGTCCTGGCTGGCCAGCACGCGGCGCGCGTAGTGGTCGGCGCTGGAGATCTCGGAGTTGCTGTCGCCCAGACCCGCGAGGAGTTCCTCGGTCTTGCCCTGGTAGACGAGCTCGAAGGTCGTCTTCGCCTGCTGCTCGCCCTTCTGGGCGGAGAGGGCGTACAGACGGTCGTTCTCCTTGAGCTCACCCTGGCGCTCGTTGGTGTCCGGGAGCGAGGCGGCGATGATCGCGCGCTGGATGGAGGCGTACTCCTTGGCGGCGGAGAAGGCCGCCAGGGCACGCGTGCGCTTGATCATCTCCGGGTTGGAGGTGGCCTGGGCCATGTCCTGGGAGAGCGAGAGGAGCGAGACGATGAGCGAGTTGTACTCGCTGACGGTCTGCTGGGCGCCGTTGACGTACGCCTTGGTGCGGATCGTCTCGATGTTCGTGAGCTGGCGGCCGATCTGCAGCACGTTGTTGCGGATCGACTTGAGCGTCTCGTCCTTCTCGCCCGTGCTGTCGACCTTGTCGGTCGCGGCGGCGAAGGACTCGGCGGCGGTGTCGGTCAGCTTGCGCGCGTTGTCGACACTGCTGGTGGTCTTGCCCTTGGAGAGGGTGAGCGGACCCGCGGAGAGGTCACGCTCCTCCTGGAGCATGGCGGCCAGGTTGGTGGCCTGTCGCGTCATCGTCGTCAGCAGCTGCATGTGTTCCAGCTGCGCGATGTCGTTGAGCGAGTCGTTGATACGGAAACCACCGAGTGTGGTGGCCGCGACGACCGGCAGGGTCAGCAGCGACACCAGTCGCGTGCTGATGCGCCAGTTCTGCATGGCGAGGCGGGAACCGGGCCCACTGGGGGCCTTCGGTATCGCCACGTCCTGCTCGGCCGGTCCGGCAGGCGCGACGGATCCGGCTTTCGCCTTGACCCGGGCCTTGACGGACTTCCCACGGCCCTTCGCCTTCACCGCGGCGGAGGTGTCGGGGCCTGCGCCTTCGACAGCCGGCCCGCGGTTCTGGGCGTGCTGGGGCGAGGAGCCACGGTCGGTCCCGCCGCGCGGCTCCTGCTCCGCCGCAGCGCTGCCATCCCTCTTGAATCGTCCCTGCACTAGCGTCGCAACCTCTGGACCAGGCGTCCCGCCGGGCGACCGGTGGGACGGTGTCGAGTCGTGGGGCACTTGCCGCCCCATGGTGGTCGTCGGTGACCGGCGCGTCTTCCTCTCCATGCCGCCGCGCTCGGCGCTGAGTCGCGCCACCTGCGCACCGGCTGATTCCCGCGGCGGTTCCCGCGAATTCCAGCACAGTGGAGGATCTCCAACAAGGTGCGAGCGTCGGCCCGGAGAGTCGGTCACGGCTTGTGACAGAGGCGCTACGCGATGTGCGACCGCATTCGGTAGAAACCGGACTTACGCCATCCAAACAACAGGGCTGTCAAGGTGTCCCAGTCGAGATGATCAGGAGCGGAATGGCGCATTCAGTGGCGCAATGTCTGTTTTGACGGCTGAAGTTGACTGTCCATTATGCCTGGAATGTCGGGTCACGGGTGAGCAAACTCACACAGCCATGGCCATTACTTCCTGGTTCGCCGGGGGATTCAGATGTTTAGCCTTGCCACTTAAAGGGTTGGCGCCAGGGTTGGTGCGGGCGACAGCCGACACTCACAGATCGAACCGAGGACCCCGAACTCCGATGAAGACGACGACGATGTTCCGCAACATAGCCAACCCCCGCCGCACCACCCTCGCGCACCTCAAGGACGCCGAGGACCTGCAGGCGGCACCGGCCGTCCCGGAGCACGCCGTCGAGCTGCCGACGCAGACCGCGAACCCGCGCCGCACCGTCCTCATGAACGTGCCGGTCGCCGCCGCCGCGGAGTAGCCACCCCGCAAAGGAACGTGAAGCGCCGCTGCCCGCCGCGTTAGCCTGGGGTCCGCAGACTCCAGCCAGCGGAAATACAAGAGGGGCAGACGCAACAGGTGCGCATCGCCAGGTTCTCGATCGACGGCAACGTCGCGTTCGGCGCGGTCGAGGGCGACGGCGCCCCCGGCGACGATTCCACGCTCGTGCTCGACATCATCAAGGGCATCCCCTTCGCGGACTTCGAGCTCTCCGGCACGAAGGTCCCGCTGAGCAAGGTCCGGCTGCTGCCGCCCGTGCTCCCGAACAAGGTCGTGGCCATCGGCCGCAACTACGCGGAGCACGCGGCGGAGCTGGGCAACGAGGTCCCGGACGCCCCGATCACCTTCTTCAAGCCGTCCACCTCGGTGGTCGGCCCGGGCGATCCGATCACCTACCCGTCCTTCTCCCAGGACGTCCACCACGAGGCGGAGCTCGCCGTGGTCATCGGCCGCATGTGCCGGGAGGTCCCCAGGGAGCGCGTCAAGGACGTCATCCTCGGCTACACCTGCGCCAACGACGTCACCGCCCGCGACGTCCAGCAGCGGGAGAAGCAGTGGGCCCGGGCCAAGGGCTTCGACAGCTCCTGCCCCCTCGGCCCCTGGATCGAGACCGACCTGGACCCGAGCGACCTGACCATCCAGTGCACGGTCAACGGCGAACAGCGCCAGCTCGGCCGCACCAGTGACATGGTCCGCTCCATCGAGGACCTGATCGTCCACATCACCGAGGCCATGACGCTGCTCCCCGGCGACGTCATCCTCACGGGGACCCCGGCCGGAGTCGGCCCCCTCAACGTCGGCGACGTGGTCGCCGTCACCATCGAAGGCATCGGCACTCTCACCAACAAGGTGATCAAGCGTGGTTAACGGACCTGTCCGCGTACGTTTCTGTCCCTCCCCGACCGGCAACCCCCACGTGGGCCTGGTCCGGACCGCACTCTTCAACTGGGCGTTCGCCCGCCACCACGGCGGTACGTTCGTCTTCCGCATCGAGGACACCGACGCGGCCCGTGACTCCGAGGAGTCCTACGACCAGCTGCTCGCCTCGCTGCGCTGGCTCGGCTTCACCTGGGACGAGGGCCCCGAGGTCGGCGGCCCGCACGCCCCGTACCGCCAGTCCGAGCGCATGGACATCTACGCGGACGTCGCGAAGAAGCTGCTCGACGGCGGCCACGCGTACCACTGCTACTGCAGCACCGAGGAGCTCGACGCCCGCCGCGCGGCCGCCCGCGCCGCCGGCAAGCCCTCCGGCTACGACGGCCACTGCCGCGAGCTCACCCCCGCACAGGTCGAGGCGTACCAGGGCGAGCACCGCCCGGCGATCGTCCGCTTCCGGATGCCCGACGAGCCGATCACCTTCACCGACCTGGTCCGCGGCGAGTTGACCTTCACCCCGGAGAACGTGCCGGACTTCGGCATCGTCCGGGCCAACGGCGCCCCGCTCTACACGCTGGTCAACCCGGTCGACGACGCGCTGATGGAGATCACGCACGTCCTGCGCGGCGAGGACCTGCTCTCCTCGACCCCCCGCCAGATCGCCCTCTACGCGGCGCTGATCGAGCTGGGCGTGGCCAAGAGCACCCCCGCCTTCGGCCACCTGCCGTACGTGATGGGCGAGGGCAACAAGAAGCTCTCCAAGCGCGACCCCGAAGCCTCGCTCAACCTGTACCGCGAGCGCGGCTTCCTCCCCGAGGGCCTGCTGAACTACCTCTCGCTCCTCGGCTGGTCCTTCTCCAAGGACCAGGACGTCTTCTCGATCGAGGAGATGGTCCAGAAGTTCGACATCGACGGCGTGAACGCCAACCCGGCCCGCTTCGACCTGAAGAAGGCCGAGTCGATCAACGGCGACCACATCCGCCTGCTGGACCCGAAGGCCTTCGCGGACGCCTGCGCCCCGTGGCTGCAGGCCCCGCACGCCAACTGGGCCCCCGAGGACTTCGACGCCGAGGCCTGGGAGCGGATCGCTCCGTACGCCCAGACCCGGGTCACCGTCCTGTCGGACATCACGGCCAACGTCGACTTCCTGTTCCTGAAGGAGCCGGTGGAGGACCAGGCCTCGTGGGACAAGGCGATGAAGGGCGAGCCGGCCGCGCTGCTCACCACGGCGCGCGCCAACCTGGAGTCGGCCGACTGGTCCGACCCCGAGTCCCTCAAGCAGGCCGTGCTGACCGCCGGTGAGGCCCACGGCCTCAAGCTCGGCAAGGCCCAGGCCCCGGTCCGGGTGGCCGTCACCGGCCGCACCGTCGGCCTGCCGCTCTTCGAGTCCCTGGAGATCCTGGGCAAGGAGCGCGCGCTGGCCCGTATCGACGCGGCGCTGGCCAAGCTCGCCGCGTAGCTCTCGACGTGCGTCCCGCAGGGGGCGGCGGCCGGAAACCCCCGGCCGCCGCCCCCTGCGGCGTTGCGGCCGGCACCGGTTTCCCCGACCGGCCCCCGCCGGACGATCTTCCGGCGTAGCCTCGGCGGTATGCCGATCCGCGCCGTGCTGTGGGACATCGACGACACCCTCTTCGACTACACGGGGGCCGACGCCGCCGGGCTGGCGGCGCAGCTGGAAGCCGTCCGGCTCGCCGAGCGGTACGGGACCCCCGCGCAGGCGCTCGCGCTGTGGCGGGAGATCACCGACCGGCACTGGGCGCGCTTCGCGGCGGGCGAAGGGACCTTCCAGGGGCAGCGGCAGGAGCGGGTGCGGGAGTTCCTGGAGCAGCCCGCGATGACCGCGGACGAGGCCGACGCATGGTTCGACCAGTACGTGGAGCACTACAAGGCGGCCTGGACCGTCTTCCCCGACGTGGTCCCCGCCCTCGACGCCCTTGCGGCCGGCTATCGGCACGGGGTGCTCTCCAACTCCTCCACCGCCAACCAGGACCCCAAACTGCGCAGGCTCGGACTGCGCGACCGCTTCGAGGTGCTGGTCTGCGCCGTCGAACTCGGGGTCAGCAAGCCCGAGGCGGAGGCCTTCCTGGCCGCGTGCGCCGAGCTGGGGCTGCCGCCCGGCGAAGTGGCGTACGTGGGCGACCAGCCGGAGATCGACGCCCGGGGCGCCCGTGACGCGGGGCTGCTGGCCATCTGGCTGGACCGCACCGGCGGCCGCGGCCCCGGGCCGGACTGCGTGCACCGCATCGAGGGCCTTGACGGGCTTCCGGAGCTGCTGGCAGGGGATACCCGTTTTGGAGCACGGTCAGGCATCCGGTAATGTTCTTTCTGCGCCGCCGGAGCGGGCCGAAAGGCCGGACGGAGGCGCCACCCAAAGAAAAGCCCCCGCAAGGGGTTGACTTTTGGTGGGGTATAGTGTAATTGGCAACACGAGGGTTTCTGGTTCCCTTATTCTAGGTTCGAGTCCTGGTACCCCAGCGCAGTGCAGCAGTAACGCAGTGCTTTGCCCCCGTTGTGTAGCGGCCTAGCACGCCGCCCTCTCAAGGCGGTAGCGCCGGTTCGAATCCGGTCGGGGGTACAGATCCTTCCCGCGAGATCTCCTGGGTCGCACCCGGACGTCTCGAAGCAGGATCGCTAGGGCCCCCGTTGTGTAGCGGCCTAGCACGCCGCCCTCTCAAGGCGGTAGCGCCGGTTCGAATCCGGTCGGGGGTACTGTTGGTCTGGTCTAGACCACTTTGGGCTATAGTGTAATTGGCAACACGAGGGTTTCTGGTTCCCTTATTCTAGGTTCGAGTCCTGGTAGCCCAGCGCAGTAACAGCAGCACCAGCTAGCCCCCGTTGTGTAGCGGCCTAGCACGCCGCCCTCTCAAGGCGGTAGCGCCGGTTCGAATCCGGTCGGGGGTACGCATCGAAGAGGCCCTCCGCGTTCATCGCGGAGGGCCTCTTTCGTGTTTGGTGCGCCGTTACGCGCACCTCTGTGCATATGGGGCTGCGCATATGAGTACGGGCCCGGAGGCGCGTGTACAGGACGTGTGCGGCGTCGTACGCGCCCCCGGACCCGGGGGATCGGTGGGGGAACGGCCCTTGGCGGGCCGGGAGGATGCTCAGCCGGAGCGGCGCAGCGCCTCCGTGAGTCGGGCCGCCGCGTCGATGACGGCCTGGGCGTGCATGCGCCCCGGGTGGCGGGTCAGGCGCTCGATCGGACCGGAGACCGATACGGAGGCCACCACGCGGTTCGACGGCCCGCGCACCGGCGCCGACACGGAGGCCACGCCGGGCTCCCGCTCGCCGATCGACTGCGCCCAGCCGCGGCGCCGTACGCCCGAGAGCGCCGTCGCCGTGAAGCGCGCGCCCTGGAGGCCGCGGTGGAGCCGCTCGGGCTCCTCCCACGCCATCAGGATCTGCGCGGCCGAACCGGCCTTCATCGGGAGCGTCGAGCCCACCGGGACGGTGTCCCGAAGGCCCGACAGCCGCTCCGCGGCCGCCACGCAGATGCGCATGTCTCCCTGACGGCGGTAGAGCTGCGCGCTCTCTCCCGTCACGTCGCGGAGGTGGGTGAGTACCGGTCCCGCCGTGGCCAGCAGACGGTCCTCGCCGGCCGCGGCGGCGAGCTCCGCCAGCCGCGGTCCGAGGATGAACCGGCCCTGCATGTCCCTCGCCACCATCCGGTGGTGTTCCAGTGCCACGGCAAGGCGATGTGCCGTGGGTCGTGCGAGCCCTGTCGCCGCGACCAGCCCGGCGAGGGTGGCCGGACCGGACTCCAGTGCGCTCAGTACCAGAGCTGCCTTGTCGAGAACGCCGACGCCGCTAGAGTTGTCCATGAAACGATATTTGCGTCTCACACTGTGAAACGCAAGTTCAATTTTTCCAAGAACCAGCGAGTCTGTATGTGCGGGTCCACGAACCACTGGGTCCGAGCCGTCGTCCGGGACGTGGGGTACGGACGACACGGCGCACAAGATCTCTATGAAGCGCCGGCACAACCGGCCGGCCGGAGGGAAAGCGATGGGTAGGACACTCGCGGAGAAGGTCTGGGACGACCATGTCGTCCGGCGCGCCGAGGGCGAGCCCGACCTCCTCTTCATTGATCTGCACCTGCTGCACGAGGTGACCAGCCCGCAGGCCTTCGAAGGACTGCGCCAGGCCGGCCGCAAGGTCCGACGCCTCGACCTCACCATCGCGACCGAGGACCACAACACCCCCACCATCGACATCGACAAGCCGATCGCCGACCCGGTCTCCCGCGCCCAGCTGGAGACGCTGCGGGCGAACTGCGCCGAGTTCGGCGTCCGCCTGCACTCGCTGGGCGACGTCGAGCAGGGCGTCGTCCACGTCGTGGGACCGCAGCTCGGTCTGACCCAGCCCGGCACCACGGTGGTCTGCGGCGACTCGCACACCTCCACGCACGGCGCCTTCGGCGCGCTGGCCTTCGGCATCGGCACCAGCCAGGTCGAGCACGTGCTGGCCACCCAGACGCTGCCCCTGGCCCGCCCGAAGACCATGGCGATCACCGTCACCGGCGCGCTGGCCGACGGTGTCACCGCGAAGGACCTGATCCTGGCGATCATCGCCAAAATCGGCACCGGCGGCGGCCAGGGCTACATCCTGGAGTACCGCGGCGAGGCCATCGAGAAGCTGTCGATGGAAGCCCGCATGACCATCTGCAACATGTCCATCGAGGCCGGCGCCCGGGCGGGCATGATCGCCCCAGACCGGACCACCTTCGACTACCTGCAGGGCCGCGACCACGCCCCGACGGGCGAGGACTGGGACGCGGCGGTCGCGTACTGGCAGACCCTGCGCACCGACGACGACGCGGTCTTCGACGCGGAGGTCGTCATCGACGGCGCCACGCTGTCCCCGTTCGTCACCTGGGGCACCAACCCGGGCCAGGGCGCGCCGCTGTCGGCCAACGTCCCCGACCCGGCTTCGTACGAGGACGCTTCGGAGCGCCACGCCGCCGAAAAGGCCCTGGAGTACATGGGGTTGACCGCCGGGCAGCCGCTGCGTGAGATCAAGGTCGACACCGTCTTCGTAGGGTCGTGCACCAACGGCCGCATCGAGGACCTGCGCGCCGTCGCCGGCATCGTCGAGGGCCGCAAAGTCGCCGACGGCGTACGGATGCTGGTCGTCCCGGGCTCGGTCCGGGTCGCCCTGCAGGCGGTGGAGGAGGGCCTGGACAAGGTCTTCAAGGAGGCCGGCGCCGAGTGGCGGCACGCGGGCTGTTCGATGTGCCTCGGCATGAACCCCGACCAACTGGCGCCCGGTGAACGCTCCGCGTCCACCTCCAACCGCAACTTCGAGGGCCGGCAGGGCAAGGGCGGACGCACCCACCTGGTCTCCCCGCAGGTGGCCGCCGCCACCGCGGTGCTGGGCCATCTGGCCTCGCCCGCCGACCTGTCCGACGCCAACGCGACCGCCGGAGTCTGAACCATGGAAGCCTTCACCACCCACACCGGCCGGGCCGTCCCGCTGCGCCGCAGCAACGTCGACACCGACCAGATCATCCCGGCCCACTGGCTGAAGAAGATCACCCGCGACGGGTTCGAGGACGGGCTCTTCGAGGCCTGGCGCAAGGACCCGGAGTTCGTCACGAACCGCCCGGAGCGCGCCGGCGCGACCGTCCTGGTCGCCGGCCCCGACTTCGGTACGGGTTCCTCGCGCGAGCACGCCGTCTGGGCCCTGCAGAACTTCGGCTTCAAGACGGTCATCTCCTCCCGCTTCGCCGACATCTTCCGCGGGAACTCGCTGAAGAACGGCCTGCTGACCGTGGTGCTCCCGCAGGAGACCGTCGAACAGCTGTGGAAGCTGACCGAGGCCGACCCCACCGCCGAGATCACGGTCGACCTGGTCGACCGCCAGGTGCGAGCGCAGGGTGTCGTGGCCGAGTTCGAACTCGACGACAACGCCCGCTGGCGTCTGCTGGAGGGTCTGGACGACATCTCGCTCACCCTTCAGAACGAAGCGGACATCGCCACGTACGAAAGCGGCCGCCCGACCTTCAAGCCGCGCACGATTCAGGCCTGATTCCTGCCTGATCAGCGCTTATTCACCCTCGGGTGATCACATGGACAACACTGTGCCCCCCGCCCTCCGGCGGGGGGCACAGCCGTTTGTTGAGGCCCCGTGAGGCGACAACTCGCCCCAGATGGCACAATCTGTGCATGGAACGCGACAGTCAACTCGAGCTCTACGAACTCGTCGCGGACCGGCTGAAAGAAGCACACACACGGGTGCGCTCACTGCAAGTCCCGGAGGGCGTAAGGATGGCGCTGTCCCGGAAGCTGTTGGTCGTCACAGCCGCGGCGAAGCATGATCTCGCCGATGCGGCAAGGCGCCTGGACAGGTTGATGAAGGACCTCGACGAGGGTCGATTCCCTGAAGGCGACTGATGCGAAGGAACTCCGTAACGGACTACAGCGTTGCGGCACTAGGGTGATTAGCCCGTTTCGTGTTTGATTTGCGGTATATATCCGCCTAACGTGCGAAATAAGCTTGAACACATTCGTTCTGGCGAAGTCTCCGAAGGGGAAGACGTGAACAAGGCGCAGCTCGTAGAAGCGATTGCCGACAAGCTGGGCGGCCGCCAGCAGGCCGCGGATGCTGTCGACGCGGTACTGGACGCGATCGTCCGCGCTACCGTCGCGGGCGACCGGGTCTCGGTCACGGGCTTCGGCTCGTTCGAGAAGGTCGACCGTCCGGCCCGTTACGCCCGCAACCCGCAGACGGGTGAGCGCGTCCGGGTCAAGAAGACCTCTGTCCCCCGCTTCCGTGCCGGCCAGGGCTTCAAGGACCTGGTCAGCGGCACCAAGAAGCTGCCCAAGGGCGGCGAGGTGTCCGTGAAGAAGGCCCCCAAGGGGAGCCTCACCGGCGGCGCCTCCGCGACGGTCAAGAAGGCCGCGGCGAAGAAGGCCACCACCGCCAAGAAGGCCGCGGCGAAGACCGCGGTCGCGAAGAAGGTCGTGGCCAAGAAGACCACCGCCACCGCCAAGAAGGCCACTCCCGCGGCCAAGAAGACCACCGCCACCGCCAAGAAGGCCACTCCCGCGGCCAAGAAGACCACGGCCACCGCGAAGAAGACCACCGCCGCGGCGAAGAAGACCGCGCCGGCGGCCAAGAAGGTCACCGCAGCGACGAAGGCGCCCGCCAAGAAGACGGCGACGCGCAAGGCCACCGCGAAGAAGACCACCGCCCGCAAGAAGTAGGGGCACGCGTCACACAGGCCGGGCCGGCTTTCCCCGCGTGGGGGAGCCGGCCCGCGGTGCGTTCGGGGCGCCGGCAGGACCCGTACGGGGCCCCGGCGGCCGTGTGTCAGAAGGTCTGCAGCGTCACCAGGGTGATGCGCAGGCTCGCGCCCGCGCCGTCCGTCTCGATCCGGACCCGCTGCCCGGGCCGCAGCAACCGCAGGCCGCCCGCGTCGAAGGCCGGGGCCTCGAAGGGCACCGGAGTGCCGTCGTCCAGCAGCACACTGCCGCTGCGGGTCTCGGAGTCGTACGTGTACGCGGTCGCCTGCATACGGGCACTGTATCGGGCGGTGTGGCGCCCCACACCGAGGGTGAGCGCCGTCCGCAGATCCGCGGCCGTGTCCACGTCCCGGCGCACGCTGTCGACGTCCACCAGGGCGATTTCCACGGCTCCCGAGGCCGAATGCCTGGCCCGTGAAGGCCCGCCGAAGGACGGGGCCAATTCAACGTCCGGCGCGGCGGAAAGCAGGGTCGTCCCGATTCCGGCGGCATCCGCCAGAAATGCCCGCGGAAATACCGAGGCGTTATCGAGCACGCGTTGCAATTCCGGGGGCCGCAGCGCGGGCAGATCGGCGTTCAGCGCGGCCACCGCCGCCCCGGGCCGCCGCGAGCGCGCCACCCGCGCCCCGTGGGCCAGGGCCGCGTTGAGCCCGGCCGCAGGGGCGTCCGGAACGATCCGCGCTCCGAGCCGAGCCAGCTCCGCAGCCGCCTCGGCGTCGTCCGTGACGACCACCACATCCTCGACCGCGGCGCAGGCCAGGGCACCCGCGACGGTGTCCAGGGCGAACGCCAGGGCGAGGCCCGGCCGAGAGGCGCCCACGGCCCGCGCGAGACGGCTCTTCGCCACCGCCAGGGGTTTCAGCGGGACCACCAGACTCCAGACGGCGTTCGTGACGGACCCCTTCCCTCCGGTGCACTCCGGCACGTCCTCCGGCCATGGTCAGGTCATGGCCGGGTCATGTGTCGGCCCATTGTCGCCTCCACCCGGGCAACCCGGGAGTCCGGTGGCGTGAGCGGGGCGTACGGTGTTCTCGACAGAGACCGGGCGTGGGGTGACACTTGTCCGGCCGACGAGGTGCCCAAGCCCCGCACCGGTCCTAGAGGAAGGTGTCCGAGTGTCCCGCCGCAGAATCGGCTTCTGGTACCGCCTGGCGGCGGTCATCGCAAAACCGCCGCTGGTAGTGCTCTTCAAGCGGGACTGGCGGGGAATGGAGCACATTCCGGCCGAGGGTGGATTTATCACCGCCGTCAATCACAACTCGTATCTGGACCCGCTCTCGTACGCGCACTTCCAGTACAACACCGGCCGCGTGCCCCGCCTGCTCGCCAAGGCCGCCCTCTTCAAGGTCCCTATTGTCGGGTCGATCCTGCACGGATCCGGGCAGATCCCCGTCTACCGGGAGTCCACCAACGCCCTGGACGCATTCCGGGCCGCCGTGGACGCCATCGAGCGCGGCGAATGCGTGGCCTTTTACCCGGAGGGCACCCTCACCCGCGACCCGGACATGTGGCCGATGGCGGGGAAGACCGGCGCCGCCCGCGTGGCACTGATCACGAGGGCGCCCGTCATTCCGGTGGCCCAGTGGGGCGCGAACCTCGCAATGCCGCCCTACGCCAAGGAGAACAAGGTCCGGCTCCTCCCGCGCAAGACCCTCCAGGTGCTCGCCGGGCCGCCCGTGGACCTCTCCGCCTTCTACGACCGGGAGCCCACTCCGGACGTCCTGAGGGAGGCCACCGAGGCCATCATGGCGGCCATCACCGCGCTGCTGGAGGAGGTGCGCGGCGAGACCGCGCCCGAGCAGCCGTACGACCATCGCAACGCCAGGGCGGAACAGCGGCGCAGGGCCGCAGGGGAGGGCAACAAGTGACACGTCCCGTGAAGGCGACCGTCTTCGGAACAGGCTCCTGGGGCACGGCCTTCGCCATCGTCCTCGCCGACGCCGGCTGCGAGGTGACGCTGTGGGGCCGCCGCCAGGAGGTGGTCGACGCCATCAACACCGGCCGGACCAACCCGGACTACTTCCCCGGCGTCGAACTCCCCTCGAACCTCCGGGCGACCACCGACCCGGCCGAGGCCGCGGCCGGCGCCGACTTCACCGTCCTCGCCGTCCCCTCGCAGACCCTCCGCGACAACCTCGCCGCATGGGCACCCCTGCTGGCCCCCGAGACCGTGCTCGTGTCCCTGATGAAGGGCATCGAACTCGGCACCGCCAAGCGGATGAGCGAGGTCATCGAAGAGGTGGCCAAGGTCCCGGCCGAGCGCATCGCCGTGGTCACCGGCCCCAACCTGGCCGCCGAGATCGCCGCCCGCCAGCCCGCCGCCTCCGTCGTGGCCTGCGTGGACGAGAGCGTGGCCCAGCGCCTCCAGGCCTCCTGCCACACCCCGTACTTCCGCCCGTACACGAGCACCGACGTCACCGGCTGCGAGCTCGGCGGCGCCGTCAAGAACGTCATCGGTCTCGCCGTCGGCATCGCGGACGGCATGGGCCTCGGCGACAACACCAAGGGCTCGCTCATCACCCGCGGACTCGCCGAAGCCACCCGCCTCGGCGTCGCGATGGGCGCCGACCCGCTCACCTTCTCCGGCCTCGCGGGCCTCGGCGACCTGGTCGCCACCTGCTCCTCGCCGCTCTCCCGGAACCACACCTTCGGCACCAACCTCGGCCGCGGGATGACCCTGGAGGAGACCATCGCGGTCACCAAGCAGACCGCCGAGGGCGTCAAGTCCTGCCAGTCGGTGGCCGATCTGGCCCGCCGGCACGGGGTGGACATGCCCATCACCGACACCGTCGTGGACATCGTCCACCACGGCAAGCCGACCCTGGTCGCGCTCAAGGACCTCATGGGCCGCAGCGCCAAACCGGAACGTCGCTAGCTCCTTTCCGGACGCTTGAGCGGGTACTCTCGTGGCGATATGAGCAGCGAGAACCTCTCCCAGACCCCTGAGCAGCAGGGCCGCAAGCCCCGCGTGGCCGTCGTGTTCGGCGGCCGCAGCTCGGAACACGCCATCTCGGTCGTCACGGCGGGCGCCGTGCTGCGCTCCATCGACCGCGCCAAGTACGAGGTGCTGCCCATCGGCATCACCACGGACGGCCGATGGGCGCTGACCGCCGACGAGCCCGAGCGGATGGCCATCGCCGACCGCAAGCTCCCCAGCGTCGAGGAGCTCGCCGACTCCGAGGACGGCGCCGTCGTGCTCTCGGTCGACCCGGCCAGCCGCCAGGTCGTCTACACCGAACCGGGCGCCGTTCCCAAGGCCCTGGGCGAGGTCGACGTCGTCTTCCCCGTCCTGCACGGCCCGTACGGCGAGGACGGCACCCTCCAGGGCCTCCTGGAGCTCTCCGGCATTCCGTACGTCGGCTCCGGCGTCCTCGCCTCGGCCGTCGGCCAGGACAAGGACTACATGAAGAGGGTGTTCACGTCCTTCGGGCTGCGCGTCGGCCCGTACGTGACCATCCGCCCCCGCGAGTGGGAGGCCGACCGGGACGCGGCCCGCGGCCGGATCCTGGACTTCGCCGCCGAACACGGCTGGCCGCTCTTCGTCAAGCCCGCCCGGGCCGGCTCCTCCATCGGCATCACGAAGGTCGACGACGCCTCCGGCCTGGACGCCGCCGTCAAGGAGGCCCGGCGCCACGACCCGAAGATCATCGTGGAGGCGCTGCTGCGCGGCCGCGAGATCGAGTGCGGGGTCCTGGAGTTCGAGGACGGGCCGCGCGCGAGCGTCCCGGCCGAGATCCCGCCGGTCTCCAGCCACGACTTCTACGACTTCGAGGCGAAGTACATCGACTCCGCCTCCGGGATCGTGCCCGCCCCGCTGACCCCGGAGCAGACCGCCGAGGTGCAGCGGCTCGCGATCGAGGCCTTCGAGGCGGCGTCCTGCGAGGGCCTGGTGCGCGCCGATTTCTTCCTCACCGAGGACGGCAGCTTCGTCATCAACGAGATCAACACGATGCCGGGCTTCACGCCGATCTCCATGTACCCGCTGATGTGGCAGAAGACGGGCATCGAGTACCCGGAACTGGTGGACCGCCTGATCCAGGCGGCCCTGCGCCGCTCCACCGGCCTGCGCTGACCCGTCCGACGAGCCGACCGCCCGCCGCCCGCCCCCGAAGGCGTGGACGGCGGGCGGCGGTGTGCCCGGTACCCGGTGCGCGGTGTTCAGCAGTGTTGTGCGGTGCTCAGTGGTGCTCAGTAGGAGGCGATGCCCACGGGCACCGTCCCGTCCACGGCCGCGGACAGCCCGACGAGCATCCCCGCGTCCGTGGCATGCTCCTTGTCGACCCGGACCTGGGTGTACGCCAGCCGCATCCCGGTCGTGAAGCGGAAGTCACCGTTGTCGAGCTTCTCCAGCAGCCAGGTGACCCCGTTGATGTCGACACCCCCCTGCTTCTCATCCAGCATCTCGGGGGGTCGGGGGATACCGCACCGCAGTACGATCGCCGAGCCGCCCCACGCGGCGGTCAGATCGGACTCCGGTTCGGTCCTGGTCCGCGCCAGGCCGGCCACCGACTCCGGGAGCTCCTTGTGCAGTGCGGCACAGAGCCCCGCGACGGCGGCGGGCGGCGTGGGCGGAGGGCCGACCCGGGCAACGGAGCCGCCCGGGGAACACGCCGCGAGGGCCAGGACGGCCGACGCGGCGAGGACACGGAGGGGCCGGCGGTGGAGGGACATCACCGGCCAAGAGTAGACGGGGGCTACAGATGGACCACCGGGCAGGTCAAGGTGCGGGTGATCCCCTCCACCTGCTGGACCTTGGCGACGACCATGCGGCCGAGCTCGTCCACGGTGTCGGCCTGGGCGCGCACGATCACGTCGTACGGGCCCGTCACGTCCTCGGCCTGGATCACCCCCGGGATCTGGCCGATGGACTCGGCGACCAAGGACGCCTTGCCCACTTCGGTCTGGATAAGGATGTACGCCTGTACCACGGAACCTCCAGGGCGGCCACGAGGATCATTTCCCCTAACCTTCGGGTGGGCCCCACACGATTGAACGGGCCGGGGGAAGAAGGGACGCCACGGTACCGCGTCGCCGTGCGCCACGGGGAGACCCGCGGGCCCGGCGCCACGCACAGCGGGGCGTACGGAGAGCACAAGTTGACGTATCTGTTGACGGTACCCAGAGCTGAGACGGCTCGCGACCGCAAGCGGACTGGGCAAGAAGGGGCACAGCGATGAAGGGCACTGTCGGCGAGCTGGGGGAGTTCGGGCTGATCAGGGAGCTCACCTCACGTCTCACCACCACCCCGGCGGTCCGGCTGGGACCGGGCGACGACGCCGCGGTGGTCTCCGCCCCCGACCGGCGGGTCGTGGCGAGCACCGACATCCTGCTGGAGGGCCGGCACTTCCGGCGCGACTGGTCCACGGCCTACGACGTCGGCCGCAAGGCCGCCGCGCAGAACCTCGCCGACATCGCCGCCATGGGGGCGGTGCCGACCGCGCTGCTCCTCGGCCTCGTCGTCCCCGCCGAACTCCCGGTCACCTGGCCCACCGAGCTGATGGACGGGATCCGCGACGAGTGCCAGGTCGCCGGCGCGGCCGTGGTCGGCGGGGACGTCGTCCGCGGGGACGTCATCACCGTCGCCATCACCGCGCTCGGCGACCTGCGCAACCACGAGCCCGTCCTGCGCTCCGGCGCCCAGCCCGGCGACGTCGTCGCCGTCACCGGCTGGCTGGGCTGGTCCGCGGCCGGTTTCGCCGTGCTCTCGCGCGGCTTCCGCTCCCCGCGGGCCTTCGTCGAGGCGCACCGGCGCCCCGAACCGCCGTACCACGCGGGCCCCGCGGCCGCCGGACTCGGCGCCACGGCCATGACCGACGTCAGCGACGGCCTGATCGCCGACCTCGGGCACATCGCCGAGGCCAGCAAGGTACGGATCGACCTGCGCTCGGCGGCCGTCGACATCCCGACCCAGATGCACGACATCGGGCAGGCCGTCGGCGTGGACCCGCTGCAGTGGGTGCTCACCGGGGGAGAGGACCACGCGATCGTCGCGACCTTCCCGCCCGACGTGAAGCTCCCCGCCCGCTGGAAGGTCATCGGCGAGGTCCTCAACCGCTCCGCGCTGCCCCAGGTGACCGTGGACGGCGCGCCCTGGACCAGCACCGGCGGCTGGGACCACTTCGGGGCCGACCCGACCGCCCAGGACGGCACGCTGTGAGCACCGCCCCGCCGCTGTGCCTGACCGTCGCCGGATCCGACTCCGGCGGCGGCGCGGGCATCCAGGCCGACCTCAAGACGATGCTGGCGCTCGGGGTGCACGGCATGAGCGTGGTGACCGCCGTGACGGCACAGAACTCCCTCGGTGTACGGGGAGCCTGGGAGCTGCCCGCCGAGGCCGTCACGGCCCAGTACCGGGCCGTCGTGGACGACATCGGCGTCCAGGCGGTGAAGACCGGGATGCTCTCCTCCGCCGCACTGGTGGAGACGGTGGCCGCGCTGCTGGCCGACACCCCGGCACCGGCCGTCGTGGACCCCGTCGGGGTCTCCAAGCACGGGGACGCGCTGCTCGCCGACTCGGCGCTGGACGCCGTACGCAAGGAGCTGCTGCCGCGGGCCACCGTGGCCACCCCCAACCTGGACGAGGTGGCCCGGCTCACGGGCGTGGTCGTGGAGACCGAGGACGACATGCGGCGGGCCGCCGACGCGATCCTCGGCCACGGGCCGCGGTGGGCGCTGATCAAGGGCGGACACCTCGCGGCGCACGGCCACGAGGCCGTCGACCTGCTCACCGACGGGACCGAGGTGCGGTGGCTGCGCGCCCCCCGGCACGACAACCGGCACACCCACGGCACCGGCTGCACCCTCGCCAGCGCGATCGCGGCGGGCCTGGCCAAGGGCCTGGCCGTCCCGGAGGCCGTCACGGCCGCCAAGGAGTACGTCACGGGCGCCATCGCCGCCGGCTTCGCGCTCGGCGGGGGCATCGGCCCGGTGGATCACGCCTGGCAGTGGCGCTGAGCCCCGCCGGACAAGGCAAAAGGCCGGTTCACCAGAGGTGAACCGGCCTTTTTGGCAACCGGAAAGGGCTGCGCTACGACGGGAGGCGTCAGCGCGAGACCTTGCCGGCCTTGATGCACGAGGTGCAGGCGTTGAGGCGCTTCGGCGTCCCATTGACCACGGCACGGACGCGCTGGATGTTCGGGTTCCAGCGACGCGAGGTGCGGCGGTGCGAGTGGGAGATGTTGTTGCCGAAGCTCGGCCCCTTGGCGCAAACGTCGCAGTTGGCAGCCACAGGTCACTCCAAGACTTCAGATGCAATTACAGTGAAACCGGCGCACCGGATTCAGAGGTCTGAAGTGGTTTGCCGGGGGAATGGCCCGACTCTCATCGGGCAACCGGAGCAGCATACAACGACTGCGTCCGTCCAAGAAAACTACCATGGCCGCCGCTGCCCCCGCCCCGCGGTCCCGACGCCCGGGCGGTCCTTCGTTACCCTGCGGTGAACCCTGGCCCGCACAAGGAGGAACGCCCGGTGCCGCACGAGCCGCAGCCGCAGGCCCCTGACGAGCTCGACGCCGAAGCGGTGCGCACCTGGAGTTCGCTGGCCCTGGCCGCACTGGGCCGGGCCCGCGAGGACATCGACGCCATCAACGTCTACCCGGTCGCCGACGCGGACACCGGCACCAACCTCTACCTCACCGCCGAATCGGCCGACCGAGGCCTGACCGAGGCCTTCCCCGGGGTGACCGACGGCACAGGGGCCACCTCCCTGTCCGAGGCCGTACGGGCGTGGGCGCACGGGGCGCTGGTGGGGGCCCGCGGGAACTCCGGGACGATCCTCGCGCAGCTGCTGCGCGGGGTGGCCGACGTACTCGGCGCCGAGCAGGCCGACCGGGCGGAGCACGGCGGGCTGCTGGCCCGCGCCCTGACCCGGGCCGCGGAGGAGGCGTACGCGGCCGTCGCGCACCCGGTGGAGGGCACCATGCTCACCGTCGCGGGCGCCGCCGCCCGGGCCGGCGAGGCGGCCGGAGCCGCCGCCGGGACCGCGGTCGACGTGGCCCGCGCCGCCTACGACGGGGCGCGCGCCGCGCTCGCCGAGACCCCCGGCCAGCTCGCCGCGCTGGGCCGGGCCGGGGTGGTCGACGCCGGGGGCTGCGGGCTCGTCGTCGTCTTCGGCGCCCTGTGGCAGGCGCTGTCCGGTCAGGAACCGGCCGCCGAACCCGTGCGCGGCCGGGCGGTACCCGTCCCGCAGCCGCCGGACCCCTGCGCGCAGGAGGACGACGGGCCCGCGTACGAGGTGATCTACCTGCTGGAGGCCTCCGAGGCGGCCGTCGGCGAACTGCGCGAACGCCTCGACGGACTCGGTGACTCACTGGTCGTGGTCGGCGGCGACGGACTGTGGAACGTCCACGTCCACGTCGACGACCCCGGCGCGGCCGTGGAGGCCGGAGTCGTGGCCGGACGGCCCTACCGGATACGGATCACGCACTTCGGGGACGAGCGCCGCCGGGCGCGGGGCGAGCGCGCCCAGCGTGCCGTGGTCGCCGTCGTTCCCGGCGAGGGACTGGCCGGGCTGTGCGCGGAGGCCGGAGCGACCACCGTGCTCGTACGCCCCGGCGAACTGCCGGCCGCCGCCGAACTCCTCGACGCCGTCCGCCGCGCGCACGCCCGCGAGGTGGTGCTCCTGCCGGGCGGCGCCGAGCTGCGCGCCGCCGCGGCCGCGGCCGCCGAACAGGCCCGCGCCGAGGGCGTGCGGGTGGCCGTGATCCCCACCCGCTCCGCGGTCCAGGGCCTGGCCGCCCTCGCCGTGCACGACCCCGAGGGCAGCTTCGACGAGGACGTGGTCGCCATGACGGCGGCGGCCGGCGCCACCCGGTACGGGGAACTGGCCGTCGCCGAACGGCAGTCCTTCACCTCGGCCGGCATCTGCCAGGCCGGCGACGTGCTCGGCCTCATCGACGGGGACGTCGCGGTGATCGGCGCGGGCCTGATCGAAACCGCCGAGGCCGTCCTGGACCGGATGCTGGGCTCCGGCGGCGAACTCGTCACCCTGGTCCTGGGACCCGATGTGCCGGACGCCGTCGCCGAGCGCCTGGAGGCGTACGTCCAGCACGGCCACCTCGCCGTGGACACCGTCACCTACCGGGGCGGCCGCTACTCGGCTCCGCTCCTCATCGGGGTGGAATAGCGGGCTTGTCAGCGCCATGGTGTGCAATGGAACACGTGCCCGCGCTCGACGAAGACCTCAAGAAGACGCTCGGTCCCGCCACCGCCAAGGTGCTGGCCGAGCAGCTCGGCCTGCACACGGCCCTGGACCTGCTCCACCACTACCCCCGGCGGTACGCCGAGCGCGGTGAGCTGACCTCGCTGGCCGAGCTCGCCGACCAGATCGACGAGCACGTGACCGTCGTCGCGCAGGTCGCCGACGCCCGGATCCTGACCTTCAACGGGGGCCGCGGCAAGCGCCTGGAGGTGACCATCACCGACGGCAGCGGCCGCCTCCAGCTGGTCTTCTTCGGTGCCGGCGTCCACAAGCCGCACAAGGACCTGCTCCCCGGCAGCCGTGCGATGTTCGCCGGCAAGGTCTCCCGGTTCAACCACAAGCTCCAGCTCGCGCACCCGGCCTACGAGCCGCTCGGCGGGGACGCCTCCGACCGGGACGCCGCGGCCGCCTTCGCCGGTCAGCTCATCCCGATCTACCCGGCCTGCGCCAAGCTGGAGTCCTGGAAGATCGCCAAGTGCGTGGACGCGGTACTGCCCAGCGCCCAGGACGCCGTGGACCCGCTGCCGCCCGCCCTGCGCGAGGGCCGCGGGCTGGTCCCGCTCACCGAAGCCCTGCTGAAGATCCACCGGCCGGGCACCAAGGCCGACATCGAGGACGCCCGTCAGCGCCTCAAGTGGGACGAGGCCTTCGTCCTCCAGGTCGCCCTGGCCCGCCGCCGGCACGCCGACTCACAGCTCCCGGCCGTCCCCCGCCGCCCGTCCCCCGGCGGCCTGCTCGACGACTTCGACGCGAAACTGCCCTTCACCCTCACCGAGGGCCAGCAGAAGGTCTCGAAGGAGATCTTCGACGACCTCGCCACCAGCCACCCCATGCACCGCCTCCTCCAGGGCGAGGTCGGCTCTGGTAAGGCCCAGCCCCTCGACTCACTGGTGCTGACGCCCGCGGGTTTCCGACCCATGGGAGACATCGAGGTGGGGGACGAGGTGGTGGTGCCGTCCGGCGAGATCGCTCTCGTGGGGGGTGTCTTCCCGCAGGGAGAACGCGATGTGTGGCGGGTGGTGCTCTCGGACGGGAGCGCCGTCGAGTGCGATGACGAACACCTTTGGATCGTCGGGACTAGTGGTGGGTGGCACCGTGGCCAAGAGCCCAAGGTATTGACCACAAGGGAGATCAGGTCGGACCTCCACAAGGCCAATGGATCTTCCAAGTGGTATCTGCCGGTGGCCGTCCCCGTGGACCTCGGGAACGGTGACCGCCAGTCCCTTGATCCCTACCTGATGGGAGTGCTCCTCGGTGACGGCTCCTTCCGACACAATCTGAGACTGTCCACCGCGGACGACGAGATCCTGGCTGCGGTCGAGGCGGCGGTCGCCCCGTACTGCGAGATGGCCGCAGTGCCCGGTTCCGCCTGCGACTACACGATCCGGATGAGCGGCCCGAGGGGCGGCACCCGACGCAACCCCGTCATCCAGGCGGTGCGGGACCTGGGGCTGTGGGGCGCGACCTCACACGACAAGTTCGTCCCGGACGTCTACAAGAACGCACCGGTCAAGGACCGCCTGGCGGTCCTTCAAGGGCTCATGGACACGGATGGGACGTTGCACGCGAACGGAACGAGCATCTCGTTCTGCTCTGCTTCCCCCCGGTTGGCACAGGACGTGGCCTGGCTCGTGCGCTCTCTCGGTGGACGTGCTCGTGTGTTGCCCAGGAAGGCAGCATTCAGCGTCTCCGTCGCGCTGCCCGAAGAGTTCGAGCCGTTCCGGTTGCCGCGCAAGGCGGCACGCATGCGACCGAGGCCGAAGTACAACACTTTCCGGCGCGGTATCCGGGCTGTGGAGCACGTGGGCCGCAAGCCGGTGCAGTGCATCAGGGTCGAGCATCCGAGCCACGCCTACGTGACCGACAACTTCACCGTGACGCACAACACCATGGTGGCCCTGCGCGCGATGCTCGCCGTCGTGGACAGCGGCGGGCAGGCGGCCATGCTCGCGCCCACCGAGGTGCTCGCCCAGCAGCACCACCGCTCCATCACCGAGATGATGGGCGAGCTCGCCGAGGGGGGCATGCTCGGCGGCTCCGACCGGGGCACCAAGGTGGTGCTGCTCACCGGCTCCATGGGCATGCCCGCCCGCCGCCAGGCCCTTCTCGACCTGGTCACCGGCGAGGCCGGCATCGTGATCGGCACGCACGCGCTGATCGAGGACAAGGTGCAGTTCCACGACCTCGGCCTGGTCGTCGTGGACGAGCAGCACCGCTTCGGGGTGGAGCAGCGCGACGCACTGCGTTCCAAGGGGAAGCAGCCCCCGCACCTGCTGGTCATGACCGCGACCCCGATCCCGCGCACGGTCGCCATGACCGTCTTCGGCGACCTGGAGACCTCCGTCCTCGATCAGCTGCCCGCCGGGCGCTCCCCGATCGCGACGCACGTGGTGCCCTCGAAGGACAAGCCGCACTTCCTCGCCCGGGCCTGGGAGCGGGTCCGTGAGGAGGTCGAGAAGGGACACCAGGCCTATGTGGTCTGCCCCCGCATCGGCGACGGGGAGGACGACCCCAAGAAGAAGGCCACCGAGGACGACGGCGACCGGCGGCCGCCGCTCGCCGTCGTGGAGATCGCCGAGCAGCTCACCCGCGGACCGCTGGCCGGGATCGGCGTCGAGGTGCTCCACGGCCGGATGGACCCCGCCGACAAGGACGACGTCATGCGCCGGTTCGCCGCCGGCGAGGTCAAGGTGCTGGTCGCCACCACCGTCATCGAGGTCGGGGTGAACGTCCCCAACTCCACCGTCATGGTGATCATGGACGCGGACCGGTTCGGCGTCTCCCAGCTCCACCAGCTGCGCGGACGGGTCGGCCGCGGCTCCGCGCCGGGTCTGTGCCTGCTGGTCAGCGAGATGCACGAGGCGAGCCCCGCCCGCGCCCGCCTCGCCGCGGTCGCC
Source organism: Streptomyces avidinii (assembly GCF_014650695.1). Taxonomy (GTDB): domain Bacteria; phylum Actinomycetota; class Actinomycetes; order Streptomycetales; family Streptomycetaceae; genus Streptomyces; species Streptomyces avidinii. The sequence goes on along the minus strand of NZ_BMVL01000016.1, from coordinate 147,812 downwards.
GCCACCCTCGACGGCTTCGAACTCTCCCGGATCGACCTGGAGCAGCGCCGCGAGGGCGACGTACTGGGCCAGGCCCAGTCAGGGGTCCGCTCCTCGCTGCGCATGCTCGCCGTCATCGAGGACGAGGAGGTCATCGCCGAGGCGCGGGAGGAGGCCACCCGCGTGGTCGCCGAGGACCCCGCGCTGGAGCGGCTGCCGGGCCTGCGGACCGCGCTGGAGGCCCTGCTCGACACCGAGCGCGAGCAGTACCTGGAGAAGGGCTGAGCGGCACGACCTATCGTTGGAGTGCCGCGGCGACGCCGGGGCACCCCCTGTCGCCGTACCGAAGGACCCCAGATGACCCGCGTGATCGCCGGTAGCGCCGGCGGGCGACGGCTGGCCGTGCCCCCCGGCACCGGCACCCGGCCGACCTCGGACCGGATGCGCGAAGGCCTCTTCTCCACCTGGGAGTCGCTGCACGGCGTCGAAGAGGCCCGGGTGCTCGACCTGTACGGCGGCTCCGGCGCCGTCGGCCTGGAATCGCTCTCCCGGGGCGCGGCCCACACCCTGCTCGTCGAGGCCGATGCCAAGGCCGCGAAGGCGATCCGGGACAACATCCAGACGCTGGGCCTGCCCGGCGCGGAGTTCCGCGCGGGCAAGGCGGAGCAGATCGTGGCCGCCAGGGCCGCCGGGGACCCGTACGACCTCGTCTTCCTGGACCCGCCGTACGCCGTGGACAGCGCCGACCTGCGGGAGATCCTCCTCACACTCCGGTCCAATGGCTGGATCACCGGCGATGCGCTCGTCACCGTGGAGCGCAGCACCAGGAGCGGCGCCTTCCCGTGGCCCGAGGGCTTCGAGCCGCTCCGGTCGCGCAAGTACGGCGAGGGCACCCTGTGGTACGGCCGCGCCGCCTTCACCAGCGAAGAATCATGAACGAGGGAGTTCAGTTGCGCCGCGCCGTCTGTCCGGGGTCCTTCGATCCCATCCACAACGGACACCTCGACATCATCGGACGCGCCTCCAGGCTGTATGACGTCGTCCACGTCGCCGTGATGATCAACAAGTCGAAGCAGAGCCTGTTCACCGTCGAGGAGCGGATCGAGCTGATCCGCGAGGCGACCGCCGGCTACGGGAACATCCAGGTCGAGTCCTTCCACGGCCTGCTCGTCGACTTCTGCAAGCAGCGGGACATCCCGGCCATCGTCAAGGGCCTGCGCGCGGTCAGCGACTTCGACTACGAGCTCCAGATGGCCCAGATGAACATGGGCCTGTCGGGCGTCGATACGCTGTTCGTCCCGACCATCCCCGTCTACAGCTTCCTGTCCTCCTCGCTGGTCAAGGAGGTCGCGACCTGGGGTGGCGACGTCGCCCACCTGCTGCCGCCGCACGTCCACGCGGCGCTCCTGGAGCGGCTGCGCAACCGCTGACTCCCTGATGGGCCGTCAGGCAGTGTCGGGGGCCCACCCGGTGGCCTTACAGTCGTCCCGTCCGTCTCAGGAACCGCCTGAGGCCGAGAGAGTGCGAGCCCCCATGGACGTGCAGAAGAAGCTCGACGAGATCGTCGCGGCCGTCGGCGGCGCCCGGTCCATGCCCATGTCGGCCTCCTGCGTGATCAACCGCGCCGAGCTGCTGGCCCAGCTCGAAGAGGTGCGGCGCGCGCTGCCGGGCTCGCTCGCGCAGGCTCAGGAGCTCATCGGCGGCCGGGAGCAAATGGTCGAGGACGCCCGCCGCGAGGCGGAGCGGATCATCGACGCGGCCCACAACCAGCGCGGTTCGCTGATCTCCGACACGGAGATCGCGCGGCGCTCCCAGGCCGAGGCGGACCGGATCCTGGACGACGCCCGCCGGGAGGCCGAGGAGATCCGGGCCGAGGCCGACGACTACGTCGACAGCAAGCTCGCGAACTTCGAGGTCGTGCTGACCAAGACCATCGGCTCGGTGGACCGGGGCCGGGAGAAGCTCCTGGGCCGGGGTCCGGGCCTGGACGAGCACGGCTACCCGGACATGGACGCGCCGGAGCGCAGCCATGACCCGGAGACGCAGCGGCAGCAGGCGGACGCCTACGTCGACACCAAGCTGGCGACCTTCGAGGCGGTGCTCTCCAAGACCCTGGAGGCCGTGGGCCGCGGCCGTCAGAAGCTTCTGGGCCGGGTCCCGTCGGACGACCTGGGCGTGCACATGGCGGCCCAGGACGCGGTGGGCGGACAGGCCTCCCGCTCGGCGAGCGACTCGGACTTCCTGGCGGGACTGGCGGAGCCGGAGCCGCTGCACGCGCAGGGGCAGATCCCGGCGCAGTCCGAGCCGGTGTACGACACGTACTCCTACCAGCAGCAGCCCGCCCAGCAGCAGGACGCGTACTCCTACCAGGACCCCTACGGCGGCTACCAGCAGCAGCCGGACCCGTACTCCGCCGCAGGCGGCGGCACCAACGGAGCGGGTTACGCCGCGCACTACGACGCGCAGCAGCCCGACCCGTACGCGGCCTACCCGTCGCAGGGCCAGCAGCAGGCCGGGCAGCCGTCGCTCGACGAGACCAGCCTCTTCGACACGAGCATGATCAACCTGGACCAGCTGCGCCAGTACGAACAGGGGCGCTAGTACCGGATTGGGCGCTGGGCGCCGCGCCGGGTATCCTGGCTCTTCGGTCGCGCGTATGCACCGCGATCCATGCTGCCCTGGGGCGGCGGAATTTTTGATCTTCAGCGATCTGTGAAAGCAGGAACGGCCCTGAATACCCGCCTCGACCACAGCAACCCCCTCGTGTTCGACACGCACGAGCTGGGTCGGCGTCCTGGTGCCATGCAGCGGCTGTCCCGTGAGATCGCGGCACCGGCGGACTTCGGTCTCGCCGGCGTCATCGGAGTGCCGGAAGGCGCCCCGGTGAAGCTCAGCCTCCGCCTCGAGTCGGTCATGGAAGGGGTGCTTGTCACAGGCACCGCCCGTGCGCAGGCCGTAGGGGAGTGCGTAAGGTGTCTGGAGTCCGTCGAGCGCGAGCTCAAGGCGGACTTCCAGGAGATGTTCTCGTACCCTGACGCCGACGACCGGAGCCGCTCCAAGGCGGAACCGGCCGACGACGCCGAGGACGACGAGGACACGCTCTTCCTCGAGGACGGTTTGTTCGACCTCGAACCCGTGCTGCGGGATGTGGTGGTGCTTGCACTGCCCATGCAGCCGGTGTGCCGGGAGGACTGTCTCGGACTGTGCCCCGATTGCGGGCTCAGCCTGAACGACGACCCGGACCACCACCATGACGCCGTCGACATCCGTTGGGCGGCATTGCAGGGACTCGTCGTGACCGATCAGGACGACGAGAAGGACAACATGAGCGGCACTGCCTCTGACGGAGTTCAGGGCGCCGCCGAGAAGCAGGAGAAGTAGCCGTGGCTGTTCCGAAGCGGAAGATGTCGCGCAGCAACACGCGCCACCGCCGGTCGCAGTGGAAGGCTGCGGTCCCCACCCTGGTTTCGTGTGAGCGTTGCCAGGAGCCGAAGCTCCAGCACATTGCGTGCCCGAGCTGCGGCACCTACAACAAGCGCCAGGTCCTCGAGGTCTGAGCGGCTGGTGAGAGGCGCAATGTCTGAGCTGTCCAACGCTGAGAAGCAGGCAGACAGTAACAACGCGGCCTCGTCCCACACGCTTCTGGAAGGGCGGCTCGGGTACCAACTCGAGTCCGCCCTTCTGGTGCGTGCACTGACCCACCGCTCGTACGCGTACGAGAACGGCGGTCTGCCCACCAACGAACGGCTGGAGTTCCTCGGGGACTCCGTGCTGGGCCTGGTGGTCACGGACACGCTGTACACGACTCACCCCGATCTCCCCGAAGGCCAGCTGGCCAAGCTTCGGGCCGCGGTGGTCAACTCGCGTGCACTGGCGGAGGTCGGGCGCGGCCTCGAACTCGGCTCCTTCATCCGGCTCGGCCGGGGCGAAGAGGGTACGGGTGGCCGGGACAAGGCCTCCATCCTCGCCGACACCCTTGAAGCGGTGATCGGCGCGGTCTACCTCGATCAGGGCCTCGACGCGGCCTCGGAGCTGGTTCACCGGCTCTTCGACCCGCTCATCGAGAAGTCCTCGAACCTCGGGGCCGGCCTGGACTGGAAGACCAGTCTCCAGGAACTCACGGCCGCCGAAGGCCTTGGCGTGCCCGAGTACCTGGTCTCCGAGACAGGTCCGGACCACGAGAAGACCTTCACTGCTGCCGCCCGCGTCGGTGGTGTCTCGTACGGCACCGGCACCGGCCGCAGCAAGAAAGAAGCGGAACAGCAGGCCGCGGAGTCCGCATGGCGCGGTATCCGCGCCGCCGCGGACGAGCGGACCGCTGCGGCGGCAGCCGTCGCCGCAGCCGCTCCGGCCGAGGTCCCGGCTTCGGCCGGGACCGGGGACGGCGGGGTGCCGACGCCCGCCGACCCGGCGCCGGAGGCCTGACGCTTCCTTCGGGACGTACCCGCCCGCTCCTGCCTCGCAGGGGCGGGCGGTTGTCGTTCACGGGGGGCCGGTACGCTCGCCGGGAGCGTCCGGATCCGCGTCCTGGGAGGTATACCGTGCCCGAGCTGCCCGAAGTCGAAGTCGTGCGGCGGGGGCTGGAGCGCTGGGTGGCCGGGCGGACGATCGAGACCGTCGAGGTCCTGCACCCGCGAGCCGTACGCCGCCACCCGGGCGGCGGGGCCGACTTCGCGCAGCGGCTGCGCGGGGAGACCGTCGGAGTGCCGCAGCGGCGCGGCAAGTACCTGTGGCTGCCGCTGGAGGGGCGGGACCTGTCCGTGCTCGGGCACCTCGGGATGAGCGGGCAGCTGCTCGTGCAGCCGCAGGACGCCCCCGACGAGAAGCACCTTCGGATCCGGGTGCGGTTCACCGATTCCGGCCGCGATTCCGCCGCGGGAGCCGCGGGGACGGAACTGCGCTTCGTGGACCAGCGGACCTTCGGCGGGCTCTCCCTGCACGAGAACACCACCGACGGCCTGCCCGACGTCATCGCGCACATTGCGCGCGACCCCCTGGACCCGCTGTTCGACGAGGTGTCCTACCACCTCGCGCTGCGCGCCAAGCGGACCACCGTCAAGCGGGCGCTGCTGGACCAGTCCCTGATCAGCGGGGTCGGCAACATCTACGCGGACGAGGCGCTCTGGCGCGCCAAACTGCACTACGAGCGCCCCACGGCCAACCTCACGCGCCCCCGGAGCGCGGAACTCCTCGGCCACGTCCGGGACGTCATGAATGCCGCCCTCGCCGTCGGCGGCACCAGCTTCGACAGCCTCTACGTCAACGTGAACGGGGAGTCGGGCTACTTCGACCGTGCGCTCGATGCCTACGGACGCGAGGACGAGCCCTGCCGGCGCTGCGGCACGCCGATGCGCCGCCGCCCGTGGATGAACAGGTCGAGCTACTTCTGCCCGCGCTGTCAGCGGCCGCCGCGCGCGGCGTCGTAGGACTCCCGGGCGGTCAGCACGGCCGGCATGCTCCCCTCCAGGCAGTGGATGAGCGCGAGCAGCCGGTCCGCGACCTCGACGCCGAGCGGGGTCAGTTCGTAGTCGACGCGCGGCGGGTTCGTCGGCTGCGCCTCGCGGTTGACTATGCCGTCGCGCTCCAGGGCGTGCAGGGTCTGGGAGAGCATCTTCTCGCTCACGCCCTCGACCCGGCGGCGCAGTTCGTTGAAGCGGCACGGGCCCTCGCGCAGGGCGCCCACGGTGAGGCTGCCCCAGCGGCCGGTGACGTGTTCCAGGGTTTCCCGGGACGGGCAGGCGCGCGCGAAGACGTCGAACGGTTGCTCGGTCTCGGCGGCATCGGTGCAGGCAGGGGTCTCCATGAGGGCAAGCGTACGCCCCTACAGCGCTAACTCGTGGGTTGCGCTTTCCAAAAGTTAGTGATTCTCTTTCTCTCGTCGCACCACGCCCTGTGCTGCGGCGGGAGTTTTCCGAGGGAGAGATCAGCCTTGTCCGCAATCACGCACACCCCCGTCGTCTCGATCGCCTACCACTCCGGCTACGGCCACACCGCCGTCGTCGCGGAGGCGGTCCGCAGCGGCGCCGTGGACGCCGGGGCGACCGTTCACCTGATCAAGGTCGACGAGATCGACGACGCGCAGTGGGAGCTGCTGGACGCCTCCGACGCGATCGTCTTCGGCTCCCCGACCTACATGGGCACCGCGTCCGGCGCCTTCCACGTCTTCGCCGAGGCCTCCTCGAAGCGCTGGTTCGGTGACGCCTGGCAGGACAAGGTGGCGGCCGGCTTCACGAACTCGGCGTCCAAGAGCGGCGACAAGCTGCACACCCTGCAGTTCTTCCAGATCCTGGCCGCGCAGCACGGCATGAGCTGGATCAACCTCGGCCTGAAGCCGGGTTGGAACTCCAGCACGGCCTCCGAGAACGACCTGAACCGCCTCGGCTTCTTCGCCGGCGCCGCCGCCCAGTCCAACTCCGACGAAGGTGCGGACGCGGTCCACAAGGCCGACATCGCGACCGCCGAGCACCTCGGCCGGCGCGTCGCCGAGCAGACCCGCATCGTCATCGCGGGCCGCGCGGCCCTGGCCACCGCGGCGGTCTGAGCGGGCGGGCCCCTGTGGGGCCCGCCCCGATCAGAAGCCGAAGTCCTGGGTCCACCAGGGGCCGCCGGCGGCGAAGTGGGCGCCGACGCCCAGGGTGCGGAACTCGCAGTTGAGGATGTTCGCCCTGTGCTCCGGGCTGTTCATCCAGGCCTTCATCACGGCCTCGGCATCACCCTGGCCGCGGGCTATGTTCTCGCCGCCGAGGCCCGAGAGCCCGGCCTTGGTGGCGCGGTCCCAGGGGGTGTTGCCATCGGGGTCGTCGTGGCTGAAGAACCCGCGGGTGGCCATGTCCAGGCTGAAGGCCCCGGCCAGCGCCGCGAGCGGCGGATTGGCCCGGACCGGGCTGCACCCGGCCAGCGCGCGCTCCTGGTTCACCAGCTCGACGACGGAGGCCTCCTCCGCGGAGTGGCTGTCCAGCGGCGGCCGGGGCGCGGGGGTGGCCGACTTCGAGGGCGTGGCCGGCTTCGAGGGGGCCGGGGCGGCCGTGCTCCTGGAGGCCACCGGGGCGGGCGGTGCGGCCGGGCTGGTGCGCGGGGCCCTGGGCGAGGGCGCCGTCGTGGCCGGCGCCGGTGCGGACGGGGAGGGCGAGGCGCTCGAAGCGGCAGGGGTGCTCGGCGAGGCCGAGGGGGAGCTGCTCGGCGAGGGGCTCGCGGACGGCGGGGCCGAAGGCGAAGGGGACGCGGAGGCCGACGGGCGCGGCGACGCGGTGCCCGCGCCGGTGCCCGTGGAGGCGCGGCCCGAGAGGTTCGCGAGGCCGCTCTGCTCGCGCAGTGCCGTATCCGGGTCGGCCGGGGCCTTGGCCTTGGCCGCGGGGGCATCCGTACCGCTGACACCCACATAGGGGAAGGATCCACCGACCGGCACCGTGCCGGTGGTGACGGCAGCCGTGCCGAGGGCAACGGCCACCGAGACGCCCAGCAGGCCGGTGCGCAGGGCGGTGCCGCGCTTGCCGCCGCTGTGCGGCGCGGTGGGGAGTCGATGACGTCCCATCGGAGCGTGCCTTCCTTGCCGGATCAAGATCATCCCTTACCCACCCAAATGGGTGAGTTCATTGGTGCGCGACTGTACGCCATGGGTCCAGGGGGGCGATGTGTCCCGAAAGTGCTCGCCCGGTTAGCGTTCACGCATGAATGAAGATGTCCGTCTGACCGCCTGGGTGCGCGGCCGTGTGCAGGGAGTGGGCTTCCGCTGGTTCACCAGGGAGAACGCTCTGGAGATCGGTGGGGTCGTCGGCTTCGCGCTCAACCTGGACGACGGGCGAGTACAGGTGGTCGCCGAAGGTCAACGTGAGAATTGCCACCGGCTCCTCGACTGGCTGCGGTCCTCCGACACGCCCGGCCGGGTGGACGGAGTGACAGAGATCTGGGGCACACCGCGCGGTGGCTACGACGGATTCGGCATGCGGTGACCGATCGACTGATCATGCACTCATCACACCTCTGAGCTGCCGCACATGGTCGGAACTGCGCATTCCTCGTCGACGCGTTGCCGACGGGGGCGATCCGTGGAAGGCTCGGAGACGAGGATGATCTCCACATCCCTTGCGGGGACCGGGGGCGCCCGCCGATACGGGGCGTGATCGTGTTGACCGTCAAACTTTTTGGTGAGACGCTGGAAGCCCCGCGCACCTGAGCTGTTTGGCAGTGTTGGCAGTAGTAAGCGCAGTGACTGTCAGTCGCTGTCGGACATCCGCGGGTGCGATTCCCTCACGACCCACACCGCTTCGGTCGGTCACTCAGTGTGGAGGACCATCCATCATGGCAAAGGCGCTTCTCGGTTACGTCGGCGGTTCTGACCCGCGACTCCTCGCCGAGATGCGACGGCTTCAGCAGCGCGTCCAGGACCTCGAGTCCGAGCTCGTACGGATTCAGTCCGAAAATGACGCGCTGAACGCGGCCGCCGCTCAGCACGACGGAGACTCGCTGCTCGGCAGCATCGACATCGACGTACCCCAGGCGGAGCCTGCGCTCACCTGACCCGCTCACTCGTCGCTCGACTCCAGCCCCGCATGATCTGCAAGGGACGCTTCGGCGTCCCTTCGTTCTTACCTCGGCCTCTTTTCGGGACCACCACGCCATGGACCACAGGGCCAGGTGGGGGGCCTGATCCCATTGGCGTCAGTTGTGCCCAGCACCTTCATGGGTGAAACCGAACGCGAAAGGTAGAGTCCGGCGGCGTGCACCTCAAGTCCCTGACCCTGCGTGGCTTCAAATCCTTCGCGTCCGCGACCACCCTGCGCTTCGAGCCCGGTATCACCTGTGTCGTGGGCCCGAACGGCTCCGGCAAGTCCAATGTGGTGGACGCGCTGTCCTGGGTCATGGGCGAACAGGGAGCCAAGTCCCTGCGCGGCGGGAAGATGGAGGACGTCATCTTCGCCGGGACCACCGGGCGTCCGCCGCTCGGGCGCGCCGAGGTGTCGCTGACGATCGACAACTCCGACGGCGCGCTGCCCATCGACTACGCCGAAGTCACCATCACCCGGATCATGTTCCGCGGCGGCAGCAGCGAGTACCAGATCAACGGTGACACCTGCCGCCTGCTCGACATCCAGGAGCTGCTCTCCGACTCCGGCATCGGCCGCGAGATGCACGTCATCGTCGGCCAGGGCCAGCTGGACTCCGTACTGCACGCCGATCCCATGGGCCGCCGTGCCTTCATCGAGGAGGCGGCCGGCGTACTCAAGCACCGCAAGCGCAAGGAGAAGGCGCTGCGGAAGCTGGACGCGATGCAGGCCAACCTCGCGCGCGTCCAGGACCTGGGCGACGAGCTGCGGCGCCAGCTCAAGCCCCTGGGGCGGCAGGCGGCGGTCGCCCGGCGGGCGGCCGTGATCCAGGCCGACCTGCGCGACGCGCGGCTGAGGCTGCTCGCGGACGACCTGGTCGTACTGCGGCGCGCGCTCGACGCGGAGATCGCGGACGAGGCGGCGCTCAAGGAGCGCAAGGAGGCCGCCGAGGCCCAGCTGGCGGGAGCACTGCGGCGCGAGGCGGAGCTGGAGGAGGCGGTCCGGGAGCTCGCACCGCGGCTGCAGCGGGCGCAGCAGACCTGGTACGAGCTGTCGCAGCTCGCCGAACGCGTGCGGGGGACCGCGTCCCTGGCGGACGCGCGGGTCAAGAGCGCGACGGCTCCGGCCGAGGAGGAGCGGCGCGGCCGCGATCCCGAGGACATGGAGCGGGAGGCCGCGCGGATCCGCGAGCAGGAGGCGGAACTGACGGCGGCTCTGGAGGCGGCCTCGCGGGCGCTGGAGGACACGGCCGAGCACCGGGCCGAGCTGGAGCGGGCGCTGGCCGACGAGGAAAGGCGGCTGCGGGACGCCGCGCGGGCCATCGCCGACCGCCGCGAGGGGCTGGCCCGGCTGACCGGGCGGCTCGGCGCGGCCCGCTCCCGCGCGGGAGCGGCGCAGGCCGAGATCGACCGGCTCGTCGCGGCGCGGGACGCCGCGCAGTCCCGGGCCGCAGCCGCGCAGGAGGAGTACGAGGCGCTGGCGGAGGAGGTCGGCGGGCAGGACGACCCGTCAGCCGACACGGACCACGAGGCAGCCCGGGAGCGGCTGGCGGCGGCGGAGACGGCCCTGTCCGCCGCGCGCGACGCCCTGTCCGCGGCGGATCGCTCACGTGCGGCCGTCTCGGCGCGGCGGGAGGCGCTCGCGCTCGGGCTGCGCCGCAAGGACGGTACGGGCGCGCTGCTCGCTGCGCGGGAGCGGCTGGCCGGGCTGCTGGGCCCGGCGGCGCAGCGGCTGTCGGTGACCCCCGGGTACGAGGTCGCCGTGGCCGCGGCACTGGGCTCGGCAGCGGATGCGCTGGCGGTGGCCTC
>NZ_BMVL01000016.1:0-137467 GCF_014650695.1 Streptomyces avidinii | reverse complement strand
GGGCGATCCGGCACCTGCGCGATGCGGACGCGGGCCGCGCGACTCTGCTGATCGCCCCGGCGACCCCCGCGCTCCCGGGCCAGGGCCCGGGAGGCGCTGACCGGGCGGGGGGGCCCGCCGCGACCGAGGATGCGGCCGGGGAGCCGGCCGGGGAGCCGACCGGGAGTGCCGTCCCCCGTCCGGCCCCGTCCCGGGACGGGGATCCGGCCGTGCCCGCACCGCACCTGCCGGTGGGCGTCGGTACGCCCGCCTCGGCGGCGTCAGTGGCCCCGGCCTGCTCCCCGGCCCCGGCCCCGGTACCCGGGAGCGGACCCGCGGGCCCGCCCGTACCCGCCGCCGAGCTGGTCGGCGGGGACGCCGAGGTGCGGCGGGCCGTCGGATGGGTGCTGCGCGATCACCTGGTGGTCGCGACCCTGGACGAGGCCGAGGCGCTCGTCGCACGGCGGCCCGACGCGGTGGCCGTGACCCTCGACGGTGACGTGCTCGGCGCACACCTCGCGCACGGCGGCTCCGCCGGGGCGCCCAGCCTGATCGAGGTACAGGCCGCCGTCGACGAGGCCACGGCCGAGCTGGACCGGCTGGGCGTGCGGTGCGAGGAACTCGCCGCCGCTCAGGCCGCCGCCCAGACCCACCGCCGGGAAGCGGCCGCCCAGGTCGATGAGCTGGCCGAGCGGCGGCGCGCCGCGGAACAGGCCCGGGCCGGGGTCGCCCAGCAGCTCGGGCGGCTCGCGGGGCAGGCGAAGGGCGCCGCGGGTGAGGCCGAGCGCAGCGCTGCCGCCGCGGCCAGGGCCCAGGACGCGCTGGAGCAGGCCCTGGCCGAGGTGGAGGAGTGCGCGGAGCGGCTCGCGACCGCCGAGGAGATGCCCGTGGACGAGGAGCCGGACAGCTCCCGGCGGGATCGGCTCGCGGCCGACGGGGCCAATGCCCGGCAGACCGAGATGGAGGCCCGGCTTCAGCTGAGGACCCACGAGGAGCGGGTCAAGGGGCTGGCCGGGCGGGCGGATTCACTCGACCGCGCGGCCCGGGCCGAACGCGAGGCCCGGTCCCGGGCCGAACGGCGCCGGGCGCGTCTGCGCCACGAGGCGGAGGTGGCCCGGGCGGTGGCCGACGGCTCCCGCCAGCTCCTCGCGCACGTGGAGGTCTCGCTCCGCCGGGCCGACGAGGAGCGCGCGGCGGCCGAACGGGCGAAGGGCGTCGCCGAGCGGGAGCTCGGCGAGGCGCGCAACCGCGGACGGGAACTGAAGGGGGAGCTGGACAAGCTCACCGACTCCGTCCACCGCGGCGAGGTGCTCGGCGCCGAGCAGCGGCTGCGCATCGAGGCGCTGGAGGCCAGGGCGCTGGAGGAGTTCGGCATGGCGGCTGCCGGTCTGATCGCCGAATACGGCCCTGACCAGCCGGTTCCCCCGTCCCCGGCCGCCGAGGGGGAGGAGCTGCCCGAGGACCCGCAGCATCCGCGCAACCGGCCCGGCCCCTTCGTCCGGGCCCAGCAGGAGAAGCGGCTCAAGGCGGCCGAGCGCGCCTACCAGCAGCTCGGCAAGGTCAATCCGCTCGCCCTGGAGGAGTTCGCGGCGCTGGAGGAGCGCCACCAGTTCCTCAGTGAACAGCTGGAGGACCTCCGTAAGACGAGGGCCGACCTGCTTCAAGTGGTGAAAGAGGTCGACCAGCGGGTCGAGCAGGTGTTCACCGAGGCTTACCGGGACACGGCCCGGGAGTTCGAGGGGGTGTTCTCGCGCCTGTTCCCCGGGGGCGAGGGCCGGCTGGTCCTGACCGATCCCGACAACATGCTGGCCACCGGCGTCGACGTGGAGGCCCGTCCGCCGGGCAAGAAGGTCAAGCGACTGTCGCTGCTCTCCGGCGGCGAACGTTCGCTGACCGCCGTGGCGCTGCTGGTGTCCATCTTCAAGGCGCGCCCCAGCCCGTTCTACGTGATGGACGAGGTCGAGGCCGCGCTGGACGACACCAATCTGCAGCGGCTGATCCGGATCATGGAGGAGCTCCAGGAGAGCTCGCAGCTCATCGTGATCACGCATCAGAAGCGGACGATGGAGGTCGCGGACGCCCTCTACGGCGTTTCGATGCAGGGCGACGGTGTCTCCAAAGTGATCAGCCAGCGCCTTCGCTAGCTCGCCCATTCATATATTGAAGGCAAACAGTGCTGGCCTGTGCGGCGATTGCATCCATGTCCGGTCTTGACTTCATAAAGTGAAGCCATAGGCTCTGCTGTGGCGTGTTGACGTTCAGGTGGTGGTGCGCAGTTTGCTGTGCGCCACTAGAGGAACACGCGCAACGACGAATCCCCCACACAGCCCGCCGTCGCCGCCGGGCCCAGGAGCGCACCTTGACCAGCACAGCGAACGCACCCGCGTCGGGCGGTGGAAACCAGGCCCACCCCGACCACCTCGGCCACGTCATCTTCATCACCGCGGCCGCTGCCATGGGCGGTTTCCTCTTCGGCTACGACAGCTCCGTCATCAACGGCGCGGTGGAAGCCATCCGTGACCGCTTCGACGTCGGCTCGGCAGTGCTCGCTCAGGTGATCGCCGCGGCGCTGATCGGCTGCGCCATCGGTGCCGCCACCGCGGGCCGTCTCGCCGACCGGATCGGCCGAATCCGCTGCATGCAGATCGCCGCCATCCTGTTCACCGCGAGCGCCATCGGTTCGGCCCTCCCGTTCGCCCTCTGGGACCTCGCCATGTGGCGCGTGATCGGCGGCTTCGGCATCGGCATGGCCTCCGTCATCGGCCCCGCCTACATCGCCGAGGTCTCCCCGGCCGCCTACCGCGGCCGGCTCGCCTCCTTCCAGCAGGCGGCCATCGTCATCGGCATCGCCGTCTCGCAGTTGGTCAACTGGGGCATCCTCAACCTCGCCGACGGCGACCAGCGCGGTGAGATCGGCGGACTGGAAGCCTGGCAGTGGATGCTCGGCGTGATGGTCGTCCCGGCCGTGCTCTACGGCCTGCTGTCCTTCGCCATCCCGGAGTCCCCGCGCTTCCTCGTCTCGGTCGGGCGCACGGAGAAGGCCAAGGAGGTCCTGCGCGAGGTCGAGGGCTCGGGCATCGACGCCGACGCCCGCATCCGCGAGATCGACCACTCCATGCGCTCCGAGGTGAAGTCCACCTTCAAGGACCTGCTCGGCGGCCGCTTCGGCTTCCTGCCCATCGTCTGGGTCGGCATCGGCCTCTCGGTCTTCCAGCAGCTGGTGGGCATCAACGTGATCTTCTACTACAGCTCCTCGCTGTGGCAGTCGGTCGGCATCGACGCGAGCTCGTCGTTCCTGTACTCCTTCGAGACCTCGGTCGTGAACATCATCGGCACGGTGATCGCGATGATCTTCGTGGACCGGCTCGGCCGCAAGCCCCTCGCCCTCATCGGCTCCGTGGGCATGGCGCTGTCGCTGGGCACGGCGGCCTGGGCGTTCTCGTTCAAGACCGGAACCGGTGACGACATCTCCCTGCCGCACGCGCAGGGCATCACCGCCCTGGTCGCGGCCAACCTCTTCGTCCTCTTCTTCGCCCTCTCCTGGGGCGTGGTGGTCTGGGTGCTGCTGGGCGAGATGTTCCCCGGCCGCATCCGCGCCGCCGCCCTGGGTGTGGCCGCCGCGGCCCAGTGGATCGCCAACTGGGTCATCACCGTCACGTTCCCGTCGCTGTCCGACTGGAACCTCTCGGGTGCCTACATGATCTACACGTTCTTCGCCCTGCTCTCGATCCCCTTCATCCTCAAATGGGTGCCGGAGACCAAGGGCAAGGCGCTGGAGGAGATGGGGTAACCACCCCCGCCAATACCCCTTCTCCTCGATACTGCCCCGGCTCAGTCCTTGAGCCGGGGCAGTACCTGTTCGCAGAGCAGGTGCAGGCTGCGCCAGCCCTCGTCCAGCGGCATCCCGCCGCACAGCGGGTGCAGGACCAGGTTCCCCGCCTCGCCCGCCGCCCGGCCGTACGCGACGGCCTCGTCCGGGGTGAGGATCCGGTACACGCCCTCCGCCCGCAGCTCCGAGACCGAGCGCGCGGCCGACCGTACGGCGCTGCGGATGTCCTTGGACTGCCAGGACGCGTACATGCCCGCCTCGTGCAGGAAGCGCTCGCCGTGCTCGGCCCAGACCCGGTCCGGGTCCTCCGCGATGTGCAGCAGCGGGGTCTCGGCCGCGGGCATCATGCAGAAGCCCTCCGTGCCGTATTCCGCCAGCCGCGCGGTGTAGTACGCCTCCAGCTCCGGCAGGTGCGCGCTGGGGAAGAAGGGCAGCCCCAGCCGGGCCGCGCGGCGTGCCGCCGCCTGCGAGCTGCCGCCGACCAGGAGCAGCGGGTGCGGCCGGGTGAACGGCGCCGGGGTGACCCGCACCGTGCGGCCGCGGTACTCGAAGGGTTCGCCGGTCCACGCCTTCAGCAGGGTCTCCAGCAGCTCGTCCTGGAGCCGCCCGCGCCGGCCCCACTCCACTCCGTGCTGCTCGTACTCCTCGGGCCGGTAGCCGATGCCCGCGACCGTCACCAGGCGGCCGCCGCTCAGCAGGTCGAGGACGGCGATGTCCTCGGCGACCTTCAGCGGGTCGTACAGCGGGCCGATGATCGCCGAGACGGTGACGGCGATGCGGCGGGTGGCGCCGAAGACCGCGCCCGCGAAGGCGAAGGGGGAGGGCAGCCAGTTGTTGTCGGTGCCGTGGTGCTCTTCGGTCTGGATGGTGTCGATCCCGCGGTCGTCCGCGTACCGGGCCATCTCCAGGGCCGCCCGGTAGCGGGCGGACAGGGACTCGGGGGTGCCGTTCGGGTCGACGAGATTGAACCGGGCCACGGTGATGGGCATGGAGAAGTCCCCCTTCGCCGGATGTGGGTGGCGGGCGAAGGGGGACGTTAGCTGACGTGGCGTCAGTTGGACAGGGATCCGGCGAGCTCGGGCTCCCCGGTCGCGACCGTCTCCACCGGCGCCGTGCGCGGCAGTACGGCGTACAGCGCGGCCGAGGTGAGGATGCCCGCCGCCCAACCCAGGCCGTTCTCCCCGATCCAGGTGGAGGCGAGCGGTCCGCCGAACCAGTCCACCTTGGTGAACAGCAGGCCCACCACCAGGGCGAGGCCCCACGCGGTCATCGCCTGCCAGGCGAAGCCGCCCTTGTACCAGTAGGCGCTGGTCCGCGTGGTGTCGAGCAGCGCCGGGCCGTCGTAGGCGGTGCGGCGCAGCATGTCCACGCCGAAGACGCCGATCCAGGCGGAGAAGGCCACGGCGAGCAGGGTCAGGAAGGAGATGAACGAGCCGAAGAAGCTGGTCGCGACCACCATCAGCAGGAAGCCGAAGATCAGGCTGATGATCGCGTTGACGCTGACCGCCCAGGCGCGCGGAACCTTGATCCCCAGGGTCTGCGCGGTGAAACCGGCCGAGTACATGGACATCGAATTGATCAGCAGCATGCCGACGAGCGCGATCAGCAGGTACGGAACCGCGATCCAGGTCGGCAGCAGCTCGCCGATGAAGGAGACCGGGTCCTGGGCGGTGGCCAGGTCCGGAGTGCCGACGGCCATGACCGCCCCCATCAGCACCATCGGGAGCACGACCACGCCGGCACCGCCGATCGTCGCGCTGACCATGCCCCTGGAGGAGGCGGTGCGCGGCAGGTACCGGGTGAAGTCGGGGCCCGAGGGCACCCAGCTGATTCCGCCGGCCGCGATCGTGCCGATGCCCGCGATCATCATCGCGCTGGACCCGGCCGGCTTGCCGAAGACGGCGGACCAGTCGGTGGTGAAGAGCAGGTACCCGAGGACGAGCACGCTGAAGGCGCCGAAGAGGTACGTCGACCAGGTGGAGCAGACGCGCAGCGCGTTGATGCCGAGGCCGGAGACCACGAAGGTGCAGCCCACGAAGAACAGCAGGGTGACGACGATGAGCGGGGTGCTGCTGCGCACCCCGAACAGCAGGTCCAGCACGGTCAGCACGGCGTAGGCGCCGCTGACCGCGTTGATGGTCTCCCAGCCCCACCGGGCCACCCAGATCAGGGCCCCCGGGAAGAGGTTGCCCCGCTGCCCGAACACCGCCCGCGAGAGCGCCATGCCCGGAGCGCCGCCGCGCTTGCCCGCGATCGATATGAGACCGACGAGCCCGTACGAGACGACGGGCGCGGCGACCGCGACGACCAGCACCTGCCAGATGTTGAGCTTGTTGAAGATCACCAGCCCCGCACCCATGGTCAGCAGCAGCACGCTGATGTTGGCGGCGACCCAGGTGGGGACGAGCTCGCGGACCCGGCCGGAGCGCTCGCTGTCCGGGACGGGCTCCAGGCCGCGGGTCTCGATGGCGGTTTCGGCTGCGCCGTCGGCAGGCTCGGCAGGCATGCGGTTGCTCCGTGGGGGAGGTTATGAGGGGAAGTTGCTCATCATCATGGATTTGCCGCTAAAACCACAAACAGAGGCTTACGTCCGCTCCGCAGGTCCAGGTTCCCGGCTCCGGGGCGGCCGTGGCCGATACTGGGGGGGTTATGGACATCCTCATCCTTGCTGTAGTCATCGCCCTGGTCGCGGTCGGCGCGATCAGCGGGCTCGTGGTCAGCAGCCGCAAGAAGAAGCAGCTGCCGCCCCCGGCACCGCCGAGCACGCCGACCATCACTGCCCCGCCTGCCGAGCCGCAGATGGGGGAGGACGCCGTAGAGACGGCGGAAGAGCCGCGCCGCACGATCGAGGAGGTCGGGCTCCCGGAGGCCGCGGCCCCCGCCCCGGCGCCGGTGGCCGAGCCGGAGGCCCCGGCCGCGCCCGAGATCGAGGTGCCCGAGCCCACCGCCGGCCGGCTGGTCCGGCTGCGTGCCCGTCTCGCCCGGTCGCAGAACTCCCTCGGCAAGGGGCTGCTCACGCTGCTCTCCCGGGAGCACCTCGACGAGGACACCTGGGAGGAGATCGAGGAGACCCTCCTCGTTGCCGACGTCGGTGTCGTGCCGACGCAGGAGCTCGTGGACCGGCTCCGCGAGCGGGTCAAGGTGCTCGGCACCCGCACCCCGGCGGATCTGCGCGCCCTGCTCAAGGAGGAGCTGCTGACCCTGGTCGGCACCGACTTCGACCGTGTCGTGAAGACGGAGAGCGGCGAGGACACCCCCGGCGTGATCATGGTCGTCGGTGTCAACGGCACCGGCAAGACCACCACCACCGGCAAGCTGGCCCGGGTGCTCGTCGCCGACGGCCGCAGCGTGGTGCTCGGCGCCGCCGACACCTTCCGCGCCGCCGCCGCCGACCAGCTCCAGACCTGGGGCGAGCGGGTCGGGGCGCGCACCGTGCGGGGCCCCGAGGGCGGCGACCCGGCCTCGATCGCCTACGACGCGGTCAAGGAGGGCATCGCCGAGGGCGCCGACGTGGTGCTCATCGACACCGCCGGCCGCCTCCACACCAAGACCGGCCTGATGGACGAGCTCGGCAAGGTCAAGCGCGTCGTGGAGAAGCACGGCCCGCTGGACGAGATCCTGCTGGTCCTGGACGCCACCACCGGGCAGAACGGCCTGACCCAGGCCCGCGTCTTCGCCGAGGTCGTGGACATCACCGGCATCGTGCTGACCAAGCTCGACGGCACGGCCAAGGGCGGCATCGTCGTCGCCGTCCAGCGCGAGCTGGGCGTGCCGGTCAAGCTCATCGGCCTCGGTGAGGGCCCGGACGACCTGGCGCCCTTCGAGCCGGAGGCGTTCGTGGACGCCCTGATCGGCGACTGAGCGCAGTCCCCACGGACACCAGCGCCCCCGCGTTCCGCCGGAACGCGGGGGCGCCGTCATTGCCGGGGCTCCGGGGCCGCAGCTCCCGGACGCGGGCTCCCGGGCAGGGGCATTCCTAGCGACGGAACCGATGGCAGATGTACGCGAGGGTGCCCAGCAGCAGCCGGGCCTGCGGCGGGCCCCCGGCGGAGTCGAGCGCGGGCGGCCGCAGCCAGCCGACCTGGCCGAGCCCGGCCCGGCCGGAGGGCGGGGCGGTCACGAAGGCGCCCCGGCCCAGGGCCCGCAGGTCGAGGTCCGCGTCGTCCCAGCCCATCCGGTACAGCAGCTGCGGAAGCTCGGCCGCCGCCCCGGGGGCCACGAAGAACTGGGCCCGGCCGTCGGCGGTGACCACGACCGGGCCGAGCGGCAGGCCCATCCGCTCCAGCCGTACCAGCGCGCGCCGCCCGGCCTCCTCGGAGACCTCGATGACGTCGAAGACGCGGCCCACGGGGAGCAGCACGGCCGCTCCGGGGTACTCGCTCCAGGCCTCGGTGACCTCGTCCAGGGTGGCCCCGGCCGGGACGGTGGGGGCGAAAGGCAGGGGGTGCGCCCCGGGCGCGGGGCACTTCGGATCCCCGCAGGAGCAGTCGCGGGCGGGCGCCGCGGCGCGGGCGCCCGGAACCACGTCCCAGCCCCACAGCCCGGTGTACTCCGCCACCGTCGTGCACTCCGAGGTCCGGCCGCCGCGGCGCCGGGTGCCGGAGCGGAACTCCTTGGTACTGCGGCTGCCGCCGATCGTGAAGCCCATGCCCATGCCCCCTCCAACGGGTCGGACGTGCCGGTGGTTACGAAGCCGGTGGTGACGACCTCGGCGGGACCCCTGCAGGCGGGCCCGCCGCGGGGTGTCCTGCGAAGCCGCCCGGCGCACTCCTCGCCGCGCGCGCCCCGAGCGCACCCCAGTCCACCCGATCCGCTTTCACCTCGGTGTCAAGTGAATCGCGCCTGGCCGGTGGCGAGTTCATTCGAAGGGGTGGCGAATGGTGGCGTTTCTGGAATCGACCTCGCCGCAGGGGTGATCGTAGGATTACTTTCGGTACACGAAACCGAAGGCAACCCATCCGTGGGTATGCCGGAGGCAATACGTGAAGGACCTGTGAAGGTCCGTGGTGGCGCGCTGCGTCCCGGCCAGGGTTTCGTGTGGAAGATGCTGAGCGGATGGGGGCGTTCCAGTGAGCGGCAACGGCGCAAGCGGAACGATCGAGGATGCTGCTGCGCGCAATGACCAGCTGACCTCGTGGTTCGTCCGCAGCGGTTGGTCCAAGGGTGAGCTCGCCCGGCAGGTCAACCGCCGGGCCCGCCAGATGGGCGCCCACCACATCAGCACGGACACCTCCCGGGTGCGCCGCTGGCTCGACGGTGAACAGCCCCGCGAGCCCGTCCCCCGCATCCTGTCCGAGCTGTTCTCCGAGCGCTTCGGCTCCGTCGTCGCCATCGAGCAGCTCGGACTGCGCACTGCCCACCAGACCCCGTCCGTCTCCGGGGTCGACCTGCCCTGGGCCGGCCCGCAGACCGTCGAACTGCTCGGCGAGTTCTCCCGCAGCGACCTGATGCTGGCGCGCCGCGGCTTCCTCGGGACCTCGCTCGCGCTCTCCGCCGGCCCCGCCCTCATCGAGCCCATGCAGCGCTGGCTCGTCCCGGTACCGGCCGCCGACCCGGGACCGCGCGGGGCGGGGCCGACGGGGGCCCTCGGCGGTCACCGCCCGCCCCGGCTCTCCGAACCGGAACTCGACCTCCTCGACGCCACCACCGTCATGTTCCGCCAGTGGGACGCCCAGTGCGGCGGCGGCCTGCGCCGCAAGGCCGTCGTGGGCCAGCTCCACGAGGTCACCGACCTGCTCCAGGAGAACCACCCGGCTCCGGTCATGAAGCGGCTCTTCAAGGTCGCCGCCGAACTGGCCGAACTGGCCGGCTGGATGAGCTACGACATCGGCCTCCACCCCACCGCGCAGAAGTACTTCGTGCTCGCGCTGCACGCCGCCAAGGAGGGCGGGGACAAGCCCCTCGGCTCGTACATCCTCTCCAACATGAGCCGCCAGATGATCCACCTGGGACGTCCCGAGGACGCGCTCGAACTCGTCCACCTGGCCCAGTACGGCAGCCGCGACTGCGCCGGCCCGCGCACCCAGGCCATGCTGTATGCGATGGAGGCCCGCGCGTACGCCAACATGGGCCAGCCCAGCCGCTGCAAGCGGGCCGTGCGGATGGCCGAGGACACCTTCTCCGACGTCGGCTTCGCGGACGAGCCCGAGCCCGACTGGATCCGCTTCTTCTCCGAGGCCGAACTGAACGGCGAGAACTCCCACTCGTACCGGGACCTGGCCTACGTGGCCGGGCGCAGCCCCATGTACGCCTCCCTCGCCGAGCCCGTCATGGAACGCGCCGTCGAGCTCTTCGAGAAGGACGAGGAGCACCAGCGCTCCTACGCCCTCAACCTCATCGGCATGGCCACCGTGCACCTGCTCCAGCGCGAGCCCGAGCAGGCCGCCGTCCTTGTCGGCCGGGCCCTCGACGTGGCGGGAAAGGTACGGTCCGAACGGGTGAACACCCGGCTGCGCAAGACCGTCGACACCGCCGCCCGTGAGTACGGCGACGTCGCCGAGGTGGTCCGGCTCACCGACCACCTCGCCTCCCGGCTCCCCGAAGCCGCGGAGGCTGTCTGACGGCCCTCGCGGCCGCCCCCAAGGCCCCGGCCGCGGCAGTCACCCCGTGAAGCCCGATCAGGCTCCCCCAGCCAGGACATCCGGGTACTGCCGCGGCCGGCTCATGCCTCCCTGCGCCCGAGCCGGCGCCGCTCGCGCGGACGTGCTTGCGCGCGTCGTGGTTGATCAATTGCTGGTTCCTGCGTTCATCGCGTCGTAACAACCCGGACGCCTTCGTCATCGGAGCGAAACACCCAGCGGCGCCGCCGGAAACCGGCCTGCGCGAATCTCGGGGTCAATAACCGGCCAGCTTCCCCGGCCCGGCCGGACACCCCTTTTACGCCGCTCAGGTTTTCACGATCGCCCGCACGCGAACGTACCGACGACGAGGAGACGCCGATGGCATCAGCCATCACGACCCTCGCGGCAGACGCCCCGACGCTGTCTGCCGCGAACACCGGGTTCATGCTCATCTGCTCCGCCCTGGTCATGCTGATGACCCCGGGACTCGCCTTCTTCTACGGAGGCATGGTCCGCGTCAAGAGCAGCCTCAACATGCTGATGATGAGCTTCATCAGCCTCGGGATCGTCACGATCCTGTGGGTCCTCTACGGCTTCAGCCTCGCCTTCGGCACCGATTCAGGCTCCCTCATCGGCTGGAACTCCGACTACGTCGGCCTCAGCGGCATCGGGATCACCGAGCTGTGGGACGGCTACACCATCCCGGTCTACGTCTTCGCCGTCTTCCAGCTGATGTTCGCCGTGATCACCCCCGCCCTGATCAGCGGTGCGCTGGCCGACCGCGTGAAGTTCGGCGCCTGGGTCCTGTTCACCGGCCTGTGGGTCACCGTCGTCTACTTCCCGGTCGCCCACTGGGTCTGGGGCGCCGGCGGCTGGCTCTTCGAGCTCGGCGTCATCGACTTCGCGGGCGGTACCGCCGTCCACATCAACGCAGGCGCCGCCGCTCTCGGCGTGATCCTGGTCATCGGCAAGCGCGTCGGCTTCAAGAAGGACCCGATGCGCCCGCACAGCCTGCCCCTCGTGATGCTCGGCGCCGGTCTCCTCTGGTTCGGCTGGTTCGGATTCAACGCGGGCTCCTGGCTCGGAAACGACGACGGCGTCGGCGCGGTCATGTTCGTCAACACCCAGGTCGCCACCGCCGCCGCCATGCTCGCCTGGCTCGGCTACGAGAAGCTGCGCCACGGCTCCTTCACCACCCTCGGCGCCGCCTCCGGCGCGGTCGCCGGACTCGTCGCCATCACCCCCTCCGGCGGTGCGGTCAGCCCGCTCGGCGCGATCGCCGTCGGCGCCATCGCCGGTGTGCTGTGCGCCATGGCCGTCGGCCTCAAGTACAAGTTCGGCTACGACGACTCCCTCGACGTGGTCGGCGTCCACCTCGTCGGCGGTGTCGTCGGCTCCCTGCTGGTGGGCCTCTTCGCCACCGGCGGCGTCCAGTCCGACGTGGCCGGCCTCTTCTACGGCGGCGGCCTGGAACAGCTCGGCAAGCAGGCCATCGGCGTCTTCGCCGTCCTCGCCTACTCTCTCGTGGTGTCCGCGGTCCTCGCCTTCCTCCTCGACAAGACGATCGGGATGCGGGTCACCGAGGACGTCGAGGTCGCCGGCATCGACCAGGTCGAGCACGCCGAGACCGCCTACGACTTCAGCGGAGCCGGTGGCGGAGCCGCCTCGCGGAACACCGCCGCCCCCGCCCCCGCCGCGAGCAAGAAGGTTGACGCATGAAGCTGATCACCGCGATCGTCAAGCCGCACAAGCTGGACGAGATCAAGGAAGCCCTCCAGGCCTTCGGAGTCCAGGGACTCACGGTCACCGAGGCCAGCGGCTACGGCCGCCAGCGCGGCCACACCGAGGTCTACCGCGGTGCCGAGTACCAGGTCGACCTCGTCCCCAAGATCCGCATCGAGGTCCTGGTCGACGACTCCGACGCCGAGGAACTGA
This sequence comes from Streptomyces avidinii, assembly GCF_014650695.1. Taxonomy (GTDB): domain Bacteria; phylum Actinomycetota; class Actinomycetes; order Streptomycetales; family Streptomycetaceae; genus Streptomyces; species Streptomyces avidinii. The sequence goes on along the minus strand of NZ_BMVL01000016.1, from coordinate 125,164 downwards.
TCCGCGTCATCGTGAGCGCGGCGGCCACCGGAAAGATCGGTGACGGCAAGGTGTGGAGCGTCCCCGTGGACTCGGTCGTCCGGGTCCGCACCGGCGAACGCGGCGCTGACGCGCTCTAGCGGACAGGAGCTCCTGGGTGACGAGCGTCGAAGAGAACACGGACCACACGGCCGACTCGGGACCCAGCGGATACGCCGCGGCCCGGCTGCGACTCCTCCAGGAGGAGTCGCAGTCCGGGCCTTCGCGGCGTTCCGCCCTGGCCGGGCTGACCGACGAATGGCTGAACGCACTGTTCGCGACCGCCGTACGGGAGACCGGCGTCCGCGGCGCCACCCTGGTGGCCGTCGGCGGCTACGGGCGGGCCGAACTCTCCCCGCGCAGCGACCTCGACCTGCTGCTGCTGCACGACGGCAAGGCGGAGCCGCGGGCGCTGAGCGCACTGGCCGACCGCGTCTGGTACCCGGTGTGGGACCTCGGCCTCGCCCTCGACCACTCGGTACGGACCCCCGCCGAGGCCCGCAGGACCGCCACCGAGGACCTCAAGGTCCACCTCGGGCTGCTGGACGCCCGTACGGTCGCCGGGGACGCCGGACTCCTCGCCGGCCTGCGCACCTCCGTACTGGCCGACTGGCGCAACCAGGCGGCCAAGAGGCTCCCGGAGCTGCACTCCCTGTGCCGGGAACGGGCCGAGCGGGCCGGGGAGCTCCGCTTCCTGCTCGAACCCGACCTCAAGGAAGCCCGCGGGGGCCTGCGCGACGCCACCGCGCTGCGGGCGGTCGCCGCGTCCTGGCTGGCCGACGCACCGCGCGAGGGCCTCGCCGAGGCCCGGCGGCGGCTCCTGGACGCGAGGGACGCCCTGCACCTGGTGACCGGCCGCGCCACCGACCGGCTCTCCCTCCAGGAACAGGACCAGGTCGCGGACCGGCTCGGCCTGCTCGACGCGGACGCGCTGCTGCGCGAGGTGTACGAGGCCGCGCGGGTCGTCGCCTACGCCGGCGACGTGACCTGGCGGGAGGTCGGGCGCGTCCTGCGGGCCCGCGCCGCCCGGCCCAGGCTGCGCGGGCTGCTGGGCGCCCGCGGCGAGCGTGCGAGCACGCGGGCCCCCCTGGCCGAAGGCGTGGTGGAGTCCGACGGCGAAGCCGTACTGGCCCTGGCCGCGCGCCCGGACCGGGACCCCGTACTCGCCCTGCGGTTCGCCGCGGCCGCCGCCCAGGCGGGTCTGCCCGTGTCCCTGCACGCCGTCCGCAGACTCGCGGCGCAGGGCAAACCGCTCCCGGTGCCCTGGCCGGCCGAGGCGCGGGAGCAGCTGCTCACCCTGCTGGGGGCGGGGGAGCCGACGGTGGCCGTCTGGGAGGCCCTGGAGGCGGAGGGCCTGATCACACGGCTGCTCCCGGACTGGGAGCGGGTCCGCTGCCGCCCGCAGCGCAATCCCGTCCACACCTGGACCGTGGACCGGCACCTGATCGAGACGGCCGTGCGGGCCTCGGCCCTCACCCGCCGCGTCGGCCGCCCCGACCTGCTGCTGATGGCCGCGCTCCTGCACGACATCGGCAAGGGCTGGCCGGGCGACCACTCGGTGGCCGGCGAGACCATCGCCCGCGACGTCGCCGCCCGGATCGGCTTCGACGAGCAGGACGTCGCCGTCCTGGGCACGCTCGTACGGCACCACCTGCTGCTGATCGACACGGCGACCCGGCGCGACCTGGACGACCCGGCCACGGTCCGCACGGTCGCCGACGCCGTGGGCTCGGTGGGCACCCTGGAGATACTGCACGCCCTGACCGAGGCGGACGCCCTGGCCACCGGACCGGCGGCGTGGAGCGCGTGGCGGGGATCGCTCGTCGCGGACCTCGCCGCCCGGGTCGCCGCGGTGCTGCGCGGCAGCGCCCCGGCCGCCGGTGAACCGGAGATCCCGACCACCGAGCAGGAACGCCTGGCGGTGGAGGCCCTGCGCACCGGGGAGCCGGTCCTGGCGCTCCAGGCCCGCCAGGAGGAGGACGCGGTCGGCGTGGACCTCGTCGTCGCCGTCCCCGACCAGCCGGGGGTCCTCCCGGCGGTGGCCGGGGTGCTGGCCCTGCACCGGCTCACCGTACGGGCGGCCGACCTGCGCTCCATGGAGCTCCCGGACCGGCTGGGGGAGGTCCTGGTGCTGCGCTGGCGGGTGGCGGCGGAGTACGGCGCGCTCCCGCAGGCCTCCCGGCTCCGTACCGATCTGGTCCGCGCCCTGGACGGCTCGCTCGATGTCCCGGCGAAGCTGGCGGACCGCGAGGCGGCGTATCCGCGACGGCGCGGGGTGGTCCCGCCGCCGCCCCGGGTCACCGTGGTCCCGGAGGTCTCCTCGCTGGCCACGGTCCTGGAGGTGCGCGCGCCCGACGCCGTCGGCCTGCTGCACCGGATCGGCCGGGCCCTGGAGTCGGCGGGCGTCAGGGTGCGCAGCGCCCACGTCTCCACGCTGGGCGCGAACGCCGTCGACACCCTGTACGTCACCACTCCCGAGGGAAAGCCCCTGGACCCCGCGGTGGCGGCCGCCCTGGCCGCCTCGGTGACGGCCGCCCTGTCGTAGCCGGGTGCGGCCGCCGTCCAGGGGGCTCCGGCCCCCCACCCCGTGCCTCACACGCCGGCGTGGCCGGATTTTCGCCGGCGTGTGAGGCGCCGGGTGCGGTGCGGGCCGAGACCGGGAAAGGACCGCCGGGTCCATCACGTGGTACGGCCGGATACCCTGGGGGACGACCACAACGCCCCCGACCCGAGGAATCGCGACCACCGTGTTCGATACGCTCTCCGACCGCTTGGCGAATACCTTCAAGGGCCTGCGCGGCAAAGGCCGGCTGTCCGAGGCTGACATCGACGCAGCGGCCCGGGAAATCCGTATCGCGCTCCTCGAGGCCGACGTCGCCCTCCCGGTCGTCCGCTCCTTCATCGCGAACGTCAAGGAACGCGCGCGCGGTGAAGAGGTCAGCAAGGCCCTGAACCCGGGCCAGCAGGTCCTGAAGATCGTCAACGACGAGCTCGTCACCATCCTCGGCGGCGAGACCCGGCGGCTGCGCTTCGCCAAGACCGCCCCCACCGTGATCATGCTGGCCGGTCTCCAGGGTGCGGGTAAGACCACCCTCGCCGGAAAGCTCGGCCTCTGGCTGAAGGGGCAGGGCCACGCCCCGCTGCTCGTGGCGTGCGACCTCCAGCGCCCCAACGCCGTCAACCAGCTGAGCGTCGTCGCCGAGCGCGCCGGCGTGGCCGTGTACGCGCCTCAGCCCGGCAACGGCGTCGGCGACCCGGTCCAGGTCGCGAAGGACTCCGTCGAGTACGCGCGGACCAAGCAGTACGACGTCGTCATCGTCGACACCGCCGGCCGCCTGGGCATCGACGCCGAGCTGATGCAGCAGGCCGCGGACATCCGCGACGCCGTCAGCCCCGACGAGATCCTCTTCGTCGTCGACGCCATGATCGGTCAGGACGCGGTCAACACCGCCGAGGCCTTCCGTGACGGCGTGGGCTTCGACGGCGTCGTGCTCTCCAAGCTGGACGGCGACGCCCGAGGCGGCGCCGCGCTCTCCATCGCGCACGTGACCGGCAAGCAGATCATGTTCGCCTCGAACGGCGAGAAGCTCGACGAGTTCGACGCCTTCCACCCGGACCGCATGGCGGGCCGGATCCTCGACATGGGTGACATGCTCACCCTCATCGAGCAGGCCGAGAAGACCTTCTCGCAGGCCGAGGCCGAGAAGATGGCGGCCAAGCTCGCCAAGGGTCCCAAGGAGTTCACGCTCGACGACTTCCTGGCCCAGATGGAGCAGGTCCGCAAGATGGGCTCCATCTCCAAGCTGCTCGGCATGCTGCCCGGCATGGGGCAGATCAAGGACCAGATCAACAACATCGACGAGCGCGATGTCGACCGCACCGCCGCGATCATCAAGTCGATGACCCCGGCCGAGCGCCAGGACCCGACGATCATCAACGGCTCGCGCCGTGCCCGTATCGCCAAGGGTTCCGGTACCGAGGTCAGCGCGGTCAAGTCGCTCGTCGAGCGGTTCTTCGACGCCCGCAAGATGATGTCCCGCATGGCCCAGGGCGGCGGAATGCCGGGCATGCCCGGCATTCCGGGGATGGGCGGCGGTCCCGGCCGGCAGAAGAAGCAGGTCAAGCAGGCCAAGGGCAAGCGCAAGAGCGGCAACCCGATGAAGCGCAAGGAAGACGAGGCCGCAGCTGCGGCCCGCCGCGAGCAGGGCCCCCAGGCGGTCGAGCCCGCCGCCGGCGGCAACCCCTTCGGTCTTCCGGCGGGCGGCGGCCAGGGCGGTCAGGACTTCGACCTTCCGGACGAGTTCAAGAAGTTCATGAAGTAAACCCGCGCAGGTGGGTGAAGAGGGGCCCCGGCCGTGTTCGCACGGTCGGGGCCCTGCTGTTTCCTGCTGGGGCGATGGCCTGGTTTATCCCTTATGGTCGGCCGGGAGGACGGCAGAAGGAGGCGCCCCGTGCCCAGCCCCACCCCCGTACCTCCGCGCGACAGGGCCGACACGCCCTGGCGCTCGGAAGGCGCCCCGCCCACCCCGCCACCGAAGAAGAAGGGGCTGCCGGGTGGCTGGCGGGGTCTGATCCTCGCGGCCCTGATCGTCTATCTGGTGGCCAACCTGGTGCTCTCCTTCTTCAACGAGGGGGACGAGCCGACGATCTCGTACACCGAGTTCAGCAAGCAGGTCGCCGAGGGGAACGTCTCGAAGATCTACTCCAAGGGCGACGCCATCCAGGGGGAGCTGAAGGCCGCGCGGCCCCTGCCCGACGGCGACAAGGGCGACTACACCAAATTCGTCACCCAGCGCCCGGCCTTCGCCGACGACGAGCTCTGGGCGAACCTCACCAAGCAGAACGTGACCGTGACGGCCTCCCCGGTCGTCGTGCAGCGCAGCTTCCTCTCCAACCTGCTGATCTCGCTCGCGCCGATGCTGCTGCTGGTCCTCCTGTGGGTGGTCATCGCCCGCCGGATGGGCTCGGGAATGGGCGGCATGGGCGCGCTGGGCCGCAAGGCGCCGCCCAAGCCGGTGGAGCTGGAAACGGGAGCCGAACGCACCACCTTCGAGGACGTCGCCGGCATCGACGAGGTCGAGGGGGAGCTCAACGACGTCGTCGACTTCCTCAAGAACCCCCAGGAGTACCGGAAGATGGGAGCCCGGATGCCCGGCGGGGTCCTGCTCTCCGGGCCGCCCGGTACCGGGAAGACCCTCCTGGCGCGGGCGGTGGCGGGCGAGGCCGGGGTGCCCTTCTTCTCCGCCTCCGCCTCCGAGTTCATCGAGATGATCGTCGGCGTCGGCGCCTCCCGGGTGCGCGAACTGTTCACCGAGGCGCGCAAGGTGGCCCCCGCCATCATCTTCATCGACGAGATCGACACCATCGGCCGGGCCCGCGGCGGCAGCAGCGCCATGGGCGGCCACGACGAACGCGAACAGACCCTCAATCAGATCCTCACCGAGATGGACGGGTTCTCCGGCTCGGAGGGCGTGATCGTCCTCGCGGCCACCAACCGCGCGGATGTGCTCGACCCCGCCCTCACCCGCCCAGGCCGCTTCGACCGCATGGTGGTCGTCTCCCCGCCCGACCGGTCCGGCCGCGAGGCCATCCTGCGCATCCACACCCGGGACATCCCGCTCGCCGAGGGCGTGAACCTGGCACAGGTGGCCCGGACCACCCCCGGCATGACCGGAGCGGACCTGGCCAACCTGGCCAACGAGGCCGCCCTGCTGGCCGTCAAACGCCAACAGACACAGGTCACGCAGTCGGACCTGTCGGACGCCCTGGAGAAGGTCCAGCTGGGCGCCGAGCGGCCGCTGGTCATGCCGGAGGAGGAACGCCGCCGCACCGCCCACCACGAGAGCGGCCACGCACTCCTGGGCATGCTCCAGCCGGGCGCCGACCCGGTCCGCAAGATCACGATCGTCCCGCGCGGCCGCGCACTGGGCGTCACGCTCTCGACCCCGGACGCGGACCGGTACGCGTACACCGAGGAGTACCTGCGCGGCCGGATCATCGGCGCGCTGGGCGGCATGGCGGCGGAGCAGGTGGTCTACGACGTGATCACCACCGGCGCCGAGAACGACCTGGAGCAGGTGACCAACATCGTCCGCGGCATGGTCGGCCGCTGGGGCATGAGCGAGCGGATCGGCCGCCTCACCGCCATCCCGTCCGACGGGCAGAGCCCCTACGGACTCTCCGCGGCCCCCGCCACGCTCGACGCCGTCGACCACGAGATGCGGCGCATCGTCGACGAGTGCTACCTGGAGGCCTGCCGGCTGCTGCGCGAGCACCGCCCCCAGCTGGACGCCCTCGCGGAGGCCCTCCTCGCCAACGAGACCCTGGACGAAGCGGCCGCCTACGCCGCCGCCGGCATCGTACGGATGACGAAGGCGCACGGCACCGACTGAGGAGCGGCCGTCAGTCCACCCGGGCGATCACGTACCGGAAGATGTTCGGCAGCCATACGGCGCCGTCGGACCGCTCGAACGGGTGAAGCGCCTCGGCCAGCTCCTTCTCCGCCAGCACGGGATCGGCCATCCCGAAGGGCGCGGCGCCGGCCGCTCCGGCGGAGCCGGTGCTCGCGACGGGGTAGAGCCCGGTCGACAGCAGTCCGCGGACCGCGCTGTCCACATCCGCGTACCCGAAGGGGCAGAACACCCGTCCCGAACCGTCCGGCCGCAGCCCGGCCCCCTCCACCAGCGCGTCCAGGTCCCGCGGAGCGGGCCCGCCGCCCAGGACCGAGGGCGCGGTGCAGCGCTCCGCCGGGCCCCAGTCGGCCAGCACCACCGCCCCGCCGCGGCGGACCGCGGGCAGCGCCGCCGCCAGGGCCTCCGGGGTCGGCGAGAAGGCGAGCACGGCGTCGTACGCGCGCGGCGGGGCCGGCGGCTCCGGCGGAGCCGCCAGGACCTCCAGCAGCCGCTCACGGGCCAGTGCCCGCCGGGCCGGATCCGCCTCCACGCCCGTGGCCACGGCTCCCCGGCCGGCGGCCAGCAGCAGGGACAGGCCCGCCCCGCAGTCCAGGCCGAGCAGTCGGTCGCCCGGCCCGACCTCCAGCCGGTCGTAGACCGCTTCGTACAGCGGTACAAGCATCCGTTCCTGGATCTCCGCCCAGTCCCGGGCGACGAGCGTCGCCGTCGGCGTCGGTGTCATCGAAAGAGCGCTCCTGATTCCGTGTCGCCCCCTTGCCCCCGTTGCCAGAGAACTCCCCATTCGCCCCCGCGTCCAGAGGAGCGCAGCACCCGATTCACGTATCGCGTGCCGGGCGCCGTACGATTCGCGACATGGCAAAGGCACCCGTTCTCACCCCGCAGGCGGAGGATTTCCCCCGCTGGTACCAGGATCTGATCAACAAGGCCGAGCTGGCCGACAACGGTCCGGTCCGCGGCACCATGGTCATCCGACCGTACGGCTACGGCCTGTGGGAGCGGATGCAGCAGGAGATGGACGCGCGCATCAAGGACGCGGGCGCCCAGAACGCGTACTTCCCGCTGTTCATCCCCCAGTCGTACCTGACGAAGGAAGCGGAGCACGTCGAGGGCTTCGCCCCCGAGCTCGCGGTCGTCACGCACGGCGGCGGCAAGGAGCTGGATGAGCCGGTCGTCGTCCGGCCCACGTCCGAGACGATCATCAACGACTACTTCTCCAAGTGGGTCCAGAGCTACCGCGACCTGCCCCTGCTGATCAACCAGTGGGCCAACGTGGTCCGCTGGGAGATGCGCCCGCGCGTGTTCCTCCGTACGAGCGAGTTCCTCTGGCAGGAGGGCCACACCGCCCACGCCACCTATGAGGACGCCCGCGACTACGCCGCCCGCATCCACACGGACGTCTACGGCGACTTCATGACGAACGTGCTCGGCATCGACGTCGTGCTCGGCCGCAAGACCGCCAAGGAGCGCTTCGCCGGCGCCATCAACACCCTCACCCTCGAGGGCATGATGGGCGACGGCAAGGCCCTCCAGCTGGGCACGAGCCACGAGCTCGGCACCAACTTCGCCAAGGCCTTCAACACGCAGTACCTGTCGAAGGAAGGCAAGCAGGAGCTCGTCTGGCAGACCTCGTGGGGCGTTTCGACCCGCATGGTCGGCGGCCTGATCATGTCCCACGGCGACGACAACGGCCTGCGGGTCCCGCCGCGCCTCGCGCACGTCCAGGTCGTCGTCATGGCGATCAAGGGCGACGAGGCCGTGGCCAAGGTCCGTGAGCTGGGTGCCCAGCTGAAGGCCGCCGGAATCCGCGTCCAGGTCGACGACCGCGTCGACACCCCCTTCGGCCGCCGCGCCGTGGACTGGGAGCTCAAGGGCGTACCGGTTCGCATCGAGATCGGCCCCCGCGACCTGGAGGCCGGCACCGCGATGCTGGCCCGCCGGATCCCGGGCGGGAAGACCCCCGTGCAGATCGACGCCCTTGCCGACCTGCTGCCCAAGGTGCTGGAGGAGGACCAGGCGCAGCTGCTGCGCGAGTCCCGCGAGCGCCGTGAGGCCCGTACGTCCGACGTCTCCACCATCGGTGAGGCCGCCGAGGCCGCCATCGCCGGCGGCTGGGCGCGGATCCCGTGGGCCGACCTCGGTCCGGAGGGCGAGGCGAAGCTGGCCGAGCAGGCAGTCTCCGTGCGCTGCCTGATCGCCGCCGACGGGTCGGTTCCGGAGACGGACGACGCCCCGGGTACGCTCGCGATCGTCGCGCGCTCGTACTGACGGGCCGACAGGGCTTCCCGGCCCCGGCGTGCGGCACGTGCCGCACGCCGGGGCCGGTTCACTTTGGTCGACGTTAAGTACCGACTCCTCCTGGGATCGGCGCACCCGTCCTCGTCAGGACGCATGAGTGTGAACTGACTGGTACGTGCAAAAAATTTGGAATGGCCCGGAATCGGAACACCCGGGCACCTCGGCTCGTTGTCACGACGTGAGCACGACACCACCTGTTCTCGCCGCAGAGCTGGCGCAGGCGTGGGCCGATATTCAGCGGTACCACCCCGAGCTGCCTGACCTTGCCGCGCCCGAGTCCCTGATCGGAGAGTCCTCGTCCGCCTGCGGCGCCGAACTCTCCTTCGAGCGACTGCTGCACGAGGCAGTCCACGGCATCGCCGCCGCCCGCGGTGTCCGTGACACCTCGCGCGCCGGCCGTTACCACAACCGCAGATTCCTTGCGATCGCCGAGGAGATGGGGCTGGACCACTCCGAAGAGCCGCACGCGAGCAGCGGCTTCTCCCTGGTCACGCTCAATCCGGAGGCGAAGCGTCGCTACCGGGCCACCATCGAGCGCCTTCAGCGCGCACTGAAGGCGCACACGGCCGCCACCGCGGCCGACACCAAGCGCAGCTTCCGCGGGCCGGCGGCCCGGCACGGCTCGTCCGGCGGCGGCGTGCGCGTCAAGGCGGTCTGCGACTGTGGGCGCAACGTACGGGTGGTCCCGTCCGTGCTGGCCCAGGCGCCGATCGTGTGCGGTGGCTGCATGAAGCCCTTCCGCATCCCCGACGTGGCCATCGCGGTGGCCTCCTGACCGCATGCACCGTCGCCGCAGGGGCCACCGTCCCACGGCGAACCGGCCGCCGGGCCACCGCTCCCACCGGGGCGGCAGCCGACGGCGCGGGCGCGGGTGGCCCGCACGCGGGTGGCCCGCACCGGCGCACACCGGTGGGGTGCGCCGTGCGCCCGGTCCTGCCCGCCCGGCCGATCCCGCCGCGGGCGTATGGCACAATGGCTAGCTGTACTCGACAGTCGCATAGGACCCCTCTCTCCTCCGGCTGACGCGTCCATCGGGCACCCGAGTACCGCAACCCCACGTGGCATCTCATGTGCCCAACCACGTCAAGTTCAGGAGACACCACTCCAGTGGCAGTCAAGATCAAGCTCAAGCGCCTCGGCAAGATTCGCCAGCCGCACTACCGCATCGTCGTCGCCGACGCCCGCACCCGCCGGGACGGTCGCGCGATCGAAGAGATCGGTATCTACCACCCGACCTACAACCCGTCGCGCATCGAGGTCAACGCCGAGCGTGCGCAGTACTGGCTGTCCGTCGGCGCCCAGCCCACCGAGGCTGTGCTCGCCATCCTGAAGCTGACCGGTGACTGGCAGGCCCACAAGGGTCTCCCCGCCCCGGCGCCGCTCCTGCAGCCGGAGACGAAGGAGAGCAAGCGTCGCTCCTTCGACGAGTTCGCCAAGGCCCTCGAGGGCATCGGCGAGGGCAAGGGCGAGGCCATCACGCAGAAGGCGAAGAAGGCCGACAAGAAGGCGGACGAGGCTGAGGCCGCCGCCGAGTCGACCGAGGCCTGAGCATGCTCGAGGAGGCTCTTGAGCACCTCGTAAAGGGCATCGTGGACAACCCCGACGAAGTGCAGGTCGCCTCGCGCAACCTGCGCCGCGGGCAGGTGCTCGAGGTCCGGGTTCACCCCGATGACCTCGGCAAGGTGATCGGTCGCAACGGCCGCACCGCACGTGCTCTGCGTACCGTCGTGGGCGCCATCGGCGGCCGGGGGATCCGCGTCGACCTCGTCGACGTGGACCAGGTTCGCTGAGCAGTTGAATCACCGGCACGGGCCGGGGAGGGCGTAGGTCGCCCGCCCCGGCCCGAGTCGTTTCTGCCCCCGGGCAGGAGCGACCATTGATCTGAGCAACCACGCCGCAGTAAGGGAAGAGCACAGTGGAGTTGGTAGTCGCGCGGATCGGCCGCGCCCACGGCATCAAGGGTGAGGTCACCGTCGAGGTGCGCACGGACGAGCCGGAGCTGCGGCTCAGCCCCGGCGCCGTGCTCAAGACGGAGCCCGCGACCGTGGGACCGCTGACGATCGAGACCGGACGCGTGCACAGCGGGCGGCTCCTGCTCCGCTTCGCGGGCGTCAAGGACCGCACCGGCGCCGAGTCGCTGCGCAACACCCTCCTGATCGCCGAGGTGGACCCCTCCGAGCTGCCGGAGGAGGACGACGAGTACTACGACCACCAGCTGATGGACCTGGACGTGGTGCTGGCGGACGGCACCGAGATCGGCCGGATCACCGAGATCTCCCACCTGCCCTCGCAGGACCTCTTCATCGTCGAGCGGCCCGACGGCTCCGAAGTGATGATCCCCTTCGTGGAGGAGATCGTCGCCGAGATCGACCTGGAGGAGCAGCGCTGTGTCATCACCCCGCCGCCCGGGCTGATCGACGAGCGCGAGGCGATCGTCGTCTCGACCCGTGACGAGGAAGCGGCGGACGCCGGGGAGGCCGTGGACGCGGCCGACTCCACCGAGTCCACCGACGCCGCGGACTCCGGGGACAGGGCCTGATGCGACTCGACGTCGTCACGATCTTCCCCGAGTACCTGGAGCCGCTGAACGTCTCCCTCGTCGGCAAGGCCCGGGCCCGCGGGCAGCTCGACGTGCACGTCCACGACCTGCGGGACTGGACGTACGACCGGCACAACACGGTGGACGACACCCCGTACGGCGGCGGTCCCGGCATGGTGATGAAGACCGAGCCGTGGGGCGAGGCCCTGGACTCCGCGCTGGCCGACGGCTACGAGGCCGGCGCGCACGGACCGGTCGTCGTCGTACCCACCCCCAGCGGCCGGCCCTTCACCCAGGAGCTGGCCGTCGAGCTGTCCGAGCGGCCCTGGCTGATCTTCACGCCGGCCCGGTACGAGGGCATCGACCGCCGGGTCATGGACGAGTACGCCACGCGCATGCCGGTGTACGAGGTCTCCATCGGCGACTACGTGCTGGCGGGCGGCGAGGCCGCCGTACTGGTGGTCACCGAGGCCGTGGCGCGGCTGCTGCCCGGGGTGCTCGGCAACGCCGAATCGCACCGGGACGACTCCTTCGCGCCGGGCGAGATGGCGAACCTGCTGGAGGGGCCCGTCTACACCAAGCCCCCCGTGTGGCGCGGCCGGGACATCCCCGAGGTGCTGCTCAGCGGCCACCACGGGAAGATCGCCCGGTGGCGCCGGGACGAGGCCTTCCGCCGGACCGCGCAGAACCGCCCGGACCTGATCGAGCGCTGCGAGGCGGCCGGCTTCGACAAGAAGGACCGGGAGATCCTCTCCGTCCTGGGCTGGCAGCCGTCCGCCGACGGCCGATTTTGGCGCAGGGCGCAGGCCGTGGAAGAATAGGCGGCTGTTGTGTGCTCGCGGCCGCCCCTGCCACAGGGGGACCGTCGTCCGCCGAGTCCCACAGCTCCCGAATTCTCTACGGAAACCCGCACTGGCGACCTGTGGCGTCATGCGAAGAAAGCAGACGAAGAACATGTCTCACCTGCTCGATGGCGTCAACGCCGCCGCGCTCCGCTCGGACGTCCCGGCCTTCCGCCCGGGTGACACGATCAACGTGCACGTCCGCGTGATCGAGGGCAACCGCTCCCGTATCCAGCAGTTCAAGGGCGTAGTCATCCGCCGCCAGGGCGCCGGTGTCTCCGAGACCTTCACCGTGCGCAAGGTCTCCTTCAGCGTCGGTGTGGAGCGTACCTTCCCGGTCCACTCCCCGATCTTCGAGAAGATCGAGCTCGTCACCCGCGGTGACGTTCGCCGTGCCAAGCTGTACTACCTCCGTGAGCTCCGCGGCAAGGCCGCGAAGATCAAGGAGAAGCGCGACCGCTGAGGCCGACTCCGGAGTCCGGGGGCGGCCGGATAGGCTCGCCCCCGATGGACACCGAAGCACCTCACACGCAGCGCGGCCACTCTTCCCCCGTCGAGGGGGAGGAGCGGCCGCGTTTTGCGTTCTCCCGGACCGGTCGGACCGCCGGCGGGCGAACCCTGACGTGGCGCCGAGCGGGACTGCTCGGTGTGGTCTGCACCGTGTTCCTGCTGCTGCTGAGCAATTTCGTCGTCCAGCCCTTCCTGATCCCGAGCCGCTCGATGGAGCCGACGCTCCGGGTCGGGGACCGGGTGCTGGTCAACAAGCTGGCGTACCGGTTCGGCGAGCAGCCCCGTCGCGGGGACCTGGTGGTCTTCGACGGCACGGGCTCCTTCGTACGGGAACGCCCCGCGGGCAATCCGGTCGGCACCCTGCTGCACGGGGCGGCCTCGGCGCTCGGGCTGGCGGAGCCGTCCGACACCGACTTCGTGAAGCGGGTCGTGGGTGTCGGCGGGGACGACGTGGTGTGCTGCGACGCGGGCGGTCGGGTGGCGGTCAACGGCGTGGCGCTGGACGAGCCGTACCTGTACCCCGGTGACGCCCCCTCGGTGGTGCCCTTCCGGATCGTCGTACCGCTTGGGACCCTGTGGGTCATGGGCGATCATCGTTCCCAGTCCCGCGACTCGCGGGACCACCTGGGGGAGCCGGGCGGGGGGATGGTGCCGGTGGAGAAGGTGATCGGGCGGGCCGACTGGATCGGCTGGCCGTTCTCGCGCTGGGATTCCGTAGGCGGTGGTCATGGGTAGCCGCGGTCGGCCGAAGGGCGGACGGGACTGGGACTTCGAACCGGAGCCCGAGCCGGAGCCCGAACCCGCCCCGGCCCCGCTGGTGGCGGGCGGCCGGGTGGAGGGCGGCCGGGCCGAACGGCGCCGGACGGCCCGCAAGGTGCGGCGGCGCCGCCGCACGCGGCGGGCCGGTGAACTGCCGCTGCTGGTGGTCGTGGCCCTGTGCATCGCGCTGCTCCTCAAGACCTTCCTGGTGCAGGCCTTCTTCATCCCGTCGGGCTCGATGGAGCAGACCATCCGGATCGGCGACCGCGTCCTCGTGGACAAGCTGACCCCGTGGTTCGGCTCCACGATCGAGCGCGGGGACATCGTCGTGTTCAAGGACCCCGGAGGCTGGCTGCGGGGCGAGGCGGCCCGCCCGGCCAAGGACCCGGTCGTGGTCAAGCAGGTCAAGCAGGCGCTGACCTTCATCGGCCTGCTCCCCTCGGCCGACGAGCAGGACCTGATCAAGCGGGTCATCGGCGTCGGCGGGGACACCGTCAAGTGCTGTGACAGCAGGGGCCGCGTCACCGTCAACGGCTCGCCGCTCGATGAGCCGTACGTGAATCCGGGCAACACCCCCTCGGACATCCCGTTCGAGGTACAGGTTCCGGAGGGCCGGCTCTTCGTGATGGGCGACCACCGCGCGAACTCGGCCGATTCCCGATTCCACCTCGACGAGGGGTTTCAGGGCACCATCGCCGAGAGCGGGGTCGTGGGAGAGGCCGTAGTGATCGCCTGGCCGTTCGGGCACTGGACGAAGCTGGAACAGCCGGCGACCTTCCGGATGGTGCCCGATCAGGCCCGGCGCGAAGGACGCGGCCGTCGGCGGCGCCGTCGGGGCACGCCGTTCGCATAGTGTGTCCTCGGTCTCCCGCGCCTTAGGGAACTCCCGCTCGTTAAGGGAGGGGAGGGCCCGTGCCGGCTTCGGCGCGGGCGGCAATCGCGAGTGAGGAGTGGATGTGGGGGACGTGGCGGTAGGCGCACGATCCGGACGCGACGAGGGCGAGGAGCGTCCTGACGACGCCGCCCCGCGCGAGGCCGGGGCCGAGGAGGACGGCGCTGCCAAGGAGCACTCGCACCGTTCCTTCTGGAAGGAGCTTCCGCTCCTCATCGGCATCGCGCTGCTGCTGGCCCTGCTGATCAAGACCTTCCTGGTCCAGGCGTTCTCGATCCCGTCCGACTCGATGCAGAACACGCTGCAGCGGGGGGACCGGGTGCTGGTGGACAAGCTGACCCCGTGGTTCGGTTCCGAGCCGGAGCGCGGCGAGGTCGTCGTCTTCCACGACCCCGCGAACTGGCTGTCCGGGGAGCCCACCCCCGAGCCGAACATCTTCCAGCAGGTGCTGAGCAAGATCGGCCTGATGCCGGACGCCGCCGAGAAGGACCTGATCAAGCGGACCATCGCGATCGGCGGGGACACGGTCGAGTGCAAGAAGGGGGGACCGGTCGTCGTCAACGGCAAGGAGCTGGACGAGCCGTACATCTACCCCGGCAACACTCCGTGCGACGACGCCCCGTTCGGCCCGATCACCGTGCCCAAGGGCAAGATCTGGGTCATGGGCGACCACCGGCAGAACTCCCAGGACTCCCGCTACCACATGCAGGACTCCACCGGGGGCTTCGTACCGGTCGACAAGGTCGTCGGGCGGGCCGTCGTGGTCGCGTGGCCGCTGACCCGCTGGTCCACCCTGCCCGTCCCGGAGACCTTCGACCAGCCGGGCATCGGCAACCAGGCCGCGGCGACCGCGCTCGGCCTCGGGGCCTCCGGGCTGGCGCCGGTCGGGCTCGGCCCGGCCGCGCTGGGGCTCGTCGGAGCCGTCCCGCTCGTCATGTGGCGCCGACGGAAGCTGACCAGCGGCCGTACCGACGGGTAGGGTGCCGCCCAGGTCGACGATCCCGAAGTGTGTGGGGGCGCTGGAATGGGCGGAACACAAGCAATACGCAGTGGCAGCGATGGCCGCGGCGGTCTCGGCAACGTGTTGTCGGGCATCGCCGTGGCCATCGGCTTTGCGCTCTTCCTCGGTGGCTTCGTGTGGGGGGCGGTCGTCTACCGGCCCTACACGGTGCCCACCGACTCGATGATGCCCACGGTGCGGCCCGGGGACCGGCTGCTGGCGCAGCGCATCGACGGCGATGAGGTGCGCCGCGGTGACGTCGTCATCTTCACCGATTCGCTGTGGAGCGATTCGCCCATGGTCAAGCGGGTCGTCGGCATCGGCGGCGACACCGTGAAGTGCTGCGGAGCGGGCGGCGGGCTGACGGTCAACGGCACGGCGCTGGACGAGCCGTACGCGGACACCACCCGGCCCGATACGGGCCTGGCCATGCCGCCCGGACAGACGGCGCCCACCGGGACCCCCTTCGAGGTGACGGTCCCCGAGGGCAACCTCTTCCTGATGGGCGACCGGCGGGCCGCCTCCCTGGATTCCCGGGCCCACCTGCAGGAGGCCGGGCAGGGCACCGTGCCCCGGTCCGCGGTCAGCGCCCGCGTCGACGCCCTGGCCTGGCCCTCCATGACGATGGTGGAGCGGCCGGCGACGTACGCGGCCCTGCCCGGCGGGATCTCGCGGCCCGGCCCGCTGCGCCTCCAGGTGGTGGCGGTACTGGCCGGGGCCGCCCTGGTGGTGCTGGGAGCCGCGTACGGGCCCGTCGCACGGGTCCTGGGGCGCGGGCGGCGGAAGGAGCCCGCCGGTGCCCGCTGACCCGCCCGGGGAGCACGGCGGCCGCAAGGTGTCACGGGTCATCCTGCTGGACCCGGCCGACCGGATCCTGCTGCTGCACGGCTTCGAGCCGGCCGACCCCTCGGACGACTGGTGGTTCACCCCCGGCGGCGGGCTGGAGGGGACGGAGAGCCGGGAGCAGGCCGCACTGCGCGAGCTGGCCGAGGAGACCGGGATCACGGACGTGGAGCTGGGCCCGGTGCTGTGGCACCGCTACTGCTCCTTCCCCTTCGACGGCCGGCGCTGGGAGCAGGACGAGTGGTACTTCCTGGCCCGTACCACCCAGACGGCCACCGAGATGGGCGGCCTCACCGAGCTGGAGCGGCGCAGCGTCACCGGAGCGCGGTGGTGGACCTCCGAGGAACTTCTCGCAGCACATGAGACGGTGTACCCGACCAGACTCGCCGAGCTGCTCCGTACGCTGCTCGACGACGGTCCTCCGGGTGAGCCGGTGGTCCTGGCCCCGGAAATCGTTTAGGGGCACATGGGCCTGGCGCACAATAGGGGGACGCACGGCTGAAGGGGAACATGCCATGAGTGCCGAGGACCTCGAAAAGTACGAGACCGAGATGGAGCTGAAGCTCTATCGGGAGTACCGCGACGTCGTCGGGCTGTTCAAGTATGTGATCGAGACGGAACGCCGTTTCTACCTCACGAACGACTACGAGATGCAGGTGCACTCCGTTCAGGGGGAGGTGTTCTTCGAGGTCTCGATGGCCGACGCGTGGGTGTGGGACATGTACCGCCCGGCCCGCTTCGTGAAGCAGGTACGGGTGCTGACCTTCAAGGACGTGAACATCGAGGAGCTCAACAAGAGCGATCTCGAACTGCCCGGCAGCTGAGCGGCCTCACCCGCAGGGGTGAGGCCGTTCTCCACAACGGCCGGGTTGTCCACCAAGATCCACAAGGTGGGCGGGGGCGCGGGACATTCGGTGCCGGAGGTGGTGCCGGATGAACGCGAAGGGCGTGGCACAGCAGGCATTGGGGCGGTACGGCGAGGACCTCGCGGCGCGACGGCTGACCGAAACCGGGATGACCGTGATCGCGCGCAACTGGCGGTGCCCCGGCGGGGAGATCGACATCGTCGCCCGGGACGGGGACGCCCTCGTCGTGTGCGAGGTCAAGACCCGCCGGGCGAGTGGGTTCGAGCATCCGATGGCCGCCGTGCGGCCCGGCAAGGCCGAGCGGCTGCGCGGGCTCGCCGGGCGCTGGCTCGCCGACCACGGCGGGCCACCCCCGGGCGGGGTGCGCATCGACCTCGTCGGGGTGCTGCTCCCGCGGCGCGGCGCTCCCCTGGTGGAACACGTCAGGGGGGTGGCCTGATGGGCTTCGCGCGCGCCTGCTCGGTGGCCCTGATCGGCGTCGACGGCGTGGTGGTCGAGGTCCAGGCCGACCTGGAACCGGGGGTGGCCGCCTTCACCCTGGTGGGGCTGCCGGACAAGACCCTGGTCGAGAGCCGGGACCGGGTCCGGGCAGCGGTGGTCAACTCAGGTGCTGCCTGGCCGCAGAAGAAGCTCACGGTCGGGCTGAGCCCGGCCTCGGTCCCGAAGTCCGGTGCGGGTTTCGACCTGGCCGTCGCGGCGGCCGTGCTCGGGGCCGCCGAGGTGGTGGACCCGGGCGCGATCGCCGACCTCGTCCTGATCGGGGAGCTGGGGCTGGACGGCCGGGTGCGCCCGGTCCGGGGGATCCTGCCCGCCGTACTCGCCGCCGCGGAGGCCGGCTACCGGCAGGTGGTGGTCCCGCAGCAGTGCGCGGCCGAGGCCGCCCTCGTCCCGGACGTCTCGGTGCTCGGGGTACGCAGCCTGCGCCAACTGATCGCGGTCCTCACCGGCGGCGAGATCCCCGAGGAGGAGCCCGGCGACCCGCCGGGCCGGCCCGACCCGATGCTCGCCGGGCTGCTCGTCCCGGGGGCGGGACTGGGCACGGGGCTGGCCCGCGCCCGTCCCGGGCGGGAGGACGGCGGCTTCCCCGACCTCGCCGACGTGGCCGGACAGCACACGGCGCGCCGCGCCCTGGAGGTCGCGGCCGCCGGAGGACACCACCTCTTCCTCAGCGGACCGCCCGGAGCGGGCAAGACCATGCTGGCCGAGCGGCTGCCCTGGCTGCTGCCGCCGCTCACCCGTCAGGACTCCGTGGAGGTCACGGCCGTCCACTCGGTCGCGGGAATCCTGCCGCCCGGCGAACCACTGGTCGCCAGGCCTCCGTACTGCGCGCCGCACCATTCGGCGACCATGCAGTCCCTGGTGGGAGGCGGCACCGGAATCCCGAGGCCCGGGGCGGTCTCGCTGGCACACCGGGGGGTGCTCTTCCTCGACGAGGCCGCCGAGTTCCACAGCCGGGCTCTGGACGCGCTGCGCCAGCCCCTCGAATCGGGGCACGTGGTCATCGCCCGCGCCGCCGGGGTGGTAAGGCTGCCCGCCAGGTTCCTGATGGTGCTCGCCGCGAACCCGTGCCCGTGCGGGCGGCACACCCTGCACGGAGCCGGCTGCGAGTGCCCGCCCTCGGTGATCCGGCGTTACCAGGCGCGCTTGTCCGGGCCGTTGCTCGACCGGGTGGACCTGAGGGTGGAGGTCGAGCCCGTGACCCGCGGCGACCTGCTGGGGCAGGGCGGCCGCGGAGAATCCACCGCCGTGGTCGCCGGCCGGGTGCGCGAGGCCCGGGAGCGCGCCGCAACCAGGCTCGCCGACACGCCCTGGCGGCTCAACTCCGAAGTGCCCGGGCAGCAACTGCGCACGCGGTGGCAGGCGGGACCGGGAGCGCTGGCCCCCGCCGAGCGAGATCTGGAACGGGGGCTGCTCACGGCGCGCGGGCTGGACCGGGTGCTGCGGGTCGCCTGGACCGTGGCCGACCTGCGCGGGCGGGACCGGCCCGAGGCGCTGGACGTGGCCGTGGCCCTGGAGCTGCGGACCGGTATCGCCCGTGGGGCGATGCCGCTACCGGGGGCCGGGACATGACCGGAACCGGAGACGCAGAGCTGCTGGCGCGGGCCGCGCTCACCCGGGTGCTGGAGCCCGGCGACGCGCACGGCGGGCGGTGGCTTCGGGAGTTCGGCGCGGTGGGGCTGATACGGCTGCTCACCGACCCCGGGGCGGAGCCGGGCACACCGTCGGGCGTGGGCCCGGAGCGGCTCGCCGGGTACCGCAGACGGGCGGCGCTGGCCGACCCCGAGCGGGACCTCCGGCTGGCCGCCGGGGCGGGGGGCCGGTTCGTGTTCCCGGGATCGGCCGAGTGGCCGACCCAGCTCGACGACCTCGGCGACGAACGGCCCGTCGGACTGTGGCTCCGGGGCCGGCCGAACCTCCGTACCTGGGCCCTGCGTTCGGTTTCCGTGGTCGGGGCCCGGGCCTGCACCCCGTACGGCGCGCACATGGCGCAGACCCTGGCCGCGGGGCTCGCCGAACGGGGCTGGGTCGTCGTCTCCGGCGCCGCCTTCGGGATCGACGGAGCCGCCCACCGCGGCGCCCTCGCCACGGGCGGCGCGACCGCGGCGGTGCTCGCCTGCGGGGTGGACGTCGCCTACCCGCGCGGACACGCCCGGCTGCTCGGCCGGATCGCCGGGCAGGGTCTGATCCTGGGGGAGTTGCCACCGGGCAGCCACCCGACCCCCAGCCGGTTCGTCCTGCGCAACCGGGTCATCGCCGCCCTCACCCGGGGCACGGTCGTCGTCGAGGCCGCGCACCGCAGCGGTTCCCTGGTCACGGCCCGGCGGGCGCAGCGGCTCGGGCGGTTCACCATGGGCGTCCCCGGGTCCGCCACCAGCGGACTCTCCGCCGGGGTGCACGAGCTGCTGCGGGGCGAGGCCGTGCTGGTCACCGACGCGGCCGAGGTGGTCGAGCTGGTCGGGGCCATGGGCGAGCTGGCTCCCGAGCGGCGCGGCCCGGTGTTCACCCGGGACCTGCTGGACCGGGAGACCGCCCGCGTGCTGGAAGCGCTGCCGGCCGGCCGCCCGGCGTGCGTGGACGAGTTGGCACTTGCCTCCGGCACCGGCGCCGATGAAGTCATCGGCAGACTGTACGAACTTCACTCTCTGGGGTTCGTCGAACGGCAGGGCGACGGCTGGCAGTTGAGCAGACAAACGGCTGGAGGAGGCACACAAACCGGAGGTGCCCGGCGAGGCGGTCGTTGACCTGGGGTGTTCCGGTGAAAGAGTGAAAGCGATGAGTGACGCGGACCTTCCGGTGGCGGTCACCGGGACCGAGCGCCAGGCGCCGGTCCCGGGTCGTCCGTGCGAGTCGGGACGCCCCTCGGCCCCCGCGCCATCCCGTACTCTTCGCGCACCGCGACACTCTCGTCACGCTACGCTCCCAAGGAATCCGGCTCCGGCAAAGGCGAAGCATGCCCCAGCACACCTCAGGGTCCGACCGCGCTGCGGTGCCCCCCGCTGCCCGCGGCGGCGTGCGGTCCACCGCGCCCTCGTCCCTGGAGGTGCTGTGGCGCTCGTACAAGGAATCGGGTGACGAGCGGCTGCGGGAGCAGCTGATCCTGCACTACTCGCCCCTGGTCAAGTA
The DNA here is from genome assembly GCF_014650695.1 of Streptomyces avidinii. Taxonomy (GTDB): domain Bacteria; phylum Actinomycetota; class Actinomycetes; order Streptomycetales; family Streptomycetaceae; genus Streptomyces; species Streptomyces avidinii. The sequence continues at coordinate 104,563 of NZ_BMVL01000016.1, read as the reverse complement.
CGTCGCCGGCCGTGTCAGCGTCGGCCTTCCGCCCAACGTGGAGCAGGCGGACTTCGTCTCCTCCGGGGTCTTCGGGCTGATCGACGCCATCGAGAAGTTCGACATCGACCGGTCGATCAAGTTCGAGACGTACGCGATCACCCGGATCCGCGGCGCGATGATCGACGAGCTGCGGGCACTGGACTGGATCCCCCGCTCGGTCCGGCAGAAGGCGCGCGCCGTGGAGCGGGCCTACGCCACGCTGGAGGCCCAGCTGCGGCGCACCCCGACGGAGAGCGAGGTCGCCGGGGAGATGGGGATCGGGGTGGAGGACCTCCACACCGTCTTCAGCCAGCTGTCGCTGGCCAACGTGGTCGCCCTGGAGGAACTGCTGCACGTCGGCGGGGAGGGCGGCGACCGCCTCTCGCTGATGGACACCCTGGAGGACACCGCGGCCGACAACCCGGTCGCGGTGGCCGAGGACCGCGAACTGCGGCGGCTGCTGGCACGGGCCATCAACACGCTGCCCGAGCGGGAGAAGACCGTGGTGACCCTCTACTACTACGAGGGCCTCACGCTCGCCGAGATCGGCAATGTCCTGGGCGTCACCGAGAGCCGGGTCAGCCAGATCCACACCAAGTCCGTGCTGCAACTGCGCGCGAAGTTGGCGGATGTGGGGAGGTGAGCTTGCGGTACCTCCGTAGAGTGGATGCGTGCCCAGGATTCGAGCGGCCTCCGTGGCCGAGCACCGGTCGATGCAGCGCGGCGCCCTCTTGGACGCTGCGCGTTCTCTGTTGTCCGAAGGCGGGACGGAGGCGCTGACCTTCCCCGCCCTCGCGGAGCGGACCGGGCTGGCCCGGTCCTCCGTGTACGAGTACTTCCGCTCCCGCGCCGCCGTGGTCGAAGAGCTCTGCGCCGTGGACTTCCCCGTGTGGGCCGCCGAGATCGAGGCGGCGATGGAGCAGGCGCAGGCGCCGGAGGAGAAGATCGAGGCCTACGTGCGCAGCCAGTTGGGGCTGGTGGGGGACCGGCGCCACCGTGCGGTGGTGGCCATCTCGGCCAGCGAGCTGGATGCCGGCGCGCGGGAGAAGATCCGTGCGGCCCACGGCGGGCTGGTGGCGATGATCGTCGAGGCGCTGAGCGGCCTGGGGCAGGCGGAGCCGAGGCTGGCCGCGATGCTGCTGCAGGGGGTCGTGGACGCGGCTGTGCGGCGGATCGAGCTCGGCGCGGCGGAGGATCCCGCCGTCGTGACGGAGGCCGCGGTCGCCATGGCCCTGCGGGGCGTCCGGGGCTGAGCTCCGGCCGAGGTCCCCGGGGGCTCCGCGCCGGACCCCGTGCCTCACACGCCGGCGGGGCTGGATTCGGCCGGGTGCTCCGCCGGTAGGAGGCGGGGTGTCGGGCGGGGGAGGAGGGGCAGGGGGTTGAGGTAGGTCTCGCCCGCCAGCAGGCCCCAGTGCAGACACGGCGCCGGGCAGTGCGAGCCCTCTGTCAGGACCGCCACCACCTGGCCCGCCCTGACCTGCTCGCCCTCCGTGACCAGGGGCCGGACCGGCTCGTACGTCGTGCGCAGGCCGTTCGGCAGGGCCAGCGAGAGGACCCCGCGGCCGGCTACGGGGCCCGCGTGGTGGACCCGGCCGGCCGCGACCGCCCGGATCTCCGCGCCCACCGGGGCCGACAGGTCCACGCCGCGGTGGCCGGCCGCGTACGGGGTCGGCGGCGGGTCCCACCAGCGGGCCACCGACAGCGGCGCGGGCAGTGGGCGGACTCCCGGAACGGCCGACTGGGCCAGGGCCAGGAGCAGGCTGAGCAGCAAGGTCGTCATGGGCCACAGCGTCCCGCGCCCGACCCGGCCGTGCCCGGGCCTGTGGACGACCGGGCCGCTGTGGACAACGGCGTCACCCGGCATACCGCCGGGTCCCGTACACTTCTTGTGGCGATCCGGGTCACCGGGTCGACTTCGCACGCCCCAACACCAGCCCGAAACGGCCAGGTGGCAGCGTCTCTCGGTCCCCTCATGGGGGCAGGGCGCGGTGGGGCGTCAGGAACCAAACCGAGAAACCAAGGAGATGGCCATGGCCGTCGTCACGATGCGGGAGCTGCTGGAAAGCGGCGTCCACTTCGGTCACCAGACCCGTCGTTGGAACCCGAAGATGAAGCGCTTCATCTTCACGGAGCGCAACGGCATCTACATCATCGACCTGCTGCAGTCGCTGTCGTACATCGACCGCGCCTACGAGTTCGTGAAGGAGACCGTCGCGCACGGTGGCTCCATCATGTTCGTCGGTACCAAGAAGCAGGCCCAGGAGGCCATCGCCGAGCAGGCGACGCGCGTTGGTATGCCGTACGTCAACCAGCGGTGGCTGGGTGGCATGCTCACCAACTTCTCCACCGTCTACAAGCGCCTTCAGCGTCTGAAGGAGCTTGAGGCGATCGACTTCGAGGACGTCGCCGCCTCGGGTCTCACCAAGAAGGAGCTCCTGGTCCTCTCCCGCGAGAAGACCAAGCTGGAGAAGACCCTCGGTGGTATCCGCGAGATGTCGAAGGTTCCCAGCGCCGTCTGGATCGTCGACACCAAGAAGGAGCACATCGCCGTCGGTGAGGCGCGCAAGCTCCACATCCCGGTCGTCGCGATCCTCGACACCAACTGCGACCCCGACGAGGTCGACTACAAGATCCCGGGCAACGACGACGCGATCCGTTCCGTCACCCTGCTCACCCGCGTGATCGCCGACGCCGTCGCCGAGGGCCTCATCGCCCGCTCCGGCGCTGCGACCGGCGACTCGAAGCCGGGCGAGAAGGCCGCCGCCGAGCCGCTCGCCGAGTGGGAGCGCGACCTGCTCGAGGGTGACAAGAAGGCCGACGAGACCGAGGCCGCCCCGGCTGCCGAGGCTGTCGCCGAGGCCCCGGCCGCCGAGGCTGTCGAGGCTCCGGCCGCCGAGGCTCCGGCCGCTGAGGCTGTCGAGGCTCCGGCCGCCGACGCCGAGCAGGCCTGACCCACTGAGAGCGCCCGGCGTTCATCCGCCGGGCACTCGCAGCACGGACGATGACGGCGGGGGAGCCGCGCCAAAAGCGCGGCGCCTCCGCCGTTCACCCGTAGATCTACGACTTCGAGAGAGAATCCCAGACTCATGGCGAACTACACCGCCGCTGACGTCAAGAAGCTCCGCGAGCTCACCGGCGTCGGCATGATGGACTGCAAGAACGCGCTGGTCGAGTCCGACGGCGACGTCGACAAGGCCATCGAGGCCCTCCGCATCAAGGGTCAGAAGGGCGTCGCCAAGCGCGAGGGCCGTTCTGCCGAGAACGGTGCCGTTGCCTCCCTGATCGCCGACGACAACACCTCCGGTGTCCTCGTCGAGCTGAAGTGCGAGACGGACTTCGTCGCCAAGGGCGACAAGTTCCAGGCGGTCACCAACGAGATCGCCGCGCACATCGCCGCGACCTCCCCGGCCGACATCGAGGCGCTGCTCGCGTCCGAGATCGAGCCCGGCAAGACCGTCCAGGCGTTCGTGGACGAGGCCAACGCCAACCTCGGCGAGAAGATCGTCCTGGACCGCTTCGCGCAGTTCACCGGCGGCTACGTCTCGGCGTACATGCACCGCACCATGCCCGACCTGCCGTTCCAGATCGGCGTCCTGGTCGAGCTGGACAAGGAGAACGCCGAGGTCGCCCGCGGCATCGCGCAGCACATCGCCGCGTTCTCCCCGCAGTGGCTGTCCGCCGAGGACGTTCCGGCCGAGAAGGTCGAGTCCGAGCGTCGCGTGGCCGAAGAGGTCACCCGCGCCGAGGGCAAGCCCGAGGCTGCCATCGCGAAGATCGTCGAAGGCCGCGTCAACGGCTTCTTCAAGGAGAACACCCTCCTTGGCCAGGCGTACGCCCTGGACAACAAGAAGTCGGTCCAGAAGGTCCTGGACGAGGCCGGTGTCACCCTGGTGCGCTTCTCGCGCATCAAGGTCGGCATCTGAGTCCGTCCGTACGCGACGGACACCGGACCCCGGTAGGGTCTGAGGCAGTCGTCCGCGCTCGCGCGAGGCGACCGCAGATCTGACGAGGAGGCCATTGCCGTAGAGGGAACCGCAAGGACCCACCGGCAATGGCCTTCTTCGTATGTGCACGAGGAGATCTCCATGAATCAGGGCGTGGACCCCCACACCGCATCCGACGACAAGAGCGACCAGGACAAGAAGGGCCGCCGCTTCATGCTGAAGCTGTCGGGCGAGGCCTTCTCCGGTGGCGGAGGACTGGGCGTCGACCCCGACGTCGTCCACGCCATCGCGCGTGAGATCGCCGCGGTGGTCCGCGACGGCGCGGAGATCGCCGTCGTGATCGGCGGCGGCAACTTCTTCCGCGGCGCCGAACTCCAGCAGCGCGGCATGGACCGGGCCCGGTCCGACTACATGGGCATGCTCGGAACCGTCATGAACTGCCTCGCACTCCAGGACTTCCTGGAGAAGGAGGGCATCGACTCCCGCGTGCAGACCGCCATCACCATGGGCCAGGTCGCGGAGCCGTACATCCCACTGCGCGCCGTGCGGCACCTGGAGAAGGGCCGGGTCGTCATCTTCGGCGCCGGCATGGGCATGCCCTACTTCTCCACCGACACCACGGCCGCCCAGCGCGCCCTGGAGATCGACGCCGAGGCCCTGCTCATGGGCAAGAACGGTGTCGACGGGGTCTACGACTCCGACCCCAAGAAGAACCCGGACGCGGTGAAGTTCGACGCGCTGGAATACAGCGAGGTCCTCTCCCGCGACCTCAAGGTCGCCGACGCCACCGCCATCACGCTCTGCCGTGACAACAAGCTGCCGATCCTCGTGTTCGAGCTGCTTGCCGAGGGCAATATCGCCCGCGCCGTCAAGGGTGAGAAGATCGGGACGCTCGTGAGCGACCAGGAAACCCGGGCCTGAGCAGTCCGCTTCCGGACCGAGCGGGCCCGCACCGGCCCGCCAGACCCGCCCGCCCGCCTGAACCATCCATTTCTGACATGCAGGAGCACGTGGTGACCGAAGAGATCCTCCTCGAGGCCGAGGAGAAGATGGAAAAGGCCGTCGTCGTCGCCAAGGAAGACTTCGCCGCGATTCGCACCGGCCGTGCGCACCCGGCGATGTTCAACAAGATCGTGGCGGAGTACTACGGCGCCATCACGCCCATCAACCAGCTCGCCTCCTTCTCGGTGCCCGAGCCGCGCATGGCGATCGTGACCCCGTTCGACAAGAGCGCCCTGCGCAACATCGAGCAGGCCATCCGCGACTCCGACCTCGGTGTCAACCCGAGCAACGACGGCAGCATCATCCGGGTGACCTTCCCCGAGCTGACGCAGGACCGCCGCAAGGAGTACATCAAGGTCGCGCGCACCAAGGCCGAGGACTCGAAGATCTCGCTCCGCGCCGTCCGCCGCAAGGCGAAGGACGCCCTTGACAAGCTGGTCAAGGACAAGGAGGCCGGCGAGGACGAGGTGCGCCGCGCCGAGAAGGAGCTCGACGACACCACCGCGAAGTACGTCGCGCAGGTGGACGAGCTCCTGAAGCACAAGGAAGCCGAGCTCCTCGAAGTCTGATGAACGACTCTTCCTGGCAGCCGGAGCCGGTTCCGGCGGGTCCCGCATACGATGCGCAGGTGGGCCCGCACACTCGGCCCATGCCCATCGTGCCCGATGCCGCCGGCCGTGACTTCGACGACCGGGAAGCACGCGATCGGGGGGTCGCCGCCGACAGCGACCCCCTCTTCCGCGCCGATACGCCGCCGCAGGAGCCCATGCCCAGCCCCCCGCCTCCGCATGCCCAGCAGCCGCAGGACGCCTCGCCCCCGCCGCCGAAGAAGCGCGCGGGCCGGGATCTGCGTGCGGCCATAGGGGTCGGCGTGGGCCTCGGCGCGGTGATCTTCGCCTCGCTGTTGATCGTCAAGGCCGTCTTCGTCGGCGTCATCGTCGTCGCGGTCGTGGTCGGCCTGTGGGAGCTGACCTCCCGGCTGCAGGAGCAGAAGGGCATCAAGGCCCCGCTGGTCCCGCTGGCGGTCGGCGGCGCCGCCATGGTCATCGCCGGATACGTCCGGGGGGCCGAGGGTGCCTGGGTCGCCATGGCCCTGACCGTGCTGGCCGTCCTGGTGTGGCGGATGACCGAGCCGCCCGAGGACTACCTCAAGGACGTCACGGCGGGCGCCTTCGCGGCGTTCTACGTGCCCTTCCTGGCCACCTTCGTCGCGATGCTGCTCACCGCCGACGACGGCCCCCAGCGCGTGATCACCTTCCTGCTGCTGACCGTGGTCAGCGACACCGGGGCCTACGCGGTCGGCTGGCGCTTCGGCAAGACCAAGCTCGCTCCGCGCATCAGCCCCGGCAAGACCCGCGAGGGACTGTTCGGCGCGGTGGCCTTCGCGATGGCGGCAGGCGCGCTGTGCATGGAGTTCCTGATCGACGGCGGCTCCTGGTGGCAGGGTCTGCTGCTCGGCCTCGCGGTCGCGGTCAGCGCCACCCTGGGAGACCTGGGCGAGTCGATGATCAAGAGGGACCTCGGCATCAAGGACATGGGCACGCTGCTGCCGGGACACGGCGGCATCATGGACCGGCTGGACTCCCTGCTTCCGACGGCCCCGGTGGTGTGGCTGCTGCTCGCCGCCTTCGTAGGCACCGGCTGACCCGTCCGGGTTATCCTGGAAAGCGCGCCACTCATCAGTGGTGCGCTTTCCCGTTTCTACGGGATGGACCCGTGAGCTCTCCGGGCACCGGGCGTGCCATCACGTCGACTCCGCTTGAGTGCGGAGATCGCCCGCCCAGGGTTCGTCAGATTTGAGGAGTACCACTCATGGCCCCCCGTCCTGTCCCGGGTGAGCTCACTTTCGTCGCCCCTCGCGGGGCCAAGAAGCCGCCCCGGCACCTCGCCGACATGACCCCGGCCGAGCGCCGCGAGGCGGTCGCCGCGATCGGCGAGAAGCCGTTCCGGGCCAAGCAGCTCTCCCAGCACTACTTCGCGCGGTACGCGCACGACCCGGCCGAGTGGACCGACATCCCGGCAGGCTCGCGGGAGAAGCTCCAGCAGGAGCTGCTGCCGGACCTGATGAACGTCATCCGGCACATCTCGTGCGACGACGACACCACCCGCAAGACCCTGTGGAAGCTGCACGACGGCACGCTCGTCGAGTCCGTGCTGATGCGCTACCCCGACCGGGTCACCATGTGCATTTCCTCGCAGGCCGGCTGCGGCATGAACTGCCCGTTCTGCGCCACGGGCCAGGCGGGCCTCGACCGCAACCTCTCCACCGCCGAGATCGTGCACCAGATCGTCGACGGCATGCGGGCCCTGCGCGACGGCGAGGTCCCCGGCGGCCCGGCGCGGCTGTCGAACATCGTCTTCATGGGCATGGGCGAGCCGCTGGCCAACTACAACCGCGTGGTCGGCGCCATCCGCCGGCTCACCGACCCGGAGCCCGACGGCCTGGGCCTGTCGCAGCGCGGCATCACCGTCTCCACCGTCGGCCTGGTCCCGGCCATGCTGCGCTTCGCCGACGAGGGCTTCAAGTGCCGTCTGGCCGTCTCGCTGCACGCCCCCGACGACGAGCTGCGCGACACCCTGGTCCCGGTCAACACTCGCTGGAACGTCCGCGAGGTGCTCGGTGCGGCCTGGGAGTACGCCGAGAAGTCCGGCCGCCGGATCTCGATCGAGTACGCGCTGATCCGCGACATCAACGACCAGGCCTGGCGCGGCGACCTCCTGGGCAAGCTGCTCAAGGGCAAGCGCGTACACGTCAACCTGATCCCGCTGAACCCGACGCCGGGCTCCAAGTGGACCGCCTCGCGACCCGAGGACGAGAAGGCCTTCGTGGAGGCCATCGCCCGCCACGGTGTGCCCGTGACCGTCCGTGACACCAGGGGCCAGGAGATCGATGGCGCCTGCGGCCAGCTGGCCGCCTCGGAGCGCTAGATTCCGCTTCTGTTCGACGTGATTCGGCCACGGGGTACCCTGTGGCCGAACCAATTTCATATTCCGACAGGGGAGCGCCACAGCGCTGAGAGTGCGGTATCCGTCATCCGCAGACCCTCTGAACCTCGCCCCGGTCATTCGGGGTAGGAAGTTCGGTCACCACTCTTGCTGTTGCGCCCTGCCCGGCGTCCGCTCCTGCAGAGCGCCGGGCAGGGCCGCGTCTTCTCCTGGACATCCCAGGAGGAATTCACCAATGAGCACCACCAAGAAGATCGCGGGCGCCGCGCTCGCGGCCGCGCTGGGCGTCACCACGCTCAGCGCCTGTGGCGGCGGCGACGCACAGGACAAGACCGGCGCGAGCGACGCCCCGAAGTCCAAGACCGTCACGCTCGTCTCCCACGACTCCTTCAACGTGACCGACACGGTCCTCAAGGAGTTCGAGCAGCAGAGCGGCTACACCGTCAAGGTGCTGAAGTCCGGGGACGCGGGCGCGGCGCTGAACCAGGAGATCCTCACCAAGGGCTCCCCCCGCGGCGACGTCTTCTTCGGCGTGGACAACACGCTCCTCTCGCGCGCCCTCGACAACGGCATCTTCACGCCGTACGAGGCCAAGGGCCTCGGCGAGGTGAAGCCCGAGTACGTGCTCGACAAGGAACACCGGGTCACCCCGATCGACTCCGGTGACATCTGCGTCAACTACGACAAGGCCTACTTCACCGAGAAGAAGCTCGCCCCGCCGCAGACGCTGGACGACCTGATCAAGCCGGAGTACAAGAACCTGCTGGTCACCGAGAACGCCGCGACCTCCTCGCCCGGCCTCGGCTTCCTGCTCGCCTCCGTCGGCAAGTACGGCGACGAGGGCTGGAAGGACTACTGGAGCAAGCTGAAGGCCAACGGCGTCGAGGTCGTCGACGGCTGGGAGCAGGCCTACAACGAGCGCTTCTCCGGCTCCGCGGGCGGCAAGAAGGCCAAGGGCGACCGCCCGCTGGTCGTCTCCTACGCCTCCAGCCCGCCGGTCGAGGTCCTGTACGGCGAGCCGCAGCCGGCCGAGGCCCCCACGGGCGTGTCCACCGGCACCTGCTTCCGCCAGATCGAGTTCGCGGGTCTGCTGAAGGGCGCCAAGAACGAGGAGGGCGGCAAGGCCCTCGTGGACTTCCTGGTCAGCAAGAAGTTCCAGGAGGACATGCCGCTCCAGATGTTCGTGAACCCGGTGACGAAGGACGCCGTCCTGCCGGAGCTGTTCACCAAGCACGGCGTGGTCGTCGAGAAGCCGGAGAACGTGGCTCCGGAGACCATCGCCAAGAACCGTGAGCAGTGGGTCAAGGCATGGACCTCGCTCGTCGTGAAGTAGGCGGCACCAAGGAGCCGGGCGCGGCGTCGGGGGGCGCCGCGCCCGGCCCCGGCCCCCGCGAGGGGGCGCGGGCGACCGCCGTGCGGCTCGCCCTGATGGCCCTCCCCCTCGCCTTCTTCGGGCTGTTCTTCGCCTACCCCGTCGCCGCGATCGTGGGGCGCGGCCTCAAGACCGACGAGGGGTGGCAGTTCGGCCGGTTCGCGGAGGTGCTGACCCGGCCCGACATCGCCGACGTGCTGTGGTTCACCACCTGGCAGGCGCTCGCCTCCACCCTGCTCACGCTGGTGATCGCCCTCCCCGGCGCCTACGTCTTCGCCCGCTTCGAGTTCCCCGGCAAGCAACTGCTGCGGGCCTTGGTGACCGTTCCCTTCGTCCTGCCCACCGTGGTGGTCGGCACCGCCTTCCTCGCGCTGCTGGGGCGGGGCGGACTGACCGACGAGCTGCTGGGCGTCCGGCTCGACACCACCGTCTGGGCGATCCTGCTCGCGCACGTCTTCTTCAACTACGCCGTCGTCGTCCGCACGGTCGGCGGGCTGTGGGCCCAGCTGGATCCGCGCCAGGAGGAGGCCGCCCGGGTGCTGGGCGCCGGGCGGTTCACCGCCTGGCGGCGGGTGACGCTGCCCGCACTGGTCCCGGCGGTGGCCGCCGCCTCGCTGATGGTGTTCCTGTTCACCTTCAGCTCCTTCGGCGTCGTACTGATCCTGGGCGGGCCCGCGTACTCCACCCTGGAGGTGGAGGTCTACCGGCAGACCGCGCAACTCCTGGACCTGTCGACGGCCGCCGTACTGACGATGGTGCAGTTCGCCGCGATCGGCGGGATCCTCGCCGTGCACGCCTGGACCGTGCGCAGGCGCGAGACCGCGCTGCGGCTGGTGGACCCGGGCCGCACCACGCACCCGCCGCGCGGCTGGGCCCAGCGCACCCTGCTGTGCGGCGTGCTCCTGACCGTCGCGCTGCTGATCGTGCTGCCGCTGGGCGTCCTGGTCGAACGGTCCTTCGACACCCCCGGTGGCTACGGTCTCGGCTACTACCGGGCGCTGCAGGACGCGGGCGCCGGTGGCGGGACCTTCCTGGTGGCGCCCCTGGAGGCGATCTGGAACTCCCTGCAGTACGCGCTGGCCGCCACCGCGATCGCCCTGTTCGTCGGGGGACTCGCTGCCGCGGCACTCACCCGGCGCGGTGGCCGCTTCGTACGGGGCTTCGACGCGATGCTGATGCTCCCGCTCGGGGTGTCCGCGGTGACGGTGGGCTTCGGTTTCCTGATCACCCTCGACGAGCCGCCGCTGGACCTGCGGACCTCATGGATCCTCGTGCCGCTGGCCCAGGCGCTGGTGGGCGTGCCCTTCGTCGTACGGACCATGCTGCCGGTACTGCGCGCGGTGGACGGGCGGCTGCGGGAGGCCGCCGCGGTACTCGGCGCCTCGCCCTTGCGGGCCTGGCGGGAGGTGGACCTTCCACTGGTGCGGCGGGCGCTGCTGATCGCGGCCGGGTTCGCCTTCGCGGTGTCGCTGGGGGAGTTCGGCGCGACCGTGTTCATCGCGCGGGCGGACCGGCCGACGCTGCCGGTGGCCGTGGCGCGGCTGCTGGGGCGGGCCGGCGAGCTGAACTACGGGCAGGCGATGGCCCTGAGCACGATTCTGATGCTGGTGTGCGCGGCGTCCCTGCTGGTGCTGGAGCGGCTGCGCCCCGACAAGACCTCCGGAGAGTTCTGATGACGCTGCTTCAGCTGGAAGGGGTCTCGGTCCGCTTCGGTGAGCGCGCGGCCGTGGACGCCGTGGACCTCGCGGTCGCCGAGCACGAGGTCGTGTGCGTGCTGGGGCCGAGCGGGAGCGGCAAGTCGACTCTGCTGCGGGTCGTCGCCGGGCTCCAGCAGGTCTCCGGCGGCCGGGTCCTGCTGGGCGGAGCCGACCAGGCCGGCGTACCGGTGCACCGGCGCGGCGTGGGCCTGATGTTCCAGGACCACCAGCTCTTCCCGCACCGCGATGTCGGGTCGAACGTCTCCTTCGGGCTGCGGATGCGGCGGGCCGGGCGGTCCTCGTACGCGGCCGAGGTCGCTCAGCTGCTGGAACTGGTCGGGCTCCCCGGAGCCCAGGGCCGGGCGGTGGCCTCCCTGTCGGGCGGCGAGCAGCAGCGGGTGGCGCTGGCCCGGGCGCTGGCTCCGTCGCCGCGGCTGCTGATGCTGGACGAACCGCTGGGCCAGTTGGACCGGGGGCTTCGGGAGCGGCTCGTCGTGGAGCTGCGCGGGCTGTTCTCCCGGCTGGGCACGACCGTACTTGCCGTCACCCACGACCAGGGCGAGGCCTTCGCCCTGGCCGACCGGGTGGTGGTGATGCGGGACGGCCGGATCGCGCAGGCCGGCACCCCGCTGGAGGTGTGGCAGCGGCCCGCGTCGGAGTTCGTGGCGCGGTTCCTCGGCTTCGAGAACGTGGTCCCGGCCGTGGTCTCGGGTACCGGCGCCGCCACGGTGTGGGGCAGGGTGCCGGTGCCGGCCGGATCGCCCGAGGGGGAGCAGCGGCTGCTGATCCGCCCTGCGGGGGTCGCGCTCTGCGCGGCGGGGCTGCGGTGCGAGGTGGTGTCCCGCACCTTCCGCGGCACGCACGTCGCGCTGCTGCTGCGGCCGGAGGCGGGTCCGGTGCTGGAGGCGGAGTGCGGGCTGGCGGGGGCGCCGGCCGTGGGGGACCGGGTCGCGGTGACCTTCACCCCCGCCGAGGTGGTCGTCCTTCCGCCGCCGACTCCCTAGGCGACGGAGCGGGGACTGTCTAGGGGCGGATGCCGTCGCAGGCGATCGGCAGGTGGCGCGGGCCGCGCAGGACAGCGTTCTGGCGGTACTGCGGCGGGTCCTCCAGCAGCCGCGGGTTCTCCAGCCGGCGGGCCAGTTCGCTCAGCGCCAGCTGGGCCTCCTGCCGGGCCAGTGGGGCGCCGAAGCAGCTGTGGATGCCGCTGCCGAGGCCGAGGTGCTGGATGTCCTTGCGGTCCGGGTCGAAGCGGTCCGGATCCTCGAACCGCTTCGGGTCACGATTCCCGGAGGCCAGCATCAGCCAGACGGACGCGCCCTTGGGGATGGTGACACCGGCGACCTCGACGTCGGAGAGGGTGGTGCGCTGGGGCAGCAGCTGCACGGGCGGCTCGTAGCGCAGCAGTTCCTCGACGATCGGGACCGCCAGGTCCGGGTCGTCGCGCAGCCGTTGGAGGACGTCCGGGTGGCGCAGCAGGGTCAGCATGCCGTTGGTGATGAGGTTGACCGTGGTCTCGTGGCCGGCGATCAGCAGCAGGGCGGAGGTGCTGAGAGCCTCCATGGTGGTCATCGCGCCGTCCGGGCCGTCCGCCGTCGCCAGCTGGGACAGCATGTCGTCGCCGGGCTTCTTGCGGCGTTCCTCGATCAGCCCGGCCAGGTACATGCCCAGCTCCATCCGGGCGTCCATCGAACCCTTGCCGTGCTGCGTGGGATCGGCGTCCGGGTCGGGGTCCAGGCTGGCGGCCAGGGTCTCCGCCCACACGTGGAAGCGCGGCTCGTCCTCGCGGGGCACACCGAGGAGCCGGCAGATGACCGTGACCGGGAAGGGGTACGCGAACTGGTCGACCAGGTCGATCCGGTCCAGCTGCCCGGTCTCCACGATGCCGTCGATCAGCCCGGTGACGAGGCCGCCCAGTTCGTCGCGCATGTCGTGCACCCGGTGGGGGGCGTGCGGGGGGCCGAAAGGCCGGTTCGTCATCCGCCGCAGACGGTCGTGGTCGGGCGGGTCGAGCTTGAGGAACGACGGGGGCAGGGTCGTCCCCTCCTCGTCGGACTGACTCCCCAGCGGATCGTCGCCGGTCGCCTTCAGGTTCTTGGCGTCGGAGCTGATTCGCGGGTCGTGCAGGAGGCTGTGGATCTCGTAGTACGTGCTGACGACGTACGGGCCGTCCCCGTCCTGGGACACCGGCGTCTTGCGGAGCTCCTCGTACAGCGGGTACGGATTCGCGCGGTTCGCGTAGGCGATGATCTCCCGCAGGATGGCTTGTGTCATGACAGGTCCTCGTGATCCTCGGGGGAGGGCGCGGTGCGGTCGCGGCGCGGCCGGTGGTGCGCGGGGACGAAGGTCATCGGCCGGGGGTGAAGGTCATCTTCCGGTCGGCCGGCGAGTAGCCGCTCAGCGTGATGGTCGGCCCGTGGGTCGGGACCGAGGGGTCGGGGAAGTCGGCCGGCAGCGGCTTGATTCCGTCGGACCTGCGGTCCACCGTGGAGAACGGCGGCGGGAACGGCGCGGTGGACTCGATCTGCTGCTCGTAGAACGGCAGCCAGCGGCAGTTGTCGAAGGTGACGGCGGCGATCATGCGCCCCTGGTACCCGTACACGGCCGCGAACCGGCGCTCGGCGAGCGAGCCCTGCGTGATCATGATCTCGGTGCCCATCGGCGGTACCCCGACCGACTTGATGTTCACGCCGAACTGCGAGGACCAGAACGCCGGAACCCACAGGTGGGGACGCCGGTCGGTGCTCTCGCTCAGCATGTTGTGCGCGGCGGTGTCGGCCTGTGCGACGGCATTGCCCCAGTGCTCCAGCGACAGGAACTGGTAACCGAACAGGGCGTGCGGGGAACGTGCCACGTCACCCGCCACGTAGATGTCGTCGGTGACGATGCCGCGGACGTCGAAGGCTCGGCAGCCCGCGTCGCAGGCGATGCCCCGCGGACCGGCGCCCAGCCCGGAGCCGGCCAGCCACTCGGTGTTGCGCTGCGCCCCCAGCGAGACGACCACCACCTCCGCCTCCACGGTGGACCCGTCGGAGAGGTGAGCGGCGCGCACCCGCCCGGAGGGATCGCTTTCCAGCGAGGTCACCATGACCCCGGTGCGCAGGTCGACGCCGTTCTCCCGGTGCATCCCGGCCGCCACCTCGCCGATGACCCCGCCCAGCGCACCGACCAGCGGTGCCTCGCCCCGTTCGGCGACGGTGACGTCCAGGCCGCGCTCGCGGCAGGCGGAGGCGATCTCGGATCCGGTGAACCCGGCGCCGATGACCAGCACCCGGCGGGGGCCGGCGGCGAGGGCCCGTTGCAGCCCTTCGCCGTCGTCGCGGGTGCGCAGCACGAAGACGCCCTGCAGGGCGCCCTCCTCGGCGTTGGGCCAGGGCCTGGCGCGCACACCGGTGGCGATCAGCAGCCGGTCGTACTCGACCTCGTCGCCGTTGCCGAGCCGGACCCGGCGGGCGGCCATGTCCAGGCCCGTGGCCGGGACACCGAGGCGCCAGTCGGCATCGATCGCCCGGCGGCGGGGGAGCGCCGTGTGATCGGCGACCGCGTTGCCGAGCAGGACCTGCTTGGACAGTGGAGGCCGGTCGTACGGCTCGTACGGTTCGTCGCCGATCATCGTCAGCGAACCGGCGAAGCCCTTCTCGCGCATGGTCTCGGCGGCTCGCAGCCCGGCCAGTGAAGCGCCGACGACGACGATGCGGCCCTCGCGCTTGAGGTGCTCCAGGGATCCGTCGCGCATTCCTGCTCCGGTCACCGCGCGCCTCCGGAAGCGGATCCGGCTCCGGCCACGGCCTGCGGGGCAGCCATCTTCGCCATGTCCTCGTCCGTGATCTCCAGCAGGATGGCCTGGACCGGACAGGCCGCCACGGCGCGCAGGACGTCCTCGCGCTGCTCGGGGTCGGCGTTCGGGTTGTAGAGCAGCGACTCGTCCCCGTGCATGGCAAAGACATCGGGCGCGAGGAATGCGCACTGGGCGTATCCCTGGCAGCGGTTGAGGTCGACGACAAGCCTCATGACGGTTCTGCCTTTCCCTCGGCCGTTCCTCCCCGTCACCCCCCGGTTCCTCTCCATCACCCAGCATGCACGCGGCACCCGGAGGGCGCCTGCCGGAGCAGGAATCCGCAGGTCAGGGCGGATCGGTGGGGTTCGGGGCACCCGTTTTGGCGGTGCCCCGCCGGACGCGCAGGATGTACAGGCTGAGGACCAGCGCCCAGGCCGGGAACACCAGCTCGGCCCAGGGCACACCGGAGGCGACCACGAGCAGGACCAGACCGACGACGGTGCCCAGCATCGCCAGCGGCTTGGGGAAGACGCCGAGCATCCGCCCGATGGTCGAGGTCGCGAGCACGAAGACGGCCGCCATCCGCATGGCGTACGTCGCGAGCATTGTGTAGGCGTAGTGGCGGCCGAAGTCGGAGGGCGTGCCCTCGGAGAGCACCGTGCCCGCCGCCGCGGCGGAGCCGAACAGGGTGGCCACGAAGACGAATCCGCTGCCGAGGAACACGGTGGCGACGAACCGGTCCTCGGCCGCGCCCGTGTGCGCACGCAGGGCGCCCATGAACCAGAGGAAGAAGATGCCCGCGAAGGGCACGATCTCCAGCGCCACTTGGATCGCCCAGCGCTTGTCCGGGTCGATGGGCGCGTCGGCGACGTCGCCCGAAGGCACGGCGATCCGCATCAGGACGATGGCCGCCGCGAGCAGCAGGGCGAAGGCGATTCCCGCCATCCCGGCCGCGCGCGGCGTGTCGAGCCGATCGGTCGTGGCGTTCACGAGCCCTCACTCTCTCCCCCGCTCCAGCAAGCGGCAGCCACCGCTGCGCCACCACCGGGGGCGGCCGACCGGGTGAGGGGCCCGGTCGGCCGGGGGGTCAGCCGACCGGCTCCGGTACCGGCTCGGTGGCCGCTGCGTCGGCCCCCTCGTCGGAGCCCTCGTGCTTGCCGTACCAGGCGACCGCGACCGCGCCGGCGACGGCCATGACGAATCCGAGCACTGCCAGCCAGCCCAGACCCTGACGGGAGGCGTCGCCGAGCCACAGGACGCCGATCGCGCCAGGGAGGACCGTCTCGCCGACGACCAGGGCGGCCGTGGCGCCGTTGACCGAGCCGATCTGGAGGGCGACCGTGTGCAGGTACATGCCGCCGATGCCCGCCACCAGGATGGCGTAGAGGGCCGGGTCGGTGAGGAGGGCCGAGAGGTCGAACGGGTCGACACCGTTCAGGATCCGGACGCCGACGCCGAGCGCGCCGAAGCCCAGGCCCGACAGCAGGCCCGCCAGGATCGCTGCCCCGCCGCCGAGGAGGCGTACGGCCACCGTGCCGCCCACCATCAGCACCAGGGTGATCCCCAACAGCCACCAGTGCGTGGACATCGGCGCGTGGTGGCCGCCCTCATGGCCCGCGGCCGTCGCCAGCAGCACCAGCGCGGTGCAGACGACCCCGATCGAGGTCCACTCCTTCCGGCTCAGCCGGATGCCCAGCATCTTCACGCTCAGCACGGCCGTGATCACCAGGTTGGCGCTGATCACGGTCTGGGAGAGGAAGAGGGGAAGGAGGCGCGCTGCCAGTGCCCCGAGCCCGAAGCCCACGAAGTCGAGGATGGTGCCGACGATGAATTCCCAGGTCATCGCCGCTTTCGCGGTGGACGACAGGTTGGGGCCGCCGTGGGCGGTCGTCCCGGCGGCGGTCGGGGACATCCGTGCGGCGCGGCGCGAACCGACAGCTTGCAGCACGGATCCTGTGCCGTAGCAGATGGACGCCGCGATGGCGGTCAGCAGGCCTATGAGCACGAAGGGCTCCGTTCACGTCTGGCAGGGTTTGCGGTACCTCTCCTGAGACGTGAGAACCGACCGGTAAGTTGCTTCCGGAGGTCAGCTTATTGACGCGAGGACGTCCGGGACCTCGTCCACCGAGTCGACGAGCGCGATCCGGGACTCCATCGCACGGCCGCGGGCCAGCGCCCGGAGCAGGGGCCACGCCGGGAGGTGCTCGGTCCAGTGGGTGCGGCCGACCAGGACCATCGGCGCCGGTTCGCCCCGCGACCCGTAGTAGTTCGGTGTCGCGCTGTCGAATATCTCCTGGACCGTTCCCGCCGCGCCGGGCAGGAAGACCACGCCCGCGGTGGAACGGGCCAGCAGCCCGTCCTCACGGGTGGCGTTCGCGAAGTACTTCGCGATGTGTCCCGCGAAGGCGTTCGGCGGCTCGTGCCCGTAGAACCAGGTGGGGATGCCCACCGAGTCACCGCCGGCCGGGAAGCGCTCGCGTACGTCGAAGGCCGCGCGCGCCCAGTCGGAAACCGACGGAGTGAAGGAGGGGGCCTTGGCCAGCAGCTCCAGGGCCTCGGCGAGGGCCTCGTCCGGGGCCGGGGCCAGGTAGGCGCCCAGATTGGCGGCTTCCATCGCGCCCGGGCCGCCGCCGGTGGCGACCGTCAGCCCGGCCCGGGTCAGCGCCCGGCCCAGCTCCGCCGCACCGCGGTAGTCCGTACCGCCGCGCGCCATGGCGTGGCCGCCCATCACACCGACGACCCGGGCGCCGGCGAGGTGCTCGTCCAGGGCGTCGGAGATGGCGTCGTCGTGGACGGAGCGGAGCATCGAGGAGAAGACGTCGCCGTCGGCCTTCGTTTCCTGGAACCAGGCGTACGCCTCGGCGTCCGGGGTGGCCTCGTACCCGTCGGGCAGCCCGGTGAAGAGCTCCTCGGGCGTGTAGAGCAGGCCCCGGTACGGGTTGAACGGCAGGTCCGGCACGGGCGGGAAGACCAGCGCACCGTCGGCGCGGACCTTCACCGCCGCGTCGGGCTCCATCGGGCAGCCCAGGAACACCGCCGCCGAGGTGTCGGCCGAGAGCAGCGCGAAGGTCCGCTCCAGCAGGTTCACCGACTGGATCCGGTAGCCGCTGAGCGAGCCGCGTGCCACGACCTGGTCGAATTCGGCGAGCGTCTCGATCTCGATGTCTGGGGTGACCATTCGGCCCACCCTAAGGGCTGCTCGTCTCAGCGGGTCAATGCCAGCGACGTCAGTTGCGCCACACCCCAGCTGAGCGGTAGGCACACGGCCAGGAGTGCGGTGGCCCGCAGACTCGCGGCGCTGCGCAGGACGTTGGAGGGGGCGCCGAGGTCGAGCAGGGCGGTGCGTCCGGATTCCCGGCCCCGGCGGGCCTCCACCACCGAGGTGAGGAGGGTCGCGGCGGCGCACAGGGTCACCAGGAGAGCGGTCGGCCAGGTCAGCGGGCCCAGCGGCACGGGCAGTCCGCCCCGGTCGCGCAGGGCGAGGGCGGTCAGGGCGCCGGCGGCCACCGAGCACAGCACTCCCAGCGGCGGCCCGATGCGGGGGGCCTCCTGCTGGAGGACCCGGCCGGCCAGCAGCCGGAGCGCGCCCGGGCGTACGGCCTGCACCAGGCTGCCGCAGGCGTAGGCGAGACCCGGTCCGGCGAGGGCGAGCCCGACCGCGGTCAGCGACCAGCCGGCGAGTACCCCGCCGCCGGTCCGGCCCGCGTAGGCGAGGACGGCGAGCCCGCAGGCGGTCAGGGCGATGCCCCAGGGCAGTCCGGTCTGCGGGGCCAGCGGCGGGTGCGGGCGCAGCGCGAGGGCGGTGGCGGCCGAGGCGGTCACCGGGATCAGGCCCAGCAGGGTGAGGGCGCCCGCCACGGGCAGCGGCTGGTCGGCGTGGAGCAGCTCGGCCCCGGTCCCGTCGAAGGGCAGCCCGGCCACGTCCCCGCGTAGGTGGAGGAAGACGGCCAGGGCCAGGGCGGCGCCCAGGGCGCAGGCGACGGCGGTGGAGATCGCGGCGACCAGCGTGAGCCGGAGGGGGCCCAGTCCGGCGGCGTCCAGTCCCTCGCGGGGCTGGGTGGCGGGGTCGGCCCGGGCCACGACGATCGCGAGGTGGACGGTGACGGCCAGCGGGATCAGCGCCCACAGCAGGCGAGGGAACGATCCGGCGGGCTGGGCCACGGCCCCGGCGAGTACGTAGAGCAGCAGGAAGCCGGTCCCGGCCGAGGCGGCGGCGACGAGGAGCCGCCGCAGCTGGACGAGGGGCCGGGAACCGCGGGCTAGGCGGAGAGCGAGCACGCGGTCTGGTCCTCCGTGGTGTCGGCGACGGGGGAGGCGGCGATCGCGGCCCCCGCGAGGCGGCCGTCGAGCAGGTCGATCCGGCGGTCCGCGACGGCCGCGGTGGCCTCGTCGTGGGTGGCCAGCAGAACGGTGACGTCGTGGGAGCGGGCCGCGGTGGTCAGCGCGCGGAGCAGCAGGGCCCGCTCGGTGCGGTGCAGCGGGGCCGTGGGCTCGTCGGCGAAGATCACCGCGGGCTCGTTGACCAGGGCCCGGGCGAGGGCGACGCGCTGGCACTCGGCACGGCTCAGGGCGCCGGGGCGCTTGCGGGCGAAGCCGCCGATGTCGAGGCGGTCCAGCCATTCGCAGGCGGCGCTGCGGGCGCTGCGGTGGGAGGCGCCGGCGAGCAGCAGGGGCAGGGCCGCGTTCTCCCAGACCTTCAGCTCGGGCAACAGCTGGGGCTCGTGGCCGATCCAGCCGAACCGGTCGCGGCGCAGCCGTTCGCGGACGACCGCGCCCATGGTGTGCACGGGGACGCTGTTGAACCAGACCTCGCCCTGCTGGGGGCGCAGCTGTCCGGACAGACAGCGGAGCAGGGTGGTTTTTCCGCTGCCGCGGGGGCCGGTCAGGGCGAGGATCTCGCCCTGGCGGACTGCGACGGAGACCTCGACGAGGGCCGGGGAACCGTCGTGGGAGTAGTGAAGGGACCGAGCCCACAGGACGTCATTGTCAGGCGGGGCATTGTCCGGTGGAGCCACCATGGCGTACACCTCCGTTCGGGGGAACGAAGCGGAACCGGCTGAAGTCACTGGCGCCGCACTGAGATGTAAAGAGATGAACGTCTTGGATGGTGACAGCACACGGCCCGGACCCCCGCGTTCTCACTCGAACGGAGGATCCGGGCCGTGTGGTTGGGCTACTGCGGCTCGGACGGGCGGTGGCCCGGGGCTACAGCTTGGTCCACGCCTCGGTGAGCACGGAGCGCAGGATGGCCTCGATCTCGTCGAAGGTGCCCTGGTCCGCGATCAGCGGCGGCGCGAGCTGGATGACCGGGTCACCGCGGTCGTCGGCCCGGCAGTACAGGCCGTTCTCGAAGAGGGCCTTGGAGAGGAAGCCGTAGAGCACGCGCTCCGTCTCCTCGTCCGTGAAGGACTCCTTGGTGACCTTGTCCTTGACGAGCTCGATGCCGTAGAAGTAGCCGTTGCCGCGGACGTCGCCGACGATCGGCAGGTCGTGCAGCTTCTCCAGCGTGGCGCGGAAGGCGTCCTCGTGCTTCAGCACGTGCTGATTGAGGCCTTCCTTGTCGAAGATGTCGAGGTTGGCGATGGCAACCGCCGAGGACACGGGGTGTCCGCCGAAGGTGTAGCCGTGCAGGAAGGTGTTCTCGCCCTTGTAGAACGGCTCCGCGAGGCGGTCCGAGATGATGCAGGCACCGATCGGGGAGTAGCCCGAGGTCATGCCCTTGGCGCAGGTGATCATGTCCGGCACGTAGTCGAACTTGTCGCAGGCGAACATCGTGCCGAGGCGGCCGAACGCACAGATCGTCTCGTCGGAGACGAGCAGTACGTCGTACTCGTCGCAGATCTCGCGGACCCGCTGGAAGTATCCGGGCGGCGGCGGGAAGCAGCCGCCGGCGTTCTGCACCGGCTCCAGGAAGACGGCGGCGACCGTGTCGGCGCCCTCGAACAGGATCTCCTGCTCGATCTGGTCGGCGCACCAGCGGCCGAAGGCCTCCGGGTCGTCTCCGTAGATCGGGGCGCGGTAGATGTTGGTGTTCGGCACCTTGTGCGCGCCGGGGACCAGCGGCTCGAAGGGGGCCTTCAGGGCCGGCAGACCCGTGATGGACAGGGCGCCCTGCGGGGTGCCGTGGTAGGCGACCGCACGCGAGATGACCTTGTACTTCGTGTGCTTGCCCTGAAGCTTGAAGTACTGCTTGGCGAGCTTCCAGGCGGTCTCGACGGCCTCGCCGCCACCGGTGGTGAAGAAGACCTTGTTCAGGTCGCCGGGGGCGTAGTGGGCGAGGCGCTCGGCGAGCTCCACGGCCTTGGGGTGCGCGTACGACCAGATGGGGAAGAACGCGAGTTCCTGGGCCTGCTTGTAGGCGACCTCGGCCAGTTCCTTGCGGCCGTGACCGGCGTTGACCACGAACAGGCCGGCGAGGCCGTCCAGGTAGCGCTTGCCCTTGTCGTCCCAGATGTAGGTGCCCTCGCCCCGGACGATGGTGGGGACGGGGGAGTTCTCGTAGGACGACATGCGGGTGAAGTGCATCCACAGGTGGTCGTACGCGGTCTTGGAGAGGTCCTGGCTCACGGTTATCGGGTTCCCCACATGTAGGTCTGCTTCTTCAGCTTCAGGTAAACGAAGCTTTCGGTTGATCGCACGCCGGGGAGCGTGCGGATCTTCTTGTTGATCGTTTCGAGCAGGTGGTCGTCGTCCTCGCAGACGATTTCCACCATCAGGTCGAAGGACCCTGCGGTCATGACCACGTACTCGCACTCGGCCATGGCGGTCAGCGCATCGGCCACCGGGTCGAGGTCTCCCTCGACGTTGATGCCGACCATGGCCTGGCGTCGCAGGCCCACGGTGAGCGGGTCGGTGACGGCGACGATCTGCATGACGCCCTGGTCGAGCAGCTTCTGCACCCGCTGGCGCACCGCGGCTTCGGAAAGGCCCACGGCCTTGCCGATCGATGCATAGGGACGGCGACCGTCCTCCTGCAGTTGCTCGATGATCGCCAGGGACACAGCATCGACCGAAGGGGACGGTTGTCTGTTCCTGGAATCTGCGCTTCGACTGACCACGACCTCACTGTGCACGAGGGTCGTCTGTTCCGCAAGACGGAATCGATGAAATCCGTTGTTTGAAGACTTAGATCTCACTGATTTCGTAGTTGGTGGCCTCTGGGTCTGTCGAAAGCCTCCGCCGAGAGGCTAGGCTTGGCTTTTGTCTCAATCGTTGGACATGTGATCAGGAGTGTGGCTGTAGTGACCACCGAACTGCGTCGTCTGCGCAACTACATCGGCGGGGAGTTCAAGGACGCCGCCGACGGGCGGACCACCGAGGTGGTCAACCCGGCCACCGGCGAGGTGTACGCCACCGCCCCCCTCTCGGGCCAGGCCGATGTCGACGCCGCCATGGCCGCCGCCGCGGCGGCCTTCCCGGGCTGGCGCGACACCACGCCGGCGGAGCGCCAGAAGGCGCTGCTGAAGATCGCGGACGCCTTCGAGGCGCGCGCGGACGAGCTCGTCGCCGCCGAGTCGGAGAACACCGGCAAGCCGCTGGCCCTGACGGCCAGCGAGGAGCTGCCGCCGATGGTGGACCAGATCCGCTTCTTCGCCGGTGCCGCACGCCTGCTGGAGGGCCGCTCGGCCGGCGAGTACATGGAGGGGATGACCTCGATCATCCGCCGTGAGCCGGTCGGTGTCTGCGCCCAGGTCGCGCCGTGGAACTACCCGATGATGATGGCCGTGTGGAAGTTCGCCCCGGCCATCGCCGCGGGCAACACCGTGGTGCTCAAGCCCTCGGACACCACCCCGGCCTCCACCGTGCTGATGGCGGAGATCATCGACTCGGTGCTGCCCAAGGGCGTCTTCAACGTCATCTGCGGTGACCGTGAGACCGGCAAGGCCATGGTCGAGCACTCCACCCCGGCGATGGCCTCCATCACCGGCTCGGTGCGTGCGGGCATGCAGGTGGCCGAGAGTGCCTCCAAGGACGTCAAGCGCGTCCACCTGGAGCTCGGCGGCAAGGCCCCGGTCGTGGTCTTCGAGGACGCCGACATCCCCAAGGCCGTCGAGGACATCGCGGTCGCCGGTTACTTCAACGCCGGCCAGGACTGCACCGCCGCCACTCGCGTGCTCGTGCACGAGTCGATCCACGACGAGTTCGTGGCCGCGCTCGCCAAGGCCGCCGCCGACACCAAGACCGGCCAGCCGGACGACGAGGACGTGCTGTACGGCCCGCTGAACAACCCGAACCAGCTCAAGCAGGTCGCGGGCTTCATCGAGCGCCTCCCCGCCCACGCCAAGGTCGAGGCGGGCGGCCACCAGGTCGGCGAGAAGGGCTACTTCTACGCCCCGACCGTGGTCTCCGGCCTCAAGCAGGACGACGAGATCATCCAGAACGAGGTCTTCGGCCCCGTCATCACCGTCCAGTCCTTCACCGACGAGGGCCAGGCCCTGGAGTACGCGAACGGCGTCGAGTTCGCCCTCGCCTCCTCCGTGTGGACCAAGGACCACGGCCGCGCGATGCGGATGTCCAAGAACCTCGACTTCGGCTGCGTGTGGATCAACACCCACATCCCGCTCGTCGCCGAGATGCCGCACGGCGGCTTCAAGAAGTCCGGCTACGGCAAGGACCTCTCCGCCTACGGCTTCGAGGACTACACCCGCATCAAGCACGTGATGACCTCGCTCGACGGCTGATCGGCCGCATCGATCACAGCACAGCGTTGACGGGGCGGGCAGTAGACAACATGTCTATTGCCCGCCCTTCCGCGTTCCCCGAGGCTGTGCCCATGCCTGAACTCGCCTTCTCCCGCCGTTCTGCGCTGTACGGCCTCGGTGCCGCGGGCCTCGCCGCCGCCCTCGCCGGCTGCGGCGTGCCCGCCGCCTACGTTCCCGAGGAGGGGCGCGAGGGCCCGGACCGCTCGGAGCGGGACCGCAGTGTCGCCTTCTCCAACTGGCCCCTCTACATCGACACCGATGAGGAGGACGAGGAGCGCCGTCCCACCCTGGAGGCGTTCTCGGAGCAGACGGGCATCGAGGTCCGGTACGCCGAGGAGATCAACGACAACGACGAGTTCTTCGGCAAGGTCAGCCCGGCCCTGATGAACCGCCAGGAGACCGGTCACGACCTGATCGTGGTCAGCGACTGGATGGCCGCCCGCTTCGTCCACCTGGGCTGGGCCCAGAAGCTGGACCGGTCGGCCCAGCCCAACGTCGCCCGGCACCTCGACCCGCAGCTGCGGTCCCCCGCCTTCGACGACGGCAGGCTGCACACCGTCCCCTGGCAGTCCGGGATCACCGGCATCGCCTACAACCGCAAGGCCCTGGGCCGGGAGATCAAGTCGGTCAAGGACCTGTGGCAGCCGGACCTGGCGGGCAAGGTGACCCTCTTCTCCGGCCTCGACGAGTCCTTCGCCCTGCTGATGCAGGGCAACGGCGTGGACGTCACGCGCTGGACCGAGTCCGACTTCCACCGGATGTGCGACCAGGTCGAGAGCATGGTGAGGAAGAAGCACATCCGCCGCTTCACCGGCAACGACTACACCTCCGACCTGAGCAAGGGCGATGTCCTCGCCTGCCAGGCCTACTCCGGTGATGCCATCCAGCTCCAGGCCGACAACCCGGACATCGAGTTCGTCGTCCCCGAGGAGGGGGCCGAGCTCTGGGCGGAGAGCCTGCTCGTCCCCAACCTGGCCCGGCACAAGGCCAATGCCGAAGCCCTCATGGACTACTACTACTCCCCGGAGGTGGCCGCCGAGCTCGCCGCCTCCGTCAACTACGTCTGTCCCGTCCCGGCCGCCCGGGAGGTCCTGGCCGCCTCCGACGACAAGGAGATCGCCGAACTGGCCGAGAACCCACTGATCTTCCCGGACGAGGACATGCGCGAGAGGTTGGTCGTGGCGCGGGACATCTCCTCGGCCGAGCGCCGTTCCCTCGCCAGGCGCTGGAACGCGATCGTCGGCCTCTGACCGGCGGCGATCGGCTCCGAGTCGCTATTTCTGAACATGTTCATCATATTGGCTGAACGTGTTCAGAAATGGGCGTACGCTTCCTTCCATGAGCGAGAGAAGCGCCCTTCAGCGGCGGATCCGTGTCTGGTTGGCCCTGTTCGTCGTCTGCCTGGTGCTCAGTGGCCTCACGGCCTTCCCCCTGGTCAGTGAGCTCCGCTGGGCCAACGCCCTGATCGCCAACGAGTGGCTGCGACATGTGGGCGACGGCCTGGACCAGGCCGATGCCGACCACCCCTTCCTCCTCTACGGGACCGACTGGCTCGCCTTCGCCCACCTCGTCATCGCCGTCTTCTTCTACGGCGTGTACCGCGACCCCGTCCGCAACATCTGGATCGTCGAAGCCGGCGTGATCGCCTGCGCCGGAGTGATC
This sequence comes from Streptomyces avidinii, assembly GCF_014650695.1. Classification (GTDB taxonomy): domain Bacteria; phylum Actinomycetota; class Actinomycetes; order Streptomycetales; family Streptomycetaceae; genus Streptomyces; species Streptomyces avidinii. The sequence goes on along the minus strand of NZ_BMVL01000016.1, from coordinate 79,442 downwards.
CCCCTGGCCCTGATCTGCGGCCCGATCCGCGGCATCCCCTTCTGGTGGAGCGTCATCGACATGTCGTTCGGCGTCTTCGGGGTGATCCCCCTCCTGATCCTGCGCCGCATGATCAAACGCCTGGAGGCCGCGGCTACTTCGTGAAGGCCGCCATGATGACGCCGAGGGCCACCGGGTTCATGTCCTGGCCCTTGGCGTCCGTGGCGTTCACCGAGTAGACCAGCGTGCGGGAGAGGTCCCTGGTCGCGCCGATCGCGGTGTTGTAGCCGTGCCGCCCGCCCGACTTGCCCCAGGCCACGGTGCCGTCCGGCAGGACGATCCTGGACAGGCCGGCCGTCATGACCGCCGGCTTGCCGCTCGCGAAGTCCTTCACGTCCGGCACCGTGAACATCTCCTCCAGCCGGTTCTTCGGTACCACTCGCCCGCTGAACAGCGCCACGGTGAACCGCTCCAGGTCCGCCGTCGTCGAGATGATGTCGCCCGCCGCCCACCGGTCCGAGGAGTTCCACTCGGTCACGTCGCGCAGCTCGCGCGAGCCGTCCGCCTTCGGTATCGCCTGGTACCCCCGGTTGTGCGGGCCTTGGATCCTCGTCTCGGTCCGCCCCGGGAACGATGTCCGGTGCAGACCCAGCGGCTTCAGGATCCGGGCGCCGACGGCGTCCTCGTACCGCATGCCCGTCACCTTCTCGATCAGCACACCGAGCACCGTGTAGTTGATGTTCAGGTAGTGCTGTGCCGTGCCGGGCGCGAACTCCCGGTCCTTGGCCACCGCGTTGGCCACCTGCGTCCGCGGATCGGTCACGTCGAACCGGTGCTCCCACTGCGCCTCGAAGGAGTCGCCCGGCCCGTCGGCCGCCGGAATGCCGCTCGTGTGGTTGAGCAACTGCCTTACCGTGACGGCCCCGTAGCGGTCGGGGACGGTCCCGGGCAGGTGGTGCCGTACCGGCCCGTCGAGGTCCACCCGGCCCTCCGCCGCCAGCTGGAGGACGACCGCCGCCGTGAACGCCTTGGTCACCGACCCGGCCCGGAACCGGCCCTGCTCGACGGCATCGCGCCCCGTACGGATGTCCGCCACGCCCGAACTGCCCTGCCAGCGGCCGGCCGTGCCGCCCACCCGGACCAGTGCGGCCGTCGCGTCCTCGTGCTGCGGACCGAGCCCGGCGATCGCCGCCTCCAGCGCGGCCGCGTTCGGCGGTGCCGAAACCAGCGGCGCGATCCGCTCCGAGGGGGCCGACGCCGGCGCCGGAGCGGCGTGTGCGACGGCCGGACCGGACGCGATCCCCAGGACCAGAGCGGCAGCGATCAGCGTGCGCGTACGTGCGTTCATGGTGGTGTGCTCCCCCTGTGAGGTCATCGGGGCCGTCCGCCCCGATGACCTCAATGCTCCAGGCCACAGGGGTAAGTGCGGATCACCGACGAGAGGGATCTTCCCCGGTACGACAACTCACCGGCGCGGGGGAGGCGACACGCCGTCCCCTCACTCCCCGGAGGGAGTACCCGCCGCGATCAGGCCCGTCTCGTACGCGCAGATCACCGCCTGGATCCGGTCCCGCAGCCCCAGCTTCGCCAGCACGTTCCCCACATGCGACTTCACCGTGTGCTCGCTCACCACCAGGGACGCCGCGATCTCCGCATTGGACAGGCCCCGCCCCAGGTGCAGCAGCGTCTCCCGTTCCCGCGCCGTCAGCACCTCCAGCCGGTCCGCCGGAAGAGAAGGCCGCACTGTCGCCGTCGTGTACTCCTCGATCAGCCGCCGCGCCACCGACGGCGCCAGCAGTGACTCGCCCGCCGCCACCACCCGTACGGCGTGCACCAGGTCGTCCCGCCGCACGTCCTTCAGCAGGAACCCGCTCGCCCCCGCGTGCAGCGCCTCGTACACGTACTCGTCCGAGTCGAAGGTCGTGAGCATCACCGTGCGGCACGCGCTCCCGGCCGAAATCGTCCGGCACGCCTCTATCCCGTCCAGCACCGGCATTCGGATGTCCAGCAGCGCCACGTCCGGCGCGAGCCGGGCCACCGCCTCCACCGCCGCCGCGCCGTCCCCCACCTCCGCCACGACCTCGATGTCCTGCTGAACGTCCAGGATCATCGTGAAGCCGCTGCGCACCAGCTCCTGGTCGTCGGCCACCACCACACGGATCGTCAATTCCCCACCTCCAGCGGCGAGGTTACAAGCTCGACCCGCAGCGAAAACCCCTGCCCGCCCGGCCCCGGACCGGTCCACGCCGTGCCACCGTGCGCCGCCGCCCGCTCATGGACGCCGATCAGCCCGTGCCCGCCCGAGGCGTCCCCGGGTCCGCGGCCGTCGTCCGTGACCGTCACCGTGAGCGTCCCGGGTCCGTACGCGAGGGTCACGTCCGCCGCCGCAGCCCCGGCATGCTTGACCACGTTGGTCAGGGCTTCCTGCACCACCCGGTGCACGGTCGCCTCCAGCGCGGCCGGCAGCTCGCGCACCACGCCGGTCCGTTCGTACGTCACCCGCAGCCCGCTGGCCCGTACCCGGTCCACCAGCTCCGTCAACCCGGCGATCCCCGGTTGCGGGCTCCGGGGCGCGGCTTCGTCGGTGCGCAGCACGCCCAGCATCACGCGCAGCTGCGCCATCGCGTCCCGCCCCGTCTCCGCGATCGCCTCGAAGGCCGCCTCGGCCCGCTCCGGGGCCCTGCGAACGGCCACCGGTCCGGCCTCCGCCTGCACGATCATGATGCTGACGGCGTGCGAGAGGATGTCGTGCATCTCCCGGGCGATCCTGGCCCGTTCGCGTGCGGCAGCCTGCTCCGCCTCGATCCGGTTGGCGCGCTCCAGCTCGGCGGCGCGGGCCAGGGCGGCCTCGGTGTAGGCCTGCCGCGTGTGCTGGAGCCGTCCCAGCGCGTAGGCCGCCGCCGAGACGAAGAGCGTGAACAGCAGCTCCCGCGCCGTTCCCGTCTCCCAGCCCACCGACAGGGACACCAGCACCACGGTGGCCAGTCCCACGGCCGCGCGGACCCGCAGGGCGCACTGCAGGGCGACCGTGTAGAAGGCGATGAGGCCCGCGTACGGCAGTGGCTGGCCCGGCCCGTCGACCGCGACCTTGTAGATCCCCCCGAGAACCAGAACCGCCGTCAGTACGCCCACCGGTGCCCTGCGCCGCCAGATCAGGGGCAACACGGCGGCCGTGGTCATCGCGTACGAGGTCCAGGTCGTGGGCGGGAGCTCGGGCGATCGGGGCACGACGAACGGCATCGTGACGGCCACCTGCACCAGCAGGGTCAGGCCCAGGTCCTGCCACCGCGGATCGGCGCCGCGGACGGCCTCCGGGAAGGCCCGTATCACCGCCCGAGCCCGGCCCGTACGGACGCCAGCGCGTCCAGCCGGTTCGTGGTGATCGAGTCGACCCCTGCCGCGACGAGGGCCTTCATCGTCCGCTTGGTGTCCGCGGTCCAGGCCGACACCAGCAGGCCGTCCCCGTGGAGCGCGTCGACCAGCTCCCGGCTCACCAGCCCGAAACGGTAGTTGAGCCAGCGCGGCGCCACGGCGTCGACCAGGCTCCGCCGCGGCGGCGACAGCGAGGTCCAGGTCAGCGAGATCTCCGCGCCCGGATCCGCGGCGCGGACCGCCAGCATGGTGTTCGGGCCCGCGCAGTAGTACGTGCGCTCGCGCGCCCCGCACTCGCGGACCTCGCCCACGACGATCCGTACCGCTTCGGGAGTGGCGCCCGGGAGGTCGAGCATCAGCCGGCCCGGACCGGCGGCCAGCAGGGCATCGCGCAGTGTGGGTACGCCGCCCAGCGTCAGCTCCTTCAGCTGCGGGGCCGTGACGTCGTCGAGGCGTACGTCGTGGCCCCACAGCCGCTGGAGCGTCTCATCATGGAGCAGGACCGGCACTCCGTCCCGGGTCAGCCGTACGTCGATCTCGACGTCGTCCGCCCCGCGCGCGAAGGCGGAGCGGATCGAGGCCAGGGTGTTCTCACGGACACGGTAGGGATCGCCGCGGTGGCCGACGGCAGTCAGAGTGCTCATGTCCCCATTCTCGGGGGCGCGGTTGCCGGAAGGGCGTCAGCGCGCGAGCCATTGCGAGGTGTACGTGTCGATCTCCGCGTTGAGCTTCGCCTTGCCGGCCGGGTCCAGGAAGGAGGCCTCCACGGCGTTCTTCGCGAGCTGCGCGAGCCCGCGCTCGTCGAGTTCGAGGAGGCGCGCGGCCACCGCGTACTCGTTGTTGAGGTCGGAGCCGAACATCGGCGGGTCGTCGCTGTTGATGGTGACGAGCACGCCCGCTGCCACCATCTCCTTGACGGGGTGCAGGTCGAGGTCGGTCACCGCGCGCGTGGCGATGTTGGAGGTCGGGCAGACCTCCAGGGCGATCCGGTGCTCCGCGAGGTACGCGAGCAGCTCGGGGTCCTGGGTGGCGCTGGTGCCGTGCCCGATGCGCTCGGCGCCGAGCTCGCGGATGGCGTCCCAGATCGTCTCCGGGCCGGTGGTCTCACCGGCGTGCGGGACGCTGCGCAGGCCGACGGCGCGGGCCTGGTCGAAGTACGGCTTGAACTGCGGCCGCGGGACGCCGATCTCGGGGCCGCCGAGGCCGAACGAGACCAGGCCCTCGGGGCGGTGCTCGACGGCGAGCCGCGCGGTCTCGGCGGCGGCCTCCAGGCCGGCCTCGCCCGGAATGTCGAAGCACCAGCGCAGGATGACGCCGAGTTCGGTCTCGGCGGCCTTGCGGGCGTCCTCGATGGCCTCCATGAAGGCCTTCTCGTCGATGCCGCGGCGGGTGGAGGAGTACGGGGTGATGGTCAGCTCGGCGTAGCGGATGTTCTGCCGGGCCATGTCGCGGGCGACCTCGAAGGTGAGGGTCCGCACGTCGTCCGGGGTGCGGACCAGGTCGACCACCGACAGGTAGACCTCGATGAAGTGGGCGAAGTCGGTGAAGGTGAAGTAGTCGGCGAGGGCCTCGGGATCGGTGGGGACCTTCGAGTCGGGGTGCCGGGAGGCGAGCTCGGCCACGATGCGCGGGGATGCCGAGCCGACGTGGTGGACGTGGAGTTCGGCCTTGGGCAGCCCCGCGATGAAGGGGTGCAGGTCGGTCATGGGGTTGCCTCCGGGAGGACGCGGGTGCGGTCGGGTCGGGATTCATCGTAGGCACGCCGGTGACTGTCGGTGGCAGCGCTTAGCATGGCTGTACGAGAGGGGGGCGCCGTATGACCGACAGCAGTCCCGAGCCGCGAGACCCGTGGGCGCCGCCGGAGCGGCCGGCGGTCGAGCTGGGCAAGACGCAGGCCGCCCGGGCCGCGCAGGGTGAACCGGGCGTGTCGGGCCCGCCGTCCGTGCACGACCGGCCGACGCTCGCCGGGATGCCGGGCGACACCTTCCCCCCGTCCGGGCCGACCCAGCCCTATCCGGCGACACCGACACCGACACCGACACCGACACCGACTCCGGCCCCGATGCCGATGACCGGGCCGCCCGCGTCCGCGGCGTACGGGTACCCGGCCCAGCCCGGTTACGGGTTCCCCGGCGACGCCGGATACCCGGGGTCCGCCGGCTACCCGGGCTATCCGGGGTACCAGGGATACCCGGGCCAGGGTGCCTACCCGCCCTACGGGGCCCCGCGCAGCAATGGCTTCGGCATCGCCGGGCTCGTCCTCGGGATCCTCTCGGTCGTCGGCTGCATCACCAGCTTCTTCGCGATAGCCCTCGGCATAGCCGCAGTCGTCTTCGGCACCCTGGGCCGCGGCAAGGCGAGCCGCGGCGAGGCCGACAACGGCGGGATGGCACTCGCCGGCATCATCCTCGGCGCGATCGGCATCGTGCTCGGCGCCCTGATGATCGCGGTCATATTCGCCGGTTTCATGGACCGGGGGCCGGTCGACGACTCGCCCTACGACAGCCCGTACGACAACTCCCAGCTGCGCGAGAAGGTCTGACCGGAGGCCTCAGGAGGCCCACGGCCAGTCGGCGTCGCGGCCGGCCTCGATCAGGGACACCATCCGGAAGGCCCCGTCGGTGAGCCCGCCGAAGGCGTGCCGGTTCGCGGCGCCGGAGGGCGCGTGCCCGGCGCGGTAGCCGGCCAGGTTCCAGGTGTAGACGGGAACCGCGGACGGTACCTCGGCCGTCGGATCGCCCCCGTGCCCGTATACGGCGGCCTGCTCGTCGGTGACGATCAACACCCGGTCGTGGTCCCGGTAGTGCTGCTTCACCGCCTCGGCCGTGTAGGTCCCGCCGAGGTCCCCGAACCGCTCCAGCACCTTCAGTACGGACTCGCCCCGGCGGCAGGGAACCACCTGGCTGGTCGTGCCGAACTGCACCAGGTCGGCCTGCTCCGCCCGCAGCGCCAGCGCCGCACCGAACACGGCGGCGGCGTCCGCCCGGTTGAGCCGGGACCGGTCCGAGAGCGGGGACCACATCGACCCCGAGCGGTCGACGAGGACCAGCGTCCGCCCGGGCAGCGCCGGTACGTTGGCCAGCGAGTGACCGAGCGCCTGCTCCAGCGGGTACGCCCAGCGCAGCGAGGGCGCGTGCTGATGAGCGGCCAGGTAGCGGAAGGGGAACTGCCGGGACCGGGCGACGACCTCGGGGTCGGAGATCCTCGCCGCGACCTGCGCGGCCACCGCGTCCGAGACCCCGGCCTGGTCGAAGTTGCGCAGGTTGCGCAGCAGCGCCATCGGGCCCATCGACGGGATGACCGCCTCCCAGGCGGCCGCGTCCATCGGCCCCTGGAGCCAGCCGGCCAGCGCCTCCCAGGTCATGCCCGCCTCCGCGAGCCGCTCGGCGGCATCCGGGGCGGTGACCCGGGCCCGACGCTCCTCCACCGGAAGGTCCATCAGCGCCCGGTGGGCGGCGAGGGTGCGGTTGCCGGCCGGGACCTCCGCGCTCTCCGGGTGGTGCCTGCGGTCGAGGGCGTGCCGGAACAGCTCGCCCTGCCACGGCTTGGCCGGGTCGGGGGAGGCGTGCACCAGGTTGAGGACGTCACCGAAGCGGTAGGCCCTGGAGTCGGTGTCGTACTTCAGCAGCGAGTTGCCGGAGTAGAGCCGGCGGACGGCGTCGGCGATGCCGCGCTTGACCGGCTTGGGCACGCTCCGCCCGTACGTCGCCGTCCAGTAGGCCAGCAGCTCACCGGGCTCGTCCGCGCGCTGGAGTACGCGGTCCACGACCTGACGGTTCGAGGGCCCGTCGGTGGCGCCCGCGTCGAGCCGTGCCTTCACGTACTCGGCGGCGCCGACGAGGGAGGCGGTCCGCATGTTCGCGTCGCCCCGGAGCCAGCCCAGCAGGCCGGCGGTCCAGGCGGGGTCCTCGACGGCGAGGGTGCGCACGAGCGCCGCGAAGCGGTCGTCGCGCGCCTCGCCGCTCTCGTAGGCGGTCCGCTGCGTCACGAAGTTGGCGACGGCGAGCAGGAACAGCTCCGAGCGCGGGTCGCGCAGGTGGCCCGGGCCGCCCTGGTGGGTGCGGGCGGGTCCGGCGGAGCGGACGGGCGAGGTGGGCGGGGTGGGCGAGGTGGGCGAGGCGGGCGCAGACGTGCGCGCCCGCAGGTTGAAGCGGGCCATGTGAATTCCCCCGAATCCAGTGAGACATGGGGGAGGCGGGTCGTGCGGGATGCCCGAGATCAGAGGTCGGCGACGGACTGCGTCAGGTGCTCGATCCAGCTGAGCTACCGGCCCGGGGCCGGGCGGGATTCGAACCCGCCTCCTCCTGATCCCTGGAAGTAACCGTCGCCTGCGCACCGGGCATCCCGCACGCGTGCCTCCCGAGATCGAGGTGGCGGCGGCCTGATTCTCTGCAAGGAAGGAGCCGCAGCCCGCGCACCGGGAGATGCGTGACGTGAGTGAGGTGTCCAGAGAACAACAACGTCGGCGAAACCACACGGTGCTCTACCCGCTGAGCTACACCGGCCGGAGCCGATGACGGGATTCGAACCCGCGACACTCGAAGCAGGTCTCACCTGCGCACCTGGACGAGCACCACGTTAGGGCACCGCCCGCGCCGCCCGCCACGCAATAGTTACCGGTCGGAGCGGCGCCGGGGAGTCCCGTCGCGGATCGCCGCGCCTCGGATCTCCGCCCAGGATCTCCGCCCAGGATCTCCGCCTCAGACCTCGGCCGTGGACAGCAGGGTCGCCACCATGACCTCGCCCTCGGCGGCGCCCCGCGACAGCGGGACCCAGATGAGCCCGACCATCCGCGGGCAGTCGCACGTGAGGTCCGCGTCGACGCCGAGGACCGGCTCGCCGGGCTGGACCTCCACCCGGAAGCAGGAGGTCCAGCCCGAGGGGTAGGGCGCGTCATACGCGAACCGCACGTCCAGCGCGCGCAGGCCGACCTCCTCCGCCACCTCCCGCCGGACCGCGTCCTCGGGCTCCTCGCCCGCCTCCAGACCGCCGCCCGGCAGCGTCCAGTACTCCGGCCCGTCATGCCGCCCCGTCGGCCCCAGGCCCCGCTCGCGCACCATCAGTACGCAGCCGTCCCGGATGATCACGGCGGCGACGCGGCGCCGTTCCGTCACGCGTCGCCCTCGCGCAGCCGCTTCCGGGCCTCCATGAGGGCGAAGCCCAGCAGGTTCAGCCCGCGCCAGCGTGCCGGGTCCAGGGCGCGCTCGTCGTCCGCCGCGAGCCCGATGCCCCAGATCCGGTCCATCGGGCTCGCCTCCACCAGCACCCGGTCACCGGTGTTCAGCAGGTACCCGCGCAGCGCAGGGTCGGAGCCGAACTTGTGCACGCTGCCCTCCACCACCAGGGCGAAGCGCTCCCGCTCCCATATCGCGTTGTCGAAGCCGCGCACGAGCCGACCGACCTTCTTCGCCGCCGCCGGGCTCTTCGCCTCCAGCGCGGCACGCTCCGCCTCGGCGTCACCGAACAGCCGGGCCTTGCCGGCCATCATCCAGTGCTCCGCGGTCGCATAACGGACGTCACCGACAGTGAAGGCAGAGGGCCACCACTGGCTCATACAGCTCGGTCCGAGCCGGCCGTCCGGCTGTGGCCGGTGCCCCCAGAACGGCAGGTACTTCACCCGCTCACCACGGCTGACCTGCTTGATCAGTTCATCGATCATCTCCATGCACGCGAGTCTGGCAGTCGCCACTGACACTTCGTACGGGATTTTCGGTGTGCCTCGACACATGGTCGACTGATTCCGTCGCGTAATCAAAAGGCAACAACGGAATCACTTGGCCGAGGGCGTCACCTCTGCCAGGATCGGCACTCAATTCGAGCTGTAGCTCGAACTGTAGCTACGGAGAGCGTGAGAGCGTTATGGGCAACCGCTTCCAGGTCAAAGACCGCTTCGCAGACGGCGCGCAGTACATCGACGGGCAGCTGAGGTCCGGCACGTCCGGACAGTCACACACCGTGGTCGATCCTGCGACCGGCGACGAGGTCCTCACCTACGAGCTCGCGAGCACCACGGACGTCGACGAGGCCGTCGCCGCCGCCAAGAGGGCCTTCCCGGGCTGGTCCGGCGCGACCCCGGGCGAGCGGTCGGACGCCCTGCACCGGCTGGCCGCCGTACTGGCGGAGCAGGCCGAGGACTTCGCGTACGCCGAGTCCCTCCAGTGCGGCAAGCCGATCAAGCTGTCCACGGAGTTCGACGTACCGGGGACCATCGACAACACCGCCTTCTTCGCGGGCGCTGCCCGGCACCTCCAGGGACAGGCGGCCGCCGAGTACTCCGGAGACCACACCTCCTACGTACGCCGTGAGGCCATCGGGGTCGTCGGCTCGATCGCGCCCTGGAACTACCCGCTCCAGATGGCCGCCTGGAAGATCCTTCCGGCGATCGCCGCGGGCAACACCGTCGTCCTCAAGCCCGCCGAGCTCACCCCGCTGACCTCCCTGATGTTGGCGCAGGCGGCCAAGGACGCGGGCCTGCCCGACGGCGTGATCAACATCGTCACCGGCGCCGGCCGCGAAGCCGGAGAACACCTGGTGGGCCACCCCGACGTGGTCATGACCTCCTTCACCGGCTCCACCGCCGTCGGCAAGCGGGTCGCCGAGATCGCGACCGCCACCGTCAAGCGGCTCCACCTGGAGCTCGGCGGCAAGGCCCCCTTCCTCGTCTTCGACGACGCGGACCTGGAGGCCGCCGCGCACGGTGCCGTCGCCGCCTCCCTGATCAACACGGGCCAGGACTGCACGGCCGCCACCCGTGCCTACGTCCAGCGCCCCCTGCACGACGCCTTCGTCGCCCGGGTGGCCGAGCTGATGGAGGGCGTCCGCCTCGGCGACCCCTTCGCGCCCACCACCGACCTGGGCCCGCTGGTCTCGCACGCCCAGCGCGACCGGGTCGCGGGATTCGTCGATCGGGCCCGCGCCTACGCCACCGTCGTCACCGGCGGTGAGATCCCGGCGGGGGACCTGGCCGAGGGCGCGTACTACCGTCCCACCCTCATCGCCGGCGCCGCCCAGGACAGCGAGGTGGTCCAGTCCGAGATCTTCGGTCCCGTCCTGGTCGTCCTGCCCTTCGACAGCGACGACGAGGGCATCGCGCTGGCCAACGACACCCCGTACGGACTCGCGGCCTCCGCCTGGAGCCGCGACCTCTACCGGGCGAACCGGGCCACCCGCGAGATCAAGGCGGGCTGCGTCTGGGTCAACGACCACATTCCGATCATCAGCGAGATGCCCCACGGGGGCTACAAGGCCAGCGGCTTCGGAAAGGACATGTCGACCTACTCCTTCGAGGAGTACACGCAGGTCAAGCACGTGATGTACGACAACACCGCGGTGGCCGAGAAGGACTGGCACCGCACGATCTTCGGGGACCGTCCGTAACCATCTGCGGCTCATCGCCGCGTGGGCCCACCGCCTGACCAGCGGTACACCTCCCGAAAGGGCACAGCGCATGGAGCAGTTCGAGCCCGACCGCCTCTCGGCGGCGCAACTCGCCGCGATGCGGCGCAGCCTCACCAGCGGGCGCGGCGCCCTCACCCGCCGCTCGCTGCTGCGCGCCTCCGGAGTCGGAGCGCTCACCCTCGGCGGGCTGTCCACCCTCGCCGGGTGCGGGATCCCGCCCGCCAAACGCGAGGGCGACGCGGCCGTGGCCTCCGACGACCACTCGGCCGGGGAGAAGGAGATCAACTTCTCCAACTGGACCGAGTACATGGACACCAGCGAGGACGAGAAGTCCCGTCCCACGCTGGAGGAATTCACCAAGCGGACCGGGATCAAGGTCAAGTACACGGAGGACATCAACGACAACGTCGAGTTCTTCGGCAAGGTCCGCCCCCAGCTCGCGGCCGGCCAGGACACCGGCCGCGACCTGATCGTGGTGACCGACTGGCTGGCCGCCCGCATCATCCGCCTCGGCTGGGCGCAGAAGCTGGACCCCGCGCACCTCCCGCACGCGTACGCCAACCTGATCCCGCAGTTCCGCACCCCCGACTGGGACCCGGGGCGCTCGTACAGCTACCCCTGGACCGGCATCGACACGGTCATCGCCTACAACGAGAAGGCGACCGGCGGCAAGAAGGTCGACTCCGTCACCCAGATGCTCGACGACCCCTCCCTCAAGGGCCGCGTCGGTTTCCTCACCGAGATGCGCGACTCCGTCGGCATGACCCTGCTCGACCAGGGCAAGGACCCGGCGACCTTCACCACCGCCGACTTCGACGAGGCCGTCGGGCGGCTCCAGAAGGGCGTGGACAAGAACCAGATCCGCCGCTTCACCGGCAACGACTACACCTCCGATCTCGACAAGGGCGACCTCGCCGCCTGCCTCGCCTGGGCCGGCGACATCATCCAGCTCCAGGCCGGCAACCCGGACATCAAGTACGCCATCCCCGCCCCCGGATACATCACCTCCAGCGACAACCTCCTGGTTCCCGCCAAGGCCCGGCACAAGGCCAACGCGGAGAAGCTCATCGACTTCTACTACGAGCCTCAGATCGCCGCCCAGCTGGCCGCGTACATCAGCTACGTCTGCCCGGTCGAGGGAGTCAAGGACGAGCTGGCCAAGATCGATCCCGCGCTCGCGGACAACCCCCTGATCGTCCCGGACAAGGCGATGGCCGCCAAGGCCCACGCCTTCCGCTCCCTCACCAGCGAGGAAGAGACGGCGTACGAGGAGAAGTTCGCCAAGCTCATCGGCGCCTGACGCACGCCTTGCGGCGAGCCCCGCCGGGCGCGGCGCCGACCGCCGGAGGACTCCGGCGCCGGCGCGGCCCGGACGGCCCCGCCGAGCCTTCGACCCCTTGCCCCACCCAACCCCGGGACCATCCATGACTGACAAGACCGCGGGCGGCGACGTCCGCCTATCCGGGATCAGCAAGCACTACGGCACCTTCACCGCCGTGCACCCGCTGGATCTCACCATCCCCCAGGGCTCCTTCTTCGCCCTGCTCGGCGCCTCCGGCTGCGGGAAGACCACCACCCTGCGCATGATCGCCGGCCTGGAGGAGCCCTCCACCGGCACGGTCCACCTCGGCGACCGGGAGGTCACCGACCTGCAGCCGTACAAGCGCCCGGTCAACACGGTCTTCCAGAGCTACGCCCTCTTCCCGCACCTGAGCATCTTCGAGAACGTCGCCTTCGGACTGCGCCGCCGCGGTATCAAGTCCGTCAAGAAGCAGGTGGACGACATGCTGGAGCTGGTCCAGCTCGGCCAGTTCGCCCAGCGCAAGCCGCACCAGCTCTCGGGCGGCCAGCAGCAGCGCGTCGCCGTCGCCCGCGCCCTGATCAACCACCCGCAGGTGCTGCTCCTCGACGAGCCGCTCGGCGCCCTCGACCTCAAGCTGCGCCGCCAGATGCAGCTGGAGCTCAAGCGGATCCAGACCGAGGTCGGCATCACCTTCGTGCACGTCACGCACGACCAGGAGGAGGCCATGACCATGGCCGACACGGTCGCCGTGATGAACGGCGGCCGGGTCGAGCAGCTGGGCGCCCCCGCCGAGCTGTACGAGAACCCGGGCACCACCTTCGTCGCCAACTTCCTCGGCACCTCGAACCTCATCGAGGCCACCGTGGAGACCGCCGGCACCGGGGCGGCCGCCGGCTCGGGCTCCGAGATCGTCGTATCCGCCTCCGGCGCCGTGCTCCGGCTGCCCGCCTCCCGCTGCGCGACCACTCCCCGTACGGGCGGAAAGCTCCTGGTCGGGGTACGCCCCGAGAAGATCTCCCTGGTCCACGCGGACGAGGAGGACACCATCGCGACGGGCCGCAACAAGATCACCGGGCGGATAGCCGACTCCTCCTTCATCGGCGTCTCCACGCAGTACGTCATCGACAGCCAGGTCTGTCCGGAGCTGGAGGTGTACGCCCAGAACATCGAGCGGGACAGCCGCCTGGTGCCGGGCGCCGAGGTGATCCTGCACTGGAACCCGGAGCACACCTTCGGCCTCGACGCGGCCCAGTCCATGCTTGCAGGGACGATGGGCGACGCGGGCATCGAGACGGTGGAGGAGAGCGCATGACGACCACCGCGGCGCCGCCAGAGGCGCCCGCCTCCACCGAACCCCCGGTGCACAGGGCGTCCCTGCGCAAGCGGCTGATCCCGTACTGGCTGCTGCTCCCCGGCATCCTGTGGCTGCTGGTGTTCTTCGTGCTGCCGATGGTCTACCAGGCCTCGACCTCGGTGCAGACCGGCTCCCTCGAAGAGGGCTTCAAGGTCACCTGGCACTTCGGGACCTACTGGGACGCCTTCACCGAGTACTACCCGCAGTTCCTGCGCTCCCTGCTCTACGCGGGCACCGCGACCGCCCTGTGCCTGCTGCTCGGGTACCCGCTGGCCTACCTGATCGCCTTCAAGGCGGGCCGCTGGCGCAACCTGCTCCTCGTCCTGGTGATCGCCCCGTTCTTCACCAGCTTCCTGATCCGCACCCTGGCCTGGAAGACGATCCTGGCCGACGGCGGCCCCGTGGTCGCCGTCCTCAACAACATCGGCTTCCTCGACGTCACCAGCTGGCTCGGGATGACCGAGGGGGACCGGGTGCTGGCCACGCCGCTCGCGGTGGTCTGCGGTCTGACGTACAACTTCCTCCCCTTCATGATCCTGCCGCTGTACTCCTCGCTGGAGCGCATCGACACCCGCCTCCACGAGGCGGCCGGGGACCTGTACGCCCGCCCCGCCACGGTCTTCCGGAAGGTGACCTTCCCGCTCTCCATGCCGGGCGTGGTCTCCGGGACGCTGCTCACCTTCATCCCGGCGAGCGGCGACTACGTGAACGCCGAGCTGCTCGGGTCCACGGACACCCGGATGATCGGCAACGTCATCCAGTCGCAGTACCTGCGGATCCTCGACTACCCGACGGCGGCCGCGCTGTCCTTCATTCTCATGGCCATCGTGCTGATCATGGTCACCATCTACATCCGCCGAGCGGGGACGGAGGACCTGGTCTGATGCGCAATCCCCTCACCTGGCTCCGGCGCAACGTGGTCGTCATCGCGGGGCTCGGCACGCTCGCGTACATGATCCTGCCGAACGTCGTCGTCACCGTCTTCTCCTTCAACAACCCCACCGGGCGGTTCAACTACGCCTGGCAGGAGTTCTCCCTCGACGCGTGGAAGGACCCCTGCGGGGTCGCCGACATGTGCGGGTCGCTGTCCCTGTCGCTCCAGATCGCCCTCTGGTCCACGCTCGTCGCGACCGCGCTGGGCACCGCGATCGCCTTCGCGCTCGTGCGCTACCGCTTCCGGGCGCGCGGGGCGGTCAACTCGCTGATCTTCCTGCCCATGGCCATGCCCGAGATCGTGATGGCGGCCTCGCTGCTCGCGCTCTTCCTCAACATGGGCATCCAGCTGGGCTTCTGGACGATCCTGATCGCCCACATCATGTTCTGCCTCAGCTTCGTCGTCGCCGCCGTCAAGGCGCGCGTCCTGTCCATGGACCCGCGGCTGGAGGAGGCCGCCCGCGACCTCTACGCAGGCCCGGTGCAGACCTTCGTACGGGTCACGCTCCCGATCGCGGCACCCGGTATCGCGGCGGGCGCGCTGCTCTCCTTCGCGCTCTCCTTCGACGACTTCATCATCACCAACTTCAACTCGGGCAACACCGTCACCTTCCCCATGTTCGTGTGGGGATCGGCCCAGCGCGGTACGCCCGTGCAGATCAACGTCATCGGTACGGCGATGTTCGTCATCGCGGTGCTGGTGGTCCTCGCCGGCCAGATGGTCGGCAACCGCCGCAAGAAGGCACAACCGAAGTAATTCGGATAGCACGTCATCAGTTCCGTAGGGAGTTGGAAGCCATGGCCCCAGTCGCCATGCGTAGTGTTGCGAAATCCCTTTCCGAAGCGAAGCCGGTCTCGTACTGGCTGGACGACCCCGGCAAGCCCGCCCCCGAGCCGGCGCTGACCTCCGACGAGCGGTGCGACCTGCTGGTCGTCGGCGGCGGCTACAGCGGGCTGTGGACCGCGCTGATCGCAAAGGAGCGCGACCCCGACCGGGACGTCGTACTGATCGAGAGCAAGGAGGCGGGCTGGGCCGCCTCCGGCCGCAACGGCGGATTCTGCGCCGCCTCGCTCACCCACGGACTCAGCAACGGGCTGGCCCGCTGGCCCGGTGAGCTGGCCAGGCTGGAGGAGCTGGGCGCCCGCAACCTCGACGCCATCGAGGAGGCCGTCGCCCGCTACGGCATCGACTGCGACTTCGAGCGGACCGGCGAGATCGACGTCGCCACCGAACCGCACCAGGTCGAGGAACTGCGCGAACTGCACGAGGAGGCGCTGCGCCAGGGCCTCGCCGACGGCTCCGAATGGCTGGACGGCGAGGCGGTGCGCGCCGAGGTCGACTCGCCGACCTTCCTCGCGGGCCTCTGGGACCGCGACGGAGTCGCCATGCTCAACCCGGCGAAGCTGGCCTGGGGCCTCAAGCGGGCCTGCCTGGAGCTCGGGGTACGGATCTACGAGAACACCCGCGGCCTCAAGCTGGCCGCGGCCGGCTCCGGGATGACCGTGACCACCCCCTACGGCACGATCCTCGCCCGCCGGGTCGCCCTGGGCACCAACATCTTCCCCTCGCTGGTCCGCCGGGTCCGCCCGTTCACCGTCCCGGTCTACGACTACGCACTGATGAGCGAGCCGCTCGACGAGGCCCAGCTCGCGTCCATCGGCTGGAAGAGGCGGCAGGGGCTCGGCGACAGCGCCAACCAGTTCCACTACTTCCGGATCACCCGCGACAACCGGATCCTGTGGGGCGGCTACGACGCGATCTACCCCTACCGGGGGAAGCTCGACTCCGAGTACGACCACCGCCCCGAGACCTACCTCAAGCTCGCGGAGCACTTCTTCACCGCCTTCCCGCAGCTGGAGGGGCTGAAGTTCAGCCACGCCTGGGGCGGCGCGATCGACACCTGCTCGCGCTTCTCCGCCTTCTTCGGCACCGCCCACAGGGGGAAGGTGGCGTACGCGGCCGGCTACACCGGCCTCGGGGTGGGGGCCACCCGGTTCGGCGCGGACGTGATGCTGGACCTGCTCGACGGGCTCTCCACCGAGCGCACGCAGCTGGAGATGGTGAAGTCCAAGCCGATGCCGTTCCCGCCCGAGCCCTTCGCATGGACCGGGATCGCGCTCACCAAGTGGTCGCTGGCCCGCGCGGACGCCCGCGGCGGACACCGGAACCTGTGGCTCAAGACGCTGGACCGCTTCGGCCTCGGCTTCGACAGCTAGGCCCTTGCCGCCGCGGACCGCTCGGCGCGCGCTTCCCGCCCCACGCCTCCCGCCCCACGTGTTCCGCCGCGTGCCACCACCGTGCGCCCGGCGCGGACCGCCGGTCACCGTGTGACCCGATTCACTACCATGGAGTAACGAAACCCGCGTCATAATCACGCCCGGCCCCGCTCTCTCCCGGTGAGAACCCCTCACCTACAGGGAACGGAGGCCGGGCGATGACGATTCCGGGGGCCAAGACGGCAGTGGACTGGCTGGTATCGGTGGCGCCGGATCCGGAGGGCTGTCGGTGGGAGTGGGAGCGCAACCCCCTCGGGGTCGCCCTGCTGCCCGCCGGCCGGCGCTGGGACGTGCTGATCCTGCCCGGGAAGCTGGGGCGGCCCACCCTCGACGTGCTCCGCCTGCTCCTCGGCCGGCCCGGCCCGGTGCTCGCCGACTTCGGCGACTCCCGGCTGGGCTTCTTCGTGCCCGCCGGCACGGCGTCCCGGTGGCTCGGCACGGGCGTACGGGGTGCCGGGCGCGGGACCTGGATCGTGGTCCCGTACCCGGGGCGGGCGACCGGCGGGGTGCGCTGGCTGGAACTTCCGGACGGCGAGGGGACGCTCACCGACCCGGCCGTGCTGGAGCTCGCGATGCACGAAGCGGCCGCGTGCGTGCTCGCGAAGGAGGGCCGAAAGCCTTGACAAGGGTATTGGTCTGGACCATCTTGGGCGCCGCTGACCCCCTCCATCCCCCCATGCACCGGAGGCAGTTGTGCGCAGAGCCCTACCCTTCCTCACGGCCGCCGCCCTCGCGGTGGCCGGCTTCCTCGCCGCGGGCCCGCCCGCCGCGGCGGCCGACGCCGACCTCGTACGCAACGGCGGCTTCGAGGCCGGACTCGACGGCTGGAGCTGCTCGGGCGGAAGCGGAGCCGCCGTCACCGCACCCGTCCACGGCGGAGGTTCCGCCCTGCGGGCCACCCCGGCCGGCCAGGACAACGCCCGCTGCGCCCAGGCCGTCACCGTCAAGCCCGACTCGACGTACACGCTCGCCGCCTGGGTGCAGGGGGCGTACGTCTACCTCGGCGCGACCGGCACCGGCACCACCGACGTGTCGACCTGGACGCAGACACCGGGTGCGTGGAAGCAGCTGGCTACCACCTTCCGCACCGGCCCGTCCACGACCTCGGTGACGGTCTACACCCACGGCTGGTACGGCCAGCCCGCCCACGTCACCGACGACCTCACCCTGGTCGGCCCGGACCCCGGCGGTCCCGGCCAGCCCCAGCTCCCGGCCGCCCCCACCGGCCTGACCGCTTCCGCCACCTCGTCGACCTCCGTCGCGCTGTCCTGGTCGGCGGTCCCGGGCGCCACCTCGTACACCGTCCACCGGGACGGCGCGGCGCCCGTGAGCGTCACCTCCGCCTCGGCATCCGTGACCGGCCTCGCCGCGGCCACCACGTACACCTTCCGGGTCAGCGCGGTGAACGCGGCGGGCGTCTCCCCGCAGAGCGCCCCCGCCTCCGCGACCACGCCCGGCGGCGGGGGCGGCGGCGGTGGCCTGCCCGCCCACGCGCTGGTCGGCTACCTGCACGCGAGCTTCGCCAACGGCTCCGGCCACGTCCGGATGGCCGACGTACCCGCCTCCTGGGACGTCATCAACCTCGCCTTCGGCGAACCCACTTCGGTGACTTCCGGCGACATCCGCTTCCGGCTCTGCCCGGTCGCGGAGTGCCCGAACGTCGAATCCGTGGCGGAGTTCAAGGCGGCCATCAAGGCCAAGCAGGCGGCCGGCAAGAAGGTGCTGATCTCGATCGGCGGCCAGAACGGCCAGGTCCAGCTCGCGAGCACGGCCACCCGGGACGCCTTCGTCTCCTCCGTCGGCGCCATCATCGACGAGTACGGCCTCGACGGCCTGGACATCGACTTCGAGGGCCACTCGCTCTCCCTGGCCACCGGGGACACCGACTTCCGGGCGCCCACCACCCCGGTCGTCGTCAACCTGATCGCGGCCGTGAAGACCCTGAAGGCCAAGTACGGCCCGGACTTCGTCCTGACCATGGCCCCGGAGACCTTCTTCGTCCAGCTGGGATACCAGTACTACGGATCCGGCCCCTGGGGCGGCCAGGACCCGCGCGCCGGAGCGTACCTCCCGGTGATCCACGCCCTGCGCGACGACCTCACGCTGCTCCACGTCCAGGACTACAACTCGGGTTCGATCATGGGCCTCGACAACCAGTACCACTCGATGGGCGGCGCCGACTTCCACATCGCCATGACCGACATGCTGCTCACCGGCTTCCCCGTCGCCGGGAACACCGCCCGGGTCTTTCCGGCCCTGCGCCCGGACCAGGTCGCCATCGGCCTGCCGGCCACCACCAACGCGGGCAACGGGCACACCTCGCCCGCGGAGGTGAACAAGGCACTGAACTGCCTGACGAAGAAGACCGACTGCGGGACCTACCGGACCCACGGCACCTGGCCGGGGCTGCGCGGCCTGATGACCTGGTCGATCAACTGGGACCGCTTCGGCGGCTGGGAGTTCAGCCGGAACTTCGACGCCTACTTCGGCGGCTGACCCACGCCACGCCGAGCAGCAGGGGAGTGCAGAGCAACAGGCTGGCCAGTACGTCCAGCGGCCAGTGCCACCCCCGCAGGATCAGCCCGACGGCCGTCGCCCCCGTGAGCACCAAGGCGACGGCCGTCGGCCATGCCCGGCGGGTGTACGGGCGCACGAGCAGGGCCGCGCCGAGGTAGGCGACGGCCGCGGTGGCCGTATGGCCCGAGGGGAAGTAGCCGGCGGCCCAGGGCTCCAGCGGGCCCGGCCGGCCGGTCCACTCCTTGAAGGGGATGACCAGGGCCGGCACCAGGGCCATGGCCAGGCCGGCGGCCCCGGCGGCGAGCGGCCGCCCGCGCCGGGCGGCGTACGCCATGGCCAGGACGAGTACGGGCACGGCGACCGGGATGTTGCCGAGGTCCGAGAGGCGCTCGGTGACGGAGTCCGGGAGCGTGCGCACCAGGGCGCGGCTCAGCGCGTGGTCCGGGGCCAGCAGCGGGCCGGAGACCAGCACCTGCCACGTGACCAGGAAGAAGAGGAGGCCGCAGACCGCGGCGATCAGGAGAGGAGTGGCCGGCCGTCCCGGAACAGGGGGGATGGTTCCGGGACGGCCGCCCGGATCGGGTTGCCGGGCGCCCCGGGGGGTTTGGGGCGAACGGCTGTCCGATCGGTGAGGAGTGTGCGCGAACGCATCCCCAGTACGGTGCTGGGGAAGCCCAGTACTGGTGTCGCCCCCGGTTTCCCCGGAGCGGGGTGTTTCACTCATCTGCAGAAACCGTACGGCAGCGAAAGGGGGACCGACAGCAGGATCGCGCTCCCGCCATCGGCCCCCCACAGCTTCTTCACAGCGTCCGCCCGTTACCGCCGGTAGGACCCGGTCGCAGCGCGCGCACGTTCTAGTCCTTCGATCAGATGGCCGTGCCGATGGCCGCGAACGCGGCCTCGATGAGGTCCATGCCCTCGTTCAGCAGGTCCTCACCGATGACGATCGGCGGGAGGAAGCGGAGCACGTTGCCGTAGGTGCCACAGGTCAGGACGAGCAGGCCCTCGGCGTGGCAGGCCTTGGCGAGCGCGCCGGCCGCCTCCGGGAACGGGGTCTTGGACACCGGGTCCTTGACGAGCTCGATCGCGATCATGGCGCCGCGGCCGCGGATGTCGCCGATGATGTCGTACTTCTCCTGCATGGCCGTCAGGCGGGCCTTCATGATGGACTCGATCTTCTTCGCCGCGGCGTTGAGGTCGAGCTCCTTCATGGTCTCGATGGAGCCGAGCGCACCGGCGCAGGCCACCGGGTTACCGCCGTAGGTGCCACCCAGGCCACCCGCGTGCGCGGCGTCCATGATCTCGGCGCGGCCGGTCACGGCGGCGAGCGGCAGACCGCCCGCGATGCCCTTGGCGGTGGTGATCAGGTCGGGGACGATGCCCTCGTCCTCGCACGCGAACCACTGGCCGGTGCGGCAGAAACCGGACTGGATCTCGTCGGCGACGAAGACGATGCCGTTGTCGTTGGCGAACTTCACGATCGCCGGCAGGAAGCCCTTGGCCGGCTCGATGAAGCCGCCCTCGCCGAGGACCGGCTCGATGATGATCGCGGCGACGTTGTCGGCGCCGATCTGCTTGGTGATCTCGTCGATCGCCTGGGCGGCGGCCTCGGGGCCGCAGTTCTCGGCGCCGGTGGGCCAGCGGTAGCCGTAGGCGACCGGGACGCGGTAGACCTCGGGGGCGAACGGACCGAAGCCCTGCTTGTACGGCATGTTCTTCGCGGTCAGCGCCATGGTGAGGTTCGTACGGCCGTGGTAGCCGTGGTCGAAGACGACGACGGCCTGGCGCTTGGTGTACGAACGGGCGATCTTGACGGCGTTCTCGACGGCCTCGGCGCCGGAGTTGAACAGGGCCGACTTCTTGGCGTGGGTGCCCGGGGTCAGCTCGGCGAGGGCCTCGCAGACCTCGACGTAGCCCTCGTACGGGGTGACCATGAAACAGGTGTGGGTGAAGTCGGCGAGCTGCGCGGAGGCGCGGCGCACGACGGCCTCGGCCGAGGCGCCGACCGAGGTCACGGCGATGCCGGAGCCGAAGTCGATCAGGCGGTTGCCGTCGACGTCCTCGATGATGCCGCCGCCCGCGCGGGCCGTGAAGACGGGCAGCACGGAGCCCACGCCACCGGCCACGGTCTGCAGGCGGCGGGCCTGCAGCTCCTGCGACTTGGGGCCGGGGATCGCGGTGACGATCTTGCGCTCCTGCGGAACAGCGGTCATAGGGGGCTCCTGGGGGGTGTTTTCGGACGCACTTGTCTCTTTGTCCGCAGGCTAGGCCCGGGAGCGGTGGTCCTGCATGCTCCGTTCGGTAGTGATCACCGCGTGTCCTTGTCCGTGACGGCCATAGGAAGGACCGGAGCGGGCGTCCTGCGGACGGCACGTCGAACCGGAGCGCGGGTACGGGCCCACGGCCGACGCCGGGCAACTACATTGAGCGACGCAGCGCAGGCACGGGCAGGGGGCAGGGGTTCATGGACACCGACGGCACGCACGACGGACGGGCGACCCGCTCGGATCGCGTACCGAGACCTGCCGCCGCCCCCCAGGCGCATCCCCCGAAGCCGCGGCACGCGCCGGACCGGGGGCCGACCATCGCCGACTGGCTGCGCACACCACGGCCGGTCGCCGAGCCGGGCGTATGGCGCTATGGCCACACCCCGCGCGCGGAGATGGAGCCGCCGACGACCCCTGACCGGGCTCTTGCCACCGGAGCCGTCATCTCCTTCCTGGCGTGCGTCCTCGTCTGGTCCCTCATGCGCAATACGTACATCCCCTTCTGGGACGCACCGCTCAACCTCTTCACTCCCGACAGCTGGTACGCCGCCAACGGGGAGCCCGTCATGGGGACGGGCGGGATGCGGGCCAAGCCGATCTACGAGCTGCTCTTCGTCTCGGCCCTCCTCTACGGATTCGGTCGGCTCGGCAGCTGGCGCACCGCCTGGAGCCGCCTGGTCGTCGCGCGTGGCCCCTGGGCTCCGGCCCTCGCGGTCGTCCCGTTGGCCTGGGTCACGCTCCTCCTCGTCGACAACCACCAGCTGCCACTCAGGCAGCTGGTCTTCGCGTTCCTGCCGTACGGCGCGGATCAAGAAGCCAACCTCGCGCTCGACAGCACGGCGAAGACTGCGATCGATGTGGCCGTAGTCCTGGCCTTCGCCTGGCTCGGTGGCGCGGTGCGCCTGCTGAGCCGGCTCAGGCCGGCCACGGCCGAGACCGGCCCGGACCGTCCCCGGACGACACCTGCGGAAGAGCAGGAGGACGACCCCGCGCGGTGGCCGCAGTTGCGGGGGGCCGGGTTGGGGGATGTTGCCGAGCGGTTGGAGGTGGAGGCCGGGAATGGGCGGATGAATGACGTCGACTACGCCCGGATCCGGCGGGCGTGGGACTCCGTGCGCGTCGACCCGTCCCGCATGCGCGCCTTCGCCGACGCCGTGCGCGACAAGGGCGCCGCCGCCTGCGTGCACCCCTCCGGGGCGCGGGACCTGCCCGTGCGGGCCGCCCGGCACGATCTGCTGGCCCGGCAGGTGCTGCTCGGCACCGTCGAGGACGGCGTGCGCAACCCGTACTCCCGCCGCGGCACCGCCCTCGCCCTCGACCCCGACGTGCTCGGCACCTCCCTGCTCGCCGTCGGGCCCTCCGGCACCGGCAAGACCCGGCAGCTCGTGCGGCCCGTCGTCGAGTCGCTCTCGCTCCAGGCGCTCGCCGGCCAGGCCGCCGTCGTCGCCGTCGGAGCGGCCGGCGCCCAACTCGGGCCGGACGCCGCCTTCGACGTGGTGGTCCGGGTCGGCGACCCCGCCTCCGTCTACGACCTCGACCTCTACGGCGGCGCCACCGACCCCGACGAGGCCGCCACCCTGCTCGCCGAGGCCTTCGTCGGGGACGTCCCCGGGATCGACGTACGCCGCGCCGCCACCGCCCTCGCCCAGCTCCTCGGGCCGTTCCGGGTGGCGTACGAACGCTTCCCGGCCGTGCCCGAACTGCGCGAGCTGCTCGACGGGGTCCCCACCGCATTCGACGCCCTGCGCCACGACCTCACCGGGCAGCACGCGATGCTGCGCGAGCTCGACGCCCGGGCCCGCCAGCACGGCGCCCCCGCGGACCCCGGCCCCGCCCTCGCCGATCGGGTGGCCCTGCTGGACCGGCCCGCCTTCGCGGGCTTCTTCGACACCACCGGCCAGGGTCGGCCGTTCTCGCTGCGCGCCCTGGAGCACCCGATCCGCGTCCGCGTCGACCTGCCCGAGCGCGGGCACGCCGACGCCTCCCGGATGCTGGCCCGGCTGCTGCTCGCCCAGTTCAACGCTGCCGCGGCCGCCCGTACCGACCGTTCCCTGTTCGCCTTCCTCGCGCTCGACGACGCCTCGCACACCCTGACCGCCGGGACCGTACGGGGCGTCCAGCGGCTGCGCTCGGCGCACGCGGGCGTCCTGCTCACTCTCCGCACGCTGGACGACGTACCGGAGGAGCTGCGCACGCCGCTGCTCGGGGCGGTCGGCTGCCGGATGGCCTTCTCCGGGGTCACCACCTGGGACGGCAAGCGGTTCGCCGAGGCCTGGGGCACCGAGTGGGTGGAGACGCGGGACGTCACCCACCGCACCGTCTTCGCCGACCAGCCGCTGACCCGCCTGATGCATTCCTTCCGCAAGCTCGTCACCGGCAAGGCGGTCACCACGGACGCGGTGACCGTGCGGCAGGTGGAGCGGGAGCGGTGGTCCGCGTCGGACCTGGCGCACGCCGTGCCGCCGGGGCACGCGGTGCTGTCGCTGACCTCGGTGCGCGGGGAGCGGGCGGCGCCGCTGCTGGTCCGCCTGGCCGGAACGTCCTGACCCGCACCCCGACCCGTACGAGGTGGCAGAATCGAGGGAAGTCGTTCGTACGACACGGCGAAAACCCTCGGCGGTCTGTCTCTTGACCCTCCCGCTCGCCCCCTCCCGCTAAGGCCACTGGTAACCGATGCCGCTCACCCTCGCCTCACTCGTCCAGCACTCGGTGCTCAAGCTCAGCGTCCGGGCGGGGGAGGGCCGCCTCGACACCCCGGTGCGCTGGGCCCACGTCAGCGAGCTCGCCGACCCGGTCCCGTACATGGAGGGCGGGGAGCTGCTCCTGATCACCGCGATGAAACTGGACGCGGGGGACCCGGACGAGATGCATGCCTACGTACGCCGCCTCGCCGCAGCCGGGGTCGTCGGCATCGGCTTCGCGATCGGCGTCAACTACGAGGAGATCCCCGAGGCGCTGGTCGAGGCCGCGCGGACCGAGGACATGCCGCTGCTGGAGGTACCGCGGCGGACCCCCTTCCTGGCGATCAGCAAGGCCGTCTCCGCCGCCCTCGCGGCGGACCAGTACCGGGCCGTCACCGCCGGCTTCGAGGCGCAGCGCGAGCTGACGCGCGCCGCGCTCTCCGTCGACGGCCCCGCCGAGCTGCTGGCCAAGCTGGCGGCGCACGTGCACGGCTGGGCCGCCCTGTACGACACCTCGGGCGCGGTCGTCGCGGCCGCCCCCGACTGGGCCGCGCGGCGCGCCGCCCGGCTCACCCCCGACGTGGAACGGCTGCGCGAGCGCCCCGCGCCCGCGAGCGCCGTGGTCGGCGGATCCGAGGACCGCGTGGAACTCCAGTCCCTGGGCACGGGCCGACGGGCGCGCGGCGCGCTCGCCGTCGGTACCGCGGCCCCGCTGGGCACGGCCGAGCGGTACGCCGTCCACTCCGCGGTCGCGCTGCTCACCCTCACCACCGAGCGCTCGCGCTCCCTGCACGACGCCGAGTCCCGGCTGGGGGCGGCCGTGCTGCGCATGCTGCTGGCGGGCGAGGCGGACCACGCGCGGTCCGTGGCCGGAGACCTGTACGGGGCCCTGCTGGAGGCACCGTTCCGGCTGATCGTGGCCGAGCCGGCACTGGCCGGGACCGCGCAGCCGGAAGGGCTGGCGCTGCTCTCCGACACGGTGGAGTCGGCGGCCGCCCGGACCGGGGAGACCCTGCTGGTCGTCCCGGAGCCGGGCCGGCTCGTGATCCTCGCCTCCGACGGGGGCTCTGCCGTCCAGGCGTGCGTGGACCACGCGGAGGCGCTGGAGGTGCGGCGCGGCCGGGACGCGGCCGGGCCCGAACCGGACGAGCTGGTGGTCGGCCTGTCCGCGCCCGCCGGACCGGGCGGCGTGGCGGCGGCCCTCAAGCAGGCCGACCAGGCCCTGGCCGTGGCCCGGCGCCGGGGGCGGCCGATGGTGGAGCACGAGGACATGGCGGCGGGCTCGGTCCTGCCGCTGCTCGCCGACGACGCCGTACGGGCCTTCGCGGACGGCACCCTGCGCGCCCTGCGGGAGCACGACGCGACCGGGCGCGGCGACCTGGTGGCCTCGCTCCAGGCCTGGCTCTCCCGCCACGGGCAGTGGGACGCGGCCGCCGCCGACCTCGGCGTGCACCGGCACACCCTGCGGTACCGGATGAAGCGCGTCGAGGAGATCCTCGGCCGCTCCCTGGAGGACCCGGACGTCCGCATGGAGCTCTGGCTCGCCCTCAAGGCCAGCCCGCCGGCTGCCTAGCCCGTCCCGTTCGGATCTTGCCGGGATCGCGACGCCCGGCACCGCGCCGCCCGCCGCACAGCCCGGCCCGCCCGTGAGCGGAGCCCCAGCAGACCGGCCGGACGTGTGACATTGACAAAGCGGCGCAGCCTCCGCGGCGGGTACTACACGCCGGACAAACGCCGAATCGCCCACGGAGTCCTACGGTGGAGGGGTCAGGACCCACCGCACACTTCCGAAGGGCCGGGATTCGCATGACTTCCACCCACGCCTTCTGGCTCGCCGGCCGCCAGGCCACCGGCGAGGACAGCTTCGACGTCCACTCCCCGTGGGACGGCCGACTGGTCGCCGCCGTCAGCGTGCCCACCGACGAGCAGGTCGAAGAGGCCGTGGCCGCGGCGTACGCCGTGACGGCGGAGTTCTCCGCGACCCCCGCCCACGTACGTGCCGCGGCGCTGGACCACGTGTCCAAGCGGCTCGTCGAGCGCACCGAGGAGATCGCCCAGCTGATCTCCGCCGAGAACGGCAAGCCCGTCAAGTGGGCCCGCGGTGAGGTCGGCCGTGCGGTCTCCGTGTTCCGCTTCGCCGCCGAAGAGGCCCGCCGCTTCAACGGCGGAGAGGCCCAGCGCCTGGACACCGACGCCGGCGGTGTCGGCCGTCTGGCGCTGACCCGCCGCTTCGTCAAGGGCCCGGTCCTCGGCATCGCGCCGTTCAACTTCCCGCTGAACCTGTGCGCCCACAAGGTGGCCCCGGCCATCGCCGTCGGCGCGCCGATCATCCTCAAGCCCGCACCGGCAACGCCGCTGTCCGGGCTGATCCTGGGCGAGCTGCTCGCCGAGACCGACCTCCCGGCCGGTTCCTGGTCGGTCCTGCCGGTCGCGAACGACAAGATGCCGGCCCTGGTCAAGGACGAGCGTCTGCCCGTCATCTCCTTCACCGGTTCCGACACCGTCGGCTACGCCATCCAGCAGTCGGTGCCCCACAAGCACTGCACCCTGGAGCTCGGCGGCAACGCCGCCGCCGTGGTCCTGGACGACTGGTCCTCCGAGGCCGACCTCGACTGGGCCGCGACCCGTATCGCGACCTTCTCGAACTACCAGGCCGGCCAGTCCTGCATCTCCGTGCAGCGCGTGATCGCCGACGCCGCCGTCTACGACCGCCTCGTGGAGAAGGTCGTGGAGAAGGTCCAGGCGCAGGTCACCGGCGACCCGTCCGACTCCGCCACCGACGTCGGTCCCCTCGTCTCCGAGGCCGCCGCCCAGCGCGTCGAGTCCTGGGTCGACGAGGCCGTCTCCGCCGGAGCCAAGCTGCTGACCGGTGGCAAGCGCGCGGGTGCCTCGTACGAGCCCACCGTCCTGGCCCACGTGCCGGACGGCGTCAAGCTCGCCACCGAGGAGGTCTTCGGGCCGGTCCTGACGCTGAAGAAGGTCGAGAACACCGACGAGGCCTTCGCCGCGGTCAACGACTCGAAGTTCGGTCTGCAGGCCGGCGTCTTCACCCGCAACGTGCAGACCGCGTTCCGCGCCCACCGCGAGCTCGAGGTCGGCGGTGTCATCATCGGCGACGCGCCGTCCTACCGCGCCGACCAGATGCCGTACGGCGGCGTCAAGCAGTCCGGTGTGGGCCGCGAGGGTGTCCGCTATGCGATGGACGACTACACGTACGAGCGAGTCCTGGTCCTGACCGGCCTCGACATCTGATCTCGTACGGCCAAAAAGCCGACGGCCGGAGCCTACTGTGCGGGGGCTCCGGCCGTCCCCCTTTTCCGAGGCGCCGACTTGGGGTACGACTCACAGGTAGCACCGGCCGGTAACGCCGGTGGACCCCCGACTCCGGCGGCGAGGTGAGTCCCCTCATGTCCGCAACACAGCCCAAGGTGACCGAGCGCGAGGCACGGCAGGTCGCGGAAGCGGCCCGGGAACAGGACTGGCGCAAACCCAGTTTCGCCAAGGAACTCTTCCTCGGGCGCTTCCGGCTCGACCTGATCCACCCCCACCCGCTCCCCGCCGACGAGGACGTCCGGCGCGGCGAGGCCTTCCTGGCCCGGCTGCGGGAGTTCTGCGAGACCGGCATCGACGGGGCCCGCATCGAACGCGAGGCGAAGATCCCCGACGAGACCGTGCGCGGGCTCAAGGAGCTCGGCGCCCTCGGCATGAAGATCGACCCCAAGTACGGCGGCCTCGGTCTCACCCAGGTCTACTACAACAAGGCGCTGGCCCTCGTCGGATCGGTGAGCCCCGCCATCGGGGCGCTGCTCTCAGCCCACCAGTCGATCGGCGTCCCCCAGCCGCTGAAGATGTTCGGCACGCAGGAGCAGAAGGACGCCTACCTGCCCCGCTGCGCCACCACCGCCATCAGCGCCTTCCTGCTCACCGAGCCCGACGTGGGCTCCGACCCGGCGCGCCTGGCCACCACGGCGGTCCCCGACGGGGACGACGCGTACGTGCTCGACGGCGTGAAGCTGTGGACGACCAACGGGGTCGTCGCGGACCTGCTCGTCGTGATGGCCCGTGTCCCGAAGTCCGAGAACCACCGCGGCGGGATCACCGCCTTCGTCGTGGAGGCGGACTCACCGGGCATCACCGTCGAGCACCGCAACGCCTTCATGGGCCTGCGCGGCCTGGAGAACGGCGTCACCCGCTTCCACCGCGTCCGGGTCCCCGCGGCCCAGCGCATCGGCGCCGAGGGCGCCGGGCTCAAGATCGCCCTGACCACCCTCAACACCGGCCGGCTGTCCCTGCCCGCCATGTGCGTCGGCGCCGGCAAGTGGTGCCTGAAGATCGCCCGCGAGTGGTCCGGCGTACGGGAGCAGTGGGGCCGGCCGGTCGCGAAGCACGAGGCGGTCGGCGCCAAGATCTCCTTCATCGCCGCCACCACCTTCGCCCTCGAAGCGGTGGTCGACCTCGCCTCCCAGATGGCCGACGAGGACCGCAACGACATCCGCATCGAGGCCGCCCTCGCCAAGCTCTACGGCTCCGAGATGGCCTGCCTGATGGCCGACGAACTGGTCCAGATCCGCGGCGGGCGCGGCTTCGAGACCGCCGACTCCCTGGCGGCCCGAGGCGAACGCGCCGTCCCCGCCGAACAGATGCTCCGCGACCTGCGCATCAACCGGATCTTCGAGGGCTCGACGGAGATCATGCACCTGCTGATCGCCCGTGAGGCCGTGGACGCGCACCTCGCGGTGGCGGGCGACCTCATCGACCCCGACAAGGCACTCGGCGACAAGGCGAAGGCCGGCGCCCGCGCCGCCGGCTTCTACGCCCGCTGGCTGCCCAAACTCGCCACCGGCCCCGGCCAGGTCCCCGGCACCTACCGCGCCTTCCACCCCGGCGGTCACCCCGACCTCTCCACCCACCTGCGCTATGTGGAGCGCAGCGCCCGCAAACTCGCCCGCTCGACCTTCTACGCCATGTCCCGCTGGCAGGGCCGCATGGAAACCAAGCAGGGTTTCCTCGGCCGCATCGTCGACATCGGCGCCGAGCTCTTCGCGATGAGTGCCGCCTGCGTCCGCGCCGAGCACCTGCGCGCCACCGGCGCCCACGGCCGCGAGGCGTACCAGCTGGCCGACGCCTTCTGCGAGCAGTCCCGGCTGCGCGTCGAGGAGCTCTTCGGCCGGCTCTGGTCCAACACCGACGACCTCGACCGCAAGGTGGTCGCGGGCGTCCTGTCCGGTACCTACACCTGGCTGGAGGAGGGCGTCCTCGACCCCTCCGGAGAGGGCCCCTGGATCGCGGACGCCGCCCCCGGACCGTCGACTCGGGAAAACGTGCACCGCCCCATCCGCTGACCTGCGATCATCGCCGCACGTCGGACAGACGTACGAGGATGAGTACGAGTACTGGTACGCGTACGAGCACAGCGCGAGGCGGACGAGAACGATGTCGACGGCCGAGGAAGACCGCACCAGCCGGCGGCTGGCCTGGTGCGTGGCGCACCTGCTGCGCCACGCACCGGACCACGTCGTCACCGACATGATCGGCAGGCTGGACCGGCCCACCCGCAAGTACCTGTGCCGGGACGAGTGGCTCTCGGCTTCGACCGTCACCCTGCTGCTGCGCCACGGCAGCGAGGAGGACCGGCACTACATAGCCCGCAACCCCCGGGTGGTCGGCCGACCGCTGCCCGGCCTGCCCGGCCCCACGCGGTACGCCCGCCGCCGGACCCCGCCCGAACTCCTCCCGGTGCTCCGCGCCGAGCTGGGCCGGGACCCCGACGACGGACCGCTCACCGCCGCCGAGCTGGTCGGCCTGCTGCGCCGGCACGGCCGCCGCGGGCCGCGCGTCCCGCTGGACATCCTGGCGCTCCCGTACGAGGCCGACCCGGACCTGCTGTGCGCCGAACACGCCCGGCAGCCGCTGCCCGTCGGCTCCGTCGAGGCCCTGCTGATGGTCGCGGACCTGCCCCCGGAGAGCGTCCACGCCCTGCTGGCCGCCGGGGCGCGGGCCGAGGCGGGGCGCTCCTGGCACCGGCCCGCCGTTCGGGCCGTCCGGATCGGCCGGGTCACCCACGAGGAACTGGTCACCCACGTCGTCCCCGCCCGCCACACCCTGCTGCTCGGCCACCTCCCCGTACGGGAATCCCTGCGCTGGACCCTGCCCGAACAGGCCGGCATGCAGACGGCCGTACAGCGCGCCCTGCGTCCGCTGGGCGACGACCCCCGCCTGTGGGCCGAGCTGCTGCGGCACGCCCCCGGCCACGCGGGCCCGCTGCCCGCTCTGGTGGCGGCCGTGGCCGACGACGCCCTGCCCGAGCCCGCCGGGGCGGGCCGGCCCGGTCCCGAGCTGATCCGGGCCGTACGCCGCCTGGCCCCGACGGCCGCCGAGCCGACCGGGGAGGTGGAGCGCGAACTGGCCCTGGCCAGCCTCGCCGTCCCGATGGACAGCGCCCTGGAGGACATCCGCTGGGTGCGCGACTGCCTGGACCGCGGCCTGCTGACCGGCATCGACGTGGTCCGGCACAAGCTGCCGGCCTGCTAGGCCCTGGACGAGGACCACTGGCTCGGCGACGTGGACCACCCCGACCGGCACGACCGCCCGGACGCCGTCCTCACCGCCCGCGCCGAGGCGGACCGGCTGTTCACCGCGGCCCTCGGCGAGGACCCGGAGGCCTGGTGGCGCGCCGCGCGCACGCTCCCGGAGTTCGCCGGAACGCTCCCGCACCTGCTCCTGCGGGTAACGGAAGGGGGCTCCGTGTCCGGCCGCTCCTGACTTGCGGCAACAATGGGGGGCATGAGCGACCGCCCAGCCCCCCTCGCCGATCCGCACCTCCTCTTCGACCCCGCGGCCGGCCTCCGGGACATCGTCATCCTCGGGTCCACCGGGTCCATCGGGACCCAGGCCATCGACCTCGCCCTGCGCAACCCGGACCGGTTCCGGGTCACCGCACTGTCCGCCGCGGGCGGGCGGGTGGCGCTGCTGGCCGAGCAGGCCCGGCTGCTGCGGGTCAAGACGGTGGCCGTTGCCCGCGAGGATGTCGTACCGGCCCTGAAAGAGGCGCTGAGCGCCCAGTACGGCCCGTCCGAGCCGCTGCCCGAGATCCTGGCCGGTCCGGACGCCGCGGCCGAACTCGCCGCCTCCGAGTGCCACACCGTCCTCAACGGCATCACCGGTTCCATCGGCCTCGCGCCGACCCTCGCCGCCCTGCGGGCGGGCCGGACCCTGGCCCTGGCCAACAAGGAGTCGCTGATCGTCGGCGGCCCCCTGGTCAAGGCCCTGGCGAAGCCCGGCCAGATCATCCCGGTGGACTCCGAGCACGCGGCGCTCTTCCAGGCGCTCGCCGCCGGCACCCGGGCCGACGTCCGCAAGCTCGTGGTGACCGCCTCCGGCGGCCCCTTCCGCGGACGCACCCGCGCCGAGCTGGGACACGTCACCGTGCAGGACGCCCTCGCGCACCCCACCTGGGCCATGGGCCCGGTGATCACCGTCAACTCCGCGACCCTGGTCAACAAGGGGCTGGAGGTCATCGAGGCGCACCTGCTCTACGACATCCCCTTCGACCGCATCGAGGTCGTGGTCCATCCGCAGTCCTACGTGCACTCGATGGTGGAGTTCACGGACGGCTCCACGCTCGCCCAGGCCACCCCGCCGGACATGCGCGGCCCCATCGCGATCGGCCTCGGCTGGCCCGAGCGGATCCCGGACGCGGCCCCCGCCTTCGACTGGACCAAGGCGTCCACCTGGGAGTTCTTCCCGCTGGACACCGAGGCCTTCCCGTCGGTGGGCCTCGCCCGCCACGTGGGCACCCTCGGCGGCACCGCCCCGGCGGTGTTCAATGCGGCCAACGAGGAGTGCGTCGAGGCATTCCTGGCAGGTCGGCTGCCGTTCACAGCAATCATGGATACGGTCTCTGCCGTGGTCGATGAGCACGGGACACCTGAGTCGGGAACCTCCCTGACGGTCCAGGACGTCCTAGAAGCTGAGGCCTGGGCCAGGGCCCGGGCGCGGGAGATGGCGGCTCGGGCCGCCGCGGAGGCGCGCGCATGACACTACTGATGACGGTGCTCGGGGTCGTGGTCTTCGCCGTCGGCCTGCTGGTCTCCATCGCCTGGCACGAGCTGGGGCACCTCTCCACGGCCAAGGTCTTCGGCATCCGCGTGCCGCAGTACATGGTGGGCTTCGGGCCGACCATCTGGTCGCGGCGGAAGGGCGAGACCGAGTACGGGATCAAGGCCATCCCGATGGGCGGCTACATCCGCATGATCGGGATGTTCCCGCCCGGCGAGGACGGCAAGGTCACCGCCCGCTCCACCTCGCCGTTCCGGTCGATGATCGAGGACGCGCGCTCGGCGGCGTACGAGGAGCTCCAGCCCGGGGACGAGAGCCGGCTCTTCTACACGCGCAAGCCGTGGAAGCGCGTGATCGTGATGTTCGCCGGGCCGTTCATGAACCTGATCCTGGCCGTAGCGATCTTCCTCACCACCCTGATGACCTTCGGGCTGAACACCCAGACCACCTCCGTCGCCACCGTCTCGGACTGCGTCATCCAGCAGAGCGAGAAGCGTGACAAGTGCGCCCCCGGCGACCCGGCCGCCCCCGCCAAGGCCGCCGGCCTGAAGGCGGGCGACAGGATCGTCGCCTTCAACGGGCGCACGGTCGCCGACTGGTCCGCCCTGCAGAAGGACATCCGCGCCACCGTCGGCCCCGCCACGATCACGGTGGAGCGGGCCGGTCAGCGCGTGGACCTCACGGCGAACCTGATCGAGAACAAGGTCGCCAAGACGGACGGCAGCGGCCGGTACGTCAAGGACGAGTACGTCACCGCGGGCTTCCTCGGCTTCGCCCCCGCCTCCGGCTACGTCCCGCAGTCCTTCGGCCAGTCCGTCGACCGCATGGGCGAGATGATGCAGGCCGGCGTGCAGTCCCTGGTCGAGCTTCCGTCCAAGGTCCCGGACCTGTGGAACGCGGCCTTCAACGGGGCCGAGCGCAAGCAGGACAGCCCCATGGGCGTCGTGGGCGCGGCCCGGGTCAGCGGTGAGATCTTCACCCTCGACATCCCCGCCCAGCACCAGCTGGTCTTCTTCCTCAACCTGCTGGCCGGCTTCAACCTCTCGCTGTTCCTGTTCAACATGCTGCCGCTGCTCCCGCTCGACGGCGGGCACATCGCCGGTGCCCTGTGGGAGTCGGTCCGGCGGGGCGTCGCGCGCATCTTCCGGCGCCCCGACCCCGGCCCGTTCGACGTGGCGAAGCTGATGCCCGTCGCGTACGTGGTCGCGGGCCTGTTCATCTGCTTCACCCTGCTGGTGATGGTGGCCGACGTGGTGAACCCGATCAAGATCACCTGATCTGCGGGGGCTCTACCCCAGTCGTACGGGAGCCGGGCACGGATCGTGCCCGGCTCCCTACGTTCGGGTGGCGCACCCCCTCGGATGCACGGGCCGCCCCTTGGTTGGCGTAATCTCGAAGCCTGGAGCCCGCCGATCTCGGGACCTTGATCCACACCTTGGGGTTGCACAGCAGATGACTGCCATCTCTCTCGGAATGCCGGCCGTGCCGACGAAGCTTGCCGACCGCAGGGTCAGCCGCAAGATCCAGGTCGGTTCCGTGGCCGTCGGTGGCGACGCACAGATCTCCGTGCAGTCGATGACCACCACCCGGACCTCCGACATCGGCGCCACGCTCCAGCAGATCGCCGAGCTGACCGCCTCCGGCTGCGACATCGTCCGTGTGGCCTGCCCCACGCAGGACGACGCCGACGCCCTCGCCGTGATCGCGAAGAAGTCGAACATCCCGGTCATCGCCGACATCCACTTCCAGCCGAAGTACGTGTTCGCCGCGATCGACGCCGGCTGCGCCGCGGTCCGTGTGAACCCGGGCAACATCAAGCAGTTCGACGACAAGGTCAAGGAGATCGCGCGGGCCGCCAACGACGCGGGCACCCCGATCCGCATCGGCGTCAACGCCGGCTCCCTCGACGCCCGGCTGCTGAAGAAGTACGGCAAGGCCACCCCCGAGGCGCTGGTCGAGTCCGCGCTCTGGGAGGCCGGCCTCTTCGAGGAGCACGGCTTCAGCGACATCAAGATCTCGGTCAAGCACAACGACCCGGTCGTCATGGTCAACGCCTACCGCCAGCTCGCCGCGGCCTGCGACTACCCGCTGCACCTGGGCGTCACCGAGGCCGGCCCCGCCTTCCAGGGCACCATCAAGTCCGCGGTCGCCTTCGGCGCGCTGCTCTCCGAGGGCATCGGCGACACCATCCGCGTCTCCCTCTCCGCCCCGCCGGCGGAGGAGGTCAAGGTCGGCATCCAGATCCTGGAGTCGCTGAACCTCAAGCCCCGCCGCCTGGAGATCGTCTCCTGCCCGTCCTGCGGCCGTGCCCAGGTCGACGTCTACAAGCTGGCCGAGGAGGTCACGGCGGGCCTGGAGGGCATGGAGGTCCCGCTGCGCGTCGCGGTCATGGGCTGCGTCGTCAACGGCCCCGGCGAGGCCCGAGAGGCCGACCTCGGCGTCGCCTCCGGCAACGGCAAGGGCCAGATCTTCGTGAAGGGCGAGGTCATCAAGACCGTCCCCGAGTCGAAGATCGTGGAGACCCTCATCGAAGAGGCGATGAAGATCGCCGAGCAGATGGAGAAGGACGGCGTGATGAGCGGCGAGCCCACCGTCGCCATCGGCGTCTGACCTTCAGCGCTCTGCTCCGCTCGTGGCCCCGGTGCCGTTCCCGCAGTTCGGGGGCGGTCCGGGGCTGTTTCGTGACCGCGGACACGGCATCCCCGGGCGCCGCCGGGTACAGTGCGGAGATCAGCAGACTTGCATGGTGAGGCCCCAGTGTTGACGCAGACCACCACCCGGGTCCTTGAGCCCAGTGATCTCGACGCCGCGATGGAAATCCTCGGACGCGAGCCGGTCGAGAACGCCTTCGTCACTTCCCGGGTCCAGGTCGCCGGACTCGACCCCTGGCGCCTGGGCGGCGAGATGTGGGGCTGGTACGCCGACGGCGAGCTCCGCTCGCTCTGCTACGCGGGCGCCAACCTGGTCCCCGTCTGCGCCGGCCCCGACGCCGTACGCGCCTTCGCCGACCGGGCCCGCCGCACCGGCCGCCGCTGCTCCTCCATCGTCGGCCCCGCCGAGGCCACCCGGCTGCTGTGGCAGCTCCTGGAACCGAGCTGGGGCCCCGCCCGCGAGGTCCGCTCCCACCAGCCGCTCATGGTCATCGAGCGCCCGTCCACCACGGTCGAGGCAGACCCGCAGGTCCGCCGGATCCGCAAGGACGAGGTGGAGCTGATCATGCCCGCCTGCGTGGCCATGTTCACCGAGGAGGTCGGCATCTCGCCGATGGCCGGTGACGGCGGGCTGCTCTACCAGGCCCGCGTCGCCGAACTCGTCGCCGGCGGCCGGTCCTTCGCCCGCGTCGAGGACGGCAAGGTCGTCTTCAAGGCCGAGATCGGCGCCGCCACCGCCCGTGCCTGCCAGATCCAGGGCGTGTGGGTGGACCCCGAATTCCGCGGCCTGGGGCACTCGGAGACCGGGATGGCCGCCGTCGTCGAGTACGCGCTGCGGGACGTGGCGCCCGTGGTCAGCCTCTACGTGAACGACTTCAACGCCGCCGCGCGGGCGGCCTACCGGCGCGTCGGCTTCCGCGAGGTCGGTGCCTTCATGAGCGTGCTGTTCTGAACCCCCCCCCCGCGACCTGATCCGAAAGGCGGGCCACCGACCTCGGCAGTGGCATTCCGGCGCCCCGGTACCGCCGAGTAAGGTCGCCGCATGCTGCCTTCCGGAGTCCGAATCGGTCCCCTCGACCTCGCCGCCCGCGTGGACGAGGCCCTGCGCGTGCAGGCCGTCGCCTTCGGCCTCAGCGAGGAGGAGGTCGGCATCCGGCGCTACATCGTCCAGCGCCACATGACCTGCCGCGGAGCCCGCGCCCTGGGGGCCTTCGCCGAGGACGGGGCGCTCACCGGATTCGTGTACGGGATGCCGAACGACCGCACCCACTGGTGGTCCACGATCGTCGAGCCCTACCTGCGGGCCGGCGGGCACGAGGACTGGCTCGACGGCTCCTTCGTGATCACCGAGCTCCATGTGCACCCCGGTTTCCAGGGCAACGGCATCGGCCGCGCGCTGATCACCGACATCACCGACGACGCCGACGAGTCCCGCTCGATCCTCTCCGCCATCGACACCGAGAGCCCCGCCCGCGGCCTCTACCGGGCCCTCGGCTACACCGACCTCGCCCGCCAGGTCCACTTCCCGAGCGCGAGCCTCCCGTACGCCGTCATGGGTGCCACCCTGCCGCTGACCAGGCGCTGACCAGGCGCTGACCAGGCGCTGACCAAGCCAGGCCGGCCACCGAAACGAGTACCGCGGGCGACGGCGCCCCCGGTAACCTCCCGGCATGTCTACGCAACACGTGCAGCGCATGTCCCGTCTGATGGCCAAGACCCTCCGCGAGGACCCGGCCGACGCCGAAACCCTCAGCCACCGGCTGCTGGTCCGCGCCGGCTACGTCCGGCGCAGCTCCGCCGGGGTGTGGACGTGGCTGCCGCTCGGCAAGCGGGTCCTGGACAACGTCTCGCGCATCGTCCGCGAGGAGATGGACGCCATCGGGGCCCAGGAGGTGCTGCTCCCGGCCCTGCTGCCGAAGGAGCCGTACGAGGTCAGCGGGCGCTGGTCGGAGTACGGGGACCTGCTGTTCCGGCTCAAGGACCGCAAGGGCGCGGACTACCTGCTCGGGCCGACCCACGAGGAGATCTTCACCCTGGTCGTGAAGGACCAGTGCACCTCGTACAAGGACCTGCCGGTCATGCTGTACCAGATCCAGACCAAGTACCGCGACGAGGCGCGGCCCCGGTCCGGGGTGCTGCGCGGGCGCGAGTTCCAGATGAAGGACTCGTACTCCTTCGACGTGTCCGACGAGGGGCTGGCGGAGTCCTACCGGCTCCACCGCGAGGCGTACGTCCGCATCTTCGAGCGGCTCGGCCTGGACCACCGCATCGTGTCGGCGGTCTCGGGAGCGATGGGCGGCTCGGCGTCGGAGGAGTTCCTGGCCCCGGCCGAAGCGGGCGAGGACACCTTCGTGGACTGCCCCTCCTGTGCCTACGCGGCGAACACGGAGGCCGTGACCTTCGCCCTCGCTCCCGTGTCGGGCGAACACCCGGCGCTGGAGGAGGTGGACACCCCGGACACCCCGACGATCGAGACCCTGGCCGCACACCTGGGCGTACCGGCCTCCGCGACGCTCAAGAACCTCCTGGTCAAGGTCGACGGCGAGATCGTGGCCGTCGGCGTGCCGGGCGACCGGGAGGTGGACCTCGGCAAGCTGGGCGAGCACCTGGCCCCGGCCGTCGTGGAGTTGGTGACGGCCGAGGACTTCGAGGGCCGCCCGGACCTCGTACGCGGCTACGTGGGCCCGCAGGGCCTGGAGAAGGTCCGCTACCTGGCCGACCCCCGGGTCGCGC
Organism: Streptomyces avidinii; assembly: GCF_014650695.1. Taxonomy (GTDB): domain Bacteria; phylum Actinomycetota; class Actinomycetes; order Streptomycetales; family Streptomycetaceae; genus Streptomyces; species Streptomyces avidinii. The sequence goes on along the minus strand of NZ_BMVL01000016.1, from coordinate 41,919 downwards.
CCGGCACTTCGTGGGTGACGGGGGCCAACCGGGCTGACACGCACGCCCGGAACGTGGTCTGCGGGCGGGACTTCGAAGTGGACCGGTACGTCGACGTGGTGGTCGTGGAGCCGGGCGACCCCTGCCCGTCCTGCGGGGCGGGGCTGCGGCTGGACCGGGCGATCGAGATCGGGCACATCTTCCAGCTGGGCCGCAAGTACGCGGACGCCTTCGGGCTGGACGTCCTCGGCCGTGAGGGCAAGCCGGTCCGGGTCACGATGGGTTCGTACGGCATCGGCGTCTCCCGCGCGGTGGCGGCGCTGGCCGAGCAGACGGCGGACGAGCGCGGCCTGTGCTGGCCCGCGGCGGTGGCACCGGCCGACGTCCATGTGGTGGCGGCGGGCAAGGCGGTGCCGCTCGCCCTCGCGGAGGAGGCGGCGACGGCGCTGGCCGCGTCGGGGCTGCGGGTCCTGCTGGACGACCGGCCCGGCCTGTCGCCCGGTGTGAAGCTGACGGACGCGGAACTGATCGGCGTCCCGTGGATCCTGGTGGCGGGCCGCCGCTCCGCCGACGGCGTGGTCGAACTCCAGCACCGCGCGACCGGCACCCGCGAGGAACTCCCCGTGTCCGAAGCCCTTGCCCGCCTGACGTGACCGGGGCTCCGCACCGCAAACGCCGGCGCGGCTGGATTCCGGCCCGCCGGCGTTTGGGGCGCGGGGTCCGGGCAGAGCCCGGGAAAGGGAGCAAGTGAGGGGCGGGGAGAAGGCTCCGCGCAGCGGCTAATCGCGCAGCCCGTCCCGTTCCTGCTCCGGCGCAGGCGCGTCCAGCATCAGGCCGTCCGCCGGCCCACCGAGTGCGTCCGGAACCGGAGCCCCTTCGAGCGCATCGGCGTCGGCGTCGGCGTCCGCGACCGCGGCCGGCCCGGGGCCTTCGGAAGCCGGGCCGGCCGGGGCCGGTTCCTTCCGCGCGGGGGCCGCCGCAGGCGGTGGCGCCGAGCGCTCCAGGAAGCGCAACAGCTCCACCGGGAACGGCAGTACCAGCGTGGAGTTCTTCTCGGCGGCGACCGCCACGATCGTGTGCAGCAGACGCAACTGGAGCGCCGCCGGCTGCTCCGACATGACCTCCGCCGCCTCCGCGAGCTTGTGCGAGGCCTGCAGCTCCGCGTCCGCGTTGATCACCCGGGCCCGGCGCTCCCGGTCCGCCTCCGCCTGCCGCGCCATCGACCGCTTCATGGTCTCCGGCAGGGACACGTCCTTGATCTCGACCCGGTCGATCTGAACGCCCCAGCCCACCGCGGGGCTGTCGATCATCAGCTCCAGGCCCTGGTTGAGCATCTCCCGGTTGGACAGCAGATCGTCGAGGTCGGACTTTCCGATGATCGACCTCAGCGAGGTCTGCGCCATCTGCGAGACGGCGAAGCGGTAGTCCTCCACCGCCACGATCGCGCTCGCCGGGTCGACGACCTTGAAGTACACGACCGCGTCCACCCGCACCGTGACGTTGTCCCGGGTGATGCCCTCCTGCGCGGGCACCGGAAGCGTCACGATCTGCATGTTCACCTTGCGGAGCCGATCGACGAAGGGAACGACCGTCGTGAAACCGGGCCCGCGGATCTCCTCGCGCAGCCTGCCGAGACGGAAGACCAGGCCCCGTTCGTACTGCTTCACCACCCGGGCCGCGGCACCCACGTAGACCACGACGCCCACACCCGTGGCGATCGCCGCTGTCAGCAGTTCTTCGACCATGACGGCCCCCTGCCGGACATACCTTCCTACCTACGGTATGCCCTACAGCCAGGCCGCGAACTCCAGGAGCAGCTCCGCGTCCCGGCGCCGCCCCGCGGCCAGCGCGCGGTTGCCGGACTCCACCGCCCGGAACAGCGTCCAGCCCCGCAGCCGCTCCCGGTCCACGTCCAGCGCGTCGGCCAGCTTGTTCACCCGGCGCCGGGCCCCCGCAGCCCCGGCCGAGGACGCCACCTGGTCCTCCAGCCGGTCCCGGACCAGCCGTGCCAGGTCGTAGGCCCGCTCACCGACCAGCGGATCGGGACCCACCGTCAGCCACGGCGCCCGCTCGCCCGCCAGCACCTTGCCCTGCCGGAAGTTCCCGTGCAGCAGCAGCTCCTCCGGCGGAGCCGCCACCAGCTCCGCCCGCATCGCCAGCGCCGTGTCGGCCAGGGCCCGGACCTCCGCCGGGGCCGCCCGCAGGGCCGCCGACTGCTGCTCGGTGCGATCCGCGACCGTCTCCCACCCGTGGCCGGCCGGCGGCGCCACCCACAGCCTGCGCAGTGTGCCGCTCGCCTCCAGCAGGGCCTTCGCCTCCGGCAGCGAGCGCAGCGAAACCTCCGGGTGCAGCCGCTCCAGCAGCAGCGCCCCGTCGTCGTCGTGGTGCCGCGTGTCGAGGACCCGTACGGCCCCGAAGCCGCCCCAGTGGGCCAGCGCGGCCAGCTCGCGGTCGGGCCGGGCGTGCGGGGGCGCCAGCTTCAGCGCGGCCGGCGTCCCGTCGGCGTAGGTGACGAGGACCACCAGGCTGCTGCGGCCGCCCGGGGCCTGCACCCGCCGGGCCTCCACCCCGCGCCGGGACAGCGCCGCCTCGGTGAGTCGGGGCAATTGCCCCAGCCAGTCCGCGTCCTGCGCCGTCTCCGGCATCTCGCCGAGCGCCCGTACGAGACGCTGCGGCGGTTCGAAAGCCATGCGTGCGTGGTCCCTTTCAGCTGTGCTGGGCCCGTTGCGCCTCGTCAGCGCGTTCCGCGAGCCCAGGGAAGGCTACGCCGACACCGCGCCAGCGTGCCGCGCGCACGGCCGCCGCGCTCAGCGCGTCGGCCGCCTCGCGGCGCAGCGGACCCTCCGCCGCGCGCACCAGATCGGAGTACGCGCCGGCCACCCGGTCCTCGATCTCGGCGGCCAGCCGCTCGGCGTCCGCCGGGGTGCGCACCTCGAACGGCAGGGCGTACGCGGCCTCGGCGGGCCGGGGGGCGCCGCCCAGCTGGCGCACGGTCCGGGCGAGCGCGTCCCGGCGCGCGAGGTGGCCGCCGTACGACTCCCGCGCCTGCGTCGCACGTGCGCCGGTGGACCGGGCGCCGATCACCCCGTAGCCGTACGCCGCCGCGTGCTCGGCGGCGAGCGCGGCCTGGGCGGCCTCCAGAGCTCCGCCGGCGGGGGAGGGTTCGGGCTTCACGAGGTCGCTCCGGGGTTCGAGGTCAGCAGGTACGCGTGTACGGCGCCGCAGGCGGCCACCGAGGCCAGCAGCCGGGCCAGCTCCGCAGGGGCCCCGGCCAGGTCGATCGTCCGGGACTCGGACAGGCTCCGCTCGGCGTCCGCGAGGGCGGTCAGGGCCTCCTCGGGCTTCGGCGGCACCGGCTCACCGCTCGCCGCGGGCGCGGCCGCCCCCGTGCCGCCGGACCGGGACGGGGCGGGCGAGGGGCGATCCGCAGGGGTGGGGGAGAGGGCAGCGGCGTGGGCGGCGACGGCGGCGCGCAGCGGAGCGAGACGGGTGGCCAGGGCCGGATGGGCGGCCGCGGTGGCGTCGTAACGTTCCAGCAGTCGCGTACTGTCACGGACGGACGTCTCACGCATCCGCCGTTCGAGTGGAATCGTGAGGGCCGCGTCGGTCGCACGGTCGATGGAGCACCCGGTCAGCAACGCGGCGCCGGCCGCTCCGGCGAGCAGGCTCCTGCGCGAGGGTCTCGAAGGCAGAGTCCAGGGCACGGCGACGTCCTCCGGGTGATGACGGGGCGATGGCGGGGCAGGGTGTGATCACGGTACCCGGGGCCCTGTCCACAGGGCGGACGGCAACACCCTCCGACACCGGATACCCTTTGACCTGACACACGACGGAAATCACAACAGCACACGCGGCCGAGGAGTCACCCGGATGAGCACCACCCAGAGCGACAGGCTGCGCGGACTGCTGGAGCCGCTCGTCGCCGCCAAGGGCCTGGACCTCGAAGAGATCGAGATGTCCCGGGCGGGCAAGCGCCGGATGCTGCGGATCATCGTGGACTCCGACGAGGGCGTGGAGCTGGACGCGTGTGCGGAGCTGAGTCGCGAGGTCTCCGACAAGCTCGACGAAACCGATGTGATGGGTGAGGACGAGTACGTCCTCGAAGTGAGCTCGCCGGGCGCCGACCGCCCGCTGACCGAGCACCGTCACTACGTACGGGCGATCGGCCGTCTCGTGAAGTTCCAGCTCGCCGAGGGCGGGGAACTGATCGCCCGCATTCTCGAAGTCGACGACGAGGGCCTGGACCTCGAAGTCCCGGGCGTGAAGGGCCGCAAGGCGACCGCCCGGCGTATCGCATTCACCGACATCGCCAAGGCGCGTGTCGAGATCGAGTTCAACCGCAAGGACAAGAAGGAAGAGGAGGCGTAGCCGTGGACATCGACATGAGTGCCCTGCGGGGTCTGGTCCGGGAGAAGGAGATCTCCTTCGACCTGCTCGTCGAGGCGATCGAGTCGGCCCTCCTCATCGCGTACCACCGGACCGAGGGGAGCTTCCGCCGCGCTCGCGTCGTGCTGGACCGCACCAACGGTCACGTGGTCGTATGGGCGACGGAAGACCCGAGGGATCTCGAAGAGGGCCAGGAGCCCAAGGAGTTCGACGACACGCCGTCGGACTTCGGCCGGATCGCCGCGACGACCGCCAAGCAGGTGATCCTCCAGCGTCTGCGTGACGCCGAGGACGACCTGACCTTCGGCGAGTTCGCCGGCCGTGAGGGCGACGTCATCACCGGCGTCGTCCAGCAGGGCAAGGACCCCAAGAACGTCCTCGTCGACATCGGCAAGCTGGAGGCCATCCTGCCGGTGCAGGAGCAGGTCCCCGGTGAGGAGTACACGCACGGTCTGCGCCTGAAGGCGTACGTCGTCCGCGTGGCGAAGGGTGTTCGCGGTCCGTCCGTGACCCTCTCGCGCACCCACCCCAACCTCGTGAAGAAGCTCTTCTCGCTGGAGGTCCCGGAGATCGCCGACGGCAGCGTCGAGATCTCGGCGATCGCCCGTGAGGCCGGTCACCGCACCAAGATCGCCGTTCGGTCCACCCGTTCGGGTCTCAACCCGAAGGGCGCCTGCATCGGCCCGATGGGCAGCCGCGTGCGCAACGTCATGGCCGAGCTGCACGGCGAGAAGATCGACATCGTCGACTGGTCGGACGACCCGGCGGAGATGGTCGCGAACGCGCTGTCACCCGCCCGGGTGAGCAAGGTCGAGGTCGTCGACTGGGACTCCCGGTCCGCCCGGGTGACCGTGCCGGACTACCAGCTGTCGCTGGCCATCGGCAAGGAGGGCCAGAACGCCCGCCTCGCCGCGCGGCTCACCGGCTGGCGCATCGACATCCGCCCCGACACCGAGACGGCGCCCGACGCCGACCGGGACCGGGACGGGGAATAAACCGGTACCGTCCGGGCTTGCCCGGACGGTAGACAGGGTGCACGGCCGCCGCTCCGGCGGCGGATACAGGACAACACGACAGCCGTTCGATCTTTCCCCCGCCACTTGTCGGGAGAGAGGTCGGTGCGGGGAGGTAGACTTAGGCGTGTCTGGCCGGACGCAAGCCCGCGCATGCCCCGAACGCACCTGTGTGGGGTGTCGGGAGCGAGCGGCCAAGAACGATCTGCTGCGCGTCGTGGCGGACGGGGACGCATGCGTCCCCGATCCACGCGGTACGCGGCCGGGACGGGGTGCCTACGTGCACCCTGCCGTGGTCTGCCTCGACCAGGCGATCCGGCGACGAGCGTTCCCCCGGGCCCTTCGGTCCGCCGGAGCGCTCGACACGGAGAACCTGCGCAATGCCGTGGCCGGCGAGGCCGGGCACACCGTAATGAAGTAGTACGGCACGGATACCCCGTGCGGTCAGGTACCTCGCGAGTTGGAAGTAGGTCGAGATTGCGATGAGCACTCGATGAGTACGCGATGAGTACGCCCATGAAGTAGCGACGGTCCGGCGTAACCCGGACCTAAAAGGAGCGAAGTGGCTAAGGTCCGGGTATACGAACTCGCCAAGGAGTTCGGGGTGGAGAGCAAGGTCGTCATGGCCAAGCTCCAAGAACTCGGTGAATTCGTCCGTTCGGCGTCCTCGACGATCGAGGCGCCGGTTGTACGCAAGTTGACTGACGCACTGCAGGGGCCCGGCGGCAACGCCGGCAAGTCCGCTGCAAAGCCCGGCGCGCCCCGCAAGGCCGCGCCCGCCAAGCCCGCAGCGCCCTCCCCGGCCGCTGCGGCACGTCCTGCTGCCCCGAAGCCCGGAGCGCCGGCCCCCAAGCCGGCCGCCGCCGAGGTTCCGGCCGCAGCGCCCGTGACGCCGGCCGCCTCCGGCCCGCGTCCCGGCCCGAAGGCTCCGGCCGCCCCGAAGCCCGCTCCGGCGGCGCCCGTGGCGACCGAGTTCTCCGCGCCTCCGGCGGCTCCGGCCGCCCCGGCGCGCACCGAGCGTCCCGCCGCCGCCGCTCCCGGCCCCCGTCCGGCGCAGCAGCGTCCGGCCCAGGGTCAGGGTGGCCAGGCCGGCGCCCGTCCCGGCGCCCCGCGCCCGGCCGGCGCCACTCCCGGTGCCCAGGGGCAGCGCCCCGCCGGTGCACCCGGCTCGGCCCCGCGTCCCCAGGGCGCTCGTCCGGCGGGTCCCCGTCCGGGCAACAACCCCTTCACCTCCGGCGGCTCCACCGGCATGGCGCGCCCGCAGGCGCCCCGTCCGGCCGGCGCGCCCCGTCCCGGTGCCCCCGGCGCCGGTGGCGGCCAGGGTGCTCCGCGCCCGCAGGGTGGTCCCGGCGGCGCTCCGCGTCCGCAGGGTGCCGGTGCAGGTCGTCCGACCCCGGGCGGCATGCCGCGTCCGCAGGGCGGCGCCCCGCGTCCCGGTGGTGCTCCCGGTGGTAACCGTCCCAACCCGGGCATGATGCCGCAGCGTCCCGCTGCCGGTGGTCCCGGTCCCCGTCCCGGTGGCGGCCCCGGTGGCCGTGGTCCCGGTGCGGGCGGTGCCCGTCCCGGTGGCGGTGCCGGTCGTCCCGCGGGCGGCGGCTTCGCCGGTCGTCCGGCCGGTCCGGGCTCGCGTCCCGGCGGCGGTGGCGGCTTCGGTGGCCCGCGTCCCGGTGGCGGCGGCTTCGGCGGCGGTCCGGCCGGTGCCGGTGGCGGCGGTCGTCCCGGCTTCGGTGGTCGTCCCGGTGGTCCCGGTGCCCGTGGTGGCACGCAGGGCGCCTTCGGTCGTCCCGGTGGTCCGGCCCGTCGTGGTCGCAAGTCCAAGCGTCAGAGGCGCCAGGAGTACGAGGCCATGCAGGCCCCGTCCGTCGGCGGCGTGATGCTGCCGCGCGGTGGTGGCGAGACCGTGCGCCTGTCGCGCGGTGCTTCCCTCACCGACTTCGCGGAGAAGATCAACGCCAACCCGGCGTCGCTCGTCGCCGTGATGATGAACCTCGGCGAGATGGTCACTGCCACGCAGTCCGTCTCCGACGAGACGCTCGAAATGCTGGCCGGCGAGATGAACTACGTCGTCCAGATCGTCAGCCCGGAGGAAGAGGACCGCGAGCTCCTCGAGGGCTTCGACATCGAGTTCGGCGAGGACGAGGGCGGCGAGGAATACCTCATGCCGCGTCCGCCGGTCGTGACCGTCATGGGTCACGTCGACCACGGTAAGACCCGACTGCTCGACGCCATCCGCAAGACGAACGTCGTTGCGGGCGAGGCCGGCGGCATCACGCAGCACATCGGTGCGTACCAGGTCTCCACCGAGGTCAACGACGAAGAGCGTCGCATCACCTTCATCGACACCCCGGGTCACGAGGCGTTCACCGCCATGCGTGCCCGTGGTGCGAAGTCGACCGACATCGCGATCCTCGTGGTCGCGGCCAACGACGGCGTCATGCCGCAGACGATCGAGGCGCTCAACCACGCCAAGGCCGCCGGCGTCCCGATCGTCGTCGCGGTCAACAAGATCGACGTCGAGGGTGCCGACCCGGTCAAGGTGCGCGGTCAGCTCACCGAGTTCGGTCTGGTCGCCGAGGAGTACGGCGGCGACACGATGTTCGTCGACATCTCCGCCAAGCAGGGTCTGCACATCGACTCCCTGCTCGAGGCCGTCGTCCTCACCGCCGACGCCTCGCTCGACCTGCGCGCCAACCCGGAGCAGGACGCTCAGGGTATTGCGATCGAGTCCCACCTCGACCGCGGCCGCGGTGCCGTCGCCACCGTCCTCGTCCAGCGCGGTACCCTCCGCGTCGGCGACACGATGGTCGTGGGCGACGCCTACGGCCGAGTGCGCGCCATGCTCGACGACAAGGGCAACAACGTCGAGGAAGCGGGTCCGTCGACCCCCGTCCTGGTCCTGGGTCTCACCAACGTCCCCGGCGCCGGCGACAACTTCCTCGTCGTCGACGAGGACCGCACCGCCCGTCAGATCGCCGAGAAGCGTGCTGCGCGTGAGCGCAACGCCAACTTCGCCAAGCGCGTCCGCCGGGTGTCCCTGGAAGACCTCGACTCGGTCCTCAAGGCCGGTCTGGTCCAGGAACTCAACCTCATCATCAAGGGCGACGCGTCCGGTGCGGTCGAGGCTCTCGAGTCCTCGCTGCTCCAGCTCGACGTCGGTGAAGAGGTCGACATCCGCGTCCTGCACCGCGGTGTGGGTGCGGTCACCGAGTCCGACATCTCGCTGGCGATGGGCTCCGACGCCATCGTCATCGGTTACAACGTCCGTGCGGCCGGCCGTGCCGCGCAGATGGCGGACCGCGAGGGCGTCGACGTTCGCTACTACTCGGTGATCTACCAGGCCATCGAGGAGATCGAGGCGGCCCTGAAGGGTCTCCTCAAGCCGGAGTACGAAGAGGTCGAGCTCGGTACGGCGGAGGTCCGCGAGATCTTCCGCTCGTCCAAGCTGGGCAACATCGCCGGTGTCCTCATCCGGTCCGGCGAGGTCAAGCGCAACACCAAGGCGCGGCTCCTGCGCGACGGCAAGGTCGTCGCCGAGAACCTCACCATCTCCGGTCTGCGCCGCTTCAAGGACGACGTCACCGAGATCCGCGAGGGCTTCGAGGGTGGTATCAACCTCGGTTCCTTCAACGACATCAAGATCGACGACGTCATCGCGACGTACGAGATGCGCGAGAAGCCCCGCGCGTAAGCGCGAGGCACATCGCACGTGTCGTAGCTCGTAGCACCGGGGCCGGTCGGCGGAATATCCGTCGATCGGCCCCGGCCGTTGCGTGTACGGTTCTGGTGACCCGGCCGCGCGAGCGCCGGGTGATCCTTCCGGGCGACGGCCCGGCAGGCCACCGAACCCGCACCGGCGGGATATCCGGAACTGCATGTACGTGGGGACTCTGTCCTTCGACCTGCTCCTCGGCGACGTCCACTCGCTGAAGGAGAAACGCTCTGTCGTCCGGCCCATCGTCGCCGAGCTCCAACGGAAGTTCTCGGTGAGCGCGGCCGAAGTGGGTGACCAGGACCTCCACCGCCGGGCCCGCATAGGGGTCGCGCTGGTGAGTGGGGACGCGGGGTTCCTCTCGGACGTACTGGACCGCTGCGAGCGGCTGGTCGCGGCGCGTCCGGAAGTGGAGCTGCTGTCCGTACGACGGCGCCTCCACGGTGATGAAGACTGATAGCAAGACATAAGAAGGAGACGGACCAGTGGCCGACAATGCGCGGGCGAAGAAGCTGGCGGACCTCATCCGGGAGGTGGTGGCCGAGAAGCTGCAGCGCGGTGTCAAGGACCCCCGCCTCGGTACGCACGTGACCATCACGGACACCAGGGTCACCGGCGACCTGCGGGAGGCCACGGTCTTCTACACGGTCTACGGCGACGACGAGGACCGCGCCAGCGCGGCAGCGGGCCTGGAGAGCGCCAAGGGCGTGCTGCGGTCCGCGGTCGGCCGGGCGGCGGGCACCAAGTTCACGCCCACCCTGACCTTCGTCGCGGACGCCCTCCCGGAGAACGCCAAGACCATCGAGGACCTCCTCGAGAAGGCGCGCACCTCCGACGCCCAGGTGCGCGAGGTCTCCTCCGGCGCCCAGTACGCCGGCGAGGCCGACCCGTACAAGAAGCCGGGCGAGGACGCCGACGACTCGGACGAGGACGCAGCCGCGGAATGAGCACCAACGCAGGGAAGACTCCGGACGGCCTTGTCATCGTCGACAAGCCGTCCGGCTTCACTTCGCACGACGTGGTCGCCAAGATGCGCGGGATCGCCAAGACCCGTCGCGTCGGCCACGCCGGCACGCTCGACCCGATGGCGACCGGTGTGCTGGTCCTGGGCGTGGAGAAGGCCACCAAGCTCCTCGGCCACCTCGCGCTCACGGAGAAGGAGTACCTCGGCACGATCCGCCTGGGCCAGGACACCCTGACGGACGACGCCGAGGGCGAGATCACCTCCTCCACGGACGCCGCCGGGGTCACCCGGGAGGCCGTGGACGAGGGCATCGCCAAGCTGTCCGGCGAGATCATGCAGGTCCCGTCCAAGGTCAGCGCCATCAAGATCAAGGGCGTGCGTTCCTACAAGCGCGCCCGTGACGGCGAGGACTTCGAGATCCCGGCCCGGCCGGTGACCATCTCGTCGTTCCAGGTGTACGACATGCGCGAGGCCGAGGCCGAGGACGGCACGAAGGTCGTCGACCTCGTCGTCTCCGTCGTCTGCTCCAGCGGTACGTACATCCGCGCCCTCGCCCGTGACCTGGGCGCCGACCTCGGCGTCGGGGGGCACCTGACCGCGCTGCGGCGCACCCGGGTGGGCCCGTACAAGCTCGACCGGGCGCGCACCCTGGACCAGCTCCAGGAGGAGCTGACCGTCATGCCCATCGGCGAGGCGGCCGCCGCGGCCTTCCCGCGCTGGGACCTGGACGCCCGACGGGCCTCGCTGCTCGCCAACGGCGTGCGGATCGACATGCCGGAGGAGTACGCGGCCGGTCGCACGGTCGCGGTCTTCGGGCCGCAGGGGCAGCTGCTCGGGCTCGTCGAGAACAAGAACGGAAAGGCGAAGTCCCTCGCGGTCTTCGCCTGATCCCGGTCGGCCGCCGATCCCGGCGGTCGACCGATCCGGTTCGTGCACCCGGTCACCGGGTGTTGACGTGGAGCGGTGAGCGCACAGGTACTGCTGCTCACCGCTCCACGACCCCCCTCGGGTAGGTCTCTATCCACCCCGACCCCTGTATTCACCCGTCCGAGCAGGCGCTCGGAGTGAATGGAGGGAGCGTAAGGGGGCGCTTTCGCCTCGCGTGCTTTTCGTGCTGATCTTCACCTGCCTACCGTCGGAGCACGGGGCGTTGCGGGGGAGCAGTGCGGGGAGTGGTGCGGCCATGGCGGAGCTCGTCAAGATCTGCGATCCCGGCGGGCGGGCGCGCGGCAGCGGATTCGTCGCCGACGACCGCGGGACGGTGGTCACCAGTCACGAGGCCGTCGACGGCCTGACCCGGGTGGTGCTGCACGCGCCGGGACCCGCCGGGCGGACCTGGCTGGCCGAGGCGGCGGACGTGACCGTCCTGCCGGGGCTCGCGCTGGCGCTCGTACGGACCGACGGGCTCGGGGTCCGGCCCCTGCCGGTGGCGCTGCGCGAGGTGATCGATCCCGGGACCTACGTACGGCTGCCCGCGCGGGGATGGCGGCAGGCGCGGGTGCTGGGGGGCGCGCAGGCCACGTACCCGGCGGCGGCGCGGACCCACGCGGTGCCCGCTGGCGTGGCCGTGGAACTGGCGATCGGTACGGACGGCCGGGACGCGCTGCGGCTCGGCGGGGAGGCCTGCGGGGGCCCGGTGCTCGACGCCGGGACCGGAGCGGTGCTCGCGGTACTGGGCACCGCTCTGCGGGCGGAGCACCGCTCCGGGGGCTTCGCGGTGGCGTTGCGGGCGGCGGCCGGAGCAGACCCGGACGGCCCGCTGGCCGCCCTCCTGGAGCGCAACGCCGCGACCGTGCCCGGTCACGGCGCCGACCTGAACCTCGCCGGGGCGCTGGAGCTGACCGCGACCACCCTCGGCGCCTGCCTCCGCTCGGACGGGCCGGAGCCCGTGGAGCGCCCGGCCGTGGCCGCCGAACTCGCCGCGTTCACCTCCGGGGACCGCCCGGTCCTCGGCCTCGTGGGGGACCCGGGCACGGGCCGCACCACGGAACTGGCCGCACTGGCCGTCCGCCGGGCCCACGGGGCCCGCCCCGCCCCGACCCTCTGGCTGCGCGGGGCGGACCTGCGCACCGGGGACACCTCCCTGGCCGAGGCCGCGACACGGGCCCTGACGACGGCGTCCCGAATCGTCTCCACGGCCGGTGAGCCGGTGGCTCCCGCCGTGGGGCCGGTCCCGTGCACCGACGAGCGCGCGGCGGGGGCCGCCCGTCGGGCGCCGGTGCCGAGCACCGACGGCCCCGCGGCGGTCGCAGGATCCCCGCCCGCGCACCGACCGCCCACGCCGGACCAGCCCGGCGACGACGAGACACCCCCCGACCCGGCCCCGGCCCCGGCCCCGGCCCCGGCCCCGGCCCCGGCCCCGGCCCCGGGCACTGGCTGGGGCGCCGGCGCGGCCATGGACACGGACAGGGCGGCGGGCACCGGGTGGGGCAGTGGCCGGGCGACGGACACCGGCGCCTGCATCGGCCCGGACACGGGCACCGGTACCGGCACTGGTTCGGGCATGGGTCCGGCGACAGGCATCAGCACCGGCTCGGGGACCGGCCCACCCACCGGTGCGGACCGGGGAACCGGCTCCGGCACGGGCGTCGGCACGGACCGGGGTGCAGGCGCGGCCACGGCCACGGCCACCGCCACGGGTCCCGGGACCGGCACCGGCAGCGGACCGGCCGGCGGCACGGGCCTGGGCGCATGCCCGGCTCAGGCGGCGGGCGAAGGCTCCGGCGCCGACCGGGGCACCGGCCCGACGGCGGGTACCGGCAGCGGCCCGGGCACCGGCACCGTGTCGGGCAGCGGCGGCGCGGTCGGCGGCATTGCCGAACAGGTCGCGCGGTTGGCCGGTGGGGCCGGGCGGGGGCTGCTCGTCGTGCTCGATGCCCCCGAGGAGATGCCGCCGGAACTCGCCCACCGGCTCGGCCCCTGGACCGCCGCCACCGCCGAGTGGCTGCGCGGCACCGGGGCCCGGCTGGTCGTCGCCGCCCGGCCCGAGTACTGGGAACGGGCCGGCGCCCTCTACCCGCCCGAGGCACTGCACACCCCGGCCCGCCCCGCCCGGCGGCTGCCGCCCGCCCTCCCGCTCGCGGAACTCGCCCCCGCCGAGGCCGAGACCGCCCGGGCCCGCCTCGGCATCCCCGCCGACGCCGTCCGGGAGGCCGACGCCCGGCATCCGCTCACCCTGCACCTGCTCGCCGGGATCCGCGCCGCCGAGGTCACCGCCGGCCGCCCCGGCCGCGACGAGGTATTCGCCGCACACCTGGACCTGCTGTGCCTGCGCGCCGCCGTCCGCATCGCCGCGGCCTGCGCCGACGCCGGGGGCGCCCGGGTGCACGGCCCCGGCGTCCGCCGGCTCGCGGCGCGCGTGGCCGGCCGGGTGCACGAGGCCGCGCGGCGCGCCCTGGGGCCCGGGCAGGGGCAGCTGGACCGGGCCGCCTTCGAGGAACTCTTCCCGTGGCGCACCGGATGGGCCTCCGCCGTGCTCACCGAGGGCCTGCTGGTGCCCGCCGGTCCCGGCTACCGCTTCGCCCACGAGGAGCTGTCCGACTGGATCCAGGCCGGCCACCTCGACGCCCCCACCGCCCTCGGCCTCCTCGTCCACGGACCCGCCGTCCCCGGCCTGCCCGTGCCCCGGCACCGGATCGGGCCGATCCTGGAGGCCCTGCGCCGGCTCGCCCCCGACCCGCTGCGCAGGGAGCTCACCGCGCTGGTCGACCGCCTCAACCGCATCGCCGAGGAACCCGATCGGGCCACCCCCGACCGCGCCTGGTGGGCCGCCCGGCTGCTGCGGGAGACCCTGCTCCGGGCCCCGGACGCCCGCCCGCACCTCCCCGTCCTGCACGCCCTCGCCGAGCACGTGGCCCGCGTCGGCCCGGGGGAGTTCGGCGGCTGGTTCTGGAACCGGCTGCGGCTGCCCGAGCCCGACCGCCTCGACCTGCTGCGCCGTCTGCTGCCCGCCGACCCCGCCGAAGCGGTCCCCGGCGACCGCTTCCTCGACGCCGCGGCCCGCCGCCTCGTCCGGGACCCGCAGCGCGCACAGCCCCTGCTCTGCGCCTGGTTCACCGACGGCCGCAGGCTGCGCGGCCGCCCCGGGGCCACCGTCGCCACCGCCGCCCAGGCCCTGCTCCACACCCACCGCGCCCTCGCCGTGGACGACCTCACCGAAGCGCTCGTCACCGCCGCGCACCCCCGCGCCGACGAGCTGCTGGCCGTACTCGCCGAGGAGGAGCCCTCCGCCCTGTGCCGGGCCGTCGACCGCTGGGCACACGACGAACGCCCCGAGCGCCGGGTCGCGGCGGCCGCCTACGGGCTCGCCACCTCCCCGCACCTCCGCACCCCCGCCGACCGCGAGCTGCTGCGCCGCGCCGCCCGGGCCCTGCTCGCCCGACCCGCCGACGCCACCCTGCACGGCAGCGCCCTCGCGATCCTGCTGCGCGACCCCCAGGTGCGCGGCCGCTACCTGCCCGATGCCCTCGCCTGCTTCCGGGATCCCGAGCCCGGCTCCCGGCTGCCCGCGGAGGCTCTGGTCGCCGCCCTGCCCGTCCTGCCCGATCCGGACGAGGTGTTCGCCGCCCTGCGGGCCCGCGCCGACGGGGAGGTGGTGCGCGCCCTGGCCGGGCTGACCACGCCGGGGCTGGCCCGGCGCGCGGGTGACCTCGTACGGGAGCATCTCGCGCGGAGCCCCGGGGACGCGCCGCACGCCGCCTTCTTCGTCGACCGGCGGCTCGACCAGGGCCCGGCCGCCGCCTCGGTGGTGCGGCCCCTGGTCCTGGACCTGCTCCTCGGCGCCCCGGCCGTGGTGCGCGCCGCGCTGGCGGTCGTACTGGCCGCGCCGGGCTCGGAGGCCTCGCACCCGCTGCGCGGGGAGCTGGCCGACACCCTGCTGCGCGAGGAGGCCGATCCGCAGGTGCTCGACGTGTTCCTCGAGGCCGTGGCGGCCGGGGCCTGCGCGCGCCAGGAGGACCGTACGCGGGAGCTGCTGCGGCGCACCGGACGGCAGCTGCTGCGCGTCCCGGGCGGGCCGGCGGTCTTCGAGCGGCGGACGGTGGAGCTGGCCCGGGCCGAACCGGCCTTCGGGGCGCTGGTGGCCCGCTGGCTGGCGAGGGCGGAGGCGGAGGCGGCGGCCCTGCTGGGGCCGAGCGCCCGTCGGACGGTGGAGACCCTCAGCAGGGCGGCCGCGGATGTGACGTGACGACAGACACGGCGGGCCGATCCAGTCAGATGCCGATGCGGGGCACCGGCCACGGGCATGGCAGTCTTAGACCTGCAATCGGCAATCAGTTCAAGGACCAACCGGGTTCGGGCGAGGAGCGGTCACAGTGCAGCGCTGGCGTGGCTTGGAGGACATCCCCCAGGACTGGGGACGCAGCGTCGTCACCATCGGCTCCTACGACGGCGTGCACCGGGGACATCAGCTGATCATCGGACGGGCGGTGGCCACTGCGGGTGAGCTCGGCGTGCCGTCCGTGGTGGTCACCTTCGCCCCGCACCCGAGCGAGGTGGTGCGCCCCGGCAGCCACCCGCCGATCCTGGCCCCGTACGACCGGCGTGCCGAGCTGATGGCCGGACTCGGCGTCGACGCGCTGCTGATCCTGCCGTTCACGGCGGAGTTCTCCCAGCTGTCCCCGGCCGACTTCATCGTGAAGGTCCTCGTCGACAAGCTGCACGCGCGTGCCGTCATCGAGGGTCCGAACTTCCGCTTCGGTCACCGGGCCGCAGGGAACGTCGACTTCCTGCGCGAGCTGGGCTCCACCTACGACTACGAGGTCGACGTCGTCGACCTGGTCGAGCGGGGCGAGGCGGGCGGCGGGGTGCCGTTCTCCTCGACGCTCGCGCGCAGGCTGGTCGCCGAGGGCGACATGGACGGCGCGGCCGAGATCCTGGGGCGTCCGCACCGGGTCGAGGGCGTCGTGGTGCGCGGTGCGCAGCGCGGGCGGGAACTCGGCTACCCGACGGCGAACGTGGAGACCCAGCCGCACACCGCGATCCCGGCGGACGGGGTCTACGCGGGCTGGCTGACGGCGGACGGCGAGCGGATGCCGGCGGCGATCTCGGTGGGGACGAACGTGCAGTTCGACGCCACCGAGCGGACCGTGGAGGCGTACGCGATCGACCGCGTGGGCCTCGACCTGTACGGGATGCACGTCGCCGTCGACTTCCTCGCCTACGTGCGGGGGATGGCGAAGTTCGAATCGCTGGACGGGCTGCTGGAAGCGATCGCGGACGATGTGAAGCGGGCGCGGGTACTGACGGACGCGTACGACGCGAAGCGCTGACGAAGACGCGGAAGGGCCCGTACCACCCTCGGGGTGGTACGGGCCCTTCTTGCTGTCGCCGGTCGGCGGCCCGGCGGTCGGCGTCAGCCGAGGCGCGGGTCCCGCGGGGGCTGCTGGGGATGCGGAGGCTGCTGCTGCTGCGGGGCCGGGGGCTGCTGCCACGGCTGGCCGGGCTGCGGGTACGGCTGGCCGTAGGGCTGCGGGGGCTGCTGGTACGGGGGCTGTCCCTGGGGCTGGCCGTACGGCTGCGGCTGCTGGGGCTGCTGCGGGGGCTGCGGGTACGCC
The DNA here is from genome assembly GCF_014650695.1 of Streptomyces avidinii. Lineage (GTDB taxonomy): Bacteria > Actinomycetota > Actinomycetes > Streptomycetales > Streptomycetaceae > Streptomyces > Streptomyces avidinii. The sequence continues at coordinate 25,314 of NZ_BMVL01000016.1, read as the reverse complement.
TGATGGGGAGCCTGGGGCTGCTGCGGCGCGCCCCAGTGACCCTGCGGGGCCTGCTGCTGTGCCCGCAGGAAGTCCTCGGCCACCAGCGCGGAGAGATTGAAGTACGCCTCGCGCGTCTTGGGCCGCATCATGTCGAGGTCGACCTCGGCGCCGGCCGCGAGGTGTTCGTCGAAGGGCACCACGACCACTCCGCGGCAGCGGGTCTCGAAGTGCTGCACGATGTCCTCGATCTTGATCATCTTGCTGGTCTCGCGGACCCCGGAGATGACCGTGAGGGAGCGTGAGACGAGGTCGGCGTACCCGTGCGCGGAGAGCCAGTCGAGCGTGGTGCTGGCGCTGCTGGCACCGTCCACCGACGGGGTCGAGATGATGATCAGCTGATCGGCCAGGTCCAGGACGCCGCGCATGGCGGAGTAGAGCAGGCCGGTGCCCGAGTCGGTGAGGATGATCGGGTACTGGCGGCCCAGCGTCTCTATGACGCGGCGGTAGTCCTCGTCGTTGAAGGTCGTGGAGACGGCAGGGTCCACGTCGTTGGCGATGATCTCCAGACCGGAGGGAGCCTGCGAGGTGAACCGGCGGATGTCCATGTACGAGTGCAGGTACGGGATCGCCTGCACCAGGTCCCGGATCGTGGCGCCGGTCTCGCGGCGGACGCGGCGGCCGAGGGTACCGGCGTCGGGGTTCGCGTCGATGGCCAGGATCTTGTCCTGGCGCTCGGTGGCGAGGGTGGCACCGAGGGCGGTGGTGGTCGTGGTCTTGCCGACGCCGCCCTTGAGGCTGATGACGGCGATGCGGTAGCAGGACATGACCGGGGTGCGGATCAGCTCCAGCTTGCGCTGGCGTTCCGCCTCGGCCGCCTTGCCGCCGAAGCGGAACCGGCCGCCGACGCCGTTGTTGTTGTTCTTCGGCTTCTGCTTGTTGCGCAGCAGGCGGTCGGAGGACAGCTCGACGGCGGCGGTGTAGCCGAGGGGCGCCCCGCCGCCGGTCTGGCCGGCCGAGTAGCGCGGGTCGTGCGGCTGCGGCTGCGGCTGCTGTTGCGGCTGGTGCTGCGGGGCCTGCTGACCGGGCCCGGCGGACCACTGTCCGGCGGTGCGGGGGTCGTAGTGCTGCGGCTGGGGCGGTTGCGGCTGCTGGGGCTGCGGAGGTACGGGAGCCGGCGGCGGGAACGGGTACGCGTCGGGCGTCCCGAAGGCGGGGGGCGGCGACGACAGTTCGCCGGCGGGTCCGCCGAACGGGGTCTCCGCGGCGGGCACCGGCGGCGCGTCCGCAGGGCTGATCGCGGCAGGCGCCTGAGCGGCCGACTGCTCGGCGGGCGGCAGTACGGGCGTTCCCTCGGCGGGAGTGTCCTGCGGTCCGGCCCAGGGCGCCGGCGGTGCCTCGGTCACCGAGTCGGCGACCGGCACCGGCGCCAGCGCCGGGTACGGCGTGACCCCGTCGACGGGGGGCAGCGCGGGGAAGGGCGTCGCGGGCGGGGCGTCGGCAGGAGCAGGAGCAGGAGCAGGAGCAGGAGCAGGAGCCGGAGCGGCATCGGGCTGCGGAGCGATCTCCTCCACCGGAGCCGCGGGGACCGGTACGGGCACCTCGTCGATCGGGACCGGGACTTCGAGCGCGGGCGGCGCATCCTCGACCGGAGCGGGAGCGGGAGCGGGAGCGGGAGCCGGAGCCGCGAAGGGCAGGGCGGACTCCGGCGGGGCCGGAGGCGCCGCCTCGGCCTGTGCAGGAACCGGCGTCGGGGCCGGCACCGCGTACGGCAGTTCCGGAGCCGGAGCGGGAGCCTCGGACGGAGCCGGAGCGGGAGCCTCGGACGGAGCCGGAGTGGGAGCGGGAGCCTCGGCCGGAGCCGATGCCGGGGCCTCGATCGGAGCAGGGGCCGGAGCCGGGGGCGTCACGGGCGGGGCGGACTCCACAGGAGCCGGCGATGCGATGGGGGCCGGGGCCGGGGCGGGTGTCGCGTACGGCAGTTCCGGAGCCGGGGCCGGAGCCGGAGCCGGGTACACGGGCGCCGCGTCGACCGGCGCCGCGGGGGCGGGCGGGAACGGGGCCGGCAGACCCGCGCCGTCGGACGGGGTCCGCGGTGCGGGCGGAGCGATGCGCATCGTCGAGGGCGATTCCAGCTCCGACGGGCGGTGGGGCTCGAAGCCGCTGCCCTCGGGCAGTCCCGGCACCTGCGCCGCCGGGGCCCCGCCCTGCATGTACCAGGCCGGCGGGGTGTAGTCGATGGTGAACTCGCCCGTGACTTCGGGCTCCGCGTCGGACTGATCGTCCGTCGGGACGTCCCACGTCCCGCCGCGCCTCTCGTTCCGATCGCCGCTCACTGGTCCTCCTGGTCTGTCGCACACTGGTCCGGCGCCCACCTCGCCGCGCCCGGACCCAGCCTAATCGGGCCCCGACATCGCTGTCCGCCCCCCTCAGGGGGCCGCCGGCTCAGTCGATGCGCCGGGCCCCGCCGAGCAGGCCCGTCTCCGCGTCCGTCCCCTGTGTCATCACGAACTGCCGGTCCCGCGGGGTGCACCACAGGGTCACCCCGTCACCCAGCGTCGGCAGCGAATCCACCGCCTGCCGGGGGAGCCGCATCAGACGGCCGATCTGCTCCGCCTCGTCCGGGGACACCCGCTGCACGCCCACCAGGGACGACTGCTGCAGCAGCCGCGGCGCCGTCGGGCTCAGGTACGGCAGCAGGGTCAGCACCGCCTGCCACGGACCGGCCACCACCCGCCCGCGCGGCGGCCGCATCCCGCAGTCGCGGATCACCAGCACCGGGCTGCCCGCCGACGCACCCTGCGGCGGGATCCGGCCCACCTCGTGCAGGGTCACGCACTGCTGTCCGCCGCCCGCCGCCTGGGCCAGCCCGGACCACACCTGACCACGGCCGGTCTCCACCGCCACGCGCGCACCCGTGGCCGCCGCGCGCAGCGCCAGTACCTGCGCCGTCCAGAGCCCGCCGATCAGCGTCACTTCGTACGGCGTCGGCCGGTTGATGCCCAGCACCGCCGACCGGCCCTCGGCGTCCACCCCGATGACGACCCCGTCGTCCCCGACGGGCAGCGCCAGCAGGTCCAGGTCCGCGGCGGGCACCACGTGCCGCTCCCGGCGCGGACCGACCAGCCCGAAACCGCCCCTCATCGAGCCCCTCCCAGCGGCAGCGAAGCCAGCAGCCCCGGCACCTGTTCACGGTCGAGGCGCACCAGCCCGGTCTTCACGCCGCGCGCCGTCCTCTCCAACTCCCGCCGCGCAGCGACGAGTTCCTCGTCGCTGCGTCCTGTCACCCGTACGTGTCCGGTCAGGGTGACGCCCTGTCGCTCCGCCGGGGCCATCGTCAGGCTGAAGTTCGTCGCCAGCGCGGGCAGCGAGGTCAGCAGCGCCACGAACTGCGGCAGCGCGGCCGAGCCGGCGCCGCCCAGCTGGGGCCAGCGGCCTATCCAGTACGTCGTGTGCCGCCGGTCGTCGCAGCGCCAGGTCCGCGAGGTCTCCTCGGTCCGCCGCCCGGTGCTGCTCGACCGCCCGGCCTGGGTGATCGCCATCGGGTTGGCGCACGAGGACGTGGCGAGCGCCGCCGTCAGCTCCTGCTCGGTCAGCACGGTGGCCGTGAACCCGGCTCCGGCCAGCCGGCTCGCCAACTGGTCCGCAGCGCGCACCAGGCACCGCTGCGCCCCGGGCAGCCCTCCGCCGCGCGCGGTGACGGCCTCCGGGCACAGCTCCGGGTCGAGCTTGAGCGCGATCCACGTCAGGCGGACCGCGGGGGTTCCCGTTCGCGCCTGCAGCGGCGCGTAGTTGCGCGTCGCCATCGACTGGGCGGGCAGGTGCGGTGCGGGCGCGGGCTGGGTGTGCTGAACGAGTTGTGCGGACTCCAGCCGGATGCCGTCCACTTCGAGGATGTCCCGTACGACGGCGAGCGGCAGCGGTCGCGCCGCCCGGTCGGGCCGGAGCGCCGTGGCGTCCGTGTCCACCTGGACGACCGCGGTCAGGAAGGTCCCGTCACCGATCATCCCGACCGGCCGTCGGTCCCGGTCGCCGAAGGTGAGGGTGCGCAGCGCCGGATCGGCCTCGACCAGCGGGGCGAGGCCCGGTTCGGTGCCCGCGGGCACGGTGAAGGCCGCGGCCCGGCGTCGGCGTGAACGCAGCGCGAGCGCGCCGCCGATCCATTCGGGCAGGGAGCGCTGGTGGCGGCGTACGACCGCGAGCACCACCAGGACGAGCGCCAGCACGCCGGTGGGGACCAGCAGCAGCGGTTCGACGACCCAGGCCACCAGCAGGGCGGCTGCCGCGACTTGAAGCAGAACGAGCTGTTGCAGTCGGAACGGACCGAAGCGGCCGGGGCTCGACTTCGGATGCGGCGTCACCCCGCCGCGCGCCGGTGCGGGCGCGCCGGTCTGCTGCTCCGTCGCGGTGGCCATCACTCGCGCACTTCCCCTTTCCGGGGCCGGACCCCATGAGTTCCGGCGCTGCGCGACGACTGCCGCACGACCCCGGAATCTCCCCAATCCACCCCAACAAGCCCTGATTAACCCGGTGCGGAAGGGGCTGAGCGGCAGCCTCACCCTACCCGGCCCCTGCATACCGTCGGTCAAGAGGCATAGTAGGTGCCCGGTCGGACAATCGAGGCCCGGGGACCGTACTCACCGGCCGGGCCGTGCGGGGAGAAGCAGGCGGTCATGGCATCACGACGTGATGAGCTCAACGCGTACACCTTTGCGAAGCGGCGCACGGTGGCCGCGTTCCTCCAGCCATCCGCCACGGGCACCGAGGAGGGCGCGCCGCGCCCGCTGCGCGCGGTCCTGCCGGGGGTGATCGTGGGCGCGCTGGTGCTCGCCGGGTTCGGCGCCTGGGGCATGTTCAAGCCGACGGCCCCCAAGGGCTGGGCGGAACCGGGTACCCGGGTCATCGTCGGCAAGGACTCGACCACCCGGTACGTGGTCCTGACGACGAAGGTGGGCGGCAAGGACCAGACCCGGTTGCACCCGGTGCTGAACCTCGCGTCCGCCCGACTCCTCCTGGATCCCAAGAAGTTCAAGGTGATCCAGGTCGAGGACAAGGTCCTGGACGCGGGCAAACCGCCGCGCGGCCCCATCATCGGTATCCCGTACGCCCCGGACCGGCTGCCCTCCAAGGACGACGCGGGCAAGGCCAAGCGCTGGGCCGTCTGCCAGCAGCCGGGTGGCAACGGCCGTGGCGTGCAGACCGCCACCTTCGTCCTCGCCGACCGCGAGGCGGCCAAGACGGACGACGCCCGCAGGCTGACCGACACCCAGTCGCTGTACGTGCAGAGCACCGGCGCGGGTCAGGAGCGCTACCTGATCGACGCGGCCGGGACGAAGTACAAGTTCCCGGAGGGCACCCCTGCCGCCGGGACGATGACCAACGCGTTGGTCGGCACCGGCGCCACCCCGCAGCAGGTCACCCCGGAATGGCTGGGCACCCTCAACTCCGGCGACGAGCTGTCGTTCCCGCCGCTGCCCGGCAAGGCCGGTTCCGACGCCGGGGTCAAGGGCCTGGGCACCGCCGACAACAAGGTCGGTATGGTGCTCAAGGCGCAGACGGGCTCCGGCGCGCAGCACTACGTGGTGCTGCCCGGGAAGGTCGCGCCGGTCTCCGACTTCGTCGCCTGGCTGCTGATCTCGGCGCCCGCGACGGACGGCCTCAACATGCACGGCAAGGCCCGCGAGGTCGACCTCCAGTCCATCAACCCGGACGCCGCCCCGTTCGCGGGCGAGGTCAGGTGGCCGCAGAAGAAGACCGACCGGATCAACCAGACGGCACCGCCCGCGGGCACCCAGACCGGCGGGGCCAACAACCGCGACACCGTCTGCAGCGTCCTGCGCTCGGTCGACGGCCAGGGCAACCAGACCCTGAGCACCTGGGCCGGTACCGGCTTCCCCGTCGACATCACCGCCAGCGGCACCAGCGCGTACGTCACCCCCGGCTCGGGCCTGCTCTACACCCAGGTCCAGGGCAAGCAGACGACGGCCGGCGGCTCCCTGTTCCTGGTCACCGACACCGGGCTGCGGTACGCCGTCCAGGCCAACGGCGACAGCGACGCCGAGCAGTCGAAGATCGGCGCGCCCGACCAGTCGAAGACCGGTACGGACGCCCGCCCCGAGGCCAGCCAGGCGCAGGTCCGGCTCGGCTACGGCGGCGTCAGCCCGGCCATGGTGCCCATCGCGTGGTCGGAGTTCCTCTCCAAGGGGCCGCGGCTGGACACCAACTCGGCCCGCCAGCCCCAGGGTTCGTGAGGAAGCCGCTGATGACCCACACCCACACCCACGCGCCCCGGCGGGCGCTCCTGGCCGCCGCCTTCGCCCTCGCCCTGGCCTCCGGCGGCGCGGGGGCGGCCTCGGCCGCCGAGGCGGCTCCCGCGCCGCCGTCCCCGTACGCGCAGTCCCCGTACGCGCAGTCCCCGTACGCGCAGTCCCCGTACGCGCAGTCCCCGTACGTGCTGCGCCTCGACGGCGCGGGGGAGTGCACCTTCCCGATGAAGAAGCAGATCGCCGACCGCCCCTGGGCGCTCCAGCGGCTCCTGCTCGACGAGCTCTGGGCCCAGACCAAGGGCAAGGACAAGAACGGCGCCGGCGTCCGCGTCGCAGTCATCGACACCGGTGTGGACCGAGCGAACCCGCAGCTCAGCGCGGCCCTCGACACCGGCGCCGGCAAGGACTTCGTCGACCCCAAGGGCGGCGACGGCACGACCGACACCATCGGCCACGGCACCAAGGTCGCCGGGCTGATCGCGGCGCGCCCCCAGGAGGGCACCGGCTTCGTCGGGCTGGCCCCGGACGCCACGATCATCCCGATCCGGCAGAACGACGGGCAGGGCAAGGGCAACGCCCTGTCCCTGGCCCAGGCCATCGACCACGCGGTGGCCAAGGGCGCCCAGGTGATCAACATCTCACAGGACACCGACGCACAGCTCTCCGCCGACTCCGAGCTCGGCAAGGCGGTCCAGAAGGCCGTCGCCGCCAACATCGTGGTGGTGGCCTCGGCGGGCAACGACGGCACGAGCGGCGAGAAGCGCAAGACCTACCCGGCGGCCTTCCCCGGAGTGCTCGCCGTGGGTGCCTCGGACCGCAACAACGAGCGGGCCGTGTTCTCCCAGCCCGGTGACTTCATCGGGGTGGCGGCGCCCGGCGTCGACATGGTCTCCACCGTCCCCGGCTTCGGCCAGTGCATCGACAACGGCACCAGCTTCTCCGCGCCGTACGTCGCCGGCGTCGCCGCCCTGCTGCGTGCCAAGCACGCGGACTGGTCCGCGCAGCAGATCGTCTGGCAGATCCAGAACACCGCCGAGCGTGCCGTCAACGGCCGTGACGACTACGTCGGTTGGGGCGTCGTCGACCCGGTGCGCGCGCTCTCCCACGACCAGCAGGCCCCGAAGGCCCCGGTTCCGGACCCCGGTCCACCCCCGGCGACGGCCCCTGAGGCGGCGGCGCTCCGGCTCACCGAGACGGCCCAGGAGCGCGAGGAGAGGTTCGGCACGTACGCTCTCGGCATCGGCGCCGTCCTGATCGCCGTCATCGCGGGTACCGCGACGGTCGTCCGGGACTCCCGCAACCGCCGACGCCGTTTGCAGTGAACGGTCACAGTTCATCTACGGAAGCCCCCCACCGGTGTTGGGGCTGGGCGATGAACTGGCTAGAGTGACACCAGGCTTCACGAGTGTGATCGGGGGATCGCGTGAAGCGGAGGGGGACAACCCGGGGCGCGTGGCTCACAACCGCGCCAGGTACGTCCGCTCCGCTGCGCAATCCGCCGGTTCTGCCGGCGAATTGAGAAGTGAGGAGCTTCGATGAGCACGAACACCTTCGGACTTGCAGACGATCCGGTCGTCCAGGCGAAGAACAAGATCGAGGAGACGGGCACCGCCGTCACCAAGCAGGCCCGCGAGCTGGCCGACATCATCGCCACCGTGAGCGCCGGCTGGACCGGTGTGGGCGCCTCGGGCTTCATCACGGCCCAGTCGACGCTCAACGACAGCCACGACGAGATCCGTCGGCTGCTCGGCGTCCTGCACAACGCGGTGGCCCAGACGAAGAACCTCAGCAACGCCCAGGACGACGAGGTGCGTGCCGCGTTCAAGAACGCCGTCCAGCCGTCGCAGTCCGGCAACGGCCCCCGTTCGGGCCTCGACGGCATCTGACAGCGCCGCTTTTCAGTCGGTCACAGCGAGAAGGAGAAGAGCATGACGGCGAACGACGGTACCCGGGTCCGGTATGAGTCCGTCCAGCAGATGGCGGACCGCATCCGGATCGTCTCCGGGAACATCATCAAGGACCTGGAGCAGATGGAACAGGCCCTGAAGGTCGTCACCGACACCTGGGACGGTGAGGCGCACCGCGAGTACGTCACCCTCCAGGGCAAGTACAAGAGCAAGGCCAACACCATGCAGACGGAGCTGGAGAAGGTCGCCAAGCTCATCGAGCGCGGCAAGGACGACTACCGCGCCACCGACAAGCGGGCCTCGACCCTCTTCACCGAGGCCTACTGAGCCGGGCAGGGACCCCGGTCCCGCGAAGCCGAAGGGGCGCGCCCGTACCGGGCGCGCCCCTTCGGCGTATCCTGCCGCCCGCTCAGGGCTGGTGGCGGTCCAGGTCGAACTCGCCGTCCCTGGCACCGAGCACGAAGGCCTCCCACTCGGCCGCGGTGTAGCGCAGCACCGTCTCCCGGTCCAGCGACGACCGCATGGCGACCGCCCCCTCCGGGAGCCGGGCGATCTCGACCCGCTCCTCGTCCGGGCTGGTCCCCGGCGGCCCTTCCCACTCCACACCGCTGATGTCGAGCGCGTACAGCTCGTCCTTCTCCTGCTGGGTGCCCATGAGCGGCCTTTCCCTCGGTGGTGCGGTCTTCCCCGCCGATTATCGGGGCTGCGCCGCCGGCCGGGACGGTTTTCCGCCCGATGCCCGAGCTCAGGCCCGGTGGACCGGGCCCGGTGGCCGGCTCGGCGGCCGGCCACCGGGCGGGGACTCACACGGCGCCCGGCATCCGGCCGAGCTGGACCAGCGACGTCCCCCGCCTGCGCGAGGCGAAGTAGGCCCGGCCCGGCGGCATCGGCCGCGGCCGCACCGTACCGACCAGGTCGCCCTCGGCCGGATCGCCGGACAGGACGATGCCCTGCGCGCCCAGCTCCTTGATCCGCTGCATGAACGACTCGTACATCGAGCGGGAGGCGCCCGCCGAGCTGCGCGCGATGATGAAGCGGACACCCGTGTCCCGGGCGAACGGCAGGAACTCCACCAGCGGCGCCAGCGGATTGCCCTGGCTCGTCGCCACCAGATCGAAGTCGTCGATGATGATGAACACGTCCGGGCCCGTCCACCAGCTGCGGTCCCGCAGCTGCTGCGGAGTGACGTCGGGGGGCGGCTGCCGCCGCGAGAAGACCCCGCCCAGCGCCTCCATGTGCATCTGCAGGGAGTTCGCCATCGGCGCGTACTCCAGCAGGTGCTCCTCCGGCAGCGCCCCGAGCAGGGACCGCCGGTAGTCGCCCACGACCAGCCGTGCCTGGTCCGGGGTGTACCGCTCCGAGATCTGCTTGGCGATGAGCCGCAGCAGGTTCGTCTTGCCCGACTCGCTCTCACCGAAGACGAGGAGGAACGGGTCGGTGTCGAAGTCGATGAACACCGGCTCCAGAGCCGTCTCGTCGATGCCGATCGCGATCCCGCGCTCGGGGAATTCCCCGCCCTTGGGCAGCTGATCGGAATGGAGCAGCCGCGGCAGCAGACGTACGCCCGGAGCCGACTGCCCGGTCCAGTTCTGCTTCACGGCGTCCACGAACGCGGCCGTCGCCTCCGAGAGGTTCCCGGCGTCGTGGGAGCCGTCGACCCGGGGGAGCGCCCCCAGGAAGTGCAGCTTCTCGGGCACCTGACCGCGCCCCGGCATCCCCTGGGGGACGTTCGCCGCGACCTTCCGGTCGAACTCGGAGTCCATGGTGTCACCGAGCCGCAGCTCCAGCCGGCCCAGCATCTGGTCCTTGAGTGCGGCACGGACCTCCATGTACCGCGCGGCCGTGATCACCACGTGGATGCCGTAGCCCAGACCGCGGGCGGCGATGTCCGTGACGACCTCGTCCAGGCCCTCGTACTCGCCGCGGAAGTTGCCCCAGCCGTCGACGATCAGGAACACGTCGCCGAACGGCTCGTGCGGCAGGTCGCCCGCCGCCCGCCGGCGCCGGTACGTGCCGATCGAGTCGATGTTGTTCGAGCGGAAGAACTCCTCGCGGCGGTTGAGGATGCCCCCGACCTCCGCGACCGTACGCCGTACCCGCTCCGGGTCCAGGCGCGAGGCGATCCCGCCCACGTGCGGCAGCTCGGCGACCGCCGACAGGCTGCCACCGCCGAAGTCCAGCCCGTAGAACTGCACCTCGCGCGGGGTGTGCGTGAGCGCGAACGCCGAGATCAGCGTCCGCATCAGCGTCGACTTGCCCGACTGCGGACCGCCGACCACCATCATGTGGCCCGCCGCACCCGAGAAGTCCCGGTACAGCACCTCGCGCCGCTGCTCGAACGGCTTGTCGATGAGGCCGAGCGGTACGACGAGCCCACCGGGCCGTGTGTACCCCTCCGCGTGCAGGCCGCGCTCCGCGCTCGGCGCCAGCGTCGGCAGCAACTGGTCCAGCGGCGGAGCCTGGTCGAGCGGCGGCAGCCACACCTGGTGCGCCGGCACCCCCTGGCCCTCCAGCCGGCTCACGATCACGTCCAGCACGGTGTCCGCGAGCGCGTCGTCCCCGCGCGCCGACTGCGCCGTCAGGTACGCCGGGTCCGGGGCCGCGTACACCACCGGCACCGGGGCCGCCGTGAACAGCGCCGGGCGCCGCTCCACCGGGAACTGCCCCACCGACAGGTCCGGCCCGCCCGAGCGGTAGGTGCCCGAGACGTACGCCGCCTTGAAGCGGGTCATCTCGTCCGTACCGAACTTCAGGTACCCGGAACCGGGCACCGACGGCAGGTGGTAGGCGTCCGGCACGCCGATCGCGGTCCGCGACTCCGCGGCCGAGAAGGTCCGCAGACCGATCCGGTACGACAGGTACGTGTCCAGCCCGCGCAGCTTGCCCTCCTCCAGGCGCTGCGAGGCCAGCAGCAGGTGCACACCCAGCGAACGGCCGATGCGGCCGATCTGGATGAACATGTCGATGAAGTCCGGCTTCGCCGTCAGCAGCTCGCTGAACTCGTCGATGACCAGCACCAGCGAGGCCAGCGGCTCCAGCGGGGCACCGGCCGCGCGGGCCTTCTCGTAGTCGTGGATGTTCGCGTAGTTGCCCGCCGAACGCAGCAGCTCCTGACGCCGCTGCAGCTCACCGCGGATCGAGTCGCCCATGCGGTCCACGAGCGTGAGGTCGTCCGCCAGGTTGGTGATGACCGCCGCCACGTGCGGCATCTGCCCCATGCCCGTGAAGGTCGCACCGCCCTTGAAGTCGGCGAGCACGAAGTTCAGGGTCTCCGAGGTGTGCGTGACCGCCAGACCCAGCACCAGCGTGCGCAGCAGCTCCGACTTGCCGGAACCGGTCGCACCCACGCACAGACCGTGCGGGCCCATGCCCTCCTGCGCGGCCTCCTTCAGGTCCAGCATGACCGGGGCGCCGTCCTCGCCGACACCGATCGGCACGCGCAGCCGCTCACCGGCCGACCGCGGCCGCCAGGTCCGCGCGACATCGACCGCGGCCGCGTCGCCCAGGTTCAGCAGGTCGGTGAAGTCCAGGTTGGCGAGCAGCGGCTCGTCGTCGTCCCCGCCGCCCGTGCGCATCGGCGCCAGCTGCCGGGCGAGGGCTTCCGCCGCGGGCAGCGACAGGGTGTCCGGCACACCCTCGTACGCGACCCCGGCGCCGGACTCCAGCCGCAGCCGGCCCGGCCGCACCACCACGGAGAGCCCGCCGCGCGGCTCGTCCAGCTCACCCGCGACCACCTCGACGATGGTGACGCCCTGCAACCCCTCGGCCGCCGCGAACACCGAGTCCGGCGGCACCATCCCGCCGTCGAGCACGACCACCAGGTGCGGCTGGTCCAGTACCGGCGAGACGTCCCGGCTGAACCGCGGCCGGCCCTCCAGCCGGGGCGCCAGCAGCCCCTCCAGCTCGGCGAGGTCGTCCCCGAACAGCCGCTTCGTACCGGCCCCGTCGACCTGACCCGGTACCTGCGTGTGCGGCAGCCACTTCGTCCAGTCCCACGCGGGCACTGCACCGGGCGCGGCCACCACGGCCACCATCAGGTCCTCGGGGGAATGCAGCGTCGCCAGCTGAGCCACCATCGCCCGGGCGGTACTGCGCGCCGACTCCGGCTCCCCGGACACCGTCACGTGGTAGAAGGCGCGGATCGACAGCGCCATCGGCAGCCCGTCCAGCGAGGAGTGCACCTTCAGGAAGCGCTGCATCGCCCCCGCGGTCAGCGGCTCCAGCTCGTCCACCGGCGCGGTCTCCGGCGCCACCAGCGGGGTCGCCAGGCGCTGCGCACCCAGCCCGAGCCGGGCCTGCCCGAAGTCCTGGTCGCCGACCCGCCGCTCCCACAGCCGCGAGCCCTCCGCCACCACCGACCACAACTGTTCGGGGGCCGGGTGCAGATACAGCTGCGCGTCGCGCTGCGCCCGCGCGGTCCGGCGTACCTGACGACGCGTCTGCGCAAGATATTTGAGGTAGTCCCGGCGCACATCGGCCATTTGCCCCTGCGTACCGCGCCGGTACCGCACCAGCTGCGCGACGACCATGGCCACCGTCGACACCAGCATCAGCACACCCATGATGCGCATGAACGGAGCCGCGCCCGGCATGAAGAAGAAGACGACGGAGGAGCCCATGCCGAGCATCGGCAGGAGCTGCATCAGCATGCCCTCCTGCTGCCCGCGCGGGAGTTCGGGCGGAGCTTCCAGCCGCAGCTCCTCCGCCGGAACCTCGGGCGGCAGGGCCCGCGGCGGGCGTTTGACGACGATCTGGCTCACCGGAGCATCAATCCCTCGAAAACGGACGGGACGTCGCAACCGGCGCCCCCAAGTCCCGGGCGCGAAGGGGGTCTCCCCCACGCGACGGTGATCCTACTTGCCGACAGTCGGTCATAAGCCCGGTAGGGTGGCGCGCGCAGTATGCGCATCCGCGAATCGTCCGCCGGTGCGGGCACCAACCAGGGGGGTCACACAGGTGAGTACGGCCGCAACGACGGGTTTCTGCAGGGTCACCGTCGTGGCCCCCGACAGTCGCATCGACGTCGCCCTCCCCGAGGACATCGCCGTCGCCGACGTCTACCCCGAGCTGCTGCGCCTCACCGGCCAGACCCAGCCCGTGGGCGCCCCCACCGGCTTCCACCTCGTACGGCGTTCCGGCACCGTCCTCGACGGCGCCCGCACGCTCGCCGCCCAGCAGGTCCTCGACGGCGAGGTGCTGAGCCTTCGCCCCTTCGCCGAGTCCCTGCCGCCCGCTGTGTTCGACGACGTGTCCGACGCCGTCGCCTCCGCCGTGGTCCGCGACCGGCACCGCTGGAGCGACGACATGCTGCGCGGCGCGGGCCTGGCCGGCGCCGCCCTGCTCCTCGTCATGCTGGGCTTCGTCCTTTGGTACGCCGACCCGCTCAGCCACGACATGCACGGCCTGCCCGGGATCATCGCGGGCGCCGTCGGCGTCCTGCTCACCGCCGTCGCAGGGGTGCGCGCCCGGGTCTACCGCGACCGCCTCTCCGCCGTCGCGCTCGGCCTCAGCGCCCTCCCGCACCTGATGATCGCCGGCTCCGGGATCATCGCCCCGGCCGTCGGCCAGGGCCCCGGACGCCTCCAGTTCCTGCTCGGCTGCGTCTGCGCCCTGATCGCCTCCGTGGCCCTGGTCGCGCTCACCCCGAGCGGAGACGCCCCCTTCGTCGCGGCCACCTTCGTCGCGGCCACCGGAACCATCGCCACCTTCGCGGCCATCGCCACCGAGGCCTCCGCCACCGACACCGCCGCCGGCTGCGCCCCCGTGGCCATCGGCCTCGTCGCCTTCCTCCCCGGCCTCTCCGCCCGCTTCGCCCGCCTGCCCATCGGCTACGCGGCCCCGCAGAGCGCCACCGAGGATTACGAAACCCCGGACCGCTACGAGACCGAGCCGTACAGTGACCAGCCCGGCGCGGACCAGAACGAGCCGGGCACCCCGCTCGACGCCGAGGCCATCGCCGCCCAGGCCCGCCGCGGCCACGAGATGCTCCTCGGCCTGGTCGGCGGATGCGCCGCCGTCGCCGTCGGAGCCGCCGCCGTCCTCGGCTTCTCCGACAACACCTGGGGCCGCCTGCTGGCCCTGGCCACCGGCCTCGCCATGCTGCTGCGCGCCCGCCTCTTCCGCTACACCTCCCAGGTGGTCTGCGCCCTGGCCGCAGGCCTCGCCGCCACCGCGCTGCTGATCCTGGGCATGGCCCTGCACCCGCCGACCGACCTGCTCGAAGCCCTCGTACTGGAGCACGACCGCAGCGGCCTGGACCTCCGTACGATCTGGCTGACCGCCGCCGTCGCCGCCGGCGCGGCCCTCCTCGCGGGAATTGCGCTTGTCATCCCCCGCAAGGGCCTGTCACCCTTCTGGGGAAGGCTGCTCGACCTCACCGAGGCGGCGGTCCTGCTCAGCCTGGTGCCCCTTACCCTGGCCGTGCTGGACGTCTACTCCCGGGCCCGCGCTCTCACCAGCTGAGACGTCGCGTCCCGGCAGCCTGGTACGCTGTGTGACGGCCGTTTGTGTACGCGTCCCCCGGATCCTGTCCCAAGGGTCTGTGGACTGCGCTCAGCGGACCCCGCCTCCCGAGTAACGGAAGCTCCCCAGAGACTCAGACCTGGGGCACTCGGTGGCAACGAAGACCTAAAACGAGGAGTACGCGTGCCGCTCGACGCCGCTACGAAGAAGCAGATCATCACCGAGTTCGGTGCCAAGGAGGGCGACACCGGCTCCCCCGAGGTCCAGGTTGCGATGCTCTCCCGCCGCATCTCGGACCTGACCGAGCACCTCAAGACGCACAAGCACGACCACCACTCCCGTCGTGGTCTGCTGATCCTGGTCGGCCAGCGTCGCCGCCTGCTGCAGTACCTGGCCAAGAAGGACATCCAGCGCTTCCGTACGCTGGTCGAGCGCCTCGGCATCCGCCGCGGTGCGGCCGGCGCCAAGTAACACGCCGTGAAGGGAGCGGTTCCCACATCAGGGGGCCGCTCCCTTTGCTGTACGTGCGCACGGGACCGGACCCTTTGTAGTCTGGAACGGACGCACGTGCGCGTCTGAGGAAGACGCGCACAACTGAAGAGGAGGAGCGCCCTCCCACGCCGCCGGTCCTCGGTAGTGGCACCCGGAATGCCCCAGGGGGGCAACGAACCGGATGCTTCGATCGAAGACCGGCCCGCACGCCAGGAGCGCTTCTCCGCAACCGTCCACCGCCACACGGGCGGCGGACGGAGACGACGAAAATGGAGAAAACGCTAGTGGAGAACGAGACCCACTACGCCGAGGCCGTCATTGACAACGGTTCCTTCGGCACCCGCACCATCCGCTTCGAGACGGGCCGTCTGGCCCGCCAGGCCGCCGGCTCCGCCGTTGCCTACCTGGACGACGACACGATGGTGCTGTCCGCCACCACCGCGTCGAAGAAGCCCAAGGACCAGCTCGACTTCTTCCCCCTGACGGTGGACGTCGAGGAGCGGCAGTACGCGGCCGGCAAGATCCCCGGCTCCTTCTTCCGTCGTGAGGGCCGGCCCTCCGAGGACGCGATCCTCACCTGCCGCCTGATCGACCGTCCGCTGCGTCCGTCGTTCAAGAAGGGCCTGCGCAACGAGATCCAGGTCGTCGCGACGATCATGGCGCTCAACCCCGACCACCTGTACGACGTCGTGGCGATCAACGCCGCCTCCGCGTCCACCCAGCTGGCCGGCCTGCCCTTCTCCGGCCCGATCGGCGGCGTCCGCGTCGCGCTGATCCGCGGCCAGTGGGTGGCCTTCCCGACGCACACCGAGCTCGAGGACGCCGTCTTCGACATGGTCGTCGCGGGCCGCGTCCTGGAGGACGGCGACGTCGCGATCATGATGGTCGAGGCCGAGGCCACCGAGAAGACCATCGCCCTGGTCAAGGGCGGCGCCCAGGCGCCGACCGAGGAGATCGTGGCCTCCGGCCTCGACGCCGCGAAGCCCTTCATCAAGGTCCTCTGCAAGGCCCAGGCCGACCTGGCCGCCAAGGCCGCGAAGCCCGAGGGCGAGTTCCCGGTCTTCCTGGACTACCAGGACGACGTGTACGAGGCCCTCGCGGCCGCCGTCAAGGGTGACCTCTCCCAGGCGCTGACCATCGCGGGCAAGCAGGACCGCGAGGCCGAGCTGGACCGCGTCAAGGAGATCGCCGCCGAGAAGCTCCTCCCGGCCTTCGAGGGCCGCGAGAAGGAGATCTCCGCCGCCTACCGCAGCCTGACCAAGGCCCTGGTGCGCGAGCGCGTCATCAAGGACAAGGTCCGCATCGACGGCCGCGGGCTCACGGACATCCGTACCCTCGCCGCCGAGGTCGAGGCCATCCCGCGCGTGCACGGCTCGGCGCTGTTCGAGCGTGGCGAGACCCAGATCCTGGGCGTCACCACCCTCAACATGCTCCGCATGGAGCAGCAGCTGGACACCCTCTCCCCGGTGACCCGCAAGCGCTACATGCACAACTACAACTTCCCGCCGTACTCCGTCGGTGAGACCGGCCGCGTCGGTTCGCCGAAGCGCCGCGAGATCGGCCACGGCGCGCTCGCCGAGCGCGCGATCGTGCCGGTCCTCCCGACCCGCGAGGAGTTCCCCTACGCGATCCGTCAGGTGTCCGAGGCCCTCGGCTCCAACGGTTCGACGTCCATGGGCTCGGTCTGCGCCTCCACCATGTCGCTGCTGAACGCCGGTGTGCCCCTCAAGGCCCCCGTCGCCGGTATCGCCATGGGCCTGATCTCCCAGGAGATCGACGGCAAGACGCACTACGTCGCCCTCACCGACATCCTCGGTGCGGAGGACGCCTTCGGCGACATGGACTTCAAGGTCGCCGGCACCAAGGAGTTCGTTACCGCCCTCCAGCTCGACACCAAGCTGGACGGCATCCCGGCCTCCGTCCTGGCCGCGGCCCTCAAGCAGGCCCGCGACGCCCGCCTCCACATCCTCGACGTGATGATGGAAGCGATCGACACGCCGGACGCGATGTCCCCGTTCGCCCCGCGGATCATCACCGTCAAGATCCCGGTGGACAAGATCGGTGAGGTCATCGGGCCCAAGGGCAAGATGATCAACCAGATCCAGGAGGACACCGGCGCCGAGATCACGATCGAGGACGACGGCACCATCTACATCGGTGCCTCCGACGGCCCGGCCGCCGAGGCCGCCCGCGCCACGATCAACGCGATCGCCAACCCGACCATGCCGGAGGTCGGCGAGCGCTACCTGGGTACGGTCGTCAAGACCACCACCTTCGGTGCCTTCGTCTCCCTGATGCCCGGCAAGGACGGCCTGCTGCACATCTCGCAGATCCGCAAGCTCGCCGGTGGCAAGCGCGTGGAGAACGTCGAGGACGTGCTCGCGGTCGGCACCAAGGTCCAGGTGGAGATCGCCGAGATCGACCAGCGCGGCAAGCTCTCCCTGATCCCCGTGATCGACGGCGAGGCTGCCGGCGACGACGCTGACAAGGACGACTCCGACAAGTGATGTCGCGTAGTTCCCGTGTGACGGCCCGCCCCTCTTCGGAGGGGCGGGCCGTCGCCCGTACCCAAACCCTCCTCAAGGGCCAGAACGGCATCGGCACCGTCCGGCGCACCGTCCTGCCCGGCGGACTGCGCGTCGTCACCGAGACGCTGCCCTCCGTCCGCTCCGCCACGTTCGGCATCTGGGCGCACGTCGGCTCCCGTGACGAGACGCCCACGCTGAACGGCGCCACGCACTACCTGGAGCACCTCCTCTTCAAGGGCACGCACCAGCGCAGCGCCCTCGACATCTCCTCCGCGATCGACGCGGTCGGCGGCGAGATGAACGCCTTCACGGCGAAGGAGTACACCTGCTACTACGCCCGGGTGCTCGACACCGACCTGCCGCTGGCCATCGACGTGGTCTGCGACATGCTCACCGGCTCGCTGATCCGCGAGGAGGACGTCGTCGCCGAGCGCGGAGTCATCCTCGAAGAGATCGCGATGACCGAGGACGACCCGGGCGACGTGGTGCACGACCTGTTCGCGCAGACCATGTACGGGGACACCCCCCTCGGGCGCCCGGTCCTCGGCACCGTCGACACGATCAACGCCCTCGGCGCCGACCGGATCCGCCGCTTCTACAAGAAGCACTACGACCCGACGCACCTGGTCGTGGCCGCCGCCGGCAACGTCGACCACAACAAGGTCGTCCGCCAGGTCCGCGCCGCCTTCGAGAAGGCCGGCGCGCTGACCCGCACCGACGCCGAACCGATCGGCCCGCGCACCGGCACCAAGCGCATCCGCACCGCCGGCCGCGTCGACCTGGTGGGCCGCAAGACCGAGCAGGCCCACGTGGTCCTCGGCATGCCGGGTCTCGCCCGTACCGACGAGCGCCGCTGGGCGCTGGGCGTACTGAACACCGCCCTCGGCGGCGGCATGTCCTCCCGCCTCTTCCAGGAGGTCCGGGAGAAGCGCGGCCTCGCCTACAGCGTGTACTCGTACACCTCGGGCTTCGCCGACACCGGCCTCTTCGGCGTGTACGCGGGCTGCCGGCCCAATCAGGTGCACGACGTGCTGCGGATCTGCCGCGACGAGCTCGACAAGGTCGCGGCCGAAGGACTGGCCGACGACGAGATCAAGCGGGCCATCGGCCAGCTCTCCGGATCCACCGTCCTCGGCCTGGAGGACACCGGCGCGATCATGAACCGCATCGGCAAGAGCGAGCTGTGCTGGGGCGACCAGATGTCGGTCGACGACATGCTGGCCCGGATCGCCGCCGTCACCCCGGACGACGTCCGATCGGTCGCACAGGATGTACTGGCCCAGCGGCCCTCGCTCGCGGTGATCGGCCCGCTGAAGGAGAAGCAGGCCGCCCGTCTCGACGAAGCGGTCGCCTAGTTCCGTACGGCAAGTAAGGAAGCAACATGAGCAAGCTGCGCGTGGCGGTCCTCGGAGCCAAGGGCCGGATCGGCGCCGAGGCGGTCAAGGCCATCGAGGCCGCCGAGGACATGGAACTGGTCGCGGCGCTCGGCCGCGGCGACAAGCTGGAGACGCTGGCCGACGCCGGAGCCCAGGTCGCGGTCGAGCTGACCACCCCGGCATCGGTCATGGGGAACCTGGACTTCCTCATCCGCCACGGCATCCACGGTGTGGTCGGTACCACCGGCTGGACCGAGGACCGCCTCGCCCAGCTGAACACCTGGCTCGCCGGCTCGCCGGAGACCGGTGTGCTCATCGCCCCGAACTTCTCCATCGGCGCCGTCCTCACCATGAAGTTCGCCGCCCAGGCCGCCCGCTACTTCGAGTCCGTCGAGGTCATCGAGCTGCACCACCCGAACAAGGTCGACGCCCCCTCCGGTACGGCGACCCGAACGGCGCAGCTCATCGCGGCCGCCCGCGCCGAGGCCGGCCTCGGCGCCCAGCCCGACGCCACCGCCACCGCCCTCGACGGGGCGCGCGGCGCCGATGTCGACGGCGTCCCGGTGCACGCCGTCCGCCTGCGCGGCCTGCTGGCCCACCAGGAGGTGCTCCTCGGCGGCGAGGGCGAGACTCTGACCATCCGTCATGATTCCCTGCACCACAGCAGCTTCATGCCGGGCATCCTGCTCGGCACGCGCCGAGTGACGCAGACCCCGGGCCTCACCTTCGGCCTGGAACACTTCCTCGACCTGGGCTGACCGGACTGATTTCACGATGCGCGCGAAGATCACGTACTTCCTCACGGCCGCCGTCCTGGTGGTCTACTTCGTCCTGGCCGGCAGCCGGGGCCTGATGCTGATCCAGCACGGAACCCTGCTCACGGTCACCTTCGGGGTGGCCGTGCTGATCCTGCCGGTCATCGGTGTCTGGTTCCTCTGGCAGAACACCCGGTTCGTCACGCGGGCCAACCACCTCGCGACCGAGCTGGAGGCCGAGGGCGGACTGCCCGTCGACGAGCTGGAGCGGGACACGTACGGGCGGATCCTGCGGGACTCCGCCGACGAGGTCTTCGCGCGCCGCAGGGCCGAGACCGAGGACGCGCCGGGGGACTGGCGCAGCTGGTTCCGGCTCGCCGTCGCCTACCACGACGCCCGGGACACCCCCCGGGCGCGCAAGGCGATGCAGCGGGCGATCGCGCTGCACGACAAGAAGCCCGTACAGGTCTGATCCCTGTACGGGCTTCCGCGGGCGGTTCAGGCCGCTCAGGCGGCCACGGGCCGGTACTCGTCGGCCCAGGCCCCGACCGTGTCGACGGCCCGGTCGAAGGCCTCGGTCCGCGACAGGAAATCTGCGTTGTGGTCGGTCAGCAGCACCGGCTGCTCCGCCTCGCCCTGCGCCGACATCGTCAGCGCCTGGCCCTGTACGGTCCTCGGCAGTCCGAGCCAGCGCACCGGCTGCTGCACCGTACGGAGCTCACCGACCTCGCTCCACGGGAGGGTGCGGGTCACGAAGAAGCCCACCCGGCGCAGCCCCGCGGGGCTCACCCAGACGCCCACGCGCAGGGTCTGCACGGCCGAGCCGACGACCGCGAGGGCGGCGGCCAGGCAGACCACCCCTCCGCCCCAGCCGCCCGCGAAGGTGACGATCATCGTGGCCAGCAGCATGAAGGCGGACAGCAGGAGCAGCAGCGCACCGATCGCCACGCGCCAGGGCCCGGGCCGGTAGGGCCGACGCCAGCGGTCCTGGTCGGCATGGGCCAGGATCTCGTCGCCGTCGCCGTCGTCATCCACATCGGATACGCCGTCGGCCGTCAGGAAGGGCAGGGGCACGGCTGGACCTCACTCACATGCACGTTCGGTTGGGCTGTGCCCGTGAGGCTACCGCCCCTGGGATGCCTCCGACTGCTGCGACTTCTCTGGCACCTTGGTCGGCTGCAGCGCGGGCATACCGAAGAGCAGTGAGCCGGCGAGCCCCGCAACCACGGTCAGTCCGACCAGAGTACGGGCGGCCAACTGGGTCCGGCCCAGGCGCTCGCGCGGCGGCGGAGTGACGTTGCTTCGGAAACGGTCGGCCTCGGAGACGAAAGCGAACGGAACGGGTTCGCGCCGGAGGAACATCAGAGCGAATCTCCTGGGGGTCGATGCGTGCGGGTTCTCCTTGGTAGGACGTACGAGCCCCCCAATCGGTGCCGGATTTCCGGACATTAGGAAAAATTCATGGCTGTGCGTCAGCTGTGCGCGACCCCTCGCGGAGGCTGCGGGCCGCGTGCGTCGGCAAGGGCTGCACGAGGGGCGCCGTAGAGTGGGCGCGCCCCAGGACGCACGTTTGGAAGGACCCCCGGTGAGCGAAACCGCCGCTTCAGATCTGAAACCCAGCTTCCGCAGCGAGGTGACGGTGGAGCTGGTGAAGCACTCCGCCGCCGACTCCGACGTGCTGTGGGCCGCCCGTGTCTCCACGGCCGGCGAGCAGTCGCTGGAGGAGCTGCAGAAGGACCCGGAGCGTTCCAAGGGCCTCATCAACTATCTGATGCGCGACCGCCACGGCAGCCCCTTCGAGCACAATTCGATGACCTTCTTCATCAGTGCCCCGATCTTCGTCTTCCGCGAGTTCATGCGGCACCGCGTGGGCTGGTCGTACAACGAGGAGTCGGGCCGCTACAGGGAGCTCGAACCTGTCTTCTACGTCCCGGACGCCGAGCGCAAGCTGGTCCAGGAGGGCCGCCCGGGCAAGTACGTCTTCGTCGAGGGCACCCGGGCGCAGCAGGAGCTGACCGCGCGCGTCATGGAGGACTCCTATGTGCAAGCCTACGAGGCCTACCAGGAGATGCTCGCGGCGGGCGTGGCCCGGGAGGTTGCCCGTTCGGTCCTGCCGGTCGGTCTTTTCTCCTCGATGTATGCCACCTGCAACGCGCGCTCGCTGATGCACTTCCTCGGTCTGCGTACGCAGCACGAGCTCGCGGCCGTGCCGTCCTTCCCGCAGCGGGAGATCGAGATGGTCGGCGAGAAGATGGAGCAGCACTGGGCGAAGCTCATGCCGCTGACGTACGCGGCCTACAACGGCAACGGTCGCGTCGCCCCGTAAGGGCCGGTACACCCGCGGCGCACAGATGTCCGGCGTTAAGTCCTAAGTGTCCGTATTGCGACGTTTCGTAAAGTTCATCTAGGCTGATCAAACGGACCCGGCACTGCTTGAACCCCCGAGCAGGCAGTGCCGGCGTCCAACACCCCGTTGACGTCCCCCGAGGGGACACCGCGAGCATGGCAGCGAGTAGCGTGTTACCCATGGCTCCGATCTCGACTCCGCAGACCCCCTTCGGGCGGGTCCTCACCGCCATGATCACGCCGTTCACGGCGGATGGCGCACTCGACCTCGACGGCGCGCAGCAGCTCGCCGTCCACCTGGTGGACGCAGGCAACGACGGCCTGATCATCAACGGCACCACCGGTGAGTCGCCGACCACCACCGACGCGGAGAAAAACGACCTCGTACGAGCCGTGCTCGAAGCGGTCGGAGACCGCGCCCACGTGGTCGCCGGTATCGGCACCAACGACACCCGACACACCCTCGAGCTGGCCCGCCAGGCCGAGCGCACCGGCGCCCACGGCCTGCTCGCCGTCACCCCGTACTACAGCAAGCCGTCGCAGGAAGGCCTCTTCCGGCACTTCACGGCGATCGCCGACGCCACCGGGCTGCCGGTCATGCTCTACGACATCCCCGGCCGCAGTGGTGTCCCGATCGACACCGAAACCCTGGTCCGGCTGGCCGAGCACCCCCGTATCGTTGCCAACAAGGACGCCAAGGGCGACCTCGGTCGCGCCAGCTGGGCCATCGCGCAGAGCGGCCTGGCCTGGTATTCGGGCGACGACATGCTGAACCTGCCGCTCCTGTCGGTCGGCGCGGTCGGCTTCGTCTCGGTGGTCGGCCACGTGGTCACCCCCGAACTGCGCACCATGCTGGAAGCCCACCTGGGCGGCGACGTCCAGAAGGCGACCGAGATCCACCAGAAGCTGCTCCCGGTCTTCACCGGTATGTTCCGTACCCAGGGTGTGATGACCACCAAGGGCGCGCTGAACCTGCAGGGCCTGCCCGCGGGCCCGCTGCGGCTCCCGCTGGTCGAGCTGTCCGCCGAAGAGACCGCCCAGCTCAAGATCGACCTTGCCGCCGGCGGGGTACAGCTCTGACAACAGACTTCACAACTCAATAAGAACGAACAAACGAATACAGAACAGCCAACAGCAAGTGCACGAATGACATGCGCGCCACGTGCCTTCCGGGGTACGTGGCGTGCGTGGTGAGGAGACACTTTTGAGCCATCCGCATCCGGAACTCGGTCCGCCGCCGAAGCTGCCCAAGGGCGGCCTCAGAGTCACCCCACTGGGTGGTCTCGGCGAGATCGGCCGCAACATGACCGTCTTCGAGTACGACGGCCGTCTGCTGATCGTCGACTGCGGCGTCCTCTTCCCCGAGGAGGAGCAGCCGGGCATCGACCTGATCCTGCCGGACTTCTCGTCCATCCGGGACCGCCTCGACGACATCGACGGCATCGTGCTCACGCACGGCCACGAGGACCACATCGGCGCCGTCCCCTACCTCCTCCGGGAGAAGGCGGACATCCCGCTGATCGGCTCCAAGCTGACGCTGGCCCTCATCGAGGCGAAGCTCCAGGAGCACCGCATCCGCCCCTACACCCTCGAGGTGAAGGAGGGCGAGCGCGAGAGCCTCGGCCCGTTCGACTGCGAGTTCATCGCCGTCAACCACTCCATCCCGGACGCCCTGGCCGTGGCCATCCGTACCGGCGCCGGCATGGTCGTGGCCACCGGCGACTTCAAGATGGACCAGCTCCCGCTGGACAATCGCCTCACCGACCTGCACGCCTTCGCGCGTCTGAGTGAAGAGGGCATCGACCTCCTTCTCTCCGACTCCACGAACGCCGAGGTCCCGGGCTTCGTCCCGCCCGAGCGCGACATTTCCAACGCCATCCGCGGTGTCTTCGCGAGCGCCCAGAAGCGGATCATCGTGGCGTCCTTCGCCAGCCACGTGCACCGCATCCAGCAGATCCTCGACGCCGCCCACGAGTTCGACCGCAGGGTTGCCTTCGTCGGCCGCTCGATGGTCCGCAACATGGGCATCGCCCGTGACCTGGGCTACCTGAAGGTCCCGGCCGGACTCGTCGTCGACGTCAAGACCCTCGACGACCTGCCGGACGACGAGGTCGTGCTGGTCTGCACGGGCTCCCAGGGCGAGCCGATGGCGGCCCTGTCCCGCATGGCCAACCGCGACCACCAGATCCGGATCGTCCCCGGCGACACCGTGATCCTGGCGTCGTCCCTGATCCCGGGCAACGAGAACGCGGTCTACCGCGTGATCAACGGCCTGACCCGCTGGGGCGCCAACGTCGTGCACAAGGGCAACGCCAAGGTGCACGTCTCGGGTCACGCCTCGGCCGGCGAGCTGCTGTACTTCTACAACATCTGCAAGCCGCGGAACCTGATGCCGGTCCACGGCGAATGGCGTCACCTGCGCGCCAACGCCGAGCTCGGCGCCATGACGGGCGTTCCGAAGGACCGCATCGTCATCGCCGAGGACGGCGTGGTCGTCGACCTGATCGACGGCAAGGCCCGCATCTCCGGCAAGGTGCAGGCCGGCTACGTGTACGTGGACGGCCTGTCGGTCGGCGACGTCACGGAGGTTCACCTCAAGGACCGCAAGATCCTCGGTGACGAGGGCATCATCTCGGTCTACGTCGTCGTGGACAGCAGCACGGGCAAGATCGTCAGCGGCCCGAACATCCAGGCCCGCGGCTCCGGCATCGACGACTCGGCCTTCTCCTCGGTCATCCCGAAGATCGAGGAATCCATCGCCCGCGCCGCGGCCGACGGCGTCGCCGAGCCGCACCAGATCCAGCAGCTCATCCGCCGCACGATGGGCAAGTGGGTCTCGGACGGCTACCGCCGCCGCCCGATGATCCTCCCGGTCGTCGTCGAGGTCTGATCCTCGCCGTAGCGACCGCACGGGAGCGGGGCAACCGGATTTGCATCCGGGGGCCCCGCTCCAGTACGTTTACGTCTCCACCTCGCACGGCACCCCGGCACACACGTGTGTCCGGACGAGTCGCGCGGGCGGGTGGGAATCAAGACCCAGGGAGACCTGATAAAGTCTGATCCGCCCGAAAGGGAAAGGCCTCTCCAACGGCCACCAATTCAAATCCGAGTCGGAATCGACATGGAAATGGTCTGGTAAGGTTGGAACCGCCGGAAAGGGAAACGCGAAAGCGAAAACCTGGAAAGCGCCGAGGAAGTCGGAC
>NZ_BMVL01000015.1:128395-195687 GCF_014650695.1 Streptomyces avidinii | reverse complement strand
CATTGTGGGAAAGCCCCGCACCAACCCTTATGGGTTCGGTGCGGGGCTTTTCTGCGTTCACGGGCCGTTTGACGTGCGGATTTTCAGGTGAGGCCCGCATGATCCGTGGCTAGGATCTTGCCGCATGAGCGAGATTCGGCACGTGATACGTGCAGTACGTGGTGATGAGTGGGAGAAGGTCAAGGAGCTGCGGATCGCCGCGCTGCACGACCCGGCGGCGCCGGTGGCCTTCCTCGAGACGGTGGAGCAGGCCGAGGCGCAGCCCGACGAGTTCTGGCAGGGGCGCACCGAGGGGGCGTCCCAGGGGCGGGCGGTACGGCAGTTCGTGGCGGAGGCGCCCGACGGGGCCTGGGACGGGTCGGTGACCGTGATCGTCGAGGCGGGCGGGAGCACCGACTTCTTCGACCAGGGAGTCGAGCGGACCCAGGGGCATGTCGTGGGCGTGTTCGTGCGGGCCGGCCAGCGGGGGACCGGGCTGACCGAGGCGCTGTTCGCCGGCGCGCTGGAATGGGCCTGGGGGCTGGAGGAGCCGGTGCTGGAACGCGTACGGCTCTTCGTGCACGAGGGCAATCCGCGGGCCGCGGCCTTCTACCGGCGGTACGGGTTCCGGCCGAGCGGCGTGGTCGTGCCCAAGCCCGGAAGCGCGGAGGCCAAGGAGCTGGAGTACGTGCTCCAGCGGCCGGCCACGGCGACGGCCTAGAAGTCGCCCTGGGGCCAGCGGGAGCGGGCCTGTTCGCGGCTGCGGCACAGGGCGAGCAGAGGGAGCGTCCCCTCGGTCACGAGTTCCGGGAGCTGGGGGATCGGGGCCACGGCGGCCACGTCGTCCAGCACCAGGGAAAGTGGTGGGTCGAGCCGACCGTGGGATGACCGTGCGGCCATGCGGCGGCCGTGCTCGACCACGTGCGAGGCGAGTGCGGTGAGCAGGGGCATCGCACCCGGGTGGGTGCCGGGATCCTCCAGAGGTTCACCCACCAGATAGAGGGTGCCCCCTTCGGCGACGAACGATGCCAAGGTGAGCGCATCTGTTCGGTTCGGATTGCAGGCCTCGCGGATGTGGATCGAGGTCAGGCAGGACAGGGCACGGGCCGTCAGGCTCTGGGCGAGCTCTCGGCGTTCCGGGTGGGCGGTGAGTGCGCTCTCCAGCTCGCCGGCCGCGCCGGGGGCGGCCTGGGGGTGGGTACGCAGGATGCGGACCGGGTCCTGGGCGCTGTTGCCCTGGGCCCAGCGGTGGAGCAGCTTGAACGGGCGGTCGTCCAGAGCGGCGGCCTGGAGCCAGCTGCGCAGGAGGGTTTCGGCGGTGTCGGCGACTGCGGCGTCCATACGGGCCTGCGGCCGTACGGGAGCCAGCAGGGCGATCGCGCGGGCGGCGGCAGTGTCCCGGTCGGCGCAGCCCTCGGCCGGGTTCCAGTGCATGCGCGCCGGGGTGTCGCACAGGTGGCACGGGTCGTAGAGGAGGACCGGGCCGAGTTTGGCGCGGGCGTCCTTGGTCTCCGCCCACAGGGTGGGGGAGGAGGTCACGATGAGGGCTGCGCCCTCGGTCTCCCTGATGCGGTGGGCGGCGGCACGGAGGCGGTCGTCGGGGCCGGCGAAGGTGACTCCGTCGGCTGTGGGTTGCGGGGTGGCGGCGGGCGCCGTCGGCTGGGGGGCGTGGCCGAAGCCGTAGCGGTAGGCCTCGTCGGACGGTGCGGTGGCTGCCGGTGCGGTGGCCGCCGCTGCGGTGGCCGCGTGTGCGGGCGGGTTGCCGGGGGCGCTGCCTCCGGACCCCCGCGCCTCGAACGCGGGCGGGGCTGAGTGAGCAGCCGGGGCTGCCGCTTCTGCCTCCGCGAGGTGCTTGGTCAGCGCGCGGCGGGATTTGGTGCGGGCGATCACGCCGATGGCGAAGACGGTGAGGACGAACAGCACCAGGAGCTGGCTGACGAACAGGCCCCAGAACAGGCCCCAGCCCGACAGGGCCGCCGGGTCGGTGTCCGGCCAGGCGCCCGGGATGTCGTGCGGCTGCGCTATCAGGGCGCGGACGGCCTCCGGGGTCCGGGTGAAGGTGACCGTGTCGGGCCAGGCGCCCTTGGCGGCGACGGCGGCCAGGCCGGTGGCCGACCAGACCAGGACGGCCAGGCCGAGGAGGAAGGCCAGGAGGCCGACCAGCAGGCCGTCCGGGATGCCGCCGCCGCGTGCGGGGGTCTCCGTACGTCGTGCGTCGTGCATGGTCAGGCCACCGTGGTCGCGGATCCCGGGCCGCCGCGGCGGCGTTCGATGGACAGGGCCCGTTCCTCCGCCTCCAGTTCGGCGGCGAGCATGTCGGCGGGGAGGCGGGTGGGGGCGGAGGACTCGGTCATGGCGCGGTCGGTGAAGACGAGGGGGCGTTCGGCCTCGGTGATCAGGTGTTTGACCACCTGGACGTTGCCGTTGACGTCCCAGACCGCGATGCCGGGGGTGAGGGTCGGGATGATTTCCACCGCCCAGCGGGGCAGGCCGAGGACCCGGCCCGTGGCTCGGGCCTCGTCCGCCTTCTGGGCGTAGATGGTTCTGGTCGAGGCCATCTTGAGGATGGCCGCGGCCTCGCGTGCGGCGGCGCCGTCGACGACGTCGGAGAGGTGGTGGACGACGGCGACGAAGGACAGGCCGAGGCGGCGGCCGAACTTCAGCAGGCGCTGGAACAGCTGGGCCACGAAGGGGCTGTTGATGATGTGCCAGGCCTCTTCGACGAGGAAGATGCGCTTCTTGCGGTCGGGCCGGATCCAGGTGTGTTCCAGCCAGACGCCGACGATCGCCATGAGGATCGGCATCGCGATGGAGTTGCGGTCGATGTGGGAGAGGTCGAAGACGATCAGCGGGGCGTCGAGGTCGATGCCGACGGTGGTCGGGCCGTCGAACATGCCGCGCAGGTCGCCGTCGACGAGGCGGTCGATGACGAGCGCGACGTCGAGACCCCAGGCCCGGACATCGTCTATGTCGACGTTCATCGCGAGGGCGGATTCGGCTTCGGGGTGGCGCAGTTGCTCGACGATGTCGGTGAGGACGGGCTGGCGGTCGCGGATGGTGTCGACGACGTACGCGTGCGCGACCTTGAGGGCGAAGCCGGCTCGCTCGTCGAGGCCGTGGCCCATGGCCACCTCGATGATGGTCCGGAGCAGGGCGAGCTGCCCGGTCGCGGTGATGGCCGGGTCGAGCGGGTTGAGGCGGATCCCGTCGTCATTGGCGGCGATGGGGTCCAGGCGGATGGGGGTTATGCCCAGCTGCTGGGCGATCAGGTTCCACTCGCCGACGCCGTCCTCGCCCTGGGCGTCGAGGACGACGACCTGGCGGTCCTTGAAGCGGAGCTGGCGCAGTACGTAGGTCTTCTCCAGGGCGGACTTGCCGTTTCCGGATTCGCCGAGGACCAGCCAGTGGGGGGCCGGGAGCTGCTGTCCGTACAGCTGGAAGGGGTCGTAGATGTAGCCCTTGCCGCTGTAGACCTCGCGGCCGATGATGACGCCGGAGTCGCCGAGTCCGGGGGCGGCGGTGGGCAGGTAGACGGCTTGCGCCTGCCCGGTGGAGGTGCGGACGGGCAGGCGCGTGGTTTCGACTTTGCCGAAGAGGAAGCTGGTGAAGGCGTCCGTCAGGGCGGACATGGGATCTCGCATGGGCGGCACTTCCCTCCAGCTAGCGTCGGATGCCGGTGGCGAACGGCAAGGTGTTGACGAAGGCGCGGTGGTGCTCGCGGTCGCACCATTCCAGCTTCAGGTAGGACTTGCCGGCGGAGGCGCGGATCGTCCGCTTGTCGCGGGCGAGGGCCTCCGGCGAACGCGAGGACACCGTGATGTACCCGACGAGGTTGACTCCCGCCGCACCGCTGGCGAGATCTTCACCTCTTTGGTCGAGTCGGCCGTGAGCGGCGATGTCGCGGGGGTCGACGGTCCGGTTCATCTTGGCGGCGCGGGAGGCGTCGGCCTCGTCGTTGGTCTTCTCGGTGAGCATGCGCTCGATGGCCACCTCGGTGGGCTCCAGGTCCATGGTGACGGCGACCGTGCGGATCACGTCGGGCGTGTGGACGAGCAGCGGCGCGAGGAAGTTGACGCCGACGGGAGTCATCGGCCACTCCTTGACCCAGGCGGTGGCGTGGCACCAGGGGGCGCGGGTGGAGGACTCGCGGGTCTTGGCCTGGAGAAAGGTGGGCTCGACCGCGTCGAGCTCGGCCGGCCAGGCGTTGCGCTTGGTCATGGCCTGGATGTGGTCGATGGGGTGGTCCGGGTCGTACATGGAGTGCACGAGGGAGGAGAGGCGGCCCTGGCCGAGCGGCTGGCGGACGCGGATGTCGGCCTCGGCGAGGCGGGCACAGATGTCGGTGAGCTCGCGGGCCATGACGATGGCGAGGCCGGCGTCGCGGTCGAGTTTGCGGCCCTTGTGGGGGGTGCCGGCGCGGGCGATGGCGTTGGCCTCGGCGGCGAGTTCGCGCGTGTAGTGCATGCAGGCGACGAGGTAGGCGCGGTGCTGCTCGGAGGAGGTGGACACCATCGACTGGAGTTGGTCGTAGGAGTCGCGGAGCCAGCCGGGGGACTGGGTGTCGCCGCGCTGGGCCACGTCCTTGGCGTGCGCGTCGGGGTCGGCGGGGAGGGTGCGGGCGAGCATTTGGAGGCGGGTGACGAAGCCGTCGCCGTTGGCCACGTGCTTGAGGAGGGTGCCGAAGCGGTCGACGAGGGCCTCCTGGTCCTCGCTGTCGCGCAGGCCGACGCCTGGGCCCTCGATCTCGATGGCGGCGGTGACGGTGCGGCGGTCGGCGTGCAGGAGGACGGCGATCTCGTCGGGGCCGAAGGGGGCGGCGAGCCAGTTGATGCGGCCGATGCCGGGGGGCGGGCCGACCTCGACCTCGCGGCCGTCGGAGCCGCGGATGCCGGCTTCCATGGCGCCGGAGCGGTACGTCGTACCGCGGCGCAGGGTCCTCTTGTAGCTGCGGCTGATCTCGAACCAGCGGTAGAAGGTGCGGCCCTTGTACGGGACGTACACGGCGGCGAGCGCGAGCATGGGGAAGCCGGCGAGGCTGACGATGCGCAGGGTGAGGTCGGGGACGAGCAGTCCGCTCATCATGCCGAAGAACGCCCCGGCGATGATCAGGGCGATCTCGCCGGTCTCGCGGTTCTTGCCGACGATCGCGTTCGGCCGGGCGCGGCCGATGAGATACGTGCGGCGG
The DNA here is from genome assembly GCF_014650695.1 of Streptomyces avidinii. GTDB lineage: Bacteria > Actinomycetota > Actinomycetes > Streptomycetales > Streptomycetaceae > Streptomyces > Streptomyces avidinii. The sequence continues at coordinate 190,523 of NZ_BMVL01000015.1, read as the reverse complement.
GGCGCGACCGGGTGCATCTGGTGGGACTGGGTCGTCAACGCCCGTCACCTCCTGTGTTCCTCGTGCTCGAGCTCGTGCGGGGCGGGGGTGCGGCGGAGGGGACAGATCCGCCGCCGGCCCCGCCGCCGGAGGTGGGTCGGCTGCTGTGGGCGGCCACGCCTCCGGAGAGGGGGTTGGCGGGGCGGGGCGCGCTGTTGCTGCCGCCGCCGTCGCCTCCGCGGTGGGCGCCGCGGCTGCTGTGGGTCTTGATGCCCTGTGAGACGAGGGAGGCCGGGGAGCTGATGACGGCGGCTGCCTGGGCGCCGTCGGTGGCCTTGCTGCGGCCCGCGCGGGCGGAGGCGATCTCGTCGCCGAAGCCGGGGACGAAGCGGTAGATCATCGCGGAGGCGAAGATCGCCAGGAGGATGATCGCGAGGCCGGTGACGACGGCGGAGAAGGCGTTGGGGCCCTTTTCGCCGGTCAGGGCGCCGGCGAGGCCGAGGACGATGACGATGACCGGCTTCACGAGGATGACGGCGATCATGATGCCGGCCCAGCGGCGGACGTGGCCCCAGAGGTTGCGGTCGACGAGCCCGGAGTAGACGACGACGCCGAGGAGGGCGCCGACGTAGAGGAGGGCGGCCCGGATGAACAGCTCCAGGTAGAGCACGCCGGCGGCGAGGACGGTGACGAGTGCGACGACGATCAGCATGATCGGGCCGCCGCCGATGTCGTCGCCCTTCTTGAGGGCTTCGGAGAAGGAGCCGAAGAAGACGTCGGTCTGTCCGCCGGCGGCGGAGGCGATGACCTCGGTGACGCCGTCGGTGGCGGAGACGACGGTGTAGAGGATGAGGGGGGTGAAGGCGGAGGCGAGGACGGTGAGCCAGAGGAAGCCGATGGCTTCGGACATGGCGGTGGTGAGGGGGACGCCGCGGACGGCTCGCTTGGCGACGGCGAAGAGCCAGAGGACGAGGGTGAGGATGGTGGAGGCGGCGAAGACGACGGCGTACTGCTTGAGGAAGGCGGGGTTGGTGAAGTCGACCTCGGCCGAGCCCTTGACCGCTTCGCTGAGCTTGGTGACGATCCAGGATGCGGCGTCGGCGCAGCCGCGGGCTAGGGAGGCGAGGGGGTTGAGGGCGTCTCCGCCGTCGCTGGGTGCCAGGCCTGTTTGGGGGGTGCCGCCGGACGTGCCCGTGCCGCTCTGGCAGTACTGCTTGGAGGGTCCGTCGAGCAGGGCGCAGGGGTCCGTGGTCCCCTGAGGCGTGGGAGTCGGCGTGGGAGCGGCATGTGCCGCGGACGCCATGGCTACGACGGCGAGGTGGGCGGAGGCGATCAGGCCCAGCCGGGTGGGGAGCCGGAGGCTAGCGGGCATAGGTGAATCCCCCGAATTCCTTGATGGCCTTGCTCATGTCGTCCGACGTCGACACAGGGACATCGCCGGGAACCGGGGCGGGCCCGTCCTGCTGGGTGTCGTCGATGACTCTCCAGCCCTCGCCGATCCAGCTCAGTTCGAAGGTCCAGGTCTTCCAGAGGGTTCGCACCGGGTCGGTGGACTTGGGGCCGGACATGCCGATCAGACCGGTGTACCAGACGGCGATCTTGGCTGTGGTCGGCGTGTAGCTCTCCACGCGGGTGCCGATCGGGACGGTACGGGTGACGAAGGTGCTGCCCTGCGGTGCGTTGCCGTTGGCATCGAGCCCCAGCTTGGCCAGGAAGTCGGCCGAGTAGGCCTCGTCCTGCGGTCCCTTCAGCCGGGATGCCACGTCAGGTGCGTAGATTCCGTCCACCAGGGCGTGCCGGGTCGGCTTCTTGAACATGCCGTCAGAGCCCAGTGCCACCGCGAAGTTGGCGGCTGCCGACTGCGCGCCCTGTTCGTCGTGGGCGAAGCCCTTGGGGATGCCTGCGGATTTGCCCGTGACAGGGTCCGTGCCCGTGGCTGCCGTGGAGGAGGTGGCCGGGGGTTTGTCCGAGGCGGGGTCCGAGGGGGTGTCCGGGCCCGAGTTGGCGAAGGCGATGGCCGCGATCAGGAGGACCACCACGCCGACCACCGTGATCAGGCTGCGGGAGGTGCGCGGGGTGCGGCGGGTGGGGCCGTAGGGGTCGGCCGGGGCGTCCGGGAGGCGGGTGCGGGTCTGGCCGGTGCCGCCGACCTCGCCGTAGCCGCCGGCGCCGCCGTACTGGTCGTCGTTGCTCATTCCCTGTTCGCCCCCTCCGCGTCGTACGACGGTAGCGCTGGTTCCCGCGTGGATGTGGTGTGGTGATGCGTCATCAGCTACGGGGTGCGGCGCGCGACCGGGCTAGACGGCCATCCCGTAGACGATCGTGAACAGCGTCCCGAGGGAGCCGATGATGAAGACTCCGGTGAGGCCGGCCACGATCAGGCCTTTGCCCTGTTCGGCGCTGAACGTGTCGCGCAGGGCGGTCGCGCCGATGCGCTGTTTGGCCGCCCCCCAGATGGCGATGCCCAGGCAGAGCAGGATCGCCACGGCCATGACCACCTCGATCATGACCTTCGCTTCGTTGCCGAGACTGCCGAAAGGCCCCCAGTTCGGGGCGATTCCGCCGATGATGGTGGTGATGTCGCCCTTTTCGGCTGCCAGGATCATGTAACTCACCGCCCCTGTATGGGTAGTTCCGGAAGCCCCTTGCCCGACGGCAGGGGTTACGCACTATCTTCGCTGATGAAACCGCCGTCGTCGTCGACTTGACGGCTCTCTTTACCCGATCTCGCGGCCCGCGCTCCGTTTCCGCGCTCTGACCTGGGCAGGGGCGGTGTGTATGCGCGAGAACATCCGGTCACTCTGTGTATCACGGGGGGTGACGCCGGGCAATGATTGTCGTCTTGTGGGTGCGCGGTGGCGTGCGCGACGGCGTTGTCAGTGGGGTGCGGCACGCTGGGGAGCATGACGACTGCATGGACTCTCGCGGACCTCGAGGCGGCCATCCGGGCGGGATGGTCGGCCGAGACCTGCGAGCCCTCCGACATCACGAAGATTCCCTGGACTCCGGAGAATCCCGGGTGGGGGCACTGTGACATCACCGCTCTCGTGGTGCAGGACCTCGTGGGTGGGGACCTGGTGCTGGGCGAGGTGTTCCACGACGGCCGGCAGGAGGGCTACCACTGGTGGAACCTGCTGCCCGGTGGCCTCCGGATCGATCTGACGAGGGAACAGTTCCGGCGGGGGGAGACGGTCACGCCGGGGCGGATCGTGAAGCGGCCGGGCGGGCGGCTGCGGAGGCGTTGGGAGGAGTACCAGCTGCTGCGGCAGCGGGTCATCGACAAGCTGGGGCCGTTGCCGGGGGTGATGGTGACGCAGGACGGGCGGCGCCTCGCCCATACGGATTTCGGTGGGCCGGGGGCTCCGCTGCTGGCGCTGCACGGCCACTTCGGGGCGGGGGCGTCGGCTTTCGAGGGGCTGGCCCGGGAGGTGGGGCCGGCGTGGCGGGTGATCGCCCTGGACCAGCGGGGGCACGGGGACTCGGACCGGGCGGGGGAGTACTCGCGGGAGGGGTACGTGGCGGACGCGGCGGCCCTGCTGGAGCAGCTGGGGCTGGGGCCGGCGGTGGTGCTGGGGCATTCGCTGGGCGGGGTCAATGCGTACCAGCTCGCGGCGCGGCGGCCTGATCTGGTGCGGGCGGTGGTGGTCGAGGACATCGGGGCGGTGGTCGACGGCGACCTGTCGTTCGCACGGGAATGGCCGAGGAGGGCCGCGACGCGGGAGGGGTTCCTGGCGGGGGTGGGGAGTGCAGCGCCGCACCTGGAGGGGTCTCTGCGGGAGTACCCGGACGGGTGGGGGACCGCGTTCGAGGTGGAGGACATGGTGGCGTCCCAGCGGGGGCTGAACGGGGACCACTGGGGGGACTGGCTGGGGGTGCGGCAGCCGACGCTGCTGGTGCGGGGGGATCGGAGCGGGGTGCTGTCGGCTGAGCACGCGCGGGAGATGACGGTGCGGAGGGCGGGGGTGCGGTTGGTCGAGTTGCCGGCGGGGCATGCGGTGCGGGTCGGGGACCCGGAGGGGTACTTCGCTGCCGTGCGGGGGTTTTTGGCGCGGGTGTGAGGGGTCGGCGCCGCCGGGGTGGGCGGGGCGGGTGCGGGGCCGTTGCTGGGGCTCCGCCCCAGACCCCGCGCCTCAAACGCCGGCGGGGCTGAAGCAGCGGGGCTGCGGTCCGGGTCCCGCGCCTCAAACGCCGGCGGGGCTGAAGCAGCGGGGCTGCGGTCCGGGTCCCGCGCCTCAAACGCCGGCGAGGCTGAAGCAGCGGGGCTGCGGCCCGGGTCCTGCGCCTCGAATGCCGGCGGGGCTGGGAGAGCGGGGCTGCGGTCCGGGTCCTGGGTCTCGAATGCCGGCGGGGTCAGGTCCAGTGGGTGGGGCGGGTGAGGGTGGGGGGGATTTGGGTCGTGGGGTCGCCCTGGGCTGCGTTCAGTTGGGGTTGGGTGAGGAAGATGGCGTCGCGGAGGTCCGCTCCGCGGAGGTTGGTGTCGCGGAGGTCAGCGCCGATCAGGTCCGCCGTGCGGAGGTCGGCGCGGGTGAGGTCGGCGGCGATCAGGTAGGCGCCGCGGAGGTTCGCGCCGCGCAGGTCGGCTCCCGACAGGCGCGCGCCCATCAGGTCGGCGCCGCGGTGGTTCTTCTTGCGGCCCGGCACCTTCACCCGTACGAGTTCGCTGGTCTTCAGGAGCAGGGCGTTGATCTGCTGGCGGAGGGGGCCGACGTCCAGGTCGGCCAGGGCCTGCGCGTCGGCGCGGGTCCATTCCTCGGTCTCCGTCAGGGCCCGGCGCAGCTCGGCGTGGACCGGGGCGGCCGCCGGGAGGGTCAGGGCCTCGCTGACGTAGAAGAGCAGCTCGTGCAGCTGCCGCAGTACCGGGAAGACCTCGAACATCTGGCCGGCCGTGCCCGGGTGGGTGCGCCAGTCGCGGCCTTCGAAGGTGACCTGGGAGGCCTGCTGGCCCGCGCCGAAGCAGTCGAAGACCGTGCAGCCCTGGAACCCCTTGTCGCGCAGCCGGGTGTGGATGCCGCAGCGGAAGTCCTGCTGGAGGTTCTTGCAGGGGGTCCCGGCGGGCTTGTTCACGGCGAAGTCGTTGGACTTGGCGAAGGGCAGCGCCACGCAGCAGAGCGCGAAGCAGTTCGCGCAGTCGGCCTGCAGGACGGGGAGCGCGGGGAGGGCGGCGGCGGGATGGTTCGGCACGTTGTCCATTGTCCCCCGTCGCGTCGGGTCCCCCGGGCGCTTGATCCACGGGGGTCTTGATCCGGGGGGCGGCGGCGGTGAGCATCCCCGTATGACAGAAGTGATCGCAGTCGCTGTTATTACTCTCCTCGCCGTGATCAGTCCCGGTGCCGACTTCGCCATGGTGGTCCGCAACAGCTATCTCTACGGGCGCCCCACCGGGCTGTTCGCCGCCGCCGGGGTCGCGGCCGGCGTGCTGGTCCACGTCTCCTACACGATGCTCGGTGTCGGTCTGCTGATCGCCTCCTCCACCGCGCTGTTCACCGCGATCAAGCTGGCGGGTGCGGCGTATCTGGTGTGGATCGGGATACGGACCTTCCGGGCGCGGGCGGAGGTGACCGTCGACCTGGAGTCGAAGCCGCAGCTGACCCGGCTGGGGGCGATGCGGTCGGGGTTCCTGACGAATGTGCTCAATCCGAAGACGACGCTGTTCGTGGTGTCGACCTTCACGCAGGTGGTGAACCCGGAGACTCCGGTGTGGCAGCAGGCGGGCTACGGGCTGTTCATGTCGGCGGCGCACCTGGGCTGGTTCGGGGCGGTCGCGCTGTTCTTCTCCGTCTCCCGGCTGCGCGACCGGATGCTGAAGGCGCAGAAGGCGCTGAACCGGGCCATCGGGTCGGTTCTGGTGGGGCTGGGGGTGGGGCTGGGGTTCGCCCGTTGAGTGCGTGACCAGGGGGTGGTGGCCGCGGTTACCTGTCGGTAGCGTGGGCGGTATGGGTGCTGCCGAGGGGTGCGACGGGTACGAGGGGTCCGACGGGTACGAGGATTCCGACGGTGCCCAGGGGTCCCCGGGGTCCCAGGGGCCCGAGGGGTTCTTCGAGCGGATCGACGCCGGGCGCTTCCTGGCCACCGAGTACACGCGGGGGCCGTGGGACCCGGGCTCGCAGCATGCCGGGCCGCCGGCGGCGCTGCTCGGGCGGGCCGTCGAGGAGCGGCCGGGTGCGCGGACGGACATGCGGGTCGCGCGGATCACGTACGAGATCCTGCGCCCCGTCCCGATCGGCGAGCTGGAGATCACCACCACCGTGCTGCGGGCCGGGCGCGGTACCGAGGTGGTCGAGGCCGCCCTCGCCCCGGCGGGCGGTGCGCCCGTGATGCTGGCGCGGGCCCTGCGGATCCGGGTCGCCGAGGAGGCCGTGCCCGCCGTGGTCCCGGGGCCGCAGCTGCCGCCGCCCGGGGAGGTGGCGGTGACGCCGTTCTTCCCCGTGCCGTGGGAGACCGGCTACCACTCGGCCATGGAGACCCGGTTCACCGAGGGCGCCTTCGTCGAACTGGGCCCCGGTACCTGCTGGATGCGGATGAAGGTGCCGCTCGTCGCCGGGGAGGCGACCAGGCCGCTGGACCGGGTGCTGGTTGCCGCCGACTCGGGCAACGGGATCAGTTCGGTGATGGACTTCGGGCGGTACGTCTTCATCAACGGTGACCTGACCGTGCACCTGACCCGCCACCCGGTGGGCGAGTGGGCGTGCGTGGAGGCCCGTACGAGTGTGGATGCCGCCGGGATCGGGCTCGCGGACGCGCTGTTGCACGACGAGAAGGGGCCCATCGGGCGGAGTGCGCAGAGCCTGTACGTGGCGCCGCGTTCCTAGGGACGTCTTGCCGGTCGGCCGCACCTCAACCCGCCGCTGTGGCGCGGGAGTCGGTGTGGCAGGCTCGTGCCGGTGGAGGCCCTGAGAGACGTCGACCCCGCGCAGATCGGGGCGCATGCGCTGTTGGCCCGGCTCGGCGCCGGGGGGATGGGACAGGTGTACCTCGGGCGGTCGCCCGGTGGGCGCCTGGTCGCCGTGAAGGTGATCCGGGACGAGATCACCGGGCATCCGGAGGCGCTGGCCCGGTTCCGGCGTGAGGCCGAGACGGTGCGTGCGGTGCGGTCGGCGTACACGGCGAACCTGATCGACGCCTCGCTGGCGGCGGCGCCGTTCTGGCTGGCGACCGAGTACGTGGCGGGTCCGACGCTCGGTCATGCCGTGGCGGAGCGCGGTGGTCTGCCGGCGGACACCTGCCGGCGGCTGCTCGCGGCCCTCGCGGAGGGGCTGGCGAGCGTGCACGCGTACGGGGTGACGCACCGGGACCTCAAGCCGCAGAACGTCATCCTGGGCGCGCAGGGGCCGCAGCTCATCGACTTCGGCATCGCGCGGGGCGTGGGCGAGACGGCGCTCACGCAGGACGGGCAGGCTCCGGGGACGCCGGGGTACACGGCGCCGGAGGTGCTGCTGGGCGCGGAGGCCGGGGCCGCGGCGGACGTCTTCGCGCTGGGCGCGACGCTGGCGTACGCGGCGACGGGGCGGCCGCCGTTCGGGACGGGCGTGGCGGCGACGGTGAGCTACCGGGCGGTGCACGAGCCGATCGACGTGGCGGGGGTGGAGCCGGGGCTGGCGGGGCTGATCGAGGCGTGCGTGGCGAAGGATCCGGCGGTGCGGCCGGATCCGGCCGAGGTCATCCGGCGGTGCGGGGTGCGGGACGCGCTGATCGACGATGCGGTGTACCTCGGGCTCGGCGCGCTGGGTGAGGCCGTGCCGGTGCACGAGATGCGGACGCAGGGCCCCGGTCTGGTGCACGGCTACACCCCGACCCAGGGCCTGGTCACCGCCGCGTTGCCGAAGCGCCGGCGGACGGGGGCCCTGGTGGCCGCCGGGGTTGCGCTGGCTGTGGTGGGAGCCGTGGCGGTGTGGAAGCTGCCGCTGGGGGGTGAGGGAGGTCGGGAGGGCGCGGCCGGCCGGGCGGGCGGACAGACGCCTGCCGGACAGACGCCTGCCGGACAGACGCCTGCCGCGCAGACGCCTGCTCCCGGCGGTCAAAGCTCCGGCGCCCCGGCGGCGCAGTCGCCGACGGGTCCGCCAATGTTCATCAGGCAGACCGAGCCAAATCTTGACGACTACAACCCCATTCACCGCAGCTGCACCAGGGGCGAGGAGGAGCACGGCATCCTGGACTTGCAGACCGCGCTGCCCCGGTCCATGGACGACCCGCAGCTGAAGTCGGGCAAGGTGGAGATCGGGTACAGGGTCAAGAACGCGCTCCCCGACGTACCGCCGTACTACGTGGCCGTCGTCGTGAAGCCGCAGCACGAGGTCGACGAGAACGGCCGGTCCACCGACGTGACCGACAATCGCCAGCTCGGTTTCCTTGCCAAGGCCCGGGACCTGTACGAAGGTGACGAGGTGGAGTGGAAGTACGTCACGTACCCGGACGACTTCTCCATGCAGCTGAACGGCAGGACCGTCAAGGCGCCTCCGCTCTCGCAGGATCCCGGTGGCTGGACGGTGGTGTTCCGGCATGCCGTCTCGGATACGGAACACAGGAGCATTGCCTGCGAGGGCTTCGACAGCGGGCCGCAAAAGGGATAAATCCGACACGTAGCGGCGAATCCCGGTGAAAGACCGTTCGATGGGGGAGGGTTGACGGGTGCGCAGATTCTGGGTGATCAGCGGGATCAGCTTCGGAGCGTGTCTGTGCTTCGTCGCTCTCCTCGTGGTCGGCACGTACTCCGCCGCCGCGGGCATCGCGACCGGTGGCGGCCGCCCCGTTGGGCTGGCCCAGGGAGCGGTACCCGGGAAGTACCAGGCGCTGGTGCAGAAGTGGGGCGTTCTCTGCCCGACCCTGAGCCCGGCCGTCCTGGCCGCCCAGCTCTACTCCGAGAGCGGCTGGGACCCGCACATCGTCAGTCCCGCCGATGCGCGCGGCATCGCCCAGTTCATCCCCGGCACCTGGGCCACGCACGGGATCGACGGGGACGGCGACGGCGACCGTGACATCTGGGACCCGAACGACGCCATTCCCTCGGCCGCTTCGTACGACTGCGAACTCGCGCGCTACGTGAGGAGGGTTCCCGGAGACCCCGTCACGAACATGCTGGCCGCCTACAACGCGGGGCCCGGTGCGGTGATGCAGCACCAAGGGGTACCTCCGTTCCGCGAGACCCAGGGGTACGTGAAGGCCATTACCACTCTGGCCAAGAGTTTCGAGCGGCCCGTCGGGCGGGTGGCGCCCTCGCAACAGGCGGCCGGGGCCATCTACTTCGCGCAGAAGCAGCTCGGGACGCCCTACCTGTGGGGCGGGAACGGGACGCCCGATCAGGACGGGCGGTTCGACTGTTCCGGGTTGACCAAGGCCGCGTACGAGACCGTGGGGATCGAGTTGCCGCGGGTGGCGAACGACCAGTACAACGCCGGGCCGCATCCCTCGCGCGATCAACTCCTGCCCGGTGATCTCGTCTTCTTCTCCGACGATCTGACGAACTCCCGGGAGATCCGGCACGTCGGGCTGTACGTGGGCGGCGGTTACATGATCAACGCCCCTTATACCGGTGCCGTCATCCGCTTCGACAAGATCGACACCCCCGACTACTTCGGTGCGACGCGTGTCACCAAGGATGGTGCGGAGGCCCTTCCGGCGCGTCCCGCCACCGGTCGGGCATCGTAGTAACTCACCGTAAGGCAAAGGCCCTGAGCTGCGACGATGAGTCACTCTTCGATAACGTTGGAGTGATCATTGCGTGGAGAATGGAACGTAGGAGCCAGAACGGGCGTTCCATGAACGCGGGGGTTGATCAAGCGGGAGCGGAGGGGCGCACACAGGGGTGCGTCCGCAGGGGACCACGGCAAGGGCAAGGGGCCGCATCACCATGGCTGGACTCACAACAGGTGGGCCGAACGTGGATGTCAGCCTGCTGTACGAGATCAACGGAGCCGCCCGGCATGCTCCGGCGTGGCTGGACCGGGTCGTGAGCCTGGTCGGGGAGTACGGGATCCTGCTCGCCCTGGTGCTCCTGGTCCTGTGGTGCTGGCACGGTGCCCGCCGGCAGGAGGAGGCCGTCGCCGTCGAGTCCATCGCCGCGCTCGTCTGGGCCCCGCTGGCCGCCGGGCTGGCGCTGCTCGTGAATGTGCCGCTGCGTGAGTTCGTCGGCCGGCCGCGGCCGTTCATGCAGCACGAGGGCCTCCAGGTGCTCGATCCCGGCTTCGGTTCGGGGCTCGGGCACACCGAGTTCTCCTTCGTCAGCGGCCACAGCACCCTCGCGATGGCCCTGGGCGTAGGCCTGTTCGTGGCGAACCGGAGGTTCGGCCTCCTGGGGATCGGGCTGGCCTTCGCCGAAGGCCTCTGCCGCGTCTACATGGGCCTCCACTACCCGACCGACGTCATCGGGGCCTTCGCGCTCGGCACCGCCGTGGTGCTGCTGCTCGCGCCGCTCGCGATGGCGGCGCTGAACCCGGCGGTGCGGGCGGTGGCCCGTTCCCGGCGCGCCGGCCGGCTCGTACGGGCCAAGGGCCGCGCGCTGCCCCTGCCGGTCGATCTGCCGCAGGCGCAGACCCCGCCCGCGGGGCAGCGTACGCACGAGAGCGACCTCGCCGCCTGATGTGAAGGCGGCCGGCCGGGTTCAGGTCTGCGCGTACGAGTTCCACACGGCGAGCAGCACGGCCGCCAGCAGGCACAGCACCGCCGCCCCGAAGCACATCCGGACCGCAGTCGGCCGGGACCGCGGCCGCCGCGCGGGCCGTGGCCGTGGCCGGGGTCGGGGTCGGATCCGGGGTCGGGGTCGGGACGTCATGGATCGCCGCCGTCGGCGTCGCGGCGGTACCGGGAGCGCAGCCACCAGCCGGTGGCCACGGCCGCGGCGGAGGTGAGTCCGATGGCCAGCGCCACGTCGGCCGGGCTGTCCGCCGAGCCCATGGGTCTGGCCCAGGCCGCGGCGGCCGGCGTGAGTGCGATGAGCAGGGCCCAGAGGAGGGCCGCGAGGCGGGCTGCGGATCCTGGCATGAGTCCAGGGCAGCGGCTGCGGCGGACCCCGGCCAGCCGGGCGGTCCGAACGGCCTAGGAAGACGCGGCCCGACCCCTACGGCGCCGTGTGGCGGGCCGCGTCCTTGCGGGCCAGGTCGCGGGAGCGGCGGGCCGGACCGCTCCAGCCGCAGGTGCAGACGGCGAGACAGAACGATCCGCGGTCGGCGGTGGATGTGGTGTGGCCGGTCGGCGGCTCCGGCTGCGCGCCCGGCCGCGGGAGCGGCAGGGAGTCGAGCGGAGGGACCGGTGTCGCGTCGGTGTGCGGTTCCACGGATCCACGGTACCGGGGCCGCCGCCGGGCGGGGAGGGCGCGTCCCCGTGACGGGAAACCCCGGACCTCGTTAAGCGGAGCGGGTGGGGGCCTCGGGCAAGCAGCGGTCATGCGTTGGGGGTTGGCAGGCGATGGTGGTTCACCAGCACAGGCGTCTACGCGGGCGTGCCGGTGAGGCGGTGCTCGCCGCCGGCGTCGCCCTGGCGGTCACGGCGATGAGCGGGTGCGCGGGCGACGGGAACGACGACCGGCCCCCGGCGGCGGACGCGGCGGCGGACGCGGCGGCGGTGGTCCGCGGGGCCGCCGACGCATTGGCGAGGACCGGCAGCGCCCGGGCCCGTACGGCCATGGAGATGGCCACCGGCGGGACCCGGGTCACGATCCGCGGCGAGGGCGGGGTGGACTTCAAGAACCGGATGGGGCAGCTCCTGGTGATGCTCCCGGCCGATGTGAAGGGCAAGGCCGAGCACCGGCCCATCACCGAGCTGCTCGTGCCGGGCGCGCTGTACATGAAGAACCGCGGCGCGGGCGTCCCGGACGACAAGTGGGTCCGGGTCGACACGACGACCCTCAGCGACGGGAACCTGGTCACGGGCGGGGCCACCGATCCGCTGGTCGCGGCCGAGTTGCTGCGGGGCGCGCAGCAGGTGACCTACGTGGGGGAGACCGAGGTGGCGGGTACCAAGGTGCGCCACTACCGGGGGACCACGGACATCGGGCGGGCGGCGGCGAGCGCGTCGCCGGGCGTGCGGGGGGCGCTGGAGGCGGCGGCGAAAGGGTTCAGCAAGGATGCCGTGCCGTTCGACGCGTACCTGGACGAGGAGGGGCGTCTGCGGAAGGTGAGGCACCGGTTCACGTACGTCAACAATGGCGTGATCGATGTGTCGTCGACCACGCTGCTGTACGGATTCGGGACGCCGGTGACCGTCGTATTGCCCGCAACCGGGGACATTTACGCCGGGAAGATCGCCGACTAGTGGGGATGGTGGGGGCGGGGCGGCGCGATCGGGCCATGGCCCGGTATCCGGAAATGGTCCATCCGTGTCATGCGGGGGGAGGCGCGGCCTCCCTACGCTGAGAAGTCGGGCGCCGGCGCGTGGTGCGGTGCGGTAGGACCGAAGACGGCCGGTGGCCGGTGGCAGATTGAGGTGACACGCGTGACTCCCGCAGGCGGTACGACGGTGCAGGACCACGTGGCTCTCGCCGAGATCGAGTTGTGCGGTGAGCTGATCATCGCTGCGTCGGCGGCGGTCGAGGAGCGGTTGAGCCTGGACCGGATCGACGAGGTCCTGCTCGGCCGGTAGCCGCTTCGCCGCTCGCCTCCCGGCGGGCTCAGGGTGCGGCGCCGTTGCCGGGGATCCGCCCCGGACCCCGCGCCTCGAACGCCGGCGGGGCCGGGATCGGCCGGGCCGGAGCGGTTACGTGCGCAGGAGGCGGGCGATGGCCTTGGTGGCCTCCTCGACCTTGGCGTCGATTTCCGTGCCGCCCTTGACCGCCGCGTCGGCGACGCAGTGCCGCAGGTGTTCCTCCAGCAGCTGGAGCGCGAAGGACTGCAGTGCCTTGGTGCTCGCGGAGACCTGGGTGAGTATGTCGATGCAGTAGACGTCCTCGTCGACGAGCCGCTGGAGGCCGCGGATCTGGCCCTCGATCCGGCGCAGTCGCTTGAGGTGCTCGTCCTTCTGGTGGTGGTAGCCGTGGACGGTCCCGGAGCCCTCCGCGGAGCCCTCCGCCTCGATGGTCGTCATACGTCCTCCCGTGGTCCGGAACGAGGGATGCATACCCCTCATGGGTATAGGATACCGGGCCCTGCCGAACAGGGCAGGGGTCCGTGGTCCTCACTCTGCCTGATGGAGGACACTGGGGAACGGCCGGTTAGCCGTGGCCGGGGGATGCGCCTAGCATCAGCCTGACCGAATCCAATGCACCCCGAGGACCTCACGTGCGATTTCGTCTGACCCCCAGGGAGACGAGCTTCTACGACATGTTTGCCGCATCCGCGGACAACATCGTCACGGGCTCCAAGCTCCTGATGGAACTGCTCGGAGCGGACTCCTCCGCCCGGGCCGAGATCGCGGAGCGGATGCGGGCAGCGGAGCACGCGGGGGACGACGCCACTCACGCGATCTTCCACCAGCTGAACTCCTCCTTCATCACGCCGTTCGACCGCGAGGACATCTACAACCTGGCCTCGTCGCTCGACGACATCATGGACTTCATGGAGGAGGCGGTCGACCTCGTCGTCCTCTACAACGTCGAGGAGCTGCCCAAGGGTGTGGAGCAGCAGATCGAGGTCCTGGCGCGCGCGGCCGAGCTGACCGCCGAGGCCATGCCGCACCTGCGGACGATGGACAACCTCACCGAGTACTGGATCGAGGTCAACCGCCTTGAGAACCAGGCCGACCAGATCCACCGCAAGCTGCTCGCCCAGCTCTTCAACGGCAAGTACGACGCCATCGAGGTGCTGAAGCTCAAGCAGATCGTCGACGTGCTCGAAGAGGCGGCCGACGCGTTCGAGCACGTCGCGAACACGGTGGAGACCATCGCGGTCAAGGAGTCCTGAACCTCGTGGACACCTTTGCTCTGGTCGTGACCATCGGTGTCGCGCTCGGCTTCACATATACGAACGGTTTCCACGACTCGGCGAACGCGATCGCGACCTCCGTCTCGACGCGGGCGCTGACACCGCGCGCGGCGCTGGCGATGGCGGCCGTGATGAACCTCGCCGGCGCCTTCCTGGGCAGTGGCGTGGCCAAGACGGTCAGCCAGGGCCTGATCGAGACGCCCCACGGCAGCACGGGGATGTGGATCCTCTTCGCGGCGCTGGTCGGCGCGATCGTCTGGAACCTGATCACCTGGTACTTCGGACTGCCTTCGTCCTCCTCGCACGCCCTCTTCGGCGGCATGGTGGGTGCGGCGCTGGCCGGCGGCACCGAGGTGATCTGGTCGGGTGTGCTCGACAAGGTCGTCATCCCGATGTTCGTCTCGCCGGTCGTCGGCCTGGTCGTCGGTTACCTGGTGATGGTGGCCATCCTGTGGATGTTCCGCCGGTCCAACCCGCACAAGGCCAAGCACGGCTTCCGTATCGCGCAGACGGTGTCGGCTGCCGCGATGGCGCTCGGACACGGTCTCCAGGACGCGCAGAAGACGATGGGCATCGTCGTGATGGCCCTGGTCATCGCCGATGTGCAGAGCGCCGACGCGGCGATCCCGGTCTGGGTCAAGGTCGTGTGTGCCGTGATGCTGTCGCTGGGTACGTACGCGGGTGGCTGGCGCATCATGCGTACGCTCGGCCGCAAGATCATCGAGCTGGACCCGCCGCAGGGCTTCGCGGCCGAGACCACGGGCGCCTCGATCATGTTCGGCTCGGCGTACCTCTTCCACGCGCCGATCTCCACCACCCACGTGATCACCTCGGCGATCATGGGTGTGGGCGCGACCAAGCGTGTGAACGCGGTCCGCTGGGGCGTCGCCAAGAACATCATCCTGGGCTGGTTCATCACGATGCCGGCCGCGGCCCTGGTCGCCGCGCTCAGCTTCTGGATCGTGAACCTGGCCTTCGGCTAGCGGGACCCCGCCCCGCCCCGCCGCCGAGCGGAGCAGGGTACGAAAGCGGGCCGGCTCCCCCCACCCAGGGGGAGCCGGCCCTCTTTCTTTCTTTCGCCTTGCGGTGGCACCGCCATGCAGCACCGCAGGACGCCTGTCCCGGGTTTAGCCGAAGCGACCCGAGATGTAGTCCTCGGTCGCCTGGACGGACGGGTTCGAGAAGATCCGGTCCGTGTCGTCGAGCTCGATGAGCTTGCCGGGCTGGCCGACGGCCGAGAGGTTGAAGAAGGCGGTGCGGTCCGAGACGCGGGCCGCCTGCTGCATGTTGTGCGTCACGATGACGATCGTGAAGCGCTCCTTGAGCTCGCCGATCAGGTCCTCGATCGCCAGCGTGGAGATCGGGTCGAGGGCCGAGCAGGGCTCGTCCATCAGCAGGACCTGGGGCTCGACCGCGATGGCGCGGGCGATGCACAGACGCTGCTGCTGACCGCCGGAGAGGCCGGAGCCGGGCTTGTTCAGGCGGTCCTTGACCTCGTTCCAGAGGTTGGCGCCCTGGAGCGACTTCTCGACGATGTCCGTGAGCTCGGACTTCTTGAAGCTGCCGTTCAGCCGCAGGCCCGCCGCCACGTTGTCGAAGATCGACATGGTGGGGAAGGGGTTCGGGCGCTGGAAGACCATGCCGACGGTGCGGCGGACCGCGACCGGGTCCACGCCGGCGCCGTACAGGTTCTCGTCGTCCAGCAGGACCTTGCCCTCGACGCGGCCGCCGGGGGTGACCTCGTGCATGCGGTTGAGGGTGCGCAGGAAGGTGGACTTGCCGCAGCCGGAGGGGCCGATGAAGGCCGTCACGGAGCGGGGCTCCACGGTCATCGAGATGTCATCGATGGCCTTGTGGGTTCCGTAGAAGGCGGACAGTCCGGAGACGTCGATTCGCTTCGCCATGAGGGGTCACTTCGCTTTCATACAGTCGCGTCAGCGACCGGTCTTGGGAGCCTTCCAGCGGGCGATGCCGCGGGCCACCAGATTGAGGATCATGACGAAGGCGATCAGGACGAGCGCTGCGGCCCATGCCCGGTCGTAGGAGGGTTCACTGCCGACCTTGTACTGCTCCCAGATGTAGAGGGGGAGCGAGGACTGGGCGCCTTCGAAGGGGTTGCCGTTGATCAGCTGGGTGCCGAAGACCAGCAGCATGATCGGTGCGGTCTCGCCGGCGATGCGGGCGACGGCCAGCATCACGCCGGTGGAGATACCGCCGATGGCGGTGGGGAGCACGACCTTGAGGATCACGCGCCACTTCGGCACACCGAGGGCGAGAGCGGCCTCGCGCAGCTCGTTCGGGACGAGCTTGAGCATCTCCTCGGTGGAGCGGACCACGACCGGCATCATCAGGATCGACAGGGCCATCGCCCCGGCGAAGCCGGACGGGCCGAAGCCGAGCATCAGGTTCCAGGTCGTCAGGATGAACAGACCCGCGACGATGGAGGGGATGCCGGTCATCACATCGACGAAGAAGGTGACGGACCGGGCGAGGCGGCCCTTGCCGTACTCGACCAGGTAGACGGCGGTCAGCAGGCCGATGGGGGCCGCGATCAGCGTGGCGAGGGCGACCTGCTCGATGGTGCCGAGCAGGGCGTGGTAGACGCCGCCGCCCTCGTCGAAGCTGGTCACACCGTTCATGGAGTGGCTGAGGAAGTTGCCGCTCAGCAGTTCCAGACCGCGGCTGATCGTGGTCCACATCAGCGAGAGCAGCGGGATGACCGCGAGGACGAAGCAGACCCACACGAGGGAGGTCGCGACACGGTCCTTGGCCTGGCGGCGGTTCTCGACCACCGCGCTGGCGGTGTACGTGATGCCGATGAACAGCAGGCCCGCGATGAGTCCCCACTGGACCTTGCTGCTCAGGTCGAGGGCGAGGCCGAGGCCGCAGCCGAGGGCGATCGCGAGGACCGCGATGCCGGCCGGTGCCCAGCGGGGCAGGCCGCCGCGGGTGAGGCTGGCGGGGGCGGCGGACTTACGGGCCCGGGTGGGCCGCTGGTCCTGGATTGCGTGGCTCATCAGGCGTTCGCCCCCGAGAAGTCCTTGCGGCGAGCGATGATCAGGCGAGCTGCACCGTTGACCAGCAGGGTGAGCAGGAAGAGGACGAGACCGGAGGCGATCAGCGCGTCCCGGCCGAACTCGTTGGCCTCGTCGAACTTCGCGGCGATGTTCTGCGCGAAGGTACCGCCGCCCGGGTTCAGGATGTGGCCGGAGATCAGGAAGCTCGGGGAGAGGACGGTCGCGACGGCCATGGTCTCGCCGAGCGCGCGGCCGAGGCCGAGCATCGAGGCGGAGATGACACCGGAGCGGCCGAAGGGCAGCACCGACATCCGGATGACCTCCCAGCGGGTCGCGCCGAGGGCCAGGGCGGCCTCCTCGTTCATGCGCGGGACCTGGAGGAAGACCTCGCGGCTGACGCTGGTCACGATCGGCAGGATCATGATCGCGAGCAGGATGCCGACGGTGAAGAGCGAACGGGCGACGCCGACCTGGGTCTTCTCGAACACGTACGTCCAGCCGAGGTACTCGTCCAGCCAGAGGTTCAGGCCGTTCAGCTGCGGGACGAGGAAGAGGGCGCCCCAGATGCCGTAGATGATCGACGGCACGGCTGCCAGCAGGTCGACCACGTACGCGAGGGGCGCGGCCAGCTTGCGCGGCGCGTAGTGCGAGATGAACAGGGCGATGCCGACAGCGATCGGAACCGCGATGGCCATCGCGATGATCGAGCTGACGACGGTGCCGAAGAGCAGGACGGCGATGCCGAAGACGGGCGGGTTGGCCGAGGCGTTCCAGTCGAAGGTGGTGAGGAAGTTCCCCTCGTTCTTCGACAGGGCGATCGTGGCGCGGTAGGTGAGGAAGGCGGCGATCGACGCCATGATCACCAGGAGCAGGATGCCGGAGCCCTTGGAGAGCCCGGCGAAGATCTTGTCACCGGCGCGGCCGGTGGACCTTCCGCTCTTGGCGACAGGCGGAGCCGTGTCTATCTGGGTGGGTGTGGTGGAAGCCATGGTCTTTCCGGTCTGTGTGGGGGGCAGGCCCCCTGGCGGCGGTGCACCGGATTCCCCCGGGTGAAGGGGAAGGGCCCCCGAGGTGTCGGCTGCCCGGACGGGGGTGGCCGACACCTCGGGGGTCAGGATTTAGCCGAGGGTGTTGATGACTTCGCGAACCTTGGCGTTGATCTCGGCCGGGATCGGCGCGTAGCCGTTGTCGAGGAGGACCTTCTGGCCCGCGTCCGAGGCGGCGTAGTTCAGGAAGGACTTCACGGTCGGGAGGGTCTCGGCCTTGTTGCCCTTGTCGCAGACGACCTCGTAGGTCACCAGGACGAGCGGGTAGGCACCCTCGGCCTTGGTGGTGTAGTCGAGCTTCAGGGCCAGGTCGGAGCCGGTGCCGGAGATCTTGGCGGCGGCGATGGCCTTGGAGGCGTTCTCACCGGTGGCCTTGACCGGGGCGGCGGCGCCCGTGTTCAGGTCGACGGTCTTGATGCCCTGGGCGCTGGCGAAGGAGAGCTCGAAGTAGCCGATCGCGCCGTCGACCTGCTTGACCTGGGCGGCGACACCCGCGGAGCCGGAAGCGGCCTGGCCGCCCGGGGCGGCCCACTTCTTCGCGGCCTCGTGCGGCCAGGCGTCGGGGGCGGCGGCCTTGAGGTACTTGGTGACGTTCTCGGTGGTGCCCGAGTCGTCGGAGCGGTGGAAGGCCTGGATGGCGGTGGAGGGAAGCGTGACGCCGGGGTTCAGCTTCTTGATCGCCTCGTCGTCCCACTTCTTGATCTTGTCGTTGAAGATGTTGGCGATCGTGGCGGCGTCGAGGTTCAGCTTCTCCACGCCGGCGACGTTGAAGCCGAGCGCGACGGGGCCGCCGACCATCGGCAGGTCGATGCCCTGACCACCGGTGCAGATCTTCTTCGACTCCTCGACCTGCTCCGGCTTCAGCGCCGAGTCGGAGCCGGCGAAACCGACGGTGCCCTGGTTGAAGGCGACGATGCCCTCACCGGAGGAGGAGGACTTGTAGTTGACCTCGACGCCGGAGCAGGCGGCCATGTAGTTCTTGATCCACAGCTCGATCGCGTTCTTCTGCGCGGAGGAGCCGGACGCCAGGAGCTTGCCCTTGGCGTCGTCGCACTTGATGTCGCCCGCGGCAGCCGCGGAGGGCTTCGCCGAGCCGTCGGTGCCCTTGGTGTTGTCGTCCGAGCCGCACGCCGTGAGGACCAGGGCGCCGGACACGACAAGCGCCCCGAGGGCGGAGGCACGAAGCATGTTCTTGCGCTGAAGCTTCACTTTTCGGGTGTTCCTTCCAGAAGCCGCCGGCCGCTTTCTGTGTCGGGGCGGCGTGCGAAGAGGACTGCGTCGGTGGTGCGCGGCTGAGCTGCTCCGTCTGCAAGCGACTCGCTCCGTGCATCACCGAAATTAGGCAGAACAGGTGAAGCAGCCGACCGGGCCAAGTGAACGGGCGGTGAACCGTGGCGGACGACCCGGTGCGCCCCCGGTCGATCGCACGCTGCCGTCATCATCCGTTACCCGTACGTTATCTCGGCGTGACCGCGGGCTCGGGAAGCCAGATGTGGTGGAAATCCAGCCGCGCGGCTTCGACCTCGTGGCGCTGGTCGGCGTGCAGGACGCCGAGGGCGTACGCCGTGGCCGGGGCGATGCGCGGGGTGCGGGCCGCCGCCGCCGAGGCGGTGGCCGCCTCGGCCGCGTCTCGGTGGCGGTCCAGGGCCTCCCCCGCGGCCGCCGGCCGGCTCACGTCCTCGCCCAGCGCCTCCCGCGCGTACCGGTGGACCCGCAGCAGGCGGCGTACCTCGTGCCAGGGGCCGTCGTGGTCCGCGTTGTACGGGTGGGCGGCGTCCACCGGGGGCAGCGCGGAGACCGCCGCCGACAGCCGGGTTTCGGCCACGGTCGCCAGGGGGACCAGTACGTCCGTCACCCGCCCCCGGGCCGCGACCGAGTCCAGCGGAACCTCCGAGGCCAGTACCGCCACCGCGTCCGCCACCGCGTGGAAGCGGGAGGAGCCGAGCGCCTGGAGGGTGGCCGAGTGGGCGCGGGTGCGGGCCAGGGTCAGCTGGCGCTCCAGCAGGGCGCCCGCCCGCGCCGAGCCCACCGTCAGCGCGCCGGCCGCGCCGGCCGAGCCGGCCGAGCCGCGCGGAGCCGGCAGTTCCGGGGAGCCCGACAGCCGGTGCAGGGCGTCCATCAGCCGGGTCAGCCGGGCCGCGTACGCGTGCTCGTCCGCCAGGGTCGAGGAGAGCCACACCAGCTCGGTGCGCAGCCCGTCGGCCCAGGAGGACTCGGTCACCACCCGGAAGGTGGCCAGGGATCCGCTGATGCGGCGCGCAGCCCCCCGCAGGCTGCGCGCCGCGTCGTTTCCTTCGGCGGCGTCGGCACCGCTCTCCTCGTGCAGGCGCAGCCCGCGGAGGAAAGCGGTGGCCTGGGCGCGCAGGTACGCGCCGAGCACGTCACCCGCGTCCGCCGTCGCCGTAATCGGGTCATGATTTGGCTGAGCCACGCCGGCGCCTCCGGGCGTCTATGAGCGTCTCCTGTACGTGCCGCAGCGGCAGGCCGTCCGCGTCCGTGCTGTGCCGGGTCCACTCGCCGTCCGGGCCCAGGTGCCAGGAGGAGGTGGCGTCGGACATCCCGGTTTCCAGCATCCGGTCCAGTGCCGCGCGGTGGGCCGGGTCGGCGACCCTGACCAGTGCCTCGATGCGGCGGTCGAGATTGCGGTGCATCATGTCGGCGCTGCCGATCCACACCTCGGGTTCGCCGCCGTTGCCGAAGGCGAAGACCCGGGAGTGCTCCAGGAAGCGGCCGAGGACCGAACGGACCCGGATGTTCTCCGAGAGCCCGGGGACTCCGGGGCGCACCGCGCAGATCCCGCGCACCCAGATGTCGACGGGCACGCCCGCCTGGGCGGCCCGGTAGAGCGAGTCGATGAGGGCCTCGTCGACGATCGAGTTCATCTTGAGCCGGACGTACGCGGGGCGGCCGGCCCGGTGGTGGGCGGCCTCCTTGTCGATCCGCGCGATCAGTCCGTCCCGCAGCGAACGGGGCGCCACCATCAGCCGGCGGTAGGTCTCGCGGCGCGAGTAGCCGGACAGCCGGTTGAAGAGGTCGGAGAGGTCCGCGCCGACCTGCGGGTCGGCGGTGAGCAGCCCGAGGTCCTCGTAGAGCCGGGCGGTCTTGGGGTGGTAGTTGCCGGTGCCCACGTGCGAGTAGCGGCGCAGCTGGTCGCCCTCCTGGCGGACGACGAGCGACAGCTTGCAGTGGGTCTTGAGGCCGACGAGCCCGTAGACGACGTGGCAGCCGGACTCCTCCAGCTTGCGCGCCCACTTGATGTTGGCCTGCTCGTCGAAGCGGGCCTTGATCTCGACGAGTACGAGGACCTGCTTGCCGGAGTCGGCCGCGTCGATCAGGGCGTCCACGATCGGGGAGTCGCCGGAGGTGCGGTAGAGCGTCTGCTTGATGGCGAGGACGTCCGGGTCGGCGGCGGCCTGCTCCAGGAAGGCCTGCACCGAGGTGGAGAAGGAGTCGTACGGGTGGTGCAGCAGGACGTCCCGCTCGCGCAGGGCGGCGAAGATGTCGGGCGCCGACGCGGACTCGACCTCGGCGAGGTCGCGGTGGGTGCCGGCGACGAACTTCGGGTACTTCAGCTCCGGGATGTCCAGCGAGGCGATCCCGAAGAGGGCGGTCAGGTCCAGCGGACCGGGCAGCGGGTAGACCTCGGAGGCGTTGACCTTCAGCTCCTGCACCAGCAGGTCCAGTACACCGGGGTCGATGGACTCCTCGACCTCCAGGCGCACCGGGGGGCCGAAGCGGCGCCGCATGAGCTCCTTCTCCAGGGCCTGGAGAAGGTTCTCGGCGTCGTCCTCCTCGACCTCCAGGTCCTCGTTGCGGGTCACGCGGAACATGTGGTGCGCGAGCACCTCCATGCCGGGGAACAGCTCCTCCAGGTGCGCGGCGATGACGTCCTCCAGCGGGACGTAGCGCTGCGGGGAGGCCTCCAGGAAGCGGGAGAGGAGCGGCGGGACCTTGACCCGGGCGAAGTGGCGGTGGCCGCTGACGGGGTTGCGCACGACCACGGCCAGGTTCAGGGAGAGGCCGGAGATGTACGGGAACGGGTGCGCGGGGTCCACGGCCAGCGGAGTCAGCACCGGGAAGATCTGGTTGCGGAACAGGGTGAAGAGGCGGGCCTGCTCCTTCTCGGTGAGATCGGGCCAGCGGATCAGGTGGACGCCCTCCTCGGCGAGTGCCGGGGAGATGTCCTGCTGGAAGCAGGCGGCGTGCCGGGCCATGAGCTCGCGCGAGCGCGTCCAGATGAGGTCCAGCACCTCGCGGGGCTGCAGGCCCGAGGCCGAACGGGTGGCGACACCGGTCGCGATGCGCCGCTTGAGGCCGGCCACGCGGACCATGAAGAACTCGTCGAGGTTGCTCGCGAAGATCGCCAGGAAGTTGGCGCGCTCCAGCAGCGGGGTCGTCGGGTCCTCGGCGAGCTCCAGCACCCGCTCGTTGAAGGCGAGCCAGCTGCGCTCCCGGTCGAGGAAGCGGCCCGGGGGCAGCTCGTCGCCGTCCTTGTCGTCGTCGTAGGCGTCCAGATCGGCGTCGAGATCGGGTTCGAGGTCGACGTGCGGGCGGTGCGCGGAGATGGAGCCTATGCGGGCATGGGCTCCGGTGACGGCCCGGCCGGGGGCGGAGCCGGAGGGGTTGCCGGGGGTGTGAGACGGGTGCTGGGCGGGGACCTCGGTGGGACCTGCGCTGGGCTGGTGGCTCATGACTCCATTCTTCCGCGCACGCGGGAGGACAGGCACGTCGGAAGAGTCGGCCGTCAGTCGGAGTCGGGGCTGCATTGGGGGAGAGTCGCAAGCGCTTCTGAATGCCTGGTTAATGGCGTGTGGCTTCCCGGGTCCGGCGTGGTGCACGGACCGCCTCCCGGCGGGGGTGGCGGGGGCCGGTGCGCCCCGGCGTGCGCGTGCGCGGGCCGTTGCGGGGCTCCGCCGGGAGGGGTCTCGGGGGTGGGAAGGGTCGCGGGGGCGGGAGGGGTCAGCTCTCCGTGCGGTACATCAGGTCGACCTCGTGGGTGGTGAAGCCGAGGCCCTCGTATACGGAGAGCGCCGCCGGGTTGTCGGCGTCCACGTAGAGCATGGCCGTCGGGAGGCCCTGGGCCGCCAGGTGGCGCAGGCCGATCGCCGTGAGGGCCTTGCCGAGGCCGCCGCCCTGGGCGCCCGGGCGGACGCCGACCACGTAGACCTCGCCGAGCCGCTCCGCCGCGTGGACCTTCGTCCAGTGGAAGCCGACGAGCTCCCCGTCGCGCTCCGCGAGGAAGAAGCCCTTGGGGTCGAACCACGGCTGAGCGATCCGGTCGTCGAGGTCGCGCTGGGCGAGCGAGCCCTGCTCGGGGTGATGGGCGAAGGCGGCCGCGTTCGCCGCGAGCCAGGCGGTGTCGTCGGTGCCGGGCACGAAGGTCCGTACGGTCACGCCCGGCGGGAGCACCGGCTCCGGCAGCGGGTCGCCATCGGCCAGTGGCCGGCGCAGCTGGCGGAGCTCGCGGAAGAGGGTCAGGCCGAGGACCTGCGCGAGGTGCCGGGCGGCGGACTTGCCGCCGTGGGCCCATACCCGCAGCCGCTTGCCGGAGGCGGCCAGCAGGGCCGTGCCCATCGCCCGCCCGTGCCCGCGCCCGCGCAGGGCCGGGTGCACGACGAGCTCGGCTGCCGGGGCCTCCACCGGGTCGGTGTCCTCCAGTTGGCCATAGGCCGCGAGCCGGCCGCCCTCGGTGAGCAGGAAGTGCCGGATCCCCTCGCGCGGTCCGCCGCGCAGCTGGAGCCGTCCCTGTTCGGAGACGGCGGTGGTGCCGTCCGTGCGCGCCGCGTCCTCGATGAGTTCGAGTACGGCGCTCGCCTGTTCCCCCGTCAGCTCGTCGAGGGTCTGAATCTGCCGTCCCGGTTCCAGGGCCGCTGCTGCGTCAGTCATGGCACGAGCCTACGACCGCCGTGGGGAAGGGGCGGAGTGCGGGCGCGTGGTCGGTGCTTCTTCTGCACGTAACCAACGCGATACCCGTTACCCCCTGGTAGAGCTACGCGCGTTGACCATAGGCTTCGGCGGACCTCCCATGTCCTACCGCTGTCACATAAGGGGACTAAATGTCAGCGACGCCACAACGGCACCGCCGAACCCGCCGGTTGACCCTCGCCGCTCTCGCCGTCACGGCCGGAGCCGGCGCGATGGTCGCGGCCGCACTTCCGGCCGGTGCCGCGAGTGGTGGCGGTTCGGCCAAGAGCCGGACCGTCGATGTGCAGATGCTGTCGTTCAACGACTTCCACGGCACGCTGGAGCCCCCGCAGGGTTCCTCCGGCAACGTGACCGAGCGTCAGGCCGACGGCACCACCAAGTCCATACCCGCGGGCGGGGTCGAGTACCTCGCGACCGGCCTGCGCGAGGCCCGCAAGGGTCATGAGTACTCCGTCACGGCCGCGGCCGGTGACATGATCGGCGGCAGCCCGATGCTGTCCGGGCTCTTCCACGACGAGCCGAGCATCGAGGCGCTGAACAAGCTGGGCCTGGACGTGTCCAGCGTCGGCAACCACGAGTTCGACGAGGGCAAGGCCGAGCTGCGCCGCATGGCGTACGGCGGCTGCCACCCGGTCGAGGGCTGCTTCGAGTTCGGCAAGGACTTCACGGGCGCCCAGTTCCAGTACCTGGCCGCCAACGTCACGGACGAGAAGACCAAGCGTCCGATGATGTCGCCCACGTACGTCTGGAAGAAGGGGGACGTGAAGATCGGCTTCATCGGCGTCACCCTGGAGGGCACTCCGGACGTCGTGACCGCCGACGGCGTCAAGGGCCTCAAGTTCGGCGACGAGATCGAGACGATCAACAAGTACGCCGCCGAGCTGAACAAGCAGGGCGTGAAGTCGATCGTGGCGCTGATCCACGAGGGCGGTCTGCCCGCCAACGGCGCGTACAACTACGACTGCAACGTCCCGGGCGCCGGCGCCGGCATCTCGGGCGCGATCGTGGACATCGCCAAGAACGTGGACTCCAAGGTCGACGCGCTGGTCACCGGTCACACGCACCAGGCCTACGCCTGCAACATCCCCGACCCGGCGGGCAACCCGCGTACGGTGACCTCGGCCGCTTCCCTCGGCCGCCTGTTCACCGACACCACCCTCACCTACGACCGGCAGACCAAGGACATCGTCCGTACGCCGATCGCCTCGCCCAAGCCGGTCAACAAGGTCGTCACCCGGGACCAGACCAAGGCCGCGGACATGACCGAGCTGATCCAGCGCTGGAAC
This sequence comes from Streptomyces avidinii, assembly GCF_014650695.1. Taxonomy (GTDB): domain Bacteria; phylum Actinomycetota; class Actinomycetes; order Streptomycetales; family Streptomycetaceae; genus Streptomyces; species Streptomyces avidinii. The sequence goes on along the minus strand of NZ_BMVL01000015.1, from coordinate 165,423 downwards.
GCGCTGGCGGCCCCGATCGCCAACCGCCCGCAGGGCTTCATCTCGGCCGACATCCCCGGCCGCGGCTCCGAGGCGCCCGAGAAGCCGCTCGGTGACCTGATCGCCGACGCGCAGCTCGAGGCGCTCGCCCCGGCGGACAAGGGCGGCGCGCAGCTGGCCGTCATGAACCCGGGCGGCATCCGTTCGGACCTCGCCTACAAGGCCTCGGGCAGCGAGGGCGACGGTGTGGTGACGTACGGCGAGTCCTTCACGGTCCAGCCGTTCACCAACATGATGAACATCGTCGACCTGACCGGCGCGCAGCTCATCACCGCGCTCCAGCAGCAGGTCAGCGGCCCGGTCAACGGGGCGAACCCGAAGATCCTGCAGGTGTCGAAGGGCTTCACGTACACCCTGGACATGACGAAGGCGGGCGTCGACCGCATCGTCGTCGACTCGGTGAAGCTGAACGGCGCGGCCATCGACCCCGCCAAGACCTACCGGGTCGCGATGAACGAGTTCCTCGCGGGCGGCGGTGACGGCTTCACCGTCCTGAAGGAGCACAAGAACAAGCTCGTGGGCGCGTCCGACCTGGACTGCTTCAACGACTACCTGACGAACAACTCCTCGGCGGCGGCCCCGATCGCCCCGCCGGCGGCGAACCGGATCACCGTCATCAAGTAATACGCGCGTGCGGTAAGCCCGGAGGGGCGGTGGGCCGGTCGGCCCGCCGCCCCTCCGGCGTTTCCCCGTGCCCCCCCGTGGCGTGGGGATCAGAGGGTGGCCAGGAACGCCTCGACGGCTCCGTGGAAGCCTTCCGGGTCCGTGAACGGCACGAAGTGGTCGCCGTCGAGGGGCGTGTACGAGGTCTTCGGGCGCCTGGCGGTCATCGCGTCGGCCACGGCCTGCCCGAGGGCCTGGCTGCGGGTGCCGTGGATCAGCAGGGCCGGGCAGGTGCTCGCGAGCCAGGTGTCCCAGTGGTCGCCCTCGCAGGCGCGGATGGAGTCGAGCATGTCCTGCGGGTGGTAGGCCAGGCGCCAGCCGCTTCCGTCCGGGAGCGGGCGCATTCCGTGGGCGATGAAGGGCGCGGCGGTCGGCCCGGCGGCGGCGAGGAGTTCCTCACGGGTGGGGGCGGTGCAGGGGAGGCCGTCGAGGAAGTCGTACCAGTTCGGTCCGGTGGGGATGCGGATCTCGACGGTGGCGTCGACGCCGATGAGTGCGGAGATCCGGTCGGGGTGGGCGGCGGCCAGGTGGTAGGCGTTGAGCCCGCCGACGGAGTAGCCGAGGAGGGCGACGGGCGCGTCGAGGCCGAGGTGGTCGAGCAGGGCGACGGCATCGCGTACGTAGCCGTCGCGGTGGTAGTCGGACGCGCGGTCGGAGTCCCCGTGGCCGCGCTGGTCGGGGGCGATGACCCGCCACCGGCCGCGCAGGGTCTCGGCGAGGCCGGTGAAGGCGGCGCCCTCCGACATGCCGCCGTGGAGTGCGAGGAGCGGGCGGCCGGGGCCGCCGAAGTCCAGGTAGGAGAGGGCACGGTCGTCGATCTTCAGCTCGTGGCGCATGGCTCTGGCCTCCCGTTGGTCCGCGGATCTTCCGATGGCTGAAGCCTGCCAGGATTTGGGCAAGCGCGCCATACATACGTCTCGCGCGCTTGCCCAAGTTGGTGCGCGGCTACGATCCCCGCATGGGAAATCGCGAGGACCTGCTGGCCGGAGCCCGGCGCTGCCTGGAGGAGAAGGGCTACCTGCGCACGACCGTGCGCGATATCGCCACGGCCTCGGGGGTGAGCATGGCCGCGATCGGCTACCACTTCGGATCCCGGGACGCCCTCCTCAACCAGGCCCTGTTCGCCGCCATGGAGGAGTGGGCCGCGGGGTCCGGCCGGCTCACCGGTGAGGGCGAGAGCGCGGGGGAGCGCTACGCCGACACCTGGGACCGCAAGATCCGCGACTTCGGCGAGATGCGCTGGCTCTGGCTGGCCTCCGTCGAGGCCTTCGTCCACGCGCAGTCCTCGCCCGAGCTGCTCGCGATCCTCGCCGAGGGGCAGCGCCGCAACCGCCGGATGGTGGCCGCGGCCCTGCGCGGGGTGCCGCCGGAGGAGGTCTCCGAGGCGGATGTGCGGTCCCTCGGCTCGATGCACATCGCACTGCTCAGCGGGGTGATGGTGCAGGCCCTGACCGATCCGGAGCAGGCGCCCGACGGCCGCGAGCTCCTGCAGGGGCTGAGGTCCATGGTCGAGTTGCTCGAAAGCTGACCCCTACCGACAGGTAGCAAAGCTGACGTGTGCACGCCATAATCCGGCCATCACCGGGTCGGCAAAGGGGCGGGCATGGGCATCGGCATGGGCACGGGCATGGGTACGGGGATGGACCGGCGGGCGTTTCTGGTCGGAGCGCTGGCCGCGGGCGCGGCCGTCGGACTCGCAGCCGCACCCGCCTCGGCGGCGGCACTCGGCACCCAGGACTGGATGGCGGGCCTCGGCGACTCCACCGCCCTCCAGCGGATGACGATCCCCGGCACCCACGACTCCGGCGCCACCAAGGGCGGCCTCTATGTCGCCTGCCAGAACACCTCGATCGCCCAGCAGCTCGACTCCGGAATCCGCTTCCTCGACGTCCGCTGCCGGGTCACCGGCGGCTCCTTCGCCATCCACCACGGGTCCTTCTACCAGGACCTGATGTTCGGGGACGTCCTCGTCGCCTGCTGGAACTTCCTCGCCGCGCACCCCTCCGAGACGGTTCTGATGCGCGTCAAGCAGGAGTACTCCGGGGAGAGCGACGCCACCTTCCGCGCCGTCTTCGACGACTACCTGAACAACCGCGGCTGGCGCCCCCTGTTCCGGATCGCCGACTCCCTGCCCACCCTCGGACAGGCCCGCGGCAAGGTGGTCCTGCTCGCCGACAACGGCGGCCTGCCGGGCCTGCGCTACGGCGACGGCAACGTCTTCGACATCCAGGACGACTGGAACGCCGAGCCCTTCGCGAAGCGCGGCATGATCGAGAACCACTTCCGCAAGGCCGTCCAGCAGCCCGGCAAGCTCTTCGTCAACTATGTCAGCACCTCGGCGTACATGCCGCCGCGCTGGAACTCCGACCGCCTGGGCCCGCAGGTCCACGGTTTCGTCGACGGCGGGGAAATGGCCGGCCGGACCGGGCTCGGCATCGCCGCGATGGACTTCCCGAACACCCGCTCCGGCCTGGTCGCATCACTGATCCGGCACAACTGACGGATCGGAGGGCGGCGGCATCGGCGCCCCCGGAATGCGGAGCACCGCCTCCGTACCCGCCCCGCCGTCGGCCGCCGCCCGAAGTTCCGCGCTGCCGCCCGCGCGCGCCACCGTACGGGCCACGATCGACAGGCCCAGTCCGCTGCCGGGCAGCGCACGGGCCGACTGGGACCGCCAGAACCGCTCGAAGACGTGCGGCAGCTCCTCGGCCGGAATGCCCGGGCCGTGATCCCGTACGGCCAGCCGGCCCGCCCGCAGCGTCACCTCGACGGTGCCGCCCGGCGGGCTGAACTTCACCGCGTTGTCCAGGACGTTGACCACGGCCCGCTCCAGCGCGGCCGCCTCGCCCCGTACGTACCAGGGCCGCAGGTCCGAGTCGAAGCGGAGCTCCGGACCGCGCAGCCGGGCCCGGGACAGCGCGGACCCGGCGATCTCGTGCAGGGCGACCACCCCGAGCGGGCCCGGGGAGGCCGCGTCCGGCCGGGACAGCTCCTGCAGATCGCCGATCAGCGAGGCCAGTTCCGTCATCTGCGCCTTGACCGAGGCCAGCAGCTCGCGCCGGTCGTCGGGCGGGATGGCCCGGCCGGTCTCCTCGCTGCGCGCGAGCAGTTCGATGTTGGTGCGCAGCGAGGTCAGCGGGGTGCGCAGCTCGTGCCCGGCGTCCGCGATCAGCTGAGCCTGGCGCTCCTGGGAGGAGGCGAGGGCCGCCGTCATCGAGTTGAAGGACCGCGACAGACGGGCGATCTCGTCGTCCCCCTCGTCGGGGATCCGCACGGTCAGGTCCTCGGTCCGGGCGATGTGCTCGACGGTTCCGGTCAGTTCGTCGACGGGCCGCAGCCCCGTACGGGCCACCCACAGGCCGGCCGCGCCCGCGCCGACCACACCGATGCCGCAGACCAGGAGCAGCACCCAGGCCAGGGTGGACAGGGGCTTGTCGATGTCGTCGAGCGGCTTGGCCACGGTCAGTGCGGCGGCCCGCCCGTCGAGCAGGGCCGGCTGGGTGTAGACGCGGACCGCCACGCCGTCGGAGGTGGTCGCGTCGTAGAGGGCGGCCCCGCGCCGCCGCTGGGCGACCTCCAGGTCGGTCTCGCTGATCCGCAGGGTGCTGCGGCCGTCGACCCAGCAGTGGCTGCCGTCCGGCCGCACGATCTGCACCTGGGCGCTGAGGTTGTTGGCGGGCCGCTCCGGCAGCGCGCCCGTGACGGACACGCAGCCGAGCGAGCGGTAGACCTGGTTGGCCTGCGCCTCCGCGTTGGTGGCGCGCAGCGAGCTGTCCAGCTGGTCGCGCAGCTGGGTGCGGACCATCACCCAGGACACCGCCGCCACGCCCGCGACGGCCAGCGCCACCGCCACCGTGACCAGCAGGGCGAGCCGGGAGCGCAGCGGCAGTGTGCGGAATCTGGCCGCCGGGCTCATTCGGGCCCGCCCTCGCCGGCCCGCAGGGCGTAGCCGACCCCGCGCACGGTGTGGACCAGGCGCGGCTCGCCGCCCGCCTCGGTCTTGCGGCGCAGGTACATCACGTACACGTCCAAGGAGTTGGAGCTGGGCTCGAAGTCGAAGCCCCAGACGGTCTTGAGGATCTGCTCGCGGGTCAGGACCTGGCGCGGGTGCGCGAGGAACATCTCCAGCAGGGTGAACTCGGTCCGGGTCAGCTCCACCGGCCGCCCCGCCCGGGTGACCTCGCGGGTCGCGAGGTCCATGCGCAGGTCGCCGAAGGTCAGGGCGTCCTCCCGGGGCTCGGCGCCGGCCTGCGGGGCCGCGTAGGAGCTGCGGCGCAGCAGGGCGCGGACGCGGGCGAAGAGCTCGTCGAGCTCGAACGGCTTGACGAGGTAGTCGTCGGCGCCCGCGTCGAGGCCGGTGACGCGGTCGCCGACGGTGTCCCGTGCGGTGAGCATCAGGATCGGTGTGACGCTGCCGCCCGCCCGCAGCCGGCGGGCGGCCGTCAGCCCGTCCATCCGGGGCATCTGGATGTCCAGGACGATCAGGTCGGGGTCGTACGAGGCCGCCCGGTCGAGGGCGTCGATCCCGTCGACGGCGGTCTGTACGGCGTACCCCTCGAAGGCGAGGCTGCGGCGCAGGGCCTCGCGGACGGCCGGCTCGTCGTCCACGACGAGGATCCGCGCTTCGCCTTCGGCGGGGTTCATGGATGGGTCTCCCAGGGGTGGTGGTCGGCCGGCGGGTGCGGCACGGGACGGCGCCTCCAGCCTCGCACGGACGGGCCGGGGGACGGGCCGACGGACGGGCCGACGGACGGGCCGACGGACGGGCTAGAAGACGGTGCCGAAGCCGTTCGCGGCGCCGCCGGTGCCGTTGCCGGTGTCCGAGGAGCCGGCCCCGCCCGGGCCGCCCTTGCGGAGGGAGTCCAGGTCGGCCTTGATCGTGTCGACCGGGATGGCGAAGCCGAGGCCGACGCTGCCGGCGGCGGAGCTTCCGGTCGAGGGCGAGTAGATCGCGGAGGGCATGCCCACGATCTCGCCGTTCATGTTGACCAGGGCGCCGCCGGAGTTGCCGGGGTTGAGGGAGGCGTCGGTCTGGAGCGCCTTGTACGAGGTGGTGTCGGAGCCGGTGTCCCCGTTGAACTGGCGGCCGCCGAAGGAGAACGGCCAGCTGTCCTCGCCCTGCTGCCGGTTCTGCGGGGAGTGCTGCTCCGACTTCGGCACCTTCACCTCGCGGTTCAGCGCGGAGACGATGCCGCTGGTGACGGTGCCGGTGAGACCGTCGGGGGAGCCGATGGCGACCACCTGGTCGCCGACCTTGACGCCGCCGGAGCTGCCGAGCTTGGCGGGCTTGAGCCCGGACGCGCCCTGGAGCTTGATCAGGGCGAGGTCCTTGTCGGGGTCGGTGCCGACGATCTTGGCGGAGTGCTTCTTGCCGTCGCTCATCGTCACCTGGATCTCGGAGGCTCCGCTCACCACGTGGTTGTTGGTGACGATCTCGCCGTCGGCGGTGATGACGATGCCGGACCCGGTGCCCTGACCCGATCCGGTGCGGACGTCGATACGGACGACCGAGGGGCTCACCTGCTCGGCGACGCCGGCGACGGTGCCGCTGCTGGACTGCGAGACGTTGGTGCCGTTGACCCCGCCGGAGGTGCCGGCCTGCCGTTCCATCAGCTGCTGGACGGCGGCCGCGGTGCCCCCGCCGACCAGGGCCGCGGCGAGCGCGACGGCGGCCAGCAGGGCGACGGGCCGCTTGGCGCGGGGTGCGGGGGCGGCGGCGTGGGCGGGCTGGCGCGGGCCGCCGCCCTCTGCGGCGCCGCCGGTGGCGGTCGCTCCCGGGACCGTCTCGCCCCGGATGACCGGCGGCTGGTGCGCCTCGTGCCAGCCGGGTGCGGCGGGCGGGTACGCGGGCGGCGGCGGGTAGGCCGCGGCCGGGTCCTGGGCCGGGGCCGGGGCGGCTGCCCCGACCCCGGCCCCGTGCGCCAGCCGGTCCCGCCCGCGCTGCCAGTCCTCGCCGAACGGCGCGTGCTGGGCCGGGCTGTTCTCCTGCGGGTACTCGCCTTCGCGGCGGAAGCTCTCGGTCATGACTATGACTCTGTCCACCGATCATGAGAGCTTCCTGAGTCCGGCCTGAGAAGCCCGACAGAACCGCGTATGACCGATATAAGGACCGGCCTTGACCCTCGACCTGGTGGAGGTCCCAGAGTCACGGGCGTGGAGAGCGAGATGCACAGCATTGGCGAGATGGGCCGGGACAGCGGGCTCGGCGTGAGCGCGCTGCGGTTCTACGACCGCGCCGGCGTCCTGGTGCCCGCCCGGGTGGATCCGGTGACCGGATACCGCTGGTACGCGCCCGAACAGCTCGACGAGGCCCGGCTGCTGGCCCGGCTCCGGCAGGCGGGGATGCCGCTCGCGGACGTCCGGCTCGTCCTGGCGGGCTGGGCCGGCGCGGACTCCGGGGACAGCGGTCTGGTGCCCCGGCTGCTGGACGGTCACCTGCGACGGCTCGAACGCGAGCTCGCCGATGCGCGCGGGGCGCTCTCCACGGTTCGCGCGCTACTGGAACACAAGGAGAGCAGCATGACCACGACCACCGCCCCGACCCGCACCGCCCGGCTCACCGTGCCCGCCGCGGAGTTCGCGGCCGCGCTGGACGCCGTACGGTTCGCCGTCGGCAACGACCCCGAGCTGCCGGTGCTCGGCGGGATCCTCTTCGACGTGGAGGGGGCGGACCTGCACCTCGTGGCCACCGACCGCTTCCGGATGGCGGTGGCCTGCGCGTCCACCGGCGGCCACGCCGGCGAACGGGTCCAGGTGACCGTGCCCACCCCGCTGGCCGATGCCATGCGGGCCCTGCTGACCGACGGGAGCGAGGCCGTCCTCACCGTGGACGGGGACGCGGTCGAACTGCAGACCCAGGGCCGCCGGGCCGCCGGACAGGCCCTCGGCGAGGAGTTCCCCGACTACCGCCGTCTGACGAGGCTCCCCGAGGGGCGCCGCATCACCCTGGACGTACCGGCCCTGCGGCGGGCCCTCGCCGGGCAGGACGGCGAACGGTGCGCGCTCGTCCTGACGGACACGGTGGTTGTCGCCGTCGACCCCGCCGTCGACTCCGCCGACGACCGCGACGGCACCGGGGCCGCCGGGGGCTTCGACGCCGCGGGCGACCGGGTCGGGGTCAACCCCGCCTTCCTCCTCGACGCGCTCGCCGCCGGGGAGGAGATGCAGCTGGAGTACGTCGGCCCCCGGGCCCCGCTGGTCCTGCTGCGGCCGGGCACCGAGGACACGTTCTCCCTGCTGATGCCCTGCACGCTCGACGCCTGACCCGGCGGACCCGACCGACCGGGCGGACCCGACCGACCCGGCGGACCCGACCGACCCGACCGACCGGGCGGACCCGGGGTCAGCGGCAGCCGCAGGAGCGGCGGATCACCAGCGCCGACGGGAACTGCTTCAACCGTTCCCGTCGGGAGCCGGCCACGCGCAGGCCGTCGTCCAGAACCAGGTCCACCGCCGCGCGGGCCATCGCCGGGCGGTCCGAGGCGATCGTGGTCAGCGGCGGGTCCGTGAGGGCGGCTTCCTTGACGTCGTCGAAGCCGGCGACGGCCAGTTCCCCGGGCACGTCGATGCGCAGCTCGCGCGCGGCCCGCAGCACACCGATCGCCTGGTCGTCCGTGGCGCAGAAGATGGCCGTCGGGCGGTCGGGCCGCGCCAGGACCTCCAGGGCGACCGTGTACGCGTCGTAGCGGTTGTACGGGGCCTCGATGAGCCGGCCCTCGACCGAGCGACCGGCCTCCTGCATGGCCCGGCGCCAGCCCTCGACGTGGTCGGCGACCGGGTCACCGACGGACGGGGTGTTCTCGACGCCGCCGATGCAGGCGACGTACTCGTGCCCGTGCTCCAGCAGGTGGCGGGTGGCGAGCTGGGCGCCGCCGATGTCGTCCGTGACCACGGCGACGTCGTCGATCGCCTCCGGGCGCTCGTGCAGCAGCACGATCCGCGCGTCCCAGGCCTCGATCTCCGACGCCGCGCGCTCGCTCATGCCCTGGCTGACCAGGATCAGGCCCGACACCCGCATGCCGAGGAAGGCCCGCAGGTAGTGGACCTCGCGCTCGTCCCGGTAGTCGGAGTTGCCGACGAGCACCATCTTCCCGCGCTCGGCGGCGGCCTGCTCGACCGCGTGCGCCATCTCCGCGAAGAACGGCTGACGGGCGTCCGGGACGATCATGCCTATGAGGTCGGTGCGCCGCGAGGCCATCGCCTGGGCGACCCGGTCCGGGCGGTAGCCCAGGTCCTTGATCGCGGCGAGGACACGCTCGCGCGTGGCCGGGGCGACCGGCCGGGGTCCGTTGTTGATGACGTAGCTCACGACGGCGGTAGACGTACCCGCAAGTCGTGCAACGTCATCCCGCGTCACCTTGGCCACGCGCGGCAGTCTACGCGGGGTGACCTACCTCTGGGCAGGGCGTCCGGCCGAGTGGATGCTCACAGGGTCTTCGGCCGATCGGGTGACGGCCGCGGCCGTCGCATCGGCCGGCTGCGCGGCGGCGGAAGCGGCGACCTTGGCGGCCGCCTGGGCCGCGGCCTCCGCCGCCGCCCGCTCGACCTTCTCCGGCGTGACGAAGCGGTAGCCGACGTTGCGGACCGTGCCGATCAGGGACTCGTGCTCGGGGCCGAGTTTGGCGCGCAGCCGTCGTACGTGCACGTCGACCGTGCGGGTGCCGCCGAAGTAGTCGTAGCCCCAGACCTCCTGCAGCAGCTGGGCGCGCGTGAAGACCCGGCCCGGGTGCTGGGCCAGGTACTTGAGCAGCTCGAACTCCTTGAAGGTGAGGTCGAGCACCCGCCCCTTGAGCTTGGCGGAGTACGTGGCCTCGTCCACCGACAGATCACCGTTGCGGATCTCCATCGGGGAGTCGTCCGAGCCGAGCTGCTGACGGCCGGTGGCCAGCCGCAGCCGCGCCTCGACCTCGGCGGGGCCGGCGGTGTCCAGCAGGACGTCGTCGATGCCCCAGTCGGCCGTGACGGCCGCCAGGCCGCCCTCGGTGACGACGAGGATCAGCGGACAGCCGGGTCCCGTGGAGCGGAGCAGCTGGCACAGCGACCGCACCTGCGGCAGGTCGCGGCGGCCGTCCACGAGGATGACATCGGCTCCCGGGGTGTCCACCAGGGCGGGGCCCTCGGCCGGGGCCACCCGGACGTTGTGCAGCAGCAGGCCGAGGGCGGGCAGCACCTCGGTGGACGGCTGCAGGGCGTTGGTGAGCAGCAGGAGTGAGCTCACGACCGACCACCTGCCCGGGTCGGACGGTGGTGCACGGTTCGCTGGTCCATCACGTCGGTTCCTCCTCGGTCCCGTCGAGGACGTGCGCGGTACTGCTTCGTACGGCTTGCCCGGTGTCCCTGCGGTCCCCGCGCCCTGGGGTCCGCATGGATACCACTGTTCTCGGTTCGTTCAACGCGCTGAAAGCACAAAAGGACCCGGGGGCAACGTTGCCCGGATCCTCTCGCCAAGCAGAATAGCCCACCCGTCGATGCGTGGCCGAGGCTTCTTCCTCTTCCGCTTCTGTGGTTCATGCCACCTCACGACCGGTGTATGCCCGGGTTTCACCGGATCGGGGGCCCGCCGAGCGGTACCGCTCGGTCACCCGGGCGCACACCCGGCGCGTCGGGGCACGCCGGGCACGCCGGGCTCGGCGGTGGGAGGGGCCATCATGGAGGCCGACGGTAGAGAGCCGACGATAGGAGCTGCAGTGGCAACCGGAACCATCCGCTACTGGGCGGCGGCCAAGGCCGCGGCCAAGACGGCGGAGGAGCCGTACTCGGCGGGCACACTCGCCGAGGCGCTCGACGCCGTGCGGGAGCGCCACCCCGGGGAGCTGACCCGGGTCCTGCTGCGCTGCTCCTTCCTCGTGAACGACGAGCCTGTGGGCAAGCGCCCGCATGATTCCGTCCCGCTGACCGAGGGGGGCACCGTAGAGGTCCTCCCGCCGTTCGCGGGCGGGTGAGCGGGAGCCGATGAGTACGCCTGAGGAACAGCAGCGACAGCAGTACGCCCAGCAGCAGCAACAGCAGCAGCCGCCGCAGGATCCGTACGGGACCCAGACCTGGCAGTCCGACACCTGGGACACCAGCCACCAGCCGGTGCACCCGCCGCTGGGCGCGGTGCCCGGGCAGCCGGTCGCGCCCGAGGGCTGGTTCCGGGACGAGGCCCCGGCGCCTGCGCCCGCGCCGGCCCCGTGGCAGGACTATGCGCCGGAGCCGGTGCAGGAGGCGTATCCGCAGCAGGCGGTGGCTCCCGAGGGCTGGTTCCGCGGCGAGGCCCCTGCGCCTGCGCCTGCGCCGGCCCCGTGGCAGGACTATGCGCCGGAGCCGGTGCAGGAGGCGTATCCGCAGCAGGCGGTGGCTCCCGACGGCTGGTTCCGCGACGAGGCCCCGGCGGCCCCTGCGCCCGCGCCCGCCCCGGTGCAGGGCTGGCCGCAGGGCGCCGAGACGGCGTACCTGCCGCCGTACCCCGGCCCCGGTGCCGATCAGCAGCAGTCGCCGCCGGTCGAGCGGACCGCGTATCTGCCGCCGGTGGTGGCGGAGCCGGCCGCCGCCGAGCAGACCGCCTACCTCCCGCCCCAGGCGGCCGCCGCCCCGGGCGAGGAGCCGGCCGAGGCGCCCGGCGAGCCGCAGGAGATCACCTCCTGGTCCCCGCCCACCCTCGCCGGAAACACCCTGCGCGCCGTCGACCCCGCCCAGGCCCGTGCAGAGGGCCGGTCGCCGATCATCGACCCCGGCCCGCAGTCCGCCATACTGACCGCCGTCCTCGGGCTGCTGCTCGCCGGGACCGCCGCCCTCGGGCAGTACGCCCTGCTCCTGCCGCTGATCGCCCTCCAGGGCCTCACCGCGGCCGGCTGGTTCCGCCTCAACGGCATGTGGCCGGCCCGCCAGGGCATCGCTCTCGCCTTCGCCGGAGCCGTCGTCGCCGACGCGGCCGTGCTCGCGGTGGACTCCTCGTACGGACCCGGCGCGATCGTCGGCACCCTCGGTGCCTGGGTGCTGCTCACGCTCGTCCTCCAGCTGCGCAGCCACGCCGATCCCGACGAGCGGATGTACGGGCTGATGGCCTCGGTGGCCTCGGCCGCCCTCGCCATCATCTGCGCGGGCTACCTCGCGGCCGACTCCGCCGCCGCCACGGTGGGCGCCGCGGCCGTCGCGGTCGCCGTCTTCGCCCGTGCGCTGCCGCTGCCCACGGTCCCTTCGGTCGGCGTCTCGCTGGCCGCGGCCGCCGGCGCCGGTATCGCGGTCGGCGGGATGACCTCGGTCGGTGTGGGCGGGGCCCTGATCGGTCTCGTCGCCGGGGTGTGCGCCCTGGTCGGACTGCGGGTGGCCGCGTACGACTACCCGTCGAAGTTCGTGCACATGACGGCCGGTGTGGCGCTGCCGCTCGCGGCAGCCGCGCCCGCCGTGTACCTGATCGGCCGGGTGGTGGGCTGATCCCTGCCCGACAGGGGGCATGGTCAACTAGAACGCACGTACCGACTAGTAGGGGGAGGGAACGTGCGTTTCCTGCGCGTCGTTGTGATCATCGGAGTGGTGCTGGGGGGCCTGTTCGTGGGCGTGGACCGCTGGGCGGTCGGATACGTCGAGAACCGGCTGGCCGACCGAATACAGGCGCGGCAGGGCCTGGCCGGTTCCTCGGAGGTGGAGATCGACGGGTTCCCCTTCCTCACCCAGTTGATCGGCCGGGACCTGGAGCGGGTCGACCTGAAGCTGCGGGGCGTGGAGGTCGCCGCCGAGGGCCGCAAGACGCGGCTCTCGGAGCTGGACGCGAGCTTCCGCAGCGTGAAGCTGAACGGTGACTACAGCGGCGGGACCGCCGCGCGGGCCGAGGGCACCGCGCTGATCACGTACGCCGACCTGACGGCGGCCTCGCAGACCGGCGCGACCCTCTCCTACGGCGGGGCGCCCGGCAAGGTGAAGGTCACCGCGTCGGTGGAGGTGCTCGGCAAGACGCTGACGCACAGCGTGGTGTCGACCGTCACCCTGGAGGACGCGCCGGACGGGAAGGGCGGCAAGATCGTCCGGGTCCGTGCCGACGAGGTGCCCGGCGGGAGCGTTCCCGGGGTCGAGAAGCTGATCCGCCGGAAGACCGACTTCGACGGCAATCTCGACGCTGGCATGCCGGCCGGACTGCACCTGTCGTCCCTGACCTCGGACGAGGCCGGTGTGCACCTCACTCTGGGCGGCTCGAACGTGGTGGTGGCCGGATCGTGAGACAGTGCGGTCCGATCCGCAGAAGGGCGGGCCGTACGCGAGGTCCCGGGGGCGGCGCGGCGGCCGCCCGGGGCGCTCACGTCCCAGAATCCGGACGATCCTGTCTCGACATATGACACACCGGTGACAGGGCGGCCGATTCGTCCCTACGATCCATGGCTATGAAGCATCAGCAGGCGGACCTCACGAAGCGACGGGCAGTAGACCTGTGTCGCGTCGCCGCCATGCTCTGTCGATCCATGTGACCTGTGAGCGCATCCGCTCCATCGACCGGACGACGGCCCCACGGCCCTTCCCGCGTGACCGCACCAGCCTCCTGATTCCCTGACGCCTCCCCGCGCAGGACCTCGAGCGCACCCGTAGGCACGCAGCACGCGTTATCCGCACAGCCCCGCCGCACACTGCCCCGGAGGAGAACACCATGAGCCGCAGCGACGTCCTTGTAGACGCCGACTGGGTCGAGGCCCACCTGAACGACGCCAACGTCGTGATCGTCGAGGTGGACGAGGACACGTCCGCGTACGACAAGAACCACATCACCAACGCCGTCCGGATCGACTGGAAGAGCGACCTCCAGGACCCGGTCCGCCGCGACTTCGTGGACCAGGAGGGCTTCGAGAAGCTCCTCTCCGCCAAGGGCATCTCCAACGACGACACCGTCGTCCTCTACGGCGGCAACAACAACTGGTTCGCGTCCTACGCCTACTGGTACTTCAAGCTCTACGGCCACCAGGACGTGAAGCTCCTCGACGGCGGCCGCAAGAAGTGGGAGCTCGACTCCCGCGACCTGGTCGACGGCAAGGACGTCCCGAACCGCCCGGCCACCGAGTACAAGGCCAAGGCCCAGGACACCACCATCCGCGCCTTCCGCGACGACGTCGTGGCCGCGATCGGCTCCCTGAACCTGGTCGACGTCCGTTCGCCCGACGAGTTCTCCGGCAAGCTGCTCGCCCCGGCGCACCTCCCGCAGGAGCAGTCGCAGCGCCCCGGCCACGTGCCGAGCGCCCGCAACATCCCGTGGTCGAAGAACGCCAACGACGACGGCACCTTCAAGTCGGACGAGGAGCTCACCGCCCTCTACGAGGCGGAGCAGGTCGACCTCGCGAAGGACACCATCGCCTACTGCCGCATCGGTGAGCGCTCCGCGCTCACGTGGTTCGTGCTCCACGAGCTCCTGGGCCAGGAGAACGTCAAGAACTACGACGGTTCGTGGACCGAGTACGGCTCGCTGGTCGGCGTGCCGATCGAGCTCGGCCCCAACAAGTAACCAGACCGACGACCGGGCACGCGACGCCCTCGTAGTACGACCTCTCTAGGACAGGACAGAGAACATGTGTGGAGCACAGATCGGCGGGCCCGACCTCGCGACCCTCAAGCCCGGTGAGACCGCGATCCAGGGTCAGATCACCAAGGACGGCGAGCCGGTCTCCGGTTACGTCCGCCTGCTGGACTCGACCGGCGAGTTCACCGCCGAGGTCCCGACCTCGGCCACCGGCCAGTTCCGTTTCTACGCCGCCACCGGCTCCTGGACGCTGCGCGCGCTCGTCCCGGGTGCCCAGGCGGACCGTGCCGTGGTCGTCGCCGAGGCCGGCGGCGTGACGGACGTGGCGATCGCGGTCTGAGCACCGCACATGTGATCGCCTGATCGATCGGCCGAAGGGCCGCACCCCCGGGGGTTGGACGCCACTGGAACGGGGTGCGGCCCTTCGTGCCGTCCCGGTCCTACTCTGGAGACATGTACGCCCGGCGCCGGCGCGCCTATTTCCTGCTCATGGGCGGATGCCTGGTCCTCTTCGTCTCCGCCTGGGCCTTCGTGCGCCTGTGGTCGGTCGAGGCCGCGGTGGCCATGTGCGTGGTCGCGATGGTCATCCCGCCGGTCGCCGCGATGATCGCGAATCGGCGCGGACCGGACGACCGCTGGTGGGACGACCCCTCGGGCGACCCGAAGTCCGACGAGTGGTGGGACGAACTGGACGGAAAGCGGCGTCACGAGGATTGAAACCTCGCGAGACGAGACCGTGATCTTCGTTCGTACAACTGCTCCCCTCAGGTGCGGGTCATGGGGTACGCGCGGGTAATCAACCTGCGCCTGCAGTCCTGTGGGGGACCCCTTTGGAACACGAACAGACCATCCCTGAGCAGCGGAAAGGGGAGGAAAGCGCACCGGAATCGGACGCTTCGGCCCCGCGCCGCCGGACGGGCCGCACGACCCTCCTGATCGCGGGCGCGGCCGCGCTCGGCGTCCTCGCGGGGACGATCACCGGCTACGCGGTCCAGTACCACCGCGAGCCCACGGCCCTGCCGCCGCTGGCCCAGCAGAAGATGGCCGCACCGAAGCCGCAGGCGATGAGCGACACCACGACCCGGCGCTCGATCAACGCCAACCGCTGGCACAAGGCGGACGAGGAACTGGCCAAGAAGCTGCTGGACGTTCCGGGCGGAGCGAAGAGTGACTTCTCGGGCGCCGTGTCCGTGGACATGTTCGCCGCCGGGTACTACAAGGAGGCCTCCGGCGGTCTCGGCGGACTCATCACCGACCGGATCCGGAGCATCGCCTCCGCGGACTGGACCGAGTCCGACCGGAACTTCGTCGAGATCAACCTGCTCCGGTTCAGCAACCGCAACGAGGCCGAGGACTTCCAGCTGGGCATCGAGCACTACATGCCCACCAAGGAGTACGCGGGCAACGCGGGCAAGGAGGTGCCGGGTGTTCCCGAGGAGTTCGGCCACATGTGGGTCGACTCGGAGGCGAACGAGAAGCCCGGCTACCACCCGCTGCGCAGCGGCCGTGCCGTCGTCCGCCGCGGCGACATCGTGGTGAGCATCCAGTACACGAACAACCGCGGCGAGGTCGACGAGAGCGTCCTGGCCGACCTGGCCAAGCGACAGATGGAGCGGCTGTGAGCGAGCAGCAGAACGTGACCGGCGCGGAGGCCGAGGTCCGGGTCGAGGACGAGGCCACGGTCGAGGCTGCAACGGAGACCGGGACCGGGACCGAGGCCGCGGGTGACGTCGCGACCCTGCCCGAGCCGGAGCAGCCGGCCGCTGCCGGTCCCGCGCCCAAGGTGAACCGCAAGGTGGTCACCCTGGTGGCGGCAGCCGTGGGCGCCGTCGTCCTCGTGGGCGCCGGCGTCGGGGCGGCGGCCGCGCTCGCCGGAGCCGACCGGACCTCGCCGACGCGGTACTGGCTGGCCGCGGACCACACGACCAGTGGTACGCAGGCCCCGGTGCCGTCCGTGCCCCCGAACGCGCTCACCGGCAAGCTGCTGCCGATGCCCAACGACTACTGGCCCGGCCCCGACATCGACAAGGAGGGCAACTTCTACTCCCTCTCGGGCGAGCGGGCGCTGGAGAGCTTCAAGGACGCCCGCAAGGGCCTGTCCAGCAGCGAGCGCACCGAACGGGACAAGGTGCTCGCCGACCTGAAGCTCAAGGGCCTGGCCGGGCGCAGCTACTCGCGCAAGGACGGCGTCGGCGGCGGTGTCGTCGCCGAGATCCAGCTCGTCCAGGCCGACCCGGCACAGCTCGCGAAGTTCGGTGAGTTCGCCGGGAAGCTGATCGCGCTCGGCGGTTCCGCCGGCGAGGCGCCGAAGGTGGACGGCCACCCGCAGGCCAAGTGCTCGGTGAACCCCATCGTCATCGAGAAGAAGGACAAGAAGAACAAGATCGACGCCCTCGACTGCCTGGCCGTCGAAGGAGACGTCATGGTGAGTTTCCGGATGTACGGGAGCGAGGGATTCGTGGTGAAGGACGCCGCGGGCCTGTTCAAGCAGCAACTCGACCACCTCAAGTCCCCCGGAGAGTCCGCGTGAGCGAGCAGACCACCACCGCGGCCACCGAGCCCGAGCCGGTGCCCGCGGCGACGCCCGAGCCTGCTGCGGAGGCACCCGGGACCGTCACCGAGACGGCATCCGGGACTCTCGGCGATACGGCCGCCGAGACCGCCGGCGAGACGGCTGCCGAGACCGTCACCGACGCGGGCGCCGAGACCGTCGAGGCCCCCGAGGCCGTGCCGGCCCCGCCCAAGGACCGGCGCAAGCTGTTCGCCGCCCTGCGCTGGACCGCCGCAGTCGCCGTCTTCGCCGCCGTCGGCACAGGGGTCGCGTACGGGATCACGGTGCCCGAGCGCACCGACATCCCCGGCCTGGCCACCGAGGGGGACGGCCGCTGGACGTTCCCGGCGCTGTCCCGGCCGGCCCTGCCTGCGGGTGCCCCCCTGCCCCAGGGCCCGGACAACAAGGACGGGACGCACTACGCGCCCCTCAGCGGTCTGCTGCTGCCCGCTCCCGTGGGCGCCAAGGCCGACGACGCGGTCAAGGCGGACGAGGACGGGGCGGTGTCGGTCGACACCTTCCTGGAGGAGTACACGCCCGACACTCGCGAGAAGCTGAAGCAGTCCCTCGAATGGGACGGGCTGCGGCAGATCACCGGCCGGGGCTGGACGACGTCGGACGGCACGCGCACGCACGTCTACCTGCTGCGCTTCCACTCCTCGGGCTTCGTGGACGCGTTCAAGGGCTGTGACAGCAACATGCGGCTGAACGGGGTCTCGGCCCTCGACCTGGACGACGTGTGGAGCAGGGCCAAGGGCACCCAGATGAACAGCACCACGCTGGACTTCCCGGGGGCGGCCAACTTCGACGGCACCGAGCTCAGCGTCTACCAGGAGCTGAAGCCCCTCCTCGGCGAGGAGCAGACCAAGATCGGGTGCCTCCGGACGGGTGACGTCCTCGGCATGGTCATCCAGACCCGCAAGGGCGAGGTGGCCCCCGTTCCCTTCCACCAGAGCGTGATCCTGCAGAGCCAGCTGCTGAGCTGACCGACGGGACCGGCGGTACGGGCCGACGGGTACGGGCCACCTCGCAGAGTGCGCCCGGCCCCGGGCCAGTAGGCTTGGGGACCGGCCCGTACCCCCCGAACGAATTCCGAGGAGCACCCCGTGCTTGAGGCAGTCTTCACCTCCCTGCTGGTCCTGGTCTGCGTCGGCGTCATGGCCTTCACCGGCCTGGCCGTCAAGAAGCTGTACCAGGGTCAGCGCTGAGCGTCCGCCCAGCTGACCGCCCCGGAACCCCTCCCACAGATCGCCTGAGCAGCCATTCATGATCCAGATCCCGTCCGACCTGAACCCGGGCCTCGTCCCCCTCGCCTTCCTCCTCGGCAACTGGGAGGGTGCGGGCGTCTTCGACTTCCCCGGTGAGGAGAAGTGCAACTTCGGCCAGGAGGTCGTCTTCAGCCACGACGGCCGGGACTTCCTGGAGTACACCTCCCACTCCTGGGTCCTCGACTCCGAGGGCAACAAGGTGCGCCCGCTGGAGTCCGAGTCGGGCTACTGGCGCATCGACAAGGACCGCAAGGTCGAGATCGTCATGGTCCGCGACCAGGGCGTCGTCGAGGTCTGGTACGGCGAGCTCGCCGACCAGAAGCCGCAGATCGACCTGGTCACCGACGCGGTCGCCCGTACCGCGGCCTCCGGCCCGTACAGCGGCGGCAAGCGGCTCTACGGCTACGTGAAGAGCGACCTCATGTGGGTCGGCGAGAAGGCCACGCCGGATGTCGAGCTGCGTCCGTACATGTCGGCCCAGCTGAAGAAGGTCGTCACGCCCGAGGAGGTCGCCGAGATGGCGCGCAACCTCCCGGACATGCCGGACGACGGCATCGCCTTCTTCCGCTGAGTCCACAGGCAGTGCGAAAGGGGACCGCGGGATCGCCCGGGGTCCCCTTCGCGCGCATACACTGACCGGGTGGGGAGCAGCGTGGACACCGAAGGCTCTGACTGGAAGAGCGACCTGCGGCAGCGCGGATACCGGCTGACACCGCAGCGCCAGCTCGTGCTGGAAGCGGTCGACGCCCTGGAACACGCCACCCCGGACGAGATCCTCGTCGAGGTGCGCAGGACCGCCTCCGGGGTCAACATCTCCACCGTCTACCGCACGCTGGAGCTCCTGGAGGAGCTCAAGCTGGTCTCGCACGCCCACCTCGGGCACGGGGCCCCCACCTACCACCTCGCCGACCGGCACCACCACATCCACCTGGTGTGCCGCGACTGCGCCGAGGTCATCGAGGCGGATGTGGACGTGGCCGCCGACTTCACGGCGAAGCTCCGCACCACCTTCGGTTTCGAGACCGACATGAAGCACTTCGCGATCTTCGGCCTGTGCCGGGAGTGCGCCGCCAAGCAGCGTGCCGCTCAGCCGTAGCAGGGTCGTACGCTTGGTCCCATGACCAGCAGCCCCTTGCTCCATCTCCCCGGCGCCGTACCGGCCGAAGGCCGTGACGAGGGCGTCGCCGCCCACTACGGCGAGCTGTACGGCGAACAGCGCTCCCTCGCGGAGGGCCGCGGCTTCGTCGACCTCTCCCACCGCGGGGTCGTCACCGTCAGCGGGCCGGAACGCCTGAGCTGGCTGCACCTGCTGCTCACCCAGCACCTGACCGAGCTGCCGGCCGGGCAGGCCACCGAGGCGCTGATCCTCTCCGCCAACGGCCACATCGAGCACGCGCTCTACCTCGTCGACGACGGCGAGACCACGTGGGCGCACGTGGAACCGGGCACCCAGGCCGAGCTGATCGCCTACCTGGAGTCCATGAAGTTCTTCTACCGCGTCGAAGTCGCCGACCGCACCGAGGAGTTCGCGGTCGTGCACCTGCCGGCCGGCTCCATCGCGGAGGTCGCCAAGGAGCACGTCGTACGGGAGACCGCGCACGGCCGGGACGTCTTCCTGCCCCGCGCCGAGCTGGAGTCCTTCGCCGCCGGGCACGGCCCGGCCGCCGGACTCCTCGCGTACGAGGCCCTGCGCGTCGAGGCGCACCGGCCGCGGCTGGGCCTGGAGACCGACCACCGGACGATCCCGCACGAGCTGGGCTGGATCGGCACGGCCGTGCACCTGCAGAAGGGCTGCTACCGCGGCCAGGAGACGGTGGCCCGCGTCCACAACCTGGGCAAGCCCCCGCGCCGCCTGGTCTTCCTGCACCTGGACGGCTCGGAGGTGCTGCTCCCGGCGCACGGCACCCCGCTGCGGCTGGCCGCGGACGGGGAGGAGGGCCGCCAGCTGGGCTTCGTGACCACTGCCGTCCGCCACCACGAGCTGGGCCCGATCGCGCTCGCACTGGTCAAGCGAAACGTGCCGGTCGACGCGCCGCTGCTGGCCGGGTCGACGGCTGCCGCCCAGGAGGTCGTCGTAGCCCCGTAAGGGGTCCTGGACGTCAGGACGTCCTAGACGTCGATGACGATGGTGAACGGGCCGTGATTGGTCAGCGAGACCCTCATGTCCGCGCCGAACCGGCCCGTCGCCACCGTCGCGCCCAGCGCGCGCAGCTGCGCCACGACCTCGTCGACCAGCGGCTCGGCGACCGGGCCGGGAGCCGCCGCGTTCCAGGTGGGGCGGCGGCCCTTGCGAGCGTCGCCGTAGAGCGTGAACTGGGAGATCACCAGCAGCGGTGCGCCGTTGTCGCTGCAGGACTTCTCGCCCTCCAGGATCCGCACGGACCACAGCTTGCGCGCCAGCACCGCCGCCTTCTCCGGGGTGTCGTCGTGGGTCACCCCCACCAGCACGCACAGCCCCTCGCCGACGATCTCGCCCACAATCGCGCCGTCCACGACGACGCTCGCGCCGTCCACCCTCTGCACCACTGCTCGCATACCACCTGTGTACCAGGCTTGCACCCGTCCGGGGCCGATCGGGTGGCGTGGGACTGCACCCGGGCCACGGAGAGTGGCACGATGCACGCAGGCGGTGCGGGTGCGCCGCACCGGTCGAGGGGACGGACTCGTTCGTATGAATACTTCTGGTACCTCCGTACCTGCATCACCCGCCTCCGTCGCAGCTGCCGCGGCAAGACCACCCGCGCAGCGCACGGCCGAGACGCAGGGGCAGCCGGCCCCGGCGATCGCGCTCGGACTGCCGGAGCTGCGCGCCCTGCGCCGCGACGCGCAGCGCGACGAGGCCGATCTGAGCTATGTACGCAGACTGCTCCAGGGCCGCATCGACATCCTGCGGGCCGAGCTGGCCCGGCGGGCGGACCCCGAGGCGGCCCGGCGGACGGACCCCGAGGCGCCGGTGGTGGACCGGCTCTCGGTGATCCTCGCCGACGCACCCTCCAGCCGCAGCGCCTCCGCCCGGCACGTCACGCTGGGTACCCCGCACAGCGAGGAGTACCGGCTGCTGGCGGCGGAGATGCTGTCCGACGTGGAGCTCTCGGACCTCGGCGCCCGCACGGACAACGAGCTGCACGACGGGCTGGGCCGGCTGGTGCGCTACGAGCAGCAGGTCTCGCGGCGCCGCCAGCAGCTCCAGCGCACGGTGGACGACTGCACTGCCGAGATCACTCGCCGGTACCGGGAGGGCGAGGCGCAGGTGGACGACCTGCTGGCGTAGAAAATCGGGCGACCGGCGGCGGTCGGAAGATTAGCGTGGGCGGCTATGACTGCTGACGTCCGGCCGATCGCCGAATCCGAGCTCCCCCACTGGCTGCGCACGGTGCACACCGGCTTCCTGACCACGAGCCCGGTGAGCGACGCCGACATAGCGCAGCGGGCCAAGTACAGCGACTTCTCCCGGATGCTGGGAGCGTTCGACTCCGACAGCGGGCGCTGTGTGGCTGCCCTGCGCTCCTTCCCGCAGGAACTGACCGTGCCCGGCGGGGCGGCCGTCCGCACCAGCGCCGTCTCCAACGTGGGCGTGCTGCCCACCCACCGCCGCCAGGGTCTGCTGACCCGGATGATGGCCGCCGAGTTCGCCGCGGCCGCGGCGCGCGGCGACGCGCTGGCCACGCTGATCGCCGCCGAGTACCCGATCTACGGGCGCTACGGCTTCGGGCCCGCCACCTCGTTCGTGGAGTGGGAGATCGACGTACCGCGCACCGGGCTGGACCGGAGGCTGTCGGCGCCCGTGGACGGCGGGCGGATCGAGCTGGTGGACGTGGAGGAACTGCGGCGGGTGGGGCCCGGGCTGCACGAGCGGCTGCGGGCGGTCACGCCCGGGGTGGTCAACCGCGACGAGCGCTGGTGGAGCCTGGCGACGGGCCTGGAGCAGTGGTCGTACCGCCCCTACAAGGACAAGTTCCACGCCGTGTACCGGACGGCGGAGGGGGAGGCGGCCGGCTTCGTCGTCTACAGCGCCGACGACCACTGGTCGGACGCGAAGGTCCCGCTGAACACCGTGCGGGTCCGCGACCTGGTGGCGCTCACCCCGCAGGCGGAGCGGGCCCTGTGGCAGTTCCTGTGCTCCATCGACTGGGTGCAGAAGGTCCGCACCGGCTACCGGGCCCCCGACGACCTCTGCCCGCAGCTGCTGCCCGACCCGCGGTCGGCCCGGATCGTCTCCGCGGCGGACTTCCTGTGGGTGCGGGTGCTGGACGTCGTACGGGCGCTCGGCGCGCGGACGTACGAGGTGCCCGGGGTGCTCGTCCTGGAGGTCACCGACGAGGGGGGCCCGGCGGCCGGCCGCTACCGGCTGGACGCGGGCGCCGGCACGTGCGAGCGGACGTCGGAGGCGGCGGACCTGCGGCTGGACGTAGCCGCGCTGGGTTCCCTGTACCTGGGCGACACGTCGGCGGCGCGGCTGGCCGCGCTGGGCCGGGTGGGCGAGGAGCGGCCGGGGGCGGTGGCGCTGGCGGACGCGGTGTTCCGTACCGCGCGCCGCCCGTGGTGCCCGGACATCTTCTGATCCCGGATCCTTGATCACTGACCGATCGTTCACCGAGGACTGAGGCATTTGACGTCACTTGTGGAATCCCTGCGGGCCGCAGGCTGCGTGTTCGCCGAGGAGGAGGCCGAGCTCCTCACCGGGGCCGCCGCCGACGCCGACCACCTCGCGGAGCTGCTGGCCCGCCGCGTGGGCGGCGAACCGCTGGAACACGTCGTCGGCTGGGCGGAGTTCTGCGGTCTGCGCATGGAGGTCGGCGCGGGGGCCTTCGTACCGCGCCGGCGCACGGAGTTCCTGGTGCAGGAGGCGGTGGTGCTGGCCCGGCCCGGCGCGGTGGTGCTGGACCTGTGCTGCGGGGTCGGCGCCCTGGGTGCGGCGGTGGCCGCGCAGCTGGTGGGCGGCGTGGAGCTGCACGCGGCGGACATCGACCCGGCGGCGCTGGCGTACGCGCGGCGCAACGTGGCCCCGTACGGCGGCCGGGTGTGGGAGGGCGACCTGTACGCCGCGCTCCCGTCGTCGCTGCGCGGCCGGGTGGACGTGCTGGTGGTCAACGCCCCGTACGTGCCGACGGAGGAGATCGGCCTGATGCCGGCGGAGGCGCGGGAGCACGAGCCGCTGGTCTCCCTGGACGGCGGGGCCGACGGTCTGGACGTCCACCGCCGGGTGGCGGCCGGAGCCCTGCCCTGGCTGGCCCCGGGGGGCCGGCTGCTGATCGAGACGAGCGCCCGCCAGTCCCCGTCGACGGCCTCGGCGCTGGCCTCGGCGGGCCTCGCGGTCCGGGCGGTCACGTCTGAGGAGCTGTACGCGACGGTGGTGATCGGAACCGCCTGACGCGCGGCCGGCGAGAAGTTTCCGCGCGCGGGCTGTCACATGTGCGGGGCGGGGCGGGTCAGTGGAGTGAAGCAGGCGGGAAACCGACCGGGACGAGTCCGTCCCGGGGCCCGCCCGAGGGGAGCGTCAGATGTCCACCACCGCTGTTGTCCTTGCCCTGGTCGGCGCGTTCATGGTCGGGTTCTCGGCGGCCTCGGTCTTCCTCGGGGCGAAGTGGGTCGTCGAGCCGCTGGCCGCGTACGGGGTTCCGCGTACGTGGTGGACCTGGCTCGGCGTCGCGAAGGCCGCGGGGGCGGCGGGCCTGGTGGCGGGAGTCTTCGTCCCGGCGATCGGCATCGCGGCGGCCCTCGGCATCACCCTCTACTTCGCGGGGGCGGTGCTCACGGTGCTCCGGGCGAAGTCCTACGCCCACGTGGCCTTCCCGGTGATCTACGCAGCCCCGGCGGTGGCCACCCTGGCCCTCGCGATGGGCGGCTGAGCCCCGGGCGGGGTGGGTGGCGCGGGGTCGGGGGTCGGTGGGAGATGTTGCAAGCAGG
Source organism: Streptomyces avidinii (assembly GCF_014650695.1). Taxonomy (GTDB): domain Bacteria; phylum Actinomycetota; class Actinomycetes; order Streptomycetales; family Streptomycetaceae; genus Streptomyces; species Streptomyces avidinii. Next base: position 141,518 of record NZ_BMVL01000015.1, on the reverse strand, counting down.
GCGCTTGCAATAGTTAGCAGAGTCGGGCAGGATCACAGCATGGCATCGCTCAACGTCGGAAATCTCGGCGAGTACCTCCGTGAGCAACGGCGGCAGGCTCAGCTCTCGCTGCGCCAGCTGGCCGAGCAGGCGGGGGTGTCGAATCCGTACCTGAGCCAGATCGAGCGCGGGCTGCGCAAGCCGAGCGCGGACATCCTGCAGCAGCTGGCCAAGGCGCTGCGGATCTCCGCGGAGACGCTGTACGTGCAGGCCGGGATCCTGGATGAGCGGGACCCGGACGAGGTGGAGACGCGAGCCGTCATACTCGCCGACCCGTCCATCAACGAGCGGCAGAAGCAGGTGCTGCTCCAGATCTACGAGTCGTTCCGCAAGGAGAACGCGCTCGAAGCGCCCGCCGACGAGATGCCGTCGAAGACGAACTGAAGTTGATCCGGGAGGACCAGCAGCATGGCCATCGCCGATGACCTGAAGAAGACCCTCACCGACCCCACTCCCCTCTACTTCGCCGCGGGCACGGCCGACCTGGCCGTGCAGCAGGCCAAGAAGGTGCCCGACCTGATCGAGCAGCTGCGCGCCGAGGCCCCCGCGCGCATCGAGGCCGTGAAGAACACGGACCCGAAGGCCGTACAGGAAGCGGTCACCGCCAAGGTCGCCGAGGTGCTCGGCGCGATCGACCCGAAGAAGCTCGGGGAGACCGCCCAGGACCTGGCGCTGCGCGGTGTCGGCGTGGCCGCCGAGTACGCGGTGCGCGCCAAGGAGACCTACGACAAGGTCGCCGAGCACGGCGAGCAGGCCGTGCGCAGCTGGCGCGGCGAGGTCTCCGCGGAGATCGTCGACATCGCCGTGGCCGTCGAGCCCGAGGCCGAGGCGGAGCCGGCGAAGGAGCCGGTCGCCGAGGCCGCCGCCGACGAGAAGCCCGCGGCCAAGAAGTCCCCCGCGCGCAGGACCACGGCCAAGAAGGCCTCGGTCACGGCGGACGACGCGAGCTGAAGCACGGCCGCATGAGCGACGGCGGGCCGGGCACCCTTCAGGTGCCCGGCCCGTTGTGGTTCATGAGGGCGTCCGTGCCGGTAGCGTGGAGACGGGCGGCATCCGAAGTGCGAAGAAGAAGCTGAGAAGGCGGTCGAAGCGATGTTGATGGAAGGGTTCGATCGAGGCGTGATCCCGTTCCTCGGGCTCGCCATGCTGGTGCTCGCGGTCGTGGCCTTCGTGTTCGCGCTGGTGGCGCGGGACGACGCGTACCGGGCGGCCGACAAGCAGAGCAAGACCTTCTGGCTGGTCATCCTCGGCGTCACCGTCGCCGTGGACTTCTTCCTCGGGATGCTGTTCCTGCAGATCGCCGGTCTCGTCGCGACCATCGTGTTCTTCGTGGACGTGCGCCCCGCCCTCAAGCAGGTCTCGGGCGGCGGTGGCGGCCGGCGCGGCGGCAGCAGCAGTGACGGCCCGTACGGGCCCTACAACGGCGGACGGTAGCCGCACCGCCCGTCCCCGGCCGTTCAGCCCTCGGCGCGGGAGAGCAGCACCACGGCCACGTCGTCGGTGAGCTCGCCGCCGTTGAGCCGGCGGGCCTCGGTGACGGAGGCCTCCAGCAGGCCCTCACCGCTCAGTCCGCGGTCCAGGTGCCGGTTGATCATGTCGACCATCCCGTCCTGGCCCAGGCGCTCCTTGCCCTCGCCGATGCGGCCCTCGATCAGCCCGTCGGTGTAGAGCATCAGGCTCCAGCTGCCGCCCAGCTCGACCTGGCGGCGCGGCCAGCGGGCCCGGGGCAGCAGGCCGAGGGCCGGGCCGCTGTTCTCGTACGGGAGCAGCCGCGCGCGGCGGCCCGGCCGGGAGATCAGCGGTGCCGGATGGCCGGCCAGGCAGAGTCCGGCGCGGCGGCCGTCCGGGGCTATGTCGACCGTGCACAGCGTCGCGAAGATCTCCTCGCAGGGCCGCTCCACCTCCAGGACCTCCTGGAGGGTGGCCAGCAGGTCGTCGCCGCAGAGGCCGGCGAGGGTCAGGGCGCGCCAGGCGATGCGGAGCTCGACGCCGAGCGCGGCCTCGTCGGGGCCGTGGCCGCAGACGTCGCCGATCATGGCGTGGACGGTGCCGTCGGGGGTGCGGACGGTGTCGTAGAAGTCGCCTCCGAGCAGGGCTCGGCTGCGGCCGGGGCGGTAGCGGGCGGCGAAGCGGAGGTCGGAGCCCTCCAGGAGGGGCGTGGGGAGCAGACCGCGTTCGAGGCGGGCGTTCTCCTGGGCGCGCAGTTTCGATTCTGCGAGCTTGTACTGGGCGATGTCCGCCCGTTTTCTCTCCACGGCGTAGCGGATGGCGCGGCTCAGCAGCCGGCCGTCCAGCTCGTCCCGGAAGAGGAAGTCCTGGGCGCCGACCCGGACGGCCTCGGCGGCGCGCTCGGCATCGTCCTCGCCGGTGAGGACGAGGACGGCGTGGTGCGGGGCGAGGCGCAGCACCTGGCGGAGGGCGAGCAGCTGGTCCACGGCGGTGGTCGTGGTCGTGCCGGTGGCCGTCGCCGTGGCGGTGGCCGCGACACCCGGCATCCGGGCGCTGGTGTCCGGGAGGGACAGGTCCAGCAGGATGCAGTGCACGTCGGGCGTGAGCAGCCGCTCGGCCTCGGTGAGGTTGCGGGCGGTGCGGAGCCGGATGCGGTGGCCGTCCGCGTCGAGGATCTCGGGGACGGTGAGGCCGCCGGCCGGGTCGTCCTCGATGACCAGGAGGGTCAGCTGGCTCGTGTGCGGGGCCGGGGCCGGGGCCGGGGCCGGGGTCTGTGGCACCGGAGTCTGTGGCGCCGGGGGCTGGGTGGGGTGAGGGAGCTGAGGGGTCGCCTGCGCGACGCCCGTGCCGGTTGCGGCCGGGGCGGCGGTGTACAGAACGGCCTGACCGCTCTCCGTGGCCGGGGTGTCCCTCTGCCGCGGTACGGGTACGGGCATCGTCTCCGGTTCCTTCCCTCCCCCCGAGGGTGCGCTCGTCCGGCAGACCCTAGCGGTCCCGGCCCGGCGAACGGAATGCCGTTCTTGGTGAGCGCCTCCGGCATATGCGGCTATCGCGGGGGAAAATCGGCCTCACTGGATGACAAAGGTCACGGCGGGGCCGCGTTCAGTCCCGTCCATCGAGACGTCCCCGAGCCCCACCGGGTTGCCTCCGCCGCCCGAAATCGAGGGGCTCCGCCCCGGACCCCGCGCCTCGAACGCCGGTGAGGCCGAATTTTCGCCCCGCCGCGCCCTCTCCAGCCTCTCCGGCGTTTGAGGAGCGGGGCCCGGAGCCCCGGTGGGGCCGGAACGGGGCCGCACCGTACGGGACCGCCGAGCGACCCCGCAGGGGCTACGCGTCGGGGCGGACCACTGCCTTGATCGGCATCGAGCCGGCGCCCGCCATCGTCACGTTCCGGCCGGGCCGCGGCGCGTGGACCATCGCACCGTCGCCGACGTACATCCCCACGTGGCTCGCGTCGTCGAAGTAGATGATCAGGTCGCCCGGCCGCATGTCCTTCAGCGCGACCTTCGGCAGCAGCCGCAGCTGCTCCTGAGAGGTGCGCGGGATGCCCTTGCCCGCTGCGCGCCAGGCCTGCGAGGTCAGCCCGGAGCAGTCGTAGGAGTCCGGACCGACGGCGCCCCATTTGTACGGCTTGCCCATCTGGGCGGTGGCGAACTGCACGGCCAGCCTGCCGGCTTCGGTCGCCTTGCCGTTGACGTCCTTCATCGCGCCCGTCGACAGCCATGCCGTCTGAGCCTTGTACTGGGCTTCCTGCTCCAGCTGGATCAGCCGGGCCTTCTCCTCGGCCTCCAGCTTGCTCTCCAGCTCCTCCGCGGCCTTGATCTTCTCCTCGATCTGCTTCTTGGACTCCTCCGACTTGATGCGGTTGGCCTCCAGGGTGGCCCAGCGCTCGCCCGCCTCCGTGGCGTAGCGCTGCAAGTCCGCCTGGGTCCGGTCCAGTTCGGAGAGCAGGCCCGAGGTGGCCTTCTCGCCCTGGCGCAGCCTGCCGGCCCCGTCGAGGAACTGGTTCGGGTCGTCGCTCAGCGCCAGCTGCGCGCCCGGCGGCATGCCGCCCGAGCGGTACTGGGCGCGAGCGGCGGCGCCCGCCCGGTTCTTCAGGGCGGCGATCCTCTCCTTGCCGGCGACGACGAGCTTGGCGATCTCGACGATCTTGTCCGACTGGGCCTTGGTCTCGGCCTCGGCGAGGTTGTAGGCGTCGGTGGCGGTGCCCGCCTGCCGGTACAGCCCCTCGATCTCCTTGCGGACCTGCTCCAAGGACTTGCTGCCCGGCTCGGGCAGTGGCGCCGCAGGGGCGGCCGGTGAGGCCGGGGCCGCGGGGGCCGCCGGAGCCGCGTACGCCATGCCCGTCGCGAGGCCCGGCGCCGTCAGCACCGCCATCGTGCACACCAGCACGAGCGAGCTCGCGCCGCGTCGTCGCCCTACGGCTCCCATGGTCCCCCCAGGCACCCGAGCCAGACCTGGTATCAGATCTGACTATTCATCAGTAACTTGTCACCGCCATCGGGATGGTGCCACGAGTCGATGAATTCCAACACCCTTGTGGACGGCGTCCCGATCTTGTCCGCCCCAACGGACCCCTGCCCCCGGCTCCTCACGGCTCAACGGATCACCCGAGCCGCCGGTTCCCCACCCCGCCGCATTCACCCCACCGGGCGCAACGCCTCCCAGGGCAGCGTCAGTTCCCCTTGCCGCCACCGCCGGGGACCGTCCACCAGCGGCCAGTCCCCGGCGAGCGCCCGCGCCGTCCGGATCCAGCGCTGCCGCGCCCCGTAGGCGGCGTACGGGGCCGCAGCCGCCCAGGCCCGGTCGAAGTCCCGCAGGAACGCGTGCACCGGCTCGCCCGGCACGTTCCGGTGGATCAGCGCCTTCGGCAGCCGCTCCGCCAGGTCCGAGGGGCGCTCCAGGGAGCCCAGCCGGGTCGCGAACGTCACCGTGCGCGCCCCCTCCGGCCCCAGCGCCACCCACACGTGCCGCCGCCCGATCTCGTCGCAGGTCCCCTCCACCAGCAGCCCGTCCGGGGCCAGCCGCGCGCACAGCCGCGCCCACACCTCCGCGACCTGCTCCTCGTCGTACTGGCGCAGTACGTTCGCCGCGCGGATCAGCGCCGGCCGGGCCCCGCCGTCCAGCGGCACCTCGAAACCGCCGTGCCGGAAGCTCAGCCCCTCCCGCTCGTACGGCTTCGCCCCCGCCACCCGCGCCGGCTCGATCTCGATGCCGACCACCCGCACCCGCGGGGCCGCGTCCCGCAGCCGCGCCAGCAGCTCGACCGCAGTCCAGGGCGCGGCCCCGTAGCCGAGGTCGACCGCGACCGGAGCCTCCGCGCGCCGCAGCGCGGCCCCGTGGGTGGCCGCGATCCAGCGGTCCATCCGGCGCAATCGGTTCGGATTCGTCGTCCCGCGCGTCACCGAGCCCACGGGGCGGCCGGGCGCGCGGCGGGAGGACGGGGTACTGCGGGAGGCCATGAGCCGAGAGTAAGCGGAGGGTCCGCACACCATGAAAATCCCGCGACGCGCCCATGGGGACGAGGAAACCCGCAGGAAAACCGTGCAGCCCGGAATGCGGGAGACAGCCATCCGGGTTGCACTCCTTGCAGGGCGCCTTCCGCGCTCCCGCCGTCATGCCGTCCGGCATGCCGTCCGAGCGTCGTGCGCGCGCCGTCCGAGCCGAGAGGACTGGTCCCTTGAGCCAGTACGTGTCCCGCCTCAGTGGTCGCCTCGCCGCCGCCCGTGCCACCCGGTACGAGCCGCCCCGCCTGCGCCTTCCGGCCGTCGGCCACCACCGCAAGCCGCGCCGCGTGGCCATGCTCAGCGTGCACACCTCACCGCTGCACCAGCCCGGCACCGGCGACGCGGGCGGCATGAACGTCTACATCGTGGAGCTGGCCAAGCGGCTCGCCGCGATCAACATCGAGGTCGAGATCTTCACCCGGGCCACCACCGGCGGGCTGCCGCCCGTGGTCGACCTGGCCCCCGGTGTCCTCGTACGGCACGTGGACGCGGGCCCCTACGAGGGCCTCGCCAAGGAGGAGCTCCCCGCCCAGCTGTGCGCCTTCACCCACGGCGTGATGCAGGCCTGGGCCGGCCACCGCCCCGGCTACTACGACCTCGTCCACTCCCACTACTGGCTCTCCGGCCACGTGGGCTGGCTCGCCGCCGAACGTTGGGGCGTCCCCCTCGTGCACGCCATGCACACCATGGCGAAGGTCAAGAACGCGGCGCTGGCCGAGGGGGACACGCCCGAGCCCGCCGCGCGGGTCATAGGCGAGACCCAGATCGTGGCCGCCGCCGACCGGCTCATCGCGAACACCGCCGAGGAGGCCGACGAGCTCGTCCGGCACTACGAGGCCGACCCCGCCAAGGTGGCCGTCGTCCACCCCGGCGTGAACCTCGACCGCTTCACGGTCGGCGACGGCCGGGCCGCCGCCCGCGCCCGCCTCGGCCTGCCGCAGGACGCCGTCATCCCGCTGTTCGCCGGGCGGATCCAGCCGCTGAAGGCCCCCGACATCCTGCTGCGCTCCGTCGCCGTCATGGTCGACCAGGACCCCTCGCTGCGCCGCCGCCTCTTCGTCCCCGTCGTCGGCGGCCCCAGCGGCAGCGGCCTCGCCAAGCCCGAGGGCCTGCAGAAGCTCGCCGCGAAGCTCGGCATCGCCGACCTCGTGCACTTCCACCCGCCCGTCGCTCAGGACGGGCTCGCCGACTGGTTCCGGGCGGCGTCCGTGCTGGTCATGCCCTCCTACAGCGAGTCCTTCGGGCTCGTCGCGATAGAGGCCCAGGCCGCCGGCACGCCGGTGCTCGCCGCCGAGGTCGGCGGGCTGCCCGTCGCTGTCAACGACGGGGTCACGGGGATCCTCGTACCCGGGCACGACCCGGTGGACTACGCGCGTGAGCTGCGGCGCTTCGTGGACGAGCCCGGGCTCGCGGACCGGATGGGCGCGGACGCGGCGCGGCACGCGCAGTTCTTCGGCTGGGACACCGCGGCGAGCGGCACGGCCGACGTCTACACCGCGGCCATGCATGATCATCGCCGTCGCGTACGCTCCCACCATGGCTGACACCGCCGAGATCATCGAGAGCGCGCTCACCGCCGCGGAGCTGAGCTGGGAGAGCCCCGAGAAGGGGTCCTACGTCGTCCAGCTCCCCGGCACCCGCAAGCTGAGCACCACCTGCTCGCTCAAGGTCGGCCGGCACTCGCTGTCGGTCAACGCCTTCGTGATCCGCCACCCCGACGAGAACGAGGCGGGCGTCCACCGCTGGCTGCTGGAGCGCAACCTCAAGCTGTACGGCATGGCGTACGCGGTGGACCGCCTCGGCGACATCTACCTGACGGCCCGGCTCCCGCTGTCGGTCGTCGACCCGGAGGAGCTGGACCGGCTGCTCGGCACGGTCCTGGAGGCGGCGGACGGCTCCTTCAACACCCTGCTGGAGCTGGGCTTCGCGAGCGCGATCCGGCGCGAGTACGAATGGCGGGTCTCGCGCGGCGAGCCGACCTTCAACCTCGACGCCTTCAAGCACCTCACGCGCCCGTCCTGACCCCGCGCTCTCACGCGTCGGCGGTGGCGGGAGCGGCGGCGCCGCGGGTCCGGAGCCGCGCTCACCCCTCCGCGGCGGCCGGAGCCGGCGCGGACGCCGGTGCGGGAGCACCCGCACCCGCACCCGAGGCCCCGGCCCCGGCCACACCCCCGTCACTCCGGGGGAGGTTCCGCATCAGCAGCCAGTAGCCGACGGCCGCGACCGTGCCGAGGCCGGCCGTGGTCCCCCAGAGCCAGGGCGCGCCGAACCGGTCGATGACCGTGCCCGCCAGCAGCGGCGCCACCAGCGAGGCCACCGCCCACGACAGCGTGTACACGCCCTGGTAGCGGCCGCGCCCGTGCAGCGGGGAGAGCCGGACGACCAGGCTCATCTGGGTCGGCGAGTTGATGATCTCGGCCAGGGTCCAGACGCAGACGGTCAGGGCGAGGGCCCCGACCGAGCCGCCGAAGGCCGTGAGGCCGAATCCGTACCCCGCCAGCAGCGCCGAGAGCACCAGCAGCTTCTGCGGATCGCGGTGTTCGATGAATCGGGTGACGGGGATCTGGAGCAGCACGATCAGGATGCCGTTGACGGCGACGACCAGGCCGTAGTCGGTGGTGGAGAAGCCCGCCGCCCCCATCGCCAGCGGCAGTCCGAACGCCCCCTGCATGTAGATCAGCGAGATCAGGAAGGACAGCCCGACCACGCCCATGTAGCGCCCGTCGCGCAGCACCGTGCCCAGGCCGACCTCCGCCTCGACGGCCGTCTGCGTCGCTGCCTTCTCCGGGCGGGACTCGGGCAGCTTCACGAAGACCAGCACCGCGCAGGTCAGCGTCAGGGCCGCCTCGCCCAGGAAGCCTGCCAGGTAGCTGTGCTGCGCGATCAGGCCCGCCACCATGGAGCTGATGGCGAAGCCGAGGTTGATGGCCCAGTAGTTGAGCGCGAAGGCCCGTACGCGGTCCTCGGGGCGGACGATGTCCGCCATCATCGCGGCGACCGCCGGCCGGGAGGCGTTCGAGGTCATGCCGACGAGCAGGGCCACGGCCGCGATCGCCGCCGGGTGCTCCATGAAGCCCAGCAGCGCCACCGAAAAGGCGGTCGAGGCCTGGGCGGCCAGCAGCGTGGGACGGCGCCCCAGCCGGTCGGTCATCACACCGGCGACGAGGGAGGAGATGACCCCGCCCAGCCCGTGGAGGGCGACCACGAGTCCCGCGAAGGAGGCCGAGTAGCCGCGGTCGACGGTCAGGTACAGGGTCATGAAGGTGGCGACGAAGGCCCCGAGGCGGTTCACGAGGGTGCTCGTCCAGAGCCACCAGAACGCGGGCGGCAGCCCCGAGACGCTCTCCCGGGCGGCTTGTCCGATACGGGCAGCGGACATGGAAAGTTCCCCCCGGGGCATCAGTATGTAAGCGTCTCTCTTGCAGTGGGCACATTACGATTGCCGAGGATCCGAGCGCCACTCGATTGACGCGGGCCGTCAATCCGCCGGCACCCGGCACCGCGCGCGAGCCCGCCCGGGCGTCCATTAGGCTCGTGCGCATGGCCGACGCACCGTACAAGCTGATCCTCCTCCGCCACGGCGAGAGCGACTGGAACGCGAAGAACCTGTTCACCGGCTGGGTGGACGTCAATCTCACCGAGAAGGGCGAGAAGGAGGCGGTCCGCGGCGGTGAGCTGCTCAAGGACGCCGGCCTGCTGCCCGACGTGCTGCACACCTCCCTCCAGAAGCGCGCCATCCGCACCGCGCAGCTCGCGCTGGAGGCCGCCGACCGCCACTGGATCCCGGTGCACCGCTCCTGGCGCCTGAACGAGCGCCACTACGGTGCGCTCCAGGGCAAGGACAAGGCGCAGACCCTCGCGGAGTTCGGCGAGGAGCAGTTCATGCTGTGGCGCCGCTCGTACGACACCCCGCCGCCGGTCCTGGAGGACGGTACGGAGTTCTCGCAGTCCGCGGACCCGCGCTACGCGTCGATCCCGAACGAGCTGCGCCCGCGCACGGAGTGCCTCAAGGATGTCGTCGAGCGCATGCTGCCGTACTGGTACGACGGCATCGTCCCGGACCTGCTGGCCGGCCGCACGGTCCTGGTCGCCGCGCACGGCAACTCCCTGCGCGGTCTGGTCAAGCACCTGGACGGCATCTCCGACGCCGACATCACGGGCCTGAACATTCCGACCGGCATCCCGCTCGTCTACGAACTGGACGCCGACTTCAAGCCCCTCACCCCGGGCGGCACCTACCTCGACCCGGACGCCGCCGCGGCGGCCATCGAGGCGGTCAAGAACCAGGGCAAGAAGAAGTAAGAAGAGTGATCATGCCCCTGACCCGCACGCATGGTGCGGGTCGGGGGCTTTCGTCTGCGCCGGTGCGTAGGATTTCGTGAAGATCGGCTCAGGGGGAGCCGCTCCGCGGCGGTTCCCTGTGCGGGTACGCGAAAGGCCCCGGCCGAAGAGACTCGGGCGGGGCCTTCGTGCGCGTGTGCAGCCGGTGGCGGCGGTCAGCCGCCGCACTGGCAGGGGGCGCCGGACTGGCAGCCGCAGCCGCAGCCCGAGCCGCAGCCGCAGGCCGCGAGCAGGGGCAGCCGCAGCGGCTCCGGCCGCGGCGGCTCCGCCTGCTCCGGGGTGATCGGGACGGGGGAATCGGGCATGGTTCCTCCTCGTAGAGCGGTGCCCCGCGGCATACGGGACTTCGTACGACGACCGCTCTCGCCCTCATTGATGCCCAGCCGTACCGGCGCGTCAACGGCGCATTGGGGCTCGGACGGGATGCCCGGCTCAGACCCCGTCGACCTGGGTCGGCTGCTGGAGGTCGTCCGCGTGCTCACCCGTCACCAGGTAGACCACGCGCTTGGCCACCGACACCGCGTGGTCCGCGAAGCGCTCGTAGTAGCGGCCCAGCAGGGTCACGTCCACCGCGGTCTCGATGCCGTGCTTCCAGCGGTCGTCCATCAGGTGCTGGAAGAGCGTGCGGTGCAGCTGGTCCATCTCGTCGTCGTCCTGCTCCAGCTGGAGGGCGAGGTCGACGTCCTTCGTGATGATGACCTCGGCGGCCTTCGCCATCAGGCGCTGCGCCAGCTGCCCCATCTCCAGGATGGTGGCGTGCAGGTCGCGCGGCACGGCTGTGTCCGGGAAGCGCAGCCGGGCGAGCTTCGCCACGTGCTGGGCCAGGTCCCCGCTGCGCTCCAGGTCGGCGCTCATCCGCAGCGAGGTCACCACGATGCGCAGGTCGGTGGCCACGGGCTGCTGGCGGGCCAGCAGGGCGATGGCGCGCGCCTCCAGGTCGTGCTGGAGGTCGTCGACCTTCTGGTCGGCGGCGATGACGCTCTCGGCGAGCTTCAGGTCGGCGTCGAGCATGGACGTCGTGGCCCGCCCGATCGCGGAACCGACCAGCCGGGCCATCTCGACGAGGCCTTCTCCGATCGAGTCCAGTTCCTCGTGGTACGCGTCGCGCATGTCTCGTGTCCCTCTCTCGACCTACTGCTGCCTACTGCAAGCACTGCCCTGGACGGGCCGGGGCGGCCATCGGCCCCCACGTTGACACGGTGAGCCGCAAACGCGTCCGACTCCGGCATCCCAAGTGAATCAACCCGGTCGCCAGGGTGAACTCTGGGCGACGAGTGTTCGAGGTGCCACCCGAACGGCTGTGGAAGTGTCGTCCGGCCTGCTTAACCTGGATCCATGGACGTGAACGCGGCGGTCGCCGCAGCTGCAGCGATCGCCGGTCTTTGCACCGGTGTGATCGCGATGCTGGCGTTCCGCTGGAGCGAGCGCGACCAGGCCCGCCCCACCCGGAGCTCCATGCGCCCCGACATCAATGCGGTGCTCCCGCCCGGAGTGGACACCGTCCTCTCCGTGCTGCGCTCCTCGGCGGTCGTACTGGACGAGGGCGACGCGGTGGTCAAGGCCAGCTCGGCGGCGTACGCCCTCGGACTGGTCCGCGGCGGCAAGCTGGCGGTGGAGCCCATGCTCCACATGGCCCGCGACACCCGCCGGGACGGGGAGATACGCCAGGTCGAGCTGGACCTGCCCCGACGCGGTACCGGCCGGGGAGAGGCCCTCGCGGTCTCGGCGCGCGTCGCCCCGCTCGGCTCCCGCCTGGTGCTCCTCCTGGTCGAGGACCTCACCGAGGCCCGTCGCATCGAGGCCGTACGCCGCGACTTCGTGGCCAACGTGTCGCACGAGCTGAAAACCCCGGTCGGGGCGATCTCCCTGCTGTCCGAGGCCGTCATGGACGCCGCGGACGACCCCGAGGCGGTCAGCCGCTTCGCCGGCCGCATGCAGATCGAGTCCACCCGGCTGATCAACCTCGTGCAGGAGCTCATCGACCTCTCCCGGGTACAGAACGACGACCCGCTGGAGGACGCCGAGCCCGTACGCGTGGACACGCTCGTCGCCGAGGCCATCGACCGCTGCCGCCACACGGCGTCCTCCAAGCAGATCACCATGGCCGCGGGCGGTACCGCCGACCTGCGGGTATGGGGCAACCGCGGGCAGCTCGCGGCAGCCCTCGGAAATCTGGTCGAGAACGCCGTCAACTACAGCCCCGCCCGCACCCGCGTCGGCATCGCCGGACGCAGGGTGACGGCTCCTGGGGGAGACTTGATCGAGATCGCCGTGACCGACCAGGGCATCGGCATCCCGGAAAAGGACCGCGAGCGCATCTTCGAGCGCTTCTACCGCGTGGACCCGGCCCGCTCCCGCGCCACGGGAGGAACGGGCCTCGGCCTTGCGATCGTGAAGCACGTGGCCGCCTCGCACGGCGGGGAGGTGTCGGTCTGGAGCTCGGAGGGACAGGGTTCCACGTTCACCCTGCGACTCCCCGAAGCGGCCGCGCCGGCCCCGGCGGCGGCCCCCGCCACCCACCCGACCCCTGCCTGAACCAGAACCGCTCCAGCCATTCCTGCCCCGGAGGTCCTTCCGTGACCCGAGTGCTCGTCGTCGAGGATGAGGAATCCTTCAGCGACGCCCTGTCCTACATGCTCCGCAAGGAGGGCTTCGAGGTCGCCATCGCCGCGACCGGGCCCGACGGGCTGGACGAGTTCGAGCGCAACGGCGCCGACCTCGTCCTCCTCGACCTGATGCTTCCCGGCCTGCCCGGCACCGAGGTCTGCCGGCAGCTGCGCGGCCGGTCCAACGTGCCCGTGATCATGGTGACCGCCAAGGACAGCGAGATCGACAAGGTCGTCGGGCTGGAGATAGGAGCAGATGACTACGTCACCAAGCCCTTCTCCTCCCGCGAGCTGGTCGCCCGCATCCGCGCGGTGCTGCGCCGCCGCGGCGAGCCGGAGGAGGTCACCCCGGCGGCGCTGGAGGCCGGCCCCGTACGGATGGACGTCGACCGCCACGTGGTCACCGTCGCCGGCGGCAAGGTGGACCTCCCCCTGAAGGAGTTCGACCTGCTGGAGATGCTGCTGCGCAACGCGGGCCGCGTGCTGACCCGCATGCAGCTCATCGACCGGGTCTGGGGCGCCGACTACGTCGGCGACACCAAGACGCTGGACGTCCACGTCAAGCGCCTGCGAGCCAAGATCGAGCCGGACCCGGGCGCGCCGCGCTACCTGGTCACGGTCCGCGGCCTGGGCTACAAGTTCGAGCCGTAGGCCGGACCCGGCCGCCGGGCCGCCGGAGCA
>NZ_BMVL01000015.1:76496-128356 GCF_014650695.1 Streptomyces avidinii | reverse complement strand
GGGTGGGGGCCCTTCCCGTTTGCGTACGTCAGTGGCCCGCGGCGTGCGAGGCGGAGCCCGACGGGGAAGCGCCCGCGCTGCCCGAAGGGGACCCGGACGGGGAGCCCGAGGCGGAACCGGAGGCGCCGGCCGACGGGGAGCCCGACGGGGACCCGGACGGGGAGCCCGACGGCGTGCCCGAGGGGGAGCCGGACGGGGAGGCGCCCGTGGCGGGGGCCGCGGTCGGGCCGAACGGGGCCCACGCGCCGGTGGCGGGGACCACGAAGGCCTGCAGCTCGACGCCGCCCGTGCTGCTCAGCTGGAAGACGACGTCCTGCACTTCGCCGTCCCTGGCGGCCACGGAACCGTCCTCGATCACGGCGGAGGCGTTGCCCTTGCCGCCGATCACCACGTAGCCGAGGGCCGGCACGGTGATCTTGCCGGAGCCCTCTGCGGGCTTCAGCGCGACCTTGCCCTTGCCACCCGGGAGGGTGATGGCGTCCAGGGTCTGCGCCTTGGTGCCGTTGTTGAAGAGCGTCGCCGAGACGACCGCGGGGCCCTTCTCGCCCTTCTGGCCCTGGGTGATCACCAGTGCGTTCTGGACCTCGATGTCGCCCTTGGCGGCGGCGGCGTTGTCCGGCTTGATCTGGAGGGTCTGCGCGTCGTTGCCCGCACCGCATGCGGCCAGCGAGGCGATCGAGAACACGACGGCAGTGGCGGCGAGGGCGCCGCGTCGAAGGCTGCGGCTCACGGCGGCGGCAACTCCTTGGACGAACGGAAGGGGCGGGTGGTCGCTCGGAGCGGCCGAGGTAAAGCCGCTCTAAGGGTGTGTCAGCGCGCTTAGGTTACCGAGCCGCCGCCCCGCCCCCGCACCCGACCCTCCGCAGCGGAGCCGCCACCCTGGCAGCGCCCCGCGATCTTGCATTCCGCTCGCCGTTCACCATCCCGTCCACCATCTCGTCCACCGCGCCGATCTTGTGGCGCTCGCATATCGCGCGCCGGACCCCGTTGATCAATTTCGGGATTCCCTCGAACGCCTCTCCGTGATCAATTCGGGATTGGGCCGGAACCCGCCCGGCAGGGGCGGTCGCCAGTCGATCGGAGTAGTTCGGTTTCTCGACTCGGAAACCGGCAAAACGGGACGTACGTCACACGGATGGGGGTGCCGGGCAGGTGTGGCGTGGCCCTTTCGCCCGGTCCGCGCAGCGCCCCCGACCTGCGAATACCCCCTTCCGGAAGCCCTCCGCAGCACGTTCCTGTTGCTGTTGTCAAGCCCCGAGATGTGCCCTGACCTGCGAAAACGCCATTCATAACAGTCAGTTCTCGTGTTACCCTGGATAGCCACGGAAGGGGTACCTGTCACATGACGTTCAAGGTTGGCGACACCGTGGTCTATCCCCATCACGGGGCCGCGCTGATCGAGGCCATTGAGACTCGTCAGATCAAAGGCGTGGACAAGACCTACTTGGTGCTCAAGGTCGCCCAGGGCGACCTGACGGTTCGTGTGCCTGCGGACAATGCGGAGTTCGTCGGCGTTCGCGACGTAGTCGGCCAGGACGGGCTGGACCGGGTCTTCGAGGTGCTTCGTGCACCGTATGCCGAAGAGCCGACGAACTGGTCCCGGCGCTACAAGGCAAATCTGGAGAAGCTCGCTTCTGGCGATGTCATCAAGGTCGCCGAAGTGGTGCGTGACCTGTGGCGTCGTGAGCGCGAGCGCGGGCTTTCCGCGGGTGAGAAGCGCATGCTCGCGAAGGCACGCCAGATCCTGGTGAGCGAGCTCGCGCTCGCTGAGAACACGAACGAGGACAAGGCCGAGGCCCTCCTCGACGAGGTGCTCGCGTCCTGACGCGAGACCCCGTGCACAGCTTGCCGCGGTGCCCGATGACAAGGTCTCTCCTCCACGAGAGGCCTGTTGCCGGGCGCTGCGGCATGTCTGTATCCGTACCTCTTGTCCTTACTGCCTGACTGCCACCATCGCCGCCGTCGCGAGGGCGTGCCGGGCCCGGGCAGCCTGCTCGACCGGTCGTCACGGAAGGGGCGAGGGCGTCGCACCCGGCACCCTTCAGGCCATACCCATGACGGCCGAAGTCACAAACCTGGCTCGGAGCTACTGATGTCTGACGTAACGCGTCCCCACCGCACCGCCGCGGTGATCCCGGCCGCCGGCCGGGGGGTACGCCTCGGTCCGGGCGCCCCCAAGGCCCTGCGGGCCCTCGGCGGCACCCCGATGCTCATCCACGCCGTCCGCGCGATGGCCCGCTCCCGCGCGGTCTCCCTCGTGGTGGTCGTCGCCCCGCCCGCCGAGGCCGCCGAGGTGCGCCTGCTGCTCGGCGAGCACGCGCTGCCCGAGCGCACCGAGCTGCTGGTCGTCCCCGGCGGGGACACCCGCCAGGAGTCCGTACGCGCCGGACTGGACGCGCTGCCCGCGGACGTCACCTCCGTACTCATCCACGACGCGGCCCGCCCGCTCGTCCCCGTGGACACCGTGGACTCCGTCGTGGAGGCCGTGCGCGACGGAGCGCCCGCCGTGGTGCCCGCCCTGCCGCTGGCCGACACGGTCAAGGAGGTCGAACCCGGCAGGCCCGGCGAGGCGGAGCCGGTCCTCGGCACGCCCGAGCGGGCCCGGCTGCGCGCCGTCCAGACCCCGCAGGGCTTCGACCTCGCCACCCTCCTGCGTGCGCACGCCGAGATCGCCGTCGACGGCGAGGGCGCCACCGACGACGCGGGCATGGTGGAACGGCTCGGTGTCACCGTCGTGGTGATCCCCGGCCACGAAGAGGCCTTCAAGGTCACCCGTCCGCTCGACCTGGTCCTCGCCGAGGCCGTACTCGCCCGCAGGAGGGCCACCGATGGCTACTGAGCCGACCGCTTCGACCACTGCTGCCGCCCCGCTGATCCCGCTCGTCGGCATCGGCACCGACGTGCACGCCTTCGAGACCGGCCGCGAGCTGTGGTGCGCCGGCCTGCTCTGGGAGGGCGAGGACGGCCTCGCCGGCCACTCCGACGGTGACGTCGCCGCCCACGCGGCCTGCGACGCGCTCTTCTCCGCCGCCGGTGTCGGTGACCTCGGCGCGCACTTCGGCACCTCCCGCCCCGAGTGGTCCGGCGCCGCCGGCGTCACCCTTCTGGCGGAGGCGGCCCGTATCGTCCGCGCGGAGGGCTTCGAGATCGGCAACATCGCCATCCAGGTCATCGGTGTCCGCCCGAAGATCGGCAAGCGGCGCGAAGAAGCACAGAAGTCGCTCGCGGCCGCGGCGGGCGCCCCCGTCTCCGTTTCCGGCACCACCACCGACGGGTTGGGGCTCACCGGCCGCGCCGAGGGCCTCGCCGCCATCGCCACGGCCCTCGTGTACCGGACGAACCGGGCCTGAACCCCCGTAGCGGCCGCACATCTGCGCAACAAAGGTGCCCCGGGTCCCGAAAGGGTCGCGGGGCACTGCTACAGGGCCACTACCCTGGATGCCGTGACTATTCGCCTGTACGACACCAGCGCCCGGCAGATCCGCGACTTCACCCCGCTCACTGCGGGCTGTGTCTCGATCTACCTGTGTGGCGCCACGGTGCAGGCCGCCCCGCACATCGGGCACATCCGCTCGTACCTGAACTTCGACGTCATGCGCCGCTGGTTCGCCTACCGCGGCTACGACGTGACCTTCATCCGCAACGTCACCGACATCGACGACAAGATCATCGCGAAGGCGGCCGAACAGGGCCGCCCCTGGTGGTCCATCGGCTACGAGAACGAACTGGCCTTCAACTCCGGCTACGACGCGCTCGGCTGCCTGCGGCCGACCTACGAGCCGCGCGCCACCGGGCACGTCCCCGAGATGATCGAGATGATGCGCGGGCTCATCGAGCGCGGTCACGCGTACGAGTCCGAGGGCAACGTCTACTTCGACGTGAAGTCCTTCCCCGGCTACCTCTCGCTCTCCCGCCAGGAGCTCGACAACATCCGCCAGCCGGAGAGCACCGGCGAGACCGGCAAGCGCGACGCGCGCGACTTCGCCATGTGGAAGTCCGCGAAGCCCGGCGAGCCCTCCTGGGAGACCCCGTGGGGCCGCGGTCGCCCCGGCTGGCACCTGGAGTGCTCCGCCATGGCGCACAAGTACCTCGGCCAGGCCTTCGACATCCACGGCGGCGGGCTCGACCTGATCTTCCCGCACCACGAGAACGAGATCGCCCAGGCCCAGGCCTTCGGTGACGAGTTCGCCAAGTACTGGGTCCACAACGCCTGGGTCACCATGTCGGGCGAGAAGATGTCCAAGTCGCTCGGCAACTCGGTGCTCGTCTCCGAGATGGTCAAGCAGTGGCGCCCGATCGTCCTGCGCTACTACCTGGGCACCCCGCACTACCGGTCGATGATCGAGTACAGCGAGGAGGCCCTGCGCGAGGCGGAGTCGGCCTTCGCCCGGATCGAGGGCTTCTACCAGCGCGTCGTCGAGAAGGCCGGCGGTCCCGTCGAGCCGGCGGTCGAGGTCCCGCCCGCCTTCGCCGAGGCCATGGACGACGACCTGGGCGTCCCGCAGGCGCTCGCCATCGTCCACACCACCGTCCGCCAGGGCAACAGTGCGCTCGCCGCCGACGACAAGGACGCGGCCATCGCGCGCCTGTCCGAGGTGCGGGCCATGCTGGGCGTCCTCGGCCTCGACCCGCTCGACCCCCACTGGGACGGCGGGAACGGCTCCGACCGGGGCGAGGAGCTCCACGGCGCCGTGGACACCCTCGTACGGCTCGTCCTGGAGCAGCGCGAGTCCGCCCGCGGCCGCAAGGACTGGGCGACCGCCGATGCGATCCGCGACCAGCTCCAGCAGTCCGGGCTGGTCATCGAGGACAGCCCGACGGGCCCGCGCTGGACGCTCGGCCCCCGCTGAGCCCGGCCCCGGCCCGAGACCGGCCGACCGAGCTTGGTGTGCCGCCCGGCGCTCCGGGCGGCACACTCTTCATACGTACATACCGCAGCACCAACGAAAACAGGTAGAAGTCATGGCCGGGAACAGCCAGCGCAGGAACCGCCGCACGTCCAACAAGAAGGGCGCGACGGTCGGCAGCGGTGGCCAGCGGCGCAAGGGCCTGGAAGGCAAGGGCCCCACGCCCAAGGCCGAGGACCGCAAGAAGCACAAGGCGAACCGCATCAGCAACGCCATGGCCCGGCAGGCCGCCAAGCGCCGCCCGGCCCCCCGGCGCGGTGGCCCCAAGGGCACCAGCGAGATGGTCGTCGGCCGCAACCCGGTCTTCGAGGCGCTGCGCGACGGAGTTCCCGCCACCACGCTGTACGTCCAGCAGTTCATCGACAACGACGAGCGCGTCCGCGAGGCCCTCCAGCTCGCGGCCGAGCGCGGCAACATCAACCTGATGGAAGCCCCGCGCCCCGAGCTCGACCGGATGACGAACGGGCTCAACCACCAGGGCATGGTCCTCCAGGTCCCGCCCTACGAGTACGCGCACCCCGAGGACCTCACCGCGGCCGCCTACGACAACGGCGACGACCCGCTGATCGTGGCCCTCGACGGCGTCACCGACCCGCGCAACCTCGGCGCGATCGTCCGCTCCGTCTCCGCCTTCGGCGGCCACGGCGTGGTCATCCCCGAGCGCCGCGCCGCCGGCATGACCGCCGGTGCCTGGAAGACCTCGGCCGGCACCGCCGCCCGTACCCCGGTCTCGCGGGTCACCAACCTGACCCGTGCCCTCCAGGACTACAAGAAGGCCGGCATCACCATCGTCGGCCTCGCCGCCGAGGGCGAGCACTCGGTCAACGACCTGGAGGCGCTCGGCGGCCCGGTCGTCATCGTCGTCGGTTCCGAGGGCAAGGGTCTCGGCCGGCTCGTCGGCGAGAACTGCGACTACCTCGTGCGCATTCCGATGCCGGGCGGCGCCGAGTCGCTCAACGCCGGTGTCGCCGCGGGCGTCGTGCTGTACGAGGCGGCCCGCCGCCGCGCCGTCCGCGGCCGCGTCTGATCCACCCCCAACTGATCCACTTGGCTCAGGGAATGTGACCCGTGAGCGTGTCACCCCGCCCGATTCGGGCGGGGTGGCTTGATCTTGACGGGTCTCGGACACATCACTGACGTCAAGGCAGTGTCCTAAACACTGATCACTCGGTTAGATGAGTGTGGACACCAGAACGTCAGGGTTCGACGACCAGCCCGCGCTGAGCATGGTCAAGGTGCCGTGCGATCCCGCACAGGTCATCGTCAACCACGCCAGCTTCCGCGTGCGGCTCGCACCGAGCCCGAGCGCGCGTTCCAAGCCCGCGAAGGCCCCCGGCCGCGCACCCGTCCTGGGTGGCGCCGTGGTGGCGGCCGCCGGGGCCACCCGCCGCCGGGCCCCCGTGGTCTGGAGCGGCAAGTCCGACGCCGGCGACGCCGCGGCCATGGGCGGACTGCTCCAGGCCGTCCGCGAGGCCGGCCGGGGGCACGACGAGTACGACGGCGGCGCCACCCAGGTCATCCCGCGCATCGACCTGGCCCACGACCTGGCCGAGGACACCGTCGCCACGCCGACCGTCATCGGCCAGCGCAGCTACGGGGACCCGGCCGAGACGCGCCCGCTGACCGCCGTACGGGACCTGCCGTACCAGGAGCCGCCCGGCTCCGGGTCCGGCGCGGACTCCCGCCGGGCCGGCCCCGACACGCGCGGGCAGGCCTCGTACTATCCGGGCCGCCGGATGAACCTCGGCGTCGTGCTGCTCCCGCTGCGCGTCTTCCTCGGTTTCATCTCCATCTACGCCGGCATGGGCAAGCTGTGCGACCCCGTCTACTTCGACGGCGGCGAGCGCGGCTCCATGGTCACCTGGCTGCACACGCTGAACCCCTGGGCCCTCGCCGAGCCGCTGCGCGACTTCGCGCTGGCGCACCCGGTGGGCGCGGGCCTGAGCGTGGCCTTCGTCCAGGTCATCGTGGGCGTGCTGACGGTGTTCGGCCTGTGGCAGCGGTTCGCCGCCTGCTTCGGGGCGCTGCTGTCCGCCGCGCTGCTGATGACGGTGAGCTGGAAGACCGTCCCGGCCTACGACGCGCCCGACATCATCTACCTCGCCGCCTGGAGCCCGCTGATCATCGCGGGCGCCCCGGTCTACTCCCTCGACGGGAGGCTCGCCGGCGAGGCCTGGCGGACCCTCGGGCCGCGTTCCGAGATCTGGCGGCTGCGGCGGCGCGTGCTGCGCCGCGGGGCGGTCATGGCCAGCGTGGTGTGCGGGCTGACCCTGCTCATCGGCTCGCTCCTCGGCGGGGCCGTCCGTTCCTCCACCGTGGTCACCGTGCCCGGGCCGGGCGAGGCCCCCAGCAACTACCTGCCGGGCCGCCCGCTGCCGCAGGAGCCGGCCCGGCCGAAGCCGGGACAGCAGCAGTCCTCGCAGCCGCCGACCAAGTCGGCGTCGCCCTCGGCGAGCGCGACCGAGCCCGCCGCGAAGTCCGGGAAGACGGCCTCCGGCAGCCCCACCAGGGGGACTTCGGGGACGCGCTCCGAGTCGCCCGCCGCGACGCGGGGCACCACCGGCAAGCAGACCCCGCGCAGCGCCCCGCGGCAGTCCTCCTCGCCGCGGCAGCCGTCCTCCTCGGCGGGGAGCAGCACGGGTGGCGGGGCTCCGGCTCCGAAGCAGCCGGGACTGATCGGCGGCCTCATCGGCTGACGCCGGTACGGGAAGAGCGGGGCCCGGCACGCACGAGCGTGCCGGGCCCCTTCGCGTGTGCCGCGCGCTCCGCGTGTGCCGGGCCCTTTGCGTGTTCCGGGCCCGCGGAGCCGCGTACGGGCGGCGGGGTGGGGGCGGCGGGGTTGGTGGGGTGCGGGCCGGGAAGGGCTTCAGCGGCCCGTCTGCGCCGCCAACTCCCGTGCGGCCTCGGTGAGGTCCTTCGCCGTGTCGATCGCCCGCCAGTAGGCCCCCTGGGGCAGCGGGAAGCCCGCGAGGCGCCGCTCACGGGCCAGCCGCGGGAAGGTCGTACGCTCGTGGTCGCCCAAGTCCGGGAGCAGCGCCGCGAATTCGGCGCTGAAGACGTACACCCCGGCATTGACGAGGTACGGCGACGGCGGGGCCTCGATGAAGTCCAGTACGTGCCCGAACTCATTGGTCTCCACGACGCCCCACGGGATCCGCGGCCGGGCCAGCGCCAGCGTGGCCACCGCGTCCCGCTCGGCGTGGAAGGCGGCCATCTCGCGGAGCGAGAAGCGGGTCCACACGTCGCCGTTGGTCGCGTACCAGGGCCGGTCGGGGTGCGGGAGGCGGCGCGCGGCGTACTTGAGGCCGCCGCCGCGGCCCAGCGGCTCCTCCTCGACCACCGTGGTCACCCGGAGCGGCAACCGGGCCCCGGCCAGCCACTCCTGGAGCACTTCGGCGAGGTGTCCGCAGGAGACCACGGCGTCCGTGACTCCCTCGGAGGCCAGCCACGCCAGCTGGTGCCCGATGATCGGCACGCCCGTCCCGGGGATCTCGACCATCGGCTTCGGACGGTCGTCCGTGTACGGGCGCAGCCGCGAACCCTGGCCGCCCGCCAGGACGACGGCCTGGGTGGGGGCGGCGGGGAACGCGGCTGCGGAGGGGGCGGAAGAGTCGGATCGGTGGTCGTCGGTCATGGCGGCCAGCGTAGGGAGGTGGCGCGGGTCAGCCCATGGAGGCGACGCCGGAGGCGTACGAGGTGTCGCAGACGGGACGGGCGAAGGACTGGGCCTTCGTCGGGCCGTACGCGTCGACGGCGGCCCGCCCCAGCGCCCGCGCGATCCCCACGCAGTGCTCGGCGAGCGAGGGCCGCTTGTTCACCTCTTGCTGGAGGTGGGTGAGGACGTCGTCCGGCCGCCCGCCCTGCTGCAGTTCGCCGACGAGCTGCTCGCGCAGCACCTCGTGCGCGGCGCGCGGCTTCGCGGGGACGGAAACGTCCTCGGCGGCGGCGGTCAGGACCTGGGAGGACGAGGTGTCCGCCCAAGGGACCATGGTGACCGCGAGGGTCCCGGACAGCACCAGGACGACGGGCAGGACCAGGGCGAGGGAACGGCCGATACGGCGGGCAGTGTGGGTCACGAGGGCGAGAGTAGCGCTCGGTGAAGATTTGGCGACATTTAGTCACCCTGTCGGGGGATGGTTCGACGTGGTTTTTCGAATTAGGGGTTGACGGTTGGGGCCGAATGGCCCGGTCTGCCGGGGTTCCGGCCGCCACGGACCCCGGGCAACGGACGCCGGAGGGGCGCCCCTTGACGGGACGCCCCTCCAAACCTGCTGAACCGCGCGGGAGCTGCTACTTGGACAGCCGCTCGCCGGAGGAGGTCGAGAAGACGTGGATCTCGTCCGCGCGCGGCACCACGTGGAGGCTGGAGCCCTTCTCCGGGACCTGCCGGCCGCCCACGCGGACCACGAGGTCCTGCGAGCCCTCGGCGGTCGCGGTGGAGCCGTAGACGTAGCCGTCGGCGCCGAGTTCCTCGACGACGTTCACGACCATGGTCAGACCACCGGTCTCGGCGACGTCGAAGTGCTCGGGGCGGACGCCGACCGTGACGGTGCGGTCGCCCGCGTCGGCGGCGGCGGACAGCGCCTCGCGCGACACCGGGACGACGCTGTCGCCGAACTTCACGCCGCCGTCGGTGATCGGGACCTCGACCAGGTTCATGGCGGGGGAGCCGATGAAGCCGGCGACGAAGAGGTTGGCGGGGCGGTCGTACATGTTGCGCGGGGTGTCGACCTGCTGGAGCAGCCCGTCCTTGAGCACGGCCACGCGGTCGCCCATGGTCATGGCCTCGACCTGGTCGTGGGTGACGTAGACGGTGGTGATGCCGAGGTCGCGCTGGAGCGCGGCGATCTGGGTGCGGGTGGAGACCCGGAGCTTGGCGTCGAGGTTCGACAGCGGCTCGTCCATGAGGAACACCTGCGGCTTGCGCACGATGGCGCGGCCCATGGCGACGCGCTGGCGCTGACCGCCCGAGAGCGCCTTCGGCTTCCGGTCGAGGTACTGGGTGAGGTCGAGCATCTTCGCCGCGTCCTCCACCTTCTTGCGGATGGTGGCCTTGTCCTCACCGGCGATCTTGAGCGCGAAGCCCATGTTGTCGGCGACGGTCATGTGCGGGTACAGCGCGTAGTTCTGGAACACCATCGCGATGTCCCGGTCCTTGGGCGGCAGGTGCGTGACGTCGCGGTCACCGATGCGGATGGCGCCGCCGTTGACGTCCTCCAGGCCGGCGAGCATGCGCAGCGAGGTGGACTTGCCGCAGCCGGACGGGCCGACGAGGACGAGGAACTCGCCGTCGTGGATCTCCAGCTCCAGCTGGTCGACGGCGGGCTTGTCGCCGCCGGGGTACAGCCGGGTCGCCTTGTCGAAAGTGACAGAAGCCATGGTGATGAATCCCTTCTACCGGCAGGAACGTGCCGGACGATCCGAGTGGAAGGTCTAGTCCAGTAATCGGACTTCCGCCCGACGCTACCTGCCGGAACGGCTTCTGTCAGCACCTGGGGCGTGCGTCGGTGCTCACGTGGGCGCGTTCAATGCGATGGCCCGGGGATTCGCGTGCTGTGTAGAGTGATGGCGGCTTCGCGCGCAGTACACACGGGCAGGCCGTGCCTCCTTAGCTCAGTCCGGCCAGAGCAACGCACTTGTAATGCGTAGGTCGTCGGTTCGAATCCGACAGGGGGCCCCAGACAGCCCCAGGTCCCGATCTTCGTGACCTGGGGCTTTGCGTTTACCGGATCTTGCGACGGCGCCGTGCGCGGGCCGCTCGGGTCCTCTCGGTCTCAGTTCTGGTCTCAGACGTGGGGTCCGGGCCGGGCATGAAGGTCTCGCCCATCCGGCGCATGGCCTCGCGCGAGAGCTCCGATCGCCCCTTCACGTAGCGCCGCGTCTGACTGATCTGGGTGTGCCGAAGGATCTCCATGATCGTCGGCATGTCCACGCCCAACTCATTGAGGATCGTCCCGGCCGTGTGACGGCTCCCGTCGTGCTGGCGACGGTCACTGATGCCCGCCTCGTCGAGCAGCTCCTTGAACTCGGCCCAGTCGGCCCGAGGGTCGAGCGGCCGGCCGTCGGGCCGTGTGAACACCGCTCCGCACTCCTCCCACAGCTCCCCGGCGGCCCGGCGCTGCTCGTCCTGCTTCGCCTTGTGCTCCAAGAGGTACGGCAGGAAGGGCGGCGGGATCGGGACGGGGTTCTGGCTCTTCTTCGTCTTGGGCCGTGTGAAGGCGAGCCCTCCGCCCTTCCGGTCGGGGCAGGTGCTGGCGTGCCGGCGGCAGGTCTTGGGGCACGGCTGCGGGCAGCCGCGCTTGTACCCGTTGTGTGCCGAGCAGTCGGGCGGGCAGGCCTCGAACCGGTGGAGCCGGGCGCCGCAGCCGTGCGCGTCCTTGCAGCCGTGCTTCCAAGTGAGTCGCTGGAGCTGCCAGGCCGGGTGGAACAGCCCCTGCTCCAGGTCGACGTAGGGCCAGCGCAGCCCCAGAGCCTCGCCCTGCCGGAACCCCATGCCGACGCCGATCGCCCACCGCATGAACGTGGGCCGCTTCGCGGCGGCTGCGAGGAAGGCCTTGGACTCCTCCCGGGAGAACGGGTTGGCCTCGGTCTCATCGACGGACGGCGGGTCCACGAGCGTGGCGACGTTCTCGTTGATGATCCGGCGCCGGTGGGCGATCTTGAGGGCGCGGGACAGGATGCGGTGCACCTTGACCACGTGCGACGGGGCGTGGCCCTCGTCGAGCATGACCGCGTACATGGCCTCCAGATGCTCGGGCGCGAGCTTGTCGAGACGGTGCTTGCCGACCCCGGGGATGATGTCGTTGCGGGTCTTCGACCAGTAGTCGTCCAGCGACCGCGGCTTCAGCTTCAGGCTCGCAATTGTCGTCAGGTAGGTGTCCATCCACTGGGCGACGGTCGGCTTCCGACCTGCCTTCGTGGCCCGGCCCTCGTCGCGCTGCTTCTCCAACTCGCGGACCTTCCTGGCGACCTCGGTCTTGGTCCTGGCCCGGCGGTGCCGGCGGTCGGGCCCTCCGTCGGGCTTCACGCCCATCGTGACGCGGCCGTGCCACCACCCGTCGCTGCCCAGGTAGATGGACGACTCCATGTTCGGCTTGCGGGGACTCATGTGCTCCTCCATGCGGAAGGCGGCCCCCGGGGATGTCCCGGGGGCCGCCTCTGGCTGCGCTGAGATCAGATGGACTGCGGCTGGAGCTGGGCGGCGAAGGCGTCGAGGTCGGCTCGGCGGATGCGGCGGGCCCGGCCCAGCTTCACGAAGGGCAGCTCGCCCGTGGCCATCAACTCGTAGACGGTGGAGCGGCCGAGCGAGAGCAGCTCGGCGGCTGCCTCAACCTTGTAGAGCACCCGGTCGATGGGCTGTGCGGCGGTGGTCACTGCTCATGTCTCCTTGGTGATCGAGCGTGGGCCGTTCCCGGCCCCTGGGGATCCGCAACAGCCGCAACACCGCAACATGCCTGGTCAGAGGCTTGCGTTTGTTGCGGATCGCGGATTTGTTGCGGATGGGCGCCGCCACACGTCGGTGTGGCGGCGCCCGCGGGGCTGTGCTGGTCAGCCGGCGATGTGGAGCGGGAGTGTGGCGGTTTCCGGGGGCGTGTTGCGGATGCCGGTGGGGGTATCCGCAACGGATTCGCCCCCTGTGACCTGCGGTGTTGCGGATGTTTTGGATGTTGCGGACCTGAGCGGGGGCGAGGGGCAGTAGCGGGTCCAGGCGTCGGATAGGTCCTCGGCGAAGTAGCCCTTGGGCGTCCCGGAGGGCAGGCGGAAGGTCCGGGGCTTGATGGGCTTGTTCGCCGGGGTGACGTACTGGCCGAGCATCTTGGCCAGGGTCCGGGAGGTGATCGGCCGGTCGTCGACGTCGGCCCACGGGGAGTCGTCCAGGGCGAGGAGGCATTCGAGGATCACGGCGGTGGGCATGCGGTCGGCTCCGCAGAACACCTTGTCCCGCAGGTCGGTCAGCAGCCGGATCCCGAGGGATGCCTCCTCGCTGTCGTGGGCTGCGTTGATCAGCTCCACGCACGCGGCGCGGGCCCGCTCGGGCCAGGCGCCGCCGGCGGCGTCCGCGACGGCGAGGAGGGGCTCCCACACGTCGGCGGGGCGGTCGGTGACGCCGTCGGGCATCTCGGGCCAGGCGTCCGAGACCTGGTCGCGGACGGTGTCGGCCCACTGGGCGAGGCGGTCGCGCAGGGCGTGGCCCTGCTTCTCGTGGGTGCGCCGGCGGTAGGGCTCGCAGGTCTCGTTCGGGGCGCGCTTGCGCATGCGGATGATGACCGAGCGGGTCAGGATCGTGTCGGGCAGCGAGCCGAGCCCTGCCATGGCGACCGCGCAGAACGAGGAGAACCAGCCCGCGGTCTGGTTGGCGCCTTCCCCGACGCAGCGCAGGGAGTTCCCGCCCCGCCGGTAGCCGGAGTTCAGGAACCCCCGCACGGCTTCGTTGTCCCCGGCCTTGGGCCCGAAGACGGTGTCGATCTCGTCGAAGAGCAGCGTCGGGGGCCCTTCGGGAGCATCGACCAGGCGGAAGAGCGCGTTCGGGGACGCGTTCACCGTGGTCGCGGCCCGCGGGGTCAAGGTCTCGATGATCTCCAGTGCCCGGGACTTCCCCGACCCCGGCTCCGGGGACAGGAACGCGATGCGGGCGGTCCCGTCGAACGCGTCGATCAGGTGGGCGTGCGCGTCCCACAGCGCGACCGCGACGTAGGCGGCCTCCCTGGGGAAGACGTTGAAGCGCCGGTGGAAGGTCTCAACCTCGTCGAGCAGGGCGGCGCCGTTGATGGTGGGTCGGGGCTGGCCGTTGGTGGTGGTCATGGTGTCTCCTGCAGGGGCGGGGTCGGTGAAGCAGCCGCAGCCGCCCCAGTCGGTGGCCAGCGCATCGTGGTCTGCCTGGCCGCGGGTGATGCGGGCTTTGAGTTCGATCAGGGGCAGCGGGCGGGTGGTGCCGCCCGTGCGGTCGCGGAGGATGGCGACGTTTTTGCCCAGGTGGCTGCGGAGGGCCTGTTCCTGCTGAGCCTCGTCGTCGAACCGTTCGGGGTTCGTGGCCAGCAGTCGTGCCCATTGGGCTTGGCCTCCGCGTACGCAGGCGCCGCCGCAGTTCGCATGCGGGTATCCCTGCTCGTACATCCGTGGCGGGGCCAGCCCGCAAGCCTCGGCCTCGGCGATGAGTTGGTCCTTGTCGCGGTAGGGCGGCTCGCACAGCGGAGCCAGTGCGACCCAGGGCAGGTATGCCTTCTGTATGGCCGGCAGGCGGTGCGTTTCGGTCCAGTCGATCCCGACGTAGACCGTGGCCTGGGCGGGGTCGGTGTTCTCCTCCAGCCAGGTTCGGCAGGGGATCTGTTTGAGGAACTGGCTGCATGGCGCGATGCGGGTGTTGCCGATGATCCGTCGGTCGCGAAAGACTTCCCAGGGGGTGCGGCCGTCGGCGACTTTGACGATCCTGGCTCCGAGCTGGGCCACAGCGTCGTCGAGGAACCGGTAGACGTCGGGGTCTTCCACCTTGGTATCGGCGAACAGGAGGACCACCTCGTCCGGGCCGTGTTCGTCGATGACGCGCTTGGCAGTCGCCCATGAACCGATCCCGCCGCTCAGCATGACGACGTGCCGAATCGGGGCGCTCATGCACCTTCCCTCCGTCCGTCCAGGAAGGTGCAGGGGCCTCCGCGCGCGGGGTGGTCGCTCGGGTGCAAGTCAGGTCCAGAAGGGACGCCTTCGGCGACGCCCTTCGAGGCGCCCCCAGCAGTTCTCGGCGGGGCGTGCTCCGCGGCTCCGGGCCGGTGGGTGGTGGGGGTGGGGCTTTTCAGGTCGGAGGTTTCGGGGTGGTTCATGCGGCGGCCGGCCGCGGGCGTGCGGTTCGCAGGGACCAGTTGAGTGCGCTGCGGATCGTGGTGCGGCACTCGGCTGGCGGCAGATCCGCGGCCTCCCCTGCGACCTGAAAAGCCTCCTCAACCGTGTTCCGGGGGAGGTCTCCCCACGCGACGAACCGCCCCACGGCCCGTACGGACTTCAGGAGCTGGTCGTTCCTACCGCCCTCGGACGTGCTGGCCACGGCGGCCGTCTCGCGCTCCAGCACCACATCGGCCAGACGTCGGCCGCTGGTGTGCGCGGGGGTGAGGGCGGCCGGGACGGCAGCGGGCTGCGGGGCCAGGGCATCCAGAAGCCATTCCGGCAGCGCTGCGGGGGCGATGCTGTCGAGGACGATGTAGGCGCCGTCGGGGGTGTTGCTGCCTGGAGCGACGACATAGCCGCCCCAGCCCCGGGTGTCGATGTGCCTGCCGAGCCGTCCCCGGGTGCTGCCGAGACGGACGCCGTCGGGCTGGGTGAAGTACAGGTGCTGTCCGCCGCGGGCGGTCCGGACCCGGTAGGTGGTGGGGACAGCCTCTCCGGCGCGCTCGCAGAGCGCTTCAAAGAGGTCGACGCCGTCAGGCGTTCCCTTCTCGTCTTTGTCCTTGAGGGTGTCCAGGTCGACCACCAGCAGCCCGGACGGGCCGGTGGCGATCCCGATGTTGTAGGGGGCGTGGGTCCAGGCGGCGGCGATCAGGTCGTGATCGGTCGTGGCCCGCTGCTCAGGGGTGCGATGGCCGGTGGCGCAGCGGCCGGTGCCGGGGCAGGACCGTTCGGGGTGACCGGCGGGCCGCTTGTCGTCGGGCCGGAGAGGGAAGACGTGCCAGCCCCGTTCGGCGGCGCTGATCGCGTGGGCGAGCCTGTCCAGGCCCGCGAGGTCGACGAGTGGCGTAGGGGTGGCCGTCATGCCGACACCGCCGTGGTGTGAGTGAGGAAGGTATCGCCGAGCCACTCCGAGTAGGCCGACGGGTAGTGGTCGGATCCGTAGATGACGTCGATACCTGCGACCGTGAATCCGGCTCGGTGGTAGCCCACGGCGGCGCCTCCGCCGCATGAGTACGGGTCGAGGAGTAAGGGCTGGTCGTCGTTGTGGTCTCGCCGGGTGTCGGCGGTGTGGGGCATGCTGGATTCCTCCAGTTCGATGCAACGGCCTGGATGAGGGCGGCCCCGGTCATTGGCGTGAGGGGGCCGCCTTCGGCGTTCAGCGGTGGTTGACGGTGCCGTTGGCGCGGCCGAAGAGGCCAGTTGCCGTGACGTGTTGGGTGATGTGAGTCGTCGGGCGAGCGGCGCCGCGTCGCGGTCGGGCCACGGCGATGACGGCTCCGGCGGCGATGAGGGCGACTGCCGCCCAGAGGGCTTCGGTCAGGGCGATCAGTCCCGGTGCGGCGTAGGCGAGTCCGGCGGAGGCTGCCGCGATGCCTCCGCCGACGGTCGGCGCGAGCAGGGCGGTGGTCTTCGCCCACGCCGGTATCGGCCGCGCGGGCAGGGTCTCGGGGAGGGCGGTGTAGGCGAGGGTGCGGGTGCCGTCGGGGAGAGTGACGTACTGGACGCCGGGTGGTATTTCGGCGGGCAGCATCCGCGGTTCGGGGACGGCCGGCGGGTAGAGGATCGCGTCCCCGTATCGGAGCGGTTCGGGGACGGTCGGGTGGGTGGGTTCGTAGGTCATGGCGGACTCCAGGGGAAGACCAGCAGGGCCCGAGCCGAGGTGGCTTGGGCCCTGTGTGGGCAAGGTGTCTGGGGTGTCAGGGTGGGTGTCTGGTGGGGGTGTCTGACGCGTCAGACACCCGTCTGACACCCCTCGCGCGCACGTATGACCTGTGGATTGGGGCTGTTGGCCTGGCAGGGGTGTCGGACGCGTCTGACGCGTCAGGCCGCTACGTCGTAGGGGACGATCCGGTAGCGGCCGACCTCGCTGGTCTCGGCGAGACGGCCCGCGAGGACGAACTGGGCGACCTGTCCGGAGACCCAGGAACGGCCCCGTCCGTAGCGGTCGCAGTAGGCCATGAAGTCCGCCGGGCCGACCACGTCCCGGCCCTCTTCCTCGAACTCTTCGAGGACCTCCTCCATCGCCGCCCGCGCCTCTGCGGTGCTGATCTTCGGACGCGGTTCGTCGGCCGGCGGTCGGGCGGCGAATTGGACGACCTGCTCGACTTCGGGGAGTTCCTGCTCCGCGTCGATGAACTCCCCCTCCTCGTAGTCGTCCTCGTCCGCTCCGTTCGACGGGTGCCGGTCGTAGTCGTCTTCGCCGGGGTAGTAGCCGTCCTCGTACTCCTCGTCCTCTTCCGGGTCGTGGCCGTTGGGCATGGTGGTCTCCGGCTGATCGGTGGTGCCGGGCATCGGGTAGCGGGTGCGGCCGGTGAACGCGCGGTCGGCGGAGCGGGCAGCCGCCCCGGCGGTGACGGGGTCGATCGCGGCCCGGGCGTCGGCGAAGGTGACGACGACCCAGTTGAGGTAGTCGACGCTGGACAGGTAGTCCCGCATCGGGGTGGCCCACTGGTCGTCGGGGACGCCGTTGGCGACCAGGTAGGAGTAGCCGGGCTTCTTGTCCTTCCACACGTGCGGGGCGGCACCCGCGTCGAGGACCTCGTCGTCGAGGGCGAACCGGGCGTCCTGCTCGGTGCGGACGCCGTGGCACCAGGAGGAGCCGAGGGAGGCGCGGGTGTCGGTGGAGACCTGGTTGCCGGAGGCCCGCTGCATGGAGAGGACGAGGGAGACGCCGGCGGAGCGGGCTTCCTGGGCGAGGCCGGTGAACACGTCGTCGTCGATCTCACGGATCGTCTTCGCGGCCTCTTCGAACCAGGCGACGAGGTAGGGCATGCCGGGGGCGCCGTCGGCCTGGGTCTCGGCGCAGGCCGGAACCCACTGCTTGTAGCCGTACTTCGCGAGCCACGCGGTGCGGGCGGGGATGACGGCGGTGAGGGCTTTGATCATGGCTTTGGTGGAGGGCATGTCGAGGGCGGCCCAGTCGATCGCGGGCAGGAGCGGGCCGAGGGTCTGCTCCTTCTTCGCCGGGTCCGATGCCCACACGATCACGTCCCGCCGGGTCAGGATCTCCGCGAGCGCGGTCAGGCCGCCCTCGGACTTCCCGGAGCCGGTCATGCCCATGAGCAGCAGCATCATGGCGTTGCGGGCCTCGTCCGGGTCGCCGGGGAACCACATGTCCGCCGGGGTCCCGTCCTCGTAGATTCCGACGACGACGGGGTAGCTGATCGACTCGCCGGGGGCGCTGGGGCCGGGGCAGGGGACGGTGTTCTTGAGCAGGTCGAGCGGGACCACGGTCAGCATGACCCTGGACGCCGAGTCGGGGTTCTCCTGGATCCGGATGGCCGTCTTCGGCACGTCCAGGGCCCCGGCGATGCGGGTCAGGTTCTTCGAAACGTCGTCGGGGGTGAGTTCGCCGCGGGGGAGCTGGAGGTCGAAGGAGGCTTTGTTCGGGCCTACCTCCGTGCGGAGGACCTGGGCCTTGGCCAGGCCGACCTTCTCCAAGAACCCACCATCCGCCGACTGGCCCGCGCCTTCGACGTTCTTGCGGAGGATCTGCCGGATGTTCCACGACAGAGCCAGGGCCGGGGCGCCGATGAAATACAGCTCCCCCAGCGGCCCCGCCCCGGGTCCGGCGATCGCGGCCGCGGTGAACCAGGTGGATGCGGCGGCGACGGTGACGGCGGAGTGCAGGCGGCGCTGCTGGGTGGTGGACTTGCCCGCCCACCAGGTCAGGCCGGTCAGGGCGACAGAGGCAAGGGTGAGGCCGGCGGTGACGCCCGGCTCGCCCGACCAGAAGTAGTGGGCGGGCAGGGAGGCCAGGCCCGCCCCGGTACCGGCGAGCCACGGCGGCAGGTGGGGCTTGGCGCGGTGGAGCAGGTACTCGCCGATCCCGCCGCCCTCGCCGTGGGCGTCGTACTGCTGCTGCCGGGTGTCATCGGGTGAGGTGGTTCGGGGCATGCTCTGACCTCCCTGCGATCAGGTGTCGTTAGCCGTTGAAGTCGAAACGGCGGCCCTGGCGAGGCCGGCGGTTCGGCGCGAGCTGGGGATCGAACTCCCGCTGGAACGCCGCATAGGTCGCGGCGAGGTTCTTCGCGGTGCCGAGGGCGTCCTCGGCGGCCTTCTTCATCCGCCGCGACACCCTGCGGGCCCGCGCACGGGAGCCGAACGGGCGGCCCTCGGGGTCGGGGATCTCCTTCAGCACGGCGTTGAGCATCTCGGCGGCGTTGGCCAGCTCGAACGACATCTGCAGGAACAGCCCACGGCCGCCCTCGCAGTAGTTGCGGATGTCCACGTTGGAGAAGAACTCCGGGTCACCCAACGGGGAGTGCATCCGCCCGCCCCGCTGGCCCTGGCCGCCCTGCTGGCCACGGCCGTTGCGCGGGCCCCCGCCGCCGCTCTGCACGCCCGGGTCGCTGATGTGGAAGTGGTACTCCCGCGACTTGCTGCGGTTCGTCGTCCGGGACCGGTTCGTCCCGCCGGGGGCGCCGGCCGGGCCCGGCTGCTGCCACGGACCCTGCTGCTGGCCGCCGGCGGCGTTCTGCGGACGGCGGGGGCCGGGAGTGCTGCCGTTGTTGGGCATCCAGGTGTTGTTCGACATCAGCGGGTCCCCTCAGGAGCGGTGACGGCAGTGGTGGAGCGGCGGCTGATCAACCAGATGACCTGGGCGGCGAGCGTGGTCAGCGACCACAGCCCCATCAGCGCGGGCACGAACGGTCCGGCCCACAGGGCCAGGGAGAACCAGGTGAGTCCGGCCGTGGCGAGGGCGGCCAGGATGGTCAGCCACGAGGCCTCGGCGCGGGTCCGGCCGGGGCGGCCCTTGGCCTTCCACCCCAGGACCGCCAACGGGGCCGCGGCGGCCGGGGCCGCGACGAGAGCGGCCCACGGCGTGATCAGGTGAACGACGCCGGTCACGGGCAGTAGCAGGAGCGCGAGGCCGGTCGGGGCCCAGGTGCGGCGGTGCTTCCACACCCAGCGGCCCGTCGCAGCCGTGGCGCGGGCGGTCAGGGTGGGCTCCTCGGAGACGACCACGATGACCTGCGGCCCGTGGCGGTGGCCGCGCTGGCGGGGGATGTGCACGGTGGGCGCGGCGCCCTTGGCGGTGTGTGTGCGGGTACGGCGAGACACAGCAGAACTCCTTCAGGCAGCAGTCAGGGTTCGGGCGGCGCGCTGTTCAGGGAAGTCGTGGCAGGCGTTGCACATGCCGAGCGAGGTCGGGATCACGTACGGGAGGTGGTCGCGGCAGACGGGGCACCGGCGGCGGGCGGCATCCGCTTTGGCCAGGGCCGCCCACCGATTCGATGTCATCGGCCGGACCGGCTTCGCGAGGTCGATCCGGTAGAGGTAGGCGACCAGCGGGCCCCGCCGCCGGCGGGGCCGCTCCAGTTGGGCGACGACGTCCTGGCCGCCGGGCCGCAGCCCGGCGGCGCGGAGCTGACGGCGAGTGGCCAGCCCCTCAGGGGCGAGCCGCCAGCGGTAGACCGGAAGGGCGCTCATCAGCCGAGAGCCGGAGCGGCGGCGTTGCCGTCGCGGTGCTCCTGGTAGCGGGCCGAGGCCCAGCCCACCGACCAGCCGGACAGCTCCGCAGCGACCCGCACCGGCACCCCGGCCGCGAACGCGGCAGCCACGGTTGCGCGGGCCTGCTCCTCCGGCAGCTTCACCTGCGGCGGGCCCGCGGCGAGGAGGGCGGCGCGTTCACGCTCCATCCGCTCCTGTTCACGAGCCTGTTCACGGCGCTCACGCTCGGCCCGCTCCCGGGCCTCCAACTCGCGCTGCTGCAAGGCTTGGCGTTCAAGGCGTTCACGCTCGGCCTGCTGCTGTTCACGGATCTGTTCACGGCGTTCAGCCGCTTCCCGCTCCGCCCGCTCAGCAGCCTCCAGTCGTTCGGCTTCTTCGCGCCGGATGCGGTCCTGACGGGCGGCCTCCTCACGGGTCAGGTGGGCCTCGTGTTCACGCTGTTCACGGGCGATGGCTGCCTCGTGCTCGCGTTGTTCACGAGCGGCCCGGAGCCGGTTCTCCTCCCGCTCCGCCGCCGCCTCTTCCTGGGCGTCCTGCTCGGCGCGCTTGCGGGTTTCCACGGCCAGGACTGCGGCGGTCAGGGCCCGCCTGTAGGCGAGGCCAGCTTCCGCAGTGACGATCAGGAGGAGCGGTGCGACGGAGTGCACGGCGACCCCGACAAGGTCCCCGGCCAGCGCGGATACGCCTACGTTGAGGGCGAGGGTCATGGTGCCGGTCATCCACCGCAGGGCGACCGGCCAGGCACCGCCGTGCCCGCCGAGACGGGCGAGGACGGAGTCGAGCCGGACCACGATCACCACCGCCGCATCCACGACGAGCGGCAGGATCGGAGCCGTCCACCGCCATGCGGCCGGCGTGTGGGCGGCCATGAGCGGGGTGACGGTGAGGACGGAGTAGAGCATCGCTCCGCCGACGATCAGCCACGTCCCCACGGACAGCGCACGCTCGGATGAACGGATCTGAACACGGTTCACGACCCGACCTCCGCCTGTGAACGCACGTCATCCGGGGCGGGGATCGTGGTGAAGCAGATCAGCTTCACGGGGCCGCCGGAGTAGTTGGTCACGGCCTTCATGACGCTGGTGCGGCCGTCGCTGTGAACGCTGTGCTGCACCGCTCGGGGGCGAATCCGGAGTGCCTGACACCAGGTCTCGAACCCGTCGGCATCGTCGTGGAAGGACAGCTCCAGCAGGTCGGGGTAGACGGTGGAGATCGACACGCACGGCGCCGGCAGGTGCCGGTACTCGTCGGCGAAGATGCGCAGCGCCATCAGCGGCGCGGCCATGGACGAGAGGGGCATCGGTGTGTTCATGCGGCACCGCCCGCCATGCCCGCGGCGGCCACGGCCTGATTGGTCAGGTCCCGCCGGGCCGCGAGGACCTTGCGGCGGGCCCGACGGATCCGCCGCTCGTCCACCTCGGACGGCGTACGGTCCAGCACGGTGATCTCCGCGTCGAGGAGGTCGACCTCCGCCAGGATCAGCGGCAGCTCCCACTCAATCGCATCCAGCTCCGCGTCCAACGGCTCCAAACCGTCGGACCACGGCGTAACAGCGTCCTGAAGTGCAACGATGGACTTCATTGGGTCTAGCTCCTTCGGTAGAGGAACGGGCCCGAACAGCAGCCCCGGTGTTCCCGCACCGGGGCTGCACGTCGTTGTGGAACAGGAAGAACTCCGGCTCCCCTCAAACCCCGCCCGTACGGCGCTATGCACCGGACGGGCGGAGGAGGCAACCGGTCCGGCTGAGCCGGAAGGTCGAAGATCAATTTGGTGTCCACTGTTGAGTTCTTAAGGAACCGCCGCTTCCTTCGAGCTGGTCCTTTCGGAGCTCTCCGGGCGCCGAGAGCAGCCCAAAGAAGGCCCTCCCTGGTTCGCTGTCCTAGGACTGTGAACCGCTGTGGATGACTATGGACTCGCAGTCCCAGGACTGTCAACAGTCCTGGGACTGTGTTTGACTGGACCCATCGAAGGGAGTTCGCGTGGCACCCAAGTGGCGAGAGCTGGCCGACAAGCTGGCTGAACAGATCAGGCGAGGCGACTACGCCCCTGGCCAGCAGCTACCGCACATCCGAGACCTGGTGGATGCGGGCGAGGGCTCGAAGTCCACCGTCCACGCGGCGTACAAGGCCCTCGAAGCCGAAGGGCTGGTGACCTCTTCACGGGGCCACGGGACGGTCGTACGGGAGCAGGCGCCGCTGAAGCGACTCGGCATCGCTCGGTACGACAAGGCGAAGTGGCGAGATGGCGACGAGGTCGCGTTCATCGCCGACCGCGTCGCTTCGGGCCGGGCCTACAAGCGCGGCGAGCAGACGCAGAGCGTCAGCCGCGTGCCGGCGCCTTCGCTGGTGGCTGCGGCACACGGGCTTCCCGAGGGTGCTGAGGTGTACGCGCGAGCCAGGCTCGTGAAGGAAGGCGACCAGCCGACCCACACGCTGACCAGCTACTACCGGCCCGAACACGTCGAGGGAACGCGCATCGTTGACCCGAGCCCGGGCCCGGCCGGCCGGGGCGGCGGCTTCCGAGTTCTGTACGACGCCGGCTACGAGATCGACCACATGCGTGAGGAACTGTTTGCGAGGGTTGCGACACAGGAAGAGGCGGCCCTGCTCCAGCTGGCGCCCGGTGAATGGGTCGTTGAATTGCACCGGACCACGTACACAGCGGACGGCACGGTCGTGGAGTTCGCTGTCGGCACGCATGCTGCCACGCGGTTTGCATGGGCCTACGACTTCAAGGTTCCCGACTCGGCTCAGGAGGCAACACTATGATCTCCGCGCAGAACTGGGCCGACGCCG
This sequence comes from Streptomyces avidinii, assembly GCF_014650695.1. GTDB lineage: Bacteria > Actinomycetota > Actinomycetes > Streptomycetales > Streptomycetaceae > Streptomyces > Streptomyces avidinii. The sequence goes on along the minus strand of NZ_BMVL01000015.1, from coordinate 105,324 downwards.
AGCAGCTGTGGGACTTCCAACAGATGCACCACGAGCCGCGGCCCTGCTCCGTGGCCATCGGCCTGGGTAGTCATGATCTCGGAGTCGCTGATGCCACGGTTGCCCTGTACCAACGGGACATGGCGCCGCTGATCGTCTTCACCGGAGCCACAAGCCGTACGACCCGCGAGCGGATGCCTCGGGGAGAGGCGGAGCACTACCGCGAGCGAGCTCTGCAGTTGGGCGTTCCTGACTCCGCGATCCTTGTGGAGCCAAAGGCGCGGAACACGGGAGAGAACATCCGCCTTTCCCGATCGCTACTTGTTGAGCGCGGAGTCCACGTTGAATCGGTGCTACTGGTCAGCAAGCCCTACGAGGAACGGCGATCCTATGCGACAGCCTGCAAGATCTGGCCAGAGGTAGGGATCGTCAGTGCGTCTACGACGATGACGCTCATTGAGTACGTTGACTCGATCCAGGATCCGCAATTGGTCTTTGACATGCTCGTTGGCGCGCTTCAGCGGCTGTTGATCTACCCACAGCAGGGATTCTTGATCCACCAAGACGTGCCGCCTGCTGTGTCCGCGGCGTACGACCGGCTCCGCTCCGACGGCTTCACCAGCCGTCTCATCACGGGACCTTGATCGAGATACGGGCGTCGGATCCAGTACAGACCTCCGACGCCCACTCGTATCGCTTCTTGACCCGGTTAGAACTGAACCGGCGCAGGGTTTGGTAGCGGAATTCGCGATTCAGCTCCTGCCCCCTCTCTCGATCAGGGAAAGGGTCAGTCCCGCACCGCTGACCAAGAGCCCAACCACGCTAGCTGTACCAGCGGCGAGTGTGAGGCTAGTTACGGCCAAACCTCCAGTTTTCCCGACGTCAACTCCGAGGCTTACCGTCGCGATTACGAGGACTGTCATTAGCATGAGGGCAGTGGCTAGGAGTGCTTTGCTGATTCCCACCCGTGCATCCGCCAGTGCGGTTTCTCGTGTTTGCTGCTCATGATTTTGTGTTGCGCGCGGGCCGAAGGCGGCAAGGATGGCGACTGCTGCCAGCGTGAAGCCCAGCAGTCCGCTGGACGAGCCAGTGAGTGAAGTGTAGATTTCCTTCCTCTTCTCCGCGGCAACCGCAGCGAGTAGGAAAGGTTCGCGCCTGACCAAATCTGTGACGATTAGCGCAAGTTCGACACCGATGAAAAAGAAAATCGGGACGAACCAGATGTGCCTATCGATCCACCGCAATGCCCCCATGGTCATGCCCCCCTGGCGTGTTTTCTCACTTACTGCGCATCTTCTCACCCTGCACTGCGGAGGCGAGCTTTCCGTCGCGCAGAAACTCCTTGTAGGCTTGGTCGAGCTCCAAGAAAACGTCGGCAGGCTCTGGCATGGACGAGACGGTGGCGCTCTGCCGGAATTCGACCGGGACTTGAAGCCGTTCGTGCAGCAGGTTGATGGTCTCAACGCGGCCAGAGGAGCGACTTTTACCCCGAATGACCATGTTGCTAACGAAATCGTCTGCCCTGTTCTGCGAGGGAGAAGACCTGCTCCTCTGTCTCGCCATCAAGGTAGCGGTCTCGAGGTCCATACCTGCCCATTCCCAGCGTGAATCGAATGGAAGGGGCCTTGTCTCCAAAATTCTCCGGAATTAGGGTGCCGAAAACACCGCCGCTGGACGCCTCTCCTCCCCTTCTGGTCATCGCCACTTCTACGGACCTCAGTTGTCCTTCCATTGCCTTGAGCTTTTCTCGGGTGTCTTCCCTGTAGAGGGCGTCGAATTTCACGTGAGAGTTCAGCTTTCGGCGCAAGAATGACGAGAGGCGTGAGATCCTCGGCACGTTTTTCGCGTAGTCATGGGCGCATGTTCCGTCCGGCCAAATGGACACATGGCTCACATCGGCCGGATATTCGCTATCCCTCAACGAGATCGGACTGACGCTTCCTTGGCTGTCCCACTTGAAGGGTCGATCGTCGGCGCCGCGCAGGGCAAAGAGCCTGAGATTTGTGGGGCTAGTCCCAAGGCCGACGTCCACGACCTCGACTGCAGTAACAGCGTCGCCAGAATCCAGGATGGCGAATTCACTGTCGGCGGAGATGGCAGCCGCCAGCGCAGTAGCGACGTCAGTCGGGATGAAATCGGGCTTGCCCGCGACAGAGCCCCAGCGATGGAATATGAGACTACGCTTCAACATGGCGTCATGCTAGCCCCCGAGTGAACTCCCGACTACCGATTGTTCTGCCTGGTCCCCCAGCGTGATGAGTTGGGCGGATCCAAGCGCGTCCTCTCCTCCCAAGTATGGGGTGAGGGTCTGACAACTCCTCGGGCCATCGCCACGGGCACAGGCTGGGTCTGTCCGGCGAGCATGGGGGCTCCGGACGTATCAAGATCAGTACGCTCTCAAGCTCTCAACCAGGTTCTCCCTGTGGTGAGTCCAAGCTGCAATGGATGGCGCCGTTCCCCGAGCGGGTCTCAGTCGCGGGCTCAGTTGGGACTTGATCCCTGACTATGCAGAGGAGTCCGCCTACGTACGCAATGGGGCCTGACCAGGGGCTTGGGTACCACTGGGACGCCTACGGATCGCGGTGGAAGGCGATCGGACAACTTGTAATGCGTAGGTCGTCGGTTCGAATCCGACAGGGGGCCCCATCGGAACCCCGGCTCAGATCCGTGAGCCGGGGTTTTCGCGTTTCCGGGGTCAGTGGCGGCCCGAGATGCGGTCGGCCAGGCGGGCCAGGGGGGCGGTCGTCGGGGTGTGGCCGGCGGTCTCGCGGCGGTCCGCCTCGCGGTAGGCGGCGTAGAGGGCCTGGACGCCGAGCCAGCGGAAGGGCTCCGGCTCCCAGCGGCGGACGCGGTGGTTCACCCAGGGGAGGGTGGTCAGTTCGGTGGACTCGCCGAGGACCAGGTCGCGCAGGGTGCGGGCCGCGAGGTTGGCGGTGGCGACGCCCGAGCCGACGTAGCCGCCGGCCCAGCCCAGGCCCGAGGTGCGGTCCAGGGTGACGGTGGCGCACCAGTCGCGGGGCACGCCGAGCACGCCGGACCAGGCGTGGCTGATCTCCGTACCGGCGAGCTGCGGGAAGAAGGAGGTCAGGAGGGTGGTCAGGGCGGAGACGGTGGCCGGCTGGGTGCGGCCGTCGTTGTCGGTACGGGAGCCGAAGCGGTACGGGACCCCGCGCCCGCCGATCGCGATCCGGTCGTCGGCGGTGCGCTGGGCGTACATGTACGCGTGGGCCATGTCGCCGAGCAGCGTGCTGTCCGACCAGCCCAGCCGGGACCAGGTCTCGGGCGGGAGGGGGGCCGTCACGATCATCGAGGAGTTCATCGGGAGCCAGGAGCGCTTCTGGCCCTTGAGGGCGGCGGTGAAGCCCTCGGTGCAGCGCAGTACGTAGGGGGCACGGACCGTGCCGTACGGGGTGACGGCGCGGCGCGGGGCGATCTCGGTGACCGGAGTGGACTCGTGGATGACCACCCCGAGGGCCTCGACGGCGGCGGCCAGGCCCTTGACGAGCTTCAGGGGGTGGATGCGGGCGCCGTGCGGGCTCCAGCTGGAGCCGACGGCGTCGGCGATGTCGATGCGGGCGCGGGTGGCGGGGGCGTCGAGGAGCTCGCGGTCGCTCTCGCCGAAGTCGACCTCGTGGGCGTGGAAGGCCTTCAGTCGGGCGAGTTGGGCGGGGGTACGGGCGACTTCGAGGACGCCGCCGCGGTGGATGTCGGCGTCGATGCCCTCCTTTGCGGCGACGCCGATGACCTCGGTGACGGTCTCGTTCATGGCGTGCTGGAGGCGACGGGCGGCGTCGGTGCCGTGGAGGGCGGCGTACCGGTCGCGGCCGGCGATGCCGTTGTAGAGCCAGCCGCCGTTGCGGCCGGAGGCGCCGTAGCCGCAGAACTTCTGCTCCAGCACGGTGACGCGGAGGTCGGGGGCGGCCCTCTTCAGGTAATAGGCCGTCCACAGGCCGGTGTAGCCGCCGCCGATGATGACGACGTCGGCGGTGGCGTCACCGGTGAGGGGCGCGCGGGGTGGGGCGGGCGCGGTGCCGGCTCGCTCGGACGCGTACCAGAAGGAAATACCGCCGTTGATCGTCATGGGGGAGTTGGTACACCTCGTTCCGGAAGGGTGTCCAGGGACGGGATGTCGCGGCTACGGGCCGTTTGGGTGGCGGGATGGTTGATGCGGTTCGGGCTGGCTCGCGCCGTGTGCCGGGCGCTGCCCGGACCCGCGCCTCAATCGCCGGCGAGGCTGGATGTGCGGGCCCGCACCTCAGTGGACGGCGTGGCTGGGGTGTGCGGCGGGGTCGGCTCGGGTCGGTGCGTGGTGCCGTGCCGGGGTGTCTCCTCGGCTCGGCGCGCGCGGGTGCCTCCCGGCATGACGGGGTGGTCGCGCCTCGTCCTGCGGGGACACCCCGGCACGTCCCCACTCCCCTCCGCCGTCCAAGCCGCCGGGAGCCATCCGCCCACGGGGTCGACCCGGTCGGGCGAGGTACGTAACGGGATGCCCGGCACGGTCGAAGTCGGCCGTGGGGCGGGGACACGCAGGAGGGTCCCCGCAGGACGAGGCGCGACCACCCCGTACGGCCGTGACGCTGCCGCGCGCGCCGAGCCGAGGAGACCCTCGTGCGGGGCCCCGACCCACACCAGGACACCGCCAAGCACCCCGCAGGGGACGGGCCGAGGAGACCCTCGTGCGGGGCGCCGACCCCCACCCGTACACCGCCGAGCACCCCGCAGGGGACGGGCCGAGGAGACCCTGGTGCGGGGCCCCGACCCACACCCGTACACCGCCGAGCACCCCGCAGGGGACGGGCCGAGGAGACCCTCGTGCGGGCCCCGACCCACACCCCGAGCCGCCCGCAGGGCACCCCGCGCCGGGGCGCCGGGCCGTACACCGCCGAGCAACCCCGCAGGGGCACCGCAGGGGCACGGCTACCGTCGGGGGATGGTCGAGATTCCGGATGGGTTCATCGAGGCGCAGATTCCGTACAACGGCGACGCCGGGCGGGAGTTCATCGCCGAGTTGCCCGCGCGGGCAGCGCGTTTTCTGGAGCAGTGGGGGCTGCGGCGCACCGGGCCCGCGATGCACGGGATGACGGCCCTGGTGCTGCCGGTGGTGCGGGCCGACGGGAGCGCGGCCGTGCTGAAGCTGGTGGCGGTGGACGAGGAGAGCGCGGGGGAGCCGGTCGCGCTGCGCGCGTGGGCCGGGCGGGGCTGCGTACGGCTGCTGGCGCACGACGCGGACACCGGCACCCTGCTGCTGGAACGGCTGGACGAGGGGCGGGACCTGGCGGCGCTCGCGCGGACCGACGCGCGGCGGGCGGTGACGGTGGTCGGGGAGTTGCTGGCGCGGCTGACGGCCGTGCCGGCCCCGGCCGGGCTGCGGGGGCTCGCGGAGATGGCCGCCGGGATGCTGGAGGAGGTGCCGCAGGCGCTGGGGCGGTTGGTCGAGGAGCGGGACCGGCGGTTGCTGGCGGACTGCGCGGCGGCGGTGGCGGAGGTCGCCGGGGAGCCGGGGGACCGGCTGCTGCACTGGGACCTGCACTACGGCAACGTGCTGGCGGGCGGCCGGGAACCGTGGCTGGCGATCGACCCGAAGCCGCTGGCGGGCGATCCGGGTTTCGAGCTGCTGCCGGCGATCGTCAACAACTTCCGGGCCGGGGACGTGCGGTGGCGGTTCGACCTGCTGACGGAGGCGGTCGGGCTGGAGCGGGACCGCGGACGGGCGCGGGCCTGGACGTTGGGCCGGGTGCTCCAGAACTGCCTGTGGGACGTGGCGGACGGTGAAGAACGTCTGGACGAGGACCAGTTGACGGTTGCCGAGGTGCTGCTGGAGCGCTGATCGGCCGCCGTTCTAGGCTGCGGGCATGATCCGTAGTGCTGAAGTCACCGACGTCCCCGCCCTTCAGACGATGATCCGCGAGCTCGCGGAGTACGAGAAGGTGCCGCACGAGGCGCGGGCCACCGAGGAGCAGCTGCGGGAGGCGCTGTTCGGGGTGCGCCCGGCGGTGTTCGCGCACGTCGCGGAGACGGAGGAGGGGGAGGTCGTCGGCTTCGCGGTGTGGTTCCTGTCCTTCTCGACGTGGCGCGGGGTGCACGGGATCTACCTGGAGGACCTGTACGTACGGCCGGGCGTGCGCGGCGGCGGTCACGGCAAGGCGCTGCTGCGGGAGCTGGCGCGCACCTGCGTGGAGCGGGGCTACGAGCGGCTGGAGTGGTCGGTCCTCGACTGGAATTTGTCTGCCATCGACTTCTATCGATCAGTTGGAGCGGTGTCAATGGACGAGTGGACCGTGAACCGCCTGACTGACGACGCGCTTCGCAAGCTGGGCGGGGCGGAGTAGCCGCCGGACGCCCGCCCGGGACCGTGAGAAGGCGGCACCGGGCGGGTTGGCTGTACGTCTATCCGACGGCCGGGACCGGGTGCTCCGGGGAGTCGAGCCAGGCCCAGGCGGTGCCGTCGGGTTTCACGGTGAGTCCGAACCGCTCGAAGTCCGCACGGCCCTGGTCGTCCCACCAGGCGTGGGCGGCCGTGAGTTCGCTCCACAGCTCCCGCGGACCGGACTGGTAGACCTCGAACTCCTCCGCGTCGGGTACGAAGTCGATCGACGCCCAGGAGGTCACCCGCGTGTCCCGGAGCCAGAGCGTGTAGCGCCCGCCGTCGAGTTTCTCCGGGTAGGGGAACATCCCCTGCGTTTGGAGCCCGATGGCGAACATGGGGAGCCAGTCGGCCGCGTCCTCCGGGGAGAGGGAGGTGGTCGTCCGGCGGCCATCGGCCGGCCACGGCTTGCCGCCCAGGTACGTCTTCACGTGCGTTCGGTAGGCGCGTTGCTGCCGGAGACGCATGAAGGCGGAGGAGCCGACGAACGGGCCGGACGCGCTTCCGTCCCCCTGGACGGTCAGGCGGACCACGGCCTCCCCGCCGTACTCCGTGGCGTACGGGGAGACGATGATCCCGCCGGGTCGGGTCTGCCGGATGATGTCCGCCGGGATCTCCCGGAGGGAGGCCGTGATCAGAACATGGTCGTACGGGGCGCCTGCGGGCCAGCCCTGGGAGCCGTCCCCGACGATGGCGACCGGGTTGTGGCCGGCGGCGTCCAATCGGGCTCGGGCCGTGGCCGCGTTCTCAGGGTCGAACTCGATGGTGGTGACGTGCTCCGAGCCGACCCGTTCGGAGAGCAGAGCCGCGTTCCAGCCGGTCCCAGTACCTACTTCCAGGACCGTGGAGCCCGGCTGGACGTCCAAGGCCGCCAGCATGGAGAACACCATGGCGGGCTGGGAGTTGCTGCACGTCGGGATGTTGCCCCGGTCGGTGCCTGTGTGGTTTCCGTCGTCCCACTGGGTGGTGAGGGAGGTGTCCGAGTAGACCGCGCGGAACCACGCCTCCGGGTCAGTGCGGCGGTCGATGCTCGCCACTGGTCCACCGTCGGCTGGGCCGACGCCGGGCCAGATCACATCCGGGACGAACGACTCCCGGAGCACGGCTTGGTAGGCGGGGAGCCAGTCGGAGGTCAGGGCACCGGCATCCGTGAGCCGGGAGGCCAACCCCTGGGGGCCGGCCTCCGGCGTGGCGCGTTCGGTCACTTGGTGCCGCTGCCCTTCGTGTCGCTGTGACCGGAGTCCTGGCCCTCGGAGCCGCCTCCGCCGTGCCCGGCGCCCGACTGGCTGTCGTCCTGCTGGCTTCCGCCCTGGCCCGAGCCAGTGCCTCCGCCGTGCTGTCCGCCCATGAACGTGCTCCTTCTCGTGATGGATGAGTGGTGCTGTGAGCCGCCCCGGCCGATCGGTGGATCGGTCACCGGGGCGGAGTCTGTGGGATGGGGTCAGTCGGACCCTGGGGTGAGGGCCCTGGGAGTGCGCTCCGGCCGGGCCTGAATCTGCCGTTCTCCGGCCTCTGCCAGGAACTCCAGAAGGGGGCTTCCGGAGTCAGGTGGCGGGAGAGCTGGGCGGCCCATGCGCCGCGCTCCCGGAGGTCATGGAGTTGGGCCGCTATGTCGTCCCAGGACTCGGGGGGCGGCTCCGGCAGGACGCTCACTGCGCCGTCCCCTGACTCCGCCGGTTCGCTTCGGCCACCTTGGCGTTCAGCCGCTGGGTGCTGCCGGTGGCTGGGCGGTACTCGGGACAGACCGGTCGGCCGCACTCGCACGGACGCCACTTCAAGGCGTTGCCGGGACTCGGGTCCGGGCCCTCGAACCGTGCCCCAACGGGTTCCGTACCGTCCGGATGGCTGTCGCGTGCGCTCATCCGTTCCCCCGCTTCACGACCTGCGCCAGCTTCATGGCGACGTCGGGGCGGACACTGCGCAGCCTCACCAGCCCCGGACCGGGCGGTGCCGGGTCGATGCCCAGCGAGGGGAGAACGATTCCAGCGGCCATCAGCGATTCGCGCAGCGACTCCACGACCGTGCTCGGGGTCACTGTCTCCAGTTCGTGCGAGCTGTCCATGAGAGGGACGCTAGGGCCGGTTGCCAGGCCCTGTGGGGGCTGATTCGCCGAGATTCTCGGGCCGGTCCGTGATCTTCCGGTGGATTCTCAGGCGGTGTCGAGAGCCCGCCGGGCGCGGGCGATCACGCGGTGGGCGTCGGCGCCGTAGACCGCGGAGTCGGAGAGTGCCTGCCAGACCTTCCGGTAGACGCCGACGCTGTCCGCGTCGTCCAGCCAGAGTTCCGCGTGCCAGTCCTCCGCGATCACCAGGCGGTCGTCGTACAGCCAGAAGCCGTTGGCCGGCGGGATCTTCAGGGAAGCGCCGAAGGGGACGATGCCCAGGGAGACGGTGTCCAGCCCGAGGACGCCCGTCAGGCGGTCGAGCTGGCCGGCCAGTACGGGAGGAGGGCATACGAGCGCCCGGAGCGCGGCCTCCCACATCACGATGTGGAACGTGCGCCCCGGCTCGTACAGCATCTCCTGACGCTTCACGCGGGCGCGTACGGCTTCCTCGGTGTCCCGGACGGACTGGTGGAGGTCGGCGTAGCGGGTGAAGACGTGGCGGGCGTACTCGGCGGTCTGGAGCATGCCCACGACCGTGGAGCTCTGCCAGACGTGGAACGTCCTCGTGCGTTCGTACTCCGCCGTGAGCGTGTCCTGTACCGGCTTGTGGCCCGCCGCGAGCTGTCTGCGCCACGCGCGGGACCGGGACTCCAGGCTCCCGAGCCGGGTGATCAGCTCCTCCGCCGCCTGCGGATGGCCGGTGGCGTCCGCCCACGCCAGCAGGTCGTCCGACGTCGCGGTCTGGCGGCCGGTCTCCAGCTTGCTGATCTTGGACTGGGTCCAGCCGAGCAGGACCGCCAACTGGCGGCCGGTGAGACGCCGATCGGTGCGCAGCTCGCGCAGCCGCGCACCGAGGGCAACCCTTGCTTGTTGGAAGTCGGTGCTCACTCGGCGGACGGCACCTGTTCCGCGAAGGTCTCGTACGGGACGGCGTGGTGCCACGCGGCGTCCCGGACCTGGCACGCGCGGGCCACCTCGACGGGGTTCGTGACCAGCTCGACGCCGGTCATCACGTCGTCGTCATCGAAGTGGAGCCGGACGATGACACGGGAGTCGAAGAGCCAGAAGTCCTCGTCGGGGAGTTGGAGCGCTTCGGCCTCGGAGCGCCACAGGTTGCGGATGTCTTCGCCCACCGCGCTGTTTCGACGGGCGTTGTCGAGCAGGTAGCGCTGACCGGGGGTGGGCGGGTCGTCGGCGATCCGTACCCGCTCGAAGCGCTTGCCCAGGGCGGACTGTTCACGCCGGGACACGCACCAGGGGTCGTTCAGGTCCCAGCCGGCGTCCTCGCCCCGGACGAACCGCTGGTAGGTCTCGGTCTCCTCGTCGGACTGGTAGCGGCGCCGGGTTTCGAGGCGCCAGGCCGTGTGCGAGAAGGTGCGGAACATCCCGGCGAACTCCTCGAAGCCGATCAGCACAGGCGTCCTTTCCGCGTCCCGGGGCGCGAAGTCGGCCAGGAGAACGCGCGGGACGACCACGAACCCCTCCCCATCCTTGACGTTCCGGAGCTGCGCCACGTCCTGGGGGTCGGTCACCGCGTCGCCCTGGACGAGGACCTCCCCGGTGTCCAGGTCCTCGTACAGGGTCGGGCATCCGTCGTTGCCGGAGTTGGTACCGATGAACCGGAGTCGCCGTGCCATTGCCGTTTCCCCTCCCACCAGCGGACAAGTCCCGACCAGGATGGGGCGGACGCATCTTCCCTGTCCTGCGTGATTCGCAATGATTCTCGGGGCTGACGCAAAAAGGCCCCAGCTCCCTGGCCTGGATGCCCCGGCGGAGGCTGGTGTCGAGGAGGTGGACACCGGCGGCGGCGACGGCGATGCGGACCTGGCCGGGGGCGGGAACGGGGATGTCCGTGTGCTCGTAGGAGAGGTTCTCGGCGGGGCCGAAGGCGTGGAGGCGGATGGCGCGCATGGTGGGCATGACGACCACGGTGCGACCTCGAGCGGGGTTGAGGTCAAGGGCCGCCGCTGTCGGCCGTTGTCAGTGGGCTGGTTCACGATGGGGGGATGGTGCGCAAAGGACAGCAGGGGCAGCAGCAGACGGTGAAGGCGGCGCGGCGGCCGGAGCTGCGGCTGCCGGAGCTGACCGGGTGGGGCGGGGGCGAGCTGGAGCCGGACGGGGACTACGACGGCCTGGAGTTCGCGGACCTGGACCTTGCGGGGCAGGAGGGGATCGGCGCCCGGTTCATGGACTGCGCGCTGCGGCGATGTGCGCTGGACGAGGCGGGGCTGGCGAAGGCGCGGATCCTGGATTCGGTGCTGGAGGGGGTCCGGGGGGTGGGGACCGACCTGTCGGGGGCCTCGTTGCGGGACGTGGAGCTGGTGGACGCGCGGATGGGCGGCGTGCAGATGCACGGGGCCGTGCTGGAGCGGGTGGTGGTGCGCGGGGGCAAGATCGACTACCTGAACCTGCGGAAGGCGCGGCTCAAGGACGTGGTCTTCGAGGGGTGCGTGCTGGTGGAGCCGGACTTCGCGGGGGCGGTCCTGGAGCGGGTGGAGTTCAGGGACTGCGGGCTGCGGGGGGTGGACTTCAGCGGGGTCCGGATGGCGGATGTGGACCTGCGGGGGGTTTCGGTGCTGGAGATCGCGCGGGGGGTGGAGGCGCTGGGCGGGGCGGTGATCAGTCCGGGCCAGCTGTTCGAGCTGGCTCCGGCGATGGCCGCGCAGCTGGGGGTGCGGGTGGTTCCGTAGCCTGCGGCGCCGTTGCCGAGGTGCCGCCCCGGGCCCGCCGGGGGCTGTCCGGACCCGCGCCTCGAACGGCCGGCGGGGCTGACAGAGCGGGCCGGGCGGAGGCGGGCGGCTGCGGCGAATGGCTGAGCATCCGGACAGCTCGACGGGCAGTCGTCGGACGAGGTGCCTAACGTCGCAGGCAGACACATCGGTGCACGAGCCTGTGGAGGTGTCATGTCCGATCGGGGCCGCTGGCTGGCGGGCGCCTGCGTGAGTACGGTCGCCGTCGGCCTGCTCCTCATGGGGGGCATCCTCGGCACACCGCCGTCGCGGGTCGTGGCCAGGGGCAGCGCAGGGACGGAGGTCGGCGAGCCCGGCGCGGTCGCCGTGGGCGCGTACCTCCACTACGGCTCGCCCGGCGTCGAGCGGATGGAGGAGCTCTCGCGCTGGCTCGGCGGTACCGAGCTGCGCGCCGGCCACACCTATCTGCCCGGCGACACCTGGGCGAACATCGAGGGGGCACCCGATTCCCTGCGCAGCTGGGCGCGGTGGCGCAACGAGAGGGCCGATCGGCTGTTCGTCCTGAACGTGCCCATGCAGGAGCGCAACGAGGCCGGTGTCCCCGACGGCCGGGTCGCCGAGCTGATCCGCGCCGGCGCCCAAGGGGCGAACGACCACCACTTCCGGCAGCTGGCCGGGCGTCTGGTCGACCTCGGGGTGCCGGACACGGTGATCGTGCTCGGCTGGGAGATGAACGGCTTCAACTACACCCACCGCTGTCGGCCCGACCCGGAGAACTGGAAGACGTACTGGCGGCGCATCGTGGCCGCCATGCGCTCGGTGGAGGGGCAGCGGTTCCGTTTCGACTACGCCCCCAACCGCGGTGGTGACGCGATCGCCTGGACCAGCTGCTATCCCGGCGACGACGTGGTCGACATCGTCGGGATGGATTCCTACGACCAGGAGCCCGGCCGTACTTTCGACGAGCAGGTCACGCAGCCCTACGGACTCCAGCAGCAGGTCGATTTCGCGAAGGCGCACGGCAAGCGGATCTCGTACCCCGAATGGGGGTTGTTCCGGCACGGCGACAATCCCGAGTACGTGCGGCACATGCTGGCCTGGTTCGCCGAGCACGAGCCGCTCTACCACAGCATCACCGACTACTGCCCGCACGGCGTGTGGCAGTGCGGGCAGAACCCGCGTTCCACGCAGGTGTTCCGGGAGTCCCTGTCCGCCGGACCGGGCACCTGAGCGGGCGGCGGGCCGGGCGGTGGGCCGGGCGCCGGGCCCGGCCGCCGGGCCGCGACCCTGAGCCGGTCTACGCCGGGACGCGGGGGAAGCGGGCCTGGAGGGTCCAGATGGCCGGGTTGTCGGCCAGGCCGTCGTGCATGTCGATCAGGTCCGCGATGAGGTCGTGCAGGAAGTCGCGGGCCTCGCGGCGCAGCAGGCGGTGGCTGAAGGTCAGCGGGGCCTCCTCGGCCGGCATCCAGTCGGCCTCGACGTCGACCCAGCCGAAGCGGCGTTCGAAGAGCATCCGGTCCGTGGACTCGGTGAAGTCGAGCTCGGCGTACTGCCGGTTGGCGGAGCGGTTGCCGCGGGGGTCCTTGTCGAGCTGTTCGACGATGTCGCACAGGGCCCAGGCGAAGTCCAGTACGGGCACCCATCCCCAGGCTGTGGACACTTCCCGGTCGGCGTTGGTGTCGGCGAGGTACACGTCCCCGCAGAACAGGTCGTGCCGCAGGGTGTGGACGTCCGCGGAGCGGTAGTCGGTCTGCGGGGGGTCGGGGAAGCGCCGGGAGAGGGAGTAGCCGATGTCGAGCACGTAGCTGATGGTGTCACGCGCGCCGGGGCCGCTCACCTCCGGTGTCAGGACAGCAGGCGCTGTTCCTTGGCGACCGAGACCGCGCCCGCGCGGGTGTCGACGCCGAGCTTGTCGTAGATCCGGCCCAGGTGGGTCTTGACCGTGGCCTCGCTGATGAAGAGGGCGCGGGCGATGTCGCGGTTGCCCAGGCCCCGGGCCAGCTGGCCGAGGATGTCCAGTTCGCGGTCGGTCAGGGTGGGGCGGGTGCCGCGCATGTGGGCCATCACCCGGCTGGCCACCGGCGCGGACAGGGTGGTGCGGCCCTGGGCGGCGGAGTGGATGGCGGCGAAGAGTTCCTCCGGGCGTTCGGCCTTGAGGAGGTAGCCGGTGGCGCCCGCGCCGATCGCCCGGGTGATGTCCGCGTCCGTGTCGTAGGTGGTGAGGACCAGGACGTGCGGGGGCCGGGGGAGGGCCGTGATGCGCCGGGTGGCTTCGACGCCGTCGATGCCCTCGCCCAGCTGGAGGTCCATCAGGACCACGTCGGGACGGAGCTTCGCGGCGAGGGCGACCGCCTCCTCACCGCTGCCCGCCTCGCCGAGGACCTCGATGTCCGGCTCGCTGCCGAGCAGGGCCAGCAGTCCGGCGCGCACCACGACGTGGTCGTCGCAGAGGAGGATCGTCGTCATGGGGCCGGCTCCAGGGGGATGGCCGCGGAGAGGACGGTGCCCTCGCCCGGCGTGGATTCGATCGTCAGGGTGCCGCCGAGCTGGCGGACGCGGGCCCGCATGGCCGGGAGCCCGTGCCCGCGCTCGGCGGCGTCGGTGCGGGGTGCGGTGAAGCCGTGGCCGTCGTCGGCGATGTCCAGGACGACCTGGTCGCCCAGGAAGCTCAGGGTGAGTGCGGCCGTACGGGCGCCGGAGTGCTCGCGGACGTTGGCCAGCGCGCCCTGGGCTATGCGCAGCAGCGCGGACTGGACGCGGTCGGGGAGCGGGACCGGCGTGCCTTCGAGGTGGAAGCGGACCTCGATGTCCGGGCCGGCGTCCAGGGAGCGCAGGGCGTCCGAAAGGCCGGCGCCGTCGGCGAGCTCGGGCGGGGCCAGGTCGTGGACGAGCCGGCGGGCCTCGGAGAGGCCGTGTGCGGCGATGCCGGTGGCGGTACGGACGTGCGCGCGGGCGGTGGCCGGGTCGGTCTCCCAGGTGCGGTCCGCGGCCTGGAGGAGCATCTGCTGGCTGGAGAGGTTCTGGGCGAGGGTGTCGTGGATCTCCATGGACAGCCGCTGCCGTTCGGCGAGCGTGCCTTCGCGGCGCTCGGTGGCGGCCAGCTCCCGGCGGGTGCGGATCAGGTCGTCGATCAGCGTGCGCTGGGCCCGGGCCTGGCGTTCCATGTGGACGAAGACGGCGGTGGCGAGGGCGGCGACGGCGGGCGGGGCCAGCAGGAGGTTGGGGTCGAAGGACTTGGCCAGCTGGAGCTGGGCGATCACCACGAAGGTGGTGAGGAGGGCCACGAGGACGACGGCGGCGCGCGGCGGCAGGGTGCGCAGGGCCGTGAAGAACAGCGGTACGGCGCACCAGGCGAAGCTCGGCGCGAGGACGACCAGGACCATCCAGGTGGTGACGACCAGGCCCAGCCACAGGAGCCGCCGGGCGGTGGGGGCGGCGCCGAGCGCGGGGCCGAGGACGTAGAGCAGGGCCAGGGTGATGCTGAGGGCGATGATCCACGGAGTCCGGGGTTCGCCGGGGTGGCGCAGCAGGAAGCGGACCACGGAGGCGCCGAGGAGCAGGAAGAAGGCGGTGTGGGCGACCGTGGCCAGTGTTCGGGTGTCCGGCCTGCTGGCGGGGTGGCTCACCGGTTGCTCCTGGTGTGCGAGGGGTGCGTTCATTGTCGCCCGCAGGCGCTGCCGCCGGGGCGCTGCCCCGGACCCGCGCCTCGAACGCCGGCGGGGCCGGAAGGGCCGAGGCTGAAGGAGCGGACGCCCGCGGGGCCGGAGAGCGGGTCCGGCGCTGTGGCCAGCCAATACCTCGCCGCAGGCGATGCGCATCGACCGATCGGATGACCCCCGGGTCAGCCGGTGCGGTGGGTGGGGCGAGCCGGTACGGGGACGGGGCGCGGGGGGTTTCGGACCGAGGCTTGGAGCAGTGCAGGAGCCGGTCGGACCGGCCCGGCCCCGACCGACTCGAAGCCGTCACCGCGGCACCGTTCTCAGGAGCAGAGATGAAGACCCGCACCCGCGTTCTCACCGGTACCGCCCTCGCCGTCGCCCTGGGCGCCGGAGCCTTCGGTGCCGTGAGCGCCAGCGCGACCCCCGCCGCCGAGACCGCCCAGGTCTCCGTGGCCGGGAAGAAGGACGGCCCGAGCGGCAAGAACTTCACCACGACGACGCACCTCACCGTCGACGCCGCGACCCGCGCCGCCCAGGCCGCGCTGAAGGCCGCCGAGTCCGAGAACCAGAAGGTGACCGTCGCCGTCGTCGACCGCAACGGCAACACCATCGTCACCCTCCGCGGCGACGGCGCCGGCCCGCAGTCCTACGAGTCGGCCCAGCGCAAGGCCTTCACCGCCGTGTCCTGGAACGCCCCGACCTCGGTGCTCGTGGGCCGGCTCGCCCAGACCCCGAACCTGAAGGACATCCCCGGCACCCTCTTCCTCGGTGGCGGCACCCCGGTCCAGGCGGACGGCGCGCCCGTCGCGGGCATCGGTGTGGCCGGCGCCCCGAGCGGTGACCTGGACGAGAAGTTCGCCAAGGCCGGTGTGGACGCGCTGAACAAGTAGGACGCGCGGTCGTCCGGCCCGGGGGGTGCCTTGCCCGGTCGTGCCCGGCTCGCGGTGCCCGGCAGGACCGGCAAGCCCCCGCCTAGGATCGAGTGCGTGGAACACCGTGCTCTCTCCCGCCTCGCCGCCCCCGCCGTTGCCGCCCTGCTCGCCCTCACCACGGCGTGTACGGGCGACACCGTGCAGGGGCGGCCGGGTGCGTCGGGGCTGCGCGATCCGTACTTCCCGCGGGCCGGGAACGGCGGCTACCAGGTCGACCACTACGCGCTGGACCTGGACTACGACCCCGCGGACGGCCGGCTGCACGGTACGGCCGTGATCACCGCCCGCGCCGAGCAGGGGCTCAGCTCCTTCAACCTGGACTTCAGCGGTCTGAAAGTCGAGGGCGTGACCGTCCAGGGGGAGGGGGCCCGGTACAACCGGACCGGCAACGAGCTGACCGTGCGCCCCGCCGAGGACCTGAAGAAGGGTGAGGTCTTCCGGACGGAGGTCGACTACAGCGGGAAGCCGAAGCCCCTCGTGGATGCGGACGGCTCCAGGGAGGGCTGGATCACCACCGAGGGCGGCGCCGTAGCCGTCGGCGAGCCGGTCGGTTCGATGACCTGGTTCCCCGGCAACCACCACCCCAGCGACAAGGCCGCGTACGACATCACCCTGACCGTTCCGCGCGGCTACGAGGCCGTGTCGAACGGCGAGCTGCGTTCCCGTACCGAGGACGCGGACGGGCGCACCGCCTTCGCGTGGCACAGCCCGGAGCCGATGGCGAGCTATCTGGCGACCGCGGTGATCGGGCCGTACAAGGTGACGACCGGCCGGACGCCCTCGGGGATCGGCCTCTACAGCGCCGTGGCGCCGGGGGAGGGGGCCGCCGGTTCGGGGCCGCTCGCGCGGCTGCCGGAGATGGTGGAGTGGGGCAGCGGCCGGTTCGGCCCGTACCCCTTCGCGAGCGCGGGCGCGATCGTGGTGCCCGCGGGGACCCTCGGCTACGCGCTGGAGACCCAGGGCCGGCCCGTCTTCCCCGGTGCGCCGACCGAGGAGGAGCTCGTCGTGCACGAGCTCGCTCACCAGTGGTTCGGCGACTCGGTGTCGCCGAAGTCCTGGAAGGACATGTGGCTCAACGAGGGGTTCGCGACCTACGCCGAGTGGCTGTGGGCCGAGGACCACAACGGGTCCACGGCGCAGGAGTACTTCGAGGCCTTCCGGACGGGTGACACGGACGTGGACCGGGACGCCGACGTCGACTGGCGGGCCTTCCCGCCGGCCGCTCCGCCCGGGCCCGAGGACATCTCGGCGGAGCCGGTGTACTACGGCGGCGCGATGGTCCTGCACCGGATCCGCCAGGAGGTCGGCGACGAGAAGTTCTTCGCCCTGGTGCGCGGCTGGGTCGCCGACCACCGGCACGGGAACGCGAGCACGGCCGACTTCACCGCCTACGCCGAGAAGAAGACGGGGCACGACCTGAAGAAGGTCTGGGACGCGTGGCTGTACGGGAAGGCCCGCCCCGAGTAGCCACGCCCCGCGCTGCGCTGCACTACGTCGCGCTGCTCCGCCCCGCCCCGCCCGCTCCGCCCCGCCCCGCTACGGGGCTTCGAGCGGCTTGCGCAGCACGGTGCAGTCGCGGCCCATCTCGCGGTCCTTGGCCCTGCGCAGCGGGACGTACCCCTGGGACTGCCAGAAGGCCAGGGCCTTGGGGTTGTTGTCCAGTACGGCGATCCGCACGCCCGCGCGCCCCGCGGTGCGGAAGCGGTCCTCGACCAGGGTGGCGACGGCGCGGCCGTACCCCTCGCGGTGGGCGGTGGCGTCGATGAGCAGCAGGCCGATCCACGGGTCCGGGTCGTCGGCGGCGGGTGCCTGCGCGAGGGTGGCGGCCAGGCCGACGAGGCGGCCGGCCGAGCGGGCGAGGAGTACCTCGGCGCTGTCGTGCGCCAGTTCGTCGGCGAGTGCGGCGGCGACCTGTTCGACCGTGATGCGGTCCGGGTCGGGGAAGTCGCCGCTGAGTTCGAAGAACGCGTGGTTCGTCGAGTAGAGGGCGGCGATCTCGGTGAGGACCGGGCCGGGGAGGGCGCCGTCGACGGGGACGAGCGGTTGCAGGATCACCCGTCGAACGGTAGCGAAGAAGCCCCCTCCCCGGACGGCCGGGAGGGGGCTTCGCCGGCGCCGGTGGCGGGCAGTTCCGGGACGTGCCGGACCTGCCCGACACGGCCGCGGACCGGCCGCGGGCTCAGCGCGGACTCACTGTGGAGTCGGGCTCGGAATCAGACGTTGACGCCGAAGTCCTGCGCGATGCCGGTGAGGCCGGAGGCGTAACCCTGGCCGACCGCGCGGAACTTCCACTCGGCGCCGTTGCGGTAGAGCTCGCCGAAGACCATGGCGGTCTCGGTCGCCGCGTCCTCGGAGAGGTCGTAGCGGGCGATCTCGGCGCCGCCGGCCTGGTTCACGACGCGGATGTACGCGTTGCGGACCTGGCCGAAGTTCTGGCTGCGCGCCTCGGCGTCGTAGATGGAGACCGGGAAGACGATCTTGTCCACGTCGGCCGGGAGGCCGGCGAGGTTGACGTTGATGGCCTCGTCGTCGCCCGCGCCCTCGCCGGTGCGGTTGTCACCGGTGTGGACGATGGTCTGGTCCGGGGTGGACTTGTTGTTGAAGAAGACGAAGTGGCCGTCGGAGACGACCTTGCCCGTCGGGTTGACCGCGATCGCCGAGGCGTCGAGGTCGAAGTCGACACCGGTCGTCGTACGGACGTCCCAGCCGAGGCCGACCGTGACGGCAGCGAGGCCCGGGGCCTCCTTCGTGAGCGAGACGTTGCCGCCCTTGGACAGGCTGACAGCCATGGGAATGTCCCTTTCCTCATCCAACATGCACGTACAGGCGGTCAAACTACCGCTGCCCCCTATAACGCGACGAGAGGCCGGTCGGGTTCCCGTCGTGAATTGTCCGTGACGGCGAATCTCCGCGAGCCGGAACGAGGGGCCGGTAAATGCGGGTGACGGCAGCGGTGCCGGGGGCGGATCATAGGGGCATGCCTGGTCCCTATGTCATCCGCGGTTCGGTCGTGCTCCCCGAGGGAGAGCTCGCCTGGCGGTTCTCGCGTTCCTCCGGACCGGGCGGTCAGCACGTGAACACCTCGGACTCGCGCGCGGAGCTGCTGTTCGACCTGGCGGCGACGAAGGCGCTGCCCGAGGTGTGGAAGGAGCGGGCGCTGGAGCGGCTCGCCGGGAGGCTGGTGGACGGGGTGGTGACCGTACGGGCCTCCGAGCACCGCTCGCAGCTGCGCAACCGGGAGATGGCGCTGGTACGGATGGCTTCGCTGCTGGCCGAGGCGACGGCGCCGCCGCCGAAGCAGCGCCGGGCGACGAAGATGCCGCGCGGGATCAACGAGCGCCGACTGCGCGAGAAGAAGGCGCGGGCCGAGACCAAGCGCGGCCGCACCGGCCGGGACTGGTAGCCCCGCCGTGTCCGCCCTGCCAGGCTTACGAGCCCTGCCCGCTCAACGAGCCACGCCCGCCTTACGAGCCCTGCCCGTTCTGCGCGCGCAACGCGTCCTACGCGCCCAGGTGCCGGTAGCGCCCGCGGAAGTACGTCAGCGGCGCCGAGTCCGGGGCGGGCAGGCCGGCCGTCAGGACCCGGCCGACGACCAGGGTGTGGTCGCCCGCCTCGACGCGGTTCTCCGTACGGCATTCCAGCGTCGCCAGGGCGCCGGTCAGCAGGGGCGCGCCGGAGGCCTCGCCGCGTACGTAGGGCAGGTCGGCGAAGAGGAGCCGGTCGCTGATGCGGCCCTTCATCGAGAAGCGGCCCGCGACCTGGAGCTGGTGGTCGGCGAGCACGGAGACCGCCCACAGCGGCTGTTCCGCCAGCAGGTCGTCCATCCGGGAGCCCTCGCGCAGGCTCACCAGGACCAGTGGCGGGTCCAGGGACACGGACATGAAGGCGGTCGCCGTCATGCCGACGTCCTCGCCGCGCGGGCCGTCCGCCGTCAGCGGGGGCTCGTGCGCCGTGATCAGGCACACGCCTGCCGCCAGCCGGGACATCGCGGCCCGGAACTCGTCATTGCTCACCCCCTCAGCATGGGGGGTTCCGTGGGACGCGGTGGGTACGGGGGTCGTCTTCAGCACGCTGAAACGCTAATCTCGCCCTTCCGCGCCGCACATCGGGCCCTGGTCCGAGTCGCGTCCCCGCCCCTTGGCCTAGGCCCCGGCGTATCGTTTGCTCTCGGGAATGTGAGGGAGCGCTCCCAGTCATGCACCGACCCACTGCGCACCGATATTCACCTGATGTGACTTGAGTCACAGAGGGCAAGATTTGTTGACCCTGTGTACCTGGCGCACAGCTCACTGTGATTCAGTGGACGGGACACCGCAACGAAACGCCGATGACAAACCTGGAGTTGCTGTCGAGGTCTCGGGGAGAGCGAGTAATGGAGACCGAGTCGGAGCCGTACGTCCGTCTTGCGACCCTGCGGCAGCTGCACCGGGTGGTGGCCGAGCTCAATACGGCCAGGAGCCTGGCGGACACTCTGCAGACCGTCGTGGACGGCATCGTCGTGGGCCTCGGCTACGAACTCGCCTGTGTCAACCTCGTTCGCCCGGACGGTGATCTCGTCGTCGCCGCCTTCGCCGGCGACCCCGCCGCGGAGGCCCTCATCACCGGCCGGGTCGGCTCCCGCGCCTCCTGGGAACGCCGCCTGACGATGGGTGAGAACTGGGACGGACTCAGGTTCATCCCGCACACCGAGGGCTGGGTCCTCATGGAGGACGACGTCCCCCAGTGGCACACCGACGGCCCCGATCCGCGCTTCGAGGACGAGTGGCACCCCGAGGACCGGCTCTACGCCCCCATGTATGCGTCCGGCGGGGAACTTCTGGGTGTCATTTCGGTGGACAGACCGCGCAACGGCCGCAGGCCCGGCGCCTGGGGCCGCGAGGCGCTCCAGATGTACGCCTTCCAGGCGGCGATTGCGATCAGCAATGCCAGGCTCCGTGCGAACATGCAGCGCGCCCTCGTCCGGCTGGAGCGCGAGCAGCAGGCGCTGCGGGCCAGTGAAGAGTCGTTCCGCCAGGCCTTCGAATACGCGCCCAGCGGTATGGCCATCGCCGAAATGGGCGGGGACCAGCACGGCCGGCTGCTGCGGACCAATGACGCGCTGTGCCGGCTGCTCGGCCGGCCCGCCTCCGTGCTGCGCCGCTACTCCTTCTCCGACCTGGTCCACCCCGAGGACATCGGGACGCTGCTGCGGACCTCCGCCGAGGGCGGCCGCGCCGAGCTGCGCCTGGGCCGCCGCGACGGCACGTATGTATGGGTCTCGCTGCGCAACTCGGTCGTCGCCGACGCCGCCGACGGGCCGCGGTTCCTGCTCACGCACGTCGAGGACATCGAGGAGCGCAAGCGGCACGAGCTCCAGCTCGCCCACCGCGCCAGCCACGACTCGCTGACCGGCCTGCCCAACAGCGCCGAGCTGCGGGCCCGGCTGGGCGCGCGGCTGTGCCGCAGGCCACAGTCCGTACGGGCGACCGCCGTCGAGGCCCTGGACGCGGCCTTCGAGGGGCGCGACGGCTACGACGGGCACACGGGGCACGACGGGCTCCCGGTGGGGGCGGAGGCGGGTGGTGCCGGTGAGCACGGGTTTCATCCCGACGGCCCCGACCGGTTTCCCGGGGCCGATCCCTTCGAGTTCCCGGGGGCGCCGCCCGCGCCGTCGGACGGACCGTACGACCACCACGTGCACACGGTGGCGCCCGCGACAGACATCGACGACGGCACGAAGGGGCTCGCGGTCCTCTTCTGCGATCTCGACGGGTTCAAGTCGATCAACGACCGGTTCGGGCACCACACGGGCGACGCGGTACTGATCGAGGTCGCCCGGCGGCTGACGACCGGCGTCAGGGACGGTGACACCGTCGCCCGGCTGGGTGGTGATGAATTCGTCGTTCTGGCGGACGGCCTGGGCGCGGCGGACGCCGCCGACCTCGCGGTCCGGCTGCGCAACGCGATCATCCCGCCGATCCGGGTGGACGGCCGTGCGGTGCGGGTCGGAGCCAGTTTCGGCATCGGTTGGGCGAGTTGCGGGATGTCCGCGGACGAGGTGCTGCGCTCCGCCGACCAGCGGATGTATATCGAGAAAAGGTCCCGGTCGAAGGCCCATCGCAGGGCCGGCTGAGGCGGTCTGCCGCCCGTGGGTGCACGTGTTCGGGGTAGGCTCCCGGGGGTCGAAAGGAGTGACCTGCGATGACGACGCCCGCGAACAACGGCCCGCACGGTGGGGCGAACAAGCCCGAGGACGACGATCCGTTCGGCTACCTCTACGAGGACGGCCAGGCGGCCGGCGCCACACCGCCCGGCCAGGGCGGCGCATACGGCTACCCGGGACCCGCGGCAGGCGGTCCTTCCGGCGCGCAGCCCGGGGTTCCCCGGACCTCCCACCACCAGGTGCGGACGGTCGGCGAGCGCCGCAACGCCGGCCAGCGCGGCCAGGTGCCCGCGCAGCAGCCCCCCGCGTACCCGCAGTACCAGGCCCCGGAAGCGCTCCAGGCGGGCGGCTACGGCGTCCCGCAGCAGGCGCAGCACCCGACCCAGACGGTCGACCGGCCGGGCGGCGGTCACGGTGGCGGTGGTTCCAGCCGCCGGGGTCTGCTGATCGCAGCGGTCGCGGTGGTCGCCGTGGTCGTGATCGGCATCGTCGCGGCGCTGCAGTTCGGCGACAAGGACAAGGGCAAGGACGACGCGGCCACGACGGGCGGCCAGCAGTCGGCGGCCCCGCAGGACCCGGCCAGCCCGACGCCGAGCTCGAAGCCGTCGCAGGCTCCGCTGCCGAAGGCCGACTTCGCCGGCAGCGGCATGTCCCTCACGGGCGGTGCCGTGCTGCAGAACACGGTGCCGGGCGCGAAGAGCGAGGGCGGCCAGTACGTGGGCGGCCTCAACGCGCAGGGTGCGGCGGCCACCTGGTCGCTGGACGTCCCCAAGGCGGGCAAGTACAAGCTGAAGATGACCTACGGGGTGCCGGGCAAGGACGCCAACACCACGCTGACCATCAACGGCGAGGCGCAGACCCGGCCGGTCAACATGGCGAACTTCTCCAAGGCCGCCGCGGGCGACTGGGCCAAGGGCTGGACCAACACCTACTCGCTGGTGGAGCTCAAGCAGGGCGCCAACACGATCAAGATCTCGTGCGAGGCGGGCAACCAGTGCGAGGTCGTCCTCGACCAGCTCTGGCTGGAGCAGGGCTGATCCGCCCCGCGTCCCCGCCGGCCCGCTAGGCCGTCGTGACCTTCACCGACCCCCGTACCTCCTCGTAGGTGCGGGGGTCGAATGCTCCCGCCACCGGGGCCAGGACGGTGGCCGCCGAGAGCGCGACCGCGCGGGTGAGGCGGGCGGGCCAGTCCAGGCCCTCGGCCACCGCCGACAGCAGGCCGGCGACCGCGGAGTCGCCTGCTCCGGTGGGATTGCCGGAGAGCGGGCGCGGCGGGGTCGCCTGCCAGGTGCCCTCGGCGGTGGCGGCCAGCAGGCCGGCCGGGCCGAGGGAGGTGACCACCGCGTGGGCGCCCCGGCGGCGGGCGTCGCGGGTGGCGGGGAGCGGGTCGCGGGATCCGGTGAGCTCGGCCAGTTCGGCGGCGTTGGGCTTGATGATCTCGGGGCGGGCGGCGACCCCGCGGCGCAGGGCCTCGCCGCTGGTGTCCAGGAGGACGGGGACCCCGGCCGCGCGGGCCGAGCGGACGAGCAGGGCGTACGCGCCCACCGGCACGCCCGGCGGGAGGCTGCCGCACAGGGCCACGGCGCGGGCGCCGTGCACGAGGTCCTCGTAGCGCGCGAGGAAGCGCGACCATTCGGCGGCGGTGATGTGCGGGCCCGGCTCGTTGAACTGGGTGGTGTCGCCGGAGGCCGCGTCGACCACGGCCACCGTGCGGCGGGTGTTGCCGGCGCAGGGCACCAGGCCGTCGACCACCCCGGGGGACTGCGCGAGGAGTCCGCGGACGACGGAGCCGACCGGGCCGCCCGCGAAGCCCGTCGCGGTCACCTCGTGGCCGAGGGCGGCCAGGACGTGCGCGACGTTGATCCCCTTGCCGCCCGGGCGTTCGGCGACGGCGGACACCCGGTGCGAGGCGTGCGGAAGCAGCCGCGGCACCTGGTACGTGACGTCGAGTGCGGTGTTGAGCGTCACGGTAAGGATCATGGGCACTCCCGGGTCTGTTGCTGCCGGGATCATGCCAAACACAAGGCGGTCGGCCCAGTCCTCGGGCCGGCCGTTTTCCCTGCGCACAGCCGCTTGGCCGTCAGATCGCCGGTCGTGCGGCCGGGCTGACGATCCATTCGCCGCGCCGCATGACGCCCTTGACGTCGAACGCGGCGTCCAGGACGACGAGGTCCGCGTACTTGCCGGGCTCCAGCGAGCCGATCTCGTCGTAGAGCCCGATCAGCTTGGCCGGGTTGGCGGAGATCGCCTGGACCACGGACTCCACCGGCAGCTTGTCGAGGGTCACCGAGCGCTTGAAGGCGGTGTCCAGGGTCAGCGTCGAGCCGGCGATCGAGCCGCCCTCCACCAGCCGGGCCACGCCGTGCTTGACCTCGACCTCCAGCGGGCCCAGGTGGTAGGTCCCGTCGCCGAAGCCGGCCGCGTCCATCGCGTCGGTGATGAGCGCCACGCGGTGCGCGCCCGCGTGGTGGAAGGCCAGTTCCAGGGCCGCCGGGTGCAGGTGGGTGCCGTCGTTGATCAGCTCGACGGTGATCCGCTCGTCCTCCAGCAGCGCGGCGATCGGGCCGGGTTCGCGGTGGGCGAGGGGCGGCATCGCGTTGAAGAGGTGGGTGGCCACGGTCGCGCCCGCGTCGATGGCGGCGCGCGTCTGCTCGTACGTGGCGTCCGTGTGGCCGATCGCGGCGATGACCCCGTGCTCGGCGAGCAGCCGTACGGAGTCCAGGCCGCCCGGCAGTTCGGTGGCGAGGGTGAACATGCGGGCGGCGCCGTGCGCGGCGTCGATCAGCTTGCGGACCTCGGCCGGGTCGGGGTCGCGGAGCAGGTCCTCCTTGTGCGCGCCCTTGCGGCAGGGGTTGATGAACGGCCCCTCGAAGTGGATGCCGGCGATCTCGCCCTGCTGGGTCAGCTCGGCGAGCAGGGCTGCGCGGCGGGCCAGCTCGTCCAGGTCCCCGGTGACGGTGGAGGCGACGAGGGTGGTGGTGCCGTGCTCACGGTGGGTGCGGACGCCCTTCAGGACGTCCTCGGCGGTTCCGGAGGTGAAGGAGGCGCCGCCGCCGCCGTGGTTGTGCATGTCGACGAAGCCGGGGACGATCCAGTGCCCGGTCAGGTCGACGGTCGTGGTGGCGTCGTGGGCGCTGCCCGCGATGCGGTCGCCGTCGACGATGACCCGGCCGCCCGCGACCGTGCCGGTGGGCAGCACCACCCTGGCGCCCGAAAGAACGGTGCTGTGTGCGCTTCCGGACATCAGGCCGGTACCTCCGTGGCGAGTAGGTCCCAGGCGAGCAGCCCTGCGCCCAGGCATCCGGCGGTGTCCCCGAGGGCCGCCGGCACGATGTGGGGGAGCCGCTGGAACGTCACGCGCTCCTCCACGGCCGTCCGTAGTGGTGTGAACAAGGTTTCCCCGGCCTCCGCCAGCCCGCCACCGATGATCAGCGTGCGCGGGTCCAGCAGGGTGATCGCGGTGACCAGTCCGTCGGCGAGGGCGCCGACGGCGGCCAGCCACACCTCCCGGGCACGCGCGTCGCCGGACTCGACGGCCTTGGCGCAGTCCGCCGCGTCGGCCTCGGGGTCGCCGGAGGCGGCCGCCCAGGCGCGGCTGACGGCCGCGGCGGAGGCGAGGGTCTCCAGGCAGCCGTGCTGGCCGCAGCCGCATGCGGGGCCGCCCGGGCGCACCACGATGTGCCCGATCTCGCCCGCGTAGCCGTGGGCGCCGGCCTCGATGCGGCCGGCGATGCCGATGGCTCCGGCGATGCCGGTGCCCAGCGGGACGAAGAGGAAGCGGTCGGCGCCCCGGCCGGCGCCGATGCGGCCCTCGGCGAGTCCGCCCGTGCGCACGTCGTGGCCGAGGGCCACCGGGATGCCGCCGAGGCGTCTGCTGAGCAGGCTCCGCATCGGTACGTCCCGCCAGCCCAGGTTCGCCGCGTAGACGGCGATCCCGTGCTCGGAGTCGACGATGCCCGGGACGGCGACGCCGGCGGCCGACGCGGGCCGTCCGAAACGTTCCCGGCCGGTGTCGAGCAGCTCGGCGGCGAAGTCCTGGATCGTCTCGACGACGGCGTCGGGGCCCCGGTCGCGGCCGGTGGCACGGCGCGCTTCGTGGAGCAGGGTGCCGTCCTCGGCGACGAGGGCAGCCTTCATCCCGGTGCCGCCCACATCGAGGGCGATGACGTGTTTCACGGGTTTCACAGAGACAGTCTCGCGTGCTCGGCGGGGAAAGGTCTAGTCCAATGAGGGAGATTGTTGAGCGGCCATACAAAATCGGGACTCCGGCCGGGAGTCCGATGTGGACGAGCCGCCAAAGTGGTGTAGACCTTACGTGGATCGTACGTACAACAAGGGGTGGATGGAGAACTGTGAAGGGCCGTTACCTGAGCCTGGCCGCGTCCGGCGCCGCGCTGTGCCTGACTGCCGTGACGCTGACGGGCTGCGGAGCCCTCGGCGGACTCACCGGAGACAACGAGGTGACCCTGCGGGTCGTGGCGGCCGACTACGGGGACAATCCGCAGAACTCCTCGGCGGCCTACTGGAAGGACCTCGCCGCGGGCTTCGAGAAGGCCAACCCGGGCACCAAGGTCGAGGTCAGCGTCTACTCCTGGTCCGAGGTCGACGCCAAGGTCGCCGAGATGGTCAAGGCCGGCAAGGCCCCCGACATAGCCCAGATCGGCGCCTACGCCGACTACGCGGCCGCCGACAAGCTGTACTCGACGGCCGAGCTGCTCTCCGTGAAGACCGAGGCCGACTTCCTGGGCCCGCTCGCGGACGCCGGCAAGGTCAAGCAGGTCCAGTACGGAATGCCCTTCGTGGCCAGCACCCGGCTGCTCTTCTACAACGAGAAGCTGCTGGCCGACGCAGGTGTGATCGGCAAGGACGCCAAGGGCTGGCAGCCGAAGAGCTGGGCGGACCTGGAGGCGGCCGCCAAGAAGCTCAAGGCCGCGGGCGTGCCCACCCCCTTCGCGCTGCCGCTGGGCCGCGAGGAGGCCCAGGCCGAGACGATGATGTGGATGCTCGCGGGCGGTGGCGGCTACACCGACAACGAGGAGCAGTACTCCATCGACTCCGCGGACAACGTCAAGGCGCTGGAGTTCCTGCGGGACAAGATGGTCGGCCAGGGGCTGACCGGCCCCGTGGAGCCCGGCAAGCTGGACCGGCAGGCCGCCTTCGAAGCCTTCACCAAGGGTGAGGTCGGCATGCTCAACGGGCACCCGACGCTGCTCAAGCAGGCCGAGGCCAAGGGTGTGAAGTACGGCATGGTGCCGCTGCCGACCGCCACCGGGTCCGAGGAGCCTTCCATGGGCGTCGCGGACTGGGTGATGGCCTTCAAGAACGGCCACCGCGAGCAGTCCGGCAAGTTCCTGGACTTCCTGTACCAGCCGAAGAACGTCTCGGCCTTCACCGAGAAGTACGACCTGCTGCCCGCCACCACCAGCGGCTACCAGGCCAAGCAGGCCGCGTCGGCCGGCAACGCCCCGCAGCTCAAGCCCTTCCTGACGGCGCTGCCCGGCTCGCGGCTCTACCCGGTCGGCAAGAAGTCCTGGGCGGGCGTGAGCGAGGACATCAAGCAGAACATCGGCAAGACCGTCCAGCCGGGCGGACAGCCGGCGAAGGTTCTGGAAGAGATCGCGACGGCCGCACGGGCGGCCGACCCGCGCTGACCCGAGCCGCGCCGCGCCCGCCCGCGCCCGCCGGAGCGGGTGGGCGCGCCGGGTGTCAGACGGCGGCGTTAATCTGGCGGTATGACGGACGAGGGGCAGCTGACGGCCACGGAGGCCGCGGTGCTCGCGTACGAGGGACGCACCTGGCCCGGGCCCGGAGCCAAGGAGCGGGCCATACGCGAGGGCCTGGGGATGACCCCCGTCCGCTACTACCAGCTGCTCAATGCGCTCATGGACGACCCCCGCGCGCTGGCCCACGCCCCGGGCACGGTCAACCGGCTGCGCAGGATCCGCGAGGCCCAGCGAGCCCGGCGATAGCCGTAGCCGTCGCACCGCTGGGCCGTTAGGGTCGTGCTTATGGGGAGCCATCCGCACGATCTGCCGATGCCCGTCACCGCAGCGGGACGCGAGGGACTCGAAGCCCTCCTCCGCACACCTCGCCGGTCCGTGGTCGCCCTGGACTTCGACGGCACCCTCGCCGACATCGTTCCGGACCCGGACCAGGCCAGAGCCCACCCGGGCGCCGTCCCGGCCCTGTCCGCACTCGCCCCCGAGGTCGACTCGGTAGCCGTGATCACCGGCCGCCCGGCGGGCGTCGCCGTCCGCTACGGGGGCTTCGCCGGGGTCCCCGGACTGGAGCACATGGTCGTCCTCGGTCACTACGGAGCCGAACGCTGGGACGCCGTCAGCGGCATCGTCCACGCCCCCGCCGAGCACCCCGGGGTGGCGGCGGTCCGGGCGGAGCTTCCGGGGTTCCTGGACTCGATCGGTGCCTGGCGCGGCACGTGGATCGAGGAGAAGGGCCGGGCGCTGGCCGTCCACACCCGCCGGGCGGAGAACCCGGCGGCGGCGTTCGCTGCGCTGCGGGAGCCGCTGGCCGATCTGGCGGCACGGCACGGGCTGATGGTCGAGCCGGGCCGGGCGGTGCTGGAGCTGCGGCCGCCGGGCATGGACAAGGGCGTCGCCCTGACCGAGTTCCTGGCGGAGCGGGACGCTGAGGCGGTGCTGTACGCGGGCGACGACCTGGGCGACCTCGCGGCGTACTCGGCGGTCGAGAAGCGCCGGGCCGACGGCCTGCCGGGGGTGCTGGTGTGCAGCGGCTCCGCGGAGGTGCCGGAACTGGCCTCCCGCGCCGACCTCGTCCTCCCGGGCCCGGCCTCGGTGGCCCAGTTCCTGGCCGACCTGGCCACAGCCATCCGTACCTGACTGTTCAGCCCCTCCGGCGTTTGAGGAGCGGGGTCCGGGGCGGAGCCCCGGCAGCGGCGCCGCACCCTCCCGGGGCCGCCCGCCCGCTCAGGCCGCCGAGA
>NZ_BMVL01000015.1:0-76408 GCF_014650695.1 Streptomyces avidinii | reverse complement strand
GCGGACGGTCAGGCGGGGTCGGTCAGCGCCGAGAGCTGGGCCGTGAACCAGGCCGTCGGGGGGAGGGACGTCGCGGCAGCGGCCAGGCGCTTGGTCCGCTCCACGCGCTCACCCACCGGCATGGCCAGCGCAGCGTGCAGCGCCTCCGCCGTCGCCGAAACGTCGTACGGGTTCACCGTCAGCGCGTCCTGGCGGAGCTCCTCGTACGCCCCCGCCCCGGTGGACAGCACCAGCACGCACCCCGCCTCCGACACCACCGGGATCTCCTTCGCCACCAGGTTCATCCCGTCCCGCACCGGGTTCACCAGCGCCACGTCCGCCAGCCGGTACGCCGCCAGGGAGCGCGCGAAGTCGTCCTTCACCGACACCAGCACCGGCTGCCAGTCCTCCGTACCGAACTCCGCGTTGATCTCCTGCGCCAGCCCCGCCACCGCGGCCGTGTACTCCCGGTACACCCGCAGGTCCTGCCGCGACGGGTACGCCGACGCCAGGTGGACCACCCGGCCGCGCCACTGCGGGCGCGTGGTCAGCAGTTCCCGGTAGGCCAGCAGGCCGCGCAGGATGTTCTTCGACAGCTCCGTGCGGTCCACGCGGACGATCGTCCGCAGGCCGTCCACCTCCGCCCGCAGCTCCGCCAGCTTGTCGTTCACCTCCGGGCGGTGAGCCAGCGCCCGCAGCTCGTCGGCGTCCACGCCCAGCGGGTACGCCCGCACCCGCGTGGTGCGGGTGGGCCACACCGAGTACCGGCGGTGCTCCACCACCGAGCCCTCGTGCACCTCGGCCTGCCCCCACGCGTCGTCGAGCCGCGCCGAGCCCAGGAACTCCGCCGCCCAGGCCTCGGTGTGGAAGCCGAGCACGTCCGCGCCGAGCATGCCCCACAGCAGGGTCTCGCGGACCAGGTCGGGCAGCATCGAGAGGTAGCCGGGCGCGGCCCACGGGGTGTGCGTGAAGTGCGCGATCCGCAGGTCGGGGCGCAGCACCCGCAACAGCCCGGGGACCAGCGCCAGGTGGTAGTCCTGGACCAGCACCGACGCGCCCTGCGCGGCCTCCTCGGCCAGTGCCTCGGCGAAGGCCTGGTTGTAGCGCTCGTACGAGTCCCACCGGCGGCGGAACTCGGCGTCGAAGACCGGCTCGCGCGGGATGTCGTACAGGTGGTGGTGGGTGAACCACAGCACAGAGTTGGCGATGCCGTTGTAGGCGTCGTCGTACATCGTGGGATCGATGTCCAGCATCCGGACCCCTGGTTCGGCCACGCCCCGGCGGACCGCCTCCCGGTCCGCCTCCGACAGTGCCGCGCAGATCCACAGTGCATCCGGTTGCTCCGCGAGGGCCGTGGAGAGTCCGGAGACGAGACCGCCCCCGCCGCGCCGGGCGCTGAGCGTCCCGTCGTCGGCGAGGGCGTAGGAGAGGGGGCCGCGGTTCGCTGCAACGAGTACCTGGGAAGCCATGCGGCCAACCTAGCCCGGTCCGTGCCCGCTCAAACCGTACGTTCGCTCACGCCACGCGACGCCGGGCGTACTCCTTGATGCCCGCCATCGGGGGCCGCTCCTCGGTGTCCACCGGGTACGTCCGCGGTACGAAGCCCTCCGGTCCGCGCTCGAACTGCGTCAGCTCCGGCCGTACGAGGTGCCCGCGCGAGAGCCGTACCTGGGCGGTGCGGTAGATCGCCGCGGCCATCCGGCCCAGTGCCTGCCCGTCCTGATGGCGGTGGACCCGTACGCCCACGTCCACCTGGGCCAGTGCGTCCAGCCCGACCGTGTGCAGGGCGTCGACCAGCAGGCCCAGCTCGACGCCGTACCCGACGGGGAACGGCAGCCGTTCCAGCAGGCAGCGGCGCACGGCGTACTCGCCGCCCAGCGGCTGGACGAAGCCGGCCAGCTGCGGCCAGTGCAGGTTGAGGAGGGGGCGGGCGACCAGTTCGGTGACCCGGCCGCCCTGGCCGGGGGTGTCCCCCAGCGGCCGGTCGTACATCGCCTTGACGAACTGCACGTCCGGGTCGGTCAGCAGCGGGCCCACGATCCCGGATACGAAGGCGGCGGAGAAGTCCCGCAGGTCGGCGTCGACGAAGCAGACGATGTCCCCCTCGGTGGCCAGCAGCGAGCGCCACAGCACCTCGCCCTTGCCGGGCAGCGCCGGGATGCGGGGCAGCACGTCGTCGCGGTGCACCACCCGGGCCCCGGCCTTCGCCGCGACCTCGGCGGTGCGGTCGGTGGAGCCCGAGTCGATGACGACCAGTTCGTCGACCAGGGGGACGGGCAGTCCCTCGATCAGCTCACGCCGGATCACCTCGACGATCGCCCCGACCGTCGCCTCCTCGTCCAGCGCGGGCAGCACCACGCTGACCGTGGTCCCGGCCGCCCGTTTCCGGTCGAGCAGCTGGTCGAGCGGTCGGTCGGCGGCGGACCAGGAGCGGTCGGCCAGCCATCGCTCCACCTCTTCCAGCACCCTCAGCACTCCCTGCGTGTCGGCGAAATCCGCCGGTATGTGATCCATCTCGCGGTTCGGACGCCTGTCTCAACCGTCCGGCCCTTCGGTTACAGTCTTGAACAACGCGAAGGACCACCGCATGCCGGGGTCCTCGTGACAAACGCCCGGGCGCGCCGAAGAGCGCGTCGCCCGGTGCCATACCGCTCATCCAGAGGGGCAGAGGGACACGGCCCGTTGAAGCCCCGGCAACCCTCCAGTCGGTTCTCGCGATCGCGCACATCAGCGACGTCAGCGAGGTCCCCGGCTAGGGAAGGTGCCAATTCCGTCTCATGGCGAAGTGCGCCATGGGGAAGATGAGGAGAAAGGGCCTCGCCATCATGGCTGCACAGACTGTCGCCACCTCTGTTGATCTCGGACCTGCCACCGGCCTTTCCTGTCGCGAGTGCGGTACCCGTTTCGAGCTCGGCCCCATCTTCGCGTGCGCCGAGTGCTTCGGACCGCTGGAGGTCGCCTACGACCTGCCCACCGGTGACCCCGAGGCCCTGCGCGCCGCGATCGAGGCCGGCCCCAACAACATCTGGCGCTACGCGCCGCTGCTGCCCGTCCCCGCGGACGTGGCCTCCAAGCCCAGCCTGAACCCGGGCTTCACCAAGCTCGTGGACGCGGCCAACCTGGCCAAGGAGCTGGGCGTCACCGGCAAGCTGTACGTCAAGGACGACTCCGGCAACCCGACGCACTCCTTCAAGGACCGCGTCGTGGCCATCGCCGTCGAGGCCGCCCGCGCCTTCGGCTTCACCACCCTGTCCTGCTCCTCGACCGGCAACCTGGCCGGCGCCGTCGGCGCCGCGGCCGCCCGGGCCGGCTTCCGCTCCTGCGTGTTCATCCCGCACGACCTGGAGCAGGGCAAGGTCGTCATGGCCGGTGTGTACGGCGGTGACCTGGTCGGCATCGAGGGCAACTACGACGACGTCAACCGCTTCTGCTCCGAGCTCATCGGCGACCCGCTGGGCGAGGGCTGGGGCTTCGTCAACGTCAACCTCCGCCCGTACTACGGCGAGGGCTCCAAGACCCTGGCGTACGAGATCTGCGAGCAGCTCGGCTGGCAGCTGCCCGACCAGATCGTCATCCCGATCGCGTCCGGCTCGCAGCTGACGAAGATCGACAAGGGTCTGCAGGAACTCATCAAGCTCGGCCTCGTCGAGGACAAGCCGTACAAGATCTTCGGTGCGCAGGCCGAGGGCTGCTCCCCGGTGTCGACCGCCTTCAAGGCCGGTCACGACGTGGTCCGCCCGCAGAAGCCGAACACCATCGCCAAGTCGCTCGCGATCGGCAACCCGGCGGACGGCCCGTACGTGCTGGACATCGCGCGCCGCACGGGCGGTTTCGTCGAGGACGTGACCGACGAGCAGGTCGTCGAGGCCATCAAGATCCTCGCGCAGACCGAAGGCATCTTCGCCGAGACCGCGGGCGGCGTGACCGTCGGCGTGACGAAGAAGCTCATCGACAACGGGCAGCTCGACCCGACGCTGACCACGGTCGTCCTCAACACCGGTGACGGCCTCAAGACCCTGGAGGCGGTGGCCGCGGACAGCGGGCAGACCGCCACCATCCGCCCGAGCCTGGACGCGTTCCGCGCCGCCGGCCTGGTCTGATCCTTCTCCCTCTGCACCCGGAAAGGCAGTAGCGCCATGAGCGTCAACGTCCGCATCCCCACCATCCTGCGCACCTACACCGGCGGCGCCGCCGAGGTCCCGGCCGAGGGCGCGACCCTCGCCGAGGTCATCGAGTCCCTGGAGAAGAGCCACCCGGGCATCGCCGCGCGCGTCCTGGACGACCAGGGCAAGCTGCGCCGTTTCGTGAACGTCTACGTGAACGACGACGACGTGCGCTTCGAGGGCGGGCTGCAGGCGGCGACGCCGGACGGCGCCGGCGTCTCGATCATCCCGGCCGTGGCAGGCGGCTGCTGAATACCCGGATCCCCGGGATCACCTGACAGGTGACACGCGCAAACCGAAATTGCCCCCTCCGCTAAAAGCGGAGGGGGCAATTCTGCTTGATTGGGCACGGTAGGGTTGGGGAAGTCCCCTCCGCTGTTCTTGCCCCCTGCATATGAACGGGCCGCGCGAGGGTCGACATCGGGCCAATGTGCAAGTGCGGTATGGGGCTTTGGCGAGATATGCCCGGCCCGAGTTGCCCTGGAGTATGGCAAATTTTCACTCTATTTCAATGTTTCTCGGTGTCCAGAATTCTCATCGGATTGACCTGTTGCAGACAGCATCCGCGCAGATACATTCAGCCTCGGTCGACGCGTTCCGACGCAAGTTCTGACCCGGGATCGCGAAGTGCGTTCCTGCGCAAGGGCCAGTAATAGGGGAGTTAGGCATGGCTCAGGGCACCGTCAAGTGGTTCAACGCGGAGAAGGGCTACGGCTTCATCGCGGTCGACGGTGGTGCGGATGTGTTCGTCCACTACAGCGCCATCCAGATGGACGGGTACCGCACCCTTGAAGAGGGTCAGCGGGTCGAGTTCGAGATCTCGCAGGGCCAGAAGGGTCCGCAGGCGGACATGGTCAAGCTCGCACTCGGCTAGTCCTGGCGCGATCGACCGCCGACGCACAGTTGCATCGAAGACCTGGAGCACCACGAGGGGCCCACATCCTGGACACGGGATGGGGGCCCCTCCTGCGTATGCCCGGTAGTGGCGGGGCGTTGCCCCAAGCCGCTTGCACTCGGAGGGGTCGAGTGCTAATCATTGGCGTTAGCACTCTCCTGGTGAGAGTGCTACTGAAACGAGGACCGGGTCGGTGAGGCCCGCAGGGTCCGGTGGGAAGGAACCGCCGGGCACGCAGGCCGTCCGTCGCGGGCGCGGGCGCGGTCCTGGGAGCAATCCACCGCTGTCCGGGAGGACCACTTCAGATGGCCAAGATCATTGCGTTCGACGAGGAGGCCCGCCGCGGCCTCGAGCGTGGGATGAACCAGCTCGCCGACGCCGTCAAGGTCACCCTTGGCCCCAAGGGTCGCAACGTCGTCCTTGAGAAGAAGTGGGGCGCCCCCACGATCACCAACGATGGTGTCTCCATCGCCAAGGAGATCGAGCTCGAGGACCCGTACGAGAAGATCGGCGCCGAGCTGGTCAAGGAAGTCGCCAAGAAGACGGACGACGTCGCCGGCGACGGTACGACCACGGCCACCGTCCTGGCCCAGGCTCTCGTCCGCGAGGGCCTGCGCAACGTGGCCGCCGGTGCCAACCCGATGGCCCTCAAGCGTGGTATCGAGAAGGCCGTCGAGGCCGTCTCCGCCGCCCTGCTCGCCCAGGCCAAGGATGTCGAGACCAAGGAGCAGATCGCTTCGACGGCCTCCATCTCCGCCGCCGACACCCAGATCGGCGAGCTCATCGCCGAGGCCATGGACAAGGTCGGCAAGGAAGGCGTCATCACCGTCGAGGAGTCCCAGACCTTCGGTCTGGAGCTGGAGCTCACCGAGGGTATGCGCTTCGACAAGGGCTACATCTCGGCGTACTTCGCCACCGACATGGAGCGCATGGAGTCGTCCCTCGACGACCCGTACATCCTGATCGTCAACTCCAAGATCGGCTCGGTCAAGGACCTGCTGCCGCTCCTGGAGAAGGTCATGCAGTCCGGCAAGCCGCTGCTGATCATCGCCGAGGACGTCGAGGGCGAGGCGCTCTCCACCCTCGTCGTCAACAAGATCCGTGGCACCTTCAAGTCCGTCGCCGTCAAGGCTCCGGGCTTCGGTGACCGCCGCAAGGCCATGCTCGGTGACATCGCCATCCTCACGGGCGGCACGGTCATCTCCGAGGAGGTCGGCCTCAAGCTGGAGAACGCCGGTCTCGACCTGCTCGGCCGCGCCCGCAAGGTCGTCATCACCAAGGACGAGACCACCATCGTCGACGGTGCCGGTGACAGCGACCAGGTCCAGGGTCGCGTCAACCAGATCCGCGCCGAGATCGAGAACTCCGACTCGGACTACGACCGCGAGAAGCTCCAGGAGCGCCTCGCGAAGCTGGCCGGCGGCGTGGCCGTCATCAAGGCCGGTGCCGCGACCGAGGTCGAGCTCAAGGAGCGCAAGCACCGCATCGAGGACGCCGTTCGCAACGCGAAGGCGGCCGTCGAGGAGGGCATCGTCGCCGGTGGTGGCGTGGCCCTGCTGCAGGCCTCCGCGGTCTTCGAGAAGCTGGAGCTCGAGGGTGACGAGGCGACCGGCGCCAACGCCGTGAAGCTCGCCCTGGAGGCCCCGCTCAAGCAGATCGCCGTCAACGGTGGTCTCGAGGGTGGCGTCGTCGTCGAGAAGGTGCGCAACCTCCCGATCGGTCACGGCCTGAACGCCGCGACCGGCGAGTACGTCGACATGATCGCCGAGGGCATCATCGACCCGGCGAAGGTCACGCGCTCCGCGCTGCAGAACGCCGCGTCGATCGCCGCGCTGTTCCTGACGACCGAGGCCGTCATCGCCGACAAGCCCGAGAAGGCCGGCGCCGGTGCGCCGGGCGGCATGCCGGGCGGTGACATGGACTTCTGATCGACCCCCGGCTCCGGCCTGAAGGTTGATCGGCTGTTCTCGAACGAGGGCGGCACCCCCACGGGGGTGCCGCCCTCGGGCGTTTCGTCGGACGCGGCCTCAGGCTGCGGGGTGCGCGATGAAAGTGACGTCTTCACGGTCCTCGTCGAGGGCGATGTTCAGTCCGGCGTCCAAGGCGTGTGCGAGGCGGCGCAGCAGGGGCAGCGTCGGCACAGCGTCGGCGCCTTCCACCCGGGAGACCTTTGCCTGGGTGAGCCCGGCCCGCTCGGCCAGCTGAGCCTGCGACAGTCCCAGCGCCTTGCGCCGCTCGTGCACTGCTTTGGCGAAGGCCATGGCCAGCCGGATCTCCGCCCGCTCGGCCCGGACCTCGGGCGGCTCGACGTATCCCAGTGCGGCCGTCTTCTCGCGGGTCAGCTTCCAGCGGGCGTGATTCATGACGCGTTCCCTTCCTTGCCGCGGCTGTACGTCGTGTGGGCCGGGCCGTGCTCCGTTCGGCACACGATACGGGCGGCCACCGTTATGTCGCTGACGACATAATGCGAGCTTGGCGTGGGTCGCACGCCAAGGGATGTAAAGAGACCGGCGTCGTTGACGTCGGGTGCGGTGGTTGACTGGGGGCATGAGCGATCTCTTCGTCAAGATCTGCGGCCTGAAGACCGCGAGCGACGTCGACGTGGCGGTGGCTGCCGGGGCCGATGCGATCGGGTTCGTCTTCGCGCCGGGCAGTCCGCGCACGGTCGACGCCGCCGGCGCGCGGGAGCTGGCCGCGCGGGTGCCGGAGGGGGTGCTCACCGTCGGGGTGTTCCGGGGGCAGCCCGTGGCGGAGGTGCGCCGGTTCGCCGAGGAGAGCGGGGTGCGCGGGGTGCAGCTGCACGGCGAGGAGGGACCCGAGGACTTCGCGGCGCTGCGTGCGGGCGGGCGGACCCTGCTGCGGGCCACCGCCGAGCACGTGAAGCGCTGCGGCGAGTACGGCGAGGACCTGCTGCTGCTGGACGCGCCGGACCCGGGCTCCGGGAAGCCGTGGAACTGGGGCTCGGCCGACTTCACCGCGCCCGAGGGCCGCTGGCTGCTGGCCGGCGGGCTGAACCCGGGCAACGTGCGGGAGGCGGTCGAGGTGACCGGCGCCTGGGGCGTGGACGTGTCCAGCGGGGTGGAGCGGGAGCGCGGCGTGAAGTCGCCGGAGCTGATCCGCGCCTTCATCGAGGCGGCCAGGGGCTAGGCCGCCCGGGCCGCCCCCTGTTCCGGGGCGGCCGACGACGATCCGTCGGCGTACGCGGCTATGCGTCCACCGGCGAGCAGGGCGACGAGCACGAAGGCCATGCGGCGGGTCCTGGCGAGGGTCATGGGTGCGGTCCTTGGCGGTTTCGGGGAAGCGGGCCGACCTCCATTGCGCCCTGCGCGGGCGCCCGTGTCACCGTGCGGACATTCGGGGCTTGACGGACCGGTGCACCGTGCCTGCGCGATCGGGAGGAGGCCGCCCGCGGGACCGCCCGGCGGATCGCCGAGGGGACTTCGACCGGGGCTTCGCGGTGAACGTCCGGGCGCCGCTCGTCCCGCCGCTCTTCCCTCAGAAGCCGATGGCCCGGCCGTCCTCGTCCACGGACTCGACGTCCGGCATCTCCCGCAGGGCCTCGACCTGGGCGGGGCTCAGCCGGGCGGAGAAGCCGTGCAGGACGGTGCGGTAGACGTGGACCGGGGTGGCACCGACCCGCTCGGCCACAGCGGCCGGGTCGACGTCTTCCCGAACGGTGACGATGTACGTGGCGTGGTCGGCCGGAGCCGTGTGCGGTACGGGTTCCGGCACGTCGGCGGTGGCCGCGGACACGGGCAGGGCGGCGACGGCGGCCAGTACGGCGACGGCCACGGTCAGGGTTCGGCTCAGACGGATGCGCATGGCCCGAGGCCATCACGCGCGGCAGGGCGGGTCAACGACGCCGGTGGGTGTGGCGGGTGCACGGCGGGCTCTGGCCGTGCGCTCCCTTGTCCGGGGGCGAGGCGTACGGGTGAATCTCGCACGGGTTTCCAGGCCCCGGGCGGAGCGGGCCACACCCCAAGCGGCACAAGGGATTAACCCTTTCTGCAGCGTGTCCGACACGGCAGGTTGACGCGGCAGTCGGACGATCGGCCAGGTGGAGGCGATGGTTCAAGCCGCGCCGGGGCGGTGCCCGATGTAGAGGAGGGCCGCACCCGCGGAGGACTCCAGATCGCGGGGGCGGCTCCTCCACGTCGACCTTTCACAGCACGTCAGGGAGCTTCTTCCATGCGTCTGCTCGCCCGTCTGGCCACGGCCGTTCTCCTCACCGTCACCCCGGTCGCGGCCGCCACCGCCTCGGTCGCGGCCCCGGAGCCGACCCCGGTACCGCTGATCACCTCGGCCAACGCCATCGCCGACCAGTACATCGTCACCCTGGACAAGGCGACCAACGCGGCGCGGTTCGCCGCGACCGTCGGCGTGAAGCCGAAGTTCAAGTACTCGGCGGCGTTCAACGGCTTTGCCGCCTCCCTCACCGCGGAGCAGCTGAAGGTCGTCCGGACGACGCCCGGCGTGCTGAGGGTGGAGCAGGACGCGCAGGTCAGCGCCCCGCCGATGCCGGCCGCCGGCGCACAGACCAAGGCGCCCGCCAACTCCTGGGGCCTGGACCGGATCGACCAGCGGTTCCTGCCGCTCGACAACAACTTCAGTGCCCACGGCAGCGGCCAGGGGGTGACCGCGTACATCGTCGACAGCGGCATCGACTTCGCCCACCCGGAGTTCGGCGGCCGGGCGGTTCGGGGGTTCGACGCGATCGGTGACGGCCGCAACGGCGCGGACTGCAACGGCCACGGCACGCACGTGGCGGGCACGGTCGGCGGCACGGCGTTCGGCGTGGCGCACAAGGTCAGCCTGGTGAGCGTCCGTGTCCTGGGCTGCGACGGCCGCGGCCCCTGGTCGGGCATCATCGCGGGCTTCGACTGGGTCGCCAGGAACGCCCATCAGCCGGCCGTCCTGAACGCCTCCCTGGGCGGGGACCGCCTCGACTCGGTCAACGCGGCAGCCACCGCGGTGTCGGACCGCGGTGTGCTGCCGGTGATCGCGGCGGGCAACGAGAACCGGGATGCCTGTCGCGTCTCGCCCGCCTCGGCCGCGCGCGTGGTGACCGTCGGTGCGACGGACCGATTCGACCAGGAGACGGACTTCTCGAACTGGGGCGAGTGCCTCGACATCTACGCCCCGGGCAAGGACATCGTCTCCGCGAGGCTGGGTGGCGGCAGCGTGGCCCTGAACGGTACGTCCATGGCCGCGCCGCACGTCGCCGGTGTGGCCGCGCTCTACAAGGCCGAGCACCCCAACGCGCTGCCGGCCGAGATCCACAACTTCCTGTCGGACAAGTCCACGAAGGACATCATCGAGAACCTGAGCGACAACAGCCCGAACCAGCTGCTGTTCACCGCCGGCCTCTGATCCGTCAGAGCGCCGCGACGAAGGTCGCCCAGGCCCGTGCGTGGAACATCACGTGCGGGCCTTCGGGCTGCTTGGAGTCCCGCACGGGGACGAGGTCGGGGTGGCCGTCGGCCACTTCGAGGCAGTCCCCGCCAGTGCCGTCGCTGTGGGTGGACTTCCGCCAAGTGGCCATCTCCAGGCAGTTTCCGCCGTCGCCCGCGCTGTAGCTGGACTTGTGCCAGGAGGCCGCCGACAGGTCGTACTCAGGCTTGCTGGTCATCTTCGTATTCCTCCGCCACCGATTCGATCAGGGCCAGGGACTTGCGCGGTGACAGCGCGTTGGCCGTGAGGAGATCGTAGGTCAGGGTGTGGTGGGCGACGGTGGCCGGATCGTCGAACAACTGACCCATCCCTAGGCCGTCGACGTACGAGAGTGGCGGCGCGTCATCGAACGACATCAGCTTGAGGGTGCCCGCCAGCCCCGCATGGAAGCCCGCGCTGAACGGCAGCACCTGCACGATGATCCGGCAGGAGCGGATCAGCCTCGCGATGTGCCGCAGCGCCTCGGCCAGGATCGCCGGGCTGTCCCCGGCGCGTCGCAGTACCGCCTCGTCGAGGACGCACCACAACAGTGGGGTTGTTGGATCATTGAGCAGCGAGGCCCTGGCCAGGCGATTCGTGACCAGCTCGTCGATGGTCTCCTCGGTGGCCGTCGGCTGATACGCACGGAACACCTCGCGCGCGTACGCCTCTGTTTGGAGCAGTCCGGGAATCAGCTGCGGCGCGTACTCCCGGATGGTCTTCGCCAGGGCTTCGGCTTCGGCCGCCGCCGCGAAGTGGTCCGGGTACTTCGACTCGGCCGCGGCACCGCAGTTGCGGACGAAGAAGCCGCCCGTGTCGAGGATCTCGTCGATCTGGCGGGCGAACTCCAGGTGCATCCGACGCGTGCCGGCTTCGAGCTGGCCGATGAACGCGCCGCTGACAAAAAGGCGTTCGCCGAGTTCGGCCTGGCTCATGCCCGCGCGTTCGCGCGCTACGCGCAGTTCCGCGCCCAGGAGGGCGCGGGGTGAGGAGGAGGGGTCGAGGTTCTTTCGTGGCATGGCAACTCCCTGAGCAACATGTGCGGTTGTTGCGGGGTTCGCACTTGAAAGGCTAGTGAGCGCGTCGCCACTCTGTGTGAAGAAGTTGGATACTCAGAGTAGAAAGGTGACATGTCATGGTGCTCTCCCCACAGGAGCGCATGCAGGCGGCCGAGGAGGCCGTCCGGCAGCTGCGGGAATCCCTCGCCGGGGTCGGCGTGCTGTTCCCCTCGCTGGACGTGGAGCGGGTCTCGGCTGCGGGCACCTACGGGCTGCCGCTGGTGGACCTGGGCCGCTGCAACCTGGACACCGCCCTCCGGCTGGCCGCTGTCCTGCACGAGCGGGCGGCGGGTTCGTGAGCGAGGCCGTGGAGGCGGTGAACTTCGCCTTCGAGCTCGGCTGGAAGCTGCGCGGCCTGGAGACCGCGCTCGCGCCGCGCGGGGTCTGCGGTCCGGAGGCGGGCGACCCGAAGCCGCCCCCGCCGCCCGGATGGCAGCGGTTCACGCTGGTGCACTGCCCGGTGGACGGGTATCCGGGGTTCGACGACCTGCGCTACGAGGGGCTCAGGGCGAGCCCGCCCCAGGGGTGCGTGGTCGCGGACTTCGGCGGTTGCCTGGGGCTGCGGTGCGAGCGGCCGGGTGGGCGGCTGCTCGACGCGGTGGCGGAGCTGTGCGCGGAGGTCCGCACCCGGTACGGGCTACTGATGACCGGACTCGGCATCGACAAGCTGTGGGAGTGGTCCGATGACGGTACGGACGGCTGGGGCGCTGAGATCGTGGGCCAGTTGCTGCTGATGGCCGCCGAGCGCGGCCCGAGGCTCGGCTACAGCGACGATGACCTGGTGCGGTTCTTGCAGACCGCCACCACCGGCTGAGTCTCAGCTCTCGGTGATGAGTTCGCCGTCGTGCTCGCCGCCTTTGCAGGTCCACTGGCCGGTGGCGGAGTCGTACTCCACCGCCCCCTTGGCGGCCGTGCACGTCGGACCGGGGATGGCCGGTGCGGCGGCCTGCGCGGTGGGGACCGCAGCGCCGAGAGCAGCCAGTACGAGGGCGGCGGCGAACGCCAGGATTCGGGTACGCATGAGAGCTCCTCCGGGAACGAGTGACACCGATACGTGCACCACCACCCTCCCTCTGCGGCGCGGCGCTTGCACGCTGAGGGGGGGCGCACGATGGGGCGCACGAGGAGCGCCCTCTGCGGTCAAGGCGCAGGCTGGTGTTATGGCGAACACGCGTGAAGTGACCGTGGGAGCGCCGGATGACCTCGGCTTGCGGGAAGTTCGGATAGACGGCAGGCCGGTGGGCGGGGTTTGGTCCGACAAGGAGCTCAGGAGACTCCTGCGTCGTGAAGGTGTGGCAGGCGGGGGCCCCATCCGTTGGCTCGGTGGGGACGCCACTGTCTGGCCGGACCGGGCGTGGATGCGACGAACCACCGGCTTCTTCGTGGTCCTGGGCCTCCTCGCGACCTCATTCCCGCTCTTTCGTATCGGAATCGTGGACAGTGGTGATGCCCTCACCTACGGCGGACGCATCGCGGGATTCACCATTTTTGTGGTAGCCATGATGGAGTTGATCGCGGCTGCGGCTGCTGTCGACTTCTGGGAAATGCGGCGTTGGCGTTACTCGGGGGTGGCCGTTCTGTTTGGAGTTGTGATCGCCCTCCTCTGTGGAATTTCTGTCCTTCTGCTGCAGATCGGCGAGCGTTTCACCTCCGCCACCGTCATCGGTATAGCCCTCGTTGTCTGGTCTTCGATCGTCCTGTTCGAACTGGTCAAATACCGGGCGGGGAAGGGTCTCCGCATTCCCAAGAACATTGCGATCGGGGTGATCGTTTCCACCGTTCTGGCCGCCGCCAATCTGGCGTACTCGCAGATCTATGTTCCCTATGTGACGACGCCGCTGATCCAGACCGGGGCGGAGTTCAAGGAGTCGAGCATCGACAAGGGGGCGGCGAAGCTGTATGTGACGGTTCATCTGTACGTGAAGAACGCCGGTCAGGTGCCTGTCTATGTCCTGGGCAGTACCTACTGGATCCGTGGCGAGCCCGCGTGGAGCACGCCCGCCGACAAGGCTTCCAGATCCGAATTGATCTTCGACGGAGAGTTCGTCTTGCCGGACGGCCATGTGCTGAACCCAGGAGAAGAGGTCGCCAAGGACGCGGTCATCGAGGTGAAGGATCCCGATCCTCGCAAATATGAGGCGATCACCGCTCAGAGCGAGGTTTACGTGATCAGGAAAGACAGAATGAAAATGACCGGGAACTATGAGAACACCAGGCTGTCGGGGAAGACGCTCAGGAACTCCTTGAGGGAGGGGGATCCTCCCGATCCGAGGTATAAATTCCGGACCGCGATCTCGAACAGCAGTGAAATTCTGAACGTGATCCGCGGTCCGCAGTGTGTAACGGTGTGGGGGTTGGGCGGTAAGGCGCCCACGGTCATTGTGGATGTGTCCCCACCGGATAAACGGATACGGTTCGATCCGGAGAAGCCGCCGCTGGATCAGAGGGCCATTGAACGCTACGGGCTCACGCAGGTCCGTGGCTCCATGGCGCAGATGCCCTACCCGGAGCTACTGGAAAAGGCCGGCGCCACCGAAAAGGGCGCGACCCCGCCTCCGACCCCGCCTCCGACCCCGCCCCCGGCCCTGTGACCGGCTCGAACTCACGGGCCCGCGGCGCGCATCCGCATGCGCAGGAAGAGCGCGTAGGGCGACTCCGAGTCGAAGGTCTGGCGGTGCAGCGGCTCCGGGACCCGGGGGCCCCAGACCCAGGCCATGTCGCAGCCGTAGCAGAACGCGGCCTCGTAGAGCGGCGGTCCGGCCGGGTCGCCGTACGCGCGGATGCCCCAGCCGGGGGCGAACCCGCACAGGGTGAGGTCGGCGGCGGGGATCTTCCGTACGGCCGCGAGCATCTCCGCGACGGCGGGACCCTCCCAGTGTCCCACGACGGGCCCGGTCATCGGGTCGCCGTGCCGCTCGGGACCGTCGGTGATGCGCACGACGTCGATACGGGTCGTGGCGGCGACGGCCTCGGCGGGGAGCAGCATCCGCACAGCATGCCGGGCTAGGCCGGGATGCGTTCCTGCGGGGGTGCTTCGGCGGCGGTGGCGGTGCCCGGGGCCGGCCCCGGGTCGGTGTTGAGGTCGGCCAGCATCCGGCGGGTGAAGCCGAAGAAGTAGGTGGCGACGAAGCCCGCGAGGTAGCCGACCAGCAGGCCGCCCGCGTAGATCGCGAGGGTGATGCCCGCGCTCGACCTGCCGTCGAGCAGCGGGAACAGGGCCCAGCCGGAGGGGCCGATGGCGGTGGAGCCGAAGGCGACGCCCAGTTGGTGGAAGAGGCCGACGAAGGCGCCGCCGGCCGCTCCGCCGATGCACGCCGTGACGAAGGGGCGGCCGAGCGGCAGGGAGACGCCGTAGATCAGCGGTTCGCCGACGCCCAGGAAACCGGCCGGGAGCGCGGACTTGATGGTGGCGCGGAGCGAGCCGTTGCGCGGGAGCCGGTAGTAGACGGCGATGGCCGCGCCGACCTGGCCCGCGCCCGCCATGGCGAGGATGGGCAGCAGGACCGTGTAGCCGTCCTGCTCGATGAGGGTGGTGTGGATGGGGATCAGGGCCTGGTGCAGGCCGAGCATCACGAGGGGGAGGAAGAGGCCGCCGAGGACCAGGCCCGCGAAGGCGCCGCCGCCGGCGAGGAGCGCGTTCGCGAAGGTGCCGATGGCGGCGGAGGCCTCACCGGCGAGGTACATCAGGCCGAAGATGGTGACGAGGCCCGAGATCAGCACGGTGAGGGTGGGGGTGACGAGGACGTCCAGGGCTTCCGGCACCCACCTGCGGCACCACTTCTCCACGTACACGGCGAGGAGGGCGGCGGCGAGCGCGCCGAGGACGCCGCCCTGGCCGGGCTTGAGCTCCAGCCCGAAGGCGTCGATCTTCGCGACGCCCGGGAAGACGATGATCGCGGCGACCGCGCCGCCCAGGATCGGCGTACCGCCGAACTCCTTGGCCGTGTGGTAGCCGACGAAGACCGCGATCAGGGACATGAAGCCGGA
Source organism: Streptomyces avidinii (assembly GCF_014650695.1). Lineage (GTDB taxonomy): Bacteria > Actinomycetota > Actinomycetes > Streptomycetales > Streptomycetaceae > Streptomyces > Streptomyces avidinii. The sequence continues at coordinate 60,896 of NZ_BMVL01000015.1, read as the reverse complement.
TGCGATGGCGGCGAGCGCGGGGACGACGGCGGGCACCCAGCCCAGATTCGTCAGCAGGCCGTTCAGCCCGGCGATGATGCCGCAGCCGATCAGGGCCGGGATCAGCGGGACGAAGATGTTCGCGATGCGGCGCAGGACGAGCTTGAAGGGGGTGGCGTTGCGGGCCTTCTGAGCCTCCTTCAGCGCCGCGCCCCGTGCGGCGAGGTCCGCCGCGGTGATGGTGTGTGCGGTGGCGGGAGTCGAGGCGGGTACGGCAGGGGCCGCTGGCGCAGACGGGGTCGCTGGGGCAGCCGGGGCCGCAGGGACGGCCGAGCGGGCCTCCTCGACCAGTGCCTCGAACTCCGGGGTCACACGGGCGACGGTGCCCGGGCCCAGCACGATCTGGTACATCCCCCGGCTACCGCTGGGAGGTGCCCCCAGGTCCTCGACCACGCCGAGGACCGCCGGCAGGGCGCGCAGGGCCTCGTCCTGGACCAGCGAGCGGTCGCGCAGCGAGATGCGCAGGCGGGTCATGCAGTGCGCGATCGAGGTGATGTTGTCCGGGCCGCCGACCAGCGGAAGGATCGCGGCGGCGGTGGCGCGGTTCTTGTCAGTGGACATATGGGATCGCCTTGGGTCGGGGTCAGCTGGTGGGGGCGAGGGCGAGGGCCAGAGCGGCGCGCAGGTGGCCCTGCGAGGCGGCGAGCAGTTCGGCGGCCGTGGGTCCGTCGACCCCTCCGAGGACGACGAGGACGGCGTTCTTGACCTCGCCCCCGGTGGCGGCCAGCGCGGCCTCGATCTCCTCGTCGGGAGCGCCGGTGGCCAGTGCGACGATGCGGCGGGCGCGGGCGCGCAGCTTCTCGTTCGAGGAGCGCATGTCGACCATGAGGTTCCCGTACGTCTTGCCGAGGCGGATCATCGTGATGGTCGAGACGAGGTTGAGGACGAGCTTCTGCGCGGTGCCGGCCTTCAGGCGGGTGGATCCGGTGAGGAGTTCGGGTCCGACGACGACCTCGATGCCGTGGTCGGCGGCCGCGGCGAGGGCGGAGCCGGCGTTGCAGGAGAGCCCGACGGTGAGCGCGCCGCGCATGCGGGCGAACTCGACGGCGCCGATCGCGTACGGGGTGCGGCCCGAGGCGGAGATGCCGACGACCGTGTCGTCCGCTCCGATCCCCAGCGCGGTGAGGTCCTCGGCGGCCAGCTCCTTCGAGTCCTCGGCGCCCTCGACGGCCTTGACCATGGCCGAGGGGCCGCCCGCGATCAGTCCGACGACGTCGGCGGGGTCGGTGTTGAAGGTCGGTGGGCACTCGCTCGCGTCCAGGACGCCCATCCGGCCGGCCGTGCCGGCGCCCGCGTAGACGAGCCGGCCGCCGCGGGCCATCCGCTCGGCGATCGCGTCGACGGCGGCGGCGATCCGCGGGAGCTGTGCGGCGACGGCGGCGGGGACGGTGGCGTCCTCGGCGTTCATCGTGCGGGCGATGTCGAGGGTGGAGAGCCGGTCGATCTCGGCGAGGTCCGGGCGGAAGGCCTCGGTGGTGAGCGTGTCCAGCTGGGCGCGGAGTTCTGCGTGGGCGGTCATGGCTGGCTCCCGGGCGGGCGGCGGATGGTGCGCGGGCTGGGCTTCGAGAGCGGGGCTCCGCCCCGCTCCCCGCTCCTCAAACGCCGGAGGGGCTGGATGTGGCGGGGCTGGACCTGTGGCGGTGGGTGAGGGCCTCGTACGAGGCGGCCAGGGCGGGCGCGGCGGTGTCGTAGGTCTGCTGTGCGACGCCGACGAAGAGGCAGTCGACGACGAGCAACTGGCTGGTCCGGCTGGACATGGCGGCCGGGCGCAGTTGGGTCTCGCGGGCGGCGGAGGTGGCCAGTACGAGGTCGGCGTGGCGGGTGACGGGGCTGTTCGGGCGACCGGTGAGGGCGAGCGTGGTGGCGCCGCGGCCGAAGGCGACGCGCAGCGGTTCGATCACGTCGCCGGTGGTGCCGGAGTGGGTGATCGCGACGGCGACGTCGCCGGGACGCAGTTGTACGGCGCCCGTGACCGCCAGGTGGGGGTCGCTGTGCGCATGGGCGACGAGCCCGATGCGCAGCAGCTTCTGGGCGAGGTCCTGGCCGACGAGGGCGGAGGCGCCGACGCCGTAGATGTCGATGCGGCGGGCGGTGGCGAGGGCGGTGACGGCGGCGGCGAGCTGGGTGAGGTCGAGGGCGGCGGCGGTGTCGGTGAGGGTCTGCGCCTCCTCGTGGGCCAGCTTGGCGACGACGTCCGCGAGGGGGTCGTCGACGGCTATGTCGACGGTGACGGCGGGCGCGGCGCCGGATGCCTGCTGGGCGGCGAGGGCGGCGAGCGCGAGGCGCAGGTCGCGGTAGCCGGGATAGCCGAGGAGGCGGGCGGCGCGCACGACGGTGGCCTCGCTGGTGCCGGTGTGCTCGGCGAGGGCGGAGACGGTGAGCCGGGCGCAGGTGGCGGGGTCGGCGGCGACGGCGTCGGCGACGGCCTGCACGGAGCGGGGCAGGGACGGGCCGAGACCGCGGATCCGGGCCCGGAGGGCGTGGGGCGGCGGAGCCGTGGCGGTGGGGGGCGCGGGGGTGCTGGAAGTTTCCTTCTGGTTCTGGCTCACCTCTGAAACTTATTTTCAGAGGTGGCCGCGGTCAATACGCCATTGGGCCCTCGGAAAGAGGGCCTTCTTCACGGGCCCCGAACGGGTCCACAATGGGCGCATGGACCACGCGACTCCCCTGGAACAGGCGCTGCACGTCGCCCGTGCCCTCGTTCTCGCCGATCTCGCTGCCGGCGAGGTCGCCGATGCCGATGTCGTCTCCCTCGTCGAGGACTCGGTCACGCACCGCCGGTGGTGGGTGGAGCAGTGGCCGGAGGGGGTCGACTACCTTGCCGGACTCGTCGCCCAGGACGTGAAGGACGCACTGCTGGAGAAGTACGGACGCTGGCCGCTCTGCCCGGTCTGCAACCACGGGGACCCGCACGCGCTGGACGTGGAGCCGGAGCTGGGGCCCGACCCGCACTGGGTCTGCTCGGAGGCGGGTGTGAAGGTGGCCGCCATAGGCGGCCTGGCCCCCGTCCTCGGCCGGCGATGAGCCGCCGGTGACCGTCTACATCGACCCGCCGACCTGGCCGGGCCACGGCCGCATGTGGTCGCACCTGGTCAGCGACGTCTCGTACGAGGAGCTGCACGCCTTCGCGGCGGGCATCGGGTGTCCGCCGCGGGCCTTCGAGCGGGACCACTACGACGTGCCGTCCTACCGGTACGCGGACGCGGTCGGCGCCGGGGCGGTGGAGATCGGCAGCAAGGAACTCGTCCGTCGGCTCACTGCGGCGGGACTGCGCCGCCCGAAGGGCCGGCCGGCCGCCTGAAGGGCGTCCCGGTGTTCCGGTGTTCCGGTGCTCCGGTGCTCCGGTGCTCCGGTGTTCCGGTCTAGGAGCTCGGCGCCGGGGTCGGGGCGGGCGTCGCCGGCGGGGGTGCGGAGGGCTCGGGGACGGTGTTGGGCTGGGCCGCCTGCGGGAGCGACCAGACGTGCTCCGGGGTCGCGATCTTGGTGACGGTGTTGGCGATGAGGGAGCTCAGGCTGCCGAACTTGCCGTCGACGTCGGAGTTCACCACGATCACCAGGGTGGCGCGCTCCTGCGGGAGCCGGACGGCGATGGTCTCGTAGCCGGGCAGCTCGCCGTTGTGGCCGATCCAGCCGTCGAGCTCGGCGATGCCGAGCCCGTAGCCCACGTCGGGGTGCCCGGTGGGCAGCATGCGCAGCCGCTGGGCCTGGGTGCCCGGCTCCAGCAGGCGGCCGCCGTCGGGCAGCTTCCCGGTGACCAGGGTCGGGACCCAGGAGCGCAGGTCGTCCATGGTGGAGATCATCGCGCCGGCCGCCCAGCCCCACGACGGGTTCCAGGTGGAGGCGTCGACGGTCGCGCCGTCCGGGGTGAAGTTCGTGTAGCCGTGCACGTACGGGGACGTGATCTCCGCACCGGTCGGCAGCGAGGTCGCTTCCAGTCCGGCCGGTTCGAAGACGTGCTGCTTCAGGTAGGTGTGCAGGGGCTGCCCGCTGATCTTCTCGACGAGCAGGCCGAGCAGGACGGTGTTGGTGTTGGAGTACTCCCAGCGTGCGCCCGGCGGGAAGTCGGCGGGGTGCGCGAAGGAGATGTCCAGCAGCTCCTGCGGGGTCCAGGCGCGGTGCGGGTCGGCCTTGAAGGTGGCCATCCAGCGAGGGTCCTCGGTGTAGTTGTAGAGGCCGCTGCGCATGTCGGCGAGCTGCCGGACGGTGATCTCCTCGCCGCCGGGCACGCCGTCGAGGTACGTGGAGATCGGCGCGTCGAGCCGCACCTTCCCCTCGTCGACGAGCTGGAGGACGCCGGTGATGGCGAAGGTCTTGGTGACGCTGCCGATGCGGGTGTGCATGTCGGTCTTGATGGGGATGCCGGTGGCCTTGTCGGAGGTGCCGAAGGCGCGCACGTAGGAGTCGTCGCCGTCGACCCACAGGCCGACGCCCACACCGGGGATGCCGGCCTTGCGCATGGCCGCCGTGATCGCGTCGTCGAGCTGCTCGGCGATGACGGGGTTGATGTCGACGCGGCCCGGCGGGGCGGCCGCGGGTGCCTGGCCGGCGCAGAGCGCGGACAGCAGCAGGCCGGCGGCTGCGAGGACGGTGGGCGTGCGGTACCGGCCCATGGCGGATCCCCTCTGACGCACGTCCCCGAGCGGTGCCCTGATCCCCGAGCGGACCATCCCATCGTAGGAAGCCGGGTCCGGGGCGGCGACCGGGACCGCGGTCGGGCGCGACAGGGTCCCGTTCAGGCGCGGACGGGACCGCGGCCGGGCGCGGGCGGGACCGCGGTCAGGCGCGGACGGGCTCCTCGGTGGGGGCCGTGGCGGCGCCGCTTCCGGCGACCACGCGGGTCGTGCGCGGCCGCGTACGGCGGTCCAGGCGCAGGGCGATCACGGTGAGGGCGATCGCGGTGACCGTCATGGCGGCGCCCGCCCAGGCGGTGGCGGCGAAGCCCAGGTCGGCGTCGATGACGGTGCCGCCGAGCCAGGGGCCACCGGTGTTGCCGAGGTTGAAGGCGGCCGTGGTGGTGGCACCGGCCAGGGTGGGGGCGGCGCCGGCCACGTTGAACATGCGGGCGTTGAGCGCAGGGGCGGTGAAGAAGGCCGAGAAGCCGAGCAGGAAGGCGAGGGCGACCGCCGCGGCGGCGGTGGAGGCCAGCAGGGCGAGCGCGCCGAGGAAGACGGTGGAGGCGGTGATGCCCCAGATCATCACGCCGAACAGGTGCGCGTCGGCGACCCGGCCGCCGACGGTGGTGCCGGCCAGCGCGCCGATGCCGAAGAGGCCCAGGATCCAGGGGACCCACTGCGAGTCCAGCCCGGCCACGTCCGTGAGCAGCGGTGAGAGGTAGCTGAAGGCGCAGAAGACGCCGCCCGCGGCCAGCGCCGTGATGCCGATGGAGAGCCATACCTGGCGGTCGCGGTAGATGCGCAGCTCGCGCCCGAGCGAGGGCTTCTCGGCGGGCAGCGGGATCTTCGGGATCAGCGCCAGGATGCCGACGAGGGCCATCGCGGAAGCCGCGCCGACCGACCAGAAGGCCGAGCGCCACCCCAGGTGCTCGCCGAGGAAGGCGCCGGCGGGGACGCCGAGGACGTTCGCGATGGACAGGCCGCCGATCATGACGGCCATCGCACGGGCCCGCTGGTCCTTGTCGACCATGGCGATGGCGACGGCCGCGCCCACGGCCCAGAAGCCGGCGCAGGCGAGCGCGGAGACCACGCGGGAGGCGAAGAGGAGCTCGTACGAGGGGGCCAGCGCGCCCGCGATCTGCCCCAGGCCGAAGAGGCTGATGAGGGAGACGAGAGTGGTGCGGCGGGGGAGCCGCAGGGTGGCCACGGCCAGCAGCGGTGCCCCGACGACCATGCCGATGGCGAAGGCGGATATGAGCAGGCCCGCCTGCGGGATGGTGACGCCCATGTCCTCGGCGATGGGTGGCAGCAGCCCGGAGAGCATGAATTCGCTGGTGCCGAGCGCGAAGACGGACAGGCCGAGGACGTACACGGCGACGGGCATGCGGGGGCGTGCGGCTGCTGCGGGCATGCCTGTCACCAACCAGCGCGAACGCGATCAAATTCCCCGGTCGGTGAGGGCGGCGAGTTCGGCGGCGAGGTTGGCCCGGGCCGGGGCCTCCCAGTGCGCGGCTCCGTAGGGCGTGCGGAAGAGCCGCGGCAGGGCGAGGAGCTGGCGCAGGACGGCGGCGCGGCCGGTGCGGAAGGCGTCGTCGGGGACGAAGCCGTACTCGGCGCGGACGGCGGCCGCGTACGCGGCGTAGGCGTCGGGCGACCCGGCCAGGACGGCCAGGTCGGCGTCGCAGAGGGCCTCGCCGTCGGTGTCGCCGGGGGCGGGATCGTGGGTGACGGTGAGCCGGACCAGCCGGGCCACCTCGGCGGTGCGCGCGGGGTCGATGCCGAGCTCGGGCAGGGCGCGCTCGGCGAGGGCGGCGCTGCGCTCCTCGTTCTCGGAGCGGTCGGGGCGGTAGACGGCGTCGTGGAACCAGGCGGCGAGCCGCACGGCGGCCGGATCGGCGGCGTGCGGGGCCAGTACGTCGATCCGCGCGAGGACATCGGCCAGGTGGGCGGTGGTGTGGTACCGGCGCTGCGGTTCCGCCCAGGCGGCGAGGAGGCGGTCGGCGTAAGGGGCGGGATCGCGGTCGGCGGGGGCGCCGGCGTCGGTGACGGTCGCGTGCCAGCGGGCCCGGAGATCGGCGGTGTCGCTGCGCGGGGTGCCTGTGTCCATGGGCACATTGTGGGGTGGCGTGATTGTGCTGGTGAAGGGCGGGGGGAGCCCCGTACTCTGAATATTGGACTAGACCTATTTATCTGGTTTCCCCGGTTTTCCGAGCTGCTTTCCGAAGGATGGGATCGAATGAGCAACCGTGCGCTCCTGGAGGTGATCGCCCTCGACGTGGAGGATGCGGTCGCGGCCCAGGCCGGTGGGGCGGACCGACTCGAACTGGTCACCGACATGGCCGCCGACGGGCTCACCCCGCCGCGCGAGACCTTCGCGGCGATCAGGGCGGCCGTCGAGATCCCGCTGCGCGTGATGCTCCGCAGGACCGACGGTTTCGCGGCCGGTGACGTGTCCGACCTGGTCCGGGTGGCGCGGGAGCTGCGGGCGGAGGGCGCGCAGGAGTTCGTACTCGGCTTCCTGCACGCCGACGGCACCCCCGACCTGGCCGCCGTCGAGGCGGTCGTCGCGGAGCTGGACGGCTGCCGCTGGACCTTCCACCGGGCGATCGACCGGGCGGCGGACCGGGACCAGCTGCGCAAGGCGCTGGCCGATGTGCCCGGGCTGGACACGTACCTGACGGCGGGCTCGCCGGAGGGCGTGGAGGCGGGGCTGCCGGTGCTGCTGGCGGAGGCGGCGCGCGGGGGCGAGCCGGGGTACGGGGCGCGGATCCTCGTGGGCGGCGGCCTGACGCTGGCGCACCTGCCGGTGCTGCGGGCGGGCGGGATCGACGCGTTCCACATCGGCGGCGCGGCCCGTCCCTCCGGGTGGGGCCGGCCCGTCTCGGCGGAGGCCGTCGCGGACTGGCGCGCCGCCCTGTCCTGACGGGGGCTCCGCCCCCGGGCCCCCGCTCCTCAAACGCCGGCGGGGCTGAAAGATCGCCTCAAACGCCGGCGGGGCTGGAATCGCGCCGGCGGCGCTTGATTTCCAGCCCCTCCGGCGTTTGAGGAGCGGGGTTCGGGGCGGAGCCGCAGGAGCGGACCCGCGGGTCAGGTCACGTCACCTCAGGCGAGAGCCACAGGCAGTGGGGCCGAGTGGAGGGCCGTCAGGCCCGAGACCGCGCGGGTGAGGCAGACGTACAGCCGGCGCAGGCCCGTCCGTTCGTCGGGCTCGCCGTCCACGATCGCCGCGGGCTCGTCCAGGACCACGTAGTCGTACTCCAGACCCTTCGCCAGCGACGCCGGCACCAGCGTCAGCCGGGACTCCGAGGTCGTCTCCTCGCCGGGGGACAGGTGGGGCAGCCCCGCCGCCAGCAGGGCTTCGGCCAGCACCGGGATCCGCGCGTCCGCCGCGATCAGGCCGATCGAACCCTCGTGTGCCAAGGAGTCACGGCACGCGGCGACCACCGCCGCATCGAGACCCGCGGCCTCCGCGACCGCCGCGACCCGCAGCGATCCCGGGGTCTCGCGGACCGAGGAGACCGGGGCCAGGCCCGGGGAGATCGACGGGAGCAGCCGGGAGGCGTAGGCGATCACCTCGCGCGGCACGCGGAAGCCCGCCGTCAGCTCCTCCAGTACCGCCTGCGGCTTGCCCAGGTGCGCGAGTGCCTCGTCCCAGCTGCGCGTGGCCCACGGCGTGGTGCCCTGCGCGAGGTCGCCGAGGACCGTCGCCGAGCCCGTGGTGCAGCGCCGCCCCACGGCCCGGTACTGCATCGGCGACAGGTCCTGGGCCTCGTCGAGCACCACGTGACCCAGCGAATGCGTCCGTTCCACCAGGTCGGCCGCCTCGTCGATCAGGACCAGGTCGGCCGCCGACCACTTCGCCGACTTCACGCTCCGGAACGGCTTCGGCCACAGGAGCAGCTTCTGCTCGTCCTCGGTGAGGACGTCCGCCGCGTGCAGCGCGAGGAACTCGGGGTCGGACAGCAGGCGCAGGACCAGCTTCGCCGGTTCGACGGGCGGCCAGATCTCCTTCACCGCCGCCTTCACGGCCGCGTTGCGGGCCACCGCGTCCTGCACCCGGTCGTCGGGTGCCTCGCCCGCCTGCTCCATCCGTACGAGCACCGCGTGCGCGATGCGCTGAGGCAGCGCCTCGCGGGCGGCGCCGTAGCGGATGTCGCGCTTCTGGAGTTCCTCGACCATCTCCTCCAGCTCGTACGCGGGCACCCGCCAGCGGCGCGAGCCGCGGACCACCATCAGCGGCTCCGTGGGGCGGCTGACGTGCGAGCGGACCGCGCGGCTCAGCACCTCCGCCATCCGGGCGTCGCCCTTGACCACGGCGGATTCGGCGGCGTCGGTGCCGCGTACCTCCAGGCCGGGGCGGGCCACCAGGTCGTCGACGGTGGCCTGCTTGACCTCCAGCTCGCCCAGGGCCGGCAGGACCTGCTCGATGTAGTGGAGGAAGGAACGGTTCGGCCCGATGACGAGGGTGCCGGTGCGGGCGAGGCGGTCGCGGTGCGCGTACAGCAGGTACGCGACCCGGTGCAGGCCGACCGCGGTCTTTCCGGTGCCGGGGCCGCCCTGCACGCAGACGGAGCCGGACAGGCCGGAGCGGACGATCTCGTCCTGCTCGGGCTGGATCGTCGCGACGATGTCGCGCATCGGGCCGACGCGCGGGCGCTCGATCTCCTGCTGGAGCAGCTTGCTGACCGCGGCCGCCTCGGCGGGGTCGGACAGGTGCTCGTCCTCGTACGCGGTCAGCTCGCCGCCGGTGTACCCGAAGCGGCGGCGCAGGGAGATGTCCTGCGGGTCCTTCTTGGAGGCCCGGTAGAAGGGCTGGGAGACGGGCGCGCGCCAGTCGATGACCATGGGGTCGCCGTCCGCGTCGTGGACGTGGCGGCGGCCGATGTAGAACTGCTCGCCCTCCGCGCCCTCGGCGAGCTCGGCGCCGGGTGCGTGCAGATAGTTCAGGCGGCCGAAGAAGAGCGGGGTGTGGGCGAGGTCGGCGAGGGCCTTGATGCGGTCGTCGATCTGGGCCTGGAGGACGATCGCGTTGACCCAGTTCGCGGTGACGTCGCGGATGTCGAGGGCTTCGACGTCCTCGCGCATGGCGCGCAGCGCGGAACGGGAGGCGGTGAGGTGGGCGCGTTCGCGGCCCAGCGGATCGTCGTGCGTGGTCTCGGGGGCGTGCGCGGGCACGGAACTGCCTCCAGCTGCTGGGTGCGGAACAGATGGCCCGCCGGTTTCCGGCCGGAGGGCGGCTCTCCCCGATGAGGCGGCGGGAGGCGGCAAGAGCGGAGATTCTAGCCACCGGTGCGGTGCGGCGCGAATGGATTAACGCGTGGCGGCAGGGGCGGCGGCGGGGCGTCGGGGAGGGGCGGCGAGGGACGTCGGTGGACATCGGGACGCCGGTGGGATGCCGGGGGAGGCCGGTGGACGTCGGGGGGATGCCGGGGGAGGCCGGGCGGTCCGGAGCGGGTGTCATACGGGGGAGTGTCAGACTTCGGTAGCTCCCCTAGGGGTGCGCATGCGACGGGAGGAGGACCCGGGGACCCGTGAGGTTCCCTCCCGGGAGCGATGTGCGGGGCGGCGCGCAAACGCACCATGGATCCATGAGCACCGCAACCTTCACCCCGATCCAGGGCGGCCGCCCTAGCGGCGCCACCGACACTTCCGATTCCCGTCCGCGCCAGGGCCTCGGCGGCATGCTGCGCGCCGTCAGGATCTTCGCGGCGACCGCCGTCAGCGTCGTCGTCCTCGGCGAATACGCCGAGGACGCGGGCGTCATACGTCACTGACCTGCTCCCTGCACGTCCCGGCCCGTGCACGCCCGCCCTGGCTCGGTGCAGGCCCGTGCAGGCCCGCGCAGCGCGGCCACTGATCCACTAGGGTCACGCGGGTGACCCGGAGCCCCGTTCCCAGCCGCTCGCCGTCGCCTCTCGCCGATGTGCTGCTGACCGGCTCGCTGCTGGTGCTGGGCGTGCTCTGCATCGCCCTGCGCATTCCGGTGGCCGACGCGCTCGTCGAGGGTTTCTCCGCCGCCGAGTGGGGGCCGCCCGCCACGTATCCGCCGTTCGCGGCGATCCTGTTCACGCCGGCCGCGTGGCTGCCGGCCGGCGCACTGAAGGCCTTCCTCGTCCTCGGCAACGCCGGCCTGCTCGCGCTCCTGGTCACGCTGTCCTGCCGCCTCGCGGGTCTGCGCTCCCGGCCCGGGCCCGTGCTGGCGGCGACCATCGTGGGGCTGTGGCTGCAACCGCTGTTCCAGGCCCCGCTGCCCGGCCAGATCAACCTGGCTTTCGCCTGCCTGGTCCTGTGGGACCTCGGCCGGCCCCGCTCGGCGCTCGGCAAGGGCTTCGGACTGGGCGTCGCCGCCGGGATCACCCTCGCCCCGGCGGCCATCGCCGCGTACCTCCTGCTGACCCGCCACGTCCGGGCCGGGCTCACGGCCCTGGCGGCCTCGGCCGCCACCGCCCTGCTCGGGCTGCTGGTCCTCCCGGAGGCCTCCGCCGACTTCTGGACCGGGCAACTGCCCGCCGCCGCCCGGTCCCTCGTCCTGGACTGGCCACCGCTGTGGGTGTGGTGCGCGCCCTTACTGGCCGTCCTCGCGGCCCGGGCCTGCCGGGGTCAGTCGCTGGCCAGCAGCTCGTCGGCGTCCATGATCCGGTAGGCGTACCCCTGCTCGGCGAGGAACCGCTGGCGGTGCGCCGCGAAGTCCTGGTCAATGGTGTCGCGCGCGACGACCGAGTAGAACCGCGCCTCGTGGCCGTCCGCCTTCGGCCGCAGCACGCGGCCCAGGCGCTGGGCCTCCTCCTGCCGGGAGCCGAAGGTGCCCGACACCTGGATGGCGACGGTGGCCTCGGGCAGGTCGATGGAGAAGTTCGCGACCTTCGACACGACCAGCACGCTGATCTCGCCCTCGCGGAAGGCGTTGAAGAGCTTCTCGCGCTGCGCGTTGGAGGTCTCGCCCTTGATGACGGGCGCGTCCAGGTGCTCGCCCAGCTCGTCGAGCTGGTCGATGTACTGGCCGATCACCAGGGTCTGCTCACCGCGGTGCTTGGCCACGAGTGCCTCGGTGACCTTCCGCTTCGTCGCCGTCGTCGCGCAGAAGCGGTACTTCTCCTCCGTCTCGGCGGTGGCGTACGCGAGCCGCTCCGACTCCGTCAGGTTGACCCGGACCTCCACGCAGTCGGCGGGCGCGATGTAGCCCTGCGCCTCGATCTCCTTCCACGGGGCGTCGAACCGCTTCGGCCCGATGAGCGAGAAGACGTCGGACTCCCGACCGTCCTCGCGCACCAGCGTCGCGGTCAGGCCGAGCCGCCGGCGCGCCTGCAGGTCGGCGGTGAACTTGAAGACCGGCGCGGGCAGCAGGTGCACCTCGTCGTAGACGATCAGGCCCCAGTCCCGGGAGTCGAAGAGTTCCAGGTGCGGGTAGATGCCCTTCCGCTTCGTCGTCAGGACCTGGTACGTGGCGATGGTGACGGGCCGGATCTCCTTGCGGGTACCGGAGTACTCACCGATCTCTTCCTCCGTCAGCGAGGTCCGCTTCACCAGCTCGTGCTTCCACTGGCGGGCCGAGACGGTGTTCGTCACCAGGATCAGCGTCGTCGCCTTGGCCATCGCCATGGCTCCGGCGCCGACCAGCGTCTTGCCGGCGCCGCAGGGCAGCACGACCACGCCGGAACCGCCGTGCCAGAAGCCCTCGACGGCCTGCTGCTGGTAGGGGCGCAGGGCCCAGCCGTTCTCGGCCAGCTCGATCGGGTGCGCCTCGCCGTCCACGTAACCGGCGAGGTCCTCGGCGGGCCAGCCCAGCTTGAGCAGGGTCTGCTTGATCTGCCCGCGCTCGGAGGGGTGCACGGCCACGGTGTCGGCGTCGAGCCGCGCACCGACGAGCGGGGCGACCTTCTTGGACCGCAGGATCTCCTCCAGCACCGGCCGGTCGGTGCTGGTCAGCACCAGTCCGTGGACGGGGTGCTTGCTGAGGGTGAGGCGGCCGTAGCGCGCCATGGTCTCGGCGACGTCGACGAGGAGCGCGTGCGGGACGGGGTAGCGGGAGTACTCGACGAGCGCGTCGACGACCTGCTCGGCGTCGTGACCGGCGGCCCGGGCGTTCCACAGGCCGAGCGGGGTGATCCGGTAGGTGTGGATGTGCTCGGGAGCCCGCTCCAGCTCGGCGAAGGGGGCGATGGCGCGCCGGGCGGCTCCGGCGAGCTCGTGGTCGACTTCGAGGAGGAGGGTTTTGTCGCTCTGGACGATGAGTGGACCATTCACGCGCGGCGCCCCGTTTCATTCAGGTCAAACCTCCAGTGTGCCGTACGGCGCGGAGGCTGGGAACACGGCGCTTCGGCGGGGTGCCGACCGGGGCACCCGGTCAGGCGTCCCGCCGGGTCAGCGGCCCAGGCCATCCAGGAGCAGGGTGAGGCCGCCGTGGAACTCGCGGTCCTGGGTGAAGGAGCGCGCGCCGAGGGCGGCCTCGCCGTGCCGCTGGGCCTGCGCAAGGGCATCGCGATCGGTCTCGGCCTGTTCACCATGCTGATCGGCTGGCCGTCGGGTACGGGGTGCACGCGGAGGACCAGTGGCCGGTGGAAAAGCTGCTGACGCTGGCGGAGCGGGCACGTACGGTCCGAACGTGAGTCATGATCAGCAGCTGTTCGTGCCCGCCGACTTCGCCGTGCCGCGGACCCTCGTCGCCGACGGCTTCCGGCTGGAGCCGCTCGGCGCCGAGCCCAACGAACGGGACCACGCCGCCTGGACCGGCAGCATCGCGCACATCAGGGCGACACCCGGCTTCGTGGGGCGGGGCCGGCCACCGGTCGAGGGGATGTCCGCCGAGGCGAACCGTGCGGACCTGGTCCGCCACGCGCGGGAATTCGAGGAGCGGGTCGCCTTCGCGTACAGCCTCCTGGAAGGGGATCCGGACGGTGGCGGCGACGTGATCGGCTGCCTGTACGTCCACCCCTCGCGGGAGGACCCCGCACGGGTCGCGGTCAGCCACTGGGTGCGATCCGACCGGGCCGCCCCGGACGCGCGGGTCCACGAGCAGGTCACCCGCTGGCTCCGCGAGGTGTGGCCCTTCGATGCCGGGCGGATCGACTACGCCCCCAGGTGAGGCGGGTGGCGGCGACGCCGCGGCAGCGGCATCGCCCCCACCGTCGGGCAGGTGTTCTACGGCCGAACGGGTAGACGGCAGGGTCGATGGGGCCGGCCGGTGATGTTGCGCCGGGGTGTCGTGGGCGGGCGTCGTACGGTGGCCGTCGCTGCCAGGCGATCTCTGAACGGACCCTCATGATGCAGACAAGCTGGGACCGCACGCTCTTCAGCACCTCCTCGGCTCCCGCCACCACCATCACCCACGACACCGGCCTGCTCCTGCTCCGGCTCGTCGTCGGCCTCAGCATGGTCGGCCACGGCACGATGAAGCTCTTCGGCTGGTTCGGCGGCCCCGGCCTCACCGCGACCGGCAAGGGCTTCACGATGGCCGGCTACCCCGCCGGCGACGCCATGGCCGTCATCGCCGGTCTCTCCGAGACCCTCGGCGGCCTCGGTCTGGCCCTCGGCCTGCTCACCCCGCTCGCCGGAGCGGCCCTGACCGGCATCTTCATCAACGTCCTCGACGTCCGGGGCCTGAGCGCGTACTTCCCGCCCAAGGGCGTGGAGCTCGAAGTGGTGCTGTTCGCCGCGGTCGTCGCCCTCACCCTCACCGGCCCGGGACGCTTCGCCGCCGACCACTACCTCCCCGTGCTGCGCGAGTCCCGCCCCCGCTACTCCCTGCTCGCACTGCTGGTGGGCATCGTCGCGGGATTCATCGTCCTGATCATCCGGGACTGAACCGCCCCGCCGGGCCGTCTCTTTCGGAGCTTGACGGGCCCACGGCGCCCGGCAGGATCCGAAAGAGGTCGGCCTACGCACCCAGATGCGGCAGCGGCCCCGCCGGGTACGGGGTCTCCTCGGGCAGCAGGGCCCGCGCGGCCGCCTCGTCCCCGGACCCGATCAGTCCGCGGATCTCCCGGGCCAGCCCGGTCACATCACGGATGCCGACCGTCCACTCGTCCGCGTAAGCACGGGACGCCGGACCGGACAGGCCGAGCTGGAGCGACCGGTAGGGCAGCGGATTCAGCCGAAGGTCCCGCTCCGGGTCCCACTGGACCCGCACGGGCGCCGCGCGCAGGGCTTCCTTCCAGGCCGCCCGGTCCGCGTGCACGCCTCGCGCGTAGTGGGACAGGCAGGCCTCGCGCAGCGCCCGGTCGAAGCCCTCACGGGTGATCTCGACCGCGAGCACCGTCTCCTGGCCGGCCTTGGACCCCCAGCCGCAGCGGTACATCATCCACAGGAACGACGGCTTGATCCACGTCATCCGCTCCCGCTTCCAGGCGGGCGGGAAGCGTCCGTCGCGGGCGGCCGGCACCCCGAGCGCCGGGGAGTAGGCCTGGTACACGGTGATGGTGGTGCCGGTGTGCGCCGCGCGGATCTGGCGGTTCGGTACGTCGTCGGACATGAGCACAGGATGGCGGCTCGTCATCGCGCCGACCATCGGATTTCGGGCCGGGGCGGGGAGAGGCCGGGCGGGGCGCCGGCCGTCGGCCGGCCGGCCGGGCGGCCGGGCGGGCCACCACCGCCACCGCTCCTACACCTGGTCGTCCGCCAGCTCCGCGACACCGGTGATCCGGTGCAGCGCGTACGTCCGTACCTCGTCCGCCGTGTGGTCGTACCCGGTGACGAAACCGCCCTCCACCCGGACCGGCGCGATGACCCGCTGGCTCGCCGCGCCCTCCGCGTTCACGTAGCCGATCCACACCGCCGACCCGGTCAGCGCCGCCGCCTGCACCGTCGCCAGGGTCTCCGCCGCGCTCGTGCGCGGCAGCTCGCCCGGCACTCCCGCCGCGGAGGTCGCCGCGGGCTCCTTGCGCACCGCCGTCGCCGCCACGTCGCCCGCGCGGATCGCCCGTACGGCCGCCGCCAGCAGCGTGGCGTCCGGCACCGGCGGGCCGTCCGGCACCGGTACGGGCGCCGAGCGGGCCGGGGTGCGGTGGGCGTCGGCCCGCGCCACCAGCACGTCGCCGGTACGGGACTCCGCGGCCGGCGCATAGCCCATCGCGCGCAAGCCCTCCAGCAGGACGGTCGGTTCGGCCTGCGCGGCCAGTACCGTCGGCGCGAGGCGGCGCAGCCCCAGCCCGGCCGAGCGCTTGTCGGCGAGGATCTCGCCCAGCATCGCGTCGTCGTCGCAGCGCACGTACGAGGAGGCCGCGCCGACCCGCAGGTGCCCGTGCCGGCGGGCCACGTCGTCGATCAGGTAGGCGAGCGGCTGCGGGACCGGCGTACGGCTGTGCTCCTTGAGGAAGGCGTGCAGGTCGGCGGCGGCGTGGCCGGCGTCCAGGGCCCGGCGCACCGAGCCGGGCGTGAAGCGGTACACCGTCGCCCCGCCCTTGGACTCCACGTCCGCGAGGACGGCCAGCGTGTCGCCCAGCGGGCGGCGCAGCGGGCCGGGGGCCACCGCCGTCAGGTCGGCCTGGAGCAGCACGTGGTCCACCGGCTCCGGCAGCAGCGGGGCCAACAGCGGCGCCGGGTCGCGGTGCTCCAGCAGGGCCCGGCCGGGCCCGGACAGGGCGCCGCGGCCGGTCACGCCGAGGACCTCCGCCTCGGTCAGCACCCAGTGCGCGAGCCGGGCCCGCAGGTCGCTCGCGCCGCGTACGGGGCGCTCCCAGGCGAGCCGCGCCAGGAGGGTGCCGGGGTCGGGCGAGCCGCCCTCGGGGAGCTCCGCGAGCAGTTCCAGCACGCGCCGGCGCACCTCGGGGGCGGCGGAACGGTCGAGTTCGGGGCCGAGCGCGGAGAGCGTGCGCCCCTTGGCGTCCTGCTCGCCGACCAGCGGGGCCGTGCGGGTGGCCGGCAGCCAGGCCGCCACGAGCTGCGACCAGCGCTCGGCGGGCGGCAGTTCGACCCAGTCGTCGAAGGCCGGGGTGGGCGCGTACCGCTCGTCGGCCTCCCCGTCGCTGGCCAGCAGCCCGGCCGCGTAGGCCAGTTCGATCCAGAAGGCCGCCTGCGGCTCGGTCGTGTCCAGCAGGGCCGCGGCCCGCTTCAGATCCCGTACGGAGAGCCCGCCCGCGCGCAGCACCGGCGGACCGGCGTGCTCCCAGGACTTCACGAGCTCCTCGACGGTGCCCAGTGCGGCCAGCGCCTGACCGGCGGCGTTCGCGTCCACAAGCTGTGGACGGTGCTCGCGGGCCGCGGGCACCGGCGGCGCCACCGGCGCGGTGTCACGGTGCGCGAGCCCGCCGCGCAGGTGCAGTGCCACCTCGCGGGGCAGTAGGACGGTCCGCGCCGTCGCGGGCAGCAGCAGGCCCCGGTCGCGCAGCCAGCGCACGGGCGGCGTCGGGTTCGGGGTCACCTCCCCGTACGGCGGCCCCCACACGAGCCGGCCCAGCACCTGGTGCGCCTCCGCCGGTGCCTCGTCCAGCAGCGCCGACATCCGCTCCGGGTCGGTGAACAGCCCGGTCAGTGCGGCCACCGCGGACACCGGGTCGTGGGTGGCGGGCAGCCCGACGGCCGCCACGATCTCCTGCACCCGGGTCGGCGACATCCCGGAGGTGGCCTCCGCGACGGTCGGCCCGAGGCCGGTGGGGGAGGGGCGGGAGGCGGCCGGCGCGAGCAGCTCGCGCGCCGTGCGGACCAGCCGCAGCCGGTCCTCGTCGCCCCACACCAGGGCCTGGTCGCGCAGGGTGGCCAGCGCGTCGGGCAGCGCCGCGCGGGCCCGTTCGTCCTCGCCGCCCGTCAACAGCCCCTCCAGCACCGGGTACGGGCACGGGTCCGGAGCCACCGCGAGCGCCTCGGCGGTCTGCAGGGCGAACCGGTCCAGCCGGTCGAGGGCCCGCACCACCGAGGCCCGGGTCCCGGCGCGGGTGGCCAGCTGGGTCACGTCGCCCGGCACCGGGCCGAGCAGGTCCGGCCGGGCGCGCAACAGGGCCGCGAGCGCCGCGTCGTCACGGGCGCGCAGCGCCTCGGCGAGTGAACGCGGGGAGCTTCCCGCCGGGCTCCCGCCGGCGGATCCCGCCGCAGTGCTTGCCTCGGGCACAGTCGCCTCCTGGTCGCGTCGGCCGGTCAGTCGGCCGGTCCCCATCCGGTCAACGGTATCCGCTGCGCCCGCAGCAGCTCCACGGGCGCACGCGCTACCTTCGGGTCAGGGGGTAAGGGAGGAGCCTGGGCGTGGGGATCGAGAGCGACCACCTGGTCTACGAATATCTGAGCCGCGTCGGGGACTTGGCGCAACGGCGGCAGCTGTCCTCGGGCGACCGGATGCGGTTGGTGGCCGGGCTGCGGGACGAGATCGACCGTCGGCGCGCCAAGTACGACCCGGACACCCCGGCCGCCGTGCGTCGCATCCTGGAGCGGATCGGCACGCCCGAGGAGGTCCTGGACACCCTCGGCTCCCGGCAGGGCTCGGCCCCTGCCTCCGCCCCGGCCCCCGCCTCCGCCTCCTCCGACGCCGGGCTGTCGGTCCCCGTCCAGCGGGGACCGGGCCGGCTGCGCCGCCGGGAGGCGCCCCCGGCCCGCCCGGCGGAGCCCGAGAACGTGCCACCGCACCTGGCCGGGCTCGACGACCTCGGCCCCTCCGGCGGGGCCGAGCCCGACTGGTGGCGGGTGAGCCCCGGGGCGCACGGGGCGGGCCCGCAGGTGGAGGGCTTCGCGGGCGGCATCGAGATCCCGGACCTGTTCAAGGAGGGGCCGGAGGAGGAGTCCGCGGAGGCGGGGAAGCCCGGGGCGGCTCCGCCCGGGGAGGACGGGGGGCGCGCGCGGACCCTCGTACGGTTCCTGCGCGAGCGGCGGCGTGCGAAGAAGGCCGCGGCGGCCGGGGCGGTGGCGGAGGCTGCGGCGGTCCGGCCGCGGCCGAACGCCTTCCTGCTGCTGGCGGCGGCGGTCCTCGTCGTGGGCATGGTGACGGGCTACTGGCTGCTGCTCGTCATCGGCTGGGCCCTGCCGTACGCGTCGCGCGTGCTGGGCCCGGCGGAGCGCAAGTGGGTCGTCCTCGGGCCGCCCGGGGCGGTCCTCGCGGGGGCGGTGCTGTGGGTGTGGGGGCGGATGAACGGCAAGTGGGGGGAGGCCCTGGCCGACGAGCAGGTCAGCGGTGCGCTGCACGGGATGTGGCCGTGGGTGCTGAGGGGCGCGGCGCTGGCGTCCGTCCTCTACCTGGTGTGGCGGGCGCGGCGGAGGTAGCCCGCGGAGTGCGGCGCCGCTGCCCGGCCCCGGGCCCCGCGCCTCAAACGCCGGCGGGGCTGGTAGTGCCGCCGGCGGGGCCGGTGGTCGTCCGTTCCCCCCGGCGTGGCCCCGGTGTCGGCCGCCCGTACGGCAGCCTCGGCACAATGGCAGGTATGAACCTCACAGTCGGCTTCGACCTCGACATGACCCTCATCGACTCGCGCCCGGGAATCAAGGCCGCCTACCAGGCCCTCGCGGCCGAAACGGGAACGTTCATCGATGCCGACGCGGCGATCACCCGACTGGGCCCGCCGCTGGACGAGGAGCTCGCGCACTGGTTCCCGAAGGCCCGGATCCCGGCCGTGGCCGACCGCTACCGGGAGATCTACCCCACGCACGCCATCGCGCCGACCCCGGCGATGCCGGGCGCCCGCGAGGCGATCGACGCCGTCCGGGCGCTCGGCGGCCGCGCGATCGTCGTCACGGCCAAGCACGAGCCCAACGCCCGCCTGCACCTGGCGCACCTGGGCATCGAGCCCGACGCGGTCATCGGCTGGCTCTGGGCGGAGGCCAAGGCCGACGCCCTGCGCGAGTACGGCGCCCAGGTCTACGTCGGCGACCACGTCGGCGACGTACGCGGGGCCCGTACGGCCGGCGCGCTGTCCGTGGTGGTGCCGACCGGCCCGTGCCCCGAGGCGGAGCTGCGCGAGGCGGGCGCGGACGTGGTCCTGCCCGACCTCACCGCGCTGCCGCAGTGGCTCGCGCAGTACGTGGCCGCGCAGCCCGTGTAGGTCCCGCTACGCCTGCGAGGCGCGGGCCGCCCTGCGCTGCGCCGCCGCCGAGCGGAGCACGCCCGCCGCGGAGATCGCGAAGCCGACGCCCATGAGCATGCACACCGCCCACGCGTACGGCGGGAACGGGTCGATGTCGAGGAACAGCGGAGCCATGGTCGCCAGCGTGGCCACGGCCCCGGCGATGAACACGATGCCGCCGGCCTTGACGAGTCCGTCGCCCGGCCGCGCTTCGTCGGAATGAGGAGTAACAGTCACCTCACCAGGGTAGTTGCCTGGCCGAAGGCAGCCGACGGCGAAGGACCGGGGAACGTCTTGTCACCCGGCACTGGACCATTAGCCTTGAGGTGGCGGGTCACACATGGCCCGCTGCGCTGTTGTCCGGAGCCGTTCACGGCACTCCGGACCCCGACGAGCACAAGGACAGAGGACGGACGTGCCTACCGGCAAGGTCAAGTGGTTCAACAGCGAGAAGGGCTTCGGCTTTCTCTCCCGTGACGACGGCGGCGACGTCTTCGTCCACTCGTCGGTGCTCCCTGCCGGGGTGGACGCACTCAAGCCCGGCCAGCGCGTCGAGTTCGGTGTCGTCGCGGGTCAGCGCGGCGACCAGGCACTTTCGGTGACAGTACTGGACCCGGCGCCCTCCGTCGCGGCGGCGCAGCGGCGCAAGCCCGACGAGCTCGCCTCGATCGTGCAGGACCTCACGACCCTCCTGGAGAACATCACCCCGATGCTGGAGCGCGGCCGCTACCCCGACAAGGTGCACGGCACGAAGATCGCCGGCCTGCTGCGCGCGGTGGCCGACCAGCTCGACGTCTGACCCCTCGCCGTCGCACGCACGGCTGCGCCCCGCCACTCGAAAGAGCGGCGGGGCGCAGCCGTGTACGGGGCGATCAGCCCCGCGGGAAGTCCAGCGAGCCGGGCGCGATGGCCGGTACCAGCCCCTCCGCCGCCGCCCGGGTCAGCAGCCCGCGCACCGCCGCGTACCCGGAGTCGCCGAGGTCGGCGGTGAACTCGTTGACGTAGAGCCCGATGTGCTGGTCGGCGACGGCCGGGTCCAGCTCCTGGGCGTGCGCGCGCACGTACGGGCGGGAGGCCTCCGGGTCGTCCCAGGCCATCCGGACCGACGTACGCGCCGCCGCGGCCAGCTCGCGCAGCCGCTCGGCGCCCAGCGAGCGCTTGGCGATGATCGCGCCGAGCGGGATGGGCAGGCCGGTCGTGGACTCCCAGTGCTCGCCCATGTCGGCCAGGCAGTGCAGCCCGTAGTCCTGATAGGTGAACCGGGCCTCGTGGATGACCAGTCCGGCGTCCACCCGGCCGTCGCGGACCGCCGGCATGATCTCGTGGAACGGCAGGACGACCACCTTGCCGACGCCCTCCGGCAGCACGTCCGCCGCCCACAGCCGGAACAGCAGGTAGGCGGTGGATCGCTCGCTCGGCACGGCCACCGTCCGCCCGGCCAGGTCGAGCCCCGGCCCACGGGTCAGGCTGGGATCTTTCACGAGCACGAGCGGACCGCAGCCGCGCCCCAGCGCACCGCCGCACGGCAGCAGCGCGTACTCCTCCAGCACCCACGGCAGCACCGCGTACGACACCTTCAGCACGTCCAGCTCGCCGCGCTCGGCCATGCCGTTGGTGAGGTCGATGTCCGCGAAGGTGACGTCGAGGGCGGGCGCGTCCGGGACCCGGCCGTGCGCCCACGCGTCGAAGACGAAGGTGTCGTTCGGGCAGGGCGAATAGGCGATCCTCAGCGGGTCACCGGTGATCGTGCTCATGGCGTTCTCCCCAGTTCGCGAGTACGGGACCCAGCACGCGGAAGCCGTCGGTGAGCGCGGCGAGCGCGTCCCCGATCCGCCAGGCGGCACGGTCTCGCGGGCCCACGGCGTTGGACACGGCGCGGACCTCCAGTACGGGCAGGCCGTGCGCGGCGGCCGCCTCCGCGACCCCGAAACCCTCCATGGCCTCGGCCCCGGCCATCGGGTGCCGGGCGGCGAGCTCGGCGGCCCGTTCGGCGGTGCCGGTGACGGTGGAGACGGTCAGCACGGGCGCGAGCAGCGCCCCCGTCGCCTCGGCGGCGCGGGCGGCGAGCTCGGCGGGCGGCAGGTGCACGGTGTGGCCGAAGCCGAGCTGCGTCACGTCGAGGAAGCCGTCGGGGGTCTCGGCCCCCAGGTCGGCGGCGACGATCGCGTCGGCGACCACGAGGGAACCGAGCGGGGCGGCGGGTGCGAACCCGCCGCCGATGCCGGCGGAGACGACGAGCGAGTAGTCGGCGAGGGCCAGGGCGGTGGCGGCGGCGGCGGCCGCCGCCGCGGGCCCGACGCCCCCGACGAGCACGTCGAAGGCGATGCCGGGAAGGTCCCGGCGGTTGATGAGGTAACCGCCGGGGAGCGTGCGCGGACCGGGACCGAAGGCGTCCGGATGAGGGGTCAGCCCGGTGGTGACGGAGTCTGCCTCCGCCGCCACCGCGGTCACGACGAGCGCGCGCACCGGTACCGCCCCGGTTACTTGAGCTTGAGGTTGAAGGACCAGACGGCGATCGGCTTGCCGTCCTCGCTGGTCTGCAGGAACGCCAGCTTCTTCGAGGAGGGAGCCTCGCCCTGGCCTCCGGTGGCGAAGACGTCCGCGCCGGGGAAGCTGCGGTAGGTGTTCGAGGAGGGCTCCGTGATCGGCTGGCCGTCCAGGACCGCCGACCAGCGGCTGCCGTCCTCGACGATCTCGGGCTCGACACCGAGACGCAGCGTGTCACCCCGGGCGTACTCGACGGTCTTGGGGTTCTTGAGGTTGGTGAGGCACTCCTGGACCTGTTCCA
Organism: Streptomyces avidinii; assembly: GCF_014650695.1. Lineage (GTDB taxonomy): Bacteria > Actinomycetota > Actinomycetes > Streptomycetales > Streptomycetaceae > Streptomyces > Streptomyces avidinii. The sequence continues at coordinate 38,484 of NZ_BMVL01000015.1, read as the reverse complement.
TGGAGAGCTCCTTGCCGTCGTTCTGGCAGGAGGCTTCGGCGGACACCGACGAGGTGCCGACCGTCACGGTCGCCAGCGGTGTCGGCTTCTCGCCGCAGGCGGAGAGGAGGAGGAGGCCGGCGGACACGGCTCCGAGGGCCGCGACGCTGCGGCGGGCCCTACCCGAGAAAAGCGGTGCGGTCATGAGCCGAAGGCTATCGGGCCGGTGGGCTGCGCCGCCGCACGGGGTACCGGTGGCCTGCGGCGCGGCGTTGCTCCGGTTGCGCGAAGCCCCGCCCGGAGGCATGCCGGGTGCGGCCCCGTTGCCGGTGCGCTGCCCCCGGACCCCCGCGCCTCAAACGCCGGCGGGGGGTGATTTCGCTACGCCACGCGGGGGCGGGACGTGCCCGGGTGGTGGGTGGAGAGGACGCCGCGGAGGGCCATCGTCGTGCCCAGGGCGACGATCGCGGCGGCCACGGCCATCCCCAGTACGCCGTTCAGCGGCAGGACGATGCCGATCGCGCCGCCCATCACCCACGCCACCTGGAGCAACGTCTCCGAACGGGCGAAGGCCGAGGTGCGCACCGCCTCCGGCACGTCCCGCTGGATCATCGCGTCCAGCGACAGCTTCGCCAGCGCCTGGCAGAACCCCGCCGTCGCGCCCAGTACGGCCATGAACAGCCCGCTGAAGAACACCGCCGCGAGCACCGCCACGCCGAGGGTCAGGCACAGCACCGCCGCGATGATGACCTCCGGCGCCCGGGCCCGCAGCCACGAGCCCACCGCCGTGCCGCACGCGTTGCCCACGCCCGCCGAGACGCCCACGATCCCCAGCGACACCGCCGCGCTCTGCCCCGCCAGGGGATGCTCGCGCAGCAGGAACGCCAGGAAGAAGATCAGGAACCCGGACAGCGCGCGCATCGAGGCGTTCGCCAGCAGCCCGCACAGCACCGACCGGCTCACCGTCCGCAGGCCCGGCCGCTTCGAGTGCGCCTCGTGCGTGGACAACCGCGCCCGCCGCTCGCCCTTGGCCTCGTCCACCTTGTGCGGCAGCGTGAACGCCGCGAAGGTGCCCCATACGAAGATCACGCAAGCCCCGTACAGCGGCCACGGCGGCCCGATCATGTGCAGGGCGGCGCCCAGAGGCGCCGCGGCGCCCGTGGCCAGCAGACCGGCCAGGGTGACCCGCGAGTTCGCCTTCACGAGTGAGAATTTCGGTGGCAGCAGCCGCGGCACCACCGCACTGCGCACCACGCCGTACGACTTCGACGCCACCAGCACGCCCAGTGCCGCCGGATACAGCTGGATGCCCCCCGTGGCCACCGCGCCCGACATCATCAGCGCGAGCAGCGCGCGGGCCAGCATCGCGGCCGCCATCGACGCCCGGCGGCCGTGCGGCAGCCGGTCCAGCAGCGGGCCGATCACCGGGGCAAGCACGGTGAAGGGGGCCATCGTGATGCCGAGGTACAGGGCCACCCGGCCGCGCGCCTCGTCCGTGGGGACGGAGAAGAACACCGTCGAGGCCAGCGCCACCGTGATCATCATGTCGCCGGCGCCGTTGATGGCGTGCAGCTCGATCAGCCTGCCGAGGCCCGATTCCCCGGCCCCGTGCGCGTGCGTGGCCCGCCGGATGCCGCGCGCCGGAAAGTGCAGCGCACGTCCGACAGCCCGGCCGGCCCGCCTGGCCGGTCCCGAGCCGTCGTCGGACGACCGTACGGGTGCCACACTCGACATAGTGCCCCACCCGGCCCTCCCGGGGCGCCCCCCGGCGCGTCGCCGACCCGGTGGCTTGTCCGCGAATCGGACCTTGCATGTGTGCCCGAGGCTTAAGAGGAGGTAGCGTGCGTAGCGCGCCACCGGCGGTTGCTCCTGGCCGCGCGCCTCTTCGTGATCCCGCAGAATGGGTTGCAGTGAGGTGCGCCCGGAGTCCGATCGGGTGCGGACGTCGACGCGGCCCTCTGGTCCGCTCCGCCCGTGCCCCGTACGGACAGCACCGACGGGTCGTTGTGGACGACAGTACGGACGGCGCACACGTGAGACGGCGTAGGAGAGAACGAGACCAGTGAGTGCTGCGACGACGCGAAGCCGTACCCCGCGTACCCCCGACCGCCTGTGCGTCGAGGCGGTAGAACTCGCCCGTGCGGCGGCCGAGGAGGCCGCCTTCCCCGGAGTGGTGGGCGCGCACGTCTCCGCCGTGGCGGAGGGCGACCGCGTCGTCACCCACTTCTTCGAATCCAAGGAACCCGGCTACCGGGGCTGGCGCTGGGCCGTCACCGTGACCCGCGCCTCCCGCGCGAAGAACGTCACCCTCGACGAAACGGTGCTGCTTCCCGGCGACGACGCGCTGCTGGCCCCCGAGTGGGTGCCGTGGAGCGAGCGGCTGCGCCCCGGCGACATGGGCCCCGGCGACCTGCTGCCCACCGACGCCGAGGACCTGCGGCTGGAGCCGGGCTGGTCCGGCGAGGACACCCCGCCGCCGAACTCCGTGGTCTCCACCGAGATGGCCGAACTGGTCGAGGCCGAGGACGCCGACGTCACCGACCGCGCGGTGGTCCCCGTACGCGGCTCCATCACCTCGGTCGCCGAGGAACTGGGCATGCGCCGGGCGCGCGTGCTGTCGCGGTACGGGCTGCACACCGCCGCCGACCGCTGGGACGAGTCCTTCGGCGCCAAGACCCCGATGGCGCAGGCCGCGCCCGCGTCCTGTGTCTCCTGCGGCTTCCTGGTCGCCATCGGCGGCTCGCTCGGCCAGGCCTTCGGCGTCTGCGCGAACGAGTTCAGCCCCGCCGACGGCCGTCTGGTGTCGCTGTCCTACGGCTGCGGCGGTCACTCGGAGGCCGCGGTCATGCCGGCGCCGTTGCGGCCCGCCCCGCCGGTGCTCGACTCGATGGCCTCGGACGAGTTCACCCTGCGCCCGGCTGCCGACAGCGGCTCGGTGCCGGTCTCGGCCTCCGACCTGCCGGCCGCGGATCTCGGGCACTCGTAGCCCGGCTCACCGGCAGCACGCACGCCCGCACGCCCGCACGCCCGTCCGGCCCTGTCCGCGGGCGCCGCGGCGTACCCTCGCCCCATGGGGGACACGGGCGCGGACGCGGACATGGTGGGAATGATCGGCCGGGTGACCGGGACGGTCGGGCCGGGCCTGGTGGGCGAGGTCATCGTCCGGATCCGCGGCGGGGCGGAGCACTTCCTCGCCCATCCGGTCCACGGGACCGGCCGGCTCGCCGTCGGGACGGTGGTCACGGTGGTCGAGTACCTGCCGCCGCGCACGGTGTACGTCATGGCGGCCTACGACAACTGACGCCCCGTCCCACCTGTACGTATCAGGACGGCGACAAGAGGCGGCCCACGTCTTCCGGAGCGGCCGCGGCAGGCGCAGACTCGCCCTCGTCGGTGCCGAACGGCACCGCGCTAAGGGGGCGTTGCCGATGGCTATCGGCGTCGTGGCGGGTATCGTTCTCGCCGCAATCGTGGCTCTGATCGGCCTGTTCAAGCTCATGTGGCGGGTGGCCGAACCGAACGAGGCACTCGTCATCTCCGGCTCCACGCACAAGACCGAGGGCCTCGGTCAGGGCATGGGCTTCCGGATCGTCACCGGGCGGGGGACGCTCGTGCTTCCGGGCGTCCAGGCGGTGCGGAAACTGTCCCTGGACCTCAACGAGACCCAGCTGTCGGTGGACTGCGTCACCCACCAGGGCATCCCGCTGCGGGTGAAGGGCGTCGTCATCTTCAAGGTCGGCGACGACCTGGTGTCGATCGCCAACGCGGCCCGCCGCTTCCTGGACCAGCAGAAGATGATGCCCGAGCGCGTGCACATCGTTTTCGCAGGTCATCTGCGGTCCATCGTGGGCGGTTTGACGGTCGAGGACATGATTCGCGACCGGGAGAAGCTGACGGGCCAGACCCGGATGGCCTGCGGTACCGAGATGGAGAAGCTCGGCCTGATCGTCGACTCGCTGCAGATCCACGAGATCGAGGACCCGACCGGCTACATCAAGAACCTGGCGATGCCGCACGCGGCGGCCGTGCAGCGGGACGCGAGGATCGCGCAGGCCGAGGCGAACCGGCTGGCGACGGAGGCCGAGCAGGCCGCCTTCGCCCGGATGGCCGAGGCCACCCGGGACAGCGAGATCCTGCAGGCCGGCTACCAGGCCGAGCGGGACAAGGCGGCGGCTACGGCCCGTCAGGCGGGCCCGCTGTCGGAGGCGGCCGCCCGCCAGGAGGTCGTCGTTCAGGAGACCCGGGTCGCGGAGCTGGAGGCGCACCGGCGCGAGCAGCAACTGCAGGCGGACGTACGCAAGCCCGCGGACGCGGCGGCGTACGAGACCCGCACCCGGGCCGAGGCCGAGCGCGACGCGCGGATCTCGGCGGCGCAGGCGAAGGCGCGGGAGACCGAGCTGGCGGCGGCCGCCGAGGCGACGCGGGTGACGACGGCGGCGACCGCCGACGCGCAGGCCGTGGAGGCGCGGGGTATCGCGTCGGCGAAGGCCACCCGGGCGACGGGTGAGGCGGAAGCGGCGGCCACGCAGGCGCGGGGCCTGGCGGAGGCGGAGTCGGCGAAGGCCCGCGGTCTGGCCGAGGCGGAAGCGATCAAGGCGCGGGCCGCCGCGCTGGCGGAGAACCAGGAGGCGGTGGTCGCGCAGCAGCTGGCCGAGAACTGGCCGGCGATCGTGGAGGCGGGGGCCGGGGCCTTCGGGAACGTGGAGCACATGGTCCTGCTGAACGGGGCCGAGGGCATGTCGGAGATGTTCGCGAAGGCGCTCACGATGGGCGGTACGGGCCTGGGCGTGGCCCGCCAGCTCCTGGCCTCGATGGGCCAGCCCCCGACGCCGGGGCCGTCCCCCGCGTCCCCACCGGTGAACGGCCGCATCCCGATCCGCGAGGAAAATTGAGCCGCTCCTCAAACGCCGGCGAGGCTGAAAGAGGGCGCCTCAAACGCCGGCGAGGCCGGATTCAGCGCCGACGGAACAGTCGCTTCGCGCCGAAGACCAGTACCAGGCCCCCCGCCAGGACAAGGGCGCCCTTGCCGAAGCTGCCCGTCGTCTCCGTCAGGGGGGCCGCTTCCGGCGGGGAGCCCGGCTGCGGTGAGGCGGAGGGGGCGGATGCGACCGGGACCGCGATGACCCGGCTTCCCTCGCCCTCCGCGCCGAACATCAGCGTGGAGCCGTCCGGCGTGTACGTCACCGACTCCGCCTGGCCCTGCCACGGCGCGTCCACCCGCTCGCCCTCGCCCACCGGCAGGCCGTCCTTCCACGGGTAGCTGCGCGCCATGAAGTACCCGCGCAGCGTCAGCCGGGTGCCGTCCGGGGAGAAGGCCCCGTCCGTCACCCACGGCACGTCGGCGACCCGCCGGAAGACGTTCGCGCCGCCTGTCGACAGCTCCCCGGGCCCCTCGTACAGGCCGCCCTTGTTCTCGTCCTTGCTGGCGATGTAGACGCGCCCGGTCACCGGATGCACCATCAGGGCCTCCGCGTTGCGTGCCCCGTCCGCGTACTTCACCGTGAACTGGGTGGCCTTGACGGTGACGTCACCCAGTTGCTTCGGCTCCGGGAAGCGGTAGATCCACACGTGGTCCCAGGTGCCGTTGCGGTTGTCGCCGATGTCCCCGACGTACAGCTGGCCGTCCGGTCCCAGGGAGATCGCCTCGACGTCGCGCGGTGTGCCGATGCCGGTCAGCGTCACCCGGGCCACCGTCGTGCCCGTGGCCGAGTCCACCGCATAGATGTAGGGGCCGTCGTCGCTGTCGTTGTGCGTCCAGTAGACGCCCGGGTGGATCCGGCTGGCGGCCAGGCCGCTCGACTCCCTGATCCGCGGGTCGGAGATGGTGAAGGAGGCCGCGGCGGGGGTCTCCGCCGCGGCGGCCGGGCCCGGCAGCACGGCGAGGGCGGCGGCGACGGCGGCGGTGACGGCAACGGCGGCGGACGCGGCGGCGGACGGCAGGGACAGGCGCATTCCCCCAGCCTGCCAGTACGTGCCGCGTGTCCGGCGTCACAGGGGTTTCTGTCGCGCGATCCGCGATGATGACCGGATGCGTTTCATGTTCGTCGGTGACTCCATGACCATCGGACGCGCCGGCGACTACACCTGGCGCTACCGGATGTGGCAGCACCTCAGCTCGACCTTCGGCGGTCCCTACCGGATCGTCGGCCCGCGGTGCGAGCTGTACGACACCGTCGCCGACACGCCCACCAGCCACGCGTACGCCGATCCGGGCTTTCCGGAGCACGCCCGCGGCCACCTGGCCGGCTGGGGCGAGGGCTGGCAGCACATGGCCCCCCTGATAGGACCCGCGGTCGCCGCCACCGGCGCCGACGTCCTGCTGGTCTCCCTCGGGCTGATCGACCTCGGCTTCTACACCGATGCCGAGCAGACCGCCGCCAACGCCCGCCGGTTCGTCGCCGGGGCCCGCGCCGCGCGCCCCGGCGTCCGGATGGTCCTGCTGCCGGTCATACCGAACAGCCGGGCCGAGGAGGACGCGCCCTTCGCGGCCGAGGTGGCCCGCTTCAACGAGCTCCTCGCGAAGGCGGTCGCCGACCTCACGACCGATGCCTCGCCGATCCTGCTGGCCGCGCGCCCGGACGCGTACGACATCCACCGCGACACCTACGACGGCACGCACCCGAACGCCTCCGGCGAGCACCGGCTGGCGGGCGAGTTCGCGGCCGTCCTGCACCAGGCGTGGGGGATCGGCGGCCCCTACCGGCCCGCGCCGGGGCTGTAACACGCCCGTCACGGCGGGGTCTTGCTTCGAGCGCACTCGAAGCAGTTGGCTAGGGACCCATGAAGTACACGCAGCTCGGACGCACCGGCCTCAAGGTCAGCCGACTTGTACTCGGCACCATGAACTTCGGCCCCCAGACGGCGGAGCCCGAAAGTCACTCGATCATGGATTCCGCCCTCGACGCGGGCATCAACTACTTCGACACCGCCAACGTGTACGGGTGGGGCGAGAACAAGGGCCGCACCGAGGAGATCATCGGCACCTGGTTCGCCCAGGGCGGCGACCGCCGCGAGAAGACGGTCCTCGCCACGAAGGTGTACGCCTCCATGTCCCGCGAGGGCGACACCTGGCCCAACTACGACCGCCTCTCGGCGCTGAACATCCGGCGGGCCGTCGACGCCAGCCTCAAGCGGCTCCAGACCGACTACATCGACGTCTACCAGTTCCACCACGTGGACCGGCTGACCCCCTTCGAGGAGATCTGGCAGGCCGTCGAGGTCCTCGTCCAGCAGGGCAAGATCCTCTACGCGGGCTCCTCCAACTTCCCCGGCTGGAAGATCGCCCAGGCCAACGAGACGGCGGCCCGCCACGGCCGGCTCGGCCTGGTCAGCGAGCAGTGCCTCTACAACCTCGCCGAGCGGCGTGCCGAGATGGAGGTCATTCCGGCCGCCGAGGCGTACGGGCTCGGGGTCATCCCGTGGTCCCCGCTGCACGGCGGGCTGCTGGGCGGGGTCATCAAGAAGGAGGTCGAGGGCGGCCGCCGTGCCTCCGGCCGGTCGGCGGAGGCGCTGGCGAACACCGCCGTACGGGCGCAGGTGCAGGCGTACGAGGACCTGCTGGACAAGCACGGCCTGGAGCCGGGCGAGGTCGGGCTGGCCTGGCTGCTGACGCGTCCCGGGGTCACCGGGCCGATCGTCGGGCCGCGCACGCAGGAGCAGCTCGACTCGGCGCTGCGCGCGGTGGAGCTGGAGCTGCCGGAGGAGGTACTGGCGGGCCTGGAGGAGATCTTCCCCGGTCCCGGGGCGTCGCCGGAGGCCTTCGCCTGGTAGGCGGCGGGGGCTACTGGCCGACGGCAGCCGCCACGGCCACGACGACGAACATCAGCACGAGCACACCGGCCATCACACGGTTTCGGGTCTTGGGATCCACCCGTCGAGCGTAACGCGGCGGCTCCTGCACCGTGGACGCAGGGGCTGTGCCGTGGTGCGCTGCCGGCCGTGGCGTGGGTCACGGTCGCGGCTCAGCCGCCGAGCGGCCAGGCCCGGACGGTCTCGTACCGGGGCTGCTCGCCCGGCACCCCGCTGACGGGGAGGTTGCTGCGGACCAGGCTGAGCGTGTCCACCTGCCAGGGCGTGCCCTCGAACTCCGCGAGGGCGTCCAGGTACGGCTTCAGCGGGGTGTCGGCGCGGTGGCTGCGGGCCAGGGTGAGGTGCGGGGTGTACCGACGGTGCTGGTCCATCGGTACCCCGGCCCGCCGGGCGGCGGCGTCGGCCCGTTCGGCGAGCATCCGCAGGGCGGTGAGCTCCCCGGCGGCGCCGGCCCACAGGGCCCGCTCCCCGAAGTGGCCGCTGCCGCGCAGCCGCAGCGTGAAGGGGGCGGTGCGGTGGGCGGCCCGCTCCAGGCGCGTGTGCAGCTCGGGGAGCACCTCGTCCCGTACCTCGCCGAGGAAGGCGAGGGTGAAGTGCCAGCCTGCCCTCCCGGTCCAGGTCAGCCGATCGTCGTGGACCTCGTCGACGGCCCGGGCCAGCTCGGCGACGGCGTCGTCCGGCGGGAGGACGGCTGCGAACAGTCTCATGCGGCGAGCGTAGCCGTGCGCGGCGCCGTTTTCGGGGGCTGCGCCCCCGGAACCCGGGCCGCGAGGTCAGGCCACCGTCACCAGTTCGCTGCGGCGCGGAACGGCCGGGACGAAGGTCACGCCGTGGCGGTTCACGCGGAGGCGGAGGTTGCCCACGCGGGCCAGGACCACCGCGATCGCGACGGAGGCGGCCAGGGAGATCGCACCGCCCGCGGCCATGCCGATCCGGGCGCCGTAGGTGTCCGTGATCCAGCCCAGCAGCGGGGCGCCCAGCGGGGTGCCGCCGGTGAAGACCATCATGAACAGGGCCATGACCCGGCCGCGCATCTCGGGGTCGGTCGCCATCTGCACGCTGGAGTTGGCCGTGACGTTGACCGTCAGGCCGAAGATCCCGATGGGCACGAGCAGGGCGGCGAACAGCCAGAAGCCGGGTGCCAAGGCGGTCACCAGGAGCAGGACCGAGAACAGCGCGGCGGCGGCCACCAGCACCCGCAGGCGGGACTGTCCGCGCCGGGCGGCGAGGAGGGCGCCCGCCAGGGAGCCGGCCGCGATCAGGGTGTTGAAGAGCCCGTAGGTGCCCGCGTCCCCGTGGAAGACGTCGCTGACGTATGCGGAGAGCCAGATCGGGAAGTTGAACCCGAAGGTGCCGATGAAGCCCACGAGCACGATCGGCCAGATCAGCTCCGGGCGGCCGGCGACGTAGCGCAGGCCCTCGCGCAGCTGGCCCTTGGCGCGGGGCCGGGGCTCGACCGGGTGCAGTTCGTGCGTCCGCATCATCAGCAGACCGGCGATGGGTGCCGCGAAGGACAGTCCGTTGAGCAGGAAGGCCCAGCCGGAGCCGACGGCGGTGATCAGCACGCCGGCGATCGCCGGGCCGACCAGCCGTGCGGACTGGAAGTTGGCGGAGTTCAGGCTGACGGCGTTGGCCACCTGGTCCTTGCCGACCATCTCGGCCACGAAGGTCTGCCGGGCCGGGTTGTCGACGACGGTGACCAGGCCGAGCGCGAAGGCGGCGAGGTAGACGTGCCACACCTGGACGTGTCCGGCCAGGGTGAGCGCGGCGAGGGCGATGCCGGTCAGGCCCATCGCGCTCTGGGTGGCGAGGAGCAGCGGCCGCTTGGGCAGCCGGTCCGCGAGTACGCCGCCGTAGAGGCCGAACATCAGCATCGGCAGGAACTGCAGGGCGATGGTGATGCCGACGGCGGAGGCGGAGCCGGTGAGCGAGAGGACCAGCCAGTCCTGGGCGATGCGCTGCATCCAGGTGCCCGTGTTGGAGACGACCTGGCCGGTGGCGAAGAGCCGGTAGTTCCGGATCCGCAGCGAGCTGAACATGGAGCCCTTGCCCGCGGGTGCTGCGACGGCCCGGTCGGCGGTCGCGGCGGTAGTGGGGGTGGATATGTGGCCGGGTGCGGAGTCTGCTCCGGTTCCCGTACTCAAAAGCGTTCGCCTCCTGGCGTCGTTCCTACAGGTGCGCGAGCTTCTCCAGGACGGGTGCGGCCGCGCGCAGCTTGGCCCATTCGTCCTCGGTCAGCTCGGCCGCGAGCCCGGCCAGGAAGGCGTTGCGCTTGCGGCGGCTCTCTTCGAGCATCGCCTCGGCCTCCTCCGTCTGGCGGACCACCTTCTGGCGGCGGTCGTCGGGGTGCGGTTCCAGCGTGACCAGTCCCTTGGCTTCCAGCAACGCGACGATGCGTGTCATCGACGGCGGCTGGACGTGCTCGCGGCGGGCGAGCTCTCCGGGTGTGGCCTGGCCGCAGCGGGCGAGGGTGCCGAGGACCGACATCTCGGTCGGGCTCAGCGACTCGTCGACGCGCTGGTGCTTCAGGCGTCGCCCCAGCCGCATGACGGCGGAGCGGAGGTCGTTCACGGCGGCAAGGTCGTCGCCATGGGAAAGGTCATGCATGTATTTAGAGTAACTCATTACTCTTCCTAAGGAACACCGGGTTTCCGCCTCATGCCCGGGGTCACTCATACGGGTGAGTCGGCGGCTGAAAGTGACACGCGTACGCACCCTCTGCCCCGACTCTTTCGGCATGGGGACACATGTGCTGAGCATGCGCATAGACGGGGAGCTCCTCGACAGGCTCCGGATCCATGCAGCCAAACGCGGAATGAGCGTCCAGGACTATGTGGTCCGGACGCTCATTCGCGATGACTTCGACGAGCGCTTCAAGGCGGCCGTCGACGAGACAGAGAAGTTCTACGGGCTGACGTGAGCTACTGGCCGAGGCCGAGGGCGGGCATCGCGTAGTAGAAGACGAACACCGCTGCCACCACGTACATGGCGGCCGGGACCCCGCGGCCCCGGCCGGTCGCCAGACGCAGAGCGCAGAAGCTGATGAAGCCGATGCCGATGCCGTTGGTGATCGAATAGGTGAAGGGCATCATCACCATGGCCAGGAAGGCCGGGACGGCGATGGTGAAGTCGCTCCAGTCGATGTCCTTGACCGAGCCCGCCAGGATCAGGAAGCCGACCGCCACGAGCGCCGGGGTGGCCGCCTGGGACGGGACCATGGTGGCGAGCGGGGTCAGGAACAGCGCCACGGCGAAGAGGCCGCCCGTCACGACGTTCGCCAGACCCGTACGGGCACCCTCGCCGACACCGGCCGTGGACTCCACGAAGCAGGTGGTCGCGGAGGAGGAGGTGGCGCCGCCCGAGGCGACCGCCAGGCCGTCGATCAGCAGGACGCGGTTGATCCCGGGGAACTCGCCGGTCGTCTTGTCGATCAGCTTCGCCTCGTCGCCGACGCCCAGGATCGTGCCCATGGCGTCGAAGAAGCAGGACAGCAACACGGTGAAGACGAAGAGGATGCCGGTCAGCATCCCGACCTTGGCGAAACCGCCGAACAGGCTGACCTCGCCGACGAGCCCGAAGTCGGGCTTGGCCACCGGATTGCCCGGCCACTCCGGGACCGTCAGGCCCCAGCCCGAGTCGGGCACCTCCGCGATCAGCTGGACCACGACGGCGACCAGGGTCATGGCCACGATGGAGATCAGGATCGCGCCCGGGACCTTGCGGATCAGCAGGGCGAGGGTGAGCAGCACACCGAGCGAGAAGATCAGGACGGGCCAGCCGTCCAGGTGACCGGTGGTGCCGAGCTGGAGCGGGACCGTGGTGTGCGCGGCGTCCGGGATGCGCGAGACGAAGCCCGCGTCGACCAGACCGATCAGCATGATGAACAGGCCGATACCGATCGCGATGCCCTTGCGCAGGCCCAGCGGCACGGCGCTCATGACCCGCTCGCGCAGACCGGTGGCGACCAGCAGCATCACCACGAAGCCGGCCAGGACCACCATGCCCATGGCGTCGGGCCAGCTCATGCGCGGGGCGAGCTGGAGCGCGACGACCGTGTTCACGCCGAGACCGGCGGCGAGCGCGATCGGGACGTTGCCGATCACGCCCATGAGGAGCGTGGTGAAGGCGGCCGTCAGGACGGTGGCCGTCACCAGCTGCCCGGCGTCGAGCTGGTGCCCGTACATGTCCTTCGCGCTGCCCAAAATGATCGGGTTGAGCACGATGATGTAGGCCATGGCGAAGAAGGTCGCGAAGCCGCCGCGGACCTCGCGGGCGATGGTCGAGCCGCGCTCGGAGACCTTGAAGTAGCGGTCCAGTCCGCCGGCGGGTCCCTGGCGGGAAGGCTCGGGGGCGGTGTCTGCGGGGGCGGGGGCCGGGGTGCTCATACGGTCCTCATTGGGTGGTTCATACGAAGAAAATGGGCCGCGCCCAAACCGTTTCAGTATGAACACATGAACGAAAGTGCGTCCATCTCCGCGCGTAGATGGCGTTTCGCGCCGCCTAGACTTGCCGCATGGCCAAATGGACTGCGAAGCACGAGGCGCCCGAGCCCCTGGAGGGCCCCGTCGTCGCCACCGTCACAGGTGGCACGATCCTGTGGTTCGCCCTCTTCCTGGTCCAGCTGCCCTTCTACGGGTGGTTCGCGGACCGGGGCCAGCTGTGGTGGGTCTGGACCTGCGCGGCCGGTGGCTTCCTCGGGCTGATCGGCATCTGGTACGTCCGGGGGCGGGACGCGGCGCTGAAGCGCCACGCCGCCGAGGCCGAAGCTGCTGCGCAGGCCGAGCGGGACGGGCAGGCCGGGCAGGCGGGTCAGGACGGGCTGCCCGGACAGCCCGGGCAGGCGGGTACGGAGCCGCAGGCCTAGTCGGGCGCGGCGGCGCGGCTTCGGGTGGGACGGTGCCCCTCCAGGACGTCTCCTCGGCTCGCGAACCCTTGGCCGGACCGGCCCGTGGTTCGGCGGTGGGTTCGCTCGGCCTGCGGGGATGTCCCTCCCGGAGTGTCCCCGCCCCACGGCACAGCTCTTCGGCCTGCGGGCGCCGGGCCCGGCGTCGGATCGGCCTTCGGGGGTGTCCCGGAGAGGCGCCGCCCCGCGGGGCTACCAGGGGACGATTCGGGTCATCCCGAAGTCGGATCTTCGGGCTTCTCGGCGGGTGAAGCGCAGGAAGCCCGCTTAACGTCGAAGGCATGACGCAGCGGGCTGGAACCGAATCCGACGGACCGGAGCCGGGTGGCGGGACGGCCGCCCCCGCCATCGACGCGGGAGCCGAGCTGGACCCCGTACACCCGATGCAACCGCCCGCACCCCGTTTCAAGCCGGCCGGACTGACCACCGCCGAGGTCGCCGAGCGTGTCGCGCGGGGCGAGGTCAACGACGTTCCCGTCCGGAGCAGCCGCTCCACCACCGATATCGTCCGCGCCAATGTCTTCACCCGGTTCAACGCGATCATCGGCGTGCTCTGGGTGATCATGCTCTTCGTCGCACCGATCCAGGACAGCCTCTTCGGCTTCGTGATCGTCGCCAACACCGGCATCGGCATCATCCAGGAACTGCGCGCCAAGAAGACCCTCGACAGCCTCGCCGTCATCGGCGAGGCCAAACCCAGCGTGCGCCGCGACGGCCTGACCGCCGAGATCTCCACCTCCGAGATCGTCCTCGGCGACGTCATCGAACTCGGCCCCGGCGACAAGGTCGTCGTCGACGGGGCCGTCGGCGAGGCCGACGGCCTGGAGATCGACGAGTCCCTGCTCACCGGCGAGGCCGACCCCGTCCTGAAGAAGCCCGGGGACGCGGTCATGTCCGGCTCCTTCGTGGTCGCCGGCGGCGGCGCCTTCACCGCCACCAAGGTCGGCCGCGAGGCCTACGCCGCCCAGTTGGCCGAAGAGGCCTCCCGCTTCACGCTCGTCCACTCCGAGCTGCGCTCCGGCATCTCCACCATCCTCAAGTACGTCACCTGGATGATGATCCCGACCTCGATCGGCCTGATCATCAGCCAGCTCCTCGTCAAGGACAACAACCTCAAGGACTCCATCGCCCGGACCGTCGGCGGCATCGTCCCGATGATCCCCGAGGGGCTCGTCCTGCTCACCTCCGTGGCCTTCGCGATCGGCGTCATCCGGCTCGGCCGCAAGCAGTGCCTGGTCCAGGAGCTGCCCGCCATCGAGGGCCTCGCACGCGTCGACGTGGTCTGCCTCGACAAGACCGGCACCCTCACCGAGGGCGGCATGGACGTCACCGAGCTGCGTCCGCTCGGCGGCGCGGAGCCCGCGTACGTCAAGAAGGTGCTCGGCGCGCTCGGCGAGTCCGACCCGCGCCCCAACGCCAGCCTCCAGGCGATCATCGACGCCTACCCGGACAGCGCGGAGTGGCGCTGCACCGAGTCCCTGCCCTTCTCCTCCGCCCGCAAGTACAGCGGCGCCAGCTTCAGCGAGGGCGACGGCGAGAACAACACCTGGCTGCTCGGCGCCCCCGACGTGCTGCTCCCCGCCGGGGACCCGACCCTCGACGAGATCAACGACCTCAACGAGCAGGGACTGCGCGTCCTTTTGCTGGCGCGCTCCGCCCGCGAACTCGACGACGCGGCCGTCGCCACCGGGGTCCGGCCGACCGCCCTCGTCGTGCTGGAGCAGCGGCTGCGCCCCGACGCCGCCGACACGCTGCGCTACTTCGAGGACCAGAACGTCCGGGCGAAGGTCATCTCCGGCGACAACGCGGTCTCCGTCGGCGCGGTCGCCGGCAAGCTGGGGCTGCCGGGCGCGGAGAACACCGTCGATGCCCGCAAGCTCCCCACGGACCGGGAGGACATGGCGAAGGTCCTCGACGCCAACTCCGTCTTCGGGCGGGTGAGCCCGCAGCAGAAGCGGGACATGGTCGGGGCCCTCCAGTCCAAGGGCCACACGGTCGCCATGACGGGCGACGGCGTCAATGACGTGCTCGCCCTGAAGGACGCCGACATCGGCGTGAGCATGGGATCGGGCTCGGAGGCGACGAAGGCGGTGGCCCAGATCGTCCTCCTCAACAACAGCTTCTCGACCCTGCCCTCGGTGGTCGCCGAGGGCCGCCGGGTCATCGGCAACATCACCCGGGTGGCCACGCTCTTCCTCACCAAGACGGTCTACTCGGTGCTGCTGGCCATCCTGGTGGTCTGCTCGCAGGTCGAGTACCCGTTCCTGCCGCGCCACCTGACCCTGCTGTCCACGCTCACCATCGGCATTCCGGCCTTCTTCCTGGCCCTGGCCCCCAACAAGGAGCGCGCGAAACCGCACTTCGTGAAGCGGGTCATGCGGTACGCGATTCCCGGCGGTGTCATCGCGGCCGTGGCCACCTTCCTGTCGTACCTGATCGCCCGACACCACTACACGGGCCAGGGCGCCCTGGAGGCCGAGTCCAGCGCCGCCACGCTGACGCTGTTCCTGACCTCGATGTGGGTACTGGCGATCATCGCCCGGCCGTACACCTGGTGGCGGGTGGCCCTGGTCGGCGCGATGGGCGGGGCCTTCCTGATCGTTCTCGTCGTGCCGTGGCTGCAGGACTTCTTCCAGCTCAAGCTGGTCGGCGCCACGGTGCCGTGGATCGCGGTGGGCATCGCGGTCGCCGCCGCGGTCCTGATCGAGTTCACCTTCAGGTGGGTCGACCGGAAGTTCCCCGCCTAGGACGCGGGGCCGGCGGTGGCCGGCGGCGGTCGGTGGCGGCGGTCGGCGGCGGTCGGCCTAGGCGAGGCCGTCGGCGACCAGGCCGGCGAGGACCGCCTGGCCGAGGGCCTGCACGGCGGACTGCGGGCGGACCATCACGGTGAACTCCTTGATCCGGCCCGCCCCGTCGAAGTGGAGCAGGTCGATGCCGTGGATCTCCCTGCCGTCGACGGTGGCCCGGAAGAGCAGGACCTCCGCCGGGGCCTCCGTGCCGTCGGCGGAGGTCTCGGCGGCGCCCTCGAAGCGGCCGACGTAGCGGAAGTCCTCGAAGACGCGCAGCAGGACCCCGAAGAGCCCCAACACCATGGGCCGGCCCTCGAAGGGGGTGAACTTCACCGGGCTGTAGAGCCGGACGTCCTCGGTGAACAAGTCCTCCATCGCAGCGAGATCCCGCTTCTCCACGGCGGCGCGGAAGCGTTCGGCAGTCTCCATGACCCCTCCTCGTACTCACACTCATACTCATGAATCTGACTAGTCACTTTCATGAGTATGATGCCGGTGTCGGCGACGAAGCGGAAGGGGTGGCCGGAATGGCCTTGCGACATGCCGTACTGGCGGCGCTGCTCGACGGCGAGTACAGCGGCTACGAACTGGCCAAGTCCTTCGACATCGGCGTCGCGAACTTCTGGCACGCACTGCCCCAGCAGCTGTACGCCGAGCTCGCCAAGCTGGAGAAGGAAGGGCTGGTCGAGGGCCGCGAGGTGGTCCAGGAGACCCGGCCCAACAAACGCCTCTTCCGGGTCACCGAAGCCGGCCGCACCGAACTGGAGGAGTTCGCCGCGGCACCGCTGAAGTCCTCGGTCATCCGCGACGACCTCCTCGTCAAGGTGCAGACCGCCGACCGGATCGGCATCCAGCCGGTGATCGAACAGCTCGAAGCGCGCGCGGTCGCCGCCGACGCCAAGATCGAGCTGCTCGGCAAGGTGCTGCGCAAGATGCGCGGAGAGACGGACGAGGAGGAGTTCCTGCTCCACGGCGAGCGGATCGGCGGGTACCTGACCGGCCTGCGCGGCCTCGCCTTCGAACAGGGACACCGCGACTGGTGCCGCCGCAGCGCGGCCGTCCTGAGGGAGAGGCTGAACCGTGCCGAACGGTGAGTACCTGCGCTACGTCGCCCTGGGCGACAGCCAGACCGAAGGCCTCGGCGACGGGGACGACACCGTGGGCCTGCGCGGCTTCGCAGACCGGTTCGCCGCGCACCTCGCCGCCGCCAACCCCGGCCTCCAGTACGCCAACCTGGCCGTACGGGGACGCCTCGCGGGGCAGGTCCGCGCCGAGCAACTGGGCCCCGCCCTGGACCTGCGCCCCGACCTGGCCACCGTCGTCGCCGGGGTCAACGACATCCTCCGGCCCAAGTTCGACGCCGCGGAGGTGGCCGCGCACCTGGAGGAGATGTTCGCCGTGCTCACCGCCGCCGGGGCCCACGTGGCGACCGTGACCTTCCCCGACCTCAGCGTGCTCGTGCCCCTCGCCCGGCCCGTCGCACCCCGCATAGCCGACCTCAACGACCGCATCCGCGCCGCGGCCGCCCGCCACGGCGTCACCGTCGCCGACACCGCCCGGCCGGCCGCCGTGAGAGACCCGCGGATGTGGACCACGGACCGCCTCCACGCGAGCCCCGTCGGACACGCCCGGATCGCCGCGGCCCTCGCCCACGCCGTCGGCCTGCCCGGCAGCGACGACACCTGGACGCACCCCCTCCCGCCCCGGCCGCCCGCCGCGGGCGGCTCCACGGTGGCGGCGGAACTGCGCTGGGCGGCCGCGTTCCTCGGCCCCTGGCTCGGCCGCCGCCTCCGCGGCCGCTCCTCGGGCGACGGCCGCACCGCCAAGCGGCCGCACCTGTCGCCGCCGGGTGCCGTCTCGGGGAAGGGCCCGGGCGCCGTCTGAGAGGTGACCCGGCTCCGTACCGGGAGCCCGGTCCTGCCCCCCTCCTGCGCCTTCCTAGTCGAACCAGCGGTCGCGGGCCAGTTCCGACGTGCGGGAGGGGTCCTCCAGGAGGGCCGCCACCTCGAAGCGGCGGGGCCACTGGCCCGCCGACCAGGCCAGGCCCGCGGCCACGCCCTCCAGGGTGGACGCGTGGAGGGTGCCGTCGGGGGTGCGGCGCCAGTCGAGTTCCGTGCCGCCCGCGACCAGTTCCTCGTGCTCGATGTACGTCGCCGGGGTGGCCGGGCCCAGCAGCAGTGCCACCGACTCCGGCACTTCGTGCTCCTCGCCGGGCGTGGTCACCTCCGCCGGGACCGTGTCCGAGAGCCGCCGGACCTGGAGGAGGTCCGCCAGGTCCGCGGCCCTCGACGGGGAGACGGGCAGGAGGGGCAGTCCCGCCGTCAGGGGGAGCAGGTCCGGGGCGTCCGCGATCAGCGCCTCGGCCGCGTCCACCACCACGACCTCGCCGTCCACCACCGCACGCAGTTCGTCCGGCAGGGTGACCTGCTCGGGGTCCAGGTCGGCCAGCGCGCCGTACAGGCCGTGCAGCTGGTGGCCCGTCACCTCGCGTTCCGGGTCGGCGAGCCGGCCCAGCAGCTCGGCCGCTCCGCCGGGCTCGTCCAGCAGGGCCGCCGTGGTGGTCCGTACGCCGAGCGCCCGCAGGACCTGTTCGTCCTCGAAGCCCGTGGCATCCGCCGAGGTGTAGAGGCCCGCCAGCAGCGGGTCGCCGCCGGCCGCGCGCAGGCCCGCCGGGCGGCGGCCGTCGAGCACGGGGTGGTCGCGCAGCCACCAGGCGGTGTACGGGCGCACCGACTGCGTGGTGCCGTCCGGCAGCAGGATCCGTACGGGCTGGGTCAGCGCGTCGCGCAGCGGCGGCTGCGCGAGCATGGCCAGGGCCTGCGGCCAGCAGTCGTCGTCCACCAGGTCGAGGTCCCGTACGGCGATCAGCTCGGTCGCCACCGGCGGCACCGGGGTGTCCGGCAGCTGGTCCAGGACGTCCTCGCACCACACGTCCACCGCGTCCAGCAGGCCGGCGTCGTCGGGTTCCGCGAAGTCGCCCTCGCGCGGCTCCAGTTCGTCCGGGTCGAGGACCACATCGGTGGCGCGGACCAGCTGGAAGGTGGCCAGTACCCCGCACGCCGTCAGCGGTCCGGCGCCCCACCGGTCCGCCAGGTCCGCGTCCACGTACGGGACTTCGTCCTCGCGGATCACGGAGGCCAGCGGGCTTCCGGGCAGCAGCAGTTCGCCCGCCGGAACCAGTTCGCCGTCCTCGTCGGGCAGCGCCAGCGCGCCGAGCCACGGCTCGTCGCCCGGCGCCAGATCGGCATCCCGGACCAGCCCCAGGACCACCTCGGCCAGCTCGTCGGCGTCCAGGGCGTCCGCGTCCTCGTCCCAGATCTCCCCGGCGTCCAGCGAGGCGGCGACGGCGGCCCGTACCTGCGGGGTCGTCAGGACCGCCCGCGCCGTGGCCGGGAGCGCGCCGAGCTTCTCCAGCAGCGGGTGCGCCGCGTCGGGGTGCGCCACCTTCAGCCCCAGCCGGGCCAGGCTCGTGGGAGTGTCCGCGCCCGGCAGCAGGATGTGCCGGGGGCCGATCGAAGTACGGCCGTCGGCGAGCGGCACGGGCAGCCCCGACAGCCGGTCCGGATCCACTCCGGCGAGGCTGTCGTAGAGCCGGTGCCACCAGTCGGGCGTCCGCTCGATGCCCGCGATCCGCTCGATGGCATCGCCCAGCGGGAGCCGGCCCACGCCCAGTGTGCGCAGCTCGGCGCGGCGCTCCAGGCCCGCGGGCAGCAGCGTCGGCAGGACCTCGGCGAGGACGCGTACGGTGTCGGCGCCCGCGCCCTCCACGACCTCCGCCTCGAAGGGGCGCAGGGCGGCGCGCTCCTCCGCGTGCTCGGGCGGAGCGGCGGGCGCGAGGAAGGCCGTACGGGGGAGGCGCTGGAGCACGGCCGCGCGCAGGGCCCCGTCGAGCTCGCCCTTGCCGAGCGGGCCGGGCACCAGGTCCACCAGCGCGGTGGTCACCGGGTCCCAGGCGCCGAGGAGTTCGGCGTACGCGTCGGCCGCGCGCTCCACGAGGAAGTCGGTCAGGGGTCCCGGCGCCGGGTGCCGGCGGGTGGTGTCCAGCGGCAGGGTCGCGATGAGCAGCGCCGGGATGCCCAGCGGCTCGTCGGTGGGGGTCGGCGCGTGCACCACAGGGGCCGTGACCGGGCGCACCGGGGCGCCGTCGGTGTCGACGGGCACCGCCCAGGACACCGCCCAGGCGGGCCGCAGCCGCTCCTCGACGGGCCGGTCGGCGAGCAGCGCGCGCTCGATGGGGCCGCCGTGGCGGACGGTGCGCCAGCGGTGGGTGACGGTGCCGGACGCGGTGGTGTCCTCGATGACGGTGTACGGGCCCTCGTCGCGCCGGTACAGGGTGCGCGTGCCGTCGGCCGGGGTCTCCACCACGACCTCGCGCAGCCCGGGCAGCGTGAGCAGCAGGGCGTCGTCGATGCCCGCGAGCAGTCGCTCCACCAGAGCCTCGGCGGCGGAGTCGCGCAGCGGGAGGACCACGACGGTGTCGTAGCCCTCGGGGGCGGTGCCCTCGGCGGGCAACGGGAGGCGCAGCAGCGGGACGTGCCCGTCGCGGCGGCGCAGCTCGTCGCCGAGGCCCGGGCTGCCGACGGCGGCGTCCCGGGCCAGTTCGCGGGCCTCGGCCAGGGACCAGCGGACGCCGCCGTGGCGGCCGAGCACGGCGGGCTCGTCGGAGACGGCGAGCACGGCCGCGAAGCCGACGCCGAAGCGGCCGACGCTGTCCCCGGAGGGCTCCCGCTTGGCGGAGGCGCGCAGGGTGCTCAGCGACTCCACGCCCGTCGCGTCCACCGGTGCACCGGTGTTGGCGACGGCCAGCAGCGCGTGCCCGCCCTCGCCCGGGTGCAGGGTGAGCCGCAGCCGGCCGGGTACCTTGGCGCGGGCCGCGGCATCGGCGGCGTTCTGCGCCAGTTCGATGACGAGCCGGTCGCGGTAGCCGCCGAGCGCGAGGTCCTCCTCCGCGTTGGCGTCCTCGCGGAACCGGGCCGGGCCCGCACCCCACGCGTCGAGCACCCCGCGCCGCAGCCGGGCCGTGCCGAAGGGGTCCACGCCGCTCTGGGCCGCCGTCACTCGCACGCTCACGCCGCTGCCTCCATGATTCGCCTCCGGACCCCTGAAGGTACCGCGTGCGGCAGACCCCCCACGCCGGTGGCCTCCGGGTGTCCGGGGAACGCCGAAGCCCCCGGCGACAGCAGGTCACCGGGGGCTCCACGTCGTACCGGACGGGTGATGGTCAGAGCTTCTCGATCACGTGGTCGATGCAGGCGGTCAGCGCCTGCACGTCCGCCGGGTCGATCGCCGGGAACATCGCGATGCGGAGCTGGTTGCGGCCCAGCTTGCGGTACGGCTCGGTGTCCACGATCCCGTTGGCGCGCAGCACCTTGGCGACGGCCGCCGCGTCGATGTCGTCCGAGAAGTCGATCGTGCCGATGACGGAGGAGCGCTTGTCGGCGTCCACGACGAACGGGGTCGCGTACTTCGACGCCTCCGCCCAGCCGTACAGGTTGCGCGCACTGGCCGCGGTACGGCCGGTGGTGAACTCCAGGCCGCCCTGGCTGTTCATCCACTCCAGCTGCTGGTCCAGCAGGAACAGGGTGGCCAGCGCCGGGGTGTTGTACGTCTGGTTCTTGAGCGAGTTGTCGATCGCCGTCGGCAGCGAGAAGAACTCCGGGATGTGCCGGCCGGACGCGTGCACGCGGGCCGCGCGCTCCAGGGCCGCCGGGGAGAACGCGGCCAGCCACAGGCCGCCGTCCGAGGCGAAGGACTTCTGCGGGGCGAAGTAGTAGACGTCCGTCTCGGTGATGTCCACCGGCAGACCGCCGGCGCCCGAGGTCGCGTCCACCAGAACGAGGGACCCGGCATCGGCGCCCGCGACGCGCTTGATCGGCGCCGCCACACCCGTCGAGGTCTCGTTGTGCGTGTACGCGTACACGTCCACGCCCGCCTCGGCCACCGGCTCCGGGTGCGTACCCGGCTCCGAGGAGATCACGGACGGCGCGTCCAGCCACGGCGCGAGCTTCGCGGCCGTGGCGAACTTCGAGGAGAACTCGCCGAAGGTGAGGTGCTGGGACTTCTGCTCGATCAGACCGGCGGTCGCGATGTCCCAGAAGGCGGTGGAGCCGCCGTTGCCCAGGATCACCTCGTACCCCTCGGGGAGGGAGAAGAGGTCCCGGAGGCCCTGGCGCACCGAGCCGACCAGGTTCTTGACCGGGGCCTGGCGGTGTGAGGTTCCGAGCAGGGAGGTACCGGTGGCGGCGAGGGCGTCCAGCGCCTCGGTCCGCACCTTGGAGGGGCCCGCGCCGAAGCGTCCGTCGGCGGGCTTGATGTCAGCGGGAATCTGGATCTCAGCCACGAGCGGAGCGTATCGGGTCCCGGTCCGCGCTCCGGACGCGCGTCCACCGGATGAGACGGCTCCGGCCGGTGGGAGGCTGGGGACGTGACGTCACCCGGTGAACTCGAACGGACATTGCGGGAGAACCTGCGCGGGGAAGTCGACTTCGGCGCCGCCGCACGGGCCCTGACCACCATGGACGCCTCCAACTACCGCCGCGTGCCGGTGGGCGTGGTCGCCCCGCGCGACGCCGAGGACGTGGCGGCCGCGCTCGCCGTGTGCGCCGGCGCCGGGGTGCCCGTCGTGCCGCGCGGCGGCGGGACCTCCATCGCGGGCCAGGCCACCGGGGTGGGCGTGGTCCTCGACCTCACCCGGCACATGAACGCCCTCGTCTCGGTGGACCCGGCGGCCCGCACCGCCGTGGTCCAGCCGGGGCTGGTCCTCGACCGGCTGCGGGACGCGGTGCGCCCCTACGGGCTGACCTTCGGGCCCGACCCGTCCACACACGCGCGCTGCACCCTCGGCGGCATGATCGGCAACAACGCCTGCGGAGCCCACTCGGTGGCCTGGGGCACCACCGCCGACAACGTGACCGAGCTCGCGGTGGCGGCGTACGGGGGCACCGCCCACCGGATCGGAACGGGCTGGACCGGCGCCCCCGACGGACTGCGGGAGCTGGTCACCGCGCACCTCGGACTGCTGCGCACCGGGATGCGGCCCGTCGGGATGCCGCCCGTCGGGAAGGCGCCCGCCTTCTCGCGGCGGATCTCCGGCTACGGGGGCCTCGACGCACTGCTGCCCGAGCACGGGGTGCAGCTCGCGCGGGCGTTCTGCGGGAGCGAGGGCACGCTCGGGGTGGTGACGGAGGCGGTGGTGCGCCTGGTCGAGGCGCCGCCCGCGCCGGTGCTCGCGGTGCTCGGGTACGCCGACGAGAGCGCGGCGGCGGACGCGGCGGCGGGGCTGCTGCCGTACGGGCCGCTGACGGTGGAGGGGATGGCCGAGGACCTGGTGGGGGACCGCGGCAGCGCCGGGAGCGGGGCACCGGCGCTACCGCGGGGCCGGGCGTGGCTGTTCGTGGAGATGCCGGACGAGGGCGGGGCGCGGGCCCTGCTGCGGGCAGCCGACCCGCTCGACGTGACGGTCGTCACCGACCCGGCGGCGCAGCGTGCGCTGTGGCGGATCCGCGAGGACGCGGCGGGCACGGCGACGAGGATGCCGGACGGCCGGATGGCCTGGCCGGGGTGGGAGGACTGCGCGGTGCCGCCGGCCCGGCTGGGGGCGTACCTGCGGGAGTTCCGGGCGCTGCTTGCGGCGCACGGGCTGCGCGGATCCCCGTACGGGCACTTCGGCGAGGGCTGCGTGCACGTACGGATCGACTTCGACCTGGTGTCGGCGGCGGGCGTCGCCCGCTTCCGGGCCTTCTCCGGGGAACTGGCCGATCTGGTCGTCGCGCACGGCGGTTCCCTGTCCGGGGAGCACGGGGACGGGCAGGCGCGGGCGGAACTGCTGCCGAAGATGTACGGGGCGGAGGTGGTCCGGCTCTTCGGCGCCTACAAGGACGTGTGGGACCCGGCGGGCGGCATGAACCCGGGAATGCTGGTCAGGCCGGCGCGGCTGGACGAGAACCTGCGTTTCGCGGTGCTGCCGGCCACCTCGTTCGCGGGCGAGGTCGCACGGTGCGTGGGGGTCGCGAAGTGCCGTACGACCGAGCCGGGCGGGACCGGCGTGATGTGCCCCTCCTACCGGGTGACGGGGGAGGAGCGGCACTCCACGCGGGGCCGGGCGCGGCTGCTGCACGAGATGCTGGCCGGGGAGATCGTCACGGACGGCTGGCGCTCGGCGGAGGTCGCCGAGGCGCTGGACCTGTGCCTGGGGTGCAAGGGCTGCCGCAGCGACTGCCCGGTGGGCGTGGACATGGCCGCGTACAAGGCGGAGTTCCTGCACCGGCACTGGGCGGGCCGGATCCGCCCGCTGTCCCACTACACGCTGGGCGGGCTGCCGGCCTGGCTCCGCCTGATCTCCCGCCTGCGGGCGGCCGGGGCAGTCAACGCGGCCGCGCGCCTGCTGCCGGTAACGGTGCCGGGGCTGGCCCCGGAGCGGGCCCTGCCGGAACTCGCGAGGCGGCCGTTCACGCGTGGCACGGGCCGCCGGCCCGGGGAGGGGGGTGGCGGGGCGGCGGACGGCTCGCCGCCCGGGCGCGGAACCGCGCCGGGGCCCGGTCTCACGCCGGCGCCCGGTCCTGCGCCCGTGCCCGGTGCCGTGCCCGGTGCCGGTCCTGCGCCCGTGCCTGGTGCCGGTTCCGGTCCCGGTCCGGGTCCGGGATCCGGTCCCGGTCCTGCGCCCGCGCCTGGTCCCGGTCCTGCGCCCGTGGGATCCGGTCCCGTGCCTGGTGCCGGTCCGGGTCCCGGTCCCGCGCCTGGTGCCGGTCCCGCGCCCGGTCCCGTGCCCGTGCCCGGTCCCGCCGTGACCCTCTGGCCCGACACGTTCACGGAGTACCTCGCGCCCGAGGCCGGCCACGCCGCGCTCCGCGTGCTCCGGGCGGCCGGCCTGGATGTGTCCGTCCCCCGCGGCGGCCGGGTCTGCTGCGGCCTGACGTACGTCTCCACCGGCCGCCTCGACCGGGCCCGCCGGGTCCTGCGTCGGACGCTGGACACCGTCGGCGAGGTCCCCGGCCCCGTCACCGTCCTCGAACCGAGCTGCGCGGCCGCCCTGCGCACCGACCTGCCCGCGCTGCTCCCCGACGACCCCCGCGCGGCCCGCCTCGCGGCGGCGGTGCGGACCTTCGCGGAGACCCTGGAGGAGTACGCCCCGGACTGGCGGCCGCCGCGCCTGGACCGGGCGGTGGTCGGCCAGACCCACTGCCACCAGCACGCGGTGCTCGGGGACGGCCCCGACCGGCGGCTGCGCGAGCGGGCCGGACTGGTGGGCGGGCTCAGCGGCGGCTGCTGCGGCCTGGCGGGCAACTTCGGCTTCGAGCCCGGGCACCACGAGGTGTCGGTGGCCTGCGCGGAGGAACAGCTGCTCCCGTCCCTGCGCGCGGCCCCGCAGGACGCCGTGATCCAGGCGGACGGGTTCTCGTGCCGTACGCAGATCGCGCAGCTGGGCGGGGTCCGGGCCCGGCACCTGGCCGAACTCCTGGCGGAGGGGTTGTAAGGCAGCACATACGGCAACACTCCTTACGGACCCTTAGGCTGGAGAAATGCCCGCACCTTCCTCCTCGTCCCCGACGAGCTCGCCCACGGCCGCCACCGAAGCGGTTCCGGCGCCGGTTCCGTCGACCGCCAAGGGCTCCGTTTCCGGCTCCGGTTCCGGTTCCGGCTCCGGACTGGGGCCCGTGGCGCTGGTGATCTCGGCGGGGATCTCGGTGCAGTTCGGCGCCGCCCTCGCGGTCATGATCATGCCGAGGGCGGGCGCGGCGGGAGTGGTCACCCTGCGCCTCGCGGCCGCCGCGCTCGTGCTGCTGGTCCTGTGCCGCCCGAAGGTGCGCGGCCACTCCCGTTCCGACTGGGGCACGGTGCTCGCCTTCGGCGCCGCCATGGCCGGTATGAACGGCCTCTTCTACCAGGCCATCGACCGGATCCCGCTCGGCCCGGCCGTCACCCTGGAGGTCCTCGGGCCGCTCGCCCTCTCCGTCATCGTCTCCCGGCGCCTGGTCAACCTGCTCTGGGCCGGCCTCGCGCTCGGCGGCGTGGTCCTGCTGTCCGGGCACGGCGGGGGCGGCCTCGGCTTCGGCTCCCTCGACCCGCTGGGCGCGGCGTACGCGCTCGGGGCGGGCGCGATGTGGGCGGCGTACATCGTGTTCAGCGCGCGTACCGGCCGTCGCTTCCCGCAGGCGGACGGGCTGGCCCTCGCGATGGCGGTGGCCGCGGTCGTCTCGCTGCCGCTGGGCATCGCCGAAGCCGGCTCGGACCTGCTGGTCCCGAGCACGCTGGCCCTCGGCCTGGGCGTGGCCGTCCTGTCGTCGGTCCTCCCGTACACCCTGGAACTGCTCGCGCTGCGGCGGATGCCGGCCCCGACCTTCGCGATCCTGATGAGCCTGGAGCCGGCCATCGCCGCCACCGCGGGCTTCCTCGTCCTGAACCAGGCCATGTCCGCACTGGACGCGCTGGCCATCGCCCTCGTGATCGCGGCCAGCATGGGCGCGGTCCGCTCGCAGATCCGGAAGAAGGCCGCCTGATGGACGTCGCCACCTACCTGGCCGCGGCCCCGGAGGCCCGCCGGCCGGCCCTGGAGCGGCTGCGGGAGCTGTGTGTGGAGGAGCTGACCGGCTTCGAGGAGGGGATCGCGTACGGGATGCCGGTGTACGTGCGGGCGGGTGCGACCGACGGCGAGATCGCCTGGGCGAACCAGAAGCAGTACATCTCCTTCTACCTGATGCGCACGGACATCCGGGACGCCTTCGCGGCCCGCCTGGCCCCGCACGACATGGGCAAGGCCTGCCTCCGCTTCCGCACCCCCGCCAAGGTCGACTTCGACCTCCTCCGGGACCTCCTGCGCGCGACGGCCCGGGCGGCCCCGGGCGAGGTCTGCTGAGGGGTAACGGGAGCTGCACGCGCGGGGCCTTCACCCCCTCGGCACCCCTGCTCGCGGGCGGTGGCTGCCCACCCGCCCCCCTCGGAGGCTGGGCGGAGCCGATGGCCTGCTGGGCGGGGTCGGGCGTCGGCGAGCTCTGCCTGGCCCGGCCGGCTGGACAGGCCGGCTTCGGTGGGCGGGAGCCTCTTGATCGGCATCAGGGATGTGTATGGGGGTTTCCCGACAGTCTCATCGTCTCTCCGTGTCGGGCCGGTCCCTCAAGGGCGCTCCTTCGTCGCGTCACCGCGTGATGGCCTTCGGCCACCCTTGACCGACCGTCCCGCCCCGGAAATCCGAAGACTGCCGGGATACCCCCAAAGGAACGGCCCGGGGGGCAAGGGACCACCGGGGCGGTCGGAGATCCCCGGGGATCCCGGTGGGCACGGCCTTGAGATGCGGCCCATCCGGACCGGACCCGGGGTCGGTGGGGCGCACCGAATCGCTACGCGCTTCTCATTTCTCAGCGTCTCCGGGCCGTCTTGGGCCGGGCATAGGCCGCCACCACATGTGGGTGCTCTCCTCCTCGACTGCGACCGGTGGTTCGGGCGTGGTCACGGGGTGAGATCGAGGACTCGGACCGGCTGTCCGGTCCGGACCGCTGTGCGCTCCGCAGTTGCCGCTGCTCGGCGCGATCGCCGGCTCAGTCAGACCTGGACGGTTCTGCGTACTCGGGTGATCACCCTCTGGGCCTCTGCGCCGAACACTGCGGCCGAGTGGAACGCTTCCCAGACCCTGCGGTAGACACCGATCGTCTCCGCATCGTCCAGCCACAATTCCGCATACCAGTCGTCGACAATGACGAGTTGGTCATCGAAGATCCAGAAAGGGTTGCCCGGCGGCAGCCTCAGGGCTGCTTCGTACGGGACAATTCCCAGCTTCACGGTGTCCATGCCCACGACCCCCAGTAGACGGTCCAGCTGGGCGACCGGATGTGTCTTTCGAACCCTTTCAGGCGGCCGTGCAGCTCCTCATATGTGCCCGGTTGGCCTGTGGCCTCGGCCCACTGCCGGAGGTCGTCAGGTGTGGCCGTCTGGCGTCCGTTCTCCAGCTTGGAGATCTTGCTCTGTCCCCAGCCCAACCGCTCGGCCAGAGCAGTACCGGTGATCCTGCCATGGGGGCTCGACTCGCGCAGCTCACGCAGGCGCAGCCCGAGCGCCTCGCGGGCCTTCTGGTAGTCCGTACTCACCGGTGGTCGTTCTGTCTACTCGCCCGCAGTCAGCCCTGCCAGGAACCTCTCGTACGGGACCGCGTGATCCCACCGCGCCGCTCCGGTTTCGATGAACTGCCCATACGTCTCGGTGGCTTCGTCGCTGGCATACCGACTTCGGGTTTCCAGTCGCCACGCGGTGTGCTCGAACGTCCGGAACAGGTTCTCGAACTCGTCCAGGTCGATGATGCTCGCCTTCCGCGTGGTGTCCTTCGGCGTCCAGTCCACCAGTAGCTCGCGAGGCACGACGACAGCGACCTCGCCCTCGGAGAGGTGCTGTAGCTGGGCCACATCGTCGGGGTCTGCCAGTGGCGGGCCGTGGACGATCACCTCTCGGCTGTCCACGTCCTCGTGGACCGAAGGGCATCCGGTCCCGCCGCTGCCCGTGCCGTTGAACCGCAGCCTGCGTGCCATTCGCGATCACCTCTCGCGGAGGAAGGACGTCCCGACAAGGGTGTCGGCCGCCGCAGCCGAATGTCGAGGTATGACGGGACCCCGCGCGAGAATATCTGGGAATAGTCTCGGTGCGGTCCAACTCCTGGCTTCCAGAGTTCCGTTCATGGACGCGACCCCAGCCAAGAAGCGGGACGGGATCTGGAGCATGTTGTGGCAGCAGACGCCGCAGCGCGATGCGTTCCCCAAGCCCGATGCCGAGCCGACTGACGGATGTGACGAGTGCACCCGCCTGCGCAAGCTGCGTCGCGCGGCCCGCAAGGAACACGACGGCAGCACCGCGACCGACTGCAACATCCGCATCCGGCTGCATGCCGATGGGCACGGGAGGCGGGAATCGTGACGGCTTCCGGGTCCGGGCTTGAACCAGTCCCGTTCATCGACTGTGGCGTGTGCGAAGCCCTCAACGAGGAACGGGCAGAGGCATGGCGAGCGGCGGATCTTGTGGAGGTGGCGAAGATGAACGCCGAGATTCGCAATCATCCGCACCGCCGCAGGAGGGCATTCAAGCGAACCGGCAGCAGGGAGGGGCAGCCGTGACCGTCAGGTCCGTCGTGACTTCGTCAAGCATGTGATCAAGCGGCATCCCGATGCCGAGACGACCGCCACAGCCCGTTGTGTGCACCCTGACTGCGGCTGGGAAGCACCTCCGACCGGCGACGCGAACGAGTGCGCCGACTGGTGCATGGAACATACCGGCCGCACTGGGCACGGCATCTTCCTGCGCACGTTCTCCACGACGGAACAGCCGGCGGCCTATGTCCAGCCCCGGACGGTCGTCGGGCGCTGGGAGATGAGGAGCGCGTAGCGATCGGGTGCGCTTCCCCCGACCCGGGTCCTGGTGTGGATGGGCCCGCCCCGGGAACGGGCCTACACCCGTCCCCGTCGCGCGTCTCCGGCCGCCCCGTCCCCAAAGGCTCGGACCGGCCCGACACGGAGAGACGATGAGACTGACGGGAAACCCCCATGCGCCTCTCCGATGCCGCCCGAGTGGCTCCCGCCCACCGAAGCCGCCCCGAAGCCCCCGACGGCGGGTCAGCCCAGGGGGAGGTCCAGGTAGGACGGGGTGGCGTCCGGGGAGGTGAACGCCAGGGTCGCGCGCGGGAGATTGGCGTCGCCGTAGAAGGGGTCGCGGGCGTCGATCACCAGCATCAGCCGGTGGCCGCGCGGCACGTCGTAGGCCGTGGCCTGGAGTTCGATGTCCGCGCTGATCAGGCTGTCGGGCGGGGAGTCGAGGTCGGTGTACGGGGCGTGCGTGACGATGTGCGCCGTCCCGTCGGGTGCCGTGTCGAGGAGGTACGCGACGAAGGTGGATCCGGGGTTCGCCGCCCGGTACGTCACGCGCAGCCGCGGTATGCCGCGCAGCCGGGTGGTCTCGGCGACGGGGTCCGCGGTCCACACGGCGGCGACGGTGCGGTCGATGTCCTGGGTCCGGTAGATCTTCGGGCGGCCGGCGATCTCCGCGTAGCCGGACTGCACCACCTTGTCGGCGACGGTCGCCGGGGTGTCCACCCCGCACAGCACGGTCGACGTCCAGCCGGGCTGCGGCTCCTCGCCGAGCTCGCCGTCGTCCGCCAGGTGCAGCCGTTCCACGCGTTCGGTGAGGGAGGGCCAGGTGGGGCGGGGTTCGAGGGCCTTGCTCCACATGATCTCGCCGAGCACCTCACCATCGGCGTCGATGCCGTTGTCGATGTCCTTGAGGTGGCGGTCGAGCCAGCGGTGGGCGTCCGTCCAGATCCGGTTGGGCAGGCCGAGCATGCCGGTCATCTCGGGGCCGGAGTGGTCGCCGATGGATACGGCGAGGCGTTTGGGACCGGTCAGTTCGTTGAACATCTTCAGCGTCTGGTTGGGCGGGAAGAGCGTCTCGTGCCAGGCGTGGGAGAAGAACACCGGTACCTGGCGGCGGTTGAGCTCCTTGATGTGGGAGAAGGGCGAGCGGGTCTCCGCCCAGCGCAGGGTGCCCTGGACGTCGCGGTTGGCGAGGACGTTGTCGAAGACGCTCTGCGTCTGCGGGCTGAGCCGGGCCTTCGCGGCCGCGTCGAGCAGGGCCCGGACGGCCGCGACGTGCCGCGTGGAGTTCTCGTAGAAGGCTTCGCCGAGGTCGCCCCAGGTGCTGAGGGCGACGACGGCGTCGACGCGGGTGTCGTGCGCGGCGACGAGCTGGCTGACGCCGGAGCCGTACGAGTCCCCGAGGAAGCCGATCTTCGTCACGGTCCCGGTGCTGCGCTCGATGAGGTGGTCGAGGGCGCGGCTGCCGTCGGCGACGTCGAGCGGGCCCGCGACGTCGACCTGGCCCTCGGAGCCGGCGAAACCGCGGGTGGAGTAGGCGAGGACGTTGTAGCCGCGGGCCGCGAAGAGGGAGGCCTGGACGGCGTACGGGAGCCAGCCCAGGCTGGACCAGGGCGAGGGCATGACGATCGCGGGGCGGGGCTGGGTTCCGGTGTGTCGCCAGAGCGCGGCGTCCAGGAGGTCCCCGTCGGCGCCCGTCACCTTGCCGCGGGTGAAGACGGCGACCGAGCGGACCTCGGCGATCTCGGCGGCGCGGGCGGGTGAGAGGCCGGTGACGTCGCCGCTCTCCAGGGCGGCGACGAAGGCGGTGAGGGCGGTCCCGTCGAGTTCGGGATAGAGGGAGAAGGGAGTTCGGGCGGCTGGAGTCACGTCAGTCCATCCTCTTCGTCGTCGTCTTTCGTCGTCGAACGGTTCGAGTGACACGAACGTGGGGGTGCGGTGCGTGGTGTGTGCGCCCGTCCGGGCCGGAGCGGAACGTTCAGTATCGACAGGACATCCGGTGACGTATCGCGAGTTTCCGGGTTACGGCCGAAATCGCCCCCTCCGTGCCCGCGGGCCGCCGCACGGCGGGACCTGCGTCCGGCGGGTGGGAAGGCAACTGCCTTTCTGTTGTGCTGGTTTGGTGCGTGTGGCGGGAAGGCGCCGGCACGGGAAAAAATCATGCAAGCATGCTTGATTGTTTTGGTGGGTGCTGCCAGTCTTCCCCTCACGCCGAGAAGGGGAGCGCACCGTGCCCGATCCGTCCGCCGCCCGCGCAGCCGTCGCCGTCTTCGCAGATCTGCGCGAAGAGGGTCATGAACTGGACTCCCTGGTAGGGGAGTTGGCCGCCACCGACTGGGCCCGGCCCACCCCGGCGCCCGGCTGGACCGTCGCCCACCAGATCGCCCACCTGCACTGGACCGACCGGGCCTCGCTGCTCTCCCTCACCGACGCCACCGGCTTCGGACGCATGGTCGAGGAAGCCCTGAAGGCCCCCGACACCTTCGTCGACGAGGGCGCCCGCGAGGGCGCGGAACTGGTGCCCGCCGAGCTGCTCGCCCGCTGGCGGGCCACGCGCGGCGCCCTCGACGCGGCACTGGCCGCGGCTTCGCCCGACACCCGCTTCCCCTGGTACGGGCCGCCCATGAAGGCCGCCTCGATGGCCAGTGCCCGGCTGATGGAGACCTGGGCGCACGGCCAGGACGTCGCCGACGCGCTCGGCGCGCGCCGCACCCCGACCGCGCGGCTGCGGCACGTCGCACGGATCGGCGTACGGGCCCGCGACTACGCCTACGCCGTACGCGCCCTGCCCGCCCCCACCGAGGAGTTCCGGGTGGAGCTGACGGCCCCCGACGGCCCGCAGGTGTGGACGTACGGCCCGCCGGACGCTCCGCAGCGGATCACCGGCCCCGCGCTCGACTTCTGCCTGCTGGTCACCCAGCGGGCCCACCGCGCCGACCTCGACCTCACGGCGACCGGCCCCGACGCGGACCGCTGGCTGGACATCGCCCAGGCCTTCGCCGGCCCCGCGGGGCCCGGCCGGGAACCGGGGTCCTCCCGGTGACCCGGCGCCCGCTGGTCATCGGCAACGCCTCGGGCTTCTACGGGGACCGCTTCGGCGCCCTGCGCGAGATGCTCACCGGTGGCCCGCTGGACGTGCTGACCGGGGACTACCTGGCCGAGCTGACCATGCTGATCCTGGGCCGCGACCGCCTGAAGAACCCCGAACTCGGCTACGCCAAGACCTTCCTGCGCCAACTGGAGGAAGGGCTCGCGCTCGCGCACGAGCGGGGCGTACGGATCGTCGCGAACGCCGGCGGCCTCAACCCGGCCGGACTCGCCGACGCGATACGGGCCCTGGCGGCGAAGACCGGTGTCCCGGTGCGGGTCGCCCACGTCGAGGGCGACGACCTCACCGCGCAGGTGGACGGGGCCCTGACGGCCAACGCCTACCTCGGGGGCGCCGGGATCACGGCCTGCCTGCGCGCCGGGGCGGACGTCGTGGTGACCGGCCGGGTCACGGACGCGGCGCTGGTCAGCGGCCCGGCGGCCTGGTGGTTCGACTGGGCGGCCGACGACCACGACCGGCTGGCGGGGGCGGTGGCCGCGGGCCACGTCCTGGAATGCGGAACGCAGGCCACCGGCGGCAACTACTCCTTCTTCGCCCGGCACGACGTCCGCCGCCCCGGCTTCCCGCTCGCGGAGATCGCCGAGGACGGCTCGGCGGTCATCACCAAACACCCGGGCACGGGCGGCGCCGTCACCACGGGCACCGTCACCGCCCAACTCCTCTACGAGACCCAGGGCGTCCGGTACCTCGGCCCCGACGTGACCACCCGCCTGGACACCGTCCGGCTGACCCACGAGGGCGCCGACCGCGTGCGGATCTCGGGCGTGCGCGGGGAGGCCCCGCCGCCCGCCCTCAAGGCGGGCGTCACCCGGATCGGCGGCTGGCGCAACGAGGTCGTCTTCGTCCTGACCGGCCTGGACATCGAGGCGAAGGCGAACCTCGTCCGCACCCAACTCGCCGACGTGTTGGAGGGGGTGGCCGACGCCACCTGGACCCTGGCCCGTACCGACCACGAGGACGCCGACACGCAGGAAACGGCCTCCGCCCTGCTGCGCCTGGTGGTCCGCGACCCGTCCCCGGACCGGGTGGGCCGCGCCCTGACCCGGGCGGCGATCGAACTGGCCCTCGGCAGCTACCCGGGCTTCCACGTCACCGCCCCACCCGGCCCGGCACAGCCCTACGGCGTCTTCACCTCGACCCTGATCCCGTCGGACGAGGTCCCGCACACGGCAGTCCTCCCGGACGGCACCCGACTTCCGGTCCCGCCGGCCGACCCGGCTGCACGTCCGGACCCGCCGGCGTTCGAGGCGCGGCCCTACGGGAGCGGAGCCCCCGTAGCGCCGCCCGTAGGGCCCACCGTACGCGCGCCGCTCGGCGCAGTGGCCGGGGCCCGCAGCGGCGACAAGGGTGGCGACGCCAACGTCGGGGTCTGGGTCGAGGCCGACCCCGCCTGGGAGTGGCTGCTCCACACCCTCACCGCCGAGGTGTTCCAGGAGCTGCTCCCGGAGACCCGCGGCCTGCCCGTCACCCGCCACGAGCTGCCACTGCTGCGGGCCCTGAACTTCACCGTCACCGGCATCCTCGGCGACGGAGTCGCCTCCGGCCACCGCTTCGACCCCCAGGCCAAGGCCCTCGGCGAATGGCTCCGCGCCCGCCACCTCGACATCCCCGTCGCTCTCCTCCCGGCCCCGGAGGCCACCCCATGACCCGCCTCGGCACCACCGTCGACCCGCACGCCCCCGAGCACGCGCAGGCCCGTACCGCCGCGCTGGAGCGCCTCGCCGCCCTCGACACCGAACACGCCAAGGCCCTCGCGGGCGGCGGCGAGAAGTACACCGCCCGCCACCGGGCCCGCGGCAAGCTCCTGGCGCGCGAGCGCATCGAGCTGCTCCTCGACCCGGACACCCCGTTCCTGGAGCTGTCCCCGCTCGCCGCGTGGGGCAGCGACTACCCCGTCGGCGCCTCCATGGTCACCGGCATCGGCACCGTCGAGGGCGTCGAGTGCCTGGTCACCGCCAACGACCCCACCGTCCGCGGCGGCGCCTCCAATCCCTGGACGCTGAAGAAGGCACTGCGGGCCAACGAGATCGCCCGGCAGAACCGCCTGCCCTGCATCAGCCTCGTGGAGTCCGGCGGCGCCGACCTGCCCTCCCAGAAGGAGATCTTCATCCCGGGCGGCGCGATCTTCCGCGACCTCACCCGGCTCTCGGCCGAAGGCATCCCGACCGTCGCCGTCGTCTTCGGCAACTCCACCGCAGGAGGCGCGTACATCCCCGGCATGTCCGACCACACCATCATGATCAAGGACCGTTCCAAGGTGTTCCTCGGCGGTCCGCCCCTGGTCAAGATGGCCACCGGCGAGGAGAGCGACGACGAGTCCCTCGGCGGCGCCGACATGCACGCCCGCACCTCCGGACTCGCCGACTACTACGCACTCGACGAGTACGACGCCATCCGCCGGGCCCGCCGCGTCGTCGCCCGGCTGAGCCACCGCAAGCCGCACACGGACCCGCCCCGCGCCGAGGAACCCCTCCACGACCCCGAGGAACTCCTCGGCATCGTCCCGCCCGACCTCAAAACCCCCTTCGACCCGCGCGAGGTCATCGCCCGGATCGTCGACGCCTCCGACTTCGACGAGTTCAAGCCCCTCTACGGCCCCAGCCTCGTCACCGGCTGGGCCACCCTCCACGGCTACCCGGTCGGCATCCTCGCCAACGCGCAGGGCGTGCTGTTCAGCGCCGAGTCCCAGAAGGCCGCGCAGTTCATCCAGCTCGCCAACCAGCGCGACATCCCCCTCGTCTTCCTCCACAACACCACCGGCTACATGGTCGGCAAGGAGTACGAGCAGGGCGGCATCATCAAGCACGGCTCAATGATGATCAACGCGGTGGCCAACTCGAAGGTCCCGCACCTGTCCGTGCTCATCGGCGCCAGCTACGGCGCCGGCCACTACGGCATGTGCGGCCGCGCCTACGACCCCCGCTTCCTCTTCGCGTGGCCCAGCGCCAAGTCCGCCGTCATGGGCCCCCAGCAGCTGGCCGGCGTGCTCTCCATCGTGTCCCGGCAGTCCGCCGCCGCCAAGGGACAGCCGTACGACGAAGAGGCCGACGCCGGAATGCGCGCCTTCGTGGAGGCCCAGATCGAGTCCGAGTCCCTGCCGATGTTCCTGTCCGGGCGGCTGTACGACGACGGGGTCATCGACCCGCGCGACACCCGTACCGTCCTCGGCCTGTGCCTGTCGGCCGTCCACAACGCCCCCGTCGAGGGCGCCCGTGGCGGCTTCGGCGTCTTCCGGATGTGAGCCCGCACATGACGAACCTGACCTCCCTCCTCGTCGCCAACCGCGGCGAGATCGCCGTCCGGATCTTCCGCACCGCCCGCGCCCTGGGCCTGGCCACCGTCGCCGTCCACTCCGACCCCGACGCCGACGCCCTGCACGTCCGCGACGCCGACGCGGCCGTACGCCTGCCCGGAGCGGCCCCCGCCGACACCTACCTGCGCGGCGACCTGATCATCAAAGCCGCCCTCGCCGCGGGCGCCGACGCCGTGCACCCCGGCTACGGCTTCCTCTCCGAGAACGCCGACTTCGCCCGCGAGGTCCTGGCCGCCGGCCTGACCTGGATCGGGCCGCCCCCCGAGGCGATCGAGGCCATGGCCTCCAAGACCCGGGCCAAGGAACTGATGCGCGCCGCCGCAGTACCGCTCCTGGACCCCGTCGACCCGGCCGCCGCCACCCCCGCCGACCTGCCCCTGCTCCTCAAGGCCGCGGCCGGCGGCGGCGGCCGCGGCATGCGCGTGGTCCGCGACCTCGACCAGCTCAAGGAGGCCCTCGACGCGGCCGTCGCCGAGGCCCGCTCGGCCTTCGGCGACGGCGAGGTCTTCGCCGAGCCCTACGTGGAACGCGGCCGCCACGTCGAGGTGCAGATCCTCGCCGACGCCCACGGCACCGTCTGGGCGCTCGGCACCCGCGACTGCTCCCTCCAGCGCCGCCACCAGAAAGTCATCGAGGAAGCCCCCGCCCCGGGCCTGTCCGAAGCCCTCCGCACCACCCTCCACGAAGCCGCCGTCGCCGCCGCCCGAGCCGTCTCCTACCGGGGCGCGGGCACCGTCGAATTCCTCGTCACCGCCGACGGCCGCCCGTACTTCCTGGAGATGAACACCCGCCTCCAGGTCGAACACCCCGTCACCGAAGCCGTCTTCGACCTCGACCTCGTCGCGCTCCAGCTGCGCATCGCCGAGGGCGCGGCCCTGCCCCCGGCGCCCCCGCAGCCCACCGGCCACGCCGTCGAGGCCCGCCTGTACGCCGAGGACCCCGCCCAGGACTGGCGCCCGCAGACCGGCGCCCTGCACACCCTCGCCATCCCCGGCGAGGTCCGCGTCGACACCGGTTTCACCGACGGGGACACCGTCGGCATCCACTACGACCCCATGCTCGCCAAGGTCGTCGCCCACGCCCCCACCCGCGCCGAGGCCGTCCGCACACTCGCCCACGCCCTCGCCGGAGCCCGCATCCACGGGCTCACCACCAACCGCGAGCTCCTCGTACGCTCCCTGCGGCACCCGGAGTTCACCGCTGGACACCTCGACACCGGCTTCTACGAGCGCCACCTCGACACCCTCACCGGCGGCGCCCCGGACGCCACCGCGGCCGCCCTCGCCGCCGCCCTCGCCGAAGCCGCCCCCACCCCGGACGCCCCCCTCGCCGCCCGCCTCGGCGGCTGGCGCAACGTCCGCTCCCAGCCGCACACCCGCCGCTACCGGTCCGCCGGCGTCGAGCACGAGGTCCAGTACCACCCGGTGAACCACCCCGGGATCCGGGTCGTGGCTGCCACCCCCACCCTCGTCACCCTCGAAGTCGAGGGAATCCGGCGGGCGTTCCACGTGAAACAAAATTCGAACAAGACCGAGATCTACGTGGACTCAGCTCTCGGCGCCCACACCTTCACCCCCGTTCCCCGCTTCCCGGACCCCCAGGACCGCACGGAACCGGGCTCCCTGCTCGCCCCCATGCCCGGCACCGTCGTGCGCATCGCCGAGGGCCTGGCCCCCGGCAGCGCCGTCACCGCCGGCCAGCCCCTGCTCTGGCTGGAGGCCATGAAGATGGAGCACCGCATCCTCGCTCCGGCCTCCGGCACGCTCACCGCGCTCCACGTCGCCACCGGCCAACAGGTCGAATTCGGCGCCCTGCTCGCCGTAGTCCAGGAGGAACCGCAAGCATGAGCCCCGTCATCGAAACCGAAGAACACCAGGCCCTGCGCACCGCCGTCGCCGCGCTCGGGCGGCGCTACGGCCGTGAGTACCTCGCCCGCGTCGCCCGCGAAGGCGGCCACCCCGACGAGCTGTGGGCCGACGCCGCGAAGCTCGGCTACCTCGGGGTCAACCTCCCCGAGCAGTACGGCGGCGGAGGCGGCGGCATCGCCGAACTGTCCATCGTCCTGGAAGAACTCGGGGCCGCGGGCTGTCCCCTCCTCATGATGGTCGTCTCGCCCGCCATCTGCGGCACGGTCATCGCCCGCTTCGGCACCGAGACCCAGAAGGAGACCTGGCTGCCCGGCCTCGCCGACGGCAGCCGCACCATGGCCTTCGGCATCACCGAACCCGACGCCGGATCCAACTCCCACCGGATCACCACCACGGCCCGCCGCGACGGCCAGGACTGGATCCTCACCGGCCGCAAGGTCTTCATCTCCGGCGTCGACATCGCCGACGCCACCCTCATCGTCGGCCGCACCGAGGACGCCCGCACGGGCAGCCTCAAGCCCTGCCTGTTCATCGTGCCCCGAGACGCACCCGGCTTCGGCCGCACCGTCATAGACATGGAACTGCAGGCGGCGGAGAAGCAGTTCGAGCTCACCCTGGACGACGTCCGCCTGCCCGCGTCCGCCCTGGTCGGCGACGAGGACGCGGGCCTGCTCCAGCTGTTCGCCGGGCTCAACCCCGAGCGGATCATGACGGCCGCCTTCGCCATCGGGATGGGCCGCCACGCCCTGGCCAAGGCCGTGGACTACGCGAAGACCCGCCAGGTGTGGAAGAGCCCCATCGGCGCGCACCAGGCGGTGGCCCACCCGCTGGCCCAGGCGCACATCGAGCTGGAACTGGCCCGCCTGATGATGCAGAAGGCCGCCCGCCTGTACGACGCGGGGGACGACATGGGGGCGGGCGAGGCGGCGAACATGGCGAAGTACGCGGCGG
Organism: Streptomyces avidinii; assembly: GCF_014650695.1. Lineage (GTDB taxonomy): Bacteria > Actinomycetota > Actinomycetes > Streptomycetales > Streptomycetaceae > Streptomyces > Streptomyces avidinii. Next base: position 423 of record NZ_BMVL01000015.1, on the reverse strand, counting down.
GGGAGGCGTGCGTGCGGGCGGTGGACCAGGCCGTCCACACCCTCGGCGGCAACGGCCTCACGCGCGAGTACGGCCTCGCCTCCCTCATCACCGCGTCCCGGGTGGCCCGCATCGCCCCGGTCAGCCGCGAGATGATCCTCAACTTCATCTCCCACCAAACCCTCGGCCTCCCCAAGTCGTACTGACTGCCCTGCGGTACGGCTCGCGCGGGTTGCCCTGCGGGCGGCTCGGCGGCTCGGTGGTGCGGCTCGCGCCGGTGTGCCGGGCGCTGCCCGGACCCGCGCCTCAATCGCCGGCGAGGCTGGATGTGCGGGCCCGCACCTCAGTGGACGGCGTGACTGGGGTGTGCGGCGGTGTCGGCGGGGGTCGGTGCGTGGGGCCGTGCCGGGGTGTCTCCTCGGCTCGGCGCGCGCGGGCATGTCT
>NZ_BMVL01000014.1 GCF_014650695.1 Streptomyces avidinii | reverse complement strand
ACGCGCCGTCTTCCCGAAACCCGCCAGGAACTCGTCCCCCGGCCGCTGGGCGTCGTACTCCACCCGGACGGTCAGCCCCGAGTCACCGAGCCGCACCCGGTCCCCGGCCCGCGGACCGAACACCGACGCGTACTCGTACGGATCGATGTGCCGGCTGCCCGGCGCACAGTGGTCACTGTGCGGGGTCTTCTTGCTCACGCCCGGTCTCCGTCCTCGTGTTCGGCGGCCACGCCCAGGTAGCCGCAGGCCGCCGCACGGCGCAGGGCCTCCTCCTTGGCTCCGGGCGCGTCCAGGGGCCCGTCCACCAACCCGGCGAAACCGACCGCGATCCGGTCGCCACCGATGGGGACGAGGCCGACCTCGCCCTCGCCGTGGGGGTCGAACCGTACGGACGAGCCCGCCGGGACGCACAACCGCATGCCGTAGGCCGCGGCCCGGTCGAAGTCGAGCCGCGGGTTCGCCTCGAAGAAGTGGAAGTGCGAGGTCACGCTCACCGGCACCGCGGCGGTGTTGCGGACGCGCAGGTTCAGGACCGGCTCCGGCTGTGGGGCGCCCGGGCCGGGGACGACCGCGCCCGGGGCGTCGTCGCCGAGCGGGACCGCCCCCTGGATGGGGGACGAGACCACCGCGAGGCGGGATCCGTCGTCGAAGACGGCCTCCACGTGCACCTCGGCGACCACGTCGGCGACGCCCGGCAGGACATCGCCCGGGCCCAGCACGCTGCGGGCCTCCTCGATGGCCTCGGCGAGCCGCTTGCCGTCGCGCGCCGCCTCGCAGACCGTGTCCGCGATCAGCGCGGTCGCCTCCGGGACATTGAGTTGCAGGCCACGGGCCCGCCGGGCCCTGGCCAGCTCCGCAGCGCTGCGGAGCAGCAGCCGGTCGCGCTCCGTAGGGGTCAGCCGCACGCCGATCCACCACCTCTTGAATCGATGGGTTAGAGCATCACTCTAACTCTTCATTTCGTTGCAGGGAATCATTGACCTGGGACCAGCCCTTGGGTCACATTGAGTGTCGCTCAAACAAGCGCAACCACCCCCCGCCCTGCCAAGGGAGTCCCCCATGCCCATCGAACAGCGCGGAGTCGACACCATCCCCGAGGACGAGCGGACGAGCGGTCCCCGTGACCTGATCTCGATCCTTCTCGGCTCCAACCTCTGCCTCGGTGTGATCGTCTTCGGCTGGCTGCCCCCGTCCTTCGGACTGGGCCTGTGGCCCTCGGTCACCGCCATCGTGACCGGCACGCTCGTCGGTATCGCCTTCACCGCGCCGCTGGCGCTCGTCTCCCTGCGCACCGCGACCAACCTCTCGACCTCCAGCGGGGCCCAGTTCGGCGTCCGCGGCCGGCTCGTGGGCTCGGTGGTGGGCCTGCTGCTCTCCCTCGGCTACACCGCACTCACCCTGTGGATCGGCGGCGACGTGATGGTGGGCACCCTCTCCCGCCTCACCGGATTGCCCGACACCGGGCTCTCGCGTGCCGTGATGTACGGCCTCCTCGCCGCCTGTACGGTCGTCGCGGCCGTCTTCGGCTACCGGCTGCTGCTGCGCATGAGCAAGATCCTGGCCATCGGCATGGTGGTGCTGCTGGCCATCGGCGTCTTCGCCTACTCCGGGGACTTCACCACCGCCGCCCCGCCGGAGACCGCTTACCTGCTCGGCTCCTTCTGGCCGACCTGGATCCTCGCCGCCGTCGCCGCCGGGCTCAGCGGTCCGGTCGCCTTCATCACCCTGCTCGGCGACTACACGCGCTACATCTCCCCGCGCCGGCACAGCTCCCGCAAAGTGCTCTGGGCCACCGGTCTCGGCCTGCTCTTCGGCCTGCTGATCCCTCAGCTGTTCGGTACCTACACCGCGCTCGCCGCCCGGGCCGGGGCCGAGTACGCCGGCCCGCTGGTCGAGGCCGCGCCGTTCTGGTACCTGGTGCCGCTGCTCGCCGCCGCCGCGGGCGGATCGGTCGGCAACGCCGGGCTGATGCTCTACTCGATGGGCCTCGACCTCGACGCGATCGTGCCCAGGGCCACCCGGACCACGGCCACCCTGGTCGCGGCGGCCGTCGCCACCGCCTTCGTGTTCATCGGCTCCTTCGAGTGGGACGTGCAGTCCGCGATGACCTCGTTCGTCCTGGTGCTGACCGCCATCGGCACCCCGTGGGCCGTGATCACCCTGATCGGGTACGTGCGCTGCCGCGGGCACTACGACGCCGACGCGCTCCAGGTCTTCAACCGCCGCTCGGTGGGCGGGATCTACTGGTTCCGCTCCGGCTGGAACCTCGCGGCCACCGCCTCCTGGGCGATCGGCGCGGGCGTCGGCCTGCTCGCCGTGACCACCCCGTTCTACGAGGGACCGCTGCTCGCCCTCACCGGCGGCGTGGACTGCTCCTTCGTGCTCTCCGGCCTGACGGGCGGGCTCGTGTACACCGCGCTCACCGCCCGCCGCTCCCCCGCCGCGGTCCCGGTGGTCGCCGCCGCCAAGGAGCCCGCGAACGCCTGAGCCTCCCTTACGCACGCAGGCCCGCGCCCCGGAACGTCCGGGGCGCGGGCCTGCGTACGTACGGCGGCTAGCCCAGCGGGTGCATCCAGCCGTGGGTGTCGGCGCTGTGGCCGGTCTGGAGTTCCAGCAGCGCCTTGCGCAGGCGCATGGTGACCTGGCCCGGCTCGCCGTCGCCCTGGGTCCAGTCGGCCCGCTCGGACTTGACCGAGCCGACCGGGGTGATGACGGCGGCGGTGCCGCAGGCGAACACCTCGGTGAGGGTGCCGTTGGCGTTGTCGCGCTGCCAGTCCTCGGTGGTCAGGCGGCCCTCCTCGGCGGTGTAGCCGAGGTCGCGGGCGATGGTGAGGAGGGAGTCGCGGGTGATGCCGGGAAGGAGCGAGCCGGTGAGCTCCGGGGTGACGATGCGGTCCCCGTACACGAAGTACAGGTTCATCCCGCCCATCTCCTCGATCCAGCGGTGCTCGACGGCGTCGAGCCAGACCACCTGGTCGCAGCCGTGCGAGGCGGCCTGGGCCTGCGCGACGAGCGAGGCCGCGTAGTTGCCGCCGGTCTTGGCCGCGCCGGTGCCGCCCTTGACCGCGCGGACGTAGTCCTCGGAGAGCCAGACCGAGACGGGCTTGACGCCCCCGGGGAAGTACGCGCCGGCGGGCGAGGCGATGACGATGAAGAGGAACTCGTTCGCCGGGCGGACACCGAGGCCGACCTCGGAGGCGAACATGAAGGGCCGCAGGTAGAGCGAGGCCTCACCGGAGTCCGGCACCCAGGCGCGGTCCTGCTTGATCAGCGCGTCGCAGGCCTCGATGAAGAGCTCGGTCGGCAGCTCCGGCATCGCCATGCGGCGGGCGGAGGACTGGAAGCGCGCGGCGTTGGCCTCGGGCCGGAAGGTGGCCACGGTGCCGTCGGGCTGGCGGTAGGCCTTGAGGCCCTCGAAGATCGTCTGCGCGTAGTGCAGCGTCATGTTCGCCGGGTCGATCGCGAGCGGCGCGTACGGGACCAGCTCGGCATCGTGCCAGCCGCGACCCTCGGTCCACTTGATCGTCACCATGTGGTCGGTGAAGTGGCGGCCGAAGCCGGGGCTGGCCAGGATCGCCTCGCGCTCCGCATCGGACAGCGGGTTCGAGGAGGGCTTGAGCTCGATCGTGGGCGTCGTCATGAGTGCTTGTCCTTCACCGGTTGTGTATGGCGGACCGCGCTCACGGCGTACTAGGACGTCCGAGCTTCCCCGCATTCCGCGGCCTCGCGTTCGATTATCGCGCGCGGGCAGGCTTCGGAGAAGCGGGAGAGCGGCCCAGGGGAGATGGTGGCACCCGGGGCCGCACAGGAAAAGCCGCCGGGTCCCTTTGTGACCCGGCGGCTTCCTGAGGTGGAGCTGCCGGGTCAGCCGGCTACTCGAGCGGCGAGGGCGTCGCCGATCGCGTCGGTGGAGCGGAAGGTTCCGTCTCGCTCGGCAAGGTCTGCGGTGACCGCGTCCTCGATGCGGGCGGCCTCGGCCTCGTGGCCGAGGTGACGCAGCAGGAGGGCGACGGAGAGGATCGTCGCGGTCGGGTCGGCCTTGCCGGTGCCGGCGATGTCCGGAGCCGAGCCGTGAACGGGCTCGAACATGGACGGGAAGGCGCCGGTCGGGTTGATGTTCCCGGAGGCGGCGAGGCCGATTCCGCCGGTCACGGCGGCGGCCAGGTCGGTGAGGATGTCACCGAAGAGGTTGTCCGTGACGATGACGTCGAAGCGCTCGGGCTGCGTGACGAAGAAGATCGTCGCGGCGTCGACGTGCAGGTAGTCGGTGGTGACCTCGGGGTACTCCTGGCCGACCTTGTCGAAGATGTTCTTCCACAAGTGGCCGGCGTACACGAGGACGTTGTTCTTGTGGACCAGCGTCAGCTTCTTGCGGGGGCGGGCGTTCGCCCGCTCGTACGCGTCGCGGACGACGCGCTCGACGCCGTACGCGGTGTTGATGCTGACCTCGGTGGCCACCTCGGCGGGGGTGCCGGTGCGCAGGCTGCCGCCGTTGCCGGTGTACGGACCCTCGGTGCCCTCGCGGACCACGACGAAGTCGATCTCCGGACGGCCGGCGAGCGGGGTGGCCGTGTTCGGGAACAGCTTCGACGGGCGCAGGTTGATGAAGTGGTCGAAGGCGAAGCGGAGCTTCAGCAGCAGGCCGCGCTCCAGCACGCCGGACGGGACCGAGGGGTCGCCGATGGCGCCGAGGAGAATCGCGTCGTGGTGCTTGAGAGATTCGAGCTCCGCGTCCGGGAGGGTCTCACCGGTGCGGTGCCAGCGCTGGGCCCCGAGGTCGTACTGCTTGGTCTCCAGCTTCACATCCTGGGGCAGGACCGCGGTAAGGACCTTGAGTCCCTGAGCCACGACTTCCTGGCCGATGCCATCACCGGGGATCACTGCGAGATTGATGCTGGTCGACATGACGGAACCGTACTCCGTGTCCCAGCCCTCAGACATTCTGCGTCCACCATGTGGACCAAGGTGGGTCCGCGGTGGACGCAGAATCTCCCGGGCGGCGCTGGTCAGTGGCCGGTGGATCCGCCGTTGTCACGGCGGTCGAGCGCCCGCTGGAGGGCGGCGGCGGCGTTCTTGCGGTCGTCGGCCGAGGCGGAGCTGTGGCGGACGCGGCGGGTGGCGGTGGAAGCGGTCATGGTGATCGACTCCTTGAGATCACGGCGTGGCGAAGCCACGGATGAGGGGTTCCTTCAAGGCGCCGGAAGAGGCGGGGAGCAGTGCGCCGCAGGGGTTGCCTGCCAGGGGCGCGCGCTCTCGACCGCCATTCGCCGGATCGGCGAGACGTTCGGCTTCTACAAAGCTAGGGCAGGTCCGGTTGTATGTCTCGGCAATTACTCGGGCTTCCTACTATCTGAGACGCGAGGGCCCTCGGAAGGCGCCGTTCCGGGCATCCGTTTCAGCCCCTCTCGGAGCGAAGTTCCCTGATCAGATCCCTTACCGCCAAAGTTGATGCCGATTCCGTCGTAGTGACGTATCCCACCTGTCTCACCGGCCCCCCGGGGCCCAGATCGGTGATGTCCACCGCCGCGGTGGCCTCCCTCAGCGACAGCTCGGGCATGATCGCCATGCCGAGCCCGCGGCCGACCATGGTCAGCACCATCGCATCGTCCTCCGCCTTCACCGTGGCCCGCGGGATCCAGTCCTGGGCCCGCCACCAGGAGCGCGTGTACGAACCGCAGTTCTCGTCCCAGTCCATCAGCGGCAGACCCCTCGGGTCCGGGTGCCCGGCCGGGTGGACCAGGCGGTACGCCTCCTGCGCGAGCACTCCGGTCAGCAGGCCGGGCGGCCCGTCCTGCGACCCGCCCAGCGTGGCGATGCCCAGGTCGGCGCGGCCCGCCGCCACTTCCCCTGCAGCGCCGGCGCCGATCTCGCGCACCACGCGGACCTCGGGGCGGATGCCCGGGTGGCGGGCCGCGAGCCGCTCCAGGGCGGGCGGCAGCAGATGCAGGGCCGCACTGCGGAAGGCGGCGATCCGCAGTACGCCCTCCACCGTGTCGCGGCCCGCGCCGCGCGCCTCCGCGGCCAGAACCTCGTACATCCGCAGGATCCGGCGGCCGAGGGCGACCGCCCGCTCCCCCGCCGGGGTAGGGGCGGCCCCGCTGCGGCCGCGCTCGAAGAGCACCGCGCCGACCTTGGCCTCGGTGCCGCGCACGGAGTGGGAGACGGCGGACTGGGTGAGGCCGAGCGCGGTGGCGGCGGCGGAGAAACCGCCGCGCTCGGCGACGGCGACCAGGATCCGCAGCTCCTGGGGCAGCAGGTCGGCAGTGCTTCCCGCCATGGGGGGCTCTCACCTCGTTCTATGAGCGGCGTTCATGGATGGGTGGCTTCCATGAACGCAACCCCCTGCCCGGGCAGCCCATTCCTTCCTAGCGTCGGGCCCATGACCACGAACACCGCTCACTTCGTCCACCAGATCGCCCGCCCCTCCGGCTTCCCCACCGCCGCGGACTTCGCCCACGTCTCCTCCCCGGTGCCGGAGCCGGGGCCCGGCACCGCACTCGTGGAGAACCTCCTGCTCTCGGTGGACCCCTACCACCGCGGCCTGATGGACGGCGGCGAGGGCGGCTTCGAGCTGGACACCCCGCTGGAGGGACGCTCGGTGGGCCGGGTGCTCGCCTCCCGCGACCCGGGGCTGCGCCAGGGCGACCTGGTCTTCCACCGCGCGGGCTGGCGGACCCACGCCCTGGTCACCCTGGGCGTGGACGGGACCCGCCGGCTGCGCGGCCACGACGGCGTCCCGCTGGAGGCGTACCTCTCCCACCTCGGCGGCACCGGCCTGACCGCGTACGCCGCCCTCACCCGGACGGCCGCGCTGCGGGGCGGTGAGGACCTCTTCGTCTCCGCAGCCGCGGGCGGGGTCGGCACGGCCACCGGTCACATCGCCCGGCTGCTCGGCGCCCGGCGGATCATCGGCAGCGCGGGATCGGCGGCGAAGGTCCGTCACCTCACCGACGTACTCGGCTTCGACGCGGCCTTCGACTACCACGACGGCCCGGTCGGCGAGCAGCTCGCGCAGGCCGCCCCGGACGGCATCGACGTCTACGTGGACAACGTCGGCGGGGAGCACCTGGAGGGGGCGATCGACTCGCTGCGCGAGTACGGGCGGATCGCCTGGGTCGGCGCGATCTCGATGTACAACGGGGACCGCTCGCCCGCCGCACCCCGCAACCTCTTCGAGGTCGTACACAAGTCGCTTCGACTGGAAGGGGTATTGGTTCGAAATCACACCAATCTGCAGGAGGAGCTGGAGGAGTTCCTCGTGCCTCATCTGCGCAGCGGCCGGATCGGCACCGATACCACTGTTGTTCAGGGCTTCGACCGGACGGTGGAGGCCTTTCTGGGCATGCTGCGAGGGGAGAATCTGGGCAAGATGCTGGTCCGGATCGAGGGCTGATTCCAGCCACCCTTATGTTCACCGAACTCTTACCGCACGGATGTAGACCTTTGATCCCGGCGCCGCCACTCTTGCCGTCATTGTGCCAGCGGGGCACTTGAGTTGGAGGCGAGAGGCCAGTGACACCGATCAGCCGCAGAGGTTTCGTGGGAATCGGCGCCGGGCTCGTGGCGGGCGCCACCCTGCCCGCGATCACGCCGGCCACAGCGGCCGCGGCCGCCGCGACCGGCACCATCACCGACGTGAAGCACGTAGTGATCCTGATGCAGGAGAACCGCAGCTTCGACCACTACTTCGGCAGGCTGAAGGGCGTCCGCGGCTTCGGCGACCGCGCCGCCGGCAACATCCCGGGCGGCTGGAGCATGTTCAACCAGCCCAACTGGGGCGGCCGCCAGTACCCGTGGAAGCTGTCGTCCACCCCGCCGGCGGGCGGGGTGGACGGCGAGACGCTGGCCCAGTGCAACGGCGACCTCCCGCACAGCTGGACCTCGCAGCACGCCGCCTGGAACAAGGGCCGGATGGACAACTGGGTCCTCGGCGTCGGCAACACCCGCACCCTCGGCTACCTGGACCGGGGAGACATCCCCTTCCACTACGGCCTCGCCGACAACTACACGATCTGCGACGCGTACTTCTGCTCCACCCTCAGCGCGACCGGCCCGAACCGCACCTTCCTGTGGAGCGGCAAGGTCGACGCCTCCAGCAAGGACGGCGGCGACGAGTCCGGGCTGACCTGGGAGACCTACGCGGAGGCCCTCCAGCGGGCCGGGGTGACCTGGAAGGTCTACCAGAACGCGCAGGACAACTACGGGGACAACGGCCTCGCCTACTTCAAGAAGTTCACGGACGCGGCCCCCGGCAACCCGCTGTGGGACCGCGGCATGGGCTCGGTCCCCAAGGTCACCGGATCCACCCCGGACGACATCGCGGCCGCGATACGCGCCGACGTCGTCGCCGGCACCCTGCCCCAGGTGTCCTGGGTCGTGGCCAACGAGGCCTTCTCGGAGCACCCCTACGCCCCGCCCGGCGACGGCGCGCACTTCGTGGACCTGGTCTACCGGGCGCTGGCCGCGAACCCCGAGGTCTTCGACTCCACGGTCCTCTTCCTCAACTACGACGAGAACGACGGCTTCTTCGACCACGTCCCGCCGCCGGTCGCGCCGCCCGGCACCCCCGGCGAGTACATCGACGGCACCCCGATCGGGCTCGGCTTCCGTGTCCCCATGATCGTGATGTCCCCGTGGACCCGCGGCGGCTGGGTGAGCTCCGAGGTCTTCGACCACACCTCGGTCCTGCGGTTCATGGAGAAGTGGACGGCCGCCCTCGGCACCCCCGCCACCTGCCCGAACATCAGCGCGTGGCGCCGCAGGGTGGTCGGCGACCTGACCGGCGTCTTCGACTTCGCACACCCGGTCCACGGCGTCCCCGCGGGCCTCCCGTCCACCGCCAAGGTGATCGGCCAGTCGACCTGCGGCCCGCTTCCCAACCCGGCCCCGCAGGACAACGCCCTCCCGGCGCAGGAACCCGGCACCCGCCCGGCACGGGCCCTGCCGTACCAGGTGAACGGCAACCTGGACCGCTTCGAGTTCGGAGCGGCCGGCAAGATCCTGGCCTGGTTCTCGATGACCAACCAGGGCGCCGAGGCGAAGCGGGCGGCGCACTTCTCGATCCACCCGCACCAGCACCGGGACACGGCGGCCTGGCAGTACACGGTCGACCCGGGCACCACCGGCAGCGACTACTTCAACATCGGCCTCGGCCACGGCTCGGGCAAGTACGACATCTCCATGCACGGGCCGAACCGCTTCCTGCGCCGCTTCATCGGCGACGCCTCGAAGCCCGGCAAGGACGTCGAGGTCGCAGCCCGCTTCGCGATCGAACAGGGCACCGGGAAGACGGCGGTCTTCTTCACGATGAAGAACGCCTCCGGCTCCCCCGTCACCTTCACGATCCGCTCGAACGCCTACCGCACGGACGGCCCGTGGACCTACACGGTCCCGGCGAACTCCTCGCGCGAGGACCACTTCAACGCCGTGGCCTACAGCAACGGCTGGTACGACTTCACGATCCTGGCCGACTCCGACGGCACCTGGTCGCGCCGCTACACGGGCCACATCGAGTCGGGCGCGCCCAGCATCTCGGGGTCGTAGCCGTCGCGAGGCCGGGCAAGGTCCGGAGGAGACGACCTAGAGGACGTCCCCGTCCCGCCAGTCGAAGTCGAGCCGTCCGGCGGGGTCCAGCAGGATCCCGCCGGACGGCACCCACACGTAGGTGGAGCCCTCCTCCTCGGGCAGGCGCACCGGCCCGTCCGGCGACAGCGCCCCGACCCGGCCCGGCCACGCCGCCCAGCCACGGCCCAGGTACAGCGCGGCCCCGTCCTGCGAGGCCGACAGCGCGCCGAGCACGTAGGCCCGCGCGACGATCCGTTCGAGCTCGGCCATGACCTGCCCACCGAGGCCGCGGCGCCGCGCCCGGGCCCGTACGGCCACGGCCTCGACGTACCCGGTCCGCAGGGCACGCCCACCGTGCACCACCCGGCGCTGCACCACACTGCCGTGCGCGACGAGCGCCCCGCCCGCGTCCCGGACCAGCACGTGCATCCCGCCGAGGGCGTGCTCGAAGTCCTCCTCGCCGAAGTCCCCGTCGAAGGCCTCGTCGAGCAGGGCCCGCACCTCGCGGAGCTCGTCTCCGGTCAGCCCGGCGGTGTGTGCGACATGCACGCCCATCACTTCTCCAGCCAGTCGGTGTACCAGGTGCGGAAGTCCGGGCTCTCGGGCACGCAGGTCCCGAAGTCCTGGTCGAGGTGCCAGACCTGACCGGCCAGCGGCCCGTTGAGGATCAGCCGCGAATACATGCCGCACCCCTGCTCGGCCAGCACGAGCGTGCCCAGGGTCAGCCCCTCGCGCTCGTCGAACCTGCGGTTCACGTCGAACGGACGCGGTTCTCGGATCGGGCAGGGCGCGGCCAGTCGGCCCGGGCGGCGGTCTTCCAGCCACTCGTCGTCCACCGCCCAGTCGTCGTCGGCCTCGGGACGCGGGGTGATCAGCGGCATCAGCCCGTGCTCCGGGCCCGCCGGTCCGTCGCCGACGGTGGTGACGAACGTCCGGTACTCCCCGGGCAGCCGGATGCCGTGCTCCGCCTCGAAGGCCCGTACCTCCGCCTCCAGAAGCGGCGCCCTCAGCTCGTACCGGAGGCGCTTCGCGCGCAGCCGCTCCCGTACCGCCCGCGCGTCCCAGTCGCTCATCCTGCGAACGTACCAAGGACCGGGACCGCATTGCGGACGCCGAACGCCGTACACCGGCCGCCATCGGCCGAAGCGGCTCTAGCGGTCTGGACCATTGCGTCGGCAGACTCGCCCCATGTCGCCCGAAACCCAGCAGTGGACCCCGATCCACGGCCAGCCGTACCGTCCCGCCCCCTACCGGCCCGAGCGGATGCCGCAGCAGGAATCCCTCGCGCGCGCCGCCGAGTTGCGGACCCGGATGGACGAGCGGCGGACCGTACGCCACTTCTCCCCCGACCCGGTGCCCGATCAGGTGGTCCGGGACGCGATCGCCTGCGCGGCGACCGCCCCGTCCGGGGCGCACCAGCAGCCGTGGACCTTCGTCCTGGTCAAGAACCCGGCCGTGCGGCAGCAGATCCGCGCGGCCGCCGAGCAGGAGGAGCAGCTGTCCTACGACGGCCGGCTGGGCGACGAATGGCTCGCCGCCCTGCGCCCCATCGGCACGGACGCCGTGAAGACCCACCTGACGGACGCCCCGGCGCTGATCGTGGTCTTCCAGCAGCGCTACTGGCTCGGCCCGGACGGCACGAAGCGCAAGCACTACTACGTGGACGAGTCGGTCGGCATCGCGGTGGGCATGCTCCTGTCCGCGCTTCACCTGTCCGGCCTGGCGGCGCTGATCCACACTCCCAGCCCCATGCGCTTCCTCAGCCATGTCCTGGAGCGCCCGGAGAACGAGAAGGCTTTCGCCGTCATCCCGGTGGGCTACCCGGCGGACGACTGCGAGGTCCCGGACCTCGTCCGCAAGTCCCTGGACCAGGTGATCGTCGAGGTCTAGCCGTCGCTTTCGATCGGGACGGATCAGGGAGCGGGCGTGGAGGGCGGGCCCGGAAGCGGTGCCGGGCCCGGCTCCGGCTCCCCGGCCTGACCGCCGCCCAGCGCCCCGGCCAGCCGGATGCCGATCCGGACCCGGTCCTCCGCCGAGCAGCCCTCCATGGCCGCCCGCACCTGGCGGAGGATGAGCGCGTCCCGGACCACCTTGGCGACGCCGAGCACGGCCGCCGTCGCGATCGCCGCGAGCAGCATCAGCGCACCCCCGGTTCCGCGTAGCAGGGTCCGCGCCGCAGGGTGACGAACCCGCCGCCCATCACGATCTCGCCGGGGAACCACGGGCGGTCGCGCTCCCGTTCCCGTTCCGGGCTCTCGTCGGGCCGCTGCGCGAGGCCGCTGCGCCGCAGCCGCTGCTCCAGGTCGGACCGTTCCACGGAGCAGCACCACTCGACGACGACGTCCCCTCCCCCGTGGGTGTAGACGTTCGCCGAACCGTGCGCGGCCCCGGCAGCGCCCAGCAGCAGGGGGCGCCTGAGGAGCCTGCTGTTCAGGCGGTTCTGCGCCGGGACGCCGTGGTCGTGTCCCGCCCCGGACCGCTGCTCCCAGTCCGCCGCCTCGGCGGGGTGCATGCGGTGGCGGTTGCGCCGCCACAGCTGCGTGAGCCCCTCGCCGTGCTCCGGCAGGGCGGGTCGCCAGTCCGCGGCCGGGTGGACCAGGTGGATCGCGGCACGGCCCTGGACCCGGGTCAGTGCCCACCTCCCGCCCATCGGGACGAGCCGCAGCCCCGGCACACCGCGCAGACCGCCGTAGTGCTCGTCGATCCGGGGCAGGAGGGTTGCAAGGACCCGGTCGGCCATCGCCGGGTGCAGCGCAAGCGTCAGGCCGGCCGGCTCGGGACGGGCCCGGGTGAAGCCGAGGAGCGCCCCGTCGCGCAGTTCGTGTCCGCGGAGCCCGTCGGCGAGCTCGGCCACCACCAGGGCCTCGAAGGTCCGCTGCTGCTCGTCGGCGGCATCGGGTACCGGCTGGCGGCGGGTGATCAGCCCGTCGGCCGCCCACCGCATGCAGGTGTGGTGCGGAAGACCGGTGGCCTCACGGCAGATGGTCGCCACGCGGTGGCGGTTGTCGGTGCGCCTGGACATACGTCTCCCCGGGCGTCGTCCCGGCACGGACGCGTAGAGGTCTCGTATCTCCTGGCAAAGATCCCACCCCGTACGGGAACTCGTCAGAGCCCTCGGCTCCCTCGGGTAACCGGGCCCGAGTACTGGAGCGTGTCGCCGTACACGACAACTGCCGCCAGGCTAGCAGGAGTTGCCGGTCGGGGAAATGGAAACCGCCCCCGCTCCGGACTTGGGGGTACCGGAGCGGGGGCGGGGGTTCTGCGGGGCCGGATCAGCCCATGTGGGGGTACGCGTAGTCGGTCGGCGCGACCAGCGTCTCCTTGATGGAGCGGGTGGAGGTCCAGCGCTGCAGGTTGCTCGCGGCGCCCGCCTTGTCGTTCGTACCCGAGGCGCGGCCGCCGCCGAAGGGCTGCTGGCCGACGACGGCACCGGTGGACTTGTCGTTGATGTAGAAGTTGCCCGCCGCGAAGCGGAGCTTCTCCATCGCGTCCGCGGCCGCGTAGCGGTCGGCGGCGATGATCGAGCCGGTCAGGGCGTACGCCGAGACGGACTCCATCTGGGCCAGCATCGCGTCGAAGTTCGCGTCCTCGTAGACGTGCACGGCGAGGATCGGGCCGAAGTACTCGGTCGTGAAGACCTCGTTCTCCGGGTCGGTGCACGCGATGACGGTCGGGCGGACGAAGTAGCCCTCCGAGTCGTCGTACGTGCCGCCGGCGATGATCTCGCAGGTCGGGTCGGCGATCGCGCGGTCGATCGCGGCCTTGTTCTTGAGATACGAACGCTCGTCGATGACGGCGCCGATGAAGTTGGTCAGGTCGCGGACGTCACCCATGGTGATGCCGTCGACCTCGGCCGCGAAGGCCTCCTTGAAGCCGTCGTTCCAGATCGAGGCCGGGACGTAGGCGCGCGAGGACGCCGAGCACTTCTGGCCCTGGAACTCGAAGGAACCGCGGGTCAGGGCGGTCTTCAGGACGGCGCGGTCCGCGGACGGGTGCGCGACGACGAAGTCCTTGCCGCCGGTCTCGCCGACCAGGCGCGGGTAGGACTTGTACTTCTCGATGTTGTTGCCGACCGTCTTCCACAGGTACTGGAAGGTCTTGGTCGAGCCGGTGAAGTGGATGCCGGCCAGCTCGGGGTGGTTCAGGGCCACCTCGGACACCGCGATGCCGTCGCCGGTCAGCAGGTTGATGACGCCCTTGGGCAGGCCGGCCTCCTCCAGGAGCTCCATGAGGAGGATCGCGGAGTGGGTCTGCGTCGGGGAGGGCTTCCACAGGACCACGTTGCCCATCAGGGCGGGGGCGGTCGGCAGGTTGCCCGCGATGGCCGTGAAGTTGAACGGCGTGATCGCGTAGACGAAGCCTTCGAGCGGGCGGTGGTCGCTGCGGTTCCACACGCCGGCGGAGTTCGCGACCGGCTGCTCGGCCAGGATCTGGCGGGCGAAGTGGACGTTGAAGCGCCAGAAGTCGACGAGCTCGCACGGAGTGTCGATCTCGGCCTGCTGCGCGGTCTTCGACTGGCCCAGCATGGTGGAGGCGGCGAGCTTCTCGCGCCACGGGCCGGACAGCAGCTCGGCAGCGCGCAGGATGATCGCGGCGCGGTCGTCGAAGGACATCGAGCGCCAGGCCGGGGCGGCGGCCAGGGCGGCGTCGATGGCCTCCTGTGCGTCGGCCCCGGTGGCGTTCGCGTAGGTGCCGAGCACCGACTTGTGGTCGTGCGGCTGGACCACGTCGAAGCGCTCGCCGCCGCCCATCCGCTTGACGCCGTTGATCGTCATCGGGAGGTCGATGGGGTTCTCGGACAGCTGCTTGAGCTGCGTTTCGAGGCGCGCGCGCTCCGGGGTGCCGGGGGCGTACGAGTGGACCGGCTCGTTGACCGGAGCGGGGACCTGGGTCACAGCATCCATGGGGCTGGTAACTCCTTGACCTAGTTCTTGGCTAGTTCTTGGTGATCATCGAGCGGACGAAGAAGAGCAGGTTGGCCGGCTTCTCCGCGAGGCGGCGCATGAAGTAGCCGTACCAGTCCGTCCCGTACGCGGTGTAGACGCGCATCCGGTGGCCCTCGGCGGCGAGCCGCAGGTGCTCCTCGCTGCGGATCCCGTACAGCATCTGGAACTCGTACTCGTCCAGTTTGCGCCCCGCCTTGCGGGCGAGCTCCTGGCCGATGGCGATGAGGCGCGGGTCGTGCGACCCGATCATCGGGTAGCCCTCGCCGTCCATCAGGGTCTTCAGGATCCGGACGTACGCCTTGTCGATCTCGGCCTTGTCCTGGTACGCGACCTCGGCGGGCTCCTTGTAAGCGCCCTTCACGATGCGGACGCGGCTGCCGGCGGCGGCGAGGCGGCGGGCGTCGGCCTCCGTGCGGAAGAGGTACGCCTGGATCACGCAGCCGGTCTGCGGGAAGTCGCGGCGCAGCTCCTCGTGGATGGCGAACATCGAGTCGAGGGTCGTGTGGTCCTCGGCGTCGAGCGTCACGGTGGTGCCGATGGCGGCGGCGGCCTCGACGACCGGGCGGACGTTGGCGAGGGCGAGCTCGTGGCCGCCCTCCAGCGCCTGGCCGAACATCGACAGCTTGACGGACATTTCGGCCTTCTCGCCGAGACCGAGCTCCGCGAGGCGCTCGATGAGCTGGAGGTAGGCGTCCCGGGCGGCGTAGGACTGCTCCACCTCGGTGATGTCCTCGCCCACGACGTCGAGGGTGACCTCGAGGCCGGCCCGCGTGAGCTCCTCGACGATCGGGATGACCTGGTCGACGGTCTCGCCGGGGATGAACCGGTTCACCACGGGCTTGGTCACCGGGGCGGCAGAGACGATACGACGCATCTTGTCGCTGCGCGAAGCGGCGAGGATCACGGGACCCAGCACGGGGGCACCTCCAACGGGTGGCAGAAGAAAAGCGCAAGCAAAACCACCGTGAAACCTAAGGATCGCTTTGATCCTCTGCCATCGACAGCTGTCACGCATCCGTGTCCCGGATCTCATACATCTGTCTGAAGGGTCCCTGCCGAGGTGGGAGAATGGCCGCGTGAAGGGCGATTACCAGGACCTGGTGGACGAGATCTCCGCGCTGCTCGGCGCCCCGGCGACCCTGGAGAACCGGGACTTCCGGCTGATCGCCTTCGGTGCCCACGACAGCGAGGACGACCTCGCGATGGACCCGGTGCGGACCCGGTCGATCCTGACGCGGCAGTCCACGGCGGACGTCCGGTCCTGGTTCGAGGGCTTCGGCATCGCCCGCGCCACCGGACCCGTCCGGATCCCGGCGGCGCCCGACGCCGGGGTGTACCGGGGGCGGATCTGCCTGCCGGTGCGGTACCGGGGCATCGTGCAGGGCTACGTGTGGCTCCTGGACCAGGAGCCCGGCCTGCCGGGGCCCGGGCCGGCGGCGCTGGACGCGGCCATGGAGGTGGCGCAGCGGATCGGGGTGCTGCTCGCCGAGGAGGCGAAGGCCGGGGCGGACCTGTCGCGGGAGTTCCTGGCGGTGCTCACGGCCGGTCGGGGCTGGCAGCAGGACATGGCGGTGGCCGCGCTCCGGGTCGCGCTCGGCGCCGGTGGGGACGGGCTGCACGCGGCGGTCTGCGTGACGCCGTGGCCCGGGGAGGCTCCGGCATCGGTCCCGGGCGCGGCGGCGGTGTGCGTCGTGCCCCGGCGGGTCGGGTCCGGGCCGGGTCAGGAGCCCGGGGCCGAGGCGGCGCTCGCGGTGCTGCTCCGGCTGCGCTCGACGGACGCGCTGGCTCCGGCCCTGGCGGCGGTGACCCGGCTGCTGCCGCGGGCCGCGGACCCGGCGGGCGGCGGTGCGGCGGCGGGTGGCGCCGCCACCGCTCCTCGGGTGACGGCCGGCGTGGCCGACCCCGTACGGGGCCTCGCGGACCTGCCCGCCGCCTGGGAGCAGGCCGTCGCCGCCGCCCGGGCGGCCGTCGCCCAGCCCCGGCTCGGGCCGGTCGCCCAGTGGTCGGCGATCGGCCCGTACCGGCTGCTGGCAAGCCTCGCCACCGACCCGGTGGACGACCCCGCGGCCCGTACCCTGCTGACCCCGGCCAACCGCGAACTCGCCCGTACCGCCGAGGTCTTCCTGGACTGTGCCGGCCAGGCGGGCCGCGCGGCGGCCGCCCTGGGCATCCACCGCCAGACCCTCTACTACCGTCTGGGCCGGGTCGAGCAGTTGACCGGCCTCGACCTGGACGAGGGCGAGGACCGCCTGCTGCTCCACATGGCCCTCAAGGCCTCTCGCCTGGCCTAGGGAGCGCCCCGGCGACGGGACCCGCTCCGGAACACACACGACGGCCGCCGGGGCGGACGGAGCGCGGGACAGGCCGCGGGACGGACCGGGACCGCCCGCGCGCGCCGGAGTTTTCGGCTCCGGTCAGTCCCGGGGCCGGGTCATCGCCTCGGCGGCCCGACGCATGCCCTCGGTGAACTCCTCGGCGGTCGCCGCCGACTCCGGATCGAAGAGCCACTGGATCATCAGGCCGTTCAACAGCGCCTGGTAGAAGCCGCCCAGGGTGCGGACGTCCCGCTCGTCGAGCCGGTCCTCCGGGGTGCCGGTGAGCATCGAGATCAGCCCCCGGCGCCCCTCGGCCTGCGAGGCCGCGAGCATCGACCTCAACTCCGGCCGCTGGTCCCGGCCGAGCGCCACCTCCAGGCTGGCCGCCCAGACCGGACCCGACTTCTCGTGCTGTGCCAACACGCCCTCCCACAGGGCACGGAAGCGCTCCAGCGACCCGCCCTCCCCGTCGAGGCCGGACTGGAAGACCGCGCCCCACTCCTCCATCAGACCGATGAAAGCCTCGGTGAGGAGGGCGTCCTTCGAGCCGTAGTGGTAGCCGATGGAGGCCAGGTTGGTCCCCGAGGCGCTGACGATGTCGCGCGCGGTGGTGCGCACGAACCCCTTCTCGACCAGGCATTTCTTGGCGCCTTCGAGCAGATCTTCGCGATGTCCCATGGCCCCCACGGTAGCAAGACAACCGTCCCAGACAGCAGTTCTAGACAGTCGTCATAGACAAACGTTTAAGACGTCTGTACATTCCTGCTCATGACAACTCCCGCCGCCACAGCGCAACTTGCCGGCCGCCGCGAATGGACCGCCTTCAGCGTCCTCCTGCTGCCGTTGCTCCTGGTCTCGATGGACGTCTCCGTCCTCTACTTCGCCGTCCCGGCCATCACCGACCAGCTGGACCCGAGCTCCACCCAGCAGCTCTGGATCTTCGACAGCTACGCGTTCGCGCTCTCCGGCCTGCTGATCACGATGGGCTCGCTCGGCGACCGGATCGGCCGCCGCAAACTGCTGCTGATCGGCGCGACCGCCTTCGGCCTCGCCTCGATCGGCGCCGGCTGCGCCACCAGCGCCGAGATGCTCATCGCGGCCCGCGTGCTGCTCGGCATCGGCGGCGCGACCCTGATGCCCGCCACGCTGGCCCTCGTACGGAACCTCTTCCAGGACGACCGGCAGCGCGGGCGGGCCATCGCCATCTGGTCCGGCGCCATGACCGGGGGCATCGCCCTCGGCTCGGTGCTCAGCGGGGTGCTGCTGAACCACTTCTACTGGGGCTCCGTCTTCCTCATCAACGTGCCCGCGATGCTGCTCCTGCTGCTCCTGGTTCCGGTCCTGGTACCGGAGTTCAAGGACCCGGCCCCCGGCCGCTTCGACCTGCTCAGCGTTCCGCTCTCCATCGCCGCCGTACTGCCGGTGGTCTACGGGCTCAAGGAGATCGCCGCCGAGGGCTTCGAACCCCTCCACGCGGCCTGCCTCGCCGTCGGCCTGGCCTTCGGGTACGCCTTCGTCCGCCGCCAGCGCTCCCGTGAGGACGCCATGGTGAGCCGGGCGCTGTTCCGGGGCCGCGGCTTCGGGGCGGGCATCGGGCTGAACACCATCGCCGCATTCGCCATGATGGGATCGGCCTACTTCACCACCCAGTACCTCCAGTCGGTGCTCGGCATGGGCACCCTGGAAGCCGCCCTGTGGAGCCTCGCCCCCTCGGTCGTCATCGGCGCCGCGGCCCCGGTCTCCGCCGCCCTCGCCCAGAAGGTGGACCGGGCCCACGTGATCGCCGGCGGGTTCGTCCTCGCCGCCGCCGGCTTCGTCCTGATCAGCCTGGTGGACACCGACTCCCTGTGGCTGATCCTGACCGGCGCGGGGGTGCTGGCCTCGGGCATCGTCACCGTGCTGTCCCTGATCTCCGACATGGCGCTCGCCTCGGCACCCGCGGAGAAGGCCGGTTCCGCCGCCTCCCTGCTGGAGACCGGGACGGAGTTCGGCGGCGCCCTGGGCATGGCCGTCCTCGGCAGCCTGGGCACCTCGGTCTACCGCAGCGACCTGGCCGGCGCCGAGCCCGCGGTCCGGGAGACCCTGGGCGGGGCCGTCGCCACCGCCCACCACCTCGGCGGACCGGCGGGTGAGCAGGTACTGGCGCTGGCCCGGGAGGCCTTCGTGCACGGGATGCAGTACGCGGCCTGGGGCGGTACGGCGCTGCTGCTCGCGGCGGCCCTGCTCGCCTCGGCTCTGCTGCGGGGGACCGAAGCGCCCGCCCCGCCCGCGGCGGAGCCCGCGACCGGTACCGGGGACCGCCCGCGCGAGGCGACGTACAACTGAACCGCTCGCTGTGGCGCGTGGCCGGCGGAACGCGGAAGGGCCCGGGGTCTCCCCCGGGCCCTTCCCTCACGTCCCTACCCTGGCGGGCTCAGGCGAGGCTGACCGTGCGCGCCGAGGCGGCGCCGATCTCGGAGGCGATGTCCGCGAGGACCTCCGCCGGGACCGCGGCGTCCACGGTGAGGACGGCGAGCGCCTCGCCGTGCGCCTCCGCACGGG
This sequence comes from Streptomyces avidinii, assembly GCF_014650695.1. Classification (GTDB taxonomy): domain Bacteria; phylum Actinomycetota; class Actinomycetes; order Streptomycetales; family Streptomycetaceae; genus Streptomyces; species Streptomyces avidinii. Next base: position 176,969 of record NZ_BMVL01000014.1, on the reverse strand, counting down.
CGACCTGCATGCCCGCGATGTTCAGACCGCCCTCGCCGAGGACGCGGCCGACGGTGCCGACCACGCCGGGGCGGTCGGTGTAGCGCAGGACGACCATGTGGTCGGCGAGCGCCAGGTCCACGTCGTACTCGCCGATGCCGACGATCTTCTGAAGGTGCTTCGGGCCCGCGAGCGTGCCGGAGACCGAGACCTCCTGGCCGTCCGACAGGGTGCCGCGCACGGTCACCACATTGCGGTGGTCCGGGGACTCCGAGCTGGTGGTCAGACGGACCTCGACGCCGCGCTCCTGCGCGAACAGCGGGGCGTTGACGTAGGAGACCGTCTCGTCGACGACGTCCTCGAAGACACCCTTGAGGGCGGAGAGCTCCAGCACCTTGACGTCGTGCTGGGTGATCTCGCCGCAGACCTCGACGTCGAGGCGGACCGCGACCTCGCCCGCGAGGGCGGTGAAGATGCGGCCGAGCTTCTCGGCGAGCGGCAGACCGGGACGGACGTCCTCGGCGATGACGCCGCCCTGGACGTTGACCGCGTCCGGCACGAGCTCACCGGCGAGGGCGAGGCGCACCGACTTGGCGACCGAGACACCCGCCTTCTCCTGGGCCTCGTCCGTGGACGCGCCGAGGTGCGGGGTGCAGACGACCTCGTCGAGCTCGAAGAGCGGGGAGTCCGTGCAGGGCTCCTTCGCGTACACGTCGAGTCCGGCGCCGGCGACGCGGCCCTCCTTGATGGCCGTGTACAGCGCGGCCTCGTCCACGATCCCGCCGCGGGCGGCGTTGACGATGCGGACGGACGGCTTCACCTTGTGCAGGGCCTCGTCCCCGATGAGACCGAGGGTCTCGGGGGTCTTGGGCAGGTGCACGGTGATGAAGTCGGCGACCTCCAGGAGCTCGTCCAGCGCCAGCATCTTGACGCCCATCTGGGCGGCGCGCGCGGGCTGTACGTAGGGGTCGTAGGCGACGACCTTCATGCCGAAGGCCGACATGCGCTGGGCGACCAGCACACCGATGCGGCCGAGGCCGACGACACCGAGGGTCTTCTCGCTGAGCTCGACACCCGTGTACTTGTTCCGCTTCCACTCACCGTTCTTCAGGGCGGTGTTGGCCTGCGGGATGTTGCGGGCGGTGGCGACGAGCAGGCCGCAGGCGAGCTCGGCCGCGGTCACGATGTTGGAGGTCGGGGCGTTGACGACCATCACGCCGGCCTTGGTGGCGGCGGAGACGTCCACGTTGTCCAGGCCGACACCGGCGCGCGCGACGACCCGCAGCTTCTTGGCCGCGGCGATGGCCTCGGCGTCGACCTTGGTGGCGGAGCGGACGAGGATCGCGTCGACGTCGACGATCGCGGGCAGCAGCTCGGCGCGGTCGGCGCCGTTGCAGTGGCGGATCTCGAAGTCCGGGCCGAGCGCCTCCACGGTGGCGGGCGACAGCTCTTCGGCGATGAGTACGACAGGTTTCGAGCTCACGTGGGTCCTCACAAGTCCAGTGCGGACGGCCGTCCCGACGGCCGCAGGCGGTGGAGGGGGTAGCCGCGTGGAAGACGCACGACACTGTGGGCCTGACGCGTATGTGTTGAGCAGTGTAGTGGCGCTGACGGTCCGGATTTCCGCCTGTACGGAAGGATCACCCGTCCGTGGTTGGCCGGGGTGGACAAGCCGCACCCTTCGGGGCCGGATTCCCGGCGCCCGGAACCCCGTCCGGCCTCGCGGCCGGGGAGTTCCGGTGATGCACGGCGGGGCCGGGACCCCAGGTGTCCCGGCCCCGCCGTCACGGGCTCAGCTCTCGTCGTTGTCGACCCAGCTCATCAGCTTGCGGAGCTTCTTGCCGGTGGTCTCCAGCAGGTGCTCCTCGTCGGCCTTCTTGTACTCGTTGTACTTCGGCAGGCCCGCCTTGTACTCGGCCATCCAGGTGTTGGCGAACTCGCCGCTCTGGATCTCCGCGAGGACCTTCTTCATCTCGGCCTTGGTGGCGTCGGTGATGACGCGGGGGCCGGTGATGTAGTCGCCCCACTCGGCGGTCTCGGAGACGGACCAGCGCATCTTCTCCAGGCCGCCCTCGTACATGAGGTCCACGATGAGCTTCAGCTCGTGCAGGCACTCGAAGTACGCGATCTCCGGCTGGTAACCGGCCTCGGTCAGGGTCTCGAAACCGGCCTTGACCAGGGCGGAGGCGCCACCGCAGAGGACGGCCTGCTCACCGAACAGGTCGGTCTCGGTCTCCTCGGTGAAGGTGGTCTTGATGACACCGGCGCGGGTGCCGCCGATGCCGGCCGCGTACGAGAGCGCCAGGTCGAAGGCCTTGCCGGTGGAGTCCTGCTCGACGGCGGCGATGCACGGAACGCCGCGGCCCTCCTCGTACTGACGGCGGACCAGGTGGCCGGGGCCCTTCGGGGCGACCAGGGCGACGTCGACGTTGCTGGGGGGCTTGATGAAGCCGTACCGGACGTTGAAGCCGTGGCCGAAGAAGAGCGCGTCGCCCTCCTTGAGGTGGTCCTTGATGGACTCCTCGTAGATCTCGGCCTGCAGCGGGTCCGGGGTGAGGATCATGATGACGTTCGCCCACTCGGCGGCCTCGGCCACGGGGACGACCTTCAGGCCCTGCTCCTCGGCCTTGGCCTTGGACTTCGAGCCCTCCTTCAGGCCGACGACGACGTCGACGCCGGAGTCACGGAGCGACAGCGCGTGGGCGTGGCCCTGGCTGCCGTAACCGATGACCGCGACCTTGCGGCCCTGGATGATGGACAGGTCGGCGTCGTTCTCGTAGAACAGCTCGGCCACTGGGATATCTCCTTGGTGCGCTGGTGTTGCTCCCACCGTACGGCGGGGAACGGAATCTGAGTTTCTCGGTCTCGCCATGCGGGCGAGCGTGTCTGCCGCGGCCCAGCGGCCGCTGTGCCGACCGGGTCAGGCGCTGCGGTCGAGCGCCCGCAGGCTGCGGTCCGTGATGGACCGGCCGCCGCGCCCTATGGCGATCGTGCCGGACTGCACGAGCTCCTTGATGCCGAAGGGCTCCAGCATCTTGAGCATCGCGCCGAGCTTGTCGGAGCCGCCGGTGGCCTCGATGGTGACGGCCTCCGGGGAGACGTCGACCGTCTTGGCGCGGAACAGCTGGACGATCTCGACGATCTGCGAGCGGGTCTCGTTGTCGGCGCGGACCTTCACCAGGACGAGCTCGCGCTCGATGGCGTTGTGGGACTCCAGCTCGACGATCTTGAGCACGTTGACCAGCTTGTTCAGCTGCTTGGTCACCTGCTCCAGCGGGAGGTCCTCCACGTTGACGACGATGGTGATGCGGGAGATGTCGGGGTGCTCGGTGACACCGACCGCGAGCGAGTCGATGTTGAACCCGCGGCGGGAGAACAGCGCGGCGATCCGGGCGAGGATGCCGGGCGTGTTCTCGACCAGGACGGAGAGCGTGTGCTTGGACATGTGGGGCGTTCTCTCTCTCGGGCTCTCTCGGCTCAGTCGTCTTCGTTGTCGCCGAAGTCGGGACGGACGCCCCTGGCTGCCATGACCTCGTCGTTGGAGGTGCCGGCGGCGACCATCGGCCACACCATGGCGTCCTCGTGGACGATGAAGTCGATCACGACCGTGCGGTCGTTGATCGCGTTGGCCTCGGCGATGACCTTGTCCAGGTCGGCCGGGTCCTCGCAGCGCAGCGCCACGCAGCCCATGGCCTCCGACAGCTTGACGAAGTCCGGGACGCGGGTGCCCTTGCGGGGCGCCATGGACTCGCCGAGCTGGGAGCCGACCGTGTCGTGACCGGTCTCGTCGGCGTGCAGGACGGTGTTGGAGTACCGCTGGTTGTAGAACAGGGTCTGCCACTGGCGGACCATGCCCAGCGCGCCGTTGTTGATGATCGCGACCTTGATCGGGATGTTGTTCAGCGCGCAGGTGACCAGTTCCTGATTGGTCATCTGGAAGCAGCCGTCGCCGTCGATCGCCCAGACCGTGCGCTCGGGCATGCCGACCTTGGCGCCCATCGCGGCCGGGACCGCGTAGCCCATGGTTCCGGCGCCGCCGGAGTTCAGCCAGGTGCGGGGCTCCTCGTACTTGACGAAGTGCGAGGCCCACATCTGGTGCTGGCCGACGCCGGCCGCGAAGATCGTGCTCTTCGGCGCGAGCGCGCCGATCCGCTCGATGACCTGCTGGGGCGAGAGGCTGCCGTCGGTCGGCAGGTCGTAGCCCAGCGGGTAGGTGTCGCGCCAGCGGCTGAGGTCGTTCCACCAGGCGGTGTAGTCACCGGCGTTGCCGTCGGTGTGCTCGGCCTGGACGGCCTGGATCAGGTCGGCGATGACCTCGCGGGCGTCACCGACGATCGGGACGTCGACCGCGCGGTTCTTGCCGATCTCGGCCGGGTCGATGTCCGCGTGGATGATCTTGGCGAAGGGGGCGAAGCTGTCCAGCTTGCCGGTGACCCGGTCGTCGAAGCGGGTGCCGAGCGCGATCAGCAGGTCCGACTTCTGCAGCGCGGTGACGCCGGTGACGCTGCCGTGCATGCCCGGCATGCCGACGTGCAGCGGGTGGCTGTCGGGGAAGGAGCCCAGCGCCATCAGCGTGGTGCAGACCGGGACGCCGGTCAGCTCGGCGAGGACCTTGAGCTCGGCGGTCGCGCCGGACTTCATGACGCCGCCGCCGACGTACAGGACCGGGCGCTTGGCCTGGCAGATCAGCTTGGCGGCCTCGCGGATCTGCTTGGCGTGCGGCTTGGTGACCGGCCGGTAACCGGGCAGGTCATGCGCCGGCGGCCACGAGAAGGTGGTCTTCGCCTGCAGGGCGTCCTTGGCGATGTCGACCAGGACCGGGCCGGGGCGGCCGGTGGAGGCGATGTGGAAGGCCTCGGCGATCGTCCGCGGGATGTCCTCGGCCCTGGTGACCAGGAAGTTGTGCTTGGTGATCGGCATCGTGATGCCGACGATGTCCGCCTCCTGGAAGGCGTCGGTGCCGATCGCCTTGGAGGAGACCTGACCGGTGATCGCGACGAGCGGGACGGAGTCCATGTGCGCGTCGGCGATCGGGGTGACGAGGTTGGTGGCACCCGGGCCGGAGGTGGCCATACAGACGCCGACCTTGCCGGTGGCCTGCGCGTAGCCGGTGGCGGCGTGGCCGGCCCCCTGCTCGTGGCGGACCAGGATGTGACGGACCTTCTTGGAGTCCATCATCGGGTCGTACGCGGGAAGGATGGCGCCGCCCGGAATACCGAAAACGGTGTCGCACCCCACCTCTTCGAGAGAGCGGATGAGGGACTGCGCACCCGTGACGTGCTCAACTGCGGCGGACTGCTGTCCGCCGGAACGGGGCCGCGGCTGCGGATGGTGGGCCCCGGTGGCCTGCTCGGTCATCGGCATTCTCTTCTCGAAGCTGAGGGTTTTACGCGGATTCGACTCTGTGCCAGTGCAACAAAAAACCCCTCGTGCCAGGAGGCAAGCGAGGGGAGCGCGTCGGGGGTGTTGAGCGGGGACATGCAGGTCCCAGCTTCAGCCGACGCGCTTTCCAAGTACGAGAATTCGGGTGCGCATGGCACTGACCCTCCCTCTGGCGGGAGGGTGATGTCAAGTAGGTGGGACGGGCGTCTCATTATGTGAGCCTCTACGCATCGCCATCGAACCCCCGGGGGAGCCGCCGGCCAGTGCTGGTTGGGCCGCTCCACCCGGTACTGGGAACGTACCGCGCACCAGCGCACGGCGCAGCCTGTACTCGTCGAGCGGTCCGGAAAAGGCCATTCCCTGGCCGTGTGTGCACCCCATCGCGCGCAGCGCCAGGACCTGCTCGGGCAGGTCCACCCCGTCGGCGACCGACCGCATGCCCAGGTCGTTTGCGATCCGCAAGAGACCCGCGGTGATCTTGTGCAGGCGGGCGGACTCGACCACCCCCTCCACCAGGCCCCGGTCCAGCTTGAGCATGTCCACGGGGAGGCGGCGCAGGGCACTGATGGCCGCGTAGCCGCTGCCGAAGCCGTCCAGGGAGATACCCACCCCGAGCCGGTGCAGGGCCGTCAGGCGGCGCTCCAGGTCGTCGAAGGGCACTCTGGGGTCGGATACGGCGAGCTCCAGCACGAGGGCCCCGGAGGGCAGTCCGTGCCGGGTCAGCAGGGCCTCCACGGAGCCGAGGGGCATCGACCGGTCCAGGAGCCGGTGCGCGGTCATCCGTACGGCCACGGGTACGTCGTGCCCGGCCCGGTGCCGGTCGGCGGCCTGCTCCACGGCCTCCTGCAGCAGCCAGCGCCCCAGCTCGGCGGTGCGCGCGGCGTCCTGGCCCGGGCCTGGGGCGGATCCCTGACCGCCCGCTCCGCCCTCGCTGTACTCGGCGACCCGCAGGAACTCCGCCGGGGTGAAGAGGATGCCCTGGGCGGAGCGCCAGCGGGCCTGTGCGGCGACGGCCGACACCTCGCCGGTGGTCAGCGAGACCACGGGCTGGTGGAGCAGGGCGAACTCTCCCTCGTGCAGCGCGGTCCGCAGCCGGCCCGCCAGCTCCGCCTTGCGCACCACCTCGGCCTGCATCTGCGGGGCGTACATCTCGACGCGGTCCTTGCCGCCCGCCTTGGCCCGGTACATCGCGAGGTCCGCGTTGCGCATCAGGTCCGAAGGGGTGATGCCGGGGTCGGCGAAGGCCACGCCGATGCTCGCGGCGACCCGTACCTCGCTGCCGCCGATCCGGTACGGCTGGGAGAGGGTGGTGCGCAGCCGGTCGGCGATCTCGCGCACCTGGTACTCGCGGGCGCCCGGGTCGCGGTTGCCGTCGCCCAGGATCAGCGCGGCGAACTCGTCGCCGCCGAGGCGGGCCGCGGTGTCCCCGGCCCGGACCGAGTCCTGGAGCCTGCGCGCGGCCTCGACGAGCAGCTCGTCACCGGCCTGGTGGCCGATGGTGTCGTTGACCGCTTTGAAGCCGTCGAGGTCGATGAAGAGCACGGCGGTGCTGTGGTCGCCCGCCCGCCTGCCGGTCAGGGCCTGCCGCACGCGCCGGGTGAACAGGGCCCGGTTCGGCAGGTCGGTCAGCGGATCGTGCTCCGCGCTGTGCTGGAGCTGGGCCTGGAGCCGGACCCGTTCGGTGACGTCCCGGCTGTTGAGGATGAGCCCGCCCTGGTGGCGGTTGACGGTGGACTCCACATTGAGCCATTCGCCGCCGCCGGACTTGAAGCGGCACTCGATGCGGGTGGTGGGCTCCTCGGTGGGCGGTGCGGCGAGGAAGCGGCGCACCTCGTGCACCACCCGGCCGAGGTCGTCGGGGTGGATCAGGGTGGCGAGCTCGGTGCCGACCAGCTCCTCCGCCTCACGGCCGTAGACCCCGGCGGCGGCGGGGCTGACGTAGCGCAGGGTCCCGGTGGGGGCGGCGATCATGATGACGTCGCTGGAGCCCTGGACCAGGGAACGGAAGTGGTTCTCCTTCTGGGCCAGCTCCTGGGTGAGGGCGATGTTGTCGAGGAGCATGATGCCCTGGCGGATGACGAGGGCGAGCACGACCGTGCAACCGGTGAAGACGACCATCCGGTCCACCTTCCGGCCGTCCACGACGTTGTACAGGATGCCGAGGGTGCACACGGCGGCCGCGAGGTACGGGGTGAGGGCGGGCAGCGAACCGGTGATCGGGCGGCTGTGCGGCCGGTCGACGCGCGGACGGCCGACCGGTTCCGGGCCCGGGTGGATGCGCCGGGCGCCCCAGGGCGCGTACGCGAGCAGCAGCGAGCCCGCGAACCAGCCCGCGTCGAGCAGTTGTCCGGACTGGTACTCGGCGCTGAGCAGGGGCGAGGTGAACAGCGCGTCGCTGAGCACGGTCAGGGCCAGCGCCGCGATGGCGGTGTTGACGGCGGAGCGGTTGGTCTCGCTGCGCCGGAAGTGCAGGACCAGGACCATCGAGACCAGGGCGATGTCCAGGAGCGGATAGGCGAGGGAGAGGGCGGCGCGCGGGACGCTGCCGGGGGCGCCGGACTGGGCGGTCCGCGCCGCATGGGCCAGGGCCAGGCTCCAGGAGAGGGTGAGCAGGGAGCCGCCGATGAGCCAGGAGTCGAGTCCGAGGCACACCCAGCCGGCGCGGGTGACCGGGCGTTTGGCGAGGACGAGCAGGCCCACGATGGCGGGCGGGGCGAAGCAGAGGAAGGCGAAGTCGGCGAGCGAGGGCTTCGGCACCTCCTGGCCCAGGATCACCTCGTACCAGCCCCAGACCGCGTTGCCGCCGGCGCCCATGAGCGAGGAGAAGGCGAAGAGCAACCAGGCGGGGCGTTCGCGGCTGTCGATCGCCCTCGCGTAGGAGTAGCAGGAGACCGCGGCGAGTAAGCCGGCCGCACTGAGCCCGAAGTCGCCCATGATCTCAGCGACTTCCTCCGAGCCCCAGTTGAGGGCGGCGCCGACGGCATAGCCGCCGCTGACCACCGCGAGGAGCAGCTGCATCGCCAGGCCCTTGCCTCCGCCGGAGACGGAGGGCCGGTTCAGGAGCGCCGCCCCCTGGGTGCTCACCGGTCCCCCTCGCCGGCTGGTTCCGGTGCAGCCCAGTCTCGACAGCGTCGCCTCCGGCGGCCGTGCCGCGTCGGATCCTTCGTCCATTGGCCGTACATCGCCCGTCGCCCCCCAAAGTGTCCGATCACTCCCCAGCGCCAGACGTTCGTGGCGCAGCCCCTTCTTCCGGACGATACACCACTTTCGTCACTCAGGGACATACTCCCTCTACTCTCCGTCACCATGCAGGGAGTTGTGCACACTCCACGCGTTCGGGTGACTCCGGAGCGTGCGCAGCCGCTCGTCACTCGGTGATCAACACCGTGTGTTCCACCGGCTCTCCCGCGGCGAACCGGGTGAGCTGGCGGGCAAGCAGTCGCTTCGCCCTCGGCTCGAACGCCGAACTGCTGCCGCCGACATGAGGCGTGATCAGGACATTCGGAGCATGCCAGAGCGGATGGCCGGCGGGCAGCGGTTCCGGGTCGGTGACGTCGAGCGCCGCGCGCAGCCGGCCCGACTCCACTTCCGCCAGCAGGGATTTGGTGTCGACCACGGGACCGCGCGACACGTTCACCAGCAGGGCGCCGTCCTTCATCCGGCCGAGGAAGTCCGCGCCCACCAGGCCCCGGGTGGCCTCGGTCAGCGGGGTCACGAGGATCACCACATCGGCCGACGGCAGGAGCCCGGGCAGGTCGGCCAGGGCGTGCACGGGCCCGCGGGCGCCGGACCGCGCCGTACGCGCCACCCGGGCGACCGGCCCGCACTCGAAGGCCACGAGCCGGTCCTCGATGGCCGAGCCGATCGATCCGTAGCCGATGATCAGAACCGACTTGTCGGCGAGTGCGTCGTAGAACCCGGAGCGCCATTCCTCGCGGTCCTGGCCGCGGACCATGCCGGGAATGCCGCGCAGGGAGGCGAGGGTCAGCGCGAGAGCGAGCTCGGCGGTGCTGGCCGAGTGGACCCCCGCGGCGTTGCACAGCCGAACGCCGGGGCGCAGGTCGCCGAGACCGCCCAGCACGTGGTCGATTCCGGCGGTCAGGGTCTGCACGACCCGGACGGCCGGCATCGCCGCCAGCGGGCGCACGGTGACCTCGGGGGACTTCATGTACGGGGTCACGTAGAAGACGCAGTCGGCCGGATCGGCCGGGAAGGCGTCCTCGCCGTCCCAGAGGCGGTACCGGAAGCAGTCGGGGAGGCCCGCGATCTCCTCGGCGGGGAACGGGAGCCAGACATCCGGGGTCATTGCAGTCATGATCACGAGGCTATGCCAAGCCATCCGGATCAAGCCGTTAGTTTGAGGGCCGGAGCCGGAGGGGGACGCAGGGGTGGAGCGCAGGTCGATCGGGGCGGGGGCGCTGACGGTGGGCGCCGTCGGCCTCGGCTGTATGCCGATGAGCTGGGCGTACGCGCCTTCGCGGCGGCGGGGGCACGAGTCGCTGGCCGCCGTGCACACGGCGCTGGACCTGGGGTCGAACCTGCTGGACACGGCCGATGTGTACGGGCCGTTCACCAATGAGCTGCTCCTCGGGCGGGTGCTGCGGGAACGGCGGTCCGAGGCCTTCGTCTCGGCCAAGGTGGGACTGCGGGCGGGTGACCAGCACGTGGTCGCCGACGGGCGGCCCGGTTATCTGCGGCGGGCCTGCGACGCTTCGCTGCGGCGGCTGCGGACCGACGTCATAGACCTCTACCAACTGCACCGGGTGGATCCGGACGTGCCCGTGGAGGAGACCTGGGGCGCCATGGCGGAGCTGGTGGGCGCGGGCAAGGTGCGGGCGCTCGGCTTCTGCGCGCTCGGTGCCGGGGCCGGGCCGGGGGCGGGGCGCAGCGGGGACCGGGGTTACCGCACGACGCTGCGACACCTGGAGCGACTGCAGCAGGTCTTCCCGGTGAGCGCGGTGCAGGCGGAGCTGTCCGTGTGGTCGCCGGAGGCCGCCTGGCAGCTGCTGCCCTGGTGCGCGGCGCGGGGGGTCGGGTTCCTGGCGGCGATGCCGCTGGGCAGCGGGTTCCTCACGGGGACCCTCACGCCGGGCGAGGGCTTCGAGCCGCAGGACGTGCGGGCCCGGCATCCGCGGTTCACGGCGGAGGCGATGGCGTCGAACCAGGTGCTGCTGGCGGGGCTGCGGCGGGTGGCGCGGCGGCACGGCCCGGAGGTCACGGTCGCGCAGGTGGCGCTGTCCTGGGTGCTGGCGCAGGGGCCGCACGTGGTGCCGGTGCCGGGGGCCGACCGGGCGCCGTGGGCGGCGGAGAACGCGCGGGCGGCGGAGGTGCGGCTGTCGGCCGGGGACCTGGCCGAGATCGCGGGCCTCCCGGTCGAGGTGGGAGCCTGGGACTGACCCGGGGGTCCACGCCCTGAAGGGCGGGGCCGGGCGGGGCGTGGCGGGGCTCGGCGGGGCTCGGCGGGGCTCGGCGGGGCTCGGCCCGCAACCACTCGATCGAGTGTACGAGTGGTGGAACTTCGCGAACTGCCGGAGCTGTTGAGACAGATGGAAGGCAGGATCGGAGGACCGGAAGGGAGCAGGGCGATGCGATACGGACATTCTCCCGGGCGGGCGGGGTCGGGGGGCGCGGGCGGTCGGCGCCGGGGAGTGCTGGCGGCGCTCGCGCTGGCCGGCTGCGGCGCCCTGCTGGCGGCGGGATGCACGCCGGAGGGCGCCCGGGGCTCGGGGCCGGGCGGCTCTCCACCGGGCACGGCCGCGGCCGGATCGGGGTCACCGGTTCCGTCGGGCGGACCGTCCGCCTCGCCGGAGGCCACGGGTCCGCCGGCGAAGGGGACGGTGACGGTGACCGGCGAGGTCACCAAGGGTCTGGAGTCGCCGTGGGGCGTGGCCCCTCTGCCGGGCGGGGACCTGCTCGTCGCCTCGCGGGACAAGGGGACGATCAGCAGGGTGGCCGCGGGATCGGGCGAGGTGACGCAGATCGGTGAGGTACCGGGGGTGGCTCCGGGCGGGGAGGGCGGGCTGATGGGGCTCGCGCTGTCGCCCGGCTTCGCGTCGGACCGGCTGGTGTACGTGTACTTCACGACCGAGTCCGACAACCGCATCGCCCGGCTGCGCTATGACGAGCAGAGACCTCCCGGACAGCAACTGGGGGCGCCGGACACGGTGTTCCGGGGCATTCCCAAGGGCCTCGTCCACAACGGCGGCCGGATCGCCTTCGGCCCGGACAAGATGCTCTACGCCGGAACGGGCGAGACCGGGGACAAGGGGCTCGCGCAGGACAAGAAGTCGCTGGGCGGCAAGATCCTGCGGATGACCCCGGACGGGGATCCGGTGCACGGCAATCCGGAGGCGGATTCCGTCGTCTACTCCTACGGGCACCGCAATGTGCAGGGTCTCGCGTGGGACAAGGACAAACGGCTGTGGGCGGCCGAGTTCGGCCAGAACACCTGGGACGAGCTGAATCTGATCGAGCCGGGCGCCAACTACGGCTGGCCCGAGGCCGAGGGCAAGGCGGGCAGGCCCGGCTTCCGGGATCCGGTCGCCGTGTGGAAGACGGACGAGGCCTCGCCGAGCGGCATCGCCTGGGCCGAGGGTTCCATCTGGATGGCCGGCCTGAAGGGCCAGCGGCTGTGGCGGATCCCGTTGGCCGGCGCGCAGTTGGCGGCGGAGCCGGAGGCCTTCCTGACGGGTGAGTACGGCCGGCTGCGGACGGTGGTGCCCCTCGGCGGGGACCGCATGCTGCTCGTCACGAGCGAGACGGACGGACGCGGGTCACCGGAAGCGGGCGACGACCGGATCCTGACCCTGACGGTGCGGTGACCAGCAGGTCCCCGGCAGGGGGCGAAGGGTGTGGTGGGCGCGGTGTTCAACATGATCGAGGAACTGTTCAACCCGGGGCGGGGGCACACGGACGAGGAGAAGAAGCGGCTGGAGCTGTCCCGGACCGACGTCAATGACAACGATCCGGGACGGGGTCCGATAGACCTCGACTCCGGCAAGGTCCTCATACGCCTTGACGAGCAGCCTCCGGACGGGAACTGACCGGGGAGGGCGCGGCAAAGAGGCGCAGCCGGTGGGCGAGGGCGGCGGCCTCGCCCCGGCCGGCGACACCCAGCTTCGCCAGGATGTTCGAGACGTGCACGCTCGCCGTCTTCGGGGAGATGAAGAGCTCCTCGGCGATCTTCCGGTTGGTGCTGCCGGCCGCCACCAGGCGCAGCACGTCCCGCTCGCGGCTGGTCAGCCCGAGCGCCTCGACCGGGTCGCTCTCCGGTACGGACGGGCCGGCGTCCGGGTCGGCGGCGGTCAGCGGGAGCCGGGCACGCCGGGCCAGTAGGGCCAGGTCCTCGCGCAGCCTGCGCGCGCCGATCCGCTCGGCGGTGGCGTAGGCCTCGCGGAGCAGGGCGGCCGCGGGATCCCGGTCACCGGCGGCCAGCATGGCCTCCGCGAGCCGGTGGCAGGCCCTGGCCAGCAGGTACGGGCGCTCCAGCGGCCGAACGGCCTTCTCGACGGCGACCCAGTCGGCAAGGGTGTCCCGGGCCTCGGCCCGCAGCAGTTCGGCCCGGACGTACTCGGCATGGGCGGTCCACACCGGGACCGGGGTGGCGAGGGAGCGGGCGGCGGTGCGCAGCACGTCCAGGGCGGCGTCCCGGCCGGCCTCGGCGGCGGGGAGCCCCCGGGCGTCCGCTTCGGCGGAGGCTGCGGCGAGCAGCAGCGGCCAGGCGTAGCGGTGCTGCCCGAGCGGGAATCCGTAGGCGGCGGCCGCGGACATCTCGGTGCGGACGTCCGCGATCCGACCCTCGCTCGCGGCCATGCCGACCGCGAGGCGGTACAGCGGTATCCGGTGCTGGGGCTGGGTCTCGTGGGTGCCGAAGTGGGTGTGGGCCGCGGCGAGCCGGTGGGCCGCCTCGGTCAACTCGCCTCGAGCCAGGGCCAGGTAGGCCAGCCGTGCGGAGGCGGAGCCGCGCGGGGCGGCGCTCTGGCCGACGAGCAGGGTGCGCCGGGCCGCCTCGGCGGCCTCGTCCCAGCGGCCGAGGCTGTAGAGACTCTCGGCCATGTTTCCGCAGACCCAGGCCTCGCTGTCCAGGAGCCGGGACCTGCGGACCAGTTCGACCCCTTGTTCGGCCAGTTCCACAGCCTCGCGGGACCGGCCCAGGCTTTCCAACTGAGAGGTGAGATTGATATGCGCACGACCGGCCAGCATGGTGAGTCCGAGTGCAGCGGCCCGTTCCCCGACCGCCCGCATCTCGGCGAGACCGCCCGGGGCGTCGCCGGAGTCGGTGAGCAGGGCGCCCACCGTGATCCGGGCATTGAGCTCGGTCTCCTCCGCGCCGACCATGCGCGCGTACTCGACGGCGCGTTCGGCGGCGGCGAGGTTGCCGGGGCCCGGCTTGTGGAGCATGCCCCAGCTCGCGGCCCGGACCAGGACCTCGGCGTGCACCTGCGACGGGGGCAGCCCCTTGACGAGGTCCTGCGCCCGGGCGATCTCCTCCCAGCCGTCGCCTCGCCCGAGGCCGGCGGTCAGCCGGGAGCGCTCGGTCCAGAACCAGGCGGCCCGCAGGGGGTCCCGGTCGTCCTCCAGCAGACGCAGCGCCGTCTTCGTGATCTTCAGGGCGCGATCGCGCTCGCCGCCGTAGCGCGCCGCGACGGTCGCCTCGGCCAGCAGGTCGAGACGTTGGAGCGCGGTGGTGGCGGGGTCGCAGCCGCACGGCGGATAGACCTCGGTGTAGTCCGCCGGGCGAAGCGCCTCGCGGACCTCCCCGGGGGCACTGTCCCAGAGGTCCATGGCCCGCTCCAGCAGGCGCAGCTGCTCGGAGTAGGCGTGCCGGCGGCGCGCCGCGACGGAGGCGGCGAGTACGGCGGGCAGCGCCTTGGCGGGATCGTTCGCCTGGTACCAGTAGCTGGCCAGCCGAATGGCGTGCTCCTCTGCGCGGATCAGCGACCCGTCGGCCTCCATGGCCTCGGCGTAGCGGCGGTTGACGCGGGCCCGTTCGCCGGGCAGCAGGTCGTCGCTGACGGCCTCGCGGACCAGCGAGTGCCGGAAGCGGTAGCCGTCGCCGTCGGGGGTGGCGAGCAGGATGTTGGCCCCGACGGCGGCCCGCAGCGCCTCGATCAGCTCGTCCTCGGTGAGTCCGGCGACGGCGCGCAGCAGCGGGTACTCCACGGTGGAGCCGCCCTCCGCGACGATGCGCACCAGGCTCTGGGTCTCGTCGGGGAGCACCTCGACACGGACGAGCAGCAGGTCGCGCAGGGATTCGGTGAGTCCGGTGCGGCAGCCGCTCTCCCTGGAGGCGACGAGTTCCTCGACGAAGAAGGCGTTGCCGTCCGACCGGTCGAAGACGGAGTCGACGAAGTCCTCGTCGGGCTGCGCCGCGAGGATGCCGGCGAGCTGGCGGCGCACCTCGGCCCGGTTGAAGCGGGACAGTTCGATGCGCTGGACGGTGCGGAGCCGGTCGAGTTCGGCGAGGAGCGGACGCAGCGGGTGGCGCCGGTGCACGTCGTCTGCACGGTAGGTGGCGACGATGACGAGCCGGCCGCTGGCGAGGGTGCGGAAGAGGTAGGAGAGCAGGTGCCGGGTGGAGGTGTCCGCCCAGTGCAGGTCCTCCAGGACGAGGACGACGGTGCGTTCGGCGGCGAGGCGCTCCAGCATCCGGGCCGTCAGTTCGAAGAGGCGGGCCGTGCTCTCCTCGTCGTGCGGGCCGCGCGGGGTGTCGCCGAGTTCGGGGAGGATGCGGGCGAGTTCGTCCTCCTGCCCGGCCGCAGCGGTGGCCAACTCCTCGGGCAGCAGCCGGTGCAGGGTGCGCAGGGCCGTCGAGAACGGGGCGAAGGGAAGGCCCTCCGCCCCGATCTCCACACAACCTCCGACCGCGACGACGGCGCCGCGGCGGTCCGCCTCGCAGAGGAACTCCTCGGTGAGGCGGGTCTTGCCGACTCCGGCCTCTCCCCCGATGAGCATCGCCTGAGGTTCCTGACCTGCTGCGCGGGTCAGTGCGTCGGTGAGTACGGCCAGTTCGTCGGCTCGGCCGACGAACACCGGGCTGACAGATCTGGTCTCCACGCCGCCGAGCATCGCACAGACGTCCTGTCCGGCGGCACTCCCCGCCGGTGCGCTTCCCCTCACGCGTCAGTTCACGCGGTGTGCGGCGCGGAGCACGCGGTGCGGGTGAACCGGTCCCGGAGCGGTCTCACCGGCCTTCGGGGTTCCTGGCTCGGCAAGGAGGCGCGGTGCGCCTTCCGGGCCGCCCGGGCCGTGCGGTACTCGGCCGCCTCGCGGATGAGGTCGGCGCTGCGGACGGCGGTGACGATCTCGTACTCGAACATCTCGTACTCCCTGGTCGCGTTTCTCGGGCACCTCGTTCGGTGTGATCCAAGATTCGCGTCCCAGGGGGTACCGGCACATCGGTCGCATGCCGCATCTGCCCGGGGCAGGGGGCCTTAGTCCGGGGCCGTGGAGCCCCGGACCGGTCCGTGAGGACCTAAGGCGCTGCCTAGGCGCCCGCGCCCGCTGCCTTGGGAATGGCGAGGAGGAGGTCGAAGTACATGAGGACGAAGAGCAGGACGCCGACGGCGCCAAGTCCGATGCCCGCCCAGGAGACGGACCGCACCCAGGTGGGAAGGGTGCGCTCGGGGCTGCTGAAGGCGGGCAGGGCCAGCACGAAGGTGGCGACGATCAGGGCCAGGGCGGAGAAGATGCCGTTCACCATCGCGGTGCTGTGCCACGGGTCGACGAACTGGGCGGCGATCTGCGCGTTGGCGTCGGCGGCCTGGGTGAGCTCCAGCCGGGCGGCGACGCTGGCACGCTCGGACACGATGCCCGCGACCCAGCTGCCGCTGAGGGCGACGACGCCGAGACCCGCGGCGACGATCGCGAAGGCGGCGGACCCGACATGGCTCGGCTCCGCGTCGTCGGCCTGGTCGTCGGCGAAGGCTTCGTCGTCGTCCAGGTCCGTGTCGGTGGCCTCGCCGGTGACCGCGGAGTCGGCTTCGGCCTCGGCCTCGGCCGGCTGGGGGGTCTCGGCCTTTACGAGGTCGGCCGGGGTGGTGTCCGCCTCGGCGGCGTTCGGGGCGGGGGTCTTCGTGGTGTCCATGCGGGGCACCGTAGGCGCCCTGTCTGAGAGTTTTCTGAGAATCCGCCAGGCCGTGGCCGGATCAGCGGGAGGCGGTGGCGGGTTCGGCGCCGTCCTCGTTCGGGGCAGGGTCCGGGGTATGCCGCTGCCTCGGAAGTTCCACGTGCGGGCGGCGTTCGGGAGGCTCGATGCTGATCCGGGGCAGGCGCCGGTCGAGCCAGGCCGGCAGCCACCAGTTGGCCCCGCCGAGCATGTGCATCAGGGCCGGGACGAGGAGGGTGCGCAGCACGAAGGCGTCGAGGGCCACGGCCGCTGCGAGCGCGATGCCGAACATCGCGATGATCCGGTCGCCGCTCAGGACGAAGGCCAGGAAGACGGAGATCATGATGACAGCGGCCGAGTTGATGACACGGCTGGTCTCGGTGAGGCCCACGCGCACGGCCCGTCTGTTGTCACCGGTCGCCAGCCATTCCTCGTACATCCGGCTGACGAGGAAGACCTGGTAGTCCATCGACAGTCCGAACAGGACGGACACCATGATCACGGGCAGGAAGGGTTCGATGGGGCCGGCGCTGCCCAGGCCCAGCAGCTCGCTGCCCCAGCCCCACTGGAAGACCGCGACCACGACGCCGAAGGAGGAGGCCACGGCGGCGATGTTCATGGCGGCCGCCTTGAGGGGGATGCCTATGGACCGGAAGGCCAGCAGCAGGAGCACGCAACCGAGCGCGATGACCACGCCGACGAAGAGCGGCAGCTTCCCGATGATGACCTCGGCGAAGTCGTCGTAGGCGGCCGTCACACCACCGACGTGGATCTCCATGGAGTTGCCCTGCCCGGCGCCGGGGATGACGTCCCGGCGGAGGGTGTCGACGAGGTCGCTCGTGGCCCGGGACTGCGGCGCGGAGTCCGGTACGACGGTCAGGACGGCGGTGTCGCCGCTGCGGTTGAGGACCGCCGGGCCGGTGGAGGCGACGCCCTCGGTGGTACGCAGCGCCTGCGCGAGCCGGTCCACGGCGAGCCGGTCGCCGGCGCCGTCCAGCCGGGCCACGACGGTGAGCGGGCCGTTGGTGCCGGGGCCGAATCCCTCCGCCAGCAGGTCGTAGGCCTGCCGGGTGGTGGAGGTGGCCGGATTGTTTCCCTGGTCGGAAGTGCCGAGGTGGAGGGAGAGGGTGGGCAGGGCCAGCACCACCATGACCGCGGTGGCGACCACGCCCAGCACCTTGGGGTGCCGCTCGACGAAGGAGGACCAGCGGGCGGCGAATCCGGAGGTCTGCTCGGGCCGCGGTCCCTCGACGGCGAGCCTGCGGCGCTCGCGGCGCGAGAGGGCGCGCACGCCTATGTACGAGAGGAGGGCGGGCAGCAGGGTGACCGAAGCGGCGACCGTCAGGATCACGGTCACGCAGGCCGCTATCGCCACGCCGTTCAGGAAGTCGAGCCGCAGCACCAGCATGCCGAGGAGCGCGATGCAGACGGTGGCGCCGGCGAAGACGACGGCGCGGCCGGTGGTCGCGACGGCGTTCGTGGCCGCCTCCTCCACGGTGGCACCCCGCACCAGGGCCTTGCGGTGCCGGGTGACGATGAACAGCGCGTAGTCGATGCCCACGCCGAGGCCGACGAGGGTGCCGAGCATCGGGGCGAAGTCGGCGACCGGCATCGCGTGCCCGAGGAGGGTGATGCCGAAATAGGCGGTGCCCACGCTGACCAGGGCGGTCGCGATGGGCAGCAGGCTCGCGGCGAGCGAGCCGAAGGCGAGGAAGAGCACCAGGGCCGCGACGGCGACGCCGATGACCTCGGCGAGGTGCGCGGTGGGTGCCTCGGTGAGCTGGATGGCCCGGCCGCCCAGTTCGACCTGGAGGCCGCCGGCCTCGGTGGTGGCGTTCTTCGCCGCGTCGACCACCGCCCTGGCCTGGGCCTTGGGTACGGCGTCCGCCTGCTGGTCGAAGGTCACCACGGCGTAGGCGGTGCGCCCGTCGGGGCTGATCCGTGCGGCGTTCTCGGGGCCCGGGCCGTAGGGGCCGGCCACCGATCCGACGCCGGGGAGTCCGGCGACGGCGTCGAGGGCCCGGGTCATGCGCTCCTCGATGTCCGGGGTGCGCACGCTCTGCCGGTCCGGGGCCCGCCACACGATGGTGTCGGTGTCGCCGCCCTGGCCGTGGAAGCCCTCGCGCAGGAGCGCGTTGGCCCTGCCGGACTCGGTGCCGGGGACCTCGTAGTTGTTGGAGAACGCGGATCCGGCGGTCACTGCGGCCGCCGTGGTCCCGCTCAGGGCGAGCAGCCAGATGAGCACGGCGAAGAGACGGTGGCGCATGCACCAGCGTGCGATTACAGCCAACGGACGTGCTCCCTGGTGGTTCGGATCTTTACCGGGAGTCGGCCCGTCGCAAAGAACGCATGAACGCGTGAAGGCCCGGCCGAGGGGCCCGGGGGATCACCCCGGGAGGGTTCGGCACAGATGGCTCACACCCTCCACGATCTCAGCGTTTCGTGATCGTTGGCCCCTTTCGTGGGCATCGTCACAGCGCCGGGCGGCCCGAGTGGCCGGTCTCCCACTGCTCTTGGGACGCGTCCTGATCGTCGGGCTCGTCCACCCGGTAGCCGGGGATCGAGGGCCAGCGGACGGTGAGGACCACGGCGTCCTCCTCCGCGTACCAGGAGTGGTCGACGCCGCGCCCCCACAGCACGTAGTCCCCCTGCTCGGCGAGGACGACGGTGCGCCCGGGGAACTCCAGCCGGAAGCGGCCGCTGATCAGCACCAGCAGTGCGGTGCGCTTCTCGGCGGTCGCCCACCGCTCCCGCTCGTCGCCCTTGGGGTGAACGCCCCATTTGATCTCCACGTCCTCGCTGTGGCGCGGATCGGAGGGGTCCTTGAAGTGGCCGAGGAGCCAGCCGCGGTCGGCGGCGGCGTCGGGGGTGGCCTTACCGGTGTAGATGGTGGAGTCGTGATTCACGCAGGTGAGGCTAATGCAGTTGTCGCAACCGTCCGGACACTGGTGAGCTGGGGGTATGACGATCGATCTTGATGAACTGATGAAGGTGCGGGCCCACTTCGACGCCGAGGTGCGCGAAGGTGCTCAGGCGGACGCCCCGCAGGCGAGCGTGGAGCGTGCGGGAGCCGTCGTACGGCACACGGTGTCCGGGCTCGGGTGGAACGGCGTGCTCTGGTCGGACCTCGACGAGGAGACTGCGGACGCGGAGATCGCGGCGCAAGTGGCCTTCTTCGAGGGGCGCGGCTGTCCGGAGTTCGAGTGGAAGCTCTACGACCACGACCGGCCGGCGGACCTCGGCGACCGGCTGCGCGCGGCGGGCTTCGTGCCGGAGCCGCCCGAGACGCTGATGGTGGGCCTGACGTCCGAGCTCGCGAAGCTGCCGGTGGAACCGCCGGAGGGCATCACGCTGCGGGTGGTGACGGACGAGGCGGGCGTCGACCTGATGATGGAGGTCCACGCGGGTGCCTTCGGGACGGAGCGGCCGCGCATCCGGGAGCAGCTGCTGAGCAGGCTGCGCGAGGAGCCGGAGACCATCGCCGCGGTGCTCGCGATGGCAGGCGACACCCCGGTGAGCGCGGCACGGATGGAGATGCGGCGGGGCAAGGCCTTCGCGGGCCTCTGGGGCGGCGGCACCGTCCCGCAGTGGCGCGGCCGCGGCATCTACCGGCTGCTGGTGGCCCATCGCGCCCGCCTGGCGGCGGAGCTCGGCATCCCGTACCTCCAGGTCGACGCGTCGGACGACAGCCGTCCGATTCTGGAGCGGCTGGGCTTCGGGGTGCTGGGCGTGACGGTGCCGTACATGTGGACCGCCGCCGCCTCGTAGGGCGTCCCTCCGCACCGTGCCGGGGCTCGGCGCCGGACCCCGCACCCCGGACGCCGCCGGGTTCCCCCGCCCGGGAGCAACCGGCAGGATCGGACCCATGGAACGCATCAGCCCGCCCCTGACCGGCGACGAACGCGAGACCCTCCGGACCTTCCTCGACTACCACCGGGCCACTCTCGCCCTGAAGTGCGAGGGTCTCGGCGACGAGGAACTGCGCCGTGCCTCGATGCCCCCGTCCACCCTGTCCCTGCTGGGACTGGTCCGGCACATGGCCGAGGTCGAGAGGCACTGGTTCCGCCGCGTCGTCGACGGTGAGGACCTCCCGCACCTGTGGTCGGACACCCACGACTTCCAGGCGGCCTACGACGCCACCGACTGCACCCGCGCCGAGGCCTTCGCCGCCTGGGAGGGCGAGGTCGCGCACGCCCGCCGTATCGAGGCCGCCGCCGAGTCCCTGGACGTGAAGGCGTACGTGCCGAGCTGGAAGGAGGAAGCCTCACTGCGCCTGGTGATGCTCCACCTCATCCACGAGTACGCCCGCCACAACGGCCACGCCGACTTCCTCCGCGAGGGGATCGACGGCGCCACCGGCGCCTAGGCAGAGCTCTGACCGGGGCGAACGGTCCCAGCGGGTGTGGCGCGGCCTTCGCGGCCCCGCCGCCCATGCGGACGTCTCGGCCTGCATCAACCAGGTCGAACGGGAGCTACAGGGCGGCGAGGCCCCGGAGTCCGTGCGGACGGCGTGTTCCGCCGGCTACTCAGGTCAGCACGAGCAGTGTGTGAGCGGGCTGACCAAGAGCGGCGTGACCAACGGGACCGCGGTGAGCGCCTGCAAGGTGTCCATCCAGTAGGCGGCCCGACCGGCAAGCAGTACCACCGGCCGGTGGGCCGGGGGCGTGCCTCAGGCCCACCGGCCGGGGGCGCGCCTCAGGCTCCCGGCCGCCAGTAGCCCAGCGCGTTCACCCGGTGCTTGGGCAGCGCGAGGTCCTTGCGCAGGTACCCCGTCAGGGCGCGCGTCGTCACCGTGTCGCACGCCAGCCAGACGTACGCCGACTCCGGGTCCCCGACCAGTTCGGGGAGTTCGGACCGCACCCGGTCGGCCAGGGCCGTGCCGTCCCGCCGCACCCGGCGGATGTCGTGCCGGCCCTGCTCCACGCGCATCGGCAGCTTCTCGTCCGAGTCGTGCTGCGTCTCGAACCAGATCGTTGCCGGCGTCTGCGGGTACGCGTCCAGCAGCGAGTTGATCGCAGGGAGGGACGCGGCGTCCCCGATGACGAGCAGCCGCTCCGGCGCCGGCTCCGGAGCGGTGAAGCCGGTGCCCTGGACGGTCGCGTCGACCGTGTCGCCCGGCTCGGCGCCGCGCGCCCAGGCACTGGCGACACCGTCGTGCAGGGCGAACTCGAAGCTGAACGTGCCCGCTTGCGGATCCGGGTCCACGAGCGTGTAGGCCCGCTGGTGCGGCTTGCCCGCGCCCTGGAACCAGACGCGCACCCACATCGTCGGATGCAGCGACTCACCGGCGGCCGCCAGCAGCCCACCGTCCGTGAAGCTCACCCGGCGGTAGTCCTCCGTAAGGTCTTCCGCTCCCGTGACCGTGAACGTGAAGTCCTTGCCCCGCATGAGCTTGAGGACCACGCCCTCCCAGCCCTTGCTGACAGCCATGTCCAACCCCTCCCCTGACACCCCTATAGTTAGGTCAGCCTAACCTAAACGCACGTCGGGGAAGAGTGTGAGCAGCGTGAGCAGTGCCAGCAGCGAGAGCGGCGACGCCCAGTCGTACGGGACGAACCGGAGCGAGCCCTCCGTGGAGACCCCGGAATCCTACGGTGTCCACCGCGACCAGTGGGGGATCCCCCACCTCCGCGCCGCCGACGAACTCGGCCTCGTCCACGCCCAGGGCCGCGTGACCGCCTTCGACCGCGCCTGGCAGCTGGAGGTCGAACGGCATCGGGCCGAGGGTTCCAGCGCCTCCTTCCTCGGCGCGGACGCCGTCACCTGGGACCGCTTCGCCCGCCAGTCCCGGCTGGCCGACACGGCCCGCCGCTGCTACGAGGCCATGGAGGCCGACGACCCGGCCACCGCCGCCTGGGTCCGCGCATACGTGGACGGCGTCAACGACGGGCTCGCCGCCGGCGCCGCCCGCGACGAACGCTTCGCGCGCACCGGCCTCACCCCCTCCCCCTGGCAACCGTGGGTGCCGCTCGCCATCTGGATCGCCACGCACATCCTCTTCGCCGGCTTCGCCACCAAACTCTGGCGCGAGCGCGTCGCCCGGGCCCTCGGCGACGAGGCGGTCACCCTCTTCGCCACCGACGGCCCCGGCACCGCCGGAAGCAACGGCTGGCTGGTCCCGGGCGACCGCACCACCTCCGGCTCGGCGATCATCGCGGGCGACCCGCACCGGTTCATCGAGGACCCGGGCGTCTACCAGCAGATACGTCTCTCCTGCCCGGACTACGACGTCCTCGGCCTCGCCGTCCCCGGCGTCCCCGGCCTCGGCCACTTCGGGCACACGGGCACCGCCGCCTGGGCGATCACCAACGCGATGTCCGACTACCAGGACCTGTACATCGAGCAGTTGCGCCGCAGTGCCGACGGCGTCGTCGAGGCCCTCGGCGTGGAGGGCGCCTGGGAGCCCGTCACCCGCCACACCGAGACCATCACCGTCTCCGGCGGCGAGGATGTCGAGGTGGAGATCCTGGAGACCGCCCGCGGCCCCGTGATCATCCACGCGGACGGCGACCTCGGGGCCGATGCCGACGCCGACGCCGTGGCCCCCGCCGACGGCAGCGCCCAGACCCTTTCCCTGCGCTACCCGCCCCGGGTCCGCCGGGACCTCGGCTTCGCCGCCCTCCCCGCGCTCCTGCGCGCCCGCACCGTGGCCGACATCGACCGCGCCTTCGACGACTGGGCCGAGCCGGTCAACGTCGTCCACGCCGCCGACACCGAGGGCGGGCTGCTGCACCGCGTCGCGGGCGCCGTGCCGCTGCGCCACCGGGCCAACCGGCTGCGTCCCGTGCCCGCCTGGGACCCCCAGCACGCCTGGCAGGGCTGGGCCCCGACCCCCGCCGAGCCGGTGCAGGGCTTCGCCGTCATGGCCAACGCGCGCGGGATCGCCTCCCCGCTCGGCGTGGAGTTCGCTCCCCCGCACCGCGCCAACCGCATCCGCGAGCTGCTCAGCGGCTCCGCGCACTGGTCCCCGAAGGCGATGGCCGACGTACACCGGGACACGCACCTGGCCTCGGCCGCGCCCCTGCTCGCCCTGCTGCCCGGCTTCGAGGACCTGACTCCTGCGGCCGAGGCCCTGCGCACCCGGCTGCTGGCCTGGGACCGGCACATGGCGGCCGACAGCACCGACGCCACCGTCTTCTCGGCCTTCCGCAGCGCGACCGTACGCCGCTTCGCCGCCGACCCCGTCTTCGAGGGCCTGTGGGGCGCGCCCCCCGGCCCGGCCGTCTTCCACCCGTGGCTGTACCTGGTCCCGAAGATCGGCTACGCCCTCGAAGGCCTGCTCACCACCTCGCTCGTCCCCGGCCTCGACCGTGCGGCGCACGTCCGGGCCGCCCTGGAGGAGACGGCCGCGGCCGACACCCCCGACACCCCCTGGTCGGAGGTGCACCGGCTGACCCCCTGGCAGGCCGTGCCCGACCTGGAGGCCACGCAGTGGCCCGGCCTCGGCGGCGACCACGACTGCGTGAACGCCACTTCCACCGTTCCCGGTTTCACCGACCTCACCGCCCGCGCGTCGGCGGCCCGCTACGTATGGGACCTCGCCCGCCGCGAGGACAGCCTCTGGGCGGTCCCGCTGGGCGCGGACGGCGTCACCGGCGCACCCCACCACCGCGACCAGCTGCCCCTGTGGGCAGAGTGCGAACTCGTCCCCGTCGTCACCGACTGGACCCGTCTCACCAAGGAATCGATATGACCTCCGCCCCCTCCGTCGGACAGCCCGTGCACACCCAGGCCGTGGAGGGCTTCGGTACCGTCACCATCACTCCCGTCGACCCGGCCGCCGACTCCGCGCTGATCCACAACTGGGTCACGCAGGAGCGGGCCCGCTTCTGGGGCATGGGCGAGGCCAGCCGCGAACTGGTCCAGGAGATCTACGAGGACGTCGACCGCCGCACCACCCACCACGCCTTCATGGTCAGCCGCGACGGTGAGCAGGTCGCGCTGTTCCAGACGTACGACTGCGCCGAGGACCGCGTCAGCGAGTGCTACGACGTCCGGCCCGGGGACGTCGGCGTGCACCTGCTGATCGGCCCGACCGAGGGTGCGACCGAGCGCGGCTTCACCGGCGCCCTGATGGCCGCCTTCATCGGCTTCGTGTTCTCCGACAGCGCCGCGCGGCGCGTGGTCGTCGAACCGGACGCCCGCAACACCAAGGCCATCGCCCGCATGGAGCGCACCGGCTTCGTGCTCGGACCGGAGGTCGTCCTTCCGGAGATCGACCTGCCGGAGGTCTACCTCCCCGCGAAGCCGGCCCGGCTGGCCTTCTTCAGCGCCCCGGAGGCCGCGTCGGCGACCGCCTGACCCGCGCCGCCCCTTCGGCCGGGCGGCCGGCGAACGGAACCCGCCCCGTCGGCGGTTCCCCGAGCCGGGCGCCCGGAGGCATGTCCGGGGCGCGTCCGGCGGCGGGCTCCCCCGCCGCTCGCGGACGAAAAGAGTGAACCCCCACGGGGATTCCCGATTCCGATTGACCTCGCGCACCTCCCCCCGGGAAGCTGTTGGCCTCTCAAAGCACCTTGAGGTGGGGGACATTGACCAGTCAGAACCTGCACATCGGTCCGGACTCTGCGGCCGACCGGTACCGCCTGCTGCGCTCGATCGGGCGCGGCGGGGAGGCCGTGCTCTATCTCGCCGAGATCGAACTCGCCGGTGGCTCCGAGCCCGTGGTCGTCAAG
Source organism: Streptomyces avidinii (assembly GCF_014650695.1). GTDB lineage: Bacteria > Actinomycetota > Actinomycetes > Streptomycetales > Streptomycetaceae > Streptomyces > Streptomyces avidinii. The sequence continues at coordinate 151,829 of NZ_BMVL01000014.1, read as the reverse complement.
GTGCTCGACTCCAAGACGACCATCACGCCGGACATCTTCGACCGGATCAGCCAGAAGTGGAACGAGCAGGCCGAGTTGCTGCGGTTCGTCCACCGGCCCGGTGTCGTGGGCGTGCGCGAGCACTTCGAGGGGCCACCGATCCACCGCCCCGGGGAGTCCTCGACCCTGACCGGGCGGGCGCTCGTCCTCGTCATGAACCACGTCGACGGGCTGGACCTGCGGGACTGGCGGGCCGAGCGGACCCTGGCCACCGCCGCGGAGCGGCGTGAGGTGATGCGCACGCTGGAGCAGCTGGCCGACGTACTGGACTGGCTGCACTCGGGGAAGGCCACCCCGTCCGGGCGCCAGGTCGTCCATGGCGACCTCTCCCCCGGCAACGTGATGGTCGACGAGCACGGGCAGGCCACCCTGGTGGACTTCGGCCTCAGCAAGCTGACCGCCGACCACCAGACGGCCGAGGTCTGGTTCACCCCGGGCTACGCGGCGCCGGAGGTCTTCGACGGCAAGCGGACCCCGGGCACCGACCGGTACGCCTTCGGAGCGATCGCCTACTTCCTGCTGAGCGGGCAGTCCCCGCCGGCCACGCCGGAGCAGCTGTCGCAGGCGCTGACCGCGCTGCCGCAGATCGCCGTGCTGGACGCCGAACAGCGGGCGCGGATCACCGCGATCTACTCGGCCGATCCGGGGAAGCGGCCGGTGAGTCTGGCCGGCTGGATGAAGGACGTCCGCCACGCGGTGGTGTCCACGACCACCGCGACCTCGCAGCAGGCCGCCCAGCAGGCTCCGCCCATGCCGGCCGCCCCACCGCCGCCGGCGGTCGCACCGCCCGCGGTCCCGCCGCAGCCGGTGACCCCGCCGCCCGCGTACACGCCGACCGCGCAGCCGGCCCCGCCGGTCGAGGCGGCCCGGCCGGCCGCGGCGGCCCGGCCGGTCGAGGCGGCCCGGCCGGTCGAACAGGTGCGGACGGAACCGGCCTCCACCGCCCCGGCCCCCGCGCCCACACCTGTGCCCGTCCCCGACCCGGCCCCGCAGCCCCAGCCGGAGCCCGAGCCGTCGGCGGTACCCGCCGGGTACGGGCCCACGTACAACCTGAGCCCGGCCCCCGACCCCGGCCCGGTGCGCCCCGGGAAGCGGCGGCGGACCGGCCTGGTCATCGGCTCGGTGGCCGCGGTGCTGGTGCTGGCCGGCCTCGCGGTGGTCGGCGTACGGCTCCTGGGCGACAAGGACAAGGAGAACACCGCGGCGAGCGGGAAGCCCGGCGGGACGAGCGCGCCGCAGGCTTCGGCTCCGGCCTCCGCGTCGGCTTCGGCGACTGCGTCGACCGACCCCACGACCTCCGGTTCGACTCCCGAGAGCTCCACCGCTCCCGATGCCTCGTCGAGCCCCGGCGGCCCGGGCTCGGTGAAGGACAGCAACGTGGCCGATCTGACCGTGCTGTCGTCGGTGGGACAGGTCCGGCACTTCGACGTGGGCTCGGCCAAGCTGAACACGAAGGAGTACGGGGCCGCCCTCATCGGCAGCTGCTACTACGGTGCGACCGTCGAGTACGACGTCAATCGCGCCTGGTCCACGCTGGAGTTCACCGCGGGCATCGACGACGGCTCGACCATGGAATCGGCCCGCGTGACCATCTCCGTGGACGACAAGCCCGCGATCTTCTCCGAGGCCGTCCACCTGGGCAAGCCGGTCACCAAGTCCCTGGACATCAAGGGGGCCCTGCGCCTGCGGCTGAAGGTGGAGGAGGGCTGCAAGGACACCGGCAGCGCCGTCATCGCCGCCCCCGTCCTCAAGCGCTGACGAAGGGCGTCCCGCGGGCTCGCTCCCGACGAGCCCACGGGCCGCCCCACACAGACCGTGCCCGGCCCGCTGCCCAGCGCCGTGGCGGGGTTCCCGAAGCCGTTCCGCCCGAACCGGGTGGTGCCTCCTGACCGCCCGCCGACCTCAGCCGACGCCGAGGTCTGCGCGCATGGCTGCCCGCATCTCCCGGAGCGGGTCCCAGATCGCCTGCTGCGCCTCCACCGCCGACTCCATCGACTCCCCCACCTCCGGCGTGCCCCGCTCCAGGCGCTTCACCTGCCCGTACACGGCAGTCAGGGCATGGTGGACCAGCGTCGCGGGCGCGAGGACGGTATCGGGAACGATCATCTGCGCCTCGGAGTAGCGGTCGCGGAAGGCGTCCTTCGCGGCGTCGAGCGCGGCCCGGTCGGCGTCCTCGGCCCCGCGTTCCCGCAGGGTGTGCAGATGCCGGTTGAGTGCGGTGGTGAACTGCCGGGCGTCCCGGTTGAGGTCCGCGTAGCAGGTGCGCCGCAGCGCCTGGTTCTCGCGCTTCTCGTCGTGGGCGCGCACGAGCTCGATCTCGCGGCGCTTCGTGCGCTCGGCACCCCGCTGCGTGAGCAGCGCGCCGCCCAGCGTGCCCGCGACACCCGCCACCGCGATGACCATCGCACCGATCTCCACGGCGCACCCCCCGACTCCCACCGACCCCGCGCCCCGCGCGCGGCGATCACCCCGACCACAGTGTGCCCGGAGCGGCGACGGCCCCGCACCGGGTGGGCCGGTGCGGGGCCGTCGTTCTGTGGGGAGCGTTACTCGGAGACGCCCAGGCGCTCCAGGATGAGCTCCTTGACGCGTGCGGCGTCGGCCTGGCCGCGGGTGGTCTTCATGACCGCTCCGACCAGCGCGCCGACGGCGGCGATCTTGCCGCCGCGGATCTTGTCCGCGATGGCCGCGTTGCCCGCGATGGCCTCGTCCACGGCCGCGCCGAGCGCGCCCTCGTCCGAGACGACCTTCAGGCCGCGCTTCTCGACGACCTCGTCCGGGGTGCCCTCGCCGGCGAGGACGCCCTCGAGGACCTTGCGGGCCAGCTTGTCGTTGAGCGAGCCGTCCGCGACCAGCGCCGCGACCCGGGCCACCTGCACCGGGGTGATCGGCAGCTCGTCGACGACGACGCCCTGCTCGTTGGCGTTGCGGGCCAGCTCGCCCATCCACCACTTGCGTGCGGCGGCCGAGTCGGCACCGGCCTCGATGGTGGCGACGATGGAGTCCACCGCGCCCGCGTTGAGGATCGACTGCATGTCGTGCTCGGTGACGTCCCACTCCTCGCGGAGCCGGTTGCGGCGTACGCGCGGCATCTCGGGCAGACCGGCGCGCAGCTCCTCGACCCAGTCGCGGGCCGGGGCGACGGGGACCAGGTCGGGCTCCGGGAAGTACCGGTAGTCCTCGGCGTTGTCCTTGATGCGGCCGGCCGTGGTGGAGCCGTCCTCCTCGTGGAAGTGCCGGGTCTCCTGCACGATCGAGCCGCCCGACGAGAGCACCGCCGCGTGGCGCTGGATCTCGAAGCGCGCCGCGCGCTCGACGGAACGCAGGGAGTTGACGTTCTTGGTCTCCGAGCGGGTGCCGAACTCGGACTCGGGGGTCGGGCGCAGCGACAGGTTCACGTCGCAGCGCATCTGGCCCTTGTCCATGCGGGCCTCGGAGACGCCGAGCGCCTTGATGACCTCGCGCAGCTCGGCGACGTACGCCTTGGCGACCTCGGGGGCCCGCTCGCCCGCGCCCTCGATGGGCTTGGTGACGATCTCGATGAGCGGGATGCCGGCGCGGTTGTAGTCCAGCAGCGAGTGGGACGCGCCGTGGATACGTCCGGTGGCGCCGCCGACGTGCAGCGACTTGCCGGTGTCCTCCTCCATGTGGGCGCGCTCGATCTCCACGCGGAAGATCTCGCCGTCCTCCAGCTGGACGTCCAGGAAGCCGTTGAAGGCGATGGGCTCGTCGTACTGGGAGGTCTGGAAGTTCTTCGGCATGTCCGGATAGAAGTAGTTCTTCCGGGCGAAGCGGCACCACTCGGCGATCTCGCAGTTCAGCGCGAGACCGATCTTGATGGCCGACTCGATGCCGATCGCGTTGACGACCGGCAGGGAGCCGGGCAGACCGAGGCAGGTCGGGCAGGTCTGCGAGTTGGGCTCGGCGCCCAGCTCGGTGGAACAGCCGCAGAACATCTTGGTCTTGGTGCCGAGCTCGACATGGACCTCAAGGCCCATGACGGGGTCGAACGAGGCGAGAGCGTCCTCGTACGAGAGCAGTTCGGTGAAGGTGGTCACGGTGAAACTTTCCCTCTCAGCCCAGCAGGACGTCGTCGTCGCCCAGGCGCTTCAGCTCGCGGTACAGGATCGCGAGGCCGGTGACGATGGCGGCGGCGGACACGGCGGCGTCGACCAGCTTCAGCACGTCGTGCTCGCTGCGGGCCTTCTTGACCTGCTTGATCACGCTGATCGCGCCGAAGGCGGTGGTGCCGATCGACAGGTAGGTGCCGGTCTTGGACTTCTTGAAGCCCTTGGCCTTGGTCAGTGCACTGGTGCTCACAGGGACGGTGCCTCCTCAAGCAGCGGGTGACCCCAGCGTGCGACGAAGGCCGCCTCCACGGCGGCACCGACCTTGTAGAGCCGGTCGTCCTTCATCGCCGGGGCGATGATCTGCAGCCCGACCGGGAGACCGTCCTCCGGAGCCAGGCCGCAGGGGAGCGACATGGCGGAGTTGCCGGCCAGGTTGGTCGGGATGGTGCACAGGTCCGCGAGGTACATCGCCAGCGGGTCGTCGGTGCGCTCACCGATCGGGAAGGCGGTGGTCGGAGTCGTCGGGGAGACGATCACGTCGACCTGCTCGAAGGACTTCTCGAAGTCCTGGGTGATGAGCGTGCGGACCTTCTGGGCGGAGCCGTAGTACGCGTCGTAGTAGCCGGAGCTGAGCGCGTACGTGCCGAGGATGATGCGGCGCTTGACCTCGTCGCCGAAGCCGGCTTCGCGGGTCAGGGCCGTGACGTCCTCGGCGGACTTGGTGCCGTCGTCGCCGACGCGCAGGCCGTAGCGCATGGCGTCGAAGCGGGCGAGGTTCGAGGAGCACTCGGACGGCGCGATCAGGTAGTACGCGGCCATCGCGAGGTCGAAGGACGGGCAGTCCAGCTCGACGATCTCGGCGCCGAGCTCCTTGAGGAGCTCCACCGACTCGTTGAAGCGCTGGACGACTCCGGCCTGGTAGCCCTCACCGGCGAACTGCTTGACCACACCGACGCGCATGCCGGCGACCGAGCCGTTGCGGGCGGCCTCGACGACCGGCGGGACCGGGGCGTCGATGGAGGTGGAGTCGAGCGGGTCGTGCCCGGCGATCACCTCGTGCAGGAGCGCGGCGTCCAGGACCGTGCGCGCGCAGGGCCCGCCCTGGTCGAGGGAGGAGGAGAACGCGACCATGCCGTAGCGGGAGACACCGCCGTACGTGGGCTTCACGCCGACCGTGCCGGTGACGGCGGCGGGCTGGCGGATGGAGCCGCCGGTGTCCGTGCCGATGGCCAGCGGGGCCTGGAAGGCGGCGAGGGCCGCGGCGGAGCCGCCGCCGGAGCCGCCGGGGATCCGGGTGAGGTCCCACGGGTTGCCGGTGGGGCCGTAGGCGCTGTTCTCGGTGGAGGACCCCATGGCGAACTCGTCCATGTTGGTCTTGCCGAGGATGACGACGTCGGCTTCCTTGAGCTTGCGCGTCAGGGTGGCGTCGTAGGGCGGGATCCAGCCTTCGAGGATCTTCGAACCGACGGTCGTCGGAACCCCGACGGTGGTGAAGATGTCCTTGAGGGCCAGGGGCACACCGGCCAGCGGGCCGAGCTTCTCGCCGGCCTCGCGCTTGGCGTCGACGGCGCGGGCCTGGGCGAGCGCGCCCTCGCGGTCCACGTGCAGGAAGGCGTTGACCTTCTCGTCGGTGGCGTCGATGCGGGCCAGGTGGGCCTCGGTCACCTCGACGGCCGTGAGCTCGCCGGAGGCGATCTTCTCGGCGGTCTGTGCGGCCGTGAGCTTGATGATGTCGACCATGGTTGTTAGTCCTCCCCCAGGATCTGCGGCACCTTGAAACGCTGCTGCTCCTGGGCGGGAGCACCGGAGAGCGCCTGCTCGGGGGTGAGCGACGGACGGACCTCGTCCGCGCGCATGACGTTCGTCAGCGGCAGCGGGTGGGAGGTCGGCGGGACGTCTTGGTCGGCGACCTCGGAAACACGGGCGACCGCGCCGATGATGTCGCCGAGCTGTCCGGCGAAGTGATCCAGCTCGTTGCTGGACAGCTCAAGGCGCGCCAGCCGAGCGAGGTGGACGACCTCCTCGCGCGTAATGCCAGGCATGCAGCGATCCTCTGGGGGTGGGTGGATGTGTAGTTTCGGGCTCAATCCTATGGGGCCGGGCGCTCGGCCTGCTAAACGGTTTGCGGCCGTGCCCGTACGGATGCGGGTGCGGGGCCGCTGCGCGGTGCTTCCGGGCGCCGCCGGACCCCGCGCCTCAAACGCCGGCGGGGCTGAAATGTCCAGCCCCGCCTGCGTTTGAGGCGCGGGGTCCGGGGCGAAGCCCGGCAGCGGCGCGGCACCCGCAGGCCCGACCGCCCCCCGACGGGAGTCAGACCGCGTCGGCCTCCGCGGCGGCGAGCTCCGCCGTGATGTCTGCCGGGCGGCGCCAGCCGCGCTCGCCGCGGGCCAGCAGCCAGGCGGTGGCCTCCTGCGGCGGCATGGCGGCGGCGACCAGCCAGCCCTGGACCGCGTCGCAGCCCAGGTCCCGCAGCCGCTCCCAGGTCTCGTCGTCCTCCACGCCCTCCGCCACGACCAGCAGGCCCAGGGAGTGCGCCAGGTCGACCGTGCAGCGGACGATCTCCGCGTCCTGCGCGTCGACCGCCAGCCGGCCGACGAACGACCGGTCGATCTTCAGCTCGCTGACCGGAAGGCGGCGCAGGTGGACGAGCGAGGAGTAGCCGGTGCCGAAGTCGTCCAGGGACATCTTCACGCCGTGCCCGGTGAGCCCGGCCATCGTGTCCGCGGCCCGCTGGGGGTCCTCCAGCAGGACGTGCTCCGTTATCTCCAGCTGGAGACCGCTCGCCGGGACCCCGTGGCGGGCCAGTCGTGCGGCGACCGCACCCGCGAAGCCGGGGGTGTGGACGTCACGCGGCGAGACGTTGACGGCCACCGGGACCTTGAGGCCCTGGGCCCGCCACCGCGCCACCTGGGCGAGGGCGGTCTCCAGTACGTATTCCGTCAGGTGCGGCATCAGCCCGGAGGTCTCGGCGATCGCGATGAACTCGTCCGGGGAGACCCGGCCGCGTTCCGGGTGCACCCAGCGTACGAGGGCTTCGAGTCCGGCCACCTGGCCGTCGAAGCGGACCTTCGGCTGATAGTGGAGTTCCACTTCGCCGGCGTCCAGCGCCCGGCGGAGGTCGCCGAGGAGGCCCAGGCGGTCGGGAGTGTTGCTGTCCCTCTTGGACTCGTACACCTCCACGCCGGTGCGGTCGCGCTTCGCCTGGTACATCGCGACGTCCGCGCGCCGCAGCAGTCCCTCCGCGTCGAGCGCGTGGTCGGGGAAGACGGCGAGGCCCGCGCTGGCCTCCAGGACGAGCGTGAGGCCGTCCAGATCGAGGGGGGAGCTGAGCTCCGCGACCAGGTGGCGGGCGATGCGCTGGGCGCTGGTGGTGGAGTCGGCGAAGGGGAGCAGGACGGCGAACTCGTCGCCGCCGAGCCGGGCCGCCTCCGCGTCCTCGGGCAGGGCCTGGCGCAGCCGTTCGGCGATCTGGAGCAGCAGGCGGTCGCCCGCGAGGTGCCCCAGGGTGTCGTTGACCGCCCGGAAGCGGTCCAGGTCGATCAGCACGAGGGCGGCCCGGGTGCCCGAGCGTTCGGCCTCGTCCAGGGCGGACCAGGCCCGCTCCAGCAGCCACTGCCGGTTGGGCAGCCCCGTCAGCGGGTCCCGCAGCTGCTCCTCGGCGCGCGCCCGGGCGATCCACAGGGTGGAGTCCAGCGCGATCAGCGGTACGGCGAACAGCGGCAGCAGGACCGGCTGGGCGACGGCGACGACGCAGATCAGGGGGGCGATGCCGAGCAGCGCGACCGCTACTAAGGCCTGCCGGATCAGGGCGGTACGGGCGACGGTGGGCAGGCCGCCGCCGCGCGGGGCCAGCGCGATCCAGAGCAGGACGCGGGTGGCGAGCAGGTAGGCGACGGCGACGAGGACGATCTCGGGGACCGCCTCCAGCCCCCAGAAGGTGGGCAGCCACGGGGTCTCGACGGAGGGCACCTCGCCGAAGGCGGCGAGTACGAGGGCCCCCGCGCCGATGCCGAGGATGTCCACGGAGCCGTGCAGCAGGCCCTGCCGCCAGCGGTGCCGGCGCGCGGCCCCGACCAGGGAGACCACGGCCAGGGAGACCAGTCCGGCGGGGACCCATCCGTAGAGGATGAGCACGCCGAGGGTGAGGGCCGCGCCCGAGCCGGTGCCGCCCCACCAGCGGTCGCGGCCGAGGGCGACGAGGTGGCCGACGATGATGCCGGTGAGGAGGGCGAGGGCCCAGCCGACCGGCCCGCCGGGGAACAGCGCGTGCTGACCGCTCAGCGCGGTGACGATGCCGGCGGTGAGCACCACGACGGCGAGGCCCACGACGAGGAAGGGCAGCACACCGCGCCGCTCCTGCCCGCCCGCACCGGTGTCGATCGGCCGGGTCTCCGGTGCCCTGGTACCCAGGACACCGAGTCTGCCCGCCCGGCCCGCCCGCATGGACGGGAGTTCCCCGCCGAATTCAGGTGACGGGTCGGCGCTTTCGGTGGGTTTCATGCCCGTACCTCTCACAGCCGGCGATGCCGATGTCACGCGATGGCCCCGATGTCATGCCACCACGGCCGAAATCGCATCCTGCAGCCGTGCACGACAGGCGCACCCCTCAACAGTAGGACGCGCGAGGCTCCCAGGGGCAGCGGTCGGCAGTGGTTGCCCGAATGCGACCCAGCCATCCTCATCAGTACGGTATCCGCCGAACGGGTGAGTTTGGACTGGGCCCCCCTTGTCACCCATCCGATGATCCGACAGCTCACCGCCCTGCGACCAGCCTTGTACCGGCCGTTTACCACCGTTCGCCGCGCCCGGCGTGCGCCCGCCCGTACGGCCGCACGCCACGCATCCGTTCGCCTTCGCTACTCCCCCTCGGGGATTCCCCCTTCAGGTACTACTCCCCTTCGGCCCCGCCGTCCACCGGGAGCGCGACCTCGCGTGCCGCGTCGGGGCCCTGCTCCAGCAGCACCGCGAACCCGGCGTCGTCGAGGATGGCGAGCTTCAACTGCACGGCCTTGTCGTACTTCGAGCCGGGGTTGTCGCCGACCACGACGAAGGAGGTCTTCTTGGACACGGACCCGGTGACCTTGGCTCCACGGCTCTGCAGTGCGTCCTTCGCGCCGTCCCGGGTGTGGCTCTGCAAGGTGCCGGTGACCACGACGGTCAGCCCCTCCAGCGGCCGCGGTCCCTCCTCTTCGGCGGAACCTTCCTCCTCCATCCGGACGCCGGCCTCCCGCCACTTGCGCAGGATCTCCTGGTGCCAGTCGACGGCGAACCACTCCTTGAGGGAGGCGGCGATGATCGCGCCGACCCCCTCGGTGGCGGTCAGCTCCTCCTCGGTGGCCTGCTCGATGCGCTCGATCGACCGGAACTCGCGGGCGAGGGCCTCGGCCGCGACAGGTCCCACGTGACGGATCGACAGGCCGTTGATGATGCGGGCGAGCGGGCGCTCCTTGGCGGCGGCGATGTGCTCCAGCATGGCCAGGGCGTTCTTCTTCGGCTCGCCCTTCTGGTTGGCGAAGACCGTGACGATCTTCTCCTCGCCCGTCTTCGGGTCCCGCTTGGGCAGCCCGCTGTCCGGGTCCAGGACGTGCGCCTTGATGGGCAGCAACTGCTCGATGGTCAGGTCGAAGAGGTCGCCCTCGTCCAGCAGCGGCGGCCGGTCCGGCTCCAGCGGGTCGGTCAGCGCGGCCGCCGCCACCATGCCGAAGTTCTCGATGTCCAGGGACTGCCGCCCGGCCAGGTAGAAGAGCCGCTCGCGCAACTGGGCGGGGCAGGTCTGGGCGTTGGGGCACCGGACGTCGATGTCCCCCTCCTTCATCGGCCGCAGCTCCGTCCCGCACGCGGGGCAGATGGCCGGCATCACGAACTCCCGCTCGCTGCCGTCGCGCAGGTCCACCACCGGGCCGAGGATCTCGGGGATGACGTCGCCCGCCTTGCGCAGGACCACGGTGTCGCCGATGAGGACGCCCTTGGCCTTGACGACCTCCTGGTTGTGCAGGGTCGCGAACTCCACCTCGGAGCCGGCCACCTTCACCGGCTCCACCTGCGCGTACGGGGTCACCCGGCCGGTGCGGCCGACGCCGACCTTGATGTCGATCAGCTTGGTGTTGACCTCTTCGGGCGCGTACTTCCAGGCGATCGCCCAGCGCGGGGCGCGCGCGGTGGAACCGAGCCGGCCCTGGAGGGAGATCTCGTCGAGCTTGACGACCACGCCGTCGATCTCGTGCTCCACCGAGTGCCGGTTCACCCCGAAGTCCGCGATGAAGTCCCGGACCTCGGCGAGGGTGGAGACCACCTTGTTGTGCTGCGCGGTCGGCAGGCCCCACTCGTGCAGCAGCTCGTACGCCTGCGACTGGCGCTCGATCTCGAAGCCCTCGCGGGCGCCGATGCCGTGGACGACCATGTGCAGCGGGCGGCTGGCGGTGACCTTGGGGTCCTTCTGCCGCAGCGAACCGGCCGCCGCGTTGCGCGGGTTGGCGAAGGGCTTGCCCTCCGCCTCCACCAGACGCGCGTTGAGCTCCTGGAACTTCTCCATCGGGAAGTAGACCTCGCCGCGGATCTCGACCAGGGCCGGGATCCGGTCGCCCTTCAGCCGGTCCGGGATCTCGGCGATGGTGCGGACGTTGGGCGTGATGTCCTCACCGGTGCGGCCGTCGCCGCGGGTGGCCGCCCGGGTGAGACGGCCGTTCTCGTAGGTGAGGTTGACGGCGAGGCCGTCCACCTTGAGCTCGCACAGGTAGTGGTAGTCCGAGGTGTTGACGTCCCGGGCGACCCGCTCGGCCCAGGCCGCCAGTTCCTCGTCGTCGAAGGCGTTGTCGAGGGAGAGCATCCGCTCCCGGTGCACGACGGAGGCGAAGTCCGTCTCGTACGCCCCGGCCACCTTCTGGGTGGGCGAGTCGGGCGTGCGCAGCTCCGGGTACTGCTCCTCCAGCGCCTCCAGCGAGCGCAGCAGCTTGTCGAACTCGGCGTCGCTGACGACCGGCTGGTCGTTCACGTAGTACCGGAAGCGGTGCTCCTCGATCTGCTCGGCCAGCAGTGCGTGCTGCTCACGCACCGCCGCCGGTACTGCCGTGTCCTGCTGTTCGGCTGCCATGCCGTGTCCTCCCGTGGCCCGTCTCGACCGTCACTCAGGGTTGTCGGCGAGCGACCTCGCCGCCCTGACGCAATGCGCCTGCACCGCGCGGGCGTAGGCGGGTGAAGCACCCGCCAGACCGCACGACGGGGTGACCACGACGGACTCCGCCAGAGTCCCCGGGGCCAGCCCCAACCTGCGCCAAAGCTTCCTGACACCCATGACGCTACCGCCCGGGTCCGACAACGGGGCGTCGGTGCCCGGCACCACTCCGGCGAAGAGTTTCGTGCCGCCCTCGACCGCTTCCCCGATGGCGTCGTCCTCGCGCTCGGTGAGCAGCGAGAAATCGAACGAGACCCCCGTGGCACCGGCCCTGCGGAGCAGCGCGAAGGGCACCTCCGGCGCGCAGGAGTGCACGACGACGTCCCCGTCGTGGACGGCGAACACGTCGCGCAGCGCGCCCTCGACCACCTGCCGGTCGACGGCGCGGTAGGTGCGGTAGCCGCTCGCCGAGCGGACCCGGCCGAGCAGCACGGCCGTCAGGGACGGCTCGTCGAGCTGGAGCACGACGTCGGCGCCCGGGATCCGCTTGCGTACGTCGGCCAGGTGCTCGCGCAGGCCCTCGGCCAGCGATCCGGCCAGGTCCCGGCAGGCTCCCGCGTCCTGGAGCAGGGCCTCGCCGCCGTGCAGTTCCAGGGCGGAGGCCAGCGTCCACGGCCCGACGGCCTGGACCTTGAGCTTGCCCGTGTACCCCTGGGTGAACTCCTCCAGCGCGTCGAGGTCCTCCCCGAGCCAGGACCGGGACCGCTTCGAGTCCCGTCCCGGGCGGTCGCTGATCCGCCAGCCGCTGGGTTCGACGTGGGCGTACATGTCGACGAGCAGGCCGAGGGAACGGCCGATCATGTCCGCGCCGGGCCCCCGGGCGGGCAGCTCGGCGAGGTAGGGGAACTCCTCGAAGGACCCGGTGACGGTCTTCGCGGCCTCGCGGGCGTCGCCGCCGGGCAGCGATCCGACGCCGGTGGCGCCCGCGCTCATCGGCCCGGCCGGACGCTCAGGTCGTTGACCTCGGCGTCACGGGGCAGGTCGATGGCCATGACGATCGTGGTCGCGACGGACTCGGGATCGATCCAGGCGGCCGGGTCGTACTCCTTGCCCTCCTGGGAGTGCACCTTGGCCTGCATGGGGCTGGCGGTGCGGCCCGGGTAGACGGAGGTGACGCGGATGCCGTTGGCCCGCTCCTCGCCGCGCAGCGAGTCGGCCAGGGCCCTCAGGCCGTGCTTGGAGGCGGCGTACGCGCTCCAGTCGGCGTGGGCGGTCAGACCGGCGCCCGAGTTCACGAAGACGACGGTGGCCTTGGACGCCCGCAGGGTGGGCAGCAGCAGCCGGGTGACCTCGGCGGGGGCGATCAGGTTCACGTTGAGCTGCTGGTGCCAGGTCTTGGGCCGGAGCTCGCCCACCGGTCCGAGGTCGACGATCCCGGCGATGTGCAGCAGGGAGTCGATCCGCTCCGGCACGGCCTGCTTGGAGAACGCCCACGACAGCCGGTCGGGGTCGGCGAGGTCTCCGACGAGGGACGTGGCGCCGGGGTAGCGGTCGACGAGCTCGCGGGCGCGGCCGGCGTCCCGGGCGAGGAGGACGAGGTCGTCGCCGCGGGCGTGCAGACGGGCCGCGACAGCGGCGCCGATGCCGGAGCCGGCACCGGTGATCAAGTGAGTAGCCATACCGCCCATGCTCGCAGGTCCCGCGGGCCGGGGAGGGCGAAGCCCCGGTGCCGCCGGCCGCCCCGGGCTCCCGGTCCCGGCGGGTCGTCCCGCTCGGACGGGACCTCCGCGCGCCGGGCGCTCAGCCGGCTGCGGCGGCCCGCCCGGACCGCTCGACGACTTCCCGTGCCAGGGCCGCCCGCTGCGCGGTGACGGCGGGCGGGAAGCCGCTGCCGATGACGATCCGCGGGTGCGCGGCGACGAGCTGCGCCCTCCGGTCGGCACGCGGCCCGGCCCAGCGCTCCAGCGCCTCGTCGCGTACGGCGTCCAGCGCGGCCGCCACCCCGCAGGCCGGCGGGGTGAACAGACCGGGGGCCGACCGGGCGTGCTCGCTCCAGCGGTCGGCCCAGAAGTCCACGGTCCAGCCGGGCCAGCGCGCGGCCATCCGCCCGGCGTGGGGCACGATTCCGGTCAGCCACCAGCCGACCCTGCGGGCCCCGGGGTCGACGTGGATGCCGGCTTCGGCGCGACCCGGGTACCCGGCGTGGCCGGGGGCGTCCGAGAGCCGGTCGAGGAGTGCCGGGCCCTCGGCCACGGGATGGTCGTCGATGTGGGCGAGGACGTGGCAGCGGCCGGATCCGACCGTGACGACGGCGACCATCGGGTCGGGATCGGCCAGCTCCTCGTCGTCGGCCTCCAGTGGCGGGCCGGGGTACGGGGTGCCGCGTTCGTCCGCCGGGTCCAGGCCGAGGTGGGTGCGCAGGCCGCTCTGGCCGTCGTACGCCCAGCGGAGCTCCCATCCTGGCCAGGCGAGCCCGAGCAGCCGCCACCAGGCCGCGCGGGTGCGCATGGCCACCGACGGGCCCTCCTGGGCGAAGACCAGGAGCAGTTTGCGGGCGGGGTCGATCAGGGCGCCCGCTTCGCACATGTCGTCGTCGTACCAGGGGCCTTCCTCGAGCCGGTGGCCCAGGACGAAGGGCAGAACCGCCTCCGGGCCGCCGAGCAGGTCGAGATCGAGGCCGACGGCGCCGAAGGAGGAGCTTCGGCGCTCGTGCCCTTCGGCGCCCGCGGTCACGAAGACGGCCCGGTTGCCCATCGTCAGAGCCCCGCGACCGTGCGCAGGGCGGCGGCCGTCCCCGTGGCGTCGTAGTCGGCCGGCACGCCCTCGACCAGGACGACCTCGCCGGCGATGTGGTCGGTGCGCAGCGGCCGGATCTCCTGGTAGGCGTCGGAGGCGTACCAGGCGCGGGCGCTTTCGATGTCCGGGAAACCGACCATGACGATGGTGCCGGGGAAGGGGCCCTCCATGACCTCGACCTCCTTGCCGTGGACGAGGAAGCGGCCGCCGAAGGGGTCCATGGTCGACTGCATCGTCTCGATGTACCGGAGGATGTCCTCGTTCATGGTCTCGGGACGTATGTGGGCGATGGCGTACGCGGTCATGGCCTGCTCCCCTGGGGACCGGCCCGCCGCTGCGGGCCGTTGGTCCGATCCTGTCAGGGCGCGGCCGCGGCGGCGATTACCTGCGAGGTCACGCCGACGCGGGCTGGAAGGTGCGCCGGTAGGCGATCGGGGAGACGCCGAGTGTGGAGCGCATGTGCTGGCGCAGGGAGTTGGCGGAGCCGAAGCCGGCCCGGTGGGCGACCAGGTCGACCGGCAGGTCGCTGGACTCCAGCAGGTGGCGGGCCAGTTCGAGCCGTTGGGCGGTGAGCCACTGCACCGGGGTCATGCCGACCTCGTCGCGGAACCGGCGGGTGAAGGTGCGCAGGCTCATCCGGGCGTGCGCGGCCAGTTCGGCGAGGGTGACCGGTTCGGCGAGGCGTTCCAGGGCCCAGGCGCGGGTGGCGGTGGTGGTGGCGACGGTGGGCTCGGGCACGGGGCGGTCGATGTACTGGACCTGGCCGCCGTCGCGCCAGGGCGGGACCACGCACAGCCGCGCGGCCCGGTTGGCCACGCCCGTGCCGTGGTCCTGGCGGATCAGGTAGAGGCACAGGTCGATGCCGGCGGCCACGCCGGCCGAGGTGAGGATGTCGCCGTCGTCGACGAAGAGGACCTCCTCGTCGAGCCGGACGCGCGGGAAGCCGCGCTGGAACTCGGGCGCGTGCAGCCAGTGCGTGGTGGCGGGCCGGCCGTCGAGCAGCCCGGCGGCGGCCAGGACGTACGAGCCGGTGCACAGGGAGACCAGCCGGGTGCCGGGCCGGATCGCGGCGAGGGCGTCGGTCAGCGGCTGCGGCAGGGGGGCGCCGTGGGCGAGCTCGTCCATCGCGTGGGTGGGCGTGACGATCACGGTGTCGGCGGCGGCGAGGGCCTCGGGGCCCGCCGAGACGCCGACGGTGAAGCCCGCATCGCTGGCCACGGGCAGGCCGTCGGCGGTGCAGACGGTCACCTCGTAGAGCGGGTCCCCGGCCTCGTCGTGGGCGTTGCCGAAGACGCGGGAGGGGATGCCGAGCTCGAACGGAGGGACCCCTTCGAGGGCGAGTACGGCGATTCGGTGCATGGCCAGATCCTGACACATGGTGGCCGTACGGCCAACACTGCGAGGGCCGGCGAGCGGAGAAAGTGAGGTCATCGGCCGGGACACCGGCACCGGAGAACCCAGCAAGGAGACATGTCATGCGCGCCGTCGTCATCAGCAAGTGGGGCGGACCCGAGGTCCTCGTCGAGACCGAGGCCGAGCGTCCGGAGCCCGGTATGGGCGAGGTCCTGGTCCGGGTCCACGCCGCCGGGGTCAACCCGGTGGACTGGAAGACGCGCGAGAGCGGCGCCCTGATCCCCTGGGGCCCGGTGCCGGCGGTCGGCTGGGACGTGTCCGGCACGGTCGAGGCCGTGGGACCGGGCGTGACCCTGTACCGGGTGGGCGACGAGGTGTACGGGATGCCGCGCTTCCCGCAGCAGGCCGGCGCGTACGCCGAGTACGTGACCGCCCCCGCCCGGCACTTCGCCCCCAAGCCGGCCGCGCTGGACCACGTGCAGGCGGCGGCTCTGCCGCTGGCGGCGCTGACCGCCTGGCAGGCCCTGGTGGACACGGCCGGGGTGAGCGCCGGGCAGCGGGTGCTGGTGCATGCAGCGGCCGGCGGCGTGGGCCACCTGGCGGTGCAGATCGCCAAGGCCCGCGGCGCGTACGTGATCGGCACCGCGAGCGCGGGCAAGCACACGCTGCTGCGCGAGCTCGGCGCCGACGAGGTGATCGACTACCGCACCACGGACTTCGAGGACGCCGTCGCCGACGTGGACGTCGTGATCGACGCCATCGGCGGGGACTACACGCAGCGCTCGCTGAAGGTCCTCAAGGCCGGCGGCCACCTGGTGACCCTGCCCGGCCCCGACTCCCTCCCGGCGGACCCGCAGGGCGTGCACGCCTCCTGGGTCCTGGTGGAGCCGGACCTGGGCGGCCTGCGGGAGATCGCGGCCCTCGTCGAGCAGGGCCTGCTGAAGCCGCTGGTCGACACGGTGCTGCCGCTGGAGCAGGCCGCGAAGGCCCACGAGATCGGCGAGCAGGGCCGCACCACCGGCAAGATCGTCCTGACCGTCGCCTGAGCGGCGCGGTCCGCCGCGGGACGGCCCGGGCCCGATCCGCGGGACAGGCCCTATTCCGTGGGCCGTCCGCGCAGGTGGCGCTGGAGCCGGGCGTGGCGGAACTGGTAGACGGCGCCGACCTGGCGCAGCACGCCGCGCCGGTAGGCGTCCTCCAGGAAGGCGACGGTCGCCCAGGGGAGCCGGCCGGTCAGCGGCAGCCAGACGCGGGTCAGGAGCGCCCACTGGCCCCAGGCGGTGAACGCCAGGGCGTAGGAGAGCGCGCCGGCCACCCCGCCCACGGCGCCGAGCGCGAGTCCGTCGGCCATCGGCCAGGTCAGGGGGCCCACCACGCCCTGGAGCAGCTCGGTCATGAGCCGACCGCCGAAGGCGATCACCAGGGTGAGCATCGGCGCGAGGAAGAGGGCCTGGCGCACCACGATGCTCCGGTTGACGGCCAGCAGGTCCGTCGGGGTGGCGGCGCGGCCGAGGTCGATGGGGGTCTCCAGGGTGGCCGCGAGCCCGAGTACGAGCCCTCCCGCCAGGGCGAACGTGAGCCCGTACATCAGGCAGTTGACGGCCGTCGCCTCGATCACCGCCGGGTTGACCAGCACCCCGCCGTACGTCAGCTGCGCACCGACGGTGTAGGCGAGCCCGCATCCGAGGCCCATCACGAAGCCGCCCAGCAGTCCGGCCGGTACGAGGGTGGCGACGCGGCGGGCTGCCGGTCCGCCGGACGGCCGGCGGCGGCCCGGCAGCCGTATCCGCACGCGGGACGGCTCGAACGCCCGGATCCCGAGCACGGCCACCAGTCCGTGGACCAGTCCGAAGGCGAGGCCGACCGCGGGACCGAAGAGCAGCGCGTCCAGCAGGCCGGTGCCGAGCGCGAAGGCGGCGCCGTGGCCCGCGGCCAGGTTCTTGGCGGGGAAGACCAGCCAGTCGGCGACCGCGGTGACCAGCGAGCAGGCGAGGACGACGGCCAGGATGCGCGAGGTCAGCGGCAGTGACTCGCGCAGCTGCCACCAGGCCAGGTCCTGGCCCTCGGGCCGCTCGGGCCGATCCAGGTGCCCGGCGAGGTGGCCCAGGTAGTGCCGGGCGCGCTGCGGGTCCCAGGTACGGGGCCCGCGCGCGCGGCGGGCGCCCGGGACGGCTGTGGGGGGGCGCCCCGTAGACGCTCGGCACGAACCCGGCCAGCAGGTGCTCCTCGATGGCCCCCGGGGTGGGGAAGCGGGCGGCGTCCAGCAGGAAGGCCGGGTCCCGGGCCGGGGTGTCGCTGTAGACGGTCCGGGCGAGCAGGACCATCAGCGGGGTACGCAGGACGGCCGCGAGGCGGGCGCCGGGAGCGCCGTCCGGATCCGTGCGCAGCCGCTCCAGCACGGGATCCCAGCCGGTGGCGGCCCGGCCGTCGCGGTCGGCCGGTGCGGTGGGGCGCGCGGTGCGGGGCAGGTAGTGGACCAGGTCGTCGACGTCCAGGTCCAGCAGCTCGATGCCCGCGGTGCGGCGGAGCACCTCGACCCCGACTGCCTCGGCGAACTGCTCGGTGCGGCTGGTCAGGAGCAGCGGCAGTGCGCTGGTGTTCAGTTCGCGCAGGGCGACGCCGAGCAGGCCGGTGGCCATCTCGTCGAACCCGTCCAGCACCGGCAGGATCCATCCGGCGTCCACCAGGGCGGCGGCGAGGGTGGTGCCGCCGGGTGCGTTCGCGGCGAGGTTCGGGTGGTCGCGCAGCAGGCGGGCGATCAGCCAGTCGCGCAGGGTGGTGCCGGTCGGGTCCCACGATCCGATGCTGAAGATGACGGGTACGGGCTCGTCGGGGGTGCGGGCGCCCAGATGGTCGAGGACGAACCGCAGGACGAGGACGGTCTTGCCGGAGCCGGCCCGGCCGAGCACCACCAGCCGGCCGGACCGAACGCGCCGGTAGACGTCGGCGATGTCGCAGAGGCCGCCGTCCAGGGACGGCGGCCCGTCGGCGGATCCGGGTGCGCCGGGGGCCGTGGGGGCGCCGGGCGGAGTCCCGCTGATGTTGTCCCGGTGGTCGAGCAACTCGGCGGGCGCGGAGCGCCAGCGCACGGGCAGCGGGAAGGGGTCGTGGAGGCGGCGCTGCTCCTCCTCGCGGATGCAGCGGCCGTAGACGTCGTGGGCGAGCGCCTCGGCGACTGCGGCCAGGGCGCCCCGGGAGGTCGCCGGCGTGCCGGTGCGCACCGTCCGGGCCGGTACGGGGACGGGTGCGGGGACCGGAGCCGGAGCCTGGGCCTGGGCCTGGGCCTGGGCCTGGGTCGGAGCCTGGGCCTGGGCCTGGGCCGCGAGGGGCTCGGAAGACCCACGTACGCCTTCCTCCGCGGCCTGGCCTGCGGCGGTCCCGTTGCCCCGGTGGGCGGCCAGCAGATCCGTCCAGAGCTCGTCCCGGTCGCGCCGCAGCGCATCGGCCAGCGCGTGCGCGACCTGCTTCACCGTTCCCATCCGGGCGTCGGTGGGTTTGCCGGTCTCCAGCCGGTGGATGGTGCGGACCCCGAGCCGGGACCGCTCGGCCAACTGCTCCTGAGTCATCCCCGCCTCGTGCCGCAACCCGCGGAGCAACGCACCGAACCGGCTGCTCACTTGTCCGCCCTTCCCCCGACGACGCTCCTGCCACGTGTGTCCGATGTCCCCCCGGAACCCGGTCAAACCACGGGGCACTGCCGACCGGCCACATATGGCCGGTTGCGGGCATGGTCCGCCGACCAGCACGAACACCACGATGAGTGCCGGTCGCCGCACCCGACGCGGCGCCGCCTCGACCAGGGGAGTTGACCCGTATGTCCACCACGAAGCCGAACAGGCTCACCCGCCGCCTCAAGTCCGTCGTCGCGTCGACGGTCTTATTGCTCGCCGGCGCCGTCGTCGCACCGACCGGCGCGCACGCCGCCCCGGCGAACCACTACTACATCGAGATCGGCGGCACCGGCGCGGCCGCGGACGCGCCCGGATGCACCACGAGCTTCGACGCCGCGAACAGGAATCTGAACGGGGGCATCGCGATTCCGGTCTGCTACGTGGCCAGCGGCGGCCCCTTCGTCGGGAGCCACAACGAGCAGCCGGCCCCCTTCGCGCCGAGCTTCGGCGACAGCGTGAACCAGGGCTACTGGAACGCGAAGGCCGCCCTGGAGAACGCGTACCGCGCGGACCCGACGGCACGCTTCACGATCGCCGGCTACTCCCAGGGCGCCTGGGTGGCCGACCTGCTGCTCCAGACCATCTCCGACAACGGCACCGAGGTGCCCCGCGACCGGGTCGACGGGATGCTCTACTCCGACCCGATGCAGCCCGGAACCGGCTTCTGGCGCCTGGTCCCGCGGGGGGTCCTCATCCCGTTCGTGGCCTACTCCCCCGGCACCGGGCCCGAGGACTTCCCGGGCGTCCCCGTCCAGCGCCACTGCATCAGGACCGACGGGGTCTGTGACGCGACGTCCCTGGACTCCTTCCCCGGCTTCCTGCAGCAGCACCCGCGCTACTTCCGGGAGGGCGAGATCATCGCCACCACCCTCACGCAGCACGGCGGCAGCGGCACCGTCTGGTACCCGGCGGCCTGAGTCCGGACAGCGCGACGCCGCGGCCCGCACGGGGGGGGCCGCGGCGTCGTGTCGTGAGGGGCGCCGGTCAGACGGCGGCGGTGGCCCGCGTCGTGGTCGCGATGGTGGCCGAGCCGACCACGCGGGTGCCGTCGTAGAGCACGATCGCCTGGCCGGGGGCGACGCCCCGGACCGGCTCGCCGAAGGAGACCCGCAACTCGCCGTCGACGACCTCGGCGAAGACCTCGGTCTCGCCGCCGTGGGCGCGCAGCTGCGCGGTGTAGGTGCCCGGGGCGGCTGCCACGGCTCCGCACCAGCGGGGACGGATCGCGGTGAGGGCGGTGACGTCCAGGGCCTCGACGGGGCCGACGGTGACGGTGTTGTTCACCGGCGAGATGTCGAGGACGTAGCGCGGCTTGCCGTCGGGGGCGGGGTGGCCGATGCGCAGGCCCTTGCGCTGGCCGATGGTGAAGCCGAAGGCACCCTCGTGGGTGCCGACCTTCTCGCCGGTCGCCTCGTCGACGATGTCGCCCTCGGCCTTGCCGAGGCGGTTAGCGAGGAAGCCCTGGGTGTCGCCGTCGGCGATGAAGCAGATGTCGTGGCTGTCGGGCTTCTTCGCGACGGCGAGGCCCCGGCGCTCGGCCTCGGCGCGGATCTCGTCCTTGGTGGTGAGGGTGTCACCGAGCGGGAAGAGGGCGTGGGCGAGCTGCTTCTCGTCGAGGACGCCGAGGACGTACGACTGGTCCTTGGCCATGTCGGAGGCGCGGTGCAGCTCGCGGGAGCCGTCCTCGTTCAGTACGACGGTCGCGTAGTGGCCGGTGCAGACGGCGTCGAAGCCGAGCGCGAGGGCCTTGTCGAGCAGCGCCGCGAACTTGATCTTCTCGTTGCAGCGCAGGCAGGGGTTCGGGGTGCGCCCGGCCTCGTACTCGGAGATGAAGTCCTCGACCACGTCCTCGCGGAAGCGCTCGGCCAGGTCCCAGACGTAGAACGGGATGCCGATGACGTCGGCGGCCCGTCGGGCGTCGCGGGAGTCCTCGATGGTGCAGCAGCCGCGGGCGCCGGTCCGGAAGGACTGCGGGTTCGCGGACAGCGCCAGGTGTACGCCGGTCACGTCGTGCCCGGCCTCGACGGCGCGGGCGGCGGCGACGGCCGAATCCACTCCGCCGGACATGGCGGCCAGGACGCGGAGCGGGCGGTGTGCGCGCGGCAGGTTCTCAGTCATAGCACCGTCCAGAGTACGGGGGAACCGAGCGGGGTCACAGCGCGTTGTCGGGTACGGGGGGTGGATCACATGACCGAGCTCGGGAACAAAAGATCGAAACCGCGGAGCCGGACCCGTAGGGCGGTGCTCTTCGGCGGGCTCGGGGTCGTCGCGGCGGGGGCGGTCGCCGGCCGGGACGAGATCGGCCGGGCCTGGTGGCTGATACCGGGAGTGGCCAAGCCGCGCAAGGAGGGCGAGCTCGACCACGCGGGCGCGAGCTGGACCTCGGCCTCGCCGGCGAACTGGCGGATGGCGGACCGGCCCGACGACTACCGGGTGGACCGGATCGTCGTCCATGTCACACAGGGCAGCTTCGAGGGGTCGGTGAAGGCCTTCCAGAACCCCTTCCACAGGGCCTCGGCGCATTACATGGTGCGCGGCGACGGCCATGTGGAGCAGCTGGTGCGCGAGATGGACGTGGCCTTCCACGCGGCGAACCGCTCGATGAACGAGCGCAGCATCGGCATCGAGCACGTCGGCTTCGTGGACCGCCCGCAGGACTTCACGGACGCGATGTACGCGGCTTCGGCGCGGCTGGCGGCGGACGTCTGCCGCCGGTACGACATCCCGGTGGACCGCACCCACCTCGTCGGGCACTCCGAGGTCCCGGGCGCCGACCACACGGATCCCGGCCCCCACTGGGACTGGGACCGCTACATACGCCTGGTCCGGGAGGCCCTGGCGGCGGGCCCTAGCTGAGGCCCGCCGTGCGGGCGCGTTCCACCGCCGGGCCGATGGCCGCGGCCAGTGCCGCGACGTCCTCCTTGGTGGAGGTGTGGCCGAGGGAGAAGCGCAGGGTGCCGCGGGCCAGCTGCGGGTCGGTACCGGCGGCCAGCAGGACATGGCTGGGCTGGGCGACACCCGCGGTGCAGGCGGATCCGGTGGAGCATTCGATGCCCTGGGCGTCGAGCAGGAGCAGCAGGGAGTCGCCCTCGCAGCCGGGGAAGCTGAAGTGCGCATTGGCCGGGAGCCGCTCGTCGGGGTCTCCCCCGAGGACGGCGTCGGGCACGGCCCCGCGGACGGCGGCGATCAGTTCGTCGCGCAGGGCGCCGATCTCCGTGGCGAACTGCTCGCGCCGTTCGGCGGCGAGGACGGCGGCCACGGCGAAGGCGGCGACGGCCGGCACGTCGAGGGTGCCGGAGCGGACGTGCCGCTCCTGGCCGCCGCCGTGCAGGACGGGTACGGGGCTCTGGTCGCGGCCGAGCAGCAGCGCGCCGATGCCGTACGGGCCGCCGATCTTGTGGCCGCTGACGGTCATGGCGGCGAGTCCGCTGTCGCCGAAGCGGACGTCGAGCTGTCCGAAGGCCTGGACGGCGTCGGAGTGCAGCGGGATCCCGTACTCGCGAGCGATGGCGGCCAGTTCGCGGACCGGCATGACGGTCCCGATCTCGTTGTTGGCCCACATCACGGTGGCCAGGGCCACGTCGTCGGGGTTGCGCTCGACGGCCTCGCGGAAGGCCTCCGCGTGCACCCGCCCGTAGCGGTCCACGGGCAGGTACTCGACCTGTGCGCCCTCGTGCTCGGCGAGCCAGTGGACGGCGTCGAGCACGGCGTGGTGCTCCACGGGACTGGCGATGACCCGGGTCCGGGCGGGGTCGGCGTCGCGCCGGGCCCAGTAGAGGCCCTTGACGGCGAGGTTGTCCGCCTCGGTGCCGCCGGCGGTGAAGACCACCTCGCTGGGACGGGCACCGATCGCCTCGGCGAAGGCCTCGCGGGCCTCCTCCACGGTACGGCGGGCCCGGCGGCCGGCGGCGTGCAGGGAGGAGGCGTTCCCCGTGGCGGCGAACTGCGCGGTCATCGCCGCGGCGGCCTCCGGCAGCATCGGGGTGGTGGCGGCGTGGTCGAGGTAGGCCATGATCCCCCGATTCTACGAGTCCACCGGTGGCCCCTTGCGCCGCGGGACCCCGCGAGGGCCCGCGGGGCACCCCCGAGCGCCCCGAACACGGTCGGAACCGCCGGACCGCCTGACGCTCCGGCCGGCCGGAGCGTCAGGACGGGCGCAGCGCGCGGGCCAGTTGGCGGGACTGGGCGACCAGGTGGTCCGAGGAGTCCCAGACCTCGGCGTCCTCCTCCAGGAAGCCGCCGGCCAGGTTGCGGGTGGTGATGGAGACCCGGAGCGGGCCGGGGGCCGGGCGGCGGCGGACGTGGGTGGTGAGTTCCACCGTCGGGGTCCAGGCCACCAGGCCGAGGTCGAAGGCGGTCGGCGGCAGCGCGTCCACGGCCAGGAGCATGGAGAGCGGGTCGGCGTCGCGGCCGTCGGCCAGCTCGAACCAGGCCCGCATCTCGCCCTTGCCGGAGGGGGCTCCGACGGCCCATCCGGCGGTCGCCGGGTCCAGGCGGAGCCGGAGCCGGTCCACGATGGCGGAGCTGCCGGGGATCGGGGCCGGGCCGGCCTCGGGGCCGATGCAGTCCTCGTAGGCGGGGATGGCGGGCGGCACGGCGACGGTGCGCACGTCGTCCGGCAGGGCCGCGAGGTCGCCGTAGGAGGCGAGGACGCGGATGCGCTCGATCTCGGCGCCGCTCTCGTCGTACTGGAACAGCGAGGCCTGGCCGGTGGAGAGGGTGCGGCCGACGCGGACGACCTGGGTGCGGATCACGGCGGGGCCGGGCACGGAGGAGGTCAGGTAGTGCGCGGAGACCGTGAACGGGTCCGGGTGCGGCAGGGCCGCCGACAGGGCCCGGCCGACGAGGGCCAGCAGGTAGCCGCCGTTCACGGCGGCGATGATCGTCCAACCGGCGGAGAGTTCCGCGTCGTACACCCCGGGCTCGTCCGCGCGCGCGGTGATGGCGGTGTCGCGGTCGAACTCACTGTCGCCGATGGAGGCCTTGGCAGCTGCGTGTGACATGTAAACGACGGTACACCGGCTTGCTACTAAGCGGTAGCTTTCTTGGGTTACGGCTCTTCGGCCACCGAGGACCGCCGGTTCCAGGCCAGCGGAGCCCGCCAGTGGTAGCGCATGGCGAGCAGGCGCAGAACGAAGGTGGTGACGATCGCGAGGCCGGTGGTGATGGCGTTGAGGCTGTGCATGCTGATGAAGACGGCCACCATGGTGGCGCCGACCAGGGCGGGGACGGCGTACATCTCGCGGTCGCGCAGCAGCGACGGCACCTCGTTCACGAGCACGTCGCGCAGGACGCCGCCGCCGACCGCAGTGGCGACGCCGAGCGCGGCGGAGGCGGTGAGGCCGAGGCCGTACTCGTAGGCCTTGGTCGTGCCGGTCACGCAGAACAGCCCGAGGCCGGCCGCGTCGAAGACGTTGATGGCGCGGTTGATCCGCTGGACCTCGGGGTGCAGGAAGTAGACGATCCCGGCGGCGACCAGCGGAGTGACGAAGAAGCTGAGCTCCCCGAAGGCCGCGGGCGGCACGGCGCCGATGACGAGGTCGCGGAAGAGACCGCCGCCCAGGGCCGTGACCAGGGCGAGGACGACGATGCCGAAGACGTCGAAGTTCTTGCGGACGGCGAGCAGGGCGCCCGCGGTGGCGAAGACGAAGATGCCGGCGAGGTCCAGGGCATGCTGGATCCCGGGCGGGAAGAGATCGTGGAACACCGGGCCATTGTCGCCCCTCGGCTCCCGCCGGGGTGACGGTCGGCTCCCGCCGCGGGCTGCCGGACCGCTCCCGCCGCAGGGTGCGGGGTTCCTGCGGCGGTGTCTCCCCGGACCCCGCGCCTCAATCGCCGGCGGGGCTGGAGGTTCGCCTCGAACGCCGGCGGGGCCGGAGTGGGTGCCGGCGGGGCCGGGATGGTGCCCCGCCGGCGTTCGCGCTACTCCGTGACCGTGACCACCGCGTCCGCCGCACCCGGCAGGGGCGTGTCGCCCGGGGCCTGGTCGGGGGCGTTCTCCGGGTGGTGGCAGGCCACCTGGTGGCCCGGCTTCAGGGCCAGCAGCGGCGGCTCCTGCGTCGCGCAGATCTGCGTGGCCTTCCAGCACCGGGTGTGGAAGCGGCAGCCGCTCGGCGGCGAGATCGGCGACGGCACGTCGCCCTTGAGCAGGATGCGGCCGCTCTTGGCACCGCGCCGCCTCGGGTCGGGCACCGGCACGGCCGACATCAGGGCCGTGGTGTACGGGTGCATGGGCTCCCCGTACAGCGACTTGTTGTCGGCCAGCTCGACGATCTTGCCGAGGTACATCACCGCGATGCGGTCCGAGACGTGCCGGATGACCGACAGGTCGTGCGCGATGATCACGTAGGTGAGGCCGAGCTCCTCCTGGAGGTCGTCCATCAGGTTGACCACCTGGGCCTGGATCGACACGTCCAGCGCCGAGACGGGCTCGTCCGCGACCACCAGCTTCGGCTTGAGCGCCAGGGCCCGCGCGATGCCGATGCGCTGGCGCTGGCCGCCCGAGAACTCGTGCGGGTAGCGGTTGTAGTGCTCGGGGTTGAGGCCCACGAGCGACAGCAGCCGCTGGACCTCCGCCTTGAGCCCGCCCTCCGGGGTGACGTCCTGGAGCTTGAAGGGTGCGCTGACGATGGTGCCCACGGTGTGGCGGGGGTTCAGCGAGCCGTACGGGTCCTGGAAGATCATCTGCACATCGCGGCGCAGCGGGCGCATGCCCGCCACCCCCAGGCGCGTGATGTCCTTGCCCTCGAACTCGATGGTGCCGCCGGTCGGCTCCAGCAGCCGCGTGATCAGCCGGCCCATGGTCGACTTCCCGCAGCCGGACTCGCCGACGATGCCGAGGGTCTCACCGCGCCGGACGTCGAAGTCGATGCCGTCGACGGCCTTGACCGCGCCCACCTGACGCCGCAGCAGCCCCTTGGTGATGGGGAAGTGCTTGGTCAGGCCGGTGACCTTGAGCAGCGGCTCGGGAGAGTCCGTGGCCTGCGCCGGAATGCCGGCGGCCGTATCCGTCTTCTTGATGTCGGTCACAGCTTCGGCGCAATCTCTTCGGTCCAGATCCGGGTCCGCTCCTCCTGCGACATGTGGCAGGCGGACCAGTGTCGGCTGCCGTCCTGCCCCGCGTCGTCCGGCGCCGTGAGCTCGGGCCGTACCGTGCGGGTCACGTTGCCCTTGGGTACGTCGGCGTACGGGCAGCGCGGGTTGAAGGCACAGCCGCTGGGGATGTTGATGAGGCTGGGCGGCGAGCCCTTGACCGGGATCAGTCGCTCGGTCTGCTCGCGGTCGATGCGCGGCATCGAGCCGAGCAGCCCCCAGGTGTAGGGGTGCCGGGGCTCGTAGAAGACCTTCTCCGCGGTGCCCCGCTCCACACACCGGCCGCCGTACATCACGAGGAGTTCGTCGGCCATCTCGGCGACCACGCCGAGGTCGTGCGTGATCATGATGACCGCGGAGCCGAACTCCTTCTGCAGGTCCCGGATCAGGTCGAGGATCTGGGCCTGGACGGTGACGTCCAGGGCCGTGGTCGGCTCGTCCGCGATGAGCAGTTCGGGGTTGTTGACCAGCGCCATCGCGATCATCGCGCGCTGGCGCATGCCGCCGGAGAACTCGTGCGGGTAGCTGTCGACCCGCTTGTGCGGCTCGGGGATGCCCACGCGGTCGAGGAGCTCGACGGCCCGCTTGCGGGCGGTCTTCTTGTCGACCTTGTTGTGGACCCGGTACGCCTCGGCGATCTGCTTGCCGACGGTGAAGTACGGGTGCATCGCGGACAGCGGGTCCTGGAAGATCATCGCGATCTCCCGGCCGCGCAGCCTGCGCACCTCGTCCTCGTCCGCGGAGAGCAGCTCCTTGCCGTCCAGCCAGATCTCGCCGGAGAGCCGGGCCCGCTGGCGGCCGTACTGGCCCACGCGGTGCAGGCCCATGATGCCGAGCGAGGTGACCGACTTGCCGGATCCGGACTCGCCCACGATGCCGAGGGTCTTGCCCTTCTCCAGCGTGAAGGAGAGTCCGTCGACCGACTTGACCAGACCGTCCTCGGTCGGGAAGTGCACCTTGAGGTCGCGGACCTCGAGGAAGGCCGTGGAGGGCGCGGAGGAGGTGCCGGTGAAGGGCTGGTTGAGCGCTCCGGTCTTGGTCGATTCGGTCATGACAGCCTCACTCGGGGGTCGATCACCGCGTACATGAGGTCAACGATGAGGTTCGCCGCGACGACGAAGAAGGCGGAGATCAGGGTGATGCCCAGGATGACCGGGAGGTCGTGCTCGCTGATGGCGCGTACGGCGCTGTAGCCGAGGCCGTGCAGCGAGAAGGTGTACTCGGTCAGGACCGCGCCGCCCATCAGGGCTCCGAGGTCCAGACCCAGGACGGTCAGGATCGGCGTCATCGTCGAGCGCATGGCGTGCTTGCCGATGACCACGGGTTCCGTCAGGCCCTTGGCGCGGGCGGTGCGGATGTAGTCCTCGTTGAGGACTTCGAGCATCGTCGCCCGGGTGAGCCGCGCGTACATCGCCGCGTAGAGGAAGGCGAGCGAGACCCACGGCAGGATCATGCCGTTGAACCATCTGCCCGGGTCCTCCGCGAAGGTCGCGTCGGGCCGGCCGAACCAGCCGAGCTGGTCGGAGAAGACGGCGATGACGAGCATGCCCGTGAAGTAGATGGGGAGGGAGACGCCGGCGAGGGCGATGCCCATGGCCGAGCGGTCCAGTACGGTGCCGCGCTTGAGGGCGGAGATGACGCCGGTGGCGACACCGCCGATCACCCAGAGGACGACGGCTCCGAGGGCGAGGGACAGGGTGACCGGGAGCCAGTCCAGCAGCAGCGGCCAGACCTCCTGCTCGGTCTTGAAGGAGTAGCCGAAGCAGGGCGCGGCGCATTGCGTGACATCGGGGCCGTTGGCGTACGTGCGACCCGCCACCAGCCCGACGACGAACTTGCCGAACTGGACGAGGATCGGGTCGTCGAGACCCATCTTCTGCCGGATGCCCTCGATGGCGATGGGGTCGGACTGCTTACCGACGAAGTAGAGCGCCGGATCCGTCCCGATCATCTTCGGGAAGAGGAAGAAGATTCCGAAGGTCACCAACGAGATGACCAGCAGCATGACGATGACGGAGAAGATCCGTCGGATGAAATATGCAAGCACTGCGCTCGGCCTGGCTGCGGCCCGGGGGCGCCCCCTTCCGGAGAGCGCCCCCAAGCCGTAACCGCGGCCATCACCTGCCCTTCGTGCCTAGCGGGTGTGGCACTGGAACACTGAACTGGACGGACGGACGGTTACTTCACGACACCGAGCGAGGCGTAGTCGTAGCGGCCGTTGTAGGCGTCGGTGGTGTAGGCGTTCGTCAGCCGGGTGCTGCGCCAGGTGATCGTCTTGTCGAAGACGAAGGGCAGGTAGACCGCGGCCTCGGAGACCTTCTGGTTCATCTGCTTGTAGATCTCGCCGGCCTTGGTCGGGTCGGTCTCCGCGATGGCGTCGTCGAACAGCTTGTTGATCGCCGGGTCGTTGAGCTCGGAGTAGTTGTTGTTGCCGCTCTGCAGGATGAAGCGACCGTCGACCAGCGGCTGGGAGAAGCCCTGACCGGTCGGGAAGTCGGCGCCCCAGCCCATGATGATGATGCCGTAGTTCTTCTCCTTGACGACCTTCGGCGAACCGATGATCCCGGAGTGCTGGGCGCCGTCGAACTGGTCGACGTCGGCCTCGATGCCGACCTGCTTGAGGGCGTTCTGCAGCGAGACGGCGGTCGCGACCTCGACCGGCTTGTTGTTGCGGACCGCGATGGTCGTCTTGAAGCCGGTCTCCTTGCCGCAGGCCTTCAGCGCGGCCTTGGCCTTCTCCAGGTTCGGCTTGCCGTCGTTCTGCAGGACCTCGAACGGGTCGTACTTGGCGTCGGAGCCCTTGATGCCCAGCGGGAGCATGTTGGGGGCGATGTCGCCACCGGCCTGCGGGCCGCCGCGGGCGGTCTGCAGGGACTTCTTGTCGGCCGCGTAGATGACGGCCTTGCGGCACTCGATGTTGTCGAACGGGGCGACGGTCTGCGGCATCACCGCGTACCGGATGAAGCCCGTCTGACCGTTGTCGAGGTTGCCCTTGTGCTCCTTCAGCGCGGTGGCGCGGGCCGCCTGGCCGATGCCGGTCGCGTTGATGTCGACGTCGAACTCGCCGTTGATCAGGCGCTTGTCCATGTCGTCCGCGTTCGCCATGAACGTGACCGAGATGGTGTCCGGGAGCGCCTTGCGGATGGTGTCCGACTCGGCCTTGAAGTTCTCGTTGCGCGAGAGCTTCATGCCCTTGTTGGGCTCGTACGAGTCGATCTTGTACGGGCCGTTGGAGAAGGGCTTCAGGCCGTACTTGGCCGCGGTGTCCTTGTCCGGCTTGACCGGGCTCGCCGCCGGCATGGCCAGCATCTGCTCGAAGTCACCGTTGGGGATGGGGAGCTTGAAGATGATGGTCTTCGCGTCCGGGGTCTCGATCGCCTTCAGGCCGAGCTTGTCAGGAGCGGTGTCCTTGTACGGGCCGGGGTACTCGGCCTTCGGGTCCAGGACCTGCTGGATGTAGACCGGGCCGCCGGAGATGACGTCCTGCGCCCAGGTGCGCTCGATGCCGTACTTGATCTCCTGGGCGGTGACGGGCGAGCCGTCCTCCCAGGTCACGTTGTCCTTGAGGGTGTACTTGTAGGTCTTGCCGCCGTCGCTGATCTCGGCCTTGGCGGTGGCGAGGTCCGGGACGAGCTCGGTGCTCTGCTGACCGGGGGCGGGCTTGAAGCTGACCAGCTGGCGCGTGTAGTAGCGGGAGAAGTCCCACATGAAGCCGTAGTAGCCGCGCTGCGGGTCCCACGAGTCGGCGTCCTGGGTACCGACGAACTTGAGTTCGCCGCCCTTCTTGTCCGAGGCGTTGGAGACCTTGTCGATGCCGGCGTTGAAGGCGCCGCCGCCGGCAGCCGCCTTCTCGTCCTTCTTGCCGTCTCCGCCACAGGCGGTCGCGGTCAGCATGACCGCGAGCACGACGGCCGTGCCGGCAGCAAGTCTGCGCTTCGACGTGCGATGGGTAGTCACGATGCTCGCAACCCTCCGTTGTAGTTCCGGTGTACGTACGGCACGAGGCCGGTTCCTGGTTGGCCCTGCGTCGGCTAGCGGGAGCCCTTCGGGTCGAGGGCGTCACGGACGCCGTCGCCGAAGAGGTTGAAGGCCAGCACGGTGATGAAGATCGCCACGCCGGGGAAGATCATGAAGAGCGGATCGTCCTCGTAGGTACGCACGGCCGTGGAGAGGGTTTCTCCCCAGGACGGCGTGGGCGGCTTGACGCCGACTCCGAGGAAGCTGAGGGCCGCCTCGGTCAGCACGTTGGTGGGGATCATCAGCGTCGCGTAGACGGTGATGGGTGCCACCAGGTTCGGGAGCAGTTCGCGGAAGAGGATGTAGAAGCGGCCGGCGCCGAGGCTGCGGGCGGCCTCGACGTACTCGCGCTCACGCAGCGACAGGGTCTGGCCGCGGACGATCCGGCCGATGTAGGGCCAGCCGAAGAACCCGATGACCAGCACCAGCACGGCGATGCGCAGGCCCGATCCCTCGAAGCCCCACAGCTTGTTGGGGATGACGGAGATCAGCGCGATGATGAAGAGCAGCTGCGGGAAGGCCAGCAGCAGGTCCATGACCCGGCTGATGGCCGCATCGACCCAGCCGCCGAAGTAGCCGGCGACGATGCCGAAGAAGGTTCCCAGCGAAACCGCCACGAAGGCGGACAGGAAGGCCACGAGCAGCGAGATCCGCGCGCCGTAGACGATCCGGCTGAAGACGTCGCGGCCGTTGACCGGCTCGATGCCGAGCAGGAAGTCGCCGCTCATGCCGCCCCAGTCGCCGACCGGCAGGCCGAGCAGCGGGTCGAGGAGGTCCTCGTGCAGCTCCTCCGGCGGGTGCCCGAAGGCCTTGACGATCAGCGGCGCGAAGATCGCGACGAGGATCAGCAGCAGCACGATGACGCCGCCGGCCAGCGCGACCTTGTCGCGCTTCAGTCGCAGCCAGGCGATCTGCCACGGGGAGCGGCCCTCGATCGCCTTCTGCGGAACCTCGGGGGTGGCCACGGCCGCGGGCTCGGCCGCGCTGGTGTCGTGCAGTGGTGCCGTCATCGTGGTGGGGACCCCTCTCGGCCGACGGTGGCCGGCCCATGCCCGCCGCTGTGGCGGCTTGGTTCAATCGGCGTCGCTGGTGGTGCGATTGGCGAGAAATGTGCCTGAAGTGCACGTGAAGAGCTGGCGCTTGCGAGATGGACCGGCCTTCGGTGGGGTGGAGTCTTCAACGCCCTCTCGAGCGCCCGCCAGACCTGCCGGGGATGTGATGCGCAACCGTGATCTACGCCTACACCTTCCGTTATCCGAACCCCGGGATCTGTTGAGCGGTGAAACACCGCCCGTTCGGCACGGAACGGACATTCGGCCCAACTGCCTCTTCAGGCATGGATCTTGTGCGGATTCACCGGATATGCCGAAGGCCGCACCAGTGGGACCGGTGCGGCCTTCGAGACAGATGTCTCAATATGCGGATATCGCGCAATGCCGGGTCAGTACGCCGGCGCCTGGCCCTCGCGGTCGTAGAAGGGTCGGGTCTGCGCGCGCAGCCACATGGCCACGGGGTCGTGCTCGTCCGCGAGCGCGACCGTGCACACCGGGACCCCCTCGGGGACCACCCCGACGGACTGGCGCATCATCTCCCGTACGGATTCCAGCGCGGGCGCGGAGGCGTCGTACAGGTCGAGCCCGACCGCGAGGTACGGGGAGCCCAGCGCGGGCTGCACCCAGGCGCGGCGCAGCGACCGGACGGCCGGGGTGCGGTGCGCGTGCTGGGTCAGCAGCCCGTAGAACTGCGGCAGCTCGATCGCGGGCTCGGAGAGGCGCAGCGGGCCGGCCGGCATCCGGTCCAGGCCGGTGGCGATCCGGCGCAGGTCGGCCCAGGGCACGCCGAGGCCGCCCCCCTGGGCGTGCGGGTTGAGCCACAGGCCCCAGCGGTCCGGGTACAGCGCGCGGGCGATGTCCCGCCCGGTGACCACCTCGTAGCCCCGGTTCCAGCCGCTGGCGGCCAATTCCTGGGGGGAGGTGACGCAGGGCGCGTAGCCGAGGCTCTCGACCTCCATGCCGCCGTACTGGGCGTCCGGGGAGCCCGGCTGCCCCTGCCAGAGCAGCATCCACAGCCGGCCCTCCGAGAGGGCATGCAGGAGTGACTCGTAACTCTCGTAGCGCCCGGGAGTCACCTGGCGCATCATGTGCTCGACCTGCCCGGCCGCGGCCGTGCCTGACGCACTCACCCGGAACCCCTCTTCGTCCGCCCGTCGCTCCACGCGTGCCCTCCGAACCGGCATCACGCGTGCGGCCAGGAGATGTAACCAGCTTAAGCGGCCCTATGGGAGGTAGAAGGGGCGTACGCGCTCACGAATCCAGTCCGTGACCGGGTCCTGGACGGCGTCCAGCAGAATCAACTGCACGGGCCACGGCGGCGGGACGCGCGTCAGGGCCCGCCCGAGGGCCTCCATCGGCGCCTCCTGCATCTCCGGTTCCCATCCCACCAGGCGGACACCGATGAACAGCTGGGGCGCCCCGCCCTCGACGCTGGCGAGGCAGCGGTGCGCGGCGGCGACCACCCCGGTGGCGCGGAACTCCTCGGTGGCGGCGGCCAGGAAGTCCACCGGATCGTCCTGCCAGTCGGGCTCGTAGAGCCGGACGCGGCCGCCGGTGGCGGGGCCGTCGAGCGGGGTCCGCCCGGTGCGGCAGAGCTCGGCGACGGCGGGCGGCGGGAGCGGTACGCCGACGGCGCCCTCGGGGTTGAGGGCGATGCCGAGCTGCGGGGGCAGGCCGCGGGCGAACTCGACGGCCGGCGCCACCGCGAAGTCCATGCCGGGGCCGACGCAGGCCAGGAACTGGGCCTCGGAGCTGTAGACGGGCACGTACGCCGCCCCGCCGATGTCCATGGTGGGCAGGTCGAGACCGCCCGTCGGCTGCGTGACGCCGCCCGGCAGGGGCACCCACACCTGGCTGCGCCCGAGGACCTCGAGGATCCGCCCGCCGGCGTCCGGCTGCCCGAGCGCCGCCCCGAGCACCTGCTCCAGCTCATTCCCCGGCCAGCCGCTGCCCTGCATGTCCCGTGCCTCCGTGATCCCGCCGCGTGTCGCCCCGCAGGGTACCGGCCCGTGTGCCGCAGCGTTGCCGGGGGCCCGCCGGCGGCTCAGCCGTGGAAGTGGATCCCGGTCACGGCGGCGGCCGAGCGGCGGTCCAGCAGGGTCGCCGATGCGCAGCCCGCGGGCGGGCGCCCCGCTTCGGCCTCGCGGAGCAGGCGGCCCACCGCACCGCGGTGGCGGGCGAAGGCGTACGCGGACACCCGGCGGCCGCGCGCGGCCTGCCCGGAGAGGGCCTCCTCGGGGCTGCTGTCCAGCAGGAGCAGGTGCAGCGCCCGGCCCCGGCGCCGCGCGGCGGCCGCGAGCAGCCCCCGTACCCAGCTCTGCGTACCGCAGTCGTGGACGACCACGGAGGCCCCGGACCGCAGGATCCGCCAGAGCCCCCAGTAGTGCGCGGCGCGCACCAGCGGCCGGTACACCGCGTACGGGAGCGCGGCGGGCATGCTCTGCTCCCAGCGCTCGCGGGTGTCCTGGGAGTCGACGGCCCCGCCCTCGGCGGCCGCCCGCTTGATCAGGGTGCTCTTCCCGCCGCCGGGCAGGCCGGACACCACGACGATGTCCCCGGCCGCGAAGCCGAGCGGCTGGGGGGTGCGCACGGCGGGGCCGCGCAGGTCGCGCACGAGGCCGAGGCCGGCGTCGGCCGCCCTCCTGCGGCCCTGCGCGCCCCGCTGCGCCGGCACCGCTTCCACGGTTCCCGTCGTCGTCACCACTCCGAATCTCCGCACAGTGTTCGCCTCCCCCGAATCGGGTCACCAGGACCCTTGCCCACTGAGTGTAAAGAGACGGTAATCCGGCGGCCCCGGTTCCGGTCGGACCCTTCGGAGAGCCGTACGAACTTTCGGCCCCCGCCGCCCGATGCCGGGCACGGCGTGCAATGATGTGCGCCATCTGGACCAACTGCATACAGGCCGCTTGAATCCGCGCGGGAGAGTCCCGGCACGCCGCAAGGCCGTGCGCGGGCGCCGAAGGAGCAAGAACCTCCCTTGAATCTCTCAGGCCCCGTACCGCGTGGATGAGGCAGATCTGAAAAGCGAGCTGCTGCGCAGCTCCACCCAAGGTGCAAGTCGAGGAGACCCGGCGATCTGCTGATCGGCGGAACTCTCGGCGAACCTCTCAGGTTCCGATGACAGATGGGGAGGAACGTCCTCGTCATGTCATGTCGATGCCCTGGGACCCGGGAGCCACACCCATGAGCACTGCCCCCCGCCTGACCGCCCTCGATGCGCTGCACCGCTCGCTCGGTGCGACCATGACCGACTTCGCGGGCTGGGACATGCCGCTGCGGTACGCCAGCGAGCGCGACGAGCACAACGCCGTCCGTACGAAGGCCGGTCTCTTCGACCTGTCCCACATGGGCGAGATCACGCTGACCGGCCCGGAGGCCGTCAAGGCCCTGGACCACGCGCTGGTCGGCAACATCTCCACCGTCGGTGTCGGCCGCGCCCGCTACACGCACATCTGTCAGGAGGACGGCGGGATCGTCGACGACCTGATCGTCTACCGCCTCGGCGAGACCGAGTACATGGTCGTCGCCAACGCCTCCAACGCCCAGGTCGTCCTGGACGCCCTGACCGAGCGTGCCGCCGGCTTCGACACCGAGGTCCGAGACGACCGCGACGCGTACGCGCTGCTCGCGGTGCAGGGTCCGGAGTCCCCCGGGATTCTGGCCTCCCTGACCGACGCCGACCTGGACGGCCTCAAGTACTACGCCGGCCTGCCGGGCACCGTCGCGGGCGTGCCCGCGCTGATCGCGCGTACGGGCTACACGGGCGAGGACGGCTTCGAGCTGTTCGTCTCCCCCGAGCACGCCGTCGAGCTGTGGCAGGCGCTGACCAAGGCCGGCGAGGGCGTCGGCCTGGTGCCGGCCGGCCTGTCCTGCCGCGACACCCTGCGCCTGGAAGCGGGCATGCCGCTGTACGGGCACGAGCTGACCACCTCCCTCACCCCGTTCGACGCGGGCCTGGGCCGGGTCGTGAAGTTCGAGAAGGAGGGGGACTTCGTCGGCCGCGCCGCGCTGGAGGCCGCCGCCGAGCGTGCCGCCACCAACCCGCCGCGCAAGCTGGTCGGTCTGATCGCCGAGGGCCGCCGCGTTCCGCGCGCCGGGTTCCCGGTCGTCGCCGACGGTCAGGTCATCGGCGAGGTCACCTCCGGCGCCCCGTCCCCGACGCTGGGCAAGCCGATCGCGATGGCGTACGTGGACGCGGCGCACGCCGCGCCCGGTACCTCCGGCGTAGGCGTCGACATTCGCGGTACGCATGAGCCGTACGAGGTCGTGGCGCTGCCGTTCTACAAGCGGCAGAAGTAACCCCACGCACCACGTCCGCCGTACGGGAACCCGTACGGCGCCGTCTCAGTACCCAAGACCACAGTTCGTATCCACTCCCCCGCATCCAGGAGAATCAGGTCATGAGCAACCCCGAGAAGCTGCGTTACACCAAGGAGCACGAGTGGCTGTCGGACGCCGTGGACGGCGTCGCGACGGTCGGCATCACGGAGTTCGCGGCCAACGCGCTCGGTGACGTCGTCTACGCCCAGCTCCCCGAGGTCGGCGACACCGTGACCGAGGGCGAGACCTGCGGCGAGCTGGAGTCGACGAAGTCGGTCAGCGACCTGTACTCCCCGGTCACCGGTGAGATCGTCGAGGCCAACCAGGACGTCGTGGAAGACCCGGCGCTCGTGAACACCGCCCCGTTCGAGGGTGGCTGGCTCTTCAAGGTCCGCCTCTCGGAGGAGCCGAAGGACACGCTCTCCTTCGAGGAGTACGCCAAGCTCACCGCCGGTAACTGACACCCCAGGGGATCCTGATGTCTGTACTGAACACCCCGCTCCACGAGCTCGACCCGGACGTCGCCGCCGCCGTCGACGCCGAGCTCGTACGCCAGCAGTCCACCCTGGAAATGATCGCGTCGGAGAACTTCGCTCCGGTCGCCGTCATGGAGGCCCAGGGTTCGGTCCTGACCAACAAGTACGCCGAGGGCTACCCGGGCCGCCGTTACTACGGCGGCTGCGAGCACGTCGACGTGGTCGAGCAGATCGCGATCGACCGCATCAAGGCGCTGTTCGGCGCCGAGGCCGCGAACGTCCAGCCGCACTCCGGTGCGCAGGCCAACGCCGCCGCGATGTTCGCGCTGCTGAAGCCGGGCGACACGATCATGGGCCTGAACCTGGCCCACGGCGGTCACCTGACCCACGGCATGAAGATCAACTTCTCCGGCAAGCTCTACAACGTGGTCCCGTACCACGTCGACGAGACCGGTGAGGTGGACATGGCCGAGGTCGAGCGCCTCGCCAAGGAGTCCAAGCCGCAGCTGATCGTCGCCGGCTGGTCCGCCTACCCGCGCCAGCTGGACTTCGCCGCCTTCCGCCGCATCGCGGACGAGGTCGGCGCGTACCTGATGGTCGACATGGCGCACTTCGCCGGCCTGGTCGCCGCGGGTCTGCACCCGAACCCGGTGCCGCACGCCCACGTCGTCACCACCACCACGCACAAGACCCTCGGCGGTCCGCGCGGCGGTGTCATCCTGTCGACGCAGGAGCTGGCCAAGAAGATCAACTCCGCGGTCTTCCCGGGTCAGCAGGGCGGCCCGCTGGAGCACGTGATCGCGGCCAAGGCCGTCTCCTTCCTGGTCGCGGCCTCGCCCGAGTTCAAGGAGCGCCAGGAGCGCACCCTGGAGGGTGCGAAGATCCTCGCCGCCCGCCTGGTCCAGGACGACGTCAAGGCCGTGGGCGTGGACGTCCTCACCGGTGGCACCGACGTGCACCTGGTCCTGGTCGACCTGCGCAACTCCGAGCTGGACGGTCAGCAGGCCGAGGACCGCCTCCACGAGGTCGGCATCACGGTCAACCGCAACGCCATCCCGAACGACCCGCGGCCGCCGATGGTCACCTCGGGTCTGCGGATCGGTACGCCGGCCCTGGCCACCCGCGGTTTCGACGCCGAGGCCTTCACCGAGGTCGCCGAGATCATCGCGCAGGCCCTGAAGCCCGCGTACGACAGCGAGGCCCTGAAGGCGCGCGTCTCCGCGCTCGCCGCGAAGTTCCCGCTCTACCCGTCGCTCTAGCCGGGGGCCGGTCACCGGCCACGAAGGGGCCCGGCCTTGTTCCCGCACAGGCCGGGCCCCTTCCGTCTTCCTCTGCACACGGCCGCACACCGCACGCAGCAGCACGCAGCAGCACCTCCCCGCACCGCCCGCCCCTCCCCGCCCGACGGCCCCGGCGCCGTCACCGCCGGGGTGTGCGGGCCCGGGACCGCGGACCGGCACCCGCCCGACCCGTCCGCGTAACGCATCCCACCTCGTCCGGCAGCCGACGCGTTCACCTCACCGCGCTAAGCTCGTCTGCCGGACAAAATCCGAATAATCCACCTCTCCTGCCCCCTCCCACCCCACGAGCAGACAAGGGAGTCCGCCACCGTGGCCATCTCCGTCTTCGATCTCTTCTCCATCGGTATCGGTCCCTCCTCCTCCCACACGGTCGGTCCGATGCGGGCCGCGCGCATGTTCGTGACGCGGCTGAAGAAGGACGGCGTGCTGGCCCAGACCGCCTCCGTCCGGGCCGAGCTCTTCGGGTCCCTCGGTGCGACCGGCCACGGACACGGCACCCCCAAGGCGGTGCTCCTCGGCCTGGAGGGCCACTCCCCCCGCACGGTCAACGTCGAGACCGCCGACGACGAGGTCGAGCGCATCCGCAGGACCGGCCGGCTGCGGCTGCTGGGCGCGGAAATAGGTGACGTCCACGAGATCGCCTTCGACGAGCCGAACCAGCTGATCCTGCACCGTCGGCGCTCCCTGCCGTACCACGCGAACGGGATGACGCTCTTCGCGTACGACACCGCGGGCACCCCGCTGCTGGAGAAGACCTACTACTCGGTCGGCGGCGGCTTCGTCGTGGACGAGGACGCGGTCGGCGAGGACCGGATCAAGCTCGACGACACGGTGCTGAAGTACCCCTTCCGCTCCGGTGACGAGATGCTGCGCCTCGCGAACGAGACCGGGCTGTCGATCTCCTCCCTGATGCTGGAGAACGAGAAGGCCTGGCGCACCGAGGACGAGATCCGCGAGGGCCTCCTGGAGATCTGGCGCGTCATGCAGTCCTGCGTCTCGCGCGGCATGTCCCGCGAGGGCATCCTCCCCGGCGGCCTGCGGGTCAAGCGCCGGGCCGCCTCCACGGCGCGCCAGCTGCGCACCGAGGGCGACCCGATGCTGCACCGCAGCGAGTGGGCGACGATCTACGCCATGGCCGTCAACGAGGAGAACGCGGCGGGCGGCCGGGTCGTGACCGCGCCGACCAACGGCGCCGCGGGCGTCCTGCCCGCCGTGCTCCACTACTACATGAACTTCGTGCCGGGCGCGGACGAGGACGGCGTGGTCCGCTTCCTCCTCGCGGCGGGCGCGATCGGCATGCTCTTCAAGGAGAACGCCTCGATCTCCGGCGCCGAGGTCGGCTGCCAGGGCGAGGTGGGCTCCGCCTGCTCGATGGCGGCCGGCGCCCTCGCCGAGGTGCTCGGCGGCACCCCGGAGCAGGTCGAGAACGCGGCCGAGATCGGCATGGAGCACAACCTGGGTCTGACCTGCGACCCGGTCGGCGGCCTCGTCCAGATCCCGTGCATCGAGCGCAACGGCATGGCGGCGGTCAAGGCCGTCACCGCGGCCCGGATGGCGATGCGCGGCGACGGCAGCCACAAGGTGTCCCTCGACAAGGTCATCAAGACCATGAAGGAGACCGGCGCCGACATGAAGGTCAAGTACAAGGAGACCGCCCGCGGCGGCCTCGCGGTCAACGTCATCGAGTGCTGACGCCCACCGCGTGACACGAGAGGGGCCCGGCGCGTGCGCCGGGCCCCTTCTCCGTCCGGAACCGGAACCGCGGGGCCCTCAGCGGCGTCCCAGGCTGTGCCACCAGTCCCCGTCTCTCGAGAATCGAGGGGACGTCATGATCCACGCCCGTCTCCGGCAGTTCGTGGCCCTGGCAACCGGCGCGCTGCTCGCCGCCTGCCTCTCCTTCGCCGCGCCTGCCTCGGCCTCCTCCCTCACCGCCACCACGGCACAGGCCCAGACCCCGCTCGTCGTCAATGCCCGCTGGGCCGGGCACCCCTCCTACGACCGGATCGTCATCGATCTCCAGGGGTACTCCCCCACGGTGACCGTCACCCCCGTCAACCAGCTGGTCTACGACGGTTCCGGGAAGCCCGTGCCGCTGCCCGGGAAGTACTTCCTGGAGATCCGCCTCAACCCGGCCGCCGCGCACAACGACGCGGGCGGGAACGTCTACCAGGGCCCCAAGCTCCAGCAGATCAACCTCAGCAAGCTCAAGGGCATCGCCCTGACCGGCGACTACGAGGGGTACGTGACCTTCGGCGCCGCCTTCGACACCCTGCCGTACTACCGCGCGTTCGCCCTGCACGCGCCGGAGCGGTACGTGGTGGACATCGCGCACTGAGCCGGTCCGCCGGCCGCCGGGCCCGGGGCGTCCCACGCCCCGGGCCTCGCTGTTCGTCCCCGCCCCCTCACCTCCGCCAGAACAAGTGGTGCTTCACACCGCTGGGGCTGGGCACGACGTCGAGGTGGAACCGGTCGAGCAGCTCCTCGGGGGACTCCCAGAGCCTGACCCCGGATCCGAACTCCACCGGCGCGACCGCCACGTGCAGGGTGTCGACGAGGTCCGCGTCGAGGAACTCCCGGACGGTGGTGGCCCCGCCGCCGAGCCGGACGTCCTTGCCCTGCGCCGCGTCCCGCGCCGCGGCGAGGACCGTCGCCGGCTCCCCGGCAACGAAGTGGAACGTGGTGTCGGAGAGTGTGAACGAAGGACGCGGGTGGTGGGTCATCACGAACACGGGGGTGTGGAACGGGGGCTCCTCGCCCCACCAGCCGCGCCAGTCGTGATCGGCCCAGGGGCCGCGCTGGGGCCCGAACTTGTTGCGGCCCATGATCTCGGCGCCGATGTTGTGCGCGAAGTCCCGGGTGAAGTAGTCGTCGAGGCCGCGGCTTCCTCCGGGGTCGGTGCGGTTGGGCCAGCTCGCCGTCGCTCCGGCCCAGGCGAACAGCGGGCCGGGATCGGCGTCACCGAACGGCCGCGCGAGGCTCTGGTGCTCGCCGGCGCCGAATCCGTCGCGCGAGACGGTGAAGTTCTGGACTCTCAGCAATTGCTCCACGGGCTTCCTCCGGTCGGGTCGATGACGATGAGACCGCCCGGGCGGCGAAAACTCAGCGGTGCTCGGGGTTGGGGAAGTCGAAGCGGCAGCCCGCGTCCCACTGCGCGCGCTGGTTGCCGTGGGCCGGGATGCCGCCCGAGCGCTTGAGCAGGGCGGCCAGGTGCATGAGGTTCCAGGACATGAAGGCGGTGTTGCGGTTGGTGAAGTCGTTCTCGGGTCCGCCCGAGCCGGGGTCCAGGTACGAGGGTCCGGGCCCGGCCTCGCCGATCCAGCCCGCGTCGGCCTGCGGCGGGATCGTGTAGCCGAGGTGCTGGAGGCTGTAGAGGATGTTCATGGCGCAGTGCTTGACGCCGTCCTCGTTGCCGGTGATCAGCGCGCCCCCGACCCGCCCGTAGTAGGCGTACTGGCCCTGCTCGTTCAGCAGGGAGGAGCAGGCGTAGAGCCGCTCGATGACCTGCTTCATCACGGAGCTGTTGTCGCCTAGCCAGATGGGGCCGCACAGGACGAGGATGTCGGCGTCCATGACCTGGCTGTAGAGGACCGGCCACTGGTCGCTCTCCCAGCCGTGCTCGGTCATGTCGGGCCAGACCCCGGTCGCGATGTCGTGGTCGACGGCGCGCACGAGGGAGGTCCGGGCACCGGCGGCCTCCATGACCGCGCGGCTCCTGTCGATCAGGCCCTCGGTGTTGCTGGTCTCGGGCGAGCGTTTGAGCGTGCAGTTCACGTAAAGGGCGGTCAGGTCCGAGTAGTCGTATGCGGCAGCCACTCCCCCAGCGTGGACAGGGCGTCCGGCCTCCGCCACCGGGGGACGCCCGTACGGGGCGGCCCCGGCGTGGCCCGCGCGGCCGCGAATCTAGGATGACCGCATGTCGCTCCCGCACGCCATCCTCACCGCCCTGCTCGAGAAGCCCTCGTCCGGGCTGGAGCTGACCCGGCGGTTCGACAAGTCGATCGGGTACTTCTGGTCGGCGACGCACCAGCAGATCTACCGCGAGCTGGGGCGGCTGGAGGAGGCCGGGCTGATCCGGGAGCTGCCCAGCGAGGTGCCCGTACGGGGGCAGAAGAAGGAGTACGAGGTGCTGCCGGCCGGCGGCGCGGAGCTGGCCCGGTGGGTCGGCGAGAGCCAGGACCCCAAGCCGATGCGCGACCCGCTGCTGCTGCGGATCCGTGCCGCGGGTGTGGTGGGGCCGCAGGGGCTCGGCCCCGAGCTGCGGCGCCACCTGGAGCTGCACCGGCGCCAGCTCGCGCAGTACGAGGCCATCGAGGAGAAGGACTTCCCGCCGGGGCGGGACGCTGTGGAGGACCGGCTGCGCCGGCTCGTGCTGCACGGCGGGATCGCCCTGGAGACGTTCTGGCTGCACTGGCTGGAGGAGGCCCTCACCGAGGTCGAGGACATGTCCGGCCCGCAGGCCTGACACCGGACGCGGGGCTCCGGGGCGGGACGCACGCTGCCGCCCCGCCCCGGCGGTCCGGGACGGGGCGGCAGCGGGAGGGACTACTTGTTCAGGGAGGCCCAGAACTCGTCGAAGCTCAGCAGCTTGTCGCCGTTCGCGTCCTTGGAGGCGACGACGGAATCCGCGACAGCCGGGGACACGTAGGCGTCGCCCATGGCGCGCATCGCGGCGCTGTACTCGTCGGCCGTGATGAAGCCGTCACCGTTCACGTCGAACTTGTCGAACGTAGCCCGTGCGCTCTCGATGTCCGCCACTGGGTCCACCCCTTCTTGGTGCTTGTTGACCGGCCCAGGGTAGCCGCCCCCGGGGCGGGTGGACCCGCCGGGTCCTGCCCGCCCGCCCTGCCGTGCCCGACGGCGGCCCGGGGGTGTCCTGCCGATCGCACCGGGCTCCCCCTACCGGAAGATCCCGGTGTGGCCGAGCGAGTAGCGGCCGGGCTGCGGGTACACGGCGAGACCGTGCGGTCCGCCGCCCACCGGGATCCGGGCGACCTGCTTGCCGGTCAGGGTGTCGACCGCGTAGACCTCGGAGTTGTAGCGGCCGGACAGCCACAGCACCTTGCCGTCGGCCGAGACCCCGCCCATGTCGGGGCTGCCGCCGTCCGGCAGCGTCCACTTCTTGGTGAGCCGGTTCTCCGGGAAGTTGAAGACCGAGATGGTGCCCTCGCCCCGGTTGGAGACGTACATCTCCTTGGAGTCACGGCTCACGTAGAGGCCGTGGCAGCCCTTGCCCGTGGGCAGCAGCTTGGGGGTCTCGAACTTGTCCCCGCTCAGCACCCACATCCCGTGCGCCATCATGTCCGCGACGTAGAAGGTCTTCCCGTCCGGGGAGACCTTGACGTCCTGCGGCATCGCGCCCTCGAACGGCAGCTTCTGCTGGCCGACGACCTCCATCCGCTCGGTGTCGATCTTGAGGAGTTCGCCGGAGAACTCGCAGCTCACGATGAAGTAGCGGCCGTCGGCGGAGAAGTCCGCGTGGTTGACGCCGTAGCAGGTCACGGGGACCGTCTTGACGCGGTCCATCGTGTGCGGGTCGCGGAAGACGAGCTCCTTGTCCATCGAGGCCATGACGATCGCGTACTTGCCGTTCGGCGTGAAGTACAGGTTGTACGGGTCGTGCACCTCGACCGGCTTTCCGGCCTCGCCGGTGGCCGGGTTGATCGGGGTGAGCGTGTGGCCCCGGTTGTTGTTGACCCACAGGGTCTTCAGGTCCCAGGAAGGGACCACGTGCTGGGGCTGGACCCCGACCGGGATGGTGTCGATGACCTGGTAGGTCGCCGGGTCGATGACGGACACCGTGTTGGAGTTGGTGTTCGGCACGTAGACGCGGGAGGGGAAGTCCTTGACCACGGGTGAGAGCTTGTTCGGCCGGTCCGCCGCGTAGACGTCGTTCGGATCGAGGAGCGGCGGCATGCCGGGCAGGCCGGCCGGGGCGGCCGGCACGGCCTTGACCGGCTTGGCCGGGCCCTTGGTGCCGAGCGCCTCGGCGGGTCCCTTGTCGGCTGATCCGCAGCCGGCCAGGGCGGCGAGGACCAGCCCTGCCAGCAGCACGCCGGCAGTCCGGGGAAGGCGGGTGGTCGTCATGGGGTCAGCAGCTCCGTGGTGGTCACCGCGCGCAGTTTGCGGCGCGCGAGTTCTTCGAGGAGGGGAGGCATCGCGTCGACCGTGTCCGCGTAGCCGAAGTGCAGGCTCACCACCGATCCGGGCCGGATCGTCCCGGTGACGGTGCGGATGACGGCCGCGGCACCGGGCGAGGTGAAGTCGAGGGAGTCCACGTCGTACGAGAGGACGTGCGGGTAGCCCGCGCGCTGGGCCAGTTTCCGGACGAGCGGGGTCGCGTACTGGGTCTGGGAGGGCCGGAACCAGGTGCCGATGGAGCCGGTGAGTCGCTTGAGCCGCTGGGCGCAGCCGGTGATCTCGGCGTACGCCTCCGCCTCGGGCATGTCGTTGATGGCGAGGTGGCGCTGGGTGTGGTTGCCGAGCTCGTGACCGCCGTCGAGGATGCGGCGGGCCAGCTCCGGATGGGCGTCGAGCCAGGAGCCGATCGCGAGGACGGTGACCCGCGCGCCGCCCTTCTCGGCCGCGGCCAGGACGGCCCGGGCGATGGCGGGGTCCCCGTTGCCGTGGAAGGTGAGGGCGACCCGGGGGCGGTCGCGCGGTCCGTGGTCGATCTC
This sequence comes from Streptomyces avidinii, assembly GCF_014650695.1. Lineage (GTDB taxonomy): Bacteria > Actinomycetota > Actinomycetes > Streptomycetales > Streptomycetaceae > Streptomyces > Streptomyces avidinii. The sequence continues at coordinate 107,857 of NZ_BMVL01000014.1, read as the reverse complement.
GACCGGCTGCCCCGCGAACCGGCGCGGGGCGGCGGCCGGGGCCGCCTGTGCCGGGCGGGCCGGCCGGACCGGACCCGGCGGCGGACCGGAGGACGCGGTGGCGGGCCGGCCCGGTCCGCAGGCGGCGGTGAGGCCGGCAGCGGCGGCGCCGGCCGCCGGGAGGACGGCCGCGCGCAGGGCCACGCGCAGGGCCGCGCGGCGGCCTGGTTGTGAGAGCACTTGCCCATTTAAGGGGTGGATGACCCGGATGGTAATGATTGACCCAATTCGGTAGGTCCACCAAAAGGGGCCAACCGGGTGGTCGGGTCGCTAAGTGATCAACGATTTACACAGAGCAGTCGATGCTTATTCATGGATTACGAGGTGAGTGGCCCACCTCACCTAGGATTTAGCTAGAAAGTCTTACGATTTGCCCACTTATGTCCAAGTAGGGACTTTTGGCGTTTGGGCCCTCGTCTGCCATAGTCGGAAGCACGACTTCCCATTGACCCGAGCGAAGTCACCACGCCGAGGATCACACCCCCTTCGATCCTCGGCGCACCCATGAAGCCCCCCATGCCGATCCGGCGCACGGGGGCTTCAGGCGTTCTGGCGGTCGGCGACCCGCATCTCGAACCAGGTGATCTTCCCGCGCGGCTGCAGATCGGCGCCCCAGCGGTCGGACAGCTTGTCGACGAGGAAGAGGCCGCGGCCGGTGGTGTCCATCTCGTGGACCGGCATCAAGCAGGGCAGTCCGCGCGAGGGGTCACGCACCTCGACCCGGATCCAGCCCCGGCGCCGCAACATCCGTAAGCCGAAGGAGCGGGCCCCGGTGTGCCGGACCGCGTTGCCGACGAGCTCGGAGACCAGCAGGACGGCGTGCTCGGCGATCTGCGGCGAGAGGCCCCAGAGGCGGATCACCACGCACTGGGTGAGCCGGCGCGCGGTGCTCGCCGACTCCGGCATGGACGGCAAGGTCACTTCCGCCTCGGCCGGATTTCCGTACAACTCCAACGCTTTGAGGCCCTGTTCGTCCTCAACAGCCGCCGTGAGCCGTACCGCCGAAGCGCTGCCGCGCTGCCGCGGCTGTTCCACACCCTCCAGGCCCGCCATGCACCCATCATGGACGGCCGATGCGCCCTCCCGGGCGGTTCCACAGGAAAACACCCCCCGGATTCAACCAGTCCAAGGGGGTGTTCCGTCATATGCAGGAGGCAACCAGAGGGCCTCGACACGCACCATGACCTGAGGTGACACCACGCATGGATGTGATCACAGCGAGTGGATCACCGTTTCCCCTTAAGGTTGCCTTAAGGCCTGGCTAATCCACCCACAGGGAGGACCGCCGCACTCGGCCGCAGACCACCGCTCAGACGAACTTCGCCTTGCCAGGGCCCTCTTCGACGAAACTGCGCATACCGAGCTCGCGGTCCTCGGTGGCGAACAGGCCGGCGAACCAGTTGCGTTCGATGGTCAGGCCGGTGTCGATGTCGGCCTCCAGACCCGCGTCCACGCACTCCTTGGCGGCACGCAGCGCGATCGCCGGACCCAGCGCCAGCTTCGCGGCCCAGGCGTGCGCCTGCTCGTACACCTCGGCCGCGGGCACCACCCGGTCGACCAGGCCGAGAGTCAGCGCCTCGTCGGCCTTGACCATGCGGCCGGTGAAGATCAGGTCCTTGGCCTTGGAGGGTCCGACCAGCCGGGACAGCCGCTGGGTGCCGCCGGCGCCCGGGATCAGGCCGAGCAGGATCTCGGGCTGACCGAGCTTGGCGTTGTCGGCGGCGATCCGGTAGTCGGCGCACAGCGCGAGTTCGCAACCGCCGCCCAGCGCGTAGCCGGTGATGGCTGCGACGACGGGCTTGGGGATGCGGGCGACGGCGGTGAAGGCGTCCTGGAGCGCGCGGGACCGGGCGACCATCGCCGCGTGGTCCATCGTCTGCATCTCCTTGATGTCCGCGCCCGCCGCGAACACCTTCTCGCCGCCGTAGATGATGACCGCGCGGACGTCGGTCCGGTCGGTCGCCTCCACGGCGAGCTCGCGCAGCCGGTCCTGGGCTGCGATGTCCAGGGCGTTCATGGGCGGCCGGTCCAGGCGGATGGTGCCGACGCCTTCGGAGACTTCGAGAGAGAGGGTCATGCGGGCCAGGTTAGCGCCGGTTAACGTGAAGTGGCCCGGTGCCGTGGGTCACAGCACCGGGCCACTTCACGGGGTACGGGACCCGCTTACTTGATCCACTCCGCCCAGTCCATGTTCCAGCCGTTGAGGCCGTTGTCCGGGGCGATCTGCTTGTCCTTGGAGTTCTTCACGACGACCACGTCGCCGATCAGGGACTCGTTGAAGAACCAGGCGGCCGGCTGGTCGTTGTCGCCGGCGCCGCGGACGTCCTTGAGGCCGACGCAGCCGTGGCTGACGTTCGCCGAGCCGAAGGTGCCGGCGGAGGCCCAGTAGTTGCCGTGGACGAAGGTGCCCGACTGCGACAGGCGCATCGCGTGCGGGACGTCGGAGATGTCGTACTCGCCGCCGAAGCCCACGGTCGCGCCGTTCATGCGGGTGACCTTGTACTTCTCGCTGATGACCATCTGCCCGTTGTAGGTGGTGGTCGACGGGGCGCCCGCGGTGATCGGGAGGGTCTTGATGACCTGGCCGTCACGGACGACCTGCATCTCCTTCTCGCTGGCGTCCACCGTGGAGACCTGGGAGCGGCCGACGGTGAAGGTGACCGTACGGGTCTGCTTGCCGTAGACGCCCGGGCGGCCTTCGACTCCGTCGAGGGCGAGCTTCACGGTGACCTTGGTCCCCGCGGCCCAGTACTTCTCGGGGCGGAAGTCCAGGCGGTCGTTGCCGAACCAGTGGCCCTCGACCTGCACGGGCGGCTCGGCCGTCACCGTGATGGCCTTCTCGACGGCCTCCGGGTTGGTGATCCCGCGGGTGAAGTTGATCGAGACCGGCATGCCCACACCGACGGTGGAGCCGTCCTCGGGGGTGTAGTGGCCCACGAAGGTGTTCGTCGGGGTCAGGGTGGTGAAGGTGGTGTCCTTGGCCGACTCCCGGCCGCCCTCGTCCTTGGCGACCGCGTGCACCTTGTACTCGGTGGCGGAGGCCAGGTGGCGGGCCGGCTCCCAGCTGGAGCCGTCGTCGGCGAGCTTGCCCTCGACCGCGTTGCCCTTGGTGTCGGCGACCGTCACAGTGGTCAGCTTGCCGCCGGTGCTCGTTATCTTCAGGACGCCGCTGGTGGCGACCTCCTTGGCCCCGTCGTCGGGCTTGACGCTGACGACCGCCTTCGAGGCCTCGGTACCGGTCTTGCCGCCGCCCCCGGCGTTGTCGCCGCTGCCGCTGCCTCCGCCACCGCCACTGCACGCGGTGGTGAACAGCAGGGCCGCCCCCAGCAGAAGGGCCGGCAGGCCGGTGCGGGCGCGGCCGCGTATCGGCTGCAGGTTCACTCGTGTTCTCCCCATGTCCCCCGCGCGCGGACTGTCGCGCGCTTGTTGACAGGTAATCACAGGGAGGGATCACGATGAGCCACGGTCTTGTCACCGTTCCGTCCCAACTGCCCGGAACGGTGCCTCGGCGGGCCGCCCCCCGGGACCGGGGGTGGGGAGTGATCGGGCCGACCCGCGGGGGCGGTCGCCGAGGGGGTCAGGCGCGGGGGCCCTTCGGGTGCTTGGAGTGCGGGGCCTGCTTGGGGTGCTTGGAGTGCTTGGAGTGCTTGGAGGGCTTGGAGGGCTTGGAGGCCTTCGGGTGCTTGCCCTTGCCGTGGTCGCCCTTGGAGTGCCCCGGCTTGCCCTTGCCGTGGTCGCCCTTCGGGTGCTTCGGGTGCTTCGGCTTGTCCTTGCCGTGGTCACCCTTGCCGTGCTCGTCCTTGCCGTGGTCGACGGGCTTGTTCCGCAGCGTGACCACGATGCGCCGGTCGGGGGTGCCGATGTCCAGGCGCAGCGGCCCGGTGACCCGATCGGCGGGCAGGACGTAGCCCGCGGGGACCGCGGTCTCGACCAGGTAGTACCAGCCCTCGGGGAGCGGGCCGAAGTCGCAGGCGCCGGCGCGGTCGGTGGTGCAGTCCGGGCCGACCCGGCGGTCGGCGTTGATGCCGCGCGTCTGCAGGCCCGGGGTGTTGTTGGTCTCCTGCCACGCCTCGAAGACCGCGCCGGGCAGCGGGCGCCCGGTCCTGGCGTCCTGCTTGACGACCCGGATCGAGCCCTCGTATTCCTCGCTCACCGGGGTGTTCGCAACGGCGACGACGACGCCGTCCACCACGTCACCGCGGTCCAACTCGAACCGGGTGACCGGGTCGGCCGGGTTCTCGTACCCGACCGGGGCGGCGGTCTCCCGCCAGTAGTACGTCTGCCCGATCGGCAGCTCCACCGTGCAGGTGCCCCGGGTGTCCGTCACGCAGACCCCGTCGAGACGGGTGTCGGCGGGTACGTCCGTCTGGAGGCCCGGGCGGTCGTTGCTCTCCTGCCACAGCTCGAACTGCGCGCCGGCCAGCGGGAGGCCCGTGGCCCGGTCGTTCTTGCGCAGCACCACCCGGGCGGCGGCCGGCGGCTCGGGGGTGCGCTGGTTGTCGGCCTCGTACCGGACCCCGGTGGAGGCGTTCTCGGTCGTGAGGGTCAGCTCGTGGACCCGCTCGGCCGGGAGGTCGTAGCCGAGCGGCGCCCTGGTCTCGCGCCAGTAGTACGTACCGGGTTCGGTGACCTGCTCGCAGATGCCGGACGCCGGCGTGGTGCACTCGTCGATCAGGATGTCGGCTCCCGGAGCGGTGTCCTGCAGCCCGTCCGTCCCGTTCGTCTCGCGCCACAGTTCGAACTGGGCCCCCTGCAGCGCAGCGCCCGTCGCCGCGTCCCGCTTGAGCACCGAAACCGATCCGGTCACCGGAGCCGGGCCGCCGCACTCGGGCAGGTCGCCGTTGAAGGGATAGGCGTGGAACTCCTGTCCGCCGCCCCCGGTGGCTGCGCTGGTGTGCGTGACGGAGCCGGTGGTGAAGAAGCGCCCGTTGATGCCGGGCAGGGTGACGGTGGTCTCGGAGGACTGCTGCCCCATCAGGAAGCTGCCCTGGAACTGGCCGCTGCCGGTCAGGTTCACGGTGGTGGCGTCCGGGAAGTTCCACAGCAGCCGGTCGCGGTAGGCGTTGAGGGGGTCGGTGTCCGCGATGCCGCCGCTGTAGGTGTTGATCGTGCGGGTGGCGCCCAGGACGTTCACCAGGACGGTGGCGGTGGCCGGGATGCCGGTGAACCGGATTCCCTGCTGCCGTCCACCGTTGCCGACCAGGTTCGCGTCGATGTTGAAGACCTGGAGCTCGGAGGAGTTGTCGCCGGTGAAGAGGGTCTCGAAGCCGTTGTTGACGGCCGTGCCGGTGGCCGGTCGGGGCTGCCCGCCGATCCGCGCGTAGCACCGGCTGGCGGCGCTGAGCCGGTCGCGCAGCCCCGCGTACGGGGCGGCCGCGGCGGGGTCCCGGACGGGGCGGCCCGTCACCGTGCCCGTGAGGGCGCCCGCGTACCGGACCACGCCGCCGTCGGCGAGCAGGCGTTCGCCCGTCGCCACCGCGATCGAGCCGCCGGTGGTGAGGAAGTCGGCGCCGACGGGCGGGGGCACCCGCGATCCGGCACCGACGATGCCGACGTTGTAGCGGCTGTCCCCGCCCGTCTGCTTGTCCTGGTCGAAGTCGCCGAGGACGACGAGCCGGCCCTCGGCCTCGGAGGCCCGGCCCCTGACCCGGAAGTCGCCGCCGGCGAAGATGTTGATGCCGTTGTCCCGGCCCTGCGGGACGCCGTCGCTGCCGATGGGCGGGTACGGGTCGGGGCAGTCACCGGGCACGCAGGGCCCCAGCCCCCCGGGGAGCGGCGCTCTTGCGGCAGCCGCCGGCCGCTCGCCGCCGGGACCCGCCGCGAAGGCGGCGGGCGCGGCGGAGGCCAGTACGGCTCCGATCGCGAGCCCCAGGGTCCAGTTCCTCAATGACATGACGCTCCGTCCGTTGCCTGCTGCCCTGATGTGCCCTGACAGGCTGGAGGCAGGCTTCGGCGGGGCGTGGTGAGGACACTCTCCGCTACGGCATTTCGATCACAGCGATCACTCTCCCGGGCGCGGCCGCGCGGCCCGCGCCGGATCGGCCGCGCGGCGCCGCTCGCGCCGCGCCGGGCCGTCCGTGCTCAGGCGACGGCGGACCCGGCGACCCAGTCCGCCCAGGACATGTTCCAGCCGCCCAGCCCGTTGTCGGGGGCGACCGTCTTGTCCTGCGAGTTCACGACCTCCACCACGTCCCCGATCAGGGTCCGGTCGAAGAACCAGCCGGCGGGGGTGTCGGAGCCGCCGCCCTTGTCGTCGCGCAGGCCCACGCAGCCGTGGCTCAGGTTCGTGGTGCCGAAGCTGTCGGGGCTGGACCAGTAGTTGCCGTGCAGGAAGGTCCCGGAGGCGGTGAGCCGCATGGCGTGCGGGACGTCGGGGATGTCGTACTCGCCGCCGAAACCGACGGTCTGGCCGTTCATCCGGGTGACGTCGAACATCTCCATCACCACCATCTTCCCGTTGTAGGTGGTGGTCTTGGGCGCCCCGGCGCTGATCGGCACGGTCGACACCAGCTGCCCGTCCCGGCGGACCTCCATGGTGTGCGCGGCCGCGTCCACGGTGGAGACCTGGGAGCGGCCGACGGTGAAGGTGACGGTCTTGTCCTGGATGCCGTACGAGCCGGGCGCGCCCTCGATGTCGCGCAGGTCCATCTTCACGGTGACCTTGGTGCCGGACTTCCAGTACTCCTTGGGCCGGAAGTCGAGACGGTCGCGGCCGAACCAGTGGCCGACGACCTGCACGCCGGGATCCGACGTGACGGAAATGGCCCGCTCCACTTCGGCGCGGCGCTCGATGGCGCGGCTGAACCGGAAGGAGACGATCATCCCGGTGCCGACGGTCGAGCGGTTCTCGGGCTTGAAGTAGCCGATGAACCGCTCCTCGGGAACGTAGGTGGTGAAGGTGGTGTGGCGGGCCTGGCGGCGGTCGTGCCCGTCGAGGGCGACGGCGTCCACGGTGTACTTGGCCGCGAGCGCGAGCCGCGCGGACGCGGGCTCGGGGCTCCAGCTGAGCCCGTCGGGGGCGATGGAGCCGGGCACCTGCTCCTGCTGCGCGTCCTCCACCTTGGTGACCACGACCCGCTCCAGGCGGCCCTCGGGCACGGTGACGGACAGTCGGCCGTCTGCGGGCACCGCCTTCGCGTTGTCGTCGGGGGTGATGCGAATGGCCTCGTCCGGCGAGCGGGGTTTGCCGGGCAGTTGGATCTCGACCGGGGCCCTGCCGTCCTGGGTGCATCCGGCCAGGCCGCCCAGCAGGCCCGCCCATGCCGCCACGGCGGCCAAGCCCGCCCCTGCCCGCCTCGTCAGAAGTGTCACGATCCCTCCAACGACCGGGCGGTGCCGGGGAAACGTGAGCGCGGGCGACGTTCCGGGCAGATCTGTCCGGGCAGAACAGTGGGAAGGACCAGACGGGGGCGGGCCCAGGCCGGGACGCCGGGGCCGCACTCTCCCCTACCCCCGCCGGTACCCAGGAGCCGTGGAGGCGGGCAGTGTCGAGCGCAGCCGAGCAGGAGGCGGTGGAAGCCGTCAGCAATGCCGTCGGAGCGGTGCGGAGCGGCCAGGCCGCGCCCGTACCGCAGATCGACGGCCGACCGGAGGAGCGGCCGAAGGAGCGGCCGAACGGCCAGGTCAGGGGCCAGGTGTCACGGGTGCAAGCGCGCCCCGGGGCACCGGTGTGGCCAGGGTCCTCCCATCCGCTGGGGGCCCGGTTCCACCACGGTCCGGGCGGGACCGCGGGCACCAATTTCGCCCTGTGGGCACAGGGCGCGGAGGCGGTGGAGGTGTGCCTCTTCGACGAGGCCGGCGCCGAGACCCGCTGCGCCCTGACGGAGCACACCCACGAGATCTGGCACGGGTTCGTGCCGGGCGTACGCCCCGGGCAGCGGTACGGATTCCGGGTGCACGGCCGCTGGGACCCCTGGACGGGCGCCCGGTACAACCCGGCGAAGCTGCTCCTGGACCCGTACGCGCGGGCCGTGGACGGGGACTTCACGCTGCCCCCCGAGGTGTACGCGCACGTCCGGGACTGGCCGCAGCAGTACATCGCGGACACGGTACGCGACGACCGGGACTCGGCGCCGTTCGTCCCGAAGGGCGTGGTCGTCCACGATGACGACGACTGGGCGGACGACGTCCGGCCGAAGACCCCGTGGGCCGATTCGGTGATCTACGAACTTCACGTGCGCGGCTTCACGATGCGCCATCCGGGTATTCCCGAGGAACTGCGGGGCACCTACGCGGGCCTGGCGCACCCGGCGGCGATCGAGCACCTGACGGGGCTGGGCGTGACGGCGGTCGAGCTGCTGCCGGTGCACCAGTTCGCGCACGAGGACCACCTGCTGCGCCGGGGGCTGCGCAACTACTGGGGCTACAACTCGGTCGGCTACTTCGCCCCGCACGCGGGGTACTCGTCGAGCGGTACGGCCGGGCAGCAGGTCGGGGAGTTCAAACGGATGGTCCGGGCCCTGCACGCGGCCGGGATCGAGGTCATCCTCGACGTGGTCTACAACCACACGGCGGAGGCGAGCGAGCTGGGTCCGACCCTGTCCCTGCGCGGGATCGACAACCGGGGCTACTACCGGCTCCAGTCCGACCAGCGGCGCTACGCCGACTACACGGGCTGCGGGAACACCCTGCACGCGGGCCGCCCGCACGTGCTGCGGCTGATCACGGACTCGCTGCGCTACTGGGTCACCGAGATGGGGGTGGACGGCTTCCGCTTCGACCTGGCGGCGGCGCTGGCCCGCTCGATGCACGACGTGGACATGCTCTCGCCGTTCCTCGCGGTGATCGCACAGGACCCGGTGCTGCGGCGGGTCAAGCTCATCGCCGAGCCGTGGGACGTGGGTTCGGGCGGCTACCAGGTGGGCGCCTTCCCCCCGCTGTGGACGGAGTGGAACGACCGCTACCGGGACGCCGTACGGGACTTCTGGCGGGGCGCGCTGCCCGACGTTCGGGATCTCGGGTACCGGCTGTCGGGGTCGAGCGACCTGTACGCGTGGGGCGGGCGGCGGCCGTACGCCTCGGTGAACTTCGTGACCGCGCACGACGGTTTCACCCTGCGCGACCTGGTCAGTTACGAGCGCAAGCACAACGAGGCGAACGGGGAGGCGAACCGGGACGGGACCAATGACAACCGGTCGTGGAACTGCGGGGCGGAGGGCGAGAGCGACGATCCCCGGATCGGCGTGCTGCGCCGCCGCCAGCTGCGCAACCTGCTCACCACCCTGCTGCTGTCCACGGGTGTGCCGATGCTGGTGGCCGGCGACGAGTTCGGGCGGACGCAGGACGGCAACAACAACGCGTACTGCCAGGACAACGAGACGGGCTGGGTGGACTGGTCGCTGCTGGAGGATCCGGCCTGGCGGTCCCTCCTCGCCCTGGCCTCCCGGCTGATCTCGCTGCGCCACGCCCATCCGGTGCTGCGGCGGCGGGCGTTCTTCTCGGGGCAGTCGCAGGGCGCGGACGGGCTGCGGGACCTGGCCTGGTTCACCACGGCGGGTGCGGAGATGACCGAGCGGGACTGGTACGCGCCGGCCGCCGCGCTGGGGATGTACCTGTCGGGGCGGGACATCCCGGGCCGCGACGAGCGGGGCCGGCAGGTGACGGACGACAGCTTCCTCGTGCTGCTGCACACCGGGGACCGGCCGGTGCCGTGGGTCCTGCCGGGGGCGCCGTGGGCGGAGGAGTACGAGGTCGTCCTGGACACCTCCCTGGAGACCCAGTCCGACCCTCCCGGCACCCGCCACCGCGGCGGACTGGCCCTGACGGTCCCGGCGCGATCGGTGCTGCTGCTGAGGGTGGTGAGCTGAGCCCCGGCGGCCCGTGACGCCCCTGCCGTCCTGCTGGTTCCGGACGTACCCGTACATCCGGAACCAGCACCCTCGTTCGTACTGCGATGATGTGTTCGACATCGTCTCGGAGGGGGTCCCTGCATGGGCAGAGTCACGACCGCGCTGCAGGAACTGCGCGGTGCGCAGAAGTCGGCGAAGGGGGTTTCGCTCTACTCCCGGTTCGTGAACCGGCCCGTCGGCCGGTACCTGGCCGCCGGTTCGTACGCGCTGGGGCTCACCCCGAACCAGGTGACGCTGATCAGTGCCGCCTTCAGCTTCGCCGCCGTGGCCGCGGTCGCGCTGGCCGCGCCCTCGTGGGGGCTCGGGATCGCGGTGTGGGCCGCCCTCGCCGTCGGCTTCGCCTTCGACTCCGCGGACGGGCAGCTGGCCCGGCTGCGCGGGGGCGGCAGCGCGGCGGGCGAATGGCTCGATCACGTCGTGGACGCCGCCAAGCTGACGGCCCTGCACTCCTGTGTGCTGATCGCCTTCTACCGCTTCCCCGAGGCGTACGGGACGGGCGGTGACGGCTGGCTGCTGGTGCCGCTGGGCTTCCAGTTCGCCGCGGTGGTGACCTTCTTCGGCGGGCTGCTGACCGAGAAGCTCAAGCCGAAGCCGGCCCCCGGCAGCCCGGCGGCCGCGCCGTCGACCGCGCGCGCCGTGGCCCTGCTCCCCGTGGACTACGGGGTGTTCTGCCTGGTGTTCGTACTGCTCGGCGGCGGGAAGCTGTTCGCCTGGGCGTACGCGGCACTGGGCGTGGTCGCCGCGCTGTTCCTGCTGGCGTTCCTCGCGAAGTGGTTCCGGGAGCTCAGCGCCGTTCGCCGGTGACCTGGCCCGGGACCGCGGCTGGTTCCGCGAGCGCGTCCAGGGCCCGGCGCAGCTGGGTGCTGGACGTGTGCACGGTGTAGGGGAAGTACACGACGTCGACGCCGTGGGCGGCGAAGTCCTTCTCCAGCCGGTCGCCCTTGGGGGTGCCGCGCCAGTCGTCGCCCTTGAAGATGACGTCGAAGCGGACCTGCTTCCAGGTCTCCACCTTGTCGGGAACCGTCTCGACGAAGGCGGCGTCGACGTACTTCACGCTGCGGACGATCTCCAGCCGCTCGACGAGCGGGATCATCGGGCGGCGTCCCTTGGCGAGCTCGGCCATCTCGTCGGAGACCACACCCGCGACCAGGTAGTCGCACTGGCTCCGGGCGTGCCGAAGGATGTTGAGATGGCCGATGTGGAACAGGTCGTAGGCACCGGGCGCGTAGCCGACGCGATACGGCCTGCGCGAAGGCGCGGCAAGGTCGGACATGTCGTGCTCCGTCATCATTTACCCCCAGCGGCCACACCCCCCGGTGCAGCGGATTAGCAGACAATAGCGTGCACGTTCCGCACCACGTTGGTGAACGAATAGGGTGACGTGCGCATCATCCAGGGGAGAAGGGGACGCTCAGTGTCCAGATCCGGTCACCGGCGCATGCTGCTGGTTTCCACCAATTACGCTCCGGAGCACGCGGGGATCGGCCCGTACGCCACCCAAATCGCGGAGCACTGGGCGGATCTCGGTCACGAGACCCACGTGCTGGCGGGCATGCCGCACTACCCGGCGTGGTCGCTCGAACCGGAGTACAAGGGCGCCTTCCGGCGCACGGAACAGCGGGCGGGCGTGACCGTGCACCGGCGCGCGCACACCGTTCCGCGGCGTCAGACCGCCGTGAAGCGCGCCCTTTTTGAAGGATCGATTCTGCTGCACGGCGCCGTGGCCCCGCCCCGGATGCCCAGGCCCGACGCGGTCCTCGCCCAGATGCCCAGCCTGGCCGGCGGGGTGCTCGCCGCCCGGCTCGCGGCCCGGTGGAAGGTCCCGTACGTCCCGGTCGTCCAGGACCTGATGGGCGCCGCCGCCGCACAGAGCGGGATCAGCGGCGGTGACAAGGCGGCCGTGATCGCCGGCCGCGCCGAGGCGTACGCCCTCAAGCGGGCCACGCTCGTCGGCGTCATCCACGAGACCTTCGTGGACCGGGTCGTCGGCATGGGCGTGGACCCGAAGAAGATCCGCCTCGTCCCCAACTGGTCGCACGTGTCCGTGCCCACCAAGCCCCGCGGGGAGACCCGCCACCACCTGGGGTGGGCGCCGGGCGAGACCGTCGTCCTGCACTCCGGGAACATGGGTCTCAAGCAGGGCCTGGAGGTCCTCGTGGGCGCCGCCCGGCTGGATCCGAGTGTCCGCTTCGTCCTGATGGGCGACGGCAGTCAGCGGGCGGCCCTGTCCGATCTCGCAGCGGATGTGCCGAATCTGGACATCATCCCCCCTGCCGCTGACGGCGAGTTCCCGGATATCCTCGCCGCGGCGGACGTTCTCGCGGTCACGCAGCACGCCGCCGTGCTGGACATGAGCGTCCCGTCGAAGCTCACCTCCTACTTCCAGACGGGCCGGCCCGTCGTCGCCTCCGTGGCGGCGGAGGGCGGGACCGCCCAGGAAGTGGAACGCTCGGGCGCGGGGGTACTCGTACCTCCGGAGGATCCGGAGGCCCTGCTGAAGGCCGTCCGGGCCCTGGCCGAGGATCCGGAAGGCGCGGACGCACTGGGAGCGGCCGGACCCCGCCACGTGGCGGCCCATCTGAGCCGCGAAGCGGGCCTGGCCCGCATCGACGCACTGATAGACGAAGCACTTGGGGGACCGCGGCCGTGATCGAGACGAACCGCCCTGCAGCGGCACCGGCCGACGACGAACCCGATCTCCTGAGAGATCAGTTCCGGCAGCTCCTGCGCTACCGCAGGCTCATCGGCGCGGGCATCGGGATAGGCCTGCTGGGCGGCGTCTACCTCGGCATCTCCACGGCGGACACCTATGTCGCGACCGCCGACGTCGTCCTGCGCGCGCCCACCGACGACCCGTTCAACCCGAGCCTCGCCCCGGACAAGGCGATCAACATCGGCTCGGAGCGCCAGGTCGCGCTCAGCTCCTCCATAGCCAACGAGGCGGCGAAGAAGCTCGGCGTGGGCGCGTCCGGCTTCGCCGCCCTGCGCAGCGGGCTGCAGGTCACCAACCCGCCGCAGACCATGGTGCTGCGCTTCACGTACACCGCGGACTCCCCCAAGGAGGCCGCCAAGCGCGCCAACACGATGACCGAGGCGTACCTGCTGAAGCGGCAGGAGGCCCTGGACGCCACCCGCGACAAGATGGTCAAGGGGTACAAGGAGCAGCGCGACCCGATCGCCAAGCAGCTCGACGAGCTGTCGAAGGAGATCGCCCGGATGCCCGCCGGCGCCGGACGCGACGCCGCCAGTTCCTCGAAGACCGACCTGCAGAGCGAGGTCGGCGGCTACAACACCAAGATCACCAAGCTTGAGGCCCTGGACATGACCCCGGGCCGCGTCACCAGCGCGGCCACCGCGCCCACCGCCACCGACGGCCCCGGCATCATCATGTCCCTCGCGCTCGGCGCGGCCGTCGGCCTCGCGCTCGGCCTGCTGGCCGCCTGGGTGCGCCTCGTCTTCGACCCGGCCCCGCGCTCCGAGGGCGACGTGGCCCGGGCGCTGCGCGCACCCGTCCTGGGCTACCTGCCCCGGGACCGGACGGGCGGCGGACCGCTGCTCGCCGCCGGCGAGGCCGATCCCCGGCTCGCCGAGGAGTACCGCTCGGTGGCCTTCCGCCTGGCCTACGACGCCCGCTTCGCCGACCGGCGCCGGCTGCTCGTCGTCGCTCCGCGCGGCAGCAGCGAGACCGCCGCCGCGGTGGCCGTGAACCTCGCCGCCTCCTTCGCGGAGACCGGCAAGGACGTGCTCCTCATCGAGGCGGACCTGCGCACCCCGGTCCTGGCCAGCCAGCTGCCGACGGACGCCGGCGGCCGGCCGCGCTGGAGCCAGACCCCGGGCAGCCCGTCCGCGGGCGGCCGTCACTCGGACACCGAATGGCCCGACGGACGCCAACTCGTCGTGGACGCCGGGGAATCCGGATCCTTCGACCTGATCCCGGGCGAGCGGGCCCGCAACGTCCCGCGTTCGCTGACCTCGGCCCGCGCCACCCGGTTGATCTCCGAGGCCGACTCCCCCAACGCCACCGTCGTCGTGCTCGCGCCGCCCGTGCTCTCGTACGCCGACGCCCTCGCACTCGTCGACCGCGTCGACGGCGTCCTGGTCGTCTGCGACCCGCGCGCCGTGCACCGCACCGACCTGTCCCGGATCCGCGAGCTGATCAGCGGCGCCGGCGGCACCGTGCTGGGCGCGGTGCTGCACGCGCCGCTGCCCGGCGAGAAGCGCGGCCGCAGCAAGGACAAGGGCGGCCCGGCGCCGGTCGGACCCGGCGCGGGTCCCGGGACCGCCGCGAAGTCCGGCAAGCCCGTGCCGCAGCCGCAGCCGATCCCCTACGAAGTGGCCGAGCCCGAACAGCACATCCCCGGTGACGGCACCGACACCGTCGCGCTGCGCACCGTCCGCATGGGCCGCAGATGAGCCGACGCGGCCTCGCCGCCGTCGCGTCGGTCCTGGACCAGGCCGCCTCCAGCGCCACCAACATCCTGGTGCTGGTGCTGGCCGCCCGGCTGTCCTCGGCGGCCGGGTTCGCCGACTTCTCCATGGTGTACGTGACCTTCAGCGTGCTCCTCGGACTGAACATGGCCTACGTCGGCCAGAGCCTGGTGCTGGAGAAGGGCGACCGGCTCGGCGCCGAGTGCCGCTCCGCGGTGGGCTTCACCGCCGCCGCGTCGGCCGCCGTGGGCGCGCTGCTGCTGCTGGTGGGCCTCGCGCTGGCCGCGGCCACCGGGACGGCCTTCCTCGCGCTGGGCCTCGTACTGCCGTTGGTGCTCCTCCAGGACGGCCTGCGGTACTGCTTCTCCGCGCTGCGCGCCCCGGAACGGGCGCTGGCCGCCGACGCGCTGCGGCTGGCGTGCGTGGTCGCGGCGCTCGCGGTGCAGCCCGAGGGGGCCTCGGCCGGGCGGCTGGTCCTCGCCTGGGGGCTCTCCGCGCTGCCCGCGCTGGCGCTCGGGCTGTGGCTGCTGCGGCCGTACGTGCGCGGCGTGCGCGGCGACCTGCGACCGTACCTGCGGCGGGGTCACCTCGGGCAGCGGTTCGTGGTCGAGTTCGCGGTGGGCAACGGCTCCAGCCAGCTCGCCGTACTGGGCCTCGGCGTCTTCGCGACGCCGCTGGCCGTCGGTGCGCTGCGGGGCGCGACCACGCTCTTCGGGCCGCTGAACGTGCTGTTCAACTCCGCGAACGCCTTCGGGCCGCCGGTCCTCGGGCGGCTCGGCGGCAAGCGCGCCACGGTCCGGGCCACGGCCGCGCTGGGACTCGTACTGGCGGCGGTCGGCGCGGGCTGGGCCACGGCCCTGTACCTGCTGCCGGACCGGCTGGGCCGGGAACTCCTCGGCGACACCTGGGCGGGCGCGTCCGCGCTGCTGCCGGCCACCGGGGCGCAGTACGCCGTGATGGGGCTCGGCACGTGCGCCCTGCTGACCCTGCGGGTGCTGGCCCCGAAGGCCACCCTGTCCCTGCAGGTGGTCTTCTCGCTGCTGTCCGTGGGGCTGCTGCTCGGCGGGTACGCGGTGTGGGGGGTGGCGGGCGCCGCGTGGGGCCTGGCGGCCGGCTCGGCCCTCAAGGCCCTGGCCGCCTGGTGGCGCGTCACCCGCCTGCCGGCCGCCGCCGGCTCACGGGACACCGAGCCCGTGGCTGCCGCCTGACCCGCTCGCGCGCAACGATGAGCCCCACCGGACCGCCGTGCCCGCTGCGCGGGCTTCTCTCCCCGCCCCGCCCTTCACCGTTCCCCGGGCGCTGCCCGGACCCGGTCCTCGAACGCCGGACGGGCTGAAATACCCGGGAAGCGGCGGCGCGGGCAAGGTGCGGGCGGCCACCCGCAACGGCGGCGCGGTCAGCGCAGGGTGGTGGACTTGTCCGTGCGGTAGGTCGCGACCAGCGCGAGGCAGAGAGCCGCGATCGCCACCCGCCCGGACGCCTGGAGCAACGGCCCGCGCAGCAGGATGAACGAGTAGCCCGCGACCAGCGGAACCACCACCGAGATCAGGCTGCCCGGCGGGCTCCGCCGCGTCGCACGCTTCGCGTAGCGCCGGTCGACGCGCGCGGAGGCGTACCCCATGCCCAGCAGTCCCGCGCCCATGCCCAGCGGACCGAAGTCGAGCCACAGCTCCGCCCAGATCGGCGAGGAGAGGTTGGTGTTGACCGTGCCCATCCACTGGCCGACCATCACGCCCGTGTCCCGCGGCTTGCCGGGCCACACCGCGCGCGGCACCGCGAAGAAGATCGATCCCGCGAGCTGGCGGCCGTAGAAGTGGCCGGGGCCGGAGTTCGAGAAGGTGATGGTGTTGGCGAACATGCCGATCTGGTCGTAGTCCTTGAGGGCCATCGGCTCCAGGAAGGACGTGGTCTCGACCGGCCGGTAGTTCTTCTCGTCGTAGCGGAAGCGGTCCGCGAACGGGAAGATCAGGAGCGCGACGACCACCGCCATGGACAGCGCGACCCGGTACATCGCCGCGCTCACCGGGAAGACGGTGAACAGCAGCGCGAACATGACCGTCAGGAACCAGTACCGCGGGTTCGAGATCGGGTTGTTGACGATCAGGTTGAGGCCGGCGAGCGCCGCCCACGTGACGATGACCGACACCTTGCGGCGGGCGAACTTCGAGGTGATCAGCCAGCGGGTGTACAGGAGCAGCGCGAGCAGGGCCGGTACGGTGCCGAAGCCGCGCAGCAGGGCCTGGCCGGCCTGGCCGTCGCCGTTGGAGACGCCCGCCTCCTCGATGCCGGCGATGATCTCCTGGCGGCTGGAGAAGAAGACCGCCGGGCCGCCGAGCTTCATGATGAAGACGGCGCTGCACAGGAACGACAGGCCCGTCAGCAGCTGGAGCCGGCGCCGGTGCGCCATGACGGGCTTCGACGCCTTCTGGGAGCCGCCCGCCCGCCCGGTCGGCCGGTGCCGGGCCAGCAGCACGCCGACGTCGAAGGCCGTGCAGCCGAGCAGCACGAGTCCGACGGCGACGGTCAGGTCGGAGCGCGGGCCGACGACCGGCGTGGGCACCTGGCCGAGGACGGCCTGCGCGAGCGGGGCCACCCCCATGGCCATGTAGACGAAGAGCCAGAAGGAGCCCTGGAGCAGCTTGCGGCGGCTGGTGAGGACCATCGCGGAGAGCCGGGCACCCGCGTACATGGTGAGCAGCAGCTGGAGCCAGAAGGCCGCGTCGCGGACGCCGGCGCCCGACTGGAGGGCGACGAACAGCGGCAGGAAGACGGTGAAACCGAGGGCCAGCGGGACGGACAGGGCACGCGAGAGGAGGGTGCGCGGGAGGGTGGCCCGGCCCCACAGGCTCTCGTCCTCGAAAGGGGACGGAACGGGCTGCTTCGCGGGCGCCGCGGAGGGCTTGCGTATGTCCGTCGTCACTGCCGCCCCCACCCGATGTGCCTGGTCCGCGCGCAGTCTAGTCTGAGCGGGCCACGCCCGGGGAGGCGGCGGCGCGGGGGTCCCCCCGGACGAAGCCCGGGGGAGCAGATGGGGGCGACAGTTGCGGGATCTTCCTTCCTTCACGCTGGCCGGGTACGACAAGGGGCGCGGGCTGCTGACGCAGGCGCTCTGGTTCGCCGTGATGAACACGCTGTTCATGAGCTGGTTCTGTCCGGCACGGCTGCGGGTGGCGCTGCTGCGCGCCTTCGGGGCGAAGATCGGCGAGGGCGTGCTGATCCGGCACCGGGTGCGGGTGCTGTGGCCCTGGAAGCTGACGGTCGGCGACCACACCTGGATCGGCGAAGGCGCCTGGCTGCTGAACCTGGAGCCGGTCACCATCGGGGCGAACGTGTGCGTATCGCAGGAAGCCATGCTGTGCACCGGTTCGCACGACCACCGGGCCGCCGACTTCCGCTACCGCAACGCGCCGATCGTGGTCGAGGACGGCGCGTGGGTGGCCGTACGGGCGACCGTGCTGGCCGGGGTCACGCTGGGGCGCTGCGCGGTCGCGGGCGCCGGTTCGGTGGTCCACAAAAACCTTCCTGCACTGACCCTGCAGACGATGGACGGGCAGCGCCGCCCGGTCGAGGAGCCCAAGTGAGAGTCCTGCACGCCGTCACGCTCCACTCCCCCTCGCACGCCTTCGGCGGCCCTGTCCGGGTCGCGCTGAACCTGGCGAAGGGGCTGCGGGCCCGGGGGCACGAAGCGCGGCTGCTGGCGCTCGGCGAGGGCTTCGAGGAGTGGCCGACCGATGTGGAGGGCGTTCCGGCGAAGCTGTTCCCGGCACGCCGGCTGCTGCCGCTGGGCTTCAGCGGAATGACCTCGCCGGCCCTGCTGGCCTCGGCCGGCCGGCTGGTGCGGGACGCCGATGTCGTGCACGTCCACCTGGCACGTGACCTGGTGACGCTACCGGTGGCCCTGGCCGCACTGCGGGCGGGCAAGCCGCTGGTGCTGCAGACCCACGGCATGGTGGACCCGAGCGAGAAGCTGCTGGCCAAGGTGCTGGACGCGGTGGCGGTACGCCGCCTGCTGCGCGGCGCGGACGCGGTGCTGTACCTGACCCCGCACGAGCGGGAGGGGCTGGACGCGGTGGTCGGCGCTCCGCTGGCGCAGGCGGTCCGCCTGGTCAACGGCACCCCGGCACAGGAGGAACGGCCTGCCCTGAGCGGGCCGCCGCGCATCCTGTACTCGGCGCGCCTGCAGGCCCGTAAGCGGCCGGTGGACTTCGTGGACGCGGCCCCGGGGGTCCTCGCCGTCCACCCGGACGCCCACTTCGTGGTCGCGGGACCGGACGAGGGCGAACTGGGCGCCGTACGGGCCCGGATCGGGGCACTGGGCCTCACCGACCGGTTCACGGTCCCGGGGGCCCTGTCCAGCGCGGAGGTCCTCACCGAACTGCGCCGGGCCCACGTCTACGTGCTGCCGTCGGTGGACGAGCCGTTCCCCATGTCGGTACTGGAGGCCCTCTCCGTGGGCGTCCCCCCGGTCGTGACCCACTCCAACGGCCTGGCCCGCGACATCGCCCGCACCGGCGCCGGCCACGCGGTCGACCCCGGCCCGGCGGGCGTCTGCGCCGCCGTCCTGGACCTGCTGGACCCGACGGCGAACCACAAGGCCTCCCGCGCGGCCCGCGAACTGGCCGCCGAGTCCTTCTCCATGGACGCCGTCCTTGACACCCTCCTCCCGGTCTACGGAGGCATCCGCCGCTGAGGGTGCGGCCCGCATCGACACGGTGCGGGCCGCACCCTCATCCGCACCGCAGTCCCCGTCCGTTCCGGAGGCGGACGGACAGCTGCTGGTCGCGGCGGCGTGGCTGCACGACATCGGCCGGGTCATCCCTTTCGGATCGTGTCGGCCGGGCCCCTCAGATCCGGGAGCGCGGCTTCGATCACGGAGGACCGGAACGCACGAGGGCATCCGCCGGGCCGAGGGCGGCGTCAGATGACATCGCGGCGGTGTTCCTCCACCACCGGGATGGCGCCGCCCGCCGTGCGGCGGCGTTTGTAGATGCTGGTGTACACGGCGAGGCCGATGCCGCCGACCGCCATCATGATCAGGCCGACCAGGTCGAGGTCGACGCTCTCCAGCTCCCAGTCGCTGGCGAAGGTGAGGATGGCACCCACCACGATCAGGACGATGCATCCGCCGATGCCCATGGGTCCGCCTTCCGCTGTCATGGCTGTGACCGCGCGGGTACCCCGGTTCCGGGTACGAAAACGCCCCCGGGGGCCGGGAGTCCGGTCCTCGGGGGCGTCGGCGTTCGATTACGCGGGGATCCAGGCGTAGCAGCCCGAGGAGTTGAACTCCGCCGTGCCCGCCGGGATCGCCGCCGTGATCTTGTCGCCCGCCTTGGGCGGGGTCTCGGGGCCCGAGGCGAGGACGGAGCCGTCCTTGCCCTTGGCCTCCCAGGTGCAGTTCGTGGCCTGGGTCAGCGCCCGGTAGTTGCCGGCCGCGGGCGAGGTCCGGGGGCCTTCCGCGAAGCCCTTCTCCGCCGCGGCGAGGATCGGCTTCTGCTCCGGGCACAGGAGGTTGATCGCGTCCTTGGCGCCCGCGATCTCGCCGGTGATGACGGCTCCGGTCGCCGCGTCCTTGTCGCGCTTGGCGGTGCGCGCCACCCGCTGGCAGGCGTCCTGGCCGGTCTGCAGAACGGCCGCCGGGTCCATCTTCTCGGGGACCCGACCGCTCAGGTACTGCTTCTCCTGCGCCGTGAAGCTGCCCGTCTTCGGGGTGATCTTCGCGTCGGGAAGGACGGGACCCGTGGGCTTCGCGTCGGCCGCGGAGCCCGACGGCTGCGGGGTGTCCGCGGGGTCGGGGGCCGCCGACGAGGCCGGAGGCTTCGGCTTGGCGCCGGAGTCGGCCTTGTCCCCGCCCGAACTGCAGGCGGTGAGCGTCAGGGCGGCGGCCAGCAGGACAGCAGCCGCTGCGGAGCGTCGGTACATCGGATGGCTCCCGTACTCAAGGGGGTGTACAAGCGGGGCCCGGCCACGTAGAGCCGGGCCCCGCACGCCGTAAGGCGGTTGTTCCGGTCTTCGTCGCTTACTTCGCGCCGAAGGTGAGGACCAGCTGCGGAGTACCCTCCGCCGCCGTGGCCTCGGAGGACCAGATCCACAGCGGGTCGGTGCCCGTGCTCGTCAGGCCCAGGCTGTAGCTGCTGCCCAGCACCGCGGAGAGCGCGGTGGTGTCCAGCTCCACGTTGTGGACGGCGGAGCCGTCCGGCACGCCCGCGATGCTGCCGAGCGGGGTGGTGCCGAGGGTGGGCTTGCTGTTGAAGGCCGTGCCCGCGCCGGTCCAGTTACCGGTGACCGGGACCACCTTCACGGTGTCGGCGGTGCCGGCGCCCGTCTGCGTGGTGGTCTTGATCTGCAGCGAGGCGGACTTCAGGACCTGGCCGGACGGGGCGGCCGGCAGGTTGAAGCGCAGGTACGACTCGTAGAGCGAGCCGCTGCCGCGCACCGCGAGCGAGGTGGACGTGCCGTAGGTGGTGCTCGGGGCGCCCTGGTTGACGTAGGTGTCCTCGGTCGTCTTGACCGCGGAGACCGTGTCGGTGGGGGCCTTGGCCAGGTCGAAGTGGTTCTTGACCTGGGCCTGGGTGAGCGCCGACGGGTAGACGGCCGTCTCGTCGAGCTGGCCGGCGAAGAAGTTGCTCGTCGGGCGGGTCGGCCAACCGGAGAGGTTGTCACCGCCGACGTGCCAGTAGCCCGCGTAGGCAGCGGTGCTGGTGGCGTTCAGCGAGCCCTTGTTCTGGCCGTCGACGTACAGCGTGATGCCGCTGGGGCCCTGGGTGCCGACCACGTGGTGCCACTTGTTGTCGTTGTACGTCTCGAACAGGCCCGTGGAGACGGTCCGGGTCGAGCCGTTGTGGACGCCGAAGACCAGGCGACCGGTGTTGGTCATGTAGATCTGGCGGTCGAACGAGCCACTGTTGCGGGTGGTGTTGTTGCCGAAGCCGATCAGCTTGCCGCCGCGCGTGGTGTTCGTCTTGAACCAGGTCTCGATGGTGAAGTTGCCGACCGTCTGACGGCGGTCGCTGTGCACCTGCTGGCTGGTCCCGTTGAAGCCCATCGCCGTGCTGCCGGAGACGGCGCCGGGCGACTGCTTCAGGGCGGGGGCGTTGACCTGGATGCCGCTGCGGTTGCCCGACACCGAGGAGTCGGCGACGTACGGGCTGACCGCGTCGTCGTAGCGCCAGTACAGGTCGGCGCCGTCGGTGCGGACCTGGTTCGGGTACGACTGGACCGAGGTCGGGACCGTCACCGAGGTGGTGGCCGACAGGGCGCTGGTGTTACCGGCGGCGTCGGTCGCGGTCACGCGGTAGGTGTAGCTCTGGCCCGCCTTGACCGTGGTGTCGTTCCAGGAGGCCTGGGGGCGCTCCCACTCCAGCGAGCTGGCGGTGACCGTGGCGGCCGGGGTGGCCGAGCCGTTGCGGTAGATGCGGTACGTCAGCTTGCTGTCGTCCGCGTCGTAGCTGGTGCGCCAGCGGACCTGGGCCTCGCCGGGCTTGACGCTGGAGGCGCTGGCCACCGGGGTGGTCGGGGCACCGACGTCGCCGGTGGAGGCGAAGCGGGTCAGACCCTGCTGGGCCTTGCCGTTGATGAGGGTGAACTCACCGCCGACCCACATGTACTTGACGTCGTTCTTCTCGGCCACGGACATGACGCGCGGGCCGATGCCCTCGCCGATGCCGTCGTTGGCCGTGGGGTGCCAGCCGAGCTTGCCGGGGCCGCGCACGAACCCGTCCACGGGCGCGGGGGCGGCGCCTTCGTGGTTGGTCGGCTGGGCCAGCAGGAAGTTCCGCTTGCCGTCGGGGAACTCCAGCTCGGTGGAGCAGTCGTGCCCGTGCGAGGAGCTGTAGAGCACTCCCTCGTACGGCAGGACGTACTGGGTGGCGCCGAGGCAGCGGTCGCGCCACTTCTCGGTGAAGTCACTCAGGCGCAGGCCGATGCGGCCGTCGAAGACACCGCCGCCGGAGCCCTCGTGGCCCGTGTAGAAGCCGGTGTCGTCGGTGGAGATGTCCTTGACGACCGAGTTCGACGGGATGTTGCTGTACGTCTTGGTGACCGCACCCGTCGTGGCGTTGACCACGGCCAGGGCGTGGCTGTTGGAGTTGTTGACGGTGAAGAAGTCGCCGCCGAGGAGGACGTTCTTGCCGTCGGGGGTGACCTCGACCGCGCGGCCCGGCTCGTCGACGTTGGCGACGAAGGGCTTGAGCGCACCGGTGGAGGCGTCCACGGCGGCGAACCGCTCGCGGGTCTGGCCCTCGACGGTGTTGAAGTCGCCACCCGCGTACAGGGTGTCGTCGGTGACGGCGAGCGCGCGCACGGTGGCGGGGAAGCTCGGGTGGAACGATGCCTTGGGGGTGCAGCTCGCGATGTCGATGGCTGCGAGGCTGGAGACCGGGGTCCCGTTGACCGCGCCGAAGGAGCCGGCCGCGTAGAGGGTCTTCTTGTCCTTCGAGACGACCAGCGCGCGCACCGTCGCGGTGCCGTCGCCGATGGTGAAGGCCAGCTTGCAGGAGGTGGGGTTGCCGGTCGCGGCGTCGAGCGCGACGAAGTTCACGGCGTCCTGCTCGGCTCCGGCCGCGCCCTCGGGCGGGCGGACTGCCGAGAAGGTACCGCCGGCGAAGACGGTGCCGTTGGCCTGGGCCATGGCCCAGACGATGCCGTTCGGCTGCCAGGTGGGCAGCTCGTCGGCGGTGAATGCCACAGGCGGCGTGATGGCGGACGCCTGAGGCATCAACACCAGGCCTATGCCGGTACCCGCACCGGCCAGTGACAGGACGAGGGCAGCAGTCAGCCCTCTGGATCTACGCATGAGCCCCCCAGGGCAATCGCCCGGTTTGATGGCTTGAACTATCCGAACAGCCATATGTACTGGCGCAGACTAGGGCTCACGTGAAGGCCCGGTCACCTCTCTTGACCCATTGCATACCAAGTTGGAATCAACAGGTTCAACATGAGGGCGCACAAGGGACATACGGCAGGTTTACCCCGGCCATACCCGCGCAGAGCTGCGACGTATGGCCGGAACACGGCAAACCGTAGGGGAAATATAAGGCCTCAGCGGTCGATCCGGACCGTCACGCCCGCCAGTTGGTCCTCGACCTGGCGGATGTCGGCGTCCACCATGATCTGCGCCAGCTCCGCCACCAGGACCGTCGGCTTCCAGCCAAGCAGGTCATGGGCCTTGGAAGCGTCGCCGATGAGGGCGTCGACCTCGCTCGGGCGCTCGTACTTGGAGTCGTAGCGCACGTGCTCGGTCCAGTCGAGGCCGGCGTGCGAGAAGGAGGACTCGACGAACTCGCGGACGGTCGCGGCCACTCCGGTCGCGACGACGTAGTCGGTGGGCTCGTCCTGCTGGAGCATCCGCCACATGGCGTCCACGTACTCGGGGGCGTAGCCCCAGTCGCGCACCGCGTCGAGGTTGCCGAGGTAGAGGTGGTCCTGGAGACCGGCCTTGATGCGGGCCACCGCGCGGGTGATCTTGCGGGTCACGAAGGTCTCGCCGCGGCGCGGGGACTCGTGGTTGAAGAGGATCCCGTTGACGGCGAACATGTCGTACGCCTCGCGGTAGTTCACCGTGGTCCAGTACGCGAACACCTTCGCGGCGCCGTACGGGCTGCGCGGGTGGAACGGCGTGGCCTCGTTCTGCGGGGGCGGGGTGGCGCCGAACATCTCGGAGGACGAGGCCTGGTAGATGCGGGTGTCGACACCGCTGGCCCGGATGGCCTCCAGCAGCCGCAGCGCGCCGAGGCCGGTCACGTCGCCCGTGTAGAGCGGGGCGTCGAAGGAGACGCGGACGTGGGACTGCGCGCCGAGGTTGTAGACCTCGTCGGGGCGTATGTCGCGGAGCAGGTTCACGAGCGCGACGCCGTCGGAGAGGTCGGCGTGGTGCAGGACGAAGGACCGGTTGGCGGTCTGCGGGTCCTGGTAGATGTGGTCGACCCGCTCCGTGTTGAAGCTGGAGGACCGCCGCACGAGCCCGTGCACCGTGTAGCCCTTGGAGAGCAGGAGCTCGGCGAGGTACGAGCCGTCCTGTCCGGTGACTCCGGTGATCAGTGCGGTCTTGCCCATGGGGTCCCCTTGCTGGTGGTTTCTGTCTGTCGTGGTGAGGCTGCGCCTCATGAGGCTGCGCCTCGGGGTGGGTGCGGAGCGGGCCTTCGGGCGTCGCACCGAACGGCCCTGCCGCGGCCCGGGGGCCGGATTGCGTTACCGTACACGGCTGCTCCCGGACCGCCCCGGCGGGGCGGACGCCCCTGCCCGGAGCTGACGCGGGCCGGGCCGGCCCCGGTTCCGGTCGTCTCCTCGGCGCCGTCCGGGCCCGGGCCGAGGGCCGGCCGCGGCCCGGCCGACGGGCCGGGGCGGGAACCGCGTCGGAGCCCGAGCGGTCCACCGGGGCGGGCTCCGGCCCACGGGCAGGAGCCCGCCCCGGTGGACCCCTGCGACCCCCGCGGGAGCGGACTGGCATCATCGGCGGTATGACAAGTTCGCTGCCGCTCCTGCCCCCGAACGCCCGCGTCTTCGTCGCGGGCCACCGCGGCCTCGTGGGGTCCGCGGTCGTCCGGCGGCTCACCGCCGACGGCCACGAGGTGCTCACCCGGAGCCGGGCCGACCTCGACCTGCGCGACGCCGCCGCGACCGCGGCGTACCTGAAGGACGTCCGCCCGGACGCCGTGGTGCTGGCTGCGGCCAAGGTCGGCGGGATCATGGCCAACAGCACGTACCCGGTGCAGTTCCTGGAGGAGAACCTGCAGATCCAGCTCAGCGTGATCGGCGGCGCCCACGCCGCCGGCGTGGGCCGGCTGCTGTTCCTCGGATCGTCCTGCATCTACCCGAAGTTGGCCCCGCAGCCCATCCGCGAGGACGCGCTGCTGACCGGCCCGCTGGAGCCGACCAACGAGGCCTACGCCCTCGCGAAGATCGCCGGCATCGTCCAGGTCCAGTCGTACCGCAAGCAGTACGGGGCCTCGTACATCTCGGCCATGCCGACCAATCTCTACGGCCCGGGCGACAACTTCGACCTGGAGACCTCGCACGTCCTGCCGGCCCTCGTCCGGCGCTTCCACGAGGCCGCCGCCGATGGCCGTGACGAGGTCACGCTCTGGGGCTCGGGCACCCCGCGCCGGGAGTTCCTGCACGTGGACGACCTGGCCGCGGCCTGCGCCGTGCTGCTCAGCAGCTACGACGGCGACGAGCCCGTCAACATCGGCTGCGGCGAGGACCTGACCATCAAGGAGCTCGCCGAGACCGTCGCCGAGGTGACCGGCTTCCGCGGCCGCCTCGCCTGGGACACGTCCAAGCCGGACGGGACCCCGCGCAAGCTGCTGGACGTGAGCCGCCTGACCTCGCTCGGCTGGAAGCCCGCCGTCCCGCTGCGGGACGGCATCGCCGCCACCTACCGGTGGTGGCGCGAGCAGAGCTGATCGCACAGGCGGCCCAGGTTCCTCAGTACGCTCCGCGACCGTCGACGACGGCGCGGAGCGTGCGGCCCATGACGTCGACATCACTGGTGAAGGACCAGTTGTCGACGTACTGCAGGTCGAGCTGGATGGTCTCGTCCCAGGACAGGTCGGACCGTCCGCTGATCTGCCACAGCCCCGTCATCCCGGGCCGTACGGTGAGCCGGCGCAGCTCGACCTCGTCGTACTTCGCCACCTCCTCCGGCAGCGGCGGGCGCGGGCCGACCAGCGACATGTTGCCGGTCAGTACGTTGATGAGCTGCGGGAGCTCGTCCAGCGAGGTGCGGCGCAGCAGTCTGCCCACCCGGGTGACCCGCGGGTCGCGGCGCATCTTGAACATCAGGCCGTCGTTCTCGTTTGCCCCGGACAGGTCGGCCTTGAGTGCGTCGGCGTCCACGACCATCGTGCGGAACTTCCACATGACGAACGGGGCCCCGTCGCGGCCGATCCGCCGCTGGCGGTAGAAGGCCGGGCCGCGCGAACCGAACCGTATGGCCAGCACGATCCCCAGGAAGAGCGGGGAGAGCAGCAGCAGTCCGGCCGCGGCTCCCACCCGGTCCAGGGCCGACTTGAGCAGGGTCTGCACCCCGCGGCTGACGGGCGGCGCGACCCGCAGCACGGCGAGCCCGCCCGCGGACAGGGTCTCCAGCCGCTTGACGGAGACCTCCACCAGTCCGGGGAAGACCGCGAGTTCCAGCCCGGCGTCGTGCAGGGCCCAGGCGATCCGGCGCAGCCGCTCCCCCGTGATGCGCACGCCGGGGGCCACGAGCACCAGATCGGCGTGGTGGCTGGCGACGGCGCCGAGCACGGCGGCCGAGTCGCTGTTCGGGACCTCGGGGGTCGTTCCGTCGAGCCGCGCCGCCACGGGTACTCCGCTGGCGAGGGGCCCGGTACCGACCGGGACCACGCCGACGACGACGTACGGGTGGTCGGTGCGCGCGGCGAGGTGCGCGATGACGTCCTCGGCCGCGTCGGGCTCGCCGACGACCAGGACGCGGCTCACGGCCTGGGCCTCGCGGCGGGCGGCCGAGAGGTGGCGGTAGGTCAGTTTGTGGACGGCGACGGTGATGAGCAGAGCGGGCAGCAGGGCCCCGAGGGCGGACAGCCGGGGGGTGGCCTCTTCGGTCACCACGCGCGCCACGGCCAGCACGCCGATAAGAATCAGCCAGTCATGTACGACGGGCAGCACACCGCGGGACTCCCCGAGGGCCCGGGACGCGTAGCGCCGGCGCAGCGCCTGCACCCCGGTCCACGCCACGGCGGCGGCCAGGGCGCAGTAGACCGGCCGGACCTGCTGCGCGGCATCGAAGACGAGTCCTACGGGGATCGCGGCGCCGAGGAAATCGGCGGCGACTGCGGCAGGGCGGTACCAACGGGCCTTGTCTCCGAGGCGCCGTGCGGGCGCAAGGGACTCCCGGGCCGCTCTGGCCACTCTTTGCGCAGGAAAATGAACATGCCTCATGGGCCCCCCTGGCACGTGGTCTATGACAACGGCAGGTGTCCATGGCTTCCCCTGGCACCGAACATCTGCCGCACCGGGAAACAGTACGACAAACACCCGTACGGTAAATGCCGTTTGGGTCAACGCAGCCTCTTGTTGCGCAAGTGTTAGCAACCGGTACCTGGTGTTCCGGTTATTGGGCGGCGCAGGAAGGCATACGAAGGTGAATGGTCCGGATACCGGAGTCGCATCTTCGAACAACGGACCGTTTCCGGCCAACCTTTTGACGCGGCCCTGACATCTGACGCTGCGAGTGGCAATCTTCGACCGTTCATCGCACCAGCCCTGTTCTGCCCGGAGGCCCACCCAGCCATCCGGAACCCCCCTTGCAGAAGGAGTCTGCGTTGAGGTCCACCCCCCAGAGGCGTGCCACCGCAGCCGGCGCGCTCGTTGCCGCGGCAGCCCTGCTCGCCGTAGGTATACAGACCGGCACCGCGACCGCCGACGCCACCGCGTCGCAGGCACCCAAGGCCGCCCAGTCCAACCCGGGCGCGGCCAACCGCGCACTCAGCGCCTCGGAGCGTGCGACGCTCCTGGCCGAGGCCAACTCCACCACCGTCCAGGCCGCCAAGGCGCTCGGCCTCGGCAGTGGCGAGAAGCTCGTCGTCCGCGACGTGGTCCAGGACGCCGACGGCACCACGCACACGACGTACGAGCGCACCTACGACGGACTCCCGGTCCTCGGCGGTGACCTCACCGTCCACGCCAAGGGCGGCGTCACCAAGAGCGTGACCAAGGCGACGAACCACGAGATCAAGGTCGCGGACACCAGCGCCACCGTCACCCCGGCGGCCGCCGAGAGCCAGGCCGTCTCCGCCGCCAACGCCGAGGGCTCCAAGGAGGCCAAGGCCACCAAGGGCGCCCGCAAGGTGATCTGGGCGGCCGAGGGCGCGCCGGTCCTCGCGTTCGAGACCGTCGTCGGCGGCCTCCAGCACGACGGCACGCCGAACGAGCTCCACGTGGTGACCAACGCCAAGACCGGCGCCAAGATCACCGAGTGGCAGGCCATCGAGACCGGCACCGGCAACACGATGTACAGCGGCCAGGTGACCCTCGGGACCACCCAGTCGGGCAGCACCTGGAACCTGACCGACGCCGCCCGCGGCAACCACAAGACGTACAACCTCAACCGCGGCACCGGCTCCGGCACCGGCACCCTGTTCTCCGGCCCGGACGACACCTGGGGCAACAACCTGCCGTCCAACCTGGAGACCGCCGGCGCGGACGCCCACTACGGCGCGGCCGTCACGTGGGACTACTACAAGAACGTGCACGGCCGCAACGGCCTGCGCAACGACGGCGTGGCCCCCTACACCCGGGTCCACTACGGCAACGCCTACGTCAACGCGTTCTGGAGCGACTCCTGCTTCTGCATGACCTACGGCGACGGTGAGGGCAACAACAAGCCGCTCACCTCCACCGACGTGGCCGCGCACGAGATGACCCACGGCCTGACCTCGGTCACCGGCAACATGACCTACAGCGGTGAGCCCGGCGGTCTGAACGAGGCGACCTCGGACATCATGGCCGCGGCCGTCGAGTTCTACGCCAACAACCCGCAGGACGTCGGCGACTACCTGGTCGGCGAGAAGATCGACATCAACGGCGACGGCACCCCGCTGCGCTACATGGACAAGCCGAGCAAGGACGGCTCGTCCAAGGACAGCTGGTACTCGGGCCTCGGCGGCATCGACGTCCACTACTCCTCGGGCCCGGCCAACCACTGGTACTACCTGGCCTCCGAGGGCTCGGGCGCCAAGGTCATCAACGGCGTGAGCTACAACTCGCCGACCGCGGACGGCCTGCCGGTCACCGCGATCGGCCGTGACGCCGCCTCGAAGATCTGGTTCCGTGCGCTGACGGTGGGCTACTTCAAGTCGAACACCAACTACGCCGACGCCCGCGTCCAGACCCTGAAGGCCGCCGCGGACCTCTACGGCCAGGGCTCGACGATCTACAACAACGTCGCCAACGCGTGGGCCGGCATCGCCGTCGGATCCCGCATCTCCAACGGCGTCTCGGTCACCCCGATCGCCAACCAGAACACCGTCACGGGCGGTGCCGTCAGCCTGCAGGTCCAGGCCACCAGCACGAACCCGGGTGCGCTGAGCTACGCGGCGACCGGCCTGCCGGCCGGGCTGTCGATCAACTCCTCCAACGGCCTGATCTCGGGCACCGCCACCACCGCGGGCACGTCCAACGTGACCGTCACAGTGACCGACTCGCAGAACCAGACCGGCACCGCGGCGTTCACCTGGACGGTCGGCACCACGCAGCCGAACGTCTTCGAGAACACCACGGACTACCAGATCGCGGACAACGCGACCGTCGAGTCCCCGCTCAACGTGACGCGCACGGGCAACGCCCCGAGCGCCCTCAAGGTGGACGTGAACATCGTCCACACCTACGTCGGTGACCTGGTGGTCGACCTGGTCGCGCCCGACGGCAGCGTCTACAACCTGCGCAACCGCACCGGCGGCAGCGCGGACAACATCGTCCAGTCCTTCACCGTGAACGCCTCCTCCGAGGTCGCGAACGGCACCTGGAAGCTCCGCGTCCGGGACGCCGCCAGCCTGGACACCGGCTACATCAACAGCTGGAAGCTCACCTTCTGACCCCACCGGGGCAGCGTGAACACCGGCTGAGCAGATAGATCACGGGGCCGCCCGGGAGGAATCCTCCCCGGGCGGCCCTGTTCCATGTGCCTTCGACGCCGGGGCGTTTCCGGGCCGGATCAGCCGAGGGCGCGCAGGATGCGGGCGACGAAGCCCTCCACATCGTCCACGTCGTCCTCGTCGTCACGGTCCTGGTCCTGGTCCTGGCTCTGGTCGCCGCGGCCCGGCCAGGTGCCGTTGTCGCCGTTGCCGCCATTGGCGCCGTTGTCGCCGCGGCCCGCGTTCTCGTCGTCCGCCGGCTTGAAGTAGACCGAGACGACCTCCACCTGCTTCGCCCTGCCTCCCGGCTTCAGCACCGCCTCCGCCTCGCCCTCGCAGCTGCGGTTGTCGAAGAGGACCGCCAGCGACTGCGTCTCGTTGCGCACCTCGATGGCCGGCTCGTCGCGGGAGGTGCGCGTCAGCAGGTAGCAGGTGTCGTTGTCGGCGGGCCGGATCCGCCCGTTGCGCGTGGCGCCGCCCGCGTCGAGGTACTCGTAGTGCAGCGTGCCGAGGGCGCGTTCGCCGTGGTCGTCGGCGAGCGACGGCCCGGCGGTGGGCAGGGCGAGCGCGAGAGCGCCGACGATCACGGCGGCGGTCGGGCGAAGACGCATGGGGGGTGTCCGTTCCTCGGGTTCCGGGATACCGGTCCGGTGGCATCCTCGGGCAGCGTAGGAGCGGGACACATCGCCGGAACGTTTCGGCAGACCCTGCGCGAGCGTGGTTCACCCGGGAGGCCGGGCGGCGCGCACCTGCAGTGCGCCGCCCGGCCCCACGAGGTCAGCGCAGGAGCACGCCACCCCCTGCGTCCGTCTCCACCGGGGCCGCGACCAGGCCCAATTCGGCCGGGGTCGCCAGCAGCGGATGCGACGGCAGGATGCGCACCGTGTAGCCGAAGGGCCCCGTACGGTCGAGCGCGAGCGGGCCCTCGTACACCCAGCGGCCGTCCAGATCGGGTCCCGCGGCCGGCTTGAGCGGGAAGCTCCGCCCGTCCCGGATCACGTCCTGCGGGTCCACCCGGCCGGCGAAGGCCTGCACCTCCACGTCCTCGGGCGCGAGGGCGTCCAGCGCCACCTGCACGCGCAGGGTGAGGGTGGCGCCCAGCTCGGCGGTGCCGTTGACCGGAGCCTCGGCCAGCGTCTCCACGTGCTCCACCGAGATCCGCGGCCAGGCCGCCCGGACCCGCCCCTTCCACCAGGCGAGGTCACGCGCCGCCTCGGCGTCCAGGGCCCGGTGGGCGAGCGCGGCCGGCGTGTACAGACGTTCCACGTACTCCCGGACCATCCGTCCGGCGAGCACCTTCGGCCCCAGCGAGACCAGGGTGCGCCGGACCATCTCGATCCACCGCACCGGGAGCCCGGTGCGCCCGCCCCGGTCGTAGAACCGGGGCGCGACCCGGTTCTCGATCAACTCGTAGAGGGCGCTCGCCTCCAGGTGGTCGCGCCGGTCCTCGTCCGCGCCGAGCCCGTCGGCGGTCGGAATGGCCCAGCCGAAGTCCGGCTCGAACCACTCGTCCCACCAGCCGTCCAGCACGGAGAGGTTGAGGCAGCCGTTCAGCGCGGCCTTCATCCCGCTCGTGCCGCAGGCCTCCAGGGGTCGCAGCGGGTTGTTCAGCCAGACGTCGCAGCCCGGGTAGAGCTTCTGCGCCATGGCCATGCCGTAGTCGGGCAGGAACACGATCCGGTGCCGTACCCGCGGGTCGTCCGCGAACCGCACCAGTTCCTGCACGAGCCGCTTCCCGCCGTCGTCGGCCGGGTGCGCCTTGCCCGCGACGACGATCTGCACCGGCCGCTCCGGGTCCAGCAGCAGCCTGCGCAGCCGCTCCGGGTCGCGCAGCATCAGTGTCAGCCGCTTGTACGAGGGCACGCGCCGGGCGAAGCCGATGGTCAGCACGTCGGGATCGAGGACGGAGTCCACCCAGCCCAGTTCGGCCGCCGCGGCCCCGCGCTGGCGCCACGAGGCCCGCAGCCGGTCCCGTACCTCCTGCACCAGCTGCTCGCGCAGCACCCGGCGCAGGTCCCACACGTCCTGGTCCGGGATGTCGGCGACCGCGTCCCAGCGCGGGGAGCCGCCGACCGACAGCGCGTCCTCGGCGCGGCCCGCGCCGATCTGGCGGGCGCCGAGCCGGATCACCTCGGGGGCCACCCAGGTCGGGGCGTGCACCCCGTTGGTCACGGAGGTGATGGGGACGTCGGCCGGGTCGAAGCCGGGCCACAGGCCGGCGAACATCTCCCGGCTCACGGCGCCGTGCAGGGTGGACACCCCGTTGGCCCGCTGGGCCAGGCGCAGGCCCATCACGGCCATGTTGAACACCCCGGGGTCGCCTCCGTGGTAGGTCTCGGCGCCCAGTTCCAGGATCCGCTCGACGGGTACGCCGGCCAGTTCGCCGCCCTCCCCGAAGTGCCGGGCGACCAGGGCCCGCTCGAAGCGGTCGATCCCGGCCGGGACGGGGGTGTGCGTGGTGAACACGGTTCCGGCGCGCACCGCCTCGACGGCCGCTTCGAAGCCGAGGCCCTGCTCCCGCTCCAGTTCCCTTATGCGTTCGAGCCCGAGGAATCCGGCGTGGCCCTCGTTGGTGTGGAAGACCTCGGGATCGGGATGCCCGGTGATCCGGCAGTACGCGCGCACCGCGCGCACGCCGCCGATGCCCAGCAGCATCTCCTGGAGCAGCCGGTGGTCGCTGCCGCCGCCGTAGAGCCGGTCGGTCACCTCGCGGGCCGGGGCGTCGTTGTCCTCGACGTCGGAGTCCAGGAGCAACAGCGGCACCCGGCCGACGCGGGCCTGCCAGATGTGGGCGTGCAGGGTGCGTCCGCCGGGCAGGGTCAGCGAGACGCGGGCGGGGGTGCCGTCGTCCTGGCGGAGCAGGCCGAGCGGAAGTTCGTTGGGGTCGAGGACGGGATAGTGCTCCTGCTGCCAGCCGTCGCGGGAGAGCGACTGCCGGAAGTAGCCGTGGCGGTAGAGCAGGCCCACGCCGATGAGCGGGACGCCGAGGTCGCTGGCGGCCTTCAGGTGGTCCCCGGCGAGGATGCCGAGGCCGCCGGAGTATTGGGGCAGGGCGGCGGTGATCCCGAATTCTGGCGAGAAATAGGCGATGGCGGCTGGCAGTTCCGTGCCGTTTTCCTGGCTCTGGTACCACCTCCCGCCCTTCACGTAGTCATCGAGGTCGGCGGCGGCGACGGCGAGCCGCCGCAGGAACCGGCGGTCGGCGGCCAGTTCCGCGAGCCGGGCCGCCGGAACGGCACCGAGCAGCCGGACGGGATCGCCGCCGGCGGCCTGCCAGCCCTCGGGGTCGACGGATTGGAAGAGTTCACGGGTTTCGGCATGCCACGACCAGCGCAGATTGCGCGCGAGGTCGGTGAGCGGCAGCAGGGGTTCCGGGAGGACGGGGCGCACGGTGAATCGACGGATAGCCTTCACGTGTTCCACCTTCGCAGGGGATTACGGATAGGAGCGGCCGCACCACGCTGTGCACCCGCGCATCACCCCCGGAAGGCTAGCGACGCCCGCGGGTTCCGGCCATGGCGCCTGTGGCGCTCCACCGGGGCGGGTGCGACCGCTCGCGTCCGGGCGCCCGGCCGAAAACGGCCGGGGACCGCCCCCTCCCCGCTGCCGCCCGGGATCCGCCGCGGCAGCCGGTGCTCCGCACGACCCGTCGGCCCCCTGCGAGTGCGCCCCGGCACTGCGGGACGACGGCGGTCGCCCTTCGAACGCATGCTTCAGGATCCCGGGACCGCTGGTCACCCGCGCCTTCCGCTCTGACGGACCGTCGCCTCCCGGGGTGGCCCCGGCGGCTCGGCCGACGGGGTCCGCGGGGCCCGTGGGACGGGTGTTTCCCACCCCGGTCGCGCCCCGCCCCCCGCCCCGGCCGCGCACCCGCCCGATTCCGCTTCCGCCCGTACGTCACTTGGTCCCGGCCGACTTGACGGAGCCCGGCCGGATGTCGACCAGACCCTCGGCATCGCCCGTGCCACTACGTACGAGTAGTTAACCGAGCACCCGGGTTGGGTGGGGTGATAGTGGGAAGGGCTCCCCGGGTAGACGCGTACACGCACGGCGCACCCGCCCACAAACCCTCTCCCCGCCACCCGAGTGAACGCGGACAGGAGCGGCCATGCCCGCAGCCCAGCCGTCCACTGAGCGGCTAGAAACAGAGCGAACAGAGCGTGCACTACCAGCCGTGATTCCGGCTGGCCTGTTGTCACCGAGCCCTGCGAACTGCCCCCAGGTGATCCCATCATGATCGGTCGCATTCCCGTGCTGGACGTCCGCCCCGCCGTCGACTGCGGCGCCAGACCCGCAAAGGCGGTCGTGGACGAGGTCTTCGAGATCTCCGCCACCGTGTTCCGAGAGGGGCACGACGCCGTCGCCGCCCACCTCGTCCTGCGTGATCCGGGCGGGCGGCTGCGTGCCCCCGTGCCGCTGAGCGAACTCGCCCCCGGCACCGACCGGTGGGGAGCCAGGATTTCCGTCGAGATCGAGGGGAGGTGGACGTACACCGTCGAGGCGTGGAGCGATCCGGTGGCCACCTGGCGGGCCCATGCCGCGATCAAGATCCCCGCCGGGATCGACACCGGGCTGATGCTGCTGGAGGGCGCCGAGCTCTACGAGCGGGCCGGGGCCCGGATCCCCAAGCGCGACGGGCGAGAGGCCGTGCTGGCCGCAGCCGAGGCCATGCGCGACGAGGACCGGCCCGCGATCGAACGCCACGAGGCCGCCCTCGACCCCGCCGTGGACGCCGCGTTCGCCAGGCGCCCCTACCGGGAGCTGGTCACGGCCTCCAAGCCGCTGCCGCTGCTGGTGGAGCGCAAGCGGGCCCTCTTCGGCTCCTGGTACGAGATGTTCCCGCGCTCCGAGGGAGCAGTGCTGGAGCCCGACGAGGCTCCTGTCAGCGGGACCTTCCGGACCGCCGCCGAGCGGTTGCCGGCGATCGCCGCGATGGGCTTCGACGTGGTCTACCTGCCGCCCATCCACCCGATCGGGTCCACTTACCGCAAGGGTCCGAACAACACCCTTTCCGCCGGGAGTTGGGACCCGGGCGTGCCGTGGGCCATCGGCTCCACGGAGGGCGGGCACGACGCGGTCCACCCGGAGCTCGGCACCATCGAGGACTTCGACGCCTTCATCGGGCGCGCCCGCGAGCTGGGCATGGAGATCGCGCTGGACTTCGCCCTGCAGTGCTCCCCCGACCACCCCTGGGTGGAGAAGCACCCGGAGTGGTTCCGCCACCGCGCCGACGGGACGATCGCGTACGCGGAGAACCCGCCGAAGAAGTACCAGGACATCTACCCGATCCACTTCGACACCGACATGGCCGGGATCGTCGAGGAGACCTGCCGGATCCTGCGGCACTGGATGGACCACGGGGTCCGGATCTTCCGGGTCGACAATCCGCACACCAAGCCGGTCGTCTTCTGGCAGAAGGTGATCGCGGACATCAACAAGTCCGATCCGGACGTGATCTTCCTGGCGGAGGCCTTCACCCGGCCCGCGATGATGCGGGCGCTCGCCGCCATCGGCTTCCAGCAGTCGTACACGTATTTCACCTGGCGCAACACCAAGGCCGAGCTGACCGAATACGTGACCGAGCTGGCCGCCACCCCCTCAGCCTCCGTCATGCGGCCGAATTTCTTCGTGAACACCCCGGACATCCTGCACGAGTACCTCCAGCACGGCGGCCGTCCCGCCTTCGAGGTCCGGGCCGTCCTCGCCGCCACCCTCTCCCCCACCTGGGGTGTCTACGCCGGCTACGAGCTCTGCGAGAACACTCCGATGCGGGAGGGCAGCGAGGAGTACATGAACTCCGAGAAGTACGAGTTCCGGCCACGCGACTGGGCGGACGCCGACCGCACCGGCGCCACCATCGCCCCGCTGATCACCTCGCTGAACCGGCTGCGCCGCCGCAACCCGGCGCTCCAGCAGCTGCGCGACATCCACTTCCACTCGACCGACAACGAACAGGTGATCGCCTATTCGAAGCATGCCGGAGCCAATTCCGTACTGGTGGTCGTCAACCTCGATCCGCACCACACCCAGGAGGCGACGGTCTCGTTGGACATGCCGGTACTCGGCCTCGACTGGCACGGGTCCCTCGCGGTGCGCGACGAGCTCACCGGCGAGACCTATCACTGGGGCAGGGCGAACTACGTGCGCCTAGAGCCGGGCCGCACGCCCGCGCACGTACTGGCCGCTCTGCGACCGTCCCCGCCCACCGGAGGGTCACCCACCACATGATGATCAACGATCCCGTCCACGACACCTTCGAGGACACCCCCGCCAAGGACCGCGATCCCGACTGGTTCAAGCGGGCGGTCTTCTACGAGGTCCTCGTCCGCTCATTCCACGACAGCAACGGCGACGGCGTCGGGGACCTCAAGGGGCTCACCAGCAAGCTGGACTACCTCCAGTGGCTCGGTGTCGACTGCCTCTGGCTGCCGCCGTTCTTCGCCTCACCCCTGCGCGACGGGGGATACGACGTCGCCGACTACACCTCCGTGCTGCCCGAGTTCGGCGACCTCGCCGATTTCGTGGAGTTCGTGGACGCGGCGCACACCCGCGGCATGCGGGTGATCATCGACTTCGTCATGAACCACACCAGCGATCAGCACGAGTGGTTCCAGCAGTCGCGCAAGGACCCGGAGGGACCGTACGGCGACTACTACATGTGGGCCGACAACGACAAGCAGTACCAGGACGCCCGCATCATCTTCGTCGACACCGAGACCTCCAACTGGACGTACGACCCGGTACGCAAGCAGTACTACTGGCACCGATTCTTCTCCCACCAGCCGGACCTCAACTACGAGAACCCGGCCGTGGTGGAGGAGATCGTCTCGGCCCTGCGCTTCTGGCTCGACCTCGGCATCGACGGCTTCCGCCTCGACGCCGTGCCCTACCTGTACGCCGAGGAGGGCACCAACTGCGAGAACCTGCCCAGAACCCACCAGCTCCTCAAGCGGGTCCGGGCCGAGATCGACGCGCACTACCCGGACACCGTGCTGCTCGCCG
This sequence comes from Streptomyces avidinii, assembly GCF_014650695.1. GTDB lineage: Bacteria > Actinomycetota > Actinomycetes > Streptomycetales > Streptomycetaceae > Streptomyces > Streptomyces avidinii. Next base: position 70,950 of record NZ_BMVL01000014.1, on the reverse strand, counting down.
AGGCCAACCAGTGGCCCGAGGACGTCGTCGACTACTTCGGGGACTACGCGAAGGGCGGGGACGAGTGCCACATGGCCTTCCACTTCCCCGTCATGCCGCGCATCTTCATGGCCGTACGAAGAGAGTCCCGCTACCCCGTCTCCGAAATCCTGGCCAAGACACCGGCGATCCCGGACCGCTGCCAGTGGGGAATCTTCCTGCGCAACCACGACGAGCTCACCCTCGAAATGGTCACGGACGAAGAGCGCGACTACATGTACGCCGAGTACGCCAAGGATCCGCGGATGCGGGCCAACATCGGCATCCGGCGCCGGCTCGCCCCGCTCCTGGACAACGACCGCAACCAGATCGAGCTGTTCACCGCCCTGCTGCTGTCCCTGCCCGGATCGCCGATCCTCTACTACGGCGACGAGATCGGCATGGGCGACAACATCTGGCTGGGTGACCGCGACGGTGTGCGCACGCCCATGCAGTGGACCCCGGACCGCAACGCCGGTTTCTCCTCGTGCGATCCGGGCAGGCTGAACCTGCCGGTCATCATGGACCCGGTCTACGGGTACCAGGTCACCAATGTCGAGGCGGCCATGGCGTCGCCCTCCTCACTGCTGCACTGGACCCGGCGGCTGATCGAGATCCGCAAGGCGAACACCGCTTTCGGGCTCGGCTCGTACACCGAACTGCCGTCGTCGAACCCGGCGGTGCTCGCGTTCCTCCGCGAGTACGGGGACGACCTGGTGCTGTGCGTGCACAACTTCTCCCGCTTCGCGCAGCCCACCGAGCTGGATCTGCGGTCGTTCAACGGGCGGGTCCCGCTGGAGCTCACGGGTGACGTGCGCTTCCCGCCGATCGGCGAGTGGCCGTACCTGCTGACCCTGGCCGGACACGGCTTCTACTGGTTCCGGCTGCGGCCCGAACAGCGCGGCGAGCAACGCGCCGAGTAGCGGGCCGAAGACGGGGCGGGCAGCTCGAATGGGTCAATCGCCCGCCCCTGTACGGACCATCCTGACCCGACACTCGCACATGCCGGAGAAGCAACTGCCGCGCATCCGGGACACTCTGCGCATTCTGTGACGGCCCGGGGAAAGGACGCGACGCCATGTCGGAGGCTGCATCCGCCCGGAGCCGGCTGACGGCCGACCGGGCCGCCGGGATCGCTCCGCTGGAGCCGATGCTGAGGGCCTGGCTGCCCGCACAGCGCTGGTTCGCGGGCAAGGGCCGCACCATCAGCAGGCTCAGGACCGTCTCGGCGGCCGAGCTGCTGCCACCGGGGTCCACCCCCGGACTGCTGCACCTGCTCCTCGACGTCGACGGGGACTGCTACCAACTGCTGCTGGGCATCCGCCCGTCCCTGCCGCCCGCCCTGGCACCCACACTGATCGGCCACGCCGAGGACGGTCCGTACGCGGGCCGGGCCGTGTACGAGGCGCTCGGCGACCCCCGGCTCGCGGCCATGCTGCTGGAGCGGCTGCGCTCCCCCGGCACCCTCGGGCCGCTGCGCTTCGACCGGGACCCGGCCACGCCGATCCCGGCGGGGCTCACGCCCCGGCCGATCTCCGGGGAGCAGACGAACTCGTCCCTGATCTACGGAGATTCGTTCATCCTGAAGGTCTTCCGCCGGGTCGGCCCCGGGATCAACCCGGACCTGGAACTGCCCAGAGCGCTGGCCGCCGCCGGCTGCGCCCGCGTCCCGGCGCCCGTCGCCTGGTACGAGGCCGTGCCGCCCGGCAGCGAACCGCTGACCCTGGGGGTGCTCCAGCCGTACCTGCGCGGCTCCGACGACGGCTGGCAGCTCGCACTGCGCCGACTCGGCGCCGGGGCGGACTTCACCGCGGAGGCGCACGCCCTGGGCCGGGCCACCGCCGAGGTGCACAGCGCGCTGGCCTCCGCACTGCCCACGGTCGCGCTCGGGCCGGAGCAGACCGCCCGGCTCGCCGCGGGCATGACGGCGCGGCTGGCCGCCACCGCCCGGGAGGTACCGGCGCTGCGGCCCTACGAGGCGGGGCTGCGGGGCGCCTTCGACGCGCTGGCCGCCTCCCGGGGCGCGGGCGTGCCCGCCCAGCGGATCCACGGGGACCTCCATCTGGGTCAGACCCTGCGCACCCTCGACGGCAGCTGGTCGTTGATCGACTTCGAGGGCGAGCCGGCCCGGCCGCTGGCCGACCGGCGCCGTCCCGAACCGGCGGTGCGCGACATCGCCGGGATACTGCGCTCCTTCGACTACGCCGCCCGCTCGCACCGGCCGTTCGCCCCCGCCTGGGCGGACGACTGCCGGGCCGCCTTCTGCGAGGGCTACGCCCGGACCACCGGCCGGGACCCCCGCGAGGACCCCGTACTGCTGCGCGCGTACGAGACCGACAAGGCGGTGTACGAGGCCCGCTACGAGTCCCGGCACCGCCCCGACTGGCTGCACGTCCCGATGGCCGCGATCCGGCGGCTCTCGGAGCCCGTACGGCCCGCCCACCGCGTGCCGCCGACCCCGCCCGCCCCCGGCTCCATCTCCCCGCACCCCCATCCGAAGCCCCCGAGGAGGCCGCTCGCGTGAGCGCCGCACGACAGCCGTCACCGACCGTCCGCGACGAAGCCGCACCCGCTCCGGCGGCGGTGAAGAAGGCCCGTACCCCCCGGGCCCGCCGCGCCGATCCTGCGCACGGCGTCCGGCCGGCGCCCGCACTCGGCGCCGACGAAAGGGCCCGGCTGCTGGAGGGCCGACACCACGATCCGCACGCGGTGCTGGGGGCCCGCACCCAGCGGGGCGGGGTGGCCTTCCGGGTGCTGCGCCCCTACGCCAAGGCGGTCACCGTCGTCGCGAAGGGGCTGCGGGCCGAGCTCGTCGACGAGGGCGACGGGCTGTTCTCGGGGCTGCTGCCGCTGACCGGCGTGCCGGAGTACCGGCTGCTGGTCGCGTACGACAGCGACGAGATCGAGGTCCACGACCCGTACCGGTTCCTGCCCGCCCTCGGCGAGCTGGACCTTCACCTGATCGGCGAGGGCCGCCACGAACAGCTGTGGAAGGCGCTCGGCGCCGAGCCGATGGAGCACCAGGGCGTGGCCGGGACCCGCTTCACGGTGTGGGCGCCGAACGCCCAGGGGGTCCGGGTCTCCGGGGACTTCTCGTACTGGGACTCCGCCGCCTACCCGATGCGCTCGCTCGGCTCGACGGGGGTGTGGGAGCTGTTCCTGCCCGGGGTGGGCGCCGGGACGCTCTACAAGTACGACATCACCCGCCCGGACGGCAGTCACACCCTGCGCGCCGACCCGATGGCGCGGTCCGCGGAGGTCCCCCCGGCGAACGCCTCGGTGGTCACCTCCTCCCGGTACGAGTGGCAGGACGCGGCGTGGATGGCCGAGCGCGGCGCCCGTCCCCCGCACCAGGCCCCCTTCTCGGTGTACGAGGTGCACCTGGCGTCCTGGCGGCCGGGGCTGTCCTACCGGCAGCTCGCCGAACAGCTCCCCGCGTACGTCAAGGAGCTGGGCTTCACGCACGTGGAGCTGATGCCGGTCGCCGAGCACCCCTTCGGCGGCTCGTGGGGGTACCAGGTCACCGGCTTCTACGCGCCGACCTCACGGATGGGCACCCCGGACGACTTCCGCTTCCTCGTGGACGCGCTGCACCGGGCCGGGATCGGGGTGATCGTCGACTGGGTTCCCGCGCACTTCCCGCGCGACGACTGGGCCCTCGCGGAGTTCGACGGGCGGCCGCTCTACGAGCACCACGACCCGCGCCGGGCGGCGCACCCGGACTGGGGGACGCTGGAGTTCGACTACGGCCGCAAGGAGGTCCGCAACTTCCTCGTCGCCAATGCCGTGTACTGGTGCGAGGAGTTCCACGTGGACGGCCTGCGGGTGGACGCGGTGGCCTCGATGCTCTATCTCGACTACTCGCGCAGTGAGGGCGAGTGGGCGCCCAACGAGCACGGCGGGCGGGAGAACCTGGACGCGGTCGGCTTCCTCCAGGAGATGAACGCGACGGTGTACCGGCGCTGCCCGGGGGTCGTGACGATCGCGGAGGAGTCCACGGCCTGGACGGGCGTGACCCGGCCCACGGACTCCGGCGGGCTCGGCTTCGGACTGAAGTGGAACATGGGGTGGATGCACGACACCCTGCGCTACATGTCGAAGGAGCCGGTGCACCGCAAGTACCACCACAACGACATGACCTTCGGGATGATCTACGCCTTCAGCGAGAACTACGTGCTGCCCATCTCGCACGACGAGGTGGTGCACGGCAAGGGTTCGCTGGTGTCGCGGATGCCCGGGGCGGACTGGTGGCAGCGGCGGGCCTCGCACCGCGCGTACCTGGGCTTCATGTGGGCCCACCCGGGCAAGCAACTGCTCTTCATGGGGCAGGAGTTCGCGCAGGGATCGGAGTGGTCGGAGGCGCACGGGCCGGACTGGTGGCTGCTGGACTCCTCCTACTCGGCGGCGGGCGACCACCGCGGCGTACGGGACCTGGTGCGCGACCTGAACCGTACGTACGCGGCGGCGCCCGCGCTCTGGGAGCGGGACACCGTGCCGGAGGGCTTCGCCTGGGTGGAGGCGGACGCCGCGGAGGACAACGTCTTCGCGTTCCTGCGGTACGCGCAGGACGGCTCGCAGTTGCTGGCGGTGTCGAACTTCTCGCCCGTGGTCCGGCACGGATACCGGATCGGGGTGCCGGAGGAGGTGCCGCTGTGGCGGGAGGTGCTCAACACCGACCTGGAGGTCTACGGCGGCAGCGGCGTCCACCACACGCAGCCGCTGCGGCCGGAGCCGGTCCCGGCGCAGGGCCGCCCGGCGAGCCTGCGCATGACCCTCCCACCGCTTGCGACGGTCTGGTTCCGGCCGGAGGGCTGAGGGGCCGGGGCTCAGGCCGTGGCCAGGTGCTCCTCCAGTTCCTGGAGCAGCCTGCGCTTGGCCCGGGCCCCGACCATCTGCCGGACGGGCTCGCCGTCACGGAAGACGAGCAGGGTCGGCATGGACAGCACCCCGTACCGGGTGACGGCCCCGGGGTTGCTGTCCGCGTCGATCTGCACGACCTTGAGCCGGTCGGCCTCCTCGGCGGCGATCGAGGAGAGTACGGGGGCGAGCTGGCGGCAGGGGCCGCACCAGTCCGCCGTGAACTCGACGAGGACGGGCCGCCCCCGCTCCCCGAGCACCTCGGCCTCGAAATCCGCGTCGGTCACCTGTGCCACACCGTGGGCCTTCATGTCCCCGTCCCTCTCGTCCGTCCGGTCATCCGGTCATCTCGCACTTCGGCACGGCCGCTTCGCCGGCCGCCCGTTCCGCATCGGCCAACTGCCGCCCGAGCTGATCGCGCACGTCGGCCAGCTGGCCGATCAGGCCGTCCAGCTCGGCGAGCTTGCGCCGGTAGACGGCGAGCGAGGCGGGGCAGGAGTCCCCGGCCGGGTGGCCGGCCCGCAGGCAGTCCACGAAGGGCCGGGTCTCCTCCAGCTCGAAGCCGAAGTCCTGGAGCACGCGGATCTGGCTCAGCAGCCGCAGGTCGTCCTCGTCGTAGGTCCGGTAGCCGTTGTCGGCCCGTCGTGCGGGGAGCAGCCCGCGCGACTCGTAGTACCTCAGCGTCCGGGTGCTCGTCCCGGCCCGCTCCGCCAGTTCGCCGATGCGCATGGCAGGACCGTATTCCTTGACGCCGACGTCAAGGCAAGGGGCCCTCGCCACCCCCGTGGGCGAGGGCCCCCGAAGGAATCACGCACTGGGTGGATGGTCGGTTCACATGGTGCGGAGGATGTGAAGGGTCTTGCATCGACGGGCGATGGCTGGAACCGTACCCACCGAAAGGATCTAGCGGCGTCACCGATTACCGGACAGTCGCACGGAAACCCGACGAAAGCCCTTAACTTCATAGGACGTTCCTACGAGGTATGGGCTTGTTTGTTTGGTCTGTAGGCGCCACAGCCTGGCCACTTCTACGGTGTGCGGTGTGCACTCCAGCCCACCTTTCAATGCCCCCGCCGCGCGTCGCCTGCGCGCGGCCCTGGGCATGGCTCCCGGTCATGTCGCCTACGGCCTGCGCGCCCAGTACGGACTCGTCGTCGCGCCCGAGATGGTGATGGCCTGGGAGCGTGGCGAGATATCACCTTCCTCCGCCGAAGTCACGGCGCTCGCGGGCGTCCTGTGGTGTTCCCCCGGCGAACTCCTCGCCGAGCCGGTCACCCTGCGGGAGCACCGGGTCGCCCGGGGCCTCGCGGCGGACGACCTGGCCCGGCGCATCGGTCTGGAGACCGGCTCGTACCAGAAGATGGAGGACACCGGCCGCTGGAAGGGAAACGAGCGGCAGTCCGCCGCCCTCGCCTCGGTGCTGGGCCTGACACTGGCCCAGTTCGTGACCGCGACCGGCAAGCACGAGGAACTGGCCGAGCTGCTGCGCAGCGCGGTCACCACGCGCTGGCAGGCGTACGTGAAACCACTGGGCAAGCTGCTGCCGATCCCCAAGCACCACTTGGAGCGGGTACTGGATCAGCTGCACGGGGACTACCAGTCGCGCATGGTGGCGACCCTCAGCTGGGGCGGCGGCCAGGGCGAGGCCGGCAGCGGCGACGCCGGCCGGGAGTTCCTCGCCGAGATCGTGGACCGCTTCTGGTACCTCGCGGGCGGTGCGGGCTAGGCACTCCGATTCCGATCGGGGCCCGGCAGGCGGGTGCCGCAGCGGGTGCAGAAGCGGGCGTCGCGGTCGGAGGCCAGGCGTCCGCACGCGTCGCAGACGAGGTGCAGCAGGCAGGCGCCCTCGCCGGTGTCCGGACCGGGCCCGGCGAGGGCGGTCGCAGGCGGGCGCCTGCGGTGTGCGGTGGTGTAGGCCAGCCCCTCGGCGCCGGCCCGGAGGGCGCGCGCAGTGCCGGCGGGCAGCCAGGCCGCGCAGCCGGGGGTGAGCGCCACGGTGCGGTCCGGGGTCCGGATCTCGCCCGAGCCTCCGACCACGAGGACCAGCACGCCCGGGGCGGTCCCGGTGTGCTCCTCGACGACGGCTCCCGCGCTCAGCCGGACCAGCTGCGCGTCCAGCTCACGGCCGGGATCGCCCAGTGTCCACGCGACGGCGACCGGTGCGGAGCCGCTCGGTTCGACGGGCGGTGGGGCGAGGAAAACGGGCGTGCCCGGAACAGGGGTGTCCATGGCGCCTCCACGACCGATCGGCTCAGGGCCGGGAGCGTACCCCCCGATCGCGGCGGGAACCGTTCGGCCGCGCCATCGGGGCCGAAGGTCCCGCCCGCGGGGCTAGAAGACCGACTCGGCCTCGTACATGCGCTCCTCGGGGACCGTCTTCAGCGCTGTGACCGCCTCGGCGAGCGGGGCCATCACGATGTCGGTGCCGCGCAGGGCGGTCATGTTGCCGAATTCGCCGCGGTGGACTGCCTCCACGGCGTGCCAGCCGAAGCGGGTCGCGAGCACCCGGTCGTAGGCGGTGGGAGTGCCACCGCGCTGGACGTGGCCGAGGATCACGGGGCGGGCCTCCTTGCCGAGGCGGTGCTCCAGCTCGATCGCGAGGCGGTTGCCGATGCCGGCGAAGCGCTCGTGACCGTACTGGTCGATCGCGCCCTTCTCGTAGGGCATGGAGCCCTCGGCCGGGTGGGCCCCCTCGGCGACGCAGATCACGGCGAACTTCTTGCCGCGGGCGAATCGTTCCTCGACCATCTTCACCAGGGCGTCCACCTCGAAGCGGCGCTCCGGCAGGCAGATTCCGTGCGCGCCGCCGGCCATGCCGGACTCCAGGGCGATCCAGCCGGCGTGCCGGCCCATGACCTCGACGACCATCACGCGCTGGTGCGATTCGGCGGTGGTCTTGAGGCGGTCGATCGCCTCGGTGGCGACCATGACGGCGGTGTCGAAGCCGAAGGTGCGGTCGGTGGAGGAGATGTCGTTGTCGATGGTCTTCGGTACGCCGACGACCGGCATCCCGGCGTCCGAGAGCATCCGGGAGGCGGTCAGGGTGCCCTCGCCGCCGATCGGGATGAGGGCGTCGATGCCGTAGCGCTCCGCCAGCTCCTGCGCGTTCTCGGCGGCTTCGTGGAGACGGGCGCGCTCCATGCGTGCCGAACCGAGGATCGTTCCGCCGCGGGCGAGGATGCCGCTGACGGCATTGATGTCGAGGGGGCGGAAGTTGCCGTCGAGGAGGCCCTTGAAGCCGTCCTCGAAACCGATGACCTCGTCCCCGTGCCCGACCACGGCACGGTGTACGACCGACCGGATGACAGCGTTGAGGCCCGGACAGTCGCCGCCTGCGGTGAGAACTCCGATACGCATCGTGCTGTGTCTCCTGCCGTACATATGAAGGGCGTAATGGTGAAGCCTGTCCGATTGTTCCACGGGCCCGGGGTGCCGCGCGTTTTCGGCTGGTCCGCCCGGAAGGCCTTTCGGCCCTCTCGGCCAGGCATTTTCCCGGGGGGCGCCCTATCCATTGACAGAGGTATTGTCAAGGGGTCAAGCCCGACCAAAAAGACATCCACAGCATGGGACGGAGTGCCGGCGTGACGCGCAGCGTGTACGTGACCGGGATCGAGCGCGGGGACGGCCGGCAGGTCGTCGAGCTGGGGATCATGGAGCTGCTGACCCGGCAGACGGGCCGGGTCGGCGTCTACCGTCCGCTCCTGCACGACTCACCGGACCGGCTCTTCGACCTCCTCAAGGCCCGTTACCGGATCGAGCAGGACGCCTCGACGGCCTACGGGATGTCGTACCGGGAGGCCTCGGCGATCCAGGCCGAGAAGGGCACCGACGAACTGGTCTCCCAGCTGGTCGACCGCTACCACCGGGTGGCCCGCGACTACGAGGTCATGCTCGTCCTCGGCACCGACTACGCGGACACCAACCTCCCCGACGAGCTGGCGCTCAACGCCCGCCTCGCGAACGAACTGGGCGCGGTCGTCGTGCCCGTCGTGGGCGGCACCAGGCACCAGGCCGAGGCCGTCCGCGCCGAGGCCCGCAACGCCTACCGCGCCTACGAGACCCTGGGCTGCCACGTCGTCGCCATGGTCGTGAACCGGGTGGCCGCGGAGGACCGCGACGTCATAGCCGAGCGACTGGCCGCCCGGCTCCCCGTGCCCTGCTACGTGCTGCCGGACGACAAGTCGCTCTCCGCCCCGACCGTCGCCCAGATCACCCGGGACCTCGGCGGTGAGGTGCTCCTCGGCGACGAGGCCGGGCTGGCCCGGGACGCCCTGGACTTCGTCTTCGGCGGTGCGATGCTGCCGAACTTCCTGAACGCCCTGACCCCCGGCTGCCTGGTCGTGACCCCGGGAGACCGCTCCGACCTGGTGATCGGCGCGCTGGCCGCGCACGCGTCGGGCACCCCGCCGATCGCCGGCGTGCTGCTCACCCTGAACGAGCGCCCGGGCCGGGACATCCTGACGCTGGCCTCGAAGCTGGCGCCGGGCACGCCCGTGGTGTCGGTGGCCGGGAACAGCTTCCCGACCGCCGCCGAACTCTTCTCGCTGCAGAGCCGCTTGAACTCGGCGACCCCCCGCAAGCTGGAGACCGCGCTCGGCCTGTTCGAGCGGCACGTGGACACCGGTGAGCTGCGCGGTCTGCTGTCGGTGGCCCGCTCGGAGCGGGTCACCCCGATGATGTTCGAGCACGAGCTGCTGGAGCGGGCCCGCTCGGAGCGCCGCCGCGTCGTGCTGCCCGAGGGCACCGAGGAGCGGGTGCTGCGCGCCGCGGACGTGGTGCTGCGCCGGGGGGTCTGCGACCTGACCCTGCTGGGCGAGGAGCAGGCGATCCTGAAGAAGGCCGGCGACCTCGGCGTCGACATCTCGGGCGCACAGCTCATCGACCCGGCGACCTCCCCGATGCGGGAGGGTTTCGCCGAGTACTACGCCCAGGTCCGCGCCCACAAGGGGATGACGGTGGAGCTGGCCCACGACGTGGTCACCGATGTCAACTACTTCGGCACCCTGATGGTCCAGCGCGGCCTGGCGGACGGCATGGTCTCCGGTTCGGTGCACTCCACCGCGGCGACCATCCGCCCGGCCTTCGAGATCATCAAGACTAAGCCGGAGGCGTCCATCGTCTCCTCGGTCTTCTTCATGTGCCTGGCCGACCGGGTCCTCGTCTACGGCGACTGCGCGGTCAACCCGGACCCCAACGCCGAGCAGCTCGCCGACATCGCCGTCCAGTCGGCCGCCACCGCGGCCGCCTTCGGCGTCGAGCCGCGGATCGCGATGCTCTCCTACTCGACCGGGACCTCCGGCAGCGGCGCGGACGTCGACAAGGTCCGCAAGGCCACCGAGCTGATCCGCGAGCAGCGCCCCGACCTGGCGGTCGAGGGGCCGATCCAGTACGACGCGGCAGTGGAGCCCTCGGTCGCCGCGACCAAGCTGCCCGGGTCCGCGGTGGCCGGCCGCGCGACGGTGCTGGTCTTCCCCGACCTCAACACGGGCAACAACACGTACAAGGCCGTGCAGCGTTCGGCGGGCGCCGTCGCGGTCGGCCCGGTGCTCCAGGGTCTGCGCAAGCCGGTCAACGACCTCTCGCGCGGCGCGCTCGTCCAGGACATCGTCACCACCGTGGCCATCACCGCGATCCAGGCGCAGGGCGCGCCGGCGCCCACCGCCTGATCCCTCCCCTCATCACCCGCGACAAGGAAAGACCTCCACCGTGACCGCATCGCGCGTACTCGTCCTGAACTCCGGCTCCTCGTCGGTCAAGTACCAGCTCCTCGACATGGCCGACCGGTCCCGGCTGGCGTCGGGCCTGGTGGAGCGCATCGGCGAGGAGACCTCCCGGCTGGTGCACGAGCCGCTCACCGGCCCCGGCGCCGAGGGCGGCAGGCGGGAGCAGGTCGGCCCGATCGCGGACCACGGGGCGGCGCTGAAGGCCGTGGCCGCGGAGCTCGCCGCCGACGGGATGGGCCTGGACTCCCCCGAACTGGCCGCGGTGGGACACCGGGTGGTGCACGGCGGGACGCGATTCACCCGGCCGACCGTGATCGACGACGAGGTGCTGGCGGAGATCCGGAACCTGATCCCGCTGGCTCCGCTGCACAACCCGGCGAACGTCACGGGCATCGAGGTGGCGCGTGCCCTGCGCGCGGACATCCCGCAGGTCGCCGTCTTCGACACGGCCTTCCACTCGACGATGCCGGAGTACGTGGCGCGGTACGCGATCGACGCCGCGACCGCCGACGCGTACTCCATCCGGCGGTACGGCTTCCACGGCACCTCCCACGCGTACGTCTCCCGGGCGACGGCCGAGCTGCTGGGCCGGCCGGTGGAGGACGTGAACGTGATCGTGCTGCACCTGGGCAACGGCGCCTCGGCGTCGGCCGTGCGGGGCGGGGTGTGCGTGGAGACGTCCATGGGCCTGACCCCGCTGGAGGGGCTGGTCATGGGGACCCGTTCGGGCGATGTCGATCCGGCGGTCGTCTTCCATCTGGCGCGGGTGGGCGGCTTCTCGATGGATGAGATCGATTCGCTCCTGAACAAGAAGAGCGGTCTGCTGGGCATGTGCGGCGACAACGACATGCGCGAGGTGCTCCGGCGGGCGGGCGAGGGCGACGAGGCGGCGAGCCTCGCCTTCGCCGCGTACGTCCACCGTCTGAAGAAGTACATCGGGGCCTACTCGGCGGTGCTCGGGCGGGTGGACGCGGTGACCTTCACGGCCGGGGTCGGCGAGAACGCCCACCAGGTCCGCGTGGCCGCGCTGGACGGCCTGGCCGAGCTGGGCCTGGCGCTGGACCCGGAGGCCAATGCCGTGCGCTCCGGCGAGCCGCGGCTGGTCTCGGCGGAGAACGCCCGGGTGGCGGTGGCGGTGGTCCCGACGGATGAGGAACTGGAGATCGCCACCCAGGCGTACGCGCTGGTTACCGGTTAGTCACTTGGACTTTCCACCAGACGGAATATTCCGCTACGAAACAAACCGATAGGATCCAGTCATGCGCCGTTCCAAAATTGTCTGCACGCTGGGCCCCGCCGTCGACTCGTATGAGCAGCTGAAAGCGCTCATCGAGGCAGGTATGAATGTGGCCCGATTCAACTTCAGCCACGGGTCCCAGGCAGAACACCAGGAGCGGTACGACCGCGTCCGGCAGGTCTCCGAAGACACCGGGCGCGCCGTCGGCGTCCTCGCCGACCTCCAGGGCCCGAAGATCCGTCTGGAGACCTTCGCCGAAGGTCCCGTCGAGCTGGTGCGCGGTGACGAGTTCACCATCACCACCGAGGACGTCCCGGGCGACAAGTCCATCTGCGGCACCACCTACAAGGGCCTCCCGGGCGACGTCACCAAGGGCGACCAGGTCCTGATCAACGACGGGAACGTCGAGCTCCGCGTGACGGCGGTCGAGGGCCCGCGGGTCAGGACCATCGTCATCGAGGGCGGTGTCATCTCGGACCACAAGGGCATCAACCTGCCGGGTGCCGCCGTGAACGTCCCCGCCCTGTCGGAGAAGGACGTCGACGACCTCCGGTTCGCCCTGCGGATGGGCTGCGACATGGTCGCCCTGTCCTTCGTCCGCGACGCCAACGACGTCAAGGACGTCCACAAGGTGATGGACGAGGAGGGCCGCCGGGTCCCCGTCATCGCCAAGGTCGAGAAGCCGCAGGCCGTCGAGAACATGGCGGCCGTGGTCGACGCCTTCGACGCGGTCATGGTGGCCCGCGGTGACCTGGCCGTCGAGTACCCGCTCGAAAAGGTCCCGATGGTCCAGAAGCGGCTCATCGAGATGTGCCGCCGCAACGCCAAGCCGGTGATCGTCGCGACCCAGATGATGGAGTCGATGATCACCAACTCCCGCCCGACGCGCGCGGAGGCGTCCGACGTCGCCAACGCGATCCTCGACGGTGCGGACGCGGTCATGCTGTCGGCCGAATCCTCGGTCGGCGCCTACCCGATCGAGACCGTCAAGACGATGTCGAAGATCGTCACGGCGGCCGAGGAGGAGCTCCTCTCCAAGGGCCTCCAGCCGCTGGTCCCGGGCAAGAAGCCCCGCACCCAGGGCGGCTCCGTCGCCCGCGCGGCGTGCGAGATCGCGGACTTCCTCGACGGCGAGGCGCTCATCGCCTTCACCCAGTCCGGGGACACCGCCCGCCGCCTGTCGCGCTACCGCGTCACCCAGCCGATCCTGGCGTTCACCACCGACGTCAACACCCGCAACCAGCTCACGCTGAGCTGGGGCGTCGAGTCCTACATCGTCCCGCACGTGGACACCACCGACGCGATGGTCGACCTGGTGGACGGCGAGCTGCTCAAGCTGAACCGCTACAACCAGGGCGACACCATGGTCATCACCGCCGGCTCGCCCCCCGGTGTCCCGGGCACCACCAACATGGTCCGGGTGCACCACCTGGGCGGCGACACCGCCTGACGCACCACCTCTGCCGCACAGAGCCCGAGGGCGGCACCCCGCAGTGATGCGGGGTGCCGCCCTCGGCGTTTTCGCGTGCGCCCGGTACGGGACTACTCCGGCGGGCCGATGTAGTTCTTCAGGCCCGGGACCGTCAGGGTGCCGCCGAACTGGCCGGCCTGGACCACCTTGACGTCCGTGAAGAAGGCGAACGGGACGTTCAGGGGCGGCGGGCTGTTCGGGGTGAACTCGATCGGGATCAGACCGAACAGGTTCCCCTTGAGGCTCTCGGTGTACATCGTCACCGTGCCGCCGCGGATCTTGGACGTGGAGCCCGGACGGGACTTGAGGTGGGCGACGTTCCCGCCCTTGCCGACCGTCTGGTACAGGTCCTTGATGTCGAGCGAGTCCGCCGTGAACTTCAGGACCTTCTTGACCTTGCCGCTGCCCGTCTTCACCTCGACGATGCCGTGGTAGTCCAGGCCGTAGAGGGTCAGCAGGGAGCTGTCGAGGTACCAGGGCTCGTCCGGCAGGAGCGGGACGCCCTGCTCCAGCTCGGCGTCGGCCAGCGCCTTGGCGTCGTAGGTCGGGCACGGGAAGGGCTGCTTCCCGTCCGGGTCCTTCGTCTCCTCGTCCTTGGCCTTGTCCTCGTCCTTGTCCTCGTCCTCGGCCTTGTCCTCGCCCGTCTCGTCCTTCGGGTCCTTCTCGGTCTTCTTGACCTCGTCGGACAGGTCCTTGACCTCGACGCCGGCCTTCTTCGCCGCATCGCGGATCGCGTCCGCGGCCGGGTCGGGAGTCGGGGTCGCCGTGGGGGTCGTGGACGGCGTGGGAGTCGGGGTCGCCGTCTCCTTCGCGTCCTTGAGGGGCCTGCCGAGTTCGTCGACGAGATCCTTGAGCGCATCGCCGACGCCCAGCGGGTCCAGCGGGTTCGTGGACTTGGGCTGGTCCGGCGAGGGTGTGGGGGCCGGGGCCGTCCCGTTCGTCACCGGGGGCTTGGTCGCCGACGGGGAGGTGCTGGGCTTCGCCTTGTCCTTCGCGGACGCCGACGCGGAGGGTGAGGGCGTCGCGCTGGGCGACGTACTCGGCGACGGCGTCTTCGAGGGCGTGGGGGACGGGGACTTCGACTCGGTCTCCGCGGGTTCGTCGGACCGCGTCACACACGGGCCGGGCGCGAAGGGGATCTCCTTGTCGTCGGCCACGGCCAGCTTCGGCGCCATGCCCATCCCGACGAACACGGCCGTCGGCATCGCCGCGAGCGCCATCGTCTTGCCGACGGGTATCTGGATCTTGTTCAGCAGCGATTTCCTGGGCGCCGCGTGGCGCGGCCCCTTCACTGCACGGGACTCTGCGCCTGGGGCCACGCCCCGCTGCGTCTCGTCACCCCGCACTGTTCCTCCCGCCATCGGCGTGGGCAGTCGTCTCGCTCGCGTGTGCCGTTTCCGTCCCACGGGGACCAGGAATGCCCTGGGTTCCCTGGACGCCCATGTCCGCCGTCGCCTCCGCCTTGGTCAGACCGACCACGCCCGGCTGCTGGTCCACCACCGGCCGCTCGCCCTCCTCCGCCGGCTGCCCCGGCGCCCAGGCCAGGGCGAGTGCGCCGCCGACCATGGAGAGGGTGAAGCCGATGAAGAAGCCACCGAGGTTGGAGACCGGGATCGAGACCAGGGCGAGCAGGATCGCGGCCACGCCGGCGAAGACGCGGATGGTTTCCTGGAACCAGAGGGCCAGGCCCAGCGTGATCAGCAGTACACCGATGATCAGTGCACCGGCACCGCCGGTGGTGGCCATCGCAAGACTGACGTTGCCCAGCCGGAGGTCCGCGTAGGGGAAGTATGCGATCGGGAAGCCACCGAGGAGCGTGAACAACCCGGCCCAGAAGGGACGGCGGCCGCTCCATGCATGGAAGTGGTAGTACACCACGGTGGGCCAGGCGTCGTCTTCTGCGCGAACGTAAACCGGGGCCTGGGGGTTCATGGACAACAGCTCCCTGGAAACGGTGGTACGGAGAAATCTGTGGAGCCCGGACGGGCGGGGACGACGGCTGCCGCCACCCGCCCGGCCGGTCGGACACGGGGACCGATCAGTCCTTGATGTCCTGGTAGCAGGGCTGGTCGCCACCGAGGAGGCGCAGCTTCAGGTTGGGCAGCTTGAAGGTGCCCGCCGTGGTCGCCCACGCCTTCTGCTTCACGTTCGTCAGGACGGCCCGGTCGGCGCGCTGCGAGAACGCGTACGGGCTGGCGACCGTGCCGGCCTGCGGCTTGGTCTTGTGGCTCGGGTCGCCGACCGCGACACCGATGTCCAGGTTGGTGAACTCGGCGTCGGTGTCGAGCTCGGCCACATCCAGGTAGATGTTGCTGGCCTCGGCCGGGGTGCCCTTGTGACCGGTCTTCAGCTGGAGCGTGATGTTGCCCAGCGGAGTCGGGGTGACCAGGGACTGGCACATGTTGGTGATCTTGGCGTTGCTGAACCCGGAGATGGTGACCGGGTGGTGCTGGGCGTTGCCCTTGAGGTCGTGCCCCTCGGCGATACCGCCGTACTGAATGAGGTTTTCACCGTCGAGCTTGTCGGCCGAGACCTTGAAGTCCTGGCCGGAGACGCTGAACGACGCCGCGAGGGCGCCCTGCGCCAGACCCACACCGACCGCGGCCGTGGCCGCGATGCTCGGCACCATGACGAGCGCGAAGCGCTTCCATCTGGTCCCGCCACGAACCTGAGAACTCATTTCGTTCCTCCTTCTCGGACGTACATCTCCGGTCCGGGCCGTGCCCGTCCTGGGATGGGAGAAGTGCTACGTCCTCGGGAAGGAGCGCAGGCGGCCGGGCCGCGGCTGTGCCACGTCCGATACACCGGCGATCACCCCCGAGCGACAACCACTGGGCCACGCGTTCGCGCAACCTGGAGGACAGGCCCCGCCGGTGTGGCAGAGACCCCCCTGTCCCACGGCCGGTGCCACTGCCACAGGCCGGCTCGGTGGGGACCCTCCACCGCGGCTCCGAGTGAGCGGCTCTGCGGGAAGGACCGAGCGTCGCCGATCGTGGTCCATTCCAGGCCGGGGCACAAGGGGGTTCGTTACTGGCGGGTAACGGCCAGATAACCTGAGTACGACCCGCCGCCGTCGGGCAGCAACACAGGGTGTCACCCAGGGCCACGACAGAACGGTCGATTGACGAACACACCGGACAGTTCACGGGGTTCGATTTACTGCGAGTAACAGCGGCCGCGATTACCAAGTTTTAGTAAAGCGCGGCCGCTGTTTATCTACGTGTCAACAAATCGCCGGTGGCCCGGCGGTGTACGGCAGACCCCCCGCGGCAGGCTCCGAGCGGCCTCGGAGCCCGTCCGGAGCCGGCCTAGAAAAGCACCCGCGCGAGCGCCGTACGCGCCGCCGACACCCGCGGATCATCCGCGCCGATGACCTCGAACAGCTCCAGCAGCCGCAGCCGCACCGCATCCCGGTCCTCACCGAACGTGACCCGGACGGTGTCCACCAGGCGCCCGAAGGCGTCCTCCACGTGACCGCCGACCAGGTCGAGGTCGGCCGCGGCGATCTGCGCCGCCGGGTCCCGCGGGTTCTCGGCGGCCGCGGTGCGCACCGCCTGCGGGTTCATGTGCTGGACGCGGGCGAGGAGCTCGGCCTGGGCCAGGCCCAGCTTGGCCTCGGTGTTGCCCGGGTCGTCCGCCAGTACGTTCTTGTAGGCCTGGACCGCGCCGCCCAGGTCGCCGGCGTCCAGCGCGACGACGGCCGCCTCCAGCAGCGCGTCGTACGGGCCGGCCGGGATGTCGTCGGCGGCCGGGGCGGCCGGGGCGGCGCCCTCCGCGTTCGGGTCCACCTCGATGCCGATGATCCCGAAGCGCTCCTCGGCGACCTGGACCAGCTGGGCGAGGGTCTCGCGGATCTGCTGTTCGGGGGCCACGCCCTGGAACAGCGGCAGCACCTGACCGGCGACCACGGCGAAGACGGCCGGGATGCCCTGGATCTGGAACTGCTGCATGAGCATCTGGTTGGCGTCGACGTCGACCTTGGCGAGCACGAGGCGACCGTTCGCCTCGGTGATCAGACGTTCCAGCAACGGGCTGAGCTGCTTGCAGGGCTGGCACCACTCGGCCCAGAAGTCCAGGACGACCGGAACCTCTGCGGAGAGCTGGAGCACATCGCTTTCGAAGCCGGCCTCGTCTACATCGATGACGAGCGCGGACGGCGGCACCGCACCGGCGGACGGACCCGCCCCGCCGGCCTGACCGGCCTGGCGTGCCGCTTCGGCGCGGGCCTGCTCGGCCTTGGCCTTGGCCTCGCCGGCCGCCTTCACCGCGGCGAGGTCGACGACGCCGCTCATGGACATGTTTCTGGGCTGCATGCGTACATCCTCCCCCGTGTGTGCGCACCGACGAAAAAGATCGCGTGAATTGGCCGTGCCGCCGTACCGTCGCGATCGTGATGACCGGTCGGCGCCGGGTCCCCACCTGGCGCCCGTAGCTCTTCGCGTGGTTGTCGCTCTTACGCTACGAGCCGTAGCGTAACTCCCCCGGCAGCCGCGCGCTCCCCTTCCCGCCCCGTGATCTGAACCACAGCGGCCGCTTCGGCTACCGGCGGGTATGGTCTCGGCCATGCGCAACCCCAGCCCCGGCCGCACCGGTCGTCCCCGCAGTGCCGCCGCGGACGCCGCGATCCTCGCCGCGACCCGGGACGCGCTGGTCGAGCTGGGCTGGTCGAAGCTGACGATGGGGGACGTGTCCGCCCGTGCGGGGGTCGCCAAGACCACCCTCTACCGGCGCTGGGCGGGCAAGAACGAGCTGGTCGTGGACGCGGTGGCGGAGCTCTTCGACGCCCTGGAACTCCCGGACCGCGGTTCCCTGGAAGCGGACATCGAGTACGTGGTCCTGCAGTTCGCGGAGCTGCTGCGGCGCCCGGAGGCCCGTACCGCCCTGATGGCGGTCGTCGCCGAGTCCACCCGGGACGAGGCCCTGCGCGACCGGATCCGGTCGGCGATCGTGGACCGGCAGAAACGTCTCGTCGTACTGGGTCGCGAGCGGGCCCAGGAGCGTGGGGAACTCCCGTACGAGGAGGACGAGTCCCTCGCGGGCCGCACCACGGACCTGATCTTCGACGTGATCGCGGGCACGGTGGTGCACCGCGCCCTGGTGAGCTCCGAGCCGGTGGACGAGCTCTGGGTGGCCACCTTCACGGCGCTGCTGATGCACGGCCTCCGGGGCCCGGCCGCCGCGCTCTGACGCAGCCCCGGTCCGGGGGCCGGGACGCGGAAGGCCGGTCATCGCGCCGCCCGCACGGGCGCCATGACCGGCCGTCGTACTCCGCGGGGTCAGAAGCCGGGCGGCTCCGTGTAGGTGCCCCACTCGTCGCGCAGGACGTTGCAGATCTCGCCCATCGTGGCCTCGGCCCGCACCGCGTCCAGCATGGCCGGAATCATGTTCGACCCGTCGCGCGCGGCGTCCAGCATCGCCTTCAGCGCCGCGTCGACCGCGGCGTCGTCGCGCCGGGCCTTGCGGGCCGCGAGCTCCCGTACCTGGACGGTCTCGACCTCGTGGCTGACCCGGAGGATCTCCAGGTCGCCGGTGACCGACCCGTGGTGCACGTTGACGCCGACGACGCGCTTGTCGCCCTTCTCCAGGGACCGCTGGTACTGGAAGGCCGACTCGGCGATCTCCCCGGTGAACCAGCCGTCCTCGATGCCGCGCAGGATGCCCGAGGTGATCGGCCCGATGGGGTGCTGCCCGTCCGGGTGGGCGCGCAGACCGCGCTCCTTGATCTGGTCGAAGATCTTCTCGGCCTCGGCCTCGATGCGGTCGGTGAGCTGCTCCACGAACCAGGAACCGCCCAGCGGGTCCGCCACGTTGGCGACGCCGGTCTCCTCCATCAGCACCTGCTGGGTGCGCAGGGCGATCTCGGCCGCCTGCTCGCTCGGCAGGGCGAGGGTCTCGTCCAGGGCGTTGGTGTGCAGGGAGTTCGTGCCGCCGAGGACGGCCGCGAGGGCCTCCACGGCGGTGCGCACGACGTTGTTGTACGGCTGCTGCGCGGTCAGCGAGACACCGGCGGTCTGGGTGTGGAAGCGCAGCCACATGGACTTGTCGCTCTTCGCCCCGTAGACCTCCTTCATCCAGCGGGCCCAGATCCGGCGCGCGGCGCGGAACTTGGCGATCTCCTCGAAGAAGTCGAGGTGCGCGTCGAAGAAGAAGGAGAGTCCGGGCGCGAAGGCGTCGACGTCCATCCCGCGCGAGAGGCCCAGCTCCACGTAGCCGAAGCCGTCGGCGAGGGTGTACGCGAGCTCCTGCGCGGCCGTGGCTCCGGCCTCGCGGATGTGGTAGCCGGAGACGGACAGCGGCTTGTAGGCCGGGATGCCCTTCGTGCAGTACTCCATGAGGTCGCCGATGAGGCGCAGGTGCGGCTCGGGTTCGAAGAGCCACTCCTTCTGGGCGATGTACTCCTTGAAGATGTCGGTCTGGAGCGTGCCGTTGAGGACGGCGGGGTCAACGCCCTGCCGCTCGGCGGCGACCAGGTACATGCAGAAGGCGGGCACGGCGGGGCCCGAGATCGTCATCGAGGTCGTGACGTCGCCGAGCGGGATGTCCTTGAAGAGGACCTCCATGTCGGCGGCGGAGTCGATGGCGACCCCGCAGTGCCCCACTTCTCCGAGCGCGCGGGGGTCGTCGGAGTCGCGCCCCATGAGGGTCGGCATGTCGAAGGCCACGGAGAGCCCGCCGCCGCCGGCGGCCAGGATCATCTTGTAGCGCTCGTTGGTCTGCTCGGCGTTCCCGAAGCCGGCGAACTGCCGGATGGTCCAGGTCCGGCCGCGGTACCCGGTGGCGTGGAGCCCGCGGGTGTACGGGTACTCGCCGGGCCACCCGATGCGCTCGAATCCCTCGTACGCGTCGCCGGGCCGGGGCCCGTAGACCGGCTCGACCTCGTCGCCGGAGAGCGTGGTGAAGTCTGCCTCGCGCTTGCGGGCCTTGTCATAACGGGCCTGCCAGCGAAGGCGGCCCTCCTCGATGGCGTCAGCGTCCATACCCATGAATTTACTAGGACGTCCTAGTAAATGTCGATAGCAAACCCCCGGGCACTCGTCCCGGGGGCGGGCGGCGCTCGCCTCGTGCGCGGCGCCGATCAGGCCTTGGCGGTCGCGAGCGAGTCGTTGACCAGCGGCTCGACCTCGGCGCGGACCTTGCGCTCGACGAAGAAGGCAGCCACCGGAATCGTTCCGCTGAGCATGACCCAGAGCATCTTACCGAAGGGCCACCTGGCCTTGGAGCTCAGATCGAAGGCGAAGACCAGGTAGATCATGAAGAGCACACCGTGGGCCTGCGAGACCACGAAGGTCAGGTCGGCTCCGGTGTCGAAGCCGTACTTCGCCACCATGCAGGCACAGAGGATCAGGAGCATGACCGCGGTCACGTAGGCCATGGCGCGGTAGCGGGTCAGCACGCTTCGTTTCATGCCGACGAGCCTAGCCGTCCGCTTTGCTCGATCTTGACGCGCCCCCGGGGCGGGACCCGGTCCCCTACTCCTCGAAGTCCGCCGCGGCCACCCGCAGCGGGCGCAGCAGCGCGAAGATCTCCCCGCACTCCTCGGCGTCGTACGCGCCGAGGCCGAAATCGACGGCCATCAGGTCCTCCGTCGCCGCCTCGACCACCTCGCGGCCCTTGTCCGTGATGGAGGCGAGGGTGCCGCGGCCGTCGTTCGGGTTGGGCCGCTTGGCGACCAGTCCGGACTTCACCAACCGGTCCACGGTGTTGGTCACCGACGTCGGGTGGACCATCAGCCGCTCGCCGATCTTCGACATCGGCAGTTCGCCGGCCTTGGAGAAGGTCAGCAGCACCAGCGCCTCGTACCGGGCGAAGGTCAGCCCGTACGGCTTGACCACCGCGTCGACCTCGCCGAGCAGGATCTGGTGCGCCCGCATGATCGAGGTGATCGCGGCCATCGAGGGCACGGGCCCCCAGCGCTGCTGCCAGAGCTCGTCGGCGCGGGCGATGGGGTCGAAGGGAAGGCTGAGCGGCTTGGGCACGCCTGTGACCCTACCGGGACGTCACTTCGCGGCGGCGGCCGTCTCACCCCTCAGTCGGTCCTCCTGCCGGACGGCGGCCCGCAGTTCGGCCAGGAGCAGCAGCACGACCCCGGTGCCGAGGATCCCGGACCCGGTGACCACCCCGTGCACCGGAAGGAACTCGGCGGCGAGCCCGGCCAGCGCCATGCCGACTCCCTGGAGGGTCATCAGACCGGTGCTGAGCAGGGTCATCGCCCGCCCGCGCAGCTCCTCGGGCACGGCGTCGACGTACCACTGGTCCAGGCCGAGGGTGTAGGCGTGGGCCAGCCCGGCGAGCAGCAGCGCGACGAGGACCAGCGTCACGCCCGGCCGGACGGCGAAGAGCATCAGCGGCAGCAGACCGGCGGCGGCGAGCGGGACCACGATCCGCGAGCGCGTCCGGGCGGTGAGGGCCGAGCCGGCCCAGAGTTCCCCGGCGATGGTGCCGACGGGCATGGCGCACATCATCAGGCCGAGTGCGGCGGTGCCGACGCCGATGCCGTCCGCGTACGGGGCGAGCAGCGCCTCGGGCACCACGAGGAAGACGGGCGGCAGCCAGAAGAGCAGCATCAGGGCACGCAGCCGCCGTCGGCCGAGGACGGCGCGCAGTCCGGCGAGCGGGGAGGTACGGGCGCCGCCGCGGGCGGGACGGCTGCGGGTGCCCAGCCGGAGCAGAAGCGCGGAGCCGAGGAATCCGGCGGCGGTGAGGGCGATGGCACCGCGCGGCGCGAGCACGGTGAGCAGCAGCCCGCCGAGGCCGAAACCGATGAGCTGGGCGCTCTGGGCCACCATGCGCAGCAGCGAGCGGCCGAGGACGAAGGTGTCGCCGACGCCGAGGATGTCGGAGAGGGAGGCATTGCGCGTGCCCTGGAACAGCGGGGCCACGAAGGCCATCGCGCAGCGCAGGGCGAGGAGCACGGCGACCGGCGTGCCCGGCAGCACCATGGCCGCCGCGCACAGCGCGCACAGGAGGTCGCACGCGACGAGGACCCGGCGGGCGGGGTGGCGGTCGGCGATCCCGGCGAGCAGGGTGCCCCCGAGGACGTACGGGAGGAAGCCGAGGGCGAAGGTGAGCGCGCTCATCAGGGGCGAGCCGGTGGCGCGGTAGACGAGGACGGACAGCGAGATCTCGGCGACGACCACGCCGAACACGGACAGCAGATGGGCGGCGAAGACGGGCCGGAACTCACGGACCCGGAACACGGAGCGGTAGCCCGGTGGCGATGTGGACCGCCCGGGCGCCTGGGTGTCGGCTGGCATGGGCCCAGCGTCTCGGACGGTGGTGCGGCGCCCCAGGGATTCGCCTGTGGCCGAATGTTGCGGCAGAGTCCCCCGGGCAAGGGAAGGGCCGGGAAGGGAAGGGCCGGGATGGGGCTGCACCACTACTTCGGGCACGAGGACCTGCTGCGGTGCCGGTTCGCGCTGTCGCCCGCGTGGGAGACGCAGGAGGCCGTCCGCACCCTGAACCGCCCGGACCGGCAGGGCTACCACCTGCCCTGGCTGCGCCGGATCCGCGCCGCGGCCGACGGTCTGGACCTGCGGCCGCTGTGGCTGCTGATGCCGAACCGGGGGCACAGTACGGACTTCATCAGCCCGCCCCCGAGCGGACCGGGGGTCTCCTTCGAGGAGGAGATCGCACTGATCCGCGCGGCCGATCCGGTCGCGGCGCGCGAGGACATGCGCAAGTCGCTGGCCTGTACGCCGGGCGCCCTCGACAGCGATCTGGGCCGGTCCCTGCTCGCCGATCCGGTGCGGGCCGTGCGCGAGCTGGCCGATCTGTTGGAGCGGGCCTGGAGCGTCCTGATCGAACCGCACTGGCCACGGCTGCGGGCCCTGCTGGAGGCGGACGTCCTCTTCCACTCGCGCCGGCTCGCCGACGGTGGGCTCCAGTCGCTCTTCGACGGCCTGCACCCGGACCTCTCCTGGGACGCCGCCTCCCTCACCCTGACCATCGAGCGGCGCAGCCACCACGAACGCGTCCTGGGCGGCCAGGGGCTGCTCCTGATGCCGAGCGCCTTCGTCTGGCCGCAGATCGCGGGGGGCTTCGACCCGCCCTGGCAGCCGACCGTCGTCTACCCGGCCCGCGGCATCGGCGCCCTGTGGACGCCGGTCGGCAGGGACACTCCGGACGCGCTCGCCCGCCTGCTGGGCCGGGTCCGGGCCGATGTGCTGTGCGCGCTGGAGGAGCCGGCCTCCACGACGGCACTGGCCCACCGGCTCGGTCTGGCCCCGTCCAGCGTCTCGGCCCACCTGGGGGTCCTGCGCGCGGCCGGGCTGCTCATCTCGGCCCGCCACGGCCACCAGGTCCGCTACGAGCGCACCCCGCTGGCGATCGCGCTCACCACCGGCGACGCCGCCGGCTGAACCACCCGGCGGGGAGCGGCCTCTTCCCCGACCAGTTCTGTACCTTCGCCTACGACGCCCGCACTCGGCCTGGCGCCTGGCGCCTGGTCAACCGCAACAGCGGCACGTGCGTCTCGGTCCGCGCGGACGGCGGGAACAACGACCGGACCCTGCGGGCGTCCTGCACCGCCGAGCCCTGGCTCCTGTGGCGGACGCAGCGACGCCCGGGGCGCGGCCGGCTGCTCCGGGGCCCGCACCCCGAGCCGCTTCGCCGCCGAGGGCCGTACGCGCGGACCGGGTCAACGGGTGCCGCGCCGCAGGCCGTGGCGGACCACGCGCTGGCTCAGGGAGCCGAGGCCCTCCAGCACCGTGGCCAGCCCGGCGAGCTGCTCCAGCGCGTCGAGCGCGCTGCCGGCGCCGTTCGGGTCCACCCCCTCGTACAGCTCGATGCCGATGAAGGAGGCGGCCGTGGCCCGGGCCAGCCCCGCCGGGTCGGCGTACCCGGCCAGCGGGGTCGCCGCCAGCAGCCGGGTGAGGACCTCCTCCAGCTCCCGGATCCACAGCCCGAGCCCGTCGGCGGTGGCGGCGGCGAGGACGGGCGAGCTCTGCCCCGCGGCCAGCAGCTGCCCGAGCAGGGCCACGTTCCCGGCGGCCCGTTCCTCCGCGTGCATGGAGCGGGCGAACTCCAGCAGTTCGCCGAGGCTGCCCAGGGCGGCGAGCCGTTCGCGGTAGCGGGCCACCCGCTGCTCGGCGCCGAACCGGCAGGCCGCGGCGAGCAGCTCGTCCACGGAGCCGAAGTGGTAGAAGATCAGGCCCTGGCCCACCCCGGCGGTGGCCGCGATGGTGCGGGCGGAGGTCTTGGCCACGCCCTGCTCGGCCACGGTGCGCAGGGCCCCTTCGAGGAGCTTCTCCCTGGTGGCGGCGCTCATGCCCGAACCTCCTCGCGGACGGGCCGCAGGTCGCCGCAGAGTCCCGTGGCCCACCGGTCGCGGGCGTCGACGTACTCCGCGGTGAAGGAGCCCTCGTAGCCGAAGAGCGGTCCGAAGCGGCGGTTGACCACGCGGACCCGGATCCGGAAGCGGCCGGTGGCCTCGTCGAAGGACTCGCGGACCTCGGCGTCACCACCGATGAGATCGGGGACGCGGACGTCGACGGGGCCCTCGCGGAAGCGGTGTTCACCGGAGCGGATGAGCAGCGAGCCGTCGGGCTCGGCACTCATGTGCAGGTCGCTGGCGAGGTGCTGGTGGGTCCCGAGGTAGTCGAGGACGCAGTCGCGCTCGGGGCTGTGGACCATCGTGGCGTCGAAGCGGTGGGGTCCGCCGGGCAGCCGGAAGGTCCGTACGAAGGTGACCGTCTCGCGCCCGAAGGAGTCGAGGTAGGGGAGGTTCTCGATGACGAAGGGGACGTCGCGGCCCTCGCGCGGCACCAGGATGTTCCGCAGGCCGCCGAGCCGGAGGAAGGGCTTCACATAGCCCGGGCCGTGCCATATCCGCTCCATGGTGCCGCGGCCGATGCAGCCCTCGCCGCTCGCCAGCCCGACCGAGAAGCGGCGCTGGATCTGCGGGTGCAGACGGTCGAAGTCGGCCCCCATGTGGGCGCGGAAGATGGAGGTCATGACGGCTCCAGGGTGCTGAGCAGGCGGGGGGCGCGGGCGGGAGTGCGGCCGGGCGGGGTACGCAGGCAGCGGCGGGCGGCCGGGGTGCCGGGCAGCGGGGGAAGCAGCACGGCGGCGGCCAGGACGAACAGGGCGGCCGCCGGCGGCGCGTACAGCAGGGCGGCCGTGCAGAGCAGGGCGCGCAGGGCGCTCTCCCCGACGGCGCGGGCGAGGGCGCGGCCCGGGGTGGTGCCGCGCTCGCACCACAGCCGCAGCCGGTCGAAGGACCAGGCGGTGGCCCAGCCCATGAGCGGGCGGAACACCAACCGGTCGGCGAGGGCGCCGAAGCGGCCCCAGCGCGGGCGGTAGTCGTAGCCGGTGAGGAAGCGGATCCCGTCCGGGCCGGGGACGTAGCGCCAGTACCCGCTGCCCTCGGCGAGCAGCGACAGCGGGTGCTCCGAGGCGAACCGCAGGGCGGAGACCCGGGTCCCGTCGGCGCGGTGCCGTTCCCCGGCGGAGATCCCGGTCCCGTCGACGGAGAGGAAGGGCAGCACGCGGGTCGCGTACCGGAACCGCTGGGGTTCGCCCTCGGCGCGCGGGAGGTAGCCGATGGAGGTGAACCGCAGGTCCCACCGCTGGTGCTGCGCCGGGTCCTGGGTGCGTTCCCAGAGCTCGTCCATGCCGGCCCGGATCCGCGTCTCGACGTACAGGCCCATCTCCACCCCCCGTTCTGCGTGTTGAGCGATCGCTCAAACGGCACCCTAGGAGAGATTGAGCAATCGCTCAAGTCGCTGCGGCCGGCTTCCGGGCATGCGAAGGCGCCCCCGACCGGGTGGCCGGGGGCGCCTTCGGAAAGTTCGGTGGAACGGGAGTCGGTGAGGGGGTCTCAGCCCTCGGCGAGGTGCCGCTCGACCGTCTCGACCTTCGAGGTGATCCCGTCGTGGACTCCGGGGCGGATGTCGCCCTTCAGGATGAAGGAGACGCGCGGCGCCCGCTCCTCGACGGCCGCGACCGCGCGCCTGACCACGTCCATGACTTCGTCCCAAGGTCCTTCGACGGTGGTGAACATGGCGTCGGTGCGGTTCGGCAGCCCGGACTCGCGGACCACCCGGACCGCGTCGGCGACGTACTCGCCGACCTCTTCGCCGACCCCCAGCGGGGTCACCGAGAACGCGACGATCATGCCTGGGCCGCCTCGCGCGCGACACGGGCCGCCACCACGCTGTCCGCCTCTTCCCGCTTGAGCAGCTTGTCGCCGTACAGGCCGCCCAGGGGCACCACGGAGAGGAAGAAGAAGAACACGGCCTTCTTGAACGGCCACTTCGCCTTGTACCAGACGTCCAGCAGCAGCACCCCGTAGATCATGAACAGGATCGCGTGCAGAAAGCCCAGCGGCATCAAGAGGTAGTCGATGTCCGAGACCCGGCTCAGCAGCGAGCCGAAGATCAGCAGGGCCGGGAACGACAGCGCCTCCGGAACGGAGACGAGGCGAAGGCGGTGCAGGGCGGAGGCGGTCTTGATGTCCACGTGGAACCTTCGGGGTGGAGGCCAGGGTCCCTCCCAGTGTCTCAGCCGCTTTACGGGATCTTGACCCGACCCCTCCCCCCGTCGCCGCCCCGACGGGGGGCCTGCACCGCGCCGAGATCGGCCCCTTATCTCCCGGGTGTGGCATATATCCGCCACAGGGCCCTGTTCGGGGTGGCCCGCTGCCGATAACGTCTTCCCGTGGCTCAGTTCCGACTCCAAGGCAGCAAGGTGCTGGCCGTCGATCTGACCGGGGATGCCGTGAAAGCGAAGAACGGCTCCATGGTCGCGTACGACGGGCAGATGGCCTTCAAGAAGATGACCGGCGGTGGCGAAGGCCTCCGCGGCATGGTGACCCGCCGGCTGACCGGCGAACAGATGACGGTGATGGAGGTACAGGGACACGGCACATGCTTCTTCGCCGACCGCGCAAGTGAGATCAATCTGGTCAACCTGCAGGGCGAGAAGCTCTACGTCGAGTCCAGCAACCTGCTGTGCACCGACGCCGGTCTGCGCACCGGCACCACCTTCACCGGCCTGCGCGGTGCGACGACGGGCAACGGCCTGTTCACCACGACCGTCGAGGGTTCGGGGCAGGCCGCGATCATGTCCGACGGCCCGGCCGTGGTGCTGCGCGTGAGCGCCCAGTACCCGCTGTCCGTCGACCCCGGCGCGTACATCGCGCACACGGGCAACCTCCAGCAGTCCTTCCAGTCCGGTGTGAACTTCCGCACACTCATCGGCGAGGGCTCCGGGGAGTCGTTCCAGATCCGCTTCGAGGGCGAGGGCCTGGTCTACGTGCAGCCCAGCGAGCGCAACACCGTCGGGGGCGACATCTGATGCCGTTCCGCGAGATCAACTCGAAGATGGTCGAGGCCCAGGTCGTCCCCGGGCAGAAGATGTACAGCCAGCGCGGCGCGATGCTCGCGTACCGCGGCGAGGTCTCCTTCACCCCGAGCCTGACGGGCGGTCAGGGCGGGGTCATGGGCATGATCGGGCGCCGGGTGGCGAACGAGCAGACCCCGCTGATGGCGGTCGAGGGCAGCGGCACCGTGATGTTCGGCCACGGCGGCCACCACATCCAGGTCATCAACCTGACCGGCGAGACCCTCTACGTCGAGGCCGACCGGCTGCTCGCCTTCGACGGCACCCTCCAGCAGGGCACGATGTTCATGGGCTCCCAGGGCGGGGTCATGGGCATGGTCCGCGGCCAGGTGACCGGCCAGGGCCTCTTCACCACCACCCTCAAGGGCCACGGCTCCGTCGCCGTGATGGCCCACGGCGGGGTCATCGAACTGCCGATCACCCCCCAGCGCCCGATCCACGTGGACCCGCAGGCCTACGTCGCCCACCACGGCGACGTGCGCAACAAGCTCTCCACCGCCCTCGGCTGGCGGGACATGGTGGGCCGCGGCTCGGGCGAGGCGTTCCAGCTGGAGCTGTCCGGCCAGGGCGCGGTGTACGTACAGGCCTCCGAGGAGAAGCTGTGAACTTTGGCCCTGTGACCGGCGGACCGGGCGGCCCGACGGTCCACGACCCGTACACGCTGCCCTCCGACGACAACGTGAACGCGTACACCTTCTGCGTGGAGCTCAAGGGGAGCCAGTGGTTCCTGCAGAAGGGCAAGATGATCTCGTACTACGGGAACATCGAGTTCAACGGCATCGGCAACGGACGCTTCGACCGCCTGCTGCGCACCAGCTTCCACTCGCCGCTGCACGCCAGTGACTGGGTGGTGGCCGAGGGCTCGGGCAAGATGCTGCTGGCCGACCGGGCCTTCGACGTGAACTCGTACGACCTGGGCAACGGCAACCTGACGATCCGTTCGGGCAACCTGCTCGCGTACCAGCCCTCGCTCGCCCTGAAGCAGTCGATCGTGCCGGGCTTCCTGACGCTGATCGGAACCGGGAAGTTCGTGGCGGCGTCCAACGGACCGGTGGTGTTCATGGAGCCGCCGCTGCGCGTGGACCCGCAGGCGCTGGTGGGCTGGGCGGACTGCCCCTCGCCGTGCCACCACTACGACCACGGCTACATGACGGGCGTGATGGGCGGACTGCGCTCGCTGACCGGCATCGGGGGCAGCTCGGGCGAGGAGCACCAGTTCGAGTTCGTCGGCGCCGGCACGGTACTGCTGCAGTCGTCGGAGATGCTGATGGCGGAGCAGGCGATCGGCACGGTCGGCGCCAATGCGGCGACGGGCAACGCACAGGGCGTTCCGGGGGCCGGTCAGGGCCCGATGGGGCAGCTGGGCGTGCCACGGATGCCGGGACAGCTGGGTGATCTCCAGCGCCGACTCGGACTGTGATCCACCAGACCTCGGATTTTTGTACGTAATTCAACTTTTTAGGTAGAGTTCATTCATGGAGACCATGGAGACCGAGACGGCCACACGTTGGCTGACCGACGCCGAGCAGTGCGCCTGGCGCACCCACCTGGACGTCAGCAGACTGCTGATGCACCAGCTGGAAAAGGATCTCCAGCCCTTCGGACTCACCAACAACGACTACGAGATCCTCGTGAACCTCTCGGAGTCGCAGGACCACCGGATGCGGATGAGCGACCTGGCGACCGCCACGCTGCAGTCCAAGAGCCGGCTGTCCCACCAGATCACCCGCATGGAGACCGCGGGCCTGGTGCGCCGGGTGAATTGCGAGTCCGACCGCCGGGGCCTGTACGCGGTGCTCACCGACGAGGGCATGGAAACGATGCGACGGGTCGCCCCGCACCACGTGGCGTCCGTCCGTCAGCACTTCATCGACCTGCTGCCGCCGGAGGCCCTGGCGGCGCTGCGCTCCTCGCTGGCCCCGGTGGCCGAGCACCTGCGAGCCAACCGCGGCAAGGTCTGAGGCGCGGCCGATCGCCGTCCGGGGCGCGCGGGCTCGCCGCGCCCCGGACGGCGATCGGCCCGACAATGGCTGGGAACGCTCGCTGCCGGCCCCGTGCCCGTCGGGCCGGCCTGAGGAGGTCCAGCCCATGAAGCGCAACGTGTTCGTCTCCGCAGCCGCGTCCGTGGCCCTGCTGGTCGCGGGACCCGTCGCCACCAGTGCCGCGGCGTCGGCCGACACGGCCGGAACCGCCCCCGCTGCCGCTGCCGCTGCCCGGGCCGACGTCACGGCCGAGCAGGCCATCGCCGCCGCCCTCAAGGACTACCCGGGCGTCGTCGAGTCCCTCGACCGGGACGGCAACGTCTGGCACGTGGACGTGATCACCAAGGACGGCAAGGCCCACGCCGAGCTGGAGGTCGACGCCGCCACGAGCAAGGTCACCCGCGAGAACGTGGACACCGACCAGAACCCGAGCGAACACAAGGACCTGCTCGCCGCCAAGGTCACCGCGGAGCAGGCCGCCAAGGCCGCCGTAGCGGCCCACCCGGGCACGGCGTGGACCGTCGAATGGGACTCCGACGACGACAACGGCAAGGCCGCTTCCTGGCACGTCGAGGTGCGCGGCTCCGACGGCAAGACGTGGGACGGCTCCGTGGACGCCACGACCGGCAAGGTCACCGCGCAGTCCGACTCGGACTCCGACTCGGACTCCGACCAGAACAACTGACGGCCCGGCCCTGCCCCGGCAGCGACGCCGCACGCGTCCCGCCGGGGCCGGGCCTCGGCCTGGGCCTAGGCCTCCGTCAGTGTCGCCAGCAGCGCGTCCGCCGCCGCGTACGGGTCCAGCTCGCCCACGGCCACCCGGGCGGCCAGCGCGTCCAGGTGGGCGTCACCGTGCAGGTCCGCCATCCGCGCCCGCAGCGCCGTCACGGCGATCGTCTCGACCTCCCGGGCCGCCCGGACGGCCCGGCGGTGCGCAAGCACCCCGCGCTCATCCATCCACGCCCGGTGCTTCTCCAGCGCCTCGACCAGCTCGTCGATGCCCTGGCCGCGGGCCGCGACCGTCTTCACGATCGGCGGCCGCCAGTCGTCCCGGCCGCGCGCCTCGCCGAGGCCCAGCATGTGGTTCAGCTCCCGGGCCGTCGCGTCCGCGCCGTCCCGGTCCGCCTTGTTGACCACGTACACGTCGCCGATCTCCAGGATGCCCGCCTTGGCGGCCTGGATACCGTCGCCCATGCCGGGCGCCAGCAGCACCACCGAGGTGTCTGCCTGGGAGGCGATCTCCACCTCCGACTGCCCGACCCCGACCGTCTCGACCAGAATCACCTCGCAGCCGGCCGCGTCCAGCACCCGGATCGCCTGCGGGGCGGCCCAGGCGAGCCCTCCCAGGTGGCCCCGGGTGGCCATGGAGCGGATGTAGACCCCCGGGTCCGAGGCGTGGTCCGACATCCGCACCCGGTCGCCGAGCAGTGCCCCGCCCGAGAAGGGCGAGGAGGGGTCGACGGCGAGGACGCCGACCCGCTTGCCGGCCTTGCGGTACGCGGACACGAGCGCCGAGGTCGAGGTCGACTTGCCGACGCCCGGCGATCCCGTCAGACCCACCACGTACGCCCCGCCCGTCAGCGGTGCCAGCGCGGCCATCACCTCGCGCAGTTGCGGGGACGCCCCCTCGACCAGCGAGATCAGCCGGGCCACCGCTCTCGGCCGGCCCTCACGGGCCTGTGCCACCAGCTGGGGGACGTCCACCGCCGTCATACGTGCTGCGCTCCTCGGATCTCGTACGGGATGGGTGAGGGCCGCCAGGCCCGGGGAAGAGGGGCCGCCGGCCCCCGTATCGGGGCCCGGCGGCCCGGCGCTGCCTACTTGGCGACGCGGACGATCAGCGCGTCGCCCTGGCCGCCGCCACCGCACAGGGCGGCCGCGCCGACGCCGCCGCCGCGGCGCTTGAGCTCCAGCGCCAGGTGCAGCACCACGCGGGCTCCGGACATGCCGATCGGGTGCCCCAGGGCAATGGCGCCACCGTTGACGTTCACCTTTTCCGGGGTCACGCCGAGGTCCTTCATTGACTGCACGGCGACCGCCGCGAAGGCCTCGTTGATCTCGATGAGGTCCAGGTCGGAGACCTCCAGGCCCTCCTTCTTCAGCGCGTGCAGGATCGCGTTCGACGGCTGCGACTGGAGGGAATTGTCCGGACCGGCCACGTTGCCGTGGGCGCCGATCTCGGCGATCCACTCCAGGCCGAGCTCCTCGGCCTTCGCCTTGCTCATCACGACCACGGCGGCCGCGCCGTCGCTGATCTGGGAGGAGGTGCCGGCGGTGATCGTGCCGTCCTTCGCGAAGGCCGGACGCAGCTTGCCGAGGGACTCCACGGTGGTCTCGGGGCGGATGCCCTCGTCCGAGGAGAAGATGACCGGGTCGCCCTTGCGCTGCGGGATCTCCACGGGGACGATCTCGGCCTCGAAGACGCCGTTCTTCTGCGCGGCCGCGGCCCGCTGGTGCGAGGCGGCGGCAATCTCGTCCTGCGGGGCGCGCTCGATGCCCAGGCGGGTGTTGTGCTTCTCGGTGGACTCGCCCATCGCGATGTTCTCGAAGGCGTCGGTGAGGCCGTCGTAGGCCATCGCGTCCAGCATCTCGATGGCGCCGTACTTGAAGCCCTCGCGGGACTTGGGCAGCAGGTGCGGGGCGTTGGTCATGGACTCCTGACCGCCCGCGACCACGATGTCGAACTCCCCGGCGCGGATCAGCTGGTCGGCCAGCGCGATCGCGTCCAGGCCCGAGAGGCACACCTTGTTGATCGTGAGGGCGGGCACGTTCATCGGAATGCCGGCCTTGACCGCCGCCTGGCGGGCGGGGATCTGGCCCGCGCCGGCCTGCAGCACCTGGCCCATGATCACGTACTGCACCTGGTCGCCGGAGATCCCGGCCCGGTCCAGCGCGGACTTGATGGCGAAGCCGCCGAGGTCGGCACCGGAGAAGGACTTCAGCGAGCCGAGCAGCCGCCCCATGGGCGTGCGGGCCCCGGCGACGATCACAGAAGTGGTGTTGTTCGATCCGGACATGAGGCACAGCCCCTTGGATGAGGAGTGAACGAGGGTTTACGTGAATGTACTGGGCGGTACCGCAGCGGTCACCGGGCTGCCGGTGTGATCGCGCGCACGTTGCGTGACCACCCCCTTCAGGAGTGCACTGTCACCATGCTGACAAGAATCGACCACATCGGGATCGCCTGCTTCGACCTGGACAAGACTGTCGAGTTCTACCGTGCCACGTACGGCTTCGAGGTGTTCCACTCCGAGGTCAACGAGGAGCAGGGTGTCCGCGAGGCCATGTTGAAGATCAACGAAACCTCCGACGGCGGCGCCTCCTACCTCCAGCTCCTGGAACCCACCCGCGAGGACTCGGCCGTGGGCAAGTGGCTGGCGAAGAACGGCGAGGGGGTCCACCACATCGCCTTCGGCACCGAGGACGTCCAGGGGGACTCCGAAGCCATCCGCGGCAAGGGCGTCCGCGTCCTCTACGACCAGCCCCGCACGGGTTCCATGGGCTCCTCGATCACCTTCCTGCACCCCAAGGACTGCCACGGCGTTCTCACCGAACTGGTCACCTCGAACCCCGAGCACTGATGGACCACTGATGGCCCGATTCCCCGGCCGGTAGAGTGGCCATGGCTCGGCCGGGGTTCGGTGCGGAGACGGGGTCGGGGCCTGTGACCCCTGCCCCGGTATCTGACACCATTCCCCCGGGGGCGTCGTTCAGCGGGCGAGCGATGCTCATTTGGGAGTGAGCTTGCGACCAGGGGACGGATGGGACCGCGCTGTGCGGGGCTACGAAAGCCAGGAGAGCCATCAGGCCGAGGCCGACCATCTCTCGCGCTTCGAGGCCGAGATGGAGCGGCTGAAGAAGGAGCGCGGGAAGGCCGTCCAGCACGCTGAGGACCTGGGATACCAGGTCGAGGTGCTGCGCGCCAAGCTTCACGAGGTACGACGCGCACTGGCGTCCCGCCCCGCCTACGACGGCGCGGACATGGGATACCAGGCGGAGCAGCTGCTTCGCAATGCCCAGATCCAGGCCGACCAGATGCGCTCGGACGCCGAGCGCGAGCTGCGCGACGCCCGGGCGCAGACCCAGCGCATCCTCCAGGAGCACGCCGAGCACCAGGCGCGCCTGCAGGCCGAGCTGCACGCCGAGGCGGTGAACCGCCGCCAGCGCCTGGACCAGGAGCTGGGCGAGCGCCGCCAGACCGTCGAGGCGCACGTCAACGAGAACGTGGCCTGGGCCGAGCAGCTGCGCGCCCGTACGGAGGCGCAGGCGCGCCGGCTCATGGAGGAGTCCCGCGCCGAGGCCGAGCAGTCCCTGAACGCCGCCCGCGCGGAGGCCGCCCGGGTCGCCGAGGAGACCCGGCGCCGGATGGCCGCGGACGCCGAGGCCGCCCGCGGGGAGGCCGAGGCCACCCTGCTGCGCGCCCGCAAGGAGGCGGAGCGGCTGCTGACCGCCGCCTCCTTGCAGGCCCAGGAGGCCAGCGAGCACGCGGAGCGGCTGCGCTCCACCACCTCCGCCGAGGCCGAGCACACCCGGCAGCAGACCCTGGACCTCGGCCGGCTGGCCGAATCCCGGGTGCAGGAGGCCGACTCCGCGCTGCGCGAGGCGCGCGCCGAGGCCGAGAAGATCCTCGCGGAGGCCAAGGAGAGCTCCACCCGGCAGCTGGCGTCGGCGGAATCCGTCAACGAGCAGCGCACCCGCACCGCCAAGGAGCAGGTCGCCCGGCTGGTCGGCGAGGCCACCAAGGAGGCCGAGGTCCTCAAGGCCGAGGCCGAGCAGGCCCTGGCCGACGCCCGCGCGGAGGCGGAGCGACTGCGCCGCGAGGCCGGCGACAGCGCCCGTACGGCCGCGGCCGAGGACATGGCGGCCCAGCTGGCGAAGGCCGCCCGTACGGCCGAGGACGTATTGAACAAGGCCTCGGAGGACGCCCGGGCCACCACCCGGGCCGCGTCCGAGGAGGCCGAGCGGATCCGCCGCGAGGCGGAGACCGAGGCCGACCGGCTGCGCCTGCAGGCGGCGACCACGGCCGACGAGCTCAAGGGCGCCGCGAAGGACGACACCGAGGAGTACCGGGCCCGCACGGTCGAGCTCCAGGAGGAGGCCCGGCGGCTGCGCGGCGAGGCCGAGCAGCTGCGCGCCGAGGCCGTCGCCGAGGGCGAGCGGATCCGCGGCGAGGCCCGCCGCGAGGCCGTCCAGCAGATCGAGGAGGCGGCCCGGACCGCCGAGGAGCTGCTCGGCAAGGCCAAGGCGGACGCGGACGAGCTGCGCGGCGGGGCGACCGCCGAGAGCGAGCGGGTGCGCGCCGAGGCCGTGGAACGGGCCGGCACGCTGCGCAAGCAGGCCGAGGAGACCCTGGAGCGGACCCGCGCCGAGGCCGAGCGGCTGCGCGCCGAGGCCGAGGAAGGCGCCGAGAGCGTACGGGCCGAGGCGGACGCGGCGGCCCTGGCCAGGCGCGAGGAGACCGAGCAGGCGCTGGCCGCCAAGCGCGCGGAGGCCGACGAGGAGCTCGTACGGCTGCACACCGAGGCCGAGGGCCGGCTGACGACGGCCGAGCAGACGCTGCGTGACGCCCGCGCCGCGGCGGAGAACATCCGCCGGGAGACCACGGAGGAGAACGACCGGCTGCGCGCCGAGTCGGCGGAGCGGATCCGTACCCTCCAGGCGCAGTCGGAGGCCGAGGCCGACCAGCTGCGCACCGACGCGGCGCAGGACGCCGGCCGGGTCCGCGCGGAGGCAGAGCAGTCCGCGGTGCGGCTGCGCGGTGAGGCCGAGGCCGAGGCGGAGCGGGTGCGCTCCGAGGCCCAGGAGACGGCGGACCGGCTGCGCGCGGAGGCGAAGGCCGCTGCCGAGCGGGTCGCCGAGGAGGCCGCCGAGGCGCTGGCCGCCGCCCAGGAGGAGGCCGCCCGGCGCCGCCGGGAGTCCGAGGAGACCCTGGCGTCGGCGCGGACCGACGCGGACAGCGAGCGGGCCCAGGCCCGCGAGCAGAGCGAGGAACTGCTGGCGCAGGCGCGCAAGCGGTCCGAGGAGGCACAGGCCGAGGCGGTCTGGCTGACCGAGGAGGCCGAGCGGCGCGCGTCGGAGGTCGTATCGGCGGCGGAGACCACCGCCCAGCAGGTACGGGACTCCGTGGCCGGGCTGCACGAGCAGGCCGAGGAGGAGATCGCCGGGCTGCGCAATGCCGCCGAGCACGCGGCGGAGCGTACGAAGTCGGAGGCCGAGGAAGAGGCCGGCCGGGTCCGTGCGGACGCCTACGCGGAACGGGAGCGGGCCACCGAGGACGCCAACCGGGTCCGCAGCGAGGCGCGGGCCGAGACGGACGCGGCGAAGGCACTGGCGGAGCGTACGGTCGGCGAGGCCATCGCCGAGGCGGAGCAGCTGCGCAGCGACACCGCCGAGTACGCACAGCGGGTGCGTACGGAGGCCACGGACGCACTGGCCGCGTCCGAGCGGGACGCGGCGCGGACCCGGGCCGACGCCCGGGACGACGCGAACCGCATCCGCGGCGAGGCGGCGGAGGCCCTGGAGGCCGCCCGCACCGAGGGCGCCCGGATCACGGCCGAGGCGGCCGCGGAGGCCGAGCGGCTCACCCAGGAGACCCTCGCGGCGAACGCGGCCACGGTCGCGGACGCCGAGGCGGAGGCCGCGCGGATCACTTCCGAGGCGGCCGAGATCGCCGAGGCCACTCGCATCGAGGCCGCGGGCATCCTGGACGAGGCGCGGGCCGATGCCAACCGGCTGCGTACCGAGGCGGCGGAGCAGGTCGACCGGCTCATCACCGAGGCGTCGGCGGAGGCCGACCGGCTCACCGAGGAGACCCGGGCGGCGAACGCGGCGACGGTCGGCGAGGCGGCGGCCGAGGCCGAGCGCCTCACCACCGCGGCGACCCGGCTCAAGGCGCAGGCGGCCGAGACCCTGGCGAGCGCCGAGCGCGACGCGGCGCGGATCATGGTCGACTCTCGTGCCGAGGGCGACCGGCTGATCGACGAGACCCGTGTGGCCAACGAGGCCACGGTCGGCGAGGCCGCGGCGGAGGCCGACCGGCTGCGCGCCGAGGCGGCCCGGGAGCTGGACGACGCCCGTGCGGAGGGCGGCCGGATCATCGGCGAGGCCACCGCGGAGGCGGACCGGGTCACGGTCGCGGCGAACGAGACCCTGGCGGGCGCCGAGCGCGATGCCGAGCAGACGCTGGACGAGGCGCGCGCCGAGGCCAACCGGCTGCGCACCGAGGCGGCCGAGCAGGCGGACCGGCTCGTCACGGAGGCCGTGTCCGAGACGGAGAAGCTCACCGAGCAGACCCGCAAGGACAACGAGCGGACGGTCGGCGAGGCGGCCACCGAGGCCGAGCGGCTGCGCGCGGACGCGTCCGAGGCGCTGTCCTCGGCGCAGGAGCACGCGACCCGCACCCGGTCGGAGGCCGAGCGGGTCAAGGCGCAGGCGGCTGCCGAGGCGGAGCGCATCCGCGGCGAGGCCCGTACGGAGTCCGAGCGACTGCTGGACGAGGCCCGCGAGGCGGCCAACAAGCGCCGCAGCGAGGCCGCGGAGCAGGTCGACCGGCTCATCACCGAGGCCTCGGCGGAAGCCGAGAAGCTCACGACCGACGCGCAGAAGCAGGCTCTCGCCGCCACCACGGCGGCCGAGGAGCAGGCCGACGCGATGGTCGACGCGGCCCGCAAGGAGGCCGTGCGGATCACCTCCGAGGCGACCGTCGAGGGCAACTCCCTGGTGGAGAAGGCCCGTACGGACGCGGACGAGCTGCTGGTGGGCGCGCGCACGGACGCGGCGGCCATAAGGGAACGGGCGGAGGAGCTGCGCGGCCGCGTCGAGGGCGAGGTCGAGGAGCTGCACGAGCGGGCCCGGCGGGAGTCGGCCGAGCAGATGAAGTCGGCCGGCGAGCGCGTGGACAAGCTGGTGCGCGCGGCGACCGAGCAGAGCATCGAGGCCGAGGCCAAGGCCAAGGAGCTGGTTTCGGACGCGAGCAGCGAGGCGAGCAAGGTGCGCATCGCCGCGGTCCGCAAGGCGGAGGCACTACTCAAGGAGGCCGAGCAGAAGAAGGCGGA
Source organism: Streptomyces avidinii (assembly GCF_014650695.1). Classification (GTDB taxonomy): domain Bacteria; phylum Actinomycetota; class Actinomycetes; order Streptomycetales; family Streptomycetaceae; genus Streptomyces; species Streptomyces avidinii. The sequence goes on along the minus strand of NZ_BMVL01000014.1, from coordinate 33,268 downwards.
GCTGGCCCGGGAGGCCGAGAGCGCGCTCGCGCAGGCCAAGGCGGAGGCCGAGCAGCTCGTCGACGAGGGCCGCCGCGAGCTGGAGGTCCTGGTCCGCCGTCGTGAGGACATTCAGGCGGAGATCTCCCGTGTCCAGGACGTTCTTGAGGCGTTGGAATCATTCGAGGCGCCTTCGGGCGGCGGGAAGCCGACGGTCGGCGGTCAGGGCGCGGGGGGCGTGAAGGCCGGAGCGACAGCAGGTTCCACTCGTTCGGGTGGCAAGGCGTCGGAGGGGTAGCCAAATGCCCAACGATGTGTGCACCTGATGAAGGTTCAGGCGAACGGGTGACAAGCGTTCTGCTGTCTTGCCACTCAAAAGGGGTGTCATTGTCCAGATCAAACGCGGATTGACTCGATGACACGCCGTCTGGGCGCCTAGGATTCCCCTAACACCTCACGTAGCACCTCATCGGTCTCATTCGACAGGAACCCCATGAGCGACACTTCCTCCCCCTTCGGCTTCGAGCTCGTGCGGCGTGGTTACGACCGTGGTCAGGTGGACGACCGCATTACCAAGCTGGTCTCCGACCGCGACAGCGCCCTTGGACGTATCAACTCTCTGGAAAAGCGGATCGAGGAGTTGCACCTCGAGACGCAGAACGCCCAGGCCCAGGTGAACGACGCCGAGCCCTCGTACGCCGGTCTCGGCGCCCGGGTCGAGAAGATCCTGCGGCTGGCCGAGGAGGAGGCGAAGGACCTGCGCGAGGAGGCCCGTCGCGCGGCCGAGCAGCACCGCGAGCTCGCCGAGTCGGCCGCCCAGCAGGTGCGCAACGACGCCGAGTCGTTCGCCGCCGACCGCAAGTCGAAGGCGGAGGACGAGGGCGTCCGCATCGTCGAGAAGGCCAAGGGCGACGCGTCGACCCTGCGCGCCGAGGCCCAGAAGGACGCGGCCTCCAAGCGCGAGGAGGCCGACGCCCTGTTCGAGGAGACCCGCGCCAAGGCCGCCCAGGCCGCCGCGGACTTCGAGACCAACCTCGCCAAGCGCCGCGAGCAGTCCGAGCGCGACCTGGCCTCCCGCCAGGCCAAGGCGGAGAAGCGCCTCGCGGAGATCGAGCACCGCGCCGAGCAGCTGCGCCTGGAGGCCGAGAAGCTGCGTACGGACGCCGAGCGCCGGGCCCGCCAGACCGTGGAGACCGCGCAGCGCCAGGCCGAGGACATCGTGGCCGACGCCAACGCCAAGGCGGACCGGATCCGCAGCGAGTCCGAGCGCGAGCTGGCGGCGCTCACCAACCGCCGCGACTCGATCAACGCGCAGCTGACCAACGTCCGCGAGATGCTGGCGACGCTCACCGGTGCGGCCGTCGCGGCGGCCAACCCGATCGTGGACGACGAGCCCGTCACCCGCGGCGTCCCGGCGCAGCAGAGCCGCTGATCACCGGCGGGTAGTACGCGGCACCTGTCGTGCGCCCGATCGAGGGCCCTATGTCACCCTTTTGAGGTGGCGTAGGGCCCTCGGGCGTTCTAGCGTGGCCGCATGATCGAGCTCGAGGGCCTTACGAAACGATTCGGTACGACGACCGCCGTGGACCACCTCAGCTTCCGGATCCGGCCGGGGGTGGTGACCGGTTTCCTGGGCCCGAACGGCGCGGGCAAGTCCACGACGATGCGCATGATGCTCGACCTCGACAATCCGACCAGCGGCACGGTCCGGGTGTACGGGAAGCACTACCGCGACCTGTCGGAGCCGTTGAAGCACGTCGGCGCGCTGCTGGACGCGAAGGCCATGCACGGTGGCCGAAGTGCATACAACAACCTTCTCTGCCTGGCCCAGTCGAACCGCATCCCGCGGCAGCGGGTCGACGAGGTGCTGGATCTGGTCGGCCTGACGGCCGTGGCGAAGAAGAAGTCCAAAGGATTTTCGCTCGGAATGAGCCAACGGCTGGGAATCGCCTCCGCATTGCTGGGCGATCCGGAAATCCTGATGTTCGACGAGCCCGTCAACGGCCTGGACCCCGAGGGAATTCTCTGGATCCGCAATCTGATGAAGGGCCTGGCGGCAGAAGGGAGGACGATCTTCGTTTCGTCCCACCTGATGAGCGAAATGGCGCTGACCGCTGACCATTTGGTCGTCATCGGACAGGGAAAGCTGCTGGCAGACCTGCCGATGGCCGATTTCATCCAGCAGAACTCGCGCAGCTACGTGCGGCTGCGCTCACCGCAGCAGGAACGACTGAAGGACCTCCTGCACGAGGCCGGGATCAATGTCGTCAGCGTTCCCGCCACCGGCACCCTGGAGATCGACGGCGTGAGTGCGGAGCAGCTCGGCGAGCTGGCCGCCCGGCACCAGATCGTGCTGCACGAACTCAGCCCGCAACGGGCATCACTGGAGGAAGCGTTCATGCGCATGACGGCGGACTCCGTCGAGTACCACGCCCACGCACCGGGCATGGCTGCCGACAACCCGGCCCGGCCGGCCGACGTCCCCGCATGGGGCGCCGCCCACACCGCGACGCGCAAGGCCGGTGAGTGAGCATGGCCTTCACCGCCGTCCTGCAGTCCGAGTGGACCAAGATCCGCACGGTGGCCTCCACCAGCTGGACCCTCGCCCTCGTCTTCCTCGTCACCGTCGGGTTCGCCGCGCTGTTCAGCGCCACGTTCGACCCGAACCGCCTGGACGCGGCCCAGCGGGCCACCTTCGACCCCACCGCGACGAGCCTCAGTTCGATGGAGCTCGGACAGCTGGCCATGATCGTCTTCGGTGTGCTGGTCGTGAGCACCGAATACAGCACGGGCATGATCCGTACCTCGCTGGCCGCCGTACCCCGCCGGGAGCACTTCCTGCTCGGCAAGATGGCGGTCGCGACCGCGCTGGCCCTGGCCGTGGGGCTGCTGACCAGCTTCGCGTCGTTCTTCCTCACCCAGGCGCTCCTCGGTGACCTCGGCATCGGGATCGGCGAGGAGAACGTGCTGCGCGCCGTGACCGGCGCCGGACTGTACCTGGCGCTGCTGGCCCTCTTCTGCATGGGCGTGGCGGCCATGCTGCGCAGTTCGGTCGCCGCCATCAGCGTCCTGGTCCCGTTCTTCCTGATCGTCTCGAACCTCCTCGTGGGCTTCGAGGCGACGCGTACGGTCGGCCAGTACCTGCCGAGCAATGCCGGAGGGCGGATCATGCAGGTCGTGCCCCACGCGTTCGACAGCCCCGAAACGCCGTACGGCCCGTGGGGCGGCTTCGGGATCATGGTCCTCTGGACGCTGGCCGCGGTACTCGGGGGCTACGCCGTCCTCCGCAAGAGGGACGCCTGAACTCCTGCCCGCGTACTACGGGGGATCCCCGGGTCGGCCTCAGGGGCACCTCAGGGATCCGGGCGGGGACGGAACCGTAGGAAGCTCGTTATCCTCTTAACCCTTACGCGGGCGAAAGTCGTCCCGGCCTGGTAAGGGGCAGCAAGATGATCGAGGCAGTCGGCCTGACCAAGCGCTACGGCGCGAAGACCGCCGTCGACCAGCTGTCCTTCCAGGTCAAGCCGGGTCACGTCACCGGATTCCTGGGGCCCAACGGCTCCGGCAAGTCCACCACCATGCGCATGATCGTGGCCCTGGACCGGCCCACATCCGGCCACGTCACGATCAACGGCCGGCCCTTCCGGGAGCTGCCGAACGCCCAGCGGCACGTCGGGGCGCTGCTCGACGCCAAGGCCGTGCACGGCGGCCGCCGGGCCCGCGCCCACCTTCTCTCCATCGCCCAGCTCTCCGGCATCCCGGAGAAGCGGGTGGACGAGGTACTCGCCGTGGTCGGCCTCCAGGACGCCGCCCGGCAGCGTACGAAGGGCTTCTCGCTCGGCATGGGCCAGCGGCTCGGCATCGCCACCGCCCTGCTCGGCGACCCGCAGGTGCTGCTGTTCGACGAACCGGTCAACGGTCTCGACCCCGAGGGCATCCTCTGGGTCCGCAACCTCATGCGCCGCCTCGCCTCCGAGGGCCGCACCGTCCTCGTCTCCTCGCACCTGATGAGCGAGATGGCCCTGACCGCCGACCACCTGATCGTGATCGGCCGGGGCCGCCTGCTGGCCGACATGGGCACCCAGGAGTTCATCGCGCACAACTCGGCCGGATTCGCTCGGGTGCGTGCGGCCGACACTGATCGCGATGGCCGGGAGACGCTGGGTACGGCCCTCACCAAGGCGGGCGGTCGAATCCTCCAGGAGCCCGACGGAGCACTCCGCGTGACGGGGCTGGAGCTGCCGCAGATCTCGGACCTCGCGCACAGGGCCGGCGTACGGCTGTGGGAGCTGTCACCGCACCGGGCCTCGCTGGAGGAGGCGTACATGCGGATGACCCAGTCCTCGGTCGAGTACACCTCCACCGAGGACCCGCGGGCCGAGCTGTGGGAGCCGGAGCCGCTCGCCCTCCCGGCCTGGGAGGACGAGGCCGAAGCCGCCCCCGAGGTCCCGCGGACCGGCTTCTACGCTCCCCCGCCGCCCGGGGCGGGCGGGCAGCCCTTCCTGATGCCGAGCAACCCCGGCGAGCTGGCGAGCGCGTCCGGGAACCCCTCCCCGAACACCCCCGAGGACACCCGATGACCCCGACGACCACGACGGCGGAGCAGCCCGGGAGCTACAGCTCCCCCCTGGCCACGCCGCGGCCGCACCTGGGGCACGCCCTGGCCTCGGAGTGGACCAAGCTGGTCTCGCTCCGCTCCACCCTGTGGACGCTGGGCTCGCTCGTGCTGATCGTGGTCGGCGTCGGCCTGGCCGTCGTCGCGCAGACCGGGGACGAGGACTTCGCACAGATCAACTTCACCACGCCCGCCCTGATCGGCCTGCTGGTCGGCCAGCTCGCGGTGATCGTCCTCGGCGTGCTGACCATCAGCTCGGAGCACGGCACCGGGCTGGTGCGGACCACCTTCACGGCCGCCCCCGACCGGCACCGGGTGCTCACCGCGAAGTACCTCGTCTTCAGCATGACGGCCTTCGTCACCACCACGCTGTCGGTCTTCGTGGTCGGGGTCTCCGCGGCGGTCGTACGCGGCGGCTCCGCGTCCGGGCCGCACGCGGCCGGCGAGTGGTTCGGGGCACTGCTCGGCTGCGGCTACGTCACCCTGCTCGGCGTGCTCGCGCTCGCGATCGGCGCGCTGGTGCGGCACTCGGCCGGGGCGATCGCCCTGATGCTGGGCCTGGTCACGCTGCCGCCGGTGATCGGGGGCATGCTCAGCATGTGGGTGGCCGTCGAGCCCCTCGGCCGGCTCATCCTGAAGTACAACGTACCGGTGGCGATGATGCAGCTGTTCGGCCTGCAGGAAGGCGGCGACCTCGGCCCGGCGCCGAGCAACTTCTCGCACCTGATCCTGATCCTGCTGGTCACCGGCGCCGCGGTGGCCGGATCGTACGTGGTCGTCGGCCGCCGGGACGTCTAGTACTCCGGCTAGTACTTCGGCGCGTTGCGGGACCGCTGCACCTTCGTGGTGCGGCGGTCCTTCGCGTTCCAGCAGGCCTTGTGCCAGTGCCGCCGGTCGTCCACGCCGCCGTACTCGGGCCAGGCCACCAGGTGCGGGGTGCCGGAGGGGATCTCCTGGTCGCAGCCGGGGCAGCGGTAGCGCTTGCCCGCCGCGCTCGCGCCGGCCACGTGCCGGACCTTCCAGTCCTCGCCCTGGTACTCCTCCGTGCGCTCCAGCCCGTAGCGGTCGAGGCCGGTGCTGGGGCGTTCGTCCGGAGTCTCGCCGCCTCTGGGGCGGTTGTTGCGCGGTGACACGTATACCTCACGGATGGGCGGACGGCAGTGACTTTCTCCCAGACTACGCGCAGCGAGGCCGGGTACCCGCAGGGTGGTTGTGGGAGGCCGGCCCGCGAAGAGGAATGGCCCGACAATCCCAATAACTTTCCTGTCAGCCCGTGCCTTTGGCACGTGTCAGACGTTGTTGCCATAGGAAGAACCGGTCAACCTGGGGGAGGCCGCGTCAGCCGCGAGGAGGCTAAAGGCGATGCGCGTAGGAGCGTTTGTACTGGCGGCCCAGTTCCCGGGCCAGGGACAGGGAGAAGCACTGCACCGGGCGGTGCGGACCGCCGAGGTGGCCGAGGAGGCCGGGCTCGACTCGGTCTGGCTCGCCGAGCACCACTTCGTCCCGTACGGGGTCTGCCCGTCGGCGGTGACCCTGGCGGCCCTGCTGCTGGGCCGCACCCGGCGGCTGCAGGTGGGTACGGCGGTGAGCGTGCTGCCCAGCACGCACCCGGTGGCGCTCGGGGAGCAGGCGGCCCTGCTGCACATGACCTCGGGCGGCCGGTTCACCCTCGGGGTGGGACGGGGCGGGCCGTGGGTCGACCTGGAGGTGTTCGGGGGCGGCCTGGACAGTTACGAGAACGGTTTCCCGGAAGCCCTGGACCTGCTGCGGCGCTGGCTGACCGAGGCCCGGGTCGGAGCCGCCGGCGAGCGGTACGGATTCCGCGAGGTGGCCGTCGTACCGCGGCCCTCGGAGGCCCTGGACGGGGACGCGGCCGGGCCCGAGGTCATCGTGGCCTGCACCTCGCCGGCGTCGGTGCGGATGGCGGCGGAGCGGGGGCTGCCGATGTTGCTCGGGATGCACTGCGGGGACGACAGCAAGGCCGAAATGGTCGCCCTGTGGCGCAGCGCGGCGCTGGCGGCGGGCCACTCGCGCGAGTTCGTGGCCGGCGCGGGACACGTCTCGGCCGGGGTGTGCCAGATCGCGGACCGTACGGCGGATGCGCGCGAGACCCTGCTGAAGGCGATGCCGGGCTGGCTCAAGCAGGGCCTCGACGCACATGTGACGGTCGACGGTCGGGGGCGCGCGATGCGGGATCCGGTCGCCTACACGGAACTGCTCTGCGACCTGCACCCGGTGGGTACCCCGGAGGTGGCGGCGGACCGGCTGGCGGCCACGTCGGCACGGACGGGCATCACGCGCTTCGCCCTCCTGACGGAGGGCTCCGGCGATCTCGCCGCGACGGAGGAGAACGTACGACGACTGGGCGCCGAGGTCCTTCCCCGTCTCGACTGAGACCTGCCGGTCCTGCCCGGGCCGTTTCCTTCGGATCACCCCGGTGGGGCCGGGCACGGTCCGAAGGAGACGGCCTAGCAGTCCCGCAGCTCCGGCGACTGGTTGAGCAGCTGGCCGCGGATCGAAGTGAACTTGGCCAGCCGGTCGTCCACCGAGGGATCCAGCGGGAAGACCGCCAGCCGGTGACAGTTCTGGAACGCCAGGCGTACTCCGAAGTGCCGCTGCAGCGCACCGCGTATCGCGTCACTCGCGAGGGCGCGCAGCAGCTGCCCCCGAGCCTGCTCGTCCGGCGGCGGCGTCTGGTTGTCGGCGAACTGTCCGCCGTCCACCTTCAGCTGGGCCACCAGTGAGCTGATCATCTCCCAGGCGTAGGGCAGGGAGGTCCGGACGCAGTCGACGAAAGCGGCTTCGTCGACCTCGCCTCGCTCGGCCTGTTCGAGTAGGGCCGGTGAGACGTCGAGCGACATGGGTTCTCCTCTCGCGACCCCGGCTGTTTGGGTTGCCGGAGTCTTACGGGCAGGGAAGGAGATCGCGACGCAGAGTGCACGCTCGACAACCTCCCGCTCACCACGGTAGGCGTCCCATGGGTGACGCACCAGGAGAATGCGCATACAACGCGCCATCGGCGAAGGGGGCTTTCAGGGGCGAATCGCGTGAAGGCCTTCTCGTCGAGTAGCGTTGCCGACCATGCGTCTCGTCATTGCCCGCTGCTCCGTCGACTACGCGGGCCGGCTCACCGCCCATCTGCCCTCGGCACCCCGTCTGATCCTCGTGAAGGCCGACGGCAGTGTCTCGATCCACGCGGACGACCGAGCGTACAAACCGCTCAACTGGATGTCGCCGCCGTGCACCCTCAAGGAGGGGAGCGGTGACGAGGCCAACGTGTGGACGGTCATCAACAAGGCGGGCGAGAAGCTCATCATCACCATGGAGGAAGTCCTGCACGACTCCTCCCACGAGCTGGGCACCGACCCGGGCCTGATCAAGGACGGCGTCGAGGCACACCTCCAGGAACTCCTCGCGGACCGCATCGAAACGCTGGGCGAGGGCTACACGCTGATCCGGCGCGAGTACATGACGGCGATCGGCCCGGTGGACATCCTGTGCCGGGACGCCAAGGGCGCGACGGTGGCCGTGGAGATCAAGCGCCGCGGCGAGATCGACGGTGTCGAGCAGCTGACCCGCTACCTCGAACTCCTCAACCGCGACCCGCACCTGGCCCCGGTGCGCGGCGTGTTCGCGGCCCAGGAGATCAAGCCGCAGGCGAAGGTCCTGGCGACGGACCGCGGGATGGACTGCGTGGTTCTGGACTACAACGCGCTGCGCGGCATCGAGGACGACAAGCTCCGCCTGTTCTGATCCTCCACCGGTTCTCCGGCACTTCTCGAGCAACGGCTCCGTCCCGAGGGACGGAGCCGTTGTCGTTCACCGGCCCGTGGCCGGAGAGGTGGCCGTGGCGGTACCCGTCTGGGCGGTGGCCGTCGGCGAGGGTACGACGGTCTCCGACGGGGAGGGCGAGGGCCCGGCCGTGGTCGGCGGCGGCGAAACGGACGTCGCGGGCGGGGAGTTCGGCGGCGTCGCGGCCGGACGGCGGGACGGGGTTCGTGCGGGGGTGCGGCCCGGGGTCGGGGCGACGCTCGGGCCGGGCGCCACGGACTGCTCCGGCGGTGCCGATACGGGCGGCTCCGGCGCAGGATCGTTTTGGCTGACGACCGGATCCGTCGAGGACGGCGTGACCGTCGGAGTCCGGGACACCGACGGCCCCTGGGCCGGCGGCGAGGTGTCCGAGGAACTCAGCGCCAGGCTCACGACCGTGCCCAGTACCACCACCGTCAGGGCGCCCGCACCGGCCAGCAGCACCGGCCGGCGACGGCCACGGGCCCGGGCCGGCGCGGCGGCGGGCCGCAGGGCCGGGGCCGGAGCGGGCTTCGGGGCCATCGGGAAGGCGTCCTCGAAGACCTCGGACAGCGTCGTGGGCGGCTCCGAGCGGGCGGTGACCGGGACGACCGGAGTCATCCGGGTCACCGCTTCGGCAGAGACCCGGGCCACGGGGGCCACCCGGGCCCCGGGAGCCCTCTTGGTCGCGGGTGCCACGGGGGCCACTTCGGTCGCGGGTGCCACGGGGGCCACTTCGGTCGTGGGTGCCTCGGAGGCCACAGGGGCCGCCTTGGGCGCAGCGGCCGCCGGAGCGGCCGGGGTGGCCACCGTCACGGCCTCCGGGGCCGCTGCCGGGGCCGCCGGTGCCTCCAGCCGGAGCGGCGGCGACACGGCCGCCCCCGCGGTCTCCCGGTCGACGACGAGGGCCAGCGCCCGCCGGCCCGCGACCGTCCCCCGCTTGTCCGCCAGCGCACCCCGCAGCCCGATCGAGGTCTCCAGTTCGGCCCGTGCCCGGTCCAGGCGCTCCTCGCACAGGGCCAGCACACCGAGCTCGTGGTGGAAGTAGGCCTGCTCGGCCACCTCTCCGGCCTTGCGTGCGGCCTCGGCCCCCGAGCGCAGCACCCGCTCCCAGGCCTCCCAGTGCAGGGAGGCCGCGAACGCCGGAGCCGCCGTGCGCGCCAGCAGCACCGCCGCGACCACGTCCGCACCGGCCAGCGCCGCGAGCACCGCGTCCGCCTCCGCCGCGACCCGCTCCGGGACCACCGAGGCGTGCCCGGTCCACCAGGCGTAGTGCCGGGCGGCCGTACGGGCCTCCTCCGACGCGGTGTCCCCGTACCCGACCTCCTCCAGCTGGCGGGCGACGCCGGCGGCCAGCCGGTACCGCGTCCCGACGGGGGTCAGCAGCCCGCAGGCGAGCAGCTCCGCCACGGCCGTGTCGGCGTGGGTGTCCCCGACCAGCGCGGGCAGGTGCGCGTGGTGCGGCAGCTCCCCGCCGAGCGCGCACGCGATGCGCAGGGCGGCGCGCGCCGACTCGCTGACCCGCGAGGCCAGCAGCTCGGCAGGGGCCGCGCCCTCGGCGAGGGTGGGCAGCGGTACCTGCACGGCGTCGCGCGGGCGACCCTCGAAGACGCCGGGCTCCTCCTCCTCGTCGTCCTCGTCGCTGTGGTTGAGCTCGTCCCGTTGCCGCAGCAGCGCGGCGGCCTGGACGAAGCGCAGCGGCAGCCCCTCGGAGGCGAAGCGCAGGTCGCCCGCCCAGGCGATCTCCTCGTCGGTCAGCGGTCGTCCGACACCGGTCTCCAGCAGTTCCAGGCAGTCGGCCTTGCCCAGTCCGCCGAGGAAGACCTCCTCGACGTGCGAGTGGTCCGAGGGGGCCCGGGTGTCGGGGGTAGCGGCCAGCAGGTAGGCGCATTCGGGGGTGGCGCGCAGCAGCTCGTCGAGGGCGGGCCCGCCCATCTCCAGGTCGTCCAGGAGGACGACGGCGCCTATCTCCCGTACGCGGGCCAGGAGCTCGATCCGCCCGGGCCGGGCCCGTTCGGCCTCGTACACGGTCGCGTACAGCGCGTGGAGCAGTTCCCCGGGCTGCTGGTGCCCGCACCCGGAGAGCCGTACGACGCCGTCGGGCGCGAGGTCCGCGCACCGGTCGGCGACCGCGTCGAGCAGCGCGCTGCGGCCGGATCCTGCGGGCCCGGTCAGCCGTACGGAGCGGCCCCGGCCCAGCAGGCGGACGAGCCGCTCCCGCTCCTCCTCGCGCGCCGGCAGGGGGCGGGCGGGGACGGCGGGGCCCGGCAGTACGGGCGGCCGCACGGCGGCGTTGCGGGCCGCGCGGGCGGCCGCGTCGCGACGGGCGGGGCGGCCCGGCTCGGTGCCGGGGCGCAGCGGTTCGATCTCGCTGCCGTCGACCGGGTTGACGGTGAGGGTGAAGTCGCCCGCGGTCAGGGTCACGACCCGGGCGGGGCCGGCGGCCGGAGCTCCCGGCGCGGGCGCCTTGGACACTGCGGGCGCGGGGCCGCCCGTGGGCGCCGTGGGCGCGGGGCCGCCCGTGGGCGCCGTGGGCGCGGAGCCGCCCGTGGGCGGCTCGTGCTGCTCGTTCTGCCCCTGTGTACGGTCCATGACCCAGTCCCCCGATCGCGGGCCGCGCGCCTCGCCGTCGTACCGCCCGGCCTTCGCGTACGCGCTGTCGCTCCTGGTCCGGTTTCCGCCCGAACCCTAGACCGTGGCCGGTCGTGCGGGAAACCGCAGGGGTGCGATCACCACCGGACCGTTACGTTTCCGCAGGAAATGCAAAGGTCAGCGGCCTGCCGGTCAGACGCGGGGCAGGGACTCGGCTTCCAGGCCGCCTTCGATCGCGAGGATCCGGTGCAGCCGGGTCGCCACGAGGAGCCGCTGCATCTGCGGCGGCACGCCGCGCAGGACCAGTCGCCGGCCGGTCCGGCCGGCCCGGCGGTGCGCGCCCATGATCACGCCGAGGCCGGTCGCGTCCCAGGAGTCGAGTCCGGTGAGGTCGAGCACGAGGTCGCCCTGGCCGTCGTCGAGGGCGGTGTGAAGGGCCGTACGGGCGTCCGCCGCGCTGCGCACGTCGAGGCGGCCCCCGACAGCGAGTTCGGCGTGGTCGCCCCTGATGTGCATGTGTACTCCCGGCGGTACTGCGTACGTTTGGTCCGACTGGTCCCTGGTCGGCAACTCTCACTGCAACTGACTGCCGCGCGAGCGAGGAAGTTGCCGACCGTGAGCGAACCGATACCTAATTCACCCTGGCGGGTGAAGGCATTCGAACGGTGGTGCTCGGTGGCGGGGCGAGGCCTCAGTGCTTGTAGAAGCCCTGGCCGCTCTTGCGGCCGATGTCCCCGGCGTCCACCATCCGCCGCATCAGCTCCGGCGGGGCGAACTTCTCGTCCTGGGACTCGGTGTAGATGTTGCTGGTGGCGTGCAGCAGGATGTCGACACCGGTGAGGTCGGCGGTGGCCAGCGGCCCCATCGCGTGCCCGAAGCCGAGCTTGCAGGCGATGTCGATGTCCTCGGCGGAGGCCACGCCCGACTCGTACAGCTTTGCGGCTTCGACGACCAGCGCGGAGATCAGACGGGTCGTCACGAAGCCGGCGACGTCGCGGTTGACCACGATGCAGGTCTTGCCGACGGACTCGGCGAACGCCCGAGTGGTGGCGAGGGTTTCGTCGCTCGTCTTGTAGCCGCGCACGAGCTCGCACAGCTGCATCATCGGGACGGGCGAGAAGAAGTGCGCGCCGACGACCCGCTCCGGACGCTCCGTCACGGCCGCGATCTTCGTGATCGGGATGGCGGAGGTGTTGGAGGCGAGGATCGTGTCCTCGCGGACGATCTTGTCCAGGGCGCGGAAGATCTCGTGCTTGATCTCGATCTTCTCGAATGCGGCCTCCACCACGATGTCGACGTCGGAGGCCGCGTCGAGGTCCGTGGTGGTGGTGATGCGGGCGAGCGCCGCCTCGGCGTCCTCGGCCGTCAGCTTGCCCTTGGAGACGAACTTGTCGTAGGAGGCCTTGATTCCGTCCGTGCCACGCGTCAGCGCGGCATCGGTGACATCGCGGAGTACGACGTCCCAACCCGCCTGAGCGGAGACCTGCGCGATGCCGGAACCCATGAGTCCGGCACCGATGACGGCGAGCTTCCCAGCCACTACACACCCCTCGTTTCCCTACGGCACAGTCACGTAGCCACTCCGGCGGAGACTAGCGCCCGGGCGGTGCGGTGTGACCGTGAAGTAACACGCGTCACGTCTCAGATGACGGACATCACACCGGTACGGCCCAGCAGCCCTGCCCGGCCCTCCAGTTCACGTGAGGTCGGTCCCGGCATACCGCTCGGCCACTGCGCCGCTCCCCCGCCCCGGGTCCGCCGGGCCCCACCGGCCCGTGGGCGGACAGCGGCGACCGCGCCCGGAATTTCCCCGGCGGGCCCGTCTACCCTGGCGGCATGGTGAACCTCACGCGCATCTACACCCGTACCGGCGACAAGGGCACGACCGCCCTGGGCGACATGAGCCGCACCGCCAAGACCGACCTGCGGATCTCCGCGTACGCCGACGCCAATGAGGCCAACGCCGCCATCGGGACGGCGATCGCGCTCGGCGGGCTGCCGGCGGACGTGGTCAAGGTCCTGGTCCGCGTGCAGAACGACCTGTTCGACGTCGGCGCCGACCTGTGCACCCCGGTCGTCGAGAACCCGGAGTACCCGCCGCTGCGCGTGGAGCAGTTCTACGTGGACAAGCTGGAGGCGGACTGCGACCACTTCCTGGAGCAGGTGGAGAAGCTGCGCAGCTTCATCCTCCCCGGCGGCACCCCGGGCGCGGCCCTGCTGCACCAGGCCTGCACGGTGGTCCGGCGCGCCGAGCGGTCGACGTGGGCGGCGCTGGAGGTGCACGGCGAGGTGATGAACCCGCTGACCGCCACCTACCTGAACCGCCTCTCCGACCTCCTGTTCATCCTGGCCCGGGTGGCCAACAAGGAGGTCGGGGACGTTCTGTGGGTGCCGGGCGGCGAGCGCTAGCGCTCCGTACGGGCCAGGGAGGACGGGTCCTCGGCGGCGTCCGCCGGGGCCTTCGCCGGGGCCTTCGAGGGCCAGACGGTGTACGCCACGGCGACCAGGGCGTGGATCCCGACCACGCGCAGGGCGCCGAACTGCCAGCCCTGGAGCGAGCTGACGTCGCCCGCGTCGCCGACGTACCAGATGGCCACCTGGAGCAGGGCCAGGGCGACGGCCGCGGCGATCACGGTACGGACCCACAGCTTCCACTCGTGCAGGGCCCGCGCCTTCCCGTACCCGGCGCCCGCCGGCTTCGGTCCCCCGGCCAGCCGGTACGCGGCGTGCCCGTCGAGCCACTTGATCGTGTAGTGGCCGTAGGCGACGGTGTAGCCGATGTAGAGCGCGGCCAGTCCGTGCTTCCAGTCCGGCTCGGCGCCGTTCTTCAGGTCGAGCGTGGTGACCACCAGCAGCACCAGCTCCATCAGGGGCTCGCACAGCAGGACCGCCGCCCCCAGCCTGGGCATCTTCGCGAGGTACCGCAGGGCCAGGCCGGCTGCCAGCAGTACCCAGAAGCCGACCTCGCAGGCGATGATCAGCGCGACGATCATGGGATTCTCCGTCCGCTCGGGTTCTCCGTTCCCTTCCAGGCTCCCGTCCGGCCGGGCCCGATACGTCGTCGCCATTGACCATGTCGGGCTGCATCGTTCGATGTAGCCGCGCCTCGGCCTCTCCGCCGAGGTGCGGGGCCCGCGCACCCTGTTGGATGGGAACGTGACCGAGAAGAGCCTGCGCCCCCACCGTGACGACGTCCTCCTCGCGGTGGTCAGCGTGCTCGCGGGCCTCGCCTTCTGGTCGCTCGGGGTCTACAGCAGCCCCGGCCGTGACCTCCTGCCGGCCTGGGCGGCCCTGGTCCCGCTCGTGGCCCTCGGCTCGATGGAGCTGCTGCGCCGGACCCTGCCGAATCTGACCCTGATCGTCGGCACCGTCGGGGTGATCGCCGACCAGTTCACGGTCGGCAGCCTCGCCACCGTCGTGATCTTCACCGATCTCATGTACGCCGCCGTCGTGTACGGAAAACCGGCCATGGCCCGGCGGCTCCCGATCAGCACCGGCCTGATCACCGTCGTGGTCACCATCGCCTCGCTGGCCTGGCTGCGCACCCCGCAGGCCCTGCTGATCGGCGCGGTCACCGGCATCGTGAGCTTCGCCCCGGCGCTGACCGGCGCCACCCTGCGCAACCACCGCGAGGCCGCCGAGGCGGCCCGGCTGCGCGCGGAGCAGACCGCACTGCTGGCCGAGATGGACCGCAGCCAGGCCGTGGCCGCCGAGCGCGCCCGGATGGCGCGGGAGCTCCACGACATGGTGGCCAACCACCTCTCCGCCATCGCCATCCACTCCACCGCCGCGCTCTCCATCGACACCGCTGCCACCAGCCGCGACGCGCTCGGGGTGATCCGCGAGAACAGCGTGCAGGGGCTGGCCGAAATGCGCCGCCTGATCGGGCTGCTGCGGGATGCCGGGGGCGACCGGGAACCGGTCGCCGTGCCCTCGCTGGACGGCCTCGACGCCCTGATCGGGCAGGCCCGGACCAACGGCTCGGCGAGCGGGCTGACCTTCGTGCTCCACGACGACCGGCCGTCCGGGGAGCCGACGGCGGCACCCGTGGAGCTGGCCGCGTACCGGATCGTCCAGGAGTCGCTGACCAATGCCCTCAAACACGCCGCCCCGGGCACGGTCACGGTCCGGGTGGCGCGCGCCGACGGACTGCTGACCGTGGCGGTGGACTCCCCCTACGGGGACCGGCCCGGCCCCCGCGCCCCCGGCTCCGGGGCGGGTCTGATCGGCATGCGGGAGCGGACGGAACTGCTGGGCGGGGAGTTCACGGCGGGCCGGTCCGGTGCGGTGTGGCAGGTACGGGCAACACTGCCCGCGGAGGAGAAGGCGGTGGAGGCATGACCATCCGGGTGGTGGTGGCGGAGGATCAGGGCGCGGTCCGGGCGGGGCTCGTGCTCATCCTGCGCAGCGCGGGCGACGTCGAGGTCGTGGGCGAGGCGGGCGACGGGGAGGATGCGGTGCGGCTGGCCCGGGAGCTGCGGCCGGATCTCGTCCTCATGGACGTGCAGATGCCCCGCCTCGACGGGGTGTCCGCGACGCGTCAGGTGGTGTCGGAGGGCCTGGCCGACGTCCTGGTGCTGACCACCTTCGACCTCGACGAGTACGTCTTCGGGGCGCTGCGGGCGGGAGCCGCGGGCTTCCTGCTGAAGAACGCGGACGCGGCGGAGCTGATCGCGGCGGTACGGACCGTCGCGCGCGGGGAGGGTCTGATCGCCCCGGCGGTGACCAGGCGGCTGATCGCCGAGTTCGCCGCGCCCCGTCCGGCGCGGCCGGCCCCGGCGCCGGAACGGGCCGCGGCGGTCGCCTCCCTCACCCCGCGGGAGCGGGAGGTGCTGAGCGCGCTGGGCGAGGGCCTGTCGAACGCGGAGATCGCCGTGCGCCTGGAGATGGCGGAGGCGACGGCCAAGACGCACGTCAGCAGGCTGCTGGGCAAGCTGGAGCTGCGCAGCAGACTCCAAGCCGCGGTGTTGGCGCAGGAGTTGGGGATATAGGCAGCGGCCGCGCACCGGTCTGGACCTCTTGACGGTTGGTCCAGACCTTTCTACGCTCGCCGCAACACTGTGGTGAGCGTGCCATGACAAAGCGTGCTCACGGGCGGCGCAGGTCCCACCCCCATGTCGCAGTCGGCCCCACGACTGCGACGGACCTACGGAGGATCACCCTTGAGCACAGCATCCCCACCCCGCACCAGGCGCACCCGGTTCTTCAGCCGAGTCGCGGCCGTCGTGGCCGCGCTCGCCCTGCCCGTCACCGGACTCGTCGCACTGGCCGGCCCGGCCCAGGCAGCCGCGTCCGCGACGGCGACGTACACCAAGGTCTCCGACTGGGGCTCCGGCTTCGAGGGCAAGTGGGTGGTGAAGAACACCGGTACCACCACCCTCAGCAGCTGGACCGTGGAGTGGGACTACCCGGCGGGCACCTCGGTCACCTCGGCCTGGGACGCCACCGTCACCGGCTCGGGCACCCACTGGACCGCCAAGAACCTCGGCTGGAACGGCACGCTCGCCCCCGGCGCGACCGCCAGCTTCGGCTTCAACGGCGCCGGCGGCGGCGCCCCGAGCGGCTGCAAGATCAACGGGGCCTCCTGCGACGGCGGCACCCAGCCCGGCGACAATCCCCCCACCGCTCCCGGCACCCCCACCGCGAGCAACGTCGCCGACACCGCACTGACCCTGACCTGGACCCCCGCCACCGACGACAAGGGCGTCAAGAACTACGACGTCTACCGGGGCTCCGCCAGGATCGCCACTGTCACCGGGACGAGCTACGCGGACTCCGGCCTGACCAAGGGCACGACGTACACCTACAGCGTCACCGCCCGCGACACCATCGACCAGACGGGCCCGTCCTCCGGCTCCGCCACGGTCACCACGACCGGCGGGGTCGTCCCCCCGGACCCGGGCGGCAAGGTCAAGCTCGGCTACTTCACCAACTGGGGCGTCTACGGCCGCAACTACCACGTGAAGAACCTGGTCACCTCGGGCACCGCGGGCAAGATCACCCACATCAACTACGCCTTCGGCAACGTCCAGAACGGCCAGTGCACCATCGGTGACGCCTACGCCGACTACGACAAGGCCTACACCGCCGACCAGAGCGTCGACGGCGTCGCCGACACCTGGGACCAGCCGCTGCGCGGCAACTTCAACCAGCTGCGCAAGCTGAAGAAGGCGTACCCGAACATCAAGGTCCTCTGGTCCTTCGGCGGCTGGACCTGGTCCGGCGGATTCCCGCAGGCCGCGGCCAACCCGACCGCCTTCGCCCAGTCCTGCTACAACCTGGTCGAGGACCCGCGCTGGGCCGACGTCTTCGACGGCATCGACCTGGACTGGGAGTACCCGAACGCCTGCGGCCTGTCCTGCGACACCAGCGGAGCGGCCGCCTTCAAGAACCTGATGCAGGCGACCCGGGCCAAGTTCGGCGCGAACAACCTGGTCACCGCCGCCATCACCGCCGACGCCTCCAGCGGCGGCAAGATCGACGCGGCCGACTACGGCGGCGCCGCGCAGTACGTCGACTTCTACAACGTCATGACATACGACTTCTTCGGCGCCTGGGCGGCGCAGGGCCCGACGGCCCCGCACTCACCGCTCACCTCGTACGCCGGCATCCCGCAGGCCGGCTTCAACTCGGCCGACGCGATCGCCAAGCTCAAGGCCAAGGGCGTCGCCGGCGCCAAGCTCAACCTCGGCATCGGCTTCTACGGCCGCGGCTGGACCGGAGTCACCCAGGCGGCCCCCGGCGGTACCGCCACCGGCCCCGCGCCGGGCACGTACGAGCAGGGCATCGAGGACTACAAGGTGCTCAGGACCAGCTGCCCGGCCACCGGCACCGTCGCCGGCACGGCCTACGCGAAGTGCGGCAGCAACTGGTGGAGCTACGACACCCCCGCCACCATCGCCGGGAAGATGACCTGGGCCAAGCAGCAGGGCCTCAGGGGAGCCTTCTACTGGGAGTTCAGCGGCGACACCACGAACGGTGAGCTCGCGAACGCGGTCCACACCGGGCTCCAGTAACAAGACGGAAGCCGGGGAGACGGGTCCGCCCCCGTCTCCCCGGCTTCTTCATGTCCGGCAAGGATCTTCAGGCCACATTCACCCGTTGCCCGGGAGGCGCAGCCTCCAGCCAGGCCAGGAAGCCCGTCAGCGCATCCTCGCTCATCGCCAGCTCCAGGCGCGTCCCCCGGTGGAGACAGCCGAGCACGACGGCGTCGGAGAGCAGGGCCAGCTCCTCCTCGCCCTCCGGAGCGCGGCGGGCGACGACCTCGATGGAGGACCGCTCCAGCAGCCGGCGCGGACGCGGGGAGTACGAGAACACCCGGAACCACTCGATCCGGTCACCGCTGTAGCGCGCGACCCCGTACACCCAGCCCTTGCCGGAGATGTCGGGCTCCTCCGACACCCCCCAGCGCATGCTGCAGTCGAAGGTGCCGCCGGACCGCTGGATGAGTCTGCGGCGCAGCCCGAACACGAACAGCCCGATCACCACCAGGGTTACGACCAGGCCGCTCACAAGCAGAGCGAGGAGCATCTTCACCGACCTCCTCGCTCATCGAATACGCATGAGAAAAAACGGACCTGCATCGCCTCAGCCGCGACCCGGTCTGGAAAATTCCAGCACGGACCGCGGCTGAGGTCTGCTGCGTCCCGGCGGTCGCCCCCCGGGACTCAAGCGATCAAACTCCGACGGGCATTCAGCCCGTTACGGCGCGCAGCCGGACATCAGCGCGACGCTCGGCGACGGCGTCCGCCTCCGCCTTCGCGCGCTCCAGTGCCCGCTCCGCACGCTGGACATCAATCTCGTCCGCGAGCTCGGCGATCTCGGTCAGCAGGGACAGCTTGTTGTCCGCGAACGAGATGAAACCGCCGTGCACCGCGGCGACGACAGTGTTGCCCTCGCTGGTGCGGATGGTCACCGGGCCCGATTCCAGCACACCGAGAAGCGGCTGGTGACCGGGCATGACGCCGATGTCGCCGGACGTGGTGCGGGCGACAACAAGGGTGGCCTCGCCGGACCAGACATTGCGGTCCGCCGCGACCAGCTCGACGTGCAGCTCAGCAGCCAAGGTGGCTCCTCGGGTCACCACCCGGCGGGTCGGCCGGGTGTTGGGTCAAATTCTAATGGGCGTGGGGAGAGGGACGGACCTACCCGCCCCTCTCCGTCTGCAGACACTGTCAGCGTTCGACGGCGGCCTGCGAACCGGATGCGCCCCTCGCGGGGCGCGCCGGATCAGGAGACGCCCAGCTCCTTGGCGTTGGCCTTCAGGTCCTCGATGCCACCGCACAGGAAGAACGCCTGCTCGGGGAAGTGGTCGTAGTCGCCGTCGCAGATCGCGTTGAAGGCGACGATCGACTCGTCGAGCGGAACGTCCGAACCGTCCACGCCGGTGAACTGCTTGGCGACGTGGGTGTTCTGCGACAGGAAGCGCTCGACACGACGGGCACGGTGGACAACGAGCTTGTCCTCCTCGCCCAGCTCGTCGATACCGAGGATCGCGATGATGTCCTGGAGGTCCTTGTACTTCTGCAGGATCCCCTTGACGCGCATCGCCGTGGCGTAGTGGTCCGCCGCGATGTACCGCGGGTCGAGGATGCGGGACGTCGAGTCCAGCGGGTCCACGGCCGGGTAGATGCCCTTCTCGGAGATCGGACGGGAAAGAACCGTCGTCGCGTCGAGGTGGGCGAAGGTGGTGGCCGGCGCCGGGTCGGTCAGGTCGTCCGCGGGGACGTAGATCGCCTGCATCGAGGTGATCGAGTGACCGCGGGTCGAGGTGATGCGCTCCTGCAGCAGACCCATCTCGTCAGCCAGGTTCGGCTGGTAACCCACGGCGGACGGCATGCGGCCCAGAAGGGTCGACACCTCCGAACCGGCCTGGGTGTAACGGAAGATGTTGTCGATGAAGAAGAGCACGTCCTGCTTCTGCACATCGCGGAAGTACTCCGCCATGGTCAGACCGGCAAGCGCGACGCGAAGACGGGTGCCCGGGGGCTCGTCCATCTGACCGAAGACAAGCGCCGTCTTGTCGATGACGCCGGACTCGGCCATTTCCTCGATGAGGTCGTTGCCCTCACGGGTACGCTCACCGACGCCCGCGAAGACCGACACACCGTCGTGGTTGTTGGCGACGCGGTAGATCATTTCCTGGATCAGAACGGTCTTGCCGACACCGGCACCACCGAACAGACCGATCTTTCCACCCTTGACGTACGGGGTGAGAAGGTCGATGACCTTGACGCCGGTCTCGAACATCTCGGTCTTCGACTCGAGCTCGTCGAAGCGAGGGGCCTTGCGGTGGATCGGCCAGCGCTCGGTGACGTTGGCGTTCTCCTCCGGGTAGTTCAGCACCTCACCGAGGGTGTTGAACACCTTGCCCTTGGTGAAGTCACCGACGGGGACGGTGATGCCCTCGCCCGTGTCGGTCACCGGGGCCTGGCGGACCAGACCGTCGGTCGGCTGCATCGAGATGGTACGGACGAGGCCGTCACCCAGGTGCTGCGCGACCTCAAGGGTCAGGGTCTTCAGCGCGCCGTCCTCGGCCGGGTCGGCGACCTGGACCTTGAGGGCGTTGTAGATCTCGGGCATGGCGTCGACGGGGAACTCCACGTCGACGACCGGGCCGATGACCCGGGCGACGCGGCCCGTGGCGGCGGCCGTCTCAACAGTGGTCGTCATTACTTGTCACTCCCCGCGGTCGCGTCAGCCATGGCGCTCGCGCCACCGACGATCTCGCTGATTTCCTGGGTGATTTCGGCCTGGCGGGCCGCGTTGGCAAGCCGGGAGAGGCTCTTGATGAGGTCTCCGGCGTTGTCGGTCGCCGACTTCATCGCGCGGCGGCGGGCGGCGTGCTCGGAAGCGGCCGACTGCAGCAGTGCGTTGTAGATACGGCTCTCGACGTAGCGCGGCAGAAGGGCGTCGAGGACGTCCTCCGCCGACGGCTCGAAGTCGAACAGCGGAAGGATCTCGCCCTTCGCGCCGGTCTCCTCCTCTGCCTTGTCGAGGCTGAGCGGCAGCATCCGGCCGTCGACCGCGTTCTGCGTCATCATCGACACGAATTCCGTGTAGACGACGTGCAGCTCGTCGACGCCGCCCTCGGCCGTGTCCAGCTGGATGGCCTCGATCAGCGGTCCGGCGACGCGCTTGGCGTCGTCGTAGGCCGGGCTGTCGGTGAAGCCGGTCCACGAATCCGCGACCTTGCGCTCGCGGAACCCGAAGTAGGCGACACCCTTGCGGCCGACGATGTACGTGTCGACCTCCTTGCCCTCAGCGCGCAGCCGCTCGGTGAGCCGCTCCGCCTGCTTGATGGCGTTCGAGGAGTAGCCGCCGGCCAGACCGCGGTCGCTCGTGATGAGCAGGATCGCGGCACGGGTCGGCTGCTCGGCCTCGGTCGTCAGGGCGTGCTTGGTGTTCGAACCGGTCGCCACCGCGGTCACCGCACGGGTGAGCTCGGTCGCGTACGGCATCGAAGCCGCCACCTTGCGCTGCGCCTTGACGATGCGCGAGGCGGCGATCATCTCCATCGCCTTGGTGATCTTCTTGGTCGCCGTGATGGCACGGATGCGACGCTTGTAGACCCGGAGCTGCGCTCCCATGAGTCAGGTCCCTTCCGTCGTCACTTGGAGACGTTGACGGCCGGTGCGTCCTCGCCCAGGAGCTTGCCGTCCGAGGTCTCGAACTGGCGCTTGAAGCCGGTGATGGCGTCGGCGATGGAGGACAGGGTGTCGTCCGACATCTTGCCGCCGTCGGCGATGGAGGTGAGGAGGTCCTTGCGCTCGCGGCGCAGGTGCTCCAGCAGCTCCGACTCGAAGCGACGGATGTCGTTGACCGGGACATCGTCCATCTTGCCGGTGGTGCCGGCCCAGACGGAGACGACCTGCTCCTCGACGGGCATCGGCTGGTACTGGCCCTGCTTCAGCAGCTCGACCAGGCGCTTGCCGCGCTCCAGCGAAGCCTTCGAAGCGGCGTCCAGGTCGGAACCGAAGGCGGCGAACGCCTCCAGCTCACGGTACTGGGCGAGGTCCAGGCGCAGACGGCCGGAAACCTGCTTCATGGCCTTGTGCTGGGCGGAGCCACCGACGCGGGAGACCGAGATACCGACGTTCAGCGCCGGGCGCTGGCCCGCGTTGAACAGGTCGGACTCCAGGAAGCACTGGCCGTCGGTGATGGAGATGACGTTGGTCGGGATGAACGCCGACACGTCGTTCGCCTTGGTCTCGACGATCGGCAGACCGGTCATCGAACCGGCACCCATGTCGTCGGAGAGCTTGGCGCAGCGCTCCAGCAGACGGGAGTGCAGGTAGAAGACGTCACCCGGGTAGGCCTCACGGCCCGGCGGGCGGCGCAGCAGCAGCGACACGGCGCGGTAGGCGTCGGCCTGCTTCGACAGGTCGTCGAAGATGATCAGGACGTGCTTGCCGGCGTACATCCAGTGCTGGCCGATGGCGGAACCGGTGTACGGCGCCAGGTACTTGAAGCCGGCCGGGTCGGAGGCCGGGGCGGCGACGATCGTCGTGTACTCGAGCGCGCCGGCGTCTTCCAGGGCGCCGCGAACGGACGCGATGGTCGAGCCCTTCTGGCCGATGGCGACGTAGATGCAGCGAACCTGCTTGTTCACGTCGCCCGAGCGCCAGTTGTCGCGCTGGTTGATGATCGTGTCGACGGCCAGCGCGGTCTTGCCGGTCTGGCGGTCACCGATGATCAGCTGACGCTGGCCACGGCCGACGGGCACCATGGCGTCGATGGCCTTGTAGCCGGTCTGCATCGGCTCGTGGACCGACTTGCGGATCATGACGCCGGGCGCCTGCAGCTCGAGGGCGCGGCGGCCTTCGGTCGCGATCTCGCCGAGACCGTCGATCGGGTTGCCGAGCGGGTCGACGACGCGGCCGAGGTAGCCCTCGCCGACGCCGACGGAGAGCACCTCACCGGTGCGCTGCACCGGCTGACCCTCCTCGATACCGCTGAACTCGCCGAGGACGACCGCACCGATCTCGCGCTCCTCGAGGTTGAGGGCGAGACCGAGGGTGCCGTCCTCGAACTTCAGCAGCTCGTTCGCCATGGCGGAGGGCAGGCCCTCCACCTTTGCGATGCCGTCGCCGGCAACGCTTACCGTTCCGACCTCCTCGCGCGAGGCCGCGTCCGGCTGGTACGACTGGACAAAGTTATCCAGTGCGTCCCGGATCTCCTCCGGCCGGATCGTGAGCTCCGCCATCTGGGTTCCCTGCTCTCCTTGTTGGGCCTGAAGCTTCTTAGGGGTCTGGGGGCGACCCCCAGGAATCTTCTGCAAGTTCTGCACGGCCCAACCGGGCCGCTAGGAATGCTTTTGTTCTATTGGTGGCTGGTCAGCCGGCCATGCGGCGCGACGCCTCTGCGAGGCGGTCCGCGATGGTGCCGTCGATGACCTCGTCGCCGACTCGCACCGAGATCCCGCCGAGGACCTCGGGGTCCACGTCGAGGTTCAGGTGCATCTGGCGGCCGTACAGCTTGGCCAGCACCGCACCGAGACGCGCCTTCTGCACGTCGCTGAGCGGAACCGCGCTGGTCACGGTGGCGACCATGCGGTCACGGCGCTCGGCGGCGAGCTTGGAAAGGGACTCGAGTCCCGACTCCAGGCTACGTCCACGCGGCTGCGTGACAAGACGGACCACCAGGCGCTCGGTGACGGCGTTCGCCTTGCCTCCGAGCAGGCTGCGCAGCAGCCCGCTCTTGGCGGAGGCAGTCGCCGCGCGGTCGGTCAGCGCCGAACGCAGCTCGGTGCTCGACGAGACGATCCTGCCGAAGCGGAAGATCTCGTCCTCGACGTTGTCGAGCGCACCCGCCTGCTGGGCCGCCGTGAGGTCGGCGGTGGCCGCCAGCTCCTCCAGCGAGTCCACCAGGTCGCGGGACTGCGACCAACGGGACCGGACCATGCCGGACACCAGGTCGAGGGTCTCCCCGCCGACCTGTCCGCCGAGCAGCCGAGCAGCCAGCTCGGCCTTGGCCTCGCCGGACTGCGCCGGGTCCGTGACGACCCGACGCAGCGAGACCTCACGGTCGAGCAGCGCGGTGACGGCAGCCAGCTCACCGGCGAGCTTCGTCGCGTCGACGGACGTGTTGTCCGTCAGCGCGTCGAGACGCTCACGCGCGGAGGCCAGCGCCTCGCGGCTCGCTCCGTTCATCGGGCCGCCTCGGCCTTCTCCTCAAGCTCGCTGAGGAAGCGGTCGATGGTGCGGCTCTGCCGGGCGTGGTCCTCGAGGGACTCGCCGACGAGCTTGCCGGCCAGGTCGGTGGCGAGCTTGCCCACGTCCTGACGCAGCGCCTGGGACGCGGCCTTGCGGTCGGCCGCGATCTGGGCGTGACCGGCAGCGATGATCTCCTCACGCTGCCGCTGGCCCTCTGCGCGCAGTTCTTCCTTGAGCGCAGTGCCCTGCTCCAGCGCTTCCTGGCGCAGGCGCGCGGCCTCGTGCCGAGCCTCGGCGAGCTGGGCCCTGTACTGCTCCAGGACGCTCTGAGCCTCGGTCCGGGCCTCCTCGGCCGCCTCCATACCGCCTTCGATGGCCTCGCGACGCTCTTCCAGGACCTTGTTGATGGCCGGGAGGAACTTCCACGCGAAGAAGCCGAAGACGATGGCGAAGGCCATCAGACCGATGACGAGCTCGGGGATCGGCGGGATGAGGGGATTCTGAATCTCCTCAGCCGCCAGAGGTACCAGGGCGATCACATCAGTGCCTTCCGTCGGAAATGGTTCTCAGGCGATCAAGAAGGGACCGGGTAAACGAAGCCCATGACGAGACCGATCAGGGCGAGCGCCTCACAGAGGACGAAGCCGAGGATCTGGTTCTGGCGGATGAGGCCGGCGGCCTCGGGCTGGCGGGCCAGCGCCTGGGTACCGTTACCGAAGATGATGCCGACGCCGACGCCGGGGCCGATCGCGGCGAGGCCGTAGCCGATCGCTCCGAGGTTGCCCTGGATGTTGACCGCTGCGAGGGTCTCGAGAGCAGACATGCCGTTTCTTCCTTCTGTATTCACGGGCCGGTGGGGGTTGGCCACCGGATGTATAGGGGGCCGAACCGTCAGTGGTGCTCGGCGAGAGCACCCTGGATGTAGCTGCACGAGAGCAGGACGAAGACGTACGCCTGCAGTGCCTGGATGAACAACTCGAAGATCGTCATCACGATGACCATCACGAACGACACGCTGGCGTAGGCGATCCCGATGCCGTTCAGCAGGTACCAGCTCGCGATGGTGAAGATCAGCAGCAGCACGTGACCCGCGAACATGTTCGCGAAGAGACGGACCGCGTGGGTGAACGGTCGGATGAGCATGTTCGAGAGGAACTCGAAGAGCATGACCACCGGGAACACCGGGCCGAGCGACTTGTCGTACGCCGTGATGTTCTTGAACCCACCGACGAACCCGTGACGCTTGAAGGTGATGCTCACCCACAGGACGTACACGATCGCGGCAAGGCCGGCCGGGAAAGCGATTATCGCCGTCACCGGGAACTGGGCCAGCGGGATGATCGACCAGATGTTCATCATCCAGATGAAGAAGAACAGAGAGACCATGAGCGGGACGTATTTCTCGCCCTCACGCTTTCCGATCGTCTCGTAGACCACTCCGCGGCGGACGAAGTCGTAGCCCGCCTCACCGATCATCTGCAGCTTGCCCGGGATCAACTTCGGCTTACTGAATGCCGCCCAGAAGAACCCAATGACGATCACCGAGCTCAGCAAAGCCAGCAGTATCGGCTTGTTGAACTCGATACCGCCGACCGTGAACATCGGCTTGAACAGGAAGGAGTGCAGGCCGGGAGTCGGGAAGCCGCACCCTTCGAAGATGTGACAATCGGTCTCGAAGGCGAGCGTCGTGGCGTCACTCACCGCGAGCTCCTTCAACTTGACGCATGGGTACGGCAACCTCATTGTGTCGGCGCGGCCTGCGACCGCGGAACGGCACTGGACTGGACTGGCGGATACTTAAGTGCGGCGATTGGGCACCAAGCTCTGACAACGCTCATCTGACGTCCGTCTGCCGCCCGCGCAAACCTGCCGCAGCTGTGGCGAGACGATAGCAAACGAGCGGTAGCACCTTTACACCCGGCCTACACGTTACGAGGGCGTCCGGGTCCCTTCCGGCTCCACATAAAGGATTTTCGACTTCATGTGCGCCCGGACCTGCGCCGCCATCCAGACCAGAGTGGCCGCGAGCAGCGTGAAGGCCGTGCACTTGGTGTCGAAGACCGCGACGCGCTTGATCACACTCAGAATGATCATCAGAGCGAGGATCTGCGTCGTGTAGAGCAGGAGCCCCATCATCTGGAAGAGATGAGGCAGGGAGCGAGCGGTCCGCTGGAGGGCGACGAGCCCCCCTCCCATGAAAACGAGGACGAGTGCCACGCCGATGGCGGCACCCAGCGCGCCCTTGCTGCCCGCGAGGGCAGCACTGACCGCGATCCCGGCGCCGCCGACGACGACGGTGGGGATGACGCAGTGCAGGAGAGTTCGGGCGTCGTTGGACTGCATGGGGGCAGCTCCTCCGGCGAGGTGTTGGGTGGGTTTGGTCACCGCCAGTAGACGGTTGTGACCCGGGAGTGGTCTAGCACATATGGGGAAGACGGTCGCACTGCGGTCTTCACGCTTCCATCCCGGGCGCTTGCGAACGGTATCACAAAGTATTTGATGCAGACTTTACTCAATTACTATGCCGCTCGTCACACGGATGGGTCAACGCCCGCTCACCTGAGCGGCGACCCGTGGGCCCGTGGACACGGCAAAGACCTGTCCGGAACCAGTATCTACGGTCCCGGACAGGTCCAGTGCATCAGGTGGCTCAGCTCGCCGTGCGTACCTGGTGGAGGTCGCGCAGCGGGTTCAGACGGTCCTCGCCGATGGAGGCGCGCAGCACCGGGTCGGTGACGCCCTGCCCGGGAGCGGTCGCCTGGCAGAGCACGCCCACCTTCCCGATGTGCCGGTTGGTCTGCACGGAGCGGGCGGCCTCGCCGATCTCGGCCAGCGGATGGACCGTGGACAGGGTGGGCACGATGCGGCCCGTGGCGAAGAGCCGGTTGGCCTCCCACTGCTCCTGCAGGTTCGCCGCGTGGCTGCCGATGACCCGCTTCAGCTTCATCCACAGGTACCGGTTGTCATAGGTGTGCTGGTAACCGCTGCTGGAGCCGCAGGTGACCACGGTCCCACCACGGCGCACGACGAACATCGAGACCCCGAAGGTCGCGCGGCCCACGTGTTCGAAGACGACGTGCGGGTCCTCACCGACCCCCTTGCGGATGATGCGGCCGAGACGCTTGCCGACCTCGATCACCTTTGCGGGGTCATCGGCGATGCTGTCGTCGAGGCCGATCTCCGACCGGTCCACGACCAGCTCGCAGCCGAGCCTGCGCGCCGCCTCCGCCTTCTCGGGCGAGCTGACGACACCCACGGGGATGCCACCGCCGTTCCGGACGAACTGGGTGGCGTACGCGCCCAGCCCGCCGGCGGCGCCCCAGATCAGTACGACGTCACCCTGCTTGATGCGGGCGCCCCGGTCACCGACGAGCATGCGGTAGGCCGTGCTCGCGCACAGCGGGTTGCACGCTGCCTCCTCCCAGCTGAGGTGGGCCGCCTTGGGGATGAGCTGGCTCGCCCGGACCACCGCGTAGTGGGCCAGGCCGCCGAAGTTCGTCTCGAACCCCCAGATGCGCTGCTCGGCACCCATCATTCCGTCACCGTGCGTGGCGGGCTCCTGGTCGTCGACCTGGACGCAACTCGTCACGACGTGGTCGCCGACCTGCCAGCGGCGCACGCCGGACCCCTTGCGCACGATCACGCCGGCGCCGTCCGAACCCAGCACGTGGTAGGGGAGGTCGTGCCGCTCGGCCCAGCCTCCCTGGGCGGCGAACTGCTTCAGGAAGCGGAAGGTGGGGATCGGCTCGAACATGGCCGACCACACGGTGTTGTAGTTGACCGCGCTCGCCATGACCGCGACCAGCACCTCGTCCGGGGCCAGCTCCGGCATGGGCACCTGCCCCACGTGGAGCGACTTCCGGACGTCCTTGTCGCCGACCCCCTCGAACATCCCGGCGTCCTCGGCCCGGATGTATGCGGCGGTGTACTCCTCCGGCAGCGCGGCGCGCTCCAACTCCTCCGGCGGGGCACCGGCAAGGAGGGCTTCGGACAGCGTGGGCATGTTCAACCTTTCCGAGGTGGTGCGGGACCGGGGCCGGTCCCGGTACCGCCGGTTCCACGGGAGAGGCCGGCGGAGTCCTGCATCGCTGCCGCCGTCCAGGGGGCGGCCGGGGGTGCTCAGGCCCGGTAGGCGTGGATCTCGTCCGCCGGGATCCACTCCGTCTCCTCGTTCTCGTCGAACTTGACGAATCCGCGCTTGACGTAGTGATCGGCGTCGACGATCTCGTACTGCTCCTTGAGCTGGAACGTCTTTCCGAAACCGACGCACGTGCCGGTGAAGGAGAAGAAGCCGTCCTTCCAGCCCTCGGAGGTCAGAAGGGTGCGGTTCGCCCAGTCGTCGTAGTAGTAGCCGGAGAAGGCGGACTCGGACTCGACCCACTGGACGATGAAGCGTCCGTTGACGTCGTGCTCGTCCACGCGCTGCGTCATCTCGTACGCGTGGCCGCCGAAGGTGGACTCGGTGTTCCAGGTGGCGACGCCGGTGGTGGCCGGGTCGGACGTGTAATTGGTCCACTCGATTCGGAAGTCACCCAGGAGGAAATCCAGGTCGTGGATTTTCTCGGGGCCCGCAGGCTTGGAGAATTCCTGCTCCACCGGGGTTTCGGTTGCCGACTCAGAGATTGTCATGGCGGCGATGCGCTCCAGTCCTGTCGAAATGAAATCGCCGCATGCTAAACAGCGCTTCACCCCTAACGACAACCCCTAGCCCGTGCACGCACGCCCCTGCGCGAGAAGGCCGCGGGACGGCTTTCTGGGGTGGCTGAGGGGACGCGGCTAGGGGCGGAGCATCCGTAGCTTCCCCTCGAAGGGCGAGGTTTGCCAATCTCTCAGGCAGGTTCACAGGTGACGAACGAAGCGCAGCTGGTTGATTACCTCAAGAAGATGGCGGCCGATCTCCGGCAGGCCCATCGACGTATCAAGAAGCTTGAGGCCGGCGACGCCGAGCCCATAGCAATTGTCGGAATGGCCTGCAGGCTGCCCGGCGACGTCGGCTCGCCCGACGAGCTGTGGGAGCTCGTCCGCCGTGGCGGGGACGCCATCGGTCCCATGCCGCAGGACCGCGGCTGGGACCTCGACGGGCTCTACCACCCCGATCCCGACCACTCGGGCACCGCGTACGCGACCGAGGGCGGTTTCCTTTCCGGGGCGGCGTCGTTCGACTCCGAGTTCTTCGGGATCGCGCCGCGCGAGGCCCTGGCGATGGACCCGCAGCAGCGGCTGCTGCTGGAGACCGCGTGGGAGGCCCTGGAGAACGCCGGGGTGGACCCGAGGTCCCTGGCCGGTTCGCGCACCGGTGTCTTCACCGGCCTGATGTACCACGACTACGCCTCGGGCCCGGGCATGCTGCCCGACGAGGTCGAGGGGTACCTGAGCACGGGCATGGCCGCCAGCGTGGCGTCGGGCCGGATCTCGTACTTCCTCGGCCTCGAGGGACCGGCCGTCACCCTGGACACCGCGTGCTCGTCTTCCCTGGTGGCGCTGCACCTCGCCGTGCAGGCCCTGCGTGACGGCGAGTGCGACATGGCGCTCGCGGGCGGGGCCACGGTCATGTCCACGCCCGCCACCTTCGTGGAGAACTCCCGGCAGCGCGGCCTGTCCCGCACCGGCCGGTGCAAGTCGTTCGCTGCCGCCGCCGACGGCGTCGGCTGGGGCGAGGGCTCCGCCCTGATCGTGGTCGAGCGGCTCTCCGACGCCCGGCGCAAGGGGCACGACGTGCTCGCGATCGTCCGGGGCAGCGCGGTCAACCAGGACGGCGCGTCCAACGGACTCACCTCGCCCAACGGCCCCTCGCAACAGCGCGTGATCCAGCAGGCGCTGGCCTCGGCCCGCCTCGGCACCGCCGACGTCGACGTCGTGGAGGCGCACGGGACGGGCACGACGCTCGGTGACCCCATCGAGGCACAGGCCCTGCTGGCCACCTACGGCCAGGACCGCCCCGCGGACCAGCCCCTGTGGCTGGGGTCCGTCAAATCCAACCTCGGGCACACCCAGGCCGCCGCCGGCGCCGCCGGCATCATCAAGATGGTCATGGCGATGCGGCACGAGGAGCTGCCCCGTACCCTGCACGTGGACGGCCCGACTCCCGAAGTGGACTGGTCGGCCGGCGCGGTGGAGCTACTGACCGAGAACCGCCCGTGGCCGCGGGCCGACCGGCCCCGCCGGGCCGGGATCTCCTCGTTCGGGATCAGCGGCACGAACGTGCACGTCATCGTGGAGGAACCGGCGGCCGCGGACCTCGCCGCCGACGCCCCCGAGGAGACGGACGCGCCGGACGGGAACCGCCCGCCGGCTCCCGCCGCCCTGCCGGTGGTGCCGGTGCTGCTGTCCGCGGCCACCGCCGCGGCGCTGCCCGCCCAGGCCGCCCGGCTGCACGAGCACCTGCTCGGCCGCCCCGACCTGGCACTCGGCGATCTGGCGTGTGCGCTGGCGACGAAGCGCACCGCCTTCGAGCACCGCGCCGTCCTGCTCGCCGAGGACCGCGAGGAACTGCTGCGCGAGCTGGCCGGACTGATGGGCGCAGCCCCGTCGGCCGGTTCCGTCGGCGGACTCGCGAGCGAGGTGCGCGGCGCGTTCCTCTTCACCGGTCAGGGCGCTCAGCGTCCCGGCATGGGACGGGAGCTCTACGAGACGTTCCCGGTCTACGCCCGCGCGCTGGAGGCGGTGTGCGCCGAGCTGGACCCGCGCCTGGACCGTCCCCTGCTGACGGTGCTGCTGGCCGGTGCGGACACCGAGGACGCCCGGCTGCTCGACCAGACGCTCTACACCCAGGCGGCCACCTTCGCGCTCGGGGTGGCGCTCTTCCGGCTGCTGGAGGAGTGGGGCGTACGGCCCCGGCTGCTCTCCGGGCACTCCGTGGGCGAGCTGACCGCCGCGCACGTGTCGGGCATGCTGTCGCTGACGGACGCCTGTGCGCTGGTGGCGGCACGCGGCCGGCTGATGCAGGAGCTGCCCGCGGGCGGCGCGATGGTCTCCGTCGCGGCGACCGAGGACGAGGTGCTGCCGCTGCTCGCCGGGCACGAGGCGTCGGCGGGTGTCGCCGCCGTCAACGGACCCGGCTCGGTCGTGGTGTCCGGCGCCGAGGACGTGGTCACCGCGATCGCGGCGCACTTCACCGAGCTCGGCCGGCGGACGCGGCGCCTTCCGGTGAGCCACGCCTTCCATTCGCCTCTCATGGAGCCGGTCGTCGAGGAGCTGCGCCGGGTGGCGCAGGGCCTGGCCTTCCAGCCCGCGGACATCCCCGTCGTCTCCAGCGTGACCGGCACCGTCCTCGCGCCGCAGGACTGGGCCGACCCCGGCTACTGGGCCCGGCAGGTGCGCGAACCCGTCCGTTTCCACGATGTCGTACGCACCCTGGCCGAGGACGGCGTGACCGTCTTCCTCGAGCTCGGGGCCGACGGCGCGCTCACGTCCATGGTGAACGAGACCCTGGCCGCCCTGGGCGGCGAGGACTTTGTCGTCGCACCCGCCCTGCGCCGGGAACGGCCCGAGGTCAGGACGCTCACCACCCTGCTGGCCCGGGCGCACGCGGCCGGGCTGCCCGTGGACTGGGCGGCGTTCTTCGCCGGACAGGACGCCCGCGAGGTCGACCTGCCGACGTACGCGTTCCAGCACGCGCACTACTGGGTGCAGACCCTGCCCGGCTCCGGGGACGTGACCGCTGCGGGCCTGGCCCCGGCCGATCACCCGCTGCTCGGTGCCGCGCTGGTGCCGGCGACCGGGGGCGGCTGGCTGTTCACCGGCCGGCTGTCCACGGACACCCACCCCTGGCTGGCGGGTCATGCCCTCGGGGACACGGTGGTGCTTCCGGGTACCGCCGTCGCCGAGCTGGCGCTGTGGGCGGGCGCCCGCATCGGGCTGGAGTCCGTCGCGGACCTCACCCTGGAGCTTCCCCTCGCCCTCCCGTCCGGCGGCGGCGTACGGGTCCAGGTCGCCCTGGGGGCCCCGGACGCGTCCGGGGACCGCGAGTTCACCGTGCACGCGCAGGTGGAGGGATCGGCGGAGGACGTCTGGACCCGGCACGCCGGCGGCCGTCTCACCGCGGCCGGTACCGAACCCGCGGACGATCTGGCGGCATGGCCGCCCGCCGGGGCCGAGGAGCTGTCGGTCGACGGTTTCTACGCGGACTTCGCCGCGGCCGGGTTCCACTACGGGCCGGCCTTCCAGGGGCTGCGCACGGTGTGGCGGCAGGGCGACCGGGTCTACGCCGAGGTACGGCTGCCCGACGAGGTCGCCGGGGACGCCGACTCCTTCAGCCTGCACCCCGCGCTCGCCGACGCCGCGCTGCACGCGGCCGCTTTCGTACCGGGCGAGTTCGGCCGGGAGCAGCGGGGCCGGCTGCCCTTCGAGTGGCGCGGGGTCTCGCTGCACGCGGCCGGGGCGTCGTTCCTGCGCGTACGACTGACACCGAACGGTCCCGACTCGCTCGCACTGCTCTTCGCCGACGCGGACGGCCGGCCCGTGGCCACGGTGGATTCCCTGGTCGTGCGGCCCGCCGGGCGGGTCGCCGAGCCGGGCGGACCCTCGGACGCGATGTTCGTGCCCTCGTGGGCGCCCGCGGCCGCGGCCGAACCGGCCGGCCTGTGGGCCGTGCTCGGCTCGGGTGCGCTCGCCGGGCTGCCCGGCGCCGAGGCACATTCCGATCTGGCGGCGCTCGGTGCCGCCACGGACGCGGGCGCCCCGGTGCCCGACTTCGTCGTCGTCGCGACGCCCGCCCCTGCGGACGGCAAGGACGGGGCGGACGCGGCGCACGACAGCGCCCAGCGGGCCCTGGACCTGCTGCGGTCCTGGCTGGCCGACGAGCGCTTCGTGTCCTCGCGGCTGGTGGCGGTCACCCGTCACGCGAACGCCGTGAGCCCCGGGGAGGAACCCGACCCGGCGCAGGCCGCCGTCTGGGGTCTGCTGAGTTCCGCGGTCACGGAGCACCCGGGCCGGATCGTCCTGGTCGACCTCGACGACGCACCGCAATCGCTGGAGGCCCTGCGGCGGGCGGTGGCGTCGGACGAGCCGCGGACCGTTCTGCGGAACGGCGCGGCCCACGTGCCGCGACTGGCCCGGGCCGGTGCCGCGGACGGAGCGGCGCAGGGGATCGACCCGGAGGGGACGGCGCTGATCACCGGCGGCACCGGCACCCTCGGCG
>NZ_BMVL01000013.1:232025-234149 GCF_014650695.1 Streptomyces avidinii | reverse complement strand
CTTTCAGCGCCGATGGTACTGCAGGGGGGACCCTGTGGGAGAGTAGGACGCCGCCGAACAACCCGCCCTTTTAGCTCAGTCGGTAGAGCGTCTCCATGGTAAGGAGAAGGTCAACGGTTCGATTCCGTTAAAGGGCTCCATATGAAAAGGCCCCCGCCTGTTGGCGGGGGCCTTTTTTGTTTTCGCCCCAAGATCGGGCACGGTCGCCGGGCGCGCTGGGGCGCACCTGCCTAAAGTGGGTGTGAAGGGAAGATAAGGAAGGTACGTCCGGCGGCTTCGAGGTGCCAGGTGTCTCCTGCCCCACTGGCCGGCCGGTTGGCCCAGGAGGCGTGATGACCGTACCCCCCGACGCGGCGCCGCAGCACACACAGCACACGCAGAGCGACCCCGAGGACCTCTTCAAGCAGGTCGGAGCCACGTGGCACTGGGCTCTCGGCTTCGCCCTCGCGACCTTGATCCCCGGCATTCTGGTGCTGGTCTGGCCCGACGAGACGCTTCACATCCTGGCCGTCATCATCGGCCTCCAGCTTTTGGTGGCGGGCGTCTTCCGCTTCGTCGCGGCCTTCTCGCACGGCGGCGACGGCGGCAGCAAACTGGCGGGGGTCCTGATCGCCATGCTGGCGTTCCTGGCCGGCGTCCTGGTCCTGCGGCATCCGATGCAGACGATCGGCGCGCTGTCCTTGATCGTCGGGGTGTTCTGGTTGCTGACCGGAGTGCTCACGGCCTTCACCGCGATCGCGGACCACTCACTCGTGCACCGGGGCATGCGCTTCGGCCTGGGCGCCCTCGGCGCCGTCGCCGGGATCGTCGTGCTCTGCTTCCCCGTGGACTCCGCGGTCGCCCTGACCCGGCTGCTGGGGCTCTGGCTCGTGCTGCTGGGCGTCTTCGAGGTGGTGATGGCCTTCGCCCTGCGGTCCGCCACGCGCCGTACCTCCTGAGCCCGGGCCGGACGGGGCAGAGCCTGACCGGGCGGGCCCGGCCCACCCGGGCCCGCCCGGTCATTCGCCCGTGCGCTGCTCCGGGACGCGGAAGGCCAGGATGGCCATGTCGTCCGAGGCGGGTTCGGCGGCGAAGCGTTCCACCGCGCGCAGGACGCGGGAGGCCACCGCGCCCGCGGTGAGGCCCGTACAGGTGGTGAGGACCTCGGCGAGGCCGTCGTCGCCGAGCATGCGGGTCCCTTCGCGGCGTTCGGTCACGCCGTCCGTGACGCACAGCAGGACATCGCCGGGGTCGAGGGTGAGGGTCTGCTCGTAGAGGTCCAGGTCGTCGATCACGCCCAGCAGCGGCTGCGGGTCGGCGGCCGCGTCGACCTGGCCGTTCGGGCGCAGGCGCAGCGGCAGCGGGTGGCCCGCGCAGACGACCTTCATCAGGGCGCCGCCGTCGGGCTGGGGGTGCAGCTCGCCGTAGAGGAGGGTGAGGAAGCGGCTGCGGGCGCCCTCGTCGAGGATGGCCGCGTTGAGCCGCTCCAGTACGGCCGGGCCGCCGAGGCCCTCACGAGCCAGCAGGCGCAGGGCGTGCCGGGCGAGGCCGGTGACGGCGGCCGCCTCGGGGCCCGTACCGCAGACGTCGCCGATGGCGAACCCGTACGCGCCGTCGCGGATCGGGAAGACGTCGTAGAAGTCTCCGCCGACCTCGTTGCCCTCGCCGGCCGCGCGGTAGATGACCTCGACCTCCATGCCGGGGATCGCGGGGGAGCCGGGCGGCAGCAGGCTGCGCTGGAGAGAGCGGCTGATCGCGGTGCGCTCGGAGTAGAGGCGGGCGTTGTCCAGGGCCAGGGCGGCCCTGCGGGAGAGGTCCTCGGCGAGTTCGAGGATCTCCTGGCGGAAGTGCTCCTCCCGCGGCTTGCCGAGGGTGAGCATCCCGATCACGCGGTTGCGGGCGAGGAGGGGCAGGACCACGGTCTCGCCGCCGACCGCGAGGGTCGCTTCGGCCCAGGGACGGGCACCGGCCTCGCGGACCGGCTCGGGCGGGTCGACCCGGGACAGCAGCTCCTTGAGTCCGTCGATGCGCTCCTCGTCCTCGTGCAGGACGTAGGAGAGGTACGCGTCGGAGGACTGGTCGGCGATCGTGTAGACGGCGCACCAGGTGGCGAGGGTCGGGACGGTCATCTGGGCCATCAGCGCC
>NZ_BMVL01000013.1:34719-231919 GCF_014650695.1 Streptomyces avidinii | reverse complement strand
GCAGGGCCTCTTCGTTGGAGTAGCGGCCGGGGGTTTCCGCGGCGACGCCGAGGGAGCCGGTGAGGCGGCCCTCCACCTTGAGCGGGACGGTGACGGCGGAGCGCATGCCGGTGGCCTCCAGGAGCGGCACGGCTCCCGGTGAGGCGATGAGGTCGTCGTGGACGGCGGGCATGCGGGCGGAGCCGTAGCGGTTGGTGCCGGCCTCGACGGGGACGCGGGCGAAGCGCTGGCGGGTGGAGGGCAGGCCGGTGGTGGCGCGGACCTCCAGTTCGGTCTCGTCGTCGGTGGCGAGCAGCAGGAAGGCGGCGTCGGCGTCGAGCAGGTCGCGGGCGCGCTCGACGGTGCGCTGGAGGAGCCCGTCGAGGTCGTCGGGGGCGGGGGAGCCGATGAAGACCTCGAACGGATCCGTGGGGCGCGGGTCGGTGAAGTGGCCGCTGTCGGAGGTGGGCACCCGTACCGGAGTCTGGAGCAGGGCGCGCTCGTCGTCGTGGACGAGGAGGCAGACGATCGAGGGTTCGCCGTGGGCGTCGCGGACCCGCAGGTGGGAGGCGAAGACGGGGATGACGCGGCCGTCGGCGCCGCGGACGCCGTAGCTGCCCTCCCAGCGGGACAGGCGCAGGGCCTCGGCGATGCCCGTGCCGGTGCCGGGGGTCTGCGGCCAGGCGGCGAGCTCGGCGAGCGGGCGGCCCAGGGCCTTCTCGGCGGGGTGGCCGAAGATGTGCTCGGCGTCCTCGTTCCAGGCGGAGATCGCGTCGTCCGAGTCGATCTGGACGACGGCGACCCGGACCCGGCTGTCGGCCAGGGGCAGCAGCTGGTCGGGGACGACGGGGCCCGCGGAGCGGGTACCGACCGGCCGGTCTGGCAGGTCCAGGCGGAACCACACGTGCTTGTGCGTGGCGGTGTACTCGACGCCCCAGCGGGTGGCGAGGGCGGCGCACAGCATCAGGCCGCGGCCGTTCTCGCGGTCGGGGTCGGCGTAGGGGCGCTCGCCGGGGTGCTGGAGCGGGAGCTCGCGCTCCGGGTACCGGTCGGCGACCTCGACCCGTACGCCGCCCTCGGCGCGCAGGCACAGGACCTCGGCCCGGGTGCCGGCGTGGACCACGGCATTGGTGACGAGCTCGCTGGTGAGGACCACCGCGTCGTCGACGATGTCCGCGAAACCCCAGCCGTGCAGGGTGTCGCGGACGAATCCGCGGGCGGCGGCGACCGAGCGCCCGAGGGGATCGAAGCTGGCAGCCGCCCGTGCCGTGATCACGAGTCTCCTTCGACGCGGTTGGACATCGGGTGCCAGGTTACTTACCTTCGCGGACGGCATGGTGCCGTCGTCGGGGATTCCACCCGCAGGGTACGGCGGGTGTGCGATGGTGCCGAAGTGTTATGGCCGGGTTCGGCCAGGGTGAAACACTGGGCAGGCTTGCAGAGCCGGCTTGTGATGAGTCAGGTGTCCGGTGGAAAAGCGGTCGACCCTTTCGGGAGGGACACGGTGGAGTCTGGCGCAGCGGTGCGGCGAACGGGAACGCGGCCGAAGGGCGGACGTTCCCGGCGCAGTGGCACGACGGAGGTCGATACCGCCGCTCTCAACCGGCTGCTCACGGCCCTGGTGTCGATGCGGGACGGGAATTTCCGCAAGCGGCTGACGGTGTCCGGCGAGGGCGTGATGGCGGAGATCGCCGCCGTCTACAACGAGGTCGCCGACCGCAACCTCCACCTGACCGGGGAGCTGTCCCGGGTGCGGCGGATGGTGGGTCGTGAGGGGAAGCTGAGCGAACGGCTGGAAACGGGTGCCTGCGAGGGCTCCTGGGCGGCCGCGATCGATGCCTCGAACCAGTTGGTGGACGATCTGGCCCGGCCGGTGTCCGAGGTGGGCCGGGTGCTGTCGGCGGTGGCCGAGGGTGATCTCGACCAGCGGATGGATCTGCGGACGCAGGCGGCCGAGGGGGCCGGGCATCCGCTGCGCGGGGAGTTCCTGAAGGTCGGGCGTACGGTCAACAACCTGGTCGACCAGCTGTCCGCGTTCACCGACGAGGTGACGCGCGTGGCGCTGGAGGTGGGTACCGAGGGCAAGCTCGGTGGTCAGGCCCAGGTGCGCGGGATGTCGGGATCCTGGAAGGATCTGACCGACTCCGTCAACACGATGGCGTACCGGCTCACCGCTCAGGTGCGTGATATCGCTCTCGTTACGACGGCGGTCGCCAAGGGCGATCTGTCGCGCAAGGTCACGGTGCACGTGGCCGGCGAGATGCTCCAGCTGAAGAACACCGTGAACACGATGGTGGACCAGCTGTCGTCCTTCTCCTCCGAGGTGACCCGCGTCGCCCGCGAGGTGGGTACGGAGGGCGAGCTGGGCGGCCAGGCGAAGGTGCCCGGGGTCGCGGGTGTGTGGAAGGACCTGACCGATTCGGTCAACACCATGGCCGGGAACCTGACGGCCCAGGTGCGCGGGATCGCGCAGGTGACGACGGCGGTCGCGAACGGCGACCTGTCGCAGAAGGTACGGGTCAGCGCGCGCGGCGAGGTGGCGCAGCTGGCCGAAACGATCAATCAGATGACCGAGACGCTGCGGACCTTCGCGGACGAGGTCACGCGCGTGGCGAGCGAGGTCGGGGCCAAGGGCCTGCTGGGCGGTCAGGCGCAGGTGCCGGGTGCGGCGGGGACGTGGAAGGACCTCACCGATTCGGTGAACACGGTCTTCCGCAATCTCACCACCCAGGTGCGGGACATCGCGCAGGTGACGACGGCGGTGGCCAACGGCGACCTGTCGCAGAAGGTCACGGTCGACGTGGCCGGCGAGATGCTGGAGTTGAAGAACACCGTCAACACGATGGTGGACCAGCTGTCGTCCTTCGGCGCGGAAGTGACTCGTGTGGCCCGTGAGGTCGGCGTCGAGGGTGAGCTGGGCGGCCAGGCGCAGGTGCCGGGTGCCGCCGGGACGTGGAAGGACCTCACCGACTCGGTGAACACCGCCTTCCGCAATCTCACCGGGCAGGTCCGCAACATCGCGCAGGTGACGACGGCGGTGGCCAACGGCGACCTGTCGCAGAAGGTCACCGTGGACGTCTCCGGCGAGATGCTCCAGCTGAAGAACACCGTGAACACGATGGTGGACCAGCTGTCCTCCTTCGCCGACCAGGTCACGCGGATGGCGCGGGACGTGGGCACGGAGGGCCGCCTCGGCGGTCAGGCCCGGGTCGAGGGGGTGTCCGGCACCTGGAAGGAGCTCACCGACTCCGTCAACTTCATGGCCGGGAACCTGACGTCGCAGGTGCGCCAGATCGCCCAGGTGACGACGGCCGTGGCCCGGGGCGACCTGTCCCAGAAGATCGACGTGGATGCCCGGGGCGAGATCCTGGAGCTGAAGAACACCATCAACACGATGGTCGACCAGCTCTCGGCCTTCGCGGAGCAGGTGACCCGGGTGGCCCGGGACGTGGGTACGGAGGGCCGCCTCGGCGGCCAGGCGCAGGTGCCCGGGGTGGCCGGAGTGTGGCGCGACCTGACGGACTCCGTGAACGGCATGGCCGGGAACCTGACCTCGCAGGTGCGCAACATCGCGCAGGTCGCGACGGCGGTGGCCCGCGGTGACCTCTCGCAGAAGATCGACGTGGATGCCCGGGGCGAGATCCTGGAGCTGAAGAACACCCTCAACACGATGGTGGACCAGCTCTCGAACTTCGCGGAGCAGGTGACGCGGGTGGCGCGCGAGGTGGGCACCGAGGGCATCCTCGGCGGCCAGGCGGAGGTGAAGGGGGTCTCCGGTACGTGGAAGGACCTCACCCAGTCCGTCAACTTCATGGCGAACAACCTGACGTCCCAGGTGCGCAACATCGCCGAGGTGACCACGGCGGTGGCCATGGGCGACCTGTCCAAGAAGATCACCGTCGATGCCAAGGGCGAGATCCTCGAACTGGTCACCACCGTGAACACGATGGTGGACCAGCTGTCGTCGTTCGCGGAGCAGGTGACGCGGGTGGCCCGTGAGGTGGGCTCCGAGGGCATCCTCGGCGGTCAGGCCCGGGTGCGCGGGGTCACGGGCATCTGGAAGGACCTGACCGACAACGTCAACCTGATGGCCAACAACCTGACCTCCCAGGTGCGCAACATCTCCCAGGTCTCGGCGGCGGTCGCCAACGGTGACCTGACGAAGAAGGTCACGGTGGAGGCGCGCGGCGAGGTCGCGCAGCTCGCCGACACCGTCAACACGATGGTGAAGACCCTGTCGTCCTTCGCGGACGAGGTGACGCGGGTGGCCCGTGAGGTGGGTACGGAGGGCCGCCTGGGCGGTCAGGCGCACGTGCCGGGCGTCTCGGGGACGTGGAAGGACCTCACCGACTCGGTGAACTTCATGGCCTCCAACCTCACCGGTCAGGTGCGGCAGATCGCCATGGTCACGACCGCCATCGCCAAGGGCGACATGACCAAGAAGATCGACATCGATGCCCGGGGCGAGATCCTGGAGCTCAAGACCACCATCAACACGATGGTCGACCAGCTGTCCTCCTTCGCCGACCAGGTGACCCGGGTGGCCCGCGAGGTGGGTACCGAGGGGATCCTGGGCGGCCAGGCCCGTGTCCGGGACGTCGACGGCACCTGGCGGGACCTGACCGAGTCCGTGAACGAGATGGCCGGGAACCTCACCCGGCAGGTGCGCGCTATCGCGGCCGTGGCCACCGCGGTGACCCGCGGCGATCTCAACCTGAAGATCGACGTGGACGCGGCGGGCGAGATCCAGGTCCTCCAGGACAACATCAACACCATGATCGCGAACCTGCGCGACACCACCTTGGCCAACAAGGAGCAGGACTGGCTCAAGGGCAACCTCGCCCGCATCTCCGCGCTGATGCAGGGCCGCCGGGAGCTCGACGACGTCGCTTCGCTGATCATGAGCGAGCTGACCCCGGTGGTCTCCGCGCAGCACGGCGCCTTCTTCCTGGCGCTGCCGGCCGGGGGCACCACCGAGATCGGGACGGAGGGGGGCGCGGACGGCTCGTACGAGCTGCGGATGCGCGGGAGCTATGCGTACGCGGGCGGCCAGATGCCCATCTCCTTCCGGCCGGGGGAGGGGCTGATCGGGGCGGTCGCCGAGGAGAAGCGGATGATCCTCGTCGAGAACACCCCGCCGGGCTACCTGAAGATCTCCTCGGGTCTGGGCGAGGCGCCGCCGGCGCACGTGATCGTGCTGCCGGTGCTCTTCGAGGGGAAGGTGCTCGGTGTCATCGAGCTGGCCTCCTTCACGCCGTTCACGCAGATCCAGAAGGACTTCCTCAGCCAGATCGCCGAGATGATCGGTACGAGCGTCAACACCATCAGCGTCAACTCCAAGACGGAGATGCTGCTGAAGCAGTCGCAGGAGATGACCGAGCAGCTGCGCGAGCGCTCCGACGAGCTGGAGAACCGGCAGAAGGCGCTGCAGGCCGCCAACGCGGAGCTGGAGGAGAAGGCCGAGCTGCTGGCCCAGCAGAACCGTGACATCGAGGTGAAGAACACCGAGATCGAGGAGGCCCGGCAGGTCCTGGAGGAGCGCGCCGAGCAGCTCGCGGTCTCGATGCGCTACAAGTCCGAGTTCCTGGCGAACATGTCGCACGAGCTGCGGACCCCGCTCAACTCGCTGCTGATCCTGGCCAAGCTGCTCGCCGACAACGCGGACGGCAACCTGTCGCCGAAGCAGGTGGAGTTCGCCGAGACCATCCACGGCGCGGGTTCGGACCTGTTGCAGCTGATCAACGACATCCTCGACCTGTCGAAGGTCGAGGCCGGGAAGATGGACGTCTCGCCGACCCGGATCGCGCTGGTCCAGCTCGTGGACTACGTCGAGGCGACCTTCCGGCCGCTGACGGCGGAGAAGGGCCTGGACTTCTCGGTGCGGGTCTCCCCGGAGCTGCCCGCCACCCTGCACACCGACGAGCAGCGGCTGCTCCAGGTGCTGCGCAACCTGCTGTCGAACGCGGTGAAGTTCACCGACAGCGGGGCCGTGGAGCTGGTGATCAGGCCGGCCGGCGCGGATGTGCCGACGGCGATCCGCGAGCAGCTGCTGGAGGCCGGTTCGCTGCGGGAGGCGGACGCGGACCTGATCGCCTTCTCGGTCACCGACACCGGGATCGGGATCGCCGCGAGCAAGATGCTGGTGATCTTCGAGGCGTTCAAGCAGGCGGACGGGACGACCAGCCGCAAGTACGGCGGCACCGGCCTGGGGCTGTCCATCAGCCGGGAGATCGCCCGGCTGCTGGGCGGGGAGATCCACGCGGCGAGCGAGCCGGGCCGCGGGTCCACCTTCACGCTGTACCTGCCGCTGCACCCGAGCGAGCTGCCCCCGCAGGGGTACGCGCCGCCGACCCCCGGTGGTGCCCGCGGTGAGCTGTACCGCAGGTCGTTGGACGGGGGGCGGCCCGGGCTGCCCGGGAACCAGGCCGGGCCGCCCGCGTCCGTCCCGTCGGTACAGGCGCAGCCGGCGCGGCCGGCGCTGTCGGCCGCCGAGCCGCCCTCGCAGGGGCAGGGCGGCGGGGCCGCGCTGTTCCGGCGGCGGCGCAAGACGGCGAGCGATCTGGAGCCGCGTACGGCGGTGCCAGGGCAGCCGAATGTGGTGGGGGCCGAGGACGGCTGGGGCAGTGCGGACGATGAGCTTCCGGTGGTGCCCCGGACCTACGACTTCCACGGCGAGAAGGTGCTGATCGTCGACGACGACGTACGCAACGTCTTCGCGCTCACCAGCGTGCTGGAGCAGCACGGGCTGGCCGTGCTGTACGCGGAGAACGGGCGGGAGGGCATCGAAGTCCTGGAGCAGCACGACGATGTGACAGTCGTACTGATGGACATCATGATGCCCGAGATGGACGGGTACGCGACGACCTCGGCGATCCGGCGGATGCCGCAGTTCGCCGGGCTGCCGATCATCGCGCTGACGGCGAAGGCGATGAAGGGGGACCGGGAGAAGGCGATCGACTCCGGGGCTTCCGACTACGTCACCAAGCCGGTCGATCCCGACTACCTGCTGTCGGTGATGGAGCAGTGGATGCGCGGCAAGTGATCGCGGGGAGAGCGGACGGAGGCCCGTAGCTGACTCGCTGTGCCCGAAGCGGTATGGAAGAGCGGTAAACGGGGAACCTTCTGCTCTCCCACCACGTTTCTGCTTCGTGCACAGTGACATCTTGGTGACAGGGTGTGGCGATCTCAGGACTGGGGCTACGATGACCGGCACAAGGACGGACGGCGCAAGGATGCCGTCCTCTGGGGCGGGGCCCGGCGCACAGGCCGGAGCCCGGAGCCGGGGAGGCCCCATGCCGGGGCGAGGAGGACAGGGCATGGTGCAGAAGGCCAAGATCCTCCTGGTCGACGACCGGCCGGAGAATCTGCTGGCGCTGGAGGCCATCCTCTCCGCGCTCGATCAGACACTGGTCCGGGCGTCGTCGGGGGAGGAAGCGCTCAAGGCGCTACTGACGGACGATTTCGCGGTGATCCTGCTGGATGTCCAGATGCCGGGAATGGACGGATTCGAAACCGCGGCGCACATCAAGCGGCGGGAACGGACCCGGGACATCCCGATCATCTTCCTCACCGCGATCAACCACGGTCCGCACCACACCTTCCGCGGTTACGCGGCGGGTGCGGTCGACTACATCTCCAAGCCCTTCGACCCGTGGGTGCTGCGGGCCAAGGTCTCGGTCTTCGTGGAGCTGTACACGAAGAACTGCCAACTGCGCGAGCAGGCGGCCCTGCTGCGGCTCCAGCTGGAGGGCGGCAGCGCCAACGGCGTGGACGCCAGCAAGGAGACGGCCGGGCTGCTGGCCGAGCTCTCCGCACGGCTCGCGGCGGTCGAGGAGCAGGCCGAGGCCCTGACCAAGCAGCTCGGCGAGGACTCGGCCGACGCCGGCGTGGTGGCGACCGCGGCGCATCTGGAGCGCAAACTCACCGGACTGCGGCGGGCACTCGACGCACTGGAGCCCGGGTCCGCCGGCGGAGCCCCGGCCCTGCCCGCGCAGAACTGACCGTACGCGGGTCGGTACTGGTGGTGCGTCAAAGTGCCTACGGAGCCGACGACACGAACGGGTGAAGGGGTGGGCACGCGTGTCCACCGGCGTGCGCACCGGTAACCTCGGCCCCATGGCCTCACGTACGTCCGGTAAGGGTTCCCAGAGCACGGCGGGCACCGCGAAGGGCCGCACCGGCCGTACGGCGGCCCCGGCGAAGAAGGCCGCGCCCGCCCGCAAGCCTGCGGCGAAGAAGGCCGCGGCCGCCAAGCGGGCCCCGGCCAAGAAGGCGGCGGCCAAGCCCGCGCCGTCCCCGACCGGGGGCGTGGTGCGGCTGGTGCGCGCCGTGTGGCTCGGCTGCGCCCACGCGGTCGGCGCCGTCTTCCGCGGTATCGGCCAGGGCGCCAGGAACCTCGACCCCGCCCACCGCAAGGACGGCCTCGCACTGCTGCTGCTCGCCCTCGCGCTGATCGTCGCCGCCGGAACCTGGTCGAATCTGAGCGGACCCGTCGGGGATCTCGTCACGATGCTGATCACCGGCCTCTTCGGACGGCTGGACCTGCTCGTACCGATCCTGCTCGGCGTGATGGCGGTGCGGTTCATCCGCCACCCCGAGCAGACCGACGCCAACGGCCGCATCGGCATCGGGCTGTCCGCCCTCGTCATCGGGGTCCTGGGCCTGGTCCACATCGCTTGCGGGGCGCCCGGCCGGGACGAGGGCACCACCGCGATGCAGAACGCGGGCGGGCTCATCGGCTGGGGCGCCTCCAAGCCGCTGATCTTCACCATGGGCGCGCCGCTGGCCGTTCCCATGCTGGTGCTGCTC
Source organism: Streptomyces avidinii (assembly GCF_014650695.1). GTDB lineage: Bacteria > Actinomycetota > Actinomycetes > Streptomycetales > Streptomycetaceae > Streptomyces > Streptomyces avidinii. The sequence continues at coordinate 223,132 of NZ_BMVL01000013.1, read as the reverse complement.
ACGATCTTCGGGCTGCTGGTGGTCACCGCGACCCCGGTCAACGCGATCCCGCAGCGGCTGCGCAGGCTCGGCATCCGGCTCGGGATCATCGCCCCGAACGAGTACGACGAGGGCTACGGGGAGGCCGAGGGCGCCGCCGAGCGGCACGACCCGGAGCAGTGGCGGGCCCGCACCGGAGCGGGCCCCGACCCGGGCGACCCGGCGGACGAGGCCGAGGAGGCGGCGCTCGCCCGGCGCCGCCGGCCGCGCAGGACCGCGGCCCGGCCGGGCATGGAGCGGGAGATGGACGCCGTCGACGAGGCCGCGGCGGCCGCCGCCGCGCTGGACGGGGCGGTCTACGGCGGAATGCCGCCCTCCCCGCTCGTCGCCGACCTCACGCAGGGGATCAGCGCCGAGCGGGAGGGTGCGGAGCTCACCGCTCCGGTGCCGACGGCCCGCGGGGAGCGTCCCGTACCGGAAGAAGCGCCCGGGGCCGCGCCCGAGGCGGCGCCCGGGGCCGCCCCCGAGAACCTCGCCGGGCAGCCGCACGCCACCACCGCGGCGGCCTCCGGGACGCTGGCGGTGCCCGATCTGACCAAGGCCCCGCCGCAGACCCAGGCGCTGCCGCCGCGCGCCGAGCAGCTCCAGCTGCGCGGGGACATCACGTACGCGCTGCCCTCCCTCGACCTGCTGGAGAAGGGCGGACCCGGCAAGACCCGCAGCGCCGCCAACGACGCGGTGGTCGCCTCGCTGCGCAACGTGTTCACCGAGTTCAAGGTCGACGCGGACGTCACCGGCTTCACCCGGGGGCCGACCGTCACCCGGTACGAGGTCACCCTGGGCGCCGCGGTCAAGGTCGAGCGGATCACCGCCCTGACCAAGAACATCGCCTACGCCGTCGCCTCGCCGGACGTCCGGATCATCAGCCCGATCCCGGGCAAGTCCGCGGTGGGCATCGAGATCCCGAACACCGACCGCGAGATGGTCAACCTGGGTGACGTGCTGCGCCTCGCGGACGCGGCCGAGGACGACCACCCGATGCTGGTCGCGCTCGGCAAGGACGTCGAGGGCGGCTACGTCATGGCCAACCTCGCCAAGATGCCGCACGTGCTGGTCGCCGGCGCCACCGGTTCCGGCAAGTCCTCCTGCATCAACTGCCTGATCACGTCCGTCATGGTCCGGGCCACCCCGGAGGACGTCCGGATGGTGCTCGTGGACCCCAAGCGCGTCGAGCTGACGGCGTACGAGGGCATCCCGCACCTGATCACGCCGATCATCACCAACCCCAAGCGGGCCGCCGAGGCGCTCCAGTGGGTCGTGCGCGAGATGGACCTGCGCTACGACGACCTGGCCGCCTTCGGCTACCGGCACATCGACGACTTCAACCAGGCGATCCGGGACGGCAAGATCAAATTGCCGCCGGGCAGCGAGCGGGAGCTCAGCCCGTACCCGTACCTGCTGGTGATCGTCGACGAGCTGGCGGACCTGATGATGGTCGCCCCGCGCGACGTCGAGGACTCGATCGTCCGCATCACCCAGCTGGCCCGCGCCGCCGGCATTCACCTGGTGCTCGCCACCCAGCGGCCCTCGGTGGACGTGGTCACCGGCCTGATCAAGGCGAACGTGCCCTCGCGCCTCGCCTTCGCCACCTCCTCGCTCGCAGACAGCCGGGTCATCCTCGACCAGCCGGGCGCCGAGAAGCTGATCGGCAAGGGCGACGGGCTGTTCCTGCCGATGGGTGCCAACAAGCCGGTCCGGCTCCAGGGCGCCTTCGTCACCGAGGACGAGATCGCCGGGATCGTCCAGCACTGCAAGGACCAGATGGCGCCCGTCTTCCGGGACGACGTCACCGTCGGGCAGAAGCAGAAGAAGGAGATCGACGAGGACATCGGCGACGACCTTGACCTGCTGTGCCAGGCGGCGGAGCTGGTGGTCTCGACGCAGTTCGGGTCCACCTCCATGCTCCAGCGCAAGCTGAGGGTGGGCTTCGCCAAGGCCGGGCGGCTCATGGACCTCATGGAGTCGCGCGGAATCGTCGGCCCGAGCGAGGGTTCGAAGGCGCGGGACGTCCTGCTGAAGGCCGATGACCTGGACGGAGTGCTCGCCGTCATTCGCGGCGAGGCCCATCCGTAATGAAATCGCGGGCAACCGTTTCCCTTGGGCCCGCGTCAAGTTGAAGAGAGGTGGCGGTACCGCGCACGAGCTCGCGCACAGCGCCGGGCCGCCGCACCGGGGAGGACCTCCCTTCGCCATTCGGATGGCGTAGGAAGTGCACCCTCCGGTTGCTCCACCCTTTCGTCACCCCCCTAGACTGGACTTCCAGCAGGTGGCTACACGCTCGAAAGGCGCCCACGTGTCCATCGGCAACTCCAACTCCCCCGAAGAAGAGCGGCCTTCGACCGACGACCGGTCCGAGGACCGCATCGTCGAACGTCCCGTCGAAGGGCCGTCCATCGGGACGGCCCTCAAGAAGGCCCGGATCGCCGCCGGGCTCACCGTCGACGAGGTCAGTTCCACCACCCGCGTGCGCATCCCCATCGTGCACGCGATCGAAGAGGACGACTTCACGCGGTGCGGCGGCGACGTCTACGCCCGCGGTCACATCCGTACCCTCGCCCGCGCCGTCAACCTCGATCCGGCACCGCTGGTCGAGAGCTACGACGCGGCCCACGGCGGCCGGCCGGCTCCCACGCCCGCCGCGCCGATGTTCGACGCCGAGCGGATCCGCCCCGAACGGCAGCGGCCCAACTGGACCGCGGCCATGGTCGCCGCCATCGTCGCCGTGATCGGCTTCGTCGGCTTCACCGCCTTCAGCGGTGGCGACGAGAAGGACAAGCGCCCGGTGGCGGAAGGTTCCGCCTCCCCCAAGCCCGCACCCAAGCAGAGCGGCGCCAAGCCGTCCGGGCAGCCCCAGCAGACCCCGCAGGCACCCAAGCCGAATCCCTCGGACAGTGCCATCGCCGCCGCGCCCAAGGACCTCGTCACCGTGGTCCTGACGGCCGACACGGGCGAGAGCTGGATCTCCGCGAAGGACTCCACCGGCCGGCTGCTCTTCGACGGCACCCTCGCGCAGGGTGAGTCCAAGACCTTCACCGACAAGGAGTCCGTCGACCTCGTGCTCGGCGACGCCGGCGCCGTGAAGCTCTTCGTGAACGGCAAGGAGATCAAGGACGACTTCCAGTCGGGGCAGGTGGAGCGTCTGAAATACACGAAGGCCGACCCTCTCCAGGACCAGCCCCAGGCGGGCTGACACGGGACCGCCCTAGGGCGGAAGGCTTGAATCCGGATCCCCGGGGTGCTGCGCCGCACCCCGGGGATCTTGCTGTACGGGGACGTGCGGCAGGGGCCGACGCCGGGACGAAGTAGTCTTGAGTCCATGCCCGAACGCCGTACCGTCGCCCTTGTCACTCTTGGCTGCGCCCGTAACGAGGTGGACTCGGAGGAGCTCGCAGGCCGCTTGGCGGCGGATGGCTGGGAGCTCGTCGAGGACGCCGCCGATGCGGACGTAGCCGTCGTCAACACCTGCGGCTTCGTCGAAGCCGCCAAAAAGGACTCCGTAGACGCCCTCCTGGAAGCCAACGATCTCAAGGATCACGGCAAGACCCAGGCGGTCGTCGCCGTCGGCTGTATGGCCGAGCGCTACGGCAAGGAACTCGCCGAAGCGCTCCCCGAGGCCGACGGAGTCCTCGGTTTCGACGACTACGCCGACATCTCCGACCGCCTCCAGACCATCCTCAACGGCGGCATCCACGCCTCCCACACCCCGCGCGACCGGCGCAAGCTGCTGCCGATCAGCCCGGCCGAGCGTCAGGCGGCCGAGGTCTCCCTCCCGGGCCACGCCCAGGAGCCGGTCGCCGAGGCCCCCGCCGACCTGCCGGACGGGCTCGCGCCCGCCTCGGGTCCGCGCGCGCCCCTGCGCCGCCGCCTGGACAAGAGCCCCGTCGCCTCGGTCAAGCTGGCCTCCGGCTGCGACCGGCGCTGCTCCTTCTGCGCCATCCCGTCCTTCCGCGGCTCCTTCATCTCCCGCCGCCCCAGCGACGTGCTGGGCGAGACCCGCTGGCTGGCCGAGCAGGGCGTCAAGGAGATCATGCTGGTCTCCGAGAACAACACCTCGTACGGCAAGGACCTGGGCGACATCCGCCTGCTGGAGACCCTGCTGCCCGAGCTGGCCGAGGTGGACGGCATCGAGCGCGTCCGCGTCAGCTACCTCCAGCCGGCCGAGATGCGGCCCGGCCTGATCGACGTACTCACCTCGACCCCCAAGGTCGTGCCGTACTTCGACCTGTCCTTCCAGCACTCGGCCCCCGACGTGCTGCGCTCCATGCGCCGCTTCGGCGACACCGACCGCTTCCTGGAGCTGCTGGACACCATCCGCTCCAAGGCCCCGACGGCCGGCGTCCGCTCCAACTTCATCGTCGGCTTCCCCGGCGAGAAGGAAGCGGACTTCGCCGAGCTGGAGCGTTTCCTCACCCACGCCCGCCTCGACGCCATCGGCGTCTTCGGCTACTCGGACGAGGACGGCACCGAGGCCGTCACCTACGAGAACAAGCTGGACGAGGACACCATCGCCGAGCGGCTGGCCCACATGCAGCGGCTCGCCGAGGAGCTCACCTCGCAGCGTGCGGAGGAGCGCATCGGGGAGACCCTGGAAGTCCTCGTCGAGACCGTGGAAGCGGTCGACGAGGACGGCGAGGGCGCCTACGGGCGCGCCGCGCACCAGGCGCCCGAAACGGACGGCCAGGTGGTCTTCACGGACAGCACGGGCCTGGTCCCGGGGCGTATCGTCACGGCAAAGGTGGTCGGCACCCTGGGCGTGGACCTGGTGGCCGAGCCGCTCGGCATGGATCTTGAGGAGGCGGCCGGATGACCGGAGTCCCGGCATCTGCGGCGGGCGAGGCCGGCCGCCGGCCCGTACCCGGCGCGAAGCTGGGGGCCGCGGCGGTCAATCAGGCCAGCCTGTGGAACATTGCCAACATCCTGACCATGATCAGGCTCGTGCTGGTGCCGGGCTTCGTGTTCCTGCTGCTCGCCGAGGGCGGCTACGACCCGGCCTGGCGGGCCTGGGCCTGGGCGGCGTTCGCCGTCGCCATGATCACGGACATTTTCGACGGGCACCTGGCCCGGACGTACAACCTGGTCACGGACTTCGGCAAGATCGCCGACCCCATCGCCGACAAGGCGATCATGGGGTCGGCGCTGATCTGTCTCTCCTGGCTCGGTGACCTCCCCTGGTGGGTGACCGGGGTGATCCTCGGCCGGGAGCTGGGGATCACGCTGATGCGCTTCTGGGTCATCCGCTACGGAGTGATTCCGGCCAGCCGCGGGGGCAAGGTGAAGACCCTGGCCCAGGGCACGGCCGTGGGCATGTACGTACTCGCGCTCACCGGGGCGCTCGCGACCATGCGCTTCTGGGTGATGGCGATCGCCGTCGTGCTGACCGTCGTCACCGGTTTGGACTACATCCGCCAGGCGGTCGTGCTGCGCCGCCAGGGTCTCGCCGCGGAGCGGGCTGCGGAGCAGGCCGCGAGGTGACGTGCGCGGCGGGGGGTTCTCCGGAGGCCGGAACCGGTTCCGGAGCGATGGATGAGACCGGAGTGGCTGCGGAAGCGCTGCAGCTGCTGACGGAGAGTGACCAGACCCTCGCCGTTGCCGAATCCCTGACCGGCGGCATGGTGGCCGCCGACCTCACGGCCGTCCCCGGCGCCTCCCGGTCCTTCCGCGGCTCGGTGACGGCATACGCGACGGAGATCAAGCACCTGGTCCTCGGGGTGGACGCGGGGCTGCTGGAAGCCGAAGGCGCGGTGAACGCGCAGGTGGCGGCCGAGATGGCGGCCGGCGTACGGCGGGTGATGGGCGCTTCGTGGGGAATCGCGACCACCGGGGTGGCCGGTCCGGAGCCGCAGGACGGGCAGCCGGTGGGCACCGTTTTCGTCGCACTGGACGGTCCGGGGGGCAGGAAAACGGTCCGTCTGAGGTTGAAAGGCTCCCGCGCGGAAATTCGTAGGGAGAGTGCACGCACAGTGCTCGGGCTTCTCGCGGACCAACTCCGTGAGAATGCGCGGAGGCAGGATACGGAACAGAACGGGGGGATTTGATGTTTGCAGCCCTGAGTGAACACGACATCGCTCCCCGCACGGCCGCGGCGCGAGGCGGTACGGTGGGGCGTGAAGGATGCGGCTACACGGTCAGAGGAGGGAGCCACCGATGATTCTGCTCCGTCGCCTGCTGGGTGACGTGCTGCGTCGGCAGCGCCAGCGCCAGGGCCGTACTCTGCGCGAAGTCTCCTCGTCGGCCCGAGTTTCTCTCGGCTATCTCTCCGAGGTGGAGCGGGGGCAGAAGGAGGCATCCTCCGAGCTGCTCTCCGCGATCTGCGACGCGTTGGACGTACGGATGTCCGAGCTGATGCGCGAAGTCAGTGACGAGCTGTCGCTGGCCGAGCTGGCACAGTCGGCCGCGGCAAGCGAACCGGTGAGTGTGCCGGTCCGCCCGATGCTCAATTCGGTCTCCATGGCTTCGGTCGCGGGTGGACCGGAGCGGGTGACCATCAAGGCGCCTGCGGAAGCGGTGAATGTCGTAGCCGCGTGAGCGAGCACGTGCGTGTTTGAGCGTGGCCGGAGCCCCGGCCGGTGCCCTGTGCACCGGCCGGGGCTCCCGGCCGTTCTGGGTGCGGGCGTGCGGGGGGTGCGGGAGGATGGGGCCGTCCGGGTTCCGGCCCCTGGGAGGTGGCCGTGCGGCGGTTGCTGCACATGCCTGCGGTGTCGGCCCTCGCACTGGCGGTGGGGGTGCTGTGGTGGTGGGCCGTACTGCGCCTGGTGCTGGCGCCTGCCGAGTCCGGGGCCGTGGAGGGCGCGGTGGCGGTGGGCGGCTGGGGGCTGGGGCTGCTGCCCGTGCACTGCGTGCCGGGCCCGGTGCGCAGGGCGCGGCACAGAGCGCTGCGGGCGGCCGACGGGAACGACGGCGCCGACGGCGCCGCCGGGAGCGACCGGGGCGACCGGAACAGCGGCAGCGACCGGAACGCGGGGGCTACCAGGGCATGGACACCCCACCGTTCGGGCGAAGGATCTGACCCGTCATGAAGGACGAGGCGTCCGAGGCCAGGTAGAGGACCGCCCGGGCGATGTCCTCGGGCTCGCCGACCCGGCGCAGCGGGGACATCCGGACCATCGCCGCCTCGGTCTGCTCCTGGACCTCGGGGCTGTGGCGACCGGTCATCGGCGTGCGGATCCAGCCCGGGGCGACGGCGTTGACCCGTATGCCGTGCGGGCCGGCCTCGGTGGCGAGGGTCTTGGTCAGCTGGACCACGGCGGCCTTGGCCGCGCTGTAGCAGAGCAGGCCGGGCTGGGCGGCGTCGACGGCCCCGGAGGCCATGGTGACGATCGAGCCCGGGCGGCCTGACGCGATCATGGATCGGGCGGCCTCCTGGCAGGTGCGCAGGACCCCCTTGAAATTGATGTCGAGGATCCGGTCGAGGTCCTCCTCGGCCGTCTCCAGAACGCTGCTCGTATGCATGACCCCGGCGATGGCCGCCGTGATGTCGAGGGGGCCCGCCGCGGTGACGGCCGCCCGGAGCGCGGCCCGGTCCGTGACGTCGAGGGGGTGCACGGTGGCGGCGCCGCCCGCCTTGGTGACGAGGGCGGCCGTCTCGGCGAGGCCCTGCTCGTCGCGGTCCGCGCAGTGCACGTGGGCGCCCGCCTCGGCGAGGAGGACGGCGGTGGCCCGGCCGATGCCGCTGGCGGCGCCGGTGATCAGGGCAGTGCGGCCGGTGAGCCCGTACGGGGCTGTGGGTGTGGGCATGCCGGGACCGTACGACCGAATCTGACGGAGCGTCAATCTCTGTGGCCCGTCGCGTTTGCCGCGGGCTGTCGCGTCGCGTCCCGTGCCGCCGCGTCCCGTGGTGTCCCGTGGTGCCCTGCTGCCTGGACGGGCTCTACGGCGTCGGGCCCGACTGGCAGCGGGGGCACCAGTAGGTGGGGCGGCCGTCCTGGGGGGCCTCGCGGACGGGGGTGCCGCAGCGCAGGCAGGGGCGGTGCGCGCGGCCGTAGACGAAGAGGTCCTGGCCGGGGTGGCGGCTGCCGGTCGTATTGCGGGGGCCGGGCCGCTCGCCGGTGTTCGCGGACAGCAGTCGGTGGGCGGCGGAGGCCAGCCGGGGGAGGGTCGATTCGGGGAGCGCGCCGACCGGGGTCCACGGAGTGACCTGGGCCAGGAAGCAGAGCTCGGCCTTGTAGATGTTGCCGATCCCGGCGAGGTTGCGCTGATCGAGCAGGGCCTCGCCGAGGGGGCGCTCGGGGGCGGCGAGGAGGTTGGCGGCGGCACGGGCGGGATCCCAGTCCGGGCCGAGGAGATCGGGACCCAGGTGACCCACGGCACGGTCCTCCTCGGCAGTGCGGATCAGTTCCAGGACGGGGAGGCGGTAGCCGACGGCGGTGTGGTCGGCCGTGCCGAGGACGGCCCGGATCTCGTGGGCCGGGCCGCCGCGCCACTTCTCGCCGGCGGCGAAGACGTGCCAGGCGCCGTCCATCCGGAGGTGGCTGTGCAGGGTGAGGCCGCCCTCGAAGCGGGCGAGGAGGTGCTTTCCGCGCGGGGTGACGTCGAGGGTGAGGCGGCCGGTGAGGTCGGCGGTGGCGAAGCGGGGGACGCGCAGGTCACTGCGGGTGAGGGTGCGGCCTGCCAGGGCGGTGTGGAGCCGGGTCGCCGCGCGCCGGATGCTGTCGCCTTCGGGCATGCCCTCATTGTGCGCTCCAGGAGCCCCGCCCCGGTGTGCCTTGGCTTCGCGCGGGTCGGCGGCGCGAGGCGCGTGGCGGCCCGACTGCGGCACTCCGCGCGGTCCTCGCGGTCTTCGCGGTCTTCGCGGTCACCCGCCCGGGCGGGCTCCGTACGGGGCCCGCGGGGCGAGGGCGTGGCCCCGGCCCCGGCCCCGGACCGCGGGCTCGGCGTCCGGGTGCGGCGGAGTCCACGGCTCTCTCGGCGGCCGACGCGGGAAGGCGCTTCGCGTGGCGCCGGCCCTGGACCGAAGCCGCAGCCAGGACCGGTCCGAGCCGCCGGAGACTCCGGCGGCGCGGGGCTGGCGGCGCGGGCCTGGCGGGGCGGGCCTGGCGGGGCCGGGTGCGTGGGGGCCGAGTGCGTGGGGCTCGCCGGGGTGTCACGCCCGGCGGTGGGGCCCGCAGGCCGCGGGCCCCGCGGGGCTACTTCCAGGTGATGCCCTTGCCGTTGCTGATCGAGTTGTACGGGTTGCCCCAGTACTCGGCGCCGGCGACCTTCACCTGGGCCGACGGGGCGAGGGCGATCGCGCAACTCGTCTGGGTCTGGCCGTTGGTGAAGCCCTTCGGCATGGACTCGTCCTTGCACTTCTCGAACTTGCCGATGACGGCCAGGCTCTGGGCCTCGCCACCGTCCCCGAGCAGGCCCCTGACGTGGCCGACCGAGGCGTACGACATGTCCGTGGTGCCGATGTTCTTGACCGTGTACCGGATGTAGTACGGGACCTTGCCGTTCGCCTTGTCGCCGAGCTTCAGCCCCTCCAGGTCGGCGGCCGTGCCCTGTTCGATCGCGGTGACCGTGAGGGCGAGCCGGCTGCCCTTGAAGTCTCCGTAGTCGTAGGGGATCTCCGCCGCCTCGCCGATCTTGAAGGCCTGGCCGGACTTCGCGGTGCCCGCCGCCCCGGCGGGGGCGCCGCTGCTGCCGGTCGACGGGCTGGCCGGGGCGCCGGAGGTGGCCGGGGCACTGCCCGGGGTGGATGCGGCCGGCTGCGCCGGGAGTTCTTCGTTGCCGTTCTTGCAACCGGTCAGGGCCAGGCTGCCGACGACCGCCAGACCGACGGCGCCGAGGGCGGTGTTGCGCATGCTGATGGTGCTCACTCTTCTGCTCCCCCATGAAGGTGCATTGCCAATGCAACGCCTGTGATCATCTTAATAAAGGATCAGTAAGTGAATGGGCCAGCTGAGGGGCGTTCGGGAACCGTTCTGTGACATGTCCAGGACGCAAGTGAAACACTCGGGGCTGTTTGCGGTCGTCAGGAACGCATACGCAAACCCCTCGGGGTGGCATGGAAACCGGCCGCCTCCAGCGTCGGGCCCAGGGGGGAGGTCAGGGCCGCCGCGGCGTTGATCCGTTCCACCGTGAGGGCCGGGAGCGTGCCCGCGCGGGAGGCGGCGGCCAGGGCGGCCGTGGCAGCCGCGAGCCGGGGGTCCTCGGGGGCGGGCCAGGCCAGCAGGGTCTTGCCGCCTCGCTCCAGGTACAGGGTGAGCTCCCCGTCGACCAGGACGACCAGGGAGCCCGCCTTGCGGCCGGGTTTGTGGGTGGCCCCGGCCGGGGGCTCCGGCCAGGGCAGGGCCGCCCCGTAGGCGTTCGCCGGGTCGGCTGCGGCCAGGACCACCGCCGCCAGCGGGGGCGGGGTCCGCTCGGCGGCCCGGAGACGGTCCACCGCCCCGTCCATCGCGAACTGGGCCGCGCCCAGTCCCTCGACCACGTAGCCCCGGCGGGCCTGGCCGCTGTCCTCGAAGGCCGACAGGACGCGGTAGACCGCGCTGAAGCCGCCCTCCACCCCTTCGGCGGCGACGGCCCCGCGCGTCACCACCCCGTGCCGGTCCAGCAGGGTGCGGGCCAGGGCATGGGCCCGGTGGGTCGGGTCGGGTGCCACGGCCGGCAGCAGGGACCAGCGCCCGGAGACCGTGGGCGGGCCGGTACGGGACACGGTCGCGCCGAGCGTGCCGTAGCGGCCGCGGGGGACCGTACGGCGGGCCCGGTGGGCCGTCGAGCCGGCCGTACGGCCCGAGCCGAGCAGCGAGCGCAACGGGCCCAGGGTGTCGTTGGTGAGCCGGCCCGACCAGGCCAGGTCCCACACCGCCTCGGAGAGCGCGACGTCGGACACCTCGGGGAAGTCGCCGCGGATCGACTGCGCGATCTGCCGGAAGAACAGGCCGTACCCGCCCGCGAGCGACGCCAGGACGGCCTGGTGCAGGGGGCTCTGCTCCAGCGGGTGCGGCGGGGGCAGGAGCAGCGGCGCCGCCTCCGCCAGGTAGAGGGAGACCCAGCCGTCCTTGCCCGGGAGGGCTCCGGCGCCCGCCCAGACCACCTCGCCCGCGGTGGTCAGCTCGTCCAGGAGACCGGGGGAGTACCCGGTCACCCGGGACGGGAGGATCAGGCGCTCCAGCGCCGAGGCCGGGACCGGGGCGCCCTGGAGCTGCTCGATCGCCCGGGCCAGGCCGTCGAGGCCGCGCAGCGCTCCACCCAGGTGCTGCCACTGGGGGAGGAAGGTGGCCAGCGAGGTGGGCGGGACCGGTTCCAGCTCCTGGCGGAGCGCGGCGAGCGAGCGCCGGCGGAGGCGGCGCAGCACCGTGGCGTCGCACCATTCCTGGCCGATGCCCGCCGGGTGGAACTCGCCCTGCACCACCCGCCCGGCCGCGGCCAGCCGGTGCAGGGCGCCCTCCGTCACCGCCGTGCCCAGGCCGAAGCGGGTGGCGACCGCCGTCGTGGTGAAAGGTCCGTGGGTACGCGCGTACCGGGCCAGCAGGTCTCCGAGCGGGTCCTTGACCGGCTCGGTGAACGCCTCCGGGACACCGACGGGCAGCGCCGTGCCCAGCGCGTCCCGCAGCCGGCCCGCGTCCTCGATCGCCGCCCAGTGGTCCGCGCCGCGGATCCTGACCGGGATGACACGGCGGGCCGCGGCGAGCTCCTGCGCCCAGGCCGGATCCGCCCCGCGCTCGGTCAACTGGTCGCGCGTCAGCGGGCCCAGCAGGCGCAGCAGGTCGGCCACCGACTCGGGATCCTTGGCCCGCCGGTCCTCGGTGAGCCACTGGAGCTCCCGCTCCAGTTCCTCCAGCACCTGCGCGTCGAGGAGTTCGCGCAGCTCCGCCTGACCGAGCAGTTCGGCCAGCAGCCGGGAGTCCAGCGACAGCGCGGCCGCCCTGCGCTCGGCCAGCGGCGAGTCGCCCTCGTAGAGGAACTGGGCCACGTACCCGAAGAGGAGGGAACGGGCGAAGGGGGAGGGCTCCGGCGTGGTGACCTCCACCATCCGGACGCGCCGCGCCTCGATGTCACCCATCAGCTCGGTCAGGCCGGGCACGTCGAAGACGTCCTGGAGGCACTCGCGTACGGCTTCCAGCACGATCGGGAAGGAGCCGAACTCCGAGGCCACCTGGAGCAGCTGGGAGGCGCGCTGGCGCTGCTGCCACAGCGGGGTGCGCCGGCCGGGGCTCCGGCGCGGCAGCAGCAGGGCGCGCGCCGCGCACTCGCGGAAGCGGGAGGCGAACAGCGCGGAGCCGCCCACCTGGTCGGTGACGATCCGGTTGATGTCACCGTGGTCGAAGGCGACGTCGGCCGCACCCAGCGGGGCCTTCTCGTCGTCGAACTCGAACGCGTGCGGAGCGGCCGGGTCGTGGTCGAGCAGGTCCATGGAGAGCAGGTCCAGGTCGGGCAGGCGGAGCACGATCCCGTCGTCGGCGTGCATCACCTGCGCGTCCATGCCGTACTTCTCGGCGAGGCGGGCGCCCAGCGCCAGCGCCCACGGCGCGTGCACCTGCGCGCCGAAGGGGGAGTGGACCACGACCCGCCAGTCGCCCAGCTCGTCGCGGAACCGCTCGACCACGATGGTCCGGTCGTCGGGGACATGGCCGCAGGCCTCGCGCTGTTCGGCGAGGTACGCCAGGACGTTCTCGGCGGCCCAGGCGTCCAGGCCGGCCGCCACCAGCCGCAGCCGGGCGTCCTCGTCACTCAGGCCGCCGAGCTCGCGGAGGAACGCCCCGACCGCGCGGCCCAGTTCGAGCGGCCGGCCGAGCTGGTCGCCCTTCCAGAACGGCAGCCGGCCGGGCACCCCGGGGGCGGGGGTGACCAGGACCCGGTCGCGGGTGATGTCCTCGATCCGCCACGAGGTGGTGCCGAGCGTGAACACGTCCCCGACGCGGGACTCGTAGACCATCTCCTCGTCGAGTTCGCCGACGCGGCCGCCGCCCTTCTTGGGGTCGGACCCCGCCAGGAAGACACCGAAGAGACCGCGGTCGGGGATCGTGCCGCCCGAGGTGACCGCGAGGCGCTGGGCCCCCGGCCGGCCCGTGATCGTCCCCGCCACCCGGTCCCAGACCACGCGCGGCCGGAGCTCGGCGAACGCGTCCGACGGATAGCGTCCGGCCAGCATGTCGAGCACCGCCGTGAACGCCGATTCCGGCAGTGCCGCGAAGGGCGCCGCCCGCCGCACCAGGGCGAGCAGGTCATCCAGCTGCCAGGTGTCCATCGCGACCATCGCGACCAGCTGCTGCGCCAGTACGTCGAGGGGGTTGGACGGGATCCGCAGGGACTCGATCGCCCCCGTGCGCATCCGCTCGGTGACCACCGCCGCCTGCACCAGGTCACCGCGGTACTTGGGGAAGACCACCCCCGTGGAGACCGCGCCCACCTGGTGCCCGGCCCGGCCCACCCGCTGCAGCCCGGAGGCAACCGAGGGCGGCGACTCCACCTGCACCACCAGGTCCACCGCGCCCATGTCGATGCCCAGCTCCAGGCTGGAGGTGGCGACCACGGCGGGCAGCCGGCCCGCCTTCAGGTCCTCCTCCACCAGCGCGCGCTGCTCCTTGGACACCGATCCGTGGTGCGCGCGGGCCAGCAGGGGCGGGGCGCCCAGCGCGGCGCCCGACTGGGCCATGATCTCGGCCGGCGGCCTGCCCTCGGGCAGTTTCTCGCCCATGGCCCGCTCGTACGCGATCTCATTGAGCCGGTTGCACAGCCGCTCGGCGAGCCGGCGGGAGTTGGCGAACACGATCGTCGAGCGGTGCGCCTGGACCAGGTCGGCGATCCGCTCCTCCACATGCGGCCAGATCGACGTCTTGTCCCCGCCCTCCTTGCCCTCGGTCGCGGGGGAGCCGCCCAACTCGCCCATGTCCTGCACCGGGACGACCACCGACAGGTCGAACTCCTTGGTCGACGGGGGCTGGACGATCTCCACCCTGCCGCGCGGCGCGAGGTACCGGGCCACCTCGTCCACCGGCCGGACCGTCGCCGACAGCCCGATCCGGCGCGCCGGGCGGGGCAGCAGCTCGTCCAGCCGCTCCAGGGAGAGGGCGAGATGGGCGCCGCGCTTGGTCCCGGCGACCGCGTGCACCTCGTCCAGGATCACCGTCTCGATCCCGGTCAGCGCCTCCCGGGCCGCCGAGGTCAGCATCAGGAACAGGGACTCGGGAGTGGTGATGAGGATGTCCGGCGGCCGGGTGGCCAGCGCCCGCCGCTCGGCGGGCGGGGTGTCGCCGGAGCGGATCCCCACCCGGATGTCCGGCTCGGGCAGGCCCAGGCGCACCGACTCCTGGCGGATCCCGGTCAGCGGGCTGCGCAGATTGCGCTCCACGTCGACGGCCAGGGCCTTCAGGGGCGACACGTACAGCACGCGGCAGCGCTTCTTCGACTCCGCGGGCGGCGGGGTCGATGCGAGCCGGTCGAGGGCGGCGAGGAACGCGGCCAGGGTCTTGCCGGAGCCGGTGGGAGCCACCACCAGCACGTCGGAGCCCTCCCCGATCGCCCGCCACGCGCCCTCCTGTGCGGCCGTGGGCGTGACGAAGGCCCCCGTGAACCACGAGCGGGTCGCGGGGGAGAACGAGTCGAGCGCAGCGCCTGCCATGCCCCCATCGTGCACCCGGCCACTGACAACGGGCCGGACCTGGGCAAACGCGGGACACGGGCGGGGCGCAGAATGGGGGGATGGGGACGGGCGGGAGCGCCGAGGGGCGCCGGGAGTGGGCACGGCACTGGCAGTACGCGGAACTGCCCGGGCTCGACCTGCTGCGCGCCCACTACGTACGTCACACCTTTCCGCGCCACGCCCACGACGGGTACGTCATCGCGGCCGTCACCGGAGGCCTCGAGGAGATCGGACTCCCCGGGCACGTGGTGCGCGCCGGGCCCGGCAGCGTGGTCCTGATCAACCCCGAGGTGCCGCACACCGCGCGCGCCGGGGTGCCCGAGGGGTGGGCGTACGCCACCCTCTACCCGTCCGGCGCGCTGATCGCCGAGGTCGCCGACGAGATCGGCACCCTGCGCGGCACCCCCGGCTTCACCGCAGACATGGTCGCCGACCCCCGGGGTGCGCAGGCGATCACCGAAGTCCACCGGGCCGCCGAGGCGGGCAACGCGCTGGCGGCCGACACGCTGCTGCGGAGCGTGGTCGCGCGGATGCTGACCCGGCACGCCGGACCGCTGCCGGCCCGTACGGTCCGTGGCGCGGGCGGCGCCGATGCGGTGGCCGCCCGGGCCGTACTGCAGGAGCGGATGGCCGACCCGCCGTCGCTGGAGCAACTCGCGGCGGAGCTGGGCACGAGCCCCTTCGCCCTGCTGCGGGCCTTCCGCGAGCGGTACGGGATGCCACCGCACACCTGGCTGACCGACGCCCGGGTCCGGCAGGCGCGCCGGCTCCTGGACGCGGGCACGGCGCCCGCGGAGGCGGCCGTCACCGTCGGGTTCACCGACCAGCCGCATCTGAACCGGCACTTCACCCGCATCGTGGGGGTGCCCCCGGGCGCGTACCGGCGGGAGCGGGCGGGCTAGTACGTTTCTTCCCGATCCGGCCCCGGCCCGCGAGGCCCGGGCCGGCGACGGCCGGGCGCGCAAGAACGTACAAGACCCGGGGCCCCGGCCTGCGTAGTTTCGGGGCGTGGGAGAACATCAAGCAGTGATACAGGAGACCCCCGACGGGGTCGCCGACGGCCGGCCCAGAGCCGCCGTCGTCCGCGACGCGCTCGGGGTCGGGGTGGCCGTCGGGCTGTCCGGGTTCGCGTTCGGAGTGACCGCCGCCGGGGCCGGCATCAGCACCCTCCAGGCCTGCGTGCTGAGCCTGCTCGTCTTCACCGGCGCCTCGCAGTTCGCCCTGGTCGGAGCGCTGGCGGCGGGCGGGAACCCGTTCACCGCCGCCGCCGGGGCCTTCTTCCTCGGCACGCGCAACGCCTTCTACGGGCTGCGGCTGTCCCAGCTGCTCAAGCTGCCCCGCGCGGTACGCCCCCTCGCCGCGCACTGGGTGATCGACGAGACCACCGCCGTCGCGCTGGCCCAGCCCGACCGGAAGTCGGCCCGGCTCGGCTTCACCGTCACCGGGCTCACCCTCTACGCGCTGTGGAACCTCACCACCCTGCTCGGCGCGCTCGGCGCCGAGGCCATCGGTGACACCAGGGCGTGGGGGCTGGATGCCGCCGGACCCGCCGTGTTTCTGGCGCTGCTGGCGCCGATGCTGAAGACCTCCACCGAGCGGGCCGTCGCCGCCCTCGCGCTGGTCCTCGGGCTCGGCTTCCTGCCCGTGCTGCCCGCCGGCGTGCCCGTGCTGATCGCAGCCCTGGCTGCACCCGTGGTGCTCTGGATGAAGGGACGCCGCCCGTGAACGTCTGGATCGCCATCGGCATCACCGTCGTCGGCTGCTACGCCGTCAAGCTCGCCGGCCTGCTCGTTCCCGCCGGGGCCCTGGAACGGCCGCTCGTGCGCCGCCTGGCCGCCCTGCTGCCGGTCGCGCTGCTCGCCGCGCTCACCGCCCAGCAGACCTTCAGCACCGGCTCCGCACTCGTCGTCGACGCCCGCGCCGCGGGGCTCGCCGCAGCCGGGTTGGCGCTGCTGCTGCGCGCCCCCTTCCTGGTCGTGGTCGCGGCCGCCGTCGTGGTCACCGCGGGGGTACGGGCCCTGGGCGGCTGATCCCGTCCTGCCGCCCGTCCGGCAGGCGCCCGTACGCCCGCAGGGTCAGCAGGGCCTCCAGGGTGGCGATCGGGCGCCGCTCCAGCGCGCTTCCCGGGGCCCAGTCCCGGCGCTGCACCGGCCAGCCCCCGTCGGGCTGCTGCTCGGCTGCCAGGAAGTCCAGCGAGCGGCCCAGCTCCTCGTCGGTGAACCAGCCGCGGGCCAGGGATTCGGGCCGCCGCGCGAAGTCGTGCGGGAACAGCTGCTCGCCCGGCGCGTAGCCGGGGGCGGGCGGGTGCTCCCCGCGCCGCCCGGGGTCGAGCACCACGAGCCGCTGCTCGCGCACCAGCCGGCCCAGCCGGTCGGCGGCCGACGCCGCGCGCGCCCGGTCGGGGATGCCGTCGAGGAAGGCCACCGCGCTCTGGACCTCGTACGGGTGCGAGTGGCGCAGGTTCTCGATCCGGTCCCAGCAGAAGTCCGTGGCCCGGAAGAGCCAGGCGTGCCAGACCCGGTTGCGGTGCAGTACGCCGACGACCGGGCCGGTGGTCAGGAGCTCGCCCGGCGGGTCGTCGTGCACGGGGTGGTAAGGGGCCGCCGGGTAGTCGCGGGGGGCCGGGAAGACCACCGGAAGTGCACCGTCCGCGGTGGAGACCCCGGTCAGGTGGCGGCAGAGCCGCTCGATCCGCTGCCCGGAGCAGCGGCCCAGGCTGTCCAGCACGCGCAGGGCGTGTGCGGTGTGCAGGGGCTGGCTGAGCGGGCCGCGCAGATCCGGATCGAGTGCGTGACCGTAGCCTCCGTCTCCGTTGAGGTACGAACCGAGGGCCGTGTCCACCGGGTCGGCGTCCCCGCCGAGGAAGTGGAACGCGAACCGCCGCTGCTCCAGAACGCGGGCCGTGAGCCAGATGAACCCCTCGGCGCGAGCCAGTGGGGCCGCCGGGGTCTGTGGGGGGTGCGGGGAAGCTTCGTCTCCGGGCATGCCTGCAACGTAGGACGCGACGGTGCGCGGGGGAGGGGCGAACGCGGGCGGTGCACTCTCCCGGGGCGGGATACTGGGGGCATGCGGTTGACGATTTTCTGGGAACGGATGGCGGAGCACTTCGGCGAGGGCTATGCGGACTCCTTCGCTCGGGACCACGTCATGACGGAGCTGGGCGGGCGCACCGTCCACCAGGCGCTGGACGCGGGCTGGGAGACCAAGGACGTGTGGCGCGCGGTGTGTTCGGCGATGGACGTGCCGGCGTCGCTGCGCTGACCAGCGCGCTGTTTCGCGGTGGCGGGCGCGGGTGGGACAGACTGGCGCCGTGGCAGCCAGCGAAGAGACGACCGATCAGTCCGCCGAGGCGCGAGGAGTGACACCGCCGGCGCAGGTGGCGCAGCCGCCGGGTCCGGCCGGTCCGGAGAGTCCGGAGGGTCCGCCCGCGCCGCCGGCTCCACCGCCGTCCGGTGCGGCCCTCGGCGCGCAGGACGCGCGGATGCCGCGCTGGCTGCCGCGCGCCGTGATCCTCGTACTGGCCCTCGTGGCCTGTTTCCAGCTCGGCAGCTGGGCCTTCCACCAGCTGATAGGCCTCCTCGTCAACATC
Organism: Streptomyces avidinii; assembly: GCF_014650695.1. GTDB lineage: Bacteria > Actinomycetota > Actinomycetes > Streptomycetales > Streptomycetaceae > Streptomyces > Streptomyces avidinii. Next base: position 204,944 of record NZ_BMVL01000013.1, on the reverse strand, counting down.
CTGATCGCGTTCTTCCTCGCGCTCGCGATCGAACCTGCGGTGGCCAGGATGGCGGCCGGCGGCATGCGCCGCGGGCTCGCCACCTTCGTGATGTTCCTCGCGGTGTTCGTCGTGACGGTCGGCTTTCTCGCGCTGCTCGGCTCGCTGCTCGCCGGGCAGATCGTCGCCATGGTCGAAGGCTTCCCCGGCTATCTCGACGCGGTGATCAAAGCGATCAACTCCACCTTCCACACCGAACTGTCCCGGCTGGAGATCCAGGAGAGCGTGCTGCGCTCCGACTGGCTGCGCAAGTACGTGCAGAACAGCGCGTCAGGCGTGCTCGACGTCTCCGCCACGGTGCTCGGCGGACTCTTCAAGCTGCTGACGATCGGGCTGTTCTCCTTCTACTTCGCCGCCGACGGACCGCGGCTGCGGCGCGCGCTGTGCTCCGTACTGCCGCCCGCGAAGCAGGCCGAGGTGCTGCGTGCCTGGGAGATCGCCGTCGCCAAGACGGGCGGATACCTCTACTCGCGCGGGCTGATGGCGCTGATCTCCGGTGTCGCGACCTACATCGTGCTGGCGGTCCTCGGGGTGCCGTACGCGCCCGCGCTCGCCGTGTGGGTAGGGCTGGTCTCGCAGTTCGTCCCCACCATCGGCACCTATCTCGCGGGCGCGCTGCCGGTCCTGCTCGCCTTCACCGTGGATCCCTGGTACGCGCTGTACGTACTCGGGTTCGTGGTCGTCTACCAGCAGTTCGAGAACTACGTCCTCCAGCCGAAGCTGACCTCGAAGACCGTGGACATCCACCCGGCGGTGGCCTTCGGATCGGTCGTCGCGGGCACCGCCCTGCTCGGCGCGGTCGGGGCGCTCATCGCGATCCCGGCCGTCGCCACCCTGCAGGCCTTCCTCGGCGCGTACGTCAAACGCTACGAACTGACCCGGGACGCGGATTCCTCTACTTCTCGTCCGAGACGACGCGTACGACTGCCAAGGCTTCGCTGACGGTCGTCTCGACGGCGGCCTTGTCCAGACCGAGGCCGCTCAGCGGGCCCTCGCCGTTCTCCAGCTCCAGGAGCGCGAGCAGGACGTGCTCCGTGCCGACGAAGTCGTGGCCCAGGCGCAGGGCCTCGCGGAAGGTGAGCTCGAGGGCCTTCTTCGCGGAGGCGTCGAAGGGGATCAGGTCGGGGACCTCGGGCAGGGCCGGGGGCAGCAGGGCGGTCGCGGCGGCGCGTACGTCGTCCGCCGCGACCCCTTGGGCGCGCAGGGCGTACCCGGCGAGGCCCTCGGGTTCGGCGAGGAGGCCCAGGACCAGGTGCTCGGTGCGGATCTCGGTGTTGCCGGCGGCGCGGGCCTCGTTCTGCGCGGTCATGACGATGTTGCGGGCGCGCGGGGTGAAGCGGCCGAAGCCCGCGTTCGGGTCGAGGCCGCCGGCGCCCTCCTTGTCCGCCTTGGGGACGAAGCGCTTCTGGGCCGCCTGGCGGGTGACGCCCATGCTGCGGCCGATGTCGGTCCAGGAGGCGCCGGAGCGGCGGGCCTGGTCGACGAAGTGGCCGATGAGGTGGTCCGCGACGTCCCCGAGGGCCTCTGCCGCGACGACGGCGCCGCTGAGCTGCTCCAGGGGGTCGGTGTGGACCTTGTTGATGGCCTCGATCAGGTCGTCGAGGCGTACCGGATTGGTCATGCGAACGGGTTCCACCGAAGGGTTCGTCATGGGTGCAACCGTAGGTTGACACCTCGGAGAGTGTCAACCCTGGGTTGTCACTCGGGTGGGTCGCTGCCGTGCGGGCCCGTGGGCGCTGCGGGGCGGCGTGGGGGCGGCCCCGCAGCGGGCTGCGGTGCCATGCTGGGCCCAGGGGGAGCAGCGACCAGTCGACCCGGAGGCGGCCATGGGGTTCTATGCCGATCAGGTCGTGCCGCGGATCCTCAACGCCGCCTGCGGGGCCAGGACGGCCCGGCCGCTCCGACGCCGGGTCTGCCAGGGGCTGGTGGGCGAGGTCGTCGAGATCGGCTTCGGCGCCGGGCACAACGTCCCCTTCTACCCGCCGGGCGTCACGGCGGTGGCGGCGGTCGAGCCCTCCGACGTCGCGTGGCGGCTGGCCGGGGAGCGCGTACGGGACACCCGCGTACCGGTGCGGCGCGCCGGGTTGGACGGCCAGTCGCTGCCCTTCGAGGACGGCGGCTTCGACTCCGCGCTGTCGACCTGGACGCTGTGCACGATCCCGGACGCCGTGGCCGCACTGCGCGAGCTGCGGCGCGTACTCAAGCCCGGCGCGAGCCTGCACTTCCTCGAGCACGGCCTCGCCCCGGAAGGGGACGGGTGCGTGCGCCGTCGGCAGCGACGGCTCGAACCGCTGAACATGCGGCTCCTGGGCGGCTGCCACCTGACCAGGTCGGCCCCGGAGCTGCTGACGGCGGCGGGGTTCACGATCACCTCCCTGGACGTCTTCTACGACGTGGGGCCGAAGTTCCTGTGCGCCGACTCCCTCGGGACGGCGGTCTCCCGCTGACGGACGGCCCGTCACGAAAGCATCACGAGGGGCACGGGCCCGGACGGTCCCTGGCAGCATCGGCCGGACCGATCCAGGGGGTTCCAGGTTCCATGCCATTACGTGTGCGCGTCCCCGTACTGACCCGCGTCACCGTGTCCGTCACGGCCGTCGCGTCCGTCGCCGTGCTGCTCGGCGGCTGCTCCAGCACTCCGGCCGAGCAACTGCAGGACTGGTACAGCTCCGGGGGCGAGGCGCAGATAAGGAAGCTGACCGAGGACGCCGGCCGGGTGAACGAGGTGAGCATGCGCACGATCGACGTCCAGGGGCCCGCCTGCCAGGACCTGTTGGCCCGGACCGCGAAGGCCGAGAAACTCGACCCGATCCCGGACGACGCCACCCAGCGGTACTGGAAGGAGGCGCTCGGAGGATTCCGGCGAGGGGCGGCCGAGTGCGCCGACGGAGCCGCGAAGAACGAAGCGGGCCAGGTCTCCCGGGGCATCACCACGGTCCAGACGGAGGGCCTCCCCAAACTGGTGAGCACGGTCACGCTGCTCAAGGCGGCCCTGGCACACAAGTAATGGACGTCGCGGCATGGCGGACGCTGTCCCGTGCTGCTGCACGCGGGCGTGCGCTTCCACGAGAGCTGCTGCGGCGGGCCCGGCTACCGGCCGCGCACCCTGCACGAGGTCCGCGAGCGGATGGCGTACGCGAGGCGAACCGGCAGGCCCTTCGCGGAGGCCCTCGTACGGCGGGACCTGCCGTGAGCGGATACGGGTCGCCGGCGCGACCGGTGACGCCGCCGGCCGCGCCCGTCGACGCCCACGGTGACCGGAACGCCGCCGAGACCGCGCTCGGGGTGCGGCTGCCCGACGACTGCAAGTGGCTCGTGGCCACCTGCGGATGGGGGAGTTCTGCGATCTCCTGTACCTCCACACCCCCTTCGGCGCGAGCGACCACAACGGCATCGAGTGGCAGCGCACCTACCCGCCGGGATCGCCCGATCCGGACCGGGAGCGCTATCCGTACCCGCTGCACCCCGCACCGGGCGGGCTGCTGGTCCGGGGCACCACCCGCGGCGGGGACGCCGCTGCCTGCCTGGGACACGGTGACGGACGAGGACGGCTGGTTCCGTCACCTCCCCGTCCTGCTGCCGGAAGCCGGTGGGCGTGGTGCGCTTGACAGGGAAATCGAACATCCATTCTGATGAGTTATCCACAGCCGAAACGGTCGTGGAGGCGCATTGTCAGTGGCAGGCATTAGCGTCAGTGGCGTGAAGCGATCGACTCAAGCAAACCGGGTGGAACCCATGGCAGGCACCGACCGCGAGAAGGCTCTCGACGCCGCTCTCGCACAGATTGAACGGCAATTCGGCAAGGGTGCGGTCATGCGCCTCGGCGACAAGCCGAACGACCCCATCGAGGTCATCCCCACCGGGTCGACCGCGCTGGACATCGCGCTCGGCGTCGGCGGGCTGCCGCGCGGCCGTGTGATCGAGGTGTACGGCCCGGAGTCCTCCGGTAAGACGACCCTGACCCTGCACGCCGTGGCCAACGCACAGAAGGCCGGCGGCACCGTCGCCTTCGTGGACGCCGAGCACGCGCTCGACCCCGAGTACGCCAAGGCCCTCGGCGTCGACACCGACAACCTCATCCTGGTTGGAGATCGTGGACATGCTCGTCCGCTCCGGTGCCCTCGACCTGATCGTCATCGACTCCGTGGCGGCGCTCGTGCCGCGCGCGGAGATCGAGGGTGAGATGGGCGACTCGCACGTGGGTCTCCAGGCCCGACTGATGAGCCAGGCCCTCCGGAAGATCACCGGTGCGCTCAACCAGTCCAAGACCACCGCGATCTTCATCAACCAGCTCCGCGAGAAGATCGGCGTGATGTTCGGCTCGCCGGAGACCACCACCGGTGGCCGTGCGCTGAAGTTCTACGCCTCCGTGCGCCTCGACATCCGCCGCATCGAGACCCTCAAGGACGGCACGGACGCGGTCGGTAACCGCACCCGCGTCAAGGTCGTCAAGAACAAGGTCGCGCCGCCGTTCAAGCAGGCCGAGTTCGACATCCTCTACGGCCAGGGCATCAGCCGCGAGGGCGGCCTGATCGACATGGGCGTGGAGCACGGCTTCGTGCGCAAGGCCGGTGCCTGGTACACGTACGAGGGCGACCAGCTCGGCCAGGGCAAGGAGAACGCCCGTAACTTCCTGAAGGACAACCCCGACCTCGCCAACGAGATCGAGCGGAAGATCAAGGAGAAGCTGGGCGTGGGGGTCCGCAAGGACACCGCCGCTGCCGAGGCCGGTGCCGACGCGACCGATGCCGCGGCCACCGCCGTGCCCGCCCCGGCAACGAAGGCCAAGACGACGGCCAAGGCCGCCGTGGCCAAGAGCTGACCCGTGCGGGAGCAGGAAGGGGGCGGCGAGCGCCGAAGCGGCCGTGAGGGCCGCACGGAGCTGCCGCCCCAGAGCCCCGAGGAGCAGGCGCGGGCGATCTGTCTGCGCCTGCTCACCGGGAGCCCGCGCACCCGGCGCCAGCTCGCGGACGCCCTGCACAAGCGGGGCATCCCCGAGGAGGTGTCGCAGCAGGTCCTCTCCCGGTACGAGGAGGTGGGCCTGATCGACGACGCGGCCTTCGCCGGGGCCTGGGTCGAGTCCCGGCACCGCGGCCGGGGCCTGGCCCGTCGGGCGCTGGCCCAGGAGCTCCGCACCAAGGGGGTGCACGCCACCCTCGTGGAGGAGGCCCTGGAGCTGCTGGACCCCGATCAGGAGGAGCAGACCGCCCGGGAGCTCGTGGAGCGCAAGCTCCGCTCCACCCGGGGCCTGGAGCGGGACAAGCGGATCCGGCGCCTCGCCGGGATGCTCGCCCGCAAGGGATACTCGGAGGGCATGGCCCTTCGGGTGGTGCGCCGCGCGCTGGAGACGGAGGGCGAGGACGCCGACGACCTCGGGTACCCGGGGGAGTGAGCCGGTGGGCCCGGGGTGGGGTGGCCCCCGGGACCGGACGCCGGAGCACGCCAATGTCCAGGCGCCGCGTACGCCGGCGGAGTCGGCCGCAGGATGTTGCGCACGCCCCCTCAGAACGTCAGGTCGGTGTGACCGGGAGGCCGGACGACTTCCAGGACTGGAAGCCCCCGGTCAGGTCCGTGGCGCGGTGGAGGCCCAGGGCGTGGAGGGAGGCCGCGGCGAGGCTGGAGGCATAGCCCTCGTTGCAGATCACCACCACCTGGAGGTCGTGGCTGGTTGCCTCGGCGACGCGGTGGCTGCCCCGCGGGTCCAGCCGCCACTCCAGCTCGTTGCGCTCGATCACCAGCGCGCCCGGGATCAATCCGTCGCGCTCGCGCAGGGCCTGGTACCGGATGTCCACCAGGAGGGCCCCGGCACGCGAGGCGGCGTACGCCTCCTGCGCGTCCAGTCGCGTGTAGCCCGCGCGGATCCGCTCCAGCAGTTCGTCGATGCCGATCGGGGCGTTCACTGCCAGTCCGCCGGACGCTCGACGTGCTCCAGGCTGAGCACCGGGCCGCTGCGGCTGTAGCGGCGGATCAGCGGAAGCGGCGGGTAGTAGGCGTGCACGGAGACCGCGTGCTCGGCCTGCGACTCGTTGAGGACCTCGTGCACGTGGTGCTCCCGGAAGGCTCGTCCCGAGCCCGCGGCCAGCGTGCGGTGGCGGTCGACGTCCGGGGCCAGCTCCAGGGACTTCCAGCCCTCCGAGGGCAGGCGCACGGTCAGCGAGTGCTCGGTGAGGCGGCCGCGGGCGGTGGCGAACGCGCCCCGCGACTCGGCGTGGTCGTGCCAGCCGGTGCCGGTGCCCGGCGGCCAGCCGATCAGCCACGCCTCACTGCCGCCCGGCCCGTCCAGCCGGATCCAGGTGCGGCCCTCGGGGTCGAGCGGCAGCGAGGCCACGATCGCGGCGTCGGCCGCCGTGCGGAGGGCGAAGTCGAGGAGTTCGGCGGCCGTGGGGCCCCCGGCGGGCAGGTGCTCGGGGGCGTGCGCGGGTGCGGATACGGGTGCAGACATGAAGGAGGACCGTTCCTGGGTTCGCGGAGGTGCGCGCAGGCCGGTGGACGGCACGGGGCGCGCGGAGGGAAGGGCGAATCAGCAGGAAGGGCGACACACGCAGCCCGCGTAGCGGAGCAGGTCCATATGGACCCTCCGCCACAGGCGTACGTCGTTGCCGGTCATTCCGCGAGTGAACCACGGACTCCCGGAGACGGTCAATCGATCACCACGATCGGTGTCGTGGTCGTCGATGCCTTCGTGTGCGCCGGTGACGGCGCGGAAGGTGAGGCCGGTGCGGAGGGCGCCGGCAACCGGGACGCGGGCGCGCCCGCCCGAACCGTGTCCGCCGCCTCGTACAGCTCCGCCGGTCGGACCCCCGCGAAGGTCGCCGCCAGATGTCCGTCCGGCCGCACGAGCAGCACCGTGTGCGCCGGGGCCCCCGGGTAGCTGTCCGCGACGAGCAGGTCGGTACGGACCGGGAGCGCACTCACCGCAGCGGCGAGGCGGGGCATCAGCCCGGCGCCGAGCCAGTGGCGCCGGTCCCACACCCCGGTGCCGGGAGCGACCAGGACCACCAGCAGCCGGCCCTGTCCCAGCAGGTCCCGCAGCGGCACGGTGGCCCCGTCCGGGGCGGTCACCGGGACGTCGGCCACCGGAGCACCCGGCTCCGTGGCCGTCGGGACCTCCCGTACGGCAACCGGCGGGGCGTAGGTCGGTTCCGCGCCCAGCGGCCCCCGCCCCAGGTGGCCGTCGGTGAGGAGGGACTCGGCGGAACGCGCGGCCCCCGGGAGGTAGCTGCGCAGGCCGCTGCCCGCCCGCAGCGTCGGCATCGCCTGGTCGGCCGCGCGCAGCCGCGAGGCGACCGCCGTGCGCCGCTCGCCCTCATAGCTGTCCAGCAGGGCCTCGGAGGCCCCCTGGTGCCAGGCCAGGGAGAGCTTCCACGCCAGATTCTCGGCGTCCCGGAGCCCCTCCTCGACGCCCTGGGTGCCGAGCGCGCCCAGCAGGTGTGCGGCGTCACCCGCCAGGAACGCGCGACCGTCGCGCCAGCGCCGGGCGAGGCGGTGGTGCAGGGTGTGGACCCCGGTGTCGATGAGGTCGTACGGGGGTGTCGTGCCGCCGCACCACACCGCGAGGGTGTCGCGGATCAGGGTCACGAGGGCGTCGGGCGTCACGAGCTCCCCGCGGGCCGGAAGCAGCCAGTCCAGCCGCCACACTCCGTCGGGCAGCGGCCGGGAGGTGGTCTCCTGCGGCGGGTTGCGGTACAGCAGGGCCTCGCCGGGCCAGGGCAGTTCGGTGCGTAGCGCGGCCACGGCGTGCCGTTCCACCGCGGTGCGGCCCGGGAAGCGGATGCCGAGCAGCTTGCGGACGGTGGAGCGGGCGCCGTCGCAGCCGACCAGGTAACTCCCGCGCCACCACGTGGTTCCGGCGCCCCGGGTGTGCACGGTGACGCCCCGGTCGTCCTGCTCCAGGGAGTCCAGTCTGCTGTCGGTGACCAGCTGGACGAGCGGGTGGGCCACGGCGGCGGCGCGCAGTTCGCGCGTCAGCGCGTGCTGGGGCACGTGCAGCGGGGCCGGACGGTCCTCGAAGGTGATCCGCCGGTCGTCCTGGCGCCGGCGCATGGTGCGCCAGGCGGCGAAGTACGCCCCCTCGTCGCGCAGGGTCGTACACCCCAGCCGGTGGACCATGGCGGCCGTATCGGCGTGCAGGACGACGGTACGGGCGGGCCGGACCTCCTCCTTGCCGGGCCCTTCGTCGAGCACGACGGAGGGCACACCCGCGCCCGCCAGGGCGAGCGCCAGGGACAGTCCGACGGGCCCCGCGCCGACGACGATCACCGGGTCCATGGCGCGGCTCCCGATGTCCGGTATGTGATCACAGAACGTATGCAACCCATTGGAGGTGCCCGCGTCAAGTGACACCCGAGGGCGCAACGCAGCGTGGTGCGGCGGATGAGTTCCGCCGCACCACACTTGTCGCGCACTATCACTGACCGGATGTCAGCCCCGGGGGGCCGTCCGGAAGGGCTCCGGTGTCAGGCTCCGGCCGCCGTGTTCGCACCGGGAACCGGGTCGTCGATCTCTTCCGCGCCGAGCACGGCACCGGTGCCCTTCTTCGACTTCCGCAGCCGGCCCTCCAGCTGGGAGGCGAGGCTGGTCAGGGCGAAGTTCACCACGATGTAGATCAGGGCGATCACGAAGAGGGTCGCGATGGTGTTGCTGTAGTTGGCCGAGATCTGCCGGTTCATGGAGAGCAGTTCCGCGAAGCCGAGCAGGGCGCCACCGAGCGCGGTGTCCTTGAGGATCACCACGAGCTGGCTGACCAGGGCCGGCAGCATCGCCGTGACGGCCTGCGGGATCAGCACGTAGGCCATGGTCTGACCCTTGCGCATGCCGATCGCCTTGGCCGCGTCGGTCTGGCCGCGGGGCAGGGAGAGCACGCCGGCCCGGACGATCTCGGCGATGACGGCCGAGTTGTAGAGGACCAGACCCGTGACCACGGCCCAGAACGGCCGGGTGTCGGAGGGGACGTCCATGAACTGCGGCGAGTACAGCGCGGAGCTGAACAGCATCAGCATCAGGACCGGGATGGCTCGGAAGAACTCCACCCACGTACCGACCGGCCCCCGCACCCAGGCGTGGTCGGACAGTCGGCCGATGCCCAGGACCGCTCCCAGCGGGAGGGCGATCACCATGGCGAGCGCGCCGGCCTTGAGGGTCTCCAGGAGGCCGGGGATCAGGTACGTCGTCCAGACCTGGCTGTCGGTGACGAAGGGCGTCCACTTGTCGGCGGCGAGCTGGCCCTTCTCCGCCATGAGGGACAGTGCCCACCACATGACGAGAGCGAACAGGACGACGAAGATCCCGCTGTAGATCCAGTTGCGCACCTTGGCCTTGGGGCCGGGGGCGTCGTACAGCACGGAGGTCATCGCTTCACCGCCACTCGCTTGGCCACCCAGCCCAGGAACAGGCCGGTCGGCAGGGTCAGCAGGACGAAGCCGAGGGCGAAGATCGCGAAGACGGCGAAGAGGGCCTGCGCCTCGTTCTCCATCATTTCCTTCATCAGCAGGGCCGCCTCGGCCACGCCGATGGTGGCTGCCACCGTGGTGTTCTTGGTGAGCGCGATCAGTACGTTGGCGAGCGGTGCGACGACCGCCCGGAAGGCCTGGGGGAGCACGATCAGGGTGAGCACCTGGAAGAAGCTCAGCCCCAGTGCGCGCGCCGCCTCGGCCTGACCCACGGGCACGGTGTTGATGCCGGAGCGCAGCGCCTCGCAGACGAAGGTGCCGGTGTAGGCGATCAGTCCGAGGACCGCGAGCCGGAAGCCGGTCTCCTTGAAGGTGTCGCCGCCCAGGTTGATGCCGAGGGTCTGGCTGAGACCCAGTGAGCAGCCGATGACCAGCAAGGTGAGCGGGGTGTTGCGCACCAGGTTGACGTACGCGGTACCGAAGCCCCGCAGCAGCGGGACCGGGCTGACCCGCATCCCCGCCAGGACGGTGCCCCAGATCAGGGACCCGACCGCCGAGTAGAGGGTGAGCTGAACCGTCACCCAGAAGGCTCCGAGCACGTCGTACTGCCCGGAATCAAGAAAATCGAACACGATGCCCTGCGCTCTCCCCAGGATGGCCGGTGAGGTGCGCCGCCGCCCGCGGCAGGCGGGCGGCGACGCTCCTCACCGATGAATCAGCTGCCTTCGGTGATCTGCGGGGCAGGCTCGCTCTTGAAGTTGGCCGGGCCGAGGTTCTTGTCGACGGCCTTCTGCCAGCTGCCGTCCTCGACCATCTTCTTGAGCGCGGCGTTGATCTTGGTCTGGAGCTCCTTGTCGCCCTTCTTCAGACCGATGCCGTAGTTCTCGTTGCTCAGGCTCAGCCCGACCAGCTTGAACTTGCCCTTGTTCTTCTCCTGGGCCGCGTAGCCCGCCAGGATCGAGTTGTCCGTGGTCAGCGCGTCCACGGCCTTGTTCTCCAGGCCGGTCAGGCACTCGGAGTAGCCACCCTGCTCCAGCAGGTCGGCCTCGGGGGCCAGCTTGGTCTTGACGTTCTGCGCCGAGGTGGAGCCGGTGACCGAGCAGAGCTTCTTCTTGTTCAGGTCCTCGGCCTTGGTGATGCTCGAGTCGTCGGCGCGGACCAGCAGGTCCTGGTGCGCGAGGAAGTACGGGCCGGCGAAGTCGACCTTCTCCTTGCGCTTGTCGTTGATCGAGTAGGTCGCGACGACGAACTTGACGTCGCCGTTCGCGATCAGGTTCTCGCGCTCGGCGCTGACGGCCTGCTTGAACTCGATCTGGTCGGGCTGGTAGCCGAGCTCCTTGGCGACGTAGGTCGCGACGTCGACGTCGAAGCCGGTGTACTTGCCGTCCGGGGTCTTCAGGCCCAGGCCGGGCTGGTCGTACTTGATACCGACGACGATCTTGTCCTTGGCGCCGCCGGAGGCACCGCCGTCAGAGGCGGCGTCCTGCTTGCTGCCGCCGCACGCGGTCGCGGTCAGGGAAAGGGCGACGGCGATGGCCGCGGCCGCAGCGGCCTTGGAGATCTTCATGGTGAACTTCCCTCGGATGAGACGTTGTTGAACGACGAGCGACGCTTACGGCGCACGCACGGCCGACAGGAACCGTTCCGGTGACGATCCGCATACGGATGCCTACCAGACGGAAACCTCAGTGGTGCAGGATCTTCGACAGGAAGTCCTTCGCCCGATCACTGCGCGGGTTGCTGAAGAACTGCTCGGGAGTCGCTTCTTCGACGATCTTTCCGTCGGCCATGAAGACGACCCGATTGGCGGCGGAGCGCGCGAAGCCCATCTCGTGCGTGACCACCACCATGGTCATCCCCTCGCGGGCGAGCTGCTGCATGACCTCCAGCACCTCGTTGATCATCTCCGGGTCCAGGGCCGAGGTCGGCTCGTCGAAGAGCATCACCTTCGGCTCCATGGCCAGCGCACGGGCGATCGCCACGCGCTGCTGCTGACCGCCGGAGAGCTGCGCCGGGTACTTGTCGGCCTGCGAGCCGACGCCGACCCGCTCCAGCAGGGCCACCGCCTTCTCGTGAGCCGCGGCCTGGTCGGTCTTGCGGACCTTCAGCTGGCCCAGCATGACGTTCTGCAGCACCGTCTTGTGCGCGAAGAGGTTGAACGACTGGAAGACCATGCCGACGTCGGCACGCAGCCGGGCGAGTTCCTTGCCCTCGGAGGGCAGTTCCTTGCCGTCGAGCGTGATGGTGCCCGAGTCGATGGTCTCCAGGCGGTTGATCGTCCGGCACAGCGTGGACTTGCCCGATCCCGAGGGACCGATCACCACGACCACCTCACCGCGGGCAATGCTCAGATCGATGTCCTGAAGCACGTGCAGCGCGCCGAAGTGCTTGTTGACGTTGCTCAGTACGACCAGGTCGTCTGCGGCACCGGCCGCGTCCTGCACGTCCTTGGTCACTGATACTCCGCTCATCGGCTTCTTGCTCCGTCCTCCTCGGTTGGGAGGACAGTAGTGAGGTGACGCGCACAACGTCATCACATCTGAGGGAGAATTGAGGATAACGATCCGGCCTCTTCCGGATACGCTCCGTGCGCGACACCGATCTGGTCGATCATGTACGCGTACCGGGTGCATAACGGAAGGCGCGCCGGAGCGGGACACCCTTGACGTGGGACTCCTCATGGGCGTGGATGCATGGTGGCCCCGCGTGTGACCATTCCGGGTGCGGTCCGAGCCAGAAGTGAGAGAAAGAGGAGAGGGGGACCCATGAGACTGCTGCTCGTCGAGGACGACGACCACGTCGCGGCGGCCCTTTCCGCGATCCTCTCCCGCCACGGCTTCCAGGTCACCCACGCCCGCAACGGCGAGGAGGCCCTGCAGGCGCTGCTGCCCGCCGGCGCCCCGGCCTGCCCCCAGCCCTACGGCGTGATCCTGCTCGACCTCGGCCTGCCCGACCAGGACGGCTACGAGGTGTGCGGCAAGATCCGCAAGCGCACCGCCACCCCGGTGATCATGGTGACCGCGCGGGCCGACGTACGCTCCCGCATCCACGGCCTGAACATGGGTGCCGACGACTACGTGGTCAAGCCCTACGACACCGGCGAGCTCCTCGCCCGCATCCACGCCGTCGCGCGGCGCACCGGAGCCGCCGAGGAGGCCGCCGCCCCCGGGAGCGGTACGCCCGCCACGGTCCGGCTCGGCCCCGTCAGCATCGAGCTGCCCACGCGCCGGGTCAGTGTGGACGGCGCCGACGTACCGCTCACCCGCAAGGAATTCGACCTGCTGGCCCTGCTCGCGCAGCGGCCCGGAGTCGTCTTCCGCCGCGAGCAGATCATCAGCGAGGTGTGGCGCACGAGCTGGGAGGGGACCGGCCGCACGCTGGAGGTCCACGTCGCCTCGCTGCGCTCCAAGCTGCGCATGCCCGCCCTCATCGAGACCGTCCGAGGGGTGGGCTACCGGCTCGTCGCCCCGGGCGCTCCCTAGGGGTCCCCTGTCGTGCGTGCCCGTTTGCTCCCGCTGCTCGTCATCCTGATGGCGGGCACGCTGCTCGCCCTCGGTTTCCCGCTCGCGGTGAGCCTGGCCGCCGGGCAGCAGCAGCGGGTGGTCGTCGACCGGATCGACGACAGCGCCCGCTTCGCCGCCCTCGCCCAGTTCTTCATCGACGCCCAGGGCTCCGGAGCCACCGGCGCCGACGAGCGCCGCGAGACGCTCCAGCACGAACTCGCCCGCTACCAGACCCTGTACGGAATCCGGGCCGGCATCTTCTACCGCGACGACAACGCCATGGTCCGGTCCCCGAGCTGGTGGCAGCTCCCGGAATCCGGCGAGGGGCGCCGCGCCTTCCAGGAGGCGCTGGCCGGCCGGCGCAGCCACGATCCGCCTCAGGTGTGGCCCTGGCAGACCCACGGCAAGCTGCTCGTCGTCTCCCCGGTGGTCCTCGACGGCGACGTCGTCGCGGTCGTCGCCACCGAATCCCCGACCGACGAGATGCGCGCCCGGATCCTGAAGGGCTGGCTGCTGATCGCCGGCGGGCTCGCCGCCGCCATGCTGGTCGCCTTCGGTGCCGCCCTCAGGCTCACCAGCTGGGTGCTCAAGCCCGTGCAGACCCTGGACGCCGCCGCGCACGGCATCGCCACGGGGCGCATGAACTCGCGCGTCGCGGCCGCCGGCGGCCCCCCGGAGCTCCAGCGCCTGGCCCGCTCGTTCAACGAGATGGCCGACAACGTCGAAGAGGTCCTGGAGCAGCAGCGGGCGTTCGTCGCCGACGCCTCCCACCAGCTGCGCAACCCGCTCGCGGCGCTGCTCCTGCGGATCGAGCTGCTCGCCCTGGAACTGCCCGAGGGCAACGAGGAGATCGCCTCCGTACGCACCGAGGGCAAGCGCCTGACCCAGGTCCTGGACGACCTGCTGGACCTGGCGCTGGCCGAGCACGCCTCCGCCGAGATCAGCCTGACCGACATCGGGGCGCTGACGGCCGAGCGGGTCGCCGCGTGGCGACCCTACGCCGAGGAGAAGGGCGTACGGCTCACCGAGACGGGCCGGACCGCAGTCACCGGATGGGCCGACCCCATCGCCCTGTCCAGCGCGCTCGACGCCGTCGTCGACAACGCCCTCAAATTCACCCCCACGGGTGAGGAGGTCGAGGTCTCCGTCTCCGTCGCCGGGCGCTCCGTCCGCGTGGTCGTCGCCGACCGCGGCCCCGGCCTGACCGAGGACGAGCTGCTCCGGGTCGGCGACCGCTTCTGGCGCAGCGGCCGCCACCAGAACATCAAGGGCTCCGGGCTTGGCCTGTCGATCTCCAGGGCCCTGCTCGCCGCAGGCGGCGGGTCCCTCTCCTACGGGACGAACCCGCCGCACGGGCTGCGGGTGACGGTGGCGGTCCCGCGCACCGACCCGCAGTCTGCGTAACCCGCAGGCCGCGTACCGACCCGCAGGGCGCGGAACCCACATGGGCGCGCAACCCTCGGGGCGCCTGCCCCGGGCCACTGCCCCCGCCGCTACCAGGTGAGGGAGACCCGCGCCGGGGCCGACACCGCGTACAGCTCGTCGACGGCCCGGACCTCGAAGGCCGCCGCCCGCTCCCGTCCGGCGCGCGCAACGGCGGGCAGGTACAGGGCGGTGCCGCAGGTGCCCCCGAGGAAGCGGCGGCCGCCGTCGGGCAGGATCCGCCACACCTCGTAGTGGCGCGGCCGCCCGCCCGGACCGGCCGCCGCCCGCCAGGACAGGCGCAGCCACGCCCGGCCGTCCTGCCGGACCGAGGCGTCGACGACCGGAGCCGTGGGCGGTGCCGGGCGCCGGGTGCGGGGCTCGTCGTGCACCGACAGGGCGCCGATCCGCCACAGCACCGGCTTCGTCCCGGGCGCGGTGATCCGTACCGCCAGGCCGTACGCGGTCCCGCCGGCCAGCGGCGCCAACCCGGCCCGTGTCGTGCGCCAGCCCTGCCCGCCGCCCCGGTTCGCGGCCGGCAACCACGTGTACGGGATCGGCTCGCCGGGGGCCGACGGTTCGCGCACGGCCACCCCGATCTCCACTGCGACCGGCTCCGGCCCGGCGGCGTGCACCAGCTCCAGGACCGACCCGCGAGTCAGCGGCAACCGCGTGGAGTGCAACCCGATGACCACGGGAGCGGTCAGGGCGCCCTCGACCAGCAGGCTGGAGCCGCCGCGCCAGGCGTCCGCGAAGTCCAGGGTGACCGACGGGCGCGCCCCGGCGGTCTCCACCGCCCAGCGGCGGCCCGGCAGCCGGTCCTGCAGCCCGAGGTGGTTCCAGGGCGTGTCGGAGGCGACCTTGCCGTCCTGGTACCAGCGCAGCCCGTGCCCGGTGTTGAAGGAGCAGGCGAAGGGGAGCCCGGTGACGGTGGACCGGTCGGCGACGGCCGTCGCCGGGGCCCGCCAGCGGGCCCCGGGCGCGGGGCGGGCCGGATCCAGGGACTCGCCCGTCCAGAACCGGTCGTCGGCGCGGTGGAAGGCCCCCGGGGAGCGGTCGGTGAGGTGGTTACGGGTCCACTCCGGCCGGTAGAAGCCGTAGCTGACGACATGGTCGCGATCGCGCGGGACGATCGCGTTCCAGTCGACGGGGGAGTCCCAGCCGCGCGACTCGGTGTCCACGGCCGCCCACAGGTCGTGGCGGGAGCGGCCGAGGCGGTCGGCGAGGGCGCCCGAGGCGGCCAGACTGTCCGGGGTCCAGCGGAAGTCCACGAACATCGTGTCCGAGACCTTCCCGGCCCGGTCCTCGAAGAATTCCTGGTTGAGCGCGTTGAGGGCGCCCTGCCAGCCCACCCGGCCCGTGCTGTTCATGGCGTCGTACCAGGTGATGCGCAGACCGTGGGGCTCGCCGGCCGCCCGCAGCGCGCGCAGGAACTCCCGCATCCGGGTGGCGAGCGCGCTGTCCCCGCCATCGGTCTCGGCGTTGACGAACCAGCCGTCGAAGCCGTACGTCCGCGCCACCCTGACGAGTTGGTCCGCGAGCGGGAAGCGGCCGAGGGTATCCCGCCGGACCAGGTCGCGGGTCCACCGGAGGTCGCCGCCGTACGCGACGGGCGGCAGGAACACGTTGCCCAGCACCCGGACCCCGTTGCGGTGGGCGGCGTCGACCACGGGCGCGTTCGGTGCGAGCACGATCCCCTCGCCGGCGGAGCCGCCCCAGAAGACCAGTTCGTCGATGTACGCCCAGTGCGTGAGCGCGTAGTGGTCGGCGGTCGGGGAGCCCTGGGCGGGGTTCCCGGCCGTGGGCCCGAAGGAGACGAGGGAGGAGATCCGGGCCTGGCCGGCCCGGGCGTCCCGGTTCGCCGGAACCGGGGTGAACCGCTCCGCCAGGGGCACGGTCGCGGTGTTGTGGGCCAGGTCGGGATCGCTCTCGGGGGTCCACCGGCTGAGCGAGCGCCACACGATCCCGGGGCCGGGCGTCCCCGCCGGGAGGGAATCCGGGAACCAGTACGAGGCGTACGGGGCCAGGTCGGCCGGGGCCGGTACGGTGGCCGCCGCCCCCGCGGGCGCGGGTAACGGCGCGGCGGCGGCCCGGGCGCGGCCCGCCAGGCCCAGCAGCGCGGCGGCCCCGGCCCCGGTGGCCAGCACTCTGCGCCGGGTCGGCCGTATCGCGGCGGGCGGAGGCGTACGCGGATCGACGCCCGTGCAGCTGTAGCTGTAACTGTTGCTGGCGCGGTCGGTGGAGTTGCCGGTGTCGGGCATGCGGGGCTCCTCACGAGGCGATCGGGATCGGGATCGGGATCGGGTCGGGACCGGTCAGGTCACGTCGTGCACGCGCAGTACCTCGGTGATGCCGCGCGCGGCCAGATGGGCCGGGTCCGCGGCGTGCTCCGCCAGCACCACCGAAGGGCGCACCCCCCGGGCCGCGAGCGCGGCCCAGGCTTCGAAGAACGCGCCGCCGGGGGCGCACACGGAGCGCCCCGCAGCCGCCTGCGCCGCCCCGCCCGAGCTCCGGCCGTTCCCGCCGGGCCCGCCGACGTCCACGGCGAGCGCGGTCGTCCGCGGGGCCGGGCGGTGCGCGCGGCCCCGCCACTCCTCGGTGATCCGGGCGATGGCGGCGCCGGCCGGTTTGGTCCGGCGGTCGTTGGTGAGCAGGCCGAGGCCGTACTCCAGCTCCGGGAAGTCCGCGAGCCCGCGCGACACGTCGTGCGAGCACCACCAGGTCACACCCCACACGTCCGGGCAGTCCAGCGCGTTCGCGACCGTGGCTTCGGTGAACCCCGCCGCGCGCTCGGGCGGGATCAGCGGCGCCGGCGCGCCCACCTCCTGGAGCCACACGGGGCGGTGCGGATCGAGGGCCCAGGCCTTGGAGAGCTCGATCAGGTACGCGGCATGGTGCTCGGTCGCAGCCCCGCTCCCGCCGTGGCGCTGCGCGGTGCCGTTGAACACCCAGGAGTGCACGGCGGTGGCCGCGCCCATCCGGGCCGCCTGGGCCGCGGTGAAGGGGTGCCCGTCCCGGTACCAGGCGGCGTCGTACTCGGCGTGCAGATGGAGCCGCCCGGGCGCACCCTCCTCGCAGGCGGCCAGCATCCGCTCCAGCCACCGGGCCGCCTGGTCCGGGGTGATCCGGTCGGGGTCCGGGTGCGGGGCGTCGGAGAACTGGTTGATCTCGTTGCCGACGGTCATGCCCAGGAAGTTCGGCCGGTCGGCGAGGGCCGCGGCCAGCGTGCGCAGGTACTCCTCCTGCCCGGAGACCACGTCCGGGTCGGTGAAGATGCTGCGCCGGTGCCAGGTCCGGGTCCAGGCGGGCAGGAAGTCGAAGCTCGACAAGTGCCCCTGCAGACCGTCCACGTTGACGTCGAGCCCGCGCTCGGCAGCCGCGTCGGCGAGCGCGACGAGCTGCTCGACTGCGCGCGGCCGGATCAGCGTCCGGTTCGGCTGGAAGACCGGCCACAGCGGGAAGACGCGGATGTGGTCCAGCCCGAGCGCGGCGATCGAGTCGAGGTCGGCCCGGACCTCGTCGAGGTCAAAGTCCAGCCAGTGGTGGAACCAGCCGCGGGCCGGCGTGTAGTTGGCGCCGAAGCGGAGCGCGTCATCGTGCACAGGGCGTCCTGGGGTTCTGGAGTTCTGCAGGAATTCAGCGGACGGGCCACAACCTGCCGGTGTCGAAGAGGAAAGTCAACAAGGCCTCACGTCCACCTACTTATGCGCTTCAGCCCAGTTGACACAAGGGTTGTGTCCGGCAGAACCTGGGCTGACTAATGCGCTTTAGTTGTGGCTGGCCGCAGGGAAGTGTGTGGAAATGTACAGCGGTATTTCGGTCACGGCGGTCACGACTCCGGCCCTGTTCACCGGACCGCCAGGAGCGCCCGCGCAGGTGGTCCGCGCAAGGATCCGCAGGGACCGGCCCGTCGGGCCGCTGCACGTCACCGTGCACGGCGCGGGCCTCACCACGCCGCACCCGCGCATCCTGCGGGCGCAGCAGTGCGCACCGGATTCCACCGTCGAGGTCGCCGTCCGCACCGGCGCCGCCGCGCCGGGCGAGCTGCTGGCCGCCACCGCCCGCGTAGCCACCCCCGACGGGCGGCCGCTCGCCGAGCTGCCGTTCGCGCTGACCGTCGCCGAGCCCGGCTGGACCGTCCGGCTCGTCCCGCACTTCCACTACGACCCGAGGTGGTGGAACACCCAGGCCGCCTACACCGCCCTGTGGGACACCCCGCTGCGGCCCGGAGAGGTGGAGCGCGGCTGGGAGCACGAGGGCGTCCCCGCCTTCACCCTGATCCCGCTCCACCTCCAGCAGGCTCGCGAGGACCCCGCGTACCGCTTCGTGCTCTCCGAGGTCGACTACCTCAAGCCGTACTGGGACACCCACCCGGCCGACCGGGCCGAACTGCGCGCGCTGATCGCCGAGGGCCGCGTCGAGATCGTCGGCGGCACCTACAACGAGCCGTCCACCAACCTCGTCTCCGCCGAGACCACCCTCCGCGGCGCGGTCCACGGCCTCGCCCTGCACCGCGGCACCCTGGGCGCGGACCCGCGCACCGCCTGGCAGCTCGACGCCTTCGGCCACGACCCGTCCTTCCCCGCCCTGATGGCGGGCTGCGGGCTCGACTCCGCCGTCCTCGCGCGCGGCCCCCACCACCACTGGGGCCCGATGACGGACCGCTGGGGGGATCCCCTGCGGGCACCCGCCGCGATGCAGCTGCCCGCCGAGTACGAGTGGATCGCGCCCGGCGGCGACGGACTGCTGCTGCACTACCTGCCCGCGCACTACTCGGCCGGCTGGCCCTCCCACGGGGCGCCGGACGCGGAGGCCGCCGCCGAGCAGCTGCTCGACCTGTACGAACTGCTGCGCACCTGCGCCGCGACCCGGAACGTCCTGATCCCGATGGGCACGGACTTCTCCTGGCCGCACCGCTGGGGCCTGGACGTCCAGCACGCCTGGAACCGCCGCTACTGCTGGCCCCGCATGGAGCACTCCGGGCCGCGCGCCCACTTCGACGCCGTCCGGGCCGAGTTCGCGGCGCGAGGCGAGCGGCCGCTACCGGTCACCCGGGAGATGGGCCCCGTGTACACCGGCAAGGACGTCACCTACACCGACGTGAAACAGGCGCACCGGGCCGCCGAGAACCTCCTCGAACAGGCGGAGGCCTTCGCGGCCCTGGCCTGTGCCGAGGGACTCCTGGACCATCCGGCGCAGACGCTGGGCAAGGCCTGGCGCCACCTGGTGCACGCCGCCCACCACGACGCCGTCACCGGGACCTTCTCCGACCAGGTGTACCTGGACCTGCTGCCGACCTGGCGGGAGGCGTACGAACTGGCGGCCGCCGTACGGGAGGAGGCGCTGGCCGCACTGACGGACGCGGCGGACACTCGGGTGCCGGTGCCGGTGCCGGTGCCGGTGCCGGCGCCGGGGCCGGAGGGGGAGGCGGAGCCGGGGTCGGGGCTGCTGGCGGTCACCGTGTACAACCCGGTGTCGTGGCCGCGGACCGACCTGGTCCGGGTGTCACTGGACGCGGCCGCGTCGGCCGTCGCGGGGCTCGCGGGGATCACGGCCGCGCAGGAGCACCGGATCACCCTCCGTGACGCCGAGGGCCGGTGCGCGCCCGTCCATGTCGAGGCCGCGGCCGGCGACCGGGCGGAGCTGGTCTTCCTCGCCGAGGAGGTGCCCTCGCTCGGCCACCGGACCTGGTGGCTGGCGGCCGCCGGGGCCACCGACGCCCCGGACCGGGGGAGTCCGGCCTCGGGCGGCTGGGAGCCGGCGGAGGGCCTCGCCGTGGAGAACGAGGCCTTCCGTGCCGAGGCCGACCCGGCACGCGGCGGCGGACTCGCCCGCTTGCTGGACCGGCGCACGGGGCAGGAGCTCATGAGCACCGGGGAGGTGGACGAACTGCTCGTACAGGACGAGTACGACCGGCACCCCTTCTTCGAGGAGGGGCCCTGGCACCTGCTCCCCAAGGGCCCGGGCACCGGATCCGGCTCCGCGCCCGCCACCTCCTGCCGGGTGGAGCGGGGGCCGCTCGGGGCGCGGATCGTCGCCACCGGGCGCACCGGGCCGGTCCGCTGGACCCGCACCACCACCCTGTGGCGGGGCCTCGACCGGGTCGAACTGACCACGTGCGTCGACGGGTTCACCGGCTCCGACCAGCTGGTGCGGCTGCGGGTACCCGCCGATGTGCCGGGTGCGATCCCGGTCGCGGAGACCGCTGCCGCCGCGGTGGGACGCGGCTTCGCCTTTCCCGGGGTGGATGCAGGGGCCGACCACACGCGGGCCCCGTGGACCCTGGACAGCCCCTGCCTGAACTGGTTCGCGCTCTCGGCGCCGCTGGTCGGGCCGGACCGGGCGCTGGGCGCGGCGGAGATCGTGCTGCCGGACGCGGGAACTCCCGACGGACTGCGGGAGTTGGTGACCGCGCTCGGCCGGTACGGGGTCACGGCGACCCCCACCCGGCCCGCCGGTCCGCGCTGGGGCGACCTGGCGGCGGACAGCAGCCTCCCGGACTTCCGGATCGCCCTCGGCGGCCCCGGAGCCAATGCCTTCACGGCGGCGGTGCTGGCGACGGCCGATCCCGCGTACGCACAGGCCGTACGAGAGCACGCCCGGGTCTGGATCCCGGCCCGGGCCCCGCTCCGCGCGCTCTGGAGCCCCGGCTGCGACCTCACCGGGATCCGGGACCTGCCGGTCCTGGTGCACACCGGGCCACCGGCGGAACTGGCCCGGGCCGTCGCCGCTTCGGGCCGCCTGGAGGCCGGCGGGCAGCCGGCCGGGGTGGCCGGGGTGGCCGGGCGCGAGGCCCCGTACGCGCAGCGGACCGTCGGGATCCTCGTCCGCGGCACGCCCGGCTTCGCGGTGGACACGGCGGGCCGCCTGCACAGCAACCTGATGCGTTCCTGCACCGGCCGGCCGGCCGGGGAGTGGATGGACCCGCCCCGCCGTACCGCCCCGGACGGCAGCTCCTTCCAGCTCCAGCACTGGACGCACGTCTTCGAGCACGCGCTGGTCGCGGGCGAGGGGGACTGGCGGGCGCTGGATCTGCCGCGCCGGGGAAGGGAGTTCAACAAGCCGCTCACCGCCGTGGTCACCGCCCCGACGGGCGGTCCGAGGCCGGCGACCCGGTCGCTGCTCGGCGTGGAACCGGCCGACCGGGTCCTGGTCGAGGCCGTGAAACGGGGTGAGGAGGGCGGCCTCGCGGTCCGGCTGCGCGAGACGCACGGCCGCGCGGCGGAGCCCGAGGTGCGCGGTCCTGGTCCTGGCCCCGCTCCAGGTCCAAGTCCAAGTCCTGGCCCAGGTCCAAGGCCCTGGTCAGGCACCCGATCCGGTCGTCGAGGCGGACCTGCTGGACCGCCCGCGCGGCGCCTTCGCGGCGGGCATCCGGGGCACGGCCACCACCACACTGCTGCTGCCCACTGCCTCGGGCATGCCGCTGCGGGAGGGGGAACGGGAGCCGCAGCAGCCCGTGTTCAGCCGTTACTGGCTGCACAACACGGGGACCGCCCCACTGGGGGACGCTCCGTACACGGTGACATGCGACGGAGACCCGTCCGCCGCGACGGTCACGCTCGCCGCCCACGGTGGTGCGCGCGGACCCGTCGCGCTGGAGGTCCGTGCCCCCGACGGCTGGCAGGCTTCCTGGACCCGGCGCGTCGTGGACCTGGCACCGGGTGGGCACGAGCGGATCCCGCTGAGCGTGGTGCCCGCAGCCGGGGCGGGAGCCCTGACCGGGCTCGGCCCCGGCGATCGCCCCGGCCCCGGCTCCGGTCCCGGCCCCGGAGAACACCTGGTCAGGATCCTTGCCGCCACCCCCGCGGGGGAGTTCGAGGACGTGCTGACGGTCACCGTGCCCGGCGGCTCCGTCCCGGCCGGGCTGTGGGTGGAGGCGCCCGAGCCGGCCGTGACCGTGGCCCCGGGCGCGCGGGGGCGCGTACCGGTCCGGATCGGCGCCACCGGCGTGCGGACCGCGCTGACGGGACTGGCCCACGCCGTCTCCCCGTACGGCACCTGGGGGTTGATCGGGCCGGCGACCCGGCCCGTGCACGTCCCGGCGGACGGGGTGGCCGAGGTGGAGTTCGAGCTGCGTCCCCCGCTCGACACCCCTCCCGGGGACCACTGGATGCTCGTCAAGGCGGTCTGCCAGGGCAGGATCGCGTACGGTCCGGCCATTGCCCTCCGTATTCCGCCACGCGTGACGCACTCGAAGGACGAATGAGACAGGCCATGGCCCGCAGACCCACGATCAAGGACATCGCCCGGCAGGCCGGGGTGTCGGAGAGCGCCGTCTCCTTCGCGCTCAACGACCGGCCGGGCGTCTCGCAGGACACCCGCGCCCGGATCCGCCGCCTCGCCGAGGAACTCGGCTGGCAGCCCAACAGCGCCGCCCGGGCCCTGTCCGGCGAACGGTCCGGTGCCGTCGGCCTGGTCCTCGCCCGGCCCGCGCACACGCTCGGCGTCGAGTCCTTCTTCCTCCAGCTCGTCTCCGGCATCCAGGAGGTGCTCTCCGCCGCCCGGACCGCCCTGCTGTTCCAGGTCGTCGAGGACATCGACGCCGAATGCGCGGTCTACCGCCGCTGGTGGGCCGAGCGGAGGGTCGACGGCGTCCTCGTGGTCGACCCGCGTACGAGCGACCCGCGCCCGGCGCTCCTGGAGCAACTGGCCCTGCCCGCCGTCACGATCGGCGAGGCGGCCGCGACGGGCGACACCGGGGCAGGAGCCGGCGCGGGGGCCGAAGCAGGGGGCGGGGGCGGGGGCGCTCCGTCCGGGACCCTCTCCTCGGTCCGGGCCGACGACGCAGGTGCCATGGCCCAGGTGCTCGACCACCTCCACCGGCTCGGCCACCGCCGCATCACGCACATCGCCGGACTCCCCGGCCTCGCCCACACGGTCCACCGGATGGATTCCCTGCGGACCGAGGCGGCCCGGCGAGGGCTCGGCCCGGACCAGGTGCGTTCGGTGGTCACCGACTACTCCGACGCCGAGGGCGCGGCCGCCACCCGCCGGGTCCTCGCCGAGCCGCTGCCGCCCACCGCGCTGGTCTACGACAACGACGTGATGGCCGTCGCCGGGAGCGCGGTCGCCGCCGAGCTGGGCATCCCCGTCCCGGGCCGGCTGTCGATCGTGGCCTGGGACGACTCCGCGCTCTGCCGGGTCACCCATCCGCGGCTCACCGCGCTCGTCCGGGACACCGCCGGCTTCGGCCGGCTGGCCGCCGAGGAACTCCTGGCCGTCCTCGCGGGCAGCCCGCCCGGGGTCCGGATCAGCGAGCAGCCGCGGCTGGAGCCTCGCGAGAGCACGGCGCCGCCCCGGCGCATACTGAATCCTGAACCCTTCCTGGAGCCGCCACCGTGATCATTCCCACCGCCCCGTTCCCCGCACCGCGAGCCGCCGCAGCTTCCTCCGGCCCTACGGTGGCGATCGACATCGGCGGTACGAAGATCGCCGGGGCGCTGGTGCACCCCGACGGCACGATGACGGCCACCACCCGCCGCCCGACCCCGCGCGGCGTGGACGGGGACGGCGTGATGGCGGCGGTCGCCGAGGTCGTCGCCGAGCTGTCCGAGTCGCCGCTGTGGGCCTCGGCGGTCCGCTGCGGGATCGGCAGCGCCGGACCGGTGGACGCCTCCCGGGGCACGGTCAGCCCGGTCAACATCGGCGCGTGGCGGGACTTCCCCGTCCAGGAGCGGGTCGTGGCGGAGCTCGCGGCGCACGGGGCCGATCTGCCGACGGTGCTGGCCGGTGACGGGGTGGCGATGACCGCCGCCGAGCACTGGCTGGGCGCGGCCCGCGGGCATGCGAATGCCCTGTGCATGGTGGTCTCCACCGGCGTCGGCGGTGGCCTGATCCTGAACAACCAGCTCCACCCCGGCCCCACGGGCAACGCGGGGCACATCGGTCACATCAGCGTCGCCTTCGACGGTGAACCGTGCGTCTGCGGCAGCCGCGGCTGCGTCGAGTCGATCGCCTCCGGCACGGCGATCGCCCGCTGGGCGCTCGACCACGGCTGGAAGCCGTCGGACCCCGCGTCGGACGCCCCGTCGGGCACCGAGGGAGGCGGAGCCGATGCCACGGCGGCGGGCGTGGCCGCTGCCGCCGCCGCGGGCGACCCGATCGCCCTGGCCGCATTCGACCGGGCGGGTCGCGCCCTGGCCGCCGCCATCGCGGCCACCGCGACACTCGTGGAGACGGACATCGCCGTCATCGGCGGTGGAGTGGCGGCCGCGGGTGACACCCTCTTCGCCCCGATCCGCCGCCACCTCGCGGCCTACGCCACGCTCTCCTTCGTCAAGGACGTCCAGGTGGTCCCGGCGATGCTGGGCACCCACGCGGGGCTGATCGGCGCGGCCGCGGCGGCGACGATGCTGCTGCCCTCGTCGTCCTCGTGACCCCCGGAGGTTCTCCGGGGGCTCTCCGGGTCCTCGGTGGCCTCAGGGCTTGACGGACCGGTAGTACCGGCGGGCGCCCTCGTGCAGCTCCAGGGGGTCGGTGTAGATCGCCGTCCGCAGGTCCACGAGCTGCGCCGCATGCACCTCGCGGCCGACGAGGTCGCGGCTGCCGATCACCGTCCGCGTCAGCTGCTCGGTGAGCCGGGGGTCGGCCCCCGCCGTGGTGACCAGCAGGTTCGGCACGGCCAGGGTCGCCACCGAGCTGGTGTTGCGGGCCCGTGTGTACGCGTCCTGGGGCATGACCGCCGTCCGGTAGTAGCGTGCCGGGCCGCCGTTCTCCTGGAGTTGTTCCACCAGGTCGCCGAGTTGCACGAGCCGGATGTCGAAGCGCTCCGACAGTTCGCGCACGGCGTTCGTCGGCAGGCCGCCGGACCAGAAGAAGGCGTCGATCCGGCCGGCCTCCAACTCGCCCGGCATGGTGTCGATGCCGATGGACACCGGCGTGACGTCCAGCACCGGGTCGATCGTGGCCGCCTTGAGCAGCCACTCCGAGACCAGCCGTACCCCGGAGCCCGGCTGACCTATGGCGACCCGCTTGCCACGCAGGTCACGGGCCGACTGCACCGGGGAGCCGGCCGGGACCACCAACTGCACGTAGTCGTCGTAGAGCCGCGCGACCCCTTGCAGCCGGTCCGCGCCGGGCTTCCCGTCGAGCCGGTACTTGGCCACCGCGTCGGCCGTCGCCACCGTGAAGTCGGCCTCACCGGTGGCCAGCCGCTTCAGGTTCTCCTGCGAGCCCTCGCTGGTCTCCAGCCGTACGTCCACCCCGGGTATCTCCGGACCGAGCGCCTGCTCCAGCAACAACCCGTACCGGTGGTAGACCCCGGTCCGCGCGCCCGTGCTGAAGGTCAGCTCGCCGCTCAGATCCGGCTGCCCGAAGGGCTTCAGCCACCAGGTCAGGATCCCGAGGACGGCGAGTACGGCCACCAGGACCCGCAGGGCGTGGCGCCTGCTGATCCGGGGCGGTACGAGAGGCATGGCCGCGATCCTGCCACCCGGCCGCCGTCCTGTCACGGCGCGGCCGGTCCGGGGCCCCGGGGCGGAGCCGTCGCAGCAGCTCGTGGGCGGCGGCCGGGCGGCCCGTCGCCGCGCCGGTCCGGGGCGACCCGCCCCTTCGGGCGTGGACCCGACCGGCATCCGGCTGCGCGCGGACGACCCGGACCGGTCCTACCGAGAGGGAACCCCCGTGCACGCGGAAGCCCAGGACCTGCCGCTCGTCCTCTTCGGCCACCGCCTTCCGCCGGGGTCGGCCGAACGGGGGACCGGAGGGCCACCGGGTACCGCCTACCCTTATTGCATGACCAGCAGCGACCGGAGCCAGGCAGTGGACGTGAAGCGAAGCTACGAGGTGCGCACCTACGGGTGCCAGATGAACGTGCACGACTCGGAGCGGCTCTCCGGTCTGCTGGAGGACGCCGGCTACGTCCGGGCGCCCGAGGGCGCCGACGGCGACGCCGACGTCGTGGTCTTCAACACCTGCGCGGTCCGCGAGAACGCCGACAACAAGCTGTACGGCAACCTCGGCCGGCTGGCCCCGATGAAGACCAAGCGCCCCGGCATGCAGATCGCCGTCGGCGGCTGTCTCGCGCAGAAGGACCGCGACACGATCGTCAAGCGGGCTCCCTGGGTCGACGTCGTCTTCGGTACGCACAACATCGGCAAGCTCCCCGTGCTGCTGGAGCGCGCGCGCATCCAGGAGGAGGCGCAGGTCGAGATCGCCGAGTCGCTGGAGGCCTTCCCCTCCACGCTCCCGACGCGCCGCGAGTCCGCGTACGCCGCCTGGGTCTCGATCTCCGTCGGCTGCAACAACACCTGCACCTTCTGCATCGTCCCGGCGCTGCGCGGCAAGGAGGAGGACCGCCGGCCCGGCGACATCCTCGCCGAGGTGGAGGCCCTGGTCGCCGAGGGCGTTTCGGAGATCACCCTGCTCGGCCAGAACGTGAACGCGTACGGCTCGGACCTGGGCGACCGCGAGGCCTTCAGCAAGCTGCTGCGCGCCTGCGGTGCGATCGAGGGCCTGGAGCGGGTCCGCTTCACCTCCCCGCACCCGCGCGACTTCACGGACGACGTGATCGCGGCGATGGCCGAGACCCCGAACGTGATGCCCCAGCTGCACATGCCGATGCAGTCCGGCTCCGACCCGATCCTCAAGGCGATGCGCCGCTCGTACCGGCAGGAGCGGTTCCTCGGCATCATCGAGAAGGTCCGCGCCGCGATCCCGCACGCCGCGATCTCCACCGACATCATCGTGGGGTTCCCCGGTGAGACGGAGGAGGACTTCCAGCAGACGATGCACGCGGTGCGCGAGGCCCGCTTCGCGAACGCCTTCACCTTCCAGTACTCCAAGCGGCCCGGCACCCCCGCCGCCGACATGGACGGGCAGATCCCCAAGGAGGTCGTGCAGGACCGCTACATGCGCCTGGTCGCCCTCCAGGAGGAGATCTCCTGGGAGGAGAACAAGAAGCAGGTCGGCCGCACCCTCGAGGTCATGGTCGCGGAGGGCGAGGGCCGCAAGGACGGCGCCACGCACCGCCTCTCCGGCCGCGCGCCCGACAACCGCCTGGTCCACTTCACGAAGCCGGAGGCGGAGGTCCGCCCGGGCGACGTGGTCACCGTGGACATCACCTACGCGGCTCCGCACCACCTGCTGGCCGAGGGGCCGACGCCGACGGTGCGCCGAACCCGCGCCGGCGACGCCTGGGAGAAGCGCAACGCGGCCCCGGCCCAGCCGGCGGGCGTCATGCTCGGCATCCCGACGCTGGGCGTCCCGGCGCCGCTGCCGACCGTCGCCTCCGGCTGCTCGGTGCCCGCCTCCTCCTGAGCGACACGGGTTCCGCGCCTGCGGCTAGGCTGCGGATCATGCTCGTAGCCGCTGCCGTCTGTCCCGCCCCGCCCCTGCTCGTGCCGGAGGTCGCCGCCGGGGCCGCCGCCGAACTCGGGGCCGCCCGTACCGCCTGTTCCGACGCGCTGGCGGTGCTCACCGCGTCCCGGCCCGACCTGCTGGTCGTGGTCGGGGCCGCCGCCGAGGGCGGCGCGTACGACCAGGGCACCCCCGGCAGCTTCGCCGGGTTCGGCGTGGACCTGACCGTCACCCTGGGCCCCGACCTGGGCGAACCGCCGAGCGGCCACGCCACCGGGGTCACCCTCCCGGCTTCCCTCGCGGTGGCCGGCTGGCTGCTCGGCCGGGCCCGCTGGGCGGCCGCCCCGGTCGCCGGAGTGGCCGTCGCCGCGGACCTCGCCCCGAGCGGCTGCGGCCTCCTCGGCGCGGACCTGGGCGGTTCCGCCGAACGTGTGGCCATGCTGGTCCTCGGGGACGGCAGTGCCTGCCGCACCCTCAAGGCCCCCGGTTACCTCGACGAGCGGGCCGCTGCCTTCGACGAGGCCGCCGCCCGCGCGCTGGGCGCCGCCGACGTGCCCGCGCTCGCCGCCCTGGACGCCGGGCTAGCGGCCGAGCTCCAGGCCGCCGGACGGGCCCCCTGGCAGGTGCTGGCCGGCGCCGCGGAGGGCGCGGGGCTGACCGGGCGCCTGCTGTACGAGGACGCGCCGTACGGCGTGGGGTACTTCGTCGCCGCCTGGTCCTAGCGGGCCCGGGCCGGCCGGGGCCGGCTGCGGAGCCGCCCAGGAAACGGCGAAGGGGCGCGCGACCGGCCGGTGCCGGTCCCGCGCCCCTTCCGCGGACCGCGTCAGGAAGCGGCCGGCGGCGTCGTCCCGCCGGGAGCGTCCTTGTGCGCGATCTTCCCCAGGGCGTCCTTCGCCTTGCCCGTCCCGCTCGTGATCTGGCCGCTGTACTTGCCCTTGGTCCTGGAGTCCACGGCCTTGGCCACCTTGTCGAGGCTCTCGCCGATCCTGCCCTCGTGCTGGTGGGCGAGGTCGCCGACCTTGTCCTTCGCCGGACCGAGCTTGGCCTTCAGATTGTCCAGCAGGCCCATGGGTCACCTTCCGTTGGCGGTCGCTATGTGCGGGCGCCCTCGCCGGTCTCGCTGTCCGCAGCCACCTCGGCCGACTGCTGCTTCGGAATCTCCACGGCTTCCGCCGCCGGAGCCTCCTGCGCAACAGGCGCGGCCTCGTCGGCCGCGCCGGACTCCGCCGTCAGGTCCTCCGCCGCGACCTCCGTGGTCACGGCCTCGTCCTTACGACGAAAAAACCGATCAAAAACACCCATGTCTACTCCCGTAACGTTACGCGTGTGAGCGAAGTTCCGCGTTGGCCGGACCGGCCTGCGCCGGGCGTACGCGGGGCGTATGCCCGGCCGGAACCTCGCCAGGGCAACGACCCCGACCACACCCCGTCACGTAACTCGATCGGGTACATGCCCGTGTCTTGACCAGGGGCTGCGAGACTGGGGCCGTGAGGAAAGCAGCCCCCGCCCCGCGGGTCATCGCCGTCGTAGGTCCCACCGCGGCAGGAAAGTCCGACCTGGGCGTAGCCCTGGCCCGCCATTTCGACGGCGAAGTCGTCAACGCCGACTCCATGCAGCTGTACCGGGGGATGGACATCGGCACCGCCAAGCTGACGACCGAGGAGCGCGGCGGTGTCCCGCACCACCTCCTCGACATCTGGGACGTCACTGACACCGCGAACGTCGCCGACTACCAGAGACTGGCCCGCCTGGAGATCGACAGGCTGCTCGCCGAGGGCCGCACCCCCGTGCTCGTCGGCGGATCCGGCCTGTACGTCCGCGGCGCCCTGGACGTCATGGAGTTCCCCGGCACCGATCCCGAGGTCCGCGCCCGGCTGGAGGAGGAGGCCACGCTGCGCGGCCCCGGCGCCCTGCACGCCCGGCTCGCCGCCGCGGACCCGGCCGCCGCCCGGGCGATCCTGCCCAGCAACGGCCGCCGCATCGTCCGCGCGCTGGAGGTCATCGAGATCACCGGCCGCCCGTTCACCGCCAACCTGCCCGGCCACGAGTCCGTCTACGACACCGTGCAGATCGGCGTCGACGTGGCCCGGCCGGAACTCGACGAGCGGATCGCACTGCGCGTGGACCGGATGTGGGAGGCCGGGCTGGTGGACGAGGTCCGCGCACTGGAGGCCCGCGGGCTGCGCGACGGAATCACCGCCTCCAGGGCGCTCGGCTACCAGCAGGTTCTGGCCGCCCTCGCGGGCGAATGCACCGAGGACGAGGCCCGGGCCGAGACCGTCCGGGCGACCAGGCGGTTCGCCCGCCGCCAGGACTCCTGGTTCCGTCGCGACCCGCGCGTGCACTGGCTCAGCGGGGCCGTGGCCGACCGGGGGGAACTCCCCGGACTCGCGCAGTCGTTGGTCGAACGAGCGGTCACAGCCTGATCACGTGATGGCATCGGGACGCCTCACGCGCCCGTAGCGGGGCCGGGGGCGTGCCATCATCAAACTCCAGCGGGTGCGATCACCTGCGATGAACGGCGGCGTACTGAGTCCGAGTGGGGAGGGCGCGTGGCGATGGAGGCCGGCCCTCGTGACACCGGGCGGGACGACACCCGGAGGGAAGCGGACCCGATGCTTCTGGACGGGACGGACGGGCCCGCGGGGCTCGGGTTGCCCGCAGACCCGGCGCGCCTGACCCCCGACGGCCCGGACGCCCCGGACTCCGCCGAGGCGGAGGCTGCTGCCGGGCCCGAGTTCGAGGTCGAACTGCGTCCCCAGCGCCGCCTGCGCCTGTGGCAGATCGCCCCGATCGCGATGCTCGCCGCCACCGGTTCGCTGATGTTCGCCTTCCCGCTCGCCTTCGAGTTCGGTGACGGCGGAGCCGTGGTCGCGATGCTCGGCTTCCTGATCAGCTGCTGCGCCGGAGGCTGGGGAATGATGGCCGCCCGCCGGGTCGGCTACACGTGGCCCGGCCTCCCGGCCCGGGGGAGCGGCCGCCGCCCCGACTGGCGCATGGCCGCGCTGTACGCCGTGGCCGTACTGGCCGTCGTAAGTCTGGCCGTCTACCGGGTCGCCCGGCTCCGCTGACCGCCCCTCGGACGGCTCCACCCCTCTGAGCAGGGGCTGGGTACCATGGGCGGGTGACGCAGACCACCCTCCCCTTCCTCAAGGGCCACGGCACCGAGAACGACTTCGTGATCGTCCCGGACCCGGACAACGCCATCGAGCTGCCCGCGTCCGCCGTCGCGAAGCTGTGCGACCGGCGGGCCGGAATCGGCGCCGACGGCGTGCTTCACGTCGTCCGTTCCGCCGCACACCCCGAGGCGGCGCACCTGGCCGACGAGGCGGAGTGGTTCATGGACTACCGCAACAGCGACGGCTCCATCGCCGAGATGTGCGGCAACGGCGTCCGCGTCTTCGCCCGCTACCTCCAGCACGCCGGACACGTCGAGCCCGGCGACCTCGCCGTCGCCACCCGGGGCGGCGTCAAGCGGGTCCACCTCGACAAGAAGGGCGACGTCACCGTCTCCATGGGCCGCGCCGAGCTGCCCGCCGGCGAGGTCACGGTCAGCGTCGACGCCCGCAGCTGGCCCGCCCGCAACGTGAACATGGGCAACCCGCACGCGGTGGCCTTCGTCGAGAGCCTCGACCACGCCGGGAACCTGTACGCCGCCCCCGCCTTCAGCCCGGCGTCCGCCTACCCGACGGGCGTCAACGTCGAGTTCGTCGTCGACCGCGGCCCCCGGCACGTCGCCATGCGCGTCCACGAGCGCGGCTCCGGCGAGACCCGCTCCTGCGGCACCGGCGCCTGCGCCGTCGCCGTGGCCGCCATCCGCCGCGACGGCGCCGACCCGGCCACCACCGGCGAACCGGTCGCGTACACCGTCGACCTCCCCGGCGGAACCCTGATCATCACCGAACACCCCGACGGGCAGATCGACATGACCGGACCGGCCGTGATCGTGGCTGCGGGGGAGTTCGATGAAGCCTGGCTCACCGAAACGGCTTTCGGCTGAAGCTTCCCTCTAATGGGTGATCCGTTTCACGCTGAGCGAGAGGTGGACTGCGCCACGTGGTGGGGTCGGTAACATCAGGCACCGGCCCTGAGGGCTCACCCCATGCCCGCCACCGCCGGTCGAAGCCGCCGGAGGTGCCCATGAGTGCAGAGGCCACGAACCCCGAAGCACACCCCGAAGCGCGCCCTGAGCTCCGCAGACGTGGGCGGACCAGGCTCGATCTGCGCCGGCTCGGGCGTGCCGCCCTGCTCGGGCCGACGTCCCGGGACCGGCTCCCGGACGCGATCGGCCACGTGGCCGAGGCGCATCGCGCGCACCATCCGGACGCCGATTTGTCCATTCTGCGCCGCGCGTACCTCCTCGCGGAGACCTCGCACCGCGGTCAGATGCGAAAAAGTGGTGAGCCGTACATCACACATCCGCTCGCCGTCACCCTGATCCTCGCCGAACTGGGCGCCGAGACCACCACCTTGACGGCCTCTCTGCTCCACGACACCGTCGAGGACACCGACGTGACCCTCGATCAGGTCCGCGCCGAGTTCGGCGACGAGGTCTGCTTCATCGTCGACGGCGTCACCAAGGTGGAGAAGATCGACTACGGCGCCGCCGCCGAACCCGAGACCTTCCGCAAGATGCTCGTCGCCACCGGCAACGACGTCCGCGTCATGTCCATCAAACTCGCCGACCGGCTGCACAACATGCGCACCCTGGGCGTGATGCGCCCCGAGAAGCAGGCCCGCATCGCCAAGGTCACCCGCGACGTCCTCATCCCGCTGGCCGAACGCCTCGGCGTCCAGGCCCTCAAGACCGAGCTGGAAGACCTCGTCTTCGCGATCCTGCATCCCGAGGAGTACGAGAGCACCCGCGCGCTCATCGCCGCCCACGCCGGCGAACGCGACCCGCTCCCCGCCATCGCCGACTCCGTACGGAGCGTTCTGCGCGACGCCGGGATCACCGCCGAAGTGCAGGTACGGCCACGGCACTTCGTCTCCGTGCACCGCATCGCCCGCACCCGCGGCGAGCTGCGCGGGTCCGACTTCGGCCGGATCCTCGTCCTCGTCGGCGAGAACGCCGACTGCTACGCCGTTCTCGGCGAGCTGCACACCTGCTTCACCCCGGTCATCTCGGAGTTCAAGGACTTCATCGCCACCCCGAAGTTCAACCTCTACCAGTCGCTGCACACCGCCGTCGCCACGCCCGAGGGGTACGTGGCCGAGGTCATCGTGCGGACCCGGCAGATGCACCGCGTCGCCGAGGCGGGCGTGGTGGCCCTCGGCAACCCGTACGCCACCGCGACGCCCGATGCCGCCGCGTCCGACGCCACCGCGACCCCCGACGCCGCCACCGACCCGGACGAGGAGCGCGTGGACCCCACGCGGCCCGGCTGGCTGTCCCGGCTGCTCGACTGGCAGCAGTCCGCGCCCGACCCCGACACCTTCTGGACCGTGCTCCGGGCGGAACTCGCCCAAGACCGGGAGATCACCGTGTTCCGGGAGGACGGCAGCGCCACCGGCACGATCAGCCTGCCGGCCGGGGCCAGCTGCATCGACGCCGCCTACGCGCAGCACGGCGAGGCCGCCCACGGCTGTATCGGCGCCCGGGTCAACGGGCGCCTCACCTCCTTGTCCTCCCCGCTGTCCGACGGGGACACCGTCCAGCTCCTGCTCGCGCAGGACGCCTCCTCCGGACCCGCCGCCGAGTGGCTGGACCACGCGCGGACCCCCGCCGCCCGGATCGCCATCAGCAGGTGGCTCGAATCCCATCCCGACCGGGCCATGGCAACCACCTCCGCCGCACGGGCGCCGCTCTCGGTGGTCGGGGCCCGCGGGGGCGGTGGCAACGCCGTCGCCGACCTGCCGGACGCCACCGTGCGGCTGGCCGGGTGCTGCACCCCGGTGCCGCCGGACGCCGTCGCCGGGTTCCTGGTCCGCGGCGGGGCCGTCACCGTGCACCGCATCCACTGCGCGGCGGTGGCGCAGATGCGCGCCGTGGGCCGTAC
Organism: Streptomyces avidinii; assembly: GCF_014650695.1. Classification (GTDB taxonomy): domain Bacteria; phylum Actinomycetota; class Actinomycetes; order Streptomycetales; family Streptomycetaceae; genus Streptomyces; species Streptomyces avidinii. Next base: position 171,296 of record NZ_BMVL01000013.1, on the reverse strand, counting down.
CTCCGTCGCCGTGCACTGGCGCGCGACGGCGGACTGCCGGGTCACCCTGCTCGCTGAATCGTTCGGCCGCCCGCACCTGCTGGCCGACCTGACCGAGGCCATCGCCCGCGAGGGGGTCGAGGTGGTCTCCGCGACCGTCGAACCCCCGGTCGAGCAGCGGGTCCGGCACACGTACACCCTGCAGCTGCCCGACGCGGCGGGGCTGCCCGCGCTGATGCGGGCGATGCGGGACGTGCCGGGCGTGTACGACGTCCGCCGGGCGTAGCCACGGCCGTCCGCCGCGCGTGGCCACGGCGTCAGCCGCGCGTAGGCCGGGACGGCTCCGGAAGGCCCCGTTCGGGTGGACCCGTCGCGCGCCGTACGCGGCCGTGCGGCGGGCGCTGGTAAGCGGTGGTGGATGCAGCTCTCCTCCCCGCGCCTGCGCGCCGCCCTGCTCGCCGCGGCCTCCCTCACCCTCGTCGCCGCCGTACTGCCCCCGCCGACGCCGCTGGGCATCGGCGACCGGCTCTTCCCCGAGCTCGGGAACCCCGGGTACGACGTGCTCTCGTACGACCTGTCCTTCGCCTACAAGGACAACCTGAGCCCGCTCGACGCGGTCACCGTCATCGACGCCCGCGCCCTGCAGCCGCTGGAGCGCATCAACCTGGACTTCACCCACGGCAAGGTGGCGTCCGCCGAGGTCAACGGAGAGCCGGCGCGGTTCGAGAGCGTGGGCGAGGACCTCGTACTCACGCCCGCGCGGCCGGTGGCGGTCCGCATGCCCCTGCGCATCACCATCCGGCACACCAGTGACCCCCGCGGCCGCGGGGACGGCGGCTGGGTGCCCACGGAGGACGGTCTGGCCATGGCCAACCAGGCGGACGCCGCGCACCGGGTCTTCCCCTGCAACGACCACCCCGCCGACAAGGCGATCTTCACCTTCCGGATCACCGCCCCGGCCGGTCTGACGGCCGTCGCCAACGGCGAGGCGGTGACGCCGGCCCGGCGGCTCGGTCCCACGACGACATGGACGTACCGGACCCGGCACCCGATGGCCACCGAACTGGCCCAGGTCTCGGTGGGCCGTTCCGAGGTCGTGCACGGCACCGGACCGCACGGGCTGCCGCTGCGCGACGTGGTGCCGGCCCAGGACCGCAAGCGCCTGGACCCCTGGCTGAAGAAGACCGCGGGCCACATCGAGTGGATGGAGGATCGGGTCGGCCGCTACCCCTTCGAGAACTACGGCGTGCTCATCGCGCGGGCGACGACCGGCTTCGAACTGGAGACGCAGACCCTCTCGCTCTTCGAGAGCAACCTGTTCTCGGGCGACGGCTACCCCGACTGGTACGTCGAGTCCGTGATGGTCCACGAGCTCGCCCACCAGTGGTTCGGCGACAGCGTCTCCCCGCGGACCTGGTCCGACCTGTGGCTCAACGAGGGGCACGCCACCTGGTACGAGGCCCTGTATGCGGACGGGCTCGGCAAGTACTCCCTGGAGCGGCGCATGCGCGAGGCGTACCAGCGCTCCGACCAGTGGCGCGCGGCGGGCGGACCCCCGGCCGCCCCGAAGGCCGCGGCGCCGGGCGAGAAGATCGGTCTGTTCCGGCCGGTGGTCTACGACGGGGCCGCGCTGATCCTCTACGCGCTGAGGCAGGAGGTCGGCGCGCAGGCCTTCGACCGGATCGAGCGGCGCTGGGTCGCGGAGAACCGGGACGGGGTGGCCGGGACGGCCGACTTCGTACGGCTGGCCTCGCAGGAGGCGGGCCGGGACCTCGGGGCCTTCCTGGAGCCCTGGCTGTACGGGGCCACGACCCCGCCGATGCCGGGGCACCCGGAGTGGAGCGGCAAGGCAGCCGCGCCCTCCGGCAAGGCAGCCGCGGCCCCCGGCAAGGCAGCCGCGGGCCCCGGCCATGCCGCCTCCGGGAAGCCCGCGGCGGGCGGGAGCGCCCAATAAAGGGTGTGACCGGTGAGGAACGGGCATGTCACCATCGACAGGGCCGCGCAGGGAATCCCCCGGCGGTGTGACACGTTGGACGTGACAGCTAACGTGACACTGCTATTCGAATCGACGTAAGGATCCAATGACCTCCTCTTCTTCCCCTTCCCAGGACGCGCGGGACGCACAGGACACTCAGGACGTGCGGGACTCGCAGAGCTTCACCGAGAGCCTTCGGGCCGATGCCCTGATGGAAGAGGACGTCGCCTGGAGCCACGAGATCGACGGAGACCGGGACGGCGAGCAGCTCGAACGCTCGGAACGCGCGGCCCTGCGCCGTGTGGCCGGCCTCTCCACCGAGCTCGAAGACGTCACCGAGGTCGAGTACCGGCAGCTGCGCCTGGAGCGCGTCGTGCTCGTCGGTGTCTGGACCTCCGGCACGGTCATCGACGCGGAGAACTCCCTCGCGGAGCTCGCCGCCCTCGCCGAGACGGCGGGTGCCCTCGTGCTCGACGGCGTGATCCAGCGCCGTGACAAGCCGGACCCGGCCACCTTCATCGGCTCGGGCAAGGCGCGCGAGCTGCGTGACATCGTCATGGAGAGCGGCGCCGACACCGTCGTCTGCGACGGTGAGCTCAGCCCCGGCCAGCTCATCGCCCTCGAGGACGTCGTCAAGGTGAAGGTGGTCGACCGGACCGCCTTGATCCTCGACATCTTCGCCCAGCACGCCAAGTCCCGAGAGGGCAAGGCGCAGGTGGCGCTCGCGCAGATGCAGTACATGCTGCCGCGACTGCGTGGCTGGGGTGCCTCGCTGTCCCGGCAGATGGGTGGTGGCGGCGGTGGCGGCATGGCCACCCGAGGCCCCGGTGAGACCAAGATCGAGACCGACCGGCGCCGGATCCGCGAGAAGATGGCGAAGATGCGCCGGGAGATCGCGGAGATGAAGACCGGCCGTGACATCAAGCGGCAGGAACGGCGCCGCAACAAGGTGCCCTCGGTCGCCATCGCCGGTTACACCAATGCGGGCAAGTCCTCGCTGCTCAACCGCCTCACGGGCGCGGGCGTCCTGGTGGAGAACGCACTGTTCGCCACCCTCGACCCGACCGTGCGCCGGGCCGAGACGCCGAGCGGCCGGGTCTACACCCTGGCCGACACGGTCGGCTTCGTCCGGCACCTGCCGCACCACCTCGTCGAGGCCTTCCGCTCCACGATGGAGGAGGTCGGGGACTCCGACCTGATCCTGCACATCGTGGACGGCTCGCACCCGGCGCCGGAGGAGCAGCTGGCGGCGGTGCGCGAGGTGATCCGCGAGGTCGGCGCGGTCAGCGTGCCCGAGATCGTCGTGATCAACAAGGCGGACGCCGCGGATCCGCTCGTCCTGCAGCGGCTGCTGCGGATCGAGCGGCACTCCATTGCCGTCTCGGCGCGCACGGGCATGGGCATCGAGGAACTCCTCGCGCTCATCGACTCCGAGCTGCCGCGGCCCGAGGTCGAGGTGGAGGCCATGGTGCCGTACACGCGCGGCTCGCTGGTCGCCAAGGCGCACGCCGAGGGCGAGGTCATCTCCGAGGAGCACACCCCGGACGGCACCCTGCTCAAGGCGCGGGTCCACCAGGAACTGGCGGCCGACCTGGCGCCGTACGCGCTCGCGAAGCACTGACCGATCCGAGTGGTCCGGGCGGTCCGGCCGGGCCGACCCGGCCCGACGGTTCGATGGTCTGACGGTCTGACGGTCCGAATGGCTGAGGCCCCCCTGCACGTGCAGGGGGGCCTCAGCCATTCGGACATGCTCCGCAGCCGCGGAGCCGGGACTACTTGAACTTGCGGCTGACGGCGTCGAAGATGCCCTTCGCCTCCGGACCCAGCCGGGGTCCGGCCAGCCAGCCCGCCTTGGCCGGGCCGATCGAGGTGTTCGACACCAGCGCCGGCTTGCCGTCGGCGCCCGCCGCGACCCAGCCACCGCCGGAGGAACCGCCGGTCATGGTGCAGCCGATGCGGTACATCACCGGGTCGGCGGCGTTCAGGGACAGCCGGCCCGGCTTGTCCGTGCACTGGAACGCGCGCTGCCCGTCGAACGGAGCCGCCGCCGGGTAACCCGTCGCCGTGATCCCCGCGACCTTCGGCACGGGCTGAGCGTTGAACTCCACCGGGAGCGCCGAACCGACCGTCTCCTCCAGGGACTTGCCGCTGCCCTTCTCGGGCGTCACGTGCAGCACCGCGAAGTCGTACGGGGCGCCCGCGCCGCCGGTCGGGCCGCCCGTCGCGATCCACTGGTCGGAGGTCTGGGCCCAGTCGCTCCACCAGACGCCGTACGGGGCCACCTGCTCGCGGGGCGCGCCCTTGAGCTGCGCCGCGGGCTTGCCCGCGTTGTTGTAGGACGGGACGAAGGCGATGTTGCGGTACCAGCCGCCGGCCTTGCCCGCGTGCACGCAGTGGCCCGCAGTCCAGACCATGTTGGACTTGCCGGGGTGGGCCGGGTCCTTGACCACGGTCGCCGAGCAGACCATCGAGCCCTCGGGGCCGTCGAAGAAGACCTTGCCGGACTCCGGAACGCTCTGGTGGTAGGGCGGGTTGGCCTGCTTGGCCGCCACCGGGGCCGGGGTCGGGTCCGTGACGCCCTGGTCCTTGCCCGCGTCCGGGTCGACGGCCGGGCGCTGCGGCTGCTCGGCGTCACGCATGCGGTCCGGGTCCCACAGGTCCTCGATGATCGGGTTGATGTAGTCGCCCGCCTCGCGGAGCCAGTCCTCCTTCTTCCAGTTCTTCCACTCACCGCCCTTCCACTTCTCCAGGTCGATGCCGTGTTCCTTGAGCTTGTCCTTGAGCTGGTCCGGGATCTTGATCCCGTCCGTGCCCGGCAGGCTCGCCGCCACGGTCGGCTTGGCGTCGCCGCCGGCCTCCCCGTCGCCGGGGCCGCAGGCAGCCGCGGTCAGCGCGAGCGTGGCCGCGCACAGGATCGCGGTGACCGGTCGGTTCGGTCGCATGTCTTTCGTCCCCCTGGGAGTTCGAGGCGTGGAGTGCGTCCCCCACTATGCCGCTGCCGCCCAGGACGACAGAGCCCGGGGCCGTGGTTCCTGGCGCCCTGCCCCTGCGGGACAAGGATCTTGAGTCAACCCGTGATCCCTCGCCGTCACCGTCGTTGGTACGTACGGGGGATGGGGGAGCAGCGTTCATGTTCGAGACGCAATCCGGAAGAGCAATCAGTGCGGGAGGACCAACACTCGTGGCTGTCACCGAGCCGGCCGCGGCGGCGGCCGGGACAGAGATCCCGCCACAAGTACCGCCGCCAGTACCGCCTCAAGCAGCGCCTCAAGTGCCGCCGCAGGGCAACCGGGCCCCGGCCACGGGCGGGCCGGGCGGCGGCTCGGTCGTACCCGAAGGGATCCTGCGCCGGCAGGCGCAGCGGGAGTCGGCGGCGCGGACGTACGCGCGCTCGCTGCCCATCGTCCCGGTGCGGGCCCGCGGGCTGACCATCGAGGGCGCCGACGGTCGGCGCTACCTCGACTGCCTCTCCGGCGCCGGTACCCTCGCCCTCGGGCACAACCACCCGGTGGTGCTCGAAGCCATCCGGGGCGTCCTCGACTCGGGGGCCCCGCTGCACGTGCTGGACCTCGCGACCCCGGTCAAGGACGCCTTCACCACCGAGCTGTTCGCCAACCTGCCGCCCGCTCTGGCCACCGACGCGCGCATCCAGTTCTGCGGTCCGGCCGGTACGGACGCCGTGGAGGCCGCCCTCAAACTGGTGCGCACCGCGACCGGACGCTCCGGGCTCCTCGCCTTCACCGGGGCCTACCACGGCATGAGTGCCGGAGCGCTCGACGCGTCGGGGGGCGCCCCCGAGGTACGGGTGACCCGGCTGCCGTACCCGCAGGACCTCCGCTGCCCGTTCGGCGTCGGCGGTCCCGAGGGCGCCGAACTCTCCGCGCGTTGGACGGAGAACCTGCTGGACGACCCGAAGGGCGGGGTGCCCGCCCCCGCGGGCATGATCGTCGAACCCGTGCAGGGCGAGGGCGGGGTACTCCCCGCCCCGGACGCCTGGCTGCGCCGGATGCGCGAGATCACCGAGGCGCGGGGGATCCCGCTGATCGCCGACGAGGTGCAGACGGGCGTCGGCCGGACCGGCGCCTTCTGGGGGGTCGACCACGCCGGGGTGGTGCCCGACGTGATGGTCCTCTCCAAGGCGATCGGCGGCAGCCTGCCGCTCGCGGTGATCGTGTACCGGGCCGACCTGGACGTCTGGACCCCCGGGGCGCATGCGGGCACCTTCCGCGGCAACCAGCTGGCCATGGCCGCCGGTACCGCCACCCTCGCCTTCGTCCGGGAGAACCGGCTCGCCGAGCGCGCCGCCGTGCTGGGAGAGCGGATGCTGGCCGCCCTGCAGGGCCTGGCCTGCAGCCACCCCTGCATCGGCGACGTCCGGGGCCGCGGACTGATGATCGGCGTCGAACTCGTCGACCCCGACACCGGGGCCGCCGCACCGGCCCTCGCCGCCGCCGTCCGCCAGGAATGCCTGGACCGCGGGCTGATCGTCGAGCTCGGCGGCCGCCACGGCGCCGTGGTCCGCCTGCTGCCCCCGCTGACCCTGACCGACGAGCAGGCCGCGGCGGTCCTCGACCGCCTGGCCGACGCCATCCCGGCCGCCGTCCGGCGGACCCACTGACCCGCACCCCGAGGACCCGCGATGCCAGACCCGCACCAGCCCAGCCCCGTCACCGGGGCCCAGCCCGACCCGTCGCCGGCGGGGCCGGTCCCCGACCGGTTCGCCGCCGGGCCGGGCCCGGCGCGGCCGCAGTCGTTCCCGGACCCCGGGTCCACCGCGCCGGAGCAGCCGTCGCCGCCGTCGGGCGCCGCCACCGTACGGGAGCCCGCCGAGCCGCCGTCCCCGACGCCGCGGCCCGAGACGAGCGAGGCGCAGGGCGTCGGCCTCGCGGTCGGCCCGTCGGTGAGGCCCGTACCGGCCGAGGACGCGCAGGTCCCGCCCCCGGCCGGGGACGCGCAGGTCCCGCCCCCGGCCGGGGACGCGCAGGTCCCGCCCCCGGCCGGTACACCGGCCCACGCCGACGCGGCCACGGGGGAGCATCCGCCGCCGAGCCCGGCAGCAACACCCCGCGCACCGGCCGAGCAGCCCCCCGCGGCGATGGCCGCGACCGAGGCGGCGGCGACCGTCCCGCGCCAGAAGGACGGCACACCCCGGCTCCGCTCCGTGTGGACGAGCCCCCTCCGGCTGGAGCCGACCACCCTGCCCGACCTGCTGAACCACCCCGACCCGGCCGTCGCCGCCGAGACCGCGGCAGTGGAGAACCTGCTCCGCTGCTGGGTCCGCGAATCCGGCCTCGGCCGCCCCGACGCCCCCGCCGGGACTCCGCTGCGCATCCCCCTCCCCGCCTCGGGAACCGCCCTGCTCGTTCCCGTGCGCCACTGGTCACACTCCGGCTGGCACCGCTTCGGACCGGCCCGACTCGAAGGCACGACCGCCGCCGCTCCCTCGCTCGACGCCGTCACCGTCGCCGCACTCATCGCCCGTGAGGGCACGAGCGGTGGCCGCGGCGCCGCCGACCTCGTCGGCCGGGTCGCCGACTCGGTCCGGCGCACCGCCGAGTTCATCGCCGACCGGCGCGAACGCCCCACCGCACCGGACCCCGTGGGCGGGGACCGCTTCCTCACCGCCGAACAGTCCCTCCTCCTCGGTCACCCCCTCCAACCGGACCCCAAGAGCCGCGAAGGACTCTCCGAGGCCGAAGCGCGCCGCTACTCACCCGAACTCCACGGCTCCTTTCCCCTGCACTGGTTCGCGGTCGAACCCGCCGCCCTCGCCGGCGAATCGGCCTGGACCGAGAGCGGCCGCCCCGTCTCCGCACCCCAGCTCCTCGGCCGGCTCGCCCCCGGGCTCCCGCTGCCCCCCGGCACCACCCCTCTTCCCCTGCACCCCTGGCAGGCCCGCGACCTGCTCCAGCGCCCCGCCGTCGCCGCCCTCCACGACGCGGGACTCCTGCACGACCTGGGCCCGCACGGCGAACCCTGGTACCCCACATCCTCCGTCCGCACCGTCCACCGCCCGGGCGCCCCCGCGATGCTCAAGCTCTCCCTGGGCCTGCGCATCACCAACTCCCGCCGTGAGAACCTCCGCAAGGAACTCCACCGCGGAGTCGAGGTGCACCGGCTGCTCCGCACCGGCCTCGCCGATCAGTGGCAAGCCGCCCACCCCGGCTTCGACATCGTCCGCGACCCCGCCTGGGTCGCCGTGGACGCCCCGGACGGCACCCCCGTCCCCGGCCTGGACGCCCTGCTGCGCCACAACCCCTTCCGCTCGGGCGACGACCCCGTCTGCATCGCCGCACTCACCGCTCCCCGCCCGTGGCCCGGCCGGACCACCATGAGCTCGCGCCTCGCCGAGCTCGTCACCGGCCTCGCCAACGCCACCGGACACACCACCTCCGCCGTCGCCGCCGAGTGGTTCCTGCGCTACCTCGACCACGTGGTCCTGCCGGTCCTCGCCTTCGACGCACTCGCCGGTATCGCCCTCGAAGCGCACCAGCAGAACACCCTGGTCCTCCTCGACCCGGCCGGCTGGCCCATCGGCGGCCGCTACCGCGACAACCAGGGCTACTACTTCCGCGAATCCCGCCGCGCGGAACTGGAGCACCGGCTCCCCGGCATCGGAAGCGCCAGCGACACCTTCGTCTCCGACGCCGTCACCGACGAACGCTTCGCCTACTACCTCGGCATCAACAACGTGCTCGGCCTCATCGGCGCTTTCGGATCCCAGCGGCTCGCGGACGAACGCGTCCTGCTCGCCGCCTTCCGCCGCTTCCTCGCCAAGGCCACGGGCCTCGGCCCGCTCCCCACGCGGCTGCTCGACTCGCCCACCCTGCGCTGCAAGGCGAACCTGCTCACCCGCCTGGGCGGTCTCGACGAGCTGGTGGGACCCGTCGACACCCAGTCCGTCTACGTCACCATCACCAACCCCCTCCACGATTGACGCGTCGGCTCCGACGCGGAGAAGAGCCCCCGATGCGCACCACCGCCACCCCGGCCCCCGCCGCCGGATCCGCCCACGCCACCACCTACGCCGCCTATGCAACCCGCGCCGCCACCGGCATCGTGGAACCTCTCGGAGGCAGGACCGAACCACGCCTCAGCGCCCACCTGCTGCCCCTGCTCGCCGAGGCCGACCTTCTCGACTCCCCGGCCACCTGGGGCAGCGTCACCACACCCGTCGGAGCCTTCCGCCTCGAACCCGTACGACCGGCCCGTGACCTGGAACTCCTCACGGGCTGGATGAACGACCCCGCGGTGGCCGCCTACTGGGAGCTCTCCGGCCCCGCCGCGGTCACCGCCGCGCACCTGCGGGCGCAGCTCGACGGCGACGGCCGGAGCATCCCCTGCCTCGGTCTCCTCGACGGAACGCCGATGAGCTACTGGGAGATCTATCGGGCCGACCTCGACCGGCTCTGCGGGTACTACCCGGCACGCCCCCACGACACGGGTATCCACCTGCTCATCGGAGACGGCACGAACCGTGGCCGCGGACTGGGTACGGCTCTGCTGCGCGCCGTCGCCGACCTGGTCCTGGGCAACCGCCCCCGCTGCACACGCGTCGTCGCGGAACCGGACATCCGCAACACCCCCTCCGTATCTGCCTTCCTGAGCTCCGGCTTCCGCTGCTCCGCGGAAATCGACCTTCCCGAGAAGCGGGCCGCCCTGATGATCCGGGAGCGGGTGCTGCGCAATCTCCTCTGAGTGCCGCCCCGCAAGCCCCGACCGTCGTCGGCCGCTTCGCACCTCTCCCTTCGATAACTCTGCGTGACGAAGCAAAGTTCCCGATCTTCGAGGAGTCCCGTGCCGAACCTCTCCGCAGCCACCGACGCGGCCGAACCGGTCGTGCCTCCCGCGCCCCAGAACCCCTGCACTCCGCCCGAACTCAACAGCACGACCTGGGACTTCGCCTCACGGCGGCTGCTCGCCAAGATGCTCGGCGAGTTCGCATACGAGGAGATCATCCGGCCCGTCCCCGCACCGGCCGCCGACGGCGACGCCTGGACGCTGACCCTCGACGACGGCAGCAGCCTCGGCTTCCGCGCCCGCCGCCGCTCGTACGGCAGCTGGCACGTCACCCCGGACACCATCACGCTCACCCCACCGGCAGCCCCACCGACCCCTCCACCCTCACCGCCGTCACAGAGCGTGCCGGGCGGGCCGGGCGAGCCAGACGGACCGGGTGACTTCGGGAGCCCGATCTCCTTCGGGGACCCGTACGCCTTCCTCATCCGGGCCCGCACCCTCCTCGGACTCGACGGACCCACCCTCGGCCACCTCGTCCGCGAGCTCAGCGCCACCCTCACCGCCGACGCCCGGCTCGACCACAACGCGCTCACCGCCGACGTCCTCGCCGACCTCGACTACGCCGCCCTCGAAGGCCACCAGACCGGACACCCCTGGCTCGTCCCCAACAAAGGCCGCATCGGACTCTCCGCCGCAGACACCGCGGCCTGGGCCCCCGAGGCCCGCACCCGCCAGCGGCTGCCCTGGCTCGCCGCCCACACCTCGCTCGCCACCTACCGCGGTACCGCCGGTCTGGAGAACCCCGCCCGCCTCTACACCGCCGAGCTCGACCCCGTCACCCGCGCCGCCTTCGACCGGACCCTGCGCGACCGCGGCCTCGACCCGCTCCACTACCTCTACCTCCCCGTCCACCCCTGGCAGTGGGACGAGGTCGTCCTCCCCCTCTTCGCCCCGGCACTCGCCTCCGGGGCCCTGGTGCCGCTCCCCGCCGACCCCGACCTGCGCCTCCCGCAGCAGTCGGTCCGCACCTTCCTCAATCTCAGCCGGCCCGACCGGCACAGCGTCAAGCTCCCGCTCTCCGTCTTCAACACCATGGTCTGGCGCGGACTGCCCAGCGACCTCGCGCTCGCCGCCCCCGCCGTCACGGCCTGGATCCACTCCCTCCGCGACGGAGACCCCTTCCTGAGCGACGAATGCAGGGTCGTCCTGCTCGGTGAGGTCGCCTCCGTCACCGTCCGCCATCCCGTCTACGACGCGCTGCCCGAGGTCCCGTACCAGTACAAGGAGCTCCTCGGCGCGATCTGGCGCGAGCCCCTCGCAGGCCTGCTGGCACCGGGCGAGCGCGCCCGGACCCTCGCCTCGCTCCTCCACACCGACCCGCGCGGCCGCTCCTTCACCGCCGAGCTCGTCGCCCGGTCCGGACTGACCCCCACCGCTTGGCTGCAGCGACTCTTCGCCGCCCTCCTGCCCCCGCTGCTCCGCTTCCTCTACCGCTACGGCACCGTCTTCTCCCCGCACGGCGAGAACGCCGTCGTGATCTTCGACGAGCACGACGTGCCGGTCCGGCTCGCGGTCAAGGACTTCGTGGACGACGTCAACATCAGCGACGAACCCCTGCCCGAGCTGGCATCCCTGCCCGACGAGGTCCGGGCCGTCCTGCTCACCGAGCCCGCCGACTTCCTGCCCCAGTTCATCCACTCCGGGCTCTTCGTCGGCGTCTTCCGCTACCTCTCGGCCCTGTGTGAGGACCGCCTCGGTGTCCCGGAGAGCGATTTCTGGTCCCTCGTCCGGGCGGAGATCCTGCGCCACCAGGCACGCTTCCCGGAGCTCAAGGACCGCTACGAGCTCTTCGACCTGCTCGGGGAACGCATCGGCCGGCTCTGCCTGAACCGGAACCGGCTCTACGAGGACGGCTATCGCGACCGCCCCGACCGCCCGCACGCCGTGCAGTACGGCACCGTCCCCAACCCCTTGTACCGGCCATGATTCCTCGCCGATGCTCTCGCTGTCGGTGCGGCCCCGTAGGGTTGGCAGTGCTATGACGAAGCCCTCCCTCCCCGACCTGCTGCACGCCGCCGTCTCCGCCGTCGGCGGCACGGAGCGCCCCGGCCAGGTGGCCATGGCCGAAGCCGTCGCCGAAGCGATCGACGACAACTCCCACCGGCTCATCCAGGCCGGTACCGGCACCGGTAAGTCCCTCGGCTACCTGGTGCCGGCCCTCGCGCACGGCGAGCGCGTGGTCGTCGCCACGGCGACGCTCGCCCTCCAGCGGCAGCTCGTCGAGCGCGACCTGCCCCGGACGGTGGACGCTCTGCATCCGCAGCTGCGCCGCCGCCCGCTGTTCGCCATGCTCAAGGGCCGGTCCAACTACCTGTGCCTGCATCGCCTGCACGAGGGCGCCCCGCAGGACGAGGAGGACGGCCTTTTCGACCAGTTCGAGGCGGCCGCACCCACCAGCAAGCTCGGCCAGGACCTGCTGCGCATGCGGGACTGGGCGGACGAGACGGAGACCGGCGACCGGGACGACCTGACCCCGGGTGTCTCCGACAAGGCCTGGTCCCAGATCTCCGTCTCCTCGCGCGAGTGCCTGGGCGCGACGAAGTGCGCGTACGGCGCCGAGTGCTTCGCGGAGGCCGCCCGTGAGCGGGCCAAGCTCGCGGACGTGGTCGTCACCAATCACGCGCTGCTCGCCATCGACGCCATCGAGGGCGCTCCGGTGCTGCCGCAGCACGAGGTGCTGATCGTGGACGAGGCCCACGAGCTGGTCTCCCGGGTGACCGGTGTCGCCACAGGCGAGCTCACTCCGGGGCAGGTCAACCGGGCCGTGAAGCGTGCGGCCAAGCTGGTCGACGAGAAGACCGCCGACTCCCTGCAGACCGCCTCCGAAACCTTCGAGCGAGTCATGGAGCTGGCGCTCCCCGGCCGGCTGGAGCAGATTCCCGAGGACCTCGGCTATGCGCTGATGTCCCTGCGGGACGCTGCGCGCAATGTGATCTCGGCGATCGGGGCGACCCGGGACAAGTCCGTCCAGGACGAGGACGCGGTGCGCAAGCAGGCCCTGGCCGCCGTCGAGAGCATCCACGGGGTGGCTGAGCGGATCACCAACGGCTCCGAGTACGACGTCGTCTGGTACGAGCGCCACGACCGCTTCGGCGCCACCCTCCGGGTCGCCCCGCTGTCGGTGTCCGGGCTGCTGCGCGAGAAGCTGTTCGAGGACCGCTCCGTGGTGCTGACCTCCGCCACCCTCAAGCTGGGCGGTGACTTCAACGGCGTCGCGGCCTCCCTGGGGCTTTCTCCCGAAGGCGTCGAGGGGGACGACGTGCCCGTCTGGCAGGGCCTCGACGTCGGCTCGCCCTTCGACTATCCGAAGCAGGGCATCCTCTACGTCGCCAAGCACCTGGCCACGCCGGGCCGTGAGGGGACCCGCGGCGACATGATGGACGAGCTCGCCGAGCTGATCGAGGCGGCCGGCGGCCGCACCCTCGGCCTCTTCTCCTCCATGCGCGGCGCCAAGGCAGCCGCCGAGGAACTGCGCGGCCGACTCGACAACCCCATCCTGCTCCAGGGCGAGGAAACCCTCGGCGAGCTGATCAAGTCCTTCGCCGCCGACCCGAAGACCTGCCTGTTCGGAACGTTGTCGCTCTGGCAGGGCGTGGACGTGCCGGGACCCAGCTGTCAGCTCGTGGTCATGGACCGGATCCCCTTCCCGCGCCCCGACGACCCGCTGATGAGCGCCCGCCAGAAGTCGGTCGAGGAGCACGGCGGAAACGGCTTCATGGCCGTCGCCGCCACGCATGCCGCCCTGCTGATGGCCCAGGGCGCGGGCCGTCTCGTACGGGCCTCGGGCGACAGGGGCGTCGTCGCGGTGCTGGATCCCCGGCTGGCAACGGCCCGGTACGGAAGCTTCCTGCGGGCCACGCTGCCGGACTTCTGGTACACCACGGACCGCAACCAGGCCCGCCGCTCCCTGGCGGCGATCGACGCGACGGCCAAGGCAGACGGCAAGTAGCCCACCGACGGCAAGTAGTCCACGGGCGGGCGCCCCGCCAGCCCGCGGGTTCCGGGGCATGGAACAACCCCCGGGACCGGCGCAGTGGATCCCGGGGGCTGTATGGGGCGGCGGGGTCAGACCCGACGCAGTACCGCGACGACCTTGCCGAGGATGGTCGCCTCGTCGCCGGGGATCGGCTGGTAGGCGGCGTTGTGCGGGAGGAGCCAGACATGGCCGTCCTCGCGCTTGAAGCGCTTGACGGTGGCCTCGCCGTCGAGCATCGCGGCGACGATGTCGCCGTTCTCCGCGACGGGCTGGCGTCGGACCGTGACCCAGTCGCCGTCACAGATGGCGGCCTCGATCATCGAGTCGCCGACGACCTTGAGGACGAAGAGCTCGCCGTCGCCGACGAGCTGCCGGGGGAGCGGGAAGACGTCCTCGACCGACTCCTCGGCGAGGATCGGTCCGCCGGCCGCGATCCGGCCGACCAGGGGAACGTAGGAGGCGGCGGGCTTGCCGGTGGTGTCCGTGGGCTGCGAGCTGGGCTGGTCCGAGCCGCGCACCTCGTAGGCGCGGGGTCGATGCGGGTCGCGGCGCAGGAAGCCCTTACGCTCCAGGGCCATCAGCTGGTGGGCGACGGACGACGTGCTGGACAGGCCGACCGCCTGGCCGATCTCCCGCATCGACGGCGGGTAACCCCGCCGCTGCACGGAGTCGCGAATGACCTCGATGACCCTCCGCTGCCGGTCCGTGAGTCCGGAGCTGTCGGCGCGGATGCCTGGAGGTCGACCTGGCAGCGAGCGTGCGGGGCGTACTACGGGCTCCGCCTCCGGGTTCAGGTTTGCGTCGTTCATGGCATGCACCGGCTCGAGTCGGCTCTGGGAGCGGTTCTGGGCAGTGATGGCGGCACTGTCTGCGGTGGTGGTCACGTCGGCCCCTCTCGAAATGTTCTCCCTAGCTGGACAACGGTAGTTGCTTTCGAAAGGTTGCGCCAAACACACGTTCGAGTGAAAAATCGCAGATCGTCCTGCGTGGGCATATCAAGAGGTGTATGGACGATCGGTTCGCCGAACGCGGGTTCGGCTCGCCGTCCGCCGCTTACGGTACCCTTCCCGGTCGGACGGCCGCCGTCCGGGCCCATGTCCAGTGTGGCACCGGGAGGCCCCGCGTCCGCTCATCGGACGCTGCGACACGCGGAGTCGCGTAAATCCGCCACAACCCAAGATCTAGTGGTTGGATGAGCGCTGCCGCCCAGAAGTTGTGGTCCTCGGGTCTCCCGCGGGTCCCGGCATCGCATATGCTGGTGGCTGCTTCACGAGCCCCCGACGGAGTCCGCCTCCGCCGTTCAGGGGCTCCGTGGGGTGATTCAGTCGTGCCAAGAGGGAGGGTGAGGGAACCATGCACTGCCCCTTCTGCAGGCACCCCGACAGCCGCGTCGTCGACAGTCGCACCACGGACGACGGCACGTCGATCCGCCGGCGCCGTCAGTGCCCCGACTGCTCCCGTCGTTTCACGACGGTGGAGACGGCCTCGCTGATGGTGATCAAGCGCAGCGGGGTGACGGAACCCTTCAGCCGAAGCAAGGTCATCTCCGGCGTGCGCAAGGCGTGCCAGGGGCGGCCGGTCACCGAGGACGCCCTCGCCAAGCTCGGCCAGCGGGTCGAGGAGGCGGTGCGCGCCACCGGGAGCGCCGAGCTGACCACTCACGACGTGGGTCTGGCCATACTCGGTCCGTTGCAGGAACTCGACCTGGTCGCGTACCTGCGGTTCGCCTCCGTTTACAAAGCGTTCGACACCCTTGAAGACTTCGAGACCGCCATCGCGGAACTCCGCGTGTCCCGGCCTCACCCCGAGGAGTGCGAGCTCAGTGGGGCCGCCCAGGTCCCCGTGCCCGCCTCCGCCGCCGACTGACCGGACAACCGTGCCGCGGCGCTCGCGCTCCGTGACACGGCCGGTCGGCCGGGCGAAGAGACGTAGATACAAGACACAGCACCGTGCCGCGGAATATCGCTGGCACTTTAGGGCGTTTTTGCCCGCATATGGGAGGAAGCGGCATGACAGAGACGGCGAGCGGCTCGGCACGTGGTTCCCGCGCCAAGGGGACCAAGGCTGCCAAGGGCGGCCTGCGTATCGAGCGCATCCACACCACCCCGGGCGTGCACCCCTATGACGAGGTGAGCTGGGAGCGCCGTGACGTCGTCATGACCAACTGGCGCGACGGCTCCGTCAACTTCGAGCAGCGCGGCGTCGAGTTCCCCGACTTCTGGTCGGTGAACGCGGTCAACATCGTCACCAGCAAGTACTTCCGCGGCGCGGTGGGCACCCCGCAGCGCGAGACCGGTCTGAAGCAGCTGATCGACCGGATCGTGAAGACGTACACGAAGGCCGGCGAGGACTTCGACTACTTCTCCTCGCCCGCCGACGCGGAGATCTTCGAGCACGAGCTCACCTACGCCCTGCTGCACCAGATCTTCAGCTTCAACTCCCCGGTGTGGTTCAACGTCGGTACGCCCCAGCCGCAGCAGGTCTCCGCCTGCTTCATCCTGGCCGTCGACGACTCCATGGAGTCGATCCTCGACTGGTACAAGGAAGAGGGAATGATCTTCAAGGGCGGCTCCGGCGCCGGCCTGAACCTCTCCCGCATCCGCTCCTCCAAGGAGCTCCTCTCCTCCGGCGGCAACGCCTCCGGCCCGGTCTCCTTCATGCGCGGCGCCGACGCGTCCGCCGGAACGATCAAGTCGGGCGGCGCCACCCGCCGCGCGGCCAAGATGGTCGTCCTGGACGTGGACCACCCGGACGTCGAGGCCTTCATCGAGACCAAGGTGAAGGAGGAGGAGAAGATCCGCGCCCTGCGCGACGCGGGCTTCGACATGGACCTGGGCGGCGACGACATCACGTCCGTCCAGTACCAGAACGCCAACAACTCCGTCCGCGTGAACGACGAGTTCATGACGGCCGTCGAGAACGGCACCGAGTTCGGCCTGCGGGCCCGGATGACCGGTGAGGTCATCGAGAAGGTCGACGCCAAGGCGCTCTTCCGCAAGCTCGCCGAGGCCGCGTGGGCCTGCGCCGACCCGGGCATCCAGTACGACGGTGTGATCAACAACTGGCACACCTGCCCCGAGTCCGGCCGGATCACCGCGTCGAACCCGTGCAGCGAGTACATGCACCTGGACAACACGTCCTGCAACCTCGCCTCGCTCAACCTGATGAAGTTCCTGAACGACGACGGCAAGGGCAACCAGTCCTTCGACGCCGAGCGCTTCGCCAAGGTCGTCGAGCTCGTCATCACCGCGATGGACATCTCCATCTGCTTCGCGGACTTCCCGACGCAGAAGATCGGCGACAACACCCGCGCCTTCCGCCAGCTGGGCATCGGCTACGCCAACCTCGGCGCCCTGCTGATGGCCACCGGCCACGCGTACGACTCGGACGGCGGCCGCACCCTCGCCGCGTCGATCACCTCGCTGATGACCGGCACCGCGTACAAGCGCTCCGCCGAGCTGGCCGCCATCGTCGGCCCGTACGACGGCTACGCCCGCAACGCCGACTCGCACAAGCGCGTCATGAAGCAGCACGCCGACGCCAACGCCGTCGCGCCGCGCACCGAGGACCTGGACAACAGCATCTGGGCCGCGGCCACCGAAGCCTGGCAGGACGTCCTGCGCCTCGGCGAGAAGAACGGCTTCCGCAACTCGCAGGCCTCCGTCCTCGCGCCGACCGGCACCATCGGTCTGGCGATGTCCTGCGACACCACCGGTGTCGAGCCGGACCTGGCCCTGGTCAAGTTCAAGAAGCTCGTCGGCGGCGGCTCGATGCAGATCGTCAACGGCACCGTCCCGCAGGCCCTGCGCCGCATGGGCTACCAGGAGGAGCAGATCGAGGAGATCGTCTCCCACATCGCCGAGCACGGCGTGGTCGTCGACGCCCCGCACCTGAAGACCGAGCACTACTCGGTGTTCGACTGCGCCATGGGCGAGCGTTCCATCTCCGCGATGGGCCACGTCCGCATGATGGCCGCGATCCAGCCCTGGATCTCCGGCGCGATCTCGAAGACGGTCAACATGCCGGAGACGGCGACCGTCGAGGAGATCGAGGAGATCTACTTCGAGGCGTGGAAGCTGGGCGTCAAGGCGCTCGCGATCTACCGCGACAACTGCAAGGTCGGCCAGCCCCTCTCCGCCAAGAAGAAGGAGGAGGAGAAGGAGGAGGTCACCGCCAAGACGGAGGAGACCATCCGCGCCGCGGTCGAGAAGGTCATCGAGTACCGACCCGTCCGCAAGCGCCTTCCCAAGGGCCGCCCGGGCATCACCACCTCCTTCACGGTCGGTGGCGCCGAGGGCTACATGACGGCGAACTCCTACCCGGACGACGGTCTGGGCGAGGTCTTCCTGAAGATGTCCAAGCAGGGTTCGACCCTCGCGGGCATGATGGACGCCTTCTCGATCGCCGTCTCGGTCGGCCTCCAGTACGGCGTTCCGCTGGAGACCTACGTCTCGAAGTTCACGAACATGCGCTTCGAGCCGGCCGGAATGACGGACGACCCGGACGTGCGGATGGCGCAGTCGATCGTCGACTACATCTTCCGCCGCGTGGCGCTCGACTTCCTGCCCTTCGAGACCCGCTCGGCCCTCGGCATCCACTCCGCCGAGGAGCGCCAGCGCCACCTGGACACGGGTTCCTACGAGCCGCTCGAGGACGAGCTGGACACCGAGTCCCTGACGCAGGCGACCCCGCTGACCGCGGTTCCGTCGGCCCCGAAGCCGGTCGCGGCCGTGTCCGTCCCGTCCCCCAAGACGGCACACAGCAGCGCCGAACTGGTCGAGATGCAGCTCGGCGTCTCCGCCGACGCCCCGCTCTGCTTCTCCTGCGGTACGAAGATGCAGCGCGCCGGCTCCTGCTACATCTGCGAGGGCTGCGGTTCCACCAGCGGCTGCAGCTGATACCGGGCGCAGCGGCGCCGTAGGCGGCAGTGAGCAATTGCCGCTGACGGCGCCGAACCCGCATGAGAGAGGGTGCCGACCACGGGTCGGCACCCTTTCCGGCGTCTCGGGGAGACGCGCAGGGGTGTGTCAGTGGGGGATGCGGCGGGGCGGGCGGGTGACGAGCTCGTCGCGGAATTCGGCGATCCGGGAATGGACCTGGCGCATCAGCCGGGTGTCCTCGATGCGGTCCAGGTAGAGGCAGCGCGCGGCCAGCCCCGGCAGGTCGAAGGCGAAGCACAGCGACATCAGCGGGTTCACGAACAGCTCGCTGCCCCGGGTGCGGGTGGTGAACTGGACGTCGCCGAAGGAGCCCCGGACGGCTGCGGCGATGGAGCCGTTCACGATGCTGGGCCGGTCCGGGGTCTGCTCCTGGGCATGGGCGACCGCGTCGAGGAAGAGCGCACCCTCCTTGGTGGCGCGCGGTATGGAGAACGCGCCGAGGTACGCACCCTCGCGCTCCAGCGCCGCGATGTTCTCCAGCACGAGCGCATGACTGACCCCGTGGTAGGCGTCCACGCCGAAGCCCACCGACACGACGAGGCGCTCCCGTACGTCGTCCAGCGCGGCCAGGGCCGCGACGCTGGTCAGGTCCTCCTCGGGGGTGCCGAGGCCCGATTCGTCGCCCCGCATCAGGATGTCCGTGCCGCCGTCGACCAGGACGATCGCATCGATGCCGTGGAGGTCGACCAGCTCGCGGTAGGCGGCGCGCAGCGGCTGCACGCCGATCTGGGGGAAGGCGTACACGGTGGCCGGGTAGCCGTGCGCGGCCAGCCACCGGGCCAGCGTCCGCTCGGGGAAGTAGGACAGGTGCGGCGCGGAGTCCGGGGTGACGGCGGCGAGGTCCGGGGCCGCCCACTCCTTGACGGGCAGTCCGGCGAGCGAGCTGAAGGAGAGGTTCGCCAGGTGGACCCGCTTGCCCTGGTGCATGAGGGAGAGGGCCACGGGGAGGCCGGCGTAGATGTCGAAGCCGCCGCCCGCGCCTGCGACCAGGATGCTTTCGGCGTCGGCGAGGCGGTCGAAAAGCGGGTTGGTGTGCAGGGCGGTCATGACGATCATTGTGCGGGGTGACTGCGCCTGCCGCCCGGGGATTTCCCGGCTGTGCGACGGCGGGCGGGACACGGCGAACGGGAGAACCGGTGAACGGGGAGATGGTCGGCCATGTGGAGCGGTGACGAGCTGGACCTCGACGCCTATCTGGCGCGGATCGGATTTCCAGGGGGTTCGGCGGCTTCGGTCGATGCCGGGGAGCCCCGGGAACTCCGGCCGGACCTTGCCACGTTGTACGCAGTGCACCGGGCCCACACCGCCGCCATCGCCTTCGAGAGCCTGGACGTCCTGCTCGGCCGCCCCGTCGCGCTGGACCTCAAGTCCATAGAGGTCAAGCTCGTGCACGACCGTCGCGGCGGTTACTGCTACGAGCAGAACTCACTGCTGGCCGCTGCCCTGGAGCGGATCGGCTTCGAGGTTTCCGGACGCGGCGCCCGCAACCGCACCCGCGGGGACTTCGTGCCGGCCGTGACGCACGCCGTACTCGTCGTCATGGTCGAAGGCGAACCGTGGCTGTGCGACGCCGGATTCGGTCACCAGGGCCCTCGCGAGCCGCTCCCGCTGGCGCGGCCGGGGGCCGAGGTGCGGCAGGGGGAGTGGACGTACCGCGTCCGCGAGGAGGAGGGCGGCGTCCTCGTCCTGTGTCTCCTGCGCGGAGACACCTGGCGGGACCTGTACGCCTTCTCCCCGCAGCAGTACCACCCCGTCGACTACGTCGTGCTCAACCACTACAGCTCCAGCCACCCCGCCTCCTCCTTCTCCGGGCGGCTCGTCGTCCAGTACCCGGGCGACGGCGTCCGCCGGGCACTCGTCGGTCGGGAGCTCACCCGGCTGCATCCCGATGGGCGGGCCGAGCGGGAGACCGTCGGCGCGGACGAGCTGCTCGCGGTGCTCGACCGGGAGTTCGGACTTCGACTGCCCGATCGGGACGCGGCGGAACTGGTGCGGATCCACCGCGCCGGGGACTGACCGGGGCCCCGCCCGGCCCGTACGATGGCGCAGTGCTGGTCAAGTGGATTCGCTGCACGGTGACGGACCGACGCGGGTTCGAGCGCGGGCAGCGAAAATGGGCGGGGCTGCCGGGCGAGCCGGGTTTCCGGGGGCAGGGCGGCGGCTGGAGCCGGGGCCGGCAGGGGGTCGCGCATGTCTTCGCGTTCTGGGAGAGCCGGTCCTTCTACGACTCCTTCATGGCCCGCTCGCACGACCGGCTGGCTGCCTCGCAGAACGGCACCTACACCGACCTGCGGGTCACCCTCTTCGACCACCGCTTCGACGTGAAGACCGGCTTCGAGCCGCGCTTCACCGATGCCGACGTGGTACGGGTCGCGCACACGCGGGTCCGGGAGGGTCGGGTCGACCACTTCGCCCTCATGCAGGAGAAGGTGTGGAATCCCGCCATGGCGGGCTCGCCCGGGATGGTTCGTGGCCTCTTCGGGGAGGCCCCGGGCCGTGAGTTCCTGGTGCTGTCGATGTGGCACGCAGCCGCCGAGCACGGCAAGTACCGGCAGGAGCGGGTCGAGCGGCTCTCCCTGCGCGCGCAGATCCAGGCCGATGTCGAGGCCCTCACCGGTGATGTCGTCGACCTCGAACCCTCCTGGACGGTATGACCGTACGATGACCGCCGGGTCGACCGGCGAGCCCGGTCGGCGCGCCACCCGATGGCCGAATAGGGTCGTGGGATGGTTCGACCACGGCGCATCGTCCTTGTCCGACACGGGGAATCGGAGGGGAACGCCGACGACACGGTGTACGAGAGGGAGCCCGACCACGCCCTGCGGCTGACCCGCAACGGGCGCGAGCAGGCGGCGGCGGCCGGCGTCCGGCTGCGCGAGCTCTTCGGCGACGAGACGATCAGCGCGTACGTCTCCCCCTACCGCCGGACCCTGCAGACCTTCCGGGAGTTGCGGCTGGACCCCACGCGGGTGCGGATGCGCGAGGAGCCGCGCCTGCGCGAGCAGGACTGGGGGAACTGGCAGGACCGGGACGACGTACGGTTGCAGAAGGCGTACCGGGACGCGTACGGGCACTTCTTCTACCGCTTCGCCCAGGGCGAGTCGGGGGCCGACGTGTACGACCGGGTCGGGTCGTTCCTGGAAAGCCTCTACCGCAGCTTCGAGGCCCCCGACCATCCCGAGAACGTGCTGCTCGTGACGCACGGGCTGACGATGCGGCTCTTCTGCATGCGCTGGTTCCACTGGTCCGTGGCCGAATTCGAGGCCCTGTCCAATCCGGGCAACGCCGAATACCGTGTCCTCCTGCTCGGCCCGGACGGCAGGTACCGGATGGACCGCCCGTTTGAGCGGTGGACCACACCCGAGCCTTATGACCTGGACGGTTAGAGTTGCCCGCGATGACGCCTGATTCCACTCCCGAACGGCGCTACGCGCGCGCCATGGCCAGCCTGCGAGGGCTGGCGCTGGGTGACGCCCTGGGCTCCCAGTACTTCGTCCCCGTGAACTACCCGCTGCTCAAGCGGTGCGAGCTGCCCGCCGGTGCCGGCACGTGGCAGTGGACCGACGACACCGAGATGGCCTGCTCGGTGGTGGCCGTGCTCGCCGACCACGGTCGTATCGACCAGGACGCGCTCGCGCTCTCCTTCGCCCACCACCACGACTTCGACCGCGGTTACGGCCCCGCGGTGAACCGGATGCTGCGTCTGGTGCGGGAGGGACAGGACTGGCGCACGCTGGCTGCCGAGCTCTTCAACGGGCAGGGCTCGTGGGGCAACGGCGCCGCCATGCGCATCGCACCGCTGGGCGCCTGGTACGCGGACGACCCGGAGCAGGCCACGCACCAGGCGGAGATCTCCGCCTACACCACCCACCAGCACCGCGAGGCCGTGTGCGGGGCGATGGCCGTCGCCGCGGCGGCCGCGCTGGCGGCGAGTACGGACGGCCCGCCGAAGGCCGCCGACCTGCTGGACGGGGTGATCGCGCTGGTGCCGCGCAGCGCCGTGGGCGCCGGGCTGCGGCGCGCGCGGGACATGCTGGACTACGGCGACGCCACCACGGTCGCAGCGGTTCTGGGCTGCGGGCGGCGTACGAGCGCGCACGACACCGTGCCGTTCGCCCTGTGGTCGGCCGCCCGGGCGCTGGACGACTACGAGGGGGCGTTCTGGACCACCGCGCAGGTGGGCGGGGACGTCGACACGACCTGCGCGATCGTCGGCGGGGTGCTGGGCGCGCGCGGGGACGAGGTGCTGCCGGCCACGTGGCTGGCGCGTACGGAGGCCCTGCCGGCCTGGCTGCCGGAGATCGCGGCGGGCTGATGCCCGTGGAGCCGGTGGGGCCGGTAGATCCCGGGGAGTTGGCGGTGTCCGCCGCGCGGTGACGCGAGGTGAGATGGCGCGTTCCGATTGTCACGGTCCTGCCACAGCACTCTTTTGATCCTGTTCAAAAGCGCCGGGCCCCGGCCTACTCTGTCCGAATCGCCGCCCCACCCTGAACCGCGGGGCGGCCGGCAGGGGAGGGAACCCGATGTCAGAGAACACCGGCGGAGCCGGCGAAGCCAGGTCCGCGGACGCGACGGATCCAGGGGCCACGGCAGGAGATCCGCCCGCGCAGCCGGCTCCGGCCGGCGGCAGACCCTCCGGGGTGGCCGGTCCACTGCCGGGGGTACCCGCCGGCGCAGTGGCCGCGAACCCCTGGCAGGTGCAGCAGCGCTCCGCCCCGCCCTCCTGGAGCACGTTGGTGCGCCCCGCCGAGGCCGCCCCCATCCGAACCGCGACCCTCGTCGCTGTCCTCGCCTCCGGCCTGGCCGCCGCGCTGCTGCTCGCCGACGGAATGGGCCCCGGGCTACTGGTCGCGGTGGTGCCCGCCGTCGCCGCCGCGTACATCGCCGCCCGCACGGCCCGCCGCAGCGCCCGGCCCTGGAGCCTGGCCTGGGTGGTCGGCTGCCTCGCCCTCCTTGTCATACCCGCCCTGCGCGACTCCGCCTGGCCGGCCACGCTGGCGATCCTGTCCGCAGTCCTGCTGGGCGCACTGGCCCTCCACGGCAGCCGCACCTGGCCGGGTGTCCTGCTCAGCCCGCTCGGCTTCGTCAACTCCGCGGTGTCCGGGGTCGGCTGGCTGCTGACCGGGCTGCGTTCGCGCAGCGGGGTCAGCAAGGACCGCTGGCTGCCCGTCGCCAAGGCGTCCGGCGTGGCCGTCGTACTGCTGGTGCTCTTCGGCGCGCTGTTCGCCTCCGCCGATGCGGCCTTCGCCGACCTGTTGGGCGACCTGATGCCCGACGCGTCGTTCGAGGACGGGCCCGTCCGGGTCGTGCTCTTCGTCCTCGGTGCGGTCCTCGCGCTCGCGGCGGCCCGCACCGCGGCGGCCCCGCTGCGCTGGGACCGGATCAAGGTGGCCCCGGGCAAGCCCCGTTCCCGCGTCGAATGGGCCCTTCCGCTCATCGTCATGAACCTGCTCTTCGCCGGCTTCAATGCCGTCCAGCTGGCCGTGCTGTTCGGTGGCTACGACAAGGTCCTGCAGAGCACCGGCCTCACCTACGCCGAGTACGCACGCCAGGGTTTCTGGCAGCTTCTCTGGGCCACTCTGCTCACCCTCGCCGTGATCGCGCTCGCCCTGCGCTGGGCCCCGCGCTCCGGACCGGGCGACCGCCGCCTCGTCCGCGTCGTCCTCGGACTGCTGTGTGCGCTCACCCTGGTCGTCGTCGCCGCCGCGCTGCGCCGGATGGACCTCTACGTGGACGCGTACGGGCTGACCAGACTGCGTGTGTCGGTGGCCGCGATGGAGCTGTGGCTCGGGCTGGTGATCGTACTGATCATGGCGGCCGGGCTGTTCGGCGGACGCTGGCTGGCGCGCGCGGTCGCGGCCAGTGTCGGAGCGGCCGTGCTCGCCTTCGGCCTGCTGTCCCCGGACGGGATGGTCGCCGAGCGGAACGTGACCCGCTTCGAGGCGGACGCGAAGATCGACCTGGCCTACTTCCAGTCCCTGTCGGCGGACGCCGTCCCGGCCCTGGACCGGCTGCCCGAGCCCCAGCGATCCTGCGCCCTGCGCGGGATCAACGACGAGATGGCCCGGGCGGGAGACGTGCCCTGGTACGCGATGAGCCTGGGCGAGTACCGGGCCCGGCAGATCCTGCGCGAGCGTCCGGTGACCGCGTCGTACGAGGCCTGCTCGCGGATGGGCGCCTTCGGTACCCGCATCGAGTACTAGCGGCTCCGGAGCAAGCGCGTACGGGGCCGGGCGCGGGGATGTTCCCGCGCCCGGCCCCGTACGACGAGCCGGCCCGGTTCAGGCGGCCGGACCGGCCTTCGCGGCGGCCCCGGCCAGAGCATCCAGGTCGCTCTTGCGCACCCGGATCACCAGCAGGGCGGTGGCCAGGGCGAGGCCCGCCATGGCGACGGCGGCGTAGAACGCGGTGGAGATGCCCTGGGTGAGCACCAGGTCGCCCCAGGGGTCGGGCAGGAAACCGGTCTCCTTGAAGGCGGCGATCTGACCGGGGTCGGCCTGGGCCATGAAGGCCGGGACCTGCTTCGTGGCCTCGTCGCGGCTGGCCGTGCCGAAGACGGTGACCAGGATGGACAGGCCGAGCGAGCCGCCGACCTGCTGGCTGGCGTTGAGCAGCCCGGAGGCCGCGCCCGCCTCCTTCGGCGCCACACCGGAGACGGCCGTGAGCGTGAGCGTCACGAAGTTGAGGCCCATGCCGAAGCCGAACAGGAGCATCGGCCCGAGCACTCCGGAGACGTAGGAGCTGTCGGTCCGGATGAAGGTAGCCAGGCCAGCCCGGATCCGGTGAGCGCGGACCCGAGGACCATGAAGGGCTTGGGGCCGTAGCGCGGCAGGAACCGCTGGGAGAGGCCGGCCGCGGTGACGATGGCGACGGTCACGGGCAGGAAGCCGAGTCCGGACTGGATCGGCGAGAAGCCGAGCACGTTCTGCACGAACTGGACGATGAAGAAGAACATGCCGAACATCGCCGCGGCGAGGCCGAGCATGATCACATATGTGCCGGTGCGGTTGCGGTCGGCGAACATGCGCAGCGGGATGATCGGTTCGCGGGCCCGCGACTCGATGACGACGAACAGCGCGAGCAGGACCGCGGCGGCCGCGAACGAGCCGAGGGTGAGCGTGTCGCGCCATCCTTCCTCCGAGGCGCTGATGAACCCGTAGACGAGCGAGGCCATGCCGCCGGTGGAGGTGAGGGCTCCGGCGATGTCGAAGCGGCCGGGGTGGCGCTCGGACTCGCTGATGAAGAGCGGGGTGAGAACTGCGATCAGCACGCCGATCGGCACGTTGACGAAGAGGACCCAGCGCCAGTCGAGCCACTCGGTCAGCATGCCGCCGGCCAGCAGGCCGATCGCGCCGCCGCCCGCGGAGACGGCGGCGAACACTCCGAAGGCCCGGTTCCGTTCGGGGCCTTCGGGGAAGGTCGTGGTGATCAGGGCGAGCGAGGTCGGCGAGGCGATCGCGCCGCCGACCCCCTGCAGGGCGCGGGCCGCGAGCAGGTGCCAGGGCTCCTGGGCGAAGCCGCCGAGGAGGGAAGCCAGGGTGAAGAGCAGGATGCCGGTCAGGAACACCCGGCGGCGGCCCAGGATGTCGCCCGCCCGGCCACCGAGCAGCAGCAGGCCGCCGAAGGTGAGGGTGTAGGCGCTGAGCACCCATGACAGGTCGGTGGTGGTGAAGTCGAGCGCGCTCTGGATGTGCGGGAGCGCGATGTTCACGATCGTCGCGTCGAGGACGACCATGAGCTGGCATGCGGCGATGACGGCGAGCGCCACTCCGGGGCGCCCCTCCCGGCGTGCCGCGCCCGGTATCCGGGGTGTGGCGAGTTGAGAGCTTGTCACTGAGGATCCCCCCAAAGTGAAATAGTGAACGCATCCGTTCACTGCGGGCCCACGGTAGGAGCCGCGCCTTAGTGAACGCAAGCGTTCACTAAGGCGGAAAATGCGTGCGTCGAACGCGTAAGCCGGTCGGAGGCGGGGAGATGGTGGGTTCACGCTGGTCAGTGGCTTCGCCGGGGCGCAGGCGGGGTCCGGAACTCGAACGGGCGATTCTCGACGCCGCGTTGGAGCAGCTGAGCACGATCGGCTGGAACGCGCTCACCATGGAGGGCGTCGCGGCCGGTGCGCACACCGGCAAGGCCGCGCTCTACCGCCGCTGGCCGTCGAAGGCGGACCTGGTGGCCGATGCGCTGCGGACCGGTCTGCCGCGGATCGGTGACATTTCCGACTGTGGATCGATTCGTGAGGACCTCTACCTGCTGTGCGTGCGCATGCGGGACGTCATGCACTCGCGCGCCGGGCAGGCCCTTCGATCCGTGCTTCACGAATGTGATCACATGCATGCGGACCGGTTCCATGGAGTCATCTGGTCCGGTCTGCACGAGCCGGCCCAGCGTCTGATCAGGAAGCTTGTCGGGCGCGGAATCGAGCGGGGTGACGTGCGGACGGACGCGACTGGTCCGTTTGTCGTGGATGTCATTCCGGCCATGCTGATGTACCGCGCCAAGGTGTGCGGAAGCGAATGGGAGGATGGGGACATCGCGGCGTTGATCGACGAGGTGATGGTGCCGCTGCTCACGGTGTGAGACGCGGAGGGGGCGGCGCGGAGCGCGGTTCACGTCCGTTCGAGGGCCGGTTCGACCCGGGCGGGGGTGTGCAGTCGGCTCGGGGCGGCGTAACCTTGCTGGCGCCATGCCGTACGAAGCACCCACCCACACCGTCGAACGCTCCCTCCGTGCAACCACCGGCGCCAAGGTCATCGCCGGGGTCGACGAAGTCGGACGAGGGGCCTGGGCCGGACCCGTCACCGTGTGCGCGGCGATCACCGGCCTGCGCCGGCCGCCCGCCGGGCTCACCGACTCCAAACTGCTCACCCCCAAGCGGCGCGACGCCCTGCTCGATGTCCTGGAGGGCTGGGTCACCGCATACGCACTCGGGCATTCCTCGCCCGAGGAGATCGACGAGCTGGGGATGACGGCCGCCCTTCGGCTGGCGGCGGAGCGGGCGCTGGTCGCCCTGCCGGTGCGCCCCGACGCGGTGATACTCGACGGCAAGCACGACTATCTCGGCCCGCCCTGGCGGGTTCGTACGGTGATCAAGGGCGACCAGTCCTGCATCGCCGTTGCCGCGGCCTCGGTCATCGCCAAGGTCCGCCGCGACCGCATGATGGCCGCACTCGGGGAACAGGGCGGTGGGATCGAGGACTTCGCCTTCGGCGCCAACGCCGGATACCCCTCGCCCGTGCACCGGGCCGCGCTGGAGGAGCTGGGACCCACCCCTTATCACCGGCTCTCGTGGTCGTACCTCGACGCGCTGCCCCAGTGGCGCCACCTCAAGAAGGTGCGCCGCAGCGAGGAGTCGATGGAGCTGGAAAACGGAGGCCAACTCGGCTTCGATTTCTGATCGCACGCACGTGCCACCGGCCGGTACGTTTCGTACCGGTGTTTGATAGACATCAACGCATGCCTCTCACCCCCGCCATCGAGGAGCCTCAGATTCACGAGAGTGCCCAGGGTCCCCGCGTCACGCCGGCCGCGAGCCGCACCGCGCAGACCCCCCGCCCCGTACCTGGTCCGCGTCCCGCCGCCGTACCGCGGCCCGGCCGCCCCGGTCCCGCCCGGCCCGCACCGCCCGCGCAGCGTGCGCCGCAGGCCACCCCCGGACCCGTTCCCGCAGCCCCTGCCGCTGTCCCCACCACACCGTCCGTCTCCGCGG
Source organism: Streptomyces avidinii (assembly GCF_014650695.1). Taxonomy (GTDB): domain Bacteria; phylum Actinomycetota; class Actinomycetes; order Streptomycetales; family Streptomycetaceae; genus Streptomyces; species Streptomyces avidinii. Next base: position 142,920 of record NZ_BMVL01000013.1, on the reverse strand, counting down.
CGGTGCCGCAGATCCAGCTGATCCCGGCTTCCGCCGAGGGCGCGCTGGACGCGGCCGAAGAGGCCGTCGACCTGCTGCTCGACACCGGGCGCGCGCCCGGCGACATCCTGGTGCTCACCAGTGGCGACCCGCACCCGTGGGCCGCGCACGAGTTGTCCTTCGGCGAGGCCGCGTACTGGGCCCTGCACGACGCCGGGGACGACGTCTTCTACGCGGACGCGGCGCAGGCCCAGCGAGCCGCAGGCCGTCCCGTCGTGGTCTTCGCGGCCAACGGCGGATCGGTCGACACCGTCGCGCAAGCGCTGCCGGTCGCGCTCACCCGGGCGGGTGCGCTGCTGATCGTGTGCGGAGACTCGCAGCAGATCAACTCCGTGCTGGGTGCGGGCGTCTGACGCCCTGTACCCCGGCACGGGCGAGGGGCGGGGCGGGGCGGGCCCTCGGCCGGCCCCGCTGTAGCCCGCGCCGGGCCCCGGAGCGGAGCCCGGGGCCTGATCCGCCGTACGCCCGTTCCCGGGTGTACGGCCGTGAGGCGTGCCCGCGGGCCGGTCGGCCGTACGAGGGGCGGCGCACGAGGGACGGCGCACACGGGGCGGCCACGAGGGCGGGCTCACCGGGCTCGGCCTGTCCGGGCCGGCACGCGAGGATCAGCGCGCGGCGGTCCGCCGCAGGACCTCGACCGCGCCGCCCCCGGTGTGCAGCGCCAGCGGTGAGAACTCGGCCACGGTGTCGCCGAGGTGCTGCGGCCGCGAGTCCGAGCTGGGCCGTCGGCCGCCGCGGCCTTCGCCCAGCACCTGCCAACCGCCGCGGGTCAGCGTGATGTACGCACCGCAGCGCAGGCCGTGCAGGGTGCACGCGTCCCGCAGTCCCCACATCCACGCCCCGTCCTCCTCGGTCCACCGCTCGTCGCCCTCGCGGCAGTAGAGCAGTACGGCCGTCCGCACCGGGGTCCGTCGGCGCAGGTCGTGCGGGAGGACCCGGCGCAGCCGGGACAGCAGGGCATTGCGGTACTCCCAGCCGTCGGCCGAGGCGGACCGCTGCACGAAGGAGGCGCTCGCGACGAGCTGCTCCTCCGGGCCGAGGACTGCGATGACCGCGGTCGAGGGGACCGGGCTGTGCCGCGAGTGCAGCCCGCTGACGACCTCGCGCGGATTGCGCAGCAGCGGGATGCCCGCCGCTGTCCATTCCGCCGGTTCCAGCAGTCTGCCGTGCCGGCTGGTGCCGCCGGTGGCTGTCGCCAGGGACGTGGTCGGGGGCGGCGCGAATCCGAAGGTCACGGTCCTCCCTTCGGGTACACGCCCGCGGACGGGCACGGTGGAGTCAGGGCGCGCCGCAGCGCGGCCCAGGAGGGTGCCGAGGAGCCGAGCGGGAGCACCCCAATTCTCGCGTGGCTTGAGAGCGTGCGGCAACGAGCAATTGACGCCGCCGACCGGAATTCGCCGGTATGCCGTTCATATCCTTGCCCCGCCACGCCGAAGTTGACGCATTCGGCTATCCCTGAAGCGCCAGCACCAGCGGGAACACCTCATTCGCGCCTGCGCGCCGCAGCAGCCGGGTGGCCACCGCGAGGGTCCACCCGCTCTCCGCGCGGTCGTCCACGAGGAGCACAGGGCCTGCGGCCTGCGCCAGCGCCTCGGCCAGTGCCGGGGGCACGGTGAGGGACTGGTGGAGCCCCCGCACCCGCTGCGCGCTGTTCGAGGAGACCGACCCGAACTCCGGTGCCTGATCCGTGTACGCGACCGTGCCGAGCAGCGGCATCCGCCCGACCTCCGCGATCCGCGCGGCCAGCGAACCGATCAGCTGGGGGTGGCTGCGCGAGGGCAGGGAGACCACGCCCACCGGCCGGGCCGGGGCGTCCGGCGCTCCTGAGGCCCAGCCGCCGGGGCCCCGGGCCCAGTCCGCCAGTACCGCGACGACAGCCTGCGCGACGTCGTCCGGAATCGGCTGGTCCGGGGCTTGCGGGGCGAGCATCGGGCGCAGCCGGTTGCCCCACCCGATGTCGGACAGCCGGCCCAGAGCCCGGCCCGTCGAGGCCTGTTCACCGGCGGTGATGCGTCCCTTGAGGTCGACGCCGACCGCCGCGAGCCCGGTCGGCCACATCTTGCGCGGCTCCAGCTCCACGCCGGGACGGCCGAGCTCGCCGCGGGCGGTGTCCAGCGCGGTGGTGGAGACCTCCGCGGTGAACCGGGCTCCGGCGCAGTTGTCACAGCGGCCGCAGGGCGCGGCCTCCTCGTCGTCGAGCTGGCGGCGCAGGAACTCCATCCGGCATCCGGTGGCGGCGGCGTAGTCCCGCATCGCCTGCTGCTCCGCGGCCCGCTGGCGGGCGACCCACGCGTAGCGCTCGGAGTCGTACGCCCAGGGTTCGCCCGTGGAGGTCCAGCCGCCCTTGACGCGGTGCACGGCGCCGTCGACGTCGAGCACCTTGAGCATGGTCTCCAGCCGGGTCCGGCGCAGATCGACGAGCGGTTCCAGGGCGGGCAGTGACAGCGGCCGGCCGGCCTGGGCCAGGACGTCGAGCGTCCGGCGCACCTGCTCCTCCGGGGGGAAGGCCACCGAGGCGAAGTACTGCCAGATCGCCTCGTCCTCCCGGCCGGGCAGCAGCAGGACCTCCGCGTGCTCCACGCCACGGCCGGCACGGCCGACCTGCTGGTAGTAGGCGATGGGGGAGGAGGGCGAGCCAAGGTGTACCACGAAGCCGAGGTCGGGCTTGTCGAAGCCCATCCCGAGGGCGGAGGTGGCCACGAGCGCCTTGACCCGGTTCGCCTGGAGGTCGTCCTCGGCCTGCTGGCGGTCGGCGTTCTCCGTCTTGCCGGTGTACGAGGACACGGTGTGGCCGCGGTGGCGCAGGTACGCGGTGACCTCCTCGGCGGCCGCGACGGTCAGCGTGTAGATGATCCCGGAGCCGGGGAGGTCCCCGAGGTGATCGGCGAGCCAGGCCAGCCGGTGCGCCGCGTCCGGCAGAGTCAGCACCGCCAGACTCAGGCTCTCCCGGTCCAGCGGGCCGCGCAGTACCAGGGCGTCGGTGCCGGCCCCGGTGCCCAGCTGTTCGGCGACGTCGGCGGTCACACGGGCGTTGGCCGTGGCGGTGGTGGCGAGCACCGGAACGCCCGGCGGCAGGTCGGCCAGCATGGTGCGCAGCCGGCGATAGTCGGGGCGGAAGTCGTGCCCCCAGTCGGAGATGCAGTGAGCCTCGTCCACCACGAGCAGGCCGGTGGCGGCGGAGAGCTTGGGCAGGACCTGGTCCCGGAAGTCGGGGTTGTTGAGCCGCTCCGGGCTCACCAACAGGACGTCGACCTCACCGGCCGCGACCTCGGCCTGGATCCCCTCCCACTCCTCGGGATTGGCGGAGTTGATGGTGCGGGCGCGGATCCCGGCCCGGGCCGCGGCCTCGACCTGATTGCGCATCAGGGCGAGCAGCGGGGAGACGATCACGGTGGGGCCGGCGCCGCCGGCCCGCAGCAGCGAGGTGGCGACGAAGTACACCGCGGACTTGCCCCAGCCGGTGCGCTGCACCACCAGCGCCCGCCGCTTGTGCGCGACCAGGGCCTCGATCGCCCGCCACTGGTCCTCGCGCAGCCTGGCGGCGCCCGTGGGGTCGCCCACGAGACGGGCTAGTACGGAGTCGGCCGAGGACCTCAGGTCTGCGTTCATGCCCCCATGCAACCTGATGCCTCCGACATCGCACCAATGCCGCTCCGCGCCTGTGGACAAGTGGCGCCGGGAGTTATCCACAGGGCTTTCGGGATCGGATCATGCGCGGGACCTTCGTGGCATGACGAACAACCACGAATCACGCATCCCCTCCGACCGGCCCTCCATCAGCCCGGCAGGTGCCGCCACCGGACCTCAGATCACCTTGCGCAGCCCGGCCGAACTGGCCGACGCGCTGCCCTACATGCTCGGCTTCCACCCGACCGACTCCCTCGTGATGGTCGCCGTGCACGGCGAGGGCGGACGCTTCGGCGGCCGGCTCCGCGTCGGCATCCCGAGCACCCCCGCAGAATGGGAGGACACCGCCCGGCAGGTCGCCGACTGCCTGATCCGCGGCAGCGAACGGCGCGCCGGCAAGCCCGACGGCATCGTCGTCTACCTCTGCCAGGAGCCGACCGGTGAGGAGAACGGCCGCCGGGTGATGGACCGCCTGCGGCCGCTCGCCCAGCGGATCCGGCTGGCCTGCGGCGCACTGGACGTGCCCGTGCTGGAGGCCCTGTGCCTGTCCGCCGGTCGGTTCTGGTCCTACGTCTGCCCCGACGAGCGGTGCTGCCCGGCCGAGGGCACCCGGCTGGCCGCCGTCGGCACCTCGGTACTGGCCGCGACGGCCACCTTCGCCGGGCTCCAGGTCCGGGGCTCCCTCAAGGAGATCGAGGGCAGGCTGGCACCGCTGCGCGGAGCCGTGGCCGACGAGGCGGAACGGGCCCTCGACCGGGCCGCCGCCGCTCTGATGCCGAGGATCCTCGACGGGGCAACCCGGGAGGAGGTCGGCGTCGAGACCATCGCTCTGGCGCGGACCCTGATGCGGCGGATGACGCTGGCCCCGCCCGTCGAGGGCGGGGCACACGCCGATGATTGGGACGACGCGCTGCTCGGCCACGACGAGGCCGCCTCGCTGATCCTCGGGTTCCAGGACCGCGAGATCCGGGACATCGCAGCCGAGTGGATGGAGGACGAGGAGGCGGCCCCGGCCCTGCGCCTGTGGCGAGCCCTGGCCCGGCGCTGCGTCGGGGCGTACGCGGAGCACGCCGCGGCCCCGCTCACCCTCGCCGGCTGGGTCTGCTGGTCTATGGGGGACGAGCCGACTGCCCGGATCGCCTTCGGCCTGGCCCTGCAGGCGGACGCCGAGTACCGCTTCGCCCAGCTGCTCCACCACGCCTGCAACGAGGGAATCGACCCCGAGGGGCTGCGGGAGTGCCTGCGGGAGGAGCGGCGCCGCCGGGAGCCGCGGCGAGGTCGCTCCTCGGCCGGTACCCGCCCTCCGGGCCGACGGGGCCGGACGGCCCCGCGCCGCGGGTCGCGCCGCACAGCGGGGAGCGGGCAGTGAACGCCGGCCGGTGCGGCGGCCGGGGGCGGCGGCTCCGGTGCGCCCCGGGCACGCCCCGGCGGCGCAGGCCCGCCCCCCGGCACGCCCGGTCGGCGCCCCGGCCCGTGACCCGGGCGGGGTCGGGGGCGTTCAGCTGGGGGGTGGTGGGGGCCCGGCCGCACCGCCGCCCAGCTGAACCGACCGGAGCGCAGACAAGGCGACACATGTCTCACCCCGCACCTACCCGCCCGGCCGGCGTGCCCGCCGCCCGCCGGTCCGAACTGCCGCCCGTGCACGGAGCCGTCATCTGCGTCGCCGCGCCCTGCCTGGTCATCTCCCCGGAGCACGGCCAGCTGACCGGGCGGGGGATCGAGGGGATCTACCGATCCGGGCGCCGGCTGCTCTCCCGCTGCGTGCTGCGGGTCGGCGGCCGGGACCCGGTCGCGGTGCAGGGGCGCAGCCTCGGCGCTGACCGGGCGGCCTTCACCGCGACCGTGCGTACCGGGGCCGAGCCCGGTCCCGACCCCGACATCGGAGTGGAACGGATCCGGCACGCGGACGGCACCGAGCGGATCACCCTGCGCAGTTTCACGGCCCGGCCGGTACGCCTGCCCGTGGAAGTGCTGCTCGGCACCGACCTGGCGGAACTCGCCGCGGTGGCCGCCGGTCGGGCCGGACCCGAGCTGCCCGCCGGGGTGCACGCGGCCGGGCTGCGCTGGAGCACCGGCGAGGCCCAGGCAGTGACCGCCGCCGAGCCGCCGCCCGACGACGCGCTGGCCTCGGCGGGGCTGCTGCGCTGGCAGCTCGAACTGGCCCCCGGCGAATCCCGCACCATCGAGCTGCGGACCACGCAGCACCGGGTGGTGCGGGCCCCCGCCGGACAGGTGGCGAACCCGTTGGCCGACGCCCGGGCCGAGGGCGACGAGCCGAGGGCCGAGGCGTGGTTCCGCACCAGCGTCGAGGACCTGGGCGCCCTGCTCCTGAGGGATCCCGAGGTGCCGGGTGACGCCTTCGCCGCGGCGGGTGCTCCGTGGCGGCTGGGCCTGGCCCCGGCGGAATCGCTCTGGGCCGCCCGGATGGCACTGCCGCTCGGCACCGGTCTCGCGGCGGCCACCCTGCGCATCCTCGCCCGGACCCAAACCGAGGAGCGCGGGCCCGACCTCGGGAAGATTCCGGGCCCGCTGCGCGGAGCGGGCGCGCAGCTTCCACCGGGATGCACCGGCACGGAGGCGACCCTCGCCTTCCCCGCGGTGCTGGCCGAGGCCCGGCTCTGGGGCATGCCGGAGGAGGAAGTGGCCCGGCTCTTGCCGGCCGCCGAGCGGTGCCTCGACTGGCTGCGCGGCGCGCTCGGGGAGGACGGCCTCCTGGCCGACCCCGCTCCGGGGCCGCGGCGCTGCGAGACCCAGGCCCACGCCCACCGGGCCGCCGTCCTCGGAGCCGACCTGCTCGCCGCCTGCGGGCGGCCCGGCGCGGAGGAGTGGCGGGAGCGGGCGGCCGCGCTGCGCGAGCGGTTCCGGGCCGGGTTCTGGATCGACGGTCCGGACGGCGGCCGGCCGGCTTCGGCCCTGCACCCCGATGGACGGCCGCTGCCGCGGCTCACCGGGGCCGCCGCCCACCTGCTCGACACCGGACTGATCGGCGGCGGCCTACTCGCCCCGGGGCTCCTGGACCGGACGCGCGCCGAGCAGCTGGCCCGGTTGCTCGGAGCCCCCGCCATGGACTCCGGATGGGGACTGAGGAGCATGGCCCTCAAGGAGCCGGGCCACAATCCGTTCGGCCACCGTTCGGGAGCCGTGCGGGCGTACGAGAGCGCGGTGGCCGTGGCGGGCCTGGCCGGGGCGGGGTTCGAGAAGGAAGCCGCAGGCCTGCTGAAGGGCCTGCTGGACGCGGCGGAGAGCTTCGGGTACCGGCTGCCGGAGATGTTCGCCGCCGAGCAGCGCACCGCGGGCAGTGCCCCGGTGCCGCATCCGGCGGCCTGCCGCCCGGCGGCCGTGGCCGCGGCGGCCGGGGTCCACGCGCTGACGGCCCTCGCCGGAATCCGCCCGGACGCCCGCGCGGGTACGGTCGCTCTCGTCCCTCTCCCCGGGGCGCCGCTGGGTGCGCTCAGGCTCTCGGGCCTGCGCGTGGCGGGGGCGCCGTTCGCCGTCCGGATCAGCCGGCTCGGCCTCGGCATGGTGGAGGAGGCGGCCGATGCGCTCCAACTGGGAGGCTGAGCCCGCTCGCCCCGTCCGGGCCGGGGCGGGGGCCCGGCCGAGGCGCTCCTGCCTCCGGGACAGTGTCTTCAAGGTCACCAAAGCGCTGTTTATCGTCAGGCAGACGACTATGATCGCCGCATGTCGCCCTACGACCCGTCGGCCTATCCGCCCTTTGCCGTCACCGTCGACCTGGTCGTGCTCACCGTGCGGCGCCACGCGCTGTGCGCGCTGGTCGTCCGGAGAGGTGAGCAGCCGTTCCAGGGGCGCTGGGCGCTGCCCGGAGGATTCGTCCGCGGGGACGAGGACCTGGCGGGGGCCGCCGCCAGGGAGCTCTCCGAGGAGACCGGCCTGTGCGCGCACGACCCGGCCCTGCCCGGCGCGGGCAACGGCGCGCACCTCGAACAGCTGGCCACCTACGGTGATCCGAAGCGGGATCCGCGGATGCGCGTCGTCAGCGTGGCGCACCTGGTGCTGGCTCCGGACCTGCCTGCGCCCCGGGCCGGCGGCGATGCCAACAGCGCGCGCTGGGCCCCGGTCGACGAGGTACTGGCCGACACGGGCGAGGACTCCGCAGGACTGGCCTTCGATCACGCCCGGATCCTCGCCGACGGTGTCGAGCGGGCCCGCTCGAAGATCGAGTACTCCTCCCTTGCCACCGCCTTCTGCCCGCCGGAGTTCACCGTCGGCGAGCTGCGCCGGGTCTACGAGGCGGTGTGGGGGGTCTCCCTCGACCCGCGCAACTTCCACCGCAAGGTCACCGGCACCCCCGGGTTCCTGGTGCCGGCCGGAGGGACGACGACACGTCAGGGCGGGCGGCCGGCCCAGCTGTTCCGCGCGGGCGGGGCCACCCTCCTCAACCCTCCGATGCTGCGTCCGGAAGTCTGACGCCGCGCCACACTCGGCGACTGCGGAAGTATGGGCAGCCCATCGGACCGGTTGCGTCGAAAATCGGACATATCGCGTTATCTTGCTTGCGGTACCCACCCTGCCGCTGAGCGGTCTCACCCCCCGCGAGAGAAGCGATGCTCCAGGCCATCGGACTCACCAGCAAGAACCGCCCCGACGCCCCGCCCCTCGTGGACGACCTCACCTTCGAGGCCCGCCCGGGGCATGTGACCGCCCTGCTCGGCGAGCCGGGATCGGGCAAGACCACCGCCCTGCGCCTCATGCTCGAACTCGAACCGGGCCGCGGCGTCACCTACTTCCGCGGCCGTGCGCTGCATCGGATCCCTCACCCCGGCCGTGAGGTCGGAGTACTCCTCGGCGACGTCCCCGGCAACCCCGCGCGGACCGTCCGCAACCAGCTGCGGATGCTCTGCGCCGCCGCCGGGGTGCCGGCCTCGCGGGCCGACACCATGCTGGAGGTCGTCGGCATCGGGGGACTGCGGGACCAGCGGCTCGGCTCCCTCTCGCTCGGCATGGAGCGCCGCGTCGCACTGGCCTCGGCGCTGCTCGCCGATCCGTGCACCCTGCTGCTCGACGAGCCCGGCGCCGGACTCTCCCCCCGCGAACGCGGCTGGCTGCACGGGCTGCTGCGCGGCCACGCCTCCCTCGGCGGAGCGGTGCTCTTCACCACCGACGACGCCAAGGAAGCCGCCCGCAGCGCCGACCGTGTCGTCAGCATCGAGGCGGGCCGGCTCGTCGCCGACCAGGACGCGGCCGAGTTCGCCCGGACCCGGCTGCGGCCACGGGTCGCCGTGCGCACCCCGCACGCGGCCCGACTGGCCGACGTGCTGGGCCGGGAGGCCCGGGCCGCCCGGCGCTCGGTGGAGATCGTCGCGGAGAGCGGTAGCCGCCTGTCGGTGTACGGCAGCAACTGCGCCGAGGTCGGCGAGGCGGCGTTCCGGCACGGCGTGCTGGTCCACCAGCTCGCCGACGAGACGGGCGACTCCGGTGCCCCGACGGCGCCGGTCCCGGCCGCCCGCACCGAGGTCGGGACCCCGCCGGAGACCGGCGCGGCCCCGGCCGAGACCGGCTACGAGCACCCCCGGCAGCTCCGCTCCGGGCGCCCGGCCTCGGCCGTGCGCCGCGTGGGCGGCCCGCTGAGGCCCCTGCGCTACGAGCTGCTCCGGGCGTTCGGGACCGCCACCCCCGTCCTCACCGCCGCCCTCGTGGTCGCGGTCTCGGTGCTCACCGCCCTGGTACTGGCCCGGCTCGGGCAGACCCCGCAGAACCGGCTGCTCGCCGCCTGGCCCGAACTGCTGCCACTGCCGCCCGCCGCCCTGGGCGCGGGACTGCTCGGCGCGCTGGCCTTCGGCGAGGAGTACCGCTACCCCGCACTCGCCGCCGACCGCGGCACGGTGCCCCGCCGGATGGGGCTGCTCACCGCCAAGCTGGGCGTCTGCGCCGCCCTCGCCCTGCTGCTGGGCGCCCTGACCGTGGTCGCCGATGCCGCCGCGCTCGCGCTGGTCTTCGGTGGAGGCCCGCTGCGCACTCCGGTGGAGTGGCTCTCCCCGGCGGCGAGTTGGGCCGGGCTGCTCATCGGCTGCGCCTGGGCCGGCGTACTGGCCTCCGGCGTCTTCCGGTCCGCCACCGCCGGACTGGCCGCGGTGCTCGCCGTACCGGTGATGGTGGTTCCGCTGGTGCGCAAGGCACTGGAGGGCACGTCCGCGTACCCGTCGACCGGGCTCGGGTCGCGGCTGCGCGCCCTGACCTGGGGTCAGTGGCCGCCGGAGGTCGACCGCCTGCTGGTGGGCGCCCTGCGGGTGATGGCCCAACCCGTCGGGACCGCGCTCGTGTTGTCGCTGATGGTCCTGTTGTGCGCCTATGGGTTCACCGGACTGCGCAGCCGGGTCCGTTGGTGATCGTTCCGGTTCGGGAGAAGTCCCGGACGGATCGTTGCGGTCCGTGTCACGTCAATCGGACCGCAACTCCCCACAAAGGGCCCGATTCTTTACGATAAGTCGTCAATTGCGTAGGTGGCACCGATCACCCTTTCGTGTGCTTTTCACCAAAGACCTCAAGGGTCGTGGAGGCACGGCCGACAAAGGATTCGTGAGTACCCTTGCGCACACCATGATGACCGCCGCCCGCCATGCAGCCGACTCCGGCCTCGCCGGCCCGGGCGAACTCGACCGCTACCCCTACGCGGAGACCCCCGGGTCCGACCGCGTCGGCGTACCCCACTGGGACGGTGCCGACATCGAGTTGAGCCGCGTGGGCCGCCGCGCGGCAGGCAGCCGCGGACGCGGACTGCACGGCCAACTCGTCCAGCAGCTCGGCCAGATGATCGTTTCCGGAGACCTCGGCGCGGACCGCCCGCTGGTCCCCGAGGAGATCGGCCAGCGATTCGAGGTCTCCCGTACGGTCGTCCGCGAGTCCCTGCGGGTCCTGGAGGCCAAGGGCCTCGTCAGCGCCCGCCCCAACGTCGGCACCCGGGTCCGCCCCGTCGCCGACTGGAACCTGCTCGACCCCGACATCATCGAATGGCGCGCCTTCGGCCCCCAGCGCGACGACCAGCGCCGGGAGCTCGGTGAGCTCCGCTTGACCATCGAGCCGCTCGCGGCCCGCCTCGCCGCCGGCCACGGCCGGCCGGACATCCAGCAGCGCCTCACCGACATGGTCGAGATCATGGGTCACGCGCTCGGCCAGGGGGACGCGATCACCTTCGCGCGCGCCGACCACGAGTTCCACGCGCTCCTCATCCAGGTCGCCGGGAACCGCATGCTGGAGCACCTCTCCGGCATCGTTTCCGCCGCCCTCCAGGTCTCCGGCAGCCCGATCACCGCCTGCGACCGCCCGAGCGAGACCTGCGTCGCGCACCACGCGCGGATGGTCGAAGCCCTCGCCGCGGGCGACGCGACGGGCGCCGAGAACGCCATGCGGCAGCTCCTGACGGTTCATCCGGAGGTCGAGCGCGTGGTCCCCGCCCCGCGCGAGCACTGACGGGCGGACGCGCGGGGGCGCGGGGGTGCAGGACGTGTCGCCGGGCCCGGTCGGGTCCGGCGACACCTGTGTGAGGCCCTCTTTCGCGGCGGTTCCGCCTCGGCGGGGCATCGGGTGCGACGCTATGACCGGCACGGGTGCGCACGGGGTGTGACTCGGGCCACGAAGATTGGGCGTAACGCTCTGCGAGGTCACGCGATGACTTAAGAGGTGATGGCCGAGGGAGGGAAGACAGCAGCCCTTGGGGGTGCTGTGCAGCTCCCCGGCCCCTGCCCGCGCCGCCGGCCCATCCCCGGTCGGTGGTCGTCGGCTCCGGTCCAGCACCACCAGGCCCGGGGTCGGAAGCCGTTCCCATCGTTCCGAGAGGTTGTTCGTGTCGGCCAGCACATCCCGTACGCTCCCGCCGGAGATCGCCGATTCCGAGTCTGTGATGGCGCTCATCGAGCGGGGCAAGGCCGAGGGGCAGATCGCCGGCGATGACGTGCGTCGGGCCTTCGAGGCTGACCAGATTCCTGCGACCCAGTGGAAGAATGTTCTGCGCAGCCTCAACCAGATCCTCGAGGAAGAGGGTGTGACGCTGATGGTCAGTGCCGCGGAGTCGCCCAAGCGCACCACCCGCAAGAGCGTCGCAGCCAAGAGCCCGGCCAAGCGGACGGCCACCGAGACCGTCAAGAAGACCGCGGCCGGGACGACGGCAGCGCAGCCCGCGGCCACCGCGGCCCCGGCAGCCGCAGCGGCAGACCCGGAGACCGTGGACGCGATCGCGGGGGAGCCCGGAACGGAGCCCGCCGCCAAGAAGACCGCGGCGAAGAAGACGGCGGCCAAGAAGACCGCCGCCAAGAAGACCGCGGCGAAGAAGACGGCGGCCAAGAAGACCGCCGCCAAGAAGGACGCGGACGAGGGCGCCGAGCACGACGCCTCGGACGAGGGTCCCGACGCCGCCAAGGCCGAGGCCGAGGAAGAGGAGGAGGGCGGGGAGAACAAGGGCTTCGTCATCTCCGACGACGAGGACGACGCCCCCGCCCAGCAGGTCGTGGTCGCCGGCGCCACCGCCGACCCCGTCAAGGACTACCTCAAGCAGATCGGCAAGGTCCCCCTCCTCAACGCCGAGCAGGAGGTCGAGCTCGCCAAGCGCATCGAGGCGGGCCTCTTCGCCGAGGACAAGCTCGCGAACTCGGACAAGCTGGCGCCCAAGCTCAAGCGCGAGCTGGAGATCATCGCCGAGGACGGCCGCCGCGCGAAGAACCACCTGCTGGAGGCCAACCTCCGCCTCGTGGTCTCCCTCGCCAAGCGCTACACCGGCCGCGGCATGCTCTTCCTGGACCTCATCCAGGAGGGCAACCTGGGTCTGATCCGCGCGGTCGAGAAGTTCGACTACACCAAGGGCTACAAGTTCTCGACCTATGCCACGTGGTGGATCCGCCAGGCGATCACGCGCGCCATGGCCGACCAGGCACGCACCATCCGCATCCCGGTGCACATGGTCGAGGTCATCAACAAGCTCGCCCGCGTGCAGCGCCAGATGCTCCAGGACCTGGGCCGCGAGCCCACCCCGGAGGAGCTGGCCAAGGAACTCGACATGACCCCCGAGAAGGTCATCGAGGTCCAGAAGTACGGCCGCGAGCCGATCTCCCTGCACACGCCGCTGGGCGAGGACGGGGACAGCGAGTTCGGTGACCTGATCGAGGACTCCGAGGCGGTCGTCCCGGCCGACGCGGTGAGCTTCACGCTGCTGCAGGAGCAGCTGCACTCGGTGCTCGACACCCTGAGCGAGCGCGAGGCGGGCGTGGTCTCGATGCGCTTCGGCCTCACGGACGGCCAGCCCAAGACGCTCGACGAGATCGGCAAGGTCTACGGGGTCACGCGCGAGCGGATCCGCCAGATCGAGTCGAAGACGATGTCGAAGCTCCGGCACCCGTCCCGCTCCCAGGTGCTGCGCGACTACCTGGACTGACCGGCCGGCTTTCCACGGTGCGACGGTGCGACGGTGGCCGCGCGGGTGCGCTCGGCCACCGGGCATCCCACTCTGGGTGGAGTCATGCACACTCGGAGTCAGGAGGCCTCATGCGTCGTCCCTTTGCCCGTGCTCTGGCGGGAGCGCTGACCCTGGCGGCGGGAGCGGCCGCGGCGCCGTTCGCCCAGGTGCCGCAGGCGGCCGCGGACAGTGTGGTGATCGGCGGGAAGCCGGTGAAGGTGGCCGACAGCCCCTGGGTCGTCGCCCTCGCCAGCCGTGACCGGTTCGGGGGTACGCGCGGCGGGCAGTTCTGCGGCGGTGTCGTCGTGGCCCCGACGAGGGTGCTGACCGCGGCGCACTGTCTGGGCACCCAGGTGCTCGGTGGCCCGGTCGAATCCGTGGCGGACTTCCGGGTGATCGCCGGGCGTACGGAGCTCAGGGCGGCCGACGGCCGGGAGATCGCGGTGCGCGGGGCAAGGGTGAACCCGGCCTACGACCCCGTGAGCAATGCCGGGGACCTCGCTGTCCTGGAGCTGGCCGAGCCCGTGCCGGCGCACCACGTGCTGCCCATGGCGGAGACCGGGCACGGGGCCTACGGGGCGGGAACCGAGGCGGCGGTGTACGGCTGGGGCGACACGAGCGGCTTCGGTGACTACGCGTACGCGCTCCGGGCCGCTGCGGTGACCGTACTGGCGGACGAGGTCTGCGTACGTGCCTATCCCGGGGATGCGGACGGGCAGTACCGCCCCGAGTCCATGGTGTGCGCCGGGGACGGCGACGGCGGCAAGGACGCCTGCCAGGGCGACAGCGGTGGGCCACTGGTGGCGCAGGGACGGCTCATCGGCCTGGTTTCGTGGGGGCGGGGATGCGGCCGCGCCGACAGTCCCGGCGTCTACACGCGCATCGCCCCGCTGGTCGACTTCGTGCTGGCCCCGCAGGCGGGCTCGCAGGCCGGGAAGGTGCAGGAGGTCCGGTGGGGGTCCCGCAGGGCCTCCGCGCCCGCCGTAGGGCCCGTACAGGGGCATCGCACGCGGTAGCCGAGGGCTGCGGACGTGAGGACGGGCGGCACCCCTGGGTCTCAGGGGTGCCGCCCGTCGACCGGCCTAGCCGGTCCTGGCTCGTCGGATGCGAGGTGCAGGCCTTGTGTCAGCGGTCCTCGGGTTCGGCATTGGCAGCCGGAGCGGACGTGAGCCGCTCGGTCTCATCCTGTATTTCCGCGGCGATCTTCTTGAGTTCCGGCTCGAACTTGCGACCGTGGTGGGCGCAGAAGAGCAGTTCACCGCCGCTCAGCAGGACGACGCGCAGATATGCCTGGGCGCCGCAACGGTCGCATCGGTCAGCGGCCGTCAGCGGGGTCGCGGGTGTCAGAACAGTAGTCACGTCGCCTCTTCTCTAGCTCGACGAGCTGTCGTACCAGGGTCAACATCCAACCAGGCCGAAAACGTTCCCGCTCGCGGCTTTTCCTCGAAACTTCCTTCCGAAGCTGGCCGGCTGTTGCCGGTTGGCGGCGAAGGAGCCGTATTGCGTTGCTTTACGGTTTCGCGTTGTCAGTCGTGCGCTTGTTGCAGTTCCATCCTCCCCCGGCGAGAGTGCCAGGTTGTTCATGAGGACGTGCCCGAACCCTAAATGGTTCATGCGCGGAAGGGAACGTGATGTTTCCTTCACCCGCCTGGGGGATCGAACATCCGTGCGGATCTGCACTAGGCTGAAGAATGCGCGAGGGTGGCGTTGCATCGGCTCTACCTGGCCTCGGTACCCTTCGAGCGGCACCCGAGCCACCCCTGCGCCCCACCGGGCCAGAAAAGAAATTCAGCGAGGAGCGAACTGCGTGACCGCCGACACGTCCGTGCCTTCCAGCGCGCTGCTGTCCGGAGCAGACCGGGACGGTTCCAACTACACCGCGCGGCACCTGCTCGTCCTCGAGGGGCTGGAGGCCGTCCGCAAGCGTCCCGGCATGTACATCGGCTCGACCGACAGCCGGGGCCTCATGCACTGCCTCTGGGAGATCATCGACAACTCCGTCGACGAGGCCCTGGGCGGCTACTGCGACCACATCGAGGTGATCCTCCACGAGGACGCCTCCGTCGAGGTCCGGGACAACGGCCGCGGCATCCCCGTGGACGTCGAGCCCAAGACCGGCCTGTCCGGCATCGAGGTCGTCATGACCAAGCTGCACGCAGGCGGCAAGTTCGGCGGTGGCTCGTACGCGGCCTCCGGCGGCCTGCACGGCGTCGGCGCCTCCGTGGTCAACGCCCTCTCCGCCCGCCTCGACGTCGAGGTCGACCGCAACAGCGCGACCCACGCCATCAGCTTCCGCCGCGGCGTGCCGGGAATGTTCACCGAGCAGGGCTCCGAGAGCCCCTTCGACCCGGCCAACGGTCTCCGCAAGGTCAAGCGGGTCGCCAAGGGCAAGACCGGCACCCGGGTCCGCTACTGGGCCGACCGCCAGATCTTCCTCAAGGACGCCCGGCTCAACCTGGAGACGCTCTACCAGCGAGCCCGCCAGACCGCCTTCCTCGTCCCCGGCCTGACCCTGGTCGTCCGCGACGAGCGCGGCATCGACGGGGCCGGCAAGACCGAGGAGACCTTCCGTTTCGACGGCGGCATCAGCGAATTCTGCGAGTACCTCGCCCAGGACAAGGCCGCCTGCGACGTCCTGCGCCTGACCGGCACGGGCACCTTCAAGGAGACCGTCCCGGTCCTCGACGACCGCGGCCACATGACCCCCACCGAGGTCACCCGCGAGCTCGGCGTGGACATCGCCCTGCGCTGGGGCACGGGGTACGAGACCAACGTCAAGTCCTTCGTGAACATCATCGCCACCCCCAAGGGCGGCACCCACGTCTCCGGCTTCGAGCGCTCGGTCGCCAAGACCGTCAACGAGGTCCTGCGCTCGGCCAAGCTGCTGCGCGTCGCCGAGGACGACGTCGTCAAGGACGACGCGATGGAGGGCATGACGGCCGTCGTCACCGTCCGCCTCGCCGAGCCGCAGTTCGAGGGCCAGACCAAGGAGGTGCTCGGCACCTCCGCGGCCACCCGGATCGTCGCCGCCGTGGTCGCCAAGGAGCTCAAGGCCTTCCTGACCTCCACCAAGCGCGACGACAAGCAGCAGGCCCGCGCCGTGATGGAGAAGATCGTCGCGGCCGCCCGGACCCGGATCGCGGCCCGTCAGCACAAGGAGGCGCAGCGACGCAAGACCGCGCTGGAGACCTCCTCGCTCCCCGCCAAGCTGGCCGACTGCCGCAGCGACGACGTCGACCGCAGCGAGCTCTTCATCGTCGAGGGCGACTCCGCCCTCGGCACCGCGAAGCTCGCCCGTAACTCGGAGTTCCAGGCGCTCCTGCCCATCCGCGGCAAGATCCTCAACGTCCAGAAGTCCTCGATCTCGGACATGCTCAAGAACGCCGAGTGCGGGGCGATCATCCAGGTCATAGGAGCCGGCTCGGGCCGGACCTTCGACATCGACGCCGCGCGGTACGGCAAGATCGTGCTGCTCGTGGACGCCGACGTCGACGGCGCGCACATCCGCTGCCTGCTGCTCACGCTCTTCCAGCGGTACATGCGTCCGATGGTCGAGGCCGGCCGGGTCTTCGCGGCCGTACCGCCGCTGCACCGGATCGAGCTGGTCCAGCCGAAGAAGGGCCAGGACAAGTACGTCTACACGTACTCGGACAACGAGCTGCGCCAGACCCTGCTGGAGTACCAGCGCAAGAACATCCGGTACAAGGACTCGATCCAGCGCTACAAGGGCCTCGGCGAGATGGACGCGGACCAGCTGGCGGAGACCACCATGGACCCCCGCTTCCGCACCCTGCGCCGGATCAACATCGGCGACCTGGACTCGGCCGAGCAGGTCTTCGACCTGCTCATGGGCAATGAGGTGGCCCCGCGCAAGGAGTTCATCACGAGCTCCGCGGCGACCCTGGACCGCTCGCGCATCGACGCCTGATCCGGCTGCTGCCGGACCCACCGGCAGAGACGGGCACCGAAGGCGACACGGCACACCGGCGCCCTTCGCTCCATCACCTGTTGGAGTGAAGAGCGCCGGTACACCAGTCCGGAAAGGGCCGATTCCGCACATCCTTGTGGGCACGCAGCCAATGCGGCAGCGGACAAGGAGAGTTCGGTGGACAAGCACGAAGGTCGTGATACCGGAACGATCCGGTTGGACGACCCCTGGTACGACGC
This sequence comes from Streptomyces avidinii, assembly GCF_014650695.1. GTDB lineage: Bacteria > Actinomycetota > Actinomycetes > Streptomycetales > Streptomycetaceae > Streptomyces > Streptomyces avidinii. The sequence continues at coordinate 125,684 of NZ_BMVL01000013.1, read as the reverse complement.
GCTCGCCGTCGGGTGGGGCGAGGGTGAGGAAACGTCCCAGCCGGCCCCGGCCCCCGGCGGTGGACGCCCCGCGCCCGGCGCATCCGACATCTACCTCGAAGTGCAGCGCAGTGCGGCCTTCCAGGAGGTCCGCAGCCGCTACCGCAGGTTCGTCGTCCCCGCCACCACCGGGTTCTTCCTCTGGTACGTCGCCTACGTGGTCGCCGCCACCGCGGCGCCCGGCCTGATGGCCCGGCCCGTGGTGGGAGCGGTCAACGTGGCGATGCTGGCGGGCCTCGGCCAGTTCCTCAGCACCTTCCTGCTGACCTGGGCGTACGCCCGGCACGCGCGGCTGCGCCGGGACCGGGCCGCGCTCGACCTGCGGTGGACCGTCTTCGAACAGGAACGCGGCCAGGAGCGGACCCGGGCGAGGAGGGCGGGCCGGTGACCACCGAGCACCAGACCCTCGCGCTGATCCTCTTCAGCCTCTTCATCGCGGTGACCCTCGGCATCACCACCTGGGTGAGCCGGAACCGGCACGGGTCGGCCGAGGAGTTCTATGCGGGCGGGCGGTTGTTCTCCCCCATGGAGAACGGTTTCGCCATCGCGGGCGACTACATGTCCGCCGCCTCCTTCCTCGGCATCTCCGGTCTCATCGCCCTCTTCGGCTACGACGGTCTGCTCTACTCGGTGGGCTTCCTCGTGGCCTGGCTCGTGGTGCTGTTCCTCGTCGCCGAACTGGTCCGCAACTGCGGGCGCTTCACCCTCGCCGACGTGGTCGCCGCCCGGATGAGCGAGCGTCCGGTCCGGATCGCGGCCGGCACCTCCTCGGTCGTCGTCTCCGTCCTCTACCTCATCGCGCAGATGGTCGGCGCGGGCAGTCTCGTCGGCCTGCTGCTCGGGAGTTCGGGCCCCGTCGCACGGACCCTCACCGTGGTCGGGGTCGGGGCGCTGATGGTGGTCTACGTGTCCTTCGGCGGGATGCGGGCCACCACCTGGATCCAGATCGTGAAGGCCGTGCTGCTGATGGGCGGGGCGATCACCCTGACCGTGCTCGTGCTGCTGCGCTTCCACGGGAACTTCGACCAGCTGCTCACCAGCGCCGCCGACCGCAGCGGGCACGGCCGGGCGTTCCTGAGCCCCGGCCTCAAGTACGGCGGGGACTGGACCGCCCGCATCGACTTCATGAGCCTCGGTCTCGCGCTGGTCCTGGGGACGGCCGGGCTGCCGCACATCTTGTCGCGCTTCTACACCGTGCCCACCGCGCGGGCCGCCCGCCGCTCGGTCGTGTGGGCGATCGCGCTGATCGGCGGCTTCTACCTGATGACCATCGTGCTCGGCTTCGGGGCGGCGGCCCTGGTGGGTCCGGACGCGGTGCGGGCCTCCAACGCCTCCGGGAACACGGCCGTTCCGCTGCTGGCCGCCTTCCTCGGCGGGGGCGCGGGCTCGACCGGGGGCGCGGTGCTGTTCGCCTTCGTCGCCGCCATCGCCTTCGCCACCATCCTGGCCGTGGTCGCCGGTATCACCCTGGCTTCCTCGGCCTCCGTGGCACACGACCTGTACGCCTCCCTCAAGCGCCGGCACGCCAGGCAGCGCAGCGAGGTCGCGGTGGCCAGGGTCGCCGCCGTCGGCATCGGGGCGGTCGCGATCGCCCTCGGGCTGCTCGCCCAGAACCTGAACGTGGCGTTCCTGGTGGGGCTGGCCTTCGCGGTGGCGGCCTCCGCCAATCTGCCGGTCCTGCTGTACTCGCTCTTCTGGCGCGGCTTCACCACCCGCGGAGCCGTCTGGTCGGTGTACGGCGGCCTGATTCCGTCGGTGCTGCTCGTGCTGGTCTCGCCGGTGGTGTCGGGCAGCCCGGAGTCCCTCTTCCCCGGGGTGGACTTCCAGTACTTCCCGCTCCAGAACCCGGGGATCGTCTCGATCCCGCTGGGCTTCCTGGCCGGCTGGCTGGGCACGGTCACCTCGCACGAGGAACCGGACGAGGCGAAGCACGCGGAGACGGAGGTTCGTTCGCTGACCGGTGCCGGAGCCGTCTGAGCGCGGTCAGGCCGGCCCCTCCGACGGCAGCCAGGTGTAGCGGTGCTCGGGGCGGCCGGTCTCGCCGTAGCGCAGGGCGAGGCTGACCCGGGCGGTGCGTTCGAGGAGCTTGACGTAGCGCTGGGCGGTCTGGCGGCTGATGCCGGCTCGGTCGGCGATCTGCTGGGTGGACAAGGGTCCCTCGGCGGACAGCAGGACCTGGCGGACCAGTTCCGCGGTGGTGGTGGAGTGGCCCTTGGGCAGATCGTTCGAGGACCCCGCGGTGGCGAGCGCGCCGAAGATCCGGTCCACCTCTGCCTGCTCGGCCTCACCTCCGGTGTCCAGGGCGCGGCGCAGGGACGCGTAGGCCTCCAGCCGGGTACGCAGCCCGGCGAAGGTGAAGGGCTTGACGAGGTACTGCAGGGCGCCGAGCCGCATCGCGGCCTGCACGGTGGCGAGGTCGCGGGCGGCGGTGACCATGATCACGTCGGTGCGGTGGCCGAGTTGGCGCAGGCGCCGGACCAGGTCCAGGCCGTTCTCGTCGGGCAGGTAGTGGTCCAGGAGGACGAGGTCCACCGGATGCGTGGCGAGGAACTCCAGGGCCTCGGCCGCGGAATGCGCCTGCGCCGTCACCCGGAACCCGGGAACCTTCGCCACGTACGCCGCGTTGATCCGGGCAACACGCGTGTCGTCGTCGACGACCAGTACGACGTGAACCCTGCTCGGGGTCTCGCTCATCGCAGGGCCTCCGGGAGTACGACGGAGAACTCCGCCCCTCCGTCCGCTGCTTCACCGGCCCGGACGCTGCCGCCCTGCCGCTCCGCGAGGCGGCGCACGAGGGCGAGGCCCAGTCCGCGCTCGCGGTGGGCCCTGGGCTGCTTGGTCGACCAGCCCTCCGTGAAGATCTCCTCGCGGCGCGCGGCAGGCACCCCGGGGCCGCTGTCGCGCACCCGCAGCACGGCGGTACGGCCCTCGGCGTGCAGCTCCACCTCGACCAGGGGCGCCGCCGAACCGGCCGCCGCGTCGAGGGCGTTGTCCACGAGGTTGCCGAGGATCGTGACGAGACCGCCCGGGTCCACCAGGCGGTCGGGGAGGAGGGTGGTTCCCGCGAGCCGCAGGGGGACGCCGCGCTCGGCCGCGACGGTCGCCTTGCCCACCAGAAGGGCGGCCAGCAGCGGGTCGTGGACCTTCTCGGTGACCTGTTCGGCGGTCGTGCGGTGCACCCCGGCGACCTCGGTCACGAACTCCACCGCCTCCTCGTGCAGCCCCAGCTCCAGCAGACCGAGGAGGGTGTGGAGGCGGTTGGCGTGCTCGTGGTCCTGCGCGCGCAGGGCATCGATCAGACCCCGGGTCGAGTCGAGTTCGCGGCCCAGGTGCTCCAGCTCGGTGCGGTCGCGCAGGGTGGCGACGGCGCCGCCGTCCTCGGTGGGCATGCGGTTGGCCACCAGCACCCGGGGGCCCTGGACGGTGAGCAGGTCCCGGCCGGTGACGCGGCCCGACAGGACGTCCGCGGTGCGGCCCGCACCGAGTACGTCGTCCAGCGGGCGCCCGGCGCAGTGGTCGGTGACATCCGGGGCGAGCCCCAGCAGGCGGGCGGCCTCGTCGTTGACCAGGCGGACCCGCCCGTCCGGGGCGAGGGCGATCACGCCCTCGCGGATGGAGTGCAGCATGGCTTCGCGTTCGGCGAGCAGGCCGGCGATGTCCGAGAAGGCCAGGTCGCGGGTCTGCCGCTGGATCCTGCGGGAGAGCAGGTACGCGGCGAGGGCGCCCGCCGCGAGGGCGCCTCCGGCATAGGCGAGCAGACCGGGGATCGTGCCGAGCAGCCGGTCGCGGACGCTGTCGTAGGCGATGCCGACCGAGACGGCGCCGACGATCTCGCCGTCGGCCGCGAGGAGCGGGACCTTGCCGCGGGCGGTGCGGCCCAGGGTTCCGTCGTCGATCTCCATCACCTCGCGCCCCGCCAGCGCGTCGCTCGGGTCGGTGGAGACGGGCAGCCCGATCCGGTCGGCCGTCGGGTGCGAGCGGCGGATGCCGTCCAGGTCGAGCACCACCACGTACTCGGCTCCGGTGGCCCGTCGGATCCGCTCGGCCGAGGCCTGCACGGGGCTGTCGGCCGAGGCCCCGGAGCCCAGCAGCCCGGAGGCCATCTCGGGGTCGGCCGCGGTGCTCTGCGCGATGGCCAGGGCGCGCCGCATGGCCTGGTCGTCGAGCTGGGCGCTCAGGGGCGCCAGGAAGAGTCCGGTTGCCAGGGCCACGACCCCGGCGGCGATGGCCAGCTGCGTCAGCAGGATCTGGGAGACGGCCCGTCTGGGCAGCCCGAGGCGCCGAGCGCTCATGAGGGGGAACCGCATGGGCAGCAACGGTAGGTCGGCACCGGCGGAAGCGGAATGCTTACGCCCGGCTTGTCGGGTTCGCCACTCACGTCATGCCCGGACCGTGTTCCAGGGCTCACTGCGGGTGAAGCCGGACGTCAAGGTGGCGGCCGGGGGGGACGTGGCCGGCGCCCACCGGCTCGTGGCGCGGTGGACGCGGCTCGCGCAGGACTACCGGATGCCCGGGCCGGCCGCCGTCGCCGAGACCGCGGCGGCGACCCTCGCCCGGAGGAGGCGGAACGCCTCTGCCGGCAGGCGGCCGTCGGGAGGGCCCGGCACGGGTCGCCGCACGCCGAGGGGATGCTCGTGGTCGCGACGACGGCCCTGCGGGCGGGCCAGGAGCGGCTCGCGGAGCTGGTGCCCTGGCTCCGCGAGGTGTACGCGGCCCACGGCCCGGCGGCCGGGGACCTGCTCGCGGTCGCGCCGGCCGCCGCGGGGCAGGAGCGGGAGGCCCGCGAGTTCCTCGAGGGGGCGGACCGCTGCGGACGGACTGCTTCTTCAAGGTCTCCGCCACGTTTCGGGCGCGATGACCCCGGTGACGCCGGGGGAGCGGGCGGGCGCCGACGAGCTGTACGCGGCCCTGCTGCCCTACCGCGACGCACCGCCGCCCTCCTCCTGGTTCACCGTCGCGGTCCGGCCCGTCGCCGGCACCCTCGGTGAACCGGCCCTGCTGCTGGGGCCGGAGGAGGAGGCCGTCGGCCACTTCGCGCGCGCCATGGCCATTGCCGAGCAGTGGGACGGCCCGACGAGGTGGCCCGACGAGGCGGCCCGCCGCCCCCGGCCCGATCGGCAGGACGCGCCTTGGGCCGCCTCAGGCCTCCTGCGCCCGCTCGGGCATCGGCTGCGGGGGCCGGGGTCCGCAGTACTGCCCGCTCGGCCGCATCCGCAGCGGCCGCTCCTGGTACTCCTCCAGGGCGTGTGCGATCCAGCCGGCCGTACGGGCGACCGCGAAGATCGTCTCCCCGGCTTCGGCCGGCATTCCGCACGACACCGTCAGCACCGCCAGCGCCAGGTCGACATTGGCGTGCAGCCCGCCCTGCCGGGCCATCACCGCGGCCACCTCGCGCGCCGCACCCAGCGCCGGACCGGCCTGCTCCAGCGCCTCCAGCCGGGCGAACAGCGCTCGCGCACGCGGGTCCTCGCCCCGGTACAGCCGGTGGCCCAGCCCCGGGACCCGGCGCCCCGCCCGCAGGTACTCCGCCACCACCGGCGCGGCCCCGCCCTGTTCCAGTACCTCCACCAGCATCCGGTGCGCGAGCCGCCCGGCCGCGCCGTGCAGCGGGCCCTCCAGGGCGCCGAGCCCGGCGGACACCGCCGCGTACGGATGGGCCCGCGCCGACGCGGCGACCCGTACGGCCAGGGTCGAGGCCGCCAGATCGTGGTCGACCAGCAGCGCGAGCGACAGGTCCAGCACGGCCAGTGCGTCGGGATCGGGCTCCCGCGCCGTCAGCCGCGACCACAGCTGCCGGGCGATCCGGCCGTCCCCGGCCCAGCGGTCCGGGCCCGCCTCGGGCAACGCGCCGACCAGCGTGGGCACCAGGGCGCGCGCGGAGCCGAGTACCGCCTCCTCGGACAGGTCGAAGCGCAGCGGATCGGCCACGGCCGCGGCGGCGACAGCCACCCGCAACCGGTCGATGGGGCCGCCGTGCGCCGGCAGCGCGGCCACCGCCCGCCGGGCGGCCGCGAGAGCCTGCGGGGGAGCGGTGAACCGGGCTCCGGGTGCGACGGCGCCCGTCCAGAGCCACTCGGCGACCTCCTCGTAGCGGTAGTGGGAGGCCAGCTCGACGGCGTCCACGCCGCGGAAGTAGTACCGGTCGGGCTCGATGAGGGTGAGCGCGGTCCGGACGGCGAGTTCCCCGGTGGGGGCGGCCGCCTCGCGCCGGCTCCGCCGGGCCAGCGCCTCCACCTCGGCGGCGTCGAAGCTGCTGCCCCGCCCGGTCGGATCGCGGCGGCTGGTGAGCTGGCCGCGGCTCACGTACGCGTACACCGTCGCCGGTTTCACCCCGAGTGCGCGCGCCGCCTCCTGTGTGCTGAGCCTGCGCCCGCCGTCCGTCTGGTCGCTCATGACCACACCCTACAGATGGACGATGTATTGATTCAATCAATATTGACAGAGATTGAATCCATCATGGATGGTCAATCCATGGACACCACTCTGGAAGTACCCCGCGGTCTCGCGGGAGTCGTGGTCACCGAAACCGGGCTGGGCGACGTCCGGGGCCGGGAGGGCTTCTACCACTACCGCCAGTACTCGGCCGTGGAGCTCGCCGCGGTACGCGGCTTCGAGGACGTATGGCACCTGATGTTCCGCGGCACGCTCCCGGTGGACGCCGCCGAGCGCGCCGCCTTCACGGCCGAGATCGCACCCCTGCGCCGACTGCCCGAGGAGGTACGGGACGCGCTGCCGGACCTCGCCCGGGCCACCCGGCTCTCCGGCCCCCTCGCCGGGCTGCGCACCGCGCTCTCGCTGCTCGGTGCCTCCGCCGGCTTCCGCCCGGTCTACGACCTCGACCCCGACCGCCGGGCCGCCGACGCACTGGCCGCCTGCGCCGCCGTACCGACCCTGCTGACCGCCCTGCACCGGCTGGGGCAGGGCCTGGAGCCGGTGGAGCCGCGCGACGACCTCCCGTACGCCGCCAACTACCTCTACATGCTGACCGGCCGGGAACCCGACCAGGCCCGGGCCCGCGCGGTCGAGCAGTACCTGATGTCCACCGTCGACCACGGCTTCAACGCCTCCACCTTCACCGCCCGTGTGATCGCCTCCACCGGCGCCGATGTCGCGGCCTGCCTGACCGGGGCGATCGGGGCGCTCTCCGGACCCCTGCACGGGGGCGCCCCCAGCCGGGCCCTGGACACCCTCGACGCCATCGGCACCGTGGACCGGATCGGGCCGTGGATCCGCGAGCGGGTCCTGGCGGGCGACCGGATCATGGGCTTCGGCCACCCCGTCTACCGCACCGAGGACCCCCGATCGCGCATGCTGCGCGAGATCGCCCTCCGGTTCGGCGGTCCCCTCGTGGACTTCGCCGTCGAGGTCGAGCGCCAGGTGGAGGAGATCCTCGCCGAACTGAAGCCGGGCCGGGAACTGCACACCAACGTGGAGTTCTACGCGGGCGTGGTCATGGAACTGTGCGGGCTCCCGCGCGAGATGTTCACGCCCACCTTCTGCGCGGCACGGGTGGTCGGCTGGAGCGCCAACATCCTCGAACAGGCCGCCGACTCGAAGATCATCCGTCCGGCCGCCCGGTACACCGGCCCCACCCCGCCCCAGCCGGTGCCGCTCCTGCCCTGAGGGATCCTGGCTACGATCGACCGGGTGAACAGCAGGCAGCCCATCCCCGTCGTCGTCCTCGCCGGTTTCCTCGGATCCGGCAAGACCACCGTGCTGAACCACCTCCTCGCCGGCCGCGGAGGCACCCGGATCGGGGTCGTCGTCAACGACTTCGGCTCGATCGAGGTCGACGCGATGTCGGTGGCCGGCCAGGTCGGGGACTCGATGGTCTCCCTGGGCGGCGGCTGCCTGTGCTGCGCCGTCGACGGCAGCGAACTCGACGCCTACCTGGAGAAGCTCTCCGCACCCGTCCACCGGATCGACGTGATCGTCATCGAGGCGAGCGGACTGGCCGAGCCACAGGAGATGATCCGGATGCTCATGGCCAGCGAGAACCCGGCCATCCGGTACGGCGGCATGGTGGAGGTCGTGGACGCCGCCGAATTCGACGCGACCCGGGCCAGGCACCCGGAGACCGACCGCCACCTCGCCGTCGCCGACCTGGTGGTGCTCAACAAGACCGACCGGGTGGACGCGGCCGAGCGGGCCCGGATCGAGAAGGAGCTCGCCGCGCTCTGCGCCCCGGGCACCCCGGTCGTGGGAGCCGACCACGGCCGGATCGACCCGGAACTCCTCTTCGACCGGCGGCCCTGGACCGAGACCCGCGGCCAGCTCTCCTTCGAGGACCTCCTCGCGGAGGCGGACGACCACGGTCAGGGCCCTGGCCCCGGCCCCGGCCCCGGTCACGACGGCTGCGGCCATGCGCATGCCGCGTACGAGAGCACGGAGTTCACCTCCGAGCAGGCCCTGTCCCCGCGCCGGTTCATCGACTTCCTCGACCGGCGCCCGGCCGGGCTCTACCGGATCAAGGGTTTCGTCTACTTCGGCGTACCCGGGCACGAGGAACGCTACGAGGTCCACGCGGTCGGCCGTTTCCTCCGCTTCGCCCCAGGTCCCTGGGGGCGGGGCGAGGCACGCCTGACCCAGCTCGTCCTGATCGGTGCGGGCACCGACGGTCCGGGTCTGCTGCGCGACCTGGAGGCCTGCCGGGAACCGGCCCCGCACGAGGCCCGCCCCGAGAGCATGTGGGGCGTACTGCGGTACGTCGCCCGGCCCGCGGAGCCCGGGACGGAATCCGAGTCCGAGTCCGAGACCGGGACCGGCTCGGACGAGGACTGAGGTGGACTGAGGAGGACCGAGGGAGCCGGCACCCCTACTCCGCACCGAACCCGGCGACGAACGCCCGGACGGGGCTCAGGCTCCGGGGGCTCAGGCTCAGGCGACCTCGACCCCGTACTCGCCCAGCAGGGCCTCCAGACCGCCGCGGTAGCCCTTGCCGCCGATCACGAAGTCCCAGTCGCCGTTGGAGCGGCGCCGGAACGAGCCGAGGACCAGGGCCGTCTCGCCGGCGCGCCCGTCGGAGACGTCGAGCCGTCCCAGTTCCTCACCGCCGGCCGACAGCAGGCGGATGTGGGCGTCGGCGAATCCGGCGAGGTCGGCGCGGGGATCGACCTCCGGGTCGATCGCGGCCACCAGGACCAGGCGGTCGGCCTGCGACGGCAGTGCGTCGAAGGAGACCTCCAGCGCCGCCTTGTCGGGCCTCGCGTGCTCACGGGAGCGGACCGAACCGTCCGGGGTGCGCGGGTTGTTGAAGAAGACGAAGTGGTCCTCGCTCAGCACCCGGTTGCCCGTGCAGACCAGGGCGCACACGTCCAGGGCGACCGAACCCGACCAGGACATGCCGAGCACGTTGTGGTCCGCCGGGGGAGCCGGTTCGGGCTCCGGCGCCCGCCGCGCGGGCGCCGCGGCACTGCCGCCGCCGAGGCGGCCGCGGAGCCCGTACTGGTGGAGCAGCTCGACCAGGTCCGCTCCGGGAACCAACTCCAGCGGCTTGCCGTTGGCAAAGGTGTACGACCCCGGCCCGAAGGACGCGGTGGTGACCAGCACCCCCTTGTTCGCCCCCTTGTCCTGGACCGTGCCGTACAGATCACGCACGGCCGTCGGCGGCACCGTGTTCCGGTAGCGCTTGACCTGCACCACGATCCGCCCGCCCCGGATCGGCGCCGGGTCCACCGCCTCCACGTCGACCCCGCCGTCGCCCGACCGTTGCGTCGTCACCGCCTCCATGCCCATCGCCCGGAACAGCTCGGCGACCAGGTTCTCGAAGGCGATCGGGTCCATCACGAAGAGATCCGGCTCGTCGTCGTCCGTGCCGCCCCCGTGACCGCCGTGGCTGACGACACCCCCGCCGACCTCGTCGGGCCGTCGCCCGGGGCGCACCGCAGTCAGCTGGTCGGGCCGCGCCGACAACTGCCCGCCCAGCCCCGAGACCAGACAGTCCACCGCGCTGACCTGCTCCAGCCGCAGCCCGGCGAAGGCGCTGCGCTCCGCCGGCACCGTGGAGAGCACGAACCGCGCCTCCTGCCCCGTCACCGGATCGTGGCAGTCCACGAAGCCGTTGACCACGACCGAGTCCAGTACGCCGAACTCGTCCGCCGCGTACAGCTCGCGCACCACCAGCAGCACGCACTGGGCCAGCAGGTCCCGGTACAGGGCCCGCCGTTCCGTGACCGGGCGCGGCTTCACCTTGTCCTGGTCCGTGCTGGGCAGGTACTGCACGGCCCGGGCCTCCGGCACGACCGCGTACCCGGGCAGCTCCCAGTCCAGCACCAGCTGGCGCGCCGCGGGGTCGTAGGCGGCAGCCACTTGCCGGGGCAGTGCCTCGGGCCAGGCCGTCGAGGCGTACAGAGCTGCCGAGAAGTACTCCACCGCGGCCTCGGCATCGCCCGCGCGCAGCGCGTCGGCCAGTTCGGTGAGCCCGCCGTTGTGCGCCCGCACCCCGGCGAGCTGCTCCGCCGCCCACCGGTCGTACTGCTGCCGGTACGCGGCCAGTTGCTGCTGCCGCTGCGCCTCCGCGGCGTTCGCGGCCTGCCAGGCCTGCGTGTACCGGGCGTGGGCCTCTCGCTCCGCCTGCGCCCTGTGGTTCGAGCCGAGGGTCCAGCCGCTGCTCTGCCGCTGGAAGTCCTCGATGCGGGGCATCGGCACCGGCTGCGCCAGGGCCCCGGGGTTGAAGGGTTCCAGGCGGTCGGGCCGGGCCAGGTCGGATATCCGGAACGCCGGTGCCCGGCAGCCCGCGACGAGCAGGCCCTTGAGGGCGGTGACCTCGGCGTCGAGCTGTGCGGTGCGCCTCAGGGCCTCGGCCTCGCGGTACTGCCGGTGGCTCCGGTTCGCGTCCCGTTCGTAGGCCCGCTGCCGACGCTCCGCCTCCCGCTGCTGGATCAGCTGCGTCTGCTGCTGACGGCGTTGGGCCTCCGCCCAGTTCCCGATCAGTCCGCTGCCCGCTCGACGGCTCATCAGTTGTGTTCTCCCCCCACCGCGTCCACGGGGAAAACACTAGTCGGCATTCGGGTGGTACGTCCCCCCGGTCGCACCACCCGAATGCCCTCGTACGTCCCTACAGCGCGGCTCCCGCCAGCGCCGCGACGGTCGCCGGGAGCACCGCCCCCGAACCGTCCCGGCGCGGGTCCACGGCGGGCAGTTCGGCCGGAGTGCCGTTCGCCGTCGCCGCGCGGGCGGGAGAGCCGCCCGCCCAGGCCAGCACCAGGACGTCCTCGCCCTTCAGGAACCGCTGGCAGCGCACGCCGCCGGTGGCCCGGCCCTTGCGCGGGTACTGGTCGAAGGGGGTCAGCTTCCCGGACGTGACCGAGTCGTCCAGGGTGCCCTGCGAGCCCGCCACCGTGAAGACCACGGCGTCCCGCGCCGGGTCCACGGCCGAGAAGTGGATCACCTTGGCGCCGTCGGCGAGCTTGATGCCCGCCATACCGCCCGCCGGGCGGCCCTGCGGGCGCACCTGGCTCGCCGGGTAGCGCAGCAGCTGGGCGTCGTCGGTGATGAAGACCAGGTCCTCCTCGCCCGTGCGCAGCTCGACCGCGCCGACGATCCGGTCGCCCTCCTTGAGGGTGATGACCTCCAGCTCGTCCTTGTTGGCCGGGTAGTCCGGCACGACGCGCTTGACCACACCCTGCTCGGTTCCCAGCGCCAGACCCTGCGAGGACTCGTCCAGCGATGTCAGGCAGATCACCTTCTCGTCCGGCTCCAGCCCGGAGAGGAACTCCGAGACCGGGGCGCCGCCCGCCAGGTTCGGCGCGGCGTGGGTGTCCGGCAGTTGCGGCAGGTCGATCACCGCCAGCCGCAGCAGCCGCCCGTACGAGGTGACCGCGCCGACATCGGCCCGGGCCGTCGCCGCGACCTGCGAGACGATCAGGTCGTGCTTGGCGCGGGCTCCGCCCTCCTCCTCCGGCACCGCGTCGCCGTTCGCCGTACGCGCCAGCAGGCCCGTCGAGGACAGCAGCACCCGGCACGGGTCGTCCGCGACCTCCAGCGGAACCGCCGCCACCGCGGTACCGGCGGACTCCAGCAGCACCGTACGGCGCTCGGTGCCGAACTTCTTCGCGACCGCCGCCAGTTCCGCAGAGACCAGCTTGCGCAGCTCGCTGTCCGACTCCAGGATCCCGGTCAGCTCGTCGATCTCGCCGGTCAGCCGGTCGCGCTCGGACTCCAGCTCCAGGCGGTCGAACTTGGTGAGCCGGCGCAGCGGGGTGTCCAGGATGTACTGGGTCTGGATCTCGCTCAGCGAGAACCGCTCGATCAGCCTGGCCTTGGCCTGGGCCGAGTTCTCGCTGTCCCGGATGAGCCGGATGACCTCGTCGATGTCGATGAGGGCCACCAGCAGGCCCTCGACGAGGTGCAGCCGGTCGCGGCGCTTGGTGCGGCGGAACTCGCTGCGCCGCCGCACGACCTCGAAGCGGTGGTCGAGATAGACCTCCAGCAGCTCCTTGAGGCCCAGGGTCAGGGGCTGCCCGTCGACCAGCGCCACGTTGTTGATGCCGAAGGACTCCTCCATCGGCGTCAGCTTGTAGAGCTGCTCCAGGACGGCCTCCGGGTGGAAGCCGTTCTTGATCTCGATGACCAGGCGCAGGCCGTGCGCGCGGTCGGTCAGGTCCTTGACGTCGGCGATGCCCTGGAGCTTCTTCGAGCCGACCAGGTCCTTGATCTTCGCGATGACCTTCTCGGGACCGACCGTGAAGGGCAGTTCGGTGACGACCAGGCCCTTGCGGCGCGGCGTCACGTCCTCCACGGCCACCGTCGCGCGGATCTTGAAGGTGCCGCGCCCGTTCTCGTAGGCGTCCTTGATGCCCGAGAGGCCGACGATCCGGCCGCCCGTCGGCAGGTCGGGACCCGGCACGAAGCGCATCAGCGCCTCCAGGTCCGCCTGCGGGTGGCGGATCAGGTGGCGGGCGGCCGCGATGACCTCGCCGAGGTTGTGCGGGGGCATGTTGGTGGCCATGCCGACCGCGATCCCGGACGCGCCGTTGACCAGCAGGTTCGGGTACGCGGCGGGCAGCGCGACCGGCTCCCGCTCCTGGCCGTCGTAGTTGGCGGTGAAGTCGACGGTGTCCTCGTCGATCGACTCCGTCATCAGCGACGTGGCATCGGCCATCTTGCACTCGGTGTAACGCATCGCGGCCGGCGGGTCGTCGTTGCCGAGCGAACCGAAGTTGCCGTGGCCGTCGACCAGCGGCAGCCGCATCGAGAAGGGCTGGGCCATGCGCACGAGGGCGTCGTAGATCGACGCGTCACCGTGCGGGTGGAGCTTGCCCATGACCTCGCCGACGACACGGGCGCACTTCACGTAGCCGCGGTCGGGGCGCAGGCCCATCTCGTTCATCTGGTAGACGATCCGCCGGTGCACCGGCTTCATGCCGTCCCGGGCGTCGGGCAGGGCGCGGGAGTAGATCACCGAGTACGCGTACTCGAGGAAGGAGCCCTGCATTTCGTCGACGACGTCGATGTCGAGGATCTTCTCCTCGAAATCCTCCGGCGGCGGGGTCTTCGTGCTGCGGCGGGCCATCGCTGCGCGGCTCCTTAACCAAAATGGGATGTGCTGGGTGTCTGGCGGGGTGTCTGGTTCGGTCTGGCGGTCTTGTGGTGTCCGGCGAGGGTACGACGCGGACCATTGTGGCCCGACGCACCGACAACGCCGACTCCGACCCCGGGGGTCCCCCGGACGGAGTGCGGGGGAGTGACCCGGGAACTTATCCGGCGGCCGACGCGCTTGCATACAGTGGCAGGTCGATAAGAAATCTCTGCATCGCGATCGAAGGGACCACATGCCCATGGGTCACACGGCCACAGCCCAGGCCGGCTCCGGCGGCCTGACAGCGACCGAGCACCGGCTGGCCAACGGCCTGCGCGTGGTGCTCTCCGAGGACCACCTGACCCCGGTCGCCGCGGTCTGCCTCTGGTACGACGTCGGCTCGCGCCACGAAGTCAAGGGACGTACCGGCCTGGCTCACCTCTTCGAGCACCTGATGTTCCAGGGGTCTGCGAGCGTACCGGGCAACGGCCACTTCGAACTGGTCCAGGGCGCCGGCGGTTCGCTCAACGGCACCACCAGCTTCGAGCGCACCAACTACTTCGAGACGATGCCGACCCACCAGCTGGAGCTCGCGCTCTGGCTGGAAGCGGACCGGATGGGGTCCCTGCTGGCCGCCCTGGACGACGAGTCCATGGAGAACCAGCGCGACGTCGTCAAGAACGAGCGCCGCCAGCGGTACGACAACGTTCCCTACGGCACGGCCTTCGAGCGGCTCACCGCCCTGGCCTACCCCGCGGGCCACCCGTACCACCACACTCCGATCGGCTCCATGGCCGACCTGGACGCCGCCTCCCTGGAGGACGCGCGCACCTTCTTCCGTACGTACTACGCGCCCAACAACGCGGTGCTCTCCGTCGTCGGGGACATCGACCCCGAGCAGACGCTCGCCTGGGTGGAGAAGTACTTCGGCACCATCCCGGCGCACGACGGCAAGCAGCCGCCGCGCGACGGCTCGCTGCCCGACACCATCGGGGAGCAGCTGCGCGAGGAGATCGTCGAGGAGGTCCCGGCGCGTGCGCTGATGGCCGCCTACCGGCTCCCGCACGACGGCACCCGCGAGTGCGACGCCGCCGACGTGGCGCTGACCATCCTGGGCGGCGGCGAGTCCTCGCTGCTGCACAACCGGCTGGTACGCCGCGACCAGACGGCCGTCGCGGCCGGCTTCGGCATGCTGCGCCTGGCCGGCGCACCCTCCTTGGGCTGGCTGGACGTCAAGACCTCCAGCGGGGTCGAGATCCCCGCCATCGAGGCGGCCGTGGACGAGGAGCTCGCGCGGTTCGCCGCAGAGGGCCCGACGGCCGAGGAGATGGAGCGCGCCCAGGCGCAGCTGGAGCGGGAGTGGCTGGACCGGCTGAGCACGGTGGCCGGGCGCGCCGACGAACTGTGCCGCTTCGCGGTGCTGTTCGGCGACCCGCAGCTGGCGCTGACCGCCGTCCAGCGGGTCCTGGACATCACGGCCGAGGAAGTGCAGGCCGTGGCCGCGGCCCGACTGCGCCCGGACAACCGCGCGGTGCTCGTCTACGAGCCGATCGCGGCCGACGGGTCCGACCAGCACGACGAGTCCGACGAGAACGAGGGGGCGGAGCAGTGAGCGACACCGCAGCCGTCACGATGACCTTCCACCCGCAGCCGCAGGCCGGCGAGCCGCAGCCGTGGGCCTTCCCGGCCCCCGACCGCGGGCAGCTGTCCAACGGGCTGACCCTGCTGCGCTGCCACCGGCCGGGCCAGCAGGTCGTCGCGGTCGAGGTCAACCTCGCCGCTCCGCTCGACGCCGAGCCCGCGGGCCTGGACGGCGTGGCGACCATCATGGCGCGGGCCCTCTCCGAAGGCACCGACAAGCACTCCGCCGAGGAGTTCGCGGCCGAGCTGGAGCGCTGCGGCGCCACCCTCGACGCGCACGCCGACCACCCCGGCATCCGGGTCTCGCTGGAGGTCCCGGCCTCCCGCCTGCCCAAGGCCCTGGGCCTGCTCGCCGAGGCGCTGCGCGCCCCCGCGTTCGCCGACGCCGAGGTCGACCGGCTGGTGCGCAACCGGCTCGACGAGATCCCGCACGAGCTGGCCAACCCCCAGCGCCGCGCCGCCAAGCAGCTCTCCAAGGAGCTCTTCCCGGCGACCCTGCGGATGTCCCGGCCGCGCCAGGGCACCGAGGAGACCGTCGCCCGGATCGACTCCGCCGCCGTACGCGCCTTCTACGAGGCCCACGTACGCCCCGCCACGGCCACCGCAGTGGTCGTCGGGGACCTGACCGGCATCGACCTGGACGCCGTGCTGGCGGACACCCTGGGCACCTGGACGGGCAACACCGCCGCGGCCCTCCCGGTGCCGCCGGTGACCGCCGACGACACCGGTCGCGTGGTCATCGTGGACCGGCCCGGAGCGGTCCAGACGCAGCTGCTGATCGGCCGGATCGGGGCGGACCGCCACGACCGGGTGTGGGCGGCCCAGGTGCTCGGTACGTACTGCCTGGGCGGCACCCTCACCTCGCGCCTGGACAAGGTGCTGCGCGAGGAGAAGGGGTACACCTACGGGGTGCGCGCCTTCGGCCAGGTGCTGCGCTCCACCGCGGACGGCAAGGGCGCCTCGATGCTCGCCATCAGCGGCTCCGTGGACACCCCGAACACCGGCCCGGCGCTGGAGGACCTCTGGAAGGTGCTGCGCACCCTCGCCGAGGGCGGTCTGACCGATGCCGAACGTGATGTCGCCGTCCAGAACCTGGTGGGCGTGGCCCCGCTGAAGTTCGAGACGGCGGCCTCGGTCGCGGGCACGCTCGCCGATCAGGTCGAGCAGGAACTGCCGGACGACTACCAGGCGCAGTTGTACGCGCAGCTGGCCGAAACCGGCACGGTGGAGGCGACTTCGGCGGTCGTGAAGGCCTTCCCGGCGGACCGGCTGGTCACCGTCCTGGTGGGCGATGCGGCGCTGATCGAGGAGCCCGTGCGGGCCCTCGGGATCGGTGAGGTCACGGTCGTCTCCAACTGACGGTCGGGATGCGGCCCCTTGAGGGCCGGCTGAAGGTTTCAGCAAGGGGTTCTGGTGACTTGTTTACCAGAACCCCTTTTGTCCGTTTAGTGGCGAGGTTGCTTGTATGCGGTGTGGCGTACGCAACAAAAAGCCGTGTCTGTTTGGCGATTGACTGATGATCCGCCTAGCGTCGGCCGTGCTGTCCGTCAGTTGTGCCCGCCGCACCCGCGGCACCGGGCAGCGATCGCCGAGTCCCCGTCAGGCGCGAGCCTGGGGAGCCGGGGACCCACATAGTCCCTGGGGTGAATCGGACCCCCTCGAAAGAGGAGGTCCGTAGGAGACCTTCCTGCTCCGAACCCGTCAGCTAACCCGGTAGGCGAGAAGGAAGGAAAGGATCAAACCCTTCATGGCGTTTGGCAGTCGTCCCGCTGGTTCCGGTAAGCACCGTGGTTCCAGCCGTCTGAGCAAGAAGACCGCCGGTTACGCCGGTATCGCCGCGATCGCCACCACGGGTGTCGTCGGTTCCCTCGCCGCCCCGGCCTTCGCCGCGGACAACCACAGCAGCAACATCGGCATGGACAACGGCCTGGGTGCCGTCGTCGTCGCCGACGAGCTCGCGGGCGACATCTCCGAGCAGGCCGACGCCCAGCACCGCGCAGCCGAGCACGCCGCCGCCAAGGCGCAGGCCGAGGCCGACGCGAAGCAGAAGGCCGCGGAGGCCAAGCGCCTCGCGGAGGCCAAGGCGAAGGCCGAGCGCGAGGCCGCCGAGCGCGCCGCCCGCGAGGAGGAGCGCAAGCGCCTCAACACCTTCGTCGCCCCGGTGGACGGCTCGTACGTCAGCACGCAGTACCACGCGGGCGGCGGCATGTGGTCCTCCGGCAGCCACACCGGCATCGACTTCCACGCCGCCTCCGGCACCTCGGTCCACGCCGTCGGCGTCGGCACCGTCGTCGAGGCCGGCTGGGGTGGCGCGTACGGCAACAACGTCGTCATCAAGCACAACGACGGTACGTACACCCAGTACGGGCACATGACCTCGCTGAACGTCTCGGTCGGCCAGCAGGTCACCCCCGGCCAGCAGATCGGTCTGTCGGGCTCCACCGGCAACTCCAGCGGCCCGCACCTCCACTTCGAGGCCCGCACGGGCTCACAGTACGGCTCGGACATCGACCCGATCGCGTACCTGCGCTCGCACGGCGTCGAACTCTGAGGCTGCGCCGCAGCGCGTCGGCTCCACCCTCCGCTTCACCGAAGGCCCCGGCTCCCCGAGCCGGGGTCTTTGTGTTGCGCCCTTGTGCAAATGTTTCGCATTTTCGGCTGCTCTCGGAAATTATCGTGTGTTGCAATAGAGTCGCAGCACGCGCATGTGCGTGCAATGAGACTGGCAGTCGGAAATAGGCGGAGGTTCGGTCTTGCGTATTCCTGCGCACGCGGTATGCACAGCAATCCGCGACGACATCGTCTCCGGGGCGTTCGAGCCGGGCGCCCGGCTGACCGAGGAGGTGCTGGCCCGCCGGTACGGGGTCTCGCGCGTCCCGGTCCGAGAGGCCCTGCGGACCCTGGAGTCCGAGGGCTTCGTGACCACGCGGCGCCATGCGGGGGCCTGCGTGGCCGAGCCGACCGAGCAGGAGGCCGCGGACCTGCTGGAGCTGCGGATGCTCCTGGAGCCCCTGGCGGCCGCCAGAGCGGCCCGGCGGCGCACCGACGCGCACCTCAAGGTGCTGCGCGGGCTGGTCAGGCTGGGGCAGGAGCGGGCCAGACGGGGCCAGGGGGAGGATCTGCGGTCCCTGGGCGGCTGGTTCCACGAGACGCTCGCGCAGTCCTCCGGCAGCCCCGGGTTGATCTCGCTGCTCACGCAGATGCGGCACAAGATCGCCTGGATGTACGTGGTGGACGCGCCGGTCCGGCCGGTGGAGTCCTGGGCGGAGCACGGCGCGATCGTGGACGCGGTGGCGCGCGGGGACGCCGAACGGGCGCGGGCGCTGACCGTGGTCCACGCCGACCGGGCGGCGGGGGCGCACCGGCTTCGGCTCCGCGCGGCGGTGAGGACTTCGCAACCTGCCGTAAACATGTCGGGCGGCCGGCATTAACAGGAGCCGTATACAAAGGATGGAATCGCGCGAATTCGCTGCGCGGCGGCGGGTCGGATTGCGTGCCGGGCCTATTTGCCGTGCCGAATTTCCACGGATCTGAATTCGGCGTGCGCCGGGATTTCGGACGGGCTTTTCTTTGCCCGGCGGGATCCCTCCGGGCGGCTTCGGTTCGGGTGTCAAGGGTGCGGCCCGGCAGGGGGTGTTGCCGGGGCCGGGACCGGGACCGGGGTTCCGGCCGGCAGGCAGGGGCCCGGACCGGATACGACGAAGCCGCGGTCCCGGGAGCGGGGGCCGCGGCTTCGTGCGTGGGGTCGAACCCGAAGGGTCAGACGGTCTCGGGGAGCTCCTCGAGACCCTCGGCGACCAGCTTCGCGAGGCGGTCGAGTGCGGCCTCGGCGCCCTCGGCCTCGGAGGCGAGGACGATCTCCTCGCCGCCCTGGGCGCCCAGGCCCAGAACCGCCAGCATGGAGGCGGCGTTGACGGGGTCGCCGCCGGACTTCGCGATGGTCACCGGGACGCCGGAAGCGGTCGTCGCACGGACGAAGATCGAGGCGGGACGAGCGTGCAGGCCCTCGGCCCAACCGACGTTGACGCGGCGCTCTGCCATGGTGATGCCCTTCAGGTTCTTACGGTTGTCTAGACCAGTCTCTCACGACGTCCGGAATGCTCGGACCGACCTTCGGCCTCAATTTTTCGCCGTTCGACCTTGCCCAGCTTGCACTGGTTTGTCCAGTCCTGCCTAATGCGCCGCGCGAGAGCTGCCCCGCCCGATCCGGCCGTAAGGTAGGCCCATGACCATCGAGTCGGACCCCTCGTACCCGGCCCACTGGGAAGCCGATGTCGTCCTGCGCGACGGCGGTACCGCCCGGATCAGGCCCATCACCACCGAGGACGCGGGGCGGCTCGTCAGCTTCTACGAACAGGTCTCGGACGAGTCGAAGTACTACCGGTTCTTCGCTCCCTACCCCCGGCTCTCCGACCGCGACGTGCACCGCTTCACGCACCACGACTACGTGGACCGGGTCGGGCTCGCCGCGACCATCGGCGGGGAGTTCATCGGCACCGTCCGCTACGACCGCATCGGCCCCGACGGCCGGCCCGCCTCGGGGCCCGCCGACGAGGCGGAGGTCGCCTTCCTCGTTCAGGACGCCCACCAGGGTCGCGGGGTCGCCTCCACCCTCCTCGAACACATCGGCGCGGTGGCCCGCGAGCGCGGCATCCGGAGGTTCGCCGCCGAGGTGCTGCCCGCCAACAACAAGATGATCAAGGTGTTCACGGACGCCGGCTACCAGCAGAAGCGCAGCTTCGAGGACGGCTCCGTCCACCTCACGCTCGACCTCGAACCCACCGCCGAATCCCTTGCCGTCCAGCGGGCCCGCGAACAGCGTGCCGAGGCCCACTCGGTGCAGCGGCTGCTGGCTCCCGGATCGGTGGCCGTCGTCGGAGTCAGCCGGTCCGGCGCCGGCGTGGGCGCGGCCGCGCTGCGCAACCTCCGAGACAGCGGCTTCCGCGGCCACCTCTATGCCGTCAACGAGGCCGTCACCCGTGACCTGCTCGACGGCGTACGGGCCTACCCCACGATCGGATCCGTCGGCGCCCCGGTCGACCTCGCCGTGATCGCGGTCCCGGCCGACCGGGTCCCCGATGCGGTGGCCGCCTGCGGCGAGCACGGGGTGCAGGGGCTGGTCGTCCTGTCCGCCGGTTACGGGGAGAGCGGCCCCGCCGGGCTCGCCCGCCAGCGCGAACTCGTGCGGCAGGTGCGCTCGTACGGGATGCGGCTGATCGGCCCGAACGCCTACGGGGTGATCAACACCGCGCCGGAGGTGGAACTCAACGCCTCCCTCACCCCGGCGCCGATGCCCACGCGCGGCCGGATCGGCCTGTTCACCCAGTCCGGGGCGATCGGGATCGCCCTGCTCTCCGGCCTGCTCCGGCGCGGTGAGGGACTGTCCTCCTTCGTTTCCGCGGGGAACCGGGCCGACGTCTCCGGCAACGACATCCTCCAGTACTGGTACGACGACGAGGCGACCGACGTCGCCCTGCTCTACCTCGAAACCCTCGGCAACCCGAGGAAGTTCACCCGCCTCGCCCGCCGGACGGCGGCCGTCAAGCCGGTGGTCGTCGCCAAGGGCGGCCGCCACAGCCCGGCCGGGCACGTCGTCCCCGGCACCAGGCTCCCGGAGGCCACCGTCTCCGCGCTGCTGCGGCAGGCCGGCGTCATCCGCGTCGACACGGTCACCGAGTTGGTGGACGTCGGCCTCCTGCTGGCCGCGCAGCCGCTGCCTGCCGGGCCCCGGATCGCGATCCTCGGCAACTCCGAGTCCCTCGGGATCCTCACCTACGACGCCTGCCTCACCCAGGGCCTGCAGCCGCTGCCGCCGCTGGACCTGACGACGGCCGCCTCGCCGGCCGACTTCCGCACCGCCCTGACCGATGCCCTCCGCTCCGAGGACTGCGACGCGGTCGTGGTCACGGCCATCCCCTGGGTGAGCGAGGACGCTCCCGCGGACGACCTGGCCGGTGCGCTCCGCGACGCCGTTGCCGAGCATCCCGGCAAGCCGGTGGCGGTCGTGCACGTCGAGCTGGAGGAGCTCGTCGAGGCCCTGTCCGCGGTACGTGGACTGCCGCACCCGGCCCCCTACCCGGCCGGGGTCCCTGCCCCGGACCCGCGGTCCCCGGCGGGCCTGCCGACCACGGCGGGGGCCAGCATCCCCAGCTACCCCGCCGCCGAGCGGGCGGTCAAGGCCGTCGCCGAAGCCGTCCGCTACGGCCAGTGGCGCCGGGCCACCGCCGACGACGACGGGCGGGTTCCCGAGTACGAGGACATCGACGAGGCCGGAGCCGCGGCCCAGCTGGCCGGACTGCTCACGGACGTCGATGCCGGAGCCGTGCTCACCCTCACCGACTGGGACGCCCGCGAGCTGCTCGCGCGGTACGGGATCCGGGTCCTGCCCACCCTGCCCGCGCCGAGCGCCGACGCGGCGGTCCGGGCCGCCGGGGTGCTGGGCTACCCGGTGGCGCTCAAGACCACCGCCCCGCACCTGCGCCACCGCGCGGACCTGGGCGGCGTACGGCTCGACCTCCCGAACGAGGCCGAACTGAGGCGCTCGTACGAGGAGCTCACCGACGCGCTGGGCAAGCCGGCCGAGCTCCAGCCCGTGGTGCAGCCCATGGTGCCGCGCGGGGTCGACACCGTCGTCCGCTCCGTCATCGACCCCGCCGCGGGCGCCGTCCTCTCCTTCGGGCTCGCCGGCGTCGCCTCCGAGCTGCTCGGCGACACCGCGCACCGGCTGGTCCCGGCCACCGACCGGGACGCCGCCGGACTGATCCGGTCCATCCGGACCGCACCCCTCCTCTTCGGCTGGCGCGGCAGCGACCCCGTGGACACGCCCGCCCTGGAGGACCTGCTCCTGCGGCTGTCCCGCCTGGTGGACGACCACCCCGAGGTGATCGGAGTCTCCCTGGAGCCCGTCGTGGTCGCCGCCGAGGGGCTGTCCGTGCTCAGCGCCACCGTCCGCGTCGCCCACCCGCCCGCCCGCGGCGATCTCGGCCCGCGGACCCTCCCCAGTTACTGACCGGGTACGGCGCGGCCTGAGGGCCCCGTACGGGCCTTAGGATGGACCTCATGGCGAAATCCGGTACGACGACCCAGGGGCTGCGCACGGCGATCGAGCGCAGCGGCTACTACCCGGCCCTCGTGGCCGAGGCCGTGGAGGCCGCGGTGGGCGGCGAGCCGATTTCGTCGTACCTGGTCCACCAGGAGACGACCTTCGACTCCAACGAGGTGCGGCGCCACGTCACCGTGCTGGTGCTGACCGGCAACCGCTTCATCGTCAGCCACACCGACGAGCAGGCCGCCGACGCCGGGTCCCCCTCCCCGTACGCGACCACCTCCACCGAGTCGGTCAAGCTGTCCAGCATCTCCTCCGTGGTGCTCAGCCGCGTCGTCGCCAACCCGGAGTCCTACACTCCCGGCACCCTGCCCCGTGAGGTCGTCCTGACCATCGGCTGGGGCGCGGTCTCGCGCATCGACCTGGAGCCGGCCGCCTGCGGCGACCCGAACTGCGACTCCGACCACGGCTACACCGGCAACTCCACCGCCGACGACCTCAGCCTGCGCGTCAGCGAGGCCGGCGACGGCCCCGAGGCGGTGCGCCAGACCCTGGTCTTCGCACAGGCGCTCTCCGAGGCCACCGCGGCCACGTCCACCCCCGCCCGCTGATGGCGTACTCCGCGGCGCAGGAGTGGCCCGAGCCGGAGCTGCTCGACCTGGCCGGCGCCCCCGTCCCGGAGTACGGCACCGGGTCGCTCGCCGACCTGCTGCCCACGCTCGTGGCGGGCCAGGGCGTCCCCGGCTTCACCGCCGCGATCCCCGAGCTCACCCCGGCCGACCGGAACTGCGTGTTCCTGGTCGATGGCATGGGCTGGGAGCAGATCAAGGCCCACCCGGACGAGGCCCCGTACCTCACCTCCCTGCTCGGCAGCTCGCGCGGCGGCACCGGCCGCCCGATCACCGCGGGCTTCCCGGCGACCACCGCCACCTCCCTGGCCTCCGTGGGCACGGGCCTGCCGCCGGCCCGCCACGGCCTGCCCGGCTACGCCGTCCGCAACCCGGCCACCGGCGAACTGATGAACCAGCTGCGCTGGTACCCGTGGACCGCGCCGAAACCCTGGCAGCCGTACCCCACCGTCTTCCAGCAGGCGGACAAGGCCGGAGTGGCGACCGCCCAGGTCTCCTCGCCCGCCTTCCAGACCACCCCGCTCACCAAGATCGCGCTCAGTGGGGGCACCTTCCTCGGCCGGATGACCGGCGAGGAGCGGATGGACCTGGCGGCCGAACGCCTCGCGGCCGGTGACCGCTCGCTCGTCTACACGTACTACAGCGAGCTCGACGGCGCCGGCCACCGCCACGGCGTGGACTCCGACGCCTGGCGCGGCCAGCTGATGTACGTGGACCGGCTCGTCCAGCGGCTCGCCGAGCAGCTCCCGCCGCGCACCGCCCTCTACGTGACCGCCGACCACGGCATGGTCGACGTCCCCTTCGACGAGGACTCCCGGATCGACTTCGACGAGGACTGGGAGCTGAGCGCGGGCGTGGCCCTGCTGGGCGGCGAGGGCCGGGCCCGGCACGTGTACGCCGTGCCGGGTGCGCAGGCGGACGTACTGACCGTGTGGCGCGAGGTGCTCGGCGACCGGTTCTGGGTCGCGAGCCGCGAAGAGGCCCTGGAACTGGGCTGGTTCGGCGTGCCGGGGGAGTGCGACGAGCGCGTGCTCGGCCGCATCGGCGACGTGGTGGCGGCCGCCCAGTCCGATGCCGCGATCACCGCCTCGCGCAACGAGCCGAACGAGTCCGCCCTCGCCGGAATGCACGGCTCCATGACGGCGGCGGAGCAGCTCGTCCCGCTGCTCGAAATCCGCACCTGACGCGCGTCGGCCCACCGCGCCCGGACCTGTACCGCCCACCACCTGCCCACGACCCGAAAGGTCCCGTACTTCCCATGCCCGAGCTGGTGTTCTTCTCCGGAACGATGGACTGCGGAAAGAGCACCCTGGCGCTCCAGATCGCGCACAACCGTGACGCGCGGGGACTCCAGGGCGTGATCTTCACCCGTGACGACCGGGCGGGCGAGGGCAAGCTGTCCTCACGCCTCGGCCTGGTGACGGAGGCGGTCGAGGCGCCGGAGGACATGGACCTGTACGGCTACCTGGTCGCGCAGCTGTCCAAGGGCGGCCGGGCGGACTACGTGATCGTGGACGAGGCGCAGTTCCTCGCCCCGGAGCAGATCGACCAGCTGGCCCGGATCGTGGACGACCTCGGGCTGGACGTCTTCGCCTTCGGGATCACCACGGACTTCCGCACGAAGCTCTTCCCGGGCTCGCAGCGCCTGATCGAGCTGGCGGACCGGCTCGAGCAGCTCCAGGTCGAGGCCCTGTGCTGGTGCGGCGCCCGGGCCACGCACAACGCCCGTACGGTGGGCGGGGAGATGGTGGTCGAGGGCGCCCAGGTCGTCGTCGGCGACGTGAACCGCCCGGCGGAGGAGATCGGCTACGAGGTCCTCTGCCGCCGCCACCACCGCAGGCGCATGACCTCGGCCGCGGCCCGGGCGGGCGCCCTCTCCCCGGACGTCCTCCCGGTCAACCACGCCTGAGGGGTACCCGCCGCCGCCCATGGTGGCGCCGTCTGTGGGTTCCTCAGGCTTCCGCCAGCAGGGGGTCGTAGGCGCTGGAACGCTGACGGCCCGACATGAAGGACACGAAGTCCTTGACGAAAGCGCTGCGGGAGTACGTGGCTCCGGTGTCGGTCATGGAGCGCCGGAACCCGGTGCGGAACAGCGCTCGGTACTCCTGTTCGTCGATGGACTGGTTGCCGTCGGAGTCGGCGGCGTCGAAGAGCACCTCGGCGACCTTGATCAGTGCGGGCCCGGCGAGGGAGGGCACGGCCGCTGCGTACTCGGCCTTGCTGATGCGGCCGTCCCCGTCGGCGTCGAGTGATGCCTGCAGCTCCCGCCACCAGTCGGCGAAGGCGTTGTAGAGCCGGGTCTCCTTGGGCTCGTCCAGGTCGAGGCGGCCCGACAGCTCCCGGGCCATTGCGGCGAGGTCGGGCCAGTCCAGGTAGCCGTCGCCGGTCTGGTCGAGCACGTCGTGGAAGAACTCCTCGGCGCTGCGCGCGGGCCCGGCCGACGGGGCGGGGCCGGGTTCCGGGGGAAGCGGTGTGATCAGCCTGAGCAGGGCGCCGGCCCGCTTGATGCCGTCGCGGACCGCGGTGAGCGTTCTCGCACGGGGGTCATCGCTGTCGGGAGTGAGGGAGAGCAGGTCGACCAGCTCATCCGTCTGGACCCAGCCGGCGGGCAGGAAGCGTGCCAGGCCCATGGCCAGGTACGCACTCTGCGTCAGCGTCCGGGCGCCGGGGATGTCGGGCAGCCCGGCCCGGCGCCGCAAGGGCTCCGGGAGGGAGGCCACGGTGATGGCGCCGATGACGGGGCCGGCGAGGGTCCGGCCGGCTGCCCAGAGGGTGGGCAGATCACCCAGTACCGCGGGCGCGGGAAGGTGGTCGAAGAGCTTGTAGAGGATGATGCGCAGCGCCTCGGTGTTCTCCAGCTCCTCCGCGACCATCCGGTCGAAGTAGGGCCAGAACTCCCGCAGGGTCGGCGGCAGGTGGCCGGACCGGTCTCCCAACAGCGCCAGGAAGGCCTGGTGCTCGGCGTACAGACGCTCCATGGTGGCCTGTTCCAGGGGCTGGCCGCTGAGCCGGCACATGGTGACGACGCTTTCGAACAAGGTCGCCACCACCCAGGCCCGGACCCCGGGATCCATCGCGTCGTAGGGCTGCTCGTGTGCGTCGGCGCCGTTGATCCGGGCATGGAGCCGGTTCAAGCGCGCCGCTTCCCGTTCCCGCACCTGGTCATCGGCGCCGAACATGCGCTGCAGGCTCAGGAAGGTGTTCCGCAGCCGTCGCCACGGGTGCGTCACGAAGGTGGAGTTGTCGATCAGTGCCGCGCCGACCTGCGGGTGAGCGGCCTCCAGTACCGTCGCCCGGATGAGGGCCAGTGCCCAGCGAGGGTCGTTCGCGAACCGGTGGAACTCGGACTCCGGCCCGAACACCGAGGCCCCGTCGTGGTGAGCATCGCCCGGTGCGCCGGGGTTGAAGGAGGTCACGGTCGAAGGTCTCCGTTCGCGTGCGGTGCGACGCCGCCGAAACGGCGGTCGCGCTGCTGGTAGGTGTGTACGCATTCGGCGAAGTGCGTCGCGCGGAAATCGGGCCACAGCACCGGCGGGAACATCCACTCCGCGTAGGCGACCTGCCAGAGCATGAAGTTGGAGATGCGCTGCTCGCCGGACGTGCGGATGACGAGGTCGACATCGGGTGTGTCCGGGAAGGGGAGATGAGCGGCGAAGACCTGCTCGTCCAGGGCCTCGGCCGGTACCCCGGCGCGGATGAGTGAGCGCGCCGCCTCGACGATGTCGCTGCGCCCGCCGTGATCGAACGCCACCGTCAGGGTCATGCCGCGGTTGGCACCGGTCAGCGTCATCAGATCGGCGAAGTCCTGGGCCAGCGGAGCCGGAATCCTGGCATCCGAAACGCCCAGGAACCTGCAGCGGATCCCGCGCGCATGCAGGAGCGGAGCGTGCTTGCGTACCACACGGCGCACCAGGTGCATCAGGAAATCCACCTCGCCGCTCGGGCGGCTCCAGTTCTCGGTGGAGAAGGCGTACAGGCTCAGCCACTCCACCCCGGCCGCCCGGGCCGCTTCGATGACGTCGATCACCGTCGCTTCGGCCGCGGTGTGACCGGACGTGCGTGGCAGCGACCTCTGCGCCGCCCATCGGCCGTTGCCGTCCATCACGCAGGCGACATGCCGCGGCACGCGTCCGTCGCGGCCCTCGCCCGCCGGGCGGCGGGGGCCGAACGGGACCGGTGACGAGGACGAACCGCCGTGCGCCTGCTCAACCTTCACGGCCATCCCTCTCGTTGTCACATCGCGATCCCCGGCTCGGCGGTCGACAAGCTGCAGAATGCCGGGCTCGTACTACGGGCGTACGTGACTCCCCAGGTGTTCATGCCTACGGGGGATCGTGTCCCGGCCGCGACCGAACCCGTATATCAGCCAAGGTCACCCCCGAGGCTCGATGCCCGAGGCCCTGTTCCAGCGCATCCGGGACCAGGGGAGCGCGAGTTCGGCACGGTCGGCGACCGGGCGCGGGGACAGGGAGTCGACGGCGACCGCCTCGCGGTGGCGGGCGTACACGGTGTCCACGTAGCGGTGGCCGGTGTCGGCGGCGATGAAGAGGACCGTGCGTTCCCGCGCCCGGGACCGTTCCCAGCGGGCCGCGAGGTAGCCGGCCCCGGTGGACAGGCCGGCGAACACCGCGTGCCGTCGGAGCAGGTCGACGCTGCCGGCCAGGGCGGCGTCGAAGGAGATCCAGTGGAGCGTGTCGTACGACGCGTGGCTGACGTTCCCGAAGGGGATGGAGCTGCCGATCCCGGCGATGATGATCTCGGGGTCGGCGACGTGCTCGGCGCCGAAGGTGACGCTGCCGAAGGGCTGCACACCGACCAGTTCGACGTCGGGGGAGTCCTCCCGCAGGTAGCGGGCGAGGGCGCCGGTGGAGGCGCCCGACCCGACCCCGCCGACGACGGTGAGGCCGTCCCCGCCCGTCGACTTCCGGACCAGGTCGGACACGGCGCGGTAGCCCAGGTAGTGGATGTCGTCGTGGTACTGCCGCATCCAGTGGTACTCGGGATGCTCGGCGAGGATCTCGTGGATGCGCTCGACCCGCCGCTTCTGGTCCAGCTTCAGGTCGGTGGAGGGTTCCATCCGCTCCAGGGTCGCCCCGAGCACGGCGAGTTGGGTGCACAGCGTGTGGTCGACGGTCGTCGAGCCCACGATGTGACAGCGCATGCCGTGGCGGTGGCAGGCCAGCGCGAGGGCGTACGCGTAGATCCCGCTGGAGCTGTCCAGCAGGGTGTCGCCGCGCCGCACCGCCCCGGTGTCGAGCAGGTGGCGGACCGCGGCCAGGGCGGAGACGACCTTCATGGTCTCAAAGCGCAGGCAGAGGAGCCGGTCGTCGAGGCGTATGAGGTCCGGTCGGCCGATGGCCTCCGCGATGTGCTGGTCCACTCGGGAACTCCCTGGTCGTCTGAAGGGGCGTCGGAAAGGTCGTGAAGGTGCGGGTCGCGTGGATGCCGTTGCTCTCCAGGGCGCGTACGCAGCTGCGGACCCGGTGGCGCAGGCCCCTGGCCGCCGGGTCGAGGAGCAGACCGGCCACCGCGCCGCTGTGTGCGATCTGGACCCCCACCGCCCCGAGCCGCCGGCCGATGTCGGTGAGCGTGTCGAACTCCCGGTGGCGCAACAGCTGCTGGCCCCGTCGTGCGCTGGCGCTCGCGACCCGGCCCAGCAGGGCCGCGTCCCCCGTGGCGACGGCCCGCCGCAGCAGGGTGCGCAGCCGCTCGAAGGCGCGTACGTCGCTCGCGCCGTGCGCCGGGACCGGCAGCGAGAGGGTGTCCACGGGCGCACCCCCGCCCAGGGCGCAGCCCACGACGACGAGGGGCGGCAGGCAGGGGCCGAGCACCTCCAGCACTCGCCCCTCGCGCTGGGCGAAGAGCACCGGGCGGGCGTCGAGCATCAGCGGGTCGCAGGCCAGTTCGGCGCTCACCGCGAGCCGGGCGACGGTGCCGGGCGCCAGCCGCACCCCGTAGGAGTCCGCGACGGCGCGTACGACGGCGATGACATCGCTGGTGGAGCTGCCCATGCCGAGGCCCACCGGGATGTCGGAGGCGATCCGCAACTCGCCTCCGCAGGGAGCCTCCTGACATCGCGGCGCGCACTCCGCCACGGCGAGGGCGGCGGCCCTCGCCGCCTTCGTACGGTCGCCCGGCAGCACACCGATCCTCTCCGGCGCGGTGCCGGGACGCCGGGTGAACTCGGCCCGGCTGCCCATCCCGGTCATCGGCAGGGTGACCAGACCGGCGCACCGGCGCCCGGCGGCGTCGAGGAAGACGCCCTGGAGGATCTCGCCGTGGTGGCAGGGGGCCTGCCCGACCCCGCGGCGGGCGGTGGGTGCGATCACGGCTGCGCCACCGCCCGGTAGCGGTAGAGGGTCGTCGGGTCGGCGCTGAACTGGGAGAAGGGGAAGGGCTCCGCCGACAGGGCGGTCACCCCGGAGCCGAGGAAGGCGCGGGCCACCGCGCTGCCGCTCTGTGCGTAGACGACCAGCGGGATACCCCGGGTGCGGCAGCGGTCGAGGACGGTGTCGAAGGAGCCGTTGCCGAGGGTCATGCCGGTGGCGACGACGGCGTCGGCGCGCTCCAGCACCTCGTGCATGTCGGTGGTCACAGGATCGCCCCACCGGGTGGCCCTGAGGTTGAAGTCGCACGGCAGCGGTACGCCGCCCCGCTCGCGGATGGCCGCTACGAGCGGGTCGACCACGCCGATGAGGCCGACCCGGGCGCCCGCGCCGATGTCCAGCAGCCCGGTGATGGCCGCGTCGCGGGCCCGGGCGCGCACTTCGGGGGTGCCGACCGGGAGGGCGATCGGTTCGGCCGCGGCGTCGCGGTGCGGGTGTTGCTCGGCCAGGTACGCGTCGAGGGCGGCGATCCGCAGCGGGCGCGGTGCCTCGCGCAGCAGGACGTCGAGCGGGGCGCCCGAGGCGTCGCGGCAGACCGCCGGGTCGATCTCGCCGGGCTCGAAGGCGCAGCCGCCGAAGGAGCCGCCGAGGCGCACCAGGACGTACTGGTTGAGATAGGTGGTGTCGCCGCCCGCCAGGCGGGTGCCGTGGTGGATCCAGAACACGCTGGTCGCCACGAGTGCGGAGGGCAACGGCCCGTGTTCACCGGCCAGTACGGACGTGATGAGGGCGTCGACGGTCGGTGCGGGCGCGGTGGTGGTCCGGGTCGTCATGAGGTTCCTTCACGGAGTGTCGATACGGGTCGGGGCGCGGGCGCAGGCGCGGGTTCGGGCGGGGTTGCGGTTGCGGATGCCGGTACGGCGGGCCGCAGCGGTCCCCGGTAGCAGACCGCGGGCCGCCCCAGGGCGTCGGTGGCCAGCTCGGCGTCCACCTCGAAGATCCCGGCGAGGTGCTCGGTCGTGAGGACGGCGGCGGGGGGCCCGGAGGCGATCAGGCGGCCGTGGTGCATGAGCAGCAGCCGGTCGCAGTAGCGGGCGGCCAGGGTGAGGTCGTGCAGGGCGACCAGTACGGTCTGCCCGGTGCCGGCGAGCAGCTCCATGAGCTCCAACCGGTGCCTCACGTCGAGGTGGTTGGTGGGCTCGTCGAGCAGCAGGCCGTACGGTTGCTGGGCGAGCGCGCGGGCGATGTGGGCGCGCTGCCGCTCGCCGCCCGACAGCCCCCGCCAGGAGCGCCCGGCGAGCGCGGTCAGGCCCACACGGTCCAGTGCGGCGGCCACGACCGCCCGGTCGGTGGCGTCGGGTCCGTGCAGGCGGTCGCGGAAGGGCGTCCGGCCCAGTCCCACGACGTCGGCGACGCGCAGGTCGGTGTCGAGCCCGGAGTCCTGCTCGACGAAGGCGATCCGGCGGGCGATCCGCCGGGCACTCCAGTCCCGTACGGGCAGGCCGTCGTAGCGCACCGTGCCCGCGTCGGGCACGCGCAGCCCGGCCAGGCAGCGGAGCAGGGAGGACTTGCCCGAGCCGTTGGGGCCCAGCAGGCCGACCGTCTCGCCCGGCGCGATGTCCAGGCCGACCCCGCGGACGACGGGCGTGCCCGAGGCCAACCAGCTCAGCCCTTCGGCGGTGATCCTCACAGCTCCCCCTTCCTGCGCAGGACGACGAGGAACAGGGGGACGCCGAGCAGTGCGGTGATCACGCCGACCGGGATCTCGCGCGGCGCGAAGGCGACCCGTGCCAGGGCATCGGTCCACACCAGGAACACCGCTCCCGCGAGCGCCGCGTGCGGGAGCAGGACCCGGTGCAGCGGACCGACGAGGAGACGCACCCCGTGCGGAACGATCAGCCCGACGAACCCGATGGCGCCGACGGTGGCCACCGCCACCGAGGTCAGCACGGCCGTCACCACCAGCAGCAGCATCCGGGTGCGCCGTACGCCGATCCCCAGGGAGGCGGCGGTGTCCGCGCCGAAGGCGAGCCCGTCGAGGGAGTTCGCGCACAGCCAGGCGGCCGCGAGCCCGAGCGGGGTCACGAGCGCGCAGACGGCGACGGCATCCCAGCGAGCCGGAGCCATCGAGCCCAGCAGCCAGTGGGTGAGCGCGCGCGTGGTGTCGGCGTCCGCGGAGGCCATCAGGACCAGCGAGGTCAGGGCGGTGAAGAGCTGCCCGACGACCACTCCGGTCAAGGCGATGCGGACCGAGTCCAGGCCCGTGCGGCGCAGCAGCGCCAGCAGCAGGCCGAAGGAGAGCAGGGCGCCGACGAGCGCGCCGCCGGTCACCCCGAGCGCGCCGGCGCCCGGCCCGGCCAGGGCCAGCGGCAGGACGGCCGCGATGACGGCCCCGGCCGAGGCGCCGGAGGACACCCCGAGCAGGTACGGGTCGGCCAGCGCGTTGCGGGTGACGGCCTGCAGCACGGTGCCGCACACCGCGAGCGACGCGCCGACCAGCGCCGCCATCAGGACCCGCGGCAGCCGCAGGTCCCAGACCAGCGAGTCCAGCAGCGGCGGCAGTGGTTCGGTGCCGAGTCCCAGCCGGGCCCCGAGCACCCGGCCGAGGTCGGTCCATCCCACGTCGGCGGCGCCGATCCGGGTACCGGCCGCCACCGAGACGGCGAGTACGAGCACCCCGGCGAGGAACAGCCCCGTCCGGGCCGGCCCGCCGGCCCGCCCGGCCCGGACCCGCCGCGAGGGGGCGCCGTCCACCCGGACGTCGCGGGCGGCCGGCAGCAGCAGGTCCACCGTCCCCGGGTCAGCGGACATATCCGAGGTCCTTCATCGCGTCCGCCAGCAGCCCCAGGGTGTGCACGGAGCGTACGGAGGGGTCCAGTTCGATGCCCGGCACCTCGATGATCCTGTTCTCGCGCACCGCCGCCAGCCGGGAGACCACCGGGTCCCCGGCCATCGCGGCGCGCTTCTCGGCGGCGCTGTCTCCGGGCCGACCGCGCTCGCTCAGATCGCCGATCACGATGAAGTCCGGGTCGCGCGCGGCGACTTCCTCCCAGGAGACCTCCGGCCAGTCCTCGGCCACGTCGTCGAAGGCGTTCTTCGCGCCGACGATCCGGCTCATCTCGCCGGGCAGGCCGGTCCCGCCCGCCACGTACGGCATGCCGTTGAAGACCGAGTAGAGGTAGACGACGGTGGGCTGCCCACCGTCCCGGGCGGCGGCCCTGCCGGCGTTCTCGCCGGCCTTCGCGACGACGGCGCGCTGCTCGCGGGCGAGGGCGCCGGCCCGCTGCTCGCTGCCGAAGACCTTGCCGAGCTGCTCGTAGTCGGAGAAGAGAAGTTCGAAGGGCGACTTTCCGGCCTCGTTCTGCTGGGGGCAGTCCACCGCGCTGACGAAGGCCGGGACCTTCACGGCCGCCAGCTCCTCCCGGGTGCCGGCGCGGTCCTTCGTGTAGAGGTCGGCGGAACCGGCCACCACGAAGTCGGGCGCGGCAGAACGCAGTTGCTCGCCGGTGGCGATCTTCGGGGCGATGACCGGGACCTTGGCGTAGGCCTCCTGGTAGCGCGCCGGGATCTTCGTCTTGAGGTTGGCCGTGCCGGCCATCCGGTCCTGGAGGCCCAGTTCCAGCAGGGTCTCCGTCGAGGTCTGGTCCAGGGCGACGGCGCGTTGCGGGGGCCGGTCGAAGGAGAGCTGCCGGCCGCAACTGTCGATGGCCGCCGCGGCCGAGGGCCTGTCGGCGGACGCGCGGTCCTCGGTGGTGGTGGCGGTCGAGCAGCCCGCGGCCGCGAGGGCCAGGGCGAGCGTGAGGGGAATGCCGGGTCGGGCGCGGTGGCGCATGGGTTCTCCGGTCTGGAAAGAGCGTGGAAGGGCGTGGAAGTGCGTGGAAGGGCGCGGGTGTGGTCGTGCACCGGGCAGGAGTGCCTCGTTCAAACGCTACTGTAATGGTTATCGTTTTCATTAACACCCCCGGGTCGGGGTCATCGAGCCGCGATCCGCTACCTGCCGACGAACGAGGAGCACCCCACCGTGGCGACCACACCCCTGCACGGCACGACGACCGGGACGGCCGAGACCGGTCCGCCGCCCGCGCGTTCCGTCCTGCGCGACACCGCGTTCCTGCGCCTGTGGGCCGGCACCACCGCCTCTGGGCTCGCGACCTGGGCCCTGCCCTTCGTCCTGGGCCTCGCGGTCCTGCACCGGGAACTCGGTGCGGCCGCCCTGGGGCTGGTCCTCGCCGCCCGGACGGCCGGCTTCCTCGCCGCCGTCGCCGTCGGCGGCGTGCTGGCCGACCGTCACTCACGCCGCGCCGTCGTGCTCTGGTCCGCCCTCGCCGCCGCGGTCGCCGCCCCGCTGCTCGCCCTCGGACTCGGCCGCTCGCTGATACTGATGACCCTGGCCGCCGCCCTCGCGGGCGCCGGGCAGGGAGCCTGCCGCCCCGCCTTCCAGGCGCTCACCGCCGAGACCGTCGCCGCCGACCGCAGGCAGCAGGCCAACGCCGCGATGACCATGGCGGTACGGACCTCCACGCTGGCGGGACCCACCCTGACGGCGCTGCTCGCGGCGTTCGTCGACGCCGGGACGCTGCTGCTGGGGATCGGCCTCCTCTGGCTGGTCGCCGCCCTTCTGCCGGGCCGACCCGCCGCCCCGCGACCCGCCGAAGCATCACCCGCGCCGGCCGGACCGGTCGCCCCGGCCCCCGCCCCGCGCGCATCGCTGCGCGCCGAATTCGTCGACGGGATACGCGAGGCCCGCCGCCACCCGTGGTTCCTCGCCGGACTCGGGGCCCTGACCGCGGTGATCGCGCTGGGCTACTCCGCCACCGGCGTGGCCCTGCCCCTCGTCAGCCGCGACCGCTACGGCACCGAGTGGGTACTGGCCGCCGCCATGACCGCCTACACCGTGGGCGCCCTCGGCGGCGCCCTGGTCACCGCCCGCAGGCGGCCCCGTTCCGAAGGCTGGAGCGCCCTCGCCGGACTGGCTCTCTACGGCTTCGCGCCGCTGAGCCTGATGCTGCCCGTGCACCCGGCCGTGGTGATCGCCGCCTACGTCGTCGCCGGCATCGGGATCGAGCTGTTCAACGTGCCCTGGTTCACGGCCACCCAGCGCGAGGTCGCC
Source organism: Streptomyces avidinii (assembly GCF_014650695.1). GTDB lineage: Bacteria > Actinomycetota > Actinomycetes > Streptomycetales > Streptomycetaceae > Streptomyces > Streptomyces avidinii. The sequence goes on along the minus strand of NZ_BMVL01000013.1, from coordinate 91,375 downwards.
CCGGACAAGCTCGCCCGGGTCTCCTCGCTGGACTTCCTGCTGTCCTACGGCCTCGCCCCGCTGGGCCTCGCCCTGATGGCCCCGGCCATCGGCGTCTTCGGCGTCACCCCGGTCCTCGCCGTGTGCGCCGGAGCCTGCTTCCTCGTACCCGCCGCGGCCGCCCTCGTGCCCACCGCCCGCCACTTCGGGCGGGCTCCCGGGCCGAGGGCGGACTGACCGGGCTCAGCGCCGGGCCGGCACGATGGCGAAGACCGCGCCCTCGGGGTCCGCGACCGTGGCCTGCCGGCCGCGCGGACCCTCGTGGGGCGGATCGACGACGCGCCCGCCGAGCTCGACGACCCGGGCCGCGGCCACGTCGGTGTCCTCCACCTCGAAGTACGCCATCCAGTGCGGCCCCCGGTCGTGCGGCAGCGAGCGGCCGACACCGTGCACGGCGGCCACCGGGCGGCCCTCCAGGTGCAGGGTCAGGTAGTCGAAGTCGTCGGAGGCGGTGGCGTGCGTCTGCGCCTCGTGGCCGAAGACGTGCTCGTAGAACTTCCCGACCGTCGAGGTGTCCTGGGTGACCAGTTCGTTCCACACCGGGGTACCCGGTCCGCTGTGCAGCCGGGTGCCCATGCGGCTCTGCGCCTGCCACAGGCCGAAGATGGCGCCCAGCGGGTCGGAGCAGATCGCCACCCGCCCCGCGATCCCGGCATCGAGCGGGCCCACCGCCACCGTGCCGCCGCAGGCGCGGATCGATTCGGCGGTCGCGTCCGCGTCGTCCGTGGCGAGGTACGTCGTCCAGGCCACCGGCAGATGCCGGTCCGGCGGCATCTCGCCGATCCCGGCCACCTCGTGGCCGTCCAGCACCGCGCGGACGTACGGGCCGAGCTGCTCGGGACCGGGTTCGTACTCCCAGCCGAACAGATCGGCGTAGAAGTCCTCGGTGGTCCCGAGGCCGTGCACCATGAGGCTCACCCAGCACGGGGTACCGGGCGTGCGCCGGGTTGGTTCCGCTGCCTCGGTCATGTCAGCCGTCTCCTCCGTCGTGGCGCTTACCGGTGCTGATGCTTCCACTCCCGGGGACTCGGCGCGCCCCGACCGGGCCGCATCGAGGGGGCGCGGCACGGAGTTGACCGGATCGATGCGGCCCGCCGATGACGGGCTTGTTACGCGTGTGCGGGGCGGGGAGGAAGATGGCCGGCATGACTGCGAAATCTGCGATCCTCTCCGCCGCCGAACTGAGGACCGAGCTGGCGGGCCTCCGCCCGCCGGTGCTGCTGGACGTCCGCTGGCAGCTCGGCGGCCCCGACCAGCGGCCCGCCTACGAGGCAGGACACCTGCCCGGGGCGGTGTACGTCGACCTCGATCGGGAACTGGCAGGTCCACCCGGGTCGGGCGGGCGGCACCCGCTGCCGGACCCGGAGGCCTTCGGCGAGGCGATGCGGCGGGCGGGCGTCCCGGCGGACGGTCCGGTCGTTGTGTACGACGGCGGTCTGGGCTGGGCGGCCGCCCGCGCGTGGTGGTTGCTGCGTTGGACAGGTCACCCGAACGTGCGGGTTCTGGACGGCGGGCTGGCCGCCTGGACGGCGGCCGGTGGCGTGGTGACGACCGATCGGGTGACTCCTGCGGAGAGCGATTTCAAGCCAACTCCGGGGGCGGTCGGGTTGCTGGACGCGGACGCGGCGGCCCTGCGCGCGCGTGACGGGGTCCTCCTGGACGCCCGGGCGGGCGAGCGCTACCGCGGCGAGGTCGAGCCCATCGACCCGGTCGGCGGCCACATCCCCGGCGCACTGTCGGCCCCGACCACGGAGAACGTGGGCCCGGACGGCCGCTTCCTGCCGGCGGACACCCTGCGCGCGAGGTTCGAGGGGCTCGGCGCGTCCGAGGGGGCGGCGGTGGGGGTGTACTGCGGCTCCGGGGTCTCCGCAGCGCACGAGGTACTGGCCCTGGAAGTGGCCGGCATCGAGTCGGACCTCTACGCGGGCAGCTGGTCCGAATGGTCCGCCGACCCGGCCCGCCCGGTGGCCACGGGTCCGGACCCCCAGTAGCCGGGACGGGGCCGGGCGCCCGCCCGGCCCCGGCGCGAACCGGCCCGCTCACCGGTCCCGCCGGACCCTTCGGCCCGCCGCTCCGGGTGTCGGCGGGCCGCTACTCCTGCTTCTTGCGGCGGGTGCCGAAGACGATCTCGTCCCAGCTCGGTACGGCCGCACGGCGCCCGGGGCGGACCCCGTCGGCCTCGGCCTGGCGGTCGGTGGTGCCGGTCAGCCGGTCGCGGTGACCCGCCACCGTACGGGGCATCAGGACATCGGCGTACGCGGCGCCCGCGCCCGCCGAGGCGGCGGGGGCCGGCGGCTCCTCGGCCTCCGGTTCGGTGTCCGGTGCCTCGGTGCGCTCCGGGACGACCATGTCGCCGCGGAAGCTCGGGACCGCTTCCAGCAGGCTGGTCAGGGTGTCCCGTTCCTCTTCCGGTTCCGGTGCGGGCGCCGGCCGGCTGTCGGCCCGGTCCAGCTGCCGGTCCAGGGCGCGGTCCAGCGGCCGGTCGCGCGGCAGCCGCGCGATCCTCGGCACGAACGGGAAGCTCGGCTCCGGCGTCGCCGGCAGGTCCTCCGACTCGCCGATCAGCGAACGGGCCTCGTCGTCGACGGCCACGACCAGCCGGCGCGGCGGGTCGTAGGTCCAGCTCGCCGAGTGCGGTTCACCCGCGACCCGGTAGACGAGGAGGACCTCCCACGTGCCGTCGTCGCGGCGCCAGGAGTCCCACTGGACGGATTCCTTCTCGGCGCCGCGCAGGGTCAGCCGCTCCTGCACGGCCTCGCCGAGCTGCGGACCGGTGTTCTCGCCGGGACGGCGCACGGGGGTCTTGCGGGCACGCTCGGCCATGAACGCGCGCTCGGCGAGCACCGGACCCTCGAAGCGGCGTACGCGGTCGACGGGGATGCCGGCCAGTTGAGCGACCTCCTCCGCGGAGGCACCGGCTCGTATGCGGGCCTGGATGTCGCGGGGGCGGAGGTGGCTCTCCACCTCGATCTCGATCTGGTTCAGGCGCGCGCGATCGTTGCGGACGGCGGCCCGGAGCCGCTCGTCGATCGGAAGCGTGTACTCCGTGCTGTCCGCAGCCTTGAGCACCAGTCGTGTGCCGTCATTTGAGACGGCCACGACACGCAGTTCGGGCATGGGGACCTCCCGGGTGGTGCCTGCCGACGTCACGTGCGTCGCTGCTTCCGCTAGTCGAGTGTGGCCTGCCCGGGTGCAGCCTGCCACAACCTTGCCGAGTTAAACCGGCGTGTCGGGCATGCGCCCTTGATCGCCGTTATGGCACGGTTACCTGTTGGGTACGCACAGTGACCGAGTGGTTACTGTGCGCAGCAGGCGTCCGTGCAATACCGCGGCATCACCGGTCTTTGAGTGCCGTGTTCCATCAGTCGGCCCCCTCTCCCGAGTCCGGACATCCGAAAGGAAGGACGGCCCCAGGGCTCGCCACAGTACTCCATTCGGGCCACCTGGGTGGACCGCCGCGCCGCCGAACTTTGCTCGGACGGCGGGAGTTGGCGTGCCCTCGATCGGGTCCGACCTGCACCCGTGGTCCGTTTTCGGGTGTCTTGCTTCACATAATCACCAGAAACGGAACTATCTGCTTCGCTCAGGGGTCGGTAACTCCTGGAAGAGGAGAAGCGCGAGAGGCGGGACACACCGGGGATGGCGATGGGTCAGAAGGCCACGCGGGACGTCGAGGACGAACCGGAGAAGAAGAAGCTCGACCTGAGCGCCGCCCAGGTCGCCGGCTCCTCCCTCGCCACCGTCGCGGCGGCCCTGCTCGCCTCGAAGATGGGCGTCTACGGGACCATCCTCGGGGCCGGTGTGGTCAGCGTCGTCGCCACCGCGGGCGGACCCGTCATCCAGCACTTCTTCCGGCGCACCGGCGACCAGCTGCGGGAGAGCACCCGGACCGGGGCCCGTCGGGTACCGCAGCCCCGCGAGGAGCCGCGGACCGCGGACGAGGCAGCGGAGCGGGGCGCCGTCGCCCCCACGGAGGAGTTCGGCGCGGCCACCGTGCACGGCACCCGGGTACGGGGCTGGAAGCGCACCGCGGTCGCCTCCGGCGCGGCCTTCGCCATCGCCATCGGCGGCCTCGGCACCTACGAGGCGATGGCCGGCACCTCGGTCAGCAGCGGCGGCGGCACCCTCTTCTCCGGCGGTACCCGCAGGGCGAGCGAGGACCGCCCCGCCCCGCCCCGGGACGAGCCGGGGGCCGACGGGAAGGGCGGGCGGAGCCCCGGGCCCGGGACCTCGCCGAGCCCCTCGCACCCTCGGGGCGACCACAGCCCGAGCCCCGGGCCGAGCCCCTCGGGCTCCGGCGACCCGGGGAACTCCGGGAACGCCGGGGCCTCCGGGGAGCCGACGCCCGGTCCCTCCCCGTCGAAGCAGACCCCGACCTCCTCCCCGAGCCCCACGCCGTCGGCCCCCGCGCCCGGTCCGGACGCGTCGACACCGGCGGCGCGGCAGAGCGCTCCGCAGTCGTGAGCAGTCGCAGGCGGCCGCAGGCGGTCGTGAGCGGTGTCGAGCAGTGCTGAGCTGCCGTGCGGGGCCGGGACCGGTCAGTCGCCCAGGACCCGCCGCAGGTAGTCGTTGCCGAAGACCCGGTCGGGGTCGAGCCGGTCGCGCAGCGCGGTGAACTCACCGAACCGCGGGTAGGCCTCGGCGAAGTACTGCGCGTCCCGCGTGTGCACCTTGCCCCAGTGCGGGCGGCCGCCGTGCGCGGTGAAGATGCGCTCGGCGGCCGTGAAGTAGCCCTGGTACGGGGTGCCCTTGTACATGTGCACCGCGATGTACGCCGTGTCGCGGCCGGACGCCGTCGACAGCGTGATGTCGTCCGCCGGAGCCGTCCGCACCTCCACGGGGAAGCTGATCCGCAGCCCCGAGCGGTCGACCATCGCGCGCAGCTCCCGCAGTGCCTCGACGACCTGCCCGCGCGGGAGTGCGTACTCCATCTCCACGAACCGCACCCGGCGCGGGCTGGTGAACACCTTGTACGGGATGTCCGTGTAGGTGCGTGCCGACAGGGCGCGGCTGGCCACGCGGGCGATGGAGGGGATGGTGGCCGGGACCGCGCGGCCCAGCGAGTTGACGGCCTGGAAGAGGCCGTTGGAGAGCAGCTCGTCCTCGATCCAGGCGCTGACCGGTCCGGGCGGGGCGGCCGGGCCCTGGCTGCGGTTGTTCCGCTTGGTGTTGCAGTTGCCCGTGTGCGGGAACCAGTAGAACTCGAAGTGCTCGTTCTCCGCGAAGTGCTCCTCGAACTCGGCCGTCACCCGGTCGAACCCCATCGGCTCCTCCCGGGCGGTCAGGAAGAAGATCGGCTCCACGGCGAAGGTGATCGCGGTGACGATGCCGAGCGCGCCGATGCCGAGCCGGGCCGCCGCGAAGACCTCGGGTTCCTCCTTCTCGGAGCAGGTCAGCAGCCGGCCGTCGGCGGTGACCAGTTCCAGGCCCCGGATCTGGGCGGCGATGGAGGCCGAGTCGCGGCCGGTTCCGTGCGTGCCGGTGCTGGTGGCGCCGGAGACCGTCTGCTCCATGATGTCGCCCATGTTGGTGAGCGACAGGCCCTCCCGGGCCAGGGCCACGTTGAGGTCCTTGAGGACCGTGCCCGCCGCCACCGTGACGGTCCCGGCGGCCCGGTCGATCGACCGGATCCCGGCCAGGGCCTGCGGGCGTACGAGCACCCCGTCGGTGGCGGCGGCCGCGGTGAAGGAGTGGCCCGTGCCGACCGCCTTCACCCGCAGCCCGTCCTCGGCGGCCCGGCGGACCGCCTCCTGGAGTTCCCCGACCGAGGCCGGGGTCACCACTCGGGCCGGTGTGGCGGTGATGTTGCCCGCCCAGTTATGCCACGCGGTCCGTTCCCCGCTGCTCTTCCCTGCTGTCGCCGTCCCCATCGGTTGCTGGCTCCTCCCCTTGCGCCGGCCTGGTCAGCCGGCGGTATCCCGCGAACGCAACCGCCGCCGCGGCCACTCCCGCCGATACGGAGACGACGTACCCGGTCTGCGCACCGGCTGCGTCGACGACCCAGCCGGTCACGGAGGACCCGAGCGCGATTCCGACCGCGAGGCCGGTGCTGATCCAGGTCATGCCCTCGGTCAGCTTCGCGTGTGGCACGTGCGCCTCGATCAGGGCCATCGTGGTGATCATCGTGGGAGCGATGGCGAGGCCCGAGACGAAGAGCGCCACGGCCAGAAACGGCAAGTTCCCGGCCAGTAGGAGGGGGATCATACTCACGGCCATCGCGCTGATGCCCAGTACCCAGCGAGGTTCGGCCCTGCCCTTGAAGTGCATGAGGCCGAAGACGATGCCCGCGAGGCAGGATCCGAACGCCCAGATCGCCAGGAACACCCCGCCGAGGGGCTTACTGCCGTGCTCCTCGGCGAAGGCCAGGGTGGCCACGTCCACCGAGCCGAAGATCGCGCCGGTCGCGACGAAGGTCGCCACCAGGACCTGGAGGCCGGGGGAGCGCAGCGCCGAGGACCGGTCCGTGTGCTCCTGGTGCGGATGCGGCTCGGGCTCGGTGGCGGTCAGTGCCGTCAGCCACCACACGCCCGTCACCAGGCAGACGAGGGCGACCACCGGACCGGCCTCGGGGAACCAGCCGGCCGACAGGGTCGCGGCCAGCGGCGGGCCGACGATGAAGCAGAGCTCGTCGACGATCGACTCGAAGGAGTAGGCCGTGTGCAGCTGCGGGGTGTCGCGGAACAGGGCCGTCCAGCGGGCCCGGACCATCGACCCGACGCTGGGCACGCACCCGGCGACGACGGCGAAGACGAAGAGGGTCCAGCTCGGCCAGCCGCCCGCCGAGGCAACCAGCAGGCCGGTCACCGCGGCGGCCGCGATCAGGGTGGCCGGGCGCAGCACCCGCCGTTGCCCGTACTGATCGACGAGCCGGGACACCTGGGGGCCCACGGCGGCGGCGGACAGGGCGATGGTGGCGGTGATGCCGCCGGCGAGGGCGTAGCTGCCGCCCAGCTCGGTGATCATCGTGAGGACACCGATGCCCACCATGGACAGCGGCATCCGGCCCAGGAGGCCGGCGGCTGTGAACCCCTTGGTGCCGGGGGTCGCGAATATCGCGCGGTAGGGACTGGGCAAGGTGGTGCCCTCCGTAAGGGACGGGATTGGCTCAGACAGGTTACGTCTGCCGACAAGGCGCCCGCATGGGGAAAATACCGACAGGAAGTTAGGGTGACCTTACCTGTTGTCCGAAGCGTGGGACGGGCCGGGTCCGTTGCCCGGTCGCGGACGGCGGGTGGCAGGATTCGAGGCATGTCAGACCAGCTCCGTGCCCCCGACGGCGGCTCCGCCGCCCCTTACGACGCCCTCCTGCTGCTCTCCTTCGGCGGCCCCGAGGGACCCGACGACGTCGTGCCCTTCCTGGAGAACGTCACCCGCGGGCGCGGCATCCCGCGCGAGCGGCTCAAGGAGGTCGGGCAGCACTACTTCGGGTTCGGCGGGGTCAGCCCGATCAACGGGCAGAACCGCGAGTTGCTGGACGCGCTGCGCAAGGATTTCGCCGGGCACGGGCTGGACCTGCCGGTCTACTGGGGCAACCGGAACTGGGCCCCGTACCTGACCGACGTGATGCGGGAGATGGCCGCTGACGGACGCCGCCGCATCGCGGTGCTCGCGACCAGCGCGTACGCCTCGTACTCGGGCTGCCGCCAGTACCGCGAGAACCTCGCCGACGCGCTGTCCACCCTGGCCGAGGAGGGCGTGGAGTTGCCGCGGGTCGACAAGCTGCGCCACTACTTCAACCACCCCGGCTTCGTGGAGCCCATGATCGACGGAGTGGTGGCCTCGCTCGCCGCGCTTCCCGAGGAGGTGCGCTCCGGCGCGCACCTCGCCTTCACCACCCACTCGATCCCGACCGCCGCCGCCGACACCTCCGGCCCCGTGGAGGACCACACCGAGGGCGGCGAGGGCGGGGCGTACGTCAAGCAGCACCTCGACGTGGCCCGGGTGATCGCGGACGAGGTCGCGGCGCGGACCGGGGTCGCGCACTCATGGGAACTCGTCTACCAGTCCCGCAGCGGCGCCCCGCACATCCCGTGGCTGGAGCCGGACATCTGCGACTACCTGGAGGCCCTGCACGCCGCCGGTGCGCCCGGCGTCGTCATGGTCCCCATCGGCTTCGTCTCCGACCACATGGAAGTCCTCTACGACCTGGACACCGAGGCCACCGCGAAGGCGGCCGAGCTGGGCCTGCCCGTCCGGCGTTCCGCGACCGTCGGCGCCGACCCGCGCTTCGCCGGAGCGGTGCGGGAGCTGGTGCTGGAGCGGGCCGCCAAGGAACGAGGGGAGCCGGTCGCGGAGTGCTGGGTGGGCACGCTCGGCCGAAGTCATGACCTGTGCGCGGTGGGCTGCTGCCCGGCGCGGGGCCCCCGGCCGGCGGCCGCGGGCGTGGACAGTCCGTACGCGTAGGAAGTGGGACCGTGATCTCTGACGAGCTGAAGGCCGAACTGCTGGACGTGGGCCTGGAGGCCGCCCGGCAGGCCGGGGCTCTGCTGCGCGACGGCCGCCCGGCCGATCTGGCCGTGGCGGCGACGAAGAGCAGCCCCATCGACGTGGTGACCGAGATGGACATCGCGGCGGAGAAGCTGATCACCGGCATCCTCGCCGAACGGCGGCCCGAGGACGGGCTGCTGGGCGAGGAGGGTGCTGACACCCCGGGGACGAGCGGGGTGCGCTGGGTCGTCGACCCGCTGGACGGCACCGTGAACTACCTCTACGGACTTCCGAGCTGGGGCGTGTCCATCGCGGCGGAGTACGGGGGCGAGACCGTGGTGGGCGTCGTGGCGGCGCCGATGCGCGGCGAGACCTACCACGCGGTGCTGGGTGGCGGGGCATGGCTGGGCACGACGCGCCTCGCCTGCCGGTCGGCGGCGCCGCTGGACCAGGCGCTGCTCGGGACCGGCTTCGCCTACGTGCAGACCCGACGGGCCCACCAGGCCGAGGTCGCGGCGCGGATCATCCCGCTGGTACGGGACATCCGGCGGGGCGGGTCGGCGGCGCTGGACCTGTGCGACGTGGCGGCCGGGCGGCTGGACGGGTACTACGAGCGGGGCCTCAATCCGTGGGACCTGGCGGCCGGTGACCTGATCGCCCGGGAGGCCGGGGCCCTGACGGGGGGCCGTCCGGGTGAGCCGGCCTCGGGCGAGTTGACCCTGGCCGCCACACCGGCCGTCTTCGCCTCGCTGCAGCCGCTGCTGGAGGAGTTCGGGGCCTGGCACGACTGAAAGCACGGAACCCCGGACGCCCGCTCGGGCGTCCGGGGTTCACGTCGTGCAGAGGTCGTGCAGAGTTCGTGCGGACGTGCAGGTTCTGCAGCGGCAGAAGCCGTGCAGAAGTCGTGCAGAAGTCGTGCAGTGCCGTGCGGGAACAGCAGGTCCGGCAGATCGGGGGATCAGCAGGCGGGCACGGCGGCGGAGACCGGGACACCGTGTTCGGCGGCCAGGCGCTGGAGATCCTCCAGCTCCGCCTGTTCCACTTCCGCGAGGAAGTCGTCGCCCGTCTCGCGGGCGTGCCTGAGGTCCGACTGCGTGGTCCTGATGCGCTGCAGGAGACCCGCGGTGAATGCGTCCATGGTGGGTTCGCCCCCTCTTCGTGGGTCGGCGGCGGCACGTGGCTGTCCGCCGTCAGGGAGTGGATGGGGTGTGATCTCGTCCTCCCCTGCACCCTGGGCCCAGAAACCTCGCAAGGCCAAGGAATCCTCACTTCCGCCCCGCCGGCCCCGTGCACGGACCGCCTTACAGCCGGTTTACGGCCGAAACGGGCAGGATGGGCGACGCAATACACGTGTGCCCTTCTGGGCTCGGAGGAAGGAAACGACGTGCGCGTACTCGTCGTCGAGGACGAGCAGCTGCTCGCCGATGCGGTGGCCACCGGCCTGCGCCGGGAGGCCATGGCCGTGGACGTCGTGTACGACGGCGCCGCCGCCCTGGAGCGGGTCGGGGTCAACGACTACGATGTGGTCGTGCTCGACCGGGACCTCCCGCTCGTGCACGGTGACGACGTGTGCCGGAAGATCGTCGAGCTCGGCATGCCCACCCGCGTGCTGATGCTGACCGCCTCCGGCGACGTGAGCGACCGGGTGGAGGGCCTGGAGCTCGGCGCGGACGACTACCTGCCCAAGCCCTTCGCCTTCACCGAGCTGACCGCCCGCGTACGGGCGCTCGGCCGGCGCACCACGGTCGCGCTGCCGCCCGTACTGGAGCGGGCCGGGATCAAGCTGGACCCGAACCGGCGCGAGGTGTTCCGTGAGGGCAAGGAGGTCCAGCTGGCCCCGAAGGAGTTCGCGGTGCTGGAGGTCCTCATGCGCAGCGAGGGCACCGTCGTCTCGGCCGAGCAGCTGCTGGAGAAGGCCTGGGACGAGAACACCGACCCCTTCACCAACGTCGTGCGGGTGACCGTGATGACCCTGCGCCGCAAGCTGGGCGAGCCGCCGGTCATCGTCACCGTGCCCGGTTCCGGATACCGGATTTGAAGCGCGTGCCCGTCACCCCGGCGCCACCGGTCGCACCACCGAAACCGACCTGGGACCCCGGCCAGCCCGAGGGTCCCTTCCCGTGGCTGCGGCCGACCATCCGCATACGCCTCACCCTGCTGTACGGCGGGATGTTCCTGATCGCGGGCATCCTGCTGCTGTCGATCATCTATCTGCTGGCGGCGCAGGCGCTGCGGCAGGGCAACGCGCTGCCGTTCCAGATCGTCGGCGGCCAGGTCAAGGTCTCCAGCACCAACTGCTCGGGCGTGATGGGCGGCCCGCTGGAGCCGGAGCAGTTCAACGCGGCGGTCAACCAGTGCGTCCTCGAACAGCGCCGGCACGCCCTCGACGACCTGCTGAGCCGGTCGCTCATGGCCCTGCTGGGCCTGAGCATCATCGCCTTCGCCTTCGGCTACGCAATGGCCGGCCGGGTGCTCTCGCCGCTCGGCAAGATCACCCGGACCGCGCGCCGGGTGGTCGGCTCCGACCTGACCCGGCGGATCGAGCTGGACGGGCCGGACGACGAGCTCAAGGAGCTCGCCGACACCTTCGACGAGATGCTCGACCGGCTGGAGCGGGCCTTCACGGCTCAGCAGAGGTTCGTCGCGAATGCCTCGCACGAGCTGCGGACACCGCTCGCGATCAACCGGACGCTGCTGGAGGTCCACCTCTCCGATCCCGGGGCGCCCGTCGAGCTCCAGCAGCTCGGCAAGACCCTGCTGGCCACCAACGAGCGCAGCGAGCAGCTGGTCGAGGGCCTGCTGCTGCTGGCCCGCAGCGAGAACCAGATCGTCGAGCGCAAACCCGTGGACCTGGCGGAGGTCGCCTCGCGCGCCGTCGACCAGGTGCGCGGTGAGGCCGAGGCGAAGGGCGTGGAGATCCGCGGTGAGCGTGCGCCGGCCGTCGTACAGGGCAACGGGGTGCTGCTGGAGCGGATCGCCCTCAACCTGGTCCAGAACGCCGTCCGGTACAACGTGCCGGAGGACGGCTGGGTCGAGGTCGTCACCGAGGCCCAGCACGATCAGGCGGTCCTCCTGGTATCGAACACGGGTCCCGTTGTTCCCGCGTACGAGGTGGACAACCTCTTCGAGCCCTTCAGGCGGCTGCGTACGGAGCGCACGGGCAGCGACAAGGGTGTCGGGCTGGGTCTGTCGATCGCGCGCTCCGTGGCGCGCGCACACGGCGGCAGGATCCAGGCGATGCCGCGGGAAGGCGGTGGCCTCGTGATGCGTGTCACTCTTCCCTTGTGAGGACGCTGTCACGTGTTCGCTTTTGGCTGAATGCTTGTCCTGTGAAAGCAACCGGCGCTGTGTGATCGATCACAGTGGCCGGTGTCGGCCCATGTGCGTTCAGTGACCCACGCGCGGCCGGAACGCCCGGGAAGTCCGGGTTTCCGGCCCCTCGGATGGCGGGAAATACACGGGGTGGCGTTTGTGCATGACGGCACCCGGACCGTGTACGGTCCCGCTCGTCATCCCAGCCAATCGCCCTTCAGGCGGGCGGCTGGGTGTCGATTGAGTAACAGACCTTGATGTGAGGCAAAATCTCCGCCTCAGGTCGGGCACAAGTCCGGCCTCTCGTGCGTTACGTGCGCTGAGACACCGCTAACACCCAGAGGGGGAGAGCGAACAATGGCAACGGACTACGACACCCCGCGCAAGACCGACGATGACGTCGACAACGACAGCATCGAAGAACTGAAGGCTCGGCGCAACGAGAAGTCGACCTCGTCCGCGGACATGGACGAATTCGACTCTGTCGAAAGCATGGAGCTTCCCGGTGCGGACCTCTCCAATGAGGAGCTGGCCGTCCGGGTCCTGCCCAAGCAGGCCGATGAGTTCACCTGCATGAGCTGCTTCCTGGTGCACCACCGCAGCCAGCTGGCACGTGAGAAGAACGGTCAGCCGATCTGTCGCGACTGCGACTGAGAGGCGTCGGCCGTGGCTGGCTCCACACCCTTTCGGAAGGGTCGCTTCCGAAAGGCTGGTGAATCGGCGGAGACGCAGGTGGCACCCATGGATCCGGAAACGGGTCCGGGAGCTCCCGGCGGCTCCGCCAGTGCGGCGATAGCCGTGCCCTCCGACACCGCCCCGGCGGTGCCGTCGGCCACCGATGCCGACGAGGGGTCCCGGCGTGGTTTCGGGGCGCGTCGGATGCAAGCCGTCCGGAACGGTGTACGCAAGGGCGGCGAAACCGTCAGGGGCGCCGCCCTGTACCTCACCGACAGGATCATCGAGAACGCTCCGCGCGTTCCGGTTCGGGACCTCGCGACACTGCGCGCCCAGTTCCCGGGCCTCGGCCCCGATCAGCTCGCCGAGAAGCTGATCTCGGGCGCCGCCAACGCCACCTCGACCGTGGGTGCGGGCGTCGGCGCGGCGGCCATGCTGCCGGTGCCGCCCGCGATGCCGGCGGAGCTGGCGGCCGAGATCACCGCGGTCGCGGCCATCGAGCTGAAGCTCATCGCCGAGCTCCACGAGGTCTACGGCCAGCGGCCGCACGGCAACCTCAAGGAACGCAGCTTCGCCTACCTGACCGCCTGGACGGAGGAGCGCGGGGTCGACCTGACCAAGCCGACCACGCTGAACGCGGCGCTCGGCGGGCAGGTGAAGCGCGAACTGCGCCAGCAGATCATGAAGCGGATGTTCCGCAACCTGCCCAACCTCATGCCGTTCATGGTGGGCGCCGCCGTCGGCGCGGTCATGAACCGGCGGGACACCCGCAAACTCGCCGAGAAGGTCCGTGGTGACCTGCGCCGCCGGGCCGTGGGCTGGGAGGCCCTGCGGTCCCTGCCGCCCCTGGAGCACCCCGTACAGCCCCTTCCCGAGGCAACCAGGGCCGCACTGGAGGCCCCGGATCCCTCCGGGCACGGCTGAGGTCCTCCGCCGGGGCGGATCGCCCCGGCGGAGGACGGCGGGGCCGAGCGGTCAGGCCGCCGGGGTCCGGGCCGCGAGCAGCGCCGCGACCAGAGCCTGCGGCTCGCGGGTGGAGACGTAGACGTACGGGGTCGGGTCGGCCGGGTCGGTGATCTCGATCCGGACCGCGGTCGGCACGTAGCTGCGCATCAGCATGAAGGCCCGGGCGTCCGCCTTGTACGTGCGCCAGGCGCGCGACTCCTCCGCGTCCAGGATCTCGGGCTCGCCCAGGGCCGTCACCGGGATCCGCGCGTTCCCGGCCGCCAGCGCACCTCCCACCACGCGCACGCGCGCGGAGCCGTACGAACTCACCGCCAGGCCGGCCAGCGCGGTGCCCCCGACCAGACCGGCGAGCAGCGGCATCGTGCCCAGCGGCAGCAGCATCAGCGCGCAGGCCAGGCCGATCAGTACGGCGATGCCCCACCAGGCGCGGGGAGCGGTCAGGCGTTCGTCGTGGTGCGCGGTGGAGAGCTGCATACGGCCAAGCCTGCCACGAGGCGACCGGTGGGTAGCCGCGCGGGTAAGGTCTGCGGCTGTGAGTGGACGAAACACAGTGTTGACGCCCCCGGACGATGCCGCCGCACCGGTCCGGCACCCCGACGCGCCCGCACCCGGCGAGCTCCTCGGTGCGCACTACGAGCACTGCTTCGGCTGCGGCGGGGGCCAGCCCCACGGACTGCACCTGGAGGCCCGGGCGGGCGAGGGCGTACGCGTCACCGCGGAGTTCACCGTCAAGCCCGCGCACCAGGGCGCACCCGGTCTCGCCCACGGCGGGGTGCTCGCCACCGCGCTCGACGAGACGCTCGGTTCCCTGAACTGGCTGCTGCGCGTCATCGCGGTGACGGGACGGCTGGAGACCGACTTCGTGCGGCCGGTGCCGGTGGACACCGTGCTGTACCTGGAGGCCGAGGTCACCGCCGTCGCCGGACGGAAGATCTACTGCACGGCCGTCGGCCGGATAGGTGGACCGCAGGGCCCGGTCGCCGTGCGCGCCGACGCCCTCTTCATCGAGGTGAAGGTCGACCACTTCATCGACAACGGACGGCCCGAGGAGATCCGGGCGGCGATGGCCGACCCGGACCAGGTCAGGCGCGCACGCGCCTTTGAGGTGAACCCCTGATGTCCCAGACCAACCACGACTCCCGCCGACCGGTCGACGTACTGATCCGACGCGTCGACCCGGAGGTGCCGATTCCGGCGTACGGGCACCCCGGCGACGCCGGCTGCGACCTCGTCACCACCGAGGCCGCCGAGCTGGAGCCCGGCGAGCGCGCCGTCCTGCCCACCGGAGTCTCGATCGCCCTGCCCGACGGGTACGCGGCCTTCGTGCACCCGCGGTCGGGCCTGGCCGCCCGCTGCGGGCTCGCGCTCGTGAATGCCCCGGGGACGGTGGATGCCGGGTACCGTGGGGAGATCAAGGTGATCGTGGTCAATCTCGACCCTCGCGAGAGCGTCCGGTTCGAGCGTTTCGACCGCATTGCCCAGCTGGTTGTCCAGCGGGTCGAGAAGGTGCGCTTCCACGAGGTGGCGGAACTTCCCGGCTCGGCCCGGGCCGAGGGGGGTTTCGGCTCCACCGGCGGTCATGCGGCCGTGGCCGGATCCGGGGCTGGTCAGCAGGGTGGGAATGGCTACGCTTCGGTCGTAACCGACCGGGAAGGACAGTGACGTGTTCGGACGTCGCAAGAAGAACGACTCCGCCCATGACGGCGGCGCGGCCGAGCAGGTCGTAGACGGCGTCGCCGAGCAGGACGAGGCGGGCGGGCAGGACAGCGATGCCCAGCCGCGCCGGGTGAACCTGCCGCCGGCCCCGCGGCCCGACGGCCCCTGGGACGTCTCCGAGGTACTCGGGAACCCGGCCGACGGCCGGGTCGACCTGGGCGGCATCCTCGTACCCGGTGTCGAGGGCATGGAGCTGCGCGTCGAGGTCGCCGGTGACGCGATCGTGGCCGCGACCGTGGTCCTGGGCGACAGTGCCGTGCAGCTGCAGGCCTTCGCCGCGCCCAAGAAGGAGGGCATCTGGGGCGAGGTCCGCGAGGAGATCGCCACGGGTATCACCCAGCAGGGCGGCATCATCGACGAGGCCCAGGGTTCGCTGGGCTGGGAGCTGCGCGCACAGGTGCCCGTACCGCTCCCCGACGGGCAGACCGGCGCCCAGCTGGTCCGCTTCGTGGGCGTCGACGGCCCTCGCTGGTTCCTGCGCGGTGTCATCTCCGGCCAGGGCGCGGTGCGTCCCGAATCGGCGGGTGTGCTGGAGCAGATCTTCCGGGACACCGTCGTCGTCCGCGGCGACGGCCCGATGGCTCCCCGCGACCCGATCGTCCTGAAGCTGCCCAACGACGCCCAAATGGTGCCGGACGGCGTGCAGACGGACGACCAGGAGGGCTCCCGCTTCGGCGGCGGCATGGGGCAGCTCGAACGCGGCCCGGAGATCACCGAGGTCCGCTGACCTCGGACGGCCCCCGCGCACAGGGGGGACCGTCATGCGTTTCGGCCGGTGGGCCCTACTCCTTCGGGGTGGGGCCCACCTGCTTTTCGCGCTCGTGCCCGCTCGCTGTCCCGGCCCGTGCCCGCTCGCTGTCCCCGCCCGTGCCCGCCCCGTGTCCAGCCTGTGTCCGCCCCCTGCCCCCACCCACTGCCCCGCCCCCGCCCCTGGTACGCGCGCCGCTGTACGCGCCGCGTCAGGGATCCGTCAGGGATCGCCGCGGGGGTGCCGATCGGTGCGTGCGCCGCGTGGACGTCCCGGAGAATGGGGCGCATGGGACGCGGCAAGCTCAGGATCTACCTCGGCGCGGCGCCCGGTGTGGGCAAGACCTACGCGATGCTCTCCGAGGGCCATCGCCGGGTGGAGCGCGGCGCGGACTGCGTCGTCGGCTTCGTCGAGCACCACGGCCGGCCGCGCACGGAGGTCATGCTCCACGGCCTCGAACAGGTGGAGCGCAGGGCCCTGAAGTACCGGGACGCCTCCTTCACCGAGATGGACGTGGACGCCCTGCTCGCCCGCCGGCCCGCCATAGCGCTGGTGGACGAGCTCGCGCACACCAACGTGCCCGGCTCGCGCAACGCCAAGCGCTGGCAGGACGTGGAGGAGCTGCTGCGGGCCGGCATCGACGTCGTGTCCACCGTGAACATCCAGCACCTGGAGTCCCTCGGGGACGTGGTCGAGTCGATCACCGGGGTGCGGCAGCGGGAGACGGTGCCGGACGAGGTGGTCCGCCGGGCCGACCAGGTCGAGCTGGTCGACATGTCCCCGCAGGCGCTGCGCCGGCGGATGGCGCACGGGAACATATACCGGCCCGAGAAGGTCGACGCGGCCCTGTCGAACTACTTCCGGCCGGGTAACCTCACCGCACTGCGCGAGCTCGCGCTGCTGTGGGTGGCCGACCGGGCGGACGAGTACCTCCAGCAGTACCGGGGCGAGCACGACATCCGCTCGACCTGGCAGGCGCGGGAGCGGATCGTGGTGGGGCTCACCGGCGGACCGGAGGGGCGCACCCTGATCCGGCGCGCCGCGCGGATGGCCGCCAAGGGCTCGGGCAGCGAGATCCTCGCCGTCTACATCGCCCGCAGCGACGGGCTGACCGCCGCCTCGCCGAAGGAGCTCGCCGTCCAGCGGACCCTGGTCGAGGACCTGGGCGGAACGTTTCACCATGTGATCGGCGACAACATCCCCGACGCCCTGCTCGCCTTCGCGCGCGGGGTCAACGCCACCCAGATCGTGCTCGGCTCCAGCCGCCGCCGCTCCTGGCAGTACGTCTTCGGCCCCGGTGTCGGCGCGAGCGTCGCCCGCGACTCGGGGCCGGACCTCGATGTCCACATCGTCACCCACGAGGAGGTCGCCAAGGGGCGCGGCCTGCCCGTGGTGCGCTCGGCGGCCCGGCTCGGGCGGACCCGGATCATGGCCGGCTGGGTGGTCGGGACGATCTTCCCCGTCCTGCTGTGCCTGCTGCTCACGCACGTCGAGGCGGACCTCGGGATCGCCAACGACATGCTGCTCTTCCTGGCGCTGACGGTGGCCGCCGCGCTGCTCGGCGGGCTCTGGCCGGCCCTGGCCTCCGCCGCCCTCGGCTCGCTGCTGCTCAACTACTTCTTCGCGCCGCCCCTGCACCGGTTCACGGTGTCCGACCCCAAGAACATCGTCGCCATCGTCGTCTTCTTCGGGGTCGCCGTCTCGGTGGCCTCGGTGGTGGACCTGGCCGCGCGGCGCACCCACCAGGCGGCCCGGCTGCGCGCCGAGTCCGAGATCCTCTCCTTCCTGGCCGGCAGCGTGCTGCGCGGGGAGACCACCCTGGACGCGCTGCTGGAGCGGGTGCGCGAGACCTTCGCCATGGAGTCCGTGGCCCTGCTGGAACGGGCGGGCGACGTGGAGCCCTGGCGCCCGGCCGGCAGCGTCGGCCCGAGCCCCGCCGCCCGGCCCGAGGACGCCGATGTGGACATGCCCATCGGGGACCACATGGCCCTGGCCCTGTCCGGGCGGGTGCTGCCCGCCGAGGACCGCCGGGTGCTAGGCGCGTTCGCGGCGCAGGCCGCCGTGGTCCTGGACCGCCAGCGGCTGGTCGGCGAGGCCGAGGAGGCCCGCCGGCTGGCCGAGGGCAACCGGATCCGCACCGCGCTGCTGGCCGCCGTCAGCCATGACCTCCGTACGCCGCTGGCGGCCATCAAGGCCTCCGTGAGCTCCCTGCGCTCCGACGACGTGGAGTGGTCCGAGGAGGACCGGGCCGAGCTCCTGGAAGGCATCGAGGACGGCGCCGACCGGCTCGACCACCTGGTGGGCAACCTGCTCGACATGTCCCGGCTGCAGACCGGCACCGTCACCCCGCTGATCCGGGAGATCGACCTCGACGAGGTGGTCCCGATGGCGCTGGGCGGCGTACCGGAGGACAGTGTGGCGCTCGACGTGCCGGAGGCGCTGCCCATGGTGGCGGTGGACCCGGGGCTGCTGGAGCGGACCGTGGCCAACGTGGTGGAGAACGCCGTCAAGTACAGCCCGGCGGGGGAGCGCGTCCTGGTGGCGGCCAGCTGCCTCGGCGACCGGGTCGAGGTACGGGTCGTCGACCGCGGGCGGGGCGTGCCCGACGAGGCCAAGGACCGGATCTTCGCCCCGTTCCAGCGGTACGGGGACGCCCCGCGCGGGGCCGGTGTCGGCCTCGGGCTCGCGGTGGCCCGCGGCTTCGCCGAGGCCATGGAGGGCACCCTGACGGCCGAGGACACTCCCGGGGGCGGGCTGACCATGGTGCTCACGCTGCGCGCCGTGCGCGGCGGCCGGGCACCGGACCGTGCCACCGTGGACGGCGGCGAGGGCACGGCCGCGGCCGCGGAACCGGCAGAGCCCGCGGCATTCGCAGTACCCGCAGCACCCGCAGAACCGACAGAACCGATGGAACTTGATCACGACCGTGATCGGATGACGCGACAGAAGGCAGGACCTCAATGACCCGGGTGCTCGTGGTGGAAGACGAGCCGCAGATCGTCCGCGCGCTTGTGATCAACCTGAAGGCACGCAGGTACGAGGTCGACGCCGCGGCCGACGGCGCCAGCGCCTTGGAACTCGCGGCGGCCCGCCCCCCCGACGTGGTCGTCCTCGACCTCGGGCTGCCCGACATGGACGGCGTCGAGGTGATCAAGGGCCTGCGCGGTTGGACCCGGGTGCCGATCCTCGTCCTCTCCGCCCGGCACAGCTCCGACGAGAAGGTCGAGGCCCTGGACGCGGGCGCCGATGACTACGTCACCAAGCCCTTCGGCATGGACGAGCTGCTGGCGCGGCTGCGCGCCGCCGTCCGCCGGGCGGAGCCGGCGGCGGGCGCCGGCGAGGACGAGGTGATCGTGGAGACCGCCGGTTTCACGGTGGACCTGGCCGCGAAGAAGGCCGTGCGCGAGGGGCGCGACGTACGGCTCACGCCCACCGAGTGGCACCTGCTGGAGGTCCTGGTCCGCAACCGCGGCAAGCTGGTCAGCCAGAAGCAGCTGCTCCAGGAGGTCTGGGGGCCCTCGTACGGCACCGAGACGAACTACCTGCGGGTCTACATGGCCCAACTGCGGCGGAAACTGGAGGCGGATCCCTCGCACCCGCGGCACTTCATCACCGAGCCGGGCATGGGATACCGCTTCGAGCGGTAGTGGGCACGCCGGTACGCTTCCTGTATGAGTGCTGAACCGCGTCCCGAGAAGCCCGCGAAGCCGGCCAGGCCTGCGGGCCGGTTCCGCCGGATGATTGAGCGGCTGTCCACCTCCCAGGAGGAGCTGCATTCGGCGGAGCTGCAGGAGGACGCAGAAGCCGCGGGGTGTACGCGGATCTGCGACTGCCACGACCGTCAGATAGTCAAGGTGACCGGAACCCTGCGTACGGTCACCCTGCGGCCGCGTGCGGGCGTTCCCGCCCTGGAGGCCGAGCTCTTCGACGGCTCGGCCGCACTGGATGTGGTCTGGCTCGGGCGTCGCTCGATCGTGGGAATCGAGCCCGGCCGACGCATGATTGCTTCAGGGCGCATCTCCATGACCCACGGCCGTCGGGTGCTCTTCAACCCGAAGTACGAACTCCGCCCGCTCGGACAGGAGCACTGACCGGTGACGTCACTCGACAAACCGACCACCCCGGAACCGGCCGGGCCGCGACATGCGGCCGCGCCGTCCGAGGACCAGAAGGCCGTGACCCAGGCAGCGCTCTTCGATGCCTTCGGCGGCATCCGGGGCACCGTGGAGACGATGCTGCCCGGGCTGCTCTTCGTCATGATCTACACGATCAACAAGGACGTGAAGTGGTCCGCCATCGCGGCGGGCGCGGTCGCGATCCTGCTGGTGATCGTCCGGCTGCTGCGCAAGGACACGGTCAAGCACGCCTTCAGCGGGGTGTTCGGCGTGGGCGTGGGCGTGGCATTCGCCCTGTTCACGGGCAGCGCGAAGGGCTTCTACCTGCCGGGCATGATCTACGGCGTCGGCCTGGGCGTGGCCTTCACGGTCTCGGCGCTGGTGGGCTTCCCGTTGCTGGGCGTGATCCTCGGCCCGGTGTTCAAGGAGAACCTGTCCTGGCGCACCCGCAACCCCGGGCGCAAGAAGGCGTACGTCAAGGCCAGCCTGGCCTGGGGCCTGATCTTCCTCGCGAAGTACGCGATCCTCTTCCCGCTGTACTGGTGGGGTGACGCGACGCAGCTGGGCTGGGTACTCATCGCGCTGAAGCTGCCGCCGATGGTGCTCGCGGTGTACTTCACCTGGGTCTTCCTGGCCAAGGCGCCGCCGCCGATCGACGTGATCGCCGAGTGGGAGGCCAAGGAGGCCGCCGAAGCCGCCGCCAAGGGGCCGAAGGCCTGACGGCGCACAGCTGACGAAAGGGGCGGGACCGGCCTGCAGGCCGGTCCCGCCCCTTTCGTACTGCGTACGCACTGCCGCGACCCCGGCGGCGGAACGCGCGCGTCTGCGGGGGCGCAGGGGGGGCCGGACGGGACAGACGGCCCCCGGCGCGGGGTGGGGTCCGCAGGGCGCTGACGTGACGACTCGGGCGGCTGCCGGGCGCGCCCCGGGATCGCGGCAGGGCCGACGGCCCGGTGGCGCGCCGCCGGGCGGGCATGCCCGGGTCGCGGAGGGCGCAGTAGCGCTGCATGCGCGCCTGCCGGGCAAGGCGTGCCGTGCGCAGGTCGATGCCGGGCGGCTGGGCGGCCGGGGCGGGCTGTCGGCCACGGTTTTCGCGCCACCGGGCCGGGACAGCCGCGGGAGCGAGAGCCCGCGGTCGTACAGCGCGGTCGCGCAGGGGCACGCAGACCGGCGGCGGGAAGCCCGAAGGGGGCGCGCCCCGCAGGGCGCGCCCCCTTCGTCGTCGAGCGTGCCCGCAGGGCCAAGGGCTAGCGGCGGGCCTGGAGGAGGATCTCCAGCTGTTCCTCGCGGGCCTGGGCGGCCACGAAGAGCAGTTCGTCGCCCGGCTCCAGGGTCTCCTCCCCGTGCGGGGTGAGGACCCGGTTGCCCCGGATGATCGTGACCAGCGAGGTGTCCTCGGGCCAGCTGATGTCGCCGATCTGGGTGCCCGCGACCGAGGAGTCGGCCGGCAGGGTCAGTTCGACGAGGTTGGCGTCGCCGTGGCTGAAGCGCAGCAGCCGCACCAGGTCGCCGACGCTGACGGCCTCCTCGACCAGGGCCGACATCAGGCGCGGCGTGGAGACGGCGACGTCGACGCCCCAGGACTCGTTGAAGAGCCACTCGTTCTTCGGGTTGTTGACGCGGGCCACCACGCGCGGGACCCC
Organism: Streptomyces avidinii; assembly: GCF_014650695.1. GTDB lineage: Bacteria > Actinomycetota > Actinomycetes > Streptomycetales > Streptomycetaceae > Streptomyces > Streptomyces avidinii. Next base: position 69,734 of record NZ_BMVL01000013.1, on the reverse strand, counting down.
GTACTCGGTCTTGGCGAGCAGCGAGACGACCAGGTTGACCTTGTCGTCGCCGGTGGCCGCGATGACCACGTTGCAGCGCTGGAGCGCGGCCTCGTCCAGCGAGGTGATCTCGCAGGCGTCGGCCAGCAGCCACTCTGCCTGCGGTACCCGCTCCACCGAGATGGCGGTCGGGGCCTTGTCGACGAGGAGCACCTCGTGGCCGTTCTCCAGCAGTTCGCCCGCGATGGAGCGACCCACCGCACCTGCCCCGGCGATCGCGACCCTCATGCGTGTGCCTCCTCGGGGCCTTCGGCGAATGCCGCCTCGACCTTGTCGATCTCGTCCGTGCGCATCATCACGTGGACGAGGTCGCCCTCCTGCAGGACCGTCGCCGACGTGGGCAGCATCGCCTCGCCCAGGCGGGTGAGGAACGCCACGCGGACGCCCGTCTCCTCCTGGAGTTGGCTGACCTTGTGCCCGATCCACGCGGAGGAGGTGTGCACCTCGGCGAGCTGCACGCCACCGCTCGGGTCGCGCCACAGCGGCTCGGCGCCCGAGGGCAGCAGCCGGCGCAGCATCTGGTCGGCGGTCCAGCGCACGGTGGCGACCGTGGGGATGCCGAGACGCTGGTAGACCTCGGCGCGCTTGGGGTCGTAGATGCGGGCGGCGACGTTCTCGACGCCGAACATCTCACGGGCCACGCGGGCGGCGATGATGTTGGAATTGTCACCACTGCTGACGGCGGCGAAGGCGCCCGCGTCCTCGATTCCCGCCTCCCGCAGGGTGTCCTGGTCGAAGCCGACACCGGTGACGCGGCGGCCGCCGAATCCGGCGCCGAGCCGGCGGAATGCGGTGGGGTCCTGGTCGACGACGGCGACCGTATGCCCCTGCTGTTCCAGGGTTTGCGCGAGGGCGGAGCCCACCCTTCCGCAACCCATGATGACGATGTGCACGGCCGTCCTTCCGGCTGTCAGCGACTCGCTGGTTCCCAGCCTCATTGCATGCTCTGGTTTAACAGGGTCTCAGACCATGGCCCAAGCTACACACGGGCGGTCACCGGTGGGGCCTCTTGCGCCGCAGTCGTGGTGCCGCCGGGGAGGAATTGCGGCGGGATTGCGGTATCAGGGGGTGGGGGGTTCGTCAGTCTGATTTCGAACGCTTACGATCCTCTGCGTGTCCAAACTGACCGACGTGCCCAAACGGATCCTGATCGGCCGGGCGCTACGCAGCGACCGCCTCGGAGAAACACTCCTTCCCAAGCGGATCGCCCTTCCCGTCTTCGCCTCCGACCCGCTGTCGTCCGTGGCATATGCCCCTGGCGAAGTCCTGCTGGTCCTGTCGATCGCGGGCGTGTCGGCGTACCAGTACAGCCCCTGGATCGCACTCGCGGTCGTCGTGCTGATGTTCACCGTCGTGGCGTCCTACCGTCAGAACGTCCACGCCTACCCGAGCGGTGGCGGCGACTACGAGGTCGCCAACACGAATCTCGGACCCAAGGCCGGCCTGACCGTGGCGAGCGCCCTGCTCGTCGACTACGTCCTGACCGTTGCCGTGTCGATCTCCTCCGGAGTCGAGAACCTCGGCTCCGCCGTGCATTTCGTCATCGAGCACAAGGTGCTCTCGGCGACCGTCATGATCCTTCTGCTCACGCTGATGAACCTGCGCGGTGTGAAGGAATCCGGCAAGCTCTTCGCGATCCCGACCTATGTCTTCGTCGCCGCCGTATTCGTCATGATCGGCTGGGGTGCCTGGAAGGGCATCGTCCTCGGCGAGACCCTGACGGCGCCGACCGCCGACCTCGAGATCAAACCCGAGCAACAGGGGCTGGCCGGCTTCGCGATGGTCTTCCTGCTGCTGAGGGCCTTCTCCTCCGGCTGTGCGGCCCTGACCGGTGTCGAGGCCATCAGCAACGGCGTACCCGCCTTCCGCAAGCCGAAGAGCAAGAACGCGGCGTCCACCCTCGCCTACATGGGCGGCCTGGCGGTCACCATGTTCTGCGGGATCATCGGCCTGGCCATGGCCAGCGACGTGAGGATGGCCGAGAACCCCGCCGAGGACCTGCTGGCGAACGGCGTCCCGGTCGGCCCCGAGTACATCCAGAACCCGGTGATCTCGCAGGTGGCCGAGGCCGTCTTCGGCGACGGCAGCTTCCTCTTCATCCTGCTGGCCGCGGCCACCGCACTGGTGCTCTTCCTGGCGGCGAACACCGCCTACAACGGCTTCCCGCTGCTCGGCTCGATCCTCGCGCAGGACCGCTACCTTCCGCGCCAGCTGCACACCCGGGGCGACCGGCTCGCCTTCTCCAACGGCATCGTGCTCCTCGCCGGCGCGGCCATCCTGCTCGTCTGGGTCTACGACGCGGACTCGACCAAGCTGATCCAGCTCTACATCGTCGGCGTGTTCGTCTCCTTCACGCTGAGCCAGATCGGCATGGTCCGGCACTGGAACCGCCACCTGAAGACGGAGCGCGAGGTCGCCGCCCGCCGCCGGATGCACCGCTCCCGGGCGATCAACGCCTTCGGCGCCTTCTTCACCGGCATGGTGCTGGTCATCGTCCTCGCCACGAAGTTCACCCACGGTGCATGGGTGGCCCTGCTCGGCATGCTGATCTTCTACGGCACGATGAGCGCGATCCGCAAGCACTACGACCGCGTCTCCGCGGAGATCGCCGCCGCCGAGGGCCCCAGCGACGACAGCGTGCGGCCCTCCCGGGTCCACTCGATCGTCCTGGTCTCCAAGGTCCACAAGCCCACGCTGCGCGCCCTGGCGTTCGCCAAGCTGACCCGCTCGGACACCCTGGAGGCGCTCAGCATCAGCGTGGACCCGGCCGAGACCAAGGCGCTGCGCGAGGAGTGGGACCGGCGCGGGATCAACGTCCCGCTCAAGATCCTCGACTCGCCGTACCGGGAGATCACCCGCCCGGTGGTCGAGTACGTCAAGGGGCTGCGCAGCGAGAACCCGCGCGACGCGGTCAGCGTCTACATCCCCGAGTACGTCGTCGGCCGCTGGTACGAACACCTCCTGCACAACCAGAGCGCGCTGCGCCTCAAGGGCCGGCTGCTCTTCACGCCCGGTGTCATGGTCACCTCGGTGCCCTACCAGCTGGAGTCCTCGGAGCTCGCCAAGCGGCGGGCGAAGAAGCGCCAGGACTGGAACGCCCCGGGTGCGGTGCGCCGGGGCCCGGTCGACACGCCTCGGCCGCCGCGGCCGCCGAAGGAGCCCACCCCGAAGGGCTGAGCCGGTTGGTGAACGGCCGGACGAGATCCACGTAAACTGGTGGGTCGGTCGTCCGGCCGTTTTCCGTTGGTTCAGTTTTTTGGAGTCTCCCCACCATGACGAGCGTCGAGCAGAACGAGAAGCAGTCACTGGTCGGGGAGGAGTACGAGGTCGAGGTCGGCCCCGTCGCGCACGGTGGTCACTGCATCGCCAGGACCGAGGACGGCCGCGTCCTGTTCGTCCGCCACACCCTGCCCGGTGAGAAGGTCGTCGCCAAGGTCACCGAGGGCGACGTCGACTCCCGCTACCTGCGCGCCGACGCGATCACCGTGCTCGACGCCTCCAAGGACCGCGTGGAGGCCCCCTGCCCGTACGCCGGCCCCGGCAAGTGCGGCGGCTGCGACTGGCAGCACGCGAAGCCCGGCGCCCAGCGCCGGCTCAAGGGCGAGGTCGTCACCGAGCAGCTGAAGCGGCTCGCCGGCCTCACCCCGGAGGAAGCCGGCTGGGACGGCACCGTGATGCCCGCCGAGGGCGACAAGCTGCCGGCCGGGCAGGTGCCGCAGTGGCGGACCCGCGTGCAGTTCGCCATCGACGAGGACGGCACGGTCGGCCTGCGCCGCCACCGCTCGCACGAGATCGAGGCCATCGAGCACTGCATGATCGCGGCGCCGGGCGTCAGCGAGCTGGGCATCGAGAAGCAGGACTGGCCCCAGATGGCCACCGTCGAGGCGATCGCCGCGACCGGCTCCCAGGACCGCCAGGTCGTCCTCACCCCCCGCCCCGGCGGCCGCCTCCCCCTCGTGGAGCTGGACAAGCCGGTCTCCGTGCTGCGCGTGGAGGAGAAGGACGGCGGCGTCCACCGCGTCCACGGCCGCCCCTTCGTACGGGAGCGCGCGGACGGCCGTACGTACCGCGTGGGCATGGGCGGCTTCTGGCAGGTCCACCCGCAGGCCGCGGACACCCTGATCAAGGCCGTCATGCAGGGCCTGATGCCGCGCAAGGGCGAGATGGCCCTCGACCTCTACTGCGGCGTCGGCATCTTCGCGGGCGCCCTCGCGGAACGCCTGGGCGAGACCGGGGCCGTCCTCGGCATCGAGTCGACGAAGCGCGCGGTGGAGGACGCCCGCCACAACCTGGCGGACTTCCCGCGGGTCCGCATCGAGCAGGGCAAGGTCGAGCAGATCCTCCCGAAGACGGGGATCACGGAGTGCGACCTGGTCGTCCTGGACCCCCCGCGCGCGGGCGCGGGCAAGCAGACGGTCCGCCACATCACGGGCCTCTCGGCGCGCCGCATCGCGTACGTGGCATGCGACCCGGCGGCCCTGGCCCGGGACCTCGGCTACTTCAAGGAGAACGGCTACAAGGTCCGCACCCTGCGCGTCTTCGACCTCTTCCCGATGACGCACCACGTGGAGTGCGTCGCGATCCTTGAACCCATCGCGAAGGCCGCCTGACCTGCAGGTTTCCCGGTGTGCGTTATGTGCATTGTGGGCGTTACGGGCGATATCTTGACGCTGAAATGACGCTCGTGACGCTCAAATGACGCTCGTTCTGATGGGGAGTCAGGCGACCTGTTGGGCGAGCCAGGCCCCGTAGGGCGGGGCCAGGGCTGTGCGCTGGAGGCCGGCCGGCCTTGTTCCTCCGCGGGGCGGCTCACCTCCGCTCGCGCGGAGAGCACGTCCGCTGGCCTACCCGGGTGTGACGGTTCAGCTTCGCCGTGCCGAGTCCGCTTTTCGCACCATCTTCGCCGCGTGGTCAGCCGAGTCGGCCAAGTTCCGGAGTGCGCGGGAGGCCCGGCTGAGGAACTCCACAACGTGGTTGGTGAGGGTGTCCTGCTTGGTGCTGGTGCGGAAGGTGGTGCTCTGGGCCACGGTCTGCTCCTCGGGAAAAGGGTGCTGGGTGTGCTGCGCCCACTGTGGCACCGAGGACCGATATCTCGGGCGGAAATACGACATCCTCCACCCGAACCGGGGTAGGGGGCTCTCGCGCCAGGTGACGCAGCGAGGGGCAGTCAGCGGTGGCCGATAGATCACGCCGCATGATTCCTGCGGCACGAGAAGTGCTCGGGCAGCCCTTCGGGTCCTGGAAGGCTTGCGGGCTGACCGCGGCCGTAGCGGCCGAGCGGGATTGCTTGACCCGAGGCATCGACCGGAACCCTGGCGGCCTCGGCTTCCCGGGGTCGGGACTCAAGGACGATCGCGCGTCCGCCACGTCTCTGCTTCGGTGGTTCAGCCCGCACCTCCGAAGCCGGACGGTCCTCGGTGCACCTGTCGCGCCGGTCCCCCTGTCGTACGAGTGGCTGGCGCTCCTTGTGGTCCAGGGCGGGCCCGTTCGTCTCGAGGTATTGCTGCCACTGCTGTGCGGGGAGCCAACCGTGGTGGCCGCCCCGCTGGAACGGGATCCGCTCACCGGCCGCAGCTTCCAGGATGAACCGGGTAAGGGGTCAAACCGCCTTCCCCCGTGAAGGTGCTCGACTGGTGGGCGGGCACGAGGACGCGGTGCCAGCCCCCGCAGTACCCGGCGTCGGTGGGGTTCTCCGGGTCGTAGGGCTTCTCCGGGCACCGGGTGAGCGCGCCGTTCTGGCTGCACTGGCCCTCCTCCAGGACGAAGTTGCCGTCCTGGAGCGCGATGTGGTTCTTCTGCACGCGGATGACGGAGGTCGGCAGGTTGGGCGTGCGGGCGTATGGGACGGTGCCGATGCCTGCGTGGTCGGGGTCGGCGAAGTCCCAGACCGACTGAACACCGCCACGGGCGCCGGAACCCCTCCCGTGCACGCATTCCGCGGGCTGTCTGGGCGCTCAGCTGAGGATCGTAGCCAAGGACGATGCCGTTGGCGCCGTTGATGCGTACATCGAGGCGCGCGTGCCCGTCTGCGGTGTGCGACTCGATGCCGGCGTGGAAGCCGTGATCTTCGGAGTCCTTCGCGACGCATTCCTTGCGGGCGAGGTGCTCGTCGGACTCGTGGCTGATGTGGGCAGTGGGCCTACACGGGTCAGGTCCGCGCAGCTCGCAGCGCTTCCTCCGGATCATCTTCGCTCGTAGCTCCTGTGTGGTGAACAGGGAGGGAGGACCGGGCCATGCCAGGCAGGAGCGGCTGTGCCGGTAGTGGACCGCCTCGCTGCGCTTCTCGAGGCTCATGAGTGAACGGCAGCCCCCTCGATGGAACCGGCCCGTGCCACCCCTGACCTGCAGTTCTATCGGCGTGGCGTAGGTTCTGAACTTCCCTCCGTGTCAGCCCTCTTCCAGGTGTTTCTGTCTGTTACTGGGCACTGTTGGTCACGTTTTGGTCATGCGGTCCCCCTGGGACGGGTTGGGCCATCGGTCATCGGCCGTCGTGGCGGGCGGCGTTGAAGCGCTTCCGGGCTCAGCGTGGCAGATGCCCAGAGGGTCCGACGGCGTCTTGGAGTCGGCCCCTCGCTACTTCCTACTCGTGTCCGACCCTCTGATCGAACGGATCGGTCCGGCGGACGCCCCGACGGTTGTGCACCCCGCGTTACCCCGCGCTGTGCCGGCGCCGGTCACCGCATTCGCGCACCCCGCAGGTTGCGGCTCACCGGTCTGCCGACAGGCCCCTTGGGTCCCGCTCCCTCTCGAGGACGACCTCACAGGCCTCAGGGAATTTTTCAGCCAAAAAGAGGCCGACAACATCTCCCCGGATCAATCGAGTTGCGCTGGACCGCTTGTCCGAGGGAGTAGTCCCGGCGTCGCCTGATGCACCGAACATGGCCTGTGTGTACCGTTGTTGACGGACCATTAGATCAACGCGTTCGTTCATTCTGCGGTGTAGATCACAAGGGCGGTTTAATCGCGGCCGCTCTCCTGTTTGGTAGCGTGACGCTGCTGGCTGACCACCAGCTTGCAACTCTGGGGGAAATTCATGTATTTCACGCGCGACGCGCACAACACCGCTGCTCGGGTGGCATCGACTGAAGCAGTATCTGACTCGCCTTCTGTTACCTGAAGCCTGAAGTCATCGGCGTGCGAGCCTGTCGGCGTCGGCCACGGCTCGCGAGGACAGTTGCGAGTGGAAGCATCAGATGGATCGTTTGATCGCAGTAAAGTCGACTGAGGTGTGGGTGGCAGCTCTGCCGCGCGTCGACCGCCTCACCTCCCGAGAGCGTGAAGTGTTCGCTCTGCTCTCGCAGGGAGTTTCCAACCAGGCGTTGGCCGACTCGCTCTACGTGAGCGAGCGGACAGTGCGGGCCCATATCAGCAACATATCCGAGAAGCTCGAGCTTGATTCGCGGCTTCAGCTCTGCCTTGCCTCTCATTCGCACAACTTCGGCTGTCGTGCTGCGTTGGCGAAGACTGTCGCTGACGACAATAGTGGCGCTAGTTGACCCTGATCGACACTAGTGGCGGCCGGGGGAAAACGTCCTCGGGAGTCAAAGAAGAGGTCAAGTCTCATGCATAACCGCAATGTCGATATTCTTGAAGAAATCAACGAGCAGAACCTCGACGGTCTGAGTGCGGGCACCATCTTCGAGACGGTCACCTACACCGTGGCCAGCTGGGCGCTGGGTAACAACGGCCACCTGTGCACCGTCACAGTCGAGTGCCAGAAGAACTGCCAGCGCTGATCGACCTGGGTGCCGGGCCCTGTGAAGTCCGGCACCTGGTTCTCCGTGGAACCGGAATTACCATGACGAGTGCAATAACAGCGAGTGCGGTGACGGAAGTTCTGCGCACCTATCTCCCCGAGCTTCCGGCCGGTGAGATGTGGGACCGGCTGCACCGGAAGCTCCTCAGCGAGGCGGCGAGCGCCGAAGGCGGGGGAGTGGAGGGTGTCCATGCTGCGCCGCCGGACGCCTATGATGCCGCGCTCGACATCGAAGGCCGGTTCCATGACTACGTTGCGCACCACGTGCGTAGCTGGACGGACCGGCTGGATCGCGCGGTGGCCGCCTCACCCGTGGTCTCCCCCCAGAACAGCCTGGTCAGAGACTTCCTTACTGGCCAGACGGGGGCCACGGCGGCCCTGATGCTGCGCACGCTCCTCGATGAACTGAACCGTCGCCGGGCCGCCGGTCTGCTGGTCGGCGACACGCCTGAGGCGCGGTACCGGGACTTCCGTGTCTGGACCAACAGTGATGCCGGCCACGCCGAACTGCTGCGGCGGAACGCCGGCCTCTTCCGGGCGGCGCGTGCCCGTGTGCATGCGGCCGAGTCCTATCTCCTGCACCTGGTCGGCGAGGTCGAGGCCCACCGTGACCGGCTGGCTGCCGAGATTCCAGGCCTCGCCAACCGGCCACTGATCTCAGCCATCCACATGGGCGAGGGCGACACCCACAACGGCGGAAAGTCTGCCGCCCGGATCGTGTTTGCGGACAACAGCCGGATCCTCTACAAGCCGCACCCGATCGGGGCGGAGATCGGCTACCACGCATTCGTCCGCTGGGTGAACGAACGTCTGGGCACCGGTTTGCGCACCATCACCGCGGTGTCCACCGGCGAAGGTGGATTCGTCGAGTACGTGCGCACTGAGGAATTTTCCGGTGACGCAAAGGAATATTTTGCCCACATAGGGCGCCTGGCGGGCATTCTCTATCTACTCAAGGCCACGGACATTCATTACGAGAATGTGGTCACCTGCGTGGACGGCCCAGTCGTCGTCGACACCGAGACGCTGCTGACACCGCGCCTGAGCCGTACCGTCACGGAAAGTGAGAGCTCTGCGGCGCACCAGGCCGCCACGTTCATAAGCGAGTCGGTCGCCGGAATCGGTATCCTGCCGATGGTCGTGAAGTCGAGCGACTCGGACCGGGGAATGGATATCGGTGCCATCGGCTACGACCCGGGGCAAAAGATTCCCTACCGTACGTTTGCGGTGCACAATTCGGGTCGCGACGACATGTTCGTCGAGCTGGCCGAGGCCGAGACAGTGGCAGTCAACGCGAACCTGTCCGTGTTCGGTGCCGCCGGCCTTGCGGTATCAGTGCAACGAGAGATAATCAAGACGGAGTTCCGTCGCATTCTTGAGTATGCGCGGACGCATCCCGGCGAGGTGCTGGGCGCAATCGAATCACACCTCGGCGATGCTCATTTCCGTTACGTCAACATTCCCACGGTCTTCTATTCGCAGCTCCTTCGGATGGTCACCCATCCCACCGCTCTGCGAGACCCCGTCGTGCGCAGCGCATTGCTCCACCGGGTTGTTCTGCGCACGGGAGACGCCCACGAATTGGTGGACGATGAAGCCCGTCAACTCGCCGCTTGGGACGTGCCGTACTTCGAGTACACGGCGCGGTCCACCACGCTGTTCTCCCGCTCGGATTCCCAGGTCGGAAGCATCGCGGTGTGCGCTGACGCATTCGACGAACCCCCCATGGACGCTGTCCGAGCACGCATCACCGGACTCGGCCCGGAGGTGATCGACCGAGAGCTGCACATGGTCGACCTCGCATTCGTCAACAAGCTGCCGGAAGAAGGGGAGACCACCGGTTTCACCCCGGTTCGTACCGTCGGCTCCCCCCACGTGGACGTGTCTCGTCAGCGGATGCTCGATGAGGCCCTGCGGATCGGCGACGAGTTCGTTGCCACCATGGTCGCGAGCCGGCACGAAGGTTTCCCCGCCACATGGATCGCCCCTCAGGTGATGACCGCCGAACAGAGCCAGTGGAGCCCGGGAACGCTGGGCTACGACCTGTACGGAGGCAGCCCGGGTCTCGCTCTCGTCCTGGCCGGACTCGCCAGGGAAACCGGGGACAGCGGCTACGCCGAAGCGGCGCTGAGGGTCCTCGACCCTCTGGAGGACCAGCTGCGGCGCGGAGCCCTGGAGGGGCCGAAGATATCGGTGGGCGGTATGACCGGTCTGGCCGGTACCGTCTACGCGATCAGCACGGTCCGGCGACTACTGGGCACAGGCGGCGCGATGACCGCCGGTGAGCTGGCAGGGGAACTGGCCCGGCGGGCAGCTCCGGACGTCGGCTGCGACTTCGTGAGCGGTATGGCCGGCACGCTCGCCGTGTGCCTCGTCCTCCACCGTAGCGCTCAGGACGACGGGGACCGGCAACTCGTCGAAGCGGCGGCACGCTCCATCGCCGGCACTGAGGCCGCGATCCTCAACGGGCTCCGGTCCCAGTACGGCCGGGTCACGCCCTACACCGGCTATGCCCATGGCGCCATGGGCATAGCCCCGGTACTCCTTGAGTACGGAACGCTTCTCGGCGACCCGGAGGCGCGCGACCTCGGACTCGGCATCCTCTCCGACGTGCTCGACGCCTACGACGTGCGTGACGGGGACTGGCCGCGCGGCTGGGGCGGTACCGACCGCTCCTACGGCTGGTGCCATGGCGCCCCCGGCATGCTCCTGGGCGCCCTCGCAGCCGTCCGGCACGCGCCGGACGCGGTACCGCGGGCCCGAATGGAACGGCTCGCCGAACTGACACTGCAGCGTGGCTTCGGCAACAATCCGACGTACTGCCACGGGGATCTCGCCAGTGCGGAGATTGTCGCCATGGCCGAACGGGAACAGCCCGGGCTCTTCGGCGGATGCCTGGACGAGGACCTGTATCCGCGGCTGTTCACCGACGTCGTCGAGCGTTACCCAGAGCGGGCCGACACCAAGTACGCCTACAGCAGCAGTCTGCTCGTCGGACGCGCCGGCTTCGCCTGGTCGATCCTCCGGCACATCGCCCCGGACAGCTACCCCTGCGTGCTGAACCTCGGGTAGGACCCGCACCACTGCTTGCGGCCGCGGGATCGCAACAGCGGCAGCCAGTCCACCGCGGCCGCTCCTGAACGGGGTTCCCGAAGCCTTCGGGAGCCTTCGTCAAGTACCCCGCATCACAACGAGAAAGGACAGAACATGAGCAACATCGTCAAGGACGCCACCACGGGCTTCGTCTCCGAGGAGGAGCTGGTCCAGCTGGCCGAGGAGCCGAGCGAGCTCGCCGCCGGCGCTGCCGCCTCCGGCATCCTCTGTGGCGCCGGTATCACCACGGCGATCACCACCTTCAGCGCCGCGATGCAGGGCGGGTGCCCGACCAGCGGCTGCACCGGCCGCTGCTGAGGACTCAGCAGGCGGAAACCTGGCATGCCGGCCCCGGGACGTCCCGGGGCCGGCACCCGTGCAGAGAGCGAACAGCGAGTGTCATGGTGCAGTTGAGTGATGATGTCCTCCAGCAGTTGCTGGAGCGGTGCGTCGAGGACCGGTCCGGGGAGTTCGGCGGCTTCTACCGTCCGTTCCTGACGGAGTGCGCGCGGGGGATCCGGGCATGGGACGGGCCGGGGGAAACAGGGCGCAGCTGCTTCGTCGACCTTCCGCAGGTCGCCGGCACTCTCCTGCGTGCCGTCATGGACGCCTACTGCCGCACCGGCGTGCGCACACTCATATCGGCCTTCCGTTCCCGTGAGAGCGACCCCGTTTGCGCAGCCATGGCGTACGACGAATTCCACACATGGCTGAGCGGCGTGGAGGGCCGACAGAGACTGCTGGGCCTCTACCCCGAACTGGACCGACTGCTGCGCCTGACCGCGGAGCGCCACCTGACGCATGCACAGCAGGTCCTGGACGCCGCCTGGCAGGATCGTGCGGAGCTGGGCGCCGCCTATGGGACAGACGGCCCCATCATCTCCCTCGTCCCGGGCCTGGGGGACTCCCATCGGGGTGGCCGGACCGTGTCCTCGCTGCGCTGGCAGAACGGTGTGACCGTTATCCACAAGCCCCAGCAGGAGAGCGCCCAGCCCCTCCTGGAGGCGGTCCGCGATCTGGCCGACCGGGACGGCGCGTTCTTCGGTCCCCTCGTGCCCAGGGCCATCGTCCGCCCCGCATACCTGTGGCAGGAGTGTGTCCGGCACGGAGACGTGGACGAAACCCTGGGAGCAGCGGGGTACTTCAGGCGGTTCGGCCGCGCGGCCGCCCTGCTGACCATGATGGGTGCCACCGACCTGCACCATGAGAACGTCCTGGCCACGCCAGGCGGCCCCGTCGTCATCGACACCGAGACGCTGGTGTCCCTGCCCGGACACCACGGCACAGGAGGTGCCGGAGCCCTGGGCCGTGAGACCGAAGCGTCGGTGCTCAACACGATGCTGTTCTCGACACGCTTCAGCGGCGCCGCTCTGGACGTAGACATGTCGGCTGTCGGATGCATCCGGCCGGCGGACTCGCGTCGGCTGCGTACCCACCGCGTGGTGGACGCCGGCACCGACCGGATCAGGTTCGATCAGGTAGCCGCAGGCGCCCCGCACGGTACCAACATGGCCACGGTGGCCGGCGAGCCGCTCGACCCGCGACTGTGGTCGGACCAGATCACCGCAGGGTTCCACGAGGCCCGGGAACGGCTCCGGACCCACCGGGAGGCGATCGAAGACACGGTGGAGCGGCATCGGGGCTGGTCGGTCCGCCAGGTGCTCCGCCCGACCTATGTCTACGCCCGCTTCCTTGACGCCTCCACACACCCGGCGTACCTGAGCAGTACGGCGACGCGGACGGATCTCCTGAGCAAAATGCCGCAGCGTCACCGGGGCGTCGAGGGGGTGGAGGCGGGTGAGGCGCTGCGTCACGCGGAGGCGGCGCAACTCGTGGACCTCGACATCCCGTTCTTCGACGTGCCATGCGATGCGCGTGCGCTGCGCGGCAACGGTGGTGAACCGGTCACCACCGCCTCCCACCGCACCGCCGACGTGGGCAGCACCCCCACGGAGGCTGTACAGCGCGCGGTACGCGACTTCTTCGAGCGTCCGGCAGTTCGCGATCTGACGTACATCGGCTATGCCCTGGGCAGCTCGGTGGACGACGTGTGGGAGGAGCGCCGCACGCCCGTCCACGGCAGCTGTTGCCCCGGCCTCGCCGACGCGAGCGGCTGGCACGCGGTGCTCGCCGGACTAGTCGTCAGCCAGGACGAACAACCGACCTGGCTGATGCCCAAGCTGGACGGTGACGGCCTACGCCTCGGCAGCGTCAACACACCGTTGCACGAGGGCGGCGGGCTGATGCTGTACCTGGCCGAGGCCGCCAGGGTGCACGGTGCACCCGTGATCGGCGCGGACCCCGGTGCGGTCTATGCCGCGGCGATGCCGCGGGAACTGCCTGAGACGACGGCACCCACGGACTTCTCCCCGTTCACCGGAGCCCTCTCGTCCGTCGTCACGGGACTGGAACTGGTCCGCCGTGGCGTGGACCCGTCCCGCATCCCACTGCCGGACCTGTCCGTTGGGGACCTCGACGTCCGTGGCCTGACCGTGAAGGACTTCGACTACCTCAACGGCTTCGGCGGCTACCTCCTCTACCGCGCCGAGTACGCCGACGAGGCGGGCCTCCTGGCAACCGGACCGGACACCGGACTGCTGCTCGACCGTCTCGTCGAACTGGACGGCCCGCCGGACACACATCAGGGTCCGCTGGGCCTGGCCCACGGCCGCTTCGGACGCATCGCGGCGATGAGCGCGCTCGTCCTGCGCGGGGCCGACCCCAGCGGCCGTGCCACCGAGCACTTGGCCGCCTTCGCCTCGTCGTACCTCCGCCACCGGTGGACGGACGAGGCACTGCGGGACGCCCGCAGCACCGGCGGATGGTGCAAGGGCCACGCCGGCGCCGCCTTCGCCGCCGCGAAACTCCTGCGGTCCGTCGGCTGTTCGGCCGAGCAGACCCGCGAGGCCATCGCGCCCGAGGTGGAGCACATCATCACCGGCGACCTCAGTCCCGACATCAGCTTCTGCCACGGGGTCGCAGGGCGGCTGGCCATGCTGTGCTGGCTCGCCGACCACCTCGGCTGGCCGCAGCTGCGGTCCGAGGCGGTTGCCCTGAGCGAGCGCTTCCTCGACCGGTATGGACAGGGGGGCTGGACGTTCGGCATCGGATCCGTGACCGACCTGCCGTCCTTCCTCTACGGGCGCTCTGGCTGGCACTACACGCAGCTCATGCTGCGGGACGAGAGTGTACGGCTTCCCTTGTGTCTGGGAGGCCGCTGATGCGCGTCCGCCGGGTCAAGGAGGTCCACCAGTTCGCGCCGGCCGAGTGCGCGCTGTGCTGCATTGCGATGATCTTGTCCGCCCACGGCTCCCGCAACTCCGTGACACGGCTGCGCCGTGAGTACGAGACCGGCCGGGACGGCTTGACCATCAAGGAGACCGCGGACATCCTGCGCGGTCACGGAATGGAGGTCCGCACGTTTCGTGCGAGCACCGGAAGCCTGAGGAAACTGGCTTTCCCGCTCATCGCCTACTGGAACGACAGCCACCTGGTGGTACTGGAGAAGCTCACCGAGCGGCGCGCCACCGTCGTGGACCCCTCCGGGGGACGTCGGACCCACCCGGTCGAGGAGTTCGAGAAGCACTACTCCGGCCTGGTGATGGAAGCGACACCCACCGACGCCTACACGCCGGTACGGCACCACGAGCCCAGCGTGTGGTGGGAGTTCCTGCGGGCCATGCGCGGTGCGAAGTGGCCGTTGATCCACGCGTCCCTGATGTCGCTGCTGCTGTACGTGTTCACCGTCCTGATGCCGATGGCGATCGAGCACGTCATCAACCACTTCGCCCGATACTTCACCGAGCTGTCGGTGCCAGTGGTGGGGGCGCTCCTCCTATTGCCCATGGCCGGGTACTTCGCAGTGTCCATGCTGCGGTCGGCCTGTCTGGCCTCGGTCATCCGGGGCCTGGGTGAGCTGATGATGGGCCGGACCTTCCGCACCCTGCTCGGCCTCCCGTACAAGTACTTCGCCAACCGCTCTCAGGGCGAACTGATGTTCCGGCTGTCCAGCATCGCGTCGGTGCGGGACATGCTCTCCAGCCAGGTCTCGGCCGTGCTGCTGGACGTGGGCAGCCTGGTGGTCGTGTTCGGGTACATCTTCATCAAGTCCGTACCACTGGGACTCCTCGCCGTGGCGGTGTTCCTGTGCATGGTCACCGTCGCCGCAGTGAGCTACCGGCCGATCCGCAAGGTGACCACCTTCGAGATCAACGAGACCACCGAGTCATCCTCACTGCAGATGGAGGCCCTGTCGTCGATCGAGACGCTGAAGGTCTCCGGTATGACGGACTCCTTCTTCGCCAACTGGCAGCGGGTCTATGCCGGTGCGATGGACCGGACCCGTCGGCGGATCGTCCTGCAGGGTGCCGCCTCCAGCGGGCACGCCGTGTTCCAGGTCTTCGGCCCTCTGCTGGTGCTGGCGGCCGGACTGTGGCTGGTCTGGAGGGGACGCCTCGACCTCGGGACCGCCGTGGCGGTCCAAGCCATGACGGCCACCAGCCTGGGCACGGTGACCTCGCTGTCGACCGCCTTCTCCCAGTTCGTCATCGCCAACGCGCAGGTGACCCGGGTCGCCGACATCCTTCACCAGCCCCCGGTCAAGCCGGTGTTCGGTGAGCAGGAAGTGGACATCGAAGGTGCGGTCTCCTTGCGTGGCGTCGGCTTTTCCTACCCGGGCGCCAGGACGCCCGCACTGCGCGACGTCACTTTCGACGTCAGGGCAGGGCAGAGCGTGGCTGTCGTAGGCAGTTCGGGCTCGGGCAAGAGCACACTGGGCAAGCTCCTCATGGGGCTCTACCCGGTCGGGTCCGGCGGCATCGACTACGACGGGGTGTCGATCGGTGACATCGGAGCTGACTCCTTCTACCGGCGGGTCGCCTACGTTCCCCAGGAGATCGTCCTCAGTAACCGGACGATCGCGGAGAACATCGCCTTCGGCGTGCCTGACGCGGACCCGGAAGCCGTGCAACGGGCAGCACGCCAGGCACAGATCCACCAGGACGTCGAGGCGATGCCATTGGGGTACGCTACACAGATCCGGGAGATGGGCGGAAGCCTGTCCGGAGGCCAGCGTCAACGCGTCGCCCTGGCACGCGCCTTGATCCGTCAGCCCCGTGTGCTCGTACTCGACGAGGCGACCAGCGCGTTGGACACGGTGACGGAGTCGCGGATCGCCGAGGCCCTCGCCGGCCTGAAGTGCACCCGCATCATCATCGCCCACCGCCTTTCGACGATCATGAACGCGGATCTGATCGTCGTCCTTCAGGACGGACGTGTGGTGCAGACCGGCCGGCACCACGAACTGGTGGCCTTGTCGGGCCCTTATCGGGACCTGGTGCACTCGCAGGTGAGCGTGCAGCCCGTATGAGCCTCCGACCGTACGTCACAGCACTACGCACAGGAGAACGACCAGTGAAACAGGACGGAAACGCCCCAGAGGATCCCGTCATATCGGTCCGGGAGCTGACCCGCGACTTCGGTGGGGTGCGAGCCGTGGACAGCCTTTCCTTCGATGTCCACAAGGGCCGGATCACCGGCTTTCTCGGACCCAACGGGGCGGGCAAGACCACCACGCTGCGCATGCTGCTCGGGCTCACCAGGCCCACAACGGGCCATGCCCATGTCTTCGGGCGTCCGTACGGATCCCACCGTCGTCCGGCCCGCCGTATCGGCGCCGCGCTGGAGGGTACGGCCTTCGTGGCCGGACGCAGCGGACGCGACCATCTGCGCTGCTACTCCGGCCCCGCCGGATGCCCTCGCCGGCGCGTCGACGAACTCCTGGAGCTGGTCGGCCTCGCCGAGGCGGCTCGACGCCCGGTGAGCGGCTACTCGACGGGTATGAAGCAGCGGCTGTCACTCGCCACGGCGCTGCTCGGTGAACCGGACCTGCTGGTTCTCGACGAGCCCGCCAACGGTCTGGATCCCGAAGGAATCCTCTGGCTCCGGCACTTCCTCCGTGAGTTCGTCGAGCAGGGCCGGAGCGTCCTGCTCTCCAGCCACCTCCTGCGCGAGATGGAGCAGACCGTGGACGACGTACTGCTATTGCACCGTGGCCGCCTCCTCTACACCGGAAGCCTTGACCAACTGCTGCAACGTGCCGGGGGCGAGCGCCGCGATCTCGAATCCGCCTTCATGGCCCTGACCGGCGCGGACAACGGAGCGCGGCTGTGAAAATCCAGTTGGGTTCGGAGCTGACAAAGATCACCTCGACCAGGTTGTGGTGGTTTTTGCTCCTGGCAATGGTTGCGTTGACCACGGGGTTCGGCACGTTCCTCGTCTACGCCGCTCTCCACGCCCCGGCCAGTCCGCTGCGTCTCGACTCCCCGGGCAAGATCGTTCTTCTGTACAACCTGCCCGTCGCGATCGCCTACGTCTTCCCGTTGGCGTTCGGGGTCGTCCTCGTCACGCAGGAGTACAACTCCCGTACGATCGTGCACACCTTGCTCGGTGAGCCGAGAAAGCACCTGGTGTACGGGGCCAAGCTGCTGACCGGGCTCGGTGTGGCATTCGTCTACGGGGTCGTCTCGGTGGGACTCTCCGCCGCTGTCACGGCCGTGATGCTCTCCGCTCAGGGCGCCGACCCCCACCTCGCGGATTCCCAGGTGATCAGCGCACTTCTCGGCAGCCTTGCCGTCCTCACGCTGTGGGGGCCGATCGGCGTCGCGATCGGTGCCCTGGTGCGCAACCAGGTGGTGGCCATCGTCGGCATCCTCCTGGTCACCCGGTTCATCGAGCCGATGGTGCGGATGGGGGCGGCACGTGTCGGGTACGCACAGCTTGGCGCATACCTTCCGGGTGGGGCAGGAGACACGGCCAGCGGTGGAACCGTCATCGATGCAGCGGCGGGCATGAGCCCTCCGTCGCCCCTGCTGGGCTTTCTGGTGCTGGGCGCCTACACCGTGATCCTCGCTGCGCTCGGACAGATCCGTTTCACCCGCTACGAAGCGTCCTGAACGCTCGGCCAGCTCATCCAGAACAAGGGAGAAAACAACATGACCAAGAGCCGGATCCAGATGAAGGCCCGCGGTGAGGGACTGATGTGGGCGGCTGCGGCCGCATGTCTGCTTGCTGCTGTTGTCGCACCGCTGTTCGGTGACAGTCTGACCGCCATCGTGATCCCCTGCGCAGGCGCGATGAGCATCGTCGGCGGCATCGCATGGCTCCGCAGCAATCAGGCTTCGTAGTGCCGCCGCACGGCCGCCCGCCGAGGCGTGAGGCGCTCCCAGCCGAAGGAACAACCACGCTGTGAAACGCTCAGCAGCACTTCGAGCCGCCGGTGGCCTGGTCGTCGGCGCGCTCGTGGCCGGAGTGGTCACCGCCGCGCCCGCCACTGCGCGCGACGCCCGGCCGGCGCACGTCAGTGCAGTGGACCAGGGGACCAGGATCGCTGCCGAACGCGCTGCCGCGGCCGGCATCGACTGGCGGGACTGTCCCACGGACACAGGCCTGACCGCGCCGATCCGGTGTGGTCGGGTCACCGTTCCGCTCGACTACGCCCAGCCCGATGGCCGAGCCATCACCTTGACCGTGGACCGGATCGCGAACACCGGCGGCCCGGCGGAGCGGCAGGGCGCCCTGCTCCACAACCCCGGTGGTCCCGGAGTCTCTGGTCTGCTCTTCCCGACCCAGGTCACCAACGGAAACCCGATCTGGGCCCGGACCGCCCGGGCATACGACTTCGTGGGATTCGACCCTCGCGGCGTTGGACACTCCGGTCTCTTCTCTTGCCAGGACCCGCGGGAGTTCGCCGACACGCCCAAGCCCGACCCGCTTCCGCACAGCGAGGCCGACAAGACCGCCCAACGCAAGCTCACCAGAAGCTACGCCGAAGGGTGCCGCGTCCGGGGTGGCGAACTGATGCCGTTCCTGACGACCGAGAACACGGCCCGCGACCTCGAGGTCATTCGCGCTGCGCTGGGCGAGAAGCAGCTCAACTACGTGGGGGTCTCCTACGGTGGCTACCTCGGCGCCGTCTACGCGACTCTTTTCCCCCGCCATGTCCGCCGGATGATTGCCGACTCCTCCATCGACCCCTCGCGTGCCAAGCTCGGCTATCGGGCCAACCTCGAGCAGAACCTGGGGTTCCAGAGGCGCTGGCAGGATTGGACTGCGTGGGTGGCCCGGCACGACGCCACCTACCATCTCGGCGGTACCGCAGCCGCCGTCCAGGCGGGGTGGGAAGAGCTGCACGCCGAGGTGAAGGCACACCCGCTCGGCGGCACCGTCGGTCCCGCCGAGCTCACGACCCTCTTCCAGAACGCCCTCTACTACGACATGGTCTGGGCCCCGCTCGCCTCCATCTGGAGCTCGCACCGTGTCGGGGACGACACACTTCTCATCGCGGCCGCCACGCAGTCCACCAACGCCGTCGCTGCAGAGAATGCCAACGCCGTGTATACGGCCGTGGGCTGTAATGACAACGCATGGCCCACCGATTGGAAGACCTGGGACCGTGATGCCACCCGCCTCCACCGGCGGGCACCGTTCATGACCTGGGCCAACACGTGGAAGAACCTGCCGTGCGCCACTTGGCCGATCCGCCCGAACACTCCCGTCGACGTTCGCAGCGGCAGCGGTCTGCCTCCCGTCCTCATCGTCCACAGCACCCGCGACGCGGCCGCGCCCTACTCCGGCGCCGTGGAGCTGCACAAGCGACTGGAAGGTTCGCGGCTGATCACGGACAGCGGCGCAGGCTCTCACGGTGTCACCGATCTGGTGAACGCGTGTGTCAACCAACGCGTCGACGCCTACCTCCTCACAGGCCGCTTGGATTCGCGGAATGTGGTCTGTGCTCTGCGTGCGCAGGAACCGACCGCGGTGTCCACCGACCGCTGAAGGCAGGGACATGCAGGCCGGGGTCTGCGTCACGCTGCGAGGAACGGGCTCGGTGCGCCGTGCCAGGAGACCCGCAGGACTTCACGTGCGCGAGTGCAGGCGACGAAAAGGAGGCTCAACTCGCCCAGTAGATCCTCTCGGTGCTGCTGAGCATCCACTTCTGCGGGTGTCAGGGTCGAGGCCAGAGGGACGACGCTGTCGCTCACACCGGCGACAGCGACGAAGCGGAATTCCAGTCCCTTCATGCGGTGCATGGTCCCGATGCATACACCGGTGCCGTCACCGGATGCCTGAGCGGTGCCGAGGAGGCGAACGGGCAGCTCGGCTCGTTCCAGCGCCTGCGCAATCTCCTTGCCCAGTTGCATGTATCGAACGGCCACCCCGATCTCGCCCGGTTCCACACCGTCGTTCACCCACTGGGCGACGCGCGACGTGAGGTCCGCGATCTCTTCGGCCTTGTCGGCCGATGCCCTCAGCTCGGGGTTCCCGCCGTTCAGCACGGAGCGGTACCCCGTCAGGGAGTCGGTTCCGCCGTCCATGTCGTCCAAGCTCTGCCCGCTGAGCAGGGAGGCCGACCACTGCAGGATCTCGTGCGTGGTGCGGTAGTTGATACGCAGCCGGTGGGATCTGCCGCTCACGTTCACGCCGAGGCTGCGCAGTGACACCTTGTTGCCGTAGATGCGCTGGTGTGTGTCTCCGGCAATGAACAGATCGTCGGGTCCGGGGGCGACCGCTGCCCGCAGCAGGCGCCACTGAGCCGGGTGGAGGTCCTGGGCTTCGTCGATCACCACGTGGCGGAACGGGCGGTCGGTGCGCGGCTCCAGCAGCCGGGCGGCCTCGGCGCAGACTTGGAGGAACGTCCATTCCCCGGCTTGGCGTAGGTCCCGCGTGAACCCCTCGACGGCACGCCAGACCTGTGCGCGCCGCAGCGGGCTCAGCGCCGTGCCCCGACCGCTGCGTGACGCCTTGAGGTAGGCCTCGGGCGAGCGTAGGTCCTGGGCCAGGACGACCTGTCGCCATTCCTGGTCGAGGAAGACGTCGCTGTAGTCGAGACCGAGTCGGCGGGCGAGGGCGTTCCAGCGGGAGTTGATCTCCTTCTGGCTGGTCAGCATGGTCAGCGGGCCACCCCGGTCCTCACGTACGAGCTGATTCGCGAGGGCGTCGATGTTGACGACACGGATCTTCGCGCGCAGTGCCTGGTCCGGGATGAGCAGTTCGAGTCCGTGGCGCAGGTCGGCGGCCAGGTTCCGGGTGTAGGTCGTGAGCAGCACCGATTCGTCGGGTGCGTCATCCGGCAACTGCCGCGCCAGATGCAGAGCGCGGTGGAGGGCGACCACGGTTTTGCCGGTGCCGGGGCCCCCCGTCACTCGGGCAGGCCCGTTGTAGGAGGGGTGGTACGCGATGCGCCGCTGACTGGGGTGCAGGAAGATCCGCCACGCGTCGAACGGTCGGGACAGGACGTCCAGCAGCTCCTCGGGCCCGGAGAGCAGGGCGATGCGTCCCTGCGAGCGGGCCATGGAGGCGGCGAGTTCGTCCTCGGCCGGGGTCTGCCGCGCCTCGGTGGCGGCGGTGCGCTCGGCGTGCACGGCCACGGACTCGCGCCAGACGTCCTCCGGGGTCAGCCCCGCGGCCAGGCCGGCGAGCACGTCGTACTGCTGCTCGGGAAGGATCTTGCGGAGCGCGTCGAGATGAGCCTCGGTGCTGAGGTTCCGTACGAGGGGGAGCAGATCGGGATCGATGCCGAGGCGGGTCAGTTCCTTGTCCGCGACATCGGTGAAGAGCCGGCTTTCCGCCTCGGTCGGGGCGTGGTGCACGTCGGCGGTTGCTTGCTCCAAGGCGATGTCGTCGCGCAGTCGATGCCCTGGGTCGCAGAGTTCACTGTCGCCCGATGACTCAGTGCCCAGGCGATGGCGTCGTCGTGCGCCATGACCTTCAGGAGGAGAAAACTGTCTCCGGAGTCCGGTGCGAGAAGGACGCCGCGCATGAACTTGCTGATGCGGATGGTGCGGATCCGGGAGTCACGGGGGTTCTCCAGTTTTTCCAGGTGAAGCCCGGCATGGCGGTGCTCGCGGAACTTGTCGAAGACCTCGTGGACCCGCTTCTGAACGGGCTTCTCCAGCTTGGCGAACTCCAGGAGGAAGTCCTTGTGGATCCCCAGTGTCGCCATGTGTGCCCCCGGGGCGTGCGTGTGCCGACGTTTCGACTGATCACCGTACGGTATGGGGCGACAATGGCGGCTCGGCGTCTAGGGTTTGGGAAGAGGACGGGCGTGCACGCTCAGGAGACCACGTTCAGCAAGCTGGTCCAGGGGGAGCAGCAGTTCCAGGTACCGCTCTACCAGCGCACCTACAGCTGGCAGCGCGACGAGCTGCAGCAGCTGTGGGGCGACGTGCAGGAGCTGGTCGAGGACCGGCAGGAAGGGCGGCCCGGCTCGGGTCACTTCCTCGGTTCGGTCGTGCTGGCGCCCGAGCGCGTCGCCGCGGGCGGGATGCAGCGCTGGCTCGTCGTCGATGGCCAGCAGCGGATGACCACCTTGATGCTCGCGTTCACGGCTCTGCGGGACCACCACCGTGCTCGGGGCTCGGTGAAAAAGGCCGCCCGTATCAACGACCTCATCCTGGTCAACACGTACCAGGAAAAGTACGACAGCTACCGGCTGCTGCCGACGCAGGCGGACCGTGAGGCGTACACGGCCTGCATCGACAGCCTCCCGAAGGCCGGCGGCGCCGGAAACGTGGGCGCTGCCTACCGCTTCTTCATCGCTGCCTTGGCCGACGGGACGGAGAGCGGTGGTGAGGCCTGGGCGGACGCGGTCGAGTCCGTCCTCGGCGACTGCCTCTCGATCGTTGCGATCACTGCCGCCGAGGGCGACAACGTCTACCGCATCTTCGAGTCCATCAACAACACCGGCGTGGGGCTCAGCCAGAGCGACCTTCTGCGCAACTACCTGTTCATGTGCCTGCCGAGCAGGGGCGAGGACGTCTACCGCAAGCGGTGGCTCCCGATGCAGGAGCTGCTCGGCCCCGCCCGTCTGGAGCTGCTGGTGTGGCTGGACCTCGTCGTCGGAGGGAACAGCCGCGCCCGGCAGAGCGAGATCTACCGGGACCAGAAGAAGCGCCTGGAGCCGCTGAGCGGGGACGAGGCGGCGCTGGAAGCCGAGATCGCCCGGTTCGCCCTGCGCGCCGACCGCCTCATGCGGATCCTGGAGCCCGAGAGGGAAGGCGATCCCGGGCTGCGGGCGGTATTGGAACGCCTGTCGCGCTGGGGCGGCCAGACCCACTACCCGCTGGCCCTGCACCTCCTGGACCTCCTGGACGAGGGCAGGACCACGGCCTGGGAGGCGGCTGAGGCGCTCGCGTTCGCGGAGAGCTACATGGTGCGGCGCCTCTTCGCGGGCCTGTCCACGACGGGCAGCAACCGGGTGTTCATGGAACTCCCGAAGGAACTGGACAAGGAAAACTCTCCGTCCGAGGCGGTACACCGGTTCCTTTCGCGCCCCCGCACGGGCGCCCGTGTGTGGCCGGGCGACGACGCCGTTCGTGACGCCGTCCGCACCCGTCCCTTCTACAAGACCGGACGCAGCAACCAGCGCTTCCAGATCCTGCGCCGGCTGGAGGAGAGCTACGGATCGAGCGAGCCAGTCGACTACGACAAGGCGCCGCTCACCGTCGAACACGTCCTGCCCCAGAGCCCGGCCCAGCAGTGGTTCGACCTGCTGGCCGAGGAAGCCACGGACGGCGAGAGCCCCCAGGAGATCCACAACCTGCTCGTGCACACCCTCGGCAACCTCACTCTCTCGGGTGAGAACGCACGACTCTCCAACCACCCCTTCCACCGCAAGCAGGAGCTGCTCGACTCCAGTGCGCTGCGGATGAACCAGGAGATCGCCGCGCAGGAGCGCTGGGGCCGCAAGGAGATCCTCGCCAGGGCCGAGGAACTGGCCGACCGGGTCGTGGGCCTGTGGCCCGGGCCTCTGGACGAAGTCGTGCAGTCGGACGACGAGTGGTCGGGCTGGCGGGAGTTGCGGGAGATCCTCCTGGCCGTACCGGCCGGGACCTGGACGTCGTACGGTGAGCTTGCCGCCCTCATCGGTACCAGCGCCATCGCGGTCGGCAACCACGTGGCTGCCAGGACGGGACTGCACTGCGCGTACCGCGTGCTGACCGCCGACGGCCGGATCGCGGGCGGGTTCCGGTGGACCGACGACCGGCATTCCGGGGACCCCAAGGTCATCCTGGAGGCCGAGGGCGTGCCCTTCGACGAGAACGGTCGTGCCTCGAAGGCACACCGGCTGAGCAGCACAGACCTGGCCGTCCTGGTGGGCAAGGAGCTGCCGGAGGAGACCCCGTCGGGGTCGGCCGCATCGCAGACCGGCGCTGACGAGGCCGGCACCCGCTTCGAAACGCTGCTGCGCGCCAACCAGACGCCGGAGGTCGTCGAGGGAGTCCTGGCAGCACTCCGCTTCTGGGAGGAGCAGGGCGGCTACCAGGTCTACGGCAAGGCGACGGAGACCAGCTGCTTCCCGACCGTGGACGCGGGCGGGCCGGGCTCGTCGCGTGCTCTGTGGCCGATCGGCATCTACCCGGTGACCGGGACGGCGGAGGTCGTCTTCCAGTACCTCAAGCGGCGCCCGCCGTTCGATGACGAGCCGCTGCGCCGCGCCCTGATGGAGCGGTTCAACGCCATCGACGGCATCGACCTCGCCGAGGCGAAGCTCGACCTGCGCCCCTCCTTCCCGCTGGAGGTCTTCGCCGCGCACACCGAGGAGATCCGTTCCGTACTGGAGTGGTTCATCCATGAGGTCGCCTTGGCGGAAGCCCGCCGTTCGATCGACGACGGCGACCTGGCCGTGTTCTGACGCGGCGGCGGTCGGACCGTCCTCACCTGGCCGGATCCGGCCCTTACCGGAAGATCACTGCTCGGGTAGCCTGCCCGAGCAGTGATGGGTGTCACTCCGGACGTGGGTGCGTGGCGGGTGGCCTGCGACCGGAGCACGGGGGCGCATGGAGCACAACAACCACCAGGGCTGGTACGGAGAGACCTTCGTGGCCGCGATCGCCGCGGCGGCCGGATTCCAGGTGGCTGTGCCGTATCCGGACATCGGCAAGGACCTGATCCTGGGCCGGGATCACGAGGAGCCCGAGCTCGATGTCCAGATCGCGCTCCAGGTGAAGACGCGCCGGGTCGAGGGCATTGCGGACACGGACACCGGGGTCAAGGTCACACTCTCGGTCGCGCAGTTCAAACGCCTCCGCGGTAAACGGCAGGTGCCCGTCTACCTGGTCGTCGTGCTCGTGCCCACGGACCCGGCGGACTACATCCGCACGGATGAGAACGCCCTCGTCCTGCGCCGCTGCGCGTACTGGGTCTCGCTCCAACATCACGTCCCCGCACAGGCCGGCCGGGACAGTGTCACTGTCACTGTTCCGCGCGACAATCTGCTCACGGTCGACGCTCTGCACGAGTTCTTCGCCCGGGCGTGTGAGGAGGTGCCCGCACCATGACCACGATCGGCGTACCCGAGGACGAGCTGGAGCGGCTGCGGCCGCATGACGTCGCGCACTACCTTCGCAGCAGGGGCTGGCAGGAAGTCGGACAGGTCCGTTACAGCCGCCGTTGGGAAAGGGACTGGGCCGGTCGGGCGCGGCGATTGCTGCTGCCCATGGACACCGACCTGGCGGACTTCGCGGACCGCATGGCGGATCTTGTCGGAGCGCTGGCGGAGCTGGAGGCCCGGCCGCCGGCAGCCGTTCTCCAGGACCTACGGGCGACTGGTCTCGATGTGCAATACATCAGGACCATGCCGAGCACACCGTCCGGCACGATCCCCGTTCAGGCGGGGGTACTCGCCGTGACCAGTGCCCGGGACCTGCTGATGGCGGCGGCCTGCCACACCATCGAGCCAAGGCTCGTCCAGCCGCGCCGCAAGCCGCGTGCGGCGCGCGACTTCGTGGACAGCGCCCGCTTCGGCCCCACGGTGCCGGGCAGCTACATCCTGAGCGTGCAGGTGCCGCTGCCGGAGCGGGACGTACAGCCATCGCTCTTCGGCGACGACCCGGAACCCTTCGCGCGGAGCGTCTCGCGCAGGATGTACCAGGCGGTCGCGGCAGCCCACACAGCGGCCGAGGAGGCGATGGACGCCGATGACTCGGCTCCCTTCACGGATGCCGTCGGGGACGGCGTATCCGCGGACGTGTGCGAGGCGCTCGCGGGCATCGGCGGACACGATGGCCGGGGCACGAGCACCCTGCACGCCTTCTCGATCGACTTCGCCTGGTCCCCGAGGTGGCGCGTGCCGCCCATGGAACCCCTGGCACCCTTCTCACCCCGCCTGGTCCGAGTCCTTCGCGAAGGGGCCCAGGACCTGCGCCAGCAGGAGCCGGAGCCCGGAGTGACCGTCATCGGCCGCTCGACCAAGCTCAAGCGCGCCGCGGAGTACGGCCCCGGCGAGGTGACGGTGGAGGCGTTCGTACTCGGAGTGGCGGGCAAGATCGGCCCGAAGCGCCAGATCCACGTGACGCTGGCGGAGGACGAGTACACCCGTGCCACCGATGCCCATGCGCAGGGCAGGACGCTCAAGATCGAAGGCGATCTCGCACGCCGAGGCACCTACTACGAGCTGACCCGCATCACCGCCTTCGACGTGCTGTGACGGCTCGGCCGCAGCCGGTGCACCGAAGTTCCACGAGTGTGGCCGGGCGGGCTTTCGTACGTGTTTGAATGACTGTGATTGACGTGAATCGCCCTGGCCGGGCGGTATGGAGGGGCGGAGACCCGATGACGACGCCGACCACCGACCTGGCGGGTGTGGCGCAGCGGGCGGTACGCCGCCGCGCCGACGCGCAGGACCACACTGCCGTACCCGAGATCAGCGATCTCGTCGAGGTGCGCGGGCAGCGCTGGGTCGTGGCCGACGTCGATCACGGCACGGGTTCCGCGGCGATCAGCGCGCCCGGCACCCTCGTCACGCTCAACAGCGTCGAGGACGGCCGCTACAACGACACCCTCTCGGTCATCTGGGAGATCGAGCCCGGCCGCCGCCGTCTTTTCGCCGGCTCCCTTCCCGAGGTCACCGCGCACCGCTTCGACCCGCCGGAGCGCCTGGCCGCCTTCCTGGACGCCGTCCGGTGGTCAGCGGTCACCTCGGCCGACGTACGCACCCTGCAGGCGCCCTTCCGTTCCGGCGTCGCCGTCGAGCCGTACCAGCTCGAACCCGTCTCCCGGGCCGTGGCCGCGCCGCGCGTGAACCTCCTCCTCGCGGACGACGTCGGCCTCGGCAAGACCATCGAGGCGGGCCTGGTCGCGCTGGAGCTGATCCTCCGCAACCGCGCCCACAAGATCATGATCGTCTGCCCGGCCGGCCTCACCGTGAAGTGGCGCGACGAGATGGCCGAGAAGTTCGGCCTCGACTTCACGATCATCGACTCCGAGCGGGCCGCCGAGGTCCGGCGAACCCACGGCAGCGCCGCGAACCCCTTCAACATCCATCCGCGCAGCATCGTGAGCCTGCCCTGGCTGCGCGGCCCGAAGGCCCAGCGGCTGCTCGCCGAGGTGCTCCCCGCCCAGGACGCCGAGGCGATCGTCCCCGGCAAGCGAGCGTTCGACCTGCTCATCCTCGACGAGGCCCACCACGTGGCGCCCTCCGCGCCCAAGCAGTACTACCCCGTCGACTCCCAGCAGACGAAGCTGATCCGCCGACTCTCCCCGCACTTCGAGCACCGGCTCTTCCTGTCGGCGACCCCGCACAACGGCTACCAGCAGTCGTACACGGCCCTCCTGGAGATCATCGACAACCAGCGCTTCGCACGCGGCGTCGAGCCGGACCCGCAGGCCGTCGAGGACACCGTCGTCCGCCGCCTCAAGACCGACATCCGCGACCCGGAGACCGGCGAGCGGCGCTTCCTGGAACGCAGGACCACGTCGCTGTCCGTCGAGTACACCGAGGACGAGCGCCGCATCCACGCCCTGCTCAAGGAGTACGCCCAGCTCCGCCGGGCCAAGCTCGGCCCCCGCTTCAAGGGCGGCCGCAAGGCGGCCGACCTGGTCACCCTGCTGCTCAAGAAGCGGCTGTTCTCCTCGCCCGACGCCTTCGCCCGCACCATCGAGGTCTACCTGGAGACGCTCCGGACCAAGAAGCAGCAGGCGGCCGAGAAGGTCGAGGACTGGCAGGAGACCTTCTTCGACGACTACGCGGACTACGACGACGAACCCCTCGCCGAGGCCGAGGACGACGCCATCGCCCGTGCCACCACCCTCCAGCCCGGCACCGACGGCGACGAGTCGGCCCTGCTGGAGCAGATGCGCGACTGGGCCCAGCGCCACCAGGCGCAGGCCGACTCCAAGGCCCGCGAACTCATCACCTACCTCAAGGCCAACTGCCTGGCCGAGGGCGGGCACTGGCTCAACGAGCGCGTGGTCGTCTTCACCGAGTACCGCGACACGCAGATCTGGCTCCAGAACCTGCTGCGCGACCACGGACTCGGCGGCGACCGCGTCGCCCTCCTGCACGGCGGTCTGAACACCGAGGACCGGGAGCAGCTGCGCCTGGCCTTCCAGGCCGAGCCCTCGGAGAACCCCGTACGCATCCTGCTCGCCACCGACGCGGCCAGTGAGGGCATCGACCTCCAGCGGCACTGCCACCGGCTGGTCAACTACGACATCCCGTTCAACCCCAACAAGCTCGAACAGCGCATCGGCCGCATCGACCGCTACGGCCAGCTCACCGCCCCCGAGGTCGTGCACTTCGTCGGCAGCGGCTACGAGAAGAGCACCGACACCTACGAGGCCGACCTCGAATTCCTGGCCCGGGTCGCGGTGAAGGTCGCCCGCATGGAAGAGGACCTCGGCAAGGTCAACGCCGTCCTCGCCGACGCCGTACAGCGCCGGATGACCGGCGACCTCGGCACCGACTTCGACGTGGAAC
Source organism: Streptomyces avidinii (assembly GCF_014650695.1). Classification (GTDB taxonomy): domain Bacteria; phylum Actinomycetota; class Actinomycetes; order Streptomycetales; family Streptomycetaceae; genus Streptomyces; species Streptomyces avidinii. The sequence goes on along the minus strand of NZ_BMVL01000013.1, from coordinate 41,088 downwards.
GCGCCGAGGTCTACGCCGGCCGCAAGGCCAGGAAGGGCGGCGGGAACGTCGCCGCCGAGCGCGACGCCCAGGCCCAGGCCCAGCGCCTGAGCGAGCAGGTCGCGGGCACGGTGGCCGCCCTCGGCATCACTCCCGAACGGATCGCCCGCGTGGTCTCCACCGCGCTGCCGCTCGCCCGCCAGCAGGACATCCGGCCCGTCCTCGACGACAAGGACGGCGCCGAGGGCTTCTACGAGGTACCCACCCTCACCGGTTCCTGGGAGCGGGCCACCCACGGCCTCGCCGACAAGCTGCGCCCCGAGATCCAGCGCCCGGTCACCTTCGAGGCGGCCAACCTCAAGGACAGCCGCGGCAAGGAACGCGACGACGTCGTCCTCGCCCACCTCGGGCACCCCCTCGTCTCCATGTCCACCCGGCTGCTGCGCGCCGCCGTGTGGAACAAGGAGCAGATCGACCTCGCCCGCGTGAGCGCTGTGATCAGCGACCACCCGGAGCTGGAGACCACCCTCGTCGGCGCCTTCGCCCGGTTCGTCCTCATCGGCGCCGACGGCGTGAGGCTGCACGAGGAGGTCCTCCAGGCGGGCGGCTGGCTCCGCGCGGCGGAAGGCGCCGGCCAGCCCCGCTTCAGCCGCCTGGAGAAGACCACCACGGTCCGCGACATCCTCGACGACGCCTTCGCCGACCACGCCACCCAGGCCGCCCCGGTCCTGCGCGGCAGGCTCGCCGACGCCTGGCCGCACGTCAGCGAGGGCCTGGTCTCGGCCCTGGAATGGCGGGCCCGCAACCGCCAGACCGCACTGGAGACCCGCCTGGAGACGCGCCGCCGCGTCGAGGCCGAGCGGATCACCGCCCAGATCGACCGCTTCCGCGAGTCCCTTCGCCGTGCCATCGGCAACCCCGCGGAGCAGGAGGAGGAAGGCCAGCTGGAGCTGGCCTTCGACGAGGTCGAGCAGCAGCGCCGGGACCGGGAGAACTGGGAACAGCGCCGGGACGCGCTGGAGAGCGAGAAGCAGCGCGAGCTCGCCGCCATCGCCGCCCGGTACGACCGGCCCAAGGCCCTGCTGTTCCCCGTCGCCGTCGTCTTCGTCGTTCCCCGCCGGGAGGCCGTGAAGTGAGCACCACCCACCGTACGAACACGGGCCGCGGACGGACCCGGAGCGGCGCCCCCGCCCCCGACGGCCGGCAGGACCACCTGGACTGGCTCAGCCTGGTCGACGTGTCCGGACCCTTCCTGACCCTGCCCGTCCTGCTCAAGACCTGGCCGCAGCTCGACTCGATCGACAAGCCGCTTCGGGCCCGGCTGCGCTACGAGCACGGGGTCTGGCAGTCCGCCCCGGCGGCCGGGCAGCGGGCCTGGACGGACTTCGTCCTGAACGAGCTCCTGGGCTGGGGCGACGCGCTGCACGAGGGCACGGAGCTCTCCGAGGCGCTCGCGGTGGACGTCCCCGAGCACGACGAGCGGATCGCCCCCACCTTCGCCCTCCTCGAACCGGGCAGCACCGCCGAGGACACGGCCGGCCTGGTCGCCGACTGCGCCATCCTGGGCATGACCGTCCCCGCGGGCCGGCACCCGTCCCAGCGCGTCCCCGGCTCGGCCTGGGCGGCGACCCCCGTCGACCGCATGGCACAGCTGTGCCGCCACCACGGGGTGGAGCTCGGCCTGGTGACGGACGGCCGCTGGTGGACCCTGGTCTGGGCGCCGCGCGGCGGCGTGACGACATCGGCGCTCTTCGACACGGTCGCCTGGACCGAGCCGGTCGAGCGGGTCGTCGTGCGCGCCTTCATGTCGCTGCTCAGCAGGCGCCGCTTCTTCGCCGTCGAGGACGCCGAGACGCTGCTGCCGCTGCTCAAGGAGTCGCTGGACAGCCAGGAGGACGTCACCGACGCCCTCGGCGTGCAGGTCCGCCAGGCCGTCGAACTGCTGGTGGAGGCCATCGGCCGCGCCGACGTCACCGAGCGCGCGCGGGGCGGCAACGGCCTGGCCGACGTACCGGCCCAGGACGTCTACCGCGGCGCCGTCGCCGTCATGATGCGGGTCGTCTTCCTCCTCTTCGCCGAGGAGCGCGGGCTGCTGCCGAGCGACAACGAGCTGTACGTGCAGGCGTATTCGGCCGGTCGGCTCTGCCAGGAGCTGGAGGACCGGGCCCGGGAGACCACCGAGGACGACCTGGAGCAGACCGGGGTGGGCTGGCACCGGCTCATCGCGCTGTTCAACGCGGTGTACGGGGGAGTGGACCACCCGGCGCTGCGGATGCACGCGTACGACGGCTCGATCTTCGACCCGAACGCCTTCCCGTGGCTGGAGGGCCGGGGCACGGCGGACGGCGACCCGACGGACCCGCTGCCCATCGACGACCGGACCGTCCTGCACATGCTCCAGTCGGTGCAGCACGTCTGGATCGGCACGGGCAAGAAGCGGGAGCGGCGTCGGCTCACCTTCCGGACGCTGGACGTCGAGCAGATCGGCTACGTGTACGAGGGCCTCCTCTCGTACCAGGGCCGCCGCGCCGAGGACACCGTCGTCGGCCTCGTCGGCAAGGCCGGCCTTGAGGCAGAGGTGCTGCTGACCCGGCTGGAGTCCCTGGCCCGTACGGAGGGCGAGGGGCTGGGCGCTGCGCTGGCGGAGGAGTACAACAAGGCGACGGGGCTGGGCAGCGCGGCCAAGGTGACGAAGCTGCTGGAGCCGCTGTCCGATGTGGAGCGAGCGGCGGCGCGGAGCAAGCTGCTGGCGGCGACGGGCAGCGACGCCGAACTGACGGAGCGGCTGCTGCCGTTCTACCGTCTGATCCGGCGCGACCTGCGGGACCTGCCGGTGGTGATCGGCGCGGGCGGGCTGTACGTGACGGAGTCCTCGCTCCGGAAGAACACCGGTACGCACTACACCCCGAAGTCCCTGGCCCAGCAGGTCGCGGACGGCGCGCTGGAGCCGTTGGTCTACGAGTACGGCCCGCTCCAGACGTCGGACCGGACCCAGTGGCGGCCCAAGTCCTCGACGGACATCCTGAAGCTGAAGGTCGCGGACATCGCGATGGGCTCGGCGGCGTTCCTGGTGGCGGCCTGCCGTTACCTGGCGGGCGCGCTGGTGGAGGCGTGGAGCCGGGAGGGCGACGCGCGGGCGGTGGCGTACCTGGAGGCGGCGGACTCGCTGTCCGCGTCGGCGGTGGAGGCCGAGGCCGAGCCGGTGATGGTGGAGGCGCGTCGGCAGATCATCGAGCACTGCCTGTACGGCGTGGACATCAACCCGATGGCCGTGGAGATGGCGAAGCTGTCGCTGTGGCTGGTCTCGATGGACCGGGACAGGCCGTTCACGTTCCTGGACGACCGGTTGGTGGCGGGCGACTCGCTGCTGGGCATCACGTCGGTGGAGCAGCTGGAAGCCATGCACCTGGATCCGGTGCGGGGCCGTCGCCTTCACGAGAACACCTTCCTTATGGGCGGCGTACGTGAACTGATTGCGGAGGTGGCGGAGGAGCGGCGCAAGCTGGCCGGCATCCCGGGCACGGGCTTGGAGGAGCTGGAGCGGAAGCGCGCCATGCTGGCGTCTGTCCGTGAGAAGACCCGCCAGGCGAGCGTCTTCGCGGACTTGGTGGTGGGCGCGGCGCTGGCGGGTGCGGGGCGGTCCGAGAAGGATCAGGACCAGCTGTCGTTCGCGGCGGTGACGGCGGCGCACGCGGTGTCCGACGCGGGGGATGACGAGGAACTGGCGACTGCCGAGCTGCGGCGTGCGGAGACGCTGGCTCGGGGGTGGCTGGCAACCGGCAAGCCGGCGGGGGCGTTCGGTCGCGAGGCGGTGCACTTGCCGCTGGTGTTTCCGGAGGTCTGGGACGAGCGGGGCGGGTTTGATGCGGTGGTGGGTAACCCGCCGTTCCTGGGCGGAAAGAAGCTTACAGGCTCTCTTGGTATCAGCTATCGTGAGCATTTGGTCGAAAACCTGGGCGGAGGGGTTCGAGGTAACGCCGATTTGGTGGCCTATTTCCTTCTTCGTGCATACGGGTTTCTTAACCTGAACGGGCAGGCTGGCCTTATTGCGACCAATACTTTGGCGCAGGGTGATACGCGCGAAATTGGACTGGATCGACTGGTGGCTGAAGGGGTGGAAATTCGACAGTCTGTGAAAAGCTCGCCCTGGCCTTCTCGAAGTGCGGTACTGGAGTATTGTGCCGTGTGGATTAGCCAGGCAGTTGTCTCAGATGGTGTACCCCGTTTGGCTGACGATAATCCAGTCTGGAAGATTACTCCTTCGCTGGAGGCGGCTTCGCGGGTGGCTGGTGCGCCTGAGCGACTGGCAGGGAATCAGGCTATAGCGTTCATCGGTTCGTATATTTTGGGACTTGGGTTCACCATGGATCCGGATTCTGCCCAGGCGTTGATCGCGAAGGATACAAGAAATCGCGATGTGCTCTTCCCTTATCTCACTGGGCAGGACCTTAACTCGCGGCCAGATGGTTCGGCGCGCCGGTGGGTGATCAATTTCCATGACTGGAGCGAGGAGCGGGCGCGACAGTACGGAGAAGTGTTCAAGATTATCGAAGAAGGGGTAAAGCCTGAGCGGCAGCGCAGGAAGCCCGACGGGTCGTTCACATTGAGGAATCCGCTCCCGCAGCGTTATTGGCACTACGCAGACAAGCGGCCGGCTTTGCAGGCTGCGATCCAGGGCATGAGTCGGGTGATCGTCCTGGCTCAGGTGAGTAAGACTGTGATGCCGGTTATGATGCCTACCGGCTTGGTGTATTCGCATAAAATCGTCGTATTTCCGTCGGATAGTTTTGCGCAGCTAGCTGTACTGAGTAGCACGTTTCATTATTGGTGGAGCATTGCGTATAGCGCCACTATGAAGGCTGATCTGAGCTATTCGCCTTCAGACGTCACTGCCACCTTCCCGCGTCCGGAGTATTCCGCCATGCTTGACGAGCTGGGGATGCGGTTGGAACAGCGGCGTAGCCGGATTGTGAATTTGCATGGCGGTCTCACCAGCACGTACAACCTCGTCCACGAACAGGAATGTACGGAGGACGACATTGCTGAACTGCGTCAGATCCACCGTGCCATCGATGAGGAGGTCGCCCGGGCCTACAGCTGGGACGACCTCCTGAGTCAGCCTGGCGGACTTGACCACGGGTTTCACGACACACGGCAGGGGCCTCGCTACACCGTCGGCCCGGTCGTCCGGCAGGAGATTCTTGACCGGCTGCTCGAAGAGAACCAGCGGCGCTACGCGGCCGAAGTCGCCGCCGGTCTGCATGACAAGAAGGGCGCCAAGAAGAAGGCGGCGGCCCCCACCCAGCGGAAGGCGAAGCCTCCGGAGGAGGCGCCGCCGAGCCTGTTCTGAGTGCGAGGGTGGGGGAGCGGTGGGCCGGTCAGCGTCGGTGGCGTACCGGTCCGCCGCCGGTGTTCCGGTCACGGGAAACCTTGATCGCGACCCACGGGCCCAGAACGAAGACGTTCCCGTCCTCGAACTCCAGCCGTTTCCGCCGCCCCCGCAACTCCCTTACATCCCGTACCCGATGCGGGATGCCACCCACGGCGATCACATCCCCTCGCCGCACCTCATCGGGCATGACCTCCAGGGTCTGCATCAAGCGCTGCATGTCCCGACCTCCTACCGCCGAGGCGCAAGGCTTCGCTTGTTGGCCTCGCGGACCTTGGCCAGGAGTACCTCGTGGCACACGACGCCGACAGTGGCGTCTTTGGCCGAGTCGGTCTCCTCCTCCGGCTCGGGCGCTGATTCTTCGGTCACTGGGCGCACTTCCTCAGGGCCGCCGCCAACTTCCACGCCACATCGGCCCGGCAGCAACCGAGTTCCACCAGCGGGGACAGGTAGTCGCTCGTCAGGGACACCAGATCGACGCCGAGTGATGGCAGCACCACATCCACCCCCGCCAACGCCTCGCGCAGCTCGTCCCGTGCCGCCTCCGCCTCTTGCGCCTTCTCCGCCGAGCGCCCGCGCCTGCCCGTATCCATGTCCGCTTGCCTCCTTGCCGATCACTGTCTTTCAGCGATGAGCATGGAGGCGTAGCGCTACGCTCACCAGGGGTAACGGTTTTCGGAGCATCGGAACGAAAACGGGAGTCGCCAATGCCCGCCCCGAAGGAACTCGACCCAAGCGCCTCCCTCGCCGCGCTCTACGGCGCGAAGTTGCGCAAGCTCCGCATCCGCGCCGGGCTCACGCAGCGGCAGCTCGGTGACAAGATCCCGATCGCTCACAGCCGTATCGCCCAGTTTGAGTTGGGCAACGAGGTCCCTCCTGAGGACGTCAACGGCAAGCTGGACGTGCTGCTCGACGCGGACGGTGACTTGATCGACCTCTGGGGTCACATCAAGCGGACCCCGTATCCGGACTGGGCTCGCAGGTACATGAATCTGGAACAG
>NZ_BMVL01000013.1:0-34634 GCF_014650695.1 Streptomyces avidinii | reverse complement strand
GCGCGCCCGAGTGTCGGCGCCGGGTTAGAGCGCATGATCGAGGCTCGGATACGACGGCAGGCAGTACTCACTCGTGAGGCGCCGCCAGAGCTCTGGGTCATCCTGGACGAGGCAGTGCTTCGCCGCCGGATCGGGAGTGGCGCGACCTTCGCGGTGCAACTGGAACATCTGTTGGACGTGATGGCTACGCGTCCGCACGTCACGGTGCAGGTCTTGCCGTTCGACCAGGGGGAGCATCCCTTGCTCGGTGGTTCGCTCACTGTCCTCTCCTTGCCGAACGGCTCAGATGTCGCCTACATGGAGAGTTCTCATTCAGGGGAGCTTGCGGAGGCGCCGGAGGCGGTCGCAGCGTACGCACTAGCATTCGATCACTTGCGGGCTCAGGCTTTGCCCCCTGACCAATCCGCCGAGGTGATCCGAGCAGTGATGGAGGAACCGCCCCGTGACGTCCGTCTCCCGACCCGAGCTCAGCGCCGCAAAGTGGCGCAAGTCCAGCTACAGCAACACGCAGGGCGGCGACTGCGTAGAGGTCGCTGACCACATCCCCGGTGCCGTCCCCGTCCGGGACAGCAAGGACACCGCCGGTCCCGTGATCCTCGTCGGAAACGCGGCCTGGAGCGCCTTCGTGCGGCACGTCCGAGAGGCATAGAGCGGGCCGCCGCCGGGGCGCGGATTCCTGGACCCCGGTCCGGCGCGTCGCCCTTCAAAGGAACGGGAGAGAACCCACCCAACCAAACCCGGTGGCCCAACTCCCGTCGCCACACGATCGGGTGAAGGGCGCGACACGGACCCTGACCGGTGGGGTACGGTCGGCGCAAACAACCCCATACACGCAGACGGCCCCCGACAGGACGGCAATCCTGACGAGGGCCTGACCGATCCGGAAGAGCAGAACTTCCCGATGGCTGATCCGCAGTCTAACGCGGTCGCGCCCGCGCGCCCCGAGAATCCGATCCCCGTGGACGCCCCCAGCGCCGGCGTGATCCACTTCCGCCACCGCCACACCGACCGGTTCACGGTCGTCGGCAACCACCTGGCCCAGCATCCGCAGCTGTCCGCCGTTGCGATCGGGCTCGCCGTCTACATCCAGTCCGTTCCGGACGGGGTCAGCGTCACCGCCAAGGCCCTCACCCTCCGCTTCCGCGAGGGCGAGATCACCATCCGCCGGGCCCTCAACGAGCTTGAGGAAGCCGGATATCTGGAGCGCCGGAGGATTTCGCTCGGTGGCGGCCGTTTCGCGACCCGCACCCTCGCCTACGACAAACCCGGTTGTGCAGCCGTACCTTCAGCCGTGCTGGCTCCGCAGCAAGTGGCCGCGCCGCAAGCCCAACCCGAACCCGAGCCCGTCCCATCTGCCACCACAGGGCCAGCCGGAGACCTCCTGGCCCGGCTACGGACGGTCGACGCCCGCCTGATCCTCTCGGTGCGTGACGTTCAGCGGCTGACGCCCGCCGTCGAGGAGTGGCTCGCTCGGCATGCGTCCCCCGAGCAGATCACCCGCACGCTCACCGCCAACCTGCCGCCCGCGCCGGTCCCCATCCACCATCCGCCCCGCTTCCTGGAGCACCGGCTCACCACTCTCCTGCCGCCACCCCTCCCGGTGTCCGCACCCGAGCCGCAGCGTCCACGGCCCGCACCCCTCATCACGTGCGACGAATGCGAACGTGCCTTCCGCAGCCACGTCCCCGACGCCCTGTGCGCGGACTGTGGTCCCGGGAAGGACAACCCGTCCGTCGCGTGAGGAACCGCTACGGCTCCTGACGGATGTGCACTTTGGCCTGGTCAGAGGGCACAAGAGGGGTGATCATGGAGTGACTGTCAGTGGAGGCCCGTAACGTCGAGCGAGTCAGTCACCGACCGTGGCCACCTGCCCCCGTCTCTGGAGTGTCGCCCGACCATGACATCCTCCGCTCCTTACGCCTCCACTTCCCTGGCCGACCTCCTGCCCGCCCTTCGCTACGCCGATCCGCATCTGCTCGCCGCCCGGCTGGAGGACGTACGGCTGCCGCTCGGCTGGTGGCACGCAACACCGTTGATGGAGACCGAGCGGGTCATCGGAGCCGAGGCGCTCAGCCACCAGGTGGCGCAGGCCCTGCGGTCCCTGTGGCCGCACGTCGAGCTCGGGGACGTGATCCCCGTACTGCGGCTGCTCGGTACCCCGGGAGTCGAGCCGGGCAAGACGGTGGCGCAGGTCGCTCGGGAGGCCGGCCCCGGGGTCGTGGACGGGGATCGGGCTCTGGCGGAAGCGTTCGGCTCGATCCTGGACCGGCTGCACCAGCGCGGCGTACCTCGGGAGGAGAGCGAGGGGGCACGCGTACGGGATGCCGTGTCCGTGATCGCCCGATGGCTGCCGGAGGACGCACCGGCCGAGGTACGTGCGGCGCTCGCCGTGCTCCAGGGGTTGGAGGAGCGGTCCGAGGACGAGCCGGTGCCGTCGCCGGTGCCGGTCCCCGAGTCCGTCGAGGACCAGACGGGGGATCAGTCTGAGGCCGTAGAACTTCCGGCGCCGCGTGAAGCCTTCGAGGACCACGACTCGACCGAAGACGCCGAAGAGCCGCACGTCGGCGATGCGAGCCCGCCGCCCGTCCCCGGGCTGATGGCCGAGCCGCTCGCGGCCTTCGTGCGGCTGGTCGCCGATTGGGACGAGCGTGCCCTGGTGATCGCCGGGCAGCGGACGTTCACCGACGAGCCGATGAAGCTCCAGTACCTGGGTGAGCGGTTCTCCGTCAGCCGGGAAAGGGTGCGGCAGTTGGAGCGCACCGTCATGGGCTCCGTCCGGCGGTGGCTCTCAGCCGACGAGGATGGACGGGCCTTCGCCGGGCACCTGGCCGCCGTGGCCGAACGGCTCGGCACCGTGGGCCAGGTGGCCGAGGTGCACGCACTGCACCCGGACCACGCCCGCCCCGTGGAAGCGATGGGCGTGCCGCTCGGTGACATCGTGGCGCGGCTGCTGCCCGGCGGGACACTCGTCGGGACCTGGATCGTGCAGGGCGACGCGGCCGCACTGAGGGCCGTCATGCAGGAGGAACTGCTCGCCGCCTGCGGGGACACCCCGTTGGCCTGGGACGAGGCGGTGGCCCTAGGGCTGCGCTACGGAGTCCGGGGCGAGGTGCTCGCCGACTGGGCGGCCGACATCGGGCGCTTTCAGGTGCGGGATGGACGGCTGCTGTACTGGGGGCGTTCGCTCAACGACCGGGCCGCCGCCGTGCTCGCCCTGCACGGGACGCCGATGTCCATGGAGGACATCCACGCGCAGCTCGCCGACGGCACCGCCATCAACAGCATGCGCAACCAGATCTGGACCGACGAGCGATTCCTCCGGGTCGACCGCAACCTGTACGGTCTGCGCGCGTGGGGCGGCGAGGAGTACCTCGGAATCCGGGAGATGATCGCCCGCGAGATCGCCAACGCGGGCGGGGAGGCCGAGGTGAACGCGATCGCCGAGGCCATCAGCTCCCGCTTCGACGTTTCGGCCGCATCGGTCCGCACCAACCTCGCCGGACCCGGCTTCGCCCGCACCCGTCGTGGCTGGGTCCGCGTCGCCGATGAGTCGAGCGAGCAGGACGCGCCGTACGTGCCGCGCAACGACGTCGCCGGTACGCGACGCTGCTTCGTCGGAGCCGACGGACGCTGGTGGTACCGGGCGGAAATGACCGCCGACCACCTGCGTGGCTCGGGCTTCCCGGTGCCCGCCGGCTGGGCCGCCCATGTCGGTGCCGCCCCCCAGCGCGAACCGGTCCAGCTGCGTCACGAGGCCGGGGAGACGTCCCTGACCTGGCGTGCCCAGCCCACTTTCGGCTCGGTGAAGCCCCTGCTGGAGCACATCGGGGCGAGCGTCGGCGACCAGGTCTTCTTCAACGTGACCGACGGCCACCTCAACGCACTGCGGCTGCCCGCACCTCCGGACGGACTCAGCCCCGAGACGGGGGCCGCCCGGCTCACCGGCTGGACGGCCGCGGTGACCCCGGCGGAGGCGGCGGAGGTGATCGCGCGGCGCATCGGCACGGACCCCGGCCAGGAAGGTCCCGCTCTGCTGGAGCGGCTGGCCGAGCGCGGGGACAAGGACATCGCCGAACTGCTCGAACGGGCCCTGTCCGGGGCGGTACCGGCATTCTGATGTCAGCCGTGCTCGCTAGCATCGGGATCACGACCGGCTGTCACGGTCGGGCGGCGTCGGCCGCGCTGTGGGGAGGGGCCCGCGAGGGCACCGCGCGAGGGACGAAAGAGGGATGCACTGATGGCGACGGGCAAGACCGCCGAAGGGTCGGGGAGCGGGAGCGGCACTCTGGAGGAGGACCTCCTCCAGCGGGTCCGCGAGGTGGCGCAGGACTTCGTGCCGGCATCCTCGTACGAGATCCGGGACGACCTGGGCGAACTCATCAGCCGGGACCTGCTCGGCCCGTGGGACGGACCGGACGAAGAGTTCGACCACCGGGCGGCCGGTCCCCGCGACCGGTACCTGGTCGGGCGGATCGGTCCGAAGCGTGCCCTGAGCACCACCCTCGCCGCCGCCGACGAGCAGCTTCTCGACGACTCCGACGGAGAGGGCGACGGCACCGACCAGGGGCTTCCGGAGCGGCTCACCACCCAGAACGCGGGGCGCATGTGGGCCTCGTCGATGGGCCTGATGTTCGCCGTCCCGGCGGCGGACCACGCGGCTGCGGTCACCGTGCGGGTCCGATGGGGGCAGTACCACCGGTCGCAGGTCCTGGGCGACGACGGCGTCGCGCGTGCCACCTGGACCCGGGAGCAGGTGGAGAAGCTCGTCACCGTCCCGGTCGACGGCGCGCCCCGCCAGGTCCTGCCGCTCACCGCCGACCAGGAGGACGCCCCCGGCGTGCGGCTGGTCGCGGAAGTACGCAACCGGCCGGGTGCCGCGGGACCCAGCCGTGTCGTCGAGCTGTCGCTCGTCAACGCGCAGGACGAACCCCAGCAGGCCAAGGACGCGGCCTGGCTGTTCCAGACCGAGCTGCACGTCACCGCCACCGACGGCAAGGCGCCGGTCTTCCTGCCGATATCCGATCCGCTGGACGAGGCCGAGGAAGCCGCCCAGGACGCCCTCGGGGCGGCCGACCTGGAGGAGCAGCACCTGACGCTGCTCTACCGCAACCACCTGAAGCACGCGGCGGGCCGCAACGTGGCCGTGGCGGTCACCATCGACAAGGGGGAGCGCAGGGCCCACGCCCTCACGACCACCTGGCTGCCGATCCACGACGTCCCGGCCACGATCGCCCCGTCCGGCGCGAACGCGCAGCACCTCGACGGCATCGAGCTGTCCATGGACGAGCTCGCCGTGCTCCCTCCGGCCGCGCTGAGCGACGCCCTGGCTCCGCTCGCCGACGGATACAGCGCCTGGCTCGACGAGCGGGAGGCACAGGCGGAGCAGCTGACCGGGGCGCTGCGCACCAGTGCTCTCGACGCGGTGGGACAGGCCCGGGACGTGGCCGTCCGGATCGCTCTCGGCGTGGACGCCCTCTCGAACCCCGAACACCCCGAGGTGCTGGAGGCGTTCCGCTTCGCCAACCGGGCGATGGCCCTGCAGCGGCGCCACACTGCCATCGCGGCGCTGCGGGAGCGGGAGGGCATCGCCTTCCAGGAGGCGAAGAAGCGCATCGACGCCGAGGGTCCGGCAGCCGCATCGTGGCGCCCGTTCCAGCTGGCCTTCGTACTCCTCAACCTTCGGGCGCTCGCCGACCCGACGCTGAAGGAGCGCGAGGCGGGTCCGGACGGCATCGTCGACCTGCTGTTCTTCCCGACCGGTGGCGGCAAGACCGAGGCCTACCTCGGTCTCGCGGCCTTCGCCTTCGCCATCCGCCGCCTTCAGGGGACGATCGGCACGGGGGAGGACGCCCGCAGCGGCGAGGCCGGCGTCGCCGTGCTGATGCGGTACACCCTGCGGCTGCTGACCGCCCAGCAGTTCCAGCGTGCGGCGGCGCTGGTCTGCGCCGCCGAGGTGCTGCGCCGCGAGGCGTATGACGGCGGCGACGTGCGCTGGGGGACGACCCCCTTCCGGATCGGCCTCTGGGTGGGCGGTGCGGTCTCCCCGAACGGGTTCGACGAGGCCCAGAAGCAGATCGCCGAGGCCAAGGACGCCGGGGACGGCAAGGGCGCGAAGGTGCTCCAGACGCTGGCCTGCCCCTGGTGCGGCTCCGCCCTGAGCGCCCAGCGCGACCTGCACGCCGACGACGACCTGCGCCGCATCCTGCTCTACTGCCCCAACGGCGAGGGCAAGCAGGCCTGTCCGTTCTCGCAGCGCCGCTCACCGGGTGAGGGACTGCCCATCCTGACGGTGGACGAGGAGATCTACCGGCTGGCCCCCAGCCTGCTGATCGCCACCGTCGACAAGCTGGCGCAGCTGCCCTGGCGCGGTCAGGCGGGCATGCTGTTCGGACGGGTCTCCGACCTCTGCCCGAGGCACGGCTACCGGCACGCTGATCTCGACACCCGGATCAAGTGCGGGGACAAGCACCAGGCCAAGGGCAAGCACGCGGCCGTGAAGAGCAAGCCGGTGACGCGGCTGCGCCCGCCGGACCTGATCATCCAGGACGAACTCCACCTGATCTCCGGTGCGCTGGGCACCACGGTCGGCCTGTTCGAGGCGGCCGTCGACGAGCTGTGCGGCTGGTCCGCGCAGGACGCCTACGGCACCACCGTCCGGGTCGGACCCAAGATCGTGGCATCGACGGCGACGACCAAGCGGTCGGCGGACCAGATCAGCGGCGTCTTCGCACGGAAGTCGGCGATCTTCCCGCCCCAGGTCATCGACATCGGCGACACCTTCTTCTCCCAGCAGGTCGAGCTGTCGAAGGAGGCGCCGGGGCGGCGATACCTGGGCATCTGCGCCCACGGCGTCCGTATGAAGCAGGCCGAGATCAGGGTCGCCGAGATCCTGTTCCTGGCCGGCCAGACCCTCTTCGACCGGCACGGCAAGCCCGCCGACCCGTACATGACGCTCGTCGGCTACTTCAACGCCACGCGGGAACTCGCCGGTATGCGGCGCTTCCTCGACGACGACATCGCCACCCGCGTACGGATCCACGGAACCCGCAAGGGCCTGTCGAACCGCCTCCTGCGCCGCACGGAGATGCTGTCCGTCCAGGAGCTGACCTCGCGCATCTCCTCCGCGGACATCACGGAGGTGCTGGCCCGCCTGGAGGTGTCCTTCGACGAGTCCATGGACACCACCGTGCGCCGGCAGGCGGTCGCCGACGAACTGCGTGAGGCCGGACAGCACAAGCAGCGCATCGACTTCTCGAAGCTCGGACTGCGCAACGAGGGCACGGGAGCGGTCGACGCGGTGATCGCGACGTCCATGCTCCAGGTGGGGGTCGACGTCTCCCGCTTCGGCCTCATGATGGTCGTCGGCCAGCCCAAGAACACGGCCGAGTACATCCAGGCGTCCTCGCGCGTGGGCCGTGACGCCCAGCGCCCGGGGCTGGTCGTGGCGCTCTACAACTGGACGCGGCCACGGGACCTGGCGCACTTCGAGAACTTCGGGCACTACCACGCCACCTTCTACCGGCAGGTCGAAGCCCTCTCCGTCACCCCGTTCGCCCGCCGGTCCCTGGACCGGACGACGGCGGCGGCGTGGATCGCCGCCGTGCGCAATGCGACCACTCCCCACTCCCGCAACCACGACGCCTACGACATCGACCTCGACGGCCCTGTCGCGCAGCAGGTCACCGAGCGGTTCCTGGCCCGCGCCGAGACCGTCGGCGGGCCGCGCGCGCGCAAGTACCTCGGGGAGCGCATCGAGGTCCTCAAGGACGCCTGGGCGCGCAAGAAGCAGGGCTCCGCCCGCCTCGGATACGAGGAGGCGGCGTGGCAGGGCCAGCGGCTCAGCGGACTGCTCAACCGGGCCACCGGCGCCACCTGGGACGAGCTCACCGTCGCCCAGTCGATGCGCGAGACGGAGAACGAGATCAACCTGCTGGTGCCGGGGGCCGGCCTCTACGACGTGGTCGGCGGGGCACCCGCGTGGGGCTACGCGGCCGGGGCGGGCCAGTCCGGCTCCGACGGTGAGGACTCGCCCGAGGGAGACGAAACGGGCGCCGTACTGGACGGCAAGGCCGCCACGGCAGGCCGTCAGGGGAAGAAGGCTTGAGCATGACGGACAAGACACAGCACCGGCGCCGGGTCGGATCCGTACGCCCCAGCCACCTGATGTACACGGGCGGTGTGGGCGCCCTGGTCGACCTTCCCAACTTCGCCGTCCTGGTGCGGGGCATCGACGACTGGCAGTACGACGCGTTCGAGTGGGCGGACCTGAAGGAGCCGCGGCTGCTGCGGGCCGTCAACGGCCTGATAGGCGACCCGTACGGCGCCCAGGTCACCCAGTTGCAGCCGGCACCCTGGATGGACGGCACGGACAACGACCCCACCGGGCCCGCGTCCCGCGTCGGCGTCCCGGTCCTGCCCTTCCCCCAGTGGCTGCGCTGTACCGCCTGCAACGCCCTCGGCGGCCTCGACTCGAAGATCTTCAAGTTCGAGAACGCCAAGCCCCGGCGTCCCGACCAGGCGCGCTTCTTCCACGACAACTGCACCGCCAAGCGCAAGGGCAAGCGCCCGCTCGCCGTCGCGGCGCGCTTCGTCCTGGTCTGCCAGGCCGGGCACCTGGACGACTTCCCGTACGCCTCGTTCGTCCACCGCGGCGGGGAGTGCGCCGAGGCCAGCCACCCGCGGCTGGAGATGCTCGACCACGGCGGCAACCAGGCGGCCAACGTGAAGGTGCGCTGCGTGAACTGCAGCAGCGAGCGCAACATCCGCGACGCCATGGGACAGCGCGGCGAGATCACCCTGCCGCACTGCCGGGGCCGCCACCCCCACCTGGCGACCTTCGACCCGGCAGGCTGCAAGCAGCGTCCCAAGCCGCTCGTCATCGGCGCCTCGAACCAGTGGTTCGCACAGACGCTCAGCGTCCTGGCGGTGCCGCCGACCAGCGGCAGCGCCCTGCAGGGCAAGGTGGAACAGCTCTGGGAGCACCTGCAGAAGGCGAAGTCGCAGGAGTCCCTCGACATGATCTGGGAGATTCCGCAGTTCAAGCCGCTGCACCAGTGGAGCCAGTCCGAAGTGTTCGAAGCCATCGAGGCGCACCGGGCCGCGGCCGCGGAGCCCCAGTCCTCGGAGGCCGCCTCGTACCCGGACCTGCTCACGCCCGAATGGGAGATCTTCACCAGTCCGCAGCTTCCGGAACCGAGCGAGGACTTCGCGCTGCGCGACGTCCCGGTGCCGCCGGCCCTCGACGGGGTGTTCTCCCACGTCGTCCAGGCGGAGCGGCTGCGGGAGGTGAGGGCGCTGATCGGTTTCACCCGGCTCGACGCCCCGGACCCCGAAGACCCCACCCTGGTGGCCCGCGCACCCCTCTCCCGCAGCCGCGTCCCCGCCTGGGTGCCGGCCAGCGAGGTGCGTGGCGAGGGCATTTTCCTGCGGGTCTCGGACGAGCTGATGGCCGACTGGGAACAGCGGGTGGCCGGCACCGAGGCGCTCGCGGCGCACCGGGACGCCTACGTCGAATTCCGCCGCAACCGCTACTCGGGCCGCGTCGAGGACACCGACGACCCGCTGCGCGGCTGGCCCGGAGCCCGGTACATCGCGCTCCACACGCTGTCGCACCTGCTGATCCGGGCCATCTCGCTGGAATGCGGCTACTCCTCGGCGAGCCTCTCCGAGCGGATCTACGCCGGCCGCGAGGACGACCGGCGTACCGGCATCCTGATCTACACCGCGGTCCCCGACGCCGAAGGGACCCTGGGCGGCCTGGTGGCCCTGGCCGAACCGGAGAAGTTCAGCAGGGTGGTCCGGCGCGCCCTCCACGATGCCGAGCGGTGCTCCTCCGACCCGCTGTGCGCGGACCGGCTGCCTCGGCCTCCGCACGAGGACTTCCTGCACGGCGCCGCATGCCACGTATGCCTGTTCGTGTCGGAGACGACCTGTGAGCGCGGCAACCGCTTCCTGGACCGACGGTTCATAGTCCCCATCGACGACCCGGACCTCGTGCTCCTCCAGGGCCTGAAGTGAGATGGGCACGGCTGCTCAAGGCCGCCGCGGAGGCAGAGGCGGCCGCAGGAGTCCTCGCGCTGGGCGCACTGGCCGACGGCATAGCGGCCGGACAGCCCCGCGCCACGCTGCTCACGGTCCGGTCGGCCTCCACCTACACGGAGGCCGCGGCTGCCGTGCTCGATGCGATGGACGCGGACGGCCTGTCCCGGGCGGAAGCGGCGGCCTGCCTGCACGGGCTGGCCGCCGGCTACGCGCAGCGCGACCGGGAACAAGAGGTCTCCCTGGTGTGGAGCGGCCCCTCCTCCCACCGGGTGCCCGTACGGTCCACGGACCGGGTGCTCCTGGGGCTGATCGCCGAGGCACGGACCGAGCTGATCCTGATGACCTATTCGGCACGGCGGTACCCGCCTCTGACGGCGGTGTTGCAGGATGCCGCGGCCCGGGGCGTCGGCCTGGACATCGTCGTCGAGACGCTGCAGGGCGCGGGCAGCGCCCTTTCCGGGGACGAGCCGGCGAGCGCGTTCACCGATGTTCCGGGAGCGCGCCTGTGGCACTGGCCCCTGGACAAGAGGGCGGAGCTCGGGGCCAAGGCGCACGCGAAGCTGGCCGTGGCCGACCGACAGACGCTGCTGACCACCAGCGCCAACTTCACGCAATCCGGAGTGGACCGCAACATCGAGGCCGGAACACTCATCAGAGGGGGCTCCGCGCCGGCGCGGGCCGCCGAACACGTGTCGGAGCTCCAGCGCACGGGCGTCCTCCAGCGTTTCTGGTGACGTCGCCTGCGGCCGGACCCGAAAGGGACCGATGTGAATCGGCCAAGTACTCAAGTCCCTGCCGATCATGGACCGCCCTCCAGGAGGATGGCGAGCAATGGACATGACTTCTCCGCAGGCGGAGGGTACGCCCGACGGGTACGGGCCTTTCGCGCATCTCACTGCTCCGAACGTGCTGCTCTACCGGGCGGTGATGCGGGCCTTCCTCGTCGCCAAAGAGCGGTTCGCCGTGCATCTGCGGCCAGAGGACGTGTACGCGGGGCTGGCCTCCGGGGTCCGGCCGACGGAGCTCGACGCCGTGGTCAAGGCGCTCGACAGCCTGGTGGGGTGGGGGAACCTGCGCGCTGACCCGGACACCGGGCGGGTCACCGCCGTCGAGGATTTCTACCGCAAGCGGTTCATCTACCAGCTCACGCGGGAGGGCGAGGCGGCGGAGGAGGCTCTGTCCGCGTACGACGAGGCGCTCGGGCGGCGGGGCGCGCTGCAGGCCGTCGCGCTGCACGACATCGTGACGCAGCTGCGGGCCCTGCTCGTGCTGACGGCCGAGGAGGAGCCTGATCCGGCCAAGACGCATCTGGCGCTGGACGGGCTCGCGAGCCGTTTCGGTGCGCTCGCCGACAACGCACGGGCCTTCATGGGTTCGCTCCAGCGGACCATCGACCTTCACGACGTGGGGGAGGAGGTCTTCCTCGCCTACAAGGACCAGCTCATCCAGTACCTGGAGCGGTTCATCCAGGACCTGATCACCCTCGGCGGGCGGATCGCCCGGCTGATCCTGGAGTTGGAGGAGGGCGGGAGCATCGAGCGGCTGTTGCGGGCCGCGGCCGCCCGTGAGGCGGCGGACGCGACCCCGCAGGAGGCGGCGTACGCGGGGCAGGCCGCGTACGAGCGGTGGGCCGGCCGGTGGGCGGGGCTGGCGTCCTGGTTCCTCAGCCGGGACGGCCGGGAGTCGCAGGCCCGGCTGCTGCGCGGCCGGGCACTGGGCGCGATCCCGCAGCTGCTGGCCGTCGTACGGTCGCTGAACGAGCGGCGTGCAGGGCGTTCGGACCGCTCCGCCGACTTCCGTACCCTTGCGCGCTGGTTCGCCGAAGCACCCGACGACGACGCCCGGCACCGGCTGTGGCGCACCGCCTTCGGGCTGTACCCGGCCCGGCACCTGACCGTGGATGCGGAGACGCTGGCCGCCCGCCACGCCCGTCCCGAGCCCGCGGGAACCGCATGGGCCGATGCCGCGCCGCTGCGGATCAGCCCGCAGCTGCGCCGCACGGGAAGCTACGAGCGGCGCGGCAAACCCCGCAAGGTAGAGGACCGGCAGGAAGCGCGCCGACTGCTCGCCGAGACGGCCGCCAAGCAGGCCGCCGAGACAGCGGCCGCCCGGGCCCGGCTCGTTACGCACGGCATCACCACACTGTCCGGACTCGGCGAGCTCGACCCCCTCAGCTTCCGGCTCTTCCTGCAGCTCCTCGGCGACGCGCTGGCCACCTGGCGGCCCGGTATGACGCACACCGCGGCCACCAGCGGCGACGGCTCCATGGAGATCCGGCTCACGGCACCGACCGACGGGTCCATCGCCGAGGTCCGCACACCGGACGGGACCTTCCGCGGCCCGGACCACACCATCGAGATCGTCGACCTCACCGAAAGAACAGGAGGGAGCGAGGCGTGATGACGACCCCGCTCGCCGAAGTACTCGACGGGCAGCACGCCGCCGAGCGGCGCAAGGCCGCCCGTGCCCTCCTGAAGCAGCCCCTGCTGCTCGCACACGGCGCGTACGCCGACGAGTTCCGCCTCGTCCGGCGGCACGCCTCCGAGCTGCGCGACTGGTTCGACCGAAACACCGGCTGGTCCCTCCAGGTGGATGCCGAGACCGCCCGACTGGGCAAGATCCCCGGTGTGCCGGACGACGCCACGCACCCGGCGCGCGAGGTCACCCGTAGCGCCGTCCCCTTCAGCCGCCGTCGGTACGTCCTGCTCTGCCTCGCCCTCGCCGCCCTCGAACGCGGCGAAGCACAGATCGCGCTGGGCCGCCTCGCCGACCAGATCATGCTGGATGCCAAGGACCCCCGGCTGGCCGCGGCGGGCATCCAGTTCACGCTGGACCGCCGTGACGAGCGGCTCGACCTGGCCGCCGTCGTACGGCTCCTGCTCCACCTCGGAGTCCTGCGGCGCGTCGCCGGAGACGAGGACGCGTACGTCAGTGGAGCCGGCGACGTCCTGTACGACGTCGAACGGCGGGTTCTCGCAGGTCTGCTCGCCACCCGCCGGGGACCCTCCACCGTCCGGGCCGAAACGCTGGATGCCCGGCTCACCGAGCTCGCCGCGGAAACGGCCCTCGACAGCGACGAACTGCGCTTCCGCGCCATGCGCCGCTCGCTGACCCGGCGGCTGCTCGACGACCCCGTCCTCTACTACGACGAGCTGACCGACGCCGAACTCGGCTACCTCACGCGCCAGCGCGGCTTCCTCACCGCCCGCATCAACGAACTGACCGGACTGGTCGCCGAAGTGCGGGCCGAAGGCATCGCCATGGTCGACCCCGAGGACGACCTCACCGACGTCCGCATGCCGGAATCAGGTACCCGCGGCCACGTCACCCTCCTGCTCGCCGAGTACCTCACGGCGGTCGGCGGCGTGGTCGTCCCCATGACCGATCTTGAGCGCCGCGTGGTCGAACTGGCGGCGGAGCACAGCGGATTCTGGTCCAAATCGGCCCGTGAGCCGGGGGCCGAGGCTGACTTGGCCGAGCAGGCCATTGCCCGGCTGGCCGCTCTCGGCCTGGTCGCCCGCACTGCTGACAGGGTCGTGCCGCGCCCGGCGCTCGCCCGCTACGCGGTCGGCGAGACCGTCGTACTCGAACCCCGTACAGCCGGCACCGCGCAGGTGCCCGCGCAGCGAAAGGCGTACCGGCCTTGACCCCCCGTCCCGCACCCCCCGCCCCTGCGCGCCCCCGCTGGCAGCCCCTGCGGATCGGTCTCGTCGACCTCTTCCACTACGACGTGGAGGAATTCCACTTCCGCGACGGCAGGCTGCTGCTCCGGGGGAACAACGGCACCGGCAAGTCCAAGGTGCTGGCCCTGACCCTGCCCTTTCTCCTCGACGGGGACCTCAGCGCCCGTCGAGTGGAACCGGACGGGGACGCCGGCAAGCGGATGGAATGGAACCTCCTGCTCGGCGGCGAGCACCCGCACTCCGAACGCCTCGGCTACACCTGGGTGGAGTTCGGCCGCCGCGACGCGGTGAGCGGAGAGGAGCAGTTCCGTACGCTCCTGTGCGGACTCAAGGCCGTCAGTGGGCGCGGCATCGCCCGGCACTGGTGGGCGGTGACCGGGCAGCGGATCGACCACGGCCCGGCCGACGTACGCGCGGACGGGTCACTGAGCCTGCTCGACGCCACCGGCACCGTCCTGTCCCGGGACCGGCTCATCGAGGCGGTCGCCGAACGGGGAATGGTCTACGACCAGGCCAAGGCCTACCGCCGGGCCGTCGACGAGGCGCTGTTCGGTCTCGGGGAGCAGCGCTACGCAGCCCTCGTGGACCTGCTCATCCAGCTGCGCCAGCCCCAGCTGTCCAAACGTCCCAACGAGGCCGCCCTCTCCCGCGCCCTCACCGAGGCCCTTCCGCCGATGGACCAGGCCGTCATCGCGGATGTGGCCGAGGCCTTCCGCTCCCTGGACGAGGAGAAGGAGGAGCTGCGGGCAGCCGGGGCCGCCGAACGGGCGGCGTCCGTGTTCCTCGACCACTACCGGCGCTACGCCCGCACGGCCGCCCGCCGCCGCGCCCGCCTCCCGCGCAGCGAACACTCGAAGTACGAGCAGCTGCTGCGCGACCTCGCCGAGGCGCAGGCCGGGAAGACCGCGGCGGAGGAGGATCGGGCGGCCGCGGAGGAGCGCGTCGCTGCCCTCACCGAGACCCGGGCGAGGCTGGAGGCGGCCGACGCCGCCCTGCGCGAGGGTCCGGAGATGCGCAGTGCCCGTGAACTGGAGCGATCCGCGCTGGCGTTGGACCGGGCGGAGGGCGACTGTGCCCGCGCGATCGACGACCGGGAGAAGGCCTCGATTCAGCACACCAAGGCGCTCGGCCGCCTCGGTGCCGCGGAGAACCGGCTCAGGGTCGCCCGGGAGCTGTCCGGGGACACGCTGCTCCGGGCCCGGGAGACGGCTGCGGCAGCCCGGCTGAACCTTCCCGGAGACGACGGACAGGCGGTTGCCGACTTGCGGGCCGCGGTGGCCGAAGCGACCGACCGCAGGCACCGCACCCTCACGCATGTGGAAGCGCTCGCCGACCAGGCCGAGGCGGCGGCGGCCGGGCGCCGGGCCGCCGTACTCCGGCTCGACGAGACGGAGACCGAGCTGGCGCACGCCGCCGAGGCGCTGGAGACGGCCGAGGACACGGCGCAGTCCGCCGGACGGGCTCTGGTCGATGCCGTACGCGAGCACGCGGGCCGGTGCGGGGAGCTCGCGTACGCCGACCCCGCAGGACTTCTGGACGAGCTCCAGGAGTGGACCCGGCACCAGGACGGCCCCTACCCGGCGCGCAGCCGTGCCTCGGAAGCACACAGTGCCACCGCAGCGGTACTCGCCGACCAGGCGGCGCAATCAGCGCACCACCGGGCCGGACTGGCCGCCCGGACCCGCGATACCGAACAGGAACTCGCCGGGCTGGAGTCCGGCGGTCGGCGCGGGCCGCAGGCCCCGTACACGCGGACCCCCGGCCTGCGAGAGCAGGCGCCCGGTGCCCCGCTGTGGCGGCTGATCGACTTCCGGGAAGAGGTCACGGACCACGACCGCGCCGGGCTGGAGGCGGCCCTGGAGGCGTCCGGGCTGCTGGACGCGTGGGTGCGCCCCGACGGAGCGGCCCTCGCCGCAGACGGTCACGACGTACTCCTCGCACCGAACATCGGACCGGTCGAGGGGATGTCGCTCGCCGAGGTACTGCGTCCGGCCGTGGACCACGGAGACGCGCAGGCCGCACGGGTCGGAGTGGAGGCGGTGGCCCGGCTGCTGGAGGCGATCGGCCTCGGCGGGGCTTTCGGGGACACGGCATCGGCCGACGATGCACCGGGAGCCGGCCTGTCGGGGACCGGAGCCACGGACGGCACCTGGGTCGCGCTGGACGGACGCCACCGCGTCGGGGTCCTCACCGGCCGTTGGGCCAAACCCGCCGCCGAGTACATCGGAGAGGGCGCCCGGGAAGCCGCGAGGCGGACCCGAATCGCAGCACTGCAGGCTGAACTCTCCCTCCTCCGGCAGGAGTCGGCCGACGCCGATGCGCAGGCGCAGGCTCTGGCGACCCGTCGTCGTACGCTCGACACCGAGCTGGCCGCCGTGCCCGACGACGCGCCCCTGATCCGGGCACACGCCGACGCCGCGGCTGCCGCCGACACCATGCGCCGGGCGCGGACCCGGTGCGACGAGCGGGCCGCCGAGGTGACGGCCGCAGCCGAGCGGGCAGAGTCGGCCGCCGCCGAACTGCACGAGACCTCAGCCGATCTGGGGCTGCCCCCGGACCGGCCGGCACTGGCCGCCGTACGGAAGGCCCTCGCCGAGCTCGGCGTCGTCCTGGCCGGACTCTGGCCCGCACTCCGTGAGCGGAGCGAGGCGTCCCGGCAGGCGGACGACGAACGTGAAGAGGCGGTTCGGGCCGGGGAGCGGACTGCCGAACTCGCTGTTCGCGCGGAGGAGGCCGCCCGTGAGGCTGCGGCCGCGGACGAGCGGCTGGCCACGCTGCGTTCGACCGTCGGCGCCGCCGTGGCAGAGCTGGAGCGGCTGCTCGCGGAGACCGCAGAAGCCCTCCGCAGCTGCGCCGCCGACGAGCGGCGCTCCCGGGACCAGCACACGGAGGCGGACCGGCGGGCCAGCCGGGCCGAAGGCCGCATCGAACAGCTGGAGAAGGCCGTCACCGAAGCCGCCGCGGCGCGCTCCGAGGCCATCGCCGCGCTCCAGCGCTTCACTGCCACAGGGCTGATCGCCGTCGCACTTCCCGATCTCGCCGTACCGGCCGCGGACGACGGCCCGTGGGTGCCCACCCCGGCCATCGCCCTGGCCCGTGCCCTCGAATCGGAGCTGTCGACGACGGACGACTCGGACGGTGCCTGGGAACGTGTACAGCGGCGTGTGAGCGAGGAGTTCAAAACCCTCCAGGACGCACTGTCGCGGCACGGCAACACCGCCTCGGCCCGCATGGTCGAGGACGGGATGATCGTCGACGTCATTTACCAAGGCCGTGAGCGAGCCGTACCCGAACTCGCCGAGGCGCTGGCGGTCGAGGTCGGCGAACTCACCCGCATCCTCTCCGCACACGAGCGTGAGATCCTGGAAACCCACCTCATCACCGAGGTGGCCGGCACCCTCCAGGAGCTGATCGCAGCCGCCGAGCGGCAGGTGCTGGCCATGAACGCCGAGCTGGAGGAACGGCCCACTTCCACCGGTATGAGGCTGCGCCTGGTGTGGCGGCCCTCCCGCAAGGCCCCGGTCGGCCTTGCCCAGGCCCGTGGCCGCCTGCTCCAGACCGCGGATGCCTGGACGGCCGAGGACCGGGCCGCAGTCGGTGAGTTCCTGCAGACGCAGATCGCCCGCCAGCAGACCGAGGATGCGGCGGGCAGCTGGCTGGAGCACCTCACCGCCGCCCTCGACTACCGCTCCTGGCACGAGTTCGCCGTTGAGCGCCAGCAGCACGGCCGGTGGGTGCCCGCCACGGGACCCGCCTCCGGAGGCGAACGCGTCCTGGCCGTGTCCGTTCCCTTGTTCGCCGCCGCCTCCTCGCACTATGCGAGCGCGGGCAGTCCGTACGCGCCACGCCTGGTGACCCTGGACGAGGCGTTCGCGGGTGTGGACGACGACTCGCGTGCCAAGTGCCTGGGGCTCCTGCACGCCTTCGACCTGGATGTGGTCATGACCAGCGAGCGGGAGTGGGCCTGCTATCCGCAGGTGCCGGGCATCGCCATCGCCCAGCTCGCCCGCGTCGACGACGTGGCCGCCGTCCTGGTCACCCGCTGGGAGTGGGACGGCACGGCCCGCACGCGCAGCGAGGACCCCGTGCGTGCGGTCGACCCGGAGCCCCTGTGAGCGGTCCGCCGGTGGACGAAGCACGCCTGCGCCGGGTCCTCGGCGGCGCCGACCTGGCCTGGCTGGTGGAGCGGGCACGCCGGCGGATGGAGCGCGGACAGCCACTCACCGGGGCGGTCTCGCTGGCAACGCCGAGCCCGGCCGAGCGGTCAGCGGCCGAGAGATTGCTGGGCCGGACACCGGGCACCGGCAGGGCTCTGACGGTCCGGCTCGACGCCGTGGACGCCGTGCTGGTCAGATCGGGCATCAGCCCGGGAGGCCTGGAGGCTGCCGTGACGGTACTCGCCGGGCGGGTCGTCCCTCTCGACGACGTCCGCCGGAGCGAGGAACAGGCCTGGGGGGAGGCGTACGCGCCTCTCACGCTGCTGGCCGAAGAGCATCCGGAGTACGCCGTTTGGGCCGGTCGCATTCGTGATGACGGCCTCGTGCGCCGCCTCGCCCGTACTTCCGCCGCCGCCCGTCTGCTGATGGAACAGACCGTCCGCGTACTGCGGGAGCTGCCTGTCGAACCAGCGCGGTCGCTGTCGGTGTTCGCCGCGGACATTCTGGGGAGTGCCCACGCACTCGACGACGGCATGCCGGTGGCCACCCTGGCCCTCTCCGGTGCCCGCGCTCTGACCTGCCATCCCGGGGGAGCGGGAGCGGCCTGGCGGCGGGCCGCGTGGGCTTCCGCCGGCCTGCTCCGGGACGACGTCTCCTCGACGGTGCTCACCCTCAACCTGCGCGGGACTGCGGCCCTGGACTGGATGGCCGACGTGGGTGAGCCGTGCGTACTCACCCTCCGACAGCTCGCCCACCGTCCGCCGCGGACGGCACCGCCCGTGGTCCACATCTGTGAGAATCCCGCGGTCCTCTCGGCCGCGGCGGACCACCACGGACCGGATGCCCGACCGCTGGTCTGTGTCCAGGGCCAGCCGTCGGCCGCCGCCCTGACCCTCCTCTCCCGTCTGCACGAGCTCGGTGCCGAGTTTCGCTACCACGGAGACTTCGACTGGGGCGGTCTGCGCATCGCCACGACGCTGTCGGGGCACGTGCCCTGGCGGCCCTGGCGCTACACGGCCGACGACTACCGCGAGGCGGTAGTAGCTGCTGGACCTGACCTGCGGCCGTTGGACGGGAAACCGGCGCTGTCGCCGTGGGACCCGGACCTGGCACGCGCTCTGGCCGAGCAGGCCGTGCGTGTCGAGGAGGAGGCAGTTCTGGATGTGCTGCTGACAGACCTTGCGGGGTGAAGCATCCTGGAGCCGGTCAGGGCCGACGCCCGAGCGGCCGGGCGGGGGCTGCTGGTTCAGCGGGCCGGCGGCGGCGTGGTGGGTGATTCGTCGGGCCGGGAGGGTGCGGGGAGTGCGACCGCCGTCATCAGGAAGCCGCGCTCCGTCGTCCAGCGGCCGGGGAAATCGGACAGCCGGGCGGATCCGACCAGGGGGCCCGGGACGAGCAGGCGTGCGGCGAAGGTGCCGAGGTCCGGGTCGACCGTGATGACCGCCTCCTGGAAGTCGAGCCAGCGTCCGGTGAGCGGGTACCAGGCCTTGTAGACGCTCTCCTTGGCGCTGAACACCAGCCGGTCCCAGGCGACATCGGGCCGTCGCTCGATCATCGGGGCCAGCCAGGCGCGTTCCTCCTCGGTGGTCACGATCCGCAGCATTCCCTCCCGGGGCAGCGGGTCGTTGACCTCGGCGTCGACGCCGAGGGACGCCAGGTCCTCGGCGCGGGCCAGTGCGGCAGCACGGTAGCCGTCGCAGTGCGTCATGCTGCCGACGAGGCCGGGGGGCCACAGCGGCTCCCCGCGCGGTCCGCGCAGGATCGGCGCCGGAGGGAAGCCGAGCCTGCCCATGGCCCGGCGCGCGCACGTCCGTACCGTGGTGAAGTCACTGCGCCGACGTTCCACCACCCCTTCTATCAGCCGTGCTTCCTGTGCGAACAGGGGTGGGGAGGGCGGGGGCGTGCCGAACACTTCCGCCGCCTCCACCCCAGCGGGTAACACGTCGGTGATCACAGTCGCCTGCCGTCAGCAGTGACTCCCGGCCGCGGTGGTCCCGAGAGGGACGACACCAGCGACCATGCCAGCCTCATCAGCCGGAAGCAGCTCCACCTGGTCCGCCCGATCAAGGCCGGTCACCACCGACCCGCGCGGGATGCTCCCAGTTCAGGGTGGAGGAGCGGAGACGGCCGATGATCTTCTGGACGTCCGGAGCCGGGACGCTCCGGTCCGGGCCCGCGGCCACGGCGAGTGCCAGTCCCCGGCGGGCCGCATCGGCGTCCTCCGCGGACCAGGCACCACGCTTCTCGAGTTCCGCGAACGCGTCGTCGATGCCCCCGGCGGGTGCGATGCCCAGCTCCGTACAGGTGTCCTTCGCGGCGGCGACGATGACACCGCCGCAGAGCCGGGCCGCGACACCGGCCTCGCCGTGCCCGATGGTCTGCTCCGCGAGCGTGAGCAGGGCGGCGGAGCCGTTGCCGAGTGCCCGCAGGTCATGGGTCACGAACAGGCCGCGGACGTCCTCGATGACGAGGTCCAGATACAGCTGCCGGAAGTAGGACGGGCAGGTGCAGTCCCGTACATCCGCGCGCCACCAGTAGTTGACCGAGACCGAGATGTCCGGTGCGGAGACCTGGTGCCACCAGAAGGCCGGGATGAAGAGCAGGTCACCCGGCAGGACGACGGCCTCCCAGTACTCCGCCTGCGCGAACTTGGGGAACCTCTCCAGGTCGGGGTCGCTCAGGTCCACGGTGCTCAGGTGCCGGGTGCGGATGTCCAGGGGGCCGGGGTAGAGCAGGTCGCTCTGGGAGGGATTGAAGAGCACGAACTTCTTGCGTCCGTCGAGCTGGGCGAACAGGTTGTTCATGTTGTCGTAGTGCAAGGGCGTGCTCGACGACTCCGAGGCCATCCACAGGTTGATGTCCGTGATGACATCGGTCGGGATGTAGGGGGGAACGGCGAGTTCGTCGCGCAGTTCGACGAGCGCGTTCGGGATCGACATCTGCTGCATGCTGAGCCTTCGGCCGCTCGCCGTGTCCCGGAACTCGGTGGCGAGCCGCGAGCCGCGCATCGGCTCGTGGCGCAGGCCCTCGCGAGCGGCCGTGTTGTATCTGAACGCACCGTCCGGGTCCGCGATGGCGACCGGTACCTCGCGCTCACCCAGGCGCTCGGAGACGTACTCGGGAGTCCATCCCCGCATCGTGTCGAGAGCCCCGCTGCCGCGGATTATCAGCGGTGTCGTGGTGAGAACCGCGGCGCGTCCCATGGGTTCTTCAGGGAATGAAGAAACGACTTCCACATGCCCCAGTGATCGGGCTCCCTGCATGACAGATCCCCATTCCGACAGAATACGCGACGAAGATCGCATGCTACGGATCGGCGATGGATCGCACAACGGCCGTTCAAGCGCGCGCTGTTCATCCGCGTCCAACCGGTGCACGTGCCGCAGTTGATCGGTCCAATGAGGGTGGCGGCCCGTGCACCGGTTGCGGCACACTCCGTCGGGGCCGAGCCCTGGGCTGCCCGATCACGCCGCGACAGGCCATGAATTGCTCCCGAGCGAAGAGGAATTCACGCGGCTCGCGTATCGCTTCGGAAGGGAACACCCAACTCATGAGCCACAGCACAGCATTCCCACTCGTGATCGAAGCGGAGGGGAGAGAGAGCCTCGTCGAGAGGGTACGGGCACGGCGCGCGAGCCTGCGGGCCTCCCTGCTAGAGCACGGGGCCCTGCTCCTGCGCGGCTTCTCCGTGCCCGACGTGAGCGCCTTCGACTCCGTCGTCCGCGAGCTGTCGGGCGACCCGCTCACCTACACGGAACGTTCCTCGCCGCGCAGCGCGATCCAGGGGCAGGTGTACACCTCCACGGACTACCCGCCGAACGAAGAGATCTTCCTGCACAACGAGAACTCCTATCAGCAGGCCTGGCCCATGGCCCTGTACTTCTACTGCGTGCAGCCGCCGTTGACGCTCGGGGCGACCTCCCTCGCCGGCACCCGCGAGGTGCTCGCCCGGCTGGACCCCTCGGTCCGCGAGGAGTTCACCCGACGGGGCTGGCGCGTGGTGCGCAACTTCCGCCCCGGCATCGGACTGACCTGGCAGCACGTCTTCAACACCGACGACCGTGCGGCAGTGGAGGCGTACTGCGCGGACAACGACATCGAAGCGGAATGGCTGCCGAACGACGCCCTCCGCACGACGGCGGTCAGGAAGGCGGTCCACCGTCACCCCGTCACGGGCGATGAGGTGTGGTTCAATCACGCAGCCTTCTTCCACCTCACCACCCTGGACGCCGAGATCCGAGAAGGACTTCTCGAGATGTTCGACGAGTCGGAACTTCCGACGAACACCTATTTCGGGGACGGTGGCGTCATATCCGACGAGGTCATCGAGCACGTACGTGACTGCTATCGCGCCGCGACCGTGCGTTTCGACTACCGGGAACACGATGTCCTGGTCATCGACAACATGCTGACCTCGCACGGCCGGGAACCCTTCACCGGCCCGCGCCGGATTGCCGTCGCGATGGCCGAGCCCTTCCACCCGTAGTTCCGTCTCCGGGAATGCGCCCGGGAATTCACTCGGGAACTCACGGGGGCAGCCCTCCCGATTTCCGGTCACCGTCGAGACCACCACATTTCAGGCCGCGCTCGCCCGACCGCGCGGAGAGGAGAACCCTGTGAGCATGACCCGCGAACCCAGCGTGCTCCACCTGCTGCGGCGGCACGCCGTCGACCGCGCCGACCGGACCGCCGTCACGTTCGTCCACGACTTCGACGCGGCCGACGGCTCGCGCAGCCTGACCTACGCGGAACTCGACGCGGAGGCGCGCCGCGTCGCGTCCTGGCTCCAGGAGCGCTGCGCCCCCGGAGACAGGGTGCTGCTGCTGCACCCGGCCGGACTGCCGTTCGTCACCGCGTTCCTCGCGTGCCTCTACGCGGGGGTCATCGCGGTGCCCTCCCCGATGCCCGGTCAGTTCCAGTACCAGCAGCGGCGCGTCACGATGATCGCCCGAGACGCCGGTGTCAGCGTGGCGCTCACCGACACCGGCCAGCTGGCCGAGGCGCAGCAGTGGATATCCGACACCGGACTCGAACTGCCCGTCGCCGCCAGTGACGGCCCCGGCTTCGGTGACGCCGCGCGCTGGCGCGACCCCGGGGCCACGACCCAGGACGTGGTGCTGCTGCAATACACCTCCGGATCGACCGGAGACCCCAAGGGCGTCATGGTCACCCATGGCAACCTGCTCCACAACGCGGACAGCCTGAGCCGTTCCCTCGGCTTCACCGAGGACACCAACTTCGGCGGCTGGATCCCTCTTTACCACGACATGGGGCTGATGGGGCAGCTGCTGCCGGGCCTCTTCCTGGGCAGCAGCGTCGCGTTGATGTCGCCGATGGCGTTCCTGAAGCGTCCGCACCACTGGCTCGCGCTGATCGACCGGTACGACATCGGCTTCTCCGCGGCACCCAACTTCGCCTACGAGCTGTGCCTGCGGCGGGTCACGGACGCGCAGATCGCCACGCTCGACCTGTCGCGCTGGCAGTTCGCCGCGAACGGCTCCGAGCCCATCCAGGCCAGCACCCTGCGGCAGTTCGCGGAGCGCTTCGGAGCGGCCGGGTTCCGGGCCGAGCAGCTCGCGCCGTGCTACGGCATGGCCGAGGCGACGGTGTTCATCTCCGGCCGCTCGACCCGGCCGCCGCGCATCCGGGCGGTGGACCCGCAGGCGCTGGAGAAGCACGTCGTCCAGGACCCGCAGCCCGGTGGCCCGGTGCGCGAACTCGTCGGCTGCGGCGACGTCCCCGACCTCGACGTCCGCATCGTCGACGCGGAGAGCGGCCGGGCGCTGACCGACGGCACGACGGGCGAGATCTGGCTGCGCGGTCCGAGCGTCGCGGCCGGCTACTGGAACCGCCCCGACGTCACCGAACAGATCTTCCACGCCCGGACCGCCGACGGCGACGGGCCCTACATGCGCACCGGTGACCTCGGTGTGTTCCTCGACGGGGAGATCTACGTCACCGGCCGCACCAAGGACCTGCTCATCGTCAACGGCCGCAACCTCTACCCGCACGACATCGAGCACGAACTGCGGCTGTCGCACGCCCCGTTGGCCACCCTGGCCGGTACGGCGTTCACCGTCCCCGCGCCACAGGAGGAAGTGGTGGTCGTGCACGAGGTGCGCGGCCGCTTCACCCAGGAGGAGCTGCGCGAACTGGCCATCGGCATGCGGGCCACCGTCCACCGCGAGTTCGGCGTGTCCACCGCGGGCATCGTGCTGATGCGGCCCGGTACGGTCCGCAAGACCACGAGCGGCAAGGTGCAGCGCGCAGAGATGCGCGGCCTGTTCCTCGCGGGAGACCTCACCCCGCTGTACGAGGAGATGGCGCCCGGTGTCCGGGCGGCCCTGGCGGGAGCGACCGCGTGAGCGCGGACGTACCCGAGTGGCCCACCGGCCTCGCCGCGGCCCTGGCCGACGCCATGGCGGCCGGGGCGGCGGCGGGCGGTGCGTTCAGCACGGCCCGCAGCGCCGCCCTGGACGCCGCGGAGGCCTTTCCTGGCGAGGAGTGCGACCTGCTGGACGCCTCCGGCCTGGCCCGCGCCTACGTACCCGAGCGGCTCGGCGGCGTCGCGGGCGGTCTGCCCGAGCTGCTGAGCGCGCTGCGCGAGGTGGCGCGGCGTGACGTGACGGTGGCCGTCGCGCACGGCAAGACCTTCCTCGGATCCGTCTCGACGTGGGTCGCCGGGACGGAAGACCAGCAGCGGGCCCTGGCCCGGCTGGTGACCGATGAGAACGCGGTGGTCGCCTGGGGCCTGACCGAACGGGGCATGGGCAGCGACCTGCTGGCCGGGAACCTGACCGCCACCCCCGAGCCGGACGGAACGTGGCGGATCACCGGAGAGAAGTGGCCGATCAACAACGCCACCCGGGGCCGGCTCATCTGCGTCCTGGCCCGCACCGATCCGGCCGGAGGCCCACGCGGCTTCAGCCTGTTCCTGATCGACAAGTCCGCCCTCCCGGAAGGGGCGTGGGAGCCGCTGCCCAAGGAGCCGACGCACGGCATCCGCGGCGCGGACATCAGCGGGCTGCGCCTGCGCGACGCACCGGTACCGGCCGACGCACTCGTCGGCGGGGTCGGCGACGGGCTGGGGATCGTCCTGCGGGCGCTGCAGCTGACCCGTACGCTCTGCGCCGCGCTCTCCCTGGGCGCGGGTGAGCACGCGCTCCGGCTGGTCGCCGACTTCGCCGTCGAGCGCGCCCTCCACGGCACCCGGCTGGCCCTGCTGCCGCTGGCCCGGCGGGTACTGGGCCGCGCCGCCGCGTCCCTGGCCCTGGCCGATGCCGCGGCCCTGCTGGGCGGGCGCAGTGCGCACGGACTGCCCGGAGAGATGAGCGCCGTCTCGGCGACCGTCAAGGCGGGCGTACCCTGGATCGTCCAGCAGGCCATCGATGACCTGGCCGAACTCCTCGGAGCTCGTGGATTTTTGACGGAACAACACGCCGACGGCATGTTCCAGAAGCTGGAGCGCGACCACCGGATCGTCGCCGTCTTCGACGGCAGCACGGCGGTGAACCGCTCACTGCTCATCTCCCAGTTCCCGCTCCTGGCCAGGCTCATCCGCAAGGGTTCCTACGACGCGACCGGGCTCGCCGCGGTCACCGGCGGCGCCCCGCTGCCGGAGCTGGATCCGGCGGCCCTGCGCCTGGTGAGCCGCACGGGCTGCAGCATCGTCCAGGCCGTGCCGGACACCGCCGAGCGGATCACCGCGCTGGCGGCGGCGGGGGAGCTGCCCCCGCGCGCGGCCGAGCTGGCCGCCCTGCTCGCCGAGCGGACCGGGGCGCTCGCCGACGCCATGGCGGAACTCCCGCCGACCGGCAGGAACGCCCCCGCCGCCGCCTTCGCGGTGGCCCGGCAGTTCGAGGCCTGCTTCGCGGGAGCCGCCGCCCTGCACCTGCTCGCCGTACCGTGCGCGGCGGACCGCGCCGTGGTCCTGACCGCGGCCCTGGAACGGTGCCTGGAGCTGCTCGTACCCGGCCACCAGGCCCCGTCCGACGCCTTCGAACCCCTCGTCACGCCCCTCGTGCAACCCGTGGAGGAACCGGTCCGATGACGCTCGTCGACCCTGCTGGGGCCACGTCCCCCGCGGCATCCCCGGACCCGATCGACCGGCTGGAGGCGCTCTTCGGTGACGCGGGTGCCGCCGGCAACCCGGTCGGCCGCGAGGCCGTGCTGGCCGCCGACGCCGACGGGTCCATGCTGGCGGCCGGAGAGGACCTGCTGGACGCCTTCGGACTGAACGCCCACTTCGTCCCCGAAGCCCTGGGCGGCCGGTTCGCCGGCCCCGAGGAACTCATCGGCGTGATGCGCGCCGTCTACCGGCGCGATCCCGCCCTGGGACTCGGCTACGGCGCGGGTTCCTTCATGGCCGCCGTCAACGTCTGGACCTCGGGCAGCGCCGAGCAGCAGTCCTGGCTCGCCGGTCACCTGCTCTCCGGCGGCCGGGTCGCCTGCGGCTACCACGAACTGGCCCACGGCAACGACTTCGCGCGGGCCGAGCTGACCGCCCTGCCCGGCCCGGACGGGCAACTGCTCGTCAACGGCCGCAAGGAAGTGGTGGCCAACCTCGCCCGGGCCGGAGCCGTGGTGCTCTTCGCCCGGACCGACGCCGCGGCCGGCAGCCGCAGCCACTCCCAGCTCCTGCTGGAGACGGCCCGGCTGGCATCGGACACGCTGACCCGGCTGCCCCGCTTCGCCACGGTCGGCATGCGCGGCGTACCGCTCGGCGGGATCGAGTTCACCGACTGCCCCGTCCCGGCCGACGCCGTGGTCGGCACGCCCGGACACGGGCTGGAGACCGCTCAGCGGTCCTTCCAGCTGACGCGGATCGCGCTGCCCGGCATGACCCTCGGCCTGCTCGACACCGCGCTGCGCACCGCCCTGCGCGGAGCCCTGGGACGCAGGCTGTACGCAGGCACCGCCGCCGACCTCTCGCTGTCGCGGACCGTGCTCGCCGAGGCGTTCGCCGACCTGCTCCTGGCGGACGCGTTCGTCACCGTGGCCGCCCGCGCGGCCCACACCGCCCCCGGGCAGAGCACGGTGTACGCGTCGGCGGTCAAGCTCCTGGTCCCGGCCCTGGTGATGGGCGCCGTGAGCCGGCTGTCCGAGCTGCTCGGCTCGCAGTTCTACCTGCGCGCCGCCGAGCAGCCGCTCTTTCAGAAGCTGCAGCGCGACGTACTGCCCTCCGCCTTCGGCCACGCCTCCCGCGTCTCCTGTCAGGCCGCCCTGTTGCCGCAGCTGCCCCTGACCGTGCGCCGCACCTGGAGCGCGGAGGACGGCCCGGCCCTGCCCCCGACCACCTTCCGGCCCGGGGAACCGCTGCCGCCGCTGGACTTCGGCGCCCTCAAGGTCACCGCCGGCGGCCGCGACCCGCTCTCCCGCTCGCTGCTCCAGGGCGCCGAGCGACCTACCGGACGGGGCGAGGACGCGGAGCTCGCCGCGCGCGCATCGCAGTACGCCACCGAGATACGGGCGCTGTCCGCCGAGGCGGCCCGCCTGACCCCGGACCAGCTGGGTCCCGCCGCACCGCCCCACGCCTTCGACCTGACGACCCGCTGGGCCGGGGTCCTCGCCGCCGCGGCCTGCCTGGGCCTGTGGTGGGAGCGGCCGGGCGACGGGCAGGGCCCGGGCGCCGAGCCCGCGTGGGTGCTCGCGGCCCTGCACCGATTGGGCGTCCATACCGGACGCCACCATGACCCGCTTCCCGAACCACTGAGCGAGTTCCTCTACGCGGAACTCCTCCGGCGTCACGACGCCGGTCTCACCTTCGATCACGCTCGCCGCCCCACGGGCGCCTGAGCCCACCCGTCCCACACCCCCCCCAGAACCCGCATCCACGGAGGTTGCCATGTCCGACATCACCGACGCCCCGGCCACGGCCGATGCGACAGAGGTCCGCGCCTGGCTGCGCGAGTGCGTGGCCACCTATGTCCGGCTTCCGGCCGAGGACATCGACGAGAACCTGCCCCTGTCCGAGTACGGCCTCGACTCGGTGTACGTGCTCAGCCTGTGCGCCGACATCGAGGACCGCTACGGCATCGAGGTCGAGCCCACCCTGCTGTGGGACCACCCCGCCATCGGCCCGATCTCGGAGGCTCTGGCTCCGCTGCTCGCCGCTCGCTAGAGCGCGGGTAGAGGACAACGGGTTCCGGCCCCGCCGCATCAGTGGCGGGGCCGGAACCCGTTTCGGTCCGTAGGTCAGGAAAGGGTCAGCTTGACGGGGAGCTTCGCCGGGCCGTTGACGACGATCGAGTCCAGCAGCGTGGGAGCGCCGTCCAGCTCGACCCGTACGTTTCGGTCAAGCAACTCTCCGTAGAGCAGCCGCAGTTCGACCCGGGCCAGCATGCTCCCGAGGCAGAAGTGCTCACCGAAGCCGAGAGCCAGGTGCCGGTTCGGCTTGCGGGCGATGACGAACGAGTCCGGGGAGTCGAAGACGGTCTCGTCGCGGTTGGCCGAGGGCAGCCAGAAGACGACCCGGTCACCCGCCTCGATGGTCCTGCCGTGGATCTCGGTCTTCCGCGTGGCGGTCCGCAGGATGTGCGTGGCGGTGGAGGTCCAGCGCATGACCTCCTCCACGGCCGACGGAAGCAGGGTCGGCTCGTCGACCAACAGCTGCCACTGGTCCGGGTGTTCGAGGAAGGCGAGCATGCCTCCGGCGGCGGCGATCCGGGTGTTCTCGGTGCCGCCGACCAGCAGGTTGTCACAGTTCAGGATCACGTCGTCGGGGCTGAGGCGTTCACCGTCGACGGTGCCCGTCGCCAGGACGCTGACCAGGTCGTCGCCCGGCCGCGCCGCCTTCTCCGCCTGGAGTTCCTCGAAGTAGCCGAGGATGTTCAGGTGCGCGAACCTGCGTTCGAGCGGGTCGCCGGCCGCGAAGGCCTGGGAGGTCAGGTCGTAGAGGTGCTCCCAGTCGGACTCCGGTACCCCCATCATCTTGCAGATCACATAGAGCGGGACCCGGGCCGCGACGTCCGTGACGAAGTCACAACTGCCCTGCTCCAGCGCCTTGTCGACGATCCTCCTCGTGATGTCCGTCATCTCGTGCTCGAGCGCCCGGACCGAGCGGACGGCGAACCACTCGTCCACCAGTCCGCGCAGCTGCCGATGGCGCGGAGCGTCGGTCAGCGCGAGGGTGCGGCCGCCACCGGGATCCGCGCCGTGATCGGCCGGTCGGAGCAGAATGCCCTGGGCGGAGCTGAACGTCTCCGCGTCGCGATAGGCGGTGCGGACGTCCTCGTACCTGGTCAGGGCCCAGAAGCCGGGAAGCTCCGTCGGCGGATGCCAATACACCGGATCATTGGCGCGGAGCCAGCGCCACTGCACAAACGGATCGCCGTGCGAGTAGAGTCCGGGGTCCACCAGATTGATCTGAGGGGCCGGGTCGGCCGACTCATTGTGCATGCGAATGCCTCACGGGTTCGTTGGAATTCAAGACCGGAAATATCATGCACGCGGCCGGGGCATCGGCGGAATGCCGCCCACGGTCGGGTCCTCGGGAGCGCACCGGCGTGAGGAGCACCGCCGCGCGCACCGCACAGCAGGGTGGTGCCGCTCACCCCCGGCGTGTTCAACCGCCGCTGCGGCGCAGTTGAACGACTCGTGCACACCCTG
This sequence comes from Streptomyces avidinii, assembly GCF_014650695.1. GTDB lineage: Bacteria > Actinomycetota > Actinomycetes > Streptomycetales > Streptomycetaceae > Streptomyces > Streptomyces avidinii. Next base: position 5,146 of record NZ_BMVL01000013.1, on the reverse strand, counting down.
ACTGAGCAGGCACGGAGCACGGTGTCCGGGCTGCCGGCGCGCATTGATCGGGGCAGCGGCCCTGAGCCATAGTGATCCGGTATTGAGCAGAGGAGCGTGCGTGCCGACGAAGCGCGCACCACGCCATGGGCGCAGGTCACAGCGGTAACCATTGCCGTGATTCCACCGGAGCGACGACTATTCGGATCCGGTCCGGGCCTGCCTTGTGGCCGCGTCCGTAATAGCAAGTTGCAGCGGTGTGCAAGGTGAGCTGGTCATTCGAGCGGCATGTCCGAATGTGGCGGCCCGTTGTTGTTCCAGCCGATGTGTCGATCCGAATTGGAGTGCGCGGGAATGGCTATGTCTGAAGGTGGGCTCCGGGAAATGATGGCGGGCCAGCTCGCGATCTGGTACAGCCATCAGCTGGCGCCCGAGAACCCGTGCTTCAACGGTGCCGAGTACCTGGCGCTCGACGGAGACGTGGACCTGGGCCTCCTGGTGAAGGCCTCGCAGCGGCTGATGGAAGAGGCGGACGCCGCCCGCCTGCGCATCCGTGAAGTCGACGGACAGCCGCGGCAGTACTTCCACGACGTGGAGGACTACCCCGTCGAGGTCATCGACATCAGCGCCGAGGCCGATCCGCAGGCGGCGGCCGAGGGGCTGATGTGGGAGGACCTGCGCAGCGAGCGGGGAGCGGCCGACCGCTCCCTGTACACCATCAAGATCTACACGGCCGGCCCCCGGCTCACCTTCTGGTACCAGCGCGCCTACCACGTCATCCTGGACGGCCGCAGCGCGGGCCTGGTGGTCGGCAGGCTGTCGCAGGTCTACAACACCCTGCTCCAGGGCGGCTCGGTCGAAGAGGGCGCCCTCCCCTCCAGCACCGTGCTGATGGACGCCGAACGCGAGTACCGCGCCTCCGACGCCCACGCGACCGACCGGGACTACTGGCGCGGTGTCCTCGCGGGTCTCCCCGAGGCAGAGGGCCCCGGCAGCAACTACGCGGGCCGCGCGCAGCGCGCACCGGTCCGCTTCGTGGAGAGCGTCGACGACACCGTCGGCGCCGACCTGAAGGCGGCCGCCCGTGGGCTCGGGACCAACTTCGCCGGCCTGATGATCAGCGCCGCTGCCCTGTACCAGCACCACCTGACCGGACAGCGGGACGTGGTCGTCGGCGTACCGGTGAGCGGCCGCTCGGGCACACGCGACCTCGCGATCCCCTTCATGACCAACAACGTCCTCCCGATCCGGGTGAAGATCTCCCCGGACACCTCGGTCGCCGACCTCGTACGGCAGACCACCCGTGCGGTGATGAAGGGCCTGCGCCACCAGCGCTACCGCTACGAGCACATGCTCAACGACGCGATGCTCGGCGAGGGCGGTCTCTGGGACCTGCTCATCAACGTGATGTCCTTCGACATCTACGCCCTGCCCTTCGGGGACTGCACCGTCACCGCGCACAACCTGTCCAGTGGCCCTGTCGACAGCACGCGCATCGACGTGTACGACAGGTCCGGCCTCAAGATCGCCGTGGACGTCAACCCCGATGCGCCCGATCTGTCGCCCGGCGACGAGGTCTGCCGCCGCTTCCTGGCGCTCGCGCACTGGCTCGTCTCGGTCGATCCCGCTGAACCGGTCGGCCGTTCCGGCCTGCTGGACGCCGACGAGCGTCGTCAGGTGCTGGTGGAGTGGAACGACACCGCGACGCAGTTCGCGGGTCACTCCGTACCGGAACTCTTCGCGGCGCAGGCCGCCCGGACCCCGGACGCGGCCGCGGTGATCGCGGACGGCGTCGAGGTGTCGTACGCCGAACTGGACGAGCGTGCGAACGCACTCGCGCGGTACCTGGTGGGCCAGGGCGTCACGGTGGAGTCCGTGGTGGGCGTGTGCCTGCCCCGGAGCGCGGACGCTGTCGTCGCGATCCTCGCGGCCTGGAAGGCCGGCGCCGGTTACCTGCCCATCGACCCGGACCACCCGGTGGACCGCATCGCCTACCTGCTGGCGGACAGCGGCGCCGTCGTGACGCTGACCGACAGCGCCGCGCGGGCCGCACGTCTCACCGGTACGGCCCATGTCGTGACCCTGGCCGACGCGTTGGCGTCCGGGACCGTGACGGCGGAGCCCGCGACCGTCCCCGCGGCGCCGGCGGCCGCGGACGGACTGGCGTACGTGATCTACACCTCCGGCTCGACGGGCCGGCCGAAGGGGGTCGCGGTCACCCACCGCGGCCTGGCCAACTACGCTCAGTGGGCCGCCGGCGCCTACGGCGCGGGCGCCGCGCCGCTGCACTCCTCGCTGGCCTTCGACCTGACCGTGACCAGCATCGTCATACCTCTGATCTCCGGCGCCCCGGTGGTGGTGAGCCGCGAAGGCAGCGCCGAGGGCCTGGCGGAACTGCTCCGCGGCCACGGCGGCTACGGACTGGCGAAGGTCGTTCCGGCCCACCTCCCCCTGCTCACCGAGATGCTGACCGAGAGCCAGATCGAGGCGGCCGCATCCACCTGGGTGGTCGGCGGCGAAGCCCTGCCGGGCTCCGTGGTGCAGTCCTGGCTGGAGCACGCGCCCGGCTCGGTGATCGTGAACGAGTACGGCCCGACCGAGGCGGTCGTGGGCTGCTGCGTGTTCGAGATCCGGGCCGGACAGGTCGTGGGCGAGCCCGTGCCGATCGGCCGTCCGATCGCCAACATGCGCCTGTACGTCCTCGATTCCTTCCTGTGCCCGGTCGCCCCCGGCGTCGCCGGAGAGCTGTACATCGCGGGCGTGCAGCTGGCCCGCGGCTATGTGGACCGCGCCGGCCTGACGGCCGAGCGGTTCGTCGCCAACCCCTTCGAGGCCGGTGCGCGCATGTACCGCACGGGCGACGTCGCGCGGCGGCGCACCGACGGCGAACTGGAGTACCTCGGCCGGGCCGACGAGCAGGTCAAGGTACGCGGCTACCGCATCGAGCCGGGCGAGGTCCAGGCCGTGATCGCGGCCCACCCGCAGGTGGCGCAGGCCGCGGTGATCGCCCGCGAGGACACCCCCGGCGACGTCCAGCTGGTCGCGTACGTGGTGACGGACGAAGACGTCGAGGACCTGACCGAACAGGTCCTCGCCTTCGCGACGGAGCAGCTGCCCGAGCACATGGTCCCCTCCGCCGTCGTGGTACTGGACGCACTGCCGCTCGCCATGAGCGGCAAGCTGGACCGCAAGGCGCTGCCCGCCCCGGACTTCGGCACCCGCGCCGGGACCGGGCGGGGGCCCTCGAACGCGCGCGAGGAGATCCTCTGTGCGGCGTTCGCCGACGTCCTGGGACTGGAGCGGGTCGGCGTCGACGACAACTTCTTCCAGCTCGGCGGCCAGTCCCTGATGGCGATCCGCCTGGTCGGAGCGATCCGCAAGCTCGGCGTATCGGTGTCGGTGCGTGCCTTCTTCGACTCGCCCACCCCGGCCGGCCTCGCCGCCTCCGTGGGCGCGAGCGCCATCGAGGTACCCGCGAACCTGATCCCCGCCGACGCGACGGCGATCACCCCGGAGATGCTGCCGCTCGTCGACCTGTCCGCCGACGAGGTGGCGCGCGTGGTCGCCACCGTCGAGGGCGGTGCGGCCAACATCGCGGACGTCTACCCGCTGGCCCCGCTGCAGGAGGGCCTGCTCTTCCACCACCTGCTGGCCGACGGTGAAGAGGACACCTATGTCGCCTGCGCCGTCCTGGAGTTCGACTCCGCGGAACGGGTGGACTCCTTCGCGGACGCGCTGCAGCAGGTGCTGGACCGGCACGACATCTTCCGTACGGCGATCGCCTGGGAAGGACTGCCCCAGCCGCTCCAGGTGGTCCGGCGCCGGGCCGAGCTCCCGGTGACCGAGGTGGTCATCGACCCGCACGCCGCGGACCCGGTGGCCGAGTTGCCGGCGGTCGTGGGCCGCGCCATGGACATCCGGCGCGCCCCGCTGCTCGGACTCCACGTGGCCACGGTCACGGACGGCCGACGGCTGGTGCTGCTGCGTCTGCACCACTTGGTGCAGGACCACACGACGGTCGAGGTACTGCTCTCCGAGATCCGCGAGTTCATGGGTGGACGCGGCGCGGAACTGCCGCAGCCGCTGCCCTTCCGCGACGCCGTGGTCCAGACCCGGGCCGGACTGGCCGACGGGGGTCACGAACAGTTCTTCACCGACCTCCTGGGTGACGTCACCGAGCCGACCGCGCCGTTCGGGCTGCTGAACACGCGTGAGCCCGGGATGAAGTCGCGGGAGACCGAGGTACGGATCGCCGCCGACCTGGAGCGACGGCTCCGCAGGGTCGCGCGGAAGGTGGGCGCGAGCCCCGCGACGCTGATGCACGTGGCGTGGGCGCGGGTACTGGCCGCGGTCAGCGGCCGGGACGACGTGGTCTTCGGAACGGTGTTGTTCGGCCGGATGGGCGCCGACGCCGACGAGGCCCGGGTGCTCGGTCCGTTCATGAACATGCTGCCCGTACGGGTGAAGACCGGACAGCTGGGTGTGATGGGCGCGGTGAGCGCCATGCGCCGCCAGCTCGCCGCGCTGATGGAGCACGAGCACGCGCCGCTGGCCGTGGCGCAGAACGCGAGTGGGGTGGAGGGGGAGGCCCCCCTCTTCGCGTCCATGTTCAACTACCGCCACAACGACCGTTCCGTCAGCAAGAGCGGAGCCCTCTTCGACGGTGTCGAGCTGCGGCTCTACCGGGAGCAGACCAACTACCCGCTCGCGGTGAACCTCGATGACGACGAGGACGGGATGCGCCTGACCGTCGACGCGGCCGCCCCGGCGGACCCGCGGCAGGTGGGCACGCTCCTGTGCACGGCAACCAGGAACCTGCTGACCGCCCTGGAGCGGGCGGCGGCGGGCGGTCCCGAGCTCGCGCTCGGCGCGGTCGAGGTACTGGACGCGGCGGAGCGTCGGCAGGTCCTGGTGGAGTGGAACGACACGGCGGTGGAGGTCGAGCCCTCGTCGTTGCCGGGGTTGTTCGAGGCGCAGGTGGGGCGTACTCCGGGTGCGGTTGCGGTGGTGTTCGAGGGTGTGGAGCACTCGTACGCCGAGCTGGACGCCCGGGCGAACCGCCTGGCCCGGCTGCTGCTGTCGCGGGGCGTCACCACGGGTTCCGTGGTCGGCGTCCGCCTGGAGCGCGGTGTCGAGCTGGTCGTGGCACTGCTGGCCGTGCTGAAGG
>NZ_BMVL01000012.1:220042-236271 GCF_014650695.1 Streptomyces avidinii | reverse complement strand
TGCCACACCGCACTCGACGGCCAGCCACCGATCAGCCGTGTCAACAACGCTGCAGGTCAATACAGCTAGGCCGTCTCTTTCGGATCTTGCCGGGCGTCGCGGGCCCGGCAAGATCCGAAAGGGACGACCTAGCGGGGGAGCAGTGCGCCGCTGAAGAGGCCGCGGAGGGTGTGGGTCGCTGCCAGGAGCCAGGCGGTCAGCAGGGCGAGGAAGAGGGCGGTGGCGAGCCAGGCGAAGGCGGTCAGGCCGGTGTGGTGGGCCAAACCGGTGGCGCCGGTGACGCAGGTGCCGACGGGGAAGGTCAGGGCCCACCAGGTCATTGCGAAACCCATGCCGCCCCGGGCCGCCCGGACCAGCAGGGCCACGGCCAGGGCCAGCCACAGCAGGGCGAAACCCATCACGGGGACCCCGTAGACCACGGCGAAGGCGCCCAGTGCGCCCGCGTAGGTGCCGTCGATCGACTGGGGGGCGACGTCGGCGAGCTGGTTGACGGCGGTGGTGGACTGGCCGAGGGGGCCGAGGACCAGGAACAGGGTGGGGGTCAGGACCAGCGGCAGCGGGCCGCCCACCAGCAGCCGCCCGAAGATCAGGGGGAGCATCAGCAGGGTGGCGAGCAGGCTGATGCCGAACATGGCGTAGCAGGCGAGCAGCAGGGCCTCGCGGGGCTGACCGGCCGGCAGGTGGGGTATCAGCAGCGGGCCCACGGCGGCGGAGACCATGGGGGCGACCAGGGGGAGCAGCCAGACGGGAGTGGCCTGCCCGGGCTCCACCTTGTGCCGTACGACCATCAGGTAGGGCACGGCCACGGCCATGACCAGGCCGATGGCGGTACCGGCGGTGAAGAGCACGGCGTCCACGGCGACGGCGGCGCCGGTCCCGATGAGGTCCTTGCCGACGATGAGGGTGCCGCCGCCGACGGCCAGCAGCGCCATCGCGAGGCACCCGTAGAACGGGGCGACGGCCGGGTCGAGGAGGTGGGCGCGGGCCTGGTCGCGGTGGTGGATCCAGTGCCCGGCGCGGGCCGTGAGGAGCACGGCGAGGGCGGCGGCGGACAGCGCCCAGACGAGCTGGCAGGCCACGCGCTGGCCGGGGAGCTGGTACGGGAGGGTCGCGCCGGCGTTGGCGACGATCGCCGTGCCCATGACGGAGGCGTACCAGTTGGGGCCGAGGTGCCGCAGCGCAGGGGCCTTGTGGGCCCGGGCTGCGGGAGTGATGTGGGTGCGGGGTCGCACGAGGGTGGTGGCCATGGACCCAGCCTCGCGCCGGGGAGGGCGGGGCGGCAGAGGTCATCTCCCTATGAGGCCATAAACTGATGTTATGGGCAATGACGAGTGGGTTCCGCTGGCGCACCGGGTACCGGACCTGGGCGCGCTGGAGCTGCTGCTCGCGGTCGCGCGGGTCGGCAGCCTGAGCGGCGCGGCCCGGCGGCTGGGGATCACCCAGCCCGCCGCGAGCAGCCGGATCCGGGCCATGGAGACCCGGCTCGGTGTGGCCCTGGTGGACCGCTCCCCGCGCGGCTCGACGCTGACGGCCGAGGGCGCGCTCGTCACGGACTGGGCCCGGCGGGTGGTGGAGGCGGCGGAGGCCTTCGACGCGGGGGCGCAGGCGCTGCGGGGGCGGCGGGACTCGCGGCTGCGGGTGGCCGCCAGCATGACCATCGCGGAGTACCTGCTGCCGGGCTGGCTGATCGCCCTGCGCGGACAGCGGCCGGACACGGCGGTGTCCCTGCACGCCGGGAACTCGGCGGTGGTCGCCGAACGGGTCATCGCGCACGAGGCGGACCTCGGCTTCGTGGAGGGGCTGACCGTGCCCGAGGGCCTGGACTCGGCGGTGATCGCGCAGGACCGCCTGGTGGTGGCGGTGGCCCCGGGCCACCCGTGGGCGCGCCGGGCCCGGGGGGTGGAGGCGGCGGAACTGGCCTCGACCCCGCTGATCCTGCGCGAGCGGGGCTCCGGGACGCGGCAGGTCCTGGACGCGGCGCTGGCCCCGGCCGGCGGGGTGGCCGTACCGCTGCTGGAACTGGCGTCGACCACCGCGGTGAAGGCGGCGGCGCTGAGCGGTGCGGGGCCGTGCGTCCTGTCGGAGCTGGCGGTCGGGGACGAACTGCGCGGGCGGCGGCTGGTGGAGGTCCCGGTGGTGGGCGCGGCCCTCGACCGGGCCCTGCGGGCGGTCTGGCCGACGGGCTCCCGCCCGGCGGGCCCGGCGCGTGACCTGCTGTCCCTCACCCACCGCCGGATCTAGGGCGTGTCTGGTCCGTTCGGGGGAAGAGGGATCGATTCGGCGCGGTGCGGGCGGTGACCGAGGTGCGCGACGCCGGAAAGGTGGCTCCTGCACGTTTGTCGCTCTCCCGAGGAGAACCCAGATGCGTCTTCGCCATGCCGCCGTCGCCGCCTTCGGCGCCGTCACCCTGCTGCTCACGATCCCGACGTCGGCCTCGGCCGCGGAGGGCCAGTTCCAGTACACGGTCACCGGTCTCGACGGCCGGCCGCTGAGGGTCGTACTGGAGAACCCGCCGAGCGGGGAGTGCATCACGCTGCCCGAGGTGGCCGACCCCTCGGCCAGTTCCCCGGCCCACTCGCCGCGGAACCGGACCGACGAGCCGGCGCTCGTGTTCACGGAGCCGGACTGCACGGGTCGGGAGTTCACGCTGAGGCCGCGCACGGGCTACGGCACGGAGCGCCTCGAACTGCGGTCGGTGGTCTTCGTCCGACCCGAGTGAGGAACGGCCGCCGGCCGCCGGGACCGGCCCCGCGCGGGCCGGCTCAGCTCTCCGAGCTGAGCCGCTTCGTCAGGAGCGAGCCCGCGACGATCAGGGCGACCCCCAGCCACCACATGTTGTCGAAGACGAGCACGGCGATCCCGATCGGGATCAGCAGGCCCGCCAGCGGCAGCAGCAGCCCGGCCCAGTTCGTCGGTTCGGGCTCTTTCCCGGCGGCCGCGCGGGCGGCGCGGGCGCGGACCACGTCCGGGTACCAGACGGTGAACTTCAGCGCGGCGACGATGGCCAGGATCTGGATGATCCAGCCGGTCCAGATGTTGTTCGGGTTGTGCAGGACGAGGTCCCCGTAAGCGCCCGCGGCAGCAGCCACCAGGAACGCGACGCCCCACGCGCCCGTGATCATGTAGTTGGTACGCAGGAAGCCCCGGGTGTGCCAGAGCGACGGATCCGCCTGCTCGCGGGCGTACTGGAGGGTGAAGGGCATCCGCACCGCCATCGAGCCGAAGGCGATCACGGCCAGCGCGATGTTGGAGACCTCGCCGGCGTACGTCTCCAGCCAGCGCCGTGTGCCCTCGCTCGCCAGGAGCCCGACGACGGCCATGGAGGCGAAGAACACCACGTCGGCGAGTTCCAGCAGCTTCCAGGACGTGCCCCGGTTGACCAGGCGGCTCACCGCGATCAGCGCGACGGCCGCGACCAGTGCCAGCCCGACCGCGAGCTCGAACCGTCCCGGGCCGACCAGCAGCGAGAAGATGATCCACGGGGCCATTCCGACGATCGGGTTCTCCAGGAACCCGGCCACCGGGCCGGACGCCGTGCCCTTCGGGTCGGTCCGCATCCTTCCAGAGTGCGCGCCCGGCGGGAGCCCGGCCAATCCTGCGCGGGGCCGCCGCCGGGTAGCCGCCGGGGGCGCGGGGCCGGGGTCAGCCCACCGGTACCGCGGTGCGGACGGAGGCCGCCTCGATCAGGGCGGACATCACCCGGGTGTCCTTGTCCCGCTCCGGGTGCCACTGCACGCCCAGCACCCACCGCTCCGGGTCGGGCAGTTCGATCGCCTCCACCGTGCCGTCGACGGCGTGGGCCGAGACGACCAGTCCGCGGCCGAGCCGGTCGACGGCCTGGTGGTGGTAGGTCGGCACCTGCGCCTCCTCCGGGACCAGGTCCGCGTACCGGGTGCCGGGAACCGGGCGTACCGGGTGCCAGGAGGTGGCGCCCGGGGTCTCGAAGTGGCCGTCGATGTGCTGGATGAGCGTGCCCCCGAGGGCCACGTTGAGGGCCTGCATGCCCCGGCAGATGCCGAGGACGGGCAGGTCCGCCTCCAGGGCGGCGGAGATCAGGGCCAGCTCCCAGTGGTCGCGGACCGTGGCGGGGGCGCCCGTACGGGAGTCGCGCGCGGCTCCGTAGTGCACCGGGTCCACGTCCGGGCCGCCCGCGACGACCAGGCCGTCCACCCGGCTCAGCACCTCCGCCGCCGAACCGGGTTCGTCCGGCGGGAGCAGCACGGCCGCGCCGCCCGCCGCCTGGACGAGTTCGTAGTACCCGGTCGGTACGAGGGATGTCGGGAGGTCCCACACCCCGTAGCGGGTGGAATCCTCGACGTAGGTGGTGATGCCGATGAGCGGCCTGGGCACGTTCGTTACCTCCAGCAGGGGGTAGGGCAGGGCAGGAACAGGGTTTCAGTCACGGCTCAGTTCCGCCTCGGCTTCCGCCAGAGCCGCGAACTCCTCCTCCGGGGCCGAGGCCACCAGGTGGTGCCGACTGTAGATCGCGAAGTAGGCCAGGGCGACGGCGTACACGGCGAGCGCGATGAACGCGGCGTCCTTGTCCACCAGGAAGGTGGCGACCAGGGCCGAGAGGGCGAGCGCGAAGGCCACCGAGGAGGTCAGGATCCCGCCGGGGGTGCGGTACGGACGCTCCAGGTCCGGCTCCCGGCGGCGCAGCACGATGTGCGAGAGCGCCATCAGGGCGTAGGAGATGGTGGCGCCGAACACCGCGATGTTGAGCATGCGGGCTCCGTCACCGGTGGCCGCGGCCAGGGCGAAGCCGATCGCGCCCGGGATGATCAGGCCCAGGTACGGGGCCTTGCGCTTCGAGGTGAGCGAGAGGAAGCGGGGCAGGTAGCCGGCCCGGGAGAGGGCGAACAGCTGGCGCGATCCCGCGTAGATGAGGGAGAAGAAGGAGGCGACCAGGCCGGCCAGGCCCGCGTAGTTCACGAAGCGGCTGAGCGCGGTCGGGCCGCCGTCCCCCTCCAGCGCCACGACCAGCGGGTTGCCGGCGGCCTTGACGGCGTCGGCGCCCTGGGCCCCGGTCGCGGCGAAGAAGGTGATCAGGGCGAGCAGGGCGAGGATGCCCATGGAGATGGAGAGGGCCTTCGGCATCGAGCGGACCGGGTCCTTGGCCTCCTCGGCCGCCAGCGGTACGCCCTCGACGCCGAGGAAGAACCACATGCCGAAGGGGAACGCGGCCCAGATGCCCAGCAGCCCCATCGGCAGCCAGGAGTTCGAGCCGAAGGCGTCGGCGTCGACCGGGATGTTGTTGAGGCCGGAGGCGTCGAACTCGGTGAGGGCCCCCACCGCGAAGATCAGCAGCGCGGCGACGGCGATCGCGGTCACGACGAGGCTGAAGCGCAGCGCCTCGCCGACGCCCCAGAGGTGGACGCCGATGAAGATGACGAAACAGCCGAGGTAGACCGGCCAGCTGGAGGTGAGGCCGAAGAGGCCGAGCGACTCGACGTAGTCGCCGATGAAGATGACGATCGCGGCCGGGGCCAGGATGTACTCGATGAGGATGGCGGTGCCGGTGAGGAAGCCGCCCCAGGGGCCCAGGGCGCGGCGGGCGAAGCCGTAGCCGCCGCCCGCCGTCGGCAGGATGGTGGACAGCTCGGCGAGCGAGAAGACCAGGCAGGCGTACATCGCACCCATGAGGACGGTGGCGATGGCGAGACCGCCGAAGCCGCCCTTGTCGAGGCCGACGTTCCAGCCGGAGAAGTCGCCGGAGACGACGTAGGCCACGCCGAGTCCGGTGAGGAGCAGCCAGCCGGCGCTGCCGCGGCGCAGCGTCCGGCGCGCCAGGTACTCGTCGGTGCCGTCCCCGCCGTCGGGGGACGTGGTGGGTGCGGGTACGGCTGCGAGCCGTGCCTCGATGTCGTCGGCCATCGTGCGCTCCTGCCTAGGGCAATGGTTGTGGGGCGTACCTTTGCCTTAGTGGAGTGGAGTGCGCAAGACCTCTGCGTTAAACAGAAGTTACGAAACCCTCCCGGCCGCCCCCGGAGCCGCTCAGGCCAGGAAGCCGCGGAGCAGTGCCGCCGTGCCGCAGCAGTGCTCGCGCATGGTCTCGCGGGCCCCGGCCGCGTCGCCCTCCAGCACCGCCGCCACCAGGGTGCTGTGCTGCTGCTGGGAGTGCTCCAGGTTCCGCACGAGCAGCGGGATGCAGTCCAGCAGGTCGTTCACGGTGGCCCGGACGGCCGCGTACTGGGCGGTCAGGGTGGCGGACCCGGCCAGCTCGCACAGGGTGAGGTGGAAGAGCGTGTCCTGACGGCGGTAGTCGGCGAGCGGGGCGTCGTGGGTGGCGGCCAGGGCGCCGAGCAGCCGCTCGGAGCCCTCCTCGGTCAGCCCCTGCGAAGCGCACAGCCCGGCCGCCCCCACCTCCAGGACCTCGCGGAACCGCAGGGCGTCCTCGATGTCCACGCCCGCGACGCGCCGGCGGAGCTCCTCCTCGGCGCCGCCGGCCGGGGTGTCGGGGCGGGGCAGTACGAACGTTCCGCCGTACCGCCCGCGGCGGGCCTCCACCAGGCCCTGGTCCTGCAGCACCTTCAGCACCTCGCGCAGGGTGACCCGGCTGATCCCCATCCGCTCCGCCAGCTCGCGCTCCGGCGGCAGGCGTTCGCCGCCCGGCACCAGACCCAGCCGGACCACCTGGAGGATCTGCTCCAGCGCCTCCTCGAAACCGTTGCCCGCCCGCACCTGGCGCAGCACGGGATTCAGACGCGCGATCGCGTCGCCTTCACTCGCCGTGTCGGTCATCTTGGCTCCTCCCCTTCCCAAGCAATGGTTCTATTCAATACCTTAGGCCTCCTCGGCTCACCGAAGGAGAGATTCCAGTGGTAGACCGCAAGCCGCCGCTCGCGCCCGAGGAGCTCCGCTCCCTCGTCGCCAGTGGTGAGATCGACACAGTCGTCCTGGCCTTCCCCGACATGCAGGGGCGGCTCCAGGGCAAGCGGTTCGCCGCACAGTTCTTCCTCGACGAGGTCCTCGAGCACGGTACCGAGGGCTGCAACTACCTCCTCGCCGTCGATACCGACATGAACACCGTCGACGGCTATGAGATGTCCTCCTGGGACCGGGGCTACGGCGACTTCGCCATGCACCCCGACCTCGCCACCCTGCGCCGCATCCCCTGGAACCCCGGCAGCGCCTTCCTCCTCGCCGACCTCGCCTGGAACGACGGCTCGCCCGTCGTCGCCGCGCCCCGGCAGATCCTGCGCCGCCAGCTGGAGCGCCTCGCCGAGGCCGGGTACACCGCGATGGTCGGTACCGAGCTGGAGTTCATGGTCTTCCAGGACACCTACGAGCAGGCCTGGAACTCGGGGTACCGCGACCTGACCCCCGCCAACCAGTACAACATCGACTACTCCGTCCTCGGGACCGGCCGCATCGAACCCCTGCTGCGCCGGATCCGCAACGAGATGCAGGCCGCGGGCCTGATCGTCGAGTCGGCCAAGGGGGAGTGCAACCTCGGCCAGCACGAGATCGCCTTCCGCTACGACGAGGCGCTCACCACCTGCGACCAGCACTCCGTCTACAAGACCGGAGCCAAGGAGATCGCCTCCCAGGAAGGTGTCTCGCTCACCTTCATGGCCAAGTTCGACGAGCGCGAGGGCAACTCCTGTCACATTCACCTCTCGCTGGCCGACGCGGACGGACGCAACGCGATGGCCGGTGACGGGCCGGGCGGAATGTCACCGGTGATGCGGCACTTCCTGGCCGGCCAGCTGGCCGCGCTGCGCGACTTCTCCCTTCTCTACGCCCCCAACATCAACTCGTACAAGCGTTTCCGGCCGGGATCCTTCGCCCCGACCGCCGTCGCCTGGGGCGTGGACAACCGGACCTGCGCGCTGCGGGTCGTCGGCCACGGCCGCTCCATGCGCTTCGAGAACCGCCTCCCCGGCGGCGACGTCAACCCGTACCTCGCCGTCGCCGGCCTGGTCGCCGCCGGGCTCTACGGCATCGAGCACCGCCTGGAGCTCCCCGAGGCCTGCGGCGGGAACGCGTACACCGCCGACTACGCCCACGTCCCCGCCACCCTGCGCGAGGCCGCAGAGCTCTGGGAGAACAGCGAGATCGCCAAGGCCGCCTTCGGCCCCGAAGTGGTCGCGCACTACCGCAACATGGCCCGCGTGGAACTCGACGCGTACGACTCCGCGGTCACCGACTGGGAGCTGCGCCGCTCCTTCGAACGCCTGTAGTCACCGCACGCCCTCGCGCGCCACCGAACGAATCTGAGAGGCACCACGTGTCCGATGCGCTGGCCCCCTTCAATCTGAGAGTGTTGAATCCGGCCACCGAGGAAACCGTCGCCGTCGTCCCGGCCGCCACACGGGACGACGTCGACGCCGCAGTCGCCCGGGCCGCCGCGGCCCAGCGCGGCTGGGCGGCGGCCGCCCCCGCCGACCGGGCCCGGTTGCTGCGCCGCTTCGCCGCGGTCGTCGACGGCCACATCGAGGAACTGGCTCAACTGGAGGTCCGCGAGGCCGGCCACACCATCGGCAACGCCCGCTGGGAAGCCGGCAACGTACGCGACCTCCTCGACTTCGCCGCCGGGGGAGTGGAACGGCTCGCCGGCCGCCAGATCCCCGTCGCCGGCGGCATCGACGTCACCTTCCTCGAACCCCTCGGCGTCGTCGGCGTGATCGCCCCCTGGAACTTCCCCATGCCGATCGCCGCCTGGGGCCTGGCCCCGGCCCTCGCCGCCGGCAACGCCGTCATCCTCAAGCCCGCCGAGACCACCCCGCTCACCGCGCTGCGCCTCGCCGAACTCGCCCTCGAAGCCGGGATCCCCGAGCATCTCTTCCAGGTACTCCCCGGCCGCGGGGACGTCGCGGGCGACGCACTCGTCGAACACCCCGGCGTCGCGAAGATCGTCTTCACCGGTTCCACCCGCGTCGGCAAGCAGATCATGGCCAAGTGCGCCGACCGGGTGAAGCGCGTCACCCTCGAACTCGGCGGCAAGAGCCCCAACATCGTCTTCGCCGACGCCGACCTCGAGGCGGCCGCCGCAGCGGCCCCCATGGCCTTCCTCGACAACTCCGGCCAGGACTGCTGCGCCCGCACCCGGATCCTCGTACAGCGCTCCGCCTACGACCGCTTCCTGGAACTCGTCGCCCCCGGCATCGCGGCCGTCGCCGTCGGAGACCCGCTCGACGAGAAGACGCAGATGGGCCCGCTGATCTCACGGACCCAACTCGACCGCGTACGGTCCTTCGTCACCGACGACCTCACCGCGATCCGCGGCACCGCCCCCGAAGGCCCCGGCTTCTGGTACCCGCCCACCCTCGTCACGGACGTCGACCCCACCGCGCCCGTGGCCGCCGAGGAGGTCTTCGGACCGGTCGCCGTCGTCCTGCCCTTCGAGGACGAGGAGGACGCCGTGCGCTTGGCCAACGCGACCGAGTACGGCCTCTCCGGCTCCCTCTGGACCCGCGACATCGGCCGCGCGCTGCGCGTCTCGCGTGCCGTCGCCGCCGGCAACCTGTCCGTCAACTCGCACAGCAGCGTCCGCTACTGGACCCCCTTCGGCGGCTACAAGCAGTCCGGACTCGGCCGCGAGCTCGGACCCGACGCCCTCACCGCTTTCACCGAGACCAAGAACGTCTTCATCAGCACGGAGGCCTGAACCCCATGTCCAACGAAGAGATCATCTGCCGCCGCCTGGTCGGCCGTACCGCCGTCATCACCGGAGCCGGCAGCGGCATCGGCCTCGCCACCGCCCGCCGCCTCGCCTCCGAGGGCGCCAACATCGTCTGCGGCGACATCGACGAGACCGCCGGCAAGGCCGCGGCCGAAGAGGTCGGCGGCACCTTCGTCAAGGTCGACGTCACCAGCCCCGAGGAGGTCGAGGCGCTCTTCAAGACCGCCTTCGACACCTACGGCTCCGTGGACATCGCCTTCAACAACGCGGGCATCTCGCCCCCGGACGACGACTCCATCCTGACCACGGGCCTGGAGGCCTGGAAGCGCGTCCAGGACGTCAACCTCACCTCCGTCTACCTCTGCTGCAAGGCGGCCCTTCCCTACATGCAGCGCCAGGGCCGCGGCTCCATCATCAACACCGCCTCCTTCGTCGCCATCATGGGCGCCGCCACCTCCCAGATCTCCTACACGGCCTCCAAGGGCGGCGTCCTCGCCATGTCCCGCGAGCTCGGCGTGCAGTTCGCCCGCGAGGGCATCCGCGTCAACGCCCTGTGCCCGGGGCCCGTCAACACCCCGCTGCTGCAGGAGCTGTTCGCCAAGGACCCCGAGCGCGCCGCCCGCCGCCTCGTCCACATCCCGCTGGGCCGCTTCGCCGAGCCCACCGAGATCGCTGCCGCCGTCGCCTTCCTCGCCAGCGACGACTCCTCCTTCATCAACGCCACCGACTTCCTCGTCGACGGCGGCATCTCCGGCGCGTACGTGACCCCGCTGTAGGCCCCACCCCCCAACGCCCCACCGCACCCCGGCCGGCCGGGCGCCGCAAGGTGCCCGGCCGCTCCCTTGCCCGACGCCCCCGACGCCCCCGACGCATCCCCGACGCCCCCGACGCCTCCCCGAAGGAGCAGCATGCAGAGAAAGTGGGCGGCCCCCCTCGCCCTCCTGGCGGTCACCGGATCCGGCCTCGTACTGGCCCCGCCGGCCCAGGCCGCACACGCGCCATGCACCCGGGTCACCATCGGCTCCGGCTGGTACGGGGACAACCAGGCCCGCCTCCAGCAGCTCATCGACCGGTACGGAAGCTGCAACCCCCACAGGCCCGGCCGCACCAAGCCCGTCGCCGTCTTCGACTGGGACAACACCGTCGTCAAGAACGACGTCGGCGACGCCACCATGTTCTGGCTGCTGCGCAACGGCCGCATCCGCCAGCCCGCCGCCGGGGACTGGTCCACCACCAGCCGCTTCCTCACCCCCGCCGCCACCGAGGCCCTCGCCGAAGCCTGCGGCACCCTCGCCCGCCCCGGCTCCCCGCTGCCCACCGGCACCCCCGCCGGAGCCGCCTGCGCCGACGAGATCAACGCCGTCTACGGCACCGCCGCGACCCGTACCGGCGCCGCCGCCTTCGCCGGCTGGGACCGCCGCACCACCGAACCCTCGTACGCCTGGCTGCCGCAGTTGATGCAGGGCTGGACCGCCCGCGAGGTCCGTGGCTTCGCCGCCGCCGCCCGCACCGAGAACCTCGCCGCGCCCGTCGGCGCCACCCAGCGGGTCGGCAGCGGCACCGCCACCGGCTGGGTCCGCTACTACGACCAGCAGAAGGACCTGGTCAAGGGCCTCCAGAAGGCCGGCTTCGACGTGTGGATCAGCTCCGCCTCCCCGCAGCCGGTCGTCGAGGTCTGGGCCCAGGGCGCCGGCATCAGGGCCGACCACGTCATCGGCATCCGCAACACCACCACTCACGGCGGGAAGTTCACGACCCACCTCCAGGGCTGCGGATCCGTCCGGGACGGCGCCGACACGATGATCACCTACATCGACGGCAAGCGCTGCTGGATCAACAAGGAGATCTTCGGCGTCCGGGGAGCGGCCGCCGAGAAGGTCCAGCCCGCCGCCCGCCGCCAGGTCTTCGCCGCCGGCGACTCCGACACCGACATCTCGTTCCTGCGCGACGCCACCGCCCTGCGCCTCGTCGTCAACCGCAACAAGAACGAGCTGATGTGCCGCGCCTACGACAACAGCGACGGCCGCTGGATCGTCAACCCCATGTTCATCGAGCCGAAGAAGCAGAAGACCGACTCCTACCCGTGCGCGACGTCCGGCTACCTCGACCACGACGGCACCAAGGGACCGGTCCTGCGGGGCGACCGGAGCGTCGTCCCCGACCAGACGGACTCCGTGTACTAGAGGAAGGTGCGCCCCTCACCCCGGTAGGTCGGCACGCTGTCGGTGCCCCGGTCGCCCTCGATCAGGTGCAGGGTGTCGAACCGCTCGCAGAGTTCGCCCGCCTTCGCATGGCGGAACCAGACCCGGTCGCCGATCAGCAGATCGTCGGCCGGGCTCCCCAGCAGCGGGGTCTGCACCTCGCCCGCGCCCTCCTGGGGGTCGTAGCGCAGGCCCTGGGGCAGATACGGCACCGGCAGCCGGTCCGCCCCGGCCGCACCGGAGGCCGGATAGCCGCCCCCGAGCACGGTCACCACGCCCACCCCGGGCCTGCGTACCACCGGCTGGGCGAACAGCGCCGCCGGACGCCCGCTGAAGGACGTGTAGTTGTCGAAGAGCCGGGGCACGTACAGGCCGGAACCCGCGGCGATCTCGGTCACCGCTTCCTCGGCGGCCGTCTGCTGCACACTGCCGGTCCCACCGCCGTTGACGAACTCCAGATCCGGTACGACGGCCCGCACGGCCCGCACCACCTCGGCCCGCCGGGCCGCCAGCTCCCTGCGGGCCGCGCCCTGCATCAGCCGGATCGCCCGCGACCGCAGCGGCCGACCGGCCAGCGCGTCCCCGACCCCGGCGACATGGCCCTCGTACGCCATCAGCCCCACGACCCGGAACCCGGGCCGCGCGGCCACCGCCCGAGCCAGCCCGGCCAGCTCCGCGGGCTCGCGCAGCGGGGACCGGCGGGCCCCGATCCGCACCCGGCCGCCGAGCAGTTGCAGCGCCGTGTCCAGCTCCAGGCACACCCGGATCTCCTCGGCGCCGCCGTCCCGGGCCGCATCGATCAGCTCCAGCTGCGCGACGTCGTCCACCATCACCGTGACGGCGCCGGCCAGCTTCGCGTCGTGCGCCAACTCGCCGAAGCCGGCGCGGTCGGCGGAGGGATAGGCGAGGAGCACGTCCTCGAACCCGGACCGGGCCAGCCAGAGCGACTCGGCGAGCGTGTACGACATGATCCCGGCGAACCCGGGCCGGGCGAGCACCCGTTCCAGCAGCGCGCGGCACCGGACCGACTTGC
The DNA here is from genome assembly GCF_014650695.1 of Streptomyces avidinii. Classification (GTDB taxonomy): domain Bacteria; phylum Actinomycetota; class Actinomycetes; order Streptomycetales; family Streptomycetaceae; genus Streptomyces; species Streptomyces avidinii. Next base: position 223,412 of record NZ_BMVL01000012.1, on the reverse strand, counting down.
TCGCGACCCGGACCGGCTTGCCGGCGGCGCGGCGGACGAGATCGTCGGCGTTGGCGTCGAAGGCGTCGAGATCCACGATGGCCAGCGGCGCGTCCAGGTGCGCGGTCGCCCGGTCGTACCGGGCGCGGTCGGTGGCGGCGGAGTTCATGGGCGGCAGCTTGCCAGAGCTCTCTACCGGTGGGTAGTGCCGCGCGTCGAACGCCGGAAGGGCCGCCGGGCCGAGCGCGCGCCAAGGACCCGGTCTCCGCCCCGCATCCCGCGCCAAGGACCGGGTCTTCGCCCCGGAGCCCGCGCCTCAAACGCCGGCGGGGCCGGATGCGGGTGCGGTCGACCTGCCCCCGGCACCGGCACCCACCCCGCGCCGTCGACGCCGTAGAGTACGGGCAGGCAGCCGTACGGAACGGGGGGCGGAGCCGCCGGATGACCACGACGACACCGCGGACCGCGATCCTGGGCGAGCCCGAACCGCCCCAGCCCTCCCGCACTCACCCGCGCCGCCACCCCGCCCGCGTCGTCGCCGCCGCGCTCTGCGTCCTCCTCGGCGGCGGCCTCGTCGGCGGAGCCGCCCTCACCACCTGGGCCGAACACCGCGCCGCGAACCGCCCGCTCCCCGCCGACGCCGCCTACCGCAAGGCCGCGTCGCTCTGGCGTGCCGCCCCCGTCGACAGCCTGCTCCCGCCCGTCCTGACCGGCCCCTCCGCCGGCCCCGGCGGAGCCGACCGAACCTGGACCCGGATCGCGCTCGCCCCCGACGCCGAGTGCCCGACCGCCCTCGCCGCCGACTGGCAGAACCTGCTGGCCGCCACCGGCTGCACCCGCGTGCTCCGCGCCACCTACACCGACGCCACCCGCAGCTTCCTGATCACCGTGGGCATGGTCTTCACCCCCGCCGACGCCCGCACGATGACCTCCCTCGAGGGCCGGATACCCGCCCCGCCCGCGTACGGGTTCACCGACGCCCAACGCGCCGCCTGGGCCGTGTCCGTACCCGCCGAGGCCCCCGTCGTCGTCTACTCCGTCTCCGCCTTCGCCGACGGGCGCCCCGGGGACGGGCCCCGCCCCGCCGAGGACCTGATGAAGAAGGAGGCCACGGGAGCCGCCGCCCAGGCCGGCCTCGGCCACGAGGCGCGGGCGGTCGCCGACCGCATCGGCCACGGCCTCGCCTTCCTCGCCGCCCCACCGGCCGCACCCGCCCCACCGGCCGCACCCGCCTCACCGGCCGCACGCGCGACTCCGGCCGCACCCGCGACACCCGCCGCACCCACCCCGGAGCCCACTCGATGATCCGCAGGCCGTCCGGGCGGGCGTTGGGGCGGGCGGCCGCCGCCCTGCTCGCCGCAGCGACCCTCCTGGTGTCCGCCGCCGCGCCCCCCGCCGCCGCCGACAACATCCGCGACCGCCAGTGGGGCCTGCTCGCACTGCGCGCCGAGGAGGCCTGGGGCACCACCCGGGGCGACGGAGTGACCGTCGCCGTCCTCGACACCGGCGTCGACGAATCCCACCCCGACCTCACCGGGCAGGTCCTCGCGGGCACCGACCTCATCGGCATGGGCGCCGGCCCCGGCGACCGGGCCTGGGCCCGCCACGGCACCGCCATGGCCAGCATTATCGCCGGTCACGGCCACGGCCCCAGCCGGGGCCAGGGCGTCCTCGGCATCGCCCCGCAGGCACGGATCCTGCCGGTCCGGGTGATCCTCGAAGAGGGCGACCCTGGCCGAGCCAGGGCCCGCGACAGCAAGGGCGGCGCCCTCGCCGAGGGCATCCGGTGGGCGGCGGACCACGGCGCCGACGTGATCAATCTGTCCCTCGGCGACGACAGCGACTCCGCCCACCACGAGGCGGGCGAGGACGAGGCCGTCCAGTACGCCCTCGCCAAGGGCGTGGTCGTCGTGGCCTCGGCGGGCAACGGCGGCGAGGCGGGCGACCGCGTCTCCTACCCGGCCGCCTATCCGGGGGTCATCGCCGTCACCGCCGTCGACCGGCGCGGCAAGAAGGCCAAGTTCTCCACCCGCAACTGGTACGCGACCGTCAGCGCCCCCGGGGTGGACGTCGTGATCGCCGACCCCGACCGCTCGTACTACGAGGGCTGGGGCACCAGCGCCGCCGCGGCCTTCGTCTCCGGCGCCGCCGCCCTCGTCCGGGCCGCGCACCCGGACCTGTCCCCGGCCCAGGTGAAGAAGCTGCTGGAGGCGACCGCGAGCAACTCCCCGGCCGGCGGCCGCGACGACGCCCGCGGTCACGGACTGGTCGATCCCGTCGCCGCCCTCCAGGCCGCCGACGCGATGCGCCCCGAGGCCGCGGTGCCCGCGCCCGCGGCGGCCGGGAGCACGTACTTCGGCCCCGGACCCGAACGGGTCCGCCCGCCCGAGCGCGGAGCCCGGCTGGGGGCCCCGGCGGCAGCCGTCGCGGGGGCGGTGCTGCTGGTGCTGGCCGTCGTACTGGCGCGGCGCCCGCGACGGGGCGGCCGCGGCCGGGACCGGCCCCTCGCGGAACCGCCGTACCCGGCACAGTAGGGTCGGGTAACTGTGGAGAACATGGCGAACAAGAACATTCCCGACCCGGGCTTCTCCGACGACGACGGCTCCGCCGATCCCCGGCTGACGGCGGCCCTTGCCGCCTGGTCCGAGGACCGGGCGCGGGAGCAGGAGGTGCTGGCGGCGCTCAAGGGCGCCCGCCTGCTGGTCCCCGTGGTCGCAGTGCTCGGCGAGGTGGAGACCGACCCGGAAACCGGCCTGAAGCGCGAGAAGACCAGCGACATGGCCGTCCCGACCCTGCGTGCGGGCGACCGGCGGGCCCTGCCCGCCTTCACCTCGATCGCCTCGCTCGCGCTCTGGGACCCCGCGGCCCGGCCGGTGGCCGTCCCGCTGCACCAGGCGCTGGCCGCGGCCGCGCACGAGAAGGCCGACACCGTGGTCCTGGACCTGGCCGGCCCCGTCACCTACCAGCTCACCGGCTCCGCGCTGCGCGCGCTCGCCGAGGGCCGGACGGACGCGGGCCCACTGGCCGATCCCGCCGTACGGGAGGCCGTACGGGCCGCCGTGTCCGCGGAGCCGGCCGTGCTGCGCGCCCACCTCGGCCCGGGCGGCGCGGATTCCGACGGCACCCTGGCGATCGTGCTGGCCGAGGGTGCGCAGGGCGCCGCGGCGGCCCGTCGCGTCGCCGAGGCTCTGGCGGCGGACACCACCCTGCGGGCCCGGCTGGTCCGCGGGCTGGACCTGGCGCTGCTGCCGTCGGACGCTCCGGCCCCGCCCGGCGAGCCCCTGTTCGCCCGCTGACCTTCGCTGACCGGGACCGGGACCCGGACCCGCAGCCCGGACCCGCAGCCCTGACCGCAGGCCGGTCGGTGGACCACGGACATGACGACGGCCGG
>NZ_BMVL01000012.1:135186-219998 GCF_014650695.1 Streptomyces avidinii | reverse complement strand
ACGGACTCAGCCGAAGACGGGACCCGTGAACTTCTCGCCCGGCCCCTGGCCCGGCTCGTCCGGCACGATCGAGGCCTCGCGGAAGGCCAGCTGGAGCGACTTCAGACCGTCCCGCAGCGGGGCCGCGTGGAAGGAGCTGATCTCGGTGGCGCTCGCGGTGACCAGGCCGGCCAGAGCCGTGATCAGCTTGCGGGCCTCGTCGAGGTCCTTGTGCTCGGAGTCCGGCTTGTCCAGGCCCAGGTTGACCGCCGCGGCGCTCAGCAGGTGCACGGCCACCGTGGTGATCACCTCGACGGCGGGCACGTCCGCGATGTCGCGGGTCATGGTGTCGTAGTCGGGGGCGCCGTCGGCAGCGGGGTCGGTGGGGGGTGTCGCGTCAGTCATGCGCCCCACGATATGCCGTGCGGCGGGCTTGCGGCGCGGGTGCTAGTATGTACTTCGACCGGCCGGACACTTCTGTGCCCGGCCCACAAGTGGAGGCTCCGTTCTCCCACCTGACTGCTCTCCGGGGCGGCGGGTCACCGGTCAGGCGGCATCCATCGTTCCGTACGGACGATGGAAAGCTGCCCGAGTTTACGCCCCGCGGTTCGCACGCGGCGGTGTTCCGGTTGTTTTGGAGCCCCTGCCTGTGCCCGGCGGGGCTTTTTTCATTCTCCCGCTGCGGTCGGTCTGACGGAAATACACGTCAGCGGCTGTCTGCCAGGCAGCCGTGTGGTGCTACCGAGGAGGATCCATCAGCACCGAGCCCCGCATCAACGACCGGATTCGCGTTCCCGAGGTACGGCTTGTCGGTCCCAGCGGCGAGCAGGTCGGCATCGTGCCGCTTGCCAAGGCGCTTGAGCTCGCGCAGGAGTACGACCTCGACCTGGTCGAGGTCGCGGCGTCCGCACGCCCGCCGGTCTGCAAGCTCATGGACTACGGCAAGTTCAAGTACGAGTCGGCCATGAAGGCCCGTGAGGCGCGCAAGAACCAGGCGCACACGGTCATCAAGGAAATGAAGCTCCGGCCGAAGATCGACCCGCACGACTATGACACCAAGAAGGGTCACGTCGTTCGGTTCCTCAAGCAGGGCGACAAGGTCAAGATCACGATCATGTTCCGTGGTCGCGAGCAGTCCCGGCCGGAACTCGGCTACCGACTGCTGCAGCGTCTCGCTTCGGACGTCGAGGACCTCGGGTTCATCGAGTCGAACCCGAAGCAGGACGGCCGAAACATGATCATGGTCCTCGGTCCGCACAAGAAGAAGACCGAGGCGATGGCCGAAGCCCGCGAGGCGCAGGCCGCCCGCAAGGCGGAGCGCCAGGGTGTCGCCCACACCGATGACGAGGCTCCTTCCGAGGACGCCGCCGTCGAGGTCGATGACACCACCGAGGTCGCCTCTGCCGAGGCCCCCGAGACCGCTGCCGATGAGGCGCCGGCCGACGAGGCGAACGCCGAGGCCTGATTCCGAGGCAGCCCGTCTCGGATCACCGACACAACATGACGCTCCCGTCAGCCGGTCCCCACAGGGCCGGCGGGAGCGCCACCGACGAGGAGATAACGGCGCTATGCCGAAGAACAAGACGCACAGCGGTTCCAAGAAGCGCTTCAAGATCACCGGCTCCGGCAAGGTGCTCCGTGAGCGCGCCGGCAAGCGCCACCTGCTCGAGCACAAGTCGTCCCGTGTCACCCGCCGCCTGACCGGCACCGCGGAGATGGCCCCCGGCGACGCCGCGAAGATCAAGAAGCTTCTCGGCAAGTGACGTCCTCCGCTCCCCAGTGCGGGAGCGGGACGTCAAGACCGGGACCCCATCGAATTCGGGCCGTGTGAAGACACCCACGGCCCCGCTACAAGGAGTTAAAAAGTGGCACGCGTCAAGCGGGCAGTAAACGCCCACAAGAAGCGCCGGGCGATCCTCGAGGCGGCCTCCGGCTACCGCGGTCAGCGTTCGCGCCTGTACCGCAAGGCCAAGGAGCAGGTCACCCACTCGCTGGTCTACAACTTCAACGACCGCAAGAAGCGCAAGGGCGACTTCCGTCAGCTGTGGATCCAGCGCATCAACGCCGCTGCCCGCCAGAACGGCATGACGTACAACCGCCTCATCCAGGGTCTGAAGGCCGCCAACATCGAGGTGGACCGCAAGATCCTCGCGGAGCTGGCCGTCAACGACGCCAACGCGTTCGCCGCGCTGGTCGAGGTTGCGCAGAAGGCGCTCCCGGCCGACGTCAACGCCCCCAAGGCCGCTGCGTAAGGCCTGGCCGGCCGCGTAAGCAGTCGGCACCCTCGGACCCGCAGGCGATTCGCCTGCGGGTCCGAGTGCTTTCCCCGCACCGCAGGGGCGCCCCGCCGGTACCGCCCGCGCTCCGCGCGCCCCGCACCGCCCGCGCCCGCGCGCCCCGCACCCCCGAGAGAGAACCGCAGAGACCATGGCTGACCTGGGTCACCCCGACGAGCTGATCTCCCCCCGATCCCCGCGGGTGGCCGCCGCCAGGCGACTGGCGCGGCGCAATTTCCGCACCAAGGAGCGCCGCTTCATCGCCGAGGGCCCGCAGGCCGTCCGCGAGGCCGTCGAGCACCGCGGTCCCACGGGTGCGTCGACCCTGATCGAGCTGTTCGCCACCGTCGAGGCCGCCGAGCGCTACACGGGGATCATCGAGGCCGCCCTGGACGCGGGCGCCCGCGTGCACTACGCCTCCGACGAGGTGCTCGCCGAGGTCTCGCAGACCGTCACCCCGCAGGGCCTGGTCGGCGTCTGCCACTTCCTGGACTCCCCGTTCGAGGAGATCCTCAGGGCCGAGCCCAAGCTGGTCGCCGTCCTCGCGCACGTCCGCGACCCCGGCAACGCCGGAACGGTACTGCGCTGCGCGGACGCCGCCGGCGCGGACGCGGTGGTGCTGACCGATGCCTCCGTGGACCTCTACAACCCCAAGTCCGTACGGGCCTCCGTGGGATCCCTCTTCCACCTCCCGGTCGCCGTCGGCGTTCCGGTGGAGCAGGCCGTCGAGGGGCTCCGGGCCGCAGGCGTACGGATCCTCGCGGCCGACGGCGCGGGCGAGGACGACCTCGACGCCGAGCTGGACGCGGGCACCATGGGCGGGCCCTCCGCCTGGGTCTTCGGCAACGAGGCCTGGGGCCTGCCGGAGGAGACCAGGGCCCTGGCGGACGCCGTCGTACGGGTCCCGATCCACGGAAAGGCCGAGAGCCTGAACCTCGCAACGGCCGCCGCCGTGTGCCTCTACGCGTCCGCGCGTGCACAGCGGGCGCCCGGAGGGTGCCGCTCCGTGACCCCCAGCTAGTAATGTGGCAGCCCGGGGGCCCACTGCGCTACTCGGAGATGTGGGGTACGGGGACATGACCGTCGGTACGAACAGCTCACCGGGGGCCGATACGACGGCCGGTGCACCGGTGCCGGCCGCACCCGGCGCCGCCCGGGTCCCGTCGCAGGCCGAGGCTCTGGCCGGCGTCCCGCCGCAGGCTCCGGCCGGCACCCGCACGGGCGGGCCCGTGGACGCCGCCCCGGCAGGCCGGGCCGGCGCCGTACCCCCGGGACGGGCCGCGGGCACGCGGTGCTCCGTACCGGCGCAGGCCGGCACGCCGGGGCCGGCGGCCCGCGGGACGGCCGGGACGGTTCCGGACGAAGACGCTCCCGGGGAGGGGCTCGGCTTCGGGATCGACCCCGACACCCTGCCCGACGGGCTGGTCGTCGCCGACGCCACCGGGCGGGTCATCTGCTTCAACCGGGCCGCCGCCCGGATGACCGCGACCGACCCCGCACAGGCACTCGGCAGGCGCATCGACCGGGCGCTCCCGCTGGAGGACCTCGAAGGCCGCCGCTGGTGGGCGCTGACCGACCCGTACGGGGGCCTCGCCACCCGCCGCGGACAGCCCGAACGGAACCTGCTGCTCCCCGGCGGGCGCGAGGTGCTGGTCTCCGCCAGCTACATCCGTACGCACCCCACCGGCCCGCTGCGCCGCCTCGTGGTCACCCTGCGCGGTACCGAGGCCCGCCGCCGCACCGAGCGCAGCCACGCCGAGCTGATCGCCACCGTCGCCCACGAGCTGCGCTCCCCGCTGACCTCGGTCAAGGGGTTCACGGCCACCCTGCTCGCCAAGTGGGAGCGGTTCACGGACGACCAGAAGCGGCTGATGCTGGAGACCGTCGACGCCGACGCCAACCGCGTCACCCGCCTCATCGCCGAACTGCTCGACATCTCCCGCATCGACTCCGGTCGCCTGGAGGTGCGCCGGCAGCCGGTGGACATCGCCACCGCCGTCGGCCGGCACGTGCAGGCGCTCACCGCGAACGGACAGGCCCCCGAGCGGTTCCTCGTGAGCGTCAGCCGCCCGCTCCCCGACCTGTGGGCCGATCCGGACAAGATCGACCAGATCCTCGGCAACCTCCTCGAAAATGCGGTGCGCCACGGCGAGGGAACGGTCACCATCGGGGTGTCGCCGCATGAGAAAGGAACCGCCGTCACCGTGTCCGACGAAGGCCCCGGGATCCCCGAGGAGTCGATGGGCCGCGTCTTCACCCGCTTCTGGCGGGGGAGCAAGCGCGGCGGCACCGGCCTGGGCCTGTACATCGTCAAGGGCATCGTGGAGGCCCACGGCGGGACCATCACGGTCGGTCGCGGCCCCGGCGGCGGCGCCGAGTTCCGATTTATCCTGCCCGTGAGCGCCCCCGCGTACCTCACGCAGTAGCCCTGCGGAGCGTCCCGGCAGGCGGCCCACGGGCTCCTTCACCCCCAGCGACCTTTAGACTCGTCCTTTGGCACCTTTGTGTCTCTGCGTCGATCGGTCCGATCCTGTCGTACGGGGACCCACCAGCCAGCCATCGGAAGTACGGGAAGAGATGTCGGCACCGAACAAGTCGTACGACCCTGTCGAGGTCGAGGCACTGAAACCGGAAGAGATCGAGCGCATGCGGGACGAGGCGCTCGCCGCCTTCGCGTCCGCCGGCGACCTCGACGCGCTGCGTGAGGCGAAGACCGCGCACATGGGCGACCGCTCGCCCCTGGCGCTCGCCAACCGCGAGATCGGCGCGCTGCCCCCGCAGGCCAAGGCCACCGCGGGCAAGCTCGTGGGCCAGGCCCGCGGCGCCGTGAACAAGGCCTTCGGGGCCCGCACGGTCGCGCTGGAGGCGGAACGCGACGAGCGGGTGCTGGTCGAGGAGGCCGTGGACGTCACGCTGCCCTACGACCGCGTCCCCGCCGGCGCCCGGCACCCCCTGACCACGCTGATGGACCGCATTGCGGACATCTTCGTGGGCATGGGGTACGAGGTCGCCGAGGGGCCGGAGGTGGAGGCCGAGTGGTTCAACTTCGACGCCCTCAACTTCACGCCCGACCACCCGGCACGCCAGATGCAGGACACCTTCTTCGTCCGGGGGCCCGAGGGCACCCAGGGCGACGAGTCCGGCGTCGTGCTGCGCACCCACACCTCGCCGGTGCAGGCGCGCTCGCTGCTGGAGCGCAAGCCGCCGGTCTACATCGTCTGCCCGGGCCGGGTGTACCGCACCGACGAGCTCGACGCGACGCACACCCCGGTCTTCCACCAGGTCGAGCTGCTGGCCGTGGACGAGGGCCTGACCATGGCGGACCTCAAGGGCACCATGGACCACATGGTCCAGGAGCTCTTCGGCGAGGGCACCACCACGCGGCTGCGCCCGCACTTCTTCCCCTTCACCGAGCCGTCCGCCGAGATGGACATGCAGTGCTACGTGTGCCGCGGCGAGTCGGTGGGCAACCCCGACCGCCCGTGCCGTACCTGCTCCAGCGAGGGCTGGATCGAGCTCGGCGGCTGCGGCATGGTCAACCCCAAGGTGCTCATCGCCTGCGGTGTGGACCCCGAGAAGTACAGCGGGTTCGCCTTCGGGTTCGGCATCGAACGGATGCTGATGTTCCGCCACAACGTCGAAGACATGCGAGACATGGTCGAGGGTGACGTTCGCTTCACCCGGCCGTTCGGGAGTGAGATCTGATGCGCGTCCCGCTTTCCTGGCTGCGGGAGTACGTCGACCTCCCCGCGGGCGAAACCGGCCGCGACGTGGCCGCCAAGCTGGTCGACGCCGGCCTTGAGGTCGAGACCGTCGAGCAGCTCGGCGGCGGCCTCAAGGGTCCGCTCGTCGTCGGCCGGGTGCTGACCATCGAGGAGCTGGAGGGCTTCCGCAAGCCGATCCGCTTCTGCACGGTCGACGTCGGTCAGGCCAACGGCACCGGCGAGCCGCAGGAGATCGTCTGCGGCGCCCGCAACTTCGCCGTCGGCGACAAGGTCGTCGTGGTCCTGCCGGGCGCGGTCCTGCCCGGAGACTTCGCGATCGCCTCGCGCAAGACCTACGGCCGCACCTCGCACGGCATGATCTGCTCCGGCGACGAGCTGGGCATGGGCGACGACGGCACGCACGGCATCATCGTGCTGCCGCCCGAGTACGAGGTCGGCACCGACGCGATCGAGCTGCTCCAGCTCGTCGACGAGGTCCTCGACATCGACATCACCCCGGACCGCGGCTACTGCATGTCCATGCGCGGTGTCGCCCGCGAGGCGGCCACCGCCTACGGCCTGCCGCTGCGCGACCCGGCGCTGCTCGACGTGCCCGCGCCGAACTCGTACGGCTACCCGGTCAAGATCGACGACCTGGCCGGCTGCGACCGGTTCACCGCCCGTACGGTGACCGGCCTCGACCCCGACGCGCGCTCCCCGATCTGGCTGACCCGCCGCCTGCAGAAGGCGGGCATGCGCCCGATCTCGCTCGCCGTGGACATCACCAACTACGTGATGCTGGAGCTCGGCCAGCCGCTGCACGCCTACGACCGCTCCAGCATCGACGGCACCATCGGTGTCCGCCGTGCCGAGCAGGGCGAGAAGTTCACCACCCTCGACGGCGTCAAGCGCACGTTGGACGCCGAGGACCTGGTGATCACCGACAACAGCGGGCCGATCGGTCTCGCCGGCGTCATGGGCGGCGCCAACACCGAGATCGCCGACTCCGTCACCGACCCCGGGACCGGGCAGGTCACGGGGACCACGGACGTCGTCATCGAGGCCGCGCACTTCGACTCCGTGTCGATCTCGCGCACCGCCCGCCGTCTGAAGCTGTCCTCGGAGGCCTCCAAGCGCTTCGAGCGGGGCGTCGACCCGCAGGCCGCCGCCGCGGCCGCACAGCGGACCGTCGACCTGCTCGTGCTCCTCGCGGGCGGCACCGCCGAGGCGGGCGTCACCCAGATCGTCGCCCCGGGCGCCCCGCGCACCATCGCGATGGGCGCGGACCACCCGGACCGGGTCGCGGGCATGGAGTACGGCCGCGAGACCGTCGTCCGACGCCTCCAGGAGATCGGCTGCGACGTCTACGGCCAGGACGAGCTCGTCGTCACGGTCCCGTCGTGGCGGCCCGACCTCGCCGAGCCCAACGACCTCGCCGAAGAGGTCATCCGGCTGGAGGGCTACGGGAATCTCCCGTCGACCCTCCCGCAGGTGCCCTCCGGCCGCGGTCTGACCTCCCGCCAGCAGCTGCACCGCCGGGTCGGCCGCGCGCTGGCCGGCTCGGGCTACGTCGAGGCGCTCAGCTACCCGTTCATCGGTGAGGGCGTCTTCGACCAGCTCCAGCTCCCGGCGCATGACGTCGCCCGCCAGGTCGTCAAGCTGGTCAACCCGATCTCCGACGAGGAGCCGGCGCTGCGCACCACGCTGCTGCCGGGTCTGCTCGGCGCGCTGCGCCGCAACGACAGCCGGGGCAGCCACGACCTCGCGCTCTTCGAGACCGGCTCGGTCTTCCGCGCGGCCGACCGGCCGGGTGTCGCCGTACGGCTGCCCGTCGACCGGCGTCCCACGGACGAGGAGATCGCCACCCTGAACGCGGCCCTGCCCGCGCAGCCGCGGTACGCCGCGGTCGTGCTGGCCGGTGCGCGCGAGCAGGCCGGCTGGTGGGGCAAGGGCCGCCCGGCCGACTGGGCGGACGCCGTCCAGGCCGCCCGCGCGCTCGCCGTCGAGGCGGGCGCCGAGCTGGTCGTCCGCCAGGGCCAGTACGGCCCCTGGCACCCGGGCCGCTGCGCCGAGCTGGTCGTCACCGTCGGCGGGGTCGAGCAGGTCATCGGCCACGCCGGTGAGCTGCACCCGCGGGTGGTCAAGGCGATGGGCCTGCCGGCCCGCACCAGTGCGATGGAGCTCGACCTCGACCGCCTCGCGGCGGCCGGCGGCGAGGCCCTCCAGGCGCCCCGGATCTCCTCCTTCCCGGTGGCGACCCAGGATGTGGCGCTGATCGTCGACGCCTCGGTGCCGGCGTCCGCGGTGGAGGCCGCCCTGCGCAAGGGCGCGGGCGAACTCCTCGAATCGCTGCGGCTGTTCGACGTGTTCACCGGTGAGCAGGTCGGCGAGGGCAAGAAGTCCCTGGCCTACGCGCTGCGCTTCCGCGCGGCCGACCGGACGCTGACCGCCGAGGAGTCCACGGCCGCGCGTGATGCGGCGGTGGCCCTGGCGGGCGAGCGGACCGGGGCGGTGCTCCGGGGCGCGTAACCGCTTCCGTACGCCAGTGAGGGCCCCTCCGGACCACCGGAGGGGCCCTCACTCGTTCGGGTGAGGGGCCCGGTGGCCCGCGTCGGGGGTCGGCCGGTCGATTTCCCAGCTCGTCCGGCCTTCGAGGACCGGGTCCGGGCAGCGCCCGGTTTCGGGAAGGGGCGGGGTGGGGGAAGCTCCCGCGCAGCGGCTCGGTGCTCTGCGACGATCGGCCCGGACCACGCGCGCCGGGCCCGGTGGATGGGCCCGGCGCGCGTCCGGTCCGGCCCCTGCCGGGGCGCGGCGACCAACCGGGCGCCGGCGGAGCCGGATCGCGCCGCCCGCCTGCCGTGGAGTGTCGGGCAGACAGCAGAACGGGCGGCGCGGTGACGGGTCGTCGCACTGTACGAGGGGGAGCCGACGACCCGAGCTACCTCTTGGCGAGGCTCTTCAGTGAAGCGCCTCAAGGGGTCCGTGCGGCAGAGTGCGCATCGCATTTATGCGCGTACTCGGTTCACACCCCGTGTGAACCGCGCACCCACTAGCCTGAGACCGACGAGCCCTTGGAGCGGCCATGCAGCCCAATGTCCTGCTCGACGCCCTCCTTGCCGAGGCGGGTATGTCCCACGCCGGACTCGCCGCGTACGTGAACCAGGCAGGCCGCACCCGCGGACTCGCCCTGCGCTACGAACACACCGCCGTGACGCGGTGGTTGAAGGGCCAGCGGCCCCGGGGTCAGGTGCCCGACCTGATCTGCGAGGTGCTCGGCGGCCGGCTGCGACGGACCCTCGGGCTGGACGACATCGGGCTCGGTGCGGCGGACCAGCCGATTCCGCTGCACGCCTCGCCGCTCAGCGGGTTCGTGGACCGGGCCGCCGCCCTGTGGCGCTCCGACGGCCAGGCCCGGCCCCAGCTGCTCGCCGCCGGAGCGGTCACCGGGACGCCCGCCGTCATCCCGGTGTGGGAGTGGGAGAATCCGCCCGAGGACGCCGATGTGTCCCGCGAGGGGCCGAACCCGATCGGTCCCGAGCACATCGAGATCCTGAAGTCCGCCCGTGCCCACTACGAGCTGATGTACCGCCGGGCCGGCGGTCTGGCCACACGGGACCGGATCGTCCGCTTCCTCGGCAGCGAGACCGCGCCCATGCTGCGCGGAAGCTACTCCGACGACCTGGGGCGCCGGCTGCACCGGGCCACGGGATCCCTGGTCGCGGTGGCGGGGATCTGCGCGTACGACTCGGACGCCCACGGGCTGGCCCAGCGCTACTTCCACCAGGCGCTGCGCCTGGCCAAGGCGAGCGGGGACCGCGGGCTCGGGGCCTATGTCATCGCGCTGATAGTCAACCAGTCGCTGCACCTGCGCGAGTACCGCCAGGCCGTCGCCTTCGCCGAGGCCGCGCTGCGCGCCGCCGGGCGGCACACCACCCCCGCGCTGGCCGCGGACCTCCACGCCATGCAGGCCAAGGCGTACGCCCAGCTCGGCGACACCCGGGCCGCGCTGGCCTGCATCCGCAAGGCGGAGGCGGCCGCCGAGCGGATCCGCCCGGGCAGCGAGCCGGACGAGACCGGCTACGTACAGCCGGGGCTGGTCAACGTCCAGGTCGCCGAGGCGCTGCTCGGTCTGGGCGATCTGGAAGCCGCGCGGATCCACGCGACCGCGGCCGTCGGCACCCCCGCGCACGACCGCGGGCGGGTGCACCGGCTGGCGATGCTGTGCGAGATCCAGCTGCGTCAGGGGGAGGCGGACCGGGCCTCGGCGTCCGCGGCCGAGATGGCCGAGCGGGCCAGGGGCATGGAGTCTCTGCGGCTGCGCGACCGGCTGCGGACGGTCCGCGAACAGCTGCTGACCAGCGGTTGTACGGGCGCGGAAGAGACCGCGCGGCTCATCGACGGGGCGCTGCGCGTTCCGCTGTGACCGGTCAGCTGCTGCCATGTTTGCCACCTACTCGGAAGGAAGGTGGCACTGCCGTGCAGTGGATGAACCTGAGTGAGCACACTGTGTACAAGAACCGTTGGTTCGATGTGAATCTCGCCGATGTGGAACTCCCCGACGGCCGGCACCTGGACCACTTCGTGATCCGGCTGCGTCCGGTCGCCGTCGCCACGGCCGTCAATGAGGCCAACGAGGTGCTGCTGCTCTGGCGGCACCGGTTCATCACCGACAGCTGGGGCTGGGAACTGCCCGCCGGGGTGGTCGAGGACGGCGAGGACATCGCGGTCGCGGCGGCTCGCGAGATGGAGGAGGAGTCGGGCTGGCGGCCCGGCCCGCTCCACCACCTGATGACCGTGGAGCCGTCCAACGGACTGACCGACGCCCGGCACCACCTCTACTGGGCGGACGGGGCCACTCACATCGGGCATCCCGAGGACGATTTCGAGTCCTCGCGCCGGGAGTGGGTCCCGCTCAAACTCGTGCCGGACATGATCGCGCGCGGGGAGATCCCGGCCGCCAACATGGCGGCCGGTCTGCTCCTGCTGCACCACCTCCGGCTCGGCCGGCCGTAGGGATCAGCCGTACGGGTAGAAGCCCGCGCCCGACTTGCGGCCCAGGCGGCCGGCGTCGACCATGCGCTGGAGCAGCGGGGGAGCGGCGTACAGCGGCTCCTTGTACTCGGCGTACATCGAGTCGGCGATCGAGGCGATGGTGTCCAGGCCGATGAGGTCGGACAGCTTCAGCGGGCCCATCGGGTGGGCGCAGCCCAGCTCCATGCCGTTGTCGATGTCCTCGCGGCTCGCGATGCCCGACTCGAACATCCGGATCGCGGACAGCAGGTAAGGAACGAGGAGAGCGTTGACGACGAAGCCGGAACGGTCCTGGGCGCGGACCGCGTGCTTGCCGAGCACGTTACGCACCAGGGCCTCTGCGCGCTTGATCGTCTCCTCGCCCGTGGTCAGCGCCGGGATCAGCTCGACGAGCTTCTGCACGGGGGCCGGGTTGAAGAAGTGGATGCCGATGACCTGGTCCGGCCGCGAGGTCGCGACGGCCAGCTTGACCAGCGGGATCGAGGAGGTGTTGGACGCCAGGATCGCGTCCGGGCGGGTGATCACCTGGTCGAGGACCTGGAAGATCTCCGTCTTGACCTGCTCGTTCTCGACGACCGCCTCGATGACGAGGTCGCGGTCGGCGAACTCGCCGAGGTCGGTGGTGAAGGTGAGGCGGGCCAGGGTGGCGTCCCGCTCCTCCTCGCTGATCTTGCCGCGTTCGGCGGCCTTGGTCAGGGAGTTGTGAAGCCGGGTACGGCCGATCTCCAGGGCTTCGCCGGTGGTCTCGGCGACCTTGACCTCAAGGCCACTACGGGCGCACACCTCGGCGATACCCGCGCCCATCTGGCCACAGCCCACTACGCCGACCCGTGTGATGTCGGAAGGGAGGTCAGTCACTTCGTGCCTTTCGCAGCTCATCCTCGGCGGGTCCCCCGTATGATTCCGGCGCCCGCCACGCCCCCCGACGTTACTCCCGACCTTGCGCGGGGCGGCGGGCCGGGGCGGGCATGCTGGGCGGACATCCTGCAATGTCACTCAGCGAAACGGAGATGTCACATGGGGCTAATCGGTCGACGGGCGCTGCTGGCCGGAGCCGTGGGGGTGATCGCCGCCGCCACGACCGGCCCGCCCGCGGCGGCGGCGGGGCGGCGCACCGGGAGGGGCGGCCGGGCCGGCGCCACCGACTTCCGCGGCATGTGGATCGCCTCGGTGTCGAATGTGGACTGGCCCTCCGAGAGTGGTCTCTCCGCCGCCCGGCAGCGCACGGAGCTGCTCGGCCTCCTCGACGCCGCGGTCGGGCGGAGCCTCGGTGCGGTGGTCCTCCAGGTCCGGCCGGCGGCCGATGCCCTCTGGCCCTCGAAGCTGGAGCCGTGGTCGCAGTGGCTGACCGGGAAGCAGGGGGTGGATCCGGGCTGGGACCCGCTGGATACGGCCGTCAAGGAGGCGCACGCCCGCGGGCTGGAGCTGCACGCCTGGTTCAACCCGTTCCGGGTGGCCAACCACACCGACCTCGACCGGCTGGTGTCCACGCACCCGGCGCGCCGCAATCCCGGCTGGACGGTGGAGTACGGCGGCAAGCTCTACTACAACCCGGGCCTGCCCGAGGTGCGGCGCTTCGTCCAGGACGCCATGTTCGACGCCGTCTCCCGCTACCCGCTGGACGCGGTGCACTGGGACGACTACTTCTACCCGTACCCGGTGGAGGGGGAGTACTTCGACGACGACGAGGCCTTCGAGGAGTACGGGGAGGGCTTCGCCTCGCGCGCCGCCTGGCGCCGCGACAACATCGACACCCTGGTCCGCGAGATGTCCGCACGGCTGCGGGCGCTGGGGCCGGGGCCCCGCTTCGGGATCAGCCCGTTCGCCGTGTGGCGCAACTCCGACCGGGACCCGGCCGGTTCGCCGACCCGCGCGGGCCTCGGGACGTACGACGACCTCTACGCGGACACCCGCAAGTGGGTCAGGGAGGGCTGGATCGACTACATCGTGCCGCAGGCGTACTGGCACATCGGGCACCCGACCGCCGACTACGCCGACATCGTGCCCTGGTGGGCGCGGACCGTCGCGGGTACCGACGTGGACCTGTACGTGGGGGAGGCGCTGTACCGGTGCGACGCGGACAGCCCCACCGAAGCCTGGCGCGACCCGGGGGAGCTGTCCAAGCACGTGCGGTTCGCCCGCGGCTACCCGGAGGTCCGCGGCCACGTCTACTTCTCCGCGAAGCAGGTGGCCGCGGACCCCAACGGGGCGATGGCCCGGGTGGTCGCCGACCACTACCGGTCGGCGTCGCCGCGCTGAGTCAGTGAGCGGGTTCTGCGGGGTGGCGGACCGTGCAGTCGGGCCCGGGAGCCATCAGTGCCTCGTGCCCGTCCTCGAAACGGACCCGGTACGGGGGGGTTCCGTTCTCGCCCAGGACCTGGGTGATCTCGCCCACCTTGTCGTGCTGTCCGACGATCCTGCCGTGCTGCACCAGCTGGTCGCCCTCGGTCGCGCGCATAACTGACCTCCTTGGTGGCGGTCCGATCCGGTGGTAGCAGTTTAGGGCGTAGTACGGCTATTTGACCCGTTGGGTCACCGCGATGCAGACGAGTACCGCGCACGCGGCGGCGGGTGCGGCGGGGGAGAGGTGCTCGCCCAGCAGGGCCACCGACCAGACCAGGGTCAGCAGCGGCTGGGCGAGCTGCAGCTGGCTGGCCCGCGGCGCCCCGATCTCGGCCATGCCCCGGTACCAGACGTACAGGCCGAGGAAGGTGGAGCCGGCTGCCGCCCAGATCAGCCCGGCGAGGCCGTGGACGCCGAGGTGCACGGGCTCGTACGCGAGTCCGAGCGCGGAGCCCGCCAGGCTGAGCGGCAGGCACAGGACCAGCGCCCACCCGATCACCTGCCAGCCGGGCAGCATCCGGGCGAGGCGGCCGCCCTCGGTGTACCCGGCGGCGCACACCAGCAGGGCGGCGAACAGGTAGGCGTCGCCCGCGGAGAGGGCCCCGCCGCTCTGCGCGAGGGTGAAGCCCAGGACCACCGCGGCCCCGGCGAGGGCCGCGGCCCAGAAGGCGCGCGAGGGGCGGGCTCCGGTGCGCAGCGCGGACAGCGCCGCGGTGGTCAGCGGAAGGAGGCCGACCACCACGGCGGCGTGCGAGGTGGTGGAGGTCGTCAGCGCGAGGGTGGTCAGCATCGGGAACCCGACGACCACCCCGGCGGCGACCACGGCGAGGCCCGTCCAGTGCTCTTTGGCGGGCAGCGGCACCCGCCGGCCCAGCAGGAAGACGCCGGCGATGGCGGCGGCGAGGACACTGCGCAGCGCGACCAGGGACCACGGACCGAAGCTCTCCAGCCCCCAGGCGGTGGCGGGGAAGGTCAGCGAGAAGGCGACGACGCCGAGCAGGGCGAGGGCGGTGCCCCGGCACACCGGGTTCTTGACCGCTATCGTGGTCGGGAGAGTAGCGCTATTCTGTGCTGTCATGTATGAGCGTAGCAGTGTGGCAGAGCTGGCTGAATCCCTGCGGTCGGAGCTCAACCGCTACTCGACAGGTGGAAAGCTCCCGTCGAGTCGGGCCCTGGTGGAGCGCTATCGCGTCAGCCCCGTCACCGTCTCCCGGGCCCTCGCCCAGCTCGCCGCCGAAGGCCTCGTCGTCACCCGGCCCGGCGCCGGGGTCTTCCGCGCCGCACCGCGTACGGCGGCTCCCGCGACCGGTGACACCTCCTGGCAGGAGGTCGCCCTCAGCGCCGAGGGGGCCGGGGAGATCGTCCCCCGGTCCGTCGACGCCACCGGCGTGCTGGGCTCCCTGGCCGCGCCGCCGTCCGGGGTGATCGAGCTCAACGGCGGCTACCTGCACCCCTCCCTCCAGCCCGAGCGGGCCATGGCGGCCGCGCTGGCCCGGGCCGGGCGGCGGCCCGGGGCCTGGGGGCGGCCGCCCCTGGAGGGGCTGCCCGAGCTGCGCGACTGGTTCGCCCGGGAGATCGGCGGCGCGCTCGTCGCCGCCGACGTGCTGATCACCGCGGGCGGGCAGAGCGCGCTGGCCACCGCCCTGCGGGCGCTCGCCCCGCCCGGGGCACCGATCCTGGTCGAGTCCCCGACCTACCCCGGGCTGCTCGCCATCGCCCGGGCCTCCGGGTGTCGGCCCGTGCCGGTGCCGGTGGACGCCGAGGGCGTCCGGCCGGAGCTGCTCGCCGCCGCCTTCGAGGCGACCGGCGCGCGGGTCTTCGTATGCCAGCCGCTGTTCCAGAACCCGACCGGTGCGGTGCTGGCTCCGGGCCGGCGGGCCGAGGTGCTGCGCATCGCGAGGGCCGCCGGGGCCTTCGTGGTCGAGGACGACTACGCCCGGGCCCTGGCCCACGAGGACGCCGGTCCGCTGCCCGCGACCCTGGCCGCCGAGGACGGGGACGGGGTGGTGGTGCACGTCCGGTCGCTGACCAAGTCCACCTCGCCCAGCCTGCGGGTCGGCGCCCTGGCCGCCCGGGGCCCGGTGGTCGACCGGCTGCGCGCCATCCAGATCGTGGACAGCTTCTTCGTGCCCCGGCCGCTTCAGGAAGCCGCGCTGGAACTGGTCGGGGCGCCTGCCTGGCCGCGCCACCTGCGGACGGTGGCCGCCGAACTGCGCCACCGGCGGGAGGTGCTCGCGGGGGCCCTGCGGCGGGAGCTGCCCGCCCTGGAACTTCCGCATCTGCCGTCCGGCGGATACCAGTTGTGGGTACGGCCGGCCGGGGGCGGCGACGACACGGCCTTCGCCGCGGCGGCCCTGCGCGCCGGGGTGGCGGTGGCTCCGGGTCGCCCGTACTTCTGCGCCGAACCGCCGGGTCCGTACGTCCGGCTGAGCTTCGCCGGGGTCGCCGGCCCCGGCGAACTGGTCGAGGCGGTCCAGCGGCTGCGCACCGGCCTGGCCGAAGGCCTCGGTCCGGGCGCTTGACCGCACGCGGTACGCGGCTCACCATCACCGCATGCATGTTCGGGTTTCGCTCGTTGCCGCAGCCCGTAGTTCCTCGCTGCTCGCCGAGCGCTTCGACGACGACCGCCCGCTGGACGGGGCCGGCTGGCGGTCGGTGGAGTCCGCCGCCCGGGGCCTCGTACCCCTGGGCTCGGCCGAGCTGCGCTACTGCTCGCCGACCCCGCGCAGCCGCGCCACGGGCGAGGCCCTCGGGTACGCGCCCCTCGCGCAGCCCGCGCTGCGCGAGTGCGACATGGGCCGCTGGCGGGGGCTGACCCTGGCCGAGGTCACCGCCCACGAGCCCGGGGCGGTGGAGCTGTGGCTCAGCGATCCGCGGTCCGCCCCGCACGGGGGCGAGTCCCTGCTCGCCTTCATCTCCCGGATCGGCGGCTGGCTCGACACCCGGCCCGCCGACGACGGCGGCGCGATCGTGGCGGTGGCGGAGCCCTCGGTGGTCCGGGCCGCCCTGGTGTACGCGCTGAAGGCACCCCCGCTGACCTACTGGAACGTGGACGTCCGGCCGCTGTCCACGATGACCCTCACCGGCTGGTCCGGCCGCTGGCACCTCTCCCTGCAGGCCCCGGCCTAGGAGGGCGTCGTCCCGTCCGATCCAAGCCGGGGTCCACATCCGTCTCGTCGAGGGGGCCAGGACCGGCGCAAGCGGCGGAATCGACGTCGGAGCGCACTCTTTCCTGCTACATATTTTCCTGCGGGTGCCGCGAGCGCCCGCTTCTTCGGCGAGCCCCTCCCGCCGCGATCAAGTGCATTGCATAAACGTGCGTAAGTACGTATAGTCATGCCATCGATGAGGAGGGTCCGATGGTGGTACGTGTAGCGGTGGCCGGAGCGAGCGGGTACGCGGGCGGAGAAGCCCTGCGCCTCCTGCTCTCGCACCCCGAGGTCGAGATCGGCGCCCTGACGGGCAACTCCAACGCCGGACAGCTCCTCGGTTCCCTGCAACCCCACCTCGTGCCGCTCGCGGGACGCACCCTGGAGGCGACCACCCCCGAGGTCCTCGCCGGCCACGATGTCGTCTTCCTCGCCCTCCCGCACGGCCAGTCCGCCGCCGTGGCCGCCGAGCTCGGCGACGAGGTCCTCGTCGTCGACATGGGCGCCGACCACCGGCTCAAGGACTCGGCCGACTGGGACGCCTTCTACGGCGCCCCGCACGCCGGTACCTGGCCGTACGGGCTCCCCGAACTGCCCGGCGCCCGCGAGGCACTGGCGGGCACCAAGCGCATCGCCGTCCCCGGCTGCTTCCCCACCGCCGTCTCCCTCGCGCTCTTCCCCGCCTATCAGGGCGGCCTCGCCGAGCCCGAGGCCGTGATCGTCGCCGCCACCGGAACCTCCGGCGCGGGCAAGGCCCTCAAGCCGCACCTGCTCGGCGCCGAGGTGATGGGCTCGGTGACCCCCTACGGCGTGGGCGGCGGACACCGCCACACGCCCGAGATGGTGCAGAACCTGAGCCCGCTCGCGGGAGAGCGCGTCCGCGTCTCGTTCACGCCGACCCTCGTGCCCATGGCCCGCGGGATCCTCGCCACCTGCTCGGCCAAGGCGCTCCCCGGCACCACCGCCGAATCGCTGCGCGCCGCCTACGAGAAGGCGTACGCCGACGAACCCTTCGTGCACCTGCTGCCCGAGGGCCGGATGCCGTCCACCAAATCCGTCCACGGTTCCAACGCGGTCCACGTCCAGGTCGCCTACGACGAGTCCGCCGGGCGGATCATCGCCGTCAGCGCCATCGACAACCTGACCAAGGGCACCGCCGGCGGCGCGGTGCAGAGCATGAACATCGCCCTCGGGCTCCCCGAGCAGCTCGGGCTTTCGACGATCGGAGTCGCACCGTGAGTGTCACGGCAGCACAGGGATTCACGGCAGCCGGCATCGCCGCCGGAATCAAGGCCAACGGCAACCCCGACCTGGCCCTGGTGGTCAACAACGGGCCGCGTCTGGCCGCCGCGGGCGTGTTCACCTCCAACCGCGTCAAGGCCGCCCCCGTGCACTGGTCCGAGCAGGTCCTGCGGGGCGGGACGGTCAGCGCGGTCGTCCTCAACTCCGGTGGCGCCAACGCCTGCACCGGCCCCAAGGGCTTCCAGGACACCCACGCCACGGCGGAGAAGGTCGCGCAGGTCCTCGGCGGCGACTCCAACGCCGGGGAGATCGCGGTCGCCTCCACCGGCCTGATCGGCGTCCTGCTCCCCATGGACAAGCTGCTCCCCGGCGTCGAGACCGCAGCCGCCGCCCTGTCCGCGGACGGCGGCGAGGCCGCCGCCATCGCCATCAAGACCACCGACACCGTCCACAAGACGGCCACCGCCTCCCGGGCCGGCTGGACCGTCGGCGGCATGGCCAAGGGCGCGGGCATGCTCGCCCCGGGCCTCGCCACCATGCTCGTCGTCATCACCACCGACGCCGACCTGGACAGCGCCACCCTGGACAAGGCGCTGCGTGCCGCCACCCGCACCACCTTCGACCGGGTCGACTCCGACGGTTGCATGTCGACCAACGACACCGTGCTGCTGCTCGCCTCCGGTGCCTCCGGCCAGGTGCCGGCGTACGAGGAATTCGCCGAGGCCGTGCGCACGGTCTGCGACGACCTGGCCCGCCAGCTCATCGGCGATGCCGAGGGCGCCAGCAAGGACATCCGCATCGAGGTCATCGGCGCGGCGAGCGAGGACGACGCGGTCGAGGTCGGCCGCTCCATCGCCCGCAACAACCTGCTCAAGTGCGCCATCCACGGCGAGGACCCGAACTGGGGCCGGGTGCTCTCCGCGATCGGCACGACCGAGGCCGGCTTCGACCCCGACCGGCTGAACGTCGCCATCAACGGCATCTGGGTCTGCAGGAACGGATCGGTCGGCGAGGACCGCGACCTGGTCTCGATGAAGGACCGCGAGGTCCGCATCACCGCCGACCTCGCCAACGGCAGCGAATCCGCCGTCATCTGGGCCAACGACCTGACCGCCGACTACGTCCACGAGAACAGCGCGTACTCCTCATGAGCGACGAGAAGGCCGGCCAGCCCGGCACCTCCGGCGGCACCGCCCGCAAGCACACCGCCCTGCCCAAGGCGCAGATCCTCATCGAGGCCCTGCCGTGGCTCACCCGCCACAACGGCAAGATCGTCGTCATCAAGTTCGGCGGCAACGCCATGATCGACGAGGACCTCAAGGCGGCCTTCGCCCAGGACGTGGTCTTCCTGCGGCAGGCCGGCCTCAAGCCGGTCGTCGTGCACGGCGGCGGCCCCCAGATCAACGCCCAGCTCGACAAGCAGGGCCTGGTCAGCGAGTTCAAGGCCGGCCTGCGCGTGACCACCCCGGAGGCCATGGACGTCGTACGCATGGTCCTGGCGGGCCACGTCCAGCGCGAGCTGGTCGGACTGCTCAACCAGCACGGGCCGCTCGCGGTCGGCATGACCGGCGAGGACGCCCGCACCATCATCGCGACCAAGCACAGCCCGGAGATCGGCGGCGAGGTCATCGACATCGGCCGGGTCGGGGAGATCACCTCCATCGACACCGGCGCGATCGAGGCCCTGCTGGCGGACGGCCGGATCCCGGTCATCTCCTCCATCGCGGGCAGCGCCGACGACCACCACGTCTACAACGTCAACGCCGACACGGCGGCCGCGGCGCTGGCGGCCGCGCTCGGCGCCGAGACGCTGATGGTCCTCACCGACGTCGAAGGCCTGTACGCGGACTGGCCGAACAGCGACGAGGTCATCAGCAAGCTCACCGTCAGCGAGCTGGAGAAGCTGCTGCCCGAGCTGTCCAGCGGCATGGTGCCCAAGATGGAGGGCTGCCTGCACGCCGTACGCAACGGCGTGAACACCGCCCGCGTGCTCGACGGACGGGTCCAGCACTCGATCCTGCTGGAGATCTTCACGGACTCCGGCATCGGCACGATGGTCGTGCCCGACCACCAGTCAGGGGGAACAGAATGACGAAGGGCACCGGCAACCAGGAGTACGGCGCGCGCTGGCGGGAAGCGCTGACCGACAACTACGGCACCCCCGCGGTCGCGCTCGTGCGCGGCGAGGGCGCCCAGGTCTGGGACGCCGACGGCAAGCAGTACACCGACTTCGTCGGCGGCATCGCGGTCAACGCCCTCGGCCACGCCCACCCGGCGATCGTGGCGGCCGTGACCGAGCAGATCTCCACGCTCGGCCACGTCTCGAACCTCTTCATCTCCGAGCCGGTCGTCGCGCTCGGCGAGCGGCTGCTCCAGCTCTTCGGCCGCCCCGGCAAGGTCTTCTTCTGCAACTCGGGCGCCGAGTCCATCGAAGCCGCCTTCAAGATCGGTCGGCTGACCGGGCGGACCCACATGGTCGCGACCGACGGCGGCTTCCACGGCCGGACCATGGGCGCCCTCGCGCTCACCGGCCAGCCCAAGAAGCAGGAGCCCTTCCGGCCGCTGCCGGGCGATGTCACGCACGTCCCGTTCGGTGACGTGGAGGCCCTGCGGGCCGCCGTCACCGAGGAGACCGCGCTCGTCGTCATCGAGCCCATCCAGGGCGAGAACGGCGTCGTCGTGCCCCCCGCCGGGTACCTGACGGCCGCCCGCGAGATCACCCGCGCCACCGGCACCCTGCTCGTCCTCGACGAGGTCCAGACCGGCATCGGCCGGTGCGGCCAGTGGTTCGAGCACCAGGCCCACGAGGACGTCGAGCCCGACATCGTCACCCTCGCCAAGGGGCTGGGCGGCGGTCTGCCCATCGGCGCGGTGGCCGCCTTCGGCCCCGTGGCCGACCTGCTCCGGCCGGGCCAGCACGGCACCACCTTCGGCGGGAACCCGGTCGCCTGTGCCGCCGGCCTCGCGGTGATCGACACGATCGCCACGGGCGGGCTGCTCGACCAGGTCAAGGCCCGCGGGGAGCGGCTGCGCTCCGGGATCGAGGCCGCGGGCCACGCCCTGGTCTCCCACGTCCGGGGCTCGGGACTACTGCTGGGTATCGTGCTGACCGAGCCGCTCGCCGCCCAGGTGCAGCAGGCGGCTCAGGACGCCGGCTTCCTGGTCAACGCGCCCGCCCCCGACGTCGTACGGCTCATGCCCCCGTACGTACTCACCGAGGCCGAGGCGGACGCGTTCGTCCGGGCCCTGCCCGGCATCCTTGACGCAGCAGGCGGGGACGGATCCGGAGAATGAGACGACGATGAGTCAGGCGCAGGACAACGAGCAAGGCGGCCAGGCCGTCCCGCAGACCCGCACCGCGCGTCACCGCCGGATCGTGGACATCCTCAACCGGCAGCCGGTCCGCTCCCAGAGCCAGCTGGCCAAGCTGCTCGCCGACGACGGGCTGAGCGTCACCCAGGCGACGCTCTCGCGCGACCTCGACGAGCTGGGCGCGGTGAAGATCCGCAACACCGGCGGCGAGCTGATCTACGCGGTACCCAGCGAGGGCGGCTTCCGCACCCCGCAGGCCCCGCTCGGCGAGTCCGCGAAGGAGGAGCGCATGCGGCGCCTCTCCGGGGAGCTGCTGATCTCGGCGGAGGCCTCCGCCAACCTCGTGGTCCTGCGCACCCCGCCGGGTGCCGCGCAGTTCCTCGCCTCGGCGATCGACCAGGCCGAACTCCGTGCCATCCTCGGCACCATCGCGGGCGACGACACCCTGATGCTGATCAGCCGGGATCCGGCGGGCGGTCAGGCCCTCGCCGACCACCTGCTGCGTCTGGCGCAGAAGGAGAGCTGAGGGCTGTCCCTGCCGGATCCGGCAGGATCCGGCAGGGCCCCGGCTCAGTACCGGGTCACGGCCAGGTCCCCGGACTCCGTGCCGATCGCGATGTGCGGGCGCCGGCCCGGGTCCGCCCAGCGCAGGATCGCCCGCATGGCCCGCTCCGGCACGGACACGCAACCGGCCGTCGCGCCCTTGCCGTTGACGTGCAGGAAGATCCCGGCGCCCCGGCCGCGCACGGGCCGGTCGTAGTTGAAGCCGATGACCAGCGCGTGCGCGTACTGCTTCTCGTACGTCACCAGGTGCTCGGCCTCGCCCGGCGCGCAGTCCGCCGGCAGCGGCTCGACCCAGCGGTTGTACTGGGCGGACGCGTTGTCCTGGCACCACCAGGAGTCGGCGCTCACCCGCCGGTACGCGGGGCCCGTGCCGGCCGGTGCCCGGCGGATCCCGAAGGCGTAGGGAAGTTCGTACAGGCCCGTGGGCGTGGTGTTGGTGCCCTGGGTCCGGGTCGTCCCCTCGGTGAGGCCGTTCGCGCCGAAGCGGGCGGGAGCGCTCCCCGCCTCGTGCCAGCGCCCCGCCCACCGCTCCCACCAGATCACCCGGCCGGTGGTGGATCCGGGCGCGGGCGCGACGGCGGTGATCAGCTGACTGCCGCCCCCGGTGTCGGCGAGACGGGCGGGCAGGGGCGCGGGGCCGTGCGGGAGCAGGGCCGCGACGAGAGTCACGCCGGTGACGAGAGCGGTACGCAGCACACGTCAGACGGTACGGGGCGCGACCGGCAGCCCGAGCGAGGCGCGCATCCGCCGCATGACGTAATCGCTGAACAGGTGTGTGCACCCGTCCAGGAGGGCGCCGACCTCCGGGTCACCCTGCGGCAGGTCCGGCGTCCGGTACGGGGACCACATGCTCTGGATCCGCTGCGCGGAGATCGCCCGTAGGGCCGGGTCACGGTCCGTCAGCAACTGCACGGAGGCGCGCAGTCCGGCGACCCCGCCGCGCGCGAACAGCAGCCGGTAGGCCGCCCGGCGGGTGTGCGCAGGCCGCTCGGGCGCGATGCGGGCCATCAGCCGGTCGACGGACAGCCGTGCGGCGGAGCCGCTCAGGCTCCGGGCGGCCTCGCGGGCCACCGCCGGCGAGGGGTCGTCCAGCAGCGGTCGCAGCAGCTCGATGTCGGTGGTGTCCAGCAGGCGCAGTCCGCCCACGGCCGCGGCCCGCACCTGGCCGGCGGGGTGCGCCAGCAGGGCGCGCAGCACCGGCGCGTCCTCGCGGCGCGCGCACTCGGCGAAAGCGGTCACCGCGTACGGGCTCACGCGTGCGGGGTCGGTCAGCGCCGCGCGGCACAGCGGGTACGGGTCGCCACCGTCCTGGCGGACCAGCCAGCGGGCGCAGGCCCGGACCAGCCCGGAGCGGTCGGCGAGGTGGCCCGCGGCCTCGGCGGTCCGGCCGGCCCCGCGCAGGGCGGTGACCCCGGCGGAGCGGACCATCGCGCCGTGCGCGCCGAGCAGGGCGTCGATCGCCTCGTCGTCCGGGCCGTCGGCGGCCAGGGCGGCCAGCGTCGCGTCCGTCCACAGCCCGCTGGTCGGCGGGTCCGGCTCGCCGGCGGCCAGGGCGGCCAGCTCCCGTACGTCCAGCAGCCCGGCGCCGACGGTCAGTCGCGCGGCGAACCGCCGGGTCGGCGGGTCCTCGCTCGCGCGCAGCTCGTCGAGGAGGGCCGGGGCCTCGTTCAGTACGGCCTCGAAGCGCTCCAGCGCCCATGCGCCCTGCTCGCGCCGGCCGAGCCGCAGGACGAGCGGGGTCAGCCGGCGCAGGGTGCCCGCGGGGTCCTCGGCGAGGGCAGCGGTCAGTACCCGCCGGGCCTGTTTCCGTACGGCCGGTACCCAGTCCGCGCAGCGGATCGCGACGAGCTCGGGCAGCGGCTCCGGCGCCCGCAGGGCCGCCTCGCGGATCCGGCCGTCGGTGTGGCAGAGCCGCACGGCCGGCGGCGCGCCGAGGGGGCTCGCGTACGACCAGTAGTGGACGTCCCGGACGGCGTGGTCGAAGGCGATCCAGGCGGTCGCCGGGCTCCCGGGTGGTGGGATCTCCGTCGTCGTGTCCGTGTCCATGCGTCCTCCCCGTGACGTCCGATGTTGATCGTAGGCAATCGGGCTGCCGCTCCGCCTCCCATATATCAGCAGGTCAAGCGGTATGGCCGGGCGCTGCGCAGGGTGCGCCCACGGCGCCGATTGACGAAACATACGGAGTAGTGCATAGTTATGCCTGTCGTTGAATGCACCGTAAGGAGAAACCCGTGACCGAGCGCGTCGTACTCGCCTACTCGGGCGGCCTGGACACCTCCGTCGCCATCGGCTGGATCGCCGAGGAGACGGGCGCCGAGGTCATCGCCGTTGCCGTGGACGTCGGCCAGGGCGGCGAGGACCTGGACGTCATCCGCAAGCGCGCGCTCGACTGCGGTGCGGTCGAGGCCGAGGTCGCCGACGCCTCGGACGAGTTCGCCAACGAGTACTGCCTCCCGGCGATCAAGGCCAACGCCCTCTACATGGACCGGTACCCGCTGGTCTCGGCGCTCTCCCGGCCGGCCATCGTCAAGCACCTGGTCGCCGCCGCCAAGAAGCACGGCGCCACGACCGTCGCCCACGGCTGCACCGGCAAGGGCAACGACCAGGTCCGCTTCGAGGCGGGCATCGTCGCCCTCGCCCCGGACCTCAAGTGCATCGCCCCGGTCCGCGACTACGCGATGACCCGGGACAAGGCGATCGCCTTCTGCGAGGAGAAGCAGCTCCCGATCGCGACCACCAAGAAGTCCCCGTACTCCATCGACCAGAACGTCTTCGGGCGCGCCGTCGAGACGGGCTTCCTGGAGGACATCTGGAACGCCCCGATCGAGGACATCTACGAGTACACCTCGAACCCGGCGCTGCCGCGTGAGCCCGACGAGGTCGTCATCTCCTTCAAGGAGGGCGTCCCGGTCGCCATCGACGGCAAGTCCGTCACCGTGCTCCAGGCCATCCAGCAGCTCAACGACCGCGCCGGAGCGCAGGGCATCGGCCGGATCGACATCGTCGAGGACCGTCTCGTGGGCATCAAGTCCCGTGAGGTGTACGAGGCCCCGGGCGCGATCGCGCTCATCACGGCCCATCAGGAGCTGGAGAACGTCACCGTCGAGCGCGAGCTGGCCCGCTACAAGCGGCAGGTCGAGCAGCGCTGGGGCGAGATGGTCTACGACGGCCTGTGGTTCTCCCCGCTCAAGCGGGCCCTGGACGGCTTCATCAACGAGGCCAACCAGCACGTCACCGGTGACATCCGGATGACCCTGCACGGTGGCCGCGCCGTCGTCACCGGCCGGAAGTCGGACGAGTCGCTGTACGACTTCAACCTCGCGACCTACGACTCGGGCGACACCTTCGACCAATCCAAGGCCCAGGGCTTCATCGAGATCTTCGGCCTCTCCTCGAAGATCGCGGCCCGCCGCGACCTCGCCTGACCGACCCGCAGTCAAGACCGCCTCCCCGTTACCTCCGCGGCGGGGAGGCGGTTGCACATCCGAAGCCCTCCAGGGCGTCGGAGCCTTACACGCAGTCAAAGCCATGCAGTCTTGAGGAGCAGTAGCTGTGAGCAGCAACAAGGGTGACGTCCGGCTCTGGGGCGGCCGGTTCGCCGACGGTCCTTCGGAGGCGCTGGCCCTGCTGTCGGCGTCGGTCCACTTCGACTGGCGGCTCGCGCCGTACGACATCGCCGGCTCCCGCGCCCACGCCCGCGTGCTCCACAAGGCCGGCCTGCTCACGGCCGAAGAGCTCGACCGCATGATCGCCGGACTGGACCGGCTGGAGGCCGACGTGGCCGACGGCTCCTTCACCGGCACCGTCGCCGACGAGGACGTGCACACCGCCCTGGAGCGCGGTCTGCTGGAGCGGCTCGGCGCCGAACTCGGCGGCAAGCTGCGCGCCGGCCGGTCCCGCAACGACCAGGTGGCCACCCTCTTCCGGATGTACCTGCGCGACCACGGCCGGATCATCGGCGGCCTGATCGCGGACCTCCAGGACGCGCTGGTCGGCCTCGCCGAGACCCACCACGACGTGGCGATGCCGGGCCGGACCCACCTCCAGCACGCGCAGCCGGTGCTCTTCGCCCACCACGTACTGGCCCACGTGCAGTCCCTTTCGCGGGACGCGGAGCGGCTGCGCCAGTGGGACACCCGGACCGCGGTGTCCCCGTACGGCTCGGGCGCCCTGGCCGGGTCCTCGCTGGGTCTGGACCCGGAGCAGGTCGCGGCCGACCTGGGCTTCGAGCGGGGCTCGGTCGGCAACTCGATCGACGGCACGGCCTCGCGCGACTTCGTGGCCGAGTTCGCCTTCATCACCGCGATGATCGGGATCAACCTGTCCCGGATCGCGGAGGAGATCATCATCTGGAACACGAAGGAGTTCTCCTTCGTGACCCTGCACGACGCCTTCTCGACCGGGTCGTCGATCATGCCGCAGAAGAAGAACCCGGACATCGCCGAGCTGGCGCGCGGCAAGTCGGGCCGGCTCATCGGCAACCTGACGGGCCTCCTCGCGACCCTCAAGGCGCTGCCCCTCGCGTACAACCGGGACCTCCAGGAGGACAAGGAGCCGGTCTTCGACTCCTGCGACACCCTTGAGGTCCTGCTGCCGGCCTTCACCGGCATGATGGCGACCCTCACGGTCAACCGGGAGCGGATGGAGGAGCTGGCTCCGGCGGGCTTCTCGCTCGCCACCGACATCGCCGAGTGGCTGGTCAAGCAGGGCGTGCCGTTCCGGGTGGCCCACGAGGTGGCCGGTGAGTGCGTCAAGGTCTGCGAGGGCGAGGGCATCGAGCTCGACCAGTTGACGGACGAGCAGTTCGTGAAGATCTCCGAGCACCTGACCCCCGAGGTCCGGACGGTCCTCAACGTCAAGGGCGCCCTGGCTTCGCGGAGCGGCCGGGGCGGCACCGCCCCGTCGGCGGTCGCGATCCAGCTCACCGAACTGAAGGCCGATCTGGTCATCCAGCACGCATGGGCGGCCCACAAGCAGTAGTCCGCCGCCGTGCCCGCAGGGGCGGTGGGAGCCGGCGCCGGCTCCCACCGCCCCTTTGGCGTTACAGGCAGACGGCCCCGCCCCGGGTAAGGGCTCACTGGAGAGCAGACTCCCGGGTCCGGGGTCGGCCGGGGAAGGCTCCCGGGGCGCAGTCACTCCAAATGATCACAGTCCGCATCAGCCCGCCGGACACGGGTAGTGATGATCGAATCACCAAATGTAGTCATCCGGCTACGGTGCGGCCCATGCGGCCAGGGCGTCGAAATCCTCGCGGACCAGCCCGATCCGCTCGTCGATGCGCATCAGCAGGGCCTGTGCCGGATGGCGCCGGTCGACGTACTCGCGGTCCATTGCCGTGATGTCGTCGTCGATCCAGGCGAAGGGTCGCTCGCCCGCGTAGCCGAGGATGTACTGGGTCTTCCAGAACGTGCCGCGGGGTGCCCGGCCGTGCATCACCGGCCAGTCGATGAACGGCAGCCGGGGCAGCCCCAGGTGGGGGCCTATCCAGTCGTTGGCCTCGCCCTTCCAGGTGGTGGCCCAGACCAGCTCGTAGGCGTCCGCGAGGGCGAGCAGCTCCGCCCCGTGGTCGTGATTGAGCCAGACGCGCAGCGGCTTGGCGCGCTCGGCCTCGGTCCAGCCCGTCGGGCGCATCCGGTGGGTGCGGTACCCCTCGGGGCGGCGCTGTGCCTTGGCCGCGTAGGGGTTCAGTGGTCCGTCGACGTCGATCAGCAGCAGTGGCTTCATCGGGGCAGGATTGCCCTCGGGCAGCTCATTTTCGACCAGGAATGAGACATGGGCGTCTCATTCGGGGTATGCTTGTCTCATGGCCATGGATCGTGACCAGGTGCTCCGCGATGCGGCCGCCCTGCTTTCCCGCAAGTCGACCGCCACGATGGACGAGGTCGCCCGTGCCGCCGGAATCGGGCGCGCGACCCTCCACCGGCACTTCGCCGGCCGCGACGCCCTCGTACGGGCCCTCGAAGACCTCGGCATCCGGGAGTTCGAGGTGGCCTTCGACAACGCCCGCCTCGACGAGGGCACGGCGGTGGAGGCACTCAGACGCCTCGTCGCCGAGGCCGAGCCCAACGCCCAGCTGCTGGCCTTCCTCGTCACCGAGAACCAGCTGTTCGAGGGCGACGAGGTCAACGAGGGATGGGCCCGGCTCGACGCCCGCGTCGGCGCGCTCTTCCGGCGCGGCCAGGAAGAGGGCGACATCCGGATCGACCTGAGCGCGGCATGGCTCACCGAGGCCCTCTACGGCCTCGTCGGCACCTGCGCCTGGGCCGTGATGGACGGCCGGGTGGCCGCCAAGGACTTCCAGTACATGATCATCGAGCTGTTGCTCGGTGGCGCCCGACGGAGTGTGGAGAAATGAGCACGACCCAGCAGCTGACCAGCCCTATCGGGACGGAGACCAAGAGCCGCGGCCGCTGGCTCGCCCTGAGCGTGCTGGTGCTCGCCGTGCTGCTGGTCGCCGTCGACGCGACCGTACTCGGCCTCGCCACCCCCGCGCTCTCCGAGGACCTCAAGCCGTCCGGCACCCAGCTGCTGTGGATCGGCGACATCTACTCCTTCGTCATCGCCGGGCTCCTGGTCTCCATGGGCAGCCTCGGTGACCGAATAGGCCGGAAGAAGCTGCTGCTCACCGGCGCCGCCGCATTCGGTGCCGTGTCGGTGCTCAACGCCTACGCGACCAGCCCCGAGATGATGATCGTCGCCCGGGCCCTGCTCGGCGTGGCCGGTGCGACCCTGATGCCGTCCACCCTGGCCCTGATCCGCAACATCTTCCACGACCCCAAGGAGCGCAGCCTCGCGATCGGCATCTGGGGCGCCACCGCCTCGGCCGGCGCGGCCGTCGGCCCGGTCGTCGGCGGAGCGCTGCTCCAGCACTTCTGGTGGGGATCGGTCTTCCTGATCAACCTCCCCGTGATGATCGCCCTGGTCGTCGTCGGAATCAAGCTCCTTCCCGAATCCAAGAACCCGGTCGCCGGTCCCTGGGACCTCGTCAGCGTCTGCCTCTCCCTCGTCGGCGTGATCGGCGTGGTCTACGCCGTCAAGGAGGTCGCCACCCACGGCATCACCTGGGAGGTCGCGGTCACCGCGGCAGTCGGTGCCGGAGCCCTGTACGCCTTCGTACGCCGCCAGTTCAGCCTGCCGTCGCCGCTGCTCGACATGCGGCTCTTCAAGCACCGCGGCTTCTCCGGCGCGGTCCTCGCCGACCTGCTCACCGTCTTCGGCCTCTCCGGACTGGTCTTCTTCCTCTCCCAGTTCCTGCAGCTCGTCCAGGGCCGCGACCCGCTGGAGGCCGGCCTCGCCGAACTGCCCGCCGCCATCGGCGCGGTGGTCACCGGCCTGCTCGCGGGCCGGTACGCCCGCCGGTACTCGGTACGGACCGTCGTGGCGGGCGGCCTCGGCGCCATCGGCCTGGCCCTCGGCGTCCTGACCCTGATCCACAAGGAGAGCGGCTACCCGCTGCTCGGCGCGGCCCTGCTCGTCGTCGGCCTCGGCGCCGGATTCTCCTTCACCGTCACCGCCGACGTCATCCTCTCCAGCGTGCCCAAGGAGCAGGCCGGTTCGGCCTCCGCTGTCTCCGAGACGGCCTACGAACTCGGCGCGGCCCTCGGCATCGCCCTGCTCGGCTCCATCGTCACCGGCGTCTACCAGAGCTTCACCGCCCCGGCCTCCGTCGCGG
The DNA here is from genome assembly GCF_014650695.1 of Streptomyces avidinii. Classification (GTDB taxonomy): domain Bacteria; phylum Actinomycetota; class Actinomycetes; order Streptomycetales; family Streptomycetaceae; genus Streptomyces; species Streptomyces avidinii. The sequence goes on along the minus strand of NZ_BMVL01000012.1, from coordinate 190,726 downwards.
GCCCGGTCGCCGACGCCGCGCACGAATCCCTCGGCGGGGCCGTCGAGGCGGCCAAGGCGCTGGATCCGCACACCGCCCAGGTGATGGTCGGCGCCGCCCAGGACGCCTTCGTGGACGGGCTGCGACTCGCCTCCGGCGTCGGCGCGGCCGTACTGCTGGCCACCGCCGTGGCCGCCTGGTTCCTGCTGAAGGGCCAGCGGCTCCAAGAGGGCGTCGAGCACTGAGGCAACGCCAAACGATGATGTCCCCGGCCGAGTTGACAGTCCGTCCGGCCGCGGGACACCATCCCGGCGATGGAGATCAACGATCTGACCCCGGCCGAACGCCGCGTCTGGGAGGCCTTCCCGCGCGGCGACGGGGTCGACTTCCACGTCGCGCCCGAGGAGAGCTCCGTCGACGGCGCCGACTGGGGTGCCGAGCGCACCCTGCGCGCCGAGGTGCTGCGGGCCGTCCTGCTGGGAGCCTGTCCCGCCGTGGAGGGCCGGGTCCCCGGGCTCAAGGTCAAGGGCGCGAAGATCGTGGGCAAGCTCGACCTGCGCTACGCCGTCATCGACCACCCCATGCGACTGCGCGACTGCTGGTTCGAGCGCAAGCCCCTGATGTACGGGGCCCAGTTGCGCGCCCTGGTCCTCGCCGACTCCACGCTGCCCGGCCTGACCGCCTCCACACTGCGCGTCGACGTGGTCCTGCGGCTCTCCTGCTGCCGGATCGCCGGACCCGTACGCCTGCAGGGCTCCAAAATATCCGGGGGTATCTTCCTCCAGGGGGCCGTGATCGGCCCCACGAGCGGCGAGGAGGCGGACGAGCCGCCGCTCCAGCTCAACCACGTCGAGGTCGACACCGACATCATCGCGAACGACCTGACCGTGCACGGCCAGCTCCGCCTCAACGGCGCCACGGTCGGCGGCCAGATCCAGCTCGACCGCGCCCGGCTGCTCGCGCCGGGCGCCATCGCCCTGCACGCCGAGAACCTGACCGTCGGCACCGACCTGCGCGCGCACCGGCTCAAGGCCCGGGGCATGGTCAACCTCACCGGCTCCCGCATACCGGGCCAGGCCAACCTCAGCCGCGCCGACCTCGCCAACACCGGCGGGACCGCTCTGCGCGCCTCCAGCTGTGCGATCGGCGAGCTGTGGCTGCGCCGGTGCGATCGGATCCGGGGCGATGTGAACCTGCGCCGCTCCACCCTCGACCTGCTCCACATCGATCCGCAGGCGTGGCCCGCGCGGATCGCCATCGACGGCCTCACCTACCGCACCCTCGCCCCCCACCTGCCGGCCGAGCAGCGACTGCCCGCGCTGGAGCGGGAGGAATCCGGATACCTCACGTACGCCTACGAACAGCTCACGGCGGCGTACCGGACGGCGGGCGACGAGGCCGCGGCCCGGACCGTCCAGCTCGCGAAGCTGCGCCGGCACCGGCGCACACTGCCCCGGCCCGCCCGGGTGTGGGGGCTGCTCCAGGACGCCACCGTCGGCTACGGGTTCCGGCCGCTGCGCGCGGCGGGGTGGCTGCTGGCACTGTTGATGACCGGGACGCTCGCCTACGGGATCGACCCGCCGCGCGCCCTGAAGGCGGGGGAGGCGCCGGACTTCAACGCGCTGTTCTACACGATCGACCTGATGGTGCCGATCGTCAGTTTCGGCCAGGAGGCGGCCTTCGCACCGGGCGGCTGGCACCAGTGGCTGTCGTACCTGCTGATCGTGACCGGCTGGATCCTCGCCACCACCACGGCGGCGGGCGTCAGCCGGTCACTCCAGCGACAGTAGGAGCGGCCCGGCTCAGGCGGCCTTCGCCTTGGTCGCGTACATGTCGACGTACTCCTGGCCCGAGAGGCGCATGACCTCGGCCATCACCGAGTCGGTGACGGCGCGCAGCACGTAGCGGTCGCGGTCCATGCCCTCGTAGCGGGAGAACTCCATCGGCTCGCCGAAGCGGACGGTGACCCGGCCCGGGCGCGGCATGCCGGCGCCGCCGGGCTGGAGCTTGTCGGTGCCGATCATCGCGAACGGCACCACGGGGGCGCCGGTCATCAGGGTCAGGCGGGCGATACCGGTGCGGCCGCGGTAGAGCCGGCCGTCGGGGGAGCGGGTGCCCTCGGGGTAGATACCGAAGATCTTGCCCTCTTCGAGGATGCGGCGACCGGTCATCAGGGCCGCGACGCCGCCGTTCGCACCGTCACGGTCGACGGGGATCATGCCGGAGCCGGTGAAGAACCAGGCCATGGCGCGGCCCTTGATCCCCTTGCCGGTCACGTACTCGTCCTTGCCGATGAAGTGGACCGTGCGGTCGCACACCAGCGGCAGGATCATGGAGTCGATGAAGGTGAGGTGGTTGCCCGCCAGAATCACCGGTCCGGAGCCGGGGATGTTCTCGATGCCCTCCACGCGGGTGCGGAACATCATGCGCATGACCGGTCCGACAGTGGCTTTGATGAGCTTCGTACGGAACAACGTGGGGCCCTCCGGCATCGAAAAGCGGTTCGCGCACCCACCCAGCGGCGGTAGCGCAGGTGAGGACGATACTCGCGGGTCAGCTTCCGGCGCACATCGGGTTCACGTGTCGGATACGCATTGTTGACGCGTGTTTGCGCCAAGTTCCCCGGATGTGCCGTCGCCGCACCCCCGTCGGCCACTCCCCTTTGCCTACCATCGGCACGCCGATCGCGGGCCGCGACACGGCGATCACGACGAGGAGTGGCACTCATGACACAGGGTGGGGCAGCGCGGCGCACGGTCCTGGGGGCAGCCGTCCTGGCGGCGGGTACCGGCATCACCGGACTCGCGGCGGGATCCGCCTCCGCGGCGGGCGACGGGTACGGCGACGGGCACGGCGACGGAGGCTACCGGGACCTTCCGTACCCGACGGTCATCGGCCATCGCGGAGCCAGCGGGTACCGGCCGGAGCACACCCTCGGCTCCTATCAGCTCGCGCTCGACCTGGGCGCCGACGTCGTCGAGCAGGACCTGGTCCCGACCAGGGACGGCCAGCTGGTCTGCCGCCACGAGAACGAGATCGGCGGGACCACCGACGTCGCCGATCACCCCGAGTTCGCCTCCCGGCGCACCACCAAGTCCGTCGACGGGGTCTCCGTCACCGGCTGGTTCACCGAGGACTTCACCCTGGCCGAGCTGCGGACCCTGCGCGCGAAGGAACGGATTCCCGCCGTCCGCCAGCGCAACACGCTCTACGACGGTCAGTGGGCCGTGCCCACCTTCGAAGAGGTGCTCCGCTGGGCGGACCGCGAGGGACGGCGACGCGGCAGGCGGGTGTGGCTGCACGTCGAGACCAAGCACCCCAGCTACTTCCGGGGTCTGGGCCTCGGCCTGGAGGAGCCCCTGGCCGAGCTGCTGCGACGCTACGGACGCGACGGCCGGAACGCCGCCGTCTTCCTCCAGTCCTTCGAGCCCTCCAGCATCCAGCGGCTCTCCCGGCTGGTCTCCGCCCCGCGCGTGGTCCTGCTCTCCGCGGCGGGCACCCGCCCCTGGGACTTCGAGGTGGCCAAGGACCCGCGCACGGTCGCGGACCTGGTCAAGCCCGAGGGGCTGAAGTGGATCGCCGGCTTCGCCCAGGGCATCGGCCCGACCATGGACCTGATCCTCCCGCGCGACGCGGCCGGCGGACTCGGCGCCCCGACCACCCTGGTCAAGGACGCCCACGCGCGCGGGCTGCTGCTGCACCCCTACACCGCGCGCAACGAGAACAGCTTCCTGCCCGCCGAGTACCGCAAGGGGACCGACCCCACCGCGTACGGGGACGCCCTCGCCGCCTTCCGGACCTACTTCGAACAGGGCATCGACGGGATCTTCACCGACAACCCGGACACAGGACTGCTCGCGGCGGAGGCCTTCCGGCCGGGCCGACGCCCCGTCAACCGCTGAGCGCCGCTTCCCGTACGAGTGGGCCGGGCCCGGCGGGGAAACCGCCGGGCCCGGCCCACTCGTCCCGCCCGGCATGGACCTGCTGAAGGCTGAATTCCTCGACAAGCTCGGCCCGCTGCTCTCCGCCGAGGCGGCCGCGGAGGCCCCGGGCGCCGGAGTGGACGCCGCCGACCTGGAACAAGCCGTCTGGGTCAGGCTGCTGGAGAGCGGCCGCCGCGCCCCGGACCCGGCCGAGCCCGCGGAGCCGGCGCGCTGGCTGCGCAGGGCGGTCCGGGCGGAGGCGCGCCTCGCCCGGCGGCGGGCCCGCCGGGAGGTTCCGTACGACCACGGTCGTCACTCCGTGGACAGCCACCGCCGGCATTCCGCGGACGGCGGTCCACCGGCCGGGACGGCTGCCGGGGCCGAACCGGAGGACGCCCTCATGCACGGCGAGGAGAACCGGGCACTCCGATCGGCGGTCGCCCGGTTGCCCGGACGCTGTCCGGAGCTGATGAAGGCACTTCTTTCGCCCAGAGACCTCACTTACCGTGAAATCGCAGGAGAGTTGGGTATCTCACAAGGAAGTTTGGGGCCCGTCCGTTCCCGTTGCCTGGGATGTCTGCGCAGAATGCTGGCTGCAGAGGTTGCGGCTCCTGGCCTGCGGGGAAAGGAGCGGTAGACCAACGGGCTACCAGGTGAGCTGGAGGCATGCGCACATGGGCATGAGCGTGACCATTTCGGCGGCAGCCGCCGAGGACGCGGAGCAGATCTTCAAACTGCAGTACCTGGCCTTCCAGCGTGAGGCCGAGCTGTACGGCAACTACCTCATCCAGCCCCTCACCCAGTCCCTGGACTCCCTCAAGGGGGAACTGGCGACCGACACCGTCCTGGTGGCCCGGCTCGGCGACGAGATCGTCGGAACCGTGCGCGGCAACGTCGACGAGGACGGCATCGCCAAGATCGCCAAGCTCTGCGTGCATCCGCGGCTGCAGGGTCACGGTCTCGGAGCGCGTCTGCTGCGCGCGGTGGAAGAGGCCCTGGCGGGCCCCGGCACCACCAACCGCTTCCGCCTGCACACCGGGCACAAGAGCGAGTCCAACCTGCGCCTCTACCGCAAGGCCGGCTACGTCCAGGTCGGCGGCCGCACGGCCTCCGACGGCGTTCAGCTGGTGATCCTGGAGAAGGAAGCCAAGGACCCGACCGATTTCACGGTCAGCGCGTAGCGCGCACCGCCCGCACCGCCCCCTGCTTTCAGGCGTCCGGCGTCCGGCGCCTGCGCAGCCAGAGCATCCCGGTGATCGGCAGGATCACCGGGATGAACAGGTAGCCCATACCGAACTGGGACCACACGGTCGTGTCGGGGAAGGCCTCGGGCCGCAGCACCGTCCAGGTCCCCACGGCCAGCACACCGGCGAGCTCGGCGGCGCAGCAGACCAGCGCCGCCCTGCGGGCCGTCTCCCCGCCGCGGACCAGTGAGTACGTGATGAACGCGTAGGCCAGCGCGGCCACGGCGGACAGGGAGTACGCCAGCGGCGCCCGGTCGAACTCGGTGGAGATCTGGTAGGCGGACCGGGAGACCGCGCCCACCACCATCACCCCGTACAGCCACACCAGCAGCAGCCCGGGCCCGGAGACGAGTCGCTTGCGGCCGTCGGGCGCGGCACCCGTCACGTCGGTCGTCGTGTCAGCGTCAGGCACCGGTGGTTCCCCAGATGTCGTAGAGCCGTACTTCGAGGACGGCGAGCACGACGGCGCCGGCGGCCACCGTCACCGATCCCCATTTGGTCCGCTCGGTCAGCGAGAGCATGCCCGCGGCCGGTACCGCGGCGAACGCGCCCACCAGGTAGGCCACGAAGATCACCGTGCCCTCGTCGGGCTTCTCGCCCTGGGCCAGCTTCACCAGGCCGATCACCAGCTGTGCCAGGACCAGCACGGTCACGACGGCCATACCGATGAAGTGCCAGTCCTTGGTCGGCTGGTCCCGCCATGCGGCGTGGCCGCACCAGGCGGCGAGGGCGAGTGCGGCCACGCCGATGGCGACCGTCAGGGCGTCGAGCATGCAGCGAGGGTATTACGGGCCGAAAGACCCGAAGCGCGCACCCCTGTGTCCGGCCGTGGTCTTGACCACAGGGGACCCGGTGGCCGCGCCCCTGACGGCGGTGGCCGTGCGGGCGCGGGAGCGGACGTCGGTGCAGGTCAGCGACGGCGGAGCGGCTGTTCGCCGGAGGGTCGGCCGTGGTCGTGGAGTCCGGTATGCGGTCGAATTGCGTCCGCTATCCGGACAGCGTTGATCGGTCAGGGGATGCGTCTGGTTTACTGGGGCCCATGACCACGACGAGCAGCCGCACCCTTGCGACCGAGGCGACGATGACGCCCGGTGCTCGTTGTATGTGTCGAATGTGCGCCTTCTGAGGGCCCCTTCCTGAGCCTCGCGCCCCGAAGCGAGACCAGTCGCGCCAGTGCCTCGTCACCTGATGAACAGCACGGCTCGTTCCTGCCCCGCGCACGTGTCGATGCCATCGTTTTCTGACGGTTCGTCCCGTATCGCGTCCCAGATTGTTTGCCCCGTGCCGGCACCCCGCTGCGCCGCGCACTCGACAGCGACGGAAATCCTGTGATCACCACATCGGGCCTCACGAAGGTCTACCAGTCCCGTGGCCGTGAGGTCACCGCCCTGGACGGCGTCGATCTCCACGTCCGTGAGGGCGAGGTATACGGAGTCATCGGCCAGAGCGGCGCGGGCAAGTCCTCCCTGATCCGCTGCGTCAACCTGCTGGAGCGCCCCACCACCGGCACGGTGACCGTCGACGGCGTGGACCTCACCGCCCTCGCCGGCCGCGGCCGCCGTGCGGGCAAGGAACTGCGCGAGGCCCGCAGCCGCATCGGCATGGTCTTCCAGCACTTCAACCTGCTGTCCTCGCGGACCGTCCAGGCCAACGTCGAGCTGCCCCTGGAGATCCTCGGCGTCTCCGGCCGCGAGCGCTCCCGCAAGGCCCTCGAACTCCTCGACCTGGTCGGCCTCGCCGACAAGGCCAAGGCCTACCCGACCCAGCTCTCCGGCGGCCAGAAGCAGCGCGTCGGCATCGCCCGCGCCCTGGCCGGCGACCCCAAGGTGCTGCTCTCCGACGAGGCCACCAGCGCCCTGGACCCCGAGACCACCCGCTCCATCCTCCAGCTGCTGCGCGACCTCAACCAGCAGCTCGGCCTCACCGTGCTGCTCATCACGCACGAGATGGACGTGGTCAAGTCGGTCTGCGACTCGGCCGCCCTGATGAAGAACGGCCGGGTCATCGAGTCCGGCACCGTCGCCGAGCTGCTCGCCACCCCCGGCTCCGAGCTCGCCGGTGAACTCTTCCCGGTCACCGGTACCGCCACCGGCCCCGACCACACGGTCGTCGACGTCACCTTCCACGGCGAAGCGGCCGTCCGGCCGGTCATCTCGCAGCTCTCGCGCACGTACAACATCGACATCTCGATCCTCGGCGCCGCGATGGACACCGTCGCGGGCCGGCAGATCGGCCGCATGCGCATCGAACTGCCCGGTGGCTACGAGGACAACGTCGTGCCCGTCGGCTTCCTGCGCGAGCAGGGCCTCCAGGTCGACATCGTCGAGAGCGCCGCAGACGCCGACACCGAATTCGCCGCGCTGGTCAAGGATGGTGCCAAGTGACCTGGTCCGAAATGCAGCCCCTGCTCACCCAGGGCACCTACGACACCCTCTACATGGTGCTGTGGTCCACCCTGGTGACCGTGCTCGGCGGCCTGCCCATCGGCATCCTGCTGGTCCTCACCGACAAGGGCGGCCTGCTGCAGAACCAGCCGCTCAACAAGGTCCTCGGCGTGATCGTGAACATAGGCCGGTCGCTGCCGTTCATCATCCTGCTGATCTTCCTGATCCCGGTCACCACCGCGGTCGTCGGCACGTTCATCGGCCCCACCGCCATGATCGTCCCGCTGGCCATCGGCGCCCTCCCCTTCTTCGCGCGGCTCGTCGAGACGGCCGTCCGCGAGGTGGACCACGGCCTGATCGAGGCCGTCGAGTCCATGGGCGGCGGCATCCCGACCCTGGTCGGCAAGGTGCTCCTCCCGCAAGCCCTGCCCTCGCTGGTCGCCGGTGTCACCACCACCGTCATCACCCTCGTCGGCTACTCGGCCATGGCCGGCGCCGTCGGCGGCGAAGGACTCGGCTCCAAGGCCATCACCTACGGCTTCCAGCGCTTCGAGACCGGCTTCATGGTCGCCACCGTCGTGGTCCTGATCGTCCTCGTCACGGTGATCCAGCTGCTCGGCGACGGCGTGGTCCGACTCCTCGCCCGCCGCGGCCGGACCGCCTGAAAAGACTTCCCCCCCCAGAGAGCCCGCACTTGTCGTGCTTGGGCCACCACCAGCAAGTCATCAGTACTTGTTCAGCAAGAAAGGCACTCTTCGTGCGTAAGAACATCAAGCTCACCGCCCTCGCCGCCTCGGCCACCGCGCTCGCCCTCGGCCTCACCGCCTGCGGCAGCTCCTCGGACCCGTCCTCGGCCAAGACGGACGGCGGAAAGACCGACGAGAGCAAGCCCCTCGTCATAGCGGCCTCCCCGAGCCCGCACGCCGACATCCTGAACTTCGTCAAGGACAAGCTCGCGGCCAAGGAAGGCCTCGCGCTGGAGGTCAAGGAGTTCACGGACTACGTCCTGCCGAACACCGCCACCGAGCAGGGCCAGGTCGCCGGCAACTACTTCCAGCACAAGCCGTACCTCGACGACTTCAACAAGAAGAACAACACGCACGTCGTGCCCGTCGTGAACGTGCACCTGGAGCCCCTCGGCCTCTACTCCAAGAAGATCAAGGCCATCGGTGACATCAAGGCCGGCCAGACCATCGCCGTCCCCAACGACACCACCAACGAGGGCCGCGCGCTCCAGCTGCTCGCCGCCAACAACCTGATCACCCTCAAGGAGGGTGTCGGCACCAGCGCCAAGCTGTCCGACATCACCGACAAGAAGGGCCTGGAGTTCAAGGAGCTGGAGGCCGCCACGGTCCCGCGCGCCCTGAACGACGTGGACGCCGCGATCATCAACGGCAACTACGCACTGGAGGCCAAGCTGTCGCCCGCCAAGGACGCGCTGATCCTGGAGAAGGCCGAGGGCAACCCCTACGCCAACTTCCTCGCGGTCAAGGACGGAAGCCAGAACGACCCGCGGATCCAGAAGCTGGCCAAGCTCCTGAACTCCGACGAGGTCAAGAAGTTCATCGAGGAGAAGTACCAGGGCTCGGTCATCCCGGCCTTCGGCACCCCCGCCTCCTGAACCAGGCACTCCTGAGCCGGTTCCGGCTCGACCGGTCATGCATATCGGCCCCGCACACCCCTGACGGCGTGCGGGGCCGAGCTCTGCCCGCTTCCGGGCAACCCGGCCCTGCACATCACCGGGTCGATGCTGCATGCTGTGGCCTACGACCCGCATTCCCGGTCCCGCACGAACGGTCCCGCACCGCGGTCGCATCGCAACACGGTCGCACCACGGTCTCAGGCATGGAGCTGCGCATGACTACCACCTTCCCGGACGTCACCATCAGCACGGACCGGCTGGTGCTGCGCCCCTTCGAGGAAGAGGACGTCACCGCGCTCACCGAGATGATGAACGACGAGCACGTGATCGCCTGGACCGGCGCGCCCCACCCCTACACCTCCGCCGAAGCGCACGCCTGGGCCACCCGGCACTCCCACGCCGAACGCACCGAGGGCCGCGGCATCGTCTTCGCCGTCACCGAGTTCCTCACCCAGCGCCTCGTCGGCATCGTCCACCTCCAGAGCACCAACTGGCGCACCCGCGCCACCGAGGTCGGCTACGTCACCGCGCCATGGGCCCGCGGCGAGGGCTACGCCAGCGAATCCGTCCTCGCCGTCGCCCAATGGCTCTTCCGCGACCAGGGATTCGAGCGGCTCGAACTGCGTACCGCCGCCGACAACACCGCCTCGCAGCAGGTGGCGCAGAAGATCGGCTGCATCAGCGAGGGCGTCCTGCGCAACGCGTGGATAGTGCGTACGCAGACGGCCGACGGCGGCTGGACCGACACGCGTACCGACCTCATCGTCTGGAGCCTGGTCCCCGAGGACCTCGACGAGGGCGACGGCTACGACGGGTACGACAGCTTCGACAGCTACGACGGATACGCCCGCAGCTCCGCCTTCCCGCAGCGCGCCGACGCGAGCGGCTACCCCGTCGGCGCCGACTGGAAGTGAACCGATGACCGGGTAGTCTCACCGTGCCCGCGCCCTGCCCGTGCCCGCCGGACGAAGCTTCGCCCCACCCCAGACCAGGAGACTGACGACGATGGCCGACCGGGTCACGGTGATCGGCTGGGACGGTTCGCCCCTGACCGCGGGCGCCCGGTCCGCGCTCTCCGCCGCCACCCTCGTGGCCGGCGCCGCCCACCACCTCGCCCTCCCCGAAGTGCCGCCCACCGCCGAACGCATCCGCCTGGGCAGCCTCGGCCTCGCCGCGAGTCGCATCGCCGGCCACCGCGGCACGGCGGTGGTCCTCGCCGACGGCGACCCCGGCTTCTTCGGCGTCGTACGCACCCTGCGCGCCCCGGAGCACGGCCTGGAGGTCGAGGTCGTCCCGGCCGTCTCCTCCGTGGCCGCCGCCTTCGCCCGCGCCGGCATGCCCTGGGACGACGCCCAGGTCGTCGTGGCCCACCCCCGCACCCTGCGCCGCGCCGTCAACGTGTGCCGCGCCCACGCCAAGGTCGCCGTGCTCACCTCACCCGGCGCCGGCCCCGCGGAACTGGCGCTGCTGCTCGAAGGAGTTCACCGCACCTTCGTCGTCTGCGAGGAACTCGGCACCGACCGCGAACAGGTGAGCGTCCTCACCTCCGACAAGGCAGCCGACCACAGCTGGCGCGACCCGAACGTCGTCATCGTCATCGGCGGCGGGGGACCGGCACCCGCCGACGCCGGCTGGCTGTTCGGCCAGAGCGCCGCCCGGTCGACCGAGCGCGGCTGGGCGAGGCCCCGGCCGGACGCGGGCGAGGGCGAGTCCACGCAGCTGCGCGCCGCCCAACTGGCCCGCCTCGGCCCGCGCACCGGCGACCTCGTCTGGGACATCGGCGCCGGCGCCGGCGGCGTGGCCGTGGACGCGGCCGCCCTCGGCGCCGCCGTCATCGCGGTGGACACCGACCCGGCCGCATGCGACCGCGTAACTGCCGCCGCCCGCAAGCGAGGAGTACAGGTCCAGGTCGTCGCCGGGCGCGCACCGCACGTACTGGAGAACCTGCCCGAGCCCGACGTCGTCCGCGTCGGCGGTGGCGGCGCCCCCGTCGTCGCGGCCGTCGCCGAACGCCGCCCCGAACGGATCGTCAGCCACGCCTCCACCCGCGACGAGGCGGAGGCGATCGGCAGGGCACTCACCGAACACGGTTACGCCGTCGAGTGCGCGCTGCTCCAGTCCGTCGCCCTGGACCCCCGCACCTGGGCCGAACAGGACCGTTCCGTGGTGTTCCTCCTGGCAGCGGAACGCCCCGTCACGCGCTGAGACGAGGGCCGGGGTAGGCTGGCCGATCGTCGTACTGCCCCGGACGATTCGGGCATCGCGACACCGCCTGGACGCGCGACGTGGCGCAGTCCACAGAGGACCGTGACGGTTATGGCCGCCACGATCGCCGACGGGCGCGACAATGCTTACTGGTTGTCGTGCAGGCGTATGCGAGACGAGCTCGTCGCACCGCAACCCCGCAGGCAAACCGCACGGCGGCCCCGTGGGCGACCGGGCGATCGAAGAGGCAACACCGATGGGCGAGGGGTAAGCATGACTGACACCGGCCAGGTCCCGGGCGAGGGTCACCCGGACAACGCGGGCATGGTGGATCAGCAGGGCGTCCCCGCTCCGGTCCAGATCCCGGCACCGATCCCCGCTGGCTACGCCTTCCAGGACCTCATGGACAACCCGGCCGAGCCGGAGGACGAGGAACTGCTGCTGATGCCGAGCGGCCAGGGTGCGTGGAGCGACCCGCAGGTCGTCCCGCCGGCCCCCGCCTTCCCCGCCCCGTCCCCGCTCGACGGCCCGCCGATGTACACGGACCTGTCCTACGGAGCCGAGCCCTCCTACCCCGAGGCCCCGGCACCTGCCCCGTACACCGAATTCCCCCCGCCGGTGTTCCCCGACGGCGGCTACAGCGCGGGCGCGCACGAGACGGGCGGCCGTGACTCCGGCGCGCTCGACCTCGGCGGGCTCGTCGTCCCGCCGCCCGCGGCCCCCGTCGCCCCGGTGGCTCCCGCGGCCCCCGTCCGGCGCCCGCTGCACATGGGCCCGCCCATGCCCGAGGCCAACGGCGGAGTCGTACGGTCCCTCGCGGACCGCGGCCCGGCCGCGGCGCCCGCCCAGCCGGCCCCGATGGCCGCCGTGAGCACCCCGGTGGCGCCCGTCCCGCTGCGCCAGGCGGGGCCCCCGACCACCGGGCCCGAGTACCTGGACATCCCGCGCGCGGAGGCCGCGCCGGGCGAGATCCCGCCGCAGGCCGGGGCCCCGTGGACGCCGGAGCCGCTGGCAGAGCCCGTCCAGGACCCCGCCGTGGAGCCGGAGCCGGCGCCGGCCCCCGCGGAAGCGGTGGTCCAGCCCGAGCCGGTGGCGGCCGAGCCCGTCCAGCCGGAGCCCGTCCAGCCGGAGCCCGTCCAGCCGGAGCCCGTCCAGGCCGAGCCCGTCGCCGTCGAGCCGCAGCCGGAGCCCGAGCCGGAGCCGGTGGCCGCCGCGGAGCCGGTGGAGCCGACGGCGGCCGTGGCCGAGCCGGTCCAGCCCGAGCCGGTCGTGGTCGAGCCGGAGCCGCAGCCCGAGCCTGTCGTCCCCGCCGAGCCGGCGGCCGTGGAGTCCCGGCCCGAGCCGGTCGTTCCCGCAGAGCCGGTCGTGGCCGTGGTGGCCGAGCCCGTCCAGCCGGAGCCCGCACCGGAGCCGCAGCCGGAGCCGGTTACCGTCGTCGAGGCGCAGCCCGCGGCCGAGCCGGAGCCCGAGCCCGAGCCCGTCGTGGTCGAGTCGGTGGCCGCAGCCCCGCAGCCCGAGCCGTTGGCCCAGGCCGAGCCGGTGGCCGCAGAGCCCCGGCCCGAGGAGGCCGCCCCCGCGGAGCCCGTCCCGGCCGAGCCCGTCGCGCCGGAATCCGTGGGCGAGGCGGCCCCCGGTTACGCCGACGCCGAGCGCGAGGCCGTCCTGCGCGTCATGCGCGAGCGCCGTGACATCCGCAAGGGCTTCCGTACCGACCCGATCCCCCACGAGGTGCTGCTCCGCGTCCTGGAGGCGGCCCACACCGCGCCCAGCGTCGGCCACTCGCAGCCCTGGGACTTCGTCGTCATCCGCTCCGCAGAGACCCGCCGGACGATGCACGAGCTCGCCCAGCGCCAGCGCGAGGCCTACGCCAAGTCGCTGCCCAAGGGCCGGGCGAAGCAGTTCAAGGAACTCAAGATCGAGGCCATCCTCGACACCCCGGTGAACATCGTCGTCACCGCCGACCCCACCCGCGGCGGGCGCCACACCCTCGGCCGGCACACCCAGCCGCAGATGGCCCCGTACTCCTCCGCCCTCGCCGTGGAGAACCTCTGGCTCGCCGCGCGCGCCGAAGGCCTCGGCGTCGGCTGGGTCAGCTTCTTCGACGAGCGCGAAATGGTCCGCGAGCTCGGCCTTCCCGAGCACCTCGAAGTCGTCGCCTACCTCTGCGTGGGCTACGTCGACGAGTTCCCCGAGGAGCCCGAGCTGGCGCAGGCCGGCTGGTCGCAGCGCCGCCCGCTCTCCTGGGTGGTCCACGAGGAGACCTACGGCCGCCGCGCGCTGCCCGGCGAGGAGCCGCACGACCTGCTCTCGGAGACCGTCGCCAGCATCCGCCCCCTCGACGCGAAGGCGCTCGGCGAGGCCTGGGAGCGGCAGAAGCGCATGACCAAGCCCGCCGGCGCCCTGGGCATGCTGGAGATCATCTCCGCCCAGCTGTCCGGGCTCTCCCGGGTCTGCCCGCCGCCGATCCCGGAGCCCGCCGCGGTCGCGATCTTCGCCGGTGACCACGGCGTGCACGCCCAGGGCGTCACCCCGTGGCCGCAGGAGGTCACGACGCAGATGGTCGCCAACTTCCTGGGCGGCGGGGCCGTGTGCAACGCCTTCGCCAACCAGGTGGGCGCCGAGGTCTGCGTGATCGACGTCGGCGTCGCCGGGGACCTCCCCGCCACCCCCGGCCTCCTGCCCCGCAAGGTCCGCCCCGGCACGGCCGACCTCTCCACCGGCCCGGCGATGACCCGCGAGGAAGCCGTCGCGGCCATCGAGGTCGGCATCGAGACGGCCCGCGACCTCGTCGCCGCCGGCAACAAGGCCCTCCTCACCGGCGAGATGGGCATCGCCAACACCACCGTCTCCGCGGCCCTGATCTCGGTCTTCACCGGCGTGGACCCGGCGGAGGTCACCGGCCGCGGCACGGGCATCAACGACGAGACGCACGCCCGCAAGGTCGAGGTCGTCCGCCGCGCCCTGGAGCTCCACCAGCCCGACCCGGCCGACCCGATCGGCGTCCTGGCGGCCATCGGCGGCCTGGAGCACGCCGCCATCGTCGGCCTGCTCCTCGGCGGAGCCTCGCTGCGCACCCCCGTGATCCTGGACGGCGTCAGCGCCGGAGCTGCCGCCCTGGTGGCCCGCGCCATCGCCCCCGAGTCCCTCTCGGCATGCATCGCGGGCCACCGCAGTGCGGAGCCGGGGCACGTGGCGGCCCTGAACAAGCTGGGCCTGCGCCCGCTGGTCGACCTGGACCTCCGCCTCGGCGAGGGCACGGGCGCCCTCCTGGCCCTCCCCCTGGTCCAGAGCGCGGCCCGCGCCATGCACGAGGTCGCCACCTTCGACTCGGCGGGCGTGACGGAGAAGTAGCCTCCGGCGCTGCCGTGGGGCGGGGACACTCCGGGATGTCCCCGCAGGTCGAGCGAACCCACCGCCGGTCGGCAGGCCGCTCCGGCGCGGGGTTCGCGAGCCGAGGAGACGTCCCGGAGGGGCACCGCCCCACATCGAAGCCACCCCCAGCCCCGCCGGCGTTTGAGGCGCAGGGTTCGGGGCGGAGCCCCGAGCCCTGACCCGCACCCGCCCAGGACGCCGCAGCCCCCGTCCGCGCCTCGGGACGGCTCGCGCCGTATGGTGGACCCGCACTACATAACCGCACGTCAGTACACCGCCGCTCCAGCGTCGCAGCGGCACGCAAGACACCGCCGCCCTCAGGAGCCGCACCGCCATGGCCGACACCCCCGCCTACCCCGTAGGCCTCCGCCTCGCCGGCCGCCGCGTCGTCGTCATCGGCGGTGGCCAGGTCGCCCAGCGCCGCCTCCCCGCGCTCGTCGCGGCCGGCGCCGACGTCCTGCTCGTCTCGCCCTCCGCCACCCCCTCCGTGGACGCCATGGCCGCGACCGGCGAGATCCGCTGGGAGCGCCGCCGCTACCAGGACGGCGACCTCGCCGACGCCTGGTACGCCCTGATCGCCACGCAGCACCGCGACGTCAACGAGCAGGCCTCCGCCGAGGCCGAGCGCGAGCGCGTCTGGTGCGTCCGCGCCGACGACGCCTCCGCCGCCACCGCGTGGACCCCGGCGACCGGCCGCATCGAGGGCGTCACCGTGGCCGTGCTGACCGGCAACGACCCGCGCCGCTCCGCCGCCGTCCGCGACGCCGTGATCGAGGGCCTGCGCGACGGCACCCTCACCGCTCCCGCGCACCGGCACAAGGCCACCCCCGGCGTCGCCCTCGTCGGCGGCGGCCCGGGCGACCCGGACCTGATCACCGTGCGCGGCCGCCGGCTCCTCGCCGAGGCCGACGTGGTCATCGCCGACCGGCTCGGCCCCCGGGACCTGCTCGACGAGCTCCCCCCGCACGTCGAGGTCATCGACGCCGCGAAGATCCCGTACGGCCGGTTCATGGCCCAGGAGGCCATCAACAACGCCCTGATCGAGCACGCCAGGGCCGGCAAGGCCGTGGTCCGGCTCAAGGGCGGGGACCCGTACGTCTTCGGCCGCGGCATGGAGGAGCTCCAGGCCCTCGCCGAGGCCGGCATCGCCTGCACCGTCGTCCCCGGCATCTCCAGCTCCATCTCGGTGCCCGGCGCCGCCGGCATCCCGGTCACTCACCGCGGTGTGGCGCACGAGTTCACCGTGGTCAGCGGGCACGTCGGCCCCGACGACCCGCGCTCGCTCGTGGACTGGGCCTCCCTCGCCAAGCTCACCGGCACCCTGGTGATCCTCATGGGCGTCGACAAGATCGGCCTCATCGCCGAGGCGCTGGTGCGCCACGGCCGACCCGCGCAGACCCCCGTCGCGGTGATCCAGGAGGGCACCACCGCCACCCAGCGCCGGGTGGACGCCACCCTGGCCACGGTCGGGGAGACCGTGCGCGCCGAGGAGATCCGCCCGCCCGCCGTCATCGTCATCGGTGAGGTCGTCCGCGTCGGAACCCCCGACGTTCCCACCACCAGCGCCTGACAGGCCGTTGGCACCGTACCCAGGACAAGGCAGTATCACCCTGTGGCTGATCTCATCACCATCAACGACCCCGACGACCCGCGCCTGCGTGACTACACGGGCCTGACCGACGTCGAACTCCGGCGCAGGCGCGAGCCCGCGGAAGGCCTCTTCATCGCCGAGGGCGAGAAGGTCATCAGACGCGCCAAGGACGCCGGGTACGAGATGCGCTCGATGCTGCTCTCCGCCAAGTGGGTCGACGTCATGCGCGACGTCATCGACGAACTCCCGGCACCGGTCTACGCGGTGAGCCCCGAGCTCGCCGAGCGCGTCACCGGTTACCACGTGCACCGCGGCGCCCTGGCCTCCATGCAGCGCAAGCCGCTGCCCACGGCCGAGGAACTGCTCGCCACGACCCGCCGGGTGGTCGTCATGGAAGCGGTCAACGACCACACCAACATCGGGGCGATCTTCCGCAGCGCGGCCGCGCTCGGCATGGACGCGGTACTGCTGTCGCCGGACTGCGCGGACCCGCTCTACCGCCGCTCGGTGAAGGTCTCCATGGGCGCGGTGTTCTCCGTCCCCTACGCCCGGCTGGAGGCCTGGCCCAAGAGCCTGGACTCGGTGCGCGAGGCGGGCTTCAAGCTGCTCGCCCTCACCCCGCACGAGAAGGCCACGCCGATCGACGTGGCGGCGCCGCAGTCCCTGGAACGGGTCGCGCTGATGCTCGGAGCCGAGGGCGACGGCCTGTCCACGCAGGCGCTCGTCGCCGCCGACGAGTGGGTGCGGATCCCGATGGCGCACGGAGTGGACTCGCTGAACGTGGGTGCCGCGGCCGCGGTCGCCTTCTACGCGGTGGCCCAGGGCCGCACCGCGCAGTAGGGCGCTACAGCTTCTGGGCCGCCGCGATGCCCAGCGCGACGATCAGCGTCACCACGACGAACACGATCAGCCGCTGCCGCATCAGCCTCGGGTCCGGCCGTGAGGGCCGCCGGCCCGTCCCCGTCGTCCTCGGGGCCGGACGGCCGCCCGTACGGCCCGAGGTCGGCCGCGAGGTCGGGCCGCCGGGGTGCTGCGGGTTGCGGGAGGACGAGGGCCGCGAGTGCGGACCGCTCGGGGACCCGCCCTGGGCCCGGGGCGTGGTGGAGCCGCCCGTACGACGCTCCGTACGCCGCCCGGGGTACTCCTCTGCGCTGCCGATCCGCTCGGCCTCGGGGAGCCGTCCCGTCGGCCGCTCGACCCGGGCCCGCTGGGCCGGCGGGCGCCCGTCGGAGAGCCCCTGCGCCTCGCGGGCCGCGATCTCCTTGAGCCGCATCGACAGCTGGAGCGTGCTGGGCCGCTCCTCGGGGTCCTTGGCGAGGCAGGCCCGCACCAGGGGAGCCAGCGCGTCCGGGACGCCCTGCAGATGCGGCTCCTCGTGGACCACGCGGTACAGCATGACCTCGGAACTGCCGTGCCCGAAGGGCGAGTCGGCGGTGGCCGCGTAGGCCAGGGTCGCGCCGAGCGCGAAGACGTCGGTGGCGGGGGTCACGGCGGCACCGCGTACCTGCTCCGGCGCGAGGAAGCCGGGGGAGCCGACGGCCGTACCCACATGGGTGAGGGTGCTCGCCCCGGTGGCCCAGGCGATGCCGAAGTCGATGATCCGGGGGCCCTTGGGCGACAGGAGGATGTTCGAGGGCTTGAGGTCCCGGTGGACGACCCCGGCCTCGTGCACGGCGACCAGGCCCTCCGAGAGCGCGGCGCCCACGGCGGCGATCTGTGCGGCCGTCAGGGGGCCTTCCTCGGCCACCTTGTCGTGCAGCGAGGGACCGGGTACGTACTGGGTGGCGAACCAGGGCCGCTCGGCCTCCAGGTCCGCGGCCACCAGGCGGGCGGTGCAGCCGCCCCGGATCCGTCGGGCGGCGGACACCTCGCGGGCGAACCGCGAGCGGAACTCCTGGTCCTCGGCCAGATCCGGCCGGATGACCTTGAGGGCGACGCGCTGTCCGCGCCGGTCCGATCCGAGGTAGACCACGCCCATGCCGCCGGCTCCGAGCCGCCGGTGCAGTCTGAACGAGCCGACGACACGCGGGTCCTCGCGCCGGAGCCGCATCATCGCCATGTCCACCCCGCTGACCGGTCGTCCTGTTGACGTGGCACAGCTTACGGACCATCCGGCATGCGTGCTCAGAGGCCGCGCCCTCGCCGGGGGATTCGATTGTCAGTGCGGCACAGCACACTTGAGGGAGCGTCGGCGCCGCCGCCCGGGGGTATGCCCGGGGTGCTCCATAGCCCCAAGCGGCCTTTGCACCAAGGGGATTGGCGTCCCAGGGGCGGTCCGGACGCATGGTGACGTGCCCGTACGGGGCCCACAGCCGAGTGGATCTTGTCGGCGGCCGGTGGTCGGACACGCGGCAACAGGGAGTGACGGAAGTGAGCGAAGTCACTACCCTCCGGTCATCCCCTCCGGGAAGACCCTCACACCGGGGGAGCGGTCTCCACCCAGGGGAGTACACGGGGGAGGCCCCGTCATCCTCCTGTAGGCCCGGCAATGGGTACGAGGGCATGAGGCCAGGGGCCGCCCGCCCGCCTAGTGTTGAAGACAAGCGGCGGGTGGCGCACTCGTCCCCCGAGGTCACAAGCCCGCCGCTGCCAGACGACAGGGAGAGGACCATGGCGGACATCGCTCGGCAGGGACGCAAGGCATTCGCGTTCAACGGCCACGAGTCCGGCACCCGCCACCCACTGGTGGCCGCGGCCATGGTGCTCCCCCTGGCCGCCCTGCTGCTCTTCCTCTTCGGAGGCTTCGATCAGCTGGCGGCACAGGCGTCGTCCGTAGGTCTGATGCTGGGGCGCTGAGCGGCGCCCCAGGTCCGGGAGAGCGGCCCGGACCGGGACATCGGCCTGTCGAACCCCGTGGGGACGGGGGAAAGACGGACGGACGGCAGGTGAAGGGTGCTGCCCGTACGACTGGGGAGTCGGACGGGCAGCACCCTTTTTCATGCCCTCTTTCGTGCCCCGCCCACCCGTGCGGGGTAACGCGAAAGCCCCGGCCGTGAGAACGGCCGGGGCTTTCGGGTGGTGCGCGATACTGGGATTGAACCAGTGACCTCTTCCGTGTCAGGGAAGCGCTCTCCCGCTGAGCTAATCGCGCGGGCTCCGCGGCTCGAAAGCCGCAGGTCGTACAGGTACTGCGTGCGCGATACTGGGATTGAACCAGTGACCTCTTCCGTGTCAGGGAAGCGCTCTCCCGCTGAGCTAATCGCGCGGGGATCCTTGCGGATCAGTGGACGATACTGGGATTGAACCAGTGACCTCTTCCGTGTCAGGGAAGCGCTCTCCCGCTGAGCTAATCGTCCTTGGAGGTGGAGACGGGATTTGAACCCGTGTAGACGGCTTTGCAGGCCGTTGCCTCGCCTCTCGGCCACTCCACCATGGAGCTGCAGGGGTTCTCGGGAAGATCCCCCACTTCGAGCGGACGACGAGACTCGAACTCGCGACATCCACCTTGGCAAGGTGGTGCTCTACCAACTGAGCTACGTCCGCAGGTCGCCGTGCTCGCTCCGGGGTTTTGCCCCTTCGCTCCCTGGCGACGTGTTGAACTCTAGCGGATTCCCGGGCCAGCTCAAAAACGCGTTTCCGCAGCGTGCTGCCGCTCGATCACCACAGGTCACCCGCCCGTCACCGCACCGGCGCCGCGTCGTCACCGGTCATAGACTCGCAGCCGTGCACGACCTGCCCCCCATGGCCCGCTTCGGCGGCCTCCTCGCGACCGATCTCCGCGACGTCACCAGCGATCCCGCCGCTCTCGACTCCACCGGCTTCTGGGCGGTGTCCGCCGACTTCGAAGGGCGGCTCGTCTGCGCGCGCTTCGGCGACGTGCGTCGCGAGCCGGTGCCCGCGCCCGTCCCCGGGGCCTGGCGCGGACCCGACCCCGACCGGTGGACCTCCTCGCTGGACCGTGCCGCCTACGTGGCCGGCGTACGGCGGGTCCGCGAGCACATCGCCGCCGGCGAGGTCTACCAGGCCAACCTCTGTCGGGTGATGTCGGCGCCGCTGCCCCACCCGGACCGCGCCGACGTCGACGCGCTCACCGCGCTGCTCGCGCGCGGCAACCCGGCACCCTTTGCAGGAACGATTCGCCTGGCCGCGTACGGGGTCGAGATCGCGACTGCCTCCCCCGAGCTGTACCTGCGCCGGTCCGGTCGTCACATCGAGTCCGGGCCCATCAAGGGCACCGGCCGCACCGTCGACGACCTGCTCCCCAAGGACCACGCCGAGAACGTGATGATCGTGGACCTCGTGCGCAACGACCTCGGACGGGTCTGCGCGACGGGCTCCGTCGCCGTCCCCGAGCTGTGCGCCGTCGAGGAGCACCCGGGGCTGGTCCACCTGGTCTCCGTCGTCAGCGGCGAGCTCGCCGACGGCGCCGGCTGGCCCGAACTGCTCGCCGCCACCTTCCCGCCCGGATCCGTCACCGGCGCGCCCAAGTCCTCCGCCCTGCGGATCATCGAGGCGCTGGAGACCGCGCCGCGCGGCCCCTACTGCGGAGGCATCGGCTGGGTCGACGCCGACCGGGGCACCGCCGAGCTCGCCGTCGGCATCCGCACCTTCTGGATCGACCGCGGGACCCCCGGCGGCCCCCGCCTGCTCTTCGGCACCGGCGCCGGCATCACCTGGGGCTCCGATCCCGACCGCGAGTGGGCGGAGACCGAGCTCAAGGCGGCCCGCCTGCTGCGGGTGGCCACGGGCCACGAGGTCAGCGGTACCCAGGGGGCGAACGGCACGATCGGAAGGACCGCACCATGAGAATCTGGCTCGACGGAGAGCTGACCGAGGTGGACCGCGCGAAGGTATCCGTCCTCGACCACGGCCTGACCGTGGGCGACGGCGTCTTCGAGACGCTGAAGGCGGAGCGCGGTCGCGCCTTCGCGCTCACCCGCCACCTGGAGCGGCTCACCCGCTCGGCCCGGGGCCTGGGCCTGCCGGACCCCGACCTCGACGAGGTCCGCCGCGCCTGCGCCGCCGTACTGGAGGCCAACCCGCTGGAGCACGGGCGGCTGCGCCTCACCTACACCGGTGGTGTCTCCCCGCTCGGCTCCGACCGCGGGGACGCCGGGACCACCCTGATCGCCGCCGTCGCCGACTCCCCCCGCCGGCCGGACACCACCGCCGTCGTCACCGTGCCCTGGGTCCGCAACGAGCGCTCGGCCGTGGCCGGACTCAAGACCACCTCGTACGCCGAGAACGTGGTCGCCCTCGCCGCCGCCCACCGGGCCGGGGCCTCCGAGGCGCTCCTCGCCAACACCCTCGGCCGGCTCTGCGAGGGCACCGGCTCCAACGTCTTCGTCGTCCTCGACGGCGAACTGCACACCCCGCCGCTGGTCTCCGGCTGCCTCGCCGGCATCACCCGGGCCCTGATCATCGAGTGGGCCGGTGCCAAGGAGACCGACCTGCCCTTCGAGGCGCTGGAGCAGGCCGAGGAGGTCTTCGTGACCTCCTCGCTGCGCGACGCCCAGGCGGTGCTGCGGATCGACGACCGCGACCTGGGGCGCGCCCCCGGACCGGTGACCGCCGAGGTGATGCGGATCTTCGAGGTGAAGGCCGCCGCGGACATCGACCCGTAGCGGGTGTCCGGCCGGGTGTCCGCCCGGCAGGAGGGCTGTCGCGGCGGCTGCGGGAAGGGTAGAACTCAGGGGATGACCACCACCCTGCGGCCGTCCGGGCCGCTCCAGCACACGGCGGACGGGGCGCGGTCGCGCCCGTACGAGATCCGGGTCAACAGCAGGCGGGTCGGCGCCCTGCTGATCGCGTCCGACACCCCCTTCGGGCCCACGGTCGGGGAGATCCGCGACCTGGCCGTCGAGGACGGGGACCGGCGGCGGGGGAGGGCCACCGTGGCCGCGCTCGCCGCCGAGGAGGTGCTGCGCGGCTGGGGCTGCCGCCGGGTCCGCGTGTCGGTTCCGGCGGAATCGGAGGGCGGCCTGTGCATGGCCGAGGCCCTCGGCTACAGCGAGTACAGCCGCCATATGGCCAAAGACCTGCCGGCCGAGCCGCCCGCCCTCTCCGAGGGGGTCCTCGGCCGGCCCATGACGGACGCCGAGTACGAGGTCTGGCACGCGGCGGCCGTCGACGGCTACGCCGAGAACTGGCGCGGCCGCGGCATGTCCGCCGAGGCCGCCCGCGCCAAGTCGGTTGCCGACCACGAGAGCCGGCTGCCCCGGGGCCTGGCGACCCCGGACGTCACCTTCGTCGTCCTGGAGGCGGCCGGGGTGCCCGTCGGCCACGTGTGGCTCGCGCCGTACGGGGAGGGCTCGTACATCTACGACATCGAGGTGCGGGCCGAGCACCGGGGCCGCGGGCACGGCCGCGACCTGATGCTGCTCGCCGAGCGCGTGGCCCTCGCCGACGGGCACCGCCGGCTGGCGCTCCACGTCTTCACCGACAACACCCCGGCCCTGCGGCTGTACCAGTCCCTCGACTACCGCCCCACGAACTTCAACTTCGCCAAGGACCTGATCTAGGCCTGCGCGAGCAGGCGGTCGGCGATCTCCTCGATGCGGGCGCGCAGGCCGTCCTGGCTCTTGCCGCCGTCGAGCCGCTGCCCGTCGATCACGTACGTCGGGGTCCCGGTCACGCCGATGGCCTTGCCCTCGGCCTGGTCGGCGTCGACGATCAGGATGTGCCGACCGTCGATCAGGGCCGTGTCGAACTCCTCGACGTCGAGACCCAGTTCACGCGCCACGTCCAGCAGGACCGACTCGCCGCGCTCGGCCAGCTCGGCGGTGCGCGCCAGTACGGCCTCCGCGTAGGGCCAGCCCCGGCCCTGCTCCACGGCCTCCTCGGCGGCCTGGGCCGCGGCGAAGGCGTGCTTGTGCTTCTCCAGCGGGAAGTGGCGCAGCCGGATGTCCAGCCGGTCGCCGTAGCGGGCCCGCAGGGCGCGTACGTCGTCCAGGGCGCGGTGGCAGTCCGGGCACTGCAGTTCGCACCAGACGTCGAGGATCACGGAATCGGTCATACGGACAGTCTCCCAGTCCCCGACCTCCCCACCGACCGGGACCCAGGGAGGAGGAGCGACCCGGAGATGTCCCGGAGATCCGTCCGGGGCCGGCTGCGGACCTGGCCGCTGCGGCGGCGGTCGGTGCAGGATGGATAGGGACAGATCGCCGACCCGCCGAGAGTCCGGAGGACCGCATGCTTGCCGAGACCATTTGCTCCGCGGTGTCAGCGGCGGGCCTGGGCCTGGCCGCGGTGACCGCCTACCGCAAGCGCTTCCTCGCCGCCACGCGGATCGCCGCGTACGCACTGGTGCCGGTCGCCCTGGTGATGACGGGCTTCGTGGAGTGGGTGTCCGGGATGGTCTTCAATCCGACCGTCTGGATCGGCTTCGGGCTGCTGGGGCTGTCCTGGCTGCTCTTCATGACCACCCGCGCCGTCGAGCGCCGCGGCCTCGCCGCCTCCGAGCGGTCCGGGACGCCCGCGAAGTCCGGGAAGTCCCCGAAGAAGGTCAAGGGGAGCCCGGTCGCGGAGGCCGTCGCCCCGGCCGCTTCCGCGCCGTCGCTGGGAGCAGCCGGAAGCGGTTCACGGCCGCAGTCCGCCGCTCCCGCCGACGACTTCTCCGACATCGAGGCCATCCTCAAGAAGCACGGGATCTGACCCGGGGCCCGACCCGCGATCCGACCCGCGTGCCCACCCGCGATCCGGTCCGACGGCACCCGCGGAGCAGCCCTCGTCCACAAGATCGAGCGAACTCCCGCGCGGATGTTGGCGTGTTGAGGGGCGGTCCGTGGTGCCCTGCGCCATCATCGGCCCGACATGTTCGAGACATCGCACGGTGAGCCGCCGGTACCCGCCCCCGTTGTGGAGGAGCCGCGAGGCTGTCTCTTCGCGCTTTCCCAACCGCCCCTGATGATCTTCCTAGCGGTGATCGGCATCCTGCTGCTGCTCGCCGCCGTGCACGATCTCTTCCTGCTCTGACGCCTCCGCGTCGGCCTCCTTGCGCCGGGCCCGGTACGCCGCCACGTGCAGCCGGTTCCCGCAGGTCCGGCTGTCGCAGTAGCGCCGGGAGCGGTTGCGGGACAGGTCCACGAAGGCCCGTCGGCAGTCCGGCGCCTCGCAGCGGCGCAGTCGTTCCTGTTCGCCGGAGACCACGATGAAGGCCAGGGCCATGCCGCCGTCCGCCGCCAGGTGGTCGCCCACCGACGCGCCCGGCGCGAAGTAGTGCACGTGCCAGTCGTAGCCGTCGTGGTCGGTCAGCTGCGGGGTGGTGCCGGCCGTGGCCACGAGCTCGTTGATCAGTATGGAAGCCGCACGCGGGTTCGGGGAGGCGAAGACCTGGGCGAACTTCTGGCGCACGGTCCGGACCCCGGCCAGGTCGCGGGCGCTGAGCTCGCCGACGTCGCTGATCGAGTATTCCTGGACGAATCCGCGCAGCGCGCCGATGTCGGAGAGCCCGTCGGGCTGGTCCGTCTCGGCCGCGGTGTTCACCAGCGCGACGACGACGTCGAGCGCGCGACGGGTGTCGTGGGGGATCTGCACGGGGTCTCCCTCAGGGGCCGGGCCTGCGGCGACGGGGGCGCCGCCGCTGCCGCCCGACAATAGCGGGTCCCGCCGAAGCAGACCGGCGCCGTCCTCGCGGGTGGCTTCCGCGGGAACAGCGCCGGCACTGCCGTATGTGGTTGTCGGCCGACCCGCACCGTCGCCCCGAGTCGGACGGTGTCGAGCGGCTGTAGGCCTGGCTCAGCTTTCGGCCAGGATGTGGGAGAGCTCCTTGTCGAGGTCGAAGTGCCGGTGCTCGGTCCCGGGCGGGACCGCGGCGTCCGTCCGCTTGAGGAACGACTCGAGTGCTCGGGCTGGTGCTTCGAGCAGTGCTTCTCCCTCCGGTGAGCTCAGGGCGATGCAGACGACGCCCTGACCGTGGCTGCGGGACGGCCAGACGCGGACGTCGCCGGTACCGGTGGGCCTGTGGAGGCCCTCCGCGAGGAGGTCGCGGGCGAATACCCATTCGACCGTCTCCTCGGCGCCGGTGTGGAAGGTGGCGTGCACGGCGTAGGGGTCGGCCGTGTCATACCGCAGGCCCGCGGGAACAGGCAGTGAGGACTCGCTCGACACAACGAGGCGCAGGTGCAGCTCGCAGCTGACCGTGGTGTTCATAAGCGCCAGGGCCTTTCGCTCAGTGTGCGCTCGGGGATTCGCACGTCGGCGAAATCGACATGCCACCTACGGTGCCGTTGTAAACCCCTCTGACCGTTTTGCGGACCTCTGGGTCCCTCGGACGGCGGATCCAAACCTGCATTCACGTGTGTATCGAGCTCGGGTAGATTCGGGTTCATGAATACGGGGAGTGACCGCGGCACCCACGGGTCCGCCGCTGACGAATCCACGCCGGAACCCACCGCGGCCGCTGGCTCGGAGGCCGCTGCGGAGGGCGCCGCGCAGACGCCGCACGTATCGAAGGCCCCGGCCTTCATCAAGTCCAACAAGAGCCTGCACCTGAGCTGGCAGGTCGGCGTCTTCATCGTCGGCCTCGCCGTGATCGCCGCCGGTGTCGCCATGCTCGTGCTGCCCGGCCCCGGCTGGGTCGCGATCTTCGCGGGCCTGGCG
This sequence comes from Streptomyces avidinii, assembly GCF_014650695.1. Lineage (GTDB taxonomy): Bacteria > Actinomycetota > Actinomycetes > Streptomycetales > Streptomycetaceae > Streptomyces > Streptomyces avidinii. Next base: position 164,846 of record NZ_BMVL01000012.1, on the reverse strand, counting down.
ATCTGGGCCACCGAGTTCGCCTGGGCCCACCTCGTGCTGCGCTGGACGAAGCGGAAAGTCACCGAAGCGGCACAGAAGGCGCTCGACCCGAAGGTCCGCCGCCGCAACATCATCCTGACCAGCGTGGGCCTCGTCATCGCGGGCGCGCTGATCGGCTTCTACCTGTGGAAGTACGGGCTCGTCCTGCCCTGGAACCTCAAGGACCAGTGATGGTCGGGGAGCACCGCTGACATGCGGTAATGTTTGCGGTGCGTCCGGGCGATTAGCTCAGTGGGAGAGCACTTCGTTCACACCGAAGGGGTCACTGGTTCGAACCCAGTATCGCCCACCCGGACCAGAGGCCCGGAGACTTCAAAGTCTCCGGGCCTCTGGCGTTTCGGGCCCTGCGGCCCCCGCCCGCCGCCTACCGCAGGCGGCCGATCGCGGCCCGCAGCCGGCGGGCGTCGCGCAGGCGCCGCTCGTACGTCGCCCCCACCGCCAGCAGCAGCAGGCCCGCCAGGGCCGGCGGCACCCAGCGCGGGAGGGCGCCCGCGACCTGCACCACGTACGGGGCCAGCTCGTGCAGCGCCACCGCGGCCAGCACCGCCCCGCCCAGCAGCAGCGGAGCCTGAAGCCGCCGCTGCGCGCCCGCCAGGGTCACCGCCAGCGCGGCCGCCCCCAGCAGCAGCGGGCGCAGCCAGCCCGGGTCGCCCCAGGCCGCCACCAGGCTCGGCAGCAGCGTCGCCGCCAGGCCCGGGCCGTACGCCGTCCAGGACGAGGCCTGCGGGTCCCGGCGCCGCCGCAGCACACCCACCACCAGAGCGGGCACCGTCACCGGCAGCGTGTAGGCCTCCGGCGCGGTCACCCCCGCCTCGGCCAGCCGGACCCAGGTCGCCGCCGCGAACAGCGCCCCCGCCGCCCAGCCCAGCACCCGCCGCTCCGGCCGCACCGCGGCGCCCGCGCAGACCACCCCGGCCAGCGCCAGGACCAGAGCCAGGGTTCCGGCCCGCCCGGCCGACAGGCCCAGCGCCACGACCCCCGCCACGGCCGCCGCGATCTCGACGGGCAGCCGGACCTCGCCCAGCCGCGGCCCGAGCGCCGCCGCCAGCGCCGGGACCGCCAGTACCGGCAGCGCCCACCAGACCACCGCCGGCTCCGACACGGCGCCCGCCGCCACCAGGACGCCCGTGGCGTACCCGACCGCGCCCACGGCCGCCGTGGACCGCACCGGCCGCGGAGCGGGCCCGTACGCCGCTCCAGCCGCGCAAGCGGCGCCCAGCAGCCCCCACACCGCGAAGGTCGCCGTGCGGCCGTCCAGCGCGCCCAGGGACACGTTCGCGGCGCCGACCAGCGCGCACACCGCGGCCGCGATCCGGATCCCGCGCGCCGGGGAGCGCAGGGCGAGCACACCTGCCGCGCCCGTCACCGCGAGCTGCGCGGCGAGCACCGCCGCCACCGGCAGGCCGGGCAGCGCCGGGGCCGCGAAGAGGCCCGCCCAGCCCAGGACCACCGCCACCACCACGGGCTCCGGTCGCGACAGCGCCCGCGACAGCCACCAGGCCGCTCCCGCCGAGATCAGCAGGGTGAGCGGAACCGCCGCCCCCGGTGCATACGGGTCCGGGCCCGGGGTCGTCGCCGCCCACACCTCGCCCAGCACCCGCAACCGCGCCACCAGCGTCGGAACCACCGAGGCAGCCGCCAGCACCGCCGCCAGGGCCACGACCGCCGCGCCGGCCCGGGTCAGACCGTGGCGGACCGCCTCCGGGAGCGCGGAGCCCCGTACCGCCGCCAGCAGCGGCAGCGCCAGCAGCAGGTGCACCAGCACCGCCCAGGCCGGTTCCAGACCCGGCCGGGCCACCCCGCCCAGGCCCGCCACCGCAGCCAGGGCGCCCACCAGCGCCGCCGCCGAGGCGCGCGGCTCCCGCCAGGCGGCGGCCACGCCGAGGCCCGCGCCCGCCAGCAGCAGCGCCGCCGGAGCCACGGCCGCCGCGGCGGACCCCGCCGACCACGACTGGGCCACCCCGATCAGCAGCGCCCCGGAGGCCGTCACGGCCGCCGGGACCGCCACCGCCCTGACCCGCAGGGCAAGCGCCGCGTCCAGCGCGGCCGTCGCCAGCAGCGCCCAGCCGAGCGGCAACGGGTCCGGCTGCACGGCCAGCGCCGCCAGCGGCAGCGGGAACTGCGCCGCCAGCACCGCCGCCGGCAGCGGGATCCGCAGCTTCCGCAGGCCCGAGCCGTACCCGGCCCACACCGCCGCGAGCACCGCGGCCGCCCCCGCCGCGTACCCCGTGCCGTCGAGGTCCGGCATGCCGACCGCGTACAGCGCGTACGCGTCGAGCACCGTCAGCAGCAGCCCCACCGCAGCGACCGACTCCGCCGTCGACCGCAGCCCGCGACGCAGCAGCAGTACGGGTGCGCCCAGCGCCGCCGCCGTCACCGCGGCCAGCACCGCCGAGCGGCCGGCGATCCCCATGGACCCCCAGCTGAGCAGTGTGAACGCGAGCGCGGCGACGGCCAGCAGCACCGCGCCGAGGGTCAGCAGCACGGTCTGCGCGCTCGGGGCCGAGGCCTCCTTCGCGGGCCCGGCGGCCGCGGCAGGCCACCGGTGGACCGGGGCGGGCGTGCCTCCCGGCTGGTGCAGGAGCCGCAGCAGCCAGTCCCGGCGGGCCAGCAAATACACCCGGCGGGCATCGAGTTGAGCCAGCTCGCGGTCGATGAGCGCCAGCTCTTCGGCGGGCGGCAGGGCGGTGTTCATATCCGGAGTGTGGCGGCGGTCACGCAGTCAGGACATGGGTGTGCGTACTCAGATGTGCCCTGAGTAGGTACGTGACGTGCGTCCGGCGGGGCGGCTCGGGGGAAGCGGTTTGAACCAGCCCCGAGCCTTCTGTATTGTTCGGTGCGTTCCCGGGCGATTAGCTCAGCGGGAGAGCACTTCGTTCACACCGAAGGGGTCACTGGTTCGATCCCAGTATCGCCCACCGGGACAGGCCGGTCCGTCACAGACGGACCGGCCTTCCGCATGTTCCGGACACCTGCCGCCCTACGCGGCGGTCGACAGATCGGGCCGCAGCGGCCAGTGCGGATCCACCGCCTCCGGAGTCCCCTGCCGGGCGAACCACGCCTGCAGACCGCGCGCCTGCGCCGCGTGCCACACGGCCTGCAGCGTGTGCAGCTCGGCCGGCGTCAGCCGCTCCAGCCGGGCCGCGAACCGCCGCCCCACCGCCCGCACCAGCTCCAGCGAGGCCATCGCGTCCGCCGCCGCGTCGTGCGCGCCCTCCAGCTCGATCCCGTAGTGCGCGCACAGGTCCGTCAGCGTCCGGCGGCCCTTGCGGTACCGGTCCAGATGCTTGTCCAGCACCCGCGGATCCAGCACCGTCAGCGGCCGGTTGTCCAGATAGCGCGACAGCGAGGACGCCCGGTGCCGGCGCAACTCACGGTCCAGCAGCGTCAGATCGAACGGCGCGTTCATCACCACCACCGGCCGTCCCGCCACCTGCTGCTCCCCGAGCGCCCGGGCTATCTCCTCCACCACCGGCGCCGGCCAGCGCCCGTGACGCTGCAGGTGCTCGTCGGTCAGCCCGTGCACTTCCGTGGCGCCCGGGGGCACCGGAACCCCGGGATTGACCAACCAGCGCGTGGTGCGGACCCGGCCGCCCGCACACTCCTGGACGATGAGCGCGGCGGACACGATCCGGTCCTGCTCGACGTCCACCCCGGTGGTCTCCGTGTCGAATGCGGCCAGCGGGCCCTCGTACCAGCGTGTCATGGCGAACTCCTCGTCCCCGAGCGGCGGATGGAGCTTCCTGAACACTCCAGCCCCGCCGCATCGGTGATACCCGGGCTGTTTGCCCCGTACGCCGTTTGCGGGCAGTCGGGTGCGGAGACAACATCCTTGGGGGGCCGCACACATGACCGGTCGTCACCCAGCACCGCTCGCGGCAGAGCCCGCAAGGCATGGGGAGCCGGCCATGGCGCTCACACAGCCCGAACAGAGCGGGGTGCTGCACGGGGGGGCGGGTCCGCGGACCGGAGCCCTGCGCGGCACGCTCGCCACCACCGCCTGCATGGAGACCCTCCAGGTGGGATACCTGCACGCCGTCGCGGCCGCCGCGGGCTGTTCGCTCTCCCAGCCCTTCCCCGACAACGGCATCGACTGGCACGTCTCCCACGGAGCGCCCGAGCACGTCGTCGACGACGAGGTCACCATCAAGGTGCAGCTCAAGGCGACCTACCAGATACCGCCGCGGCCGGCCGGTGCCACCTTCTCCTTCACCCTCGACAACGAGCACCTGGTGAAACTGGCCCGGACCCCCGTCGCCGTCCACAAGATCCTCGTCGTGATGCTCGTACCGAGGGAGCGCGACCAGTGGCTCGCCGCCGGGCACGACCGGCTCGACCTGAGGCACTGCTGCTACTGGACCAACCTCGCCGGACACCCCGTGACCGGCCGGCGCCGCACCACCGTGAGGATCCCCACCACGCGGATCTTCGACGACCGTGCGCTGTGCGAGATCATGACCCGGGTCGGGTCGGGAGGGACACCCTGATGAACCTGCACTCACCGCACCTCGAACCGCTCCCGTCCCCGCAGTACACCCCGGGCGGTCCCGATCCCGCACAGGTCGACCCGCAGGTACTGGGGGCCCTGTTGCAGCGGCACGGTTGGCTGCGGCGCGGCGGCGCGGCCGGCCGGTACGGGCGGTGGACCCCGCCGGGGCGTTCGGGCACCAGCCTGCTCGTCCCCGAGAGCCGCGGCTTCCCCGACTGCGCGGACCTGCTGGAGGAGGCGGTCACCGCCCTCGCGCACGGCGGGCTGCCCTCGGCGCGCGAAGTGCTCCTCGGGCTGAGCGTGCCCAGCGACGAGATCCGCTGGGAACGCGAGATCCCGGAGGGGCCCTACGGCTTCCAGGGCGAGGCCGCCTGGCCCGTGCAGGAACAGCTCCGCTCGGCCGCCCGCCGGCTCCTGCTGGCCGCGGCCCTCGCCGACCGGGCCCGGGCCGGCTACTACGGGGCCCGGCACCAGGCACAGGCCGAACACACCCTGGACCGGGTGCTGGTGGGGCCTTCCCCGGGCGGGCGCCGGCTGAGCGCGTACGTCCCCGTGGACGGTGGCCGGGGGCCGGTGACCCGGCTGCACCACGCCCTGCACGCGGCCCGCGAGGCGGTGGACTACCAGCGGGCCACCGGCGGTATGGAGGCCTTCGACGCGGCAGTGGCCGCCGGGGTCAGCCGGGAACTCGCCGAGGCGCTCATCGCCCTGGTCCGGGGCTCGGAGGGAGCCCGGATCGCGCTGGCCTGGGCGCCCGCGGCAGGCGTCCCGGCGGGCTGCGCGGCCCGCCCCGAGCCGGTGGAGTTCTCCCCGGGCGACCTGCCCGTACTGCGGGAGGCCGCGGCCCGCTACACCCGCGCGGAGCCCGCCGTACCGGTCCGCCTCGCGGGGGCCGTCGTACGGATGCGGCGCAAGGCCGCCGGGGGAGGGGGCACGGTCCGGCTACGGGTGCTGGCAGGGGCGGAGGTCCCGTACGTCCGGGTGGCGCTCGACGAGGAGGCGTACCGCACCGCGGGCCACGCCCACCTGGTGGGCCTCCCGGTCCGCGTCACGGGCCGGCTGCAACGGCGCGGCGGCTTCCGGCGACTGTCCGACGCGGCGGACGTGACGCCCGTCCCGATGGACGAGGTCGAGCGGGACCGCCTGATGAAGTCCCTGGACGCGGCCTTCGACCCGGAGGACGTCCTGCCGTCCGACGACTAGGCCGTCAGCGGAAGGCGGTGGCGCGGACGGTGTTGCCGCAGAGGGCGAACTGGCCTCCGTCGGACGGTGCGACCTGGAAGCCCATGCCCGCGACGCCCACCACCAGGGAGGGGGCGACGGTCGGATCGGCGCCGGAGGCGCAGTAGCCGTCCGCCTCGCCGAGGACCGGGGTGAAGGTCAGGACCGTGGAGGCGCGCCCGCCCTCGGGCAGCAGCACGGTCCGGGCCTCGCCGCGGGGGACGACGCGCAGCGGCGCGTTGCGGTCCGGGGAGCCCTGGCCGGAGAGGGCCACCGTCGGGAAGCCCCGCAGGGTGCACGCCGGGCCTTCGTTGACCACCGTGAAGCGCACCCGGGCGGAGTCCGTCCGCTCCGCGCCGGTGGCCGAGAGCTGCTGCCCCGTGCACGCGGAGGCCGGCGCTGCCACCGCCGGGGCGGCGACGAGCAGTCCGCCCGCCAGCACGGCCGTCGCGGCGCCCAGGGCAGCCGCCTTCCTGATCACTCCCATGGGTGTCCCCTCATGCCGGGTCGGAAGATCCCCTTCCACCATCCCACGGGGTGCCTCCGGCTGCGGCCCGGGCGAAGGAGGCCATGGTCAGCCCCGGGACGGGCGAGAAGTCCGGGCCGCGGCTGAAGCCGAGGCGCTCGTAGAGCGTGACCGCGGGGGTGTTCGCGGCGCCGGTCGTGACCACGACGGCCCGCTCGGGGAACACCTCCGTCAGTGCGTGGCGCAGCAGGAGGGAGCCGACACCGCGGCGGAACCGGTCCGGGTCCACACACAGCCGATCGATGGAGATCGCCTCACCCTCCTCTTCCCACGCGAGGAAGCCGTCGAGCGAGCCGTCCCCCGAAAGCACTCCCAGCCAGTTCAGCGGGCAGGCCCTCATCCCGGCGAGGCTCTCGCCCAGCGCCGGGATGCCGTCGAAGCCGATGAGCTCCGCCTCCACCGCGTACGCAGCCCGCCCGATCCGGTGCACGGCGGCCGCGGTGGCGTCGTCGGTCAGGTCCAGCGGACGTATCTGCGGGCCGGGCATGCGGGTCCCTCCGGGGGAGTCGGGCGGTCCGGGCCACGCTACCCGTGGCTCGCGCCGACGGGCCCGGAGTTTCGGGGCCCCCACCCCACGGGCCGCTGCCCGGGCCGGCCCGGCCCGGGCCGGGGTCGGGAGGGCCCGGCGGGCGGGCCACCCGTAACCGTTTAGCGGCGCAGCCACTCCGCTCGGTACGATTCAGGCGCGCGGCGTTCGCCCGCGCATCCCCTGAGTCAGGAGAGACCGGTGTCAGACGTCCGTGTGATCATCCAACGCGATTCCGAGCGGGACGAGCGCGTGGTGGCCACGGGCACTACGGCGGCGGAGCTCTTCGCCGGCGAGCGCACCATCGTCGCCGCGCGCATCGCGGGGGAGCTCAAGGACCTCGCGTACGAAGTGAAGGACGGCGAGACCGTCGAGCCGGTGGAGATCTCCTCCGAGGACGGCCTGAACATCCTGCGCCACTCGACCGCGCACGTCATGGCCCAGGCCGTGCAGGAGCTGTTCCCCGAGGCCAAGCTCGGCATCGGCCCGCCGGTCCAGAACGGCTTCTACTACGACTTCGACGTGGCCCGGCCCTTCACCCCGGAGGACCTGAAGGCCATCGAGAAGAAGATGCAGGAGATCCAGAAGCGCGGACAGCGGTTCTCCCGCCGCGTGGTCACCGACGAGGCGGCCCGCGAGGAGCTCGCCGACGAGCCGTACAAGCTGGAGCTCATCGGCATCAAGGGTTCCGCGTCGACCGACGACGGCGCGAACGTCGAGGTGGGCGGCGGCGAGCTGACCATCTACGACAACCTGGACGCGAAGACCGGCGACCTGTGCTGGAAGGACCTCTGCCGCGGTCCCCACCTGCCCACCACCCGGAACATCCCGGCGTTCAAGCTCATGCGCAACGCGGCCGCCTACTGGCGCGGCAGCGAGAAGAACCCGATGCTCCAGCGCATCTACGGCACCGCGTGGCCGTCGAAGGAGGAGCTGAAGGCCCACCTCGACTTCCTCGCCGAGGCCGAGAAGCGCGACCACCGCAAGCTCGGCAACGAGCTCGACCTCTTCTCCATCCCGGACGAGATCGGCTCCGGCCTCGCCGTCTTCCACCCGCGCGGCGGCATCATCCGCCGGGTGATGGAGGACTACTCGCGCAAGCGCCACGAGGAGGAGGGCTACGAGTTCGTCTACTCCCCGCACGCCACCAAGGGCGCCCTCTTCGAGAAGAGCGGCCACCTGGACTGGTACGCGGAGGGCATGTACCCCCCCATGCAGCTCGACGGTGGTACCGACTACTACCTCAAGCCCATGAACTGCCCGATGCACAACCTGATCTTCGACGCGCGCGGCCGCTCCTACCGCGAACTGCCGCTGCGCCTGTTCGAGTTCGGCACCGTGTACCGGTACGAGAAGTCGGGTGTCGTCCACGGCCTGACCCGCGCCCGCGGCTTCACCCAGGACGACGCGCACATCTACTGCACCCGCGAGCAGATGGCGGAGGAGCTCGACACGACCCTCACCTTCGTGCTCAACCTGCTGCGCGACTACGGTCTGACCGACTTCTATCTGGAGCTGTCCACCAAGGACCCGGAGAAGTTCGTCGGCTCGGACGAGGCCTGGGAGGAGGCGACCGCGGTGCTCGCGCAGGTCGCCGAGAAGCAGGGCCTCCCGCTGGTCCCGGACCCGGGCGGCGCGGCCTTCTACGGTCCGAAGATCTCGGTGCAGTGCAAGGACGCCATCGGCCGCACCTGGCAGATGTCGACCGTGCAGCTCGACTTCAACCTGCCGGAGCGCTTCAACCTGGAGTACACCGCGCCCGACGGCTCCCGCCAGCGTCCGGTCATGATCCACCGCGCGCTGTTCGGCTCGATCGAGCGGTTCTTCGCCGTGCTGCTGGAGCACTACGCGGGCGCCATGCCGCCGTGGCTGGCCCCGGTCCAGGCGGTCGGCATCCCGATCGGTGACGGGCACGTCGAGTACCTGCAGGAGTTCGCCGCGGCGGCGAAGAAGCAGGGCCTGCGCGTCGACGTGGACGCCTCCTCCGACCGCATGCAGAAGAAGATCCGCAACCACCAGAAGCTCAAGGTGCCGTTCATGATCATCGTCGGTGACGAGGACATGGCCGCCGGCACCGTCTCCTTCCGTTACCGCGACGGTTCGCAGGAGAACGGCATCGCCAAGGACGAGGCGCTGGCCAAGCTGGCCAAGGTCGTCGCGGACCGCGTCCAGGTCTGATCCGTCCAGGAGGGCCCCCGGGAATGATCACTTCCCGGGGGCCCTCCTCGTACGCGAAGCCAAGGTCATATGCTTGCCGCCATGACGACTCAGCCGGAGCAGCAGATCGGTGTGGGCACTCAGGACGCGTTCCAGCGTCTGTGGACGCCCCACCGGATGGCCTACATCCAGGGGGAGAACAAGCCGACCGGCCCGGAGGCCGGGGACGGCTGTCCCTTCTGCGGGATTCCGGAGATGTCGGACCAGGACGGCCTGGTCGTGGCCCGGGGCCGGCACGTGTACGCCGTGCTGAACCTGTACCCGTACAACGGCGGTCACCTGATGGTCGTCCCGTACCGGCACGTCGCCGACTACACGGAACTGGACGGGCCGGAGACGGCCGAGCTCGCCGACCTCACCAAGCGGGCGATGGTCGCGCTGCGCAAGGCGTCGGGTGCCCACGGATTCAACATCGGCATGAACCAGGGCGCGGCCGCCGGCGCCGGCATCGCCGCGCACCTGCACCAGCACATCGTGCCCCGCTGGGGCGGGGACACGAACTTCATGCCGGTCGTGGGCCACACCAAGGTCCTGCCGCAACTCCTTGCGGACACCCGCCAGATGCTCGCCGACGCCTGGCCCGTCGACTAGGCCGTCTCTTTCGGATCTTGCCGGGCCCGCGACGCCCCGGGTCGAGCGAGGGGTGCCGGTGCTGCCGGCCCCGTCAAGGGGTGTCGCGGGCCGCCCGGTCCGGGTGCTCCCGGCGCCAGCTCTCCACCTCTGCCTCGACGTCGAACTCGGTCAGCCCCAGGGGCGGGCCCGGCGGGGGCATCCTCAGGGCCGCCCCGATCTTCTCGTTGACCTCCGTGAGGACGGCCCGCACCTGACGTTCGGATCGGGCCGCCCGGACCTTCTCCACGGCGTCCTCGGCCTCCTTGCGCAGCGCGAGCGCCGGAGGCAGGACGGCGAAGCCCTCGCTGTGCAGCTTGCCCCGGATCCACCACAGCTCGTCGTACGGCGCGTCCAGCGAGGCCAGCGGCTTCCCCCAGCCCGGCAGGTTCTCGAACTCGCCCCGCTCGGTCGCCTCCCGGATCTGCCGGTCCACCCAGGACTCGACGCTGACACCCGGTGGTTTGCGCTCGGTCATGGTCCCTCCTCGTCCCGTCTCTCCAGCCTACCCACGGGCTCCTACGCGCCCACGTGCTCCTACGCGTCGTAGACGTCGGCCTTGCGCGGCGAGGGCTCCTGGACGAGCCCGCTCATGATCGAGGAGCGGTTGGTGAAGCGGTCGGTGTCGACGCCGTTCTCCTCCAGCACCTTGAAGGTCGCCGCGTGGATCGACCGCAGCACCGGGGCCACCGTGCGCAGGGCGTCGTCCGCCATGAACCGGTGGCGCCACATCGAGCTCGCCCAGACGTGGCGCAGGCCGAAGGGCTCGGGCAGGACCAGCTTGCCGCCGAGGAACTCCAGGATCGGCGGGTACCAGGTCAGCGGGGCCCGCACGGCGAGGCGCACCACCTCCTGCACGTCCACCAGCGGAAGCGGGCGCTCCACGGTCTCCCAGAACCGGATGCTCTTGGGCACTTCCACGGTCGGGGCCTTGGACTTGCTGGTGAACAGGCCGTGCACGGGGCCCAGGGCGTGCGCGGTGACGTCCACGCGCAGCGTCTTGTAGAGGACGGTGACGGTGACCAGCATGTTGATGACCAACTGGCCGTCCCAGAGCGGGTACTGGATGCCCAGGTAGTGCCGGTTGCCGGCGCTGAACTGCTGCTCGTTGCAGATCCGGGTGATCTCGTGCGGCTTGATGAGGAAGGCGTCGACGTTCTCGCCGGTGGGGCGGGCGACCTCGCCCGCGCCCTCGCCGATCGGGGTGACGATCCAGTGCTGGATCGCGGCGGGCGGGAAACCACCGGTGTGCAGGGGGCCGCGCTCCAGCTTGCGGAGCTGGGCGTCGATCCCGCGTATGACGTCCCAGCTGCGGAAGGGGTGGATCTCCATCCCCTCGCTCTTCGGGGCCAGCTCCTCGGCCATCTGCCAGCTGCCCCAGCGGGTGCCCATGCCGAGGATGCCCTTGGGGCCCGCGTAGAAGACCTGGTTGCTGCGGTTCTCCGCGGTCAGTTTGGCGAGCTGGTGGCGCAGTTCCTCACGCGCCTTCTCGTCGGGGTTGCCGGGCACGGCCTCCGGGATCTTGGCGCCGACCCCGCCGCCCGACAGCAGCCCGTCCCAGCGGGCGCGCAGGTCCCTGGCGGTGGCCTCGCAGGTGCGGCGGGCGAGCAGCCAGCCCAGGGCCGGGGCGATGATCATGCCGCGGGCGTAGAGGCCGAGGAAGCCGGTCAGCGGCAGCCGGAACATCAGCACGGCCACCACGACGCCGACGCCGACCAGGAGGGCGGTGCCGATCCAGGAGCTGCCCCGGCCCTCCCGGGAGGACAGGGACTTGCGGAGCTGGAACAGGCCCAGCCACAGCAGCAGCCCGGGCAGGAACAGCACACCGCAGACCAGCGTGATCAGCCGGAGCCTGCGGTCGCGCTCCTTGCGGATGTGCGAGGCGGCCAGGCAGTGCTCCACCACCGTCTGCGGATCGCCGCCGAAGGACTGGATCAGCGGCTTGCGGCCCGGGCCGAGGGCGCGGGCCTCCACGGCCCGGCAGAAGGCCTCGCCGAGGCTGGGCTCGAAGAGGGAGATCTTCGGGGGCTTGACCGTGGCCGGGTGGTTCTCGTTGTTGGCACCGAGTATCGCGTCGAGTTTGGTGTCCTTGCCGCCGTCCCGGTACGCGGCCGAGGCAAGGGCGTTGGTCGCCGCCGTCTGCCCGCCGCCACCCTGCAGCGGGACCTGCGCTCCGGGCCTGAAGTCGAATCCGTCGTCCGCCACCGCTGCCCCCACCCCTCGCTGTGCGTTCCTGCTCTTTCGGTGCGCCGACGAGCCTATCGGCGGATCTCGCCCCATGGTCATGGGACAGGGAAATGCCGCCCACCGCAAGCGGGTTGGGTCGGCCGCCCGCCCAACCCGCTTGCGGTGGGCGGCCGACCCGGTGCTACACCTGTCGACTTCCCTTCTCGGCCTGTCCGCGCACCTTCTCCGCGATCTGCGGCGGCATCGGTTCGTGGCGTGCGTACGCCCGGGCGAAGCGGCCGGTGCCGTGCGAGACGGAGCGCAGCTCGACGGCGTAGCGGCCGATCTCGATCTCGGGGATCTCGGCGCGGACCCGGGTGCGCCCGGGACCGGCCTGGTCGGTGCCGACGACGCGGCCGCGGCGGCCCGCCAGGTCGCTCATGACCGGGCCGACGTACTCGTCCGGGACGAGGACGGCGAGCTCGGCCACCGGTTCGAGCAGCTCGATCCGGGCCTCGGCGGCGGCCTCGCGCAGCGCGAGGGCCCCGGCGGTCTGGAAAGCGGCGTCGGAGGAGTCCACCGAGTGCGCCTTGCCGTCGAGGAGCGTGATGCGCACGTCGACGAGCGGGTAGCCGGCGGCGACCCCGCGGGCGGCCTGCGTGCGTACGCCCTTCTCCACCGACGGGATGAACTGGCGGGGCACGGCGCCGCCGACCACCTTGTCGACGAACTCGATGCCGCTGCCCGGCGGGAGCGGTTCCACCTCGATCTCGCAGATCGCGAACTGGCCGTGCCCACCGGACTGCTTCACGTGCCGGCCGCGCCCGGCCGCCTTGGCGCCGAAGGTCTCGCGCAGGCTCACCTTGTGCGGGACGGGGTCGACCTGGACGCCGTAGCGGGTGCGCAGCCGCTCCAGGGCGACGTCCTGGTGGGCCTCGCCCAGGCACCACAGGACGACCTGGTGGGTGTGCGGATTCTGCTCCAGCCGCATCGTGGGGTCCTCGGCGACGAGCCGGGCCAGGCCCTGGGAGAGCTTGTCCTCGTCGGCCTTGCTGTGCGCCTCGATGGCGAGGGGGAGCAGGGGGTCGGGCATGGTCCAGGGCTCCATCAGGAGCGGGTCGTCCTTCGCGGAGAGGGTGTCGCCGGTCTCCGCGCGGGTCAGTTTCGCGACGCAGGCGAGGTCACCGGCGATGCACCGGGTGAGGACGCGCTGCTGTTTGCCGAAGGGGGAGGAGAGGGAGCCGACCCGCTCGTCGACATCGTGGTCCTCGTGTCCGCGGTCGGCGAGGCCGTGCCCGCTGACGTGGACGGTCTCCTCGGCCTTCAGGGTGCCGGAGAAGACGCGGACGAGGGAGACGCGGCCGACGTAGGGGTCGGAGGAGGTCTTGACGACCTCGGCGACGAGGGAGCCGTCGGGATCGCAGGTGACGGCGGGCCGGGCGGAGCCGTCGGGGCGGGTCACGGGGACGGCGGCGCGCTCCAGGGGGGTGGGGAAGCCGCCGGTGACCAGTTCGAGGAGCTCCACGGTCCCCAGGCCCTGGCGGGCGCCGTCGGAGGCGGGGGCGGCCATCAGGACGGGGTGGAAGGTGCCGCGCGCCACCGCCCGCTCCAGGTCGTCGACGAGGGTCTTGAGGTCGATCTCCTCACCGCCGAGGTAGCGGTCCATGAGGCTCTCGTCCTCGCTCTCGGCGATGATCCCCTCGATCAGCCGGGCGCGGGCGTCGGCGATGAGGGCGAGCTCGGCGGGGTCCGGGTCGCGCTCCACGCGCTCGCCCGAGGAGTACTCGTAGACGCGCTGGGAGAGCAGGCCGAGCAGCCCGGTGACGGGGGCGTGCCCGTCGGGGCCGGCCGGGCCGTGCAGGGGGAGGTAGAGGGGTATGACCGCGTCCGGGTCGTCGGCGCCGAAGATCTCGCCGCAGACGGTGGTCATCTGCGTGTAGTCGGAGCGGGCGGCCTCCAGGTGGGTGACGACGATGGCGCGGGGCATGCCGACGGCCTCGCACTCGTCCCAGACCATGCGGGTGGCGCCGTCGATCCCGTCCGAGGCGGAGACGACGAAAAGGGCCGCGTCCGCGGCGCGCAGACCGGCCCTGAGTTCCCCGACGAAGTCGGCGTATCCGGGGGTGTCCAGGATATTGATCTTGATTCCGCCCCATTCGACGGGGACGAGGGACAGCTGGACGGAACGCTGTCGGCGGTGCTCGATCTCGTCGTAGTCGGAGACGGTGGCACCGTCCTCGACCCGGCCGGCCCGATTGACCGCTCCCGCGGTCAGGGCGAGGGCTTCGACCAGCGTGGTCTTGCCGGATCCGCTGTGGCCGACCAGCACGACATTCCGGATGGAAGAGGGGCGGTCGGCCGTCAGTGCCCTGCCGGCGGCTCCGGCTTGGTGTGATGTGGCTCCCATGATGCTCATGCCTCCCGGTGGTGACGGTGAGGAGGGTTGGGTGTGGTGGATCGATGTCCGGATCGGTGTTCCCGGCCCCTCCCCGGAGGAGGAATGCGGGATTCTTCGAGCTTTGCACTGGTGTCACATCCCGTCCATACGTCGTACCGGGGACGTACCCGGGGCCCACCGGAGGCGGTCGGCGGCGTGAAGTACGTCTTACGTGGCACGAACCGGTGGGTGCGCGGCGTCCGCGCGGTGGCGTGCTGGCTACGATGGGCCAGCCGGTGGCCGTGGTGGCCGTGCGGCCCAGCGACCCTCCGGGAAGGCCATGCTGAACAAGTACGCGCGTGCATTCTTCACGCGTGTTCTCACGCCATTCGCCGCATTTCTTCTCCGGCGGGGGGTGAGCCCGGACGCGGTCACCCTGATCGGCACGGCCGGAGTGGTGGCCGGAGCGCTGTGGTTCTTCCCCCGCGGCGAGTTCTTCTGGGGCACCATCACGATCACCCTCTTCGTCTTCTCCGACCTGGTGGACGGCAACATGGCCCGCCAGGCCGGGATCTCCAGCCGGTGGGGAGCCTTCCTCGACTCCACCCTCGACCGGGTCGCCGACGCGGCGATCTTCGGCGGTCTCGCCCTCTGGTACGCGGGCACCGGCAACGACAACGCGCTCTGCGCGGTGGCGATCTTCTGCCTCGCCAGCGGTCAGGTGGTCTCGTACACCAAGGCGCGCGGCGAGTCGATCGGACTGCCGGTGGCCGTCAACGGCCTCATCGAGCGGGCCGAGCGCCTGGTGATCTCGCTGGTCGCGGCCGGCCTGTCCGGGCTGCAGACCTTCGGGGTGCCGTCCTGGATCGGGGTACTGCTGCCGATCGCCCTGTGGATCGTGGCGGTGGGCTCGCTCGTCACCCTGATCCAGCGGGTGGTCACCGTGCGCCGCGAGTCGGCCGAGGCCGACGCCGCCGCGGCGGCCGCCGAGGGTGGCGCAGCCTGATGGGCGCGGCGCAGGACAAGCTGATCGACGGGCTGTACGGGCTCGGCTGGGCCGGGGTCAAGAAGCTGCCCGAGCCGGCCGCCGTGGCGCTGGGCCGGCGGATCGCCGACTTCGCCTGGAAGCGGCGCGGCAAGAGCGTGCTGCGGCTGGAGTCGAATCTGGCCCGGGTGGTGCCCGACGCCGGTCCGGAGCGGCTGCGCGAGCTGTCGCAGGCGGGCATGCGCTCGTACATGCGGTACTGGATGGAGTCCTTCCGGCTGCCGACCATGGATCCGCGGCGCTTCAGCACCGAGGTCCGGTTCCAGGACGAGCACCTGCTGCGCGAGGCCATCGCCTCCGGGCGCGGGGTCGTCGTGGCCCTGCCGCACCTGGCCAACTGGGACCTCGCCGGGGCCTGGGCCATCGGCCACATCGGGGTGCCGTTCACCACGGTCGCCGAGCGGCTGAAGCCCGAGAGCCTCTACGACCGGTTCGTGGCCTACCGCGAGAGCCTGGGCATGGAGGTCCTGCCGCACAGCGGCGGCGCCGCCTTCGGCACCCTCGCCCGCCGGCTGCGCTCCGGCGGCCTGGTCTGCCTGGTCGCGGACCGGGACCTGTCGGCCTCCGGGGTCGAGGTGGACTTCTTCGGCGCCACGGCGCGCATGCCGGCCGGGCCGGCGCTGCTCGCCCAGCAGACCGGTGCCGTCCTGCTCCCGGCCACCCTGCACTACGGCGACACGCCGACGATGTACGGCCGGATCCACCCCGAGGTGGAGGTGCCGAAGACCGGGACCCGGACCGAGAAGACCACCGTCATGACGCAGGCGCTGGCGGACGCCTTCGCGTGGGGCATCGCCGAGCACCCGGAGGACTGGCACATGCTGCAGCGGCTGTGGCTGGACGATCTGGAGGAGCGCACGCTGTGAAGATCGGCATCGTGTGCCCGTACTCGTGGGACGTGCCGGGCGGCGTCCAGTTCCACATCCGGGACCTGGCGGAGCACCTGATCCGCCTCGGCCACGAGGTGTCGGTGCTCGCTCCCGCGGACGACGACACCCCGCTGCCGCCGTACGTGGTCTCGGCGGGGCGGGCGGTGCCGGTCCCGTACAACGGCTCGGTGGCCCGGCTGAACTTCGGCTTCCTGTCGGCGGCCCGGGTGCGGCGCTGGCTCCACGACGGCACCTTCGACGTGATCCACATCCACGAGCCGGCCTCGCCCTCGCTGGGGCTGCTGTCGTGCTGGGCGGCGCAGGGCCCGATCGTGGCGACCTTCCACACCTCGAACCCGCGGTCCCGGGCGATGATCGCGGCGTACCCGATCCTGCAGCCGGCCCTGGAGAAGATCAACGCGCGGATCGCGGTGAGCGAGTACGCGCGGCGCACGCTCGTCGAGCACCTCGGCGGCGATGCCGTCGTCATCCCCAACGGCGTCGACGTCGACTTCTTCGCCAAGGCCGAGCCCAACCCCGACTGGGCCGGGCAGACCCTGGGCTTCATCGGCCGTATCGACGAGCCGCGCAAGGGCCTGCCGGTACTGATGGCGGCCTTCCCGAAGATCGTGGAGGCCTGCCCGGACGTACGGCTGCTCGTCGCCGGCCGCGGTGACGAGGAGGAAGCGGTGGCCTCGCTCCCCGCGGAGCTCCGCGCGCGGGTCGAATTCCTCGGCATGGTCTCGGACGAGGACAAGGCGCGGCTGCTGCGCAGCGTGGACGTGTACGTCGCCCCGAACACCGGCGGCGAGAGCTTCGGCATCATCCTGGTCGAGGCCCTCTCGGCGGGCGCGGCGGTCCTCGCATCCGACCTGGACGCCTTCGCGCAGGTCCTGGACCAGGGCGGGGCGGGCGACCTGTTCGCCAACGAGAACGCCGATGCCCTGGCGACGGCGGCCGTCGCGCTGCTGCGCGACCCGGACCGCCGGGCCGAGCTCAGCGCCCGCGGCTCGGCACACGTCCGCCGCTTCGACTGGTCCACGGTCGGGGCGGACATCCTGGCCGTCTACGAAACGGTGACGGACGGCGCGGCGGCGGTGGCCACGGACGAACGCGTCCCCCTCCGCACCCGCCTCGGCTTCTCGAAGGACACCTCGCCCTCCTGAAGCGTCACCACCCGGTGCTGACCGTCCGCTCCGGCCCGGGTCGGACGCGGCCAGGGGCGATGGGGGCCGGGGGCGCGTGGAGCGGTAGGGTCGCGCAGCGTGATCGAAACCCTTGTCTGGATCGCCCTGGCTCTCGGAGTCATCGGGGTCTACCTCAGCTGGACCGCCGGCCGGCTCGACCGGCTGCACTCGCGGATGGACGCCGCGCGGGCCGCGCTCGACGCGCAGCTCGTGCGGCGTGCCTCCGTCGTGCTGGAGGTGGCCACGTCCGGGGTGCTCGACCCCGCCTCCTCCCTGGTGCTGTACGAGGCCGCGCACGCCGCCCGGCAGGCCGAGGAGGACCACCGCGAGGTCGCCGAGAGCGAGCTCAGCCAGGCGCTGCGCGCGGTCTTCGCCGATGCCGACCAGGTCGACGTGCTCAAGGCGGCCCCCGGCGGGGCGGAGGCGACCGAGGAGCTGGCGGCGGCCGTCCGCCGGGTGCCGATGGCGCGGCGCTTCCTCAACGACTCGGTACGGGCCGCCCGCGCGCTGCGCAGGCACCGGAAGGTCCGCTGGTTCAGACTGGCGGGACACGCGCCCTTCCCGCTCGCCTTCGAAATGGACGACGAGCCGCCGGTGGATCTTGCAGAACGGCCGATCTAGGGCTTCCAAGGGCCGTGAGGGACAAATCAAGGAGCCACAGGCTCCACATTGGCCCTTGTAGTGGACTGATCCCCTGGGGTTTCCTCAGCCGAGTAGTACGAGCAGTACCCCGTCTTCCTTTCGAGTGAGGTCAATCCGTGAGCACGCTTCCCACCTCCCCCCAGTCCGCCGAGTCGGCGATCGGCACCTCGCGCGTCAAGCGCGGCATGGCCGAGCAGCTGAAGGGCGGCGTGATCATGGACGTGGTCAACGCCGAGCAGGCGAAGATCGCCGAGGACGCCGGCGCCGTGGCCGTCATGGCCCTGGAGCGGGTCCCGGCCGACATCCGCAAGGACGGCGGCGTCGCGCGCATGTCGGACCCCAACATGATCGAAGAGATCATCGAGGCCGTCTCGATCCCGGTCATGGCCAAGTCCCGCATCGGCCACTTCGTCGAGGCCCAGGTCCTGCAGTCCCTCGGCGTCGACTACATCGACGAGTCCGAGGTCCTGACCCCGGCCGACGAGGTCAACCACTCCGACAAGTGGGCGTTCACCACCCCCTTCGTCTGCGGCGCCACCAACCTGGGCGAGGCCCTGCGCCGCATCGCCGAGGGCGCGGCCATGATCCGCTCGAAGGGCGAGGCCGGCACCGGCAACGTCGTCGAGGCCGTCCGCCACCTGCGCCAGATCAAGAACGAGATCGCCCGCCTGCGCGGCTACGACAACAACGAGCTGTTCGCCGCCGCCAAGGAGCTGCGCGCCCCGTACGAGCTCGTCAAGGAAGTTGCCGAGCTCGGCAAGCTCCCGGTCGTGCTGTTCTCCGCCGGTGGCGTCGCCACCCCGGCCGACGCCGCGCTGATGCGCCAGCTCGGTGCCGAGGGCGTCTTCGTCGGCTCCGGCATCTTCAAGTCGGGCGACCCGGCCAAGCGCGCCGCCGCCATCGTGAAGGCCACCACCTTCTACGACGACCCGAAGATCATCGCGGACGCCTCCCGCAACCTGGGCGAGGCCATGGTCGGCATCAACTGCGACACCCTCCCCGAGTCCGAGCGCTACGCCAACCGCGGCTGGTAATCGGTCATGACGAACACCCCCGTGATCGGTGTCCTGGCTCTCCAGGGCGACGTACGGGAGCACCTGATCGCCCTGGCTGCGGCGGACGCCGTGGCCAGGCCGATCCGGCGCCCCGAGGAGCTCGCCGAGGTCGACGCCCTGGTGATCCCCGGCGGCGAGTCCACCACCATGTCGAAGCTCGCCGTGCTGTTCGGCATGCTGGAGCCGCTGCGCGAGCGCGTGGCCGCCGGCATGCCCGTGTACGGCACCTGCGCCGGCATGATCATGCTGGCGGACAAGCTCCTGGACGGCCGTGAGGACCAGGAGACCCTGGGCGGCATCGACATGATCGTCCGCCGCAACGCGTTCGGCCGCCAGAACGAGTCCTTCGAAGCGAAGATCGATTTCGCGGGGATAGCGGGCGGCCCGGTCGAGGGCGTCTTCATCCGCGCACCCTGGGTCGAGTCCGTCGGCGCCGCCGCCGAGGTGCTCGCCACGTACGACGGCCACACGGTCGCCGTGCGCCAGGGCAACGTCCTCGCGACCTCGTTCCACCCCGAGCTGACCGGAGACGACCGCGTCCACGCCTACTTCGTCGACATGGTGCGCGCCGGGCTGTAACGGCGTCCCGGTAGGATCTGAGGCGAACATTGTTGGTGACGCGAAGGAGACAGGCAGATGTCCGGCCACTCTAAATGGGCTACGACGAAGCACAAGAAGGCCGTGGTTGACGCCAAGCGCGGCAAGCTCTTCGCGAAGCTGATCAAGAACATCGAGGTCGCGGCCCGTATGGGCGGCGCCGACATCGATGGCAACCCGACGCTCTTCGACGCCATCCAGAAGGCCAAGAAGAGCTCGGTCCCGAACAAGAACATCGACTCCGCGGTCAAGCGCGGCGGCGGTCTCGAGGCCGGCGGCGCCGACTACGAGACGATCATGTACGAGGGCTACGGTCCGAACGGCGTCGCGGTGCTCATCGAGTGCCTCACCGACAACCGCAACCGTGCCGCCTCCGACGTGCGTGTCGCCATGACCCGCAACGGCGGTTCGATGGCCGACCCGGGCTCGGTCTCGTACCTGTTCAACCGCAAGGGTGTCGTGCTGCTGCCCAAGGGCGAGCTCTCCGAGGACGACGTCCTGGAGACGGTGCTCGACGCCGGCGCCGAAGAGGTCAACGACCTCGGCGAGAGCTTCGAGATCATCAGCGAGGCCACCGACATGGTCGCGGTCCGCACCGCGCTCCAGCAGGCCGGCATCGACTACGACTCGGCCGACTCCAACTTCCTGCCGACCATGCAGGTCGAGCTGGACGAAGAGGGCGCGCGCAAGATCTTCAAGCTGATCGACGCGCTGGAGGACAGCGACGACGTGCAGAACGTCTTCGCCAACTTCGATGTCTCGGACGAGGTCATGGAGAAGGTCGACGCCTGACCGGCGTCCACCGCGCACAGCACCGGGCAGCGGGCCGACGGGGACACACCCCGTCGGCCCGCTGCTTTGTCAGTGCCACCCGATAACCTGCGAAGCTGCACGTACAGGAGATCGAAGAAGGGGGCGGGGTGCGCGTACTCGGTGTGGACCCGGGGCTGACGCGATGCGGCGTCGGCGTCGTCGAGGGCGTCGCCGGCCGGCCCCTGACCATGCTCGGCGTGGGCGTCGTACGGACGCCCGCGGACGCGGAGTTGGGCCACCGGCTCGTCGCCATCGAGCAGGGCATCGAGGAGTGGCTCGACCGGCACCGGCCCGAAGTGGTGGCCGTGGAGCGGGTGTTCAGCCAGCACAATGTCAGCACCGTGATGGGAACCGCCCAGGCGAGTGCCGTCGCGATGCTGTGCGCCGCCCGCCGCGGGATACCGGTCGCCCTGCACACCCCCAGCGAGGTCAAGGCAGCCGTCACCGGCAGCGGCCGGGCCGACAAGGCCCAGGTCGGTGCGATGGTCACCCGGCTGCTCAGGCTGGACGCACCGCCCAAGCCGGCGGACGCCGCCGACGCCCTCGCCCTGGCCATCTGTCACATCTGGCGGGCCCCCGCCCAGAACCGCCTCCAGCAGGCGGTCGCCCTGCACGCCTCGAAAGGCCGTACCCGATGATCGCCTTCGTCAGCGGCCCCGTTGCCGCACTCGCCCCCACCCTTGCCGTGATCGAAGTCGGGGGAGTGGGCATGGCCGTGCACTGCACGCCGAACACCATCGCCGGACTGCGGATCGGGGAAGCGGCCCGGCTGTCGACCTCCCTCGTCGTACGGGAGGACTCGCTGACCCTGTACGGCTTCGCCGACGACGACGAGCGCCAGGCCTTCGAGGTCCTGCAGACCGCCAGCGGGGTCGGGCCCCGGCTCGCGCAGGCCATGCTCGGCGTGCACAGCCCCGACGCGCTGCGGCTGGCCGTCTCCACCGGCGACGAGAAGGCGCTGGTGGCGGTACCGGGCATCGGCAAGAAGGGTGCCCAGAAGCTCCTCCTCGAACTGAAGGGCAAGCTCGGGGCCCCGCTGGGCAGCAGCGGCCTCGTGGGCGCCCAGCGCGCCGCGGCCTCCGGGCCCGCGCCCTGGACCGAGCAGCTCTCCGCCGCGCTGATCGGCCTCGGCTACGCCGCGCGCGATGCGGAGGACGCGGTCGCGGCGGTCACCCCGCAGGCCGAGGCCGCCATCGCCGCCGGCGGCTCGGCCCCGGTTCCGCAGCTCCTGCGAGCCGCCCTGCAGTCCCTGAACCGGGCCCGCTAGCCGCGAGACCGGGGCTCCGCCCCGGACCCCGCTCCTCGAACGCCGGAGGGGCCGGTCCGGAGCGGCGCCGCAGGCGACCGACCACCGTACGAACCGAGAAGGCAGACTGACAGCGTGAACTGGGAAGACGAGAGCGACGACCGGATCGTGGCCGCCGCCGCCGACGGTGAGGACACCGCCGTCGAGGCGGCCCTGCGCCCCAAGGACCTCGGCGAGTTCGTCGGCCAGGAGAAGGTCCGCCAGCAGCTGGACCTCGTCCTCAAGGCGGCCCGGCAGCGCGGAGCCACCGCCGATCACGTCCTGCTCTCCGGCGCGCCCGGCCTCGGCAAGACCACGCTCTCCATGATCATCGCGGCCGAGATGGGTGCGCCGATCCGCATCACCTCGGGACCCGCCATCCAGCACGCCGGCGACCTCGCCGCGATCCTCTCCTCCCTCCAGGAGGGCGAGGTCCTCTTCCTCGACGAGATCCACCGCATGTCGCGGCCCGCCGAGGAGATGCTCTACATGGCCATGGAGGACTTCCGCGTCGACGTGATCGTCGGCAAGGGCCCCGGGGCCACCGCGATCCCGCTGGAACTGCCGCCCTTCACGCTGGTCGGCGCCACCACCCGGGCCGGACTGCTGCCCCCGCCGCTGCGGGACCGCTTCGGTTTCACCGGGCACATGGAGTTCTACGCCCCCGAGGAGCTGGAACGCGTCATCCACCGCTCCGCCCGCCTCCTCGACGTGGAGATCGACACTGCCGGCGCCGCCGAGATCGCCGGCCGCTCCCGAGGCACCCCGCGCATCGCCAACCGCCTGCTGCGCCGGGTCCGCGACTACGCCCAGGTCCGGGCCGACGGTGTGATCAACCGCGAGGTGGCCGGTACCGCCCTCCAGGTGTACGAGGTGGACGGGCGCGGGCTCGACCGGCTGGATCGGGCCGTTCTGGAAGCCCTCCTCAAGCTCTTCGGCGGCGGCCCGGTGGGCCTGTCGACCCTCGCCGTGGCGGTGGGTGAGGAGCGGGAGACCGTGGAGGAGGTCGCCGAGCCCTTCCTGGTCCGCGAGGGGCTGCTCGCGCGCACCCCCCGGGGGCGGGTCGCGACGCCCGCCGCATGGGCTCACCTGGGACTCGTGCCGCCCCAGCACGGCGGGAGTGGATCAAGCGGACAACAGGGCTTGTTCGGGGCCTGACGGCGCGGAGGTTCGACCCCTCAGGAACTGCGGTGCCATGCTGGGCGTTGTTCCATCGGTGCGGACTCGCCTAGACTCCGCCGATGCCGACCCTTCGGGTCGGTGTGCCCACCCCCGTAGAAAAGGCCGCCGTCCGCGTGCGGTCGTGCGAAGGATCTCCGTCCCGTGAATCTCGTGACACTCCTCCCGTTCATCGTGCTCATCGGGGCGATGTTCCTGATGACCCGCTCCGCGAAGAAGAAGCAGCAGGCAGCCGCGCAGATGCGCGACCACATGACGCCCGGCACCGGGGTCCGCACCATCGGCGGCATGTACGCCACGGTGAAGGAGATCGGTGACGACACCGTCACCCTCGAGGTGGCTCCCGGCGTCCACGCGATCTTCGCGAAGAACTCCATCGGCGCCGTCCTCGAGGATGCGGAGTACAACCGCATCGTCCACGGGGTCAGCGACGACGCTGCCACCGACGCGCCGGTCGTACCGGACGACGCCTCCTCGCTGACCGAGGCTCCGAAGGCGGACCTCACCAAGGACGAGGACGAGGCTCCCAAGCTCGACCTGGGCAAGAAGGACGAGGACGCGCCCAAGGGCGACGACGAGCCCAAGGACGGCAAGTCCGACGGCGAGGCCGGAGCGAAGTAACGCGCTGCCGGGGACCGTGGAGGCGCCTGACCGGCGACCGGCACGGTCCCCGTCTGTGACACTTCTGCGGGGGGCAGGGGTCCCCACCACACATTTCGTGGCCGTCCGCGCGCTGACCCGGCGCGGGACGGTTGGACAGGGAGAAACGACAAGGTGGCAGCACCGAAGAAGGGCCGGCGGCCCACGGGGGCTCAGGGGAGGCCGGGGCGTGCCCTGGCGATCATCCTGATCGCGATGGTGGCGCTCACCGCGGGGATGTTCCTCACGAAGCAGACGACTCCCAGGCTGGGCATCGACCTCGCAGGCGGCACGAGCATCACGCTCAAGGCCAAGAGCGAGCCCGGGAAGCCGGACGCGATCAACGAGACGAACATGAACACGGCGGTCGGCATCATCGAGCGCCGTGTCAACGGGCTCGGCGTGTCGGAGGCCGAGGTCCAGACGCAGGGCCGCGACCACATCATCGTGAACATCCCCAAGGGGACGAACGAGCAGCAGGCGCGCGAGCAGGTCGGTACCACCGCCCAGCTGTACTTCCGCCCGGTTCTCGCCTTCGCGGACGGCTCCCCGGCCGCTCCCGAGGGCACCCCGAGCCCGAGCCCCTCCGCGAGCGGTTCCGGGGCTCCCAAGGCCGGGGACGGCAAGACCAGCCCCTCGGCCACCCCGTCGTCCAGCGCCACTTCCCAGGGCCGCGCGCTCAGTGAGGCCCTCAAGGCCCCGGCCGCCCCCACTCCCTCGCCCTCGGCGAGGGAGTCGAAGAAGGCAGACGACAACAAGGCTGCTCCGTCGCCCTCCGCGTCCGCATCCGCGCCGCCGACCGGCGACGAGGCCGCGGCCGCTGCCCTCCAGGCCAAGTTCGCGGCGCTGGACTGCAACGTCGAGGCGCAGCGCGCCGCCGCCGGCGCGGGCGCCAAGCCCGAGGAGCCGATGGTCGCCTGCGGCCAGCGCGGTACCGCCTGGGGCAAGTGGATCCTGGGCCCGGCCCAGGTCAACGGCCAGGACGTGAAGGACGCCAAGGGTCAGATCGACCCCCAGCGCGGCCAGTGGATCGTCACCATGCAGTTCACCGACAAGGGCGCCGACAAGTTCGCCAAGATCACCGGTGAGCTGGCCACCAAGCAGATGCCGCAGAACCAGTTCGCGATCGTGCTCGACGGGCAGGTCATCTCCGACCCGTCCGTGAGCCAGGCGCTGACCGGTGGCAGCGCCGAGATCTCCGGCGGCTTCACCCAGCAGTCCGCGCAGGACCTGGGCAACATGCTCTCGTACGGCGCCCTGCCGCTGTCCTTCCAGGAGGACAGCGTCACCACTGTCACCGCCGCGCTCGGCGGCGAGCAGCTGAAGGCCGGCCTGATCGCCGGTGCCATCGGCCTGCTCCTCGTGGTGATCTACCTGCTGGTCTACTACCGGGGCCTGGCGTTCGTCGCCATCATCAGCCTCCTGGTCTCGGCGATCCTGACCTACACGATCATGGCGCTGCTCGGAAAGGGCATCGGCTTCGCGCTGAACCTGCCGGCCGTCTGCGGTGCGATCGTGGCGATCGGCATCACGGCGGACTCGTTCATCGTGTACTTCGAGCGCATCCGGGACGAGATCCGCGAGGGCCGCACCCTGCGTCCGGCCGTCGAGCGCGCCTGGCCGCGTGCCCGTCGCACGATCCTGGTGTCCGACTTCGTGTCGTTCCTGGCCGCGGCGGTGCTGTTCATCGTCACCGTGGGCAAGGTCCAGGGCTTTGCCTTCACACTGGGTCTGACGACCCTGCTCGACGTGGTCGTGGTGTTCCTCTTCACCAAGCCGATCATGACGCTGCTGGCGCGTACGAAGTTCTTCGCCAGCGGTCACCCGTGGTCCGGGCTGGACCCGAAGCGGCTGGGCGCGAAGCCTCCGCTGCGCCGGTCCCGCCGTACCGGTTCCGCCCCCGCCCCCGTCGACGCAAAGGAGGCGTGAGAGATGTCGAAGCTTGGAGATCTCGGCGCCAGGCTGTACCGCGGTGAGGTCGGCTACGACTTCGTCGGCAAGCGCTTTCTCTGGTACGGCGTTTCCATCCTGATCACCATCACGGCGATCGTCGCCCTGGCCGTCCAGGGCCTCAACATGGGCATCGAGTTCAAGGGCGGTGCGGTCTTCACCACCCCGAAGACGGCCGTCTCGGAGCCCAGGGCCCGTGAGTTCGCGGAGAAGGCCTCCGGCCACGACGCGATCGTCCAGCAGCTCGGCACCGGCGGTCTGCGCATCCAGATCTCGGGTGTGGACACCGACGCCGCCACCGACGTCAAGAAGCAGCTCGCCACCGACCTCAAGGTCGACCAGGCCGGTATCAACGCCGACCTGGTCGGTCCCAGCTGGGGCGAGCAGATCGCCAACAAGGCGTGGACCGGCCTCGGCGTCTTCATGGTCCTCGTGGTGATCTACCTGGCCATCGCCTTCGAGTGGCGCATGGCGGTCGCGGCTCTGATCGCCCTGATCCACGACCTCACGATCACCGTCGGCATCTACGCGCTGGTCGGCTTCGAGGTCACCCCGGGCACGGTCATCGGTCTGCTGACCATCCTTGGTTACTCCCTCTACGACACCGTCGTCGTCTTCGACGGTCTCAAGGAGGGCTCGAAGGACATCACGAAGCAGACCCGCTTCACGTACAGCGAGGTCGCCAACCGCAGCATCAACGGCACCCTGGTCCGCTCGATCAACACCACGGTCGTGGCGCTGCTCCCGGTCGGTGCCCTGCTGTTCATCGGTGGCGGTTTCCTGGGCGCGGGCATGCTCAACGACATCTCGCTGTCGCTGTTCGTCGGCCTCGCGGCCGGTGCGTACTCCTCGATCTTCATCGCGACCCCGCTGGTCGTCGACCTCAAGGAGCGCGAGCCGGCGATGAAGGCGCTCAAGAAGCGGGTGCTCGCCAAGCGGGCGGCCGCGGACGCCAAGGGCGAGTCCCCGGACGAGGGCTACGCGACCGAGGACGAGCCGCAGGTCGTGGCGCAGGGCCGGCCGGGGCGGCGGCGTTGACCGGGCCGCTGTCCGAGGACGGCCGGGCCCTGCTGCTCAGCCGGATCAAGGACGTGCCGGACTACCCGAAGCCGGGCGTGATGTTCAAGGACATCACCCCGCTGCTGGCGGACCCGAAGGCGTTCGCCGCGCTCACGGAGACGCTGGTGGAACTGGCCGGGCAGTACGGCGCGACGAAGATCGTCGGTCTGGAGGCGCGCGGGTTCATCCTGGCGGCCCCGGTCGCCGTGCAGGCCGGCATCGGCTTCGTACCGGTGCGCAAGGCCGGGAAGCTGCCGGGCGCGACGCTCGCGCAGTCGTACGAGCTGGAGTACGGCACGGCGGAGATCGAGGTCCACGCCGAGGACCTGGCGGCGGGTGACCGGGTCATGGTCATCGACGACGTGCTGGCCACCGGCGGTACGGCGGAGGCCTCGCTCTCGCTGATCCGGCGGGCCGGGGCCGAGGTCGCCGGCGTGGCGGTCCTGATGGAGCTGTCGTTCCTCCCGGGCCGGGCCAAGCTGGCCGCCTCCCTCGCGGGGGCTCCGCTGGACGCGCTGATCGTGGTCTGATCCCTTCGCTTGTCGAGCGGCGGGTATCCGGGACGTCCCGGATACCCGCCGCTCTCGCGTGCGGCGCCGCACCGGAACGCTCGTGGCGGAGGCTCGGGGAACGGGGGCGGGGAACCCTCGCTACCATGGGTTGTCCGGACCGGACACGGGCACCGGATCCGCTGAGGAGCGCTCTTGCCAGACGAGGTCCAGCCAATCTCCGCCGCGCAGCCCGACCCGCAGGCCGAGCCGGCCACGGCGGTTCCCGCCACGCCCCCGCCGGCTCCGCCGGTGCCGCCGGTCAAGCCCGCGCCGGCGAAGTCCGCCGGGTCCTCCAACCGGGTGCGCGCCCGCCTCGCCCGGCTCGGCGTACAGCGCTCGAACCCGTACAACCCGGTTCTGGAGCCCCTGCTCCGCATAGTCCGCAGCAACGACCCGAAGATCGAGACGTCGACGCTGCGCCAGCTGGAACAGGCCTACCAGGTGGCCGAGCGCTGGCACCGCGGCCAGAAGCGCAAGAGCGGCGACCCGTACATCACCCACCCGCTCGCGGTGACGACCATCCTCGCCGAGCTCGGTATGGATCCGGCCACCCTCATGGCCGGTCTGCTCCACGACACGGTCGAGGACACCGAATACGGCCTGGAGGACCTGCGCCGCGACTTCGGCGACGCCGTGGCCCTGCTCGTCGACGGCGTCACCAAGCTCGACCGGGTGAAGTTCGGCGAGGCGGCCCAGGCCGAGACCGTCCGCAAGATGGTCGTGGCGATGGCCAAGGACCCGCGCGTCCTGGTGATCAAGCTCGCCGACCGGCTGCACAACATGCGCACCATGCGCTACCTCAAGCGGGAGAAGCAGGAGAAGAAGGCCCGCGAGACCCTCGAGATCTACGCCCCGCTGGCTCACCGGCTGGGCATGAACACGATCAAGTGGGAGCTGGAGGACCTCTCCTTCGCGATCCTCTACCCGAAGATGTACGACGAGATCGTGCGCCTGGTCGCCGAGCGCGCGCCCAAGCGCGACGAGTACCTCGCCGTCGTCACCGACGAGGTGCAGGTCGACCTCAGGGCCGCCCGGATCAAGGCGACCGTGACCGGCCGCCCGAAGCACTACTACAGCGTCTACCAGAAGATGATCGTCCGCGGCCGTGACTTCGCGGAGATCTACGACCTGGTGGGCATCCGTGTCCTCGTCGACACCGTCCGGGACTGCTACGCGGCCCTGGGCACCGTCCACGCGCGGTGGAACCCGGTCCCCGGCCGGTTCAAGGACTACATCGCGATGCCCAAGTTCAACATGTACCAGTCGCTCCACACGACGGTCATCGGACCCAGCGGCAAGCCGGTCGAGCTCCAGATCCGCACCTTCGACATGCACCGCCGCGCCGAGTACGGCATCGCCGCGCACTGGAAGTACAAGCAGCAGACCGTCGCCGGTACCTCCAAGGTCCGCACCGACGTCCCGCAGGCCGCCAAGGGCAGCGCCGGCCAGGACACGGTCAACGACATGGCCTGGCTGCGCCAGCTGCTGGACTGGCAGAAGGAGACCGAGGACCCGGGCGAGTTCCTCGACTCCCTGCGCTTCGACCTCTCCCGCAACGAGGTCTTCGTCTTCACCCCCAAGGGCGACGTCATCGCGCTGCCCGCCGGTGCCACCCCCGTGGACTTCGCGTACGCGGTCCACACCGAGGTCGGCCACCGGACGATAGGGGCCCGGGTCAACGGCCGGCTCGTCCCGCTGGAGTCCACCCTCGACAACGGCGACCTGGTCGAGGTCTTCACCTCCAAGGCCGAGGGCGCGGGCCCGTCCCGCGACTGGCTCGGCTTCGTCAAGTCCCCGCGGGCCCGCAACAAGATCCGCGCCTGGTTCTCCAAGGAGCGCCGCGACGAGGCGATCGAGCACGGCAAGGACGCCATCGCGCGGGCCATGCGCAAGCAGAATCTGCCGATCCAGCGCATCCTGACCGGCGACTCGCTCGTCACCCTCGCCCACGAGATGCGCTACCCCGACATCTCCTCCCTCTACGCGGCGATCGGCGAGGGCCACGTGGCCGCGCAGGGCGTCGTGCAGAAGCTGGTGGCGGCCCTCGGCGGTGAGGAGGCCGCCAACGAGGACATCGAGGAGTCGATCCCGCCCGCGCGCGGCCGCAAGCGGCGCAGCAACGCCGACCCGGGTGTCGTCGTCAAGGGCGTCGACGACGTGTGGGTCAAGCTGGCCCGCTGCTGCACCCCGGTGCCGGGCGACCCGATCATCGGCTTCGTCACGCGCGGCAGCGGCGTATCGGTTCACCGCGCGGACTGCGTCAACGTCGACTCCCTCTCCCAGCAGCCCGAGCGGATGCTGGAGGTCGAGTGGGCCCCCACCCAGTCCTCGGTCTTCCTGGTCGCCATCCAGGTCGAGGCGCTGGACCGGTCACGGCTGCTGTCGGACGTCACCCGGGTCCTCTCGGACCAGCACGTCAACATCCTGTCGGCGGCGGTCCAGACCTCCCGCGACCGGGTGGCCACCTCCAGGTTCACCTTCGAGATGGGCGACCCCAAGCACCTGGGACACGTCCTGAAGGCCGTCCGGGGCGTCGAGGGCGTCTACGACGTCTACCGCGTGACCTCGGCGCGGCGCCCGTAGCTCCGGACCCCCGCGGCACCGAAAAGGCGGCCCCGG
>NZ_BMVL01000012.1:0-135148 GCF_014650695.1 Streptomyces avidinii | reverse complement strand
TTCGTGCGGGAGGGGGCTGTCAGCCCCCGAACTCCTCCAGGCCCTTCAGAGCCTGGTCCAGCAGGGCCTGGCGGCCCTCCAGCTCGCGCGACAGCTTGTCGGCCTTGGCGTTGTTGCCCGCCGCGCGCGCCGCGTCGACCTGCTCACGCAGCTTGTCGACCGCCGCCTGGAGCTGACCCGTCAGACCGGCCGCACGGGCCCGCGCCTCCGGGTTCGTACGACGCCACTCGCCCTCCTCGGCCTCCTGGATCGCCCGCTCGACCGAGTGCATGCGGCCCTCGACCTTCGGCCGGGCGTCCCGCGGCACGTGGCCGATGGCCTCCCAGCGCTCGTTGAGCGAGCGGAACGCGGCACGGGCCGCCTTCAGGTCCGTGATCGGGACGAGCTTCTCGGCCTCGTCGGCCAGCTCCTCCTTGAGCTTCAGGTTCTCGATCTGCTCGGCGTCACGCTCGGCGAAGACCTCGCTGCGGGCCGCGAAGAACACGTCCTGCGCACCGCGGAAGCGGTTCCACAGGTCGTCCTCGGACTCGCGCTGGGCCCGGCCCGCCGCCTTCCAGTCCGCCATCAGCTCGCGGTAGCGGGCGGCCGTCGGACCCCAGTCGGTCGACTTCGACAGCGACTCGGCCTCCGCGACCAGCCGCTCCTTCACCTTGCGGGCGTCCTCGCGCTGCGCGTCCAGCGAGGCGAAGTGGGCCTTGCGGCGCTTGGAGAAGGCCGAACGGGCGTGGGAGAACCGGTGCCACAGCTCGTCGTCCGACTTGCGGTCCAGGCGCGGCAGCCCCTTCCAGATGTCCACCAGGGCGCGCAGCCGCTCACCGGCGCTGCGCCACTGGTCGCTCTGGGCCAGCTCCTCGGCCTCGACGACCAGCGCGTCCTTGGCCGCACGGGCCTCGTCCGTCTGCTTGGCCTTCGCGGCCTTGCGCTCCTCGCGCCGGGACTCCACGGTCGTGACCAGCTTGTCCAGCCGCACCCGCAGGGCGTCCAGGTCACCGACGGCGTGGTGCTCGTCGACCTGCGTACGCAGGTGGTCGATCGCCGTCTGGGCGTCCTTGGCGGACAGATCAGTGGTCCGCACCCGCTTTTCGAGGAGGCCGATCTCGACCACCAGGCCCTCGTACTTGCGCTCGAAATAGGCCAGGGCCTCCTCAGGGGTGCCTGCCTGCCACGATCCGACGACCTGCTCGCCCTCGGAAGTACGCACGTACACGGTGCCCGTCTCGTCGACTCGGCCCCACGGGTCGCTGCTCACAGCGCCTCCTCCACCTGATGCCTTGCGAGGGGTTCACCCCCTGGGCATCGTCCACAGTTTCCTGGGGCGGGCAGCGCCCGCCCTGCACAACGCCAACATAGGCGACCGCCGGGCCGGCTGTCCGCATCCCGCACGACGGAATATCGGCGTACGGGCGGCGGGCCGGCCGGGCCCGGGGTCGCCGCATCACGTCAGTTCTGCGTGACCGCGCCCTTCTCGATCTTGACCTCGGTCTTCGGCGCGCCGTCCTGGCCGCCGTCGACCGTACCGGCCTTCGCGATCTCCTCAAGGACCTTCAGGCCGGCCGCGTCGATCTTGCCGAACGGCGTGTACGTCGGCGTCAGCGGGCTGTCCTTGTAGACCAGGAAGAACTGGCTGCCGCCGGAGCCGGGCTGACCCGTGTTGGCCATCGCCACCGTGCCGGCCGGGTACACGACCTGGCCCTGCTCGTTGGCCTTGCCCAGGGAGTCCAGGTTCTCGTCCGGAATGGTGTAGCCCGGGCCGCCCCGGCCGGTGCCCTCGGGGTCGCCGCACTGGAGCACGAAGATCCCGCCGGCCGTCAGCCGGTGGCACTTGGTGTTGTCGAAGTAGCCCTTGTCGGCGAGCGACTTGAAGGAGTTCACGGTCTGCGGGGTCTTCGCCGCGTCCATCGTGAAGTTGATGTCACCCGCGCCGGTCTTCAGCGCGAAGGTGTACTTCGCCTTCTGGTCGATCGCCATCTCCGGCGACGGGGACTGCTTGGGCGCCGGCTCGCTCGCCGAGGCCGACGGGCTCGCGGACGGGTCCGCGGCCTGGTCCTTCTTGTCCTTGTCGAAGACCCCGCCGACGATCAGGCCCACCAGCGTCGCGATCACCACGGCCACCGCCGCGCCGATCACGGCCGCGCGCTGGCGCGACTTCTTCCGGGCCTCGGCCCGGCGCTTCTGCTGGCGCTCGTACTTCTCCTTGGCGAGCTGTCGCCGTCGCTGATCGCTCGTGACCACCGGGTCGTCTCCTTGTACGTGTCTGCTACTGCTGTCCGGGCTGGGATAGGCCGTACCGTATATGGGTTCGCTGTGTAATGAGCGGCGCCGGTAGGCTCTGAGCAGCAGGATTCCTGTCTGCAGCCTCCCACCGGACGACGATTGAGGACGAACGTGCTGATTGCCGGGTTCCCCGCAGGCGCTTGGGGCACCAACTGCTACGTGGTCGCCCCCGCCGCCGGTGAGGAGTGCGTCATCATCGACCCGGGCCATCAGGCCGCCCAGGGTGTCGAGGAGACGCTGAAGAAGCATCGGCTCAAGCCCGTCGCGGTCGTTCTGACCCACGGCCACATCGATCATGTGGCCTCGGTGGTCCCGGTGTGCGGAGCACACGACGTACCGGCCTGGATCCACCCCGAGGACCGCTACATGATGAGCGACCCGGAGAAGGCCCTCGGCCGCTCCATCGGGATGCCGCTCATGGGCGAGCTGACCGTGGGGGAGCCGGACGACGTCCGCGAGCTGGCCGACGGCGCCGCGCTGAAACTGGCCGGAATGGACTTCTCCGTGGCGCACGCGCCGGGGCATACCAAGGGGTCGGTGACCTTCCGGATGCCCGAGCTGGCCGACGTTCCGCCGGTCTTCTTCTCGGGCGACCTGCTCTTCGCCGGCTCCATCGGACGCACCGACCTGCCCGGCGGCTCCCACGCCGAGATCCTCCGGTCGCTGGGCCGCGTGTGCCTGCCGCTCGACGACTCGACCGTGGTGCTGTCCGGCCACGGTCCCCAGACCACCATCGGCCGCGAGCGCGCGACCAACCCGTACCTGCGGGAGGTCGCCGCCGGGCTCGGAGACGGCACCGCCGCTCCACGACGAGGAATGTGACAAAAGCTTCGTGGCTACTTTCCAGGCCCCCAAGGGCACGTACGACCTGATCCCGCCGGTTTCCGTGAGGTACCTCGCCGTGCGCGAGGCCATCGCGGCCCCCCTGCGCAACTCCGGCTACGGCTACATCGAGACCCCCGGTTTCGAGGACGTGGGCCTCTTCGCCCGCGGCGTCGGCGAGTCCACCGACATCGTCTCCAAGGAGATGTACGCCTTCGAGACCAAGGGCGGCGACCAGCTGGCCCTGCGCCCCGAGGGCACGGCCTCCGTGCTGCGCGCGGCGCTGGAGGCGAGCCTGCACAAGAAGGGCAACCTGCCGGTCAAGCTCTGGTACTCGGGCTCGTACTACCGCTACGAGAAGCCGCAGGCGGGCCGCTACCGCCACTTCTCCCAGGTCGGCGCCGAGGCCATCGGAGCCGAGGACCCGGCGCTGGACGCCGAGCTGATCATCCTGGCCGACCAGGCGTACCGCTCGCTGGGCCTGCGCAACTTCCGGATCCTGCTGAACTCGCTGGGCGACAAGGAGTGCCGCCCC
Source organism: Streptomyces avidinii (assembly GCF_014650695.1). Lineage (GTDB taxonomy): Bacteria > Actinomycetota > Actinomycetes > Streptomycetales > Streptomycetaceae > Streptomyces > Streptomyces avidinii. The sequence goes on along the minus strand of NZ_BMVL01000012.1, from coordinate 131,517 downwards.
GTGTACCGCGAGGCGCTGCAGTCCTTCCTGAGCGGCCTCGACCTCGACGAGGAGACCGTGCGCCGGGCCGAGATCAACCCGCTGCGCGTGCTCGACGACAAGCGGGCCGAGGTGCAGAAGCAGCTCGTCGGCGCCCCGGTGCTGCGGGACTACCTGTGCGACGCGTGCAAGGCGTACCACGAGCAGGTCCGTGTGCTGGTGACGGCCGCCGGCGTGCCCTTCGAGGACGACGAGAAGCTGGTGCGCGGGCTGGACTACTACACGCGCACCACCTTCGAGTTCGTCCACGACGGCCTGGGTTCCCAGTCCGCGGTCGGTGGCGGCGGCCGCTACGACGGTCTGTCCGAGATGATCGGCGGACCGGCCCTGCCGTCGGTGGGCTGGGCACTCGGCGTGGACCGCACGGTCCTCGCGCTCCAGGCCGAGGGCGTGGAGCTCGACATCCCGGCGTCGACGTCGGTCTTCGCGGTGGCGCTGGGCGAGGCCAAGCCGACCGTGTTCGGGCTGGTGACGCAGCTGCGCAAGGCGGGTGTCGCCGCGGACATGTCGTACGGCGGCAAGGGCCTCAAGGGAGCCATGAAGGACGCGAACCGCAGCGGTGCGCGCTTCGCGGTCGTGGTGGGCGAGCGTGACCTCGCCGAGGGCGTCGTCCAGCTGAAGGACATGGAGTCCGGCGAGCAGACGGCCGTGCCCGTCGCCGAGCTGGTCGACACGGTCCGGGCCCGCCTCGCCTGACGGCAGCGGCACGGGAGTGCACAGGACGGGGCCGGGGATCTTTCCCCGGCCCCGTCCGTTCACAGGCTCGTACGGCACAATGGCCCGTGCTTGATCACCTGGCAGATGTGGAGCGGGCGGTATGACGACACGAAGCGCGGACGCGGACACCGCCCGGGGCAGGACCGTCGGGGGAAGCCGGGCCCTGGCCCTGCTGCTGGTGATCACCGGCGCGGCGGGCCTGTTCGCCGCCTGGGTGATCACGATCGACAAGTTCAAGCTGCTGGAGGACCCGGACTTCAAGCCGGCCTGCAGCCTGAACCCGATCGTCTCCTGCGGCAACATCATGACCAGCGACCAGGCGTCGGCCTTCGGCTTCCCGAACCCGATGCTCGGACTCGTCGCCTACGGCATCGTGATCTGCGTCGGTATGAGCCTGCTGGCCGGGGCCTCGTTCCGCCGCTGGTACTGGCTGACCTTCAACGCCGGCACCCTCTTCGGCGTCGTCTTCTGCACCTGGCTGATGTACCAGTCGCTGTACAACATCAACTCGCTCTGCCTGTGGTGCTGCCTGGCCTGGGTCGCCACGATCTTCATGTTCTGGTACGTCACCTCGCACAACGTCCGCGAGGGGATGCTGCCCGCCCCGGGCTGGGTCAGGTCCTTCCTCGACGAGTTCACCTGGGTCCTGCCCGTGCTGCACGTCGGGATCATCGGGATGCTGATCCTGACCCGCTGGTGGGACTTCTGGACCTCCTGACGGCGGGCGGCCCTGTCGGTGGGCTCGCTTAGGCTTCCTGTGTGGAACCAGACCTGTTCACCGCCGCTGCCGAAGACCGCAGGGAGAAGGACCCCGCGAGCTCCCCGCTCGCCGTCCGGATGCGCCCGCGCACCCTGGACGAGGTCGTCGGCCAGCAGCACCTGCTGAAACCCGGATCACCGCTGCGGCGGCTGGTCGAGGAAGGGGCCGGCGGCCCGGCCGGCGCCTCCTCGGTGATCCTCTGGGGCCCGCCGGGCATCGGAAAGACCACGCTGGCGTACGTGGTCAGCCAGGCCACCCAGAAGCGTTTCGTGGAGCTGTCCGCCATCACGGCGGGCGTCAAAGAGGTACGGGCCGTCATCGAGGGCGCCAAGCGCGCGGCCGGTGGCTACGGCAAGGAGACCGTCCTCTTCCTCGACGAGATCCACCGCTTCAGCAAGGCGCAGCAGGACTCGCTGCTCCCCGCCGTCGAGAACCGCTGGGTGACGCTGATCGCGGCCACCACCGAGAACCCGTACTTCTCGATCATCTCCCCGCTGCTCTCGCGCTCGCTGCTGCTGACGCTGGAACCGCTGACGGACGAGGACCTGAGCGCGTTGATGCGGCGCGCGCTCACCGAGGAGCGGGGACTGGGCGGGGCCGTCTCCCTCCCGGCGGACGCGGAGGCGCACCTCCTGCGGATCGCCGGCGGCGACGCCCGGCGGGCACTGACCGCGCTGGAGGCCGGCGCCGGATCGGCCATCGCCCAGGACGAGGACGAGATCACCCTCCGGACGCTGGAGGAGGCGGTCGACCGGGCGGCGGTCCGCTACGACAAGGACGGCGACCAGCACTACGACGTGGCCAGCGCGCTGATCAAGTCGATCCGCGGCTCGGACGTGGACGCCGCGCTGCACTACCTGGCGCGGATGATCGAGGCCGGTGAGGACCCCCGGTTCATCGCGCGCCGCCTGATGATCTCCGCGAGCGAGGACATCGGCCTGGCGGACCCGACGGCCCTGCCGATCGCGGTGGCCGCGGCCCAGGCGGTGGCGCTGATCGGTTTCCCGGAGGCGGCGCTGACCCTGTCGCACGCCACGATCGCGCTGGCGCTGGCCCCGAAGTCCAACACCGCGACGACCGCGATCGGCGCGGCGCTGGCCGACGTACGGGCGGGGCTGGCGGGGGCGGTTCCGGCGCACCTGCGGGACGGGCACTACAAGGGCGCGGCGAAGCTGGGGCACGCGCAGGGGTACGTGTACCCGCACGACGTGCCGGGCGCGATCGCCGCGCAGCAGTACGCGCCGGACGAGATCCAGGGGAAGCGGTACTACGAGCCGACCCGCTACGGCGCGGAGGCCCGCTACGCGGACGTGGTGGAGAAGGTCCGCGAGCGGCTGCGGGGCACCGGCCCGGCCTGATCCGAAAGGGACGGCCCGGGGCGGCGTCTAAGCTGCGCGGGTGACCACGCACCTTCCCGCCTGCGCATGTTGCGGTGACGCGCTCGCCGACGAGCGTCGCATCGACTTCGGCTTCAACCTGCCCGACGCCGCCCTGCGCGCGCCCGAGGAGGCGCTCCACCGGCTCGGCGTGCGCGCCCTGCTCCGCGTGGACGGGGTGGGCTGCTTCGTCCGCTGCCTGCTGGGCGTCCGGCTGACGCACGACACCGAGCTGGTCCTCGGCGCCTGGGTTCAGGTGGACGACGCCACCCTGCGGCGCGCCCACGACCTGTGGGAGCAGCCCGGATACGCGGATCTCGTCGTCCGGGGCACCTTCGCCAACCGGATCCAGCCCTGGGGCGACACCCTGCTGGGCGCCGAGGTCACCGCGAAGGTCGCCGATCCGGCAGAACTGCCCTGCGTCGTCGAGGTCCACCGCCCGGCGGCCGCCCGCGTCCTGACGCAGACCTGGGACCGCGACCACGTCCTCAGTCGCTTCCCGTACCCGGTACCCGTGGACGTCCGTACCGACCTCGGCGACCACTGGTCGGTGGTGCGCACCGCCGGGCTCACCGCGTCCTTCGCCGACGGCACGGACCATTTCACCGCGCCGGACCGCAGCGCCGCCGTCAGCCTGATGACCGACGACGTCGCGGGCCGCGCCCCCGCGGACTTCCTCACCGCCCTGCTGTCCGGGGCTCCCGACACCCGGCCCGACCAGCGCGCGCGCGAGCCGCTGGGGGAGGGACTGCGGCACGCGTTCTGGCTCACCCCGCAGGACCACGGCCGGCCGCGCCACGAGTTCTACGGCATGGCCGTCGCCGCCGGAACCGCCGCCGGGATCTTCTGCACCTACGAGGACCCCGCCGGACTGGAGTGGGCCCTGCGGATCTGGCGCTCGCTCGACCGCGCGGTCAACACCCCGTAGCCCCGGCGTGGCCTGGCAAGGAGCTGCCCTACACCTACCGGCGCGCCTCGCGGATCCGGACCGACCACGTGGTGGCGCTCGGCGCCGCCTGGCGGGGCGGCGCGTACGCATGGACCCCGCAGCGCAGGCTGGAGTACGCCAACGACCTCGACGTACTGCTCGCCGTGGACAAGCAGACCAACTACGACAAGGGCAGCAGGACGGCCGACAAGTGGCGGCCGCCCCGGCGGGCGTACTGGTGCGAGTACGCGCGCCGCTACACCGGCACCAAGGCGAAGTACGCGCTGTCCGTGACGGCACCGGAGAAGCTCGCCCTCCAGGACATGCTGGCCGCCTGCACTCCGTGACCGCCCCGGCAGGATCCGGAGGGAGGGCCTGCGGACGGCCTAGTGCGAGGCCGCCGAGAACAGGGAGTGCATCGCGCGGCGCAAGCCGCAGATGTCCGCGACCGGCTCCGGAAAGTCGAAGCGGGCGTCGAAGGAGCCGGCGGCGCCCCCGCTGAAGCGGACGCGCAGGCCCAGGCGGTCCAGGGAGAGCGGGACGGCGCTCATGCCGCGGGCCTCACGGGCGCCCAGCAGCCCGCACAGCTCGCCGAGCCGGTCGCCGTGGGCGGAGTGCAGGTGCTGCAGCAGCTCCGACTCGTGCGCGACCATCGGGTCCGGCTCCGCCGCCGCCAGATCCTCCGGGGCCACGTGCTCGGCGCCCCACAGGTCGTCCACGGAGATCTCGCCGACCTCCAGGCGCAGCATCATCCAGGCCGGGCGGCCGGTGTGCGGGGGGTCGAGGGACTCCCGCATGCCGAGCAGCTCGCCGACCGGATGCCGCTCCGCGAGCAGCGCCGCGCAGGCCGCACGGTCGTCCCCGCGCACCGGCGTCAGCCAACCGGCGAGCCAGGCGCGACCTCGGATACGATGTGGCACGGACACCGGCGCCACATCCGTGATCTCGATCACGGCGGTGAGGTCGTCGTCCTGGGCGTGAGCGGCTGCCCTGGCAGCCGCGGATTCCCCTGATACAAGGAGAATCACGTCCCCGTCCGGGGTGACGGTCCGTGCGACCGGCATCCCTGTCCCGAACTCTTCGGAACCGTGCGTGTCACGAGCACCGATCAGAGTGAGGGATACTGAGGCGTTGGACTCTACGAGGGTTCGTACGCGTTCGGCTCCGGTGAGCTGCCGAACGCCTTCCCTGGGACGCGGCTGACCTTGCTTATCGTCGGCGCAAGCGGATTCTGTTTCGTCTGAATCCGAACTGCGTTGCGCACTGGGCAGGGGGATCCCATGTGGTCGAGACATTACGTCCTCCTCGCTAAGGTAAGCCTCACCTAACTTACATGGAGGTAGGTTCCACGTGAACCAGAAGCGACCCAAGGTCAAGAAGTCGCGTGCCCTCGGCATTGCGCTGACCCCGAAGGCCGTCAAGTACTTCGAGGCCCGCCCCTACCCGCCGGGCGAGCACGGCCGTGGCCGCAAGCAGAACTCGGACTACAAGGTTCGTCTGCTGGAGAAGCAGCGTCTGCGCGCTCAGTACGACATCTCTGAGCGTCAGATGGCCCGCGCGTACGACCGCGCCAAGAAGGCCGAAGGCAAGACGGGCGAGGCGCTTGTCGTCGAGCTCGAGCGTCGCCTCGACGCCCTGGTTCTGCGTTCGGGCATCGCCCGCACCATCTACCAGGCCCGCCAGATGGTCGTTCACGGCCACATCGAGGTCAACGGCGACAAGGTCGACAAGCCGTCGTTCCGTGTCCGTCCGGACGACGTCATCACCGTGCGCGAGCGCAGCCGCGAGAAGGTTCCGTTCCAGGTTGCCCGCGAGGGTGGCTACGCAGGCGAGGGCGAGACCCCGCGCTACCTGCAGGTCAACCTGAAGGCCCTGGCCTTCCGCCTGGACCGCGACCCGAACCGCAAGGAAATCCCGGTCATCTGCGACGAGCAGCTCGTCGTCGAGTACTACGCCCGCTGATGCAGGCCTAGTCTCACTGGCTGGTCAGCCCGCCGTCCCCTCCGGGGGGCGGCGGGTTTTCCGTTTCCGGCAAGGCAAGGCAAGGCAAGGCAAGGCACGGCACGGCACGGCACGGCCTCAGGGCTGCGGCTGCTCCGCCGCCGCGCCCCTCGGCACCCGGGAGCCGCGCGGCCGCCCCGCCTGCCGGGGCACCCCGCCGGCGCCCCCGCCGCGTTCCTCGGGATCGCGCAGCGCCCGCCCCACCAGTGCCTCACGGCTCAGCTCCCGCCCCTCGGCCCCGCACGCCGCGTAGCGCTCGGCGCCCAGCAGCTCGCCCGCCTGCTCCCGGCACATCAGCCGCGGGGCGTTGAAGTAGCCCGAGCCGAACAGCCGGAGCCCCACCCCGTCCCACATCGGCTCCGCCGCGCCCTGCAGTACCGCGGCCTCGGCCGGGTCCCCCTCCGCTACCGTGACCAGCGCCAGCAGCTCCAGCGCGAGCACCAGCCCGACGAGATCGTGGAAGACGTGGTTGATCGCCACGCACTCGGTCAGCAGCAGCCGCGCCTCCCGCGTGCGCCCCGCGTCGAGGGCCGCGTACGCCAGGACGTACAGGGCGTACGCCTTCGTCCAGCGCTCCCCGCGCTCCTCGCAGATCTCCCGGACCTCCCCGCACAGTGCGAGCGCGCCCGGCAGGTCGCCGAGGAAGGCCAGGGCCATCCCCAGCTCCACCTGGCACATCAGCACGTTGCTGTTCAGCTCGCCGGCCGCCCGGTACTGCTCCAGCGCCCTGCCCAGCAGCTCCCGGGCCCGCGCCATGTCGTCCGAGACCAGCGCCAGACATCCCAGCCGGTGCACGGCGTAGGCCGCCGCCACCGCGTTCCCGCTCTGCGCCGCCCCGTCCCGGCACTCGTACAGGGCGCTCATCGAGGCCGCCGCGTCGCCCTGCAGCGCCGCGACGTAGCCCAGTACCCACAGGGCCTTCAGCCGCGAGCTCTCGTACTCCGACACCGTCCGGTCCACCGGTTCCAGGGCCCGCTCCAGCCAGTGCCGGCCCTCGGTCAGGCGCCCGCAGCCGGCCCAGTAGAACCACAGCGTCCCCGCCAGGTACTGACCCAGGTGGGCCTCGTCCGGCTCGTCCAGGCAGCACTCCAGGGCGAGCCGGAGGTTCGGCAGTTCCGCCTCCACCAGCGCGGCCACCTCATGCTGGCGCGGACTGAACCAGTCCAGCTCGCACCACGTGGCCAGCCCCACGTACCAGTCCCGGTGGCGCCGCCGCAGACGTCCGGCGTCGCCCAGCGACTCCAGCCAGCCCGCCCCGTACGCCCGTACGGTCTCCAGCATGCGAAAGCGCACCCCGGCGGGTGTCTCCTCCCGGACCAGCAGGGACTGGGCCAGCAGCTCCCCGACCAGGTCCAGCACCTCCTCCACCGGCAGATCCGGGCCCGCGCACACGTATTCGACGGCGTCGAGGTCGAACTGCCCGGCGAACACCGACAGCCGCGCCCACAGCAGCCGCTCCGCCGGCGTGCACAGCTCGTGGCTCCAGCCGATGGCCGTGCGCAGCGCCCGGTGCCGGTCGAGCCCGCCGCGCGCACCGCCCGTCAGCAGCGCGAACCGGTCCTCCAGCCGCGTGAGCACCTGCGCGGGGGACAGCGTCCGCAGCCGGCCCGCCGCCAGCTCCAGGGCCAGCGGGATCCCGTCGAGCCGCGCGCACAGCTCGACCAGCGCGGCCCGGTTGTCCTCGGTCACCACGAAGGTCGGGTCCGCTGCGCAGGCCCGCGCCGTCAGCAGGGCCAGCGCCTCCTCCGGGACCGGCGGGGAGAGCGGAAGGGCCAGCTCGCCCTCCAGGGCCAGCGGGCGCCGGCCCGCGGCGAGGACGTGCAGGCCGGGGCAGCGGCGCAGCAGTTCCCGTACCAGGTCGGCGCACTCGTCGACCAGCTGCTCGTAGCCGTCCAGGACCAGCAGCAGCCGGCGCCCGGACAGGTGCTCGGCCAGGACGGTCCGGGGCGGGCGGGTGGTGTGGTCGGTCAGCCGGAGCGCCTCGGCGAGGGCCAGCTCCAGCAGCGCGGGATCCAGTACGGTGGCCAGCTCGGCCAGCCACACCCCGTCGCAGTAGCGTTCCTGCGCTCCCTCGGCGGCGCCCCGGGCCGCCGCGAGCACGAGCCGGGACTTGCCCACCCCGCCCACGCCGGTGACCGTCACGAGCCGGGAGCACTCCAGGAGCCGCCCCAGCTCGGCGAGTTCGCCACCCCGCCCGATGAACCGGCTGAGCTCCGAGGGAAGATTGCCCCCGGCAGTACTTCGAAGGGGTCTCTGTCCCATGGGACACGGAGGGTACTGGTCCGAATGCGCTGCGTTCAAGGCGGGTCCCGTCCTCCCCGAATTCGGGTACGGCCGGGGATCTCCGGCGCGATAGGGTCGGAGGGCGAATAGTCCTGCACTTCAGGAACAGACAGAGAGCGGTGTGACGTGTCCGGTGTAGAGGTGGCCGGGATCATCGTGGCCGTCTTCTGGGCCATCCTGATCTCCTTCCTGGCCGTGGCCCTCGTGAGGCTGGCCCAGGTACTGAGGGCGACCACCAAGCTGGTGGCCGACGTGACCGACCAGGCCGTCCCGCTGCTGGCCGACGCCTCCAACACCGTCCGCTCCGCCCGCACCCAGCTGGACCGGGTCGACGCCATCGCGAGCGACGTCCAGGAGGTCACCTCCAACGCCTCCGCCCTCTCCTCCACCGTCGCCACCGCCTTCGGCGGGCCGCTGGTGAAGGTCGCGGCCTTCGGCTACGGCGTCCGCAAGGCGCTGGGCAAGGGGGATGCCGCGACGTCGGGCGGCATGCCGCCGAAGGCATCCCGACGAACCGTGATCGTTGGCCGTACGGTGCCCGCCGCCCGGCGCCGCAGGCAGAAGGGCTGAGACCGCCGATGTTCCGCCGAGCCTTCTGGTTCACCGCCGGCGCAGCCGCCGGCGTGTGGGCCACCACCAAGGTCAACCGCCAGCTGAAGAAGCTGACGCCGGAGAGCCTCGCGGCCCAGGCGGCCGACAAGGCCGTCGAAGCAGGTCACCGCCTCAAGGACTTCGCCCTCGACGTCAAGGCGGGAATGACGCAGCGCGAGGACGAGCTGAACGACGCACTGGGGCTCCATCAGGACCCCGATCGGCCCGACAACGTCACCGCCCTCCCCGGCCCGCGGCGGCTGCGGGCCATCCAGAACACCAAGACCACCCACCGCCCCAACCTTTCGTACGACCGGAATGAGGACCACTGATGGAGTCGGCCGAAATTCGCCGCCGCTGGCTGAGCTTCTTCGAGGAGCGCGGTCACGCCGTTGTCCCTTCGGCGTCGCTCATCGCGGACGACCCGACTCTGCTGCTGGTGCCCGCGGGCATGGTGCCGTTCAAGCCCTACTTCCTGGGCGAGGTCAAGCCTCCGGCGCCGACGCTCACGAGCGTCCAGAAGTGCGTCCGTACGCCGGACATCGAAGAGGTCGGCAAGACCACCCGCCACGGCACGTTCTTCCAGATGTGCGGCAACTTCTCCTTCGGGGACTACTTCAAGGAAGGCGCCATCAAGTACGCCTGGGAGCTGCTCACCAGCTCCGTGGCGGACGGCGGCTACGGCCTCGAGCCGGAGAAGCTCTGGATCACCGTCTACCTCGACGACGACGAGGCCGAGACGATCTGGCGCGACGTGATCGGCGTGCCCGCCGAGCGGATCCAGCGCCTGGGCAAGAAGGACAACTTCTGGTCCATGGGCGTCCCCGGCCCCTGCGGCCCGTGCTCCGAGATCAACTACGACCGCGGCCCCGAGTTCGGCGTCGAGGGCGGCCCGGCCGTCAACGACGAGCGCTACGTGGAGATCTGGAACCTGGTCTTCATGCAGTACGAGCGCGGCGCGGGCGACGGGAAGGAAGACTTCCCGATCCTCGGCGACCTGCCGTCGAAGAACATCGACACGGGCCTGGGCCTGGAACGCCTCGCGATGATCCTGCAGGGCGTGCAGAACATGTACGAGACCGACACCCTGCGCGTGGTCATGGACAAGGCCACCGAGCTCACCGGCGTGCGGTACGGCGCCGAGCAGGGCACGGACGTCTCGCTGCGCGTGGTCGCCGACCACATCCGCACCTCGACGATGCTCATCGGCGACGGCGTCACCCCCGGCAACGAGGGCCGGGGTTACGTGCTGCGCCGCATCATGCGCCGCGCCATCCGCAACATGCGCCTCATGGGTGCCACCGGTCCCGTCGTCCAGGACCTGGTGGACGTCGTGATCAACACGATGGGCCAGCAGTACCCGGAGCTCGTCACCGACCGCAAGCGCATCGAGACCGTTGCGCTCGCCGAGGAGGCCGCCTTCCTCAAGGCCGTCAAGGGCGGCACCAACATCCTCGACACCGCGGTGACCGAGACCAAGGCCGCCGGTGGCACGGTCCTCTCCGGCGACAAGGCGTTCCTGCTCCACGACACCTGGGGCTTCCCGATCGACCTCACCCTGGAGATGGCCGCCGAGCAGGGCCTCTCCGTGGACGAGCCCGGCTTCCGCCGCCTGATGCAGGAGCAGCGCGACCGGGCCAAGGCCGACGCCAAGGCCAAGAAGACCGGCCACGCGGACATGTCCGCCTACCGGGAGATCGCCGACGGCTCCGGCGCCACCGAGTTCACCGGCTACGCCACCAACCAGGGCGAGTCGACCATCGTCGGCCTCCTGGTCAACGGCGTCTCCGCGCCCGCCGCCTCCGAGGGCGACGAGGTCGAGGTCGTCCTCGACCGCACTCCCTTCTACGCCGAGGGCGGCGGCCAGCTCGCCGACCAGGGGCGCATCAAGCTCGACTCGGGCGCCGTCATCGTCGTCCGCGACGTGCAGCAGCCGGTCCCGGGCGTCTCCGTGCACAAGGGCTCCGTCCAGGTCGGCGAGGTGACCGTGGGCGCCTCCGCGTACGCCGCCATCGACGTGAGCCGCCGCCGGGCCATCGCCCGCGCCCACTCGGCCACGCACCTGACCCACCAGGCGCTGCGCGACGCCCTCGGCCCGACGGCCGCCCAGGCCGGTTCCGAGAACAGCCCCGGCCGCTTCCGCTTCGACTTCGGCTCCCCGAACGCCGTCCCCGGCTCGGTCCTCACCGATGTCGAGCAGAAGATCAACGACGTGCTGTCGCGCGAGCTCGACGTCACCGCCGAGATCATGAGCATCGACGAGGCGAAGAAGCAGGGCGCCATCGCCGAGTTCGGCGAGAAGTACGGCGAGCGCGTCCGCGTGGTCACCATCGGCGACTTCTCCAAGGAGCTGTGCGGCGGCACGCACGTCGGCAACACCGCCCAGCTGGGTCTGGTGAAGCTGCTCGGCGAGTCCTCCATCGGCTCCGGCGTGCGCCGCGTCGAGGCCCTGGTGGGCGTGGACGCGTACAACTTCCTCGCCAAGGAGCACACGGTCGTCGCTCAGCTCCAGGAGCTCGTCAAGGGCCGCCCGGAGGAGCTGCCGGAGAAGATCGCCTCCATGCTCGGCAAGCTGAAGGACGCCGAGAAGGAGATCGAGAAGTTCCGTGCGGAGAAGGTCCTCCAGGCCGCCGCCGGTCTTGCCGCGAACGCCCAGGACATCCACGGTGTCGCCCTGGTCGTGGGTCAGGTGCCGGACGGCACCGGTGCCGATGACCTGCGCAAGCTGGTCCTCGACGTCCGCGGCCGCATCCAGGGCGACCGCCCGGCCGTCGTGGCGCTGTTCGCCGTGGCCGGTGGCCGCCCGCTGACCGTCATCGCCACCAACGAGGCCGCCCGCGAGCGTGGCCTCAAGGCCGGCGACCTGGTCCGTACGGCTGCCAAGACCCTCGGCGGCGGCGGCGGCGGCAAGCCCGACGTGGCCCAGGGCGGCGGTCAGAACCCGGATGCCGTTCCGGAAGCCATCAGCGCCGTCGAGCGCCTCGTCGTCGAGACGGCCTGACGATGACTCTGCGCCGCGGCCGCCGACTCGCCATCGATGTCGGTGACGCCCGCATCGGGGTCGCCTCGTGCGACCCCGACGGGGTGCTCGCCACACCGGTGGAAACCGTTCCGGGCCGGGACATCCCCTTCGCCCACAGGCGGCTGCGGCAGCTCGTCGAGGAGTACGAGCCCCTCGAAGTCGTGGTCGGCCTCCCCCGCTCGCTCAGCGGGCGGGAGGGGCCGGCAGCGGCCAAGGTCCGCGTCTTCGCGAACGAACTCGCCAAGGGCATCAAGCCGGTGACGGTCCGTCTGGTGGACGAGCGGATGACCACGGTCACCGCCGCCCAGGGACTGCGAGCCTCCGGAAAGAACGCCAAGAAGGGCCGGTCGGTCATCGATCAGGCGGCCGCTGTGGTGATCCTTCAGAACGCTCTTGAGACCGAACGGGTATCAGGTAATCCGCCTGGTGAGTGCGTCGAAGTGGTTGTCTGATCGCGATACGGTAACGTTCCGCGCGATGAGACGGCATTCGAACAGCCGTCGCCCACCGTCAAAGAGGCGGAACCGGGTGCCGCGGACGACGGAGTCCGCGGCCTCCGTCTCGCGGCTCTAGGGGACCGATGACTGAGTATGGCCGGGGCCGTGGCCCCGAACCCTGGCACCCCGAGGATCCCCTTTACGGGGACCAGGGGTGGACCGGGCACCAGACCCAGCAGGGTCAGGTGCCTTACGGCGGTGCCCCGCAGCAGGAGTTCCCGCAGGAGCCTCAGTACCAGCAGCAGTACCCCCCGCAGCAGCAGTACCAGCAGTACCCGGAGCACCAGCAGCAGTATCCGCAGGAGCCCCGGTACCAGCAGGGGCAGTACGCGCAGCAGCAGTACGAGCAGGGGCAGTACCCCCAGGACCCCCAGGGCCAGTACCCGCAGCCGGGGCAGCAGCAGTACGCGCAGCAGCAGGCCTACGCCCAGCAGCAGGCCCAGCAGGCCTACGCCCAGCAGCAGGCGCAGCCCCAGCCGCAGCCGGTGTACGACAGTCAGGGCTGGGACACCGGCCAGGTCCAGTACGCCTCCGCGGTGCAGACCGGTCCGTACGCGGGCGTGGACCCCTACACCCAGCAGCCCGTGACGGGCTACCCCGGTGAGGCTCCCGACCACTACAGCACCGAGGACGCCTACGCGCCGCCGCAGCCCCCGGGCCGGCGTCACCTGGAACCGGAACCGGTCGAGGAGGAGGAAGAGCCGGAGAGCGGCCTCCTCACCGCGGGCGGCGGCCGTGACGGCGACGACGACGGTGACGGCGACGAGCCCGGTGACGGGCGCCGGGGCGGCCGCAAGGGCGGCAGCCCCAAGAAGCGCAGCGGCATGGCCTGCCTGGTCGCCGCGGTCGTCATCATCGGCGTGGTCGGCGGTGGCGGCTACTACGGCTACAACTACATCAAGGCCAGGTTCAGCTCGGCCGAGGACTTCGCGGGCGAGGGGACCGGCGAGATCGTCGAGGTCGAGATCCCCAAGGGCTCCGGCCTCATGCAGATGGGCCTGATCCTCAAGAAGGCGGGCGTCGTCGCCAGCGGTCAGGCCTTCGCCGACGCCGCGGCCAAGCTCCCGCCGGGCAAGGCCATCCAGGCCGGTGTCTACCCGCTCAGGAAGAAGATGTCGGCGGCGTCCGCCGTCGAGGTGATGAGCGACCCCACGAAGCTGAACGTCATCACCGTCACCGAGGGCATGCGCAACACCGCGGTGTACGCGGCGATCGACAAGAAGCTGGGCCAGCAGGAGGGCACCACCGCCGAGATCGCCAAGCGCGAGGTCAAGAACCTCGGCCTGCCGGCCTGGGCGAACAACAACCCGAAGCTGATCGACCCGCTCGAAGGCTTCCTGTATCCGGCGCGCTACGACCTCAGCAAGGACAGCACCCCCGATTCCCTGCTCAAGCAGATGGTCAAGAACGCGAGCGACAAGTACGCGGAGCTGGGCATCGAGGGCAAGGCCAAGGAACTGGGCCTGGAGAATCCGCTCCAGGTGGTCACGGTCGCCAGCCTCGTCAACGCCGAGGGCAAGAACCACGACGACTTCCGGAAGATGGCCGAGGTGGTCTACAACCGCCTCAAGAAGACCAACGACGTCACGAACCAGAAGCTCCAGTTCGACTCGACGTACAACTACGTCAAGAACCAGAGCGAGATCAACTTCAACCTGAAGGAAGCCCAGGCCTTCGACCACCCCTACAACACGCACTTCGTCAGGGGACTGCCCACCGGCCCGATCAACAACCCGGGCCTGGACGCCCTGACCGCTACGCTCAGCCCGGACCACGGCGGCTGGATGTTCTTCGTGTCGGTCGACGGAAACACGACGACCTTCACCAAGACCTACGAAGAGCACACGAAGCTGGCCAACGAGTTCCAGGAACGGCAGAAGCAGAAGAACGGCGGATAGCAGGACATGTCACGCATAAGGGCCGCGGTGTTGGGTTCGCCCATTGAGCACTCCCTCTCACCAGTGCTGCACCGCGCCGCTTATCAGGAGCTCGGCCTCGACGACTGGTCGTACGACCGCTTCGAGATCGACGAGGCCGCGCTCCCGCAGTTCGTGGCAGAACTCGGCCCCGAGTGGGCCGGACTGTCCCTGACCATGCCGCTCAAGCGGGCGATCATCCCGCTGCTGGACGGCATCACCGACACGGCCGCCTCCGTCGAGACGGTCAACACGGTCGTCTTCACCGAGGACGGCCGGCGCCTCGGCGACAACACCGACATCCCCGGCATCGTCGCCGCCCTCCACGAGCGCGGCATCGAGAAGGTGTCCTCCGCCGCGATCCTCGGCGCCGGGGCCACCGCCTCCTCGGCGCTCGCCGCCCTCGCGCGGATCTGCTCCGGCGAGGTCACCGCGTACGTCCGCTCGCAGGCCCGCGCCGACGAGATGCGGCAGTGGGGAGAGCGGCTCGGCGTACCCGTCCGCACGGCCGACTGGTCCGAGGCGGCCTCGGCCCTGTCCGCGCCGCTCGTGATCGCCACCACCCCGGCCGGTACGACCGACACCCTGGCCGCCTCCGTACCGGAAAGTGCGGGCACCCTCTTCGACGTCCTCTACGACCCCTGGCCGACCGCACTGGCCGCGGCCTGGTCGGGGCAGGGCGGCCGGGTCGTCGGCGGACTGGACCTGCTCGTCCACCAGGCCGTGCTCCAGGTCGAGCGGATGACGGGCCGGACCCCGGGTCCGCTCGCCGCCATGAGGGCCGCCGGAGAACGGGCGCTCGCCTCCCGTTAGGCTCTCCACCTGCGCATTCACAGGGGGCGGCATGGACGGGAACGACGCGGACCAGGTACTCGCATCGAAGTGGGACCTCCCCTTCGTGCTCTTCCACATGGCCAGGGTGGCCTTCGGCGGCCTGCCCCTGTGGACCAAGGCGACCTCGATCGGACTCCTCGGTTCCGTCATCGTGTGGACGGCGATCACCCGCCGCCGCGAGCGCGGCCGGCGGGTCCGCTGACCATTCGGGCGTCCGAGGACTGGACCGGGGCCCGAGAAACCCCTCCGGACATGGGAGGATCGGGTGAGGCGGGTCCGGGCCGCGCACCCGATCGCGCCGTCGCTGTACCAGGCGCGAGCATGAGGAGCATCGTTGAGCAGGTTGCGTTGGCTGACCGCCGGGGAGTCCCACGGACCGGCACTGGTGGCGACGCTGGAGGGCCTTCCCGCCGGCGTCCCGGTCACCACCGAACTGGTTGCCGACCACTTGGCCCGGCGCCGGCTCGGCTACGGCCGCGGTGCCCGGATGAAGTTCGAGCAGGACGAGATCACCTTCCTGGGCGGCGTCCGGCACGGCCTGTCGCTGGGTTCCCCCGTGGCGGTGATGGTCGGCAACAGCGAGTGGCCCAAGTGGGAGACGGTCATGTCGGCCGACCCGGTCGACCCCTCGCTGCTCAAGGACACCGGCCGCAACGCGCCGCTGACCCGCCCCCGGCCCGGCCACGCGGACCTCGCCGGCATGCAGAAGTACGGCTTCGACGAGGCCCGGCCGATCCTGGAGCGCGCCAGCGCCCGGGAGACCGCCGCCCGCGTCGCCCTCGGCGCGATCGCCCGGTCCTTCCTCAAGGAGGTCGCCGGCATCGAGATCGTCTCGCACGTGGTGGAGCTGGCCGCGGCCAAGGCCCCGTACGGCGTCTACCCGACCCCCGCCGACGTCGACAAGCTCGACGCGGACCCGGTGCGCTGCCTCGACGCCGACGCCAGCAAGGCGATGGTCGCGGAGATCGACCAGGCCCACAAGGACGGTGACACCCTCGGCGGCGTCGTCGAGGTGCTGGCGTACGGGGTCCCGGTCGGCCTCGGCTCGCACGTCCACTGGGACCGCCGGCTCGACGCCCGCCTCGCCGCCGCCCTCATGGGCATCCAGGCCATCAAGGGCGTCGAGGTCGGCGACGGCTTCGAGCTCGCCCGCGTGCCCGGCTCCAAGGCGCACGACGAGATCGTCTCCACGCCCGAGGGCCTCAAGCGCACCTCCGGCCGCTCCGGCGGCACCGAGGGCGGTCTGACCACCGGCGAACTGCTGCGCGTACGGGCCGCGATGAAGCCCATCGCCACCGTGCCGCGCGCACTGGCGACCGTCGACGTGGCCACCGGAGAGGCGACGGTGGCCCACCACCAGCGCTCCGACGTGTGCGCCGTGCCGGCCGCCGGCATCGTCGCCGAGGCCATGGTCGCCCTGGTGCTGGCCGACGCGGTCGTCGAGAAGTTCGGCGGTGACTCCGTCCCGGAGACCCGCCGCAACGTCCGGTCCTACCTCGACAACCTGCAGATCCGGTGACCGCCGGACCACTGGTCGTCCTCGTCGGACCCATGGGCTCCGGCAAGTCCACGGTGGGGGCGCTGCTCGCCGAGCGGCTCGGCGTCCCCTACCGGGACACCGACGCCGACATCGTCTCGGCCCAGGGCCGGGAGATCTCCGACATCTTCGTCGACGAGGGCGAGCCGTACTTCCGTGAGCTGGAGCGGCAGGCGGTCGCCGCCGCCGTCGCCGGGCACACCGGAGTCCTCGCCCTCGGCGGCGGCGCCGTCCTCGACGAGGGCACCCGCGAGCTGCTCGCCGGTCTGCCCGTCGCCTACCTGTCGATGGACGTCGAGGAAGCCGTACGCCGGGTGGGCCTCGGCGCCGCCCGCCCGCTGCTGGCCGTCAACCCGCGCCGCCAGTGGCGCGAGCTGATGGACGCCCGGCGCCCCCTGTACACCGAAGTCGCGCGCGTCGTGGTGGCCACCGATGACCGCACCCCCGAAGAGGTCGCCCAGGCGGTCCTCGACGCTCTGGAGTTGAAGGACGTATGACAGACCAGGTGACGCGGATCCAGGTCGGCGCGAGCGCCGGACACGACGCGTACGACGTGCTCGTCGGGCGGCAGCTGCTCGGCGAGCTCGGCTCCCTGATCGGTACGAAGGCCCAGCGGGTCGCCGTGATCCACCCCGAGGCGCTGGCCTCGACCGGTGAGGCGCTGCGCGACGACCTGGCCGAGCAGGGCTACGAGGCGGTCGCCATCCAGGTGCCGAACGCCGAGGAGGCCAAGACGATCGAGGTCGCGGCCTACTGCTGGAAGGCCCTGGGCCAGTCCGGCTTCACCCGCACCGACGTGATCGTCGGCGTCGGCGGGGGAGCCACCACCGACCTCGCGGGCTTCGTCGCGGCCAGCTGGCTGCGCGGGGTCCGCTGGATCGCCGTACCGACCACCGTCCTCGCGATGGTGGACGCGGCGGTCGGCGGCAAGACGGGCATCAACACCGCCGAGGGCAAGAACCTCGTGGGCGCCTTCCACCCGCCGGCCGGTGTGCTGTGCGACCTGGCGGCGCTGGACTCGCTGCCGGTCAACGACTACGTCAGCGGCCTCGCCGAGATCATCAAGGCCGGATTCATCTCCGACCCGGTGATCCTCGACCTGATCGAGGCGGACCCGGCCGCGGCCCGTACGCCCGAGGGCCCGCACACCGCCGAGCTCATCGTGCGCTCCATCCAGGTCAAGGCGGACGTGGTCTCCAGCGACCTCAAGGAGTCGGGTCTGCGCGAGGTCCTCAACTACGGCCACACCCTCGCGCACGCCATCGAGAAGAACGAGCGCTACAAGTGGCGGCACGGCGCGGCCGTGTCCGTCGGCATGGTCTTCGCCGCCGAACTCGGTCGGCTCGCGGGCCGCCTCGACGACGCGACGGCCGACCGGCACCGGGAGATCCTGGCCGCCGTGGGCCTGCCGCTGACCTACCGCGGCGACCAGTGGCCCAAGCTGCTCCAGACCATGCAGGTCGACAAGAAGTCCCGCGGCAACCTGCTGCGCTTCATCGTCCTCGACGGACTGGGCAAGCCGACCGTCCTGGAGGGCCCCGACCCGGCGCACCTGATCGCCGCCTACGGCGAGGTGTCGGCGTGAGCCGCCCCGTGCTCGTGCTGAACGGCCCCAACCTGGGCCGGCTCGGCTCGCGCGAGCCCGACGTGTACGGGGCCACCTCGTACGCGGGGCTGGTGGAGAGCTGCCGTTCGCTGGGCGAGGAGCTCGGCTTCGACGTCGAGGTCCGCGAGACCAACGACGAGGGCGAGCTGATCCGCTGGCTGCACGAGGCGGCGGACGGGAAGATTCCCGTGGTCATCAACCCGGGGGCCTTCACCCACTACTCGTACGGCATGCGGGACGCGGCGGCGCAGCGCACGGCGCCGCTGATCGAGGTGCACATCTCGAACCCGTACGCCCGCGAGGAGTTCCGCCACACCTCGGTCATCGCCGCAGTGGCGACCGGGACGGTGGCGGGCTTCGGTATCGGTTCGTACCGACTCGCGCTGCGCGCACTGGCGGACGAGATCTCGGCCTGACACTCTGCCTGAAGGTGCTGGTGGACGGCCGGGCCCCGGCAGTCATATAACGTTCTCGCATCAGTCGCTTGAACGAGACGGAGTGGCAGCGGATGCAGCACGGAGTGGGGGGCGGGGGCGCGGGCGCCGGCTGGGGGCAGCCGGGAGCGCACCCGTCGGCGCCCCCGCAGCCGCCGATACCCCCGGCGCAGGGCTGGCCGGGGTCGCCCCCGCCGCAGTCTCCGCACCAGCCGCCCCACCAGCCCCATCAGCAGCAGTCGTCGTATCCGGCGCAGCCGGTGCCCGCCGTGCCGGAGCCCACCGGGCACATTCCGCTGCCGCCCGCCGTGGCGGGTACCGGCGGGGCCGTCCTCGCCGTGCTGCTGATCGGCCCCGCCGGCGCCGGGAAGACCACCGTCGCCCGGCACTGGGCCAGCACCCGGCCGGTGGCGACCGCCCACGTGAGCCTGGACGACGTCCGCGAGTGGGTCTGCTCCGGCTTCGCGGATCCGCAGGCGGGCTGGAACGAGCACTCCGAGGCCCAGTACCGGCTCGCCCGCCGCACCTGCGGCTTCGCGGCCCGCAACTACCTGGCGAACGGCATCTCCTGCATTCTGGACGACGCGGTCTTCCCGGACCGGCCCGTCGTCGGGCTGGGCGGCTGGAAGCGGCACGTGGGCCCCACTCTGCTGCCCGTGGTGCTCCTGCCCGGCCTGGAGATCGTCCTGGAGCGCAACGCGGCCCGCTCCGGCAACCGCCGGCTCTCCGACGAGGAGGTCGCGCGGATCCACGGCCGGATGGCCGGCTGGTACGGCTCCGGCCTGCCGATCATCGACAACTCCCACCTCGACGTGGAGGGCACCGCCCGCGCCCTCGACGAGGCACTGGCCCGCGCCCTGGCGGCGCCCGGCAGCTGGTAGGCGCTGAACCGCCGGACGCCCCGCCGGACACCCCGGGGCCCGTCCGGACGCGCTCGCCGGGCCGGATCCCGCGGGCGCTCGTACGCTCGAAGACATGTCAGACGTGTACGCCGCCCGCCGGAGCCTGCTTCGCGACCGATGCGCCGCCGCGGGGAACGCCGCCGCACTGATCACGCGTCCGGCGAACGTCCGCTACCTCTCCGGGGCGTCCCCGCTCGGCGCGGTGCTGCTCGTCGGCCCCGCCGAGGACATGCTCTTCTGCGCCGGTGCGCCCACCGGCGAGGCCGACGAGGGCCGCCTCGACGAACGCCTGGACGTCTCCGTGCTGGGCAGCCCCGGCGGTGACCCGGCCGTCGCCGCGGCCGACCTGGCCGCCTCCCTGCGGGCCGAGTCGCTCGCCGTGGAGGAACACCACCTCACCGTCGGCCGGCACCGGGCCCTGCGCTCCGTGGCGCCCAAGCTGCGCCTCGCGGACCTCGGCACCGCCGTGGAGCAGCAGCGCCTCGTCAAGGACGAGGAGGAGATCGCCTGCCTGCGGATCGCCGCGGAGATCGCCGATCAGGCCCTCGGCGAGCTGCTGGAGTCCATCCTGGTGGGGCGTACGGAACGGCACCTCGCTCTGGAGCTGGAGCGCAGACTCGTCGATCACGGGGCGGACGGCCCCGCCTTCCCCACCTCCGTCGGCACCGGCCCGCACTCGGGCCGCTCCCGGCACCGGCCCTCCGACCGCAGGGTGGAGGAGGGCGACTTCCTCACGGTCTGCCTGGGCGCCAACTACCGTGGCTACCGGTGCGAGATCGGGCGGACCTTCGTGATCGGCACCAGCCCGGCCGACTGGCAGATCGAGCTGTACGACCTCGTCTTCACCGCCCAGCGGGCCGGGCGCGAGGCCCTGCTGCCGGGGGCCGCGTACCGGGACGTGGACCATGCCGCACGCTCCGTCCTGGACTCGGCAGGGCACTCGGAAGCCCTGGCTCCGTCGACCGGACACGGCGTGGGCCTCGAAATCGACGAGGACCCGCAGCTTGCACCTACGGCAATGGGTAAACTGGACGCTTGCGTGCCGGTCACCGTCGAACCGGGGGTTCACCTCCCGGGCCGGGGAGGTGTCCGGATCGATGACACGCTCGTCGTACGCCCCGAGGCGGACGGCGGTCCCGAGCTACTCACCATTACGACCAAGGAGCTGCTCGCGCTCTAGTCGGCTCTGCCGGTCCGTGCGCGCACCCGTGGTCTTCCAGTGCAGGAGATTCCGCAACCGTGGCTTCCACGAACGACCTCAAGAACGGCATGGTGCTGAAGCTCGACGGGGGCCAGCTCTGGTCCGTCGTCGAGTTCCAGCACGTCAAGCCCGGCAAGGGCCCGGCCTTCGTGCGTACCAAGCTGAAGAGCGTGATGTCCGGCAAGGTCGTCGACAAGACGTTCAACGCCGGCACCAAGGTCGAGACGGCCACCATCGACCGCCGTGACATGCAGTTCTCTTACATGGACGGCGAGTACTTCGTCTTCATGGACATGAGCACCTTCGACCAGCTGATGGTCGACAAGAAGGCTGTCGGCGACGCCGCCAACTTCCTGATCGAGGGCTTCACCGCCTCCGTCGCCCAGCACGAGGGCGAGGTGCTCTACGTCGAGCTCCCGGCCGCGGTCGAGCTCAAGATCGAGCACACCGACCCGGGCGTCCAGGGCGACCGCTCCACCGGTGGCACCAAGCCCGCCACGCTGGAGACGGGCTACGAGATCCAGGTCCCGCTCTTCGTCACCACCGGCGAGACGGTCAAGGTCGACACCCGCACCAGCGACTACCTCGGCCGGAAGAGCAACTAACCCGTGGCTGCTCGGAGCAATGCGCGCAAGCGCGCCTTCCAGATCCTTTTCGAGGCCGACCAGCGCGGGGTGCCCGTGCGCGAGGTGCTCGCGGACTGGATCCGCCACGCGCGATCGGACGACCGGCAGCCGCCGGTCAGCGCCTTCACGATGGATCTCGTCGAGGGTTACGCCGACAAGGTGGACCGCATCGACGACCTGATCATCACCTACGCCGTGGACTGGGAGCTCGACCGCATGCCGGTCGCCGACCGGAACATCCTGCGGCTCGGTGCCTACGAGCTGATCTGGGTGGACGAGACCCCGGACGCCGTGGCCATCGACGAGGCCGTCCAGCTGGCCAAGGAGTTCTCGACGGACGAGTCGCCCTCGTTCGTGAACGGCCTGCTGGCCCGCTTCAAGGACCTGAAGCCGAACCTGCGGCGCAGCGAGAGCTGACCGCACGGCCCAGCGCCGGCACCGCCCTCATACGGAAGGGCCCGCAACGACAGCGTTGCGGGCCCTTCCGTATGAGGGCGCGAGGGAACGAAAAAGCCGGTGGGTGCCCGACCCCCGCAAGGGTCCGGCACCCACCGGTAAACGTTTCTGCTGGTCTGGGGCCCGGAACTCAGAGTTCCTCGTGCGCCACCGCACGGCGCGCATCCGCGTCCAGCACGCCCCAGCTGATCAGCTGCTCGGTCAGCACCGAGGGGGACTGGTCGTAGATGACGGCCAGGGTGCGCAGGTCGTCCTGGCGGATCGACAGCACCTTGCCGTTGTAGTCGCCGCGCTGGCTCTGGATCGTCGCGGCGTAGCGCTGCAGCGGGCCGGCCTTCTCGGCGGGGACGCCCGCCAGGCGCTCCAGGTCGAGACGCAGCTTCGGCGGCGGCTCGGCCGCTCCGCCGGGAGTCGTGCCCGGCAGCAGTTCCTGAACCGGAACCCCGTAGAAGTCCGCCAGCTCGGCAAGACGCTGGACGGTCACGGCGCGGTCCCCGCGCTCGTACGAACCGACCACGACGGCCTTCCACCGGCCCTGGGACTTCTCCTCGACACCGTGGAGGGAAAGGCCCTGCTGGGTGCGGATGGCGCGGAGCTTGGCCCCGAGCTGTTTGGCGTATTCGCTGGACATAACGCTCCCGGACGCTGTGACGCTGTGACTGATGGACACTGCGACTACGTAACTACGTGCGGCTCCGCCGCGCGGCTGGTAACTCACTGTGAGGTTACGCAGCGTTACTTGGATGCGTCAAGCCGAATGGTCTTGGTCGCCCCCCGGGGGCTCACTCCCGGCAGCCGTGTGAGAGCCGTTCCGTACCGGCCCGGTCCGAGTCACCGGGCTCTCCCTGGTACCGTGTGAGACGTACATCAGACGTCCTTTAAGGTCCGTCCCGTGAGGCGGAGAAGGAGGTCCTTTTCATGGACACCCAGCAGCACACCGATTCCATGCGTCCCGTACTGGACGCGCAGGACATCGCGCGGGTCCTGACCCGCATCGCCCACGAGATCGTCGAACGCGCCAAGGGCGCCGACGACGTGGTGCTCCTCGGCATTCCGACCCGCGGTGTCTTCCTCGCCCGCCGGCTGGCCGCCAAGCTCGAAGAGATCACCGGTACGAAGATCCCGGTCGGCTCCCTCGACATCACCATGTACCGCGACGACCTGCGGATGAAGCCCGCCCGCGCGATCGGTCGCACCGAGATCCCCGGCGACGACCTCGACGGCCGCCTGGTCGTCCTCGTCGACGACGTGCTCTTCTCCGGCCGCACCATCCGTGCCGCCCTCGACGCCCTCGGCGACCTCGGCCGCCCCCGCGCCGTGCAGCTCGCGGTCCTCGTCGACCGAGGCCACCGGGAACTGCCGATCCGCGCCGACTACGTCGGCAAGAACCTCCCCACGTCGCTGCGGGAGACCGTCAAGGTCCAGCTCCAGGAGGAGGACGGCCGTGACGCCGTACTGCTCGGCCAGCGGACCACCCCGGAAGCAGGCCAGTAGACCGTCCGAGTGACGGGCCCCGACCGGGCCCGCGCCGCGGCCTGCCCTGCCCGCTCGCACCTCCGCCCGTCAGTCCGCCTGCCCTCCCGACCTACGGAGCCATCCAGATGAAGCGCCACCTCATCTCGGCCGCCGATCTCACGCGCGACGACGCCGTCCTGATCCTCGACACCGCCGAGGAGATGGCCCGCGTCGCGGACCGGCCGATCAAGAAGCTGCCCACCCTGCGCGGCCTCACCGTCGTCAACCTCTTCTTCGAGGACTCGACCCGCACCCGGATCTCCTTCGAGGCGGCCGCCAAGCGGCTCTCGGCCGATGTCATCAACTTCTCCGCCAAGGGTTCGTCCGTTTCCAAGGGCGAATCCCTGAAGGACACCGCGCTGACCCTGGAGGCCATGGGGGCCGACGCGGTCGTCATCCGCCACCACGCTTCCGGCGCCCCCTACCGGCTCGCGACCTCCGGCTGGATCGACTCCGCCGTCGTCAACGCCGGCGACGGCACCCACGAGCACCCCACCCAGGCCCTGCTGGACGCCTTCACCATGCGCCGCCGCCTGGTCGGCCGCGACGCGGGCCTCGGCAAGGACCTGAACGGCCGCCGGATCACCATCGTCGGCGACGTCCTGCACAGCCGCGTGGCCCGCTCCAACGTCCACCTGCTGCACACGCTCGGCGCCCAGGTCACCCTGGTGGCCCCGCCCACGCTCGTCCCGATCGGCGTCGAGACCTGGCCGTGCGAGGTCTCGTACAGCCTCGACGACGTGCTGCCGAAGTCAGATGCGGTGATGATGCTGCGTGTGCAGCGCGAACGCATGAACGCCGCCTTCTTCCCGACCGAGCGCGAGTACTCCCGCCGGTACGGGCTCGACGGCGACCGCATGGCGAAGATGCCCGAGCACGCCATCGTGATGCACCCCGGCCCGATGAACCGCGGCATGGAGATCACCGCCCAGGTCGCCGACTCCGACCGCTGCACCGCCGTCGAACAGGTCGCCAACGGCGTCTCCACCCGGATGGCCGTCCTGTACCTGCTGCTCGGCGGCTCCGAGCCCGCCGTCACCACCACCCCCGCAGCCACGCGTACCGAGGAGAGCAAGTAACCATGAGCAAGATCCTTATCCGTGGCGCGAAGGTACTCGGCGGCGAGGCGCAGGACGTCCTGATCGACGGCGAGACCATCGCCGAGGTCGGCCGGAACCTCTCCGCCGAGGGCGCGACCGTCATCGAGGCCGAGGGCCAGGTCCTCCTCCCCGGCCTTGTCGACCTGCACACCCACCTGCGCGAGCCCGGCCGCGAGGACTCCGAGACCGTGCTCACCGGCACCCGCGCCGCCGCCTCCGGCGGCTACACCGCGGTGTTCGCCATGGCGAACACCTTCCCGGTCGCCGACACCGCCGGCGTCGTCGAGCAGGTCTGGCGCCTGGGCAAGGAGTCCGGCTACTGCGACGTGCAGCCCATCGGCGCCGTCACGGTCGGCCTGGAGGGCAAGCAGCTCTCCGAGCTCGGCGCCATGCACGAGTCCGCCGCCCGCGTCACCGTCTTCTCCGACGACGGCAAGTGCGTGGACGACGCCGTGATCATGCGCCGCGCCCTGGAGTACGTGAAGGCCTTCGGCGGCGTCGTCGCCCAGCACGCCCAGGAGCCCCGCCTCACCGAGGGCGCCCAGATGAACGAGGGCATCGTCTCCGCCGAACTCGGTCTCGGCGGCTGGCCGGCCGTCGCCGAGGAGTCGATCATCGCCCGCGACGTCCTGCTCGCCGAGCACGTCGGCTCCCGCGTCCACATCTGCCACCTCTCCACCGCCGGCTCCGTCGAGATCGTCCGCTGGGCCAAGGCCCGCGGCATCGACGTCACCGCCGAGGTCACCCCGCACCACCTCCTCCTCACCGAGGAGCTCGTGCGCTCGTACAACGCGGTCTACAAGGTCAACCCGCCGCTGCGCACCGAGCGCGACGTGCTGGCCCTGCGCGAGGCGCTCGCCGACGGCACGATCGACATCGTTGCCACCGATCACGCCCCGCACCCGCACGAGGACAAGGACTGCGAGTGGGCCGCCGCCGCCATGGGCATGGTCGGCCTGGAGACCGCGCTCTCCGTCGTCCAGCAGACGATGGTGGAGACCGGACTGCTCGACTGGGCGGGCGTCGCCGAGCGGATGTCCTTCGCCCCGGCGCGCATCGGCAGCCTGGACAACCACGGCCGCCCCGTCTCGGCAGGTGAACCCGCGAACCTGACCTTGGTCGATACCTCGTACCGTGGTGTCGTGGACCCCGCACACTTCGCCTCCCGCAGCCGCAACACGCCTTACGAGGGCCGTGAGCTGCCGGGGCGCGTCACTCATACCTTCCTGCGGGGCCGGGCAACGGTCGTGGACGGGAAACTGGCGTGACACCTGCAGTAATCCAACTGGCCGCCGAGGCCGCCGAACGACAGTCGGCGGAGGTGACCAGCCTCGGCGCCCGCATCGCGTGGGTGATCGGCCTGGTCGTCTTCATCGCGTTCGTGTACTGGCTGATGCGGCAGGGCTGGAAATGGCGCGGCGCTCTGCAGAACGATCTGCCGGAGCTGCCCGCCGCACCCGACGGTCTCCCCGAGCACCGGCTGGCGCTGACCGGCCGGTACCACGGCTCCACCACCGCCGGACAGTGGCTCGACCGCATCGTCGCCCACGGTCTGGGGCTGCGCAGCCGGGTCGAGCTCACGCTCACCGACGCGGGCCTCGACGTGGTCCGACCGGGGGCCAACGACTTCTTCGTACCGGCCGCGCAGCTGCGCGGCGCCCGCCTCGACAAGGGAATCGCGGGCAAGGTACTCACCGAGGGCGGGCTGCTCATCGTCACCTGGGCGCACGGCGACAAGTTGATCGACTCCGGATTCCGCTCCGACCGCGCGGCCGAACACGCCGCCTGGGTCGAGAGCATCAGCACGCTGACCACACAGAACTCATCCATCACGACGGAAGGCGCCGAACGATGACGACCTCCACCAGGGGAGCAGCCAAAGCTCCCGCCGTACTCGTCCTGGAGGACGGTCGGATCTTCCGCGGCCGCGCCTACGGCGCTGTGGGGGAGACCTTCGGCGAGGCCGTGTTCTCCACCGGCATGACCGGCTACCAGGAGACCCTCACCGACCCGTCGTACCACCGGCAGGTCGTCGTGATGACCGCCCCGCACGTGGGCAACACCGGAGTCAACGACGAGGACCCCGAGTCCTCCCGTATCTGGGTGGCCGGCTACGTCGTACGCGACCCCGCCCGCGTCCCGTCCAACTGGCGCTCGCAGCGCTCGCTTGACGAGGAACTCGTCAAGCAGGGCGTCGTCGGGATCTCCGGCATCGACACCCGCGCCCTGACCCGCCACCTGCGCGAGCGCGGCGCCATGCGCGTCGGCATCTTCTCCGGCGAGGCCTGGGTCGGCATCCGCGACGAGGCCCTGCTGGCCAAGGTCAAGTCGCAGCCTCAGATGAAGGGCGCGAACCTCTCCGCCGAGGTCGCCACCAAGGAGGCGTACGTCGTCCCCGCGATCGGCGAGAAGCGCTTCACCGTCGTCGCCGTCGACCTCGGCATCAAGGGCATGACCCCGCACCGGATGGCCGAGCGCGGCATCGAGGTGCACGTGCTGCCCGCCACCGCCACCGTCGAGGACGTGTACGCGGTCGACCCCGACGGCGTGTTCTTCTCCAACGGCCCGGGCGACCCGGCCACCGCCGACCACGCGGTCTCCGTCATGCAGGGCGTGCTCGCCCGCAAGACCCCGCTCTTCGGCATCTGCTTCGGCAACCAGATCCTGGGCCGCGCGCTCGGCTTCGGCACCTACAAGCTGAAGTACGGCCACCGCGGCATCAACCAGCCGGTCCAGGACCGCACCACCGGCAAGGTCGAGATCACCGCGCACAACCACGGCTTCGCCGTCGACGCGCCCCTCGACAAGGTCTCCGAGACCGCCTACGGCCGCGCCGAGGTCTCCCACGTCTGCCTGAACGACAACGTCGTCGAAGGCCTCCAGCTGCTCGACCAGCCGGCCTTCAGCGTCCAGTACCACCCCGAGGCGGCTGCCGGCCCGCACGACGCCGCGTACCTCTTCGACCGCTTCACGTCTTTGATGGAAACCGCCCTGATGGAGGCCGAGCGTGCCTAAGCGCACCGATATCCAGTCCGTCCTGGTCATCGGCTCCGGCCCGATCGTCATCGGACAGGCCGCCGAGTTCGACTACTCCGGCACCCAGGCCTGCCGCATCCTCAAGGCCGAGGGCCTGCGGGTCATCCTGGTCAACTCCAACCCCGCGACGATCATGACCGACCCGGAGATCGCCGACGCCACGTACGTCGAGCCGATCACCCCCGAGTTCGTCGAGAAGATCATCGCGAAGGAGCGCCCCGACGCGCTGCTCCCGACCCTCGGCGGCCAGACCGCGCTCAACACCGCCATCTCCATGCACGAGCAGGGTGTGCTGGAGAAGTACGGCGTCGAGCTCATCGGCGCCAACGTCGAGGCCATCAACAAGGGCGAGGACCGCGAGCTCTTCAAGGGCGTCGTCGAGGCCGTCAAGGCCAAGATCGGATACGGCGAGTCCGCCCGCTCGGTCATCTGCCACTCGATGGACGACGTCATCAAGGGCGTCGACACCCTCGGCGGCTACCCCGTCGTCGTGCGCCCCTCCTTCACCATGGGCGGCGCCGGCTCCGGCTTCGCCCACGACGAGGAGGAGCTGCGCCGCATCGCCGGCCAGGGCCTGACGCTCTCCCCGACCACCGAGGTGCTCCTGGAGGAGTCCATCCTCGGCTGGAAGGAGTACGAGCTGGAGCTGATGCGCGACACCAAGGACAACGTGGTCGTCGTCTGCTCCATCGAGAACTTCGACCCGATGGGCGTCCACACCGGCGACTCGATCACCGTCGCCCCGGCGATGACGCTGACCGACCGCGAGTACCAGCGGCTGCGCGACATCGGCATCGCGATCATCCGCGAGGTCGGCGTCGACACCGGCGGCTGCAACATCCAGTTCGCGATCGACCCGGTCGACGGCCGCGTCATTGTCATCGAGATGAACCCGCGCGTCTCCCGCTCCTCGGCGCTCGCGTCGAAGGCCACCGGCTTCCCGATCGCCAAGATCGCCGCCAAGCTGGCCATCGGCTACACGCTCGACGAGGTCCCCAACGACATCACCGAGAAGACCCCGGCCTCCTTCGAGCCGTCCCTCGACTACGTCGTCGTCAAGGCCCCGCGCTTCGCCTTCGAGAAGTTCCCGCTGGCCGACGCCACCCTCACCACCACCATGAAGTCGGTCGGCGAGGCCATGGCCATCGGCCGCAACTTCACCGAGGCCCTCCAGAAGGCCCTGCGCTCCCTGGAGAAGAAGGGCTCGCAGTTCACCTTCGTCGGCCCCACCGGCGACAAGGACGAGCTGCTGCGCACCGCGGTCCGCCCGACCGACGGCCGCATCAACACCGTCATGCAGGCCATCCGCGCCGGCGCCACCCAGGAAGAGGTCTTCGAGTTCACGAAGATCGACCCCTGGTTCGTCGACCAGCTCTTCCTCATCAAGGAGATCGCGGACGAGCTCGCCGCCGCCGAGAAGCTCGACCCCGAGCTGCTCGCCGAGGCCAAGCGCCACGGCTTCTCCGACGCCCAGATCGCCGAGATCCGCGGTCTGCGCGAGGACGTCGTCCGCGAGGTCCGGCACGCCCTGGGCGTCCGCCCGGTCTACAAGACGGTCGACACCTGCGCCGCCGAGTTCGCCGCGAAGACCCCGTACTTCTACTCCTCGTACGACGAGGAGTCCGAGGTCGCGCCCCGCACCAAGCCCGCGGTGATCATCCTGGGCTCCGGCCCGAACCGCATCGGCCAGGGCATCGAGTTCGACTACTCCTGCGTCCACGCCTCCTTCGCCCTCAGCGACGCCGGCTACGAGACCGTGATGGTCAACTGCAACCCGGAGACCGTCTCCACCGACTACGACACCTCCGACCGCCTGTACTTCGAGCCGCTCACGCTCGAGGACGTGCTGGAGATCGTCCACGCCGAGTCGCTGGCCGGCCCCGTCGCCGGTGTCATCGTCCAGCTGGGCGGCCAGACCCCGCTGGGCCTCGCCCAGGCCCTCAAGGACAACGGCGTCCCCGTCGTCGGCACCTCCCCGGAGGCCATCCACGCCGCCGAGGACCGCGGCGCCTTCGGCCAGGTCCTGGCCGAGGCGGGCCTCCCGGCCCCCAAGCACGGCACCGCCACCACCTTCACGGGTGCGAAGGCCATCGCCGACGAGATCGGCTACCCGGTCCTGGTCCGCCCGTCCTACGTGCTCGGCGGCCGCGGCATGGAGATCGTCTACGACGAGGCCCGCCTCGAGTCGTACATCGCCGAGTCCACCGAGATCTCCCCGACCCGCCCCGTGCTGGTCGACCGCTTCCTCGACGACGCGATCGAGATCGACGTCGACGCCCTCTACGACGGCCACGAGCTCTACCTCGGCGGCGTCATGGAGCACATCGAGGAAGCCGGGATCCACTCCGGTGACTCCGCCTGCGCCCTGCCCCCGATCACCCTCGGCGGCTACGACATCAAGCGCCTGCGCGCCTCCACCGAGGCCATCGCCAAGGGCGTCGGCGTCCGCGGCCTGATCAACATCCAGTTCGCGATGGCGGGGGACATCCTCTACGTCCTGGAAGCCAACCCGCGCGCCTCCCGGACCGTCCCCTTCACCTCGAAGGCCACCGCCGTTCCGCTCGCGAAGGCCGCCGCCCGCATCTCGCTCGGCACCACCATCGCCGAGCTGCGCGTCGAGGGCCTGCTGCCGAAGACCGGCGACGGCGGCACCCTGCCGATCGACGCGCCGATCTCCGTCAAGGAGGCCGTCATGCCGTGGTCGCGCTTCCGCGACATCCACGGCCGCGGTGTGGACACCGTCCTCGGCCCCGAGATGCGCTCCACCGGCGAGGTCATGGGCATCGACGCCGTCTTCGGCACCGCCTACGCCAAGTCGCAGGCGGGCGCCTACGGCCCGCTGCCCACCAAGGGCCGCGCCTTCATCTCCGTCGCCAACCGCGACAAGCGCTCGATGATCTTCCCGGCGCGCGAGCTCGTCGCCCACGGCTTCGAGCTGATGGCCACCTCCGGCACCGCCGAGGTGCTGCGCCGCAACGGCATCAACGCCACCGTGGTGCGCAAGCTCAGCGAGGGCGAGGGCCCGAACGGCGAGAAGACCATCGTCCAGCTGATCCACGACGGCCAGGTCGACCTGATCGTCAACACCCCGTACGGCACCGGCGGCCGCCTCGACGGCTACGAGATCCGCACGGCGGCCGTCGCCCGCAGCGTCCCCTGCCTGACCACGGTCCAGGCGCTCGCCGCCGCCGTCCAGGGCATCGACGCGCTCAACCGCGGCGACGTGGGCGTCCGCTCCCTCCAGGAGCACGCGGAGCACCTGACCGCAGCCCGCGACTGACGCAGGCCGTAAGCCCGGACACGGGGAGGGGGACACCGGTTTCACGACGGGTGTCCCCCTCTTCACGAGCGCAGAGGGATTTTCCGACGATGTACAAAACCTTCTTCAACCTGGTCTTCAAGCGGATGGACCCGGAGCAGGCCCACTACCTGGCCTTCCGCTGGATCCGCCTCGCCGCCCGCACCCCCGTGCTGCGCACCTTCGTCGCGGCCGCCCTGGCCCCGCGCTACGAGGAGCTCCGCACCGAGGCCCTCGGCCTGCGCATGCACGGCCCCTTCGGCCTCGCCGCGGGCTTCGACAAGAACGCCGTCGCCATCGACGGCATGTCGATGCTCGGCTTCGACCACATCGAGATCGGCACGGTCACGGCCGAGCCGCAGCCCGGCAACCCCAAGAAGCGGCTCTTCCGCCTCGTGCCGGACCGCGCGCTGATCAACCGGATGGGCTTCAACAACGAGGGCTCGGCGGCCGTGGCGGCCCGCCTGGCGGCCCGTGAGGCGGTCTTCAGGACCGTCGTGGGCGTCAACATCGGCAAGACGAAGGTCGTGCCCGAGGAGGAGGCCGTGGGGGACTACGTCGCCTCCACCGAGCGCCTCGCCCGGCACGCCGACTACCTCGTCGTGAACGTCTCCTCGCCGAACACCCCCGGCCTGCGCAACCTCCAGGCCACCGAGTCGCTGCGCCCGCTGCTGACGGCCGTGCGCGAGGCCGCGGACCGCACGGTGACCGACCGCCGGGTGCCGCTGCTGGTCAAGATCGCCCCCGACCTGGCGGACGAGGACGTCGACGCGGTCGCCGACCTGGCCCTGGAGCTGGGCCTCGACGGCATCATCGCGACGAACACCACCATCGCCCGCGAGGGCCTGGGCCTGAAGTCCTCCCCCTCCCTCGTGAAGGAGACCGGCGGGCTCTCCGGCGCCCCCGTCAAGGAGCGCTCCCTGGAGGTCCTGCGCCGCCTGTACGCCCGGGTGGGGGACCGCCTGGTCCTGGTCGGGGTCGGCGGCATCGAGAACGCCGAGGACGCCTGGCAGCGGATCCTGGCCGGTGCCACGCTGATCCAGGGCTACAGCGCCTTCATCTACGAGGGCCCGTTCTACGCCCGCGCCATCCACAAGGGCCTCGCCGCGCGCCTGGCCAACAGCCCGTACGCGACCCTCGCCGAAGCGGTGGGCGCAGAGACCCGAAAGGCCACCAAGTGACTGTGACCCCCTTCGGCACGCGCCTGCGCGCGGCGATGGACTCCCGGGGCCCGCTGTGCGTGGGCATCGACCCGCACGCCGCCCTGCTGGCGCAGTGGGGCCTGCAGGACGACATCGCGGGCCTGGAGCGGTTCTCCCGTACGGTCGTCGAGGCGCTCGCCGAGTCGGTGGCGGTCTTCAAGCCGCAGGCGGCCTTCTTCGAGCGGTTCGGCTCGAAGGGCGTGGCCGTCCTGGAGAAGACCGTCGCGGACGCCCGGGCGGCCGGGACGCTGGTGGTCATGGACGCGAAGCGCGGCGACATCGGCTCCACCATGGCGGCGTACGCCTCGGCCTTCCTGGACCCGGCCTCGCCGCTGTTCTCGGACGCGCTGACGGTCTCTCCGTACCTGGGCTACGGCTCGCTGAAGCCGGCCGTGGACCTGGCCCGGGAGTCGGGCGCGGGTCTGTTCGTCCTGGCGCTGACCTCGAACCCGGAGGGCGCCGAGGTCCAGCGGGCGGTCCGCGAGGACGGCCGCACGATCGGCGCGACGATGCTGGCGCACCTGGCGGCGGAGAACGCGGACGCGGCCCCCATGGGCTCCTTCGGCGCGGTGGTCGGTGCCACGCTGGGCGACCTGTCCACCTTCGACCTGGACATCAACGGTCCGCTGCTGGCCCCCGGCATCGGCGCGCAGGGCGCGACGGCGGCGGATCTGCCGGGCGTCTTCGGCAAGGCCGTGCGCAACGTCGTCCCGAACGTGTCCCGGGGCGTCCTGAAGCACGGTCCGGACGTGAGCGCCCTGCGCGACTCGGCGCGGCGCTTCGCCGACGAGATCCACGAGGCCGTCTCCGCGTAATTCGCTCACCCCGGAAGCCCTGCCGCACCTCCGCGGCAGGGCCTCTCGCATTTCTTGGCGAAACTCGAACGCTCTTCATCGGACAAAACCGGGGTATTTTGTCCGTGATGTACGGTTCAGTGGAGGCTGACCAGGACTTTTCGTCCGTTCTCGCTGACTGGAGCGTTGTTGGCCGCTAGTCTCCGACCAGAGTGAACGCGCAGCGAACGAGTTCCATCGCTGTTCGGGAGCTCGCCTGGTGGGGTGCCCTTTGGGTTACCCACCGGTCCGTATCCGACAGTTCGACATCCGAGGTGACGTAGGCGTGGCTCTTCCGCCCCTTACCCCTGAACAGCGCGCAGCCGCGCTCGAAAAGGCCGCCGCGGCTCGCCGGGAGCGGGCCGAGGTGAAGAATCGACTCAAGCACTCCGGCGCCTCGCTCCAAGAGGTCATCAAGACGGGCCAGGAGAACGACGTCATCGGCAAGATGAAGGTCTCCGCCCTGCTGGAGTCTCTGCCTGGCGTGGGCAAGGTGCGCGCCAAGCAGATCATGGAGCGTCTCGGCATCTCCGAGTCCCGGCGTGTCCGAGGTCTCGGTTCCAACCAGATCGCCTCTCTGGAGCGCGAGTTCGGCAGCACCGGCGCCTGAGGCGTCGACTGAAGTTCTCCCGGCGTTCTCAGGCAGTCCTGAGAACCTGGATAATCGCTCTATGGCAGCAGAGGTTCGTCCGCGGCTGACCGTGCTCTCCGGCCCTTCAGGGGTCGGCAAGAGCACGGTCGTCGCGCATATGCGCAAGGTTCACCCCGAGGTATGGCTCTCGGTGTCGGCCACCACCCGCAAGCCGCGGCCCGGTGAGCGACACGGAGTCCACTACTTCTTCGTCAATGACGACGAGTTCGACAAGCTGATCGCCAACGGCGAGCTGCTGGAGTGGGCCGAGTTCGCGGGCAACCGCTACGGCACTCCCCGCGGCGCGGTGCTGGAACGCCTGGACAACGGCGAGCCGGTGCTGCTGGAGATCGATCTCCAGGGCGCACGGCTCGTCCGCGAGTCCAAGCCCGACGCCCAGCTGGTCTTCCTGGCACCCCCCAGCTGGGACGAGCTGGTCCGCCGGCTGACCGGTCGGGGCACGGAATCGGCCGAGGTCATCGAGCGCCGGCTGGCCGCCGCCAAGATCGAGCTCGCTGCCGAGTCCGAGTTCGACACCACCCTGGTCAACACCTCCGTCGAGGACGTGGCGCGTGAGCTGCTAGCCTTGATGGCAGTTGTCTGATCGTTGATCGATGCTTTTCCGTCGATCGATTCCAGGGCGGCCCCATCTTTCACCCATCTTCGGAAGGTAGAGCGTGTCCTCTTCCATCACTGCGCCCGAGGGCATCATCAACCCGCCGATCGACGAGCTGCTCGAGGCCACGGACTCGAAGTACAGCCTCGTGATCTACGCGGCCAAGCGTGCGCGTCAGATCAACGCGTACTACTCGCAGCTCGGTGAGGGCCTGCTCGAGTACGTCGGCCCGCTGGTGGACACCCACGTCCACGAGAAGCCGCTTTCGATCGCGCTGCGCGAGATCAACGCGGGTCTGCTGACCTCCGAGGCCATCGAGGCCCCGGCTCAGTAAGGCACCAGAAGTCCTTTCACCACAGGCCCGGCAGAACATCTGCCGGGCCTGTGGTGTGTCATGGGTGGGTACGACGTCGATCAGAGCCGAACGCGTCGGACACGTCGGACGCGCCGAAGGGAAGTGCATGGTGGATAAGCCGAAGGTCGTACTGGGAGTCAGTGGCGGGATCGCCGCCTACAAGGCGTGCGAGCTGCTCCGCCGGCTGACCGAGTCCGGCCACGACGTGCGGGTGGTGCCCACCGCGGCCTCCCTGAACTTCGTGGGGGAGGCCACCTGGTCGGCCCTCTCCGGGAACCCGGCCTCCACCGAGGTGTGGGAATCCGTCCACGAGGTGCCGCACGTGCGCATCGGGCAGTCCGCCGACCTCGTCGTCGTCGCCCCGGCCACCGCCGACCTGCTGGCCAAGGCCGCCCACGGGCTGGCCGACGACCTGCTCACGAACACCCTGCTCACCGCCCGCTGCCCGGTGGTCTTCGCCCCCGCGATGCACACCGAGATGTGGGAGCACCCCGCCACCCAGGAGAACGTGGCCACGTTGCGCCGGCGCGGCGCCCTCGTCATCGAGCCGGCCGTCGGCCGGCTCACCGGCAAGGACACCGGCAAGGGGCGGCTCCCCGACCCCGAGGAGATCTTCGAGGTCTGCCGCAGGGTCCTGGCCCGCGGGGTGACCGAGCCGGACCTCGCCGGTCGGCACGTGGTCATCAGCGCGGGCGGCACGCGGGAGCCCCTGGACCCCGTCCGGTTCCTCGGCAACCGCTCCTCCGGCAAGCAGGGCTACGCCCTCGCCCGCACCGCCGTCGCCCGCGGCGCCCGGGTCACCCTGGTCGCGGCCAACACGGCGCTGGCCGACCCGGCGGGGGTGGACGTCGTACGCGTGGGAACCGCCGTGCAGCTGCGGGAGGCCGTGCTCAAGGCGGCCGCGGACGCCGACGCCGTGGTGATGGCCGCGGCCGTGGCCGACTTCCGGCCGGCCGAGTACGCGGGCGGGAAGATCAAGAAGAAGGACGGCCAGGACCCGGCGCCGGTCGCGCTCGTGCGCAATCCGGACGTTCTTGCGGAGATCTCGGCCGACCGGGCCCGGGTCGGGCAGGTCGTGGTGGGGTTCGCCGCGGAGACCGACGACGTCCTCGCGAACGGTCGGGCCAAGCTCGCGCGCAAGGGGTGTGATCTTCTCGTCGTGAACGAGGTCGGAGAATCTCGCACCTTTGGTTCCGAGGAGAACGAGGCGGTTGTCCTGGCCTCCGACGGGTCGGAAACACCAGTTCCCTACGGTCCGAAGGAGGCGCTGGCCGAGGTGATCTGGGACCAGGTGGCGGTCCGACTGTAGTGCGACGCGCCTGGGCCGATTCCCCTTCTCCTGGTCACATCCGTACGTAAGAATGTGAGTGCCGCAGGTCACACGGCTCCCATAAGGCGAGACGGGTGGTCCCGGAAACGGTGGCGACCGATAAACTGCATCCGGAACGTGATCGGGCGCAGCCCCCGATGTGGTTCCGACAAATGATCAGCCAGCAGCCGCTGCAACCCCCAGGGAGCGTTGTGTCCCGTCGTCTCTTCACCTCGGAGTCCGTCACCGAGGGCCACCCCGACAAGATCGCTGACCAGATCAGCGACACGATCCTCGATGCGCTCCTCACCGAGGACCCGACCTCGCGCGTCGCCGTGGAGACCCTCATCACGACCGGTCTCGTGCACATCGCGGGCGAGGTGACGACGAAGGCCTACGCGCCGATCGCCCAGCTCGTGCGCGAGAAGATCCTCGAAATCGGCTACGACTCCTCGAAGAAGGGCTTCGACGGCGCCTCCTGCGGCGTGTCGGTGTCCATCGGTGCGCAGTCCCCGGACATCGCGCAGGGCGTCGACACCGCCTACGAGAAGCGCGTCGAGGGCGACGAGGACGAGCTCGACAAGCAGGGCGCCGGCGACCAGGGCCTGATGTTCGGCTACGCCTGCGACGAGACCCCCGAGCTCATGCCGCTGCCGATCCACATCGCTCACCGGCTCTCCAAGCGGCTCTCCGAGGTCCGCAAGAACGGGACCATCCCGTACCTGCGCCCCGACGGCAAGACCCAGGTCACCATCGAGTACGACGGCGACAAGGCCGTGCGCCTGGACACCGTCGTGGTCTCCTCGCAGCACGCCTCGGACATCGACCTCGACTCGCTGCTCGCTCCCGACATTCGCGAGTTCGTCGTCGAGCACGTCCTGGCCCAGCTCGTCGAGGACGGCATCAAGCTCGACACGGAGGGCTACCGCCTCCTGGTGAACCCGACCGGCCGCTTCGAGATCGGCGGCCCGATGGGCGACGCCGGCCTCACCGGCCGCAAGATCATCATCGACACCTACGGCGGCATGGCCCGCCACGGTGGCGGCGCCTTCTCCGGCAAGGACCCGTCGAAGGTCGACCGCTCCGCCGCCTACGCCATGCGCTGGGTCGCCAAGAACGTGGTCGCCGCCGGTCTCGCCTCGCGCTGCGAGGTCCAGGTCGCATACGCCATCGGCAAGGCCGAGCCCGTCGGTCTGTTCGTCGAGACCTTCGGCACCGCCAAGGTGGAGGTCCAGAAGATCGAGGACGCGATCGGCGAGGTCTTCGACCTGCGCCCGGCCGCGATCATCCGCGACCTCGACCTGCTGCGCCCGATCTACGCCCAGACCGCCGCCTACGGCCACTTCGGCCGTGAGCTGCCGGACTTCACCTGGGAGCGCACCGACCGCGTGGACGCGCTGCGCGCGGCCGCCGGTCTGTAATCACCCGTAGCGAGACGGCCCCGGACCCCAGGTCCGGGGCCGAATTGCGTTGGTGCGGCCCGTCCCGCGCGGATAGGCTGGCGCCGCCCTCCCGGTGCGAGGGGTGACGGCTTCATCTGGAGCGGGGTGCGAACCCCGTGTCGAAGGAACGCAGGACCCGCCGCCGCCCGGCCCGATCTCGGGAGGGCGCATGCACCGCACCCGCCGCTGTCGGTGCCATTTGGTAAGAATGCTGATGTGAGCAGCGCGAACGAGTCCCAGCCGGAGCAGCTCGCACTGATCCGGGAGATGGTCGCCGAGGCGAAGGCCAAGGCGCCCAAGGCCAAGCCGCGCACCTGGCGGGGGGCCGCCCTGGCCGAGGAACTGCCCGTCGCCCGGGTCCTCGTGAACAAGGGCGTGCTCCACCTCGACCGGACCTTCGACTACGCTGTGCCCGCCGAGCTCTCCGAGGCCGCCCAGCCCGGCGTCCGCGTCCGCGTCCGCTTCGGCGCCGGCTCCCACCAGGTGCACAGCGGCCGCCGCGAGGGCGGCAACCTCATCGACGGGTTCATCGTCGAGCGCCGCGCCGAATCCGACTACAACGGAGCACTGGCCGCCCTCGCCCAGGTCGTCTCGCCCGAGGTGGTCCTCAGCCCCCGCATGCTGGCCCTCGCCCGGGCCGTCGCCGACCGGTACGCGGGCAGCCTCGCCGACGTGCTCCAGCTGGCCCTGCCCGCGCGGAGCGCCCGCGCCGAGGCCAAGCCCTCGCCGGAGCCGCTGCCCCCGCCCGCCGCCCCCGAGCCCGGCGGCTGGGAGCGGTACGGCGCCGGCCCCGCCTTCCTGCGCGCCCTGGCCACCGGCGGCGCCCCGCGCGCCGTGTGGACCGCACTGCCCGGCCCCGGCTGGGCCGACGAACTCGCCCGCGCCATGGCCGCCACCCTGGCCTCGGGCCGCGGGGCCCTCGCCGTGCTCCCCGACGGGCGGACCGCCGCACGCGTGGACGCGGCCCTGACCGCCCTGCTGGGCGAGGGCCGGCATGCCGTGCTCACCGCCGACTCGGGACCCGAGAAGCGCTACCGCCAGTGGCTCGCCGTGCACCGGGGCTCCGTGCGGGCCGTGATCGGTACCCGGGCCGCGATGTTCGCCCCCGTGCGGGACCTCGGGCTGGTGGCCGTCTGGGACGACGGCGACTCCAGCCACAGCGACGAGCGCGCCCCCTTCCCGCACGTGCGGGAAGTACTGGAACTGCGCGCCGTCAATGACGGCTGCGGCTTCCTGGCGGGCAGTACGAGCTGCACCGTCGAGGCCGCCCAGCTGGTCGAGTCCGGCTGGGCGAGGCCCCTGGTCGCCGACCGCGAGACGGTACGGGCCTGCGCGCCCCGGATCCGGACCGTCGGGGACGAACTGCTGGCCCGCGACGAGGCGGCCCGGGCCGCCCGCCTGCCGAGCCTGGCGTGGGAGACCGTACGGGAAGGGCTGAAGACCGGGCCCGTGCTCGTGCAGGTACCGCGCCGCGGCTATGCGCCCCGGCTGGCGTGCGAGCGGTGCCGTACCCCCGCCCGCTGCACCGTCTGCGCGGGACCGCTGGAGGCCCCCGACGAGCGGGACCTGCGGTGCGGGTGGTGCGGGAGGGACGAGCCGTCCTGGCACTGCGAGGAGTGCGGCTCGTTCCGGCTCAGAGCCCAGGTGGTCGGCGCCCGGCGCACCGCCGAGGAACTGGGGCGGGCCTTCCCGGCCGTGCCCGTACGGACTTCCGGGCGGGACCACGTCCTGGACGAGGTCCCGGACCGGCCGGCGCTGGTGGTGAGCACCCCCGGCGCCGAACCGGTGGCCGCGGGAGCCGGGTACGCGGCCGCGCTGCTGCTCGACGGCTGGGCCATGCTGACCCGGCCCGACCTGCGGGCCGGCGAGGACGCGCTGCGGCGCTGGATCGCGGCCGCCTCATTGGTCCGGGGGGACGGCCAGGTCGTGGTGGTCGCCGAGCCGACGCTGCGGCCCGTCCAGGCGCTGGTGCGGTGGGACCCGGTGGGCCATGCCGTGCGGGAACTCGCGGAGCGGTCCCAGCTCGGCTTCCCGCCGGTCAACCGGATGGCGGCGGTGGCAGGGCGGGGCGAAGCGGTGGAGGCCTTCCTGGCCGGCGCCGGGCTGCCGCCCGACGCGGAGATCCTGGGACCGGTGCCGCTGCCGGGCCGGCGCGGGGAGCCTTCCCCCGGGGAGCGGGCCCTCGTCCGGGTCCCGCCGGGCAGTGGAGCCGCCCTCGCGGCCGCCCTGAAGGCGGCGCAGGCGGCCCGGCTGGCACGCGGGGTCCCGGCGGCGGAGGCCGTCCGGGTGCGCATCGACCCCCTGGACATCGGCTGACGTCGAAACCCCCGGTGGGGCGATCCGTACGGTCGCCCCACCGGGGGTCGGTCGGATGCCGGGAGCCGGGTCCGGCGGCCGTCGGGTGTCGGCGTCCCGGCGGCAGGACAGCCCTCAGCCGTTGCGCGGCCCGGGGAAGGCGGGGGAGCGGGAAGCCTCGCCCAGAGCCCGCGCGGGAGCGCCCCCGGCAGCGGCCTGGGCCTCCTCGCGCACCGGCTGCGGCGGCATCGAACGCGCGGCCGGGACGGTCGGCAGCGGCCCCAGGGTCCGGGTGGTCGTGCCCTCGGCCGGCGGCTCCGCGGACTCCGCGGACTGCGCCCGCCGGGCCCCGTAGCGGCGGTGCACGGCCTGCTTGGTGACACCGAGCGCCGAACCGACCGCGTCCCACGAGAAACCGAGCGAGCGGTCGAAGTCCACCGCGGCGGTCACCAGCGTCTCGACGCTGTCCCGCAGCTCCTGCGCGAGGCGGACGGTCGGCGCGGGCGCCCGTCCGTAGACGACGAAGCCCGTGGAGGGACCCGATCGGCGCGGGCGGTACACGTTGCCGAGCTGGGCGGTGAGCGTACGCAGGGCATCCACCTGCCGGCGAACCCGCTCGATGTCCCGTACCAGGAGGTGCAGGCTGGCCCGGGCTTGAGCGTCGTGGGTGGCGTGGTCGGCCATGAAGAAGCCTCTCGAACCGGTGCTGAAGGGCGGATCGGGCCGCAGACACCGTTCACGCGCGGCCCGTTTTGGTCAATCTCTCTTGACCAACGCGCCACCCGTCGCCCAGGTCACGCTGTGGGGGCGTGTCGGCATATGCGAGAGGCGCGCGCATATGCGTACGCCCCCTCAACGCCACAGGTGGGCGGCCCGACCCGCGCCCCATAGACTGGTGCGCTGCTGACAGCCGAGATTAGCGAGGTAGTCCCCCAGTGAAGCTCGTCTTCGCAGGCACCCCCGAGGTCGCCGTACCCGCCCTGGACGCCCTGATCGCCTCCGGGCGGCACGAGGTCGCCGCCGTCATCACCCGGCCCGACGCACCGGCCGGCCGCGGCCGGCGGCTCGTCGCCAGCCCCGTCGCCGAGCGCGCCGAGGAGGCGGGCATCGAGGTACTCAAGCCGGCCCGGCCCCGCGACCCCGACTTCCAGGCCCGGCTGCGCGAGATCGCGCCCGACTGCTGCCCGGTCGTCGCCTACGGCGCCCTGATCCCGAAGAGCGCCCTCGACATCCCCGAGCACGGCTGGGTCAACCTGCACTTCTCGCTGCTGCCGGCCTGGCGCGGAGCCGCGCCCGTCCAGCAGTCGATCATCGCGGGGGACCAGGTCACCGGCGCCTCCACCTTCCGGATCGAGGAGGGCCTGGACACCGGCCCGATCTACGGCATCCTGACCGAGGAGATCCGGCCGACCGACACCAGCGGCGACCTGCTCACCCGACTCGCCTTTGCCGGTTCCGGACTTCTCGCCGCCACCATGGACGGCATCGAGGACGGCACCCTGCGCGCCGTGGCACAGCCCCACGACGGGGTCTCCCACGCGCCCAAGATCACCGTCGAGGACGCCCGGATCGACTGGACCGCCCCCGCGATGCGCGCCGACCGCGTGGTGCGCGGCTGCACGCCGGCGCCGGGCGCGTGGACCGTCTTCCGCGGGGAGCGGCTCAAGCTGATCTCGCTGGGCCCGGTGCCCGACCGTACGGACCTGGAGCCGGGCGCGCTGGCCCCCGCCAAGAACAACGTGTACGTCGGCACCGGCTCGCACGCCGTGGAGCTGTTGTGGGTGCAGCCGCAGGGCAAGAAGCCGATGCGGGCCGCCGACTGGGCGCGCGGGGTGCGGATCGCTCCCGGCGAGCGGCTCGGCGGAGCCGACGTAGGCTGATCGGTGGGGACGCCCGGGCGCGGACGTCCCCACGCAGCAGACACCACCCGCCAGGACCGGCACCACCCGCAGGACCGGCACCGCCCGCAGTACTCGTAGCACTCGTAGCACTCGTAAACCCGGAGCACCTTTCACGTGAGCGAACAGCCCCGTCAGCCCCGTCGCAGGCCTGCCCCCGCAGGCGCGGGTGGCAAGCAGGCCAAGCCGCACCGCCGGCCCCAGAAGGACCCCGTCCGGATGCTGGCCTTCGAGGTGCTGCGGGCGGTGGACGAGCGCGACGCCTACGCCAACCTCGTGCTGCCGCCGCTGCTCAAGAAGGCCCGCCAGGACGAGAGCTTCCAGGCGCGCGACGCTGCACTGGCCACCGAGCTGGTCTACGGGACGCTGCGCCGCCAGGGCACCTACGACGCCGTCATCAAGGCGTGCATCGACCGGCCGCTGCGGGAGGTGGACCCGCCGGTGCTGGACGTGCTCTCCCTCGGCGCCCACCAGCTGCTCGGCACCCGCATCCCCACCCACGCAGCCGTTTCGGCGAGCGTGGAACTGGCCCGCGTGGTGCTCGGGGACGGGCGCGCCAAGTTCGTGAACGCCGTCCTGCGGAAGATCGCCGCGCACGACCTCGACGGCTGGCTGGAGCGGGTCGCCCCGCCCTACGAGGACGACGCCGAGGAACACCTCGCGGTGTACCACTCGCACCCCAGGTGGGTCGTCAGTGCCCTGTGGGACTCGCTGGGCGGCGGGCGCGCGGGCATCGAGGACCTGCTGGAGGCCGACAACGAGCGGCCCGAGGTGACCCTGGTCGCCCGCCCCGGGCGGTCCACGCCGGAGGAACTGCTGGAGGCGGTCGGCGAGGACTCGGCACTGCCGGGCCGCTGGTCGCCCTACGCCGTCCGGATGGCCGAGGGCGGCGAACCGGGCGCGCTGGAGGCGGTCCGCGAGGGCCGTGCGGGTGTACAGGACGAGGGAAGCCAGCTGGTGGCCATGGCGCTGGCGGCCGCGCCGGTCGAGGGCCGCGACGAGCGGTGGCTCGACGGCTGCGCGGGCCCGGGCGGCAAGGCGGCGCTGCTCGCCGCGCTCGCGGCGCAGCGCGGGGCGTTCCTGCTGGCCTCGGAGAAGCAGCCGCACCGGGCCCGGCTCGTGGAGCGCTCCCTCGCGGGCAACCCGGGGCCGTACCAGGTCATCACGGCCGACGGCACCCGCCCGGCCTGGCTGCCGGGCTCCTTCGACCGCGTCCTGATGGACG
The DNA here is from genome assembly GCF_014650695.1 of Streptomyces avidinii. GTDB lineage: Bacteria > Actinomycetota > Actinomycetes > Streptomycetales > Streptomycetaceae > Streptomyces > Streptomyces avidinii. Next base: position 89,036 of record NZ_BMVL01000012.1, on the reverse strand, counting down.
TCCCGTGCTCGGGCCTGGGCGCGCTGCGCCGCCGCCCGGAGTCCCGCTGGCGCCGCCGCCCGGAGGACCTGGAGGGCTTCGCCCCGCTCCAGCGCGGGCTGCTGCGCGAGGCGCTGTCGGCCGTGCGGGTGGGCGGCATCGTGGGCTACGCGACGTGCTCGCCGCACCTGGCGGAGACCCGGGTCGTCGTGGACGACGTCCTGAAGGGCCGCGGCGCGGGCCAGTCCCCGGTGTCCGCGGAACTGATCGACGCACGGCCCTTCATGTCGGGCGTCCCGGCCCTGGGCGACGGCCCGGACGTCCAGCTGTGGCCCCACCTGCACGGCACGGACGCGATGTACCTGGCGCTGCTGAGGCGCACGGCGTAGCGCCGGACCCCGATCCCGCGCTTCCCGTGTCCCGTCGTCCCCGTCGTCCCCGTCGTCCCCGTCGTCCCCGTCGGAAAGGGGACACGGAACATGGGTACGGGTACTCATGAGCTGCGCTCCCGTGCCTTGTAGCGTTCCCGGACGGTGTGATCGTCAGGAGCAAATCGGGGGCTGCGCGCATGGCGTGGGACGAGTGGGAACAGATCGAAGCCGGTGCGGGCGACGGGCACGACGCGGCCATGAGGCTCAACCACGTGCCCGTTGATCCCGGCACCGGCGCCCCGAGCGCAGCGACGGGCGGCCCCGAGTGAAACCACTGAAGGCATTCTCGGTCGCTGCACCGCTCGCGCTGACGGTCACGGTGACCGCGTGCGGGGGAGGGGCGGCGAAGCAGGTCACGATGAACGAGGAACAGGCCGTCGACCGGGCGGAAGGGATCATCCGGCAGGCGGTGGACGGCATGTCGATCAAGCCGACACCGGAGCGTACGGCCCCCGAGACCGTCGGCCCCTGCATCGCCAAGGACGACAGCAGCAGTGACGACAGGCTGCAGGTGACCCTCTACTACAAGCTCACCGGCGTTCCCGGGACCGAGGCCGGAAGCCTCGTGCTGCAGGCGCGGGACGCCTGGCTGAAGCAGGGCCACAAGTACAACTCGTCGGACGAGGCGGACATGGCCGGGCCCTTCCCCTGGGTCAGCATGCGCACGGAGCCCGATGATTTTTGGATGGAGGGCATCACCGGGGTCCTGGACCGCACCAAGGGCGAGGGCCTCGCCACTCTCAAGGTGACATCGCCCTGCTTCCTCCCACCGGTCCGTGAGGGAGGGTGAAGCGTTGTTGGTGATCGGTCGAGCGTTGCTGCGCCCGTCCCGACTTGCGGGGCCGTGGCCGGAACTCGGTGGGGGCATGGCAGGCTTGGGGCATGGCCGCGCAGATTTATCCCAGCATCCTGTCCGCCGACTTCGCCCGACTCGCCGAGGAGGCGAAGGCCGTCGAGGGAGCCGACTGGCTGCATGTCGATGTCATGGACAACCATTTCGTCCCGAACCTCACCCTCGGTATGCCGATCGTGGAATCCCTGAGCAGGGCCACCGACATCCCGCTGGACCTCCACCTCATGATCGAGGACCCGGACCGCTGGGCCCCGCAGTACGTGGAGGCCGGTGCGGGCTCGGTCACCTTCCACGCCGAGGCGGCCGCCGCGCCCGTGCGGCTCGCGCGGGAGATCCGGGCCAAGGGGGCGCGCGCCTCCATGGCGCTCAAGCCCGCGACGCCGATCGAGCAGTACGAGGACATCCTCCCCGAGCTCGACATGCTGCTGATCATGACGGTCGAGCCCGGCTTCGGCGGCCAGCCCTTTCTCGACATCATGCTGCCGAAGATCCGCCGCACCCGGGAGCTGATCGCCAAGCACGGCCTGGAGCTGTGGCTCCAGGTGGACGGCGGGGTCTCGGCCTCGACGATCGAGCGCTGCGCCGAAGCCGGAGCCGACGTCTTCGTGGCGGGCAGCGCCGTCTACGGAGCGGTCGAGCCGGCCGCCGCCGTGCGTACGCTGCGTGAGCAGGCGGGTGCGGCGATCGCCGCCGCGCCCTGGGCGTGCGACCACTGAACCAAGGGTTGATGAACAGCTCGGTGAACGGGAGCTGTCCAGGCTGATCAACGGCCGTCGGATCTGACAGGATGAACGGCGAGTCGAGAGTGTGAACAGCAGTGAGGAGAGCGCGGTGTCTGCAATGTCGGCGGGACGGTCAGCCCTGCGGATGGGACCCGCGGAGCTCGTGCAGGCGGCGGCCATGGCGCGCCGCTTCTACCTGGAGGGCAAGTCCAAGATCCAGATCGCCGAGGAGTTCGGCGTGAGCCGCTTCAAGGTGGCCCGGGTCCTGGAGACCGCCCTGGAGCGTGACCTCGTACGCATCGAGATCCGGGTACCGGCGGAACTCGACGCCGAGCGGTCGGACGCGCTCAGGGCCCGCTACGGGCTCCGGCACGCCGTCGTCGTGGAGTCGCCGGCCGATGCCACCGAGGACGCGCCCGACCCGGAGAACCTGGGCGCGGTCGCCGCCGACCTGCTGGGCGAACTGGTCAACGAGGGCGACGTACTGGGCCTGGCGTGGGGACGGTCGACCATTCACATGGCCGCCTCCCTGCACAGGCTGCCCCAGTGCACCGTGGTGCAGCTGACCGGCGTGTACGACGCGGGCACCGCCGAGCGCGGTTCCGTCGAGGCCGTCCGCCGGGCCGCGCAGGTCTCGGGGGGCGACGCGCACCCGATCTACGCGCCGATGCTGCTGCCCGATCCGGCCACCGCGGCCGCGCTGCGCAGCCAGACCGGTATCGCACGCGCCTTCGAGTACTTCGACAAGGTGACGGTCGCGGCCGTCTCCATCGGCTCCTGGGAGCCGGGCATCTCGACGGTCCACGACATGCTGACCGACGAGGAGCGGGCCCACTACGCCTCGCTGGGCGTCGCGGCCGAGATGTCGGCCCACCTCTTCGACGCCGAGGGCCGACGGGTCGGGCGGGACCTCGGCGAGCGGTGCATCACCGTCGAGGCGGACCGGCTGCGGCGGATCCCCGAGGTCGTGGCGATCGCGGGCGGGCTGCGGAAGGCCTCGGCGATCGGGGCCGTGCTGAGGTCGGGTCTGGTGACCAGCCTCGTCACGGACACGGCGGTCGCCGACTACCTGCTCACCGAGTCGGCCCCGGGGCTGCGGCCGGCCCTGGACCGGGCCGACCCGGACGACTGAAACGGCCTGACCGGCCATGACGGCCCCCGGCGGCCCTTCTGATGTCGCCGCCGGTGCGGATGGTGCTGGAATTGAGATCGGAACGGCGGACCGCGCGGCGGCCTGCGGGGCGCATACTGGTTTCAATGACAAAGTCAGCAGTACCTCGCCGCCATTTGCCGTCCAGCCCGTTCAAGGCCCCCGTGGAACAGCCCATCCGGCAGTTCAACGTCGGCGACCGGGTTACTCACGATGAGCACGGCCTCGGCCGTGTCGTCGGAATCGAGGAGGGGATCGCTGTTCTCGTCGACTTCGGTTCGGTCCAGAAGCGAATCCTGAGTCCCTACACCAAGATGGCCGCCCTCTGAGGCGACCGGGCGATTCGCGAGCGAATCGGATATTTGGCACGATCGGTGCATGATCTTTCGGAACGTGCCCCGATCGTTGCTGCGTTTGCTGGGGGCGCTGTTCCTCTGTGCCGCGCTGGTCGGTGCGGTGGGTTGTGCCGGGCAGAAGGCCGCGCCCGCGCCTACCGCCGCCAGCGCCACTGCAAGTGCCGGTGCCCGCGCCACTGACGTCCCCGGGTGGGCGAAGGGGATGGCCACCGTACGGGCCGACGGGCTGCCGCAGCAGGCCCGTGACGTGCTGGCGCTCATCGACAAGGGCGGGCCGTACGCCTACCGGCAGGACGGCACGGTCTTCGGGAACTTCGAGAAGGCCCTGCCCAAGCAGAAACGTGGCTACTACCACGAGTACACCGTGCGGACGCCGGGGGAGCGGGACCGTGGGGCCCGGCGGATCGTGACGGGCGAGGGTGGGGAGTTCTTCTACACGGACGACCACTACGAGACCTTCAAGGCGGTTCTCCGATGAGCCTGGACCCGCAGCCGCTCGCCCCGGCGCTCGAGGCCGCCGAAGCCGCGGGCCGGACGATCGTACGGCTGGATCTCGACGGGGTACGCGGCAAGGCCGAGCTGATGCGGCGGTGCGGGGGTGCCCTGCGGCTGCCGGAGTGGGTCGGCGGGAACTGGGACGCGCTGGCCGATGCGCTGCGGGACCTGTCCTGGTTGCCGGGGGGCGGGGGGTGGCTGGTGGCGGTGACGTCCTGGCGCGGGTTTGCGGGTGCGCGGCCGGGTGAGTGGGAGACATTCGTCGAGGTGCTGGAGGAGGGCGCGGACTTCTGGCGGGCGCGGGGGGATGGCGGGCCGTTGCTGGTGGTGCTGGCCGAGGCCGAGGTCGGGCCCGGGCCGGTCGCCGGGGCTCCGCCCCCGACCCCGCGCCTCAAACGCCGGCGAGGCTGAAGGATCGGGGCTCCGCCCCCGACCCCGCGCCTCAAACGCCGGCGAGGCTGAAGGATCGGGGCTCCGCCCCGGACCCCGCGCCTCGAACGCCGGCGGGGCTGGAAGTGCGGCGGGGCTGGATGGGCGGTGGGGGCGGGTGGGGCCGGCCCGCCCCCGCTGGGTCAGGTTTGCGGGGTGGGCGGGATCCAGGGTGGGGTCTGGCCCCAGGACCAGACGGGGATCTTGGCCGCGTCGACCGGGGGTGGGTTGGGGCCCGAGTAGATCAGGGCCATGCGGGTGCCCCACTCGATGTAGTAGGCGAACACTCCGCGGAACTCGGGGTCCGTCGGGAGGCCGACCTCGTCGGCCGTGTCCATCAGCAGGTCCACCCAGCGGCGGCGCTGCTTCTCGGTGATCGCCCGCCCCAGGTGCTTGGTGGCCATGTGCTGGTGGCCGCCGTGGTGGGCGGTGTAGTCCGAGGGGCCGCCGAAGACCTCCGACAGCCAGACCGCGACGTGCTGCGGGTGCTCCGAGCCCATGCCGGCGAAGACCGGGGCCAGGATGTCGTCCTGCAGGGCGTGCGTGTAGAAGGCGTCCGTGAGGCGGTTCATCGCCTCCGCTCCGCCCATCCACTCGTAGATGGTGGGTGTGGTGCTCATCGTTCTCCGGCGGCCTTTCCCGTGCCGACCACGCCCGTCACGAGGTAGTGCTGCATCTCCTCGATGGCGGTCACGTACGGACGGATCGCGTTGAAGAAGGCGGGGAACTGGGCGCCCTTGCGGAACCCGCCGAGGTGGTCCTCGATGGAGGTCCAGCGGATCCGGAGGATGTAGCGCTCCTTCTCCTCCTCGCAGCGGGCCAGTTCGTAGTCGATGCACTCGGGCGAGGCGGCCAGGGACTCCGCGGCCCGGGCGTAGGCGTCCTCGAAGGCCGGCTGGTCGTCCAATGCGATCCGGTAGCGGATGTATTCGACGGTGGTGGTCATGGGTGCGTGCCTCTCCCTGGGTGTAGGTCGTCGCCAGCCTTACGCGATCACGCGCCGCAGTGGGCCGGATTCGTCATTCGGACTCGGACTTCATGGAGTCGGTGTTCCCCGAGACGTCGGGGCCCTGGGAGCGGACCCGCCGGACCTTGTCCAGGGAGTCGCGGAGTTCGGTGAGCCACTCGTCCGTGTTGCGCTCGACGAGCCGCACGCACCAGGCGAGGGCGTCGGCCCGGCTGCGGGCCACGCCGCCGGCGACCAGGGTGTCGAGGACCTGGCGTTCGGACTGGCGCAGGCGGGTCATCACCGGGACGGCGAGGTGGGTGAAGAGCGTCGTCTCCTCGCCCGCCCGTACGCCCCAGGCGACCTTCCGGCGGTAGAGGGACTCGGCCTCGCGGGCCACCTCGATGCGCTGCTCGCGGGTGCGTTCGCGGAACTCCTTGACCGACTCGGTCGCCGGTATGACACCGACGACCGTGATCTCCTCGCGGTCGACGACGACCGAGTCCAGGGACTCGTAGACGTCGACCGGCAGGCGCTCGGCGAACCATGCGCGGAGCTGTTCGTTCTGCTCGGCTGTAATCATGTAATCAACGTTGCATCCGTTGCGGCCTTGATCGCAAGGCTCGCGGCGTTCGCTCTCAGCCCATCGAGCGGTACCGGTGGATCAGGGAGACGGCCATCGCGCCCTCGCCCACGCCCGAGGCCACCCGTTTCACCGAGTGGGCGCGGACGTCGCCCGCCGCGAAGACGCCGGGGACGCTGGTCTCCAGGGGGTACGGGGCGCGCTCCAGGCTCCACTCGGCCGGGAGCTCGCCGCCGTTCGAGATCAGGTCCGAGCCGGTGAGGACGAAGCCGTACTCGTCTCGCTCGACCACGCCCGCGAGCCAGTCGGTGTGCGGGCGGGCGCCGATGAAGGTGAACATGAAGCGGGCCGGGACCTCGGTGTCCGCGCCGGTGTCCGCGTCGTGGAGGGTGAGGCGCTCCAGGTGCTCCTCGCCGTCCAGCCGGACCACGGTCGTACGCACCTTCACCTCGATGTTCGGGGTGCGGTCGATCTCGTCGATCAGGTAGCGGGACATGCTCGCGTCCAGGGAGGCCGCCCGCACCAGGATCGTCACGCGGGCGGCGTACTTGGCGAAGTGCACCGCGGCCTGGCCCGCGGAGTTGGCCCCGCCGACGATGAACACGTGCTGCGAGATGCAGGCCGAGCTCTCCGTGGTCGCCGCGCCGTAGTAGAGGCCCGCCCCCTCGAAGCGGTCCGCGCCGGGGGCGTCGAGGCGGTTGTACGAGACCCCGGTGGCCAGGAGCACCGTCTCGGCGGAGATCTCCGTACCGTCCGCCAGGGTGAGGATCTTCGCCGGGTCGTCCCGGGTCAGCGAGACGACCTCGACCGGGTGCAGGATCTCCGCGCCGAACCGGGAGGCCTGGATGGTGGCCCGGCGGGTCAGGTCGCCGCCCGAGAGGCCCGAGGGGAAGCCCAGGTAGTTCTCGATCAGGCTGGAGGTGCCGGCCTGGCCGCCCGGGGCGCGGGAGTCCAGCATCAGGGTCGACAGGCCCTCCGAGGCCGAGTAGACGCCTGCTGCCAGGCCCGCCGGGCCCGCGCCGACGATGACGCACTCGTAGTGCGGGCGGGAGGCGGTGGTGGCCAGGCCCAGGCGCTGGGCGAGCTGGGTGTCGGTCGGGGCCGAGAGCACCGACCCGTCGGGGAAGCGGACGAGGGGGAGTGCGCCTTCGGGCTGGGCGGCGATCAGGGTCAGCGCCTCGGGGTCCCGCTCGACGTTGAGGAAGCGGAACGGCTGGCCGTTGCGGGTGAAGAAGTCCCGGACGGCGTGGGTGCCGGGGGAGACCAGGTGCCCGGCGACGATGATTCCGTCGTACGCGGGCCGGTAGGTGGCCAGCCAGTCCGAGAGCAGGTCGTCGAGGACCGGGAAGAGCCGCTCGTGCGGCGGGTCCCACGGCTTGAGCAGGTAGTAGTCCAATCGGACCCGGTTGATGGCGGTGATCGCCGCGTCGGTCTCCGCGTAGGCCGTCAGCAGGACCCGCCGGGCGTCCGGGAAGCGGCTGACCGCCTCCAGCAGGAACTCGACGCCGGTCACGTCCGGCATGCGCTGGTCCACGAGGAACAGCGCCGGGTCGTGGCCGCGTTCGTCGAGGGAGTCCAGGATCTTCAGGGCGTCGGCTGCCGACGAGGCGCCGAGCACCCGGTAGCGGTCGCCGTAGGCGCTGCGCAGGTCGCGGCGGACGGCGCGCAGCACCTGCGGGTCGTCGTCCACGGCGAGGATGACGGGCTTGCGGTGCTCGGCGCGTTCGGCGGCCGCGGCCGCCGTGGTGGCGGTGGCGGCCGTGGTGGTGGCGGAACTCTCCGGGGCCGCGCTCATGCCGGGTCCAGCATCAGCTGGTCGGCGTAGCACCAGGCCCAGTCCTCGCCGGGCTCGTGGGAGGCGGCGATGGCGTGTTCGGTGGTCCGGTAGTGCCGGGTGGCATGACGGTTCCTCGACGAGTCGCAGCATCCGACGTGCCCGCAGCTGAGGCACATCCGCAGGTGCACCCAGCTGTCGCCGGCGACGAGGCACTCCTCGCAGCCCACCGCCGTGGGTTTCACCGGACGTATCTGATCGATGTGTGTGCACAACAGGTCCATCGTCATCGTCCCCGTCCCTCTCCTCGTGCTCCTGCACGTTCGGCAACGCATCAACACGGCCCGCACGCCCGCGATTCACGGCGCGTGCAGACCATAGGGCGGGGTCGGTGCAATGGTTCATCGAATCGGCCGAAGTCAGGTAGTCCTGAAGCTACTTCCTGACCTCCGCGGACGACTTCCTGAGGTGCTGCCACGAGCTGGGCCGCTACCTCACGAAGTCGCACACCAGCGCTTTGACGAAGCCCCCGGGCGCGGCCAGTGTGGGGGACGCCAACGACAACAGGCGGCGCCTGGAGGAATACGTGAGCAGAAAGATTCTGGTCATTGTCTCCGAACATGGTTACTGGGCCGAGGAACTGATAGGACCGGTATCGAAGTTCGACGAGCGGGGCTACGAGGTCATATTCGCCACGCCGACCGGAAAGCGTGCACACGCTCTTCCGCCGAGCCTCGACGCGAACTACATCGATCCGCCGCTGGGACGCTCCGTCACCACCGAGGAGAACGCCCGGCTGGGGCGGGAGTTCGAGCAGTCGAGCCGGCTGGACTCGCCGCTCGACATCGAGGCGTGGGTCCCCGAGCGGCCGTACACGAGCGAGGCGGGCTACCTGCCCAAGCTGGAGCAGTACCACCGTGATCTCGACAAACTCGACGCGGACGTCGCCGGGTACGACGCGATCCTCATCGTCGGCGGCAGCGGACCGATCGCCGACCTCGCCAACAACGAGCGCGTGCACGCCCTGATCCTGGCCTTCCGGAAGGCCGGCAAGGTCGTCGCGGCCGAGTGCTACGGCGTCGCCTGCCTGGCCTTCGCCCGCGACTGGGGCGACCGCAGGAGCATCATCTGGGGCAAGCACGTGACCGGCCACTGCAAGGAGTACGACTACAAGGACGGCACCGGTTTCCTCGGCACCGATTTCAACATGGGGCCGCCGCCGTATCCGCTGGAGTACATCCTGCGCGACGCGACGGGCCCGCGCGGTGCGTACCACGGGAATTTCGGCAAGCCGGTCTCGGTCATCGTCGACTTCCCCTTCGTCACCGGACGCTCCACCCCCGACTCCTATCTCACGGGGCAGAAGATCGTGGAAGTCCTGGAGGACGGTCTCACCCGATACGGCTGGTAGTCCCGGAATTCGCCGGGAAATCGGAGAATCGAGGGGGAATTCATGGAAGCCACTCCCGGACGGGAAAGGCTGATCGAGCAGTTCAAGGCCGACGGCCTGAAGGTGATGTTCGGAAATCCGGGGACGGTGGAACAGGGATTCCTCGACGCGGTGGACGCGGCGGAGGACTTCACCTACGTCCTCGCCCTCCAGGAGACCGTGGCCGCCGGCATCGCCGACGGGTACGCCCGGGCGACCGGTGGCGCGGCCCTGCTCCAACTGCACTCCGGGGTCGGCCTGGGCAACGGCATCGGCATGCTCTACCAGTCGTTGCGCGGCCACACCCCGCTCGTCGTGGTCGCCGGTGACGCCGGGGTGCGCTACGACGCCATGGACGCGCAGATGGCGTCCGATCTGGTGGCGATGGCGAAGCCGGTGACCAAGTACGCGACCCGCGTCACCGACCCGCGGTCCGTACTGCGCACCGTCCGGCGGGCCGTGAAGATCGCGCTCACCCCGCCCCGGGGGCCCGTGTTCGTGGCCCTGCCCATGGACGTGCTGGACGAACTCAACTCCGAGCCCGTGCTCCCCGCCACGCGGGTGCTCACCGACGTGGCGCCCTCGCCGGCCTCGGTGGGGCGGGCGGCCGAGCTGCTCGCCGCGGCCGAGCGGCCGATCGTCCTCGTCGGGGACGGGGTCGCGCTCTCCGGGGCGCAGAACGAGCTCGCCGCCGTCGCCGAACTGCTGGGCGCCGACGTGTACGAGGTCGACTCCTCCGAGGTGAACATCGCGGCCTCGCACCCGCTGCGGCGCGGCCAGACCGGGCACATGTTCGGCCCGCACAGCAAGGAGCTGGTGGGGGACGCCGACGGGGTCCTGATCGTCGGCACCTATGTCTTCCCGGAGGTCTTCCCCGAGCTGGAGAGCCCCTTCCGGGCGGGCGCGAAGGTCGTCCACATCGACCTCAACGCCTACGAGATCGCCAAGAACCACCCGGTGGACCTGGGCCTGGCCGCGGATCCCCAGCAGGCGCTGCGCGCGCTGGTCGGCGTACTGGAGCAGCGACTGGGCCCGCAGCAGCGGGCCGCGGCGGCCGCCCGGCTCGACGTACGGACCCGTGAGCGGGTCCGTCAGGAGCGACAGGCGCGCTCGGCCCCGGACGACGGCACGCCGATGGCCGTCTTCCTGAGGACCCTGGCCGAGCGCACCGGCGGGGACCTGATCGTCTTCGACGAGGCGCTGACCACCTCACCCCTGGTCACCCGGTACCTGCCGGCGGAGCGCCCCGGCGACTACCACCTCACCCGGGGCGGTTCGCTCGGCGTGGGCTTCCCGGGCGCGGTCGGCGCCAAGCTGGCCCGGCCGGACCGGCTCGTGGTGGGCTTCGCCGGCGACGGCGGGTCCATGTACACCTACCAGGCCCTGTGGACGGCGGCCCGGCACGGCATCGACGCCAAGTTCGTGGTGTGCAACAACCGCAAGTACCGGCTGCTGGACGACAACATCGCCCAGTACTGGCGGGAGCGGGACATCCCGGAGCACGGCTTCCCGGGCTCCTTCGACCTCTCCCACCCCGAGATCGACTTCGCCGGGCTGGCCCGGTCGCTCGGCGCCGGCGGGATGCGCGTGGAGAAGCCGGACGAGGCGGCCGCCGCCGTGGGCCGGATGCTGTCCCACCCCGGGCCCTTCCTCGTGGACATCCAGATCTGACCAGAGCACTCACGCAGCACGGACAGGAGGAGAGCGCATGCCCGCCGAGCGGCAGTTGACCGAGGACGCGATCCGCAGTTTCGCCGAGCACTGGTACGTGGCGCTGGACCAGCACGTGGGCCTTGCCGACGTGCTCGCCCTGACCACCGAGGACCTGGAGTTCAAGGTGCCCGAGGACACCTTCCTCGGGCACGAGGGCTTCGGCCGCTGGTACGCGGCCGTCACCCACCGCTTCTTCGACGAGGTCCACACCGTGACGAAGGTGGAGCCCGTCATCGAGGGCGACCGGGCCGTCGTCCGGGTCCTCGTCAACTGGCAGGCCAAGGTCTGGGACCCGCCGGCGGCCCGCAGCGTGTGGCTCGGCTTCGACGCCGACCAGACCTGGACCGTCGTCGCCGGTCCCGACGGACCGCTGATCAAGCAGTACACCGTCAACGACCTGGCACCGATGCCCGGTTCCGCGTCGCTCTGAGCGCCGGCGAAGGAGAGAGAGCGGGAGAAGAGACGATGACCGAAGTGACACAGGAGCGGGTCCGGGCCGCCTACGCGGCCCTCGGCTCGGGCGACCGGGCGCGCATCCTGGAGTACTACTCCGAGGACCTGCGCTGGCTGGTGCCGGGCAACCATCCGCTGGCCGGCTGGTACGAGAGCCTGGACGCCTTCCTGGAGCTGATGGGGCAGACCCACAAGCTCACGGCCGGCACCTTCCGGATGGACATCCGGGCGGTCCTCGTCGGCGAGGACTGCAGCGCCGACGTGTGCCGCAACGTGGCCGTGCGGGACGGCGCGGACGCGGCGAGCGGGTCCCCGTACGAGCGGATGGACTACCCGGTCTTCCACTTCATGCGGTGGCGGAGCGGCCGGATCGTCGAGGGCCGCGACGGGCTCTTCGGGGACTCGGCGACCGCCTTCAGCCAGTTCTGGGCACCGTTCGCGCCGGACGGGACCCGCAGGGACCGATAGGGGGACGATCACGATGGACCGACACGAGAGCCATACCGAGATCCTGCGCAAGTACTACGAGTACGCCAACGCCGGGGACTGGGACCGCTGGTGCGACCTGTTCGCCGACGACCAGGTGATGGACGAGCAGCTGGCCGGCCACATCGAGGGCCTGGACGTCCTGCGCTCGATGATGAAGGGCATGGGGACGATGTACCGGGTCTTCCGGAACGAGCCCGTGCACTTCGTCGTCGACGGCGAGAAGGCCGCCGCCGTCTCGCACCTGACGGCGGTCAGCGCCTCCGGCGAGCCCATCGAGGCCGAGGTCATGAACTTCTTCCGGATCGTCGACGGAAAGATCGCCTACATGGCGAACCACCACGACACGGTCCCCTTCCAGGTGCTCGGCCAGGACTGAGGGGAGCACGGTCATGGCTGCAGAACAGGCAGAGGAATACGACTACGTGATCGTGGGCTCCGGCACCGCCGGCAGCGTGCTGGCGGACCGGCTCTCCGAGGACCCGGACGTCTGCGTCCTCGTCCTGGAGGCGGGCGGCTCCCGCATCCCGCCCGAGGTGGACGACCCGTCCTCCTGGTACAAGCTCCTCGGCGGTCCGGTGGACTGGGGCTACACCAGCACCCCGCAGCCCGGACTCGACGGCCGTCGTACCTACGAACCGCGCGGCAAGGCCCCCGGCGGCAGCAGCAACCTCTACATCATGATGCACATCCGGGGCCACGCCTCGGACTTCGACAACTGGGCCTACCAGGGCGCCGCCGGCTGGTCGTACGAGGACGTGCTCCCCTACTTCGCCCTGCTGGAGGGCCAGGAGGACGCCACCGCCACCACCACGGGCACCCGCGGCCCGCAGCGGATCACCAACGCCTCCCTGCACGGGCCCAACCCGGTCTCCCGCGCCTTCATCGACGCCGCCGTCGAGCTGGGCCACCAGGAGATCGCCGACTTCAACACCGACGGACCCCGGCGCGGCCTCTTCGGCACCGGCTGGCACCACATCGACGTGGCCGACGGCCGCCGCCAGGGCGTCCTCGCCGCCTATCTGGAGCCCGCGCTGCGGCGCCCCAACCTGACCCTGCGCACCAGCGCGCAGAGCACCCGGCTGCTCTTCGACGGCGACACCTGCACGGGAGTCGAGTACACCCAGCTCCGCGCCCCCGCCGAGATCCCGGGCCGGACCGTCCGGGACGCCCACAGCAGCCCCGCGGAACCAGGGCCGCACACCGTACGGGCCCGCCGCGAGGTGATCGTGGCGGCCGGGGCGATCGAGTCCCCGAAGCTGCTGCTGCTGTCCGGCATCGGCCACCCGGAGCAGCTGCGCGAGCACGGCATCGAGGTCACCGCGGCCCTGCCCGGGGTCGGCGAGAACTTCCACAACCACGTACTGACCGGGCTGATGGCCGAGGTCACGCAGGAGCTCCAGCCACCGGCGCAGAACCTGTCGGAGAGCGCTCTATTCCTGTCCTCGCAGCCCGGCCTGCCCGCCCCCGACCTGCAGATCGCCTTCGTCCACGTGCCCTTCGACGTGATCGTCGGCCAGGACCACCCCAACACGGTGTCCATCCTGCCCGGTGTCGTACGGCCGGTCTCCCGCGGCTGGATCAGGCTGGCGAGCGCCGACCCGCTGGCCCACCCGCTGATCAACCCGAACTACCTGGGCGACCGGTGGGACCTGGAACGGATGGTGCAGGGCGTCAGGATCGCCCGGGAGATCTTCGCGACCTCCGCCTTCTCGCCCTGGTACAAGCAGGAGCTGCAACCCGGACCCGGCTGTGCGAGCGACGACGACCTGCGGACCTTCGTGAAGCAGAAGTCGGAGAGCTACCACCACCAGGCCGGCTCCTGCCGGATGGGCATCGACGACCTCTCGGTCGTCGACCCCGAGCTGCGGGTGCACGGCGTACGCAACCTGCGCGTGGTCGACGCCAGCGTGATGCCCGCGGTCCCGTCGGGCAACTGCCACACCGCCATCGCGATGATCGCCGAGCGCGCGGCGGACTTCCTGAAGGGGGCCTCCCGTGTCTGACGCGGTCCTGCGCGACGGCGCACTGTCCGGGACCCGGATCGCGGTCCTGGTCGAGAGCGACTACTACGAGCCGGAGATCTTCTACTACCAGCGCCGCTTCGCGGAGGAGGGCGCCGAGGTCGACTTCCTGACCCGGCTGTGGGGCAACGACTCCATCACCTTCACCGGGCACGAGTACCGGGCGCCCTTCACCGCCACGCAGTCCCTGGAGGGGCTGAGCGACGAGGAGCTGCGCCGGTATGCGGCGATCATCGTGCCCTCCGGCATGGTGGCCGACCGGCTGCGCTACACCGAGGACGTGGACGTCCTCGCCCCGGCGACCGACCTGCTGCGCCGGGCCTTCGCGGAACCGACGGTCCTCAAGGGGATCATCTGCCACGGCATGTGGCTGGCCTCCTCGATCCCGGACCGGATCCGCGGCCGCAAGGTGGTCTGCCACAACAACCTCATCGGTGACGTGCGGAACATGGGCGCCGAGTACGTCGACGAGGACGTGGTGGTCGACGGTGACCTGGTCACCGGCCGCACCGGGGCCCACCACCACCTCTTCGCCCGCCGGATCATCGAACTGATCGCGGCGGGCCGGGGCCGGGGAGCCGGCTGATGGCCGGGCTGCGCTGGTCCCACGTAGGACTGAACTGCACGGACCAGAAGACCACCGAGGAGTTCTACACCCGGTACTTCGGCTTCGCCCGGGCCCGGGTGGTCGACCTCGGAGAGGCGCAGATCGTGTTCCTGCGCAAGGGGGACGCGTACCTGGAGCTCTTCGCGGCCGGCGGCACCGAACCGGCGCGGACGGCGCACGAAGACGGCCCGCAGGCACCCGGCCGGATGCGCCACCTGGCCTTCCAGACCGACAGCGTGGACGCGTTCCTGGCATCGCTCGGCGACGCGGCGGAAGTGACCCTGGGGCCACTGGACTTCGACGACTTCATCTGCGGCTGGCGGACCGTGTGGGTCCGCGATCCCGACGGGGTCATCGTCGAGGTCAGCCAGGGGTACGAGGACGACGGCTCTCACGACAAGGACGGTGCGTGACCCATGGCTGACGCCGTGACCTTCTCCTTCTCCGACACGATCGCGGGCTACGTCACCCGCTTCGACTCCGGGACCCGGCTGCTGAGGCTGAAGACCTCCGACGGGCGCGAGTTCGACGTCTCGCTCACCGGCGGCCCCAGCGCCGAGCTGGTGCGCAACCTGGACGAGCCCTACATCGACGCCTCCGGGCACATCGACGAGATGCTCTCACCGGGACGCTTCCTCTTCGTCTACGGAGTCCACTACCCGGAGCGCGGCGGCAGCTTCGACGCCAAGCGCCTGGTCTTCCTGGGCCGCGGGGCGGAGGACTTCCGCTTCGAGGAACCGAGCTGGTGGATCAAGCAGATCGAGTCCCTGGCCGACTTCTACAAGCGGGCCCAGTTCGGCGACGGGCCGGTGGACTTCACCGAGTACCGCACCGAGATCCGGCTCGGCGGTGACAAGACCGCCAGCCACGTCCAGGAGACCGACACGATCTCCCGGCTGGTCTACGGCATGGCCTCGGCCTACCTGCTGACCGGCAAGGACGAGTACCTGGAGGTCGCCGAGCGCGGCACCGAGTACCTGCGCAAGCACATGCGGGTCGTGGACAGCGAGGAGGACGTGGTCTTCTGGTACCACGGCATCAGCGTCGACGGGGACAGCGAGCGCAAGCTCTTCACCTCGGAGTTCTCCGACGACTACGACGCGATCCCGATGTACGAGCAGATCTACGCGCTCGCCGGCCCCATCCAGACCTACCGGGTCACCGGCGACATCCGGATCAAGAACGACGCGGACGCCACCATCCGGCTGTTCGACAAGTTCTTCTTCGACCCGGAGCAGGGCGGCTACTACTCGCACATCGACCCGATCCTCTTCAGCGCCGACCACGAGTCCCTCGGCGAGAACGCCGAGCGCAAGAACTGGAACTCGGTGGGCGACCACGCGCCGGCGTACCTGATCAACCTGTACCTGGCGACCGGCGACCAGAAGTACGCCGATTTCCTGGAGTACACCTTCGACACCATCGCGGACAAGTTCCCGGACTACAAGCACAGTCCCTTCGTCCAGGAGCGCTTCTTCCGCGACTGGTCGCACGACACCGCGCACAGCTGGCAGCAGAACCGTGCGGTGGTGGGCCACAACCTGAAGATCGCCTGGAACCTGATGCGGATGAACTCGCTGAAGGCCAAGCCGGAGTACGAGCAGCTCGCCAAGAAGATCGGCGAGATCATGCCGGCCGTCGGCAGCGACGTGCAGCGCGGCGGCTGGTACGACGTCGTCGAGCGGCTCAAGGAGGGTGACCAGGAGGCGTACCGGTTCGCCTGGCACGACCGCAAGGCCTGGTGGCAGCAGGAGCAGGCGATCCTCGCCTACCTCATCCTGAACGGCACGGTCGGCGGCGAGGCGAACCTGCGCGAGGCCCGGCAGGCCCAGGCCTTCTACAACACCTTCTTCCTCGACCACGACGAGGGAGCCGTCTACTTCAACGTCCTCGCCAGCGGTACGCCGTACCTGCTCGGCACCGAGCGGCTCAAGGGCAGCCACTCGATGTCCATGTACCACTCGGCGGAGCTCTGTTACCTCTCCGCCGTCTACAACAACCTGCTCATCAACGGCCGGGAGATGGACTTCCACTTCCAGCCCGCCCCGACCGACCTGCCGGACCGCGTCCTGCGCGTCTCGCCCGACCTGCTTCCCGCCGGTTCGGTGCGGATCGCGTCCGTGGACATCGACGAGAAGCCGTACACCGACTTCGACGCCGATGCCCTCACCGTGCGGCTGCCCGACGTCCAGGGCCGGGTGAAGGTCAAGGTCCGGCTGCGTCCGGTCGTCAAGAAGTAGCGCTCAACGGGGGGCGCCCCAACCAGAGGGGAACGCAATGACTCTCAACGTCAAGGAACGCCGGAACAAGACGGGCACCGTGCTCGTCGCCACCGGCGAGATCAACAGCGAGACATCCGGAGCACTGCTCCAGGCCCTGCTGCCGCTGGTCCGCGAGGGCAAGCCGCTGCGGATCGACCTCACGGCGGTCACCTACGTCTCCAGCGCGGGCCTGCGCACCCTGCTCGTGGTCTACCGCGAGGCGCAGCACGCCGGCGTCGCGGTCACCCTGTACGGGGTG
The DNA here is from genome assembly GCF_014650695.1 of Streptomyces avidinii. Taxonomy (GTDB): domain Bacteria; phylum Actinomycetota; class Actinomycetes; order Streptomycetales; family Streptomycetaceae; genus Streptomyces; species Streptomyces avidinii. Next base: position 72,086 of record NZ_BMVL01000012.1, on the reverse strand, counting down.
AGCGAGGAGGTCCGGTTCGTCATGTCGGCCACCGGCTTCCTCGACTTCTTCGAGACCGGCGAGGCCGTCGCGGCGGCCGCCAAGGCCAAGGCCAAGGCCGCGCGATGACCGAGACCCGGTCCGAGCAGGTGCTGCGCGTCGACGCGTACCCGACCCACGAGGTGGGCGGCTACCGCGTCCGGGCGGGCAAACCGTTCCCCTTCGGGGCCAACGTGGTCCCCGGCGGGGTCAGCTTCTCCGTCTTCTCCGATCAGGCGACCAGCATGACGCTGGTCATCTACAAGCGCGGTGAAGCCGATCCGATGGCCGAACTGGAGTTCCCCGAGGAATTCCGCACCGGCAGCGTCTTCGCCATGACCGTCTTCGGCCTCGACCACGAGAACATCGAGTACGGGTACCGGGCCGACGGCCCCTACGACCCCGTCACCGGCCACCGCTTCGACGCCCGCCAGGTGCTCTCCGACCCGTACGCCCGGCTGATCGCCGGCCGTGACGTGTGGGGCGTGGAGCCCGACCGCAGCCGCGGCTACCAGTACCGCTCCCGCGTCTGCCTCCAGGACTTCGACTGGGGCGACGACACCCCGCTGGGCATCCCCGCCGAAGACCTCGTCGTGTACGAGACCCACGTGCGCGGCTTCACCCGGCACCCCTCCTCGCAGGTCACCGCACCCGGCACCTTCGCGGGGCTGCGCGAGAAGATCCCGTACCTGAAGGAACTCGGGGTCAACTGCATCGAACTGCTCCCGGTGTTCGAGTTCGACGAGAGCGACAACCCGCGCACCAACCCGGAGACGGGCGAGCAGCTCTTCGACTACTGGGGCTACAACACCGTCTCGTTCTTCGCGCCCAAGGCCGGCTACGCGGCCACCGGACGCTACGGCATGCAGGGCGACGAGTTCCGCACCCTGATCAAGGACCTGCACGCGGCCGGCATCGAGGTCATCCTCGACGTCGTCTTCAACCACACCGCCGAGGGCAACGAGCAGGGCCCGACGATCTCCTTCAAGGGGCTCGACAACGCCACGTACTACATGCTCACGCCCGAGGGGTACTACTTCAACTTCAGCGGCACGGGCAACACCGTCAACTGCAACCACCCCGTCGTGCGCAACTTCGTGCTCGACTGCCTGCGCCACTGGGTCGCCGACTACCACATCGACGGCTTCCGCTTCGACCTCGCCGCCATCCTCGGCCGCGCCCTGGACGGCACCCCGCTGCCCAACCCGCCGCTGCTGGAACTGCTCGCCTACGATCCGGTCCTGCGGCACACCAAGCTCATCGCCGAGGCATGGGACGCCGGCGGCCTCTACGAGGTCGGCAACTTCCCGGCGTACGGCCGCTGGGCCGAGTGGAACGGCAAGTACCGCGACACCGTACGCAGCTTCCTCAAGGGCGATCCCGGCGTCACCGGCGAACTGGCCACCCGGATCGCCGGCTCGCCCGACCTGTACTCCAGCCGCGGCACCGCGGCCTCGGTCAACTTCCTGACCGCGCACGACGGTTTCAGCCTGGCCGACCTGGTCTCCTACAACGACAAGCACAACGAGGCCAACGGCGAGGGCAACAACGACGGCGGCAACGACAACGCCAGCTGGAACTGCGGCGTCGAGGGGCCGACCGACGACCCCGGGATCAACACGCTGCGGCTGCGCCAGATGAAGAACGCCCTCGCGATCCTCTTCACCAGTCAGGGCATCCCGATGCTCCTGGCCGGTGACGAGGTTGCCCGCACCCAGCAGGGCAACAACAACACCTACTGCCAGGACAACGAGCTCTCCTGGTTCGACTGGGACCAGGTCGACGACAACGCCGAACTGCTCCGGTTCACACGGGAGATGATCGCCTTCCGGGGGCGCCACCGAGAGCTGCGCTCCACAGCCCACCCCACCGGGCAGGTCCGGGAGCACCTCGGCCTGCCGGACATCAGCTGGCACGGGGAGCGGGCCTGGCAGCCCGACTGGTCCGACGAGAGCCGGCTGCTGGCCGTGGCCCGATGCGGCACCGGGGACGACGACGTGGTGTACGTGGCCATGAACGCGCACTGGGAGTCGCACGACCTGGAACTGCCCGCCCTGCCGGGAGGCCGGAGCTGGCACCTGTTCGCCGACACCGGGGCGGCGCCGCCGCACGACATCCGCACCCCGGGCGGCGAGCAGGAACTGGACAACGCCGGGAAGTACCTGATCGGCCCGCGCTCGGTCGTGATCCTGGTGGGCCGCACCAACGGCCCCGACGATCGCGACGACCTCGACACGCCCTGACCGAAGGAGACCTGACATGCCGCTTTCCGTGTCCCTGAGCATCGAGGGCGACACCACCGTGATCGAGCTGACGGGCGAGCTGGACGCCAAGACCGCGCCGGACTTCCACCGGACCATCGAGAAGGCCGCCGGCCACGGCACCCACACCGTCGAGATCAGGATGGCCGGCGTCGGCTACATGGCCAGCGCCGGACTGCGCTCCCTGGTCTTCGCCCAGCAGAAGGTCGCGAACGACGTCACCATCAAGGTGGTCGGCGCGATCGAGCCGGTGTCCCGGACCATCCGGACCGCAGGGCTCGACCGCAGCATCGTTCTCTCCGATGAGTGACCACCGTGACTGACATGGTCGAACGGGCGAGGACCTCCCGCGTGCTGGACGTGCCCGCGACGGTGGCGGCACTGGGATCCATCGCCTCGTTCGTCCTGCGGCTGGCCGGAGCGGCGGGCCTGGACAAGGGTGCCACCTACCGGCTCCGGCTGGCCGTGGACGAACTGGCCACGAACGTCGTGATGCACGGGTACCGGGGCGGCGACGGACGGATCACCGTCCGCGGCCGCTCCGGCCCGGGCGGGGTGCAGATCGTCATCGAGGACTCCGCGCCCCCCTTCGACCCCGTCGAAGGCCGCCTGCCGCCCGCCCCCGGGGTTCCCCCGCAGGACCGGCGGATCGGCGGCCTCGGCATCCACCTGGCACTGACCAGCGTGGACGAGTTCGGCTACGCGCACAGGGACGGCCGCAACATCAGCACGCTGACTGTGAAGGCTGAGGGGACGGACCGATGCCCTCCACGACCGTGATCATCCTCGACGCGTACCCGCCACCACCGCCCGAGCTGCTCGACGCCCTGCAGGCGATGGACGCGTCGCTCGTCACCCGCACCCTGAGGGAACTGCGCGAAGCCCCGCCGGAACTGCTGCCCGTCGCGGACGTGCTGCTCGCCCCGGCCGAGTCCGACGGTGCGGCCGTACGGATGGCCGTACGCCGGCTGCGCCGCTGGGCGGGAGCGCCCATCGTGGTCGTCTGGACCGTGACGGAGTTCGCCGCGCTGGAGGAACACGTCCGGATCGGGCACGACTACCTCGTGCCCCCCTTCCTGCCCGCCCTCGTCGGGGCCCGGCTGCACAGCTGCTCGGAGCGCGCCGGACTCGGCCGCACCCTGCGGGAGGCCGATGCCCGCGCCGAGCTCATGGGCTACGAGAAGGAGCTGGAGATCGGCCGGGAGATCCAGGCGGGCTTCCTGCCCGAATCGATGCCCGTGCCGGACGGCTGGGAGATCGACGTCCGGTTCCGTCCCGCCCGGCAGGTCGCCGGGGACTTCTACGATGTCTTCGAGATCTCCCGCGGCCGCCGTCTGGCCGTCGTCGTCGCCGACGTCTGCGACAAGGGGGTCGGAGCCGCGCTGTTCATGGCACTCATCCGTTCCCTGCTGCGGCACACCGCGCAGAACAGCGGCCTGCAGCACCTGGTCGCCGCCGGACGCGCCGGAGGCAGCCGGCGGATCCCGGTCGTCGGCGCCACACCGCTGCTCAACGCGGTCACCGCCACGAACAGCTACCTCACCCGCAACCACCTGCGGCAGGGCTACTTCGCCACCCTGTTCTTCGGGGTGCTCGACCCGCTCACCGGCAGCCTCGTCTACATCAACGGCGGCCACAACCCGCCGCTGCTGCTGCCCGCCGACGGCAGCCCGCCCGTCGCACTCGACGTCACGGGACCCGCCGTCGGCGTCCTGCCCGACTGCGTCTACACCCTCGGCTACGCCCAGCTCGACCCGGGCGACACCCTGTTCGTGTTCACCGACGGGGTCCCCGAGGCCCGCTGCCCGGACGGCCGCTTCCTCGGGGACGACCGGATGCTGGAACTGCTCGCCGGGCCGCCGTCGAACGGCAAGGTCCTGGTCGACCTGATGGACCTGGCAGTGCGCGAGCACACCGGCACAGCCGAACAGCACGACGACGTCACCATGCTGGCCCTGCACCGGCCACGCGCGGCGCGGGGGCCGCACGTGGACGGCGCGGGCACCCGGGTGGTGGCCTAGATGACCCGCACCATCGTCGTGCACTCGCACCGCGGTGGGACGGGCAAGTCCTCGGTACTGGCGAACCTCGCGCTGCTCATCGCGGGCGAGGGACGCCGGGTGGGGGTGGTGGACACCGATATCCAGTCACCCACCCTGGACCTGCTGTTCCGCCTGGGACCCGGCGCCTCCCTGACGGACTACCTGCTCGGCCGCTGCGAGATCGAGGCCACCGCCCAGCAGGTGGGGGACAGTTTCGGACCGGGGACGGGCGGGCTGTACGTCGTACCGGCCCGGACCGGGACGGCCGCCCTGCGCGAGATCATGGCCGTGGGCTACGACGTGGGGATGCTTCCGGAGGGCTTCGACCGGCTGGCCGCCCACCACGCCCTCGACGTGCTGCTGCTCGACACCCACGCCGGACTGAACAACGAGTCGGTGATCGCCATGGCGAGCGCCGATGTGTTGATGATCATGGCTCGGGCCGACCGGATCGACCTCTCAGGGGTCGAGGAGACCATCGCCCTCGCCGGCCGCCTGACCTGCCGCCGGACCCTGGTGCTGAGCATGGCCCCCGCAGGCATCGACCGGGAAGAGGCCCGGCGGCGCACCGAGGAGGTCTACGGGGCGCCGCTGGCCGGAATCCTTCCGTACTCCCCGGAAATGGCGGCCCTGTACGGGGAGCGCATATTTGCGGAAGCCCACCCCGACCACCCCATGGTCGGTGAATTTCGCACCATCATCTCGGCGTTGGACGCACGTGACGAAGTATCGCGGGCCTGACGCCACCCCCCTTACGCCCCCCGCGGGTGGCGTGTTGAATCGGCAGCGAATCCAGAACAAGGAGAGAATCATGAAGATTCTCGTCGTCATGACGGCCAAAGCCACACTGCATCTGCTCGACGGCGAACAGCACCCCTCGGGATTCTGGGCCGAGGAATTCGTGGTGCCCTTCTCGCTCTTCAAAGCGGCCGGACACGACGTGGACGTGGCGACGATCGCGGGCAGGACGCCGACGGTCGACCAGACGAGCATCGACCCGCAGTTCCTCCAGTGGGTCCGCCCCCAGGGCTCGCCCGACGAGGACGCGGCCAACGCCGCCGAGTACGTCCGCGTCATCGGGAGCACCCCCCAGCTGAGGGCTCCGCTCGCCCTGGAAACCCTCACCGAGAAGGACATCGCCGACTACGACGGCGTGTACGTCAGCGGCGGCCACGGCGCCATCGGCGACCTGCCCAAGTCCGACGAACTCGCCCAGATCCTGCGCTGGGTCATCGCCCAGGACAAGCCGCTCGCCACCGTCTGCCACGGCCACACCTCGCTGCTCGCCCTGCGCGACGGCGAAGGCCGCTGGCCCTTCGAGGGCTACCGGATGACCGCCTTCTCGCACAGCGAGGAGCTGGTCACGAACATGGCTGGCCGGCTCCCGCTGATCCTGGAGGTCGAACTCACCCGGCTCGGCGCCCGCTACGAGAAGGCCGAAGCGATCTGGGACTCGCACGTGGTCGTGGACCGCAGGCTGACGACCGGCCAGAACCCCTACTCCTCCAAGGCCCTCGCCGAGACCTTCTTACGGCAGCTCGCGAAGGGCTAGTACCCCCGCAACCGAACCGGAAGGCAGCCATGACCAAGCGTGAGCTGAGCGGCCAGCCCCTCGCCAACCCCGGGAAGCTGTTCATCGGAGGTGCCTGGGTTCCGGCCCGGGACGGCCGTACCGAACCGGACATCAGCCCCGTGGACGGACAGGAGATCGTGCCGGTGGCCCAGGCCGCCGCCGCCGACGCGGACGCGGCCGTCGCCGCCGCCCGCACGGCGTACGAGGAAGGCCCCTGGAGCAGACTCTCCGCCCAGGAGCGCGCGCTGCGGCTGAACCGGGTCGGTGAGCTCATCGAGCGCGACCTGGAGGAGATCGCCCTGCTGGAGACCGTGGACATGGGCAAGCCGTTCGCTTTCTCCAGCACGGTCGACGCCCCCATGGCCGCCCAGCTCATGCACTACTACGCCGGGGCGGTGACCCGCGTCGACGGCTCCTCGCGCGCCCCGGCCGGCGGCCAGCTCGCCTACACCCTGCGCGAACCGCTGGGCGTGGTCTGCGCCATCACCCCGTTCAACTTCCCGCTGCTGCTGTCGATGACGAAGATCGCGCCGGCGCTCGCGGCGGGCAACACGGTGGTCCACAAGCCCTCCCCGGCCACCCCGCTCACCGCCCTGAAGATCGCCGAGCTCTTCCAGGAGGCGGAGATCCCCGACGGGGTGCTGAACGTCATCACCGGCCCGGGTGTGGAACTGGGGGAGACCCTCACCGGCCACCCCGACATCGACAAGATCGCCTTCACCGGCTCCACCTCGGTCGGCCAGACGATCATCCGCAAGGCGGCGGGCACCCTGAAGAAGGTGACGATGGAGCTCGGCGGCAAGTCCGCCAACATCGTCTTCGCCGACGCCGACCTCGACGCCGCCGAGGAACTCGCCTTCTTCGGCATCTACTACAACAAGGGCGAGATCTGCACCGCCGGCTCCCGGCTGCTGCTGCAGCGCCCCGTCCACGACGAGATGGTCGAACGGCTGGTCCGCCGGGCCGCCGCCCTCAAGCCCGGCGACCCGCGCGACCCCGCCACCCTCTTCGGACCGCTGGCCCACCGCGGACAGTTCGACAAGGTCAGCTCGTACATCGAGGTCGGCGAGAAGGAGGGCGCGATCCTGCGCACCGGAGGCAGCGGCTGGACCCCCGAGGGCGCCTCGAACGACCTCTCGGCAGGCTTGTACTTCCTGCCGACGATCTTCACCGGCGTCGACAACAGCATGCGGATCGCCCAGGAGGAGATCTTCGGCCCGGTCCTGTCGATCATCCCCTTCGACACCGAGGAGGACGCCGTACGCATCGCCAACGACAGCGCGTACGGCCTCGCCGCCGGCGTCCACACCAAGGACCTGCGGCGTGCCCACCGGGTCGCCTCCCAGATCAAGGCCGGCACGGTCTGGGTCAATTGCTACAACCAGTACGACCCCGCCGTGCCCTACGGCGGCTACAAGGCCTCCGGCTACGGCCGTGAATGCGGCCCCGAGTCGCTGGAGAGCTACACCCAGACCAAGTCGGTCTGGATCGGCATGGACTGAGAGCGCGACCGGGACCGCGCCCCACACTGCGACCGAGACCCCATTCCCGAGGAGCGGCAATGCGGACAGGCATCATCGGCACCGGACGGATCGGCTCGACCCTCGCCAGGATCCTCGTGGCGGCGGGTCACCAGGTCGTCCTCGCGGGCGCCCGGGGCCCGCGGGCACTCGGCCCGCTGGTGACCGAGCTGGGAACGGCGGCCTCGGCGGCGCGCCCCGCCGAGGCCGCGGCCCGGACCGAACTCTTGGTGCTGATGGTGCCCTTCGGGGCCGTCCGCGGACTGCTCCCGCCGCACGCCGTGCAGGACAAGGTGCTGGTCGACGCGACGAACGCGTTCGGCGGCCCCGGAGCGCCCGCCGACCTCGGCGGGCGCGGCTCCAGCGACCTGGTCGCCGAGTGGTATCCCGGCGCCCAGGTCGTGAAATCCCTGAACACCATGCATTTCGAAACCCTCGCCGTCGCCGGCACCGCATCCGGAGACCGCCTGGCACATTTCACCGCGGGCGACGACGTGAAAGCGAAGGAAATCGTCGCGGGAATCATCACGGATCTCGGATTCGCGCCCGTGGATACCGGCCCGTTGCACTCCGGGGGAATTCTCCAGCAGCCCGGCGGGCCCCTCTTCAACCGGCCGCTCACGGAAGCGCAGGCGCTGGCATGGATATCACACTGAAAGTGAACGGAAGACCCGAGCAATTCTCGGCGCAGCCGAACGAGCTGCTCGTGGAACGGCTCCGCGACGGCCTCGGGCTGACCGGCACCAAGGTCGGCTGCGACACCGGCCAGTGCGGCACCTGCGTCGTCCGCCTCGACGGCAGGTCCGTCAAGAGCTGCCTGGTCCTCACGGCCTCCGCCGGCGGCAGCGAGGTGGCCACCATCGAGGGCGAGACCACCCGCGGCGGTGAACTGACCGGCCTCCAGGAGGCACTGCGCCAGGAGCACGGCACCCAGTGCGGCTTCTGCACCCCGGGCATGGTGATGGCCCTCGGTGAACTCGTCGACTCCACCGCCGGCGGCGCGGCCCCCACCGAAGCCGAGATCCGCGAGTGGCTCACCGGCAACCTGTGCCGCTGCACCGGTTACCACAGCGTCGTACGGGGCGTGCAGCGCGCCTGCGCGGTCGCCCGCGCCGAGGCGCCCGCCGGCACCGCCGAGTCCGCCGCCGTCGCCGCATCCGGCGCTGCCGCACAGGAGGTGCGAGGGACATGACCGCAGTGACGGGGGAGGCCCCCGCCGTGGGAGACGGTGTCCTCGGGCAGCCGCTGGACAGCCGCGAGGATCCGCAGCTGCTGCGCGGCGAGGCCACGTACGTGGCGGACATCGACCTGCCGGGCACCGCCCACATGGCCATCCTGGGCAGCCCGGTGGCGCACGCGAAGATCCTCTCCATCGAGACCAAGGCCGCCGAGCAGCTGCCCGGCGTACTCAAGGTGGCCACCGCCGCCGACTTCACCGACGTCATGCCGCTGCCCTGCATCTGGATCCCCGGCGGCGTCGAGAGCCACTTCCCGCCCCACCCCTACGGACTTCCCGGCGCCCGCCCCGTACTCACCGGCGACACCGTCCGGCACGTCGGCGACCCCATCGCCGTGGTCGTCGCCGAGACCCCGCGCCAGGCCGCGGCCGCGCTGGCCGCCATCGCCGTCGAGTACGAGCCGCTGCCCGTGGTCACCCGCGCCGACGAGGCGCTCGCCGCGGGCGCGCCCCAGCTGCACGAGGCCGTCCCCGGCAACCTGAACGCCTACTGGACCTGCGGCGACAAGGACCGCGCCGACGCGGCCATCGCCGCGGCCGAGGTCACCGTCGAGCTCGACCTGGTCAACCAGCGCACCATCAACAGCCCGATCGAGCCGCGCGGCGCGGTCGGCGACTACGACGCCACCACCGGCGAGTACACCCTCTATGCCTCCACCCAGGGCCCGCACAACCACCGCTTCCTGCTCTCGGCGCTGGTCCTCGGCATCCCCTTCAACAAGCTCCGGGTGATCGCCCCGACCGTCGGCGGCAGCTTCGGCACCAAGGGCTACCTGTACCCGGACATGGCCCTCGTCCTGCTGCTCTCCAAGGCGCTCGGCCGCCCCGTGAAGTGGGTGGACACCCGCACCGGACTGATGAACTCCACCGTCCAGGGCCGCGACCACCGCCAGCACGTCACGCTCGCGGGCACCCGTGACGGCCGGATCACCGCCGTGCGCTGCACCAGCTACGCCAACCTCGGCGCGTACCCCTCCACCATCGGCCCCGGTGTCGCCACCGCCCTGATGGGCCGCTCCATCAGCGGCATGTACGACATCGACGCCGCCTTCTGCGAGGTCTACGCAGCCTTCACCAACACCGTCTCGCTCGGCGCCCAGCGCGGCAGCGGGCGCGCCGAGGCCGCCTTCCTCATGGAGCGCCTGGTCGACCGGTACGCCTCCGAGATCGGCATGGACCCGGCGGCCGTCCGCCGCAGGAACCTGGTGCCGAAGGAGAAGTTCCCCTACGACAACGGTCTCGGCTGGACGTACGACTCCGGTAACTACCGGCTCAACTTCGACCGGGCCATCGAGCTGTCGGGCTACGCGGACATGCCCGCCCGCAAGGCCGAGGCCCGCACCCGCGGCAAGCGGCTCGGCGTCGGCCTCGCCACCTACGTCGCGATCTGCGGGGTCGGCCCCTCCACCCGGATGTCCCGGGAGGGCATGCTCGGCGGCACCTGGGAGAGCGCGAACATCCGCGTCCACCCGACCGGCGAGGTCACCGTGATCGTGGGCTCCGCCTCCACCGGCCAGAGCCACGGCACGGTCTTCGCGCAGGTCGCCGCCGACGAGCTGGGCATCGACCCGGACACCGTCCAGGTCCTGGAGGGGGACACGCAGAAGGCGCCGTACGGGCAGGGCACCTACGGTTCCCGCTCGTACAGCATGGCGGCGCCCGCCGTCGCCCTCACCGCCCGGAAGATCAAGAGCAAGCTGATCCGGGCCGGGGCCGTCTTTCTGGGAGTCCCCGAGGACAAGGTCGTCTACGAGGGCGGCCGGGTCCACGAGGAGGGGAACGAGGAGAACAGCAAGACCTTCGCCGAGCTGGCGATGGCCATGTGGTACGGCTGGGGACTGCCCGCGGAGATCGAGCCCGCCCTCGACGAGACCACCCACTTCGACCCGCCGGACTTCAACTACCCCTTCGGGACGCACGTCGCGGTCGTCGAGATCGACGAACTGACCGGCGAGACGGAGGTGGTGTCCTACACCGCCGTCGACGACGCCGGCCACATCGGCAACCCCAAGATCGTCCTCGGCCAGATCGAGGGCAGCATCACGCACGGCCTCGGCCAGGCCCTGATGGAGGCCGCCGTCTACGACGAACAGGGCCTGCTGGTCAGCTCCGACCTCACCCGCTACGCCCTGCCGCGCGCCGCCGACGTGCCGTTCTTCACGCTCGACAAGACCGTCACGCCCAGCCCGCACAACCCGCTGGGCGCCAAGGGCGCCGGCGAGATCGCCACCGTCCCGCCCGCCGCGGCCGTCGTCAACGCCGTCGTCGACGCCCTCTCCGACCTGGGCGTCCAGCACATCGACATGCCCGTCACCCCCGAGAAGGTCTGGCGCCGCCTGAGAGGGGAAGCCCAGTGATCCTCGCCGAGTTCGACTACGTCCGGCCCGCGGGCCTCGACGAGGCGCTGGCCCTGCTGTCCGGGACGCGCGGGGCCAAGGCCCTGGCCGGTGGCCAGAGCCTGCTGCCCGACCTGCGCTCCGGGGCCGACCGGGCCGGGCTGCTGGTCGACATCAGGCGCCTGGCCGAGCTGCGCGGCATCGGGCGCACCACCGACGGCACGCGGCTGCGGATCGGGGCCCTCACCACGCTCGCCGAGCTCGCCACCGACCCGCTGGTGCTCGCCGAGGCCCCGGAACTGGCCGCCGCGGCCCGCGCCAACGGCGATCCCCAGGTCCGCAACCTCGGCACCATCGGCGGCAACCTCCTCGCCGCCGGGCGCGCCACCGACCTGCCGGTCGCCGCCCTGGCCGCCGACGCCGTGGCCGAACTGGCCGGCCCCGACGGGCGGTCCACCGTGCCGGCCGAGGAGCTCGCCGCCGGACCCGCACCAGCCGGTTCGGTCCTCACCGCGCTGCTGGTGCCCGCCGCCGGCCCGGCCGCCGCCTTCGAGAAGACCGCCGACCGGGCCACCCGCTACCCGGTGTGCGCCACCGCCGTACGGATCACCCCGGGCGGGCCGCGCATCGCCGTCACCGGAGCCACCTCCCGCGCGCTGCGGCTGCGCGGGGTCGAGGACCGGCTGCGCGGGGGACCGTACGGCACGGACGCCGTGCTCGCGGCCTTCCGCGCCGAGCCCCGGGAGCTCTTCGTGCCCGGGCGCGGCACCTCGGCCGAGTACCTCGGCCATCTCGTGGGGGTCCTCACGGCCCGCGCCCTGCACAGGGCCGAGCAGGCCCTCGCCCGCTAGCCCATCACAGGGTCCCTCACGGGGCCCATCAGGGCCCGCCACGGGCTCATCACGGGGGAGTTGAGTGACGCAGTGGCCGAAACATCCAAGACGATCACGGGGGTGACCGTGCACCGAGCCGCCCGCGCGGCCAGTGCGCCCAGAGGTTCCGGCTTCTGGGTGGTGGGCGCGGTCCTCGTCCTGTTGATGCTCTCCTCTTCCGTGCCCTCCGCCCTCTACGTGCTCTACCAGCAGAAGTGGGGGCTCTCCTCCGGCACGATCACGGTGGTCTTCGCCCTGTACGCCGTCACGGTGCTGGCCGGACTCCTGCTGTTCGGGTCGCTCTCCGACACCCTGGGCCGGCGCCCGGTCCTCGGCGCCGCACTGGTCCTGGCGATGGTCTCGATGGCCCTGTTCGCCGGAGCCGGAGGACTCGGACTGCTGCTGGCCGCTCGCGCCGTCCAGGGACTCGCCGTGGGCCTCGCCACCGGGGCGATGGGCGCGGCCCTGCTGGAACTCAGCCCCGCGTCGAGACCCGCGCTCGGCGCCCAGGTCAACAGCGCCGGCCCCACCGTGGGCATCGGGCTCGGGGGGATCGGAGCCGGACTCCTCGTCCAGTTCGCGCCCGCGCCGACCGCCCTGAGCTACCTGCTGCTGGTCGGGGCCTTCGCCGTGACCCTGGTGGGGGTGGCCCGGATGCGGGAGAGCGCGCCGGGCGCCGGCGGCCGGTTCCGGGGGGTTCCGCACCGGATCCACGTACCGGCCGGTGCCAGGGGCCGCTTCACCGTCCTCGTCCTGACGATCGTCGCCGTCTGGTCGGTGGGCGGCTTCTACCTGTCGCTCGGCCCGCACCTGGCCCTGTCCCTGCTGGAATCCACCAATTACCTGGTCGGCGGGGCCACGGTCGCCCTGCTCGCGGGCGCCGCCACCGTCGCCCAGCTGATGCTCGGCCGCACCGAGGCGCTGCGCACCGCCGTGCTCGGGCTGGCCGGCCTCCTCGCCGGACTCGGCCTGGTGCTCCTCGCCCTGGGTATCGGCTCGGCCGCCGTGTTCCTCGTGGCCACGGCCGTCCTCGGCGGCGGCTGGGGTGCGGCCTTCCTCGGTTCCTTCCGCGCGCTGAGCGCGCTGGCGGATCCGGCGCACCGCGGTGAACTGACCGCCGCGGTATACGTTTTCGCGTACCTCGCGATGAGCGTGCCGGCAGTCCTGGCCGGGATGCTCACCAACATCCACGGACTGCACCGCACCTCGGTCGGCTTCATGGCCGCGGTGGCCGGCGTGTGCGCTCTGGCCCTGCTGGCCACCCTGCGTCTGGCCGCCCGTACCCGGGCCGAGGGGAGTACGGCGTGAACGCGGCCGACACGAACGACCCCGGGCTGAGGTCCGCCCTGCGCGGGCTGGAGATCTTCGCCCGGATCACCGAGGAGCAGCTGGACTGGCTGGTCTCCGTGTCGCAGCCCCGTGTCCTCGCCGACGGCGACGTCCTCTTCCGGGACGGCGAGGAGGCGACCGGCTTCCACATCCTGCTGTCCGGCGGGTTGGTCGTCACCAAGGTCGTCGACGGCCGGGAGGAGGTGCTCACCCGGCACTCCACCGAGGAGGAGAGTGCGGCCGCCGAGGACCACGACGGCAAGCCCTCCGCCGCCCACCGCTTCACCGGCGAACTGCCCCTGCTGACCGACGGCTCGTACGTGGCCACCGCGGCCGCCAGCGGCCCGTCGACCACCGTCGTGGCCTACCCGAAGCCGGTCTTCTTCGAGATGCTGACCCGCTGCCACGGGGTGGCCGCCGTCCTGATCCCCGTACTGGCCTGGCGCATCAAGTCCTCCGAGGTGCAGGCCCGCAAGCGGGCCACCGTGGAGGCGCTCGGCACCCTGGCCGCCGGGCTCGCCCACGAGCTGAACAACCCGGCGGCGGCGGTGGCCCGGGCCGCGCAGGAACTGGCCCCCGCCCTGGAGCGGCTCACCTGTACCGCCCAGGCCTGGGGCGCGGCCGCCTCGGGCGCCGAGCGCGCCGTCCTCGACCGGCTCGCGGAGGAGCTGGACAAGCTGCCGCCGCCGGTGACCACCGACCCGTTCGCCCAGGCCGACGCGGAGGAGGAGATCGCCGACTGGGCCGAGGAGGCGGGCACCGAACGGCCCGGCCTGCTCGGCTCGGGGGTCGCCGACCTCGGGCTGGAGCTGGGCTGGCTGCTGGAGCGGCTGGAGGGGGTGGGAGCGCCGGCCCTCGCCTGCGCCCTGGACCACTTGGCGGCGCTGCTGGAGATCCGCTCGCTCGCCGCGGAGCTCCGGGCCGCGGGTCCCCGGATCTCCCAACTCGTCTCCGCCACCCGGGATTACGCCAACCTGGACCGCGCGCCCGAGCAGAGCTTCCGGGTGACCGAGGGGCTGGAGAACACGCTGGTCGTCCTGCGTGCGAAGCTCGCCGGTATCAGCATCGTGCGTGAGTACGAGCCCGGACTGCCCGAACTGACGGGCTATCCAAGCGAGTTGAATCAGGTGTGGACCAACCTGGTCGACAACGCGGCCGAGGCCATGGAGGGCGCCGGCGTACTGACCCTGCGGGCCCGCGCCGAGGGCGTCTGCATGGTCGTGGAGGTCGTCGACACCGGCCGCGGCATCCCGGCGGCATCGCTGCCGCGGATCTTCGAACCCTTCTACACCACCAAGGACGTCGGCAAGGGCACAGGCCTGGGGCTGCACCTCAGCTACCGCATCGTGACCCAGCGCCACCACGGGTCGATCACCGCCCGTTCGCGTCCCGGCGAAACCCGGATGGTGGTCCGCCTGCCCTTCGCGGGCGGCGCCCAGTCCTGCGTCTCACCTGCGGCAACACCCGAAACGGCACCCATCGTGGGCACCTCTCCCAGCTGAAACGGAGTCGACATGGCCAAGTACGACATCTCCACACTGCACCCGGTGTTCGTCCGTCAGATGGAGGCACTCGCCGCCCTGGACATCGAGGCCGTCATGAAGAACTACACCGAGGACGCGGTGCTGCTGCGCTTCGAGGGGGTGTCGGTCGGGATCGAAGCCGTTCGCGAGACGTTCACCGGCTATCTCACCGTGAAGCCCACGCTCGTGGAACTCCAGGAGTACATCGAGACCGAAGACACCATCTTCTACCGGGCGATCATGAACCTGAACGGTGAACCGGAGCATGCGTTCGGGACGCTCGTCGTCCGCGATGGCCGAATCTGGCGCCAGACAGCCGGATTCGGCGGCTGACGGCCGAAATCTGGGTAGCGTGTGCGGGGAGGGCGCCGCAACGTCCTCCCCGTATGTGTGGCGCGCCGTGCGGGCAAGCCGCTTATATGCAAGAAGTGGCAAAGGGGAGGCAATGGAAAACGAAACCGGGCGGATCGAAGCCTTCAGTGATGGCGTATTCGCCATCATCATCACGATCCTCGTTCTGGAATTAAAGGTTCCGGAAGAAACCGGATCGGACTTCTGGCTCGGGGTCCGGGAACAGTGGCCCCATTACGCCGCTTACGTCGTGAGTTTCCTCATCATCGGTGTGATGTGGGTGAATCACCACACCATCTTCAGCCACCTCAAGAGGGTCGACCGCCCCCTGTTGTTCCTGAATCTCCTGGTACTGATGGTGGTATCGGTGATTCCGTACACCACCAATGTGCTCGCCGAGCACCTCATGGAGGAAGGCGGCTCCGCCAACGCCGCCGCGGTCCTCTACAGCAGCGTCACCGTGGCCTACGCCATGGCCTTCCTGGCCTTCTGGTGGTACGTCACCCGGGTCGGCCACCTCTTCCACGAACGGGTGGACAAGGAAGGCGCCCGAGCCACTCGGGTGCGCTTCGGCCTCGGTGCCATCGCCTACCCCCTGACCGTGCTGCTCGCCTTCTACTCCGCAACACTCACACTTGTCGCCCACTTCCTGGTCGCGATCTACTATGCGGCGAACCAGATCCCGATTCCTCTCGTGGTAGAGGAAGAGCGGCTCGAATCTGCCAGCGACCTCAGGAAGTAGCCGCCGGGGCCTACGGCCGTTCTGCGCGGTCAAGTAGGGTATTGGATCTAGCTGGTCGCGGGGGAGGCCCAGATGGCTCGCGTAGTCCTGCCGGAGGATTCCACGGCGGAAATCTCCGAAATGATCGACGTCCTGATCTCTCTGCTCTTCGAATCCTTACCCCGGCGGGACCAGCGAAACTGGGCCCGCGTTTATCTGAACGGTCTGGTGCGGACCGCCGGAAAGAAAACAATTCGTAACATCGCCGGAACAGGGGCCAGTTCCGTCGAGCAGAGCCTCCAGCAGTTCATCAGCAAGTCCCCCTGGGACTGGACCCCGGTCCGCCGCTCCCTCGCCCAGCACCTCGAACGCACCGCGCAGCGCCCCCTGGCCTGGGTGCTCCAGCCCATGGTCATCGAGAAGGCCGGAGACCGGTCCGTCGGCGTCGGCCGGCAGTTCGTCCCCCAGCTCGGCCGCACCGCCAACTGCCAGCAGGCGAGCGGCATCTGGCTCGCCTCCAGCGAAGCCAGCTTCCCGGTCGAATGGACCCTCACCCTCCCCGGGCCCTGGACCAGCGAACTCCTGCGCCGCCGCCGGGCCGGCATCCCCGACACCGCCCGCTCCCTCACCCCCGCCCAGGACGCCGTACACGCCGTCCAGCGGATGGCCGCCACCTGGCAACTCCAGCGCCGGCCCGTGGTGATGGAGGTCGCCAACAGCGACCTGCCGCAGAGCATCGAGTCCTTCACCCTCCAGGACATCCCCTTCGTCTTCAAGGTCGACGGTTCCCTCCCCGTCTCCTTCGGCGGGGCCGGCCGGCACAAACCCGGTCCGCACACCGCCCCCGCCCGCGAACTCATCGACTCCCTGCGCTCCCAGCGCCGCGTCGTCGAATGGACCCGGCACGGCCGCGCCGAGGGCGCCGTCACCCTGCTGACCTCGGCCTCGATCTTCGCCACCCCCTGCGAGGACCGCCCCGTACCCGCGCCGCCCACCCCGCTGATGCTGGTCGGAGCCTGGACCGAAGCCGCCCTGCTGCCCTCCGAGTTCTGGATCACCAACATCGGCGACCGGCCGCTCGCCCAGCTCTTCCTGCTCGCCAAACTCACCGACCGCGTCTCCCTCGACTTCGCCGAGACCTGCGAACCCGTCGGCATCCGGGACTTCGAGGGCCGCTCCTTCCGCGGCTGGCACCACCACGCCACCCTCGCCAGCGTGGCCCACGCCGCGAAACTGCTCGGTGCGCGCCCGAAGCTGCCGGACGGATACCCCGGACCCACCCGGTCCGCCGCCGCCACGGCCCGGCCCCCCGCGGTCAGACCGGCCACCCCTGCCGTACTGCCGCCGCGCCCGCACGTGCCCGGACAGACCCCGCGCCGCGAATACATCCGCTGATGCTCGACATAGCCGACGAGCTACGCGCGTGGTGCGCCGCGCAGCGCGAGTTCGCCCTGGCCACCGTCGTCGCCGTTGCTGGGAGCGCTCCCCGCGGACCCGGCGCCTCCCTCGCCGTCGACGACCGGGGCACCGCCCTCGGCTCCATCTCCGGAGGCTGCGTGGAATCCGCCGTGCACGAGCTGTGCCTCGGCGCCCTCGCCTCCGGCGAAGGCGGCCTGCACCGCTTCGGCTACAGCGACGAAGACGCCTTCGCCGTAGGCCTGACCTGCGGCGGAGTCCTCGACGTACTGGTCACCCCGGTCCGCGGGCTCGACCCGGTCCGGTCCGTGCTCGGCTCGGTGCTCGACGCCGCCGCCGGGGGAACCCGGGCCGCGCTCGCCCGGGTGGTCTCCGGACCGCCGACCCAGCTCGGCCGCGCGCTCGCCGTCCACGCCGACGGCTCCTACGAGGGCGGGCTGGCGGGCGGACCCGACCTGGACCGGGCCGCCGCCCGGCAGGTACGGGCCCTGCTCCTGGCCGGGCGCACCGGCACCGCCGAGCTCGGCACGGCCGGCGGACTCTGCGGGCAGCCGCTCACCCTGCTGGTCGAATCGGCCGCCGAGCCGCCCCGGCTCCTCGTCTACGGGGCCATCGACTTCGCCGCGGCCCTCGCGCGGATCGGCGCCTTCCTCGGCCACCGGGTCACCGTCTGCGACGCCCGGCCCGTCTTCGCCACCGCGGCCCGCTTCCCCGACGCCGACGAGGTGATCGTCGACTGGCCGCACCGGCACCTGGCCGCGGAGCGGGCCGCGGGCCGCCTGGACTCCCGTACCGCGGTCTGCGTCCTCACCCACGACGCCAAATTCGACGTACCCCTGCTGGAACTCGCGCTGCGGCTGCCCCTGGGCTACGTGGGGGCCATGGGATCACGGCGCACCCACGCCGAACGCGTCCGACGCCTGCGGGCCGAAGGCGTCACCGACGCCGAGCTGGCCCGCCTGCGCTCACCCATCGGCCTCGACCTCGGCGGCGCCACCCCCGAGGAGACGGCCCTGGCCATCGCCGCCGAGTTCACCGCCGTCCGGCACGGCGGCTCGGTGCTCCCGCTGGCCCGCCGCCGCGGCCCCGTCCACCGCCGGACCCGGCCCGCCGGGACCAAGGTCCCGTAGGAAACGACCATCCGGCCCGGCCCGTCCTGGACGATCAGCCCGGGCGGCGTGAACTCCAGGTCGTGGGAGAATGAAGTACGTGCGTTTCCTCGGCTGTCCTGCCGGGGCGTAGACGGATCCTTCGATCGACTGGGATGTTCAGCACGTGCGTTTCCTCAATGACCTGAAGCCGCCGTACGACCTGACGTACGACGATGTGTTCATGGTGCCGAGCCGCTCCGCGGTCGGTTCCCGTCAGGGTGTCGACCTGTCCTCGCCCGACGGCACCGGCACCACCATTCCCCTTGTCGTGGCCAACATGACCGCCATCGCGGGCCGCCGGATGGCCGAGACGGTCGCCCGCCGCGGCGGCATCGTCGTCATCCCGCAGGACATCCCGATCGAGGTCGTCACCGACGTCATCTCCTGGGTGAAGACCCGCCACCTCGTGCTCGACACCCCGATCACGCTGGCGCCCACCCAGACCGTCGCGGACGCGCTGTCCCTGCTGCCCAAGCGCGCCCACGGCGCCGGCGTCGTCGTCGACGCCGAGGGCCGCCCGATCGGCGTCGTCACCGACCACGACCTGACCGGTGTGGACCGCTTCACCCAGCTCTCCGAGGTCATGTCGAAGGAGCTGCTGCTCATCGACGCCGACATGGACCCCCGCGAGGCCTTCAACCAGCTCGACGCCGGCCACCGCAAGCTGGCCCCGGCCGTCGACGAGGACGGCAGGCTCGTCGGCATCCTCACCCGCAAGGGCGCACTGCGCGCGACGCTCTACACCCCGGCCACCGACGCGAACGGCAAGCTGCGCATCGCGGCCGCCGTCGGCATCAACGGCGACTTCGTGGCCAAGGCCAAGCAGCTGCTCGACGCGGGCGTGGACACGCTCGTCATCGACACGGCGCACGGCCACCAGGAGTCGATGATCAACGCGATCAGGGCCATCCGCGCCCTGGACCCGCAGGTCCCGATCGTGGCGGGCAACATCGTCGCCGCCGAGGGCGTCAAGGACCTCATCGAGGCCGGCGCGGACATCATCAAGGTCGGTGTGGGCCCCGGCGCCATGTGCACCACCCGCATGATGACCGGCGTGGGCCGCCCGCAGTTCTCCGCGGTGCTGGAGTGCGCGGCCGAGGCGAAGAAGTACGGCAAGCACGTGTGGGCCGACGGCGGCGTCCGCCACCCGCGCGACGTGGCCATGGCGCTGGCCGCCGGTGCGTCCAACGTGATGATCGGCTCCTGGTTCGCCGGTACCTACGAGTCCCCGGGCGACCTCCAGCAGTCCGCCGACGGCCGCCTCTACAAGGAGTCCTTCGGCATGGCCTCCGCCCGCGCGGTGCAGAACCGCACGAGCGAGGAATCGGCGTACGACCGTGCCCGCAAGGGTCTCTTCGAGGAGGGCATCTCCACCTCGCGGATGTTCCTCGACCCGGCCCGCCCGGGTGTCGAGGACCTGATCGACTCGATCATCGCCGGCGTCCGCTCCTCGTGCACCTACGCCGGTGCCGGCTCCCTCGCCGAATTCGAGGAGAAGGCCGTCGTCGGCATCCAGTCCGCCGCCGGCTACGCCGAGGGCAAGCCGCTGCACGCCAGCTGGAGCTAGGCCGCCTCGTGGTCCCTCCGGGTCCGGGCCCTGCCCGGGCCCGGCCACCGGGGCCCGTCCGTCAGGGGCGGGGAGGCCGGTGACCCGAGGGCGAGCTGTGCACGCCCGCACGGTACTTGGGAATGCGCAGGGTGACCTTCATGCCCGCCCCGACGCCCGTCTCCATCACCGGACCGTACTCGTCCCCGTACACCTGCCGGATCCGCTCGTCGACATTGGGCAGCCCGATCCCGGAGGAGCCGGCGCGCTCCCCGGCCAGGATCCTCCGCAGCAGCGCCGGATCCATCCCGACCCCGTTGTCCTCCACCGTGATCACCGCCTCCGAGCCCGCGTCCTGTGCCGTGATGGTGATCCGGCACTCCTCGGTCGAGTCCTCCAGCCCGTGCTTGACGGCGTTCTCCACCAGGGGCTGCAGGCACAGGAACGGCAGCGCCACCGGCAGCACCTCCGGCGCCACCTGGAGGGTCACCTTCAGCCGGTCGCCGAACCGGGCACCGGCCAGGGCCAGATACTGCTGGACGGAGCGCAACTCGTCGGCCAGCGTGGTGAAGTCGCCGTGCCGCCGGAAGGAGTACCGGGTGAAGTCCGCGAACTCCAGCAGCAGCTCCCGCGCCCGCTCCGGATCGGTCCGGACGAACGAGGCGATCGCAGCCAGCGAGTTGAAGATGAAGTGCGGGGAGATCTGCGCCCGCAGCGCCTTGATCTCCGCCTCCATCAAACGGGTCCGCGACCGGTCCAGCTCCGACAGCTCCAGCTGTACGGACACCCACCGCGCGACCTCCGTCGCGGCCCGCACCAGCACCGCCGACTCCCGCGACCCGTACGCCACCAGTGCGCCCAGCACCCCGTCCTCGCCCGTGAGCGGGGCCACCACCGCCCACTTCAGCGGACAGTCGGGCCGCTGGCACTCGGTCCGCACGCTCTGACTGCGCCCCGACGCCAGCATCACCGCCACCCGGGCCATGGCCCGCCGCTCATGGTGGTCGGCGCCCGGACCGTCCCAGGCCAGCACCGACTCCCGGTCGGTGAGGCACAGCGCCTCCGTGCCCAGCAGCGACCGCAGCCGCCGGGCCGCCTTGCGGGCCGCGTCCTCCGTGAGCCCGGCCCGCAGCGGGGGAGCGGCCAGCGAAGCCGTGTGCAGGGTGTGGAAGGTGGCCCGCTCCACCGGGGTCCCCAGGTCCGTTCCCGCCGCCCGCTCGCCGCGCCGGGCGTGCCACCGGCCGGCCGCCCAGCCCGCCCCCAGCAGCAGGACCGCACCCGCCGCCGCCGGCAGGGCCAGGAGGGCCGGCGCCACCCCGCTCACCGCGGGCCCCCCGCCCGTTCCCCGGCCACGACCTCCGGCAGGTGCAGCCGGGCCAGGGTGGCCGCGGTCCCGGCCGGGATCCGCGACCGGGTCGCCAGCGACACCACCACCATCGTCAGGAACCCGAGCGGCACCGACCACGCCGCGGGCCACGCCAGCAGCGTGTGCAGCCAGCCCGGCGGGGCCAGATCGGCCCGGGTCGCCAGGACCGCGCTCAGCGCCGCCCCGCCGCCGGTGACCAGCCCGGCCACCGCACCCGGCGGGGTCAGCCCGCGCCACCAGATGCCCAGCACCAGCAGTGGACAGAACGAGGACGCCGACACGGCGAAGGCCAGGCCCACCGCGTCCGCCACCGGCACCTGCGTCGCCGCCACGCTCCCGGCCAGCGGCACCGCGATCGCCACGACCGCCGCCGAACGGAAACTGCGCACCCCCCGGGCCGGCAGCACGTCCTGGTGCAGCACCCCGGCCACCGCCATGGTCAGCCCGGATGCCGTCGACAGGAACGCCGCGAAGGCGCCGCCGGCCAGCAGCGCGCCCAGCAGATCACCGAGCAGCCCGCCGAGCATTCGCTCGGGCAGCACCAGCACCGCCGCGTCCGCGTCGCCGGTCAGGGCGAGCTCGGGGGCGTAGATCCGGCCCAGCGCCCCGTACACCGGCGGCAGCAGGTAGAAGACCCCGACCAGCGCGAGCACGACCAGCGTGGTGCGGCGCGCGGTCCGCCCGTCGGGGCTCGTGTAGAACCGCACCGCCACGTGCGGCAGGCCCATCGTGCCGAGGAACGTCGCCAGGATCAGCCCGTAGGTGGCGTACAGCCGGTACTCGCGCAGGCCGCCGGACATCGGCACCGACCAGGTGGACACCCCGGGCCGGGCCTGCGTCCGGGTGTCCGGAACGGGTGTGTCCGCGGCGAACTCCAGCCGCGCGTGGGCCCGTACGGCATGCTCAC
This sequence comes from Streptomyces avidinii, assembly GCF_014650695.1. Taxonomy (GTDB): domain Bacteria; phylum Actinomycetota; class Actinomycetes; order Streptomycetales; family Streptomycetaceae; genus Streptomyces; species Streptomyces avidinii. The sequence goes on along the minus strand of NZ_BMVL01000012.1, from coordinate 49,917 downwards.
CGGCGGCCAGGGTCAGCGGGGCCGACACATAGCCGCGCCCGTCCACCTGCCCGGTCACCGTCACCGTCAGCGGCTGCGCCACGGACAGCCGCACGTCCTCCGCGACCGTCACCGAGGTGTGCTCCCGGAAGACGGCCGGGGCGTCGAAGGTGGCCCGCGGCGCGCCGTCCCCGGCCCACGCCGCGAGCAGGAAGAAGGCCGGTACCAGCAGCGCCGTGAGCTTCAGCCAGTACTGGAAGGCCTGGACGAAGGTGACCGAACGCATCCCCCCGGCCGCCACCGCCACCGTCACCACGAACGCGACGACCAGCCCCCCGACCCAGTGCGGGGCCCCGGTCAGGACCTCCAGGGTCAGCCCGGCCCCCTGCAACTGCGGCAGCAGGTACAGCCAGCCGACCCCCACCACGAACAGCACCGCGATCCGGCGCACCACCAGCGACTCCAGCCGCGCCTCGGCGAAGTCGGGCAGCGTGTACGCGCCGGAGCGGCGCAGCGGGGCCGCCACCAGCACGAGCAGCACCACGTACCCGGCGGTGTAGCCCACCGGATACCAGAGCATCTCGGGCCCCTGGAGGAGCACCAGCCCCGCCACCCCGAGGAAGGACGCCGCGGACAGGTACTCGCCGCTGATGGCCGCCGCGTTCAGGCGGGGCCCCACCGTGCGCGAGGCGACATAGAAGTCGGAGGTGGTCCGGGATATCCGCAGGCCCAGCGCGCCGACCAGGACCGTGATCACGACGACGACGGCGACCGCGGTCAGCGCGTACGTCTGGTTCACCGGTCGGTCCTTCGGCAGGGGGAGGGGTGTCCGGAGTCTATGCACGCCCCCTGACCGGGCGACAGGTCCGATTCGGACCGCCCACCGGACCCGCCGGAGAGCGGGTCACAGCGCCGGGTCGCGGTGCTCCGCGCAGTCACGCAGGGCGATCTCCAGCTCCACGTACGACTCCTCCGCGCGCCGGAAGGCCAGCGTCAGGGCGGCCTCCGCGCGCGGCGGCACCTGCTCGCGGACCCCCTCGCGGGCCTCGTACAGGACATCGGCCCAGCGGGCGGCGGCACTGCGCAGCCGGGCCAGCAGCACCTCGGCCTCGGCGGGTCCGGCGGGCCGGGCGCGGGGCAGCCCGCTCAGGGCGTCGACCAGCGCCTGGATCTCGGACATCTCGCTCCTCCCGCGCCGGAAGATCCACGATACGCAGGAGCCACGACCCCGGAGGGCCGATCGGACGAGCGGTGCGGCCGACGGCTCCGGCGGATCGCCGTACGCCCCTCCCGGCGCGACGAACGGCGCCGCCCAGCGCCGGACGGTCGCGGGCGAAGGGCACGAGGCGGGCGGCGGGCGGCGCACGGCGCCCGTGCGGCTGCCGGTTTCAGCCGGTCGCCTGCCGCATCAGAAGATCCCGCAGCTCCCGCGCGTGCCGGCGGCTCACCTGGAGCTCCGCCGCCCCCACCCGGACGCTCGTGGTCCCGGCCTCCAGCCGCAGCTCGTCGATCCGGGCCAGCGCCACCAGATGCCGGCGGTGGATGCGTACGAACCCGCGCGCCGCCCAGCGTTCCTCCAGCGTGGACACCGGGATCCGGACCAGGTGGCTGCCCTCGTCGGTGTGCAGGCGCGCGTAGTCGCCCTGTGCCTCGACGTAGGAGATGTCCGCGATGGCCACGAAGCGGGTGACCCCGCCCAGTTCGACGGCGATCTGGTCGCCGCCGCGGTCGGCGACCGTGACCTCGGTGACCGGGCGGCGCGGCACCGCCGCCGCGCCCGCCGGCGGGACCTCGGCGGCCCCCGCCGGGGCCGCCGCGGCCTCCTCGGAGCGGCCCAGCTGCTCGCAGGCCCGCCGGACGGCCTCGGCGAGCCGCTCGGGGCGCACGGGCTTCAGTACGTAGTCCACGGCCTTGAGGTCGAAGGCCTGCACGGCGAAACCCTCGTGGGCGGTGACGAACACGATCAGCGGCGGCCGCACGAACCCGGCCAGCAGCCGGGCGATGTCCAGCCCGGTCAGCCCGGCCATGTGGATGTCCAGGAAGACCACGTCGATGCCGTCGGCCCCGGCGGGGCCGGACTCCAGCGCCCGGGTGACCCGGCGCAGGGCCTCGGTGGCGTCCGAGGCGCCCTCGGCGCTGCGCACCCGGGGGTCCGAGCGCAGCAGGTAGAGGAGTTCCTCCAGGAGCGGCTTCTCGTCGTCGACGGCCAGTACGCGCAGCATGCGGCCGAGTCTAGAGAGGACTCCGTCCGGGCGGAACGGGGAAAGGGCGCGGCCCCCGCCCAGGGGGGATGTGGGCGGGGGCCGCGCGAACGGGGTGGGGGGAGGGAGTGGCCGGGACTACTGGACGGTGATGAGCTTGCCGTCGGGGGACACGGCGTACCAGGTGCCGCCCACGCCCTGGCCGTTGATGTCACCGGGCTTCTTGTCACCGCTGAAGGTGTAGACGGGCCAGCAGTCGACGCTCTGCTGCTTCTGGCCGTCCGGGCGGTTGAGCACCGTGTAGTTCTTCTCGACGATCCCCTTGTCCTTGGCCTTCTCCACCGGCGCGACGACCGGCCACTTGGTCAGGCAGTCGCCCACGCACTTGGAGGTCATCGGCCACTGGGTGTCCGGCTTGAACCGGTAGACGGTCATGCCCTTGCCGTCGACGATGTGGTCGCCCAGCTTGGGGTCCTTGGCCACCGACAGCTTCCCGTCGGCCTCGGCGGCGCCGCCCTCGGCCGGAGCCGGGGCCGCTGCCTCCGCCTTCGCGGCCTTCTTCCCGTCGGGCCCGAACGCGAACCACACCCCGCCGACGCCCTGGCCGTTGACGTCGCCGGCCTTGGCGTCCTTGTTGTAGCGGTACGCGGGCCAGCCGGCCACCGTCAGCTGCTTGCTGCCGTCGGTGCGCACGACCTCGCCCAGCAGCGCCGGGTCCATGCCGGCGGCGGCGGTGGCGTCGCCCGCGGCGACGACCGGCCAGGTCTTCGCGCAGTCCCCGTCGCAGTTCGACTTCGGCGGCTTGGCCGTGTCCTTGTCGAAGCGGTAGAGGGTGAGACCGGCGCTGTCGGTGAGCACCTGGCCGAGCTGGTCGTTGGGGGCGGCGGTCAGCTGACCGGCCGGCTTGGCGCCCGCGGCGCCCGCGGCGCCCGCGGCGCCGTCGGCGGCGGCCGGGGCCTGCCCGTAGTCCTGGGCGGCGGCGGCCCCGACCGGCTTGGTCGTGTCTGCGGCCTTGTCGTCCGTCGGGCCGCAGGCCGTCGCCGCCAGGACGACGACGATCGCGGCCGTGGCCAGGGTGGTTCCGCGCTTGATGCCCATCTTGATCTCTCCCACTTCGGTGTCCTTCGCGTCCGCCACCGGGGTGGCGTCAACTCTGCCCAGGACACGCCGCGGTGGGCGAGATCTGTTCAACCCGTCCGGTGTGGGCTGTTTCACTCACCCCACGCCGAACCCGGAGCGCCGCAGGGCCGTGGCCACAGCGAGGCCGAGCACCTGGTGTCCGCTGTCGTTGGGGTGCAGCCCGTCCGCCAGGTGCTCGGGTCCGAGCAGGTCACGGCCCGGGAGCACGGCCAGCCGGTCGTCCCCGGCGGCGATCCGGTCCCGGGTGGCGCGCTCCATCGCGTCGCGCAGGGCGCCCAGCGTGGCGCCGAGTTTGTTGGGGGTGCGCTCGGCGTCCGGCCGCAGGACGGGGGAGACCAGCAGGAGCGGGGTCCGCGGGTGGCCCTGGCGGACCAGTTCGAGGAAGGCGCGCGTGGTTTCGTACAGCAGGGGCGCCGAAAAGGGCACCCGGGACCAGCAGTTGGTGCCGAAGGCGAGGGTCAGGGCATCGGCGGGCAGGCCCGCGAGCTGTTCGGCGGTGGTCAGTTCACCGCGAGCGGCGCCGGCGTAGCCGAGGTTGACGGTGTCCCAGCCGAGCGCCCGGCCGGTGACGGCGGGCCAGCCGTGCGCGGGGCGGGTGGACCACCACCCCTCGGTGATGGAGTCGCCGTGCACCACCCAGCGCGGGGCGGGCGGCGCCGGGGTGAGCGGCCCGCCGATCCCGCGCAGGCCGAGGATCAGCGGGGACTGGGTCTCGGGCGGGTGGACGGTGAACGGACCGCTTCCGCCGCCCAGGCCGATCCGTACGACGGCTTCCGCGGCCGGTTCGGTGAACACCTCGGTGACCACCCCGTGCCGGTCCCAGAGCGCGAAGCCGTGCGCCAGGTCGCGCAGCGCGTCGGTGGGGCCGGGCAGGGTCGCCCGGTAGCGGATCTCCACGGCCCGCGCGGTCTCGGTGGTGAACTCCAGCCGGACCCCGATGGGCAGGGTGGAGCGCTCGCCGGTGTCCCAGGGCAGCCGCATGGTGTCGGCCGGGTCGGCACGCACCGGACGGCCGCGGTCCAGCCAGGCGACCCCGCGCAGGAAGGGCTGCGCGTCCTGCCAGGGCGACGGCTCGTCAGGGCCGCCCACCGGTCCCGGTGGTATCACAGGTCGCCTCCGATCATCGGGTACGGGAACTTCACGCCGACCCCGCCGTCCACCACGAGCGTCTGCCCCGTGACGTACGCGGACAGCGGCGAGGCAAGGAAGTACAGGGCGGCCGCGATGTCCGCGGTCTCGGCGACCCGGCCCAGCGGGGCGTTCTCCGCGTTGCGTCGCCGCCCTTCCGTGCCCAGCAGCGCGGCGACCCGCGGGGTCCACACCACCCCCGGTGCCACCGCGTTCACCCGTACCCCGCGCGGACCCAGTTCCACCGCCGCGGAGCGCACCAATGACATCAGGGCGGCCTTCGCGGCCCCGTAGGCCGCGTGCTGCGGGGCGGCGGTCAGCCCGGAGACGGAGGCCACGAAGACCAGCGGGCCGCCCCCGGCGGCCGCGACGGCCTCGCCGCCGTACTGCACGGCGAGCAGGGCGTGCCGCAGGACGACGTCGAAGTGCCGGTGCCAGCCGGCGTCGTCCAGCGCGGGCAGCCCCGCGTACCGGGCCGTGCCGACGATGTCGACGACCCCGCCCACCGGGCCGCCCAGCAGCCCCGGAGCCTCCCGGAAGAGGTCGCGCACGGCGGCGCGACGGGTCACGTCGCAGCGATAGGGGAGGCCCCCGGTCTGGGCGGCGACGGCCGCGGCCCGGTTCCCGTCGAGGTCCACGCACAGCACGCGGGCGCCGCCGGCGGCGAGCGCGTGGGCGCTCTGGCGCCCGATGCCGTTTCCGGCGCCGAACAGGACCATGCGGCGGCCGTCGAGGCGGTGCAGGGCCGCGTAGTCCGGCACGGGGGAGGGCCGCCCGGTACGCAGCCACCTGCCGGGCCATCGCCTCCAGCGGCTGCATGATCGAGAACGACAGCAGCCCGAGCCCGGCGGCCCCGGCCACCTCGGCGGAGCCGGGGGAGGCGGCCGCCATCCAGGCCGGGGGGGTGCGGGTCCTGCACGGGCTTGGGGGTCACCATCCGGCGCGGGAAGCGGAACCGTTCGGAGGCGTACTCGAAGTACTCCTCCCGCCACATTCCGGTCACGATCCCGATCGCCTCGCGCCAGTCCTCCCGGGACCGCTCCCGGTCCACCCCGAAGGCCGCCTGCTCCATGGGCGTGGAACGCCCGGTGCCCGGTCGGTGAGCCGGATCTTCCCCCGGACTCCGTCCGGGAGGGGCCCCCGGACGGCCTCCCGGTAGGCCCGCTGCTCGGCGGTGCGCCGGCCGTGCGGATGGGTCCCGGGCCCCGGTCTCGGCACGTCGATCTCGTAGAGCACGTCCAGGTCCATGGCGGCACGCTGCGGCAGATCTGACGAAGTGTCAAGAAAAGGGCGCGGACGGGGTTGCGCAGCGATCGATCATCCACACGCAACAAACGACTGTCAGTGACAGATCCGCGCAATGATCGTGCGTCAATGTGCAAGGATGGTGCATTACGGGCGGTATCACTCAGCTCGTAGGCTCACTCGCTGTACGTGGAGTGGCGTGGACCGCCTGCTCGGCGGTTCCCCATGCCCAGGCTGGCTCCTGCCCGCCCGCTCCGGACCGCTGCGGTCGAAGCCTTATCCCCACCCGCAGTGTCAAAGGAGTCACACGTGCTCGAAACCGGCCAGGCGCCACCGCTCACGTCCGAGCCCAGTAGGCCCGTCCACCCGCTGATGCGCCGCAAGCCCGTCGAGCAGCTCGTCGCCGAGGGCGGCCAGGGCGAGGGCGGTTCGCTGCGCCGCTCGCTCACCATGTGGCAGCTGACGATGATCAGCATCGGCGCCACCCTGGGCACCGGCATCTTCGTCGTCCTCGGCACCGCGGCCCCCAAGGCCGGCCCCGCCGTGACGATCTCCTTCGTGATCGCGGGTCTGACCGCCCTGTTCTCGGCGCTCTCCTACGCGGAGCTCGCCGGATCGGTCCCGGTCTCCGGGTCCTCGTACTCCTACTCCTACGCCACCATGGGCGAGCTCGTCGCCTGGATCTGCGGCTGGTGCCTGGTCCTGGAGTACGGCGTGTCCGTGGCGGCGGTCGCCGTCGGCTGGGGCGAGTACCTCAACGAGCTGCTCGACGGGACGATAGGCATCACCATCCCCGAGCAGGTCTCCGCGCCCCTCGGTGACGGCGGCCTGATCAACCTGCCCGCGCTCGTCGTGGTCCTGCTCGCGATGGTCTTCCTGATGCGCGGCGCCAAGGAGAGCGCCCGGATCAACTCGATCATGGTCGGCGTGAAGATCGTCACCCTGCTGCTCTTCATCGGCATCGGCTTCATGGGCATCAAGGCCGGCAACTACGCCCCGCTCGCCCCGCTCGGCGTCACCGGCATCAGCGCCGCCGCCTCCACGCTGTTCTTCTCGTACATCGGCTTCGACGCCGCCTCCACCGCCGGTGAAGAGGCCAAGAACCCCAAGCGCGACCTGCCCCGCGCGATCATGCTCTCGCTGCTGATCGTCACCGTGCTGTACGTCCTCGTCGCCTTCGTCGCCGTCGGCGCCATGCCGTGGCAGGACTTCGAGGGCACCGAGGCCGCGCTCGCGCAGATCATGACCGACGTCTCCGGCCACACCTTCTGGGGTGTCGTCCTCGCCGCGGGCGCCGTCGTCGCCATCGCCTCCGTCGTCTTCGCCGTGCTCTACGGCCAGACCCGCATCCTCTTCGCCATGTCCCGCGACGGCCTCGTTCCCAAGGTCTTCGCCAAGGTCAACCCGAAGACCGGCGCCCCCCGCGCCAACGTGGTGATCGTCTCCCTCTTCTGCGGAGCCCTCGCGGCCTTCATCCCGCTCGGCAAGCTGGCCGACGCGACCAGCATCGGCACGCTCTTCGCCTTCGGCCTCGTCAACGTCGCCGTCATCATCCTGCGCAGGACCCGCCCGGACATGCCCCGCACCTTCAAGGTGGCGCTGTTCCCGATCACGCCGATCCTCGGCGTCATCGCCTGCGGCTACATGATGTTCAGCCTCGATACCGCCACGTGGATCGTTTTCGGTGGCTGGATGGTCGCGGGCCTCGTGTTCTACTTCCTGTACGGCATCCGCCGCTCCCGACTGGCCACAGCAGAGAAGTGATCCACCCGCAGTGCGACTGAACGATCTCGACGAACGCATCGTGCACGCCCTCGCCGAGGACGCCCGGCGTTCCTACGCGGACATCGGCTCCGAGGTCGGGCTCTCCGCCCCCGCCGTCAAGCGGCGCGTGGACCGGCTGCGCGCCGAGGGCGCCATCACCGGCTTCACCGTCCGGGTGGACCCCGCCGCCATGGGCTGGGAGACCGAGGGTTTCATCGAGATCTACTGCCGCCACAACACCTCGCCGGACGACATCCGGCGAGGGTTGGAGCGGTACCCCGAGGTAGTGGCCGCGTCGACCGTCACCGGCGACGCGGACGCCCTCGTCCAGGTCTTCGCCTCCGACATGCGCCACTTCGAGCGGGTCCTGGAACGCATCGCGGGCGAGCCCTTCGTGGAACGCACCAAGTCGGTGCTCGTCCTCTCCCCGCTACTGCGCCGCTTCACCTCCGGCGCCCCTGCCTAGGACGTCTCCTTCGGATCCTGCCGGGCCCCCAGGGCGACCTGGGCGGGGCGGCCCCGCTCAAGTGGTGCGCAGGCCCAGGAAGACGGGGCTGCGGCGCAGGGTGAAGCCCATCGCCCCGTAGAGCCGGATCGCCCCGGTGGTCGACGCCGCCGCGTGCAGGAACGGGCTGTCCCCGCGCTCGCGGGCCGCCGCCGCGACCGCGCGGACCAGCCGGCCCGCCAGTCCCCGGCCCAGGTGGTCCGGGTGGGTGCACACCGCGCTGATCTCCGACCAGCCCGCCGGCCGCATCCGCTCGCCGGCCATCGCCACCAGCCGGCCCTCGTGGCGGATCCCGAGGTACGTGCCCAGCTCGACCGTCCGGTCCAGGAACGGGCCCGGCCGGGTCAGCCCCACCAGCTCCAGCATCTCCGGTACGTCGGCGCGCCCCAGCGGGACCGCTTCCGGCTCGGCCCCGGCCCGTACCGCACGGCCGTCCAGCTGCACACCCGCCACCGTCATCAGCGTCCGCCACCCCGGCGGCGGGATCGCAGCCCGGTCAGCCAGACCTCTTCCCCGGAGCCCGCCAGCGCTGCCAGGTCCGCCCACGCCCGCGGGTCCAGCGGATCGGCGAGCGCCGAGAAGGGAGACGTGTCCGGCGCGTAGCGGGCCGCCATGCCCGCGGGCCCGAACTCGGCGAAAGCGCGGTGCGTGCCGGTCAATGCAGCCCAGACCGGGTTGTCGAGTACTTCACTGCCGCACAGCGTGCCGGTCTCGGGGGACATGGGTGCGCAATTCCTTCCGTGGGGCGGCGGCGTCCGGGTCGTGACCGCCTTCTTGACGGCCCCCGGCGCCGCCACGAGACTGCGGGGGACGGCCACGACGGACCGGCCCGCCACCGGAAAGCCCAACCAGCACCGGTCGGGGGCGGCCGAGGGACAGAACGGGGGTGGGGGGACGTGGAGACAGCCGCAACGGCACACCCGCACCCCCACTCGTACCCGCACACGCGTCCCCGGGCCCTGCGGAGCTGGTGGCTCACCAGGCGCCTGCACATCGACCTCCTGCGGGTGTGCAGCGCTTTCGGCCCGCGCGGCTGACCCCCTCAGAGACGAGTGACCCGGACCGGGCGCACACCGCGCCGCCCGGAGCCCCGCCGTCCGGACCGTCTCGTCCGGATCCTGCCGGGCCCGGCCCGCCCGCACGGCACCTCGCTGCGTTGTCGGGGCGCCCGAGTACGTCCAGTACACGAGCGCCCCTCCGCCTTGCGAGGCACCGCACCGGGCGAACCGGGCTCATCCGGCAGGCCCGAAAGAGACGGCCCAGTCCTCCACCCCAGGAGAGTCATGTCGCACACCGTCCTGCCCCGCACCCGCAGCGTGCTGCCCCTTACCGGCCCGGTCCCCGCCCCGCGCGGCCGCATCGGAGCCGGCTTCTCACCCGTCCCGCACCGCTACCACCTCTACCTCCGCGCCGGCTGTCCCCGCTCGCAGCAGGTCACCGACGCCCTCGCGGCGCTGGGCCCGGCCGACTCGATCACCGCCACCGTCCTCGGTCCGGACCCCCTCGGGGCCGAGTACACCGCGCTGCGCCTGACCTACGAGGCCACCGGCCACCACTTCGACGGCGCCCTCACCGTCCCCGCCCTCGTCGACACCTGGAGCGGCCGCGTCGTCTCCGACCACACCCCCGATATCCTCGACGACCTGCGCCTCCTGGCCGGCCACCCGGCCTTCCGTACGGGCGCGTAGCAGGGGCCGCTCCGGGCTCGCACGGGAGCCATGACGGGGCGCCCGAGGCGCCCGCGCAACGAATCGCCGCGGCACCCGCGGAACACGCAACGAATCGATGCGCGGAGCGCAACGCTCACGGCTTGTCGGGGTCGAACGCGCGAACGTACCGTTTTATGACCCCCACCCCGCCTGTCACAGAGGTAGCCCATGCCCCCGCTGCGCACCGCCCTCCTCCAGAGCTCCGGCGTTCTCGGCGACCCCGCCGAGAACCTCAAGGCGCTCGACGAGGCAGCGGCGCGCGCCGCACAGAGCGGGGCCGGGCTGCTGGTGACCTCGGAGATGTTCCTGACCGGCTACGCGCTGGACCTCCAGGACATCCCCGGCCTCGCCGAACCGGCCGACGGCGCCTCCGCACGGGCCGTCGGCGAGATCGCCCGCCGCCACCGGGTCGCCGTCCTCTACGGCTACCCGGAGAGCGCGGACGGCGTCGTCTACAACGCCGCCCAGCTCATCGGCCCCGACGGCGCGGCCCTGGCGAACTACCGCAAGACCCACCTCTTCGGCTGCTTCGAACAGGACGCCTTCACCCCCGGCGACACCCCCGTCGTCCAGGCGGACCTGAACGGCCTCCGCATCGGCATCATGATCTGCTACGACGTGGAGTTCCCCGAGAACGTCCGGGCGCACGCGCTCGCCGGCACCGACCTCCTCCTGGTGCCGACCGCGCAGATGCACCCGTTCCAGTTCGTCGCCGAACAGCTGGTGCCCGTACGGGCCTTCGAGAACCAGATGTACATCGCGTACGTCAACCGCACCGGCCCGGAAGGCGAGTTCGAGTTCGTCGGACTCAGCTGCCTGGCGAGCCCCGACGGGGTCACCCGGACCCGGGCCGGCCGCGGCGAGGAGCTGGTGTTCGGCGAGGCCGATCCCGAGCTGCTGTCGGCCTCGCGCGAGAACAACCCGTACCTGCGCGACCGCCGACCCGGGCTCTACGCCTCCCTCGTCTAAGACCTCTCTTCCCCCAGCCCTGCCGCAAGGAGACGTACCCCCATGACGTCCACGGTGCCCACCACCGCCGTCCCGCACAGCGACGGACAGCCGCCGATCACCATGTTCGGCCCGGACTTCCCGTACGCGTACGACGACTTCCTCGCCCACCCGGCGGGCCTCGGCCAGATACCGGCGACCGAGCTCGGCACCGAGGTCGCCGTCATCGGCGGCGGGCTGTCCGGCATCATCTCGGCGTACGAGCTGATGAAGATGGGCCTGAGGCCCGTCGTCTACGAGGCCGACCAGATCGGCGGCCGCCTGCGCACCGTCGGCTTCGAGGGCGCCGAGACCGAGGGCCTCACCGCGGAGATGGGCGCCATGCGCTTCCCGCCGTCCTCCACGGCCCTGCAGCACTACATCGACCTCGTCGGCCTGGTCACGGAGCCCTTCCCGAACCCGCTCGCCGAGTCCACCCCCTCCACGGTCGTCGACCTCAAGGGGGAGTCGCACTACGCCGAGACGATCGCGGACCTCCCGCAGATCTACCGCGACGTGTCCGCCGCCTGGAACGCCTGCCTCGACGAGGGCGCCGACTTCTCCGACATGAACACCGCGATGCGCGAGCGGGACGTCCCGCGCATCCGTGAGATCTGGGCCAAGCTCGTCGAGAAGCTCGACGACGAGACCTTCTACGGCTTCCTCTGCAAGTCGGAGGCCTTCAAGTCCTTCCGCAAGCGCGAGATCTTCGGCCAGGTCGGCTTCGGCACGGGCGGCTGGGACACCGACTTCCCGAACTCCATCCTGGAGATCCTGCGCGTCGTCTACACCGAGGCCGACGACCACCACCGCGGCATCGTGGGCGGCTCGCAGCAGCTGCCGCTGCGCCTGTGGGAGCGCGAGCCGGAGAAGATCGTGCACTGGGACCGGGGCACCTCGCTGTCCTCCCTGCACGGCGGCACCCCGCGCCCGGCGGTCACCCGCCTGCACCGCACGGCCGGCAACCGCATCACGGTCACCGACTCCTCCGGCGACATCCGCACGTACCGCGCCGCGATCTTCACGGCCCAGTCCTGGATGCTCCTGTCGAAGATCGAGTGCGACGACACGCTGTTCCCGATCGACCACTGGACGGCGATCGAGCGCACCCACTACATGGAGTCGTCCAAGCTGTTCGTCCCCGTCGACCGGCCGTTCTGGCTGGACAAGGACGAGGAGACCGGCCGCGACGTCATGTCGATGACGCTGACGGACCGGATGACCCGCGGCACGTACCTGCTGGACAACGGCCCTGACAAGCCCGCCGTCATCTGCCTCTCGTACACCTGGTGCGACGACAGCCTCAAGTGGCTGCCGCTGTCCGCGAACGAGCGGATGGAGGTCATGCTGAAGTCCCTCGGCGAGATCTACCCGAAGGTCGACATCCGCCGCCACATCATCGGCAACCCGGTCACCGTCTCCTGGGAGGACGAGCCCTACTTCATGGGCGCGTTCAAGGCCAACCTCCCGGGCCACTACCGCTACCAGCGCCGCCTCTTCACCCACTTCATGCAGGACCGCCTCCCCGAGGACAAGCGCGGCATCTTCCTCGCGGGCGACGACATCTCCTGGACGGCCGGCTGGGCCGAGGGCGCGGTCCAGACCGCCCTCAACGCCGTCTGGGGCGTCATGCACCACCTCGGCGGCTCCACGGACTCCACCAACCCGGGCCCGGGCGACGTCTACGACGACATCGCCCCGGTCGAACTCCCCGAGGACTGACCCCCCCCGGGTCCTAGGGCCACGGGCCGTCCCCGCGCGAGCAGCGCGGGGACGGCCCGTTCTCATTGCCCGGCACGTCTGAGGCGTCCGGAACGGCAGAAGCCCTGCCGGAGAATCCGGCAGGGCTTCCGTGGACGGAGATCCGTCAGGGTTCTATGAGGTACGCCTTGTCCCAGTTGTCCGAGATCAGTGCGGTCATCGACGGGAGGAACCCGTGGCCGACCCGCTGGACGCCCGCGACGTCGCCGAAGTAGATGTCGCCGTCATCCGACAGGAGGACCGTGCTGTCACCGAAAGCCGTTCCGACAGGGAGCAATCCCTTGCCGGCGATCTTCGCGTAGTACCCGATGCGGATGATGTGCTCGTTCAGGGCACCCTCGATACTGATCTCCAGTTCAGTCTCGGATCTACCCTGGTGCAGCCACGAGATGGTGATCTCTCGATACTGTTCCAGGAAGTCGAGCAGGCGGGGAGTGACCTCGTATCCCTCTTCCCGGTACTGGTCGCAGATCGTCTCGACGTCCAGGTCCCCGTACTCCACGGCCGTCGCCCCGGGAAGGGCTTCTACGACCTCGTCCAGGTTCGGACGCTCGTTCTCGATGTTCATCCGGTCAGTACGTTCCTCACTACTGAGAAGATCCATGTCGAGCAATTTTCACATGCGCCGAACTTTTTTCCCTTGGTGTTTACGGTGGCTATGTCCAGGTTCTTCAGTTTCGCTCCGTCGTTGAGGGCATTGGTGCACATGCGTGCCTCCGCGCAAACCTGTGGCGGTCGCCCCTTGGGGTGCTGGGAAGTCCTCGGGAGAAGGTTCCGCACGGTCGGGTGAAGGTTGTCCGGAGAGCCGCTTGCGCCGAGATACGTCTTGCCGGTGGTGGAGTCCCGACCAACGCTGAATGCACCGGGCGCGTGACTTCGCTCCCCTCTGGCATGCTCGGCCAGCATCTCAGTGATGTGATCCTTTCCAATGTCCATCAGCTCTTTCTTGAGTTCGTCGTTCGGTCCCTTCTTCGGGGCGTTCTGCTGCTGCTTCGGCGGTTTCTGATTGGCCTTCGGGGCCTTCTTCGCGGCCGCCTGCTGCTTCGGCGCCGCCTTTGCCTGCGGCTTCTTGGCGACCTGCTTCGCCGCCTGCTTCTTGGCCGCCTGCTTGGCGGCTTCCTTCGCCGCCTGCTTCTTGGCGGCTTCCAGTGCCACCTTCTTCGCAGCCTCGATCGCTGCCTTCTTCGCCGCTTCCTCCGCTGCCTTCTTGGCGGCTTCGGCAGCAGCCTTCTTGGCGGCTTCTATAGCGAGACGCTTCGCGAGCTCGGCTGCTGCCCTCTTGGCGGCCTCGATAGCGGCGCGGCGGGCGATCTCCATCGCGATGCGCTGGGCGGCGATGCGGATGGCTATGCCGACGAGGATGGGGATGATCTTGCCGTCGGGGTCCGAGATGGACACCGGGTTGTTGTTCGCGTACGCGTACCCGTTCATCTGCTGCGGGTCGTCGATGTCGATCAAGGGGTCGACCGACAGGAAGCGCCCGGTGGCCGGCTCGTAGGAGCGGACGCCCAGCTGGGTCAGACCGGTGGAGGCGTCGACTGTGCCGCCGACGAAGCCCTTCTGGTCCGGCCACGCCTGCGGCGCGGCGCCCCGTGTCTCACCGTAGGGGGTCATGTCCCGCCGGGTGGCGGTCATCGAACCCGCGGCGTCCACCGAGATGGTCGCGGTGTTGTGGTGGTCGGCGGAAAGGTAGGAGACCTTCCCGTCCGAGGAGCGGACGGCAACTGTCGAGCCGCTGAACCCGTACCCGCGGGTGGCCTTCGTGCTGCCGTCCGGAGCCAAGGCCACCTCGGTGGTGCCCAGGTAGAGCGTGGTGCCCGAAGGGTCCTTGCGCAGCAGGCGGTTGCCCTCGGCGTCGTAGACGTACTCGGTGACCTTGGTGCCCTCGGTGACCTTGGTGAGCTGCCCCTCGGTGTCCCACTCCAGCTTCTGCTCGGAGTTTCCGACCTTGCGGAGGGTGGTGTTGCCGGTGGCGTCGTAGGCGTAGGAGTCCTTGCGGGTCCCGGTGGGCTCGACGACGTCGACGCCGCTCAGGGCGTGCGGCTGGTTGCCCTTGGCGGCCGGGTAGGTGTAGGTGCGGCGGGTCTCGCCGTTGCCGACGTCGTGCTTGGTCTCGCTGGTGCGGTTGCCCGTCGGGTCGAACGTGTACGAGTGCCAGTACGGCGACACACCGCCGACGGTGGCCGCGGACGGTCCGCCCGCGCAGGTCGTCTTCGCGGTCCAACCCTCGGTCATACGACGCAGGTAGTCGTAGGAGAAGCACTGCGTGTCGCGGGTGGTCCCCTCGCGCAGTTCGCTGAGAGAAGTGATGTTGCCCGCGGGGTCGTAGGCGTAGTCGACCTCGGACAGAGCGGACGGTGCGACCTCACGGTCCGCGAACGACTTGGTGACCCGGCGGGTCGAGTCGTCCAGGTAGTTGGTATGGATCATGCGCTTGCCCTTGGCGCCCTGCATGTACTGCATGAGCTCGCCGAAGGGGGTGTAGCGGCTACTGCTGACGTACTCGGCCGCGCCCTTGAGGGTGCTGGGCACCCCTGCGGCGTTGTAGCCGAAGTCCACCTTCTCAGCGGCGAGTCCGCCCACGGCGGGCAGGTGCGCGGAGACAGGCTTGCCGACGCTGTCGTAGTCGACCTTGGACTCGTAGCTTCCGGAGAGCTTGCCCAGCCCCTCCGGAACCGTGGTCCTGGATCCGGTTGCAGTTCCGCTGTCGTCGTAGCCGAGGACCGAAGTGGTGTACGCCTTGCCGTCGACGTGGCGGGTCGAGGACGTCGGTCGGCCCTTGGACAGGGTGTCGTAGGTCCACTCGGAGAGCTTCTGTCCCGAAGGCCCCCCGTCGCGCACCGCGAGGCGGCGGCCGAGTTTGTCGTAGGAGGCGTGCACGGTGTTGCCGCGGGCGTCGGTCGTCGAGACGGGCTGGTCACCGTCGTCGAAGGTGTACGTGGTGACGCCGCGATCGGGGTCGGTGTCCTTGGTCTTGCGACCGCGCAGGTCGTACTCGTGCGTCCAGGTGTTGCCGACCGGGTCGACGACCTTGAGCAGCTCACCACCGGGGCCGTGCTCGTAACGGGTGCTGTCGTACGCGCCGCCGGCCTCGCGGCCCTTGTACTGGCGCAGTTCGACGGTGTTGCCGCGGGCATCGCCGATGGTGGTGGTGACGGTCGCGCCCTGGGGCGGGACGACGTGCTGACGGTCACCGCCGTAGACGGTCGTGCTGCGCCACTTCTCCGTGCCGAGGCTGTAGAACAGCTCGGCGGTCTTGCGCCCGGCACCGTCGTACAGGTATCCGGTCTGGCGGATGATCTGGTTGTCCGGGACGGAGACCAGGGTGGTGGCGGGGTTGCTCTTCTCCAGGTAGGGACCCGATGCCTTGACCTGCAGGCCACGGGAGTCGTACACCGTGTCGGTGACGACGCGGCCGGAGCGCGCCTCGTCGTTCTGGTTGAGATCGGCGCGCGTGGCCTGGGTCTGACGCGGGCGCATCAGACCGTCGTACAGCTCGTGGCTGACGGTGTACGTGTCGTCCGCGAGGCGGGTGCGGGTGGTGACGGCGGAGGGGCCGTCCTTGCGCGTCAGGTACGAGACCTCGACGTCGGGCTTCTGGTCCCGGGTCCGTCCCGCCGACCAGCCCTTGGTCAGGCGGCCGAGGGCGTCGTACTCGGACTCCTCGCGGCGGCCGTCAGCGTCGATCTCGGTCAGGGTCCGGCCCCGGGTGGGGTCGATGATCTCGGTCTCGGTGTGCCCGAGCGCGTTGGTCGTGACCACCTGGTGCGGCATCTCGCCGGTGGCCGGGGTGTACGCGGTGCCGGACGTGTTGCCCAGGACGTCCGTGGTCTCCACGGAGCGGCCGTACTGGTCGAACTTCTCCGTTCCGGTGACCACGTAGCGCGGCTGCCCGCCGACGTACTCGGCCAGCTCCTCCGCAGCCGTGGCGTCGCCCCGCTCCGGAGTTCCGCCGAAGCCCTTGCCGTCGTAGTGGGTGCGCTCGTCGGAGATGACGTGCGCGGGCCGCTGGACGGTGGCGCCGCAGGCGACCGAGACGGTCTCCTGACGGGAGACCAGGTCGAGCAGGTGCTTGCCCGCGTTGCGGGCATACTCGGTGCGGACGCAGCGGTCGTCGCCGGCGGTGGAGGTGTCGCCGAGGTCGTAGACCTTGGTGATCAGGCCGTGCTCGTCGTAGGTCTTCTCCACGGCGGTGCGCCGGAGGCCGCCCTCGACGGCGGTGCGGGTGCGCTGCGCGCCGTTGTTGAACCGGTGCGCGGTCAGCGGAGTCGTGCCGGTGCGGTTGCGCGTCGCGGTCGCGGCGCTGATGAACGGCTCGTACGAGGTCGCCGCGATCAGCGGGCCGCCGTCACCGTTGTAGCTGAGGGTCTCCCGGGTACCACCGGCCTGCGAGAGGTGGTCGGTGATCTGGTTGCCCTCGGAGTCGGCGACCTTGACGGTGCGCGTGCCGCCGGAAGCGGTGCGGTCGCCGTCCAGGCCCCGGAAGTAGACGTTCTCCGAACGCGTGCGCTGGTCGGCGCCGTCGCCCGTGCGGGTGATGACCTTGCCGTAGCCGCGCCACTGGTTCCAGGTGCGCTCGGTGTCGCGGAGGAACTCGGAGGTGTCGTACGCCCAGGCCGGGGCACCGGAGTACTCGTACCGGGTGACGGTCGACGGGGATCCGCCGACGAGGTCGTTCTCGATGATCTGGGTGGCGACGTACTTGTGGAAGTAGTCCTTGTACGGCTTGGGCCGCCCGTCCGGGCCGATGGGCTGCCCCGGAGCGGACCAGTTGACCGGATAGCAGCGCAGGGTGTTGTCGGCGTCCGAAGCCGGCAGGGTGCCGTCGCGGTTGCACTCGGGCGCGGAGTAGGTGACGCCGATCAGACCACCGGATTCGGTGCTGATGGCGTTGATCCGGTAGCGGATGAAGGGCGGCAGGCCCTCCAGGCCGTCCACGCGGTTGGCCAGCTGCTGGCCGGAGAAGGTGATCTCCGGGGTGCTGAGGTCACCGTTGGTCTTGCCGGTGTGCTTGACCGAGGCCAGCCACAGGCCGTTGCTCGTGCCGTCGCCGGTCTGGGGGAAGGAGTGGGTCAGGTCCCAGCGGTCGACGTCCTTGTACGCACCCCGGGTGAGCACCTGGGTGCTGATGGCCGAGAACCGCTTGCGGGTCCAGAAGGTCGGGGAGTGCTGGTTCTTGCACTCCTTGCCGGGCGCGCAGTACTGGTCGACGGGGACGTCGGGCCAGTTCTTGGCGTTCTCCTTGGTGAACTTGGCGTCCGAGCAGTCCGCGCCGGGCAGGCAGCGCTCGCCGGTCTCGATCAGCACCTTGGCCGGGGCCTTGGTGCCGTACTCGGCGCCGGTCCGCAGGCCGTACTCGACACGGCTGAGGTGGCCGCCGCGGGTGTACTCGACGCCCTGGAGCTTCTTGTCCGCGCCGTAGCGGTTGGTCTCCTTGGCGTAGTAGTAGACCATGGCGTTCCCGCTCACGTCGGAGACGTGGTCGAGGTTGTACCGCCAGGCGCGCTGCTTGCCGCCGTCCTTGCCGTACAGCGGGACGGTGAACGCGGAGTTGGTCTCCTGGTCGCCGGCTTTCCAGTTGCCCGGCCGGTTGAGACCGAAGGTGAAGACCGTGCCGGAGACGGTGGTCAGCCGGAAGTAGCCGCCTTCGGCGTCCCCGTTGCTGGCACCGGTGAGGTACTCGATCCTGGAGCCGTCGTCCTTGACGCCCTTCCAGGTGCCGGTGGCATCATCCCTGACCAGCTCGGTGCCCGAGCCGTTGAGGGAGAGCATGGCGTTCTCGGAGGCGAAGCACAGGTCGCCCTTGCCGTCCTTGTAGGCCACTCCGGAGCCGGGGACGTCCGAGCAGGGCTGGAAGCGCCGCTCGATGAAGCCGCCGGAGGTGAGCTCGAACCCGTCGCCCGCCTGCGAGGGCTGGGTGTTGCCGGCGGCCATGCGGCCGTCCACGCTCTGCGCAGAGTAGTTCAGCCCGAGCTCGGGAGAGAGATCTCCGGGAGCCTCCGGGGTGGACATGGGGTAGGTCCAGTTGAAGTCACCGGAGGCCCCGCCGGACTGCCAGCTCGATGTGGGGGCGAGGGGTGTCGCCTTGAAGTCCCCGCCGGTGCCGGAGGCACCTCCCTCGGCGGCCAGGACCATAGGAGCCGCGGCGGCGGCGCTCATCGCGGAGAGCTGCTGAGGTGATTTGGTGCCAGAACCGGTACCGGTACCCGGCAGGGCGATCCGGGCGGTCAGCGTCTTGTTCTTGACGTCATTTCCGCTGTCGACCGGGGTCGCGGTTTTGCACTCGGCCTTCTCCGGCGTGGTCAGCACACAGGCCGGGTACTGCACGACGCGCATGCGGCCCGCGAAATTCGCGCCGAACGCTCCCGCGAACGCGGAGTAGTCGACGGCGAGTTCGACCTTGCCGGGCGAAGGGGCACCCGCGCCCGCTTCCACGGCCATCAGCACACCGTTGATGCCGGCCTTCTCGGCGTGGGCCTGGTTCTTGACCGAGACCTTCACATTGGCCGGGGCGGCCGGAGCGGCCGCCGTTCCCGCTCGGGTGAACGGGACTGTCGTGGAACGGATTCCGACGGGAAGGCCGCCGACGTCACTGCGGGCGGGAGCAGCGGTCTGCGCTCGCGCAGCCACGGTGGAGCCGGGCTCCAGGAATGCATCGCCGCCCTTGGGCCAGGTGACCTTGGGAGCCTTCTTCTGGGCGTTCTGCGCTGCTTCGTTCTTCGGCGCGGACTTCAGCGGGACCGAGGCGCCGGCGAGTACCGGTTCGCTCTGGGTGGCGCGGACCTTGAACTTCTCGGTGGCCGCGGCCGCGGTGCTCACGCCTGCCGAGACCAGCAGGGCGGAGCTGACCGTAATGGCAATGGCCTGGGCGGAACGGCGAATGTATTTGGGCCAGTTCCATACGTTGTCGGAGCTCCAATGGGGCTCGGTTCTCCGGGGTATTTGCGACGGACTCACGCAGTTCCTCTATGCAGATCGAGGCGCGTTGACGATCAACGCTCCTATCACGCACACAGTAAACGATCAATCCCGTCACGGTCATGTATAAGTCAAGGTAGTCCCAAAGTGGAACCGGACTAACCCCTTCCGATGGGTCTGTAAACCCAGGGGAAGGTCAAGGATGAGTATAAGTATGATCTAGTTCCGTAAGGTTCTGGGTGCGTGTGATCTTCGGCTCGCCCTCGGTCATCCGCCCGCTAGGACGCGGAGCCCCTGAACTCTTCACGCGTGCCGCCGACGAGGCGGTCGCCAATCCGATCGCCGTCACCCTTGGATGGTTTCGCCATGCACTCCGCCCCTCCCTCGAGGAGCCCACGACGACCACAGGCCTGGCCGAACGCCCTGGCCGTGCTCGCGCTCACCGGTCTGTGCGTCAGCCTGACGCCCGCCCACGCGACTTCCGCCCCCACGGCTTTGCCGACCGTGGACGTGAAGGGCATGACGCCGGAGCAGAAGGCGCAGAACAGCGCTCGCTCCAGCGGGAAGCCGGTGGAGATCCTGGAGCAGCGGACGGAGGACACCCGTACCCTCGCGAACCCTTCCGGAACCTTCACCCTGGAGCGCCACACCAGCCCCAAGTGGGTCAAGAAGGCCGGTAAGTGGGTGGACCTCGACGCCTCCCTCCAGGTCTCTGCCAAGGGAGTCCTGACCCCGAAGGCCTCGCTCCTTCCCCTCTCGCTGTCCGGTGGCGGAACGGGACCGCTGGTCAGCCTCACCGACGGGGACAAGGAGATATCCCTGACCTGGCCCCAGGCTCTGCCGAAGCCGCGGATCAGCGGAGACACCGCCACCTACCCCGAGGTGCTCCCGGGAGTGGACCTGAAGGTCCGCGCCGGTATCGAGGGCTTCTCCCAGGTCCTCGAGGTCAAGTCGGCCGAGGCGGCCGCGAATCCGAAGCTCACCGAGATCGGCTTCGGCCTCAAGGCCAAGAACCTCGCCGTGGCCGCCGACGGCCATGGCAACCTGACCGCCAAGGACGCCGCCGGGAGAATCGTTTTCGGTGGGCCGACCCCGACCATGTGGGAGTCGACGCCGACCGCCGGGCAGCAGAAGGTCGCCTTGCTGGCCCGGAGCGCCCCCGCTGCGCAGGACGGCAGCGCCCCCGCGGCGCAGGACGGCAGCGCCTCCACCGCCTGGGAGCCGGGTCTGAACGCCAAGCAGGCCCCGATGGCCACCACGGTGGACGGCACCACCCTGAAGGTGGTTCCGGACCAGAAGATCCTCAAGGGCAAGGACACCGTCTACCCGGTCTTCATCGACCCGTGGATGAGCGGCGGCCGGATCGCCTGGACCCGGGTGTACAAGAAGTTCCAGGACACCGCGTACTGGAACAAGAACGAACTGGCCCGCGTCGGCTACGAGAACGAGTCCAACGGCCTCTCCCGGTCGCTGTACCGGATGGACACGGCCGGGATGGCCGGTAAGAACGTCATCCGGGGCACGTTCTCCACCCAGCTCGAATGGTCCTGGTCCTGCGAGGCCCGACCGGTACAGCTCTGGTTCACCGGAGCGATCAGCTCCAGCACCACGTGGCGGAACCAGCCGGGCTGGACCCAGCACCTTGCCACGGTGAACACGGCCAAGGGCTGGGGGCCCAACTGCCCGGCCGGCGGTGTGGAGTTCGACGTCACCAACAAGATGAAGGAAGTGGCCGCGGCAGGCTGGTCCGACGTCACCCTGGGGCTGAAGGCGGAGAACGAGTCCGACACCTTCGGCTGGAAGAAGTTCCTCAACAGCGCCACCCTCTCCGTCGAGTACAACCAGACGCCGAATCCCCCCGGCGAGCTGCAGATGACTCCGCAGCCCACCGCCCAGGGCTACATCGGCAAGACCAACCTCGCAACCGGTGTACACCTGCGCGCACGGATCTCCGACCCCGACAGCGGGAACGTCACCGCCCGCTTCCGCGTGCACTACGTCGACCGCGGCGGCTGGTTCAACGAAGCCACCGTCAATGTCCCCAGCGGTGGTACCGCCGACTTCCGCATCCCCGACACGTGGTTGCCCTGGGACGAGTCGTACGCCTGGGAAGTGCAGGCCGACGACGGTACGAGCGCGTCCGCGTGGCAGGGCGGCGGCCGGTTCACCGTGAAGCGGACCACTCCGCCGGCCCCGAAGATCGAGATCGATCCTGTCAAGGGCATCGCCACCCTCACCGCCGAAGGCGCCACGGGCGGGGAGCACATCCAGACCTACCGGTTCGGCATCAACACGGATCAGCCCACCCGACGGGTGGAGGCCTGGCACGGGAAGGCCGCGGTACTGCTGCCCAAGATGGGTGAGGGGCGCTACGAGATCAAGGCCTACGCCACCGACAAGGCGGGCAACGACTCCGAGGCCACTCTCAACAGCGGCCTCCAGTGGGACGACAACAACACGGCCACCTCCCTCGCCGATGCCACCACCACCCAGGGCGGCCACATGGTCGCGGTCGTCGAGGGCCGTGTGTGGCACGGGTTCACCGGAGGCAGTGTCGAAGACACGACACCTGTCGCGGGCGCGCTCCCGAACGTCGAACAGGTGGCCACCATCGGCGCCGACAGCCAGCTCCACGTGCTGGCACTGGCCGACGGCAAGATCCACCACGCCGTGCGGCTCCCTGGTTCCTGGCAGGCCTGGGGTGACGCCACCGCCGCTGCCGGCGGGCTGCCGAGGGTGACGCAGATCGCCGCGGCCCAGGACGGCTGGAACATGGTCGTCGCAGCCGTTGCGGACGGCAAGGTCTACCTGACGACGCGCCATCCCGACCGTTGGGACCCCTGGCGGCTCGTCCCGGGTACCCCCGCACAGGTCGACCAGATCGCCCTCGCCTCGGTAAACGACCAGCCGCAGCTGGCGATCCTCTCCGCCGGCCTGGCCTACCACGGGGGTCAGGCGAGCCCCGGAAACTGGTCCGCTTTCACGCAGCTTCCCCTCACGAAGCCGCTGACCTCGATCGACGCATCGGCAGCCGCCGGCACCGGTGGGGAGTTCCAGCTCGGCGCGGCCTCCGAGGGCCGCATCCACCACATCACCCGCAGGGCCGACGGCAGCTGGACCGCGTGGGGAGACGTGACCGCGCTCGTGGGCGATCCCGGCTACATCCGCAAGCTCCTCGCCACCCCCGTGGGGGACGGTTTTCGGCTGACCGCCATCGCCAACGGCACCATCAGCCAGACCACCCGCACGGCCAACGGCCACTGGAACGGCTGGAAGGACATCTACCAGCCGTAACGGGACCGCCGGACCGGGCGCTTCGAACAGCGGGCCGTCCCTCCCACGACAGGTGGGGGAGACGGCCCTGTCGTGTTTCCCCAGCCCACCGACGGCGTGTCAGCCCCGCGGGGTCAGCAGGCAGCGGCCGACCAGCCCCACGCCCGCGTCGAGGGAGTCCGTGAACTCCTCGGCCAGTTCCGGTACCCGGCGCAGCGTCCACAGGAGCCGGGCCGCCGACCAGGCGCCGGCGCGGGCGCGCTCCAGGCTCCACGAGCCGACCAGGTGGGTCAGGGGGTCGGCGACCTGCAGGAGGTCCGGGCCCGGCATCAGGTCCTCCCGGATGTGCTCCTCCAGGGAGATCAGGGTGTCGCCGACCCGGTCGAAGTCCGCCTCCAGGGCCCGTGGTTCGCAGCCCAGCTCACCGCACGTGGCCACCACGGCGAGCGCCAGGTCGTGGCCGATGTGCGCGTTGATCCCGGCCAACGCGTGCTGGAGCGGCCGGATCCCGGGATGGCGGCGGTACTGGAGCAGCGGGCGCCAGCAGGCCGGGGCCCGCTCCGCCTCCACCGCCGTCAGGTACCGCTCCGCGAACCGCACGCTGAGGGTCTGCGCCCGCCGGGGCGCCGGGAACCCGCCGTGCTCGATCCGCCGGTGCAGGGTCTCCGTCACCGTCAGGTAGACCCGGTTGAAGACGGCGACGCCGTCCTGCGGCGGGAGCCGCTCCTCCAGGGCGCGCATCCGCGCCAGCACCGCATCCATGGGGGCAGAGTCGCAGGCGCCGACGCGGATCCGGGGAACTTGGCCGTACGCTTCCCCGGTTCGGGCGAAACACCGTCAACGGGGCTTGTCCTGGCCGTCCCCGGAGCCGTCCCCGGAGCCGTCCCCCGAGTCGTCGTCGTAGGCGGAGGTGCCCTCGTCGAGCAGGGGCTCCTGCTTGAGGTGCGCGGGCGCGAGGTAGCGCAGTGCGTGGTAGCCGGTGATCACCACGATCGTGCCCAGGGCGATGCCGCCCAGCTCGAAGGTATCGGTGATCTGCAGCTTCACACCGCCGATGCCGATGATGATGCCCGCCGCGGCCGGTACCAGGTTCAGCGGGTTGCGCAGGTCCACCCGGCCGGTGATCCAGATCTGGGCGCCGAGCAGGCCGATCATCCCGTAGAGGATGACGGTGATGCCGCCGAGCACCCCGCCCGGGATCGCGGCGACGATCGCGCCGAACTTGGGGCACAGGCCGAAGAGCAGCGCGAAGCCGGCGGCCGCCCAGTAGGCCGCAGTGGAGTAGACCCGGGTGGCCGCCATGACGCCGATGTTCTCGGAGTAGGTGGTGTTCGGCGGGCCGCCGACCGCCGTGGACAGCATCGATGCGGCGCCGTCCGCCGCGATGGCCGTGCCCAGCTTGTCGTCGAGCGGGTCGCCGGTCATCTCGCCGACGGCCTTGATGTGCCCGGCGTTCTCGGCGATCAGCGCGATGACCACGGGCAGGGCGATCAGGATCGCCGACCACTCGAAGGCGGGCGCGTGGAAGGACGGAAGGCCGATCCAGTCGGCCTTGGCGACCGCGGAGAGGTCGAGCCGCCAGTGGTCGACGGCCGCTTCCCCGCCCACCGTCGAGTGGATCATGCCGAAGAGCAGGTCGAAGATCCAGGAGATGCCGTACCCGAAGAGCAGGCCGAGGAAGATCGCGATGCGCGACCAGAATCCGCGCAGGCAGACCACGGCCGCCCCGGTGAACAGCATGGTCAGCAGCGCCGTCCACTGGTCCTGCGGCCAGTAGGTGCTCGCCGTCACCGGCGCCAGGTTGAAGCCGATCAGCATCACCACCGCGCCCGTCACCACCGGCGGCATCGCCGCGTGGATGATCCGGGCACCGAACCGCTGAACCGCCAGGCCCGCCAGGAACAGCGCCACACCGACGACGAAGACGGCGCCCGTGACCACCGCGCTGTCCCCGCCCGAGGCCCGGATCGCCGCCGCGACACCGACGAACGACAGCGAACAGCCCAGGTACGACGGGACCCGGCCGCGCGTGGCGAGGAGGAAGATCACCGTCGCCACGCCGGACATCATGATGGCCAGGTTCGGGTCCAGACCCATCAGGACCGGAGCGACGAAACTCGCTCCGAACATCGCCACGACGTGCTGGGCACCCAGCCCGGCGGTCCGCGGCCACGACAGCCGCTCCTCCGGCCGGACCACCGCGCCGGGGGCGGGAGTCCGCCCGTCTCCGTGCAGGGTCCAGCCCACGCCGAGGCCCATGTTCCACTCCGTTTCTCCGGCTGCTGCTCACACATCGAGGCCGCAGCGCACGGAGTGCGTGCCGCTGCGGCCGGTCGACATATTACGGCCGGGTTTGGGCAGGTTCGTCGAGGTCGGTGGCCCCGGACCCCGCCGTGGCCCCGCCGGGGCCGCCCCCAGCCTGCCCGACCGGCGGTCCCTGGCGCAGTACCGTCGCGCCCGCGATCAGCGCGAACGCCAGCAGGGTGACCAGCCCGAAGGACACCACCAGCGAGGTCGCGTCCGCGACGGCGCCGATCGCCGACGGCGCGATCAGCCCCGAGGTGTAGGTGATCGTCGCGACACCCGCGATGGCCTGGGCCGGCGCCGGCCCGCTGCGCCCCGCCGCCGCGAAGGCCAGCGGGACCACCACCGCGATGCCGAGCCCGATCAGCCCGAACCCGGCCAGCGCACCGGCAGGATGCCGGACCCCGACCACGAGCAGCCCGCCCAGGGTGGCCAGCACACCGCCGGCCCGGACCGTGCGCACCGCCCCGAACCGGTCCACCACGCGGTCGCCGACCAGCCGGGCCACGGCCATGGTCAGCGCGAAGGCGGTGGTGGAGGCGGCGGCCAGGCCCGCGTCCGTGTGCAGGACGTCCCGCAGGTAGACCGCAGACCAGTCCAGGCTCGCGCCCTCGGCGAACACCGCGCAGAAGCCGACGGCCCCGATCAGGAACGCCGACTTGGGAGGCAGTGCGAAGTGCGGCGGCGCCGGCGCCTCCTGGTCGCTCCTCAGGTCCAGCACACCCCCTGCGGCGAACAGGCCGGCCGCCGTGAGGGCCAGCGCGGCGACCAGGTGGTGCAGCCGGGCGTCCGCCCCGGTGTGCGCGGCGACCGTACCCGCGGCCGAGCCGAGCAGGGCGCCCACGCTCCACATGCCGTGCAGCGAGGACATGATCGAGCGGCCCAGCCGGTTCTCCGTCTCCACGCCCAGCGCGTTCATCGCCACGTCCGACATTCCGGCGGTGGCTCCGTAGACGAAGAGCACGAGACACAGGGTCGGCAGGTTCGGGGCGAGGCTCGGCAGGATCAGCGAGAGGGTCCACAGCGCGAGCAGCACCCGCAGCGCGGTACGCGCGCCGAGCCGGTGGTTGATCCGGCCCGCCAGCGGCATCGCGAGGGCCGCGCCCACCGCGGGCGCGGCGAGGGCCAGACCCAGGGTGCCCGCGCTGAGCTGGGCGTGCTCCTGGATCCAGGGGATACGGGTGGCGAAGGAGCCGGTGACGGCGCCGTGGATGCAGAAGACGGCGGCGATGGCGTAGCGGGCATGGCGCAGGCGCGCCGGGCTGAGGTCGGTGTCCCCGGTCATGAGGATTAAACTATCAGGGACCCTGCCTGATAGATAATGGGCCCGACTCCCTAGGATGGGCGCCGTGATTCCTGCCCCCGCCAGCACCCAGGTACCGGCCCCCGCCTCGCCCAGCACGGCCCGGGCCATCAACGACCGCCTCGCCCTGCAACTCCTCCAGGAGTCCGGGCCACTGACGGCCACCCAGCTCAAGACCATGACCGGCCTCTCCCGCCCCTCCGTCGCCGACCTGGTCGACCGGCTCACCGAAGCCGGACTCATCGAGGTCGCCGGCGAATCCGGCGAACAGCGCCGCGGCCCCAACGCCAAGCTGTACGGGATCGTCGCCGACCGCGCCCACCTCGCCGCCCTCGACGTGCGCACCGACCGCGTCACCGCCGTCGTCACCGACCTCCTCGGCCGCCCGCTCGCCCAGGCCGCCCTGCCCGTCGGCGCCCCCGAGGACGCGGTGGCGGCCCTGCTGCGCACCGCGCGCGAGGCCGGGGCCGCCGAACTGCACACCGTGGTCGTCGGCGCCCCGGGCCTGGTCGCCCCGGCCACCGGCGAACTCCGCGACACCACCGGCCTGCCGGCCTGGCACCGGGACCTGGTCACCGCCCTGCAGCGGAGCCTGCCCGCCGTGGTCGTCGTCGAGAACGAGACCAACCTGGCCGCCCTCGCCGAGCAGCGCCTGGGCGTCGCCCACGACCTGGACTCCTTCGTCCTGCTGTGGCTCGGCGCGGGCGTCGGCGCGGCCGTGGTCCTGGACGGCCGGCTGCGCCGGGGCGCCTCCGGCGGGGCGGGCGAGATCGGCTTCCTCCCGGTGCCCGGCACCGGCGGCCTGCCCTCCGCCGCGGACTGCGGGGGCGGGTTCCACGCCCTGGTGGGCCGCGAAGCGGTGACCGCGCTGGCGCGCACGCACGGATTCGCAGGGACCGTGGAGGAGGCCGTGGCCGGGGCGGCGGGGGAGGCGTTCCTCGAAGCCCTGGCCGAACGCCTCGCACTGGGCGCGGCGGCGGCCGCGGCGATCCTGGACCCGGGCTGCGTGGTCCTGGCGGGCGAACTGGGCCGGGCGGGCGGCCCCGCCCTGGCCGCGAGGGTTGCCCACCGCCTGGCGAAACTGACCCCGGTGCCGACGGAGGTCCGCGCGACGACGCTGGGCGACCCGGCGGTCCTGGCGGGAGCCGAACTGGCGGCGCGGGAGGCCGCGCAGGCCGTGCTGTTCGGCGGATAGGGGATCGCCCGGTACGGGGTGGCCCCGGCCCCGGAGCCACCCCGCACCCGTCAGTCCCGCCCCGCCGCAGCCCCCGCCGCTGCCGCGAACTGCGCGAAGGTGCCCCGGCCCACCGCGTGCGACGGGGCCAGGTTGCCGCCCCGCCTGAAGGCGGCGTAGGCCTTGCCCGCCAGGGGGATCGGGAGCACCCGGCGGCGACGACCCGTCGCCGCCAGGTAGGTGCGGGCCAGCTCCGGCAGGGTGCGGATCTCCGGGCCTCCCATGTCCGTGACCCGGCCCGCCGGGGTCGGGACCGCCAGCTGGGCCAGGCGGTCCGCCACCTCCCCGACGGCGATCGGCTGCACCCGCACCCCGCCGGGCACCGGCACCGGCACGAGCGGCAGCTTCGCCGCCATGTCCACCACCTGCGCCACCAGGTCGTGGAACTGCGTCGTGCGCAGGATGGTCACACCGAGCCCGGAGCGCTCCAGCAGCTGCTCCACCTTCAGCTTCGTCCGGTAGTAGCCGAACGGCACCACGTCCACCCCGACGATCGAGATGTAGACGATGTTGGTGACGCTTCCCGCCCGCCGGGCCGCGTCGATGAGGTGCCGGGTGGCGACCTCGTCGTTCCTGCCCCCGCCACGCGTGTTGCTCGCGCAGTGGACGATCACCTCCGCTCCGGCCGTCGCCGCGTCCAGCCCGCTGCCGTCCATCAGGTCGACCGGGTATTCGGGGGAGCGCCGGCTCAGGACGCGGACCTCGTGGTCCGCGTCCCGGAGCCGTGCGACGACCGGTGCGCCCAGGGTGCCGGTGCCTCCGGTGACGAGGATGGTGCTCATGCGTTCGCCTTTCGCCGATGCGGTGCCTTCACCGGCGGAGACCGGACAGCCCTCAGGAACGTGACAGCTGCCGCCGGAGGAATTCCAGCTTCTCCGGGTTGAGCACCGTGCTGAGACCGCTGACCAGCCCGTTCTCGAATTCCACCAGAAGAACGGCACTCTCGCCGAAGAGCAGCGCCGGCGATCCGTTGATCTCCGCGACGCTGACCGGCAGGTCCCCGGCGTACTTCTTGAGCACCCCGACCGCGAACCGGGCCACCTTCTGCCGGCCCAGGATCGGCCGCAGCGCCGCACTGACCACGCCTCCGCCGTCCGAGACGAACCGGACGTCGGCCGTGAGCAGCCCCTCCAGCCGGGCCAGGTCCCCGCCGCGCGCCGCCGTCATGAAGGTCTCCACGAGGCTCTGCCACCGTTCGGGGTCCGGCGTGAAGCGGGCCTCCGCAGTGGCAGCCCGGTCCGTGGCCACCCGGCCCGCGGCCCGCCGGTAGAGCTGCCGGCAGTTGGCCTCGGTGAGGTCCAGGACCGCGGCGATCTCCCGGTGGCTGTAGGCGAAGGCCTCGCGCAGCACGTAGACGGCCCGCTCGACCGGGGTGAGCTGCTCCAGCAGCACCAGCAGGGCCAGGGACACGCTGTCCCGCTGCTCCGCGGAGTCCAGCGGGCCGAGGGTGCCGTCGTCGGTGCGGACGGGCTCCGGCAGCCAGGGGCCGACGTACTCCTCGCGCCGGACCCGCGCCGAGGTGAGGGTGTTGAGGCACAGGTTCGTGACGACCTTGGCGAGCCAGGCGCCCGGGTGCTCGACGGCCTCGCGGTCCGCGGACGCCCAGCGCAGGTACGCGTCCTGCACGGCGTCCTCGGCCTCCGTGGCGGAGCCGAGCATGCGGTAGGCGATGCCGAACATCCGGGGACGGTTTTCCTCGAAGTCCGCGTCGGACGCGGTGACGTGTGTGATCACCCGAGCAGCGTACGAGGCCGGGTCCGGCGGAACGTGCGAGGACCCGGTGGCCGCCGGGCCACCGGGTCCTCACGTTCACTCATGCATCATGAAGGTCAG
Source organism: Streptomyces avidinii (assembly GCF_014650695.1). Lineage (GTDB taxonomy): Bacteria > Actinomycetota > Actinomycetes > Streptomycetales > Streptomycetaceae > Streptomyces > Streptomyces avidinii. Next base: position 20,633 of record NZ_BMVL01000012.1, on the reverse strand, counting down.
CAGGCGCCCTGGTCCTTCCAGACACCCCATTCACCCGTGGTGCCGGGCTCCTCGTTCTGCGTCCACCACTGGGCCTTCCAGTTGCGGCCCTTGTGGGAGACGAGGTTGCCGCTGTTGTAGACCGTGCCCGCCACGTACGCCGGGTTGGTGCAGGTCCCGCCCGGAGGCGTGGTCGGCGGGGTCGTGGGGGGAGTGGTCGGCGGGGTGGTCGGAGGAGTCGTCGGGGGAGTGGTGGGCGGCTGGGTGGAGCCGGGCTGCACCAGCGTCGTGCCGCGCGCCAGGTCCCCGGCGAGGGCGTAGGTGGTGCCGGAGATGTTCACCGTCCAGTTCGACGGGGTGGACACCGGCAGGTAGTAGTTGAACGCCAGGTCGACGGAGGCGCCCGGGGCCAGGGTCTGCCAGGCCGGGAGCTTCAGGGAGACCCGCTGGAAGTCGCCCTTCAGGCCGCCGACGTTGTTGCCGGTGTGGCCGCTGCTGATCACCGTGGTGCCGAAGCCGGACTGGTCGGAGGCGTTGTTCGGGGCCGAGGTGCCGTAGTCGAACCGGAACTCGGTGCCGCCGGGCAGCGTGGCGTTCGTGTTGTTGGTGATCTTCAGCTTCGGGGTGAGCGGGTAGTTGGAGTCGCCCAGCTTGAACTCGGTGAACTCCGTCCTGATGTCAACGGCCTGGGTCGGCAGGGCGGTGGCGCCCGCCTTCTTCGCCCCGTAGGGGGAGGCCGACTTGAACTTCTGGTACATCGTGTCGGTGAGCGTGTCGCCCATCTCGTACTGGCCCTTGGCGGCGTTGTACGCGTAGTCGCCCGCGAGCTCCCAGACCATCGTGCCGCCGATGCCCCTGTCGACCACGTAGTCGGCCTTGGCGGCCACCGACTGCTCGTCCTCCGTCGAGAGGAAGACCTTCTTCTGCGCGTTCCACAGCCACGGCGCCACCAGGGTGGAGTCGTACTTGCGGACGTAGGTGCCGGTCAGCGCGGTGTTCCCCGGGAAGCCGTACGTGGTGACGTAGTCGCCGACGACGCCCTTCTCCAGGTTCTTGGCGTGCCACATCGGGTTGGAGCCCGCCGGGGACTCGACCCCGTTGGTGTCCTTGTCGTGCCACAGGTTGTCGATGCCGACCGCGCCGTCGCCGCACTTGGTCAGGCCCGCGCCGGCCGGGCAGGTGGTCGCGGGAGCCTTGCCCCACAGGCCGTCGGTGCCGCCCTGCACGTTCTTGAAGCCGCGGGTGTAGTAGGGCAGACCTATGTTGATGCGGCCGCCCGGCATCGAGCCGCGGAAGTAGTGGTAGGCCCAGTCGGTGTTGAGGTAGCCGATGCCGCCGTACTGCGAGGTGGAGTAGACGCCGGCGGCGGCGAGTTCGCCGTCCTTGCCGTCGTCGAAGAGCGAGGCGTTGGGCCCGACGTACTCGTTCCAGGCGCCGTGCAGGTCGTAGGACATGATGTTGACGTAGTCCAGGTACTTCTGGACCTGGAAGGTCTCCATGCCGCGCAGCAGGTATCCGGAGGAGGGGGCGGCGACGGAGAGCAGGTAGTGCTTGCCGTCGGCGGCGCCCGCGCGGTCGAGCTTCTCGCGCAGCGACTTCATCAGGGCCGCGTAGCCCTGGACCAGACCGGCGCGGCGGGCGTTGGCCAGCTGCCAGTCCAGCGGGTTGCCGGCGTCCTTCATGGTGGTCGGGTACTCGTAGTCGATGTCGACGCCGTTGAACCCGTACGTGCGGATGAACTCGACGGAGGAGTCGGCGAAGGTGTCGATGCCGGCCTGGTTGACCGAGCCGTCGGCGTTCGTGGCCATCGAGTAGAAGCCGCCGGAGGCGACCCGGTTGCCGTCGTCGCCGAAGTAGCCGCCGGTCTCCGCCCAGCCGCCGACCGATATCAGCGTCTTGACGTTCGGGTACTGCTTCTTGAACTTCGTCAGCTGGTTGAAGTGGCCCTTGTAGGGGAGGGCCGGGTCCATCTCGGCGCCCGCGACGCCGGGCCAGGTCATTCCGGTGGCGGCGTTGTTCACGCTGTCCGAGCCGACGGAGATCTTGTTGTCGGCGCCCACGTGGGCGAAGGCGTAGTTCAGGTGGGTGACCTTGGACCACGGGATGTTGTTGGCGAGGTAGGCGGGAGCGCCGTCCTTGCCTGTGCGCCAGCCGGTGAAGTAGCCGATGACGCGGCGCTGGTGGTCGGCGCCCATCTTCTCGCGGCCTTCGGAGTCGTAGACCGAGCAGTACGGGACGTCGACGCCGGCGGTCCTGTAGAGCCCGTCGGGGCGACAGCTCTCGTTGTCGGCCGCGTGCGAGACGCCCGCCGAGAGCCCGCCCACCAGGAGTCCGGCGATTGCGGCGCCGGATGCCAGGAGCATCGCTCTCGTACGTGTGGGGGACAGCATTGTGCCTCCTGGGGAGGGGAGGATGCAGGACACAAGTGGACACAACATGAAGCAACAGGGGTGGTGCACAAGCGTGTTGGCCCGTGACGTGCGCACATCTGACGGGCTGTTCCCGGGAAGATGAAGGGAACGTTAAGAGGACTAGACCACCCCGTCAATAGGTCTGGACCAACCCCGTCCCACTTGACAAAGTCCGCACGGGTGGCGACTCGCTGTGAGCCAGGCCACACCACATCGCCCGCATGGTGGGCGATCGCGCGTGGCAGACTGGCTGGAGTACCAGTAGCAGCGCACTCCGGGGTCGGTGCAATTCCGAACCGGCGGTTATAGTCCGCGACCCGTCCGCAGCCAGCGGCCGGTTGACCAGGTGAGATTCCTGGACCGACGGTTAAAGTCCGGATGGGAGGCAGTGCGCGGCGGGCCAGTCACCGGTACGCCGCCGTCGGCGGTTCGTCGGCATATCCCTGCGGATATGCCGGGTCGAACCGTTTTTCCGGCCTCGGCGTTCCCGTGTGCTGTACCGCTTCATCTGTCGTATCCCGACAGGCCCCGGAGTCCGTGCCCGATGAGGCAGGAGGACCCGGTGGCGACACACGCCGCGCACGCAGCACCCGACGCGGACACCCGTGCCATGCGACGGGCCATCGAGCTCGCCGCCCGCGGACTCGGCTCCACCAGTCCCAACCCCGTCGTCGGCTGCGTCATCACCGACGCCTCGGGCGCCATCGTCGGCGAGGGCTGGCACGAGCGGGCCGGCGGCCCGCACGCCGAGGTCCACGCCCTGCGCACGGCAGGCCCGGCGGCCCGCGGCGGCACCGCCTACGTCACCCTCGAACCCTGTAACCACACCGGCCGTACGGGGCCCTGCGCCCGCGCCCTCGCCGACGCCGGGATCGCCCGCGTGATCTACGCCGTCTCCGACCCGAACCCGCAGGCCAGCGGCGGCGCCACCACCCTGCGCGCGGCCGGGATCGAGACCGCGTCCGGACTCCTCGCGGACGAGGCCGAGGCGGGCAACGCCGCCTGGCTGACCTCCGTACGCCTCGGCCGGCCGCACGTCACCTGGAAGTACGCGGCCACCCTCGACGGCCGCAGCGCCGCCGCGGACGGCAGCAGCCGCTGGATCACCTCCGCCGAATCCCGCGCCGACGTCCACCGACTGCGGGCCGAGAGCGACGCCGTCCTCGTGGGCGGCGGCACCCTGCGCGCCGACGACCCGCACCTCGCGGTGCGCGGTGTCGAAGGCGCCGCGCAACCCCTGCGGATCGCCCTCGACACCCGCGCCGCGATCCTGCCCACCGCCCGCATCCTCGACGACGCCGCGCCCACCCTGCTCGTCGTCGGCGAGGACGCCGACACCCGGCACCTGACCGGCGTCGAACTGCTCCGGCTGCCCCTTCACGACGGCCGCATCGGCGTCCAGGACCTCCTCGCCGGCCTGTTCCTGCGCGGTGTGCGCTCCGTCCTGCTGGAGGGTGGGCCAACGCTGGCCGGCGCCTTCCTGGAGGGTGGCGCCGTCGACCGCGTCACCGGCTACCTCGCGCCGGCCCTGCTCGGAGCGGGCCCCGCGGCCCTCGCCGACGCCGGAATCAAGAACATCTCCGGTGCGTTGCGCCTCGACATCACCGAGGCCGTCCGCATCGGCCCCGATCTCCGCATCACCGCAGTCCCCGTCCCCGTCACCCCCGCCACCAAGGAGCACTGAGTGTTCACCGGAATCGTCGAAGAACTGGGTGAGGTCACCGCTGTCGAGCAGCTCCAGGAAGCCTCCCGCTTCCGGCTCCGCGGCCCCCTCGTCACCGAGGGCGCCAAGCACGGCGACTCCATCGCGGTCAACGGCGTCTGCCTGACCGTCGTGGAGACCGCGGACGGCGAGTTCACCGCGGACGTCATGCAGGAGACCCTGAACCGCTCCAGCCTCGGCGCCCTCACCAAGGGCTCCCGGGTCAACCTGGAGCGCCCGATGGCCCTCGGCGGACGGCTCGGCGGCCACCTGGTCCAGGGACACGTGGACGGCACCGGCGAGATCCTCTCCCGGACCCCCTCCGAGCACTGGGAGATCGTCAAGGTCGCCCTCCCCGCGAACCTCTCCCGCTACGTGGTCGAGAAGGGCTCCATCACGGTCGACGGCGTCAGCCTCACCGTGGTCGAGGCCGCCGCCGATTGGTTCACCATCAGCCTCATCCCCACCACCCTCGCGCTGACCACCCTCGGCCACAAGCAGAGCGGCGACCCCGTCAACCTGGAGGTCGACGTCCTCGCGAAGTACGTCGAGCGCCTCCTGGCCGCCGGCGTGAACCCGCTGCACGCGACGGGAGAAGCCCGGTGAACGCCCTGACCTGGCTCAACGCGGAGGCCTTCACGGTCTTCGGCCAGAAGGTCATCTGGTCCGACATGATCGGCAACCTGATGGGCCTCGCCGCGCTCGCCCTCGGCTGGCGCCGCTCCATATGGACCTGGCCCGCCCAGCTCCTCTCCGGCCTGATCCTCATCGCCGCCTACGCCTCCGCGCACCTCGCCGGCGGCGTCGGCAAGCAGCTCCTCGTCATCGGCGTGGCCGTCTGGGGCTGGCGCGCCTGGCAGCTCGGGCGTCAGAAGGCCCAGGACGGCTCCATCGCCGTGCGCACCGCCACCTGGAAGGAACGCGGTCTGCTCCTGGCCGGCGCGGCGCTCGGCACCCTCGCCGTCGGCGGCCTCTTCACGCTCTTCCCGAACCTCTCGTGGAGCCCGTGGGCCGACGCGTACATCTTCGTCGGCACCATCGTCGCGATGGTCGCCCAGGCCCGCGGCCTCGTCGAGTTCTGGTTCGCCTGGCTCCTCGTCGACCTGGTCGGCGTGCCCCTCGCCTTCAACAACGGACTGGCCTTCTCCGGCCTCGTCTACGTCGTCTACTTCGCCCTCGTGCTGTGGGGCGCCTACGACTGGTACCAGCGCTCCCGCACCACCCCCGCCCCGGCCCTGGAAGGAGCAACGGCATGACCAGCCTCAAGCCCGTGCCCGACATCCCCGAAGAGACCTTCCGCCTCGACCCCGTCGAGCAGGCCATCCGCGACATCGCGGCGGGCCGCCCCGTCGTCGTCGTCGACGACGAGGACCGCGAGAACGAGGGCGACCTCGTCATCGCCGCCGAGAAGGCCACCCCCGAGATCATCGCGTTCATGATGAGCGAGTGCCGCGGCCTGATCTGCGCCCCCATGGAGGGCGCCGAGCTGGACCGGCTCGAACTCCCCCAGATGGTCCAGAACAACACCGAGTCGATGAAGACCGCCTTCACCGTCTCCGTCGACGCGAGCGCCGCCCACGGCGTCTCCACCGGAATCTCGGCCGCCGACCGCGCCACCACCCTGCGCCTCCTCGCCGACGGAGTCTCCGGGCCCGCCGACTTCGTCCGCCCAGGTCACGTCTTCCCGCTGCGCGCCAAGCCCGGCGGCGTCCTGGTCCGCAACGGCCACACCGAGGCCGCCGTCGACCTGGCCCGCCTCGCGGGCCTGCGCCCGGCCGGTGCCATCGTGGAGATCGCCGGCGAGGACGGCGTCATGCTGCGGCTGCCCGAGCTGATCCCCTTCGCCCGCAAGCACGGCCTGACGATCATCTCCATCGAGGACCTGATCGCCTACCGCCGCTCCGCCGAGCCCACCGTGCGCCGCGAGGCCGAGGTCAGCCTGCCGACCGCCTTCGGCGAGTTCACGGCGTACGGCTACCGCTCCACCGTCGACGGAGTCGAGCACGTCGCCCTCGTCCACGGCGAGATCGGCGACGGCTCCGACATCCTCGTCCGGATGCACTCCGAGTGCCTGACCGGCGACATCTTCGCCTCCCAGCGCTGCGACTGCGGCCCCCAGCTGCACGCCTCCATGGAACGCATCAAGGCCGAGGGCCGCGGCATCGTCGTCTACCTGCGCGGTCACGAGGGCCGAGGCATCGGGCTCCTGTCCAAGCTGCGCGCGTACGAACTCCAGGAGCGCGGCCGCGACACCCTCGACGCCAACCTGGAACTCGGCCTGCCCGCCGACGCCCGCGACTACGGAGCCGGCGCCCAGATCCTCGCCGACCTCGGCGTGCACGGCGTCCGCCTGATGACCAACAACCCCGAGAAGTCCGAAGCCCTCGTCCGGCACGGCATCACGGTCACCAGCCGCGAGCCGATGCCGATGGAGGCCGGCGAGCACAACCTGCGGTACCTGCGCACCAAGCGGGACCGGATGGGCCACGACCTGCCCTGGCTGGACGGACCCGTCACCACCTCCGCCTGCGGCAACCAGTAGGCACGCACCACCACCCGTACGTATTTCCACCACCGGTCTCCACCGACCGGTTTCCACCACCGGCCATCCACCGACACGAACCACCGAGGAGCAGAGCTGTGAGCGGCAAGGGCGCACCCGAACTGAGCGTGAAGAACTGCGGAGACCTCCGAGTCGCCGTGATCGCGGCCCAGTGGCACGAGAAGGTCATGGACGGACTGGTCGACGGAGCCCTGCGGGCCCTGCACGAGCTGGGCATCGACGAGCCCACCCTGCTCCGGGTCCCCGGCAGCTTCGAGCTCCCGGTCGTGGCGAAGGTACTGGCCGGTCGCGGTTACGATGCCATCGTCGCCCTCGGAGTGGTCATCCGCGGCGGCACCCCGCACTTCGACTACGTCTGCCAGGGCGTCACCCAGGGCCTGGTACAGGTGTCGATCGACACCGGAGTCCCCGTCGGCTTCGGAGTACTGACCTGCGACAACGACGAGCAGGCGCTGGACCGCGCCGGCCTCGAAGGGTCGAACGAGGACAAGGGGCACGAAGCGGTCACCGCCGCCGTCTCCACCGCCATGACCCTGCGCACCGTTAGCGAACCCTGGCGCTGAGTGGCGTAGGGGAACCCCGTATTCTGAGGACCATCATGGCGAACGAATCCTCCAAAACCTTCGAAGAGCTCTTCACCGAGCTCCAGGCCAAGGCCAACGGCGACCCCAGCACGTCCCGCACCGCCGAGCTCGTCGGCAAGGGCGTCCATGCCATCGGCAAGAAGGTCGTCGAGGAGGCCGCCGAGGTCTGGATGGCCGCCGAGTACGAGGGCAAGGAAGCCGCCGCCGAGGAGATCTCCCAGCTGCTCTACCACGTCCAGGTGATGATGGTGGCGCGCGGGATCTCCCTCGACGACGTCTACGCGCACCTCTGAGCCAGGCACGCACACCCGCCCGCAATCCCGTATATCCACGCCCCAAAGGAAGCCCCATGCTGCGCATCGCCGTCCCCAACAAGGGTTCACTCTCCGGACCGGCGTCGGCGATGCTCCATGAGGCCGGCTACCGGATGCGCAAGGAGTCCAAGGAGCTCGTGGTCGTCGACCCCGAGAACGAGGTGGAGTTCTTCTACCTCCGCCCCAAGGACATCGCGATCTACGTCTCCTCGGGCAAGCTCGACATCGGCATCACCGGCCGCGACCTGCTGCTCGACTCCGGCGCCAGCGCCGAGGAGATCCTCCCGCTGAACTTCGGGCGCTCCACCTTCCGCTACGCCACCAAGCCCGGCACGGCGAAGGGCCCCGAGGACTTCACCGGCATGACGATCGCGACCTCGTACGAGGGAATCGTCGCCAAGCACCTCGCCGAGCAGGGCATCGACGCCTCCGTCGTCCACCTCGACGGCGCGGTCGAGACCGCCATCCAGCTCGGCGTGGCGCAGATCATCGCGGACGTCGTCGAGACCGGCACCAGCCTGCGCAACGCCGGTCTGGAGATCATCGGCGAGCCGATCATGACCTCCGAAGCCGTCGTCATCCGCAGCAACGCCTCCGACCCCGAGGACCCGCGCGCCCAGCAGTTCCTGCGCCGCCTGCAGGGCGTCCTGGTGGCCCGCAGCTACGTGATGATGGACTACGACTGCCGCGCCGAGCACCTGGAGCGCGCGGTCGCCCTCACCCCCGGCCTCGAGTCGCCGACCGTCTCCCCGCTGCACAACGAGGGCTGGGTCGCCGTCCGCGCGATGGTCCCCGCCAAGGAGGCCCAGCGGATCATGGACGACCTGTACGAGCTCGGCGCGCGCGCGATCCTCACCACCTCGATCCACGCCTGCCGCCTCTAGCGGGCCCCCGGCACCCCCTGGCGGGTGCCCGGCGCGCCGCACACCGGCACGCCGACCGCCCGACCCGCACGTCACCTCCAGAAGGCAACGCACCATGGCCGAGTCCGCCGCCCAGCCCGTCACGCCCGCCCTGCCGGTCACCTTCCGGCCGACCCGCACCCGGGTCGTCCTGCTGGGCGTCGGCCTCGCCATGTTCACCACCATCACGGCGATCGCCCTGCTGCTGGAGAACCTCAGCCCCGGCGAGCGGATCAGCTTCGTCTTCACCGCCGTCCTGCTGAGCTCCGTACTCGTCCTGCTCAGCCGCCCCAAGGTGGTCGCGGACGAGGCCGGCGTCACCGTCGTCAACCTGACCACCACCCGGCGCCTGGAGTGGGCCCAGATCCTGCGGGTCAACCTCCGCCCCGGCGACCCGTGGGTCTTCCTCGACCTCAGCGACGGCACCAGCCTGCCCGCCCTCGGCATCCAGCCCGGCGTCGCCAAGCAGCAGGCGATCGGCGACGCACGCGCCCTGCGCGCACTGGCCGAGGCGCGCGGAACGGGCCCGAACGACCACTGAGTCGGCCCATCCTCCCGGCTGCGTACCGTTGCGGCCGGGATCTCAATGACTACCCTGGTGGCGGGGCGCAGCTGTGCGCCCTCCCACCGGCCCCGGGACCTCGTGGCCCGTGGGCACCTTCGACTTGAGGAGTGACTCCCTCCAGCAATGGACGGATCGTCCGGTAGTACCCGCGCCGCCCTCCCCCCGGAGGCGGCGGCATGACCATCCCGCTACTTCTGCTCGCGGCGGCCTTCGCCCTCATCCTCGCCAACGGTTTCTTCGTGGCGGCCGAATTCGGCCTCGTCACCGTGGAGCGGGCCGAGGCCGAACGCGCCGCAGCCGACGGTGACCGCCGTGCCCGCACGGTGGTCAAGGCCCTGAGGGAGCTGTCCTTCCAGCTCTCCGGCACCCAGCTCGGCATCACCATCACCTCCCTCGTGGTCGGCATGCTCGCCGAGCCCGCCCTCGCCGCACTGCTGGCCGGGCCGCTCGCCGCGACCGGCCTCCCCCGGGGAGCCGTCTCCGGCGTCGCCGTCGTCATCGGCATGCTGCTCGCCTCCGCCGTCCAGATGGTCGTCGGCGAGCTCGTCCCGAAGAACTGGGCGGTCTCCCGGCCGCTCCAGGTGGCCCGCTTCGTCGCCGGCCCCCAGCACGCCTTCTCCCGGGCCTTCCGGCCGGTGATCGCCGGTCTCAACGCCGTGGCCAACCGCCTCGTGCGCCTCCTCGGCGTGGAACCGACCGAGGAGATGGCCTCCGCCCGGACCCCCGGCGAACTGCTCTCCCTGGTCCGCCATTCGGCCCAGGCCGGCGCCCTGGAACAGGACACCGCCGACCTCTTCGTACGGACCCTCTCGCTGGGCGAGCTCACGGCCCAGCACGTCATGACCCCCCGGGTGAAGGTCAGCGCCCTGATGCACACGGCCACCGCGGCCGACGTGCTCAACCTGACCCGCGCCACGGGCCTGTCCCGGTTCCCGGTCTACCGCGACCGCATCGACGAGGTCACCGGCGTGGTCCACCTCAAGGACGCCCTCGCCGTGCCCGAGTCCGAGCGCGACCGCACGAGCGTGAGCCGGATCTGCGTCGCCCCGCTGCTGGTGCCCGGCTCCCTGCCGGTGCAGCCGCTGCTGGAGCGGCTGCGCAGCGAGCAGCCGATGGCCGTCGTCGTCGACGAGTACGGCGGCACCGCCGGCGTCGTCACGCTGGAGGACATCGTGGAGGAACTCGTCGGCGAGGTCCGCGACGAGCACGACTTCGCCGAGGACGACGGCCCCGAACTGGCCGCCGTACCGGCGGAGGACGGCCGCCCCTCCTGGGAGGCCGACGGCAGCTGCCGGGTGCAGACCCTGCGCCGGATAGGCCTCGAAGTGCCCGAGGGGCCGTACGAGACCGTCGCCGGGCTCGTCGCCGACCTCCTCGGCCGGATCCCCGCCCCCGGGGACCGAGCCGAGCTCCCCGGCTGGAAGCTGTCCGTCCGCCGCGTCGGCCGCAACCGCGCCGAACGCGTCCGGCTGGTCCGGCTGGCGGCGGTACCCGCGGCCGGTACGTACCGGCCGGCCTCCGCGGCCGACGGCGCGACCGCGTTCGAACCCGAGCGGGCCGAGCTGGAAGGCGCCGCCCGATGAACGCGCTCCAGCTCCTCTTCGCCCTGCTGCTGGTCCTCGCCAACGGCTTCTTCGTCGGCGCGGAGTTCGCACTCGTCTCCGTACGGCGCAGCCAGATCGAGCCCCTCGCGGCCGAGTCCAAGAGGGCCCGCCAGGTGCTCCACGGCCTGGAGAACCTGCCCCGCATGATGGCCGCGGCGCAGTTCGGCATCACCATCTGCTCGCTCACCCTCGGCGCGGTCGCCGAGCCCACCGTGGCCCGGCTGCTGGAGCCCCTCTTCCACGCCGTCCACGTACCGCAGGGCCTGATCCACCCCCTCGGCTACGCGTTCGCGCTCAGCGCCGTGGTCTTCCTGCACCTGGTGATCGGCGAGATGGTGCCGAAGAACCTGGCCATGGCCGCCCCCGAGAAGACCGCCCTGTGGTTCAGCCCCGGCCTGGTCGCCTTCGCCCGCCTGTGCGGGCCGGTCACCACCGCGCTCGGCGCCTGCGCCAAGCTCGTCCTGAAGCTCTTCAAGGTGGAGCCCAAGGACGAGGTCGAGGCCGTCTACACCTCCGCGCAGCTGGGCCGGCTCCTCAAGGACTCCCGGCAGGCCGGACTCCTGGAGCCGGTCGAGCAGGAGCGGCTGGAGGACGCACTGGAACTGGGCAGCCGCCCCGTCACCGACGTCCTCCTCGGCCCGGACCGGCTGGTCACGGTCGGCCCGGAGGTGACCCCGCGCCAGATCGAGCAGCTCACCGTGCGCACCGGGTACTCCCGCTTCCCCGTCCGCGCGGAGAGCGGTGCCTTCATGGGCTACCTGCACGTCAAGGACGTACTGGACCTGGAGAACCGGGAGCGGGCCGTGCCCCAGCGGGTCTGGCGCCGGATGACCACGCTGTGCGCCACCGTCCCGCTGGACGACGCCCTCGGCGTCATGCGCCGGGACGCCACCCACCTCGCGCAGGTCGCGGACCAGACCGGCCGGGTCCTGGGCCTGGTCGCCCTGGAGGACGTCCTGGAAATGCTGGTCGGCGAGGTCCGCGACCCGTCCCACCGGGTCCCGGCCGGCCGCATGTAGACCCCGCGCCCCCGAACGACGGCGGGGCTGGATCCACCAGCCCCGCCGACGCCTACAACGCCGGGGGATCCGGCCTTTCCTGGGGGCCGCGGCCCGACAGGACCTCCCCGTACGCCTGCATCAGGTCCGGCAGCCGGAGCGTGGCCAGGTCGTCCCGCGACGGCTCACCCGCGAAGCCCGCCAGCCGCAGGTCCCGGTACGCGCAGCTCTTCTCGTACAGGGTCCGCAGGAACCGGCCGTTGCCGAGCTCGTCGATCCAGCCCTGCTCCACCACGTGCCCGCTGATGCTGTGCAGCTCCTCCAGCGCCTCCTCGTCCCAGTGGTCCCCGTTCGCGTCCGCCAGCACTCCGCCGATCGCGGTCAGTTCCAGCGGCCGGTAGCTGGGGAAGTCCACCCGGGTGGTGAAGCGCGAGGACAGTCCCGGATTGGCGGCGAGCAGCCGGTCCATCCCGGCCGGGTAGCCCGCCAGGATCACCACCAGGTGGTCGCGGTTGTCCTCGGCCCGCTTCAGCAGCACCTGCAGGGCCTCGTCCCCGTACGCGTCGCCCTTGCTGTAGCCCGAGTTCGACAGCGAGTACGCCTCGTCGACGAACAGCACCCCGCCGATCGCCGAATCGATCAGCTCGTTCGCCTTCACCGCGGTCTGCCCGAGGAACTCGCCCACCAGGTCGGCCCGCTGCGCCTCCACCAGATGGTCACCGCCGAGCAGGCCCAGTGCGTAGAAGACCCGGCCCAGGATCCTGGCGACGGTCGTCTTGCCCGTACCGGAGGGGCCGGAGAACACGAAGTGCCGCTTCGGCGGCTGCACCGGGAGGCCCTGACCCGCTCTCAGCCGCGCCATGTGCAGCTGCGCGGAGAGCGCCTTCACCTGCCGCTTGACCGGCTCCAGGCCCACCATCCGCTCCAGCTCCGCCAGGGCCTCGGCGAGCGCCGCCGGGTCCGCCGGCCCGGCCGGCAGCCCCTCGGGCGTGCCCTGCGGCGGGACGGGCGCCTTGCGCCGCGCCCCCTCCACCCGCCCCGTCGGGGGAGTGGGCGGAGCCAGCGGATCCGGTTCGACCTGGCCGTCCGCCGCGATGTCCTGGACGGGCCCGCCGCCCAGCGCGACCGCCGCGAAGTCCCCGCCGGCCGGGGACGGGCCGTGCCCGGCGTAGCCCCCGTACCCGGTGTATCCCGCCAGGCCCGCCAGATCGGCCACGCCGTCCGTGTCGTCGCCGTCCTCGATGGCCGTCAGCCGGGCCGCGGTGTCCATGAAGGAGGGATCCACCCGGTGCACCGCCCGGTACAGCGGCAGCGCCGCCGCCGTGCGCCCGGTGCCCTCCCGCGCCCGCGCCAGCCAGTACCGCAGTTCCTTGCGCTGGGGCTGCTCGCTGCGGCAACGCATCAGCGCCGCCGCCAGCATCGGCTCCGCCTGTCCGTACATCTCCAGCCGGACCCGCGCCATCCCGCCGAACAGCCCGGCCTCGATGCCCAGCAGCGGATCGTGCACCAGCGGCTCGGTGTGCCGGACCAACTGCTCCCAGTCCTTGACCAGATAGGCGCGGCAGGCGTGCAGGAACCGCACCTGCGCGTCGGCGTCCACCGGTGGCAGCGCGGCCAGAGCCTGGTCCAGCTCCGGCACGTGGCGGCCGTCCAGCCAGTGCGAGGCATGGGCGAGGAGCAGGTCCCGTCGGCTCTCCAGCACGGGTTGCACCCACCAGCCCAGCCAGTACCAGGAGTTCAGCGTCCGCCGATGCCGGGCGCGCTGCTCGCCGAACCGGTCCCGGTGGGCGTACATCCGAAGTAACGCGTTGCCGGTGTCGACCCGGAGCGCGTGCAGGCCGAGCCAGGCGTCGGCCATGGAGGGATCGAGTCGTACGGCCGCCCGGAACTCCTCCTCGGCCTGCGGATAGGCGCCCATCGTGCAGGCGTCGACCCCGCGCAGCCAGGCGAGTTCGGCCGGGGCGTGCATGCTGCCCGGCGTGCCGAAATCCATCACGTCCCCCACAAGCCTGCCCCCGTGGTGCGCGGCAACCCCTGTGACGAGCACATGAGTTGCCCACTGCGCCGATGAAATCAGGGCTGCATCGTACCCGCGGTCACGCACCTTACGTAGGGCGCGACGGGCCCGGTTCCGGCGTGCGCCCCTCGGGCATCCGGTGACTCAGGGTGAATGATCGGGGCGGGATCGGCCCGTGCGGGACCGCCCGGGAGGGGGCCGCGGGCAGAACGAAGCCCCCGATCACGGGGGAACAATCGGGGGCTTCGTGTGCGCGCCGGCCTGTGAAGGCCTCGCATTGAGAACGTAAGGCCGGTGCGGACCCCGGGTCAAGCGGGTCGGCGCGGGCCCGGCGGTGCTGAAATCCGGGGCCGTTCAGGCCCGGGGGAGGTCGTCACGCCCGGTGACGGAAGTGGCGTTTCCCGCCGTCGCTCGAGTCCCGGAAGTCCACTCGTATCCCGTACCGCTCTGGCGTACCAGGGTGTCGGCGAAGGGGCGCGAAGGGTCGTTGGAGAAGTGCGCGCGCTCCGCGCGCTCCCATCCGTCCCAGAAGTCGGAAAGTTCACGCCCGTCCCGGTTTCGCCCTCGCTGCCAGGACTCCTCGCGCGGCATCTCCATCCACAGGAGCCGCGCCAGACGCGGGCGCAACGCCCTCCGCCCTGCTCCGACCCCCTCGACCAGCAGTACCGGCACCGGCTCCAGCACCCGCTCCGGCCCGAAGCGGCGCTCCACCCAGTCGTACGGGGCCCAGCGCGCGGGCCGTCCGGCGGCGAGCGGCTCCAGCACCTGCGCGCGCAGCCGCTCCTCCCAGCCGAACAGCTCCGCATGGCTGGCCACGTCGTCCAGGTGCAGCACGGGCGCCCCCAGCAGCTCGGCGAGCCGCCCCGCGAAGGTGCTCTTCCCCGATCCCGCGTGCCCGTCGATGCCGATCACGCGCACCGGGCCGAGCGAGGGCGCCGCGGCCGCGAGCTCCCGTGCGAGTGACTCAAGTGACTGCTGTGGCTCCACCCGACCAGCCTAGACAAGCCCGACACGAGCCGTGGCTTCGGGCTGCCGACGCCGGGAACTGGAAGGGTGATGCCACCCACGTGCCAGCCACGCGCCACCCACGAGCCGCCGAAGTGCCGCCGGAACGCCGACCCACCCTGGGGGAACACGCGATGACCGAACCCACGCCGCGCAGGGCCGTACTCGTCGCCGCACTGGCGGTCGCCGCCGCGGCCACCGCCGCCACCGTCCCGGGGGGCAGCGCCTCCGCGGCGACCCCTGCGACCCCTGCGACCCCTGCGACCCCCGCGGCCCCGCGGCTGCCGGGCCCCACCGTCGACAACCGCTTCTGGTACTCCTACGCCCACTGGCTCGCCGGCACCCACCGGGGCACCACCGCCGTCGGCGGCTCCCGCCCCGGCCTGGAGATCGCGGCGGCCGTCGGCCGCACCGAGTACGCCGACCCGCACACAGGGCGCAAGGCCACCTGGGAGTACGCCACCTGGACCTCCCCGGTACACCGCTCCACCGTGCCCGCCGCCGAGGCCATCACCTCGTGGAACGCCCGTACCCCGGCCGGAACCTGGATCCAGATCGAACTGCGCGGCACCTACACCGACGGCACCCCCACCCCCTGGTACGTCATGGGCCGCTGGGCCTCGGGCGACGACGACATCCGCCGTACCTCGGTGGACGGCCAGACCGACGGAAGGTCCACGGTCTGGACCGACACCCTGGCCCTCGACGGCCCGGCCGCGGCCGCCGGCCTGCGGATGGCGGCCTGGCAGCTCCGCCTCACCCTCCACCGGCGGCCGGGCGCCGAGCGCGGACCCACCGTATGGCTCGCGGGCGCCATGGTCTCCGACGTGCCGGACCGCTTCACCGTCACCCCCTCCGCCCCCTCCGCCCGCAGCGCCCACGAGCTGAAGGTCCCGCGGTACTCGCAGGAGGTCCACGCCGGCCAGTACCCCGAGTACGACAACGGCGGCGAGGCCTGGTGCAGCCCCACCTCCTCCCAGATGATCATCGAGTACTGGGGCGGCAGGGCCGCCCCCTCCACCCTGACCTGGGTCAATCCGAGGTACGCCGACCCGCAGATCTGCCACGCGGCCCGCTCCACCTACGACGCCGCCTACAAGGGCTGCGGGAACTGGCCCTTCAACGCGGCCTACGCCGCCACCTACCGCGGGCTCGCCGGAGTCGTCACCCGCCTCACCTCCCTGGCCGACCTGGAGACCCTCGTTCGGGCCGGCATCCCGGTCATCACCTCCCAGTCGTTCCGCCCGGACGAGCTCACGGGCGCGGGCTACGGGACAGCCGGCCACCTGATGACCGTCATCGGCTTCACCGCTGCCGGGGACGTGATCGCCAACGACCCCAACTCGCCCGACAACCCGTCGGTGCGCCGCGTCTACCGCCGCGCCGAGTGGGAGAACATCTGGCTGCGCACCAAGCGCACGGGCGTCTCCGGCAAGGTCACCTCGGGCTCCGGGGGCATCTGTTACCTCTATGCCCCGGCTCTCCCGAAGCGGGCGCAGGTCCGCGCGCTGCGCGCGGTGGGGGTGCTGTGAGGAGCCGCGAATTTTTCCGTTGACCAGCGGCGCGGGTAAGCGGAACATAGTGGGGTAAATGGCACATAAAGGCTTCTCAGTAGGAGGCGGCCAGCCATGACCACCCATCCCAGCATCGAGCAGCACCCCGACCTCGCCGAGATGCGTACCCGGTTCGAGCGGGTGACCAGCACCCCCCGCGCGCAGGCTGTCGAAGCACTGGCCCTGATCACGGGTCTGTACCTGGCCGCCTCGCCGTGGATCGCAGGATTCAGCGGCCTCACCCCGCTGGCCATCAACAACCTGATCGCCGGCCTGGCCTTCTGCCTGTGCATGAGCGGTCTGGGTTCCGCATACGAGCGCACCCACGCGATGGCGTGGACGGCGGTCGCCCTCGGCGCGTGGACGATCATCGCTCCGTGGGTCATCGCCGGTGAGATGGACACGACGCGAACGGTGGTCAGCAATGTGATCGCCGGAGGCGTCGCCCTGTGCCTCGGCCTCGCGATGGCGGCGATGGCCGGCCGCAACCGCGAGTCCCGCGTCTGACCGGGGCGCCGGAGGAAGCGCCGGAGCGAGGCGCCGGAAGCCGGATGTGTGAGCGTGCCGGGTCCCGACCGAGCAGGCCGGGGCCCGGCCGTCTGCCGTCCTGGCCGCATGGTCGGCTGCCCCGCGGCTGTCCTCCTTGCCCGTCTCTGCATGCCTCTGCGTGCCACTGTCGGCGTCTGTCGGAGTTTGCGTGACGCATGCCACCCATGGCGTATCTACCGTGAAAGCCGCGAACGCTGGCACATTGGACGCCATGACTGCCGACAGCGCCGCCCCCACCGCCGCCCCCCGGAACCTCGTCCGTACCGGAGGTCCCAAGGACGACTCCTCCTGGCTGGAGCACGTGCTCGGCTGGACCCTGGTGGTCGTCGTCGCCATGTTCGTCACCCAGATCGGCTGGCTCTGAGCCCCTCCCGGGCGTCCCGGATCACGGGGCTGCCGCCCGCAGTCCGTCGGTGACGATCACCTCCGAGGTCACCGGCACCTGCTGAGCGCTCACCCCGGGAGCGCGAAGCCGGGTCTGCCATACTGCGGGCATTCTGTGGCAGTTCGAGACCAGGGCTGAATTTGAATAATAGTCAACAGCGCGGAACGACCCGGCGATCCCAGGTGCGCAGGACCGAACTCATAGCCACCGGGCGCAAGTTGTTCGCCGACACCTCGTACGACGCGCTCTCCATGGACGACATCGCCAAACAGGCAGGCGTCGCCAAGGGGCTGATCTACTACTACTTCACCAGCAAGCGCGGCTACTACCTCGCCATCGTCGAGGACTCCGTCGCCGAACTCGTCGCCCGCGCCGGCGGCGACACCGAGCTCCCGGGCGTGGAGCGCGTCCGCCGCACCATCGACGGCTACCTGTACTACGCCGAGCACCACCGCGCCGCCTACCGCACCATCGTCACGGGCGGCGTCGGATCCGACGCCGAGGTGCTCGCCATCCGTGACTCCGTCCGCGAGGAGCTCGTCGCCACCATCGCCGACGGCGCGTACGGGCGCCGCGCACTCCCCCCGATCGCCCGGCTCGCCCTCGTGGGCTGGCTCTCCGGGGTCGAAGGGGCCACGCTGGACTGGATCGGCGCACTGGGTGACCCGGACCAACCCGACCGTGCCCGGCTCGGAGCCCTACTGGTGCGCCAGCTGCGTGCCACACTGACGGTGATCGAGGAGTTCGTCCCGGAGTGTCCGGCACCTCCCGCTTCCGAGGAGCCGTCCGATCAGCGCGGTGATCTTGTACCGGTGACGGGAAGCCCCTGATCGGGCATACTCAAGCCGCCGCAGCCACTGAACAGCCCCTTCCGTGATCCGGGAGGGCAGCATCGGCTGTGGGATTACCGAGACCCGGCGACGCGTCCCACACCCACGCGCCGCCGCCGTGCCCGACCAGGGAGGAGAGCGCCGCCATGACAGACCGCGCCCCGCAGCCGGTGGACCGACAGCTGCCCACCGAGGAGTCCCGGGACCTCCTCGCCCTCGTACGCGAGATCGCGCAGCGGGAGATCCGCCCCAGGGCAGCCGAGGAGGAGGACTCCGGCCGGTTCCCGCGGGAGGTCTTCACCCTGCTCTCCGAGGCCGGCCTGCTCGGCCTTCCGTACCCCGGGGAATTCGGCGGCGGCGAGCAGCCGTACGAGGTCTACCTCCAGGTCCTCGAAGAGCTGGCCGCGGCCCGCCTCACCGTCGGGCTCGGCGTCAGCGTGCACTCCCTGGCCTGCCACGGACTCGCCGGCTACGGCACCAAGGAGCAGCAGAGCGCCCACCTCCCCGAGATGCTCGGCGGGGGCCTGCTGGGCGCCTACTGCCTCTCCGAGCCGGCCGCCGGCTCCGACGCCGCCTCCCTCACCACCAAGGCGGTGCGCGACGGCGACGACTGGATCATCACCGGCACCAAGGCCTGGATCACCCACGGCGGGGTCGCCGACTTCTACACCGTCCTGGCGCGCACCGGCGCCCAGGGCCCCAAGGGCATCACGGCCTTCCTGGTCCCCGGGGACGCCGAGGGCCTGACCGCGGCCGTACCCGAGAAGAAGATGGGCATGAAGGGCTCGCCCACCGCCCAGCTGCACTTCGACGGCGTACGGATCCCCGACGCCCGCCGCATCGGCGAGGAGGGGCAGGGCTTCACCATCGCCCTGGCCGCGCTCGACGCGGGGCGCCTGGGCATTGCCGCCTGCGCCATCGGCGTGGCCCAGGCCGCGCTGGACGAGGCACTGACGTACGCACTGGACCGCAAGCAGTTCGGGCACCCGATCGCGGACTTCCAGGGGCTCCGCTTCATGCTGGCCGACATGGCCACCAAGATCGAGGCGGGCCGGGCGCTGTACCTCGCGGCGGCGCGGCTGCGCGACGCGGGCAAGCCGTTCTCCCGCCAGGCGGCCATGGCCAAGCTGTTCTGCACGGACGCCGCGATGTCCGTCACCACGGACGCGGTGCAGGTCCTCGGCGGATACGGCTACACGGCGGACTTCCCTGTCGAGCGGCTGATGCGCGAGGCGAAGGTGCTCCAGATCGTGGAGGGCACCAACCAGATCCAGCGCATGGTCATCGCCCGCCACCTGGCGGGCCCGGAGACGCGCTGACCGCGGTCAGTACAGCCCGCTGCTCGTGGTGGGCCAGACCGGGGAGGACGTGAGCCGCGACCACTCCGGATCACGCCGGCCGGGCAGAGTCCGGCCGGCGTCGGCCCACCGCGCCAGTAGATCCCGGTAGATCGGCGGATCCGGCGCTGGTTGTGGTTGCTGCGGTTGTTGCGGTTGCTCGCGCGGACGCTGAACCGATTCTTCGAAACCCGGCGGCACCGGGCGACGCCTTCGGCCCGTTGAAGACTGAAGCATGGTCATACCCGGCCAACGCGGAACCGAAGGCCCGGGTAATCGCCGCCGGGGTGCGCCTATCCGTTCGAGGTGTCGCCGGGGGCGGGGGCGGGGTTTGCGGCTGGGGCTGGGCGGGCGGGGTCGGTGCCGTCTGGGGTGGCTGCGGTGGGCGGGAGCCGCGGGGGCGGTGGTCAGAGTCGCGTATGGGGGTTTCCCGTCAGTCTCATCGTCTCTCCGTGTCGGGCCGGTCCCTCAAGGGCGCTCCTCCTTCGTCGTCGCGTCGCTGCGCGATGGCCTTCGGCCACCCTTGACCGACCGTCCCGCCCCGGAAATCCGAAGACTGCCGGGAAACCCCCAAAGGAACGGGCCGGGCCTTCCTTTCATGGACGGGGACATCAGAGATCCGCGACCCGGCCGGGGTGGGCGCGCTTCCGAGGCCGGGCCCATCGGGAGCGGCCTGCCGGGTCGGGGGAAGCGCATCCAATCGCTACGCGCTCCTCATCTCTCAGCGTCCGACGACCGTCTGGGGTTGGGCATAGGCCGCCCACGACCCGTTGCCGCTTCCCCTTCACGCGTCCGACGACCGGCCGGGGCCGTTGAGAGGGACTGACGGCTGATTCCTCGGCCATGTCGTCGTGGATCCGGGGCGGCGAGGGACTGAGTCCATGAGCAGGGGTCCAGACAGGGGTAATTGGGGCGAATGGCCGGCCTTTTGAGGCGCCTACGTGCGCTGACCCGTCCCCACGACGACATAGCCGCTGTCCGGCGCCTTTCCACCCCCGCGAGGGGCCGGACGCCGTCCATGAGAAGCATCCGAGGCCCGTGGGCGGCCTATGTCCGGCCCCGGACGGTCGTCGGACGCATGTCGAGCGTCGAACCGAGGCCCGTGGGCGGCCTATGTCCGGCCCAAGACGGATCGCAGACGCTGAGAGATGAGGAGCGCGTAGCGATTCGGTGCGCCCACCGCCCCGGAGGGCCGCCCCGGGGTGGGCCCGTCTCTCGGTCACCCCACCCCTGGCCCGCTCGGGCATCTCCGACCACCCCGTCCCCAAAGACTTGGTCCGGCCCGTTCCTTTGGGGGTTTCCCGGCAGTCTTCGGATTTCCGGGGCGGGACGGTC
>NZ_BMVL01000011.1 GCF_014650695.1 Streptomyces avidinii | reverse complement strand
CCCCAACGGGGTCATACAGGCCGTCGTCACGCATACCCCCGAATTCGCCAACAGGGTCCGGAATCCGGTGCGGGGCACTTCCGCGTACGGCGTCAGTAGGTCCGGCGGTGCGCCGGCAGCCCCATGAAATCGAATAACCCCTCGGCGGCCGTACGGTGTCCGGCCGCGGCCGGGGAATCCCCGAGCGCCTCGGCCGCCCGGGCGAGGCCCACGAGCGCGGACGCCTCCTCGGCGCGGAAGCTCATCGGCGCCGCAATCTTGTGAGCGTGGGCGTGCAGGGCCAGGGCCACCTCGTGCTCCCCCCAGAGCATGTGGAGCTGCCCCAGGACGTTCTCGACCTTGGCCAGCCGGATGGGGGCGCCGCTGGTGCGGCCGAGGACCAGGGAGCGCTCTGCGAACGCGCGGGCCTGCGGGCCGTCGCCCCGCTCGTGGGCGACCTGGGCGGACAGCGCGAGCACCAGGGCGACGTCACCCGGTGACCTGGTCTCGTCGCACAGGTCGCGGGCGCGCTTGAGGCTGGCGTCCGCGTCCGTGTATTCACCGAGCCCCACCTGTGCGAACGCCAGGTCGGCCAGGGCCATGATCTCGTTGCTGCGGTAGCCGAGGTCGCGGTCGATCTCGATCGCCCGGCGGGCGGCCGCAGCCGCCTCCGGATAGCGCCCCCACCGCTCGTACAGCGTGCTGAGGGTGGTGAGACCCTCCGACTCCGCGCGCGGGTTGCCCAGTTCCCGGGCCGCCGCTACGGACCGCTCCAGCAGGGGAAGGGCCTCCCCGTACCTCCCGAGCATCGACAGCAGCAGCCCGATGGTCGATTCGCTGTTCGCCTCGGTGTGCCGGTCCCCGGCGCGGACGGCGGTGGCGCGCGCCTCCCGGGCCACCTCCAGCCCCTCCTCGAAACGGCCGAGCTTCCAGCAGGCCGCGCCCAGATTGGCCAGGCTGATGCCGAGGAGGGCCGGATCGTCGAGCCGGCGCGCCGCGGCGACCGCGAGGTGCCCGACGCTCCAGAACTCGTCGAGCTGCCCGTGCGCGTGCAGGTGGAAGCCGATGTTGCGGCTCAGACAGGCCGCGTAGCGGTCGTGGCCGGACCGCTCGGCGAGGGACACGGCCGCCAGCAGCCCCGCCTGTTCCCGGTCGAACCAGCTGACGGCCTGCTCGGCATCCCTGAAGTGCGGTCGTTCGCCCCGGTACGGCGCGATGCCGGTGGGCCGGGCTTCACGACCGGGAAACAGCACCTCACAGGCCGCGTCCGAGGTCGTCATGTAGTAGCCGAGCAACCGCTCGACCGCCTCCGCGTCGTCCTCGGCCGTCGCCGAACCCCGCAGGCTCTGGGCGAAACTGCGCACCAGGTCGTGGAAGGTGTAGAGACCGATGTCGGGCTGCTGGACCAGGTGGACGTCGAGCAGGAACTCCAGCGCGTCCTCGGCGTCGCGGACGGCCGTGCCGAGGAGCGCCGCCGCCGAGTAGACATCGGTGCCGGCGCACGGGTACAGGCTGAGGATGCGGAACGCCGTCCGGTACTCCTCGTCCATCGCCAGGTAGGACAGCCGCAGGGTCGCCGCGACGCTGCGCTCGCCCGAACTGAGCTCGTCCATCCGGCGCTTCTCGTCGCGCAGCCGCTCGACCAGGTAACGCACCGTCCAGCGCGGCCTGTTGCGCAGCCGGGCGGTCGCGATGCGCAGGGCCAGCGGGAGGTGCCCGCACAGCTCGGCCAGTTCGGCGGAGGCCGCCGGCTCGGCGGCCACCCGGGTCGCGCCGAGGGTCTCCGCCATCAGGCTGGTGCTGTCCTCGGGCTCCATCATCCCGATGGACACCCACTCGACGCCGTCCAGGTCCAGCAGCCGCCCCCGGCTGGTGATCAGGGCCAGGCTGCCCGGTGAGGCCGGCAGCAGCGGCCTGATCTGCGCCGCGTCGACCGCGTTGTCGAACAGCAGCAGCATCCGCCGGCCGTCCAGCTTCGACCGCCACAGGGCGGTGCGCCCCTCCAGGTCCTCGGGGATCCGGTCGCCCGGCGTACCGAGGGTGCGCAGCAGGCTGTCGAGCGCGGCGGCCGGCGTCACCGGCTCCCGGCCCGGGGTGAATCCGTGCAGGTCGATGTGGAGCTGCCCGTCGGGATACCGGCCGGCCAGCCGGTGCGCGGCGCGCACGGCCAGGGTGGTCTTCCCCATGCCGCCCATGCCGTCGATGGCCACGATCCGGGCGTACCGGTCGCCGCCCCGGCCCTCGTCCTGCACGTAGTCGAAGAGCTCGGCCAGCTCCTTGGCACGGCCGGTGAAGTCGGGCAGGTCGTAGGGCAGGGTGCACGGGGCGTCGGCCGGTGCGGCCGGCGTTCCCGGCTCTTCCCGTCCCGTTCCCGCCGCGGCCGGCGCCGGGGCCTCGGGAGCCGCGCTCTCGGACACCGGCGGTACGGGAAGGACCGGCTCGGGATCCTGCGGTACGGGGACCACCGGATCGGGAGCCGGACGTACGGGCGCGGCGGCCACCGGCACCGGCGCGGCCACCGGCGCGGGCCGTTCGGGCGCGGCCAGTTCGGGGCTGTCCCGCAGGATCGCCTCGTACAGCCTGGCCAGCCGGGGCCCCGGATCGATCCCGAGCTCGTTCACGAGCAGCTCGCGGACCTCCCCGTACTCCCGGAGCGCCTCGGCCTGCCGCCCGGAGCGGTAGAGGGCGAGCATCAGCTGCCCACGCAGCGTCTCCCGCAGCGGGTGCTGGGTGATCAGGGCCCGCAGGCCGGAGATGAGCTCACCGCTCTCGCCCAGGGCGAGGCACAGGTCGAACAGCTGCTCCGCGGCAGCCAGTCGGCGCTCCTCCAGCGCGGTCGCCGCGGCCTCGATCACCGGCCCGCCCGCCCCGGACAGCACCGAGCCGCGCCACAGCGCGAGAGCGGCCCGCAGCGCCTCGGCGGCCGCGGCCTGCCCGCCCTCCCGCACGGCCCGGGCGGCCGCCCTGGTCAGGGTGTCGAACTCCAGCAGGTCGAGCTGGTCGTCCGCCACCACCACGCGGTATCCCGGCCCGTCGGTGGCGATCACCGCCGTGCCGGTGGGTATGCGCCGGCGCAGATCGGCGACGGCCTTGCGGACCTGGTGCGCCGCGGTCACAGGCGGGTCCTTCTCCCACGTCGCCTCGACGAGCCGTGCGACGGGCACCACCCGGCCGGCTTCGAGGAGCAACATGCACAGGACCCGTTCCTGGATCGCTCCCCCCAGCCTCAGCCGTACTTCGTCGATCCATCCCTCGAGCGATCCGAGCACGTTGAAGCGCAGCTTGCCCCCCACAGGCACTCCGCTTCGTCTCTCCCCGGATTCCGCATCCGCCCCCGGCATCGGACATCCACCCCCAATGAACAAGACCCCTGGCCAGGTCATGCCAACCGGATCATAGGGGTTACCCCTTGCACGCGGTAAGCATCCGGTAGCAGATCAGGAAGGGCGACACGGACAGTTCATGGGCGGCCCAGAGCAGGCAGCACATGGAGCGAGTACCGAAGGAGCAGGCTGTGGGAAGACTGGAGAGACCACTGGCCCCCGATGCCGGACCAGTCACCGCGTTCGCCCGGGAGTTGCGCAGGCTGCGGACGGCAGCGGGCAGCCCCGGCTACCGTGACATGGCCACACGTGCCATGTTCTCCGCGTCCGTGCTCTCCGACGCGGCCGCCGGCTACCGCCTCCCGACCCTTCAGGTGGCCCTCGCCTTCGCCGAGGCCTGCGGCGGCGACCGCGCCAGCTGGGAGCGCCGCTGGCACGAGGCGGCGCGCGCCGAGGGCGACGACGGTACGGCCCGCCCGGCGGTCAAGGCCGTACAGCAGCACCAGGAGAACGAGCTGCGCGCCGCCGAGGTACGCGCCGTGCTGCCGCCGCCGTCCCAGCTCCCGATGGAGGCCCAGCCCCTGGTCGGACGGCGTGACCTGCTCCAGCGGGCGCGGGCACTGACCGCCCCCTCGTACGGCGAACAGCGCGCCGCGGCGCCGCTGGTGATCAGCGGACAGGTCGGTGTCGGCAAGACGGCCTTCGCCCTGCGGCTCGCCCACGAACTCGCCGTGAACCTGCCCGACGGGCAGCTCTACGCGAACCTGGACCCGGCCGCGGACGGCCGCAAGGACGCCGCCGGAATCGCGGGCGGTTTCCTGGAGGCGCTCGGTATCCCCACCGACCGGATCCCGAACGATCCCGGCCAGAGAATTGGCCTGTACCGATCGCTGCTCAACCGGCGCAGGGTGCTCGTCGTACTGGACGGCGTCCAGCATGAGCGCCAGATCCGGGAACTTCTCATCGCGGCGCCCGAGAGCCGCATCATCATCACCAGTCGGTCGCGGCTGCTGGGCCTCGACGGAATTGGCCGAATCCGGCTCCCCGCACTGGACCGCGACGAGTCGATGGAGCTGCTCGCCCGGGTCCTGGGCCAAGACCGGGTCGGTACCGAGCCGCGTGCCTGCCTGCGCCTCGCCGACGCCTGCGGGGACCTGCCGCTGGCCCTCAACCTGGCGGGCCGGCGCATCGCGGCCCGGCCCGAGTGGATGCTCCAGGACTCCGTGGCCGAGCTGCTCGGCGACGGGCCGGACGGGCCCGGCGTCCAGCGGACCCCCGGCCGCTTCCTGGCCCGGCTGCAGGTCGGGGACGACGCGCTGAGCAGCCGCCTCGACAGCGCCTACCGGCTGCTGACCCCGTGGGCCCGCCTGATGCTGCGCCAGTTCGCCGGCTCCGACAACCCGCCCTCCGTCGACAACGTGCTCTACGAGTCCACGGACGCGCTCGCCATGCTGGTCGAGCGGTCCGCGCAACCGGTGGAGGACCTCCTCGAACGGCTCCTCGACGCGGGGCTGCTCGACCACTCGGACCTGCCCGGACAGTACGGACTGACGCCGATGGCCCGGGCGTACGCACTGACCCAGCCGGACCCGACGGAGGAGGACCCGGCGGCGGCGCCCGCGGCGGCGCGGGCCCAGGTGCCCGCACGGCAGTCGAGGTAGCCCGGCCGCGTCGGGGAGGCCGCCGATCGGGGCGTGCGCGGGGAGCATCTGCTCGCCCCGCACCCGGTGGGCGGCCCTTCGGCTGTCCGCGGTCCCGGGGCCCGCGGCTCCGGGAGCAGCAGCATCACGCCCGGTGGGTGATCGTGACGTAGAGGTGCTCGTCGAGGACCTTGGCCAGGGACACCCGGGGCCGGCCGAGTTCGGCGCACAGGTCCGCCTCCGGGATGCCGCCGCCCGCCTCCAGCGCCGCACGCGCCCAGGTCCGGCCGAGCTCCAGGTGGCGGGCGAAGGCGGCCCGGTCCCGTGTCCCGTACAGCCGCTGTGCGATGGCCGCGTCCCACGGCATGACCGTGTCGGGGCGCAGGGCGTACAGCGCCTTGGACGCGGCGGTCGGGCCGAGGCTGCGGCGGCCGATCGGCAGCGCCGCCAGCTCCTCGTAGGCCGCGGCCAGCCGGGAGATGTCCCGCGGCGTGAGCCGGGCGAGCGGCGCGTCCGCCAGGGTGTGCCGCTGCCACCAGGCGGCGAGGTCCGTGCCGAACGTGTCGGGCTCGCCCTCGCGCGGGTAACGGATGCGGCAGCCCCAGGAGTTCAGCCAGCGGTGCAGGGCCGTGCGGTGCGCGGCGAGCGAAAGGTCCAGGGCGGCGCCGGTCTCCACCCGCAGCGCCAGCCAGCTCCGGTCCACGCCTGCGAATCCGTTGAACACCTCTGCCGAGGCCCGCAGTTCGGCCAGGGACGGCGCCGGTGGAAGCGGTGGCGCGGTCGGCGGGTCGAGGTGGGCGCGGGCGACCTTGGCGGGCACCACCATCCGCCAGGCCTCGGTGACCAGCTCCGTCAGCTCGTCCTGCGCCAGGGCCGCCAGGTGCGCCTCGACCCAGTTGAAGCGCAGATCGGACTCCCGGGGCAGGAAGAACTTCGCCGGCTCGGCGGCGACGAGCGCCGCCCGTTCCTCCTTGGGGAAGGCGAAGCCCAGTTCGCTCTCGTCCCGGGAGAGGGCGAGATAGACGATGCTGCCGATCCGGAACTTCACCCGGTCCCGGATCAGGTGCTCCTCGGTCCTCGGCAGGCTCAGCGCGAGCCGCCGTACGTCGTCCACCGTTGCCACTGCCTGCTCCCTCACCTCCGGCCGTCGGCTCACAGACCCGCGAGCTGCGGGGTGTGGACGTCCAGCGGTGGCCCGTCGAGCGCACCGAGGCCGATCAGCGACGGACTCCTGCCGATCAGCCGGTCGGCGAGCGACCGCGCGATGAGCGGCGCGAACTTGAAGGATGTGCCACCGCAGGCCGCGTAGGCGAATCCCGCGCCGCCGAGGGCGACCAGCAGCGGGCCGCCGGTCTCCGCGAAGGACGAGTAGTAGGCGTCCTTCGCCGCGGTGACCCAGGCCGGGCCGAAGCCGGGCAGGATGTCGCCGAACTCCTTCTCCAGCTTGCGCTGCCAGTACGGGTCGGTGGCGTAGTCGGTGATCCCGTCCACCACGCGGCAGGCGGTCGCCGAGGTCAGTTTGAGGGCCGTACCCGCCACCGGCGGGATCAGCCAGGCTCCGCCCCCGGTGCCCAGGGCCGGTATGGCCGGTGTGGCCGCCCAGGCCTGCGACTGCTGCCGGGGCACCCGGCAGTAGAGGAGGGACTGCCGGTACAGCGTCAGCCGCTCGGAGATGCTCGGCGGCAGCAGGTCCCGGGACCAGGGGCCCACGGCCACGAGCACCGCGTCGCTGCGCAGCACGCGCCCGTCCACCAGCCGTACGCTGCCGCTCTCGCCGTCGACGGCGGTCACGGCGCGGTGCTCGATCAGCTCGATGCCCCGCTGCCACTTCAGCCAGCCGACGCACGCGGCGAGCACCCGTTCGGCGAGCAGCACGCCCGCCTGGTCCTCCAGTACCGCGCCGAGGCCGCCGCCCACGTGCAGGTGCGGATAGCGATCGGCCAGGCCGGCCGCCGTGAGTTCCCTGGCGGTGCCTCCGGCGTCCTCCAGCATCGCGGCCGCGTCCGCGGCCGCCGCGGGGGGCAGCACGGTGAGCGAGCCGACCTGCTCGTAGAACCGCGTCAGGAACAGCTCCTCCAGTTCGACCCAGCGGCGGTGCGCACGCAGTGCGGCCGCCGTGGTCCGCGGGTCCGCGGGGTGCAGGGCCCGCAGGATCCGGTGCTGGTCGAAAGAGGTGGCTCTGCTGTGCGGGATGGGGCCCTGGTCCACGACCGTGACCCGGTGTCCGTCGAGCACGCATTCGACCGCCGTGAGCAGGGCGATCACTCCGCCGCCCACTACTGTCACCCTCGCCGACATCACACACCTCCCTTCCGTTTTCGTTGGGCCGACGGGTCAGCGCTCGAGGACGATCGTGGTCAGTGCGGCCGCCTTGGCGAGGGACTCCTCGCAGCTCAGGACGGTGTCGCCGGCGCAGATGAGGTTGGCGTACCGGCTGAGGTAGCCGTCGGGCGGCAGCAGCAGCGAGACGCCCGGCGCCACCATCACGTTCGTCTCCAGCAGCCCCGGTACGTCCGCCGTGGCGGGTACGTCGACCGAGCGGACCGTGCCGTTCTCCGGCGGGTACAGGAAGCGGATCCCCACGGTGCGGGACTCGGTCGGGGTCCACTCGGGGCGGACGCCGGCGGCCACTTCCGCGGCCAGTTCCCCGGGCTCCACGCCGGTGGCGAGGCTGCCGAGGTAGGGGATGAGGTCACCGCCGAGGCGGGCGTTCACCTCGATGATCACCGGGCCGCGGGTGGTGAGCTTCACCTCGGTGTGCGTGATCCCGTAGCCGATGCCCAGTTCCCGGTGGGCATCCCGGAGGATGCCCAGCAGTTCCGCGTCGGCGAGGAGCGGGTCGGTCGCGCTGACCACGTGCCCGGTCTCCTCGAAGTAGGGCGCCAGGCCCACTTCCTTGTGCGCGAGGAAGAGCGGGGTCCAGGCACCGTCGAAGACCACTCCGTCGATGCTGATCTCGGGGCCCATCACGCACTCCTCGACCAGCACCCCGCCCTCGTAGTCGCTGTTCCCGCCGCGGCTGGCGGCGTCCGCCACCTCGAAGGCCGGCCGGACCCCGGCCGCGTCGTCGACGCGGATGACGCCGATGCTCGCGCCCATGCCGCGGGGCTTGAGGACCACGGGGTAGCCGAAGGAGTCGGCCGTGGCCAGGGCGGCCTCGGCGTCGGTCACGTAGGCGAAGTGCGGCTGGGGCAGCCCGGCGGCGGTCAGCAGCTGCCGGGTGTTGTGCTTGTTGCGGCAGTTGTCCGCGCCCCGGGAGGTCAGACCGGGCAGTCCGAGCCGCTCGGCTATCAGCGCGGTGGTCACCACGAGCGTCTCGTCGTAACTGAACACGCCCACCACTCGGTGCTCGGCGGCCACCGCCTCGGCGGCCCTGATCAGTCCTTCCGTGTCGGGCACCAGGCGTTCGCGGTCGAGCAGTTCCACCGTGGTGGAGCCGAGTACGTACTGCTCCTGCCAGGTCGGGTCGACCGCGTCCAGGATCCAGATCGGGCGGCGCCGGGCGGCGCCCGCGAGCAGGTACTCGCGGTAGGCGCGCTGTCCGCTGCCGACCAGGATCACCACGCCGTCGTCGGTCGGGTTGGCGTCATCAGTCATCTTCGTCACCTCGCGGAGTGGGTCAGGACCCGGTCGCCGGCCGTCGCGATCGCCGCGAGCTGCGGCTGGGCGATGGCCAGGTAGTCGGGGGTGGACAGGGCCACGGAGCGGTCCAGGCGGGCCGCGTTGAAATAGATCTCTTCGGTGAGGATCAGTCCCTCGTCGACGACGAGGTGCAGATCGGGGTGGAAGCTGAGCGGCATCACCGTGCCGCAGACGCTGCCGGCCAGGCGCTCGGCGATCTCGGGCGTGGCGAACGCCGTCCGCCCGCCGCCGAACAGTGCGGCGACCGCCTCCAGGTCGACCTGCCGGTCTCCGGGAACCACCGCGAGCACGTACTTGCCGACCCGCTTGGTGATGCTCACGCGCACGACGATGCACTTGGCGGCCTGGTCCAGCGAGTGGCCGCGCAGGACGCTCGCCAGGTCCGTCCGGCCCTCGGCCGGATGGTCGATCAGCCGGTACCGGGCGTGATTGCTGTCGAGGAGGTCGATCAACCGCTGGTACATCAGAGCACCTCGCCGACGTAGTGCCAGTCCTCGGGATTGATCAGTCCGAAGGGGTTGACCGGAGCCACGCCCTTCAGGTTGTTGGCCACTTCCAGCAGCCGGAAGGGGAAGTTGGGCATCCAGATCACCGGTACCTGCTGCGCTATGTAGTCCTGGTAGGCGTACAGGTCCGCCAGGTCGTCGCTGACCACGGTGCGCGCGATCAGCTCGTCGGCCTTCGGGTCGCTGTAGCTGCCGAAGTTCACCGAGGAACCGGTCGAGTAGAGCGCCTCACCGGTCGGGTAGAAGCCGGGACCGTAGCCCCAGCCGCCGTTCCAGTCGCTGAACTCCCACAGGCAGGGGCTGTCGGGGCCCGGGGTGCAGGTGGTGTCCTCCAGGACCAGGACGCTGGCCTCGACCTCGGTCAGCACGATCTCGATGCCGGCCTCGGCGGCGTCGGCGGCGAACTTGCGCATGACGGCGGTCAGCGTCTCGTGCCCCTGGGCGTACCGCATCGAGAACCGCAGCGGGGTGCCGGCCGGGATGCCCTCGCCCGCCTGTCCGGGGCCGGTGCCCTCCCGGACACAGAGAGCCGGGGTGGAGCTGGTGTCCCAGCCGTTCTCGGTCAGGAAGGCACGGGCCTTCTCGACGTCGAAGGGGTACGGGTCCCCGTGCGCGGCGGGCGAGAGCAGCGGGCTGTCGGGCAGGGCCGGGATCGGCCCGGTGGTCGGGTAGCCGTAGCCCTTGTAGACGTCGCGGATGGCGCCCCGGGAGTCGAGGCAGGACTGCAGGGCCTGGCGGAAGTAGAGCTGCTTGAAGATCTTTCCGGCAACGGTGGGGTTGTTGAAGTTGATCGGGAAGTAATGAATCTTGTAAGTGAGCTGGGGGACGAGGTCGTAGTGCTCACCGAGCGGGTTGGGCCCGCCGAACAGCGGGTCCTCGGCCGGCTCGGTGACCTCGTCGAAGGGCAGGAAGCCGATCTGCACGCCGTCCAGGGCCTCGGGGCCGCGGCGGAGCATCTCGTACTGCTCGGTGTCGGAGCCGGTGGGCACCAGCCGGAATTCGTCGAGGTAGGGCTTGTCGGTGCCGGAGTAGCTCTCGTTGGGTACCAGGACGGCCTCTCCCGAGACCCCGTCGATGGTGTAACTGCTCAGCTTCCAGGGTCCGTTGACAACACTCCAGACGGGGCTGGTGTCCCAGCTCTTGCGCTCGTCGTTGCAGGCCCGCAGGTAGGCGTAGACCGCGGAGGCCTGCGCCGGGTCGTGGGTGGCGTCGGCCGGCCGGTCGTCGCCGGTGCGGTCCCAGGCCTTCGGCAACGGGGTGATGGTGCTGAACTGGTTCATCAGCACCCAGTTGTGCGAGTAGGCGCGGTCGAAGGTGAAGCTCACCTTGTCCTCGGCGACCTTCTCGTAGCCGGCCAGGTTGTCGGGGAAGAAGCCCGGCGTGTAGCCGCCGAAGCTGTCTTTCTCGGCCTCCAGGAGGTGCATCCACAGCATCACGTTGTCGGCGTTGACGCTCTCGCCGTTCGACCACGCATAGGGCTTGATCGTGATCGTCGCCGTGCGGCCGTCCTCGCTCCACTGCGGGGGCTCGGCGAGGCTGCGCTCGTAGTCGACCGTCGGCTGGCCGCCGGTGCCGTACCAGTACAGCGGCCGGTACATCAGGGTCTGGAACTCGTGCAGGTTGGCCACCCCGTAGTACTCGCCCGGGGTGAACGGGAAGATGAAGACCGGGCTGAAGCCGCTGGTGCAGGCCCAGGTCACGCTGCCCCCGCGGAGCGGGGTGATGGGCGGGGTCATGTCCTTACCTCCTCCAGTGCGGATTCACCGCTGTCCGAGTGGGCTCCGTAGCGCTCCCAGCGCTCGTTGAGCCGGATCCGTCCGTCGTCCAGGAACTCGGGGGTGCTCCAGCACCGCCCGGCGATCACCTCGCCGTCTGCGAGGACCATCGTGTAGGCGAATTCGAGGTTCCCGTCGGACTCCACCCGCCCGTTCAGCGAGCCCCGGCGGACGGGCCCTCCGTCGAAGTCGGCCCAGAGCAGGTCGCCTTGCTGGCGGTAGTGGCCGATGGGGGCGTCCTCGCCCGCCGGGTAACCGGTGTTGCGGAAACTTCTGCCGTCGTAATCGATCACGGGCGTCGTATCTCCTGAGTGATGCATTTGACCGCGCCACCGGCCTTCAGCAGTTCGGACATGTCCACGCCGTGCGGCTCGAAGCCACGGGCGCGCAGCTCGTCGATCAGGTGGGTGGCGGTCTCCGTCACGACCACGTTCAGTCCGTCGCTCACCGCGTTCAGACCGAAGGCATCGGCGTCCTCGCGGGTGGCGAGGATCGCGTCCGGGTACAGCTCGCGCAGTACCTCCCGGCTCTCCTCGGAGAAGGCGGCCGGGTAGTACGCCACCAGGTCCTCGTCGAGGACGAACAGCGCGGTGTCCAGGTGGTAGAAGCGGGGGTCGGTCAGGGTGAGGCCGACCACCGGCAGGCCGAAGAACTCGCGGAGCTCCTCGTGCGCGCCGGGGTCGCTGCGGAATCCAGCGCCTGCCAGGATCCGCCGGCCGGCCGGGGCGAAGTCGCCCTCGCCCTCGTTGACGTACCGCGGGACACGGACCTCGGTGTAGCCCCGGTCCTCGAACCAGGCCCGGTGCGCGTCGGCCTCGGCCGCCCGCTCCTGGTGGCGGAACTTCGCGATCAGCACCTTGCCGTCGACCACGGTGGCGCCGTTGGCGGAGAACACCATGTCCGGCAGGCCCGGCACCGGGTCGATGAAGGAGACCTCGTGCCCGAACCCGAGGTACAGGTCCCGGATCCGCTCCCACTGGGCGAGCGCCAGGCCGGCGTCCATCGGCTTGTCGGGGTTCATCCACGGGTTGATCGCGTAGGTCACCTCGAAGTGGGTCGGCCGGCACATCAGGTAGTGCCGCTTGGTGGCCGTACGCCGCGGGGTCTCACCCATGCTCCGGCCTCATCTCGGTGCGGATGCGGCCGGCCGCGACGTGCGCGGTGGTCAGCGCCTCCGTCAGGGAGGTGCCGGTGGCGCCGATGAAGCCGAGGATGTTGTTGCCCGCCGGCGGGCGCTTGATGACGGTCCCCGCCGCGGCCGTGATCTTGAGGAAGAACAGCGCGGGGTCCTCGGCCACCTCGGTCGGCACCTCGATGGACTCGACCGTTCCCGCCCCGCTGATCAGGCACATCGCGGCCGTGTGCACACCCGTCGGCGCGTAGTGCGAGACGTCCGGCTCGGTGCCCCGGGCCACGTCCACCACGCACTGGATGGGGTCGTGACCGGCGCTGATCCGCGCCATGTGGTCGAGTCCGCCGCCGCCGGGGCGGATCGCTATCTCCAGGATGAAGGGCTTGCCCCGGTGGAACCTCACCTCGGCGTGCAGCACGGACCGGCGCAGTCCCTGGGCGTGGGCCGCGTCCCGGACCACCTCGTGGACCGCGGCGATCTGCTCGGGGGTCAGGGAGCTCGGCGCGTGGTGGACGTCGTCGTCGAAGGTCCCGCTCTCGACGGTGATGCGGTCCACGATGGAGCCGAGGTAGACCTCGTCGTCCCAGGCCAGCGCCTCGATGAGGTGCTCGTGGCCGTCGAGGTAGCCCTCGACGATGATCCCGTTCGGGCCCAGGTCCAGTCCGTCGGCCTCCATCAGGGCCCAGGTCATGGTCTCGATGCCCGAGGTGGCGTCCGTGAAGCGGGCCCGCATCTCCTCGGGGTCGTCGACCTTGAACACGAAGTTGCTGGCGGCGCCCAGGGTGGGCTTCAGGATCAGCGGGTAGCCGAGCTCCTCACCGGCCGTCAGGGCGGCCTCGATGTCGGGGGCGTACCGGAAGCCGGGGTGCGCCGCGCTGCCGCGCTCGTGGGCCTGGCGCATGAGCAGCTTGTTGCGGCTGGTCCGGGCGGCCTCGAAGCCGATGCTCGGCAGGCCGAGGGCTTCGGCGACGACCGCCACCGTGACGACCCCGGACTCCGAGAAGGTCAGGACCCCCTCGAATTCCTCCTCCGCGTGCCAGACCTTGGCGGCCGTGACGATGTCCTCGATGTGCTTGGAGCCGGCGATCCGGTAGCGGTCCGCGTCCCAGAAGTCCTCCGTGCCGATTCCGTTGAGGACGTGGACGTCGGCCCCGAGGGCCTCGATCTGCTGGTAGCGCGAGACGTAGTAGGTGGCGTTCTGGCTGGCTTCGATCGCGAGCAGCTTCATCGGTGCCGACCCCCCTCAGACCTTGGCCGGGACGGCTTCGGCCGGAGCGGCCTCGGCGACGGTCTCGGTGACGGGCTCGGACAGGACCTCGGCGGCGGGCTCGGACACGATCTCGGCGGCGGCCGCCGCGGCCTCGGCGGCGGCGACCTCACGGTCGTGCTGGCGGAGCGAGATGACGGTGAGGGTGGCGATGACGACGACCAGGACGGAGAGGGCGTAGAAGCCGTTCTTCACGTTGGTGGAGTCGACCAGGAGCGAGATCAGGACGACGGCGGTGGTGCCGGCCGCGAGGCCGAAGGCGTTGGTGGCACCGAAGACGAAGCCGGTCTTCTCCTCGGGCGCCGCGCTCATCAGGGCGGTACGGGCCGAGATGCGGGCCACGCAGAAGGCGATGGCGGCGAAGGGGATGACGGCCATCATCGCGTAGAGGTGGATGGACTCCATGGACAGGAGCACCGCGAAGGCGAGGTAGCCGATCAGGGCGGTCTTCAGCACCGTGGCCTTGGAACTGATCTTCTTGAAGGCCCAGGCCGCGAACAGCGCACCGATGCCGAACAGGGCGTCGACGATGCCGAGGTAGCCGGCGTTGGACTTGAAGCCGTCGATGACCAGGACCAGCATGATGCTGTTGCCGACGATGATGACGATGTTGCCGATGATGTAGAGCAGCGCGAGACGGGCCAGCGGCGGGCGGGTGCCGGACGCGGCGGCCTTGGCTGCGGCGGCGGCCTTGGCCGCGGCCTCCGGGGCGCTGATGGCCTGGCCGGCCGGACGACGGCCGATGAAGAACAGCAGGGCGGCGGAGAGCAGGAACGTGATCGCGTTGAAGTAGAAGAGCGACGTGGTGCCGACCCACACGATCACCCAGCCGCCGAGGGCCGCCGAGGCGAGCGTGCCGGCCTGGATGGCGATCTCGGCGTTGCCGTTGAACTGGGCGAGCCGGGACTCCGGGATGCGCTCCTTGATCAGGGCGTTGCTGGCCGGGAAGAAGAGCGCCGCGGAGATCGACAGGATGAAGCTGGCGACGTAGCTGACGGTCGAGGGGTTGCCGCCGAGCAGCAGCCAGATCGGCAGGCCGATCGCGGCGGCCGCGCTGGCCAGGTCGGAGACCATCGCCAGGGTGCGGCGGTCGAAGCGGTCGGCGAGCTTGCCGAAGAACAGGGAGAGCGCCACCTGCGGGATGGTGACGGCGATCATCAACCAGCTCACCGCGAGCATGGTGTTGGCCTCGGTGAAGACCAGGTAGGAGGCGGCGGTGAGCTGGATGCCGTTGCCCAGGTTGGTGATGAAGGTCGCGGGGATGAGCAGTCGTTCTGCCCGATTGGGACGGGGCGGGGCGATGGTGGACACAGTGCTCCTCGGAGATCAGGTTCGGATGACGGCCGGCTCGGCCACGGGCGCGAACGCCCCGACCGCGGTGGACAGGAGGGGGAGTCGCAGCGGAGCGACGGGGTCGGCGGCGAAGGCGTCGGCCGGAAGGGTCAGGTCCGCCCCGGCCCGCTCGGCACGGGCCGCGACGTCGACGAGCAGCGGAGCGGCGCACGCGGTCAGCGTCCGGACGGCGAGGATCAGGTCGCCGAGGTCGCTCGGGACGTCCATCGCCACGCGGTCCGCCTGCTTCAGCAACCGGTCGAGGTGCACGACGATCAGGTCCGCCGCACGGTGGAGGCTGAAGCTCTCCAGCTCGTAGTGGGAGCGGAACCGGTCCACGACGATCCCCGCCTGCTCGGCGCCCGTCTCGGAGACCGGCAGCAGCGCGTCCGCCGGAACTGCGGCGAGCATCTCGTCCAGCCTGCCCGCGAGCCGGTTCCACGGCTCGACCAGCCGGGAGGAGGACAGGCTCTCGAGCGCCTCACGGCTGAAGTTCGTACGCGAGTGCTCGGGCGCGGTCAGCGCCAGGTAGAAGCGCACCAGGTCGCGCGGCACCTCGGCCACCAGATCGGCGGCCCAGACCACGTGGCCTTTACTCGTTGAGAACTTCTGGTTCTCCAGTTCGTAGAACTCGTTCGACACGATCGCGTGGGGCTCGACGTACCGGTCGCCGTGCGCCATCAGCAGGGCCAGGTGCGTCATTCCCCAGAAGTAGACGTTGTCGAATCCGAGGAAGTACACGAGGTCGATGCCGTGCTCGGACAGCCAGTGCTCGTCGAACCGGTCGGTGTGCTCGCCGAGCTGCTCGGCCGCGTACCAGGTGCAGTACATCGAGGCGGCCATGCCCTCGGCCCAGGCGTTGAGGACCTGGCCCGGCGTCTCGGTGAAGGGTGCCGGGATGCCCCATGCGGTGGGATAGGTGATCGGGAAGTCCGGCAGCGGGCGCTCCAGCGCCTCCCGGATGAGCTGCGCGGTGTGCGGGCGCAGCACGTCGCGGTGCCGGACGTAGTAGTCGGCGAGCCGGTCCCGGTACTCCTCCATCGGCAGGACGAGGATCTGCGCCTCGCGGTGCGTGACCACGGCGGCCGGGTCGACGGTGGAGCGGGGGCGCAGCAGTTCGTCGAAGTTGTTGGGGTGCCCGCAGGACTCGCAGAGCCCGCCGCGGCTCTCCACGAGGCACACCGGGCAGTCGCCGGCGACCAGACCCTCCATCAGGTATTCGCCGGTGGCCTCGACGTACGGCAGCAGCACGGTCTTCAGGCGAAAGGCGCCGTCGCTGTGGAGGTCGGTGACGAAGTCGATGACGGTCTGTCGGTAGCCCTTGTCGAAGGGGGCGAAGCCGTCGACGGAGATGCCGGCCGCCTCCAGGGTGGCGCGGATCTGCGTCGCGGAGCGCAGGGCCAGTTCCTCCGGGGTCAGTCCGGCGCGGGCGGCGCTGGACACCACGTAGGTCTGGCTGTCGTCGGTACCGCTGGTGAAGATCACCGGGCGATCCGATGCCCGCAGGTAGCGTGCGTACACATCGCCCGCCAGGTACGGGCCCGCCAGGTGCCCGGTGTGCAGGTCCCCGTTCGGGGTCGGCGGCGGCGCGATGATGACCGTGCGGCGTGTCATGCCTGGGCTCCTTCGTGGCGAGCTGCGAACCGCTGTGTCATGTCGAGGTCCCACCACACGCTGTACATCTCGAAGTCCGCGTCGGACTCGTTGATCACCCGGTGTTCGGAGCCCGGGGTGAAGTGGACGATGTCCCCGGTCACGAAGGGCTTGCGGACGCCCTGCGACTCCAGGACGGCGGAGCCGGCGACGGCGATGAAGATCTCGTACTCGTGGTGGGCGTGGGCCGTCGATGCGGTGCCGGGGCGGATCACGCACCAGGACCCCTCGAAGGGCGCGTTGAGCTCGGGCCAGGGCAGCAGCCGCTGGGCGTCCAGTCCGTTCTCGTGCGTCAGTCCGTCGCGGTCGAGTTGCTTGGTGAGCATGTGGGTCGGTCTCTCCTCGTCAGGCGGGTACGGCTCGTGAGGGGTGCGCGGTGCTCAGACCGCGCCGGCGAGCGCGAGCTCTCGCAGTTCCGGGACCTCGACGGAGCGGGTCCCGCGGTGCGCGAGGATGTCCTCGGTGATCTCGGCGGAGCGGCCCGCGAGCACGCTGAGCAGCGAGTCGGCGATGCCGTGGGTGGCCTCGTTGACGCCCTGCAGGTAGCAGGCGGCGGTCGTCGGGCGGCCCAGGTCGAGCCGGTAGTGACGGCTCACGTTGATCTCTTCGAGGCCGATCGACTGCGCGAGGGCCTTGACCGCCCACGGCATCTCGCGGACGAATCCGGTGCCCAGCAGCACCAGGTCCGTGCGCATCTCCCGCTCGGCGCCCGACTTGCGGTCGACGAGGGTGAGGACGACCTCCTCGCCGTCCATGCGGGCGGCGGTGACGTCCGTCATCGGGTGGAGCGCCAGACGCTCCTGGCCGGAGCGGCGGTCCTGGTAGAACTGCCGGTACAGGCCGTCCAGCGTGGCGGGGGAGAGACCGCCGTAGTTGGAGCGGTACATCTCGCCGAGCAGCTGCTGGCGCGCCTCGGGCGAGGAGCCGTAGAACTCGTCGATGAAGGACGTGTAGTACAGCTCGTTGGTGAACTTGCTGCTCTCGTAGCCGTTCAGGCCGATGGAGCGCATGATCATCGTGGGCTTGCACTCGGGCAGGTCCCGCAGCGCGGCGCCGAACAGCTCGGCCGCGCTCTGGGCGCCGCCGATCACCGCGACGCGGTGCGGCAGATCGGCCCGCACGTCGGCGATGCGCTGCGTGTACTGGGTGCTGTGGATGACGCGCTCGGCCGGCAGACCGTCGAACACGGCGGGAACGTGGGCGTCGCGGCCCGCACCGATGACGAGGTAGCGGCAGCCGATGGTGTCGCCGTCGGCCAGGGTGACGAGCCAGCCGGAGAGCTCGCCGTCGTCGCCCGTGACCGCCTCGACGCCGGCGCATTCACGGCCGTATTCGACCTTCACCGTGTCGAGTTCATCGGCGACCCATTGCAGGTATTCGGATATCTCGCTGCGGTAGGGAACAAAACTCGCCAGGTTGACGAAGGCGTCGAGGCGCTCCTGGGAGTGCAGGAAATTGACGAAGGAGAATCTGCTGCGCGGATTGCGCATGGTGACCAGGTCCTTGAGGAAGGAGACCTGGCTGAGCGCGTCGGGCAGCAGCATGCCTCGCTGCCACACGATGTCCTGCTCGCGCTCGATCAGCAGGGTGTCACCGGCCAGCTCGGGTGCGAGCTCCTCGACGGCGACCGCCAGCGCCAGGTTCGCCGGGCCTGCACCGACTGCGAGCAGTTCGACATTGCGATGCGCCATGGAAGTACCTCCAGATGGAACAGGTGGACAGGTTCGTACGGTCAGGCAGGACGGTTCGCGTCCTTGCGTTGCCTCCCGGGTGATGTCCACATTCCACGGCAGCCCCCGATTGCCCGGAAGGCATCTCGGCCACGGACAATCAACTCGGCCGGGGTCCCGGCAGGAGGGTTGATTGGCCTGTGTTCGCTGTTACTTCCGGTCAATCCGGGGCGCCATTTCCATTGGCCCCAGTGATCAGTTGCGTCACACGCATCCGACTGGCCGAAACATCCCTCGGACAGTCGGGCTTTCCTCGAAACCCCATGAGAAGGAGCCCTCGTGCCGCTCACCGAGCCCATCACCCCTGCCGGCGCGCTCTTCCGTTCCGAGAGCCCCACGCGGGTCGCCACGCGCCGCCGTCTGCTGATGTGCCGGCCCCGGCACTACGACGTCACGTACTCGATCAACCCGTGGATGAACCCGCAGCACGCCACCGACAACGCGCTCGCCGTCAGCCAGTGGGAGGGCCTGCGCGACCTGTACCTCGAACTCGGCCACGTGGTCGAGGAGATAGATCCGATCGAGGGCCTGCCCGACATGGTGTTCGCGGCCAACGGCGCCACCGTCGTCGACGGCAAGGTCTTCGGGGCCCGGTTCCGGCACGCGGAGCGCACCGCCGAGGGGCCCGCCTACCTGCGGTGGCTGGAAGGCCGCGGCTACACGGACACGCTGTGGCCCGAGTTCGTCAATGAGGGCGAGGGGGACATCCTCACCGTCGGCCGCCGCCTGCTGGCCGGTACCGGCTTCCGCACGGACCCGCGGTCCCACGCGGAGGCGCAGGAGTTCTTCGGCCTGCCGGTCACCTCACTGACGCTGGTGAACCCGGAGTACTACCACCTGGACACCGCGCTCTCCGTGCTGTCGGAGGACGAGGTCATGTACTACCCGGCGGCCTTCTCGCAGGGCAGCCAGGCCGTACTGCGCGCCATGTTCCC
Organism: Streptomyces avidinii; assembly: GCF_014650695.1. Taxonomy (GTDB): domain Bacteria; phylum Actinomycetota; class Actinomycetes; order Streptomycetales; family Streptomycetaceae; genus Streptomyces; species Streptomyces avidinii. The sequence continues at coordinate 239,587 of NZ_BMVL01000011.1, read as the reverse complement.
CACGGCGATCCTGGCCACGGCCGAGGACGCGGCCGTCTTCGGCCTCAACGCCTTCTCCGACGGCCGCCACGTGCTCCTGCCGGCCGCTGCCACCGGCCTCCACGCCAAGCTGCGGGCCCGCGGCTTCGAGCCGATCGGGGTCGAGCTCTCCGAGCTGCTCAAGGCCGGCGGCAGCGTGAAGTGCTGCACGCTGGAACTGCGCGACCGCTGAGCACGGGAAGACCCTCCTGACCGCCGACGCGCGGATCAGGGGGGTCTTCGGCTTCGCAGGGCGCGCCCGGCCGGCACGGCCCAGGAGCGGACGGCGAAGCGGCTCCCGTCGGCCGTCTCCACATCCACCCCGTCGGCCCGGCGGCGCGGTGCCCCTGCGGGACCGGGGTCGGTCAGAGGTTGGCGCCGATCAGGTCCAGCAGGCCGGGGAAGCGATGGTCCAGGTCCGCGCGGCGCAGGGTGGCCGCCCGGCTGTTGCCCCGGTCCACCTGTTGCACCAGGCCCGCCTCGCGCAGGATCCGGAAGTGGTGGGTGATCGTCGACTTCGAGACCGGGAGGTTGAAGGACGCGCAGGTGCGCGCCGTGCCTTCCGGTTCCCTGAGCAGGGCGCCCACGACTGCGTAGCGCAGGGGGTCGGAGAGCGCGTTCAGCACGGTCAACAGGCTCATCTCCTCGCGGGAGGGGTGGCCATCCTCGTCGGGCATCGCGCCCTCCTTCCTGAGGTACGGATTGCATCATACCTCTCATCTGTGCCAGCTTAAGGTTCGATGTAAACCGAACCTGGTCGCATGCCGGCCGGGCCGAGCCTGGAGTAGTGCCCACATGAGTACGCAGACCACCTCGTCGGCCGCGCCACCCGTGCAGGCGGAAGGGCAGCCGGGTCGCACCCTGACCCTGGCCGCCGTGCTCCTCGCCGTGTTCGTCGTCCCGATGTCGATCTCCGGCACGGCCGTCGCGCTCCCGGACATCGGGGCCGACACCCAGGCAGGCCTCGCCCCCCTCCAGTGGGTGGTGAACGCCTTCAACGTGGCCTTCGCCTGCTTCACCCTCGTCTGGGGCTCCATCGCCGACATCGTCGGCCGGGTCAAGGCCTTCGCCGCCGGCGCCGCCGTCTACGCCGTGGCCTCGCTGGCCAGCGCGCTCGCCACCAACGTGCTGTGGCTCGACGGCGCCCGCGCACTCGCCGGCATCGGCGGCGCGGCGATCTTCTCCTGCGGCGCGGCGCTCATCGCGACCGTGTTCGACGGCCCGGCGCGCGCCAAGGCCTTCGCCCTGTTCGGCACCGTCGCGGGCGTCGGCGTGGCGATCGGCCCCTCGCTGGCCGGCGTACTCGTCCAGGGCCTCGGCTGGCGCTGGGTGTTCGCGGTGCACGCGGTAGCCCTGCTCCTCGTGCTCCTCGCGGTGCCCGCCATCGCCAAGGCCATGTCGGCCGACGGCGGCAGCGGTACCGGCATCGACGTACCGGGCAGCGCGCTGTTCGTCCTCGCCATGGTCCTGCTGACCACCGCCATCGTGCAGGGCTCGCAGTGGGGCTGGGGCAGCCCGGGCGTACTGGGGCTGTTCGCCGGCGCGGTCGTGGTCCTCGCGGTCTTCGCCGTGGTCGAGAACCGCCGCGAACACCCCATGCTGGACCTGAGCGTGCTGCGCAACCGGCGCTTCGTCGGTCTGTGCCTGGTGCCGGTCGCCGCTTCCTTCGGGTTCGTCACCGTGCTGACCTACCTCCCGAGCTACCTGACCGCGGCCACCGGCCGGGACACCGGCGCCGCCGGCCTGATCATGCTGCTGCTCACCGCCCCCGTACTGATCTGCCCGATGCTCGCCGCCAAGCTGGTCACCCTGGGAGTCTCCGCGCTCACCCTCATCTACGTCAGCCTCGCCTGCCTCGTCGTCGGCGACCTCGCGCTGACCCTCTTCTCGCCCGACGTGAAGATCCTCGTCGTCGCCCTGCCGATGCTCGTCACCGGCGCCGGCATGGGCCTGTCGGCGGGCCTCGTCGACGGCCAGGCACTGGAGCTGATCGACCCGGCCAAGGCCGGTATGGCGGCCGGCTTCCTCAACACCCTGCGCCTGGGCAGCGAGGCCATCGCCGTGGCCGTGTACGGCTCGGTCCTCGCCACCGTGCTCGGCACCCGCATCGAGGACGGCATCGGCGACCACCCCGGCGCCGCGCAGGCGGACCAGGTCGCCGACCAGGCCGCGGGCGGCGACTTCGCCCGGGCCACCGAGCTCTCCGGAGCGGTGGACACCGAGGCCTTCACCCACTTCCTCGCCCAGTCCTACGACTCCGCCTTCCGCACCGTCCTGTGGGGACTCGCCGCGGTCTGCGTCGTCCTGTGCGCCGTCATCGCCACCCTGCTGCGCGGCGGCACCGCCAAGAACGGGACCTGACCTCCCCGGGGGACACGGCCGCTCCCGTGTCCCCCACCCGATCCACGCGACACCAGGCCCATCGGCATGCTCGTCGCCGCCGAACCCGGGCACCACGGTGTGTCCGCCCTGCTCGGCCTGGCGCGGCCGACCGACCCGGACGGCATGCCGTACGGCTGGCACCGCACCCCGCGCGGCTGGCCGGTCGCCGGCGTCAACCCGTACGGGCACAGCCGGTTCATCACCATCGACGTCCGCGGCTGCCGCTCACCGCGGACGACGGGCCGACCGACCTGACCCCGGCTGCTGCCGGCGGGCCGGCCCCTGCTGCCCCGCCCCGTCCGGACCCCCAACCCCGGATCCCGGACCGAGTTCCCGCGGCCGGCCCCGATGCGCGCCGTTGTCCGCCGTGGCCCGTTCAGGCCCACCGGCGGAGGGGCCGGGGGGACCCTGGGCCGGCCGGACGGGCCGCTGAGCCACCCCAGGGCACTGGCGGGACCGCCCCCGATGGAACGAAAAAATGCCCTCCGACACTGCGTTTCCGCAGGTCGGAGGGCATTTGTCTGTGGAGCCTAGGAGATTCGAACTCCTGACATCTGCCTTGCAAAGGCAGCGCTCTACCAACTGAGCTAAGGCCCCATGGAAGTGGACGCACCCCTCCCGCGCGGGAGGTGAGGTCGTTCCGCAGAACAGAGTACCGGGTGTACCCCCTCATCTCGCAAAATGATAGGGACTCCCGCCGTGCGACCACTCTCCGTAAGATGCTCGCGAGGTTCGCACCAGCGAAGGGGAGTAGTAAGAGTGGACGCAGTACAACAAGAGGCCACGGCCAGAGCCAGAGAGCTTCAGCGCAGTTGGTACGGGGAGCCGCTGGGAGCGCTCTTCCGCCGGCTCATAGATGACCTCGGCTTGAACCAGGCCCGCCTCGCTGCCGTCCTCGGACTGTCGGCGCCCATGCTGTCCCAGCTGATGAGCGGCCAGCGAGCCAAGATCGGGAACCCGGCCGTGGTCCAGCGCGTCCAGGCCCTCCAGGATCTCGCCGGCCAGGTGGCCGACGGAAGCGTCAGTGCGGGGGAGGCCACCGACCGGATGGACGAGATCAAGAAGACCCAGGGAGGATCCGTCCTCAGCAACAGCGGCCAGACCACCACCAGCTCCGGCGCACCCACGGTCAAGCGGGTCGTCCGCGAGATCCAGTCGCTGCTGCGCTCGGTCTCCGCGGCCGGCGACATCATCGACGCGGCGAACACCCTCGCCCCCAGCCATCCGGAACTGGCAGAGTTCCTCCGGGTGTACGGCGCGGGCCGCACCGCGGACGCGGTCGCCCACTACGAGGCCCACCAGAACTGACACGCACGAGGGCGGACAACGGGTGACGGGGGACGGGCACAGCGATGGGTGAGGTCTTCGCCGGTCGGTACGAACTGATCGATCCGATCGGACGCGGGGGCGCGGGCGCCGTGTGGCGCGCCTGGGACCACCGCCGTCGCCGCTACGTCGCCGCGAAGGTCCTCCTGCAGAGCGACGCCCACACGCTCCTGCGGTTCGTACGGGAGCAGGCGCTGCGGATCGACCATCCGCACGTACTGGCGCCGGCCAGCTGGGCGGCCGACGACGACAAGGTCCTCTTCACCATGGACCTGGTCGGCGGCGGCTCGCTCGCCCATGTGATCGGGGACTACGGGCCCCTGCCGGCCCGTTTCGTGTGCACCCTGCTCGACCAGCTGCTGTCGGGACTGGCGGTGGTGCACGCGGAGGGCGTGGTGCACCGCGACATCAAACCGGCCAACATCCTGATGGAGGCCACCGGAACCGGGCGGCCGCACCTGCGGCTGTCCGACTTCGGCATCTCCATGCGCAAGGGCGAGCCGCGGCTGACCGAGACCGACTACGTGGTCGGCACGCCGGGCTATTTCGCCCCCGAGCAACTCCTGGGCGCCGAGCCCGACTTCCCCGCCGACCTCTTCGCCGTGGGACTGGTCGCCCTCTACCTCCTGCAGGGCCGCAAGCCCGATTCCCAGGCCCTGGTGGAACACTTCCTCGCCCATGGCACCCCGGGCGCACCCGAAGGCGTTCCGACCCCCCTCTGGGACGTCATCGCCGGCCTCCTGCAGCCGGACCCCCAGAGCCGCTTCCGGACGGCCACAGGGGCGCGCAAGGCCCTTGCCGAGGCCGTGGAGCTGCTGCCGCCGCCCGCCCCGGACGAGGATCCGGTGGAGGTGTTCGACCAACTCGGCCCGCTGCCCGCCGGATTCGGCCCGCAGGGACCGCCGGCCCGGCCGGACCGGCCCGACCCGCGGGGCACGGCCCCGGCGACCCCGCAGGCGCCGGTCCCCCTCGCCGCCCCGGCCTCCGCCTCCGCGCCGTCCCCCGCCTCCGCCTCCGCCTCCGTGACGGTGGCCGCGGAGCCCACCCGGACCGACCCGCGCGGAACGGCGCAGACCGCCCCGACGTCTCCTTACCCCGCCCCTCCCGCCGTCCCGGCGCAGGTGCCCGCGTACGGGCCCTCGGAGACCGGCAGCTTCCACCTGTCGCCGCCCACCGTGCCGGTTCCCGCGGCCCCCGCCGGGCCGCCGGTCCGGGCGGGCGGCCGGATCGCCCCGCCCCCGCCGAAGGCGGTGGCCTCGCTCCTCGCCGCGGCGCTGCTCTGCTTCGCGGTGGGCGTCTGGGCCCTCACCCAGCTGTAGCCCCGCGCCCGCGCCGCCCGAGCACCGTCCAGCCACCCAGCACCAGCAGGAGCACCGTCCCGGCGCCGAGACCGGCGCCCGCCACGACCCGCATCGCCCGGTGCCGCTCCGCGGCCTCGGCGGCCTCGGGGGCGGTGAGCCCCTCCTGTGCCGCGGCCCGGTCCTCGTCGCCGACGCCGAAGCCTCCCGCGGCCGGACTGCCCTTGTACGCGGGCGCCTTGGCCGGCGCACCGGCCACCTCCAGGCGCAGGGTCAGCGGCACGGGCGCGGCGTCCTCGGTGAACTCGGCGACCTTCGCGCCCATGGTCACCGCGACGTAGTACCAGCCCGCGAGGGACACCGGCTGCACGGACCGGTCACTGGCGAACCGGTTCTCGTAGGCGACGGGCGGGGTCTTCTCGAAGGTGACCCCGGCCTGCTTGCCGTCGTACGAGGTGTCCTTGTCGGAGATCAGCCCCCGGTACGGGCTGTAGAGCGAGACGGTGAGCCCGCCCGAGGCGGAGCCGTAGCTCTTGGTCATCTTCGCGGCGGCCAGTTCGGCGCTCAGGCCCAGCTGCTGCCCCCAGTCCACCGGGACCCGGTAGTAGCGGGTCTGGCCGGGCCGCATCTCGTCGCGCCACACGCCTGCCCCCAGGGCCCGGGCGTCGTTGAAGCCGGTGCCGCCGGTGCGGGCCACCGGCTCGGACCCGGGCAGCGCGGGGGCTCCCGAGGGCCAGCTGCTGGGCGCGGTGGTGGGGACGGCACCCGCGCCGCGGCCCGGCTCCCGCTGGACCTTGATCTCCAGCGGCCACGGGCTCTGGTCGTAGCCCTTGGCCGACGTACGGGTGACCTTGGCGTAGTACACGCCCGCCGGCGCGCAGTCCGCGTCCTCCGCACCCCACCGGACGCCGGCCGCGCCGATCGGGTAGGCGTCGTAACCGAAGTTCGCCCGGCCGGTGCTGCCCGGGCAGGAGCGTCCGGCGGTGGTCATGATCTCCACCTCGATGCCGTCGCTGCCGGAGACCTTCGCGCCCGCCGCGGGCCGGACCACCGCGGAGACGTAGACATTGGACTCGTCCTTGTCGAGGACGAGCCGGTACACGCGGTCCCCCGGTCCGAGCGTGTCCGCGTAGACGCTCCCGGCCTCGATCAGCGGGGCGTCCGCCGTGGAGGGCTTGCCCTCGACCGCTCTGGCTCCGTCGGCGGCCCGGTAGGTCGGCAGGGGCCCGGGCGCGGCCCCCTCGGCGTACGCGACACCGGGCAGGCCCGCTGCCAGCCCCAGGGCCGCCGCCCACACTGTCGTCCGTCCCCGAACCATCACGCCCACCCCGAGTTTGCTAGCGCAAGCAAAATCTTTTCATAACGGAAGTTTTCGTCACAGAACAGCACAAAGCCCCGGCCGCAGCGGCAGCCGGGGCTTCATGAGATCAGCCTTGGGTCTCACACACCGGAACCAGAGGGCACGGAGTCAGTTGCCTCCGTCCACAGGTCCTGCTCGGCGCGGTCCGCCTGGATCTGGCGGTACACGAGGAGCCCGCCGATGGCGGCCAGTGCGACCAGGAGCAGCTTCTTCACCGCGCGACCTCGTCTTTCGTTGACGTAGGGGACTTCTGGCAGCCAACAATACACACCGACCGATATCCGATCGGCGGCCTTTCGAGCGGCACAGCCCGCCAACTGGCCCAACGACAAAGACCCCCAGGCCTTGGCCTGGGGGTCTTCGACACTGTGGGGCTAACAGGATTTGAACCTGTGGCCTCATCCTTATCAGGGATGCGCTCTAACCAACTGAGCTATAGCCCCATCCGCGCTGCGCGCTGACTCCTGAAGATTAGCGCACAGACCCGGTCAGGCCAAAATCCGTTGCCCAGAGGCGTCTGCGCAGGTCATCCGACCCGTCGCGGGCGCTCCTCCGGAGGACCTACTCGTCCTCGGCGAGCGTCAGCTCCACACCGCCGACGAAGCCCGCCGACAGGTTGTAGATGAACGCGCCCAGCGTCGCCAGTGCCGTCGCCAGCACCACGTCGATCACCGCGATGACCGACGTGAAGATCAGAACGCGCGGCAGCGACAGGAACGACTGGAGGTCGAAGCCGTTGCCCTCGTTCGAGCCGGTCGCCTCACTGATCGTGCCGCCGACGGTCGAGAAGACGCCCATCGCGTCCATGACCATCCACAGCACCACCGCCGCCACGATCGTGCAGATGCCGAGCGCGATCGACAGCAGGAAGCTGACCTTCATGACCGACCACGGGTCGGCCTTGGCCACCCGCAGCCGCGCCTTGCGCGTCCGGGGGGCCGTACGGACCCCCGGGCGCGGCTTGCGCTGCGCACCGCCACCCGTGCCACCCCGCGGCGTCCCCGGGCCCGAGGGCGCCGTGTAGGCCTGCGGCGGGTGGTACGGCTGTGCGGGCTTGTCCTCGCCGGTGTCCGCGCCGGCCGCCGGCTGCGGTCCTCGGGTGTCCGTCACGGTTCCCCCTTGGGAGTCCGCGGCGGGGCCACGGGCACCGTTCGCTCCAGTCTTGGCCGGTCCGGCGCCCGTGGCTCCACTCACGACTTACTCCTCGTGCTCCCCGGCCGAAGGCTGCGTGCCCTCGGCGGCCTCGGCGGCCTGTCCGTCGGCCACCTCGGTCTCGTTCTCATCGGCCTCGACCTCGTCAGCTTCCTGACCGGCCTCGGCGTTGCGCGCGATGCCGACCACGGCATCCCGCTTCCCCAGGTTGATCAGCTGGACGCCCATGGTGTCACGGCCGGTCTCCCTGACTTCGTTGACGCGCGTACGAATCACACCACCGCCGAGCGTGATGGCGAGAATCTCGTCCGTCTCGTCGACCACGAGCGCCCCGACGAGCGATCCGCGGTCCTCCACGATCTTGGCGGCCTTGATACCCAGGCCGCCACGGCCCTGGACGCGGTACTCGTCGACCGGTGTCCGCTTGGCGTAGCCGCCGTCGGTCGCGGTGAAGACGAACGTACCCGGCCTCACAACGCTCATGGAGAGCAGTTCGTCACCTTCACGGAAACTCATGCCCTTCACGCCCGAGGTGGCGCGGCCCATCGGGCGCAGCGCCTCGTCGGTCGCCGTGAAGCGGATCGACTGCGCCTTCTTGCTGATCAGCAGCAGGTCGTCCTCGGCGGACACCAGCTCCGCGCCGATCAGCTCGTCATCGCTGCCGTCCCCGGTCTCCCGGAGGTTGATCGCGATGACGCCGCCGGAGCGGGGCGAGTCGTAGTCCTTGAGCGCCGTCTTCTTCACCAGGCCGCCCTTGGTGGCCAGGATCAGGTAGGGCGCCGCCTCGTAGTCGCGGATCGCGAGGATCTGCGCGATCTTCTCGTCCGGCTGGAAGGCCAGCAGGTTCGCCACGTGCTGCCCGCGGGCGTCGCGGCCGGCGTCCGGCAGCTCGTACGCCTTGGACCGGTAGACCCGGCCCTTGTTCGTGAAGAACAGCAGCCAGTGGTGCGTGGTGGAGACGAAGAAGTGGTCGACCAGGTCGTCCTGCTTCAGCTTGGTGCCGCGCACACCCTTGCCACCGCGCTTCTGCGAGCGGTAGTCCTCGGTCTTGGTGCGCTTGACGTAGCCGCCGTGCGTGATCGTGACGACGATGTCCTCTTCGGCGATCAGGTCCTCGATGGACATGTCACCGTCGAAGGGCACCAGCTTGGAACGCCGGTCGTCGCCGAACTTCTCGACGATCGCCGCCAGTTCCTCGCTGACGATGGTGCGCTGGCGCGACTCGGAGGCCAGGATCGCGTTGTACTCGTTGATCTTGGCCTGGAGCTCGTCGTGCTCGGCGACGATCTTCTGGCGCTCCAGGGCCGCGAGGCGGCGGAGCTGCATCTCCAGGATCGCGTTCGCCTGGATCTCGTCGATCTCCAGGAGGCCCATCAGGCCCTCGCGCGCGATCTCGACCGTGTTGCTGCGCCGGATGAGGGCGATGACCTCGTCGATCGCGTCCAGCGCCTTGAGCAGACCGCGCAGGATGTGGGCGCGCTCCTCCGCCTTGCGCAGGCGGAACTTCGTGCGCCGGACGATGACCTCGATCTGGTGCGTCACCCAGTGGCGGATGAAGGCGTCGATCGACAGCGTGCGCGGCACGCCGTCCACCAGCGCCAGCATGTTCGCACCGAAGTTCGTCTGCAGCTCGGTGTGCTTGTAGAGGTTGTTCAGCACGACCTTCGCGACGGCGTCCCGCTTCAGCACGATCACCAGGCGCTGGCCGGTCCGCGACGAGGTCTCGTCACGGACGTCGGCGATGCCGCCGACCTTGCCGTCCTTGACCAGGTCCGCGATCTTCTGCGCGAGGTTGTCGGGGTTGGTCTGGTACGGGAGCTCCGTGACCACCAGGCACTGGCGGTTCTGGATCTCCTCGACCTCCACCACCGCGCGCATCGTGATGGAGCCGCGACCGGTCCGGTACGCCTCCTCGATGCCCTTGCGGCCCACGACCAGGGCGCCCGACGGGAAGTCGGGGCCCTTGATCCGCTCGATCAGCGCGTCCTGGAGCTCCTCGTGCGTGGCCTCGGGGTGCTCCAGCGCCCACTGCGCACCGGCCGCGACCTCGCGGAGGTTGTGCGGCGGGATGTTGGTCGCCATGCCGACGGCGATGCCGGCGCTGCCGTTGACCAGCAGGTTCGGGAAGCGCGCCGGAAGGACCGTCGGCTCCTGGTTGCGGCCGTCGTAGTTGTTCTGGAAGTCGACGGTCTCCTCGTCGATGTCCCGGAGCATCTCCATGGCCTGCGGCATGAGCTTGCACTCGGTGTAGCGCATCGCGGCCGCCGGGTCGTTGCCCGGAGAGCCGAAGTTGCCGTTGCTGTCCACCAGCGGCATGCGCATCGACCACGGCTGGGCCAGGCGGACCAGGGCGTCGTAGATCGAACTGTCACCGTGCGGGTGGTAGGTACCCATGACGTCGCCGACGACACGGGCGCACTTGTAGAAGCCCTTCTCGGGCCGGTAGCCGCCGTCGTACATCGCGTACAGCACGCGGCGGTGCACCGGCTTGAGGCCGTCCCGCACGTCCGGCAGGGCGCGCGAGACGATGACGGACATCGCGTAGTCGAGGTAGGAGCGCTGCATCTCCGTCTCGAGCCCGACGGGCTCGATGCGCAGCACGGGCTGCTCCTCCGCGGCATTCTCAGCGTTCTCTGCGGTGGGGGTGGTTTCGTCGGCCATTGCTGGTCAGAAGTCCTTTCAGGCGGCGGTCAGCGGAGCCGACTCAGATGTCGAGGAAGCGGACGTCCTTGGCGTTGCGCTGGATGAAGGAGCGACGAGCCTCGACGTCCTCGCCCATCAGCACCGAGAACAGGTCGTCGGCCTGCGCCGCGTCGTCCAGCGTGACCTGGCCGAGTACACGGTGGTCCACGTCCATGGTGGTGACGCGCAGTTCCTCGGCGTTCATCTCGCCCAGACCCTTGAAGCGCTGGATCGAGTCTTCCTTGATCCGCTTGCCGTTCTGCTTGCCGAGCTCCACCAGCGCGTCGCGCTCGCGGTCCGAGTACGCGTACTCGAAGTCGTCCCGGCCCCACTTGATCTTGTAGAGCGGCGGGCGCGACAGGTACACGTGACCGGCCTCGACCAGCGGCCGCATGAAGCGGAAGAGGAAGGTCAGCAGCAGGGTGTTGATGTGCTGGCCGTCGACGTCGGCGTCCGCCATCAGGATGATCTTGTGATAGCGGAGCTTCTCGATGTCGAAGTCCTCGTGCACACCGGTACCGAAGGCACTGATCAGCGCCTGGACCTCGGTGTTCTGGAGGATCTTGTCGATACGGGCCTTCTCGACGTTCAGGATCTTGCCGCGGATCGGCAGGATGGCCTGGTACATCGGGTTGCGGCCGGACTTCGCGGAGCCACCGGCCGAGTCGCCCTCGACGATGAAGATCTCGCACTTGGTCGGGTCGTTCGACTGGCAGTCGGACAGCTTGCCCGGCAGCGAGGCGCTCTCCAGCAGACCCTTGCGACGGGTGAGGTCGCGGGCCTTGCGGGCCGCGACGCGCGCGGTGGCCGCCTGGATCGACTTGCGGATGATGTCCGCGGCCTCGACCGGATTGCGGTCGAACCAGTCGTTGAGGTGCTCGTGGACGACCTTCTGCACGAAGGTCTTGGCCTCGGTGTTGCCCAGCTTGGTCTTCGTCTGGCCCTCGAACTGGGGCTCGCCCAGCTTGACCGAGATGATCGCCGTCAGACCCTCGCGGATGTCCTCGCCGGCGAGGTTGTCGTCCTTCTCGCGCAGCAGCTTCTTGTCGCGCGCGTAACGGTTCACCAGACCCGTCAGCGCCGCACGGAAGCCCTCCTCGTGCGTACCGCCCTCGTGCGTGTGGATCGTGTTCGCGAAGGAGTAGACCCCCTCCGTGTACTGCGAGTTCCACTGCATCGCGATCTCGACCGAGAGCATGCGCTCCTTGTCCTCGGCCTCGACGTCGATGACGGTCGGGTGGATCAGCTCGCCCTTGCGCGAGTTGAGGTACTTCACGAAGTCGACGATGCCGCCCTCGTAGTAGTACTTCACCGTGCGCGCGGTCGGCTCGGCCGTGTCCGCGTCGGGGTCGTCCGCGCCGACCGTGGCCTTCGCCGACTCGCGCTCGTCGGTCAGCGACAGGGTGAGGCCCTTGTTGAGGAAGGCCATCTCCTGGAAGCGCCGCGACAGCGTCTCGAAGGAGTACTCGGTCGTCTCGAAGATGTCGCCGTCGGCCCAGAAGGTGACCGTGGTGCCGGTCTCGGCGGTCTCCTCGTTCTTGGCCAGCGGAGCCGTCGGCACGCCCAGCTTGTAGTCCTGGGTCCAGCGGTGGCCGTCCGTCTTGACCTCGACCGCGACCTTGGTCGACAGGGCGTTCACGACGGACACACCGACGCCGTGCAGGCCGCCGGAAACGGCGTAGCCGCCGCCTCCGAACTTGCCGCCCGCGTGCAGGACCGTCAGGACGACCTCGACGGCCGGCTTGCCCTCGGACGGAACGATGCCGACCGGGATACCGCGACCGTTGTCGACCACGCGCACCCCACCGTCGGCGAGGATCGTCACGTCGATGGTGTCCGCGTGCCCGGCCAGCGCCTCGTCGACCGAGTTGTCGACGACCTCGTAGACGAGGTGGTGCAGACCACGCTCACCCGTCGAGCCGATGTACATACCCGGCCGCTTGCGGACCGCGTCCAGGCCCTCGAGGACCTGGATCGCACTGGCGTCGTAATTCTTCTCGTTGGAGTCGCCGGAATCGGCCACGAAGCGCCCTTTCTGGCACAGCGCAGCCCGTACTCCGGACCAGCAAATGCGCCGGCGGGAGCGGCCGCGTCGTTCTGCGTTGTCTGCGTGATCCCGCGAACGGGCGGGATTCGCTTCAGTCTACCGGTACCACGGACATGAATGGGGGTTTGCCGGTACCTGAGTCCGCATGTGCCGCCCTGAACCTCCTCTCTCCGACTCCCCACATCCGGGAAGGGGCTCAAAGAGGCTCACGCGGGCACCCAGCCCTTCGGGCTGTCAACCTCCGACTACCGTGAGGGACGCCACCCGAATCTGCCGATCTCCAGCCCCGCCGGCATGCGAGGCACGGGGTCGGGGGCGGAGCCCCGGACCCCGCGGAGCGGGCGGTACGTACCCGCTCGCGCGGGGTCGGAGGGAACCCGGCAGGGCCCGTCAGCCGTAGGTGTCCCCGGGACCCTTGCTGCCCGGCGCCCGCCAGGGCCCGTACCCCTTCGGCCGCCCACCGGGACCGTGCACCTTGATCATCCGCACCGTGCCCTGCCCCAGATCCGCGTTCAACCGCGCGACCAGCTGCGGAGCCAGCAGCTTCAGCTGCGCCGCCCACGCCGAGGAATCGCACCGCACGACGAGTTCACGGTCCTCGTACCGCTGCGGTTCACAGTGGGCCGCGATCTCCGGGCCGACGATCTCCGGCCAGCGCTCCATCACGCCCGCCACCGCCATCGGCATCTCCCAGCCGCGTTCGGTGCGCAGCCGGTCCAGCGCCGCCATCAACGGCATCGGGTCCCGGCCGTCCGCACGGGCCCCCGAGCGCAGCCCCGGCTGGTGGCGCCGCTTCCCGCCGGCCGCGTTGCCCCGGGCCCGCGCCTGCTCCCGCGCCGCCGCCAGGGCCTGGCGTGCGAGGTCCACCCCGGAGACCTCCGGGCTCCTGCGACCCTCCTGCGGGTCCTTGGCCTGCTCGTTCACAGCCGGGTCACCTCACCGCCGGACACCCCGAACCGCGATCCCACCAGCACCCCCGGGACGTCGTCGTCGACCGCCGCCGTCACCAGTACCTGCTCGCCGGGGGCCACCAGCTCCGCCAGCCGCTCCCGGCGCCGTGTGTCCAGCTCCGCGAACACGTCGTCCAGGATCAGCACCGGCTCGCTCCCCTCCGAGCGCAGCAGCTCGTACGAGGCCAGCCGCAGGGCCAGCGCGTACGACCACGATTCCCCGTGGCTGGCGTACCCCTTCGCGGGCATTTCGCCCAGCCGCAGCTGCAGGTCGTCACGGTGCGGGCCCACCAGGGTCACACCCCGCTCGATCTCCTGCTTGCGCACGTCGGCCAGCGCCGCCAGAAGCACCTCGTAGAGGGCCTCGCGGGTGCGCGCCGTACCGCTGTCCACCGGCTCGCCGGCCGAGGACCGGTACGCCAGCCCCAGCGGGCCGCCGCCGGGCGCGAGCTGCTCGTACGCCTTGTCGGCGAGCGGCAGCAGCGTGGCGATCAGATCCAGTCGCTGCGCCAGCATTTCCGCGCCCACGCGCGCGAGGTGCTGGTCCCACACGTCGAGGGTGGACAGGTCCAAGGAGCGCCCGCCGTGCCGGCGGGCCATCGCCGCGGACTTCAGCAGGGTGTTGCGCTGCTTGAGCACCCGTTCGTAGTCGGAGCGGACCGCGGCCATCCGCGGCGAGCGCGCCGTGACCAGCTCGTCCAGGAACCGCCGCCGCTCGCCCGGGTCGCCCTTGACCAGGGCCAGGTCCTCCGGTGCGAACAGCACCGTCCGTATGATCCCCAGCACGTCCCGGGGCCTGACCTGCGAGGACCGGTTGATTCGGGCCCGGTTGGCCCGCCCGGGATTGAGCTCCAGCTCCACGAGCTGCTGTCGCTCGCCCTGGGTGACGGCCGCGCGGATCACCGCGCGGTCCGCGCCCATCCGTACGAGCGGGGCGTCCGAGGAGACCCGGTGGCTGCCGAGGGTCGCGAGGTAGCCGATCGCCTCGACGAGGTTGGTCTTGCCCTGGCCGTTGGGGCCCACGAAAGCGGTGACGCCCGGGTCGAGGGGAACCTCGGCCCGGGCGTACGAGCGGAAGTCGGCCAAAGAGAGATGCGAAACGTGCATACGGCGCCGACCTCCCCCGGCTTCCCACTGCTTGCTGTGGTGCTGTGCTGCTGTCTTCCTGCTGCCGTTCTGCTCCGCCGAGCGCTAGGCCTTCTCGACCGCGTGGCCGCCGAACTGGTTGCGCAGCGCGGCGATCATCTTCATCTGCGGGGAGTCGTCCTGCCGCGAGGCGAACCGAGCGAACAGCGAAGCGGTGATCGCGGGCAGCGGCACGGCGTTGTCGATCGCAGCCTCCACCGTCCAGCGTCCCTCGCCCGAGTCCTGCGCGAAGCCCCGCAGCTGCTCCAGGTGCTCGTCCTGGTCGAGGGCGTTCACGGCCAGGTCCAGCAGCCAGGAGCGGATGACGGTGCCCTCCTGCCAGGAGCGGAAGACCTCGCGGACGTCGGTGACCGAGTCCACCTTCTCCAGGAGCTCCCAGCCCTCGGCGTAGGCCTGCATCATGGCGTACTCGATGCCGTTGTGGACCATCTTCGCGAAGTGGCCGGCGCCGACCTTGCCGGCGTGCACCGCGCCGAACTCGCCCTCGGGCTTGAGGGCGTCGAAGATCGGCTGGACCCGTGCGACGTGGTCCTTCTCGCCGCCGTACATCAGGGCGTAGCCGTTCTCCAGGCCCCACACCCCGCCCGAGACGCCGCAGTCGACGAAGCCGATGCCCTTGGCCGCCAGCTCCGCGGCGTGCTTCTCGTCGTCGGTCCAGCGCGAGTTGCCGCCGTCGACGACGATGTCGCCGACCGACAGCAGTTCGGCGAGCTCGTCGACCGTGGACTGGGTGGCCGCACCGGCCGGGACCATCACCCACACGACGCGAGGGGCCGGCAGGCTGTCCACAAGCTCCCGCAGGCTGTGGACATCCGCGAGGTCCGGGTTGCGGTCGTATCCGATGACGGTGTGGCCTGCGCGGCGGATGCGCTCGCGCATGTTGCCGCCCATCTTGCCGAGACCGACGAGACCAAGCTCCATCAGGTGGTTCCTTAAGCGTTGTGGCCGTCTTTGCCTGGGCTTCCCCGGGGTGTGTCCTCGCCGGACGCGCAGGGGGTCGCCCACCGGATCCGAGCCTACGCCCGGCCGCCTCGGCGGGCCGTACGGGCGCTCCATGGGGGCCGGTCCGGCTTTCGGGGCTTTGCGGGTTCCCGCGTCCAGGGCCCGGCGCCCTGCCCTGCTGTGGACGGCGTCGGGCCCGGTCCCGCTGCGTGCGAGACCGGGCCCGACGTCGACAGGTGGGGCGTCAGCCGGACAGTCGCACCGGCATGATCAGGTACTTGTACGCCTCGTCCGCTTCCGCGTCGATCGCCGGGCGGCCGCTGAGCAGCGCCGGCTTGGTCGACGTGGTGAAGCTGAGCTGGGCCACCGGGGAGGCGATCGCGCTCAGGCCGTCCAGCAGGAAGGTCGGGTTGAAGGCGATCGAGATGTCGTCGCCGTCCAGCTGGGCGTCGACCCTTTCCACAGCCTGTGCGTCGTCGGAGGAACCGGCCTCCAGGATCAGCACGCCCTTCTCGAAGCTGAGGCGGACCGGGGTGTTGCGCTCGGCCACCAGAGCCACGCGCTTGACGGCCTCGACGAAGGGCGCGGTCTCGATCACGGCGATCGAGTTGAACTCCGTCGGGAACAGGGTCCGGTACTTGGGCAGGTCGCCCTCCAGCAGCCGGGTGGTGGTGCGGCGGCCGGCGCCCTCGAAACCGATCAGGCCCTCGCCCGCACCGGATCCGGACAGCGCCAGGGTCACGGTGTCACCGCTGGTCAGCGAGTTGGCGATCTCCTGGAGCGTCTTGGCGGGCACCAGGGCCACGGCGGACGCGTCCGGGTTCTCCGGCTTCCACAGGAACTCGCGGACCGCGAAGCGGTAGCGGTCGGTGGAGGCCAGGGTGACGCGGTCGCCCTCGATCTCGATGCGCACACCGGTCAGCACGGGCAGCGTGTCGTCACGGCCGGCGGCGGTGGCCACCTGCTTGGCGGCGGAGGCGAAGACCTCGCCGGCCACGGTGCCGGTCGCGGTCGGCATCTGCGGCAGTGCCGGGTACTCCTCCACAGGCAGGGTGTGGAGTGTGAACCGCGAGGAGCCGCAGACCACGGTCGCCCGTACACCGTCTGTGGAAATCTCCACCGGGCGGTTGGGGAGGGCGCGGCAGATGTCGGCGAGCAGCCGGCCGGAGACCAGGACGGTGCCGTCCTCCTCGACGTCCGCCTCGACCGAGACGCGGGCCGAGACCTCGTAGTCGAAGCCGGAGAGGCTCAGGGTGCCTTCCTCGGCCTTGAGCAGCAGGCCCGCGAGAACGGGCACCGGCGGCCGGGCCGGGAGGCTACGGGCGGCCCAAGCCACCGCCTCCGCGAGTACGTCGCGCTCCACCCGGATCTTCACCGGAACCGCCTCCTGCTGTTGCTCGCTCGTCTGCCGGCCTTCGTCGTCGGCTCGTCGATGCCTCGACCGATGCCGGGGACCAGTCTGACGCACTGCGCCGACAGTCGGTGCGGCCGGCGGTCAAGTCGGGAGCGAGGCGTCGGGGCGGGCGATCGACGAGTTGTGCACAGGACCCGCTTGAAAACCGAAACCGGCCTAACTCTCTATGGGGGTAGTAGTAGGGCCTGTGGAAACGGTGGATAAGCCTGTTTTCGCAGGTCAACCCCAGTTTTTTATCCACCGACCCTGTGGGCGACACCGGTGGACAACCCCGTGTCTCTGTGGAGAACAGAAAGTTCTGCACAGGCTGTCCCCAGGGGACCCCAACTACTCCACAGGTGTGTCCCCAGCTTTCCCCCGGTACTCCACAACCCAAACGTCTACATCCGTGTGACGGCTTTCACTCCGGGCGGTGAGAGGGGGTGGTGTGTTGCCGAACAGTGGACAAGGGTGTGGAGAAGACACCGGATCCTGTGCACAGGACGTGGAAACCTGTGGGCCGACGGTGGACAACGCCGTGGACAGTGCTGTGGACGAAATATTTGTCCACAGCCTGTGGACAGTCTTTGTGCACAATTCCACAGGGTTCTGACCTGCCCTGATGGGGACTCACCCCGCACCCCTGTGGACAGATTGTGGGCGACGCGGGGCGTCCCCAGGGTGTGGACGGAAGAAAGTCTCCCAATCTGTGGATGAGTTGCTCCCGCGGGGGCGTATTCGAACAGGTCAGGGGCGCGCGAACGAAGAAGGGCGCCCCCGTTGTGGACCGGGAGCGCCCTCTGCATGCGTTTGAAGGGGCCCTGAAGCAGCCCCGAACCAGGTCTCGGCGGGCCGAGCTCAGGCGTTCTTGATGCGGTTCGTGAGCTCGGTGACCTGGTTGTAGATGGAGCGGCGCTCGGCCATCAGAGCGCGGATCTTGCGGTCCGCGTGCATGACGGTCGTGTGGTCGCGGCCGCCGAACTGCGCCCCGATCTTGGGCAGCGACAGGTCGGTGAGCTCCCGGCACAGGTACATGGCGATCTGCCGGGCGGTGACCAGCACCCGGCTGCGCGAGGAGCCGCACAGGTCGTCCACGGTCAGCCCGAAGTAGTCGGCGGTGGCCGCCATGATGTCGGAGGCGGTGATCTCCGGTGCGCTGTCCTCGCCGCCCGGGATCAGGTTCTTCAGGACGTCCTCGGTCAGGCCCAGGTCGACCGGCTGCCGGTTCAGGCTCGCGAAGGCCGTGACCCGGATCAGCGCCCCCTCCAGCTCGCGGATGTTGCGCGAGATGCGGGAGGCGATGAACTCCAGTACCTCCGGCGGGGCGTTGAGCTGCTCCTGGACCGCCTTCTTGCGCAGGATGGCGATACGGGTCTCCAGCTCGGGCGGCTGGACGTCGGTGATCAGGCCCCACTCGAAGCGGTTGCGGAGCCGGTCCTCCAGGGTGACCAGCTGCTTGGGCGGCCGGTCGGAGGAGAGCACGATCTGCTTGTTGGCGTTGTGGAGCGTATTGAAGGTGTGGAAGAACTCCTCCTGCGTCGACTCCTTGCTCGCGAGGAACTGGATGTCGTCGACGAGCAGGATGTCCATCTCGCGGTAGCGCTTGCGGAACGCGTCGCCCTTGCCGTCGCGGATGGAGTTGATGAACTCGTTGGTGAACTCCTCGGAGCTCACGTACCGCACCCGGGTGCCGGGGTACAGGCTCCGCGCGTAGTGCCCGATGGCGTGCAGCAGGTGCGTCTTGCCGAGGCCCGACTCCCCATAGACGAAGAGGGGGTTGTACGCCTTCGCCGGTGCCTCGGCCACGGCGACCGCGGCGGCGTGCGCGAAGCGGTTGGAGGCGCCGATGACGAAGGTGTCGAAGAGGTACTTGGGGTTCAGCCGCGCGGTCGGCTCCAGCGGGCCCGAGGTGGAGCCGCCGGACGGGGACGGGGGCGGCGAGGGCCGGCCCGGGGCCTGGCGCGGCGCGGGCTGTTCGTACTGCTGGGGCTCGTAGCTCTGCTGCTCGTACTGATGGCCCTGGTGCTGCTGCTGGGACTCGTACTTCTGCTGCTCGTACTTCTGCTGTTCGTAGGAGCCCTGGTCGTAGCCGGAGGGCTCGGACTGCTGCATGTAGCCCGGCTGCGGGGAGGCGTACGGGTCGCGCTCGGGGAAACCGCCGAGGCGCGGCTGCTGCCAGCCGTAGTCGTCCTGCTGGCCGCCGCGGGGCCAGGCGCCGGGCTCGGGGCGCTGCTGCTGGTAGTCCGGGTAGGCGGGGCGGGCGGTGGGAAGCTGGTCGTCACCGTTGCCGCCGCCGGGGCGCTGGCCGCCGTAGGGCTCGTAGCCGCCCTGCTGCTGGGGCGGGGAGGGGGGCGCGGGCTCGCCGGCGGAGTCGTCCACCGTGATCGCGATCCGGATGGGGCGGCCGCACTCCCGGCTCAGCGCGTCACTGATCAGCGGGGCGAGGCGGCCTTCGAGGACGCGCTTGCCCCATTCGTTGGGGACGGCGAGCAGTGCGGTGTCGGCGACGAGTGCCAGGGGCTGACAGCGTTCGACCCACTGCTTGTCCTTCGGTTCGATCCCCGGCTGTCCCTCCCCGAGGAGCTTCTCGAGCACCCTTGGCCACACTGCGGCAAGATCGGCAGGTACGTCAGCCACAGAGCACGCTCTCTCACAGGGGTCCCACGAATGTGTGGTTCTTTGGGACGGTCGGGACAAAAAATCCGGGGTCAGGCAACGGTAGTCAGGCCAGCGGGTACGGTTCAAGTCGTTGTCCACAGCCTGTGCACAGTGTGGGGCCACGTCGACTCGGTTTGACCGGATGGCGTAGCCGCGCGTACCGTAACGAGGTCGAGTTGTCGATGGCTGCTGCCGCCTGCCTACCGATGGGCGAAGGTCACTTTCAGTGATCATTTAGCGGTGCCACTCGGGCGAACACGCGAGTTTCCTCGTGGGCGCACGGTGACAGCCAGGCGATGTCCCGCCACAACGATTCATTCTCTGGAGCCCCCGAGTGAGCAAGCGCACCTTCCAGCCGAACAACCGCCGTCGTGCCAAGACCCACGGCTTCCGCCTGCGGATGCGTACCCGTGCCGGTCGCGCGATCCTCGCGAACCGTCGTGGCAAGGGCCGCGCCGCCCTTTCCGCGTAACAACACGCAGGTCGTGACGTCGTGCTGTCTCCCGAAAATCGGCTGAGGCGGCGCGAGGACTTCGCGAGCGCGGTACGTCGAGGTCGTCGGGCTGGTCGCCCGCTCCTCGTCGTCCACCTACGTACAAGCGGTGCAACGGACCCGCACGAGCCGGGGGAGATCGATCCCTCGACGCGTGCGGGTTTCGTCGTCAGCAAAGCTGTCGGCAATGCCGTCATACGTAACCGGGTGAAGCGCCGTCTTCGCCATCTGGTCCGTGAGCGGCTGCCACAGCTGCCCCCCGGTAGCCTGGTGGTGGTACGAGCGTTGCCCGGAGCGGGCGATGCCGGCCCCGACGAGCTGGCCCGGGACCTGGATGCCGCTCTGGTGCGGCTCCTGGGAGGCGTGGCTCGATGAAGTACCCGCTGCTCGCTTTGATCAAGCTGTACCAGTGGACGATCAGTCCGCTGCTCGGGCCGGTGTGCCGCTACTACCCGTCGTGTTCGCACTACGGGTACACGGCCATCGACCGGCATGGTGCGGTGAAGGGGACGGTTCTGACCGCCTGGCGGATCCTGCGGTGCAATCCGTGGTCCCCGGGTGGTGTGGACCATGTCCCACCCCGTAAACGCCCGCGTTGGCACGAGCAGCTGCGCAGTGCGTTGCGTAGATCTCGCAATGCTCAAGGAGCCTGATTAGTGGACACGATCGCCGGTCTGTTCAGCTTTATCACCACACCCGTTTCCTGGATCATCGTCCAGTTCCACTCGCTCTACGGTGCGGTCTTCGGGCCGGACAGCGGGTGGGCCTGGGGCCTGTCCATCGTGTCCCTGGTGATCTTGATCCGTATCTGCCTGATCCCGCTCTTCGTGAAGCAGATCAAGGCGACGCGGGGTATGCAGGCGCTCCAGCCGAAGATGAAGGCGATCCAGGAGCGCTACAAGAACGACAAGCAGCGTCAGTCCGAAGAGATGATGAAGCTGTACAAGGAGACGGGTACCAACCCGCTCTCCTCGTGCCTTCCCATCCTGGCGCAGTCCCCGTTCTTCTTCGCCCTGTACAGCGTGCTCTCCAGCATCGCCAGCGGCAAGGAGATCGGCTACATCGACGGTCCGCTGCTGGCCAGTGCGCGTCAGGCCCACATCTTCGGTGCTCCGCTGGCGGCGAAGTTCACGGACAGCGCCGCGAAGGTCGCGACCCTGGACGCCTCGATCACCGATGTGCGCATCGTCACCGCCATCATGATCATCCTGATGTCGCTGTCGCAGTTCTACACCCAGCGTCAGCTGATGCAGAAGAACGTCGACCTCTCGGTCAAGACGCCGTTCATGCAGCAGCAGAAGATGCTGATGTACATCTTCCCCGTGATCTTCGCGGTCATGGGCATCAACTTCCCCGTCGGTGTCCTCGTCTACTGGCTGACCACGAACGTGTGGACCATGGGCCAGCAGATGTACGTGATCAACCAGAACCCGACGCCGGGCAGCAAGGCGCAGGACCAGTACCTGACCCGCCTGCTGAAGCACATCAGCTCGCACGGTGACGTGAAGGGCCGGAGCAAGAAGAAGATCGTCGCGGCGATCGTTGCCAAGGGCCCGGACCGCAATGACAACGAGCGCAAGTTCATCACCGCCCTCACCAAGCAGGGCCTGGCGGCCCAGCCCGACGGCAGTGTGATCAAGAGTTCCGAGGCCACGGCAGACTCGGATGCGGCGAGCGGCGGTACGGCCAAGCGGCAGCAGCCGAAGCGCCAGTCGAAGTCGCAGCGTCAGACGCCCAGCAAGCCCTCTCCCAAGAAGTAAGAAGGAGTCCCTCCCGTGACGGAAGGCACCACCACCGCCGCCGCTGAGAGTGGCGACACCCTGACCCGCCTTGAGCAGGAGGGTGAGATCGCGGCCGATTACCTCGAGGGTCTGCTGGACATCGCCGACCTGGACGGCGACATCGACATGGACGTCGAGGCCGACCGGGCCGCGGTGTCGATCGTCAGCGACTCGGCCGGC
The DNA here is from genome assembly GCF_014650695.1 of Streptomyces avidinii. Taxonomy (GTDB): domain Bacteria; phylum Actinomycetota; class Actinomycetes; order Streptomycetales; family Streptomycetaceae; genus Streptomyces; species Streptomyces avidinii. The sequence continues at coordinate 217,779 of NZ_BMVL01000011.1, read as the reverse complement.
CGCGATCTGCAGAAGCTCGTGGGCCGCGACGGTGAGGTTCTGGAGGCTCTGCAGGAGCTGACCCGCCTCGCCGTGCACCGGGAGACCGGGGACCGCAGCCGGCTGATGCTGGACATCGCCGGGTTCCGTGCGAAGAAGCGCGAGGAGCTGGCGGTGCTGGGCGCCCAGGCCGCGGCGGACGTGAAGGCGTCCGGCGAGCCGATGAAGCTGGCTCCGATGACCCCGTTCGAGCGAAAGGTCGTCCACGATGCCGTGGCGGCCGCCGGTCTGCGCAGCGAGTCCGAGGGCGAGGAGCCGCAGCGCTTCGTCGTTGTGCTTCCGGCCTGATCGCCTGCGAGATGTGTTCGGCCCCGTCTGTGTCGCAGACGGGGCCGATGTTTGTCAGCCTGGCCTGACAGGCGAACGACGCTTCACCTTGAAGACGTGGTTCTTCAGAACCATGCGTACGGAAGGACGGTCCCCGTGACGGAGGCAGCTGAGCTTCCCCCGGCGCCTGAACAGGCGCGCGCGGTGTTCGGTGAGTTTTTCCCGGAAGCTGTGCGGTACGCGGAGCTGCTGGCGGACGCAGGAGTCAAGCGGGGCCTGATCGGGCCGCGCGAGGTGCCGCGCCTGTGGGAGCGGCACCTGCTGAACTGCGCAGTGCTGTCGGAGGTGGTGCCCCAGGGCGTCACGGTGTGCGATGTGGGCTCGGGTGCAGGGCTGCCCGGTATCCCGCTCGCTCTGGTGCGTCGGGATCTCAAGATCACGCTGCTCGAACCGCTGCTGCGGCGTACGACCTTCCTTCAGGAGGCCGTGGAGCTACTGGGTCTGGATCACGTCACGGTGATGCGCGGGCGGGCCGAGGAGGTCCTGGGCAAGCTCCAGCCGGTGCACGTGGTGACGGCGCGGGCGGTGGCTCCGCTGGACCGGCTGGCCGGCTGGGGCGTACCTCTGCTGCGCCCGTACGGCGAGATGCTGGCGCTCAAGGGCGACACCGCGGACGAGGAGCTGGTGTCGGCGAAGACGGCGCTGGCGAAGCTGGGTGTGGTGAAGACCTCAGTGCTCCAGGTCGGCGAGGGCCTGGTGGACCCGCTGACGACAGTGGTGCGGGTCGAGGTGGGAGAGAGCCCCGGCGGGGTGAGGTTCGCGGCCAAGCGGGCTAAGGCAGCCCGGGTGGGACGTACCCGTCGCCGCCGGTGATGGTCGTCTGATTCTCTGCGGACCGGGGCCCGCACGGATATTTGATCCGTGTTGGGCCCTATAGGTATGGATTTCGGAGTGTCGTAGCGGCCCGAAGACCCTGTCTGGGTACTGGCCGGGCATCGTGTTTCACGTGAAACGTCGCTCTCTGCTGCACGGAATCATCAGCCGCGGTCGTGCGGCCGCGTCCCCCCTCAACCGCAAGGACGCAAGGGGGACGGAGTTGTCCACAACGGTGGATTCATCCACAGGAGTACGGGCCCCGCTGGTTCGCGACCCGGGTGACATGGCAGGCTCTGTTCATCGCGAGCCTGATGTCGAGGAGAGTGACACCGTGCGGTCCGACGCCAACCTCGCGGGGCCGATGGCCGATCCGGTCCCCGGTCCCCGCTCTGAATCGGCGGGTGAGGATGTTTCACGTGAAACATTGCCTCCGCCTCTTGTAGACAACGACACCCCCATCGGCCGAGCTGCCCAGCAGGCGGTCGAGGCGCTGGGGCGCGCCGGAGAGAGGCTGCCCCGGCCGAACCAGACGCGGGTCATGGTGGTGGCCAACCAGAAGGGCGGCGTGGGCAAGACCACGACGACCGTGAACCTGGCGGCCTCGCTGGCCCTGCACGGCGCGCGCGTCCTGGTGGTCGACCTCGACCCGCAGGGCAACGCGTCCACGGCGCTGGGGATCGACCACCATGCCGATGTGCCCTCGATCTACGACGTGCTCGTGGACAGCCGGCCTCTGCTGGAGGTCGTCCAGCCGGTGGTGGACGTGGAGGGGCTCTTCTGTGCTCCGGCCACGATCGATCTCGCGGGTGCGGAGATCGAGCTGGTGTCGCTCGTGGCGCGAGAGAGCCGGCTTCAGCGGGCGATCCAGGCGTACGACCAGCCTCTCGACTACATCCTGATCGACTGCCCGCCCTCGCTCGGGCTGCTGACGGTGAACGCGCTGGTGGCCGGCGCCGAGGTGCTGATCCCGATCCAGTGCGAGTACTACGCGCTGGAGGGTCTGGGCCAGCTGCTGCGCAACGTCGATCTGGTGCGGGCCCACCTCAACCCGACGCTCCATGTGTCGACCATCCTGCTGACGATGTATGACGGCAGGACCCGGCTGGCCTCGCAGGTGGCGGAGGAGGTGCGCAGCCACTTCGGCAAGGAGGTGCTGCGGACGAGCATCCCCCGGTCGGTGCGTATTTCCGAGGCGCCGAGCTATGGGCAGACGGTGCTCACGTACGACCCGGGTTCCAGTGGTTCCCTCTCCTATCTGGAGGCAGCGCGAGAGATCGCGTATCGGGGGGTCGGAATGCAGTACGACGCTCGGCACGCCCATCTGGGCCCGGGTATGAACAGCACGCAGAATGTGGCGGAGGGGATCCAGTGAGTGAGCGACGTAGAGGCCTGGGGCGGGGGCTCGGTGCGCTGATCCCCGCAGCCCCGCAGGAGAAGACGCCGCCGGTGATCAGTGCCGGCTCGACGTCTCCGTCGGCGGTGCCGACCTTGGCTTCGGAGCGGGGGGTCGCGGCGGCGAAGCTCGCTTCGCTCGTACAGGCCGATGTTTCACGTGAAACATCGCTCGCGGTTGTCCCGGTGGCAGAGCCGGAGCCCGAGGCCGAGACCAATGTGGTGGCAGGGGCGACGTTCGCCGAGCTCCCGATGGATGCGATCACGCCGAACCCGCGCCAGCCGCGCGATGTGTTCGACGAGGACGCGCTGGCCGAGCTGGTGACCTCCATCCAGGAGGTGGGTCTGCTCCAGCCGGTGGTGGTGCGGCAGTCGGCCCCGGGCCGCTATGAGCTGATCATGGGTGAGCGGCGCTGGCGTGCCTGCCGGGAGGCCGGGCTGGAGGCCATTCCGGCGATCATCCGGGCGACGGACGACGAGAAGCTGCTGCTGGACGCGCTGCTGGAGAACCTGCACCGGGCTCAGCTGAACCCGCTGGAAGAGGCGGCGGCCTACGACCAGCTGCTCAAGGACTTCAACTGCACCCACGACCAGCTGGCCGACCGGATCGGGCGCTCGCGTCCGCAGGTGTCGAACACGCTGCGGCTGCTCAAGCTGTCCCCCTCGGTGCAGCGCCGGGTGGCTGCGGGAGTGCTGTCCGCCGGGCACGCGCGTGCGCTGCTCTCGGTGGAGGACTCCGAGGAGCAGGACAAGCTGGCGCACCGGATCGTGGCCGAGGGGCTCTCGGTGCGTGCGGTCGAGGAGATCGTGACGCTGATGGCCTCAGAGCCGTCGAGTGCGGTGAAGCCGAAGGGCCCGCGTGCGGGTGCCCGGGTGGCTCCGGCGCTCAGCGAGCTTGCGACGCGGCTGTCGGACCGGTTCGAGACGCGGGTGAAGGTGGATCTGGGCCAGAAGAAGGGCAAGATCACCGTCGAGTTCGCCTCGATGGAGGATCTGGAGCGGATCCTCGGAACACTGGCGCCGGGCGAGGGCCGGGTGCTGGAGCAGGGTCTCACCGGGGAGTGATCCCCGGGCCGCCGAGGGGCGGATCGCGACGGTGTGCACCGGCGCGGTCCGCCCCTTCGCTTTGCTGTCGAAGAACGATCGACCAGTGGATACGATGCGTTCATGGGTCGTCGGCTGGTACCGCTCACGCTGGACAACCTCCAGGATCTGCCCCGTCGTTGCCGGTCCTGTGTGTTCTGGGAGCTGGACCCGGTCAGCGGCGAGGCCGCGGTGAAGGCGGGTACGCCGGCGCAGGAGAAGGAGGCGTGGATCTCCGCCGTCCTGCTGGAATGGGGATCCTGCGGCCGAGTGGTCTACGTGGACGAGGTTCCGGTGGGCTTCGTCCTCTACGCGCCGGCGGCGTACGTTCCGCGTGCCACCGCCTTTCCCACCAGCCCGGTTTCACCCGATGCCGTGCAGCTGATCACTGCGTGGATCATGCCGGGGTATCAGGGCCAGGGTCTGGGCAGGGTGATGGTGCAGACGGTGGCGAAGGACCTGCTGCGGCGGGGCTTCCGGGCGATCGAGGCCTTCGGGGACGCGCACTGGGAGGGCCCGGCGTGCCTCCTGCCGGCCGACCACCTGCTCGCGGTGGGCTTCAAGACGGTCCGGCCCCACCCTGTGCATCCGCGGCTGCGGCTGGAACTCCGCTCGACGCTGTCGTGGAAGGAAGACGTGGAGCTTGCGCTGGACCGTTTGCTGGGAGCGGCTCGCAAGGAGCCGGCGCTGCGGCCGCTGTGAGCCCGGTACGCGGAACGGGGCCGCCCCCTGCAGGGGGCGGCCCCGTTCCGCGTGAAACGTCGATTGCCGTCAGGCGGTCTTGACCTCGACGAACTCGGCGAGGTCGCGCAGGATGGCGGCCTTCGGCTTCGCACCGACGATGGTCTTGGCGACCTCGCCGCCCTGATAGACGTTGAGCGTCGGGATGGACATGACGCCGTACTTCGCAGCCGTGGCCGGGTTCTCGTCGATGTTGAGCTTGACGATCTCGATCTCGGGGTGCTCGGCGGCGATCGCCTCGAGGGACGGCGCGATCTGACGGCAGGGTCCGCACCAGGCGGCCCAGAAGTCCACCAGCACGGGCTTGTCGCTCCTGAGGACCTCGGCATCGAAGTCATCGTCGGTCACATTCTTGAGGGTGCCGGCCACAGCGGCCTCCTTCTTCTTTCCTGCGGGGTGTGGGGTGGGGCTGGACGGGGCGGAGCGGCGATCAGACCGCTGCGTGAGCCTTCTCGGCGTCCGCGAGGGCGGCGAGGAAGCGCTCGGCATCGAGGGCGGCGGAGCAGCCGGTGCCCGCTGCCGTGATGGCCTGACGGTAGGTGTGGTCCACGACGTCGCCGGCGCCGAACACGCCGGTGACGCTGGTCCGGGTGGAGGGGGCCTCGACCTTGAGGTAGCCCTCCTCGTCGAGGTCCAGCTGGTCCTTGAAGAGCTCGGTGCGCGGGTCGTGGCCGACGGCGATGAAGAGGCCGGTCACGGGCAGCTCGGAGGTCTCACCGGTCTTGGTGTTGCGCAGGGTGAGGCCGGAGAGCTTCTGCTCGCCGTGGATCTCGGAAACCTCGCTGTCCCAGGCGAACTTGATCTTCGGGTCGGCGAAGGCGCGGTCCTGCATGGCCTTCGAGGCGCGCAGGCTGTCGCGACGGTGGACGATCGTCACGGACTTGGCGAAACGGGAGAGGAAGGTGGCTTCCTCGATCGCGGTGTCGCCGCCGCCGACCACGGCGATGTCGTGGTCCTTGAAGAAGAACCCGTCGCACGTGGCGCACCAGGAGACGCCGCGGCCGGAGAGGGCGTCCTCGTTCGGCAGACCGAGCTTGCGGTGCTGGGAGCCGGTGGTGACGATGACGGCCTTGGCGCGGTGCACGGTGCCGGCGGTGTCGGTGACGGTCTTGATCTCACCGCTGAGGTCCACGGACACGATGTCGTCCGGAACCAGCTCGGCGCCGAAGCGCTCGGCCTGACCCCGCATGTTGTCCATGAGGTCCGGGCCCATGATGCCGTCCTGGAAGCCCGGGAAGTTCTCCACCTCGGTGGTGTTCATCAGGGCGCCACCCGCGGTGACGGCACCTTCGAAGACCAGGGGCTTGAGCGAAGCGCGTGCGGTGTACAGGGCGGCGGTGTAACCGGCCGGCCCGGAGCCGATGATGATCACGTTTCGAACGTCGCTCACGGGTTTCTTCCTCGTCTCTGCGGACTGCGTACTGCCTACCGGGGGCCGGTGCGGACTCTCACCCCACCCAACGGATCCTACGGCGCATGCATTCCCCACCCGCCCCACTACGGCCCCGAACGCCCCGGCTATCGGGGATAGGTGCTCGTCAGGAGGACCTTCCCGGGGGCTCCTGAGGCGGTCTGCTCACACGCGGTGTCGACGAGGTAGGCGTCCACGCGCGCGGAGTCGGCCGGATGGGGCAGGACGACGAGATAGACGGAGGCGCCCTGGTAGTTGCCGCGTTCGGCGGCGATCGGGGCGTCGGGGCGGCCAGTGGCCTGCTGGACGCAGCTGGGCAGGGCAGGCGACACCCGCTTGTCGCCGGGAGCGACCCCCGGGGCGGGGCTGGTGTTCTCCAGCCCGAGCGTGTTGTTCCCCTCTTCGGGGGCGGTCTTGGCGCCCCGGTCGGCCGCGATGAGCTGCCGGACGTTCTCCTGCAGGCCCTGAGCGGTGTAGTCGCGGCCACCGGAAGCGACGGACGGCTGCTCGGCGGAGTCCGACGCCTCGCCGCGGGTGGCGGTGTCATGGGCGGGCGTGCCCGCGAAGTCGCCGAACAGGAACAGGCCCAGGGCGCAGGCGGCGGCTCCGGCCAGACCCGCCAGGACGGCGATCCTGCGGCGCGCGCGACGGCGCCCGGGGCCCGTTGGGCCGGTCGGGTGACCGGCGGGCGATGTTTCACGTGAAACATCGCGGTGCGGCGTGCGGGTGCGGTCGGCCGGTACGGCCCGGTCCCGCGGCTGCGTGGAGTCGAGGAGGGCCTCCGCAGCGAGGGCCGCGTCGATGCGCCCCGCGATGTCGGCGGGCATCCGGGCCGGGCCGGGGAGGGTGCCGAGGAGGGAGCGGATCTCCTCCAGAGAGTCACGGACATCGGCGCACAGGGTGCACTCGTCGAGGTGGCGGGTGATCTCGGTGGTTCGGGACGGCGAGAGAAGACCTTCGGTCAGGTCGGAGATCTCCGAGACGTCCGGGTGCCGGATCGTGCCGGTCGTGCCGGTCGTGCCGGTTGTGGGGCTCACGGTCGTCCACCTCCGCCCTTCACAGCGTCTGGGTCTGAATGCCGGGGTTCTGCCGCTGGTGGGACGGGTGGGCCCGGCGTCCGGTTCCTTCCCCGCTCGGTGGCGGTGTTATCCCCGGCATTCGTGCGCAGATGAGTGAGGAGCGGTACGAGTTTTGCCCGGCCCCGCGCGCACCGGCTCTTTACGGTGCCGGTGGGGATGTCGAGGATCCGGGCGGCCTCGGCGACGGGGTATCCCTGCATGTCGACGAGGACCAGCGCGGCCCGCTGATCGGCCGGGAGGGTGCTCAGGGCGGCCAGGAGCTCACGGTGGAGGTCCTGGCGCTCTGCGGGGGCCTCCGCGGACTCGTGCGGCTCCAGGAGGCGCTCCAGGCGGTCCGTGTCGTCGAGGGGCGCGGTCCTGCGGGACGCGGCCTTGCGGGCCCGGTCCAGGCAGGCATTGACGGTGATCCGGTGCAGCCAGGTGGTGACAGCGGATTCCCCACGGAAGGTGTGGGCGGCCCGGTAGGCGGAGACCAGAGCGTCCTGCACCGCGTCCGCGGCCTCCTCACGATCGCCGAGGGTCCGCAGGGCCACGGCCCACAGCCGGTCGCGGTGCCGCCGCACGATCTCGCCGAAGGCATCGGGATCACCGGCGGCATGCAGCGCCAGGAGTTCCTGGTCACTGCATGCGCCGGGCGTCGTGTCGTTCAACGATGAGCCCCTCCCGGTCCTGCGGTCAGCCCGTGAACTTCACGTCCGTGATGGCCTGCTTGTATCCCGGATCGCTGAAGTCGTCGAGGGGCGCGTGCGGCATGGCGGTGATCCACACGAGTACGTACCGCGTCTTGACCGGTTTCTCGGCAGTCAGCTGGAGGGCGGTCTCCGAGGTGGTGGTTCCGGCGATCTTCGTCATGGAGCCGACGGAGCCCTTGGGAGACTTGGAGTCGGTGGCGTACAGCGTGAGGGTCGTGTGCGCGCCGCCGAACTTCAGCGCTATCGAGGCCCCATTGACCTCCTGCTCGGACCCGAGGTCGTAGACGATGCCGAGGCCGTCCTTGATCTTCACTTCGGGGCCGTCGTAGAAGCTCTTGGTTCGCCAGTAGGTGGCGGGGTTCCCGTCGTACGTGTTCGAGACGTTCTCGGCATTCTGCGGCTTGCCGTCCGGGGCGTACTCCTGGGCACCGGCGATCGTCAGGGGGGTCGGCTCCTTCTTCTCCCCGCTGTCGTCGGTTCCGGTGTTGGTGTTGTTGTTGGTGCCGCTGTTGCCCTTCTGGGTACCGCGCTCCAGGAGGGTGTCGGCCAGCTGCCAGCTGCCCAGGCCGAGGGCGGCGATCAGCAGGGCGGCGACGCCCCACTTGAGGGCCCGGCCCGTACGGCTCTGCAGCGGGGGCGGCGGAGGCGCCACGGGGCGGCTCTGGACGGTGTTCCCGCCGGGAGGCGTGGGACGGCCGTAGTTGCCCTGCTGGTAGGTGGTGTGCTGGTACTCGGGCGGGGCGGTGAAGGCGGGCTCCGGCGGCCGGATGCGGGGCATCGCGGCCACGGCCTTGGCCAGCTCGTCCGGGGTGGTGCAGGCGGGCTCCTGACGGGAGGCGGTGGCCCCGTCGTTGGCGAGTGCGCGCATGGCGAGTTCGCCCAGGCCGCGGTGGACACCGGCGCGTACCTGGTCGGGGGCGATCAGGCCCACGCCCTTGGGCAGGCCGGTGAGCCCGTACGCGTCGCTCTCGTACGGCCAGCGCTGGGTGAGGGCGGCATAGAGCAGGGCGCCGATGGCCTCGGTGTCGGCGCGCTGCGGGGTCTCGCTGGTGATGCCGCGCAGGGCGGCGTTCACGGCGAGGCCGCGGATCCGGTACTGGCCGGTGGAGGTGCGCAGTATCGCGCTCGGCGTCAGCCGCAGATGGGCGAGCCCTTCGCGGTGGGCGGCGGCCATGGCCTGGGAGACCTGGCTGACGAGCTGGTAGGCCTCGTGGGCCTCCAGCGGGCCCGACGCGAGGAGCGCGGTGAGTTCGGTGGCGTCGGGCAACCACTCGTGGACGACGTAGACGAGGTCGTTCTCCTCCACGGCGTCGAGGACCTGCACGAACCGTGGGTCGCCCAGGAGGGCGGAGGAACGCGCGGCGGCCAGGACGGAGCGTGCCCGCGCGTGGTCGGCGGGCATGAGGTGCACGCCCACGGCCCGGCGCAGTTTCTCGTCCATCGCGCGCCAACTGCTGAATCCGTCCACACGGGTGACGCACTCTTCCAGCCGGTAGCGTCTGGCGAGCTTGTGACCGCTGTGCAGTTCGGGTGCGGCCGCAGGGGCCGGGTTGGTGCGTTCGCCGTCCTTGTCGGGCATGGGTCCGTCCGCGGCTCGTCCGTTCTGGGTGTCCACCCCGTCGGACGTGGCCTGTGCCGCCTGAGCGGCCAGCGGCTCATCGCCGCTGTTGTCGGCCACGTCGACGGCAGCCGTGCTACGTTCCGCCACCGTCGTTCCTGCCTCCCCATCCGTTGCGCGCTGAAAGCCAGTCTGCGAAGCCATGCCAATTGTGCCCACAGTCCGACGCTAAGCACGACACACGAAAGGGGGCGACGGTTGTGCGCATCAGCGCCCCAAACGTCCGCGGACCATTCCGACCATCGCGTTGAGCTCCTCGATCCGCATGCGCTTGGCGGCGATGAGGAACACCGCGGCCAGGGCGATCCCGCCGGCGAGGAGGGCGGCGGCGGAACCGGTGACTCCGCTGCCGAGCCACTGGGTGACCCCGTAGGCGGCCGCGCCGGCCACGGCGGCAGCCGGGACGCAGGCGCCGGTGAGGCGGGCGTAGGTGCGCATCACGTGCGCGCCGTCGAGGTCGCCGCCGAGCCGGGTGCGCAGGCGGCGCCAGGCCACGCCGACGCCGACGGCGTAGCCGAGGCCGTAGGCGGCGGCCATGCCCACCACCGCCCAGCGGGCGGGGAGCACGAAGAACGACACCGCGGAGACCGCCGCGTTGACCGCGGCGACGATGACGGTGTTGTAGAAGGGCGTGCGGGTGTCCTCGTAGGCGTAGAAGCCGCGCAGGACGACGTACTGGATGGAGTACGGGATCAGGCCGAGGCCGAAGGCCATCAGGATGTAGCCGATGTTCTGTGCTCCCGAACCCGAGCCGGCGTACAGCAGCGTGGCCATCGGGACACCGAGGGCGAGGAACGCGAAGGCGCAGGGCACGATCGCGACGGCCGAGGTGCGCAGCCCGTAGGAGATGTCGTCGCGGACCGCCGCGGCGTCGCCGTCGTGCGCGGAGCGGGAGATGCGGGGCAGGACCGCCGTCATGACGGAGACGGTGATGATCGCCTGCGGCATCTGCCACAGCAGCAGTGCGTAGTTGTAGGCGGTGATGCCGGTACCGGGGTGGCCCTGCTTCTCGGCGACGGATCCGGCCCAGGTGGCGAGCTGGGTGACGACGACCAGGCCGACCTGGTTGGCGAGGACGAAGAAGAACGTCCACTTGGCCAGGCGGGCGGCCTTGCCGAGGCCGTGGCCCCGCCAGTCGAAGCGCAGGCGCGGCTTGAAGCCCGCGTCGCGCAGGTACGGCAGCATCGCCAGGGCCTGGACGGTGAGGCCGAGCAGGGTGCCCAGGCCCAGCAGGCGCACGCCTTCGGCGGTGACCGTGGTGGCGTTCACACCGGAGGTGGTGAAGCCGCCGAAGGCCCAGATGAAGGCGCCGAAGGTGGCGATGACGACGATGTTGTTGAGGACCGGGGTCCACATCATCGCGCCGAAGCGGCCGCGGGCGTTGAGGATCTGACCCAGGACCACGTGGATGCCCATGAAGAACATGGTGGGCAGGCAGTAGCGGGCGAAGGCGACCGCGACTTCCATCTGCTGGGGGTCGGAGGCGATCTTCGGCGACATCATCGTGATGAACACCGGTGCGGCCAGGACACAGATGGTGGTGATGCCCGCCAACAGCACCACGACGAGGGTCAGCAGCCGGTTGGCATACGCCTGGCCCCCGTCGCTGTCGTTCTTCATGGCCCGGACCAGCTGCGGGATGAAGACGGCGTTGAGGGCGCCGCCGCCGACCAGCACATAGATCATCGTGGGCAGGGTGTTGGCGATCTGGTACGTGTCGTTGAAGGTGCCGACACCAATGGCACCGGCGATGACCAGGGTCCGCAGGAAGCCGGTGATGCGGGAGACGATCGTGCCCGCGGCCATCAGCGCACTGGACTTCAGGAGGCTGGAGGCGCGTCCGGCGGGCTTGCTCGGCGCCGGCGCGGCCACGGGGGCCTCCTCGGCGGGGGTGCGGGGAGCCGCCTCCTGGTCCCGGTACAGGTGCGCGAACGCGTCCGGCTCGGGCTGCTCGTCCGCGGCGTTGGTGACGAGGGCGTCCACTCCGACGAACTGGGTGGTGGTGGCGTGGTCGCCGTACGGCAGGTGGCGCGAGGGGCCGTCCGGCTCGGGCGGCGGGGTCTGGGCCCAGACGTGCGGATCGGGAGCGTACGAGGGCGCGGACGGCGCCGCGTAGAGCGGGCCGGGCTCCTGGTAGGTGCCGGGCGGCGGCGGCGGGTGGGCGGACCGGTCGTAGAGCACCTCGGCGACGGGATCCTGGGCCGACAGGTCCTGGGACCGGTACGGGTCGTGGTCGTAGGCGTCCTGGACGTATGGGTCACGGTCCGGCGCGGGCGCAGGCACGGGAACCTGCCCGGGCACCGGGGTGCCCGGGGCAGTGCCCTGGGAGGGCGCAGGCCCACCAGTGCCCTGCGCGCGGTCACCGTCGTACGGCGCGTTCATCGAAACCCCACCTCATCGTCCCCAGGCCGACCGGCCACGGCGTCAATCAACGGTTCACTGTCTCACTCGTGTCGGACCCGTCCGCGCTTTGCGGTCCGGTGTCCGGGGACTCGTCACTCGGCTGCGTGCTCTCCTCGGCGGCCGCGCGTGCCGCGACGCGCTTGCGGCTGGCGTACATCTTGATGCCTGCCAGGACCAGGAGGAGCACACCGCCGGCGATCACGAGCATGACGGTGGGCGTGATCTCGGTGGCCTCGACGGTGAACCGGCGTTCCTTGCCGTAGGGAACGCCGTCCTTGGTGTACAGCTGCGCCGTGACCTCGACGGGGCCGCTCGCCGTGGCGTTGGCGGGGAACTTGACGGTCTGGGTGTGGTCGCCCTGGACGGTGACCTGCTGCTCGGCCTCGCCCTTGTCGCCGAACATCAGGCGGCTCGGGTTGGCGGACTTCACGCGCAGGACGAGGTCGTGGACGTCCTGGACCAGGCTGTTCTGCACGCTGACCGGGATGGTGGCGCTGTGACCGGACAGCGTGGCGTCGGACTTCGGGATGACCTTGACCTTCTCGGTGAGACCGATCAGGTACTCCTGCACTTGGTCCCGGTAGGCGCGGGCCTCGTCCGGACGCCCGCGCCAGGACGTGGACATCTCCCGGTTGGTGGTGTTGCCGAAGGGGATCTCCACGCGGTCGGGCGCGGCGAGGATGACCTTGAATCGGTCGAGGGTGCTCTGCGTGGTGCGGATCTTCTCGAAGGCCGAAACCGGCAGCTCCTGCTTGCGCAGGGCCTCGGGGTACTGACCGGCGCCCGGTACCTGGGTGGTGGCTCCCGGATCGGGCTTGGCGGCGGCCGCGGCCTCGAGGTCCCCGGGCTGTGTCCAGCGGCCCGCCTGGAGGCCGCGTACGGCCGCGGCCATCGTCTGCACCTGGCTGACATTGGGCATCCGCTGCGGGGCGACGACGACGCTGCGCTGTTCGTCGGTCTTCTGCAGGTTCAGGGCGAGGCTGTGGGCGAGGAACCGCTGCACGGCGAGCGTGGAGGGCCCCGCGTTCAGCATGTCGCCCTGGAAGGCGGTGGACAGGTCGGCGTCCGCCACGACGGCGGTGGTGCCGGCGCCGATGGGCCGGGCGGCCGAGGGCGTGTAGCCGAGGGCGCCGCTCTCCACGAGGCTGTCACTGCGGGTGAGGACGTTGTGGGCGCCCGCCGAGGTGGCGACGTTGACGATCGAGGGGTCGATGGCGCCGTCCACGGGCCAGGAGAAGTCGGTGGACACCGGGACGTGCAGCACCGTCTCGACGGCCTGCTTGGCCTTGTCGGTGGCCGGGCGCAGCTGGCCCAGGGTGCCCGAGACGTCCTTGCCGTGGTGGGCGAGGGAGGCGAGGTCGGGGTCGGCGAACGGCAGGGCGACGACCTTCTTGCCCTGGACGGCGGCCTCGAGGGAGCTCAGCCACTGCTCGGCGACGGCCCTGTTCTTGCCCTGGACGGGCTTGCCGCCCGGCGTGCGGACCCGGTAGCCCTTGGTCATCGCGTCGACCGTGTAGAGCAGGTCGGGGTCGATGACCCAGGTGATCGGCAGGTCCTTGCCGAGGGTGACCATCTGCTCCAGGCGTCCGCCCGACTTGAGCTCATCGGCGAGGGAGTCGTCGAGGAAGACCGGGGTCTGAAGCTCGTCGGAGCCCGTCTCCGCCGTTACGCGGGTGGTGGAGATCAGCGGCCAGACGTAGGTGAGCTGGGAGCGCTTGGCGGCGGCCTCGGGCTGCCAGGGCAGGAAGGTCCGCTTGATACCCAGGACCTGCTCGGACGGCCGGCTGTCGGTCACTCCGGACAGGGAGACACCGAGCGGGTAGACGCCGTCCTTGTCCAGCTCCAGCTTGTTCACCGGGATCGTGAGCGTGAACTCCTGCCTGATCTTGGAGGGCAGGGAGGCGATCTTCACCGCGTAGGCCGGATCGATCTCGCTCGGGTCGGCGCCGGCCCGGAAACCGGTCCGCTCCGCCGCCTCGTCGATGGACGATCGGTCCGCGAGTGCGGGCCCGACCCGCAGGCCGACATGAGCGTCGGTGATCGTCTCGGCGCCGGTGTTGAGCACGGTGCCGTGGATGGTGAGGGTGTCGCCCTTGACCGGCGCGGTGGGGGCCATGGAGACCAGCTGGACATCCACGGAGGAGGCCTGCGCGGCCTCCGCCGGGGGCGCGGGAGAGTAGATCAGCGCGGCCAGCACCGGCGTCCCGGCGAGCAGAACGATCGCGCGCCGCAGCCACCGGCGCCGGACAGGAGCGGGGCACGCCCCCTGGATGTCTGCCGCCTCGGCCACGCGCTAGCCCGTCCCTCGAAGTGTCAGTGGTCGTCTTTTGTGCGTCTACGCATGGTAACGAGGCCCGCTGTGTGCGAGTGCCGCGCCTTGCTCCACATGATCGGCTCGGGAGCGGAGCCGCCGGGTACCGGGGTGGCTGCAAAACGGGGCGGCCCCCGGTGGGTCGGGCACGTACCCTTTTCAGTTGTGCCGAATGCCAACGAAGACAACCCCAGTGCCCTGAGTCAGGTGCAGCTCCGCGCGGTCAGTGAACTGCTGCGGGTCGCTCCTGTCGCCGACGAGCTCGGCCGCCGGTTCCAGGAGGCGGGCTTCCGCCTCGCCCTGGTCGGTGGGTCCGTCCGCGACGCGCTGCTGGGGCGTCTCGGCAACGATCTCGACTTCACCACCGATGCCCGCCCCGAGGACGTTCTGAAGATCGTCCGGCCCTGGGCGGACTCGGTGTGGGACGTCGGTATCGCCTTCGGCACCGTCGGGGCGCAGAAGAACGCCCGCGTCGGGGGCGCCGTCCGGAACTTCCAGATCGAGGTGACGACGTACCGCTCGGAGGCCTACGACCGTACGTCGCGCAAGCCCGAGGTCTCCTACGGGGACTCGATCGACGAGGACCTGGTCCGTCGGGACTTCACGGTCAACGCCATGGCCCTGGCCCTGCCCGAGCAGCAGTTCATCGACCCGCACGGCGGCCTGGAGGACCTGGCCGCCGGCGTGCTGCGCACTCCCGGAACCCCGGAGGACTCCTTCTCCGACGATCCGCTGCGGATGCTGCGCGCGGCTCGGTTCGCCGCTCAGCTCGACTTCGAGGTCGCCCCGGAGGTCGTGGCGGCCATGAAGGCGATGTCCGAGCGGATCGAGATCGTTTCCGCGGAGCGCGTTCAGGGCGAGCTGAACAAGCTGATCCTTTCCGCCCACCCGCGCAAGGGTCTGGGACTGCTGGTGGACACGGGGCTGGCCGACCGGGTGCTCCCCGAGCTGCCCGCGCTGCGGCTGGAGAGTGACGAACACCACCGGCACAAGGATGTCTACGACCACTCGCTGATCGTGCTGGAGCAGGCGATCGCACTCGAGGAGGACGGTCCGGACCTGGTCCTTCGGCTCGCGGCCCTGCTGCACGACATCGGCAAGCCCCGCACCCGCCGCTTCGAGAGCGACGGCAGGGTCTCCTTCCACCACCACGAGGTGGTGGGAGCGAAGATGACCAAGAAGCGGCTGATCGCTCTGAAGTACAGCAACGACATGGTCAAGGACGTGTCGCGGCTGGTGGAGCTGCACCTGCGCTTCCACGGCTACGGAGACGGGGAGTGGACCGACTCCGCGGTGCGGCGCTACGTCCGTGACGCCGGCCCGCTGCTGGAGCGTCTGCACAAGCTGACCCGGTCCGACTGCACCACGCGCAACAAGCGCAAGGCCAATGCCCTGTCCCGGACCTACGACGGGCTGGAGGAGCGCATCGCGCAGCTCCAGGAGCAGGAGGAGTTGGACGCGATCCGGCCCGACCTGGACGGCAACGAGATCATGCAGGTGCTCGACGTGGGCCCGGGCCCGGTGATCGGGAAGGCCTACGCCTTCCTGCTGGAGCTGCGGCTGGAGAACGGGCCGATGGAGCGCGATGCGGCTGTCGTCGCGCTGAAGGAGTGGTGGGCCGCGCAGGCCTGAGGCAGGAACGCCGGGGGATGTTTCACGTGAAACATCCCCCCGAGCGGATGGTCAGCGGTGATGTTTCACGTGAAACGTCGCTCCTGCCGGGCCAGCAGTACCGCGGTCGCGGCGTAGAGCACGGACACGATGAGGATCAGGATCACCGAGCGCCCGTCGGTGGGGAGCATCAGGGAGGCCACGGCCGCCGCACCGACGAACGCCACGTTGAACAGCACGTCGTAGACCGAGAAGACACGGCCGCGGTAGTCGTCGTCCACCCGGGACTGCACCTCCGTGTCCGTGGCGATCTTGGCGCCCTGGGTGGCGAGACCGAGTACGAACGCGGCGACCAGCATCGGTCCCGGGGCGAAGAACAGGCCGAGGGCGGGCACCAGGACCGCAGCGCCCGCGGAGCAGGCGGTGATCCAGCCGAGCGGGCCCAGTCGGCCCACCGCCCAGGGGGTCACCACGGCGGCCGCGAAGAACCCGGCCCCGGAGGCGCCGACGGCGACTCCCAGCAGGGCCAGCCCGTCGGACTCGTTGTCCGACCAGGAGTAGCGGCAGAGCATCAGCAGCATGACGAACAGGGC
This sequence comes from Streptomyces avidinii, assembly GCF_014650695.1. Classification (GTDB taxonomy): domain Bacteria; phylum Actinomycetota; class Actinomycetes; order Streptomycetales; family Streptomycetaceae; genus Streptomyces; species Streptomyces avidinii. The sequence goes on along the minus strand of NZ_BMVL01000011.1, from coordinate 201,663 downwards.
CCCGTAGCAGAACCGCATCATGGTCATCGCGCTGAGCGCCCGGGCCGCCTCGCGCCTGGAAGCGAGGTGCCGCAGGCCCTCGGCCATCCCCCGCACAGTGAGGGCGACCCCTTCGGTGACCGAGGGGTGGGCCCGCCCGGCGGGGTGGTCCGGCCCGAGGAGCCCGATGGCCAGCTGCAGGGAGACGAGGGCCGCGAAGAGGTAGAGCCCGGCTCCGAGGAGGACGACGAGGGCGTTGGAGTCGGAGGCGAGCAGCCGGACGAGGAAGGCGAGCCCTCCGCCGGCCACCGCCGCGAGGGTTCCGGCGGTGGGGGAGAGCGCGTTCGCGGTGACCAGCTGATCGGGCCCGACGACGCGGGGAAGCGACGCGGCGAGCCCGGACAGCACGAAGCGGTTCACGGCGGTCACGGACAGCGCGGAGGCGTAGAAGAGCCAGTCGGGCACCTGCGCGACGATCAGCATCCCGGTGACGCAGGCGAGGAAGGCCCGCAGGAGATTGCCGTAGAGGAAGACCTGGCGGCGGCGCCAGCGGTCGAGCAGCACCCCGGCGAAAGGGCCGATCACCGAATAGGGCAGCAGCAGTACCGCCATGGCGGAGGCGATGGCCGCCGGCGAGGTCTGCTTCTCCGGGGAGAAGACGACGTAGGTGGCGAGTGCGACCTGGTAGACGCCGTCGGCGGCCTGGGAGAGCAGCCGTACGGCAAGCAGGTTGCGGAAATCCCTCAGGCGCAGGAGTACGCGCAGATCACGTACGACAGGCATGAGGGCAAGGGTCACATACGCGGAGGGTCCCCGGGCACATTGCCCGGGGACCCTCCGCGGAAGAACAGCCGAAGTCCAGGTGTCGGTATGACCCTTGGGTTCGGTTAGCGCTCGACCTCGCCCTTGATGAACTTCTCGACGTTGGCCAGGGCCTCGTCGTCGAAGTACTGCACCGGCGGGGACTTCATGAAGTAGCTGGACGCCGACAGGATCGGGCCACCGATACCGCGGTCCTTCGCGATCTTCGCGGCGCGCAGGGCGTCGATGATGACACCGGCCGAGTTCGGGGAGTCCCACACCTCGAGCTTGTACTCGAGGTTCAGCGGGACGTCGCCGAAGGCGCGACCCTCGAGGCGGACGTAGGCCCACTTGCGGTCGTCGAGCCACGCGACGTAGTCGGACGGGCCGATGTGGACGTTCTTCTCGCCGAGGTCACGGTCGGGGATCTGCGAGGTGACGGCCTGCGTCTTGGAGATCTTCTTCGACTCGAGGCGGTCGCGCTCGAGCATGTTCTTGAAGTCCATGTTGCCGCCGACGTTGAGCTGCATGGTGCGCTCAAGACGGACACCGCGGTCCTCGAACAGCTTCGCCATCACGCGGTGCGTGATGGTGGCGCCGACCTGCGACTTGATGTCGTCGCCGACGATCGGGACACCGGCCTCGGTGAACTTGTCCGCCCACTCCTTGGTGCCGGCGATGAAGACCGGGAGGGCGTTGACGAAGGCGACCTTGGCGTCGATGGCGCACTGCGCGTAGAACTTCGCCGCGTCCTCGGAGCCGACCGGCAGGTAGCAGATCAGGACGTCGACCTCGCGGTCCTTGAGGACCTTGACCACGTCGACCGGAGCCTCGGCGGACTCCTCGATCGTCATGCGGTAGTACTTGCCCAGGCCGTCGTAGGTGTGGCCGCGCTGAACGGTCACACCCGCGCTCGGGACGTCGCAGATCTTGATGGTGTTGTTCTCGCTGGCGCCGATGGCGTCCGAAAGGTCGAGGCCGACCTTCTTCGCGTCGACGTCGAACGCGGCGACGAACTCGATGTCACGCACGTGGTAGTCGCCGAACTGGACGTGCATCAGACCGGGGACCTTGGCCGCCGGGTCGGCGTCCTTGTAGTACTCGACGCCCTGCACCAGCGAGGCGGCGCAGTTGCCTACGCCGACGATGGCTACGCGAACCGAACCCATTCCGGTTGCTCCCTGTTTGTTCTCGGACGAGGTCTGCGAGGTGCAGGCCTCATTTTTCAGTTTCGTCGGACGGACCGGTTCGTCTCCGATCCCGTCCCGCCCGCTCACTCTCGATGAGCTCGTTCAGCCAGCGCACTTCGCGCTCCACGGACTCCATGCCGTGCCGCTGCAGCTCCAGCGTGTAGTCGTCGAGGCGCTCCCGCGTCCGGGCGATCGAGGCGCGCATCTTCTCCAGGCGCTCCTCCAGCCGGCTGCGGCGGCCCTCCAGTACCCGCATCCGCACGTCTCGTTCGGTCTGGCCGAAGAAGGCGAAGCGGGCGGCGAAGGACTCGTCTTCCCAGGTGTCGGGGCCCGTGTGGGAGAGGAGCTCCTCGAAGTGCTCCTTACCCGCGGCCGTCAACCGGTAGACGATCTTGGCGCGGCGCCCTGCGAGTGAAGCGGCGAGAGCGTCCTCCGGGGCGTTGCCCGGTTCTTCGATCAACCAGCCGTTGGCGACCAGCGTCTTGAGGCAGGGGTAGAGCGTCCCGTAGCTGAAGGCTCTGAACACCCCCAGCGAGGTGTTGAGCCGCTTGCGCAGCTCGTAGCCGTGCATGGGGGATTCGCGAAGCAGGCCGAGGACGGCGAACTCGAGGATGCCTGAGCGTCTGCTCATCCGCCTTCCCCTCCTCCGCCCCTGAGTCTTTATACCGAGCTGATGTATCGACTCGATACATCCAGACGATAGAACGGGGCGCCCTGATCGACAAGGGGAGGCGTAGTGACCGGTGTCACATCACCGATTCGCACCAGGCAGGTTGCCTGATTTGGGGTGAACTTCGGCACTGAGCGCGTTTTGAGCGTGCGTAGTCTGTGGGCGATGACACCGGGGGGAGACCGGAATTAATCTGCCGCTTCCAGGCCACTCGCCTGCCCGAGGAGTAGTCGTTCGATGAGCGAGCACCGCCGCAAACCGCCGCAGCCCCAGGGTGCTGGACGCGCCTCAGCCCGCCGCGCCGCCCAACAGCGCCCTGCAAGGGGCCCGGCCGGACGTGACGTCGCCACGGCGTCGCACAGCGGCCCCTACGCGCCGCGGCCCGGCCAGGGCCGCGCCGAGGGCCGCCGGGCTGCCCAGAGAGGGCCCGCAGGCCGCGGCAGAGGCACCGCCGCGCGCGGTGCCGGGCGCCCGGACAAGCGGCTCATCAATTACCCGCGGTCCGACCGGGACGGCTGGAAGCGCTTCGTGCCGTCCTGGAAGTTCGTCTCCGGTACGGCCCTGGGCTTCTTCGCGGTGATCATCGCGGGTGCCGGCATCGGCATCGCCATGGTGAGCACGCCCGACCCGAACAAGGCCGCCCAGGCGCAGAACAACGTCTTCTACTGGGCCGACGGCAGCCAGATGGTCGCCACCGGCGGTTCGATGAACCGGCAGATCGTGCCCATCTCCAGCATCCCCCGGTCGATGAGGGACGCCGTGATCGCGGCGGAGAACGAGTCCTTCGAGACGGACAAGGGCGTGGACCCGATGGGCATCGCCCGCGCCGTGTGGAACATGGCCACGGGCGGCTCCACCCAGGGCGGCTCGACCATCACCCAGCAGTACGTGAAGAACACCTACCTGGACTCCGACCAGACGCTCAAGCGGAAGGCCACCGAGCTCTTCATCGCGATGAGGCTGGGCGTGTCCGAGGAGAAGGACACCGTCCTCGCGGGTTACCTGAACACCGCCTACTACGGCCGGGACGCCTACGGGATCCAGGCCGCTGCCCGCGCCTACTTCGGCAAGGACAGCCAGGACCTCAACCCCGCCGAATGCGCCTTCCTCGCCGCGGTGCTGAAGGGCCCCAACCTCTACAACCCGGACGGCGGCATCGGCGCCTCGGCCACCCCCGCACTCAACGAGAAGCGGGCCCGGGAGCGCTGGTCCTGGGTGCTGGACCGCGAGGTCGAGGTCGGCCGGATGGACAAGGCCGAGCGGGCGAAGTACACGGACGCCGACTTCCCGCCGCGCGCCGAGTCGGAGTCGGCCCGCGGTATGACCGGCCAGATCGGCTACCTGGTCGACACGGCCAAGGCGTACGTGATGAAGACCAAGAGCATCACCCCCGAGCAGATGGCCCTGGGCGGCTACCGGATCCGGACCACCTTCCAGAAGCCCAGGGTGGACGCCCTGGTCAAGGCGGTCGAGGACACCCGCAACGGTTTCATCAACGAGAAGGAACGCCCGGAGACCGATACCTTCGTGCAGTTCGGCGGGGCCTCCGTGGACGTGAAGACCGGAGCCATCGTCGCCCTGTACGGCGGCCCGGGCTGGGACCACAAGTACTTCAGCAACAACGCCAACACCAGCGGTGTCCCGGTCGGCTCGACCTGGAAGCCGTACGTGCTGGCGGCCGCGATGGAGTACGGCACCCAGAACTCCAAGGGCAAGGGCATCTCGGTCGACAGCAAGTACCAGGCCAACGACCTCACGGTGATCAACAACCGCGAGGGCAAGCCGCTGCGGGACGCTTCCGGCAGGCCCTTCAAGCAGAAGAACGAGAGCCCCACCGCCTTCGGGTACGTGACCCTCAACGAGGCGATGGAGAAGTCCATCAACGTCCCGTTCGCCCAGCTCGTCTTCGATGTCGGTCACGACAAGGTCAGGGCCCTGGCCAAGTCCACCGGCATCCTCGAGGAGTCGATGAACCCGAACCCCGACGCCTCCTGGGCCCTCGGCACCTCGACCCCCAGCGCCATCCGCATGGCCGACTCGTACGCGACCTTCGCCGCCTCCGGCACGCACCGCGAGCCGTTCTCCGTGACCGAGGTCATGAAGGACGGCGACAAGCTGTCCGGCTTCGAGAAGCCCAAGGACCAGCGGGCGATGGACAGCGCCATCGCGGACAACGTCACCGAGGTCCTGCAGAACGTGGTCCAGAACGGCACCGCGACCAAGGTCAAGAAGCTGGGCCGGCCGGCCGCCGGCAAGACCGGTACCACGGACGAGAACAAGTCTGCGTGGTTCGTCGGCTACACCCCGGAGCTGTCCACCTCGATCGTCCTCTTCCGCACCGACCCCAACTCGGCGGACAAGAAGCTGATCTCCATGAACGGCGTGGGTGACATCCCCTCCATCCACGGTGGTGACATCCCGGCCGTGATCTGGACCGAGTACATGCGCGAGGCGCTCAAGGACGTCCCGGTCTCGAAGTTCCCGGAGGCCGAGGACCTCGGCGTCACCGCCGACTCCGCCGGGGCCCCCTCCCCGTCGCCGTCGGCCGTGGCCCCGCCGTCGCCGTCCGCGTCGACGATCCCGCCGAGCTCTCCGCCGCCGTCCCCCTCCCCGTCCAAGGGCGGCAAGCCGTCCTGCCGGCCGTGGGAGCTGTACTGCGACCCGGAGACCACACGAGGGACCACCAACGGGGGCACGAACACCGGCACCACTACCGGGACCATCACCGGTACCACCGGCGGATCCAGTGGATCGCCGTCCCCGTCCCAGTCGGGCCGCCCGGGCCGCCCGGGCGGCGTCACCAGCGGGATCAGCGACTCCGGCGAGGAGTGACCCGCTCCGCCGCTCCGTGAGCCGAGGAAGGCCGTCGCACCCTCCGTGCGACGGCCTTCTCCCATGTCCGGCCCGGTACGGCAGGATGAGCCCCATGACCAAGGTGCACGAGGACCGCCCCGTACTGCCCACGCAGCAGGACGAGGTTGCCGCAGCCGGTAGTGAGCTCATCGGCGGCCCCCTGGGCCGCTACGCCAGGCTCGGCGGCCACTGGCTGGGCCCGGTCCGCGTCGTGGCCCTCATCGCCATCGGCATGTTCGCGCTCGGCATGGTCCAGAAGCTGCCCTGCTACGACTGGGCGTGGTTCCGGGGAGCCGGCTCCCAGTACACCCACGCCTGCTACTCCGACATCCCGCACCTGTACGCGGTGCGCGGGTTCGCCGACAACCTGACGCCCTACTTCGACCGGCTGCCCGGCGACATGGAGTACCTGGAGTACCCGGTCCTCACCGGGCTCTTCATGGAGATCGCCTCCTGGCTGACCCCCGGCAGCGGGTCCATGCAGCACCGCGAACAGATGTACTGGATGGTCAACGCCGGCATGCTGATGGCCTGTGCGGCCGTCATCGCCGTCTGCGTCGCCCGAACGCACCGCCGCCGCCCCTGGGACGCACTGCTCTTCGCCCTGGCGCCCGCCTTCGCCCTGACGGCGACGATCAACTGGGACCTGCTGGCCATTGCCCTGACCGCAGCCGGGATGCTCATGTGGTCCCGCGGCAGGACCCTCCTCTTCGGCATCCTCATCGGGCTCGCCACCGCCGCCAAGCTCTACCCGGTGCTGCTCCTCGGGGCACTGTTCGTGCTCTGCTGGCGAGCCGGGAAGTGGCGCGCCTTCGGCGCCGCCGTGCTCGGCGCGGCCGGAGCCTGGTTCCTGGTGAACCTGCCCGTCATGCTCTTCGCCTGGGACGGCTGGACGAAGTTCTACACCTTCAGCCAGGAACGGCCGATCGACTTCGGGTCGGTGTGGCTGCTGATCTCCCAGCGCTCGGGCAACCCCCTGGAAGGCGCGAACACGTACGCGACCGGGCTGACGCTCCTGCTCTGCGGCGCCGTCGGACTGCTCACCCTGACCGCCCCGCGGCGCCCCCGGTTCGCGCAGCTGGCCTTTCTCGTCGTCGCCGCCTTCATCCTCTGCAACAAGGTCTACTCGCCGCAGTACGTGCTGTGGCTCATCCCGCTCGCCGCGCTGGCCCGGCCGCGCTGGCGGGACTTCCTGATCTGGCAGGCCGGCGAGGTCGTCTATTTCCTCGGGATCTGGTTCTACCTGGCCTACACGTCCAGCGGCGACAAGCACCAGGGCCTGCCCGTGGAGGGCTACCAGCTGGCGATCGCCGCCCACCTGCTGACCACCCTGTACCTGTGCGCGGTCATCGTCCGGGACATCCTGATGCCCGAGCGGGACGTCGTACGGCGGGACGGCTCGGACGACCCCTCCGGTGGCGTTCTGGACGAGGCCGACGACGTGTTCGTGCTGTCGGACGCGGCGAGGGCGCCGCGATACGCGACGCCCTCGGAGGAACAGCGGGTCGCCTGGGGCACGAGCTCCCAGGACTGACCGGTCGGACTCAGGCGTCGAGCACCCGGTCGAACTGCGTGGTGGTGTGGCGCAGGTGGGCCACCAGCTCGTCGCCCACCTTCGGCTCGGTCGCGTCCGAAGGCACGAAGAGGATCGACACCTGCATGTGCGGCGGCTCCGCGAACCAGCGCTGCTTGCCCGCCCACACGAAGGGCGAAAGGTTCCGGTTGACCGTGGCCAGGCCGGCCCGGGCGACACCCTTGGCTCGCGGCATCACACCGTGGAGCGCCTTGGGGGCCTCCAGTCCCACGCCGTGCGAGGTACCACCGGCGACCACGACCAGCCAGCCGTCGGAGGCGGCCTTCTGCTGGCGGTAGCCGAACCGGTCGCCCTTGGCCACGCGCGTGACGTCGAGTACCGCGCCGCGGTACTCGGTGGCCTCGTGGTCGCCCAGCCACAGCCGGGTCCCGATGCGCGCCCGGAAGCGGGTCTGCGGGAACTGCTGCTGCAGCCGCGCGAGTTCCTCGGCCCGCAGGTGGCTGACGAACATGGTGTGCAGCGGCAGCCGGGCCGCGCGCAGCCGGTCCATCCAGCCGATGACCTCCTCGACGGCGTCCGAGCCGTCCGGGCGGTCCAGAGGCAGGTGGAGGGCGAAGCCCTCCAAGCGGACATCCTCGATCGCGGCGTGCAGCTGGCCGAGGTCCTGCTCGGAGATTCCGTGGCGGCGCATCGAGCTCATGCACTCGATGACCACCCGGGCCCCCACCAGACCCCGCACCCCGTCCAGCGAGGCGACCGAGCGGATGACCCGGTCGGGCAGCGGAACCGGGTCCTCGCCCCGCCGGAACGGGGTGAGGACGAGCAGGTCGCCGCCGAACCAGTCCTTGATGCTGGCGGCCTCGTACGTCGTTCCCACGGCCAGGATGTCGGCGCCCATGCGGGTCGCCTCCTCGCAGAGCCGCTCATGGCCGAAGCCGTAGCCGTTGCCCTTGCAGACCGGGATCAGTCCGGGGAATCGGTCCTGGATCTGCTTCTGGTGCGCACGCCAGCGCGCGGTGTCGACGTAGAGCGTGAGCGCCATGCCCGTCCGGAACCTCTCCTGAGAAGCTGCGTGGTGCAGCGGTGCTGTCTGTCTGTGTGTGGGGCGGGGTGCTGCCGGGTCAGCGGCGCGACATGTAGATGTCGAGGGCCTTGTGCAGCACCTTGTTGAGCGGGAAGTCCCACTCGCCGACGTACTCCACGGCCTCGCCGCCGGTGCCGACCTTGAACTGGATCAGACCGAACAAGTGGTCGTTCTCGTCCAGCGTGTCAGAGATGCCGCGCAGGTCGTAGACGCTTGCGCCGAGGGCGTACGAGTCGCGCAGCATGCGCCACTGCATCGCGTTCGAGGGGCGGACCTCGCGCTTGTGGTTGGCCGAGGCGCCGTACGAGTACCAGACGTGCTGGCCGACGGTGAGCATCGTGGCGGCGGCCAGCGGCTCTCCCTCGTGCGTGGCGATGTAGAGGCGCATCCGGTTGGGGTCCTCGGAGTTGAGGGCCGTCCACTGGCGCTGGAAGTAGCTGAGCGGACGCGGGCGAAACTTGTCGCGCTCGGCCGTGATCTCGTACAGGTGCTGCCAGGTCGGCAGGTCGTCGTAGCCGCCCTGGACGACCTCGACGCCGGCCTTCTCGGCCTTCTTGATGTTGCGGCGCCACAGCTGGTTGAAGCCCTTGAGGACGTCGTCCAGGGAGCGGTTGGCCAGCGGTACCTGGAACACGTAGCGGGGCTGGACGTCACCGAAGCCGGCGCCGCCGTCCTCGGCCTGCTGCCAGCCCATGCGGCGCAGCTTGTCCGACACCTCGAAGGCGCGGGGCTCGATGACGGAGGCCTCCACGTCGCGCAGGCGCTTCACGTTCGGGTCCTGGATACCGGCCTTGATGGCGGTCGAGTTCCAGCGACGGATGACGACGGGCGGGCCCATCTTCACGGTGAAGGCGCCCTGCTGCTTGAGGTGGGCCAGCATCGGCTGGAGCCACTCCTCCAGGTTCGGGGCGTACCAGTTGATGACCGGGCCCTCGGGCAGGTACGCGAGGTACCGCTTCACCTTGGGCAGCTGCCGGTACAGCACGAGGGCCGCTCCGACGAGTTCGTCGGACTCGTTGAACCATCCGAGGTTCTCGGAACGCCACTCGTTCTTCACGTCGGCCCACGCCGGGACCTGGCAGTGGCTCGCCGAGGGCAGGCTCTGGAGGTAACCCAGATGCTGCTCTCGGCTGATGGTCCTCAGGGACAGGCTCATGCGGGGCGTCTCCTCCGGCGGCTTCGCTGGCTATGGCGCGAAGCCTACTGCGACAAGGGCGCCACCCTTCTGGGGGACGGGCCGTGGGCCCGGGCCGGTGCACGTCCGGCGCCCTGCCGCGGAGGTGTCCCGCTCCGACCGGTCAGCCCCCGAAGAGGCCGCCGTGGAACATGCCGAGGTAGAAGCCGATGGCAGACGCACCAAGGCCGATGATCAGCGCGAAGCGCTCGCGTGTCGTGACGGAGACGAACTGTCCGTACGCGCCGGTCAGGATGCCGATCAGCCCTGCCCACGAGCTGATCAGGTGCAGGTTGTGGAAGAAGGCCGTGACGAACGCCACGGCGCCGAGGGTCAGAGTGACCGCCATCAGGGTGTCCTGCAGCGGGTGGGGCTTGCCGTCGGTGGACAGCAGGGAGATCTGAGGGGGCCGCATTGCCTGTGCCATCGGAAGGCACCTCCTGGCTGAAGCTGGCGGTGCTGCGGGCTGCCTCCGGCAAGGGGCCGAGGGCATAGCACCGAGCACACCCGATGGATACAGATTGTGGCCCTCTCCCGCCGGATTTCAACCGGAAGGACGTGAGCAGGTAGTCTGTACAGCTGCGCGGTGTCTGCTCTGCGGACGCCGTGCTTACGCATCACGACCCTCCTGCCACGGAACGACCGTGGCCGCTGAGTCCAAAGGAGGTGGGTTCCACATGCGTCACTACGAAGTGATGGTCATCCTCGACCCCGATCTCGAGGAGCGCGCTGTCTCCCCGCTGATCGAGAACTTCCTTTCTGTCGTCCGTGAGGGCAACGGAAAGGTCGAGAAGGTCGACACCTGGGGCCGTCGTCGTCTCGCTTACGAGATCAAGAAGAAGCCCGAGGGCATCTACTCGGTCATCGACCTTCAGGCCGAGCCTGCGGTCGTCAAGGAGCTTGACCGACAGATGAACCTGAACGAGTCGGTTCTCCGGACCAAGGTCCTTCGCCCCGAGACCCACTGAACTTCGGTTCAGCGGTAATCGGGATCGAGTAGCACAGCAGCCCAGCAGCAATCCCCGCCGAGAGGTTCATCCATGGCAGGCGAGACCGTCATCACGGTCGTCGGCAATCTCGTCGACGACCCCGAGCTGCGCTTCACCCCCTCGGGTGCGGCGGTCGCGAAGTTCCGTGTCGCGTCCACCCCCCGCACCTTCGACCGTCAGACCAATGAGTGGAAGGACGGCGAGAGCCTGTTCCTGACCTGCTCGGTGTGGCGGCAGGCGGCGGAGAACGTCGCCGAGTCCCTCCAGCGAGGCATGCGCGTCATCGTGCAGGGCCGGCTGAGGCAGCGGTCGTACGAGGACCGTGAGGGTGTCAAGCGCACGGTCTACGAGCTGGACGTCGAGGAAGTCGGCCCCAGCCTGAAGAACGCCACGGCCAAGGTCACCAAGACCACCGGTCGCGGTGGCCAGGGTGGATACGGCGGCGGCGGTCAGCAGCAGGGCGGCGGCGGTGGCAACTGGGGCGGAGCCCCTGGTGGCCAGCCGCAGCAGGGCGGCGGAGCTCCCTCCGACGACCCGTGGGCGTCCAGCGCGCCGGCCGGTGGCCAGCAGCAGGGCGGCGGCGGGGGCGGTTGGGGCGGAAGCTCCGGCGGCTCCGGCGGTGGCTACTCGGACGAGCCGCCCTTCTAGGGCAGCTCGCATCCCCACTTCTTGATCACACAGGAGAGACACAATGGCGAAGCCGCCTGTGCGCAAGCCTAAGAAGAAGGTCTGCGCATTCTGCAAGGACAAGACCGCGTACGTGGACTACAAGGACACGAACATGCTGCGGAAGTTCATTTCCGACCGCGGCAAGATCCGTGCCCGCCGCGTTACCGGCAACTGCACGCAGCACCAGCGTGACGTCGCCACGGCCGTCAAGAACAGCCGTGAGATGGCACTGCTGCCCTACACGTCCACCGCGCGATAAGGAAAGGGTGACCGACTAATGAAGATCATCCTGACCCACGAGGTTTCTGGCCTCGGTGCCGCCGGCGATGTCGTCGACGTCAAGGACGGTTACGCTCGCAACTACCTGGTCCCGCGTGGTTTCGCGATCCGCTGGACCAAGGGTGGCGAGAAGGACGTGGCGCAGATCCGCCGCGCCCGCAAGATCCACGAGATCGCGACCATCGAGCAGGCCAACGAGGTCAAGGCCAAGCTCGAGGGTGTGAAGGTCCGTCTGGCCACCCGCGCGGGTGACGCCGGTCGTCTCTTCGGTTCCGTGACCCCGGCCGACATCGCCACGGCGATCGAGTCCTCGGGCGGCCCGAAGGTCGACAAGCGCCGCGTCGAGCTCGGCTCCCCGATCAAGACCCTCGGTTCGTACCAGGTCTCCGTGCGTCTGCACGCCGACGTGGCCGCGAACGTGGGCATCGAGGTCGTCGCCGCCTAAGGGCTGCGCACGAAGGGCCGCACCCCACTGGGGTGCGGCCCTTCGTCGTTGTCGGCGGTGTTTCACGTGAAACACCGCGGAGCCGGTCCCGATGTTTCACGTGAAACACACCCTGGACGGCCCGCTGCCCGGACGCCCTAGCGGGTGGCCCCCGTGATGAGCCACCGCCCCGAGCCGACGCGCAGTCGGAGGGTGACCATCCGGACCACCATCATCAGCGTCATGGCCCACCAGAGCGCCGTCAGGCCACCGCCGAGGGCGGGCACGAGCAATGCGACGGGGGCGAACACGGCGAGCGTCAGGAGCATCGCCCGGGCCAGGTAGCGGCCGTCCCCCGCACCCATGAGGACGCCGTCGAGCACGAAGACGATGCCGGAGACGGGCTGGGAGAGGGCCACGACCAGCAGGCCGGGCAGCAATGCTGCCTCGACCGCCGGATCACTGGTGAACAGCGGAATGAACACGGGGCGGGCCAGGACGACCAGCAGCCCGAGTACGACACCCGTGGCGATCCCCCACTGCACCATGCGGCGGCAGACAGCCTTGGCACCCTCGGTATCAGCCGCTCCGAGGTAGCGGCCGATGATCGCCTGTCCGGCGATCGCGATGGCGTCCAGAGCGAAGGCGAGCAGGCTCCACAGCGAGAGCAGGATCTGATGGGCGGCGATGTCGGCGTCGCCGAGCCGGGCGGCCACTGCGGTCGCGATCAGCAGGATGGCGCGCAACGACAGGGTGCGCACCAGCAGGGGCGCGCCGGCATGGGCGCAGGCCCGGATCCCCGTGGCGTCGGGTCGCAGCGAGGCGCCGTGCCGTCGGGCTCCGCGTACGACCACGAACAGGTAGGCGGCGGCCATGGCGCACTGGGCGAGGACAGTGCCCCAGGCGGAGCCGGCGATCCCGAAGCCCGCACCGTAGACGAGGGCGACGTTCAGGCCCGCGTTGAGGGCGAAGCCGCCGATGGCGACGTAGAGCGGCGTACGGGTGTCCTGGAGGCCGCGGATGACTCCGGTGGCGGCCAGCACCATGAGCATGGCCGGGATGCCGAGGGCGGAGATCCGCAGATAGGTCAGCGCGTACGGAGCGACGGTGTCGGACGCCCCGAAGAGCGATATCAGGGAGGGGGCCGCAGGCAGCACCACGGCGACGACCGCCGCGCCCAGCAGGAGGGCGAGCCAGATGCCGTCGATCCCCTGCCGGATGGCCGCCTGGAGGTCTCCCGCGCCGACGCGGCGGGAGACGGCCGCGGTGGTGGCGTAGGCGAGGAAGACGAAGACGCTCACGGCGGTGGTGAGTACCGCGGCGGCGATGCCGAGGCCGGCCAGCTGGGGGGTGCCGAGGTGCCCCACGATGGCGCTGTCGGCCATCACGAAGAGGGGCTCGGCGACGAGGGCACCGAAGGCGGGGAGGGCGAGCGTGAAGATCTCTCGGTCGTGCCGTCCCCGCCCTGCCTTGGGTGCTGCGAGGGCCTGTGTCATGCGCTCAATCTAATCTTCCACAGGTAATGGATGCAACCGCTCTAGGATCCTTACCTGCCTGTCGACCGGGGCCTTCTGTGCACCTCGTTGGAGGCGATCTCGAGACAGTGGCCAAGAATTTTCTCCACTCCCTTCCCGGGAGAAGGAAAATGCAGGTCAGGTGGGGTGTAAGGGTGTCGCGGGTGATTTTGTCCACAGCGTCGTCCCCCGGTCCGTGCACAGCTTCCGGCGACTTACCCACAGCATTGGCGCCGTCATCCACATGTCATCCACAGACCCTGTGGATAACAAGATTGGCTGACGCCGCTCCCGGGCCTACCGTGGTTCGTTGCCCGACTCGCCGACGGCGGATTCGGGTGCCCCAAATGTCAGAGCCGTGTCGTAGAAAGAGTGACACGGCGAGGTCCGCGTAGCGGACGGGAGGAGGCGGCCCGGTGAGCATGCCCGAGCCCATGGACGACCCCTGGGCCGACAGCGGTCCGGGTGACCGTCTGCCCGCCCGTTCGCGCCGTAACAGTGAAGGCCGCGGCCGCGGGGACGAACAGCACGACCGGGGCCGCGAGGGCGGCTCCTGGGACTCCGGCGGGGGTGGCGGCTTCGAGCGCGTCCCTCCGCAGGACCTCGATGCCGAGCAGTCGGTGCTCGGCGGCATGCTGCTGTCCAAGGACGCCATCGCGGACGTCGTCGAGGTCCTCAAGGGCCACGACTTCTACCGGCCCTCGCACGAGACGATCTACCAGGCCATTCTCGACCTGTATGCCAAGGGCGAGCCGGCCGACCCGATCACCGTCGGCGCCGAGCTGACCCGGCGCGGCGAGATCAGCAAGGTGGGCGGGGCCTCGTACCTGCACACCCTGGTCCAGTCCGTCCCGACGGCGGCGAACGCCGAGTACTACGCGGAGATCGTCCACGAGCGGGCCGTCCTGCGCCGCCTCGTCGCGGCCGGTACGAAGATCACGCAGATGGGCTACGCGGCCGACGGCGACGTCGACGAGATCGTCAACAGCGCCCAGGCCGAGATCTACGCCGTCACCGAGCAGCGGACCTCCGAGGACTACCTGCCGCTCGGCGACATCATGGAGGGCGCCCTCGACGAGATCGAGGCGATCGGCTCGCGCAGCGGCCAGATGTCGGGCGTCCCCACCGGCTTCACCGACCTGGACTCGCTGACCAACGGTCTGCACCCGGGTCAGATGATCGTCATCGCCGCCCGTCCCGCCATGGGTAAGTCCACGCTCGCCCTGGACTTCGCCCGGGCCTGCTCCATCAAGAGCAACCTGCCGAGCGTGATCTTCTCCCTCGAAATGGGGCGCAATGAGATCGCCATGCGCCTGCTCTCGGCGGAGGCTCGGGTGGCGCTCCACCACATGCGCTCCGGCACGATGACGGACGACGACTGGACCCGGCTGGCCCGCCGGATGCCGGACGTCTCGGCCGCGCCGCTCTACATCGACGACTCCCCCAACCTGTCGATGATGGAGATCCGGGCCAAGTGCCGCCGGCTCAAGCAGCGCAACGACCTCTCGCTCGTGGTCATCGACTACCTCCAGCTGATGCAGTCGGGCGGTTCGCGCCGTCCCGAGAGCCGCCAGCAGGAGGTCTCGGACATGTCCCGAAACCTCAAGCTGCTGGCGAAGGAGCTCGAGGTCCCCGTGATCGCGCTCTCCCAGCTGAACCGTGGTCCGGAGCAACGCACCGACAAGAAGCCGATGGTCTCCGACCTGCGTGAATCGGGCTCCATCGAGCAGGACGCCGACATGGTGATCCTGCTGCACCGCGAGGACGCGTACGAGAAGGAGTCCCCCCGCGCAGGTGAGGCGGACCTGATCGTCGCGAAGCACCGTAACGGCCCCACGGCCACGATCACGGTGGCCTTCCAGGGCCACTATTCACGCTTCGTGGACATGGCCAACACGTAGCATCCGATCATGGATGAGCTTGCTGGGGACCTGGAACTTCTCCCTTCCACGCGGCGCGCGCTGCGGCACAGGATCGCCGTCGCGCAGAGCGAAGGGCGGGCGCCTTCCGTGGTGGCGGCCGTCCTGCGCGGTGGCGAGGTGGTCTGGGAGGGCTCCCGGACCTCGGTCGAAGGGCACGGTCCGGACGGCGACGTCCAGTACAGGATCGGGTCGATCACGAAGACCTTCACGGCGGTCCTCGTGATGAGGCTGCGGGACGAGGGCCTGCTCTCGCTCACGGACCCCCTGGACAAGCACCTGCCGGGCACCGGCGCCGGCGGGGTGACCGTCGCGCAACTGCTTTCCCACACAGGCGGATTGGCGGCGGAGACGCCCGGGGAGTGGTGGGAGCGCACCCCCGGTGAGCAGCGGCCCGGCCTCGCCGACGTGCTGGGGGAGGAGCCGTTCAAGGTCACCCCGGGAAGTAGGCACCACTATTCCAACCCCGGTTACACCCTGCTGGGTTCGCTGGTCGAGGCGGTGCGCGGAAAGCCCTGGGAAGAGGTGCTGCGGGCCGAGGTACTGGAACCCCTGGGGCTGGAGCGTACGAGCGGACTGCCGCAGGCCCCGCACGCGGGCGGCTGGGCGGTGCATCCCTGGGCGGACGTGATGATGCCCGAGCCGCTGGAGGACCTGGGTCTCATGGCCGCCGCCGGCCGGCTGTGGTCCACGACGCTGGACCTGGCGCGGTTCGCCGACTTCCTCCTGCGGGGTGACGAGCGGGTCCTGTGCGCCGAGTCCGTACGGGAGATGCGCACGGCGGCCGCTCCCCCGGAGCCCGGCCTCGCCGAGATGGGCTACGGATTGGGCATGCAGCTGATGGCCGTCGGCGCCCGCCGGCTCGTGGGGCACAGCGGATCGCTGCCCGGCTTCGTTGCGGGCCTGTGGCTGAGCGAGGCCGACGACGTGGCGGCCGTGGTGCTGGCGAACTGCACGTCGGGGCTGCCGGCCTCGACGGTGGCCGCGGATCTCGTGGGGATCGTGGCGGATGCCGAGCCGCGCTTCCCGCGGCCCTGGCGGCCGTTCCTGGAGTCGGACCGGGTGCCGCTGGAGGTGTGCGGCCCCTGGTACTGGGGAACTTCGGCCCAGGTGGTGCGCCTGGGGGCGGACGGACTGCTGGAGCTGGGACCGGTGGGCGCGACCGGGCGCACGGCTCGCTTCCGGGCCGAGCCGGACGGCACCTGGACCGGGCTCTCCGGCTACTACGCCGGCGAGACGCTCCGCGCGGTGCGGCGTGAGGACGGCTCGGTGAGCCATCTCGACCTGGCGTCCTTCGTGTTCACCCGTGAGCCGTACGATGCCGACGCCCCGGTGCCCGGCGGGGTGGACCCGCAGGGCTGGCGGGGCATCGGCTGACGGCCCGGGCGGGTTCAGGCGACGAGTTCCCGCTCCAGCGGGGTGCGGAAGCGCGGGGTGATCCGGGCGGCGCCCACCCATGCGGCGAGCCGGGAGGCCTCGGCGGTGATCGCCCGTTCGGCGGCGCGGCCGGGGGCGGCCAGCAGCCGCCAGACGATCTCGCCGTCGGGGCGCTGTGCCCAGCCGCCGACGATCTCGCCGTTCCACCACACGGTGGGGCCGATGTTGCCCGCGTAGTCGAACAGGGCGCTTCGGTGGGCGGGGTCGAGGTGGAAACCGCGGTCGGCCCAGCCCATGGCGGTGGGGTCGAGGCCGGGCAGCAGGGCGGCCCAGGGTTCGGGGGCGGGTTCGGGTGCGGTGTCCCCGGGGCTGACGAGGGCGGTGGTGCCGTCCTCGAGGCGGACCTGGTCGGGTCCCACGGCGGCGAGGGCCTTGCGGGTGTCCGTGAGGGTCCACCCGGTCCACCACTTGAGGTCGGCCTCGGTGGCGGGGCCGTAGGCGTGGAGCCAGCGGCGGGCGATCTCCGCACGGGACTCGGCGACGGGCAGGGCGGGCCAGGGCTCGGTGTGGACCCAGCGGTACTGGCTGGAGGTCCAGGAGCCGCGCGGCCGGTCGCGGCGGATCCGTCCGTCGGCGGCGAGCAGCCGGATGACCCGCGTCGCCACCCCCTGCTCGGTCTCGTACTTCTTGCCGCGGCCGATGGTGATCTTCTGCCGGAGCGCGGGTACGGCGGCGGACAACTGGCCCCCGGTGGAGGGCCCGTGGGTGTCGAGGGCGTCGAGTACGGCGGTCTCGGCCCGGGCCAGCCACGCGGCGTCGAGCCCCTGTCCGTCCTCGTCGAGGTGCTTGAGGAGGGTACGGCGTTCCTTCACGGCGATCGCGCGGGCGGTGGAGCAGTCCACGTGCGGGGCGAGTTCGGCAGAGACCGCGAAGAGCGTGTTGCGCATGCTGAGCAGGCGGACCAGGCTTACGTCCTCGTAGAGCGCCCGCTCGATCAGGTCCGGGCCGCCTTCGGTGAGCCGGGCCCGGGCCGAGAGGAAGACGGTCGCGGCATCCGTGGCGTGCAGGGCGACGACGGAGTCAGCAGCCTCCGCCACTGTCGCTGCGCGGGCCGACGGAGCGAGGCGGTGGCGTCGGCCGAGCCGATGGCGTCGCTCGGCGGTGGTGACGAGAGGGAGACTCATCCTCCCGATCGTAGGCCGGGCCGCCGACACGGCGGCCCGGCTTGCCGGAACGATCGGTCAGAGCTGGAGCTTGAACCCGACGTGCGAGGCGGAGAACCCGAGCCGTTCGTAGAAGCGGTGGGCGTCGGTCCGGGTCACGTCCGAAGTCAGCTGTACGAGCGAGCAGTTCTCGCTGCGGGATTTCTCGACGGCCCAGTCGATGAAGCGGGTGCCCAGACCGCTGCCGCGCTCTTCGGCGTGTACGCGGACGCCCTCGATGATGGAGCGGGTGGCTCCCTTCCGGGAGAGTCCCGGGACGATCGTCAGCTGGAGGGTGCCCACGACACGGTCGGCGCGGACGGCGACGACCACGTGCTGGTTCGGATCGTCGGTGAGGCGCTTCAGGGCCGTGAGGTACGGGGCGAGGTCGTCCGGGGACTCACGGGTGGCGCCGAGCGGGTCGTCTGCCAGCATGGCGACGATGGCGGGTACATCGGCCGCGGTCGCGGGCCGGATCGTCAGCTCGGGAATGTCGGTCACGATGGCGTGCTCCTCTCAGCCCGCGGCCACGGTGAGCGGCGCCCAACGGCGGGTCCAGTCGCCCGGCAGGCCGGGGATGTCTCGGGTCATCACGGTGTTGAAGGCCACGGAGGCCAGTCCGCGGTCCTTGAGCCAGGCGAGGAGTTCCTCGTGCCGTACGTCGACGTCGGTGCGCAGCACCCGGTCGGTGCCCCGGGCGAGCGCGGTGACCAGCGACTGGGCGGTCGCAGTGTCCTGGGCGATCAGTGGGCCGATGACCTGGGTGTCCAGATTGGGCCAGGCCGCCGCATAGCCGGTGAGCTCGCTGCCCGAAGGTTCCTCGGCGACGACCAGACGGTCGGCGAAGGCCGGGAGCCGGGTGATCATGTGCGTTCGGTCGGTGCCGAAGATCTCCGCGTCCAGACGCAGGATGCGGGGGAGGTCCTCGGCGTTGGCCGGTCGGACCCGAGCGGTGCCGTAGGTGCCGGGGGTGCCCTCGTGCGTGAAGGTGCCCATCAGCATCTCGGCGCGTCCGGTCGTCTCGAAGCCCAGCTCCTCGTAGAGGGGGCGACCGTACGGGGTGGCGTGCAGGGTGAGAGGGACGCCCTTGAGTACGTCGTTGCAGACGTGGGTCATCAGACGGCGGCCCAGGCCCTGGCGGGCGAAGCGGTCGGCCACGAGGACCATCCCGATGGCGGCGAGCTCAGGTCCGGCATGCGTGGTGCCGTACCGGGTGACGACACAGGAGGCCGCGAGCCCCTGGCCGTCCGGGGCATCGATGCCGTAGCCGGTTCCGGCGGCGAGGAGCAGACGCCACTTGTGGTCCTCGCGCAGCCATCCGCGATCTTCGGACAGGTCGGCGCAGCGGTGGAGATCGTCCACGGTCAGCGCCCGGATCGGTAGATCGGTGATGTGTGGTGGTGTCACCGGCCCAGACTGGATCATGGACCGGGAGTCGTCCAGAGGATTTGGGGTGGATGTTCAGGCCGATGTTTCACGTGAAACATCGGATGCGCCGCCTCGGGCCGCCGGCCGGTGTTTCACGTGAAACACGGTGTTTCGCGTGAAACGGACCGACTAGCCTCATGGGCTATGACTCTCCTGCACCTCTTCGATCTCGACGGGACGCTGATGTACGGCTCGGCGGCGCCGGTCGAAATCTCCCGGCAGCTCGGGCTGAGCGCCGAGATCGCCGAGCTGGAACGGGCCTTCGGTGCACAGAAGATGGGGCCGCACCAGTTCTCGGTGGCCGCTCACGCTCTGTGGGCCGAGCTGACGCCCGCGCACGTGCGGGCCGCGTTCGACGCGGCCCCCTGGCTCACCGGCATCCGGGATGTGTGGCAGGAGATCCGGGACCGCGGGGACTACTGCGCCGTGATCTCGCTGTCGCCCTCCTTCTTCGTTGAGCTGCTGCTGGAATGGGGTGCGCACGCCGCACACGGGTCGGTCTTCCCGGAGGTGCCCTTCACGCGGCCCGTGGAGGAGTCCGGGATCCTGACGCCCGAGGGCAAGGTCATGGTGGCGGATCGGCTCTGCACGGAGTTCGGTGTGAGCCGGAGCGACTGCGTCGCGTACGGGGATTCGGTGACCGACGCGATGCTCTTCGACGTGGTGCCGGTCTCGGTGGCGGTCAATGCGCGGCCTTTTCTGGCCGAGCGAGCGACCCATGTCTACGAGGGTCGTGATTTGCGCGAGGCATACCAGCTTGTAGGGCTGACGCGCCCGGGAGTTGACGCATCTTAGGAGGAAAGTGGGTTCGAAACGCGGACTTTCCGCGTTTCCCCGCAGGCCTCTGAGTCGGCTGGCACGCTGTGAAACCCGGAACCACGGATTCACAGGCCGTGGCGTGTGCAGACCGACCGAGATGCTCGAAGCGAGGCACCGCATGGACGCTCCGCCCACCAGATCGGCCAGACGCGAACCGGCCCGGATACCCGGCGGGGGCGGCGCGACCGAGCCCTCGCCG
Source organism: Streptomyces avidinii (assembly GCF_014650695.1). GTDB lineage: Bacteria > Actinomycetota > Actinomycetes > Streptomycetales > Streptomycetaceae > Streptomyces > Streptomyces avidinii. The sequence continues at coordinate 181,559 of NZ_BMVL01000011.1, read as the reverse complement.
GATGCCGTGCTCATCCGCCGGACCCTCGCGGAGATCGCCCCCGTCGCCGACAGGGTGACCTCGTACTTCTACGCTCTGGTGTTCACCGGGCACCCGGAAGTACGCGGCATGTTCCCCGCAGCCATGGACGTCCAGCGCGACCGGCTGCTGAAGGCGCTGCTCACCGCCGCCGAGCACATCGACAACCCTGACGTACTCGTGCCCTACCTTCGCCGGCTGGGCACGGGGCACCGCAAGTACGGCACCATGGCCGGTCACTATCCGGCGGTGGGCGAGGCTCTCGTCGCAGCACTGGCCCGGTACGCGCACAGCAGCTGGGGCCCGGAGACGCAAGCCGCGTGGGTGCGGGCGTACACGGCGATCTCCCAGATCATGATCGACGCGGCGGCGGAGGACGAGGTGAAGGCTCCCGCGTGGTGGCATGCGGAGGTGGTCTCCCACGATCTGCGCACCCCGGACATCGCGGTGCTGACCGTCCGCCCCGATCAGCCCTACGCCTTCGTGGCCGGCCAGTACGCGAGCCTGGAGACCCCGTGGTGGCCGCGGGTGTGGCGGCACTACTCCTTCGCCTCGGCCCCGCGCGCCGACGGACTGCTGTCCTTCCACGTCAAGGCCGTCCCCGCGGGGTGGGTGTCCAACGCGCTGGTGCGCCACGCCCGCCCAGGGGACGTACTGCGCCTGGGACCGCCGGCCGGGTCGATGGTGGTGGACCACTCGACGGACAACGGCATGCTGTGCCTCGGCGGGGGCACCGGGATCGCTCCGATCAAGGCACTGATCGAGGACGTGGCCGAACACGGTGAGCGGCGGCCGGTGGAGGTGTTCTTCGGGGCCCGCAGCGACAACGATCTGTACGACAAGGACACCCTGCTGGGTCTCCAGCGCTCGCACCCGTGGCTGTCGGTGCGCCCGGTGGTCGGTGACGGACTGGCCGGTCAGCTGCCGCAGGCGGTGGGCGAACACGGCCCGTGGAGCTCGTACGACGCCTTCATCTCGGGTCCGCCGGCGATGATCCGCAACGGGGTGGACGAGCTCCTGCGGATCGGCATTCCCTGTGAGCGGATCCGGCACGACGCGGTCGAGGAGCTGGCGGGCATCGCCGGCTGAGACCGGACGGCAGCCTCCGGTCTCAGCCCGCTCTCAGCCCAGGTCGGGGGCGTGCATGGCGCGTACTCCCTCGATGTTGCCGTCGAGGTAGTGCCGCAGGGACAGCGGGACGAGATGGACGGCGGCGATGCCCACCCGGCTGAAGGGCACGCGGACGATCTCGTACTCGCCCTCGGGCTGGTCGACTTCGGGGCCGTGCCGGAGGTTCGGGTCCATGGATTCGAGGCGACAGACGAAGAAGTGCTGCACCTTCACGCCGGTCACCCCCCGCTCGGCGATGTGCTCGACGGTGTCGACGAAGCAGGGCACCACATCGGTGATCTTCGCGCCGAGTTCTTCGTGGACCTCCCGGTGGAGAGCATCGACGACGGTGGAGTCCGAGGGCTCCACTCCCCCGCCGGGGGTGAGCCAGTACGGATCGACGCCGGGCCTGGTGCGTTTGATGAGGATCAGGTCGTCACCGTCGAGCAGGATCGCGCGGGCGGTGCGTTTGACCACGGGACGTTCGGTCATGGGAGAAGAGTGGCCCGCCACTCCACTTCTGAAACGCGCCACGGGCCGGAAATGAAGGGGCTCACCAGTGCACGGCGGCTTCGAGCAGCCGGTCGTGAGCCCGGGCGAGGTGGGAGAGGGCCAGGCTCCCGGTCCGTACGACCAGGAACCAGGTGCGCAGCGGCGGCACCGCGGGCTCCGCCAGCGCGACGATCCGACCGCTGTCGAGGGCCTCCTGGCACAGGTAGCGGGGCAGGACGGCGAGCCCGGCACCGGCCCGGACGCATTCCAGCACGGCCCGCAGGTCGGGCACGACCACGGTGGCGGCCAGGGACCGGGCATCGGGCAGGGTGTCGAAGACGGCGGCCCAGTACCGGGTGACGAGCGGCAGGCTCTCGTGGACCTCGACGAGCGGGATGCCCTCCAGGGCGGCGGGACCCTCCGCGCGCAGCCGGTCCCTGTCGACGAGTGCGGCCCAGTAGTGCGCGGCGACCAGGACGTGCTCCTCGTCGCACAGCGGGGTCGCGGAGAAGAGACCGCCCCGCGGATGGGCGGTGGTGACGACGAGGTCGTGATGGCCCGCGGCGAGCCCGTCGAGGGTCGCCTCGGCGTCGGTCTGCGGGGCGGCGCGCAGGGTGTGGCCCTGGCCGACGAGGAGCGCGAGGGCGGGTAGTACGCGCAGGCACAGGAACTCGGGAGATCCGGCGACGAGGAGCGTGCGTAACGCGCCGGCGGCCTCCCGCTCGGTCTCGGTGATCCGCAACAGGGCGTCGAGGTGCGGAGCCGCCTTGTGGGCCAGCTCGTCACCGATGGCGGTGGGAGTGACGCCACGCGCCCGGCGGTGGAAGAGGGGCCGCCCCAACTGGCGCTCCAGCGTGCGGATCTGCGAGGTCACGGCCGGCTGGGACAGTCCGAGGAGGCTGGCGGCCCGCGTGAACGAGCCGGCCCGGTGGACGGCGACGAAGGTGCGCAGCAGGGTCAGGTCCATCGCTGCACCTCTCGGTGGGGGCCTTCAACTATAAATATGCAGATAGGTCCCTGTCGTTACCGTGATTGGACTCTGACGCAGGGGCAATTAGCCTTGTCGCGTGGTTCTTCGCGCGCGGAACCAGGGGCGGTCCGAGCCACTAGGGGGGAGGCTCGGACCGCTTTTCCCTAGGCGCCCGCGTGGTCGAGGGCGCGCAGCACGTCCGCGACGAGGTCCTCGGTGTCCTCGGCTCCGGCGGAGAAGCGGATGAAGCCCTCCGGCACGGCGTCGCCGCCCCACCGTCCGCGCCGCTCGGCGGTGGACCGTACCCCGCCGAAACTCGTGGCGTCCTCGACCAGCTGCAGAGCGGCCATGAAGCGCTCCGCGTGCGCGCGGTCGGGCAGCGTGAAGGAGACCACCGAGCCGAAGCCGCGCATCTGCCGGGCCGCCGTCTTGTGGGAGCGGTCCGTGGCCAGCCCCGGGTAGCGCAGCCCGCTCACGTCGGAGCGGTGCGTCAACGCCTCGGCGACGGCCAGTGCGTTGGCCCACTGGCGCTGGGCGCGCAGCTGGATCGTGGCGAGGGAGCGGTGGGCGAGCCAGGCCTCCATGGGGCCCGGGATCGCACCGACGATCTTGCGCCACCGCCGGACGCGGGCGGCGAGCTCCGGATCACGGCACACGACGTAGCCGAGCAGGACGTCCCCGTGGCCGGTGAGGCCCTTGGTGCCGCTCGCCACCGAGAAGTCCGCCCCCAGCTCCAGGGGGCGCTGCCCGAGCGGGGTGGCCAGGGTGTTGTCGACGGCGACCAGGGTCCCGCCGGCGTGTGCCGCGTCCACGAGGCGGCGTACGTCGCACACGTCCAGGCCGGGATTGGACGGGGTCTCGATCCACAGCAGCCGGGCCCCGTCGAGGGCCGCGAGCTGACCGTCGTCACCGGTCGGCGCGGTGCGCACGTGGATCCCGTACGCCTCCAGCTGCTCCCGCAGCAGCGGCAGCGCCTGGTAGCCGTCGTCGGGCAGCACCACGGTGTCGCCGGTGTGCGCCTGGGAGAGGAGGACTGCGGAGACCGCCGCCATGCCGGAGGCGAAGACGATGGTGTGCGCGTCCTCGCCGGGAGCCTCCAGTTCCCCGATGGCCCGTTCCAGCAGGGTCCAGGTGGGGTTGGTGTCGCGGCCGTAGGCGTACGGGCCTTCGACATCGCCCGGGAGGTGGAAGTGGGCGGCGAAGACGGGTCCGGGCAGTGGCGGCTCGTTCTTGACGGCCGCGGGCAGTCCGGCCCGGACGGCCCGGGTGCCGTCGCCGAGAGCGGCCTGTCCGGACTCCTGGGGGGCGTAGTCGTTCACGCGGTGTGCTCCTTCATGGCATCACGTACGGCATCCAGCAGACCGGGGCTCGCGGCCTCGACCAGCTCCAGGCACTCCTCGAACCCGTCGAGCGGCCCGTAGTAGGGATCCGGTACGTCGGTCTCCGCGGCCGTGGCCGCCGGATCGTAGGACCGCAGCAGCCGCACCTTTGCGGCGTCCTGCGCAGTGGGAGCGAGTGCCCGGAGGTCCCGCTGGTGCCTGGCGTCGAGCGCGATGACGAGGTCCAGGCGGGCGAACCAGGAGGAGCGGAACTGGCGGGCCCGGTGGTCCTGTTCGTAGCCGGCCGCCTCCAGGACGGCGATGGTGCGGGAATCGGCCCCGTCCCCCTCGTGCCAGCCGCCGGTTCCGGCGCTGTCCACTTCGACCAGGGCATCCAGCCCGGCCGTCGCCACGTGGGCGCGGAAGACGGCCTCGGCCATGGGGGAGCGGCATATGTTGCCCGTGCAGACGAAGCAGACGCGGTACATGTCCGACCCGTTCAGTTCTTTTCGGGCAGGACCATGTTCACGGCCCAGGAGACGATGGAGATGATCAGGCCGCCGAGGATCGCGGTCCAGAAGCCGTCGACGTGGAAGCTGAGGTCCAGCTGGGTGGCCAGCCAGGAGGTCAGCAGCAGCATCAGGGCGTTCACGACGAGGGTGAACAGGCCCAGGGTCAGCACGAACAGCGGCAGTGAGAACAGCTTCACCACCGGCTTGACGAGCAGGTTGACCAGGCCGAAGACCAGTGCGACAAGGATCAGGGTGAGCGTCCGGCGCCCCGTGCTGCTGCCGTCGTCGAGGGTGATACCGGAAAGCAGCCAGATGGCGACGGCCAGGGCCGCCGCATTGGCGAGCGTCTTGACTACGAAATTCGTCATGTGTCTGATCGTGGCAGAGAAGATCCCGGTGGGACATCCGCAGATCAGCGGATGCGAAGGAACGATCGAGTACAAGGGGCGCAACGACGATGAAAGCCTTCCGGCTTGACGAGCTCGAAGCGGAGCGGGCCGCCAACGACGGCGCCTACCTGCAGTTCCTGCGCGAGCGGAACATGTCGGTCGGGCTGTACGCGCTCGACGCCGGACAGATCGATCCGCAGCTGCCGCACCGGCAGGACGAGGTGTATTTCGTCGTCAGCGGGCGGGCCTCGATCACGGTCGGGGAGGAGACGGGGACCGTGGCGCGCGGCAGTGTCGTCTACGTCCCGGCCGGCGTCCCGCACAAGTTCCACCACATCACCGAGGACCTGAAGGTGATGGTGGTGTTCTCCCCGCCGGAGAGCTGAGCGGCACGGGCGGATGAGGGTCGCTGCCCCGATCCCCCTAAGGGGCGGATCAGGGGACTCCGGGGGCTCGCGGGCCCCGATCCGTGTCCGTGGACTCCTAGCATCGGGAGCAGGAAGTCACGGACGAGGAAGAGGTCGAGGACATGGACGGCATCCGACAGATATTCGCAGGTATGCCCTGGTGGGTTAAGTGGGTCGCGGTTCCGTTGCTGGCGCTCTTCGTCTTCGGCGGTGTGATCACCAGCATCCTGGGCGCGTTGATCGGGTTCGTCTTCAAGCTGCTCCTCTTCGTCGGTCTCGTCAGCGGCCTGGTCTTCGTCGTGAAGAAGTTCAGCGGCAGCGGATCGAAGTCCTCCTCCGGAGAGTGGTAGACGGGAGGGGGCCGGGGTTCCGGGATTGAGCCAGGTGAGGGAACGTGACTCGCCAAACGGCTCACATCCCCGGAATCGGTGGATAGAGTGGCAATCTGTGCCGTTCCCTGGGCACCGAAAGCCGGTACCGCCGCTCCGACCTGCCGCCCTGACCTGCGGCGATGAAAACGAGCCGCCGAGTACGACCCCCAGGGGCCACGGCACGCGCGGGGGCGGCCCCCGCAGGGCGGGCCTCCCCAACGGCTCGCCGCCACGCCTGGGGGTGAGCTTTGTCTCCGGTTCACAATGCCGGTGTGCCGACTCTGATCGGTTCGGTGCAGCGCGCGCTGAGGCTGCTCGAAGCGGCGGGGTCCCATAGCGAGGGAGCCCCGGCGAAACAGCTGGCGCGCGAGGCCGGGCTCCCGCTTCCCACCGCGTACCACCTGCTGCGCACCCTCACGCACGAGGGCTATCTGCACAGGGCGGGAGGAGTCTTCGTACTGGGCGAGGCCGCGGGTCGGCTCGCCGGTGGGGGACTACAGCAGAAACGTCGCAGCATGATCCTCGACTCCCTCGCGCACTTCCGCGACGCGGTCGGGGCCCCCGTCTACTTCGCGGTCTACCGCGAGGGTGAGATCGAGGTCGTGGGTGTCTCGGACACTCCGGCCAGCCCGGCCTGCGAGGAGTGGGCCGACTTCCGTGCGACCGGCCATGCGCACGCCATCGGACAGTGCCTGCTCGGGCAGCTCGACGAGAAGACGCGCCAGGACTACTACGACCGCCATCCGGTCGAGCCCATCACCCCTTATACGGTGCGCGATCAACGGTCCCTGGAAAACCGGATCGCGGCGCTCGGGCGAATGCAACCGGTGATCGAACGCCAGGAATATGCCCTTGGCATCATCTGCGCGGCCATCCCCATTACGGCCGGCGATACGGCCGCGACGATGGCTATTTCTCTACCCCTCCACCAAGAAGAACGATTGCTCTATGTAGTCGATCGGCTACGGAGTGAAGTAGGCGCGCTGTTGAGCACCCTCTCGTTCTCTATCAGTATCTGAAAACTCACTCCTTGTGATCTGCTACCGCTTCCACCACTCTTGTCAAGTGGGTCCTGGGGGATCATTCCTGGCCACTTCAACTACAGCGGGGTAGTCAATGCGCGAGTCGGTACAGGCAGAGGTCATGATGAGCTTCCTCGTTTCCGAGGAGCTCTCGTTCCGGATTCCGGTGGAACTCCGGTACGACGCACGCGACCCCTACGCAGTCCGCCTGACCTTCCACCTTCCCGGAGATGCGCCCGTGACCTGGGCGTTCGGTCGGGAACTTCTCCTCGACGGCATCAACAAGCCATGCGGTGACGGCGATGTGCACATCGCCCCCACCCACCCCGAAGATCTGTCCGACGTCCACATCCGGCTCCAGGTCGGCGGCGACCGGGCCCTGTTCCGGGCCAGCGCGGCGCCGCTCGTCGCGTTCCTCGACCGCACCGACCGGATCGTTCCGCTCGGACAGGAGCGGAACCTGGGCGACTTCGAGGAGAACCTCGACGAGGCCCTCGTCAAGATCCTCGCCGAATCGCACCAGAACGAGCAGAACGCCGGCTGACCTTCAGCGCTTGCGCCGCCGGCCCCGGCCGCGGACCGGCCCTGTGGCCGGGACGCCGGCCGGGGATCCCGGTCGGTCGGCAGAAACCACCAGCGCGGCCAGCGCCGTCGTCACGGGGACCGAGGCCACCAGCCCGATCGAGCCCACGAGGGTCCGTACGATCTCCTCCGCAACCAGCTCGCTGTTGGCCACCGAACCCATGCTGCTGTTCGCGATCGAGAACAGCAGGAGCAGGGGCAGTGCGGCACCCGCATAGGCCAGCACCAGGGTGTTGACCACCGACGCGATGTGGTCACGGCCGATCCTGATGGCCGCCCGGTAGAGGGCTCGCGGCCCCATCGACGGGTCCGCCTGGCGCAGTTCCCACACCGCCGAGGTCTGGGTGACCGTCACGTCGTCGAGTACGCCGAGCGATCCGATAATCACGCCTGCGAGCAGCAAACCGCTCATGTCGATGTCCGGGTACAGCCCGTGGATCAGCCCGGTGTTGTCATCGGTGTTGCCACTGAGGAACGCCCAGTCGATGAACCCCGAGCCGAGTAGCCCGATCAGCAACAGCGAGACGAGCGTGCCGAGAACGGCCACCGAGGTACGGGCGGTCAGCCCGTGGCACATGTAGAGCGCGATCAGCATGATCGCGCTCGCCCCGATCACCGCGACCACCAGCGGGTTCGAACCCTGCAGGATGGCCGGGAGGATGAAGAGGGTCAGCACGCCGAAGCTGACCACCAGCGCGATCAGCGCGAACAGCCCGCGCATCCGTCCGACCACGACGACCGCGACCGCGAAGATGCCGGCCAGCAGCGCCATCGGCAGCTTGCGGTTCACGTCGATCACCGAGTACTGGAGGTCGCGCGGGGCATCCGGCGCGTACGCCACCACCACCTCCTGGCCGTCCTCCAACTGCCGTGGCGCACCGGGCTGGACGATCTCCACGAAGGTGCGGCCCTTGTCCGGGCCGCTGGTGACCTCGACAGTGGCCTTCTTGCACTCGCCGGTCTGCTCGGCCTGCGCCTGGCGGCCCGAGGGCGTGGAAGGAGCCGCGGTCGTCGGTACCTGGGCGGCGTTCACGGACTTGCAGTCGACCTGTTCGAGCGAGGTGACCACACCCTGCTGGGTCTGCCGGTCGAAGCCCACCCCGCTGCGCTCGTGGTCGGGGGCGCCGCCCGGCCAGAGCACCGCCATGCCGACGAAGACGGCGGCCGCGAAGGGGATCAGTACGGCCGCGATGACCTTGCGCAGGTGCTTCGAGACGGGGGCGGCCGGCCCGTGACCGTGGCTGTGGCCGTGGGCATGCCCCGCCGAGGAGTGCCCGCCGGAATGACCGCCGGGCTGCCCCGGCGAGTCTCCGGCGGACTGCCCGGGGCTCCCGTGCTCGTGGCCGTCGTGCTCGTGGCCGTCGTGGCCGTCGTGGCCGTTGTGGCCACGGGTCTCTGTGGGCTCGGTGGGGGGCTGCAGCGAGGGCGTCACCAGCAGATCATCGCAAGAGATGAGGGGGCCCACTGTTCAGCACGCCATGGATGACGCTAGCGTGGGGGCACCTTTGCACAACGCGGGAGCTCGGAGCACCGGGCTGAGAGGACGCTGATCACCGTACGAGCATCACGGATGCGTACGGGAAGAGGCTGCGTCGACCGCCGAACCTGTTACCGGGTAATGCCGGCGTAGGGAGATCAGGTCTCATGACCATTCAGGATGCACGCACGCCTGCCGTCAGCCAGGACGCCGACGACCGGACCGAGCGCCAGCCCGGCTGGCACAAGGGATACCTGGCGGGCTCCCGGCCCGACCTCCGGGTGCCGGTCCGCCAGGTCCACCTCACCAACGGCAAGGACGTGACGCTCTACGACACGTCCGGCCCGTACACCGACCCGCAGATCGAGACCGACGTCCGCCGCGGCCTCGCGCCGCTGCGCGAGAACTGGATCATCAGCCGCGGTGACACCGAGGAGTACGCGGGTCGCCCCGTGCGACCCGAGGACGACGGCATCAAGCACACCTCGCCGCGCGGCGGCCTCAAGAACCTCGACGCCGTCTTCCCGGGTCGCCCCCGGCAACCCCGCCGCGGCCGGGGCGGCGCCGCCGTCACGCAGCTCGCGTACGCCCGCCGCGGTGAGATCACCCCGGAGATGGAGTACGTCGCGATCCGCGAGAACGTCTCCCCCGAGGTCGTTCGCGAGGAGATCGCCGCAGGTCGCGCGGTGCTTCCGGCGAACGTGAACCACCCCGAGATCGAGCCGATGATCATCGGCAAGCGCTTCCTGGTGAAGGTCAACGCCAACATCGGGAACTCCGCGGTCACCTCCTCCATCGAGGAGGAGGTCGACAAGATGACCTGGGCGACCAAGTGGGGCGCCGACACGGTCATGGACCTCTCGACCGGCCGCAACATCCACACCACCCGCGAGTGGGTGCTGCGCAACTCCCCCGTCCCGATCGGCACCGTGCCGCTCTACCAGGCGCTGGAGAAGGTCGACGGTCGCGCCGAGGACCTGACCTGGGAGATCTACAAGGACACGGTCATCGAGCAGGCCGAGCAGGGCGTCGACTACATGACGGTCCACGCCGGCGTGCTGCTGCCCTATGTGCCGCTGACCGCCCGCCGCAAGACCGGCATCGTCTCGCGCGGCGGCTCGATCATGGCCGCGTGGTGCCTGGCGCACCACAAGGAGAACTTCCTCTACACGAACTTCGAGGAGCTCTGCGACATCCTCGCGACGTACGACGTCACGTACTCCCTCGGCGACGGCCTGCGCCCCGGCTCGATCGCCGACGCCAACGACGCGGCCCAGTTCGCCGAGCTGAAGACGCTGGGCGAGCTGAACACGATCGCCAAGCGGCACAACGTCCAGACGATGATCGAGGGCCCGGGCCACGTCCCGATGCACAAGATCAAGGAGAACATCGACCTCCAGCAGGAGATCTGCGAGGAGGCGCCGTTCTACACGCTCGGCCCGCTGACCACGGACGTCGCGCCCGCGTACGACCACATCACCTCGGGCATCGGCGCTGCGATGATCGCCTGGTGGGGCACCGCGATGCTCTGCTACGTCACGCCCAAGGAGCACCTGGGCCTGCCCAACCGCGACGACGTCAAGACCGGCGTCATCACGTACAAGATCGCGGCGCACGCCGCCGACCTGGCCAAGGGCCACCCGGGCGCGCAGGAGTGGGACGACGCCCTGTCCGACGCGCGGTTCGAGTTCCGCTGGGAGGACCAGTTCAACCTGGCCCTCGACCCGGACACGGCCCGCGAGTTCCACGACGAGACCCTCCCGGCCGAGCCGGCCAAGACCGCGCACTTCTGCTCCATGTGCGGTCCGAAGTTCTGCTCGATGAAGATCTCGCAGGACATCCGCCGTGAGCACGGTGGTGACCTGAAGGCCGAGGAGATCCAGGCGGGCATGGCCGAGAAGTCCGCCGAGTTCGCGGCTTCGGGCAGCCGCGTCTACCTGCCGATCGCCGACTGAGCGCGGGAGCGACACAGGACGGACCCGCGACCCATGGGGGGAGCCGCGGGTCCGTCCTGTGCCCGGGGCGCCCGGGCGGTGGCGACGCGCCGTGCGTCACTCCCGCTCGTGCTCCGGGCCGCCGAAGTCCGGGCTCGTGAAGTCCGGAGGCGTGTAGCCGGGCCGCGGGGTTTCCGACGGGGAGCCCGGGCTCGTGAAGTCGGGTCGGCTGTATCCCAGGTTGGGGATCCGCCCCGCCGCCGGGGTGCGGGGGGTGGGAAAGCCCGGGCCCGCACTCGGGTCGGCCAGCGCGTCCCGCAGGAAGGGCATGATGCCGCGCTCCAGAAGGGCGTGCCGCCAGGCCTCACGGGCTCGTGCGACCTCGTCGGGTATCGCCTCGGTCTCGTCCGCGACCACCTCGGTCGCGGAGTTGCGCACAGCCGTCACCAACAGTCCGATCACGGCGAAGAGCAGCGCGGCCGCGGTGAGCCCGCCGAAGAGCCAACCCGCCGTCAGCATGGTTTCGGCGAAAGCCGGTTCGGGCTCGATCATCTTCAGGATGTAGCCGACGAGCAGGAAGATCAGCATGGCGGTGCCCGCGAGGACGGGTGCGAGGACCGCGACCACGGCGCTGACGCCCGCGCCGCCATCGCTGCCCTGCCCGCCGTCCTCGTCCGTCGCCGTGCTGGGCGCGGTCAGTACCTCGTCACGCCGTTCCTCACGGACCTTCACGTAGTGGCCGTACTCGGCGGCGGCTGCGGCCGCCAGCAGGGCGCTGGCCCCCTGGGCCATGGTGCGCAGCTGTTCGGCGTTCAGCCGTTCGCCGAGCGTGGCGAGTTCGGGCCGCTCGTGCGCGGCGCGCAGCGCCTCGTCGACGAGCCGTTCGAACTCCGGCCGGTCTTCGGTCAGCAGGTGCGGAGCGCTGGTCATGTGCATCCCCCGATGCTCCGTAGAAGCCGGTATGCCCGCGTAGACCCGGGCGCCGGCACAAACGGAGGAGAGCCTGCTACGGATAGAGCGATGGTAGAGCGCCCACGCCACGCCGTGACAGGGGCTTTCCGGAAATACCCCTCTCCGTAAGCTCTCAGTCGCTCAGGGGGAGTTGTACGACAAGTAGTTTGCCTGCCATTGTCACGCCGCCGTCCATGGCGATGGCGAGCCCTTCCGCGTACACGTGAGGGCCGTCCACGGCCTCGGGGCCGCGGGACTCGTCGCCGTCCTCCGTGCCCACTTCGCCGAGCAGGTGCGGGATGGGGCTGTGCCCGTGGACGACGCGGCTGCCGCCGTAGGTGTCGAGCAGTTCGCGGACGGCGGCCGGGCCGGTGCCCTCGTCGCGGAAGGCGAAGCGCTTGGTGAACTTCCGGAAGAGGTCCCAGGTGATGTCGGCGTCGCCGCGGTTGAGGAGCTCGTGGATGGTGTCGTTGACGTCCTCGATGGAGTCGCCGTAGTCGAGGTAGGCCGTGGTGTCGGAGTGCAGCAGCAGGTGGCCCTCCTCCAGGACGGCCGCGTCCAGGCGCGACATCCACTGCAGGTGGACGTCCTGCAGGCGCTCCATGTCGGTGCGCTGGCCGCCGTTGAGGAGCCAGGCGGCCTGGAAGGTGGCGGTGCCGGCACCGGAGACGACGGGGGTGTCGCCGAACCGCTTGGCGCCGATGAGCAGCAACTCGTGGTTGCCCATCAGGGCCTTGCAGTAGCCGCCGGCGGCCGCGGCCTCGGCGGACAGCCGCATGACGAGGTCGATGACGCCGATGCCGTCGGGGCCGCGGTCGGTGAAGTCGCCGAGGAACCAGAGCCGGGCGTTGCCCGCGGACCAGCGGCGCTCGGCGTCGATCAGGCTCTGGGCCTGGAGTTCGGTGACGAGCTCGTCGAGGTAGCCGTGGACGTCGCCGACGACGTAGAGCGGTCCGGGGCCGGCGGCCTGGTCCTGGGGCACGTACTGGACCTGGACGGTGTCGCCGGGGCCGCCGAGTGCGCCGCGGCCGATGACGGGCAGGTCCCGGTAGGTCGGTGTGTAGCCCTCCGGCTCCTCCTCGTCGGAGCCCTGGGTCGTCGCGTGCGCGGGTTCGACGTCGGGGCGCACGTGGAGATGCGTGTCGGGGTACGGAGCCTGCGGCGCGGCGGGCTGCTGCGGCGCAGGCAGGTGCGCGGGCGCCTGCGGCGGGTACCCCGGCTGCGGCGGCACGCTCGGCGTGGCGCCGTTCTCGTAGTACGCCGGATACTCGCCGTAGACGGGTGCCTCGCCGGGCAGCCCGGTGGACACGGCGTACACGGCGGGTTCGGTGACTGGAACCCGGAAGTCCCGCAGCGTGTCCGTCCGCATCGCGGGTCCCTGACCGGCCCCCTGAGTCATCGACCCCTCCACCACCGTCGCGCTGCCGTACACCTGCGGACCCTCCTGACCTCCGAGGAGGAGGGTCCGTGATGTCGTGCGCCCATCATAGGAATGCGGCTCGCGCTCTGTGACGCACCAGGGGTGGTGAATCCTGTGCGGAGCCGATCGTTCCTACCGCTTTCTCCCGATATCGGTGTTGCTGAAATCCTCGGCCGGTCCTTGGTCGGTGGTCGGACTGTCCTCGGTCGGCCCTTCGACAGGCCGACCGGACGGTCTGTCGGTCTAGTCCTGTGCTGGAGAACGGGGCGGGCTGACGGTCGTGCGCGGCTGCCTGCGCTGCGACGAGGTACGGATGATGAGTTCGGTCGGGACGACCTGTTCGACGGGATGCCCGGTGTTCACTCCCTCGATCGCGTCGATGAGCAGCTGCACGACGGCGGTGCCGATGCGGCGCGGTTTGAGGGACAGGGTGGTGATCGGCGGTTCGGTGTTGGCGTAGACGGTGGACTCGCTGCAGCACACGAGCAGCAGGTCCTCGGGGACGCGCAGGCCGTAGCGCCGGGCGGCGGCGAGCAGGTCGGTGCCGTTGGGGTCGAAGAGCCCGTAGACCGCGTCGGGCCGGTCGGGGCGGGCGAGGAGCCGGTCGGCGGCCACGGCGCCCGCGCACGGGTCGTGGGCGGGGTAGGACTCGTAGACGGGGTCCTGGCCGACGCGCTCGCACCAGTTGAGGTACGCGGTGGTGGAGAGCCGGGTGTAGGTGTCGGTGGTGGTCCCGGTCAGCAGCCCGATCCGGCGGGCGCCGGCGGCGGCGAGGTGGTCGAGGAGGCCGAGTACGGCGGCCTCGTGGTCGTTGTCGACCCAGGCGGTGACGGGGAGGGAGCCTGCGGGGCGGCCGTCGGAGACCACGGGCAGGCCTTGGCGGACCAGTTCGGTGACGACGGGATCGTGGTCGGAGGGATCGATGACGACGGTGCCGTCGAGGGCGACGTTGGACCACACGTCGTGGCGGGAGGTGGCGGGGAGGATGACCAGGGCGTAGCCGCGGGCGAGCGCGGCGGAGGTGGCGGCCCTGGCCATCTCGGCGAAGTAGGCGAATTCGGTAAAGGTGAAAGGTTCATCCCCGTATGTCGTCACGGTCAGGCCGATGAGGCCCGACTTGCCGGTACGGAGGGTGCGGGCGGCGGCCGACGGGCGGTAGCCCAGGCGATCGGCCACCTCGCGAACGTGGCGGCGGGTGGCGTCGGGCAGCCGTCCCTTGCCATTGAGCGCGTCGGAGACGGTTGTGATGGAGACGCCCGCCGCGGCGGCCACGTCCCTGATGCCGGCCCGGCCCTGTCGGCCGGCGGCCCGCCGGGTGGTCTCGGTCCGGCTCACCTGATGCTTCCCTGCTGCTGTCATGGCGAGCCGATAGTAGGGCTCGGTGGGGAGGGTGGTCCGGGTGCATATGCACGCGTTGACAGGCACGATTCTGCATGGTTCGCCACCCCCAATGACCTTGGAAATGAAGGCATTTGATCGCTCAGAGTGGGGGTGGGGCTTGTCGTCGGGTCCGGGCATGCCAAAACGATGGGATCTCGGGCCGGTCTCAACTCACCTGCACGAGGGATGCGCGCCACGGCGCAGGCCACCGGCGCGCGCATATATGCGCGCGCTCCCCCGCATTCCAGGCGCCCCCATTCTCGGAACGGCGGAATCCTCATAAGGTGAGCAGTATTGAGTCGACGGCGACGTCGTACGGGACGGTCGAGGAGGACCTGCGGTGAGCGAGAAGAGCCCGAAGCTGCGCGCCGAGCTGGACGGCATTCCGACATACAAGCCCGGCAAGCCGGCTGCCGCCGGGGGGCCTGTCGCGTACAAGCTGTCCTCGAACGAGAACCCGTACCCGCCGCTGCCGGGCGTGCTGGAGACCGCGGTCACGGCCGCCGGGAACTTCAACCGGTACCCCGACATGGCCTGCACCGGCCTCGTGAACGAGCTCGCCGAGCGCTTCGGGGTGCCGGTCGAGCACATCGCCACGGGCACCGGCTCGGTCGGTGTGGCGCAGTCGCTGATCCAGGCGACGGCCGGCCCCGGCGACGAGGTGATCTACGCCTGGCGCTCCTTCGAGGCGTACCCGATCCTCACGCAGATCACGGGCGCGACCTCGGTGCAGGTTCCGCTGACCGACGGCGATGTGCACGACCTCGACGCGATGGCCGCCGCGATCACCGACCGCACCCGACTGATCTTCGTCTGCAACCCGAACAACCCCACCGGCACGGCCGTGCGCCGCGCCGAGCTGGAGCGCTTCCTGGACCAGGTGCCCTCGGACGTCCTGGTGGTCCTGGACGAGGCCTACCGCGAGTTCGTGCGCGATGCGGACGTGCCGGACGGCATCGAGCTCTACCGCTCCCGCCCGAACGTCGCCGTGCTGCGTACGTTCTCCAAGGCGTACGGGCTCGCCGGTCTGCGGGTCGGCTTCGCGGTGGCCCACGAGCCGGTGGCGGCGGCCCTGCGCAAGACGGCGGTTCCCTTCGGCGTCAGCCAGCTCGCGCAGGACGCGGCGGTGGCCTCGCTGCGCGCCGAGGACGAGCTGATGGGCCGTGTCGGGGCACTGGTGAGCGAG
Source organism: Streptomyces avidinii (assembly GCF_014650695.1). Lineage (GTDB taxonomy): Bacteria > Actinomycetota > Actinomycetes > Streptomycetales > Streptomycetaceae > Streptomyces > Streptomyces avidinii. The sequence continues at coordinate 166,019 of NZ_BMVL01000011.1, read as the reverse complement.
CGCACTCGGGTCCACGAGACGCTGGTCGCCCAGGGCTGGACCGTGCCGGACACGCAGGCGAATTTCGTGTGGATGCGGCTGGGGGAGCGCACCGCCGAGTTCGCGGGGGCCTGCGAGAAGGCCGGTGTGGTGGTCCGGCCCTTCGCGGGCGAGGGCCTGCGGGTCACGATCGGTGAGACCGAGGCGAACGACCTCTTCCTGCACACGGCGCAGGCGTTCTTCAAGGAGCTCTAGGGGCTGCGTGGGCTCCTGGAGTCCTGCCGGCTCCGGGGGCTGCGCCGGCTCCGGGAGCCTCGGGGCGGGAGCTCCGGCGTGCTCGGAGCTCCGGGCGGTCGCGGAGCCGCTGGGTCCGCCGGGGATGTCCTGCCGGCCTGACCGTTCCGGTGGCTCAGACGAGTTCCACCCGGACGGGATCGCCGTCGCGGACGGTGGACAGCAGGCGGGGGTCGCCGTCGAAGGAGCCGAGCACGTTGCAGGGGCTCGCGAGGCGGCTCTCGCCGCCGCGCGAGATGGGAGTGGGGCCGTAGGGCAGCGCGAGGGCGTCGCCCTCGGTCCAGAACGCGACCGTGCCGGGATCGACGACCTGCCTCGCGTCGTCCTCCAGGGCGACGGAGACGCCGGTGTCGAAGTAGACCTCCTCGCCCCAGGTGTTCGCGGAGGCGGAAATCGGAAGGGCCTCGGCCAGCGCCTTGCTGGCCGGGGTCTCGTCGAGGGTTGCGGTGAGCTGGCCCGCAGGCCACGAGATTCGTATCTGCATGAGCCGCATTCAACAATCTGTTGAATGGATTGGCTAGAGGGGTACCCCGCCCGAAGGTGTCCGAGAGTGGTGCGACATAATGCTTGTGAATGTGAACGCGTTCACAAGCGTGTCCTACTTACTCCCGTATTGCGTGGGACACACCAGGCAGACTGCCGCTGTGACCACGGCGACCCGAAGGAGACGAGGACGTGGACCTAGCTTTGGCGCCGGAGACTCTGGCGCGATGGCAGTTCGGAATCACCACCGTCTATCACTTCCTCTTCGTGCCTTTGACGATCTCGCTCGCCGCGCTCACGGCCGGCCTGCAGACCGCATGGGTGCGTACCGAGAAGGAGAAGTACCTCAGGGCCACGAAGTTCTGGGGCAAGCTTTTCTTGATCAATATCGCGATGGGTGTCGTCACCGGCATCGTGCAGGAGTTCCAGTTCGGCATGAACTGGTCCGACTACTCGCGATTCGTCGGCGACATCTTCGGGGCCCCCCTCGCCTTCGAGGCACTGATCGCCTTCTTCTTCGAGTCGACCTTCATCGGCCTGTGGATCTTCGGCTGGGACAAGCTGCCGAAGAAGATCCACCTCGCCTGCATCTGGATGGTCTCCATCGGCACCGTCCTGTCCGCCTATTTCATCCTGGCGGCCAATTCCTGGATGCAGCACCCGGTCGGGTACCGCATCAACGAGGAGCGGGGTCGCGCCGAGCTCACCGACTTCTGGGTCGTCCTGACCCAGAACACGGCTCTCACCCAGTTCTTCCACACCATCACGGCCGCCTTCCTGGTCGGCGGCGCCTTCATGGCGGGAATCTCCGCCTATCACCTGGCGCGCAAGAAGCACGTGCCCGTGATGCGGAGCTCGCTGCGCCTCGGCCTGATCGTCATGATCATCGCCGGAATGGGCACGGCGATCAGCGGTGACCTGCTGGGCAAGGTGATGTACAAGCAGCAGCCGATGAAGATGGCCGCCGCGGAAGCGCTGTGGGACGGCGAGGCGCCCGCGCCCTTCTCCGTATTCGCCTACGGAGACGTCGACAAGGGCCACAACAAGGTGGCGATAGAGATCCCCGGCCTGCTCTCGTTCCTGGCCAACGACGACTTCACCTCTTTCGTCCCGGGCATCAACGACGTGAACAAGGCCGAGCAGGAGAAGTACGGCCCCGGCGACTACCGGCCCAACATCGCGGTCGCCTACTGGGGCTTCCGCTGGATGATCGGCTTCGGCATGGCCTCCGTCGGCGTCGGAGCACTGGGGTTGTGGCTGACCCGCAAGCGGCTCCTGCTGCCTGCGCAGCTGCGCACGGAGGAGGACGAGGTCCCGCACCTGGTGCTCTTCAAGAAGCCGCTGAGCCCGAAGTTCGCCAACCTGTACTGGATCGTCGCGCTCTGGACGATGGGCTTCCCGCTGATCGCCAACTCCTGGGGATGGATCTTCACCGAGATGGGCCGCCAGCCCTGGGTGGTCTACGGGGTCCTGCGCACCAGGGACGCCGTCTCGCCGCACGTCTCCCAGGGCGAGGTACTCACCTCGATGATCGGCTTCACGCTGCTGTACGCCGTGCTGGCCGTGATCGAGGTCAAGCTCCTCGTCAAGTACGTCAAGGCCGGACCGCCCGAACTCACCGAGGCAGACCTCAACCCGCCCACCAAGATCGGTGGGGACGACAAGAACCCCGACCGGCCGATGGCCTTCTCGTACTGAGGCCGAGGAGCGCACACCATGCAACTCCACGATGTCTGGTTCGTACTCATCGCCGTCCTGTGGACCGGCTACTTCTTCCTGGAGGGCTTCGACTTCGGAGTCGGCGTACTCACCAAGCTGCTCGCTCGCGACCGCACGGAGAAGCGGGTCCTGATCAACACGATCGGGCCCGTGTGGGACGGCAACGAGGTCTGGCTGCTCACCGCGGGCGGGGCCACCTTCGCCGCCTTCCCCGACTGGTACGCCACCCTCTTCTCCGGCTTCTACCTGCCGCTGCTGATCATTCTGATCTGCCTCATCATCCGTGGCGTCGCCTTCGAGTACCGCCACAAGCGCCCCGAGGACCGCTGGCAGACCAACTGGGAACACGCGATCTTCTGGACCTCGCTGATCCCCGCGTTCCTGTGGGGTGTCGCCTTCGCCAACATCGTGCGCGGCGTCAAGATCGACGAGAACATGGAGTACGTCGGCAGCTTCCTCGACCTGCTGAACGTCTACTCGATCCTCGGCGGACTGGTCACCCTCACCCTGTTCACCTTCCACGGCGCGGTCTTCGCCTCGCTCAAGACCGTCGGTGACATCCGGGATCGCTCGCGGAAGCTGGCGACCCGGCTGGGCGTCGTCACCGCCGTCCTGGCCCTGGTCTTCCTGGGCTGGACCCAGGTCTCGCGCGGCGACGGCACGAGTCTGATCGCGATGGTCGTCGCGGTGCTGGCGCTGGTCGCGGCACTCGGCTTCAACCTGGCCGGCCGCGAGGGCTGGTCGTTCGCACTCTCCGGGGTCACCATCGCGGCGGCCGTCGCGATGCTCTTCCTCACGCTCTTCCCGAACGTCATGCCGTCCTCGCTGAACGACGCCTGGAACCTCACGGTCACCAACGCCTCGTCCAGCCCGTACACCCTGAAGATCATGACCTGGTGTGCGGCCGTGGCCACCCCGCTCGTCCTGCTCTACCAGGGCTGGACGTACTGGGTGTTCCGCAAGCGGATCGGGACGCAGCACATCGTCGACGTGCACTGAGTTCCTGCGCATGACCCGCCTGTCCGGCTGACCTCCCCGAGGGGATGTTTCACGTGAAACCGATCGACCCGCGCCTGCTCCGGTACGCCCGTTCCACCCGCCTCTTCCTGGGGGCGGTGGTGGCCCTGGGTCTTGCCGGAGCGGGGTTGGTCGTCGGTCAGGCGATGCTGATCGCCGAGGTCGTGGTCGGTGCCTTCGAGCAGGGGCTCGACGGGCGGGCGCTGCGGACGCCCCTGCTGCTGCTCGCGGCGGTGGCGCTCGGGCGCGGGTTGATCGCCTGGCTGACGGAACTGGCCGCGCACCGGGCCGGCGCGGCGGTCAAGTCGGAGCTGCGGGGCAGGTTGCTGGACCGGGCCGCGGAGCTCGGACCCGGGTGGCTGACCGGGCAGCGCACCGGATCGCTGGTGTCACTGGCCACCCGCGGGGTGGACGCGCTCGACGACTACTTCTCCCGCTACCTGCCCCAGCTGGGGCTCGCGGTGGTCGTTCCGGTGGCAGTGCTCGCCCGCATCGTCACCGAGGACTGGGTGTCGGCGGCCATCATCGTGGTGACGCTGCCGCTGATCCCGGTGTTCATGATCCTCATCGGCATGGCCACCCAGTCCCGGATGGACCGCCAGTGGCGACTGCTGTCCCGGCTGTCGGGGCACTTCCTGGACGTGGTGGCCGGTCTTCCCACCCTGAAGGTCTTCGGCCGGGCCAAGGCGCAGGCCGAGTCGATCCGCAAGATCACCGACGATTACCGGCGCGCGACGATGCGGACCCTGCGCATCGCCTTCCTCTCCTCCTTCGCACTGGAGCTGTTGGCGACCCTGTCCGTGGCCCTGGTGGCCGTCACCATCGGCATGCGGCTGGTCCACGGCGAACTGGACCTCTACACCGGCCTGGTGATCCTGATCCTGGCTCCCGAGGCGTACCTGCCACTGCGCCAGGTCGGGGCCCAGTACCACGCCGCCGCCGAAGGGCTGGCGGCCGCCGAGGAGATCTTCGAGGTCCTGGAGACCCCCGCCACCGGTCCGGCCGGTACGGCCGAGCTGCCGGCCGGCGCTCCCCTGCGGATCGAGATCGACGGGATCGCCGTCCGCTACGAGGGCCGGGGCGAGGACTCCCCGAGGCCGGTCTCCCTGACGGTCGGGCCGGGGGAGTGCGTGGCCCTCACCGGCCCGAGCGGAGCGGGGAAGTCCACCCTCCTCCAAGTACTGCTGGGGTTCGTGACGCCGACCGCCGGGCGGGTACGGGTCGCGGGGGTGGACCTGGCCGAACTGTCTCAGGAGCACTGGCGGGACCGGATCGCCTGGGTGCCGCAGCGCCCGCACCTGTTCGCCGGGACGATCGCCGAGAACGTCCGGCTGGCCCGCCCGGGGGCCTGTGACGACGATGTGGCCGCGGCGTTGAAGGACGCCGGGGCCTGGGACTTCGTGAGCGCCCTGCCGAGGGGGGCGCAGACCCCGCTGGGTGAGGGCGGTGTGGGGCTGTCCGCCGGACAGCGGCAGCGGCTGGCCCTGGCGCGCGCGTTCCTGGCGGACCGGCCCGTGCTGCTGCTGGACGAGCCGACCGCGGCGCTCGACGGCGAGACCGAGGCGGGGATCGTGGACGCGGTCCGGCGGCTTTCCGCGGGACGGACCGTCCTGCTGGTCGTGCACCGGCCGGCACTGCTCGCCGTCGCGGACCGGGTGGTGACGATGGCTGCCGGTGACGGCCCCGGGGCGCTTTCGGGGCCGTCGGCCGGGCGGGCACTCCCCCGCCGCGCCGCGTCCCCGGTCGGCGCCGAGTTCCTGTCCTCCGGTGCGTCCGGCGATCACGCTTCGGATGCCGGCGATCACGCCCCGGACGCCGGGGAGTGGATCCTCGGTACCGCGCCCGAGCGGGCGTGGTCCGGCGGCCCCGGCCCGGTCCCGGCCGGTGTGGGGGCGGCCGGCTCTGTTGCGCCGCACGACCCGTTGCGCCGGGTACGGGCGGTCGCACGAGCCTGGCAAGGACGGTTCCGGCTAGGGCTGTTGCTGGGGGCGCTGGCCGTCGGATGCAGCGTCGGCCTGATGGCCGTGTCGGGCTGGCTGATCTCTCGCGCCTCGGAACAGCCGCCCGTGCTCTACCTGATGGTGGCCGTCACGGCCACCCGCGCCTTCGGCATGGGCCGCGCCGTCTTCCGATACGCCGAGCGGCTCGTCTCCCACGACGCCGTGCTGCGGATGCTCGCCGACCTGCGGGTCTCCGTGTACCGCCGACTGGAGCGCATCGCACCCGCCGGACTGCGCGAACACCGGCGCGGGGACCTGCTGGCCCGGCTGGTGGCCGACGCCGACGCACTTCAGGACTACTGGCTGCGCTGGCTGCTGCCCGTCGGCACCGCCGTGCTCGTCGGAACCGGCTCGGTCGCCTTCACCACCTGGCTGCTTCCCGAGGCCGGAGCCGTGCTCGCCGTCGGACTGCTCGCCGCCGGCATCGGGGTGCCGCTGGTGAGCGGAGCCTGCGCCCGGCACGCCGAGCGCAGGCTCGCGCCCGCCCGGGGCGAACTCGCCACCCAGGTGGCCGATCTGCTCACCGGCACCGCTGAGCTGACGGTGGCCGGCGCCCTGGAGGACCGCAAGGGACGGGCGCGGGAGAGCGACGGTCTGCTGACCCGCATCGCCGCCAGGGGCTCGGCCGCGGCCGGGCTGGGCAGCGGTCTGTCGGCCCTTCTGTGCGGGCTCACCGTCGTGGCCGCCGCGGCTGTCGCCTCCGACGCCGTGCACGACGGACGGCTTTCCGGCGTGGCCATGGCCGTCGCGGTCCTGACACCGCTGGCTGCCTTCGAGGCGGTGAACGGACTCCCGCTCGCCGTCCAGTACCGCCAGCGGGTGCGCCGCAGCGCGGAGCGGGTCTACGAGGTCATCGACGCGACGGTCCCGGTCGCCGAGCCCGAGCAGGCTGCCGCGGCCCCCGCCACGCCGTTCCCGCTGCGGCTGTCGGGACTCACCGCCCGCCACCCCGGCCAGGAACGTGCCGCGCTGCGCGACATGAACCTGACCCTGGAGGCCGGCCGTCGCATCGCCGTCGTCGGGCTCTCGGGGTCCGGCAAGACCACCCTGGCGCAGGTCCTCCTCCGGTTCCTGGATCCGGCCGAGGGCACGTACGACCTGGGCGGGAGCGACGTGCGGACCCTCGACGGCGACGACGTCCGCGCCCTCGTGGGCCTGTGCGCCCAGGACGCCCACATCTTCGACAGCTCGGTACGGGAGAACCTGCGCCTGGCCCGGACCGGTGCGAGCGAGGAGCAGTTGCGGGAAGCGCTCGCCGCGGCCCGGCTGCTGGAGTGGGCGGACGGCCTTCCGGACGGGCTGGACACGCTGGTCGGTGAGCACGGGGAGCGGATCTCGGGTGGCCAGCGCCAGCGGCTGGCCCTGGCGCGGGCGCTGCTCGCCGACTTCCCCGTACTGGTGCTGGACGAGCCGGCCGAGCATCTGGACCTGGCCACGGCGGATGCCCTGACGGCGGACCTGCTGGCCGCGACCGAGGGCCGGACCACCGTGCTGATCACGCACCGGCTGGCCGGCCTGGAGGCGGTCGACGAGGTTCTCGTGCTGGACCGCGGCGAGGTCGTGCAGCGCGGCCCGTACGCGGAGCTGGCCGTTGCCGAGGGACCGCTGCGGCGGCTGCTGGAGCGGGAAAGGGCAACGGACGGGACTTTGGCCAACTTTCCCCGCCAATAGGGACTAACTACTCTCAAGACCATGTCAGCGCAGCAGCCGCAGGAATCGCCGGATCCGTCAGCGGGTTCATCGACGGATCCCTCCACGGATCCGTCGGCGGGGACGGCCGCATCACCGGACCCGCTTGTGGCTGCCACCCGGGCCGCCAGGAGTCTGCACGGCCTGTCCACCGAGCTCACGGCCCGTGTCCCGCAGCTGCTGGAGGCCATGAGGTCGGTCGGGACCGGGCTCGAACTGCACTCCACGCTGGACCGGATCTGCGAGACCGCGGCCGAGCTCGCGGACGCCCGCTACGCGGCGATCGGCGTCGTCGACACGGAGGGCCGCGGGCTCTCGGACTTCGTCACCCACGGAATCAGCCCCGCGGACGCCCGGAAGATCGGACACCGTCCCGACGGGAAACGGGGACTGCTCGGAGCATTGATCTCCCACTCCGACACGGTGCGGCTGGCCGATCTGACGAAGGACCCGCGCTCGGCGGGGTTCCCGCCGCACCACCCGCCCATGAAGACCTTTCTCGGCGTGCCGATCCGGGTGCAGGGAGAGATCTTCGGCAATCTCTACCTCGCCGAGAAGAAGGGCGGCGGCGAGTTCAACGACTACGACCTCCACATGGTCCGCGTGCTGGCCACCGAGGCCGGCATCGCCATCGGCAACGCCCGGCTGTACGAGGCCGCCACCCAGCGCGAGCGGTGGATCGACGGATCGGTGGCCGTCACCACCGCCCTCCTGTCCGGCGGGGACGCCGACGACGCCCTCGCGGTGGTCGCCGAACAGGCCCGCCGACTGGCCGACTCCGCCGCCGGGATCGTCCTGCTGCCGGCCGAGGAGGGCGGGATGGAGATCGTCGCGGTCTCCGCCGAGAACCCGGCCACTTCGCTCGGTGTGGTGATCCCGGCCGAGAGCCCGGTGGTGGACCGGTTGCTGGAGGGCGAGCCGGTGTTCGTGGACGACGCGGCCGCCGACCCTCGCATGATCGGCAAGCTCACCAGCCAGTACGGCCCCTGCATGATGCTGCCCCTGCAGAGCGGCGGGCGGGTGCTGGGCGCGCTGGTCACCCCCCGGGCCCGCGGCGGGCGGCCCTTCACCGAGGCCGAGCGAACGCTGGCCACACAGTTCGCCTCCCAGGCGGCGCTCGCCCTGATGATGGCCGAGGCACAGCGCGACCGCGAACGGCTGGCGGTGTTCGAGGACCGCGACCGGATCGCCCGCGACCTTCACGACCTGGTCATCCAGCGGCTCTTCGCCACCGGGCTGATGCTGGAGGGCGCCCAGCGCCGGTCCATCGTCCCCGAGGTGCGCGACGGCGTGGGCAAGGCCGTGGACGAACTGGACGTGACGATCCAGGAGATCCGCACCGCGATCTTCGCCCTCCAGCAGGGACCGGCAGAGGCCCCCTCCGGGTTGCGCACCCGAGTGCTGCGCGAGATCAACATGGCCGCTGTGCCCCTGGGTTTCAAGCCCGCGCACCGCTTCCTCGGACCGATCGACGCGGCCGTCGGCGAGCTGGTCGGCAAGAACCTGATCGCCGCGCTCCGCGAGGCGCTGTCCAATGCCTTCCGCCATGCCGAGGCGACCCGGATCGAGGTGGTGCTCGACTCGACGGTCACGCTCGCCGACGGCCGGCCCGGGGTCCGGCTGGAGGTCGCCGACAACGGGGTGGGCATCGCCGAGGGCGGCCGCCGCAGCGGACTGCGGAACCTGCGTCGCCGGGCCGAGTCGCTGGGCGGTTCGAGTTCGTACGGCCCGGGCATCGGGGATGACGGCGGCGGGACCACCGTGGTGTGGGAGGCCCCGCTCCAGCCTGCCGTCCAGGCCTGATCCGGCCCGGTCGGCAGGTTCTCAGGCCTGCTGCTGCGCGGTCCGTTCGGCCAGGATGCGCTCGATGACGAGGGCGACCCCGTCCTCGTTGTTGGCGACCGTGCTGCCGGACGCTGCCGCGATCACATCCGGGTGGGCATTGCCCATCGCGTACGAGGTGCCTGCCCAGCTGAGCATTTCCACGTCGTTCGGCATGTCTCCGAAGGCGACGACCTCGGCGGGGGAAATGCCCCGCTCGGCGCAGCACAGGGCGAGGGTGCTGGCCTTGGACACGCCCGGTCCGCTGACTTCGAGCAGGGAGGTGGGACTGGAGCGAGTGATCGACGCATGCTCGCCCGCGGCGGAGCGTGCCAGCGCCAGGAACTCGTCCGGGGCCAGCTCGGCGTGGTGGGCCAGGAGCTTGAGCACGGGCGCGGCGTCTTCGTCCGTGTCCTCGTGGAGCAGCTTCTCGGCGGTCGCGACCCTGGCGCCCGGGTCCTTGAAGAAGGGCGGGTACGCGGGCTCGTAGTTGATGCCGGTGGTCAGTTCGACCGCGAAGGAAGTGCCGGGGGCGGCAGCCCGCAGGGCATCGACGACGGCGAGTGCGGCCACCCGCGGCAGGGCCCTCACCTGTACGAACTCTCGTCCGGCGTGCAGATCGACCACTGCCGCGCCGTTCGCGCAGATCGCGAGGCCATGGCCGTGGACATGGTCGCTGACCACATCCATCCAGCGGGCCGGGCGGCCGGTGACGAAGAAGACCTCGATTCCGGCCTCCTCGGCAGCGGCGAGCGCGGCGATGGTGCGCGGCGAGACGGACTTGTCGTCGCGCAGCAGGGTGCCGTCGAGGTCGGTGGCGATGAGCCGGGGAGTGGGGGTTGGCCCGTCCGGGCGCTGGGGAGCCGAGGTCACGGCTCCATCTTCGCCCATGGCCGATGGCGTCCCGACCATGGGCGGGAGGCCTGCCACCTCGGGCGATGTTTCACGTGAAACACCGTGTTTCACGTGAAACATAGGCTCGCCGTAGGCTCGGAGCATGAGTCTGCGTCTGAGCACGGTGATCCTTCCGGTACGTCGATGGCACGAGGGGGGTCGCGATCAGTGGCTCCGGGCTGAGCAGCTCGGATTCCACACCGCCTACACCTACGACCACCTGTCCTGGCGGACGTTCCGCGACGGCCCGTGGTTCGGTGCGGTACCCACCCTGACCGCGGCGGCCACCGCCACCGAGCGGATGCGCCTGGGCACCCTTGTCACATCGCCGAACTTCCGTCACCCGGTGACCCTCGCCAAGGACCTCATCAGCCTGGACGACATCTCCGGCGGACGCATCACCCTGGGCATCGGCGCAGGCGGCAACGGATTCGACGCGACCGCGCTGGGCCAGGATGCCTGGTCCCCGCGTGAGCGCGCCGACCGCTTCGCCGAGTTCGTACCCCTGCTGGACCAGCTGCTGAGCGAGGCCTCGGTGAGCCACGAGGGCACCTTCTACTCCGCCGAGGAGGCCCGCAACATCCCCGGGTGCGTGCAGCGGCCGCGGCTGCCGTTCGCAGTCGCCGCGAACGGGCCGCGCGGCATGCGGCTCGCCGCCCGGCACGGCCAGGCCTGGGTGACCACGGGCGACCCGAAGCTCTTCGAGGAGGGCACGCCCGAGCAGTCGCGGGAGGCCCTGCGCGGGCAGCTCGAACGACTCGGCAAGACCTTCTTGGAAATCGGGCGGGATCCCGAGTCCGTGGAGAAGATCCTGCTGACCGGCTTCACCCCCGAGGCCAACACCGTGCTGGCGTCGGTGGACGCGTTCGTCGACTTCGCCGGTCGGCACCGCGAGCTGGGCTTCACCGAGCTGGTGATCCACGCTCCGATCCCGGACTCCGACTTCGCCTCAGACGAGGCCGTGTTCGAGAAGATCGCCACCGAGGCCCTGGCCCAGCTCGGCAGCTGATCCACCGGTCGTCGCCACTCCCTTGCGGAAGTGGCGACGACCGGGACGGCGGCTACTCCCCTTCGTTCAACCGGGCGAGCAAACGCTCCGCGGACGGCAGGACCCAGTCGGGCACGTCGTCCTCCGGCAGCGCCCGGACCTCGTCGATCAACGCGGAGACGCGCGCGGCGCCCGCTTGCGCGTCGCCCCGCTCCTGTTCCGTCCAGGCCGCGTTGTTCAGGCACTGGAACCGGTCCCGCAGGTGGTCGGGGCCGAGCTCCGCGTAGCCACGGGCGGCCCGGTCCCACAGCTCGATCTCCTCCAGACGCAGGGCGTCGACCGCCGCCCCGTCCAGCCGTGTCGCCGGCTGGGATCCGCCGTCGCCGAGAGCCCCGACCTCGGCTTCGTCGGACTGCTCGTTCGCGTTGACGTACCGGTCGAGCACCTGCGCCAGCTGGTGCCAGGTCTGGGCGAGTTCGGAGCACAGCTCGGGCACGCCGGGTTGCGTCGCGAGCGCAGCCTCCAGCACCTCGGCCGCCTCCGCCATCCGCTTCCGTGCCCCCGACACCGTCTCGGCGGTGACCTCCTCGCGCAGCCCCAGCCAGGCCACGGAGCGCAGCACCCGTACCTCGGCGACCGGGGCGTCGCCCGTCAGCCGGTGCAGCTCCAGGGCCCGCTCGTACGCGGCGACCGATTCCAGGGCCAGTCCCGCGTCACTGAGGGTGTCGGCTGCCGACTGCGCGAGACCCGCCTGGGGCCGCGGATCCTCCCACCCCTTTGCGATCTCCGCCGCCAGCAGGTACTGCTCCGCCGCCGGCCGGGGCTCGTTCAACCGGCGCAGCAGATCGCCCAGGAACTCCCTTACGGACACCGCCTGCTGGTCGCCGTGCTCCAGCAGGTCCGCCAGCGCCGACTGCAGGACCTCCGCGGCCTCGGCGTTGCGGCCGTTCCCCGCGTAGGCCCGGGCCAGCAGCAGCCGGGCCTGCGCACCGCTGTCGGCCGTGAGGCCGGCCCGGTCGAACCAGTGGGAACTCGCCAGCGCGTGCTCCGCGCTCTCCGCCGCTGCGTCGCCCCGCCGCAGCAGGATGTCCGCGAGGGTCAGCCGTGCGACGCCCTGCACCTCGGCGTCGGTCACCTCTGCGGCGTGCTCCAGCGCGGAGCGCGCCGCTGCTTCCGCCTCCTCGGGGCGGTCCAGCGAGAGCAGCACCCCGGCCCGCAGTACCAGCGGGTCCACGGCCTGCCACGGCCGGCCCGCCGCGACCGCCCGCGACGCGGACGCCGCCAGCAGCGGCACGGCCCGTTCCGGGTCGCCCTGCGCCAGGGTCACCCGGCCCAGCATCTCCTCGGCCTCCGCCACCAGGTCCGCCAGTACGCCCTTGTGGGCGGAGACGAACTCGGTCAGCTCGGCGGCCAGCACCCCGTGATGGTCGTGGTGGTCGTCCCCGTCGGCCGTCTCCACCGAGCGCAGGTACGACTCGATCCGGATTGCCGACAGTTCGGCGAGCGCGATGCGCCGGGCCCGCAGCGGCTCGGACGTGTCGAGCGTCTCGGCGGCCCGCAGTGCGCCGCGCAGCAGTGCCCGGACCTCCACGGGTGCGGCTTCGGACTGCGCTGCCACCCCGGCCAGCCGCAGCTCCGCGAGTGCCGCGCGCTCGGCGCGGCCGAGGGCCCGGTAGTCGTCCCGGACCGCGGTCAGCAACTGCGGCGCCTCCCCGGCTCCGCTCCGCGCGGCGGCCAGCGCCCGCTGGTCCGCGAGGTCGGCGCGGACCAGGGGATCGACTTCCGGCAGTGCGTCCACCCGTACGGCCACCTCGGCCCACAGCGCGTCCGTAGCCGGATGGCTCAGGTCCCGGGCACGGCGCGCCCGCTCCACCAGTTCGGCGAACCCGTCCGGTGCCGATACCGGCCCGGACGCCACGGAAGCGGGCACGGAGGCGCGAACGCGAGCCGGAGCGGCGGTCTGCGGCAGCTTCGCACTGCGCACCCCCAGAGGCAGCTCCCCCACCAGCGGCTCCCGGCCGACCCGAGCGAGGAACCGGTCGGAGACCCGAGCCGTGCCGTTGCGCGCGTCGAACTGCCGGGCGATGTCAAGACAGCCCGGGTACAGCACCTCGTACAGCTCGGCGACGGTTCGAGGGCTCCCGTCGTAGGGCACGGCCGGGGTCTGCCCGTGCCCCAGTTCCTTCAGGCGGCGCAGCAGGACGAGGATGCCGCCGTGGAAGGCCAGCCGGTCGTCGAGGTTGGCGAGCGGAGCCACATGGGCGGAGTGTTCGACCAGGATCTCCAGGCCGCGCGGTTCGTTGCCGGTGAGTGCGCAGAACTCGATGTGCTTGCCGACCGAGGGCAGCAGGCTCTCGTTGCCGCGGGCCATGCGGTAGCCGCGCAGGTGGTGGGAGCGGGCCTCGTCGGTCCGGCCGAGCCGCAGTAGCGGCAGCAGCGAGGTGGCGAGCAGCCGGTGGGGCTCCTCGGCACAGGTCAGGTCACCGTAGAGCACCGGCCGCCAGAGCTCCAGGGCCTCGGCGTCGTTGCCGTGCAGGACGGCGTACTGGCCCTGACCGTTGAGCTCGCAGGCCCGGCAGTCGCTCATGTCGTCGCGATCGGCGGCCAACCAGCGCCGGAAGGCCCGTTCCGCGCGCTCGTCCTCGCCGATCGCGTCGGCGAACCACATCTCGGCCTCGCGCACGGGACGCTCGCTGTAGCCGGCGATCCGGTAGCGGCGTTCCATCTCGTCGAGCCAGCCGGTGGCCGACTCCAGCGGGATCCCGGGGGCGTCGGAGATGGCCGTGGCCACCCACTTGAACTGCCAGAACAGCGCGTGCGCCTCCCATTCGGAGAAGGCGCCCGGGTCCTTGTCGTACTCCTGGAGCAGCCGGGCGAAGGGCACCAGGATCTTCGGCGATTCGGCGCTGTAGAGGTAGGCGTTGATCAGGTTGTCCAGAGCCTCGCGGAACAGAGCCCGGTCACCGCTCGCCTCCGCCGCGCCGGCCAGGGCCTCGGCATGTGCGTTGCGCACCGCGCCGTTCGGAGTCTCGCGGTTCTCCGCCAGACCCCGCACGATCTCCTCGCGCGTCAGCGTCGTCACTTCTGGTCCTCCTGGGCGTCGCGGTCGTCGGTGGAGTGGGTCGCCCATTCCAGGAGGCCGAGGAAGGCCCGGTTGAGGAGGGTCGAGTCGGCGGGGCGCAGCGGCCGCTGGGACATCAGCAGGGCCTGACCGTAGAGCGATTCGACGGCGGTTCCGGTCAGTGCCTCGTCGGACAGGGCGGCGATCCGGCGGATGAGCGGGTTGTTGTGGTTGAGGACCAGCCGGGCGCGGGGCGCGGAGCCTCGCAGCGCGCCGAGGATGCCGCTCCACAGGGAGTCCGCAGTCTCCAGCGCCGCGGTGCGGTCGCGCTCCTGGCGGGCCTGGCGGTCGTCGAGGTAGAGCGCGGGCACGGCGACGGGCTGGAAGGCGCGCAGCACCACGTCACAGCTCTGGGGTTCCAGGCGGGTGCGCGCGGTGGCGAGGAAGGGGGCGAGGGCCAGCTCGGCGGCGGTCGGCACCGGGTCGAGCCGTTCGGTGACGGCCCCGGCGTCCAGCTCGGTGACCTTCAGCTCCGGCCGTACGGCCGGCAGCAGGGCGAGCAGGTCCGCGTCGTAGGTGTATCCGGCGTTGATGACGCCGAGCCCGTGGGCCGCGGCGATGGGCGCGATCTGGCGGAACTCCTCGACGGTGCGCGTGAAGTGGATGTCCGTGTGGGCGGCGGCGAACTCCTGGAGGCTCATCGAGCCGTCGCTCGTCTCGAACGGCAGCCACGGCAGCATCAGTCCGAGCAGCTCGGAGTCGTGCCGGGCCATGGACTTCACACCGAGGTGGTGGACCTGCAGAAAGGCGGCCAGGCGGTCCGGATCGCTCGCCGCGAGCTCGGCGAGCCAGCCGCGCACGCGGGAGCCGAGGGCTTCCCGGACAGCGGCGAGGGTCTCATCGTCGTAGAGGTTCTCGCGGGAGGCGGTGGGCCGCAACGTGTCCGTGTCGAGGACGGCGCGGACGAAGAACGCCCAGTCGGGCAGCAGGTTGTCGGCCCGCTCGGTGAGCAGCATGCCCTTGAGGTGGACGCGGTGTCCGGCCCGGTGGGCGGGGCTGGTCGGTTCGGGAAGGACGTACGCCACTCCGCGTACGCCGGCGACCGGCAGGTCGAGGTCGATGCTGTCGAGCGGGGTGAAACCGAAGAGCTGCGCGCAGTGCCCGGCGAGCGCGACGCGACGGGCGTCCGGGGTGGGGAAGGGCCGGTCCCACACGGCGGGCCGGTCGGTGACGGGGCGGGGCTCGCCGCCCTCGCCGTCGTCGAAGGTGATCTCGTACGGCAGCAGGGAGCCGTAGTCACGGGCCAGTTCCTCGACCTTGGCCGGGACGGCCCATTCGGCGGCGCCCGGGCGGGCCTCCAGGACGACGGTGGTACCGGGCTCCGGCCGCGCCTCGTGGGGCAGTTCGCGGACGGTGTAGGAGCCGTCGTCCGTGGCCAGCCATTCGACGGGCGCGGCGTGGGGGTCGCGGGCGGAGCGGGTGACGACCCGGATCTGACGGGCCACGACGAAGCACGCGAGCAGTCCGATGCCGAACTGGCCGAGGAACTCCTGGCGGGTGGCCTCCAGGCCCTGCTCGTTGAGATCACTGCCGCCGCCGGCGCGCTTGGAGCTGCGGCCGATGGTCGCGAGGAGGGAGTGGGCCTCGTCGGCGGTCAGACCGATTCCGCTGTCCTCGATGGTCACCCGGCCGCCGGCCGCCGACAGCCGGATGCGTATCTCGGCCGTCGGATCGAGGGCGTGGCGCGCGGTGATCGCGTCCACCGCGTTCTGCAGCAGCTCGCGGACGTAGACGCGCGGGCTGGAGTACAGGTGGTGGGAGAGCAGGTCCACCAAGCCGCGCAGATCGACCTGGAAGCTGTGGGGAGTGGACGGGGACGTGGACGTCATAGGGCGTCACCTCGCGTACATACAGGGATGGTTCGGTGATCGCGAGGCCCCCCTCACAGTTCCCGGAGTGGCTCACACATTAGGGGGATGGTCGGACAATCTCTGCGTGAATTCCGGCGGCCCGGACCGCTGGGCCCGGATGCCTCACCCCTGTAGGCCTCGGGCCCGAACGCCTCGGCCCGGAATCACTGGAAGCGGAGGAACTGCGGCGGTACGGCGTCCACCAGCCACACCCCGTTGGCGCTGACCCGGAAGACGTGCCCGGCCGCCCGCATCGCCCCGGCGTCCACGCTGAGCACGACGGGCCGGCCGCGCCGGGCGCCGACCCGGGTGGCGGTCTCCCGGTCGGGGGACAGGTGGACATGGTGGCGGGCCATCGGGCGCAGGCCCTCGGCGCGGATCGGGTCCAGGGCTGCGGCGACGGTGCCGTGGTAGAGGTGCGCGGGCGGTTCGGCCTCCGGCAGGTCCAGGTCCACTGCGACGGTGTGCCCCTGGTTGGCCCGGATCCGGGTGCCGTCGACGGCGAACCGCTGCTTGTCGTTGTCGGCGACGACGTGGTCGAGCTCGGCCCGGCTGACGTGGAAGCCGTGCGCGCCGGCCGCGCGCAGAAGATCGTCGATCTCCACCCAGCCCTGCGGATCGAGCACCAGTCCGATCCGTTCCGGCTGGTGTCGCAGGTGTTTCGAGACGTACTTCGACACCTTCACGGTGCGTCTTTCATCCATGGCTCCAGCGTGCCCGGTCGAGCGGGCCTGCGGCAGGGATTTTTCCGGGGGTGACCCGGCGTGGACGCCCCCTATCTTCATTCCAAGATGCGGAATATATTTTCCGCTGCCACTTCTGCTCAGGGGGAGAAACCATGACAGCCCAACCCTCACTGTCACGCCGCGCTGCTGCCGAGCTGGTCGGTACCGCCGGCCTGCTCGTGGTCGTGATCGGCTCCGGTATCAAAGCCGCCGAGCTCAGCCGAGACGCCGGCGTCGCCCTCATCGCCAACTCGTTCGCCTCCGCCATCGGCCTCGGGCTGATCATCACCCTTTTCGGGCCGCTGTCGGGAGCCCACCTCAATCCGGTGGTCACCCTCACCTCCTGGTGGTCCCGGCGCACCGGCGGCGAGGGCCTGGGGGGACGGGAGGCACTCGTCTACGCCGCTGCCCAGAGCGCCGGAGCCATCGGCGGCGCCCTCCTCGCGGAAGTCATGTTCGGCCGGACCCCGGGCACCTTCGCCACCCAGGTCCGCGACGGCGGGCACCTGCTCATCGGCGAGGTGGTCGCCACCGCCGGTCTCGTCCTGCTGATCCAGGGCCTCGGCCGCATCGGTCGCCCCCGGCTCGTCCCCGCGGCGGTCGCGGCGTACATCGCGGCCGCGATCTGGTTCACCTCCTCCGGCTCCTTCGCGAATCCGGCCGGCACCGTCGGGCGCAGCTTCAGCGATTCCTTCACCGGTATAGCCCCGGAGTCGCTGCCCGGATTTGTCGGCGCCCAGCTGGTCGGCGGGATCCTCGGGCTGGCCCTGGCCGCCCTGCTGTACGGGGCCGGGCCCGGCGGAGGCCGGACCGCGAAGCCGGGGGTGCCTGCACCGGTCGAGACCACGGTGCCGACGGCCCTGCCGGAGACCGGCCCGGCGGACGGAGCGAGTCCCGAGAAGGCGGAGTACGAGACCATCGGGTGAGACGACGTCTCAGTTGCCCACAGGAAAGAGGGGGTTGTCCACAGCCCTTTGGGAGGGTTTTGATGGCAAAACGCGTGATCCGCCCTGTGGAACCTGTGGACTAACCCCGACCCACCGTGACCGCTGTCGATGCCGCACCCGTTCTCGTCGGCGTCACGCTTCGCTCCGGCGGGCCAGATCGTTCATGGTCCGGGCCTGGAGCTCCCGCTCCGTCGCCGCCCGCACGAACTCCGCCACATGGTCGGCGCCCACCAGCTCCTGCACCGCCCGTACGGTCCCGGCCGGCAGTGCCACCGGCGAGGGCCCCGTCGGCCCCGGTGCGCCGGCCGTCCCCAGGTGCCGCTGCAGGTGCCGGGTCGCGAAGAGCCGCATCGCCCGGGCCAGCTCCGCGTCCACGGTCTGCTGGGCCAGCGGCCGCAGCCGCCGGACCATCGTCGCCGCCTCGGCCGCGTCCGCGTCCGTCGGCGGCACCTGCCCGAGGTACCGCGCGAAGACGTGCTCGGTGGTGAACTCCAGGAACCGCGAGGCGATGTGCTCCACCTGCCCGCGCAGTTCCCGCAGGTGCCCGGTGATCGCCGGCAGCGGCACCCCGGCCGCGTACAGCTCGGCGGCCACCGCCAGCTCCTGCGGGGAGGGCACCAGGAACTGGTCGGGGCGCCCCGGGATCCGCTCCAGCACCCCGAGGTCGCACGCCTCGTCCACCGCGTCGTCGTCCGGCCGCCCGCCGAACCGCTCGTTCAGCTCCTCCCGGCTGATCCGGGCCGCCTCCTCGTCGGTCCACGGCCCGTGCACCTCGGCGACCAGCCCCAGTACGCCACCCAGACCGCGTCCCGCGTCCCAGGCCTCCAGCAGTTCCTTGATGGAGGCCAGGGTGTAGCCGCGGTCCAGCAGGTCCGCGATCTGGTGCAGCCGCGCCAGATGCGTGTCCCGGTAGACATTGGAACGACCGCGCCGTTCCGGTTTCGGCAGCAGACCACGGTCCTGGTACGCCCGGATCGTGCGCACCGTCGCCCCGCTGTGATGCGCCAGATCCTCGATCCGGTACTCGGCTACCGCCTGATCGGTCAATCCCGGCTCCCTACGACATCGCGGCTCGGCCGACCGCGCCCGCCGCGGCGCGGGCGGCAGGTGAAGCCGCAAGGTACTCGACCGCCCTGCGCAGCGAGCCCTCCTGCGAGGGATGGTACGACCGCCGGAAGTAGCGGGGTATGGCCGCGGCGAGCTCTCTCCACGTGGGCAGCAGACCCTTGGCCACCGCGCGGTTGTGCGCGCGGAGCGAGTAGCGCAGCCGGCCACCCAGTTCGGGGTCGTTGCGTATGAGGTACGAGGCCCCCCACACCCACAGCCACGCCAGCACGGGCGCGACCACGACCATCCCCTCGATGCGCCGCGCGTAGCGGGGCAGGCCCGCTCCCCCGCAGTGCTGGTACATGTCGAAGGCGACGGAGCGGTGCTCGACCTCCTCCGCGCCGTGCCAGCGCAGCAGATCCAGCATGATCTCGTCCGCCCCGGCCCGGTCGAGCCCCTCGGCACGCAGCACCCAGTCCCCGAGCACCGCCGTGAACTGCTCGATCGCGGCCACCACGGCCAGCCGGAAGCGAAGCCACTCGCGGGGCGGGACGGGCACCCCGAACGGCGGTGTCTCTCCGAGCAGCTTCTCGAAGAGGAGGTCCACGTGCCGTGTGTACGCCTCCGTCGGCAGCCGCTGCTCGGCGAGGTGGTCCAGTACGTAGGAGTGCTGGACGCTGTGGGTGGCCTCCTGGCCCATGAACCCCTTGACGTCACCGCGCAGCTCGGGGTCGGTGACCAGGGGGAGGCCCTCCTTGAGGACCTTCACGAACCACCGCTCCCCGGCGGGCAGCAGCAGGTGCAGCACGTTGATGACGTGGGTGGCGGTGGGCTCGTCCGGTATCCAGTGCAGCGGGGTGGTCGTCCAGTCGAAGGCCACCCGGCGCGCCTTGATCGGGTGCGGACCGGTCGGTTGCTCACCGACCCGGTGCGCCGCCCCGCTCACAGTTTCGGCTCCAGCCTCGCGATGCGCCGCAGCGCGCGCGGGGCGAAACGGGACATCCACAGGGCGCCCTTGGACTCCGGAGTCACGGGCACGACGGCCTCGTTGCGCACCACGGCCCGCAGGATCGCGTCGGCGACCTTCTCCGGCGGGAAGTTGCGCAGCCCGTACAGCCGCGAGGAGCGTTCCTGGCGGCGCTTCTCCTCGGCCTCGTCCACTCCGGCGAAGCGCGAGGTGGAGGTGATGTTGGTGTTGACGATGCCCGGGCAGATCGCGGAGACGCCGATCGACCGGGAGGCCAGCTCGGCGCGCAGGCACTCCGACAGCATCAGCACCGCCGCCTTCGAGGTGCTGTAGGCGGGCAGGGTCCTGGAGGGCAGATAGGCGGCGGCGGAGGCGGTGTTGACGATGTGCCCGCCCTGGCCGCGCTCGGCCATCTGCTTCCCGAAGATCCGGCAGCCGTGGATGACGCCCCAGAGGTTGACGTCCAGGACCTTCTTCCAGTCCTCGGCAGTGGTGTCGAGGAAGGACCCGGACAGACCGATCCCGGCGTTGTTGACCAGGACGTCGACGATGCCGTACTCGGTGGCGACCTTCGCCGCGAGCTTCTCCATCGCCTGCTCGTCGCTGACGTCCACGCACTCGGCCCAGGCCTCCGCGGCGCCGACGAGCCGGGCCATGTCGGCGGTGCGCGCCGCACCTTCGGCATCGCGGTCGACGGCCACCACCCGGGCCCCGGCCTCGGCGAAGGCGAAGGCGGTGGCCCGGCCGATGCCGCTGGCCGCGCCGGTGACCAGGACCAGCTGGCCCCCGAAGCGATCGGCATACTTGCCCGGGGCCTTCTGCTCCGGTGCCCGCGTCGCGGGCTCCTCCCGATCGGTGACGAACTCGGTGATCCAGGCGGCCAGCTGGTCGGGCCGGGTCCGGGGCACCCAGTGCTTGGCGGGCAGGGTTCGCCGCAGCAGGTCCGGCGCCCACTGCTCCAGACCGTCGTAGAGCCGCTCGGACAGGAACGCGTCCCCGGTCGGGGTGATCAGCTGCACCGGTACGTGGGCGTACGCGTCGGGGCGCGGTCGGCGCAGTCGCGGGCGCACGTTGTCGCGGTAGAGCCAGGCGCCGTGCGCCGCGTCCGAGGGCAGCGAGGCCGTCGGGTAGGAGCCGGCCGGAACCTTCTCTATGCGCTGGAGCATCGCGGGCCACCGCTTGCCGAGCGGTCCGCGCCAGGCGAGTTCCGGCAGCACGGGGGTGTGCAGCATGTAGACGTACCAGGACTTGGCGCCCTGGCCGAGGAGCTGCGCCGCCGCCCGCGGGGTGGGCCGCGTCATCCGCTTCTTGATCCAGTGCCCGAAGTGGTCGAGGGAGGGCCCCGACATGGAGGTGAAGGAGGCGATCCGGCCCTCGGTGCGGCCGACCGTCGCGAACTCCCAGCCCTGTACGGAGCCCCAGTCGTGGCCGACCAGGTGCACCGGCCGGTCCGGGCTGACCGCGTCCGCCACGGCCAGGAAGTCGTCGGTCAGCTTCTCCAGGGTGAAACCGCCGCGCAGCGGCTGCGGCGCGGTGGAGCGCCCGTGGCCGCGTACGTCGTAGAGCACCACGTGGAAGCGCGTCGCGAGGCGCTCGGCGACCTCGGACCAGACCTCCTTGCTGTCCGGGTAGCCGTGCACCAGCACCACCGTCGGACGGTCCGTCTCGCCGAGCTCGACGACGCACAGCTCGATCCCGCCGGTGCTCACCCGGCGCTCGCGCGCATCCGCCGGAACCGCCGCTCCTGCTCCGTTCATGCCGCTCATGCTGCCTTCTCCTCGGCCCAGCGCCGCACGTGCGGCAGATCGTCGTCCAGCCAGAACGCGCTCTCCTCGGGGTCCCGGGAGTCGGTGACGACCAGGATCTCCTCGAACTTCGCGCCGGTACCCCGGAATCCGAGGTGCGGTTCCACCGCCCACAGCCCGGGCTGCGGCGGATGGTCGGAGAAGTGGTACGGGCTCCACAGCGGGGACCAGCCCTCGCGGTGCCCGTGCAGAACATCACTGGCCAGCCCCTTGAGGGACTGCGTGCCGAATCCGAACGCGGTCGGCGACCAGCGGCGCTCCTTGACCCGGTCGATCTTGTGTGCGATCACGCCGAAGGGATAGGCCCGGTGCCGGTTGGCGTACCCCTGCCGGGTCATCAGCCGTTCGACGTTCTCGTAGATCTCGCGCAGCGAGCGGCCCTCGCGTACCTGTTCCAGGATCAGCACGCGGTGCGCCTGGAGGTCGGCCATGAGCCGGTCCTGCACCGGATTGAGCCCGAGGCTTCCGGAATACCCGATATCGGCCGAGTAGCCCTTGTAGACCGGTGCCATGTCGAGGATGAACGGCATCCCCGGCTCCAGCTTCCGGTTGGTCGGGAAGAATTGCAGCGGGATCCTGAAGTTCGCGAAGGCGGTGCGGTCCCCGAACCAGGCGAAGGGCAGGTGGAACCAGTCCCGGACCCCGCGCTCGCGCAGCCACTCGCGCTGCATGCGCGCGGCTTCGCGTTCGGTCACCCCGGGCCGCAGCTGGGCCGCGACGGCCTCGGCGCACTCGTACGAGAGGCGCTGCACCTCTCTGAACCCGGCCAGGTCTGCGTCGGGTCGTGCGGAGAGTCGTCGCGCGGTGCGTTGCCTGGTGTCCCCAGCCATGTCAGCCCGTCCATCCGTGTAGCCGTACGCGCCCGTAAGTTGACACTGATGAATGTGACAATGACCGGAGATCACGTCAAGGGGCGCGCACGGACCTGTGGACAAAGTTGTCGGGTCCACATCAGCCTCCAGTACGGGCGTGTACGCCTGAAGGCTGAGACGGGATCCAGCTCCAGGTCTGACGTTTCACGAGAGCCGCGCCACTAACGTCGAACCCGTGACTGTCATTGCGACCGAAAGCCTGAGCAAGCGGTACCCCCGAGTGACCGCCCTCGACCGGCTCTCCCTGGACATCGGGCCCGGTGTGACCGGCCTCGTTGGTGCCAACGGAGCCGGCAAGTCCACGCTGATCAAGATTCTGCTGGGACTGTCCCCCGCCACCGAGGGCAGCGCCGCCGTGCTCGGCCTCGACGTCCGCACGCATGGCAGCGCCATCCGTGAACGCGTCGGGTACATGCCCGAGCACGACTGCCTGCCACCCGACGTCTCGGCCACCGAGTTCGTCGTCCACATGGCGCGCATGTCCGGGCTGCCGCCGACCGCGGCCCGTGAGCGCACCGCCGACACCCTGCGCCACGTCGGGCTGTACGAGGAGCGCTACCGTCCCATCGGCGGCTATTCCACCGGCATGAAGCAGCGCGTCAAGCTCGCCCAGGCCCTCGTCCACGACCCCCAGCTGGTCCTCCTCGACGAGCCGACCAACGGCCTGGACCCGGTCGGCCGCGACGAGATGCTCGGCCTGATCCGCCGCATCCACACGGACTTCGGCATCTCCGTCCTGGTCACCTCCCATCTCCTCGGTGAGCTGGAGCGGACCTGCGACCACGTCGTGGTCGTCGACGGCGGCAAGCTGCTGCGCTCCAGCTCCACCAGCGACTTCACCCAGATCACCACGACCCTCGCGGTCGAGGTCACCGACTCCGACACCCACCCGGACGGCACCGCCGCCCTGCGCAAGGCGCTCACCGAAGCAGGCATCTCCCTGCACGTCGGAGAGGAGCAGGGCCTGCCCGGAGCCGGCCACATCCTCCTCGTCGAGGCCACGGGCGAGGAGACGTACGACACCGTCCGCGACACCGTCGCAGACCTGGGCATCGGCCTGGTCCGCATGGAGCAGCGCCGTCACCACATCGCGGAGGTCTTCCGCGACAACGACCAGCCCTCGCCCACCGTCCAGCAGAAGGGAGCCGGTTCCGATGGCGCCTGACACCTCGACCCAGATCCACAACATCGGCTACCGGTCCTACGACGGACCCCGGCTCGGCCGCGCCTACGCCCGTAAGTCGCTGTTCTCGCAGTCCCTGCGCGGCGCCTACGGACTCGGCCGCTCCGCCAAGTCCAAGGTTCTCCCGATGCTCCTCTTCGCGGTGATGTGCGTGCCCGCGCTGATCATCGTCGCGGTCGCCATCGCGGTGCCCGGCTCCACCGACCTGCCGATCAAGTACACGACGTACGCCCTGACCACCCAGGTGATCATCGGACTCTTCCTCGCGTCCCAGGCGCCGCAGTCGGTCTCGCGCGACCTGCGCTTCAAGACGGTGCCGCTCTACTTCTCGCGGCCCATCGAGCGCGTGGACTACGTCGTGGCCAAGTACGCGGCCATGGCCTCGGCCCTGTTCATCCTCACCGCGACCCCGCTGGTGATCATGTGGATCGGCTCGCTCCTCGCGAAGTTCGACTTCGCCCACCAGACCAAGGGATTCGGGCAGGGACTCGTGTCGGTTCTGCTGCTGTCGCTGCTCTTCGCGGGCCTCGGCCTGGTCATGGCCGCCCTCACCCCGCGCCGCGGGTTCGGCGTTGCCGCGATCATCGCGGTGCTGCTGATCCCGTTCGGCGCGGTGACCGCGGTCCAGGGGATCGCCTACAGCACCGGGAACACCGGAGCCATCGAGTGGATGGGCCTGTTCTCCCCGATCACCCTCATCGACGGCGTACAGACCGCGTTCCTGGGCGCGACCTCCGCCTTCCCCGGCGGCGAGGGTCCCTCGGCCGGCGTCGGCGTCGTCTACCTGCTCGTCGCCCTCGGCCTCATCGTCGGCTCCTACGCCGCCCTGATGGCCCGCTACCGGAAGGCCGGGCTGTGACCACCATCGACATCGACCACACCTCCCGCTGGTTCGGGAACGTCGTCGCCGTCAACGACGTGACCATGCGCATCGGACCCGGTGTCACCGGGCTCCTGGGCCCCAACGGCGCCGGGAAGTCCACCCTCATCAACATGATGGGCGGCTTCCTCTCCCCTTCCACGGGCACCGTCACCCTCGACGGCGCGCCGATCTGGCAGAACGAGCAGGTCTACAAGCAGATCGGTGTCGTGCCCGAGCGCGAGGCCATGTACGACTTCCTCACGGGCCGGGAGTTCGTCGTCGCCAACGCCGAACTCCACGGCCTCGACGACGCGGCCGCCCAGCGGGCACTGGCCACCGTCGAGATGGAGTACGCCCAGGACCGCAAGATCTCCACGTACTCCAAGGGCATGCGCCAGCGCGTGAAGATGGCCTCGGCCCTCGTCCACGACCCGGCCGTCCTGCTCCTCGACGAGCCGTTCAACGGCATGGACCCGCGCCAGCGCATGCAGCTCATGGACCTGCTGCGGCGCATGGGCAGCGAGGGACGCACCGTCCTGTTCTCCTCGCACATCCTGGAGGAGGTCGAGCAGCTCGCCTCGCACATCGAGGTGGTCGTGGCCGGCCGGCACGCCGCTTCCGGCGACTTCCGCAAGATCCGCCGCCTGATGACGGACCGCCCGCACCGCTACCTCATCCGCTCCTCCGACGACCGGGCGCTCGCCGCGGCCCTGATCGCCGACCCTTCCACCGCCGGCATCGAGGTCGACCTCAAGGAAGGCGCGCTGCGCATCCAGGCCGTCGACTTCGGCCGCTTCACCGAGCTGCTGCCCCGCGTGGCCCGGGCACACGGCATCCGGCTGCTGACGGTCTCACCCTCCGACGAGTCCCTCGAGTCGGTCTTCTCCTACCTCGTCGCGGCCTGAAAGGAGCTGGCACCCATGTACGAACCCACCGTTGCCCGGCTCACCTACCGGGCCCTGCTCGGCCGGCGCCGCGCGCTGATCCTCTTCGCGCTGCCCGCCCTGCTGGTCGTCATCGCCCTCGTCGTCCGCGCCTTCGTCGGCGTGGACGACAAGGTCGCGGCCGATCTCCTCGGGGGCTTCGCCCTCGCCACCATGGTTCCGCTGATCGGTGTCATCGCCGGCACCGGAGCCATCGGGCCCGAGATCGACGACGGCTCCATCGTCTACCTGCTCGCCAAGCCGGTGAAGCGCCCGAAGATCATCATGACGAAGCTGATCGTGGCGATCGCCGTCACGATGGTCTTCTCCGCGATCCCCACCCTGATCGCCGGATTCATCCTCAACGGGAACGGCCAGCAGATCGCCGTCGCCTACACGATCGCCGCCCTCGTGGCCTCGATCGCCTACAGCGCGCTGTTCCTGCTGCTCGGCACCGTCAGCCGGCACGCGGTCGTCTTCGGCCTGGTCTACGCCCTGATCTGGGAGTCGCTCTTCGGCAGCCTGGTCTCCGGAGCCAAGACCCTCAGCGTCCAGCAGTGGGCCCTGTCCGTCGCCGAGAAGGTCGCCGGAAACGGGTACGTCGATGCCACCGTCGGCCTTCCCACCGCCGTGATCCTGCTCTGCGCGGTCACCGTGGGAGCCACCGTCTACGCAGGACAGAAGCTCCGCCGCCTCACCCTGGCCGGCGAGGAGTAGGCCCGCCGCGGCATCCTGAACCTGTGCCCCGCCCGGCCCACCGGCCGGGCGGGGCACAGGTTCACGCGTCATCATCGGTGCATGGTCGAGCACACCGAGCCGGAGCCGTCCAGGCCAGTGCGGTCCTGGATACGCTCCTCGCCCGGAACGCACATCTGGTTGCTGATCATCGCCATCACCAGCGTCATCGTCGCGATCGCGCCCGACCAGGTCGACCGGGTCCTGCTGCACCGCAACAGCAGCAACATCACCCAGCTCGTCAAATACCCCGTCCGGGCACTCATCAGCAGTGGGTTCTGGATCACCAACCCGGCCTCGCTGGCCCTCTACGCCGTGCTCTTCGAGCTGTTCCACGCCCCCGTCGAACGCTGGCTCGGCACCCCGCGCTGGTTCCTGATCGTCGCGACCGCCCATGTCGTCGCCACCCTGGTCAGCCAGAAGGTCCTCCTGACGGCCATCCAGGACCACCGGGCCCCGCACAGCATGACCCACGTCGTCGACATCGGCGTCAGCTACGGTCTCGCAGCCTCCATCGGTGTCCTCACCTACCGGATCCCCGGTCCCTGGAAATGGCTCTACCTGGCGGGAGCGCTCGCCTTCTTCGGGATCCCTCTGGTCACCGGCGGCACCTTCACGGACCTCGGACACGCCATCGCGCTCTCCGTCGGCCTCCTCGCCTGGCCGCTCACCCGCAACGTTGTTTCACGTGAAACATGACGAGCCCCGGGGTTCCACGGCGCCGCCCGGACCTCTAGAGGGTGTCCGTCTCCGCCTTTGCGATGCCGTGCTCCCACGCCCAGGCAGCGATGCCCACCCGGTTGCGGGCGCCCAGCTTGGCCTGGACGTTCGCGATGTGGGTCTTGGCCGTTCCCGCACTGATGAACAGCTCCGCGCCGATCTCCGCGTTGGTCAGACCCCGCGCCACCAGCTGCACGATGTCCACCTCCCGCTCCGTCAGCGGATGCGCAGCAGGCCGGGCGGCGACCGGACCCGCCTGCGTCAGCCTGCTCAGCAGCCGCACCGTGATCTGCGGACTGATCAGCGTGTCCCCGGCCATCGCCGCCCGCACGCCCTCGATCAGCAACGCCGGCCCGGACCGCTTGAGCAGAAAGCCGCAGGCGCCGTTGCGCAGCGCGGTGTGCACGTACTCGTCCAGGTCGAAGGTGGTCACCACCACCACCCGCGTCTGCGGCGCCAGCAGCCGGGTCACCTCCAGACCGTCGAGCCGTGGCATCCGGATGTCCGCCAGCACCACGTCCGGTCGCAGCTCCCGGGCCCGCGCCACCGCGGTCTCCCCGTCCGCCGCCTCCCCCACCACGGTCATGTCCGGCTGCGAATCGAGGATCAGTCGGAAACCGCTGCGGATGTCCTCTTGGTCGTCGGCTATCAGGATGCGAGTGGTCACGTCGCCATGATCACCCGAGGGTGTGCCCCTGCGCCGGGAAAACGGCGCATACCCGCCACCCGCCGTCTGAGCTCGCGCCGGCCCGCAGTGTCCCGCCCGCCGCCTCCACCCTGCCGCGCAGACCCGCCAGCCCGGTTCCTCCGCCCCGCCTGCGCAGCCCCAGCAGGGTGCTCGCGCCCCGGACCGGTGCCGAGTTGGCCACGCTGAGCTCGATCCCCTCCGCAGCCCGATGCAGGCGCACCCGTACTACGGCCGCTCCCGGCGCGTGCCGGCGTACGTTCGTCAGAGCCTCCACCGCGACCCGGTAGGCGGTCGTGTCCGCCTCTCGGGACAACCCCCGGACCGCCGCCGGATCGGTCTCCAGCACCCCGCCCTCGAACCGCTCCACCAAGACCGCCAGCTCCGAGGTCCCCGGGACCGAGGCGGACCGGGCGCCTGCTGCCTCCCGCAGGGCGTGCACCGTACGGTCCATGGAGGCGAGCGCGCCGAGCCCGGCCGCCTCGATCCGCTCCAGCGCACGGATCGCCTGCTCGGGTGCCTTGTCCGCCACGAACCTGGCCGCTTGGGCCTGCACCACGATGGCGCTCACATCGTGCGCCACGAAGTCGTGCAGATCCCGGGCCAGTTCCAGCTGCTGGTCGCGTCGGCCGTCCCGGACGGCCTGCCGCATCCGGCTCGCCTGCCGGCGCAGGTGTCCGCCGGCGGCCAAGGCCGCGATCGCGGGCAATGCCCAGAACGCCGCCGCTCCGCAGGCCTCCAGCCACGATGCCGTCCCCCACATCAGCGGGACCGGCCACAGTGCGACGGCCGCAACCCCCAGCGAGGCAGCGAGGGCCCCCGAACGCACCGGAGACCAGCGGGCCACCAGGGCCAGCAGTGGCAGCAGGAGACCGGCCCAGAGCAGCACCCACCCTGCCGGCGCCCCCAGGAACGCGCCCAGGAGGCCGCCGACAGCGGCAACAGCCAGCAACGGCGCATATATGGCACGCGTGTTCACGGTCATGAGCCCGAGCCTACGAGCGCACATGGGGCCGGGGCATCTGCCGTTCGGGAGAGCCGGCCCACGCGGCGCCGCCACGAGCCTGCTGATCGGCCGATGGTCCCGGCAGGCCCGCCCGACCAGGCTTGAGTCATAACTGACCGCCCCATGAAAGGCATTTGGACGATGGCCACGCTCACCGCGACCCCCACCGCCGCCACCTCGACCGCACCCGCTGCCAGCCGGCCGATCCGCTGGGCCGCACACGCGGCCGCACTGACCCTCGCCCCCAGCGGCCTGTGGAGGCTGGCCATCGCGGTCGGCATACCCGTCGGCTGGGGCGCCGGCAGCGGACTGGAAGCCGAACTCTTTCCGGGCAGGTGGTCCTTCTACCTGGTGGCTCTCAGTCTCTTCGCCGAAGGCCTCGGCCTCCTCAGCATCGGGCTCGTGCAGCGCTGGGGCGAGGTGGTGCCACGCTGGATCCCCCGGCTGCGCGGACGCCGGATCCCACCCCTCGTGGCGGTTGTACCGGCCGCTCTCGGAGCCGTCGCCGTCACCATGATCACCGTCTCGTCCTCCTTCCACTGGAGCACGAGCATGGCGGCACCGGGAGCACCCACCGGGGCCGGCTGGTGGCTCATGACCCTCTGCTACGCCCCGCTGGTGCTCTGGGGCCCACTCCTCGGGGTCGTCACCGTCGCCTACTGGCGCCGCCGCCGGGTACACGGCTGACACACGGAAATTCGCTGGTAAGCGACCTGCGCCAGGTGCAGAGTGAGTGGTGCGGGGAGCAACAAAAGGTCCGGGTCAGCCACTTCGAGCGCGCCGTCCGGCGCGGGCTGGCCCGGACCTCTCTCACGTCGTACGCGCTACGCGGCGCCCAGCAGACGCTCCAGCACCACCGCGATGCCGTCCTCCTCGTTGGAGGTCGTCACCTCGTCGGCCACGGCCTTGAGCTCGGCATGGGCATTGGCCATCGCCACCCCGTGCGCGGCCCAGCCGAACATCGGGATGTCGTTGGGCATGTCACCGAAGGCGATCGTCTCCGCCGCCTTCACTCCCAGCCGGCGCGCGGCCAGCGACAGGCCCGTGGCCTTGGTCAGACCCAGCGGCAGGATCTCGACGATGCCGGGACCCGCCATGACGATGTCGACCAGGCTGCCCACGGTCGTCCGGGCCGCCTTGACGAGCGTGTCGTCGTCCAGCTCCGGGTGCTGGATGTAGAGCTTGTTCAGCGGAGCCGTCCAGACCGCCGTGGTGTCGTCCAGGTATATGGCCGGAAGGCCTTCCTGCACCTGGTACCCCGGCCCGAACAGCACATCGCCGTCCACCCCGTCCCGGCTGGCCGCAAGGGCCAGCGGACCGATCTCGGCCTCCAGCTTCGACAGCGCCAGACCGGCCAGCTGCCGGTCCAGCGTCACCGAGGTCAGGAGCCGGTGCGCACCTGCGTCGTAGACCTGCGCGCCCTGCCCGCAGACGGCGATCCCCTGGTAGCCGAGATCATCCAGTACGTGCCGGGTCCAGGGCACGGCCCGACCGGTGACGATGATGTGTGCCGCGCCCGCCGCGGTGGCCGCGACGAGCGCTTCACGGGTGCGTTCCGAGACGGTGTCGTCGCCACGCAGCAGCGTGCCGTCGAGATCGGTCGCGACGAGCTTGTACGGGAACGGGGCCGGGCTCACTTGGTGATCGGCTCCAGGACCTCGCGGCCGCCGAGGTAGGGGCGCAGCGCCTGGGGCACACGCACCGAACCGTCGGCCTGCTGGTGGTTCTCGAGGATCGCGACGATCGTGCGCGGTACGGCGCACAGCGTGCCGTTCAGCGTGGACAGCGGCTGCGTCTTCTTGCCGTCGCGGTAGCGGATCGACAGACGGCGGGCCTGGAAGCTGTTGCAGTTCGAGGCCGAGGTCAGCTCGCGGTACTTGCCCTGGGTGGGGATCCACGCCTCGCAGTCGAACTTGCGGGAGGCGGAGGCGCCCAGGTCACCCGTGGCGACGTCGATCACCTGGAAGGGCAGCTCCAGGCTGGTCAGCCACTGCTTCTCCCATTCCAGGAGCCGCTGGTGCTCGGCCTCGGCCTCCTCCGGCGCGACGTACGAGAACATCTCGACCTTGTCGAACTGGTGGACGCGGAAGATGCCGCGGGTGTCCTTGCCGTACGTACCGGCCTCGCGGCGGAAGCACGGGGAGAAGCCGGCGTACCGCAGCGGCAGCTTGTCGCCGTCGATGATCTCGTCCATGTGGTACGCGGCGAGCGGGACCTCGGAGGTGCCGACCAGGTAGTAGTCGTCCTTCTCCAGGTGGTACACGTTCTCGGCGGCCTGGCCGAGGAAGCCGGTGCCCTCCATGGCGCGCGGGCGGACCAGGGCGGGGGTCAGCATCGGGATGAAGCCGGCCTCGGTGGCCTGGGCGATGGCCGCGTTGACCAGGGCCAGCTCCAGCAGGGCGCCGACACCGGTCAGGTAGTAGAAGCGCGAACCGGAGACCTTGGCGCCGCGCTCGACGTCGATGGCGCCCAGCAGCTCGCCGAGCTCCAGGTGGTCCTTGGGCTCGAAGCCCTCGGCGGCGAAGTCGCGGATGGTGCCGTGCGTCTCCAGGACGGTGAAGTCCTCCTCGCCGCCGACCGGGACGTCCTCGTGCACGATGTTGCCGAGCTGGAGGAGGAGCTGCTTCGCGGCCTCGTCGGCCTCGTTCTGCTCGGCCTCGGCCGCCTTCACGTCCTGCTTGAGCTGCTCGGCCTTCTTCAGCAGCTCGGCCCGCTCCTCCGGAGAGGCCTTGGGGATGAGCTTGCCGAGGGACTTCTGCTCATTGCGCAGTTCGTCGAAGCGCACGCCCGAGGACCTGCGGCGCTCGTCGGCGGAGAGCAGTGCGTCGACGAGTTCGACGTCCTCTCCACGGGCGCGCTGCGAGGCGCGGACACGGTCAGGGTCTTCACGGAGCAGCCGGAGGTCAATCACCCCTCCAGGCTACCGGGCTGGGGTTCCGGGGATCACACCGATATCACGCTGCGTGTCGCTATGTCCTAATTGCAACGAATGGATAAGTCTTGACGACTGACCGGAAGCAGTCCTTCTCGGAGCGTCAATAAAAGCGGTCCCATTCCCCGAAAAGGGGCAGAATGCCGACGGCCGGGCGGGCGGCTGAGCAGGGGCGGAGGGGGTTCTTGTCCACAGGAATTGCCCCCAGCTCGATCTTATCCACAGGCTGTGCGCTGCATCTGTGGACACAGGAATAGATCATTCCTGATCGGTGGATGGGCGGGACGAATCAGGGCTCAAACCACCCTCACACACTCATTCGGGTGGGAATGGCTCGCCCCAAAGAGTTGATCGGCGATGCAGAGGTGACACCGTTCACCTCCCGCTCCCCAGAGCGAAACCTGGGCCACCCGGACGATTTGTCGACCTTGTCGGGCTGTTCTGTCGACTTGTCCCCAGGTCCCCATCTCGGCCTGTGGATAACTCTGTGGACAGTGGACGACCGACTACGCGCGCCCGTCGAGGCAACGCCCCAGCCAGTCGGAAGCGGCCGTGAAGTCACCGTCGGACGTGCCGGCCCGAGGGGCACGCACGTCACTCTGAGCAACGCCGGCGCGCGGGTAGGACCCCAGGAAGCGGACCTGCGGGCAGGTCCGCTTGAGACCCATGAGCGCCTCGCTGACCCGTCGGTCGGAGATGTGGCCCTCGGCGTCCACGGCGAAGCAGTAGTTGCCGATGCCTTGTCCGGTCGGACGGGACTGGATCAGCATCAGGTTCACCCCGCGGACCGCGAACTCCTGGAGGAGTTCCAGCAGGGCGCCGGGGTGGTCGTCGCCGAGCCAGAGCACGACGGAGGTCTTGTCCGCGCCGGTCGGTGCGGCCGGCCGTGCGGGGCGTCCCACCAGTACGAAGCGGGTCTCGGCGTTCTCCGCGTCGTGGATCTCGGTCACCAGCGGAACGAGCCCGTAGGTGGTGGCGGCGAACTCGCCCGCGAAGGCGGCGTCGAAGCGGCCCTCCTGCACCAGCCGGGCGCCGTCGGCGTTCGAGGCGGCCGACTCCCACACCGCATCGGGCAGGTTCGCCCGCAGCCAGTTGCGCACCTGCGGCTGGGCGACCGGGTGTCCCGTGACGGTCTTGACCTCCGACAGGGCGGTCCCGGGTCGCACGAGCAGCGCGAAGGCGATCGGCAGCAGCACCTCGCGGTAGATCATCAGCGGTTCACCCGAGGCCAGCTCGTCGAGGGTGGCGGTGACTCCGCCCTCCACCGAGTTCTCGATCGGGACCAGGGCCGCGGCCGCCTCGCCGTTGCGCACGGCGTCCAGGGCGGCCGGTACCGACACCATCGGGACGAGTTCCCGGGTCGCGGCTTCCGGCAGGGTGCGCAGGGCGGCCTCGGTGAAGGTGCCCTCGGGACCGAGATACGTGAAGCGGGTGGCTGACATGCGATCAGCCTAGTGCCGGGGTGCCGCCCACCGGGTTCCTGTTCATCCTTCGAGCAGCCGCTGCCCCACGTACTCGTCGCTGCGGGGGCCGGGCGGAACCGCGTACAGGCCGCTGGACTCGTGCCGGATGAACTCCGACAGTGCGTCGCCGCGGTCGAGCTTGCGCTGTACGGGTACGAATCCGCGCAACGGGTCGGCCTGCCAGCAGATGAAGAGCAGTCCGGCGTCCGGAGCGCCATCGGCACCGATTCCGTCGTGGAAGGAGAAGGGGCGCCGCAGCATGGCGGCCCCGCCGTTCTGCTCGGGGGCGGAAATTCGGGCGTGGGCGTTGGAGGGGATGACGGGCTTCCCGTCGGCTCCTAGCTTGTCGAGCGCCATTTCGGTGGTCTCACCGCCGCCCGTCAGGGGAGCGCCGGTGGCCTTGGTTCGGCCGATGACCTGCTCCTGCTGGGCGAGGGACTGCTTGTCCCAGTCGTCGAGGAGCATGCGGATGCGCCGGACCACGGCGTACGAGCCCCCGCCCATCCAGGCGTGCTCGGCGGGACCGGGTCCCGCAGCGGGCACGAAGATCCGCTTGTCGAAGTCGGGCTCCGAGGGCTTCGGGTTGCCCGTGCCGTCGATCTGGCCCATCAGGTTCCGGGCGGTCATCGGGGTGCCGGTGGCACCGGGAGACCGGTTGAAGCCGTTCATCTGCCAGCGGACGCGCACGGCTTCCCCGGCGTCCTTCTGCAGGGCACGCAGCGCGTGGAAGGCGACGAGCCCGTCGTTGGCGCCGATCTGGACCCACAGGTCCCCGTTGCTGCGCCGGTCGTCGAGCCGGTCCGAGGAGAAGTTCGGGAGCGGGTCGAGGGCGGCTGGACGGCGGGCGGTGAGGCCCGTGCGCTCGAAGAAGGAGCGGCCGAAGCCGAAGGTGACGGTGAGGGACGACGGACCGGCGTCGAGGGCGATCCCGCTGTCGGAGGTCGCGGCCGGCTCGCCCGCCATCAGCCGCCGAGCCGTCTCGGACCAGCGGCGCAGCAGCGCGGCGGCTTCCGTACGGCCCGCCCCGGCGGCGAGGTCGAAGGCGGCGAGGTGGCCCTTGGCCTGCAGCGGCGTGGTGATACCGGCCTGGTGGTCCCCGTGGAAGGCCACCCGGGTGGCACCGAGGGAGGTCAGGCTTCCGGCCGCGCCCGGGGCGGAGCCGCTCCCGGAGCCCGCGAGCGCGGAGTGCGCGAGGGCGCCGCCGGTGCCTCCCAGGGCGATTCCGACGGCGCCTGCGGCGCCGACGGTGCCCAGCAGCCTGCGCCGGGAGATCTCGATGTCGGGGTTGCTCTCGGTCACGCTGGTCAGCCGATCTTCACGGTCTTCTGGACGGTGGTCTGGTCGATCTCAGAGGTGCGCACGGTCACGTCGATGCGCCACTCACCGGCGAGCGGCAGCTGGACACCGGACGCGGTCCAGTGCCCGGACGCCGCCTGCTCGGGGACGAGCGGCAGAGGACCGATGTCCTTGGCGGGAAGCGTGAAAGCGACCTTGATCTCGGGAAGGTCGAGCGGGGCGCCGTCCGGGGAGTCGGACCAGAGGTGCAGGGTGTTGGCGCCCACCCGGCCGGGGTCGAGTTCGAGCCGGACGGATCCCTTGCCGTTCGGGCCGCCGGTGTCGAAAGGCAGGGTGATCTTGACGGCGCGGTCGGGGACGGCGGTGGCAGTGGAGCCCCGGCCCGTCTCCTGCTCCACAGCCCGTCCGGGCTCGGTGCTGGTGAGCACGGTGGTGACGGCGAGCAGGATCACGGCGATGGCCGCCTCGGCGAGGACGGAGCGGCGCAGGCCGGCACGGTCCGGGTCCGCGTCGCGTACCTGCTTCTCCCGGGCGCTCTCACGGGCGGCACGCTGCCGGGCGAGCTGGGCGGCGCGCTGCGGGTCCGCCGGGACGGTGACGGCCTCTGTTTCACGTGAAACATCGGCGGGGGCGGTGTCGCCGGAACCGTCGGCCGAAGCTGTTTCACGTGAAACAGCGCCCGAGGTCTGCTCCGCGGCCGCCACGCGGGCAACGGGAGCATCGGCGAGCCGCGCGGTCCACTTGCGGGAGGCATAGGCGATGCCGAGGAGTACGGCGACCAGGGCGACCTTCAGCAGCAGCAGCTGCCCGTAGTCGGTCCCGGTGAGGGCGGACCAGCTGCCGAGCTGGCGCCAGGACTGGTAGATGCCGGTGACGGCGAGTACCAGGACGCTGACGAAGGCGACGGTGGAGAACCGCCGGACCGCCGCGCGCTCGATCCCGGGAACCTTGTGGAGGGCGACGAGCAGCGCGGCGAGGCCGCCGAGCCAGGTCGCGACGGCCATCAGGTGCAGAATGTCGGCCGGCATGGCTATGCCGGGCTGGATACCGGTGGAGGCGTGCTCGGAGAGGGCCCAGGTGGCGGCGATACCGCCGGCCACGACGGCACCGCCCATGGCCAGGCCGAAGGTGAGATCGCTGGTGTCGTCCGGCTTTCCGGGATCGTCGGTTCCGTCGTTCGCGTCGGCCTTGTCCATCTCCTCCGCCCCGTCCGCCCCATCGGGTCCGGCACCGGCCACGCGGCGCGCGTAGACGCCGAAGAGGACGGCCACGAAGAGGGCGGCCGCACCCAGCAGGAGCAGCCGGGAGACCAGCGAGGCTCCGGTCTTGGTCTCCAGGACGGCCCTGAGCCCATCGAGGTCGAACACGTCGGAGAAGTTGCCGGACCCCGTGTACGGGGTCCGGAGAACCAGCATCGCGAGGGTGGCCACGGTCAGAGTGACCCAGGCGCGCACGACCAGCGTCTGCAGCGGCCGCTCGGCAGCCCCCCGGCGCCAGCACAGCAGGATGAAGGCGGCGCCGCCCACGAGCACGGTGAACCCGGCGTAGGAGAGGTACCGGGCGATCCCGTAGGCGATCCCGACGGGTCCACCGCCCGCCTGCGCGGTGGGCAGGGAGACATCCGTGGCCGAGGGCGCCCCGATGGAGAAGGTGAAGGCGCCCGAGATCGGATGGCTGTCGGCCGAGACGGCCTGCCAGGCGACCGTATAGGTGCCGTTCGGCAGTCCGGCGTGCAACGCGGTGCCGTACCGGACGGTGTTGCCGCTGCACATGTCGCGCAGCTCGCCGGTGTCCACACGTTTGCCCTGGGGGTCCAGGACACGGATGGAGTCGTCACCCATCGCCACCTGCTCCGAGAAGGAGAGCGTGACCTGGGCGGGTGCCGTGGCGACCACCGCCCCGTCCTTGGGGTCGCTCGCGGTGAGTGCGGCGTGCGCCGTGGCCGGGGAGGCCGCGGTGAACAGGGTTGCCAGCAGAGCTGCGAGGACCAGCGCGAGCCGCGGCAGGAGTGCCGTGGCACGGGCGCGGGCCGTGGAGGGGGCGGGGGCGGTGGCCGTCATGGCGTGTCAGTTCCTCGGTCCGTCAGTGGCCGTTGCCGGCCGTAGAGGTCGGAGCCTGCGCTTTGTACGTCCGGTCCTTCACGTCCAGCTCGACCTTGATTGGGCCGGCCTTCTCGAAGCGGAGCTCGACGGTGACCTTGTCACCGACCTTGGGGGTGCTCTTCAGCCCCATGAACATGATGTGGTTGCCGCCGCGCTCCAGCCGGAGCTCGCCGTTCGCCGGCACGTCCATCGACTGGACCTGCTGCATCTTCTGGTCTTTGGTCTCGTGGATCTGGAGATCGTCGGAGAGCGGGGACGTGGCGCCGGTGAGCTTGTCGGCGGCCCCGGAGCCGTTCTTGATGACCAGGAACCCGCCGGCCATCTTGTCGTTCACGGGCTGGGGCATGAAGGCGCCGCTGACGGTCATCTTCGGCTCGGCTTCGCCGGAGCAGCCGGATATGGCGAGCGCTGCCGTCAGGGAGAGGGCGACAGCGAGGGTACGGGTGGTGCGGGCGGTCACGGGTTCTCTCCCTTGACGAGCTTCGGCAGGTCCTTGGTGTAGTCGTCGACGGTGGTGCCCTCGCCGTAGAGGACGTATCCCTCGTCGGTCTTGGGCGAGAACGCGATGACCTGGGCGCCGTGCATGGAGATGACGTCGCCGTTGGCCTCCTTCTTCGCGGCCTCGATACCGATGCCGAGCGTGCGGGCGGCGGCCTGGATGGTCGCGAAGTCCCCGGTGAGTCCGACGAAGGCGGGGTCCTGCCCCTTGAGCCACGCGCCGAGGACCTCGGGAGTGTCCCTCTCGGGGTCCGTGGTGACGAAGACGACCCGGAGGTTGTCCTGGTCGGCCTGGGGGAGTGCCTTCTTGGCGACGGCGATGTTGCTCATCGTCAGCGGGCACACGTCGGGGCAGCTGGTGTAGCCGAAGTAGATGAGGGTGGGCTTGCCCTTGGTCTGCTCGCGCAGGTTCCACGGCTTGCCCGTGGTGTCCGTGAGGACGAGCTCGGGCTTGCCGAAAGGGCGGTCCAGCACGGTCGCGGCCTTGGTGTTGCTCTGGCCGCCGGAGATCTGGGTGACCCCGCTGGTCTTGGCGGGTTCACCGCCGCAGGCGGTGAGGGTGAGTGCGGCCGCCGCGAGCAGAGCGGCGACCGTCACACGTGTGGTGCGCATGGAGAAATATCCCTGGGATCGGGGGTGCTACGGACGTATCGGAGTGGCAGCGCCCATCGGGCGCGGCAGGTCAGGCGGAGCGGCGGCGCGAGGCGATGCCGAAGGCGACACCGCCGAGTCCGACGACGATGCCGGCGATGCCGAGGGCGCGCGCGGTGGTGTCGGAGCCGTGCTCGGAGGCGGCCTTGTCGTGGCCGTGCTCGGCGCCCTTGTCGGCGTTCTTCGCCTCGTCGGCCTTGGCCCCGCTGTCGTGGTGGTCGTCGCCCTTGGGAGCGGCCAGCTTCAGGACGGGCGCGGGGTTCTGCGGCTCCGCGGCACCTTCCTTGGCCTCCTCGATCCAGCGGACGACCTCACCGTTGTCGTACGTCTGGATGGACTTGAAGACCATCTGGTCGACGCTCTCGGGCAGCTTGCCCACGGAGAGCGGGAACTGCTGGAACTTCCCGGGCTCGATCTTGCCGCCGGTCCAGGTCACCTTGGTGACGGCCTCGTTGATCTGCTTGCCGTGGACCGTCAGCGGCTTGTCGAGCTTGCTCTTCTCGACCGTCACGGTCCAGCCGGGAACGTCCTGCGGCATCACGGAGGTGAGCGGCTGGTCGATCGGGAAGTTGACCTCCAGCTGGGTGGTCGACGCATTGTCCCGCTCGTTGGGGACCTTGAAGTTGATCGTCGCGTAGCCACCCTTGGCGGCCTCGCCGACGGGCTGCACGCCGACGTGGGCGAAGGCAGGTCCGGAGAGGACGAAGACGGAACCGGCGGCGATGGCGGCGGCGATGGAGACGCGAGAGGTCTTCATGGCAGGAACACTCCACGGAAGCAGTGATGGCGGTGCTCCGCGCACGGGCGCGCGCGGAGATTCGCGGCGCCGGTGCTCCCGCTCTGTGTCCGGGAAGGTGGGTGCCGCGTCAGGCTGCGAGGGCGAGCGCCGCGGGCGGCCCGCGCCGGATGACCGTGTGCTGGAGTGCTTCCCGGCCGGTCGACAGGGCCGGGTCGAACCCGGTCCGCAGGACCCGCGGGGTGCGGGCGGCCGCCCCCGGGAGCCCGGAACCGAGGGCGCGTACGAACGCCAGCGCGGCGCGCAGCGGACGGATCGGGGCGGCTTCGGCGGAACGCCGGGACAGTTCGACGAGTCGAAAGAGTGCGGCGTCGCCGCGACCGAGCAGCCAGCCCGCGGCGAGTGCGGCCAGCAGGTGACCGGCCAGCATGGCCGGGCTCAACAGGCCGGTCGCGGGTGCGGTGGTGATTGCCTGGGCCACGTGGGCGTGCGCGCCGTGGCCCTGCGCCACGACCTGCGCGGCCTGTCCGGCCTGTCCCGCCTGCTCGGCAAGAGCGGCCGGGTCCAGGCCGGCGGCCTCCAGGATCTGCCGGGCATCGGCCGGGCTGAGCGGTACGGAGTTGCCCCCGCACACCAGCCGGGCGGCGAGCTCCGCGAGCGGGACGTCGGCGGCGCCGGCCGGTGCCTGCGCGGCCGTGGCGCCGTGCTGGCCGAGGCCGAACAGCGCGTGCAGGCCGAGCTGACCGGCCGTGAGCGCGGTGGCGAGGCCGGGAAGGGTCCGCCGGCGGCCGGCGAGCGGGGCCGCGACGGCGAAGACTGCGAGCACGCCGAAGCAGAGGGACCACCAGGGCACGCTGGCGCAGGACGCCAGGGCGTGCCCGGTCGCGGACAGCACGACACAGACCGCGGTGAACACCGCGGCCCGGATCAGCCGGAGGCCGGCTCCGGCGTGCGTCGCGTGGGGGTCAGACATGGCCGGGTCATCATCGCACTGCCCTCGGGCCCTTCATACGGCAGGTCCGGAAGGTCCGCATGAGTCCTCTCTGTGCGGACCATCCGGACTGCCGCATACACCGCTCCCCGGGAGAGTCACATCGGCCGAACGGGCGTATTGAGGTCTCGGACGGTCGCAGGGCGCTTACGCCCCCTCGCGGACGGCAATAGGTAACCGTATGAGCATCTGGTGGTCTCTCCACTTGAGGCGCGAAGCCGCGAGCGTGCCGCTCGCCAGGCGACTGCTGCTGGGGACTATGGAGACCGCGGGGGTGGATCCGGACATCTCCTTCGATCTCTCGGTGGCGCTGAGCGAGGCGTGTGCGAACGCGGTGGAGCACGGCGGAGGTGGCGAAATCCCGGACGATGCCGAGGCGTACCACGTCACGGCCTATCTGGACGGGGACCGCTGCCGCATCGAGGTGACCGACTCCGGTCCGGGTTTCCCGCCCGCGACGGTGGCCCGCCGCAGACCCTCCCTGGCCGAACACGGTCGGGGCCTGCACCTGATCGCCGAGCTCGCCGACCACGTCCGCTTCCGCAACCGGCCTGGCCGCGGGGCCGTGGTGAGCTTCGACAAGATGCTGAAGTGGCGCGACGACGCGCTGCTGAAGGTGTCCTAGGAACGCAGGTGGGCGGGATCCCGTAGGGGATCCCGCCCACCGATGCGCGACGCGCAGACGTCAGCCCTTCAGGCCGGCCATCCAGGCCTCGACGTCGCTCGAGGTACGGGGCAGCCCGGCCGACAGGTTCCGGTTGCCGTCCTCGGTGACGAGGATGTCGTCCTCGATCCGGACGCCGATGCCGCGGTACTCCTCCGGCACGGTCAGGTCGTCGGCCTGGAAGTACAGACCCGGCTCGACGGTCAGGCACATGCCCGGCTCCAGCGTCCCGTCGACATATGCCTCGCGGCGGGCTGCGGCGCAGTCGTGGACGTCCATGCCGAGCATGTGACCGGTGCCGTGCAGGGTCCAGCGGCGCTGCAGACCCAGCTCCAGGACCCGCTCGACCGGACCCTCCAGCACGCCCCACTCGACGAGCTTCTCGGCCAGTACGTGCTGGGAGGCGTCGTGGAAGTCGCGGAACTTCGCACCCGGCTTCACGGCGGCGATGCCGGCTTCCTGGGACTCGTACACGGCGTCGTAGATCTTGCGCTGGATGTCGCTGTACGTGCCGTTGATCGGCAGCGTGCGCGTGACGTCGGCGGTGTAGAGGCTGTGGGTCTCCACACCGGCGTCGAGCAGCAGCAGGTCACCGGAGCGGACGTCGCCGTCGTTGCGGACCCAGTGCAGGGTGCAGGCGTGCGGGCCGGCGGCGCAGATGGAGCCGTAGCCGATGTCGTTGCCCTCGACGCGGGCGCGCAGGAAGAAGGTGCCCTCGATGTAGCGCTCGGACGTGGCCTCGGCCTTGTCCAGGACCTTCACGACGTCCTCGAAGCCGCGGACGGTCGAGTCCACGGCCTTCTGCAGCTCGCCGATCTCGAAGGAGTCCTTCACCGCACGGGCCTCGGAGAGGTAGACGCGCAGTTCCTCGTCGCGCTCCTTGGTCACCTTGTCGGTGAGGGCGGACTCGATGACCGCGTCGTGGCCGCGCACGACGCGGACCGGGCCCTCGGCCTCGGTGAGGGCCTCGGCGAGCTCGCGGACGTCCTTCGCGGGGACGCCCAGGAGCTGCTCCGCCTCGGCGAGGGAGTGCCGGCGGCCGACCCACAGTTCGCCCTGGCCGGACAGCCAGAACTCGCCGTTCTCGCGGTCGGAGCGCGGCAGCAGGTAAATGGTGGCGGTGTGCCCGGTCGGCCCCGTCGGCTCCAGGACCAGGACGCCGTTCTCGGTCTGGTCGCCCGTGAGGTAGGCGTACTCGGTCGAGGCGCGGAAGGGGTACTCGGTGTCGTTCGAGCGGGTCTTAAGGCGGCCCGCGGGGATGACGAGGCGCTCGCCCGGGAAGCGCCGGGACAGTGCGTCGCGGCGGGCGAGGGTGTGCGTGGCCTGGGCGATGGGCTCCAGCCCGTGCAGCTCGGTGTCGGCCCAGCCGGTGCGCATGTTCTCTCCGAGTTCGTCGCTGACGCCCGGGTACAGACCGTTCTTGCGCTGCTTGTGCGTCTTCTTGGGCTGCTCTTCTTCCGGGGTCTCCGGGGTGAGCTCGTCAGCCACGTCTTCTCCTCAGCTACGACGGTACGGACCTGGGTGTGGACCGTATCCATCGTATGCGTGTACGGAGAGGGCTGTTCCGAATCATGCCGTCCGTCACGATTCGGAACATGCTCCGGGCATCATTCGAAGCGGGCGGCGAGCAGCACGATGTCCTCGGGCGCCTCGGTCGGCTCCCCGCCGGGCAGCACGGTCCGCAGGATGTGCTCGCACAGGGCCGCCGGGTCGTCGCGGGCGCTGCGGGGTACGCCCGCGGCCGCGGCGTGCAGCCGGGCGTAGGCCCGGTCCATCGGGTCGCCCGTGTGGTGGAGCAGCCCGTCGGTGTAGAGAAGCACCGTTTCTCCGGGAGCGGGTTCGATCTCCACGCTCGGTGCCTCCCAGCAGGACAGCATGCCCAGCGGGGCGGAGAGCGAGGTCTCCACGTACTCGGTGCGGTGCTCGCCGATCAGCAACGGCGGGGTGTGCCCGGCGCCGGCCAGGATGATCTTGCTGCCCCGGCCTCCCGACTGCGACCCACCGGCGGGCTCGCAGTAGGCGAAGAGCGCGGTGGCGGAGCGGGCGGGCTCGGTGAGGCGCAGCAACAGCTCCAGGTCGGACAGGACCGCCACGGGGTCCTCGCCCTCCATGACGGCGTAGGCGCGCAGCGATGCGCGCAGCCGGCCCATCGCGGCGACGGCGCTCGGTCCGGATCCCGTGACGGAGCCGACGGCCAGGCCCAGGGCTCCCTCGGGCAGCGGCAGGGCGTCGTACCAGTCGCCCCCGCCACGGGGCCCGGCGTGGTGGCGGGCCGCCAGCTGCACCCCGGGGAGCCGCGGGAGCCGGCTCGGCAGCAGTTCCTCGGCGACGGTGGCCAGGTGCGAGCGGGAGCGCTCCACCTCCAGCATCCGGGCCAGATGCTCGGCGGCGTGCCTCACGTACAGCCCGGCGAGGTCGCGCTGGCGGTCGCTCGGCTCGGCCTGCTCGTCGTAGAGCCAGACGGCCGCGCCGAGCCGGCCGGTGGCCTCGGCAGTGAGGGGGAGGGCGTAACTGGCGGCGTAGCCGAGGCGGGCGGCGACCTCCCGGTGGCGGGGGTCGACGGGGGCGGCGAACCCCCCGGTGCCGGGGGGCGCGTCCGGTTCGGGGAGGACCTCGGAGCCGCCCTGGGCGTCGGGCAGACCGTCGAGGATCCGCCCGTAGGAGGTGGCGCTGCGCGGCACGGTCTCGATGTGGCCGAGCTCTGCGTGGCCGAGCCCGAGGCCGATCGTGCTGGTCGGGCCGAGTCCGTCGGAGGGCTCCAGGACGATCAGACCGCGGCGCGCTCCGACGAGTGCGGCGCCGGCGCGCAGGAACTCGCGCAGGGAAGTGTCGAGGTCAGTGGCGCGGGCGAGGCGCTCGGTGAGCTCGTGCAGGGTGGTGAGATCCGAGACCATGCCCGCCAGGCGGTCCTGGATGACACTGCCCGGGCCGGGCGGAGGGGCCGGTGCGGGGGTGGTCCGGGCGGGCGTGGGCGCCGCAGTGTGCGGCGACACAGTGACTGCTGGATCGATTCCAGCCACTTTCGGCAGATGCGGGGCGCTCACGGCGTCCGCCTTTCCACCTGGTGCGATTCGCCAAATAGCATCGCAAACCCCCAGATCGTGCTGCACCGCCATCAAGGAATCCACATCTACACGCAGACGTGGATGCATGTCCAGCATTGCCCAGGTGGGAATCCTGGTGTCCGTGGGACGGCAACTCACTGTCGAGCCAAGGCTAGAACTTGGCCGGAAAAAGCTGGAAGCAGTCGGTTTTTGCGATCGACTGAGCGGGCTCCTCAGGGGGTCGGGTACGTACTCGTAGAGGCCCGGGGCCAGTTGGCGCCACCGGGAACCGCCCGGCACGGGCCGTCGTCCTTAGCGGCGGCAGCCGGTCCCGGCGGCCGACGCGGGTCGCGCTCCACCCCCGCGGGACGTTTGATGGACCCGTAAGAAATCTGCACGAACCGTGTGAACCTGCTTCTGGCGGACAGTGACGCGAAACCTGTACGTGTGGTGAGACACCGGTTACATGGTGTGATGTGGCCCTCGGCGTTCAACGGAAAGGAACGAGCGCACATGCGCGAGATCCTCGGAAGGCGTCTCCAGCGGCTCCGCGATCGCTTTCAATCCCTGCGCCCCGACCCGGGACAGAGCGGCGGCACGTCCGCCCTGCTCGACGCGGCGCTCGTCTGCGCCATCACCTGGCAATGGCCCGTCCTGCCCGGCGTCGGCCGATCGGGCCCCGACGGAGCCGGATGCGCCTGCCCCGACCCCGACTGCGTCGTCCCCGGCGCACACCCCTTCGACCCCGGCCTGCTCGCCGCCACCACCGATCCCCGGATGGTGGCCTGGTGGTGGACCAACCGGCCCACCGCTCCCGTCCTGATGGCCACCGGAGGCGCCGCGCCGTGCGCGGTCAGCCTGCCGGCCGGCGCGGCCGCACGCGCCCTCGTACGACTGGACGCACTGGGCATGCGGCTCGGGCCGGTCGTGGCAACGCCCACCCGTTGGGCGCTGATGGTGGCGCCCTACTCGCTGGAGCGGCTCGGCGAACTCCTGTACGCGAAGGACCACGTGCCCTCCTCACTGCGCTTCCACGGCGAGGGCGGCTACCTGTTGCTGCCGCCTTCCGCAGCCTCCAGCGGCGGCCAGGTGCGCTGGGAACGGGAGCCGCGCGCGGACCGGCGCCCGTCGGGGGCGCGAGGTGCGGGAAGTCTCTGGCTGCCCGAGGTCGAGGCGGTCGTGGACGCACTGGTCGAGGCCAGCAGTGGTGCGCCCGGCGGTGGCAGCAGGCTCGCGTACTGACCTGCAAGCCACCCGAGGATCACTCGTAAGGGTGCCAGCGGGACGAGTTTCCAAGGGAATTGGGCGCGGGGATCTCTGTGCCCCATTCCCGCCTCGCTATCTTCGGCGAATGAATCTCCGCCTGATCGGTATCGGTGCCGGTGTGCTGATCATCTTGTCGCTCCCGCTCGCCGGAGCGATCGCCAGGCCGGATTTCGCCGGTCAGGATGACGGAAAGGGTGGCGGCCTGTTCTCGGTGCTCGGGCTTTCGGACCGCTCCCGCACGTCTCCCGCGGACTCGGCGCCGGCGACCGGCCCGCAGCAGCCCGGCCCGGCCGAGCAGCCCCGTACGGATTCCCGCTGCGGCCCCGAACTGTCCTCGCCGCACGGGGTGGAGGCGCAGACCTGCGTGCTGGTGGGTGACGGCCGGACGTGGGGCCGGAGTTACTACCGAAACACAAGCGGTCGCGCACTGGATGCGGTGCTGACGATGATGGGGCCGGCCGGGCGCACGGTCCAGATCAGGTG
This sequence comes from Streptomyces avidinii, assembly GCF_014650695.1. Classification (GTDB taxonomy): domain Bacteria; phylum Actinomycetota; class Actinomycetes; order Streptomycetales; family Streptomycetaceae; genus Streptomyces; species Streptomyces avidinii. Next base: position 121,561 of record NZ_BMVL01000011.1, on the reverse strand, counting down.
CGCGGTGGGAGCGGGCGACGAACCGGGCCTGTGCGAGACGCCGAAGGAGGCCTCGGTCGGGGAGCCGGAGAGTTACTCGGCCGTAGCGGAATTTGCAGTTCCGGATGATGAAGGGGAACTGCTCTTGAGGTCCGGGAGCAACTCACCGGCACCAGGTGATGGTTGACCACACCCTGAAAATCAAGGGCCCGGTCGCTGGCGACGGGGGATGCACCAGCGACCGGGCTACAAGAACGGTAACAAGAGATCGCCTGTTCGCAAATTCGATCTCCGATATTCAGACACCGATTTGCAGACGATTAGCGGGAGTTGTGACTCCGGTCACCGACTCCACGCGTGCGCTCGGTCAGCTGAGGGTCACCTGGCGGTTGGTGAGTCCGCCACGCGCCCGGCGCTCCTCCGTGGTCAGCGGGGCGTCCGTGGCCAGGGCTCCGGCCAGCCGCTCCGCGAACTCTGCCGCGGGCTTTTCGACGTCGTCGGCCGTGACCCCGGTGGGCAGGTCCCAGACGGGGACCATCAGGCCGTGCGCGCGGAAGGAGCCGACGAGCTTCGTGCCCTCTCCGAGCGAGGAGGTGCCGGCCGCGTGCAGCCGCGCGAGGGCGTCGAGCAGCTTCTCCTCCGGGTGCGGCATGACCCAGCGCAGGTGGTTCTTGTCCGGGGTCTCGCACCAGTAGGCGGCGTCCACGCCGGTCAGCTTGACGGTGGGAATGGCGGCGGCGTTGGCCCGCTCCAGCGAAGCGGCGATCTCCGGCGAGGCGTTCTGGGCGCTCTCGGATTCCGGAATCCAGAATTCGAACCCGCTGTGCACAACCGGCTCGAAACCGCCGTCGGTGTCCAGGAGATCCTGAAGTCGGGGACCCTCGGCCGGAACCCGGCGGGCGGCAACCGGCGTACCCGGCTCCGCCGCGAGGGCACGCTCCAGGGTGTCGGCCATGTCGCGGCCGAGGTCGCCGGAGGAGGACTCGTTCTGCAGGCCGAGGAGGACGGACCCGTCCTCGCGGCGCAGTGCCGGCCACGCCATGGGCAGTACGGTCACCAGCGTCACGGAGGGCACGCCCTCGGGCAGACCGCCCTTGAGGGACAGCGGGACGGTGGCCGCGGGCACGAGCTCGCGCAGGGCGACCCAGTCGCACTCGCCCGGCAGGCCCTCGAACGGGCGCTGCACGTGCTCGGTGACGGCGTGCGCGGCGGCCGCGCCGTGGCAGGCCTTGTAGCGGCGGCCGGACCCGCAGGGGCAGGGCTCGCGGGCGCCCACAACGGGGATCTCACCGTTGTTGAGCTGCGGCTTTGCAGTCTTGGCTGCGGGGCGCTTCTTGGCCATCGTGCGTGTCTCCCGGTTGCGGCGGTACGGCGTCGTGTCTGGGCGCGAGCCTAGCCGTTCGTACCGCCGGAACCGGTTGGGTGCGGCCGGGAGCACGGTCGGCGTGCGCTCCCGGACGGCCGCCTGTGCGGATGACCGGTACTGCTGTCGTGCTGTCGTGCTGTCGTGCTGTGTAGCTCGTTGCCGTGCTGCTGTGTCCGTCGTGCGGTCGGCGATCCCGGCTCAGGGATCGAGGTCGTCGAAGGCCGTACTGAAGTCGATCGCCGGGGGCGCAACGCGCGTAGCGAAATCCTCGTGCCGGGGCCCACAGGCAACGATCACCCACACGGTGACCTCACCCGCCGCTCCGTCCCGGACACCCCAGTCCTGGGCCAGGGCGCTGATGATGTTCAGCCCCCGGCCGCCCCGTGCGGTGACCGAGGGCGTGGCCGGGACCGGGCGGGTGGGCCCGCCGCCGTCCGTGACCTCGACCGTCAGTCGTCCCGCTCTGTCGACGCGCCATGCGGCGCGTATCTCCCCGTCCCCGACTTCCCGAGAGCCCAGGGGCCTGCCGTGTCGACAGGCGTTGCTGAGCAGTTCGGAAAGGATCAGTACGGCATCGTCCACGACCGATTCGGGCACACCGCTGATACGCAGTTGTTCGCGCATTCGGTGTCTCGCCTCGCCCACGCCCGCAGGACCATGGCGTACGTCCATGCACGACGACGTGGGCACTTCTTGTGCCACCACCAACGCCACCCCCGGAACCTCCTTAGCCCCACGCATGGTCTGGATGCCCCAATGGCCTGGACCGGAAACCGCCGAAGGAGTCCGAAGCGCGCCCCTCTGACGCATTCATGCCGACCAAATGCGGAGCGGATGCGCCGGAGCACACCCTGTTACGGACGTGCCGCGGGTGACGGGTGTGCAAATCGGGATGTCAGCGTCCGAGTTGGGACAGAACTTGGCGGGGTCTGTTCGTGATGATGGCCTCCACGCCCAGATCAGCGCAGAGCTGAACGTCTTCCGGTTCGTTCACTGTCCATACGTGCACGGAGTGGCCCGCGCCCTGGAGCTTGTGGATGAAGCCGGGATGGTTGCGCACGATCCGCATCCCGGGACCGGCGATCGTCACTCCGGCCGGCAGCCGCCCGTCCCGCATCCGCGGCGAGATGAACTGCATCAGGTACACGGTCGGGATCGTCGGCGCGGAAGCCCGGATCCGGTGCAGGGAGCGTGCCGAGAAGCTCATGACGCGCACCGGGTGCGGCCCCTCGGCGGGCGGGGCGTCCAGATCGAAGCGCTTGAGGAGGGCGAGGAGGCGTTCCTCCACCTGTCCGGCCCAGCGGGTCGGATGCTTCGTCTCGATCGCGAGCTGCACCGGCCGTCCGGCGTCGGAGACCAGCTCCAGCAGGCGCTCCAGGGTGAGGACCGAGGTGCGCTCGGGGTCCGCGTCCCAGTCGGGGGACTCCTCGCGGTCCTTCCAGGAGCCGAAGTCGAGGGCGGCGAGATCGGCCAGTTCCAGGGCGGAGACCGCGCCGCGGCCGTTCGAGGTGCGGTTCACCCGGCGGTCGTGGACCAGGACCAGATGGCCGTCCGCGGTGAGCCGGACATCGCATTCGAGGCCGTCGGCGCCGTCCTCGATGGCCTTGCGGTAGGCGGCCAGCGTGTGCTCTGGGGCATCCTCCGAGGCGCCGCGGTGGGCGACGACCTGGATGGTGCGCGGCATTGCGTGGGTCACCGGGTCATGGTGCCACCGAGAGGTCCCCGGGCGCCGGGCGCGGGCGCGTATCGGCCCCATGAGCGCATCCGTAATGTCGGATATAAAGAATGGGGAGAGATGCACAGGTCCGGCTTACAGTGCTCTGACGGGTCATGGGAAAGGCTTTGCCCAGGAACTTGTGCGGCACGTCGAACGTTCAGTCGGACCGATATCGCCAGAGAATTTTCCGAAGCCGTGTGTGACGAGGAGAGAGCGCTGTGAGCACCGAGAACGAGGGCACCGCGGCCCCGACACCCCCCGCGGCCCCGTCCGTACCCCCTGCTCCGGCCTCCGAGACGCAGGATGCGGCCCCCGCGCCCGCCGTCCCCGAGCCGGTGACCCAGCAGCTGCCGCCCACTCCGGCCCCCGGTACCGAGCCCACCCAGCAGATCCCGCCCACAGCGGCGCCCGCGGCCGCCCCGGCCTATGGCGAGGGCCACGCCCCGGCGTACGGCGGGCCCCAGGCCCAGGCGGCGCACGGCGCCGAGGGCTGGCCGCCCCCGCCGCCCACCGTTCCGGCGTACGGAGCGGGCGGCCACGGCGGCGGTGCCTGGGGTGCTCCCCTGACGGCCGACGGCGCCCCCGCGCCGAAGCAGAAGGGCAAGGGCGGCCTCGTCGCGGCTGTGCTGGTGGCGGCCCTCCTCGCGGGCGGCATCGGCGGTGGCGTCGGCTACTGGGCTGCCGAGCGCAGCAACAACGGCACCGGCTCCACCACGATCAGCGCCGCGAACACCCCCAAGGACCTCAAGCGCGAGGCCGGCTCCATCGCCGGTCTGGCCGCGGGGGCCCTGCCCAGCGTGGTCACCATCGAGGCCTCGGCCGGCGACGGCGAGGGCGGCACCGGCACCGGCTTCGTCTACGACCAGCAGGGCCACATCCTCACCAACAACCACGTCGTGGCCTCGGCCGCGAACGGCGGCAAGCTCTTCGCGACGTTCTCCGACGGCAAGCGGTACGACGCCGAGGTCGTGGGCCGCGCCCAGGGCTACGACGTCGCCGTCCTCAAGCTGAAGAACCCGCCGGCCGGCCTCAAGCCGCTGCCGCTCGGCGACTCCGACAAGGTCGCGGTCGGCGACTCGACCATCGCGATCGGCGCCCCCTTCGGCCTGTCGAACACGGTCACCACCGGCATCGTGAGCGCCAAGAACCGCCCGGTCGCCTCCGGCGACGGCACCGGCAGCAAGAACTCGTACATGAGTGCCCTCCAGACGGACGCCTCGATCAACCCGGGCAACTCCGGCGGCCCGCTGCTCGACGGACGCGGCGCGGTCATCGGTATCAACTCCGCGATCCAGTCGGCGGGCAACGGCGGCTTCGGCGGCGGCCAGGCCGGCTCCATCGGCCTCGGCTTCGCCATCCCGGTCAACCAGGCGAAGAACGTCGCCGAATCGCTGATCAAGACGGGCAAGCCCGTCTACCCGGTGATCTCGGTCTCCGTGGACCTGCAGGCCAAGTCCGAGGGCGCCAAGATCTCCGAACAGGGCGCGGCCGCCAACGAGCTGGTGGACCCGAACGGCCCCGCCGGCAAGGCGGGCCTCAAGCCGGGCGACGTCATCACCGAGTTCGGCGGCAAGCCGGTCGACAGCGGCCCGACCCTTATCAGCATGATCTGGACGTACAAGCCCGGCGACACCGTGAAGCTGACCTACCTGCGTGGCGGCAAGCCGACCACGGTCGACATCACGCTCGGCTCCCGGGTCGGCGACAAGTAGCACCACCGGTCGCGGCGGCGACCCGACGAGGAGGGGCCGTAGGCGGGAATCGCCTACGGCCCCTCCAACGTCCGCTTATGCTTCCCTCGTGTTCGATTCTCGGCACATACGGACCTTTCACGCGGTGGTCGCCTCCGGGTCGTACTCGGCCGCCGCCCGCGTGCTGGGCTACACCCAGCCCGCCATCACCCAGCAGATGAAGGCACTCGAACGTGCCGTCGGCACCCCGCTGTTCACCCGCGTGGGCCGCAGGATGCAGCTCACCGAGGCAGGTGAGTCCCTCTCCCGGCACGCCGAGACCATCCTCGGCAACCTCTCCGCGGCCGAGGCCCAGCTGAGGGCGTACGCCCGGCTGCGCACCGGCCGCGTGAGGCTGTGCGGCTTCCCCAGCGCCAACGTCACCCTCGTCCCCGAGGCCCTGAGCGGCCTGGCCAAGGACCATCCCGGCATACAGGTGGAACTGCTGGAGGGGGAGCCCCCCGAGTCGCTGCGCCGGCTGGAGCGCGGCGAGTGCGACATCACCCTGGCCTTCACCTATCCCGGCCTGCACGAGGCGATTCCGGAGGAGGTCGCCGAGGTCAGGCTGCTGGAGGACCAGCTGACGGTGCTGCTGCCGACCGGGCATCCGCTGGCCCGGCGCCGCGCCGTGCAGTTGGCAGACCTCGCCGAGGAACGGTGGATCGCAGGCTGTCCGCGCTGCCGTGCGAACCTGCTGCACGAGTGCGCGGAGCTGGGGTTCGTGCCCGACATCCGCTTCGCCACCGACGACAACCTGGTGGTGCAGAGCCTGGTCGCTCAGGGCCTGGGCGTGGCGATGATGCCCGCGCTGGTACTGCCCTCACTCTCGCTGAGCCGGGTCTGCGGGCGGGCCCTCCAGCCTGCCGCACGCCGGCACATCGCGGCCTACGTCTACCGGGACCACCTGCGGATCCCGGCGACGGCCGTGGTGCTCGACGCGCTGAAACAGGTGGCCGGGAACCGGGTCGGCTGCTGACCAACCCATAAGCGCTGCTAGGGATTTCAGGTCATAACTGTCGTTGGACGTGATGGAACGGCGGCAGCACGCTGCCAGTATGACCACCACCACACCGGCCCGTACCACCACGAGGATGGCCGCCCTCGTCAGTGAGATCCGCACGGTCGTGGAGCGGGGGCTGGCTCCCGACCTCACCGCGTACCTGGTGGGCGAACGGCTCGCCCCGCACCTGGGCGCGCCCGACCTGCTGACCCCGGCCCAGCAGGAAGGCGACCCGGAGCGGTACCGGCAGCACATCCTGCACGCCGAGTCCGACGGCAGCTTCTCGGTCGTGGCCCTGGTCTGGCTGCCAGGGCAGGAGACCTGTATCCACGACCACGTGTCGTGGTGCGTGGCGGGGGTGCACCAGGGGGAGGAGAGCGAACGCCGTTTCCGCCTCGCGCCCGGCGCCGGCCCCGCCCGGCTCGTGGCGACCGAGGACGTGGTCAACGCCCAGGGCGAGGTCTGCGGGTTCGCCCCGCCCGGCGACATCCACAAGGTGCGCAACTCCTGCACGAGCAAGGCGATATCGGTGCATGTCTACGGCGCCGACGTCTCCCGGCTGGGCACCAGCATCCGTCGCGTCTACACGCTCCCCGTCGACTGATGGCCCTCCTTCACCGTCCTCAGGGCGCGGCGGTCCGGCATGTTTCACGTGAAACATCCACTCCCTGGCCCGGGTTGGCGATGGCCGCCGGTGGCGCGCTGACGGCATGGTGCATCCATCGCCTCGTGCCCGCCGTGCCGATGCTGACCGCATCCGTGGTGCTGGGCATCGCTGCGGCCCACCTGCCGGGTCTCAGGACGTTCGTACGCGCGGCCGCGCGGCCCGGGCTCTCCCTGGCCGGACGGCGGCTGATGCGGATGGGTATCGTCCTGCTGGGCCTCGGCCTGGGGCTGGACCAGGTCCTCCGGCTGGGATGGGCCACCGTGGCGATGGTGGTCGGTGTCGTCGCGGCCACCTTCTTCGGCACCCTCTGGCTGGGCCGTCGGCTGCGGCTCCCGGGCGACCAGCCGCTGTTGATCGCCACCGGCTACTCGATCTGCGGCGCTTCGGCGATCGGAGCGGTGAGTGAGGTGTCCGGCAGCGACGAGGAGGACGTGGCCGCTTCGGTGGCGCTGGTCACCCTGTGCGGAACGCTCGCCATAGCGGTACTCCCGCTTCTCCAAGGGCCGTTGGGACTCTCCGACCCCGCCTTCGGGCGGTGGGTCGGCGCCGGTGTCCACGATGTCGGCCAGGTCGTGGCCACCGCGCAGACCGCGGGCCCTGATGCCCTGGGCGAGGCGGTACTGGTCAAGCTGATGCGGGTGGCGCTGCTCGCCCCGCTCGTGGCGGCCGTGGCCTTCTCGGTACGGGCACGCCGTCGCGGGGTGCGCACCGCCTCGGGCCGCCGGCCGGCGCCGGTGCCGCTTTTCGTCCTCGGGTTCCTGGCCGCGGCCGTGCTGCGCGCCACCGGCGTACTGCCCGACGTAGCGCTGGAGTGGGCGCACACCGCCCAGGAGGCACTGCTCGCCGCAGCCCTGTTCGGCCTGGGGAGCGCGGTGCACCTGCCGACGCTGGCCCGGACCGGCGGGCGGGCCGCGGCGCTGGGCCTCGGGGCCTGGGTGGTGGTGGCGGGGGTTTCGTACGCGGGCGTGATGCTCACCGTATGACGGTGCAACGGCGGGGAGTTGGCCATTTCCTGGCCGGAACCGACCGAACGTTCCGACTGCCCGCTGACATTGCGACCCTCCCGTGCCACTCTGCCCCCGGAAATCCGCACCACGCACGACGCACCGCGCACAGCCGATCCGCACCGACCGCTCTTCACCCCCACCCTGCCCGGTGTCGTCACCCGGCCCGGGCACGGCAGAAGGAGTCATGCGTGAATCGTCATCGCACGGCCTTGTCCGTCCTGCTCGCGGCGAGCGCCCTGGTCGCGGGCGCCCTGACGGCGGCCACCCCCTCGCTCGCCGCGGATGCCCCCGCGTCCTTCCGGCAACAGCACACCCAGGGCTTCTGGACAGCGGAGCGGATGCGCAGCGCCACTCCGCTCGACGTGACGGCGGCTCCCGGCAGGGCACGTACCCCGGTCGCCACGGCGGCCACCCCCACGGCCATCGCCCCGACGGCTGCCGCCTCCCCCACGGCGTTCCCGCAGGCGGGCGGTGCCTGGACGGGCGCTGGCGCCGTGGTGAAGACCTCGGGCCGGGTCTTCTTCACGATGGGCGACCGGACCGCCTCCTGCTCCGGAGACTCGATCACCAGCGCCAACGGCAGCACGGTCATCACGGCTGGTCACTGCGTGAAGTACCAGGGGGCCTGGCACACGAACTGGGTCTTCGTCCCCGCCTACAACAACGGCTCCGCGCCCTACGGGCAGTGGTCGGCCACCAAGACCTTCGCCACCGACCAGTGGGCCGCGAGCGAGGACATGAACATGGACGTCGGCCTCGCCGTCGTCGCCCCGCTGAACGGAAAGACCCTGAGTCAGACCGTCGGCGCCCAGGGGATCCTCTTCAACGGCGGCTACAACAAGAAGATGTACTCCTTCGGCTTCCCGGCTGCGGCCCCGTACGACGGCACCAAGCTCGTCTACTGCAGCGGCAACAGCGGCAAGGACTTCCTGCTGACCAAGGACCACAGCCTGGCCTGCAACATGACCGGCGGCTCCAGCGGGGGCCCCTGGTTCCAGGACTTCAATGAGGCCACGGGCCTGGGCACCCAGGTCTCGGTGAACAGTTTCGGTTACACCTTCCTGCCGAACCGGATGTACGGCCCGTACTTCGGCAACGAGGCGAAGGCGGCCTACGACAAGGCCCAGGCCTCCTGACCCCGCAGTCGCCCCCGCCACCCTCACCTGGCCGGTACTCTGTACCGGCCAGGTGGGTTGCCCGAGCGGCCTAAGGGAACGGTCTTGAAAACCGTCGTGGCAGCGATGTCACCGTGGGTTCAAATCCCACACCCACCGCCACACCTCAGTACACGTGCTGAGCGCAAGGGGCGCCCCGATTCCGGGGCGCCCCTTCCGTGTTTCTCCGGGGTCCTGTCGGACCCGCCATCGGTGGCCTTGACCCGTCCGGGTGGTGTTTGTCGGAAGATCGGCGCGGACGATGGGGGCTGTGCGGTTGCGGCCACATCATGACGAATGTATTCAGATCCGTCCGTCGGAACATCACGAATCGAGGCACCTCGTCATGGCTCACCGCAGCGTCCTCACGTCGATCTGGACCTCCGTCCTCGCCGCCCTCGTGGCTCTCCTCTCCTGCTTCGGTCTCGCCGGGAAGGCCGCCCCGGCCTCTGCCTCGGCTCCCGCCGCCGGGGACTCCGCGCCCACCGCCGTGCGTCGGCCGGCCGTCGTGGCCCGGCGGACGTGGCGGGCGATGATGCGGGGCGGTTCGCTGCCGCCGACCATCAAGCAGCGGATCCGCGCCGAGGCGCACGGTAAGACCCCCTCTGTCCGCCGCTCCACCACTGCCGCGGCCATGGGCGCCGCATCGGAAAGCGCGGCCCGCACGCTGACGCCGGTCACTTCCCCTGCTGCAGCCGCAGCCGCCGCCGCAACCGTCGATGTCCCCGCCGCAGCGACCGCCGGCGCCGTCCGGGAAGCGCTCCGGCTGGCCGCGTAGCTCCGTATCCCCTTTCTTCACCGCAGTCGCAGTCGCAGTCGCAGTCGCAGTCGTAGTCGTTGTCGTAGTCGCACGGTCCGGTACGCGGGCGTACGCGCCGCCGCCGGGCAGGAGCAAGAGCACAAGCAGGGCCAGAAGAAGAGGCAGGCGCTGGAGCCCGGTCGGTCGTGGCCGTGGATCGCGCCGCGTGGTGCCCCGGAGCGGGGCACGGATGGACCACCCCGGCTTGCGCCGGGGCGCGCAGGGGGCGTGAAGCTTGGTATTGCAGGGCCGCAGGCCCGGGAGACGGTGGGGTTCCCGGACGGCGCGGCCCTTCTCGGCATGTCCGGGACACGGCGTTCTGGCGGAACGCTTCATTCCTTCTGTGGCGCGGGGTTCAGCCGTTTCCAGAGTGCTGATCTGGGCTGAAGGGGCGTGAATGAGGTTTATCCGATGTTGGTCATACTTGCGGGGGAATCGGGGATTCCGGGGTGGTTCGCCGGGGATTCGGTGGGCAACTCTGGTCTCGCGACGTCGTCACCACGGAACGACCGAGGCGGTCGGCCAACTGCCTCGGAGCAAGTCCCACTTCGGTTTTCTGGAGGATAAAGACATGGCAAGCATCCGTACCGCCCGCGTCATCGCCGCTGTCGCCGCTCTCCCCCTCGCCGTCGCGCTCTGCGGCGGGGTGGCCTCGGCCGACAACGGCTCCTTCGCGAACGACGGATCGAATGCGAGCGTCGCCAGCATCATCGGCAGTGGCGTGGGCGGCAACAACAACGGCAACTCGTCCACGTCGCAGCAGGTGGCCACCGGTTCCGGCGCGTCCAACCAGAACAGCACTGCGCAGGTGAACGGCTCGGCCCTCACCGCGATCGACCAGTCCAACTCGACCGTCGCGGTCAACTTCCACCCCTGGTGGTAGAAGCGGCCTGAGCCGCTCCGATTCTTGAGGGCGTCTGTGCGACCGGACCGGCTGGGGTCCGGTAGCGCAGGCGCCCTCGCGCATGTAGCCCCGACCTTGACACCACAGGTGGATCTGACGGACAGTCAGGTCCCCTTGATGTTGTGATGCCGGGAGGCCTGCGCCGTGCACCTCGCCCCGACCGAAGGCCAGTTGCGGCTCCGCGCCGAACTGCGTGCGTACTTCGAGGATCTGCTGCCGGACGGCGCACCCGAGGATCCGGCCCGTCAGCGCGAACTGCTGCGCCGCATCGGCTCCGACGGACTGCTCGGCCTCGGTTGGCCCGTCGAATACGGCGGCCAGGGCCGAGGTGCCGATGAGCAGTTCGTCTTCTTCGACGAGGCCTACCGAGCCGGCGCCCCCGTCTCCATGGTCACGCTCAACACCGTCGGCCCCACCCTGATGAAGTACGGAACCGAGGAGCAGAAGGACTACTTCCTGCCCCGGATCCTCGCGGGCGAGATCGTCTTCGCCATCGGCTACTCCGAACCGGAGGCGGGCACCGACCTCGCCGCCCTGCGCACCCGTGCGGTCCGCGACGGAGCCGACTGGCTGATCGACGGGCAGAAGATCTTCACTTCCAACGCCCAGAACGCGGACTGGATCTGGCTCGCCTGCCGAACCGACCCGCAGGCCCCGAAGCACAAGGGCATCTCCATCGTCCTGGTGCCCACCGACAGCCCGGGCTTCTCCTGGACCCCCATCAATACCGTCGGCGGGCTCACGACCACCGCGACCTATTACGACTGGGTCCGCGTGCCCGCCGGCCACCTCGTCGGCCCCGAGCACGGGGGCTGGGGCCTGATCACCAACCAGCTCAACCACGAGCGTGTGGCCCTCGCCGCCATCGGCATGCAGGCCGAGGACTTCTACGCGTACGCGCTCGACCACGCCCGCACCCCCGACCCGGTCACCGGAGACCGGCCCGCAGACCTTCCCTGGGTGCAGTCCCGGCTCGCCGAGGCGCATGCGCGACTGGCCGCCGTACGCCTTCTCAACTGGCGCCTCGTCCAGGACGTGGGCAGCGGCGCCCTGGCCCCGGGGGATGCCAGCGGGGTGAAGTTCCTCGGCACCGAGTCCACCGTCGAGGTGTACCGGATGTGCCAGGAGGTGGTGGGCGAGGAGGCCCTGATCCGCGGCCCCGCGGCCTTTGCGGGCGGCGAGCTGGAGCGGATGAACCGGGCCGCCCAGATCAACACGTTCGGCGGCGGGGTCAGCGAGGTCCAGCGGGAGATCGTCGCCATGATGCGGCTCGGTATGAAGGGACGGAAGCGATGACGGCGGACGCGGACGTGAAGGTGAATGCGACCGGGACGGCAGCCGGGCGCGAAGCCGAGGAGGCAGCCCGGTTCCACACGCTGCTCGCGGCCTTCGAGGGGCAGCCGGCCGCCACCGGCGGGCAGGGCAAGGACGCCGTCAACGAGCCGATGATCCGCCACTGGTGCGAGGCGATGGGCGACGCCAACCCCGCGTACACCGGGCCCGACGCCATCGCCCCGCCCACCATGCTCCAGGCCTGGACGATGGGCGGTCTCTCCGGTCATGCGGCCCGCTCCTCCGCCTACGACGAGCTCCTCGGGTTCCTCGACGGCGCCGGTTTCACCTCCGTGGTCGCCACCGACTGCGAGCAGGAGTACCTCCATCCCCTGCGCCCCGGCGACGTGATCACCTTTGACGCCGTCATCGAGTCGGTGTCGCCCCGCAAGACGACCAAGCTGGGCACCGGCCACTTCGTGACCACCCGCATGGACGTCCAGGCGGACGGGGAGCTCGCCGGTACCCACCGCTTCCGCATCCTCAAGTACGCGCCCGCCGCCCGGCCGGTGAAGCGGCCACCGGCGCAGCGCCCCCGCCCGGTGATCAACCGCGACAACCAGGGATTCTGGGACGGGGTGCGGGAACACAGGCTGCTGATCCAGCGCTGCACCGCCTGCTCCACCCTCCGCTTCCCGTGGCTCCCCGGCTGCAATGCCTGCGCGAGCCCCGACTGGGACACCGTCGAGGCCTCCGGCGCCGGCACGGTGTTCAGCTACGTCGTCATGCACCACCCGCCCTTCCCGGCCTTCGACCCGCCCTACGCGGTCGCACTCGTGGAGCTCGCCGAAGGAGTCCGGATGATCAGCAACATCACCGGCGTGCCCTACGACAAGGTGCGCATCGGCCTCCCCGTCCAGCTGGAGTTCCTGCGCGTCGACGACGGCCTCGAACTCCCCGTGTTCCGCGGGAGTGAAGGCTGATGGATTTCCACCCCACCGAGGAACAGGCCACCGCGGCCGGTCTCGCCGCCCGGATCTTCTCCGATCTCGCCACCCATGAACGCCTCACCGAAGCGGGCACCGGCAGCGACGCCGAACTGTGGAAGGCCCTCACCGCGGCCGGACTGATCGCTGCGGTCGAGGAGACCGGCCTGCTCGGGCTGGTCCTGCTGCTGGAGGAACAGGGCCGCACCACGGCACAGGTCCCGTACGCCGCCACCTGCGTGTACGGGATCCTCCCCGTGGCCGCGCACGGCAGCCCCGAGCAGCGCGGCCGTCTGCTGACCGCCCTCGGCACGGGCGACGCGGTGGCCACCGGGGCCTTCCCGGCGCGCGGCCGGATCACCGCCGAGGGCGGCCGGCTCACCGGGATCGCCCCCGTGGTGCCCTGGTTGCGCGATGCCACGCACGTACTCGTCCCGGACGCGGACCGGTCGCTGTGGCTCGTACGGACCGACGCGCCCGGCGTGCGGACCTCCCCGGTGGAGACCACCGCCCCCTGGTCGGCGGGCCGGCTGGCCCTGACCGGAGCCGCAGCCGAACGCCTCGGCTGCGACGGCGCGTACGAGGACACGCTCGCCGCCGCCCGCACCGCCTTCGCCGGACTCCAGGCGGGCGTCTGCGCGGGCTCCCTCGCCCGGGCGGTGGAACACACCTCCACCCGTGAGCAGTTCGGCAGGCCGCTCTCCACCAACCAGGGGGTCATGCTGCGCGCGGCCGACGCGTACATGGACACCGAGGCGATCCGGGTCACCGCGTACGAAGCGGCCTGGCGCATCGACCAGGGCCTTCCGGCACAGGTGCACGCGCTGACGGCCGCCTGGTGGGCCTCGGAGGCGGGCAAGCGGGTCGTGCACGCGGGCCAGCACCTGCACGGTGGCATGGGCGCCGACCTGGACCACCCCGTCCACCGCCACTTCCTGTGGGGCCGCCAACTGGACGCCTATCTGGGCTGCGGCAGCGAGCTGCTGGCCGAGCTGGGGGCCTCGATCGCCGGGTCACCCGCATCCGCTTCGACAGCCGAGGGAGAGCAGGCATGAACGTCGGCGACACGCTGCCGCCACTGGAGATTCCGGTCACCCGCACCTTGATCGTCGCGGGCGCGATCGCCTCCCGCGACTACCAGGACGTGCACCATGACGCGGCGCTCGCGCAGGAGAAGGGCTCCCCGGACATCTTCATGAACATCCTGACCACGAACGGCCTGGTCGGCCGCTACGTGACCGACCGGCTCGGGCCGCGCACCGTCCTGCGCAAGGTGGCCATCCGGCTCGGCGCCCCCAACTATCCGGGCGACACGATGATCCTCACGGGCACCATCACGGCCGTGTCCGGGACCACTGTCGAGATCCGGGTCGTCGGCGCCAACGGCATCGGTCACCACGTGTCCGGATCGGTTACCGCGGAGGTGCCGGCATGAGTGTCCGCACCCGCGACGAGCTCGGCGGCCGCGCCGCCATCGCCGGCATCGGAGCGACCGAGTTCTCCAAGGACTCCGGACGCAGCGAACTCAAGCTCGCCGTCGAGGCCGTACATGCCGCCCTCGACGACGCCGGGCTCACCCCCGCCGACGTCGACGGCATGGTCACCTTCACGATGGACACCAGCCCCGAGATCACCGTCGCCCAGGCGGCGGGCATCGGAGACCTGTCCTTCTTCTCCCGCATCCACTACGGCGGCGGCGCGGCCTGCGCCACCGTCCAGCAGGCCGCCCTTGCCGTCGCAACCGGGGTCGCGGAGGTGGTGGTCTGCTACCGCGCCTTCAACGAGCGCTCCGGGCGCCGCTTCGGGTCCGGGGTCCAGCAGCGGGAGCCTTCCGCGGAGGGGGCGGCCCTCGGCTGGTCGCTGCCCTGGGGGCTGCTGACCCCCGCCTCCTGGGTGGCCATGACCGCACAGTGCTACCTGCACACCTACCACCTGACCCCGGAGGCCTTCGGGCACGTCGCCGTCACCGACCGGCGGCACGCCGCCAACAACCCCGCCGCCTACTTCCACGGCAAGCCCATCACCCTCGCCGACCACGCCGCCTCGCGCTGGATCGTCGAACCGCTGCGGCTGCTGGACTGCTGCCAGGAGACCGACGGCGGCCAGGCAGTCGTCGTCACCACGACCGAGCGCGCCCGGGACCTGCGGCACGCGCCGGCCGTGATCACCGCGGCCGCACAGGGTGCCGGGCGACGTCAGGAGGGCATGACCTCCTTCTACCGCGACGACCTCACCGGGCTGCCGGAGATGGACGTCGTCGCCCGCCAGCTGTGGCGGACCAGCGGGCTGCGGCCGTCGGACATCGACGTCGGCATCCTCTACGACCACTTCACTCCCTTCGTACTGATGCAGCTGGAGGAGTTCGGCTTCTGCGCGCCGGGCGAGGCCGCGGATTTCGTGGCCGCCGACGCCCTGCCGCTCAACACGCACGGGGGCCAGCTCGGAGAGGCGTACCTGCACGGCATGAACGGCATTGCCGAGGCCGTCCGCCAGCTCCGCGGCACCTCCGTCAACCAGGTGGCGGGGGCGGCGCACGCACTCGTCACGGCCGGCACCGGGGTCCCGACCTCCGGGCTGATCCTCGGCGCCGACGGCTGAGATCCACGACCTGTGGCCCCCCATCCCCTCCACCTTCAGGGGGTGGGGACGGCCCTACGCCTACAACCTGAGGTGGATCCACCATCGGCACCTGCGGCCGATCCCATGGCGGGTGGGCACTCCTAGCGTGGAGACATGACCACGCCTGTGTGCACGCTCGCCTCGAATCCGACGCCGTACCCGTCGTTCTCGGCGTACGTCCGGACCCGCGGCACGGTCCTGATGCGCACTGCGCGCTCCCTCACCGCCAACCCGTGCGATGCGGAGGACCTGCTCCAGACAGCCCTCGCGAAGACATATGTGGCCTGGGACCGGATCGAGGACCACCGCGCCCTGGACGGCTACGTCCGGCGGACCCTGGTGAACACCCGTACCTCCCAGTGGCGCAAGCGCAAGGTCGACGAGTTCGTCTGCGACGAGCTTCCGGAGACCGAGGCGGCCCCGACCTCCGACCCCGCCGAGGCACAGGCGCTGCGCGACGCGATGTGGCGCGCGGTGACCCGGTTGCCCGACCGCCAGCGGGCCATGGTCGTCCTGCGGTACTACGAGGACCTGAGCGAGGTGCAGACCGCGGAGCTGCTGGGTGTCTCGGTCGGCACGGTCAAGAGCGCGGTCTCCCGTGCGCTGGGCAAGCTCCGCGAGGACCCGGAGCTCATGCCGGTCCGGTGAGCCGGAGCTGTTTCACGTGAAACGTGAGGACGGCAGCGGATGTTTCACGTGAAACACGCCCTGCTTTCTACTCCCGGGTAGTGACATGCCGACCGGTACGTGCGCAGAATCGGCAGCATCCGTAGCCGCCGCAGCGCCGCAGCGCTCACCGGGAGGACGCTTTGCTCAGCACCATGCAGGACGTACCGCTCCTCGTCACCCGCATACTCCGACACGGGATGACGATCCACGGGAAGTCCCAGGTCACGACCTGGACCGGGGAGGCTGAGCCGCACCGCCGCAGCTTCGCCGAGATCGGCAACCGCGCCACCCGTCTCGCAGGCGCCCTGCGCGAGCAGCTCGGAGTGCAGCAGTCCGAGGCTGTGGCGACTTTGATGTGGAACAACGCCGAGCATGTCGAGGCGTACTTCGCGATCCCCTCCATGGGCGCGGTCCTGCACACCCTCAACCTGCGGCTCCCTCCTGAGCAGCTGGTCTTCATCGTCAACCACGCCGCCGACCGGGTGGTGCTGGTCAACGGCACCCTGCTGCCGCTGCTCGCGCCGCTGCTGCCGCACCTGCCGACCGTCGAGCACGTGGTGGTCAGCGGCATCGGCGACCGCTCCGCGCTCGACGGCCTGAACGTGCAGGTGCACGAGTACGAGGAGCTCCTCGCGGGCAGCTCCGACAGCTTCGACTGGCCCGAGCTGGACGAACGCCAGGCGGCCGCGATGTGCTACACCTCCGGCACCACCGGGGACCCCAAGGGAGTCGTCTTCTCCCACCGCTCGGTCTACCTGCACTCCATGCAGGTCAACATGGCCGAGTCGATGGGTCTGACGGACCGGGACACCACCCTCGTCGTGGTCCCGCAGTTCCATGTGAACGCCTGGGGACTGCCGCACGCCACCTTCATGACCGGCATCAACATGCTGATGCCGGACCGCTTCCTGCAGCCCGCCCCGCTCGCCGAGATGATCGAGCGGGAGAAGCCCACGCACGCCGCGGCCGTCCCCACCATCTGGCAGGGACTGCTGGCCGAGGTCACCGCCAACCCGCGCGACCTGACCTCGATGAAGCAGGTCACCATCGGCGGCTCGGCCTGTCCGCCCGCCCTGATGGAGGCGTACGACAAGCTCGGAGTCCGTGTCTGCCACGCCTGGGGCATGACCGAGACCTCCCCGCTCGGCACGATGGCGCACCCGCCGGCCGGCCTGAGCGCCGAGGAGGAGTGGCCCTACCGGATCACCCAGGGCCGCTTCCCGGCAGGCGTCGAGGCCCGGCTGGTCGGCCCGAACGGCGACCTCCTGCCCTGGGACGGGGAGTCGGCGGGCGAGCTGGAGGTGCGCGGCAACTGGATCGCGAGCTCCTACTACGGCGGCGCGGCCGGCGAACCCTTCCGGCCCGAGGACAAGTTCAGCGCCGACGGCTGGCTCAAGACCGGGGACGTCGGCGTCATCAGCGCCGACGGCTTCCTCACTCTCACCGACCGGGCCAAGGACGTCATCAAGTCCGGCGGTGAGTGGATCTCCAGCGTGGACCTGGAGAACGCGCTGATGGCGCACCCCGAGGTCGCCGAGGCCGCGGTCGTCGCCGTCCCCGACGACAAGTGGGGTGAGCGTCCGCTGGCCACGGTCGTCCTCAAGGAGGGCGCGACCGTGAACTACACGGGCCTGCGTGACTTCCTCGCCCGGACCGTCGCCAAGTGGCAGCTTCCGGAGCGCTGGACGTTCATCGAGGCGGTGCCGAAGACCAGCGTCGGCAAGTTCGACAAGAAGGTCATCCGCAAGCAGTACGCGGACGGCGCACTGGACGTCACCAAGCTCGACTGACGACCACGGGGCCAGGTCGTCTCTGCCGACCTAGCCCCGGGTGAGCCACGGTCGCAGCAGCCTGCTGACCGCGGGCATGGCCAGGTAGGTCATCAGGGTGCTGAACACGACGGCGAAGGCTGCCGTCCGCAGCACGAAGTGCAGATCCACCAGGTACGGCCCGAGCACCGCGTTGCCGATCAGCGAGATCGGGAAGATGGCCAGCCCCGAGCTGATCGCCATCTTCCACCGCGGCGGCGCGGGCCGGGTCGTACCAGGCTTGGCGAACCAGGTCTCCATGCCCTGCAGTTCCCGGCGGGCTATCTCGGTGTGGTGGTGGCCGAGGCAGTTGGAGAACCACTGCGCCCGCTCCGGGGAGTCCTGCCAGCGCTGAAACGCGGCCTGATTGCGGAAGCGGTGGACCAGGAACCACGGCCCGCCCTCCACCGCCGGGCGGAAGAGCCCGTACCCGAGATGGTCCGGGAAGCCCGCGGCCGTCTCCAGGATCCCGTGCGCCCAGGCCTCGAAGGTCTCCTCGTGCCCGGGCTCCACCTGCCGCGCGATGAGCAGGTTCACCTCCCCGTTGTCGGCGGGGACGGTGTGCTCGCTCGTGTGGGTGATGGCCATCGGCCCAGGATTACTAGTTCGTGCCGATCTTGGCCAGCAGGTCCACGATGCGGCCCTGGACGTCCGCCGTCGTGGCCCGCTCCGCGAGGAACAGGACGCTCTCGCCGGAGGCGAGCCGCGGCAGTTCGGCCGGGTCGATGCCGGTCGTCGTGTAGACCACCAGGGGCGTTCGGTTCAGCTGCCCGTTGGCGCGCAGCCAGTCCACGATCCCGGCCCGCCGACGGCGTACCTGCATCAGGTCCATGACCACCAGGTTGGGCCGCATCCGCGTCGCCAGTTCCACGGCGTCGGTGTCGGCACCAGCCCGGGCGACCTGCATGCCGCGCCGTTCCAGGGCGGCGGTCAGCGCGGTCGCGATCTCCTCGTGCTCCTCGATCAGCAGCACCCGGGAGGGGTGCTGCTCGCTGTCGCGCGGCGCGAGCGCCTTCAGCAGTACGGCCGGATCGGCGCCGTACGCCGCCTCGCGCGTGGCGTGCCCCAGCCCGGCCGTGACCAGTACGGGGACCTCCGCGGCCACCGCGGCCTGGCGCAGGGACTGCAGGGCGGTCCGGGTGATCGGACCGGTCAGCGGGTCGACGAACAGCGCGGCGGGGAACGCGGCGATCTGCGCGTCCACCTCTTCGCGGGAATGCACGATCACCGGCCGGTAGCCGCGGTCGCTGAGCGCCTGCTGCGTCTGCACATCGGGCGCGGGCCACACCAGGAGTCGGCGCGGGTTGTCCAGCGGCTCCGGCGGCAGCTCGTCGTCCACGGGCCGCGGCGCGGGCCGGTTGACCACCTCGACGGCGCCGCCCGGACCGTCCAGCGGCTCGGGACCCTCGTCGGCGCCCGCCTCGGGCGCTCCTATCGCGAAGGCCCGGCCCTGCGGGGCGGGCTCGGCGAGTCGGCGACGGCGCCCGGACCCGGAAGCCGCACCGGCCGCGGAGGCAGCGCCGGAGCCGCCCGGGTCCACGGAAATGCCCTGGCCGAGGGTGCCGAGGGCGCGCACGCTGATCGGCTGCGCGGCCTGGCCCTCCGCGGGCGGGTCCTGCGGCCGGCGCGCACCCGGGACCGCAACCGGGCCGGAGGCCTCGTCGTCCTCGGGCGCCGTACGGGCCGCCGGTACGGGCCAGGCCGGGGCGCCGGCCAGCGCGCGGCGCCGCCCGGTGGGGCTCTCGGCGGACTCGGCGGACTCGGTGGGCTGCGCGGCGGGAGCGTCGGGCTCCCCGGCGGGGGCGCCCAGCACGCGGCGGCCACGCCGCCCGGCCGGGGCGTCGGTGTCCGCATCGGCGCCTACGGGAGCCGGAGCGGGGGCCGGGGTCGGGCCGGCGGGCAGTGCGAAGCCGCCCTCGGGGGCGATGGGCCGCGCGGGAGCGGGCGTCGGCCCGAGCCCGGTCGCGGGGACCGGACCGCCGGGCTGCGCCGGACCGGCCGCACCGAGCGCGCGGCGGCGCCCGGCGGGATGCTCGGTCACCGGGACCGGCGGCACCGCGGGTACGGGCGGGAGCGCGGGCATGGCCGTGCCCTGCGGGGGCACGGGCCGGCCGGGGCCGCCCGGGCCGTCGGCGCCGCCACTGCCGTCACCGGCCCGGCCGCGCCGGCGTCCGGTGCCGAGTCCCGCGGGGTTCACCGGGGACTGCGCGAGCTCGGGTCCCGACTCGGGTGCCTCGCCGGCCTCGCCCGCCCGCCGCCGCCCGGAAGGCAGCGCCAGCGCGCCACCACCCTGTGCCACCTGCGCGGCCTCGGGGCCGGGGGTCTCGTCGTCCAGGAAGGCGTCCACACCGCGCCGACCGCGCCGGCCACCGGAGACCTTGCCGGGAGCGGCGCCCCCGGCGGTGCCCGCGCCGTCCGTGGTCGGACCCGTCGGAGGCTTCTCTGCCGGCTCCGGCAGGGTCACCGTTCCGGCGCCCGAGCCGAGCGGGAGCTCCAGCACGTACGCCCCGCCGGGCGCGCCCGGAACCTCCACCGTCTGCAGCACGCCGCCGTGCGCGGCGACGATCCCCCGCACGATGGGTTCGTGCACCGGGTTCCCGCCCTCGTACGGCCCGCGCACCTCGATCCGTACGACATCGCCGCGCTGAGCGGCGGCCACCACGATCGTCGAGTCGCTGTAGCCGCTGCCCTGGCGGGTCTTGCCGGTGGCGTCCACCCCGGCGACGTCCGCGACCAGGTGGGCGAGCGCGGTCGCGATCCGGTCCGCGTCCACCTCGGCCTCGATGGTCGGCGCGTGGACGGCGAACTGTGCGCGCCCCGGGCCGATCAGCTCGACGGCACCGTCGACGCCCGCCGCGACGACGGTGTTGATCAGGACCTTCTTCTTCGAGAGCCGGTCACGGCCGGAGTCCAGGCGCTGGTAGCCGAGGACGTTGTCCACCAGGGTGGTCATCCGCGAGTACCCGGCGGCCAGGTGGTGCAGAAGCTGGTTGGCCTCCGGCCACAGCTGTCCGGCGTCGTCGGCGGCCAGAGTCGCCAGCTCACCGCGCAGCTCGTCCAGCGGCCCGCGCAGGGAGTCGCCGAGGACGGCCATCAGCTGCGCGTGCCGGGCGGCGAGGGCGTCGTAGGGGCGCCGGTCGGTGAAGGTCATGACGGCGCCGACGAGCTGCTCCCCGTCCCGCACGGGCGAGGTGGTCAGGTCGACGGCGACCGGCTGCCCGGCCTTGTTCCACAGCACCTGCCCGCGGACGCGGTGCTTGCGTCCGCTGCGCAGCGTGTCGGCGAGCGGGGACTCCTCGAAGGGGAAGGGGGAGCCGTCGGCGCGGGAGTGCTGGACGAGGCCGTGCAGTTCGCGATTGCCGAGGTCGGTGGCGCGGTAGCCGAGGATCTGGGCGGCGGCCGGGTTGACCAGCACCACCCGTCCGTCGGTGTCGGTGCCCACGACGCCCTCGGCGGCGGCGCGCAGGATCATTTCGGTCTGCCGCTGCGAGCGGGCCAGCTCGGCCTCGGTGTCCACGGTCTGCGAGAGGTCCCGCACCACGAGCATCAGCAGCTCGTCACCGGTGTACGAGGGTTGCGGCTCGCGGTAGGCATCGCGGCCGTCGAGATGGGCGCTGGTGACCTCGACGGGGAACTCGGAGCCGTCGGTGCGGCGCGCGATCATCCGTTTGGGCTTGGCGCGGCCGCCCTCGTCCTCACCGGGCCGGCGCATGGAGCCGGGGATCAGCTTGGAGTCGAACTCCGGCAGGAGGTCGAGCACGCCGCGGCCGACGAGCCCGGTGCCCGGGCTCTCCATGACCTCGAGAGCGATCGAATTGGCGTTGACGACCGTGCCGTTGGCGTTGACGAGCAACAGCGCGTCCGGAAGAGCGTCGAGTATTGCTGCGAGGCGAGCAGCGCCTCGGGATGGCCTGCTGCTCACGACGAGCTTCCTCCCTGACCACAACTACCGGCAAGTCACGGGAGGAGTCTAAGGCCACGGGCCCGTGATGGGGTGGCCGATGTGCGGCGGATACCGCCCATCCCGTGCATCCTCCCAGGTCAGGAACGCCCACTCGGAAGCAGAGGTTCCAACTTGTCCCAGCGGCTGATTTCGCATCCGTTGGTCCGCCGAAACGTGGAGTCCACCCTGTGGCCGTGCCAGGTTCCGGTGATCCGGGCGGTGGCGGGGCCCCCGTACTGCATGGAGCAGATCTGCCGCTGGGACGCGGGGGCGAACGGGTCCTTCCCCTCCCTGGCGAACTGGTCCAGCCGGGCGCAGGCCCCCTCCGCCTGGGGGTGATCGCCGCCGACGGGGTCGCATTCGAGCCGGTACTCCCGGTCCAAGTGACGGTTCCCGGTGTCGGTCATGGCGATGGTGAGGCGGTCGGGTGTCGCCAGCAGCCGGCCCAGTGGCAGCGGGGGCAGCGGCCCCGCCGCCGCGGCGGCCAGGGCGGAGGTGACGGCGAAGGCGGCGAGACGCAGCATGGGGCACTCCAGGTCGTCCGTACGTCGTACGCCTGCCCAACGACGAGGGTCCTGCCGACGTTGCGTGCCACGGCCGCTTTAAGGCTTTGCCCTCCGCCCGTCCCGCCTAGTACCGTGGGAGCGGATTGGTGAGGGGCCCTGCGCCTGTGTCATCATCTGCACGCACCTTCGTACGCGAGGGTGTGCTGGAGGCGTCGCCTAGTCCGGTCTATGGCGCCGCACTGCTAATGCGGTTTGGGTCTTACCACCCATCGAGGGTTCAAATCCCTCCGCCTCCGCACCTCATCGAAGCCCCGGTCCTGACGGACCGGGGCTTCGATGCGTTCCGGGGCAATTCGGTCGGCCGCAGCCTCTGCGCGAGCCCATCCGGATGATCTTCTTCCAGCGCGTTTCCGCAGGTCAGTAGCGGTTTGGCTAATGGATTTCGCGTCCCGGCGAGGTCCATGTATTGTTGTTCTCGCAAGGCCAACGGGGCGCAAAACCCCGAGAAGCCCAAGCACTCGTAGCTTAACGGATAGAGCATCTGACTACGGATCAGAAGGTTGCAGGTTCGAATCCTGCCGAGTGCACAGCAGGACAGAGGCCCCGGACGGAAGTCCGGGGCCTCTGTCGTATGCCCCGACGCTTCCCGTCTCCTCCTTGATGGGGACGGGGTCCCCCGGAGGATGTCAGGGGTGGGATGGCTCTGGCGGGGGACGCCGACCACGGGCCGGCCTCGGTACGGTTTCCGAAGATCGTTCGAAGTCGGAAAACGGGGGCACTCATGGGACTGTTCGGGAACGCGCACACCGTCGACCCCGTGTCGGCGCAGCGGGACTACGCGCGACTGCTGGGGCAGGGGGAGCAGGTGCATGCCGCCTACCTGCTGATCCGGGACACGATCCTGTTCACGGACCGGCGGCTGGTGCTCGTCGACAAGCAGGGGCTCACGGGGAAGAAAGTGGAGTACCACTCCATCCCGTACCGGAGCATCACGCACTTCTCCGTCGAGACCGCCGGGCACTTCGATCTCGATGCCGAGCTCAAGATCTGGATATCCGGCAGCTCGACGCCGATCGAGAAGACCTTCACCAAGGGTGTCGACATCTACGAGGTGCAGGCGATCCTGACGCAGTTCGTCGCCCGGTAGTCGGGCGGGTCGGCCCGGCTACCGCAGGACGCGGGGGAGGCCGGTCACCGACATCACCAGGGAGTAGAGCGAGGTGGTGGCGGTGATGAAGAGGCGGTTGTTCTTGGCGCCGCCGAAGGCGATGTTCGAGACCGGTTCGGGGACGCGGAGGCGGCCGATCAAGGCGCCGTCGGTGGCGTAGCACCGGACACCGTCCTCCATCGCGGCCGCCCACAGCCGGCCCTCGTCGTCGAAGCGGATGTTGTCGACCCGGGGGCAGGTGGTGAAGACCCGGTCGTGGGTGAGGGCGCCGTCGTCGGCGACCTTGAAGGCGCGGATGTGGCCGGCCCGGGTGTCCGCCGCGTACAGCTCGCTCTCGTCGGGAGAGAAGACGAGGCCGTTGGGGCCGAGGAAGCCGTCGGCGACCATTCGGACCTCGCCGGTGGAGGGGTCGGCGCGGTAGAGGTTGCATGCGCCGATCTCGCCGGGTGCGCGGTGGCCCTCGTAGTCGCTGGTGATGCCGAAGTCCGGGTCGGAGAACCAGACGGAGCCGTCAGAGCGGACCACCGCGTCGTTCGGGCTGTTGAGGCGCTTGCCGTCGAAGCGGTCGGCGATGACGGTGAGGCTGCCGTCCGGTTCGGTGCGGGTGACGCGCCGGTTGCCCTGCTCACAGGTGATCAGGCGGCCTTCGCGGTCCAAGGTGTTGCCGTTGGGGTGGCCGGCCGGTGAGCGGAAGACGGAGACGGCGCCGGTCGCCTCGTCCCAGCGCAGCATCCGGTCATTGGGGATGTCGCTCCACACCAGTTGCCGCCAGGCGGGCAGGTAGAGCGGGCCCTCCGCCCAGCGGCAGTCGTCGTGGAGCCGCTCCAGCCGGGCGTCGCCATTGGCGCAGCGGCCGGTCCGGAAGCGCTCGTCCAGAATCTCGTACAAGGTGAGGTCGGCTATGGCAGACATGATTCCCCCTGGAAGAGTTCTACCGAATTATCTTCGGTCTGATGGTGAGATTGCAGGATCAGGTACCGTCTTCGCAAGGGTCGACAGGCCCACGAGAGGAAGATTGCGTGGACGACATCGACCGTGCGCTCGTCCTGCGCCTGCAGCAGGACGCCGGCCAGTCGTACGCCGCCTTGGGCACGGCCGTCGGACTCTCGGCGGGGGCGACCCACGAGCGTGTGCGCAAACTGCGCGAGCGCGGGGTGATCCGGCGGACCACCGTCGACGTCGACCCGGCCGCCGTCGGCAGCGGAGTGCTGGCCTACGTGATGGTCGACTCCAACGCGTGGATGGGCGAGTCCGGCGCCGACTTCGCGGCGATCCCCGAGATCCAGGAGGCGCACATCATCGCGGGCAGTGCGTCCGTGCTGGTCAAGGTGCGCACGGCGTCGACCGAGCAGCTGCAGGACGTCCTGCGCCGCCTCTACGCCATCAACGGCGTCAGCGGTACGCACGCCACCGTCGTCCTTGACACCTTCTTCGAGCGGCCCCTCCCGCTGTGACGTGGTGGTGCACCGGGATCCGGTGGAAGGGCGGCCGCCCCGCCATCGGGTGGTACGGGGACGGGCGAGGCGAGCGGGTGAGCGAGCTCGTGTACGGGCAGCGGATCGCCTTCGCCGCACGCGGGGAGCGGCACTGCCTCGGGGTGTGGCGGACGGGGAAGCGTACGCCCTGCCCCACCGCGGAGACCGTGCCGGGCCGCACCGGGAACGCGCAGTGCCCCGAATGCGCCCGCCTCGACCGGTCGTTCTCCGTGGCGGCCGACACCAACGCCGCCGATCCGCGGACCTACCGGGTCTATCTGGCCTGGTTCGGGCCCGGCATGGTCAAGGTGGGAATCACCGCCGAGGAGCGTGGTCCGGCCCGGCTGCTGGAGCAGGGGGCGGTGGCATGGGCCTGGCTCGGGCGGGGTCCGCTGATGGCCACCCGGCGCACCGAGGAACTGCTGCGGGCGGCGCTCGGGGTGCCCGACCGCATCGCGTACACCCGCAAGCGCGCCGTACGGGCGCACCTGCCGGGTGCGCCCGACCGGGCCCGGGAGGTCGCAGAGCTGCACGCACGGGCGGCGGCGCTGCCCGGGTGGCCGGAGTCGCTGGAGCGGGTGGAATGCGCAGTGGCCGACCACGCCGGGGCATTCGGGTTGGACGCACTGACCGGTCCGCCCGGGCCGGAGCGGGTGCTCACCGAGATGGTGCCCGGCGGGTCCGTCGTGGGCCGGCTGGTGGGCGCGGCCGGTCCCGACCTGCACCTCGCGGACGGGCTCGTGGTGGACGCCCGGCTGCTGGCCGGCTGGGAACTCACCGCCCCCGGGGAGGAGGCGGTGACCGCGGTGCCCACGGTGCAGATCCCGCCCGCCGACGCCGGGGCTCCCGCCGCGCAGGACGGGCTGTTCTGACCACGGTGGACCGCGGCGCGGCCTGCAGCGGTCATGGTCAAAACTTGGATCCCTTTGGCCTCCCGGAGCCGTTTGCGATGGACATGCCGGGGGTCCGCCGCCGAGGGTGTTCGACATGACCACTCAGCCGGTACCGGCCTTCGAACCCCCTTATGTCATGGCTGTTTTCAGCAACACCCGTGCCGCCGACGACAGCGGATACCCCGAGACCCTCGCGCGGTTGAATGAGATCGTCCGGGCGAATCCCGGCTTCCTCGGGTACGAGTCCGCGCGTACCCCCGGCGGCCTCGGCATCACCGTCGCCTACTTCCGCGACCACGAGTCCCTCACCGTCTGGCGGGAGGACCTGGAGCACCGCGCGGCGATGAAGCAGGGCCGCGCCGACTGGTACGAGAGCTACACCCTGCACGTTGCGACCGTCGAGCGGAGCCACGGCTTTGTCCGCAACGGCTGAGGCGGTCCGCGCCTTCCGGGAGCGACTCGGACTGCCCGGACTGGTCGACGTCCACACGCACTTCATGCCCGAGCGGGTCCTGGACAAGGTCTGGGACTACTTCGACGCGGTCGGCCCGCTGACCGGCGTCGCGTGGCCCATCACCTACCGGCACGAGGAGGAGCAGCGCGTCGCGCTGCTGCGGGAGTTCGGGGTCCGTGCCTTCACCGCCATGCTCTACCCGCACAAACCGGCGATGGCCGCCTGGCTCAACGCCTGGTCCGCCTCTTTCGCCGCCCGCACCCCCGACTGCCTGCACACCGCGACCTTCTTCCCGGAGGAGGGCGTGACCGCCTACGTCCGGCGCGCCGTCGACTCAGGGGCCCGGATCTTCAAGGCGCACCTCCAGGTCGGTGGCTACGACCCGAACGACGAGCGGCTCGACCCCGTCTGGGGGCTGCTCGCCGAGGCCGGCATCCCGATCGTGGTCCACTGCGGATCCGGCCCCGTCCCGGGCAAGTACACCGGCCCCGATCCGATCACCCGCCTGCTGGCCCGCCACCCGAGGCTCCCGCTGGTCATCGCCCACATGGGCATGCCCGAGTACGCCGATTTCCTCGACCTCGCCGACCGGTACGCGGAGGTCCGCCTGGACACCACCATGGCCTTCACCGACTTCTCCGAGCAGCTCAGCGGCTTCCCGCCCGGTGACCTGGGACGGCTCGCGGACCTCGGTGACCGGATCCTGCTCGGGACCGATTTCCCGAACATCCCCTACCCCTACGAGCACCAGCTCGTGGCCCTCGAACGGCTCGGCCTCGGCGACGACTGGCTGCGCGCGGTCTGCCACGACAACGGCGCCCGGCTCTTCCGACTCGAAGGCTGACGCCCGGCCCCGGCCCCGGCCCCGGCCGCCCGCGCCAGGTCCCCGTAGCGCCTTTTCCTTTCTCAGGAAATTCACAGGTAGGCGCAAGAACGCTCTCAGAGGCACCGGCCAGCGTGGTCGGTATGACTGCGACGACCACCTCCCATGCGTCCACGTCCACCAACCACCCCGCGGCCCTGGTGCGGCCCGACGGCGGACCCTGCCGGGTCCTCGTCGTCGACGACGAGGCCTCGCTCTCCGAGCTGCTCTCCATGGCCCTGCGCTACGAGGGCTGCGAGGTCCGCAGCGCCGGCGACGGGGCCGGAGCGGTGCGGGCGGCGAGGGAGTTCCGGCCGGACGTCGTCGTCCTCGACATCATGCTCCCCGACATGGACGGCCTGGCCGTCCTGGGGCGGCTGCGCCGGGAGATCCCGCAGGTCCCCGTGCTGTTCCTGACCGCCAAGGATTCGCTGGAGGACCGGATCGCGGGCCTCACCGCGGGCGGCGACGACTACGTCACCAAGCCCTTCAGCCTGGAGGAGGTCGTCGCCCGGCTGCGCGGCCTGGTCCGGCGCTCCGGCGCGGCACAGGCCGCGCGCGGCGGCTCGGTGCTGGCCGTCGGCGACCTGCGACTGGACGAGGACAGCCACGAGGTGGTGCGGGGCACCCGGGAGGTTCACCTGACCGCCACCGAGTTCGAGCTGCTGCGCTACCTGATGCGCAATCCGCGGCGCGTGCTGAGCAAGGCGCAGATCCTGGACCGGGTCTGGTCCTACGACTTCGGCGGCCAGGCCAATGTGGTCGAGCTCTACATCTCCTACCTGCGCAGGAAGCTGGAGAGCGGTATCGGCATGCCGCCGATGATCCACACCCGGCGCGGCGCCGGATACCTGATCAAGCCGGCCGAGTAGTGGCCCTGCGTACGAAACGGCGACCGCGCGGCCGCCGGCCCTGGTCGCTGCGCACCCGGCTCGTCGTCTCTGCGGTGGCACTGATTGCCGTGGTGGGCGCGGCCATCGGAACCGTCACCACCTTCGCCCTGCGCTCGTACCTGGTCACCGAGCTCGACGAACAGCTGAAGACCTCCGTCAGGATGGCCGCCCGGGCGCCCGGCGGGAAACCGGCCCGGGAGAACAGCGCCGGCTTCGTCATGGCTCCCGGCAGCCCGCTGGACGCCGCCGGGATCCGGCTCGATCCCGCCGGGACGGTTCTCGGGACCGCGCGCAATGCCCGCGGCGACGGCTGGTCGGCCGACCCGCCGCCACCGCTGACCGAGGCCCAGGGCAAGACCCTCGCCCAGGCCGCCCGCAAAGCCGCGCAGGGCAAGTCCGAGCCCGTGGACGCCGAGCTTCCCGGACTCGGCAGCTACCGGGTACTGATCGCCCCCGACGGGAGCCTCGCCCTCGGCTTCCCGCTGAGCGACGTCGATTCCACCGTGCGCACCCTGGTCGGCGTGGAGCTCTGCGTGACCCTGGCCGGCCTGATCGCGGCCTCCCTCGCCGGGCAGGTCCTGGTCGGGGTCGCCCTGCGCCCACTGCGCCGGGTGGCCGCCACCGCCACCCGGGTCTCCGAACTCCCCCTCCACAAGGGCGAGCCCGCCCTCCACGAGCGGGTCCCGGAGGCCGAGGCCGACCCCCGCACCGAAGTGGGCCAGGTCGGCGCGGCCCTCAATCGGATGCTGGGCCATGTCTCCTCCGCCCTCACCGCCCGCCAGCAGAGCGAGATGCGGGTCCGGCAGTTCGTCGCCGATGCCAGCCACGAGCTGCGCACCCCGCTGGCTTCCATCCGCGGCTACGCCGAACTGACCCGCCGCGGACGCGAGGAGCCGGGCCCCGACACCCGGCATGCCCTGGGCCGGATCGAGTCCGAGGCCACCCGGATGACCGGCCTGGTCGAGGACCTGCTGCTGCTGGCCCGGCTCGACGCGGGCCGCCCGCTGTCCACCGCCGACGCCGACACCGACCTGGCCCCGCTCGTGGTCGACGCGGTCAGCGACGCCCGCGCCGCCGGTCCCGAGCACCACTGGCGCCTGCACCTGCCCGACGAGCCGGCACCGGTACGGGCCGACCCGGCGCGGATCCAGCAGGTCCTGGTCAACCTGCTCGCCAACGCCCGTACCCACACCCCGCCGGGCACCACCGTCACCGCCCATGTTTCACGTGAAACATCCGCCGTCCGGCTGCGCATCGAGGACGACGGACCCGGCATCGCGCCCGATCTGCTCCCCCGCGTCTTCGAGCGCTTCGCCCGCGGCGACGCCTCGCGCTCCCGGGCCGCGGGCTCCACCGGACTCGGACTGGCCATCGTCCAGGCCGTGGTCACCGCGCACGGCGGGCGGGTCGACGTGCGGAGCAAGCCCGGACGGACCTGCTTCGAGGTACTGCTGCCACACGCGCGGCCGGACCGCGCCGCCTCACAGGCAGGGCACAGGCTCAGCACACAGCGGTGACAGGGCCCCCCGCGAGTGTCGGACCATGCGAACCGACACCTCTCCCGGGGCCCTTCCGGCCCGGGCGCCCCTCGCGCCCGTGCCCGGCGAGCCCGTCCTCGACGTGGTGATCCCTGTGTTCAACGAGGAGGAGGACCTCGGCCCGTGCGTCCGCAGACTGCACGAGCACCTCACCCGGACCTTCCCCTACCCGTTCCGGATCACGGTCGCCGACAACGCGAGCACCGACCGCACCCCCGAGGTCGCGCAGGGGCTCGCCGCCGCACTGGACGGCGTACGCAGCACCCGGCTGGAGGAGAAGGGCCGGGGCAGGGCCCTGCGCACGGTGTGGTCCGGTTCCGAGGCCCCCGTCCTCGCCTACATGGACGTGGACCTCTCCACCGATCTCAACGCCCTGCTGCCGCTGGTCGCACCACTGATCTCCGGTCATTCCGACCTCGCCATCGGTACCCGCCTGGCCCGGACCTCACGGGTGGTGCGCGGAGCCAAGCGGGAGTTCATCTCCCGTGCCTACAACCTCCTCCTGCGGTCCTCCCTCGCCGCCCGGTTCAGCGACGCGCAGTGCGGATTCAAGGCGATCCGGCGCGAGGTGGCCGAACGGCTGCTGCCGTTGGTGGAGGACACCGGCTGGTTCTTCGACACCGAACTGCTCGTCCTCGCGGAGCGCGCCGGGCTGCGGATCCACGAGGTTCCGGTGGACTGGGTCGACGACCCCGACTCCACCGTCCACATCGTCCGTACCGCCACCGAGGACCTCAAGGGCGTCTGGCGCGTGGGCCGGGCACTCGCGGTCGGTGCGCTCCCCCTGGACCGGCTCGCCCGGCCCTTCGGCGACGATCCGCGCGATCGCGCCGCACTGCCCGGGGTCGAGGGGGGACTGGCCCGCCAGCTGCTCGGCTTCTGCGCCGTCGGAGCGCTGTCCACGGTGCTCTACCTGCTCCTGTACTCGGCGTTCCGGGCCGGGACCGGCGCGCAGTTCGCCAACGGCGCCGCACTGCTGCTCTCCGCGATCGCCAACACCGCCGCCAACCGCCGGCTCACCTTCGGGGTGCGCGGCCGGGACCGGGCCGTGCGCCACCAGGCCCAGGGGCTCGTGGTGTTCGGCATCGGGCTGGCCCTCACCAGCGGCTCGCTCGCCGCGCTCGCAGCGGCCACCGCCGATCCTGCCCACGGCACCGAACTGGCCGTGCTGATCACCGCCAACCTCGCCGCCACCGTGCTGCGCTTCCTGCTCTTCCGTGCCTGGGTCTTCCCCGAACGGCGCGACACCCTCGCGAAGGACGACATCCGATGACCACCGCAGCACCCTCGCTCTTCCCGGTCCCCGAGGCCCGCGCCGGCACCGGCCGCCGCACGGTCGACCGTCCCCGGTGGGAGCTCCCCTCCCTCGCCGGACTGCTGATCGCCACCGCCGCCCTGCTCCTGTGGGACCTGGGCTCCTCCGGCTACGCCAACTCCTTCTACTCCGCCGCCGTACAGGCGGGCAGCGAGAGCTGGAAGGCCTTCTTCTTCGGCTCCTCCGACGCCGGGAACTCCATCACCGTCGACAAGCCCCCGGCGGCCCTGTGGCCGATGATGCTGTCCGTCCGGCTCTTCGGGCTCGGAGCCTGGCAGATCCTCGTCCCGCAGGCCCTGATGGGCATCGCCACCACCGGTGTGCTGTACGCCGCCGTGCGCCGCCAGTTCGGCCCCGGAGCCGCGCTGCTGAGCGGTGCCGCGTTCGCACTGACGCCCGTCGCCGCTCTGATGTTCCGCTTCAACAACCCCGACGCGCTGCTGACCCTGCTGCTGACGGCCACTGTGTACTGCGTACTGCGCGCCCTCGACGGGGCCCGCACCCAGTGGCTGGTCTGGGCCGGGGTCGCGGTCGGCTTCGCCTTCCTCACCAAGACCCTGCAGGCCTTCGTCATCCTGCCGCCGCTGGCCCTGCTGTACGCCGTCTGCGCACCCACCCGGCTGCGCAAGCGGCTCGGCCAGTTGCTGCTGGCGGGGCTCGCGATGGTGGTGGCCGGAGGCTGGTGGGTCGCGGTCGTGGAACTGTGGCCGGCCTCCTCCCGCCCGTACATCGGCAGTTCGCAGAACAACTCCTTCCTGGAGCTGACCCTCGGCTACAACGGCCTCGGCCGGATCAACGGCAACGAGACCGGAAGCGTCGGCGGTGGCGGCCGCGCGGGCGGTGGAGGCGGAGGCTGGGGCGAGACCGGTATCGACCGGCTCTTCTCGGGCAACATCGGCGGGCAGATCGCCTGGCTGCTGCCGGCGGCCCTGGTGCTGCTGGTGGCCGGCCTGGTCGTCACCTGGCGGGCCCGCCGAGTCACCGACTCGCTGGACGGCATGGCCCGGGCGGCGTTCCTGGCCTGGGGCGGTTCGCTGCTGATCACAGCGGTCGTCTTCAGCTATATGCAGGGCATCTTCCACGAGTACTACACCGTGGCGCTGGCCCCGTTCGTGGCGGCGCTGATCGGCATGGGGTTCGCCGTGCTCTGGGAGGAGCGGGGCGGCACGGCCGCCGCGATCACCCTGTCCGGCACGCTCGCCCTGACTGCGGTCTGGTCGTTCGTACTGCTCGGCCGGGCCACCGGCTATCTGCCGTGGCTGCGCTGGGCGGTCCTGGCCGGCGGGCTGCTCGCCGCGGCCGCGCTGCCGTTCGCCGCGCGGGCGGGGCGCCGGATGCTCCAGGCCACCGCGGCGCTGGGGGTGGCAGCGGCGCTGGGTGGGCCGTTCGCGTACTGCCTGACCACGGTGAGCACCGCGCACACCGGCTCCATCGTGACCGCGGGTCCGGCGGTGGCGGGCGGCCGGGGCGGACCGGGCGGGATGATGGGCGGCCCCGGAGGCCCCGGCGAAATGCTCCAAGGCGGCCCGGGCGGGGCGCGGCAGGACGGTGGCGGCCGGCCGGGGGCCGGGCAGCAGGGCGGTACCCCGCCGCGAGGCGTCGCGCCGCAGGGGCAGGGCGGCCAGGGCGGGATGCCGCAGGGCCAGGGCGGTACGGGCGGTGCGGGTGCAGGACGCGGCGCCGAACGGTTCGGCGGCGGCCAGGGCGGTCCGGGCGGGCTGCTGAACGGCGCCCGGGTGAGCGCCGAGGCAAGGACGGCCCTCACCACCGACGCCGACGAGTACACCTGGGCGGCTGCCGCGATCGGCTCCCAGAACGCGGCGAGCTACCAGCTGGCCTCCGGGGCGCCCGTCATGCCGATCGGCGGCTTCAACGGCAGCGACCCCTCGCCGACCCTGGAGCAGTTCCAGGAGTACGTGCGGGACGGGAAGATCCACTGGTTCATCGGCCAGAGCACCACCACCGGCGGCGCCGAGGGCGGCATGCCCGGGGGCGGCGGCCGGGGCGGTCCCGGCGGCGGCCCGGGCGCTGGCAGCAGTACGGACATCGAGGCCTGGGTCAAGACCACCTTCAAGGCGACCACGGTCGGCGGAGCCACCTTCTACGACCTGACGGCTTCAGCGACCTGATCCGGCCTCACGGCACCGGACCCCGCCCGCTGATCCGGCCCGATCGGCAGGACACCCCCTAGCATCGAGAGTGCGGACCGGGCATTCCGGACTGATCCACCTGTCGTGAGGAGGGTGCCTGCATGGTGACCGCGGCCGATCCCGGCGAGACCCGGACCAGTGTGTGGCTGGCCACCAGGCCCGCACCCGCCAGACGCCGCAGCGAGGCACCCTCCGGGCTGGACCGGGACCGGATCACCGCCGCCACCGTGCGGCTCCTCGACGCCGACGGGCTGGCCCGGTTCTCGATGCGGCGGCTCGCCGCCGGGCTCGGGGTGACCGCGATGTCCCTGTACTGGTACGTCGACACCAAGCAGGACCTGCTCGAACTCGCCCTGGACCGTGCGCTCGGCGAGCTGAGGCTGCCGACCGCGGTCGAGGAGGGCGCGGTGGAGGGCGGCGGGGGTGGGGCGGACTGGCCGGGCCGGTTGCAGACGCTGGCCCGGAGCTACCGGCGGGTGCTGGCGGACCACCCGTGGGTGGCTCCGCTCACCGCCGCGTATCCGAACATCGGCCCGCACGCGCGGGCCTTCGACGCCGCCCTGCAGCGGCTGTTGGACGCCACCGGCCTGGTGGACGCCGCACGGACCGGCGCCCACCTGGCCGTCTCGCAGTTCCTGCACGGCTGCGGCGGGACGGTCCGGCGGGCGCCGGAGGGCGACTTCTGCCTCGCGCTCGACGTCCTGATCGCGGGCATCGAGGCCAAGGCACCGGCCGGGCACGTACCGGCCCGGCCGGTGCCCGACCGCTCGGGCACCGGCCGGGCAAGCACCGGCTAAGCCTTGACGACGGCCTCCGCGGGGGCCGCCTCGTTCGAGGCCGCGGCCGGGGCGTGGGCCGCCGGCTTCGACTGCAGGGCGACCTCCTTGATGAACACCACCAGCACCAGTCCGAGCAGCGCGAACGGGGCGGCGTAGAGGAAGACGTCGCCGACGCCGTGCCCGTACGCGGACTCGATGACCTCGCGGAACGGCGCGGGCAGCTTGTCCAGGTCGGGGATACCGCCCCCGGCGGTGCCGCCGTGGCCCAGGGCCGCGGCCTTCGGCCCGAGGGCGGCGAGGCCGTCCTGGACGTAGTGGGTGACCCGGTTGGCCATGACCGCGCCCAGCGCGGAGACGCCCATGGCGCCGCCGAGGGAGCGGAAGAAGGTGACGACCGAGCTGGCGGCGCCCAGGTCCTCGGGGGCCACCTGGTTCTGGGTGGCGAGGACCAGGTTCTGCATCATCATGCCGAGACCGAGGCCGGTCACCGCCATGTAGATCGCGATGTGCCAGTAGGGGGTGTCGTAGCGGAGGGTGCCGAGCAGACCCAGGCCGGCCGTCAGCAGGACGCCGCCGGAGACGAGCCAGGCCTTCCACCTGCCGGTCTTGGTGATCACCTGACCGGAAAGGGTGGAGGAGACGAAGAGGCCGGCGATCATCGGAATCGTGAGGATTCCGGACATCGTCGGGGACTCACCGCGGGCCAACTGGAAGAACTGGCTGAAAAACACGGTGCCCGAGAACATCGCGATGCCCACGAACAGGGAGGCCGCCGAGGCCAGGCTGATGGTCTTGTTGCGGAACAGCCTCAGCGGGATGATCGGGTCGCTCGCGCGGGACTCGACCAGGATGAAGAGCAGGCCGAGCACGAGCGCGCCGCCCGTCATCGCCCAGGTCTGCCAGGAGATCCACTCGTAGGAGTCGCCGGCCTGCGTGACCCAGATCAGCAGCAGCGAGACGGCGCCGCTGATCAGGAAGGCGCCCAGCCAGTCCACCTTGACGTCGCGGCGCACGACCGGGAGGTGCAGGGTGCGCTGGAGCACGATCAGGGCGATGATCGCGAACGGCACGCCGACGTAGAAGCACCAGCGCCAGCCCAGCCACTCGGTGTCGGTGATGACACCGCCCAGCAGCGGGCCGCCGACGGTGGCGACGGCGAAGACCGCACCGAGGTAGCCGCTGTACCGGCCGCGCTCGCGCGGGGAGATCATCGCGGCCATCACGATCTGCGCCAGCGCCGACAGGCCGCCGACGCCGATGCCCTGGACCACGCGGCAGGCGATCAGGGTGCCGGTGTTCTGGGACATGCCCGCGACCACGGAGCCGAGGACGTAGATCACGAGGGATATCTGGACCAGCAGCTTCTTGCTGAAGAGGTCCGACAGCTTGCCCCACAGCGGGGTGGCGGCCGTCATCGACAGCAGGGCGGCGGTGACCACCCAGGTGTACGAGGACTGGGTGCCGCCGAGGTCGCTGATGATCTGGGGCAGGGCGTTCGAGACGATCGTGGACGAGAGGATCGCCACGAACATGCCGAGCATCAGCCCGGACAGCGCCTTCATGATCTGGGGGTGGGTCATGGTCACGGAGGTGTCCGTGGACGCGGGTGGGGTGTCGGTTGTCGTCTCCGACTGGGCCATGTCTTTCCTTACCTCTAGAAGCTCGATCGGAGTCGGGCCAGCAGGGTGTTGAGTACGTCGATGTCCTGGGGGGACCAGCCGTGGAGGGCTCTTTCCAGCGAGGCCGTGTAGCGGGCGCCGAGCTCGGTGAGGAGCGCCCGTCCGGCCGGGGTGAGCCGCAGGATCCGGCAGCGTCCGTCGACGGGGTCGATCTCCCGCTCGATCCAGCCGCGGTCGGCGATGTGCGTGACGTGCCGGCTGGTCACCGAGATGTCGACCGCCATGAACTCGGCCAGCCGGCTCAGGCGCATCTCCCCGTGCCGGTCGAGCACGGTCAGGACGGCGGCGGCGCCGGGCGGGCAGTCCGGGGGCAGGTTCCGGGCGAGCTCGCGCTTGACCGCGCCGATTCCGGTGAGCTGGCGGGCCAGCTCCGCGTACGGAGTACCGGGAGCGGCCGAGGAGGTGGTCGCGATGGCCGACGTGGCCGGAGTGCGCTCAGTCGTGGGTGCGGTCTGCACGGTCACCGGGTTCCCCCATCTTGTTGCTTGAGGCAACCATAGAAGCGAATGGTTGCTACAGGCAAATGAATCCGGGGGTGGGGCGGTAAAGGAATCGGAAAACCGGCTAGGGTCCTGCTCCATGGCTGACAACCACAACTCACAGGTCCCCGAGGGCAACTACGACCCCGCGGGCAGCACGCAGATGTTCCGGGCCTTCGTCGAGGAGGCCGCGCCGGCCCGCCAGGCGGGTCCCGGATCCCGTCAGCAGCGCCGCGCCGAGCAGCAGCAGGGGCGGTCCGGGTCCTCGAACCCGGCCGTGAAGGTGGGGCTGGCCCTCGCCCTCGTGCTCGTCGTCGGAGTGGTCGCCTGGGCTGTCCTGCGCTGACGGTCTAGGTCGCCCGGGTGGGCCTGCCCCGACCGGCCTCCGACCGGCCTCTGACCGGCCTCCGACCGGCCCCCGACCGGCCCCCGACCGGACCCCGCGCCGCAGGCGGCTCAGCTCCAGGTGGCGGTGACCTTCCGGGTGTCCACATGCATGCCCAGCGGCACCCGCCAGGACTCCACGCACACCGTGTAGGTCTGCGTCTTCGCGGCCCCGCCCGCCAGAGGCGCCGGCAGGGGCTGGCTCGTGCTGATCGTGGCCCAGTCGATCCCGAGTGCGCCGATGATGTGGGTTGCGAAGGTGACCGTGCCCGCACGGGCCGCAGTGCTCCCGGTGTTGGTGAAGGTCACGGTGACCCGCTCGCACCAGCGGTCGGCCGCGGCCGACCGGACCGGCGCGGACAGCGTCAGCAGGGCCGGCGTGGACGCCGGCGGGCCCGGCGGAGTCGTGCCCGGTCCGGCGGGCGGGCTCGTCGGCGCGCCCGGCGGGGTCGGCCCGCCGGGCGGTGTGGGCGCGCCCGGAGTGCCGGGGGACGGTGGGGTGCTGCCCGGCCCGGTGGGGGCGCCGGAAGTGTTCCCGGAGCCGCCGGGGGCGGTGGTCGTTGCTCCGCCCGGGGCGGAGCCGCCCGGGGTCCCGGATCCCGCGGGACCGGACGTCGTATCGGAGGACTCCGCGGACGCGGAGGATCCGCCCGCCGGGTCCGGGCCGCCGAGCTGCTGGAACTCCACCTGACCCCGCGGCGCCACGTTCTCCCCCGCGCCCCGCTCGGGGCCCGGGGCCGCGGCGCCCACGGCGACATAGCCGCCCCGGGCCGGGCCGCCGCAGCCGGTGAGGCCGGCGGCGGCCGTGCAGCACAGGGCGAGGAGGGTGGTGGCGGCCGCTCGCGATCCCTTTCGCATCGCGCCAGTTTTACTGACGCATCGTCAATTGGGAAGCGCGAGGCGCCGTATCACTCCCCGATGAGGCCCACGCGCAGCTGCGCCAGGGTGCGGGTCAGCAGCCGGGAGACGTGCATCTGGGAGATGCCGACCTCCTCGCCGATCTGCGACTGAGTCATGTTCGCGAAGAACCGGAGCATGATGATCTGCCGTTCCCGGGGCGGGAGTTTGGCGAGCAGGGGCTTCAGGGACTCGCGGTACTCGACGCCCTCCAGTGCGGTGTCCTCGTAGCCGAGGCGGTCCGCGAGGGAGCCCTCGCCGCCCTCGTCCTCGGGGGAGGGCGAGTCGAGCGAGGAGGCGGTGTAGGCGTTGCCGACGGCGAGACCGTCGACCACGTCCTCCTCCGAGACCCCGAGCACGGCGGCGAGCTCCGGCACGGTCGGCGAG
This sequence comes from Streptomyces avidinii, assembly GCF_014650695.1. Classification (GTDB taxonomy): domain Bacteria; phylum Actinomycetota; class Actinomycetes; order Streptomycetales; family Streptomycetaceae; genus Streptomyces; species Streptomyces avidinii. The sequence goes on along the minus strand of NZ_BMVL01000011.1, from coordinate 84,082 downwards.
CGGTCCAGTTTCTGGGCGAGCTCGTCGCTGGCCTTGGTCAGCGCCAGGCGCAGTTCCTGGAGCCGGCGCGGGACGCGGACGGACCAGGAGGTGTCCCGAAAGAACCGCTTGATCTCGCCCACGACGGTCGGCATCGCGAACGTCGGGAACTCGACGCCGCGTTCGCAGTCGAAGCGGTCGATCGCCTTGATCAGGCCGATGGTGCCGACCTGGACGATGTCCTCCATCGGCTCGTTGCGGCTGCGGAACCGGGCGGCCGCGTAGCGCACGAGGGGCAGGTTCAGCTCGATCAGGGTGTCCCGTACGTACGCCCGGTCGGGGCTGTCCGCATCCAGGCCGGCAAGTCGCTGGAAGAGGGAGCGGGAGAGGGTGCGGGTGTCGATGGCTTCCGAGCGGTCGGACGCTACAGGTGCTGTCGGCGCAGGCACGCTCTTGACGAGCGTGAGCACCTTGGAGCTGCCCTGGTCTACGGACATGCCACCCCCTTGAGGTCGCGGACGGTCGCGTACGGCGCGCCCGTCGGAGGAACGCAGCCTCCACCTGAATACCGGAGGCGGGGCTGCGGCAAACGCGGTTCACGCAGAATGTCACATGTCGGCAACGCGCTGTAGCGCCATGTCGACATATATCTCCAGCGACAGAGCAGGTCAGGAGTCGATCAGTCCGATCTGTCGGGAAACGTGCGAATGATCTCCACTCGTTCCGGTTACGCCTCGATCCTGTTTGCGGATCTCAGTCGGGCGAAACTCCGGGCGAGGAGTCGGGAGACGTGCATCTGGGAGACGCCGAGCTCCACGCTGATCTGCGACTGCGTCAGATTGTTGTAGTACCGCAGGAGCAGGATCCTTTGCTCACGTTCGGGCAGCTGTACGAGGAGGTGGCGGACGAGGTCGCGGTGCTCGACCCCGGCCAGCTCGGGGTCCTCGTAGCCGAGGCGGTCCAGCAGCCCGGGCATGCCGTCGCCCTCCTGGGCGGCCTCCAGTGAGGTCGCGTGGTAGCTGCGCCCGGCCTCGATGCAGGACAGCACCTCGTCCTCGGTGATCCTCAGCCGCTCGGCGATCTCGGCGGTGGTCGGAGTGCGGCCGTGGAGGGTCGTGAGGTCCTCGGTGGCGGCGTTGACCTGGACCCACAGCTCGTGGAGGCGGCGCGGTACGTGGACGGTGCGGACGTTGTCGCGGAAGTACCGCTTGATCTCGCCGACGACGGTCGGCATCGCGAAGGTCGGGAACTGCACGCCGCGGTCCGGGTCGAACCGGTCGATGGCGTTGATCAGGCCGATGGTGCCGACCTGGACCACGTCCTCCATCGGCTCGTTGCGGCTGCGGAAGCGGGCGGCCGCGTACCGGACGAGCGGGAGGTTGGCCTCGATCAGGGCCCCGCGCACCCGGCTGTGCTCGCCGGTGCCCGGCTCCAGGTCCTTCAGCTGCCCGAAGAGGACCTGGGTGAGGGCCCGGGTGTCCGCACCCCTGCTGGGGGGTCTCGGTGCGACCGGGGGCTCCTCGGGCGGCGCCTGGAGGGGTTCCTGGCGGTGTTCCCGCTGGGGTTCCGACTGGGGCGGCACCTGGGGGTCCTGCTGGGGTGGCACTTGAGGCGCAGTACTGGCCGGCACGGTCACGCCACCCCTTCAGTCAACTCTCATCCATCAAAAGCGGTCATAGCATCACAAGAGATGTGCACTGTGTGCAAGCACCGTATATCGCCGTGTTGAGGGCAAGTTGGGCATAGCGGGGCATTATGCCCATTGGTGGGTATGCAAAAAGCCCCCCACCCGTCGGAGTGGGGGGCCGGAAGTCCGGGAACCGCTTCAGCGTACGGGTCAGCGCACCAGTTCGGTCATGAACTCGCCGATGCCGGATGCGGCATCCGATATCCCCTGGAAGCCTATTTCCACGATCTCGGCAGCCCTCTTCGGCTGGGTGATGATCACGAAGAGGACGAACACGGTGAGGGCACCCGTGATGAGCTTCTTGGTGTCCACGTGCGGGCGGCCTCCCCAACCGGTCCTTGCAAGTCGGGTGAGTCTAACCGGTCAGGATTGGGCACTCACCTGTCCTTTAAGGACCAATGGCCCGGTACTCCGGGTCCTTTGCCGTGGCGCGGTGGGTTGCGGCGGGCGCAGGATTGATGTGAGCCCACCGGTTCTGGCAGGAAACCGGTGGGTGAGGGACAGGGCCTCACTGCGGGGTCCGAGCCGCGAGCTTCCCCCTGACTGCGGCCCGGACCGGCAGGTCCGTCCTCATCGGGGGAAGTGGCTTTGTCCCCCCGATGCCGCTTCCCCCGTCCCGTGCGTCGAAGGTCCCGACCGTCGGTCGGGACCTTCCTCGCGTTGTCCCTGACCCCCGTCGGAGGCCGGGGTGCTACTCCAGGCCGCCGGCGAGGTCCGTGAGCGGCTGTACGGGTGCGATGACCGGGGCCAGCTGGTTGGGCAGCTCCATCAGCGCGTTGAGCTGGTTCGCACCGGCGCTGAGCTGCGACCCGATCTCCTGGACGGACGTGGGCTGGGCCCCGGCCGGCATGCCCGGGGCGGCCGCCGGCAGGTCCGGCAGGGTGAGCGGGGAGATCGGGGCGGCCGAGGCGGCGGGAGCGGCGAGGCCCGCGGCGGCCCCCGCGAGGGCGATGGCGGCGAGCATGCGCTGGGTCTTGGTCATACCGTGACAACGGCCGAGGGGGCGGGCGGTCACGCGGGTGTCCTCCGGAGAGAGGATCGGAAAACGCCGAGAGCCCCGACCCTTGCGGGGCGGGGCTCTCGATCGAAGCGGTAGTGGAGGGATTTGAACCCCCGATGGGTTGCCCCATACTCGCTTTCGAGGCGAGCTCCTTCGGCCACTCGGACACACTACCGAGATGGATCCTAGCCTAAGGACCCCCATCCGCCGAAATCGGCGTCCCCGGGGCGTCCCCGGGGCGTCTCCGGGGCGTCTCCCGGGGCCTCGCAGGTGCCGTGCGCAGGGCTTTCCCGAGCCCGGTCCGGCCGGTCAGAGGTCGCGGAAGAAGTCCTTCAGCTGCCTCGCGCACTCCTGCGCGAGGACACCGCGGACCACCTCCGGGCGGTGATTGAGCCTGCGGTCGCGTACGAGGTCCCACAGCGACCCCGCGGCGCCCGCCTTCTCGTCGTCCGCGCCGAAGACGACCCGGGCGACGCGCGACTGCACGAGCGCGCCCGCGCACATCACGCACGGCTCCAGGGTCACCACGAGGGTGCACCCCGGCAGCCGCCACTCCCCGACCGCGGCGGCCGCCCGGCGCAGCGCCAGTACCTCCGCGTGCGCCGTGGGGTCGCCGGTCGCCTCGCGTTCGTTGTACCCGGTGGCGAGGACCTTGCCGTCCGGGCCCAGCACGACGGCGCCGACCGGCACATCGCCGGCCGGCACCGCCCGGGCGGCCTCCTGGAGCGCCAGGCGCATGGAGTCCCGCCACGGATCCCGTACGGGATCGTCGGTGTTCGCAGGGAGCACTAGCGGACGGCCTCCAGGACCTCGGTGGCGCCGAGGGACTCGGCGATCTCCGAGAGGGCGTCCCCGTCCAGGGTCATCAGTTGTTTGTTGGTCACCCCGAGGTCGTCCAGCAGCATCGGGTCGCCGAGCGGACCGGCCGGTACCGGCTCCGCGCCGGCCCCGCCCGCCTCGTCCTCGTCGGCGTCCTCGTCCGTGAACGCGGCGACGGCATCCTCCTCGCCGTCCTCGGTGCCGTCGAGGTCCAGGTCGTCGAGTTCGTCGTCCTCCTCGTCGCTGCCCAGCAGCTCTTTGGTCAGCATCGAGCCGTAGGAGCTGCGGGCGGCCGCGGAGGCGTTCGATACGAAGTAGCGCGGGTCCTCCTCGCCGTCCACGCGGACGACGCCGAACCAGGCGTCCTCCTGCTCGATGAGGGCGACCACCGTGTCGTCGTCGACAGCGGCGGACCGGGCGAGATCGATCAGATCACTGAGGGACTCGACGTCGTCGAGTTCCATGTCGCTCGCTTCCCACCCGTCTTCGGTGCGCGCGAGCAGTGCGGCGAAATACACCGTGACTCTCCCACTGGTCTTAGGCGTGCCGGTTGGAGGTCCCCCCGGCCGGAGGATGGGGCAGAACGGCTGTGCTGCTCGCCGCCCGTACCCCGCCCAATCGGCATCGTGGCAGAAACAGCGGCTGAGCGAGAGGTCTTCCGCGCTTGCGTCGTGCCGTGCCGTGTCCCGGCGGGGGCCGTGCGGGGTTGCGGCGCTGGGGCGGCGGGGCCGTATCGAGGGGTGTGGGGCGGGCGGTGCGGCCCGGACGTGTCGCGGCGTGCCGGGGGCCGGAAGCCGCGCGGTGCACGCCTGCCGGGCCGGATCCGGCCCGCGGGGCCGGAATGCTCCGGGTGGCCGCTGCCGATCGGGGGCGATGACCGGCCAGACCGGGGGACTACCAGCGGAAGGTACGCATCCGCATCTGCTGGCGCATACGTGCCGCACGGGCGCGGCGGGGCTGGACGCGATCGCGCAGCTCACGCGCCTCCATCAGGTCGCGCAGGAACTGCGCGCGGCGGGCCCGGCGCTGCGCCGCGGTCTCCGGCGCCTCGTCGTTCGGCTGCGTCTCGGGCATCGGCCACCACCTGGGCTGGTCGGTCGTCCCCCCTGCACCCACCTTCCCCCGGACGGGCCGTTTGATGCCACCCCGCCGCAGGTCAGGCATCGTCCTTGAGGGTCGGGACCACGGCGACCGGACCGTGCGCGTGGTGGAGCACGGCGTGGGCCACCGAGCCGATCATCATCGACATGGCGGTGCGCCGCGGGTGGTGCCGGCCCACCACGACCAGCGCCGCTGCGCGGGAGGCGGTGACCAGCCGGCCCGCCGGGTCCCCGGGCACCGCGGCCTGCTCGACCGGGACGTCCGGAAACCGCTCACGGAACGGCGCCAGCCGCTCCGTCTGGGACCGCAGCATCTCCCGTTCGGCCGGTACGCCGTCCCCCTCGTCGGCCAGCCCTTCCGGCGGGATCACGGCGAAGGGGCTGTCGATCACCAGGGTCGGCGAGGGCGGGATGGCGTACGCGGAGACCACCTGGACGGTGGTCCCCCGCACGGCCGCCTCCGTGAAGGCGAAGGTCAGTACGTCGTCGGGGGTCTCGGCGGCGTGCAGCCCGAGCACCACCCGCCCGGCCGACTCCTCCGCCTCTGCGTCGGCGCCGGCGCTGCGTTCCGCGTGCGGGACCACGACCACCGGGCAGGCGGCCGTGCTCGCCACGGCACGGCTGCTGGAGCCGAGCAGCAGGCTGGCGAAGCCGCCGCGGCCCCGGGAGCCCATGACCAGCATCCGGGCCTGCGCCCCGATCACCCGCAGCGCCTCGGGCACCGAGCCCTCCAGGGCCTCGTACGTGACCCACTCGGGCAGCCCGGAGCCCTCGCCGCCGCCGAACAGGGACCGGATCCAGTCGCGCACGGGGTCGGCGAACTCCGCGGGCTGCGAGACGTCGTGCAGCGATGCCCGGCGCCCCGCATACAACTGGGCGTGGTCGGGCAGTACATGGGCGACCAGCAGCCCGCTGCCGTGCCGGAGGGCCTCGGTCCGCGCCCAGTCCAGAGCCCTGAGGCTGTGTTCCGATCCGTCGACGGCCGCGATCACCGGTGTGTTGCTCATCAGTCCAGCCTGCTGGGCGTCCGAGCGGGGCGCATCCGCAGGGCCGCGCCGGGCGTGGCCGCCGCTTCGGACGCGAAGGGGCCGCGTCAGCGCGTAGCCTTTTGGGTGCAGGTCGCGTCGTGCGACCGTTTTTGCAGGTCGCAGGCTGAGTTTTGGAGGATGTTGTGCGTTTGCAGGTCGTCGATCACCCCTTGGTGGCGCACAAACTCACCACCCTGCGCGACAAGCGCACCGACTCCGCCACCTTCCGGCGGCTGGCCGACGAGCTGGTGACCCTGCTCGCGTACGAGGCCACCCGGGACGTGCGCACGGAGCAGGCCGACATCGAGACCCCGGTGGCCCCGACCACCGGCGTGAAGCTCTCGCACCCGCGCCCGCTGGTCGTCCCGATCCTGCGTGCCGGTCTCGGCATGCTCGACGGCATGGTCCGGCTGCTGCCGACCGCCGAGGTGGGCTTCCTGGGCATGGTGCGCAACGAGGAGACCCTGGAAGCCTCCACGTACGCGACGCGCATGCCGGAGGACCTCTCGGGACGCCAGGTCTACGTCGTCGACCCCATGCTCGCCACCGGCGGCACGCTGGTCGCGGCGATCCAGGAGCTGATCAAGCGCGGCGCCGACGATGTCACGGCCGTGGTGCTGCTGGCCGCGCCGGAAGGCGTCGAGATCATGGAGCGCGAGCTGGCGGGCACGCCGGTGACGGTGGTGACGGCCGCGGTGGACGAGCGGCTCAACGAGCACGGCTACATCGTGCCGGGCCTGGGTGACGCGGGCGACCGGATGTACGGCTCGGCCGAGTAGAAGAGCCGTACGAGCCGTACGAGCCGTACGGGCTGAGCAGGCCGCCGCCTGCGGCCGTACGGCTCGTTGCGGCCGTACGGCGGTCCGGCGGTCCGGCCCTTCAGCAGTTCTTGGGCGCGGGCACGGGGTTGGCCAGGAGGGCCAGCGCCTTGTCCGCGTCCTCCTTCGTACTCAGCTCCTTGAAGGCGTCGCCCAGGATCAGGTCGACGTCCGCGGTCTCGCGGGTGTCGGTCTGCTGGGTGGTGCCGGCGAGCTGGGTGCCGAGTACGGAGAAGACGGCCTTGTCGGTCGTGGGGGAGCCCAGCAGTATCCCCGTGCCGGGGACCTTCTTGTCGAAGGTGGCCGGGGCGTTGCCCACGTTGCCGATCACGAAGCCGCGTTTGGCCAGTTCGTCACCGACTGCCTTGGCCAGACCCGCGCGCGGGGTCGCGTTGTAGACGTTGACCGTGATCTCCCCGGGCGGGGGGAGCACGACCGCCGGTTTGGCGGCGGCCGAGGCGGTGGAGGCGGCGGCGGGGCCGTTCTTGGCGGCGGCCTCGGGAGGCGTGGTCGGGCAGTCCTTGGCACCCGCAGCCGTGTTCCGCTTCGGGCTGTCGCCCCGGAACACGTCGATGAGCTGCAGGGCCCCGTAGCCGACCAGGGCCAGCGCAAGGATCGAGCCGAGCACGGCGAGGACGATCCGGGTACGGCTCCGCTTACGACTCATACGGGGGTAGGCGGCTCCCGTGACGCGGTACTTTCCGCCCATGCCGGGGGGAGTGAGCATGCTCATGGGCGCAGCGTAGTGCGGCCCGGTGTCGATGCCTACTAAATGATCTGCTGATAGGTCAATGGCGACCCGAAAGGCGCAATCCAGACGAAGTCGTCAGTCCATCTCGAGGACGCGCGCGTGCAGTACCTGGCGCTGCTGCAGGGCGGCGCGCACGGCGCGGTGCAGCCCGTCCTCCAGGTAGAGGTCGCCACGCCACTTCACGACGTGGGCGAACAGGTCGCCGTAGAAGGTGGAGTCCTCGGCGAGCAGCGTTTCGAGGTCCAGCTGGCCCTTGGTCGTCACGAGCTGGTCGAGCCGGACCGGGCGCGGCGCGACGTCCGCCCACTGCCGGGTGGTTTCCCTGCCGTGGTCGGGGTAGGGCCGTCCGCTTCCGATGCGCTTGAAGATCACACGGAAAGCCTACCGGGCCGGTGCATGCGGGCGCAGCCTCGTGACGGTGGTGCAAAAGTGACGAACAGCGCTATTTGGGGAGTGATGCATGAGCGAGAGCACCGACTCCGCCGTCCCGGCGGACCAGACGGGCGGTCAGCCGGGCGAGGTGGCCGAGGCGGGACCCGCCGACCGGATCGCCGCCGGGTACGCCTTCACCGGACCCGCGCTCGACCTCGGGGCTCTGCTGTGGGACGGCCGGTGCCTGCCCGACCGTCAGATCCGCATCCCTCTCGCGATGCTCAACCGCCACGGACTCGTCGCCGGAGCCACCGGCACGGGCAAGACCAAGACGCTCCAGCTCATCGCCGAACAGCTGTCGGCGGGCGGCGTTCCCGTCTTCCTCGCCGACATCAAGGGCGATATCTCGGGGATCTCGGCGCCCGGGACGGCGAACGACAGGATCGGCGAACGGGCCCACGACGTGGCCCAGTCGTGGGAGCCCACCGGATACCCCTGCGAGTTCTACTCGCTCGGCGGGATCGGCCCCGGGATCCCGGTCCGGTCCACGGTCACCGGATTCGGCCCGGTGCTGCTGTCCAAGGTGCTCCAGCTCAACCAGACGCAGGAGCAGTCCCTCGGTCTGATCTTCCACTACGCCGACACCAAGGGCCTGGAGCTCATCGACCTCAAGGACCTGCGCGCGGTCGTCGCCTTCCTCGTGTCCGACCAGGGCAAATCCGAACTCAAGGGGATCGGCGGACTGTCCACCGTGACGGCCGGGGTGACCTGCGGGCGCTGACCGCCTTCGAGCAGCAGGGCGCCTCGGAGTTCTTCGGCGAGCCCGAGTTCGACACCAGCGAGTTCCTGCGCACGGCCGCCGACGGGCACGGACTGGTCTCCGTACTGGAACTGCCCGCGGTCCAGGACAAGCCGCAGCTCTTCTCCACCTTCCTGATGTGGCTGCTCGCCGACCTCTACAACGACCTGCCGGAGGTCGGCGACCTGGAGAAGCCCAAGCTCGTCTTCTTTTTCGACGAGGCGCACCTGCTCTTCAACGGGGCCTCCAAGGCCTTCCTCGCGTCCATCACCCAGACGGTCCGGCTCATCCGCTCCAAGGGCGTCGGCGTCTTCTTCGTCACCCAGACCCCCAAGGACGTGCCGGCGGACGTGCTCGCGCAGCTCGGCAACCGGGTGCAGCACGCGCTGCGCGCCTTCACCCCCGACGACGCCAAGGCGCTGAAGGCGACCGTGAAGACCTTCCCCAACTCCGAGTACGACCTGGAGGAGCTGCTCACCCGGCTGGGGACCGGCGAGGCGGTCATCACCGTGCTCAGCGAGAACGGCGCCCTGACCCCGGTCGCGGCGACCCGGCTGCGGGCCCCTCAGTCGCTGATGGGACCGATCGCGGCGGCGGACCTGGAGCAGGCCGTGAAGTCCTCGCTGCTCTACTCGCGCTACGCGGAGCCGGTCGACCGCGAATCGGCGTACGAGCGGATCAGCGCCGAACAGGCCGCCGCGGAGGCGCAGGCGGAGGCCGCAGCGGCCGCCGCCGAGGCCGAGAAGCAGGCCAGGACGGAGGAGAAGGAGGCCGCGCGTGCTGCGCGCAGCGCACCGAAGCCGGATCCCTCGCTGGCCGAGCAGGTGGTGGGGAGCGGGCTGTTCCGTTCACTGGCCCGCTCGATCGGCACTCAACTGGGAAGGGAGATCTCCCGCTCGATCTTCGGGACGGCGCGCAAGCGGCGGTGACGCGGTGACAGACTCTGGCCCATGCGGACCGAACTCACCGACACCACGTCCAGCAAGGTCAACCGGGCCCTGCTCGAAGCCCGCCGGGCGATAGGCAGCCCCACCATGGGGCTGGTGCTGACCCTTGTGATCGTCACCGACGAGGAGAACGCCTACGACGCCGTACGCGCGGCCTCCGAGGCCTCCCGCGAACACCCCTGCCGCATCATCGCGGTCATCAGGCGGACCTCGCGCGGCCCGCTCAAGCTCCGCGCCAACCGGGTCGACGCCGAGCTCCGGGTCGGCTCGGACGCCGGGACCGGCGAGATCGTGCTGCTGCGCCTGCACGGGGCGCTGACCGAGCAGGCCGGTTCGGTCGTCCTGCCGCTGCTCCTGCCGGACGCACCCGTGGTGGCCTGGTGGCCGGCCGACGCTCCCACCGACCTGGCGGGCGACCCGCTGGGCGCGCTCGCGCAGCGCCGGATCACGGACGCGGCCGCCGCCGTCGACACGATCGGGGTGCTGGACGAGCGGGCCGCCGGCTACCAGCCGGGCGACACCGACCTGGCCTGGACCCGGATCACGTCGTGGCGCTCGCTGCTGGCCGCCGCCCTGGACCAGAAGCCGCTGCCGGTGACCGGCGCGTCGGTGGAGAGCGAGCCCGACAACGCGAGCGCGGAACTGCTGGCGCGCTGGCTGGAGGACCGGCTGGGGGTGCCGGTGGCCCGGGTGGCGAGCGAGGGCCCGGTGATCACCCGGGTCAGCCTGCACACCACGGGCGGGGAGATCCGGGTGGACCGGCCCGCGGGCGTGCTGGCCACCTTGACCCTGCCGGGCAGCCCCGACCGCAGGGTGGCCCTGAAGATCCGCAGCGGCGCCGAACTGATCGCGGAGGAACTGCGCCGCCTCGACGCGGACGTGACCTACGGCTCGGCGCTGCGGCGGCGCCCGCTCCAGACGGAGCTCTCCGCGTAGTGGTTGTCGTAGGTCGCCGAGCTGTCCTTGATGTCCTGCACGGTGGCCTCGCCCGCGTTGACCCGGCCGAGCAGCCGGTAGTAGTCGAAGCGGCCCATGCCGGGGGTGAAGCCGACGAAGACGGCGGCGGTGTGGCCGGGGGCGGGGGCGAAGGCGTGCTTGACCCCCGGCGGGACCGCGATGAAGTCGCCGGCGCCCAGGGTGTGGATCTCGTCGTCGACGAGGATGTCGAGCCGTCCGGCGGTGACGTGGAAGAACTCGGTGGCCTTGGTGTGGAAGTGCACCGGGGCGCCCGCCGCGCCCTCGTCGAAGGTGGCGGTGTTGCAGGTGAGCTCGGCGGTGTCGGTGAGCAGCGTGATGAGGCTGCCGGGAGCGTCCTGGATGGCTTCGGCGGTGGCGGCGCGGGTCGCGATCTCTGTCATGTCCACCAATCTACGGTCTTGATAGACCGGGAACAGAGGTCAATCCGAGGCCTGTCGGGCCGGTCAATTCGGCACCGCTCCACCGCCTGAGCAGGGCGGGGCCCGATCGGCCCCGCCTGCCGCCTTGTCGGCCCGGCCGCCGATCCAGCCGGCCCAGCCCGGCCCGGCCCGGCCGGGCTAGCCGGCCTTGTCCGCCTTGGCGGCCTTCGCAGCGGCCTTCATCTCCTGCTTGTGCGCCCGCACCTTGGCGAGGGACTCCGGGCCCGTGATGTCGGCCGCGGAACGGTAGACGTTCGCCGGGCCGTATCCGCCCGCTGCCTCCCGCCAGCCCGTCGGCCGCACGCCGAACCGCTTGCCCAGCAGGGCGAGGAAGATCTGCGCCTTCTGCTCCCCGAAGCCCGGCAGTGCCTTGAGGCGCTTCAGCAGCTCCTGCCCGGTCGTGGCGTCGGCCCAGACCGCCTCCGCGCTCCCGCCGTAGTGCTCGACGAGGTACGCGCACAGCTGCTGGATCCGCGTCGCCATCGACCCGGGGTACCGGTGGACGGCGGGCTTCTCGGAGAGCAGGGCGGCGAAGGCCTCGGGGTCGTACGCGGCGATGGTGTGCGCGTCGAGATCGTCGGCGCCCAGCCGCTGGGCGATCGTCCAGGGCCCCGAGAACGCCCATTCCATCGGTACCTGCTGGTCCAGCAGCATTCCGACGAGTGCGGCCAGCGGGCTCCGGCCGAGCAGCGCGTCCGCCTCCGGCTGCTGTGCCAGCCGGATGGTGATGTCCTTGTCCATGGCTCCAGCGTCCCGCCTGGGCGCGCTCCCCGCGCGGTCGGCACACCGCGCGCCTAGCGTGAGTACGACCGTCTACGACGACGACAGGTACGAGACGAGGAGTCGATCGACATGTCTGAGTTCCCCGAAGGCGCTCCGTGCTGGGTGGACGCGATGTTCGCCGATGTGGAGGGGGCCAAGGCCTTCTACGCGGACGTGCTGGGCTGGACCTTCGGCGAGGCCAGCAGCGAGTACGGCAACTACACGCAGGCCTACTCCGGCGGCAAGGCCGTCGCGGCCGTCGTGCCGCCGATGCCGGGGGCCGACGCCCCCTCGCAGTGGTGCCTGTACTTCGCCTCGCCCGATGCGGCGGCCACCGCCGAAAAGGTCACGGCGAACGGCGGCGAGGTGCTGATGGGTCCGATGCAGGTGGGAACCTTCGGCACCATGCTGATCGCGAAGGAGCCGAGCGGCGCGGTCTTCGGCGTCTGGCAGCCGGGCGAGCACAAGGGCTTCGAGAAGATGGGCGAGGCGGGCTCGTACGCCTGGGCGGAGGTCTTCACCCGGGAGCCGGCCAAGGCGGACGGCTTCCTGCCGAAGGTCTTCCCGTACGGCGCTCAGCAGATGGACGCGGGCGACGACCCGGAGGCGGCCGGCATGGACTTCAAGGTCTTCAGCGTCGGCGGCAGCGGGAACCCGGTGCTGGGCCGGATGAAGATGGGCGACGAGTTCCCGCCCGAGATCCCGTCGTACATCCAGATCTACTTCGGCGTGCCCGACTGCGACGAGGCGGTGTCGAAGACGCAGAAGCACGGCGGGAAGCTGCACTTCGGTCCGATGGACAGCCCGTTCGGCCGCTTCGCGGCGGTGACGGACCCGCAGGGGGCAGCGTTCGCGGTGATCGACATGTCGACAACGGTGGGGGAAATGCCGAACTTCGGCTGAGCCCTGCCCCGGGCCCGGCCTCCGGCCCGGCTCCGGCCCCTGCCGTGCCGCCGCGTCCGGCGGCACGGCAGGGGCCGGAGCACTGCCGCCGTACGCGGTCCGGAGGGTGTGGGCCGGTGCTCTAGTCGAACAGCACGAGCTTGTCGCGGGTGATCCACTGATCGCTCACCTCGACGGTCCTGGCGATGACCTCGGGATAGCGATCCGCGAGGTAGACCTGTTCGACCTCTTCGCCGGTCTTCCGGTCTTCGATGACCTTCGTGCCGCCGATCTTCATCTTCTTCAGGGTGCCGATCGTCTCTCCCGCGATCAGGGCGTTGAACGCCTTGATGGCCTGCGCGGACTGCTGGACGCTGTCCCGGCTGACGCGGCCCTTGTTCACGTTGATCATGGTGTTCGTGTAGATGGCCCGCGGGTCACGCCCGACGAACTCCTTACTGGCCTCGCCGATGCAGTCGAAGAACATGTCGGCGACGTGCTCCGGCCACGTCTCGGTGATGATCCTGTAGGCGACGATCAGGCCGGTGGCGCTGGCGTGGCACTGCTTGCCCTTGGCGGTGAGGCGGATGATGCGATCCTCGCTGACCGGCCATGTCTCCACCCACCCCTGCAACTGCTCGGCCGTGGGCCTGCCGTTGGTCCACCGAGTCCAGTGCAGGCCCGCGAGGCGGTTGCTGAGGATCTTCAGGGCTGCGCCGTACACGTTGGAGTTGCTCTGCTTCATCTCGGTCAGCTGGGCGACGAAGTCGCCGGCGGTCCGCACGCGCCCCCCGTCGATCGCGGCGAAGGTGTCGGGGTCCATGTTGTAGGTGACCTGGCTGGTCACGGTGATCCCGGTCTCCAGGAGTGCCGCCGCCCGGTGCTGTCCGTCGATGAGGCAGCCGTGCCAGTCGAGCGCGAAGCCCTGATGCGTGGTGCGGTACTGGCCGCTCCGGAGGATGACCTTGAACTTGTCGATGTTGGAGCGCTTGAGCGGGACGCGGTTGCATGTCCGCTTGTCCATCCAGCTCTTGCAGGTTTCGGGTGTCACCTCGATCGTCTCGGTGTAGACGGCCGGGATGCTCTTCGCCTCGCTGGCCACGCTGCCCCCTCGTTGCTTTGCACGGGGGCCGTTCGGTGCTGCCGCCCGGCACCCCCATTCGATCTTGCTTGGGGGGAAACCTATGGAGGGCGTGGCGGAGAGGGGTCCGCATGTCCGCAAGTGGCAGGCATTGATCGGACCGAGACGCTTCCCGGGTGCTCTTGGCGCCCATTCCGCCGGTTCTGCCCCCTTGGGCCGGTACGGACCTCCTCCGGGCAAACGGCGAGCAGGGCTCTCGATGTCGACCCGAGCCGGAATGTCGGTTCTGTATGTCCCGTACGGCCCCGCCGGACTCCGGAACGCGAGGGCCGTCGACGGCGCGGAAGGCGGGAAACGTAGAAGGGCCCCGCTGCAAGCAGCGGGGCCCTTCTACAACGTGCCCGGTGAGGCACTGGCGGAGGATACGAGATTCGAACTCGTGAGGGGTTGCCCCCAACACGCTTTCCAAATGTTCGTACGGGGGTCCGGCGGGGACCGTGGGTGTCCTGACCCGCGGCGGAGCGTCCAGCCCTGCCACGTCCGAACAGCTCTGGACGGGGGCGAATGAGACCAGGACTGAGACCGCCAGGCGCACGTTCATTTGCCGGTCTCCGGGCCGTACCACTGCATGGCTTGGCCTGTGACGGCGGCGATGCAGTCGAAGTCGTGGTCGCGGTGGAGAAGGGTGAGCCCCTGCAGTTCCGCCGTGGCGGCAACGACGAGGTCCACCGCGCCTGCACTGCGATGCTGTCCACGCTGGGTCAACAGCTCTTGGACTCGCCAGGCGCGGTCGTAGGCCCGGTCGTCGACAGGTACCCAGCTGAATACGAGCCGCATGTCCTCGATGCCTCGCGCACGGTCCGCGGCAGAGCGGGCGCTGTAGAAGAACTCCAGCTCGGTGATCGGGCAGGTCGCGATGAGCCCGGCCGCCGCCGCTTGGTCCCAGCCGTACTGTTCGGCGTCGCCGCGCAGGAATCGCGCGAGTGCGCTGGTATCGATCAGGAACTGTGCCGCGCTCACCTCCGGTAGTTCCGCTTGTCCTCGAAGAGGTCCAGGTCGAAGGAGCCGTCTGCGGTGGCAGCCCGCAGCCTGGTGAGCGCCAGGGCCCGCCGCCGGTTCTCCAGTACCTCGCGCAGGGCGGTGTTGACCGTTTCCTTCTTGGTGCTGGTCCCGAGAGCCTGGGCCACGTCGGCCAGCAGCTCGTCATCGAGGTCGATCACGGTTCGGCTCATTCAGGCACCTCCTGTGATATCAGGTCGTACGTCAAGTATATCCGGAAGGGTGTCTACGCGGGCATGACGCAGTGGATACGGGACAGCGTGAAGACACGTTCGGCGTCACGTAGATGGCACCAGGCTTCGAGGTGGGGCGGATCGAGTTGGAGGCGGCTGAGGGTGCGCACGGTGCGGCTTCCCGACGCGGCGACGTATTCGACGGTGATGGCCATACCGGTGTCGATGGCGTGGCCGAGCTGGCGGACGTCCGTGTACGTCAGCTGCTTCGCGTACCCGGCGACGATCTCCTCGGTATCCGTACCGAAGGGGACCCCTGTGCCGAAGGGATCGGGCTCAGGGGCGGTCGGCGGGGCGGTCAGCAGCCGGGCCACCACGGCGTACGAGTCGGCGACGGCCGATGCCTCCGCCGCTCGGTACGTCGAGCGTCCGGTGCCGGCCTTGGTGGCGGCCTTCCGCGGGGCCGGAACGGCGGCGGCCCGTCGAGGGGGCACCTTCTCGATGCGTACGGTCCCGTCCGGGGCCTCGGCGACGGGGGCATAGCCTTGGTCCCGGAGCGCGGCCAGGGTCTTGTCGGGAGGGCTGTCGCTGACGAGCACCGTCGGGGCGAGCTGCCGTAGCCCGAGCGCGGAGAGTCCCCGGTGTGCGGCGAGCTCGGCCAGGAGCGCCGGTTCGTCGCCGTGGATGACGCAGGCGGCAGGGGCGACGCGCACGTGGCCGTGGCGACGTGCGGCATCGGCGATGAGATAGGACAGAGGCTGTGGCAGAGCCCCGTCGGCGATGGCGGTCAGCTCGACCGAGATCTCGTCCGGAGCGTGACCGGCGTCCAGTGCGCGGCGCATGCTGTCGGCGCTGAACCGCCATAGCGAGGCCGTGCCGCTGATCTCCCGGTCCGCGATCGCATCCAGGAACTCCGCGAGGCGTGCCGAGGGCGTGCCGGTGACGACGGCCGTGAGGTCGCCACCGAGCCGGGCCGTGTCGGTGGCCTCGGGCAGCAGGAGCCGGCACGCGGCGGTCAGTTCCTCAGTGTCACCGGCCATCAGCGCCGCACCGAGCGGGGAGAGGGCGCCTCGGGCGATGACGCCCATCAGCTCGGCCTCGCGGACCGCCGCGGCGAAAGGCGTCTCGTCGTGGAACGATGGATGAGCGAACGGACGGTGCCATGCAACGAGTGGCCCCAGATCCGTGGCGGCCTTCACGCCCTGACCTTCGGCAAGCGTTGCCGCCGCTGCGAGCAACCCGCGCCGAGCCTGTAGACAGCCGCCGCAGGGAGGAGCCCCGGCCACGGCGGGGAGCGCCTTGTTGTCCTCGTCGCGGGCCTGCGAGGGAGTGAACTGCAGGTTCCACCACGTGTGAAGCAGCTCGGCGAACCGCGCTGCGGGTTCCTGCGCCGCCCAGGTGTCGTACGCCGCGGTGGGTGCGACGCGGTTGCCGTCGGCGGCCAGCACCCCGGCCGAGTACGCGATCTCCAAGGTGATGCGTACCACTGCGTCGTCGGCCTGTGCCGCCTTGCCGATCCGAGCCAGTTCACGTGCGCCGATCCCGCCGGACTTCAGCCGGGCCGGGGGAGCCGCCGAGCAGGCTGACAGGACCGAGGCGGCGTGGGCCGCGAACGCGGTGGCAGCTGCCGCTGCCTCCCGGTCCACCTCCACCGCGGGGACGGACACCAGCTCCAGGGCAGGCGGTACGGGCGCGAACGGGGCGTGCCAGTCGGGCCCGCGCAGCGCGAGCGCCACTTCGACGGGCATGTGGGCCGGCCCGTATCCGTGGCGGTTACGGATCAGGAAGCCGCGGTCCAGGGCCCATCGCTCGTCCGGTCGGGAGGCGGCCTCGGGAGTTCCGAACATGATGAACTCCGTTTCTCGCGGTGCGGACTTCGCTCGGCGCGCAAGCAGCTGCCGGGCGCCCGAAGGGGCCTTGGCGATCACGGAGGCGACGCGTTGCGGATCGCCATGGTGTTCCAGGACGGCGGCCGTGCGCTGTTGCCTGGTACCGGGCGGCTTGATGCCCAGTGCCGCGAGCATGCCGCGCAGTTCCTCGGAGGTCACGCCTTCCAGAAGCTCCTCCAGCGGAGCGTCCAGCCCCAGGGGCGTCTCCCACGCCTGCCGCAACGGCGCGGCCAAGTGGAGCCTTCCGTCGCTGTCCGGCCATACCAGGGCATGATCGGCCAGAGCCTCCAGCACGCCGTCCAGTTCCCGAGCGGCAGTGGCTGTCGTCGCTCCCAGCCTCCTCGCCAGGGCGCTGCACGACATGGGCGTTCCCAAGGCGGCCAGGGCCTCGGCCACCTGGAGGCACGGCAGGGGAAGCTGCGGCAAGGCGAGCGCCACCGAGCCGGGTCGCAGAAGACGTTCCGACAGTTCCTCCATGGAGCGCGGCTCCGGTGGCACCGCGGCGTCTTTCCGCCTCCCGAGTACGCGCGCCAGCTGTGGGGCGTCGAGACCGCGCAGCCGGGCTGTCAGCGTGGATCGGGACGTCATGGGGCACACCTCGCGAGGCCGGGAACGCGGCTGGGGACCGGAGCGGCCCCGAACGGAGCCAAGGATTGCGCATTCGATGGGTCGGCCGTCGGTACTCGGAAGGGGTTCACCCACGGAGGAGAGCTCTTGATGGGCCGGAGTGTGGGCGGGCCTGGCACGCGCGTGAAATGTCGTGAATATCGGAGATGAGAGAGACCGGAAGTGAGACCAGGGCATGCAGAAGACCCCGGCCGGTTTCCCGGTCGGGGTCTTCAAGTGCCCGGTGAGGCACTGGCGGAGGATACGAGATTCGAACTCGTGAGGGGTTGCCCCCAACACGCTTTCCAAGCGTGCGCCCTAGGCCACTAGGCGAATCCTCCGCCGCAAACAATACAAGACGTTGAGGGGTGCTCGCGAACGTGATCGTCGGACGGAGGCCGGGTCGGGGTCCGGCTCGATTCCGGGGGCTTCCATCCGCTAGGGTGGGGCCAGCCCCTCACGTGGCGCTATCTCACCCAACTCCCCCAGGGCCGGAAGGCAGCAAGGGTAAGTGGGCTCTGGCGGGTGCGTGGGGGGCGCTTTGCGTTCCGGGCGCCCTCCGGGGGCATCGGCGGGCCGCTGATGTCGGTGGGCCCGGATAACCTCGTATACGTGTCGTCCCTTGCGCTGTACCGCCGCTATCGCCCCGAGTCGTTCGCCGAGGTCATCGGGCAGGAGCATGTCACTGCCCCGCTGATGCAGGCCCTGCGGAACAACCGGGTCAATCACGCGTACCTGTTCAGCGGGCCGCGCGGGTGCGGCAAGACCACCAGTGCGCGCATCCTCGCCCGGTGTCTGAACTGTGAGCAGGGTCCCACTCCCACCCCCTGCGGGGAGTGCCAGTCCTGTCGGGACCTGGCCAGGAACGGGCCCGGGTCCATCGACGTCATCGAGATCGACGCCGCCTCGCACGGTGGTGTGGACGACGCCCGTGACCTGCGGGAGAAGGCCTTCTTCGGGCCGGCGTCCAGCCGCTACAAGATCTACATCATCGACGAGGCCCACATGGTCACCTCGGCGGGCTTCAACGCCCTGCTGAAGGTGGTCGAGGAGCCGCCGGAGCACCTCAAGTTCATCTTCGCCACCACGGAGCCGGAGAAGGTGATCGGGACCATCCGGTCCAGGACGCACCACTACCCCTTCCGGCTCGTGCCGCCCGGCACCCTGCGGGACTACCTGGGCGAGGTCTGCGGGCGCGAGGGGGCCAGGGTCGAGGACGGCGTGCTGCCGCTCGTCGTGCGGGCCGGCGCCGGCTCCGTGCGTGACTCGATGTCCGTCATGGACCAGCTGCTCGCCGGTGCCGCCGACGACGGTGTGACGTATGCCATGGCCACCTCGCTGCTCGGCTACACCGATGGTTCGCTGCTCGACTCCGTCGTCGACGCCTTCGCCGCCGGGGACGGGGCGGCCGCGTTCGAGGTCGTCGACCGGGTCGTCGAGGGCGGGAACGACCCGCGCCGGTTCGTCGCCGACCTGCTGGAGCGGCTGCGCGACCTGGTGATCCTGGCCGCCGTGCCGGACGCCGGGGAGAAGGGGCTGATCGACGCCCCCGCCGACGTCGTGGAGCGGATGCAGGCCCAGGCTTCCGTGTTCGGCGCCGCCGAGCTGTCGCGTGCCGCCGATCTGGTCAACACCGGACTCACCGAAATGCGCGGCGCGACCTCGCCCCGGCTCCAGCTGGAGCTGATCTGCGCCCGGGTGCTGCTGCCCGCCGCGTTCGACGACGAGCGGTCCTTCCAGGCCCGGCTCGACCGGCTGGAGCGCAGCGGCGCGGCCGCCGCCTTCGCCGCGCCGCCGGCTGCGGGTCCCGCCATGGGCTACGTGCCCGGGCCCGAGGCGCATCCCATGGCGCCCGCCGGTCCCGGTGGGGGCGTCGCTGCCGTGCGTGCCGCCGCCGGGGTGCCCGCTCCCGCTGCCGAGCCGGTTCAGGCCGCGCCCGCCGCTGCTCCCGCGCCCGCTGCTCCGGCGCCTGCTCCCGCAGCCCCCGCACCCGCTCCCGCAGCTCCCGCCCCCGGCGCGTGGCCAGGTGCAGCGCAGCCCGGGAGCGGCGCCCCCGGTGCCTGGCCGGGAGCCGCGGCCGCCGCGGCGCCGGTTGCCCCGACTGCCCCCGCCGCCGGTGCCTGGCCCAGCGCGTCCGCTCCCGGACCCGCGTCCGCGCCCGCACCCGTCGCCCCGGCCGCCGCCCCCGCGCCGGCCCCCGCGGCCGCCGCCCCCTCCCCCGGCATGGCCGCCGGAGCCGGGCAGGTGCAGGCGATGTGGCCGGGAGTGCTGGAGGCCGTCAAGAACCGCCGCCGTTTCACCTGGATCCTGCTCAGCCAGAACGCCCAGGTCACCGGCTTCGACGGGACCACCCTCCAGCTGGGCTTCCCCAATGTGGGCGCCCGCGACAACTTCGCCAGCAGCGGCAGCGAGGACGTGCTCAAGGCGGTCCTGGCCGAGCAGTTCCAGGTCAACTGGAAGATCGAGGCCGTCGTCGGCGGCGGGTCCCCGGCCCCGGTCCAGACCTCCTCGTACGGCTCCTCGTACGGCGCCCCGGCCGCGCCCGCCCCCGCCTACAGCCCGCCGCCCCCGGCGCAGCCGCAGCAGCCCTCCAGCTCGCAGAACCCGCCCGCGCAGCAGTACGCGACGCAGCAGCAGCCCCAGCAGTCGGCTCCCGCCCCGCAGCCCCCCGTGCAGCAGGCACCCCCGCCGGTGGCCCCCGAGGACGACCACGCGGAGGACGACGATCCCGACCTCGTCGAGAGCGCCCTGACCGGACACGACCTGATCGTGCGCGAGCTCGGAGCCACTGTTGTGGAGGAATACACAAATGAGTAGCCGGTCCTGATTGGGTGGCCGCACGAAGGCAGCCGCCCCGTCCCGGCTAGGCTGAGCAGCGTGAAGGTCCTCGTCATCGGCGGCGGCGCCCGCGAACATGCCCTGTGCCGCTCTCTGTCCCTCGACCCCGCCGTGTCCGCCCTGTACTGCGCTCCCGGCAACGCCGGTATCGCCGACGTGGCCACGCTGCGCCCGGTCGACGCCCTCGACGGTGCAGCCGTCGCCACTCTCGCCACCGAACTCGTCGCCGACCTGGTCGTCGTCGGCCCTGAGGCCCCGCTCGTCGCCGGCGTCGCCGACGCCGTGCGCGCCGCCGGCATCCCCGTCTTCGGGCCGTCCGCCGAGGCGGCACAGCTCGAAGGCTCCAAGGCCTTCGCGAAGGACGTGATGGCCGCGGCCGGGGTCCCGACCGCGCGCAGCTACGTCTGCACCACCCCCGAAGAGGTGGACGAGGCCCTCGACGCCTTCGGCGCCCCGTACGTCGTCAAGGACGACGGCCTCGCGGCCGGCAAGGGCGTCGTGGTCACCGACGACCTGGCCGTCGCCCGCGCGCACGCGCTCGCCTGCGACCGCGTGGTCATCGAGGAGTACCTCGACGGTCCCGAGGTCTCGCTCTTCGCCATCACCGACGGCGTCACCGTGGTCCCGCTCCAGCCGGCGCAGGACTTCAAGCGCGCCCTGGACGGCGACGAGGGCCCCAACACCGGCGGCATGGGCGCGTACTCCCCGCTGCCCTGGGCCGACCCGAAGCTGGTCGACGAGGTCATGGAGCTGGTCCTCCAGCCGACCGTCGACGAGCTCCGCCGCCGCGGCACCCCCTTCTCCGGGCTGCTCTACGCAGGCCTCGCGATCACCGGTCGCGGTACCCGGGTCATCGAGTTCAACGCCCGCTTCGGCGACCCCGAGACCCAGGTGGTCCTGGCCAGGCTGCGCACCCCGCTCGCGGACGTCCTGCTGAACGCCGCCAACGGCACCCTGGACACCCTGCCCCCGCTCGTCTGGCGCGAGGACGCAGCGGTCACGGTGGTCATCGCCTCCCACAACTACCCCGAGACCCCGCGTACCGGGGACCCGATCGAGGGCCTGCTCGACGTGGCCGCCGAGGACGAGCCCGATGCCTACGTGCTGCACGCCGGGACCCGGCGCGAGGGCAACACGGTGGTCAGCGCGGGCGGCCGCGTGCTGTCGGTGACGGCGACCGGTTCTGATCTGGCGCAGGCCCGCGCCAAGGCGTATAAGGCGGTGGCGCGTATCCGTCTCGACGGCTCGCAGCACCGTACGGATATCGCGGCCAAGGCGGCCGAGGGCCGCTGACCAGCGGATCCGCAGACCCGCGGGCCCGGTGCGCACTTTGTGCGCCCGGGCCCGCGGGCGCGTTCGCGTGCGACTGCATCCGGCCGCGTTCGAACGCACCCAGCTTTACCCAAAGCCATTCCATCGGGTGATCGTCACCCTGTCTGCCTGACGCCCGCGCGTGCCCCAACTAGGGTGCGGCGCAAGCATTCCGGCACTTGGCCCACCGGCATTGCGATGTCAGTGGCGGGTGTCACAGTGGGGGAGTGAGCAACGTCGCCGCAGGGCAGAGGGGGTGAGGTCCGGCCGTGTCCGGAACCGGTTCGATCATGGAAGCGGGCGTGCCGTCCGCGCGTTCCCGCGCTCTGGCCGTGCTGCGCGTGCGCAGCAGGGCCTTGGCCGTCGGGCTGCTGCCCGCCGCCCTCGCGGTGGTGCTGGTCGCCGCCCGGACGACGGGCCGACTGGCAGGTGATCCCTGGCCCACGGTGACCCTCGTCGTGTGCGCGGTCGCCGCCCTGGTGCTCCTCGTCGGCGGTGCCTTCGCCGCCGTGGTGCTGCGGGCGAGCCCCGCCGTGACGCCGACGGTGCCGCTCTCGGAGGCCGCCGCGCCCGATCTCTACCGGCTGGTGCGGGACCTGGCCGACCGGATGGACGTGCCGCCCCCCTCCGCCATAGCCCTGACGCCCGACTGCGACAGCTGGCTGGAGGACCGCACGCACGCGGCCCACCGCCGCGACGCCGTCCGCATGTCCGCAGCGGGGGCCGGATCCACCGCAGAGCCCGGGCCGGAGTCCGCGCCGGGCGCCGCCCCCGTGCTGGTGATCGGCTCGCCCTTCCTCTGGTGGATGCGGGTCGCGGAGCTACGGGCGGTCCTTGCGCCCGTCGTCGCCGGTACGGGACCTTCCGCCCACCCGGACATAGCCGACGCGCGCGGCTTCGTACGGGGCCTGGACGCCGCCGTGGACGTGGGCACCCGGCGCGGCCTCGGCTGGATCGCCCCGCCGGCCCGGCTGCTGCTGCGGCTGTGCCGGACGGACGCCGCCGAGATGGAGCGCGGAGTGGCCGCGGCCGCCTCGGAGCGTGCACAGGGTGTGGACTACGGGCTGCGCATCGTCGCCCAGGAGCAGGTCGGCCTCGCCTACGCCGGGTGGGACCGGCTGCTGACCCGGGTCGCGCTGCCCGCCTGGAGGATGGGCCGCTGGCCGGCGCACCTCGACGCCGGGGTGGTCTCCGCACTGACCGAGCTCTCCCGGCGGGACCGGCTGGCCGAGGGCTTCACCTCGCGGCTCGGCGAGCGGCCCGCCTGCGACCTGCTGGAGCAGCCCGGGCTGATCGACGAGGCAACCTCGCTGCTGGCCGCGCGGCTCTTCCACGGCGGTCCGGCCGAGGCCGGCCCCGACTGGTCCCCGGTGGACTGGGCGGCGTATCCGGAGGAGGTCGTGGACCGCAAGTGGCGGACGGAGGCGGCTCGCCTGCACGCGGCGCTGGACGCCCTGGCCGTTCCGGCGGGACTGCCGCCGGGCCCGTCGGGCGCCACGGCTTCCACGGCTCCCGCCGCCCCCGCGGCCCCGGCCGCGACGAGCGGCGCCGGCGGCCCCGTGGCCCGGTCCGGCTCCTCGGGCCACACCACGCTCGCGGCCGCCGACTCCCCGCCGCCCACGGCGGACGGCTTCGCCGGGCCCACCCTGGAGCGGGTGCTGGGCTACCTCACGGACCTCGGCGGCGAGGGCGCGGCCGGCGAGGCGCTGGCCGGCCGGATCAGCGGTGAACTGGCCCGCGAGGAGCGGGACGCCGGACCGGCCGCCGGAGCCGGGAAGGCGCGCGGTGCGGACGCCGTCCCGCTGTTCCCGCTCCAGCCGCCGCGCAGTGGCCGGGACCTGCTGGCCGACCACGTGACGGCGATGGTGTGCTGTGCGGCCGTGGACTCGGCCGGCGCCACCCCCGGCCTGGACTGGCTCGACGGGCCGGTCCTGCTGGTCGGCGGCGACCGCCGCTCCGATCTGGCGCCGCGCGTGCTGTGCCTGGTCGAGGAGGGGAACCCGGAGCCCCTGCGGGACTGGCTATCGGCCCTCGGGGTCCGCCCGGAGAAGCCGGTCCGCCTGGTCTGAAGCGGGTCGCGCCGCCCATCGGCAGCCCGTCCCAGGAGTCCCCGGGAGGGTTACGGCTCGCACAAACGGACGGATGCCAATGTTCCGTTCCCGTCAATTCGCGACGAACAGTGACGGGCTGCGTGCGTTATGTGATGTGCTGGGACCGGTCGCAGTTGGGTGTCCTGAAGCAGGTGGCGAAAAACGCTTCCTCCGCTCAGCCGTTGACGCCTACCGAAGGCGATGTACGCCCGTACGGGGGAGCGAGGGAGGGGAGCGGTCATGGGTGCGGACCAGATCCGGCGTTGGGAGTCAGGTGCGCTCGCGCACGCCGTCAACGACCCCTTCGGACAGGGCCCCCTGCCCTGGTTCCGGGGCAGCGAGCTCTACTTCGACGACACCGGCCACGTCGTGCCCTGGTACGTGGACCCGGCGGCCGCGGCCGCCGGTACCGGCCAGATCCCCCGCGCCCGCGGCAACGGCGGCCCGCGCACCGCCGACGACGTGCACCGCCAGATCAAGGGATTCGCCTCCACCGGCGCAGTGGCCCCCGGCGAGGCCATCGACTTCCACATCACCGTGGACCCGCCCCAGCAGTTCTCCGTCGACGTCTACCGGATCGGCCACTACGGCGGCGACGGGGCCTCCAAGATCACCACCAGCCCCCGTCTCTCCGGCATCGTCCAGCCGGCCCCGCTCGCCGCCGACCGCACCGTTTCCTGCCACCACTGGTGGCTGTCCTGGCGCCTGCAGGTCCCCTCGTACTGGAGCGTCGGCGCGTACGTCGCCGTGCTCACCACCGTCGACGGCTACCGCTCCCACATCCCCTTCACGGTCCGCGACGATCACCCCGCCGACCTCCTGCTCCTCCTTCCGGACATCACCTGGCAGGCCTACAACCTCTATCCGGAGGACGGCCGCAGCGGCGCCAGCCTGTACCACGCCTGGGACGAGCAGGGCCGACTGCTCGGCGAACAGGACGCGGCCGTCACCGTCTCCTTCGACCGCCCCTACGCGGGCGCCGGCCTGCCCCTGCACGTCGGCCACGCCTACGACTTCATCCGCTGGGCCGAGCGCTACGGCTACGACATCGCCTACGCCGACACCCGCGACCTGCACGCCGGCCGCGTCGACCCGACCCGCTACCGGGGCCTGGTCTTCCCCGGCCACGACGAGTACTGGTCGGCCCCCATGCGCCGCACCGTGGAGCGCGCCCGCCGGCACGGCACCTCGCTCGTCTTCCTCTCCGCCAACACCATGTACTGGCAGGTCGAGCTCGGCCCGTCCGCCTCCGGGGTCGACGACCGCCTCCTCACCTGCCGAAAACGGCGCGGACCGGGCCGCCCCAGCCTGTGGCGCGAGGTCGACCGCCCGGAGCAGCAGCTGCTCGGCATCCAGTACGCGGGACGGGTCCCCGAACCCGCCCCCCTGATCGTGCGCAACGCCACGCACTGGCTCTGGGACGCCACCGGCGCCGGCGAGAACGACGAACTGCCCGGGCTGGTCGCTGGGGAGGCCGACCGCTACTTCCCGCGCACCCAGCTGCCCGAGCACCAGGACCGGATCCTGCTGGCGCACTCCCCGTACCTCGACAGCGAGGGCCACCGCCGCCACCAGGAGACCTCCCTCTACCGGGCGCCCAGCGGCGCACTGGTCTTCGCCTCCGGCACCTTCGCCTGGTCCCCGGCCCTCGACCGCCCGGGCCACGTCGACGAGCGGGTGCAGCGGGCCACGGCCAACCTCCTCGACCGGATCTGCAAGCACGACTGACCCCGCGACCGCTCCCGCCCGAAGCCGCGACAGCCTCCCGCCCGATCTCCCGCTCGATCTACCGCCCGCCCCTCGGCCGACCCGCAGCGCGGACCCCTGTCCGCGGCAGAGGACCCAGGTGCGCGAGAATCGGAGTGCGCTTCATACAGAACCACAGGGAGACCCCGTGTCCGGATTCGTCGAAAAGCCCGAGCCGGTTCAGGTTCCGGGCCTCGTCCACCTCCACACCGGCAAGGTGCGCGACCTCTACCGTGACGAGGACGACCGCCTCGTCATGGTCGCCAGCGACCGCATGTCCGCCTTCGACTGGGTGCTGCCCACCGAGATCCCGGACAAGGGCCGCGTCCTGACCCAGCTCTCCCTGTGGTGGTTCGACCAGCTCGCGGACCTCGTCCCGAACCACGTCATCTCCACCGACCTGCCCGCCGGCGCCCCCGCCGACTGGGCCGGCCGCACGCTCATCTGCCGCAACCTCGACATGGTCCCGGTCGAGTGCGTGGCCCGCGGCTACCTCGCCGGCTCCGGCCTCGCCGAGTACAACGAGACGCGTACGGTCTGCGGCCTCGGCCTGCCCGAGGGGCTCGTGGACGGTTCCGAACTGCCCGCCCCGATCTTCACCCCGGCCGCCAAGGCCGCCGTCGGCGAGCACGACGAGAACGTCTCCTACGAGGAGGTCGCGCGCACCACCGGCGCCGAGACGGCAGCGCTGCTGCGCCAGACCACCCTGGCCGTCTACGGCCGCGCCCGGGACATCGCGCGCGAGCGCGGGATCATCCTGGCCGACACCAAGTTCGAGTTCGGTTTCGACCCGAAGGACGGCAGCCTCGTCGCTGCCGACGAGGTGCTGACCCCGGACTCCTCCCGCTTCTGGCCGGCCGACCAGTGGGAGCCGGGCCGCTCGCAGCCCTCCTTCGACAAGCAGTACGTCCGCGACTGGCTGTCCTCCCCGGCCTCCGGCTGGGACCGCAAGGGCGAGCTCCCGCCGCCGGCCCTCCCGGCCGAGGTCGTCGCCCGGACCAGCGCCAAGTACATCGAGGCCTTCGAGCGCCTCACCGGCCAGTCCTGGTCGTAGGTACGAGAGAAGCCCCCCGGTCCGAGGACCGGGGGGCTTCTTCGTTACAGAGCGGACAACGCGACTCGAACGCGCGACATCCACCTTGGCAAGGTGGTGCTCTACCAACTGAGCTATGTCCGCAGGTGCGCCGTAACGCGAGAACTACTATACCCAACCTCGCTCGCGCGCGAGACGCACTGCCGTGTGCCGATTCTCCGCACCCAGCTTCGTCGCCGCCGACGACAGGTAGTTCCGCACCGTTCCCTGCGACAGCGAGGCCCGCTCGGCGATCTCCGCGATCGGTGCCCCGTCCGCCGCGAGTTCGAGTACCTCCGCCTCCCGCGCGGTCAGCGGAGAGTCCCCCGCGCTGATCGCGTCGGCCGCCAACTCCGGGTCCACATAACGGCCCCCCGCGTGCACCGTCCGGATGAGCTCGGCCAGCCGCTGCGCCGAGACGGTCTTCGGGGCGAAGGCCCGCACCCCCGCAGCGAGGGCCCTCTTCAGGTGTCCCGGACGGCCGTGACTGGTCACGATCATGGTGCGGCAGCCCGGCAGTTCGGCCCGCAGGGATGTGGCGACACTCACACCGTCCGCCCCCGGCATCTGCAGGTCCAGCACCGCCACGTCCGGCCGGTGCGCCCGCGCCATCGCCAGCGCCTCGGGCCCCGAGGCCGCCTCCGCGACGACGAGCAGATCGTCCTCCAGTGCGAGCAGAGCGGCCAACGCGCCCCGGATCAGGTGCTCGTCATCGGCGAGCAGTACGCGTACGGGGCTCACGCCCGCACCTCCAGTTCTTGCGGTCGTCGATTCGGGATCTCCGCACGCAGCCGGAACCGGCCGTCGCCGACCAGGCCCGCCTGCAAGGTCCCGTCCAGGGCCGCGAGTCGTTCCCGCAGCCCGGCAAGGCCCGAGCCGGGCGGCCCGGCGGGGGCCTCGGGGGCCCCGTCGTTCTCCACCAGCAGGGTCACGGACCCCGTCTCCTCGGCGGTGAGCCGGATCAGGCAGCGGTGCGCGTCCCCGTGCCGCAGGATGTTCGTCGTCGCCTCGCGCACCACCCAGCCGAGGGCCGACTGGACCTCGGCGGGCAGCTCCGGCCCCCGCCCGGCCCGGAAGTCGACGCGACAGTCCATCCCGGCCGCGCTCAGCACCCCGCGCGCGCCCTCCAGCTCCACCGCGAGGTCCGCCTGCCGGTAGCCGCGCACCACGTCCCGCACCTCGCGCTGGGACTCCTGTGCGATCCGCTGGACCTCGATCATCTGCTCCACCGCCTCCGGCCGTTCGCGCCGGGCCAGCTGTATCGCCAGCTCGCTCTTGAGCGCGATCACCGCCAGGTTGCGGCCCATCACGTCGTGCAGGTCACGGCCGAACCGCAGCCGCTCCTCCGCCACCGCGAGCCGCGCCTGGACCTCGCGCGAGTGGTCCAGCTCGTAGACCGTTCGCAGCAGCCATGCCGAGAACCCGCAGGTGAAGATGAAGAACAGGGAGCCCAGCAGCACCACGACGGCGTAGCCCAGGGCCTCGCCGGCCGGCAGGCCCAGGGCGAGCGCGGTCAGTCCCGTCCCGGCCGCCGCGGCCGGGCCGACCCAGCGCATCTTGCGCACCGAGCGCAGGGCCAGCACCAGGGCGCCGGCCGAGAACCAGGTGAACGCCGGGAGCAGCATCGCCGTCACGCCCCGCTCGGGGATCTTCCCGGCCGCCTCCAGGGCGAGGACGATGAACGTCGCCGCGCCCGAGGCGACGGCCGTGACCACCGCCAGCCGGACCGGACGCTCGCGCCGGCCCACCACCCAGTGCAGGGACTCGGAGGTCAGCACCCCGCACAGCGCCGCGTGGCCGCACACCAGCGTGAACAGCAGGAGGGGCACCGTGTGCGAGCTCTTCCCCGCGGCGGCGGCCACCGGAACCATCCCGAAGGAGACGATCTCCAGTGCCACGAACAGGTAGAACGACCACCGGGTGTAGAGCTCGACCTTCCCCGCACTGCTGCGGTTCTTCCACCACCCCGTCATTTTCGACACGGTCCCCGTCCCCCGACTCGCTCTACCGGCGCGGTTCCCAGCGGAACCACCGCTGAACAGCAAACACGGTGTTCACCGTCCAGGCCAGCGTGACCAGGGCGGCCCCCACCAGGTCCGCGTCCCCCGCGCCGCTCCACCCGGCCCGTACGAGGGTCATCACCCCGCTCATCGGCAGCAGTTCGCACAGCCGGGCCACCGGGTCCGGCAGCGAGTCCGCCGGGACGAACAGCCCCGAGCCGAGCACGGTCGCCAGGAACAGCGGCAGCGTGGTGAGGCCGGCGGTTTCCACGGTGCGGGTGAGGGAGCTGGTCAGCGCGGACAGTCCGGCCAGCAGGACGATGCCGGCGAGGACGGCCGCCACCAGCAGCAGCGGGTTGCGCGGCATGCGTACGTTCAGGGCGGCGGCTCCCGCCACGGCGAGGACGGCGATCTGCCCGAGCGCCAGGGCGGCGGCGGGCAGGGCGGTCCCGGCGAGGATCTCCAGGTCGTTCGCCTCGCCGGTCCGCAGCCGCTTGAGGACGAGCTCCTCGCGCCGGGCGACGTAGGCGGAGACCAGGTTCATGTGGACGACGAGGATCAGCACCATGCCGGTCCCGCCGGTCAGGGTGGCCTCGCCGACCGCCTCGGCGCCCTCGGCCCCGCTGAGCGAGGAGCGCAGGACGAACACCATCAGCAGGGGCATCAGCACGGCGAGGGCGACGGCGGCCCGGTTGCGCACCAGCAGGGTGAGCTCGGAGCGGCCGAGTGCGGCGAGCCGCCCGGGGTTCAGGGTGAGCGTGTTCATCGCGGGGTCCCCGCCTTCGTGTCCTCGGTGCGGGCGCCGCCCGCGGTGCGGTGGTTCTCCGCGATCTCCAGGAACGCCTCCTCCAGGGAGGCGGACCGGGCGTCGAGCCCGATCAGTTCCGCGCCGCACTCCCTGGCCCAGCCCAGCAGTTCGGTCAGGTCGGCCTGGAGGTTCCCGGTACGGATCTCCACGCGCTGCCCGTAGGCAGCCGCGCGCAGCGCCAGCGGGAGCCGGGCCGCCGGGATCCCGGCCGGCAGGGTGAAGCGGATCCGGGCGGGCCGGGTGGCGGTCACCTCGGCCGGGCTGCCGGACAGGACGAGTTCCCCTTCGTGGAGCATCGCGAGGCGGTCCGCGAGCTCCTCGGCCTCTTCCAGGTAGTGCGTGGTCAGCAGCACCGTCGTGCCCTGCGCGCGCAGGTCCCGTACCAGCGCCCAGGTGTCCCGGCGCCCTTCCGGGTCCATTCCGGTGGTCGGTTCGTCCAGGAACAGCACCTCGGGCCGGCCCAGCAGGGCCAGCGCCAGGTCCAGGCGCCGCCGTTCACCGCCCGACAGCTGCTTGACGCGTACGGAGGACCGCGCGGCCAGGCCGACCAGCTCCAGCACCTCCGCCGCCGGGCGGGCGCCGCTGGTGACGCCGCCCCACATCCGGACGGTCTCGGTCACCGACAGGTCGGAGGGGAAGCCGCCCTCCTGGAGCATGACGCCGGTGCGCGGGCGGACCTCGGCCCGCCGCTTGTACGGATCGAGCCCGAAGACGCGGACCTGCCCACCGGTCGGCGCGGCGAGTCCCTCCAGCAGTTCGACGGTGGAGGTCTTGCCCGCGCCGTTGGTGCCGAGCAGGGCGAAGATCTCGCCCCGGGCCACGGAGAAGGAGACGCCGCGTACGGCCTCGAATCCTCCTGCGTAGCCGCGGCGCAGGTCCTCGGCCTCGATCACGGTGTCAGTCATGGTTCAAGGCTCGCGGCGCCGCGGCCGCATGAGCAGTGCGCACTGTCACCGCCGACCATGACATTTGTCAGGGCAGCAGCACCGCCGGCACGGGAAAACGAAGAAGGCCCCGATCGCAATGATCGGGGCCTTCTGCATACAGAGCGGACGACGCGACTCGAACGCGCGACATCCACCTTGGCAAGGTGGTGCTCTACCAACTGAGCTACGTCCGCATGCACTGCATTGCCGCGAGGCGATGCGTGCATCACTCTACCCGATCCACAGCAGTGGTTCGGAAGTGATGCAGAGCGGGTGACAGGGATCGCACACTGCGCCTTCCCTCTGGAAGAGGGATGTTCTGCTACTGAACTACACCCGCACGACCTCGGAGGCTTTGACCTGCGGCCTGGCCCCTTGGCGTGATCCACACACTAGCCGACGGATGGGGGTGCATGGCAAATCGACGCTCAGTGGGCCGCGTTGTAGGCCTCGTAGATCTTCTTCGGGATGCGGCCCCGCGGCGGCACCTCGTACTGGTTCGACCGGGCCCAGGCGCGGACGACCGCCGGGTCGGGGGCGACGGAGGTGTGCTTGAAGGCCTTCCCCGAGCGGGACTGGCGACGGCCGGCGGCCACGAAGGGGGCCAGCCCCTTCCGCAGTTTCTTTGCGTTCGCCACATTGAGGTCGATCTCGTACGACTTACCGTCCAGAGCGAACGCGACCGTTTCCGCCGCTTCCCCGCCATCGATGTCGTCGGAGAGCGTGACTACTACGCGCTGCACCACGGATATCGGTCCCTTCGTGCGACGTCACCACCTGCTGACGTGCGGTGATGTCGCCTGTGTGGATGTTTCGGGGCAATGCAACTTTCATCCGGAATCCGGAGTGATTCCTTTGTACCTCGATTCCCATTGCATTGCGAAGCCCAGTTAATTCTCTCCGCGTGTCCCGCCGCAATGCCGGGCGCGTGGTTTTCCGGGGGATTTTGCGAAGCGTTGGTGAAGCCGAAACGGCCCGGTGATCGCGGCCCCGGGATATCTATGCGCGTAGAAATTTTGGCCGGGTACGCTGATGGAACCGCCTTCGCACCAACCACCACACGGGAGTGCCCGATGGCACGCGTCGTAGTCGACGTCATGCTCAAGCCGGAGATCCTCGACCCCCAGGGCCAGGCGGTGCAGCGTGCACTGCCGCGCCTGGGCTTCGAGGGGATCGCCGACGTCCGCCAGGGGAAGCGCTTCGAGCTCGAGGTGGAGGGACCGGTCGACCAGGCCGCCCTCGACCGCATCCACAAGATGGCCGAAACGTTCCTCGCCAACACCGTCATCGAAGACTTCACCGTGAAGGTCGAGGCCTGACGGTGACCACTCGCATCGGAGTCGTCACGTTCCCCGGAACGCTCGACGACCGTGACTCGCTGCGCGCCGTCCGCCTCGCGGGCGCCGAGCCGGTCTCGCTGTGGCACCGCGACAAGGACCTGCACCAGGTCGACGCGGTCGTCCTCGCGGGCGGCTTCTCCTACGGGGACTACCTGCGCGCCGGGGCCATCTCCCGCTTCTCGCCGGTGATGGAGACCATCATCGAGCAGGCCAGGGGCGGCATGCCCGTCCTGGGCATCTGCAACGGCTTCCAGGTCCTCACCGAGGCCCACCTGCTGCCGGGGGCGATGCTCCGGAACAACCACCTGCACTTCATCTGCCGCGACCAGAAGCTGCAGGTGGAGAACGCGGAGACCGCGTGGACCGGCGACTACACCGCCGGCCAGGAGATCTCCGTACCGCTCAAGAACATGGACGGCCGCTACACCGCCGACGAGCGCACGCTCGACGAACTGGAGGCCGAGGGCCGCGTGGCCTTCCGCTACCTGGACGGCAACCCGAACGGTTCGCTGCGCGACATCGCCGGCATCACCAACGCCGCGGGCAACATCGTCGGCCTCATGCCGCACCCCGAGCACGCGGTCGAGCCGCTGATCGGGACCGGCCGCACCGACGGCCTCCCGTTCTTCACGTCGGTCCTGAAGAAGCTGGTTTCCGCATGACCCTCGACACCGTCAAGAACGCCACCGAGACCCCGGACTCCTCCCAGCCGTGGAAGGAACTCGGCCTCAAGGAGGACGAGTACGCCCGGATCCGGGAGATCCTCGGCCGCCGCCCCACGGGCGCCGAGCTCGCCATGTACTCCGTCATGTGGTCCGAGCACTGCTCGTACAAGAGCAGCAAGGTCCACCTGAAGCAGTTCGGTGAGAAGGCCCCCCAGAACGACGCCATGCTCGTCGGCATCGGCGAGAACGCCGGCGTCGTCGACGTCGGCCAGGGCTACGCGGTCACCTTCAAGGTCGAGTCGCACAACCACCCGTCCTACATCGAGCCCTACCAGGGCGCGGCCACCGGCATCGGCGGCATCGTCCGCGACATCCTCGCGATGGGCGCCCGCCCGGTCGCGGTCGTGGACCCGCTGCGCTTCGGCGCCGCCGACCACCCCGACACCCGGCGCGTCCTGCCCGGCGTCGTCGCGGGCATCGGCGGCTACGGCAACTGCCTGGGCCTGCCCAACATCGGCGGCGAGGTCGTCTTCGACGCCTGCTACCAGGGCAACCCGCTCGTCAACGCCGGCTGCATCGGCGTCATGAAGCACGAGGACATCCACCTCGCCAAGGCCTCCGGCCCCGGCAACAAGGTCATCCTCTACGGCGCCCGCACCGGCGGCGACGGCATCGGCGGCGTCTCGGTCCTCGCCTCGGAGACCTTCGACGACACCAAGCCGACCAAGCGCCCCGCGGTGCAGGTGGGCGACCCCTTCCAGGAGAAGCTCCTCATCGAGTGCACCCTGGAGATCTTCAAGGAGAAGCTGGTCGCGGGCATCCAGGACCTCGGCGGCGCCGGGCTCTCCTGCGCGACCTCCGAGCTCGCCTCCGCCGGTTCCGGCGGCATGCGGGTCGAGCTGGACACCGTGCCGCTGCGCGACGCGACGCTCTCGCCCGAGGAAATCCTCATGAGCGAGTCGCAGGAGCGCATGTGCGCGATCGTCGAGCCGCAGCACGTCGACCGCTTCATGGAGATCTGCGAGAAGTGGGACGTCATCGCCACCGTCATCGGTGAGGTGACCGAGGGCGAGCGCCTGGAGATCTTCTGGCACGGCGAGCAGATCGTGGACGTGCCTCCGGGCACCGTCGCCCACGAGGGCCCCGTCTACAACCGCCCCTACGCGCGCCCCTCCTGGCAGGACGCGCTCCAGGCGGACGACGCCGGCAAGCTGCCGCGCCCGCAGACCTCCGAGGAGCTGCGCGCCCAGGTCCTCGCGCTGGTCTCCTCCCCGAACCAGGCCTCCAAGTCCTGGGTCACCGACCAGTACGACCGCTTCGTGCAGGGCAACACCGTGCTCTCGCAGCCCGAGGACGCCGGCATGGTCCGCATCGACGAGGAGTCCAACCTCGGCGTGGCCATGTCCACCGACGGCAACGGCCGCTTCGCCAAGCTCGACCCGTACACGGGCGCGCAGCTGGCGCTGGCGGAGTCGTACCGCAACGTGGCGGCGACCGGCGCCAAGCCGCTGGCCATCTCCGACTGCCTGAACTTCGGTTCCCCCGAGGACCCGGACGTCATGTGGCAGTTCGCCGAGGCCTGCCGCGGGCTGGCGGACGGCTGCCTGGAGCTGGGCACCCCGGTGACCGGCGGCAACGTCTCCCTCTACAACCAGACGGGCGACATCGCGATCCACCCGACCCCCGTCGTGGCGGTCCTCGGTGTGATCGACGACGTCAACCGCCGCACGCCGATGGCGTTCGCGGAGGCCGGCCAGCTGCTGTACCTGCTGGGCGACACAGCCGAGGAGTTCGGCGGTTCGGCCTGGTCCCAGGTCGTCCACGACCACCTGGGCGGCATGCCGCCGAAGGTGGACCTGGGCCGCGAGAAGCTGCTCGCCGAGATCCTGATCTCCGCCTCGCGCGACGGCATGATCGACGCCGCGCACGACCTGTCCGACGGCGGCGTGATCCAGGCGCTCACCGAGTCCTGCCTGCGCGGTGGCAACGGTGCCCGGATCGTGGTTCCCGAGGGCCTGGACGCCTTCACCTTCCTGTTCTCCGAGTCCGCGGGCCGCGCCATCGTGGCCGTCCCGCGCAGCGAGGAGCTCCGCTTCACCGACATGTGCGGTGCGCGGGGCCTGCCGGTCGCCCGCATCGGTGTGGTGGACGGCGAGGAGATCGAGATCCAGGGCGAGTTCACGCTCCCGCTGGCCGAGCTCCGCGAGGCCCACGAGACGACGATCCCGGCCCTGCTGGCCTGATCCCACCGTCCGCGCCACGAGCCCCCGACCGGTCCTCCGGCCGGGGGCTCGTGGCTGCCAGTAGGGTCGGGGCCATGCCGCCCCGAGGGAAGAAGCCGCGTACCTACGACCCCGCCCGGATCCGGGCGGCCGTCACCGCGCAGTTCGCGCATGTCGGCCGTGCCGTCGGGGAGTTGGGGCCCGAGCAGCTGGAGCGGCCCAGCGGGCTCGGTGACTGGAGCGTCGCCGAACTCGCCGCGCACATCGCCTGGATCGCCGACTCGCTGGCCGGTGGCCTGGCCCGGCCGCCCGCCGCGGTCGTCGAGTTGTCGGCCGTCGAATGGCCCTTCGCCACGGCCTCCCTCGCCGGGAAGATCTCCGAGGCGGCCCGGGAGGCCCTCACGGGTGCCCCGCTGCCCGAGCTGTACTCCCGCGCGGCGGCCAGGATGGCCGGGGCGCTCGCGGCGCATTCCGGCGACCGCGTGCTGGACCTGTGGATCGGGGACATGACCCTGGCCGACTTCCTGGTCACCCGGACCGTGGAACTGGTGGTCCACACCGACGACCTGAACCGGGCCGCCGGACTGGACATCCCGATCGAGCGGCAGGCCCTGGCCGCCTGCACGCGGCTCCTCGCCGACGCCCTCGCGCTGAAGGCGCCGGGCGGTTCGGTCGAGGTACGCGTACCGCCCTTCGCGGTGGTCCAGTGCATCGAGGGCCCGCGGCACACCCGCGGCACCCCGCCGAACGTGGTCGAGACCGACCCGCTGACCTGGATCCGGCTCGCGACGGGCCGTACGGGATGGGCCGCGGCCCTCGACGAGGCGCACGTACGGGCCAGCGGCGAGCGGGCCGACCTGTCGGCGCTGCTCCCGCTGATGAGCTGAGGGGGGGCGGCCGCGGTGGAACCGCTCCGGCGCCCGGTCCGTCCCAGGGGCATGCGTACCTTCCGGCACGTCCACACCTCCGCGGGCCTGGCCCTCGTACTCGCGCTCGCCGTCGCCGGCTGCGGCCGGGAAGAGGCCGGCGGGAGCGCCCCGCTCCCCGACCCCGTCGGCTCCTGGGCCGTCGAGTCCCTGACCACGGGCGGTCGCACGCTGCACGCGCCTGATTCCGCCCGGCTGGAGTTCGGGCAGAACCAGGCCAAGGGGAACTACGGCTGCAACGGATTCACCGCGGTGGTCGCCTTCGCCGGCCCCTCCTCGGTGAACGTCACGCCCGGTCTCTCGACCACCATGGCCTGCGCGGACATGGAGTTCGAGACGGCCTTCGCCAAGCTGTTCCAGGGGAAGCTGACGATCGACCGGGGCCCCGACCGGCTCACCCTGAAGACCGCCGACGGGAGCACCATCGCCATGACCTCGGCACCCCCCGCCGCAGACGCCCCGCTCACCACGACCCCCTGGACCGTGGAGTCCCTGGTCAGCGGAGCGACCTCGGCCTCCCTGCCCGCCGAGGCGGCCGGGAAGGCCCGGTTCACCATCGCCCCGGACCTCGCGGTGAGCGGCAACCTGGGCTGCAACCGGTTCAGCGCCAAGGTGACCGTGGAGGGCTCCACGGTCACCTTCGGGCCGATCACCTCGACCCGAATGGCCTGCGAGGGCCCGGTGGGCGACGTCGAGCGGGCGCTGACCGAGCTGTTCGGCAGCGGCCCGCTGACCGCGAAGACCGAGGGCCGGACCCTCACCCTGACCGCGGCCGACGGCAAGGGCCTGAGCGCGAAGGCGGCCTCGGCCGCGGAATGACCCGCCGCGTCCGAGGGACCGGGGCTCAGGCCGGGTAGGGCAGGAGGCCGGCGTCGACCTTTTCCCAGGCCGCCCGCAGCGCGGCGAGCCGGGCCGGCTCCACGGCAACCCTGTCGGCCTGCTCGCGGAGGTCCCCGGCCAGGTTGAACAGCTGGTCCCTGCCCGTCTTGCCGCGGTAGTACTTCCAGTCCCCGCGGCGCAGCGCGCGCTCGCCCCGCACCCGCCAGAACAGGTCCCGCTCGGCCACCTTCTCGCCGCGCAGCAGGTATCCGGCCAGGCTCACCCCGTCCAGCGGGTAGGCCGGGTGCGGGCGGGCCCCGGCGACCTCCAGCAGCGTCGCCGTCCAGTCCGGGCTGAACACCGGGACGTGGCTGACCTGGCCGCCGTCCAGCCGGGCGGGCCAGCGCGCGATGTTCGGCACCCGGATCCCGCCCTCCTGGAGGGAGGCCTTGTTGCCGGACAGCGGCCAGTTGTACGAGAAGCGCTCGCCGCCGTTGTCGCTGGAGAAGACCACGAGGGTGTCCTCCTCCTGGCCCGAACGCTTCAGCGCTGCGAGCACCTTGCCGACCGAGCGGTCGAGGTCCTCGACCATCTCCTTGTACTTCTCGACCGAGCCGCCGTCCTGGTGCCACAGGGCGCGCCCGTCGCCCGCCTTGATCCGCCGGACGATCTCGGCGCTCTGTTCGGTGTCCCCGTCGGCGATCCACGGCCAGTGCGGGGTGGTGAAGTTGAGGTTCAGCAGCCACGGCTTGCCGTGGTGGTCGCGGGAGACGTACTCGCTCGCCCGCTCGGTGATGATCCGGGTGTAGTAGCGCAGGTCCTTGTACTCGGCGTCGCCCTCGTAGAGGTCGTACTCACCGCCCAGGCCCAGCTTGGAGTAGTACTCCAGCGCCCCGCCGAAGTTGCCGAAGAACTCGTCCCAGCCGGACTTGGTCGGGCTGTAGTCGGGCAGGTAGCCCGCGTGCCACTTGCCGATCAACGCGGTGGAGTAGCCGACGGACTTCAGCAGCGAGGCCAGCGTCGGGTGAGTGGGGTCCAGACCGGCCGACTTGTCGGCGATCGGCTCGGCCAGCCCGCCCTTGGTACGGGCCGGGTAGCGCCCGGTGTACAGGCTGAACCGGGTCGGCGAGCAGGTTGCGGAACCCGAGTAGGCGTCGGTGAACCGGACGCCCTGGCGGGCGAGGCGGTCCAGGTTCGGGGTCTCGATGTGCGGGGAGCCGTACGAGGAGAGGTCGGCCCAGCCCAGGTCGTCACCCAGGATGAACAGGATGTTCGGCCGGCGCGACGGCCGGTGCCGGCCGGCCCGGAACTCCCGCTCCTGCGGCGCGTTCTGCCCGGTCCCGGCCACCGCCTCGGGGGCCGGAGCGGCAGCGGCCGGGGAGGCGCCCAGCCCCACCGCCGCGGCGGCCGCGCTCACGCCGACCGCGCCGCCGAAGGCGCGCCGGGACAGGTTGGGTTCGTACGAGGTCACAGGTACTCCAAGGCATGGCCCACCGGCCGGCCCCGGGCGGCGCGGGACGGCGCGCGGCACGGCAGGGCAGGCTCGGGCAGGGATCAGGAAAGGAAAAGAACGAAAACGGCGTGTGACTACGCAGAACAGCGACAGATGGCGCTCGCGACACGGACAAGGTCCACGTGCCGGCGCTCGACGAGGGTGACGGTTCGGTCACCGAGGGGCTGCATGGGCCGAGAGCCTGTACGAATGCCCGTGGGCCTGTCAACAAGGGCATTCCGGATACCGAGACGGAATGGATCGGTCACCCTCTGTGCTGTGACATTTCCCGGCCGTCCCCAATTCGGACCAGTGGTCGATCTCGCCTACACTCGGAAGCGTGCCTCGTGGTGATGGACGACTCAACCACGACCTGCTCCCCGGCGAAAAGGGCCCCCAGGACGCTTGCGGCGTCTTCGGTGTCTGGGCTCCGGGTGAAGAGGTCGCCAAGCTCACCTACTTCGGACTGTATGCGCTGCAGCACCGTGGACAAGAGTCCGCGGGAATCGCTGTGAGCAACGGTTCCCAGATCCTCGTCTTCAAGGACATGGGCCTCGTTTCCCAAGTCTTCGACGAAACCTCTCTCGGCTCGCTCCAAGGTCATATCGCGGTCGGTCACGCCCGCTATTCGACCACCGGGGCCTCCGTCTGGGAGAACGCCCAGCCGACCTTCCGTGCGACCGCCCACGGCTCCATTGCCCTGGGTCACAACGGCAACCTGGTGAACACCGCCGAGCTTGCCGAGATGGTCGCCGACCTCCCCCGTCAGGACGGCCGCGCCACCCAGGTGGCCGCCACCAATGACACCGACCTGGTCACTGCCCTGCTCGCCGGTCAGACCGACGACGAGGGCAAGCCCCTGACCATCGAGGAGTCGGCCACCAAGGTCCTTCCTCAGGTCAAGGGCGCCTTCTCGCTCGTCTTCATGGACGAGGGGACCCTCTACACCGCCCGTGACCCGCAGGGCATCCGCCCGCTGGTCCTCGGCCGCCTGGAGCGCGGCTGGGTGGTCGCGAGTGAGACCGCCGCCCTCGACATCTGCGGCGCCAGCTTCGTCCGCGAGGTCGAGCCGGGCGAGCTCATCGCGATCGACGAGAACGGCCTGCGCACCTCACGCTTCGCGGAAGCAAAGCCCAAGGGCTGTGTGTTCGAGTACGTCTACCTGGCGCGCCCGGACACCGATATCGCCGGCCGGAACGTCTACCTCTCGCGTGTCGAGATGGGCCGGCGCCTGGCCAAGGAAGCCCCGGTCGACGCCGACCTGGTGATATCGACGCCGGAGTCCGGCACGCCGGCCGCCGTCGGTTACGCCGAGGCCAGCGGGATTCCGTACGGCGTCGGCCTGGTCAAGAACGCCTACGTGGGCCGGACCTTCATCCAGCCCTCGCAGACGATCCGCCAGCTCGGCATCCGGCTCAAGCTCAACCCCCTCAAGGAAGTCATCCGGGGCAAGCGCCTGGTGGTCGTCGACGACTCGATCGTCCGCGGCAACACCCAGCGCGCCCTGGTCAAGATGCTCCGCGAGGCCGGCGCGGCCGAGGTCCACATCCGGATCTCCTCGCCGCCGGTGAAGTGGCCGTGCTTCTTCGGCATCGACTTCGCCACCCGGGCCGAGCTGATCGCCAACGGCATGACGGTCGACGAGATCGCCACGTCGATGGGCGCGGACTCGCTCTCCTACATCTCGCTCGACGCGATGATCGAGGCGACCACCATCCAGAAGCCCAATCTCTGCCGTGCCTGCTTCGACGGCGAGTACCCGATGGAGCTGCCCGACCCGCAGCTCCTGGGCAAGCAGCTGCTGGAGTCCGAGCTCGCGGGCGGCACGGACGCCGCCGACGCGCTCCGTCGCCCGTAGCCCTGGCTCAACCTGCGCCGGGCCCTGTCTTTGAGGCTTCTCCCAGGGCCCGGCACCACACGCAGTAACGACACGAAAGCTCTCTCCTGTCATGACAGAGAAGACCACCGGTGCCAGCTACGCAGCCGCAGGCGTGGACATCGAAGCGGGCGACCGCGCCGTCGAGCTGATGAAGGAGTGGGTGAAGAAGACGCAGCGCCCCGAGGTCCTCGGTGGCCTCGGCGGCTTCGCCGGCCTCTTCGACGCCTCCGCCCTCAAGCGCTACGAGCGCCCGCTGCTCGCCTCGGCCACCGACGGCGTCGGCACCAAGGTGGACATCGCCCGCCAGCTCGGCGTGTACGACACCATCGGCCACGACCTGGTGGCGATGGTCATGGACGACATCGTCGTCTGCGGCGCCGAGCCGCTCTTCATGACCGACTACATCTGCGTCGGCAAGGTGCACCCCGAGCGTGTCGCGGCCATCGTCAAGGGCATCGCCGAGGGCTGCGTCCTCGCCGGCTGCGCCCTGGTGGGCGGCGAGACCGCCGAGCACCCCGGCCTGCTGGGTCCGGACGACTTCGACGTGGCGGGTGCCGGAACGGGCGTCGTCGAGTACGACCGCCTGCTCGGCGCGGATCGCATCCGTACGGGTGACGCCGTCATCGCGATGGCTTCGTCCGGCCTTCACTCGAACGGGTACTCGCTGGTCCGGCACGTCCTCTTCGACCGCGCCGGCATGTCGCTCGACCAGCACGTGGAGGAGCTCGGCCGGACCCTCGGCGAGGAGCTCCTGGAGCCCACCAAGATCTACTCGCTGGACTGCATGGCCCTCACCCGTACGGCCGAGGTGCACGCCTACTCGCACATCACCGGCGGCGGCCTCGCGGCGAACCTGGCCCGGGTCATCCCGGACCACCTGCACGCCACGG
The DNA here is from genome assembly GCF_014650695.1 of Streptomyces avidinii. GTDB lineage: Bacteria > Actinomycetota > Actinomycetes > Streptomycetales > Streptomycetaceae > Streptomyces > Streptomyces avidinii. The sequence continues at coordinate 43,909 of NZ_BMVL01000011.1, read as the reverse complement.
TCGACCGTACGACCTGGGCCCCCGGCGCGATCTTCGACCTGGTCGGCAAGGCCGGCCAGGTGGAGCAGCTGGAGCTGGAGAAGACCCTGAACATGGGTGTCGGCATGATGGCCGTCGTGCCGGCCGAGTCGGTGGACGTGGCCCTGACCGCGCTGGCCGACCGGGGTGTCGACGCGTGGGTCGCAGGAGAGATCCTGGACCGCGGCGACCGCACCGAGGGCGCGACCCTGACCGGTTCCTACGCGAGCTGAGCAGCACTGAAACCCGGCCCGGGGCGGATGCCCTGGACCGGGTTTCAGTCTCTTGTCTGTCGTGCTCCGTGCAGACGCCTCAGGGCGTCAAGCGCCGCGACGCTGTGCCGACGGCCCGGACTCTTCGTCCTCGTCGTCGTCATCGCTGTTGTAGAGGTCCGCGTACCGAGCGTACGGGTCGTCCTCGTCCAGCTCGTCGTCGTCTACCTCGACCGGCTCGCTGACAGGCAGCGGTTCCGCGGTCGATGCGCCCAGCTCGTTGGCCAGACGCGACAAGTCAGTCCCGCCGCTGCTGTACTTCAGCTGGCGGGCGACCTTCGTCTGCTTGGCCTTTGCCCGGCCGCGCCCCATGGCTCGACCCCCTCGGTGACGGGGCTCGACGGCCCCAGAGTCTGACACGCGTTCATGGTTCGGAGCGGGCTCTCCGTGGAGAGACCGTCCGTAGGGGTTTAACGGTACCTGCTTCCGCGGCCATACGGTACGCCGCCCGCATGACGCGCCCCGGTGCAGAACCAACAAGGCGCCCCGTCCTCGCTGGTCAGCTGCGATTTTAACCCTTTCCTGGCGGGCGACCCGCCGAAGTGCAGTGAGTTCCGTCTCGCCGCACCCCGGCGGGCGCACCCAGGAAGCCCTGTAAGGGCCTAGACCGCGCGCGTGGCGCGGCCGTCCGCCATCCGCTGCTCGGCGATCCGGTCGGCCGCCGCGGCCGGCGGGATCCCGTCCGCCTTCGCGCGAGCAAAGATCTCCAGGGTGGTGTCGAAGATCTTCGTGGCCTTGGCCTTGCAGCGGTCGAAGTCGAAGCCGCGCAGCTCGTCGGCGACCTGGATGACACCGCCCGCGTTGACCACGTAGTCCGGCGCGTAGAGGATCCCGCGGTCGGAGAGGTCCTTCTCGATGCCCGGGTGGGCGAGCTGGTTGTTCGCCGCGCCGCACACGATCGTCGCGGTCAGCGCCGGGACGGTGTCGTCGTTCAGGGCGCCGCCGAGCGCGCAGGGGGCGTAGATGTCCAGGCCCTCGGTGCGGATCAGCGCGTCCGTGTCGGTGACCGCGGTGACCTTGCCCGGGTGCTTGTCCAGGATCCGGCGCACGGACTCCTCGCGCACGTCCGTGATCACGACCTCGGCGCCGTCCTCCAGCAGGTGCTCGACCAGGTAGTGGCCGACCTTGCCGACGCCGGCCACGCCGACCTTGCGGCCGCGCAGGGTCGGGTCGCCCCACAGGTGCTGGGCGCTGGCGCGCATGCCCTGGAATACGCCGAAGGCGGTGAGGACCGAAGAGTCGCCGGCGCCGCCGTTCTCGGGGGAGCGGCCGGTCGCCCAGCGGGTCTCGCGGGCCACGACGTCCATGTCGGCGACGTAGGTGCCGACGTCGCAGGCCGTCACGTAGCGGCCGCCGAGGGACTCCACGAACCGCCCGTAGGCCTCCAGGAGTTCCTCGCTCTTGAGGACGTCGGGGTCGCCGATGATCACGGCCTTGCCGCCGCCGAGGTCGAGGCCGGCGAGGGCGTTCTTGTACGACATGCCGCGCGAGAGGTTCAGCGCGTCGAGGACGGCCTCCTCGTCGGAGGCGTACGCGTGGAAGCGCGTACCGCCGAGGGCGGGGCCCAGGGCGGTGGAGTGGATGGCGATGACGGCCTTCAGGCCGGTGGCGCGGTCCTGGCACAGCACGACTTGCTCGTGGCCGCCCTGCTCCGTACGGAACAGGGTGTGCAGGACGCCGTCGGTCATTTCGGTCACGGTGGTGACTCCCATGGAAGAGATGCGGCGGAAAGACGCCCGCCCTGCGGGTGGGGGAGGGCGTGCTGGGAGCAGAGTAAGACCTGTCGGCCGCCCGTAGGTGACCTGTCCGAGGATCGAAACACTCCTGGTGTACGGGAGGGTGCGGGCACCCGGGAGGTGAACCGCGCCCCGGAACAGGGCAGTACGAGAGCGTGAGCGAATCCTCCGATGCCCCGCTGCCGTCCGCGCGCTCGGCGCCGACCGTCCCGTACGCCTCCTACCTGCGCGTCTATGAGCCCCTGGCCGCTTTCGCCGAGCCGGAGCGCACGCACTGGTCCGACTACGCCCGGCGCGGGGCGGCCCCGTCGGCCCAGGACGAACTGCGCCGCTCGCTGACAGATTTGGTGCGGGTCCCGGTGGTGGGGGTGCCGGCCCACGAGAGCGCGGACGCCTTCACGGCGGTGGTGGACGGGGTGCTGCTGGTGTGCCCGTGGCGTACCCGGCTCCGCGGCTGGCTCGCCCTGGAGGAACTGGTGGAGTGGTTCCCGCGCCCGGTGCTGGACGCGGCGCTCCCGCCGGGCGCGCGCCGGCAGGCGGCCGAGGACTACGAGCGCTGGCGCGAACGGAACCCGGACGGGCGCCCCTGGATCCGTACGGGGGTGTGGCAGATCCCGCTGCGCTGGTTCGTCCTGGTGGCCGACGAGGAGCGGGACTACGTGCCGGGCGAGCGGCTGCGCTACCGCACCCCGATGGTGCAGGCGCGGCGGCGGCTCGCCCGGGCGCTGCGGACCCTGCGCGCCGCGGAGGGGTACGGGATGCTCGCCGACGGGCTGGTGGAGGTGGGGAGCTGGCTGGAGGAGTTCCATCCGCGCTCGATGGTCGAGCTGGACTACGGCGGGCTGCTGCACGCGCTGCCGGCGGACCGGCTGGCGGCCGACCGCTCCGCGGGGGACCTGGCGACCGGGATCGCGGCCCTGCGGGCCGGGGACACGGAGGGCGCGACCGAGGCGTACGGGGAGCTGGCAGAGCGGTGGCGGGCGGTCCGGGAGCGACTTTTCGCGAATTAGGCCGAAAGTGTCTTATGTGGCCGGTTTCACCTTCGGGTGCCCCAGACGTATCGTGCGCTATCGGTCGATCAGCCAATACTGGCTGATCAGAGGCCTGATCGTGCCATTTGGGACCTAGTGCCAGGACCTACGTCCCGATACGGGCCATTGGCCCAAGCGTGACGGACCGCACTAACTTCACCCTTGCGCCCTTCCCCTACCCTCGTGCCAAAATAGGACAAGGAGTCCGGGGAGGGTTCCTTCCGCCCAACTAAGGGCGGAATGCTCGGCATTGCACTCTACGGGGGGTCTGACGACTCCTGATCGCTCTGTGACTGATCGTCACAGTGGGGTGACTGTCCGTTATGGGACGGTCCATCGGCTTCCGCCGCTGATGAACACCTCGGAGGGCAATTCCGTCGGTTTGGCCGTCGAGGCTGGACGGATGGTGTAGTTGTAGTGCCGAGGACAAGCCGTTCGTCCTATAACCGACTCGGCCCGCGTATGTCCATTTCGGGCAACGCGGGCCAAGGTGCAGAATTTAGAGGAAAGAACCGAGATGGTTCGGTTCTCCCGAGGAGGCCGCTCATGACCGCTCGCACCCCTGATGCCGAGCCGCTGCTGACCCCGGCTGAGGTTGCCACGATGTTCCGCGTGGACCCGAAGACGGTCACCCGCTGGGCCAAGGCTGGCAAGCTCACGTCCATCCGCACCCTGGGTGGACACCGCCGGTACCGCGAGGCCGAGGTTCGCGCACTGCTCGCGGGAATTCCGCAGCAGCGCAGCGAAGCCTGAGGTCGCGTAAACACCCCGCTTTAACGGGTTTATGTCGGGTCCCCCAATCCGATGAAACCCACATAGCTTCATACGGCCGAGCCTGCCCCAACAGGCTCTCAGGTCGTTCGATCGCGCTGGACTCCGCCGGGTCCAGCGCGATCTTTTTTATGCCCAGGTCAGGGCGGTCGCGAGGCGCGTGCGGGGACTCCGGCAGGGTGGGTGCCATTGCACATATTCTATCGAGCAGGCGTATGGGTGCGATAAAAGTATGGGTCTCAAAAACTCATATGGTGACTCCCGTCACAGATGATCACTCTTGTATATCCGGCAATGCACCCCGTAAAGGGGATGCACATTGCCAGGAGCCTCATGCGAACGGGGGATTCCGGTTCGCGGGCAGTTCGCGTGCACTTCATGGGCGGTGCAGGGGTGGTTCAACGGCGGTCCGCCGGCGGCTCGCAGGGGTCGTGAGGGCGGGGGTGCGCTCAAGGGCCGCCCCGGAGCCCGGAGACGGCCCGGAGACGGCACGGCGCGTTCACGGGCGGCACGGGTGCTCCACGGGCCCGAGGCGACTCCGGGGCAGCTCCCGAGGCCGCCCGGGCGGCCTCGCCCGCCAACGCGTCAGGGCCCGTATCCCCAGAGGGATACGGGCCCTGACGTTTCTGCGAACCTGACGGGACTTGAACCCGCGACCTCCACCTTGACAGGGTGGCGAGCTAACCAACTGCTCCACAGGTCCTTGATTTTGCGGCCGCTCGGCGGCTGCGAATCAGACTGTACCGCAGCTCAGGGGGTGCAGTCGAACCGGACCGCTGCGCCGGTCACGGCGCCGCCGCATCCACCGCCTTCACGATCCGCTTGTCGGAGATCGGGTAAGCCGTCCCGAGCGCGTGCGCGAAGTAACTGACGCGCAGCTCCTCGATCATCCAGCGGATGTCGGTGACCGCGGACGGGACCGGCCGCCCCTTCGGCAACTGCTCCAGCAGCCAGGCGTACTCGTCCTGCATCTCGTGGACCTTCTCCATGCGCGTGGTGTCGCGCTGGACGCCCGTGGGCATCTGCTGGAGCCGCCGGTCCACCGCCACCAGGTAGCGCATCAGGTCCGGCAGCCGGCGCAGCCCGGTGAGCGTGACGAAGCCGGCCGGCATGAGGGCCGCCAGCTGCGTCTTGACGTCCTGGATGTTCGCGACCAGCGCCAGGCTGCCCGTGGCCTTCAGGCGGCGCTCACAGGCCTGCCAGGCGGCCAGCACCTGCTGCACCTGGCCGACCGTACGCACGGTCGTGTCCACCAGGTCGGCGCGGACGGCCTCGTAGAGCTTGCGGAAGCCCGCCTCGTCCCAGGCCGGGCCCCCGTGGTCGGCGATCAGCCGGTCGGTGGCCGCGGTCGCGCAGTCGTCGAAGAGCGCCTGGATGGAGCCGTGCGGGTTCCTGGACAGGGCCAGCTTCTGCTGGTTGGTCAGGTGGTCCGAGGCGAACTTCGCCGGGTTCACCGGGATGTTCAGCAGGATGAGCCGCCGGGTCCCCAGCCACATCGCCTGCTGCTGCTCGGCCTCGGTGTCGAAGAGCCGTACGGAGACGGTCGCGCCCTGGTCCACCAGCGCCGGGTACGCCTTCACGGGCTGGCCCGCCCGGCGGGTCTCGAAGACCTTCGTCAGCGTGCCGATCGTCCAGTCGGTCAGCCCGGTGCGCTCCACCGACTCACCGCCCGCCCGCTCGGCGGTGGCCGCGGCGGCCTTGGAGAGGGCCTGGCGGGCCTTCGGCTTCAGCTTCAGCCGCAGGGCCTCCAGGTCCTTGTCCTCGGCGAGGTTCTTGCGGCGCTCGTCGATGATCCGGAAGGTGATCTTCAGGTGGTCGGGGATCCGTCCGAGGTCGAAGTCCTCGGCCGAGACCGGGACCCCGACCATCCGCTGGAGCTCGCGCGCCAGTGTGACCGGCAGCGGCTCCTGCAGGGGTACCGCGGTGTCCAGGAAGCGGCCCGCGTAGTTCGGCGCGGGTACGTAGTGCCGGCGGATCGGCTTCGGCAGCGAGCGGATCAGCTCGGTGACGACCTCCTCGCGCAGGCCCGGGATCTGCCAGTCGAACCCCTCGTCGGTGACCTGGTTCAGCACCTGGAGCGGGATGTGGACGGTCACGCCGTCGGCGTCCGCGCCCGGCTCGAACTGGTAGGTCACCCGGAACTTCAGCTGACCCTGCCGCCAGGAGTCCGGGTAGTCGGCCTTGGTGACCCCGGCCGCCTTCTCGGTCAGCAGCATCTCGCGCTCGAAGTCGAGGAGTTCGGGCTCCTCGCGCTTCTTGTGCTTCCACCAGGAGTCGAAGTGCGCCCCGGACACCACGTGGGCGGGGATCTTCTGGTCGTAGAAGTCGAAGAGGGTCTCGTCGTCGACCACGATGTCGCGGCGCCGGGCCCGGTTCTCCAGCTCCTCCACCTCGGTGAGGAGCTTGCGGTTGTCGGCGTAGAACTTGTGGTGCGTGCGCCAGTCGCCCTCCACCAGCGCGTTGCGGATGAAGAGCTCGCGCGAGACCTCGGGATCGATCCGGCCGTAGTTGATCTTCCGCTGGGCGACGATCGGCACGCCGTACAGCGTGACCTTCTCGTACGCCATCACGGCCGCCTGGTCCTTCTCCCAGTGCGGCTCGCTGTACGTGTGCTTGATCAGGTGCTGGGCGAGCGGCTCCACCCACTCGGGCTCCACCTTGGCGTTCACCCGGGCCCACAGCCGCGAGGTCTCCACCAGCTCGGCCGACATCACGAACTTCGGCTGCTTCTTGAAGAGCGAGGAGCCCGGGAAGATCGCGAACTTGGCGCCGCGGGCACCGAGGTACTCGTTCTTGTCGGTGTCCTTGAGCCCGATGTGCGAGAGCAGACCGGCCAGCAGCGAGACGTGGATGACCTGCTCGGGGGCATCGGCCTCATTGACGTGGATGCCCATGCTCCTGGCGACCGTGCGCAGCTGCGAGTAGATGTCCTGCCACTCGCGGATCCGCAGGAAGTTCAGGTACTCCTGCTTGCACATCCGGCGGAACGAGGAGGAGCCGCGCTCCTTCTGCTGCTCGCGGACGTAGCGCCACATGTTCAGGAACGAGAGGAAGTCGCTGGTCTCGTCCTTGAAGCGGGCGTGGTTCTGGTCGGCCTGGGTCTGCTTGTCCGAGGGGCGCTCGCGCGGGTCCTGGATGGACAGTGCCGCCGCGATGACCATGACCTCGCGGACGCAGTTGTTCTTGTCGGCCTCGATGACCATGCGGGCCAGCCGCGGGTCCACCGGGAGCTGCGAGAGCTGGCGGCCCATCGGGGTGAGCCGCTTCGACGGATCCTTCTCGGCCGGGTCCAGCGCGCCGAGCTCCTGGAGCAGCTGCACGCCGTCGCGGATGTTGCGGTGGTCCGGCGGGTCGATGAAGGGGAACTTCTCGATCTCGCCGAGGCCGGCCGCGGTCATCTGGAGGATGACGGAGGCCAGGTTCGTCCGCAGGATCTCGGCGTCGGTGAACTCGGGACGGGCCTCGAAGTCGTCCTCGGAGTACAGCCGGATGCAGATGCCGTCGCTGGTACGGCCGCAGCGGCCCTTGCGCTGGTTGGCGCTGGCCTGCGAGATCCGCTCGATCGGCAGCCGCTGGACCTTGGTGCGGTGGCTGTAGCGGGAGATCCGGGCGGTGCCCGGGTCGATCACGTACTTGATGCCGGGGACGGTCAGCGAGGTCTCGGCGACATTGGTGGCCAGGACGATCCGGCGGCCGGTGTGCTGCTGGAAGACGCGGTGCTGCTCGGCGTGCGAGAGGCGCGCGTAGAGGGGGAGCACCTCGGTGAAGCGGAGATTGCGCTTGTTCAGGGCATCGGCCGTGTCGCGGATCTCCCGCTCGCCGGAGAGGAAGACCAGGATGTCGCCCGGTCCCTCGGACTGGAGCTCGTCCACGGCCTCGCAGATCGCGGTGATCTGGTCGCGGTCGGAATCCTCGGAGTCGTCTTCGAGGAGCGGCCGGTAGCGGACCTCCACCGGATACGTGCGCCCGCTGACCTCGACGATCGGTGCCTCGCCGAAATGCCGGGAGAAGCGCTCGGGGTCGATGGTCGCCGAGGTGATGACGACCTTGAGGTCGGGACGTTTCGGCAGCAGCGTGGCCAGGTAGCCCAGCAGGAAGTCGATGTTCAGCGACCGCTCGTGGGCCTCGTCGATGATGATCGTGTCGTACGCGCGCAGCTCGCGGTCCGTCTGGATCTCGGCGAGCAGGATGCCGTCGGTCATCAGCTTCACGAAGGTCGCGTCCTGGTCCACCTGGTCGGTGAAGCGGACCTTCCAGCCGACCGTCTGGCCGATCTCGGACTTCAGCTCCTCGGCGATCCGCTCCGCGACCGTGCGGGCGGCGATCCGGCGGGGCTGGGTGTGCCCGATCATGCCCCGGACGCCGCGGCCCAGTTCCATGCAGATCTTGGGGATCTGCGTGGTCTTGCCGGAGCCGGTCTCGCCCGCGACGATCACGACCTGGTGGTCGCGTATCGCCTCGGCGATCTCGTCCTTCTTCTGGCTGACGGGCAGGTTCTCGGGATACGTGACCTCCGGCATCCGCGAGGCACGGCCGGCCAGTCGCTCGGCGGCCCTGGTGGCCTCCGTAGCGATCTCGTCGAGCACGGCCTGCTTGGCCTCGGGCTTGCGGATACGGCGGGCGCCCTCGAGGCGGCGGCCGAGGCGGTGCGCGTCACGGAGGGAGATCTCACCGAGAAGCGTCTGCAGGGCGGCGAAGGAAGTAGACATACCTGATCGAGGATCTCACCTGGGCCCTCCGGGTGGCGAACGCATTTGTCGGGTGGACCCGTACCATTTCGGGACGAGTCCGTCGGTCGTCCCAGTGAGAGGCAGCCCACCTTGTCCCGCCCCCGCCACGTCTGGAGCCTGCTCGGCGTGGTGCTGGCGGTACTCCTGGGCTGCGCGGCCCCGGCGGCGGCGAGCACATCCGCCCGTCCGGTGCAGGCCGGGGCGACCGTCCCGGCCGCGGCTCACGGGCCGGCCGGTGTGCCGGCCCCGTCCACCGACTCGAGCCCGGCGCGGCTGCACCCGGCCGTGTTCACCGGCACCGGCGGGCCCGCCTGCGCCCCGGCGGCCCCGGAGCGCGGCGGTACGCCCGCCGTCCCCGCGCGTGCCTGGGGCGAGCACGCCCAGGTCCCGCCGGCCCGGGCGGCGCCCGAAGAGACCGGTCCGACCGCCGCCAGGCCCGCACGGATCCTCGTACGCGGCCCCGACCGTCCGGCACCCGACCGGCTGGAACTCTGCGTGCTGCGGATCTAGGCCGTCTCTTCCGGATCTTGCCGTCCCCGCGGCGCCCGGCACCGCACCTCGCTGCCTTGTCGGGCCCGCACCGGTACGTCCAGTACGAGGACGACCTCCGCCGTGCGATCCACGGCACCGGACGCCGCGGGCTCGGCCGACAAGATCCGAAAGAGACGCCCAGGCGACCGGTCCCCACCGGTCCCCGCCCCACCACCCGCAGCACTGGAGCACCCGCATGCCCCCTTCCAAGACCTCCACGAAGCCCCTGCTGATCTCCGCCGGGGTCGCCCTCGCCGCGATCACCCTCGGCATCGTCTCCTGGCAGGCCACCGCCCCCGCCGAACCCGGCTCGGCCGGCTCCACCGCCGCGGCCGCGCCGCGGACCGACCCCGTCGCCGAGCTCAAGGCGCTGGCCCGCCGTGAGTCCGGCGACAAGCTCGCCGTCGGCCGCGCCGACGCGCCCGTGGTGCTCATCGAGTACTCCGACTTCAAATGCGGCTACTGCGGCAAGTTCGCCCGGGACACCGAGCCCGAACTGGTGAAGAAGTACGTCGCGGACGGCACCCTGCGCATCGAGTGGCGCAACTTCCCGATCTTCGGAGCCGACTCCGAGGCGGCCGCCAGGGCCGCCTGGGCGGCCGGACAGCAGGACCGCTTCGAGGCCTTCCACGCCGCGGCCTACGCCGACGGCTCGAAGGAGAAGGGCTTCGCCGAGCCGCGCCTCGTGGAGCTGGCGCGCGAGGCCGGGGTCCCCGACCTGGAGCGCTTCAAGGCCGACCTGGCCGGCGAGCAGGCCGCGGCGGCCCTGAAGAAGGACCAGGAGGAGGGCTACCGCATCGGTGTCACCTCCACCCCGTCCTTCCTGCTCAACGGCAGGCCCATCGCCGGCGCCCAGCCGCTCGACACCTTCACGGCCGCCATCGCCCGGGCGAAGGCGGAGGCGGCGAAGCAGTGACCCACATCGGATACCTGGCCGCCCTGCTGGGCGGCCTCCTCGCCCTGCTCAGCCCGTGCAGCGCGCTGCTGCTGCCGGCCTTCTTCGCCTACTCCATCGACTCCACCTCACGGCTGCTGGCGCGCACCGGGATCTTCTACGCGGGCCTCGCGAGCACCCTCGTACCGCTCGGGGCGGCCGGCTCGTACGCCGGGCGGTTCTTCCACAGCAACCGCGACCAGCTCGTCCTGGCCGGCGGCTGGCTGATCATCGCGCTCGGCCTCGCACAGATCCTGGGCCTCGGCTTCGCCCCGAAGCGGATCTCGGAGCTGTCGGGCCGGATCCGGCCCACCACCGCCCTGTCGGTGTACGCGCTCGGTGCGGTCTACGGGCTGGCCGGTTTCTGCGCCGGCCCGATCCTCGGCAGCGTCCTGACGGTCGCAGCGGTCAGCGGGAGCCCCGTCTACGGCGGCCTGCTGCTCGCGGTCTACGCCCTGGGCATGGCCGTGCCGCTGTTCCTGCTGGCCCTGCTGTGGGAGCGGTTCGATCTGGGCCGGCGCCGCTGGCTGCGGGGGCGGGCCCTCGTGGTGGGCCGCTTCGAACTGCACACCACCTCGCTGCTGTCCGGGCTGTTCTTCATCACCCTGGGCGCGCTGTTCCTCGCGTACGACGGGGCGAGCGCGCTGCCGGGACTGCTGGACGTGGACGACTCGTTCGCGGTGGAGCAGTGGGTCGGCCGACTGGCGGACGCGGTGCCGGACGGGGCGCTGCTCGGGCTGGTCGTTGCCGGGGCGGCGGCCGTCGGCGTCGTGCAGTGGCGCCGCCGCTCCCGCCCCGCGGCCGAGGCCGAGGCCGAGTGACGCAGGAAGGCCCCGTCCGATGGACGGGGCCTTCCGATGGTGGCTGGGGCCGGGGTCGAACCGGCGACCTATCGCTTTTCAGGCGATCGCTCGTACCAACTGAGCTACCCAGCCACGAAACCGTTTCCGGCTTCAGCGATCCTGACGGGACTTGAACCCGCGACCTCCACCTTGACAGGGTGGCGAGCTAACCAACTGCTCCACAGGACCTTGCAGTGTGCGAGAACAAGTCTTGCACACGGTAATGCGTACCCCCAACGGGATTCGAACCCGTGCTACCGCCTTGAAAGGGCGGCGTCCTGGGCCACTAGACGATGAGGGCTAAAGGCCCGCCGGGCACTTCTTCAGCGCGTCGGGGACGTGAGAAGCATATGGGATCCGGGGAGCTATCGCCAAAACGGTTTCCCCCGGAGCGACAATGGCCGGGTGCTGGAGATGACGCGCGAGGAGTTCGAGGAGCTCGTCGCAGAGGCCCTGGACCGGATCCCGCCGGAGCTGACGCGGCTGATGGACAACGTGGCGGTGTTCGTCGAGGACGAACCGCCCGCCGACGACCCCGAGCTGCTCGGTCTGTACGAGGGAACGCCGCTGACGGACCGCGGCGAGTGGTACGCCGGGGTGCTGCCGGACCGGATCACCATCTACCGCAATCCCACGTTGCGGATGTGCGAGGACCGGGAGAGCGTGGTCGCGGAGACGGAGGTCACCGTCGTGCACGAGATCGCCCACCACTTCGGGATCGACGACGACCGGCTGCACGCGCTGGGGTACGGGTGACCCCCCTGCCGCTCCCCGGTGACGAGTCGGCGGATGCGGCGGATGCTGCGGATGAGGCCGAAGCGGCCGACGCGGCCGACGCGGCCGACGCGGCGGAGGCCATCGATCCGGACGTCGACCTGCACGTACCCGCGCAACGTGCCGAGCCCCGGGGCCGGGTGCTCGCGGCGGTGGCGGCCGGCGGCGCGGTCGGCGGCGCGGCGCGCTACGGGATCTCCCTGCTGTGGCCGGCAGGGCCCGGGGCCTTCCCGTGGGCGACCCTGTGGATCAACGCCTCCGGCTCTGCGCTGATCGGCGTACTGATGGTGCTGATCAGCGAGGGCGGCCGGACGTCCCCGCATCCGCTGCTGCGGCCCTTCGCCGGGGTCGGCGTGCTCGGCGGCTTCACCACCTTCTCCACCTACGCGGTGGACTTCTCCCGGCTGCTGGACGAGGGGGAGGCGGCGACCGCGCTGGCCTACGCAGGGCTCACGGTGGTGGCGGCGCTGGGCGCGGTGTGGGCGGCCGCCTCGGGGACGCGGCTCGCGGTCCGGGGCCGCGGGGCCGGCCGGGGCCGGGTCCCGCGGTGAACTGGCTGCTCGTGGTGGCGGGTGCGGCCGTCGGCGCGCCGCTGCGCTACCTGATGGACCGTGCGGTGCAGGCGCGGCACGATTCCGCCTTCCCCTGGGGCACCTTCGTGGTCAACGCGAGCGCCTGCCTGGTGCTCGGGGTGCTGGCCGGGGCGGTGCTGGGCGGGGCCGCCGGCTCGCGGCTCCAGCTGCTGCTGGGGACCGGGCTGTGCGGGGCGCTGAGCACGTACTCGACGTTCTCGTACGAGACCCTGCGGCTGGCCGAGCGGGGGCACCGGTTCCTGGCCGCGGCGAACGTGGTGATGTCGGTGCTGGTCGGGCTGGGCGCGGTACACCTCGGCTCACAGGTGGCGCGGCAGCTCTTCGCCTGAGGTTCGGCCGCCGGTTCGGGACGGGGTTCGGCGGAGGTGTTCCGTGGAGGGCGTGTCCCTTACGGGTCAAAGGGAGTTGGGCACATTGACCCGCTCATGCGGAATGTTCACCCTCAGGCTCCGGAGGTGCCCCCGTGCGCCAGTTGTCCGCTTCCCTCCGACTGGCCGTCACCGCGCTCGCGGTCGCGGCGACGGCCGGCTGCATGAGCGTCGGTGAGGACGCGGCGAAGCCCGGGCCCTCCGCCCCGGGGGACCGCCGCAGCGGTACCGAGGCGGGCGCCGGGACCGTCTCGGGGCGCGGCTCCGGGGTCCACGGCAACGGGCACGGCGCCAAGGACGGTACGGGGAGCCAGGGCGGCAGGGCCAAGGAGGACGGCAAGGCCTCCGGCGCGACCGGGGCCTCGCCGAGCGCGGGCGCGCCGAGCGGCCAGCCGGGGGTGCCCGCCCCCTCGGCGGGGCCCGGCGGCGGGGCCGGCGGGCAGGGCCCCCAGCAGCCGACATCGGGCGGCGGTTCGGGCGGCCCCGGCGGCCCGGGCGGTTCGGTCGGCGGGCAGCAGCCGGCGAGCCCGACCCCGGAGCCGCCGGCCAGCACTCCCCCTGTGACGGAACCCACTCCCGTTCTACCGAGCCCGCAGCCCGAACCCACCACCGCTCCGGCGCCGGAACTCTAGGCCGACGGGCCCCGCCGAGTGCCCGGTGGGGCCCGCCCCGCCACCGGCCCTTGGAGGCGTTCTTGCAGGTCAGAGGCATTCTCGTGGGAGCGACTTGCCAGACCCCGGGGAGGGTGCGTATGGTTATAGATCGTTTGATCCCATTGCCCGGCGCCGAATCCGAAGAGCGCCGTGTGGCGCGTACTCTCCCTAGCCGTGGCTGACCGCATTGAGGCGGTCGATTTGCGATTCACGGAGTTTGGGCGCGTGCCGAGACTCCGGAAGGTTTCGCATTTCGCATGTCCATTTCCAGCTCTGACCGTTCCGTCATGCCCGAGAACGACTCCAACGAGATGATCGACGCCGAGGCCCTCGTGGTCACCGAGGCGATCGAGGCCGCTGAGGCCAACGAGATCATCGAGGCTCTTGAGGCCGACGTGAACACCGACGAGTCCCTCGAGGACTCGACCACCGACTTCGACGACGCCGACGCTGACGCTGACGCCGAGCCCTCGATCACCTTCGGCGACCTCGGTCTCCCCGAGGGCGTCGTGCGCAAGCTCGCGCAGAACGGCGTCACCAGCCCCTTCCCGATCCAGGCCGCGACCATCCCGGACGCCCTGGCCGGCAAGGACATCCTCGGCCGTGGCCGCACCGGCTCCGGCAAGACCCTCTCCTTCGGTCTGCCGACCCTGGCCACCCTGGCCGGCGGTCACACCGATAAGAAGAAGCCCCGCGCCATCATCCTCACGCCGACCCGTGAGCTCGCGATGCAGGTCGCGGACGCGCTCCAGCCCTACGGCGACGTGCTCGGCCTGAAGATGAAGGTCGTCTGCGGCGGTACCTCCATGAGCAACCAGATCTACGCTCTGGAGCGCGGTGTCGACGTCCTCGTCGCCACCCCCGGCCGTCTGCGCGACATCATCAACCGCGGTGCCTGCTCCCTGGAGAATGTCCAGGTCGCGGTGCTCGACGAGGCCGACCAGATGGCCGACCTGGGCTTCCTGCCCGAGGTCACCGAGCTGCTCGACCAGATCCCCGGCGGCGGCCAGCGCATGCTCTTCTCCGCCACCATGGAGAACGAGATCGGCACCCTGGTCAAGCGCTACCTGTCCAACCCCGTCACGCACGAGGTCGACAGCGCGCAGGGCAACGTCACGACCATGACGCACCACGTCCTCGTCGTGAAGCCGAAGGACAAGGCGCCGGTCACGGCCGCCATCGCCGCCCGCAAGGGCCGCACCATCATCTTCGTCCGCACCCAGCTGGGCGCCGACCGCATCGCCGAGCAGCTCGTCGAGGCCGGCGTGAAGGCCGACGCGCTGCACGGCGGCATGACGCAGGGCGCCCGTACCCGCGTCCTCGCCGACTTCAAGGACGGCTACGTCAACGCGCTCGTCGCCACCGACGTCGCCGCCCGCGGTATCCACGTCGATGGCATCGACTTGGTCCTGAACGTGGACCCGGCCGGTGACCACAAGGACTACCTGCACCGCTCGGGCCGTACCGCCCGTGCCGGCAAGTCCGGTGTCGTGGTCTCGCTCGCGCTGCCGCACCAGCGTCGCCAGATCTTCCGCCTGATGGAGGACGCGGGCGTCGACGCCTCGCGCCACATCGTCCAGGGCGCCGGCGCCTTCGAGCCGGAGGTCGCCGAGATCACCGGTGCCCGTTCGCTGACCGAGGTCCAGGCCGACTCCGCGAACAACGCCGCCAAGCAGGCCGAGCGCGAGGTCGCCGAGCTGACCAAGCAGCTGGAGCGTCTGACCCGCCGTGCCGGCGAGCTGCGCGAGGAGGCCGACCGCCTCGTCGCCCGCTCCGCCCGCGAGCGCGGCGAGGACCCGGAGGCCGCTGTCGCCGAGGTGGCCGAGGCCGCCGAGGCCGAGGTGGCGGCTGCTGCCGCCGCCGCTGCCGCCGAGCTGGCCGCGCAGGAGCGCCGCGAGGAGCAGCGCGCCCAGCGTGACGACCGTGGCAACTTCGAGCGTCGCGACAACCGTGGTGGCGACCGCGGCGGTGACCGTGGTGGCTTCCGCCGCGACGACCGCGGTGGCGACCGTGGTGGCCGTCCGTCGGGTGGCTTCAACCGCGATGACCGTGGTGGCGACCGTGGTGGCTTCCGCCGCGACGACCGTCCGTCGGGTGGTTTCCGCTCCGGTGGTGACCGTCCGTCCGGTGGTGGCTTCCGTCGTGACGACCGTCCGTCCGGTGGCTTCAACCGCGATGACCGTGGTGGCGACCGTGGTGGCTTCCGCCGCGACGACCGTCCCTCCGGCACCTTCAACCGCGACGACCGCTCCTCGGGCACCTTCAACCGCGACGACCGTCCGTCGGGTGGTTTCCGCTCCGGTGGTGACCGTCCGTCCGGTGGTGGCTTCCGTCGTGACGACCGTCCGTCCGGTGGCTTCCGCTCCGGCGGCGGCGACCGCCCGTACGGCCGCCGCGACGACCACCGTCCGTCCGGCTCCGGCTCCGGCTCCGGTTCCACCGGTGGCTTCGGTGGCCGCCGCGACGACAAGCCGCGCTGGAAGCGCAACGGCTGATCGCAGCTGAGCTGAACCCCTGAGAAAGGGCCCGTACGACACCCAGGTGCCGTACGGGCCCTTTCTTCGCTCCCGGAAGCTGATGGTGCGTAACCCCCCTCCGGGGACCGGACCGAGGCCCTCCGGAGCACCACCGCGGCGGCGGCGACAGGCCGGTCGGCGGATACCCGATCGGCTGACCGGCGCGGTCCGGCTATGCTCTGGGGTGAGCACCTGGAGGGCCATTAGCTCAATTGGCAGAGCAGCGGACTTTTAATCCGTTGGTTGTCGGTTCGAGTCCGACATGGCCTACCGCTCACAGGGACGGGGAAGACCTCCTCCGACCTGTGCGAAGCGCCCCATCCGATTCCTTCGGGTGGGGCGCTTCGCGTGGGGCGGACGGTCCGTCAGCCCGGGTGCGGGCGGGCCGGAAAATGCGGTGAGGCCCTCGGACCGGGCCGGTAGCGTCGGTGAGCATGACGCCTGTCCTGCGGACCGAACGACTGCTCCTCGACCCGTACACCCCGGGGGACGAGGAGGGGTTCGTCGCTCTCTTCCAGGACGTACGGGTGTCCCGGTGGATGGGGGACGGCCCCGTCACCGAGGCCGAGGACCGGGCGCTCTTCGGGCGGGTCTTCACGAAGGTCTACGCCGAGAACCTCTTCGACGTCTGGGCGGTGCGCCGGGACGGCCGGCTGGTCGGGCACGCCGAGATCAAGCGCACCGAAGCGGTCGGCGGGCACGAGATCGTCTACGCGCTGGCTCCCGAGGCCTGGGGATCGGGCCTGGGCACCGAGCTCGCCGAGGCGATCGTCGCGTACGGCTTCGACTCCCTCGGCCTGGCCGAGGTGCACGCCACCGTGGCCGAGCCCAACACGGCCTCGCTGGTCCTGCTGGAACGCATCGGCTTCACCCACGTCCGGGACGTGCGGGAGGACGACGGGAGCACCACCCGAGTCCTGGCCCGCCGTCGCCGCACCGCCGTCTGACGGCGCCCCGCGCAGAAACGCCCCACCCGGGAGAACCGGGTGGGGCGCCTCTGGCTGCGGGCTACGGACGGGCCACGGGGATCGGGGACCGATCAGGCGGCGGTGCGGCGACGGCGGCCGAGCCAGGCGGCGGCCGCGCCGAGCGCGACCAGGGCGGCCGCGAGGCCGGCGTACAGGCCGGTGCCCGAGCCGGCGCCGGTCCGGGCGAGGGAGCCGGTGGACGCGGCGGTGGTGGTCAGGTTGGCGTTGCCCGTGGAGTTGGCGACGGCCTGCTGCACGGCGGGGGTGGCGGAGGCCGTGGTGGACGGGGTCGCGGAGGGGGTGCCGGACGGGGTGCCGGAGGGCGGGGCGGTCTCCACGATCGGGGAGAGCGGGAACTGCACGGAGCTGTTCTGGAACGGGTAGGTGTTGCCCTCGGCGTGGCGGACCTCGGCGTCCATCGTGATGACGGTCTTCTTCGTCAGCTCGGTGTTCTTGCCCAGGGAGAGCCGCAGCGGCAGGGTGCGGACGCCGGCGGCGGCGCCGAAGCCCGTGGGGACGCGCGGCAGCTCGTAGCGGCCGTACTCGCCCTGCAGGTCCTGCCAGCGGCCGTCGATCAGCGCCTGCAGCCGGAAGTCGGCCTTCTGCTCCCCCGGGTGCGACAGGCTCAGGGTGGTCGCGAGGGCGGTGTCGAAGGTGCCCTCGCCGGTGGCCTGGTAGTTCAGGTCGAGGTACGCGCGCTGCTCCTGGCCGTCCTTGCCGGAGCTGACCTGCTTGAACCAGGTCTTCAGCGCGCCCGCCTTGATCTGCGGGGCGACCTTGAACAGGTGGGAGTCCGCGCCGCCGGGCGCCACCGAGTTGTTGTAGCTGGTGGCGGTGAAGGTGAAGTCGCCGTCGTTGGTGGGGTAGTGGGCGCCGAGGCCGATGGTGACCTTCCAGGTCATCTTGCCGTTCGCGGGGATGTCGAAGCCCGCGCCGCTCTCCTTGCCGCCGGCCGTCGCCGGGTAGAAGAGGCCCTGCCATCCGCCGTCCTGCTGGCCGACCGAGGACTTGGTCGCCGGGGCGTCCACCGCGTCGACCTTGAAGACCACGTCGTCCTTCTGGAGACGGCTCGGGCCGGTCTGGTCGACGAGCATCCACGGCTTGTACTCGACCGTCTTGCCGGTCGGGTTCTTGACCGTGAGGTCGAAGGTCTCGGTGGCGCCGCCGCGGGTCAGCGAACCGCTGGGGACCGGGGTGCCCATCTCCGTACGCAGCACGGCCTGTTCGTCGGCGGCGGGCGCGGCGGGCGCGGCAGGCGCGGCGGACGCTGCGGTGGTCGAGAGCGGCAGCAGAGTGGTGACAACGCCGGCGACGACTGCGATGGCGGCTGCGGTGCGAACGGACATGGTGGACTCCCCCCAGGAATCACAGAGGCATCGGCAGAGCGCCGAGCCGAGAAGATGTGGTCGTGGTCGCCGGCCGGTGCGCGTTCCCCCTGGCCCTTGCGACAGGTGAATCATCGCCCGGATCGGATACCGGAACCATCCCCGCGGTGTCACCGCCGTGCAACAGAGATGATCTTCGTTCGCGGGGGGTGGTCCGCGGCCGGTTCCGGACTGGGTTTCAGGGCTTTGACCTGCGGTGATACGTATCTGCGGGCGAGGCGGCGGTTAATTGGCGAAGGGCTCCCCCCTGATGGCGTAGAGTTGTGTTTACCGACGCGGGGTGGAGCAGCTCGGTAGCTCGCTGGGCTCATAACCCAGAGGTCGCAGGTTCAAATCCTGTCCCCGCTACTCAGTACGAAGGCCCGGTTCCTCACCAGGAACCGGGCCTTCGTCGTGTTCTCCCGGGGCCCTCCTCATACGTCCCCTCTCGTGTTCGTTCTCGCGTTCCCTCACCCGTCCGGCCGCCGTCGGGTCGCCGTGTGCGGGCTCCTGGCGCCAGCGTTGAGGGGCGAGGCGGCAGCAGGCCCGCACCCGTGCGACGGACCGGGCGGCAGGAGAGAGCGTGGTGGGGCTGGGCCGGCAGGGCGACGGCGGTGGGCGCGCGGACGGCGCGGGTGGCGCCGGCAGCGGTGTGGCCCGGCCGATGGTCCGGGTGGCCCGCGTGCTGCCGGGCGCGCTGATCGCCTTCGGGGTCGTCTTCAACCTGCTGACCCCGCCCAGCTTCACCGGATCCCCGTTCTTCAGCGCGGCCCCGCTGATCGCCGCCCCGCTCTTCACGCTCCGGGCGACAGCCCTGACCGGCGCCCTGGCCGTGCTCGCGGTGTTCGTGCTGCAGATCACCAGCGGCGTCGGCTGGAAGGTCGAGGCGATGACCGAACTGGCCACCGTGCTGACGGTCTCCGGGCTGGCGCTCCTGATCAACCGCGTGGTGCGGCGCAGCGGCGAGCAGCTCGCCTCGGCGCGCGGGATCGCCGAGGCTGCGCAGCGGGCGGTGCTGCCGAAGCCCGCCGAGCGCATCGGGGGGCTGCACGTCTCCGTCCGGTACGAGGCCGCGCAGGCGGACGCCTTCATCGGAGGCGACCTGTACGCCGTCCAGGACACCCCGTACGGGGTGCGGCTGGCGGTGGGCGACGTACGGGGCAAGGGGCTGGGGGCGGTGGAGGCGGTCGCGGTGGTCCTGGGGGCCTTCCGGGAGGCGGCGGACACGGAGCCCACGCTGGAGGCGCTGGCGCAGCGGCTGGAGCGGGCGCTGGCCCGCGAGGGCACCCGGCGCGACAGCCTGGACGTGGTGGAGGGGTTCACGACGTGCGTGCTCGGGGAGATCCCGCCGGGCGCGAGCGTGCTGCGGCTGCTCAACCGGGGCCACCCCGAGCCGCTGCTGCTGCACGGGGGTGGTGAGGTGGCGGTCCTCGCCCCGGCGGAGCCCGCCCTGCCGCTCGGCATGGGGGATCTGGGGGGCTGGCCCGACCTGGTGCAGGAGTGGCCCTTCCCGGCGGGGACCACCCTGCTGCTCTACACGGACGGGCTGACCGAGGCCCGGGACGGGGCGGGGGACTTCTACGATCCGGCGGCCCGGCTGCGCGGGCGGATCTTCCCCGGGCCGCAGGCGTTGCTGAGCGCACTCAGCAATGATGTGCGCCGGCATACGGGTGGCGGGGCGACGGACGACATGGCGCTGCTCGCGGTGGAGCGTCCGGGGGAGCGGCAGCCGGAACGGCGCCGGACCGTGCCGGTGGTGCCCCGGGGCGATGTCACGTAACGATGCGTGATGGAAAGAATGCTCTCCGCAAGCAAATTGACGAATCGTCATGTTGGCGCTGTGGCTGAAGAGGTGGGGGAATCGGTTGATTTTTGTACCAGTTGGAGCCGATTTGCAGGCAAAAGGTGTGGCCAAAGCCGGTCAGTGAGTGGCTGATTGCCGGGAACGATCAAGCGGATAAGCTTGGAATCACTCCCCTCCGTCTATTACCTTTCGATAACGCAGCGCGGTCGTCCCAGCCGTCGCAAGAGACGGCACCGTGCGCGCGCGCCCACGCGCGTCCATGAGGAGTGTGCCCTGGTGGCCTCCAACTTGCCTGCCCCTGATGGCATCGAGATCCAGGAGCCGCCCACCGCGGGTGCCTGGGGCGAGTGGAACCCCACCGAGGATTCGGTGCGACCGGTCCGGGGCAAGCACCGGGTCGCCAAGCAGCGCGGGGGACTTGCCCGCAGCTCCACCGTGCTCGGTGTCGGCGTCATCGCGGCGGTCGGCGCCGGCGGCATCGCCACCGCGCAGGACCGGCCCCAGGTCGCGATATCCCTGCCGGCCCTGTCCGACCTGGTGATCGGGGACAAGGCGCAGCAGGACGACGGAGGTTCGGGAGCTGCGTCCCGGGCGGCGGGCGAGCGCACGGGGATCATGGCGCAGCAGTCCGTCCACGGCGCGGACGCCGGTGAGGCGCTGCGCAACCGCATCCTCCAGCAGGCCGAGTCCCAGCAGGACGCCGCCGCGGCCAAGGCCCGGGCGGAGGCCGAGCAGGCGGCGCAGCAGGCCGCCGCCCAGGAGGCCAAGGACAAGCTGGAAGCCGCCCGCAAGGCGGCCGAGGAAGCGAAGACCCAGGCCGAGGCGAAAGCCGCGGAGGAAGCCGCCGAGAAGGCTGCGGCGGAGAAGGCAGCCGCGGAGAAGGCCGAGCAGGCGCGCCCGGCCGCACCGGCCGGCAGTTACTCCCTGCCCACCTCCGCGTACACCCTCACCTCGCACTACGGGGACTCCGGCTCCATGTGGTCCTCCGGCCACCACACCGGCCTGGACTTCGCGGCCCCGACCGGGACCCCGGTCAAGGCCGTCTCCGGCGGAAAGATCACCTCGGCCGGCTGGTCCGGCGCGTACGGCTACCGGATCGTGCTGGAGCTGCCGGACGGCACGGAGATCTGGTACTGCCACCTCTCCTCGATGTCGGTGACCTCCGGCTCGGTGGGCGCGGGCGAGACCATCGGCCGTGTCGGCGCCACCGGCAACGTCACCGGACCTCATCTCCACCTGGAAGTACGCAAGGGCGGATCGACGATGGACCCGCTGGCGTGGCTGAACTCCAAGGGCCTGAACGTCTGAGGCCCGGGTCCGCGGCTGCCGCCGTCCGTCGCTGCGGGGGTACGTCCGCCCGCACGACAGCCGGGGCGAGGGGATCGAACCACGGCGGAACCAGCTCCTCCATGACCGCCGCCCGGGCCAGCGCGGGACCCGCCGTCGCGCGACCCTGCCACAGCCGGTGCAGCAACTCCCGCTCCCGGCCCGCGAAGTCCCGCTCCCGCAGGGGGCCGCCGCGCCGCGCCCGGTTCCGCAACAGGGCCAGGGCGGCCGCGTCCGCCTCGTACCGGGCGACCGTGCGCCCGGCGGCCCGGCCACCGCTGTGCCGGGCCAGGGCGCGGGCCAGTGACCGGGCCGGCATGGAGGCCAGGGCCGGCACCTCGGCCGGACCGAGCCAGCCCGCGGCCGCGTACAACGAGAGTTCCCGGGCGACGGCCCGCAGCCGGTCGCGCCGTATCCGCACGGCCAGCCACACCAGCAGCCCGAACGCCGGGACCATCACGCACGCGTAGACCATGTAGAAGCCGTGCTCCCCGAACTGCGAGGAGCCGTTCCACAGCGCGTGCATGCCCATGGCCAGCGCCAGGCCGAGCAGTGGCAGGAAGATCCTGCGCGAGCGGGGGGCGCTGACCGCGGCCACGCCGAAGCCGAGCCCGGTGAGCACCGTGAACAGCGGGTGCGCGAACGGCGACAGCACTATCCGCACGAAGAAGGTCGCCGCCGTCATCGATTCCAGTGCGCCGCTGTCCTCGGCCAGGTCCTCCACGAAGGCGTTGCCGAGGTAGAGGATGTTCTCGGTGAAGGCGAAACCGGTGGCGGTGAAGCCGGCCACCACGAACCCGTCGGCCGGGCCGGTGAAGTGTCGTCTTCGGAAGAAGAACACCAGCAGCAGGGCCGCCGCCTTGGCGCTCTCCTCCACCACCGGGGCGATGGCCACCGAGCCGAGGTGATCGGCGGCGGAGGCGTCGGCGGTGGCCGCGGCTATCCACTCGGTGGCGAAGTTGTTGGCCAGTATCGCGATCAGCGCCGCGGTGCAGGCACCCCAGCCGAAGCAGAACAGCAGCTGCGACCAGGGCGCGGGCGCGGCCCGGCCCAGCCACCGGAAGGCCGCCATGAGCGGGGCCACCGGCAGCAGGGCCAGGCCGAGACCGACGAAGAACCCGGAGGTGCCGGTCTGCTCCCGCACGAGTTCGAGGATGGCGATCCCGGTGCCGGCGAGCAGGGCGAGGAGCACGCACGTGCGGATCGTGCCGGACGGACGTGCGCGCACAGGGCGGGGCGCTCGGAACACACCATGACCCTAGCGAGCCGGTCTGACACGTGCGGTGACCTTGTCAGTTCTCCGTGCGACGGAAGAGCAAGTCGTGTACGAGGTGGCCCTTGTCGAGGCCCTGGCCCTCGAAGCGGGTGAGCGGCCGGAACTCGGGACGCGGCGAGAAGCCGCCGTCGGGCCGGGTGTTCTCGAAGTCCGGGTGTGCGGTGAGCACTTCGAGCATCTGCTCGGCGTACGGCTCCCAGTCGGTCGCGCAGTGCAGTACGGCCCCGGGCGCCAGGCGGGTGGCGGCCAGCGTCAGGAAGTCGGGCTGGATCAGCCGGCGCTTGTGGTGGCGGGCCTTGGGCCACGGGTCCGGGAAGTAGACGCGCATCCCGGCCAGGGAGTCGGGCGGCAGCATCTCGCGGAGCAGGATGATGGCGTCGCCGTTGGCCACCCGGATGTTGGTCATCCCGCCGCGCTCGGCGAGGGCGAGGAGGTTGCCCTGCCCGGGGGTGTGCACGTCGGCGGCGAGGATCCCGGTGCCGGGGTCGTCGGCCGCCATCTGGGCCGTGGCCTCGCCCATGCCGAAGCCGATCTCCAGGACGACCGGCAGGCCGTCGAAGAGCTCCTTGAGGTCGATGACCTCGTGGCCGTCGATGTCCAGGCCCCAGGTGCCCCACAGGCGCTTCAGCGCCTCGCCCTGGCCGGTGGTGACCCGGCTGCGACGGGGCTGGAAGCTGCGGATCCGCCGCTCGTGGTGCGAGCCGGCCGGGTCCGGCGCGGGCCCGTCGGGGAAGCGGGGCTCGGTGCGCCACTTGGGCGGCACGTACGAGTTCGCCTCCGGCGCGGCGTCCGGGAGGCGGGGCGACTGGGGGTTCAGGGACTCAGACACAATGCGCTGATTCTACGACGGGGGGTGCGGGAGCCGCCGCGCGAGCGGCTCCCGCACCCGCCGGAGCAGTGCTCAGGCCGAGCCGAGGGTGCGCAGGGCGCGGGTTGCGATCTCACGGCCGATCGGGAGCGAAGCGGTGGCCGCGGGCGAGGGGGCGTTGAGGACGTGGACCGTGCGCGGGGCGTCACGGATCAGGAAGTCGTCCACCAGGGTGCCGTCGCGCAGTACGGCCTGCGCGCGGACCCCGGCCGCGGCGGGGTGGAGGTCCGCGGAGGTGACGGCCGGCAGCAGGCGCCGTACCGCCCGGGTGAAGGCCTGCTTCGACAGCGAGCGGTGGATCTCGCCCGTCCCGTACCGCCAGTGCCGGGCGGCCATCCGCCAGGATCCCGGCCAGGCGAGCTCGTCCGCGATGTCCCGGGGCCGCACCGTCGACCACGCGTAGCCCTCGCGGGCCAGCGCGGGCACGGCATTGGGCCCGACGTGGACCCCGCCGCCGATGCCCCGGGTCAGGTGCACCCCGAGGAAGGGGAACGCCGGGTCGGGCACCGGGTACACCAGCCCGCGGACCAGTTCGGGGCGGGCCAGGTCGTAGTACTCGCCGCGGAACGGGACGATGCGCATCCCCGGGTCGTCCCCGGCCAGGCGGGCGATCCGGTCGCACTGGAGGCCCGCGCAGTTCACCAGTACCCGGGCCCTGACCACCAGGCCGGACGTGGTGCGCACGGCCACCGCCGAGGCCCGCCGGGAGATCAGATCGACCGCGCCGCCGTAGACGATCTCCGCGCCCGAGGACTCCGCCAGCTGGGCCGTCACCCGGCCGTAGTCCACGATGCCGGTGCTGCCGACGTGGATCGCGGCGAGCCCCCGCACCTCCGGTTCGTACTCGGAGATCTGCGCCGGGCCCAGCTCGCGCACCGGGATGCCGTTCTCCCGGCCGCGCTGGACCAGGGCGTGCAGCCGCGGCAGCTCCTCCCGCTCCGTGGCGACGATCAGCTTGCCCGTCACCTCGTGCGCGATCCCGTGCTCCGCGCAGAACTTGACCATCTCCGCGGCCCCGCTCACCGCGAAGCGCGCCTTCAGGGAACCCGGGCGGTAGTAGATCCCGCTGTGGATCACCCCGCTGTTGCGGCCCGTCTGGTGCCGGGCCGGACCCGACTCCTTCTCCAGGACCACGACCCTGGTCCCCGGAGCCAGGCGCGACAAAGCATGCGCCGTCGACAGGCCGACGATTCCGCCGCCGATCACCAGCACATCGCAGTCCACGCCGCCACCCACGCTGACACCTCCCACCCCTGCATACTGCACCCCGGTACCGACAACGCGGCCACGCGGCCCCCGGAAGCCGGGTCCTACGCCGGCGCCACCAACAGCGGCCGGGCCCGCTCCCGCAGCTCCGCAACACGCGGCTCGTCCCCGTACGGTTCCAGGCGGTGCAGCAGGTCCCGTACGTATTCGGTCGTCCGTGCCGAGGAGATCCGGCCCGCCACCTCCACCGCCCGGGTGCCCGCCGCGCACGCCGCGTCCAGATTGCCCGACTCCAGCTCGGCGACCGCGCTCACCACCAGCCGCAGCCCGTGCGACCGCACGTACTCCTCGGTGGGTCGGGACAGGGCCTGTTCGGTGAAACGCCGTACCTGACGGGGCAGTTTGAGGTCCCGGTAGCACTCCGCGGCATCTGCAGCGAAGCGGTCGTACGAGTAGAAACCCAGCCAGGTCGGATCCGGATCGCCCTGACGGGCCCGCTCCAGCCAGCCCTCCGCCGCCCGCAGGGCCGCCCCTGCGGCCACGGAATCGCCCGCCTTCGCGTGCGCCCGCGCCTCGACCAGCCGGAAGAAGCTCATGGTGCGTGCGGTGGCCAGGCCCCGGTTGCGCTCGACGGCCGCCTGCGCGAGGTCCACGCCCTCGTCGGGGAAGTCCCGGTAGGTCGCCTGCAGGGACATCGACGCCAGCACGTATCCGCCGAGCGGTACGTCCGCGGCCGCGCGGGCGAGCCGCAGCGCCTGGATGTAGTAGCGCTGCGCGGCCTCCTGCTGACCGGTGTCGAAGGCCATCCATCCGGCCAGCCGGGTCAGTTCGGCGGTCGCGCCGAACAGCGCGCGGCCCACCTCGTCGGTGTACGAGCCGAGCAGCAGCGGCGCCGCGTCCACCCGCAGGCACTCGGGGACCATCGACGAACGCCAGTCGCCGCCGCCGTACTTGGAGTCCCAGCGGCGTGCGTCCTCGGCCGCCTCGCGCAGTTTCGTCACATCGCTGTGGCCCACGCGCTGACCGTGGTCGCGCGGCGTTTCGGCGCCGGGCTGGGCGGGCACAACGGTGGACGGCGGGCCGGACGCCGGGCCCGCTGTCGGCCCTGTCGCCTGTCCTGCCATCGGCCCTGCCATCGGGCCCGTCGCCGGTCCGGTCGTGCGGCCGTCCGGCAAGGACCGGGGACCTGCTGCCGTCGCCTCGTGCGCCGGCGCGTCATGAGCCGAGGGGGTCGCGGATACGGGGCTCTGGACCATGGAGTGCTGCGCCGCGGGGTCGTCCGACGCGGAGGTGCCCGCCGCAGAGGTGCCCGCCCCCCGGGCGGTGGAGTCGTGGGCCGGGTGAGGGGCTGCGCGGTGCGCAGCCGCACCCGCACCCGCCGGTTCGCGGGCCACCGAGCTGTCGGCGGGAGATATCAGCCAGCGCGAGGCGGGCGTCGCGTACGCAGCCACCGAGAAGGAGCCCGCGAGCGACTGCCAGATCCCGCCACCGCCGCGGCGGCCGGCGAGGTCGAGCCGGTAGAGGTCGGTGGCCGAGCGCACCGCCGCGCCCACGTCGCGCGGGAAGGCGAGGCCCACCTCGGGCGCGGGGTCCGCGTCCGCCAGCCCGATCTCGTGCAGCGGCACCGGCCGCCCGAGCTTCGCGCCGATGGCGGCGGCGATCAGATGCGGGGCGGCGCCCTGCGGCACCATCCCCTTCGACACCCACCGGGCCACCGACGTCTTGTCGTACCGAAGCGTCAGGCCGCGCTGCGCGCCGAGGTCGTTGACCCGCCGGGCCAGCCCGGCGTTGCTGATGCCCGCGAGGGCGAGGACGGCGCCGAGCTTCTCATTGGGCTCGCGGAGCTCCCTGGACATGCGCCACCCCTCGTCACACGCGGAACGCAGACGCCGCCGGGGCATAGGCGCCCGGCATTTCGTAAACCCAGCGTAGTTCCCCGCCTCCCAAGCGTTAAGGCCCTTACTTCCGTATGGCGGGATTGTTGTCCGTTTGCACAGTCCGCCCCGGGCCCGGAGCCGGGGCGCACGTGTCATCGCGTGCTCCGTCCGTGTGGCCGTGCGCCCGCCCGTGCGCTCTGGCCGGTCCGGGGACCCGGCGATTCGATGTGCGGTGCGTGGGTCGGCCCGCTGCCTGGACCGGGCGGGTCGGGGGATGCCGCTGCCTCAATCCCCGCGGGTGGCGGAACGGTCCGGGGGGTGGATTCCGCCTCCCGGACCGCGCCCCCGCGGTGAGCGCCGGCCGCCTGCGACGGCTCTTCCGGCAGCCGAAGAATGGCTGAAAGCGACCTATGGGGCGGTGGGAACGGAACGCCAAATACCGCGTGGCCGGGGCGTGTTCCTTTGCGTGTGCGCCCCCTTTAACCACTCTCGCACGCCTGTCCCGTGGCAGCATGGACCCCGAGCCACCCGGGGTCCCGCGGCCGCGCGCCCAGCGCCGTCCGTCCTGCCTGTGCCCCGGTCATGTGCCCACGGGCTGGGGAGGCGGCGGTGCGCTGGTTGGTGGGTTGGAGCAGTATCGCCGCGAGCTTCGGCACGGCCGGAAGGGTCTCGGGCCAAGGCCCCGGTCAGAGCCCCGGCCATGGCTTCGGTCAGAGCTCCGGCCAGGGCTTCGGCCAGGGCGGATACGGCGACGGCGGTGCGCCCCTGCACGGCGGCATCGCGGACGCCGCCCACGCCGACGACCCGGGCGCGGACGCGGAACGCACCGTCCACCCCGTCGGCGCACAGCTGCTCTGGGGCGACCCCGACCCCCTCTGGGCCGTCGGCGACTGGCGCCCCGACGAGATCCGCACCCTCACCGCCGACCCCGCCGACCCCTTCACCCGGCTCGCCGTCCTCGGCTGCTGCGGCGCCACCGACGCCGAACTGCGCCGCGCCCTCTACGCCGCCCGCGGCGGCGCGCTGCGCCACCTCACCCAGTGGTCCGGCAGCTACACCGCCGTCGTCCAGGCCGGCCGCCGGATCACCGTCGTCGGCGACCTCGCGGGCGCCCGGCCCGTCTTCTACACCCCCTGGGCGAGCGGTACGGCGTACGCCACCGCCGCCCTTCCGCTCGCCGACCTCATCGAGGCGCAGCTCGACATCGGCCATCTCGCGGCCCTGCTGGCCTGCCCCGACAGCCCGGAGGCGCTGGGCGACGGCACACCGTACGCCGGGGTGCGGCGCATCCCGCCCGGGCACGCGCTCATCCTGCGCGAGGGCTCCCGCGAGATCACCGGCTACGAGCAGGTCGCCTCGCTCGCGGTGGCCGCCCCCGAGGCCGATGCCGAGCGCGCGGTGGAGGGCGTACGGGAAGCGTTGGTGGATGCCGTGCGCGCCCGGCTCACGGCTCCGCGGCATGCCCCCGACGCAACTCCGCCGTACGATCCCGGCCCCGTGCCCGGAATGGGTCCCGCCGACCGGCGGGCCGCGCGCGGCGCCCCGGCCCCCGGGGTGGGCGCCGACCTGTCCGGCGGCAGCGCCTCCGCGACGCTGGCGCTGCTGGCCGCCGGTCTGCCGGGGGCCCCGGGCACCCTGCTGAGTCCCGCCGGGGCGCGGCTGCTGGCGGTCACTTTCAACGACCTGGCCACCCCGCAGGGGCGCGAGGCCGAACTGGAACGGGCCAGGGCCATCGCGGCCGACCCGCGCCTGCACCACGTCGTGGTGGCCGCCGCCGACGAGGCCCTCCCGTACGCCGAACTCGACGGCCCGCTCACCGACGAACCCGCTCCCTCACTGGTCTTCGCCGCCCGCGAGCGCCGCCGTCTGGCGGCCGGCTCGGCCGACCACTTCACCGGTCACGGAGCCCGCCAGGTCCTCGACGCCCACCCGGCGCGGATGGCCGACCTCCTGATGGACCGGCGGCGGCGGCACCTGCTGCGGCCGGTGGCGGCGCTGGCCCGGTCGGCCTCGGCCTCGGGAGCCGCCGGGGAGTCCCTGCTGGTCCCGCTCACCGTGTACTCGGCGGCCCGAAGACTTGCCCGTACGACGTACCGCGCGGGCATGGAGGCCGCCGCGGCCCGGCTCCGCGAGGGCGGGGTCCCCGAGCGCACCACCGGTCCGGTGGACGCTTCCCTCGCCGCCCTGACCTGGTCCCGCCCGGGGCCGGCGGCGGGCTGGCTCACCGGGGAGGCACTGGCGGAAGTATCGATCCGCCTGACCGTCGCCGCCGGCCGGCCCCCGCTGTCGCTGCGACCGGGGGAGGCCCGCGCCCGTTCGCTGCTCGCCCGCCACGCCGCCGACCACCGGGTCTTCGAGCAGGCCGTGGAGGTCCGCAGCCAGCGCCTGCACGCCCCCTTCCTGGACAACCAGGTCGTACGGGCCGCCCGCGCCCTGCCCGAGTCGCTGAGGGTCCAGCCCGGGGCCCGGGCCGCGATCCTGCGCAGCGTCCTGTCCTCGGCGGGGGTGCGCGAGTTCCCGCCGGGCTGGGGTGTCACGGACCGCACGCCGAACGAGACGGCGACCCGGCTGGGGCTGCGCGCGGCCCTGGGCGACCTGCTCGACCTGTTCGCCTCGCCGCTGCTCGCGGACGCGGGCCTGATCGAGGCCCGGGTCGTGCGGCAGGCCCTGCTCGACGCAGCGGACGGGCGTCCGGTCCCGTTGGACGGGCTGGCCGAACTCGTCTCCATGGAGCTGTGGTTGCGCCGCCTGCTGGCCCGGCGCGGCACGTGCTGGACGGGTACCTCCGCGGCCCGGCGCCGGGCGGTGCCGGAGGGGGTCCCCGTGCACCGGCCGGCGCTGTCCTGACGGTCTTGCTGTTCCTGGCGGTTGCGGCGGCGCCGGCTCAGGCGGCGAGCACCAGGGCGGTCGCGAGCGCCGGGCCGAAGGCCCCGCCCAGCTGGTAGCAGAGGGCGAACAGGCCGATCGCCGTGGGGCGCTGCGGATCCGGCGCGCTCGACGCGGCGTGCATCGACAGCACGGCGTTGGACCCGGTCGCCGCGAACACTCCGCCCAGGGTGGCGACCAGAAGCAGTGGGCCCGAGCTCGCGAACACCGCGGTCGCCGCGGCCAGCGCGCCGACCCCGACCAGCACCGAGCGGACGGCGGCCCGGCTCATGCGCGCCGAGGCCGCGGCGAGCAGCCAGGACAGCGCGGACCCGGCGAGCAGGGCCACCAGCTGACCGGTGCCCGCGGTGGCCACGTCCCAGCCCGCCCGGTCGGCGAGCAGCCGGGGTACGGAGAACAGCAGGGTGAAGTACGAGCCCGAGAGCACGAGCGCGAGGAGTGCGGAGCCGAGGAAGAGCGGCTTGCGGATCAGCGCGGCCGGGACGAACCCGCCGGGGCGCCGCCGTACGTGGAGCGTGAGCAGCATCGCGGCGAGGATCGCGACGCCGAGGGCTGCGGCCGGTGCGTGGGGCAGCAGGACCAGGCCGGTGGCGAGCGCCGCCAGCAGGGCCGCGCCGCGGGCGTCGAACCGGCCCTGCGGGGTGGCCGGCGGGGCCGTCGCGTACCGGCTCACCGCCGGCACCGCCAGGATCGCGATCACGGAGACGGAGAGCGAGAGCCGCCACGAGACGGCCTGCGAGAGCTGTGCGCCGAGCAGCGGACCACAGGCGCCGAGGATGCCGAAGCCCGCGCTGATCACGCCCATCCGGCGGGCCGAGCCGGCCAGGCTCATCGCGACCGCTGCCAGACCGGCACCGCCGGCGGCCTGGGTGGCCCGCCCGGCGAGGGTGAGCGGCAGCCAGGGGGAGGCGGCGACGAGGAGGGTGCCGACGACCAGGAGGGTGCCTGCTGATCGGAGCGCCGCCCGCAGGCCCCGGCGGCGCAGCAGCCCGGCCAGCAGCGGGGTGGCGACGGCCATGGCCCAGGCGTAGGCGGCGACGAGCCAGCCGGCGGTGGAGGCGCTCACCCCGAGGGAGCGGGCCATGTCCGGAAGGATCAGGACGGGGGCGTTGGCCCCGGCGGCCATGGGGGTGGCCAGCAGGGCGAGCCAGAGGACGGGGACGGGGCCGGGGGCGGGGCCGACCCGTGTACGGGACGGGGCCGGGCCCTCGGCGGCGGCCCGGTGGGTGGTGGTGCCGGCGGTCGTGGCCGTGCCGGCGGTCGTGGTCGTGGTCGCGGCGGTGTCGGTGTCGGTGTCGGTGGTCATGGTGGCACCCGCTCCGATTCATCTCAATGATCAGAATCTCAACGTTGAGATAAAAACAGGCAGTCCTCTCAACGTCAAGTCTCTCAACGTTGAGATAATCTGGCGGGGGTGCGAGGGACGCGAGCGATGGAGGAACACGTCATGAGCGACGCAGTGGACGCGATCGTCGGCCAGTGGACGGCGGAGCGCCCCGACCTGGCGGCCGGCCTGTGGCCCGTGGAGGTGATGGCCCGCATCCAGCGGATGAACCGCATCATCGACAAGCACCAGAAGGCCTTCGCGGCCGAGCACGACCTGGAGCTGGGCGAGCTCGACATCCTCTTCACCCTCTGCCGCTCCGGCCCCCCGTACGCGCTCACCGCCGGCGCCCTCATCCCGGCCGCCATGGTGACCTCCGGCGCGATCACCAACCGCATCGACCGCATGGAGGCCAAGGGCCTGGTCGAGCGGGTGCGGGACGGCCAGGACCGCCGCACGGTCCGCATCCGGCTGACCGAACGGAGCATCGAGCTCACCGAGTCGATGATCGCCGAGCACCTGCGCCGCTACGCGGAGATGCTCGCCCCGCTCGATCCCGCCACCTGCGCCACCGTCGCCCAGGCCCTGCGCACCCTCCTGGAGACCCACGGGGACACCTCGATCACCTGAGGCCGACCCCGACTCACACGCCGACCCCGACCTCGACCCCGACCTCGACGCCGGGCCGGCCCGACCCTGAGCCCGACGCCGGGCCCGATCTCGACCCCGACCCCGAGTCCGAGTCCGAACCCGACCCTGAGCCGCACCTCGACGCCGAGCCCCACCTCGGCCCCGACCCTAAGCCCGACCCTGAGCCGCACCTCGACGCCGAGCCCCACCTCGGCCCCGACTCCGACCCCGCCCCCGCAGCCCGAACGGGCCAGGCAGAATTGCCCGGTGCGGTATTTCATCCTGGGCGTCACCGAGGCGCGCGACGAGACGGGCGCCCCCCTTCCCGTGGGCGGCGCCCGCCTGCGCGCGCTCCTCGCCGCCCTCGCCCTCCGGGCCGGCCGTCCGGCCTCCGTCGCCGAACTCGTCGACGACGTCTGGGGCGACGACCCGCCGCAGGACGCCCCCGCCGCCCTCCAAGCCCTCGTCGCCCGGCTCCGCCGCGCCCTCGGCGGTCGCGGTACCGTCCGCTCCGCCCCCACCGGCGGCTACCTCCTGGCCGCCTCCCGCGAGGACATCGACCTGCACCGGTTCGACCGGCTGGCGGTCCAGGGCGGCCAGGAACTGGCCACTGACCCCGCGGCCGCCGCCCGCACCCTGGGCACCGCCCTCGCGCTGTGGCGGGGCCCCGCCCTGGCCGACCTGCCCGAGCCCGCCCGCGCCGTCCATGCGGCCGTCACCGAGGCCCGCCGCTCCGGCGCCGTCCGCCAGCGCATCGAGGCGGACCTGCGCAGCGGCGCCACCGCCCCGGCGGCACTCCTGCCGGAGATCGAGATCCTGGTCCAGGAGTCTCCGTACGACGAAACACTGCGCGCGCAGCAGCTCCGGGCCCTGCGCGCCGCCGGCCGCCCGGCCGATGCCCTCGCCGCGTACGAAGCCGTGCGGCGCGCCCTCGCCGACGGCCTCGGCACCGATCCCGGCCCCGAACTCGCTGCCCTGCACGCGGAACTCCTCCAGGCGCCCGCTCCGCAGTCGCCGTCGCCGTCGCAGTCGGCTCCGCAGCCGGAACCGCAGTCGGCTCCGCAGCCGGAACCGCAGTCGGCTCCGCAGCCGGGAACGTCGCAGCGGCAGCCGGATCAGCCGCCGCAGTCCCGGCCCGAGGCACCCCGCGGGAACCTCCGCCCCCGCCTGACCTCCTTCGTCGGCCGCGAGCCCGAACTCGCCGCCCTCCACGCCGACCTGTCCCGGCTGCGCCTCATCACCCTCACCGGCCCCGGCGGTTCGGGAAAGACCCGCCTCGCCGAGCACGCCGCCGCAGCCCACCCCGAAGCCGTCTGGATCGTCGAACTCGCCCGCCTGGACCACCCCGCCGCCGTGCCCGGCGCCGTCCTCAGCGCCCTCGGCCTGCGCGAAAGCTCCCTCGTGGCCCGCGAGACCCCGACCCCGGCCGCCACCGACCCCACCTCCCGGCTCGTCGAACACTGCACCCACCGCCGCCTGCTCCTCGTGCTCGACAACTGCGAGCACGTCGTCGGAGCCGCCGCCGAGCTCGCCGAGCGCCTCCTCACGCACTGCCCGGGCGTGCGGATCCTGGCCACCAGCCGCGAACCCCTCGGCGTCCCGGGCGAGACGGTCCGCCCCGTCGAGCCCCTGCCGCCCGCCCCGGCCCACCGGCTCTTCGCGAACCGCGGCGCCGCCGTTCGCCCCGGCTCCAGCCCTGCAGACGAGGACCCGGCCGCCGTCGTGGAGATCTGCGCCCGCCTCGACGGGCTGCCGCTCGCGATCGAGCTGGCCGCCGCCCGGCTGCGGCTGCTCACTCCGCGCCAGATCGCGGACCGCCTGGACGACCGGTTCCGGCTGCTGACCAGCGGCAGCCGTACGGTCCTGCCGCGCCAGCAGACCCTGCGCGCGGTCGTCGACTGGTCCTGGGACCTGCTCGACGAGGCCGAGCGGACCGTCCTGCGCCGGCTGTCCGTCTTCGCCGGCGGCTGCGACCTGGCCGCCGCCGAGGCGGTCTGCGCCGACCCGCGCGATGCGGCACCGTACGACGCCGCCGACATCCTCGGTTCCCTCGTCGACAAGTCCCTCGTCCTGGCCGAGCCCGACGAGGACCACGGCATGCGCTACCGGATGCTCGAAACCATCCACGAGTACGCCGCCGAGCGCGCTGCCGTCCACCCGGCCGACGCCCGGGACACCGCCCGCCGCCACGCCGCCCACTACCTCGCCTTCGCCGAGGAAGCCGAACCCCTGATCCGCTCCGCCGCCCAGCTCCCCTGGATCCGGCGCGTCGAGACCGAACTCGACAACCTCCGCGCCGCCCTCCACACCACCGCCGTCGAGGACGCCGACACCGAGGCCGCCCAGCGCCTCGTCTTCGCCCTGGGCTGGTTCTGGTGGCTGCGCAACTACCGCGCCGAGGGCGCCGAGTGGACCACCCGGATCCTCGCCCTCACCCCCGGCATCCCCGCCGAGGGCACCCCCGCCTACTGGCGCTGCATGCGCCTTCAGGTCCTCGACATGTTCCTGCTCGCGGAGAGCAACTCCGCGGACAGGTTCCGCACGCCCG
Source organism: Streptomyces avidinii (assembly GCF_014650695.1). GTDB lineage: Bacteria > Actinomycetota > Actinomycetes > Streptomycetales > Streptomycetaceae > Streptomyces > Streptomyces avidinii. The sequence continues at coordinate 10,063 of NZ_BMVL01000011.1, read as the reverse complement.
AGTACCGGGACCTCGCCGCCCACCTCAAGGAGACCTTCCGCCACGGCTCCCCCGAGACCACCCGCTTCCCCGGGATGCTCTGGCCCGCGACGTCCTTCCTCACCGGCACCGCCCTCGAGTTCCAAGCCGACCTCGACCGGTCCGTCGCCAACTGCCGTGTCCACGCGGGTGAATGGGAACTCGGCATCGTCCTCATGCTCCGCGCCCACGTCGCCATCGACGTCACCGGCGGCCTGGCCGCCGTCGATGCCGACCTCGCCGAGCTCCACGAGATCGCCCGCCGCGTCGGCGACCGCTGGACCCGTGCCCAGGTGGCGAGCGCTGCCGGGGAGGTCGCCCTTTCGCGCGGCCGGTACGCCGACGCCCGCGTCGAGTACGAGGAGTGCCTGCGCCTCGCCCGCGAGGTCGGCGCCAGCGTGGAGGCGCCCTTCGCCATCGCCCGGATCGCCGAGACCGCTTACTGCGCGGGGGACCTCGACGACGCCGAGCAGCTCCTGGCGGAGGCCGCCCGGGAGTCCGACCGTTTCGGCGGGGTGTACGACGTCGCCACCTTCGCCGGGCTCCTCTCCGCGCTGGTCGCCCTCCAGCGCGGAGACGCCGCCGGGGCCCGCAGGGAGTGCGACCGGGCCCGCGCCGACGCCGAACGGATCACCGTGCCCGCACAGCTCACCGCCGGGCTGGACACCGTCGACGCCGTCCTCACCGGCCGCGAACGGGGCCCGGCGGCCGGCCTGGCCAGGATCGGCCCCGCGCTCGCCGCCGCAGTCGCCGCCCGCTGCGCCGAGCGCATCCTGGCCGGCATGGCCGAGGCGGCAGCCATGCTGCTGGCCGACGCGGACCGACCGGCCGAGGCCGTACGGTCCCTCGCGGCGGCCACCGCCTGGCGTGCGGGCCATCCGCGCTCGGTTCCGGAGCGCGACGCGGTGGACGGCATGCCGGAGCGGACCCGCACGGTGCTCGGCGCCGATCGTCACCGCCGGGAGGAGGCGGCCGGCGCGGCGCTCACCCCCGCGGCGCTGGCCGCGATGCTGAGCGCGGAGTTCAGCGGCAGCTGACGACGGCGTCGCCCCAGCTCGCCAGCGTAGGCAGGCTGCCCGGCCCGGCCCTGTCGACCACCAGCCGCAGCGTCCTGCGTCCGGCGAGGGAGACCTGCACGGCCGCCGGCGGGTCCTCGTGGCCGAGCTCGCCGGAGTGCCACACCCGCTGCCCGTCGGCGTATACGGAGAACCGCACCGCGCCGTCGGTGAACAGCGACAGGCCGTCCACCCCGGCCTGCGCCGAGAAGCTCGTGCACTGCCGGTTGAGGGCGATCTCCACCGAGGAGCGCGAGCTCACGGTGATGCCGTGTGCGAACCGCCGGCCACCCACCTCCAGCCCCCGGCGCTGCCACACCCAGCTGCTGCGCCAGGTCTGCAGTTCCGGGCCGCTGTGATCCCCGTACGCCGAGTGCGCGAGAGCGGCCAGCGGGAAGCCCTGCGGCTTCGGGGTCGGCGACGGCGATGGTGGCGTCGGCTTCGGCGAGGGCCGGTCCGGAGACGGCGTGGGAGAGGCCTTCTCCCGGCTGGGGGAGGGCGACGGAGCGGGCGCGGGAGCGGCGGAGACCGGAGCCGAGGGCGTCGGACTCGGCCTTGGCGCTACGGAGCCCCGCGGGGCCGGCACCTCCGGCGCGGCCACCTCCGGCTCGGCCGACGGTGAGGCGGGTGCCTGCGGCACGGCGGGCGCCGCGACCGTGGGCGCGGGGTTCGCCCGGGCCTGGGGCTCGGCGTCCTCGCCGGTCAGCGCGAACACCACGCCGGCGGCCGCGGCCACCGCGATCCCGGCGGCGATGGCGGCCTTGGCCGGCAGCCCGAGGCCCTCGGCGACCACGGCACCCCCGCCCCCGCCGCCCACTCCGGCGCCACCACCGGCGCCGCCCGCTCCGGCGGCACTACCGGCACCACCAGCGGTCCCGGCCGTCGCGGCTGTTCCGGCGCCCGCAGTCGACCCGCCCGCGGCAGCCGCCGCTGCCCCGGCCCCGCCCGCGGCGACGGCCCCACCGGCCAGCACTCCGGCGGCCTTGGCCGCGTATCCGGCGGCGAACCACCCGATGACCGCGACCGGAAGCAGCGCCGGAATGCCCGCGTTGACATCCTTGAGCTCCCCGGCGGCCAGCCGGCACTTCACGCACTCCTCCAGGTGCTTGCGCAGCCCCCGCTCCGCCCGCATTCGCAGTCCGCCGCGCGCATAGGCGCCCAGCCGGTCCGCATATCGCGCGCAGTCGCCGCCCTCACTCAGCGCCGAACTCACATGGGCCTGCAGATACGCCTGCTTGAGACCCTCCCGGGCTCGACTGGCCAGCACGGCGGTCGCATTGGCACTCAGCCCGAACAGCGGTGCGATCGCACTCGGCGAGGCCTCCTCGACGGTGGTGTGCCACAGCACGGCCTGCCACCGCTCGGGCAGGCTGCGGAAGGCCTGCATGGCCAGCGACTGCTCGGCCTCGTGCATCGCCCGCACGTCCGCACCCAGTTCGAGCGTGTCGTCCCCGGACAGCCCGGACAGTCCTGCGCCGCTGTCCGCCCCCGTGGAGGCCTGTTCGGCGAAGACGGCGAAGTCCTCGACGAGATGCTCCCGTTTGGCGGTCTTCGCCCAGGCAGCGGCCACCCTGCGCACGGTGGTCAGCAGATAGGCCCGCACGGACTGGTCCGGCCCGGCCCCGCCCCGCACCGCCTGCAGGGTCCGCGCGAACACCTCGGCGGTCAGGTCGTCGGCGGTGTGCGCGTCGCGGCAGCAGCTTCGCGCGTACCGGCGTACGGAATCGGCATGACGACGGAACAGCTCCTCGTACGCACCGTCGTCACCGCCCCGCATGCGGGCGATCAAGTCCCCGTCGGACGGCGGCAGCTCGCTCCCGACGCCCCCGGGTCCGGAAGAGCCCGAGGAGCGTACGTGCCGCCCGCCTGGGCCGCGCTGCGCCGGCACCTGCCGGGCGGGCAGGCTGCCTGCCTCCACGTCGCTGCCGCCGCCACCGAGCGGCTCTTCCCGACCGTCAACGCTCATCGCGGAGACTCCCGCACGACACACTCCACCGGTCCACCGGTCAAGCGTGTCACACGGGGGACGGGCGCCGAACCCCTCGACGCCCCATCCACTCATCCGGGCACATTCCGGCGAATCGCCCTACCGGGCCCTCACCGATCCGCCGAGGTCACGCGGTCCGGGACCGCAGCCCTTCGAGCAGGATGTCGAGCAGCCGGGTCGAAGCCGCCGCCTGCTGCGCCGGATCGGGCAGTGCAGGCGCAGCCGTCGCTATCACCAGCAGCACATCGGCCACCGTGACGTCGGCCCGCAGCTCACCGGCCTCCCGCGCGCGATGCACCAGCCGGCCCACGACCTCCAGCAGCGCACCCGCACCCGCGTCGTCGGACGGCTCGTCCTCCATCGCGGAGCGGGTGCCGCCGACCCGCAGGTCGAGAGCGCCACCGCCCACCACGGCCGCCTGCCGCTGGTGCGGAACGCGCGCGGCCTCCGCCTCCTCGGCCCCGTCCTCGACGGCCGAGCCGACCCGCAGCACCTGCGGCGGCAGCAGCCGCCCGGCACCCGAGGCCACGGAGGTGCGCAGGAAGCGCGACAGCGCCTGCCACGGCTCCTCCTCCTGGCCCAGTGCGGCCTTGGCCTGCTCGGTCAGCCGGGTGGTCTCCTCCTCGGCTATGCGCCGCACCAGGACGTCCTTGCTCGGGAAGCGCCGGTACACGGTGCCGACACCGACGCGGGCGCGGCGTGCCACGTCCTCCATCGGAGCCCCGTAGCCCAGCTCGCCGAAGACCTCGCGGGCCGCCCGCAGGACGTGCTCCAGGTTGCGCTGGGCGTCGACGCGCAGCGGTGTGGACCGCCCTACGCCGTGCGTGGTGCTGCCCGAGATGCCACGTCCGTTGCTCTCGACCGAGAGCGTGGTCGCAGAACCATGGAAATCGGAAATGTTCATATGTATCCCCCGGTAATCATTTGTCTCCCCCCGGAGACACTCCCCGCCTTCACGCCGAGGGGGCCACGGTCTCGGGCCCGGTCCTACTCCTCGACGAGATACGAACATAGTTGAGCCAGAGTCAATTCAGAAGAGGCAGCCCCGGACGGAGCACCGCCCGATCGGAGCATTCACCCCCACTTTTCCGGTCCAAGCCTCCGGAATCTCCCCTTCCGTACTGCCTGACCTGCGGACTTCCGCCATGACTTGAGGTCCCCTTCCACCCCGCCCCAGGGCCACCTCCGGTCACACAATTTGTCGGGCCTGTGGACAAACTCCCGGCCACGTTGCGTCATGGGATGGTGAAGGCTGCTAACTCCCGGGGCACGGCCCCCGGTACCCCGCCCCGTACGCGCATCCTGATCGTCGGCGGCGGCTACGTCGGCATGTATACGGCTCTCCGCCTCCAGCGAAAGCTGAGAGCCGGCGAAGCCGAGGTCACGGTGGTCAGCGCCGAGCCCTACATGACGTACCAGCCCTTCCTCCCCGAAGCGGCCGCGGGCGCGATCTCCCCCCGCCACGTCGTGGTCCCGCTGCGCCGTGTCCTCGGCAAGTGCCGCATCGTCATCGGCGAGGCCCAGCGCATCGACCACGCCAAACGGACGGTGACCGTCAGTACCCTCGCCACCGCCGACGAGGGCGGCGGCCCCATCGAGATGGAGTACGACGAACTCGTCCTCGCCCCGGGCTCCATCTCCCGCACCCTCCCCGTCCCGGGACTCGCCGACTACGGCATCGGATTCAAAACGGTCGAAGAGGCCATCGGCCTGCGCAACCACGTCATCGAACAGATGGACATCGCCTCCTCCACCCGCGATCCCGCCCTCCGCGACGCCGCCCTCACCTTCGTCTTCGTCGGCGGCGGCTTCGCGGGCGTCGAAGCCCTCGGCGAGCTGGAGGACATGGCCCGCTACGCAGCGCGGTACTACCACAACATCAAGCCCGAGGACATGAAGTGGGTCCTCGTCGAGGCCAGCAACCGGATCCTCCCCGAGGTGGGCCCCGACATGGGCGTCTACACGGTCCGCGAACTGCGCCGCCGCAACATCGACGTCCGCCTGGAGACCCGGCTCGATTCATGCGAGAACCGCGTCGCCGTCCTCAGCGACGGCTCCCGCTTCCCCACCCGCACCGTCGTGTGGACCGCCGGCGTCAAACCGCACCCCATCCTGGCCGCCTCCGACCTCCCCAAGAACGAACGCGGCCGCCTGGCCTGCACCGCCTTCCTCACCGTCGAAGGCGTCGAGCACGCCTGGGCCGCGGGAGACGCCGCCTCCGTCCCCGACATCACGGCGGCCGAGAAGGGCAGCGAATGCGCCCCCAACGCCCAGCACGCCGTCCGCCAGGCCAAGGTCCTCGCCGACAACCTCCTCGCCGCCCTGCGCGACGAGGTGCTGACCGAGTACGCCCACAAGTACGCGGGCTCGGTCGCCTCCCTCGGCCTGCACCGCGGCGTCGCCCACATCTACGGCCGCAAGCTCAAGGCCTACCCGGCCTGGTTCATGCACCGCGCCTACCACCTCAGCCGCATCCCCAGCTTCAACCGCAAAATGCGCGTCCTTGCCGAATGGACCCTCTCAGGTCTCTTCAAGCGTGAGATCGTCTCCCTGGGTTCCCTCGAACACCCCAGGGCAGAATTCGAACTGGCCGCAGGCGGCGGCCCCAAGCCACCTCCCCCGCCCTCCGCCCCCAACCCCCCGCAGAACGGCCAGGGCTGACGTTGTCAGTGCGGTCGGCCACACTGGACGTGTGACCATAGGTGGGCTCACCCCTGCACAGAGTGACATCGTCCAGTCAGCGACCGCCCACGAGCGACACAGCGACCACTCGCGACACCACGAGGCTTGAACGCAGTGAACTTCACGCGCTGGAGCGCCCGGTTTCCCGGAACGCAGCGCCGCGCCGCCGCCCGGTCCGAACACGCCGCCGCCCAGGCCAAGCGGGGTGAAGGCGCCGTCCCGGCAGCCCGCGGCGGCCGCGCCGACCCCGGATCCGAGCGAGCTGCGCCCGCCGACGGCCACCCCGCCGATCCCACGGTCTGCGGGACCGGAACCGGCAGCGGCAGCAGCAGCGGCAGTGCCACCGACACCGGTACGGGTACCGCCACGTCCCCGTCCCGCACGACGGGCGTCCTCACCGCCGTGCCCTCCCTCGACGAGCTCTCCGTACGCGAGGTCCTCGGCCGGCTCCCGGCCCTGGTCGCCGTCGTCCACGGCCCCGAGCACCGCGTCGCGTACGTCAACGACGCCTACACCGCCGGCTTTGGAGCCCGACCCCCCGGCGCCCCCGCCCACGAGGCCCTCCCCGAACTCGGCGAGCTCGGCCTCCTCCCGCTCCTCGACCAGGTCCAGCGCAGCGGCAAGTCCCGTACCGCCAAGAACCGCACCGCACCGGGCGGCAGCAGCTCGTACACCGTCACCTGCACCCCCGTCGAGTTCCCCGAGTCCGACACCGACGGCGAGCCCGACCCCCACCACACCGGCGTCCTGATCCACCTCGCCGACGTCACCGACCACGCCGAAGCCGTCGAGCGGCTCCGCGCCAGCGAGCGCCGCCAGCGCGAGGCCGCCGTCACCCTCCAGCGCTCCCTGCTCCCCCAGGAACTGGAACAGCCCGACGACCTGCGCGTCGCCGCCACCTACCAGCCCGGCGGGACCGAGGCGGCCGTCGGCGGCGACTGGTACGACGTCATCACCCTCGGCGCCGGCCGCACCGCCCTCGTCATCGGCGACGTCATGGGCCGGGGCGTGCGCGCCGCCGCCGTCATGGGCCAGCTGCGCACCGCCGTCCGCGCCTACGCCCGCCTCGACCTGCCGCCGCACGAGGTGCTCCAGCTCCTCGACGGCCTCGCCGCCGAGATCGACGCCAGCCAGATCGCCACGTGCGTGTACGCCGTCCACGACCCCAACGAAGGCCTCCTCGCGTACGCCTCGGCCGGCCACCTCCCGATCCTGGTCCGCGACGAGGACGGCACCGTACGCAGAGCCGCCGACCCCACCGGCCCACCGCTCGGCACCGGCGGCTGGCTGCACACCTCGGGCACCATCGCGCTCGGCCCCGGCTCCACCGCCGTCCTCTACACCGACGGCCTGGTCGAACGCCGCGGCGAGGACATCGACGAAGGCGTCGCCGCCCTGGAACGCGCCCTCTCCGGCGCCCAGGGCACCCCGGCCGTCATCTGCGACCGCCTGATGCGCGCGCTCGGCGTGGACGCCGACCACGACGACGACGTCGCCGTGATGGTCCTCCAGCAGCCCGCCCGCACCGGATCGGACGCCGAGCTGTTCCACAACGCCGCCCTGGAACTCCTCGGCGGCATCGAAGCCGCCCCGCGCGCCCGGGCCTTCGCCCAGGGAGTCCTCGCCTCCTGGCGGTTCCCCGTCGAGCTCTGCGACCTCGGCGTCCTGGCCGCCAGCGAACTCGTCGCGAACTCCCTCCAGCACGGCACCCCGCCCATGCGCCTGCGACTGCGCCGCACCGACCGCCGGCTGATCATCGAGGTCACCGACGGGGACGACCACCTGCCGCGCCGCCGCCGCGCCGAACCGGCCGACGAGACCGGCCGCGGCATCTCGATCATCGCCACCATCGCCTCCTCCTGGGGTTCCCGCCGCACCCCGGGCGGCGGCAAGGCCGTCTGGTGCGAGTTCGCCCTGCCGGACAAGTAACCGAACAGCAGGAAGGCCCCGATCCACCCGGACCGGGGCCTTCCTGCTTCTCGCACATATATACGTACGGTCATACGTTCCTACGCGTGCACGCGCTCCCCGACGACGTCCTGGGCAACGTCCTGGACGACGGCCTTCTCGGCCGCCACGGCCGGACCACCCTGTGCCACGACCCTGCTCGCCACCCACGGATTGTCCTGCGCCGGGCTCAGCCGCCTGCCGAGCCGCAGCGCCAGAGCCGCGATCCCGAGCGAGACGAGCACGAAGATCCCGATGTAGAGCATCGGAACGCCCGCACCGAGCGGCACCCCGAGCGGTCCCAGCGCCAGTGCCATCTGCTTGACCAGCGCGAAGGCCGAGTTGTACTGGCCCACCGAGCCCTCGGGCGCCAGGTCGGCGACGAGCGGCGCCAGGGTCGGCGACAGCATGGCCTCGCCGATGCCGAAGAGCGCATACGTGGTGACGAACGCGCCGGCGGCCATCATGGCGCTGCCGTGCCCCAGCCCCGAGAACCCGGCGATGACCCACGCCACGGTCCAGATCAGGCCGGCGAGCGCGATCACCCGGGACCGGCGGCGCTTCTCGACCAGCTTGAGCACGACGAACTGCGCGACGACGATCGCACCGGTGTTCGCGGCGAGCGCGAAGCCGAGGGTGGAGGGGGAGATCCCGGCGGCCTCGGTACCGAAGGCGGCCAGACCCGACTCGAACTGTCCGTAGCAGGCGAAGAACACCACGAAACCCAGGACGCACAGCTGCACCATGGCCTTGTGCCGGAGCAGCCGCTTCCAGCCGCTGCCGCCCGCCTGCGACGGGTCCTTCGGCACGGCGTCCTTGATGCTCGGCACGTGCGGCAGCCGCACGCTGAGGATGACCCCCGCCAGCACCAGGAACATCACGGCCTCGATGCCGAACAGCAGGGTGAAGCTGCCGGGCCGGCTCTCGTCGACGATCTGGCCACCGAGCAGACCGCCGATGCCCAGACCCAGGTTCTGCATGAAGAACTGCAGCGCGAAGGCACGGGTCCGGGTGGACGGCGTGGAGCACCACACGATCATCGTGGCCAGAGCCGGCTGCATCACGGCCTGCCCGGCGCCGAGCGCGAGGGCGGACAGCAGGATGGGGACGACGCCGGTGGAGAGCCCGAGGGAGAGCGCACCGGCCGAGGCGGTGACGGCCGCCCCGATGACCACGGGCACCGGACCACGTCGGTCGATGACCCGACCGGTGAAGGGCAGCGCCACGAGGGCGCCCAGGGCGAAGGCCACGAACGCGCACGTGGCGGCCATGGAACCCAGATCGCGCACCTGCGCCACATAGATGTAGAGGAACGGAACCGTGAAGCCGATGCCGAACGCCGTCAGCGCGTTCCCGGCCTGGATCCGCCGCATCGCAGCGCCCATCACCTTGGTCACTTCTCACCTGCCTTTGAGACCTGAAGCCTGAAGACTTCATAGCTAAACTTCAAGCCTTAACAGTACACACCGAAGGAGTTAGATGCCAACGGGCTCGTGCGATACTTCGACCCATGGGTGACACCCCCGACGGCACTGCGCCCGTCCACGAGCCGAGCCTCGACGAACAGATCGCCGTCTATCAGCGCGAGTTCCAGGACCTGGACCCCCAGGTCGAGAAGGTCGTCTCGGCGCTGAGCCGGCTGAACCGCCGGATGAACGTCGCGTACGGCCGCCAGACCGCGGCCCTGGGCATCAGCAACGCGGAGTGGGAGGTCCTCAAGGCCCTCGTCATCTCGGGTGCCCCCTACCGGATGGGCCCGAGCGAACTGGCGAAGCAGCTCGGCCTCACGCCGGCGGCGATGACCCACCGGATCGACCGGATGACGGCGGAGGGCCTGGTCACGCGCGAGCGGGACGAGTCCAACCGGGTCCGCGTGATCGTGGAGCTCACGGACGAGGGCCGCAGCAAGTGGCTGGACGCGATGCGCGCGGCCACGGTCTTCGAGGAGGACCTCCTCCAGGACCTCTCCACAGCGGAGCGCGGGGTGCTGGGCGACATGCTCGCCCGCCTGCTGGAGCGCGTGGAAGACCTCCAGTCACCCAGCTGACCACCGGGGTTGACACAACCTCGGTGGATCCGTAAGGTTCTTCGAGTTGTCCCAGAGCCGGAAGGTTTCGGCGACGACAAATCCCGCCGCCTCGTTGCGGCACCCAACTCAGCACGATCTCCCACTGGGAACGAATTCGGCGTGCCCGAATTCATTTCCGAAGGCCGATTATGAATCGACGGGGAAATCCACTAGAGTTCAGGAGTCGGAAGGGCCCAACAGCCCCGAAGACGAGCCCCGCTGACTGGGGGTCAGGCCCGAAAGAGTCTGATAGAGTCGGAAACGCAAGAACAGAACGAAAGCCCGGAGGAAAGCCCCAGCGGATGT
>NZ_BMVL01000010.1:140619-312995 GCF_014650695.1 Streptomyces avidinii | reverse complement strand
CAGCCGATCGCGCCCACCCGGTTGATGGACACGCGTGAGGGACTGGGTGTTCCGAAGGCGCCGGTGGGTGCGGCGGGGACGGTGACCTTGCAGGTCGCGGGTGTGTCGGGGATTCCGTCGACGGGGGTTACGGCGGTCGTCCTGAACGTGACGGCGACGGAACCGACAGCGGGAAGTTTCGTGTCGGTGTTCCCTACCGGTACGGTCCGTTCCGCGGCGTCGAACCTCAATTTCACCGCGGGGCAGACCATTCCGAATCTGGTGGTCGTTCCCGTGGTGAACGGGAAGGTGAGCTTCTACAACCATGCCGGGTCGGTTCATCTCATCGCGGATGTGGCCGGCTACTACACGAAGTAACGCCGCAGACCACACCGCCGCCGCTGCCCCTGCCCGCCTCCGGGGGCGTCCCCACTGTCCGGCTGTCCGGTGAGGACTCTGACGTGCGAGAACACCCCGGACGCCCCGGACAGTCCTGCCAGTGACTGTCCGGGGCGTCCGGGGTGTCCGGGGTGTCCGGCTACACGGCTGCGGCGGCAACACTCACCGGTGTTGCAGCCGGTCGGCGAAGCCGACCCCAGTAGGTCGCAGGCGCCACAGGCGCATCCCGCCATTCACTTGCGCATCGACGAGTGGCGGGCCCTTACAGGGAGAGCAGCTCGGTTCGAAGCTGACGATCGAGCACGTCATGCCGCAGAGCCGGCCCGACAACTGGCCTCCCCTGGCCGCCGAGGCCGTTCCGACCGCCCGGGTCGCCGGACGCTGACCGGCCGGAACCGCGTGCGGGGCACCGGGACGCCGGGAGCCGGTCGTGTTCCGGTGGTCCGTACGAGGGGGTGGGGGCGGGGTCTGTGGGATTCGGGGGGTGGGGCGGTGCGGGGTGCGTGCGTACGTTGGGGGGTGAGGCCGCACGGCGCCGCTGGCCGGGCGCTCCGCGGCGTGCTCTGGCGATCGAGATGAGGCGGCGCGGATGCGTGAGCTGGTGGAGACGGCGCGGCAGTGGGTGGCCGAGGGGCGGGCCGGGTATCTGGCCCGGCCCGTGACCGAGCAGGGGTTCGGGCCGCGGGATCCGGCCGGGGCCCTGCTCGTCGATGCGCGGGGGGAGTGCGTCGGCACCCTGTACCGCGGGGTCTTCGACGCCGAGCTCGCCGCCGAGGTCGCGGCCCTGCCGGCCGGGGTCACGGCGCGGGTGTGCGAGGTGTCGGTGCGTGCGGCCGAGGCCGTGGAGGCCAAGCTGACCTGCGGCGGGCAGGCCGAGGTTCTGCTGCAGCCGCTCGCGGCGATCCCGGACCAGTGGTGGGAGCTGCTCGGCGACGGGGTCGGCGTGGCGCTGGTGACCCGGCTGAACGAGGCCGCCGACCGGGCCTCCAGTGAGGTCGTACGGGCCACCGAGGCGCCGCGGGACGACGCCGGGCGGCGGGCCGGTGAGCTGCTGGCGACGCGGCGGGCCGGGCGGGACGCGCTGTACGGGGAGTCCGGGCTGGTGCTGGTCGAGGCGTTCCCGTCGGCCCCGTACGTGGTCATCGGCGGCGGCGGTGAACTGGCCGAGATCATCGAGCGGCAGGCACTGCTGCTGGGCTGGGAGGCCGTGCTGGTCACCGCCCCGGAGGAGGCGGGCACGGTGCTGGAGGCGCGCCGGGACGCCGCGTGCCTGGTCATGCTGAGCCACGAGGAGTCGTTCGACGTGCCGACGCTGCGGGTGGCGCTGGACCGGGGGGTGCCGTACGTCGGCGCCCTGGGCTCGCGGAGGACCACGGCGCGGCGGCGCGAGGGGCTCCTCGCGGCCGGGGTCACCGGGGCCGAACTGGCGCGGGTGCACGGCCCGATCGGCCTGGACCTCGGCGCCCGCACCCCGGCGGAGACCGCGTTGGCGATCTGCGCCGAGATCCTGGGTGTGCTCGGGGCGCGCGAGGCCGCCGGCGCCCTGCGGGACACCGAGGGCCCCATCAACTCCTAGAACTCCCGGTCGCCGGTGGCGCCTTCACTCCCCCAGGGCCCGCTTGAGCTGTGTCTTGTTCATGTCGGAGCGGCCGTGGATGTTGCGGCGCCGGGCCTCGGCGTAGAGCTGTTCGTACGTGGGTCCCTGCGCGCCCGAGTGGGAGTGCAGGCCCCCGCGTCGGGCCGAGGAGATGTCCTCGATCGATTCCCTGCTGGCGGTCTTGGATTCGCCGGACCGGGCCCGTTCCTTGTTCACCGTCCGGGCGGCGATCTCCTTCGCCTTGTCCTCGGGCTCGCCGCGCTGTTCCAGACCTTCCTTGATGTGTTCGTACTGTCGTTCGCGCTTCGGGGAGGATCCGCGGGGCATGGTCTGCCTCCTTCTCGTTCCGCGTCCAGGCCTGGCGTGTACCCCGGATGGCCCAGGCTATCCGGGGCACAGCGACGCATATCGGGCAGGAGTGAGTGAAAATGGTCGGTATGGACACGACCCTGAGCGTGGACGCGACCCTCACCGACATCGCCTGGTTCCTGGTCGTCGGGATCCTCGTCGCCGGCTTCCTGCTGGGCGGATTCCTGCTGGGCAAGAAGGTGCGGGCGAAGGAGCCACCCCCGCCCACCGCCGAGAGCCAGCCGCATCTGCCGGAGGGCGGCGCGGTGTACGAGGTCCGCGAGGAGCGGGATCAGGTGGAGATCCCGGAAGGTGGCCTGCGGCCGCACGAGATGCAGGGCTACGGGAACTTCGGCTCCACCACCTCCACCCATCCGGACGAGGTCCGGGCGGAGCGGGAGTCCGGCTACGAACTACCGAAGGGGCCGGGACCGCATCCACAGCCGGGGGCTCCCCCGGACGCCGGACGCGGCGCACACTCCTGACGTGACCTGACGCGTCCTGACGTGACCTGGCGGACTTGCTCGACCGGCCTCTGACCCGCGCCTCCCGCGCGGGTCAGAGGTCCGTCCGCAGCCGGAGCACCTCCGGCGGCGGGTGCCGGGCCGAGGTGTGCCGGACCTCCGCCGCGAGCGGCGGGTCCAGCGTCCGGAAGGGGACGTCCCCGAACCCGATCGCCGTGACCGTGGCCAGGGCGGGCGAGGCCGCCCCGCGGGCGGCCACCTCGGCCGCCACCTCCGTGCGCAACGCCGCCGTCAGCGGGCTCGACACCAGCGGGGTCTCGTCCCCGACGGGCAGGACCAGCACCAGGGCGAGCGGCCGGCGCGGGGTGCCGGTGTAGCCGACCACCGCCGCGTCCCGGACGTCCGTGTGCCGCAGCTTCTGCCAGCCGCGGCGCCCGGCCGGGTAGGCCTGGTCCAGCCGTTTGACGACGAGGCCCTCGATGCCGCTGGCCGGGAGGGTCTCGTACCAGGTGGCGGCCAGTTCCGGATCGGTCGTCATCGGTACGGGCTGGAGCGGTGGCCCGAGCGGCAGGAGCAGGTCGACGAGGAGGGCCCGGCGGCGCTCGTACGGGCGGGCGCGCACATCGAGCCCGGCCAGTTCCAGGACGTCGAAGGCGGCGTACGAGGCCGGCAGGCGCTGGGCGAGTACGGCGGCCCGCGCCGCGGTGGCCGCAGCCCGCCGCTGCACCAGCGCGAAGTCCGTACGGCCGGCATGCCAGACCACCACCTCGCCGTCGAGCACCGTGTCGGCGGGCAACTGCAGCGCGGCCGCCGCCAGATCGGGGAAGGCGCTGGTCACGATGCGGCCGGAGCGCGCCTGGAGCGTCACGTCGGTCGCCGAGCGCAGCACGACGAGCCGGTGGCCGTCGAACTTCGGCTCGTACGCCAGTCCCGCCCCGCGCGGCAGGGTGCGTACGGGTGCGGCCAGCGCGACGCGGATCACGACCGGACCCTTGGGAGCGGGCGGGCCCGCTCGGGGTCGGTCAGCGGGCCGAAGAGATCCCCGTCGCGGGCGAGCCGCGGTGCGATGTCGTCGGCGAGGAAGACCAGGCCGGCCGCGGTCCGGCAGGCCTCGACCTCGGCCCAGGAGACGGGCGCCGAGACGGTGGGCCGGGGCCGTGCGCGCAGGGTGTAGGGGGCTGCGGTGGTCTTGGCGGCGGCGTTCTGGCTGTGGTCGACGAAGACCTTGCCGGGGCGCAGCGCCTTGGCCATGCGGTGCACCACCAGGTCCGGGAGCTCTCGCTCGGCCTCCTGGGCGAGCTGCTTCGCGTACGCGGACACCCGTTCGGACGGGGTCGGCTCCAGCGGCACGGCCAGGTGCATGCCCTTGGAGCCGGAGGTCTTGGCGTAGGCGTGCAGGCCGTCGGCGGCGAGCCGCTCGCGCAGCCAGAGCGCGGCGGCGCAGCACTCCACGACCGTGGCGGGCGGGCCGGGATCGAGGTCGAGGACCAGCCGGTCGGCGAGGCCGGGGCGGCCGGCGGTCCACTGGGGGGTGTGGAACTCCACGACGAGGTTGGCGGACCACATCAGGGTGGCCAGGTCGGCGACGACCACCTGGGCGGCGGACAGGTCCTCGGAGCGCGGTACGGGGGTGGTCTTCACCCAGTCGGGCGTGCCGGGCGGCGGGTTCTTGGTGAAGAAGAGCTGGCCGTCCGGCCCGTCGGGATAGCGCAGGAAGGACACCGGCCGGTCGTGGATGTGGGCGAGCAGCGGGCCCGCGACGGTGGCGTAGTAGTGCAGCACCTCGCCCTTGGTGAAGCCGGTCTCCGGGTAGAGGACCTTGTCGAGATTGCTGAGCGCGATGCGACGGCCCTCCACCAATGTGATCGGCGTCATACGATGAGATTGCCACGAATCAGGAGGAACCGTGCGATCCATTTGGAACGGGGCGATCTCCTTCGGCCTGGTCAGCATCCCGATCAAGCTCGTGAACGCCACCGAGAGCCACTCGATCTCCTTCCGCCAGATCCATGTGAGTGACGGCGGGCGCGTCCGGTACCGCAAGGTGTGCGAGCTGGACGGGGAGGAGGTGCCGAGCGCCGAGATCGGCAAGGGGTACGAGGAGGCCGACGGGTCGATCGTCCCGATCACGGACGAGGACCTGGCACAGCTGCCGCTGGCGACCGCGAAGACCATCGAGATCATGTCGTTCGTGCCGGCGGAGGAGATCGATCCGCTGCAGATGGACGCGGCGTACTACCTCGCGGCGAACGGGGCGACGGCTGCGAAGCCGTACACGCTCCTGCGGGAGGCGCTGAAGCGGAGCCGGAAGGTCGCGATCGCCAAGTACGCGCTGCGGGGGCGGGAACGGCTGGGGATGCTGCGCGTGGTGGACGACGTGATCGCGATGCACGGGTTGTTGTGGCCGGACGAGATCCGGGCGCCGGAGGGGGTGGCGCCGGATGCCGCGGTGTCCGTGCGGGACGCCGAACTCGACCTCGCCGACGCGCTGATGGCGACGCTGGGGGAGGTGGAGATGGCCTCGCTGCACGACGACTACCGGGAGGCCGTGGAGGCGATGATCGCCGCCAAGTCGGGCGGGGCGTTCGAGCCGACGGAGGCCGTCGTGGAGCCGGCCGGGGGGCAGGTGATCGACCTGATGGCGGCGTTGGAGAAGAGCGTGCGGGCGGCGAAGGCTTCCCGAGGGGAGGGGGACGGCCGGGCGGAGGCCTCCGGTGGGACGGAGGCCGGGACGGAGGGCGGGGCGGAGGCCGAGGTGACGCCGATTCGGCGGAAGGCCGGGGCCCGTGCGGGTGCGGGTGCGGGCAGGAGTGCAGCGGCGCCGAAGGCGGTGGGCGGGAAGAAGTCGACGGCGGCTTCGACGAAGAAGACGGCGGCAGCCGCTACGAAGAAGAAGGCCACGGGCACGGGCACGGGCAAGTCGGCGGCGGCGGCGAAGTCGACTTCGGGTGCGTCGAAGTCCACGGGCAGGGCGGCGGCCACGAAGAGTACGGCCAAGACGGCGGCGGCGAAGAAGACGGGCGCGGCGGCGAAGAAGGCGGCCACGCCGCGGAAGCGGACCTCTGCCTGAGGGGCCGGCGGGGCCCGAGGGGCGGAGCCTGCGGCGCTCTCCTCTACCCGCCCCTTCC
The DNA here is from genome assembly GCF_014650695.1 of Streptomyces avidinii. Taxonomy (GTDB): domain Bacteria; phylum Actinomycetota; class Actinomycetes; order Streptomycetales; family Streptomycetaceae; genus Streptomyces; species Streptomyces avidinii. Next base: position 307,080 of record NZ_BMVL01000010.1, on the reverse strand, counting down.
CGAAACCGGGGCTCCTCCCCCGGACCCCGCGCCTCGAACGCCGGCGGGGCTGGGAAAGCCGGCGGGGCTGGGAAAAGGGGGGCGGGGCGGAGCCGGAAGGTGGGGTGGGTTTCGCCTCAAACGCCGGCGGGGCTGCGATCTGTGAGGTGGAGCCAGGTCGTGGTGTCTCGGGCTCGGGCGAAGAGCGAGTCGATCTCCGGGGGTTTCAGGGTCGTGGGGGACGCCGCGAGGGTCGGGGTGGCGGTCGGGGGCTGGAGGATGCGGATGTCGCGGACCGTGGGGGCCGTCTCGACCCGTGAGGCGTCGACCACGGCCAGCGCCGGGGTGACCTTCGCCGACAGGGCCGCCGCCGCGTAGGCCGCCGCGCGGCGGATCCAACGCGGGTCCGGGCGGGGTTCGGTGCGGCCCACCGTGAGCAGGAGGTCGCCGATCACCGCGCGCTGGCGGCGGCCCGGGACCGTACGCACGCAGAAGATCCCCGCCGGTCCGATGAGCAGGTGGTCGATGTGGCCCTGGCCCGGGAGCGGGACGCAGTGCAGGATCCGCCAGCCGTCGGGCTCCAGGGTGTCGAAGGCGTCGCCCATCCGCTGTTGCGCCGTCAGGTCCTGGCGCAGCCGGTGCCGGGCCCTGGCGCCCGCCCGGCCGTGTTCCAGTTCTCCCAGCAGGGTCTCCCCCGGCCGGTTCGGGGCCAGGTCCGCGTCCGGGTGCATGGCGAGACGCCGCAGGTCGGCGGCGGTGGGAACCGGGGGCGGGCCGATCGAGACCGTCCCGTTCAGGTAGGGCCGCAGCACCGCCAGGATCGCCTCGCGGTGGTCGTCCGCAAGGACGCTGATCCGGTTGGCCTGCCGGTCGTACCAGGCAACCGCCTGCCCGTCGGGCAGGTTGACGTACAGCCGGCCGCGGCCGGGCCGGCCGCTCGGCAGTACCTTGAGTCCGCGCATCGCCCTCACCCCCGGCGTCCATGGGAGCAGCCGGGGCGCCGCACGGCAATCCCTCGGATGTGTAACGACTCCGACGGAACGTTGCGACTCCGCTGTTACATGACCGGGGCGCTGCCGCAACGGCCGGGCCCTAGGTTTGACCCACCTGGATGGCCCAGGCCCTGACCGGCACCGAAGGACTTCTCCGTGAGCACCGTCAGCCGCCGCACTCTCGTTCGCGCCGCCGCCGTGACCGCATGCGCCGGAACTCTGCTGGCGCTGCCCACCGCCGCCGCCCTGGCCGAGGGGGTGCCCGCGGCCTCGTCCGCGCGCTCCGCGGCCCCCCGGCTGAGCCTCGTCAAGAGCCTCTCGCTGGCGGACGGGGTGTCCACGGCGAAGGTCTACCGCACGGCGCAGGGCGGCTACCACGCCGAGATCCTCGCGGCCGACGGCACCAGGGCCGCCACGCTGACCAGCCATGACGGGGTCACCGGCTTCGGCGGCACCGGGGAGCTGCACGCCGCGCTGGACTCCACCGGGCGGCTGACCTCCTGGGTGGGCGACGCCGCCGCCCCGGGCGCCGATCACGCCGTGGACGGGGACGGGCACAAGACGGGCACCCGCACCGGGGCCCACGGCGGGCAGGTCGTCCCGGCCTCGGTTCCGCAGGCTCCGCGGCAGGCGACCGCCGGGGGCACCCGCACCGTCGCCGACGGCGGCGGCGGTGGCGGTGGCAGTGGTGGGCGGCGGCTGAGTGCGCTGGCGGACGGTCCGGGTGAGGGTGTGCTGCTGCTCGCGGCCGCGGGCGGGATCGCGGCCGTCGGCGCCGCCGGACTGGGCTTCGCGATGCTGCGGCGCGGGCGCACCGACAGCTGAGACCGCCGAGACGGCCGAGACGGCCGAGACGGCCGAGACGGCCGAGACGGCCGAGACGGCCGAGACGGCCGAGACGGCCGAGACGGCCGAGACCACTGAGATCATCGAGAGAGCTGTGACGCCCGAGACAGCTTCGGTGCCCGCGATCTCGCGCTAAAAGGTCTGTACCTCCGCATATGGTTGACGTGATCGAGCGTTTTCGAACGTTGGCGTACGGCGGGCAGGAGGGCACAGGGGCTGTGAACAGGTTGCGCTTGCGTGTGGCCGCGTACCCGCTGCTCCCGGTGCTCGCCCTGGTTCCGCTGCTGGCGGGTTGCGGGGACACCGGCGGGCTGGTGAGCGCCGGGTCGACACCGACCGCGAGCGGGCCCGTACACCTGTGGCCCGACCGCCGGGGTGCGTCCGTACCGCCCGCCGATCCGGGTGGAGCCCCGCCCGAGTACGTCAAGGGGATCCCGCCCGTCCACGACCAGGACGTGCACGCCGTCGACCCGGTGGCCCTGGTCCAGGCGGAGCTGCGGGCCCATCCGAACACCGAGGTCGGCGCCGACGGCATGCCGGCCGCGACGGCGGCCGCGATCAGGGAGTGCGCGAAGGACCGGGACGCGAGGGCCGACGAGGATCCCGAGGCGTGCCCGGTGCAGAAGCCGTACTACCGGGACCTCACGGGCAACGGCAAGGACGAGCTGATCGTCGGCATCGAGTTCCCCGACAAGATGATGTCCGTACGGGTGTACACGGCCGACCCGGACGGGCGGCTCAACCGGATCATGGCGACCACGGAGACGATCATCTCGGTGGAACTGGCCGGGGGTGACGTGATCCTGCGGGTGCCCAGCGGGAACCACGGCTACGAGCTGATCACCGCCTGGTCCTGGGACGAGAAGCAGCGCACCATGCTGCCGACGCGCGAGCAGATCGCACGGGTGCCCGGTGGTCCGCAGGCCCCGGGGAGCCGGGATCCCGCGCCCGTGCCGGGCCGACGATGAGGCCGGCGGGGCTGCCCGGGCCGCCGAGGCCCGTGAAGCACCCGAAGCACCTGAAGCACCTGAAGCACCTGAAGCTGCCCGCCTGGACTGCCACGCTGACCTGGAAGTCGGCGTGCTTCATCGTCGTGATGTGCTGCTCCCTGGCGGCCGTACTGGGTGCCCTCGTGCACGTGGAGGTGACCCGGCAGACGGTGGCCACGGCGCGGGAGAAGGCACTGGGCAAGCTGCACGACGTCACGCGCGCGTACGAGGCCGGCGAGCCCCTGCCGCGCGGTGCGGGCCTGGACCCCGCGGGGCTGCCGCCGGAGCTGCGCGCGCTCGCCGTCAGCGGGCGGCGGGGCACGCTGGTGGCGGACTACCGGGGCCGCCCGACCATGTGGGCGGCGGCTCCGGCGGACGGCCGGGCACTCGCGGCCGCCGTGGACTACGGACAGAGCTCGCGCACGATCAGCGGGCTGGACCACGCGATCATCGGGTCCTCGCTGCTGGCGATCGGCGGCACGCTGCTGGTGGGCGCGTTCGCGGTGACCCGCGTGACCCGGCGGCTGCATCAGACGGCGCTGGTGGCGCGGCGGATCACCCAGGGCGACCTCGACGCGCGGGTGGACGACCCGCGGACCAGGACCCCCTCGCGGCACCAGGACGAGGTGGCGACGGTGGCGGCGGCGCTGGACACCATGGCGGGGAGCCTGCAGTCGAAGCTGGAGAGCGAGCGGCGGTTCACGGCGGATGTGGCGCACGAGCTCCGCACGCCGCTGACGGGTCTGCACGCGGCGTCGGAGCTGTTGCCGGAGGGGCGGCCGACGGAGCTGGTGCGGGAGCGGGTGCGGACGATGCGCCAGCTGACGGAGGACCTGCTGGAGATCTCCCGGCTGGACTCGGGCAGCGAGGTGGTGGAGAGCGATCTGCACCAGCTGGGGCGGCTGGTACGGCGGGTGGTGCGGGCGTCCGGGGCGGACACGGAGGTGGTGATCGTCCGGGACGCGCACGTGGAGACGGACCGGCGCAGGCTGGAACGGGTCCTCGGGAACCTGGTGGCCAACGCCCACAAGCACGGGCGGCCGCCGGTGGTGCTGACGGTGGACGGGCCGGTGGTGACCGTACGGGACCACGGGGACGGGTTCCCCGAGTACCTGGCGGCCCACGGCCCGCAGCGTTTCCGCAGCGGCGGCGGCAAGGGCCACGGGCTCGGGCTGACCATCGCGGTGGGGCAGGCGGCGGTGATCGGGGCGCGACTGGAATTCCGGCACGCGGAGGGCGGCGGCGGCCTGGCGGTCCTCGGATTGCCGGGCTCCTAGCCGCTTCCCGGCCGGAGGCTCTGCGGGTGGCGGCGGTGCGCCGCGCGGTCCCTGCCGGGGGCGCGGGGGCGGCCGTACGATGCGCGAGCCGCGGCGGTCCCTGCCGGAGGCGCGGGGGACGGCGGCGCCTTGCGCAGGCCGCGGCGGTCCCGGCCATAGGCGGCGCCTTGCACGGGCCGCCGCCGGGGTCCGGGGGCGTGCTTTGTGCAGGCCGTGCCCGGAGCTCGGGCGGTCCCGGCCGGAGCCACGGGGAAGGCGGTGCTTTGCACGGGCCGCCGCCGGGGGTCGGCCGGAGGGGCCGGGGCGGCAGTCCTGTGCGCGGGCCGTGCCCGGGGCCGGGCGCGCCGGGGCGTCTCCTCGGACGCCGAACCTGACGAGGGATCGGAAGGCGCGGCGGCGGTACGTTCGGCGCCCTGCGGGGATCGCCCCGACACACACCCGGCCCCGGCCTCCGCACCCGGTCCGAAGCGCGCCGCGTTCCCGGCCGAAGGCCCGACGGGGTCCTCACTCCCCGCGGGTTCCTGGCCGGAGGCTCGACAGGCCGCGGTCCGGGCCGCCGGTCTCAGGCTTCGGCGCCGGGGGCGGGGGGCTTTGTCCAGGGCCAGCGGAGTTTGGGCTTCGTGCCCGAGGGGCGGAAGTCGTACTTCCAGCCCTTCTGGAGGCCCAGCCGCTTGGAGTACCCCGCGGGGACGCGTTCGTACAGCAGCACCGTCGGCGGGTCACCGTCCGGCGCCGGGACCGGGATCTCGTACCACTTCGGGGGGTGTCCGGTCGGGCCGAGGAGGACCTGGAGGACCCGGCCGTCCATGGGGCCGCCCTCGAACGGGGTCGGTTGGCTTCTCACCCCACCAGTGTCACAGCAGGTGGGCGGCCTCGGACACCACGGGGATCACCCGGCGGGCCAGGACCCCCACCGGCCCGTCCGCCGACTCCAGGGCCAGGGCGGCCCGGGCGGCGGCCGCGGTTTCCGGGTCCGTGGCGGCGGTGGCCGTCAGCAGGGCGATGAACTGGTCCAGCAGCCAGTCCCTGAGGCGGTCGACCTCCGGCTGCTTGCCCTCGTCGATCCATATGAGGGAGGCCGCCTCGACCGCGGTGATCCACGTACGGACCATCATGCGCAGCCGGGGGCCGGGGGCCGGGACGCCCAGGTGGAAGAGGATCTGCTCGGCGGCGGCCCGGCGGATGCCGTCGACGGTCGCCGTCGTGCGGGAGGTCTCCACGACGCTGCCGCCCTGCAGGAGGGCCGCGAAGCCGGCGTCGTGTTCGTCGACGAAGGCGAGGTAGCGGTCCAGGGCCCGGGACAGGCGCCGGGTCAGCGGCCCCTCCTGGGGTTCGGCGAAGCACAGTTCCAGGACGTCCGCCGCCGAGCGGAGGGCGGCTTCGTAGAGCTGCTGCTTGCCGCCCGGGAAGTAGCGGTAGACGAGCGGGCGCGAGACCCCGGCGGCCTCGGCCACGTCGTCCAGCGAGACCTCCTCCGGTGCCCGGTGCGCGAACAGCGAGAGGGCGGCGTCGAGGAGTTGGGCTCGCCGCTCCTCGACGCTCAGCCTGCGGTACGCGCGTACGGTCATGTCCGCAGGGTAGCCCCGCGGGCGTCCGCCGAGTGGGTCTCCAGCCGATCACCGGTCGATCACCGGTCGATCAGGCCTGTTCCGGACCGGTCGGACCGGCACCGACTGTCTCGGCCCGCCTCCGACCGCCGCGCCCGCACGCCCTACGCGAGCAGACCCGAGCTCTTCCACAGCTTCCGGCCGACTCCGCGCAGTACGCCGATGTCGTCGAGGAAGTCGGTGAGCCGCTTCGCACCGCTCTGCATGACCTCGCGGCGGTGGCCGCTCGCCCTCACCTGGGCGACGGCCTCGCGGCGGTCCAGGCCGATGTTGTCGTACACGGCCGGGTTCACGAAGGCCAGCGAGAAGACCCGGGCGGCCTCGCCGCAGCTGATCCGGGTGAGTTCCTGCTCCCAGCGCGGGGCCGTCAGCATCTGGCGGCGCAGTTCCTCGCGGGCGTACCGGACGTGTCGGGCCTCCTCGATGACGTGGATCCGGGTGACGCCGCGGACCAGCGGCTGGATGCGCTCGTCCGGGAAGGTCAGGCGCTGCATCCAGTCGAGGATCTCCTCGCCGAGGAGGGTGCAGGCGAAGGAACCGGGGGTGGTGGAGACGGTCTTCAGGATCCGCGCGAGGTTGTGGTTGACGCGGGAGACCGGGTACTCGGGGGTGCCGGCCTTCTGGATCATGCGGGCGAACATCATCGAGTGGCGGCACTCGTCGGCGATCTCGGTGAGCGCGTAGCGGACGTGCTTGCTGGTCAGGGACTTGTCGTAGATGTGCCGGACCATGAGCTGCATCAGGATGATCTCGAACCAGATGCCGAGGGAGCCGAGCGCCGCGGCCTCGTGGCGGGAGAGGTCGATGCGCTGCTCCTCCCCCATCCTCTTCCACAGCGGGGTGTCGTAGAGGGAGAGCAGTTCCGGCGGCCAGTAGTACTTGCCCTCGATCGACGGGGCGTCCCAGTCGAGTTCCTTGTCGGGGTCGAAGGAGTGCTTGGCCGAGGATTCGAGCAGTCGCTCGGCTATCTGCTCGCGGTCCTTGAGCAGGCCGAGGGCGTCCTGGAGCGCGGCGCGTTCGGTCACGGTCGTCATGGGTTCGGACACCTCGTCGTCGAGTTACCGGCGGTCACTTCTTATGAGACTGCCTGTCAGCAAGGTCGTCAATCCCTCGCGCACGACTTGTTGACCCCGTGTCTACCAACGTGTGACGCTGCCAACTGTCCGGTCCCACACGGCAGTACGTGAGACGAGGGAGCGTCAGTGTCGACGCATGAGCTCTACACCGAGAACCCGGGCGAGACGGTCTGGCAGGTCCCCGCCTCCGGCTCCGCCCGCTTCAGCTGGGAGTACGCCGACGGCCGCGAGCGGCTCCTCGCCCTTTACCAGAAGGGCAAGGACAAGCAGTGGGACGGGGGCAAGCGCATCGACTGGGACATCGAGGTGGACCCGTACGATCCGCTGGGCACCCCCGACGAGGCGCTGCCGCTGTACGGGACACGGCACTGGGCCAAACTCACCGAGAAGGACCGGGGCGAGCTGCGCCGGCACTACACCTCCTGGAACTTCAGCCAGTTCCTGCACGGAGAGCAGGGCGCGATGGTCTGCGCGGCGCGCATCGTGGAGTCGGTGCCGGACCTGGACGCGAAGTTCTACTCCGCCACGCAGACCATGGACGAGGCCCGGCACGCCGAGATCTTCGGGCGCTTCCTGCACGAGAAGGTCGGGATGCTGTACCCGATCAACGACAGCCTCCAGGGGCTGCTCGGCGACACCCTGCGCGACTCCCGCTGGGACATGCCCTACCTCGGCATGCAGGTGCTCATCGAGGGGCTGGCCCTGGCCGCCTTCGGCATGATCCGCGACACGACCGCCGAGCCGCTGCCGAAGCAGCTCCTGGCGTACGTGATGCAGGACGAGGCCCGGCACGTGGCCTTCGGGCGGATGGCGCTGCGCGACTACTACAAGCAGCTGACCGACGCCGAGCTGCGCGAGCGCGAGGAGTTCGTGATCGAGGGCTGCTACCTGATGCGGGACCGGCTGCTCGGGGTGGAGGTGCTGGAGAACTTCGGCGTCGGTGCACAGGAGGCGGCGCAGCTCAGTGAGCAGTCGGAGTTCCTGCACCTGTTCCGCAGGCTGCTGTTCAGCAGGATCGTGCCGTGCGTGAAGGACATCGGGCTGTGGGGCGAGCGGCTCCAGCGGGCCTACCTGGACCTGGGCGTCTTCGACATGGGCGACTCCAACCTGGACCTGCTGATGAGCCAGGACGAGGAGATCGCCGAGACTCTCGACCGCGAGCGGTTCGCGGCCGAGGAGTCGGCCCGGATCTCGGAGGTCGAGGCCGCCATCCGGGAGGGCGGGCAGGACGCACCGTAGGCCTTCTACCGCGGGCGGGGCGGCAGGGGCGGCCGGGGACACGGGCGCCCCCGGCGGCGGCGTGCGTCAGCCGGCCAGCGCCGCCTCCATCACCGCCCGGGCGATCGGCGCCGCCGCACCGTTGCCGCTGATGTCGCCCCGGTGGGCCGAGGCGTCCTCGACCACCACCGCCACCGCTACCGCCGGCAGCGGCGCACCCTCGGCCTTGGCCCAGGAGATGAACCAGGCGTACGGGGTACCCGCGTTGCCGACGCCGTGCTGCGCGGTACCGGTCTTGCCGCCGACCACCGCGCCCGGGATCGCGGCGTTGCGGCCCGTCCCGTTCTCCACCACCTTCACCATCAGCTCCTGCATCCGCAGCGCGGTGGCGGGGTTCATCGCCCGGCCGAGGCTGCGCCGGTCGCCGCCCCGGACCTGGGAGCCGTCGTTCCGGGTGGTCCGCTCCACCAGGTAGGGGTACTGGACCTCGCCGCCGTTGGCGACCGCCGCCGCCACCATCGCCATCTGCAGCGGGGTGGCCTTCGTATTGAACTGCCCGATGGCGGACAGGGCCAGCTGGTCCGGACTCATGTCGGTGTCGAAGTTCGACCGGGACACCCACGAGGGGACCCTCAGCCCCGCGCCGTTGAAGCCGAAGCGCCGCGCCGCCTCCACCATCCGGCGCAGCCCGACCTGTACGCCGATCTTCGCCATCACCGTGTTGCAGGACCACTGCACCGCCTCCGCCATCGAGGCGTCCTCGCAGCCCGTGCCCGCGTTCGGCAGCAGCGTGCTGGTCCCCGGCAGGGGATAGGGGTCGGGGGTCAGGGTCGGCGCGTCCACATCGGTGACCACGCCGGCGTCGAGGGCGGCCGCCGCCGTCACGATCTTGAAGGTGGAGCCGGGCGGGTAGGTCTCGCGCAGCGCCCGGTTGAGCATCGGCCGGGCGGGATCCGCGTTCAGGGCGGTCCAGGCGTCCTTGACCTTCGTACCCGTACCGGAGAGCGTGGACGGGTCGTACGAGGGGCTGCTGACCAGCGCGAGGATCTTCCCGGTGGCCGGCTCCAGGGCGGCCACCGCTCCGCGCTTGCCCGCGAGACCGGCGTACGCGGCCCGCTGCACGGCGGCCCGGACGGTCGTGGCGGCGTTCCCGCCGGCGGGGCGGCCGCGGGAGAGTTCGTACCAGAGCGGGAAGGCCGAGAGCCCCGGGTCGGTACCGGACAGGACCGCGTCCTCGGCGCGCTCCACGAAGCTGGTCCCGTACGTCTGGGAGGAGAAACCGGTGACGGGCGCGTAGAGCGGGCCGTTCGCGTACGTCCTCTCGTAGCGCAGCAGTTGGCCACTGTCGCGGGAGCCAGTGACGGGGCGCCCGTCGACCAGGATGTCCCCGCGGGGTTCGGCGTAGCGTGCGATGGCGGGGCGCTTGTTGGCCGGGTTCGCGCCGTAGGCGGCGGACTCCCAGACCTGCACGCGGGCGATGTTGACCAGCAGGGCGACGAGCAGGAGGGCACAGAAGTACGCGCACCAGCGGATGTAGCGGATCACTCGGCCGGATCCTTCCCGGGGCGGGGCCTGCGGGCGCTGTCGCTGAGCCGGACCAGCAGGGCGACGATGATCCAGTTGGTGACGACGGAGGAGCCGCCCTGCGCGAGGAAGGGCATGGCCATGCCGGTGAGCGGGATCAGGCCGGTGACGCCGCCCGCGATGACGAACACCTGGAGCGCGACGATCGAGGCGAGCCCGGTGGCCAGTAACCGCCCGAAGGGGTCGCGGAGCGCGAGCCCGGCGCGGAAGCCGCGGGCGACGAGGAGCCCGTAGAGGAGCAGGATCGCGGCGAGGCCGACGAGGCCGAGCTCCTCGCCGGCGGTGGCGAGGATGAAGTCCGATTTGGCGGCGAAGCCGATGAGGAAGGACTGGCCGTGGCCGAGCCCGGCACCGAGCAGGCCGCCGGCTCCGAAGGCGAAGAGGGACTGGGCGAGCTGGCCGGGGCCCTCGCCGCGCTCGATGGAGGCAAAGGGATTCAGCCAGTCGTCCACCCGGCTGTGCACGTGCGGCTCGAAGGTCCCGACGGCGTAGGCGCCGAGGGCCGCCAGCAGCAGCCCGATCGCGATCCAGCCGATCCGTCCGGTGGCGGTGAACAGCATGATCACGAACAGTCCGAAGAACAGCAGCGAGGTCCCCAGGTCCCGTTCCAGGACCAGCACGCCGACACTGAGCAGCCAGATCGCAAGGATGGGGCCGAGGACGCGGCCGGGGAGGAGCCGGAGCTTCCGGAAGAGCGGGCGGCCGGTCAGGGCGAGCGCCGTGCGGTTCGCGGCGAGGTAGGCGGCGAAGAAGACCGCGAGCAGGATCTTGGCGAACTCCCCCGGCTGGAAGGACAGCCCGGCGAACCGGATCCAGATGTGCGCGCCGTTGACCGCCGGGAAGAAGACGGGGATCAGCATCAGGACGAGGGCCACGGTGACGGAGAGGTACGCGTAGCGCTGGAGCACCCGATGGTCGCGGAGCAGTGCCACCACCAGCACGAAGAGCCCCACGCCCAGCGCGGACCAGAGGAGTTGGTCCCCGGCCGTGAGGTGGCCGGGGGTGGTCACGTCGAGGCGCTGGATGAGGACGAGGCCGAGGCCGTTGAGCAGGACGGCGATCGGGAGCAGCAGGGGGTCGGCGTACGGGGCCCGGAACCGGACGGCGAGGTGCGCCAGCAGGGCGGCCGCGCAGAGGCCGGCGGTGTAGCGGGCGGCCGGGCCGGGGATGCGGCCGGTGGTCGCGAGGCCGACGTAGAGGTGACCGAGGACGGAGATCAGGACGGCACCGGCGAGGAGCGCCAGCTCGACGCCGCGCCGCTTGGGGGCGCCGGTGCCGGGGGGCGGGGGCGGGGCGGGCTCCGCCACCTTTGCCGTCAGAGCGCTCATACACCGAAACGTAGCAAGCAGACGGTTGATATGTCCGCTTATGTCATAGTGTGCCGAAGAGTCGTCACAAACGGTCGGAAGTGTCGAAAGTGAGGTGCCGAGGCGTATGGGACCTGTGGAATTCATCGTCCTCGCCTTCCCGGAGGAGCAGCTGCGGGCCCCGGCCGTCGAGGCCGTGATGGGGCTGCGCAAGACCGGGGTGGTCCGGCTGATCGACGGCATCGTGGCGACGAGGACGGCGTCGGGGGACGTGCTGGCGGCCGAGTTCGACGAGTTCGTGGAGCTGCACGGCCTGCTGACGGGCCGGGACGTGGCGCGGCTGATCGGGCCGGAGGACGTGCAGGAGGCGGCGGGGCTGCTGGAGCGCGGGAGCTGCGCGCTGCTGCTCGTGGTCGAGCACGTGTGGGCCGAGGACGCGGCGGTTGCCGTACGGGCGGCGGGCGGCCGGATCGTGGGGTCGGTCCGCATCCCGCGGGACCGGGTCCCGGCGGATCCGACGGCGGGGGTGGCCTGATGTTCATCCGCCCGATGGGAGTAACGGTCCACCCGGCGAACCGCCCGGCGGGCCACCCACTGCTGCGGGGCCTGCTGGCGCGGGCGACGGCGGCGGGAGCAGGAGCGGCCGGGGCGGTGCAGGAAACGGCGGGCGCGGTGGGCCCGGACCGGCCCCCGCCGGGCGCCCCGCCGGGGCGCGCGGAGCCCGAGGAGCCCGCCGGGCCGGAGCCGGCCGCCGCGCTTCCCGCGGGCGGCCGCGCACAGGACGCCGGACCCGCGGCCGAACCGGCCCCCTCGGCCTGCCTGGTCGGGGAGCTCACCCAACTGGCGGCCCTGGCCCGCGAGGGCCTGCTGACCCCGCAGGAGTTCACGGCGGCCAAGGCCCGGCTCCTGCGCGGCTGAACCGCGTCAGCCGGTCCCGGATCCCGGGGCCTTCCGGGCCCGGCGCTCCGCATCGAGGGCTCCAGCGCCGACGCATGCGTGTCGCAGTTGCTGCGCGAGTGGGCCCTGCCGCTGAAGCTGGCCGTCATCTCCGTCGAGTACGGGCTGGCGCCCCGGGCCCCGTACCCCGTACCGGTGGAGGACTGCTACGCCGGCCTCGTACGGGCGGCGGCCTCGCCGCGGCGCTCGCCCTGCTCACCCGCGACCGCGGCGGCCCCGTGCCCATCGGCCAGCTGCTCCTGTGCCCGATGCTCGACGACCGCGGCAGCACCTTCTCCAGCCACCAGATGGCCGGCATCGACGTCTGGGACCGCACGTCCAACACCACCGCGTGGCAGGCCGCCCTCGGTGACCGGTTCGAAGCCGTGGACCTGCCGCCCTACGCGGCGCCCGACCGCGCCACGGACCTGTCCGGGCTTCCCCCGGCCTACATCGACGTGGGCTCCGCCGAGACCTTCAGGGACGAGGACGTGGCCTACGCCGGCGGCCAGGCCGAACTGCACGTATGGCCCGGCGCCTACCACGGCTTCGACAGCTTCGCCCCTGCGGCAGCCCTCAGCCGGGACGCCCGCGAGGCCCGTACCCGCCGGCTCCGGCGGGTCCTCGCACGGCCCGGCAGCGAGGAGACGTAGGTCACACGCGCTCCCGTGCGCGCCCGTGTCACAGGGCGTCGGGCTGCCTCGTCCCAAGGGTGTAGTCGACGACAACCACCGAGGAGCACACCATGGACCCGCGACTGAACCTGTTCGCCAGCCCGACCTCCGGCAGGGCCCTGAAGCACTTCATGGCGGCCGGCAAGGCGCTCAAGGAGTCGCCGCTGCCGGCCGCGACGCAGGAACTGGTGTCACTGCGCGTGAGCCAGATCAACGGCTGCGCCGTGTGCATCGACATGCACACCAAGGAGGCCACCGCCGCCGGGGAGACCGCGGTACGGCTGCACCTGGTCGCGGCCTGGCGGGAGGCCACGGTCTTCACCGAGGCCGAGCGCGCCGCGCTGGAGCTGGCCGAGCAGGGCACCCGGACCGCGGACGGGGCCGGCGGCGTACCCGACGAGGTGTGGGCCCGGGCCGCCAAGTACTACGACGAGGAGCAGCTCAACGCCCTGGTGCTGCTGATCGCCCTGATGAACACGGCGAACCGGATCAACCTCATCACCCAGCAGCCGGGCGGCAGCTACGAGGTCGGGCAGTTCCACTGACCAAGATCCCCTTGCCCCCGTCCGAGGATGCTCTGATGATCATCACAGGCCGTCCGGGCCACCGGGTACGGCCGGGCGGGGCGGGGACCAGGGGGAGGAAGGCCGGCATGAGCAAGGTCGAGGAGTTCGAGGAACTGCGGCCACTGTTGTTCTCGATCGCGTACCGGATCCTGAGCAGCGTGAGCGAGGCCGAGGACGCGGTGCAGGAGACCTGGCTGCGCTTCGACGCCTCGGCGACGCGGCCCACGTCGACCAAGGCCTTCCTGTCGACGACGATCACCCGGCTCTCCATCGACGTCCTGCGTTCCGCCCGGGTCCGGCGGGAGGAGTACGTCGGTCCGTGGTTCCCCGAGCCGCTGCTGAACGACCCGTACCAGGACCCGGCGCGGTCGGTGGAGCTGGCCGACTCGGTGTCGATGGCGGCGCTGCTGCTCCTGGAGCGGCTCAGCCCGCTGGAACGCTCGGTGTTCGTCCTGCGGGAGGTCTTCGCCTTCGGCTTCGACGAGGTCGCCGGCGCGGTGGGCCGGTCGGAGGCGGCCTGCCGGCAACTACTGGTGCGGGCGCGGCGGCACATGGAGGCCGGGCAGCCGCGCTTCCGGGCGGACCGTGCGGAGCGGCAGGAGCTGGCGACGCGGTTCCTGGAGGCGATGAAGGACGGCGACGTCGGCGGGCTCCAGCAGCTGCTGGCGGCCGACGCCCAACTGGTCGGGGACAGCGGCGGCAGGGCCCCGCAGCTGGCCAAGGCCATCACCGGCGCCGACAAGGTGGCCCGTCTGCTCGCCTCGGTCTTCCCCTTGATGCCCCGCGTCGGCGTCACCTCCGAGGCGCACGACGTCAACGGCGAGCCGGGGGCGATCTCCCGCGACGCGGACGGCCGGGTGCTCCACGTCCTGTCCTTCGAGCTGCTCGACGGCCGGATCCGCACGATCCGCTCGGTGGCCAACCCGGACAAGCTCGGCCACCTGGGCGCGGTGGCGGACGCGTGGGCGATCGACCGCGGGATCAGGCAGGCGCGACGCGGGGTGAGGTGAGGCGGGCGAGGCGAGGCGAGGCGAGGCGAGGGCGGATCCGCTCGGGCGGGGCATCGGGTGGCCGGGGCGCCGGTGCGCGGAAGCCGCCCCGCACCCCACCGACGCCCGCCAACCGGGTGGCCCCCGCCGACCGGCCGACTCCGTTGGGCGATTTGTCATACCGGGCGTGGCAGCATCGGCCGCCTCGGAGGTGATCCCATGTCATGTCGGCTGTCACATCGGCCGCTTCGCGCCGCCTGCCTCGCCGCAGCGCTCCTCGTCGCCGGGCCCGTCCCGGGGGCCGGCGCCGAGCCGGGGCTCCCCGAAGGGGAGTCCGTCGGGGTGCTGCTCACCCGCCTGCAGGGCCTCTACCAGAAGGCCGAGGAGGCCACCGAGGCCTACAACGCCACCGAGGTGGCCCTCAAGGCCGGACAGGCCGAGGAGCGGCTGCGCACCGCCGACCTCGGCAGGGCCCGTACGGCTCTGGATTCCGAAAAGGCTCTCGCCGGGCGGCTGGCCCGGGAGCAGTACCAGGGCGGCCGGGGCCTGTCCCCGTACGCCCGGATGCTGCTCGCCGGGAATCCGCAGGCGGCCCTGGACCAGCGCCGGCTCGCCGCCCGCGAGGGCGCCCGGCGGGCGGCCGTACTGGCCCGGCTCGCGCGGGGCGAGAAGGAGGCCGACGCGCTCGCCGTCCGGGCCCGCAAGGCCCTGGACGCCCGGCAGACCCTGGCCGCGCGGCAGAAGCTCCACCAGGACGAGGTCGCGGCGCAGCTCAAGGAGGTCGAGCGGGTGCTCTCCGCGCTGACCCCGGACCAGCTCACCCGGCTCGGCGCGAAGGAGGCCGAGAACACCGCCGCCGCGCAGCGGGACCTGGTCGACTCGGGCCGCCTCCCCACCCGTACGGGCACGCCCACGGCGGCCGGCGGCGCGGCCCTCACCTACGCGGCGGCCCAGATCGGCAAGCCGTACGTCTGGGGCGCCGAGGGGCCGGGGTCCTTCGACTGCTCCGGGCTGACCTCGCAGGCCTGGGCGCACGCCGGGCGCGCCATCCCGCGGACCAGTCAGGAGCAGTGGGCCCGGCTGCCGAAGGTGCCGCTGGACCGGCTGCGGCCCGGGGACCTGGTGGTCTACTTCCCCAAGGCCACGCACGTGGGCCTGTACGTCGGTGACGGCAAGGTGATCCAGGCGCCGCGGCCCGGGGCCCGGGTCAAGGTCTCGCCGATCGCCGCGAACCCCCTGCTGGGGGCGGTCCGCCCGGACCCGGACGGCGCCCCGCTCGCGGAGTTCACCCCGCCCGCGCTGCCGGAGGCACCGGCGGCGCAGGCGGGGGACGACACCGGCTACTCCGCCGAGGAGGCCCCGGAAGAGGCCCCGGAGGGGGCTCCGGCGGACGAGGCGACCTCCGCCAGGTAGTCCGCCGCGTCCTCGGGGTCGTAGAAGTACGCGTCGAAGTCGGCCGGGTTGTCGAAGCCGTTGGCGAATCGGTTCGCCACCGGCTGGAGCTGCCCGGCCGCGCCGATCAGGTTCAGTACGTGCTCCGGCGGGACGCCCAGCATGGCGTTCGTCCACTGGGTGACCGGCTTGCCGGTGGTGAACCAGTACTTGTCGAAGGTGGCCTTCATCCACGCCTCGTCGAACGGCTTGTCCCCGTGCATCAGGATCGACGACAGGTACGAGGCCGCGCACTTCGCCGCGGAGTTCGAGCCCTGCCCGGTGATCGGGTCGTTCGCGACGACCACGTCCGCGACCCCCAGCACCAGGCCGCCGCCCGGGAGGCGGCCGATCGGGTTGCGGACGACCGGCGCGTACCGCCCGGCGAGCGTGGCGCCCGCGTCCGTCAGCTCCACCTTCGTCGCCCGGGCGTACTCCCACGGCACGAACGTCTCCATCAGCTCCAGGGTGAGCGCCAGGTGCTCCGCCGGGTCCTTGACGCCCTTGAAGACGTCCAGGGGACCGCCCGGGACGCCCTCCCAGAACAGGATGTCGGCCCGGCCCGAGGTGGTCAGGGTCGGCATGACGAACAGCTCGCCGACGCCCGGGACCAGGTTGCAGCGGACCGCCTCCGTCTCCGGGTGCTCCGGGCGGGGGCCGAGGCCGTGCACGTAGGCGACGGCCAGCGCGCGCTGCGGGGCGTCGTAGGGGGAACGTGCCGCGTCCCGCCCGAACATCGAGACGAGCTCGCCCTTGCCGGCGGCGACCAGCACCAGGTCGTACGTGCGGGAGAAGAAGTCGAGGTCGGCGACCGAGGCCCCGTGGATGACCAGCTGCCCGCCCCGCTGCACGAAGGTGTCGAGCCAGCCGGCCATCTTCACGCGCTGGTCGACGGACTGCGCGTACCCCTTGAGCCGGCCCAGCCAGTCGACGGCGCGGCCGGCGTCGGGGGCGGCGACGGAGACGCCGAGGCCCTCGATCTTCGGGGCCTGCTGCTCCCAGAAGTTGATCTGCAGGTCGCGCTCGTGCTGCAGTGCCGAGTCGAACATGCACTGCGTGGACATGACCCGCCCGGTGCGGATCTCGTCCGCCGTCCGGTTGGACATGAGGGTGACCTCGTACCCCTTCGACTGGAGTCCGAGGGCGAGCTGGAGACCGGACTGGCCGGCCCCCACGACAAGTATCTTGCGCATCTCTCACGTTCTCTGTTCGGGGGTGCTCTATTCGGGCGTGGTGTCGAGGGCGTGGCCCACCAGGGCGAGGAGGGATTCGACCACCGTGTCGCGGCGCCGCGCGTCCATGATCACGACCGGTACGTGGGGCGGGACGCTGAGCGCCTCGCGCACGTCCTCGGGCTCGTACGACTGCGAGCCGTCGAAGTGGTTGACGGCGACGGCGTACGGGAGCCCGCAGCTCTCGAAGTAGTCGAGGGCCGGGAAGCAGTCGCGCAGGCGGCGGGTGTCGGCCAGCACGAGACCGCCGATGGCGCCGCGCACCAGGTCGTCCCACATGAACCAGAACCGCTTCTGACCCGGGGTCCCGTACACGTAGAGGACGAGGTCGTCGTCGAGGGTGACGCGGCCGAAGTCCATGGCGACGGTGGTGGTGCTCTTGTCCGGGGTGCCGGACAGATCGTCGGTCGGGACGCCGGCCTGTGTCATCACCGCCTCGGTACGCAGCGGGGTGATCTCGGAGACGGAGGAGACGAAGGTGGTCTTGCCGACGCCGAAGCCGCCCGCGACCAGCACCTTGACGGCGACGGGTGCGCGGGAGCGGTCGTACTGCCAGGGCTGGACCGGCTCGTCGTCGTCCGACTGCGGCAGGAACACCGGGGTGTCAGAGACGGCGAAGACCACTGAGCACCCTTTCCAGCAGCGCGCGCTCGGGACGGCCGGTGCCGTGGCCCGTTCCGTAGACGCGGATCCGGCCCTGGTCGGCGAGGTCGCTGACCAGGACGCGCACCACGCCGAGCGGCAGCTTGAGCAGGGCGGCGATCTCGGCGATCGTCCGCATGCGGCGGCAGACCTCGACGATGGCGGGCATCTCGGGCATGCGGTCGGGCTTCTGCGGCTCCGAGACCTTCGTGTCCAGGGCGGCGACGAACGTCTCGACGAGCAGGACGTGCGTGAAGCGGGTGCGGCCGCCCGTGAGGGAGTACGGGCGGACGCGGGCGGGGCGGCGGTCGGCTCCGCGTATCGGCAGCCGGTCGGAGGCCGTACTCCTCACGGGGTGTTCTCCATCGACTGGCGCAGCTCACTGCGGACTTCGGGGGTCAGTACGTGGCCGGCGCGGCCGACGAACAGGGCCATGTGGTAGGCGACGACGCTCATGTCGCAGTCGGGGGTGGCGTGCACGCCCAGCAGTGAGCCGTCGCTGATGGCCATGACGAAGACCGAGCCGTGCTCCATCGCGACCATCGTCTGCTTGACCGCGCCGGTGTCCATGAGGGCGGCTGCGCCGGTGGTGAGGCTGCCGAGGCCGGAGACGATGGTGGCCAGGTCGGCGGACGCACCGCGCGGGCCCTTGGCCCGGGGCTCGGCGGGCGGCTCGACCGCGCCCGCTCCCGGGTCGGAGGACAGGAGCAGCAACCCGTCCGAGGAGACGACGGCGACGGAGTTGACGCCGGGCACCTCCTCGACGAGGTCGGTCAGCAGCCACTGCAGGTTGCGGGCCTGGGTGCTCAGTCCGTACGTACTGGGCGCGGTCATGTGCGTGCCTCCTGTGCGGTGTCCCCCCGGTCGGTCTTGCTCTGGTCCTGCCTCTGCGTCTGCGTCTGCCCCTGGTCGAGGGCCTGGTCCTGCGCGAGTTCGGCGGCGACGACGCGCCGTCCGTCCTGGGCTCCCTGGTAGAAGCCCCCGAGCCGGCGCCGCAGTTCCTCGGCGTCGACCCGGCGCGGCGGCTCGGGCGGCCCGTCGTCGCGGGCGGCGGGCTTGGCGGGGACGGCGCGCGGGGTCCGCTTCGGCAGGCCCTTGCCGGTGACGGCTCCGCCGCCCTCGGCCGGGTCGGCAGGGTGACTGCCCTGGCGGGGGAGCCAGTTGCCCTCGGCCGGGGCGTGGGTGTGCGGCTCCGCCTGCGGTTCGGTTTCCCGTACGTCGACCACGGGCGCGGTGTCGTGCGGCGCGGCCGGGATCTCCTCGGCGGGGTCCGGCACCCCGAAGGCGTCCGGCTCGACGTCGGGGACGACCCGCGCGAGCAGCTGCTCCTCGGGAGTGGGCCCGTCCCCTGCCGGGGGCGCGGCCACGAACACCTGTTCGGCGGGCGGCAGTCCGGCCGCGGCGGGCGCGGCGGCAGCCGGTTCCGCCTCGGCGGGCACGGATTCCGGCTCCGCCGGTGCCTCCTCCGCCGGTGCCTCGGCCACGACGGCGGGGCCGGCCAGCGCCTCGGCCAGGGTGATCGGGACCGCCGCGGCGGCGGGCTCCTGCTCCGCGGCCGGCTCGGGCTCCGGGTCGGCCACAACCGCCTGCTCCGACTCCGGCTCCGGCTCCGGCTCCGGCTCCGGGTCCGGCTCCGGGTCCGGCTCCGGGTCCGGCTCCGGGTCCGGGTCCGGGTCCGGGTCGGCGACAGCCTCCGCGTCCGGGGCCGCGTGCGCCCCCCGGCGCCGCGTCGGCAGCGTGTTCTCGTTCGCCTCCGCTATCACGCCGGGCAGCCGCAGCGCGGGTCCGCCCGGCGTGGCCAGGGCGTGCACCGGGGAGACCGCCGGGGCGGCGGGCAGCAGCGCCGCCGGGACGACCACGAGGGCCTCGGTCCCGCCGTGCCGCGGGGCGCGCAGCTCCGCGGTGACCCCGTGCCGGGCCGCGAGCCGCCCGGCCACGTACAGGCCGAGGCCGAGGCCGTGCTCCACCTCGGGCTCCTCGTCGTAGGCCTCGGGCGTGGACAGCCGGGTGTTCAGCGCCTCCAGCCGGTCGCCGGTGACGCCGATGCCCTCGTCCACGACGGACAGCACCACGTCTCCGGAGTCCAGGAGCCGGCCGGACACCTTCACCTTGATGTCCGGCGGCGAGAACGTGGTCGCGTTCTCCAGCAGCTCGGCCAGCACGTGCGAGATGTCGTCGGCCGCATGCCCCGCAACCTGGGTGTACGAGGGCAGCGCGGCGAGGTCGACGCGTTCGTAGCGCTCGATCTCGCTGACGGCGGCCCGCATGACGTCCACGAGCGGCACCGGCAGGCCCTGCCCGTGGCCGTGTTCCTGCCCGGCGAGGACCAGCAGGTTCTCGTTGTGGCGGCGCATCACGGTCGCCAGGTGGTCCAGCTTGAAGAGGGTCGCGAGCCGGTCCGGGTCCTGTTCCTTGGACTCCAGCTCCTCGATGACCACGAGCTGGCGTTCCACCAGGCCCAGGGTCCGCAGCGACAGCGAGACGGAGGTCGTCGACATGATGCGCCGGTGCTCCTCCAGCCCCGCCCGCAGCTTCGTCAGCTCCTCCTCCAGCACGTCCCGGCCGGCGGCGAGCGCCTCGTTGCGGCCGATGATCCGGCGGCGGTCGGCGTCGAGACCGGCGATCCGGGTGTGCAGGGAGACCGTCTGGTCGCGCACCGCGTTGAGGTGGCGCACGACCTCGGCGAACTCGTCGTTGCGGCCCGTGAACCGCACCGGTTCCACGGAGCCCTCCGGCGTCGCCAGCCGCTGCGCGCCGCGGCGCAGGACCGACAGCGGTCGGGTCAACGACCGGGCCACGGCGGTCGAGACGCCGACGGCGACCAGGAACAGCAGGCCCAGCAGGGCGATCACGATTTCGAGCCGGGTCACGTCGTCGTCGCGCAGGGTGGCCAGCGCGGTGGCCCGTTCACCCGCGAGGGTGGCCTCCACGGTCCGCATGCGGTCGATGCGTGCGGTCAGCGCGCTGGCGACGGCGGCCCCGTCGGTCTTGCGGTCGGGCGTGCTCAGGGTGGGCCGCTCGGTGAGCCGCTTGAGGAAGTCGTCTGCGGTCTTGACCTCGGGGCCGGTGACCGTGGCGGCAAGGGTCTGGCGCATGTCGGGGCGCGCGGCCCGTGCGAAGTCGTCGAGGGCGGCCTGTTCCCGTACGCGGGCCCGCTGGGCGGCGGTGGTGAGTTCGTCGACCACGGCCGAGTTGGGGAGCTGCTCGCCGCGGGGGACGGCCAGGGCGGCGAGTAGCAGTCCACGGGTGGCCGAGGCCTGTTCCACGGCCTGGCCCAGCGGGGCCAGCGGACGGGTGGTGGCGAGGGCGTCCCCGGCGCGCGGCGGGGTCAGTTCGGCGAGCCGGTCGCCCGGGGCGAGGAGTTCCGCGATGACCGCGCCGTAGGCCTGGTGGGCGGCGAGGGCGCTGCCCTTGCCGTCGACGGCCTCGCCGCGGACGGTCCCGACGCGCGCAAGGGTGCGGGCGGTCGCCTCGTCGGCCTCGGCCTGGACCTCGGCGAGCTGCCGATCGGTCCGGGCGGTGCGCTCCTGGACGGGCGCCTTGGCGGAGCCGGGGCGCCCCTTGGCGGCGTACTCGACGACGGCGTCTCGCTCGTCGGCGAGGAGGTGCGCGAGGGTGAGGGTCTGCCGGGTCTGTTCCGCGAGGGTGACCAGGCGCTGGGAGTCGTTCAGTTCCCTCGACGCGGAGACGACGGCGGGCGCGCCTGCCGCGAGGACGGTGAGGCCGGCGACGGCAACGCCGATGACCAGCCTGCGGCGCACGCGGACGCGGCGTCCTGCGGGGGCCGGGCCGTCGGCGGCGGTGCCGTTCTTCCGAGACCGCTTCTTCTGCACCGGTGCTCGCAATCCTGTACGTGTGCTCTTGCTCGTCTACTCGTGTGGCCGAGGTAACGGCCGGTCAACAAGTAAACGCCCCCTGCCCCCTCGTACCGCCTCAGACCTTTGCAGCGTGTTGGGGAGAGAGCCGCACATCGCCCACCCGGCCACTCGAACGAGTGAACATCACGGATGAGTTGCCGACCAACTCGGGCACCCCGTGTCAGGGCACTGCCATGGACAGGTGGTTGAAAGATCGATACGGGCTTTGGCAGGATGCCCGCCCACAGGAGCGCCCCGGGGCCGCAGCCGCCGCGCCCCGCATCCGGGAGGCGTGTCTGCGCGCCGCCGCTCCGCACCCGTTCCGGTACGGACCTTCCCGCGCTCCCCGCCCCTCGCGCGGCAGAATGCCGGTATGCGCATCGACCTCGCCTCGGCCCCCGGCCACCAGGAACGCCCCAATGAGGACTGGGTATCGGCCGCGATCCCTGCTTCGGGCGGCGGTGTCCTGGTCGTTCTGGACGGGGTCACGCCGCCGGGCGGCGACGACGGATGCGTGCACGGAGTGCCCTGGTTCGCGGCCCGGCTCGGCGGCCGGTTGACCGAACTGTCCGGATCGCGGCGGGACATGCCGCTCGATCAGGTTCTGGCCGAATCCGTCCGCGCCACGGCCGAGGCCCACCGCGACACCTGTGACCTTTCTCACGTACGCACCCCGCAGGCGACGGTCGTGGTGGTCCGCTGGGACGCGCAGTACGTGGAGCACCTCGTCCTCTCCGACTCCGTACTGCTCCTGGAGGCGCCCGGGGGCGAGGTGACGGCGGTGCTCGACGACCGGCTGGACCGGATCCCCCGGGAGGTGCTGGGCTCGGTGGCCGCGACGGACGCGCTGCGGAACGCGGAGGGCGGCTTCTTCACGGCGGCCGCGGACCCGGCGGTGGCGGCCCGGGCGGTGACCGGGCGCACCCCGCGCGGGCGGGTGCGGGCGGTGGCCGCGCTCACGGACGGGGCGAGCCGGTGGACGGACACCTTCGGGGAGGGCGACTGGACGCAGTGCCTGGCGGTGCTGCGGAAGGAGGGTGCGCAGGGCCTGATCGACCGGGTGCGCGCCGTGGAGTCCGACCCGGCCCGGCCGGCGGCCCGGTACAAGCGGCACGACGACGCCTCGGCGGTCTACGCGGAGCTGTGAGCGGCTCGCGCCGCCCGGCCGCCCGGCCGCCCCGCGCCCAGGGGTCCTACTCCGCGCCCGCGTTCAACTGGTTCAGCAGCCGGGCCAGTTCCGCCACCTCGCCGCGGTCCCAGTCGGCGAGCTTGCGCATGTACTGCTCGCGCCGGGCCCCCCGGACCCGCAGGAACCGTTCCCGGCCCTCCTCGGTGAGGCCGACCAGGGAGGCCCGGCCGTCGGCGGGGTCCGGCTCGCGGGCCACCAGGCCCAGCACCTCCAGGGCCCGCAGCTGCCGGCTCATGGTGGCCTTGCCGACCCCGAAGTAGGCGGCGAGCTCGGTGGCCCGCTGCCGGCCGGCCGCCTCCAGGCGTACGAGGAGCCCGTACGCGGCCGGCTCCAGCTCGGGGTGGAGCTCGCGGGCCATCTCGCCGGACGAGGCGCGGGCCCGCCGGAGGAAGACGGACAGCTCCCGCTCCAGGGCAAGGAACTCCTGGTCTTCACTCCCGTGCACGTCCTGCTCCTTCGATGGCGTCCGGCACCTCGGTGGGTGCGGGACCAGTATTTCGCAGGGGGTGGGCCGACGGCCCGGTACCCCGCCGGAGCGGGGTACCGGGCCGTGTGCGGTCGCCGTACGCGGGGGTCGGGCGCGGTTCGGGCGCGGTTCGGGCGCCGCTGTCAGGCGGCGGCGACGACCGGAGCCTCGTCCCGGGCGAGGGCGAGCTCCAGGACCTGGCGCACGTCCGTCACGGGGTGCACCTCCAGCCCCTCCAGCACCTCCGCCGGGACGTCGTCCAGGTCGGCCTCGTTCCGCTTCGGAATGATGACCGTGGTCAGCCCGGCCCGGTGCGCGGCGAGCAGCTTCTGCTTCACGCCGCCGATCGGCAGGACCCGCCCGGTCAGCGAGACCTCACCGGTCATGGCCACGTCCGTGCGCACCTGTCGCCCGGAGAGCAGCGAGGCGAGCGCGGTGGTCATGGTGATGCCCGCACTCGGGCCGTCCTTGGGCACGGCGCCCGCCGGGAAGTGGATGTGCACGCCCCGGTCCTTCAGGTCGGCGACCGGGAGTTCCAGTTCCGCGCCGTGCGAGCGCAGGAAGCTCAGCGCGATCTGCGCCGACTCCTTCATGACGTCGCCGAGCTGGCCGGTGAGGGTCAGGCCGGCCGCGCCCGTCTCCGGGTCGGCCAGCGAGGCCTCCACGAACAGCACGTCGCCGCCCGCGCCGGTGACCGCGAGGCCGGTGGCCACGCCGGGCACGGCGGTGCGCCGCTCGGCCGGGTCCTGGGCGGACTCCGGTACGTGGTGCGGGCGCCCGATCAGCCCCCGCAGGTCGTCCGCCCCGATGCTCAGGGGCAGCTCCCGCTCCCCCAGCTCGTGCTGCGAGGCGACCTTGCGCAGCAGGCGGGCGATGGACCGCTCCAGGGTGCGTACGCCCGCCTCGCGGGTGTACTCGCCGGCCAGCCTGCGCAGCGCGTCCTCCTGCAGGACCACCTCGTCCGAGCCGAGCCCGGCGCGCTCCAGCTGGCGCGGCAGCAGGTGGTCGCGGGCGATGACGACCTTCTCGTCCTCGGTGTACCCGTCCAGGCGGACGAGCTCCATCCGGTCGGCCAGGGCCTCGGGGATGGCCTCCAGGACGTTGGCGGTGGCCAGGAAGACGACGTCGCTGAGGTCCAGCTCCACCTCCAGGTAGTGGTCGCGGAAGGTGTGGTTCTGCGCCGGGTCCAGGACCTCCAGCAGGGCGGCCGCCGGGTCGCCCCGGAAGTCGGAGCCCACCTTGTCGATCTCGTCGAGGAGGACCACCGGGTTCAGCGACCCGGCCTCCTTGATGGCCCGGACGATCCGGCCGGGCAGGGCGCCGACGTAGGTCCTGCGGTGGCCGCGGATCTCGGCCTCGTCCCGTACGCCGCCGAGCGCGACGCGGACGAACTTGCGGCCCATGGCGTGCGCCACGGACTCGCCCAACGAGGTCTTGCCGACCCCGGGCGGCCCGACGAGCGCGAGCACGGCCCCGCCGCGCCGCCCGCCGATGACGCCCATGCCGCGCTCGCTGCGCCGCTTGCGGACGGCGAGGTACTCGGTGATGCGGTCCTTCACGTCGCTGAGGCCCGCGTGCTCGGCGTCGAGCACCGCCCGGGCTCCGCGGATGTCGTACTCGTCCTCGGTGCGCTCGTTCCAGGGCAGTTCCAGCACAGTGTCCAGCCAGGTCCGGATCCAGGACCCCTCCGGGCTCTGGTCGCTGGACCGCTCCAGCTTGTCGACCTCCTTGAGCGCGGCCTCCCGTACGTTCTCGGGGAGGTCGGCGGCCTCGACGCGGGCCCGGTAGTCGTCGGACTCCTCACCGTCCTTCTCCCCGTTGATCTCCCGCAGTTCCTTGCGCACGGCCTCCAGCTGGCGCCGCAGCAGGAACTCGCGCTGCTGCTTGTCGACGCCGTCCTGGACGTCCTTGGCGATGGACTCGGCCACGTCCTGCTCGGCGAGGTGGTCGCTGAGGGCCTTGATCGCGAGCTTGAGGCGGGCGACCGGGTCGGCGGTCTCCAGCAGTTCCACCTTCTGCTCGACCGTCAGGAAGGGCGAGTAGCCCGAGTTGTCGGCGAGTGCGGAGACGCCTTCGATCTGCTGGACCCGGTCCACGACCTGCCAGGCGCCGCGCTTCTTGAGCCAGCTGGTGGCGAGCGCCTTGTACTCCTTGACGAGCTCGGCGACCGCTCCGGGCAGCGGATCGGGCACCGCCTCGTCGACGGTCTCGCCCTCGACCCAGAGGGCCGCGCCGGGCCCGGTGGTCCCGGCGCCGATACGGACCCGGCCGAGGCCGCGGATGAGGGCGCCGGGGTCGCCGCCGGAGAGCCGGCCGACCTGCTCGACGGTCCCGAGCACACCGGTCGCGGCGTACTTCCCGTCGATGCGCGGCACGAGCAGCACCCGGGGCTTCCCGCTGCCGTTCTTTCCGGCGGCGGCCTGCGCGGCCTCGACGGCGGCGCGCACCTCGGCGTCGGAGAGGTCCAGCGGAACGACCATTCCGGGCAGCACGACCTCGTCGTCGAGCGGCAGCACGGGCAGAGTGAGTGTGGCGGACGTCGAAGCCATGATCTTCCCTCCGGCAGTGAAGTTGAGCTACGCCGACTCAATGCATGTGCGCCGCCCGATGTTCCCCCAACGCCGTTCGCCCGGGGCGAACGCGTCAGACGGCAGAGATGCGGACGTCGCCCGACGTGGTCTTCGCCGAGAGGCTGGAGGGGGCCGAGGCGTCGTCGGGGAGGGTGATGTCGCGATCGCCGGAGGTGGTGGAGACCGCGAGCCGGTACGGGGCCCGGGGGACCTTCAGGGTGACGTTGCCGGAGGTGGTCTCGGCGAGCACCGAGGACGGGGCGCCGGCGAAGTCCAGGCGGGCGTCGCCCGAGGAGGAGCGGACGTCGGCGCTCGCGGCGGACAGGCCGGTGGCGGTGACGTCGCCGGAGGTGGTGCGGACCTTCAGCGGGCCGCCGATCCGGTCGGCCCTGACCGTGCCGGAGGTGGCCGTCACCGCGGCCGCCGCCACGCCCGTCACCGAGATCCCGCCGCTGGTGCTCTCCAGCTCGACCGTGGCGTTGGCCGGGACCTCCAGGCGGTAGTCGACGTAGCAGTCCGCGGAGCAGCCGTCGGTGAAGGTCAGTACGCCGCCGGCGACCTGCTGGCCGGGCGTCGGGGCGGCGCCCTCGCCGTAGTGGACGGTGCGGCGGATCGTGACGCCGGGGCCGGTCCCGGGGGTGACCTCGATCGAGCCGGCCCGGGCCTGCGTCACCCGCACCGCGGTGACCGCCTCGGTGACCGTGGCGTCGGCGGTCGCCGTCCGGCGCGCGCGGTCATTGAGGCCGTCCGGGAGGGAGCAGCCGGCCAGCAGGAGGCCGGTTCCGAGGGCGGCGACGGTGGTGCGGGCGATGCGGGCCGACGTGGTGTGTGAGGTCATGGCCCGATTCTCGGGCGGTGACACCCCCCGGGCCGATGGGGCGCGTACCCGGAACGCGGTGGGGTTAACCCCCTTCTTTCTCCGGGCCGTTCGTCGTCACGGGGAGCTCCGAGGGCATGCCCCACTCGCTCCAGGAGCCGTCGTACACCGCGAGCTCCCGGTACCCGGCGAGGTCGGCGCCGAGCGCCAGTACGCAGGCGGTCACCCCGGAGCCGCAGCTGAAGTAGAGCCGCTCCCGGTCCCCGGCCAGCTCCCGGAAGGCCGCGCGCAGTTCCCCGGCGGGGCGCATCAGCCCGGCCCGGTCCTGGAGTTCGCCGAACGGCAGGTTGAGCGCGCCCGGCATGTGGCCGCCGCGCAGGCCCGGCCGGGGCTCGGGAGCGGTGCCGGCGAACCGCCCCCGGGTGCGGGCGTCGAGAACGGCCGCGGCCGGGTCGGTCAGGGCGCGCGCGACGGTGGCGCTGTCGACCAGCAGCCCGGCCCGGGGCCGGGCGGTGAAGGAGCCGCGCGGTCCCTCGTACGCCGGGGCGGCGGCCTCGACGGGCAGGCCGGCGGCCGTCCAGGCGGGCAGTCCGCCGTCGAGGACGGCGACCCGGTCGAAGCCCATGGCGCGCAGCATCCACCAGGCGCGGGCGCTGGAGTAGAGGCCGGCGCCGTCGTAGACGACGACGGTGTCCGAGTCGTCGATGCCGAGGGCCCGCACGGCCTCGGTGAACTCCGGGGCCCCGGGCATGGTGTGCGGGGCGGGCGCGGTGTGGTCGGACAGGGCCCCGTCGAGGTCGAAGGGGCGGGCACCGGGGATCCGGCGGCCGGCGCCTCGGTGGGCGCCGACGGAGGCGTCGAGGAGGACCAGGCCGGGCGTGTCGAGCCGCCGGGCGAGCCAGTCCGCCCCGACGAGCGGCCCGGGCAGCGGTTCCGGCGGCGCGTCGGGCTGGGCCTCGGGCGGGGTCCCGGACAGCTCTTCGGACGCGTTCTCGGGCGTGGTCATGCGGCACCTCCGGCTGGACGACACGGTCGCCCCATCCTCCGGCGCGGCCCGGACCGGCTCGGCGGCGGGTCGGGCGGCGGGAGTCGGCGGGCAGCTGCGGTCAGGGGCAGGTGCCCGGGCGGGCGTAGACCGCGATCCGGGCGCCGCGCACCTCCGTGGTGGAGCACAGGTCGAAGCGGGCGGCCAGCTCCTCGCGCTTGACCGCCTCCCGCGGGTACGGGTCGAGCGGCTGGCCGGCCGGGTCCAGCAGGGCGATCACCCGGGGCGAGGCCGGCAGCGCCGCGCGGATCCGCTCCGGGGACAGCTCGGTGCCCTGGAGGCTGTGCGAGGCCTCCGGGGTGCGGTCCAGGGCCACGTCCCGCAGCTCCCCGTAGACCTCCGGCGAGGAGAGCAGCCACTCGCGCCGGCGCGCGGGCATGAACACCACCGCGTCCCCCGGCCGCGCCCGCTCGCGGACCGCGGCGGCCACGGCGAGCGCGTCGTCCTTGCGGCTCTCCGGCGTACGCAGCCACACCGACCAGAAGCCGAACGCCACCAGGAGGGCGCCGGCCAGTAGCCACGGCCACCACCCGCGGGCCGTCGCGAGCCGGGCACCCGCCAGCAGGGCGAGCCCGGCCAGCGCGTACAGCACGTACCGGTCGACGTACCAGGGGTTGAGCAGCGAGATCACCATCAGCAGCCCGGGCGGCAGCAGGACGAGCGGGAGCGCCACCCGTACGAGGTCTCCCGGAGCCCCCCGCGCGAGCAGCAGGGCCGCGGCGCCCACCACCGCGTACGCCGCCCAGTCCTGCCAGCTCGGCCGCCCGAGCCAGCCGAGCTGCTGCTCGGCCTGCCGGGCGCTCACCACGGCCAGTGGCACCAGCAGGGCGACGACGGCCGCGGCGCTCCACCGCCAGCCGCGCGAGCGCCAGGCGGTGAAGGCGTGGGCGAGCAGGGCCAGCGCGGCGAACTCGTGCAGCCAGCAGCCGAGCAGCAGCACCGCCGCGTACGCCGCCCACCGCTCGCGCAGCATCAGGTACGTCGCCCACACCACGGCGGCGGCGACCAGGGCGTACGAGCGCCCCTCCTGGGCGTACATCTGCACGGGCGGCAGTACGGCGTACGCGCAGCCCGCGAGCAGCGCGGCCCGCTCCCCCACGAGCCGGTGGGCGATCGCGGCCACTCCGGCGGCCGCGAGGGCGGTGGCGGCGACGGAGGGCAGCCGCAGCGCCCACAGGCCGCCCTCCCAGGCCTCGAACACCCCGTGCATGAGCAGGTAGTACAGGCCGTGGACGGCGTCGACCCGGCCCAGCAGCTCGACGATCTGGCCGAGCGGCCGGTGGGCCACCTGCCAGGTGACGGACTCGTCGCGCCACATGCTGCCGCCGCGCTCCAGGCCCCACAGGCCGAGGCACACGGCGAGCAGCGGCGGGAGCAGCCGCCAGGGGGCGATCCGGCTGATGACGGCCTCCGCGTGCTGTCGGAACGGGTGTGCGGACTCCATACTCGGGGTTGGACCCGAGTCCTTGCGGAGGTGGGTGTGCGCGCGTTCCGAGCGGTGGTCGCGGCAGTGCTGAGTGCGGTGGTCCTGGCGGGCTGCGGGCCGTCCGGCTCCGGGGGCGGCGACGAGGCGCCCCCGAAGGCCTCCACGGCGCCGGGCACGAGTGCGAGCGCGAGCCCGCCCGGCGGCCCGAGCGCGAGCCCCACGGCCGGCCGGCTCCCCGCCCCCGGCGAGACCCTGGTCCGGGTCACCCGGACCGGCGGCTTCGCCGGGCAGACCCACACCCTCGTGGTCAAGGGGGACGGCTCCTACACCAGGCTGGACGCCGGGGCGAAGCCGACGGGCACCGGCAAGCTGTCCGGGGCGGAGCTCACCGGCCTGCGCACCGCCCTCCGGGAGGCGGACTTCGCCCGGCTGCCCCGGATCACGACCGGCGGCCCCACGATCTACGACGGCTTCTTCTACGCCTTCGTGCACGACGGCCACGAGGTGTCGGGCGGCCAGGAGTCCCTACCGGAGTCCCTCACGAGGGTGCTGGACGCACTGCCCCCGTTCACCGGCGGCACGGACGCCCCCTAAGCCGTCGGCGAGTCCGGCGAGGCACCCGGCGGGGCGTCCGGCAGGCCCGTCCCCGCGACCGAGATGTCCCGCAGCAGGCGGTCCAGGAAGCCGCGCAGCCGGGCCGGCATGTCCACGCTCCCGGGGGCCAGCACCCACTGGATCTGGAGGCCGTCCATGACGGCGAGGGTCTCCCGGCCGACGGCCTCGCAATCGGTGCCGGGGCGCAGTTCGCCGCGGGCGACGCCGGCCTCCAGCAGATCGACGGTGTAGCCGAGCACCCGGGCGTAGCGCCGGGTGAAGTACGCGTGCGCGGGGTGCCCCGGGTTGCCGGACTCGCCGACCAGGGTGTTGAACATCCGGACGATGCCGGGCCGCCGCTCGTTGTCGGCGGCGAGGTCCACCACGGTGGCGAAGTGGGCGGCAACCGACTCGGCGGGCTCGCTGAACAGCCGCTCCACGTCGTGCTGCTCGCTCTGGGCGAGGACCGACAGCAGCAGGTCCTCCTTGCCGCGGAAGTGGTGCAGCAGCCCGCCCTGGGTGATCCCGCAGTCGGCGGCGATCCGGGCCAGCGAGGACGCGTTGAAGCCCCACTGTGCGAAGTGCTCGACGGCGGTGTCGAGGATCTTCTGCCGCCGGGCGTCGCCGACTGCGTAGGTACCCCGGGCCGAGCCCTTCGGGGCGGTCCGCCCCGCCCGTCCCTCCGCCCGTGCCGTCCGCCCGTTGTCCTGTGCCATGCGGACACCCTAAGCGGCCGCTGTTCCAGGCCACCCGGCCCGCGTGACCCAGGTCACATTTCAAAAACCTAGTGGGTGCATGGTTTTCAGCTCTACCGTGACCGTGCCGATCCGACGGTCACGCGCCAGGAGCCCCGCCATGAACACGACGCCCGATTACAAAGACGCCGCGCTGCCCGTCGACCGCCGCGTGGAGGACCTGCTCGCCCGGATGACCCTGGAGGAGAAGGCGGGCCAGCTCTTCCACTCGATGCTGATGATGAACGCGGACGGCACCCCGGTCACCGAGACCGACGGCTCGATGCTCCCCTTCACCACGCCCGAGCTGATCGAGGACCGCTTCCTCACCCACTTCAACCTGCTCGGCACCTACGGGCCCCGCGAGATGGCCACGTGGCAGAACGCCGTCCAGGAGATGGCCGCGGCCACCCGCCTCGGCATCCCGGTCACCCTCTCCACCGACCCGCGCCACACCTTCACCGACAACATCGGCGCCTCCTTCAACTCCGGCGCCTTCTCCGCCTGGCCGGAGGCCCTGGGCCTGGCCGCCATCGGCGACCCCGAGCTCGTCCACCGGTTCGCCGACACCGTCCGGCGCGAGTACCTCGCCGTCGGCTTCCGCGTCGCCCTCCACCCGCAGATCGACCTGGCCAGCGAACCCCGCTGGGCCCGCCAGTCCGGCACCTTCGGCTCCGACGCGCGGCTGACGGCCGAGCTCGTGGCGGCGTACGTGCGCGGTCTCCAGGGCCCGGCCCTGGGGCCCGGGTCGGTGTCCGCCATGGTCAAGCACTTCCCCGGGGGCGGCCCCCAGAAGGACGGCGAGGACCCGCACTTCGCGCACGGCAAGGAGCAGGTCTACCCGGGCGGGATGCGCGAGCACCACCTGGAGCCGTTCAGGGCCGCGATCGCCGCCGGGTGCGCGCAGATGATGCCGTACTACGGCCAGCCGATCGGCACGGACTGGGAGGAGGTCGGCTTCGGCTTCAACAAGGGCGTGGTCACCGGCCTGCTCCGCGAGGAGCTCGGCTTCGAGGGCATCGTCTGCAGCGACTGGGGCCTGCTCAACGACGCGGTGATCTTCGGGCAGGTGCACCCGGCCCGCGCCTGGGGCCTGGAGCACCTGGGCGTGGCCGAGCGGGCGGCGCGCGGCCTGGAGGCCGGCTGCGACCAGTTCGGCGGCGAGCAGTGCCCGGAAGTGATCGTCGAGCTGGTCCGCTCGGGCCGGGTCGCGGAGTCCAGGATCGACGCCTCGGTACGCCGCCTGCTGCGCGAGAAGTTCACGCTCGGCCTGTTCGAGGACCCGTACGTGGACCCGGAGGCGGCGGCCGAGATCGTGGGGCGGGCCGACTTCACGGCCCTGGGGGCCGCGGCCCAGCGCCGGTCCCTCACCGTCCTGACCAACCCCGGGGGCCTGCTGCCGCTCACCACGCGGCCGAGGCTGTACGTGCAGGGCGTGGACGCGAGCGTCGCCGCCGAGTACGGCGAGGTCGTCGTCGACCCGGCCGACGCGGACCTTGCCGTGCTGCGGCTGCGGACGCCGCACGAGCCGCGGGAGAACATCTTCGAGTCCTTCTTCCACTCCGGCTCGCTGGCCTTCGCCGAGCCCGAACTCGCCGGGATCCTGGCCCTCCTGGACCGGGTGCCCACCCTGGTCTGCATCAACCTGGAGCGGGCCGCCGTCGTCCCGGAGATCGCCGAGCGGGCGGCGGCCCTGATCGCGGACTACGGCGCCTGTGACGCCGCCCTGCTGGACGTGGCGTTCGGTCGCGCCACCGCCGAGGGCCGCCTGCCCTTCGAGCTCCCGCGCTCGATGAGGGCCGTGGCGGCCTCCCGTCCGGATGTGCCGAACGACACGTTCGACCCGGTCTTCCCGCACGGCCACGGACTGGCCCTCTAGCCGCCGCCCGGCCCCCAGGACGGCGAGGCACCTGACCGGTCTCGCCCGCCGGGTGCCGGTCCCGTGGGGGGACCGGTACCCGGTACACCACATTCCGCTTACTGTGGTCCAGCACATATGCCATGTCCGAACCCCACGTAGCCGCAGGCCCACGCCTCCTCTACGCTGCACCCCATTCACGCGGGATCTTCAGGGGCGGACATGGAACAGACACACACCACCCATCAGGGCGCCGCGGCGACACCCGGCGCTCAGCGGCGTGTGCTGGTCGTCGAGGACGACCACACCATCGCCGAGGCCATCGCGGCCCGCCTGCGCGCCGAGGGCTTCCAGGTGCAGACGGCCGGGGACGGGCCCTCCGCCGTCGCCGCGGCCGAGAACTGGCTGCCGGAGCTGCTGGTCCTCGACATCATGCTGCCCGGCTTCGACGGCCTGGAGGTGTGCCGCCGGGTCCAGGCCCAGCGGCCCGTCCCGGTCCTCATGCTCACCGCGCGTGACGACGAGACCGACCTGCTGGTCGGGCTCGGGGTCGGCGCGGACGACTACATGACCAAGCCGTTCTCGATGCGCGAGCTGGCCGCGCGGGTCCACGTCCTGCTGCGGCGCGTGGAGCGGGCCACCATCGCCGCGCACACCCCGCGCGGGGCCACCCTGCGCCTGGGCGATCTGGAGATCGACCACGCGCAGCGCCGGGTGCGGGTGCACACCGAGGACGTGCACCTGACCCCGACCGAGTTCGACCTGCTGGTCTGCCTGGCCGGCACCCCGCGGGCGGTGCTCTCCCGGGAGCAGCTGCTGGCCGAGGTGTGGGACTGGGCCGACGCCTCCGGGACCCGTACGGTCGACAGCCACATCAAGGCCCTGCGACGCAAGATCGGCGCGGAGCGGATCCGTACGGTCCACGGCGTCGGGTACGCCCTGGAGACCCCGGCCCAGGCATGAGCGGCCCGCCGATACGGCAGCGGCAGAGGCAGCGGCCCGTGGGCGGGCTGCGGCCCTTCTCGCCCTTCTCGATCAAGACCAAGCTGGGCACCCTCGTGGTGGTCTCGGTCTTCATCACGACGGGCCTGCTGCTGGTGGCCCTGCGCACGGACACCGAGCTGCGCTTCATCACGGTCTTCTCGGTGATCGCCTCGATGCTGATCACCCAGTTCGTGGCGCACAGCCTGACGGCGCCGCTGGACGACATGACGACCGTGGCCCGGGCGATATCCCACGGCGACTTCACCCGGCGGGTGCGCGGGGCGGGTCGCCGCGACGAGCTCGGCGACCTGGCCTCCACCATCAACCTGATGGCGGACGACCTGGAGGCCGTGGACCGGCACCGCAAGGAGCTCGTCGCCAACGTGTCGCACGAGCTGCGCACGCCCATCGCGGCGCTGCGGGCGGTACTGGAGAACGTGGTGGACGGGGTCTCGGCCGCCGATCCGGAGACCATGCGCACGATGCTGAAGCAGACCGAGCGGCTCGGCGGGCTCGTGGAGACCCTGCTGGACCTCTCCCGGGTGGACAACGGCGTGGTCCCGCTGCGCGCCCGCCGCTTCGAGGTGTGGCCGTACCTGTCGGGCGTGCTGAAGGAATCGAGGCTGGCGGCCGCCGGCCGGCCGGGGCTGCTCTCCGGCTCGGGCGGGCACACCCGCAACGACGTACACCTGCACCTGGACGTCTTCCCGTCCGAGCTGTGGGCGCACGCGGACGCCGAGCGACTCCACCAGGTAGTGGCAAATTTGATCGACAACGCGGTCAAGCACAGCCCTCCGCACGGCCGGGTCACGGTCCGCGCCCGGGCCGGCGACGCGCCCGGCAGCCTCGTCCTGGAAGTACGCGACGAGGGCCCCGGCATCCCGGAGGCGGAGCGGCACCGGGTCTTCGAGCGGTTCAACCGGGGCAGCGCGGGCGGCGGCGACGGAGGCACCGGACTGGGCCTGGCGATCGCCCGCTGGGCCGTGGAGCTGCACGGAGGGCGGATCGGAGTGGCCGAATCGTCACGCGGCTGCCGCATCCTCGTCACGCTTCCGGGCAGCTCGCAGGTGCCGGGTTGACGTAGGGTTCGAGTGGGAAGGACATGATCTCGGCCACACGTACCCGGGGTCCGTCAGGGGTGCGAAGCCAAGGGGGCCGCAACCTCGGTGCCCCCTACCCGAACCAGGCTGGTTTCCCGCCATTCCACGTCATGAAACCCGCCGTTCGATGTGACCTGCACGACGTAAGTACCGCCCGGCCTGCATGCAGCGGCCGAGGAGGCGTAGCCTTTATTCCCGCTGTCCATACCTTGTGAAGCGGAAGAGGGCGGTTGCCGCCGTGTCGCCACAGTCCCCCAGTAACTCGAGCACCACGACCGAAGCAGCAGAGGGCGGGAAGAACCCTGCCTCAGGCTTCGGCGCGAATGAGTGGCTCGTCGACGAGATCTATCAGCAGTACCTCCAGGACCCGAACTCGGTCGACCGGGCCTGGTGGGACTTCTTCGCCGACTACAAGCCGGGGGGCGCTGTCGTCGCTCCGGTGAAGTCGGACGGTCCCGAGAAGCCCGCGACGACGGACGGCGCCTCCGCACAGGCCGCCACCACCGTCGCCGCGGCGCCCCAGGTCACCGACGCCGCCGCCACGGGGGCGGCGCGCGCCGCGGCCCCCACCACGACTGCCGCGCCCACGCCTGTGCCAGCCCCTGCCCCTGCTCCTGCCACCCCCTCTGGTGCCCCTGCTGTGACTGTCACCTCCCAGGCCCCGGCCGCCGCACCGGCCGCGCCCGCCCCCTCCGCCGTAGCCCCGCAGAAGCCCGGTGCAGGCACCGGCTCCACTGGAGCGGCTGGCGCCGCGCCCTCTGCTGCCGCCACCGAGGCCCCCGCGGGCCCCGAGCTGGTGACGCTCCGCGGCCCGGCGGCTGCCGTTGCCAAGAACATGAACGCCTCCCTCGACGTGCCGACGGCCACCTCCGTCCGCGCCGTCCCGGTGAAGCTGCTGTTCGACAACCGCATCGTCATCAACAACCACCTCAAGCGCGCCCGGGGCGGGAAGATCTCCTTCACGCACCTGATCGGCTACGCGATGGTGCAGGCGATCAAGGCCATGCCGGCCATGAACTACTCCTTCGCGGAGAAGGACGGCAAGCCCACCCTGGTCAAGCCGGAGCACATCAACTTCGGCCTCGCGATCGACCTGGTGAAGCCCAACGGCGACCGCCAGCTCGTCGTCGCCGGCATCAAGAAGGCCGAGACCCTCAACTTCTTCGAGTTCTGGCAGGCCTACGAGGACATCGTCCGCCGCGCCCGTGTCGGCAAGCTGACGATGGACGACTTCACCGGCGTCACCGTCTCGCTGACCAACCCCGGCGGCCTGGGCACCGTGCACTCCGTGCCCCGCCTGATGCCCGGACAGTCGGTCATCATGGGCGTCGGCTCCATGGACTACCCCGCCGAGTTCCAGGGCACCTCGCAGGACACCCTGAACAAGCTGGGCATCTCCAAGGTCATGACCCTGACCTCGACCTACGACCACCGGGTCATCCAGGGCGCGGCCTCCGGCGAGTTCCTGCGCATCGTCGCGAACCTGCTGCTCGGCGAGGACGGCTTCTACGACGCCGTATTCGAGTCGCTGCGCATCCCGTACGAGCCCGTCCGCTGGAACCGCGACATCGACGCCTCGCACGACGACGACGTCACGAAGGCCGCCCGCGTCTTCGAGCTGATCCACTCCTACCGGGTGCGCGGCCACGTCATGGCCGACACGGACCCGCTGGAGTACAAGCAGCGCAAGCACCCCGACCTCGACATCACCGAGCACGGCCTCACCCTGTGGGACCTGGAGCGCGAGTTCGCGGTCGGCGGCTTCTCCGGCAAGTCGATGATGAAGCTCCGCGACATCCTCGGCGTGCTCCGCGACTCGTACTGCCGCACCACCGGCGTCGAGTTCATGCACATCCAGGACCCGAAGCAGCGCCGCTGGATCCAGGACCGCATCGAGCGCCCGCACAGCAAGCCGGAGCGCGAGGAGCAGCTGCGCATCCTGCGCCGCCTGAACGCGGCGGAGGCCTTCGAGACCTTCCTGCAGACGAAGTACGTCGGCCAGAAGCGCTTCTCCCTGGAGGGCGGCGAGTCCGTCATCCCGCTGCTCGACGCCGTCATCGACTCGGCCGCCGAGGCCCGCCTCGAAGAGGTCGTCATCGGCATGGCCCACCGCGGCCGCCTGAACGTCCTGGCGAACATCGTCGGCAAGTCGTACGCGCAGATCTTCCGCGAGTTCGAGGGCAACCTCGACCCGAAGTCCATGCACGGCTCCGGCGACGTCAAGTACCACCTGGGCGCCGAGGGCACGTTCACCGGCCTGGACGGCGAGCAGATCAAGGTCTCGCTCGTCGCGAACCCCTCGCACCTGGAGGCGGTCGACCCGGTCCTGGAGGGTGTCGCCCGCGCCAAGCAGGACGTCATCAACAAGGGCGGCACGGACTTCACGGTCCTCCCCCTCGCGCTCCACGGCGACGCGGCCTTCGCGGGCCAGGGCGTGGTCGCCGAGACGCTGAACATGTCGCAGCTGCGCGGCTACCGCACCGGCGGCACCGTGCACGTGGTCATCAACAACCAGGTCGGCTTCACCGCCGCCCCGGAGTCCTCGCGTTCCTCGATGTACGCGACCGACGTGGCCCGCATGATCGAGGCGCCGATCTTCCACGTGAACGGCGACGACCCCGAGGCCGTCGTCCGCGTTGCCCGTCTGGCCTTCGAGTTCCGCCAGGCGTTCAACAAGGACGTGGTCATCGACCTCATCTGCTACCGCCGTCGCGGCCACAACGAGTCCGACAACCCGGCCTTCACCCAGCCGCTGATGTACGACCTGATCGACAAGAAGCGCTCGGTGCGCAAGCTCTACACCGAGTCCCTCATCGGTCGCGGCGACATCACGCTGGAAGAGGCCGAGCAGGCGCTCCAGGACTTCCAGGGCCAGCTGGAAAAGGTATTCGCGGAGGTCCGCGAGGCCGCCACGCAGCCCGCCGTCGCGGCGCCCTCCCCGACCCCGCAGCCCGACTTCCCGGTCGCCGTCAACACCGCGATCTCCCAGGACGTCGTCAAGCGGATCGCCGAGTCCCAGGTCACCATCCCCGAGGGCGTCACCGTCCACCCGCGTCTGCTGCCGCAGCTGCAACGCCGCGCGGCGATGATCGACGAGGGCACCATCGACTGGGGCATGGGCGAGACCCTCGCCTTCGGCTCGCTGCTGATGGAGGGCACCCCGGTCCGGCTGTCCGGCCAGGACTCCCGCCGCGGCACCTTCGGCCAGCGCCACGCGGTCCTCATCGACCGGGAGACGGGCGAGGACTACACCCCGCTCCTCTACCTGTCGGACGACCAGGCCCGCTACAACGTCTACGACTCGCTGCTCTCCGAGTACGCGGCCATGGGCTTCGAGTACGGCTACTCGCTGGCCCGTCCGGACGCGCTGGTCCTCTGGGAGGCCCAGTTCGGTGACTTCGTCAACGGTGCGCAGACCGTCGTCGACGAGTTCATCTCCTCGGCCGAGCAGAAGTGGGGCCAGACCTCCGGCGTCACGCTGCTCCTGCCGCACGGCTACGAGGGCCAGGGCCCGGACCACTCGTCCGCGCGTCCCGAGCGCTTCCTCCAGATGTGCGCGCAGGACAACATGACGGTGGCCATGCCCACCCTCCCGTCGAACTACTTCCACCTCCTGCGGTGGCAGGTCCACAACCCGCACCACAAGCCGCTCATCGTCTTCACCCCGAAGTCGATGCTGCGTCTGAAGGCGGCGGCGTCGAAGGCGGAGGAGTTCACCACCGGTTCGTTCCGTCCGGTCATCGGTGACACGACGGTGGACGCGAACGCGGTCCGCAAGGTCGTCTTCTGCGCGGGCAAGGTCTACTACGACCTGGAGGCCGAGCGCGAGAAGCGCGGCGTCACCGACACCGCGATCATCCGCATCGAGCGGCTCTACCCGCTCGCCGGTGCGGAGATCCAGGCCGAGATCGCCAAGTTCCCGAACGCGGCGAAGTACATCTGGGCCCAGGAGGAACCGGCGAACCAGGGGGCGTGGCCGTTCATCGCGCTGAACCTGATCGACCACCTCGACCTGGCGGTCGGCGCGGACGTCCCGGCGGGCGAGCGCCTGCGGCGCATCTCGCGCCCGCACGGCTCGTCCCCTGCGGTGGGCTCCGCGAAGCGCCACCAGGCGGAGCAGCAGCTCCTGCTGAACGAGGTCTTCGAGGCGTAACCGCCACGCGGCACCACGGAAGGCCCGGCCCCCTCGGGGGGCCGGGCCTTCCGGCGTATTGCCCCGGGTCGGCCGATGATCTTACGGATCCCTGACGCCACCCCCTGGAGACGCCCCCAAGTCCCCATCCGCCTCTAGCGTGTTCGTACATCCCCGAGTGCGACCGGACGGCACGTGCCGCACCCGAGGGAACCCGAAATGTCACTGGAAGGCGGAAAGATGACGGTCGAGACGCTCCCCCACTGCGCTTACCCGGAGTGCACGAACCACCCCGAGGCACCGACGGCCGACAACCCGGCACCCCGGTACTGCGCCCACCCCGACCACAACGCACTGGGCGCGTTCCGCACGTTCCGCGCCAAGCGGCAGCAGCGCAAGGACGAGAAACGCCGGGCGGCCGAGGCGAAGAAGGCGGCCGAGGCGGCCGGCGCCCCCGTGGACGGGACGACCGAAGCCACCATGTGGACCGCCCTGGAGGACGCGACAGAGGGCAAGGACGCATCAGGCACCCGTGACGGCCTCGTGGCGCTCATCTCCCGGCTGGCCACGGACCTGCCCGGCTACATCGAGGAACTGGCCATCATCACGGACTCGGCCGCCGCCGAGGCGCGCATCCGCACCGTGACCAGGGCCGCGGCCCAGCGGACCCTGGACGCCGAACGGCGCACCGCGCTGGCGGAGGAGGCCGCGGACCTGGCCATCGCCCAACTGGACGTTTCCGAGCACCGGTTCGCGCAGGAGACGGAGGAGATCCGCCAGGAGTCGGCGCAGCAGGTGGCCGACGTGGAGTTCGTACGTGCCGAGCTGGAGCGCTACCGCGAGCGGGTCGCCCAACTGGAGGAGCGCCTCGACAAGGTCCGGGAGGAGGCGGACACGGCCCGCCGGCTGGTACTGCAGGCCGAACAACACCAGTGCACGGTGTGACAACCAGCTGCCTCGGGCGGGCGGCAATTCACCCGGCCGCCACGATCACCCTGTGGTTCATCCCCGGGGGCCGTCGCCCGAAGCCCTGAGCTGCGATCGTCGGAGTGGGCCCATCAGCCCTGGCCCTCAGGCTGTCGTGCCGAGTATCGCCACCTCCACACCGTGTGCCCGACCAGGGCTGCAGCAGCGACGACTGCAGCCACATGGATCGTGCTCCAGGTGTTTGCGGCTACCGGTCCCGCAGAAGCCGCTTCTACATCCAGAGGGCCACCATCACCGGTGCGACGCGCTGACGCCGAAAGCTCATCCTCTTCCCCCTCACGCGATCGAGCAGCAGTCGAGGAGGGCGTGCATGCGGGCGACGGGGAGGGACGGGTTGGCCGCAGCGCCCTCCGCGGTGCGGGGGTCGACGAGGAGAGCCTCCAGGGCTTCCGGCGTCAGCCCGGGGTCGGCGCCGGCCGCCCGGCGCACCGCCTCGTCGGGGGTGACGAGGATGTCGTCCGGCAGGCCGAGGGCTGCGTCGATGACGGCGTCGGGCAGGTCACGCCCCTCGCACATCGACCGGCCGGCCTCACCGGCCGCTCCATCCACCAGGCGTATCAGTACGTCGGAGAGCGCCGCCGGATTGAAGGCGGTGCCGCGAAACCAGAGTTCACGCAGAGAGTCGGACACCGCATCATCCTGCCACCTCGCCGCGCCCGGACCGGGGCCCCATCGCGACCGGCCCAGCACCGTCAGGGGGTCGTCGGGGTGTCCCTCAGGGTGACGTTGGCGTGGCTCTCCTGGAAGCTCTGGTCCGAAACGAGGGTCAGCCGGGCCGTGGACCGGAACTCCGGCAGGGTGGTGGAGCCGCAGGAGACCATCGTGGTCTTGAGCTTGGCCATGGTCAGGGCGAGACCTTCGCTGAGGTCGCCTGCGTAGGGAACGTAGCCGTCCACGCCTTCCTCGAAGACCAGCCCTTGGCCTCCCTGGCCGTAGCGCTGCCAGTTGCGGGCCCGGTTCGATCCCTCACCCCAGTACTCCTTCACGAAGCCGTCGCGGGTGGGCAGTTTCGCGCCGGCCGCCTGGTCGAAGCGTGCGAAGTAACGCCCCATCATGACGAAGTCGGCCCCCATCGCCAGCGCCAGGGCCACGTGGTAGTCGTGCACCAGCCCACCGTCGGAGCAGATCGGCACGTACGCGCCGGTGCGTTCGCGGAAGGCGTCCCGGGCCGCCGCCACGTCCAGCACAGCGCTGGCCTGGCCGCGGCCGATGCCCTTCTGGTCCCGGGTGATGCAGATGGAGCCGCCGCCCACCCCTACCTTGACGAAGTCCGCCCCCGCCTCGGCGAGAAAGGTGAACGCCTCGCCGTCGACCACGTTGCCGCCGCCGACCGGGATCTCCGGATAGTGCTTCTTCACCCAGGTCAGAGCCTGCGCCTGCCAGTCGCTGTAGCCGTCGGACGAGTCGAAGCACAACGCGTCCGCGCCCGCCTCCAGCAGGGCCGGGACGCGCTCCTGATAGTCGTGGGTGTTGATGCCCGCGCCCACGCGCAGACGCTTGGCGGCGTCCACGACCTGGTTCGGGAAGCGCTTGTTGTCCGCGTAGTCGGAACGGAACACCAGATGCTGCAGGTGACCCTCGGCATCCAACACCGGGAGGCAGTCCAGTCGTTCGTCCCACAGCCGCGCGTTGGCCTCGGAAAGCGTGGTGTCCGCCCCGGCGTGGGCCAGGTCGGCGACAGCGGTCATCCGGCCACTGACCGGTCCGTCCAGATCATGGCGCTGGGGGTGGAAGTCCCGGGAGGTCACCAGGCCGAGCAGGCGACCGGTGGCGGTCCCGTCGTGGGTGACCGCGGCGGTGCTGTGACCGGTGCGGCGCATGACATCGACCAGGAGGCTCAGGGTGTCGTCGGGGCGGACGTTGGTATCGCTGGTGACGAACCCGGCCTTGAAGTTCTTCACCTGGCGGACCGCCGCAGCCTGGTCCTGGATCGGCTGATTGTGGTGCAGGAAGCTGAAACCACCGTTTCGCGCGAGCGTGATCGCGAGATCGGGTGTGCTGACGGCCTGCATGATCGCGGACGTGAACGGGGACTGCAGCTCGATCGCCGGTGCCTCGCCCGCCATGTGCCGCACCAGCGGCGTGCGCAAGTCGACCGTCGCAGCCGAGCAGTCGGTGCGTGTCCGGTTCGGCAGGAGCAGAAACTCGTTGAACGTCCGTGAGACCTCGGCGATGATCTGTGCCACTCGTTCCTCCTGACCCGTCGGCCGGGGCCGGACTGCCCCGCCGTGAGGACCGCCCCCGTACTCCGGGGCCCGGACAGGCAGAGATCACACGGCAGCCGTGGAGGTGCCACCCACTGCGGCAGAGCCCTGACCGGCCCGTTGGTCGAACGGGGGTGCGGTCGTGACACGGCACCTTATCGATCAACTCAGCCGCTGCACCAATCGTGCCGTCACCCCCCTGGCGGTTGCTTCAAGTCCTCGGCCCGACAGAGCGGTTCACGCCCGAGGGGGTGAGGGCCCCGCGCGCGTCGTCCCGTACCGCTCCCGCCCCACGGCAGGCCCCGCGCGCGGGTCTTCGTGCGCCCCCTACGGCTGGGGTTCGAAGTCCCAGTACGGCCTGGTCTGTTGCTTCGCCGAGACGGTGTGGACGTGCTGCGGGCCCAGGGTGCGGGTGAGGCCCTTGATGCCCGCGTCCTCGTGCTTCGCCGCCTCCTCGTACTCCCGTACCGACCGGAGGTCCGCCGCCAGGGCGATCTGGGCGCTCAGGGCCATCGGGTGGTCCGGGCCCAGCACCTGCTCGGCCGTGCGCAGGGTGTCCCGGCTCAGGTCCAGCGCGTCCTCCAGGCGCCCGGTGATGTTGCGGTGCCCGGTGGCGTTCAGGGCGCAGCCCAGGGTCCAGGGGTGCCGGTCGCCGAGCGCGCCCCGCATGCCCACCAGTGCCTGCTCCGCGAGGGACAGGGCCGCCGCGCGCTCGCCCTGGGCGCGGAGCACCAGGCCGAGGTTGCCGACCGTGCCGATGCTGTACGGGTGGGCGAGGCCGAGTTGCGACTGGTAGCCGCGGACCACGTCCTCGGAGATCCGGCGGGCCTCGCCGATGTCCCCGTACTCCCTGAGGTAGGTGGCGTAGTCGGAGGCGACCATCAGGGTCCACGGGTAGTCGACGCCGAAGACCCGGGTGGCTCGCTCCCACACGGTCCGCAGGCGCAGGCCCGCGCCGGGGATGTCGCCGGAGCGGCGCAGGCACATCCCGAGGTTGTGCTCGGCGCGCAGGGTCTGCGGGTGTTCCAGGCCCAGCACCTGGGTGTTGATCTTCACGCCCTGTTCCTGCCGGGTCTGTGCCTCGTGGTAGCGGCCCATCAGCCGCAGCCCCATGGCGCAGGCGATCCCGGAGGAGAGCGTGGAGATGTGATGGGTCCTCAGGACCCGTTCCCGGCGGCGCAGGGTGTCCAGGTCGAGGTCGTAGGCGTCCTGGTAGCGGCCGAGCAGGCGGTAGGTGGCGGCCAGGTTGTTCTGGGCGGCGAGGGTGGTGGAGTCGTCCTCGCCGAGCAGTTCGCGGTAGGTGGCCAGGCAGTGCTCGAAGATCTCCCGGGCCGGTTCGAAGCGGGCGATGCACAGCAGGACCCCGCCGTACGAGCTGGTCGCGCGCAGGGTTTCCAGGTCGCGGTCGCCGCGTTCCTCGGTGAGCTGGGCGGCGCGGGCGCGGGTGAGGGTCTCGGCGCGCCGGAACAGGCCGAGGTTGCGCAGGGCTCCGCCGTACTGGTAGCTGAGTTCGCGGACCTTGGGGTGGTCCTCGCCGAGCAGGGCCCGCCAGATCAGGTCGGTCTCCTCGGACAGGCGCAGGCAGGTGCGGTACTCGCCGGCGAGGATCAGGTAGCGCAGGCAGTGCAGCAGGAAGTTCTGGATGCGCGGGTTGCTGCTGGTGAGCACGCCGGAGGTGGCCAGGTGCGGGATGAGTTCGGCGTACCGGGGCCACAGCCGGGAGTCGGAGGGCCGGCCGGGGTCGGCGGCGGCGAGGACCTGGCGGACGGCGCGGGCCAGGGGCTCGGCCTCCTCCGGGGAGAGGTTCTCGCGGACGATGCCGTGGACCATGCGGTGCAGTTGTACGGTCTCCAGCCCGCCGCCGCCCTCCTCCACGGCCAGGTCCGAGTACTCCAGGCGCACCACGGAGAACTGGACGAGCTTGTTGAGGGCGGCGTTCCACCGGATCTGGTCGTTGATGAGTCCGGCGAGCTGTTCGGGCACGTCGTCGGCGGGGAACTCGCGCAGCAGTCGCAGGGGCACCGGTCCGGGGGCGAAGAAGACGAACAGCCGGAGCAGGGCGAGGGCGTCGGGGAAGTTCTCCCGGACGTTGTTGAGCAGTATGGCGAGGGCGGTCGGGAAGGGCAGGGGATAGTCCTCGGAGACCGTGACGGCCTCGTGCGAGTCCATCCGGTGCTGGAGCAGGTCGAGGTAGTCGCCCACCGGCAGCGGCGAGTCGGCGAGCCAGCCGGCGGTCTGGTCGAGGGCGAGCGGGTAGTCCTCCAGGGCCTCGGCGAGCTGGTCGGCCTCGGCGGCGGTGAGGCGCAGGGCCCGGCGGCGGATGAAGGTGATCGACTCGGGCCGGGCGTAGAGCGGGACCTCGACGAGGCTGGTGTGCCGGGCGGCCCATTCACGGTTGCGCGAGGTGATGATCACATCGCCGGCGCCGGAGGGCAGCAGGTCGATCAGGTCGTCCGGACTGTCGCAGCCGTCGAAGACGATCAGCCAGCGGCCGTACGGGTTCCCGCGCCGCAGCGCTTCGAGGACGGCCCGGATC
The DNA here is from genome assembly GCF_014650695.1 of Streptomyces avidinii. Lineage (GTDB taxonomy): Bacteria > Actinomycetota > Actinomycetes > Streptomycetales > Streptomycetaceae > Streptomyces > Streptomyces avidinii. Next base: position 263,236 of record NZ_BMVL01000010.1, on the reverse strand, counting down.
TGCTCGCCGTAGCTGCCGGCGCCGCGCGGCAGCCCGAGCGCCGGGGCCAGGTCGGCGAGGCGCTCGCGCAGGGTGGGCCGGTCCTCGGCGGGGACCCACCACACCACGTCGTACTCGGAGGCGAAGCGGTAGGCGTACTCGGTGGCGACCTGCGTCTTGCCGACGCCGGAGAGCCCCAGCAGGGTGACGGTGGACGCGCCCGGCGGGGCCTCGGTCAGCGCCTCGCGCAGGGTCCCGATGACGTCGTTGCGGCCGGTGAAGCGCGGGTTGCGGCGCGGCACGCGGCCCCAGATCTCCGGCGGGTCGTTGGGGAAGCGCGGCCCGCGGCGGCCGGTCTCGGTGCCGATCCGGTCGGTGGGCAGCTCCAGGCGGCGCAGCACGCGGTACTCGGCCTCGTACGCGTCCAGGCCCCACAGGTCGGTCTTCTCCAGTACGGCGACGGCGCTGGGCAGCGGGGCGTCGGTGAGGCAGACCGCCGCGAACCGTTCGGGATGGCGGTCGGTGACCGCGCGCAGGGCGGTGTTCCACTCCTCCTCGGTGTGGGTTCCGGCGGAGAAGTAGCGCTCGCTGAGGACGAGGAGGACGCGGCTGCCGGAGCGGGCCAGGTCGTCGAGGGCCTGGCCGATGCCGGGGCTGCTCTGCGGGTCCCAGCGCTGGAGGGCGACGCGGTGGCCGTGCTCCTCCAGGCGGTGGGCGATCCACACCGCCCAGGGGCGGTTGAACCCCGCGAAGCTGATGACGAATCGCTGCGGGTGGGACGGGTGGGGCGGCTGCGGCGCCGCCGATTCACGGTCCTGCCGACTACCGGTGGTCATGCGGCCGTCTCCCTGAATGCGGGCGGTGGACGGGCTTGAAAGGTACCGCAGCGGACGGTCCGTCAGCCCTCTGCGAACGGGGCGAGTTCGGGGTGTGCCTCGCACCATGCGCGGCGTTCGCGGTCGACGGCCCTGCGGGCCGCGGCGTGCTGGTCACCGGGCGGGGGGAGGTCGTCCATGGCGCGCTCGGCGGCGCCCATCGCGTCGGCGAAGTCCCGCCCCACGGCGGTGAGTCGCTCGTGCGCCCGCAGGGTGGGCAGGACCGCCGCCACCTGGGCGCGGATCCGGGCGTGCTGGGCCCAGGCGCCGCGGGCCCCGTAGAGGGCGGCGCGCTGCCAGTACCCGGCCAGGGCCAGGTGGGCGTAGGCGCCGTGCAGCAGTCCCTCCAGGGGGCGCGGGTCGCTGCGCCAGGGCGCCCAGTGGCGGGGCGTGTGGTCGGCGGTGTGCAGGGTCAGCACGTCGGCGAGGGCGGTCAGTTTGCCGTGCTGGACCTCGTGGACGAGGGTCGCGGCGAGCGCGGGCGGGGCCTGCGCGCGGGCCAGTACGGAGCCTGCGGCCGCGGGCAGGGTGGCACCGCTGGAGCGGGAGCCGCCGGCCAGCGGTACGACGGAGCGCAGGAGCTGGACGGTCTCCTCCGCGCGGAGGGTGTCGTAGCGCTGGAGCAGGGTGAGCGCGCCGGACCACTGGGTGTCCCACCGCTTGTGGCCCTTGGGGGTGAGCCGGCGGGCGGGGCGGACCGGGGCGGGCTGCGCCGGGCCGGCCGCCCGGTAGGGGTCGAGGTCGTCGAGGGCGGTCCGGCCCCCTGGCAGGACGTGCAGGGGCACGGTCGCGGGGTCGTCGGGGTCCCAGGAGCGTGCGGTGAGGGTGAGCGGGCCGGGGCGGTCCGGGCGCAGCAGGCCGAGGGTGGGCAGGACGAGCCGGCCGTGCAGGGGCCGCAGGGTGTGGCTGAAGGCGATCCCGGCGCGCAGGGCCGCGGCGACGGCGAGCGCGCCGAGGTGTCCGAGGTCGGGCGGGGGGCCGCACGGGGCGTGCAGCCGGCGCAGGGTCTCCTCGGCCCACACCCCGGTGGCGGGGTAGTGCAGTACGTCGCGCACGGCGCCCGCGTCGTGCCGTTCGGCCTCCTCCAGCAGGGCCCAGTGGTCGGCGGTCTCCCCGGACCGGCCGCCGGGGGCGGCGTCGAGGACGGCGCGCAGCAGGAGCAGGCGCTTGGAGCGGCGTACGTCGCGGACCAGGCGGGTGCCCTCCATGGACGGCTCGGTGGAGGCGAGGGCGCGCAGGGTGGGCGAGGAGACGGTGAAGACGGTGAGGGCGGTGGTGGTCATGAGGCGACCGCCGGGGGGTGGGCGGGGGTACCGGGGGTACCGGGGGTACCGGTGGTACTGGGGGTACCGGTGGGGGCCTGGGCGGCGGCGTGCCGGACGGCGTGCTCGACGGCGGCGGCGATGTGCCGGATCAGCGGCTGGAGGTCGGCGCAGTACACGGACGGCTGGCGGAAGCCCTCGCCGGCGCGGTAGCGGTGCGGGTAGTGCCCGCCGCCGCACACCTCGACCAGCTCGCAGGCGCGGCACGGGGCGGCGAGCGCGTCCCGCCCGAGCTGGCGGGCGGCGAGACCGGGGTGGTCGAGGAACTGGTCGAAGCTGTGGGTGTCCAGGGTCATACCGGTGGCGGCGGCGCCCTCGTAGGCGGATTTCAGGGAGTCGGCCTGTTCGATGGAGCCGTCGGTCTCGATCACGGCGGTGGCGGCGGGCGTCAGCCCGAGGGTCTCGGTGGCGGTGGGCAGGCCGAGCAACAGGGCGATGATCTCCTCGAAGAGCCGGATCCGGGTACGCCGTACGCCGTCGTGCCACCAGCGTTCGAAGACGGCGAGGAGCCAGTCGGCGTACGGGGTCCGGTCCGGGTGGTGGCCGGGGGGCGGGTCGCTCCAGTTCGCGAGCGGCAGGAGCAGCCCGATGCTGGGCGGGGCGAAGGCGAGCAGGGACTCGTAGGTCTCCACCGGGTCCTGGTCGAGATCGACGACGCAGAGCACCCCGGCGTAGCTCTGCGGGTGCCGGGCGAGCAGTCGCAGGCCGCGGGCGGCGGCCCCGAAGCCGGGGCGTCCGGCGTGGTCCACGCGCCGGGTGTTGTGCGCGGGCAGACCGCCGTCGAGGCTGACGCCGACGCGGATCCCGGCGGCGGCGAGGGCGGCGAGGCGGCCGCGGGTGAGCAGGGTGCCGTTGGTCTGGACGGTGGCGGTGACGCGGGTGTGCGGGGCGGCCTCGGCGACGGCGGTGCGTATGGCGTCGACGGGCTCGGCCAGCCGTGCGGGGGCGGTGAGCAGCGGTTCGCCGCCGTGCAGGACGAGGTCGACGCGGGGCAGGTCGTGGGCGGCGGCGTGCTCGGCGATCCGCTGCGCGGCGCGGGCGAAGGTGGCGGGGGTCATGACGGGCGGCTGGTCGCGCCAGCCCTGGTCGGCCATCTCGTAGACGTAGCAGTAGGTGCAGGCGAGGTTGCAGCGACTGCGGGTCTTGAGGACGAACTGCCGTACGGGGTGGGGCCGGTGGCCGGCCGCCCGGGCGGCGGCCACGTCGAGCCGGGTGTACGGCCAGGGCGCGTGCCGAGCGTGCCGGGTCCGCTGCGCGGCGGGGTCGTGGAGCGGATGCTGCCCGGCGGGGTCATGGAGCGCGGGGGCCGGGCGCAGGGTCTGCGCGACCGGCGCCGCGGCACCGTAGGGGTACTGCACGGCGGGGTCTTGGAGCGCGGGCTGCCCGGGAGCCGCCGGACTTCGGTTCGGGTGCTGCCCCGCCGGGTCGTCGGGCGCGGGTGGCACCTGTTCGAGGTGTGCGGGTGGCACCGGGTCGCGGTGCGGGTGCTGCGCCGCCGGGTCGCGGTGCGCGGGTACCGCCTGGTCCTCGTCCGCGGGCGCCGCCGGGGCGTCGGGCACGGGGTCTCGGTGCGGGGTGGTGGGGTCGGGGCTGCCGGGCGCGGGCAGCGGGGAGCCGTTCCTGACCGCTCGCCCCATCGCCGTGTCTCCCTCCCCCGGCCACCACCGCCCGGGTACACCCCGGCGGACGGTCCATCCCTGCCCTGGGGGCCGTCCCGGCTAACGGCGGAAAGTGGTCAACTTGGTTTCAAGATGGGGCGGATCAGGCGCGCTCCGCGCGGCGCGGCCCGGTCAGGCCACGCTGGAGTCGAAGGCGTTGAGGATCTCCGCCGGACGGTTCACCCGCTCTACCATGCCCTCGATCACCCGGGCCAGTACGGGATGGTCGATCCCGCGCAGCGCCGCCAGGTCCAGCCCGGAGAGATCCGGCAACCGCTCCGGACATCCCGGTGTCGTTGCCGCCACTTCCTGCTGCTTCGTCACCATGTGCCGCCGGTCCCCCTGTCGCGTCGCACACCGGATGGTCCGGGTCCACTGGGTCCACTCCTGGGTCCACTCCTGGGTCCACTTCCCTTTCCCGCCGACCGGTCCTCGGAAACGGCGGCCCCCGGCCCGGGCCGCGCCCGTGGCGCGGGCGTCGCGGGCGCATCAGAGCCCGGCCTCCAGGGCCCGGATCCGCGCCCGGACCGCCTCCGGGCTCCCGGCGGCGCCCTCGCGGGTACGCGTCCACAGCTCCAGCGCCGAGCGGTACGCGTCCAGGGCCGCGCGGGGCCGGGCGAGGCGCTCCAGCACGTCCCCGCGCAACTGCTGTACCCGGGCGGCCAGCTGGACCGCGGTGTCCTCGCGGTCCTCCACGTCGGCCTCCAGCGCGGCCCGCCAGGCCCGCCGGTAGGAGTCCGCCGCCCGGTCGAGGCGGTCCAGTGCCCGGGTGTGGCCGTGGATGTCCTGCTGCACGTCGCCGTGGTCCCGCCAGGCGCGGGCCTGTTCCAGCGGGCTGCGGCTGTGCCGGACCGCCAGCTCCAGCAGGTACTCGGCCTCCCGCAGGTCCACCGGGTCGCCCTCGTACGCGTGCCGCAGCCGGAGCCCGGCGGCCAGCCGCTGCAGCCGGTGCGCCGCGCCCGGGTCGGACTGGGGGACCGCGGTCCGGCTCTCGCGCAGGACGCGTACGGCCGTCCCGGTGAACCGGCGCCCGTCGGCGGCGCGGGCCCGGTCCAGGAGCACGTCGCCCCACTCGGGCAGCAGTTCCGCGAAGGCCTCCGCATCGCGGGGGATCAGCCGCCGGGCCCGGCCGTACGCCTCGGCGGCGTCCTCCAGTGCCGCCGGGTCGGCATCCCGTGCGTACCGCTCCCGGTGCACCCGGGCCAGGCACACCAGGGCGGCCACCCGCAGCTCCGGGTCCCCGCCGGGCTCCGCGAGGGCCGCGTCGAGCTGGGCCGCGGCCTCCTCCAGGCGGCGGGGGAGGTGGCGCAGCGCGTCGGCCAGTTCCACCCGTACCCGCGCCGCCCCCGGGCCGGGCCGGGCGGGGACGGCCGGTGGGCCGCCCAGGGCCGCCCCGAGGCGGGCGGCGGCCTGTTCGGCGAGGGCCGTGCGCTCGGCCGGGTCGGCGGTGCGGGGCAGCAGGGCCAGCAGGACCCGGCCCAGGGCCAGTTGCAGCTCGGGGTACGGGGCCGGGCGCGGGCCGCCCGCCCCGCCGTGGTCCGGGCGGGCGGCGGCCCCACCGGTGACCCCACCGGCTTCCCCACCGGCTTCCCGGCCGACTTCGCCGCCTGCTTCTGCACCCGGGCCGGGGGCCGGGCCCGCCAGGGGTTCGAGGGCCGCGCGGGCCTCGCGGAGCGCGCCCGGCTCGTCCCGCAGCACGCTCAGCCGGATCAGGGTCTCGGCCCGCCGCACCGCGCAGTCCCGCCGCAGTTCGGGGTCGGCCGCGGCGCCCGCCGCCGCGAACTCCATGTCCGCCGCGGCCAGCAGCTCCGCATCCGGTCCGGAGGCCAGCGCCCGCTCGTACAGCACCCGGCCGAGCAGCGCCCCCGCCTGCGGCGTCCGCAGCCCGGTCACGGCCCGTTCCGCCTCGGCCAGGAGCTCCGGGTCCCGCTGGGCCGCCCACAGCCGCAGCAGCGCGCCCGCCAGCTCGGTCTCCGCCTCCTCCGGGGGATCGCCGGGCCCGGCGGGGGCCGTCACCGCGCGCCGGAGCACCGCCACGGCCTCGTACAGGGCCCGCGCGCCGCCGTCCCCGTCGGCGTCGGCGTCCGCGAGCCGGTCCCGGGCGGCGCGCACCGCGCCGGCCCGGGCGGGCACCGGGGCCGGGGCGGGTTCCCGTACCGGCGGGGCCTCCTGGGGCACCCCGGGCAGGTAGCGCCGTACGACTTTGGCCGAAACCTGTGCAAAGGCCTGCGGGAGCCGGCCCTCGGGCGGGCGCTCGGTGTCCTCGGGTCCCGGGTCGGCGACCGCCGGCGGGACCCCGGTCAGCTGGGAGACGGCGAGCGCGGGGAAGTTCCGTACGCCCCGGCCGAAGTGGGCCAGGACGTACTCGGAGCAGTGCTTGAGCACCAGCGCGGCCTCGTCCCGCCCCAGCGGCCCCAACAGCACGTCCTGCACCCCGGGTACGAACTCGTACCAGTGCCCGTGCCCGGGCACGCTGCGCCGCAGCAGCCCGCTCAGCAGCACCTCCGCCAGGTCGGAGGGCTCGGAGTCCGGCAGCATCGTGCGCTGCACCAGCCGCATCACGGGCAGGGTGAGCGGCGCCGCCGAGAGGTACACGGCGAGCTGTACGGCCCGGGGCGCGGCCGAGGACCGGAAGCGGGCCACCAGTTCGCGCGGCGGCCGCACGGCACGCGGCGGCGGCAGGGGCGCGGCCGGATGGTCGGCCCGTACCCGGCCCACCTCGGCCGGTACCGGTCCGGCGGCGAGTCCGGCCAGCAGCCGGGCCCACGCCCCGAGGGCGGTCGGGCTCGGCGGCAGCACCGGCACGGTCAGCCCTCCGGTGGGCCGCCCGGGCAGCGGCGGCCGGTCCGGCCGGAAGGCGAGCTGCTGCCCGCCGCCCTCCAGCCGTGCGAGCGTGCCCCGCTCGGTGGGCATCCAGCTGCGCCCCCACAGCCGTTGCGGCAGCGGCTGGACGACCACGCACGGCGTGCACTCGGCCCAGCGGTACAGCAGGCGCTGCGCGGTGCCCTCGCGCCACAGCGGCCCGGCGCAGTCGGAGACCACCATGGTCAGGGCCCGGCCGGTCGGGTCCCGCAGCTGGTCTCCGGAGCGCAGTCCGGAGGCGCGGACGCAGCCGGGTGCGGGGCTGCGTCCGAGGGCGGCCGTGCCGTCGGTGAGGCGGTGCAGGTAGTGCACCTGGACGTCCCGGAAGGCCCCCAACCGCTCGCACACCGACCGCAGTTCCTCGAACATGTCCTGCCACACCGCCATCGACGGGGACGCGTCCATCACCAGCCGTACGGTCGCCTCGCGCCGGCTCTCCGCCCGGAGCACCGGGATGACCAGTCCGAGGGTGCGGGCGCTGGCCTCGGCGGTGGCCGTCTCGTCGATCACCAGCCGGGTGGGCGGGCCGGGCGGGCGGTGCCGCTGGAGGGCGCGCAGGGCCCGCTGGACCTCCAGGATGCGGGGCAGCGCGGCGGCCCCGGGCACCCGCACGGGCACTCCGTACTCCTCGGGCGACTCCCCCGGCCGTTCCCCGCCGGCGCCCTCGGAGCGGGCCGCCCCGGGGGCGTAGAGCCCGACCGGGTCGTCGGCCTCCGCCTCCGCCCGTGCGGACTCGGCGGGCTCGGCGGCCGGTTCGGCGGCCGCGGTGTCCGGGCCGCCACCGCCCGGTCCCCGGCCGCCCGGGGCGGCCCGGACGGGCCCGCGGATGTGGCCGGCCAGCCACAGCGCGTCGGCGATCTCCTCGGCGGACGGGTCGAGTCCGGCGGCGCGCAGCAGGGCGGCCAGTTCACGGACGCCGGGTGCTCCGGCGGGTGCGGGTGACACGGCCGGTCACCTGGGGCGGTCGAGGCGCTGGATGAGCAGGTCGGCGAGGTCCTCCCGGGTGGGCGGGGCGGCGTAGTGGGTCAGGTAGACGGCGTTGAGCAGCTGGTCGGCGGCGACCAGCTCGGTCTGGGAGCGGCTGAGGAACTCGCGGATCAGGTCGGCGCCGAGCCGGGCGGCCTCCTCGCCGAGGTGGGCGCGGACCATGGTGGCGAGCCGTTTCTCGCCGGGCTGGCCGAGTCCGAGCTGGATGCAGCGGCGCAGCAGTGCGGCCGGGAAGTCCCGTTCCCCGTTGCTGGTCAGGATGATGAACGGGAAGGCCCGGCAGCGGACGCGGCCGCCGCGGACGGTCACCTTCGTCCCGTCGTCGGTGAGCACCTGCACCTCGGGCTCGGTGTCGGCGACCCGTTCCAGCTCGGGAAGGGCGAACTCCCCTTCCTCCAGCACGTTCAGCAGGTCGTTGGGCAGGTCGATGTCGCTCTTGTCGAGCTCGTCGATGAGCAGGACGCGGGGCCTGGCGGTCGGCAGCAGGGCGGTGCCGAGCGGCCCGAGCCGGATGTACTTCCCGATGCCGGGGACGGCCGCGGGTCCGGCGGCGGTGCCGGATTCGGAGCCGGAGCCGTGGGTGCCCGGGGCCGGGCCGCCGCCGCTCGCGGCGATCTGCACGTCCTGGAGCCGGGCCAGGGCGTCGTACCGGTAGAGCCCGTCCTGGAGCACGGTCCGCGACACCACCGGCCAGCGCAGCACCCGCCCCAGCCTCAACTCGTGGGCGACGGCGTGCGCGAGCGTGGACTTGCCGGTTCCGGGGAAGCCGGTCACGAGCAGCGGCCGCCGCAGGTACAGCGCGGCGTTGATGGCCTCCAGCTCCTCCGGTTCCGGGCGGTGCAGCTCGGCGGCCTGCCGGTGCGCGCCGAGCCGCCGGGCCACGTTGCCGTCGGCGACGCGGGCCGGACCGCCGGGCTCCGCCACGGGCCCGCCGTCGAAGTCCCGCCAGGGCGGCGGGTCGGGCAGGGCGTCGATCCCGTCGTGGGGCTCGCCCACCCCGCGGTAAATGAGCCACTCGTCGTTCATGATGCTTGCTCCCTCCCTCGCGTCGGCCGGGCCGGCGCCCGTCACAGGTCGCCCTGCAGCGGCTCTTCCTCGGGCAGCGGCCGCGCCGGGTCCTCCCACACCAGCCCCGCCCCGGCCGCCCAGTAGGCGTCGGGGTCCGCCCCGTACGCCCGCCCCCGCAGGGTCTGGAAGCGCAGCGGCAGCACCTCCGCCCGCCCCGCGTCCGCCAGTTCCTCGCGCAGCCCGCGGTGGAAGGGCGCGCACGAGGCCCCCGGCTCCGGCGGGGGCCTCCGGGTCACGACCACGCCGTACCCGGCGTCGCGCACCGCGTGCAGCGAGCCGAGCGTGGGCTCCTGGTCCGCCGCCCGGCAGTGCACGGGCACGGTGTTGTCGGGGAGCCCGGTCAGCCACTCGGTGGCGGGGCTGCGCGGGCGCCCCCCTGCGCAGTCGGCCCGTTCGTCCTGGAGCGGGCCCGCCTGCACCCGGGCCCAGCGGGCGGCGGCGTCGGTGCCCTCGCGGTCGGCGGGATGCTCGCGCGCACCGCCCGGGTTCGGCCCGGTGGTCGCCGTGGTTCCGGCGGCCCCGGCGGCCCCCGCGGCCCCGGCGGCCCCCGCGGCCCCCGCGGCTCCTGTGGCCCCGGCCTGGTGGCGCAGCACCACCGGCCGCTGCACGCCCAGCGGTACGCCGCCCACCACCACCCACGCGTCCACCGCCAGCCCGAACAGCTCCGGGGCCACCGCCACTTCGAGCAGGGCCGCCGCCTCGTGGGTGTCGCACCGGCGGAACCCCTCGGCGAGCGGGACCCGTAACGCCTCGGGCAGACCCGCCAGGGTGGCCCGTACGCCGGAGTCCACCGGTGTCACCCGCCCCGCGTGTGCGGGTCCGGCGAGCACGGAGACCCGCCAGTCGTAGACGTCCTCCCAGCCGTGCGCCCACACCTCCAGCAGCACCGAGGCCCCGGACGGCAGACCGCCGGCCCGCCGGGCCGTGCCGTGGACCGCCCGCCCGGCCGAGGCCCGCCGGCGCCGCTCGCGCTCGGCGAGGCCCCGCTCGTGGCGCTCGCCGAGCTCCCGGCGCAGCGGCCGCCACAGCCGCTCGGCCGTGGCTCGTACCCAGTCCCACAACTCCTCGTCGGCGCCGGGCGTGACGGGCTCGCGGTAGTCGGCCACGCTCACGTCCGTCGCGTACCGGAGCATCGCCGCGGCCTCCCCGGTCCCGCCGGGCGGGTCGTGCAGCAGCCCCAGCCCGTCGCGCCAGCTCAGCGGGGCGGGCGGCAGCGGGTCCGGCTCCTCGCCGCGCGCCGCCTCGACCAGGGCGCGTACGACCTCGGAGGAGCCGGGCGGGGGCAGTTCGGCCAGTAGTCCGCACAGCGTGGTGCGCTCGCCGGGGGTGAGCCGGCCCCGGCCCGCGTACGGGTCGCCCTCCTCCGGCGGGAGCTCGCCGTGCACGTCCGTCCAGGTCCGGCGGTTGTCGAGATCGCTGAGGTGCTGGTCGTAGTGGTACAGGTCGTGTGCCTGCATGATCCGGCGGTAGAGCCCGACCTGGCCCCGCGCGGCCATGGGGAGGGTGCGCAGCTGTACGACGGAGACGGCGAGCCCGCCGCCCCCGGTCTGCCGACGGGCCTTGAGCACGCCGACGACCTCCCCGCGGGCCAGGTCCACGACGGGGCCGCCGGACATGCCGGGCTCGATCTCGTCGTCGTCACCGAGCCGGATGGCCGCGCCGTTCCCCGCGGTGCCGCGCAACCGGGTGGTGCGGCCGGTGATCTCGGGGATGCCGAGGTCCTCGGTGCAGCCGAAGTAGGCGACCTCGTCGAAACGCGGTCGGGAGCGGTCGGTCAGCCATACGCAGGCGTGCGAGACGGGCGCCAGCACCCTGACCAGCGCGAGGTCGGGCAGGTCCCACAGCGCGTGCCGAGCGGGCCGCCGCTCCTCCAGCCGCTCGGGCAGTACGCACTCCACGCGCCCGGTGACCGTCCCGGTGAGGCTCCCGGCGGAGAAGGTGATGCCGACCTCGCGCCCCGTCAGACGCACCGCAGCACCCCCTTCGCCGACCACGTGCGCACACGTCAGGACCCACCCGGGAGCGATGAAGAAGCCGCTCCCCCACGTGGGACCGGTCCGATGACTGCGGGGGTTCTCATACCCGCCCGGCGGGGCGTGAACGCGTACGGTCGCGGCCTGAACGAGGGGCTCCAGGAGCTCGAAGGTGCGCGCGGACCCGGTCGTGCGCCCGTCCGTCATGCGCGCCCCCCGCTCGTTGGGCATCCAGGCTAGACCCGGGGGCGGCCGGGGCGGGAGGTCTCGCCGTAAGGCGGATTATCCTGGCGGGAAACACCCCCTGCACACCCCCATCACGGCACGGAGCCCGACTTGTACTTCACCGATCGCGGCATCGAGGAGCTGGAGAAGCGGCGCGGCGAGGAGGAGGTCACCTTCGAGTGGCTCGCCGAGCAGCTGCGCACCTTCGTCGACCTGAACCCGGACTTCGAGGTCCCGGTGGAACGCCTGGCCACCTGGCTGGCCCGCCTGGACGACGAGGACGACGACGAGGACGCCTGAGCCCCCTCGCACAATGGTGATGGCCGGGGCGGCGGCCGGATTCCCGGTCCGGACACCGTCTCGGCACACTTCCCACCTGGCGAGAAAGTGCGTGCGCACCACTCGGAGTCGGGGGCGCCTCAGCCGGAGACAAGCCACCGACCACCTGCGCCGCCAGCCGGAAGAGGCGGGGGGTGGCCCCGGCCAGGACAGGCCCGGCCGGGGCTACGGATCAGGAACCGACGAGGTGACGTGGGTCATCCAGCCACAGGTACTGGCCAGACCCGTCAACCGTGACACCGAAGCGCGTGATGTGCGGCCGGCCTCGTACCTCGTACCAGGTGTACGCCGCAGTCACCTCCGCCCACAGATCGCGCGGTCCCCAGGAGCGGACCGCGTCCTCCTCCCACCAGTCGCCATAGCGGACGATCGTCGCCGAAGTGCCGGCCTCGTCCACGAACTGGACCTGGCGGTCGTCACCCTCCCCGCGGTGCGAGTAGGAGACGTCCGGCACCTGGAGGCCGATGGCGAAGTCCTGGAGGTAGCCAGCCGCCAGAACCTGCGCGGGATCGATCGGCGACTTCCTGCTGATTGACTCCTCCGGGACCTGGAGGTCGATGGTCGGCCGCTCGGAGCGGATCCACATGTACGAGGACTCGCCGATGAAGGCTCCCTGCGCCTTCGTTCCCGAGGTGTCGACGCGGAGCCGCAGGAGCCCCGCATTGCTGTAGGCCGTTCCGAACGGGGTGAGGATCACCCCGCTCCGCCTGGACTGCTCGATCCAGGCGTACGGAACGCGCCGCAGCGCCGCCGTGTTGATGACCCGGCTGAACGGCTCCCCGCCCGGGGTGCCTTCGAGGCCGTCCCCGACGATCAGCTCCGGGTCGTAGCCGGCTGCCTTGAGGTTCGCGGCGCCCGCGCGCGCGAGCTCCTCGTCCACCTCGATGGCGACCACCCGCTCCGAGCCGACGCGCTCACACAGCAAGGCCGTGTGGTATCCGGATGCGTAGCCGATCTCCAGGACGCGGGACCGTGGCACAAGGTCCAGGTGCTGAAGCTTCCGCATGACGATGTCCAGGGCGGACACGGAGGACGTGAAGTCGCCCGTGCCTGGCCCTGGAGCCGTGTCGCCGTCGTTCAGCTGCGTGATGACCGACTGGTGGGGGTTCCAGACGGCGTGGCGCCAGGCGTCCGGGTCCTCGTCGCGGTCCACGAAGCGCCAGAAGCCTTCGGCGTCCCGGACCGGGAGCCAGACGGCGCGCGGGACGAACGCTTCGCGGTCGACCGTGTCGAAGGCCTCGGCCAGCCACGGCTCGCGCAGTAACCCTGCGGTCACCAGGGCCTCGCGGCAGATGTCCCGGTTCACTTCTTGCCCGGCGGCGGCGGGGGCGGGGTGGAAGGCTGGGGAGACGGTCGGCTCCCGTCTGAGCTGCCTCCGCTCGGCGGCGGCGTCCACGGCTTGTCGGCCGGCTCTCCAGCGTGCTTGCCCTTACTCATCAGGATCTCCCATCAGTTTGTTGTGCAGAATGCCCGCTCCCCGGCGGCGGGAGTCAAAGGGCGTCGGCGATCTCGCCGAGCACGATGCGCGCGGCGATGAGGCGCGGCACGAGGTCGAGCACGCGGGCGGCGAGGACCTCCTCCACGTCCGCGTCGAAATGGTTGCTGCGCAACCAGCACAGGTGTGGGTCGTGGTGGACGGCCCACGCGAAGCAGCAGAGCCGGCAGTCGGCCATGGGCCCGCCGTACATGGTCACGATCGGGACCGACAGCCCGCAGCCGGAGCACCGCACGCGCGCCCGCGCGCATTCGCCGTCGGGGTGGTCCGTCACGTCGCCACCTCAGGCTCGGCGAGCCGTGCCGCGCCGACGCGGACGAGCAGCCGGACGGCGGCGACGCGGCAGAAGTACGACCCGGGGCCGGGGGTCGCGGCCCAGTAGAGGGGCCGGCCGGGCGCGGACCGGTCCCGGCCCATGTCGGGCACCCCGAGGTGGGTCCCGTACCCGAGGCACTCGACCGCGTCCCGGGCTCGCCACCGCTCCGCCGTTCCCGGTTCGACGAGCGCGTAGTGGTTCCGGCCGCGCGAGTCGTGGATGACGGGCCCCTCCAGGGCCAGGGTGAGCGCGAGGGCCACGACACGGTCCCCGGTGCTCCGCACGGCCGCGTGGGCGAGGGCGTCGGGGATGCGCACGGCTTCGAAGCGGGCTCCGAGCGGCAGTACGGCCACGCCGTGGTCCTGCCACGCGGTGTGCGCCGCCGCGGGATCACCGAGGCACCGCGCGTACCAGTCGGCCGTTTCCTTCGAGAACACGGCGGCTCCCTACCGTCGTCAGCGGGTGATGAGACCAGACTGGCGAGCGGCAAGGGTCGGAACACTCACAACCACGTGAGCGTGTGAGCGCTCTACTTTTCCACCCACGCAGCAAGGTGGTTGAGGGCCTCCGGGGTCCGCCGAGCCATATGGACCAAGCCTCGGATCGTCTCCTGGGTGCTCGGGTGGTACCGGGTTTGCTCGGGCGCCGCGTGGCGGGCCTCGGACAGCGAGGCCAAGGCCCTCGTCGCGTTCCCCGTCTCCATCTCGGCTCGCGCCCGGTAGATGAGGAAGTGGGCGCGCCGGCTCGTTGCGAAGGCCGCCGGCGGCCGGATCTTCCGGGCGGCCGTGAGGGCGTCGTCGTACTGCCTCATCTGCGTGAGGGCCGACATCGCGTGGACCGCGACGTTCATGGGCCCGAAGGACAGCCAGTGCACCGCTGAGGCGTCACCCGTCTGCTTGGCCAGTGTGCGCGCTTCGGCGATGTGCCGTTCCACAGCGGCCTGATCCTCCGCACGAGCCGCAATGACGGAGGCACCCAGGTGCAGCTGACCAGTCACCGCCAGGCGTTCGCGGCCCTCTTCCGCCTGTTCCAGGATCCGGAGTCCCGCCTCGATCAGCCTCTCGCCAATGCGGTACTCGCCGCTCTTCGAGTGGACGAGGGCCCGCTTGTACTGCCGGATTGCCGCCAGGCACGGGTCGGATCCACGCTCGGCGGCCCAGTCCATGCGGTCGAGCGCGACCGTCGAGAGGTCGTAGAACCCCAGCTTGACGGCGACGTCGTGGGCGCTTCGGTAGGCCGAGGCCAACGCCCGCCAGGCTTCGGAGGACGGGGTGGACCACGCGGTTGAGGTCAGCTCGGCGATCACGCCCGGAAGGACCCGGGAGGCTTCACGCAGTTTGGTCGCGCGGACGGTCGCACACAACTGGTCGGCCGCAATCACGAGTTCGCCCACCGGGCGAGCTGTTACGTCCGGGTCGTACCCGAGGTCGTAAAGGGCGAGCACGTCACGGATCGGCCGCACGAGCGCTTCCCGGCGATCCTGCTGAATGGTACTGACATGGGGGTGTCCCGTCAGCACGGCGGTATCGATCCGCAGGGCCTTGGCCACCGCGGTGAGGAAGGCCTCCGTGGCGGGCCGGGCGCCGCACTCGACCTGGTTCAGGAGGCTGTAGGAGTACGGGAGCAGCGCGGCCAGTTGCCTCTGCGTGAGGTGGGCCAGCCGCCGCTGTGCGCGGATGCGGGTTCCCGGGTGATCGTCGTCGAAAGTGCGCATGCCGGACGCTCCCGTTTCTGACTCGTCGCCGGGAACGGTACCCGCTCCACCCCCGGGCCACCTGTGATCGCCGGTAGGAGCCTGTGGTCAACTGGGAGCCATGACGCGCACCTTGTACCTCTTCGGGTCGGCCGCTCCGCCCGTGTTCGACGTCGCCCGCGTGATCGAGGACGCGCAGTCTCGCGGGTGGGATGTGTGTCTCGGCCTGACCCCGACGGCCTCGGACTGGCTGACGGAAGGGCTCGACGGCCTGGCCGCGCTCACAGGGCACCCGGTGCGCAGCCGCTACAAGCGGCCGGGAGAGCCGGACGTGTGGCCGGCGGCTGACGCGATCCTCGTTGCCCCCGCCACGTTCAACACGGTCAACGGCTGGGCGCTCGGGCTCACCGACCGGTTCATCGTCGGCGTGGTCTCGGAGGGCATCGGCAAAGGGATCCCGCTCGCCGTCATGCCGTGCGTGAACGCGGCCTATGTCCGGCACCCACAGTTCGAGCAGAGCATCGCGACGCTCCGCGGCGCCGGAGTTCGCGTGCTCTACGGCGAGGGTGGGTTCGTGCCCAATCTGCCCGGGCAGGGCCGCGCGGAGGCCTACCCGTGGGGCTTGGCGCTGGACGCCGTCGATGGTCTGGTGCCGGCGGCGGACGCCTAGGGAGGCGAGAACGACAACGGCCCGGCCGCTCGGAGCGGTCGGGCCGTTGTCATGTGCGTCGGGCCTGCAGCCCGGGAAGATCCTTGGGGCGCCCTGGATCAGGCGGCCTTGGTCTCCCAGAAGATGCGGTCGATCTCGGCGATGAGCTCAAGAGCCTTCGCGCCGGTCGCCGGGTCGTTCGACGCCTTGGCGGCCGAGAGGGCCTTCAGGGTGTCGTTGACCAGGGTGTGCAGCTGCGGGTACTTCTCGAAGTGCGGGGGCTTGAAGTAGTCGCTCCACAGCACCGAGACGTGGTGCTTGGCGAGCTCGGCGCGCTGCTCCTTGATGGTGATGGCGCGCGCACGGAAGTCGGCGTCTTCGTTGGCCTGGTACTTCTCCTGCACGGCCTTGACGGACTCGGCCTCGATGCGGGCCTGGGCAGGGTCGTACACGCCGCACGGAAGATCGCAGTGGGCGGAGACCTTCGCCTTGGGGGCGAAGAGGCGGGAAAGCATGGAGTTTGTCCTCCTCGTGATCGTCTTCTCAAGGGGGAGATTACTCGCTGAACAACCGGATTTCGCGGGCGCCCCCATGGGCTTAGGACAAAAGTCCAGGGTCACGGCCGCACCGGTGAGCGAATGTACGGGCCCGTGCGGGAGCATGCGGGGGTGACGAGGAGGACACGGATGGTGGAGATCGGGCGCCCGCGGAAGCGCTTCGAGGTGGTGGAGGTGACGGGGGCGTCGATGGTGCCCACGCTGCTGAACGGGGACCGGCTCGTGGTCCGGTACGGGGCCGCCGTCCGGCCGGGTGACGTGGTCGTGCTGCGCCACCCCTTCCAGCAGGACCTGCTGGTGGTCAAGCGGGCGGTGGAGCGGCGGCCGGGCGGGCGCTGGTGGGTGCTCGGCGACAACCCGTTCAACGAGACCGGCGACAGCACCGACTACGGGCCGGTGCCCGGGGAGCTGGTGCTGGCGACGGCGGTGCTGCGCTTCCGGCCGCGCGAGGAGGATCAGCGTTCGCTGAGGGCCCGGTTGTCCTGGGCGGTCTCGGCGCTGCGCCCGCTGCGGGCGGACGCCTCGGCCTCCACTCGCTTGCGGGCCCGGTAGGCGGCCACGTTCGCCCGGGTGGCGCAGCGGTCGGAGCAGTAGCGCCGGGAACGGTTGGTGGAGGTGTCGAGGTAGGCGTTGCGGCAGGGCGCGGCCTGGCACAGGCCGAGCCGGTCGGGGCCGTGCTCGGTGAGGGCGAAGGCCAGGCCCATGGCCGCCATGGCGGCGTAGCCCGCGGAGGCGTTCGACGGGTGTTCGGCGAGGTGGATGTGCCAGTCGGGGCGACCGTCGTCGGCGAGGGTCTCGTGGCCGGACACCTGGGGGCTGACGGGGAACTCCATGAGCAGCGAGTTCAGCAGGTCGACCGCGAGGACCTCGTCGCCGCCGTCGGCCGCCTCGAAGACGGAGCGCAGGCGGCCGCGGACATTGCGGAAGCGGGTGACGTCACCGTCGGTGACGCGGCGCGCCATCTGCTGACTGGCGCCGAACAGGGCGCGGACGGCGTCCACCGAGGTGAGCGAGTCCTTGTTGCGGGCCGGCTCCTCGGTGTTGACCAGGCGCACGGCGAAGTCCGAGTAATGGGCCAGTTCCACTTGTAGTCCTTACGGCTGCGGATTAGTGTCTCCGGTAACGGCTGAGACGTCTTCGAGGGTATTACGTATGGAGGGGTCGGGGATGACGGATACGGCGGACAGCACGGGTACGGAGGGCACGACCGACTGGCAGGCCTGGCAGGACAGCTGGGACCGGCAGCAGGAGTGGTACATGCCCGACCGCGAGGAGCGGTTCCGCGTGATGCTGGACATGGTCGAGGCACTGGTGGGACCCGCCCCCCGGGTGCTGGATCTCGCATGCGGTACGGGAAGTATTACGGACCGCGTCCTCAAGCGGTTCCCGGAAGCCACCAGTACGGGCGTCGATCTCGACCCCGCCCTGTTGACCATCGCCGAGGGCCACTTCGCGGGGGACGAGCGGGTCACCTTCGTGACCGCCGACCTCAAGGACCCGGACTGGCGCGCCGCCCTCCCCCACGGCACCTACGACGCGATCCTGACGGCCACCGCCCTGCACTGGCTGCCGAGCAAGGAGCTGGCCGTCCTGTACGGGCAGCTCGCGCCGCTCCTGGCGCCGGGCGGGGTGTTCATGAACGCCGACCACATGCCCGACCCGGCCACCCCGCGCATCGACGCCGCCGAGCACGCCCACCGGCACGCCGGCATGGACCGGGCCAGGGCGGCAGGGGCGGTGGACTGGCGCGAGTGGTGGGACCTGGCGGGCGCGGACCCGGCGCTGACCGAACAGGTGAAGCAGCGCTTCGAGATCTACGGGGAGCACGCGGACGGCGACACCCCCTCCGAGGCCTGGCACGCCGAGACCCTGCGCGCCGCCGGTTTCGCGGAGGCCCGTACGGTCTGGCGCTCCCCCTCCGACGCGCTGGTCCTAGGACTGAAGTAGGGACCGAAAAAACAGCGGCCGGCACGTCGGCACACGACGGAGGGGCGGTACGGGAGTCCCGTACCGCCCCTCGCTGTCCGCGGGTGCGTGACTACAGCACCTTGGAGAGGAACGCCTTCGTCCGGTCGTGCTGGGGGTTGCCCAGGACGTCGCGGGGGTGGCCCGACTCGACGACGACGCCGCCGTCCATGAAGACGAGGTTGTCGCCGACCTCGCGGGCGAAGCCCATCTCGTGGGTGACCACGATCATGGTCATGCCCGACTCGGCCAGGTCCCGCATGACGTCCAGGACGTCACCCACCAGCTCCGGGTCGAGCGCGGAGGTCGGCTCGTCGAAGAGCATCAGCTTCGGCTCCATCGCCAGCGCGCGGGCGATCGCCACGCGCTGCTGCTGCCCGCCGGAGAGCTGGGTGGGATAGTTCCCGCCCTTGTCACCGAGACCGACCCGGTCCAGGAGACGCACGGCGCGCTCGCGCGCCACCGCCTTCGACTCGCCCTTGACCATGACCGGCGCTTCCATCACGTTCTCGATGGCCGTCATGTGCGGGAACAGGTTGAAGCGCTGGAAGACCATGCCGATGTCCCGGCGCTGGGCCGCGACCTCGCTGTCCTTCAGCTCGTAGAGCTTGTCGCCCTTCTGGCGGTAGCCGACGAGCTGCCCGTCGACGTACAGCCGTCCGGCGTTGACCTGCTCCAGGTGGTTGATGCACCGCAGGAACGTCGACTTGCCGGAACCGGACGGACCGACCAGGCAGAACACCTCACGCGGGGCGACCTCCAGGTCGATGCCCTTGAGGATGTGCGCCGCACCGTAGGACTTGTGGACGCCCTCGGCCTTCACCATGGCAGTCGTCATCAGGCCACCGCCTTGCGGTTCGAGAAGCTGGACAGTTTCGCCTTGATCTTCTGCAGCGGAGTCGGCGGCAGCGAGCGCAGCGCGCCACGGGCGTAGCGGCGCTCCAGGTAGTACTGGCCGACGCTGAAGACGCTGGTCAGGGCGAGGTACCAGATCGACGCGACGAAGAACATCTCCATCACCGCGAACGACGTGGACGCGATGTCCTGGGCCGCGCGCAGCAGGTCGAAGTACTGCACGGCCACCACGAGCGAGGAGGTCTTGAGCATGTTGATGAACTCGTTGCCGGACGGCGGCACGATCACGCGCATCGCCTGCGGCAGCACCACGCGGCGCATGGTCTGCATCCGGGTCATTCCGAGCGCGTGCGAGGCCTCGGTCTGACCCTCGTCCACCGACTGGATGCCGGCCCGGACGATCTCCGCCATGTACGCGCCCTCGTTCAGACCCAGACCCAGCAGGGCGGCCAGGAACGGCGTCATGACCTGGGTCATCTCGTCCTTGTAGAACCCGAGGTTCAGGATCGGGAAGATCAGGGCGAGGTTGAACCAGATGAGGAGCTGCACGTACACCGGGGTGCCGCGGAACAGCCAGATGTAGAACCAGGAGATGGTGCTGGTCACCGGGTTCTTCGAGAGCCGCATCACGGCGAACAGGACACCGAGCACCAGGCCCAGGGCCATCGAGGCGACGCTGATCCAGACCGTGTTGACGACACCACGCAGGATGGTGGGGTCGAACAGCTTCTCCGGCACGGTCGCCCAGCGCACGTTGCCCTGCGAGAAGGCGATCACGAGCGCCACGACCAGGCCGATGACTACCACGGCGCTGATCCAGCGGCCGTAGTGGCGGACCGGGATGGCGCGGATGGCCTCGGGGGGGACGGCCCCGGCCGGCGGGGTGTCCGCCGGGTCCGGGACCTTGTCGAGCTTGTCAGTCACAGTGACTGCCCTTCAGTGTGCTGCGGCGGTACGCGGAGGTCAGGAACCGGCGTTGATCTTGGCCTCGGTCACGGCGCCGGAGCCCGCGTTCCACTTGTCCAGGGCGGCCTTGTACGTGCCGTCCTTGATGACCGCGTCGAGGGCTTCCTTGAGCGCGTCGCGCAGCTCGGTGTTCTTCTTGTCGACCGCGATCCCGAAGAAGCCTGCGTCGCTCGGGGTGACGATGGCCTCGAAGTCGTTGCCGCCGCCCGCCTCCTTCGCGATGTGCGCGGCGACCGGGGAGTCGTTCAGGTCGGCGACGGCGCCGCCGGCCTTCACGCGGGTCTGGGCCTCGGCGTCGGTCGGGAAGGCCTCGATCGAAAGCTCGCCCTTGCCGTCCGTCTTGCACTTCTCGGCCTGGGTCTTGGCGACCGTCTCGTAGGTGGTGCCGCGCTGGACGGCGACCTTCTTGCCGCACAGGTCGTCGAGGGTCTTGATGCCCTCCGGGTTGCCCTTCTTCACCAGGATGGCGGTGGAGGAGGAGAAGTAGTCGACGAAGTCGACACCGGCACCGGTCTTGGCGCCCTTGTCGTCCAGGCCGTCCTGACGGGCCTTGGTGTCGCTCAGCGAGGACATGACCACGTCGCTGCGGCCGGTCTGCATGCTGCTGATCAGCGTGTCGAAGGTGCCCGACTCGAACTTGAACGTGACGCCGAGCTGCTTCGCCAGGGCCGCCGCGATGTCCGGGTCCACGCCGACGACCTTGCCGCCCTCGGTGAACTCCATCGGCTTGTACGTGGCGTCCGTGCCGACCTTGATGACACCGGCGTCCTGGATCTTCTTCGGAAGCTTGGAGAAGAGCGGGGCGCTGCTGTTGTTCGCCGCACCCGACGGGGTGCTGGAGGCCTTGTCGGTCTGGTCACCACAGCCGGTGAGGATCAGGGCGCCCGCGACCGCGATCGCGCCGACCGCGGCGATCCGGGACCGTGCGGCGGTCGTACGACGGGTGGTGCTAGCGGTCATGGCTTGGTTCCTCCGGCGCTGGTGGAAAAGCATCGAAAAACGGTCGGACACGCACCATCGAGTGTCGCGACCTTGTGTGATTACGGCATCTTGCCATTCGGACTGAGACATTCAGGGTGCCCGTCAGGTCAAAATCGCATAACGGGCGGTAGGGGTAGCCCAACAGGACTGCGGGGAAGGGGGTTCGAGGCCGCAGATACTGCTGTGACCTGGCCTTTTTGCCGCAGTTTCTACGGAGCGTCTCGCCCACTGGACGGCAAGGTTTGGACTTTTCGCCAAAAGCCGGGCAAGGGACCTACAGTTGAGCGGGAATCGACTCGTCTGGGCGAGCGTTCTTCGGGTAGAACAGATCCTTACACCCCTCATCCGGGGCTCAGGGCGCGCGTGCGGCGCGCCCGCGCGTACGAACCTCCCCTTCGCGGAGACGGGCCAACCGTTGACGCGGAGTACGGACGCGGTGCCCGCCCACCCCTTAACCAGGAGTGGCCACCCTCAACGATTCAAAGGACTTAAGGGGTCACACGAAGTGGCAGCGGAGATCATCAACCCTCGCAGTGACAGCGTCACGGACAACAACCCGGACGCGGTGTTCGCGCTGCACCGGGGCGGCAAGATGGCCATCCAGGCCACAGTGCCGGTCACCAACAAGGATGACCTTTCCCTCGCGTACACGCCCGGCGTGGCGAAGGTGTGCAGCGCCATCGCCGAGCAGCCGGAGCTGGTGAACGAGTACACCTGGAAGTCCAACGTGGTCGCCGTCGTCACCGACGGTACGGCCGTGCTCGGGCTCGGTGACATCGGTCCCGAGGCCTCCCTCCCCGTCATGGAGGGCAAGGCCATCCTCTTCAAGCAGTTCGGTGGTGTGGACGCGGTTCCGATCGCGCTCGCCACCAAGGACACGGACGAGATCATCGAGACGGTCATCCGCCTCGCTCCGTCCTTCGGCGGGGTGAACCTGGAGGACATCTCCGCCCCCCGCTGCTTCGAGATCGAGCGCCGCCTCCAGGAGGCGCTGGACATCCCGATCTTCCACGACGACCAGCACGGCACGGCCATCGTGACGCTAGCCGCACTGCGCAACGCGGCGAAGCTGACGGGTCGCACCCTCGGCGACCTGCGGGCCGTGATCTCGGGTGCCGGCGCCGCCGGTATCGCCATCGCGAAGATCCTGGTGGACGCGGGCATCGGCGACGTCTGCGTCACCGACCGCAAGGGCGTCGTGTCCGCGGACCGCTCCGACCTGACGGACGTCAAGGCGGAGATCGCGGGCCTGACCAACAGGACCGGGCAGACCGGCTCCCTGGAGACGGCCCTGAACGGGGCGGACGTCTTCATCGGCGTCTCCGGCGGTACGGTCCCGGAAGAGGCCGTGGCCTCGATGGCGAAGGACGCGTTCGTCTTCGCCATGGCCAACCCGAACCCGGAGGTCCACCCGGACGTCGCGCACAAGTACGCGGCGGTCGTGGCCACGGGCCGCTCGGACTTCCCGAACCAGATCAACAACGTGCTGGCGTTCCCGGGCATCTTCGCGGGAGCGCTCAAGGTGCGCGCCACCCGGATCACCGAGGGCATGAAGATCGCCGCCGCCGACGCCATCGCCGGTGTCGTGGGTGACGAGCTCGCCGCCGACTACGTGATCCCGTCGCCGTTCGACGAGCGCGTCGCCGAGGCCGTCGCCACGGCCGTCGCCGCCGCGGCGAAGGCCGACGGCGTGGCCCGCCTGGTCTGACACCGGACCTGAGCAGTACCCGCAGAGGCCCGACCGGAGCATTCCGGCCGGGCCTCTGCCTTTCCCCGCCCCCCTCGCACGGCTCGGCACGGGGGCAATGCCGGAGCACTGCGCCCGGAACCTGCGACGGGCACGGCCGTGTGACGGGAACGGGGGTGGATGCCGGGGCTACCGAACGGTAGCGTCGCCGCATGTTCGCTGCCTACGCCGCCCGAATCGACCGTGACCAGCCGCTGAACGGCCTTGAGCTGGGCGACCGCCCGGCTCCCGAGGCCCGACCCGGCTGGGTGACCGTGAACGTCAAGGCCGCCTCCTTCAACCACCACGACCTGTGGTCGCTGCGCGGGGTCGGCCTCGGCGAGGAAAGACTCCCGATGATCCTCGGCTGCGACGCCGCCGGGATCGACCAGGACGGCAACGAGGTCGTCCTGCACTCCGTGATCGGCCAGAGCGGCCACGGGGTCGGCCCGGACGAGCCCCGCTCGATCCTGACCGAGCGCTACCAGGGGACCTTCGCCGAGCAGGTGACCGTCCCCGCCTGGAACGTGCTGCGCAAGCCCGCCGAGCTGTCCTTCGAGGAGGCCGCCTGCCTTCCGACGGCCTGGCTGACGGCGTACCGGATGCTGTTCACCAATGCCGGGGTGCGCCCCGGGGACTCCGTCCTGGTACAGGGCGCCGGCGGCGGTGTCGCGACCGCCGCGATCGCCCTCGGCAAGGCGGCCGGCCTGCGGGTCTTCGCCACGAGCCGGGACGAGGCCAAGCGCAAGCGGGCCGTGGAGCTGGGTGCGGTGGAGGCGTACGAGCCAGGCGCGCGGCTGCCGCAGCGGGTGGACGCGGTGATCGAGACGGTGGGCGCCGCCACCTGGTCCCACTCGGTGAAGTCCCTGCGCCCCGGCGGCACCCTGGTGATCTCCGGTGCCACGAGCGGCGACCGCCCGGCGCACGCCGAGCTGACGCGGATCTTCTTCCTGGAGCTGAAGGTGGTCGGCTCCACGATGGGCTCGAAGGATGAGCTGGAGGACCTCCTCGCCTTCTGCGCGACCACCGGGCTGCGGCCGGTCATCGACGAGGTGCTGCCGCTGGACCGGGCGCGGGAGGGGTTCGAGAAGCTCGCGTCGGGCGACCTCTTCGGAAAGATCGTCCTCACCCCCTGAGCCCGCCCGAGCCCCCTGATGTCAACCAGGGTTGACGAACCCTCCCGCGTCAACCTACATTGACATGCATGACCGAAGCCACTGATCTCGCCGAGCGGGCCGGTGACCGTGATCCGCGCGTGGGCCTGCGTGCCGTGTCCGCCCTCCGCAGGCTGCTGGAGCAGCTGGAGGCCGTACAGGTGCGCAGCGCCCGCGCGCAGGGGTGGTCCTGGCAGGAGATCGCGGCCGAGCTCGGCGTCAGCCGACAGGCCGTGCACAAGAAGTACGGGAGGCTCTGATGTTCGAACGCTTCACCCGCGATGCCCGGTCGACCGTGACCGGGGCGGTGACCGAGGCCCGCCGCAGCGGCGCCGCCACCGTCACCGAGGAACACCTGCTGCTGTCCCTGCTGGCCCTGGGCATCCTGGACCCCCTCGGGGTCGACCGCGCGGCGGTGGCCGCCGATCTCACGGCGGCCCGCCGCCGGGGCGGCATGTCCAGGGCGGACGAGGAGGCACTGGCCGGACTCGGTATCGACCTCACGGAGATCGTCTCCCGCATCGAGGAGACCCACGGCGAGGGCGCCCTCGCGGCCGCGGCGCCCCGCAGGCGGACCCTGGGCTCCTCGCTCCGCTCGGTCCTCGGGCGCGAGGACGCCGACGACCGCGCCGGAAGCCGGCACGTCCCCTTCACGGAGGGGGCGAAGAAGGTGCTGGAGCAGTCCCTGCGCATCGCCCTGGGCCGCAGGGACAACCACATCGGCACCCTGCACCTGCTGCTGGCGCTGCTCTCCCGCCCCGGCACGGCCTCCGAGGTCCTGACGGACCACGGCATCACCTACCGCACGGCCGAAACCACCCTGGCAGCCTGACCGCCCCGCATCCGAAGTCGCCGACCCCTACGGCCCCGCCGACCTCCCAGCCCCGGCGGGGCTCCACTCTCCAGCCCCGCCGTCGTTCGAGGCACAGGGCCCGGAGCGGCGCCGCACTCCCAGCCCCGCCGGCGTTCGAGGCGCGGGGTCCGGAGCGGCGCCACACTCCCAGCCCCGCCGGCGTTCGAGGCGCGGGGTCCGGAGCGGCGCCACACTCCCAGCCCCGCCGGCGTTCGAGGCGCGGGGTCCGGGGCGGCGCCCCGGCAGCGGTGCCGCGGGCGGGTTACGACCTGGCCCCGAACGTGGTTCCCAGCCGCCGGGAAGCCGCCTCGAGGTGTCGGCGGGCCTCGGCCACCTGGGCCGCGGTCACCCCGCGGTCCCGGGCCGCGTCGCGCACCTCGTCGCGGAAGCGGTCGAGCAGCCGGTCCAGGTCACGGGCCGGGTCACCGGTGGGCGCCAGGTCCACGGCCCAGTGCGAAGCCCGGTCCGCGTCCACGTCCGCGTCCACGTCCGCGTCCGCGTCAGCCGGGGCCGCCGCGTCAGCCACGTCGGCCGGGCCCGCCGGAGCCGCCGCCCCCGGAGCCGTGGTCGGCGTCGGCGTACCGCCACCGAGCCAGGCGCCGGCCAGGCTGCCCAGGACGCCGCCGGACCTGGCGAACTGCTCCTGCAGCTGGCCCGCTATCCGCTGGACCTCCTCGCGGGCCCGCTCCTGGGCCTCCTTGGCCTGGCGGCGGGCCTGCTGCGCCTCCTCGCGGGCGCGGCGGCTCTCGTCCTTCGCCCGGCGCGCCTGTTCCTTCCACTCCTGCCGCGCCTTGCGCAGCTCCTCCTTGGCGGTCTGCCAGGACTCCTCCTCGGCCGTCCGCGTCGCCGACGCGGAGGCCGCCGCCCGCATCTCGCGCCGCAGGTCACCGGCCGCGCCCCGGACCTCGCTGCGGATCTCGGCGGCCAGTTCGGTGACCGAGTCGCGGATCTCCAGCTCCAGGTCGGCGAGTTCGCCGCCCCGGTCGGCCAACTCGGCGCGGCCCGCCTCGGTGATCGAGTACACCTTGCGCCCGCCCTCGGTGGCGTACGTGACCAGGCCCTCGGCCTCCAGCTTCGCCAGCCGCGGGTACACGGTGCCGGCGGAGGGCGCGTACAGGCCCTGGAAGCGCTCCTCCAGCAGGCGGATCACCTCGTACCCGTGGCGCGGGGCCTCGTCCAGCAGCTTGAGGAGGTACAGGCGGAGGCGGCCGTGGGCGAAGACGGGCGGCATGTCAGAGCACCTTCTTGTCGAGCGCGAGGGGGGCGGCGGGGGTGTCGGCCTCGGCCTGCGGGCGGCGCAGCAGCGCGATCGAGCCGGAGACCGTGGTCGCCCGCAGGGTGCCCGCGCCGGAGCCGAGGGTCCCGGTGATCCGCTTGGCGCCCATCTGGCCGGAGACCCGCAGGTCCTCGAAGGCGTTGGAGACGCGGCCGGTGGCGGTGTTGGCCTCGACGCGGGCGTCGGCGGGGTGCGGGAGGCGGATCGCGACCTGGCCGGAGACCGAGTTCAGCGCGATGTCCACGGGACCGGCGTCCTCCGGGCCGGGGTCCAGGTCGATCAGCATGTCGCCGCTGACCGAGTCGGCCCGTACCTTCACACCGGCGCCGTCGACCACGGTCAGGCCTCCGGAGACCGAGTGGAAGCCGAACTCTCCGGTGACGGACTGGGCCTCGACGCTGCCGGAGACGGTGTGCGCCTTGACCCGGCCGGACAGGCCGACCAGCGTGGCGTCGCCGGAGACCCCGTTGACGTCGGTGCCCCCGGAGATCCCGGAGACGAAGGAGACGGCGTCGACCGCGGCCACACGGACCTGGGTACCGGCGGGAACGGTGAGGGTGATCGCTGCGCTGCGCTCCCAGGCCTTGCGGCCGGAGAACGAACCGGACCAGGCCTTCCAGGGCTTGGACTCGAACCATTCCTTGAGTCCGTGGGAGCCGTTCCAGGGCGCGTCCTCGTAGGAGACGGTCAGCGTGCCGCCGTCCTGCACGACGTACAGGGGCGGTCCGTCGACCTCGGTCACCTCCAGGCGGGCCGGGCCCTCCTCGGCGGCGACCACATTGACGGTGCCGCTCACGATACGGACGCGGAGCTCGGTCACCGGCTCCTCGAAGGTGAGCTTCCGCGGTTCGGCGAAGTGCCACGTCGACGGCGCCGGCGACGGCTGGGGCGACTCGGGCGACTGCTCTGCCATGGTGCTGATCCTCCTCGTGCGTACACGGACGGGGCTCGACGCACGCAACATATCGCGTCTTCTGCTAACACGATATATCGCGGTCGGGGGAAGTCAAGCGCCCTCTCGAAACCCCGCCATTTGGGGTGTTTTGCTCTATTGTGTGGGCATGTCAATCTCCCGGACCGTGACCGGCGGGCTGCTGCTCTGCCGCGCCGAACCTCTGGCCGTGCGCCGCCCGGCCCACCTGTTGCGCGTCCGCCTGCTGCTCGCCCCGGCGGGCGAATGGAGCGTGCTCGTTCCCGAGGACAAGCCCTGGCGGGACGGCCCGGAGACCGTGGCGGAGGTCCTCTCCGGTTGGGGTTCGGCCCTCGCGATCGGCACCGACTGGCCGGTGCTCGGCCTGTGGTGGCAGGACGGCCGGACCGGCTTCGCCCTGTCGAGCGGATTCCGGCGCACCGCCGCCTACGGGTGGGACGCGGCCGGGCGCCCGGCCGGCGAGCCCGACGCGATGCGGGCCCTGTCGGCGCGGCTCGGCCTGGACCCGGTCCTCGACCTGGCGGAACTGGAACGCCTCACCCGCGCCGATGCGGACCCGGCCGTCGACGGGGAGGGCCGACTGCTGGCCCTGGTCGCACTGCTGACCCGCGCCGGACTGGCCCTGCCGGCCGGGCTGGCACCGGGCGAACCGGCCGACCGGCTCCGGGCCGCGGCCCGGGTGGCCCCCGACGTCGAGACGGTGGAGTGGTCGGGCTGGCCCGACGCGGTGCGGGCCGAACTCGACGCGGTGGAGGGGGGCCCGCTGGGCCCGTGGGTCCGCGGCCCGAGGGCCCGGATGCTGGGCGCGGCCCAGGTCGCGGCCGGTGCACCCCTGCTGGCCTGGGCGGCCCACCGCCGCAGCCCGGGCTGGGCGGCGGCGGGCGCGGTCCTGCTGGCGCAGGGGGCCGCGGCCCTCGCCTACGACCGGGCCCGCGCGCGGCGCTGACCGGGGGGATCCGCCGCTACGCCACCTCCAGCAGCGGGCTCGCATGGTGGTGGAGCCAGGCCCGGTACGGGGGCGTCCGCAGCGCGGCCTCGCGATAGGCCGCGCGCAGGTCCTCGTAGACCTCGGCGTGCGCGCCGGGCCGGGTCGCCAGCAGCAGGCGCACGGCGAGGGGGTCCCCGCACAGCGGCCGGATCGCCATGTCCTCGCGCGGCCCGGAGGTCGGCTGGCAGGGCGCGACGGCCTCGCCGGAGATGATCAGCGAGGTCGCCGTGTGGTAGTCGGCGTGCAGGACCGGCGGGTCGAGCCCGGCCCCGGCGAAGACCCGGCGCAGCCCGTCCCACTCGCCGTCGACCGAGGGATCCACCATCCAGCGGTCGGCGGCGAGGTCCCGTAAGGAGACCACCGCCTGACCGGCGGCCGGATGGTCCCGGGACATCGACACGAACTGCGGTTCCCGCTCCATCAGTACGTGCATCTGCAGCCCGGGCGGCACCCGCAGCGGGCTGCCCTCCACCTCGTGCACGAACGCCACGTCCAGCTGCCCCGCGGCGACCATCCTGAGCAGCGCGTTGGCGGAGACGTCCACCACCAGCGAGGTCTCGGTGTCCGGCAGCCGCCGGTGGATCCGCCGCAGCCAGCCCGGCAGCGCGCTGCTGGCGGTGGAGCCGATGCGCAGCCTTGAGGCATGGGCCAGTTCGCGGGCCTCCGCGACCAGCGCGGCCATCTCGGCGAGCAGCGGGCGGGCCCGGCCCAGCACGGTCCGGCCGAAGGGGGTGGGCCGGCAGCCGGTCCGCTCGCGCAGGAACAGTTCGCCGTCGAGGGCCCGTTCGATGCGGCGCAGCTGTGTCGTCAAGGAGGGCTGGCTCACGCCGAGTTGCCGGGCGGCCTTGTGCAGGCTTCCGGCGTCGGCGATGGCGCACAGGGCGCGCAGGTGCCTGACCTCAAGCTCCATGCCCTGAGGGTAGGCCGGTCCCTACGGACCGCACCAGCCACCGATAGCCCCCCGAATCCCGCCATTCTCACGCTTGTTGGGCTTCCGAAATCTTCCCGATAGGCCCGCGCTATCGGGGACTGACATCATCCG
This sequence comes from Streptomyces avidinii, assembly GCF_014650695.1. Lineage (GTDB taxonomy): Bacteria > Actinomycetota > Actinomycetes > Streptomycetales > Streptomycetaceae > Streptomyces > Streptomyces avidinii. The sequence continues at coordinate 234,501 of NZ_BMVL01000010.1, read as the reverse complement.
CCGGGCGCTTGTGCTCCCGCAGACTCCGGTACCGAAAGACCACCCCCCACCGCACCGGACGAGTAGGAGCTCCCCCACATGCGCCACTCCCGTAAGGCCATGCTGGCCACGACCGTCGGCCTCGGCCTCGCCGCCACCCTTGGTGTCGTCCCCACCGCCACCGCCGCGCCCGCCCCCGTCGGCAGCGCCGTCAGCTACGCCGCGTACGAGGGTTCGCCGGAGAACGCGGCCGCGAACCGCGCGTTCTTCGAGGCCGTCCAGCGCTCGGTCGCCGAGCAGCGCGCCGCCAACCCCGGCGCCCTCGCCGTGACCGTCACGTACAACACCCGCAGCGCCCCCAGCTTCCGCACCCAGATAGCCCGCTCCACGCAGATCTGGAACAGCTCGGTGTCCAACGTCAAACTGCAGGAGGTGTCCTCGGGCGGGAACTTCTCGTACCGGGAGGGCAACGACTCACGCGGCTCGTACGCGAGCACGGACGGGCACGGCCGGGGCTACATCTTCCTCGACTACCGGCAGAACCAGCAGTACAACTCCACCCGGGTGACCGCGCACGAGACCGGCCACGTGCTGGGTCTGCCGGACCACTACTCGGGCCCGTGCAGCGAGCTGATGTCGGGCGGCGGCCCGGGCACCTCGTGCACGAACGCGACCCCGAACTCCGCCGAGCGGACACGGGTCAACCAGCTCTGGGCCAACGGCTTCGCCTCGGGCCTCGGCGCGAAGGATCTCGCCACCAAGGGCTGAGTCACCGCTCCTCGGGGTTCGCGTAGTCACGGCAGTCGGGGTTCCGGCAGGGACCCCGACCCCACACCGGAATGAAGATCCCGAGAGACTTGCGCCGCCTGACCACTGTGTCGACGCGGCGCCCGCACGCCGGGCACGCCTGCTGCTCGTGCCCGGCCTGCGGGGCCACCGTCTCGTGCGCGTGGTGCTGCTGTTCACCGGCCATACCTCCACGGTAGGCCGGTTCTGCGCGTTCGGCGGGTCAGCGCCCCCGCGCGTAGGTGGTCACGACCTGTCCGCCGCCGAAGGTCCTGACCGCGGTGAGCTCCAAGGGGCGCGCTCCGAAGCCGGCGCGCGACATCGGCATGCCGGTGCCGGCGAAGACCGGGTAGGTCTTGACGATGATCTCGTCGATCTCGTCGATCAGCTGGGTGGCGAGGTCCGCACCGCCGCAGAGCCAGATGCCGAGACCGTCCCGCGCCTTGAGCTCGCGCACCTCGGCCGCCAGGTGGCCGCTGATCAGCCGGACCTGCGGGTCCGGTGGGGCGGCGAGGGAGCGGGAGACGACGTACTGCTCGGGCAGGTGACCGTAGGGGCTGGTCATGCCCTGTTCGAGGCCCGGCTCGTAGGTACGCCGTCCCATGATCACCGCGTCGAAGCGCTTGGGGGCGGCATCGGCGATCCCGAGCTGGACGCGCCCCTGGGCCGAGATCGTCTCGGGGTATTCGGCCGCGAGGAATCCGACGAACTCCGCGTCGAGGTGGCTGTAGAAGAAATCGCCGTCACCGTCCGGGGCCCCGATGAACCCGTCGACGGAGGTGGCGATGAAGTACGTGAGCCTGCGCAAGCGATTCTCTTTCACTGGGGGTGCCGCCACACCGGGGCACGTCGCCTAAAGTACTTCGCCTGTAGTGGTTACGCAAGGGCATTCACCCCCGGTGCGGGACCGCGAGCCTCAGCCGCGCGGTTTGCGCCACATCGGCCACATCAGCGGCCCCTCGGGGAGCCGCACCACCTCCCCCGTGAACTCCCAGCCGAGCCGCTCGTAGAGCTCCTTGCTGCGCTCACTGCTCGCCTCCAGATAGGCCGGCACCCCCTCGCGGTCGCAGCGCTCCAGCACCGGCCGCATCAACTCGCTGCCCAGCCCCTGACCCTGCCGGTCCGGGGCGACCGCGATCATCAGCAGGTACTCGTGCTCCTCCGCCGTCGGGTGCACCGCGCCCGTGAGTCGTCCCACCAGCTCGCACCGCTCGTTGTCGGGGTCCGCCACGGCCCGCATCCGCGCCGGGACCTCGTCCTCGACGACCTCCCCCTCCGGATCGCCCGCCGGGATCCGCAGCCAGAGCGCGGCCGCCGAACCGTCCGTGGCGTAGTCGATCCGGCCCTCCTCCAGCGCCACGTCCACGAAGACGCCGAGGAACTTTCCGTGCACCGCGGCGCGGTGCTCCGGGTCCGGGAAGACCCAGCTGCTCACCGGGTCGGTGCGGAAGGACTCGTCGAGCAGCCGCGCCACCGCGTCCCGGTCCGACTGATCCGCCTGTCGTATCTCCAGCGCCACTGGTCACACCCTTCACTCACGTCACAGGTCAACAACCGTGAGCGATCCTAGAGTTGGCGCGGACATGCGGTAAGGCCCGTTCCGGCACCATGGGGTACCGGAACGGGCCTCGGGCCCGTGGAGCCCCTCGGGCTCACCTCGTGCGACGCGTCACGAACTCCGCGAGTGCCAGCAGCCCGCCCGCCGCCCCGAGGTCCGGCACGGCCCGGGACAGCTGCTGGACCGCCCGCCCCATCCGGTCCGCGGCCTCGGCCTGCGCCCAGTCCCGCCCGCCGGCCCGGTCCACGGCGTCGGCCGCCCTGCGTACGTCGTCCCCGGCCATGGGGCCGGCATACAGCGCGGCCAGCTCCTTCCCCGCGGCGGTGTCCGAGGTGAGGGCGGCCACGACCGGGAGGGACTTCTTCCGGGCGATCAGGTCGGCCCCGGCGGGCTTGCCGGTGTGTCCCGGGTCCCCCCAGATGCCGATCAGGTCGTCGATCAGCTGGAAGGCCAGCCCGGCCTCCCGCCCGAACGCGTCCATGGCGTCGACCTCGTCGGGCCCGGCCCCCGCGTACAGGGCGCCCAGCGCGCACGCGCACCCCAGTAGTGCCCCGGTCTTGGCGGTGGCCATGGCCAGGCACTCGTCGAGCGAGACGTCCGGCCGCTGCTCGAAGGCGCAGTCGGCCTGCTGGCCCGCACACAGCTCGATGATGCAGGCGGCGAGCCGGGCCGAGGCCGCCGCGGCGGCCGGATGCGGATCCTCCGCGAGCAGCCGCAGGGAGAGCGCCATCATCGCGTCGCCCGTGATGATGGCGTCCGGCGTCCCGAAGACGGTCCAGGCCGTGGCCCGGCCGCGCCGCCGTGCGTCCTTGTCGATGATGTCGTCGTGCAGCAGCGTGAAGTTGTGCGCCAGCTCCACGGCGGCCGCCGCCCGCACGGCCTCGTCGGCCGGCCCGGCACCCGGACCGCGCAGGGCCTGCGCCGATGCCAGCACCAGGGCCGGCCGGATGGCCTTCCCGGCGCCGCCCGCCGCGGGGCTGCCGTCCTCGTGCTCCCAGCCGAAGTGGTACATCGCCACCCGCCGCATCGAGCCCGGCAGGCTCTCGACGGTGCGGCGCAGCTGCGGGTCGACCGCTTCTCTCGTCCGGTCCAGGAGGGCCGTGGCGTCCTGGCCCTCACCGGTCACGATGGTGTTCACCGCGGTCAGCGCCAGCGGCCGATCTCGACGTTCTCCAACACGCCGAGCGCGTCCGGCACCAGCACCGCGGCCGAGAAGTAGGCGGTGACCAGGTACGAGATGATCGCCTGCTCGCTGATGCCCATGAAGCGGACCGACAGGCTCGGCTCGATCTCGTCGGGGATGCCCGGCTGGTGGAGCCCGATCACGCCCTGCTCGTCCTCGCCGGTGCGCATGCACAGGATGGACGTGGTGCGGGCGTCGCTGATCGGGATCTTGTTGCTCGGGAAGATCGGCACCCCGCGCCAGGCCGGGACGCGGTTGCCGCCGATGTCCACCGACTCGGGGTAGATCCCGCGCTTGTTGCACTCGCGGCCGAAGGCGGCGATCGCCTTGGGGTGCGCCAGGAACAGCTTGGAGCCGCGCCGCATGCTGAGCAGCTGGTCCATGTCATCGGGGCTGGGCGCGCCGTCGTGGGGCTGGATGCGCTGGTCGTAGTCCGCGTTGTGGAGCAGGCCGAAGTCGCGGTTGTTGAGCATCTCGTGCTCCTGGCGCTCGCGCAGCGCCTCGACCGTGAGCCTCAACTGCTGCTCGGTCTGGTTCATCGGGTGGTTGTAGAGGTCGGCGACGCGGCTGTGGACGCGCAGGACCGTTTGTGCAATGGAGAGCTCGTACTCGCGCGGCCGGGCCTCGTAGTCGACGAAGGTGCCGGGCAGGACTGCCTCGCCCTGGTGGCCGGCGGAAAGCTCGATCGCGGCCTCGCCGTACTTGTTGGTCTGCCGGTCGGGCCGGCTCCGTACGTTGTCCACGTGCGCGCGCAGCGATTCGACCCGGTCGGCGAGGAGCTGGAAGTCCTGCCGGGACAGGGTGAGCGCGGTGCCGGAGGTGGCGGCGCGGGCGGTGTACTCCCAAATCGATTCTTCATCGACGAGGGACTCGTCGCCGAAGTACGCACCGTCGGCGACGCTCCCCAGGACGGCGTCCTCGCCGTAGGGGCCGGGGCCGATCTGGTCGATACGGCCGTGGGCGAGCAGGAAGACCTGGTCGGCGGGGCTGCCGAAGGAGGTGAGCTCCTGCCCGGCCTCGAACTCGACCTGCCGGCAGCGCTGGGCGAGTTCGCCGAGGACGTCGAGGTCCTCGTAGTCGCGCAGCAGCGGGAGCTCACCGAGCTCGGCCGGGATCACCTGGACCTGGGTGCCGGTTTTGATGAACTCCACGACGCCGTTGCCGACCGAGTAGCTCAGCCTGCGGTTGACGCGGTACGTGCCGCCCTGCACCGACACCCACGGGAGCATCTTCAGGAGCCACCGCGAGGTGATCTCCTGCATCTGCGGCGCGGACTTGGTCGTGGTTGCCAAGTTCCGTGCGGCCGTCGTCCCAAGACTGCGCTGCGGTGTCTGGGCCTCGGACTCGGAACCTGCCTGGACCGACATGTCTTTCCCTTTCGATCACTCCATGGATCTGCGGGTGCAGCCTTTCAGTACGGAACGTGATCGGACCATTACACAAAAGGGTGGGACTACTCCGTCCGAGTGCGGGGCACCCTTTGGGGTCACCCTTCTGCCCCACGGGCCCCTTGAGCACCACGCGACCGTCGATTTCGGCCAAGCGCGACACCGTCAGCGACCTAACTTGCATCACGGATGCATATTTCTCTACGGTGACCCCATGCGGCTGACCCGATTCACCGACCTGGCACTGCGCGTCCTGATGCGCCTGGCCATCGAGGAGACGGACCTCCCGACCACCCGCGACGTGGCGGCGACCATGGAGGTCCCCTACACGCACACGGCCAAAGTGGTCGCCAGGCTCCAGCACCTCGGCCTGGTCGAAGCACGGCGCGGCCGCGGCGGCGGGCTCGCCCTGACCGCCGCCGGCCGGGCCGCACCGGTCGGCTCGGTCGTGCGCGAACTGGAGGGCGAGGGGGACGTCGTGGACTGCGAAGGCACCACCCCCTGCCCGCTGCGCGGTGCCTGCGTCCTGCGCGGCGCCCTGCGCCGGGCCCAGGAGGCCTTCTACGCCGCACTCGACCCGCTGACGGTGAACGACCTGGTGGCGTCGCCGACCGGGCCTCTCCTGCTGGGCATTTCGAGCAGGGCGCCGACCGGGGCGGGCAGCAGCCCCTGACCCTCGGCCGGGATGGCCGGTTACCGCTGCCCGAGCGAACCGGTCCGGCACGAGTCCGAACAGAAGTCCGCACCACGGCGGTCCTTCTGCGATCAAAAATACGCATCTCAGATGCAAATTCAATCGGTCACACCCACAGGCCCATCACGCGAGGAGTTCCGCATGCTGTCCGAGACGTCGACCGCGACCGTACGAGCCACCCTGCCCGCCGTCGGAGCGGCGATCGGGGAGATCGCCGAGCTCTTCTACACCAAGCTCTTCGCGGCCCACCCGGCGCTGATCCGCGACCTCTTCAACCGGGGCAACCAGAGCGCCGGCCTCCAGAAGCAGGCCCTCGCCGGCTCGATCGCCGCCTTCGCGACCCACCTCCTCGCCCACCCGGACACCCGCCCCGACGTGATGCTGAACCGCATCGCCCACAAGCACGCCAGCCTCGGCGTGACCCGCGAGCAGTACGCGGTCGTCCACCAGCACCTGTTCGAGGCGATCGGCGAGGTCCTCGGCGAGGCCGTCACCCCCGAGGTCGCCCGGGCCTGGGACGAGGTCTACTGGCTGATGGCGAACGCCCTGATCGCCCTGGAGGAGCGCCTCTACGCCGAGCAGCGGGTCGTCGCCGGCGACGTGTGGCGCGAGTGGACCGTCACCGACCGGGTGGCGGAGACGGCGGACTGCACCACCTTCCGGATCGCCCCCGCGGACGGCGCCCCCGCTCCCGCGCACCGGCCGGGCCAGTACGTCTCGGTCCAGGTCGAACTCCCGGACGGCGCCCGCCAGATCCGCCAGTACAGCCTCATCACCTCGCCCGGCTCCGCGGTCCGCGCGATCACCGTCAAGCGGATCCACGGCCCGGCCGCCGCGGGCCCGGCCGGTGAGGTCTCCAACCACCTGCACGCCCGGGTCCGCACCGGCGACACCCTGCGGGTCTCGGCCCCGTACGGCGACCTGGTGCCGGCGGACTCGGCCGCCCCGGTCCTGCTCGCCTCGGCCGGCATCGGCTGCACCCCGATGCTGTCGATGCTGGAGCACCTGGCCGACACCGGGCACACCGCCCCGGTGACCGTGCTGCACGCCGACCGCTCCCCCGCCGACCACCCGCTGCGGAGCGATCACCGGGCGCTGACCCACAAGCTGCCGGACGCCTCGGCCCGGTTCTGGTACGAGGAGGCGGCGGAGCCGGGCGACGGCGAGGGCCGCATGGACCTCTCGGCCGTCGCCGTCGCCCCGGGCACCCGGGCCTACCTGTGCGGGCCGCTCCCCTTCATGCGTGCGGTTCGCGAGCAGCTGATCGCCAAGGGGCTGCCGGCCGCCGACATCCACTACGAGGTCTTCGGCCCGGACCTGTGGCTCGCATCGGTCTGACGCCTGGCCGGATCGGCTCGCTCGCCGTACGAAAGCACTAGCGCGGAAGGGCCGCCTCCACTAAACCGGAGGGTGACGAGACGAGCACAGAGGGTGTCGTCACGCACCGCAACGAAGGAGGCGGCCATGGCCGCACCCATGTCCGCGGACCGTTTCATCAACGCACTGCGGAACGAGGGTCTGACCGTCGTCGAAGTCGGCGCCTGGCGGACCCACAACCGCAACCACAAGGGCCCCTGGGGACCGGTCCACGGGGTGATGATCCACCACACCGTCACCCGCGGCACCGCCCGCACCGTCGAGCTCTGCCGCGAGGGCCACAGCGCCCTGCCCGGCCCCCTGTGTCACGGCGTGATCGCCAAGGACGGCCGCGTCCACCTCGTCGGCTACGGCCGCGCCAACCACGCGGGCGCCGGCGACTCCGACGTCCTCGCTGCGGTGATCGCGGAGAAGCGCCTCCCGCCGGACAACGAGACGGACACCGACGGCAACCGCCACTTCTACGGCTTCGAGTGCGAGAACCTGGGCGACGGCGAGGACCCCTGGCCGGCGGTCCAGCTCGACGCCATCGCCCGCGCCGCGGCGGCCCTGTGCCGGGTCCACCGCTGGACGTCCCGCTCGGTGATCGGCCACCGCGAATGGCAGCCGGGCAAGGTCGACCCCAGGGGCTTCACGATGGACGCCATGCGCGCCCGGATCGGCGAGCGCCTGAAGTAATCGGGCCCCCACCAGGGACAATGACCTGGTGACCCATTCCGAACTGCTGCCGCGCCCGCCGTCTCCGCTCGTCGAGGCGGCGGACGACAGGTTCGGGCGGTACGGCGTGCGGCTGCTGCTGAAGCGGGACGACCTCGTGCATCCCGAGTTGCCCGGCAACAAGTGGCGCAAGCTCGCGCCCAATCTCCGGGCCGCCCTGGAGGGCGGCCACGATCAACTGGTCACCTTCGGCGGGGCGTACTCGAACCACCTGCGGGCCACCGCCGCCGCCGGGCGGCTGCTCGGGCTGCGGACGGTCGGCATCGTACGCGGGGACGAGCTGGCCGGGCGGCCCCTGAACGAGTCCCTCGCCCGGTGCGCCGCGGACGGCATGCGGCTGCACTTCGTGTCCCGGTCGGAGTACCGCCGCAAGGCCGAGCCGCACCGACTGGCACGGCTGGTGGACGCGGCGGGCGCGGCCGGTGCGTACGTCGTCCCCGAGGGCGGCAGCAACGCGCTCGCCCTGGGCGGCTGCGCCGAGCTCGGCCGGGAACTGCGCGGCGCCGCCGACGTGGTGGCGGTGGCCTGCGGTACCGGCGGCACCCTGGCGGGCCTCGCGGCCGGGCTGGGCACCGGGCAGCGGGCGCTCGGGGTTCCGGTCCTGGCGGGCGGGTTCCTGGCCGCGGAGATACGTTCCCTCCAGGCGGCCGCCTTCGGGGGGCCGGCCGGCGACTGGGCGCTGGCCGAGGACTTCCACCACGGCGGCTACGCCCGGGTCCCGGCCGAGCTGGAGGCCTTCGCCGCCGACTTCGGGTCCCGCCACGGCCTGCCGGTCGAGCGCATCTACGTGGCCAAGCTGCTCTGGGCCCTGACCGAACTCACCGCGTCCGGCGCCTTCGCGCCCGGCACGACCCTCGCCGCCGTCGTCACGGGCCGGCCGTAGCGGGTGCCTGCCGACCCGGCCGCGACGCCCGGCCTCAGCCCTCCTCGCGGTAGGCCGCGGCCTCCTCCAGGTCCAGGCGGCGCAGCAGCGCCCGCAGCATCTCGTCGTCGATCCGCCGCTGGTCCCGCAGCGTCACGAAGACCTCCCGCTCGGCCGCGATCATCTCCCGCGCGAGGCGCCGGTAGATGTCGTCCGCCGACTCCCCCGTCTCCGGGTTGACCTCGCCCAGCCGCTCCCACACCGCGTTGCGCCGCCGCTCCAGCACCGTCCGCAGCCGGTCCGCCAGCGGCGGCGGCAGCGTGCTGTTCTCCGGTTCCTCCAGCAGCTCCGCCAGCCGTTCCTCCGCCGCCCGCGAGGCCTCGCTCTGCGCCTGCGCCTCGGCCAGGGTCTCGGCCTGCACGTCCTTCGGCGGCAGGTTCAGCACCCGGATCAGCGGCGGCAGCGTCAGCCCCTGCACCACCAGCGTCCCGATGACCGTGGTGAAGGTCAGGAAGAGGATCAGGTTCCGGTGCGGCACCGACATGGGCACGGAGAAGGCGATGGCCAGCGAGACCACTCCGCGCATCCCGGCCCATCCCACGATCACCGGGGCCTTCCAGTCGGTGTCGCTCTCCCGCGCCCGGATCCGCTCCGACAGCCAGCGCGGCACGAAGGTCGCCGGGAACACCCACAGGAACCGGGCCACCACCACCGCGATGAACACGGCGACCGCGTAGGTGGCCGCGTGCATGCCGTCGTACTCCCCCAGCCCGCCCAGGACCACCGGCAGCTGGAGCCCGATCAGCGCGAAGACCACGGACTCCAGCACGAAGGCGACCACCTTCCACACCGCCTCCTCCTGGAGCCGGGTGGCGAAGTCGACCTGCCAGTTGCGGTGCCCGAGGTACAGCGCGACGACGACCACGGCCAGCACCCCGGAGGCGTGCACCCGCTCCGCGGCCGCGTACGCCACGAAGGGGATCAGCAGCGAGAGGGTGTTCTGGAGCAGCGGCTCCTTCAGCCGCGTGCGCAGGTGGTGGATCGGCACCATCAGCAGCAGGCCCACGCCGATCCCGCCGACCGAGGCCAGCAGGAACTCCGCGATGCCGCCCGCCCAGCCGGCGCTCACCCCGACGGCCGCGGCCAGCGCCACCTTGTAGGCGGTGATCGCGGTCGCGTCGTTGACCAGGGACTCGCCCTGCAGGATGGTCGTGATGCGGTTCGGCAGCCGCAGCTTGCGGGCGATCGCGGTGGCGGCGACGGCGTCCGGCGGGGCGATCACCGCGCCCAGCACCAGGGCCACCGGCACGGAGAGCCCCGGCACCAGCAGGTACGCCGCGTACCCGACGGCGAGCGTCGCGAAGAGCACGTAGCCCACCGAGAGCATCGCGATGGGCCGGATGTTCGCGCGCAGGTCCAGGTACGAGCTGTCCACGGCGGCCGTGTACAGCAGCGGCGGGAGCAGCAGCGGCAGCACGATGTGCGGGTCGAGTGCGTACGCGGGCACCCCCGGCACGTACCCGGCCAGCAGGCCGGCGGCGACCAGCAGCAGCGGCGCGGGCACCGGGGTCCGGCGGGCCAGCCCCGCGACGGCCGCGCTGCCGGCGATCAGCGCCACCAGCGGCAATACCTCCATCGAAGATCCACCTCAATCGTCGGCCGGTCGCCCCGAACGCGCGGGCTTGACCGAGGAGATCCTCATGACTCGCACGGCGGGAACGTATTCTGTACGAGATCAAGCTCCGGTCAAAGCGTGACGCATCGACACTCCGCTGCATCGCAGCTCCGGCCCGTGCGCGCGGTTCGCCCCGAGACTGAAGGCCGGGGTTCCGGTACAAGGAGAATGCGATGAGCGAGTGCACCCACGTTGCCGAACTGCCGCGTCCCGAACCGGTGCCCTCCCACGACACCTGCTCCGAGTGCCTGGCGCTCGGCAGCCACCCCGTGCAGCTGCGGATGTGCCTGGGGTGCGGGCACGTGGCCTGCTGTGATTCCTCGCCCCACCGGCACGCCACGGCGCACCACAAGGACACGGGCCATCCGGTGATGCGGAGCTTCGAACCGGGTGAGACCTGGCGCTGGTGTTTTGTCGACGGTTCGATCGTCTGAAGCGGGGTAGTTCAACCCTCCGCCGGTTCCCCTGATTTGGGCCCCGCAGACCTCTAGCCACTGTGCGTACCCATGGGCTTACCATCAGTCACTGGCTCGCAGACGAGGTGCACGAAGCGGGCACCAAGAGGGGTGCCGCGACACGATCGCCCGGATCGCGATAGCGTCACCGGCGAACAGAGCTCGTACCACCTTGGAGGTGAGGGTGTCCCAGATTGCAGGCGAGCCCGGGACTCAGGACTTCGTGGAAGTCCGGCTGCCCGCTGCGGGTGCCTACCTGTCGGTGCTGCGGACGGCCACGGCCGGCCTCGCGGCACGTTTGGACTTCACCCTCGACGAGATCGAGGACCTCCGCATCGCGGTGGACGAGGCCTGCGCGATCCTGCTCCAGCAGGCCGTGCCCGGCTCCGTCCTCAGTTGCGTGTTCCGGCTGATCGACGATTCGCTGGAGGTGACCGTCTCGGCACCGACCACCGACGGGCGCGCACCGGAGCGTGACACGTTCGCGTGGACCGTCCTGTCGGCGCTGGCCGGCAAGGTCGAGGCCACGGTCGAGGAGAACCGGACGGTGAGCATCAGCCTCTACAAACAGCGCGGCGCGGGACCAGGCCCGGCGTGAGCGGCGGGGAGATCCCGGTACGGGGCGGGGATCGGCCCCGGGTACGGCACGAGGTCGACGGCGGCATCCCGGAGCAGCAGCACGCCCGACCGCACCCGGCTGACGCGGATGCGGAAGACGGCTTTTTGGACTCGGCGGAGCGACGGGCGGGCCCTATGAGCGAGAACCAGCAGGAACAACCACAATCACCCCAGCCGACCGAGGCCGCTGCCACGGCCCCGGAGCTGGCACCGGTGGTACCGGCAGCGCCGGTGCTCCCGGTGTCGCACGCGCTGCCGGATCCGCGCGACCGCAGTGGCGCGCGGGCCCTGTTCATCGAGCTGCGGGCAATGCCCGACGGGTCGGTGGAGAAGGCGGAGCTGCGCAACCGGCTGGTACGGATGCACCTGCCGCTGGTGGAACACCTGGCGCGGCGCTTCCGCAACCGCGGTGAGCCGCTGGACGACCTGACCCAGGTCGCGACGATCGGACTGATCAAGTCGGTGGACCGGTTCGACCCGGACCGCGGGGTCGAGTTCTCCACGTACGCCACGCCCACGGTGGTCGGCGAGATCAAGCGCCACTTCCGTGACAAGGGCTGGGCGGTGCGCGTACCGCGTCGCCTTCAGGAGCTGCGGCTCTCGCTGACGACGGCCACGGCCGAACTGTCCCAGCAGCACGGCCGCTCCCCGACGGTGCACGAACTCGCCGAACGGCTGGGGATCTCCGAGGAGGAGGTGCTGGAGGGGCTGGAATCGGCCAATGCCTACAGCACGCTGTCCCTCGACGTCCCGGACACCGACGACGAGTCGCCGGCGGTCGCGGACACCCTGGGTGCGGAGGACGAGGCCCTGGAGGGCGTCGAGTACCGCGAGTCCCTCAAGCCGCTGTTGGAGGGCCTGCCCCCGCGGGAGAAGCGGATCCTGCTGCTTCGCTTCTTCGGCAACATGACCCAGTCGCAGATCGCCCAGGAGGTCGGCATCTCCCAGATGCACGTCTCCCGGCTGCTGGCCCGCACCCTGGCCCAGCTCCGCGACAAGCTCCTCGTCGAGGAGTAGGCAGCCGGGTACGGCGGTGCGCCGGGAACCGGACGACCGGTTATCGGGCCTGTTCCCCGGGCCCGATACCGAGAGCCTCGGTCGCCGTCGGGTTCACCAGGAGCGCTACGACGGCCACCGCGGCCAGGGCCAGCGCCACGGCGGCGGCGATCATCGCGCCGCCCGTGCTGTAGAGGGTCCAGGCCACCGGCAGCGCCATCAGCTGGGTGATCAGTGCCGGACCGCGGCTCCAGCGCCGGCCCAGGCGCAGCCCCCGGGCCGCGATCAGCGGCAGCGCGGCCAGTGCGAGCAGAGTGATCCCGCCCGTCTCGGCCTGCTGCGGGGAATCGGGGTCGCCGGCGATCCCCACGAACAACATGTAGAGCCCGAGGCCGGCCAGCGCCAGGCCTTCCAGGGCGGTGAGCGCGGCGGCCGCGGTCAGCCGGCCGGGCAGCGCGGCGGGCGGGGCGGCGGCGGGGGCGGGGGCATTCGCGGGCTGCTTCTTACTCACCCCAGCAGGGTAGCGGCGCGGCCCCGGGCCCCGAGGGGACGGGCAGTACGGTCGGCATGTGAGGGGGTGGGTAGTCTGGCGCTCATGCGTGCACTTCTCGTGGCCAACCCAGCAGCGACGACCACCAGTGCGCGCACGCGCGACGTCCTGACCCATGCCCTGGCCAGCGAGATGAAGCTGGAGGCGGTCACCACCGAGTACCGCGGGCACGCCCGGGACCTGGGGCGCAAGGCCGCGCACGAGGGGCTGGACCTCGTCGTCGCACTGGGCGGCGACGGCACGGTCAACGAGGTGGTGAACGGGCTCCTGCACAACGGGCCCGACCCGGAGCGCCTCCCCCGGCTGGCGGTGGTTCCCGGCGGCTCCACCAATGTCTTCGCCCGCGCCCTGGGGCTGCCCAACGACGCGGTCGAGGCGACCGGCGCGCTCCTGGACGCGCTGCGGGAGCAGCGTGAGCGGACGGTGGGTCTAGGCCTGGCGGCCGGCACCCCGGGCACGGAGGACGAGTCGGTCCCGGCCCGCTGGTTCACCTTCTGCGCGGGCTTCGGCTTCGACGCCGGCGTGGTGGGCCGGGTGGAGCAGCAGCGCGAGCGCGGCAAGCGTTCGACCCACGCTCTGTATGTGCGACAGCTGATGCGCCAGTTCTGGGAGGAGCCCAACCGGCGGCACGGCACGGTCACGCTGGAGCGCCCCGGCGCGGACCCGGTGACCGATCTGGTGCTGTCGATAGTGTGCAATACGTCACCGTGGACGTATCTGGGGAATCGTCCGCTTTACGCCTCCCCCGAAGCTTCGTTCGATACTGCGCTTGACGTATTGGCACTGAACCGTTTGTCAACTCCGGCCGTCGCCCGGTACGCGACACAGCTCCTGACCTCCACTCCTGAGCGGGGTCCACACGGCAAGCATGCGGTGTCTCTGCACGATCTGACCGACTTCACCTTGCATTCGAAGGTTCCGCTTCCGTTCCAGATGGACGGCGATCACCTCGGACTGCGGACCAGCGTTCGGTTCACAGGCGTACGCCGTGCACTGCGTGTGATTGTGTGAGTAGAAGGGCCCGAGGGCCTTTCACTCGAACGTTTACACGCCGGTCCACCCTCACGATGTAGGGCTGTGACCTAGTCGACACCGACGAATCAAAAAAAACTTTCCGGAAGGGGTTGTATCCCCGTCCGAGGTTTGCGAATCTCTTCATGGCGATCGGGACAGCCCGCAACACCCGGCACCCACACAGACCGCCAGAACCCCTCCACGAATCTCTGATGGATCACCCGCGTGAAACCGGGCGGTCGCCCTTCCCTCACGGGGGGATTCGTGAAAGCGTTCACATTCACAAGCAACTTGCCCGCAATACAAGGAGATGGAGCAGCCATGGACTGGCGTCACAACGCCGTTTGTCGTGAGGAAGACCCGGAACTCTTCTTCCCCATCGGCAACACCGGTCCTGCGCTGCTGCAGATCGAGGAAGCCAAGGCCGTCTGCCGCCGTTGCCCCGTCATGGAGCAGTGCCTGCAGTGGGCGCTCGAGTCCGGTCAGGACTCCGGCGTCTGGGGCGGTCTCAGCGAGGACGAGCGCCGCGCCATGAAGCGCCGCGCCGCTCGCAACCGGGCGCGCAACGCCAGCGCCTGACAACGACTTTCGAGCCTCGACGCGCAGCGCGTAGTAACCGAACAAGCGCTCAGCAACGTGCTCTTGAGCCCCGGACCGAATCATTCGGTCCGGGGCTCAGTGCTGTGCGGGGTACCCGGCAGAGCGTCACGCTGAGTTACGGATCGGCTGCTACTTCTGCGGGCTGGACGGGATGTCGAGGACGACCTTGGTGCCGCGCGGCTCGGCCCTGAGCATGTCGAAGGTGCCGCCGAGCTCCCCCTCCACGAGGGTCCGTACGATCTGCAGCCCGAGGTTGCCGGCCCGCTGGGGATCGAACCCCTCGGGCAGGCCGCTGCCGTCGTCGAGCACGGTGATCAGCAGCCGGGCGTCGGTGCGACCGGTTCCGGAACGGATCGCGGCCACCTCCACGGTGCCCCTCTCCCCCTGGGTGAAGGCGTGCTCCAGGGCGTTCTGGAGGATCTCGGTCAGCACCATCGACAGCGGAGTGGCGACCTCCGCGTCCAGGATCCCGAACCTGCCGGTGCGCCGGCAGTCGACCTTGCCCGGCGAGATCTCCGAGACCATCGCGATGACGCGGTCGGCGATCTCGTCGAACTCGACCCGCTCGTCGAGGTTCTGAGACAGCGTCTCGTGCACGATCGCGATCGATCCGACGCGGCGCACGGCCTCGTTGAGCGCCTCGCGGCCCTGCGCGGAATCCATCCGGCGGGACTGGAGCCGCAACAGTGCGGCCACGGTCTGGAGGTTGTTCTTCACCCGGTGGTGGATCTCCCGGATGGTCGCGTCCTTGGTGATCAATTCACGTTCGCGACGACGCAGTTCCGTGACGTCGCGGCACAGCACCAGGGAGCCGATCCGGGTGCCCTTCGGCTTGAGCGGGATGGTGCGCAGCTGGATGACCCCGCTGTTGCCCTCGACCTCCGTCTCCCGGGGGGCCCACCCGCTGGCGAGTTTGACCAGGGCCTCGTCCACCGGCCCGCGGGAGGGTGCGAGTTCGGCGGTGGTGTTGCCCAGGTGCTGACCGACGAGGTCGGAGGCGAGGCCGAGCCGGTGGTAGGCGGAGAGCGCGTTCGGCGAGGCGTAGGTGACCACGCCCTCGGCGTCGAGCCGGATGAGACCGTCCCCGACGCGCGGGGAGGCGTCCATGTCGACCTGCTGGCCGGGGAACGGGAAGGAGCCCGCCGCGATCATCTGGGCCAGGTCGGAGGCGGACTGGAGGTAGGTCAGCTCCAACCGGCTCGGTGTACGCACAGTGAGCAGATTGGTGTTGCGCGCGATCACGCCCAGGACCCGGCCCTCGCGGCGGACGGGGATCGACTCGACGCGGACCGGCACCTCCTCGCGCCACTCGGGGTCGCCCTCGCGCACGATGCGGCCCTCGTCGAGCGCGGCGTCCAGCAGCGGGCGGCGGCCTCGCGGCACCAGGTGGCCGACCATGTCGTCCTGGTACGAGGTGGGACCGGTGTTCGGACGCATCTGGGCGACCGAGACGTACCGCGTGCCGTCGAGGGTGGGCACCCACAGCACGAGGTCCGCGAAGGAGAGGTCGGAGAGCAGTTGCCACTCCGAGACCAGCAGGTGGAGCCACTCCAGGTCGGTTTCACCGAGAGCGGTGTGCTGGCGTACGAGGTCGTTCATGGAGGGCACGTTGCGAGCGTACCCCGGGTACGCGCCATGACTTTGCCCACGACAGTACTCAGGAGTATCCAAGGGGGGC
This sequence comes from Streptomyces avidinii, assembly GCF_014650695.1. Classification (GTDB taxonomy): domain Bacteria; phylum Actinomycetota; class Actinomycetes; order Streptomycetales; family Streptomycetaceae; genus Streptomyces; species Streptomyces avidinii. The sequence continues at coordinate 218,371 of NZ_BMVL01000010.1, read as the reverse complement.
GCGGGCCGCGTACTGTTGGAGGAAGTGACGGGTTTCCGGGCCCTGTCATTGGATGGACAGAACAGAATGGTCTAGTCCACAATTGATTCAAGAACCTCCGCCCTCCCCGCACAGGAGGACGGATCGAGGTAAGCCGCGCGCTCTGCCCTGACCGCGCAGGCACCTCCACCGGCCGTCGGGAACCGCACACCTGTCGGCCGTAAGTACTCCGGGCTACGGTGCCGGGCGGGTCGAGGGTCCCGTTCTGCACCGTGGCCCAGAGGAACGTTCCCGCCGGATTCCGGAGTGAATTCCGGGCGCGCAGCGCCCCCGCCTCCGACTAGGCCTTCGGCCAGGCCAGCAGCGCCCGCTCCGCCACCGCTTCCAGTTCTTCCCTGCTCGCCCCGTCGCGCGACTGCTGCGACATCCCCTGGAGCACCGCCCCCGCGTACCGGGCCAGTGCCCGCGCGTCCGTCTCCGCCGGCAGCGCCCCCGTGGCCATGTCGGCCCGGATGCGGCTCTCGAACATCTCCAGGTTGGCGTTGCGCCGCTCGCGCAGTGCCTGCGCCACCTCCTCCGAGGTGGTGTTGATCGCCGCGCTGATCACCATGCAGCCCCGAGGGTGGGCCGGGTCGGTGTAGACCTCGGCGGCCTCGCGCAGGATGCGGGCGACGGCCGCCCCGGCGGTGGGCTCCTCGGCGAGCGCCACGCTCGCGAAGTCCGCGTACCGGCCTCCGTAGACCACCACGACCTCGTCGAAGAGCTTGCGCTTGTCACCGAAGGCCGCGTAGAGGCTGGGCGCGCTGATGCCGAGCGAGGCGGTCAGGTCGGCGATGGAGGTCGCCTCGTAGCCGCGCTCCCAGAAGGCGAGCATCGCCTTGTCGAGGGCGGCGTCGCGGTCGAAGGAACGGGGTCTGCCGCGCTGTCCGGTCACCATGCCGAGATTCTATAGCGGTCGCTAGGGAATCTGATACGTTCCTTTCTGTAGCGACCACTAGCAATTAACGGAGGGGGGCGCGTCATGGGCGTGCTCAAGGGGAAGACGGCACTGGTCACGGGCGGTAGCCGGGGCATCGGCCGGGCGGTGGCCGAGCGGCTGGCGCGGGACGGGGCCCTGGTCGCCGTCCACTACGGACGCAACGCGGCGGCGGCGGAGGAGACCGTCGAGGCGATCGGGGCGGCCGGCGGGCGGGCCTTCGCCATCGGGGCGGAGCTCGGCGTCCCCGGCGACGCACAGGCCCTCTGGGCGGCGTACGGGGCCCATCCCGCGCACACGGAGGGCGTGGACATCCTGGTCAACAACGCCGGGGCGGCGGCCTTCGCGGGGATCGGGGAGACCGACGAGGAGACGTACGACCGGGCCCACGCACTCAACGCCAGGGCGCCGTTCTTCGTGATCAAGTACGGGCTGGAGCGGCTGCGGGACGGGGGGCGGATCGTGAACGTGACCGGCACCCCGCACATCGCCCTGCCGGCCATCCTGGCCACGATCACGGCGAAGGGTGCGGTGAACGCGCTGACCCGGTCGCTGGCCGCCGAACTGGCCCCGCGCGGGATCACGGTGAACTCGGTCGGGCCCGGCATCACCGAGACCGACCTCAACGCGGACCTCCTCGCGGACGAGGCGACCCGGGCGCACCTGGCCGCCCGCTCCGTCTTCCACCGCGTGGGCACGACCCAGGAGGTCGCCGACGTGGTGGCCTTCCTGGCCTCGCCCGACTCCCGCTGGGTCACCGGACAGCACCTGGACGCGACGGGAGGCCTGCGGCTGGCCCTGCTCTGAGCCCGGGACCCGGGCCCGGGGTGCCGCGGCACCGGGCCCGGGGCACCGCGCCCCGGGCCCGGTGGCGCCGGCGGGCCGGACGCCCGGATCCGGACCACCATGGATAACGACGAGACCCCCGCCGTACGCGCCGGCCTCTGCTAGATTGGTCTATACCACACCACCACTCCAGATCGGCAGGCCCCGCGTGGAAGTTGTCATCGTCCCGGACGCCAAGGCAGGCGGCGAGCTCATCGCGGAGGCCATGGCCGCCCTGGTGCGCCGCAAGCCCGACGCCCTGCTCGGCGTGGCGACCGGCTCTACCCCGCTGCCCATCTACGAAGCCCTCGCCGCCAAGGTCCGGGCCGGACAGGTCGACGCCTCCAGGGCCCGGATCTGCCAGCTCGACGAGTACGTCGGCCTGCCGGCCGGGCACCCCGAGTCCTACCGCGCGGTCGTGCTCCGCGAGGTCGTCGAGCCCCTGGGCCTGTCCGAGGCCTCCTTCATGGGCCCCGACGGCTCGGCCGAGGACATCGTCGGCGCGTGCGAGGCGTACGACCGTGCCCTGGCCGAGGCCGGTGGCGTCGACCTCCAGCTCCTCGGCATCGGCACGGACGGCCACATCGGCTTCAACGAGCCGTGCTCGTCGCTCGCCTCCCGCACCCGGATCAAGACGCTCACCGAGCAGACCCGCGTGGACAACGCGCGCTTCTTCGACAACGACCTGGACCAGGTGCCGCACCACGTCATCACCCAGGGCATCGGCACCATCCTCGACGCCCGCCACCTGGTTCTGCTGGCCACCGGCGAGGGCAAGGCCGAGGCGGTCGCGCAGACCGTCGAGGGCCCGCTGTCCGCGCTGGTGCCGGCCTCCGCGCTGCAACTGCACCGGCACGCCACCGTGGTCGTGGACGAGGCGGCCGCCTCGAAGCTGAAGCTGGCCGACTACTTCCGCCACACCTACGCCGACAAGCCGTCCTGGCAGGGGCTGTAGGACCCGCAGGCCCGTACGGAGAAGGGCCGGACTCCCCGCAGGGGGATGTCCGGCCCTTCTGCGTACGCGCAGTGTCCGGCCCCTGACACCCGACAGCCCCCGCCCCGGACGGTGTCCGGCACAGGGGCTGTCGCCCTGGTCAGGGGCTCTTGGCGGGATCAGGCGCCCGCGATCACCTCGGCGGCGGCCCGGCCGCAGACGCGCGAGGCGCCGTGCGTGGCGATGTGCAGGGCCCCGCGCGGCTCGGCGCGCGGCAGGCCCATCTCGACCACGACCGTGTCCGGCCGGGCCGCGACCAGCGCGTCGACGACTTCGGTCATCCACGGGTGCCGGTGCGCGTCACGGACCACCGCGACGACGGGACGATCCCCCGCGGCCGCCAGGATGTCCCCGGCCGAGGCGCCCTGCGGGTAGACGCCCGACCCGGTGCCCGGGAGCAGCTCGGCGAGTTCGGCCGCCACGCCCCAGGGGGTCTCGTCCCCCACCGCGATGTTCGCGACGGGCGCGAGCGTGGCGACGTAGGGGCCGGTGAGCGGCTTGGCCGAGCCCGTGACGAGCACGGCCCGGCGGGCGGCCGTCAGCCCGATGCCGGACGCGCGGCTCCCCTCCGGCTGCGCGTCCGGCCGGGCCCCGCGGGTCCATGCGGCCAGCGCGCGGACGCGGGCGGCGGCGTCGGCGAGGCGCTCCTCGGGCAGTGCCCCCTCGCGAACTGCCGCAACCAGCGCGTCGCGCAGCCGCAGGACGGTGGCTTCGTCGGCGAGTCCGCCGCCGACACAGATGGCGTCGGCGCCGGCCGCGATGGCCAGCACCGAGCCGCGCTCGATCCCGTACGTGCCGGCGATGGCGTGCATCTCCATGCCGTCGGTGACGATGAGGCCCTCGTAGCCGAGCTCCTTGCGCAGCAGACCGGTCAGGATCTGCGGGCTGAGCGTGGCCGGGCGGGTCGGGTCGAGGGCGGGCACCAGGATGTGCGCGCTCATCACGGCCTTGGTGCCGGCCTCGATGGCCGCCTTGAAGGGGACGAGCTCGCGGGCCTGGAGGGTGTCCACGTCAACGTCGATGCGCGGCAGGGCGTGGTGCGAGTCGACGTTGGTGTCGCCGTGGCCCGGGAAGTGCTTGGTGCACGCGGCCACGCCGGCGGCCTGCAGGCCCTCGACGTAGGCGGCGGTGTGCCGGGCGGCGAGGTGGGTGTCGGCACCGAAGGACCGTACGCCGATCACCGGATTGTCCGGGTTGGAGTTGACGTCCGCGGACGGGGCCCAGTTGAGGTTGACCCCGCACTCGGCGAGACGGCGGCCCAGCTCGCGGGCGACCTCGCGGGTCAGCGTGGTGTCGTCGACGGCGCCGAGGGCCAGGTTGCCGGGGAAGGAGGAGCCGCCGCGGACCTCCAGGCGGGTGACGTCGCCGCCCTCCTCGTCGATGGCGACCAGGACGTCGTCGCGCTCGGTACGCAGCTGCGCGGTCAGCGCGGCGAGCTGTTCGGGCGAGGCGATGTTGCGGCCGAACAGGCCGACGGCGGTGAGGCCTTCGCCGACCCGGCGGAGCAGCCAGGCGGGCGCGGTGGTGCCCTCGAAGCCGGGCTGGAGGACGGCGAGGGCGTCGCGGGTGACCGTATCGGTGCGGTGCGCAAGAACAGTCATGGGGCCGTTATCCCTTCACGGCGCCGGCGGTGAGGCCCGCGGCCATCTTGCGCTGGACGATGAGGAAGAGGACCACGATCGGGACGGCCATCATGGTGGAGCCGGCCATCATCGGGGCGAACTCGGTGCCGTGCTTGGTGGTGAAGTTGCCGAGCCAGACGGTGGCGGTCTGGTTCTGCTGGCTCATCAGCATCAGCGCGTACAGGTACTCGTTCCACGCCTGGATGAAGGCGTAGACGGAGGTGGCGACCATGCCGGGGGCGAGCAGCGGGAAGACCACCCGCAGGAAGGCGCCGGTCGGCGTGCAGCCGTCGACCATGGCCGCTTCTTCCAGCTCCTTGGGGATGTTGACGATGAAGCCGCGCAGCGTCCACACGGTGAAGGGCAGGACGAAGGTCAGGTACGTGATGATCAGGCCGGTGAGCTTGTCGTACTGACCGAGGTCGTTCAGCAGCAGGAAGACCGGGATGATCATCGCGACGAGCGGGACCATCTGGACGGCGAGGATCCCGACGATCACGACCTTGCGGCCGCGGAAGGCGAAGCGGGAGATGGCCAGGGCGGCGAGCATGCCCACCGCGATGCCGATGACCACCACGACGAGCGAGACGATCAGGCTGCGGCCGACCGGACCCCAGAAGTCGGCGATGTCCAGCGCGCGGGAGAAGTTGGCCAGCGTGAAGGTGTGCGGGAAGAACTGCGGATCGGGGTCGATCGCTTCCTTGGACGGCTTGAAGGCCGTGTTGAGCATCCAGTAGACCGGGAAGCCCGCGGTGGCGAAGACCAGCAGGCCGAGGAGGTTCCAGCCGAGCTTGGACTTCTTCCGCTGCTTCAGCCGTGCGACGGGCGGGGTCGCGGCGGGCGCAGTGGACGCAGTGGACGCAGTGGTCACGCTCATTCCACCTCTCCGATCTTGAGCATCTGGCGCATGTAGACGGCGACCACGCCGAGCAGCAGCAGGACGGTCACCAGGGCGATCGCGGAGCCGCCCGAATAGTCGTTGACCACGAAGGCCTGCTGGTACGAGTAGGTGGTCAGCAGCTGGAACTCGGCTTCCGGGTTCCCGTTGCGCATCACGAAGACCTGCGGGAAGACGCCCATGTCCCAGATGACGGAGAGCGTCGTCAGCATGACGAGGATCGGCTTCAGGATGGGGAGGGTGACGTGCCGGAACACGCCCCACGCGCCCGCGCCGTCGAGCCGGGCGGCCTCCTCCAGCTCCTTGGGCACCTGCGTGAGGCCCGCGCTGAGGGTGATGACGACGAAGGGGACCGCGCCCCAGACCACCAGCAGCATGATCACTGCGAGGCCCTGGGGGCCGCTGGTGAACCAGTTGTGGCCGATCATGTCGACGCCGGGGAGCTTGCTCATCATGTAGTTGAGGACGCCGTAGTCGGCGTCGAAGAGCCACTTGAAGACGGCGGTGGCGACGATGATCGGCATGCCCCAGCTGGCCACGAGGGCGATGCTGATGAGTGCCTTGACCCAGCCGGAGACCTTCTGCAGCAGCAGAGCGATGAGCATGCCGATCACCATCGTCGCGGCGACCGCGCCGACCGCGAAGATCACCGTGCGCAGGACGACGGCCCAGAACTCGCCGTCGCCGAGGATCTTGGCGAAGTTGTCGAAGCCGACGAACTCGGGATCCTTGAAGCCCCAGAGCTCGGACTTGCCGAAGCTCTGGAAGGACAGGGCCACCAGCCGGTAGAGCGGGTACCCCATGACGAGGGCGATGACCAGCAGGCACGGGGCCAGCAGCAGCCAGGGAGTGGCGCCGGGGCCCTTGCGAACGGGCCGCCCCGGTGCGGCCTGGCTGCCCGGCTTCGCTCCGGGGGAAGTCTTCTGCTTCGCCGGCGGCAGGTCGGCGGTGGTTGTCTGTGCGGCACTCATCGCGCGCTCCTCGGGGGTCCCTCTCTTGACGGGCAGCAGGGCCCCGCCGGTCCGGCGGGGCCCTGCCCACTCAGGTCACTTGGTGTTGATGACCTTGTCGATCTCGGCGTCGGCGGCCTTGGCCGCGTCCTCGACCGACTTGTTGCCGGTGCCGATGTCGCGCAGCGTGGTCTGGAGGAGCTTGGCCTTCTCGATCTGGCCCCAGCCGGACGCCGTCGGGACGAACCAGGAGGACTCGGCCGCGGTGGCCGCGACCTGCGTCTTCGGGTCGGCCTTCAGCGGGCCGAGGTCCGTCTTGTTGTTCGGCAGGTTGCCCTTCTCGATCAGGCCCTTCTGGCCCTGGGCGCCGGTGAAGACGTTGATCCACTCGGCGGCGACGTCCTTGGCCTTGGACTTGGCCGGGATGGCCAGGTCCGAACCGCCCAGGAAGACCGGGAGGTTCTTGCCGCTCGGACCGGGCTGGACGAAGTTCTCCAGCTTGTCCTTCAGGCCGCCGACCTTGTCGTTCTCCGGGGTGGCGGCGGTGGCGCCCTCCCAGGCGGCGGCGAAGATCGCCGCGGAGTTGCCCTGGCCGAAGACGACCGGACGGTCGGACTCGTCCTTGGTCTTGTCGGCGTGCATGTACTTGTCGAGGAGCTCCTTGTACTGCCCCAGCCCCTTCAGCGACTCGGGGGAGGACAGGTTGCCCTTCCACTTGTCGCCGTCCTTCTTGGCGATGCTGCCGCCCGCCTCGTAGACGAAGGACATCGCGGCGTACCAGTCCGGGGAGGGCTGGTAGAGGGCGCTGAACTTGTCGCCCTTCGCGGCCTGGATCTTGTCGAGCGCGGCGGTGTACTCGGCCCACGTCTTCGGCGCGGCGGTGACGCCGGCCTCGGTGGCGATGTCCTTGCGCCAGGTGCCGACACGGCCACCGGCGTAGTAGGGGACGCCGTAGGTCTTGCCGTCGTAGGTCACGGACTCCTTGAGGGCGTCCAGCCAGGCGGCCGAGTTCTCGAACTTCGACGGGTCGACCTCGGCGAAGGCACCGGTCGACATGTACCCGATCATCTCGGAGTTGCCCATCTCGACAACGTCCGGGGCCTTGTCCGTGGCGAGCACGGCGTCCAGCTTGGCGTTCTTGTCCGGCCAGCCGTAGTACTCGTGCTTGATGGTGAGACCCGGGTGCTTGGCGACGATCGCGTCGTCGGCCGCCTTCACGAGCTCCGGCCAGTTCTTCTGCGCGTCGACCGTCAGCCAGACGGTGAGCTCCTTGGCATCGGAGGCCTTGTCGCCGCCCTTGCTGTCGGAATCACCGCACGCCGCGAGGCCGATAACCATGCCCGCGACTCCAACCGCCGCGATGAGCTTGCGCTTCACGCCACCCTCCTCAGGGATGCCTGCCTGCACTTCCCTTGCCCGCCGCGGTGACATACGCGAAGTACTGCCGTGGGGCCGGGATCTGATCCATATTGGTTTAGACCAGTAGCTGGAGCTTGGCCTAGACCTTTAGGGGTGTCAAGGGTCTAATGAGCGGGTGCCCGGTCCGTTATCGGACCGACACCTGGGGAGAGAGAAGGCCTGTCCCCCCTTACGTGTCACGATGTGACCGCACATATCGGAGGAGCCGGTGACGGCAGCGAAACTGGAGTCGGGAAGGCGGGCGGCGATGGCCACCGAAGGGGCGACCACGGAGCCGGAGGGCGGGGCAGCCACTCGCACGGCGCGCGTGCCCAAGTACTACCGACTCAAGCGGCACTTGCTCGACATGACCGAAACACTGCCGCCCGGCACGCCGGTACCGCCGGAGCGCACGCTCGCGGCCGAGTTCGACACCTCGCGGACCACCGTCCGGCAGGCCCTTCAGGAACTGGTCGTAGAGGGGCGACTGGAGCGAATCCAGGGCAAAGGCACCTTCGTCGCCAAGCCCAAGGTCTCCCAGGCTCTGCAACTGACCTCGTACACGGAGGACATGCGGGCCCAGGGACTGGAACCCACCTCCCAGCTCCTCGACATCGGCTACGTGACCGCCGACGACACCCTCGCCGGGCTGCTCAAGATCACCACCGGCGGACGGGTGCTGCGCATCGAGCGGCTGCGGCTGGCGAGCGGCGAACCGATGGCCATCGAGACCACCCACCTGTCGGCCAAGCGCTTCCCCGCGCTGCGCCGGTCGCTCGCCAAGTACACCTCCCTCTACACCGCGCTCGCCGAGGTGTACGACGTGCACCTGGCCGAGGCCGAGGAGACCATCGAAACCTCCCTGGCCACCCCGCGCGAGGCCGGCCTGCTCGGCACCGACGTCGGGCTGCCGATGCTGATGCTCTCCCGGCACTCCCTGGACGCGGACGGCGAACCGGTGGAGTGGGTGCGGTCGGTGTACCGCGGCGACCGCTACAAGTTCGTCGCCCGGCTCAAGCGTCCCGCCGTCTGACCTGGCCCTGCCTCCCCGCCCGGCGGAGCCCGCGTACCGAATTCCTTCACGTACCGGATTGCGGACGGGGTCTTACGCTCACCGGGCAATCCCCCGTAGATTCCCTGCGCTTACGCAGATGATCGACGAGGGGACGAGGTCATGCCTGAACCGGAAGCAACAGGGACAGAACGGGACGCGGCGAGTCCGGGCACCACGCCCGGCTCGCCCTCGCCCAAGTCCATCGCCGTGTGGGTGCTCGTCGGACTCGTCGGCGCGATCGGCTGGAGCGTGCTCGCGCTCTCCCGCGGCGAGGAGATCTCCGCGGCCTGGCTGCTCGCCGCCGCACTGGGCTCGTACGCGATCGCCTACCGCTTCTACGCGCGCTTCATCGCGGACCGCGTACTGAAGGTGGACGCCACCCGCGCCACCCCCGCCGAACGCCTTGACAACGGTGTCGATTTCCATCCCACCGACCGCCGGGTGCTCTTCGGCCACCACTTCGCCGCCGTCGCGGGCGCCGGCCCGCTCGTCGGGCCCGTGCTCGCGGCGCAGATGGGCTACCTGCCGGGCACCATCTGGATCGTCGCCGGCGTCATCTTCGCCGGGGCCGTCCAGGACATGGTCACCCTCTTCTTCTCCACCCGCCGCGACGGGCGCTCGCTCGGCCAGATGGCCCGGGACGAGATCGGCCCCGTCGGCGGGGCCGCCGCCCTGGTCGCCGTGTTCGCCATCATGATCATCCTGCTGGCGGTGCTGGCCCTGGTCATCGTCAACGCCCTGGCGCACTCGCCCTGGGGCGTCTTCTCCATCGGCATGACCATCCCGATCGCCGTCTTCATGGGCTTCTACCTGCGCGTCCTGCGGCCGGGCCGGGTCACCGAGGTGTCCGTCATCGGCGTCGCGCTGCTGCTGCTCGCCATCGTCGCGGGCGGCTGGGTCGCCGAGTCCTCCTTCGCCGGCACCTTCACCCTGGAGAAGGAGACGCTGGTCATCTGGATGGTCGTGTACGGCTTCCTGGCATCGGTCCTGCCGGTGTGGATGCTGCTCGCGCCCCGCGACTACCTCTCCACCTTCATGAAGGTCGGCACCATCGCGCTCCTCGCGCTCGGCGTGGTCATCGCGATGCCCACCCTGAAGATGCCCTCGGTCACCGACTTCGCGGCGAGCGGCGACGGACCGGTCTTCGCCGGGTCGATGTTCCCGTTCGTCTTCATCACGATCGCCTGCGGCGCGCTCTCCGGCTTCCACGCCCTGGTCTCCTCGGGAACCACCCCGAAGATGATCCAGAAGGAGACCCAGGTCCGCATGATCGGCTACGGCGCGATGCTGACCGAGTCCTTCGTCGCCGTCATGGCGATCATCGCGGCCTGCATCATCGAGCCCGGCCTCTTCTTCGCCGTCAACTCCCCCGGCGGCGTCATCGGCACCACCGTCGAGTCCGCCTCCCAGGCGGTGACGAACTTCGGCTTCGCCATCTCCCCCGAGGCCCTCACCCAGGCCGCCAAGGACGTGGAGGAAGCCAGCCTGCTCTCCCGCACCGGCGGAGCACCGACCTTCGCACTCGGAATGTCGGAGATCTTCTCCGCCGTGATCGGCGGCGCGGGCATGAAGGCGTTCTGGTACCACTTCGCGATCATGTTCGAGGCGCTCTTCATCCTGACGACGCTCGACGCGGGCACCCGAGTGGGCCGGTTCATGCTCCAGGACACCCTCGGCAACGTGCACAAGTCCTTCAAGGACGTCAGCTGGAAGCCCGGCGTGTGGTTCGCGAGCGCGATCGTCGTCGGCGGCTGGGGCTACTTCCTGTGGGTCGGCATCAAGGACCCGCTGGGCGGCATCAACCAGCTCTTCCCGCTCTTCGGCATCGCCAACCAGCTGCTCGCCGCGGTCGCGCTGGCCGTCTGCACCACCCTGCTCGTCAAGTCCGGCCGGCTCAAGTGGGCCTGGGTGACGGGCGTTCCGCTGGTCTGGGACGCCACGGTGACCCTCACCGCGAGCTACCAGAAGATCTTCTCCGAGGACGTTAAGGTCGGCTTCTTCGCCCAGCGCGACAAGTACCAGGCCGGAATCGACGCCGACAAGGTGCTGGCACCGGCCAAGAACATGGACGACATGCACACCGTGGTCACCAACGCCACGGTCGACGGCGTACTGTGCGCCTTCTTCGCCGTCCTGATCATCGTGGTCCTCGCGGACGCGGCCCGGACCTGCCTGAAGGCCGTCCGCGACCCGGGGTCGGCGACCCTCTCCGAGGTCCCGTGGACCGAGTCGAAGATCGTCGCCCCGGCCGGTCTGATCGCGACCGCCGAGGAGCGGGCCGAGCTCGCCTCGGCGGGCCCGGACACGGGCGGCGGACACGTCAGGGAGCCGGTGGCGTGAGCACCGTACGGAGCGTGCTGGCCAGGGCCCGGTTCTACGTAAGGGAGTTCTCCGGGGAGGCCGCGTACGACCGCTACGTGGCCCACGCCCGCTCCCACGACCCGGACGCGGAGGTCCTCACCCGCCGCGCCTTCGAACGCGCCCGTACGGACGCGCGCGAGGCGGACCCCCGCGAGGGCTTCCGCTGCTGCTGAGCCGCTTCGCACACCGAAGGCCCCGCCGGAAGCTTCCGGCGGGGCCTTCGCGCTGTCCTGTCGTCCCCGACGACGGCGCCGCCCGCCGGCAGCCGTCCTGCACACTCGACCGCATGGACATGGTGATCAGAACGGTGCTGCCCGCCGACTGCGCGGAGCTGGGCGAGATCACGGCGCAGGCCTACCTCGCCGACGGGCATCTGGACTTCAACGAGGACGACGCATACCTGGACGTGCTGCGCGACGTGGCCGGCCGGGCGGCCCGGGCCGAGGTGCTCGTCGCCGAGCGGGACGGGCGGGTGCTGGGCGGGGTGACCTTCGCCGCGCCCGGCAGCCCGCTCGCCGACATCGCCGCCGCCGACGAGGCGGAGTTCCGGATGCTCGCGGTGGCCCACGCGGCGCGCGGCCAGGGCGCCGGCGAGGCTCTGGTGCGGGCGTGCATCGAACGGGCGCGGGCCGTCGAGGGGGTCACGGGCATCGTGCTCTCCACCCAGCGCAGCATGGCCGGAGCCCACCGGATCTACGCGCGTCTGGGCTTCGTACGCACGCCGGAGCGGGACTGGGCGCCGATCGAAGGCCTGACACTCCTCACGTATCGACTCAAGCTGTAGCCACGCCGACACTACATGTGGGGGTTGCCGCAACGGGCCGCCCCCACATGTATGCTCATGCCTGCTGTCGCCGCAGGGGAATCCGGTGTGAATCCGGAACTGTCCCGCAACGGTATGAAGTGTCCGGCATCCGGACACCAAGTCCGATGACCTGCCGTCAGCGCGCCCGGCTCGACCGAACCGGGTGCCGACACGTCCGGGCCTCGCGGTTGGGCCGGTGGACGCCATGCGGGGTACGCGTTCCTGTCGCGCCCGCATGCGCCCGCCCGCGCCCCGCTCCGCCGATGACCGGGCCGAGCGAGGGAGAGCTCCCGCCGTGACCATCGCGCCTTCCGCACCGCGCGCCGAGTCCACTTCTGGCGACAACACCGAGGGCCCGGGGGCCACGCTGCTGCGTACCCTCACCGAACTGACGGCGGACCTCCCCGACACCGACCCCGGCCGGGTCGCGGCCTCCGCCCTGCGCGGCCGCAGCTCCGCCGCCGACGACGCCGAACTGCGCGGGCTGGCCACGGAGGCCGCCGCCGGTCTGATCTCCGAGGACCCGGCCTACTCCCGGCTCGCCGCCCGCCTGCTGACGCTGGCCGTCCGGGACGAGGCCGCGAGCCAGGGCTCCACCTCCTTCTCGGCCTCCGTCGAGGTCGGCCACCGCGAGGGCCTGATCGCCGACCGCACGGCCGAGTTCGTACGCACCCACGCGAGCCGCCTGGACTCGCTCGTCGAGCTCACCCTCGCCGAGGGCGCCGACGACCGCTTCGGCTTCTTCGGTCTGCGCACCCTGCACAGCCGCTACCTGCTGCGCCACCCGATCACCCGTCAGGTCATCGAGACCCCGCAGTACTTCATGCTGCGCGTGGCCTGCGGCCTCGCGGCGGACGACAGCGTGCAGGCCGTGGAGGAAGTGGCTTCGCTCTACCGGCTGATGAGCCGCCTGGACTACCTGCCGTCCTCCCCGACGCTCTTCAACTCCGGCACCCGGCACCCGCAGATGTCCTCCTGCTACCTGCTGGACTCCCCGCTGGACGAGCTCGACTCGATCTACGACCGCTACCACCAGGTGGCCCGGCTCTCCAAGCACGCCGGCGGCATCGGCCTGTCGTACTCCCGCATCCGCGCCCGCGGTTCGCTGATCCGCGGCACCAACGGCCACTCCAACGGCATCGTGCCGTTCCTGAAGACCCTCGACGCCTCCGTCGCCGCCGTGAACCAGGGAGGCCGCCGCAAGGGCGCCGCCGCCGTCTACCTGGAGACCTGGCACGCGGACATCGAGGAGTTCCTGGAGCTCCGCGACAACACCGGTGAGGACCAGCGCCGTACGCACAACCTGAACCTCGCCCACTGGGTGCCGGACGAGTTCATGCGCCGCGTGAACGCCGACGCCGAGTGGTCGCTGTTCTCGCCGGCCGACGTGCCCGAGCTGGTCGACCTGTGGGGCGACGAGTTCGACGCCGCCTACCGCAAGGCCGAGGCGGACGGCCTGGCCCGCAAGATCATGCCCGCCCGCGACCTGTACGGCCGGATGATGCGCACCCTCGCGCAGACCGGCCAGGGCTGGATGACCTTCAAGGACGCCTCCAACCGCACGGCGAACCAGACCGCCGAGCCGGGCACCGTCGTGCACTCCTCGAACCTGTGCACCGAGATCATCGAGGTCACCAACGACGGCGAGACCGCCGTCTGCAACCTCGGCTCGGTCAACCTGGGCGCGTTCGTCATCGACACGGCCGACGGTCGTGAGATCGACTGGGAGCGGATCGACGAGACCGTCCGCACCGCCGTGACCTTCCTCGACCGCGTGGTGGACATCAACTTCTACCCGACCGAGCAGGCCGGCCGCTCCAACGCCCGCTGGCGCCCGGTGGGCCTGGGCGCGATGGGCCTTCAGGACGTCTTCTTCAAGCTGAAGCTGCCCTTCGACTCCCCCGAGGCGAAGGCCCTGTCCACCAAGCTCTCCGAGCGCATCATGCTGGCCGCCTACGAGGCCTCGTGCGACCTCGCCGAGCGCAGCGGCCCGCTGCCGGCCTGGGAGCAGACCCGCACCGCCCGCGGTGTCCTGCACCCGGACCACTACGACGTCGAGCTGAACTGGCCGGAGCGCTGGGAGGCGCTGCGCGCCCGCGTCGCCGACACCGGCATGCGCAACTCCCTGCTGCTCGCCATCGCCCCGACGGCGACGATCGCCTCGATCGCCGGCGTGTACGAGTGCATCGAGCCGCAGGTCTCCAACCTCTTCAAGCGCGAGACGCTCAGCGGTGAGTTCCTCCAGGTGAACGGCTACCTGGTGGAGGAGCTGAAGCAGCTCGGCGTGTGGGACGCCCAGACCCGCGAGGCCCTGCGCGAGGCCTCCGGCTCGGTCCAGGGGTTCAGCTGGATCCCGGCCGAGGTCCGCGAGCTGTACCGCACGGCGTGGGAGATCCCGCAGCGCGGCCTGATCGACATGGCGGCGGCCCGTACGCCGTTCCTGGACCAGTCGCAGTCGCTGAACCTGTTCCTGGAGACGCCCACCATCGGCAAGCTCAGCTCGATGTACGCGTACGCCTGGAAGCAGGGCCTGAAGACCACCTACTACCTGCGCTCGCGCCCGGCGACGAAGATCGCCCGTGCCGCGCAGGCGGCCACCCCCGTCGAGTTGCCGCAGGCGGTCGCCGACGCCGAGGCACTGGCCTGTTCCCTTGAGAACCCCGAGTCCTGCGAGGCCTGCCAGTAATGAGCTCCAACGACACCAAGAACCTCCTGGACCCGGGCTTCGAGCTCACGCTCCGCCCGATGCGCTACCCGGACTTCTACGAGCGATACCGGGACGCGATCAAGAACACCTGGACCGTCGAGGAGGTCGACCTCCACTCGGACGTCGCCGACCTGGCGAAGCTGACGCCCTCCGAGCAGCACATGATCGGCCGGCTGGTCGCGTTCTTCGCGACGGGCGACTCGATCGTCTCCAACAACCTGGTGCTGACGCTGTACAAGCACATCAACTCCCCGGAGGCGCGCCTGTACCTGTCGCGCCAGCTGTTCGAGGAGGCCGTGCACGTCCAGTTCTATCTGACGCTGCTCGACACCTACCTGCCCGACCCGGACGACCGCTCGGCCGCGTTCGACGCGGTCGAGGAGATCCCCTCCATCCGCGAGAAGGCGCAGTTCTGCTTCAAGTGGATGGACTCGGTCGAGAAGATCGACCGGCTGGAGACGGCCGCCGACCGCCGCCGCTTCCTGCTGAACCTGATCTGCTTCGCCGCGTGCATCGAGGGCCTGTTCTTCTACGGCGCCTTCGCGTACGTGTACTGGTTCCGCTCGCGCGGTCTGCTGCACGGCCTGGCCACCGGCACCAACTGGGTGTTCCGCGACGAGACCATGCACATGAACTTCGCGTTCGAGGTCGTGGACACCGTCCGCAAGGAGGAGCCGGAGCTCTTCGACGACGCTCTTCAGCAGCAGGTCACCGACATGCTGAAGGAGGCCGTGGAGGCGGAGCTGCAGTTCGGCCGCGACCTGTGCGGTGACGGCCTGCCGGGCATGAACACCGAGTCGATGCGCGAGTACCTGGAGTGCGTCGCGGACCAGCGTCTGGTCCGTCTCGGGTTCCCGCCGGTGTACGGCTCGCAGAACCCGTTCTCCTTCATGGAGCTCCAGGGCGTGCAGGAGCTGACGAACTTCTTCGAGCGCCGTCCGTCGGCCTACCAGGTCGCGGTCGAGGGCACGGTCGACCTGGACGAGGACTTCTAGGACTTCCAGGGGTTCCAGGACTCACCGGGGAGCCGGGATGCGGATGATCCGTGTTCCGGCTTCTCGCGTTCCCCGGTTCAGTGGACGACGGGGCCCAGGTGCCACCCGCCGGAGCGGCGCGGGGTGGGCGGCAGGCCGCCCGACCGCTGGCGGGGGAGCCACACCAGCCGGGTGGCGACGGCCCGCAGCTGCCGGTCGATGCGCCGGTCCCGCAGGATCCCGTACAGGCCGGGTCCGATCAGCAGGGCGGCGAAGGCGAGGACGACGAGGTAACTCACGAAGGTGGTCATACCTCTACTGTCCGCCTGATCGCCCATGATCGACAGTGGCAGTACTGTCACGGAAGACCGAATTACTGCCACACTGCTCTCATGCTGAAAAACGTGGCCGTGGCCCTCGTCGACGGAGTCGCCCCCTTCGAGCTGGGGATCTTCTGCGAGGTGTTCGGAATCGATCGCAGTGACATGGGCGTACCGGTGTACGACTTCGCCGTGTGCGCGGCGGAGGAGGGGCCGCTGACCGTGGGCGGGGGCGCCTTCGCGATCACGCCCGCGCACGGGCCGGACCGACTGGAGGAGGCCGACCTGATCTGCCTGCCCGCCGCGGGCGACGCCGACCGGCGCATCTACCCCGAGCCGCTGCTCGCGGCCCTGCGCCGGGCCGTGGACCGCGGTGCGCGGGTCCTGAGCGTGTGCAGCGGGGCGTACGTCCTCGGCGCGGCCGGGCTGCTGGACGGCCGCCGGTGCACCACGCACTGGATGCACGCCGGGGCCCTGGCCCGCCGCTTCCCGCGGGCGGTCGTCGACCCGGACGTGCTCTACGTGGACGAGGGCCCGGTGATCACCGCCGCCGGCACGGCCTCGGGCATCGACGCGTGCCTGCACGTGGTCCGCCAGGAGCACGGGGCCGAGGTGGCCAACATCATCGCGCGCCGGATGGTCGTCCCGCCGCACCGCGACGGCGGGCAGGCCCAGTTCATCCAGCGGCCGCTGGCGCGCACGGCCTGCGACACGGTGGGCGAGGTGATCGAGTGGATGGCCCGCCACCTGGACGAGGAGATCACCGTCGAGCAGCTCGCGGAGCGCGCGCACATGTCCCCGCGGACCTTCGCCCGCCGCTTCCTCCAGGAGACCGGCACCACCCCGTACAAGTGGGTGCTGCGCCAGCGGGTCCTGCTGGCGCAGGAGCTGCTGGAGTCGACCGGCGACACGGTGGACGCGATCGCCGGCCGCTGCGGCTTCGGCAACGCGGCCGCCCTGCGCCACCACTTCCTGCGGACCCTGGGCACCACGCCGAACTCGTTCCGGCGCACCTTCCGGGGCCCGCAGGCCGCCTAGACCGTCACGGCCGGTCGGGCGTGGGGGAGACGGTCGGGCGGTGGGGACGTCAGGCGTTGGGGACGGTCTCGTAGCGCGGGGTGCCCTCTTCCATCTGCCGCAGGGCGTCCTTGCGGTCCCGCTTCGAGAGGCGGTCGATGTAGAGGTAGCCGTACAGGTGGTCGGTCTCGTGCTGGAGGCAGCGGGCGAAGTAGCCGGTGCCGCGCACCTTGATCGGGTTGCCCTGCGCGTCCTGGCCCTCGACCTCGGCGTAGTCCGGGCGGGCCAGCGAGGCGTACGCCGTCGGGACCGACAGGCAGCCCTCGTTCGAGTCGTCCAGCACCCGTGCGGCGGCCGGCAGCTCGATCAGCTTCGGGTTGACCACGACACCCGTGTGCCGGTTGCCGTCGTCGTCCGGGCAGTCGTAGACGAAGACCTTGGCGTCCACGCCGATCTGGTTCGCGGCAAGGCCCACGCCCTCGGCGGCCTTCTGGCTCGCGAACATGTCGTCGATCAGCTGCGCCAGCTCGTCGCCGAACTCGGTGACGTCCTTGCACTCCCGGTGCAGGACCGGGTTGCCGACCACGGTGATCGGACGGGCCGTGCCGCGCTGACGGTGGGCGAGCTCGCGCGCCTCACAGTCCTCGGTGTCCACGACGTACCCGTCGTTCACGCTCTCGACAACCTCGTTCTCCTGCTGCGACATGTCCGCCGTACGCCTTCCGTAAGTCCCGGTCACCGATGGTCGTCGTGGCCATCGATGTGCCCGTACAGCCTACGGCCCCGGGTCAGCAGACTTCTTCGAGATCCCGCCACTCGCGGGTGCCCGGGCTGTCCGCGACCCAGCCGTCGAGCAGCCCGCGCACCAGACCGGCCGGTGCCGCGATCCCGCATTCGCGCTCGGGGACCCACAGGGACCCGGAGCCCGCCGTACGGTGCCCGAGCGGTCCGGGGTGCCCCGGCTCGCTGTGGTCGTGCGGATCGAGGTGCTCGCCGTCGCCCTCGTCGCTCGGCATCTCGCTCTCCGAGCAGGTCCGGCACAGCAGCCGCACCGACGAGGACCAGTCCTCGGCGGCGAACCCGGCGTCCGAGGCCAGCTGCTCCAGCGCGTCGCGGTCCGCCTCGGTGGCCGCCTCCAGCAGCACCACCCAGGTGGGCACGGGCGACGGCGCCCACAGCTCGATCTCGTCGAACACGGGGTACGAGGGTCCGGCCGCGGTCACCCGCTCGCCGTGCGGGACGCCGTCGTGGAGCACCACCTCGCCCCAGCGCCGCCCCGAGGACGGCAGCGGGATCGACAGGACCTCCAGCCGGGCAGGGTCCAGCCGGCGGCCCCAGACCACTTCGGCCTCGCCCTCGGGCGAGAGCCGCACGGCGGCGCTGCCGAGCTCCATGCCGACCGGTTCGCCCGCCCCTGCCGCGTCCCCGGGCACCTTCAGCCCGTACGCCTGCCAGGCCCGCCGGGCCAGCGGCCAGTCCTGCAGCGCGGTGGCGGCGATCCCCACGTTCCACCAGTCCGGGGCGCCGGTCTCCCGGTCCAGCAGGGCCACGGCGCGCAGCCCGGCGGCCCGCGCCTGTTCCCAGTCGTGCCGGAACTTGTGCAGCAGCGCCAGATTGAACCAGGACTCGGACAGCCAGGGCTCCAGGTCCGCGGCTCTGGTCAGGAGCGCGCCCGCGTCCTCGTACCGCCCGTCGCCGATCAGCGTGAACGCGCGGTCGGTGGCCTGCCGCCACGAGGCGGAGGGCCGATGCCGTACCTTCCCGAAGATCCTCACGATTCCCGCCTGCCGGTCCAACGGTGCAGCCTTGCGGACACTCCTACGGTCCCTCTCACTGGCATCCAACCATGCCCACTCGGACGGCCGCTCATTACCCATGGGTTACCCAGGTGGGACGGGCACCACTCTGTCACGTCCGCCCCTGGCCAGAACCCTTGCCAGGCACTCCACGACCTCCGGCTGGTAATCGTGCCCGGTGCCCAGGCGGAGCCGCTCCAGGGCGGCCAGTGAGCCGCCCGGGTGACGGCTCCCGCCGACCAGATCGTCGTACGCATTCACCGTACGCACGATCCGGGCCGATGTGGGCTGGTCCCGGTACGGATCAGCCTGCCGTTCCACGACCACGGCGACCTCGGCCGGCACCCCGGTCTGCCGGGCGACCTCCCCGCCCAGCTCGGCGATCCGGCGGGCCTCGGCGCCGGGCAGCCCGGCCGTGGCCCCGTCCGGGACCGGGTCGACGAGGGAGAGCTGCCCGATGTCGTGCATGAGGGCGGCGTACTCCAGCACCGTGAGCTCCCGCTCCGACAGGCCCAGCTCGCGCCCGACGGCGCAGCTCAGGGCGGCCACCCGGCGGGAGTGGCCCGGCCGGGTGCAGCCGGCGATCTCGGTGGCACGGGCCAGGGAGGTGATGGTCTGGCGGTAGGTGGTCCGGATCGCGGTGATCCGGTGGAAGGACAGCTGGGTGAGCAGCAGGGGAACGCTGAAGACGGGCAGGGCCCACAGGCCCGCGACGGCCGCGCCGAGCGCCATCACGACCCCGGTGGCGCAGATCGCCGAGCCGATGCCGAGCTGCGCGCGCAGTTCGTCGCGCAGCAGGGGCCCGTACGGCCGGCCCGTCGCCGCCCCGGCCGGCGCCGCGGCGAGCACGGCGTCGCACAGGGCGGTGAGGCCCAGCAGGAGGAGCAGGAAGACGACGAGGTAGGGGCCCTGACCGACCCGTTCCTCCAGTCGGCCGGAGTTGTAGAGCGGCTGGAAACAGACGGCTGCGAAGGCGACGGTGAGCACTCGGCGGGACAGGTGGTCGACGGCCGGCCCGCGACCCCGGGCGATGTGCGGGACCATCCCGGCGAGGGCGGCCGCGACGGCGACCGCGACGATCTGGAGCACCCCGTGGTGGGTGGGCTGCCCGGCGTTCTGGCCGAGCAGGGCGTAGGCCAGGGCCCCGGCGGAGCCGAGCGGTGCGGGGTGGCGGCCCGGCGGGTCCTGGCGGTCGCGCCGGGCCAGCTCCCCGATGGTGATCAGCGCGCCGAAGGCCAGGGCTGCGCCGGGCTCGGCGACGCCGTTCCACAGGGTGTGGGCGAGGCCTGCGACGGTGAGCACGGCCGCGGCCCCCCGCACCGTCCACACGGCCGGCGTCGCCCTCATGCGCCCGCCCCGGTGCCGTCGGCATCACGGCGGCCCGCCCCCTGCCGCGTCCGGCCCACGGGCACACCGGGGCGCTCCGGCTCCGGACCGGGCTCCGGCGTCGCCTCGTCCCCCGCGGGGGCGGCCCTCGCCGGGATCACCTGGAGGTCCTCGTCCGAGGTCACCACCGGGTGCCAGCCGGTCCGGCCGATCGCTTCGACCAGTGCCCGTACCATCGCCGGGTCGAAGTGCGCCCCCGCGCACCGTTCCAGCTCGGCCAGGGCGACCGGCACCGGCCGGGCCCGGCTGTACGAGCGGGTCGAGGTCATCGCGTCGAAGGCGTCGGCCACCGCCACCACGCGGGCCAGTACCGGGATCTGCTCGCCGGTCAGCCCGTACGGGTAGCCGGAGCCGTCGACTTTCTCGTGGTGGTGCAGGATCGCGGACCGGGCCTCCCCCAGGAAGCCGATGCCGCGCACCATCTCGTGCCCGTACTCGGGGTGCAGCTCGATGATCCGGCGCTCCTGCGGGGTGAGCGGCCCGTCCTTGCGCAGCAGCCGGGTGGGGACGCCGAGTTTGCCGACGTCGTGCAGGATCCCGGCGATGCGCACCGTCTCCAGCCGGTCCTCGGTCATGCCCAGCTCGCGGGCGATCATCGTGGAGGCCTGGCCCACCCGCTCGCTGTGGCCGCGCGTGTAGCGGTCCTTGATGTCGACGGCGTGGACGAGCGCGCGGATGGTGGCCCGGTGGGCGCCGCGCTCGCGGTGGTACTGGGCGAAGAGCCAGCAGGAGATGTACATCGGCAGCAGGACGAGCAGCGCGGCCGGGAGCCCGTACGGGCTGCGCCACATCACGGCCATCATCAGTCCGGCGAGGCCGTGGACGCAGTGCGGGGCGAGGGACCGGGTCGCGAGACCGCTCCAGGCGGTGGCGGCGGGCCGGCGTTCGGCGAGGGCCAGGATGCCGCCGTCCAGGGCGGTGAGCACGAGGCTGAAGGCGACGGCGGCGACGGCCGCGGGAAGCAGTACGTAGGGGAAGTCGGCGAGCGCCGCGGGAGGCCCGGACCCGGCGGCGGGCCCGCCGCCGAGCGCGGCCGGGCCGCGCAGCAGCCCGTACGCCTGCCCCGCGACCCAGGCGGCCGTCGCCTGCTGCGCGGCGTGCCACACCCGGCGCACCCCCGCGGGCCGCTGGACGACGGTCCCCGCGAAGGCGCCGGGCAGGGCCACGAGCGCGGCGGCTGCGGGCGGCAGCAGGAAGACGCCGGCGAGCACCACGGGGAGGAAGGAGCCGATGCCTTCGGGCACCCGGCTGCCCGGCAGCGGGCAGAACCTGAGCAGTTCGCAGCCGAGGTAGAGAACGGCCAGCACGGCCACGGCCGCCCACGGCGTACCGGAATCCGTGAGGGCGGGCGTGACGCACGCGGCGGCCACGAGGACGGCGCACAGGATGTAGGCGCGCGCCCCCGGCGGAAGTGCCCGCATGGCGCTCTCCTCCCCTGTGCCGTGCACACCGGGTGCCGAATCGAACCAGCACCGATTGGGGAGAATAGGTGGGGCCCGGAGCGCGGCGGGCCATTTTTCCGCATTGGGCCATGCGGACGCCCCCGGATTAGCACATTCGGGTGAATGGACTGCCCTTCCGGGGGCGGTTGTTCAATCTCCGGGCCGGTTACCGATCACCGATCGCCAATACCGGATACCGACGCGGGTCAGCCGGGAGCAGGATTGTCGGCGGTGACGTCGTGGTCGGGCACCGCCTGACCGGACCTGATCAGCTCGATCCGGCCCATGACCTTCGACCGCAGGTCGGTCGGCACGTCGTCCGACCCGCAGCAGCGCTTCACCAGCTTCTTCACGGCCTGTTCCAGGCCGTACTTCTCCAGACAGGGATTGCACTCGCCGAAGTGCGTCTCGAACTTCGTGCAGTCACTGTCCGGCATCTCCTGATCGAGAAACTCGTACAGGTGATCCAGGACCTCAGAGCACTCTGTCTCGTGCGGCTCTCCGCAGCTCATGAGCCCGAGCCTTTCCGGTCGTTCGACTCTCCCGCGCCCGCGGGAACCAGCCCGCGCTCACGGGCGTAGTCCTCCAGCATTCCGCGGAGTTGACGGCGGCCACGGTGCAGTCGGGACATGACCGTACCGATGGGTGTACCCATGATGTCCGCGATCTCCTTGTACGCAAAGCCCTCTACGTCGGCAAGGTAGACCGCGATGCGGAACTCCTCCGGAATGGCCTGCAGCGCTTCCTTCACATCCGAATCGGGCAGGTGGTCGAGCGCCTGCGACTCGGCGGAACGCAGTCCGGTCGACATGTGCGACTCGGCGCGCGCCAGCTGCCAGTCCTCGATCTCCTCCGCGGCGCTGCGCTGGGGCTCACGCTGCTTCTTGCGGTAGGAGTTGATGAAGGTGTTGGTCAGAATGCGGTACAGCCACGCCTTCAGGTTGGTGCCCTCGCGGAACTGGTGGAAGGACGCGTATGCCTTCGCGTACGTCTCCTGGACCAGGTCCTCGGCGTCGGCCGGATTGCGCGTCATGCGCAGCGCGGCCGAGTACATCTGGTCGAGGTAGCCGAGGGCGTCCCGTTCGAAGCGCGCATTGCGCTCCAGGGTCGTCTCCTCCGCGTGGCCTTCGTCGGTCCCAGCGACAGGACCCACCTCCTCCGACAGCGTGGCGGCTCCGAAAGCGGATCCGCTCGAATCGGAGAATAGTCGACCTTCCCGGCCCTCCGCCGCCCGAAGCGAGCTGCGCTTGGGCGCGGGCAGCACGGTCCAGTCCAGGTCAGCGGCCTGCCGACGGTTCTGGCTGATGACCTGGGTCATGCGCTCCCTCTCCTCCGACGAGTTCCCGTACGTTCCGACATCCGAGACAACAGAGGGGGCGGGCAGGGCATTCCCGGGCGCCCGGCGCGTTTTCGGCTCGCTCCGGGTGCCGGGCGGGCGCCCTCACACGGGGAGCCGCCCGAGCCACTCAGCCACCGCTTCGGTGATCGTCAGGAGGGCGTCCTCCTGGGTGGTGTCCGCCTTCTTCGGCACCGCGAAGCCGTGGTCCCCGTACGCGACCTCCACGAGCTCGTACGGGTCCTGCCCGCCCGGCTCCGGGAACTCCTCGGGCCGCCCGAAGGGGTCCCGGCCGCCCTGGACCACCAGGGTCGGCCGGCCGGCCCCGGTGAGCTCCCCGGCGCGGGACTTCTCCGGCCGGCCCGGCGGGTGCAGCGGGAACGCCAGTGCCAGCACCCCGGCGGCGCCCAGCTCGGCCGCGGTCCGGCAGGCCACCCGGGCCCCGGCGCTGCGCCCGCCCGCGACCACCGGCAGCCCGGGCTCCGTGAGCGCCGGCCACAGCCCGCGCCACCCCTCGTCCAGCACCTTGGGCGCGGCGGCGACCTTCTTCCCGGCGACCCGCCAGGGCTGTTCGACCAGGGCCACGGTGATCCCGCGGGCGGGCAGGGCGGCGGCCAGCGCCTGGAGGTCGCGGGCCTCGATGCCACCGCCGGCACCGTGACTCACGGCGAGCACGAGCTTCGGCTTCGGCTTCACCGCCCGGTGCCAGGTGATGCGGGCCTCGCCCGCCGTGGTGTCGACACTCTCGGTACGCGTGGTCATGCGTCCCATCCTGCCGGGCGGGATCGGGAGAGACGGTCTAGAAGAGGGTGGCCTCCTCCGGCGCGGCGAGCTCCGTCAGCAGCTCGGGGCCGTTGTTGCGCACGCTGCTCACGGCCGTGGACACCGGGTAGGCGCGCATCAGCCCGCCCGGTGGCGGTGCCAGCAGGTCCCGCAGGGAGCCCTCGGTGTCGGTGTTCGCGGGGTCCAGCCAGGCGTCCCAGCGGTCCGGGGTCAGCATCAGCGGCATCCGCGGGTGGATCTCGGAGAGCGAGCGCGGGCCCTCGGCGGGGGCCACGCCCAGGGGGGTGGTCTCGGCCTCGGTGGTGATCACGGAGCAGGTGACCCACCAGGCGAGCGGGTGCTCGTCGGGCAGGGTCCGGTCGCGCCAGAACTCGTAGATCCCGGCCATGGCGAAGACGGAGCCGTCGGACGGGAGCACGAAGTAGGGCTGCTTGCGGGTCCGTTTCTTCTTCCCCTCCACCTCCAGCTGCCGCTCGTCGTGGGCGGTGACCCACTCGTAGTAGCCGTCGGCGGGGACGATGCAGCGGCGCTGCGCGAAGGCCCGGCGGAAGGAGGGCTTCTCGTGCAGGGTCTCGGACCGGGCGTTGATCATCCGGGCGGCGCCGTCGGGGTTCTGGGCCCAGGAGGGGACCAGCCCCCATTTCAGGACGCGCAGCTGGCGAACCGGACGGGAGTGCGAAGCGTCTTTGAGGGGACGGTCGAGGACCACGTGGACCTCCTTCGTCGGCGCCACGTTGAAGTCGGGGGCCAGGGCCTCCTCCGGCTCCCACTTCTCGATGCCGAAGGCCTCCACGAGGTCCTCGGGCCTACGACTCGCCGCATACCGTCCACACATGGCTGTCACACTGCCATGCCGCCCCCAGCTACCGCTGGGTGGTGCCCCCGGAACACCACCGCAAGGAGTCCGCCACCTTATGGACAGCAGCACGACGGCCGGCCTGTGGGACCGACTCACGGGCATACAGGCCGTGCCCGACCGGTGGCTGGTGATCGCGACGGGTCTGGTCGCCCTGGCAGCGGTGGGACCCCGCCCGCTGTGGCGGCTGTCACGCAACGCGATCACCATCGCGCACGAGGGCGGGCACGGCCTGCTGGCGCTGCTGACCGGGCGGCGCCTGAGCGGGATACGGCTGCACTCCGACACCAGCGGGGTCACCGTGAGCCGGGGGCGGCCGACCGGGCTCGGGATGATCCTGACCGCCGCGGGCGGGTACACGGCGCCCTCGCTGCTCGGGCTGGGCGGCGCGGCGCTGCTGTCCGCGCACCGGATCACCCTGCTGCTGTGGGTGGCCACCGCCCTGCTGCTGGCGATGCTGGTGATGATCCGGAACGCCTACGGGGCACTCACGGTGGTACTGACCGGCGGAACCTTCCTGCTGGTGTCCTGGCTGACCCCGGCCGAGGTGCAGGCCGCCTTTGTGTACCTGGTCGTGTGGTTCCTGCTGCTCGGCGGGGTCCGGCCGGTGTTCGAGCTGGGTGCCAAGCGCCGGGGCGGCGGGGCACCCGACTCCGACGCCGACCAGCTCGGCCGGCTCACGCACCTGCACCCGGTGGTGTGGCTGCTCTTCTTCCACGTGGTCGCTCTGAGCTCGCTGATCGGCGGCGGCCGCTGGCTGCTCGACCTGTGACCGCTCCCTGAGACGGGACCGGGATCAAGATCTGGGGTCGGGGGAAGCCACTAAAGTGGGGGCCATGACCGAGACCCCCGCGCTCCCTGCCCTCTGGCCCGCTCCGCTCGCCGATGGGACCGTCCACGCCACCGTCACGGTGCCGGGCTCCAAATCGGTCACCAACCGGGCCCTCGTGCTCGCCGCGCTCGCCTCCGAGCCCGGCTGGGTGCGCCGCCCGCTGCGCTCGCGCGACTCCCGGCTGATGTCCGACGCGCTGCGCGCGATGGGCGTCGGCATCGAGGAGACCGTCTCCTCCAGCTCCGCCGGTTCCCTCAACGGCGCAGTGGGCGGCGAGGCCTGGCGGGTCATCCCCGCGGCCCTCCACGGCCCGACGACCGTGGACGTCGGCAACGCGGGCACGGTCATGCGCTTCCTGCCGCCCGTCGCCACCCTCGCCGACGGTGACATCCGCTTCGACGGCGACCCGCGCTCCTACGAGCGCCCGCTCGGCCAGGTCATCAGCGCCCTGCGCACCCTCGGTGCCCGTATCGACGACGACGGCCGGGGCGCGCTGCCCATGACCGTCCTGGGCGGCGGGGCCCTGGAGGGCGGCACGGTCGAGATCGACGCCAGCAACTCCTCCCAGTTCGTCTCCGCGCTGCTGCTCTCCGCCCCGCGTTTCAACCAGGGCGTCGAGGTCCGGCACGTGGGCGGCAACCTGCCGTCGATGCCGCACATCCGGATGACCGTGGAGATGCTGCGCGCGGCGGGCGCCCAGGTCGACACCCCCGAGGCGGGCGGCGAGAAGAACGTCTGGCGGGTCACCCCCGGCGCGCTGCTGGGCCGCGACATGGTCGTCGAGCCGGACCTCTCCAACGCGCAGCCCTTCCTGGCCGCGGCCCTGATCGCCGGTGGCACGGTCACCGTCCCGGACTGGCCGCGCCGCACCACGCAGCCCGGTGACGCACTGCGCCGGATCTTCACGGAGATGGGCGGCTCCTGCGAGCTGACCGACGCGGGCCTGGTCTTCACCGGCACCGGCAAGATCCACGGCATCGACGTGGACCTGAGCGAGGTCGGCGAGCTCACCCCGGGCATCGCGGCGGTGGCGGCCCTGGCCGACTCCGAGTCGGTGCTGCGCGGTGTCGCGCACCTGCGGCTGCACGAGACCGACCGGCTGGCCGCCCTGACCAAGGAGATCAACGCGCTCGGCGGCGATGTCACCGAGACCGCCGACGGTCTGCACATCCGGCCGCGCCGGATGCACGGCGGCGTGTTCCACACGTACGACGACCACCGGATGGCCACCGCGGGCGCGGTGATCGGCCTGGCGGTGAAGGGCGTGCAGATCGAGAACGTGGCGACGACCGCGAAGACCCTGCCGGACTTCCCGGCGATGTGGGCGGACATGCTCGCCGGGGACGTCGGCGGGGCCGGGGCACCCGGAGCGGGTGCGGGAGCGTAGGGCCCGTCATGCGCAGGTACGGCAAGCACACCGACGAGGACGACATCCGCCAGCGCCCCAACCCCAAGGGCAACCGGCCGCGGACCAGCATCCGGCCCAAGCACGAGGACGCGGCCGAGGGCTTCGTCCTCACCGTGGACCGCGGACGGCTGACCTGCCTGGTCGAGGACCGCACGGTGCACGCCATGAAGGCCCGCGAACTGGGCCGCAAGGCTGCGGTGGTCGGTGACCGGGTCTGGATCGTCGGTGATCTGTCCGGCAAGAAGGACACGCTGGCCCGCATCGTGCGGATCGAGGAGCGCAGGTCCGTCCTGCGGCGCACCGCCGACGACGACGACCCGTACGAGCGGGTGGTCGTCGCCAACGCCGACCAGCTGGCCATCGTCACGGCCCTGGCCGATCCGGAGCCGCGGCCCCGGATGATCGACCGCTGCCTGGTGGCGGCGTACGACGCGGGGCTGGAACCGCTGCTGGTCCTCACCAAGTCGGACCTGACCTCCGCGGACAAGATCCTGGAGATCTACTCGACGCTCGGCGTGAACTACGTGGTGACCAATCGCGAGGAACTGGCCACGGGTGACGCGGCCGACCGGGTGCGCGAGCGGCTCGACGGCCGGATCACCGCCTTCGTCGGGCACTCGGGCGTCGGCAAGACCACCCTGGTGAACTCGCTCGTCGCAAAGGGCCGCCAGCGCGCCACCGGGCACGTCAACGCGGTCACCGGCCGCGGCCGGCACACCACCACCTCGGCGCTGGCACTGCCGCTGCCGAGCGGTGACGGCTGGGTCATCGACACCCCGGGTGTGCGCTCCTTCGGCCTGCACCACGTGGACCCGTCCCGGGTGATCCTGGCCTTCCCGGACCTGGTGCCGGGGACCGAGGAGTGCCCGCGCGCGTGCAGCCACGACGAGCCCGACTGCGCGCTCGACAAGTGGGTGGAGGACGGCCACGCGGACCCGGCGCGGCTGTACTCGCTGCGGCGGCTGCTGGAGACGCGCGAACGCCGCGAGGGCGACTGACCGTCCGGGCGGGGCTCGGCCGCGTTTGTCGAGGGCCCTGTCTGGATAAATGCATAATCGCACCAAGTGACGGAATGTCACGTGACGCGGGGAGGCATTCGACATGGCGTGGCTGCTGGTCGTGGTCGCGGGACTCCTGGAGACCGGTTTCGCGGTCTGCCTCAAGCTCTCCCACGGGTTCACCCGGCTGTGGCCGACCGTCGCCTTCGCGTGCTTCGCGCTCGGCAGCTTCGGTCTGCTGACGCTGGCGCTCAAGAAGCTGGACGTGGGCCCGGCGTACGCGGTGTGGACGGGCATCGGGGCCGCCGGGACGGCGATCTACGGCATGGTCTTCCTCGGCGACCTGGTCTCCACCCTCAAACTCGTCTCGATCTCGCTGGTCATCCTGGGCGTCATCGGGCTCCAGCTGTCCGGCTCTGCGCACTGAGCCCACCGAGCATCCTGCGCAGCTCGCCCGGCCCCGGCTCCTCCCCCGGAGCGATCACGTAGGAGAGGGCGAGGCGCACGGCGAGCTCGCAGCGCTGCGGGTCCTCCCCCGGCGTCAGTGCGGCGGCCGCCCGGTCCCGGACGGCCCGTGCCAGCTCACCGGGTCCGGGCGCCCGGCCGCCCGCCGCGGGCAGGCCCGCGTCCCAGGCTCCGGTGAGCAGGGCCCGTACGAGGGGCTGCGCGCGGGCCGCCCGTACCGTCCACTCCGCGACGGCGACGAGCCGCTCGGTGGCCCGGGCCGGGGTGGACAGGGCCCGGTCCACCCCGTCGAGGTAGCGGTCGGCCTCACGGCGGACCAGGGCGCGGCCGAGGCCCGCCTTGCCGCCGAACTCGTTGTAGAGGGTCTGCCGGGACACCCCGGCGGCGGCGGCCACGTCGACCATGCGCACGTCCGGCCAGGGGCGCGCCGAGAGCGCCGCTCCCGCCGCCTCCAGCAAGGACTCCCGGGCTGCCGGCATCCGCGCCTCCCCGTTCGGCTCTCTCCGGCCAGAGTTGACGGGTCGCCAGATCCTGTCAAGGGCGCATCGGGGCCGCACCGTGGACAGCGTTGGTCGGGGTCCGGGAGTCTCGATACTGTTCGGACATGCCCGAGTATGACGATGACCTGCGCCTTGCCCTCGATCTCGCCGACGCGGCGGACGCCGCCACGATGGAGCGGTTCCGCGCCCTCGACCTGCAGGTCGAGACGAAGCCGGACATGACCCCGGTGAGCGAGGCCGACAAGGCCGCCGAGGAGATCATCCGGGCCGGCATCACGGCCGCCCGGCCCGACGACGCCATCCTGGGCGAGGAGTACGGGCTCAAGGGCAGCGGTCCGCGCCGCTGGGTGGTGGACCCGATCGACGGCACGAAGAACTACGTGCGCGGGGTGCCCGTCTGGGCGACGCTGATCTCCCTGATGGCCGAGGGCGAGGACGGCGAGTTCCGCCCCGTGGTCGGGGTGGTGTCCGCGCCGGCTCTGGGCCGCCGCTGGTGGGCGACCAGCGGCGGGGGCGCGTACGCGGGCGGCGCGCTCGGCGCGACCACGGCCATCGGCGTGTCCAAGGTGGCCGGACTGGGTGACGCCTCGTTCGCCTACTCCTCGCTGAGCGGCTGGGAGGAGCGGGGCCGGCTCGCCGGGTTCCTGGACCTGACGCGCGCGTGCTGGCGCACCCGTGGCTACGGCGACTTCTGGCCGTACATGATGGTCGCCGAGGGCTCCCTGGACCTGTGCGCGGAGCCGGAGCTCAACCTGTGGGACATGGCGGCCATCGCGGTCGTGGTCCAGGAGGCGGGCGGCCGCTTCACCAGCCTGGACGGAGTCGACGGGGTGCACGGCGGGAACGCCGCCGCCTCGAACGGACTGCTCCACGAGGAGATGCTGGGCCTGTTGCGCCCGCGCGCCTGAGTGCGCCGCGCGCTGCTCACGCTCCGCCCCGCGCCTTCTTGTCGGCCCTCCGGGTCCGTGGGAATCTGATACTCCCCACGCTTGTGCGCTTGTGAAGCATTTCACTGGAGGCCTGCTGCCCCAGGGCTACTCGGCGCACCCACCCGGGCGGGGGGACTCACCCCAGGAGGTGGCTCTCTTCATGCTCGTCCGTGACGCAATGAGCACCGTGATCCTCACCCTCGGACCCGCACACACCCTCCGGCAGGCGGCCTGCCTGATGTCCGGCCGGCGCGTCGGCGCGGCCGTCGTCCTCGACCCCGACCACAGCGGAATCGGCATCCTGACCGAGCGCGACATCCTCAACTCCATCGGCGCGGGCCACGATCCGGACCGG
This sequence comes from Streptomyces avidinii, assembly GCF_014650695.1. Lineage (GTDB taxonomy): Bacteria > Actinomycetota > Actinomycetes > Streptomycetales > Streptomycetaceae > Streptomyces > Streptomyces avidinii. The sequence continues at coordinate 188,405 of NZ_BMVL01000010.1, read as the reverse complement.
GAGTCCGTGGGCGCGCACACCACCAACAACGTCGTGTTCTGCACCCCGGAGGCCACGGTGCAGGAGGCCGCCGAGGCGATGGCCCACGGCGGTTTCCGGCACCTGATCGTGCTGGAGCACGGCGGACCGGTCGGCATCGTGTCCGTACGGGACGTCATCCGCTGCTGGGTACCGGCCCGGCGTCCTGCTACGACAAGCGATCCGGGATCAGCCGCGGAGGGCCTGGACCGCGGCTTCGAGCCGCTTGCCGAAGTCACCGTCCGCCTGACGGAAGTTGTTGATCGCGCGCTCGACGATGTCGTCGCGGGAGACCTTGGCGATGAAGCCGGACAGGTTCTCGACCAGGCGGGCCTTCTCGTCCTCCGAGTACAGGCGGTAGAGGTTGCCCGCCTGGACGAAGTCGTTGTCCTCGCGGTGGACGGCAGCCGGGTGGTTGCCCGTGCCGCCGGTGACCGGGACGGGCTGCCACAGCGGGCGGTCCGTCTGGTGCGGGCCGCCGAAGGAGTTCGGCTCGTAGTTCTTCGCGCCCTTGTGACGGCCGTCGTACAGGTAGCCGTCGCGGGAGTTGGTGCGCGCCTCGGTGGCGTGCGGGCGGTTCACCGGCAGGTGGTCGGCGTTGATGCCGACGCGGTAGCGGTGGGCGTCGCCGTAGCCGAAGAGGCGGCCCTGGAGCATCTTGTCCGGGGAGGGGCCGATGCCGGGGACGAAGTGCGCCGGGCTGAAGATGCTCTGCTCGACCTCGGCGAAGACGTTCTCCGGGTTGCGGTTGAGCTCCAGCTTGCCGATCTCGATCGGCGGGTAGTCCTCGTGCGGCCACACCTTGGTGAGGTCGAACGGGTTGAAGCGGTACTCGGCCGCCTCGGCCGCGGGCATGATCTGGACCTGCACGGTCCAGGTCGGGAAGTCGCCGCGCTCGATGGCCTCGCGCAGGTCGCGCTGGTGCGAGTCGGGGTCCTCGCCGGCGAGGGCGTTGGCCTCGGCCTGGGTGAGGTTCTTGATGCCCTGGTCGGTCTTGAAGTGGTACTTGACCCAGAAGACCTCGCCGGCCTCGTTGTTCCACTGGAACGTGTGCGAGCCGTAGCCGTTCATGTGGCGGTAGGACGCCGGGATGCCGCGGTCACCGAACAGCCAGGTCACCTGGTGGGTCGACTCGGGCGACAGGCCCCAGAAGTCCCAGACGTTGTCCGCCTCCTGCGAGCCCGTGTACGGGTCGCGCTTCTGGGTGTGGATGAAGTCGGGGAACTTGATGGCGTCCTTGATGAAGAACACCGGGGTGTTGTTGCCGACGAGGTCGTAGTTGCCCTCTTCGGTGTAGAACTTCAGCGCCCAGCCGCGGGGGTCACGGACCGCGTCGGCGCTGCCGAGGTTGCCGGCGACGGTGGAGAAGCGCAGGAAGGTCTCGGTCTCCTTGCCGACCTCGGACAGGAACTTGGCACGGGTCCACTGCGAGACGTCGCGGGTCAGCGTGAAGGTGCCGTAGGCACCGGCGCCGCGGGCGTGCACCACGCGCTCCGGGATGCGCTCGCGGTTGAAGTGCGCGAGCTTCTCCAGCAGCAGCTGGTCCTGGACCAGGACGGGGCCGCCGATGCCGGCGGTCTCGCTGTTCTGGTTGTCGGCGACCGGCGCTCCGGCCTCCGTGGTGAGCGGTCCCTGCGTCACGTGCGCCTCCTGCGTCATCCCTGCATGCCCTGTCCTTGGCGTTTGCCGTACTCGATCCTACGATGGACTTTGTCTAAGTCAAGTAAGGATCCAAGTCCGCACTGATTCGGGAGTTACACCGAATCCCTCACTGTTAGGCTGATGTCTATGAGTGACCTGCTGGATCGACTTCGCGGACGCGGCTGGCGCATGACGGCGCAGCGGCGCGTCGTGGCCGAGGTGCTCGACGGTGACCACGTGCACCTGACGGCGGACGAGGTGCACGCGCTCGCGGTGGCCAAACTGCCCGAGATCTCGCGCGCGACCGTCTACAACACCCTGGGCGAGCTCGTCACCCTCGGCGAGGTCCTGGAGGTCTCCACGGACCGCCGCGCCAAGCGGTACGACCCGAACGCGCACCGGCCCCACCAGCACCTGGTCTGCGCCCAGTGCGGCGCGATCCGCGACGTGCACCCGGCGGGCAACCCGCTGGCCGATCTGCCCGACGCGGAGCGCTTCGGCTTCGTGGTCTCGGCGGTCGAGGTGACGTACCGCGGCGTCTGCCCGAACTGCGCCGGCGCCTGAGCCCACCGACGCGGAAGGGCCCGGACCCCTGGGGGTTCGGGCCCTTCCGCGTTCGACTTCTGTTCGCGCTCTTGGCAGGCGGAAACGACTCAGGGCCCGGATCCATTGGATCCGGGCCCTGAGTCTTCAGTAGCGGGGACAGGATTTGAACCTGCGACCTCTGGGTTATGAGCCCAGCGAGCTACCGAGCTGCTCCACCCCGCGTCGGTAAACCCAACGTTACGTGAAGGCCCCCGGCAGATGCAAATCGGTTAACCGGCCAGACCCCGGTGCAGCAGAGCGGTCAGGGTGTCCACCACCTCGTCGTCGTCGAGCCCGGCCCCGCCGGTCATGGCGGCGTATCCGAGCATCGAGATCATCGCCCCCATCGCCGCGGCCACCAGCTCCGGATCCCCGGGCAGCTCACGACCCCGCTCGCGCATGTACGCGAGGTGCTCGCGCAGCGGCGCGGTGTCCTCGAGGAGCCGCCCCCAGACCTGCCCCGAGCCGGGCGGCTCGGCCATGGACTTCTGGAAGAGGGCGACCACGACGGGCAGGTGATCCCGGAAGACGCGCCAGGTGACCGCCACGTGCGTCCGCAGCTGCGCCCGGTCGGCGAGATCGTGTTCGCGGGGGTGATCGTGCGCGCCGACCTCCACGTCCACCTGGGCTCCCATGTCCGCGAGCAGCGCGTCCAGCAGTTCGTCCTTGCCCGCGAAGTGCTCGTAGAAGGACCCGGTGGACCGACCGGCGGCCCTGGTGATGTCGGTGATCTTCGTCTGCGCGTAGCCGCGCTCCAGGAAGAGGGCCCGCGCCGCCTCTTTGAGCGCCGCCTCCGTGCCGGCCGCCCGCTCCTTGCGCACTCCCACCGCGATCCCCGTTCCCGCTTGACGCCGTCTTCTCCGTCTCATCATACTGAACCGGGTTTCACCGAATCGATATTCAGTGAATGAGAATTCAGCGAAAGGGGTCGGGCATGCGTGTGTCAGTCATCGGGGGCGGAGTGGCCGGAGCGGCGAGCGCGATCGCGCTGCGGCGTGCGACCGACGCGGAGGTCACGGTCCACGAGGCGTACGAGGATCCGGCCGGCCAGGTGGGCTCGTTCCTCAGCCTCGCCGTCAACGGACTGCGGGGGCTGGATGCGCTGGGCTGCCTCGCCGAGGTTCAGGCCGCGGGCTTCCCGGTCGCCCTGCAGCGGATGTGGTCCGCCTCGGGCAAGCTGCTCGGGGAGGTGCCGCGCGGCCGGCGGGCCTCGGACAGCCTGCACAGCACGACCCTGCTGCGCGGGCGGCTGGTGGAGCTGCTGCGCGCCGAGGCGGTGCGCGCCGGCGCCCGGATCGAGACGGGGCGGCGGGTGGACCCGGCGGACCTGGACGCGGACCTGGTGGTCGCGGCCGACGGCATCCGGTCCGCGACCCGCACCGTGCTGGACCCGGCGGCGCCGCAGGTGCGGTACGCGGGCCTTTACAGCGTGTCGGGGGTCTCCGAGGGCGTGCGGCTCACCCCCGGCACCTATCACTTCGTCTTCGGGCGCCGCGGCGCCTTCCTGTGCGTCCCGGCGGCCGACGGCACGGTCTGGTGGTCGGCCCAGGTGCCCTCACCGGAGCCCCCGGATCCGGCGGACGTCACCCGGGGCCTGCTGGCGGAGCTGTACGGCAAGGAGGAGCTGCCGCTCTCCCTGATCCGGGCGGCGACCCGCGTCGACCGCCCGATGCCGATGCACCGGCTGGCGGACGTGCCCGTCTGGCACGACGGGCGCACCGTGCTGATAGGCGACGCCGCCCACCCGGTGGGAGCCGGTCAGGGCGCGTCGATGGCGATCGAGGACGCGGTGGCCCTGGCCCGCTGCGTGGCCGGGGTACCGGATGTGGCGGGCGCCCTGGCCGAGTACACCCGCGTGCGGCGCCCCCGGGTGGCCCGGATGACCCGCGCAGCGGCGACGAACCGCGCCTCGAAGACCCCGGGCACGGTGCAGCGCCGCGTCAACGACCTGCTGATGCCGCTCGCCTTCCGGCACGTCTACGCCCGCTCCACCTCCTGGCTCTACCGCTGAGAGCCGCGGCGGACCGCGCACCGGCCCGGGCGATCTCTTTCGGATCCTGCCGGGCCCGCGGGTCCGGCAGGATCCGAAAGGGGCCGCCTAGGCCGAGAGTTCCTCGGCCAGGGCCTCGCGGAGTCGGGCCGCGCGTTCCGAGACCTCGGCAGGGCCCAGTTCCATGGCGCGCACGCACCACTTCTGGCCCTCCGCGAGGTCCCCGTGGCGGGCCGCCAGCAGGCCGAGGCGCAGGGCCGCGCGGCCGTGTCCCGCCACCGCCGCGCGGGTCCACCACAGGGCGGCCTCCGGCTCGTTGCCCTCGCGGGCCAGCAGCAGCCCGAGGTTGAAGGCGCCGTTGCGGGAGCCGGCCTCGGCCGCCTCCCGGTACCAGCGCGCGGCGACCGCCAGGTCACCGCGGGCGGCGGCGAGCATGCCGACCCGCACCTGGGCCCGGCGGTGCCCCAGCTCGGCGGCCCGCTCGTACCACTCCTCGCTCTCGGTGCGCGGGGCGCCGCCCACGGGCTCCCCGAGCGCCACCGGCTCCGGCGGCGGTGCCAGCGACTCCAGCAGCGCGGCCAGGCGGAACGCCGCCTCCGCGCTGCCGCCGCCCGCCGCGCAGCGCAGGTGGCGCTCGGCCGCCCGGTCCTCGCCGTCCCGGACCAGGGCGATGCCGACCTGCAGTGCCGCGTCGGTGTGCCCGGCCGATGCGGCCCGCTCGTACCACTTCAGCGCGGTCCGGTCCTCGTCGCGGCTGGCGAACAGGATCCCGAGGTTGAAGGCCGCGTCGACGCTGCCCGCCTCCGCCGCCTTCGAGAACCACGGCTCCGCGCCCGCCGCGTCCCCGCCCTGGAGCAGCAGGATCGCCAGCGCGTTGGCCGCTTCGCGGTGGCCGGCGTAAGCCGCGCGCCGGTACCACTGCTCGGCCTGCGCGGTCCGATCCTGTGCGACACACAGCAGTGCAAGGTTGTACGCCCCGTTTTGGTCGCCCGCGTCCATGGCGGTCCGGTACCAGCGCTCCGCGGTCTGGGTCTCACCGCGTGCGGCGTGCAGCGCGCCCAGCGCGTTGGCGGCGTTGCCGTCGCCGTCCTGCGCCGCCCGGTGCCACCACACGGCCGCGCTCTCCTCGTCGCCCGCGTCGCGCAGCAGGAAGCCGAGCGCGCACGCCGCCCGCGCCTCGCCCTGCTTGGCGGAGGTCAGGTACCAGCGCCCGGCCTCCTTGAGCTCGCCGCGCGCCTCCAGCAGCGCGCCCAGGTGCAGCGCGGCACGCCGGTGCCCGCGCGCGGCGGCCTGCCGGTACCACTGCTCGGCCTCGGCGGGGTCGCCCTTGCGCAGGTGCCTCGCCAGCCGGTACGCGGCTTCGCGGTGCCCCTGTTCGGCGGCGGCGCGGAACCAGCGCTCGACGCCCTTGTCCCCGCGGTGCTCCAGCAGGTCGGCCAGTCCGTACGCACCCAGCGCGTGGCCGGATTCGGCCGCCTGCCGCATCCAGTACTCGGCGGCGGGCTCGTCCCCGCGCTCGCGGAAGTAGCGGCCCAGGGCGTGCGCGGCGGGGGCGGATCCGGCGACGGCGGCGACCCGCCACCAGCCGGCGGCGTCCTCGGGGTAGCCGCGCTGGTGCAGCAGGACGCCCAGGTTGTTGGCGGCGGCGCGGTCGCCCTCACCGGTGGCTCCCCGCAGGTAGGGCTCGGCGCCGTCGAGGTCGCCGCGGCGCAGCAGCAGCGCGCCGAGCACGCTCATGGCGCCGGGGTCGCCCTTGTCGGCGGCCATCCGGTGCCGTGCTTCGAGCTCGGCGTCACTCGCCGCGTCGGTCTCGGCGAACATCTCCTCCGCGAAATCCGCATCGGTCAGTGCGGTCTGCGCGTCGACGACCGGAGCCGCCCCCTCGGCCTCTGTGTCCGTCCCGGACTCCGCCCTCACAAACCGCCCTGTCTCCAGCAGAGTTGACCTGTCCCCCATAAATCCCATCGTCGCATCACCTGCTACCCGCGTACACCTGGTATGTCGCAGTCAGTGAGGTCACTACAGCGTTTTGTCGACATGCCCACAGTGGGGTAAGTCAAACACGCTCCACCGACAACTCACCCTCCCCGGCTACCGCGTGTTGGCCCTGGGCACGACGAAGGCCCGGATCCCATGGATCCGGGCCTTCATCTTCAGTAGCGGGGACAGGATTTGAACCTGCGACCTCTGGGTTATGAGCCCAGCGAGCTACCGAGCTGCTCCACCCCGCGTCGGTGAAACCACAGTATCACGACACGGGGTGGAGCCATTACCCATTGATCACTGGCCCGACGGCGCGGGCGTCGTGAGCTTCGCCTCGGCGTCGATCGCCCGCTTCAGCGCCGCCTTGATCTCGTCCTGGGCCTTGCCGAAGGCCGCCCAGTCGCCGGCCTGGCGGGCCTTCTCGGCATCCTCGATGGCCTTCTGCGCGTCGCCGAGCGCCGCCTTGACCGTCGGGTCCGTGATGGTCGGCGGCGTGACGGTGCCGTCGCCCGGCGGCTGGTCCGGGGGCACCGGAACCGTCGGCGCCTCGGCCCCGAAGACCACGTTGAGCGCCTTCTCCAGCGTGTCCTCGAAGGCGGTCTGGTTCCCGTAGGTCACGAGCACCTTGCGCAGCAGCGGGTACTTGAGCCCGGAGCTGCGGACGTAGACCGGCTCGACGTAGAGCATCCCGCCGTCGAGCGGCACCGCGAGCAGGTTGCCGTACTCGATCTCCGAGTCACCACCGCGCAGCAGGCGGATGGACTCGGCGATCTTCGGTTCGGACTGGAACTTGCTCTGCACCTGACCGGGGCCGTCCGGCGGCTTGCTCGTCGGCATCTTCAGAATGCGGATCTTGCCGTAGTCCGGGGTGCCCGGATCGGCGTTGACGGCCATGAAGGCACTCAGGTTGGGCCGCTCGTTCGGCGTGAACGTCGTCGTGAGCGAGAAGACCTGGTCCTTCTCCTTCTGGCCCGGCATCTTCATCGACAGGTAGTACGGCGGAACGGCCGTACCGGCCTTGGTCGTCGGGTCGTCCGGGACCGCCCACGCCTCACTGCCGCTGAGGAAGGTCTGCGGGTCGGTGACGTGGTACCGGGTCAGCAGCTCGCGCTGGACCTTGAAGAGGTCCTGCGGGTACCGGAGGTGGTCCATGAGCGGCTTGGCGATGTCCGCCTTGGGCTTCACCGTGCCCGGGAACGCCTTCATCCAGGTCTTCAGGACCGGGTCCTGGGTGTCCCACTGGTACAGGTCGACCGAGCCGTCGTACGCGTCGACGGTCGCCTTCACCGAGTTGCGGATGTAGTTGACCTGGTTCTCCTGGGCGACCACCGCACGCTGGCTGTTGGTCAGCGAGTCCGCGGTGCTCTGGCCCAGGGTGGTGCGCGAGGCGTACGGGTAGCCGTTGGTGGTCGTGTAGGCGTCCACGATCCACTTGATCCGGCCGTCGATCACGGCCGGGTAGGGCGCGCCGTCGATGGTCAGCCACGGGGCGACCGCCTCGACGCGCTCCTTGGGCGTGCGGTTGTAGAGGATCCGCGAACCGTCGCCGATGGCACCCGAGTAGAGGATCTGCGGCTCGTTGAAGGTGAGCGCGTAGGCGGCGCGGTTGACCGGGCTGTCGAGATTGACGCCGGAGTCGCCCTTGTAGCTCGTCTCCTTCTCGCCCTTGTCGTCCGAGTAGTCGAGTTCCTTCTGCGGACCGCCGACGATCGAGTACTGCTTCGTCTGCTCGCCGTAGTAGATGCGCTGCTCGAAGTCCGTGCCGAACATGCCCTTGGAGGGCAGGTCGGACTGCGTGAAGTCGGGAGCGCCGTCCTTCACGGTGGTGCCCTTGGCCGCGACCACGCCGTAGCCGTGCGTGTACTTGAAGTGGTCGTTGATCCAGTTGTTCTTCGGGATGCCGCCGATGTTCAGCTCGCGCAGCCCGATGACCGTGTCCTGGCCGCTGTACCGGTCCACGGCGAGCGTGGACGGGAAAGCATAGTAGCCCTTGACCTGCTGGAGCTGCTGGAAGGCCGGCGAGACGATGTTCGGGTCGAGGATGCGGATGCTGGCCGTGGTGTCGGCCTGCGGCCGCAGCTTGCCCCGGTCCTCCGTCTGCGGGACGCCCGGGTAGTCCGTGACCTCGGAGCCTGCGATGCCGTAGGCGTCGCGCGTGGCCTTGATGTTCTTCTGGACGTACGGGGATTCCTTGGCCTGCTCGTTCGGCTGGACCTGGAACTTCTGCACGATCGCCGGGTAGAGCCCGCCGATCAGGATCGCCGAGAGCACCATCAGGCCGAAGCCGATGACCGGCAGCTGCCAGGTCCGGCGCCACAGCGTCGCGAAGAACAGCACCGCGCAGATCGCGGCGATGGCGACGAGGATCGTCTTCGCCGGCAGGTAGGCGTTCGCGTCGACGTAGCGCAGGCCCGTCCAGTTGTCGGCGGCCTTGAAGTCGCTGGACTTCACGGCGAGCCCGTAGCGGTCGAGCCAGTAGGCGACCGCCTTCAGCGTGACGAAGAGGCCGAGCAGCACCGACAGGTGCCCGGTCGCGGCGGCGGTGGCCCGGGCGCCCGGGCTGGTCACGCGCAGTCCGCCGTACAGGTAGTGCACGACGGCCGCGGCGATCACCGACAGCACGACCGCGGCGAAGCCGAAGCCGAGCAGGAAGCGGTACCAGGGCAGGTCGAAGGTGTAGAAGGACACGTCCATGTGGAACTGCGGGTCCTTCGTACCGAAGGTCACCCCGTTCACGTACATGAGCCAGGTCTTCCACTGACCGGCTGCCGAGGCGCCGGCGATCAGGCCGACGAGCACGGCGATGCCCAGGAGCAGCCACTTCTTGTAAGGGGCGATGCTCATCCGGTAGCGGTCGAGGCTCTGCTGTTCCATCGACATCGCGCTGAGCGGCGGCCGCAGCCGGTGGGCCAGCCAGATGTTGAAACCGACGGCACCCGCCATCAGCAGACCGAACACGGCGAAGAGGCCGATCTTGGTCCACAGCGTGGTGGTGAAGACGGTGGAGTACTTCACGGAGCGGAACCAGAGCCAGTCAGTCCAGAAGCCCGCGAACATGATGAAGAGCATGGCCAGGACGGCCAACACGCCCAAGGTCATGAGGAGAGTTCTGGCCCGCCGGGAGGGGCGGCCGACTCTCATCCGTGGCCCGGAGGGGCCTCCGCCGCGGTCCGGCATCTGGAAAGCCAAGGTGCGCACCTCGAAAGTCGCTGAGTCTGGTAATGAACGGGCCCCCGATCGTAGAGCCCACTCATGCAACTTACTGAGGCTTCGGTCAGTTCCCGGTATCCGGTGGAAAGGAGGCAGGATGTTGCCCATGTCCAACCTTTCGCCTTCCCCCGGCACCCCCATGGCGGCCGGCCCGCTGACCCGCGCCTGCCTCGAGATCGACGAGTACGCGGCCGGCCTCGGCTGGGACAAGCCCGCGCGGCTCTTCGCGCTCGTCGACACCGCCCGGCTCAAGAAGCAGGAGCCGCGGCTCGCCGGCCAGCTCGGTCTCGACCAGGACGACGCCGGCAAGTCCTCGCTGACCCCGATCGAGCAGGACGAGGTCCCGAAGGGGACCCCGCTCGACAAGTTCCTGGGCACCATCGCCTGGCCCGACGCGGTCGTCGGCTGCGCGCTGACGGTGGAGCGGCTGATGCTGCCGCCGTCGGCGGAGGCGTCCGTACCGGAGGGCCTGAACGACAAGCAGCTGTCGAAGTGGGTCGCCGGTCACCCGGAGCGGCAGGAGGTCCGCCTGACCGTGGCCGTGCTGCGCGACGGCTCGCGCGAGTCGGCCGTACGGCTGCGCGAGAAGGACTCCTCCACGGAGGTCCTCACCGGTGCTGGCCTGGTGCCCGGCCTGGCGGAGGCCCTGGCGGCCACCTTCTCGTAGATCGCCGGCCGGCACGGCTGCGGCACGTCAGGGGACGAGCGGTCGGGGGGACGGAGCGGTCAGGGCTTGCACTGCGGCAGCCCGGCCGTGTCCCCCTTGCTGATCTTCTGCAGCGCCTTCGTGGCGTCGTCGATGGTGGCGACCTTGACCAGGGTCAGCCCGTCGGGCACGTTCGAGGCCGCGGAGGCGCAGTTCTCGGCGGGTGTCAGGAAGTACTGGGCGCCGGCCTGACGGGCTCCGATGGTCTTCATCTGGATGCCGCCGATGGGGCCGACCTTGCCCGCGTCGTCGATGGTGCCGGTGCCCGCGACGAACTTCCCGCCGGTCAGGTCCTCCGGGGTGAGCTTGTCGACGATGCCGAGGGCGAACATCAGACCGGCGCTCGGCCCGCCGACGTCGGCGAGCTTGATGTCGATCGTGAACGGGAAGGCGTGGTCGGTGCCCGCCCGGATGCCGACGATGGCGTGGCCGTCGCCCTCCGCCTTGCCCGCGGTGATCATCACCTTCGAGGTGGCGGGGTCGCTGTCGTTCGCCTTCGCCGCCTCGGCCGCGTCCTTGGCGGGCACGATGGTGAACTCCACCGGCTCACCCGGCTTGTGCTTGGTGACGAGCTTGGCCACGTCCTCGGGGGCGGTGACGGCGGCGCCGTCCACTGCCTTGATCACGTCACCGGCGTGCAGCCGGCCCTCGGAGGGGCTGTCCTTGACCACGGTGGAGACGATCACCCGGGCGGTGACCGGGATGCCGAGCTGCTTCAGGGCCGCCACCTTGGCGCTCTGCTGCGACTGGCTGAACTCCTCGGCGTTCTCCTGGGTGGACTCCGCGTCCGTCTTGCCGTTCGGGTAGAGGTTCTCGTGCGGGACGACGATGTTGTCGCCGGCCAGCCAGCCGTACACCGCTTCCACCAGGCTCATGTCGTAGTCCGCGCCGGTGACGCGGACCGTCGTCATGTTGAGGTGCCCGCTGGTCGGGTACGTCTTGCGCCCCGAGATGTTGAGGACCGGCGCGCCGTGCGAGTCCCCGAGGGTGTTCACGGTCGGGCCGGGGCTCATCTCGGAGTACGGGACCTTGATGAACACCCCTGCGCAGAGCAGCGCGAACAGCACCAGGGTGGAAGCGAGCATCGTCGCGGTGCGGCGTGGCATGGATCCGACAGTACGGGACGGCCCTGGCGGGCGGCCCTCGGGGCCGGTCCGTACGGGGGCCGCCCGCGAAACTCTCAGCGGAATCTCACCGAAGGCGGCGGGATCGGCAGCGGTCCGGAACGGGACGTACGCGGAGCGTCGGCAGGGCGTCGTCGCACAGCGCCGGACGGGCGTCGCACGGGGTCAGACGGCATCGGAGGCGGAGTGGGCGGGGTGTGCGGAATGGGCGTCCGCCGCGGCCCGGGGCTGATCGGCATTGGCCATGGCTTCGCGGAATCGCGCGTAGCCCGCCAGCTCGGATATGTCACCCTGTGTGCGGTCGCGTGCCGCCCAGCTGCCCCATATCGCCGCTCCGATCGCGGCGAACAGCGGAATCAGCAACCACGCCAAAGACGCCATGGGCCTGCCTCCCTACCCCGAAGTACGTTTCGTTGGTGGCTTCAACGCTCGTGCCCGTGGGGGGGTTACGCAAATCGAGGGCGTGTTGCGCGGCCGAACGGGTGCGAGGGTACAGCCTTCCGGGTGCCGTTCCCCGACCGGGGGTTCAGCAGGCGCCGACCCACTCCTCGCTGCCGTCGCCGAAGGTCACCTTCTCTGCGGGCCGTACTCGCACCGCTCGGCGCCGGAGCGCCTCACGGGCTTCGCCCGGCCGTGCCGGACTCCGTCCGACGACCTGCGCGGCCCGGCCTCAGCAGGCGCCGACCCACTCCTCGCTGCCGTCGCTGAAGGTCTGGTGCTTCCAGATCGGGACCTCGTGCTTGAGGTCGTCGATCAGCATCCGGGCGGCCTCGAAGGCCTCGCCGCGGTGCGGGCAGGACACCGCGACGACGACGGCCAGGTCGCCGACGGCCAGGTCACCGACGCGGTGCACGGCCGCCAGGGCGCGGACCGGGAACTTGGCCACGACCCGCTCGGCCACGCGGCGCATCTCGGCCTCGGCGGTCGGGTGGCAGGAGTAGCCGAGCGAGTCGACGTCCGCCCCGCTGTCGTGGTTGCGCACCGTGCCGACGAAGAGCGTCGTACCGCCCGAGGCGTCGTCGCCGACGGCCTGGAAGACCTCGTCGATCGACAGGGCGGTCTCGCGGATCTGGAGCAGCCGGATCGGGTCCGAAGCGGCCTGCTCACCGGGGTGGTCGAAGTGCGGTGCCATGCCTTCATCGTGCCCTAGCCGCTGACACGACGAAATAGCAGATTCGCCCGGGGCGGGCCCGCCGCCTTGGGAGCCTCCTACAGGACAGGCCGGCGCAGGCCCGGGGTCCACCCGGGCGAACGGCGGGCTGCCGCGGATCCGGGCCGGTCAGATACCGCGCCGCTTGCGGGCCAGGCGGACCGCCGCGGCCGCGCCCAGCAGAGCCACCGTGGCGCCCGCCGCACCCGCGGCCGTGGCGGCGTCCCTGCGGCCCAGCCGGCGGCCCGCGACCGTGTGGCGGCCCGAGACCTCCTGGAGGAGCTCGGCGAGCACCTCCTCGTTGGTCCAGCGCGGTCGCCAGCCCGCCGCGTGCAGGCCGCTGACGCTGACCACCCAGGGGTGCATCGTGTAAGCGAGGTCCCCGGCCGGTGACGGGGTCAGGCCGATCCGGTGCAGCCGGGCGGCGGCGCCCAGCGCGACCGCCGAGGGCAGCTCCATGCGGCGGATGCCGCTCAGCTCCTCGACCTCCTCCTGCTCCAGCCACCCCTCGCAGCCCACGGCCAGCTCGCCCTCGACCTTCTCCAGGGCCGCGTACTCCAGGGCGCTGACCAGGTCGTCCACGTGGCAGAACTGCCAGGTCGGGCGGGATCCGGCCACCACGAGCAGCCGCGGGGACTCGAAGTACCGGGTCAGGGCGGTGTCGGTGCCGCCGACCAGGACGGCCGGGCGGATCACCGTGACGTTCAGTCCCGGGTGCGCGCGCGGGGCGCGACGGCCGAGCCGCTCGATCTCCAGCAGGTCGCCGACGCCGGTCGCCTCGGCGGTGGCCCGCAGCTCGGAGTCCTCGGACAGCGGGATGTCGTTGTCCGGCAGGGCCCCGTAGACCATCGCCGAGGTGCAGAGCACGACCCGGTGCACGCCGGCCGCGGCGGCCGCCGTCAGGACGGTCTGGGTGCCGCGCACGTTGTACGCCGTGCGGGCCGCCGGATCCGTCTCCAGGTCGAGGTCGAGGGCGAGGTGGACCACGACGTCCGCCCCGCGCAGCTTCTCGGCGATCGCGGGGTCCCGTACGTCCAGAATGTGCCACTGCGCGGCGGCACAGTCCCCCCGCCGCTCGTCGATTGCGACGACCTGCTTGACCTCGTCGGAGGCGGCCAGGCGGCTCACGAGGGCCGCGCCGACCCCGGAGGCGGCCCCGGTCACGGCGATCACGGGGCTGCGCCGGCGGAATTCCGCCGGGTTTCGCGGCTGGCGAACGCCGGGGGCGCCGTCACCGTGCTCGGAGCTGTTTTCGTCGTCGGGCATCGCGCGAAACTGCGGATCTGGGGAACTCACCGGGCGTCTCCAGCGGTTGTCTTCAGTAGGGACGCGCCGTGACGCGTACCCACCAGGTGATGTCCATCCTGCCGCAGCCCAGGAGTCGGCGGAGCACCGAGCCCGGATGCGGCCGCGGTGTCTACGCTGGGTGGTGTTGTCGGACCATTGCCCGTCGGCTCCCGCCGGCGGCCCTACGAGCCGAGGAAACCCGTGAGCGACACCCCATTCGGATTCGGCCTTCCGCCGGAGGAGCCGGAAGACGGCGACGAAGGCAAGAAGAAGGGCAATCAGGGCGGTCAGGGCGGCCCCGCGAATCCCTTCGGGTTCCCCGGCATGGGCCTGCCGGGCGGGGCGGGCGCTCCCGGAGCGGACAACCCGTTCGCCGCGATGTTCGGTTCGATGAACCCGAACGACCTGGGTGCCGCGTTCCAGCAGCTCGGCCAGATGCTCAGCTACGAGGGCGGTCCCGTGAACTGGGACATGGCCAAGGACATCGCCCGCCAGACCGTCGCGCAGGGCACCGCGGACGGCGTGAAGGACACGAGCGTCGGCATCGCCGAGAAGTCCGCCGTCGAGGAGGCCGTGCGCCTCGCCGACCACTGGCTGGACGGGGTGACCTCGCTGCCCTCGGGCGCCACCACGGCGGTGGCCTGGAGCCGCGCCGAGTGGGTCGAGGCGACCCTCCCGGTGTGGAAGGAGCTCGTGGACCCGGTCGCGGAGCGGGTCGGCGCGGCCATGGGCGGCGTCCTGCCCGAGGAGATGCAGGCCATGGCGGGCCCGCTGCTCGGCATGATGCGCTCCATGGGCGGCGCCATGTTCGGCCAGCAGATCGGCCAGGCCGTGGGCACCCTCGCGGGCGAGGTCGTCGGCTCCACGGACATCGGCCTGCCGCTGGGCCCGGCCGGTAAGGCCGCGCTGCTGCCGCTGAACATCGAGAGCTTCGGCAAGGACCTGGGCGTGCCCTCGGACGAGGTGCGGCTCTACCTGGCCCTGCGCGAGGCGGCCCACGCCCGGCTCTTCGCGCACGTGCCGTGGCTGCGCTCGCACCTGTTCGGTGCGGTCGAGGGCTACGCCCGCGGCATCAAGGTGGACACCTCGAAGCTGGAGGACGTGGTCGGCCAGCTGGACCCGTCCAACCCGGAGCAGCTGCAGGAAGCGCTCCAGGGCGGCATGTTCCAGCCGCAGGACACCCCCGAGCAGAAGGCCGCCCTGGCCCGCCTGGAGACGGCGCTCGCGCTGGTCGAGGGCTGGGTCGACGCGGTGGTCCACGAGGCCGCCAAGCCCCGGCTGACCTCGGCGGACGCCATGCGCGAGACCATGCGGCGGCGGCGCGCCTCGGGCGGCCCGGCCGAGCAGACCTTCGCGACGCTCATCGGCCTGGAGCTGCGTCCGCGCCGGCTGCGGGACGCCTCGCGGCTGTGGGCCTCGCTCACCGACGCCCGGGGCGTGGACGGCCGCGACGGCCTGTGGGAGCACCCGGACATGCTGCCGACGGCCTCCGACCTGGACGACCCGGATGGCTTCGTGCACCGCGAGCAGCTGGACTTCTCGGAGATCGACAAGATGCTCGGCGAGGCCGCCGAGAAGCGCGAACAGGACGGCGACGAGAAGAAGTGAGCCTGCACGAAGACGCGGTCCTCGTCCTGAAGGCGTACGAGGACCAGCCGGAACTGCGCGATCTCTACCTGGAGCACCTGGCGGCCCACCCGGACGGGGTCTACAAGCCCTGCGGGGCCGGGCACGTCACGGGCAGCGCGCTGGTCATCGACCCGGCGCGGGGGCGCGTACTGCTGACCCTGCACAAGAAGCTCGGCATGTGGCTCCAGATGGGCGGCCACTGCGAGCCCGGTGACCGGTCCCTCGCCGAGGTGGCGCTGCGCGAGGCCCGCGAGGAGTCGGGCATCGCCTCGGGGGTGACCCTGCTCGACGGCGGCCCGGTGCGCCTGGACCGGCATGCGATCCCGGCTCCGTGCCACTGGCACCTGGACGTGCAGTACGCGGCGCTGGCCCCGGCCGGCGCGGTGGCGGAGATCAGCGAGGAGTCCCTGGACCTGCGCTGGTTCCCGTACGAGGAGGTGGCGGCGGTGGCCGACACGTCCGTCGTACGGCTGCTGGAGGCGACCCTGGCGCGGCTGGGCGGCTGAACGACCGATCCGCTGAGCGGCTGAGCACGCGGACGCGGACGCGGCGAAGGGGCGGTCCCCGAGGGGACCGCCCCTTCGCCGTGCCGGGAGCGTCAGTTCCAGGCGTTGTTCTGGTTCTGCGCGTGGGAGCCGTGCTGGCCCATGCCGAACTGCGCGGCGACGCCCTGGCCGAGCTGGGCGTTCTGCGGCGGCAGCACCTCACTGGGCTGCACCAGCGCGACGCCGGTGCCGAGGAAGCTCAGCTCCCAGCCCTCGCCGGTGTTGCCGCGCCGCCGCCACACGCCGCTGGAGTGCGTCTGGGCCTGCATCTGCACCCGGAGCGAGGTGGACCAGGCGACGATCGCGTCCGCGTCGACGTTGACGTACTTGTCGGGCGTGACGTGCACCATCAGCGGCTGACCGGAGGTCATCAGGGCGACCTTGCCGCGGCCGGAGATGTTGAGCTGGTACTTGCCCGAGCCGGAGATCCCGTACTGGCTGTCCACCGCGATGACCTCGGTGTGCAGGGTGGAGTCCAGGGCCAGCACGTAGCTGCTGTCGACCGTGAGGCCGTCCTGGTCCACGTCCACGACGTGCACGTACTGGGCCAGGTTGGCCAGGTAGACCGTGCCCTGGCCGGAGCAGCGCATGAGGTCCAGGCCCTCGCCGGTGCGGCGGCGGGCATTGCGCTGGCTCGTGCTCTGGTACTCGCCGTCGAAGTCGATGATGCCCTGGTAGGCGACCATCGCGCCCTTGCGGGCGAGTACGTCGTCGGAGCCGGTCAGCGAGACCCGCAGCAGCTGCGGGTTCTGGATGGCGTACCGGTCCTGGGACTGCGCCTCGGTGTGGGCGAAAAGTGCGCTCTGCATGATGTGTCCGCTCCCCCTCAGCCCCGGGCCCGGAGCCGGTCGGTGCTGTCCTCGCTGGGCTGTACGACGACGATGCCCTGGCCGGAGAAGGCCATCTGGTAGGCCTCCCCGCTGCCCCGGCCGATCATCGACGAGGCCTTGAAGCTGCGCTTGCCCTTGACCTTGAGATTCGGCGACCAGGCGACGAGCGCGTCGGGGTCGACGTACGTCTCGTCCTCGCCGCGGCCGCAGTCGACCACGATCGGGGTCCCGCGGGAGGTCAGCGCGACCCACCCGGTGCCCGCGATCTGCACGTTGAACAGGCCCTGACCGGCGAACTTGGCGAGACCCTTGACCCGCTCGACGCCCCACTGGAGGTGGGCGTCGAAGGCGAGCAGGTTGGTGCCGTTGACCGAGAGCGAGTCGTTGTTGAGGTTGATCACGACCACGTCGGCGCCGTAGTCGGCCAGGTAGAGCAGGCCGTCTCCGGTGCACTTCATCAGCGGTGCGCCTTCGCCGGTGACCCACTGCGAGGCCATCTGGCGGACGGCCGGCGGGTTCGGCTCGTACTGGACGAAGCCCTCGTAGGCGACCATCGAGCCGGTGCGGGCGAAGAGGTCCTGGCCGCTCTGCATGGCGACCTTGAGCATGGCCCGGCCGTGGTTCTCCATGCGGGCCGTGACGGGGGTCGGGGCGAAGCCCGCGAGTTGCTGGTTCATTGCGTTCATGTCGGGCTCCCTCAGACCTCGTACGGCTGGACGACGATGAAGTTGCCGGGAGCGCCGCGGAACTGGAGGTTCACGGTCTCCCCGCTGTGGCCGGGGTAGGCGTTGCGCCGCAGCCGGACCTGACTGGAGATGATCACCTGCGAGGCGGAGGACCACGCGACGATGGCGTTGCTGTCCGCGAAGGTGGTCGGGGTGACGGGCAGGACCACCGGAACGCCGTGCGTCTTGACGATCACTGTGCCCGTGCCCTGGAACTGCATGGTGAACAGCGCGCCGCCGGGAATGCCGTGGCCCTCGATGCGGCGGACCTCGTGCTGGAGCGACTCGTCGAAGGCGAGGACGGCCTCGGCGGAGACGCAGATCCCGTCGCCCTGGAGCTCGATGGCGTGCAGGTGGGCGCCGTCCTCCGCGAGGAAGACCTGGCCGCGGCCGGTGCAGCGCATGAGCTGCATCTCCTGGCCGGTGGCGTTGCCGACGATGCGCCCGGCGAAGCCCGCCCCCTTGTAACTGAAGTCGACCTTGCCCTGGTAGAGGACCATGCTGCCCTGGCGGGCGAGGACGGCCTGGCCGCCCATGGCGAGGTCGACGCGCATGAGCTGCGCGTTCTGCGGGGTCCAGCGGGTGCCGGTGGGGGCTTCCTTGTACGGCTGGAGCGCGGCGGCGAGACCGGCGCCGGTGGCGGGTACGCCCTGCGGGGCGTACCCGGGCTGCTGGGCCGGGGGCTGGCCCGGGACCTGGCCGTAGCCCGGCTGCTGCCCGTAAGGGGCGGGGGCCGGGGCGGGCGGCGGGACCTGGCCGGGGTACTGACCGGGGACCTGGCCCGGCACCTGTCCGGGGACCTGGCCGTACGAGGGCTGCTGCGGCTGCTGCGGCTGGCCGTACGGCGCGGGGGCCGGTGGGGCGAGCGGCGCGGCCATGGTGGGCGCGGCGTGCACCGGGGCGGGGGCGGGAGCCGGGGCCGCGGGCTGCTGGTACTGCGGCTGCGGCGCGGCGCCGGGCGCCGGCACGGGTGCGCCGAAGGACGGCGCGGGAGCCGGGGCCTGGGGGGCCTGCTGCGCCGGGGCGGGGGCGCCGAAGGACGGGGCCGGGGCGGCCGCCTGCGGCGGCGGGGCGAATCCGGGCGAGGCGGCGGCCGGGGCCTGCTGCTCCGGCTGCGCCTCCTCGGCGACCTCGCCGCCGAAGTTCCGCAGCAGGGCGTCGAGTCCGCCGTCGAAGCCCTGGCCGACGGCGGCGAAGCGCCACACGTCCTTCAGGTAGAAGTCGCCGAGCATCACGGCCCGCTCGGTGGTGAACTCCGCACCGGTGAACGCGTACCGGACGACCTCTTCGCCGCCGGCCACGATCCGGATGTGGCCCGGGCCGATCTGCGACATCTGCCCGGCGCCGTCGATGGTGGCGGTGAAGGACAGTTTGTGGATGGACGCCGGAATGCGGTCCAGCGTCACCCGGAAGGATTCGGTGTCGCCCGCTTGCGCACCGAGTTGCTGAATGGACTCTTCCGGCGACTTCGGCTGATTGAAGAAGACGAAGTAACGGTCGTCCGACAGCTGCTCATTGGCGTCCAGGCCGAAACAGCTGATGTCGAAGGCGAGTCCGGACCCGGCGATCTGGACACCTACGTACAGATCGGTGCCCGCGGTGAGATCACTGATCTTGGCCTTGTGGCCGCGTTGGAATTCCCTGGCCATACGTACGACCGTCCCCCATCCCGACTGTGAATGCGTGCCGCTCAGGCTAACGGCAACTGCCGACATCCGGCCAAGCCGGTACCGACCCGGTACAAAACACTCTGCGTGACGTGACGAATGCCGTCGCCCGCCGCGGGCTCACTCCTCGCGGGCGGCCGGGACCTTCGGCAGCCGCTCGGCGGCGACCACGCCCTCCAGGTAGCCGCGGGCCCGCTCGGTGCGCGGGTAGGCCTCGAGCAGTTCCCAGAATCGGGGGCCGTGGCCGGGTACGAGGAGATGGGCCAGCTCGTGCAGGAGCACGTAGTCGACGACGTACTCGGGCATCCCCTGGAGCCGGTGGGAGAGGCGGATGCTGCCCTCGGCGGGGGTGCAGGAGCCCCAGCGGGTGTTCTGGTTGGTGACCCAGCGGACCGTACGGGGGCGGGCGCGGCCGTCGAAGTACTGCTCGGACAGCTGAGCGGCGCGCTCGGTGAGTTCCGCGTCCCCGAAGGTGCGTTTGCTCTCCTGCGCGGCCAGTTTGTCGAGCATGACGCCCACCCAGCGCTGCTCCTCCGCCTCGGACATCCGGGCAGGGATGAGAACGACCGTACGGTCACCCTCGCGATAGGCCGATACGGTCCTGCGGCGGCGCGCGCTCCGGCGGACTTCGACGGCGCGCTGCTGTGGGTCGGCGGACACGCCACGACGGTACCCGGTCGTGGCGGCGGAAGTCCCGCCCGTCCGGGGTCGAACACGAGGGATTCGCGGCCGATTTCCGGAACTCCATTTCCCTTCATCTCATATGCCTAATAGCTCCCACCTGTGGACAAATTCCTGCATGGATTCCGGCGGGCGGGCACTGTTGCGGAAGAACGGGAAACGGGCGGCGCGCATGCGCTCGGGATATCGGGATCGAGATCGGGATCGAGGGGGACGGGACATGTATCCGAAGGTGAAGCCGGCGCTCGCGCGGGCATGGCGGGATCTGCAGACGGTTCAGTTCGGGGTGACGCCCGCCCATGCGGTGGTGCTCGGCCCGGTGGACACGGCGACGGGCGCGCTGATCGACCGGATCGACGGGACCCGGGGGATGGAGTTGCTGCGGGCCGAGGCCTGCGGGATGGGACTGCCGGACGGCCGGGTCGACGAGGTGGTCAGGACGCTCGCGGGGGCCGGCCTGCTCGACGACGCCACGGCGGGCGGCCCGCGGGCCCAGGCCCTGCGGGGGCATCCGGAGACCGTGGAGCGACTGGGGCCCGATCTGGCTTCGCTGTCACTGGTCCACCGGGAGCCGGGCGGGGACTTACGGGGGATCGCCGCCCGCCGGGCGGTACGGGTCCGGGTGCGCGGGAGCGGCCGGGTGGGGGCCGTGATCGCCGCGGTCCTGGCGGGAGCGGGCGTGGGCCGGGTCGAGGTGCTCGACGGGGGCCGGGTGGAGCCGGCGGACGTGGCACCGGGCGGGCTGGACCCCGGCAGCGTGGGCCGGCCGCGGGCGGAGTCCGCGGGCCGACTGGTCCGCGAGTCGGCTCCGGGCCGTGCCCCGCGGGCCGGGGAGGAGGAAGGGTCGGAGCCGGGGCTGGCCCTGGTGGTGGTCGCGCCCCGGGACGGCCTGCAGGCCTGGGCCCCGGACCCGGACACCGCGGCCGACTGGGTCTGCGCGGGCATCCCCCACCTGTACGCAGGGGTGTTGGAGGGCACGGGCCTGGTGGGACCCCTGGTACTGCCGGGCACGACGGCCTGCGCGGGGTGCATGGAGCGCGACCGCGTGGACCGGGACGCGGCCTGGCCGAGGATGCTGGTCCAGTGGCGCTCGGCCCACCGCCGCCGCGCGGGCGCCGCGTGCGACCTGGGCCTGTCCACTGCGGTGGCCGGCCTGGCCGCGGCCCACGCCCTCGCCTTCCTCGACGGCCGGCTCCCCGCGTCCACGGCCGCCCGCTGGGAGGCGGCCCTCCCCACCCTCCACTGGGAGCACACCCCGGTGCACCCCCATCCCGACTGCCCCTGCGGGGCTGCCGCGGAGCGCACGGCCACCCCGCAGGGACCGGGGGAAGGTGCCCTCCTCCGAGCCGCGAGGAGGCCATGACAGGATGCGGAGCACCGCTGTTCGCGGCGCAGCAGTCTGGGACATGGAGGGGCGTATGTCTGATCTTCCCCGGAAGGCGGTCACCCGTACCGTCAAGCTGGCCGCGCTGCCGCTCGGCATCGCGGGACGGGCCACGTGGGGGCTGGGCAAGCGGATCGGGGGCAAGTCCGCGGAGATCGTGGCGCGCGAGCTCCAGCAGCGCACCGCCGAGCAGTTGTTCCGCACGCTCGGGGAACTGAAGGGCGGTGCGATGAAGTTCGGGCAGGCCCTGTCGGTCTTCGAGTCGGCGCTGCCCGAGGAGGTCGCGGGGCCCTACCGGGCAGCGCTGACCAAGCTTCAGGAGGCGGCCCCGCCGCTCCCCGCGGCGACGGTGCATCAGGTATTGACGGACCGTCTGGGCGCCGATTGGCGCGACATGTTCGAGGAGTTCGAGGACAAGCCCGCCGCGGCGGCCTCCATCGGGCAGGTGCACCGGGCGGTGTGGCACGACGGGCGGCAGGTGGCCGTCAAGGTCCAGTACCCGGGGGCCGGTGAGGCGCTGCTGTCGGACCTGAAGCAGCTGGGCCGGTTCGCGGGGCTGCTGGGGCCGCTGATCCCCGGCATGGAGATCAAGCCGCTGATCAAGGAGTTGCGCGACCGGGTCGCCGAGGAACTCGACTACGAGCTGGAGGCCGAGGCCCAGCGGACGCACGCGGACGCCTTCGTGGACGACCCGGACGTGTTCGTGCCGGAGGTCGTGCACCAGGGCGACCAGGTGCTGGTGACCGAGTGGATGGAGGGGACCCCGCTGTCGGAGGTGATAGCCGACGGCAGCCAGGAGGAGCGGGATCGCGCCGGACAGCTGCTGTCCCGGTTCCTGTTCTCCGGGCCGGCCCGCACCGGCCTGCTGCACGCGGACCCGCACCCGGGCAACTTCCGGCTGATACCGGGGGCGGACGGCCGGATGCGGCTGGGGGTCCTGGACTTCGGCACCGTCGACCGGCTGCCCGGCGGCTGGCCCAAGTCCATCGGCAGGTCGCTGCGGATGACGCTGGACGGTGACGCCGAGGGGGTCTACGGGCACCTGTGCGCCGAGGGATTCGTGAAGGAGTCCATCGAGCTGGACCCCGACGCGGTGCTGGACTACCTGAAGCCGATCATCGAGCCCGCCGAGGCCGAGGAGTTCACCTTCACCCGGCCGTGGCTGCGCGGCCAGGCGGCGAGGATCGCGGATCCCCGCTCCCCCGCACACCAGTTGGGCCGCCAGATCAATCTGCCGCCCTCGTACCTGCTGATCCACCGCGTGACGCTGAGCACCATCGGCGTGCTGTGCCAGCTGGGCGCGACGGTGCGGCTGCGCGACGAACTGGACGCCTGGCTGCCGGGGTTCGCCTCGGCCGAGTGACGGTTCCGGGGCAAGACCTTGGCGTCACCACCAGGACGAGTCGAGCCTGCCCTCGATCGCCCGGAGGTTGGCGCGCGCGCAGTCGACGCAGAAGTACTGTCTGGTCCCGTTCTCCACGGAGCAGGTCCAGGTGGGCGGGATCTCGCCCGGGGGCCTCGTGCCACAGCTCGCGCAGACGACGGGCTGGGCCTCGGACCCCGACGGGCCGGGATGGGGAGTCGGCTGGTCCACCTCCAGACGATATCCCCGTCCGGGGCGGACAACGGGCCGCAACGCACCGGGGGGACCGGTCCGTGCGGACCGGTCCCCCCGGGGTTGTTGATTTCAGCTCTTACTGCATGACGGCCATGGCCAGCGCACGCCGGGCGCGCATGGAGACGCGCTCGGCACGCCGCTGCATGCGGCGGGCGGCGACCAGGCGCACGGCGTGACGCTCGGCGTCCGCCTCACGCATGCGCTCGTCCATATGGGCACGAGCCAGGGCTTCTGGGATGAGTTGCATTTCGCGGGTCCTGTTCTGACGCGAGGTCATCGCGCCGGCGGTGATGAAGTCTGCGTGGGCGGCGCCGTGGGGCTGCTCGCTCGTGGTGTGGGCGGTCATGAGGGCCTGCTTCAAGGGGTCGTGCGTCAGGGGGCGGTCGATGGTTCCGATGGCGGTCATGCCGAGACAACCGGGTTCTTGCGCGGACGGCCACGGGGACGCTTGCGGGCTACGACGACACCCTGGACGAAGAGCTCGCCACCCCAGACACCCCAGGGCTCGCGGCGCTCGGCCGCCCCGGCGAGGCAGGCCTCGACCAGCGGGCAGGTGCGGCAGAGGGACTTGGCGTACTCGACGTCGGCCGGGGACTCGGCGAAGAAGACCTCGGGGTCGAAGGTGCGGCAGGGAACGGGCACACCGAGGTTCTCGATGGCGTCGTCGAGCGCGGTCAGCGCGGTGAGCGGGGTCAAGGTGTGGTCCTCCGGGACTGCGGGCGGGGAGATCAGTTGGGTCTGCGGTACGGACGGGGCGTGCGCTTCGAGTTGCACGGTGGTTTCTTCCTCGTCTTGTTCGGCTAGTCGTTCCGGCCGGTCGGCCGGGTTCGGCTGGGTTGTGCTCTCACACCGACTGGCTCTGCCAGTCCCGAGACCCCTTCGCTCCGTCGCCCCCGGTCGGGGACAAACAGAAGGGCCGCGGATCCCGGGTGGGGTTCCGCGGCCCTGAAGGCGCCGGCCTGATCATGCGATCAGGCTGGATCACTCCAGGGTTCGAGCCCGCGGAAGGCCCACATCAGGTGGTGCTGCTGCTTCGTCTGCTTCTTCAGGGATCCGGCACCGGCTGCGGCAGCGAATCCATAGGCGCCATGCGTCTGCGCTTCTGCTGCCAGTACTGCCACCGGTGCCTGGGTCGGTCGCTCATTGCGCTCACTGACCGGAAGGGTCGCCAGCAGGGCGGGGCGGTCGGCGGAAATCGCGGACACACCGGTACCCAGGAGGGAGACGGAACCGAGCAGGCAGGAAGCGTCGACCGAGCGATCGGTCATTTTGGTGAAGGTCATGAAGCTGGTCACTGGTCTCGCCTCCTCTCGGCGTCTCGGGGACTCGGCCCGAGGGCCTGTCCCATGCGTATTCGGATAAGTACAGCACGGATCCAGGGCTTCGGAGAAGCCACCGTTTCCGTTGCTAAGAACCTATGGGTCTTCGCTGGGCATGTGCAAACTATTTTTCCGACGAGTTTCTACGCGTCGTCAGGACGCCCGGCCCCAACCTCCTGACCTGCGCAGATGGCCAGGACATCGGCTCCGTACCGATCAAGCTTACGACCGCCCACTCCGGAGATCATCGAGAGCTCCCCCTCCTCGGAGGGCGCGGCCTCCGCGATGGCGATCAGCGTCTTGTCGGTGAAGACGCAGTAGGCGGGCAGGCCCTGCTCCTTCGACTGGGCCGCGCGCCACTCCCGCAGCCGCTCGTAGAGGCCCTCGTCCATGTCGGACGGACAGTCCTCGCAGCGCATCAACTTCAGCTCGCCGGCCTCGGTCAGGGTCTTGCCGCAGACCCGGCACAGCGCGGGACCGCGGCGGCCGCGCCCCCGCGGCGCTCGCCCGTCCGCGGAGCCCGACCCGGCGCCCGGGGCCGCAGAGCCCGGCCGCAGGCCGTTCAGGAAGCGGCTGGGCCGCCGGGAGGCCCGGCCGCCGGGAGCGCGGGAGAGGGCCCAGGAGAGGGTCAGGTGCACCCGCGCCCGGGTGACGCCGACGTAGAGCAGTCGCCGTTCCTCCTCGACCTGCTCGTCGGTCTTCGCATAGGTGATCGGCATCATGCCGTCGGTGAGGCCGGCGAGGAACACGGCGTCCCACTCCAGGCCCTTCGCCGCGTGCAGCGAGGCCAGCGTCACGCCCTGGACGGTCGGGGCGTGCTGGGCGGCCTTGCGTTCCTCCAGTTCGATCGTGAGGTCCGCCAGGGTGGCCCCGGGCCGGCTGCGGGCGAAGTCCTCGGCGAGCCGGACCAGCGCGGCCAGCGACTCCCACTGGTCGCGCACGGCGCCGGAGCCGGCGGGCGGCTCGGTGGTCCAGCCGGTCGAGCTGAGCACCGCCCGGACCTGCGAGCCCAGCTCCACGACGTCGTCGAGCAGCGGGTCGTTCCCGCCGGAGCGGGCGGCTCCGCGCAGCGCGAGGAGCGCCTTCTGGACCTCCTGGCGCTCGAAGAACCGCTCGGCCCCGCGCAGCTGGTAGGGCACCCCGGCGTCGGCGAGGGCCTGCTCGTAGACCTCGGACTGGGCGTTGATGCGGTAGAGCACGGCGATCTCGCCGGCCGGGACACCCGCGGCGATCAGGTCGCGGATCCGTTTGGCGACGCCCTCGGCCTCGGCGGGCTCGTCCGCGAACTCGGCGTGGACGGGGTCGGGGCCGGTCTCGCGCTGGGAGATCAGTTCCAGCCGGTGCTCGGCGGCGCGGCCCTTGGCCTGGTTCAGGAGACCGTTGGCGAGGTGGACGACCTGGGGGGTGGAGCGGTAGTCGCGGACCAGCTTGACCACCGTGGCCTGCGGGTAGCGGGTGCGGAAGTTCAGCAGGTGGTCGGGGGTGGCCCCGGTGAAGGAGTAGATGGTCTGGCTGGCGTCACCGACGACGCAGAGGCTGTCGCGCTCGCCGAGCCACAGGTCCAGCAGCCGCTGCTGGAGCGGGCTGACGTCCTGGTACTCGTCGACGACGAAGTGCTGGTACTGGGTGCGGATCTGCTCGGCGATGTCGTGGCGGTCCTGGAGGATGCCGACGGTCAGGAGCAGCACGTCCTCGAAGTCGATCATGCCTCGGTCGCGCTTGAGCTGTTCGTACGTCCCGTAGATCTGGGCGATCTCGGCCAGGTCCCGGGGTGCCTCGCGGCCCGACTTGAGGGCGGCCACCGGGTAGTCGGCGGGCACGGTCTGGGTCACCTTGGCCCATTCGATCTCGCCCGTGACGTCGCGCAGCTCGTTGCGGTCCAGGCGGATACGGCAGCGCGCCCCGGCCTCGGCGACGAACTGGATCTTGCGCTCCAGCAGCCGGGGCACCTCCCCGCCGACCGCCTTGGGCCAGAAGTACTGGAGCTGGCGCAGGGCGGCGGAGTGGAAGGTGCGGGCCTGCACCCCACCCGCGCCCAGGGTGCGCAGGCGTCCGCGCATCTCGCCCGCGGCGCGGTTGGTGAAGGTGACGGCGAGCACGCTGGCCGGCATGAGCTGCCCGGACCGGACGCCGTAGGCGATGCGGTGGGTGATCGCGCGGGTCTTGCCGGTGCCGGCACCTGCCAGTACGCACACCGGTCCGCGCAGGGTCGTTGCGACCTCGCGCTGCTCCGGGTCGAGGCCCAGGAGCACCGCGTCGGCCGAGTCGGCGGAGGCGGGGCCACCCGGGAACGATGAGGAGTGCGTTGCTGCTGTCACCCCGCCATGCTGCCAGGTCTCGTGGGTCGGGCGGGAAAGTTGTCCACAGGCAGTGCGTATCAGTCGTATCGGTCACACCGGGTGCCCGGAGGCGACCGTACGGGAATGGCCGCCGGGTCCCGTACGTTCGTGTACTCGGACCACCGAGCCCTCACGAAGGAGAGCGCAGCATGCAGGACACGGGCACCGTCACGATGTACAGCACGACCTGGTGCGGCTACTGCCGTCGGCTGAAGACCCAGCTGGACCGGGAAGGCATCGCGTACAACGAGATCAACATCGAGCTCGACCCGGAGTCCGCCGCGTTCGTGGAGAAGGCCAACGGCGGCAACCAGACCGTTCCCACCGTTCTGGTGACGTCCGCCGCGGGCAACGAGTCCGTCATGACGAACCCGAGCCTGGCCCAGGTCAAGCAGGCCCTCGCCGTCTGACCGGCCCCGGTGACGGACACAGCGGAGGGCCCCCGCCGAGGCGGGGGCCCTCCGCTGTGTCACGAAGCGGGTGCGCGACGAACGGGGAAGTGGCGAACGCCGAAGTGACGAAGGTTACGCGGCCGCCTTCGGCAGCGGCTCGCCGTACCAGAGCTCGACCAGCCGGGCGGCGATGGAGATGCCCGACGGGGGCAGCACCTCGCCCGACGCGAACGCCGCGCGCAGCTCCTCCCGCGAGAACCAGCGGGCCTCCTGGATCTCCTCACCGTCCACCGTGATCTCCGAGGTGGTGGCGCGGGCCCTGAAGCCCAGCATCAGGCTGTACGGGAAGGGCCACGGCTGGCTGGCCACGTACTCGACCTCGCCGACCCTGACGCCCGCCTCCTCCCACACCTCGCGGATGACGGACTGCTCTATCGACTCGCCCGGCTCCACGAAGCCCGCGAGGGTCGAGAAGCGGCCCTCCGGCCAGTGCACCTGGCGGCCCAGCAGCGCCCGGTCCCGGTCGTCCGTGACCAGCATGATCACGGCCGGGTCGGTGCGCGGGTAGTGCTCGGCGCCGCAGCCCGGGCAGCGGCGGATGTGCCCGGCGGCCGCGACCACCGTGCGCTCGCCGCAGCGCGAGCAGAAGCGGTGCATCCGCTGCCAGTTCTCCAGCGCCACCGCGTGCACCATCAGCCCGGCGTCGCGCGGGGACAGCAGGAGTCCGGCCTCGCGCAGGCCGGCCGGGCGGGCCGACTGGTCCATGCGGCCGGGCAGGGCGTCCTTCTGCAGCGCGAAGTACCGTACGCCGTCCTCGTCGGTGCCCAGGAAGTAGCGGTGGGTCTCGGTGACCGGGGCCTCGAAGGCCGGGGTCATCACGATGCCCGTGCCGCCGTCGGGGGTGTCGTCGATCAGGACCTGGCCGCCGGAGACGACGAAGACGCGGGTCGTCGGGTGGCTCCAGGCCGCGGCGAGCCACGCCTCGTCGAGACGGTGGTGCGCGGCGCGGTCGATCCCGCTGGGCGCGGCGAGCGAAAGAGGGCGCTCGGTGAGAGGGCGCTCGGTATGGGTGCTCACAGGTACTTCCAACTCCCCCGGTGGTGGGACAGGCAGGCTCGGTACGGCAGGTGTGTGCGTCGGGTGTCAGGCGGTGGTGCGGTGGTGGGCGGCGGCGAGGTCTCCCCAGAGGTAGGCGCTCGTCTCGACGCCCTTGAGCAGGAGGTCCAGCTCGACCTTCTCGTTCGGCGCGTGCCAGCCGTCGGACGGTACCGAGATGCCGAGGAAGAGGACGGGCGCGTCCAGAACGTCCTGGAGGTCGGCCGCGGGGCCGGAGCCGCCCTCCCGCGTGAAGCGGATCTTCTCGCCGAAGGCGCGGCCCATGGCCCGGACGACCGATTGGAGGGCCGGGTGGTCCAGCGGGGTCAGGCACGGCCGGGTCGGTGCGCCGAAGGTGATGGAGTGGCGGATTCCGTCCGGGATCCCGGCCGCGACCCAGTCCCTGACGGCCGCCTCGACCTCGTACGGGTCCTGTCCGGACACCAGGCGGAAGGAAAGCTTCAGGTGGGCGGAGGCGGGCACGATGGTCTTGCCGCCGGGGCCCTGGTAGCCGCCGCCGATGCCGTTGACCTCGGCCGTGGGGCGGGCCCAGACGCGCTCCAGCGTGGAGTACCCGGCCTCGCCCGCGGCCGCGTGGGACTTGGCCGTACGCAGCCACTCGGACTCGTCGAAGGGCAGCTCGGCGATGAGCGCGCGCTCCGCGTCCGTGAGTTCGGCGATGTTGTCGTAGAAGCCGGGGATCGTGACCCGCCCGTCGGCGTCGTGCAGGGCCGCGACCAGGCGGGCGGCGGCGGTGGCCGGGTTGGGCACGGCCCCGCCGAAGGCGCCCGAGTGGATGTCCTGGTCCGGACCGTGCAGGTCGATCTCGCAGTCGGCGAGGCCGCGCATGCCGGTGCAGACGGTGGGGGTGGTCTCGGACCACATGCCGGTGTCGGAGACGATCACGACGTCGGCGGCGAGCTCGGCGGCGCGGGTCTCGACGAGATCGCGGAAGTGGGCGGAGCCGGACTCCTCCTCGCCCTCGACGATCAGCTTGAGGTGGACGGCGGGGGCGGCGGCGCCGGTGGACGCCAAATGCGCCCGCACCCCGAGGGTGTGGAAGAACACCTGGCCCTTGTCGTCGGCGGCGCCGCGCCCGTACATGCGGCCGTCGCGGATCACCGGCTCGAACGGGTCGGTGTGCCAGCCGTCGGCGAGGGCGGCGGGCTGCACGTCGTGGTGCCCGTACACGAGGACGGTCGGGGCGTCCGGGTCCTCGCTCGGCCAGTGCGCGAAGACGGCGGGCGCGCCGGGGGTCTCCCACACCTCGGCGACCGGGAAGCCGGTCTCCTTGAGCTTCGCCGCGAGCCATTCGGCGCTGCGGCGTACGTCGCCCGCGTGCTCGGGCTGGGCCGAGACGGAGGGAATCCGGAGCCACTCGGCGAGGTCGTCGAGGAAGGCGGCGCGGTGGGTGTCGATGTACGTGCGGACGACGTTGTCCGGCGGGGTGTCGCTCATGCCCACGAGCCTAGCTGTCCGCCTGATGGTCACCGTCCGGGTCCGATTCGCCTTGGAGGATCCGCTCAAGGCGGGCTCGGTCCGGGAGGTTGCGGGGGCGGATCACGCGGCCGCTGCGGACGTGCAGGAAGGCGGCGGAGACCCGGTCGAGGGGGGTGTTCGTGGCCTCGGCCCAGGCCACGCGGTAGACGGCCAGCTGGAGGGGATCGGCCTCGGTGGTGCGGCCGGTCTTCCAGTCGACGATCTCGTACGAGCCGTCCTCGTTCCGGTAGACGGCGTCGATCCGGCCGCGGACGACCCGGCCGGCGAGGGTGAGCTGGACCGGGGCCTCCATGCGGTGCGGGGGCCGGTCCGCGTACGGGCTGCGCTCGAAGGCCGCCTTGAGGGAGTCGAGGTCGGCCTCGTCGGCGATCTCCTGGTCGGAGCCGGCGCCGGGGAGGTCGGTGACGGGGTCGAGCACGTCGAGGAACGGCAGCGGCAGCTCGTCGAAGCGGGACTCGACCCAGGCGTGGAACCGGGTGCCCTGGCGGGCGGCGGGCTGCGGGGGCCGCGGCATGGGGCGGGCGAGGTCGCGTACGAAGCCCTGCTCGTCGGCGGCGAGCCGGAGCAGCTGGCTGGCGGACAGGGCGGACGGCAGCTCGACGTCGCGGACGGCAGCGCGGGCACGGCGGAGCTCGCCCTCCAGGGCGTCGAGGTCACGGTCCCAGGAGGCGACGGCCCGCGCCTCCTCGGGGGACAGGTCCGGTCCGGCTGCGCCGCCGCCGTTGCGGGCCGCGCCGGTGCCCGGCGGCAGGGCTGCGCCGCCGCCACGAGCGGGCCGGGCGTCGGTCTCCGGCCAGAGGTCTTCGTCCGGCGGGGCGGGGACCCGGAGGGCCGCCTCCGGCCAGAGGTCGTCGTCCAGCGGCGCGGCGGGGGCGTCGGTGGGCGGCCCGGCCGGCGGTGCGGGCGCGGGTGGGGATTCGTCCCACGGGTAGTCGGGCCCGGGGGCGTCGTCCGGCCAGGGTTCCTCCTCGTACGAGGGGTCTTCGCAGTCCGGGGGCCAGAGGTAGGAGTCGTCCTCCTCCGGGGGCGGAGCCGCGAGGTAGGACTCCACCAGGGCGGCCGCCGCGCGGCGCAGGGTCAGTGAGTACGGGTCGAGCGGGAGGGGCCAGGAGTGGTCCGGCGTGGATTCGCCGGACAGCGCGGGGTTCTCGGCGGTGGGGTCGGGCTCGTCCGCCCAGGCCTCGATCTCGCCGAAACCGGCCGCGCAGTGCTCGTACAGGGCTTGAAGGAACTGCGACGGGCCGCGGCGCTTCTTCTGGCTCGGCCCCCACCAGTGGCCCGAGGCCAGCAGCAGGGAGCGTGGCCGGGTGAAGGTCACGTAGCCGAGGCGGAGCTCCTCCACCGACTTGTGGTGCTTCAGCTCGGCCTTGAAGGACTTCAGACCCGCCGAGGTCCAGGCAGGATCCCCGGGCAGGGTGGGGGCGTCGCCGCGCAGTGCGTACGGGAGCACCTTCGCGTACGAGGTCCAGGCCTCCGGCGGCTTCTCCTTCGGGAAGGCGCCCGCGCACAGGTCCGGGACCACCACGACGTCCCACTCCAGGCCCTTGGACTTGTGGGCGGTGAGCACCTTGACCGTGTTCTCGCCGCCCGGCAGGGCGTGGTCCAGGCCCTTCTCGTACTGGGCGGCCGTGCGCAGGAAGGCCAGGAAGGCCAGCAGTGTGGCCTCGCCGTCCAGGGCGGCGAAGCCGGCCGCCACGTCCATGAAGTTCGACAGGGTCTCGCGGCGGCGGGCCGCCAGCGCGTGCGGGGAGGCGGACAGCTCCACCTCCAGGCCGGTGGCGGTCAGCACCCGGTGCAGGACGTCCATCAGCGGGTCCGCGAGGGAGCGCCGCAGGTCGCGCAGTTCCTGGGCGAGGTGCGCGAAGCGGATCCGGGCCTCCGCCGAGAACGGGAGGTCGTCCGGGGCCTGTCCGGCGCCGTCGAGGAAGGTCTCCAGGGCATCGGCCAGCGACACGATCTCGGCCGGGTCCACGCCCTCCACGGCCGCCGCGAGGCGTTCGTCCGGGTCGGAGCCGGCGGGCGAACGGTTCACGAGGAGCCGCGCCCGGCGGCCCAGCAGGGCCAGGTCGCGGGCGCCGATCCGCCAGCGCGGGCCGATCAGGAGCCGGACCAGGGAGGCGTTGGCTCCGGGGTCCTGGAGGACCTCGCAGACGGCGACGAGGTCGGCGACCTCGGGCAGGTGCAGCAGCCCGGAGAGCCCGACGACCTCCACCGGGACGTCCCGGTCCACCAGCACGGCCTGGATCTGCGCGAAGTCCCCGGCGGAGCGGCACAGTACAGCGATCTCGCGCGGCTCCGTCCCGGTGCGGACCAGGTGGGCGACGGAGTCGGCGAGCCAGTCGAGCTCCTGCGCGTGAGTCTCCAGCAGGGCGCAGCGGACCTGCCCGGCGGCCTCCGCGCCCGGCGCCGGGCGCAGCGCCTCCACGCCCTCGTGCATGGCGCGCAGCGGGGCGGCGAGGCCGTTGGCCAGGTCGAGCAGGCGGCCGCCGCTGCGCCGGTTCTCGCTGAGGGAGAGCCGGGTGGCGGGGGTCCCGTCGGCGTGCGGGAAGTGCTCCGGGAAGTCGTCGAGGTTGGCGACGGAGGCCCCGCGCCAGCCGTAGATCGCCTGGCAGGGGTCGCCGACGGCGGTCACGGCGTGGCCGGAGCCCGCGCCGAAGAGGCCGGACAGCAGCAGCCGCTGCGCGACGGAGGTGTCCTGGTACTCGTCGAGCAGGACCACCCGGAACTCCTCGCGCAGCATCGCCCCCACCTCGGGCCGGGTGGTGGCGAGCTGCGCGGAGAGGGCTATCTGGTCGCTGAAGTCGAAGAGGTCGCGGGAGCGCTTGGCGGTGCGGTAGCGGGCGACCAGTTCCAGCAGTTCGAGGCGGCCTCGCACGGCCTCCGGGACCTTGCGGAGGTCTTCGTTGGTGAGCTTGGTGCCGGCGAGCACACCCAGCAGTTCGGTGTCGTGGAGGCGCAGCCGCTCGGGCTCGACCAGGTGCTCGGAGAGCTCCCCGTCGAGCGCGAGGAGGTCCCCGACCAGGTCGGGGACGGACTTCGTGAGCGAGGGGTACGGGCCGGGGGCCTCGCGCAGCACCTTCGCGGCGAGCTGGAAGCGGGTGGCGTCGGCGAGCAGCCGGGAGCTGGGCTCCAGGCCGATGCGCAGGCCGTGGTCCTTCAGGAGCTGCCCGGCGAAGGCGTGGTACGTGGAGATGCGCGGCTCGCCGACGGCCGCGTCGGCGTCGGCCGGGGAGGGATCGGGGTCGGTGATGCCGGCCCGCGCCAGTGCCTTGCGTACCCGCTCGGACAGTTCACCGGCGGCCTTGTTGGTGAAGGTCAGGCCGAGGACCTGTTCGGGCGCGACCGCGCCGGTGCCGACGAGCCAGACCACGCGGGCGGCCATGACGGTGGTCTTGCCGGATCCCGCACCGGCGACGACGACCTGCGGGGCGGGCGGGGCGGTGACGCAGGCCATCTGCTCGGGCGTGAAAGGGATCCCGAGGAGCTCCTTGAGCTGCTCGGGGTCGGAGAGGGCGGGCGGACGCGCGGGCACCCAAAAAGGCTAGCCGCCCCCACCGACAACCCCGACCGCCGAGCTCGCCCGACCGCCTGCAGGGCCCGGTCCGGTCCGAGAGAAAGGCCCTCGGCTCACTCGACCGTCTGGCGGCCCTCCGGGCGGGCGCTGCACGAGCTGCGGAAGGAGCAGTGGTCGCAGTGGCGGCCGGCGGCGGGCGCGAACCGCTCGTCCAGGACCCGGCCGGCGGCGGTGGCCAGCAGGTCGCCGACCCACTCGCCGTCGAGCGGCTGCTGGGCCTGGACCTTGGGCACGGTGTCGCCGCCCTCGCGGATCGGCGCGCCCTGGCGGAGCTGGACGAGCTCGGCGCCGCCGGGGGCGGGGCGCAGGCCGTCGAAGACCTCGTCGACGGCCCCCTCGCGCACGGCCAGCTGGTAGACGGCGAGCTGGGGGTGGCGGGCCACCTCGTCGCGGGTGGGCGCGGACTTGCCGGTCTTGAAGTCGACGACGTACGCACGGCCCTGCGGGTCCGCTTCGACCCGGTCCATGGAGCCCCGGATGCGAACGGCGACGTCACCGGCTTCGAGTGTGACGTCGAACTCGTGCTCCGTGGCGACGGCCTCCCGGCCCCCGCGGTCGGTGGTGTGCCAGCGCAGGAAGCGCTCCAGGGCGGCGCGGGCGTTGTCCTTCTCCTGGCGGGACTTCCAGGGGGCGTCGAAGGCGAGGGCGTCCCACACCGAGTCGAGGCGTTCCATGAGGACGGCCAGGTCGGCGGGGGTGCGACCGGAGGCGACCTCGTCGGCGAGGACGTGGACGACATTGCCGAAGCCCTGGGCGGCGGTGGAGGGGGCGTCGGCCTTGACCTCGCGGCCGAGGAACCACTGGAGGGAGCAGGTGTTGGCGAGCTGTTCCAGCGCGCTGCCGGACAGGGCGACGGGCCGGTCCCGGTCGCGCAGCGGAACGCTGCTGCGGGTGGGCTCGTACAGGCCCCACCAGCGCTGCGGGTGCGCGGCGGGGACCAGGGGGCGGTCCTCGTCGTCGGAGAGCGCGGCGAGGCGGGCGAGGCGGCGGGCGGCCATGTCGCGCAGGGCGGGCGAGGCGTCGGGGTCGACGGTGGTGGCGCGCAGCTCGGCGACGAGCGCGGCGACGGCGAGGGGGCGGCGCGGGCGGCCGGTGACGTCGCGGGGGGCGACGCCGAGCTCGGTGAGGAAGCGGGAGGGCTGGTCGCCGTCCTCGGCGGGGGCCTTGACCGCGGTGACGACGAGGCGGTCGCGGGCGCGGGTGGCGGCGACGTAGAAGAGCCTTCTCTCTTCCGCCAGGAGCGCGCCGGGGGTGAGGGGCTCGGCGAGACCGTCCCGGCCGATGCGGTCGGCCTCCAGCAGGGAGCCGCGGCGGCGGAGGTCGGGCCACAGGCCCTCCTGGACGCCGGCGACGACGACGAGGGACCACTCCAGGCCCTTGGAACGGTGGGCGGTCATCAGGCGGACGGCGTCGGAGCGGGTGGCGCGGGCCGTCAACGTGTCGGCGGCGATGTCCTCCGCCTCCAGTTGTTCGAGGAAGTTGAGCGCGCCGCGGCCTCCGGTGCGCTCCTCGGCGCGGGCGGCGGTGTCGAAGAGGGCGCAGACGGCGTCGAGGTCGCGGTCGGCGTTGCGGCCGGCCGCGCCGCCGCGGCGGGCGCTGCGCTCCAGCCGCTGCGGCCAGGGGGTGCCGTCCCAGAGGACCCAGAGGGCCTCCTCGGCGGTGCCGCCGCCCTGGAGCAGCTCGCGGGCCTTGCGCAGGAGCAGGCCGAGGCGCTGCGCGCCGCGGGCGTAGGCGGGGTCGTGCGCGGTGAGCCGCTCGGGCTCGGCGAGGGCGCGGGCGAGCAGTACGTCGGAGGGCGCGGGCACCTTGACTCCTGCGGCACGCTCCTCGTCGCGCAGGGCGCGGCCGAGCCGCCGCAGGTCGGCGGCGTCCATCCCGCCGAGGGGGGAGGCGAGCAGGGTGAGGGCCGCCTCGACGGTGACGCCTGCGACGGGGTCGGCAAAGTCCCCGGCCCCGGCCCCCGGGCCGTCCGCGGGACCGACGGGCGCCTCGGGATCGGTCCCGGGCTCGACGGCGTCGGCCGCGAGCGGCACCGCCGGGCTGTCGGCCGCCTCGGGATCCCGGTCCGCGCCCGGCACGCCCGCGGCGGGCTGAGCGTGCGGGTCGGACGGGGCAACCGGGGATGCGCCGGCGGGGCCGGCCGGTGCCTCGGGGCCCGGTTCCGGGCCCGCCCCGACGGCGTCGGGCTCGGCCCCGGTGGCGTCCGCGCCGGCGGCCAGGGGCAGCGCAAGGCTGTCGGCCGGCTCGGGGTTCCGGTCCGGGCCCGGCTCGCCCGCGGTGGGGCCGACGGGGGTCTGCGGGTCCGGCCCGACCGCGTCGGCCCGGTCCTCGGCCTCGGCGGAGCCGGTGGGGGCCTCGGGGCCGGCGTCGTCGGAGGCTCGCCCCGCCGACGGTTCGCGCGGCTCCGTTTCCGCCGAGGTGGCCGTGATGCGAAGGGCCGTCAGGAGGGGGGCGACCGCCGGTTCGTGGCGGAGGGGGGTGTCCGTGGCGTCCGTTTCGGTGGGGACTCCCGCCGAGATCAGGGCGCGGCGCATCGCCGGGAGGGTGCGGCCGCCGGCGCGGACCAGGACGGCCATGTCCTGCCAGGGCACGCCGTCCTCCAGGTGGGCCCGGCGCAGGATGTCCGCGATGTTGTCGAGCTCGGCACCCGCCGTCGGGTACGTGAGGACCTCCACCCGGCCGCCCTCCCGCACGGGCGCGAGGTTCCGGTGGGCGCGCACCGCCTCGGACGGCAGGCGCGGGACCGGCATCCGGGTGGTGAGCAGGCGGGTCGCGGCCACGAGGGCCGCGCCGGAGCGGCGGCCGACGGTCAGGGCCTTGACCCGCGCGCCCGGGAAGGCCGACTCGAAGTCCAGGATGTTGTTGATGTCGGCGCCGCGGAAGGCGTAGATCGACTGGTCGGGGTCACCGAAGGCGACGAGGGTGCCGCCGGGGCCGGTCAGGGCCCGCAGCAGCCGCAGCTGGGAGGCGTCCGTGTCCTGGTACTCGTCGACGTAGATCACGTCGTGGGCCGAGGCGAGGGACGGCGTGCGTTCCGCGAGGAGCACGGCGCGGTGCAGGAGCTCCGCGTAGTCCAGCGTGCCCTGCATGTCCAGGACGTCCAGGTACTCGGAGAGGAACGCCGCCGCCGCCTTCCAGTCCGGACGGCCGATGCGCTCGGCGAACGAGGAGAGCGCCTGCGGGCCGAGACCCAGTTCGCGGGCGCGGGCCAGCACCGCACGGACCTCGTCGGCGAAGCCGCGCGTGGTCAGCGCCGCCCGCAGGTCGTCCGGCCAGCGGATGGAGCGGATCCGGCGCTGGCCCTCCAGGAGGGTGCGGACCATCACGTCCTGCTCGGGGCCGGACAGCAGCCGCAGCGGGTCGGCGAAGAGGTCGGTGTCCTGGTGGGCACGGACCAGTCCGTAGCAGAAGGAGTGGAAGGTGGTGGCTTGCGGGGCCCGTGCGCCGCCGAGGCGCAGGGCGGCCCGGTCGCGCAGTTCCACCGCCGCCTTGCGGCTGAAGGTGAGAATGAGGATGCGGGCGGGGTCGGTGCCCGCTTCCACCCGGGTGGTGACGGCCTCGACCAGCGTGGTCGTCTTGCCGGTGCCGGGTCCGGCGAGGACCAGCAGTGGTCCGCCGGTGTGGTCAACCACGGCCCGCTGCGCTGCGTCCAGCTCAGGGGGATCCACCCGTTCCGGCCCGGTGCGCACGAGGCGGTACGCGTCGGGGGTCCGCGTACGCCGCCGTTCGGTGCGGTCGGAGGAAGAGGTGATCACGTGGGGTGCCGGTCCTGGTGGGTCTGCGGGGTGTGGCGGTGTTGCCGTGACGGCTCGCGCGGAGGCCGAGGCAGCAGCCGAGTCGGAAGCCGAAGGGGCCACGCTACGGCAACCCGCCGACGCCGCGCAGTCCCCCCGGGTACCCCGGACGGGCGTTCGGACCGTCGCCCGATCGCCCGCCCCGGCCCCGCATGGCCGAAGCTGTCAGGTGTGAGCCTCGTCGCGTGTGCCGTCCTGCCCGCCGGCCTGTCCGGAGGACCCGTCCCAGCGCGCCCGGCGCATGTCCAGCCGCGGCTCGCCGCCCGCCGTCAGGCGCAGTGGGGTGCCCTCGGTCCGGTAGTGCTCCAGGGCGCGCACCTCGTGGTCGGGGAGCGGCAGCCCGTCCGCCCGCACCACGCGCCACCAGGGCACGGCTCCCCCGTACAGGGCCATGACACGCCCGACCTGACGCGGTCCTCCCTCGCCGAGCCACTCGGCGACGTCCCCGTACGTCATCACCCGGCCGGGCGGAATACGCTCGACCACCTCCAGCACGCGCTCCGCGTAGGCGGGCAGCTCCTCACTCATTCGGCACATGGTGCAGTACGTCGGCCGCACTCCGGCGGAGGTCTCGCTTCCGCACCGGCGCGCACCCTGATGCCCCGCAGGCCCGTCGGTCCGTGCCACCATCTTCCGGGCGGTGACTGGTGATACGTGATCAAGAAGAGATGGAAGTGACGACGAAGGAGCAGGGTGTGAGCCCTCCGGACGGCGCGGCGACGGACGACGGGGCACGCCCCGACGACGGCGCACGCCCTGACGACGGCCCCGCCTCCCACCGCGAGCCCGTCCCGGAGCCCCGTCCTGAGCCCCCGCGCGCCGACGGGGCCGATGCGGCAGGAGCGTCCGGGGAACCGGGAGCGGCGGAGGGCCCGGAGGTCGAGGGGTCCCACGGCCACGCCGCCACTGCCGCCGACCGGGTCGAGGTCGACGAACCGCTGCTCGCCGCCCGCGTGCACCGCCCCTCCGACCTCGTACGCCTGCTCGTCGGCATCCTCGGCATCGCCGTCCTCCTCGCCATCGCCGCCTTCGCCCACGGCACCACCGTCGGCCTGGAGGAGGACATCAGCAAGGGCACCGGCCAGGCGCCCGCCCTGTTGATCAAGGTCGCCGCGCTGGTGTCCAGCATCGCGGTGCTGCTGCTGCCCGTCGCCTTCGCCATCGAGCGGTTGATCAAACGCGACGGGCTGCGCATCGCCGACGGCGTGCTCGCCGCCGTCCTGGCTCACGGCGTCACCCTCGCCACCGACCTGTGGGTCTCGCAGGCCGCCCCCGACACCATCCAGGACGCCCTCACCCGCCCCGCGGCCGGCGGGACCCTCACCGACCCGGTTCACGGCTACCTGGCACCCGTCATCGCGTACATGACCGCGGTCGGCATGACCCGCAGACCCCACTGGCGCGTCGCGCTGTGGGTGGTCCTGCTGCTGAACGCCCTGGCCATGCTGGTCAACGGGTACACCACCCCCTTCTCGATCATCCTCACCGTGCTGATCGGCTGGAGCGTCGCCTACGGGACCCTGTACGCCGTCGGCTCGCCCAACGTGCGCCCCACCGGGCAGCACCTGCTCGCCGGGCTGCGCCGGGTCGGCTTCCAGCCGGTCAGCGCGATGCGCGCCGAGCTGCCCGAGGGCCCCGAGCCGTCCGAGGCGAACGACCGGGGGCGCCGCTACCACGTGCCCCTGGAGGACGGGCCGCCGCTCGACGTCACGATCGTCGACCGCGAGCAGCAGGCCCACGGTTTCTTCTACCGGGTCTGGCGCCGGCTCACCCTGCGCGGCATCACCACGGGCCGCAGCCTGCAGTCGCTGCGCCAGGCGCTGGAGCAGGAGGCGCTGCTCGCGTACGCGGCCATCGCGGCCGGGGCGAACGCACCGAAGCTGATCGCCACCTCCGAGCTCGGCCCGGACGCGGTGATGCTCGTGTACGAGCACCTGGACGCCCGGCCGCTCGACGCGCTCGCCGACGAGGAGATCACCGACGAGCTGATCCACAGCACGTGGAAGCAGGTACGGGCCCTGCAGTCGCGGCGGATCGCCCACCGGCGGCTCACCGGGGACGCCCTGGTGGTGGATCGTTCCGGCAATGTCATCCTCACCGACCTGCGCGGCGGTGAGATCGCGGCGGGCGACCTGGTGCTGCGGATGGACATCGCCCAGCTGCTGACCACGGTCGGCCTGCGGGTCGGCGCGGAGCGCGCGGTGGCCTCGGCCGTGTCGGTGCTCGGCCCGGACGCGGTGGCGGACTGCCTGCCGCTGCTCCAGCCGATCGCGCTCAGCCGCTCCACCCGGGCGACCCTGCGCAAACTGGCCCGGGAGCGGGCCGATCGGCAGCGGGAAGCCGTACTGGAGTCCTCGCGGGCGGCGAAGGCGGCGCGCGAGGCGGAGTCCGCGGCCTCCGCGACCCCCATCTCCGCGTCGGCCGCCGCCGACCGCAAGGCCGAGAAGAAGGCCCTGGAGGACGCGCTGGACGGGGCGCGCGAGGAGGACCTGCTGACGCAGATCCGCCACCAGGTGCTGCTGATCCGCCCGCAGGCTCCGGTGGAGCCGGCCCGGCTGGAGCGGATCCGGCCGCGCACGCTGGTCTCGTTCATCGCGGGCGCGTTCGGTGCGTACTTCCTGCTCACGCAGCTGGCCCACGTGGACTTCGCGACGATCATCGGCCAGGCGGAGTGGGGCTGGGTCGGGGCGGCGCTCGCCTTCTCGGCACTGACGTACTTCGCGGCGGCGATGAGCCTGCTGGGTTTCGTGCCGGAGCGGGTGTCCTTCCTGCGGACCGTGGTCGCGCAGGTGGCGGGGTCGTTCGTGAAGCTGGTGGCCCCGGCGGCCGTCGGCGGTGTCGCGCTGAACACGCGCTTCCTGCAGCGGGCGGGGGTCCGGCCGGGGCTGGCGGTCGCGAGCGTGGGCGCCTCCCAGTTGTTCGGACTGGCCAGCCACATCGTGCTGCTGCTGTCCTTCGGCTATCTGACCGGGACCGAGAAGACCCCGGAGATGACCCCGTCCCGGGCGGTGATCGCGGGTCTGCTGACGGTGGCCGTGCTGGTGCTGGTGGTGACGGCGGTCCCGTTCATGCGGAAGTTCGTGGTGACGCGGGTCCGGGCGCTGTTCGCGGGCGTGGTGCCGCGCATGCTGGACGTGCTCCAGCGACCGAAGAAGTTGATGACCGGCATCGGCGGAATGCTGCTGCTGACGGGCTGCTTCGTGATGTGTCTCGACGCGTCGATCCGCGCGTTCGGGGGCGGCGAGGCCATCAGCTACGCGAGCATCGCGGTGGTGTTCCTCGCGGGCAACGCGCTGGGCTCGGCGGCTCCCACGCCGGGCGGCATGGGAGCGGTGGAGACCACGCTGACCCTCGGGCTGATCGCGGCCGGGCTGGAGAAGGAGGTCGCGATCTCGGCGGTGCTGCTGTTCCGCCTGATGACCTTCTGGCTGCCGGTGCTGCCGGGGTGGATCTCGTTCAACTTCCTGACCCGCAAGGAAGCGATTTAGCCTCCGGCCCGGTCTGCGGATTCGCCTTCGCCCCCAGCTTCAGCTTCGGCTTCGCCTCCGGCCGGTACGTACGGCGCCGGTGCGGCGGCGGCGCCGTTCAGGCAGCGGTCGAGGAGCGCGTGCATGCGCGGGACGGGGAGGGACGGGTTGGCCGCGGCGCCCTCCGCGGTGCGGGGGTCCGCGAGCAGGGCCTCCAGGACTTCGGGCGTCAGGATCGGATTCGCGGCGGCCGCCCGGCGCACCGACTCCTCGGCATCCTCCACCGGGGGTTCGGGCAGGGTCGGATCGGCTGCGGCCAGGGCGCGTACCTCGGGATCCGGGTGGTCGATGAGGTGGGTCCGGCCGGTGCGCGGGAAGCCGGGCAGCGTCAGCAGGTGCGAACGGTGGTCCGGGCGGGTGACGAAGACCTCCAGGAGGAGGTGCGGCGGAGCCAGCGGGTGGCGGCAGGCCAGCCGGATCCGGACCTCCTCGTCTCCGTCCTGCGCGAGTGATTCGACGAGTTCCGCGGGCAGGCCGGGCCAGCTCGCCGCAACCCGGCGGAGCACCGGTTCCCCGGACACCGCGCAGGCGGCGAACCAGTCGGGCGACGGCACGCCGGCCGGGTCGGGCTCGGGCTCGGTGATCGGGCAGATGCATTCGGGACCGTGCCCGATGACCAGGTCGATCACGTCGTACTCGGCCCAGGTGCGGGGAAAGGGGTGAAGGCGGGCGCGCAACCGCACGTCCTCGTCCGGGTCCTCCCTCAGCTCCGCCACCAGGTCCGGTCCCAGGTCGGGCCGGGAGGCGACCGTCTCGCGGACCTTCGCCTCGGGATGCCGGGCGAGCCGGGCGACGGCGTCGGCCGGAGTGTGGGGGTTCCGGGCCAGGGGGTGCACCGTGCCGTCCGCGAAGCACTGCTCGACGAGCGCGGGCGACAGGGCGCACCTGTCGAGCACGAACGGCCTGCTGCTCGGACGGATGGACGGCAGCTCGGCCTCCACCCGTTCGGGGTCCAGCTTCCAGTTCCTGTCCTCCGCCGCTTCACGGACCGCGGGGTCCGGATCGTCGAGCAGCCCCGCCCGCTGCGCCGGAGTGAGCGACTCCCACCGCCAAGTGGCCTTCATCCGGAGTGCGGGGTCCTCGTGCCCGGCCAGGGAGCGGAAGAAGGGCAGCGGGATCTGCCGGGACGATTCGAGCTCCGAGACGATCTCTCTCGCGGTGACCTTGCCGTCCTCTCCCCCGTCCTGGGCGGTCAGGAGGGCGACGAGGATGTCGTCCGGCAGCGGTCGGACCCAGAAGGACCAGGGCCGGAGGTGGGGGTTGGCGAGTCGCGCGCGGACGAGTCCCGACGGGTCCGTTGCCAAGGGGGCGAGTCGCGAAGGGTCCACGTGCTGGTTGCGGGCGAGCGCGCCGCGGATCCGCCACTCCGGGTGGGACAGGGCTGCGTCGATGACGGCGTCGGGCAGGTCGCGGTCCTTGCACACCAGCCGGCCGAGCTCACCGGTCGTTTGATCCAGCAGGCGTATCAGTACGTCGGAGGGCGCCGCCGGGTTGAAGGCGACGCCGCGCAGCCAGAGTTCACGCAGAGAGTCGGACACCGCCTCATCCTGCCACCCCCTCGCGCCCGGACCGGTTCCACCGGGAGTTCTCGCCCCCGGACAACACGGCTGCCGGACACTGCGCTGCCGACCGCCGGGTGCGCCCCCCGTTCGGGTCAGCGCGCGGGCGGGGTCGCCGCCGGGCGCACAGGATGGGGACATGCCGACACACGCCTGGCGGGTCACCGCCGCCGCCGCGCTCGCCGCCGGGCTGCTCACCACGGCCGCCTGCTCCGACGACGGCGACGGAAAGAAGACGACGGCCGACGGCACCCCGGAGGTCAAGCCCCTGAAGTGGGGTGACTGCGAGGCTCCGACCGCTGCCCAGGGCGGCGGTCAGGCCCCGCCGAAGGACTGGCAGTGCGCCACCCTCGACGTCCCGCTCGACTACGCGAAGCCCGAGGGCGAGACCATCCCGATCGCCCTGATCCGGGCCAAGGCGCGCGACCAGAAGAACCGGCTGGGCTCGCTGATCTTCAACTTCGGCGGCCCCGGCGGCTCCGGGATCAGTACGCTGCCGGGCGCCGCGAAGGAGTACGAGG
Source organism: Streptomyces avidinii (assembly GCF_014650695.1). Taxonomy (GTDB): domain Bacteria; phylum Actinomycetota; class Actinomycetes; order Streptomycetales; family Streptomycetaceae; genus Streptomyces; species Streptomyces avidinii. The sequence goes on along the minus strand of NZ_BMVL01000010.1, from coordinate 146,012 downwards.
CCCTGCGCGCCCGGTACGACCTCGTCAGCTTCGACCCCCGCGGGGTGGGCGGCAGCGACCCCGTCCTGTGCAAGAACGACAAGCAGCTGGACCAGTACTTCGGCGAGGACTCCTCCCCCGAGACCCCGGAGGAGGAGAAGGCCTTCGTCGAGAACATCCGGCAGTACCAGGCGGCCTGCGAGAAGAACTCCGCCGAACTGCTCCCCCACGTCGGAACCGAGAACGCCGCCCGCGACCTGGACCGCCTCCGTCAGGCCCTCGGCGACGAGAAGCTGAACTACTTCGGCATCTCCTACGGCACCGAACTCGGAGGGGTCTACGCCCACCTGTTCCCGAAGAACGTCGGCCGGGCCGTCTTCGACGCCGTCGTGGACCCGACCAAGACCGCCGAGGAGAGCGCCCTGGGCCAGGCCAAGGGCTTCCAGCTCGCCCTCGGCAACTTCGCCCAGGACTGCGTGGACCGCGGCGACGAGTGCCGGCTCCAGGGCAGCACGCCCAAGGAGATCGAGGACAACATCATCAAGCTGCAGAAGGCCTTGGCCGTCAAACCCATCCCGGGCATCGGGGGACGGATGCTCACCGAGACCCAGGCGACCAACGGCATCGCGCAGGCCCTGTACTCCAAGGAGCTGTGGCCGCTGCTGGAACAGGGCCTCGACGAGGCGGAGGGTGGCCAGGGGCAACTGCTGATGGCCCTGTCGGACGCACTCAACGGCCGGGACCAGCAGGGGCGTTACAGCAACATCGGCGCCGCGAACACCGCCATCAACTGCGTGGACGACAAGGAGCGCTACACCCTGGAGCAGACGAAGGCGAAGCTGGCGACCTTCCGCGCCGCCTCGCCGGTCTTCGGGGACCTCCTCGGCTGGGCCATGATGTCCTGCACCGGCTGGCCGGTCGCCGGCACCTGGGACACCCCCGATGTCTCCGCACCGGGCTCCGACCCGATCCTGGTGATCGGCAACACCGGCGACCCGGCCACCCCGTACGAGGGCGCCCGCAAGATGGTGGAGCGGCTCGGCCCCGGCGTGGGCGTGGAGTTGACCTACAAGGGCGAGGGGCACGGCGCGTACAACAGCGGCGACCCGTGCGTGCAGAAGGCGGTCAACACGTACCTGCTGGACGGGAAGACGCCGGCCGAGGGCACCGTGTGCACCGCGGCGGCCGACCCGACGGCGCCGCCCGGGGCGTCGGAGCCGCCGCCGGCCGTCTGATCCGGCCCCGGGAGAGCGCACGCCGAAGGGGCCGCACCTCGCGATCGAGGTGCGGCCCCTTCGGGCTGCTGCCGGTGGCCCGGGCTAGTAGACGGGCTTCTCGGGCTCGATCTGGTGGACCCAGCCGATCACGCCGCCGCCGACGTGCACCGCGTCCGCGAAGCCCGCGGACTTCAGGACCGCGAGGACTTCCGCACTGCGGACACCCGTCTTGCAGTGCAGGACGATGCGCTTGTCCTGCGGCAGGTCCTGGAGGGCGGTGCCCATCAGGAACTCGCCCTTGGGGATCAGCTTCGCGCCGGGGATCGAGACGATCTCGTACTCGTTGATCTCGCGGACGTCGATGATCTCGATGGGCTCGTCGGTGTCGATCCACTCCTTGAGCTGCTTGGGAGTGATCGTCGAACCGGCGGCCGCCTCCTGGGCCTCCTCCGACACGACGCCGCAGAAGGCCTCGTAGTCAATGAGCTCGGTGACGGTCGCGTTCGGACCGCAGACCGCGCAGTCGGGGTCCTTGCGGACCTTGACCTGGCGGTACTGCATCTCCAGGGCGTCGTAGATCATCAGGCGGCCGACCAGCGGCTCGCCGACACCCGTGAGGACCTTGATGGCCTCGGTGACCTGGATGGACCCGATGGACGCGCAGAGCACGCCCAGCACGCCGCCCTCGGCGCAGCTCGGGACCATGCCCGGCGGCGGGGGCTCCGGGTAGAGGCAGCGGTAGCACGGGCCGTGCTCGGACCAGAAGACCGAGGCCTGTCCGTCGAAGCGGTAGATCGAACCCCACACGTACGGCTTGTTCAGCAGCACGCAGGCGTCGTTGACCAGGTAGCGGGTGGCGAAGTTGTCCGTGCCGTCGACGATGAGGTCGTACTGGCTGAAGATCTCCATCACGTTCTCGGCCTCGAGCCGCTCTTCGTGAAGGACCACGTTCACGTACGGGTTGATGCCCAGCACGCTGTCGCGGGCCGATTCGGCCTTGGAACGGCCGATGTCCGCCTGGCTGTGGATGATCTGGCGCTGCAGGTTCGACTCGTCGACCTCGTCGAACTCCACGATGCCCAGCGTGCCGACGCCGGCCGCGGCCAGGTACATGAGGGCGGGCGAGCCGAGACCGCCGGCGCCCACGGCCAGCACCTTGGCGTTCTTCAGGCGCTTCTGGCCGTCCATCCCGACGTCCGGGATGATCAGGTGCCGCGAATACCGGCGGACCTCGTCAACGGTGAGCTCAGCTGCTGGCTCGACCAGCGGTGGCAGCGACACGGGCACTCCGGAGGTGGGAGCATCCCCGCAGGTGCAGGGAGCGAACTGAATGGTTGTTCTCCCCGTAACACTGCCACGCCCGTCTTCATTCCAAGACACCTGTCCCGATGCGTGAGACGATTTCGTCCCAGTACGCGGGCATGGAGGCCCACGGGTCGCTGCCGCGCGCACCGCGCCGGTCGGTGAACCAGATCGTGCCCGCTCCCTGCCAGCGGGCGATCCGCATCGCCTCCTCCAGGTGCGTGCGCGGCACCCCGTGGACCAGGTGGCAGAACCGCTCCGCCGGGTGGTCCGCCGTCCACTCCGCCACGTGCGACCAGCGGTAGTCGGCCCAGGACCCGGAGAAGGTGACCAGCTGGTCGGCGGCCTCCACATAGCCCTCGTACGGATGCGTGCCGTGCCCGAGCACGATCCGCAGGTCCCCGCCCAGACCGCGCAGGGTGTCGACGACCCGGCACACCGAGGCCAGGTCCGCCCGGTCGGCCGGGGCCCCGGCGAGGTAGAAGCCACCGACCCCGTACCAGTCCCGGAAGCGGTGGGCGTCGGAGATCAGCTCCCCGAACGACCGCGATCCGTCTCGCATCGCGAGATGGCCGAGGACGGTGCCGCCCGCGCGCCGCAGCTTCGCGGCCGCTTCCGTGCAGTGCGGGTCGGGCCGCCCGCCCGGGCCGTCCGCCACGTTGAGCACGGCCCAGTGCAGCGGCGTGCCCGGGCGGGTCAGTTCGGCCCACTCGACGGGGGCGAGCAGCGGGTGCGCGTAGCCGGGGATGCCCAGACCGAGGCGGCCGGCCTCGGTCGCGGCGGCGGTCATGGCACCCGGCGGGGTCGTCAGATACGGCACGCCGCCTCCATCCAGATGTCCGCGAGGGATTCCTCCAGGTTGATCCGGGGCCGCCAGCCGAGCCGGTCCCGGGCGGTACGGACATCCGCCTGCTGCCAGGCGCCGCAGCCGTCCGGGTAGGGGTACGGCTGGGGGGCCGCGGCGGCGATCTGCTCGGCGGTGGCCTCGGAGCGGGGCGAGCCGATGGTGGCGAGTCCGGCCGGGCGGCCGGGGTGCCCGTGCGCCTGCTGCGGTCCGCCGTGCGGGACGTCCAGCTCGTGCAGGGCGCCCCCGTACCCGGCGACCCGGGCCAGGACGGCGGCCGCGTCGCGCAGCCGGACCGCGCGGCCGGTGCCGATGTTGACCACGCCCTGGGCGGCGGACAGCGAGGCGGCGTGCACGGCCCGCGCCACGTCCCGTACGTCCACGAAGTCGCGCTGCACGCCGAGCCCGCTGAGCTTCAGCTCGCCGTCACCCGCCTGCATCGCGCGGCGCATCGCCTCGGCGAGCCGGCCGAGCGGCGATCCGGCGGGGGTGCCGGGACCCACGGGCGAGAAGATCCGCAGGACGACGGCGTCCAGTCCGGAGCCCAGGACCAGCTCGGTGGCGGCGAGTTTGCTCACGCCGTACGGTCCACCGGGTCTCGGCACGGCGTCCTCGGCCGTGGACGATCCGGGCTGACTGGGCCCGTACTCGGCGGCGCAGCCGAGCTGTACCAGCCGGGCCCCGCAGCCGCTGCGGCGCAGCGACTCGCAGATCGTCGCCACGGCGACGGTGTTGTGCCGGGTGAGTTCCCGGGCCCCGCCCCGGGTGGCTCCGGCGCAGTTGATGACGACGCCCGGGTGGACGGCGTCGAGGAAGCGGGTGAGCGCGCCGGGGCTGCCGGTGGCAAGGTCGAAGCGGACGTCGGCGTCGTCGCCGCGGCCGAGCGCGGTGAGCTGGACGGCGGGGTCGGCGAGCAGCCGGTCGGCGACGTAGCGGCCGAGGTATCCGTTGGCTCCGATCAGCAGCACCCTCATCGCGTGACCCCTTGGTTGGTTGGCTGGCCGGTCATGTCTGTTTCTCCTTGCGGACGGGTGGACGGTCGGGTGGGGCGGGGTACGGGTAATGCGCCTCGGCGTCGGCTCCGAAGGTCTGGGGACGTCCCGGGGACGTCAGGGCCGCGCATGCGCGGACGCGCGGGACAGGGCGAGAACGGCGTGCACGAGGAGTCCTGCAGCGGCGGCCAGGACCGCCGCCGGTACGGGGACCAGGGCGAGGGCGAGGGCGGCGCCGACGGGGGCGCGGTGGGCTCCGTGCCGGAGCAGGAGCCGGGTCAGGAAGAACAGCAGGGCGAGCGGAACGGCCACCGGGAGCGGTGTCCCGGCGAGTGCGGCGACCGTGGCGGCGGCCGCGGTGAACACGACGACGACCGCCAGCAGCAGCGGACGGGCCCGGTCCGCGAAGTCCTCCAGGGCGCGGCTCGCGTCGAGCCGGGCCCGGGCCCCGGCGGCGAAGGCGGCGGCGGCCAGGTGCCCGGGGGCGACGGCCAGCGCGAGGCCGACCGCGAGGGTGGTGCCGTGCCGGTGCACGGCCCAGCCGGCGACGACCGCGGCCAGCAGGTGTGCCACGTAGGGGAACCGGCCCCCGGCGGCCCTCCCGGGCCACACCAGGGCGGCGGCCACGGCCACCACGGCGGCGGCTCCGGCCCACTCCTGCCCGGCGGCGGCCGCGGCGCAGGCGAGGGCGGCGGGCAGCAGCGCGTAGCCGAACCGCCGGAAGGCTGCGGGACCCGCCGGGACCAGGGCGGGCGCGGCGGCGGAGACCGCCTCGTGGGGGCTGCGCGCGTACAGCTCCTCGGCGAGCGAGAAGACGTCCCGGTGGCGGAACCGCGCGGCGGTGCGGTCGGTGATGCCGTGGGCCTCCAGCCCGGCGGCGATCTCCAGCGGATCCACGGCCCGCTCGCACAGCTCCCGGTGACGGTGCAGCAGGGCCTTGACGGGATCCCCTGCGGCCCGGCGCCGAGCCGGCCTCGCCGCCGCGCCGGGAGCCCCTCCAGCCTCGCCGGGGGCACCTCCAGCCTCGCCGGCGTTTGAGGCGCGGGGTCCGGGGCGGAG
>NZ_BMVL01000010.1:87200-140592 GCF_014650695.1 Streptomyces avidinii | reverse complement strand
GCGCCGTTGCCGGGGGCGCTGCCCCCGGACCCCCGCGCCTCAAACGCCGGCGAGGCTGAATGTGCGGAGAGCGGCCGGACCGGAAGCGCCGCCGGCGAGGCTGAATCCAGCGGGGCTGAACGCGGCGGGGGCGCGATCTCGGGGTCGACGGTGGTCATACGGCGGCCTCCGAGGGCGAGTCCGGCAGGGGCTCGGCCCAGGTCGGGCTGGTCCAGTGGCCGGGCACCCGTGCCTCCGGGGGCCGGGCGAAGGGGATCTCGCCGTCGGGCCGGGCGGAGCCCTTGGCCAGCAGACGCAGGTAGATGTCCTGGAAGGCGGCGACGTTCTGCTCGACCGTGAAGAGCTCCAGGGCCCGCGCCCGGGCTGCGGAGCCGAGCCGCTGTGCCCGTTCGGGGTCCTGCAGCAGGGACAGGCAGGCCTCGGCGAGTGCCCGGGGATTGCGCGGCGGGACGACGAGCCCGGTGCCCCCGATGACCTCGTACACCGCGCCCACGTCGGTGGAGACGGTGGCGCGCCCGCAGAGCATCGCCTCGGCGAGCGTGACGGGGAACCCCTCGATCACGGAGGACAGCACGACGACGCGCCCGGCGCCGTAGGCCTCTGCGGAGGTGGGGGCTTCGGGTCCGCCGATCTCCTCGAAGGTGACCGGGTTCTCCCCGACGGTGACCGAGTCGGCGGCCTCGTCCGGGAAGAGCTGGGCGGCCAGGGACCGGCAGTCGGCGAGGTAGCCGGGGGCCACGGCGGTGGCGAAGATCCGCAGCCGGGTGCCGGGGGCCGCGCGGCGGATCTCCGCGAAGGAGTGCAGCAGGGCGATGAGGTCCTTGGCGGGCTCTATCCGGCCGACCCACACCAGGGTGTCGGGGTCCCCGCAGTCGGGGGCCTCGCCGACGGTGGCGAATCGGTCCGCCTCCATGCCCGGGTAGACGGTCCGCAGTCGCTCCCTGGTGGCCCCGCACCGCTCCTGCCAGCGCCGGGCGTGAGCGTTGCCGGGGGTCAGGAAGTCGGCGCGGGCGTAGATCTCGGTGGCCAGCCGCAGGTGGAAGGCGGCGAGCAGGGCCCGTACGGCGGGGCGGGCCTCCGGTTCGCCGCCGGTGCCGAGCTGGGCCAGGTAGTGGGCGCGGAGCTGGACCCCGTACTCGGTGACCAGCAGGGGGACCCCGAAGAAGCGTTTGGCCAGGAGTCCGGGGATCGCCGCCACGCCGCCCGCGGCCGCGTGGCAGATGTCGGCCTCGCCGAGGCCGCCCGGCTCCTCGTACCAGTCGAGGGACAACGGCCGCAGCATGACTTCCAGTTCGTCCACGAACTCCAGCAGGTCGCTCACCTGGGCGGTCGCCACGGTGCGCGCGGCGCCGGGAGCCCGGCAGGCGGACTCCAGGGCCCGCACTGCGGATTCGGAGCGCAGCGCCGCGTACATCCCGCCCTGCTCACGGGCGAGTTCGGCGAGTCCGTACAGCCCGGCGGCGAAGGGCTGTGGCTGCCCGGCACAGATCCCGTGGACCAACTCCCTGAAGCAGTCGACGAACCGCCGGCGCTCGCGCCGGGAGTAGCTCCGCCCGTCGTCGGCGGGGGCCCACAGGGGGGCTGTCCGGACCCGGGTGACATGCTCGGGCAGTGGCACCCGGGCGCGTTCCTGCTCGGCGCTGCGGCTCAGTGCGTAGATCTCGAACTCGTGCTGCGGGAGCCCGCGCACGAGCCGGTCGCACCACAGCCTGGCCTCTCCCGTCGCATACGGATAACCACCTTCGGTGAGCAGTCCGATCCGCACGAGTGGCACCCCCGATCTCCCGTTCAGGCGGTCGCCGTTCGGTCAGGCGACCCGCCGCGGAGAACTCAAGCGGATATGCCGAAGGCGCGACGGACGGTTGTCCGTCGCGCCACCGGAAGGGGTGAAGAGTCGTAACTTTCCCGTACGGTTCGCGTTCGAGCACGCTAGAAGTACAGCCCCGGAACGGCCCGGAGAGGGCCTGGGGAAGGACCCGGGGAAGGACCCGGGCAGCGCCTAGGCGAAGACCTCCTGCCGCGACCTGCGGCGGCCCGCGGCCAGCCCGGGATCGAGTGCCGGTACGGCGGCCAGCAGCTGCCGGGTGTGGCGTGGGCCGGGCGGTCGTAGACCTCGTCCACCGGACCCTCCTCGACGATCTCGCCGGCCCGCATGACGGCCACCCGGTCGCTGACCTGACGGACCACCGCCAGGTCGTGCGCGATGAAGACGAGCGCGATGCCGAGCTCCCGCTGGAGCTCGGCCAGCAGGGCGGTGACCTGTGCCTGGGTGGTCACGTCCAGGGCGGAGACCGGCTCGTCGCAGACGATCAGCCGGGGCCGGGGCGCGAGCGCCCGCGCGATGCCCACCCGCTGGCGCTGGCCACCGCTGAACTCGTGCGGGTAGCGGTCGTAGTGCTCGGCCTCCAGCCCGACGCGCAGCAGCAGCTCCTCCACCCGGGCGCGCACGGCTGCCGCGTCCCGTGCCCCGGCGGCGCGCAGCGGGTCGGCGATGGACTCGCCCACGGACCGGCGCGGGTTGAGGGAGGACGCCGGGTCCTGGAACACCATCTGCACACCGCTCGCGATGCCGGTGACCGGGACGCCGTCCCGGCGGACCTGCCCGGAGCCGGGCTCCAGCAGTCCGACCAGCATCCGACCCAGGGTGCTCTTGCCGGATCCGCTCTCGCCGACGATCCCGAGGGTCTCCCCGGCGTGCACGGCGAGGGAGACCCCTGCGACGGCGGCGACCTTCCGCCGGCCCCGCCCGAACTCCCGACGCAGCCCGAACGCCTCCACGACGGGCGGCGCTTCCGGCCCGCCGTCCCGCCCCGCCGGGGACACCGCCGGGGACGCCTCCGGCCCTGCCGGCGTTCGAGGCACGGGGTGCGGGGCGGAGCCCCGGGAGCGGCGCGGCCCGTCGAGCCTCGGTACCGCTGCCAGCAAGGCCTTGGTGTACGGGGCGGTGGGTGCCGAGAGCAGCGCCCCCACCTCCCCCCGCTCGACGGCGCAGCCACCCCGCATGACCAGCACCTCGTCCACGCTCTCCGCCGCCACGCCCACGTCGTGGGTGACCAGCAGCAGCCCGAGCCCGCGCTCCTCGCGGAGCCCGTGCAGCAGGTCGAGGATCTGGGCCTGGACGGTGACGTCCAGCGCTGTGGTCGGCTCGTCGGCGATCAGCAGCTGCGGCTCGCAGGCCAGTGCCATGGCGATGAGGGCCCGCTGCCGCATGCCTCCGCTGAACTCGTGCGGCCGCGCGCGGGAGCGGCGTACCGCGTCCGGGATGCCCACCCGGTCGAGCACCTCGACGGCCCGCGCGCGGGCGGCCCGCCGGGAGACGTCGGCGTGGATCCGGTGGACCTCGGCGATCTGGTCGCCGATGGCGTAGTAGGGGTCCAGGGAGCTCAGCGGGTCCTGGAAGACCATGGCGGCGGTCCCGCCGCGCAGCCGGCGCAGTTCGGCCGCCGACGCGGCGGCCACGTCGGTGCCGCCCACCCGGACGGTGCCGCCGAGGCGGGCGCCCGTGCCGCGGTGCAGTCCCAGCAGGGCCGTGGCCACGGTGGACTTGCCGCTGCCGGACTCGCCCACGAGCCCCAGGGCCCGGCCGGCCTCCAGGGTGAAGGAGACCTCGTCGACGGCCCGTACGTACTCCCCCGCGCCGCCGACCGGGAAGTCGACCACGAGGTCGGTGACCTCCACCAGCGATGGCGTCATGCGAGGGTCACCCTTCGGTCGGCGGCGGCGTACAACAGGTCTGCGATCGCGCCCGCGAGGACCACGGCCGTGCCGATGGCGAGGACGACGCCCACCACGACGGGCAGGTCCACGAGTCGTACCCCGTCGATGAGGGTCTTGCCGAGACCGGGGATACCGAACAGCGACTCGGTCAGTACGGCGCCGCCGATCATCGTGCCGAAGTCCACGGCGCTGAGCGCGATCACGGGGGCGACGGCGCCGCGCACGGCGTGCCGGGTGACGACGGCCCGCTCCCCCACCCCGTAGGCGCGGAAGGTCCGGATGTGGTCCTCGGCGAGTGTCTCCAGGGTCGAACTGCGGGTGAGGCGGGCGTACTTGGCGCTCTCGAAGAGGCCGAGCGTCACCCACGGCAGGAGCAGGTTCCAGGCCCACTGCTCGGGGTCCTCGGTCAGCGGCACGTACGTCGGGAACGGCAGCCACTGGAGGTAGGCGCAGACGGTCATGAGCAGCAGCAGCCCGAGGATGAAGACGGGGGTGCCGGTCCCGGCGAGGGTGAGGACGGTCAGGGCCCGCTCGGTGATGCCGCCGCGGCGCAGCGCGGACAGCAGTCCGGCGCCGACCCCGACCACCAGCCAGATCACCAGCGCGCCCAGTGCCAGCGACAGGGTGGCGGGCAGCCGGTCCAGGATCAGGGCGGTGACCTGCTGGTCGTTCTGGTACGAGAATCCCAGGCAGGGCGCGTCGCAGTGCAGGAGCAGCCCGGCTCCGCCGGAGTAGTCCCGGCCCACCAGCAGCCCCTGGAGGAAGTGCAGGTACTGGGTGAGGGCGGAGTCGTTCAGGCCGAGCTGTTCGCGGACCTGGGCGATCTGCGCCGGATTGCAGCGCTCTCCGCAGGCGAGGCGGGCGGGGTCGCCGGGGGCGAGGTAGAAGAGGGCGTAGACGACGACGGACAGGGTGAGCAGCACGAGCAGTGCCCCGCCGGTCCGTTTGAGCACCGGGGGCACCCCCGGCGGTAGCTGGGGGAGGGTCACGCCGTGCGCTCCTTTCTGGTGCCGACCCGCAGGCGGGAGCCTTCGCGCGGGTCGAGGGCCGTGCGGACGGCGTCACCGAGGACGGTGAAGGCGAGCACGGTGACGAAGAGCAGCCCCGCGGGGAGCAGGACGTAGGTCGGGTCGGCGCGGAACCAGGTCTGTGCGCTGGAGAGCATCTGCCCCCAGGAGGGCGTGGGCGGCTTGACGCCGACGCCGAGGAAGGACAGCGAGGACTCGGCCACGATGGCGGTGGGCACCTTGATCGCGGCGATGGTGATGACGGGCGCGGCCAGCGAGGGCAGCAGCTCGCGGCGGGCGATGCCCAGCCTGCCCCGCCCCGAGAGCCGGGCGGCGTCCACGAAGTCGAGGCCCTGCAGGGCGAGGGCCTGGGCGCGGACCATCCGGGCGGTGCCGCCCCAGTCGAACAGTCCGATGAGCAGGATCAGCAGCAGCGGCCGCGGGAAGTCGGGCGGGACGACGGCGGTCAGGGCGATGCCGATGACCAGCATCGGCAGCGCGATCATCACGTCGGTGAACCGGCCGATGAGCTGGCCCGCGAACCGGCCGCCGAGCGCGGCGGCGAGTCCGATGCCCACCCCGACGAGCGTCTGGACGACGACGGCGCCCAGGGCGACGAGCAGGGAGATCCGTGCGCCGTACAGGAGCCGGGTCAGCAGGTCGCGACCGGTGCCCGGCTCGACGCCGAGCCAGTGGTCGGCGGAGATCCCGCCGAAGGAGCCCAGGGGGACCCCGCCGCGCGCCGAGTCGACGAGGTCGTCGTGGTACGCGTTCGGGTCCTGGCCGGTGAGCTGGGCGAGCAGGGGCGCGGCGAGGGCGAGGAGGACGAGCAGGGCCAGCACCCCGCCGGCCGCGAGGGCCGCCGGGCGTCGGCGCACGCGCCGCCAGACCTGGCGCGCGGCGCCCGCGCCCGGGGCGAGGCCCCCGGGCGCGGGCACCGGCTGCTCAGGTGCCGACTGCTTGAGGGCGATGCTCACTTGACGGAGACCTGCGAGACGTCGAGGACGCCGGTCCAGTCGCTGATGACGACGTTCTTGACGTCCTTGCCGACGAGCCGCTTGTAGACCGGGTGGAAGAGCGGCACGTCCAGGGCCTGCTCACCGATCTTCTTGTCGAGTGCGCCCCAGCGCTTGCCGGCCGCCGCGAGGTCGGTCAGCTTGGCGATCTCGTCGATCTCGGCGTTCACGGCCTGGTCGTTCAGCTGCGCGTGGTTGTAGTTGGAGCCGTTGGTGACGATCTGTCGGCCGTCGAAGATCGGCGCGAGGAAGGGGGCGCCGGAGGGCCAGTCGGCGCCCCAGCGGGAGAGGAAGAACCCGGGGGTGTTCTTGACGTCCCAGCGCTTCTCGTTGAAGGCGTTGTTCTCCAGGCCCTCCAGCTTGACGGTGATCCCGGCGGCGGCCAGCGCCTGCTGCACCGCCGTGGCGACCTCGGGGCTGGTCTGGCGGTTCTGCGCGGTGGAGTGGGTCAGGGTGATGGAGAGGCCGTCGGGGAAGCCGGCCTCCTTGAGCAGCTCCTTGGCCTTGGCCGGGTCGCCGGTCTTCCCCGCCGGGAAGTGGTCGTACGGGGTGAAGCCGAAGGCCTCGCGTTCGGGCAGGAAGGTGGTGGCCGGCTCGGCGAGCGCGGATCCGCCGGCGGCGTTGATCACGCTGGTGCGGTTGATGGCGTAGGAGATGGCCTGGCGCACCTTCGGGTTGTCGAAGGGGGCCACCTTCGGGTTGAGGGCCAGGTAGTTGATGTAGCCGAAGTGGCCGGTGCCGACGCGGCCCGCGAGCTCCTTGTTGTCGCCGATCTGGGCGAGCTCGGCCGGGCCCAGGTTGGTGTCGGTGGTGATGGCGGCGGCGTCGGGTCCGGAGCTGGTGGTCAGGCGCTGGTTGATGACGGCGGCGTCCAGGCCGGAGCGGACGTCGATCTTGTCCGGGTAGGCCTTGCGCTCCTCGTCGGTCTTCTCGTCCCAGTGCTCGTTGCGCTCCAGGGTGAGGTGCTCGCCGTCGTTGTCGTTCTTGACGACCTTGTACGGGCCGGAGGAGACGGGGTGCTCCTCGTACTTGACCCCGGTGTCCTTGGCCTTGGGGACGGGCGCGAACTGCGTCTGGGTGGCAACGAAGGGGAACTCGCCCTCGGACTTGCGGAGTTTGAAGACGATCGTCTTCGGGTCGGGCACGACGATCGAGTCGAGGCCCTTGCCGCCGTCCTTGTACGGGCCCTCGTACGCGTCCCCGCCGACCAGCCAGTCCCGCAGGTAGGGGGCGCCGCCCGACAGTTCGGCGGCGAAGGACCGCTCGATGCCGTACTTGATGTCGGCGCTGGTGATCGGGGAGCCGTCCTCGTACTTCAGCCCGTCCTTCAGCGTGTACGTCCACTCGGTGGCGTCGGCGTTGGGCTTTCCGGTGTCGGTGGCCAGGTCGGGAACGACCTTGGTGCCGGCCGCGCCGTCCTCGCGGTTGCGGGTGGTCAGGGTGCGGAAGACCAGCGAAGGAACGTTTCCGCCGCCCGAGGTGTAGAGCCGGGCCGGGTCGAAGTCGCTCTGCGGCTCGGAGTTGAGGACGGTCAGGGTGCCGCCCCGCTGCGGCGCACCCCCGGCGGCGCCCGGCTTGCCGCCGGAACCGGCCTTGTCCGCACCGTCCTCGGGGCCGCAGGCCACGGCGCCCCCGGCCAGGACGAGGCTGACGGTGACGGCGGCCACGCGGCGCGCTATGAGATGACGGTCGGGTCCGGCGGAAGACATGGGTGTGAAGACCTCTCGGCGTGAAGGAAGGGCGGAAGGGCCACGCGAGGGGCAGCGGTCGACAGCGGTACCGAGGGGGCACCGGAACATGAGGAAGCCGCGCCTGCGGGCGTACGTACACCCGGGCGCGGCGAAGGAACTCGAAGAGGGTCGTCGCGGCGCTTGCGGGCAGGCTCAGCGACAGAGAATGTCGGCCACGCTGTGCGCGGTCACACCGAGCAGCGCGCGCTCAATGGCGGCGCTCGCGGTCATGGTGTGGTGGTGCGACATGCGGAGAACGATGGCCGATGATCGGACGGATTGTCAACGCGGATCCCCGCCCGGTCGACGGGCGGGGCCGCGCGCGGAGTCAATTCCCGGGGAAGACCCAGGGGTTGGCCTTGCACTCGATGCCGTTGATGTTCAGTGACTTGGTCTGCTGCTGCATGATCGGCGCGAGCGCGCCCGGCGTCCGGCAGTTCACGTGGGCGTGCCCGAGCCGGTGCCCGACCTCGTGGTTGATGAGCATCTGCCGGTAGGCGAACATCTGCTCCGGCCCGTACGTGGCGGACCCCTGCGCCCAGCGGAACGCGTTGATCATCACCCGCTCGGTGCTCGCGGAGTCGCAGGAGACGTTTTCGACGGTGGTGTCCAGATCGGACTTGGCGCACCAGACCCCGGTGGTCCCGGGGCTGGCCAGGGTTATCACGAAGTCGGCCTCGCCGCCCGGCACCCGCTCGAAGGTCCGCTCGCCGTTGTGGGACCAGCTGCGCGGGTCGTTGAGGGTGCGGTGGACGGCCTCGGCGAAGAGCTGCGGGTCCAGGTCCAGGCCCTGCTCGACGTCCACCCGGTAGCGCACGAGCTTGCCCTTGCCGGGCGCCTTGGCCACCCCGGGCACGGTGTCGAAGGTCCCGGGGCCCGCGAGCTTCGCGTCGAGCGGCAGTTGCTGTGCCATCTTCTGCTCGTACGTCAGCTCCGGCGCGGGGGCGTGGGCGGACGGCGCCGCGGGAGCGGCCGCCTGCGGCGGCATCGAGCGGCCGTCCGAGCGGGAGGCGCCCTCGTCGGCGCGGCTGTCGCCGGCGGCGGCCTGCGCCCCGGCCCGGCCGCCGTCCGTGTCCATGAGCACCTGGCCCGCGACGACGACGGCGATGACGGTGGTGACGGCCGCGGCGGCCATGCCGGTGTACGTACGGACCTTCAGGCCGCGGGCGGGCGGCTCCTCGGCCGACGCGTCCGCGCCCGCGCCCGCGTCCGCGTCCGCGTCCGGGGGCACCATCGGATCGACGGGCCCCCGCGGCCCGGGCACGCGGCGGTGCGCGCCGGTGGAGGTGACGGGGTCGAGATCGAAGTCGTGCGCCGGTACGGGGGTGGGCGCGGGGACGCCCGGCGGCGTCAGCACGACCTGCGGGAAGCCCACCGCGGGCGTGCCGAAGGCCGGGGTGTCCGAGTCCATGAGGGCGGCGGGGGCCGACACGGTGGCGGTGGGGGCGGTGGTGCCCGTGGTGGCGCCGGGCGGGCGCCGCACCCCGTGCCAGTCGCCGTACCGGGAGTCGGGGCGGGATCCCCAGGCGCCGCCGGACTCGTACTGCTGGGGGTGTCCCCCGGTGCGCGCGCCGGTGACGGGCCGGTCCTGGGACACGTACCCGTGGTGGGTGACGGTCGGCTCGGGCCAGTACGCGGCGGGCGGCTCCTCGAACGGCAGCGGTGCGGGCTCGGGCTGCGGCCGGACGGGGGCCGGTGCCGGGGCGGGTGCCGGAGCAGGGGCCTTGCGACTATGTCGTCCCACGGTCCTCAGCCTCTGCCGTTTTCGGTATCTCGGTCACTCGCGCCCGTTCCGGTGTCGTTCAGCAGCTCCCGGAAGGCGGCGGCCACCGCCCCGGGGTACTCCATCATCGCCACGTGTCCGGCCTCGGGCAGACACAGCAGCCGCGAACCGCGGAAGGCGGCGGCCGCCCTGTGCGCCATCCGGTACGAGACCAGCTGGTCCCGGCCACCGTAGACCAACAGGGAGGGTGCGAGAACGCGCTGCGCCTGCCGCCACAGTCCGTGCTGGCCACCGAGGGTGTACGCGTCGACGATGCCGCGGGAGGAGCGGGTCATCGCCTCCCAGAAGTACGGGAGGGCCATCCGCCGCTCCATCTCCTCCACGGCGTTGCGGAATCCATCGGGCGTCACCCGGGAGGGGTCTCCGTAGCAGAGCTCCGTCACCCCCCGGGTGCGCTGCTCGGCGCCGATCCCCCGCATCATCCGGCTGAAGAGCGCGGCCACACCGGGAACGGCGAGCAGCGCGGTCGGCACGGCCGACTTCTGCACGCGCACTTCGGGCAGGGCGGGCGAGATCAGGGTCAAGGTGCGCACGAGGTCGGGCCGGACGGCCGCGACGCGGGTGGAGACGGCTCCGCCGAGGGAGTTCCCGAACAGGTGGACCGGACCGCGCCCGGCGGCGTCGAGGTGCCGGATGACGACGCGGGCGAAGGCGGTGACGGAGTAGTCCCGGTCTGCGGGTGGTGGGGACCAGCCGAAGCCGGGCAGGTCCAGGGCCTCGCCGTCGACGGTGTCGGCCAGCTGCGCCATGAGGTCCGACCAGTTCTGCGAGGAACCGCCGAGTCCGTGCACGAAGAGGGCGGGCGGCAGTCCGGTACGCAGGGGCGGCCGGTCCCGGACGGCCAGCTCCAGCCCGGGCAGGGTCACGGTGCGCAGCTGCTCACCCTCGGCCACCCGAACGGCGCCCACCGGGGAGGACGGCTCGGTGGTGGAGCGTACGCCCGGCAGCTCGGTCGAAGACATGCGGGCAATGTTACGAGACGATCACGCTCCACTTCTTGTGTTCGCCATCACAAAAACAGGCCGATGCGAAGAAGCGTGGATCCGTATAGCGGTGGATCGGCGATCCTCCTAGGCTCGTAAGTGAACACAAGGAAGCGAGGGGAGCGGCATGACTGTCGACCCTGCGGAGCCGGACACCTTCCGGGAGCAGTTTCCGGAAACCCTCGATCCTGAGGCGCCCGAGGCGGATGTGGCGGAGCAGCTGGCCGAACTCCGGCCGGACGAGGACGACCCGATCACGGCCGGCGCGGCGGGCGAGGCCACGGACGGCGATGCTGCCGAGCAGGCTCGGGTGGTGCCACTGGACGAGGACGACTACCGCTGACCCCCGGTCGACCGAGCGCCGACCGAGCATCGACCAAACTGCTGATCAAACCGCTGACCAGCGCCTCCGGGCCGTCCGTACCGCGAGAAAACTCGGCTTGAACCCTCCAGATTCGGTTACCGAAAAGTACGATGGCCGCGCGGCGCAGAGCGCACTGTGTTCTAAGAGAAAGTGGGAGGCGGCGTGACAGCCATCGAGCAGACCGAGGCAGCGCGTCCGCGGGGCACGCGACTGCCGCGCCGAGCCCGGCGCAACCAGCTCCTGGGCGCGGCCCAGGAAGTTTTCGTCGCGCAGGGGTACCACGCGGCGGCGATGGACGACATCGCCGAGCGGGCCGGCGTGAGCAAGCCGGTGCTGTACCAGCACTTCCCCGGCAAGCTCGACCTGTACCTGGCGCTGCTGGACCAGCACTGCGAGGCCCTGCTGCTGGCCGTGCGCACCGCCCTCGCGTCGACGACGGACAACAAACTGCGCGTGGCGGCCACCATGGACGCCTACTTCGCGTACGTGGAGGAGGAGGGCGGCGCCTTCCGGCTGGTCTTCGAGTCCGACCTGACGAACGAGCCGGCCGTGCGCGAGCGCGTCGACCGGGTCTCCCTCCAGTGCGCCGAGGCCATCTCCGACGTCATCGCCGAGGACACCGGCCTGTCCAAGGACGAGTCGATGCTGCTGGCCGTGGGCCTGGGCGGGGTCTCGCAGGTCGTGGCCCGCTACTGGCTCTCCAGCGAGAGCCCGGTCGCCCGCGACACGGCGGTCGGCCTGCTGACCTCCCTGGCCTGGCGCGGCATCGCCGGCTTCCCGCTGCACGGCACCGAGTCCTGACGGACCGGATCGCGGCAGCGCCGGCGGTCTCCGCCGGCCGCTGCGGCGGCTGTTCGCTGCGAGCGTGTCCGCTCTGCGCGGTCGGCGTCCCCTCTCCGGGCTAATGTGGACCGCGTACGGCGCGGCTGATCGCGCGAACGGATCGTCGGAGGGACAAAGCCGTGGAGGTCAAGATCGGCGTGCAGCACGCACCCCGGGAGATCGTGCTGGAGAGCGACCTGAGCGCCGAGGAGCTGGAGAGCATCGTCACCGCCGCGCTGTCCGGCACCGCGCCGCTCCTGAGCCTCACCGACAACAAGGGCCGCAAGGTCCTGGTGCCGTCCGACCGCCTGTCGTATGTCGACCTGGGCGAGCCGAGCGTGCGCAAGGTCGGCTTCGGCGCGCTCTGAGAACTGTTGGAAACGGCCCGGTGGTTGATCCCACCGGGCCGTTTCTGTTTCTTCCGCTTCGGGTAGGACCGCAGTGACCCGGTTTGCCCTGACGTATGGGAGAGACCTGATGCTGCTGCTGGAAGTGCTCGGCTCCGCTCTGTTGGGCCTCGCCCTGTCCGCGACGGCCGCCCGAGTGCTCGCGAGCCGGTTGCCTTCCGTCAGAGTGGTGCTGGTCAGCGGGGTGCTGGGAGCGCTGTTCGGGGCGTATCTCACCCACTTCGCGCTGGGCCCCGGGCACAACACCCTGACCGCGACCCTCATCGGTGGCGTGCTGGTGTCGGCCGTGGTGCTGTCGCTGCTGCTCCGTCCGGCCGCAGGGCCCCGCAGGCAGTCCCACAGGACTCCGTTTTCGCTCCCGTCGCGGGGCTGACCGGGATCCCTGACCCTGCCCCCTGCCCCCTGATCCCGCCCCCGAACCACGTACGTCGGCCCCGGCACGCACACAGCGCGCCGGGGCCGACGTATCGAGCGGTACGGAGCCGCAGGGACCGTGCGTCAGGCGGCGAGGCCGAGGGCCGCCATCCGCTTGGTGTGCGCCTTGGTGATCCGGGTGAACATCTCGCCGACGGCCGCCAGGTCGAAGCCCGCCGCCATCCCGTCGACGCCGCCGACCAGCATGGTCGAGAGCGCGTCGCGCTCGGCGACCACGCGCTGGGCCTGGGAGAGGGCCTCCCCCATCAGCCGGCGGGCCCACAGCGCGAGCCGGCCGCCGCAGCGCGGGTCCGCCTCGATCGCGGCGCGCACCTTCTCGACGGCGAAGTTGCCGTGGCCGGTGTCGTCGAGCACGCCGAGCACGAGCGCGCGGGTGTCGTTGTCCAGGTGCGAGGCGACCTCACGGTAGAAGTCACTGGCGATGGAGTCACCGACGTAGGCCTTGACCAGGCCCTCCAGCCAGTCCGACGGCGCGGTCTGGCGGTGGAAGTCGTCCACGCCCTTCGCGAAGGGCTCCATGGCGGCGGTGGGCTCGACCTCGATCGCCGCGAGCCGGTCCCGCAGCCGCTCGAAGTGGTGGAACTCGGCGGAGGCCATCGCGGCGAGCTCCGCCTTGTCGTCCAGGGTGGGCGCGAGCTTCGCGTCCTCCGCGAGGCGCTCGAAGGCCGCGAGCTCTCCGTACGCGAGCGCGCCGAGGAGGTCCACGACGGCCGCCCGGTACTGCGGCGAGGCAGAGGCGGCGGCCCAGTCCTGGGCGGCGATACCCACGGCTTCGGTGGGGGCGCTGTCGTCGGCGGGCGAGGCGTTTTCTACGGTCGACATGCTCCGCACAATAGCCCGCCGAATGGGCCTCCAAGGCACCACGCCGGATCCTTGCCTGTCCAGCCAAACGCGCCTACCCGGTGAATTCACCCGACACACCTGCGCGATTCCGGGGTACAGTGGTAATGCGCCTGCCGAATTTTCGGCGGGCCATCCGAATAAGGATGCCCGGTCGGTGGCCCGATCGGCTCCAACCGACCGCCCTCGGTGTGGTGCGTACGTTCATGCGTACCGCCTCCCACGAGGGGCCCCCTCAGCGGCAGATGCGCCTGAGCGAAGGCTAGTGGTCCCGCGCAGCTTCGTACGTAGCAGTACTGCAAGCACAGCACGGTACGACCCCCCTCGCCGCCTCGCGCCGCGTCTCACAGAAGAGGCAGCACCCTGACTACGTTCCGAGACCTCGGGGTCTTTCCCGAGACGGCCGAAGCCCTTGAGGCCGTCGGCATTGTGTCCCCCTTCCCGATCCAGGAGATGACCCTCCCCGTCGCCCTCTCCGGCACGGACGTCATCGGCCAGGCCAAGACCGGCACCGGCAAGACGCTCGGTTTCGGCCTTCCCCTGCTGGAGCGGGTCGTCGTCCCGGCGGACGTCGAGGCCGGCCGCGCCACCCCCGCGCAGCTGACCGACGCCCCGCAGGCCCTCGTGGTGGTTCCGACCCGCGAGCTGTGCACCCAGGTCACCAACGACCTCCTGACCGCGGGCAAGGTCCGCAACGTCCGCGTCCTCGCCATATACGGCGGCCGCGCGTACGAGCCCCAGGTCGAGGCGCTCAAGAAGGGCGTCGACATCATCGTCGGCACCCCGGGCCGCCTGCTCGACCTGGCCGGGCAGAAGAAGCTCGACCTCTCGCACGTCAAGGCCCTCGTCCTGGACGAGGCCGACGAGATGCTCGACCTGGGCTTCCTGCCCGACGTCGAGAAGATCATGGCCTACCTGCCCGCGAAGCGTCAGACGATGCTGTTCTCGGCGACCATGCCGGGTGCGGTCATCGGCCTGGCCCGCCGCTACATGACGCAGCCGACCCACATCCGCGCCGTCTCCGAGGACGGCGAGGGCGCGACCGTCGCCAACACCACGCAGCACGTCTTCCGTGCGCACAACATGGACAAGCCGGAGCTCGTCTCCCGCATCCTGCAGGCCGAGGGCCGTGGCCTGGCCATGATCTTCTGCCGTACCAAGCGCACGGCGGCCGACATCGCCGAGCAGCTGGAGAAGCGCGGCTTCGCCTCGGGCGCCGTCCACGGCGACCTGGGCCAGGGTGCGCGCGAGCAGGCGCTGCGCGCGTTCCGCAACGGCAAGGTCGACGTGCTGGTGTGCACGGACGTCGCCGCGCGCGGCATCGATGTCGAGGGTGTGACCCACGTCATCAACTACCAGACGCCGGAGGACGAGAAGACCTTCCTGCACCGCGTGGGCCGCACCGGCCGCGCGGGCAACAAGGGCATCGCCGTCACCCTGGTCGACTGGGACGACATCCCGCGCTGGCAGCTGATCAACAAGGCGCTGGAGCTGGACTTCCACGACCCGGTCGAGACGTACTCCACGTCGCCGCACCTGTTCGAGCAGCTGAACATCCCGGCCGGCACCAAGGGCATCCTGCCGCGCGCCGAGCGCACGCGGGCCGGCCTGAAGGCCGAGAACCTGGAGGACCTGGGCGAGACCGGCGGCCGCGGTGGCCGTGGCGGCCGCTCCGGCCCGGCGGCTGCCGCCGTGGTGACCGAGGAGCGTCCGGCCCGTACCCGTACGCCGCGCCAGCGCCGCCGTACGCGGGGCGGATCCGAGCTCGCCGAGGGCGCCGAGGCCACCGCCGCGGTGACCCCGGTCCAGGCTCCCGAGGCCCCCGCGGCCCCGGCCGCCGACGAGCCGCGCCGTCCGCGCCGCCGCCGCACCCGCGTGGCTGCGGTGCCGACGCAGACCCCCGTGGCCGCGCCGGTCGCCGAGGCTCCGGCCCCGGCCGCCGAGGCCGCCCCGGTGGCCGAGGAGGCTCCGGCCAGGCCGAAGCGCGTCCGCACCCGCAAGGTCGTCGAGACCGCCCCGGAGCCGGACTTCCAGATGCCGCCGCTGGTCGAGCCCGTCAGGGCCCGGCGCACGCCCACCCGCAAGTCCGCCCCTGCCGTCGCGTCCGTCGCGGTGATCCCGGTCGCCGAGGTCGCCCCGGTCGCCGAGGAGGCTCCGGTCAAGCCGAAGCGGACCCGCACCCGCAAGGTCGCGGAGGCCGCTCCGGTCGTCGCCGAGGCCGTCGCGGTCGCGGAGGAGGCTGCGGTCAAGCCGAAGCGCACCCGCACCCGCAAGGTCGCAGCGGCCGCCCCGGAGGCCGCTGCGGTCGCCGAGGCCGCCACCGCGACCGAGGAGGCCCCGGCCAAGCCGAAGCGGACCCGTACCCGCAAGGTCGCGGCCGCCGCGCCCGAGGCGTAGGCCTCACGCAGTACCGAGCCGATGGCCCCGGTCCCCTTTCGAGGGGGCCGGGGCCATCGGCCTGCCCGGGCCGTGCCCGGCTCCGTACGGGCCGGTAACCTCGGGCCATGAGCAAGCCGCCGCGCCTGACCCTGCCCGCCGCCGCCCGCGCGTACCGCCTCGACACCGACCGCGGCTCCTTCGCCGTGCACGAAGCCGGTGAGCCGGTCCGGGGCACCGCCCTGCTGGTCCCCGGCTTCACGGGCAGCAAGGAGGACTTCATCGGTCTCCTGGAGCCGCTGGCCACCGCCGGATACCGGGTCGTCGCCGTGGACGGCCGCGGCCAGCACGAGACCCCGGGCCCGCGCGAGGAGGCCCCGTACGCCCTGGAGGAGCTGGCGCGGGACGTCCTCGCGCAGGTCCGCGCGCTGGGCGGGGACCGCGTGCACCTGGTCGGTCACTCGCTCGGCGGGCTGATCTCGCGCGCCGCCGTGCTGCGCGATCGCTCTCCGTTCGCATCGCTGACCCTGATGAGCAGCGGGCCGGCCGCGATCTCCGAGGAGCAGCAGTCCCGGACGAAGCTGCTGGTGGCCGCACTGGAGGCGATGGGCGACGACATGCCCGGGATCTGGGCGGCGATGCGGGCCCACGATCCCGAGGACGCGGTCGCGGACTCCCCCGAGCTCGCGGACTTCCTGCGCGAGCGGTGGCTGGCCACCGTCCCCGAGCAGCTGATCGCCACCGGCCGGACGCTGATCTGCGAACCCGACCGGATCGCGGAGCTGAGCCGGGTCGACCTGCCGAAGCTGGTGCTGTCCGGGGCGGTGGACCAGGCCTGGCCGGTGCCGCTGCTGGACGAGACGGCCCGGCGGCTGGGTGCGCGGCGGGTGATCGTGCCGGGGACGGACCACTCCCCGAACGCCGAGGATCCGGCCACGACGGCCCGTGCGCTGGCCTCGTTCTGGGACTCCTGCAGAGCGTGTAGTTAGGGAGTCAAAAAATTTCCTTAGCGTAGGGAATGATTGCGGCCTACACTTCGTTGACCCAGTGCAAGGAGAAACACTGACGAAGGGAGAAGCCCCATGCGCTTCGAGATTCTGCGCCTTGACGACGTCGACGGGTCCGCCCTGGACAGCACCGTCGTCGACGCGGCCTCCGTCAACCGGATCGTGCAGCAGGCCGCAGCCGTCGGCCAGCGCATCCTGATCCGACCGGCCGAGAGTGCGTCCTGCTGACGCACCGCACGAAAAACGTTCGCGCCCCCGCACCGATCCCGGTGCGGGGGCGTTCGCATGAGCGGCCGGGGCGTCAGCTGCCCCGGACGACCTGGAGCACGCCGTTGATGATCTGCTGGACGGCGATCGCCGAGAGCATCATGCCCGCGAGCCGGGTGACGAGGACGACACCGCCGTCCTTGATGACCCGGATGATCACGAGCGAGTAGCGCATCGTGATCCACAGCACGACGTGCATGGCGGCGATCGCGGCCCAGACCGAGACCTGCCCGGCGGCGCCGTCCGCCTTCTGCACGGCCAGGATGACGGACACGATCGCACCGGGTCCGGCGAGCAGCGGCATGCCCAGCGGAACCAGGGCGACGTTGACGTCCTTGGTCTGCTTCGGCTCGTCGGTCTTGCCGGTGAGCAGGTCCAGCGCGATGAGCAGGAGCAGCAGACCGCCGGCGATCATCAGCGCCGGAACGGAGACGTGCAGGTAGTCCAGGATCTGCTGGCCGCAGAGACCGAAGACGGCGATGACGCCGAAGGCCACGCAGACGGCCTGCCAGGCCATGCGGCGCTGCACCTTGACGGGGCGGCCGGAGGTCAGGGCGAGGAAGATCGGCGTGATCCCCGGGGGGTCCATAATCACGAAAAGCGTGAGAAAAAGGGATCCGAAGACGGCGAAATCAAACACAGTGATGCCTTGCAGGAGAGAGGGGTGTCGCGAAGGAAGAAGGGGGGACGGGTGGAGCGGGCCGGATCCGGCCGGTCAGCGCTCGCGTCCGCCGGCGCCCGGCACCGGGAAGGCCCCGGTGGCGCGGCGCGTGATCTCGCCGTAGATCTCGGGGTCGGTCGTGAACTCGCCGAGGCGGCAGGTCTTGCGGCTGCCGTGGTAGTCGCTGGACCCGGTGGCCAGCAGGCCGAGCTCGGCCGCCAGGCCGCGCAGCCGAGCGCGGGTGTCGCCGTCGTGGTCCATGTGGTCCACCTCGATGCCGTCCAGACCCACGCCGGCCAGGTCGGCCAGCGCCGACTCGGACACGCAGCGGCCGCGCTTGACGGCGGCGGGGTGGGCGAGGACGGTGACACCACCGGCCGCCTTGACCAGGCGTACGGCCTCGAAGGGGTCGAGCTCGTGCTTCTCGGCGTACGCGCGGCCTCCGTCGGCCAGCCAGTCCGGCGTGAAGGCGTCCGAGACGGTGCGTACGACGCCCAGTTCGACGAGGGCGGTGGCGATGTGCGGCCGCCCGACCGAGCCGTCGCCGGCGATCCGGGCCACCTGCTCCCAGGTGACGTCGACGCCGAGGCCCTGGAGCTTGCCGACCATGGTCCGGGCGCGCGGGGTGCGGTCGTCGCGGACGAGCTCCCGCTCCCGGGCGAACTCGGGCTCCTCGGGGTCGAAGAGGTACGCGAGCATGTGCACGCCGACCCCGTCGAGGCGGCAGGAGAGTTCGGCCCCGGTCACCAGCGTCAGCCCGGCGGGCAGGGCCGCGAGGGCCTCGCCGTGTCCGCGCACGGTGTCGTGGTCGGTCAGCGCCACCACGTCCAGCCCCGCGCCGGCGGCATTGCGCACCAGCTCGGCGGGGGTGTCCGTACCGTCGGAGGCCGTGGAGTGGGCGTGCAGGTCGATGCGCACAGCCTGGCTCCATGGGTCGCACGAACGGGGGACACTCCAGGATAACCGGGCGAAGGGGCCCCTCAGGCAGGGCCCAGGATGCGCGGGCTCAGGGCCCCGCACGGAAGGAGCTCGACCTCGGCGCCCGCGTCGCGCAGGTCGGTGAGGACGAGCTCGTCGTACATCAGGAGGCCGGACTGCTCCGGCCAGACGATCGCCCATAGCCACAGGCCGCGCGCCTCACCGGCGAAGACGGCCCGGTCGTCGGGGCCGCCCTTGACGTGCCACAGCGGTGTCGGGCGGCCGGCGGCGACCACCTTGGCGTGGGGCGGCGCCGACACGTCGATGGACGAGCCGGGATCCGGGCCGTCGATGCCCGCGTACCGCGCGCCGAGGCCCACGCCCAGCTCCTCCGCGATCAGCAGCAGCTCGCCGATGCCGCCCAGCGGGCCGGGACCGGAACAGGCCACCGCCGTCGCCCGGCCGCCGCTGCGGTCGTCACCGGCGGACGCGACGCCCGTGAACAGCCACCCCACCGGCAGCGGCCAGGGCATCCACACGGGCACCCGGGCCCGGTGCGCCACCACGCTCAGGCCTTCGACGCTCGGCGGGATGACGGGTTGCAGGGGGTGGACGGCGCCGTGCACCGCGCACTGCCAGGAGTCGGAGAAGAGTCCGGGCGCCCTGACCCGGCCGCCGCACTTCGGGCAACTTGGTTCACCCCTCATAGGAAGCCACGCTCCTCCCCGCCCGGCCCCCCGTCAAGGCAGCTCACCCGTCCGGGCTGTCAGTCCAGTGCGACAGCGGTACGCACAGGGTCTCTCAGGTCGGTCCCGCGCGCGAGCCAGCGCTCCTGGAGGGCGGCGGCCCCGTGCACGCGCTTCCAGGCCGCCTCGTTCGCCGTCATCGGCAGCAGCGGCAGGAAGTGCACCGGGTCCATGGGCTCGTCGAGTTCCAGGTCCTCGACCAGACCGCCCGGTTCCGCCACGAGCACCGAGCTGAAGGGGGCCCCGTCCCAGAGCGGCTCGCCCACGTCCAGCGAGGCGCCGGGGGCCACGATCAGCCCCTCGACCTGGGGGGAGGCGGCCAGCACCGCGAGCGGCCGCAGGAGTTTGTCGGTGGCCGCCAGCCCGGCCCGTACGGTCAGCACCAACTCGGCGCGCGGGCCCCGTACGGGGTCGGCGACCACGGCGGTCGGATCGGTCATCGGATGGGCGGACATCCCCAGGGTCGCGTACCGCACGAGGTCGCCCTCGGCGAAACGGAGTACCTCGATGCGGTCGGTGCCCAGGAAGGTGACGGCGGCTCGGGCGTCGGGTTCACCGAACGCCGTCCGCAGCCGGGCCTCCACAAGAGCCAGAATTTCTGCCATGAAGCGAGCATAGAACTCGTATCAGCCGGGTAAAGGGCGGGTCTTGACCATCCGTCGGCTGATAGTGTTGACAGCTGTTCGGGGCCGCACGCAGAAGCGGTGTCTCAGCGCCCCGGATACAGGACGTCCCTCACGGGGGACCGGCCGGAGGAGGTGGGGCTGCGGTGGACCGAAGTCGATCGTGCAGTACCAATCGCTCTTCCACTTCTGTGACGGGCGCATCCCGCCCCCTTTGATCCGCTCGATCCCCCTGATCCGCTGATCAGTAGAAGAGCGACGGCAGAACGTTGTCCTCCCGTCCTGTTCCCTCCCCCTGCCTGGGCCTGCCCGCCCGCGGTGGAGGGTCTCCCACCCGTACGGTCCGCAGCCGTGCGCGAGAAGGAGCCTGCCATGTCGATGCTGCCCTACCTGCGTGCGGCCGTTCGTCCGTCCCTGCGCAGGGCCACCCCCGTACAGCCCGGCTACGACGCCACCCGCGACCCCTCGGCGAGCAGCGCGGTGGTCGACTGCGCCGTGTACCGGGGCGGCAGGCGCGTACTGGGTCCGGCGTGTCTGACGCCCCGTGAGGCGATCCGCCGGGTCCGCGAGGACGGCGGATTCGCCTGGATCGGCCTGCACGAGCCGACCGAGGCGGAGTTCGCCGGGATCGCAGCCACCTTCGGACTGCACCCGCTGGCCGTGGAGGACGCGGTGCACGCGCACCAGCGGCCGAAGCTGGAGCGCTACGACGACACCCTCTTCACCGTCTTCAAGACGATCCACTACGTCGACCACGCCGAACTGACCGCCACCAGCGAGGTGGTGGAGACCGGCGAGGTGATGTGCTTCACCGGCCCCGACTTCGTCATCACCGTCCGGCACGGCGGGCAGGGGTCCCTCAAGGGGCTGCGCCACCGCCTCCAGGACGACCCGGACCTCCTCGCCAAGGGCCCCTCGGCGGTCCTGCACTCCCTCGCCGACCACGTCGTCGACGGCTACATCGCGGTCGCCGCGGCGGTGCAGGACGACATCGACGAGGTGGAGAGCGAGGTGTTCGCGGCGCCCGCCAAGGGCAGTGCGCGCGGCGGTGACGCGGGCCGCATCTACCAGCTCAAGCGCGAGGTCCTGGAGTTCAAGCGGGCGGTATCACCGCTGCTGCGGCCGATGGAGCTGCTGAGCGAGCGACCGATGCGACTGGTCGACCCGGACATCCAGAAGTACTTCCGGGACGTCGCCGACCACCTGGCGCGGGTGCACGAGCAGGTGGTCGGCTTCGACGAACTGCTGAACTCGATCCTCCAGGCCAATCTCGCGCAGGCGACGGTCGCCCAGAACGAGGACATGCGCAAGATCACTTCCTGGGCGGCGATCATCGCCGTGCCGACGATGATCTGCGGGGTGTACGGCATGAACTTCGAGCACATGCCCGAACTCCACTGGCGCTACGGCTATCCGATGGTGATGGCCGCGATCGCCGCCTCCTGCTTCACCATCCACCGCGCGCTGCGCCGCCACGGGTGGCTGTGACCCGGGCCCGTCCCGGACGCCCGCTCGCGCGCGGGGAGCGACCCCCTACGCTGTCGGCATGACTCTCAGCACGCTCGACCTCGCCCTCGTCGAGGAGGCCACCAAGAAGTCCGGCCTGATCTGGGTGCGCGGCGGCGGGGCCGACCGCGCCCTGTGGCACGCCTGGGTGGAGGGCGCGGCCCACGTGCTGGGCGACGGGCCCGGCGAGCAGCCGTTCCCGGGGCTGGCGGACGGCGCGACCGCCGAGGTGACCGTACGGAGCAAGGACAAGGGCGGCCGGCTGGTGGCCTGGACGGCGACGGTGCGGGAGATCGCGCCCCGCAGCGAGGAGTGGGCGGCGGCGGTCGCCGAGCTCAAGGGCAAACGGCTGAACGCGCCCGACTCGGAGAACATGACCGAGCGGTGGGCGCGGGAGTGCCGGCTGCTGCGGCTGGAACCGGAGTCGGTCCGGGACCGGCTGCCGGACGGCTCGCTGGTCGCGACCCCGCTGCCGTCCCCGGCGACGACGCGCCGGGCGATCCCGGCGGGCCTGCCGAAGCTGCTGCTGAAGCGGAAGAAGGCCGCCCGGGGCTGACCCTAGGGCTTGGTCGGGTTCGCGCCCTGGCCGGAGCCCTTCGAGGGGGCCGGGGCGGAGTCGCCGCCCTGGTCCTTGGTCGTGGGCAGCTGGGACCCGTAGTCGACCGTCTGGTCCTGCGCGGGCGCCTCCAGCGGGAAGGTTTTGCCCCACTCCGCGAGTTCCACCCGGCCGGCGCCGCCCGCCCGCTCCATCATCAACGGGTACGGGGTCCCCTCCAGCGAGACCGAGAGCTTTCCGCCCTTGCCCTCGTTCGCGGTGACCTGGACGGCGCGGGTGTGCCCGACCTTGGTGTACGAGCCCTTGGCGAGCTTCCCCTCCAGCCCGAGCAGCCCGTCCAGCAGCACGTCCATGTCGGTGAAGCCGCGGAACTGCTTGTACGAGGGGTCGCCCTCGGGCACCTTCACGTACTTGTCGCCGAGCTTGCCGGCCGAGTCGGACTGGCCCCAGAACGCCGCGCTCGCCTTCAGGTACAGCTGCTCCCCCACCCGCAGCAGCTGGAAGGTGTCGTCCTTCGACTTCACCTCGCCGGAGCCGCCGTCCGCCTTCAGCCGCATGTCGAGCGTGAAGGACTTGCCGCCGCTGACCAGGGTGCCGGACAGGTGCACCGAGTCGGCCTCCGTGGCGGCCGCCTTCGCCTTCGCCTCGATCTTGTCGGCGGAGAGCTTGCCGACGCCGTTCGTGCCCTCGTCGGGATCGTCCCCGCAGCCCGTACCGGTGACGGCGAGGCCTGCGCACAGCGCACCGATGAAGGCGGCCCGGCGCAGCCGCGCGGCAGGGAAGTAGGCGGTCACGGGTAGGTGCCTCTCGTCGGTCGTCTGCGAGCAGCAGGCAGCGTACCCGCCCGTACGCTTCGCCCCGCGACCGCGCCCCGGAGTGCACCGGCCCCCGGGCGGACCGCCCCACCAGGACGCTTGGCCGCGGCACGGGCTAGCCTGAGGCACGGCACGACTCTTGATCGACGCACTAGGAGGCGCTCGGATGGCTGCAGGCGCCCCGCGGATCTTCGTTTCGCATCTGTCGGGTGTGCCCGTCTTCGACCCCAACGGCGACCAGGTCGGCCGGGTCCGCGACCTCGTGGCGATGCTCCGGGTCGGCGGCCGTCCGCCGCGGCTGCTGGGCCTGGTGGTCGAGGTCGTCAGCCGGCGGCGGATCTTCCTGCCGATGACCCGGGTCACCGGCGTGGAGTCCGGGCAGGTCATCACCACCGGTGTCGTCAACATGCGGCGCTTCGAGCAGCGCCCCACCGAACGCCTGGTCCTGGGCGAGCTGCTGGACCGGCGGGTGACGCTGGTCGCGAGCAGCGAGGAGGTCACCGTCCTGGACGTGGCCATCCAGCAGCTGCCGGCCCGCCGGGACTGGGAGATCGACCGGATCTTCGTACGGAAGGGCAAGTCGGGGGCGCTGCGCCGGCGCGGCGAGACCCTGACGGTGGAGTGGTCGGCGGTGACCGGCTTCTCGCTGGAGGAGCACGGCCAGGGCGCCGAGAACCTGGTCGCCACCTTCGAGCAGATGCGCCCGGCGGACGTGGCGAACGTCCTGCACCACCTGACGCCGAAGCGGCGCGCCGAGGTGGCCAACGCCCTCGACGACGACCGGCTCGCGGACGTGCTGGAGGAGCTGCCCGAGGACGAGCAGGTGGAGATCCTCGGCAAGCTGAAGGAGGAGCGCGCCGCCGACGTCCTGGAGGCGATGGACCCCGACGACGCGGCCGACCTGCTGTCCGAGCTGCCCGAGGACGACAAGGAACGGCTGCTGACGCTGATGCAGCCGGACGACGCGGCCGATGTGCGCCGCCTGCTGTCCTACGAGGAGAACACCGCCGGCGGCCTGATGACCACGGAGCCGATCGTGCTGCGGCCCGACGCGACGGTCGCGGACGCGCTGGCCCGCGTACGGCAGGCGGACCTGTCGCCGGCGCTGGCGGCGCAGGTGTACGTGTGCCGGCCGCCGGACGAGACGCCGACGGGCAAGTACCTGGGCACGGTGCACTTCCAGCGGTTGCTGCGCGACCCCCCGTTCACGCTGGTCAGCTCCATCGTGGACACGGACCTGCCGCCGCTGCGGCCGAACGCCTCGCTGCCCGCGGTCACCACGCACCTCGCCGCCTACAACATGGTGGCGGTGCCGGTCGTCGACGAGAGCGGCTCGCTGCTGGGCGCGGTCACCGTCGACGACGTGCTGGACCACCTGCTGCCGGACGACTGGCGGGAGACGGACTTCCATTCCGAGGAGGCCGTCGGTGGCCGCTGAACGAGGACGCTTCGACCGGGGGCGCGGCGAGCAGGCGCGCGAGCGGCGCCGCGAGCAGATCCGGGAGCGGCGCGAACAGGCGCGGGTTCAGGCGCGCGAGCACGGGCTGGCGGCGGACGCGGCGGAACGTTCCGGCGAGCGAGCGGGGAAGTCGTCGGGCACCGGGTCGAGCGCGCTGACGCGCTCGCGGGTGCGCCTGGACCAGCCGCGCGCACCGCGCCGGTCGCTGCTGCCCGAGTACGACCCGGAGGCCTTCGGGCGGCTGTCGGAGCGCGTGGCGCGCTTCCTGGGCACCGGCCGGTTCATCGTCTGGATGACCCTGGTCATCATCGTCTGGGTGCTGTGGAACATCTTCGCGCCGGACGGCCTGCGGTTCGACCCGTACCCGTTCATCTTCCTGACGCTGATGCTGTCGCTGCAGGCCTCCTACGCGGCTCCGCTGATCCTGCTCGCGCAAAACCGGCAGGACGACCGCGACCGGGTCACGCACGAGCAGGACCGCAAGCAGAACGAGCGGTCCATCGCCGACACGGAGTACCTGACCCGGGAGATCGCCGCCCTGCGGATGGGCCTGGGCGAGGTCGCCACGCGCGACTGGATCAGGTCCGAGTTCCAGGACCTGATCAAGGAGATGGACGAGCGGCGTCTATTCCCCGCCGAACGTGACGAAGGCGACCGCTGAGAGGCTTACCTGCGGCCTGCTACCGAGCCGTACCATCGGGTACATGGCTACCGACACAAGCTCCGCCGCCGTGCCTGAGCAGGACGCGATCCTGGACGCGCTGGCGACGGTGAACGACCCCGAGATCCACCGGCCGATCACCGAGCTCGGCATGGTCAAATCGGTGGAGATCGGCGAGGGCGGCGCCGTCGCCGTCACGGTCTACCTCACGGTGTCGGGCTGCCCCATGCGCGAGACCATCACGAAGAACGTCACCGAGGCCGTCGAGAAGGTCGCCGGCGTCACCTCCGTCGCCGTCACCCTGGACGTGATGAGCGACGAGCAGCGCAAGGACCTGGCGGCCACGCTGCGCGGCGGTACCGCCGAGCGGGAGGTGCCCTTCGCCAAGCCGGGCTCGCTGACCCGTGTGTACGCGGTCGCGTCCGGCAAGGGCGGCGTCGGCAAGTCCTCCGTCACGGTGAACCTGGCCGCGGCGATGGCGGCGGACGGCCTGAAGGTCGGCGTGGTCGACGCGGACATCTACGGCCACAGCGTGCCCCGCATGCTGGGTGTGGACGGGCGTCCGACCCAGGTCGAGAACATGATCATGCCGCCGTCGGCGCACGGCGTGAAGGTCATCTCCATCGGCATGTTCACCCCGGGCAACGCCCCGGTGGTGTGGCGCGGTCCCATGCTGCACCGTGCGCTCCAGCAGTTCCTGGCCGACGTGTTCTGGGGCGACCTGGACGTGCTGCTCCTCGACCTCCCGCCGGGTACGGGTGACATCGCGATCTCCGTGGCCCAGCTGGTGCCGAACGCCGAGATCCTCGTCGTCACCACCCCGCAGCAGGCCGCGGCCGAGGTCGCGGAGCGGGCCGGCTCGATCGCCGTGCAGACCCACCAGAAGATCGTCGGCGTCGTGGAGAACATGTCGGGCCTGCCGTGCCCGCACTGCGACGAGATGGTGGACGTCTTCGGCTCGGGCGGTGGCCAGAAGGTCGCCGACGGGCTGACCAAGACGGTCGGCGCGACGGTGCCCGTACTGGGCTCGATCCCGATCGACGTCCGGCTGCGCGAGGGCGGCGACGAGGGCAAGCCCGTGGTCCTGTCCGACCCGGACTCCCCGGCCGGCGCGGCCCTGCGCGCGATCGCGGGCAAGCTGGGCGGCCGTGCGCGCGGCCTCTCGGGCATGTCCCTGGGCATCACCCCGCGCAACAAGTTCTGACCGGTCCCGCACCACGCGGAAGGGCGCCGCTCGCCGAGCGGCGCCCTTCCGCGTACCGGTGTACCGGTCCCGTCGCTACCCGCCACGGGTCACTCGTCACTGGCCACTGGTCACTCGTACGCACCGAGGTCCGCGATCGCGGCGAAGCCGAGCCCGTACGCGCTCATGCCGCGGCCGTACGCACCCAGGTGGACGCCGCTCCCGGTGGATCCGGCCAGCACCCACCCGAACTCCGACTCGCGGTAGTGGAACGGCGTCGGCTCCCCGTCCACCGGCAGCGACAGCGTGGACCAGTCCTCACCGGCCAGGTCGTCCGCCAGCTCCCAGGCGGCCTCGGTCTGCTGGTCAAGCCAGTCGTCGCGCAGCGAGTGGTCCATCTGTCCGGGCCAGCTGTACGCCAGCAGCCCGGAGCCGGCCAGCCAGGCCGCCGAGGCGACCGAGGTGGCCTCCAGCACGCCGGTGCCGTCCCCGCTGCGGCGCAGCGGGTTGCTCGCCACGGTGATGACCACCGCGAAGCGCTCCTTCTCGCCGGTGGCGATCTCGCCCCGGGCGGAGGGCTCGTCCCCGTGGCCGGTGGAGCCGTGCTCCACGGTGCCGTCGGCGGCTACGGCCACCTGCATGAGCCAGCGGGGGCCGGTGAAGGCCCCGTCCAGCCCGTACCAGGGGAAGTCTGCGGCCAGGAACCCGTCGGCCGTCCGGCGGGCCGCCGGTACGGGCGCGGCGGCCTCCTGTGGCTGCGTATGACTCTCTGGGCCGGTATCCGGCTCCTGGGCGGGTGCGGCGGGGGCGAGGGCCTCCGCGGTCTGCGCCCCTACCCGGCTGCTGCTCGTCGTCTCCATCTGGGCGGCCTCTCGTTCCGTGGGGTCCGGAACGGCCCTCCCCCTCGCTGCGCTGGGGGGACCCCCTCCCTCGGGCGTCCTGCCATCCGGACAGATGGAGGATAGCCATCCGACCGCGGATCGCCGGGCAGGCCGCGCGTCAGGTGGCGTCGGCGTCGAAGCGCGAGCGCTGGTCCACGGCGGGTGCGGCGGGCTTCTTCAGCAGGTCCGGGCCGGTCACGGCGGGCGTGGCGGCGGCGGCCGCCGGGGAGGCCGGATCGCCGTCGGCAGCCGAGCTCTTGACGGCATCCGAGACGTCGTTCAGCTCCTTGCGGAGATCGAAGCTGCTGCGGATCTCCTTGAGGTCCTCGTTCTCGGTCAGCTGCTTGCGGATGAAGGTCTTCGGATTGAGGTCCTCGAATTCGAAATCCTTGAATTCGGGGCCGAGTTCGGAGCGGATGTCATGCTTCGCACTGTCCGAGAACGCACGGATCTTCCGGATGAAGCCCGTGACGTCCTGAATGACCTTGGGCAGCTTGTCCGGTCCGAAGACGAGAATGCCGAGCACCACGATCGTGACAAGTTCGAGTGCGCCTATGTCGTTGAACACCTTGCCGCTCCTCGACTCTCTATCACTTCGGGCCCCGACACACGGTACCCGCCGTTGTCCACGGGCCCATACCTACGTACCGCCTCCGCCGCGGTTTCACCCGGCCGTCATGACAGGATCATGAGCCGTTCGCCGATCCGAGGACCACTTTCAGTGTGCTTTCGCGGCCGTCGCGGAGCACCGTGAGGGTCAGCGGGTCGCCCGGGCGGTGGGCCCGGATCTTGATGATCAGCTCGTCACCGCCGCGTACCCGCTGGCCGTCGACCTTGGTGATCACGTCCCCGGCCCTGATCCCGGCGCGCGCGCCCGGCCCGCCGGCGACCACGGACGGCTTGCCGTCCTCGCCCTTGTCCCCGACCCGGGCTCCGTCGCCCGTGTAGTCCATGTCGAGGGTGACCCCGATGACGGGGTGCGTGGCGCGGCCGGTGCGGATGAGCTCCTCGGCGACACGCTTGCCCTGGTTGATGGGGATGGCGAAGCCGAGGCCGATGGAGCCGCCCTGCCGGGTGGGGTCGTCCTTGTCGGCCCCACGGATCGCGCTGTTGATGCCGACCACGTGGGCCTTGGAGTCGAGGAGGGGACCGCCGGAGTTCCCCGGGTTGATGGGGGCGTCCGTCTGCAGTGCGTCGACATAGCTGATGTCGCTGCCGTCCCCCTTGTCGCCGCCTGCCGTGACGGGCCGGCCGGTGGCGCTGATGATGCCGGCGGTGACGGTGTTGGAGAGGTCGAACGGCGCGCCGATGGCCACCACCGGGTCGCCGACCTTCACGTTCTCGGAGTTCCCCAGGCTCAGCGGCTGGAGCCCGCGCACCCCGCTGACCTTGACCACGGCCAGGTCGTAGCCGGAGTCGCGGCCGACCAGCTCGGCGGTGACGCTCTCGCCGGTGCTGAAGGTGACCGCTATCTCCTTGGAGTCGGCGACCACGTGGTTGTTGGTCAGGATGTGGCCCTGCTGGTCGAGCACGAAGCCGGTACCCGTGCCGCTGCCCTTCGCGCCCCGCACGTGCAGGGTCACCACCCCGGGCAGGGCGGTGGCGGCGATCCCGGCGACGCTCTCGGGGGCCCGGCCCTTGTCTGCGGCGGCCGCCTGGGGCAGCTCCAGCCGGGTGCTGCTCTGCCGCTCGGCGAGCACGCCGAGGTAGCCGCCGATCCCGCCGGCGAACAGCGCCGTCCCGACTGCGAGGGCCACCACCTGCCACAGCCGGATCCCGCGCGGCTCCCGGCCCCGGTCCACGACCTGGAGGGGCTCCACGGCCCACGGGTCGTACCGCACCGGGCGGGCCGCGTCCCCCGCGTCCTGGGCGGGGGCCGCATCCTGGGCGGGCGCCGCGTCCTGGGCGGGCGCCGCATCCTGGACCGGTACGCCGCCGTCGGCGCCCGCCTCGTCCCCTGCTCCGGGCCGCGGCGCGGGAACGCCCTCGCGACGGCCGCCGTCGGCCGTCCCCTCGGGCCGGCTCCACCACTGCGGAGCCGGATCGGTCTGCTGCCTGTCGGCCATGGGCGCTCCCCGCGTACCTATGCGCATGTGCCGCAGATTCAATCAGGTCCCGCGTCAGCGCAGCAGGGAGACCGGACGGGCCGGAGTCTGCGGGGAGGGCCGGAGCGGCGGCAGCGGGGTCGCGACGGCCGACATGAGGCTGGGGACGGCCGCCGGGGTGGGCAGGCGGTCCCGGGCGCCCGCATCGGTCACGGGCAGGGCGGGACCGGGCCGGGAGGCCGGGGCCGGTGAGTCCCCGCGGAGGTTCTGGTCCGCCTCCAGCGGCAGTGAGCCGCCGAGCGCGAGTGCGGCCAGCGAGACGGCTCCGGCTGCCACGAAGGCGAACCGGCGGCGCGGACGGCCCACCTCGTGGATACGGAAACCCTCCTGCTGCTGCGGACGGGCGGCGACCGGCAGCCCGTACGCGAACGCCTCGAACGGGTCGCCCGCGGCGGTGCCGGGCGGACCGGCGGGGCCGGACGGGTCGTCGAGACCGCCACCGGGCAGTCCCTGCAGCCGCGCAAGCAGCCCGGCGGACAGCGGCGGCGGCGCGCTCTCCACGAACATGGTCTTCAGACGGCGCTGGGCATCGGCCTCGGCCTTGCACTTGGCACAGGTCGCCAGGTGGGCCAGGACCCGCTCGCGGGCGTCGTGCTTCAGCTCCCCGTCGACGAGTGCGGCGAGCCGGTCGCCCAGGTGCTGTTCGGCGGGGGACGGACTGACTTCGCTCACTCGGCTCCGCCCTCTCCCCCGGCGCCGGGGGCACCCATCGCCACCCCGGCCAGGGCGCGCTGCTCGGCGCGGGCCTCGGGGGACCGGTGCTTGAGCGCCTTGCGCAGGTGGGAACGGCCCCGGTGGATACGGCTGCGCACGGTGCCGAGCTTCACGCCGAGCGTCGCGGCGATCTCCTCGTACGACAGGCCCTCGATGTCACAGAGCACCACGGCGGCGCGGAATTCGGGGGCGAGGGTGTCCAGCGCCTGCTGCACGTCCGCGTCGAAGTGCGTGTCGTGCAGCACCTGCTGGGGCGACGGCTCACGGCTCGGCAGCCGGTCGGCGGCGTCGTCACCGAGCGCGTCGAAGCGGATCCGCTGCTTGCGGCGGACCATGTCCAGGAACAGGTTCGTGGTGATGCGGTGCAGCCAGCCCTCGAACGTGCCCGGGGTGTACGTGGACAGCGAGCGGAAGACGCGGACGAAGACCTCCTGGGTCAGATCCTCGGCGTCGTGCTGGTTGCCCGTAAGACGGTAGGCAAGGCGGTAGACCCGCGCGCTGTGCGTGCTGACGATCTCCTCCCACGAAGGGGGGGTCCACGCCTGGGAGCCCGCATCGGCGGCAAAGCTCGCGGTGGTTGCGGTGTCTGCGGTGTGGAAGCGGTCAGCAATGTAGGTCACGGATTTCGGCTCACCGGCCGACCAGAAGAGGCGTCTCAATATGCCCCCACGATCCACAGGCGCAGCCGCACCTCCCCTATCGGCTCTGGTGGTGTCCAGCGGAGTCCCTACCATAGCCACCCCCTCTGTCAGCTCCGGATAAGCGTTTTTGCAGTATCTTTACGCGAGACTTAGGCCCAGGAGCGGTCCCTGCCGTCGATCTGCCCGGCGGCGTCCCTTCTGATCCCGCTTCCACCCTGCACAACGCCCGGTCCCATCTGCGGGTTCCCGACGTCAACGGATACAGTCACCGTTGCGCCAACTATGGGGACAGGAGAGGGTCATTACCGGCAACCGGCAGACGAGCTGGGCGTTCGCCGACGCGTTTGTCGCCGAGGACGACGCTCTGCGATGGGCCCGCGACCGGTCCAGGGAAGCGGGCCTGAGGTCCGTCTCGCCCGGGACCGGGGCCGCGCTGCGCCTGCTGGCCGCCACCGCGGACGCCAAGGCGGTCGCCGAGATCGGCACCGGAACCGGCGTCTCCGGCATTCACCTCCTGCACGGAATGCGCCCCGACGGGGTGCTGACCACCGTGGATCCCGAGGCGGACCGGCAGGCCTTCGCCCGCCAGGCCTTCCGCGCCGCAGGCTTCGCGGGCAACCGCGCCCGCTTCATCCCGGGCCGCGCCCTGGACGTACTCCCCCGGCTCGCCGACGGCGGGTACGACCTCGTCTTCTGCGACGGGGACCCCTCCGAGTCCCTCGACTACCTCGCCGAATCGTTGCGGCTGCTGCGCCCCGGCGGACTGGTGTGCTTCGAGGGGGTCTTCTCCGACGGCCGTACGGTCGACTCCGCGGCCCAGCCGGTGGAGGTGCTGCGCGTCCGCGAGCTGCTGCGCAGCGTCCGCGAGAGCCCCGCCCTGGAGGCCGCGCTGCTCCCGGTGGGCGACGGCCTGCTGTGCGCCGTGCGCCGCTGACGCCGCGGAGCACCCGGGCCCGCCCGCGGGTCCCGTCACCGGCTCGGGATCAGCTCAGGAGGGCGTAGGTGAGGGCCGCCGTGCCGCCGAGCGCGGTGCCTGCGAGGAGCTGGGCCGGGGTGTGCGCCTTCAGCACCAGCCGGGACCAGCCCACGGCGGCGGCGACCAGGGCCGCGGGCAGCGCCGGGGCCCCGAGGACGAGCAGCAGGATCATCACGGTGCCGCCCGCCACCGACATGTGGATCGATATCTGCCAGACGACCGTGACCAGCAGCGAGGACACGAGGCCCACCAGCATCGCGACGACGAGCGCGAACACCTCCCGGGGGGCGCCCAGGACGTGCAGGAGGGCGATCCCGGCAACGACGGAGACCAGGCTCAGGACCATCGGGACGACCCGCTGGCGCCGCACCCGTATGTGCTGGTCGGTCAGCGCGCCCCGGCGGACACCCAGGGCGATGATCCCGATCGGGACCACCCCGCAGAACAGGGCGGCGAACAGACCCCAGCCGAACCCGGCCCACGACGTGGTGCTGTGCCGTCCGACGAACAGCAGCAGCGCGACCACCAGGTTCGCCGGGGCCAGCACGTCGGAGAGGATCCGGGCGGCCTTCTGGCGGGGCGTGCAGTCGGCGAAGGCGGGAGGCGCGGGCGGCGCGAAGGTCACGGCACGGCTCCGGAATGGTCGGGTCCGGGGAGGACGACACAACGCTGCCCCGGCCGCGCATCGCGGTCGGGGCAGCGCAGAGAATGCAGAAACGCAGAAGGTGGAAGTGCTGTCAGTGTCCCCGGGGGGTCAGCCGACGACCTTCTTCAGGGCGTCACCCAGGGCGTCCGCCTCATCAGGGGTCAGCTCGACGACAAGCCGACCGCCGCCCTCGAGCGGTACGCGCATGACGATGCCCCGCCCCTCCTTGGTGACCTCGAGCGGGCCGTCGCCCGTCCGCGGCTTCATGGCCGCCATGCTCGTTCCCCTTCCTGAAACCAGCTCATCGTCAGCCGACGGCCCCATTCAGGCGCCTAGTACCCGGCATCGAACACATTGCTTCCCAGCCATTATCCCGCATGTCAGGACCCGATGACCAACATCGCCCGGGAACGCTTGGGCAACGCGCTCGGCCAAAACCACTCATTTCGGGGATCCGCCTGCGATACTTCGCCGCCGCACCGGGAAAGCGGCATCCGCTTTCTTTGACGCACATCACATGTGCGTGCCACGTCCGGTCCGCCATGCTGACCCTTGTACCGGACAGTACCGACCGGTAGCCAAGCCCGCGACGAAGGGGGACCCCCTGCCATGGCCGACAGCGTGCTCTACGAAGTGACCGACGGACTCGCCACCATCACGATCAACCGCCCGGACGCGATGAACGCGATGAACACCGAGGCCAAGGTCGCCCTGCGCGACGCGGTCCGGGCGGCGGCCGCGGACGAAGCGGTACGGGCCGTCCTGCTCACCGCGGCCGGCGACCGGGCCTTCTGCGTGGGCCAGGACCTGAAGGAGCACATCGGGAACCTCGCCTCGGACCGCGAGACCGGTACCTCGCTGACCATGAGCACGGTCGCCGACCACTACAACCCGATCGTGCGGGCGCTCACCGAGATGCCGAAGCCCGTGGTGGCCGGGGTCAACGGCGTGGCGGCCGGAGCGGGCTTCGGCTTCGCGCTGGCGGCGGACTTCCGGGTCGTCGCCGACACCGCCTCCTTCAACACCTCGTTCGCCGGCGTGGCGCTGACCGCCGACTCCGGGGTCTCGTGGACCCTGCCCCGGCTGATCGGCGCCTCCCGCGCCTCGGACCTGCTGCTCTTCCCGCGTTCGATCAAGGCGCAGGAGGCGTACGAGCTCGGCATCGTCAACCGTCTGGTGCCCTCGGAGTCCCTGCACGCCGAGGCGGAGGCCGTGGCCCGCACCCTGGCCGCCGGCCCGACGGTCGCGTACGCCGCGCTGAAGGAGTCCCTGGCCTACGGGGCCTCCCACTCGCTCTCCGAGGCCCTGGCCCGCGAGGACGCCCTCCAGACCCGTGCGGGGGCCTCCGAGGACCACGCCATCGCCGTCCAGGCCTTCCTCGCGAAGCAGCCGCCGAAGTACCTCGGCCGCTGAACCGCGTGCCGCGACCCGGACCGGCCCGGCTAGGCCGTGGCCGGGTCGCGGAAGGCGCAGTCGGCCAGATGGTCGTTGACCAGGCCGCAGGCCTGCATCAGGGCGTAGGCCGTCGTGGGGCCGACGAAGCGGACGCCGGCCTTCTTCAGCGCCTTGGCGAGGGCCGTGGACTCCGGTGTGACCGCCGGGACCTCGGTGACCGTCGGCGGGGCCGCTCCCGGTTCCTCGGGGGCGTGGGACCAGATCAGGGTGTCCAGCTCCCCCGGCTCCCATCCGGCGAGGACCTTCGCGTTGGCCAGCGTGGCCTCGATCTTGGCCCGGTTGCGGATGATCCCCTCGTCGGCCAGCAGCCGCTCGGCGTCGCGGTCGTCGAACTCCGCGACCGCCGCGATCGAGAAGTCGCGGAAGGCTTTGCGGAACCCCTCGCGGCGCCGCAGGATCGTCAGCCACGACAGCCCCGACTGGAAGGCCTCCAGGCACAGCCGCTCGTACAGGGCGTCGTCGCCGTGGACCGGACGGCCCCACTCGGTGTCGTGGTAGGCGACGTAGTCCGGGGTGGAGAGCCCCCACGGGCAGCGCAGCAGCCCGTCCGCGCCCGCCACCGGACCGCTCACCGCTCACCGCCCTTGCTGAGGTCGACGTGCCCGGGCGCGTCCGCCGGGGCGGCGGCCGCGGGCGCCGCCGCCGCGGCGCTCAGCTGCGCGATCCGCGCGTCCCGCTCGGCCAGTTCGGCCGCGAGCCGCTCCAGTACGTCGTCCACCTCGGCCATCCGGTACCCGCGCGGGGCGACCGGCAGTCGCAGCGCGTCGATGTCCGCCCGCACCACGGGCCGGGTCTCCGGCAGCCCGTCCGCCACCCGGTCCGGCTCCGCTTCCGGCAGGACGGCCTCCGAGCCGCCGCCGATCACCGCCAGGGTGACCGCTGCCACGACCACGACCAGCGCGATCATCAAGAAGAAGAACACGATCAACTCCCCTGAGAGACTCCGGCCACCAGGTTAAGGTCGCTGGCGAGGCGCAAGGGTCGCCGAAGGAGGAAAGAGCAGAATGCTGCGACTGGGCAGGCGTGAGTTCGACACCCACGAGCCGGTCATCATGGCCATCGTGAACCGGACGCCGGACTCGTTCTACGACCAGGGCGCGACGTTCCGCGACGAGCCGGCGCTGGACCGGGTCGAGCACGCGATCGCCGAGGGCGCCGCGATCATCGACATCGGCGGTGTCAAGGCGGGCCCGGGCGAGCACGTGGACGCGGCGGAGGAGGCGCGGCGCACGGTCGGTTTCGTGGCCGAGGTCCGGCGCCGCCACCCGGACGTGGTGATCAGTGTGGACACCTGGCGGCACGAGGTCGGCGAGGCGGTGTGCGAGGCGGGCGCCGATGTCCTCAACGACGCCTGGGGCGGCGTCGACCCGAAGCTGGCGGAGGTCGCCGCACGCCACGGCGCGGGCCTGGTCTGCACCCACGCGGGCGGTGTCGAACCGCGCACCCGGCCGCACCGGATCGCGTACGAGGACATCATGGAGGACGTCCTGCGCGTGACGGTCGGGCTGGCGGAGCGGGCGGCGGCGCTGGGCGTCCGCCGGGACGCCATCATGATCGACCCCGGTCACGACTTCGGGAAGAACACCCGGCACTCGCTGGAGGCCACGCGCCGCCTGGACGAGATGACGGCCACGGGGTGGCCGGTGCTGGTCTCCCTGTCCAACAAGGACTTCGTCGGGGAGACCCTCGACAAGCCGGTCAAGGAGCGCCTGCTGGGCACCCTGGCCACGACCGCGGTCTCGGCCTGGCTCGGCGCGCAGGTCTACCGCGTCCACGAGGTCGAGGAGACCCGGCAGATCCTGGACATGGTCCGCTCGATCCAGGGCCACCGGCCCCCGGCGGTCGCCCGCCGCGGCCTGGCCTGAGGGCCGACGGCCGACACGGTCGCCCGCCGCGGCCCGGCCCGAGGCCCCGACGGCCGGTCGCCTTCCGGTGCCGGGTCGGGGCCCGGGCCGGAGACGGCCCGGGCCGGGGGGTGCTACTTGCCGACTTCCTTCGTCACCAGTGCGATCGCCTCGTCCACGTCGTCCGTGACGTGGAACAGGTAGAGGTCCTTCTCCGAGGCCTTGCCCTGGGCGATCACCGTGCCCTTCAGCCAGTCGATCAGGCCGCTCCAGTACTCCGTGCCGAACAGCACGATCGGGAAGCGGGTGATCTTCTGGGTCTGGACCAGGGTCAGCGCCTCGAACAGCTCGTCCAGGGTGCCCAGGCCGCCCGGCAGGACGACGAAGCCCTGGCTGTACTTCACGAACATCGTCTTGCGGACGAAGAAGTACCGGAAGTTCAGCCCGAGATCGACGTGCTGGTTGA
The DNA here is from genome assembly GCF_014650695.1 of Streptomyces avidinii. Lineage (GTDB taxonomy): Bacteria > Actinomycetota > Actinomycetes > Streptomycetales > Streptomycetaceae > Streptomyces > Streptomyces avidinii. Next base: position 104,982 of record NZ_BMVL01000010.1, on the reverse strand, counting down.
GCCCCTGCTCGAAGGGGAGCTCGATGCCGAGGCCGACCGAGATGCCGTTCGCCTCGCGGGCGCCCCGGTTGGCCGCCTCCATCGCTCCCGGACCGCCACCGGTGATCACGGCGAAGCCGGCGTCGACCAGCGCGCTGCCGATCCGTACGCCCGCGTCGTACTCGGGCGAGCCCTCCGGCGTACGGGCCGATCCGAACACGCTGATCGCGGGCGGCAGCTCGGCGAGCGTGCCGAAGCCCTCGATGAACTCCGACTGGATGCGCAGGACCCGCCAGGGATCGGTGTGCACCCACTCGGAGGGCCCGGCGGAATCCAGCAGCCGCTGGTCCGTCGTACTGCCCTCCTGCACCTGACTGCGCCTCCTCAGCACCGGCCCGAGCTGCTGCTCCTCGGGCCGACGACGAGCGGAACCCTCGGGACTGCCGTGGTTGCCCATGCTGTGCTCCCTCCTGCTGATCGTTGGATCAGGGTAGGCGCACAAAGGTGACGAGAAGCGGAATTCAGGAGGTCAGCCAGGCGCGGAGTCGTTCCTCGCAGTGCAGGATCGCCTTCGTCTCGACGCGTTCGTCGACCTTGTGCGCCAGCAGGGCGTCGCCCGGGCCGTAGTTGACCGCCGGGACCCCGAGGGCGCTGAAGCGGGAGACGTCCGTCCAGCCGAACTTGGGCATGGCGCGGCCGCCGACCGCCTCCATGAAGGCCTCGGCGGCCGGGTGGGAAAGGCCGGGGAGGGCGCCGGGCGAGGAGTCGTCGACCACGAACTCGGCGATGTCGCAGTCCGCGAACACCTCCCGTACGTGGGCCAGGGCCTCGGCCTCGGTGCGGTCGGGGGCGTAGCGGAAGTTGACCGTCACCGTGCACGCGTCGGGGATGACGTTGTTGGCGACGCCGCCCTCGATGCGCACCGCGTTGAGGCCCTCGTGGTACTCCAGGCCGTCGATGACCGGCTTGCGCGGCTCGTAGGCCGCGAGCCGGGCGAGGATCGGGCTCGCCGAGTGGATGGCGTTGGAGCCCATCCAGCTGCGGGCGGAGTGGGCGCGCTCGCCGGCGGTGCGCAGCAGGACGCGCAGGGTGCCCTGGCAGCCGCCCTCGACCTCGGCGTTCGAGGGTTCCAGCAGGACCGCGAAGTCGCCCGTCAGCCAGTCGGGGTGGGCGCCTGCGACCTTGCCGAGGCCGTTGAGGTCGGCGGCGACCTCCTCCTGGTCGTAGAAGACGAAGGTGAGGTCCCGGTTCGGCTCGGGTACGGTCGCGGCGATGCGCAGCTGCACGGCGACACCGGACTTCATGTCGGTGGTGCCGCAGCCCCAGAGCACGTCGTTCTCGTCGAGGCGGGAGGGGACGTTGTCGGCGATCGGCACGGTGTCGAGGTGGCCGGCGAGTACGACGCGCTCGCCGCGGCCGAGGTTCGTGCGGGCGACGACGTTGTTGCCGAAGCGGTCCACGGTCAGGTGCGCCAAGCCGCGCAACGCGTGTTCCACGAGGTCGGCGAGTACCTTCTCGTCGCCGCTCACGGACGGAATGTCGACGAGCCGGGCGGTCAGCTCGGCGGCGTCCTGGGTGAGGTCCAGCTCGGATTCGGACATGGAGCTGACCCTAACGCCCCGGGCTGCGGCGAAGCCTCGTACGTCCGGCCGGTGGACGCGTCATATGGCTCAAGTACGGTGGGCCGCGTGTCCGAGACCCGTGAACCCCGTCCTCGTCGCCGCCGCCGGCTGCTCCGGGCGGCCGTCGGCCTGTTCGTTCTCCTCGCGGTGGCCGGCTACTTCGCCGTGCAGCGCGATTCGAACGGTGGCGGCGGTGCCCCGTTCTGCGTGGCCAGCGTGGATCCGGTCGGGGAGGACAGTACCTCCGAATCGTACGAAATGTCTCCGGAGCAGGCGGCGAACGCGGCGACGATAGCGGCCGTCGGCGTCGCCAAGGGCCTGCCGGACCGGGCCGTGACCATCGCGCTGGCGACCGCCATGCAGGAGTCCGCGCTGCGCAACCTCGACCACGGCGACCGGGACTCGCTGGGTCTGTTCCAGCAGCGGCCCTCGATGGGCTGGGGCACCCCGGAGCAGATCACGGACCCGGTCTATTCGGCCGGAATCTTCTACGACCACCTCGTGGACGTGGAGGGGTACTCGCGGCTGCCGCTGACGGTGGCCGCGCAGAAGGTGCAGCGCAGCGGGTTCCCGCAGGCGTACGCGAAGCACGAGCCGGACGCGACGGTGCTGACGGCGGCCTTCGCCGGCGGCGGCACCCTGAACTGCGGCGGGCCGGCGCCGGCGGGGCCGGGCGACCCTGAGCGGGTACGGGCCGACCTGGTCCGGATCTTCGGCAAGGACGGGATGCACACGCTGCCCCCGCAGGGCGGCCAGGCCGGCCGGAACAGCGGCGGGGGCCAGGCGGCCCCGGAGGTCGAGGTCACCCTGGTGGAGAAGAGGGGCGGCGACGAGGCCGTGGTCCGCCGCAGCCGGGCCATGGCCCACTGGGCGGTGGCCAACGCGAAGGCGATGGGCATCTCCCGCGTGTCGTACGACCGGCACGGCTGGGTCGGCGGGCAGGACCGGGGACGGTGGCAGGACATGGGCGCGGTGGGGGCCAAGAACGGCGAGGAAGACCCCTACGGCGCGCGGCCGGGCGAGGTACGGATCTTCATGGCCCGCTGATCCGCTCCGCCCGGGGCACGCGCCGGGGGCACCCGGGCTCACGTGCGAGTGATCACTCCTGCGGGGGGATCCGTGTAGCGGGTCGCGGATCCCGGATCCGGACGGAACCCCAGGTCGGCGCATATCCAATGCGCTTGTCGCGGAAGCCGATTAAACGATGCGTTACCGATCCTTTACCCACCGGCACCGCAACTCCACCCGCCCCGGGAGCGGTTAGCAGGGCGTACTCAGCCGCTACCGCTTAGGAGCAACATGTCTCTCCCCCTGACCCGTCGGATCGCCCGTGCCGCGCTGCTGATCGCAGCCGGGGCAGCGCCCGTGGTCGGTGCGGCCGGCGCGGCCAGTGCCGCCGGTCTGGAGTCCGTGCCGCAGCTGGGCCAGCTCACCGCCGCGGACGGCGCCGCGACCACGGACGCGGCCACGGACGCCGTGGGTGGCGCCGCCAAGACCCTGCCGGCCCCCGCGGCCGACGTGGCCGGCACCGCGCAGGGCCTGCTCGGCGGGCTGCCCGCGGCGCAGGAGCTGCCGGTCTCCTCGCTGCCGACGTCCGGCGTCCTGCCGGCGGGACTGCCCGGCGGCCTGCCGCTCGGCGGCTGACGCCGCAGGAACCGCCGAGGGGGCCGGGAGTGCGAACTCCCGGCCCCCTCGGGCGTTTGCACCGTCACGGCCGACCGGTCAGCCGAGGCGCTTGACCGCAGCCTCCACGCGCTCGTCGGTGGCGGTGAAGGCCACGCGCACGAACCGCGCACCCGCCTCGCCGTAGAAGTCGCCCGGCGCGACCAGGATGCCCAGGCCCGCGAGATGGGCGACGGTGTCCCAGCAGGGCTCGTCGCGGGTGACCCACAGGTAGAGGCTGGCCTCGCTGTGCTCGACCCGGAAGCCGTGTGCCTCCAGGGCCGTGCGCAGTGCCGCGCGGCGGGCCGCGTAGCGCTCGCGCTGCTCCTCGACGTGGGCGTCGTCGCCGAGGGCTGCGACCGTGGCCGCCTGCACCGGGGCGGGGGTCATCATGCCGCCGTGCTTGCGGATCTCCAGCAGCTCGCGCAGCACGTCCGCGTCACCGGCGACGAAGGCCGCCCGGTAGCCGGCCAGGTTGGAGCGCTTGGACAGGGAGTGGACCGCGACGATGCCCTCGTACGAGCCGCCGCACACGTCGTCGTGGAGCACGGAGACCGGCTCGGCCTCCCAGCCCAGCTCCAGGTAGCACTCGTCGCTGAAGAGCAGGATCCCGTGCTCGCGCGCCCAGGCCACGATCCGGACGAGCTCCTCCTTGGCGAGGACCTTGCCGGTGGGGTTGGACGGGGAGTTGAGCCACAGCAGCTTCACGCCGGCCGGGTCGAGCTCGGTAGGGTCGTCGTAGACGACGGCCTCGGCGCCGCACAGCCGCGCGCCGACCTCGTACGTCGGGTAGGCGAGCCGGGGGTAGGCGACCTTGTCGCCGGCGCCCAGGCCCAGCTGGGTCGGCAGCCAGGCCACCAGTTCCTTGGAGCCGACGACCGGCAGCACGTTGCGGTGCTCGGCGGCGCTCGCCCCGAGGCGTCCGCGCACCCAGCCGGTGATCGCGTCGCGCAGGGCGACCGTGCCCCACACCGTCGGGTAGCCCGGGGAGTCGGCGGCCTCGATCAGGGCGCGCCGGATCAGCTGCGGGACCGGGTCCACGGGCGTGCCGACCGACAGGTCGACGATGCCGTCCGCGTGGGCCGCCGCCGTGGCCTTGTACGGCTCCAGCTTGTCCCAGGGGAAGGCGGGAAGACGGTCGGATACTGCGGCCACGGTGGTCTCTGCTCTCTCTGAGTGCTGGTGTGTACGGGTGCCGGAAACACGTCGGTCCCGTGCGGCGGGAAGGCCGTACGGGACCGAGGGGCGCGTCTGACGTGAAGGTCAGTGCTCGCCGTTGATACCGGCGGGCAGCGCCGCGACGAAGGGGTGGTCGCGCTCGATCAGGCCCAGCTTGGAGGCACCACCGGGCGAACCGAGCTCGTCGAAGAACTCGACGTTCGCCTTGTAGTAGTCCTTCCACTCCTCCGGGGTGTCGTCCTCGTAGAAGATGGCCTCGACCGGGCAGACCGGCTCACACGCACCACAGTCGACGCATTCGTCCGGGTGGATGTACAAGGACCGCTGGCCCTCGTAGATGCAGTCGACGGGGCACTCTTCGATGCATGCCTTGTCCTTGACGTCGACACAAGGCTCCGCGATGACGTAGGTCACGCTCTCGTTCCTCCTCGGTAGGGCTTTCCATATCGCGCGGGAGCGCGGCGTCGTCGATGCCCGCACCTAGTATCTCCGTTCCCGGGCACGATCCGAACAGGAGGGGCGGACAGAGCTGTGGAAATCACTGCCGGAGGGCTGCTGGAGGTCCGAATCACCCCGGCTGACGTGGGTAAACGAGTCTCTGTACGACGGGTGGAGGCCGGACTGAGCGGATCACCCGAGTTCACGGACACGGTCGGGGTTCTCACATCCTGGGACCAGGGTGTGCTGCTGATCACAAAGAAGAACGGACAATCCGTCCGCATCGCGGAATCCTCGCTGGTGGCGGGCAAGATCGTGCCTCCGGCGCCGGCCCGGCGGCGGGGTCCCGCGGCCTCCTTCGAGGAGCTCTCGAGGGTGGCGGCGCGGGCCTGGCAGCCGCTGGAGAGCGAGCAGCTGGGCGGGTGGACGCTGCGGGCGGCCGCCGGTTTCACCCGGCGGGCCAACTCCGTGCTGCCGCTCGGCGACCCGGGCATACCGCTGGACGAAGCACTCGCGCGAGTGACCGCGTGGTACGCGGAACGATCCCTTCCTGCCTATGTGCAGGTCGCGACGGGAGCCGCCGGCACCCAGGAGGTGCTCGCTGCGGAGCTGGAGCGGCGCGGCTGGGCGTCCGAGGTGTCGGCGGAGGTACGGATCGGGGCGCTGGCGCCGGTGGGCGACGTGGACGCGCCCGCGGCCGGGGCCGTACGTCTGACCCGTGCCCCGGACGAGGACTGGCTCGGGCGCTACGGGAAGGTGAGCGACCTGGACCTGGCCCGGCGGATGCTGGTGGAAGGGCCGTCGGTGTGGTTCGCGGCGCTGCCCGGCGGCCGGGCCGTCGGGCGGTGCGTGGTGGACGGCCGGTGGGCCGGCTTCGCGGCGGTGACGGTCGATCCCGCGCACCGGCGGGAGGGTCTGGCGACGGCGGTGATGGCCGCGCTGGCCCGGCGGGCGCTGGAGGAGGGCGCGTCGGCGGCGTGGCTCCAGGTCGAGACGGACAATCCGGGGGCACGGGCGCTGTACGACGGGCTGGGCTTCGCCACGCACCACACGTACCACCACTACCGGGCGGCGGCGTGAGTCCGGCGGCCCGGCGGGAGCAGTTCGCGGCCGAGGCCCGTGCCGAGCGGCCCGACCTGGCGCTGCTGTGCCTGCTGCTGGCCGCCGAGGGCGATCCGGAGCTGGACGAGCGGGCCATGGACTGGGCGCAGATCGAGTTGGACCGGCTGGCCGGGATGCTGCCGTTCGGGCTGCGCGGCGGGCGGGCGTGGGCGAACGCGGTGACGGAACTGCTGGGCGGGCGCCTCGGGTTCCACGGCACCCCGGCGGACTACGACCGGCTGTCGTCCTCGCTGCTGCACGAGGTACTGAGGCGGCGGCGCGGGCTGCCGATCCTGCTGTCGGTGGTGTGGCTGGAGGTGGCCCGCCGGGCCGGGGCTCCGGTGTACGGGCTGGGGCTGCCGGGGCACTTCGTGGTGGGCTTCGGCGACCCGGAGGAGGGCGTGGTGGTGGACCCGTTCGCGGGCGGCGCCTCCCTGGGCACCGGGCCGGCGGAGCTGGCCTCGGGTCCGCGCGAGCCGGCCCGGACGCTGGACATCGTGCTGCGGATCCTGGCCAACATCCGGGCGTGGGCCTCGGCCCGCCCGGAGCAGTCGGGGGTGGCGCTGTGGGCGGTGGAGCTGTCGCTGCTGCTGCCGTCGCATCCGGCGGCGCTGCGCTACGAGCGGGCGCGGCTGCTGGTGGAGCGGGGTTCCTTCCAGGAAGGGGCCGCCGAGCTGGACGCGTACGCCGGGGTGGTGTCCGCGGTGGACGCCGACGCGGCGGCCCGCATCCACGCGGAGGCCGCCTCCGCCCGCGCCCTGCTGAACTGAACCGGGGCTCCGCCGGGCCACTGCGGCCTCGTGCGTGCCGGACGACCGGCGTCATGCGGTGGACGTGGCAGTGCCCCCGCCCGGATCCGGGCGGGGGCACTGGTCCACAAGAGACGGTCTAGCTGGGGTTGGTGTCGACGACCACGGTGCGCTCGGCCGTGGTCTTGCCGCGCAGCGCCTTGCCGAGGGCGCCGGCGATGTCCTGCGGGGTGACGGCCGTCTTGTCACCGGTGCCGCGGGTGATCAGAACCCCGTCGAAGGTGTTCCCGTAGGTCGCCTTCAGCGCCTCCAGGTCGAACTTCTCGGTCATGCGGCCGTCCACGGGCGACATGCTGAGGAACTTCGGCAGGGACTTGCTGCCGAACGCGATGGACTTGGTGCCCACCTTGACGACGGCGTTGGCGGACATCGCGGGCTCGGCGAACTCCTTCATGGCCCGGTCCAGTTCGGCCTGGCCGACGGACGGCGGCCTGGTGGTGGTCGGCAGTTCGGCCACGGCCGCCTTGCCGGTGGCGACCTGGTCCTTGAAGGCCTTGGCCACCAGCTGGACGGAGGCGTCCACGTCCAGCGCGGTGCCGGGGGCACCGGGGACGGCGACGGCCTTGCCCGTGTCGAACTTGATCGTGGCCTCGGTGACGGATCCGGACGTGCCCGCGAGCTCCTGGAGCGCGACCTGGAGCTTCTCCTCGTCGGTCGGCATCACGGGTTCGGCGACGCGCTCGTTGCCGAGGAGCGAGCCGATGACCGTGATCGGGTTGTAGTCGCTGCCGGCCGCGTTGCGGACGGTGGTCTGGGCGTCCAGCGTCAGGCCGGCCTTCTCCGGCTTCAGCTCGACCGGCTTGCCGCCGACGCTGAGCTGGATCGGGGCGGCGGCGCGGGTGCCGAAGGCCGTCTGGAGCTTGGAGACGGCCTCGTCACGGCTGCCGCTGATGTCGACGCCGAGCACGGTGGTGCCCTTGGGGACGTCGGAGTGGTTCAGGAGCAGCCCGGCCCCGTAGGCCACGCCGACGAGTCCGAAGAGCGCGCCGCCGAGCAGGACCAGCTTGGAGCGGCCCTTCTTGGCGGGCTTGGCGGTGGCCTTCGGCTGCGCGGACCCGGAGCGCGAGGAGGCCGGCGCGGGCGCCGGTACCGGGGTGGGCAGCGGCCCGTCCAGGTCGGGGCCGGGCCACTGCGGCGCCTCGTCGAAACCGGGCGCGCCGGCCGGGCCGCCGCCGGGGCCGGTCCCGAAGCCGGGGCCGCCGGTGGGTCCGGCGGGGCCGCTGCCGTAGGCCGGGAAGGCCTCGGTCACAGGGCCGGCGTCGACCATGTCGTTCCCGTACGCAGGGAAGCCCTGGGTCGTGCCGACGCCCGGGCCGCCGGGCAGCGGGGCCGTGGGGGCGGGTGCGGGGGCCTGGGCGAAGTCCTGGCCGTAGTCCCTCACCGGCGGCGGCGGGGTGCGCGGCGGTGCGAAGGCGGCGTCCGGCGCGGGCACCGGCGGGGCCTGGGTGCGCGGCGGCGCGGCATAGCCCGCGCCGGGCCCGGCCGGCGGCGGGGTGGGCGTCGGAGTCGGCGTCGGGGACGGCGTGCGGGTGGGCAACGGCCGCTGGGCGGACGGCGGCGCGGCCGCGGCCGGCGGCATCTGCGCCGCGGCGGGGGCCGGCGCCTGGGCGGCCGGCTTGCGCGGGGCGAACCAGTTGCTGGCCGGCTCCTCGGCCCCGGCCGGGGCGGGCGCCGGCGGCTGGGCACGGTCCGGCTCCGGCGCGGCCTCGATCCGGGTCGGCTGCGGGCCCCGCCGCTGCGCGAGCGGCGGCCCGGCCGCCGGAGCGGCCTTCGACTCGGGCGCGGTCTGCTCCCCGGCTCCGGCCGGGCCGGAGTTGGTGCCCATCGCCTTGCGCACGACCACCGGCGGGATCGGCCGCGAACCCGGGATGTTGATCCGGATCCGGGTCGTCAGGGTGGTCTCGGTCTTGGGCCCGTCGGAATCGGGCGTGGACGGCTTCGAGGTCACAGAGTTCTCCTCCGGAGCGGTCGCCGCAGCGTCCGTGGACGGGTACTGGCCGGTTCCATACGGCGGTGTCCCCGAGGGGTAGGCGGCTCCACCGTGCCCCTTGGGCCCGGAGGACGAACTGTCGGTTTCACGACTCAAGGCAGGTTCTCCCGGTTGGCTCCGCCGCCCGTCATACCGTGCGCGGGCAGCTCGGCGGCCCGTCCACCATACTGGCCGTCGCCCGCACGCAACTGACTGCCGGGAATCAGGGGTTCCTCATAGCCCCCGCCAAACCCCTCTGAACCGCCCGGCGAGCCCCTGCGCACTTCCCTCTGCGGATGTCCCTACGAGGTCCGACACCACGTCACTTGGCAGGCCGCGCGGCCGAAACCGGCCGATCCAGCGGGCCGCGCATCGTGGCACACATCACAGCGAGAACGGTCCCACCCAAAAGGTAGACGTACATGCCGATTCCGGACGAACTGAGGAGGAAGTCTCCCTCGGGACGCGGAACGCTGAGCATCACGTACGAGAGGAACCAGCCGGCCGCGGCGCCGCCGACGCCGAAGCCGGTCCCCAGGGCGATCCGGCCACCGAGGAACAGCCCGAGGACGGCCAGCAGGGCGAGCAGCAGACCGCCGGGGAACCACAGGTCCACCACCAGCCAGCCGGCCGCGCCGGTCAGTGCGCCCAGGACCAGCAGAGCCAGGCAGCCGGCGATCCGTCCGGCCGTCGCCGCGCCGCTCATGACTGCACCCCCGCGAAGAGGTCGTGCTCGCGCTCGCCCGCCGGGACGCCCGCCCGGCCCGCGACCAGTTCGTAGTACTCGCGGGTGAAAAGCGGCTGGGCCAGGTCGTTGGAGAGGGCGAAGAAGGGCCCGTCCACGGCGATCTGGGTGGCGTGGGCCCGCATGGCGGCCGCCTTCGCCGCCACGAAAGTGTCCTTGGCGTCGATCTCGGCGGTGATCCGCTCGTCGGCGACGACCCCCGGCACGTCCTCGGGCGAGCCCACCCCGGGGAAGGACACCTCGCCGGCGGCGCGCAGCCGGGCGAAGCCCTCCTCGACCACCGAGCGCGGGACGCGGTTCCAGTAGATCTTCCCGACCCTGTGGGGTGTCCCGAGGTCGCGCCGGAAGGCGGTCTCCGCGGCCAGTTCGACGGCGCGCATGGCGACCCGGTGGGCCTGGATGTGGTCGGGGTGCCCGTATCCGCCGTCCGGGTCGTAGGTGACGAGCACCTGCGGGCGCAGCTCCCGGATCACCTCCACGAGGTACCCGGCGGCCTCGTCCACGTCGGCGGACCAGAATGCCTCGGGGTGGTGGTTCTGCGGGGCGCCCATCATCCCGGAGTCGCGGAAGCGGCCGGGGCCGCCGAGGAACCGGTGGTCGTGGACCCCCAGTTCGGCCATGGCCGCCGCGAGCTCGCCGACGCGGTGGGCGCCGAGGGTGTCGTCGCGATCGGCCGCCAGATGGGCGAGGCCCGGCGGGATGACCTCACCCTCCTCGCCGAGGGTGCAGGTCACCAGCGCGACGTGGGCACCCTCGGCCGCGTACTTGGCCATGGTGACGCCGTTGTTGATCGACTCGTCGTCGGGGTGCGCGTGCACGAGGAGCAGACGACGGGCGGGAAGACCGTTCATGGGACCCAGCCTACGAGGCCAGGCCTAGAACTTGAGGCCACTGATCATGCTCGCCACGTTCGAGGTGAGCTGACTGAGGGTCGGGGCGATAGTGGAACTCGCCAGGTAGAAGCCGAGCAGTACGCAGACCACCGCATGTCCCGCCTTCAGGCCCGCCCGTCGGACCAGCAGGAAGACGATGATCGCCAGCAGCACCACGGCGGAGATCGAGAGTGCCACGGCGTTTCACCTCCACGTCGAGCGGACATCGGTACGCGTATTCGTGCTCGGCAGGACTCATACCCACCGTGCGCTACGGATCATAACTATCCGTACCAGCGCATCGATCGAAATCCGGCAGCACGAGGGGCGCATGCCGCGCATGAGTGGGGTCACGGGGAGGCCGGCCGGCGAGGCTGTACGCCTCCCCGGCCGGCTGTCGGCACCCGCACGGCCGCACGGCATCCAGGTTGCACGCCTCAGATCTCGGGGCAGAAACGGTCAAGTTGCCCCCACGTTAACCGAGTTGCTGGTGCGGCGGACGCCCTCCCGCCGGACGTGCAGCGGTGGCCGGAAATGATCTGTCGGAGGCTATTCCTTCGTCAGCGGATCCACAGGCGGGGAGGGCGGCGGGGGCGGTGGGGGCGGGGGCGTGGGCGGCCGGTCCGACAGCGGGACCACCTGCTTCTCGGCCGCGAAGTGGCAGGCGGAGGGGTGCGCCGCCGGTCCCGAGGGGAAGGCCCGGGGCACCGCGAGCAGCGGGACCTCCGCCGTGCAGCGGGGCTCGGCCTTCCAGCAGCGGGTGCGGAAGGGGCAGCCCGACGGCGGGTTGGCCGGGGAGGGCACGTCGCCGGTGAGGATGATCCGTTCCCGGTGGGCGCGCGCGTCCGGGTCCGGGACCGGGACGGCGGAGAGCAGCGCCTGCGTGTACGGGTGGGTGGGATGGTCGTAGATCTGGCTGTCGGTGCCGATCTCGACGATCCGGCCCAGGTACATGACGCCGACGCGGTCGGAGATGTGCCGGACGATCGAGAGGTCGTGCGCGATGAAGACGTAGGACAGGTCGAATTCGCTCTGGAGCCGGTCCAGCAGGTTGATGACCTGCGCCTGGACGGAGACGTCGAGTGCCGAGACGGGCTCGTCGGCGACGATGATCTCGGGCTGCAGGGCCAGGCCGCGGGCGATGCCGATGCGCTGGCGCTGACCGCCGGAGAACTGGTGCGGGTACCGGTTGATGTACTCCGGGTTCAGGCCGACGACGTCCAGGAGCTCCTGGACCTTCTGGCGGCGCGAGCCCTTGGGAGCCACCTCGGGATGGATCTCGTAGGGCTCCCCGATGATGTCGCCGACCGTCATGCGCGGGTTCAGCGACGTGTACGGGTCCTGGAAGACCATCTGGATGTTGCGGCGCACGGCCTTCAGCGCGCGCCCCGACAGCTTGGTGATGTCCTCGCCCTTGTAGGAGATCGCACCGGCCGTGGGCCGCTCCAGGTTGACGAGCATCTTGGCCACGGTCGACTTCCCGCAGCCGGACTCGCCGACGATGCCCAGCGTCTCGCCGGCGCGCAGGTCGAAGGAGACCCCGTCGACGGCCTTGACCGCGCCGACCTGCTTGCGGAAGACGATGCCCCGGGTCAGCGGGTAGTGCTTGACCAGGTCCTTCACTTCCAGAAGGGACTCAGCCATGGAGGCACTCCTTCCAGAAGTGGCAGGCGCTGGTCCGCTCCACCGGGGACTCGGTCACCCGGTACAGCGGCGGGACGTCGGTGCGGCACACCGCCTGGGCCATGGGACAGCGTGGGTTGAAGGCGCAGCCGGGCGGAATGGCCAGCAGGTTCGGCGGCAGGCCCTTGATGGCGTACAGCTCCTGGCCCTTCTGGTCCAGGCGCGGGATCGAGTCGAGCAGGCCGCGCGTGTACGGGTGCGCGGGCGCCTTGTAGATCTCGTGGACCGGGGCCGCCTCGACGATCCGGCCCGCGTACATGACCGCGATCTTGTCGGCCACGTCCGCGACCACGCCCAGGTCGTGGGTGATCAGGATGAGGCCCATGTTCAGCTCGCGCTGGAGCTCGGCCAGCAGATCCATCACCTGGGCCTGCACGGTGACGTCCAGGGCGGTCGTCGGCTCGTCCGCGATGATCAGCGAGGGTTCCAGGGCCAGCGCCATCGCGATCATGATGCGCTGGCGCATACCGCCCGAGAACTGGTGCGGGTAGTCCCCCACCCGCTCCTTGGCCGCCGGGATCTTCACCCGGTCCATCAGCTCGACGGCCTTGCCCTTGGCGTCCTTGCGGGACATCCCGCGGTGGACCTCGTACATCTCCCCGAGCTGCGCGCCGACGCTCAGCACCGGATTCAGGGAGGACAGCGCGTCCTGGAAGATCATCGCCATCTCGGCGCCGCGGATCCTGCGCCGCTCCTCCTCCTTCATCCTGAGGAGGTCCTTGCCCTTGAACAGGATCTCTCCGCCCGCGATCCGGCCCGGCGGCATGTCGAGGATGCCCATCACGGCCTGGGCGGTCACCGACTTGCCGGAGCCGGACTCACCGAGTACGGCGAGCGTCTCACCCTCGGCCACCGAGTAGTTGACGCCGTTGACGGCCCTGGCGACTCCGTCGCGCGTCTTGAATTCCACGTGCAGATCGCGGACTTCGAGCAGCATGTGCGGGGCTCCTCAGCGCAGCTTGGGGTCGAGGGCGTCGCGCACCGCGTCGCCGAGCATGATGAACGCGAGCACGGTCAGGCTCAGCGCGCCCGCCGGCCAGAGCAGCATGTGGGGGGCGTTGCGGATCTGCGAGGCCGCGTTGGAGATGTCGATGCCCCAGGAGACGGTGGGCGGGCGCAGGCCGACGCCGAGGAAGGACAGGGTGGCCTCCAGGGCGATGTACGTGCCCAGCGCGATGGTGGCGACGACGATGACCGGGGCGATGGCATTGGGCGCCACGTGCCGGAGCATCATCCGGCTGTTGCCGGCGCCGAGGGCCCGGGCGGCCTGGACGTAGTCGTTCTGTTTGGCGGTGATGACGGAGCCGCGGCCGATGCGGGCGATCTGCGGCCAGCCGAGGAGCACGATGAAGCCGACCACCGGCCAGACGGTGGTGCTGGTGACCACGGACAGGAAGACCAGGCCGCCGAGGACGACGGGGATGCCGAAGAAGATGTCCGCGACCCGGGAGAGCAGCGCGTCGCCCCAGCCGCCGAAGAAGCCGGCGAGACCGCCGAGCAGCGAGCCGAGGAAGGCGGCGCCGAGGGTGGCGCACACGCCGACGGTGATGGAGGCGCGGGCCCCGTAGACGGTACGGGTGTACACGTCGCAGCCCTGGGTGTCGTAGCCGAACGGGTGGCCCGGGGAGGATCCCTGCTGCGACTTGGACAGGTCGCACTGGAGCGGGTCGCCGCTCGCGATGAGCTGCGGCCAGATGGAGATGATCACGAGGAAGAGGATCATCAGCGAGGAGATGATGAAGACGGGGTTGCGGCGCAGCTGGTGCCAGGCGTCGGACCACAGGGAGCGGGGCTTCTCCTGCGGTCCGGGTCCGGGCCCGGTGGAGTCGTCGCCGAGGGTCTTCTCCAGACTCTCGGCCTCGTCCAGCGCCAGATCCATGGGCCCGCCCTGGCCGGTGGGTGCGATGGCCTCCCCCTCTCCTGGTTGCAGCGGGTCGTAGGCGGGCTCGTTGTGCTCAGGCATAACGGATCCTCGGGTCCAGGACCGCGTAGAGCAGGTCGACGAGCAGGTTCGCCAGCAGGAAGACGATGACGAGGATGGTCACGAAGCCGACGACGGTGGGCGAGTTGTTGCGCAGGATGCCCTGGTAGAGCTGGTAGCCGACGCCGTGGATGTTGAAGATCCGCTCGGTGACGATCGCGCCGCCCATCAGGGCGCCGATGTCGGTGCCGATGAAGGTGACGACGGGGATGAGCGAGTTGCGCAGCAGGTGGCGGGTGACGACCCGGCGGCGCGGCAGCCCCTTGGCGACGGCGGTGCGCACGTAGTCCGCCTTGACGTTCTCGGCGATGGAGGTGCGGGAGAGCCGGGTGACGTAGGCGAGGGAGACCAGCGCGAGCACGATGCCGGGCAGGATCAGCTCGCCGAAGGGAGCGTCCGGGGAGACGGTGGGCCGGACCCAGCCCCATTTGACGCCGAAGAGGTACTGGAGCAGATAGCCCGTCACGAAGGTCGGCACGGAGATGACGACGAGGGTGAGCACCAGCACGCTGGTGTCGACGGACCGGCCGCGGCGCAGGCCGCTGATCACTCCGAGGGTGATGCCGATGACGATCTCGAAGAAGATCGCGACGATGGTCAGGCGCAGGGTGACGGGGAAGGCGCTGGCCATCAGCTCGGTGACCGGCTGGCCGTTGAAGGCCGTGCCGAAGTCGCCCTGGAAGATCTGCCCCATGTAGTGGAGGTACTGCTTCCACAGCGGCTGGTCGAGGTACAGGTCCTTGCGGATGCGGGCGGCGGTGGCAGGGTCGGGCGCCTTGTCGCCGAAGAGGGCGGCGACCGGGTCACCCAGCGCGTACACCATGAAGAAGATCAGGAACGTGCTGCCGATGAACACCGGGATCATCTGGAGCAGCCGCCGGATCACATAACGTCCCATGGACTGCTCCAGGATCGATCCGAAACGTGGGTCAGCCGACCTTGATCTGGTCGTAGACGGGGACGCTGAACTGGTTGAGCGCCACGTCCGAGAGCCGCTCGGCGTAGCCCGCGCTGCCGTTCTGGTACCAGAGCGGGATGGACGGCATCTGCGCGGCGAGGATCTTCTCGGAGTCCTGGAACTTCGCGACCGCCTTGGCCGCGTCGCTCTCCTGGTTGGCCTCGTCGACGAGCTTGTCGAACTCCGGGTTGCTGAACTTCCCGTAGTTGGAGGACGCGCCGGTGTAGTAGAGGGGCTGGAGGAAGTTCTGGATCAGCGGGTAGTCGGCCTGCCAGCCGGAGCGGAAGGGGCCGGTCAGCTTGAAGCTGCTCTGCTGGTTGCGGAAGTCGGCGAAGGTGCCGATCGGATTGACCGTGCAGACCGGGCCCTCACCCAGGGCGTTGTTGATGCTGTTGCAGACGGCGTCCATCCAGTCGCGGTGCGAGCCGGTGTCCACGTTGGAGGTCAGTGTGACCTTGCCGCCGGGGAGCCCGCCGGCGTCCGTGATGAGCTTCTTGGCCGCCGCCGGGTCGTAGACGCAGGCGTCGCCGCAGACCGTGGAGGAGAAGCCGCCCTTCTCGCCGAGGGCCGGTGAGGTCCAGTCCTTGGCCGGGGTGCGGGTATCGCGGAAGATCTGCTTGGTGATCTCGTCGCGGTTGATCGCCATCGAGATCCCGCGGCGCACGTTCTCCATCCCCTCCTTGCTCCACTGCGGGTCGTACAGCGGGAAGGTGAGGGTCTGGATGATGAGGGCCGGCTGGTTGATGTACCGGTCGCCCAGGTCGTTCTTGACGTTCTTCAGCTGCTGCGCCGGGACGTCGTCGACGAGGTCGAGGTTGCCGGAGATCAGGTCGGTGTAGGCGGTGTTGTTGTCGGTGTAGACCTTCAGGTCCACACCGCCGTTCTGCGCCTTGTCCGGACCTGGGTAGGTGTCCCACTTGCGCAGCTGCATGCCGGTGCCCTTGGTGTACGAGTCCACCGTGTACGGGCCGTTGCCGATCGGCTTGTTCAGCCAGCCGGCGTGGTCCGTGAAGAAGGCCTTGGGCAGCGGGGAGAAGGCCTGGTAGCCGAGGGTCTCGGGCCAGGTGGAGAACTTGTTCTTCAGGGCGACGGTGAAGGTCTTCGCGTCCTTGACGACCAGTCCGGACATCGTCTTGGCCTTGGGCTCACCGGAGGTGGGGTGGACGTCCGCGTAACCGACGATGTCGGAGAAGAACGGCGAGTTGTTCTGCTTGTTGCGCACGTCCGCGCCGTAGTTCCAGGCATCCACGAAGGATTGCGCGGTGACGGGCTCGTCGTTGCTGAACTTCCAGCCGTCCTTCAGAGTGATGGTGAAGTTCTGACTGTCCGTCGTATCGATTTTCTCGGCGACCATGTCGAGGGCCTCGCCGGTCTTCGGGTCGTAGCGCTTGAGCCCCCGGAAGAGCATGTCGAGGACCTTGCCGCCCTGCACCTCATTGGTGTTGGCCGGCTCCAGCGGGTTCTGCGGGTCACCCCACGAGGAGCTGACGATGCCCGCCTCGCCACCACCCCCGCCGCTGTCGCTTCCGCCGCCGCAGGCCGTCGCCGCGAGGGCGACGGCCACCGCACCTGCGGCCCACTTGGCGTGGGTGGCTCCGCGCATGGAGTGCCTCCTAGGGATCCCAAGACTCGCTTAGGGGCCAATGTCACCCTATGTGGGGTCCCGTGCACTCATGGTTGGACCGATTGCACCCGCGCGTCACGCCCCTGTCACCCCTGGGGGTGCAAAGCCAGCTCCCAGGAGTCGACCGCGTAGTGCAGGCCCATGCCGTGCGCCTCGTACAGCGCGAGCGCGCCGGTCGCGTTGTGCGTGTCGACGCCGAGGCCTACGGTGTCCCGGCCGCGCCCGGCGTACACGGCGAAGCCGTGCCGCAGCAGGAAGCCCCCGATGCCGCGGCCGCGCACCTCCTCGGCCACCCCGATGTGGCTGACCCAGGCCATGCTCGTGCGGTCGTCCCGGGTCAGCAGCACGGCCGCGTCGCCGTGGCCGGGCAGGCTCGCGATCCACACCAGCGACCAGTCGAGCTTGCGGCCGTCCATGTGGTCGAGCCAGTTCTCGTACGGGCGGTCCACATGGCCGAAGTGCGCGGCGAAGGTCCGCTCGACCAGGGCGTGGGCGCGGCGGCGGTCGGCCTCGTCGTCGCCGCAGTGGCGCAGGGCGAGCCCGGTCGGAGGGGTCGGCGCCGGGTCGGCGTCCGGTGCCAGTGAGCGGGTCATGACCTGGTAGCGGCGGATCGTGCGGTAGCCGCGCCCGGTGAGGAGGGGCAGGTCGAGGGTGGGCTCCACGTTCAGCTGGAGTCTCAGGACGCCCTGACCGGCGGTCAGCTCCCGGGCCCGGGCCTCCATGCGCTCCAGCAGCAGGACGGCGGCCTCGGAGTGGCCGGGCAGTACGTAGTGGTCCCCATCGACGCGGCCCGGGCCGGAGTCCGCCCAGACGAGGGCGTAGGCCACGAGCCGGCCGTCCTGGTGGGCGAGCCAGGAATCGGTGGCCAGGTCCACGTCGGGGGCGTTGAGATCGGACTCGACGGTTCCGAGATCGGTCTCCGGGCGGCCGATCTCGATCATGTCGACGGCATTGAGCAGGGCGCAGATGTCGGACGCGTCCCCGGGCCCGGCGGGCCGTACGGTGAGGGTCATGCCGTCACTCTCCGTCCCCGGCTCCCGGGGCCGCAACCGGTTTCCGCAGTGCCGGGCGGGAACCGCCCCCCGGGGGGTGAGCGCCCGGATGGCGCCGGCCGCGGCCCCGCAGGGCGCGTCGCCCGGGCCCACGACGGAAAGCGGCCG
>NZ_BMVL01000010.1:0-87171 GCF_014650695.1 Streptomyces avidinii | reverse complement strand
GGAAGGAACGCGGCGGTCAGACGGCCAGGATGGCCTTCTCCTCCGCGAAGTGACACGCCGACTCGTGCGCGGCCAGGGTCTGCAGACCCTTGAAGCGCTCGGGAATCGCCAGCAGCGGCTCCTCGACGGAGCACTTCTCCTCGGCCTTCCAGCAGCGGGTGCGGAAGCGGCAGCCCGACGGCGGGTTGGCCGGCGACGGGACGTCACCGGTGAGGATGATCCGCTCACGACCCTCGCGCGCGTCCGGGTCCGGGACCGGGACGGCGGAGAGCAGCGCCTGCGTGTACGGGTGGGTCGGGTGCTCGTAGATCTCGGCGTCGGTGCCGATCTCTGCCATCTTGCCCAGGTACATGACGCCCACGCGGTCCGAGATGTGCCGGACGATCGAGAGGTCGTGCGCGATGAAGAGGTAGGAGAGGTTGAACTCGTCCTGCAGCTTCTCCATCAGGTTGATGACCTGGGCCTGCACCGACACGTCGAGCGCGGAGACCGGCTCGTCGCAGATGATGATCTCGGGCTGCAGGGCCAGGCCGCGGGCGATGCCGATGCGCTGGCGCTGACCGCCGGAGAACTGGTGCGGGTACCGGTTGATGTACTCCGGGTTCAGGCCGACGACGTCCAGGAGCTCCTGGACCTTCTGGCGGCGCGAGCCCTTGGGAGCCACCTCGGGGTGGATCTCGTAGGGCTCCCCGATGATGTCGCCGACCGTCATGCGCGGGTTCAGCGACGTGTACGGGTCCTGGAAGACCATCTGGATGTTGCGGCGCACGGCCTTCAGCGCGCGGCCGGACAGCTTGCTGATGTCCTGGCCCTTGTAGAAGACCTCGCCCGCGGTGGCCCGCTCCAGGTTCATCAGGAGCTTGGCGACCGTGGACTTGCCACAGCCGGACTCGCCGACGATGCCCAGCGTCTCGCCCTGGTAGAGGTCGAAGGAGACCCCGTCGACGGCCTTGACCGCGCCGACCTGCTTCTTGAACAGGATTCCCTGGGTCAGCGGGAAGTGCTTGACCAGGTTGCGGACCTGGAGGATCGGCTCGCGCTCGGTGGCGTTCTTGGTGAGCTCAGCCATGGATCTGCTCCTTCCAGAAGTGGCACGCGCTGCCGCGGCCGGGCAGTTCGGTGCCGTCCTGCTCGGTGACCGGGTGCAGCACCGGGATCTCGGTGCGGCAGATGTCCTGCGCCTTGGGACAGCGGGGGCTGAAGGCGCAGCCCGCGGGGATGCGGAGCAGGTTGGGCGGCAGACCCTTGATCGCGTAGAGCTCCTGGCCCTTCTGGTCCAGGCGCGGGATCGAGTCGAGCAGGCCACGGGTGTACGGGTGGGACGGACGCTTGTAGATCTCGTGGACCGGAGCGGTCTCGACGATCCGGCCCGCGTACATGACCGCGATCTTGTCCGCGACGTCGGCGACGACGCCGAGGTCGTGGGTGATCAGGATCAGGCCCATGTTCATCTCGCGCTGGAGCTCCGCGAGCAGGTCCATGACCTGGGCCTGGACCGTCACGTCGAGAGCCGTGGTCGGCTCGTCGGCGATGATCAGGTCCGGCTCAAGGGCCAGGGCCATGGCGATCATGATGCGCTGGCGCATACCGCCGGAGAACTGGTGCGGGTAGTCACCCACGCGCGCCTTGGCGGCGGGGATCTTCACGCGGTCCATGAGCTCAATGGCCTTGAGCTTCGCGTCCTTCTTCGACGCGCCCCGGTGGACCCGGAACATCTCGCCGAGCTGGTCGCCCACCGAGTAGACCGGGTTCAGGGAGGACAGCGCGTCCTGGAAGATCATCGCCATCTTGTTGCCACGGAGCTTGCGGCGCTCCTCGTCGGACATCTTGAGGATGTCCTTGCCGTGGAAGCGCACCTCGCCGCCGGAGACGCGTCCGGGCGGGCTGTCGAGAATGCCCATGATCGCCTGAGCGGTCACGGACTTGCCGGAGCCGGACTCGCCGAGCACGGCGAGGGTCTCGCCGGCGCTGACGCTGTAGCTCACGCCGTTGACTGCCTTGGCGACCCCGTCACGGGTCTTGAACTCGACCTGGAGGTTGTCCACCTCCAGCAGCGGAACGGCGGACCCGCCGCCCGTCTCCGCAACGCTGAGAATCTCCGACGTCGTCACGCCGCCACCTTCGTCCTGCTTGCTGATGTTGTCTCGGGGCATCGGGCGGCCCTACCGGAGCTTCGGGTCGAGCGCGTCACGCAGGCCGTCGCCGACGAAGGCGAAGCCGAGTACGGTGACGACGACGAACAGGCTCGGGAACACCCACAGGTAGTCATTGACGCCGATGAAGCCCTGGCCGGCCGCCAGCATGTTGCCCCACTCCGGCACGTCGACGGGGACGCCGGCGCCGAGGAAGGAGAGCGCTGCCACACCGACGATGGTGGTGCCGACGTTGAAGGTCGCGTAGACCAGCACGGCGGTCATCGAGTTGGGGAGGATGTGCGTGCGCACGATCCGCCAGCCGCTCGCGCCGAGTGCCTTGGCCGCGTGGACGTAGTCCATCTCGCGCACCGACAGGATCGAGCTGCGCAGCAGCCTGGACACGGTGGCCCACGAGAAGATCGCGAGCGAGATGATCACCGGGGTGATGCCGCGGCCGGTGACCAGGATGATGACGACGGCACCGATCATCAGCGGGAACGCGAGGAACACGTCCGCGATGCGCATGACCAGGGTGTCGGCGAAGCCGGCGAAGTAGCCGGCGATGGCGCCGAGGGCGACACCGATCAGCACCGCGAAGAAGATCGAGGCGAGGCCGACGAACATGGCCACGCGGGTGCCGGCTATGAGGCGCGAGAACATGTCGCGGCCCAGGGCGTCGGTACCCATCCAGTGGGTGCCGTTGGGCGACGCGAGGGTGTTCTCGAGGTCCTGCGCAGCAGGGTCGAACGGGGCGAGCATCTCGCCGAACGCGGCTGTCAGGAACAGCGCGGCGATGATGAACAGGCCGACGACGGCCAGCTTGTTCTGGACGAAGCGGTGGCGGATCTCGCCCCACTGGCTCAGTTGCTTGGGTCGGGGTTCGGCCGGGGCCGAAGCGGACGACACGGGGTTCTCGTCCCCGATCGCCGGGCTCGTTGCGAGCTCAGACATGAGGAAATCCTCCTTGGGGGCGGTCAGCTGAGGCGGATACGCGGGTCGAGGGCCGCGTACAGCAGGTCCACGATGAGACTGAGGACGACGAAGATGGCGACGCTGTACGTCACTACGCCGATCACGATCGGGTTGTTCTGCTGCTGAATCGCCTGAACCAGTGCCAGACCGACACCGTCCCAGTTGAAGATCGCCTCAGTGATGAGCGCACCACCGAGGAGGGCGCCGAAGGAGATGCCCAGGTAGGTGACCACGGGGATGGACGAGTTGCGCAGCACGTGCTTGAACAGCACGCGACGACGCGGCAGACCCTTGGCCACGGCCGTCTTCACGTAGTCCGCGCGCAGCACCTCGAGCATCGTGCCGCGGGTGAGGCGGGCGACGAAGGCGATGTCGGTGACGGCGAGGGTGACGGCGGGAAGAACCATGCCTTCGAGTTTGTCGCCGCCGAGTTGTGGGAACCACTGCAGTTCCACGGCGAAGTACTTCATGAGCAGCATGCCGATCACGAACGTCGGGAATCCGACGGCCATGGTCGTAAAGAATGTCGTGGCCATGTCCAAGATGCTGTATCTGTACAGGGCGGCGATGATGCCGACTCCCATACCGAACACCGTGACGAGAGCGATGGCCAGCAGGGCCAGCTTCGCGGTGTTCTGCAGCTTGGGGGCGAGGATGTCGGACACCTCGCGGCGCTGGACGAAGTCCTCGCCGAGGTCTCCGGTCGCAACCTTGGCCACGTAGTTCACATACTGCTCGGGCAGCGACTTGTCGAGCCCGTATCGCGCCTTGAGCTCCGCGACCACTGCTGGGTCACGGGCCTTGTCACTGCCCGCAATCGAACCCACGGGATCGCCGGGGAGAACGAACAGACACGCGAACAGAACCATGGTCGCGCCGATGAGGACTATGACCATCTGCCCGAGGCGACGGGCGACGTACCTTCCCATGTTTTGCCTCTCTACCTGGCCGCTTCTGGGAGCAGCGGCCTCCGGCCCAAGGAACGGGCCGGCTCTCGGCCTGCGGGGGTTACCCGCGGATGTGAGGGGTGCCGAAGTAAAAACGGCCTGCCGAGCGGGGCCGCGGCCCACCGGTCACCCGGGGGCCGCGGCACGTTCGCTCCTGACGGATATACCGTCCGAACCGATTACTTCTTGATCGAGATCTTCTCGAGGATCGGGTCCTCGTTGAAGTTGATGTCGTCCAGACCGTTGAACTTGTCGGTCGCCATCAGGCGGAACTGGGAGCGGTTGAAGGTCGGGATGAGCGCCATGTCCTCCATGGCCATCTTCTCGGCCTGCTTGTACATCGTCAGACGCGCGGCCTCGTCCTTGGTGGAGCGAGCCGTGTCGATCAGCTTGTCGAACTCGGGGTTGTTGTAACGGACGCGGTTGTCACCGACCACGTTGCCCTCGGCGTCCTTGTTCATCGACGTCGAGTGCAGCAGCGGGAACAGGAAGTTCTCCGGGGTCGGGTAGTCCGCACCCCACGCGAAGCGGTAGATACCGGTCGCGCCGTTACCCTGCTGCTCCTTGAGCATGCCCGGGAAGTCCTTGCCGTCCAGCTTGACCTTGACGCCGAGAACGTCCTCGAGCTGCTTCGCGATGGCCTGGACCCACTCTTCGTGGCCCGCACCGGTGTTGAAGCTGAACTTGATCTCGGTACCCGGCTTCAGGCCGCCCTTCTCGGCGTGCTCCTTGGCCTTGGCGACGTCCTGCTTGACGCAGGAGACGCACAGGTCCTTCTGGTACGCCTTCGGGAACGCCGGCGGCACGATGGTCGTCGACGGGGTCTGGTAGCCCTGGAAGACACCCTTGGCGATGGCCTGACGGTCGATCGCGTAGGAGATCGCCAGACGGGCGTCCTTGTTGTTGGTCGGGCCGTTGTCACCGATCGGCAGAACGAAGTTCATGCCGTTGGTGTCCTTGGCGAACCACTTGTTCTGCGGCTTGTACTTCGCCTCGGCCGTCTTCAGCATCGGCGTCGGGATGTGCGCGTAGTCGAAGGTGCCGGCCTGGAAGCCGTCGTACTCGAGCTGCTGCGCGGTCTTGTCGTTGAGCAGCGTGACCTGGACCTTCTCGAGGGAGGCCTTCTGCAGCGAGTAGTCGTCGTTGCGGACGAGGTTGATCGCCTTGTTGTGCTCCCACGAACCGTCCATCTTGAACGGACCGTTACCGACGGGGGCCTCGCCGAACGCCTTGTCCTCTTCGCCGACCTTGGCGACCTTCGGAACCGGGCTGTAGGCGTTGTGCGCCGTCTTCAGGACGAACTCGCAGTCCGCCTTCGACAGGTCGACCTTGATGGTGGTCGGGTCCGGCGTGGTGACACCGGAGAAGGTCTTGGCGGAGCCGTCCTGCAGCTGCTCGTAACCCTTGATGCCGGCGAAGTGGTACGCCACGTCGGATGCGGCGGCCTTGTGCGCGGCACGGGCCCAACCACGGGCGAACGCCTCGGCGTCGACGGCCTCGCCGTTGGAGAACTTGGTGTCGGGCTTGACCTTGAAGGTCCAGGAGGTGCAACCCTCGTCCGACGTCGCCGACTCGGCGAGCGCGGGCTCGGCAAGGCCGTCCGGCGTGTTCGAGTACAGGCCGGTGAACAGGGCGTTGGCCAGCAGGATTCCGGTGGACTCGTGGGCACGCCCCGGGTCGATGGTGTCCGGCTCCGTGCTGCCCATCCGGAACACGCCGCCATTGGCAGCGCTGCCCTTGTCCTTGCTGTCACCGTCACCGCCGCCACAGGCGGTAGCGGCCAGGGCGACGACAACCGCGCCCACGACCCACTTGGCGCTCTTGGCACCGCGCATGGGTTTCCTCCTCATGAGTCCACTGATCGACTTGAGGGGCAAAAAAACCTCGCCGACACCCCTGACGGCGAGCATTTTCCTGCCCATAGTGTGCTCGTGAGTCGGCGCGATCCCCACATCGCGTGACCCATTGACCCGAGCTCAATGGAGCCATCCTCAGGGACTGCCAGGCCGTAAACCACACTTAAGTGGTCTCGTTTTCACAACATCGATCCGCGGCAGAAACCCGAAATCCGGACAAACGGATAGGAGACAGACACGTGCGAAACGGACGGTTAGCTCATCTTCCGGAGTGTCACGGTCGGTATGCGGACACCTGAACGCAAAAATCCGCTTGACACAAGCGAACAGCCCCTACTCTCACGGGCTCCGTGAGAGGAGGGGCTGCTGCGTTATCAGGGCACTCGGCCGACTGCGGCCACCACGGCCGCCGCCCGAGCAAACCCGGGCGAACGACCGTACGCCTCTTACTACTTGCCGGACTTGGCGCGCGACGCGGTGCGCGAGCGGTCCTTCTGGTCCAGCACGACCTTGCGGATGCGGACGGCCTCCGGGGTCACCTCGACGCACTCGTCGTCGCGGCAGAACTCCAGGGACTGCTCCAGGGAGAGCTTGCGGGGCGGAATCACGTTCTCCGTGTTGTCCGCGGAAGCCGCACGCATGTTGGTGAGCTTCTTCTCCTTGGTGATGTTCACGTCCATGTCGTCGGAGCGCGAGTTCTCGCCGACGATCATGCCCTCGTACACCTCGGTGCCGGGGTCGGTGAACAGGACGCCGCGCTCCTGCAGGTTGATCATCGCGAACGGCGTGACCGAACCGGAGCGGTCGGCGACCAGGGAGCCGTTGTTACGGGTCACCAGCGGGCCGAACCACGGCTCGTGGCCCTCGTGGATCGAGTGGGCGATGCCGGTGCCGCGCGTACCGGTCAGGAACTCGGTACGGAAGCCGATGAGGCCGCGCGACGGGACGACGAACTCCATGCGGACCCAGCCGGAGCCGTGGTTCGACATGTTGTCCATGCGGCCCTTGCGGACGCCCATGAGCTGCGTGACCGCTCCCATGTGCTCCTCGGGGACGTCGATCGTCATGCGCTCGACCGGCTCGTGCACCTTGCCGTCGATCTCCTGCGTGACCACCTGCGGCTTGCCGATGGTCAGCTCGAAGCCCTCGCGGCGCATCTGCTCGACCAGGATGGCGAGCGCGAGCTCACCACGGCCCTGGACCTCCCAGGCGTCCGGGCGCTCGGTGTCGAGGACGCGGAGCGAGACGTTACCGACCAGCTCGCGGTCCAGACGGTCCTTGACCTGGCGGGCGGTGACCTTGCGGTCCTTGACCGCGGACTTGGCGTCCGCGCCCTTGCCGCTGCCGCCGCGGCCGACCATCGGGGAGGTGTTCGTACCGATCGTCATGGAGATCGCCGGCTCGTCGACCGAGATCAGCGGAAGCGCGATCGGGTTCTCCGGGTCGGCCAGGGTCTCGCCGATCATGATCTCGGGGAAACCGGCGACCGCGCAGATGTCACCCGGGCCCGCCACCTCGGCCGGCTTGCGGGTGAGCGCCTCGGTCATCATCAGCTCGGTGATGCGGACGTTGGAGATGGAGCCGTCACGCTTGATCCACGCGACGGTCTGGCCCTTGCGCAGCTCGCCCTGCTCGACGCGAACGAGCGCGATGCGGCCGAGGAAGTTGTCGGCGTCCAGGTTGGTGACGTGCGCCTGGAGGGGGGCCTCCTCGTCGTACACCGGGGCCGGGACGTGCTCCAGGATGGTGGAGAAGAACGGCTCCAGGTTGGTGCTGTCCGCCGGGACGGTGCCGTCCTCGGGCTTGGTCAGCGAGGCCACGCCGTCACGGCCGCAGGCGTAGACGATCGGGAACTCGATCTGGTCCTCGTCCGCGTCCAGGTCGAGGAAGAGGTCGTACGTCTCGTTGACGACCTCGTCGATCCGGGAGTCCGGGCGGTCGGTCTTGTTGATGCAGAGGATGACCGGCATCTTCGCCTGCAGGGCCTTGCGCAGGACGAAGCGGGTCTGGGGCAGCGGACCCTCGGAGGCGTCCACCAGCAGAACGACGGCGTCCACCATCGACAGACCGCGCTCGACCTCACCACCGAAGTCGGCGTGGCCGGGCGTGTCGATGATGTTGATCGTGATCGGGGCCCCGCCGTCCTTGGGGTGATACTTCACCGCCGTGTTCTTGGCGAGGATCGTGATGCCCTTCTCACGCTCCAGGTCGTTCGAGTCCATCATGCGGTCGTCGAGGTGCTGGTGGGCGGCGAAGGCACCGGCCTGCTTGAGCATGGCATCGACGATGGTCGTCTTGCCATGGTCGACGTGGGCGACGATGGCGACGTTACGGATGTCGTGGCGCGTGGGCACTTCGGCGCTTCTCCCGGGATCGTGGATGGCGTCGCGTACGGTCCGGCACGCGCGCCTCGGCCGGGCGAAAACCTGCCACGGCCTTACCCCATGGTACGTCGCGTGGCGGGAACCGCCTGCCGGGGGGCTGTCAAGAGGCCGGACGAATGAGCGCAGCCGAGTTCTGCGTGGGGTGCCTCGGCGGCTGTCGTACCGGTATTCATGCGGGTCAACGGGCGTGGTCAGTGGTACGCACGACCTTGCCCGCCGGGGGATCCGGCGGGCAAGGGACTTGAGTCACATCTGAGCTTGTGCGCCGGCGGTCAACCTGACAGGCACCGCTTTGTCACCACTTCTTCTCCCGCGCTACTTCTTCTTGTCCTTCGCGGTGGGCGCCTTCTTCCAGCCGATGTCCTGGTAGCGGGGGGCGCCGAGACCGAAGGCACCCGCGTTGACCAGACCGGGCTTGACCGCCACCAGCTCGGGGCGCTGGTAGAGGGGGATGGAACCGGCGGCGGCCCAGATCCGCGCGTCCGCCTTGCGCATCAGCTCACGGGACTGCTCCTCGTCCAGCTCGCCGACCGCCTGGTCGAAGAGCTGGTCGATGTGGTCGGTGCCGACCCGGGTGTAGTTCTGTTCGACGAGGAGGGAGCCGTCCGCGGCCGGCTCCGGCTTGGCGAAGATGGGCCGGGCATCGGTCGCCGGGTAGGCCGTCGCGGGCCACGAGTACAGGGCCAGGTCGTACTGGCCCGAGGCGACGTGGTCCTTGAAGAAGCTGTCGTCGGACACCTTGACGATCTCGGTGTTCACGCCGATCTTGCGGAGCGTGGTGGAGATCCGCTCGCCGACCGTGCGCAGCGACTCCGAACCGGGACCCGCCGGGAGGACGAAGCGCAGGGTGAGCGCCTTGCCGTCCTTGGCGAGCATGTTGCCGGAGGTGCGGACGGGCTGCTTGACCGGGGCCGGAGCCGGGGAGGCCTTGTCCTGGTCGGCCGCGTCGTCGCGGGCCGGGGCGCCCTTGCCGTCGTCGAGCGCCTCGGGCCGCGCGGCCGCGGCACGGACGGCCTGGGCGAGCAGGGAGACCCGCTGCTGGGTCCCGAAGGGCCCCGGGGCGAGCACCGGGGACGGCCCGTCCTGGGCTCCCGCCGGGGCGGCTCCGGTCCTCGGGCGGGCCCCGGTCGCCGACCGCGGATCGCCGTTGGTCCCGTCGTCCTGGCCCACGATGTAGAGCCCGTCGTTCCCGGTGCCCGGGCCGGACGGGGTCTTCGAATCGTCCTGCGGCGCACTCTCCGGGCCCGCTGCCTTGGCACCCGCCGGCTCGGTGATCTTGCCGCCCTTGCGCCAGCCCGCGTCCGCGAGCAGCGCCTGGGCCGCCTGGGTGTCCTGGCCGCCGAGCGCGTCGCTGTTGTCGGCGTACGCCCGCTGCCCGGCCAGGGCCAGGTGGCTGCCGACCGGCTTCGCGGGGAGGCCGAGCGGCTTCAGTACGGCCTCGGCCAGCGCCCGGCGGTCCAGGGCGCGGGCCACCGCGCGGCGCACCCTCTCGTCCGCCAGCGGGCCGCTGGAGCCGTTCATCGCGAGCTGCGTGTAGGCCGGCTCCAGGGACTTGCGCACGGTGAAGGCCCGCAGGGCCTTCTGCTCGTCGGCGTACCGCTCGACCGAGGCGAGGTGCTTCTGCCGGCTCTCCGACTCCGCCGCGGCCTTGTCCTCGTCCGCCCCGAACGCGACGGCCCAGGACAGCGTGGCCTGCGCCGGGGTCAGCGTGGCCCCCGGGCCGTGGGCGGGGGCGCCGCCCGCGCCCGGGCCGTTCTTGGCCGCGGCGTCCCGGTGGGCGAGGGCGATCCGGTCGGCCCCGGCCCGGTCGATCTCCGCCAGGTCGAGCTTCCCGGCGGCCAGCGCTGCCGGGCGCTCGGCCCGCGGGACCGCCGTCAGGACCAGCGTGTCCAGCTTGGCCGGGCGGCCCCACCAGCGCGCGTTGCGGGTCAGGGCGGCGGTGCCGGTCTTCTTGTCGATCGCGCCGAGGGCGAAGGGACCGGCGGTGATCTTCAACGTGCCGCGGGCGCCCTCGTTGAAGGCGTCGGGGGTGCCGGTGACCTGCTTGGGGTAGAGCGGGGTGAAGAGCGAGCGCCAGTCGGCGTACGGCTTGTTGAAGGTGACCCTGACCTCCAGGTCGGTCTTGCCCTTCTCGATCTTCTCGATCCGGTCGTAGCCGGCGTTGCGCGCCGTCCAGTACGCCGAATCCTTGCCGTTCAGGGCCCGCCACTGCGCCACGAAGTCGGCGGCGCCGATCTCGCGGCCGTCGCTCCACACCGCCTGCTGGTTGAGCTTGTACAGGACGACCTGCTTCGGCTCCCGCTCGATGACCTCGGCCTTCTCCAGGTAATCGGGATTGGCCACCGGCCGCCCCTTGGCGTCCAGTACGAACAGCTGCGGGAGCACGGCGCCGGCGATCCTGTTGGTGGTGGCGTCCGCGTCGGCCTGGAAGGTGTTGAGGGTGTCGGGGAGCGTGTCCACCGCCCAGCGCAGCACACCCCCGTCCGCGACCTTGTCGCGGGTGGTCGCGGCGATGTCCTGCCCTGCGGCGGCCGGACCGCCCTCGTCATCACCCGCGCCGCAGCCCGTGAGCAGCGGCAGTGCGAGGACTCCCGAGGTCAGGAGCGCCAAGGACCTGCGCCTTCTCTGGGACATGGGTGGTACCTCCGGGGCGGGGCGTGGGGGAAGCATGATCACGTTCGGCGGTATATGGAGCTGATCACACCGGTTGCCGGAACCCACTGAAATAGACGGTCCGCCGCACCCCTCGCACCCGACTCTCGCCACGCCGCGAACCCCACCCGTGCGGACCAATCCCGCTTGCGCGGCAGGAGGCGTTCCCCCGGGAGAGGGATGAGAATGGGGGGCAGGGAGGGGCGCACGATTCACGCCTGCGCGCCCGCAATCGCTGCACGTCCCTTCACAACGGGGGACAGGAAGCGCGACACTCGCAGGCGCACATGAGCGTTGCCACCGCACCCTGGCGGAAGTGAGGGCAAATCATGTCCCTGCAAGACGATCTGAGTGCCGTCCGGCGCAACCTGGACGAGCTGACGCGCAAGGTCGAGCGGCTGGAGCAGCAGGCCGCACGGCAGAAGTCGTCGACGACGGCTGCCGGTCCGGAGCCGTCCCGGATGGTGACGGTCCCGGACACCCCGTACGACAGCTCCCTGTGGACGGACTCCGACGACGAGGGCCTGGGCGCCCGCGACCGCCGCGCCCCCTAGACGGCCCCGTCCGTCCCGGACGCGTATCCACCCACGCACCGACCGGCCCGGCCGTTCCCGGCCGGGCCGACCGGTGCACCCCTCATCACTCCTCCCGGAGTCTTCTTTGGCCACAGGCACGGAACGACCCCAGCAGCGGCCCGGCGGCGTCCACGACGCCTCGCGGGCCGCGATCGCGGCCCGGCACCTGCGGACCGACCGGTGGTGGCTGGCCCCCGCCGGCACCGCGGCCGGGCTGCTCGCCTTCATCGTCTACTCGACCTGGCGGGCCTTCGCGAACGCCGACTACTACGCGGCCCCGTACGTCTCGCCCTTCTACTCCCCGTGTCTGGCGGAGAACTGCGTCCCGATGAAGGGCGGGCCCAACTGGGAGATCTTCGGCAGCTGGTGGGGCCTCTCCCCCGCCCTGCTGATCCTGATCTTCCCGCTCGGCTTCCGGCTGACCTGCTACTACTACCGCAAGGCCTACTACCGGGGCTTCTGGGCCTCACCGCCCGCCTGCGCCGTCGCCGAGCCGCACGCGAGGTACACCGGCGAGACCCGTTTCCCGCTGATCCTCCAGAACGCGCACCGGTACTTCTTCTACGCGGCGATCCCGGTCGCGGGCATCCTCACCTACGACACCGTGCTGACCTTCCGCGACGAGCACTACGCCTGGGGCCACATGGGCCTCGGCACGGTGCTGTTCCTGGTGAACATCACGCTGATCTGGGCCTACACCCTGTCCTGCCACTCCTGCCGCCACATCATGGGCGGCCGCCTCAAGCACTTCTCCCGGCACCCGGTGCGCTACCGGCTCTGGGGCTGGGTCGGCCGGCTCAACACCCGCCACATGCAGCTGGCGTGGGCCTCCCTGATCAGCGTCGCGCTGTGCGACTTCTACGTGTACCTGCTGGCGAGCGGCGCCTTCACCGACCCGAGGATCTTCTGAGATGGCTCAAGTGGAACGGCAGCAGTGGGACGTGGTCGTGGTCGGTGCCGGCGGTGCCGGGCTGCGTGCCGCGATCGAGGCCCGTGAGCGGGGTGCCCGTACGGCCGTGATCTGCAAGTCCCTGTTCGGCAAGGCCCACACGGTGATGGCGGAGGGCGGGATCGCCGCCTCCATGGGCAACGTCAACGAGGGAGACAACTGGCAGGTGCACTTCCGCGACACCATGCGCGGGGGCAAGTTCCTCAACCAGTGGCGGATGGCGGAACTGCACGCGAAGGAGGCACCGGACCGGGTC
Organism: Streptomyces avidinii; assembly: GCF_014650695.1. GTDB lineage: Bacteria > Actinomycetota > Actinomycetes > Streptomycetales > Streptomycetaceae > Streptomyces > Streptomyces avidinii. Next base: position 74,445 of record NZ_BMVL01000010.1, on the reverse strand, counting down.
TGGGAGCTGGAGACCTGGGGTGCTCTCTTCGACCGGACGCCCGACGGGAGGATCTCCCAGCGCAACTTCGGCGGGCACGAGTACCCGCGCCTCGCGCACGTCGGCGACCGTACCGGCCTGGAGCTGATCCGCACGCTCCAGCAGAAGATCGTCCAGCTCCAGCAGGAGGACTTCAAGGAGTACGGGGACTACGAGGCCCGGCTCAAGGTCTTCCAGGAGTGCACGGTCACCAGGGTCCTGAAGACCGAGTCCCATGGCGGCTCCGCCGCGGAGCAGCGGGTCTCGGGGACCTTCTGCTACGAGCGCGAGTCCGGCCGGTTCTTCGTCCTGGAGGCCCCGGCCGTGGTGCTGGCCACCGGCGGGATCGGCAAGTCCTTCAAGACGACGTCCAACTCCTGGGAGTACACCGGCGACGGCCACGCACTGGCGCTGCTCGCGGGTGCGCCCCTGCTGAACATGGAGTTCGTGCAGTTCCACCCGACCGGCATGGTCTGGCCCCCGTCGGTCAAGGGAATCCTCGTCACCGAGTCCGTGCGCGGCGACGGAGGTGTGCTGCGCAACTCCGAGGGCAAGCGGTTCATGTTCGACTACGTCCCCGACGTCTTCAAGGAGAAGTACGCCGAGTCGGAGGCGGAGGGCGACCGCTGGTACGAGGACCCGGACCACAACCGGCGCCCGCCCGAACTGCTGCCGCGCGACGAGGTGGCGCGGGCGATCAACTCCGAGGTGAAGGCGGGCCGCGGCTCCCCGCACGGCGGCGTCTTCCTCGACGTGTCCACGCGGATGCCGGCCGAGAGGATCAAGCGGCGGCTGCCCTCCATGTACCACCAGTTCAAGGAGCTGGCGGACGTGGACATCACGGCCGAGCCGATGGAGGTGGGACCGACCTGCCACTACGTGATGGGCGGCATCGCGGTCGACTCGGAGTCCGCCGCCACCGTCGGGGTCCCGGGGCTGTTCGCGGCGGGCGAGGTCGCGGGCGGCATGCACGGCTCGAACCGGCTGGGCGGCAACTCCCTGTCCGACCTGCTGGTCTTCGGCCGGCGGGCGGGCCTGCACGCGGCGGAGCACGCCGCGGCCACCGGTGAGCGCCCGGCGGTCTCCCAGGCGGAGGTCGACGCGGCGGCGACGGAGGCGCTGGCGCCCTTCCACGCGGTGGAGGGCGCGGAGAACCCGTACACGCTCCACCAGGAACTCCAGACGATCATGAACGACCTCGTCGGCATCATCCGGCGCGAGGGCGAGATGGCCGAGGCCCTGGAGAAGCTCGCGGCCCTGCGCGTACGGGCCTCCCGGGCCGGGGTCGAGGGGCACCGGCAGTTCAACCCGGGCTGGCACCTGGCCCTGGACCTGCGGAACATGCTGCTGGTCAGCGAGTGCGTGGCCCGGGCGGCCCTGGAGCGGACGGAGAGCCGGGGCGGCCACACCCGCGAGGACTGCCCGTCGATGGAGCGCAGCTGGCGCCCGGTGAACCTGCTGTGCCGGCCGGTCGACCCGCCCCCGGCGGATCCCGCGGCCGACCGGATCGCGCTGGTCCGCACCCGCACCGACCCCATCCGTCCGGACCTGCTCGCGCTCTTCGAGAAGGAAGAGCTGGTCAAGTACCTCGCCGAAGAGGAGCTGTTCGAATGAGTACGTACGACGCGAGCTTCCGGATCTGGCGGGGCGACGCGGAGGGCGGGGAACTGCGGGACTTCACGGTCGAGGTGCACGACGGGGAGGTGGTCCTGGACATCGTGCACCGGCTCCAGGCCACCCAGGCCTCGGACCTGGCGGTGCGCTGGAACTGCAAGGCGGGCAAGTGCGGCTCGTGCAGTGCGGAGGTCAACGGCCGGCCGCGGCTGATGTGCATGACGCGCATGTCCACCTTCGAGCGGTCCGAGACGATCACGGTCACCCCGCTGCGCGCCTTCCCGGTCGTCCGCGATCTGGTGACGGACGTGTCCTTCAACTATCAGAAGGCGCGGGAGGTGCCGGCCTTCGTGCCGCCGGAGGGGGTGGCCCCGGGCGCGTACCGGATGCAGCAGATCGATGTGGAGCGCTCGCAGGAGTTCCGCAAGTGCATCGAGTGCTTCCTGTGCCAGGACACGTGCCACGTGGTGCGCGACCACGAGGAGAACAAGGGAGCCTTCGCCGGTCCGCGCTTCCTGATGCGGGTGGCGGAGCTGGACATGCATCCGCTGGACGCGGCGGCGGAGGCGGGTCTGGACCGCAGCCGCACGGCTCAGGAGGAGCACGGTCTGGGTTACTGCAACATCACCAAGTGCTGTACGGAGGTCTGCCCCGAGGGCATCAGGATCACCGACAACGCCCTCATCCCGCTGAAGGAGCGGGCGGTGGACCGCAAGTACGACCCGCTGGTCTGGCTGGGGAACAAGATCCGGCGCCGGTCGGACGACCGGTAGAGCCGGACCGCCCCGCAGCTGGGGGCCCGTGTGCCGGCGTTCCGCCGGAGACGCGGGCCCCGGTGAGGGCGGCGGCGGAAATGATCTTCTTCATGCGCTGCCAACGAGCCGGCCGCGGGCCGGTCACGGATGATGACTCCGGATGCGGGAGGGTAAAGCTGGAAATACCCTCCCAAATGTGACGCCGCCGAGGAGCAGGACGCAGGGACGCACCGCCGCCGCGCTGTCCGTACGGGCCGCGCTCGCGCCTGCCACCGGCCTCGCCGCCGCGCTGCTGGTGCTCGGCGGCGTGGGCACCGCCGGGGCGCCTGCCGCGTGGGCCGAGGATCCCGTCACACTGTCCCGGCAGGGGCAGATCACCGACCGCGTCGGGGCGCTCGGCGACCGGCAGGGCGCCGTCACCGCCGCGCTCGACAAGCTGTACGCGGACCGGCGGATCCAGCTCTTCGTCGCCTATGTACGGGACTTCTCCGGGCGCTCCCCCCAGAGCTGGGCCGACGCCACCGCGCAGCGCAACGGACTCGGCCAGAACGACGTCCTGCTGGCCGTGGCGACCGGGGCCCGCCAGTACGCCTATTCGGCCGACGTCGATTCCGGTTTCACCGAGCAGCAGCTGGCCACCGTCGCGCGGACCGCCATCGAGCCCGCCCTGAAGCAGAACGACTGGGCGGGCGCAGCCATCGGCGCGGCCAACGGCTACAACGCCGTGCTCGGCGGGCAGCCCGTACCCGTCCCGACCATCACCCCCGGCCCGGCGGATCCCGGCGGCAAGGCCGGGGGCGAGAGCGGGGCCGGTGACTTCGTGCTGCCGGTGGTCGCCGTCGGCGCGGCCGGGGCGCTCGCGGCGTACACGTACACCCGCCGCAAGCGCAAGGACGCGGCCGGGGGCGGGCGCGGTACGACCACCGGGCCGGGCTGGCCGGAAGGGGCGCCGGACCGGCTGCCGCTGCCGGAGCTGGACGCCCGGGCCAAGGCCCTGCTGGTGGAGACCGACGACGCGGTCCGCACCAGCACGGAGGAACTCGGTTTCGCCATCGCCCAGTTCGGAGAGGAGGCGACCCGCCCCTTCGTCGCGGCGGTGGAGTACGCCAAGGACGAGCTGACGCATGCCTTCCGGCTCCGCCAGCAGCTCGACGACGCCTACCCGGAGGACGACGCGACCCGGCGCCGGATGCTCGACGAGATCGTGGCCCGCTGCACCGAGGCCAACCGGCGGCTCGACGCCGAATCGGCGGACTTCGACCGGCTGCGGGACCTGGAGAAGAACGCCCCGCAGGCCCTCGCCACCGTGGAGGCGCACGTGCGCGACCTGACCGGGCGCACCGCCACCGCGCAGGCCACCCTGACCGCTCTGGCCGGGCGGTACGCGGACTCCGCGTCCGCTCCCGTCGCGTCCCATGCCGAACAGGCCGAGGACCGGCTGCTGTTCGTGACGACCAACCTGAGCCAGGCCCGCGCCGCCCTCGACGCCGACGAGAACGGTACGGCGGCCGTGCACGTACGGGCCGCCGAGGGCGCGGTGGACCAGGCGGCGACCCTGGTGGACGCGGTCGAGCGGCGGGCGCAGGAACTGGCGGAGGCGGCCGGGAAACTGCCGGGCGCGCTGACCGAGACGGACACCGACCTCGCCGACGCCCGCGGGCTGCTCACCGGTACCGCGGAGGGCACCTCCACGGCCGACCTGCGCGGGCGGATCGGCCGGGCGGAGGCCGTACTGGCCGACGTACGGCGGGAGGAGGCGGCCGGCCGGTACGACCCGATCGACGCCCTGCGCCGGGTCGAGGAGGCCGACGCGGCCCTCGACGAGGCCCTGGCCGGGGCGCGGGAGCGGGAGTCCGGGCGGCAGCGGGCGGTGGCGCTGCTCGACCAGGCCCTGCTCGCGGCGCGCAGTGCGATCGGTGCGGCCACGGACTACATCACCACCACCCGGGGCGCGGTGGGCAGCCAGGCCCGCACCCGGCTGGCGGAGGCGGGCCGGCACCTGGACCGGGCGGTGTCGGTGGCGCAGTCCGACCCCGCGGGGGCGCTGGCGGAGGCCCAGCAGGCGGACGCGCTGGCGCGGCAGGCGCAGCGACTGGCGGAGCAGGACGTCCGCGCGTACCAGGACCCGTACGCGGGCCGGCGGGCCGGCGGCGGCACGGGCGGCGCCGTACTCGGCGGGATCATCCTCGGCGAGATCCTGCGGGGCGGTGGGGGCTTCGGCGGCGGTTTCGGCGGGGGCGGAGGGGGCTTCGGGGGCGGCGGGGGCGGCAGCGGCCCCGGTTCCTTCGGCGGCGGCGGAACCCGCGGCCGCATGGGCGGCGGCGGCCGCTTCTGAACGGCATACCCATCGGCCCTGACCAGGAGAGACCCACCATGAGCAAGCAGACCATCCTCGGCCGCGTCACCCAGCTCGCCAAGGCCAACATCAACGCGCTGCTGGACCAGGCGGAGGACCCGCAGAGGATGCTGGACCAGCTGATCCGCGATTACACGAACAACATCTCCGAGGCGGAACAGGCCGTCGCGACGACGATCGGCAACCTGCGGATGCTGGAGGCGGACCACAAGGAGGACGTGGAGGCGGCCTCCGAGTGGGGCGGCAAGGCCCTCGCGGCGAGCAGGAAGGCCGACGAGCTGCGGGCGGCGGGGTCGGCGGGGGACGCCGACAAGTTCGACAACCTCGCGAAGGTGGCGCTGGGCCGGCAGATCCAGTCGGAGAAGGAGGCTGCCGTGGCGGAGCCGACGATCGCCGCCCAGACCTCGGTCGTGGAGAAGCTCAAGTCGGGCCTGGACTCGATGCGGAACAAGCTGACGGAACTCCAGGCGAAGCGCGACGAGCTGGTGGCCCGGGCGAAGACGGCGCAGGCGCAGAACACGATGATGGACGCGGTGAAGAACATCGACGTCATGGACCCGACCAGCGACCTGAACCGCTTCGAGGAGAAGGTGCGGCGCGAAGAGGCGATGGCGCTCGGCAAGCAGGAACTGGCCGCCTCGTCCCTGGACGCCCAGTTCGAGGCCCTGGACGACCTCGGGAAGTCCCTGGAGGTCGAGTCCAGGCTCGCCGCGCTCAAGCAGAAGCGCGCCGCCTGACGGTCACCTCGGGCGCCCGCCCCTCGGACCCGTCGGGTCCGGGGCGGGGCAGGCACCCTCGGTCCCGCGCTCAGCCGTACATGCTCAGCAGCTGCTCCGCCGAGAGTTCGGCGACGGCCTCCGCCGCCGCGCCGGGCAGCGGCAGTTCGAACCAGACCGTCTTGCCGCGGTGGGTGCGGCGCGTGCCCCAGCCCGCCGAGAGCAGGCCGACGAGCTGGAGGCCGCGGCCTCCCTCGTCCGTGTCCCGGGCGCGCCGGCGGCGGGGCTGGACCAGGTTCGCGTCCCAGACCTCGCAGACCAGCGTGCGGTCCAGCAGCAAGCGCAGCCGGATCTCGCCCTCGCCGTACCGCAGGGCGTTGGTGACCAGTTCACTGACCAGCAGCTCGGTCGTGTCCAGCAGGCCCTCCAGGCCCCAGGCCGGGAGCTTCGCCCGGGCCAGTTCCCGGGCCCGGCCCACCGAGCGGGCCTCGCGCGGCAGTTGCCAGTCGCCGACCGCGTCCACCGGCAGCCCCTGCACCCGTGCCATGAGCAGGGCGATGTCGTCCTCGCCGTGCCGGGTGTCGAGGGTGTTCAGCACGTGGTCGCAGACGTCCTCCAGCGGGCGGACCGGGTCTGCGAGGGCCTCGCGCAGCCCGCGCAGGCCCTCCTCCAGGGGGTGGTCGCGGGACTCCACCAGCCCGTCCGTGTAGAGGGCCAGCAGGGCGCCCTCCGGCAGGTCGACCTCGACCTCCTCGAAGGGTTCGCCGCCCACGCCCAGCGGCATCCCGGGCGGCACCTCCAGGAGCAGTGCGGGCCGCGGTACGCCGGCCTCGTCCGGAGGTTCGACCAGGACGGGCGGCATGTGGCCCGCGTTGGCGATCGTGCAGCGCCGCGTCACCGGGTCGTAGACGGCGTACACGCAGGTGGCGAGGTAGACCTCGGAGCGGTCCGCGTCCCGCGAGTGCAGGGCCGCCCGGGAGGCCTGCTGGGAGCCGCCGGGGGCGCCGAGGCCGCGGGCGATCTCGTCGAGGGCGGTCAGCACCTCCGCAGGTTCGAGGTCCAGCAGCGCGAGGGTGCGTACGGCGGTCCGCAGTTCGCCCATGGCGACGGCGGCCCGCAGCCCGCGGCCCATGACGTCGCCGACGACCAGCGCCGTGCGGTGCCCGGGCAGCTCGATGACGTCGAACCAGTCCCCGCCGACCTCGGTGGCGGCGTTGCCCGGCAGGTAGCGGCAGGCGATGTCCAGTCCGGCCGCCTCCGGGTCGCCGGGGGGCAGCAGGCTGCGTTGCAGTATCAGCGCCCGCTCGTGCTCGCGCCGGTACAGGCGTGCGTTGTCTATGCATACGGCGGCCCGTGCGGCCAGTTCCACGGCCACCGCCCGGTCGCGTTCGCCGAAGGGTTCGCTGCCCTTGGTACGGGAGAACTGCGCGAGCCCGACCACCGTGTCGTGGGCGACCATCGGCACGACCAGCGTGGACTGGACGAGGTCCTCCGGTCCGCCGCCCTCGATCAGCCGCGTCCGCGCCGTACGCAGGGCCAGCGCGCCCGGTGACGCGGCCGGGTAGCGGTGGATGTCGCCGACGGAGACCAGCGCGCCCGGACCCGACAGCGGTGCGTCGGAGACGGCGGAGGCGAAGGCCACCCGCCGCAGGGCGGCCGAGGGCGTCCGCGCCGGCCCCTGACCGGGCAGGCTGGGCACGCCCGGGCCCTGCGGCCGGGCGGGCCGGTCGTCGTCGCCGAGCAGCAGGCCCTGGTAGAGGTCGACGGCTGCCAGGTCGCAGAAGCCGGGGACGGTGACGTCGAGGAGTTCGCGGGCGGTGGTCTCCAGGTCGAGGGAGTTCCCGATGCGGTGCCCGGCCTCGTTGAGCAGGGCGAGGTTGCGCCGCACCCCGGCGGCCTCGCGGGCGGCGAGGTGGCGGCGGGTGACGTCGGTGCCGATCCCGGCCACGCCGATGGGGCGGCCGCTGCCGCCGTGCACGCGGTAGAGGTTGATGGACCAGTGGCGGTTCTCCCGGCTGCCGGGGGCGGCGCCGGTGATCCGCAGATCGGTCACCGACTCCCCCGTGTCCAGCACCCGGCGCAGGGCCTCGGCCATCCGGTCGGCCTCGTGCGCGGGCAGGTAGTCGTGCACGGTCCGGCCGCGGTGCTCCTCGGCGGCGCCCCCGAAGACGGTGGCGAACCGGCGGTTGGCCCGCTGGACGGTGAGGTCCGTACCGAAGAGCAGGAAGCCGAAAGGGGATTGGCCGAATATCGCCTGTGAAGCCGCCAGGTCGGATTCGATCCGCCGCAGTGCGCGTACGTCCACGACGACGCACAGCGCGGCCCGCTCGGCGGTCGCGGTCTGAGTGGGCATCACATAGATCTCGGCCACTCCGTGCGCGCCGTTCCCGCCCGGGATCCGGAAGGGGATCAGGCCCGTCCATTCCTTGCCGTCGAGGATCTCGGCGACCTTGCGGTGCGCGTCGGGACGCAGCTCGGGCGGCATGAAGGCGTCGACCGGGTCGCGTCCCACGGCCTGGGAGGCCGTCAGCCCGAACAGCTCCTCGGCGCGCAGACTCCATTGATCGATGAACCCGTCGGGTCCGATCGAGAAAGAAGCGACCTTTATGTAGTCATATATCGAGCCAGGCGGACTGCTGTGCCACAGGGCGTCGTGCCATGTCTCTCGCGGCACGTCGGTCTGATGTGCCTGCGCAGGTATTTCGCTCACGCGACCGTCCCCTCCAGCTCACCGCAACCGGACCGGCCATGACCGAAGTATTCAGCACCACGGCCCCGGACGGCACGGCGTTCACGATCACAGCACGGTCTCGATGATTTCGAGCCATGTCGTGCGATCTCCCCCGGACCCCTCCCCCGGCTGCCGCCGGGAGGTGTTTCCGGAGGGTCACACACCACCGTTCACCTTGTTACTCACCAGGAAGAGCCAACTCGAACCACACAGTCTTGCCCGACTTCCCGTGCCGGGTCCCCCAGCGCTGTGATGAGACGGCGACGAGGTGCAGGCCACGGCCCCCCTCGTCGTCGTGGTCCGCGACCCGCTCGCGGGGCGGATCCGGAAGCGGATCGGAAACCTCCACGAGCAGCGCGGGGCCGCCCGCAGGGCTGTCGACGGCTGGATTGCGCCGTTCCAGGCGGACCCCGATGGGACCGGAGGCGTACCGCAGGGAGTTGGTGACGAGCTCGCTGACCAGCAGGACGGTCACATCTCCGACGGCTTCCAGGCCCCAGGCGTGCAGGGTTCCGCGCACGGCGTGGCGGGCGGTGCGGACGGCACCGGGCTCGGCGGGGAAGGCCCACTCGGCACACTCACCGTCTGTGTCGATCACGCCGATCACTTCCCGGGCCAGCAGCGACCCCAATCCGGTTCGTCGAGGACGAAAGGGGGACGAGATAGGGATTAATAGCGACATACCCGATATTCGGGGCGTCGTACCACTCGATCCCCCGCCCACCGGCGCACTGTGGCGCAGACGGCCTATACCGCGAGCGTCACGCGCCCCGCCCCCGCGTCTACCGGCTACCGGCTACCGGCTACCGGCTACCGGCTACCGGCTACCGGCTACCGGCTACCGGCTCCACCGTTGCCGCTGCTCGTCGTGCTGCCGTCCCGGCGCAGCCGGCGGCCGGCCTCGGCGACGGCGGGCCGGTCCTGGTCGAGCCAGTCCACCGATTCCAGCTCCTCCGGCCCGAGCCAGCGCAGCTCGTCGTGGTCCTCCAGCGGCGCGGGCACTCCCGAGAGCAGCCGGGCTGTCCACACGTGCAGCACGAGACCGGGCCGCAGCGGCCATTCCCCCGGGATCCGCTCCAGCGGCTCGGTCTCGACTCCGAGCTCCTCGCGCAGTTCGCGCACCAGCGCCTCGGGGACGGACTCACCCGGTTCGGCCTTTCCGCCCGGCAGCTCCCAGCGTCCGGCGAGCTCCGGCGGTGCGCTGCGGCGGGCGGCCAGCAGGCGCCCCTCATGACAAAGGGCTCCGCCCACGACCACTCGTACCGTCATGGGCGGAGCCTATGCCAGCGCGCTCAGTTCATCGTGGCGGTCTGACCCATCCGCTCGACCCAGTAGAGCTGCTTGTGTCCTCGGTCGTCGAGACTGTCGGCGACCTTCTGGGCCTCGGCCCGGGTGGCGTACCGGCCCACCCGGTAGCGGTTGCCGTTGTCGTCCTCACGTATGACCAGCCACGGAAGCAGGGCACCGCTGTCGTTCATCGCGTTTCACCCTCCGCCGACGTATCTGCCCGGGAAACCGCATTGCGCATATGCCCGAGCTTACGCCCGACCTTTACGGAGCGGATACGGTTTTTCACGAAGAGGTACCTCACAGGCGTACGCATCCGGCCATGCGTACGAGTGGGCCGTGCGCGCCGGTTCGAGCGGGGCGCACCGAGGGCCCGGGCGGGGCCGTCGCGCCGCCGGACGCGGGGCGTCCGCGCAGGTGGCGCCGAGAAGGCGGCGGGGCGGGCGGGGCCGGCCGGGCCGCGACGAGCGGGGCGCGGGTCCCGGCATGCGGACCGAACGGTCCGGGGAAGCGGGGACCGGGGCGGCGGAACCGATCACCATCGCGCCGAAACCCGCCGGGTGGACGGCGGTGCGCCGGGCGCGCGTGAACCCCCGGCCGACGCCCGGGGGTTCACCTGCCGACTTGTCGGCCGGGCCGCGGGCCCGGCCGACAAGTCCTGAAGAGACGGCCTAGCGCACCGGAAGGTGATACGCCAGGCGGTAGCGGTCCGCCGGGACCACCACGTCGGCCGTCTCCACCGCCCGGCCGGACGCGTAGTAGGTGCGGCCGATCACCAGCACCACATGCCCGGGGACCCCGCCGAGGAGCATGATCTCCTCCGCCAGTCCGGGCCGCGCGCCGACCTCCTCCACCACGTTGTCCACGACGACGTCGATCGCGGCCATCCGGTCGACCACCCCGGAGCCGCCCAGTGGCCCCTCCTCCGGCAGCATCACGGGGGTCCGGCCGGTGACGGCGAGCGGCTCCCAGGAGGTCGAGAGCATCATGGCCTCCCCGGCGTCGCGGAAGACGTACCGCGTGCGCATGACCCGCTCGCCCGGCTCGATGCCGAGCCGCTTGGCGATCTCCGCCGGCGCGCCCGCCTGCTCGCTGCTCGACTCCCAGGTGCCGCGCGCGCCCGCGTCGGCCTGCTCCTGCCGGAACGGCGTCGAGGCGCCGCCCGTGCGGTACCCGGCGCGGGCGACCCGCCGCGGGACCGGCTGCTCCCGTACGTACGTACCGGATCCTGACCGGCCCTCGACCAGCCCCTCCGCCATGAGGACCTTGCGCGCCTCCAGGGCCACGGTGTCGGAGACCCCGTACTCCTCACGGATGCGGGCCTGAGAGGGGAGCCGGGCGTGCGGGGGCAGAGAACCGTCGACGATCTTCCGTCGTAGGTCCCCGGCCACGCGCAGATAGGCCGGCTGCTCACCGAAAGTCACTGGCCACTCCCATCAGGTTGACAGACAGCTACACCCTGGCAACCGACGGTTGAAGACCGCAAGCAAGGGCCAGAGTTTCACTCGAAGTGATGAAGCCAGGTCACTCAAACCCGTTACCGTGCGTTACGCGGGCGACGTCACGCCGCCCCGGACGAGGGGCCGTCGAGGGATCCGTCGTCCCGCTCCTCCAGGTCGCCCTGGCTGTCCTGCAACCACTGCGGGATCACCGTCGAAAGCCCGTACGCGCCGCGCAGTTCCTTCTCCGTCTCCACCGACATCGCGGCGAGCGCCCGGTCCCACTGCCGGTCGAACTCCTGCGCCGTCTTCGCCTGCGCGGCCCGCTGCCACTGGACGCGCGCCGCCTCGATCTCCTTGAGCTGCGCCTGAGCCGCCTTCTCCAGTCCCGCCCGCGTCACGTCCCCCTGCAGCAGCTTCGCCTCGGTGCCCAGCGCCGCGTTCACCGCCCGCGCCCACTCCTGGTACTGGGGCAGCGCGTCCTCCACGTCGTCCTCGGGGGGCCGGCTCATGACGAACTCGACCGCGTTGGCGGCCCTCAGGAAGGCCGACTGCTCGGGCTTCAGCATCCCGGCGTCGCGGCGCAGGCTGCCCCGCCACTCCTCGTCGGCCGTACCGATCACGCAGAGCAGCGCCCGGTCCCCCTGGCGCCAGGACTGGCGCGAGGGCGCGTAGTAGAACATCTCCGCGTACTCGGGCAGCGCCCACGTGTCCATCGCGTACTCGTCCTGGGCCTTCCAGCACGCGTCCTCGGAGTCCCGGTCGGACCCGCCCGACTCGGGTCCGTCCGCCGTCTCCAGGACCTTCGACGCGGTGACCTCACCGTGGTGCACCTGCGCGCAGTCGATCCGGTACGTCACGGGCCGCTCGTCGATCAGGTCCCCGCCGGGGACGTTGAAGCAGTCGCCCACCCTCAGGTCGCTCAGGTCCGTGAGGTCGCCCTCGACGTCGGCGTACTCGCTCAGTGGGTCGACCCGGTCGTCGACGGCCGCGAGCACCCGCTCCGCGGTGAGGGCCAGGACGCCGGTCATCAGCACCGAGACCACCAGGCCGGTGATCGCCATGACCTTGCCCCGGTCCCCCTTCTTCGCGATCTGCACCAGGGCCGCGATGCCGAAGGCTATGCCGAGCGGCGGGAAGCAGAGCAGGCCGGAGAGGAGCGAGGCGAGCGCGAAGCCGTTGAGCGCCGGCGGATGCTGTCCGTAGCCGGGCGGCGTGCCCCAGCCCTGCTGCGGGGGCGGCGGGGGCCAGGAGTGGCCCGGTCCGGGAGGAGGGGTCGGCGGGGTGCTCACGGGCGTGGACTCCATCGCAGGGGGCATCGCGGGGCGCGCCCCGCGGGGCGCGAACGAATGCGCGAAATAGTACGCAGCGGGGGTGACCGACTGGTCGGTCACCCCCGCTGTTGCCCAAGTCCGTCAGTGCGGAACCCGTCGGCTCAGAACTGGAGCGCCCAGGAGTCGATCTTCCCGGTGTCGCCCACCGAGTTGTCGTTCACGCGCAGCTTCCAGATGCCGTTGGCCGTCTCCGCGGAGGCGTTCACGGTGAAGGTCCTGATGATGTTGTCGTCGCCGCCGTTGGCACGGTTGTGCAGCGTGTAGACGCTGCCGTCGGGCGCGACCAGGTCCACCTTGAGGTCACCGATGTACGTGTGCTTGATGTCGATCGGGACCTGCAGCGCCGACGGGGCGTTGCCGACGACACCGCTGACGGTGATCGACGACTCGGCGGTCGCGTTGTCGCCCACCGCCTGGTCGGCGGTGTTCTCGAAGCGCTTGCCCGGCGGCACGGGGCCCTGGGTGACGACGTGGAGCAGGCGGTTGGGGGAACCCGTACCGCCGCCGCTCACCACGTTCGGGGTGGAAGAGCCCACCAGGGCCGTGGCCACCTGGGTCGGGGTGCTCGCCGGGTTCTGCGAGAGGTACACGGCGGCCGCGCCCGCGACGTGCGGCGTGGCCATCGAGGTGCCGTTGATCGTGTTGGTCGCGGTGTCGCCGGTGCCCCACGCGGAGGTGATGGCGGAGCCCGGCGCGAAGATGTCCAGGACGGAGCCGTAGTTGGAGTAGCCCGCCCGGGCGTCGGTGCTGGTCGTGGCGCCGACCGTGATGGCCTCGGTGACACGCGCCGGGGACTTCTTGGAGGCGTCGGTGGACTCGTTGCCCGCGGCCACGGCGTAGGTGATGCCGGAGGCGATGGAGTTGCGCACCGCCGCGTCGAGCGCGGAGTCCGCGCCGCCGCCGAGCGACATGTTGGCCACGGCCGGCTTGACGGCGTTGCGCGTCACCCAGTCGATGCCCGCGACGACCTGGGCCGTGGTGCCGTGGCCGCTGTTGTCGAGGACGCGGACACCGACGATCTTCGCCTTCTTGGCCACGCCGTACGAGCCGCCCGCGACCGTACCGGCCACGTGCGTGCCGTGGCCGTGGCCGTCCTGGGCGGTGTAGTCGTTGTCGATGGCGTCGTAGCCGTTGGAGGCACGGCCGCCGAAGTCCTGGTGGGTGATGCGGACACCGGTGTCGATGATGTAGGCGGTGACGCCCTCACCGGCCTTGTCCGGGTAGGTGTAGCTCTGGTTCAGCGGCAGCGCGCCCTGGTCGACACGGTCCAGGCCCCAGGACGGCGGGTACGGCTGGGTGGTGCTGACGGTGAAGGTGCGGTTCTGCACGACCGACTTGACCGCCGGGTCCGCGGCGAGCTTCTTGGCCTGCGCCTCGGAGACCTTGACCGCGTAGCCGTTGAGGGCTGCGCTGTAGGTCTTGTCTATCTTCGCGCCGTAGCGCTTCGCGACGGCCTTTCCGCTCGGGGCGGTGGAGCGGGCCGCGGAGTCCTTCAGGGTCACGATGTAGCTGCCGGGTATGGACCCCGGGGCTCCGGCGTTCTGGATGACGCCCGGTGCACCGACGCCGACCGCCGACGCGGGAAGCGCGGAAGCCGATCCGAGCGCGAGGGCCACGACCGCGGTCGCGCTGATGCCGGCGAATCTCCGGCGTGTGTGACGCATCACGGGCATGTGACGGTCCTCCTCCTAAGTGGTGCAATGCGAGGGGTGCGGCGGCGCCGCGAAAGCGTGGCCATGACAACCCGGACGGCCCAACGGGCTGCCGACTCCGAACGGTTGACCCACGCCCGGAGCGTCCAGAAGGGAAGAACGGACGCGTAACATCCGTGCCATACACCGGCCATGATCGAGCGAAGGTGCTCCACACATGACGCACGCACCCCCCGGTTACGTCTGCTCAGAGGACGGTACACGCGCGGACGTCCGGACTGCTCCCTGGGGGTGCCCCGTCTGCGGCGGGCCCTGGGACCTCGATTTCACGCCGGACCCGGCCGCGGTGCTGGACCCCGCCGGGGGACCGAATTCGCTGTGGCGGTACGGGTCCGTGCTGCCCCTGTCGGGGGCGTTCGGCGTCTCGCTGGCGGAGGGACACACTCCGCTGGTCCCGCTGGCGGAGCGGATTCACGCCAAGCTCGACTTCCTGATGCCCACCCTGTCCTTCAAGGACCGCGGTGCCGTGATGCTCGTGGAACTCGCCCGGCGACTCGCCCCGGCGCGGGTCGTCGCGGACAGCAGCGGCAACGCCGGGACGTCGGTGGCCGCGTACTGCGCACGGGCCGGGCTGGAGTGCGAAGTCTTCGTGCCCGAGGGCACGTCGGAGAAGAAAACGGCACAGATGCGGGCACACGGGGCGGCGGTCCGCGTGGTCCTTGGCGGTCGCGAGGCCGCGGCGCAGGCCGCCCGTACGACGGCGGACGCGCCCGGGGTCTTCTATGCGAGCCACGTGTTCAACCCGTACTTCCTGCACGGGACCAAGACGTACGTGTACGAGGTGTGGGAGGAGCTGGGCGGCCGGCTCCCGGAGGCGCTGGTGGTCCCCGTCGGCAACGGCACCCTGCTGCTCGGGGCGGCGCTGGCCGTGGAGGAGCTGGCCCGGCGCGGGGTCAGGCCGCCGGCCCTGATCGCGGTCCAGGCGGAGGCCGTGGCCCCGCTGGCCCAGGCGTTCGCGGCGGGCGCGGAGGACGCCGATCCGGTGGAGCAACGGCCGACCCTGGCCGAGGGCATCGCCATCCCGGCACCGCCCCGCGCCCGCCAGATCCTGGCCGCGGTCCGCAAGTCCGGCGGCACCTTCCTGACCGTCCCCGACTCCCTGCTGCGCGAGGCCCAGCGGGACCTGGCCGGCCGCGGCCTCTTCGTCGAGCCGACGGCGGCCGCCTGCTGGGCCGCGGTGGGCCCCTCGGCCCCCGGCGACCCCCTCCAGGGCCGCACGGCAGTCCTCCCCCTCTGCGGCGCAGGCGCCAAAACCGGCCTGGCCCCCTGACCGACCCACAACCTCCGGCACCACCGCCCGCATCCCAGCCCGCCCGTACCCTCCCGGCCCCGCCGGTCCCCTCCCGGCCCCGCCGGTACCCTCCCCGGCCCCGCCGGTACCCTCCCCGGCCCCGCCGGTCCCCTCCCAGCCCCGCCGGCGTTTGAGGCGCGGGGTCCGGGGCAGCGCCCCGGCAACGGCGCCGCACCCGCCCCCGCGCCGACACGCCGCGCACCCGCACCACGCACCCGCACCCCGCACCCCGCACCTACATGTCGGAAATCCGCGAGCCCGGCCGGACCACGTCTGGTGAACTGGCCCCATGACCACCAACGTTGCTCTCGCCGCCAGGGCCACCGCGTTCGCGGCCCTGCACACCCCCACCGCCCCCCTCGCCCTCGCCAACGCGTGGGACGTCGCCGGCGCCCGCATCGTCGAGGCCACCGGCGCCCCCGCCGTGGCCACCACCAGCGCCGGCGTCGCCTGGTCCCTGGGGTCCCCCGACGGCGACGCGCTCGCCCGCGACCGCGCGCTCGACCTCGTCGCCCGCGTGGTCTCCGCCGTCTCCGTCCCCGTCACCGCCGACATCGAGGGCGGCTTCGGCGCCGACCCGGCCGCCGTGGGCGAGACCGTCACCGGGGTCATCGCCGCCGGGGCGGTCGGCATCAACATCGAGGACGGCCACCGCGACCCCGCCGAGCAGATCGAGCGCCTGGCCGCGGCCCGCGCCGCGGCCGACGCCGCCGGGGTCCCCCTCTACATCAACGCCCGCATCGACACCTACCTCCGCGGCTTCGGCGAGAGCGCCACCCGCCTGGACGACACCCTCGCCCGCGCCTCCGCCTACCTCCGTGCCGGAGCCACCGGCATCTTCGTGCCCGGCGTCCTCGACCCGGACACCGTCGCCGAGCTGGCCAAGGGCATCGACGCGCCCCTCAACATCCTGCTCGGCCCCGACGCCCCGACCGTCGCCGCCCTCGGCGCCCTCGGCGTGTCCCGGGTGAGCCTCGGCTCCTGGGTCGCCGAAGCCGCGTACGCCCTGGTCCGCCGCGCCGCCGAGGAGCTGATCTCCGAGGGGACGTACGGGGCGCTCGCGGACTCCCTCCCGTACGGCGAACTGAACAGCCTGCTCAAGGGCTGAGATACCCGCAGGCCCCGCGGGGCCCGGCGACCCTAGGATCCGGACATGAGCACCCCGACTCCCGTGGACGGCAAGGCCGCCGCGGCCGCCGCCACCGCGCGCGGCAGGACATCCGGCGCGGTCTGGGCCGCCCTCTGCGTCGTCTACGTGGTCTGGGGCTCGACCTACCTCGGCATCCGCGTCGTCGTCGAGACCATGCCGCCCCTGCTCTCCGCCGGAGCCCGCTTCATCACCGCCGGCCTGCTGCTGGCCGCCGTCGTCGCCTGGCGGTACGGTCCGTCCGCGCTGCGCGCCACCCGCGCGCAGCTCGGCTCGGCGGCCCTGGTCGGTCTGATGCTGGTCCTCGGCGGGAACGGCCTGGTCGCCCTCGCCGAGACCTCGGTACCGTCCGGCCTCGCCGCACTCCTGGTGGCGGCGGTGCCGATGTGGGTGGTGGTGCTCCGGGCCGGCACCGGGGACCGGCCCCCGCGGCGCACCCTGGGCGGAGTGCTGGTGGGCCTCGCCGGGCTCGCGGTGCTGACCGGCCCCGGGCTCAGCGGGGCGGTGCGGCTGTCGGGAGTGCTGCTGGTGCTGGCGGCTTCCGTCCTGTGGTCGCTGGGCTCGTTCTCGGCGGCGAGGCTGGAGCTGCCGGCCAATCCGTTCACGGGCAGCGCCTACCAGATGCTCGCGGGCGGAATCGCCGACATGGCCGTCGGACTGCTGCGCGGCGAGCATCGCGGCCTGGACCCGGCGGCGTTCTCCACCGCCTCCTGGCTGGCCCTGGGCTACCTGGCCCTGATCGGCTCGCTGGTCGGGTTCACGGCGTACGTGTGGCTGCTCCGGGCCGCACCGCTGTCGCTGGTGTCCACGTACGCGTACGTCAATCCGGTCGTCGCCGTCGCGCTCGGTGCGCTGATCCTCGACGAGGCCCTGACCTGGCCCATCCTGGTCGGTGGCGGAATCGTCGTGGCGGCGGTGGGCGTGATCGTCAGTACGGAGCGCGGAAAGAAGTAGGGCGCGCTCAGCCGCCCGCGGCCCGCTCGTACAGGGCCTTCGCGTGCTCGTCGAACAGCGCGGCCGTGGAGTCCACGTCCGTGTCCCCGCCGCTCAGCACCCCGATGAGCCGCCCGGCCCGGTCCGGCCCGCCCCGGTCGGCGATCCAGGGACTGCCGCTGGTCCCCGTCCAGAACCCGGCGCAGCTCATGTAGAGCATGTCGGGGTCGTCCTCGTCGTGGCGGGTCTGTGTCGTGCAGGAGACGGGCTTGTTCTGCGGATTGTGCTCGGACTCCGGGTAGCCGACGACGGTCACGTCCCGCTCGTACCCGGAGGTCCATTCGGGCTTCGGGGCCTCGGCGCCGCCGGCCGCCTCCTGGACGCTGCGCCCGTCCTCGTCCGGCTCGATGGTGAGGAAGGCGAAGTCGGCGGTGTCCTCGCCCCATTTCGTCCAGCGGTCGTCGACGTGGATCGAGCGGACCTTCCACACCCCCAGCGGCTGGGTGCCGGCGCCCTCGCCGGAGAAGGCCGGGGCGAAGGAGAGCTCGCCGATGGCCAGCCCGTCGTGGGCCACCTCGCCCGGCCGGCCGTCCTCGCCCGCGGGGGCCACGCAGTGCGCGGCGGTGGCGACGACGTTGCCCTCGGGGCTGTCGACGACGCTCGCCGTGCACCAGTGCTCGCCGCCCGCCATGAGTACTCCGACGGTGGGGAAGGGGAGCACCGGCCGCTCGCCGGGCGCCTCGATGAACGCGACGGCGCACACCACCGCGATCCCGACGGCGGCGGCCGATGCCCCCTTCACCACCGTGCTCATCGCACGGCGGGATCGGGTGTCGGTCCCTTCATCACCTTGCTGATCCACTCCAGGGAGCCCTCCCTCATACCGCGCACGTACGACTTTCCGTTGTGCTCACCATCCTGGATCACCTGGAGCGAGGTGTGCACGGGGCCCTTCCCGAAGTCGTTCATGAACTTCTCGGCCTTGTCGCGGCCGCTCTCCGCCGTACCGATCTGGAAGTTGATGTAGACGTCCGGACCGCCCGCCGCGATCAGCTTCGCGGCGAGCTTCTCCGGATTGTCCGCGTCCATGGCCTGCGTGTTCCCCTGCCACAGCGGGGAGTCGGGGACGATGTCGACCCCGCTCGCGATGGCGGCCTTGAACCGGTCGGGGTGCTTCAGGACGTGCTTGAAGGCGCCGAATCCGCCCGCCGAGGAGCCCATGAAGGCCCATCCGTCGCGGGAGGTGAAGGTCCGGAAATTGGCCTTCGTGAAATCCGGGATGTCTTCGACCATCCAGGTGCCCATCCTGGGCTGGCCGGGGATGTCCGAGGCGTCGAAGTGGTGCTTGGTGTCGGCGTTGTGCACCGGCATGATCAGGATGAAGGGCAGGCTCGTACCGGCCTTGACCCCGTCGCTCACGGCCTGCTGGAGGCCGAGGCCGGGACCCGTACCCCAGTAGTTGGTGGGGTAGCCGCGGCCGCCGGGCAGGGAGATCAGCACCGGGAAGCCGCTCTTGGCGTACCTCGGGTCGTCGTACTCCTTGGGTACCCACACCCACACGTCGCCCGTGAAGCCGGACTTCTTGCCGGTGAGGGTGGCCCGGCCGATCTGGGTGCCATCCGGCATCCGGAAGGTACGGACGAACGAGGCCTTCGGCCCGGTCGGCATCTGCACCTCGGGCGGCACGTCGGCGGCGGCGACGGCCTTCTCCTGGACCTTCCCGAAGGAGACCGGATCCCCTATGTCCGAGAAGAGGCCGTATTTGTACGCTGCCGCTCCGCCCCCGGCGAGGGTGAGCGCGAGGCAGCCACTGATGAGAGTCATGCGCAGGCGGTGGGGGCGACGGCCGCCCTCGGTCATGGGGCTGCCGTCGCCTTGCTGGTCATGCTGCACGGTTTTTGTCCCGTTCCTTCTCCGGCGCTCACCCAGGAGCGCGGGTCGGACCGATCGGTCCCCCTTACACCCTTTACAGAGGTATGAACGACGGGATGGGTTGCCTGGGACGGGCGTGACGTGGCGAGCACCACGCGGCCGGCCGAAACCGGCCGGCCGCTCCGGTCAGCCGGCTTCGGGCTTGGGCCCCTTGAGGACCTTGCTGACCCACTCCAGGGAGCCTTCCTTCATGCCCCGGACGTAGTGCCAGCCGTTGTGCTCACCGTTCTGGATGTCGCGGATGGTCGTCTTGACGGGTCCCTTGCCGTACTGCTGCTGGAACTTCGTCATCCGCTCCTTCCCGCTCTCCTTGGTGCCGACCTGGAAGTTGATGTAGACCTCGGGCCCCTTGGTGTCGATCAGCTTCTGGGCGAGCTTCTCCGGGTTGTTCGCGTCCATCTCCGCCTGGTGGCCCTTCCACAGCGGGGAGTCGGGGACGATCTCGCCGCCGCTGGCGATCACGGCCTTGAACCGGTCCGGGTGCTGCAGGACGGTCTTCATGCCGACGAAGGCGCCGGAGGAGGAGCCCATGAAGGCCCAGCCGTCACGGGACTTGTACGTACGGAAGTTGGCCTTGGCGAAGTCCGGAATGTCCTCGGCGATCCACGTGCCCATCTTGGCCTGGCCGGGGATGTCGGAGCCGTCGTAGTAGTACTTGGCGTCCGGATTGAGCTGCGGCATGATCACGACGAACGGCAGGCTGGTGCCGGCCTTGGCGCCGTCGGTGATGGCCTTCTGGAGGCCGAGGCTGCGGTCGGCCCAGTAGTTGTCGGGGAAGCCATTGCCGCCGGGGAGCGAGATGAGGACCGGGAAGGCGCTCTTGGCGTACTTCGGGTCGTCGTACTCCTTGGGCGCCCACACCCAGACGTTGCCCTCGAAGCCGGACTTCGCGCCCGTGAGGCGGGTCTTGGCGATGATCGTGCCGTCTTCGAGCTTGGCGGTCTGCTTGAAGTCGGACTTCGGGCCGGTCGGCATGAGCACGTCCGGGTCGCCGCTGGGCTTGGCGGCGGTCGCGGGTGCGCTCGGGTCCGCCTTGTCCGCGGCCGGGGGCGGGGCGTTCTTCCCGAAGCTCACGGCCTCGCCGTTGCCGGAGAACCATTCGAGCTTCCAGGCGGCGAACCCGCCGCCGCCGAGCAGGAGCGCGAGGGCCACCGTCGCGCTGATCCATATTCGGCGCCGCGAGCGCCGCGGCGGCTGCGGCTCGCGCCCCGGCTCCGGACCGGACTCCGACTGCTGGTACTGGTACTGGTGCGGCGGCTGCTGCTGCGGCGGGCCCGGATATCCGGGGAAGTCCTCAGGGTGGCCCTGGGGTTGGCCCTGGGGTTGGCCTCGGTAGGGGCCCTGATAACGGCCCTGGCCGTGCTCCTGCCCGGGGGGCGGGTACTCCGGGTACGACGGCTGGTCATCGGGCCGCGGGCGCTGCGGGTACTGGTGCACGGACTTCGCTCCGAACGGTCATGACTGCCCCCCAAGGGCAGAACGGCTGGGCATCCCCTAGTTCTGATGTGCGAAACCCCCGCACAGTTCCAAAACAGAGCAAAATCATGCCAGGGAACCCGGCGGGCCCGCCGGTCTCAGCGCTGGGCGTCGAGCACCTCCGCACACCGCCCGAGCAGTTCGATGAGCAACTCCCGCTCCTCGCCGGTGAACGCGGCGGCGAGCGCCCGCTCCACCCGCACCGCGCCCGAGTCCGCCAGCTCCATCACCGTACGGCCCTCGTCCGTGAGCCGGGTCTCCAGGACGTTGCGGTGCCATTCGTGCGGGGTCCGCTCGATGAGCCCGCGCTCCTGGAGGTTCTTCAGCACGGTGTTCATGGTCGGCGGCGTCACCCCGCACAGGCGCGCGAGCGCGGCGGCCGAGATGCCGGGCTTCTCGGCGAGCCAGAGCAGCGCGGCGTACTGCGGAACCGTTACTGCGGCCGGCTTGCACGCCGCGTTCTTCGCCGCGAGAAGTGCCTGCTCAGCACGCTTGAGGTGAGAGCCGATGCGCTCCTCGGGGGCCATGGAGGTCATGCCCGCATCCTACGGCCACCCTTGCATGCATTAGAGCTCTAACATACATTCGCCTTCACCTACTCAGTAGAGGACACCGATGAAGACGAAGTCGTTCCTGCCTGCCGTCCTGACCCTGGCCGCGGCCCTCACCCTCGGAGCGGCCCCGGCACAGGCGCAGGATCCGCACCCGGCGGGCGGTGGCCCCCGGATATCCACGGCCTTCTCGATACCCGGCGCGAAGGTCTACCCGGAGGGCATCGCCACCGATCCCCGCACGCACACGGTCTACGTCGGCTCGTACGCGGACGGCACCGTCTACCGAGCCCGTCCCGGCCGCCCCGAGGCGGAGGTGTTCCTGCCCTCCGGGACCGACGGCCGCCACACGGCGAACGGCCTGCGGGTCGATGCCCGCGGCCGCCTGTGGGTTACCGACTCCACCGCCGGTGTGGCGGTCTACGACACCGCCGGCGGGTCCCGCCTGGCCCACTTCGAGGTGGCGCAGGGCCCCGGAGCTCCGGCCCACTTCATCAACGACCTGACGATCGCCCCGGACGGGACCGCGTACCTCACGGACAGCGTCCGCGGCGTGATCTACCGCGTGACCCCGCAGCAGCTGGCCACCGGCAGCGGCGTCCTGACCGAGGCCTACGACCTCTCCCCGGCCCTGCGTCCCCGGCCGGCGGGCGGCTTCAGCCTGAACGGCATCGTCTCCGACCCGGCGGGCCGCTATCTCCTCACCGTGGACATGCCGATGGGCGACCTCTACCGCGTCGACCTGCGCACCGGCGCGGTCCGCCGCGTCGCCCTCACCGGCGGCGACCTGAAGGCCGCCGACGGCCTCGACCTGTCCCCCGACGGCACCCTGCGCGTGGCGCACAACACCACCAACACGCTGACGCGCTGGCAGCTCGGCGCGAACGGCACCCGCGCGCGGCTGACCCGTACGATCACGGACCCGTCCCTGCAGATCCCCACCACCCTGGCGCACACCCCCGGCCGCACACTGGTGGTCCGCTCCCAGTTCGACAAGGGCGGCCCCATGTCCCCCGACTCGGGCACCCCCACCACCTTCACGGTCGCCGCGGTCCGCGGCCTGTGACCCGACGGGCCCGGGTGTCGGTGACCGCGTAGGGCACCATCGGCAGCAGCAGGATCGGCGCGGCCCACAGCGGGAGGGTGAACACCACCGCGTCGCCGCCCAGCCACCGGACGAGGAACAACACGGGCAGGCCGACGACGAGGGAGAGCAGCCACCGCTGGTACAGGCGCAGGCTGCCCCGCCGCAGCTCGAAGGCGACGGTCGCCGCGCCGAGGGTCACCCAGAAGGCGATGCGGTCGGGGGTCACGTCCACGCGGGTGGTCCACCGCACCAGGTAGGCGAAGAGCAACAGCCAGCCGAGCACGTAACAGGCCATGGCCAGCGTGCGCAGCGCCCGCCGGGCGAACGGGGCGCGCTCGCGCGCCCAGGCCGCGGCGAAGGCCCGGACGTCCGGGCCGACGACGTCGTGCCCGGTGCGCCCGGCGGCCTGCGCGTCCTCCAGGTGCGCGGAGAGCTCGTCGAGCATCTCCCGCATCGCCGCGTCGCCGACCCCGCGATACTCCCAGTTGCTGCGGCAGGCGGCGAGTATCTGCTCGTTGGTCATGGTGTGCGTTCCCCCGTGGAGTGCGTACCGGCGTCCAGGATCCGACCCACCGGCCCGACGAAGGCCCGCCAGTCGGCCCGGCCCCCGTCCAGCTCGGCGTGGCCCGCCTCGGTCAGGCGGTAGTACTTGCGCGGGGCGCCACCGCTGGGCGACGGGGCACGGTACGAGGAGATGAGCCCCGCCCGCTCCATCCGTGCGAGCAGCGGATAGATGCTGCCGTCACTGACGAGGTCGAGCCCGCCGTCGGCGAGCGCCTGCGCGAACTCGAACCCGTAGCGGGGCCGTTCGGCGATGAGGGACAGCAGACAGAGGTCGAGCACTCCGCGCAGGAGCTGACTGCGCCGCTGGTCACCGGTCGCGGTCGGCTCCTTTGTCATGTGGTACAAGATAGTTGCCGACTACCTTGCACCGCAAGGTAATTGGACGACTCACGACGGCACGGCGTCGTCCTGCCGGTCGACCGTTCCCGGGCGCGCCTGCTCCTCCTCGACGATCCGGCGGGCCCGTGCCACCGCCTGGTTCTCGATGGTCGGCTTGACCCGGGGCTCACAGATGATCACGACCGATGCGGCCTGCATGTTGAGCCCCACTCCGGCCGCCTCGATCTGTGCCACCAGCACCGCATGGCCCGGCGCGGCCGCGAACTCGTCCACCGTCTGCTGACGGCGGGCGGGCGGAACGCTCCCCGAGATCGGACCGAACACCTGGCCGCCACCCGCTCACGCCGCCCCGAAGCAGCTGAAAAGTCAGCACCGAGTTTCAGCACGGGAGGGCATCCCGGCACACACCGAGCACTCAGCGATCAGTAGTGATACCGGGCAGCGAGGATGACGATCCCCTTGTCCGTCACCAGATAGACGAGGCGATGCTCGTCGTCGATCCGCCGCGACCACACCCCGGGCAGGTGGTACTTCAAAGGTTCGGGCTTGCCGATCCCTGAGAACGGGTCACGCCTGACGTCCTCGATGAGCTTGTTGATCCGGGCGAGCATCTTGCGGTCGCTCTTGAGCCAGGACGTGTAGTCCTCCCAGCCCTGATCCTCGAAGACAAGCCTCACGCGGCACCCGTACCAGCGCCCGCCGACTCCGGATCGATCAGCTCGCGCTCCGACACGTTGATGTTGGCCAGGGCGTTCTCGTAGGCCTTGAGCAGCCGACGAGCGTTCGCCGGGGATCGCAGCAGGTACGAGCCCTCGCGCAGCGCAGCGTAATCCTCGGCCGAGACGAGCACGGCATTGCCGTGCTTGGAGACGATCTCAATGGCCTCGTGGTTCTCGTTGACCTTCTTGATCAGCGGAAAGAGTTCCCTGCGGGCTTCGCTCGCGGTTATGGACATGTCCCGACCTCTTCCATCAAGTGGTACCTAATAACGTACCACTCCCGGCGTCTTTCAGGAGGGGGAGCGGCTGATGGATGGTCAGGTGTCCCAGCGCCGTCCCAGCACGAGAAAGAGCCGAGGGCCCGCCTGAGCTGCACGTTTGCCCGGTGGGCTGCGTGGTGCTGATTCACATGCTCAGACGTTGAAGCGGAACGTTCAGTGCAGGGCTCTCACCTGCGAAAACATGCTTCTGAGCAGGCCAAGTCAGCACGGAATCAGCACGGGATTACGTCACCCATCACGTGAGAGCACCGCCATCACCCAGCGGCTCCATGGAGATGCGGCTGGTTGCAGCGCCGAAAGTTGCCGAAAATCATCCGGCCGAGATCGTTGGCCCTCCAGCCTGAGCTGCGGGCCGCTACCGTGAAGCCATGACCGCACTGCCCGACTGGATGCGCCCGCCGCGCGCCGAAGGCTGGTTCGCGGAGGACCTCGACCGCCTCCCCGAGGCACCCCGCCACACCGAGCTGATCGATGGAGCCCTCGTCTTCGTGATGTCGCCCCAGCGGTCCTGGCACGGCCGCCTCGTCACCGCCCTGACCACCACGCTCATGGCGCAGGCGCCGGCCGGCTTCGAGGTCGAGCGCGAAATGACGATCCGCCTGGATGCCCGCAACCGCCCCGAGCCGGACCTCCTACTGACAGACCTGCCGTACGACCCCGACCGCACCTGGTACGCCCCGGAAGACGTGAAGCTCGTCGTGGAAGCGGTGTCACCCGAGTCCGCCCATCGCGATCGCACAGTAAAGCTCCGCAAGTACGCGGAGGCCGGCATCCCGCACTACTGGTGCATCGAGGACGAGGACGGCGCACCCGTCGTCCACGTCTATGAGCTCGACGTACCCACCGGCGCATACGCCCCCGCCGGCATCTTCCGCGGCACCCTCCAGCGCCCCGTGCCCTTCGAAGTCAGCCTGGACCTCGACAAGCTCACGCCGCCCCGAAGCAGCTGAAAAGTCAGCACCAAGTCAGCACGGGAATGCAGAAGGGCGGACTGCCTGCGGACTGGCTACGAGGTCTCGACGGAGTCGAGGTGCCTGCGCAGCTCGGCCGCGATGTCTTCGTCCCCACCCTCGGCCGGCAGCGGCCACGGGTCCTGCTCGCCGTTCGCCACGGCGAGGCCGCTCGCGAACCAGACGAGGTGCGGTGCAGGCACGAAGGAGTCCCTGAGCCACCGCGCAACGTGGGCTCGGGAATGTCTTCCTCAGAGCCCTCTCCAGGGACTCGACCGTAGCGCGCCAGGCTCGGCACCGTGAAGCGTCACGGTCTCCTCGCCCCGCTGGACCGCGCACCGGCGCCCTTCAGGCGAGCCGAACGGCTGATGGGTGATCAGATGCCCAGCACCATCCCAGCACGGGAAACAGCAGGGGCCAACGGCTCACCTCTTCACCTGAATGCCCCTGCCGCGTTGCCCCCCATCCGCCCCGGTCATCGCATGGAGTGGGAAAACGAGCCCGCGCGGGGTCACCGGAAGGCAGGAAAGGGCGCTATGTACGTTCGCAGCATCTATGCAACGGGTGATCCGGCCGAGCTCGACGGGGTCGCCGAGGCGCTACGGACCGACGGGCGGGCGCTGCTGTCGGCGCAACGGGGCTTTCGCGGGATGGGGCTGTTCGCCGACCGCGAGCTCGGCAAGCTCCTGGTGGGATCGTGGTGGGAGGACGAGGCCTCCCGGCAGGCCAGCTACGAGAACCTGAGCAAGCGGCGGGCCGAGATGATGGCGCCGTTCGCGCAGACCGTGACGGTCGACAACTGGGAAGCGGCGGTCGCCCGGCGCGCAGAGGAACTCGGGCCGGACGCGGGGTTCCGGCTGGTCCACATGGACGTCGAGCCGGCCGACATCGACCTGCTGGTGGACACGTTCCGCGACACCTCACTGCCCAAGGTCCAGAAGGTCCCCGGACTGGCCGGCATCTCCCTGCTCATCGATCGCGACGGGGGCAGAGCCGCTGCCGGCGCGCTCTACGCCGACCGCGACGCACTCGTGGCATCCCGTGGCGCCGTCGCGGCGGTCCGCGGAGAGGCCGCGGCGAAGGCTCGCGCAACCACCCGCAGCCTCGAGGAATTCGAGGTGGTCCTCGCCACGGCGGTACCCCACGCCTGACCCTGTCTCCGCTTCCGCGATCGCGAGTCAGCACAAGTCAGCATGAGCATGTCAGAATGGGTCGAACTCAACGAGTCCGACCCCTTCCGACCTGCATGCTTGCGAAATTAGTCCATCGGCCGGGGGAGTGGCTCGCACGCGGGGGCCCTGCACGCCGCAGAGCCGCGGGATCTCTGTCCCCGGAATCAGCCTCCCAATCGGCGGCTCATCCCAACGAGTGCATGCAACCCCGATTGTGTACACATGGCACACTCGGTACCCTTGAGGGCATGACCCAGCCGCTGCCCATAGAGTCCATCCGCGACGTACGCGCTCACTTGGCCGAAGTCGTCGAACGGGCCGACCGCGACGACGTGCCCACTGTCATCACCCGTCGCGGAAAGCAGGTCGCCGCCGTGGTCTCGATCGAGGTGCTGCGCAAATACCAGGAGTGGGAAGAGCGCGAGATCAACCGCATCATCGACGAGCGCATGGCGAGCCCGGCCGTCGGCGTCCCGATCGAGGACGTGATGAGGGAGACGCTGGCACGCAGTGAGTGACTATCGCACGGTGTTCCGGCCCGAGGCCCAGGCCGAGCTGGGCAAGATCCCGCGTGACATGGCGCTTCGCATCCTGGTCAAACTGACAGAGCTGGAGAGCGACCCCTTCGGCTTCAACACCACGGCACTCGTATCCCAGCCTGAGCGCCGCCGCCTACGGGTCGGCGACTACCGTGTCGTCTACACGATCGACAACGGGGAGCTGGTGGTGTGGGTCGTACACGTCGGACACCGCTCCACGGTCTACGACACGTAGCTGCTCCCGGTTCTGCGGACTGTTGCGGACAGCAGAGCGGCCTGACCCGCGTCCTCGCAGGTCAGGCCGCCTCTGGGCGCGGGATCAGACGTTGAAGCGGAACCTGTAGTGCAGGGCTCCTACCTGGGGAAACGTGGGTTCTACAGTTGGCATCCCAGCGCCATCCCAGCACGGGCGTTCTATCCCAGCACCACGCAGGCCAGCCAGCCCTTGTACGCCTACACAGCTCGGTTGCCGGCGCTCGAGCTCGCCTCCTCTGACGGCAGGGACATCACGTCCGGGGGCGCGGGCCGAATGGAGCGCTGTAAGACTTCCAGGCAGCGCTCGCACGCGCCGGGCAGCAGATGCCCGTGGATATCGGCCGCCGTCTTGACCGAACAGTGCCCCAGCCAGCGCGACACCTCGTGGATCGGCACACCGTTTGCCAGAGCGGTGGAGGCGAAGAAGAGCTGCAGGCTACGAGGCGTGTATTTGGCCTTGCCATCCAGCTCGACCAGGCTGGCCAGGATGCGTGCTTCCTCGAACTGGTAGCCGTAGGACGCGATGGACGGTATCACCTCGGCGCCAGGCTGACCCGGGGCAGAGAAGGTGCCCCAGACTGACCTCGAGGCGGTCCGCGATGCAAACTACAAGCGCGGATGACCACCGCCGGTCAGCCCGGACAGGCCCCTGCGATGCAACTGAACTGGCATTTTCAAGGGACGAACCGGCCGGAGTGGTGACTGATTCCACTCTCCCGGGCCCAATTGTCAGAGACATGCAGTACATCTGGTCCATGACCTTCGGTTCGTATCAGATGAGCGAGGACGAGACGTGCAAGCGCTTCGTCCTTCCGGCGCTCGCCGCCTCCGGGTGGGCCGCCCGGCAGATCAGATCTCAGTACGGGATCAACAACGGGCAACTCGTGCCGACCAAGAGGCGTCACCGCAAGGGAAGGCCACTGGTAGCCGACTACGTCCTGGAGTACGTCGCGGACGTTCCGATCGCCGTGGTGGAGGCCAAGCGATACCGGCTCAGCGTGGAGAACGGGGTCGAGCAGGCGCGACGGTACGCGCGCAAGTTGGGGCTGAGATTCGCCTACGCCACCAACGGCCGTGAGATCGTGGAGATCGACTTCAGCGACCTGAAGCGGCCGGTGATCCGGGACATCCAGGACTTCCCCTCCCCGCAGGAGCTCTGGGGGCGGTTCCTTCAGGAACAGGGTGTGAGTGACACACCGCTCGGCGAGCAACTTCTCTCGACCCCGTACGACTACACGCTGCGCAACTCCGACAGCACATCCCAGCGACCGCGCTACTACCAGCGGGTTGCCGTAACAAGGGCCTTGGCCGCTTTGGCCCGCGACGAGCGGCGCATCCTGCTAGTTCTGGCGACGGGCACAGGCAAGACCATGCTCGCGCTCCAGCTGGTGGCGCGGCTGATGAACGCGCCCGAGGCCTTCGGCGGCCGGAAGCCACGCGTGCTGTACCTCGCGGACCGCAACATGCTCGTTGACGATCCCAAAGACCGCTACTTCCAAGAGGTGTTCGGGAAAGACGACGTCCACAAGATCACGGGAGGCGAGGCCAAGCGCGGTCGGAAGGTCTACTTCGCCCTCTACCAGACCCTGGAGCAGGGCGCACCGGGAGAGGAGCTGTACCGGCAGTACCCGGAGGACTACTTCGACATCGTCATCGTGGACGAGTGCCACCGGGGGAGCGCCGCCAGTGACGGCCGCTGGCGGAGGATCCTCCAGCACTTCTCGCCGGCTGTGCAGATCGGCCTCACAGCCACGCCGGTCGCCGATGACAGGCGGAAGACCGACACGTACGAGTACTTCGGCAACCCCGTCTTCACGTACTCGCTCAAGGACGGTATCGAGGACGGATTCCTCTCGCCGTACCGACTGCGCAGGGTCCGGCTGAACGTGGACGTGGAGGGCTACCGGCCTCAGCCGGGTGAGAAGGACATCTACGGCCGGGAGATCCCTGAGGATCTCTACGGCCCCAAGGACTACGAACGGGTCATGGTAATCCTCGAGCGGACCGAGTTGGCGGCGCGGTACCTCCTCGACCATCTGCGCGCCACGGCCGAGGAGGGGCGGCTCGGCAAGACCCTCGTCTTCTGCGAGAACAACGACCACGCGGCCCGTATGCGGACCGCGTTGTTCAACTCCGCCCCCGAGGAGGTCGCCGCGCTCCCGGACTTCGTGCGGCGCATCGTCGGAGACGACGGTTCGCACGGCGGCGAGGCGCTGGAGGAGTTCCGCAAGGCGGACAGCAACGAGCCGGTCATCGCGGTGACGTCGAAGCTGCTGTCGACGGGAGTGGACATGCCACCCGTGCGGAACGTGGTGCTGTTCCGGCGCATGGCCTCCATGCCGGAGTTCAAGCAGGTCATCGGCAGGGGCACTCGACTCTGCCCGGAGATCGGCAAGGAGTCATTCGACATCATCGACTTCGTCGAGGCGTCGCGGCTCTTCGACGATCCGGCCTTCGATGGACCGCCGCTCAAGGTGGTCCGGGACTGGACCGATGATCAGGGTGAGGTGGTGGACTCGGAGGATCTGACCCCTGCACCTGAGTCCGGGCCGGACGCGGACGTCGAGTCCGCCGCCGAGCCTCAGGCGGACTACACCCAGCAGGACGGCGGAGTCTTCGACGCTGACGGAGACTCCGTGGCCGGAGCGCAGGACGGCGACATCACCGACGACGAGGAGATCGACAGGATTCTTTCCCGCTCCAGGAACCGGTTCACGGTCAAGGGTGTCGACGTCTACAAGGTGGGTGAGCTGCGGTACATCCTCAAGGACGACGGAAAACGACTCCAACTGGTGACCGTGCAGCAGTGGGTGCACGACCGGGTTCTGGAACTCGATCTCGATCCCGCCCAGTTGCGCACTCAGTGGGCGCAGGCGAAGAGCCGTGCCGTTCTCATGGCAGCGCTGAAGTCGGCACAGATCGACGTCGAGCGTCTGCCCGAGGAGTTGGGCATGCGCGAGGTGGACCCCGTGGACCTGCTGGTGTCCGTAGCCTGGGAAGGGCTTGCCGTGGTGAGCCGGGACGAACGGCTGACGTGGTTCCGCCGGGAGCACGCGGAGTTCCTGGAATCCTTCGGGCCTCGAGCCAAGGAGGTGCTCGAAGCGATGCTCCTCAAGTTCGAGGAGTCGGGGTCGCCGCAGCTGAAGGTGGAGACGCTCAGGGTGCCGCCGTTCACCGAGATGGGACGGGTGGCGGAGCTGACCAGCCGGTTCGGAGAGCCGGGTAAGGCACATCAGGCCATCGACGATCTGGCGGCCCGGCTACTCACTGCGGTCTGACGTGCAGCGAGGCGTAGGAGTATAAGCTGGCTTTACTTTGATGTTGATATTGCACATCGAAGTAAAGCCAGCTTTGTGTTTTTAGTGCTGCTACGCTGGGGAGGTGCTCAGAGATCGTACGGACACCCGGGCTACACTCTGGCGGATCGCCGCCGGACAGCGGGGGTACTTCACCGCCGCTCAAGCCCGGGAGGCGGGGTACTCGTACCAGGCCCAGCGCTATCACGCGCAGCACGGCAACTGGCTCGCGGTCGATCGGGCCATCTACCGCTTCCGCGAGTTCGCTGACCTTCCAAGCGAAGGCGACGAGCAGTTCGTTCGCTGGTCGCTCTGGAGCAGGGGCCGCGCGGTGATCTCCCACGCCAGCGCACTGGCGGCCCATGATCTGGGGGTGGCCAACCCCTCCCGCATCCATCTCACCGTGCCGCGCACCTTCCGACAGACCACGGACGCGGTGATCCTGCACCATGCCGATCTCGCCGACGGAGACAGTGAGGGGCGTAACGGATACCAGGTAACGACGCCGCTGAGGGCGCTGGCGGAGAGTGCCGCCAACGGGGAGGACCAGGACGTGCTCGAATCCGCGGTGTCCGAGGCCCTTGAGCGCGGAATGATCACCCGTCGGAAGCTGCTGCACGCAGCCCAGCTCTGCGGACCACGGTCCGAGCTGGGAATCGAGCGTGCGCTTGGAGCTCTGTCGTGACCGGGCGGTACCGGGATGCGGCGGATCTGAGGAGGGCGCTGGAGGCGCGACTCAAGCAGGAGGCCGCCGAGACCGGTGCGGACCTGGCTCGACGTCGGCGGCTGGTCGTCTTCGACCGCCTCGCGGCGCGGCTGGCCGAGGACCGCGCCGGCGGCTGGGTACTGAAAGGCGGTGCCGTCATGGAGTTCCGCTTCACCGGGCGCGCGCGCACCACCAAGGACCTCGACCTGGCCGTACGGCCTGCACCGGCCGGCGGAGGTCCTGACGGGGATGCGGTCCGCGACCTGCTCATCGAGGCTCTGGACCGCGACCTCGACGCCGACGGATTCCGGTTCCGTGTCGCCGCGCCGGTGACCCTGAAGGCGGACGTCGCCGGGCGGGGTGGGTGGCGCTTCTCCGTCGAGGCGCACCTAGCGGGGAAGATCTTCGCCGGTGTCAGGGTGGACGCGGTCGACCGTGGCGAGGAGATCACACTGACCGAGCGCCTGCCTCTCCCCAACACACTGGAATTCGCCGGAGCGCCGGCGCGTACGATCGAGGCAGTCGACCGGCGTCAGCACTTCGCGGAGAAACTCCACGCGCTCACCCGCGACTACGGCGATCGGCCCAACACCCGGGTCAAGGACCTGGTGGACCTCGTGCTCCTGATCGAGAGCGGGCTCTCCGGAGACATGGACCTCTTGAAGGCCGTGCGACACGTGTTCGCGGTACGGGCCACGCACGAGGTTCCCCTCATCCTTCCTGACCCGCCGCCGCGGTGGCAGGACGACTATCCGGAGATCGCCGGGGAGTTGGCAACCGGCATTCCACCGACTCTCCCCGCCGCGATGGCCTTGGTCCGCGAGCTGTGGGCCCGGACGCTCACCGAGGACGCGGGGAAGGGCGACGGAGACACCGCATTTCCGGGACGGAACGAGCAGAAAGACCGACTGAACTGACATGGCAGCGACCAGAAGGAAAGCGGCGGAGAAGGCACCCGTCACCACTCAGGCCCGCCTCGCGTCCCTGATCAAGTCCGCGCGCGACACCATGCGCAAGGACGCCGGCATGAACGGCGACCTGGACCGGTTGCCGCAGCTGTCCTGGCTCCTGTTCCTTAAGGCGTTCCAGGAGCGCGTCGAGGAGGAGGGCGAGGCGCTGGACCCGGGCGGATACCGCCGGGCGATCGAGAAGCCCTACCGCTGGACGGACTGGGCGACGGACGAGGACCTCAGCGGCAACGAGCTGAAGACTTTCGTCAACGACGAGCTCATCCCCTACCTGGCAGGCCTGGACAGGGAGGCCGACAGGGGGGCGGAGGACCCACGCAACGTCATCTCGCTGATCTTCAAGGACGTCGTCAACCGCATGCAGTCGGGAACACTGCTGCGTGACCTCGTGAACATCGTCAACAAGATTCACTTCATCTCGCACGACGACATCCACACCATGGCGTTCGTCTACGAGTCGATCCTCCGAGAGATGCGCGACGCGGCCGGCGACTCCGGCGAGTTCTACACCCCGCGTCCCGTCAACCGCTTCATGGTGCGGCAGTCGTTCCTCGAACTCGGCGAGACGATCCTCGACCCGGCGTGCGGAACCGGCGGATTCCTGGTGCAGGCGCACGAGGAACTGGAGGGGAGGGTGAAGACCGAGACGCAGCAACGCGAGCTCCACGCAAACCTCAAGGGCATCGAGAAGAAGCCGCTGCCGTATCTGCTGGCCTCGATGAACCTGCTCCTCCACGGCGTGCACGCCCCCCGGCTCCGCCGGGAGAACGCACTGCTCACCATGCGGAACTCGCAGGCGGCGGACAAGGTCGACGTGGTCCTCACCAACCCGCCGTTCGGCGGGGAGGAGGAGTCGTCGGTCGTGACGGCCTTCCCTTCCGCCTTCCAGACGCAGGAGACGGCCTGGCTGTTCCTGTACTCGATCCTGGACCAGCTGAAGCTGGGCGGCCGGTGCGCCATCGTCCTGCCGAACGGTTCACTCTTCGCCTCCGGCGAGAACTCGATCGGCGCGAAGATCAAGAAGAAGCTGATGAAGGAGTGCAACCTGCACACCGTCGTCCGCCTCCCTCAGGGCGTCTTCGCGCCCTACACCCAGATCCCGTCCAACATCCTCTTCTTCGAGAAGAGCGGGCCCACGCAGGACGTCTGGTTCTACGAGATCCCGCTCCCTGAGGGCCGCCGCGGCTACACCAAGACGAAGCCGCAGCGGCTGGAGGAGTACGACGACTGCGTGGCCTGGTGGGGCGGCAAGACGCGCGAAGGCCGCGAAGCGGGGGAGCGCGCGTGGTCCGTCCCGGCCACGGAGATCATCGCGGACGGCTACAACCTCGATCGCTCCAACCCGCACATCGGGGATGAGCTGGCTCATCGCACTCCGGAGGAGCTGGTGGACGAGCTAGTGAAGACGGAAGAGGAGATCCTCCGGTTGCTGACGGAGTTGCGCGAAGGGCTGGGCGGAGAGCGATGAAAGCGCCTGACGTTCGTCCGCTGGGTGACGCCCTTCGCATGAATATCGATGCCCACGCCGTGACCTCAGAAAAGACCTATCGCATCGCTGGAGTTCGCGGATTCGGCAATGGAGTGTTCGCGCGTGAGCAGATTACAGGTGGGCAGACCAGCTATAAGACGCTTCACCGAATGACCGGCGGACAGTTCGTCATGAGCCGCCTCAAAGCGTTCGAGGGGGCAATCGCGCTAGTGCCGGACGAGTTCGACGGATACTTCGCTTCCCCGGAATTCCCTACCTTCTCACTGAGGGAGGGAGTTGGGGAAAGTCGTTACGTGAAGCACTTGTTCGGCTGGCCAGCCTTCTGGGATATGCTGAAAGGCGAATCTAAGGGAATCGGAGCCCGTCGAGAGCGGGTCAGTGCAGAACGTTTGCTCGCACTCCGAGTACCCCTGCCGCACGTGGATGAACAGCGACGCATCGCCGACAAGCTGGACGCGGCGATGGAGAAGTGCATGACCGTACAAACGTTGCGTTCACACGCTTCTTCCGTGCGAGTGAGTCTGCAAGAATCCATGATTCACGAAGCCCTAGAACACTCCACCGAAACTGTTCGCATGGGCGACATTGTGACCCTGAAGCGCGACGAAATCAACGTGCTCCCTGAGGCGATTTACCGGCCGATCGGCATGCGCGGTTTCGGTCGCGGGATGATTCGCTATGACTCGACCCCTGGAAGCCAGCTGGGAAAATTGCGCTTCTATAGGTTCCCCAATTCGGCACTGGTTCTGAGCAATATCAAGGCCTGGGAGGGAGCGATCGGCATGACAAGTGAAAATGAAGAGGAATTCGTTGCCTCAAACCGCTTCCTTTTCTACGTGCCGAAGGATGGACGCGTTAATATCAGCTATCTGCGCCACTATCTCCTGGCGCGAAAAGGGCTGAGTCAGATCTCGGCGTGTTCACCCGGCGCCGCGGACAGAAATCGCACTCTCGGCATGAAGAGATTCGAAAATATTCGGTTCGATCTACCGCCGCGTGACACGCAGGACCGAGTGGCGTCCACCCTCGACGGGCTGAACGAACGCCTGAGTGCAGCGCACTCTTTGCCTACGCTGCAGGCGCTGCCCCCTTCGCTGCTCGACGCCGCCTTTTCCGGGCGGCTGTAGACAGGTCAACCTGGGGGGATCCTCCGCCACCCCTCGTCCGTCACCACCACATGGTCGAGGAACCGCAGACCGACCGCCTCCGCCCCCGCCGTAAGGCGGGATGTCGCGAGGCGGTCGGCGTCGCTCGGCGTCAGACGGCCTGTGGGGTGGTTGTGGGCGACACCGAACGCCGTGCCGCCGAGGGCGAGAACGCGGGCAAGGGTGTCGCGGACCGGGACGAGAGTGCGGTCGGACGCGCCGTCGGTGAGGACGGAGGTGCGGAGGACCACGCCCGCCCCGTCGCAGGTCACCAGAACCGCACGTTCATGGCGCAAGCCACGGAGGAGAGGGCTCGCGACGGCTGCCAAGTCGGCGGAGCCGGAAATTCGCCGCAGGCCGGGAGCCTGCTGGACCGCCACCCGCCGTCCCAACTCGAATGCCGCCGCGACCCGCGCCGCCTTCGCCGGGCCCACACCCGGCAGACCGACAGCAAGCTCATGGGCAGGGACGCGCGAGAGCGCGTGCAGCCCACCGTGCCGGGCGATCAACCGTCCCGCCAGCTCCACGGCGTCCTGGCCGGCCAGGCCCGCCCCCAGCAGCAGTCCGAGAAGCTCCCGGTCGGACAGCGCCTCCGTACCCCGGTCGAGCAGTCGCTCTCTCGGCCGATCCCGCGCCGGGACCTCCCTCATGCGCATGACGATCAGGCCCGGCTTAGTCGACCGAGTCGCGGTCGAACGGCTCCGCGTCGTCCGGTACGGGGTCTGGCTCCACGGCCTCCTCGGCGTCGATCGACGTGATCTCCGGCCTCGAGTCGGCGCCGCCCTCGGCCGCCGATCCGATCAGGTCAATCAGACGCGCGTGCAGGGTCCGCGAGCGAGCCTTCAGGAAGCCCTCGTAGTCATCCCGCAGAGCAGCCTGGTAGGCGTCCTCCTCGATGAGACAGGTCCGCAGCCGAGCTCGCAGAGTGTCCTCGCCGTGCCAGTCGATCAAGTCCTTGAGATACACGGAGGGCGGAGAGTCGGAGATGGCGTTGTTGGTGATCGCACTCAACATGATCAGGTTTCCGCACACGTTCGCCCGAGCCGCGCTCACTCCGCGTCGTTTCAGAAAGGCGCGCGGGAAGAAATGATGGAACTGCTTGTCGTTCTGCCCGGCCAGCGCCTTGTCGGTGTCGATGGACTGACCGGTGTTGAGGTCCACCGGCTTCTCGTACGACATCAGCAGGACGTGCAGCTTGGTTGGCGCGTTGGCGCGTGAGAACTGCGTGCGCTGCCAAAGCACGTCGCGCGGCAGCCCCGCCCCGGTCTCGATCTCCGTCGCCTGGCCGGTGACGAAGGCGCTCACCGCGTCGAGGTCAGCCGTCATCTGTGACTCGCGCCAGCCCTTGAAGTACTCGCTGCTCGCCGTCAGCCAGAACCACCTGCCGATCGCCGCGTACTGATCGGCGGACGGTTTGGGGAGTTGCCGGAACAGCTCCACCAGGACCGCGAACTGGTTGTAGTACGGCAGAGCCTCGGCGCGAGGGGTCCGGATCTGAGTGAAGAGGAAGTCGACCGCTCGAGCGGCCGCCTTGCCGGCCTCGCTCACCGCGTCCTGCAACTCCGCGCGGTCGAGACGCCGCAGGTCCTGGATGGACTTCGTGGAGAACCCCAAGCCGGCGGCTGCGGAGATCGTGCGGAGCATGGTCTTGGTATCGACCCGGCCGTACCGCTTTCGGTCGAGAACCTGCAGCAGCTGTTCGATCTCCTCCTTGAGGTCGAAGTCGTTCGACCAGGTCCCGGCGCGCACAAGATCGACGATGTCCATCCTTGTGCCCGTGCTGTTGATCCGCTCGAAGATGCGGGCCGAGTCCTCCTCGGTGACCTCAAGCATGGTCACAACTGGTACCTGGTACCCGCGGAACTGATCGCTCAGTGCCTGAGCGCGCCGCACGTGCTCGTCCGTCGGTTTGTCCCTCAAAACCCACGCCATCATCGAGCCCGCCGAGTCCAGGTCGCGCACGGGAATGACATGCGCACCGGCCGGGGTTTCCTCCGTGAGGTACAGGAACTCCTCACGGGCCAGGTCGAATCCGATCCTCCATCGTGCCCCCTCGCCGTGCATCGCGCCCACGAGGCTCGCCAGCCGCTGCTGCCCATCGATGACGTACTGCACCGGAGCCCCGGACACCTGCGGGACAGTGGTCAGTCCAGCAATCTCGTGACCGCTGGCCAGCCTCCGGTCGGACGTACGCCACATCAGCAGACTGCCGATGGGATAGTTCCGGCGGACCGAGTCCAGCAGATACAGCACCTGTTCCGGCTCCCAGACGAACGCCCGCTGGTACTTCGGCAGAACGATCTCTCCGGACAGCACGCGGTGCGCGAGCGTCGCGATCGGCGCAATCGTCGGCTCGGGCGCTGTGACGCGCCCGGAGCCCTGAGATGACCCCATTCCGCCCCTCCACTGCTGTGCCTGCTCGCCAATGCAACATTCGAGACGATCCTAGAAGTCAGCACTGACAATCCGCCGACTACGTCAGTCGACCGTCGCACAGGGACACAGTCCCACTGCGCGCCAGCGTGCCGAAGAGACGTCCAGCACGGTACGGATATGAGAGGTGATGACAGGTGACCGAACGGACCGCATCAGCCCTCTTCCTCCTGGGCATCCAGCCACTCCTTGGCTACCTGCCACAGATTGCGCCTGCCATCAAGTACCCAGCGCGCAGGTCCTTGCACCGCGATGGGAGCCTCCTCCCAGCCTGCGAGCTCCCAGATACGGGTCACGAGCCCGCTGGCCGAGTAAGCCGCACCGTCGTAGGACCAGATGAGCGGTTTAGTCCGATCGTTCTGCCAGCGGACCTGCGCACGGCTCTCGTCCGCCTTGAGCCACTCCTTCGTCGCCCTTGTTTCCGGAGCGTTGTACGGGACGTACACCAGCGGCGTCCCGTCCGGGATGATCCCGGCGCTGACAAGAGTCGGAACGACGTTGGGGCGGCGGCGACGGCGCTTCTGCTGGGCGGGCGGCTGGTAGTTGTCCGGCAGCTGCGGCACCGGGGCCCCACCCCGCACGTCCTGCGGCACGACCCGGGACAGCTCCCGGCAGCGCGTCTCGTTGGTGAAGGTGCTCCCCAAGAACGAGGTAGTGCCGTAGGTCTCGTCCACTCGGTAGATCAGCCACGACAGCACGGATTCGGTCAGCTTCGGGACGGACTCCAGCACGGAATCCAGCGGGTAGCCCGGCTCATCGATGTCCGCCAAGTCGAGCAGTTGGAAGACCAGATGGGTGATCAGCAGGTCGCCGCGCTGAGCCGTGTCCTGGGCGCGTCCCTGAAGGCGCTTGCGTAGGGCGTCGAGCGCCTTGCCGACCTCTCGCTGGATCTGGACGCATCTCCAGACCCGGAAGGCGCTCGGAACCTCACCGAAGAGCCGCGGATACGCCCCTCCGTCTCCCCTCTCCCAGAGCAGATCGGTGTCCCGCTTGGCCCGTACGGCCAGTTCAGGCGTACGGCGGGCGCATGCGAGGGCTATGGCCGCGTGTACCACCGAGCAGCCAGAATCCGGTGCCGGATCGGCCTCGCCCCGTTTGTACACGTAGGTCTTGTCCAGAGTGAGATCGAAGTCCTCCCTGATCAGGGCCTGGGTTTCGTCCAGAGCGATAAAGTCCCGTCGAGAGACGTCGTTCTGGGTGTTCGTGGTCTCGGTGATCTTCGATGCGTAGTCGGCGCGCTCGTCACCCAGGGAGATCACGCGGACCATCACATCGGCATCCTCGACGGTATCCGGCGTCACCTGCATCGCCTTGTGGATGGAGGTGACGGTCTGGGCCCCGTTGACCACGCTGACATGGGTGAGCCGGAGTTCCACCGGATAGGCAGGGTGACGCCTGTCCGGATAGTACGGCTCGATCCTGTCGCACAGGATCGTGATGCCGTTGTTGAAGTACCAGAAGTTCTCCGGCTCGTCCGTCAGGGTCTTCTCGATGCCGGAGTTGATGCGGGTCAGCCCGAGCGACTGGCGGATGTTCTGTGAGAAGAGACGGGCACCGTGGTCCTCGTACCACCCGGCGATCTCCCCGGCCGCCACGCTGCCCTGGTAGGCAGGGAAGGGGATGTCACGGTGGATCCACTTCGGCATCTTCACCTTGACGTTCACGGGATCTGGAGTGCGGTCCTCACGCAGCTGCCGCAGCAGCTCCCCAGTCCCCATGAGCTGGTAGCTCAGCATCGGCCCGTGCCCGTGATGATCCTCGACAGCACGGTCGAGGATGTTCACGGTGTGCGAGCTGAGCGGATCGTTCCCGACGGCCGCGATGACAAGGTTGATCTTGAGGTTGGTATCCCCCATGGCCGAAGCGAGAAGAGGGGCGAACGGCTGGAGCTTGTCGTTGAAGGCGTCGAACTGCCGCTGCTCCAACAACCGCAGTCCGTCCACGAAGCCGCGAGCCGCATCTGTGTGGAATCCAGCCGTCCCCTTGTCGCTCCACTTGGCTTGAACCAGCCACACCTGGGTACCGTCCACTACGGCAACGGCGTCGATTCCGTTGTCGTCGCTACCGTCGATCACGGCCTCAGCGCACGCCTTATGCTCCCAACCTGTCACCCGCCGGATCGCCGTGGCCGCCACGGCTCGGGACAGAAAGGCCCTTTCCCGTTCGGCCTCGGAGTTTCGCTGCAGATCGCTCTCGTCGATGATCCCTCGGTAAGCCTGAGTCAGCGCCGCCCGCATCTGATACAGCTCCAGCGGCGTCGTCTTCACAGGCTTCTGCCCCGCCCCGCTCATCCCTCTCCCCGGTGACGCTCATTCAGCTCTGATGTCCACGCTGGTCAAGCCTAGCCCGGCCCCCCCGGCCCTCACCTGGGCAATGGCCGATGACATGCGCATAGGCCGGACCTGACACGGCTTCATCTGCCAGATTGATCAGCACGCGTACGAACGGCCGTGGATCGTGGACGGTGCTCTGGTTCCGGTCCTCGATCGGAAGGTCCGGGCGCCCTCGCGCAACTATCGGTTCTCGGTGAACGTGCAGGGCATCATCGACGCCGGCACGAGACTCGTGATCGCCGCGGCCCGGCCGTCGCCGGCGCCACCGCGGGCGCGAAGGCCTGGCGGTACTCCGGCCTTGCCACGGTCTGCGAGGACGTGACCGTGCTGAATGACAGGACCTAATCAACCGGCCTCGTCGTCCCATACCGCAACGCCCCGGTCGGGCCCTGCGGCCCGAAGAGTCGGGACGCACACCTGGCCAACGCGTGCAGCTCACCCACGCGCAGCGCAGCCGCAGCACGGGAAGGGCGATCGGGGGTGATGGCAGGTGACGAGGGGTCAGCCATCCCAGCACCATCCCAGCACGGGAAAATGCCAAGGGCCCACCTCCCAGGAGGTGGGCCCTTCTGAACTGCATGATTGCCCCGCGGGCAACGTGGTGCTATTTCGCACACTTAGACGTTGAAGCGGAACTCCACCACGTCGCCGTCCTGCATGACGTAGTCCTTGCCCTCCATGCGGGCCTTGCCCTTGGAGCGGGCCTCGGCGACCGAGCCGCAGGCGACCAGGTCCGCGAACGAGATGACCTCGGCCTTGATGAAGCCGCGCTGGAAGTCGGTGTGGATCACGCCGGCCGCCTCGGGGGCCGTCGCGCCCTGCTTGATCGTCCAGGCGCGGGTTTCCTTCGGGCCGGCCGTCAGGTAGGTCTGCAGGCCCAGGGTGGCGAAGCCGACGCGGCCGAGGGTGGCGAGGCCGGGCTCGTCCTGGCCGACCGACTGGAGGAGTTCGAGGGCCTCCTCGTCGTCCAGCTCGGAGAGGTCCTGCTCCAGCTTGGCGTTGAGGAAGATCGCCTCGGCCGGGGCGACGAGCGCGCTCTGCTCGGCCTTGAAGGCGTCGTCCGTCAGCTCGTCCTCGTCCACGTTGAAGACGTAGAGGAAGGGCTTCGTGGTGAGCAGGTGGAGCTCGTGGAGGAGGTCGCCCAGCTCCGTTCCCTTGGTGATGCCCTTGGAGAAGAGGGTGTCGCCCGCTTCGAGGATCTTCTTGGCCTCGACGACGGCCGCGAGGACCGCGACCTTCTCCTTCTGGAGGCGGGACTCCTTCGTCAGGCGCGGTTCGGCCTTCTCGATCGACTGGAGGTCGGCGAGGATCAGCTCGGTGTTGATCGTCTCGATGTCGTCCTTCGGCGAGACCTTGCCGTCGACGTGGACGACGTTCTCGTCCTTGAAGGCGCGGATGACCTGGCAGATGGCGTCCGACTCGCGGATGTTCGCGAGGAACTTGTTGCCGAGGCCCTCGCCCTCCGAGGCGCCGCGCACGATGCCCGCGATGTCGACGAAGTCGACGGTCGCCGGGAGGACCCGCTGCGATCCGAAGATGCCCGCGAGGACGGCCAGGCGCGGATCCGGGACGCCGACGACGCCGACGTTCGGCTCGATCGTGGCGAACGGGTAGTTGGCCGCCAGCACGTCGTTCTTGGTCAGGGCGTTGAACAGGGTCGACTTGCCGACATTCGGCAGGCCGACGATTCCGATCGTGAGCGACACGTTGGCGACTTCCCGTAGCTGGAGGGGGCGGCGGCCCGGGAGTGGGCCACCGGACAGTTTACTTTCCGATGAGTGGCACTCGTTGTACGCGTGTCCCCACACCGATACCGCGCTCGCCCCGCCTAGCTTGGTCACGTGGAGCAACACAGGACGCGATCGGCCCCTCACCCCCAGCGACCCCCGGCCCAGCGCGGGGCGCCGCGGCCCACCGCCGTGCCCGCCCAGGGCGGCGCCGGCGGCCCACGGCGGTCCCCGCTCGGGCGGCGGATGCCCCGACCGCGGTTGACCGGGCTCGGCGGCGGGCTGTTCGCGTGCGCCGCCATGGTGCTGGTGGCCGGGATCTGCTGGCTGCTCTTCGGCTCCTCGCTCTTCGTCTACGGGCTGCTCTTCCTGCCCGTCGCGGCCGCCACCGCCCTCTGGGTGCGGCCCGCCGACCTGATCACCGCGCCGATCGGCGTCCCCATCGCCTTCGCCGCCGGAGTGTGGCCCATCTCGGGCGGCTCCGGCGGCCTCGGCGGTCAGCTGATGGGGCTGGTGTCCGCGCTGTCGCTGCACGCGGGCTGGCTCTACGCCGGGACGCTCGTCGCCGCGCTGATCGCCGTCGTCCGCAAGGCCGTGCTCATCGGCAGGCGGCGGATGCCCCGCCGCCTCACCCAGTGAACCGTCGCCCTAGTGCTTCTCCGCCTTCACAGCCTTCGCCGCCATCGCCGCTCCCACGATGCCCGCGTTGTTCTGGAGCTTCGCCGGGACGATCTCGGCCCGCACGCCCTCGATCAGCGGCAGGAACTTCTCCGGCTTGCGGCTGACGCCACCGCCGATGATGAAGAGGTCCGGGGAGAACAGCATCTCCACGTGCTGGAGGTAGCGCTGCACGCGGTGCGCCCAGCGCTCCCACGTGAGGTCGTGGTCCTCCTTGGCCTTCACCGACGCCCGCGTCTCCGCGTCGTGGCCCCTCAGCTCCAGGTGACCGAGCTCCGAGTTCGGGACCAGCTGCCCGTCCGTGAACAGGGCGCTGCCGATCCCCGTCCCCAGGGTGAGCAGCAGGACGGTGCCCTCCCGCCCGCGTCCGGCCCCGTACGTCATCTCCGCGATCCCCGCCGCGTCCGCGTCGTTCAGGACCGTGACGGGCAGGCCGCCGAGCTCGCGCGAGAGCAGCGCCGCCGAGTCGACGCCGATCCAGGACTTGTCCATGTTGGCCGCCGTGCGGGTCACGCCGCCGGTGACCACGCCGGGGAAGGTGACCCCGACCGGTCCGTCCCAGTGGAAGTTGCGCACCACCTCGACGACGCAGCCGGCCACCCCCTCGGGGGTGGCCGGCTGCGGTGTCAGTACTTTGTGGCGCTCGTGCGCCAGGTCGCCACGTTCCAGGTCCACGGGAGCGCCCTTGATCCCTGACCCGCCGATGTCCACGCCGAAGATCTGCATGGACATACCGTACGAAACGAGTTACTTGTCGGCGACCAGTTCGGCAGCCTCGGCCCGCAGGTCGCGACGGAGTTCCTTCGGCAGCGAGAAGACGATCGACTCCTCGGCGGTCTTGACGATCTCCACGTCCGCGTAGCCGCGCACCGTCAGCCACTCCAGGACCTCTTCGACCAGGACCTCCGGCACCGAGGCGCCCGAGGTGAGACCGACCGTGGTGACGCCCTCCAGCCAGGCCTCGTCGATCTCGCTCGCGAAGTCGACGAGGTACGCGGCGCCCGCGCCCGCGTCGAGCGCGACCTCGACGAGCCGGATCGAGTTCGAGGAGTTCTTCGAACCCACCACGATGACCAGGTCGGAGTCGGCGCCCATCACCTTGACCGCCGCCTGACGGTTCGAGGTGGCGTAGCAGATGTCGTCGCTCGGCGGCGAGACCAGCAGCGGGAACTTCGTCTTCAGCGCGTCGACCGTCTCCATCGTCTCGTCGACCGAGAGGGTGGTCTGGGAGAGCCAGACCACCTTGGACTCGTCACGGACGGTGACCTTCTCCACGTCGTGCGGGCCGTCGACGATCGTGATGTGGTCCGGGGCCTCGCCGGAGGTGCCGATGACTTCCTCGTGGCCCTCGTGGCCGATGAGGAGGATGTCGAAGTCCTCGTTCGCGTACCGGACGGCTTCCTTGTGCACCTTGGTGACCAGCGGGCAGGTCGCGTCGATGGTCGCGAGCTTGCCGCGCGCCGCCTCCTCGTGCACCACCGGCGCCACACCGTGCGCGGAGAACATCACGATGGAGCCCTCGGGGACCTCCTCCGTCCGCTCGACGAAGATGGCGCCCTTCTTCTCCAGCGTCTGGACGA
Source organism: Streptomyces avidinii (assembly GCF_014650695.1). Lineage (GTDB taxonomy): Bacteria > Actinomycetota > Actinomycetes > Streptomycetales > Streptomycetaceae > Streptomyces > Streptomyces avidinii. The sequence continues at coordinate 30,892 of NZ_BMVL01000010.1, read as the reverse complement.
CGTACTTGTTGTGCACGATCTCGTGGCGGACGTAGACCGGCGCACCGTACTGCTCAAGGGCTTTCTCGACGGCGATCACGGCTCGGTCCACGCCCGCGCAGTAGCCGCGGGGCGCGGCGAGCAGGACACGGCGGGAAGCAGGAGCGGGGGCGGGAGCAGTCATGTGCTCCATCGTACGGGGGTCTCCAGGAGGCCGGGCGTCCCCCGTACGGCACACACTTGCCCGAAAGCCCGTACCGCCCGGACCTGCCCGGACCTGCCGGTACCCGCCTATACCTCGGAGGACGGATGGCTTCCGTTACGGATTCCAGTGCGGCGGCGGCGCCCGCGGCCCTGCGGCGGAGCCTCGGCTTCCGGGATCTGGTCGTCTACGGCCTGCTGTTCATCGCCCCGATGGCGCCCGTCGGGGTCTTCGGCACGCTCGACGCCGCGTCGCACGGCGCCGTCGCCCTCGTCTACCTCTGCGCGACCGTCGCGATCGCCTTCACGGCCTTCAGCTACGCGCAGATGGTGCGGGTCGCCCCGCAGGCCGGGTCGGTCTTCACATACGCCCGAAAGGGTCTCGGCGAGGGCCCGGGGCTGATCGCCGGGTGGATGGCGCTGCTCGACTACCTGCTGATCCCGGCAGTCGCGTACCTCTTCTCGGGGATCGCGATGAACGCGCTGGTCCCGGAGGTCTCGCGCTGGGTGTGGACGGCCCTGGCCGTCGTGATCACCACCCTGCTGAACCTGTGGGGCGTACGGGCGGCCGCGCGCGTGGGTTTCGCCGTACTGGCCATGGAGATCGTGGTCCTGCTCGTCTTCGTGGTCGCCGCGGTGACCGTGCTGGTCCAGGGCGGGGCGCGGCGCGGCTGGCTGTCCCCGCTGACCGGCGACGGCTCGCTCGGCTTCAGTACGGCGGCCGTGCTGGGCGCGGTGTCGGTGGCGGTCCTGTCCTACCTCGGCTTCGACGCCATCGCCTCCTTCGCCGAGGAGGTGACGGGGGGATCGCAGCGCGTGGCGCGGGCGGTGCTGTGCTGCCTGGCGCTGGCCGGCGTGCTGTTCATCGCCCAGAGCTATCTGGCGGCGCTGCTCATGCCGGTGTCCGCGGCGGAGCTGGCCGCGGACCCGGCGCAGCAGGGACCGGCCTTCTACAACGCGGTGCAGTCCGCGGTCGGCTCCTGGCTGCACGATCTGGTGGCGGTCAGCAAGGCGATCGGGGCGGCCTTCGCAGCGCTGGCGGGGCAGGCGGCGGCCGGGCGGCTGGTGTTCGCGATGGCCCGGGAGCGGCGGCTGCCCCGGGTGCTCGCCCGGACCTCGCACGGCACCCCGCGGCCGGCCCTGCTGGTGGCGGCCGCCATCACGCTGGTCGCGGCCGTGTGGGCGGCCCGGCGCGACGACGGGCTCGACCACCTGGTGTCGGTCGTGGACGTCGGGGCGCTGGTGGCCTTCACCCTGCTGCACGCCTCGGTGGTGGGCTGGTTCGTGGTCAAGCGGCGGGAGGGTCCGCCGAACTGGTGGAAGCACCTGGTGATGCCGGTGCTGGGCGCGGCGGTCACCGTCGCGGTGATCGTCGAGGCCTCCTGGACGGCCCGAGTGGTGGGGGCGGTGTGGCTGGCGGTGGGCCTGGCCGTGCTGCTCGTGCAGCGCGGACGCCAGGACCTGCCCGGCGACACCGGGGGCGGGGCCTGACGCAGTGTCGGTGACGCCGGATAGCCTGCCTGCATGGGTCTGAATACGTCGGCCGAGGCGCCGCTGCCGGTAGGCCAGGTGTCCCGGCTCATCGGGGGCTGGATCGAGCGCCTCGGCCAGGTGTGGGTGGAGGGGCAGATCACGCAGCTCTCGCGGCGGCCGGGAGCGGGGGTGGTCTTCCTGACGCTGCGCGATCCCTCGCACGACATCTCGGTCAGCGTGACCTGCTTCCGCCAGGTCTACGACGAGGTCGCGGACGTGGTCTCCGAGGGCGCCCGGGTGGTCCTGCTGGCCAAGCCCGAGTGGTACGCCCCGCGCGGGCAGCTGTCCCTGCGGGCCACGGAGATACGGCCGGTCGGCATCGGGGAGCTGCTCGCCCGGCTGGAGCGGCTGAAGCGGTCCCTGGCCTCCGAGGGGCTCTTCGCGCTGGACCGCAAGAAACCGCTGCCCTTCCTGCCGCAGCTGATCGGGCTGGTGGTCGGGCGGGCCTCGGCGGCCGAGCGCGACGTCCTGGAGAACGCCCGGCGCCGCTGGCCGGCGGTCCGCTTCGAGGTGCGCAACGTCGCCGTCCAGGGGGTGCACGCGGTGCCCCAGGTGGTCCGGGCGGTCCAGGAGCTCGACGCCATCGACGAGGTCGACGTGATCATCGTGGCGCGCGGCGGCGGCAGCGTGGAGGACCTGCTGCCCTTCTCCGACGAGGAGGTCGTCCGGACGGTCGCGGCGGCCCGTACGCCGGTGGTCTCGGCGATCGGCCACGAGCCGGACTCCCCGCTGCTGGACCTGGTCGCGGACGTCCGGGCCTCCACGCCCACCGACGCGGCGAAGAAGGTGGTCCCCGACGTCGGCGAGGAGCTGGAGCGCGTACGCCAGCTGCAGGCGCGGGGTCTGCGTGCGGTCACGGGGCTGCTCGACCGGGAGGAACGGGGCCTCGCGCACGCCCTGGCCCGGCCGGTCTTCGTCCACCCCCAGCGGATGGTGGAGATCCGCGAGGACGAGCTGGACGCGCTGCTGGCCCGGTCCCGGCGCACGCTGGGGCACCTGCTGGACCGGGCCGACTCGGAACTGGCGCACACGCTCGCCCGGGTGGTGGCGCTGTCGCCGGCCGCGACCCTGGAGCGCGGGTACGCCGTACTGCAGCGGGCCGACGGCCACGTGGTGCGCTCGCCGCAGGAGGTGGCGCCGCACGAGGTGCTGCGCGCGCGGGTGGCGGAGGGCACCTTCTCCGTGGAGGTCTCCCCGACGGACGCGACGGGCACCTCGGGCACCTCGGGCACCTCGGGCACCTCGGACGCAACGGTCGCTTCGACCTAGCGACACACGTCTGCAATCACGTGGTCGCACGACACACAGAGGATGGATACGGGAATGACAGAGGCCGGAACGGCGCTGGGGTACGAGCAGGCCCGCGACGAGCTCATCGAGGTCGTCCGCAAGCTGGAGGCCGGCGGGACCTCGCTGGAGGACTCCCTCGCGCTCTGGGAGCGCGGCGAGGAGCTGGCGAAGGTCTGCCGGCACTGGCTGGAGGGGGCCCGGGCCCGGCTGGACTCGGCGCTGGCGGCGCGCGAGCCGGCCGAGGAGGAGTGACCGGGGGCAGGTGACCGGGGGCGGGCGTCCGGGCGGGAGCGCCCCGAGTGATCCCGATCACCGGCAGGCAGATTTAGTTGAAAATTCATCTACTTCCGCCGTAGAGTCGGGGACATCGCTTCACCTCCGCATGGAAGAAGGCTTTCCCGATGTCTCTCGTTCTTGACTCCGCCGCTCAGGACCTGCTGTTCCGCGAGGCCCGCACGGCCAACGCGTTCTCCGACGAGCCGGTCACCGAGGAGCAGGTCCAGGCGATATACGACCTGGTGAAGTTCGGCCCCACCGCCTTCAACCAGACCCCCCTGCGCATCACCCTGGTCCGCTCCCCCGAGGCCCGCGAGCGCCTCGTGCAGCACATGGCCAAGGGCAACGACGCCAAGACCGCCACCGCCCCGCTGGTGGCGATCCTCTCGGCGGACAACGAGTTCCACGAGGAGCTCCCGCAGCTGCTCCCGCACTTCCCGCAGGCCAAGGACGCATTCTTCTCCGAGCGCCCGGTCCGCGAGCGCTCCGCCCTGCTGAACTCCGCGCTGCAGGCCGCGTACTTCATCATCGGCATCCGCGCCGCCGGTCTGGCCGCGGGCCCGATGACCGGTGCCGACTTCGCCGGCATCCAGAAGGAATTCCTGGACGACGACCACACCCCGATCATGGTCATCAACATCGGCAAGCCGGCCACCGAGGGCGCGTGGTTCGACCGCTCCCCGCGCCTGGCCTTCGACGAGGTCATCACGACCGTCTGAGCGAAGCCGCGGGCCGTCGGCCGCAGCACGCGAGAAGGGCCGTGGCCCCCGGATCCCCGGGGCCACGGCCCTTCCTGCACAGCGGCGGCGGCCGCCTCACGATCCGGCAGCAGGCCGCCGCCGTCGGTGCTCCACGCGCTACTTGCCCTGCTTGAACTCCAACGTCGCCGCGAGCGCGCCGAGCTGCTCGAAGGAGGCCGTCCCGGTCACCACCGTGACGTAGCCCTGCTCCTGCCGCACGAGGGCGTCGTACTTCTCGCCGTCCCAGCGCTCCCAGGTCAGGTCGCCGACCTGCTGCGTCTGCCCGGTGGCCGTCGCGTGCTGGGTGACCTTGGCGAGGTACTTGGCCGAGGTGTCCGTGGACTGCTCCACCGCCGCGTACTGCTGCTCCGGGTCGAGGAAGCCCAGGTGCCAGGCGTTGGCGTTCTTGCGCTCGTACGTCACCGAGGTCGCCCGCCACTGCTCCTGGAGCCCCACGGGGGCGGCCACCGGATACGGGGCCGCGCGCCGGGCCGTCAGGGTCTCCACCCGGTAGTCGACCGTGCGCGTCGGATCGGCCTTCTCGTCATGCGGGACGAAGAGGTAGATCCCGGCGACGACGATGCCGATCACCCCCAGCGACCGGACCATGTCCCAGACCGTCTGCTTGCCTTTCATACCTGCCACGCGACCCATCGTCCCGCATCGCGGGACGGCGATCACCGCCGGGGTCGCGGTGCGGCGCGTGTCGGCGGACCCTGGAGACTCCCGGACCGCCCCGGGTGCTGCCGGGGACGACCGGGGACTGCCGGACCCCACCGGACTCCCGGGGAGCCCCGGAGTGCCGCAAGACGTCCGCTCAGGACAATCGGCTGACCGATATGCCGCTCATACGTGACCCGCCCTGCTCAATATGTCGACGTACCGATAGAGTTCCAGCACCCTCACTACCCGGCCGTCGCCGTACAGAAAGGTGCGCTCCGATGACCGAGCACAACCTGCCGCCCCAGCTCGAAGTCTCCCCGGAGGCCCCTGACCGCAACCTCGCACTCGAACTCGTACGGGTCACCGAGGCCGCCGCCATGGCCGCGGGCCGATGGGTCGGGCGCGGCGACAAGATCGGCGCGGACGGTGCCGCGGTCAACGCGATGCGCACCCTGATCTCCACCGTCTCGATGAACGGCGTCGTCGTCATCGGCGAGGGGGAGAAGGACGAGGCCCCCATGCTCTTCAACGGCGAGCGCGTCGGTGACGGCACGGGCGCCGAGGTCGACATCGCAGTGGACCCGATCGACGGCACCACCCTGAACGCCAAGGGCATGCCGAACGCCATCGCCGTCCTGGCCGCCGCCGACCGCGGCACCATGTTCGACCCGTCCGCGGTGTTCTACATGGAGAAGCTGGTCACCGGCCCCGAGGCCGCCGACTTCGTCGACATCAACGCCCCCGTCTCGGTGAACATCCGCCGGGTCGCCAAGGCCAAGAACATGGCCGTCGAGGACGTCACCGTGGTCATCCTGGACCGCCCCCGTCACGAGGGCATCGTCAAGGAGATCCGCGAGACCGGCGCCCGCATCAAGTTCATCTCCGACGGCGACGTCGCGGGCTCGGTCATGGCCGTGCGCGAGGGCACCGGCGTCGACCTGCTCCTCGGCATCGGCGGCACCCCCGAGGGCATCATCTCGGCGTGCGCCATAAAGTGCCTCGGCGGCACCATCCAGGGCAAGCTCTGGCCGAAGGACGAGGCCGAGCGCCAGCGCGCGCTCGACGCCGGCCACGACCTGGACCGCGTCCTGACCACGAACGACCTGGTGTCGGGCGAGAACGTCTTCTTCGTCGCCACGGGCATCACCGACGGCGAGCTGCTGCGCGGCGTCCACTACCGCTCGGAGACCGCGACGACGTCCTCGCTGGTCATGCGCTCGAAGTCGGGCACCATCCGGCAGATCGACTCCACGCACCGCCTGTCGAAGCTGCGCGCGTACAGCGCGATCGACTTCGACCGCGCCCACTAGGCACGGCGGGAAACGAGAGGGGCGGTCCACCGCGTGCGGCGGGGACCGCCCCTCTCGTGCATCCGCTGCGGCATCCGGCGCCCGCGACCGGCTCAGCCCGCCGCGGCGATCGGCCCGGCCCCGGGGGCCTGGCGCAGTTCGGCGGCCCGGCGCCGCATGCGCGCGAGCACCACCCGGCGCTCGGCCGCCGTGAGGCCGCCCCACACCCCGTACGGCTCGGGCTGGAGCAGTGCGTGCTCGCGGCAGGCGACCATCACCGGGCAGCGGGCACAGACGCGCTTGGCGGCCTCCTCACGGGAGAGCCGGGCCGCGGTCGGCTCCTTGGACGGCGCGAAGAAGAGCCCCGCCTCGTCACGGCGGCACACCGCCTCCGCGTGCCATGGGCCGTCTTCCGCCCTCGCCGGAACCCGCGGCTTCGGCACGGCCGCCGCGCGCCCGGGAAAACTCTGGACGGCGGCTACCTGCAAGGACTGATGCGGCGGATGCGGCACGGTCTACTCCTGACGACGTATACGTGAGCGAGAGACGACGCACCTGTCCCTACCCGCTGCACGCGCCCCTATGCACCCCGTGCCACGGGGCGGATGCGGTTCGTCCGAAACGAGACCCCGCCGGGCGGGCCGTCACGCCACGGGCGCGGCCCACGCGGGATCCCGTCCGAGGAAGGCCAGCAGCTGCGCCGCGGCGCCGTGGTCCGCGCCGGGCGCGAGGGAGAACACCGGGCCGTAGTCGAAGCCGCGCAGGGGCTCGGCGAGGACGTCGGCGGCCGGGCGCAGGGCGGTGGCCAGAGCGTCGGTCAGGGCGGGCGGCCGGCCCGTGGCGACGGCGATGTCCCACGCGTGCACGGCCGCGTCGAGGGCGGCGGCGCCGACGGCCGTCTCGGCCGGTACGGCGAAGGGCGGCAGCGGCACGGCCACGTCGTGATCGCCGGGGGCGACCGCCGAGAAGGCCTCGGCCGCGGCGGCGAGCGCCGGGTCCAGCAGGCCCGTCGGCGGGCCGGCCAGGACGCCGGAGGGCGCGAAGGGGTCCTCCGTGGGACCGGGCCCACCGGTCAGCCGGGCGGCGTACGCGAGCTGGTCGCCCGCGGCGTGCTGGAGGACCTGGGTGACGTTCCACTGCGCGCAGGGGGTCGGGCGGTCCCAGCCGTCGGCCGGCACCCCGGCCACGGAGGCGCGCAGCGTCGCGTACGCCTCGTCGAGCAATTCCCACTTGGTCATGGTCATGACGCGGACCCTAGGTCGTGCCGTGCCGGTCCGCGGCCGGTTTTCGCCGGATCCACCGCGTGTCGGGAACCGCGGGGTCGGCCGGTGCCGGCCTTCCCGGTCCCGGAACCGGCCCTTCCCGGTCCCGGCCGGTTTCAGCCCTCCAGGCGCTTGCGCAGCTTGCGGGCCAGATCCACCAGGCGGGCGCCCACCTTGGGCCGCGCCTCGATGTTGCCGAGCAGGGCGAAGCCCCGGACGATCACCACGGGGGCCTGCGGATCGGTCTCGCCGCGGCCCTCGCCGCGCACCTCGAAGTTGCCGAGGACGCCGCTGCCGTATCCGCGCAGGGTGACATTCTCCGGGACCAGGACCTCGACGTTGCCGAGCACGCAGGTCACGTTGATCTCGGTGACCTGCTGCTCGAAGACCGCCTCGGTGAGGTCGATGTTGATGTCGCCCATGACCGAGACCGCGCGGGTGTGCGGTCCAGGCCGCCAGCGGCCCTTGCGGGCGGAGCTGCTGCAGACGGCCACTATGGTCTCGGCGGGACCGGCCGGGGCGGTGGCGGGCGAGGCGTACGCGGGCGAGGCATGGACGCCGCCGGGCGCGGGCAGATCCCGTACGAGCAGTTCCAGCTCGCCGACGGTCTTCACCGCGTACAGCGTGTCCAGCCGGTCGGAATGCTCCTCGGCCGTCAGCCGGCCTTCGGCGACGGCGTCGCCGAGGATCTGTGCGATCCGGTCCCGGTCTGCGTCGGAGGCGCGCAGCTCGGCGGGCGCGGGTACGGGGGCGGCGGCAGGGTGCTTTTCCAGGTCCACGACGCCCAGCATAGCCAGACACGATAGATCGCGATACTGCTGGGTGAGCCTTACCTCACAGACGCAGCTCCCGCGAGAGGTCCTACGCTGGTTGACCGCGCTGCCAATTGGTCGCCAGCGCCGTCTGCCGAGTGAGGAATGACTGCCGTCATGCCAGAGTTTGCGTACACCGACCTGCTGCCCCTGGGCGAGGACACCACCCCGTACCGGCTGGTGACCTCGGAGGGCGTCTCGACCTTCGAGGCCGACGGCCGTACGTTCCTCAAGGTCGAGCCCGAGGCGCTGCGCAAGCTCGCCGAAGAGGCGATCCACGACATCCAGCACTTCCTGCGCCCCGCGCACCTCGCGCAGCTGCGCCGGATCATCGACGACCCCGAGGCCTCCTCGAACGACAAGTTCGTGGCCCTGGACCTGCTGAAGAACGCGAACATCGCGGCGGCCGGCGTCCTGCCGATGTGCCAGGACACGGGCACGGCGATCGTCATGGGCAAGCGCGGCCAGAACGTGCTGACCGAGGGCGGGGACGAGGCGGCGCTGTCGCGCGGCATCTACGACGCCTACACGCGGCTGAACCTGCGCTACTCGCAGATGGCGCCGATCACCATGTGGGAGGAGAAGAACACCGGCTCGAACCTGCCCGCGCAGATCGAGCTGTACGCGACCGACGGCGGCGCGTACAAGTTCCTCTTCATGGCCAAGGGCGGCGGCTCGGCCAACAAGTCGTTCCTCTACCAGGAGACCAAGGCGGTCCTCAACGAGGCCTCCATGATGAAGTTCCTGGAGGAGAAGATCCGCTCCCTCGGTACGGCGGCCTGCCCGCCCTACCACCTGGCGATCGTGGTCGGCGGCACCTCCGCCGAGCACGCGCTGAAGACCGCCAAGTACGCCTCGGCGCACTACCTGGACGAGCTGCCCCGCGAGGGCTCCCCGCTGGGCCACGGCTTCCGCGACGAGGCCCTGGAGCAGCAGGTCTTCGAGCTGACGCAGAAGATCGGCATCGGCGCGCAGTTCGGCGGCAAGTACTTCTGCCACGACGTCCGCGTCGTGCGCCTGCCCCGCCACGGCGCGTCCCTCCCGGTCGCGATCGCCGTGTCCTGCTCGGCGGACCGCCAGGCGACCGCGAAGATCACCGCCGAGGGCGTCTTCCTGGAGCAGCTGGAGACGGACCCGGCGCGCTTCCTGCCGGACACCACGGACGAGCACCTCAGCGAGGCCTCGGACGTCGTCTCCATCGACCTGAACCAGCCGATGGACGACATCCTGGCGACGCTCACCAAGCACCCGGTGAAGACCCGGCTGTCGCTGACCGGCCCGCTGGTCGTGGCGCGCGACATCGCGCACGCCAAGATCAAGGAACTGCTGGACTCGGGCGCGGAGATGCCGCAGTACCTGAAGGACCACCCGGTCTACTACGCCGGCCCCGCGAAGACCCCCGAGGGCTACGCCTCGGGCTCCTTCGGCCCGACCACGGCCGGCCGCATGGACTCCTACGTCGAGCAGTTCCAGGCGGCGGGCGGCTCCAAGGTCATGCTGGCCAAGGGCAACCGCTCCCAGCAGGTGACGGACGCGTGCGGTGCGCACGGCGGCTTCTACCTGGGCTCGATCGGCGGCCCGGCGGCGCGCCTCGCCCAGGACTGCATCAAGAAGGTCGAGGTCCTGGAGTACGAGGAGCTCGGCATGGAGGCGGTCTGGAAGATCGAGGTCGAGGACTTCCCGGCCTTCATCGTGGTCGACGACAAGGGCAACGACTTCTTCCAGAACCCGGCCCCGGAGCCGACGTTCACCCACATTCCGGTCCGCGGACCGGGCCTGTAGCGCGCGTGACCGAGGGCTCCTCCCCCGAACGGGGGAGGAGCCCTCGCGCATGTCCGCCCATCGGCAGATGGCAGGACGGCGGGCTCCCGGCGAGGCTTTTCCCGTAACCAAACAGCCTTTGGAACACGGGAGTTCGCCATGAAGAACCGCAAAAGCGCCCTCATCCTCGCCGGAACCGCCGCCGCGCTCGCGGCCACCCTCATCGCGGCGGCCCCCGCCCCTGCCGCCCCGGCCACCCCGGCTGCGCAGGCCGCGCCGAAGCCCGCCTCCGTGCACGGGGGCGGCACGATCTTCTTCCCCTACTCTGCCGACGACGACATCCGCTTCACGGTCGACGCCGTGTCGACCCCGTGGACCAAGCCGTTCCCGGGGGCCGAGAAGGGCCTGCCGACGGACGCCCGGGGCCGGGTGACCATCTCCCACTACTTCACGGAGTCCGGCTTCACCGCCACCGCCGAGGCGGAGGTGGACTGCCTGGTCACGGGCGGCAAGACCGCCAGCCTCACCGCCGTGGTCAAGACCTCGAACGTCGGCTGGGACGGCAAGCGGATCGGCATCAGCGTCCAGGACGGCCAGCACGGCGAGCCGGACCGCGTCGGGTTCTCCTGGGCCGTCGCCAACGTCGACGTGAAGCCGGACGGCACGGTCGCCCAGGGCACGGTGGGCACCTGCATGGCCCCGGCCCCCTTCACGGAGGTCACCAAGGGCGGCTACAAGATCACGCCGGCCCCGCTGGCCCCGCAACCGAAGTCGTAGTCACGACGTCGGAGACAGCAGGTACCGGGCCTCGACGGGGGTGGCCCACCACCCCGCGGTACGGGCGGCCACCACCTCGGCGATGGTGAGCCCGTACACCCGGCGCAGGAGCGCGACGGGCACCCCGTCGGGCCCGCCGACCGGCAGGTGGACGGTGCCGTCCGAGGCCACGATGCGCTCCCGCACCCACGGCGGCGGTACGCCCCGGCCGTCGTCGCAGGCGTAGACCTCGTACCGCGGACAGTGCTCGTACCCCCTCCAGCGCAGCTCGCCGCCCTCGATGAACTGCCAGTCCTCCTGGACGCACTCCTCGCACGGCTCGCAGTGCAGGACCGCGTACATCTGCTGTTCGGCCATCCGGGCAGGATGCGGTAACGGGGCGTCCCGCGCATCCGGATAACGTCTGGGGCATGACGCAGATGCAGCCCCTCACCGCCCGCGACGTGCGCGTCATCGCGCATCGCGGGGCCTCCCACGAGCACCCCGAGCACACCCTCGCCGCCTACCGGCAGGCCATCGCCGACGGGGCCGACGCGCTCGAATGCGATGTGCGGCTCACTGCCGACCACCAGCTGGTCTGCGTGCACGACCGGCGGGTGGAGCGGACCTCGGACGGGCGCGGGGTGGTCTCCGCGATGACCTACGAGGAGCTGTCCGCGCTCGACTTCGGCGGCTGGAGGGGCGAGCAGCACCGGGGGGCACCCGTGCTGCTCTTCGAGGACCTGCTCAAGGAGGCGCTGGCCGCCGACCGGCCCGTCGGGCTGGCCGTCGAGACCAAGCACCCCACCCGCGCCGGCGGCCGGCTGGAGGCCGAGCTCGTACGGGTCCTGAAGGACCACGGGCTGGCCGACGGCTCGGCCGGCCTGGTCGAGGTGATGAGCTTCTCCCGCAACGCCCTGACCAGGCTGAACCGGCTCGCGCCCGGGCTGCCCGCCGTCTACCTGATCGAGCGGCGGCTGCGGCCGGTCCGGCCGCCGTTCGCGGGGCACGCCGGGCCGGGCATCGACCTGGTGCGCAAGGATCCGGGGCTGGTGGCCCGGCTGCGGGCCAAGGGGCTGCGGGTGCGGGTGTGGACGGTCGACGAGCCCGAGGACGTGGAGCTGTGCCTGCGGCTCGGCGTGGACACCCTGATCACCAACCGGCCCCGCGAGGTGCGGGAGTACCTGCACTCCCTGTGACCGGTACGGAAACACCCGGCCGGGGTGCGCCGGCCGGGCGTGGGGGGTCTGGTGGTGCGGGGTCTCGTAGTGCGGCGCTCCGTGGTGCGGGGCGGTTATACGAAGCGCTGGTTCGCGGAGCCGTTGCAGGTCTGCAGGCGCAGCGGCTCGTGCGCCGCGGCCACCGTCAGGCACATGCCCGGGGCGGCGGCGGGGCGGAGGGTCGCGCCGTCGCGGACGAACTGCTGGTTCGCGCCGCCGTGGCAGTTCCAGATGACCAGGCCGGTGCCGGAGCCGTAGTCGGCGCCGGGGGCGTCGAGGCAGCGGTCCTGGGTCAGTTCGATGTGGACGGACTTACGGGCGCTGTCGTACCACCAGCCCTGGTTGCGGCCGCCGTGGCAGTCCCATCCGACGATCCGGGTCTCGTTGGCACTGGAACCGCCGAAGGAGTCGAGGCAGTTGCCGGTCGCTTCGTTCTTCAGCGGCTTGAACCGGTCGTCCCAGGCACCGGCCTGCAGGACAGGGGTCCCGGTGCTCGCGGGGTCGGCGCAGGAGGCTTCGCGCAGGCCCGCGTTGTAGAGCTGGGTGAGGCAGGAGGCGAAGGCGCCGTGGCCCCGGTAGTTGGGGTGGAAGGACTGGCGTGCGGTGTTCTCGTCCCACGGGAAGTGGTCCCCGAGGTCCAGGTAGAGGCCGCGGGCCCAGGTGTCCTCCATGCAGACCTCGTGGCCGTGGAAGAGCCGCGAGTTGTCCAGGTAGATCGCGCCGGAGGCGAGGGCCGCCGCGCGCATGCCCTTCTCGAAGGTGGGTACCGCGTGGTTGCGGCCCCAGGTGGCGTCGGAGTCGTAGCCGGCGCAGCCGCCGGGCAGCTTGCCGGGGAAGTTCGGGTTGTCGTGGAAGTCGGGCCCGATGGGGCTGGGGTAGCCCATCACGACCAGCCTGTAGTCGGAGTCGGCGTAACCGGCCTCGCGCATGATGGTCTTCAGGTCGGCGACCGTGGCCTCGACCTTGGGCTTCAGGCCGTCGACGCGCGCCTGCCAGCCGGGCCCGTACTTGGGCTCGCAGGTGCCCTGGCTGAGCACCCAGCGGGTGACGCAGTCGGTCATGACGGGGCCGAACTGCAGGTCGTCGTTGGCCCCGGCGACCAGCAGGACCATCTTGATCCTCGTGTTGCGCGCCTTGACCGCCAGGTTGTCGCTCTGCACCAGCTCGTCGGCGTACTGCTTGCTGCCGCCGATCCGGATGTTCCCGGTGTATCCGCCGGAGCAGGCGACGTTGAAGGTCAGGTCGGCCGGGATGCCGGTGCGGTGGATCGCCGAGTCCGGCGAGCGGTGGCACTGGTTGTTCGGCGTGTTGGTCGCGGGGTCGTAGTTGCCGACTCCTTCGCCCGAAATCTCGCTGTCGCCCAGCGAGATCAGGCCTGTTTTACGCTCGTTCAGCGGACGCACGGCCGGATCGCCGTAGATCTCGGTGGCCTCCGCGGCCCGGACGGCCTCCAGCTCGGGCGACAGGGGCGCCACGGCCCCGGAGGCGGTCGCCGCCTGGGCCATGGGGGTGATGGCGGTGACACCCCCCAGGGCGGCCGCGATCGCCGCGACGGCGGCGAAGGTAGATCTGAGCATGGGTCTCGTACGGGCACGTGCCATGAAGGGCCTCCCCGGATGTCGGTGTTACCCCCGGTATTTACTGGCCGGTAGGGGAGTTGGGAACACTTCGAACAAGACAATCGCTCAACTTTTCGAGGAGGTCAGGAAAATGACAGACGAGCAGCAGGCCGATGCGTTCCGGATCGAGCACGACTCCATGGGCGACGTACGGGTGCCCCGGCACGCCAAATGGCGCGCCCAGACCCAGCGCGCGGTGGAGAACTTCCCCGTCTCCGGGCAGCGGTTGGAGCGCGCCCACATCGAGGCCCTCGCCCGGATCAAGGCCGCCGCCGCCGCGGTGAACGCGAAGCTCGGCGTGGTGGACCAGGACGTCGCCGAAGCGATCCGGTCCGCCGCCGCCGAGGTCGCGGACGGCCGCTGGGACGACCACTTCCCCGTGGACGTCTTCCAGACCGGCTCCGGCACCTCGTCCAACATGAACACCAACGAGGTGATCGCCACCCTGGCCACCGAGCGCCTGGGCCGGGAGGTCCACCCCAACGACCACGTGAACGCCTCGCAGAGCTCCAACGACGTCTTCCCGTCGTCCATCCACATCGCCGCCACCGCCGCCGTCACCGGCGAGCTGATTCCGGCCCTGGAGCACCTGGCCGCCGCGCTGGAGCGCAAGGCCACCGCCTTCGCGCAGGTCGTCAAGGCCGGCCGGACCCACCTGATGGACGCCACCCCGGTCACCCTCGGCCAGGAGTTCGGCGGCTACGCGGCCCAGGTCCGCTACGGCGTCGAGCGGCTGCGGGCCGCCCTGCCACGACTGGCCGAGCTGCCGCTGGGCGGCACCGCGGTGGGCACCGGCATCAACACCCCGCCCGGGTTCTCCGCCGCGGTGATCGCGGAGGTGGCCACGGCGACCGGACTGCCGCTGACCGAGGCCCGCGACCACTTCGAGGCCCAGGGGGCGCGGGACGCACTCGTGGAAACCTCCGGAATGCTCCGCACGGTCGCCGTCTCCCTCACCAAAATCTCCAACGACCTGCGCTGGATGGCTTCCGGACCGCGCACCGGTTTGGCCGAAATCAATCTCCCGGATCTCCAGCCGGGCTCCTCGATCATGCCCGGGAAGGTCAATCCGGTGGTCCCGGAAGCCGTCCTGATGGTCGCCGCACAGGTCATGGGGAACGACGCCACCGTGGCCGTGGCGGGCGCGGCCGGCAACTTCGAGCTCAATGTGATGCTCCCGGTGATGGCCAGGAACCTCCTCGAATCGATCCGGCTGCTCGGCAGCGCGAGCCGCCTGCTGGCCGACCGCACGATCGACGGAATCACCGCCAACGAGGCGCGGGCCAGGGAATACGCAGAGTCCTCGCCCTCCGTGGTCACCCCGCTCAACCGCTACATCGGCTACGAGGAGGCCGCCAAGGTCGCCAAGCGGTCCCTCGCCGAGCGGAAGACGATCAGGGAGGTGGTCCTGGAGGCCGGCTACGTGGAGCGCGGCGCCCTCACCCTGGAGCAGCTCGACGAGGCCCTGGACGTGCTGCGCATGACGCACCCCTGAACCGTCCGGCCGCACCTCCGGGCGGGGGCCGGATTCGGTCGTTTCTCGTCGTCGAACCCGCCGGTGACCTGCGCCGCAGCGGGCACCGGGACCCCCGCCCTAAGATCTGCGCATGACAGGTACTTTCAAGCCCGGGAGCGGCCCGGCGCGGAGCGCGCCGGGCAGCCCCGCGCAGGGCCCGCGCTGGGCGCCCGGGGAGCAGGTCCTGTGGCGCTACCGCGACCACGCCCCGGGGCTGAAGGGCCCGGTCCACATCTGCCGCCCGGTGACCGTGGTCCAGGACACCGAAGAGCTGCTGGCGGTGTGGATGGCCCCCGGCACCGAATGCGTCAAGCCGGTGCTCGCCGACGGCACCCCCGTCCACGAGGAACCGCTCGCCACCCGCTACACGGCGGCGCGGACCACCGTACGGTCGCGGTGGTTCGGCGCCGGTGTCCTGAAACTGGCCAGGCCGGGGGACCCGTGGTCGGTGTGGCTGTTCTGGGGCCCCGGCTGGCAGTTCAAGAACTGGTACGTGAACCTGGAGGAGCCGCACTCGCGATGGGCCGGCGGGGTGGATTCCGTGGACCACTTCCTGGACATCGCCGTCTACCCGGACCGCAGTTGGAAGTGGCTGGACGCGGACGAGTTCGCGCAGGCGCAGCGGTCCGGTCTGATGGACCGTGAGCAGGCCGCCCGGGTACGGGAGGCGGGCCGCGCCGCGGTCGAGGTGATCAAGGAATGGGGAGCGCCGTTCTCGGCCGACTGGGAGGACTGGAGGCCGGATCCGGCCTGGAGGATTCCGGCCCTGCCGGAGGACTGGGACCACACCCCGACGCATATGACCTCATGAGACCCTTGATGCGCCCCCGGGGTTCAAACGTAGGATCGTCCTCCACGAGGTCACGCGCGCGGGGCGGCGCGGTGGATGCGCCGCTTTGCAAGTGGTGTGCCGCACGCGGGACTTGACCGGAGGTCGACGCACGACGAGAGGCGACGAGGGGGCGAGGGTCCGCCAGGGGCACCTCCCGGCCGCGGGTTGGGGGAGAAGTTTGGGCGAGGAACCTCGGGGCGATGGTGCCCGGGCCGCTGAGCGGGTATACCGCGACTGACCGAGTTGAGTGCAGCGCACATCGAGCGCAAACGGACGGAAATCCACGCGTGACGGAGTACCCCACCTCCCAGGAGGGCCCGCAGCCCGTCGCCTCCGGCGGAGGTACGGACGAGGCCGGCCACGGCAAGGCGCCCATCGCCGCCGCCGAGGCCGTACGCACGCATGCCGCGGGCGCCGGTGTCGGCCCGGCGGCCGAGCCGGGCGCCGCGGCCGCCGCGGCTGCCTCCGACGCGCGCGCGGCCCGCTCCGCGGCGGGCGCGGGCGGCAGCGCCGGGCTCCCCCGGCCCCGCCGCAATGCGGCCGCCCCCGGCGAGGTACCGGCCGCGGCGGAGCCCGGCGAGGGCGCGGCCCGCCCCCGGCCCGGTGCGAGCGGCAGCGACGCGTCGATCGGCGCGGCCGGGCTCGGTGCTCCCGCCGAGGCCCCGCGCCCGCGCGGCGGGAGCGAGGACATGACCGACGACGGCAACGGCCCCGCGGCCGGCACGATCGCGAGCGGTGACGGCGGAGCCGGGCACCACGGGGGTGGCGGGAGCGCCGTACCGGCCGGGGGTTCCGGAGAGGCGACCGCCGCGCGCCGCGAAGGGGACCGGCTGCGGTTCGTCGGCGCCGCCACCCGGCGGATCGCCCGCGGCATCGACCTCGACGAGATCGTGCTGGGACTGTGCCGGGCCACCGTGCCGACCTTCTCGGACGCGATCCTCGTCTACCTGCGCGACCCGCTGCCCGTCGGCGACGAGCGGCCCGTCGGCCCGGTCGTTTTAAGGCTCCGGCGCACCGACCGGCTCCGGCCGATCGACGACCTGACGGACATCAGCAGCACCATCGGCGCGGGGATGGACCTCGCCGGGGCCGCGGGGGCCACCGGCGAGCTCGACTTCAGCCAGTTGCCGCTGGTCGGGCCGCAGGGTGACCTGCCCGCGGCCGAGCTGTGCGAGATCCGGCCCGGCGGCGCGCTCGCCGAGGTGCTGCGCGGCGTACGGCCCGTCTTCGGCTCCTCCGCCGCCGCCCGGGCGGCGCTGCCCGAGCTGCTCGGCGTCGACCACCCGCTGCCGCGCGGCAACCGGGCCGTCCTCGCTCCGCTGCGCGGCCGCCGCCGGGTGATCGGCGCGGCCGTCTTCCTGCGCAGTCCCGAGCGTCCCGCCTTCGAGCAGAACGACCTGCTGGTCGCCGCCCAGCTGGCCACCCACACCGCGCTCGGCATCGACAAGGCGGTCCTGTACGGCCGTGAGGCGTACATCGCCGACGAGTTGCAGCGCACCATGCTGCCCGACAGCCTCCCGCAGCCCACCGGGGTCCGGCTGGCCTCCCGCTACCTGCCCGCCGCCGAGACGGCCCGGGTCGGCGGCGACTGGTACGACGCCATACCGCTGCCCGGCAGCCGGGTCGCGCTCGTCGTCGGCGACGTCATGGGCCACTCCATGACCTCCGCCGCGATCATGGGTCAGCTGCGCACGACCGCGCAGACGCTCGCGCAGCTGGACCTGCCGCCCGCCGAGGTCCTGCACCACCTGGACGAGCAGGCGCAGCGCCTGGGCTCCGACCGCATGGCCACCTGCCTGTACGCCGTCTACGATCCCGTCGCGCACCGAATCACCATCGCCAACGCGGGCCACCCGCCGCCGGTCCTGCTGCACCTGGGCGGCCGCGCCGAGGTGCTCCGCGTACCGCCCGGCGCCCCCATCGGGGTCGGCGGCGTGGACTTCGAGGCCGTGGAGCTGGACGCGCCCGCCGGGGGCACCCTGCTGCTCTACACCGACGGCCTGGTGGAGTCGCGTCTGCGGGACGTGTGGACCGGCATCGAGCAGCTCCGCGAGCGCCTGGCCACGACCGCCCAGCTGACGGGCCTGGACCATCCGCCGCCGCTGGAGGCGCTCTGCGACGACGTCCTGGACATGCTCGGCCCCGGCGACCGGGACGACGACATCGCGCTCCTGGCGGCCCGGTTCGACGGGATCGCGCCCAGTGACGTCGCGTACTGGTTCCTGGACCCGGAGGAGACCGCCCCGGGCCGGGCCCGCCGGTTCGCCCGCCGCGCCCTGACCCGCTGGGGCCTGGAGGAGCTGAGCGACTCGCTGGAGCTGCTGGTCAGCGAGGTGGTCACCAATGCCGTGCGGTACGCGGAGCGGCCCGTGACGCTGCGCCTGCTGCGTACGGACGTCCTGCGCTGCGAGGTCGGCGACGACTCGCCCCAGCTGCCCCGCCAGCGCCGGGCGCGGGACACCGACGAGGGGGGCCGCGGCCTGTTCCTGGTCAACCGGATGGCCCGCCGCTGGGGCGCGACACGGCTCAGCAGCGGAAAGGTCGTCTGGTTCGAGCTGTCGCTGCCGGGGACGCCCGAGCGCCGCTGACCGCGAAACCGACCGCGACCGGCACAAGACCGCCGCCCCGCAGCCTTCGAGGAAGGCTGCGGGGCGGCGGTCTGTCCGTGTCCCTAGTGCTCGGGGATCAGCGGCGGGTCCGGCGGCTTGGGACCGCCGCTCTTGGTCGCCGTGGGCGACGGGGACGTCGACGGGGACGGCGTCGTACCCGACTTGGTGGCGGTGGGCGACGGGGACGTCGACGGGGACGGCGACGGGCTGCTGCTGGCGGCCGGCGCGCTGGAGGACGGGCTCGGCGACGGCGTCGGCGAGGCGCTGCGGGACGGCGTCTGGACGGCGCCCATGTCCGCCTCGCTCAGCTGGAACTTGCCCGTGTCCGCGCCCTTGAGGGCGGCGAGGGTGTACGCCTTCCAGATCGTGGCGGGGAAGCTGGAGCCGCCGAGCCGGCCGAGGCCGGCCGTGCCGGTCAGGGTGACCTGCTTGGCGGTGCCGGGCTCCTCACCGAAGATCGCGACGACGGTGACCAGCTCCGGGGTGTAGCCGGAGAACCAGCCGGAGACGTTGGACTCGGTGGTACCGGTCTTGCCCGCGGCCTCGTAGGCGCTGCTGCGGACCTTGTTGCCGGAGCCGCCCTCGTCGTTGACGACGCCCGTGAGCACCTTGGTGACGGTGTCGGCGGTCTTGCGGCTGATGGCCTGGGCACCGATGGGCTGGACCGGCTCGACCACGCGGTCCTTGTGCTCGGCCTTCTTGATGATGGTCGGCGTGACCTTCTTGCCGTGGTTGTCGAGGGTGGCGTAGACGGCCGCCATCTCCACGGTGTTGGCACTCATGGTGCCGAGCGACATGGCCGGCTTGTCCTCGGGCCAGCCGTCGCGGTCCTTCATGCCGAGGGCCAGGGCCGTCTTCTTCACGTTCGGCGGTTCCACGTCCACGATCATCTGCGCGTAGACGGAGTTCACCGAGAAGTTGGTGGCTTCCTGGACCGTCATCATCGGAGTGCCGTAGCTGTGGTCCTCCTGGTTCTGCGGGGCGAACGGGATGTCGCTGCCGACGACCGCGCGCTTGCTGGTGCCGTCGTAGAGCGCGTTCGGCGTGATCGGCTTGCCGTCCTGGGTCTTCGACCCGTTCTCCAGGGCGGAGGCCAGCACGACCGGCTTGAAGGTGGAGCCCGGCTGGTAGTCCTTGCGCAGGGCGTTGCTCGACCAGTGGTCCTTCAGGCTCGTACCGCCGTACATGGCGACGATGTGGCCGGTCTTCGGGTCCACGGAGGTGGCGCCTGCCTGCACGCGCTGGTCGATGGGGCGCTTTTCGACGTTCGTGCGCTCCAGCTTGGATTCCAGCTCTTCCTGGACGGCCGTCTCCAGCGCGGCCTGCTTCTTCGGGTCGATGTTCAGCGTGAACGTCCAGCCGCCGGCGTCGATCAGCTTCCGCTCGACGCCCTGGGCGTTGAGCTCGGCCTCGGCCGCCTGGACCAGGTAGCCCTTCTGGCCGTCCATGCCCATCGGCGGCTGCGGCGGCTGCGGCTCCGGGAACTTGAGCGTCTGGCGCTTGGCCTCGTCCAGCTTCTTCATGTCGACCATGTTCACGAGGGTCGCGTCGTAGCGGATCTTGATCCGCTTCTGCGTCTCGGCGCTGGCGGTCGACCAGTCGTACTGGCTGGGCGCCTGTACGAGGGTGGCGAGGTAGGCGCCCTGTTCCAGCGTCAGCTGCCCGGCGTCGACGCCGTAGTAGGCCTGGGCCGCGGCCTGGATGCCGTAGGCGCCGCGCCCGAAGTAGCTCGTGTTGAGGTAACCCGCCAGGATCTCGGGCTTCTTCATGCGCTGGTCGACCTTGAGGGAGATCACCAGCTCCTTGAGCTTGCGGGTCGCCGTCTGATCCTGGGTCAAGTAGTAGTTCTTGACGTACTGCTGGGTGATCGTGGAGCCGCCGGCCTTGCCCCGGCCGGTGGCCGTGTTCCACAGACCGCGGGCCAGACCCTTGAAGTCCACACCCTGGTCCTTGCGGAACGACTTGTTCTCGATCGCGATGAACGCCTCCTGGACGTCCATCGGGATCTTGTCGATCGGCAGGATCTCGCGGTTGACCTTGCCCTTGCTGGCCATGATCGTGCCGTCTGCGTACTTGTAGACGTTGCTCTGCTGGAGGGCCTGCTTGTTGGGGTCCGGCTCTTCCACGTAGAAGTACAGGGCGACCAGCGCGCCCATGCCGAGCAGGGCCAGCCCGAAGAACGTGCCCAAGACCTTCTTCCAGGTGAAGAAGCGGCGTATGCCGGTGCGTTTGCCGGTACTTCCGCTTCCCTCGGCGCCCTTCGCCCGTCCGCTCGGCGCACGCCGCGCACCGCGCCGCTGCTGCGCCTTACGCACTTCTGCTCGGCCCATCGTTCCCGCTCCGCTCGATTGCCCCCCCGACGTCAGCTCAGAAAGCTAACACCGCAGGCTGTGTCAAAAGTTGGCCAACCGTGACTAATTCCGGTCATTTCGGACGTGAGAATCAGCACCCACATCACTGGAACCGACGCTCACCTAAGCCGAAGGGTTGCCGAAGCGCAAAAAAGTGATATCACTTTGCTAGGCGGTCCGACCGGCCGTCAGCTGAGAAACGGGGCAAACCATGACGAACCAAAACGCCAACCCAAGCGGAGTAAGGGAGTTCACCGCGCACAGCGTCGGCGGCGGCCCGGCACTGCTGCTCGGCCTGGTGGGTCTACTGGCGGGCGCGGGCGTGATCGCGGTCGGCTCGGTGGCCACGGCCACCCTGGCCAAGGCGCTCCTGATCGCGGCCGGCGTGCTGCTGAGCCTCGTCTCCGTGATCGCGATGTGCGGGCTGAACACGGTGGCGCCGGGCGAGGCCCGCGTCGTCCAGCTCTTCGGCCGCTACCGGGGCACCATCCGCGCCGACGGCCTGCGCTGGGTCAACCCGCTGACCTCCCGCGAGAAGATCTCCACCCGGGTGCGCAACCACGAGACGGCCGTCCTGAAGGTCAACGACGCCTACGGCAACCCGATAGAGCTGGCGGCGGTCGTGGTGTGGCGGGTCGAGGACACCGCGCGCGCCTCCTTCGAGGTCGAGGACTTCACCGAGTTCGTCGAGACCCAGACCGAGGCGGCCGTCCGGCACATCGCCATCGAGTACCCCTACGACGCGCACGAGGAGGGCGGGCTGTCGCTGCGCGGCAACGCCGAGGAGATCACCGAGAAGCTGGCGGTCGAACTGCACGCCCGTGTGGAGGCGGCCGGGGTCCACATCATCGAGTCCCGCTTCACGCACCTCGCGTACGCTCCGGAGATCGCCTCCGCGATGCTCCAGCGCCAGCAGGCGGGCGCGGTCGTGGCGGCCCGGACGCAGATCGTGGAGGGTGCGGTGGGCATGGTCGAGCTGGCACTGACCCGGCTGGCGGAGCAGGACATCGTGGACCTGGACCCGGAGCGCAAGGCGGCCATGGTCTCGAACCTGATGGTCGTCCTCTGCGGCGACCGCGCGGCCCAGCCGGTGGTCAACACGGGAACCCTCTACCAGTGACCCCCGGCGGCGAGGAGAAACCGGCGGGCCGGCAGGCGCGCAAGCAGGTGCTGCTGCGGCTCGACCCGCAGGTGTACGACGCGCTGGCCCGCTGGGCGGGCGAGGAACTGCGCAGCGCCAACGCGCAGATCGAGTTCCTGCTCCGCCGGGCCCTCGCCGAGGCCGGCCGCCTCCCCTCGGCCCCCGGCCCCATCCCGCGCCGGGGACGGCCCCCCAAGCCCACGGAGTGACCCGTACGCCCCGGTGGGGCCGCCGCCCCGGCCCCACCGGGGCGTACTCATGCCGCAATCGCCGGAGGGCATCCGCCCCGCCATCTATACACTCAGCGTATACACGCAGTGTAGAGTCGCGGACATGTCCATCGGTCACACGCTCCTGGGCCTCCTAGAGGCCGGCCCGCGCCATGGTTACGACCTCAAGCGGACCTTCGACGAAAAGTTCGGCCACGATCGGCCCCTCGCCTACGGGCAGGTCTACTCGACCATGTCCCGGCTCCTCAAGAACGGCCTCGTCGAGGTCGACGGCGTGGAGAGCGGCGGCGGCCCCGAGCGCAAGCGGTACGCCATCACCGATGCCGGGATCACCGACGTCGGGGCCTGGCTCTCCCAGCCCGAGAAGCCCGAGCCCTACCTCCACTCGACCCTCTACACCAAGGTCGTCCTCGCCCTGCTCACCGGCCGCCGCGCCGACGAGCTGCTGGACACCCAGCGCGCCGAGCACCTGCGCCTCATGCGCATCCTCACCCAGCGCAAGCGCAAGGGCGACATCGCCGACCAGCTCGTCTGCGACCACGCCCTCTTCCACCTGGAGGCGGACCTGCGGTGGCTGGAGCTCACCGCGGCCCGCCTCGACCAGCTCGCGCGGGAGGTCCGCCGATGATGACCCCGGCCGGTACCCTCCTCGCCGCGACGGACCTGCGCAAGGCGTTCGGAACCACCAAGGCCCTCGACGGCGCCGAGTTCTCCATCCACCCCGGCGAGGTCGTCGCCGTCATGGGCCCCTCCGGCTCCGGCAAGTCGACGCTGCTGCACTGCCTCGCGGGCATCGTTCCTCCCGACTCCGGCTCCATCACCTACGCCGGCCGCGAGCTCACCTCCCTGAACGATGCCGAGCGCAGCGCCCTGCGCCGCACCGAGTTCGGCTTCGTCTTCCAGTTCGGCCAGCTCGTACCGGAGTTGACCTGCGTGGAGAACGTCGCCCTCCCCCTGCGCCTGACCGGCGTCAAGCGCAAGGAGGCCGAACGCACCGCCCTGCACTGGATGGAACAGCTCCAGGTGGAGGAACTCGTGGCCAAGCGGCCCGGCGAGATATCCGGCGGCCAGGGGCAGCGCGTGGCCGTCGCCCGCGCCCTGGTCACCGCACCCCGGGTGATCTTCGCCGACGAGCCCACGGGAGCCCTCGACTCCCTCAACGGCGAACTCGTCATGCAGCTGCTCACGGAGGCGGCCCGGTCCGCGAACGCGGCCGTCGTGCTCGTCACGCACGAGACGCGCGTGGCCGCCTATTCCGACCGGGAGATCGTCGTACGCGACGGCAAATCCCGCGACATGGAGCGGATCGTATGAGCCGGCTCCAGGTCTGGGCCCGCGATCTCGGCATGGGCACCCGCTTCGCCTTCGGCGGCGGCCGCGAGGGATGGACCCGCACCCTGCTCACCGGTGTCGGCGTCGGTCTCGGCGTCGCCCTGTTGCTCATCAGCACCGCGATCCCCGGCGCCCTCGCCCAGCGGTACGAGCGCGGCGACGCACGGTCGACGTTGAACTCCGAGCGAGCCGACGCCCCCGGGCCCGACACCCTGCTGATCGCCCGCATCGGCCAGACGTACCGGAACAAGGACATCGAGGGCAACATGATCCGGGCCGAGGGCCCGGACGCCCCGCTGCCGCCCGGTCTGAAGCGGATCCCCGGCCCGGGCGAGATGGCCCTCTCCCCCGCCCTCGACGAGTTGCTGAAGTCCTCCGACGGCGCCCTGCTGCGTGAGCGGCTCGACGCGCGCGTCAGTGAGATCGTCGGCGCCCCGGGGCTGGTCGGCCCCGGCGAACTGCTCTTCTACCTGGGCAGCGACACCCTCCGGAAGAACGGCCCCGAGGACTACCGCGTCCAGCGCGTCACCGGCTTCGGCCACGACACGGACCGCGAGGGCCTCGACCCCGTGCTCATGCTGATGGTCGTCCTGACGTTCGTCGCCCTGCTGATGCCCGTCGCCGTGTTCATCGCCACCGCCGTCCGCTTCGGCGGGGAGCGGCGCGACCGGCGGCTCGCCGCCCTGCGGCTGGTCGGCGCCGACGGCAGGATGGTGCGCCGGATCGCGGCCGGCGAGGCGCTGGCCGGCTCTCTGATCGGACTGGTACTGGGCGCCGGCTTCTTCGCCGTCGGCCGCTCCCTGGTGGGCAGCTTCAGCCTCCAGCAGCGCAGTGTCTTCCCCGCCGACCTGGACCCGGCGCCCTGGCTCGCCGTGCTGGTCGCCCTCGCGGTGCCCGCGGCGGCGGTGGCCGTGACCCTGTTCGCGCTGCGCGGTGTGGTCATCGAGCCGCTGGGCGTCGTCCGTACGACCAAGCCCTCCCGGCGTCGTATCTGGTGGCGGCTGCTGCTCCCGCTGGTCGGAATCGGCCTGCTCCTGCCCATGGGCGGCCGCGGCAACGACCACGGCAGGTTCAACCAGTGGCAGGTCGCCGGAGGCGTGGTGCTGCTGCTGATCGGGGTCACCGTGCTGATCCCCTGGCTGCTGGAACGCTTCGTCGCGAAGATGTCCGGCGGCCCGGTCTCCTGGCAACTGGCCGTGCGCCGGCTCCAGGTCAACAGCGGCGCCGCCGCCCGGCTCGTCAACGGCATCGCCGTGGCCGTCGCGGGCGCCATCGCCCTCCAGATGCTCTTCGCGGGCGTCGAGGGCGAGTACACCAAGTCGACCGGCCAGGATCCCGGCAGGGCCGCCGTCGCGGTCATCGTGAACCGCGATGCGCAGACGCCCATGGACGACCTCGCGCAGCGGATCGCCGCCGTGCCGGGCGTCACCCGCGCCGTCCCGCTGACCTCCGCGCATGCCGCCCACCAGGTGCCCGCGGACGAGGAGACGGTCCAGGTGACCATCGGCACCTGCGACGCGCTCGGCGAGGTCGCGACGCTCGGCTCCTGCAAGGAGGGCGACGCCTTCGTGGTGACCGGCTCCACCTCCCGGGACGACGTCTACGGGGCCACGGCGAAGCCCGGCGACGAGCTGTTCGTCGGCGACGTCCGGGGGTACGGCTCCGCGTCCGCGTCCGGAACGACCGACCGGCCCGGTCCGGCGAAGTGGAAGGTCCCGGCGGACGCCCGCACGGTTCCCAGCCGGGAGGACCCCACCGGGCAGCTGCGCAGCGGCCTGCTGGTGACCCCGTCGGCGGCGCCGAAGGAGATCGGCAGTTTTCCGGATGCGCGAATCTTCGTCCAGGTCGACGAGTCGGGTCCGAACACCCTGGACCTGGCGCGCAACGCCGTCTTCAAGGCGGACCCGTTCGTCACGGCGATGAGGCTGCGGGACACCAAGGAGGCCGCCGGCTACTCCTCGATCCGCACGGGGCTGTTCTTCGGCGCCATCGCCGTACTGGTCCTGATCGGTGGAAGCCTGCTCGTTTCCCAGCTGGAGCAACTGCGCGAGCGCAAGCGGTTGCTCTCCGCCCTGGTCGCCTTCGGCACCAAGCGCTCCACCCTGAGCCTGTCGGTGCTGTGGCAGACGGCCGTGCCGATCGTGCTGGGCCTGGTGCTGGCGGCCGGGGCGGGCGTGGGGCTGGGCGCCGTCCTGATGAGCATGGCCGCCCAGCCGCTCCGGATCGACTGGGCGTCGGTGCTCGGGATGACGGCGGCCGGCGCGGGCGTGGTGGTCGTCGTGACCCTGCTCAGCCTGCCACCGCTGCTGCGGCTGATGCGCCCGGACGGCCTGCGCACGGAGTGACGCGCGCGGTGTGATCCCCGGCCCCGTACGCCCGTTCCCGGCGGCGCCCCCCATCCCTAGTCGGTGGGCCACACCGGGAGCGGGCGTACGGCTTCGCGCAGTGCGGCGGCGATCGCCCCGAACTCCTCCTGCCGGGCGGTCCCGGTGCGCATGGCCAGGGCGATCCGCCGGGAAGGTGCGGGCTCGGCGAAGTAGCCGGTGGACAGGTACTCGTTGCGGGCGGTCTCCAGCCGCAGCGCGGACCGCGGCAACAGCGTCACTCCCAGTCCCCCGGCGACCAGTTGTACGAGCGTGGACAGCCCGGCGGCGGTCGTGGTGACGTCCGCTCCGGTCGTCCGTCCCGCTTCCCGGCAGATGTCGAGGGCCTGGTCGCGCAGGCAGTGCCCTTCGTCCAGCAGCAAAAGCTGCAGCCCCCGCAGTTCCTCCAGCGGGATGTCGCGGCGTCCGGCCAGCGCGTGCTCGCGGGGCGCGAGCAGGACGAAGTCCTCGTCGAAGACGGGTAGTTCGGTGACCCCGGGGACGCCCAGCGGCACCGCCAGCAGGAGCAGGTCCAGGCGCCCGCCGCCCAGCCCCTCCAGCAGGGAGGCGGTCTGCTCCTCGTGCACCTGGAGGTCCATCCGCGGATAGCGCCGGTGGAACAGCCCGAGCACGGTCGGCAGCAGGTACGGCGCCACCGTGGGGATCACCCCGAGCCGCAGCACCCCGGTGAAGGGGGCCCGTACGGCCTCGGCCTCCTCCAGCAGCCCGCCCATGGCGTCCAGCACCACCTGGGCCCGCGCCGCGATCCGCTCGCCCGCCGGGGAGAGCAGCACCTTGCGGGTAGTGCGCTCCAGCAGCTGCACGCCGAGGGCCTCCTCCAGCGCGGAGACGGCCCCGGAGAGCGCCGGCTGGCTCATGCCGATGGCCGCGGCGGCGTCGCGGAAGTGCAGGTGCTCTGCGACCGCCGCGAAGGCGCGCAGTTGCGCGAGCGTCGGTTGCTTCGTTCCCCTACTACTGACAGCCACTGATAGGTACCTCCGATCACCCGACACAAGACTAGCTATTTCTGTAATCAATGCAGGTGTGTCAGCATGTGAGATCAGTCCAACCCCATCGGAAAACCCCCAAAAGGGCTATTTTCCACTGTATAAGGAGAGCGCGTGCTCACTGTTGGTGACAAGTTCCCCGCCTTCGACCTGACCGCCTGTGTCTCGCTCGAGGCCGGAGCTGAGTTCGCGCAGATCGACCACAAGACCTACGAGGGCAAGTGGAAGGTCATCTTCGCCTGGCCGCTGGACTTCACCTTCGTGTGCCCGACCGAGATCGCCGCCTTCGGCAAGCTGAACGAGGAGTTCGCCGACCGTGACGCGCAGGTCCTCGGCTTCTCGCTCGACTCCGAGTACGTGCACCACGCCTGGCGCAAGGACCACGCCGACCTGCGCGACCTGCCCTTCCCGATGATGTCCGACATCAAGCGCGAGCTGTCGACCGAGCTGGGCATCCTGGGCGAGGACGGCCTGCCGATGCGCGCCGTCTTCATCGTGGACCAGAACAACGAGATCCAGTTCTCGATGGTGACCGCCGGTTCCGTGGGCCGTAACCCCAAGGAGGTCCTGCGGGTCCTCGACGCCCTGCAGACCGACGAGCTGTGCCCGTGCAACTGGAACAAGGGCGACAGCACCATCGACGCCGGCGCGCTGCTGGCCGGTGAGTGAGGCATGTCCCTCGACTCCCTGAAGTCGGCCATACCGGACTTCGCCAAGGACCTGAAGCTGAACCTCGGTTCGGTCATCGGCAACAGCGACCTCCCGCAGCAGCAGCTGTGGGGCACCGTCCTGTCCTGCGCGATCGCCGCCCGTTCGCCGCTCGTCCTGCGTGAGCTGGAGCCCGAGGCGAAGGCGAACCTCTCGCCGGAGGCGTACACCGCCGCCAAGTCCGCCGCCGCGATCATGGCGATGAACAACGTCTTCTACCGCACCCGGCACCTGCTCTCCGACCCGGAGTACGGCACCCTGCGCGCGGGCCTGCGGATGAACGTCATCGGCAACCCCGGCGTGGAGAAGGTCGACTTCGAGCTGTGGTCGCTCGCGGTCTCCGCGATCAACGGCTGCGGCCAGTGCCTGGACTCGCACGAGCAGGTCCTGCGCAAGGCGGGCGTCGACCGCGAGACGATCCAGGAGGCCTTCAAGATCGCCTCCGTGATCCAGGCCGTCGCCGTCACCCTCGACGCCGAGGCCGCCCTCGCCGCCGAGTAACGGCACCCCGTACGCCACGAGGGCCCTGTGACCGTTCCCGGTCGCGGGGCCCTCGTACTGTCAGCTCCTGCGCAGCGCGGCCATCAGCGCCCGCGTGTCCTCGACCGCCGCCGCCAGCAGCGCCTCCCGGCCGGGATGCGGCAGCGGTGCCAGCGTGGGGTCGGGGTCGTCACCGCCGGTCACCCGGTAGATCATCACGTCGACAGTGAACACCGCGCCGCCGTCACGGACCCGCAGCCGCAGGCTGTCATCGGTCACCGGGTTGGTGACCATGGCCTGTTCGCCGATGCCGGGCAAGGGCTCCCACCGACCGTCGCCACCGGCGAAGAACACCCGGTTGCCCGGAACGTCGAGTGCGAACTCGACCGCCGGATCGGTCTTCTTGTGCAGTTCGACCGTGGCCGAGGTGTGCACGGTCCCGAGGGAGACCGCCCTGTCGTTCTCGCGGTGGCACGACGCCCAGTCCAGCGCCGGATGCCGGCCGCCCGCCCGCGGCTCGGTCTTCGTGAGGCCGCCCAGCTCCTCGTCCAGCGCCGGGGCCGTGAACTGATCGCACAGGTTCTCCGTGACCCGGTAGCGGATCTCCGGTGCGGCCGGCCGGTCCCCGAAGGCGTAGAACCCGCCCGCCCACAGTGCGGAGGTGACGACCACCGCTGCCGCCACCCATTGCCACGGCCGCGCCCGGCTCCGTAAGGGCTCGCGCACCACGACATCCTGCGGGGCCCCGTCCCGGTCCGCCGCCGGCCACTGCTCCCCGTCGAGCTCGGGCTCCCCGATCACGTCCGCCCCTACTTCCTGAGTGCTGCGATCAGCTCGCGCAGGTCCTCGGCCATCGCCGCCTTCACCGCGTCGGCGTCAGTGGCGGGCCTGCCGTGCCGCTCCCCGAAGGTGAAGGCCGAGACCTCGACGCTGGCCCGGTAGGAGATCTCCGGGGCGCCCGGCGGGCCCCCGACGGCGTACAGCCCGCCGGCCCACACCGCCGATGCCACCACGGCGCCGCCCAGCGCCCACTTCCACGGGCGCGGGCCGGGACCACCCGCCGTCGGCTCCCGCGCGCTCCCCGACGGCGCCGACGCCTGTTCCATGGCCTCGGTCTTCCACTCCTCGCCGAGCTCCGGATCGGTGATCACGACTGTCCCCCCGTGGTTCCTGTTTCCGAGCGCCGCCATCAGAGCGCGCATGCGTTCGATCATCGCAGCCTTGATCGACGGAATGTCAGGTTCCGTGGGTTCCTCCACCCGCCCGGGCCCGGGCGGGCTATGGCGTGGTGTTCTCGCGGTCCGGTACCGCGCCCAGGGCCGTCGAGCCGTGCGGGGCCGGGCCGATCATGCCCGCCCCGAGATGGTGCTGGTCGCGCGAGTACGCCTTCAGGTAACCCACCACCGTGTTGGTGACGGCCACCAGCGGTACGGCGACCACCGCTCCGCCGATGCCCGCGATCATGCCGCCGGCGGCCACGGACAGCACCACCGCGAGCGGGTGCACCCGTACCGCCCGGCCCAGGATGAAGGGCTGGAGCACGTGGCCCTCGATCTGCTGCACCGCCAGCACCACCAGCAGCACCATCAGGGCGGTGAACACGCCCTGCGTCACGAGCGCCACGACCACGGCGAGGGCTCCCGAGACCACCGCGCCGACCAGCGGGATGAAGGCGAACAGGAAGATGAAGACGGCCAGCGGCACCGCCATCGGCACGTCCAGGAAGTAGATGCCGAGGCCGATGAAGATGGCGTCGATGAGCGCGACGATGACCGTGCCGCGCACGTACGCGGTCAGGGTGCGCCAGGCGCGCGGACCGGCACCGGCGACTCCGGCCCGGGCGGCGGCCGGGACCAGGCCCAGCGCCCAGGTCCAGATGCGCTTGCCGTCGTAGAGCAGGAAGAGCGTGGAGAACATCGCGAGCAGAATGCCCGTCAGGACCTCGACGAGCACCGTCACGCCCTGCAGTCCGGCGGAGGTGATCTGCTCGGTGTTGGTGCCGATGGTCTCGCTGAGGTTCTTCGCGATGTCGTTGATCTGCTTCTCGGTCACGTGGAACGGACTGTCCAGCGCCCAGAGCTTGAGCTCGTTGATGCCGTCGCGGACGCGGTCGGAGAGGTCATCGAGGTTCTCCATGACCTGCCAGACCACGAACCAGCCGACGAGGCCGATGACCACGAAGCCGAGGATCGCCGTGACGGCCGTGGCCAGACCGCGCGGCAGGCCCAGCCGGCGCAGCCGCACGACGAAGGGCTGGAGCATCGCGGTGACGAGCATGGCGGCGGCGAAGGCGAGCACGACCAGCCGGACTTCACTGATCACCTTCATCAGCACCCACAGCATCCCGGCGAGCAGCAGCAGGCGCCAGCTGGCCTCGGCGGCGACGCGCATCCCCCAGGGGACGACGCTCGCCGGGTCGGGGCGCGTGGGCGCGGCCGGTGCGGCGAGGTGGGGCGCGGGGGCCACCGGTACGGCAACGGGCGGCGCGGCAACGGCCGTCGCCGTGCCGGATGCGGAGGACGCGCCGGACACCGCGGCCCCGGCGGACGCCGCGCGGCCCGCGGGCGCCCGCCCCGGCCCGCCGCAGCCCGGCAGGTCGCCGCTGGCCTCGGCCTCGACCTCGGCGCGCCGCTCGTTGAGCCGCGCCTCCATCCGGTTGAGCCTGTTCCCGAGCCGGCCGAGCCAGCCTTCCCTCTTCGCCATGTCGCTTTCCTTCCCCCGCCCCGCTCTACGGGCTCACCTCGAAGACCGTACACGCGAGGAGCCCCGCACCGGATTCCGGACCCTGTTGGTAAATCCGCCCCGCTGGAGCTATCCGGCGGGGCGGAGTGCTGCGAAGGGTGAGGTGCGGGTCGGGGCGAGCGGGGTGTTGGTGAGCCAGGCGTCCAGGCGGGCGAAGTTCATCGCGGCCGCGGTGAAGAA
>NZ_BMVL01000009.1:105713-324487 GCF_014650695.1 Streptomyces avidinii | reverse complement strand
GCCGCACACCCCAGCCACACCGCCCACTGAGGTGCGGGCCCGCACATCCAGCCTCGCCGGCGATCGAGGCGCGGGTCCGGGCAGCGCCCGGCACACCGGCTCTAGGAGATGGCGGTGCGCAGCCGGACCACGTCGATCGGCTCGGTCTCGTCGTGGGCCGTCAGGTCGATGACCTGACCCACCGCCCGGGTCTCGTCGGTCGCCGGCTTGAACTCCGGCTCCGCGACGGCCCGGGCCGACTCCGCCTTGTGCACGGCGAGGGCCTCCGCGCCGACCACATCGGCCAGGTCCTCGTTCTGGACCGCCTCGATCACCGCGCGGGCCTGCGCCGCGTTCTTGGTGCCGAAGAAGTCGAAGCCGCCCTCGACGCGGGAGGCCGTGCGCCGCTGGGCCGCGTACGGGGCCACCGCGGCCGCCGGACGACGCGCGGGCACCGAGGGCGCCGCAGCGGGAACGGGGGCGTGGCCCCGGCCGGGGCCGGGAGTGGGGTCGGGCTCCGGGAGGGTCGGGGCGGACGGGGCCGCGGGCAGCTCCCGCGTCTGCCGCTTGCGGGCCAGTGCGCCGAGGGCCGCGTGGGCCCGGGCGTAGCCGACCGTGGTGGGCGCGCCCGCCGAGGTGCGCTCCTCGGTGACGGCCGGAAGTTCCTTGGGGGTCGAGGCCGGAGCCGCAGAGGCCTCCAAGGCCAGCAGCCGGCGGCCCTCCAGGGCGCTGGCGCGCTCGGTCTCGGCGGTCGCGTACCGGCGCAGCAGCGCCGCGTGCTCGCCGCGCAGGCCGGCGAGTTCGACCCGCTTGGCCCGCAGCTTGGCGTCGAGCCGGGCCCGCAGCATCCGGGCTTCTTCGAGGTCGGATTCGAGCTCGGCTATCCGCTCGTCCGTCCGCCACTCGTCCTTGACCCGCTCGCGCGCGAGCTCCGCGACGCGGCGGCCCGCCGAGCGGTCCCAGGCGCGCATGACGACGGCGCCGGCGACCCCGGCGGCCGCCGTGACGGCCACGAGCAGCCGCAGCGCCATCGGTTCCGCCAGCAACCAGGCCGCGCCCGCACTGGCGACGGACACGCCGGCCACGGTCGTCGGCGTGAGCAGCCGGTGCAGGGGTTCGGGATTGCGGTGGCGTCCACGGGGCATGGCCCGAAATTTACAGGGCCCGGGGGTCGAGTGGGATACCCGCCCGGCAAACTCTTCCCGGGCAGTTACCCCACATTTCTCCATCAACCCCGTGCGCGCTACTTCTTCAGCAGGCCCTTGGACTCCAGGTAGGCCTTCGCGACATCGGCCGGCTTGGCGCGCTCGGCGTCCACCTTCCGGTTCAGGTCGACGAGATCGGCCGTCGTGAGCACCTTGGTCAGCTTGTCGAGCGCTGCCGCGACCTCCGGCGTACCGGCGTCCTTGGCGTTGACCACCGGCAGGACGTTGTCGGCGTTCTGGAGCTTCTTGTCGTCGTCCAGCAGGACCAGGTCGAAGCTGTCGAGGGTGGCGTCGGTGGTCGTGGTGAGCACGAGCTGGTCGGCGCCGTCCTTGACCGCCTGCTTGGCCTGGGGGGTGCCGACGCCCTTCGGGTCGACACCGGAAACCTGAATTCCGTACGTCTTCGTCAACCCCGGCGCGCAGAAGGGCCGGACGCTGCATTCGTCGCCCGCCGCGATCTTCACCTTGAGTCCGGACTTACCAAGATCGGAAAGGGTCTTCAGGTTGTTCTTGCGGGCGAATTCCTTGGTCACCGCGAATGCGTTCTGGTCGACCGCCTCACCCGCGGCCAGCGCCTTCAGGCCGAGCGGGGCCGCCAGCTTCTCCAGACCCGCCACCGTCGCCGCGACGTCACTGGAGGCGACCGGCTTCTCCTCGGGCGCCTTCGGGCCGTTCACCTTGGCGTTGAGGAACTCCGCGAGCGTTGCCGCGTACTCCGGGACGACGTCGATCTCGCCCTTCTCCAGCGACGGCTCGTACAGCTCGCGGTTGTTGACCGTCTTGACCGACGTGCTGTAGCCCGCGTCCTTCAGGATCTGCGCGTACAGCTCGGCGAGCACGTTCGACTCGGTGAACCCGGCCGCGCCGATCACCAGGCTGCCCTTGCCACCGCCCGCGGACGAGGAGGAGCCGTCGGAGGCCGCGCCGCCGTCCTTGCTCTTCTCCAGGCTGTCGCCGCCGCACGCGGCCAGCGACACCGTCAGCGCAAGGGCGCCCAGGGACGCGCCGAGGACGCGCGTGGTCTTGGTCATGGAGGTACTCCGTTCGAGGCGATGGACAGGATTCAGCGGGAGGCCGCGGTCCCGGGCAGCAGCCGGTCGGCCGCCACCAGCGCGCCCTCCACCAGCAGGGCGAGGGCGGCCACCAGCAGGGCTCCCGCGACGACCTGCGGGGTGTTGTACGTGTTGAATCCGGCGGTGATGATCCGGCCGAGGCCGCCCTGGCCGACCATGGCGGCGATCGTGGCCGTGGCGATGACCTGCACGGCGCCCGAGCGCAGCCCGGTCATCACCAGGCCGCGGGCGAGCGGCAGCTCGACGCGCAGGAAGAGCTGGGTCCCGGACATGCCCATGCCCCGGGCGGCCTCCACCACCGAGCGGTCCACCTCGCGCATGCCGACGTACGCGTTGGTCAGCAGCGGCGGAACGGCGAACAGCACGAGCGCGGCGATGGTCGGCAGGTAGCCCGCGTTGCGCAGCGGGGAGACCATGAACAGCGCCAGGAC
Organism: Streptomyces avidinii; assembly: GCF_014650695.1. Lineage (GTDB taxonomy): Bacteria > Actinomycetota > Actinomycetes > Streptomycetales > Streptomycetaceae > Streptomyces > Streptomyces avidinii. The sequence goes on along the minus strand of NZ_BMVL01000009.1, from coordinate 321,799 downwards.
CGCGAAGACGGGGACGGCCCGGCCGATGTTGGAGATGTTGATCGCGAGGGTGCCGCCCTTGCCGAGGTGGCCGAGGAACAGGCCGATCGGCAGCGCCACGGCGCAGGCGAGCGCGAGCGCGACCGCGCTGACGTAGACGTGCTCGCCGAGCCGGTGCCAGACACCGCTCTCCCCCGCCCAGTTGGCGCCGTTCGCCAGCCAGTCCCAGGCCCCTGTGATGACGTCCACGGCCTCAGGCCCCCTTCGCCGGAGCCGGAGCCGGAGACTGCGCCGCGGTGCGGGCCGGATCCTTCGCAGGGGCCGCGGCCCGGCCACCGCCGCCGGCCCGGGTCCACGGGGTGAGCAGGCGCTGCAGGCCGAGCAGCAGCAGGTCGGCCACGAGCGCGAGCAGCACGCACAGCACGGAGGCGGTGAGCACCTGGGCCTTGAAGGAGCTGTTCACGGCCGGCGCGATGAGGTTGCCGAGGCCGCCCTTGCCGACGATGGAGCCGACGGTGGTCAGCGCGACCGTCGAGACGGTGGCGATCCGTACGCCGGCGAGCAGCGCGGGCAGTGCGAGCGGCAGTTCGACCTGCCACAGCAGGCGCCCGGGGCCGTATCCCATGCCGCGCGCGGCCTCCCGTACGTCCTCGGGGACGGCCTCCAGGCCGGCCAGCACGTTACGGACCAGGATCGTGAGCGAGTACAGCACCAGCCCGGTCACCACCAGCGCCGCCGAGAGCCCGAAGACGGGCAGCAGCAGGGAGAACATGGCCAGCGAGGGGATCGTGTAGAGCAGGGTGGTCAGGCCCAGGACGGGCGCCGCCCAGTGGCGGCCGCGGCGGGCCAGCAGGGCGAGCGGCACGGACACGGCGATGCCGATCAGGACGGATACGGCCGTGATCCATATGTGTTCGAGGGTGGCGTCGGTGAGTTCCTGGGAGCGGGAGGTGACGTAGTCCCAGCAGATCCAGTCGTTCGCCACGAGGCAGTTCTGCCCGGCCATGCCCCCACCCCCCATCATTCGAACGTACGTCTTCACGATCACCCGTCACAGCGACCCTAACCCCCACGACCCACAATGGCCGGAATCCTTCGCACTGGGGCAACACGCCCTTCACAAATCAGCGGCACGCGTGCGGAAAGATGAGCTTGTGATCCGATTCGAGCATGTGACCAAGCGCTACCCCGACGGGACGACAGCCGTCGAGGACCTGTCCTTCGAGGTGGCGGAGGGTGAGCTCGTCACGCTCGTGGGCCCGTCCGGCTGCGGCAAGACCACCACGATGAAGATGGTCAACCGGCTGATCGACCCGACCTCCGGCCGGATCCTGCTGAACGGCGAGGACATCGCGGCCGCCGATCCGGTCGAGCTGCGCCGCCGTATCGGGTACGTCATCCAGCAGGTCGGGCTGTTCCCGCACAAGACGGTGCTGGAGAACACGGCGACCGTGCCGCAGCTGATCGGCACCCCCAAGGCGCAGGCCCGCGCCCGGGCGGCCGAACTGCTCGAACTGGTGGGCCTGGACCCGGCCGTGTACGGGGGCCGGTACCCGGAGCAGCTGTCGGGCGGGCAGCGCCAGCGCGTCGGCGTGGCCCGCGCGCTCGCCGCCGATCCGCCGGTGCTGCTGATGGACGAGCCGTTCGGCGCGGTGGACCCGGTGGTGCGCGAGCGGCTGCAGAACGAATTCCTGACGCTTCAGCGGACGGTGCGCAAGACGATCCTGCTGGTCACCCACGACTTGGAGGAGGCGATCCGGCTCGGCGACCGCATCGCGGTCTACGGGACGGGCACCATCGAGCAGTTCGCCCGCCCGGCGGCGGTGCTCGGGGCGCCGGCCACCGAGTACGTGGCCTCCTTCGTCGGCGCCGACCGCGGTCTCAAGCGGCTCGCGGTGACCGCGGTCGAGGCGGCCGACCTGGCGGCGGCCGACGGGAGGGCCCCGGCCGCGTCGGTGCCGCTGGGGGCGACGCTGCGCGAGGCGCTCGCGGCCCTGCTGCAGGAGGACTCGGGGCGGATCGGGGTCACGGACCCGGACACCGGCGCGCTGGCCGGCGTACTGACCCCGGAGGGGGTCCACCGGGCCCTGCGGCGGGCCCAACTGCAGGAGGCGTAGCCCCGGAAACGGCTGTGACCGGCCTCGGGAGGCCGGTCACGGGTGCGTCGGCGCCGGGTCGGCGCGGGGCGGGTCAGGCCTCCAGGCGGTTGCTCATCCACGTGAGCATCGGCGGGATCTCCCGTCGCCACGTGTTGAAGTTGTGGCCACCGCTGTCGAGGATGATGGAGGAGACCCGGTCCGGGCCCTGCACCTTCTTGATGAACTTCTTGGTGTCGCCGAGGTTCGGCTCGCCCTTCTCGCTGCTGGTGACGAGGAAGGACGTACCGGTCGGCTTCTTGTTCGCGATGCTGTGCAGCACGTCGGCGCGCTTCTTCAGCTTCTCGTCCCCGTGGAACAGGTCACCGGTCGTCGGGTCGTCCGGAGCGTCGTAGTACGCGGACAGACCCGCGGCGGCACCGAAGGTCTCCGGGTAGTGCGCGGCGATCTTCAGGGCGCAGTAACCGCCCGTGGAGTTGCCGATGAAGCCCATGTTCTGGGGCTTCTTGCCGACCCGGAAGGTGTCCTTGATGGCCTGCGGGAGGTCCTCGCCGAAGAAGGTCTCGGTCTGCGGTCCGCCGGGTATATCGACGCACTCGGTGTCACGCGGCGGCGCGATGGTCGGGCGCAGCATGACCAGGATCATCGGCTTCATCTTGCCCGACTTGGACAGGCTGAAGGCCTTCATCGGGTAGTCGAGCCCTTTGATCAGGTTCTCGGCGGTGCCCGGGTAGCCCGTCAGGACGATGGACGCGGGGAAGTTCTGGTCCTTGTGCTGCGGCTGGAAGTACTCCGGCGGGAGCCAGACGTAGCCGGGGCTCGTTATCTTCGACTTCTGCCCGGTTATGGCAACCTTCAGGATCTGACCACCGACCTGGGGCTTGGCGCCGCCGGGTACGTCCAGCTTCTGCTTGTCGACGACCTTGATGTCCTTGCTGCTCATCGAGTGGTCGACGACCTTGCCCATGGACGTCTCCTGGCCGAGCAGGTCGGCCCAGGAACCGTAGAAGAGGAACGACTTGTTAGCCGCGAGCCCCACAGCCGAGAACAGCGCCAGCTGGGTCGCCAGCAGCAGCCCGATGCGGCCGGCGAACGCGCGCCAGGTGCGGTTCGAGAGCTTCGGCCAGAACCAGACCGTGGCTGCGAAGAGCAGCACACCGGCGAGGATGGCCAGCGCCAGAACCGTATTACTGGTGAGACCCATGAGCAGTAAGTCGACTTTCTGGTGGCAGGACTGTTTTTTTCCGACGAAAGAGTGAACCCGCTCCTCGTCGATGTCGTCCTAAGGGACGCACCACACACCGGAGGCTGTCGCGGCCTTCGGCCACTTGATCTCTCGCGGAGCAACGGGAAGCGATGTCTAGCAGGATAGATGGCGATAAGTCGGGACAGGTTCCGAGCAGGGTCCGCCGAATCCTCCGAGGACCACAGCCGGAGTCGGTGCCCGGCCTGGTAGGTACGGCCGTCATGATCGTCGGCCTTCTGGACATCGCGGCAGGGGTGTTCCCCCGCTTCCGGCACAGCCGGATCCACGCGGTGGCGGAGGTGCTGCCGGTCTTCGGCCCGTTCGCAGCGGCCCTCGCCATCAGCGCGGGCGTACTGCTCCTGCTGCTCGCGCACGGCCTCAAGCGCCGCAAGCGCCGGGCCTGGCGGGCGGCGATGGTCCTGCTGCCGGCCGGCGCAGCGGCGCAGTTCCTCTACCGGCACTCGATCCCCGGCGTGGTCATCGCAGCGGTGCTCTTCGCGCTGCTGCTGCGCCACCAGGGTGAATTCAAGGCGCTGCCCGACCCGCGCAGCCGCTGGAAGGCGCTCGCGAACTTCGTGCTGATGAGCGCCGGCTCCATCGGGCTCGGCCTGCTCATCGTCAACGTCCACCCGAACAAGGTCGTCGGCAACCCGGGCCTGTACGAGCAGATCACGCACGTCGTCTACGGCCTCTTCGGCTTCGAGGGCCCCGTCGACTACGCCGGCCAGGTCTCCTGGACCGTCGGCTACTCCCTCGGCGCGCTCGGCATGCTGACCGCCCTCACCACCATGTACCTGGCCTTCCGCCCCGAGCACCCGGCCGCCCGGCTCACCGCCGACGACGAGGGCAAGCTGCGCGAGCTGCTCGCCAAGCACGGTGGCCGCGACTCGCTCGGCCACTTCGCGCTCCGCCGCGACAAGGCCGTCGTCTTCTCCCCCAGCGGCAAGGCCGCCGTCACCTACCGCGTCGTCTCCGGCGTGATGCTCGCCTCCGGCGACCCCATCGGCGACGTCGAGGCCTGGCCCGGCGCGATCGAGCGGTTCATGGAAGAGGCCAAGGCCCACTCCTGGACCCCGGCCGTCATGGGCTGCAGCGAGACCGGCGGCGAGGTCTGGACCCGCGAGACCGGTCTCGACGCCCTGGAGCTGGGTGACGAGGCGATTGTCGATGTCAAAGACTTCTCCCTCTCGGGCCGCGCCATGCGCAATGTCCGCCAGATGGTGAAGCGCATCGAGCGCAACGGCTACACCACCAAGGTCCGGCGGGTCAGCGAGCTCACCGAAGCGGAGCTGGAGCAGGTGCGCGGCGCCGCCGAGGCCTGGCGCGGCACCGACACCGAGCGCGGCTTCTCCATGGCGCTGGGCCGGGTCGGAGACCCGGGCGACGGCGACTGCTTCATCGCCACCGCCCACCGCATCGAGGAGGGCGACACCAGCCCCTTCGGCGACCTGAAGGCCGTCCTGCACTTCGTCCCGTGGGGCACCGACGGCATGTCGCTGGAGCTGATGCGCCGCGACCGCGCCGCCGACCCCGGCATGAACGAGCTGCTCATCGTCGCCTCCCTGGAGGCCGCCCCCGGTCTGAAGATCGAGAAGGTCTCGCTGAACTTCGCGATGTTCCGCTCGGCCCTCGCCCGCGGCGAGAAGATCGGCGCCGGCCCGGTCCTGCGGATGTGGCGGGGCCTGCTGGTCTTCCTGTCCCGCTGGTTCCAGATCGAGTCGCTGTACAAGTTCAACGCGAAGTTCCGCCCCCGCTGGGAGCCCCGCTTCGTGGTCTTCCGCACCACCCGCGACCTGCCCCGCATCGGCTTCGCCGCGATGCAGGCCGAGGGCTTCGTGACGCTGGCCCTGCCCCGGCTGTTCGCCAGCCGCCGGCGCCCCAAGCCGGTGCGCACCTGCACGCACACCCACATGGCGACGGTGCCGAAGCAGACCGAGCGCGAGGTCCAGGCGGCGTAGCCCTCGCCGGGCGTGCGGGGCCCCTGCGGCCCCGCCCCCGGCGGGCCCGGGCCCGGGCCGGACGCCCGGGCTTCCGGCCCGGATCCGGGGAAGCCGGACGCAGATCCGGCGCAGTCCCCGTCCACGGTCCCGTACGCAGTCCCGATACGCCCGCCCGGCCGGGGCCCCGGCGGCCACGAGCCGCCGGGGCCCTGCTGTATCCAGGTCAGCCCTACCCTTGGACCTATGAACACGATGCGCGGAGCCACCGGCAGGGGCCGGGTCGCAGGTCTGCCGGATTGGGACCGCTGCGGGGTCATGGGCGTGGTCAACGTCACCCCCGACTCCTTCTCCGACGGCGGTCGCTGGTTCGACACCACCGCCGCGGTTAAGCGCGGCCTCGACCTCGCCGAGCACGGCGCCGACCTCGTCGACGTCGGCGGCGAGTCCACCCGCCCCGGCGCCTCCCGCGTCGACGAGGAGGAGGAGCTGCGCCGGGTCGTCCCCGTGGTGCGCGGCCTGGCCTCCGAGGGCGTGACCGTCTCCGTAGACACCATGCGCGCGACCGTCGCCGCCCGCGCGGTCGAGGTCGGAGCGATGCTGGTCAACGACGTCAGCGGCGGCCTGGCCGACCCCGGGATGATCCCGGCCGTCGCCGCCGCCGAGGTGCCCTTCGTGGTGATGCACTGGCGCGGCTTCAGCGCCGGCATGAACAGCCTCGCCGTCTACGAGGACGTGGTCGCCGAGGTGACCGCCGAGCTGCGGGCCCGGATCGACGCGGTCGTGGCCGGCGGGATCGCCCCCGAGCGCCTCCTGGTCGACCCCGGTCTCGGCTTCGCGAAGAACGCCGAGCACGACCTGGCCCTGGTCGCCCACCTCCCCGAACTGCGCGCGCTGGGCTTCCCGCTGCTGGTCGCCGCATCGAGGAAGCGTTTCCTCGGCCGGGTCCTGGCCGGCGCGGCCGACGCCGCCCCGCCGCCCGCCCGCGAGCGCGACGCCGCGACGGCAGCCGTCTCCGCGATCGCCGCCCACCAGGGCGCCTGGGCCGTACGCGTCCACGAGGTACGGGCGACCGCGGACGCCGTTCGGGTTGCCCGGGCCGTCGAAGGGGCACTCTGATCGTCACCCACCGACAAGGAGCACCGTGAGCAGAACCGACATCGAGGCGGTCGAAGAGGTCAACACGGCCTTCTACGAGGCAATGGAGCAGGGGGACTTCGACTCACTGTCGGCGCTCTGGCTGGAGGACGAGATCTCCTGCGTGCACCCCGGCTGGCCGGTGCTGTCGGGCCGCGGCGAGGTCCTGCGCTCGTACGCGCTCATCATGTCGCACACCGACTACATTCAGTTCTTCCTGACCGACACCAAAGTGGCTGTAATAGGTGATACCGCCCTGGTCACCTGTACGGAGAACATCCTCAGCGGCGGTCCCGCCGAGGACGGCGGGGAACTCGGCCCGCTCGTCGGTCAGCTGGTCGTCGCCACGAATGTGTTCCGACGCACATCCGAGGGCTGGCGACTGTGGTCCCACCACGGTTCTCCCGTCCTCACGGAGTCCGACGACGACGAGGATGAGGACGCCTCCTGACCCCTCCGGCGGGAGCCGGAGTATTTCGCAGGTAAATTCGAAGACGGACGACGCCGACCGCACTCGGCGCAGGCCCATGGCCCCGGGGAGCCCCGGGACCGGAAGCACTTACGAAAGCAGGAGTGATTCGCGTGGATCGTGTCGCGCTGCGCGGCCTCAAGGCTCGCGGGCACCACGGCGTCTTCCCCCGGGAGCGCGAGGAGGGCCAGACCTTCATCGTCGACCTCGTGCTGCACCTCGACACCCGTCCCGCTGCGGCCGGGGACGACCTGGCGAAGACCGTGCACTACGGGGTCGTCGCCGAAGAGGTCGTCGACGTGGTCCAGGGTGAGCCCGTCGACCTGATCGAAACCCTGGCCGAGCGAATCGCCCAGCAGTGCCTCAAGCACGAAGCGGTGGCGCAGGTGGAGGTCGTCGTCCACAAGCCGGACGCGCCCATCACCGTCCCCTTCGACGACGTGACCATCACGATCACCCGGAGCCGCGCATGAACAACGGACTGAACGCTCAGAGCGACCCCACCGTCCAGCCGGTCCCCGCCTCCGTCGTGGAGACGGTCGACGCGGCGGACGTCACCCTGTCCAACCCCAAATGGGCCGTCATCGCGCTCGGAGCGAACCTCGGCAACCGGCTGGAGACCCTGCAGGGCGCCATCGACGCCCTCGGTGACACCCCGGGCATGCGGATCAAGGCCGTCTCCCCCGTCTACGAGACCGAGCCGTGGGGCGTCGAGCCCGGCTCGCAGCCCTCGTACCTCAACGCGGTCGTCGCCGTGAAGACCACCCTGCCGCCGTCCTCGCTCCTGGAGCGCGCGCACGCCGTGGAGGAGGCCTTCGACCGCGTCCGCGAGGAGCGCTGGGGCCCGCGCACGATCGACGTGGACATCGTCGCGTACGCCGACAGGGTCTCCGACGACCCGGTGCTCACGCTCCCGCACCCGCGTGCCCACCAGCGCGCCTTCGTGCTGGCCCCCTGGCACGACATCGACCCGGAGGCCCGGATCCCGGGCCGCGGAGAGGTCGCCGCGCTGCTGGCCGAGATCGGTCTGGTCGGCGTGACGCCGCGCCTCGACCTGGAACTCCACCTCCCCGAGTAGTCGTTAGCCTGTTCACGGCTATTCGCTGAAAGTGGGGAACAGGCAAGTGAAGCAACTGAGGCCGGCGGTCCTGGCAGGCATCTTCGTGGTCGCCGGGGTCCTGTCCTGGGCCGGCGCGCGCCTGTGGAACGCCTACGGCATCCTGCCGGGCGTTCCGCTGGCCGCACCGATCGTCCTGGGCGTCATCGCGGCGGTACTGCTGGCCACCGCCCTGTCGCTGCGGTCCCGCCTCAAGGCCCAGCGCGAGCGCCGCCCGGGCGCCAAGGGCGTGGAGCCGCTGATGGCGGCCCGCGCGGTGGTCTTCGCCCAGGCCAGCGCCCTGGTGGCGGCCCTGGTCGCGGGCATGTACGGCGGTGTGGGCGTCTTCCTGCTGACCGACGCCCTCGACGTCCCGGCCCGCCGCGACCAGGCCTGGTACGCCGGCTTCTCGGTCCTGGCGGGCGTGGCGGTCGTCGCCGCGGCCCTCTTCCTGGAACACGTCCTCAAACTCCCGGAGGACGACGAAACGCCTGAAGCCCCGGCCGCCCACGCCTGACGGCGCCGCTTCCGGGGCTTACGGGGCTTACGGGGCTTACGGGGCTTACGGAGCCACGGGCCTACAGGCCGTGTGCGGGCACCGGCTCAGCGGGCCATGATCAGGCTCATGGCCTCGTTGCGGGTGGCGGGGTCGCGGAGCTGACCGCGGACCGCGGAGGTGATGGTCTTCGCGCCGGGCTTGCGGACACCGCGCATGGTCATGCACATGTGCTCGCACTCGATGACCACGATGACCCCGCGCGGGTCCAGTATCTCCATCAGGGAGTCGGCTATCTGCGTGGTCAGTCGCTCCTGCACCTGGGGGCGGCGGGCGAACACGTCCACGAGGCGGGCCAGCTTCGACAGGCCGGTGATCTTGCCGTCGGTGGACGGGATGTAGCCGACGTGGGCCACGCCGTGGAAGGGAACCAGGTGATGTTCGCAGTTCGACATGACCTCGATGTCCTTCACCAGGACCATCTCGTCGTGACCGAGGTCGAACGTCGTGGTCAGGACCTCTTCGGGCTTCTGGTAGAGGCCGGCGAATATCTCCCTGTACGCCCGCGCCACGCGCGCCGGGGTCTCCAGCAGGCCCTCGCGGTCCGGGTCCTCGCCGACCGCGATCAGCAGCTCACGGACCGCCGCCTCGGCGCGCTTCTCGTCGAACACGCCGATCGTGTCCTCGTCGCCGGTCAGGGTCACTGGGTCCGTCATTGCTTCCTCGTTCCTGTGTGCCTGTGCACTCGCACTCGCGGGCACGTCAAATCAAAGTGCCGCGCCCCCCAGGCTAGAACCTGGGGGGCGCGGCTTCCATTCCGGGTGGACGGGCTCACGGACTAGTCCGTGAGCTCCTCCGGCGAGGCCTCGGGGGCCTTCTCCACCGACACGGCCGACGTGCCGTTCGCCGAGTTCGTCAGCTGGAGCTCCTTGGGCGAGAGCACCGGCGGACGGGTGGAGGGGGTGCGGCGGGAGGAGCCGGTCCACGCGGGGCGGGCCGGACGCTTCACGATCGTCGAGAAGATCTCGGCGATCTGCTCCTTGTTCAGCGTCTCCTTCTCCAGCAGCGCGAGGACCAGGTTGTCGAGGACGTCACGGTTCTCGACGAGGATCTCCCAGGCCTCGTTGTGCGCGGTCTCGATGAGCTTCTTGACCTCTTCGTCGACCAGCGCCGCGACCTCTTCCGAGTAGTCCCGCGGGTGCGACATCTCGCGGCCCAGGAACGGCTCGGTGTTGTCGCCGCCGAACTTGATCGCACCGAGACGCTCGGTCATGCCGTACTGCGTGACCATGGCCCGCGCCGTGGCGGTGGCCTTCTCGATGTCGTTCGCCGCGCCGGTGGTCGGGTCGTGGAAGACCAGCTCCTCGGCCGCGCGCCCGCCCAGCATGTACGCCAGCTGGTCGAGCATCTCGTTGCGCGTGGTCGAGTACTTGTCCTCGTCGGGCAGGACCATGGTGTAACCCAGGGCCCGGCCGCGGGACAGGATCGTGATCTTGTGGACCGGGTCGGAGTTCGGGGAGGCCGCCGCGACCAGGGCGTGTCCGCCCTCGTGGTACGCCGTGATCTTCTTTTCCCGGTCCGACATGATCCGGGTCCGCTTCTGCGGGCCCGCCACGACACGGTCGATCGCCTCGTCCAGCGCGTGGTTGTCGACCAGCTTCTTGTCCGAGCGGGCCGTGAGCAGCGCGGCCTCGTTCAGGACGTTGGAGAGATCGGCACCGGTGAAGCCGGGCGTACGACGGGCAACGGCGCCCAGGTCGACGTCCGGGGCGACCGGCTTGCCCTTCTGGTGGACCTTGAGGATCTCCAGACGGCCCTGCATGTCCGGACGGTCGACCGCGATCTGGCGGTCGAAGCGGCCGGGGCGCAGGAGGGCCGGGTCGAGGATGTCCGGACGGTTCGTGGCGGCGATCAGGATGACCCCGCCCTTCACGTCGAAGCCGTCCATCTCGACGAGCAGCTGGTTGAGGGTCTGCTCGCGCTCGTCGTGACCGCCACCGAGACCCGCACCGCGGTGCCGGCCGACGGCGTCGATCTCGTCGACGAAGACGATCGCCGGCGCGTTGGCCTTGGCCTGCTCGAACAGGTCACGGACACGCGAGGCACCGACACCGACGAACATCTCGACGAAGTCGGAACCGGAGATCGAGTAGAAGGGAACACCGGCCTCGCCCGCGACGGCACGCGCGAGCAGGGTCTTACCGGTGCCGGGCGGGCCGTAGAGCAGCACGCCCTTGGGGATCTTGGCGCCGACGGCCTGGAACTTCGCCGGCTCCTGGAGGAACTCCTTGATCTCGTGGAGTTCCTCGACGGCCTCGTCCGCGCCCGCGACATCGGCGAACGTCGTCTTCGGGGTGTCCTTGGTGATGAGCTTGGCCTTGGACTTCCCGAAGTTCATGACCCGGGAGCCGCCACCCTGCATCTGGTTCATCAGGAACAGGAAGACAACGACGATGAGGACGAAGGGCAGGAGAGAGAGCAGCACGCTCAGGAACGGGCTGGTCTTGTCCGGCGCGACCTTGTAGCCGTCGGGGATCTGGCCGGCTTCGTACTTCTTCTGGAGATTGTCCGCGAGCTGAACGCCCTGGTCTCCGATGTAGTTGGCCTGGAACTTGGTGCCGGAGTTGTCGCCGAGCTTCTGGTCCTTCTTCAGCTCGACCTTGATCATCTGGCTGTCGCCGGTGGTGAGCTCGGCGCTCTGCACCTGGCCGCTGTTGATCGCCTTGATGACCTCGCTGGTGTCCACCGTCTTGTAGCCGCCGCCGGAGCCGACGACATTCATCAACACGACCACGGCGAGGACGGCCAGCACGATCCACATGACCGGCCCACGGAAGTATCGCTTCACGTCCATCCATACGGGGCGCCAGGCGCCCCGTCCCTCCTGCCCGTAGGTAAATGCTGCTGTGAGTAAAGACTGTTCTTCGGAATGTACCCCTGTATTGTCACCCGCGGCCTCATGGGACGGCTGACAGACCCGCCTTCCCCTGCTCCAACGGCGGGAATCGCCCCCAGGTTCCCCGCGGGCCTGCCGGGGTTCCCGGGGACGGGAGCGGGATCAGCCGCCGTAGACGTGCGGGGCGAGGGTGCCGACGAACGGCAGGTTGCGGTACTTCTCCGCGTAGTCGAGGCCGTAGCCCACGACGAACTCGTTCGGGATGTCGAAGCCGACCCACTTCACGTCGATCGCGACCTTCGCCGCCTCGGGCTTGCGCAGCAGCGTGACGACCTCCAGGGAGGCCGGCTGGCGCGAGCCCAGGTTCGACAGCAGCCAGGACAGCGTCAGACCCGAGTCGATGATGTCCTCGACGATCAGGACGTGCTTGTCCTTGATGTCGGTGTCCAGGTCCTTGAGGATCCGCACCACGCCCGAGGACTGGGTCCCGGCGCCGTACGAGGACACCGCCATCCAGTCCATGGTGAGGGGGGTGGACAAGGCACGCGCCAGGTCCGCCATCACCATCACCGCGCCCTTGAGCACACCGACGATGAGCAGGTCCTTGCCCGCGTACTCCGCGTCGATCTTCGCGGCCAGCTCGGCCAGCTTCGCGTCGATCTCTTCCTTGGTGATGAGCACCGACTGGAGGTCGCTGCCCATGTCCTTCTCGTCCACCCGCATCACTTTCGTTGTCGGCCGGGGCTCCGGGGGGCCACCCCGGAGGACTCAGCCGTGTTTCAGCACCAATCAGCCCTGCCGGATGACAAGTCTGCCACCCTGCCGCTGGGCCTCGACCCGGCCGGGCAGGTTGATGGCGCCCTGACCGCGCCAACCGGTGATGAGGCGGTCGACTTCTTCGATGTGGCGGGCGAAGAGGGAGCCCGCGGGGGAACCGGCGGCGACCACGGCCCTGCGCAGCACACGGCGCCGGACGGCCGGGGGCAGGGCGTAGAGCTTGGCGCACTCCAGGCGCCCGTCCGCGTCGCGTACGCCGGTCTCCGCCTCGGCGGCCCAGGCGTCCAGGGCGTCGGCGTCGTCCCGGGAGAGCTGCGCCGTGCGGGCGAGTGCCTCGACGACTCCCTTGCCGAGCGCCTTCTCGAGGGCGGGCAGTCCCTCGTGGCGCAGCCGGGAGCGGGTGTAGGCGGGGTCGATGTTGTGCGGGTCGTCCCAGACGGGGAGGGACTGGACCATGCACGCCTTGCGGGCGGTCTGGCGGTCGACCTGGAGGAAGGGCCGGCGGTAGCGGTTCGTGCGGCCCGCGCTGCCGCCGGAGACCTCGGGCATGCCGGACAGCGAGCGGATGCCGGAGCCGCGGGCCAGGCCCAGCAGGACGGTTTCGGCTTGATCGTCCCGGGTGTGGCCGAGCAGCACGGCGGCGGCGCCGAGCCGGTCCGCGGCCTCGTCCAGGGCCCCGTAGCGGGCGTCGCGGGCGGCGGCCTCGGGTCCGCCGTCACGGCCGACGCGCACGGCGACGGACTCCACCGGGTCGAGGCGGAGTGCGGTCATGCGGCTGACGACCTCGGCGGCACGCAGGTCGGAGCCGGGCTGGAGGCCGTGGTCGACGGTGATGCCGCCGGCCCGGATGCCGAGCTTGGGGGCCTCGAAGGCGAGGGCCGAGGCGAGGGCCATGGAGTCGGCGCCGCCGGAGCAGGCGACGAGGACGAGCGGCAGGGAGCCCCCGGCGGTGCGGGGGGCGGGGGGACTGCCCGGGTGATCGGTGAGGTCGGTGAGGTCGGTGAGGACGTCGTGGAGTACGCGGCGGACCGCCAGGCGTATCGCCGCGACCGCAGGATGGGGACCCATGTCCGGTGCCCTTCGATGGAGTTCGGATGCCTCGGAGGCGTTGGGGTGGTGTGCTGGGGTGCTGCTGCCCGGCTGCCCCCGCGGAACGGGAGGATGTCACTCAGAGTGCGTCGATGGTGACAGAGCCGAGCCGTTCCCCGAGCATCGCACGCCCTTCCACGGCCCACGGTCCCTCGGACGGGTGACGCTGCTTCCCCCAGTGAGACATGTTTACGCCCCCTGTGTCACTCCGCTTCGCTCTGTTCGCTCCCCTTGCTGTGCACCCGGGCGACCCAGTCGGCGGGCGTGGCGATCTCGGCCTTGGTCGGCAGTGTGTTCGGGGAGGTCCATACGCGGTTGAAGCCGTCCATGCCGACCTGGCCGACGACGGCGCGCACGAACCGCTCGCCGTCGCGGTACTGGCGCAGCTTGGCGTCGAGGCCCAGCAGCTTGCGCAGGGCGGCGTCGAGCCGGCCGGCGCCGCTGGCCCTGCGCTGCTGGAACTTCTCGCGGATCTCGGCGACCGAGGGCACCACCTGGGGGCCGACCCCGTCCATGACGAAGTCTGCGTGACCCTCCAGCAGGGACATGACGGCGGTGAGGCGGGCCAGGATCTCGCGTTGCTCGGGGGTCTGTACGAGCTCCACGAGCGAGCGGCCCTCGTCTCCGCCCTCGGCGTCCGGGCGGGCGCCTGCGAAGGACTGGGCGGCCTCGCGGATGCGCTCCAGGACGGTGCCCGGGTCCACATCGGTGGCGCCGAGGAAAGTCTGGATTTCGCCTTCGAGGTGGGCGCGCAGCCACGGGACGGCCGTGAACTGTGTACGGTGCGTCTCCTCGTGCAGGCAGACCCACAGCCGGAAGTCGTGCGGATGCACCTCCAGCTCGCGCTCGACGTGCACGATGTTGGGCGCGACGAGCAGCAGCCGGCCGCCCGCGGCGGAGGCCGGCAGGTCCCGGGAGACCGGTGCGAAGGTCTCGTACTGGCCCAGGACCCGGGAGGCCAGGAAGCTGAGCAGCATGCCCAGCTCGACGCCGGTGACCTTGCCGCCGACCACGCCGAGCACGGCGCCGCCGGGGGCGCCCGCGCGGCGTTCCTGCATCTTGCCGAGGAGCGGCTGGAGCAGCTCGCGGAAGCCCGCGACATTGGCCTTGACCCAGCCGGCCCGGTCGACGACCAGGACGGGCGTGTCGGGGACGGCCGCCCCCTCCGGGATCATCCGGGTGAACTCGCGCACGTGCCGTTCCGAGGTCCTGGCGTGCCGCCGCAGCTCCGCCACGACGGCCCGCGCCTCGTCGCGGGTGACTTCCGGGCCGGGTCGTACCAGCCGGGTCGCGGTCGCCACCGCGAGGTTCCAGTCGACCATCTCCGCACCACTGATGCTCGTCATGCGTCAACCGTACGTGGACCGGCCCTCCGGCGGACCCCCTACGAAGCGGTCGCGACGGCGGCGGCCAGCTTGTCGAGGGCCTTCTCGGCGCCCTCGGGGCCGGGGCTGTTCGCCGTCAGGAAGGCGAAGGCGAGCAGTCGGCCGGAGGGGTCGACGACGGTGCCGGAGAGGGAGTTCACCCCGGTCAGGGTGCCGGTCTTGGCCCGGAGCAGGCCGGCGGCCGGTGAACTGCCGGCGTTGCGGGCCTTCAGGGTTCCGGTGAATCCGGCGACGGGCAGTCCGGTGAGCACCGGCCGCAGCTCCGGGCGCTGCGGGTCGGCGGCCTTGACGAGCAGCCCGGTGAGCAGGCCGGCGCTGATCCTGTCGGCACGGTTCAGGCCGCTGCCGTCGGCGAAGCGGGAGCCGGCGGTGTCGACGCCGAGGGCGGTGAGCCGCTCGGTGACGGCCTTCTCGGCGCCCTCGAAGCTCGCGGGCCGGCCGGAGGCGAGGGCGGTCTGCCGGGCGAGGGCCTCGGCGATGTCGTTGTCGCTGTTGGTCAGCATCCGCTCGACCAGTCCGGCGATCGGGGTGGACAGGGTGACGGCCAGCGGCTGGACGCCGGCGGCGGCCTTGGCCCGGGCCGGTTCGCCGGTGACCTCGATGCCGCGTTCGGCCAGCAGGGTGCGGAAGGCGCGCGCGGCGTCGCGGGAGGGGTCCTCGGCCCGGTCCACGGGTCCGGAGGTGGACTCGTCGGGGCGGCCCTCGTCGGCCGCCAGGGCGGTCACCGGAGCGATGTTGGGGTTGACGCCGATCGGGTGGCGGGCGGGGCCGGCGTAGAGGCTGTCGTCGTAGCCCAGGGTCACCGTGGCGGTGCCGGCGGCCTTGAGGGCCTGCGCGGTGTCGGCGGCGAGGGCGACGAGGCTGCCGCCGGAGCCCGCGGGGCTCTTCTTCTTCGCGGTGAGCGAGGGGTCGCCGCCGCCGACGAGGACGATCTGCCCGGGGGAGGCGCCGGGCGCGACCGTGGTCCTGATCCGGTGCTCGGGCCCGAGGGCGGCCAGCACGGCCGCGGCGGTGGCGATCTTGACGGTGGAGGCGGGGGTCATGGCGTCCCGCGCCCCGGACTCGTAGAGGACCTGCCCGGTAGCGGTGTCGACCACGGAAGCGGTACGGGCGGTGCCGAGCGCGGGATCGGCGAGCAGCGGCTTCAGTACGGCGGCCAGGCCCCCGGCGGAGGCGGGCGCGGCGGGCGCCGACTGTGCGCGCGCCGCCCCGGGGCCGATTCCGCCGAGCACCCCGGGAGCGCTGGGCGCGGCCTGCGGCAGGTCCCCGGAACCGGGCCCGTCACCGTGATCTGCGCCACCCGTAAGGCCCCAGGAGGCGGCGCTGTCCCGCTCGGCCTTACGCTGGCCGGAGTCCCAAGGACCGGCGGCGGCCACCGCTGCCACCGACAGGGCCAGGCCGGCGACGGCCGAACCCGCGATGAGCTGCCACGTCTTGTCCAATGGCACCTCGGACCAGCCCCTTTCGCGATCACACATATGCGTGAGGGACACTTAACCACTGCGTCTTGCCGCGAGCATGGCACCCCACCCGGCAGGGCTGGGCCGGACGCGCACGCGGTGCAATCAACGCAGTCTCGAAGCAATGCAGCTGATCATGGAGGAGCAGGACGTGGAGTTCGACGTCACCATCGAGATCCCCAAGGGTTCGCGGAACAAGTACGAGGTGGACCACGAGACCGGCCGGATCCGTCTGGACCGTCGCCTCTTCACCTCGACCAGCTACCCGGCCGACTACGGCTTCGTCGAGAACACCCTCGGCGAGGACGGCGACCCGCTGGACGCGCTGGTCATCCTTGACGAGCCGACCTTCCCGGGCTGCCTGATCAAGTGCCGCGCCATCGGCATGTTCCGCATGACGGACGAGGCGGGCGGCGACGACAAGCTGCTCTGCGTGCCGGCCTCCGACCCGCGTGTCGAGCACCTGCGCGACATCCACCACGTCTCCGAGTTCGACCGCCTGGAGATCCAGCACTTCTTCGAGGTCTACAAGGACCTGGAGCCGGGCAAGTCCGTCGAGGGCGCGAACTGGGTCGGCCGCACCGAGGCCGAGGCCGAGATCGAGGCCTCGTACAAGCGCCTGGAGGCGCAGGGCGGCCACCACTGAGCTCGCGCTCGGCGGTAACGGGCCGGGGGACTCCCCCGCGCCCCCTGTGACATGGCGGGCGGTATCCCCTCGGGGGATGCCGCCCGCTGTCGCGTTCGCGGGCGTGCGGCGGGAGGAAACGATTCCGCATACTGATGCCCAGGGTGATCACGGACTGGAGGACGCGTGGCGGATGCCGACGGGGCCGAGGACAGGAAGCCCCAGTCCGACGAGGCGCACAGCGCCTTCACGCCGCCGCCGGGGATGGAGCCGGAGGTTTCCGAGGAGGACCAGCCCACTTCGGAATTCGCCCGTCCGGCGGGCGCCGATCCGGTGCAGCCGGAGCCCGAGGGATCGGCCTTCGCCGCCCCGGCCACCTACCGGGCCGCGCAGTCCCCGCCCGCCTACACCCCCGGCCAGGGCTTCCCCGTCGTACTGCTGAAGGAATCGCCCTGGCAGGACCGGATGCGCACCATGCTGCGCATGCCGGTCGACATCCGGCCCGTGCCGGAGCCGGTCCAGAGGCTGAGCGAAACGGGCCCCGCCGTGGGCCGCGTGCTCGACCTGACCCTGCGCATCGGCGAGCTGCTGCTCGCGGGCGGTGAGGGCGCCGAGGACGTGGAGGCCGCGATGTTCGCCGTGGCCCGCTCCTACGGGCTGGACCGCTGCGAGCCGACCGTCACCTTCACCATGCTGTCGATCACCCACCACCCCTCGCTGGTGGGCGATCCGGTCTCGGCCAGCCGGACCGTGCGCCGCCGCGGCACCGACTACAACCGGCTCGCCGCCGTGTTCCGGCTCGTGGACGACATCAGCGCGCACGAGATCGACGTGTCGCTGGAGGAGGCCTACCGGCGCCTCGCCGAGATCCGCCGCAACCGGCACCCGTACCCCGGCTGGATGCTCACCGCCTCCGCCGGACTGCTCGCCGGCGCCGCCTCCACCCTGGTGGGCGGCGGGGTCCTCGTCTTCTTCGCCGCCGTGATCGGTGCGATCCTCGGCGACCGCCTCGCCTGGCTGTGCGCCGGGCGCGGACTGCCCGAGTTCTACCAGTTCGTCGTCGCCGCGATGCCGCCCGCCGCCATCGGGGTGGCGCTGAACATGACCGGCATCGACGTCAAGGCGTCCGCCGTGATCACCGGTGGGCTGTTCGCGCTGCTGCCGGGACGGGCCCTGGTCGCGGCCGTGCAGGACGGCCTGACCGGCTACTACATCACCGCCTCGGCCCGGCTGCTGGAGGTCATGTACCTCTTCATCGGCATCATCATGGGCGTGCTGGTGGTGCTCTACGTCGGGCTGCAGTTCGACGCCTCGCCGCGGCCGGAGGAGGTCCTCCAGATCCAGCAGCGGCCGCTGATCCAGATCGCCGCCTCGATGGTGCTGGTGTTCACCTTCGCGATCCTGCTCCAGCAAGAACGCTCCACCGTGTGGATCGTGACCCTCAACGGCGCCGTCGCCTGGGTCACCTTCGGGGCCCTGCACTACGCGGGCGGCATCCCGCCCGTACCGTCCACGGCCATCGCCGCCGGGCTGGTGGGTCTCTTCGGGCAGCTCTTCTCCCGCTACCGCTTCGCGTCCGCCCTGCCGTACGTGACGGCCGCCATCGGCCCGCTGCTGCCCGGCTCGGCGACGTACTACGGGCTGCTGCTGATCGCCGAGAACCGGCTGAACGAGGGCCTGGGCTCGCTGGTGAACGCCGCGGCGATCGCGCTGGCCATCGCGATCGGCGTCAACCTCGGGTCGGAGGCCTCACGGCTCTTCATGCGCATCCCGGGAGCCGCGAGCGCCGCCAAGCGCCGCGCGGCCAAGCGGACCCGCGGCTTCTGAGCGCCGCGCACAGGGCCGCCCGTACGCGAAGCCCCGTACGCGGGCCCCGTGCGGGCACACGTACGCCCCGGGGCCTCTCGTGGGCCTCCGGGGCGGTACGGGCGTGCGGCGTGCGTACGGGGCGCGGCTCAGCGCTTGGCGTGCCGGCCGCGTGCGCCCGGGGCCTGCGGGCCGGAGCCGTCGCCTGCGGGCACGGCGGCCGACTCGGCGCCGGCGTTCGCCTTGTTCTCCTTGCGGGCCTTCAGCACCTCGAAGACCACCGGGATGACCGACAGCAGGACGATGCCCACCAGGATCGGCTCGACGTTCGTCTTGATGAACTCGATCTGCCCGAGCCAGTAGCCGGCGATCGTGACGCCCGCTCCCCAGCCGATGCCCCCGATGACGTTGTAGGTCAGGAAGGTGCGGTACTTCATCGTGCCGGCGCCCGCGACCATCGGGGCGAAGGTGCGGATGATCGGCACGAAGCGGGCGAGCACGATGGCCTTGGGGCCGTGCTTGTCCATGAACTCGTGCGCCTTGTCCAGGTTCTCGCGCTTGAAGAGCTTGGACTTGGGCCGGTTGAAGAGCTTCGGCCCGAAGAACTTGCCGATCATGTAACCGACCTGGTCGCCGATGATCGCGGCGGCCACGATCAGGGTGCAGACCAGCCACAGCGGCTGCTTGATGTACTGCCCGTCCGCGACCAGCAGGCCCGCCGTGAAGAGCAGCGAGTCGCCGGGGAGGAACGCGAAGAGTCCCGACTCGGCGAAGACGATGACCAGGATGCCGATCAGACCGAAGTGCGAGATCAGATAGTCCGGGGACAGCCACTCAGGGCCGAGCGCAAGCGTATACACGGTTTCCGGGCTCTCCTGGATCGGGGGGCGTATTGCGGAAGGAGCGGTTTCAATTATCAACGCACACGACCCCCGCCCGGTTCCAGGGACCGGAGGGGGTCGGATGCGTGACGTCCGCGCCTACACCTTGCGTACGGCGTTGGCCATGATCGCGTCCCGCAGGAACACGCCCAGCCCCGGCCGGACGGCGTCGTAGGTGGCCGTGAACCGCTCGTCCGCCACGTACATCTCGCCCAGATTGGTGTGCATCTCGTACGAGCAGGTGTAGCAGTTCCCGTCGATCCAGCCGCGGTGCTCCTCGGCCAGGTCCATGGCCTCCTCGGACTCCGCGGCCGCTCCCGAGTCCATCAGCGCGGCCAGGCGCCGGTTGATGCCGTCGGCCTCGGCCAGGATCCGCTTCCAGTCCTCCTTGGTGCAGGCGGCGGCCCGGCGCTGCGACTCGGCGTAGGCGTCCGTGCCGCCCCAGCGCTGCTCGGCCTCCGCGGCGTACTGATCGGGATCGAAGTTCCCGAAGACCTCGAACTTCTCCTCGGGCGTGAGGTTGATGCCCATCTTCTTCGCCTCCATGGCGTGCTCAACGGCCTGGGCCATCTGCTGGAGCCGGTCGATCCGGTCGGTCAGCAGGGCATGCTGCCGGCGCAGATGCTCCCGCGGATCCGTCTCCGGGTCGTCCAGCAGGACCGCGACCTCGTCGAGGGGGAAGCCGAGCTCCCGGTAGAACAGGATCCGCTGCAGACGGTCCAGGTCGGCGTCGTCGTACCGCCGGTGTCCCGCGTTGCTGCGGCCGCTCGGGGAGAGCAGGCCGATCTCGTCGTAGTGGTGCAGGGTGCGCACCGTGACTCCGGCGAATCCGGCGACCTGGCCCACGGAGTAGCTCATCTCTTCCGCCCTCTGGTTGGGTACGCCCTTCACTGTGGTCCCTCACGCGGCGTGAGGTGCAAGTCCCTCCGCGGGTCCGCTCGCGGGTCCGCTCGCGGCGTCTTTTCGCCCGTCCGCCGCGGCGGCTACTTGCCGAGGCCGCGGAACCTGGCCACCGCCAGCGGGAAGAAGACGGCGAGCAGCAGCACCGGCCAGCCGACGGCCAGCAGCGCGGCATGGTCACCGGCCCACGATGGTCCGGCCGCGGCCGGGTTGCCGAACAGGTCGCGGACCGCGGTCGCCGTCGCCGACATCGGGTTCCATTCCACCACCGCCCCCAGCCAGCCCGGCATCGACTCCGCAGTGGCGAACGCGTTGGAGAGGAAGCCCACCGGCCACACCAGGATCTGCACCGCCTGCACCAGCTCCGGGCGGCCCGCGACCATGCCCAGGTAGATACCGATCCACAGCATCGCGAAGCGCAGCAGCAGGAGCAGCGCGAAGGCCAGCAGCGCCGCCGCCGGCGAGCCGTGCCAGCGCCAGCCCAGCAGCAGGCCGACGCCCGCGAGGACGGCCAGGCCCACCGCCGACTGGAGCATGTCGGCGGCGCTGCGGCCGACCAGCACCGCCGCCGAGGACATCGGCATGGCGCGGAACCGGTCGATCACCCCCTTGCCCAGGTCCTGGGTGACCGCGGTCATGGTCGCCTCCAGCCCGAAGGCCATGGTCAGTGCGAGCATCCCGGGCACCAGGAACTCCACGTACTCGCCGTCGATCCCGCGTCCGCCGCCGACCAGGAAGCCGAACATCAGCAGCAGCATCACCGGGAAGACCAGGCCGACGACCATCTGGACCGGCTGGCGCGCCCAGTGCGCGAGCTCGCGCCGGGTCATCGTCCAGGAGTCCACGACCACCCAGGGCACGCCCCGGCCCGCCGACGGACCCGCGCTCGTGCTCGTGCTCGTGCTCACGCTCATGCAGCCACCTCCGCGGCGTCCGTACGGTCGGTCAGGTGCAGGAAGACCTCGTCGAGCGTGGGGCGGCGGACCGCGAGGTCCACCGCCTCGATGCCCGCCTCCTCCAGCACGCGCAGGGTCAGGGCCAGGCCCGCCATCCGGTCCTCCACCGGGAAGCTCAGGGTGAGGGAGTCCGCGTCCACAGCCGGCTCCGGCAGCAGCCGCGCCGCCTGCGCGAGCCGCGCCTCGTCGCGCAGGACGACGACGATCCGGTCGGCCCCGACGAGGGACTTCAGCTCGTCGGCCGTGCCCTCGGCCGCCACCCGCCCGGCATCGATCAGCGTGATGCGGTCGGCCAGCTGATCGGCCTCCTCCAGGTACTGCGTGGTCAGCAGGACGGTCGTGCCGCCGCCCACCAGCGAGCGGACCGCGCTCCACACCTCGGCGCGGCCGCGCGGGTCGAGCCCGGTGGTGGGCTCGTCGAGGAAGAGCACCTCCGGCTCGGTGATCAGGGACGCCGCGAGGTCGAGGCGGCGCCGCATGCCGCCGCTGTACTGCTTCACCGGCTTGCGCCCGGTGTCCGCGAGGCCGAAGAGGTCCAGCAGTTCGTCGGCCCGCAGCCCGGCCCGTCGCGCGCCGAGGTGGTTCAGGCGGCCGAACATCTCCAGGTTCTGCCGGCCGCCCAGGCCCTCGTCGAGCGCCGCGTGCTGGCCGAGCAGCCCGATCCGGGCTCGGACGGCGGGCGCCTGGGTGCGTACGTCGTGGCCCGCGACCCGGACCACGCCCTCGTCGTGCCGCAGCAGGGTGCTCATGATGCGCACGGCCGTGGTCTTCCCGGCTCCGTTGGGACCGAGCACGGCCTGCACCGTCCCGGACTTCACCTCCAGGTCGAGCCCTGCCAGCGCGGGCTTGCCGCCGTACCGCTTGTGCACACCTTCGACGGAGATCGCCAAAACCGCTCCTCCATTAGTCAAATTTGAGTAGCTGGGCCGCCCAAAGTAATGCCCGCCATCCGGCTAGTCAAACTTGATTAGGCATCCTGTCGCGCGGCGTACGGATTCTCCTGGCCGTCCGCGAGGACCCCCACGAACGGATCGCCGCCCTCACCTGCGAAGGAGTACGCGCCCCCCTCGATCCGGGCGATCAGCCCCCGCGTCCACTCCGCCTCGGCGTCCGCGGAGTGGACCCACATGTGCATGATCTCGCCGATGTGCCCGAGCGACTCCGGGCCGCCCTCCGGCGTGTAGTACTCCGTCACCGACGACCGCCAGAGAGCCAGCTTCGCCATCCGCTCCCGGAGCAGCGCGAGCACCTCCGCCCGCGGCAGATCGACCATGAAGCCGATCGCCGCCGACAGCACGTCCGTCTTCTGGTCGTACGCCGCGAGGGCCTCGCGCAGCAGCCGGAAGTACTCCTGGCGGCCGGCCTCCGTCACCTCGTACTCGGTGCGCGGCGGGCCGCCCGCCGCGCTCGGCGCCACCTCGTGCGCGTGCAGGACGCCCTGCTTCGCCATCTGCTTGAGCGCGTGGTAGATCGATCCGGGCTTGGTGTTCGACCACTCGTGGGCGCCCCAGTACTCCAGGTCGTTGCGTACCTGGTACCCGTGGGCCCGCCCGTGCTGGCGGACCGCGCCGAGGACAAGAAGCCGGATCGCTGACATGGGGCCAGGCTACTCACCCCCGCTCACCCCATGGCGCGGGTGCCGTCCAGGGACTCCCGGACGATGTCCGCGTGGCCCGCGTGCCGGGCGAACTCCTCGACCAGGTGCAGGAGCATCCACCGGATCGAGACCTTGCCGTCCTCGGGGAACCAGGGCGCCGGCGGCAGCGGGAAGGTGCTGTCCAGGCTCGGGACGGCGGCGACGAAGGCCTCCGTCTCCTGCCTGACCCCGTCCCAGAAGGCCAGCACCGACTCCACGGACTCGCCGTCGACGAGCCGGAACATCTCGCCGTAGGTCTCCTCGTTGCGTTCCCGCTCGTTCGGCCGCTGCTGTGCCAGGCGCAGCCAGCCCAGTTCGCACTCGGCCACGTGCTTGAGCACCCCGGACAGGCTGAGCTCGCTCACGCTCGGGCGGCTCGCGGCCTGCTCCTCGTCGAGCCCGAGGAGGGATTCGCGGATCGCCGTGCGCTGGGCCTCGACGAAGGCGAGGAGGGTGCCGCGCTCGTCGCCGAGGACTTCGGTGGAAAGCTGAGCCATGACCGACCGCCTTGGGTGTGGGATGGGGTGCCGGGGGCTCTTCCCTCCGACACCCCGTACGTTACGGAGCCTTGCGGTCAGTTCCTGTCCGCAATCCCCGCTCAGTTGCCCTCGATCTCCCCGTCCGGGCGGATCGCCGGCAGCGCGGTGGCGGGCTGCGGAAGCAGCGCCTTGGAGAGGTCCTGCTTGCCCGTCGGGTCGAGCCCGTACATCGCCTCGTAGATCTTGCGGACCGCCGGTCCCGACGCGCCCGAGCCGGTGCCGCCCTGCGAGATCGTCATCACGATCGCGTAGTCGCCGGTGTACGAGGCGAACCACGAGGTGGTCTGCTTGCCCTGGACCTCGGCCGTGCCCGTCTTGGCGTGCATCGGGATCTGCTTCTGCGGCCAGCCGCCGAAGCGCCATGCGGCGCTGCCGTCGGTGGCCACGCCGGCGAGCGCCTCGTCGATGTTGTCGCGGGTCTTCGCGTCCATCGGCAACTTGCCCTGCTCCTTCGGCGCGATCTCCTGGACCGACTTCCCGTCGGCGCTGACGACCGCCTTGCCGATGCTGGGCTGGTGGAGCGTGCCGCCGTTGGCGATCGCCGAGTAGACGGAGGCCATCTGGATCGGGGTGACGAGCGTGTCGCCCTGCCCGATGGAGTAGTTGATGGCGTCGCCCTCGCGCAGCTGGTTGCCCTGACGGCAGTTCTCGTAGGCGATCTTCTCGGCGAAGGAGCCGTTCTTCTTGCCGTCGCGGCACCAGGCGTCCTTGTTCGCCTCGAAGAAGTCCTGCTTCCACTTCCGGTCGGGGACGCGGCCGGGGACCTCGTTCGGCAGGTCGATGCCGGTGCGCTTGCCCAGCCCGAACTCGTGGGCGGTCCTGAGGAACCAGTCGTTCGGGTTCTTCTTCGGGTTGATGCCGCCGTCCTTCTTCCACTCCTGGTCCGCGAGGGCGTAGTAGACGGTGTCGCAGGAGACCTCCAGGGCCCGGCCGATGGTGATGTCGCCGTGGCCCTGCGACTCGAAGTTCGTGAAGGTCTGACTGCCCACCGAGTACGAGCTCGGGCACGGGTAGCGGTTGTTGAACGGGTACCCGGCATTGACCGCGGCGGTCGAGGTGACCACCTTGAAGATGGAGCCGGGCGCCGCCTGGGCCTGGATGGCCCGGTTCAGCAGCGGGTAGTTCGACTCCTTGTCGGTCAGGCCGGCGTAGTCCTTGGCGGAGATGCCACCCACCCACGCATTGGGGTCGTAGGTCGGGTTCGAGGCCATCGCCACGACCCGGCCGGTCTTGGTCTCCATCACCACCACGGAGCCGGAGTCGGCCTCGTAGTTGCGGCGGGTGTTCTTGTCGTAGACCTTGCGCGCGTCGATCATCGCGTTGTTCAGCTCGCGCTCGGCGACCGCCTGCACGCGGGAGTCGATCGAGGTCACGATGTTCGAGCCGGGCTGCGCCGGATCGGTCTCGCCCTGCCCGATGACCCGGCCGAGGTTGTCCACCTCGTAGCGGGTGATGCCCGCCTTGCCGCGCAGCTCCTTGTCGTACGTGCGCTCCAGGCCGGAGCGGCCGACCTGGTCGGAGCGCAGGTACGGCGAGTCCGACTTCTTCGCCTTGGCGATCTCCTCGTCGGTGACCGGCGAGAGGTAGCCGAGCACCTGGGAGGTGTTCGCCTGGTCCGGGGCGGCGTAGCGGCGCAGGGCCGTCGCCTCGGCCGTGATGCCCGGGAAGTCCTCGGGGTGCTCGCGGATCTGCAGGGCCTGCTCGGTGGTGGCCTCGTCGCTGACCGGGATCGGCTGGTAGGGGGACCCGTTCCAGCAGGGCTGCTTGGTCTTGGCATCGCAGAGCCGGACCTTGTCGACGACCTCCTGGGCGTCCATGCCCAGCACCCCGGCGAGCCGGGTCAGCACGGACTTGCCCTTGTCCTTCATGGTCAGCAGCTCGGTGCGGTTGGCGGAGACCACGAGGTGGGTCGCGTTGTCGGCGAGCGGGACCCCGCGGGAGTCCAGGATCGAGCCGCGCACGGCGGGCTGGACCACCTGCTGGACGTGGTTGTTCTTCGCCTCGTCCGTGTACTCCGGGCCATTGCGGATCTGGAGGTACCAGAGGCGTCCGCCCAGCGTGAGCAGCAGCGAGAAGACCACGATCTGGATGACGACGAGCCGGTTCTGGACCCGAGGGGTCCGGCCGGTCTCCGGTATGTTGCTCAACTCGATCTCCCCCGGGCGGCTGCCTACGCCCGGCCGAGTCTAGGGGTGTGACCCGTGAGACCTAGAACGGGAAGGTCGTCCGGCCGTGCTGTACGGAGATCCACTTCTGGGTGGTGAAGGCCTCGATCGTGGCCTCGCCGTTCAGCCGGCCCAGGCCCGAGGCCTTCTCGCCTCCGAACGCGGCCAGCGGCTCGTCCCCGATCGTGGAGTCGTTGACGTGGATCATGCCCGTCTCGATCCGCTGCGCGAAGCGGACGCCCCGCTCCACGTCCCGGGTGTGCACCGCACCGCTGAGACCGTAGGGGGTCGCGTTGGTCAGCCGGACGGCCTCGTCCTCACCGTCGAATACCACCAGCAGGGCCACCGGCCCGAAGATCTCCTGGCCCAGCAGCGGGGAGTCCTCGGGGATCCCGGCGAGCACCGTGGGTTCGACCAGGTTGCCGCGCGTAGAACCCCGTACGAGCGCCTGCGCGCCGGATTCCACGGCCTGGTCCACGAGGGCGGTCAGGGCGTCGGCCTGGAAGGAGTTGATCAGCGGGCCGATGTGGGTGTCGGCCTCGTGCGGGTCGCCCGTCTTCAGGCCGCGCACGCGGGCGATGAACTTCTCCGTGAACTCCTCGGCGACGGAGGCGTCGACGAGGATGCGGTTGGCGGCCATGCAGACCTGGCCCTGGTAGACGAAGCGGCTGAAGACGGCCGCGTCCACCGCATAGTCGAGGTCGGCGTCGTCGAGGACGACGAGCGCGCTGTTGCCGCTGAGCTCCAGGACCGTGCGCTTGAAGTGGCGGGCGGCGACCGCCCCGACGTGCCGGCCGACCCGGTCCGATCCCGCGAAGGAGATGACCTTGGGCACGGGGTGGGTCAGGAGCGCATCGCCTATCTCGGCGATGTCGGTGACGAGGACGTTCAGCAGGCCGGCCGGCAGCCCGGCGTCCTCGAAGATCTTGGCGATCACGCCGCCGCCGACGACCGGGGCGTTCTGGTTGGGCTTGATGACGACCGCGTTGCCCAGCGCCAGGGCCGGGGCGACCGACTTCAGGGTCACCAGGAACGGGAAGTTGAACGGGCTGATCACGGTGATGACACCCACGGGCAGCCGCTGGATCCGGTTCTCCTTGCCCTCGACCGGCGAGGGCAGGATCCGGCCCTCGGGGCGGACGGCCAGCTGGAGCGACTCGCGGATGAACTCCATCGCGAGGTGGACCTCGTACTCGGCCTTGGGACGGGTCCCGCCGAGCTCGTCGATCATCGCCTCGACGATTTCCTTCTCGCGCTCCTCGGTGATCCGCAGGGCGCGCTCCAGGACCGCGCGTCTGATGTACGGGCTGGTGGCGGCCCACTCCCGCTGGGCGCGCTCGGCGCCGCGGTAGGCCTGGTCCACCTGCTCGACGGTGGCCACCGTGATGGCCGCGAGCTTCTCCCCGTTGTACGGGTTGACGTCGATGATGTCCCACGAACCGGTACCGGCCAGCCATTCGCCGTCGATGTACTGGTGAGCCAGGTCGCTGAATATGGACATGCCATCCCTTACTGCGAGCGCGCACCCGTGCGCTGCACCGGAGACCGATCGGTCATCATGCACTGATCAGACGTCATACTACGTGCGAATCAAGACAGTTGGAGCAGGCCGCGAAGAAGATCGCGGGTCCGGTCGGGGTCGGGGCAGTCGGCCTGGAGCCGTTCCATCGCCCGCTCGTACTGCCCCACTTCCTCGTCCTTGTCCAGGTAGAGGGCACTGGTGAGCTGTTCCAGATAGACGATGTCCTGCAGGTCGGACTCGGGGAAGCGCAGCAGGGTGAAGGCTCCGCTCTCGCCCGCGTGGCCGCCGAAGGAGAAGGGCATCACCTGGAGCTGCACGTTGGGGCGCTGGGATACCTCGATGAGGTGCTCCAGCTGGCCGCGCATGACCTCGCGGTCGCCGTACGGGCGGCGCAGCGCGGCCTCGTCGAGGACGGCGTGGAAAACCGGGGCGTTCTCGGAGACGAGGACCTTCTGCCGCTCCAGCCGCAGGGCGACGCGGCGGTCGATCTCGGCGCCGGTGGCGCCGGGCATGCCGCGGCTGACGACGGCGTGGGCGTAGGCCTCGGTCTGCAACAGCCCGTGGACGAACTGCACTTCGTAGATGCGGATGAGGGAGGCGGCGCCCTCCAGGCCGATGTACGTCTGGAACCACCCGGGCAGCACGTCGCCGTAACTGTGCCACCAGCCGGTCGCGTTGGCCTCGCGGACCAGTCCGAGCAGCGACTCGCGCTCGGTGCTGTCCGTGACTCCGTAGAGCGTGAGGAGGTCCTCTACGTCTCTGGCCTTGAAGCTCACCCTTCCCAACTCCAAGCGGCTGATCTTCGATTCGGATGCGCGGATCGAGTAGCCGGCCGCCTCACGGGTGATGCCGCGGGATTCTCGGAGTCGCCTGAGCTGGGAGCCCAGGAGGATGCGGCGCACCACAGAACCGCTTGCTTCTGCGGTCACTAGTACTGCCCTCCCCATCGCATTGGCGTTGCGCGTGGTGTGCGCGAGCGTCATCGGGGCCCCCGTACCCCAGGGGCCGCAGTCTGCCACCAAAACGCATCGGCCCGTACTCGTGCTGTAACGGAATCCTGTCTCCGGGAAAAGAAGTCCGTAAGTATGCGTAGGAAGAAATGAGTCAGAACCGTCACGGGAGGGGACAGGTCCGGCGCGTGCACGTGCATCTGCCCTTGCATCCGGCTCCGCCATTCGGAACGATGGTCCCCGCGCACCTGCGTGCTGTTCGCGCCGGCGCCGGACCCACCCCGCAGTTCTTTCTGGACGGAGTTGACCGCTCCGCCCGCGAATCCCGGGAGTGCCTCGCATGGGGACGAATGGATCGACCATGCTCGAGCCGTTACGGCAGGGGCTTCCCCCGGTCGACCCCACGGCTGTCTCCGGGTCCGCCTCATGCGCCCTTCCCGCACGCTTCGACGCAGTGCGCGGCGCCCGCACCTTCACCCGGTCGACCCTGTCCCAGTGGGGGCTCGACGACCGTTTCGACGATGTGGCCCTGGTCGTCTCCGAACTCGTCACGAACGCGCTGCGCCATGCCCTGCCCGAGGACAGGCGCGGTCCGGACGCCGAACCGGAGCCGCCGGTACGCCTGCATCTGATGCGGTGGAGCACACGGCTGGTGTGTGCGGTGCGGGACCCCAGCGAGGACCGGCCCGGCGGGGCGTTCTCACCGGAGCGGACCTCGGAGAACTGCGACCTGGAGTCCGGGCGCGGGCTGTTCCTGGTGGACGCGTACAGCGACAGCTGGGGCTGGCACCCGCTCGCGGGACGGCTGACCGGCAAGGTCGTCTGGGCACTCTTTTTGCTCCAGGACTGAACAACCGACAGCCGCCGATCAGGGGCGTACACAGGACAACTGGCCGGGATTGATCATTGCGATCAGTCCCGGCCAGTGCACGTGCATGGCTTGATTGGGTGCGCTGTTCCGTCAGCCGATCAGATGATCGAACTCGCCGTCCTTGACGCCCAGAAGCAGGGCCTCGATCTCCGCCGGCGTGTAGACCAGTGCCGGTCCGTCGGGAAAGCGCGAGTTGCGCATGGCGACGTCGCCTCCCGGCAGCCGCGCGAACTCCACGCAGGAACCCTGCGAGTTGCTGTGTCTGCTCTTCTGCCACGTCAGCTCAAACAAGGAAGCGAGTTCTGCAGCTGCCATCCCGTTGTACGCGTGGTCCACAGGAAGCCCCCGATAGTGCAGATGTCAACTCCTCCGGATCATAGCTGTGTTCATGAGCGGCTGCATGGGCAGATGCACGTGCACGCGGGGTGGTCCGTTGATCACTCAGAGGTTGGTGCTCAGGGGCGAAGGGCTTCGGACACCTCGTCCAGCGAGTCCAGGAGCTGCGCGGCAGTCCCGCGCAGGACCCTGCCCGGGTGCACGCCGGTCCGCCGGCACCGCCCTGACCTCGTCCCACTGCGGCACCCGGCGCTCCCGGACCGCCTCGGCGCCCGCCTCGGTGGCCCCGCGCAGCGCCCCCGCCGGATCGGCGGCGCCGGGCACCGGGGCCTGCCCGCGGTCCGGGAGATGGGCCTCCAGCAGCATGGCGGACCGGCCCAGCGCGGCCGGCGCTTCCCCCGCGCCGTCGGCGGCCGCGTGGGACAGCCCGCGGTGGCGCACCGGCTCCCCGGCGATCCGGAAGAGACGGCCCGGGCGGGCCCCGGAGTACCTAGCGCGCCAGCGGCCTGCGCCGGCCGCCCATGTGGGCGCGGTCGGCGGCCGCCGTGCCGTCCTCCCAGCCCGCGTGGTCGGTCGCGCCGCGCAGCCGGGTCGTGGTGGTCCGCGGGAACATCTCGTCCGCGCGCGAGGTGACCGCCACGTCCCGGGCCACCAGGGCCGGCAGGTTGTCGGGGGCCTCCGTCGCCGCGTGCTCGGCGGTCTCGGTGAGCCGGTGGCCGAGCCGGCTGGCGTAGGCGAGCAGGAAGGACTGCCTGAAGGTCTTCGTCCGCTTGCGCCCGGCGGAGCGCTGCGCGGCCTCCGCACGGGTCATCGCCGCCGTTCCCTGGACGAGCAGCGAGGTGTGGAGCAGCTCCACCGCCTCCAGGTCGCTCTCGAAGCCGACCACCGTGGAGAACCCGAAGCCGCTGTTCCACACAGCCCGGCAGCGGTTGGCGGTGGCCACCGCGTCGAGCAGCACCGCCTTCGCCTCCTCGTACGGCGGCTCGACGCCGATCCGGCACGCTCCCGGGACCTGCGCCGGGCCGCCGCCGCGGGCGGCCAGCAGCGCCTCGTCGACGGTGTGCCGGGCCATCAGCTCCTGGGCCTTGGCGCTGAGCGCCTCCGCCTCCTCCGGGAAGGTGGTGGCCTCGGCCTTGGCGAGAAGCGCCCGGATCCGGCCCAGCATGCGGGGCTCTATGTGGGCGTGCTCGGCGAGGGCGTCGGCCGGGTCACCGGGCAGCGGACCCACCGGCTCGATCGAGGGCAGCCGTATCAGCAGCCGCAGCACCTCCAGGAAGGCGGTGGCCAGCGTGAAACGGTCGGCCCGTTCCCGCTGCGCAAGCCGGTCGGCGTACTCCTCGTCGCCCGCCCACCACACCTCACCGGCGCCCCAGCGCGCCGGCAGCCGCGCGTAGCGGCGCGCCTCGGCGGCGATCAGGTCCCCGGCGATGCGCAGGTGCCGCTCGTCGAGGTCCCGCCGGACCAGCCGCAGTACGTCCGCAGGCTGCCAGCCCCGCTCCCAGCCCTGGCGCACGTACGCCTCCCCGCGCGCGAGCAGCTCCCTCCCGACCGCGGCCCAGCCGCCCTGATCGGCGACGAGCAGCGAGGCCCCGGTGTCCAGCCCGGCATCGTCCTGGGCGTAGAGGGCGGCGGCGAAGGCTCGGTCGACGATCTCGGCAAGGTCTCTCACCCCTCCAGTCTTCCAGCCCGCCCGCCGATCCAGCTCCGGCCGTCCCAGCCCCACCGGCGTTCGAGACGCACCCACCCAGCCCCACCGGCATTCGAGACGCACCCACCCAGCCCCGCCAGCGTTCGAGACGCACCCACCCAGCCCCGCCAGCGTTCGAGACGCACCCACCCAGCCCCGCCGGCGTTTGAGGCGCACCCACCCAGCCCCGCCGGCGTTTGAGGCGCGGGGTCCGGGGCGGAGCCCCGGCAACGGCGCCGCACCGGCCACGACCGGCACGGCACAGCGACCCGGCGGCCCAGCGGCCCAGCGACCCGGCACGCCGGGGCTCCCCTGTCAGACCCCGGTGGGACACTCGCACCCATGAGCGACCGCACCCCCCGCTGGGCCCTCGCCGAGGACGGCGACGGGTGGTGGCACGCCGCGCCCGTACCCCCCGCGGACGGAGTCCGGCTCCGCGTCCGCGACCCCGCCGAGGCGATCCGCTCCGCCCCGCCCGGCACCCGCTGGGTCTGGCGGTCCACCGCCGCCGTGTACCCCCGCCTGCTCGCCGCGGGCACCCGCGTCGAGCGCTGCCACGACATCGAGGCCGCCGAGCTGCTGCTCCTCGGCCACGAGGGCCGCTCCGGCGAGCCCCGCTCCGCCGCCGCCGCCTGGGCCCGGCTCACCCGCACCCCCGTACCGCCCGATCCGCGCCCGCGCGCCGTCGAGCCCCGCGCCCAGGACTCCCTGTTCGACCCGCAGCCCGCCCCCGTCCCTCTGGACGCCCTGCTCGCCATCCACGCCGACCAGGCGAAACGGCTCGACGCCACCGACCGCCCCGACCGGATGCGGCTGCTCACCGCCGCCGAGTCGGCGGCCTTCCTCGTCGCCGCCGAGATGAACCGTGCCGGTCTGCCCTGGCGGGCCGACGTGCACCGGGCCCTGCTGACCGAGCTGCTCGGCGAGCGGTACGCGGGCGGCGGCGAGCCCCGGCGCCTCGCCGAGCTGGCCGACCGCGTGTCCGCCGCCTTCGGCAGACGGGTGCGCCCCGATCTGCCCGCCGACGTCGTCAAGGCCTTCGCCGGAGCCGGGATCAAGCTCAGGTCCACCCGCCGCTGGGAGATCCAGGAGCTGGACCATCCCGCCGTCGAGCCGTTGATCGAGTACAAGAAGCTGTACCGGATCTACACCGCCCACGGCTGGTCCTGGCTCGCGGACTGGGTCCGCGACGGCCGCTTCCGCCCGGAGTTCATCCCCGGCGGCACCCTGACCGGCCGCTGGGTCACCAACGGCGGCGGCGCCCTGCAGATCCCCAAGGTGATCCGCCGGGCGGTGGTCGCCGACCCGGGCTGGCGGCTCGTCGTCGCCGACGCCGACCAGATGGAACCGCGCGTACTCGCCGCCATCTCCCGCGACCCGGCCTTCATGGAGGTCGCCGGGGAGGCCTCGGACCTCTACACGGCCGTGTCCCGCCGGGGCTTCTCCGGCGACCGGGACAAGGCCAAGATCGCCGTGCTCGGCGCGGTCTACGGGCAGACCTCCGGGGACGGCCTGAAGAACCTGGCCGCGCTCCGCCGCCGCTTCCCCCTGGCGGTCGCGTACGTGGACGACGCCGCGAAGGCCGGGGAGGAGGGCCGGCTCGTACGGACCTGGCTGGGACGCACCTGCCCGCCACCCGCCGGCTCCGGCGACGGCGACGAGGCCGGCGACGGCGGCGTCGACCCCGGCGAGGGGTACGGCGAGGGCGAGGCGGGGACCCCGCAGGACCGGGAGGACGGCTGGACCCCGAGCTACGCCTCCACCAACACCCGGGCCCGCGGCCGGTTCACCCGCAACTTCGTGGTCCAGGGCAGTGCGGCCGACTGGGCGCTGCTGCTGCTCGCGGCCCTGCGGCAGGCGACCGTCGGCATGCGGGCCGAGCTGGTCTTCTTCCAGCACGACGAGGTGATCGTGCACTGCCCGGCCGAGGAGGCCGAGGCCGTGGTGGAGGCGATCCGCGCCGCCGGTGACCGGGCCGGCCGGATCGCCTTCGGCGACACCCCGGTCCGGTTCCCGTTCACGACGGCGGTCGTGGAGTGCTACGCGGACGCCAAATGAACCCGCCCACGCCGGTTTCTAGTTGCTGGTCCGGTTCCACCCCGGGGCGAGGGCGATCTCGTGCAGCTGCTCCATCGTCAGCATGGGCGAGTCGCGCGTGGGCGTACCGTTCGGATCGGCCGCGTTGAAGGAGGAGACCAGCACGCGCAGACCGTCCTTGCGCAGGGTGTCCACGCTCCACTGCATCACGTCCTTGCCCTTCGTGGCGCGCCCCACCATGGGCTTCACCCTCGTCCCGTCGGGCCGCACGGTGGCATCGGCCTCCGTGAAACCGATGTTGCCCTCGCCCTTTTGGACGTTGATCTGGACCAGGGACTTTCCGCTGCCGTCGTCGAGGACGACATAGCCGTACTCGCCCTCACCGCCCTTGGCGACGACGGGCAGTGCGACTCCGAGTCCGTTGATCAGGTGCTCCAGGGCGGCCCCGGCGTTCCGGTCCCGCAGTGCGGTCGGCCCCTCCACCTGGGGGACCTCGGGCTCGACCGTCGGCAGGTCGTTCAGCGCCGGCTGCCATGCCGGTGAGGTGACCAGCGTCTTCAAGTCCTCCGTGGCCAGCGGCGGATCGGTCCGGGAGACGGGGGCGCCCTTCTCGGCCGCCGCGTTCCACTCGGACGCGCCGACCAGGAAGCCCTGGGGGGTGACGAGCGTCGCCGACCACACCTTGGTGTCCACCCGGCGGTCGGGGTACTCGTACCCCTTGTGGAGCATCAGCCTGGAACCGTCGGCCAGATACTCGGTCCGGCAGTCGTCGTAACCCTGCAGGCTCTTGTCCCCGCACTCGGTCTGCGCGCGCGCCAGGCTGCCCTTCGGATCGACCCGCTGTAGGCGGACGGAGACGGCGGACTTCCCCTTCCCGTCGTCGTACACGCCGGAGACCCAGGGGCCCAGCTCGTCGCTGGTGCCCCGCGCCTCCGCCTTGGTGAGCGCTCCGCCCGGCAGGAGCGCCTTCAGGCTCGCGATCAGCTGCTCGGCGGTCACCACGCCGGTGCCGGTCCGCGGCTGCTTCCCGTTCCCGCCCGGCACGGTCGACGGCGCCGCGACGTCGACCCGGTCCGCGGCGCCCGGGCCGTCGAACAGGCCGCCGGTGTAGGCGCCCGCCGCGGCGATCACGGTCAGGGCCAGCGCGGAGGCACCGGCCACGGCGGTCCGGCGGCGCGCCACCAGCCGTCGGCCGCGCTGCTCGCCCGCTTCCGCGAGGGCGTTCCGGTCGGTCGTGAACCCTTCCCCCGCACGCCGCAGGGCCTCGCCGAGTTCGTCTTCAAAGGGCATGTGGAACCAGACCTTCCGTTTGCAGGGTGGGGTGGGGCGCGGGAGTGACCGGAGCGACCGGAGCGGAGCGGCCCGGAGCGAATCCGAAGGGACCCGAGCCGAGCGGTTCGCGCCGGTCTCAGAGATCCGCGAAGGCGGAGAGGCTGCCCCCCAGCTGCTCGCGCAGCCGGGCGAGCGCCCGCGAGGTCCGCGTACGGACCGCTGCCGAGCTGGTGTTCATCGCGTCGGCGGTCTCCTCGACGCTGCGGTCCTCCCAGTAGCGGAGCACCAGTACCGCCCGGTCCTTGGGCGCCAGCCGCCCCAGCGCCTCCAGCAGCGTCAGCCGCAGCGCCGGATCCTCGCCGCCCGTCGCGGGCGCGCCCGGGTCGGGCAACTCCCCGACCGGGCGCTCCCCCGCCGAGCGGCGGCGCTGGTGCGTGAGGAAGGCCCGTACCAGCACCGTCTGCGCGTACGCCGCCGGATTGTCGATACGGGAGATCCGCCCCCAGCGCAGGTACATCCGCCCCAGGGTCTCCTGCACCAAGTCCTCCGCGAGGTGGGTGTCCCCGCTCGCCAGCAGGCACGCCGACCGGTACAGATGCCCCGACCGGCCCGCCGCGAACTCACGGAATCCACCCCCGCGACCGTGCCGCATCTGCTCCCCCTCGCGTCCGTCACACCACACTGACGCGTCGGCCGTGCGGAAATGTTTCATCGCCCGCCGGAAGTCCTCCCGGGAGCATTCCCCGGAGTCCCACCCGGAGGACCGTGCCCTGCCCCGGAAGCCGGTCAGCCCAGGCCGTGGAAGTACACGTGGAACTCCTCGCGGACGAAGCCCTCGGCCTCGTACAGCCCCTGCGCGACGGTGTTGTCGTACGCGGTCTCCAGCTGCACCCCGGACACCCCGGCCTCGCGGGCCCGGCGCAGCACCTCGCGCAGCAGCGCCCGGCCGGCCCCCGTGCGGCGGCCCTCCGGGGCCACGTACAGGTCGTTGAGGACCCAGGCGGTCCGCAGCGAGAGCGAGGAGAACCCGCGGTAGACCTGCGCGAAGCCGACCATGCCCGCCTCCGGGACGTCGGCGAGCAGGACCAGGGACTCGTCCTTTGCGATCCGCTCCGCCAGGAAGGCCCGCGGGGCGTCCGGGTCCTCGATGTCCACCTCGTAGAAGTCGAGGTAGCCGCGGAACAGCACGGCCGCCGCCTCGACGTCCGCCTCGCCGGCGGCGCGGACCGCCACCCCGGGCGCGGATGCCGGTGCCGAGTCCTCCGCCGGGGACGGGACGTCCTGCTGTGCCGCCGCCTGTGCCTGACCGTTCATGTGCGTCTCCCTCAGGGGTGTTTCGCGCGCGCCGCGGACCATTGTGCGCGGGCGACCGGTCGCCCGGACTCTCGACTGCCTACGCTACGGCCGGAGTCGGCCGCCGCGAAGGACCGGCCGCACACATGACGACACGGGCCCCGGGACCGAAGTCCCGGGGCCCGCCGCTGATGTGGCGTCGGTCGTCCCGCCCGCTCACGACGGGGGCTGGGCGGGGAGCGAGTAGACCCGGTCGGGAGTCACGATCTTGGTGATCGCCTCCCCGAAGAGGGTGCTGGGCTCCTGGTTCTCGTACGAGATGTCCGTGTTGAGCAGCACGACCAGCGTGGCCTCGGCCTCCGGGAGGTAGAGGACGAGCGAGCCGTAGCCCGGCAGGGAGCCGTTGTGGCCGATCCAGCCCTGGACCTTGAAGATGCCGAGGCCGTAGCCCGCGCCCGGGATCGCGTCGACCACGTCCAGCCGCTGGGCCTGGGTGGCGGGGGTCAGCAGGGTCCCGGTCGCCAGGGTCTTCGCCCAGCTGCGCAGGTCGGAAAGGTCGGAGATCATCGCGCCGGCCGCCCAGCCCCAGGAGGGATTCCAGTCGGTGGAGTTCTCGACCTTCCCTGAGGCCGTCTGGTTCGTGTAGCCCTGGGCGTGCGGCCGGGGAAAGTCCGCGCCCGTGGGGAAGAGCGTGTGCTTCAGCCCGGCCGGTTCGACGACCTCCCGGTCGATGAACCGGTCGAGGGGGATGCCGCTGACCTTCTCCACCACCAGCCCGAGGAGGATCAGGTTGGTGTTGCAGTAGTAGAACTTCGCGTTCGGCTCGAACAACACCGGGTGCTTGAACGAGTAGTCGAGCAGTTCCTGCGGGGTGAAGGGCCGCTCGGGATTGCTGGTCAGCGCCTTGTAGAAGCCCTCGTCCGCCGAGTAGTTGAAGAGCCCGCTGCGCATCCCGGCCAGCTCGCGCAGGGTGATCCGGTCGCCGTTCGGCACCCCGTCGACGTACTTGCCTATGGGGTCGTCCAGCCCGACCTTGCCGTCGTCGACCAGTTCCAGGAGGGCGGTGACGGTGAAGGTCTTCGTCACGCTGCCGATCCGCATGTTGAGGTTCGGGGTCATCGGCGCACCCGTGCCCTTGTCGGCGATGCCGAAGGACCGTACGTACTCGCCCTTGCCCGGCGCCGACACGGCCACGATCACACCCGGGATCTTCGCCTCGGCCAGGACCTTCCGGATGGCGTCGTCCAACTGTCGGGCCACGGCGGGGGTCAGCCGGGCGAACTCGTCGGAGGCGGACGTCGGCGTCGGCGTCGTCTTGGGCGTGGGTGTCGGCGTGGGCGTCTGGGCTGCGGCCGGCGCCGTCGCGGTCGCGGTCCGTGTGTGCGCCGCCGCGTCCCACCCGTACACCGCGCCCGCACCCGCGCCCACCGGACCCACCACCAGTGCGACGGCCGCCCCGCCCACGGCTGCACTGCGCCAACGTGTCGTCATGCCCGGCCTCCTCGCCCGCCAAGCCACAGACCTCCACTCCACGCTAGACCTGTGCCGGCGGGCGGGCGACCGGGAGCCGGGAGGACTCGCCGGGCAGCGAGGGAGGCGGCGAAGAAGTCTAAAAATCTATTCTAGAAATGCCGCTGTACCGGCCAGACTTCCCCCATGACCGGTCGCACTCCCGGCGCACGGCCGGAACCCGACGAGCAGGAGCCCGCCGGCTTCGGGCCGCCGCCCGCACCGTTCGGCCCGGATCCCGCCCCTCGTCCCCCTTCGCGTCCGCGGCTGCGACCCGCCGTCGCCGTCGCGGCGGTGGCCGCCGCCCTGCTCCTGATCGGCGGCGGCTCCTACCACCTGACGGTCCGCACCGGCGTCGGCGTCCCCGCCCGGCCCGCTGCCGGGCCCTCCGGTTCCCCCTCGGTCGACCAGGGCGACGGCAAGGGCCCCGGTGGGACCCCCGGCGCCTACGACCCCAACGCGGGCATCCGGCCGGGTGAGGCCCGGGTCTGGCTGCGCGACAACCGGACCGAGGTGGCCGGTTCGGGGACCGCGCAGTACGGCCCGTGGCGGGTGGGGGACGCCGTGGTCGGCGCGATCTCCAGCGGGCTCACCGCGTACGCCGTGGCCGACGGCCAGGAGAAGTGGAAACTTTCGCTCCAGACGCCGCTGTGCGGGGTCCCACCGGCCCCGTCCGCGACCGGCGTACTCGTCGTGGCGGTGAAGGAGAGCGCTTCGGACACCTCGCGGTGCACCCACCTCCAGCAGATCGACCTCGCCACGGGCAAGGCGGGCTGGAAGGTTCCGGTACCGCCCGAGAACGAGCACGACAGCTCGGTGCAGTTCGAGCTGGCGATCAGCGGTGACACCGTGGCCGTCGCGCGGCCCGCCGTCATGAGCGGCTTCTCGGTCACCGACGGCCGCAAGCTGTTCGGCACCTCGAAGACCAACGGCTGTTACCCGTCCGCCTTCGCCGGGGGCTCGCGGCTGATCGGCATCCGCCACTGCCCCGACCCGAACGGCGCCCTCGCCTCCGGCCAGGCGATGGTCGAGGAACTGGATCCGGCCACCGGCGGCGCGCGCTGGAGTCACAAGTACGACCGGGACTGGACCGTCGGCCGGGTGCTCTCCATCGACCCTCTGGTGATCGCCGCGCACCACAAGGACAAGAAGACCTGGAACATCACGGCCTTCACGGCCGACGGCAGGGTCCGCTCGCAGACCAACCCGGGCTTCGGGGTCAGCGGCCGGTGCAACGGATTCGGCAACGCGAGCGGCTTCCAGGAGTGCTACGCCGTCGCGGCCGACGCCGACACCCTCTACCTGGGTGCGGGCAAGCCCGGCAGCAGCCTCGGCATCGACGACACCAACCAGGTCGTCGCCGTCGACCTGAACACCGGCAAGGAGCGGTGGCGCACGGCCGAGCAGCCCAAGGAGCGCACCCTGTGGCCGCTCGCGGTGGAGGACGGCCGGGTCGTCGTGTACGTCTCCTCCGGCAGCAGCGGCGAAGCAGGGGCGGTCGTCTCCCTCGCCCCGGCCGACGGGGCGGCGCAGCCCCTCCTGCAGAGCCCGGCCGCGGCTGCCGGCGCCCAGGGCGTCTTCTTCACCCACGGCCTGCGCACCGCCTGGGCGGGCGGACGGCTGTTCCTGCTCAACGGCAGGGTCTACAGCCCGGAGCCGAAGAAGGCGAGCCGCTCGATCCTGTCGTTCGGCAAGTAGGAGGGCACCATGGAGAACCCGTACCCACAGCCGGATCGGCCCGGCGGCCTGTACCAACCGCCGCCGTTCCGTCCGCCGCAGGAACCCGGCGGCCGGGGGAGGAGCAGCAGGAAGAAGGTCGTGGCCGGGATCTGCGCCCTGACCGCCCTGGCGGTCACCGCTGCCGCGACCGGCGTCGCACTCGGCGTCCGCGAGAACCGCGCGAGGGAAGCCGCCGTCCCTCCGGCGTCCGCAGCGGATCCGACGAAGCCGCAGGTCGCGGGCTGGAAGACCGTGGTCAACCCGAAGCACGGCACCGCGTTCGACGTGCCGCCGCAGTGGGAGGTCCTCGAACCCACGGTCTTCAGCGGCCATACGGACAGCAAGGACCGGGAGAAGGTCCTCATCGGGCACACGGCCCCCGCCTTCTACAAGTCCAAGTGGTGCAGCATCGACGCGGACGGAGACGGCCAGGTCTCGGACGTCCGGCTCGCCAACGTCGGCACCAAGGGCGCCGCCGGCGCCAAGAACGCCGCCGAGATCGCCGAGAAGGAAGCGCCCACCTGGGTCTACGCCGCCTACACCCAGCCGGACAAGAGCGCGGTCAAGACGGACAAGCCGGTGGCGTACACGACGAGGTCGGGGGTCAGCGGGAGCTACGTCAAGGCCCGCTCCACGGGCGTTCCCCGCACCAACCACTGTGCCGGCGACGGCCAGGCGGTCGTCTTCGGCTTCAAGAACTCCCGGGGCGACCTCGTCTCCTGGGACTTCTACGGCCGCACGGGCGTCCCAGGCGCCGTCGACGACGCCCTGATCATGCGCGTCCTGAGCACGGTCCGCCTGGCGGGCGACCCGAAGGAACCCTGACCCGCCCCCGGCACCCCGGCCCGCCCACCTCGCTCACCGGGCGCCCGGACGACGACGGGCCAGCAGGGCGCTTCCTCCGAGTACGACGCCGATGGCGAGGACCTTGGCGGCCTGGTAGTAGCCGGTAGCCAGGTTCTCGGGGGTGCCGGGCAGCCGGAGGAAGACCCACGCTGCGCAGAGAACCCCGACGACGATCAATCCGACCGCCCCCCAGGCCCCCAGGTCCGTCCACCAGGGCCCCGGGCCGTAACCCCGCTCGTCGGGCTGCTCAACGTCCTTGTCGGTCAAGGTCTCTTCTCCCGTGGGTGTAGTGACGATCGGGAGAGAAGACGCAGGGCCGGTACGGGAGGTTCACGCGTCCGGGACCGGAACCGGGACCGCCAGCATCCGAGCGGCCCGCGCGCGGCGGCGGCGCATGATCCGGGAAATAGCAAAAGCCCCAGGTCACGGCGAGTGAGTCCTGGGGCTTCTACAGAGCCGCCTTCGGGATTCGAACCCGAGACCTACGCATTACGAGTGCGTTGCTCTGGCCAACTGAGCTAAGGCGGCACCACTGGTCAGACAAGTGTTCCCTCGAAGAGGGGCGCTCATCAGCAGCGGCGCCAAGTCTACAGGGTGTGGACGGGTGCCCCGAACCAGGTTTCGCACGGGCGAGACACGGGTCACATACTCGGACGTTTACGTTGTTTTCTTCACGCGTCGCCACCGAGCCGGACGCGGGGCGGCGGGCTCAGCACTTCTTGCCCGCCGCCGGGGCCTTCCCCTCCAGGAGGTAGCGGTTGATCGCGGTGTCGATGCAGTCGCTGCCGCGGCCGTACGCCGTGTGGCCGTCGCCGTCGTAGGTGAGGAGCGTGCCCGAGTCGAGCTGGCCGGCCAGTGCCTGGGCCCACTTGTACGGGGTGGCGGGGTCGCGGGTGGTGCCCACCACCACGATCGGCGGGGCGCCCTTCGCGGCCAGCTCCTTCGCCTTGCCCGTGGCCTTCACGGGCCAGTAGGCGCAGTTCAGCGACGCCCAGGCCAGGCCCGGGCCGAAGACCGGGGAGGCCTTCTCGAAGGAGGGCAGGGCGGAGTCGACCGCCGCCGGGCCGGTGAAGGCCGGGGGCTGGTCGAGGCAGTTGACGGCGGCGTTCGCGAACATCAGGTTGGCGTACTTGCCGTCCGCTTCGCGCTCGTAGTAGCTGTCGGCCAGGCTCAGCAGGCTCGATCCGTCACCGTTCATCGCCGAGGAGAGGGCCTCGCGCAGCTGCGGCCAGGCGCTCTCGTCGTACAGGGCCGCGATCACCCCGGTCGTCGCCAGCGACTCGCCCAGCGGACGGTTCGGATCGCCTGACGGAACCGGCTGCGCGTCCACCTTGCGGAAGAAGTCCTTCAGGCGAGCCGCCACCGCGTCCGGGCCGCCCTTGCCCAGCGGGCAGTCGGGCTGCTTCGCGCAGTCCTTGGCGAAGGAGGTGAAGGCCGTCTCGAAGCCCTCGGTCTGGTCCCGGTTCAGTTCGAGCGCGGGCCGGGCGGGGTCCATGGCCCCGTCCAGGACCAGCCTGCCGACCCGGTCCGGGAAGAGGTCCGCGTACGTCGCCCCGAGCAGGGTGCCGTACGAGGCCCCGACGTAGTTGAGCTTCTGGTCGCCGAGCACCCCGCGCAGCAGGTCCATGTCCCTGGCCGCTTCGACGGTGGAGACGTGCGGCAGGACCCGCTGCGAGTTCTTCTGGCAGCCGGCCGCGAACTCCTTGAACGCAGCCACCAGCTCGGCCCGCTCGGCCTCGTCGTCCGGCGTCTGGTCCACCTGCGTGTACTTGTCCATGGCAGGGCCGTCCAGACACTCGACGGGGTTGCTGCGTTCCACCCCGCGGGGGTCGAAGGACACCATGTCGTACTGGGCCCGGACGGCCGCGGGATAGCCGATGCCCGCGTACGCCTGGAGGTAGCCGATGCCGGAGCCGCCCGGGCCGCCCGGGTTGACCAGCAGCGAGCCGAGGCGCTTGCCGGGACCGGTGGCCTTGCGCCGCGCCACCGCGATGTCGACGTCCTGGCCCGAGCCGGGGTTCGCGTAGTCCAGCGGGGCCTTCATGGTGGAGCACTCGAATCCGGGGACACCGCAGTCGCGCCAGGTCAGCTTCTGCTCGTAGTACGGGCGCAGCGCGGCCTCGTTCGGGGACGACCGGCCCGACGGCGGGGCGGACTCCGGTGTGGAGGACGCGGCGGCCCGGGGTTCCCCCGAGCCGCCCGAGGTGCACCCGGAGAGCAGCAGCCCGGCGGCTGCGATCACGGTCCCGGTGGTGCGCAGCAGGCGACTGGTGTCCATCTACGGAGCCTACGTCCTGCCGGAGGAGGTCAGCAGGCCCGCCGGGACCGGACGGCCGCACGCCTTCCGTGGCCCGCGCCGCGCAGGGCACGGACCGGGCGCTGCCCGGCCCGGCGACCGGTCCGCCCGTACGGGTGAACCCGTCAACCGGGTGTGGACCGCCGCCCGGTCGGTCCGGCCGATTTCGGCCCCGCGCAGCCCGCGATCAGCCCTCGATCAGCCCGCGCGCAGCGACATCGTCATCGCCTCGACCGCGAGGAGCGGGGCGACATTGCGGTCGAGGGCGTCCCGGCAGGCGATGATCGCCTCGATCCGGCGCAGGGTCCGCTCGGGGCCCGAGGCGCGGGCGACGCGGTCCAGGTCGGGCCGTATCTCCTCATTGGCGATGGCCACGGAGGAGCCGAGCTGCAGGGCCAGCACGTCCCGGTAGAAGCCGGTGAGATCGGTCAGCGCCAGGTCGAGGGTGTCGCGCTGGGTACGGGTGCGGCGGCGCTTCTGCCGGTCCTCCAGCTCCTTCATCACGCCCGCCGTACCGCGCGGCATCCGGCTGCCGGCGCCCGCTCCGGCGCCGAGCGCGGCGCGCAGCTCCTCGGTCTCCTTGGTGTCGACCTCCTCCGCGACCTGCTTGGCGTCCTCGGCGGCGGCGTCGACCAGCTCCTGCGCGGCCTTGAGGCAGCCGCCCACGTCGTCGACGCGCAGCGGGAGCTTCAGCACGGCGGACCGGCGGGCCCGGGCGGTCTCGTCGGTGGCGAGCCGGCGGGCCCGGTCGATGTGCCCCTGGGTCGCCCGGGCGACGGCCGCGGCCACGGCGGGCTCGATGCCGTCGCGCCGGACCAGCACGTCGGCGACGGCGTCGACGCTCGGAGTGCTCAGCGTCAGGTGCCGGCAGCGGGAACGGATGGTGGGCAGCACGTCCTCCAGCGAGGGCGCGCACAGCAGCCACACCGTCCGCGGAGCGGGCTCCTCCACGGCCTTGAGGATCACGTTGCCGGCGCCCTCGGTGAGCCGGTCGGCGT
This sequence comes from Streptomyces avidinii, assembly GCF_014650695.1. GTDB lineage: Bacteria > Actinomycetota > Actinomycetes > Streptomycetales > Streptomycetaceae > Streptomyces > Streptomyces avidinii. The sequence goes on along the minus strand of NZ_BMVL01000009.1, from coordinate 278,892 downwards.
CCTCCAGCACGATGACCTGCCAGCGGCCGACGGCCGGGGAGAGCTGGGCCCGGCGGACCAGGTCGCGGGTCTCCTTCACACCGATCGACAGCAGGTCGGTGCGGACGATCTGCACGTCGGCGTGCGTACCGATGAGGGTGGTGTGGCAGCCGTCGCAGAACCCGCAGCCCGGCTCACCGCCGAGGGCACGGTCGGGGCTGGTGCACTGCAGCGCGGCCGCGAAGGCCCGGGCGGCGGTGGACCGCCCGGATCCTGGCGGTCCGGTGAACAGCCAGGCGTGGGTCATCTTGGACGACGGCGGCGGCGCGGTCCCGTCCGTGATGGCCGTGACCAGTGCGTCGGCGTCGCGGGCGGCGGCGGCCAGCTGCTTCTGGACCCGCTCCTGTCCCACCAGGTCGTCCCATACGGGCATCCCGCCCACCACCTTTCACTCTCCGTGCACCCATTGTGGCGGGCGCCACCGACAATCCCGTCCCGCCCGGCTCAGCGGCGGCGCGGTGCGCGTTCGCCCTCGTCGCCGTCCTCGTCGTCCCGGTGGCGGCCCAGCAGTTCGTCCGCCAGCGTCGGCAGATCGTCCAGCGGGGTCTCCTCCGCCCAGTCCGGGCGCGCCCGGCGCGGCCGGCCCTCGTCGTCGACGACGGGGAGCTCCCGGGTCCGGTCGTTGCCGGCGTCCCGGAAGATGCCCGACGGCACCCGGTCGGCCGGATTCTCCTCGGGGCGCTGGGCCGTCGGCCGGGTGGCGGAGCGGTGACCGCCACCACTGTCCCGCGGGGCCGGCCGGGCCTGCGCGGCCTGCGGCGCGTCCGGGCGTACGGGGGGCAGCACCGCCGTCTCGTCCGTCGCGCGGACCGGCGGCAGCACCGTGGTCTCCTCGGCGGACGACGGGTCGATCTTCGGCACCGGGACGGTCTGGGTGACGTCGTCCGGCTGGACGACCCGCTTGACCGGCGGCGCGGCCATCGGGGTCTCCACCGTCACCGCATCGTCCGGGTGCGACTCCGGCTCCGGCTCCGGCTTCTTGGTCATGCCGACCTTGGGCGCGGAAGCAGGAGCAGCAGACTGGGCAGGGGCAGGGGCAGGGGCAGGCGCCGCCGCGGCGGCCGCAGCGGCCTCCGCAGCCGCGGCCGCCGCGACAGCCGCCGCCTTGGCCGCCGCCTCGGCCTCCACCAGCCGGCGTGCCTCCTCGGCCTTCAGCAGGGCCTCCTCGGCCCTGCGCTGCTTCTCCAGCCGCCGCTCCTCGGCCTCGGCCCGCAGCCGGGCCTCCTCCTCGGCCTGCCTGCGCAGCCGCTCGGCCTCCGCCGCGCGCGCCTTCTCCTCGGCCTCCGCTCGCAGCCGCTCGGCCTCGGCCCGGACCCGGGCCTCCTCCTCGGCGCGCAGCCGCTCCTCCTGCGCCCTGCGGGCGGCCTCCGCCTCGGCCTTGATCCGCGCTTCCTCGGCCTCCCGTGCCTTGCGGGCCTCTTCCTCGGCGCGCAGCCGCTCTTCCTCGGCCTTGCGCGCGGCCTCTTCCTCGGCCCGGCGCCGGGCCTCCTCCTCGGCGAGGCGCCGCGCCTCCGCCTGGGCGGCCACCTCTGCCTCCGAGAGCGGGAGCATCCGGTCCAGGCGGTGCCGTACGACCGTGGTCACCGAATCCGGGTCCTGGCCCGCGTCGACCACGAGGTAGCGGCCGGGGTCGGACGCGGCGAGGGTCAGGAAACCGGACCGCACCCGCTGGTGGAACTCCGCCGGCTCCGACTCCAGCCGGTCCGGCGCCTCCGTGAAGCGCTCGCGTGCCGCCTCCGGCGACACGTCGAGAAGCACGGTCAGGTTCGGGACGAGTCCGTCGGTGGCCCAGCGCGAGATCCGGGCGATCTCCGTCGGGGACAGGTCACGGCCGGCGCCCTGATAGGCGACCGAGGAGTCGATGTAGCGGTCCGAGATGACGACAGCGCCGCGCTCCAGGGCCGGGCGCACCACGGTGTCCACGTGCTCCGCACGGTCGGCGGCGTACAGCAGGGCCTCGGCGCGGTTCGAGAGACCGGCGGAGGAGATGTCGAGCAGGATCGAACGGAGCCGCTTGCCGACGGGGGTCGCCCCGGGCTCCCGGGTCACCACGACCTCATGGCCCTTGCCCCGTATCCAGGCGGCCAGCGCCTCGACCTGGGTGGACTTGCCGGCCCCGTCGCCGCCTTCCAGGGCGATGAAGAAGCCGGTGGCGGACGCCGCCTGGACGGGCTCACCGCCGCGCAGCGCCTCGCGCAGGTCCCGCCGCAGGGGCACGCCCCGGCGGTCGTCGGCCTTGGTCAGCACCAGCACGGCGACGGGCAGCAGCAGGGCGCCGACCAGCATCAGGGTGAAGGCGGCGCCGCCGTGCGCGAAGACGACCTCGGCGCCGGTCAGCCGGTGCGGGCCGATCGCCGCGGCCAGGACGGGGGCGAGGACGGCGCCGAGCGCGACGGCCACCCGTACGGCCGCCTGGAGGTGCTCGGTGACCCGGGCCCGGCGGACCTCCTCGGTCTCCTGGTCCAGCAGGGTGTGGCCGGTGTTGGCCGCGACGCCCGCGGCGAGGCCGGCGAGCAGCGACAGGAAGAGCACGGTCGCCATGTCGGGGACGAGCCCGGTCAGCAGCAGCGCGGTCCCGGTCACCGCTATGGCGAGGGCCAGCAGCCGGCGCCGGGACAGGCCCGGCAGCACCTTGCCGGCCTGGGTGGCGCGGATGCCGGCGGCGGTGCCGCCGACGAGCGCGAGGACGAACAGCGCGAACGCGGCCGGGCCGCCGCCCAGGTCGAAGGCGTGCAGCACGGCGACGGCGACGGCGCTGGACACCGCTCCGGCGACCGCGGCACAGCTCAGGACCAGCAGGGGGATGGCGCCCGTACGGCCCTTGTCGGGCCGGTCGCCCGCCTTGGGGGCGCGCAGGCCCTCCAACGGGGAACGCGGACGCGGGGTCGCCCCGCCGGGCAGCACCAGCGGCAGCAGCAGCGAGACGGAGGCGGCGAAGAGGCCGGAGGCCACGTACGAGCCGAGGGCGGCCTGGTTCGCGGCGAACCAGTCGATGCCGAGGCCGAGTGCCTTGCCGACCAGGGTCGCGGCGAGCAGCACGGCCGCGGCGACGGGCAGCGCCGCGAAGGCGGTGCGCAGGGTCAGCCGGCGCAGCGCGTCCAGGTGGTCCGGGAGCGGCCGTACGGCGGCCCCCTCCAGCGGCGGCGCGGGCAGCAGGGCGGGCGCCGCACTCTCCTTGGCCAGGGTCCACAGCCGCTCGGCGGCACCGGCGACGAACACGGTGGCCAGCAGCGCGGTGAGTGCGTGGGCCGGGATCCAGTCGAGCCACAGCGGGGCGACGACGAAGAGCGCGAGGCGGACCCCGTCGGCCCCGATCATGGTCCAGCGGCGGTCCAGCTTGCCCCCGGCGCCCAGCAGCCCGGCCAGCGGGCCGAGAAGGACCGCGCCGAAGAGCAGGGTGGCGAGGATGCGGACCCCGAAGATCGCGGCGACGGCGAGGGCCGCGCCGCGGTACCCGCCGCCGAAGGCCCCTTCCGAGGCGGCGGCCTGGAGGGCCAGCAGCACCAGCACCAGGAGGGCCAGGGCATCACCGATGCCGCTCACCAACTGGGCGCTCCACAGCCGGCGCAGCCTGGGAGTGCGCAGCAGTGCGCGCACCGCACGCTCGCGGGAATCCGCGGCTAGGGCTTCGTCGTAAGTGGGGTTCGCCGGGGCGGTAACGACCGCCGGCTGCTCGGCTCGCGTCATCCGCCCAGCCTATCCGCTACGCCATGCGGGTGCGGAAGCCTGTGGACAAGGCCGGGTGTGACCCCGGACCCACCTTTCCGGGAACGGTCCGGCGCCGTTGCGGGGCTCCGCCCCGGACCCCGAGACTCGAATGCCGGCGGGGCTCCATACGGACGGGACGGGGCACGAAGCGCCCCGTCCCGTCCGTATGAGTACTACTCGTCCGCGGCCGGGGCGGCGGCCGTCTTCTTCGCCGTCGCCTTCTTGGCGGTGGTCTTCTTTGCCGCCGTCGTCTTCTTCGCGGCTGCGGTCTTCGTCGCCGTCGCCTTCTTCGCCGGGGCCTTCTTGGCGGGGGCCTTCTTCGCCACCTTCTTGGCCGGGCCCTTCGCGCGCTTCTCCGCGAGCAGCTCGTAGCCCCGCTCCGGCGTGATCGTCTCGACGTCGTCGTCCCGCCGCAGCGTCGCGTTCGTCTCGCCGTCCGTCACGTACGGGCCGAAGCGGCCGTCCTTGACCACCACCGGCTTCTCGCTGACCGGGTCCGTGCCCAGCTCCTTGAGCGGCGGCTTGGCCGCGGCCCGGCCCCGCTGCTTGGGCTGCGCGTAGATCGCGAGGGCCTCGTCCAGCGTGATCGAGAAGAGCTGGTCCTCGGTCTCCAGCGACCGCGAGTCCGTGCCCTTCTTCAGGTACGGGCCGTAGCGGCCGTTCTGGGCCGTGATCTCCACGCCCTCCGCGTCCGCGCCGACGACGCGCGGCAACGACATCAGCTTCAGCGCCTCGTCGAGGGTGACCGTGTCCAGGCTCATGGACTTGAAGAGCGAGGCCGTCCGCGGCTTGACCGCGTTCTTGCCCGTCTTCGGGGTGCCCTCGGGGAGGATCTCCGTCACGTACGGCCCGTAGCGGCCGTCCTTGGCGACGATCTCGTTGCCGCTGACCGGGTCCTTGCCGAGCTCGAACTCGCCGCTCGGCTTCGCGAACAGCTCCTCCGCGTACTCGACGGTCAGCTCGTCCGGAGCCATGTCCTCCGGGACGTCGGCGCGCTGGTGGCCCTCCGCGTCCTTCTCGCCGCGCTCGATGTACGGCCCGTAGCGGCCGACCCGGAGCACGATGCCCTCGCCGACCGGGAAGGAGGAGATCTCCCGGGCGTCGATCGCACCGAGGTCCGTGACCAGCTCCTTCAGACCACCGAGGTGGTCCCCGTCGGCCGGCACGACCTCGGTCGCGTCCTCCGAGCCGAAGTAGAACCGCTTCAGCCACGGCACGGACTGGGCCTCGCCCCGCGCGATGCGGTCGAGGTCGTCCTCCATCTTCGCGGTGAAGTCGTAGTCGACGAGCCGCCCGAAGTGCGTCTCCAGCAGGTTCACCACGGCGAACGACAGGAAGGACGGCACGAGCGCCGTGCCCTTCTTGAAGACGTAGCCGCGGTCGAGGATCGTGCCGATGATCGACGCGTACGTCGACGGACGGCCGATCTCACGCTCTTCGAGCTCCTTGACGAGCGAGGCCTCGGTGTAGCGGGCCGGCGGCTTGGTCGAGTGCCCGTCCGCCGTGATCTCCTCGGCGGCCAGCGCGTCGCCCTGCGCGACCTGCGGCAGCCGCTTCTCACGGTCGTCGAGCTCGGCGTTCGGGTCGTCCGCGCCCTCGACGTACGCCTTCATGAAGCCGTGGAAGGTGATCGTCTTGCCGGAGGCGGTGAACTCGGCGTCACGCCCGTCCGAGGCACGGCCGCCGATCTTCACGGTGACGCTGTTGCCGACCGCGTCCTTCATCTGGGAGGCGACGGTCCGCTTCCAGATCAGCTCGTACAGGCGGAACTGGTCGCCGGTCAGGCCCGTCTCGGCCGGGGTGCGGAAACGATCACCCGAAGGACGGATCGCCTCGTGCGCCTCCTGGGCGTTCTTGACCTTGCCGGCGTAGATGCGCGGCTTCTCCGGCAGGTAGTCGGCCCCGTAGAGCTGGGTGACCTGCGCCCGCGCCGCCGACACCGCGGTGTCGGACAGCGTGGTGGAGTCGGTACGCATATAGGTGATGAAGCCGTTCTCGTACAGCTTCTGCGCCACCTGCATCGTCGCCTTCGCACCGAAGCCCAGCTTGCGCGAGGCCTCCTGCTGGAGCGTCGTCGTGCGGAAGGGGGCGTACGGGGAACGGCGGTACGGCTTGGACTCGACCGAGCGGACCGCGAACGAGGTGTCCGCCAGCGCGGCGGCAAGCGCCCGGGCGCCCGCCTCGTCGAGGTGCAGCACCTCGCTCTTGAGCTGCCCGTTCGAGCCGAAGTCACGGCCCTGGGCGATGCGCTTGCCATCGACCGTGTTCAGCCGGGCGACCAGCGTGGAGGGGTCGGAGGCGTCACCGGCACGGCCGGTGGAGAAGGTTCCGGTCAGGTCCCAGTACTCGGCGGAGCGGAAGGCGATGCGCTCGCGCTCCCGCTCGACGACCATGCGCGTGGCCACCGACTGGACGCGGCCCGCCGACAGCTTCGGCATGACCTTCTTCCACAGGACCGGCGAGACCTCGTAGCCGTAGAGGCGGTCGAGGATGCGGCGGGTCTCCTGGGCGTCGACCATGCGCTGGTTGAGCTCGCGCGGGTTGGCGACGGCGTCGCGGATCGCGTCCTTGGTGATCTCGTGGAAGACCATCCGGTGGACGGGGACCTTGGGCTTGAGGACTTCCTGCAGGTGCCACGCGATGGCTTCGCCCTCGCGGTCCTCATCGGTGGCGAGGAAGAGTTCGTCGGACTCGGCCAGCAGCTCCTTGAGCTTCCTGACCTGGGACTTCTTGTCCGCGTTGACGACGTAGATCGGCGCGAAGTCGTGCTCGACGTCCACACCGAGGCGACGGACCTCGCCGGTGTACTTGTCGGGAACCTCGGCCGCGCCGTTCGGGAGGTCGCGGATGTGCCCGACGCTCGCCTCGACGACGTATCCGGGGCCGAGGTAGCCCTTGATCGTCTTCGCCTTGGCTGGGGACTCGACGATGACGAGTCGGCGGCCGCCCTTTGCGGTCTCGCTAGTCGGGGACAACTTGGCTCTTCTCTCCGGTCGGCACTCGGTCGCAGTACGGCGACGCTGCGGAGTGTGACGGTACAACCCGCCCCCGTGTCAAACGGCAGAAGCCCGCAACGGCCACTCGAACGGTAACCCGACAAGTGCCGTTTCTGCCGCCCGGATGCCGCGCCGGGGCGTTCGCGATCACCGGGCCGAGTGGCGCAAGGGCCGTCTGGCCGCGCCTTCGCACCCGGTCGCGCGCCTGCTCCGGCCTCGTGTTTTCGTGCCGGAGGAGGGCCGTGATCCCGGTCCGGCCGAGCCCCGCGATCTCGCTGTGGCTGCCGCGCGAGGCGCCCCGGTCCGAGGGCCGTCGGCGCTGCGCCGACGAGCCGGACCGGCGGCAGGCCCGCGACGGGGCGCGCGCCGTCCGCCACCGCTGCGCGGTGGAGGCGTGCGTGCCCCGTCCAGGCCTGCAGAGCCGCCCCGAGCAGCGGGAACACGGCCGCGCGAAGATCGCCGGACCGTTTTCCGCGCCGCTCTCCCTGTACCCCCGGGCCGCCCTCGGGATCCCCCCGGATCCCTCTGACCGGCAGACTGACAGCCCCGGGGATACGCCGGGCGAACCCCGGGTTACATCCAGGTGCCCTACTGCGTGCGGCCCGCCACGGGGTCCAGGAAACCCTGCTCGACCAGCAGCCGGATGGCTTCCGGAGTGCGGTCCCGCAGCACGATCGGGTCCTCCTGCATCAGCTGCGCGATCGCGTCCAGGATCCGGCCCGCGCTCAGTGAGCCGTCACACACTCCGGCGAACCCGGCGCCGACCGTGTCGACCTTGGTCGCGCGGCGCATTCCGCGGTTCTGCCGCAGCACGACGTGTTCCGGATCCTCCGCGCCGGGCGCGCCGACCTGCTCCTGGACCACTTCCTCGGCCAGCGCGAAATGGGCCTCCAGCAGGGCCGCGTCGTCGTGCTCGCGCAAGTAGTCCTGGCGGGCGAAATGGGCCAGCACGGCGTCGCCGAGCGGCTGCTCGACCGTGTGCGGCCACTCCTCGACCACGATCGAGGGCTCGGCCGCGTCCGTCCGGCGCAAGGTGATCCACCCGAAGCCGACGGACTTGGTCCCGCGGGCCTCGAACTCGTCCAGCCAGTCCTCGTACCGGCGCGCGTACTCGGCCGGGTCGGTCCGGTGGTCACCCGCGTCGCGCAGCCACAGCTCGGCGTACTGCGTCACGTCCTGCACGTCACGCTGCACGATCCAGGCGTCGCAGCCGCGCGGCACCCAGGAGCGGAGCCGGTCGTGCCAGTCCTCGCCCTCCACGTGCTGCCAGTTGCCGAGGAACTGCGCGTACCCGCCCTGATTGAGCCGCGCGCCGGACTCCTGGACCAGGGTCCGGCACAGGTCGTCGCCGCCCATGCCGCCGTCCCGGTACGTCAGCCGGGCGCCGGGGGAGATCACGAACGGCGGGTTCGACACGATCAGGTCGTACGTGGCGTCGCCGACCGGCTCGAAGAGCGACCCGGTGAGCAGCTCGGCCTCCGGGGCCCCGGACAGCGCCAGCGTCAGGCGGGTGAATTCCAGGGCCCTGGGGTTGACGTCCGTGGCGGTGACCCGGGTGGCGTGCCGGGAGGCGTGCAGCGCCTGGATTCCGGATCCGGTGCCGACGTCGAGGGCCGAGCCGACCGGGGTGCGGACGGTGATCCCGGCCAGGGTGGTGGAGGCGCCGCCCACGCCGAGGACCACTCCCTCCTCGCGGCTGCCGATCCCGCCGATCCCGCCGGCCCCGCCGACGGAGCAGCCGAGGTCGGAGACGATGAACCAGTCCTCGCCGTCGGGGCCGCCGTACGGGCGTACGTCGACGGTGGCGTGCACCTCGTCGCCCTCCAGCCGCAGCCAGCCGTCGGCCAGGGCCGCCTCGACCGGCAGCGCCTCGGCGGCGTGCACGTACGGCTCGGGCTGCTGGAGCAGGAAGAGCCGGACCAGGCTCGCGAGCGCCCCGTCGCCGGGGCCGCGGGTGGCGCGCAGGGCCGGAACGGTCTCGCTGCGGGCCAGTGCGGCGTAGGCGGGGGCGCCGAGCAGGTCGAGCAGCCCGTCTGCGGTGAAACCGGCGGCCAGCAGGGCTTCGCGGAGCTCGGCGGCGCGGTCGGGCGTGGGAAGGCTGGTGGTACTCACGCGTCCATTGTGTCCGCTGGGACCCGTCCTGCCGATCACACCGGGCCCGGGGGCACGAAAGGGCGGCCGCGGCCCCCTTGCGGGACCCCGGCCGCCCTGATCGACGTACCGCGCCGAACGCCGCCCCCGAAGGCGGGCCGCGCTACTGCGGAGCCGCGGAGGACGTCGCGACCTGGCAGCCCTTCTGGCTGTTGATCGCCTTGTCCAGGCCGCCCGCGTTGAGCTGGGCGAGCGCGTCCTGGCCGCCCTTCGTCGCCTCCTGGAGGCCGCCCGCGACCTCCTTGAGGCCGTCGGCGAACTTCGGCTGGTCCTTCGGGTCGAGGGCGTCCATCTTCGCCTTCAGGTCGGCGTAGCCCTTCGAGGTCGACTCGAAGCCCTTGGCCGCCGCCGCCTGGGTCGCGGCGCCGTTCTTGACGGGCGGAACGCCCGCCGACTGCAGGGCGGCCCCCATCGTCCTGTACGACTCGGACATGGTCCCGAAGGCCGCCGAGTCGGTCTTCTGGACGTCCTCGGGCTTACTGCTCTCCGAGGCCACCCGCTTGATGTCGGCGTTGGCGGTCTCGATCTTCTTGAGTTCGGGTTGCCACTGGTCACAGACCTTTTTGGCCCAGGTGCCGGCCTTCTCGTCGGTCTCGTCCCCGCCGCAGCCGGACAGGACGAGCATCAGCACCGCACCGCCCGACATTGCGGCCGCAAGCTTCTTGTTCACCGGATTGGTCCCTTCGAAGGCTCTCGGCCCGGAAGATACACGCCTACCGTCCGGTGACGCACAAAGGCGGACAGACGGCGCGTGAGTCCGCGCCGCCCGTCCGCCGTTCGGGCGTACCGGCCGGCCCTGCCCGGCCCTGCCCGGCCCGCTGGCCGAACCTCGGGTCAGGAGACCGTCGCGGGGTCGGCCGACTGAGCCACCCGCTCGGCGGCTCCGCCTTCGGTCTCGTCGCCGACGGCGATGCCGCGGCGCTTGGAGATGTACACCGCGGCGACGATCACGCCGATCGCGAGGACCGCGACGATCGCCCGCACCGTCGGGCTGCTGTCCGTGCCGTAGCTGAACTGCACGACGGCGGGAGCGATCAGCAGCGCCACCAGGTTCATGACCTTGAGCAGCGGGTTGATCGCGGGACCGGCGGTGTCCTTGAACGGGTCGCCGACCGTGTCGCCGATGACGACCGCGGCGTGGGCCTCGCTGCCCTTGCCGCCGTGGTGACCGTCCTCGACGAGCTTCTTCGCGTTGTCCCACGCGCCGCCGGAGTTGGCGAGGAAGACCGCCATCAGGGTGCCCGTGCCGATGGCTCCGGCGAGGAAGGAGCCGAGGGCGCCCACACCGAGGGAGAAGCCGACGGCGATGGGGGTGAGCACGGCGAGCAGACCGGGCGTGGCGAGCTCGCGCAGCGCGTCCTTGGTGCAGATGTCGACGACGCGCCCGTACTCGGGCTTCTCGGTGTAGTCCATGATCCCGGGGTGCTCGCGGAACTGGCGGCGCACCTCGTAGACGACGGCGCCCGCGGAGCGGGAGACGGCGTTGATGGCGAGGCCGGAGAACAGGAACACGACCGCCGCGCCCAGGATCAGCCCGACGAGGTTGTTGGGCTGTGCGATGTCGAGGCTGAGGTTCATCTCCCCGGCCTTGGCACCGACTTCCCTGACCGCGGTGGCGATCGCGTCGTTGTACGAGCCGAAGAGCGCCGCCGCGGCGAGCACGGCCGTGGCGATGGCGATGCCCTTGGTGATGGCCTTGGTGGTGTTGCCCACGGCGTCGAGGTCGGTCAGGACCTGCGCACCGGCGCCCTCGACGTCGCCGGACATCTCGGCGATGCCCTGGGCGTTGTCGGAGACGGGCCCGAAGGTGTCCATGGCGACGATGACGCCGACGGTGGTGAGCAGGCCGGTGCCGGCCAGGGCCACCGCGAAGAGCGCGAGCAGGATCGACGTACCGCCGAGCAGGAACGCCCCGTAGACGCCGAGGCCGATGAGCAGCGCCGTGTAGACGGCGGACTCCAGACCGACGGAGATGCCGGCGAGGACGACGGTGGCCGCGCCGGTCAGGGAGGACTTGCCGATGTCCCGGACGGGGCGCCGGTTGGTCTCCGTGAAGTAGCCGGTCAGCTGCTGGATCAGGGCCGCGAGCACGATGCCGATGGCGACGGCGACGACGGCCAGGACGCGCGGGTCACCGGAGTGGTTGGTGATCGCCGGGTTCTCGACGCCGACCAGCTCCTTGTAGGTGGCCGGCAGGTAGGCGTAGACGGCGATCGCGACCAGCACCAGGGAGATCACGGCCGAGATGAAGAAGCCGCGGTTGATGGCGGTCATGCCGCTGCGGTCGGAGCGCCGCGGGGAGACCGCGAAGATGCCGATCATCGCGGTGATGACGCCGATCGCGGGGACGATCAGCGGGAAGGCGAGGCCCAGGTCGCCGAAGGCGGCCTTGCCGAGGATGAGCGCGGCCACGAGGGTGACGGCGTAGGACTCGAAGAGGTCGGCCGCCATTCCGGCGCAGTCTCCGACGTTGTCGCCCACGTTGTCGGCGATGGTCGCGGCATTGCGCGGGTCGTCCTCCGGAATGCCCTGCTCGACCTTGCCGACCAGGTCGGCGCCGACGTCGGCGGCCTTGGTGAAGATTCCGCCGCCCACGCGCATGAACATCGCGATCAGGGCGGCCCCGAGGCCGAAGCCCTCCAGGACCTTGGGGGCGTCGGCGGCGTAGACCAGCACGACGCAGGAGGCGCCGAACAGGCCGAGACCGACGGTGAACATGCCGACGACGCCACCCGTGCGGAAGGCGATCTTCATCGCCTTGTGGGAGACCTCGGTCAGGTCCTTGGCGGGCTCCCCCTCGGCCGGGGTGGCCTCGCGTGCGGCGGCGGCGACGCGCACGTTGGCGCGGACCGCCAGACGCATGCCGATGTAGCCGGTGGCGGCCGAGAAGATGGCGCCCACGAGGAAGAAGGCGGACCGCCCGCTCCGCTGGGACCAGTCGTCGGCGGGGAGCAGGAAGAGCAGGAAGAAGACCACGACGGCGAAGACGCCGAGGGTGCGCAACTGCCGGCCGAGATAGGCGTTGGCGCCTTCCTGGACGGCTGCTGCGATCTTCTTCATGCTGTCGGTTCCCTCGTCTGCGGCGAGTACCTGGCGGACCAGGATCTGCGCGACGACGAGTGCGGCGAGTGCCACGGCCGCAATGACGATCACGATGAGCCGATTGTCATCAGTGAGTACTGCGGATGCCAGATCTGTGGTGCGACCCGGCGCAATGGGGGTGAAGAGCCCCGTCATTCGTCCTCCTTGACGTGATGAGCTCAAGATGTGGACGGATTGTAGGGAGCGCGACCCGATCAAAACAGTGCGCAGGAAACGTAATTGGCGTGCTCCTGCTCCTCAGCAATAGATCGCGTCACTCCATTACCCCCGAAAGTGGTAATGGGACAAAGGCATTGACGCCTCGTCATCGATCTAGGGAAATGAAAAAGGCCCTGCTCAGCAGGGCCTTGATAAAGATCGGAAGATACGAGGGATTCGCGCGCGGTGGATCGCGTGGATCGCGGCGGACCTCAGTGCAGCTCGGAGACACCGGCGACGGGCCAGCTCATCCGGATGGTTCCGCCCGATTCCCCACTGGTCACCTCGACGTCGTCGACGAGCCCGGTGATCACTGCGAGCCCCATCTCGTCCTCCGCCTCACCGTCGGACTCCAGGACGGCGGTCATGCCGGACACGGCGTCGGACCCGCCTCCGGACGGGCCGGGGACCTCGTCGCCGACCTCGATGGAGAACACCTTCTCGTCCTCGGTCAGCACGACCCGGACGGGCCCGGTCAGCCCGTTGAGCCGATGGAGTCCGACGGCACGCGAACAGGCCTCGCCCACGGCGAGGCGGACCTCGTCGAGGACGGCTTCCTCCACACCGACCCGGCGCGCCACGGCAGCCGCTACCAGGCGGGCCGTCCGGACGTGTTCGGGCTGGGCGCTGAAGCGCAGTTCAACGGTGGCCATGCGCGTCCCCCTCGGACTACGGGCGTGCCTTGACAGGGGCCCGGGCCAACCATGGCCCGGTACCCCCGCTCTCCTTGTCGGCGCCCTGCCGCCCGAAGGCCGCGGGGAGCCGCTCGGAGCCGTCAGTCAGTGGCGTTGACGGCGTCTTCCACAGTGGTGTGGATCGGAAACACCTTGGTCAGACCGGTGATGCGGAAGATCTTCAGGATGCGCTCCTGGTTGCACACCAGACGGAGCGAGCCCTCGTGCGCACGGACGCGCTTGAGGCCTCCCACAAGCACACCGAGGCCGGTGGAGTCGAGGAAGTCCACTCGCTCCATGTCGACAACCAAGTGGTAGCTGCCGTCGTTCACCAACTCGACCAACTGCTCGCGCAGCTTGGGCGCGGTATACACATCAATCTCGCCACCGACCTCCACGACCGTACGGTCGCCGACAGTGCGAGTCGACAGGGACAGGTCCACGGATCCTCCAGCACCTTGCTATCGAGCGACGCCCCCTCACCCGAAGGTAGGCGAGGGATTGGCTGCCGCGATGGCATTCAATCACTTACCGGCAGGCGCGCACGACGCCTTCGGACCATTGTCCCGCACGCCGGTGACACACTCGGTTCCGATGGCCGACACTCACGGTCCCGGACGGCCCACGGCGCCCGCGGACCCTCGACCCACCCCCGACACGGTCCTGGACCGTCTGTCACGGGGGCCTTCCCGTGCTGCGCGCATCACCCATACGGAGCACTTGCCCCCTCGGGCGGGTCGTCATGCAGTCTGGCCCGACCGCATCCGAACGGACGTCGTAGCCGCGATCCGATCGGCCGGAATCGACCATCCGTGGGAACACCAGGCCGCGGCGGCCGAGCTCGCCCTCGACGGAACGTCCGTGGTCGTGGCCACCGGCACCGCCTCGGGCAAGTCCCTGGCCTACCTCGCGCCCGTGCTGTCCGCCCTGGCGGACGGCGCCGAGGCCCCGAACGGCCGGGGGGCGACCGCCCTGTACCTGGCCCCCACCAAGGCCCTGGCGGCCGACCAGCGGCGCGCCGTACGGGAACTGGCCGCTCCGCTGGGCAACGCCGTACGCCCCGCCGTCTACGACGGGGACACGCCCGTCGAGGAACGCGAGTGGGTCCGCCAGTACGCGAACTACGTCCTCACCAACCCCGACATGCTGCACCGCGGGATCCTCCCGGCCCACCCGCGCTGGTCCTCCTTCCTGCGGGCGCTGCGCTACGTCGTGATCGACGAGTGCCACACCTACCGCGGGGTCTTCGGCTCCCACGTGGCGCAGGTCCTGCGCCGGCTGCGGCGGCTGTGCGCCCGCTACGGCGCGGACCCGGTCTTCCTGCTGGCCTCCGCCACCGCGAGCGACCCGGCGGCGGCCGCGTCCCGGCTGACCGGCGTACGGGTGATCGAGATCACCGACGACGCCTCACCGCGCGGCGAGCTGGTCTTCGCCCTGTGGGAGCCGCCGCTACTCACCGAGCTGCGGGGCGAGAAGGGCGCTCCCGTACGCCGTACGGCCACCGCGGAGACGGCCGACCTGCTGACCGACCTGGTCGTCCAGGGGGTCCGTACGGTCGCCTTCGTCCGCTCCCGGCGCGGCGCCGAACTGATCTCCGTCATCACCCAGGAACGGCTCGCGTCGGTCGACCGGTCGCTGCCCCGCCGGGTTGCCGCCTACCGGGGCGGCTACCTCCCCGAGGAGCGCCGGGCCCTGGAGTGGGCCCTGCACTCCGGGGAGCTGCTCGGGCTGGCTGCCACGACGGCCCTGGAGCTGGGCGTGGACGTCTCGGGCCTGGACGCCGTCCTGATCACCGGCTATCCGGGCACCAGGGCCTCCCTGTGGCAGCAGGCCGGCCGCGCCGGGCGCTCGGGCCAGGGCGCCCTGGCCGTGCTGATCGCCCGCGACGACCCGCTGGACACCTACCTCGTCCACCACCCGGAGGCGCTGTTCCGCCAACCGGTGGAAGCCACCGTCCTGGACCCCGACAACCCGTACGTCCTCGCCCCCCACCTGTGCGCGGCGGCGGCCGAGCTACCGCTGACCGACGCGGACCTGGACCTCTTCGGCCCGGCGACCAAGGAGCTCCTTCCCCAGCTCGAAGCAGCGAAGCTGCTGCGCCGCCGGGCGACCGCCTGGCACTGGACCCGCCGGGAACGGGCCTCGGACCTGACCGACATCCGGGGCGGCGGCGGCCGCCCGGTGCAGATCGTCGAGGCCACGACCGGCCGGCTGCTGGGCACGGTCGACGAGTCGGCGGCCCACACCGCCGTCCACGAGGGGGCCGTCCACCTCCACCAGGGCCGCACGTACCTCGTGAAGCACCTGGACCTGGAGGACTCCGTGGCCCTCGTGGAGCAAGCCGACCCGCCCTTCTCCACCACGGCCCGTGACACCACCTCCATTTCCATCCTGGAGACCGAGACCCAGATCCCGTGGGGCTCGGCCCGGCTCTGCTTCGGCTCCGTCGAGGTCACCAACCAGGTCGTCTCCTACCTGCGCCGCAAGCTGATCACCGGCGAGGTGCTGGGCGAGGCCAAGCTCGACCTGCCGCCCCGCACCCTGCGCACCCGGGCCGTGTGGTGGACCGTGACCGAGGACCAGCTCGACGAGGCCCGGATCAATCCGGAGATCCTCGGCGGCGCGCTGCACGCCGCCGAACACGCCTCCATCGGCATGCTCCCGCTCTTCGCCACCTGCGACCGCTGGGACATCGGCGGCGTCTCGGTGCCGCTGCATCCCGACACCCTCCTCCCCACGGTCTTCGTCTACGACGGCCACCCCGGCGGCGCCGGCTTCGCAGAGCGCGCCTTCCGCACGGCCCGCGCCTGGCTGACGGCCACCCGGGACGCGATCGCCGCCTGCGAGTGCGAGTCCGGTTGCCCTTCCTGCATCCAGTCCCCCAAGTGCGGCAACGGCAACGAGCCCCTCCACAAGCGCGGCGCCATCCGCCTCCTGACCCGCCTCCTCTCCGAATCCCCGCCGGCCCCGGCCGCCGAGGCCTGACGGAATCCACCGGGGGAAAACCGGTGGGGGCGGAAGCCGGTGGAGCCTGACGCAGCCCTGCCGGCGGTCCTCGGTCCGCGGCCCGCGCCTCCGGTCTCAGCCCGGACGCGGGCCGGGCGGGCCCGCCCGGGCCCGGATCGCCGGGGTGAAGGGGCCCGCCGCGACCCGTGCGGTGACCTCGGCGACCTCTCCCCGGAGCAGGCACCCGCCCAGCGCCGCGCCCTGCGCCCGGGCCACCCGCAGGGCCGCCGCGCACGCCGGCCCCGGCCCGTGCGCCCAGGTTGCCGCCGCCGCGAGCGCCGCCAGGTCGGCGGCCGCCGCCGCGCGGTGGCGGGCCACGACGGCCTGGCCGAGCAGCAGCACGCCGCCGAACACCGCAGCCAGCACCGTCGCCACCAGTGCCGCCCAGACCGTGGCAGACCCCCGGTCCCGGCTCATGGCGGCGGCCCCACGCTGTCCTCCGCCAGGGCCACCGCCTGCGCGCCCAGCCGTACCTGCGGCCCGCCGGGCCCCGGCGCCGGCGCCACCACGCGGACCCGCCAGAGGTCGCCCACCCGGGCCAGCTCCACCCGCGCGCCCTCCGGAGCAGCCGCCCGGGCCGCCTCCTCCACCACTTCCACCGGTTCCGACCTGGCCGCCGCCCGGGCACCGGCCCGGGCCGCGTCCACGCACCGGATCTGCGCGGCCGCCGCCGTCAGCGCCCACACCAGCAGCGCCGCGAACAGCACCAGCGCCGGGATCACGAGGGCGGCCTCCGCCGTCACATATCCCCGGTCCGACTTTCCACGGAGACCCCCTGACCCACCCTCAGAACGGCACATCGAGCGCCTTTCCGATGGTCGACTGCAGGGCCGTGGCAACGACTTCACTCGTCACCACCTTGTAGAGGACGGCAGCGAATGCGCAGGCCGCGATCGTGCCCATGGCGTATTCCGAGGTGGACATCCCCGCATCGCTCCTGCGTCCCCTCAGCACCTTCCGCACACGAAACCAGATGATCCTCATGACAACCTCCTGTGGATTTCTGCTGTTGATGTCTGTGGTCAATGCGACTTCAGGTGTTCGAGAGAAGTCCCGAGGCCATACCGATCACCACCGGCGCGACCCCGATCGCGAGAAAAGCCGGGAGAAAACACAGCCCCACCGGCGCCGTGACGAGGACCGCCGCCCGCTGCGCCCGCGCCCCCGCACTCCGGGCGTGGTCCTCCCGCAGGCCGGACGCGAGCCGGGAGACCGGCTCCGCCGCGGGCGCCCCCGTCCGGGCCGCCCGCTCCAGGCATTCCGCGAGAGCCCGGGCGCCGGGTATCTCCGCCAACCTCCCCCACCCGGATCCCGGTTCACCGCCGAGCCGCAGCTCCGCTCCGGCCCTCGCAAGCCGCTCCCCCACCGGGCCGCCCAGCGACTCCCCGACCACCTCGGCGGCCTCCACCGGGCCCGCCCCGGCCGCCAGGCACGCGGCCAACAGATCTGCGGCAAACGGCAGCTGACGCTCCGCCTCCTTCAGGTCTACTCCGCCCTGCGGCCCGACCCTGGACCGCCACCGCCGCACGCCGAGCGCGGCCAGGCCGCCCACGGCCACACCCGCCACGCCACCGACGAGCACCCAGCCCGCCAGCAGCGCCCCGGCCGGACCGGCCCACACCGCCACCGCGCCGCGCACCGCGGAGCCGAACACCGGCCCCCGCAGTCCCGGTTCCACCCCCAGCAGGGCCACGGCCCTGCGCCGGGCCGCCCGCGACCGGATCCGCGCGGTCACCGCTCTCACCGTCCACAGCGCCGCCACCGCCAGGCACACGGCGATCCCCAGCCTGTGGACGAGGCACCCGGCCATCACCGCTCCCCCGTCCGGACGATCCGCCGGCACCACAGCAGTCCCAGCGCCTCCAGCACGCCGCCCGCCACCAGACACCCCCAACCCATCGGCGTGTGCAGCAGCACCCGCAGCGGATCCGCGCCCAGGCCCGTGCCGATCAGCAGACCCACCAGCGGCAGCAGGGCCAGCACCAGCACCGTCGACCGCGCCCCCGCCAACTGGGCCCGCATCGACTCCTGCCGGTCCCGCTCGGCCCTCAGCGCTCCCTCCAACCGCTCCAGTCCGGCTGCCAGGCCCGCACCGCCGTCCACCGACACCCGCCAGCAGGCGGCCATCCCGGCCAGCCCCTGCGCACCGGGCTCCCGCGCCGCCTGGCGCAACGCACCGGACACGTCCCCGCCGAAGGCCGCCGCGGCCAGGACCCCCGTCTCCACCGCTCCCGGGCCGCCGGGCCCGACGGCCGTGCGCCGCATCGCCGCTGTCAGGGCCTGCCCCGGCTGGGCTCCCGCCCGCAGCTCGCCCACCACCGCCCCGCACAGGGCCACCACCTCGGCGGCCCGCGCGGCCCGGGCCCGCTCCCGCGCCCGTACCCGCAGCCACCGCCGTACCAGCGGGACCGCAGCCGCCCCCGCCAGCAACGGGATCACCGACCCGCCGAGCGCAGCGACCACCAGCCCGGCCCCGAGGCAGGACCACTCCCGCCACCGCGCCGCCCGCACCCGTACGGCGATCAGCAACCGCTCCCGGCGCAGTGGCCCACCCGGAACCACCGGAGCACCCGCGGCGAGCACCACCCGGGCCCGCCGGGACACCCGGTCGCCCCCGGCCAGACCCCAAACTGCCGCTCCGGCGCACAGCACCCCGGCGAACAGCGGCACCGGTAGCGCGGCTGCCGCGTTCACCGGGCACCGCGCAGCAGTGGGCGAAGCCGTTCCCAGCCGCGCTCCCGTACGAAGCCCCGCGCGGCCCACCGCAGCGCCGGTACGGTGACCACCAGCCCGGCGGCGTCCCGCTCCAGCACGTGCACCTCGGCCAGTCGGCGCCGGCCCTCCCGGTCCCGGACCAGGTGGAGCACCAGGGTCAGGGCCGCGGCCAACTGGCTGTGCAGAGCCGCCCGATCGAGCCCCGCGGCCGTCCCCAGCGCTTCCAGCCGTGCGGGCACATGGGCCGCGGCATTGGCGTGGACCGTCCCGCAGCCCCCCTCGTGCCCGGTGTTCAGGGCGGCGAGCAGGTCCGCCACCTCCGCGCCCCGCACCTCGCCCACCACCAGCCGGTCGGGCCGCATCCGCAGCGCCTGGCGGACCAGGTCCGCCAGGGTGACCAGGCCCGCCCCCTCCTGGTTGGCCGGCCGGGTCTCCAGCCGCACCACATGCGGATGGTCGGGACGCAGCTCGGCCGAATCCTCGGCCAGGACGATCCGCTCGCCGGGCCCGACCAGCCCCAACAGGGCGCTGAGCAGAGTGGTCTTGCCGGTCCCCGTCCCACCGGAGACGAGGAACGACAGGCGGGCCTCGACCATGTCCCGGAGCAGTCGGTGCCCGCCGGGCGGCAGGGTCCCCGCGGCGACGAGCTCCTCCAGCGTGAAGGCCCGCGGGCGCACCACCCGTAGCGAGAGGCAGGCCGACCCGACCGAGACCGGGGGCAGCACGGCATGCAACCGGGTCCCGTCGGGCATCCGGGCGTCCGCCCAGGGCCGGGCGTCGTCCAGGCGCCGGCCCGCCACGGCAGCCAGCCGCTGGGCGAGCCTGCGCACGGCTTCCGCATCGGCGAAGGTCACCCCGGTCAACTCCAGGCCGCCGCCCCGGTCCACCCACACCCGGTCGGGGGCCGCCACCAGCACGTCGGTGACCTCCGGGTCGGCGAGCAGCGGCTCCAGCGGGCCCGCCCCGACCAGCTCCGACCGTAACTCGGCGGCCACCCCCAGCACTTCGGCGTCCCCGAGCAGCCTGCCCTGGGCCCGCAGGGCGGCCGCCACCCGCGCCGGGGTCGGTTCCGCCCCGGTCTCGGCAAGGCGTCGGCGCACCGCGTCCAGGAGTACCGCGCTCATGCCGGCACCCCCTGGGCGGAGCCGAGGGCCCGCTGCCAGAAGCCGTCGCAGAAGCGGGCCAGGGCACTGCGCCCCTGCGCCCCCGGCGGTTCCCCCTCGGCCACCCGCCCCGGGAGTCCCACCTCGACCGGCACCTCCCCGGCCAGCGGCGCCCCCAACAGCCCGGCAACGGCCTCCGGATCGAGACCGCCCGGGCAACGTCCCCGTACGACGACGCGCACGTCCCGGGACACCATCCGCACCCCGGCCGCCACCCGCCCCGCGGCGGCCACCGACCGCAACTCGCCCGGCACCACCATCAGCACCAGGTCGAGCTGGGCCAGCACCTCGGCCACGGCTTCGTCGACGCGCCGCGGGAGGTCGACCACCACCACCCCGCCCCGGCGGCGCGCGGCGGCAACCACGGACCGGATGGCCGCGGGCGGCACCACCACCCGGTCCCCGCGGTCCCAGCTGAGCACGCGCAGGGCGTGCAGCTCGGGCAGGGACTCCTCCAGCGCTCCGGCGCCCACCCGGCCCCGCGAGGCCGCGAAGTCGGGCCAGCGCAGCCCTTCGGCACTCTCGCCGCCGAGCAGGACGTCCATGCCCCCGCCCAGCGGGTCGCCGTCGATGAGGATGGTCCGCTCACCGGCGTGGGCGGCCCGCAGGGCGAGCGCGCACGCGAGGGTGGACGCTCCGGCGCCGCCGCTGCCGCCGATCACCCCCACGGTGAGGGCGGGCCGCCCGGCACCCTCCACGACATCGGCGATGCGGTCGACGAGCAGGCTCTCGGCATCCGGGAGCCGCAGCACCTCCTCGGCGCCGATCTCCACCGCCCGCTGCCACACCTGGGGGTCGTCCAGCTCGCGGCCGACGAGGAACACCCCGGCCCTGCGCGGCGCCCCTCGCACCCGTCGGGCGGCGTCGTCGCCCACCAGCACGAGCGGAGCGGTTTCCCATCCCACGCTCCCCGCCGCCCCGCCCTCCGGCGTCCCGGCCGTCCCGTCCGTCCCGGCCGTCCCGGCTGACGCCTCCATCGCGTGCGCCCCGGCTGCCCAGGCCCGCTCGGGAAGCCCGTGGTGCACATGCGGTTCGGCACCTGCCGCGGCGCACAGCCTCAGCAGATCGTCGAGCAGCAGCGGGTCCTCGGTGATGATCAGCGGCCGCCCGCCGCCGGGTGCGGATCCGGCCACGGAACCGGGGCCGAGGCCCACCCCGGCCCTCGTCCCCCTTCCGCCGACCACGGACTCCGGCGTTTCACACGACTTCGATCGCGCCACGATCTCCGCCCCCTTCTCACTGCAAATGCTTCCGCCACGGACTTCGCGGCTGGAATCACCGTGCAGCGATCAGGAAAAACAAGTGGATCTTGCTCGATAACTGTGGACAACCCATCGATTGTGAATAACCCGGTCACCCTCACAGGTGAGTTCCGGAGCGCGGCGGAACCATCACGCAGCGTCACGAGTCTGATGTGGAGAGGGCCTTCGCGACGTCGGCCCCACACAAGGGGAAGGGCCGGAGGATGGTCACTTGGGGCCGAAGGCAGGGACGCAAACCGCGTCCGGACATGCGACGACCCCCGCCGGGGGGGAGAGCGGGGGTCGTCCCCACGGTCCGACTCGGGGGGGGAGGAGCCAGACCGGGTTAGCACGGTCGCGAACGATCCGTGACTTCCATGGTGTACCCGAGAGCCTTCTCAGGCAAACCCACGCGCCACACCTTACGCCGAATGGTGGGCGCATATGCTCGGGGCGTGGAAAATCAGCCCTTGCCGCACTCCTCGCCTCGCACCGCAGCCTTCTTCGACCTGGACAAGACGGTCATTGCGAAGTCGAGCACCTTGACGTTCAGCAAGTCCTTCTACCAAGGCGGCCTGATCAACCGGCGAGCCGTGTTGCGCACCGCGTACACGCAGTTCATCTTCCTGGCCGGCGGCGCCGACCACGATCAGATGGAACGGATGCGGGAGTACCTGTCCGCCCTCTGCAAGGGGTGGAACGTGCAGCAGGTGCGGGAGATCGTCGCGGAGACCCTGCACGACCTCATCGACCCGATCATCTATGACGAGGCCGCGTCCCTGATCGAGGCCCACCACACCGCGGGCCGCGACGTGGTGATCGTGTCCACCTCCGGAGCGGAGGTCGTCGAGCCCATCGGGGAGATGCTCGGCGCGGACCGGGTCGTCGCCACCCGCATGGTCGTGGGTGAGGACGGTTGCTTCACCGGAGAGATCGAGTACTACGCCTACGGGCCCACCAAGGCCGAAGCCGTACGGGAACTCGCCGAGTCCGAGGGGTACGACCTCACCCGGTGCTACGCCTACAGCGACTCGGCGACCGACATCCCCATGCTCGAAGCCGTCGGACACCCGCACGCCGTCAACCCCGACCGGGCGCTGCGGCGGGAGGCCGTGGCACGCGAGTGGCCGGCCCTCGTCTTCAACCGGCCCGTGCGGCTCAAGCAGCGCCTCCCCGGGCTGTCCATGCCGACCCGGCCGGCCCTGGTCGCCGCCGCGGCCGTGGGTGCGGCAGCCGCCACTGCGGGGCTGGTCTGGTACGCGAGCCGGCGTCGGGCTCACGCCCTGGCCGCCACCCGCTCTGCCTGAATGTCCCGACCTGCACCGATAAGAACTGTCCGGTTCGCCCTCGGTCGTCCCGGAAAGTAAAAAGTGGAGCCAGGGGTTTCGCATGGCTCCGAAGCGGAGTACAAATAAAGCAACGGCCCGCGAGACCAAAGAACATCCGAGAGGATCATCTTTAAAACGCAGTAAGGCCCACGGACCGAAGCATGAGCGCCGAGCACCCACGCGACGTCGACCCGTCGATTACGGGCCAGCCGCACCAGGTAACGGGCAAAGACCCCGACCTGATGGGCATATATCGAGGACGCTTGGTAACTGGGCGTAAATGCCAGCGGCGACACCAAAGCTAGACGGTGTCGCCGCAACCCATGTCCGCGAGGGCCGGACGGACGCGCTCAGGCCGCGCCGCGCTGGAGGGCCTCGCAGACCGCCGTCGACTCGCGGACACCCAGTTCGATCGCCCGCCCGCAGTGCGCGATCCAGGCGGCCATCCCCTCCGGGGTCCCGGAGACGTAGCCCTCGAAGGCGGCCAGATAGGCCTCGGTCCCCTGTTCGGCGTGACCGACCTCCGCCGGGCAGATCGCCTTCGGGTCCAGACCGCTGTTGATCAGCACGATCCGCTCGGCCGCCCGCGCCACGAGGCCGTTGTACGAGGCGAACGGGCGCAGGGCCAGCAGCTCGCCGTGCACCACCGCCGCCGTGATCAGAGCCGGGGCGGAGCCGCCGGCGATGATCAGGCGGGAGAGTCCGTCCAGCCGGCCCGCGACCTCCTCGGCGCTCGGCAGCGGGAGTTCCACCAGGGGCTCGACCACCGGCTCGCCCGCCAACCGGGGGCGGCCCACGACATCGCCGTCCGCTGTCGACCCGCACGCCACCAGGTGCAGCCGCGCCAGGACCCGTAGCGGCGACTGGCGCCAGATGCTGAGCAGTTGGCCGGCCTCCGCCGTCAGCCGCAGCGCCGCGCCCACCGTCAACGCCTCCGGCTCCGATCCGAAGTCGGTCCGGCGGCGCACCTCCTCCAGCGCCCAGTCCGCGCCGGACAGCGCCGCGCTCCCGCGGGCGCCGCGCAGGGCGGCCTCCGAGGTGATCTCGCCGCTGCGGCGGCGCATCACGCGGTGCCCGTAGACCCGGTCCACGGCCTTGCGTACGGAATCCACGGACTCGACGACACCCGGGAGCCCGGCCAGGGGGGCCAGCGGGTCAGAAGCGCTACTCATAAGTAGGGAGCCTACGCACTGCGCACCCTCAGCACCGACCCCTCCTTGGAGTGGTCTTCTTCACTCACCTTGACAACACCCTGCTATCAACCCACTACGCTTGGTGAACATGAAGATCGCTTTCGTGGGAAAGGGCGGCAGCGGCAAGACGACCCTGTCCTCCCTCTTCATCCGCCACCTCGCAGCCAATGAAGCCCCTGTCGTCGCGGTGGACGCCGACATCAACCAGCACCTGGGCGCCGCGCTCGGACTCACCGAGGAGGAGGCCGCCGAGCTGCCCGCCCTGGGCGCTCACCTGCCCCTGATCAAGGAGTACCTGCGGGGCTCCAATCCGCGCATCGCGTCCGCCGACACGATGATCAAGACCACCCCGCCCGGGCGCGGCTCGCGCCTGCTGCGGGTCACCGAGGACAACCCG
This sequence comes from Streptomyces avidinii, assembly GCF_014650695.1. Lineage (GTDB taxonomy): Bacteria > Actinomycetota > Actinomycetes > Streptomycetales > Streptomycetaceae > Streptomyces > Streptomyces avidinii. The sequence goes on along the minus strand of NZ_BMVL01000009.1, from coordinate 254,981 downwards.
GTCTACGAGGCCTGCGCGCGCACGCTCGTGCTCGACGGGGAGCCCGTCCGGCTCATGGCCACGGGGCCGTTCACCGAGGCCGATCTGGGCGTGGCGTGCTACCACTCCAAGGTCGGGGCGGTCGAGCTCTGCCTGAACCACCTGGTCGACGGACCGGACGAGTACGTGGTCGTCGACATGACGGCCGGCTCGGACTCCTTCGCCTCGGGCATGTTCACGCGCTTCGACGTGACCTTCCTGGTCGCCGAGCCGACCCGCAAGGGCGTCTCCGTCTACCGCCAGTACAAGGAGTACGCGCGGGACTTCGGGGTCGCGCTCAAGGTCATCGGCAACAAGGTGCAGGGGCCCGAGGACATCGAGTTCCTCCAGGACGAGGTGGGCGAGGACCTGCTGGTCACCGTGGGGCACTCCGACTGGGTACGGGCGATGGAGAAGGGCCGGCCGGCCCCCTTCGACCTGCTGGAGGCGTCGAACCGGTTCGCCCTCCAGGAGCTCCAGGACGCCGCCGACGACTCGTACGCCCACCGCGACTGGGCCCGGTACACCCAGCAGATGGTGAGCTTCCATCTCAAGAACGCGGAGAGCTGGGGCAACACCAAGACCGGGGTCGATCTGGCGGACCAGGTCGACCCCGACTTCGTCCTGCACGAGGGGACCGAGGTGCTCGTCAGCCCTCGTCCCCACTCTCCTCGGCCGGCTCCGCAGCCGGCTTGACGCCCGCGGGGGCGGCCGGCTTGGCCGGCGGCCCCGCGGTCAGGAACTTGGACCAGCCCTCCTTCGGCGTCTCGCCGACGTCGAGGGTGCGCATCCACTCCAGGGCCTTGGGGTCCTGCGCGTCCAGCCAGTCCACCAGCTCGCGGAAGGGGACGCAGCGGACCTCCTTCTGGGTGCACATGGTCTTGATGGACTCCTCGACGGCGCGCATGTAGGTGCCGCCGTTCCAGGACTCGAAGTGGTTGCCGATGATCAACGGCGCACGGTTGCCCTGGTAGACGCGGTCGAAGGCCTGACTCAGGCCGTCACGCATCTGCTCGCCCCAGTACGCGTGCTGCGAAGGGTCGCCCTGGGAGGTCGTCCCGGACTGGTTGACCATGTAGTTGTAGTCCATGCTCAAGGTGTCGAAGGCGCGCCCCGGCATGGGCACCAGCTGGAGCGGGATGTCCCAGAGACCGTCCGTCTTCTTGGGCCAGATCTGCTTGCTGATGCCACTGGAGTCGTAGCGGAAGCCCATGTCCTTCGCCGCCAGCATGAAGTTCTTCTGGCCTTCGAGGCAGGGGGTGCGGGCGCCGATGAGCTCCTTGTCATAGTCGAAGGGGAGCGCCGCCTGGTCCTTCAGACCGGAGTTGGTCCGCCAGTTCTTGACGAAGGACTTCGCCTGGTTGATCTCGCTCTTCCACTCGTCCACGGACCAGGTGCCGACGCCGCCGTCGGGGCCGCAGAAGTGGCCGTTGAAGTGGGTGCCGATCTCGTTGCCCTCCAGCCAGGCCGCGCGGACCTGGGTGGCGGTGTCCTTGATCCCCTGGAGGTCGCCGAAGCCGATGTCGGAGCGGCCGGGCGAGTGCTGGGGCGCCGTGTAGAGGGAGCTCTTCTCCTCCGGGAGCATGTACACCCCGCTGAGGAAGTACGTCATGCGGGCGTTGTACTTCTTGCCGACCTCGCGGAAGTGCGAGAAGAGCTTCTGGCTGTCCTCGCCGGCGCCGTCCCACGAGAACACCACGAACTGCGGCGGCTTTTCACCGGGCTTCAGCTTCTGCGGCTTCTGTACGTTCGGCTGCGCACCCGTGTACGCGGTCGAGCCGTCTCCGATGGGTCGGTTCACACTGCCGGGCGCCTCCGGGGCGGCGGGTCCCTTCAGCGCGTTCTGGGCCCCTGGAGCCGGGGACTTGGCGGGTTCCGAGATGCTGCACCCGGCGGCTCCAAGGACCAGCGCCGTGGCGACCAGGCCGCCGGCGATCTTCTTCGTGGCGGCGATCATCCGCCCCACCTCTCCCTCGCAGTTCCATCGCAGGACTTCCGCGCCGCAACGTCCCATGCGGTCTGCTTTGAGGAAGGTATGACAAGCCGGACAAAATGCTTAATCACCCTTGCGTGGTAATTTGTCGGCTATTTGCCCGTATTATTCACCGCCCACCTTTACTCTCCATTACCATCCATTTACCGAGTGTTGAGACTCCCGCCGCTTCATCCCTCCCCCGAGGAGACGGGACCCATGACAGTCACCTCCCCCACCCGCACGACCCAGGAGATCCGCAAGGACCTCCCGGCGGACCTCTCCGCCTCCATCGCCGTCTTCCTGATCGCCCTGCCGCTCTCGCTCGGCATCGCCCTGGCCACCGGCGCCCCGCTCCAGGCCGGCCTGGTGGCCGCGGCGGTCGGCGGGATCGTCGCCGGGCGGCTCGGTGGCGCTCCGCTCCAGGTGAGCGGACCCGCCGCCGGACTCACCGTGGTCACCGCCGAATTGATCCAGCGCTACGGCTGGCGCACCACCTGCGCCATCACCGTGCTCGCCGGCGTGTGCCAGCTCGGCCTCGCCGCACTGCGCACCGCCCGATCGGCGCTCATGGTCAGCCCGGCCATCGTGCACGGCATGCTCGCGGGCATCGGCGTGACCATCGCGCTGGCCCAGCTGCACATCGTGCTCGGCGGCACCCCCCAGAGCAACGCCGTGGCCAACGTCCTCGGGCTGCCCGGGCAGTTGGCCGACCTGCATCCGGTCGCACTGGGCATCAGTGTGCTGACCCTGATCGTCCTGCTCGGCTGGCCCCGGCTGCCCGGACGGGTGGGCCGCGCCCTGCGCAAGGTGCCCGCGGCGCTCGCCGCCGTGGCCACGGCCACCGCGGTCGCCGCCCTGGCCGGACTCAGCCTGCCCCGGGTGGACCTGCCGTCCTGGCGCAGCCACGCCCTGCCGGAACTGCCCGAGGGTCCGGTCCTCGGCCTCATCGCCGCCGTACTGACCATCACCCTGGTCGGAAGCGTGGAGTCGCTGCTCTCCGCCGTCGCGACCGACAAGCTGATCGCCTCCGAGCGGCGCACGGGCAACCGCCCGCCGCGCGCCGACCTCAACCGGGAACTGCGCGGGCAGGGTGCCGCGAACATCGTCTCCGGGGCGCTGGGCGGACTGCCCATCACCGGCGTGGCCGTCCGCAGCGTGGCGAACGTCAAGTCCGGTGCGGTCAGCCGGAAGTCGGCCATGCTGCACGGCTTCTGGGTGCTGCTCGCGGCCGGGCTGCTGGTCCCGGTCCTGGACCTGATCCCGCTGGCCGCACTGGCCGCACTGGTGATGGCGGTCGGCGTGCAGATGGTCAACATCACGCACATGCGCAGCGTCACCCGGCACCGGGAGATCCTGGTCTACGGCACGACCATCGTGGCCGTGGTGCTCGGCGGAGTCCTGGAGGGCGTGGCCATCGGCATCGCGGTGGCGGTCGCGCTGGCCCTGCACCGGCTCGCCCGGACCCGGATCACCGTGGAGCAGCAGGACAACGGGGTCCATCGGGTGCGGGCGCGCGGGCAGTTGACCTTCCTCGCCGTGCCCCGCCTGAGCCGGGTGCTGAACCAGCTTCCGTACGAGGGGCACGCGGTGATCGAGCTGGACGGCTCGTTCATGGACCACGCGGCCTACGAGACCCTGCACGACTGGCAGGAGTCCCATCTGGCACACGGGGGCACGCTGGAAGTGACAGGCCGGGCCGGATCCTCGGCGCGGCTACCCGGAACCACCTCCGCCGACGAGTTGGACGGGTACGACGAGTCCGAGGGAGCCTACGGACCCACCGGGGCCGGAGCGGCCGAAGCAGCCGGTCCGAACGGCGCGGGCCACCACGCGGACCGGTCCCGCCGCGGGGCCCACCAGTGCTGCCGGCCCTGGACGCCGTGGCAGAACCACTGCGACCACCGCCCCGCGGGCACCCGTACGGTCACTGCCGCTGCCGCGGCCGCGGCAGCCGCGGCGACCACAGAGGCCGAGGCGGAGGCCGCCACGGACCGGGCCGCCTCGCCCGCGCCCCGGCGGCGCGGCGCGGGCCAACTGGCCAATGGCATCAGCGCCTTCCAGCGCGACACCGCACCGCACGTCCGGGACGAGCTGGCCCGGCTGGCCCGCGAGGGGCAGCGGCCCTCCCAGCTCTTCCTCACCTGCGCGGACTCCCGCCTGGTGACCAGCATGATCACGGCCAGCGGCCCCGGCGACCTGTTCACGGTCCGCAACGTCGGCAATCTCGTGCCGCTGCCCGGCGCGGAGTCCACGGACGACTCCGTCGCCGCTGCCATCGAGTACGCCGTGGACGTGCTGCAGGTGGACAGCATCACGGTGTGCGGGCACTCGGGCTGCGGGGCCATGCAGGCCCTGCTCAGTTCCACGCCCGGCGCCCCGATGACCCCGCTGCGTCGCTGGCTGAAGCACGGGCTGCCCAGCCTGGAGCGGATGGCCAGCCGCCACCACGCCTGGGCCCGGATCGCGGGCCGGCTCCCGGCGGACGCCGTCGAGCAGCTGTGCCTGACCAATGTGGTCCAGCAGCTGGAGCACCTGCGGGCCCACGAATCGGTGGCCAGGCGACTCGCCGAGGGCACCCTGGAGCTGCACGGGATGTACTTCCACGTGGGCGAGGCTCAGGCGTACCTGCTGTCCGAGGGCGAGGACTTCTTCGACTGCCGGGTCTTCGACAGCGTCGGCCAGCACGCCTGAACCGATACCCTCCCGTATTCGTGCAATCGTTTGGCCCCTTCCCGCCCCCTGCAGCGGGGAGGGGCCATTCGCACTCCGTTCGCGCGCGGCCCGGATCGTGATATAGGTCTAAACCAATTCCCGGCTACCCCTTGTCACCTGGGCCGCTGACTGATGAGCTATGCCCGGGGACACAACGGACACCCTGGGAAAGGGAGATGTCGTGAGCAATGAGAGCCTGGCCAATCTGCTCAAGGAGGAGCGGCGGTTCGCACCGCCCGCCGATCTGGCCGCCGCCGCCAATGTGACCGAGGCTGCGTACACACAGGCCGACGCGGACCGGCTGGGCTTCTGGGCCGAGCAGGCCCGGCGGCTGACCTGGGCCACCGAGCCGACGGAGACGCTCGACTGGACGAACCCGCCCTTCGCGAAGTGGTTCGCGGATGGCAAGCTCAACGTCGCGTACAACTGCGTGGACCGCCACGTCGAGGCCGGCAACGGCGACCGCGTCGCCCTCCACTTCGAGGGCGAGCCCGGCGACAGCCGCGCGATCACCTACGCCGAGCTCAAGGACGAGGTGTCCAAGGCCGCCAACGCCCTCACCGAGCTGGGTGTCGAGGCCGGCGACCGGGTCGCCGTCTACCTGCCGATGATCCCCGAAGCGGTCATCGCGATGCTCGCGTGCGCCCGCGTCGGCGCCGCGCACTCCGTCGTCTTCGGCGGCTTCTCCGCCGACGCCGTCGCCTCCCGCATCCAGGACGCCGACGCCAAGCTGGTCATCACCGCGGACGGCGGATACCGCCGCGGCAAGCCCACGGCCCTGAAGCCCGCCATCGACGAGGCCGTCACCAAGTGCCCGCAGGTCGAGAACGTGCTCGTCGTGCGCCGCACCGGCCAGGACACCGCCTTCACCGAGGGCCGCGACATCTGGTGGCACGACCTGGTCGGCCGGCAGTCCGCCGAGCACACCCCGCAGCCGTTCGACGCCGAGCACCCGCTCTTCATCCTCTACACCTCGGGGACCACGGGTAAGCCGAAGGGCATCCTGCACACCTCCGGCGGCTACCTCACGCAGGCCGCGTACACCCACCACGCGGTCTTCGACCTGAAGCCGGAGACCGACGTCTACTGGTGCACCGCCGACATCGGCTGGGTGACCGGGCACTCCTACATCGTCTACGGGCCGCTCGCGAACGGCGCCACCCAGGTGATGTACGAGGGCACCCCCGACACCCCGCATCAGGGCCGGTTCTGGGAGGTCGTCCAGAAGTACGGCGTCACCATCCTCTACACGGCGCCCACGGCCATCCGTACGTTCATGAAGTGGGGCGACGACATCCCCGCGAAGTTCGACCTGTCGAGCTTGCGCGTGCTGGGCTCGGTCGGCGAGCCGATCAACCCCGAGGCCTGGATCTGGTACCGCAAGCACATCGGCGGCGACCGGTGCCCGATCGTGGACACCTGGTGGCAGACCGAGACCGGCGCGATGATGATCTCCCCGCTGCCGGGCGTCACCGCCACCAAGCCGGGCTCCGCCCAGCGCGCCCTGCCCGGGATCTCCGCCACCGTCGTGGACGACGAGGCGCACGAGGTCCCGAACGGCGGAGGCGGCTACCTGGTCCTCACCGAGCCGTGGCCGTCGATGCTGCGCACCATCTGGGGCGACGACCAGCGGTTCATCGACACCTACTGGTCGCGCTTCGAGGGCAAGTACTTCGCGGGCGACGGTGCCAAGAAGGACGACGACGGCGACATCTGGCTGCTCGGCCGGGTGGACGACGTGATGCTGGTGTCCGGCCACAACATCTCGACCACCGAGGTCGAGTCGGCGCTCGTCTCGCACCCCGCGGTCGCCGAGGCGGCCGTGGTCGGCGCCAACGACGAGACCACCGGTCAGGCCATCGTGGCCTTCGTCATCCTGCGCGGCAGCGCCTCCGAGACCGAAAGCCTGGTCGCGGACCTGCGCAACCACGTGGGCAGCACGCTCGGCCCGATCGCCAAGCCGAAGCGGATCCTGCCGGTCCAGGAGCTGCCGAAGACCCGCTCGGGCAAGATCATGCGCCGCCTGCTGCGCGACGTCGCGGAGAACCGCGCGGTCGGTGACGTCACCACGCTCGCCGACTCCTCGGTGATGGACCTGATCCAGAGCAAGCTTCCGGCCGCCGGCAGCGAGGACTGAGACACACCCAGAAGGGGCACCCGGCGCGCCGCGCCGGGTGCCCCTTTCGCACTTAAAGTGATGATCGCCGGATACGTCCTCGCGTACGCCCTGTAAAATATTGAAAGCATAAAGAAAGACCACAGGGTGCGCCGGGAAGTCTGGTCGGCAATGAGCTTCGCCATGCCGTCCAACCGACCCCCGGAGGTTTCCCCTCGTGGCCGCGCCCAGCCCCACCGACCACCAGAGCCGCAAGCTGCTCGGCCTGCTCTCCCTGCCCGAGCGCCGCTTCGTCGCCGACGCGCTGCGCACCGAGACCGTCGGCGGGGTGCTGCTGCTCGTGGCCGCGATCGCGGCCCTGGTGTGGGCGAACATCCCCGCCATCGCCGACAGCTACGCCGCGGTCCGCTCCTTCCACATCGGCCCCGCGTCCCTCGGGCTGGACCTCTCGCTCCAGCACTGGGCGGCCGACGGCCTCCTCGCCGTCTTCTTCTTCGTCGCCGGCATCGAGCTCAAGCGCGAGCTCGTCGCGGGTGATCTGAGCGATCCCCGGGCGGCCGCCCTTCCGGTGATCGCCGCCGTCTGCGGCATGGCCGTACCCGCGGTGGTCTACGTACTCGTCAACATCGCGGGCAACGGCTCCACGGACGGCTGGGCCGTCCCGACCGCCACCGACATCGCCTTCGCACTCGCCGTCCTCGCCGTCATCGGAACCTCGCTGCCGTCGGCCCTGCGCGCCTTCCTGCTCACCCTCGCGGTCGTCGACGACCTCTTCGCCATCATGATCATCGCGGTGTTCTTCACCAGCGACATCGACTTCCTGGCACTCGGCGGCGCCGTCGTGGGCCTGGCCCTCTTCTGGCTCCTGCTCCGCACGGGCGTGCGCGGCTGGTACGTCTACGTTCCGCTCGCCCTGGTCATCTGGGGCCTGATGTACAACAGCGGCGTGCACGCCACCATCGCCGGCGTCGCCATGGGCCTGATGCTCCGCTGCACCCGCCGCGACGGCGAACAGCAGTCCCCCGGCGAGCACATCGAGCACCTGGTACGGCCCCTGTCGGCCGGTCTCGCCGTACCGCTCTTCGCCCTCCTCTCCGCCGGCGTCTCCCTCTCCGACGAGGCCATCGCCCAGGTCTTCACCCGACCCGAGACCCTCGGCGTGGTCCTCGGCCTCGTCGTCGGCAAGACCGTCGGCATCTTCGGCGGCACCTGGCTTGCCGCCCGCTTCACCAAGGCCGAACTGAACGAGGACCTCGCCTGGCCCGACGTACTGGCCGTGGCCTCGCTCGCCGGCATCGGCTTCACCGTTTCCCTCCTGATCGGTGAACTCGCCTTCGCCGGCGACGCCGTCCTCACCGACGAGATCAAGGCCGCCGTACTGATCGGCTCGCTGATCGCCGCCGTGATCGCGTGCGTCATGCTCAAGCTCCGCAACCGCAGGTACAAGGCGCTGACCGACGCCGAGGAGCGCGACGAGGACCACGACGGCATCCCGGACATCTACGAGCAGCACAACCCCGAGTACCACCTGCGGATGGCCAGGATCTACGAGGACAGGGCCGCGGAACACCGCCGCAAGGCCGCGGACGCGGCCGCCGCCGCGCTCCAAACAGCAGCCGGGTCCACCACCGAGGGCGACCGTCCGGCATGATCTGACTGACGACGCAGGACAGCCGCGCCGCCCGGCAGCAGACGACAGAGGGAGAGAGCGATGAGCGCAGTGGACCAAGAGGCGCAGGGAGCCGAGCTCACACTCGGCCAGCTGGTCGCCTCGGCCACCGCCGAGATGTCCGCGCTGGTGCACGACGAGATCGCCCTCGCCAAGGCGGAGATCCGCGAGGACGTCAAGCGCGTGGGCAGCGGTTCCGCCTCCATCGCTGCCGCAGGAGTGTTCGCGGTCTTCTCCCTCCCGGTGCTGACCTTCGCCGCGGCGTACGGGATCCACAACCTCGGGCTCGGACTCGCGTGGTCCTTCCTCATCGTCGGCGGCGCGTTCCTGCTGATCGCGGGCGTGCTCACGCTGATCGCCGTCCGCAAGTTCAAGAAGGTCAAGCCGCCGGAGAAGTCCATCGCCTCCGTCAAGCAGACCGCCGCACTGGTCGGTACCGTCAAGCCGCACCCGCGGCCGGTGAGTGACAAGGCTGTGGGTGTGGCACGCTCGTCCTCATGACAGCGCCCACCCCGGACCCCAGCGTTCCTCCCACAGCTGCCACGGCGGTGCGGCTCGGCCTCCCCGGCGGCCGGTCGGTGACGCACCGGGACGTCGCCGCCAACGGCGCCCGTTTCCACGTCGCCGAGCTGGGTGACGGTCCGCTGGTCCTGCTGCTGCACGGCTTCCCGCAGTTCTGGTGGACCTGGCGGCACCAGATGACCGCGCTCGCCGACGCCGGGTACCGGGCGGTCGCGATGGACCTGCGCGGCGTGGGCGGCAGCGACCGCACCCCGCGCGGCTACGACCCCGCCAACCTGGCACTCGACATCACCGGGGTCGTACGGTCCCTCGGCGAGCCGGACGCCGCACTGGTCGGGCACGACCTGGGCGGCTACCTCGCCTGGACGGCGGCCGTGATGCGGCCCAAGCTGGTGCGCCGGCTGGTCGTCTCGTCCATGCCGCATCCGCGCCGCTGGCGCTCGGCGATGCTGTCGGACTTCGGGCAGACGCGGGCCAGTTCACACATCTGGGGTTTTCAGCGGCCTTTCGTTCCCGAGCGGCAGCTGGTCGCCGATGGCGGGGCGCTCGTAGGCGAGCTGATCCGGGAGTGGTCGGGTCCGCGGCCTCCCGAGGACGAGGATCTGGCCGTGTACCGGCGGGCCATGTGCATCCCCTCCACCGCGCACTGCTCGGTCGAGCCGTACCGCTGGATGATGCGGTCGATGGCGCGGCCCGACGGGATCCAGTTCAACCGGCGGATGAAGCGGCCGGTGCGGGTGCCGACGCTGCACCTGCACGGTTCGCTCGACCCGGTGATGCGCACCCGCAGTGCGGCCGGTTCCGGGGAGTACGTCGAAGCCCCGTACCGGTGGCGGCTGTTCGACGGGCTCGGGCACTTCCCGCACGAAGAGGACCCGGTCGCCTTCTCGTCCGAGCTGGTGAACTGGCTCAAGGACCCCGAGCCGGACCGCTGACGGACCGTCGGCCGGGCGGCGATCACCCCTGAACGGGCGGCAGTTCGCCCGTGCGCTTGTCCGACGAGCATTCAATTGCCCGGCGCATAGGCCAATTGGCCGCGCCTGACGGGGTTACGGACCATGGGGCCCGGGCACAGCTCGAAGTATGAGCTGGACGCACGACTACGGTGACACCGCGCACGAACGCCGCTCGGCAGCTACGCCGGGCACCCACGAGAGGGCCGGCCGGCACGGCCACGACCCCCGCCTCGGGATTCCGCTCATCCTGCGCCGACGGGCCCGATGGGTCTCCGCGCGCCTGCGCCATCCACGGACGTAGGCGCCCGGCGGGAGCGGGAGCGGCCGCGACTCAGAGGGCGCAGCCCTGGCTGTCGACCCGGCGCACGGCTTCCTTGCCGATCCGGATGTCGTCGCGGATCTCGTCCACCGTCAGCACGTAACCGGTGTTGGGGTCGTCCAAGGACTTTGCGAAGACGACTCCGTACACCTTGCCGTCGGGGGTCAGCAGCGGTCCGCCGGAGTTGCCCTGGCGAACGGTCGCGTACAGCGAGTAGACGTCCCGTCGGACAGTACCGCGGTGGTAGATGTCCGGACCGTTGGCGTTGATCCGGCCGCGGACGCGGGCGGGGCGGACGTCGTACGCGCCGTTCTCCGGGAAGCCGGCGACGATCGCGTCGCCGCCGCTCGCCGCGTCCTTCTCGGAGAACTCCAGCGGCGGGGCCTTCAGCTTCGGCACGTCCAGGACGGCGATGTCGCGCGCCCAGTCGTAGAGCACGACCTTGGCGTCGTACAGCTTGCCCTCGCCGCCGATCTGCACGGTCGGCTCGCCGACGCCGCCGACGACGTGCGCGTTGGTCATCACCTTGCCGGGCGCGAAGACGAAGCCCGTGCCCTCCAGCACCTTGCTGCAGCTGGGCGCGGTGCCGACGACCTTCACGATCGAGCGTTTGGCCTGCTCGGCGACGGGGCTGCCGGCGAGCGCCGGGTCGGGCGCCCGTACCTCGGTGATGGGCTCGTTCGAGAACGGGCTGAAGACCTGGGGGAAGCCGTTGCGCGCGAGGGTGGAGCTGAAGTCCGAGAACCAGGTGTTCGCCTGGTCGGGCAGCACCCGCGACACGCCGAGGAGGACCTTGGAGTTGCGGACCTCCTTGCCCAGGGTGGGCAGCGAGGTCCCGGCGAGCGCAGAACCGATCAGCCACGCCACCAGCAGCATCGCGACCACATTGACCAGCGCCCCGCCGGTCGCGTCCAGCGCGCGCGCCGGTGACCAGGTGATCTGGCGGCGGAGTTTGCTTCCGAGATGGGTGGTCAGGGCCTGGCCGATCGAGGCGCAGATGATGATCACGACCACGGCGATCACGACGACCGTGGTGGACACCTGGGTGCCGTTGTCCGTCACCCGGTCCCAGATCAGCGGGAGCAGGGACACGGCGACGAGACCACCGCCGAGGAAGCCGATCACCGACAGGATGCCGACGACGAACCCCTGGCGATAGCCGACGATCGCGAACCACACGGCGGCGAGCAGCAACAGGATGTCCAGCACGTTCACGTGGGTCACCGTCTCATGCGCGCCAGTCGAGCGGGACCTGTCGTGACCGGTCCCACGGCCGCTCCCAGCCCGCGAAGTGCAGGATCCGGTCGATCACCCCAGCGGTGAAACCCCAGACCAGGGCCGATTCGACGGTGAACGCCGGCCCCAGGTGACCCCGCGGGTGAACGGCCATGACCCGGTGTTCGGGATCCGTGAGATCGGCCACGGGAACCGTGAAGACCCGGGCCGTCTCGGCCGGATCCACGGCTCCGACGGGGCTCGGGGCGCGCCACCAGCCGAGGACCGGGGTCACGACGAACTCGCTGACCGGGATGTAGAGCCGGGGCAGCACACCGAAGAGCTGGACGCCGGAAGGATCCAGTCCGGTCTCCTCCTCGGCCTCGCGGAGCGCGGCACGCAGCGGGCCGGTGGTGTGCGGATCACCGTCCTCGGGATCCAGCGCGCCGCCCGGGAAGGACGGCTGGCCCGCATGCGAGCGCAGGGTCCCGGCGCGCTCCATGAGGAGCAGCTCGGGGCCGCGGGGGCCCTCCCCGAAGAGGACGAGCACGGCGGACTGCCGCCCGCGGCCGTCCTCGGGCGGCAGGAAGCGGCTCAGCTGCCCCGGCTGGACGGACCGGGCCGCCTCGACGACGGGATCGAGCCAACCGGGCAGACCGTCGGTGGTGACGGCCGGGGCACCGCCCTCGCGGGCTCCCGCCCTGGCCTCGGTCTCGTCCCGCGTACCGCGCGTCATGGGCACCCCTGTCCGCGTCGTCCTGTCCAACACCGTCTCCACACACCGCAAACGCGGCCCTGGTAGCGATTCGTTCCTGAGTCCCTGCGTGCTTGGTGCCTGCGCCGCCCGCCCCACCTGCCCGCGCCTACGTACCCGCGCCCTGCGGGCCCGCGTCCTGCGGGCCCGCGTCCTGCGGGCCCGCGTCCTGGACGGCGCCGCCCAGCGGCGGGGCCGGCAGTCCCGGGTAGTCCGGGGGCGGGCTCAGCCGCTGCCCCGGCTGGCCGCCCTTCTCGTACTTGAGCAGCTTCTTCGCCTTCTCCGGGTCCGTCTCGCCCTCCCCGTACGCCGGGCACAGCGGGGCGATCGGGCAGGCTCCGCACGCGGGCTTGCGGGCGTGGCAGATCCGCCGTCCGTGGAAGACGACCCGGTGCGAGAGCATCGTCCACTCGCTCTTCGGGAAGATCGCGCAGATCTCCGCCTCGACCTTCTCGGGGTCCTCCTGCGCGGTCAGCTTCCAGCGGCGCACCAGCCGGCCGAAATGGGTGTCCACGGTGATCCCCGGGACACCGAACGCATTGCCGAGGACCACGTTCGCGGTCTTGCGGCCCACTCCGGGCAGGGTCACCAGGTCCTCGATCCGCCCCGGCACCTCCCCGCCGAAGTTGTCCCGCAGGGCCTGCGAGAGGCCGAGCAGGGACCTCGACTTGGCCCGGAAGAACCCGGTCGGCCGGATCAGCTCCTCCAGATCCTCGGGGGCGGCCGCGGCCATGTCCTCGGGGGTCGGGTAGGCGGCGAAGAGGGCCGGGGTCGTCTGGTTCACCCGCAGGTCGGTGGTCTGGGCCGACAGCACCGTCGCGACGAGCAGCTCGAAGGGATTGCGGAAGTCGAGCTCCGGATGGGCGTATGGGTAGATCTCGGCCAGCTCGCGGTTGATGCGCCGCGCCCTGCGCACCATGGCCAGGCGGGATTCCGGCTTGACCGACTTCGGATTCTTGGCCGAAACTTTGCCCTGTGGGGTGGCCGCGGCCCGCGCGGACGTCTTCACTGGGACATGTTCGCCCACGGCAGAATTTTGGGGCTCCGTCACTCCGGCGGACCCCTTGGCCTGTGCTCTCACCGGCTTATTGGACACCCGGCCAGCCTAAGGCCGGGCGCTGACACCCGCCCGGACCTCAGGTAACACGACTCCGATTGGCCTCTCGCCGCACAGCACGCCCGTCCGTCCGGCATCCTTGTGATTGATCGCACTGTTTGAGCCGTCCGGCAAAATGGGGAGCACGGTCCCCTGAGCCGGTCGACATAGGAGAGAGACTCGTGGACGACGTTCTGCGGCGCGCCCCGCTCTTCGCGGCGCTCGATGACGAGCAGGCCGCGGAGCTCCGCGCCTCCATGGGCGAGGTGACCCTCGCACGCGGTGACGCCCTGTTCCACGAGGGCGACCCCGGCGACCGGCTTTATGTCGTGACCGAGGGCAAGGTGAAGCTCCACCGCACCTCGCCCGACGGCCGCGAGAACATGCTGGCCGTCCTCGGCCCCGGCGAGCTGATCGGCGAGCTGTCGCTCTTCGACCCGGGCCCGCGCACCGCCACCGCCACCGCGCTGACCGAGGTCAAGCTCCTCGGCCTCGGCCACGGTGACCTCCAGCCCTGGCTCAACGCCCGGCCCGAGGTCGCGACCGCGCTGCTGCGCGCCGTCGCCCGCCGCCTGCGCAAGACCAACGACCAGATGTCCGACCTGGTCTTCTCGGACGTTCCCGGCCGTGTGGCGCGGGCGCTCCTCGACCTGTCGCGCCGCTTCGGCGTGCAGTCGGAGGAGGGCATCCACGTGGTGCACGACCTGACGCAGGAGGAGCTCGCGCAGCTCGTCGGCGCCTCGCGCGAGACCGTGAACAAGGCCCTGGCCGACTTCGCGGGCCGCGGCTGGCTGCGCCTGGAGGCCCGCGCGGTCATCCTGCTGGACGTCGAGCGCCTCGCGAAGCGCTCCCGCTGACGCCGGCCACAGCCGTCGGAGGGGTCCTGCCCGGTCGGGCAGGACCCCTCCGTGCTTCCCCCGCCCCGGCCGGCCGGAGGGGCACAGTGGAACCATGGAGCACAGAGGGCTGGACGCGTACGGGTACTTCGAGCGGGAGGGTTCGCTCGGGCGGGTGCAGAACGAGTTCCGCGGCCTCGTGGCGGCCGTACGGGGGCGCACCTCCGAGGCCTACGGGCGGCGGCTGCACAGCGCGTACCTCTACGGGTCCGTACCGCGCGGCACGGCCCGGCCCGGGCCGTCGGACCTGAACCTGCTGCTCGTCCTGCACCACGCGCCCTCCGACGAGGACCGGGACACCGCCGAGGTGCTCGCACGCGGGCTCGACGAGGACTTCCCGGAGATCGACGGCGTGGACATCCTGCTCCGGGACAAGGCCGCCGTGCTGAGCGAGGCGGAACGATTCGACCTGGGATGGTTCCTCGCGTGCCTGTGCACCCCGCTGCTCGGGGCGGACCTGGCCGAGCACCTGCCGCGCTACCGCCCGGACAGCCTGCTCGCCCGCGAGACCAACGGGGACCTGGCCGCACTGCTGCCCGAATGGCGGACGCGCGTACGGGAGTCGTCGACCCCGGAGGAGTACCGGAAGCTGTGCCGGCTCTTCTCCCGGCACCTGGTGCGCACGGCCTTCACGCTCGTCATGCCGCAGTGGGGCGGGTGGACCAGTGACCTCGGCGAGTCCGCGGAGATCTTCGGCATGTACTACCCGGAGCGCGCGGACCGGCTGCGGGCGGCGGCCGACGCGGCGATCGACCCCGTCTCGGATCCGGAGCTGCTGCGCTCGTACGTCGAGGACCTCGGTCCGTGGCTCGCGGACGAGTACACGGCCCGGCACGGCACGAAGACCCCGCGCGGGCGCCGGCGCGGCGTGTGAGGGCCCGCGTCAGGACTTGTCGGACCGCTCGGTCACCGCGAGGGCCTCGACGGCCTGCTTGGCCTCCACCAGGCCCGCCCCGGTGATCCGGCGGTACTCCTTGATCGCCGCTATCTGCCGGTCCGCCCCGAGCAGGGCGCGTACCTCGTCCATCCCGGCGGGCTCCGGCTCCTCGATGCCGAAGTGGTCCAGCACCAGGGCCAGGCGGCGCTCCGCCCGGTCCGCCTGGCGCTGCAGGCTCTGCACCCGGAGGGTCACCGCGGAGGTGATCCATCCGGCCGTCACGACCAGCATGACGAGCAGGAACACCGTGTTCATTCGAGCCCTCCAGGGATGAGTCCGTGATCTTGAAGGTACTCGAGCTGCGCCCGCACGGACCATTCGGCGGCCGGCCACAAGGACCGGTCCACATCCGCGTAGACCTGCGCGACGACCGCCTCCGGCGTCACGAAGCCGTTCTCGACCGCGGTCTCGACCTGGGCGAGCCGGTGCGCGCGGTGGGCCAGGTAGAACTCGACGGCGCCCTGCGCGTCCTCCAGTACCGGTCCGTGGCCCGGCAGGACCGTGTGCACGCCGTCGTCCACGGTGAGCGAGCGCAGCCGGCGCAGGGAGTCCAGGTAGTCGCCGAGGCGCCCGTCGGGGTGCGCGACGACCGTGGTGCCTCGGCCCAGGATGGTGTCGCCGGTCAGCACGGCCCGGTCGGCGGGCAGGTGGAAGCAGAGCGAGTCGCTGGTGTGGCCGGGGGTCGGCACCACCCGCAGCTCCAGCCCGCCGGTCCGGATCACGTCCCCGGCGGCCAGGCCCTCGTCGCCGAGGCGCAGGGCCGGGTCCAGGGCGCGCACCTTCGTACGGGTGAGCTCGGCGAAGCGTCCCGCGCCCTCGGCGTGGTCGGGGTGGCCGTGGGTGAGCAGGGTGAGGGCGATCCGCTTGCCCGCCCCCTCGGCGGCGGCGATGACGGCCCGCAGGTGTACGTCGTCCAGCGGGCCGGGATCGATCACGACCGCCAGGTCCGAACCGGGCTCGGACACCAGCCAGGTGTTGGTGCCGTCGAGGGTCATCGCGGAGGCATTGGGAGCCAGGACGTTCACCGTTCGGGCGGTCGCCGGCCCGGAGGTGACGACTCCGCGGGGCTGCCCGGGCAGTGCGGCGGCGTCGGTCATGCGGGACCTCCGGGGCGGACGCGCTTGGTGAACTCGTCGTGGCCCGGCCAGCTGAGCACCAGCTCGCCGTTCTCCAGCGTGGCCCGGGCCAGGACCGGTGCGAGGTCCTGTTCGGCGGCGGCGGTGAGCGCACCGGCGGCGCTTGCGTACGGCTCCAGGGAGCGCAGGGTGGAGATGGTGGGCGGCATCATCAGCAGCTCGCCCTTGTCGTACCCGGCGGCCGCGTCGGCCGGGCGGATCCACACGGTCCGGTCGGCCTCGGTGGAGGCGTTGCGGGTGCGCTGGCCCTCGGGGAGGGCGGCGACGAAGAACCAGGTGTCGTAGCGGCGCGGCTCGAACTCGGGGGTGATCCAGCGCGCCCAGGCCCCGAGCAGGTCGGAGCGCAGCCGCAGGCCGCGGCGGTCGAGGAACTCCGCGAAGGACAGGTCCCGCGCCACCAGCGCCTGCCGGTCGGCCTCCCAGTCGTCCCCGGTGGTGTCGCCGACGATCGTGTCCGGGGTCTGCCCGGCGAGCAGGACGCCCGCCTCCTCGAAGGTCTCCCGTACCGCGCCGCAGACGATCGCCTGGGCGGTGAGGGGGTCGGTCCCGAGCCGGGCCGCCCAGTCCTCCCGGGTGGGCCCCGCCCAGCCGACCTGGTGCTCCTCGTCGCGCGGGTCGACCCCACCGCCCGGATAGGCGTACGCACCCCCGGCAAAAGCCATGGAGGCCCGCCTGCGCAGCATGTGCACGGCGGGACCGTCGGGGGTGTCGCGCAGGAGCATCACGGTGGCCGCGCGCCGCGGCTCCACCGGGACGAGCGAGCCGTCCGCGAGCGCGCGGATGCGGTCGGGCCACTCCGGCGGGTACCACTGGCCTCCGGCGGGGGGCTGCTGCTGACCATGCTGACCATTCGGCATGGCCGGATGCTACGGCCATCCGGCCCGATGTTCGAGGGTCACCCCTCCCGGCCGGTGCCGCGGGCGGGCTGTGCCGGGCCTCGAAGCCCCTGGCTCGGCCCCGCACCCCGCTCCTCGAACGCGGGAGGGGCCGGATGCGGCAGAGCCCGGCCCTCGCCGCGCAGGGCGGTGAGGGCCGGGCTCGTGGAACTCTCCCCGGAGGGGTCAGGCTCCGGCGACCAGCTCGACCTGGATCTCGATCTCGACCGGGGCGTCCAGCGGCAGGACCGCCACGCCGACGGCGCTGCGGGCGTGGACGCCCTTCTCGCCGAGTACGGCGCCCAGCAGCTCGCTCGCACCGTTCAGCACGCCCGGCTGGGCCGTGAAGTCGGGGGCCGAGGCGATGAAGCCGACGACCTTCACGACGCGGGCGATCTTGTCCAGGTCACCGACGACGGACTTCACGGCGGCCAGGGCGTTCAGCGCGCACGTGGCGGCCAGCTCCTTGGCCTGCTCCGCCGAGACCTCGGCGCCGACCTTGCCGGTGACCGGCAGGTTGCCCTTGATCATCGGGAGCTGGCCGGCGGTGAAGACGTACGAGCCCGACCGCACGGCCGGCTGGTACGTGGCCAGCGGCGGAACGACCTCGGGCAGGATCAGGCCCAGCTCGGCCAGCTTCGCCTCGACAACGCCGCTCATGCCTTCTCCCGCTTGAGGTAGGCCACGAGCTGCTCGGGGTTGTTCGGGCCGGGCACGACCTGGACGAGCTCCCAGCCGTCCTCGCCCCAGGTGTCCAGGATCTGCTTGGTGGCGTGAACCAGCAGCGGGACCGTCGCATATTCGAACTTCTTGGTCATGGGAGCGAGGGTAGTGCCTCGCGTGCGGGGTGCACGCCGCACGCGGAACCGACGCATCCGACGCGGCTCACCCCCCGAACACTCCGGCACAACCACCCGGCACCACCGGACCGGAACCCGAGGAATTAGGCTCGGACGCTGTGAGCAGGCTCCAGGTGGTCAGCGGCAAGGGCGGCACCGGCAAGACCACGGTCGCCGCAGCACTCGCGCTCGCCCTCGCACGCGAGGGCGGCCGGACTCTTCTCGTGGAGGTCGAGGGCAGGCAGGGACTCGCACAGCTCTTCGGCGCCGAGGCACTCCCCTACGAGGAACGGAAGATCGCCGTGGCGCCCGGCGGCGGCGGTGAGGTCTTCGCGCTCGCCATCGACGCCGAACGGGCGCTGCTGGACTACCTCCAGATGTTCTACAAGCTCGGCTCGGCCGGCCGCGCGCTCAAGAAGCTCGGCGCCATCGACTTCGCGACGACCATCGCCCCCGGGCTGCGCGACGTACTGCTCACCGGCAAGGCCTGCGAGGCGGTGCGGCGCAAGGACAGGGCGGGCCGGTACGTCTACGACCACGTGATCATGGACGCGCCGCCGACCGGGCGGATCACCCGGTTCCTGAACGTCAACGACGAGGTGGCGGGCCTGGCCCGGTTCGGGCCGATCCACAACCAGGCCCAGGCCGTCATGAAGGTGCTCAAGTCCCCCGAGACGGCCGTGCACCTGGTCACCCTCCTGGAGGAGATGCCCGTCCAGGAGACCGCGGACGGCATCGAGGAACTGCGCGGGGCCGGGCTGCCGGTCGGCCGCGTCATCGTCAACATGGTCCGGCCGCACCATCTGGACGAGGACACCCTGCGCACCGCGGCCGGCGACCACCGCGCCGAGGTGGCGAAGGCGCTGTCCCGGGCGGGCCTCGGCGGCGCGCGCCGCGGCGGGCTGGCCGAGCGCCTGGTGGACCCACTGCTCGCACAGGCCGCCGAGCACGCGAGCCGGGTGGAGCTGGAGCGCGCGCAGCGCGGCGTACTGACGGGGCTGGACCTGCCCACGTACGAACTGCCCCTGCTCGGCGCGGGGATGGATCTGGCCGGGCTGTACGCCCTGGCCAGGGAATTGCGGAAGCAGTCGGTGGCCGAATGAGCGAGGGGGAGGACACCGTGGGCATGGACACTCCGCCGCGGCTGGCGGTCGACCGGCTGCTGGACGACCCGGAGACCCGGATCGTCGTGTGCTGCGGGGCGGGCGGGGTCGGCAAGACCACCACGGCCGCGGCGCTCGGCGTACGGGCCGCCGGGCGCGGGCGCAAGGCCGTGGTGCTCACCATCGACCCGGCGCGGCGGCTCGCGCAGTCGATGGGGATCGACTCGCTGGACAACACCCCGCGCAAGGTGGAGACCGTAGGGGCGGGCGGCGGCGAACTGCACGCCATGATGCTGGACATGAAGCGGACCTTCGACGAGATCGTCGAGGCGCACGCGGACGGCGAGCGGGCCCGGGCCATCCTCGCCAACCCCTTCTACCAGTCGCTGTCGGCCGGCTTCGCGGGCACGCAGGAGTACATGGCGATGGAGAAGCTGGGGCAGCTGAGGGCCCGGGACGACTGGGACCTGATCATCGTCGACACTCCGCCGAGCCGGTCCGCGCTGGACTTCCTGGACGCGCCGAAGCGGCTCGGGTCCTTCCTGGACGGCAAGTTCATCCGGGTGCTGATGGCCCCGGCGAAGGTGGGCGGCCGAGCCGGAATGAAGTTCCTGAATGTCGGCATGTCGATGATGACCGGCACCCTCAGCAAGCTGATGGGGGCCTCGCTGCTGAAGGACGTCCAGACCTTCGTGGCCGCGATGGACACGATGTTCGGTGGCTTCCGGACCCGGGCGGACGCGACCTTCCGGCTCCTCCAGGCTCCCGGCACGGCCTTCCTCGTGGTCGCCGCGCCCGAACCGGACGCCCTGCGCGAGGCGGCGTACTTCGTGGAGCGGCTGGCCGCGGAGAACATGCCGCTGGCCGGTCTGGTACTGAACCGGGTGCACGGCAGTGGCGCCGACCAGCTGTCCGCCGAGCGGGCGTTGGCCGCCGCAGAGAATCTTGAAGAAGGCGGCATTGTCGATCAGGAGTCCGGGAAAGCTGGACTTCGTGACTCGGGCGCGGAACCCACGGGAACCGCCGAGCCCGCCGGGTCCACCCAGACCGACCGGACAGCACGGACCGCTCAGACCACACGGACCGCGAACTCTCCCGAGACAGGCTCCCCCGGCCCGGAAGGCGACACCGAAGCCGGTAGTACGGAAAGCGGTGTCGCGACCGACACCGCGGTCGTAGACCGGATCACGGCAGGACTGCTGCGTCTGCACGCCGAACGCATGCAGGTGATCGCGCGCGAACAGCGCACACGCGATCGTTTCACCTCGCTGCACCCCGAAGTGGCGGTGGCGGAAGTGGCTGCCCTGCCCGGCGATGTGCACGACCTCGCCGGGCTGCGGGCGATCGGAGAACGACTCGCGGCCGGTGTACCGGCCGGAGCGTAGGCGTCCGTACGTCGTGGCGGCCGTGTGGTCTACCCGGCTGCCGCGTATGTCTCGTACGACACGTCGATCTCCGCGTCTGCATCCATGGTGAGGATGCCCGTGCTGCGCTCGTACTCCGTACGTGCGGTTTCGAGCAGCCGTCGCCACGAGGTGACGGTGGGACGCCGGCGCAGCAGCGCGCGTCGTTCCCGCTCGGTCATTCCGCCCCACACGCCGAACTCGACACGGTTGTCGAGCGCGTCGGCCAGGCACTCGGTCCGCACCGGACATCCGGTGCACACCGCCTTGGCCCTGTTCTGTGCCGCTCCTTGAACGAATAGTTCATCCGGATCGGTAGTGCGGCAGGCTGCCTGCGCACTCCAGTCGGTAACCCAGCCCATCCCGGCGCCGTCCTCTCCCGAATCGAGGCTCCCCCACGGCGGTAGCGGCATATTCACCGCTGCCAGTTGAGGACGTTACGGAAGGCGAGCACAGTGCAACACCCCCGACGGGCCCAATCTTGAATGGTCCGAACGGACTATGGGTAAGCGGCAGATCACCCGACGGAGTGATCCGGCGACATGCCCGACCATTCCGGCAATTCGGATGTAATCGTCGGTTCGGCTTCAACAGAGGGGCGAGAATCGGACATGTGTCCACCCCATTCGGGAAGGGTGAAAATCAAGCCGAGGGGTTGATGTCGCACCACACTGCTGTGACAGTTGGGGACAGCTTAGGCCAAGGCATTCGCGTGTGTCCGGCGAATCAGAACGTAGGCTGCCCCCTATGGGAAAGAAGCGCTCGGGCGGCGGGCTCACGGGGAGCCAGCAGGCCGCCAAGTTCCTCGGGGTGTCCGTTCTCTCCGGGGTTGTACTGGCCGGCATGGCGATTCCGGCCGCAGGCGCCCTGGGCCTGGCGGCCAAGGGGACGGTCGAGGGATTCGATGAGATCCCGGCCAATCTCAAGACTCCGCCGCTGAGCCAGCGGACCACGATTCTGGACGCCGAGGGTGGCTTGATCGCCACCGTCTATTCGCGCGACCGTCAGGTGGTTCCGCTCACGGCGATCTCCCCGTACATGCAGAAGGCGATCGTCGCCATCGAGGACTCGCGTTTCTACGAGCACGGCGCGGTCGACCTCAAGGGCATCCTGCGCGCGGTCAACCGCAACGCGCAGGAGGGCGGTGCCGCACAGGGCGCCTCCACGCTCACCCAGCAGTACGTGAAGAACGTGTTCGTCGAAGAGGCCGGCGACGACGAGACCAAGGTGCGCGAGGCCCAGGAGAAGAGCCTCGGCCGCAAGATCCGCGAACTGAAGTACTCGATCCAGGTCGAGGAGGAGCTCGGGAAGAAGAAGATCCTCGAGAACTACCTCAACATCACGTACTTCGGTCAGCAGGCCTACGGAATCGAATCCGCCGCCCAGCGCTACTTCAGCAAGCCGGCCAAGGACCTGACCCTGGAGGAGTCCGCGCTGCTGGCGGGCGTCGTGCAGTCGCCGAGCCGGTACGACCCGGTGAACGACGCACAGGAGGCTACGAAGCGCCGCAACATCGTCCTCCAGCGGCTGGCCGACACCAAGGACGTCTCGCAGGCGGAGGCGGACGCGGCGAAGGCCAAGCCGGTCACCCTCAAGGTGACCAAGCCCAAGAACGGCTGCATCACCGCCGTCAAGGGCGCGGGCTTCTTCTGCGACTACGTGCGCAACTCCTTCCTGACCGACACGGCCTTCGGCAAGACGCGCGAGGAGCGGGCGAAGGTCTGGAACCAGGGCGGCCTGACGGTCCGCACCACCCTGGACCCGCAGTCGCAGGAGGCTGCCAACGAGTCGATCAAGGATCACGTCTACCAGGACGACGCGATCGCGACGGCCGTGACCCTGGTCCAGCCGGGCACCGGCCGGGTGCTGGCGATGGGTCAGTCCAAGCCCTACGGGTTCGGGAAGAACGAGACCCAGATCAACTACTCCGTGGACAAGCGGATGGGCGGATCGAACTTCGGCTTCCAGGTCGGCTCGACCTTCAAGCCGTTCATCGCGGCCGCCGCCCTGGAGAAGGGGATGCCGCCGACGAAGGTGTACCAGGCGCCGAACAAGATGGACTACCCGAGCCCGATCTCCCGCTGCGACGGCTCGCAGTACATCAACACCACGGGCGAAGCGGCGGAGAACGAGACCGAGGACGAGGTCGGCCCCTACGCGCTGCGGACCGCGATGGAGAAGTCGATCAACACCTACTTCGTCGACATGATCTCCGAGATCGGCCTGTGCCCGGTGTCGGAGATGGCGCAGAAGCTCGGCGTGGTCCCGGCGAGCGGGGCGAAGCTGGCCGACGGCCCCGCCATCGCCCTCGGCGCGGAGGAGATGTCCCCGCTGACGATGGCCAACGCGTACGCGACCTTCGCCAACCGCGGCGTCTACTGCACCCCCACCGCCATCGAATCGATCACCGACGCGCACGGAAAGGCGCTCTCGGTACCGAAGAGCAAGTGCTCGCGGGCGATGTCGCAGACGACCGCCGACACCATCAACACCCTGCTGCGCGGAGTGGTCGACTCCGGCACCGGCGAGCGCGCCGGTCTGAACGACCGCGACAGCGCCGGCAAGACCGGTACGACGGACTCCCGCTACAACGCCTGGTTCGTCGGCTACACGTCGAACATGTCCGGCGCGGTGTGGGTCGGCTCCGGCGGCGCGAAGAAGATCACGATGGAGAACATCGTGATCGGCGGCAAGCCCTACGACAAGGTCTTCGGTGGCGGTCTGCCCGGCCCGATCTGGAAGGACGCGGTCTCCGGCGCGCTGTCCGGCCGCGAGTCCTCGAACTTCACCACGGTGAGCATCCCGGAGCCGACGGTTCCGTCCGGCGGCCCGCGCGGCAACAAGCCGTCCACGAACCCGTCGAAGCCCGGTAAGCCCGGCGGTGACGGCAAGCCCGGCGGGCGGCCCGGCGGCCAGACCGCCGGAGCCAACGGGGGCGCCACGGGCGGCGGGGCCGACCCGCAGCCCCCGTTCCCGCCGATCTCGATCGACCCGAACATCGGCGGCGTGGTCGGCGGCCGCGACGACCAGTAGGTACGTGCAGGACAGGGCAAAGGGGGAGGGCCCCGGCCGATTTCGGCCGGGGCCCTCCCCCTTTGCCCTGTCCTGCTGCGCTCTTGCTCTGCGCCTGCTCGTGCTCGTGCGCTGCGGTCCTACGAGAGCTGCTGCTTGACGACGGCGGCGACACGCCCGCCCTCCGCCAGCCCGGCGACCTTCGGGTTCACGATCTTCATGACGGCACCCATGGCCCGCGGCCCCTCGGCACCAGCCGCCCTGGCCTCCTCCACGGCCTGCGCCACGATCGCGACGAGCTCGTCGTCGCTGAGCTGCTTGGGCAGGTACGTGTCGAGAAACTCGCCCTCCGCAGTCTCCCGTGCGGCCTGCTCGGGACGGCCGCCCTGGGCGAAGGCCTCGGCCGCCTCACGGCGCTTCTTCGCCTCCTTGGCGATCACCTTGAGGACTTCCTCGTCGGAGAGCACACGTGCTTCCTTGCCCGCGACCTCCTCCTTGGTGATGGCGGAGAGGGTCAGGCGCAGCGTGGACGAATGCAGCTCGTCACGCGCCTTGATGGCGGTCGTGAGGTCTTCCTGGAGCTTGGCCTTGAGCGTGGTCATACAGGTGAGTCTGCCAGGTACGGGGCCGGTGGCGCTCACCTGTTTTCCGGGTCTGCGACGATGGGTCCATGCGTGCGCGTTACGGAGTACCCCTGAAGGCTGCTGCGGGAATCGCTGCGGTGGGGGCCGCGGGTGTGGCCTATGCCGCCGGTTTCGAGGCGCGGTCCTTCCGCCTGCGCCGGGTCACGGTGCCTGTTCTTCCCCGGGGGATGCGCCCGCTGCGCGTGCTCCAGGTGTCCGACATCCACATGGTCGGCGGGCAGCGAAAGAAACGTGCCTGGCTGCAGTCCCTGGCTGGGCTGCGCCCCGACTTCGTCGTGAACACCGGCGACAACCTCTCGGACACCCAGGGCATCCCCGAGCTGCTCGACGCCCTGGGCCCCCTGATGAAGTTCCCGGGCGTGTACGTCTTCGGGTCGAACGACTACTACGGGCCCCGGCTGCGCAACCCCGGGCGCTACCTGCTCGAGAAGGCGCAGGGCCGGCACGGGCTGAACGGCAACAAGCCGGTCGTCGGCGCCGTCCACAACCCGTGGGAGGAGATGCGGGACGCCTTCGACTCGGCCGGCTGGCTGAACCTCACCAACACCCGGGCCCGGCTGAAGCTGGACGGCCTGGAGCTGGCCTTCACCGGGCTCGACGACCCGCACATCAAGCGGGACCGCTACGCGGAGGTCGCCGGCGGTCCGGAGGCGGACGCGGACTTCTCGATGGCCGTGGTGCACGCCCCGTACCTGCGCGTCCTGGAGTCCTTCACCGCCGACCGGTACCCGCTGATCCTCGCGGGCCACACCCACGGCGGGCAGCTGTGCATCCCCTTCTACGGGGCCCTCGTCACCAACTGCGACCTGGACACGAAGCGGGTGAAGGGGCTCTCCATGCACGAGGCCGAGGGCAACCGCGCGTACCTGCACGTCTCGGCGGGTTGCGGCACGAACCGGTTCACCCCGGTCCGCTTCGCCTGCCCGCCGGAGGCGACACTCCTGACCCTGACCCCGGCGTAATACGCTGCCGGGATGACCGCACCATCACGCCTCGTCCCGGTGGTGTTCCGCGGCCTGATCTGCGCGGCGGCCGTGGTGGGGCTGGTCATCGACTTCGTGTACGGGAGCGTGCCCGTCGTCCTGAGCTACTTCACCATCTGGACGAACATCCTGGTCGCGGTCGTCCTCGGGGTGTCCGCGGCGCGCGCACGGCAACGCCGGCCCGACGTCGCTCCCCTCTACCGGGGCGGGATGCTGCTCTTCATCCTGATCACCGGGCTGGTCTTCCACCTGGTGCTCGCCAACCCGTCGAGCCCGTACAACGTCGTCGCCGAACTCGACCGGCTCACCGGCGCCAGGTCCGTGGCCAACCAGCTCCTCCACACGGTCACCCCGGTCGGCGCCCTCTTGGACTTCCTCCTGCTCACCGCCCCGCGCACCCTGCGCCCGCGCCACGCCGCCCAGTGGCTGGCGTACCCGCTGGCGTACGTGACCTTCGCGATGGCCCGCGGCGCCCTGCTCACCCCCGGCACCGGGCGCCGGTACCCGTACCCCTTCATCGACGCGGCCCAGTACGGCTACGCCCGCGTGACCGTGAACGCCCTGGTCCTGGGCGCCGCCTTCTACGCCCTCGGCCTCGTCCTGGTCGCGGCGGACCACTACCGCCGACCGTCCCGCCTGGCTCCGCGACCGCCCCGCGAAAACCGGATTTCGTCTCCGGCGAGAGGTCCGCTAAAGTAATCGATGTCGCCAGGGCAGCAAGCGCTGCAAGGCGGCGATCGGGGTGTAGCGCAGCTTGGCAGCGCGCTTCGTTCGGGACGAAGAGGTCGTGGGTTCAAATCCCGCCACCCCGACGCTGAAGTATCGGAAAGAGCCGGTGCAGGGAAACCTGCGCCGGCTCTTTTTGCGTCCGGCGGACCACCCGAGTGACCACGACGCCCCTCTTCCTTCGGGAGGCTCCGGCGCGGCCGACGGTGGACGGTTGAATGTTCGATTGTCACGGTTTGAACATTGTCGCACCCGCGCGTGCACGCCCCCATACGGTGACCGGATTCGCACTCGTCCCTGTGGGGGTTCCCTTGTCTCAGCAGTTCTCGCCGCCCGGTCAGCCGCAGCCCGGGTACGGCTACCCGCCCCCTCCGCAGCCGAAGAAGTCCAACGCGGGGAAGATCGTCGGCTTCTCGTGTCTGGGCATCGTGGGATGCATCGTGCTCCTCGGTGTCGTCGGCGCGTTACTCAGCAGTGGGAGCAGCGACAAGACGGCGAAGGAGTCCGCGCCCGCAGCTGCTGCACCATCCGCACCGGCGCAGGCCCCCGAGTCCAAGCCGTCCTCCGCCGCACCGGAGAAGAAGGCCGCGGTCGATGTGGTTGCGAAGAAGACCGAGTTCAAGAAGAGCATCATCGCGCAGGGCGACGAGTACACGAGCGTGTCCGTCACCATCACGAACAACAGCAGTAAGCCGATCAACGTGAACCCGCTCTACTTTGCGATCACCGACACGAACGGCACCAAGCACATGGCTGAACTCGGGGCCGACGAGGACCAGATCGCCACGGTCGAGCTGGCTCCGGGCGAGAACGTGACCGGCGCGGTCACCGGCAAGGGTGCGTTCACTGCGAAGACGGTGACGTACACGGATGGTCTGATCGGCAAGGGGATTCGCGCCGACGTGTCCTGACGCCTTGCGGGTCGACGTCCCACCCGCAGAGCCGAAACCAGCTACCCCGACTTCGTAAGACCAGGTCAAGGGCTTGATCCGCATCGCGGGTCGGGCCCTTCCTGCGTTGGGGGGTTCCGCCGGTCAGTACGGGCGGGGGGACATGATGTGGGGCTCCGTGGACGGGGTCTCGAGGATGCAGCGGGGGACGCCCGGGCCGGGGGTCGCGCGGACCGTGACCTGGGTCGGGGGGTCCGTGGGCAGCTCGACGTGGACGGTCACCGGGTGGTCGTGGTGCGTCGTGGCGTAGCCGGTCTCCTTGCCGTCGACCAGTACCTCCACGACGGCGGTGTGACCCGTCTGGACCGTGGCGCTCACCGAGTGCCCGTCGTGGTCGATGTGGAAGTGATGGCGCCGACGCATGAGATCGCCTCCCGCGGTACCCCCTCACCACCAGGGTAGCCACGCCGCACGCTCAGGGCTCCGCGAGTTCGGCGAGGGTGGTCCGGGTCAGGGTGATGAGGGTCTCGGCGGGGGCCGCGGCGGCCAGCGCGTCGAGGTGTTCCAGTAGTGCGCCGACGGTGGTGAAGGGGCCGACCGGGCGGAGCAGCCAGAGGCGGCCGCGCGGGCGGGGCGGGAGCCCGAGCGCGTCGAGGGCCTCGTCGGCCTCCCGGTCGAGGTCCCGGAGGTCGGGCTCGGGCAGCGGGGCGCACTCCACGCCGGTGATGTGGCCGTGGCCGTCGAGGGAGGTGTCCACCGCCCAGTGGGTGGACCGGTCCGGGATCCAGGTGCGGTCCGCGGGGGGCCAGACGTACGGGAGGAACACCCAGCGCAGGTCCTCGGGGGCCGGCTCCCAGCCGAGCACCTCCAGCTCCCGCATCTCGGGCAGCCGGTCCGGTTCCAGTTCGCTGCGGCCGGTGCGGCGCAGTGCGAGCGGGTGCGGTGTTCCGTCCTCGTCCCACGACATGCGGGCACGCTATCCGACCCGGTGGGCGATATGCGTGACCCCGCGTACGGGGCTACGCCCGCGGCCGGTCCAGCGGGTTGGCCGCGATGCGGGCGGCCGCGCCGCCGGCCACGTACGCGGCGGCCGCGCAGTCCGGCTTGCGCACGGCCTGGTCCTCGACCAGGGCCAGGAACGCGGCGCCGAAGTCGCCCCGCGGGTACGCGGCGAGGAGGTCGGCGGTGAAGGCGGGATCGAAGGAGGCGAGGCCCAGGCCCGAGACGTCCGCGCTGGTGCCGACCTGCAGGAGGTGGCTCTCCACGTCCTCGGCCGCGCTCACGTCGTCACGCATGTGCAGGACGATGACCTCCTCGGCGCGCGCCCGGCGGGCCGCCGGCCAGCCCAGGCCGGCCGTCAGGACGCGCGCGACGTGGCCGCCCGCCTCCTCGAAGGGAAGGGTGTGGCTGTCGAAGGGCGGCGTCAGGCCCAGGTCGTGCAGGAGGGCGCTGACGTAGAGGAGTTCCGCGTCGTACGCCAGCTCGTGCTGCTGCGCGTAGCGGGCCGCGAAGGCATAGGAGCGGACCGAGTGGTTCAGCAGGGTCGTGTCCGCGTACTCCGCCGCGATCTCGTGGGCGGCGCGGGCCGATGCGGTGTCAGGAGTCCATGTCTTCATGGGGCGTCAGCGTAGGCGGCGGCCGAAGTCGACCTCGGACGGGGGCTCCCCGGGCCAGTTGAGCCGGGTCGGGGCGGGCGGGGTCTCGGCGAGGACGGTGCCGCGCGAGACGACGTACCGCGGGCGGACCTGGCGGCGGATCGCCTCCTCGGGCGTGGGGGCCGGAAGCAGGACGAAGGAGGCGGGGGCGCCCGCGGTGATGCCGTACTCCGTCTCCGCGAGGCCGAGCACCCGCGCCGCGCGCTCCGTCACCATCGAGAAGGCCAGCGGGACCTCGTCGCCGCCGGTGAGCTGGGCGGCGTACAGCCCGACGAGGGCGGTCTGCAGCGGGTTGGCGGTGCCGAGCGCGTTCCACGGGTCCATCACGTCGTCGTGGCCGAAGGCGACGTTGACCCCGGCGGCCAGCATCTCCTTGACCTGGGTGAGGCCGCGGCGCTTGGGATAGGCGTCGAAGCGCCCCTGGAGGCCGAGGTTGGCGAAGGGGTTGGAGACGAGGTTGATGCCGGATCGGGAGAGCAGCCGCTGGAGTTTGTAGCTGTAGGCGCCGTTGTAGGAGCCCATGGCCGTGGTGTGCGAGGCGGTGGCGCGGCCGCGCAGCCCCGAGCGCATGGCCAGGGTGGCCAGCACCTCCACGAAGCGCGACTGCTCGTCGTCGATCTCGTCGCAGTGCGCGTCGACCCGCAGGCCGTGTTCCTCGGCCAGCGCGAAGGCCGTGTGCAGCGAGGCCACGCCGTCCTCGCGGGTGTCCTCGAAGTGCGGGATCGCACCGACGACGTCCGCCCCGCGGGCGACGGCCTCGCGCAGCAGTCCCTCGCCGCCCGGGAAGGAGACGATGCCCTCCTGCGGGAACGCCACGATCTGCAGGGTCATGAAGTCCCGCACCCGGTCGCGGACCTCCAGCAGCGCGTCGAGTGCGGTGAGGTCGGGGTCGGTGATGTCGCAGTGGGTCCGCACGTGCAGCACCCCGTGGGCGGCCTGCCAGCGCAGCACCTCGGTGGCCCGCGCGATCACGTCCTCGCGGGTCAGGGTCCGCTTGCGCTCGGTCCAGCAGGCGATGCCCTCCCAGAGGGTGCCGGAGGCGTTGGGCCGCGGCTCGCCGGCGGTCAGGGCCGTGTCCAGGTGGATGTGGGGCTCGACGAAGGGCGCGCTGAGCAGGCCGCCGTGGGCCTCGATGAGGATGCCGGTGGCGGGTGGTTCCTTCTGGTCGTCGTACGGGATCACCCGCGCGATGCGGCCGTCCTCCGCGACCTCGACATCGGAAAGGCCGTGGGTGTGCAGCAGCCGGGCGCCCCTGACGATCATCCGCATGGCGCCAGCGTAGGGGGTGTCCTGCCGGTCGGGCCGGATCAGGGAGGGGTGTCCGGTGCGTGCGATCGCAAGGCCGAGGAGGGAGTCGACGCGGAGCGTCGGCGACCGACGAGAACGCGGCGAGCGTGCGTGCCGGACACCGCGAGCCCGGCCCGACCGGCAGGACGCCCCCAAGGGTGTCCTGCCGGTCGGGCCGGATCAGGGAGGGGTGTCCGCGGGCCGGGCTAGCCGCGCTTGGCCTGGGCCTTCTGCTGCATGCCGCGCGTCTTCGCGGCGGTGCTGTGGATGTCCCGGACCGCGGCCTTGGCTCGGGCCTCGGCGGCCGTGTTCTTCGCCTGGGCGCGCTCGGAGTCCTGATGGCGGTGGTGGCCGGTGTGGGCCTTCTTGGCCATGATCGTTCCTCCTCGGACGGGACGGCCGATGCGTTCCACTCTGCGCCCGTTCCGGGCAGTCGGCATCCCGGGGACCGCTGCGGCCACAATGGGCGCATGACCAGCGACAGCGTGATGACCCCCGACATGCCCGACTGGGAGAAGCGGTTCCGGGCACCGCGCGTCGGGCTGCCCGACTGGGCCGAGGACGCCCCGGACCGTTCGCTCTTCGTTTCCAACGCGACCGGAACCTTCGAGATCTATGCCTGGGACCGCGCCACCGGCGGGCAGCGACAGGCCACCGACCGCCCCAACGGCACCACCGACGGCACGCTCTCCCCCGACGGCGAGTGGATCTGGTGGTTCTCCGACACCGACGGCGACGAGTTCGGCACCTGGGTGCGCCAGCCCTTCGCTGGCGGCCCCGACGAACCGGCCACTCCGGGCCTTGCGCCCTCGTACCCCGCCGGGCTGGCCATCGGGCGTGACGGGACGGCCGTCGTGGGGCGTTCCACCGACGAGGACGGTTCGACCGTCCACGTGGTCCGGCCGGACGGCTCGGCGCCCACCGTGATCTACCGGCACCGGGAGTCGGCCGGCGTCGGCGACCTGTCCCGCGACGGAACGCTCGTGGCCGTGGAGCACACCGAGCACGGCGACGCGATGCACTCCGCCCTGCGTGTCCTGGCCCTCGACGGGAGCACCGTCGCCGAGCTGGACGACACCCGGGGCGGGACCGAGGAGCTGGGTCTGGAGGTCCTCGGCTTCGCACCGGTCGTCGGCGACACCCGGCTGCTCGTCGGCCACCAGCGGCGCGGCCGCTGGGAGCCGATGGTCTGGGACGTGGCCACCGGCGCCGAGCAGGAGCTCGCGATCGACCTGCCGGGCGACGTCAGCGCCGAGTGGTACCCGGACGGCAGCGCGCTGCTGGTCGCGCACAGCTTCGAGGCGCGCAGTGAGCTGTGGCGCTACGACCTGGCCGCACGGGAGCTCGTACGCGTGGACACGCCGCCGGGGTCGGTGTCAGGGGCCACCGCGCGGCCCGACGGGACGGTGGAGTACCTGTGGTCCTCGGCCGCCGAGCCGTCGACGGTACGGTCCACCGCGGGCGGGACCGTACTGGACCCGCCCGGTTTCCGGGCGCCCGGTTCGGTGCCGGTGGAGGACGTGTGGGTCGAGGGCCCGGGCGGGCGGATCCATGCGCTCGCGCAGCGGCCGGCGGGCCACGGCGAGGGCCCCTTCCCGACGGTCTTCGAGATCCACGGCGGTCCCACCTGGCACGACAGCGACGCCTTCGCATCCGCCCCGGCGGCCTGGCTGGACCACGGTTTCGCCGTGGTGCGGGTCAACTACCGCGGCTCGACGGGCTACGGCCGTGAGTGGACCGACGCCCTCAAGCACCGGGTCGGGCTGATCGAGCTGGAGGACATCGCGGCGGTCCGGGAGTGGGCGGTCGCCTCCGGCCTCGCGGACCCGGCCCGCCTGGTGCTGTCGGGCGGTTCCTGGGGCGGGTACCTGACGCTGCTGGGCCTGGGCACGCAGCCGGGCGCCTGGGCCGTGGGGCTGGCCGCCGTACCGGTCGCGGACTACGTGACGGCCTACCACGACGAGATGGAGGCGCTGAAGGCCCTGGACCGCACCCTCTTCGGCGGCGCGCCGGAGGAGGTCCCGGAGCGCTTCGAGGCGTCCTCGCCGTTGACGTACGTGGACGCCGTGCAGGCCCCCGTCCACATCGCGGCGGGCGTCAACGACCCGCGCTGCCCGATCCGCCAGATCGACAACTACGTGGACCGCCTCGCCGCGCGCGGGGCGGTGCACGAGGTGTACCGCTACGACGCCGGGCACGGTTCGCTGGTGGTGGAGGAGCGGATCAAGCAGGTGCGGATGGAGCTGGAGTTCGCGCTGAAGCACCTGCCGCACTGACCCTGCGGGAGGGCGACCGGTGCACCCCCCGTACCGTGGTGGGGTGCACCGGTTTCTCCTGACCCCGCGCTGGTGGGGGATCAACGTCTTCGTCGCGCTCGCCGTGCCTTTCTGCCTGTTCATGGGGTCCTGGCAGCTCGGCCGGTTCGAGGACCGTGTCGACAGCCACCGGGAGGCGTCCGCCGAGCGGCCCGCCGATCAGGTGGCCTCGCCCCTGGACTCGCTGCTCCCGGTCGACAAGACGACCTCGGGACGGCTGGCCTCGACGGCCGGCGAGTACGGCGACCAGCTGCTGGTGCCCGAGCGTCGACTGGACGGCCGGTCCGGGTTCTACGTGCTGACCCTGCTGAAGACCGACTCCGGAAAGGCCGTCCCGGTGGTGCGGGGCTGGCTGCCGGGGGCGGCGGATCCCGCGAAGGCGCCGGCCCCGCCCACCGGGCGGGTCGAGGTCACCGGGGCACTGCAGGCGTCGGAGAACGCCGGCACGAAGGGGGTCCACGCCGAGGGCGGGCTGCCGGCCGGGCAGCTCGGGGTGATCGCGGCGGCCTCGCTGGTCAACCTCGTCGCATACGACCTGTACGACGCCTGGCTGACCGTGCAGACCCCGTCGGACGGGATGGTTCCGGTGCCCGCGCAGGCACCGACGAACACCGGGCTCGACCTGAAGGCCTTCCAGAACCTCGGCTACACCGGCGAGTGGTTCGTCTTCGTCGCCTTCGTGCTCTTCATGTGGTTCCGGCTCTACCGCCGCGAGCTGGAGACCATCCGCGACGCCGAGGCCGGCCTGCTGGAACCCGCCGCCTAACGGCCCGGCCCGGCCCGGTCGGGCCGGTCGGGCCGGTCGGGCTGCCCGCGCGGGCTGCGCATCCGACCTGGTCCGCGCATACGACCCGCTCGGCAGGACGTCCCTCAGGCCACCGGGATCGCGCCCGTCCGGTACACCGTTCCGCCACAGGCCTCGGGGATCGTCGTCTGGGTGGTCGCGGCCCCCGACTGCGGGGTGTGCGAGACGGCCACGCCCGGCGGAGTCTGGCCCGAACCGGCGTCGGGGTCGGAGGCGGCCCCGTTGCCCGCGCCGGCCGAGGTGCCCGCAGAGTCGGTCTGCGGCGGCTTCCCGCCCGCGTCCGGGCTGCCCGGCGTACAGGTCACCCCCGACGGCACCCACGCGAAGCGGACCTCGTACGCGGTGTTCGGCGGGAGCACGAGGGCCGCGGAAGCCGCCGACGGATCGGGCAGCAGCCCGGTCGCGGGATCCCCGGCCGTGTGGCCGACCACCGCGACCGAGGAACCCGAACCGGTCCCGGTACCGGCCGCCGGGGCGGCCGTCACGGCGTCCTGGCCGTTGACCGCGCAGGCCTGCGTCGAGACGTTGGCGACCCGGAAGCTGCCGTACACCCTGCCGTCGTTCTCCGGGGGCCGGGCATGGCCCACCACCCCGAGCTGGTCCGCGCCGCACCCGGGCACGCCCGGCGCCGCCACCGGCGGCATCGGGCCCGAGCCGATCGCAGCCCCGCCGGAACCGCCGGGTCCGGCGGTGGTACCGGCGCCCGACGGGCCGGCCGTCTGACCACCCGCCTGGGGGCCCGCCGTGGCGTCCGGCTGCCCGGTGACTCCGCCGATGGCCGGGAGGTCGCCGAAGGAGTGGCTCGACCTCGGGCGGTCCCCGAATCCGTTCTGGTGCGGGTCGGAGGCGTGTGCGTCCCGCCTGTCCCCCGCGGCCGTGCCGTGCCCGGCCATGGCCGGGTGGTCGTCGGCCGCGCTGCCGGCTCCGGACAGGTGCAGGGCGGCCGGGATCGCGGTCCCGGCGAGCAGCACCGCGGCCGCGGCACCCACGAAGGCGGCCCGGCGGTTGCGGGTCCGGCGCGCGGGAACGGCGTACCGCAGTCGCTCCAGCGCGTCCGC
This sequence comes from Streptomyces avidinii, assembly GCF_014650695.1. Classification (GTDB taxonomy): domain Bacteria; phylum Actinomycetota; class Actinomycetes; order Streptomycetales; family Streptomycetaceae; genus Streptomyces; species Streptomyces avidinii. The sequence goes on along the minus strand of NZ_BMVL01000009.1, from coordinate 221,065 downwards.
GGAGGGCTGCATGCCCTCGACGGCCCCGCGCAGGAGGATGCGCAGCTCCTCTTCCCCGCCCGATCCGCCCGATCCGCCCGATCCGCCCTGCGAAGTGTGGTCGTCCATCATGACTGCGCAGCCTCCATCGCCACCCGCAGCGCGGCAATGCCCCGCGATCCGTACGCCTTCACCGAGCCGAGCGATATTCCGAGCGTCTCGGCGACCTGGGCCTCCGTCATGTCCGCGAAGTAGCGCAGGACCAGCACCTCGCGCTGGCGGCGCTGCAGCCCGCGCATCGCCTTGATCAGATCGTCCCGCTCCAGCTGGTCGTACGCGCCCTCTTCGGCGCTCGCCATGTCGGGCATCGGCTTCGAGAGCAGCTTGAGGCCGAGGATGCGGCGGCGCAGGGCGGACCGCGAGAGATTCACGACGGTCTGGCGCAGGTACGCCAGGGTCTTCTCCCGGTCCCGGACCCGGTTGCGGGCGGAGTGCACCCGGATGAAGGCCTCCTGGACCACGTCCTCGCAGGAGGCGGTGTCGTCGAGGAGCAGCGCGGCCAGGCCCAGGAGCGAGCGGTAGTGCGCCTGATAGGTCGCAGTGAGGTGGTCGACGGTGGTGCCGGCCACCACCTCGGCCGTCTCGCTCTTGGCTGCCCCGTCCGCCTCAGCGCTGTCGCGCGGTGCGGGCACGAGGGCGCCCCGGATCGGTACGGCGGTCCGTACGGGCGCCTCTGACGGCCCCGCCGGCGGGACGGGCACGATCACGGGGAGACCGCCGCCGGGCGCGCGGAGACCCCGGCGCGACGGGATGATCCCGATCTGCGCCGGTCGTACGACTGGTTCGAGCAGTGCCTCTGCCACGCCAGTTGGACACGCGTCCCCCCATCAGGGTTGTACGCGCGAGGCAGTCTCACCGCCGCAATCCCTATTGCCCTCATGCGTACCCGCTCTTCCCGATTGCCCCGTCTTATCGAGACGGCAGTCGGGCCATCACCTTGATCAAGGGATCAGCACCGATCCTACAAAGCGAATTACGCAAATTCACCTGCGATCAGTTCCGCGATCTGCGTGGCATTCAGAGCGGCGCCCTTGCGGAGATTGTCGGCGCACACGAAGAACTCCAGGGCGTACGGGTCGTCGAGCGAGGCCCGCACCCGTCCCACCCAGGCGGGATCCGTCCCGGCGGCGTCCACGGGAGTGGGGAATTCCCCTGCCGCGGGGTCGTCCACGAGCACCACGCCGGGCGCGGCCTCCAGGATCTCCCGGGCGTGCGGGGCCTCCACCTCGCGCTCGAACCGGGCCCGCACGGTCAGCGAGTGCCCGATCAGCACCGGCACCTGAACGCAGGTCACCGATACCGGGAGCCGCTCCAGTTCCAGGATCCGGCGCGTCTCGCCGCGTACCGCCAGCTCGTGCGAGGACCAGCCGTCCGCGCACAGCTCGCCGGACCAGGGCACGACGTTGAGCGCGAGCGGGGCGGCGAAGGGGCCGGTGTCCTCGCCCACCGCGCGGCGGACGTCTCCGGGCTGCTCTCCCAAGGAGGTGCCGGCGACCAGCGACTGCTGGCGGCGCAGCGCCTCGGAGCCGGCCCGGCCGACGGCGCTGGCGGCCTGGTACGAGGAGACGACCAGGTCGCGCAGGGAGTACTCGGAGTGCAGCGCGCCCAGCGCCGCGATCATGGTGGCGGTCACGCAGTCCGGTCCGGCGACGATCCCGCGCGGCCGGATCCGCGCCGCATGCCCGTTGACCTCGGGCACCACCAGCGGCACCTCGGGGTCCTCGCGGAAGGCGGCGGACAGGTCGATGACCACCGAGCCGCGCGCAGTGACGACGGGCGCCCACCGGGCCGAGATGTCGGCCGGGGTGAGGAAGAGGGCGATGTCGCCCGGTCCGAGGCCGTCGAAGGCGTCCTCGGTGAGGGCGATCACCTCGCTCTCCTGCGCGCGGACGGTCAGCATGCGGCCGGCCGAGCGCGCGGAGGCGATCAGGCGGATGTCGCCCCAGACGTCCGCGCGCAGGGACAGCATCTGGAGCAGGACCGAACCGACTGCTCCGGTCGCCCCGACCACGGCGAGTGCCGGGCCGGAGGACCGGGTGCGGGTCATCGTCCGGTGCCTCCGTAGACGACGGCTTCGTCGCTGTCGGAGTCGAGGCCGAAGGCCGTGTGCACGGCGCGGACGGCCTCGTTGACGTCGTCCTGGCGGGTGACGACGGAGATGCGGATCTCGGAGGTCGAGATCAGCTCGATGTTCACGCCCGCGTCGGACAGCGCCTGGAAGAACGAGGCGGTGACGCCCGGGTTCGTCTTCATGCCCGCGCCGACCAGAGAGATCTTGCCGATCTGGTCGTCGTAGCGCAGGGAGTCGAAGCCGATCGCGCCCTTCGCCTTCTCCAGGGCCTCGATGGCCTTGTGGCCCTCGGCCTTGGGGAGGGTGAAGGAGATGTCCGTGAGGCCCGTGGAGGCCGCGGAGACGTTCTGCACGATCATGTCGATGTTGATCTCGGCGTCCGCGATGGCGCGGAAGATCGCCGCGGCCTCGCCCGGCTTGTCCGGGACACCGACGACCGTGATCTTGGCTTCGGAGACGTCGTGCGCGACTCCGGAGATGATGGCGTGCTCCACCTGCGCGTCCCCTTGCGGATTCTCGTTGCTGACCCAGGTGCCCGGCAGTCCGGAGAAGGACGAGCGGACGTGGATCGGGATGTTGTAGCGGCGCGCGTACTCGACGCAGCGGTGCAGCAGCACCTTGGAACCGGAGGCCGCGAGCTCCAGCATGTCCTCGGAGGAGATCCAGTCGATCTTCTTGGCCTTCTTCACGACGCGGGGGTCCGCGGTGAAGACGCCGTCCACGTCGGTGTAGATCTCGCAGACCTCGGCGTCCAGCGCCGCGGCGAGCGCGACGGCCGTGGTGTCCGAGCCGCCCCGGCCGAGGGTGGTGATGTCCTTGGAGTCCGCGGACACGCCCTGGAAACCGGCGACGATGGCGATGTTGCCCTCGTCCAGCGCGGTGCGGATTCGGCCCGGCGTGACATCGATGATGCGCGCTTTGTTGTGGACCGAGTCGGTGATCACGCCTGCCTGGCTGCCGGTGAACGACTGGGCCTCGTGACCCAGGTTTTTGATCGCCATGGCCAGCAGGGCCATGGAGATCCGCTCTCCGGCGGTCAGCAGCATGTCGAATTCACGCCCGGCAGGCATCGGGGATACCTGCTCGGCGAGATCGATCAGCTCGTCCGTCGTGTCGCCCATCGCGGAAACCACGACGACCACCTGGTGGCCGTTCTTCTTGGCATCCACGATCCGCTTGGCGACGCGCTTGATGCCCTCGGCATCGGCTACGGAGGAGCCTCCGTACTTCTGCACGACTAGGCCCACGTGCGCTCCTCGCTCAGTCCGTCTCATTGCTGGTGCAGTGTAACGAGCGACCTGGATCCGACCGCTTCGTACCACATCATGAGACGAGAAGATCAGAGAATGAGTTCCCGATCCGGGCACTCACTTGCGGCCGAGACCGCCGAGCTCCTCGGCCATCACCGCTCCGGCCTGCTCCGCGAGATCGTCCTCGGCCAGGTCCTCGTCCGTGTCCAGGCCGTCCAGGGCCGCCAGCGGCTGGTCCAGGCGGACATGGGCGATCAGCGACTGGAGGGCGCGCAGGGTCGCCGAGGCCGTCGGACCCCAGTTGGTGAAGTACGAGAACTGCCACCACCACAGCGCCTCCGTGATGCGGCCCGACTGGTGGTGGATGAGCCCGTGCCGCAGGTCGGCGACCACGTCGGCCAGGTCGTCGGAGATCCGGTGGGCCACCGGCGTCTTGCGCGGCTCGTACGGGTCGAAGACCTCGGAATAGACGTCGACCGGCTCCAGCATGATCGCGAACCGCTCGCGCAGGTCGTCCACGTCCGGCTCCGGGCCGAGATCGGGCTCGTAGCGCTCGTCCGGCAGCACGTCCTGGTACGCGCCCAGCCGGCCGCCCGCCAGCAGCAGCTGGGACACCTCCAGGAGCAGGAAGGGCACCGCACTGTCCGGGTCCTCGCCCTTGGCCACTTCGGTGACCGCAACGATGAACGACTCGATCTGGTCCGCGATCGAGGCGGCGAAGTCGTCCGGATCCTGGCCGAGGGCGTGCAGCGTTGCGTCAGACATCGAGAAGTCGCCTTCCTTCAAAGGCCCGCCCCAGCGTGACCTCGTCCGCATACTCCAGATCTCCCCCGACGGGGAGCCCGCTGGCCAGGCGGGTGACCTTCAGGCCCATGGGCTTGATCATGCGGGCGAGGTAGGTGGCGGTCGCCTCGCCCTCCAGGTTGGGGTCGGTGGCCAGGATCAGCTCGGTCACCTCGCCGTCCGCCAGTCGTGCCAGCAGTTCGCGGATGCGCAGATCGTCCGGGCCGACGCCCTCGATCGGGCTGATCGCGCCGCCGAGGACGTGGTACTTGCCCCGGAACTCGCGCGTGCGCTCGATCGCGACGACGTCCTTCGGTTCCTCCACGACGCAGATGACCGTGGTGTCGCGGCGCGGATCACGGCAGATGCCGCACCGCTCCTCCTGCGCCACGTTCCCGCAGACGGCGCAGAACCGGACCTTGTCCTTGACCTCCAGCAGCGCGTGCGCGAGGCGGCGGACATCGGTGGGCTCGGCCTGCAGGATGTGGAAGGCGATCCGCTGCGCGCTCTTGGGCCCGACGCCGGGCAGCCTGCCCAGTTCGTCGATCAGGTCCTGAACCACGCCTTCGTACAACGGACTGCCTTCTTTCGTCGGGTAGGGGGAGGAGGGCTAGAACGGGAGGCCGGGGATACCGCTGCCGCCGCCCAGGCCCTGGGCCAGGGGGCCCAGCTTCTGCTGCTGGAGCGCCTGCGCATTCTCGTTGGCCGCCTGCACCGCGGCGACCACCAGGTCGGCGAGCGTCTCCGTGTCCTCGGGGTCCACGGCCTTCGGGTCGATCACCAGGGAACGCAGCTCACCGGAGCCGGTGACGGTCGCGCGGACCAGACCGCCGCCGGCCTGGCCCTCGACCTCGGCCTGTGCGAGCTCCTCCTGCGCGGCCGCGAGATCCTGCTGCATCTTCTGGGCCTGCTGGAGCAGCTGCTGCATGTTGGGCTGGCCACCACCGGGAATCACTGGGCACTCACTCCATACGTCGTACGTCGAGACCTTCGGAACGCTTGGTCAATCCGAGCCTACGTGCTCCCCGGGCGCCGCGCCCTACGCCGTGAGGACCAACTCTTTCGAGTGAGAGTCGGGGCGTACGCGTACCTGCTGGAGACCTCCTTGCGGGCGGAAATCCCGGGAATCGTCGCCCATCGCCCGTCATTCGAAGGTAGGAAGAGCATGCGCATCATTGCGCACACGCGCACCACCACACGTCAGCGCAGGCAGAGGGAGTGCCGGGTGAGCCAGCCGGAGATGCAGCCCGAGGGGCCACCCCGGGATCCCCGGGAGGAAGGCGGCGGACCGATGGCGGCGGGCGATCTGACCGGCCGGCCGTTCCCCCTCGGGGACTGGGGCGAGCCCGCCGAGCGGCTCGACGAGCTCTACCGGCGGGTCGAGGCCGACGCGCTGCGCACAGCCGAGTGGTACCTGTCCGACCGGGCGTGGAAGCGGCGCGGTGCGCGCGTGCTGCGCGCCGGCGCCGCCGTCGGTGCGGTCACGGGCGCCTCGATGCCGCTGCTGGAGCTGACCGGCTCCATCCCGGGCGCCTCGACGTACGGATACCTCGCGCTGCTGCTGGGTGCGGCTGCGCTGGCCTGCGACCGGTTCTTCGGGCTGACGTCCGGGTGGATGCGCGACGTGGCCACGGCCCAGGCGGTGCAGCGCCGGCTCCAGACCCTCCAGTTCGACTGGGCCTCGGAGAACGTGCGCGAGGTGCTCGGCCCGACCGAGGGCACGGCCAGCGAGGCCGCCGAGCGGTGCCTGACCGTGCTGCGCCGCTTCTCGGAGGACATCACGGAACTGGTGCGCTCGGAGACGGCGGACTGGATGGTGGAATTCCGGGCCGGGCCCGCACCGCTGGTGATGCAGTCGCTGGGGTCCTCCGGTGGGCGCGTGGACGCGAACATCCCGCCCGCCCGCTTCCCGCTGCCGCCGGGCACCAGACCCAACATGCCCCGGCAGCGCCCGCCGGAGCAGCCGCGCTGAGGGGCGGGCGGGGCCGGGGTTCCGCGCAGCGGACCCATACCCCGCCCACCCGCTGCGGCCCCGCCCACCGGCTGCAGCCCGGCCGCCGGCTCAGCTGAAGATGATCATCGAGCCCTGGCCGAGACTCCGCGTCGCGGCCGCGTGCAGTCCCAGCCATACGTGCCGCTCACGGGCGAAGGGGCTGTCGTCGTAAGAACTCGGACCCGCCGCCGGCTCCTCCAGCAGCGTCGGCCGCCCCGGCGGCGCCGGCGCGGCGGGCGGGTTCCCCGGGTCTATCCCGATGGCGGGGGCCACGAACAGCAGCTCCCGCAGCAGCCCCTGCACGGACCCCAGCGGCCCGCCCCCGGCCAGCAGCTCCTCGTTGGCCAGCGGCACGGCGAAGTCCACCGGGACGTACGCCCCCGCGTGGTCGTAGTGCCACACCAGGTGCGACTGCTGGGCCGTGGGCTCGAACATCTCCAGCAGCTGCTCGTAGTCCCCGCCCAGCTCGTCCACCGGCGTCACGGGCAGCCCGCAGAGCTGGAGCAGGTACGCCCGCCTCAGGAAATGCAGGGCGTCGTAGTCGAAACCGGCCACCGGGGCGACGTCCCCGCTCAGGCCCGGCATGTAGGCGAACACGGGCACGGACGGGAATCCGGCGGCACCCAGTGCCTTGTCGTACGAGGCGATCTCTTCCGCGAAGGGGTTGTCGGGGCTGTGGCACAGCACGTCGACAAGGGGGACCAGCCACAGGTCACAGGCCACTCGGCCTCCGATCAGTCGTTGTCGCCGATCGGGCCAGCGTAGTGGCCCGGACACCCTCCGCGAAGGGGTGCGCAGAACCTCGGGCCCGGCTCCGGCCTCAGAGCCGGGCGGCCCAGGCCAGCGCGTGCTCGTTGTAGCCCCGTACGATGCCGCGCACCGCGTCGGCGTCTGCGAGCGTCACCGCTTCCACCAGCTCGCTGTGCCTGTCCCACAGCGCCGCCCGCAGCTGCGGCTCGCGCTGGAGGTGGGGGACGGCGAAGACCCAGCACTGCACGCGGATGCGGTGCAGGAACTCGGAAATGTAGGTGTTGGCGACCAGCCCGCTCAGCTCCCGCCAGAAGCGCAGGTCGTAGCCGATCAGGACTTCGAGCGAACCGCTCTGGGCGGCTCGTCGCGCCTCCTCGCCCCGGCGGCGCACCGACACGAGCAGCTCGCCGGAGCCGGGGGCGGTGCCGCGCTCGGCGAGGCGGCGGAAGATCCCGTCCACGACCAGCGAGCGGGCCTCGATCATGCCCCGGAAGTCGTCGACCGTGAAGATCCGCACACGGAAACCGCGGTGCTGGACCAGTTCGAGCAGCCCCTGGGCCGAGAGGTCCACGAGTGCCTCGCGCACCGGGGTCGCCGAGACCTCGTACTGCTCGGCGATCTGCTTGACGGTGAACTCGGTCCCCGGAGGCAGGCGTCCCGCGAGCACTTCGTCCCGCAGCGCGTCCGCGATCTGCTGGCGAAGTGTGTTGCGGGTGACAGCGCCGCTGCCTGGCATAGGGGTCCGTCTCCTGTCGTGGGGCTCCGGACACCATAGGCCAGACAACGCGGCTGAAAACCGATCGGTAGCCAACCGATATACGGAATCCGCACCCGCTGTGCGGATGCGGATTCCGGGCCGGTCCGGTTGGCTCCCGCGCAGGTGGGTGGGAGCCAACCGGAGGGCGGAGAGCGGCTAGCCGGCCGTGGTGTGACGGTCCGCGACCGTCAGCGCCTCGTCCAGCAGGGCCAGACCTTCCTTCGCCTCGGCCTCCGTGACGTTGCACGGGGGGACGACGTGGGTCCGGTTCATGTTCACGAACGGCCACAGGCCGGAGGCCTTGCAGGCCGCCGCGAACTCGGCCATCGGCGCGTTGTCCGCCCCGGCCGCGTTGTACGGGACCAGCGGCTCGCGCGTCCCCTTGTCCCGTACGAGTTCCAGGGCCCAGAAGGCGCCGAGCCCGCGGACCTCCCCGACGGAGGGGTGCCGCTCGGCGATCTCGGCGAGGGCCGGGCCGATCACGTTCTCGCCGAGGTGGGCGGCGTGCTCGACGATGCCCTCCTCCTCCATCGTGTTGATCGTCGCGACGGCGGCGGCGCAGGCCAAGGGGTGGCCGGAGTACGTGAGTCCGCCCGGGTAGGGGCGGGTGGCGAAGGTCTCGGCGATGGCGGCCGAGATGGCCACGCCGCCGAGCGGCACGTACCCGCTGTTCACCCCCTTGGCGAAGGTGATCAGGTCGGGGGTGACGCCCCAGTGGTCGGCGGCGAACCACGTGCCGGTGCGGCCGAAGCCCGACATGACCTCGTCCAGGATGAAGACGATGCCGTGGCGGTCGCAGAGCTCACGGACGCCCGCGAGGTAGCCGGCCGGCGGGGTCATGATGCCGGCGGTGCCGGGCACGCTCTCCAGGATGATCGCCGCGATGGTCTGCGGCCCCTCGAAGGCGATGGTGTCGGCGAGGTGGGCGAGGGCGCGGGCGCACTCCTCGGCCTCGGTGGTGGCGTGGAAGGCGGAGCGGTAGAGGTACGGGCCCCAGAAGTGCACGACACCGGCGGCGGCCGTGTCGGAGGGCCAGCGGCGCGGGTCGCCGGTCAGGTTGATCGCGGCGGCGGTGGCCCCGTGGTACGAGCGGTAGGTGGAGAGCACCTTGGCCCGGCCCGTGTGCAGACGGGCCATGCGAACGGCGTTCTCGACGGCCTCGGCGCCGCCGTTGGTGAAGAAGATCTTGTCCAGGTCGCCCGGGGTCCGCTCGGCGATGAGGCGTGCGGCCTCGGAGCGGACGTCGACGGCGAAGCCGGGCGCGAGGGTGCAGAGCCGGGCGGCCTGCTCCTGGATCGCGGCGACGACCTTGGGGTGCTGGTGGCCGATGTTGGTGTTGACCAACTGGGAGGAGAAATCGAGGAAGCGCTTGCCCTCGTAGTCCCAGAAGTACGACCCCTCGGCCCCGGCGACGGCGAGGGGGTCGATCAGGGCCTGGGCGGACCAGGAGTGGAAGACATGCTTCCGATCTGCGTCCTTCACGGCGGCAAGGGTGTGCGGGGTGACATGAGGGGTCATGGCGTCACGCTAGAAGTGCGCAGGTGGGGCGGGATATCGGCGGACTGTATGCGGGTGGGGTGCCGCTCTCGGCAGTCTGTCTGCGAGGGGGCTCGGAGCCCTTCGCGGGATTGACAGCATCCTGTCGTTATGACAGTCTATTGTCATAAGCAGGAACCACGCTGGAGGCGAAACCACCATGAGCGAGACCCCGCGCAAGCCCGTCCACCTCGCGGTCTACGACACGTACGCGGACTGGGAGACCGGCCACACCACCGCGCACCTCACCCAGCGCGGTCACGTCGTGCACACGGTCGGCTTCGACGCGGCGCAGCCCGTGACCACCATGGGCGGTCTGCGCATCCAGCCCGATCTGGCGCTGGCCGACCTGCGTCCGGAGGACTCCTCGCTGCTGATCCTCACCGGCGCGTCCCTGTGGGACACGAGCGAGGAGCTGGCGCCCTTCGCGGCGAAGGCGAAGGAGTTCCTGGCGGCCGGAGTGCCGGTCGCGGCGATCTGCGGAGCCACGGCCGGCCTCGCGCGCGAGGGCCTGCTGGACGGCCGGACCCACACCAGCGGCGCCTCCTTCTACCTGGCCGAGCAGCCGGGCTACGGCGGCGGCGACCACTACGTCGAGGCGGACGCGGTGACCGACGGCGACCTGATCACGGCCGGGCCGACGGAACCGGTGGCCTTCGCCCGCGAGGTCTTCGCCCGCCTGGACGTCTACAAGCCGGACGTCCTGGATGCCTGGTACGGGCTCTTCCACGACTCCGACCCGGACGCCTACCCGGTCCTGATGGCGGCATCGGCGGCGGGCGATGCGTGAGGCGATGCGCGGGCCGCTGCCCGTCGGGGACGCAAGGACGGACCCGCAGATGGACTCCGCGAACGACTCCGGGATGGACTCACGGATGGACTCCCGCACGGACTCACGGGCCGACTCACGGACCGACTCACCAGCCGACTCACGGACCCAGCAGGACCTGCTGAGCAGTACGGCGCTCGGGGTGTTCCGGCTGAACGGCCAGTTCCTCGCCATCTCGGAGGAACTGGCCAAGCCGGCCGGGCTGACGGCCGCCTGGTGGCAGGTGCTGGGCGCGGTGCTGCGGGAGCCGCTGCCCGTAGCGGGCATCGCCCGGAGCATGGGCATCACCCGCCAGAGCGTCCAGCGGATCGCGGACCTGCTGGTGGCCAAGGGCCTGGCCGAGTACGCCCCGAACCCCGCCCACCGCCGGGCGAAACTGCTGCGGCCCACGCAGCAGGGGCTCGACGCCGTGGACCGGATCGGCCCGGGTCATGCGGCGCTGGCGGCCCGACTGGCGGCCGAGCTGGGCGACGCGGCGTTCGCGGAGACGGTCCACGCCCTGGAACGCCTGGCCGCGGCACTGGACGCGCTGGAGGCTGCGGCCGTGATCCCGGGACCGGCCGCGTCGGACGCCCCCTAGGCGTGTTGTTCGGACACCTCCCGGGAGCGCGGGCACGTCACCCTTGCGGTGGGCAACCGGCCGGTGCCGGCCGCCGTCCTTCCCTGCAGAGCCGTTCGGCACGGCGAGCACGGGGAGGGACCGCCCGGCCATGGAGCAACTGCATCCGTACGACCCGCACCACATAGGCCCGTACCGTCTGCTGTCCCGCCTCGGCGCCGGCGGCATGGGCCAGGTCTACCTCGCCCGCTCGGACCGCGGCCGGACCGTCGCCGTGAAGCTGGTCCACCAGGACCTCGCCGCGCGGGAGGAGTTCCGGATGCGCTTCCGCCAGGAGGTCGCCGCGGCCCGTCGCGTCGGCGGCGAGTGGACCGCCCCGGTCCTCGACGCCGACACCGAGGCCGCGACCCCCTGGTTCGCCACGGGCTACGTCGCCGGGCCGAGCCTGCGCCAGGTCGTGGCCCACGACTTCGGCCCGCTGCCCGGCCGTTCGGTACGGATCCTGGCCGCGGGCCTCGCGTACGCCCTCCAGGACATCCACCGGGCCGGCATCGTCCACCGCGATCTGAAGCCCTCGAACGTCCTGATCACCCTCGACGGGCCGCGCGTCATCGACTTCGGCATCGCCCGCGCCCCGGCCGGGTCCGGGGCAGGAACAGGGGCAGGCCCCGGCGGGCCGGACCCCGGGCTGACGCGGGTGGGCGAGGTCATCGGCTCCCCCGGTTTCATGGCCCCGGAGCAGATCCGCGGCGAGCCGGTCACCGCCGCCTGCGACATCTTCTGCCTCGGCGCGGTCCTGGTCTACGCGGCCACCGGCCGGCTGCCCTTCGGCGACGCGGAACAGCCCGGCGGCCTCGCGGGGCTCCTGCTGCGCAGCACCACGGCGGAGCCGGACCTGACCGGCGTACCGGCCGAGCTGCGCGACCTCGTACGGGACTGCCTGCACCAGGATCCCGCTGCGCGGCCGGGGCCCGCCGAGGTGCTGGCGCGGGTCGGCGCGGGCGACACCGTGGCCGACGGGAGGGCCCTGGAGCCCTGGCTCCCGGCGCCGCTGGTGGCGGGGCTCGGGCGGCATGCCGTACGGCTGCTGGACCGGGAGGACGCCGGACCGGACCGGGCTGCGGCCCCACCGCCGCCGCCCGTTCCCGCCCGGCCCGCCGCATCGGCGCCCTCGTACGCGCCCTCGTACGCGCCCTCGTACGCGCCGTACACCGGCTATCCGCCGGGGGTGCCGGAGCCGCCGCGGCCGCGGACCGCGTCCACCGCCCTGCTGCTCGTGGTGGCGACCGTTGTCGCCGTCCTGTCCGCCGGCACGGTGTACGCGGTGATGAGTGGGGCCGAGGATCCCCGCCCGCCCGTGGGCACCGGCCGTACGCCGAGTGCGTCCGCCGGCGTCTCCGGTTCCGCGTCCGCGCCGCCCTCGGCTGCTTCGGCGTCCGCTTCGGCGTCCGCTTCCCCGTACGGCGATCTGCCCGAGGCCTACGTCGGCAGCTGGGAGGCCGTCCAGGGCGGCCGGACCTGGACGCTCACGCTCGACCGCGGGGCGGTCGGCGACCCGGTGATGTCCCTGGCCGTCGAGGGCAGCGGCCTCGCCTGCGCCTGGACGGCGCCCCTGCGCAGTGCCTCCGATCCCGTCGAGCTCGACGCCTCCACCGTCACCTCCGGCGCCCCGCCGACCTGCACGCCGGGGGCCTGGAGCCGGTTGCGGCTGCTGCCCGACGGCACGCTTTCCAGGGAGCTGGCGGGCAGCGACAGCCCGCCCCTGACCTACCGCAGGCAATGAGCGGCGCCCGATTGTGTCGGGGTCAATAAGCCTGCAGGCAAAGCTTGTTACGTATAACGGGGCTGCCGGACACTGCGGCACATGGAGCCGTTGAAGGTAGTGGCACGACTGTGGGGGCGGATCGAGGCACGCGACTGGGACGGCGTGGCCGAGCTCATCGCCGAGGACGCCGTCATCGAATGGCCCGTGAGCGGTGAGCGCATCGTGGGGCGCGCCAACTTCATCGCCGTGAACAGCGACGACGGCTACGCGGACGAGAGATCCGTGGAACTGCTGCGGATCCTGGCCGAGGGGAACCTCGTCGTCACCGAGGTCGAGATACCTCAGGACCACGTCGTCTACCGGGCCGTCTCCCTGTGGACCGTGCGGGACGGGAAGGTGGTGGGGGCGCGGGAGTACTGGACCAGCCCCGGCCAGGACCCGGCACCCCGGTGGCGGGCGGGGTACGTGGAGCCCCTGGTGGCCGACTGAGCCGCAGGGCCGCCCCCGGGTCGGGTCGTGGCCGACCAGGCGGTGGCGGAAGGGATCCCGGTCGACCGGAGCGGGCCGGGGCCACACGCGTCCAGGCGCTGGAACAACCATGATCGTGCCTCTCACGTATCCCCCGTCATACCTGAGAGCTACCTGCGAACACGGCTCCATGGCGTGACGCGGACCACGGGCCCGAATTTCTAACTTCGGTAGCAGAGAAGAGCGTTGAGGCTCTTCCGGGCGACCGAAGGAAGAGGACATGGCAACGGGGACGGGGACGGGGACGGGGTCCGGGACGGGGACTGGCGCTGGGACTGGGACCGCGCGGACGACGGGTGGGGCCTGGGCTGCGGGGTCCGGCAGTGGCCGGCTGCTCCGGACCCTGCTGGCCGCCCTGGTCGCGGCGGCCGTCGCCGTCCCGATATCCGCCGCCGCCTCCCCCAATGTCCCCGCCCCCGCTCCCGCCACGTTCGCCGAGGACGCCGCGCCGCAGAGCCGGTACGCCGCCAACCGCGCCAACATCGCCGAGGCGGTCCGGCGCGCCGACGGCGCCGACCGTCCGGGCCGGGCGGCCAGGCTGCGCACCATGGAGGCGTCCGGAACAGCGCAGTTCCTCGTCTTCGACGGCCGCGGCAGGGGCCGGGTCGTCGAGGTCTTCGGCGAGCTGGAGAGCGCCGACCGGGTCGCCGTCCTCGTGCCCGGCTCCGACACCACGCTCGACACCTACGAGAGGTTCCGCGCCGGGGCCGTCTCCCTCCAGGAGCGCCTGCGGACCGAGCATCCGCGCTCGGCCGTCGTCGCCTGGCTCGGATACGACACCCCCGGCACGGTGAGCAGCACCGTCCTGACCGCCGGCCGGGCCGATGAGGCCGCCGCCGAGCTGGGGCCCTTCCTGGACCGGTTGCGGGGTCTGGCCGGACCGGGCGCCCGGCTCTCGCTCCTGTGCCACTCCTACGGTTCGGTGGTCTGCGCGAGGACCGTCACCGGGCCGGCGGTCAGCGACATGGCACTGTTCGGCAGCCCCGGCACGGGGGCCGGGTCCGTCCGTGAGCTGGCGACCGGCGCCCGAGTCTGGGCCGGCCGCGGCAGCGGCGACTGGATCGGCAACGTCCCGCATGTCCGGCTCGGCGGAATCGGTTTCGGCACCGACCCGGTCGACCCCGCCTTCGGGGCGCGGGCCTTCACCGCCGGCGCCGTCGGGCACAGCGACTACCTCAAGCCGGGCACCGCGTCCCTCGACAGCCTGGCCGCCATCGTCCTCGGCACCACCGCTCCTGACTCGGAGGCCGACCATGGTTGAGATCCGCGCCCGCTGGTCCGCTCTGGCGGCCGGCATCGAAGCGTCCACGCCCGACGAGCGCGACCGGACCGTGGACGCGCTGAGGGCCCTCGCGATCCTCGGCGTGGTCCTCGGCCACTGGCTGGTCACCGCGCTGACCGCCCGTGACGGCGGACTGAGCACCACGAGCCCGCTGGAGCACATGCCCTGGCTGGCCCCGGTGTCCTGGATGTTCCAGACCCTGTCCGTCTTCTTCCTCGTCGGCGGCCATGTCGCCGCCCGCGGGTACGCGTCGGCGCGCGAGCGCGGGGGCTCGTACGGCGCATGGGTCGGACAGCGGCTGGGGCGGCTGTTCCGTCCCGTCGCGGCGGTGCTCCTCCTGTGGGGGGTTGTCGCGGGCGGAATGCTGATCGGCGGGGCGGAGTTCGACACCGTCCGGTCGCTGGTCAAGCTGGTGTTGTCGCCGCTCTGGTTCCTGCTGGTGTTCGCCGCGATCACGGCGGCGACCCCGCTCGTGGCCCGGATCAGCCCGCTGTGGCCGCTGGCCGTGGTGGCAGCCGTGGACGTCTGGCGCTTCGGGCTGGAGGGGCCCGAGTGGATCGGCTGGGTCAATGTGGCCGCCGGCTGGCTCATCCCCTTCACCCTGGGCGCCGCCTGGTCCCGCGGAGCCTTCGCCCGGCGGGCACCGGCGCTGCTCCTGCTCGGCGGGGGCGCCGCGGCCACGGCCGCGCTCATCCTCTGGGGCGGCTATCCCGCGTCCATGGTGGGTGTCCCGGGGGCCGCTGTCTCGAACCTGAACCCGCCGACGCTGGCCGCGGCCGCCTTCGGACTGGCCCAGTGCGGGCTGGCGTTGCTGGTGCGCGAGCCGCTGGCCCGGGCCATGCGACGGCCGATGGCCTGGGCCAGCGTCGCCCTGATGAACCTCTCCGCCATGACGGTCTTCCTGTGGCACCAGACCGCCATGATGGCCGTCACCGCCCTCGGGCTGCTGGTGTCGGCCGAGCTGCCCGGGCTGCACACCGTGCCCGACTCGGTGGGCTGGACAGCGGCCCGGCTGCTGTGGCTGCCGGTGTTCACCGCCGCGCTGATGGTCTGCTGGGCCGCGTTCCGTACGCATGAGCAGGCCGGGCGCCGTCCGAAGCCGTCGCGCGCGCCCCGTACCGTCGCCGTCGGCGCCGCTGCCCGTACCGCCGTCCCCCGCCCCCGGACGGGCCCCGCCCAGGAGATCACCCGTGTCTAGGACCCGCCTTAGCCTGGACGGCGTGACTCGGCAGAGCGCGCCGCCCGCCGAAGACCGCACCCGCCTGCCGCGCGGCCTGGCCCGGGAGCTGTTCACCGTAAAACGGGACCCGCTCCCGAAGATCTCGCGGCCGCGCTGGCTGGCCTGGTTGCCGCACGTGATCCTCTGC
The DNA here is from genome assembly GCF_014650695.1 of Streptomyces avidinii. GTDB lineage: Bacteria > Actinomycetota > Actinomycetes > Streptomycetales > Streptomycetaceae > Streptomyces > Streptomyces avidinii. Next base: position 205,556 of record NZ_BMVL01000009.1, on the reverse strand, counting down.
TACGTGGCCATTCCCTGCGGCGTCCTCACGGGAATGCAGCTGAACGACCATTACAAGGTCTACGGTGCGGCCGTGCTGGGGTTGTCGCTGCTGACCTCCGCGTCCGTCGTGCTCAGCATGTTCCGGCCGATCGCCGCCTGGTGGCTCGGGCTTGTCACCACGGCCCTCATAGCCTGGGTCCTCCACGACCACGTCGGCCACGGTCAGTCCTGGCCGTGGACACCCGCCGGGCCGTTCACGCTGGCGCCCGTGATCCTGATGGTCGCCCTGCGAGTGCCGCCCCGCGTGACCGTCTCGGTCATCGGCATCACGCTCGCCCTCAACGGACTGGCCGACATCTCCCTCAGGCCGCCGCAGAGTCAGACGATCATCGGCGGGGTGGCCCTCGTCTTCGGGTTCGTGGGAATCCTCGGCTACGCCCTGCGGGCCACCCGCCTCGCCCGCAGCAAACTCGTCGAGCAGGAGACCCTCACCGAGGAGGAGCGGGCTCGGCGCACCCTGCTGGAGGAGCGCAGCCGGATCGCCCGCGAACTGCACGACGTCGTCGCCCACCACATGTCCGTGATCTCCATCCAGGCGCAGGTCGCCCCGCACCTCGTGGAGAACCCGTCCGAGGAGCTCAAGGAGAACCTGGCCGGTATCCGGGAGAACGCGCTGGAGGCGCTGACGGAGCTTCGACGGGTGCTGGGCGTGCTGAGGTCCGAGCATCCCGACGATCCGGCGACCCGGCAGCATCCGCAGCCGACCCTCGCCGAGTTGGAGGGTCTCGTGGACAACGTGCGGGGGGCCGGGCTGGATGTCACGACCGAGATCGCGGGGATACGGCGGCCACTGACCCCGGGCGTGGAACTCACCGCGTACCGGATCGTGCAGGAGGCACTGAGCAACGCGCTGCGCCACGCCCCCGGTTCGCGGGTGGAGGTGGGCATCGCGTACGGGCCGCGCGATCTGCACCTTTGCGTCGCGAACACCGCGCCGACCCGGACGGCCCCGTCGTCGCCCGGAGCGGGGCACGGGCTGCTGGGGATGCGGGAGCGGGCAGGCATGCTGGGGGGTGAGCTGGCCGCCGGCCCGCGCCCGGACGGGGGGTACGAGGTGAGCGCCGTACTCCCGATGGATCCGCAGGAGCTGTCCGCGGTCCCCGACCCCGAGACGAAGAGGGCCACATGAGCACCCCGATCAAGGTGATGATCGCCGACGACCAGATGATGGTCCGGCAGGGCTTCACCGTGCTTCTCAACGCACAGCCCGACATAGAGGTCGTGGGGCAGGCGGTGGACGGGGCGGACGCGGTGGCAAAGGTCGCGGAGCTGGCCCCGGACGTGGTGCTGATGGACATCCGGATGCCGGGGATGGGCGGGATCGAAGCCACGTCCGTCATCACCGCGGTTCCGGACGCCGCCGTGAAGGTGCTGGTGCTGACGACCTTCGATCTCGACGAGTACGTGTACGAGGCGCTGCGGGCCGGGGCGTCCGGCTTCCTCCTCAAGGACGCGTCGGCCGACCAGCTCGCCGAGGCGGTGCGGGTGGTGGCGGCCGGCGAGGCGCTGCTCTCGCCGAACATCACGAAGCGGCTGATCACGGAGTTCTCCCGGCTGGGGGCGCCCCGCGCGCCGTCGCGCGCCCGGATCCAGGCGCTGACCGAGCGGGAGACCGAGGTGCTGTCGCTGATCGCCCAGGGCCTGTCGAACGCCGAGATCTCGGAGCACCTGGTGCTGGCCGAGCAGACGGTGAAAACGCATGTGAGCCGGATCCTGGTGAAGCTCGGCCTGCGGGACCGCACGCAGGCGGCGGTGTTCGCGTACGAGACGGGTCTGATCCGCCCGACGGGCTACTGAGGAACCCGCGTAGTACTTGAGAGGGACCCCCGGAAATCCCCATCAGCGGCGACGCGGACGAGGGCGGTACGGACCTACGGTGGTGTGTATGACCGAGACGACCACCGGGGGGACAGCCCGGACGCCTGAATTCCGACTGGCATCGGAGGTGATCGCGACCCTGCGCCAGGACCTCCTCACCGATGCCTTCGCGTACCGGCCGCTGCCGCTGGCGCAGGGTCCCGGGCGCTTTGTGCGGCGGCTTCCCCGGGTGATACGTCAGTACGCGCCGTGGCGGCAGTACGCGGCGGTGGCGGCTCTGGCCTTCCTCGTCATGCTGTTCACGGTCAACACGCACTCCGGTTATCTGGGAGATGCGGCCCAGCTCGCCATGGGGCTGATAGCCGCGACCCCGGTGCTGATGACGCTGGTGCGGCCGATCGCCGCGTGGTGGGCGGCCGTCGCGATGACGGTGGTGCTGGCGGCCCTCGGCGGCGCGGTCAACTGGCCGTGGCCCCCGGGCAGCTTCCTCTCCTACATCGCGGTCATGTTCCTCGTCACCCTGCGGACCCGGCCCCGGGTGGCGGCCTGGATGTGGACGCTCACCCTCGCGCTGGGCTTCGCACTCACCGTGGTGCTCGGCAACCGCTGGGGGTCGAACCTGCCCGAGATGGCGGTGACCTCGGCCTTCGCCCTGGTGATCGCCGGCAGCATCCAGATACGCCGCGCCGCCAAGGCCGAGGTCAGCGCACAGCAGGAGGTCACGGCCGTCGAGCGGGACAAGCGGACGCTGCTGGAGGAGCGGACCACGATCGCACGGGAGTTGCACGACGTGGTGGCCCACCACATGTCGGTGGTGGCGATCCAGGCGGAGGCCGCGCCGTACCGGGTGAAGAACCCGCCGCCGGAACTGGAGGCCGCGTTCGTCACCATCCGGGAGAACGCGGTGGCGGCCCTGACGGAACTGCGGCGGGTGCTGGGTGTGGTGCGTTCCGCGGACTACGAGGCGCCGGACGCCCCGCAGCCGACGCTGGCATCGCTGGACGGGCTGCTGGCCAATGTGCGGGAGGCCGGGCTGAGCGTGGAGAAGACGATCACGGGCGCGGTGCGGGAGCTGCCTCAGGGCGTGGAGCTGTCGGCGTACCGGATCATCCAGGAGGCCCTGAGCAATACCCTGCGGCACGCGCCGGGAGCCACGGCCGAGGTGGAGGTCTCGTACGTCCTGGGCGGTTTGGGCATACGGATCGTCAACGACCCGGCGACCGGGGATGCGCGGCCCTCGCCGGGGGCCGGGCACGGGATCACCGGGATGCGGGAGCGGGTGGCCATGCTGGAGGGCGAGATGACGGCCGGCCGGACGGCCGCGGGCGGGTACGAGGTGGCGGTGTTCATACCGGTGCCCCACCGGCCGGAGCCGGCTCCGGAGCCGCAGGGGGAGATGGCATGACGATCAGAGTGCTGATCGTCGACGACCAGGTGATGGTGCGCGAGGGGTTCTCCGTCCTGCTGAACGCGATGGACGGCATCGAGGTGGTCGGCGAGGCGGTCGACGGCCGGGAGGCCATCGGCCAGGTGGCGGCGCTGCGGCCGGATGTGGTGCTGATGGACATCCGGATGCCGCGGATGAACGGGCTGGAGGCCACACGGGAGATCGTGGCCGCCGACACGGACGCGAAGGTGCTGGTCCTGACGACCTTCGACCTCGACGAGTACGTGTACCAGGCACTGCGGGCCGGGGCCTCCGGGTTCCTGCTCAAGGACGCGTCGGCCCGTCAGCTGGCCGACGGGGTAAGGGTGGTGGCGGCCGGTGAGGCCCTGCTGGCGCCCTCGGTGACCAAGCGGCTGATCGTGGAGTTCTCGAAGATCTCCGAGGCGCGCAGGCTGGCCGACCCGGCGGGGGTGGGGGAACTGACGGAGCGGGAGACGGAGGTGCTGGTACTGATCGCGCAGGGGTTGTCGAATGCGGAGATAGCCGACCGGCTGGTCGTAGCGGAGTCCACCATCAAGACCCATGTGAGCCGGATCCTGGTGAAGCTGGGCCTGCGGGACCGGACCCAGGCGGCCGTGTACGCGTACGAGACCCGCTTGGTGACGCCCGCCTGATCGGGTACGGCTGCCCTTAGGGTGCGGGGATGGGCTTTGATCCGTGGGATGCCGCGTTCGTCGCCGATCCGTACCCGGCGTACCGGGAGTTGCGGGAGCAGGGGCGGGCCGTGTGGTGCGGGGCCACCGGGCAGTGGCTGGTGCCGCACTACGCCGATGTGAGTGCGCTGCTGCGGGACCGGCGACTGGGGCGGACCTACCTCCACCGTTTCTCGCACGAGGAGTTCGGCCGCGAGGCGCCGCCGCCGGAGCACGAGCCCTTCCACGTGCTCAACGGCAACGGCCTGCTGGACCTGGAGGATCCCGCGCACGCGCGGGTGCGCAGGCTGGTCGCGAAGGCCTTCACCCCGCGGACGGTGGAGCGGCTGGTGCCCGCCGTGCAGCGGCTGGCCGGGGAACTGGTGGGTCAGCTGCGCGCGGACGGGGGCGGGGATCTGCTCACCGTCGTCGCCGAGCCGCTGCCGGTGGCGGTGATCGCCGAGCTGCTGGGCGTGCCCGGGGCGGACCGGATGCTGCTGCGGCCCTGGTCGGCGGACATCTGCGGGATGTTCGAACTGCGGCCGGACGAGGAGACGGCGCGGCGCGCGGTGCGGGCGAGCGTCGAGTTCAGCGCGTACCTGCGCGGGCTGATCGCCGAGCGGCGCATGCGCCCCGGTGAGGATTTGATCTCCGGGCTGATCGCCGCTCACGATGAGGACGGGCGACTCAGCGAGCAGGAGATGATCTCCACCTGCGTCCTCCTGCTGAACGCCGGGCACGAGGCCACCGTCAACACGACCGTCAACGGGTGGTGGGCGCTGTTCCGCAACCCCGCGGAGCTCGCCGCGCTCCGCGCCGGTCGCGATCCCGAAAAGTTGTCCACAGCTGTGGATGAACTCATGCGGTACGACACTCCCCTCCAGATGTTCGAGCGCTGGGTGCTCGACGACATCCGGATCGGTGACATCGTCATCCCGCGCGGCGCCGAGGTCGCACTGTTGTTCGGGTCCGCGAATCGGGATCCCGCACGGTTCGACGATCCCGATGCGCTCGACCTCGTACGGGCCGACAATCCGCACCTGACCTTCGGGGCCGGGATCCACTATTGCCTCGGGGCGCCGCTGGCGCGGCGGGAGTTGGAGGCCTCGTTCGGGGCGCTGCTGGCGGACGGAGTCCCGCCACTGCGGCTCGTCGAGGAGCCGCAGTGGCAGGACGGCTACGTGATCCGGGGGCTCAAGCAGCTGCTCGTGGAGTTCTAGGACCGGACCCCGGGCCGGGTCGGGCTCGCCCCGTCGGCCCCGGCTGCCCCGTCGGCCCGGCGCGGGCCTACGCGATCATGTCACGGCGGCGCAGGGCGCCGAGGCCCGCCGCCGTCAGGGCCACCGCCAGCGCCGTCAGAACCGTCGGCGGGGCCCAGTCCAGGGCCTGCGCACCCGGCAGCCGCGGCAGGTGGGCGAAGGGCGAGAGGTTCAGGACGGCCTGCGGGAGATTCAGCGCCGGCCCGATCCAGCCCAGGGCCAGTACGCCCCCGGCCACGGCCCAGGCGGCCGCCGCGTACTGGGGCACCGCCCCGTACAGCAGCGCGGCCAGCGCCCCGATCAGCCACACCGCCGGAAGCTGGGCCAGCGTGGCACCGATCGCCGCGCCGAGTCCCCGGCCGTGCCCGAGGCCGAGGCCGAGCCCCGCCAGCAGCAGGATCAGCGCCGAGCCGCCGAAGGCCACGGCCAGGTGCCCGCCGGCCCAGCGCAGCCGGCCGACCGCGTTCGCGAGCAGCGGCTCCGCACGCTGCCCCGACTCCTCACCGCTCAGGCGGAGCACCGCCGAGACGGCGTACAGGGCGGCGACCATGCCGAACATTCCGGCCATCGTGGCGAGGAAGGCGTCGGTGAGCACGCCCGGTCCGCCCTGCCCGCCCATCCGCTCGATGATCTCGCGGGTCCGGTCGTTGTCACCGACAAGGTCCGCGGCTCCGTCCGCCATCCCGCCGAACACGACACCGGCGACCAGGAAGCCCGCGCTCCAGCCCAGGACGCTGCCGCGCTGCAGCCGCAGCGCCAGTGCGCCCGCCGTGCCCAGGCGCCCCTCGGCCGGCCCCGGCCGGGACGGCAGGAAGCTCATGCCCAGGTCACGACGCCCGGCCAGGACGTACGCGGCGCCCGCCTGCACCGCAACGGCGCCGACGAACAGGAGGAGCACCCACCAGCGTTCGGCGGCGAAGGCCCGTACGTTCTCCACCCAGCCGAGCGGCGAGGCCCAGGTCAGGGCCGAGCGCCCGCCCCCCGTACCGGCGTCGCCGGCGGCCTTGAGGACGAAGGCGGCGCCGAGCACGGCCGCCGCGATCCCCTTGGCGGCGCGGGCGCTCTCCGTCAACTGGGCTGCAACGGCAGCCGTGCAGGCGAAGAGCAAGCCGGTACCCGCGACGGCCAGCCCGAGAGCGAGGGCTCCGCGTACGCCCTGCCCCGCGAGACCGCCCGCGACGAGCAGGGCGACTGCCGCATCGGCCACGAGGGCGGCCAGCAGAGCCGAAGTCAGCGGGGCCCGCCGGCCCACCATCGCCGCCGAGAGCAGCTCCTGACGACCCGACTCCTCCTCCTCGCGGGTGTGCCGCACGACGACGACCAGGCTCATCACGGCGGCGAGGACGGCGGCGTAGACACCGCCCCGCCAGGCGGTCAGAGCGCCGAGAGAATCGCCGAAGACCGGGCCGTACAGGGCGCGCATCGAGCTGTTGGCGTTCATCGAGGCGGCAGCCCGGGCGCGTTCGGCGGCGGTGGCGTACACACTGCCCAGCGCGCCCGGCATGCTCACCACCAGGAGGGTGGTGAGCAGGGTCCACACCGGCATCATCACGCGGTCGCGGCGCAGGGCGAGCCGCAGCAGCGTCCCGGTACCCGCCAGTTGGTCCGTCATCGGGACGCCTCTTCGGCGTAGTGGCGCAGGAAGAGCTCTTCGAGGGTCGGCGGGGTCGAGGTCAGCGACCGCACCCCGGACGCGGTGAGGGAACGCAGTACGGCGTCCAGCTTGTCGGTGTCGGCCTGGAGGCGGACCTTGAGCCCCTGCACCTCCACGTCGTGCACGCCCGGCAGCTGTGCGAGGCCGTTCGGCGGGCCGGCGAGCTCGGCACTGATCGACGTACGGGTGAGGTGGCGGAGTTCGGCGAGGGTGCCGGTCTCCACGGTGCGGCCCTTGCGGACGATGCTGACCCGGTCGCAGAGGGTCTCCACCTCGCTGAGGAGGTGCGAGCTGAGCAGGACGGTGCGCCCGGCGGCGCGGACCTCGGTGACGCAGGTCTGGAAGACCTCCTCCATCAGCGGGTCGAGGCCGGAGGTCGGTTCGTCGAGGACGAACAGTTCGGCGTCGGAGGCGAAGGCCGCGACGAGGGCGACCTTCTGCCGGTTGCCCTTGGAGTAGGTGCGCCCCTTCTTGGTGGGGTCCAGCTCGAACCGCTCGACGAGCTCGGCGCGCCGGGTCCGGTCAAGGCCGCCGCGCAGGCGTCCGTAGAGGTCTATGACCTCGCCGCCGGAGAGGTCGCGCCACAGGGTGACGTCCCCGGGCACGTAGGCGATGCGGCGGTGGAGGGATACGGCGTCGGCCCAGGGGTCGCCGCCGAGGAGTTCGGCGGTGCCGGAGTCGGCGCGCAGCAGGCCCAGCAGGACCCGGATGGTGGTGGACTTGCCGGCGCCGTTGGGGCCGAGGAAGCCGTGGACCTCGCCGGTGGCGACCGAGAGGTCGAGTCCGTCCAGTGCGCGGGTGCGGCCGAATGCCTTGTGGAGGCCGGCAACGCTGATTGCCTTCGTCATGCTTCCGAACGTACGTTGATTTCACAAACTTGTGAAGATTGAGAATGTCAAGAATCACGTAAAGTCGGGAGGGTGGCGATGACATGGCGGACGTGAACGTGAACCTGAACGCGAGCACCTCGGGCACCTCGGGCACCTCGGGCCGCGATGCCGGTGCGCGGGACGGCGAGGCCGTCTCCCGTTTCGTCGAGCGGTTCGCCGCACAGCTGACCGACGCCGGGATGCAGCGGATGGCCGCACGCGTCTTCGCACAGCTGCTGGCCAGCGACGGCGCCGCGATGACCTCGGCGGAGCTGGGCGAGGCGCTGCAGATCAGCCCTGCCGCGGTGTCGGGCGCCGTGTCCTACCTGACGCAGGTCAACATGGTCAGCCGCGAACGCGAACCGGGCTCCCGGCGCGACCGGTACGTCCTGCACAACGAGCTCTGGTACGAGACGTTCACGCGCCGCGACCAGGTCCTGACCCTGTGGGGGAAGACCCTGCGCGAGGGCGCGGCCACCCTCGGCACCGACTCGCCCGCCGGGGCCCGAGTCGCGGAGACGGCGGCCTTCTTCGAGTTCATGCAGGGCGAGATGCTGGGCCTGATGGACCGCTGGCGGACCCACAGGGCGACGCTCGGCCTCGGCCCGGCCGGCCGATCCATCTGATCGAATCCGGAAGCACCGATACCCGCAGACGCGTCGGCGCCCGCGTGCCATGCTGGAACGCATGAACCTGGAGGACCTGGTACGGCTGCGCCGCGCCCGGGACATGATGGACCGCGCCTACGCGGAACCGCTGGACGTTCAGGCACTCGCGGACGTCGCCCTCATGTCGTCCGGACACTTCTCCCGCAGCTTCCGCGCCGCCTTCGGGGAAACCCCGTACAGCTACCTCATGACCCGCCGCGTGGAGCGCGCGAAGGCGCTGCTGCGGCGCGGCGACATGAGCGTCACGGACGTCTGCTTCGCCGTCGGATGTACCTCACTGGGGTCCTTCAGCTCGCGCTTCACCGAGCTCGTCGGCGAGACCCCGAGCGCCTACCGGGCCCGCAGCCACGAGGACGGCGCCGACATCCCGGCGTGCGTGGCCAAGATCTTCACCCGACCGGTCAGGATCGGAGAAGCGAAATCCACGCCCTCCTCGTAGCGTCGACGGCATGAACATCAACCTCTCGCAGTGCTTCATCGCAGTCGACGACCACGACAAGGCGCTCGCGTTCTACCGCGACGTCCTCGGCCTGGAAGTCCGCAACGACGTCGGGTTCGAGGGCATGCGCTGGGTGACCGTCGCCTCCCCCACCCAGCCCGACGTGGAGATCGTCCTCGAACCGCCGCTCGCCGACCCGAACGCCTCGCTGGCCGACCGTCAGGCCATGGCGGAGCTGCTGGCCAAGGGGATGCTGCGCGGCGTGATCTTCTCCACCGACGACGTCGACGCCACCTTCGAACGCATCCGGGCCGCCGGCGGGGAGGTGCTGCAGGAGCCGGTCGACCAGCCGTACGGCGTCCGCGACTGCGCCTTCCGCGACCCGGCGGGCAACATGCTCCGCTTCAACCAGCCCCGCAAGCACTGAGGACCGACTGCCGCAGGAGTCCGCGCAGGCGGCCCGCCCGAGAAATGGAGACACGATGAGCAGGGCCACCGAGCCGGACCCCACGTCGCCCGCGGCGCAGAAGCGACAGACGCGGCGGACACCGCAGAAGCCGCAGACATCGCAGACGCAGCAGACGCAGCAGACTCCGCACGCCGCCGACAGCCACGGTCTGATCCGCGTGCACGGTGCGCGCGTGAACAACCTCAAGGACGTCAGCATCGAGATCCCCAAGCGGCGGCTGACGGTGTTCACGGGCGTGTCCGGCTCGGGCAAGAGCTCGCTGGTGTTCGACACGATCGCCGCCGAGTCCCAGCGGATGATCAACGAGACCTACAGCACCTTCGTGCAGGGCTTCATGCCGACCCTGGCCCGCCCCGAGGTCGACGTACTCGACGGCCTGACCACCGCGATCACCGTCGACCAGCAGCGCATGGGCGGCGACCCCCGCTCCACGGTCGGCACCGCCACCGACGCCAACGCAATGCTGCGCATCCTCTTCAGCCGGCTCGCAAAGCCGCACATCGGCCCGCCCAGCGCCTACTCCTTCAACGTCGCCTCCGTCCGCGCCAGCGGCGGGATCACGGTCGAGCGCGGCGCCGAGAAGACCAGGACGGTCAAGGCGACCTTCTCCCGCACCGGCGGCATGTGCGTGCGCTGCGAGGGCCGCGGCTCGGTCTCCGACATCGACCTCGCCCAGCTCTACGACGACTCCAAGTCGCTCGCCGAGGGGGCTTTCACCATCCCCGGCTGGAAGTCCGACAGCTTCTGGACGGTACGGGTCTACGCCGAGTCGGGGTTCCTCGACCCGAACAAACCGATCCGCAAGTTCACCAAGAAGGAGATGCAGGACTTCCTCTACCGGGAGCCCACGAAGGTCAAGGTCGAGGGCGTCAACCTCACCTACGAGGGCCTCATCCCCAAGATCCAGAAGTCATTCCTGTCCAAGGACAAGGAAGCGATGCAGCCCCACATCAGGGCCTTCGTGGAGCGCGCGGTCACCTTCGCCACCTGCCCCGAGTGCGAGGGCAGCCGGCTCAGCGAGGGCGCCCGGTCCTCGAAGATCAAGAAGATCAGCATCGCCGACGCCTGCGCCATGCAGATCAGCGACCTGGCCGAGTGGGTCCGCGGACTCGCCGAGCCCTCGGTGGCCCCGCTGCTCACCGCCCTGCAGCTGACCCTCGACTCGTTCGTGGAGATCGGCCTCGGCTACCTCTCGCTGGACCGGGCGTCCGGCACCCTCTCGGGCGGCGAGGCCCAGCGCGTCAAGATGATCCGCCACCTCGGCTCCTCGCTCACCGACGTCACCTACGTCTTCGACGAGCCCACCATCGGCCTGCACCCGCACGACATCCAGCGCATGAACGACCTCCTGCTGCGGCTGCGCGACAAGGGCAACACGGTGCTCGTCGTCGAGCACAAGCCGGAGACGATCGCGATCGCCGACCACGTCGTCGACATCGGCCCCGGCGCGGGTAGCGCCGGCGGCACCGTCTGCTACGAGGGCACCGTCGAGGGCCTGCGCTCCGGCGGCACCATCACCGGCCGCCACCTCGACGACCGGGCGAAGCTCAAGCCGTCGGTGCGCCGGGCCACCGGCGCGCTGGAGATCCGCGGTGCGACGGCGAACAACCTGCGCGACGTCGACGTCGACATCCCGCTCGGCGTGCTCACGGTCGTCACCGGCGTCGCCGGTTCCGGCAAGAGCTCGCTGCTGCACAAGTCGCTCTCCCCGGACGCGGACGTGGTCTCGATCGACCAGGGCGCGATCCGCGGCTCGCGCCGGAGCAACCCGGCGACGTACACCGGGCTGCTCGACCCGATCCGCAAGGCCTTCGCCAAGGTCAACGGGGTGAAGCCGGCACTGTTCAGCGCCAATTCCGAGGGCGCCTGCCCCAACTGCAACGGCGCCGGCGTCATTTACACCGACCTGGCGATGATGGCCGGGGTCACGACGACCTGCGAGGAGTGCGAGGGCAAGCGCTTCGAGGCGTCGGTGCTGGAGTACCACCTCGGCGGCCGCGACATCAGCGAGGTGCTGGCGATGTCGGTGACCGAGGCCGTGGAGTTCTTCGGCGACGGCGAGGCGCACACCCCCGCCGCGCACCGCATCCTCACCCGGCTCTCCGACGTCGGGCTCGGCTACCTCAGCCTCGGCCAGCCGCTCACCACGCTGTCCGGCGGCGAGCGGCAGCGACTCAAGCTGGCCACCCACATGGCGGAGAAGGGCGGTGTCTACGTGCTCGACGAGCCGACCACCGGCCTGCACCTCGCCGATGTGGAACAGCTGCTCGGCCTGCTCGACCGGCTGGTCGACTCCGGGAAGTCGGTCGTCGTCATCGAGCACCACCAGGCCGTGATGGCGCATGCCGACTGGATCATCGACCTCGGTCCCGGCGCCGGTCACGACGGCGGCCGGATCGTCTTCGAGGGCACTCCCGCCGACCTGGTGGCGGACCGCTCCACCCTCACCGGCGAACACCTCGCGGCATACGTCGGGGCCTGACCGCCGCCGCCCGGGCGAGGGCCAGGGCGCGGCGCGCGGGCCGGGCATGGCCCAGCCCACCGGAGTGCGGGGCCCACAGGGCCCCGCCCGCGCCCGGGTCACCCGCGCACCGCACCACCACCGCGGCCGGGGTGGCGGCCGTACGGGGCCACGGGCGCGGCGGCAGCACCCGGCGGCCCAGCAGCCCCAGGGTCAGTACGTGCCGTCCGCCGGCCAGCACCAGCACGGGCGGCCGCCACCACGCGCGGACCACCACGGCCTCGTACGGGGTCCAGCACACCGCGGGGTCCTGCAGCGCGCGCCGGACCCGCCGGGCGGCGTACAGCTCCCGCGCTCCCAGCAGCACCGGGCTCAGGGCCGCGCACAGCGCCCCCACGAGCACCGGCGGCCGGCCGAGCACGGCCGCGACCAGCACCGGCCAGCAGAACAGCGGCAGCAGGCAGAGCAGCAGTGCGTCGCGCCGCCAGTCGCCCAGCGCGGCGCACATCTCGGCGCGCATCCCGGCGCCCAGCCCGCCGCCCAGCTCGTCGCCCGGCCCGCCGCACGTCCCGTCCTCCGCCCCGGAGGCCTCCGGCGTCACCGGGGCACGGTCAGCGTCCATGCCCCCGGCCGCAGGGTCCACGTACGGCGGCGGACCGGGCCGGTCATCGCCGCGTCGGCGCGGTAGCGGAAGTCCGCGCCCGACACCGTCACCGTGTGCGCCCTGGCCGTGACCGTCGCGTCGGCAGCGGCGCCGCCACCCGTTCGGACCACGACCTCCGCCGGGCCTCCGTCGTCCCGCGTGCGAACCGAAACGTCCTCCACCGGTCGGTCCAGATCGGCCAGCACCACCCCGTCGGCCTCCACGCGCAGCCGGTGCCGGCTGGTGCCCGCGCCGCCCGCCGCAGCCACCGGGCGGACCAGCGTCCGCACGAGCGAGCGGTACGCGCTCCACACCGACGGCCCGGAGGGCCGCGTGACCCCGTGCACCGGCGGGATCCGCAGCCCGCCCAGCACCACGCCGTCACTGTCGTCGACCAGCAGGTCGCAGATCCGCACCGACCCGTCGAGCACCGCCCGGGCCGCGGAGACGGCCGAAAGCGGCACGCCGAGGGACCTCGCCAGCCCCAGCGATCCCACAGGGCCCACGGGAACCAGCGCCAGGGGTCCCTCCCCCAGCCCCCGCTCCCGGTGCAGCAGGCCCACGGTGCGCACCAGGGCCCGGTCGTCACCGACGATCACCAGCCGCCGATGACCCCGGCGGGCAAGTGCCCGCGCAAATTCCTCCTGCGAATCCGGGAGGCAGATTTTCGCTGCCGCGCCCGCTGACAACACATCCTTCGCGATCCGCACGGACTCGCCGTCAAGACGGCGGGCGACCGGGTCGACGAGCACGAGCAGACCGCCTACCGGCGCGCCCGCATGGCTCATGGTGGGCTCTGGAGCCGACACCTCGGTCCTTCCTCGGGTAGCATCTTTGTGCAAGAGGCCCTTGCGCTATTGCGCCAGGGCCTTCGTCTATTCCGGGGCACCGGTCCGACGGCTCAGCCTGCGGTGTACATCGTCGTACGCCCCCTGACCTTGGACATGCCCCATCCGGAAGAGGTGTACGCCTGTGCCCGCTCTTGTGCTGCTCGGAGCTCAGTGGGGTGACGAGGGCAAGGGAAAGGCCACCGACCTGCTCGGTGGATCCGTTGACTATGTAGTGCGCTACCAGGGCGGCAACAATGCCGGCCACACGGTCGTCGTCGGCGACCAGAAGTACGCGCTGCACCTTCTCCCCTCCGGCATCCTCTCCCCCGGATGCACCCCGGTCATCGGTAACGGTGTCGTCGTCGACCCGGCCGTCCTGCTCTCCGAGCTGCGCGGTCTCAACGAGCGCGGCATCGACACCTCCAAGCTGCTCATCAGCGGCAACGCGCACCTGATCACGCCGTACAACGTCACCCTCGACAAGGTCGGCGAGCGTTTCCTGGGCAAGCGCAAGATCGGTACGACCGGTCGCGGTATCGGCCCGACGTACGCGGACAAGATCAACCGCATCGGCATCCGCGTCCAGGACCTCTACGACGAGTCGATCCTGATCCAGAAGGTCGAGGCGGCGCTGGAGGGCAAGAACCAGCTCCTCGCGAAGCTGTACAACCGCCGCGCGATCGACGCCGCCCAGATCGTCGAGGAGATGCTCCAGTACGCGGAGCAGATCAAGCCGTACGTCGCCGACACCACCCTGATCCTCAACAACGCGCTGGACGAGGACAAGGTCGTGCTGTTCGAGGGCGGCCAGGGCACGCTGCTCGACGTCGACCACGGCACCTACCCCTTCGTCACCTCGTCCAACCCGACCGCCGGCGGCGCCTGCACCGGTACCGGCGTGGGCCCGACGAAGATCAGCCGTGTCATCGGCATCCTCAAGGCCTACACGACCCGGGTCGGCGCGGGCCCGTTCCCGACCGAGCTGTTCGACCAGGACGGCGAGGACCTGCGCCGCATCGGCGGCGAGCGCGGCGTGACCACCGGACGTGACCGCCGCTGCGGTTGGTTCGATGCGCCGATCGCACGTTACGCCACCCGCGTGAACGGCCTCACGGACTTCTTCCTCACCAAGCTGGACGTGCTGACCGGCTGGGAGCAGATCCCGGTCTGCGTCGCGTACGAGATCGACGGCAAGCGCGTCGAGGAGCTGCCGTACTCGCAGACGGACTTCCACCACGCGAAGCCGATCTACGAATACCTCCCCGGCTGGTCCGAGGACATCACCAAGGCCAAGACCTTCGAGGATCTGCCGGCGAACGCCCAGGCGTACGTCAAGGCCCTGGAGGAGATGTCGGGCGCCCCGATCTCCGCGATCGGCGTCGGCCCCGGCCGCACCGAGACGATCGAGATCAACTCGTTCCTCTAGTCCCTGACCCCGAAGGGGCGGCAGGCGCACCCGCGCCCGCCGCCCCTTCGGCGTTCCCCGCGACGAGGGGCAGTGGGACTGAGCCGCCGCGGGGCGTGAACCCGCCCCCCGTAGGGCGGGCCCGCTCTCGGGGGGCGGTTTCCGGGTGGGCGGAAATATGATGTGCACGGGCTTTTCGCGCAGCGGAAGCAGGGACGGATGGATGCACCTCGGAGCGTTCCGTGAGTCCTCGCCGTGCCCCGCGGGCGGCCAGCGCCGACCTGCTCAGCACCCTCGGGCGGCTCGCCGACCAGGCCCGCCGCGGGGTGGAGCTGCAGCAGGCCCGGGTGGACCTGGCCGAGGCGCTGCAGAGCGAGATGCTGCCCGCCTCCCTCCCCGCACTGCCGGGCCTGCGAACCGCGGCCCGGTACTCGCCGGCCCGGCACGGCCTGGACATCGGCGGCGACTGGTACGACGGCTTCAAACTGCCGGAGGGCGCGCTCGCCTTCTGCATCGGTGACGTCCAGGGACACGATGTGGAGGCGGCCGCCTTCATGGGGCAGGTGCGGATCTGTCTGCGTGCCGTGGCCGGCGTCGTCGTCGATCCGGGCGAGGTGCTGAGCCGGGCCAACGAGGTGCTGCTCTCCATGGACCGCGAGCTCTTCGCGACCTGCACCCTGCTCCGCTTCGATCCGGAGACCCGGGAGCTGGAAACCGCCCGGGCAGGCCACGTTCCGTCGGTCTGGGCCACCGTCGACGGCGAGTACGGCATCGCCGAGGACGACGGCGGCCTGCCGCTGAACCTGATGCCCGGGGCGGGATACGCGGTCACCCGGCGCCGACTGACGAAGGCGGGGTCGATCGTCCTGCTCACCGACGGCGTGGTGGAGGGTCCGAAGTTCCCGATCGAGGTGGGACTGGAACGAGTGGCCAGGGTGGTCCGGGACGCCGCGGGCACCGACCCGGGCGAGCTGGCCGCCGAGGTGATGAAGGTGGCCGACTCCACCGGCCACGCCGATGACGCCGCCGTACTCGTCCTCAGCCACGACGACGTGGGATCCCGGTAGCGCGCGGTAGCGCGTGTCACGGCCCGCCCGGACGCCGGGCTGTTGTCTGATGCTGTGGTGCGCACCGAGGGATGGCGACGACTGCCCGCAGCTCTGCTGCCGATCCTCGCCGTCGCCCTCGCCTACTATGCGGGCGGATTGATCGGCCTCTACCAGCGCGTGGTCGTGGACGGCGCAGAGGTCACGCCCCTGTGGCTGCCGACAGGCGTCGCGGTGACCGCCCTGCTCTGGCTCGGCCTGCGGGCCTGGCCGGGGATCGCGCTCGGTACGTACCTCACCATCGAGCGGATCGCCGATTTCGACCCGCCGGGCCTGATCATCGTCGCGGGCAACGTCCTCGCCCCGGTATGCGCGTACCTGATGCTCCGCAGGGCGGGCTTCCGTACCGAGCTGGACCGGCTGCGGGACGCCCTGGCGCTGGTCTTCCTGGGCGGTCTGTGGCCCATGCTCATCAGCGCCACGATCGGAACCTGGACGCTGGTGCTCACCGGCGACCTGCCGCTGTCGCAGTTCTGGCCCGTCTGGTCGGCCTGGTGGGCCGGGGACGCGATGGGAGTGCTCGTGCTCACCCCGCTGCTGCTCGTCCTGCGCAGGGTCGTGACGGCCCGGCGGCCCCTGGACGGCTACCGCGCGGCCGAGGCGGCGGCCCTGGCGGTCACCGCCGTCGTCGTCACCCTGGTGGCCACCCGGAGCTCCCTCTCACTGCTGTTCCTCGTCTTCCCCGTGATCATCTGGGCGGCCGTACGCTTCCAGCTCGCCGGGAGCGCTCCGGTCACCCTGCTGGTCTCCGTCCTGACGATCTCGGCGGCGACCGACCACGCCGGTCCCTTCGCCGAGCACAGCCTCCTGGAAGTCATGATCAACCTCCAGGCGCTCAACGGAGCCGCGGCCCTGACCGGCCTGCTGCTGGCGGCTCTGGTCACCGAGCAGAACAACGTGCGCCTGAAGATCGAGCAGGTCTGCGAGGACCTGGCCGAACTGGTCGAGCACCTGGCCCCGGGAACCTCGGACCGCTGGACGGAGCCGGACGACTAGACCGTCTCTTTCGGGCCCGGCAGGATCCGGAGGAGACGGCCAGACGGAGCCGGACGGCCGGACGGGGTCCTGCCGGCCGGACATCCCGCCGGGCAGTCCCGCCGGCAGTCCTGCTCAGCGGCTGGGAGTGGACGTGGGTCCGCCCTTTTCGAGGACGAGGTCGGACGTCCAGGCCTCACCGAACTTGGACTGCTTGCCGTCGGCGTTGGCGGAGAACACGCCTTCCAGGGGGATCTTCTCGCCGGCCGAGGAGGACTGGAGGACGTCGCAGACCTCGGCGACCGTCTCCACCGGGGTGTCCTTCATGGCGGTGACGACGTCGTAGGTGCCCAGGTTGGCCTTGGCCGCGGGCGAGTTCGTCCGGGTGTCGACGACGAACACTCCGGTCACACCCTTGGCGATCAACTTCTTCTGGGTGCTCTCCGCCTCGGCCTGCTCCTCCTCGACGAAGTTCGCGGCGAGTTCCGGGTCGTCCAGGGCCAGGAGCCGCCAACCGGGGTCGTTCTTCATGACTCCGGAGGCCAGGCTGTCGAGCACCGGCCGGGCGTGGTCGGCGCTGATGGCGTAGAACTGCCCCTGTACGTCGCCGGTGGCGGCCAGCGAGTTGATCCCGACGACCTTCCCCTGGCCGTTGAGCAACGGGCCGCCGGAGTTGCCCGCGTTCACGGTCGCGGAGTGCTGGATCGTGGCGGGATAGCGCGGCATCGATGTGGAGGGCTCGGCGTCCACGACGTTCGGGTTCTGCACCGAGCCGGCCGTGTAGATGGCCTTCTGGTTGGCCTGGCCCAGCCCTTCCGGGTAGCCGAGCGCAGTGACCGTGTCGGCGACCTGGACGTCCTTGCTCTTGTCGAACTCCAGGGCCTTCAGCTCGGACGGCTTCGAGGTGAAGGCCAGGACCGCCAGGTCTTCGCAGGGATCGATCCCGACCACCCGGGCGGCTGCTGGGGGCTGGTCTCCGACCGCGACCTTCAGGGAGGGCTCGTCCACGACCACGTGGGCATTGGTGACGATGAGCCCTTTGTCGGAGTCGAAGACGAAGCCGCTTCCCTCGGTGTACTTCCCGACGACGCGCACGGTGGCGGGCGCCGCCTGTTCGTAGATCTCCTTGGGGTCCTTGTCGTCCGCCGAGGCGGACGACGCGGACATGGTCCCGAGCACCACTGTCGCGGCGGCCAACACGGCGCCGCTGCGCTGCACCTTCATAGGTCCGCAACCTTCCGGAGGTCGGATCCCTCTTTCAGGCTAGTCCCGGGGTCCGGAGGTGTCCTGGCAGGCCGGTGGTTGACCGTTCCACCAGGTGACGGGCCGTCGGTGGGCCGGGGTACGCGGACACGTACGGGCGCCCCGGGAGCGGATCCCGGGGCGCCCGTATGCGGAACGACTAGTTGGTCTCGTAGTAACCGAAGACGTCGACGACCAGGTCGGTGGTCGCCCACTCGTCCCAGCTCTGGTTGAAGAAGTCGGCGATCCCGTTCTCACCGGCGCTCGCCTGGACCAGGTTCGCGACGGTCTTGCCGGTCGTCCAGTTCAGGGTGGAGGAGCCGGGGAGCTCCGGCGGCACCGCGGTGCCGTTTCGGTACGCCTCCAGCGAGTTCGGGTCCGGGGCGACCGAGAGGAAGCCGTTGTCGGCGGTGTTGGTGACCGTGGCGTTCAGCACGTAGCCCGAGACACCGTCGTCCACGGCGTCGGGGGTGAACGTCACCGGCAGGTAGTAACCGCCGGGGATCACACCGTGGTACGGGTCCTTGGGCTCGCGGGTGTCCAGGCGACGGACCGGAGCGATCGGGACGAACGAGCCCCTGCTGTCCGGGCTGTAGTAGCCGACCACGTCGACGACGACGTCGACCCCGGCGTAGGCACCGTTGCGGAAGCTGATCTTCCCGTCCTTGCCGACGGGCACGATCACCGAGTTGGCGACGGTCTGACCGGCAGCGAAGTTCAGGCTGGAGGTGTCCGGCGCCGCCTGGCCGCTCGGGAAGACGGTCAGGTGACCGTACTTGCCCGGGTTGGTGACGGTGACGTTCAGCGCGACGGCGGTGACGCCCTCGGGCACGCCCCGCAGGCCGCTGATCTGGGTGCTGAAGGAGCCCTGGCCGCCCAGCTGGCCCCGGTAGGTGCCGAGTCCCTCACGGGTGTCGACGAAGCGCGCCGGGGTCATCGAGGTGTAACCGCTGGCGGACTTCGGCGTGAAGTAGCCGGTGACGTCGGCGATCAGGTGGGCCGATCCGGTCCAGCTGGCGTTGTACAGGTCGACGTAGCCGTTCTTGCCGACGGGCACGATGACCTGGTTCGGGACGGTCTGCCCCTTGTCCCAGTTGACGTTGGACGTCTTCGGACGCACCCCGCCCTCCGGGAAGGCGGTGACGAAGCCGGAGTTGTTGGTCTCGGTGGCGGTCACGTTGAGGACGACCGCCGTCACCCCCTCGGGGATGCCGGCGTTGCCGCCGACCTTCACCCGGGCGGTGCCGGACGACTGCACCGCACCCTGGGGCCCTCCGAGCCCGGTACGGGTGTCCAGGAGGCGCGTGGGGGCCACCGGGGTGAACTCCGAACCCGCGGTGCCGTACGGGAGGGTGTTGACGACCTCGACCGCGTTCGCGGTGTCCGTCACCGTGACCTTGATGTCGTACTCGCCGAGCTCCGCGTAGGCGTGCCGGTGCGTCAGCGGGCCGGCGCCGGAGGCGGCTACGACGTCCTTCTTCCCGTCGCCCCACTCGACCGTGACGGTCAGCGAAGCCGTCTCGCTGATCAGGTCGGTGACCAGCTCCACCCCGTGAGCGGTCTTGCTGGTGGCGGACAGGACCATGTTCAGGTCCGGGTTGCCCGCGGCGGCGGCTGCCTTCCCCTTGGCAGCCGGCAGGGTCTTGCGGACCGACTTCTCGGCCGGGCTCCTGTAGGTCTTGAAGTTCGACGCCGCGGCCTTGCCGAGGTCGATATTCGGCGCCGACACGGGCGGCGCGACGGGCTCGGCCGCCTGGGCCATGCCCGGTACGAGACCGATCGTGGCCGCGATGACGGCAACGGAAATTACGAGACGGCGACTGCGCACCGGCCCCCCCATTTTTGAACGTGCTCAGGAATGAGGTTCCAGAGTACACAGATCATCGTCGAACGTTCGACGGATATCCGTACGGGCGGGGGGAGTTGGCGGGATTCTGTCCCACCGTGCACCCATTGCCCGGTACGGGCTGCGCCGTGATGGGGAGGCTGGGGGGAACGGCACGCTGTCGCCCGCCGCTCCTCCCGCTCGCTCACCGGCGCATCAGTCGTTCTGGTAGACGCCGAAGATGTCGACGACGAGGTCGGCGTCCTTCCAGCCCTGGTTCCAGAAGTTGATGATTCCGTGCTCGCCGGCACTCGCCTGCACCAGGTTCGGGACGGTCCGGCCGGCCGTCCAGTTCAGGGTGGAGGAACCGGGACGCGGCGGCTCGGGCGCGTTCGGGTCGTCGTTCACCAGCCAGGGGAACGGGCTCGGCGCCACGGAGAGGAAACCGGAGTCCGTCGTCTCGGTGACGGTGGTGTTCAGGACGTAGGCCTCGTCGCCCTCCGCCTCCCCGGAGACCCACTGCGAGATGTGGCCGCGGGCCGGCAGGCGGCCGCCCGGTCATTACGAGTCGGCGATTGCGCACCGGCCCCCATTTTTTTCTTTTTTTGAACATGATCAGACCAAAACATGATCAGCGTACACACGGGTCCAGGCACCCCGACCTGGTTTTCGGACCGGGTCCGGGCGGCGGACCGGAAGGGACGGTGGGGCCTACCAGGCCAGCTGCGAGATCTCCTCGGCAACCACCGCGCACGCGTCCGCCGCCGGGTCGATCAGCGGAAAGTGACCGACCGCGTCCAACAGCGTCAGCCCGACCATCTCCCCCGCCTTCGCGGCCGCCGCCACATACGCCTCGGACACCTGCTGCGGGACCACGATGTCGTCCCGGCCCTGCACCACCGCCGTGGCGATCCCCGTCGGCAGCAGCGCCGCCGGGTCGGCGCACGCCAGGCGCTCCTCCCAGTGGTCCGCCCCGCCCAGCAGCTGCGCACTCGCGCCGCCGCACACGCCCAGCTCCTCCGCCACCACGAAGTCCGCGATCGGGGCCAGCGCCACCACGCCGCGCAGCATCGGCGGGGCGGGCAGCCGCCAGGGGGAGTCGTACGGGAGCACGTGCCGGGCCGCGGCCCACAGCGCGAGGTGGCCGCCCGCCGAGTGGCCGGTGACGACCGTACGGCGGACATCGGCCTGCGGGAGCGCGGCGGCCGCCAGCGCGGGGAGGGCGTCCATCGCGGCGGCGACGTCGTCGAAGGTCTCCGGCCAGCGCCCGGCGACCGGCCCCTCGGCGTTCTGGTGCGGCACGGAACTGCCGCGCCGGTACTCGACGTTGGCGACGGCGAAACCCCGCCGGGACAGGAAGTCCGCGAAGGGCGTGACGTGCTGCCGGTCGTACGGGGCCCGCCACGCACCGCCGTGCAGCAGCACCACCAGCGGGGCCGGGCCCCCGGTTTCGCGGCGCGGGGCGTAGAAGTCGACGACGTGGTCGGGATGTTCGCCGTACGCGGCGGTCACGTCCGGTGCCACGGCCGGATGGGCGAAGGCCGAGGCGGCCTCGGCGGCGTCCCGTTCCACTGCGGCGGGGTCCGTCATCGGCTCAACCTCTCGGTAACGCGTGGGACAGCGGGGACTGATGTTCCGGTGTTCCGGCAGAGCGGGACGGTATCAGTCTGGAACAGGCCGTTCCGTGCGGGTCCCGGAATATGACCGGGCGGACGGAGCCGTAGCCCCGCCCGCCCGGTGATGTGACGTTTCGCTACCGAGTCACCCGAAAATGTGACCCAGTGTCCGTGCTGCGCGCTCGGCGTCGGCGAAACCGACGTAGAGCGGGGTGAAGCCGAAGCGTAGGACGTCGGGCGCGCGGAAGTCGCCGATGACGCCCCGGGAGATGAGCTCGCCCATGAC
This sequence comes from Streptomyces avidinii, assembly GCF_014650695.1. Taxonomy (GTDB): domain Bacteria; phylum Actinomycetota; class Actinomycetes; order Streptomycetales; family Streptomycetaceae; genus Streptomyces; species Streptomyces avidinii. The sequence continues at coordinate 183,871 of NZ_BMVL01000009.1, read as the reverse complement.
CTCACGGGCGTTCTCGGTCCGCAGCGAGATCTGGCTGCCGCGTCGCTCGTGCTCGTCCGGGGTGACCGACTCGACCCGGCCCTGCGGGACGTACGCCGCCACGCACTCCAGGAAGAAGTCGGTCAGGGCGAGGGACTTGGCCCGTACGGCTTCGACGGACACCCCGTCCCAGGCGTCGAGCGCCGACTCCAGGGCCAGCATGGACAGGATGTCCGGCGTACCGACGCGGCCGCGGGTCGCGCCCTGCGCCGCCTCGAAGCCCGGGGTCATCGCGAACGGGTCCGCGTGACCGTTCCAGCCCGGGAGCGGGGAGTCGAAGTCGGCCTGGTGGCGGGCGGCGATGTACAGGTACGCGGGCGCGCCGGGGCCGCCGTTGAGGTACTTGTACGTGCAGCCCACCGCGAGGTCGACGGCGTGCTCGTCCAGGCCGACCGGGAGGGCGCCGGCGGAGTGGCACAGGTCCCACACCGTGATCGCCCCGGCGGCGCGGGCCGCCGCGGTGAGGGCGGGGAGGTCGTGGAGCCGTCCGCTGCGGTAGTCGACGTGGTTGAGGAGCACCACGGCGGTGTCCGCGTCCATGGCCTCGGCCGCGTGCGAGGGGTCCACCGGGACGACGGTCAGGCCCGTCATCCGGGCCGCCGACTCCGCGATGTAGCCGTCGGTGGGGAAGGTGGCGGCGTCGACCAGCAGCCTGGTCCGGCCGGGGGCCGCGAGACGGGCGGCGCCGACCAGGGCCTTGAAGAGGTTGACGCTGGTGGAGTCACCGACGACCACCTGGCCGGGAGCCGCGCCGACGAGCGGGGCGAGCTTGTCGCCGATCCGCTCGGGCGCGGTCCACCAGCCGCTCTCGTCCCAGGACCGGATGAGGAGCTCGCCCCACTGCCTGGCGACGACGTCGGCAGTGGTGTCCGCGACCCCGGCCGGCAGGGCGCCGAGGGAGTTGCCGTCCAGGTAGACGACCCCGTCGGGGAGGGTGAAGCGCTCGCGGAGCTTTGCCAGCCCGTCGGCGGCGTCCAGTTCGGCCGCACGGCTGCGGAGGTCCGCCGCGGTGTCCGCCGGTATGTCCTTGGAGTCGTCAGACATAGCTGCGGGCCGTCCAGAGCTCCGGGAAGACGTTCTTCGTCGCGCGCTTCTCCAGCCAGGTCACGCCGGCCGAACCGCCCGTGCCCGTCTTCGCGCCCATCGCGCGGCGGGTGGCGACCAGGTGGTCGTTGCGCCAGCGCCAGACGAGCTCGGCGACATCGGTGAGGACCTCACCGAGGCGGTGCAGGTCCGCGTTCTCGTTGGTGTCCGGGGCGGCGTACAGGCCGGTCCAGACGGCCTCGACCTCGGCCGAGGGCTCGTAGCGCAGCGAGAGGTCGCGGTTCAGGACGGCGTCCGGGACCGGGAGCCCGCGGCGGGCGAGCAGGCGCAGCACCTCGTCGTAGAGGCTGGGCTCGTGCAGGGCCTTCTCCAGCTCCGCGTGGACGCGGGGGGCGCCCCGGTGCGGAACCAGCATCGAGGCGGACTTCTCGCCGAGCAGGAACTCCATCCGGCGGTACATTGCCGACTGGAAACCGGAACCCTCGCCGAGGGCGGAGCGGTAGGCGTTGAACTGTCCCGGGGTGAGCTGGGCCAGCGGGCGCCAGGAGGCGTTGAGGGCCTCCAGTTCGCGGAGTGAACGTTTCAGCGCATCCATCGCGACGGGGATGCGGTCCTCGCGCAGGGCCTTCGTGGCGGTTTCCCACTCGTGGACGATGACCGTGAACCACAGCTCCATGACCTGGGTCGTAACCAGGAAGACCATCTCGCCCGGGTCGTCCGAACGGAGGTGCTGGAGGTGGGTGAGAACGTCTGCCTGGACGTAGTCCTCGTACGGGGTCGTGCCTGCAAAGTCGAGGTTCGGGGTGTCCGACCCGCCGACTCCGGAGGCATCAAGGGTTTTCGACATCGCTGTCTCCTCGACACGTGCTTCCGGGTAGCGGTCCGCCCCTTCCGTGAGGTGAGTGGAGCCCCGGTCCCCTGCCCGCATCATAGGACCCTGTCGCGTCCGCGCTCCAGCGGAGAGTGATGCAGACCACACCATTTCGGTCGCATCACTCCCCGCCGTACGGGATCAGGCGCTCAGCGTGTCCGCCGCCGTCGGGGAGGAGTCCCGCAGGAAGGTCGAGCAGCGCTCGTACTCCTCCTTCTCGCCGATGGCCTCGGCCGCGCGGGCCAGGGCGTGCAGGGCGCGCAGGAAGCCACGGTTCGGCTCGTGCTCCCACGGCACCGGGCCGTGGCCCTTCCACCCGGCGCGGCGCAGGGCGTCGAGGCCGCGGTGGTAACCCGTACGGGCATAGGCGTAGGACTCGACGGTGCTGCCGGCGGCGAAGGCATCGTCGGCGAGGACCGCCCAGGCGAGCGAGGACGTGGGGTGCGCGGCGGCCACCTCGACGGCGGGGGTGCCGGCGGCGATGGCCTCGCGGCCCGGCTCGTCGGGCAGGTGGGTGGGGGCGGGGCCCCCGAGCAGGTTCTGGTGAATGGACATGCCCCCAGTCTGCCGGGCCGCCGCCACCGCGTTGAGCGGTGGTGTGCCGCGTCTGCCCACGGGGCGGGACGGAGCGAGCCGGAGGAACCCTGTGGGTCCGCGTACGGGGGCAGTTCACACCCCGGGTCGAGCGGCCGTCCCCCCGCCTCCGCGGCCACCCGCCCGGGCGAACGCCGAAGGGCCCGGCCTCCGTCGCGGGACGGGGGCCGGGCCCTTCGGTACGGCTCGCTGCGGCCGACTACTTCAGCTTGGTGCCCGTGGAACGCAGGTTCGCGCACGCCTCGGCGACGCGCGCGGCCATGCCCGCCTCGGCGGCCTTGCCCCAGGTGCGGGGGTCGTACTTGGACTTCGTACCGACCTCGCCGTCGACCTTCAGGACGCCCGCGTAGTTGCTGAACATGTGGTCCACGACCGGACGGGTGAAGGCGTACTGGGTGTCGGTGTCGAGGTTCATCTTCACGACGCCGTTCTCCAGCGCGGTGGCGATCTCCTCGGCCGTGGAGCCCGAACCGCCGTGGAAGACGAAGTCGAACGGCGAGGCCTTGCCGTACTTCTCGGCGACACCGGCCTGGAGGTCCTTGAGGAGCTCGGGGCGCAGGACGACGTTGCCCGGCTTGTAGACGCCGTGGACGTTGCCGAACGAGGCGGCCAGCAGGTAGCGGCCCTTCTCGCCCAGGCCGAGGGCCTCGGCGGTGCGGATCGCGTCGTCGACGGTCGTGTACAGCTCGTCGTTGATCTCGTGGGTGACGCCGTCCTCCTCGCCACCGGTCGGGGTGATCTCGACCTCAAGGATGATCTTGGCGGCGACGGCCTTGGCGAGCAGCTCCTGGCCGATGGCCAGGTTGTCGGCCAGGGTCTCGGCGGAACCGTCCCACATGTGCGACTGGAAGAGCGGGTTCAGACCGCGGGCCACGCGCTCGGCGGAGATGTCGAGCAGCGGACGTACATAGCCGTCCAGCTTGTCCTTCGGGCAGTGGTCCGTGTGCAGGGCGACCGTGATGTCGTACTTGGCGGCCACGATGTGCGCGAACTCGGCCAGGGCGACCGCGCCGGTGACCATGTCCTTGTTGTGCTGGCCACCCAGGAACTCCGCACCACCGGTGGAGATCTGGATGATGCCGTCGCTCTCGGCCTCCGCGAAGCCGCGCAGCGCAGCGTGCAGGGTCTGGGAGGAGGTCACGTTGATGGCCGGGTAGGCGAACTTGCCTGCCTTCGCCCGGTCGAGCATCTCGTTGTAGACCTCGGGGGTTGCGATGGGCATCTGCCGGCTCCTTGGATGTGCGGGAGTGTGCTTATTGCGGGCCCTGACCTGGGGGCGACGTCATCGTCGCGCCTATCTTTCCAGACTCGGCGCGAGGGTCCAGCCCGCCGGTCTCACGTGGTGGGCGAACGGCCCGGGATGTTTCACGTGAAACATCCCGGGCCGCCGGGTTTTGCCAGGTCAGACCGCCCAGAGGGGCGACCGGGCTCCTTCGTCGACACTTCTCGCGGTGGCCGGACGGAGTCGGCGGAGCGGACCTAGGACAGGCCGAGGTCCTCAAGGCGGTATCCGGTGAGGTACGGAAGACCGGCCGCGGCGATCGCGTCGGCCGCACCGCGGTCGACGATCGTGGCGACGGCGACGACCTCGCCGCCGGCCTCGCGGACCGCCTCGACGGCCGTCAGCGGGGACCCGCCGGTCGTCGAGGTGTCCTCGACCACCAGGCAGCGCTTGCCCTTCACGTCGGTGCCCTCGATGCGGCGCTGCATGCCGTGGGCCTTCTGCGCCTTGCGGACGACGAAGGCGTCCAGGCGCTGACCGCGCGCGGCGGAGGCGTGCAGCATCGAGGTCGCGACCGGGTCGGCACCCAGGGTCAGACCGCCGACGCAGTCGAATGCGAGCTCGGCGGTCAGGTCGAGCATGACCTGACCGACCAGCGGGGCGGCCTCGCCGTCGAGGGTGATCCGGCGGAGGTCGATGTAGTAGTCGGCCTCACGACCTGAGGAGAGGGTCACCTTGCCGTGCACGACGGCCTTGTCCTTGATCTGCTGCAGCAGCGCACCGCGTGTGCCTGACGGCATTACTTCGTTGACGTCACTCATGCCCCTGAGCTTAAAGGGGCCCCGGCGGGTGTTTATCCGAGACGGCGCCAGGTCCAGGTCGTGGAGACCTCCAGCGGATCCAGCGGGGTGACCAGGCGCGGGAGGGTGTTCAGCCCGTTCGGCGGGCCCGACTGGGGCTCCACGCAGACGGCCTCGGGCTCCTCGTCGTAGATGACCACCCATTCGGCCCGGCTGGTGACGCGCAGTTCGAGGGCACCGGGCCAGGTGAGGGTGACGTCGACGCCGTTCGGCATGCCGAAGCAGTCGTCCCAGGGGCGGGGCTTCGGGTCGATGCGGTTGCCGGTGGGGATGTGGTCGTCACCGCGCTCCTCCTGCCACGCGGGATCGAAGGAGACCTCCGCGTCCGGGCCGCCGGCCTCGAGGTTGCGCAGGAACCAGGGGTGCCAGCCGACCTGGGCCGGAAAGGAGTCCCCGTACGTCTCGACGCCCATGGTGAGGGTCAGCGAGTCCTCGGCGAGCGCGACGACCTGGGTCACCCGGCCGGGGTACGGCCACGGGTCGGTGAGGTCGTAGGCGAAGGCGGCCTCGGTGGCGCCTGCTCCGGCCGGGCGCCAGGGTGCGTCGCGGGCGAAGCCGTGGAGCGCGTGCGGCGGGTGGTTGAGCGGCATCTGATGGACGGTCGCGCCGTCGCGGAACCGCCCGTTCGCGACCCGGCCGCACCACGGGACCATCGGGAAGGCCCCGTACCTCGGCCCCTGCCGCAGCAGTTCCGTCCCGTCGATGCGCAGGCTGCTGATCCGGCAGCCGTTCTCCTGGTCGACCGTCACCTCGGCGCCGCCGGCGCTCAGTTGCGTACTCATGCGGTCGACCCTAATGCGGCCGGCCCGTTGTTCAGCGACGGCGGCGCAGGGCCCGGCCGATGACAACCGCCGAGGCCAGCGCCAGGGCGGCGGCCGGGGCGATCCAGCGCAGGCTGTCGCCGGCGGTGGCGGAGGCGGGCGCGGGGACCGGGGCGTACCGGCCGCGCGGCGGTGCATGGTCCACCTCCTCCGCGCTGCGGCCGATCATGGTGCGGCGTGCGTGGGCGGCCTCGGCCGGGGGCTGCGGGACTCCGTCCGTGCCGTCGAACTGACCGGCGAGGAACGGGTCCAGGGAGGGCGGCGGCACCTCGGTCTCGTACAGGGAGGCGCTGACCCCGGAGACGTCGTCCTGACCCGCTGCCCCGGACTCGGACTCGGACTCGGACTCGGACTCGGCCACCGGGTCGTCGGGCGCGGAAGCGAGGGTCAGCTGTCCGGCCGCCCGGTCCAGCAGCCGCTGCACGGCAGTGGCCGTGGCCTCCGGCGGGAAGACGGCGGCACGCCCGTCTGCCGTGGCCGCGGCGGTGAAGTCCAGCCGGGTCCCGTCCGGGACCGGCGTCAGCCGCAGGTCCAGGGCGAACTTCACGGTCCCGCTGCCCCGGACCTCCGTCCCCTCACCCTCGAAGGTGAAGTGCCCCGGGTCCTGCTCGGTGACGGTCAGGGCCCCCCGGTACGTCACGGTGCTCCCGCCGACCCGCACCTTGAGCCGGCCCGAGACCGGCCCGGCATCGGTGTCGGCGTCCTGCTGGAGGCCCGGCACGCACCGGGCCACCCGGGCGGGGTCGCGCAGCACGGCGCGGAGATCGTCTGCCGGTACCGGAACGAACACCTGATGCTCCATGCGGTCGAGCCTACCGACGAGACCGCACCGGGTCACGAATACCGCGGGTGCGGCAGGGTCGACGGCGGAAGTCCGGGCACCCGGGTGCGTTCCGCGTCGCGAGCGGCGTCCTGCAGGGAGCGGGTCGACAGGGAGCGCAGCGCGGGCGTGTCGTGGTCCACACGCAGGTGCGGGTCCTGGTCCCGGGCCGCAAGGACGAAGCCCCAGTCCTGCGGCGGTGCGCCGGTCACGCCCAGCGGGGTGCGGTCGGGCCCGGCGGCGAAGCCCGTGAGGCGGCCGCCCGCGCTGTAGGGGGCGGTGCGCAGCCCGGCTGCGCGGAGGGTGGAGTCGACGGTCCAGTACGCACGCGGGCGCGTGGCGAGCGGTCCGGCGTGCACGGCGATCCGGCCCCCGGGGCGCAGGGCCCGCGCGGCCAGCCCGTAGAACTCCTGCGAGTACAGCTTCGTGCTGGGGGTGATGCCCGGGTCGGGGAGGTCGGAGAGGATGACGTCGAAGCGGTCCTCGGCGGCCGGTCCCCGCAGCCAGCGGAAGGCGTCCTGGGTGACGACCGCCAGCCGCGGGTCCTCGTACACCCGGGAGTTGAGCGCGGAGAGCATCGGATCGGTGCGGGCCAGGCGGACCACGCCGGGGTCGAGCTCGACGACGGTGACGGAGGAGACGTCCCGGTAGCGGAGCACCTCGCGGGCGGCGAGCCCGTCGCCGCCGCCGAGGACCAGGACGCGGGCGTGCGGGCCGGTCATCGCGGGGTGGACCAGGGCCTCGTGGTAGCGGTACTCGTCGTAGCCGCTGACCCGCAGCCGTCCGTCGAGGTAGAGGTCGAGGGAGCGCGGGGAGCCGGTCGACGGCCCGGTGAGCACCAGCTCCTGCACCCCGGTCTGGACGGCGACCCGTACCTCCCCGCCGTACACGGCGCGCCGGGCGGTCCGCTCGAAGTCGTCGGCGAGGACGGTGGCGGAGGCGAGCACCGCCAGTACGGTCACGTTCGCGGCGATCAGCAGCCAGCGGCAGCGCCTGCTCAGGTCCCGGCGGAACAGCCACAGGACGAGCCCGCCGCCGACGATCACGTTGACGGTGCCGGTGACCATGGCGCCGGTGAGCTGGCCGAGCATCGGGAGCAGCAGGAAGGGGAAGGCGAGGCCGCCGACGAGGGCGCCCACGTAGTCGGCGGCGAACAGGTCGGCGACGGCCCCGCCCGCGTCCTGTCTGCGGATCCGCTGGATGAGGACCATCAATAGCGGGATCTCCGCGCCGATGAGCACCCCGATGGCGAAGGAGAACGCGACGAGCGCGGGCCGGGACTCCCCCAGCCAGGCGAAGCTCGCGTACAGCGCTATGGCCGAGAGCCCGCCGAGGAGGGCGAGCCCGGCCTCGATGGCACCGAAGCCGAAGGCGGGCCGGTGACGGAAGCGCTTGGCGAGCAGGGAGCCGACTCCCATGGCGAAGACCATGACGGACAGCACGACCGACGCCTGGGTGACGGAGTCGCCGATCAGGTAGGTGCCGAGCGCGAGGAGCTCCAGCTCGTACACGAGCCCGCAGGCGGCACAGATGAACACGGTGGCCAGGACGAGGAGTCGGCCGGTCCGGGGCCGTACGGGCAGGGCGGCCGGGACGGTCGCGGCGCCCCGAGGCTCCGGAGCCGGGAGCACCCGGCGCGGGACGGAACGGTCGATCATGAAGCGAACCGTACGTCACCGTCCACTCGCATCCGGTCACCCACATGGGTGCAAGTGAGGTGCTGATCCGGCCAGTTGGCGTAACCGAGCCGGGATAATCGCGCCCCGGCGCCCGCTACAGCAGCGCGGGTGATTCCAGGGCCGCCGTCGCGGGTGCCCCCGTCCGTACGCCCACCCGCGTCCGGGTGGCCACCAGCTGGCCCTCCTGCGGGTACGCGTGCCAGGTCCGCCAGCGCACCTGTCCCTCGTAGTACTGCGCGAGCATGGCGGTGAAGGCGTGCGGACTTCCGGGAAAGGTCCCCGCTAGTCCGTTCGGGTGGTCCGCCACCAGTGCGAGTAGCTCCTGGGCCCGCCCGGCGAAGGACCCGCGCGACAGGGTCTCCACCCGCGCGGCGAACTCGTACTCCCAGTCGCCCACCCGCTTGGCCACGCCGAGCGGCAGCGGCGTGCTGCTGCCGGGCATACAGGCGACCGTCTCCGAGCAGCGCACCTCCCCCTCCTCCAGAAGTACCTGGTGGGAGGCCCCGAGCAGGCGCAACTCCACCTTTGCGCCCGAGAGTTCGAGGTTCAGTACGGCCAGGGCGGGCAGCCGGTCCCGACCCAGGGCCCAGGCGAGATCGGCGGCACGCGTGTCGGTGTATGAGGTCTGGAGGGTCGTGAGCATGAGTCGGCTCCGCAAACGCGCGAGGGAGATGGGCCGGGGCCCGCCAGCGGTAGCAAGCACGGGTGGGGGGAAACCGGCACGGGTCCACAGGAAGTCCAGGGAGGTCCGAGGACTGGTCTACTCAACCGAGGGAATCATGAAAGGCACGGCACTCACAGCGTTTTTACCCAACTTGAAGTGGTTTACATCCCCCCGGGGGCTCCGCAGTTCACGTGTTCAACAGGTTGCGCCCCGCGCGTCGTCATGCATCGACGAACGAGAGGGCGCCCGACGGCAGTCGGACCGTCGAACGCCCTCGTCAAACGCCGTGCCCGCGGTCCCTCGTCAGCTGGAACCGCCGCATCCGCCACCGCCGCCGCACGAGGAGGACGATCCCCCGCACGACGAGGAGGAGCCGCAACCGGAGGAGGACGACCCGCAGCCCGAGTTCGACGAGGAGCCGCCGTCCGCCCACCAGCTGCGGCGGCCCCGGCGACGGGACGCGCTCCGCCCCATGGACGACCGGCCCAGCGCGTTCAGGAGGACCACCACGACGAGGGCAACAATCAGAACGAAACCGAAGACGAACCCCATGTCCGCCACCTCTCTCGCACCCCGGTCTTCCCGGGGGAGCAGGATCCCCGCGTCCTGCGTGAAGGGGGGATGCCCGCGGCCCGTACGACCCAAAGCACACTTGAGGAAGTCCAGAGGTTGCCCGCAGGATGACGCCCATGAGCGCACCCGTGAGCAGCGACCGCCCCTTCCTGAACCGCCGCCTCGCGGCCTTCGGCACGACGATCTTCGCGGAGATGTCGGCGCTGGCCGTCCGCACCGGTTCGATCAACCTCGGCCAGGGCTTCCCCGACACCGACGGTCCCGCGCAGATCGCGGAGGCGGCCTCCCGCGCGGTCCTCACAGGACTCGGCAACCAGTACCCGCCGGGGCCCGGCGTCCCGGAGCTGCGCACCGCGATCGCCGCTCACCAGCAGCGCTTCTACGGACTCGGCTACGACCCCGACACCGAGGTCCTCGTCACCGCGGGCGCCACGGAGGCCATCGCCGCCGCCCTCCTCGCCCTCCTGGAGCCGGGCGACGAGGTCATCGCCCTGGAGCCGTACTACGACTCGTACGCGGCCTGCATCGCCATGGCCGGCGCGGTACGCGTCCCCGTCACCCTGCGCCCGCACGCCGGAGCCTTCGTCCTCGACCTGGACGAACTGCGCGCCGCCGTCACCCCGCGCACCCGCCTGCTGCTCCTGAACACGCCGCACAACCCGACGGGCACCGTCCTGACCCCGGCCGAACTCGCTGCGGTCGCCGAGCTGGCCGTCGAGCGCGATCTGCTGGTCGTCACGGACGAGGTGTACGAGCACCTGGTCTTCGAAGGCGTCCACACCCCCCTGGCGGGCCTGCCGGGCATGCGCGAGCGGACGGTCACCATCTCCTCGGCCGGCAAGACGTTCTCGTTCACCGGCTGGAAGGTCGGCTGGCTCACCGCGCCCCCGGAACTGGTCACGGCGGTCCGCTCGGCGAAGCAGTTCCTGACCTACGTCTCCTCGGGCCCCTTCCAGTACGCGATCGCCGAGGCCCTCGCCCTGCCCGACGCGTACTACGACACCTTCCGCGCCGACCTGGCCGCCAAGCGCGACATCCTCGCCGACGGCCTGGCGGCGGCCGGCTTCGAGGTCTTCCGCCCGCAGGGCACCTACTTCATCACCACGGACATCACGCCCCTCGGCGAGAAGGACGGCCTCGCCTTCTGCCGCGCCCTGCCCGAACGCTGCGGTGTGGTCGCCATCCCGAACCAGGTCTTCTACGACGACAAGGCCGCGGGCGCCACCCAGGTCCGCTGGGCCTTCTGCAAGCGCGAGGACGTGCTCCGGGAGGCCGCCGAACGGCTGCGCCGGCTGTAGGGGGTGCGTTGCCGGTCGGACGACCCCGGCCCGACCGACCGGCAGGACACACCCGGGTCGGGCCCGGCGGATCCGGTCCCGGCCGGGCGTTTTTCTGCCGGTCACCGGGCGTCCTTGCGGGGTTGTGGGGGCGGTGTGAAGCTGTGCGTCGTGCACCTGCCCGAAGCCGTCACCAACGGGTGAGCGGACCCCTCACGGCGAGCCGGAAAGTCGGGATTCATGGCAACGGGCAGAGCGGCCGTGTCCGCGTCGCCGCTGGAGATGCGCGCGGTCCGGGCCGTACGGTCCGCCGCGCCCACCACCGTGATCGCGCTCGGGGTGTTCGCCGCCGTGCGCGGGGCCGGGGTGCTGGTGCTCGCCCTCGGGGCCTGGTGGGCCGGGCGGGATCCGCTCAAGGTGCTCGGCCGGTCCTGGGACTCGGACTGGTACCTCAGGATCGCCGCCCACGGCTACGGGCGGACCCTGATGTGGCCCGAGGCCGTGACCGGCACCGGGCCCGTCCAGAGCGACCGGGCCTTCTTCCCGCTCTACCCCGCCCTGATACGGGTCGTCTCCGAGATACTGCCCGGCGGAACGGTGTCCGCCGCGCTCCTCGTCGCCTGGGTCTCCGCCGGCGTGGCCGCCCTCGGGATCTACCGGGTCGGGGAGCGGGTGATCGGCCCGCGCGCCGGACTGCTGCTCGTCGGGCTGTGGGCGGCGCTGCCGCACGCGGTGGTGCTGACCCTCGCCTACACCGAGGCCCTGCTGGCAGCCTTCGCCGCATGGGCGCTCCACGCGCTGCTGCGCGGCCGCTGGCTGTGGGCCGCGGGCCTCGCCGTACCGGCCGGCCTCACCCGGCCCACGGGGCTGGCCGTCGCGGCCGCCGTCTCGGCCATGGCGCTCCACGAGATCGTCGTACGAAGATCCCGGGCGCCCGAGGTGTGGCTGGCCGGGCTGGTGGCGCCGGTGGGCTGGGCGGCGTACGTCCTGGCCGTCGGGATGCAGGTGGACGACCCGCTCGGCGGCTATTTCGCCGTGCAGCGCAGCTGGGGATCCCGCTTCGACTTCGGCATCGGGGCGCTGCGCTCCGCGGAGCGGGTGCTGGCCGGCGGGCACGTGCCGCTCGCCACGACCGTGACGGTGGTCCTGCTGGCCGTCGCGGGGCTGCTGGCGGTCCCGCTGGTACTGGACCGCATCCCGCTGCCGCTGCTCGCGTACACCGCGGTCCTGCTGGTGATCGCTTTCGGCGGGGCGGGGTTCTTCGAGTCCAAGCCGCGCTTCCTGCTGCCGGCCTTCCCGCTGCTCCTGCCGGTGGCCGCCGTCATGGCGAGAGCCCGGCCGCGCACCGCGGTCATGGTGACCGCGGTGGTGGCCGGGCTCTCGTACGGCTACGGGCTGTACCTGCTGCTGGTCGCCCGCGTGCCGCTGTAACGGCTAGTTGTCGGCGTCGCCGTTGCTGTCGTCGTCGCCGTCGGCGGAGTCGATGTCCTGCTCCAGGCCGAGCTGCTCGACGAGCCACTTGTCGAACTCGATGGACGCGCGGACCCAGCTGACCGTGGAGGACACGAAGTGCTCCAGGTTGACGCCGGTGCCGATCAGCATCTGCGCCTCACCGATCAGGCGGACCGAGCCGTCGTCGTGGGTGTGGCTGTAGACCTTCGGCCACAGGGTGCGGCGGTTCCAGTCGTCGATCGACTCGAGAAGCTGGGGCTTCTCGTCGATCTTGTGCGGACGGTCGTAGAAGGTACGCACAGAGAAAACCTGCTGCTCGTCCTCGCCGCGGAACATGAAGTACGTACGGAACTCCTCCCACGGCGCCGCGAGGTCTCCCTCGTCGTCGACGACGTACTTGAGTTCCATCTGCTCCAGCAGCTGCTTGACCAGATCCTGGTCGGGGACGACGGGGCCCGCCGGTCCTGTGGCCTGCGGTTCGGGCTGCTGCCCTCCGAAGTTCGGAATCGAGGCCGGGTCGATGCTCACCGTGTACTTCCCTTCGTGCGGATACCTTCATCCTCCCCCATGGCGCCCACCCCGTGTCCAGTGCCGGAGGCCCTATCCGCTCCGGGCGGAAACGTGTCCCGCCCGGAGCCTGCCCGGAGCCCGCCCGGAGCCCGGTCCCGACCCGCCCGGAGCCCGCTCGGGGCGGGGCCGGGGGCGGGCCGGACCGCTCAGAGCGCCTTGCCGACCAGCAGGTCCTCGCCCGCCACGTCGACCCGCACCGTGTCGCCGTCCCTGACCTCGCCGGAGAGGATCTCCTTCGCCAGCCGGTCGCCGATCGCCGTCTGGATCAGGCGGCGCAGCGGCCGGGCTCCGTACGCCGGGTCGTTGCCCTTGTCCGCCAGCCAGGCCAGGGCCTCGGGGGTGACGTCCAGGGTCAGCCGGCGGTCGGCGAGGCGCCGGGCCAGGCGGCCGATCTGCAGCTGCGCGATGTGCGCGAGCTCGTCCCGGGTCAGCGCGGAGAAGACCACCAGGTCGTCCAGGCGGTTGAGGAACTCCGGCTTGAAGGAGGCCCGCACCACGTCCATGACCTGCTGCTTCTTCTGCTCGGGCGGGGTCAGCGGGTCCACCAGGAACTGGCTGCCCAGGTTCGAGGTCAGGATGAGGATGGAGTTGCGGAAGTCCACCGTCCGGCCCTGCCCGTCCGTGAGCCGGCCGTCGTCCAGGACCTGGAGCAGGACGTCGAAGACCTCGGGGTGGGCCTTCTCCACCTCGTCCAGCAGCACCACGCTGTACGGGCGGCGGCGCACGGCCTCGGTCAGCTGGCCGCCCTCCTCGTAGCCGACGTAGCCGGGCGGGGCGCCGACGAGACGGGCCACGCTGTGCTTCTCGCCGTACTCCGACATGTCGATGCGGACCATGGCCCGCTCGTCGTCGAAGAGGAAGTCGGCGAGCGCCTTGGCCAGCTCCGTCTTGCCCACGCCCGTCGGGCCGAGGAAGAGGAAGGAGCCGGTCGGGCGGTCCGGGTCGGCGATGCCGGCGCGGGTGCGGCGCACGGCGTCCGAGACGGCCCGTACGGCCTCGCCCTGGCCGATCAGCCGGCGGCCCAGTTCGTCCTCCATGCGGAGCAGCTTCTGGGTCTCGCCCTCCAGCAGGCGGCCGGCCGGGATGCCGGTCCAGGCGCCCACCACGTCGGCGATGTCGTCGGGGCCGACCTCGTCCTTGACCATCGCGGACTTGGAGCTGCCGGTCTTGGAGGCCTCTTCCTCCTCCTCGGTGGCTTCCGCCAGCTCGCGCTCCAGGGTCGGGATCTCCCCGTAGAGCAGCTTGGACGCGGTGTCGAAGTCGCCGTCGCGCTGGGCGCGCTCGGCCTGGCCGCGCAGGTCGTCGAGGCGCTCCTTGAGCTCACCGACCCGGTTGAGGGACTGCTTCTCCTTATCCCAGCGGGCGGTCAGGCCGCGCAGCTCCTCCTCCCGGTCCGCGAGGTCCTTGCGGATCTTCTCCAGACGCTCGATCGAGGCCGGGTCGGACTCGTTCTTCAGGGCCAGCTCCTCCATCCGCAGGCGGTCCACGGAGCGCTGGAGCTCGTCGATCTCCAGCGGGGAGGAGTCGATCTCCATGCGCAGCCGGGACGCGGCCTCGTCGACGAGGTCGATGGCCTTGTCGGGGAGGAAGCGGGAGGTGATGTACCGGTCGGAGAGGGTCGCGGCGGCCACCAGCGCACTGTCGTTGATCACGACCTTGTGGTGGGCCTCGTAGCGGCCCTTGAGCCCGCGCAGGATCGCGATCGTGTCCTCGACGGACGGCTCGGCGACCAGCACCTGCTGGAAGCGCCGCTCCAGCGCCGGGTCCTTCTCGATCCGCTCGCGGTACTCGTCGAGGGTGGTCGCGCCGACCATCCGCAGTTCGCCGCGGGCCAGCATGGGCTTGAGCATGTTGCCGGCGTCCATGGCGGAGTCGCCGCCGGCGCCCGCGCCGACGACCGTGTGCAGCTCGTCGATGAAGGTGATGATCTGGCCGTCGCTCGACTTGATCTCGGACAGTACGGTCTTCAGCCGCTCCTCGAACTCGCCGCGGTACTTGGCGCCGGCGACCATGGCGCCGAGGTCCAGGGAGACGAGGCGCTTGTTCTTCAGGGACTCGGGGACGTCACCCTTGACGATGCGCTGGGCCAGGCCCTCGACGACGGCGGTCTTGCCGACGCCGGGCTCGCCGATGAGCACCGGGTTGTTCTTCGTGCGGCGCGAGAGCACCTGCACGACGCGCCGGATCTCCTGGTCACGGCCGATGACCGGGTCGAGCTTGCCCTCACGCGCCGCAGCGGTGAAGTCGGTGCCGAACTTCTCCAGGGCCTTGTACTGGCCCTCGGGATCGGGGGTGGTCACCCGCCGTCCTCCTCGTGCGTTCTCGAAGGCGTCGAGCAGCTTCTTCGCCGTCGCGCCCTGGGTGGAAAGGATCTCTCCGGCCGCGCCGCCCTTGGCGGCGATGGCGATGAGGAGGTGTTCGGTGGAGAGGTACTCGTCGCCGAGCCTGCCGGCCTGCGCGTCGGCCTCGGCGAGTACGGCGAGCAGGTCGCGGGAGGGCTGCGGGGGCGCGACCGTGGAACCGGTGACGCTGGGCAGGGCCGCGAGCAGCCGCTCGGCACCGCTCCGTACGGCGACCAGGTCGGCGTCGGTGGCGACCAGCAGGTCGATGACGTTCTCGTTGTCCTCGCCGGCGAGCAGCGCCAGCAGCAGGTGCGCGGGGGTCAGATCCGCATGGCCGTCCTTGACGGCCCTGCTGGTGGCGGCGTTCAGCGCGTCGCGGCTCTTGTTGGTCAGCTCGGCGTCCACTGCGTCTTCTCCTCTCCCCGAGGGGTGCGACAACAACACTGACAGAGTCAGCGTATGCAAAGTTGAGTCTATTCCACTCAAGGCAGCTGAGGACACCGTTGCGCCGTACCCTTCGGCGCATGTCCCATGACGTACTCAACCCGACGCCCGAGTACCTCGCCTTCTGGCGGGAGCGGCACGTCTGCACCCTGACCACCCCGCGCCCCGACGGCACGCCCCACGTCGTGCCGGTGGGCGTGACCTACGACCCGGAGGCCGGCCTGGCCCGGGTGATCAGCAACCGGCACAGCAGGAAGGTGCGCAACATCCTGGTGGCGCAGGAGGCTCGGCCGGAGGGCGCACGGGTCGCGGTCTGCCAGATGGAAGGGCGCCGCTGGGCCACCCTGGAGGGCCGCGCGGTGATCCGCACGGACCAGGCGTCGGTCGCCGACGCGGTGGCGCGCTATGCGGAGCGCTACGGGCGCACTCCGTCACCCAATCCCGACCGCGTGGTCATGGAGATCACCCTGGACCGGGCCATGGGGCGCGCGTAGGCCGTTGATTCTTCATCTTGTCCGGTTCGGGCACTGGACGCGGACATCACAACGGCGCCATCGTGGTCAGGTCCACGATGGCGCCGCTGTGTGGGGGTAGCGCCTGAGCGATCTGGAACGACGGGGGAATCGCTTCAGGCACTGCGGGGGGTGGCGGTGGTGATATCGGGTTCGAAGAGCTGGTGGTCACGCTGATCGAGATTGACGAAGACCATTCCGTAGCGCACCTCACAGCGGACGGGCTGCGGCGCGCCCCGCGGGCGGCGCAGGCACCGGTAGGCACGTACGTCCTCGTCCTCCTCGCGCACGACGACGATCGGTTGGCCGAACAGGGTGACCATCAGCGAGTCGCCAGGGTGGGGGATGGCCGTGGCGAGGTCGATGAACTGCCAGCCCGAGCGGTAGGCGGAGGCCATCTCGCGGCGGAAGCCGCGGTCGTCGGGGGTCACGCGGACACCGTCACAGGGGTCTCGGTCCAGCCCGTATCGTCCTTACCCCCGCCGCCCAGCTGGCCGCTGGTCCAGCCGGTGTCCGCGTACTTACCCACGGGCGCCGTGGTCCAGCCGGTGTCGAACTCCGTGCTCGTCAGGCTCGTGCCCTGACCGTCCCTAGCGCTCCCCGCGTCACTTTCGACGGCGCTGACTGCCCCAAAAACCGCAACGGCGGAGAAAACTATGGCAAGCACCGAGCGAAGCATTCTCTTGTACATGGTCGGCTTCGTCCTCACTTGATGGAATCCTCTCCCCCGCGTGACAGACGATGGCTCATTCAGGCACGTCAATGCCACAGGGACGATGCATCATGTTCTTGCATGTTCAGGACCCTGGGGGGTGGAGATTTGACGCGAATCGAGACAAAAGCGGCACATCCGCACCCCGTCACGTCCATGTGCGCCGAGGGGACGCGGCTCTACGCGACCGCGCTGAGTACCGGCCGGATCGCCCGGGGCGAGATCAAGAACGCCCCCTGCCTGCTTGAATTCGCTCTTCTGCAACCCGACCCGGATGACGCGAACCAACTGCGTCCGGTTCCCCCGTCCGTCGCATTGGCTCAACGGCTTCATCCGATCGAACGTGAGATCCAGGACCGCCGACGGAGCGCTGTAGATCTCACCGACACTTTCGAGCCTTTCCTGGCCATCAGCGCACAGAGCCCGGCCAACACCCACGCCATCACGGTGCTGGAGGGTTTTGAACAGATCAACGCCGCCCTGAACCTCGCGACGGCCGAATGCCACACCGAGGTGCTGACGGTCCAGCCGGGCGGAGCGCGGCCCTCCCTCGCCCTCACCCAGGCCCTGGAACGCGATCAGCCGCTGATCGACCGCGGGGTCAGCATACGGACCCTGTACCAGCACACCGCCCGGCACAGCCAGGGCACGCTCGCCTACGTGGAGCGGATCTCGACGGGCAAGGTGGAGATCCGCACGCTGGAGGAACTGATCGAGCGTCTGATCATCTTCGACCGCACGGTCGCCTTCATCCCGGTGAGCGACGACCGCCGGGTCGCCCTCGAACTGCGCCACCCGGGCCTGGTCGACTACCTCATCAAGGTGTTCGAACAGCTCTGGCACCGTGCCGTGCCCCTCCAGGAGGAGGTGACGTACCGCAGCACCCCCGGCGGGATCTCCGGTGTGCAGCGGACCATCGCGCAGCTCCTGATCGAGGGCCACGTCGACGAGGCCATCGCGCGCCGCCTCGGCATGAACGTCCGCACCTGCCGGGCGCACATCGCCAAGCTCGCCACCACCCTCGGCAGCGGCAGCCGCGCCCAGCTCGGCTACCTCATCGCCCGGTCCGGCATCCTGGGCCGCCCCTCGGGCCCCGAACAGGACTGCGAGGGACATCCGGACCACGAGGACCACGAACCGGACCGGGAAGGGCTCTGACGCGGCTCTGACACGGCTCTGACACTGCTCCGCCACCGCTCTGAAAGCCCTCGGGCCCCGCCCTGGGAAGGGCGGGGCCAGAGGATGCGGAACAGAAGTCACCGGGACCGGATACGGCCCGGGACCGGGTCAGTCCATCGGCCTCTTGGGGCTGGGCCGCCAGACCACCAGGGCACTGCCCGGCTGCGGCGGCTGGTACGGGACCAGGTCGCGCCGGTACGAGGCGTGCACCTGGGCCTCGCGGGCCTGCAGCGTGGCCGCCGCACCGTCCACGGCCGCGGAGAGCTCGGCCACGCGCTGCTGGAGCGCCGCGACCTGGTTCTCCAGTTCGATGATCCGCTTGATGCCCGCCAGGTTGATGCCCTCGTCCTGCGACAGCGCCTGCACCGTACGCAGCAGTTCGATGTCACGGGCCGAGTAGCGCCGGCCGCGGCCGGCCGTACGGTCCGGGGAGACCAGGCCGAGGCGGTCGTACTGACGGAGGGTCTGCGGATGCAGGCCCGAGAGCTGAGCGGCCACCGAGATCACGTAGACCGGGGTCTCGTCGGTGAGTTGGTAGCCCCCGCCCAAGCGGGAGGACTGTCGTCGGCGGCCGTCCATGCTCATGCTCCCTTCGCGGACTCGAACAGCGCGGAGCGCGGGTCCTCGGACTCCGTCGCCTCGCGGTACATCTCCAGCGCCTCGCGTGCCTTGTCGGACAGCTCGGTCGGGACCGCGACCTCCACCGTCACCAGCAGGTCGCCGCGGGTGCCGTCCTTGCGGACCGCACCCTTGCCGCGGGCCCGCATGGTGCGCCCGTTGGGAGTGCCCGGCGGCAGCTTCAGCGTCACCGAGGGGCCGTTCAGGGTCGGGACCTTGATGTCGGCCCCCAGCGCCGCCTCCGCGAACGTCACGGGCACGGTCACCGTCAGGTTGTCGTCCTTGCGGCCGAACACGGGGTGCGAATCGACGTGCACGACCACATAGAGGTCACCGCCGGGACCGCCGCGCTCGCCCGGCGCACCCTTGCCGCGCAGCCGGATCCGTTGGCCGTCGGAGACGCCCGCCGGGATCCTGACCTGCATGGTGCGGGAGCTACGGGCGCGCCCGCTGCCCTTGCAGATCTCGCAGGGGGTCTCCGCGATCAGACCGCGGCCCTTGCAGTCCGCGCAGGGGTCGGTCAGCGAGAAGCCGCCGCCGCTGCCGCGCGAGACCTGGCCGGTGCCGACACAGGTCGGGCACACCCTGGGGGTGCCGTTCTTGTCGCCGGTGCCCGAACAGGCCTTGCAGGGAGCCTGGGAGGACATCCGGAGCGGGACCGTGGCCCCGTCCACCGCCTCCGTGAAGGAGAGGGTGACCTCCGACTCGATGTCCTGGCCGCGGCGCGGCTGGGCACGGGTGCCCGTACCGGGGCCGGCGCCGCGGTTGAAGAGGCCGCCGAAGACGTCGCCCAGGCCGCCGCCGAAGCCGCCGGCCTGGCCGGCGCCCTGCTGCTGGCCCCCGAAGAGGTCACCCAGGTCGAAGTTGAACGAACCGCCGCCACCGCCCGGCCCGGGGCGGAAGCCACCGTTGCCGAACAGGGCGCGCGCCTCGTCGTACTCCTTGCGCTTCTTGGCGTCGCCGAGGATGTCGTTCGCCTCGGAGATCTCCTTGAAGCGCTCCTCGGCCGAGGCGTCGCCCTTGTTGGCGTCCGGGTGGAACTCGCGAGCGAGCTTCCGGTACGCCTTCTTGATCTCGGCCTCGGTGGCGTCCTTCGGGACACCGAGGACCTTGTAGTAGTCCTTCTCGACGAAGTCCTTCGTGCTCATCCCCGGTGTCCCTCCTCTCGTGCTCCTACGGGTGGTGCATCAGCCCTTGTCGGGGGCATCCGTGTCCTTGTCGGACGGTGCTTCGCCCTCCGCCGACTCGGACTTGGGGGCCGCGCCCGGCTGGGGCTCGGCCACCGCGACCCGTGCGGGACGGATCGTACGCTCGCCGATCCGGTACCCCGGCTGCAGGATCGCCACGCAGGTCGTCTCGGTGACGTCCGGCGCGTACGAGTGCATCAGGGCCTCGTGGATCGTCGGGTCGAAGGGCTCGCCCTCCTTGCCGAACTGCTGCAGGCCCATCTTGGCGGCGACCGTCTCCAGCGATTCGGCCACCGACTTGAAGCCGCCGACCAGCTCGCCATGCTCCCGCGCCCGGCCGACGTCGTCCAGGGTCGGGAGCAGTTCCGTCAGGAGGGATGCGACCGCGATCTCCTTGACGGTGATCCGGTCCCGATCCACCCGGCGGCGGTAGTTCTGGTACTCCGCCTGGAGCCGCTGGAGGTCCGCGGTGCGCTCGGTGAGCGCGGTACGGGCCTGGTCCAGCTGCGCCAGCAGCGCCACGTCCTGGCTTGCGTCCCCGGCCGGGGCCGCCGCCTCCTCCTTGGCGGAGTCGGCGGCCTTCGGCTCAGCGTCGTTCTGACCGGCGTCGGGGACTTCGGGCTTCTCGTCGAAACCCGGGGTCTCCTCCGACATCAGGCAGCGCCGCCCTTCGGCTTCTCGTCGTCGACGATCTCGGCGTCGACGACGTCGTCGTCGGCCTTGGCCTGGCCCGCGTCACCGGCGGCGCCGGCCGCACCCTGGGCGGCCTGGGCGTCGGCGTAGATCGCCTGGCCGAGCTTCTGGCTGACCGCGGCGAGCTTCTCCGTCGCGGTGCGGATCTCGGCGGTGTCCTCGCCCTTGAGGGTCTCCTTCAGCTCGGAGACTGCGGCCTCGACCTCGGTCTTGACGTCGGCCGGGACCTTGTCCTCGTTGTCCTTGACGAACTTCTCCGTCTGGTAGACGAGCTGCTCGCCCTGGTTGCGGGACTCGGCCGCCTCCTTGCGGCGCAGGTCCTCGTCCGCGTACTGCTCCGCCTCCTGGCGCATGCGGTCGACCTCGTCCTTGCCGAGCGAGGAGCCGCCGGTGACGGTCATCTTCTGCTCCTTGCCCGTGCCGAGGTCCTTGGCCGTGACGTGCATGATGCCGTTCGCGTCGATGTCGAAGGAGACCTCGATCTGCGGGACGCCACGCGGGGCCGGGGGCAGGCCCGTCAGCTCGAACATGCCGAGCTTCTTGTTGTACGCCGCGATCTCGCGCTCGCCCTGGTAGACCTGGATCTGGACGGACGGCTGGTTGTCCTCGGCCGTCGTGAAGATCTCGGAGCGCTTCGTCGGGATCGTGGTGTTGCGCTCGATCAGCTTGGTCATGATGCCGCCCTTGGTCTCGATACCGAGGGACAGCGGGGTCACGTCGAGGAGCAGGACGTCCTTGACCTCACCCTTGAGCACACCGGCCTGGAGGGTGGCGCCGATGGCGACGACCTCGTCCGGGTTGACGCCCTTGTTGGCGTCCTGGCCACCGGTGAGCTCCTTGACGAGCTCGGCGACGGCCGGCATACGGGTCGAGCCGCCGACCAGGACCACGTGGTCGATCTCGGACAGCTGGATGCCAGCGTCCTTGATGACGTTGTGGAACGGGGTCTTGCAGCGGTCGAGCAGGTCCGCGGTCAGCTGCTGGAACTGGGCGCGCGTGAGCTTCTCGTCCAGGTGCAGCGGGCCCTCGGCGGAAGCCGTGATGTAGGGCAGGTTGATCGTGGTCTCCGTGGAGGAGGACAGCTCGATCTTCGCCTTCTCGGCGGCCTCGCGCAGGCGCTGGAGCGCCATCTTGTCCTTGGAGAGGTCCACGCCGTGACCGTTGGCGAACTGCTTCACCAGATAGTCGACGACGCGCTGGTCCCAGTCGTCACCACCGAGGTGGTTGTCACCGTTGGTGGCCTTCACCTCGACGACGCCGTCGCCGATCTCCAGGAGCGACACGTCGAAGGTGCCGCCACCGAGGTCGAAGACGAGAATGGTCTGGTCGTCCTTGTCGAGGCCGTAGGCCAGGGCGGCGGCCGTCGGCTCGTTGACGATGCGCAGGACGTTCAGGCCCGCGATCTCGCCGGCCTCCTTCGTCGCCTGACGCTCGGAGTCGTTGAAGTAGGCCGGGACGGTGATGACCGCGTCCGTGACCTTCTCGCCCAGGTACGCCTCGGCGTCGCGCTTCAGCTTCTGCAGGATGAAGGCGCTCATCTGCTGCGGGTTGAAGTCCTTGCCATCCAGGTTGATCTTCCAGTCAGTGCCCATGTGGCGCTTGACGGAGCGGATGGTCCGGTCCACGTTCGTGACCGCCTGGCGCTTGGCCACCTCGCCGACGAGGACCTCGCCGTTCTTGGCGAAGGCGACGACGGACGGCGTGGTCCTGGCGCCCTCGGCGTTGGTGATGACGGTGGGCTCGCCGCCTTCCAGAACGCTGACGACGGAGTTAGTGGTGCCCAGGTCGATGCCGACCGCACGTGCCATTTCGATTCCTCCAGCTGACTTGAGTGGAACAGACTCAACCATGCCGTATCGCCGCGCTTGCGTCAACAGAGCTGAGCGGGGTCGACTCAACCTTTAGCCCGCACTTACGCGCAACCTTGCCGCTGGCCGCACCGCGCGGGCGCTTGCGGCGCAGGGGCCCGGAGCCCTCGCGGCAGAGCCCCCGACAGCGGCGCCGCGGCCGAACGGGTCACGGCAGCCGCGCGCCACCGCAAGACCGCCGGAGGCGTACGGCAACGTGCTGGTATGCCGCTCACACTCACCGCCCCCCGGCCGCGGGTCCGCGTACCCGCGGCCCCGTCGGCGAAAAGGGTGCTCGACCTCGTCGGAGCGGCGATCCTGCTGGCCCTGCTCGCGCCGGCCCTGGCCCCGGCCGTCGCGCTGCTGTACGCGACCCGGGGCGGCCGCCCCTTCGTACGGGAGGCCGCGGTCGGCCTGGCCGGCCGGTCGTTCCGGACCTGGCGGCTGCGCACCGCCGACACGGGCCGGCTCGGCGCCGCCCTGGACCGCTGCGCCCTCGACGCCCTCCCCCAGCTGCTCAACGTGCTCCGCGGCGAGATGTCGCTGGTCGGACCGCGCCCCGAGGCCCGTACGGACCGCCCCGATCGGCTGCTCGTACGTCCCGGAATGACCGGCTTGTGGCAGGTGAGCGCGCGCTCGGACCTCCCCTGGGAGGAGATGGCTCTGCTCGACCGGCATTATGTGGAGAACCACTGGCTCGGGATGGACCTCGCGATCCTGGCGCAGACCCCGCGCGCGGCGTACCGGCAAAGGGTCGCCTGAGCGACACAGATCACCGCACGCTCAGCTACATTGCGGCGTCGGGAATGGGTAACCTCAAGCCTTGACTTCATAAGTTACCGCTTAGTAAGTGCCGCCCGAGGAGCCCTTCCATGCAACTCGCCGCGATCATCGTGTCGCTGGTCCTGACCGTGGTCGGCGTCGCGCTGCTCGCACGAGCCGTGGCGCAGATCTACCGCTTCGTGAAGCTCGGCCAGCCCGTGCCGGCAGGCAGCCGCACGGATGACCCGAAGGCCCGAACGTTCACCCTCGTCCGCGAGTTCCTCGGCCACAGCCGCATGAACCGCTGGGGCATCGTCGGCTTCGCGCACTGGTTCGTCGCGATCGGCTTCCTGACGCTGCCGCCGACCCTGGCGCAGGCCTACGGCCAGCTCTTCCAGGCCGACTGGGTGCTGCCGATCGTCGGCGGCTTCCTGCCGTTCGAGCTCTACATCGAGTTCATCGGCCTGATGACCGTGCTCGGCATCCTGGTCCTGATGGCGATCCGCCTGCTCAGCCTGCCCTCCCGGGCGGGCCGCAAGTCGCGCTTCACCGGCTCGAAGGCCTGGCAGGCGTACTTCGTCGAGTACATCATCCTGACCATCGGCCTCGCGATCCTGTGCCTGCGCGGCCTCGAGGGCGCGATCCACCACGTGGACAGCTACGAGCCCGCCTACTTCGTCTCGTACCCGCTGGTCCTGGCCTTCAAGGGACTCTCGGCGAGCGCGCTGCAGAACGCCATCTACTTCACCGCGATGATCAAGATCGGCACTTCGCTGATCTGGATGATCGTGGTCTCGCTCAACACCAACATGGGTGTCGCCTGGCACCGCTTCCTCGGCTTCCCGAACATCTGGTTCAAGCGGAACGCGGACGGCGCCACGGCGCTCGGCGCCCTCCAGCCGATGACCTCGGGCGGCAAGGAGATCGACTTCGAGGACCCGGGCGAGGACGACAACTTCGGCGTCTCCCAGGTCGAGCAGTTCTCCTGGAAGGGCATCCTCGACTTCTCCACGTGCACCGAGTGCGGTCGCTGCCAGTCGCAGTGCCCGGCCTGGAACACGGGCAAGCCGCTGTCCCCGAAGCTGCTCATCATGTCGCTGCGCGACCACGCGCACGCCAAGGCCCCGTACCTGCTCGCCGGTGGCGGCAAGGACATGGAGGGCAACGAGAAGGCCACGGCGGAGCAGCTCGCCGGTGTCCCGGCCGCCGCACTCGCGGAGGCCGAGCGCCCGCTGATCGGCACCGCCGAGGAGAACGGCGTCATCGACCCGGACGTGCTGTGGTCCTGCACCACCTGCGGTGCGTGCGTGGAGCAGTGCCCGGTCGACATCGAGCACATCGACCACATCGTCGACATGCGCCGCTACCAGGTGATGATCGAGAGCGCGTTCCCGTCGGAGGCGGGCACGATGCTCAAGAACCTGGAGAAGAAGGGCAACCCCTGGGGCCTGGCGAAGAAGCAGCGCGTCGAGTGGACCAAGGAGGTGGACTTCGAGGTCCCGATCATCGGCAAGGACGCGGAGGACCTCTCCGAGTTCGACTACCTCTACTGGGTCGGCTGCGCCGGCGCCCTGGAGGACCGGGCCAAGAAGACCACGAAGGCCTTCGCGGAGCTGCTGAACATCGCGGGCGTCAAGTTCGCGATCATGGGCGGCGACGAGAAGTGCACCGGCGACTCGCCGCGCCGCCTGGGCAACGAACCGCTGTTCCAGCAGCTGGGCCAGGAGAACGTGGCCATGCTGAACATGGCGTTCGGCGAGGACGACGACGACCCGTCGACGAAGAAGCCGAAGTCGGCGAAGCGGATCGTCTCGACCTGCCCGCACTGCTTCAACACCATCGCGAACGAGTACCCGCAGCTCGGCGGCGAGTACGAGGTCATCCACCACACGCAGCTGCTCCAGCACCTGATCGACGAGGGCCGCCTCACGCCGGTCACGCCGGTCGACGGGCTGATCACGTACCACGACCCGTGCTACCTGGGCCGGCACAACAAGGTCTACACGCCGCCGCGCGAGATCATGTCCGCCGTGCCGGGCCTGCGTCAGCAGGAGATGCACCGCCACAAGGAGCGGGGCTTCTGCTGTGGCGCCGGTGGCGCGCGGATGTGGATGGAGGAGCGGATCGGCAAGCGCATCAACAACGAGCGCGTCGACGAGGCCCTGTCCCTGAACCCGGACATCGTCTCCACCGCCTGCCCCTTCTGCCTCGTGATGCTCACCGACTCGGTGAACGGCAAGAAGAACGACGGCCAGGCCAAGGAACACGTCCAGGTGGTCGACGTGGCACAGCTGCTGCTGGACTCGGTGAAGACGCCGGGCCCGACGGAGGCGGAACTGGCCGCGCTGGCGGCGGAGGCCGAGGCGGAAGCTGCCGCCGAGGCGGAGGCCGCGGCGGCGAAGGCCGCTGCCGAGGCGGAGGCCAAGGCGAAGGCCGCTGCCGAGGCGGAAGCGAAGGCGGCTGCCGAGGCCGAGGCGAAGGCCAAGGCGGAAGCGGAAGCGGAAGCCGAGGCCGAGGCGGAAGCCGAGGCGAAGGCCGCTGCCGAGGCGGAAGCGAAGGCGGCTGCCGAGGCCGAGGCGAAGGCCAAGGCGGAAGCGGAAGCGGAAGCCGAGGCCGAGGCGGAAGCCGAGGCGAAGGCCGCGACTGAGGCGAAGGGCGAGCCCGAGGCGAAGGCCGAGGCCGCGCCGGAGCCCGAGCCTGCGGCGGAAGCCGAGCCGGCCGCTGAGGCGAAGCCCGAGGCAACGGCGAAGCCCGACGCCGAGGCCGAGGCCGAAACCAAGTAGGGCGCGCGCAGCACCGGAACGGCCGGTCCCCCACTCGGGGGACCGGCCGTTCCTGCGTACCGCCACTGGTACGGCGAGGACTCAGCCGTGGCAGCGCAGTACGGAGAAGCCCACCCCGGCCGCACCCGCCGCGACCGGGCCGCCGCCGGAGGCGACCAGTACCGGGGTGCCGGCTCCCGCCGGGTCGACCGTGTACGTCTCGATCAGCCTGCCGCTGAAGTCGTACACCCAGCTGTTCCCGCCGCCCCTGCCGTCGATGACGACGAACTTCACGCGCTCGCCGTCCCGGACGAGCTTGTACGTCCAGCCGTCGTGGTACGTGCTCGAACACCCCGGGTCGACCACGCCCAGCGCACGGCCGTTCGGCAGGGAGATCTCGGCGCGCTTGCCGTTCGGTGCGTCCACGAGCTTGGCGATCCGCCCGTCGGACAGAGCGAGCCGCACCGAGCTCTCCTTCCTGACGTCCTTCCCGGCCTCGGGCCTGACGAGGGGCTTCGGCCTCGGCTGCGGATTCGGCTTCGGCTTCGGCTTCGCCGATCCGTCCATCCAGGAGGTGACGGTGCCGTTCGGCCGGAGCACGACGTGCAGGCCGTTGTTCTGCCCGTACGACGCGGCCCCGCCCTTGCTGACCAGCGTGTCCAGCCGGGTGGAGCCGGCGAGGATGTCCGCCTCGAAGTGGTTGCTGGTGATCCTGTAGACCTCGGCGACGGCCCCGTCCGCCAGCTTCACGGTGGTGACGTACGCACGGACACCCGGCTTCGGCTCGGCCGCCGGCAGCACCCCTCGCTCCGGTACGGCCGGGGAGTCCGCGAAGGCGGACCCGACCGGGAGGGCCAGGAGGGTGGCGGCTCCGGCGACGACGGCGGCGCTGCGGAGAGTGGTGCGGCGAGTGTTGCGCATGGTGTGGGCTCTTCTCGTACTCGTTCGGCGACGAGTACGAAGCTACGGACCCGATATGTGCGTATTCCGTCGAGGACGTAACGGAAAGCCGCAGACTGCGATGCAGCCATGTAAACCGGACACGCGGTCAGGTCTGACGCAGGGTGGGGACAGCCCCTCGGGGATCCCCTAAGGGATGTCACAGGTCAGCCGCAAAGGGTGGCTGTTCCGGGCGACCGGCCACCGACGCCCGCCGGACCAGGTACGTTCGATCACGTGGCTGGATTCAGGATCGGACGCGGCCGGGACAACAACCGCTCTCCGCAACAACCCCCGCAGCAGCAGCAGTCGTACGGTCAGCAGCAAACGCCGCCGCCGTACGGCCAGCCGCCCTACCCTCCCGTCGGCGGGCCGCCACCGCAGCAGCAGTGGCCGCAGCCGGGCGCCGGGGGGCAGGGCGAGCCGGAGTACTTCGACCCGTACGGGCAGCAGCAGCCGCACGCGCAGCAGCCCCCGTACGGCCACGGGGGGCACGGCGGCGGGGGCTACACGAACGACAACCCGGGGCACACCCAGGTCTTCGCCGTCGGCGAGGATCCGTACGGCCAGGGCGCGACCTACCACGCGGGCTCGGCCGCGGCGGCGCCGTCCGGTCCGCGGCTGCCGTGGAAGGAACTGCTCCGCGGCATCGTGACGCGGCCGGGGCAGACCTTCCTCCAGATGCGCGACTACGCCGTCTGGGGCCCCGCCCTGATCGTGACCTTCCTCTACGGACTCCTCGCGGTCTTCGGCCTCGACGACGCCCGCGAGGACGCCATCAACGCGACCCTGGCGAAGGCCGTCCCGATCGTCCTCTCGGCCGGTGTGGCCTTCGTCATCTGCGGACTGATCCTCGGCGCCGTCACCCACACCCTGGCCCGCCAGCTGGGCGGCGACGGCACCTGGCAGCCGACCGTGGGCCTGTCGATGCTGGTCATGTCCATCACGGACGCGCCGCGCCTGCTGTTCGCCGTGTTCCTCGGCGGCGACAACATGGTCGTCCAGGTCCTGGGCTGGGCCACCTGGGTCGCGGCCGGTGCGCTCTTCACCTCGCTGATCAGCAAGACGCACGACCTGCCCTGGCCGAAGGCCCTGGGCGCGTCCGCGATCCAACTGGTCGCACTGCTGTCGATCATCAAGCTGGGCACCATCTGACCCGTCCCGCCGAGGCGCTGGACGCCGTTAGGCCGATGTGAAAGGGCCCGCCGCGCGAGATCTCGCGCGGCGGGCCCTTTCACATCGGCCTGACGGCAGGGACGGGGCCAGGACTAGGCGTCGAGGACCTGGCCCTCGCGCTTCACGACGGGCGGCTCGACGGACCAGGGGAAGTTGATCCACTCGTCGGTCTTCTTCCACACGTACTCGCACTTCACGAGCGAGTGGGACTTCTCGTAGACGACGGCGGACCGCACCTCGGCCACGTGGCCGAGGCAGAAGTCGTGGACGAGCTTCAGCGTCTTGCCGGTGTCGGCCACGTCATCGGCGATGAGGACCTTCTTGTCGGTGAAGTCGATCGCCTCGGGCACGGGAGCCAGCATGACCGGCATCTCCAGCGTGGTCCCGACACCGGTGTAGAACTCGATGTTCACCAGGTGAATGTTCTTGCAGTCCAGCGCGTACGCCAGCCCGCCGGCGACGAACACTCCGCCGCGGGCGATGCTCAGGATGATGTCGGGCTCGTAGCCGTCGTCGGCGATCGTCTGCGCCAGCTCGCGCACGGCGCGCCCGAAGCCCTCGTAGGTCAGGTTCTCGCGTACGTCGCTCATGCCTCGTGCCTCACCTGAGTGCGGTGGAAGTTCTGGAAGGAGCGCGAGGCGGTCGGCCCGCGCTGCCCCTGGTACCTGGATCCGTAGCGCTCACTGCCGTACGGGAACTCGGCGGGCGAGCTGAGCCGGAACATGCACAGCTGCCCGATCTTCATGCCCGGCCAGAGCTTGATCGGCAGGGTGGCGAGGTTCGACAGTTCCAGGGTCACGTGGCCCGAGAACCCGGGGTCGATGAACCCGGCGGTCGAATGCGTCACCAGGCCGAGGCGGCCCAGGCTGGACTTCCCCTCCAGCCGGGAGGCGATGTCGTCGGGCAGCGAGATGACCTCGTAGGTCGAGGCGAGGACGAACTCACCCGGGTGGAGGATGAACGCCTCGTCCCCTTCCGGCTCGACCATCCTGGTCAGATCCGCCTGCTCGATCGCCGGATCGATGTGGGCGTAGCGGTGGTTCTCGAACACCCGGAAAAACCGGTCGAGACGTACATCGATGCTGGAGGGCTGCACCATCGACTCCTCGAACGGGTCGATGCGAACCCGTCCGCTGTCGATCTCGGCCCGGATGTCTTTGTCAGAGAGAAGCACGTCCCGAGGATACGCAGAGCGCGCGGGCCACCCCCAATCGAGAGGAGCGACCCGCGCGCCCGGTCCGGCGTCTACCGCTGCCTAGCGCTTCGCGCCACCTACGGGCACGGCATGCCGCAACCGCGCACACCGCGGACACCGCAGCAGCCGCCCGGGCCCGATCCGGCCGGCACCGAGGTGCTGCAGCGGGAAGGAGGCGGTACTGAAAACGTGCCCTTCGGCACAACGGACGACGGTGTGCTCCATCGAGTCCCTTTCCCCAACGAGCCGTACTGCGACGAATCGCCACATTAGGGGATGATCGGCACCCGCTCCAGCCGCCGCTCCGAACCCACACGGTACGCCCCAACTCCCGCACGCACACGCCTCGGTGCATGCCACACACGACAACGACCCCGCGGCAAATTCACCGGGGGTCGATCATGAGGTAGAGTGAGCAAAGCCAGGGATCCAAACAACTGGCTTGCTGTGCGGATGTAGTTTAATGGTAGAACATGAGCTTCCCAAGCTTATAGCGCGGGTTCGATTCCCGTCATCCGCTCTTCTATGAAGCCCCAGGTCAGCGACCTGGGGCTTCGTCATTGTCTAGACCCATCCAGGCGCCGCGCACCACTTGCGCACCACCCGCCTCCCCTGCGCGGCCTGCTCGGCAACCTCCTGCCGCGCGGCGCGACCATCCCGTTCGGCCCCGCCAGCGCCTCCTTCCGCCTGTGGTTACCAGAGTGCCGGTAGATCAACGCGGCCTTGTCCGAGGGCTGGCATGCGCGAACCATGGAGTCCTCCAGGGTGGCAGCGACCCGGAGAGCAATCCGCACTTCGGAATCACCAGACATGTGACGGTGTAGCACCGAGAGCAGCGGCTCATACGACCCATGTTCGTCCGCCTCGCGAAGGGAGTCTGTAGGGCAAAGCCCACATTGCTGCGATGCCCAGCGAATCCGCGATGAAGCCGAATCGGCATGGGACGAATCCCTGGCCAGGCCCGGGAAGGGTCCAGCCCCACACTTAACCGATACTCCGTCGTCAACGGCAGCGGGCCCCCATAGGCCGCGCAAGACATCGAATCCACGAGGGCCTCCTCCACTGCTGTGCAGCGCAATACTGGGCGTGAGCCCTCACCGCCATCCAACTGATCGTCTCTACCGTCAAACCAGAACTCCGCAGCCAGACAATGCCGTTGTCGTGAGTAGCTCGCACGTCAAGGACCGAACAGCCACGTACTCGTAGGGCGTCCCACTCTGCCCTGAAATCAACTTCCACAGAGAGCAACACAGTGGACCTCCTGGTAAGGATCAGTCCGGTATAGACCATCCTTCGCGGATCGAAGATCGAAGTCAGCTGCATACATGAGGCTTTTGTGGATCTTGGGTTGAGGCCCGCACAGGCCGACGGGCACCAGCTCACCGCGAGCAGACCACCGGGCGGATGTGGTCCGGGCCCTCGCCCTTCGCGATTCCCCCTCGCGGAGCTCAAGGCCACCACCGGGCGGGTGCTGCGTCGAGGGGGCCAAAGTCACGGACAGGAGGTGCCGGTCGCCGGATAGAGGGAGACATCCTCGGCTCGCATGCGGACGGCATGCTCGGAAGAGAAGCGACCACGCGCCGGGGAGGGATCCCACACCCACAGGTCGGTGCCTTCCCGAGGGAACACCAGGACCGGCCGGCTCGTCGGGAGCGGGCCCGGCTGGACGGAAATCGGTTTGGCCGGGTCAACCGGTCGCACGCAAACCAGCCGCCCGTTGATACCGAAGTATCCCGGAGGCTGCTCGCCCTTGACCGCCGCCGAGTATGTACGTTCCGCAGCAGCCTGGACCTCCTTCAAGGTCAGCTCCGCCACTCCCAGGGCGGCGAGCAGAACGAGCAGGGGAAACACCCCATTCACCATCACGCCTTGTGAGATGTGCAGGTTGAAATACTTGGCCCATCCGTAGAGGGACACGTAGATCAGTGTGATCACAAGAGTCAGCGCCACCGGCTTGAGTGCCACAGAGGAGCGCCAGTAGAAACTGATGTGCACGGCCGGCTCGGGGATTCCCAACACATCTTCGAGATAGGCCGTGTGAAGGAAGGAACCGATCCAAGGGAGCACGAACGGAAGCGGCGCGATGAGCACGGGCAGAAGCAGCAGCAGATTGCGGCTCAGCCACGAGCGGGAGAAGGCGTGCCAGCAGCCGAAGGCGGTCACCACCATCAGTAGCCCCTGGGCAAACCCCCAGAACTGGGCTCCGAGCCCGGCTGGGCCGTGCACCAACCACTGGTACACCACCCAGGTGGAGCCGCCCACGACGAGCGCACCGCACGCGAGGCGCATGAGCCGGGGCCTTGGCTCGTTCGACGTGATCCAGTGGCCAACCGGCCCGAAAGAAGTGAGAGGCGCCAGTAGCGCCAGAAACCGCCACGGGGAGGAGAACGACGCAATCGTCCAGGCACACAGCAGCGGGAAGGCTACAGCGAGCAGTGCCATCGTCACGGGTCCAAAGCGTCGCAGAACATTACTTGGTGACGATGACCCCTCTGTCTCCCGTCTCGGCCTGGGCCCGATGGAAAGGCGAAGGTCGTGGATGTCGTCGTCGAACACCGCAGATCCCTGGGTGAGACTCGCCCACTGCTCCTTCACCCTGGCCTTCAGCTGCTCACCGTCCTCCCCGGGGACGAGCGGAACAGTCAGCACATGGCCGGTATCGGCTCCGCCGAGGGCCTCGATGTGGCGTCCAAGCCAGCAGCGGAACCTCCCAGCTCCCGGCGGCGTCCGCCGCACCACCCGTACCAGGGTGGTGCCCCGCTCCTCCTCGTACCGGGCGAGTCTTGCCTCCCGGATCCGGAAGTTGACTGGAGGCTTCCTCAGCAGGCGGACCGCCTGCTCCCGGACAGCACCAACCGCCGTCCTCCGCTGGCCGTACGCGAGGGCATCGATGACCAGGACAACGCGCCCATCTGTCACCATCAGCCTGTCGTGCGACTGTGCGGTCCGTACCTTCCAGCCCGGCTGGGATCCGAGTGCCTCGACCGCGCGCCGGGTCTCATCCGGGTCGTCGGGACCCTCAACGATTACCCAGACGCGCTGAGTGGCAGCAGAGAGCACTTCACCCGCCGGGCCGCCGTCGGGCTGACCGGCATCGGCCCCGGCGGCACTGGGCTCATCTCTCTGCGGTGGCACCACCGCCGGGAAGTGGGCCCGCCCAGGGCGCCTCACCTGTACTAACGCATTCAAAAGTCCTGCCATCGTCTTCCTCCTTCTACTCCTGTGAAGTTGAGGAAAAAGAGTGACAGCAGGCACTGACAGAGCACTCACCGGGCAACGTTGCGGCCATTGCGCGCTTGTGCACCACCTAGCCGGCTACGAGGTCACGGGCCTTCGGCCGTTCTCACGTCGTCGCAGGCGGAGACAAGAACCCGTACATGGCCCGGCCGTCCGCCCGGGCGCCCTCGTCGGCCAGTTGGCGCCAAGCTGCATGCTGCGGATCGCTCAAGGCCTTCGCGAACGCGAGCTTCTTACGGTCGCCCTTGTCGAGTTGATCTCTGAGTTGCAGCGGATTGGCGGGCAACGAGAGCAAGAACGCCAGATCGCGGTAGTGGCGCTCCGGTGAAGCGGTCTTGATGCTCACCGCTGCAGCCTTCGCCACGATCGCCCCCAACAGGCTGGGGCGTCGGATCCGGCCCGTCCTCGACCCCAGTCGCACTCTCATAGCCTCGGTTCTCTGCGCAGCCTGCCGGCCGCCCGGCACCTCCAGCGTGCGGCCGGGCGGCGTCGTTGTGAGGTCTGCACGGGGGCCGAGGTTGTCGGGCGCCAGCAGATCCACCACCAACCGCTGCGGCTCCACACCGCGCTGATAGCGGTGCAACAAGTTGCCCTGCGGCGACATGCCGGCGGGGGAGAATCCGAGCCGTTCGAGCGCCGCGACCAAACGACGCAAGCTCTGCTGGTCCGACTGCACGTCAGCCAGGACATCCAGGTCGGCGCTCGCCGCCGGTGGAGTCCGACCGTGCTCCAGGCCGTGCAAGAGCACCATCTGCCCACCGATCAGCGACCATGCATCCGGCACCTGCTCCGAAAGGTCGAACAGCACGCCCCACAACTCCACCAGCGGGCCGGGGAACAGGTCCGACTCCAGTCGCACATCGGGCAGATCAGCCGCCATGATCACACCTTCCGAGGCTGCGCGTAGCGAGTCAGCAGGGACTCGAGCAACCCGGCTGCGGCAGCGTCGGCTCGGCTCTCATGGAGGTCCAGCAAGTCGGCCGCCACCACTGAGGCGGGGACGTCATGGCCCTGCCCTGGGGCTTCAGACCTTGAGGTCAAGAACGGCCACATCTCCGACGGGGGGATTCGGACCGAGACATTGCCCCGCTCTTCATCACGGACCATGCCGAACGCGGCTTCCAGCTTTTCGACCCGGTCGGGGTGTACATAGATCTCCGCAGGGCCGAGGGAGATGTAGTCCGCCCCTGCCTGTGCCGCAGCACTCGCTCCTCCCCGCACCACATCCTGAGCGGCGAGCAGAACTGGCAGTACGCCTGAATGAACGCGGTACGAGCGAACCTCGGCACGGGCGGCAAGGAGTTCCTGGACCAGAGCTGGAGACAGTTGCCCGTGGGCAAGGAGGTTCCGCAACCGCGTCCTCACCCGCGACTTCTCTGCATCGGACAGGCCCACCGGCTGATGGCCGTCCAGCACCGCCAGAACGCCCCATGCATTGCGGGCCGACAGCGGTCTCCGCGAACGGCGGCCCCGGTCTTTGCGATCCCGGACGCTGTCCCCGGCAACCAGCCAACGGCCACCGACACGCTGCCCCTGCAGCTTTCCGTCATGCAGCAACTGACGGACGCGGGAATCATCCACCCCGAGCAGAGCCGCAGCCTCTTTCACCGACAGCAGTTCCATGACCATCTCCTTGCGCCTCCCCTCACGAAACCATGAGAGAACACGCAAGCAGCCTCCCACCCAGACCCCCTTGCGTCAAGCCTCCCGCGATCAGGAGTCAAGGCGCAACCGCCGAGGCAGGGACGTGCCGCACGACCCAGGCCAACGGGCGCGTGCCCCATCCGTGCCCTTCCGAGCGGCGAACAGCGGTCAATACGGGTACGGGCGGACCCTCGAGGCAGCCCTCCCAGAAGGCTGTTTGCGCAGGTCAGATGCCATATGGACACCCCAGGCAACATAGATTCCCAAGCTTATAGCGCGGGTTCGATTCCCGTCATCCGCTCTTGAACGAAGGCCCAGGTCACAGACCTGGGCCTTCGTCGTTGTCCAGACCTGACCTGCGTCGTACGGCTGCCACTGCCTCGTGAATTCGCTCTCCCAAAGAGGCGGTTGGCCGGAAGAGTCCGGGGGCAGACCCGCGACGGGACTACCTCGTGCTCCTTCCCCGCCACCACGCGGTCGACGGCGATGGGGCGGCTCATGGCCCGGCCGTGCCAGTGAGATGGGCGCTGGGATCACCGTTCAGGGCGCCGCGGACCCACCCCACCGGCTCACGCACCGATGGACTGCACGTCGCAACCGGCGGACCCCCCTGTTCCCGAAACGCTGCACCCGGGGGGAATCAATATCTGTCCCCGCGGTCAGAGAGTTTAGTGGACCCCGCGGGGAGAGTTTTTTCGCGCCGCACACGATGGAGATATTTCACGCACACAAACAGTTGCGGCGTGCTACTGTCGATCTCGGTTGCAGTTTTGGTACCCAAAAACTTCAAGCGCCCCAGTCGGCTTTCGCCACATTCGAGCGCTTCATATTTCCGGTCATTTTCCGGCGGGGCATCATCGCGGCGACACGGTGTCCGTACAGTGCGGACGCCGGTGTACTGCCCCAAGGAGATATGACATGGCATCTGGCACCGTGAAGTGGTTCAACGCGGCAAAGGGATTCGGCTTCATCGAGCAGGACGGTGGCGGCGACGACGTCTTCGCCCACTTCTCGAACATCGCCGCCCAGGGCTTCCGCGAGCTGCTGGAAGGCCAGAAGGTCACCTTCGACATCGCGCAGGGCCAGAAGGGCCCGACGGCCGAGAACATCGTTCCCGCCTGACACTGACGCGCATTTCGTAGCTGGGGCCCGCATCCCTCGGGGTGCGGGCCCCAGCTGCACGCATTTCCCGCAACGGTGTCACCCACGGGACGAAACACTCAGGGTAAAACCTCCTCGGAGTTTCAACCCCGCTCGATTTTGCTGCATTTCGCGTCCACATGACGCCACCCTCAGCGCCTGCGACCGTACAGAATCCCTGTAGTCCAGAGTCGCTTTCGCATTCCATTCGGCCCGTTCTTGCGATCCCCTGCGCTTCGTTTCCGTTGCGGGAATTCCTTGATACGTGCCGCATCAAGGAAGGTTCTGAATGAACCGCACTCGTACGAATGACCGCTCCTCCCGCACCCGCAGCCGCACCGGCGGCCCCGCTTTCGGCGCTGCCGCCGGTTCGGAGCGGGGCAGCCGGTTCGGTTCGTCGACCCCGAGCCGTTCCGGACGTCCGAGCCGCTCGGGCGGCTACGGCCGCCGGCCCGCCGCAGTACAGGGCGAGTTCGCCCTGCCGAAGACCATCACTCCCGCGTTGCCCGCCGTCGAGGCCTTCGCCGATCTCGACATGCCGGCCGAGCTGTTGGCCGCTCTCGGCGCGCAGGGCGTGACCGTGCCCTTCCCGATCCAGGGCGCCACCCTGCCCAACACCCTTGCGGGCCGTGACGTGCTCGGCCGCGGGCGCACCGGCTCCGGCAAGACGCTCGCCTTCGGTCTCGCCCTGCTGGCCCGCACCGCCGGACAGCGCGCAGAGCCCCGCCAGCCGCTCGCCCTCGTCCTCGTCCCCACCCGCGAGCTGGCCCAGCAGGTGACCGACGCCCTCACGCCGTACGCCCGTGCCGTGAAGCTGCGCCTGACCACCGTCGTCGGCGGCATGTCGATCGGCAAGCAGGCCGGGGCGCTGCGCGGAGGCGCCGAGGTCGTCGTGGCCACGCCCGGCCGGTTGAAGGACCTCATCGACCGGGGCGACTGCCGTCTGAACCAAGTCGCGATCACCGTCCTGGACGAGGCCGACCAGATGGCCGACATGGGCTTCATGCCGCAGGTCACCGCTCTCCTGGACCAGGTGCGTCCCGAGGGACAGCGGATGCTGTTCTCCGCGACCCTGGACCGCAATGTCGACCTGCTGGTTCGTCGCTACCTGACCGACCCGGTCGTGCACTCGGTGGATCCCTCGGCCGGTGCGGTGACGACGATGGAGCACCACGTGCTGCACGTCCACGGCGCCGACAAGCACCGGACAACCACCGAGATCGCGGCGCGCGAGGGCCGGGTGATGATGTTCCTCGATACCAAGCACGCCGTCGACCGGCTGACCCAGGACCTGCTGAACAGTGGTGTCCGGGCCGCCGCCCTGCACGGCGGGAAGTCGCAGCCGCAGCGCACCCGCACCCTCGCCCAGTTCAAGACCGGACACGTGACCGTGCTGGTCGCGACGAACGTGGCGGCGCGCGGGATCCACGTCGACAACCTCGACCTCGTCGTGAACGTCGACCCGCCCACCGACCCCAAGGACTACCTGCACCGGGGCGGCCGCACCGCCCGCGCCGGCGAGTCCGGCAGCGTCGTCACCCTGGTAACCCCCAACCAGCGCCGCGACATGACCCGCCTCATGCAGGCCGCGGGCATCACCCCGCAGACCACCCAGGTCCGCTCGGGCGAAGAGGCCCTGAACCGGATCACCGGTGCCCAGGCCCCCTCCGGAATCCCCGTCGTCATCGCCGCACCGGTCGTCGAACGCGCCAAGCGCAGCACGGCCTCCCGTGGCAGGCGACGACCCGCTTCGACGGTCCGGCGCGTCAGCGTGCGGCAGTCCGCCTTCGATGCGGCGGCCTGAGAACCACGTGATCAGGAAACTGACCCATCTCTGCAGGAGGCACGTTTTGACGCTGGTCCAGATGCAGCCCCGCTCGGCGAACGCCAACCCTGTACACCGGACGGTGGGCGACGCGATGCAGGCGGCCGGTCCTCAGGTCTGTGACGACATGACGGTCGAGGTGGCCCTGGCTGTCATGGTCAGCTCCCGCGCGGGTCATCTGCTCGTCTGCGACGAGGACGGCCTGTGCACCGGGCT
The DNA here is from genome assembly GCF_014650695.1 of Streptomyces avidinii. Classification (GTDB taxonomy): domain Bacteria; phylum Actinomycetota; class Actinomycetes; order Streptomycetales; family Streptomycetaceae; genus Streptomyces; species Streptomyces avidinii. The sequence continues at coordinate 146,955 of NZ_BMVL01000009.1, read as the reverse complement.
GGTCACCCAGGCCGGGCTCGCCGCCATCCGGGTCAGCGCCGCGTACTCGGACCAGGTTCGTCTCCGCGACCTTCTGGGAGACCTCGGGCCAGTCACCTCGCCCGTGACCACGATGGCCGAAGCCGAGCACGCGATGCGCTACCGCAGGCTCGATGCCCTGCCGGTCGTCGATGACCAGGGCAGCGCTCTGGGCGTCCTCGCCCTTGCCCGCTGAACCGCCTCACCGCGGAACGACCGTCCCCTTCTACTTCCTGTGAGGCAACATGCGCTGTGTCATCGCCCGTTTCCCGTTCGACCTGACCAAGAGCGGTGTCCTGGAGTCGATGAAGGGCATCAAGCCCGAGCAGGTCGTCGGCGAGTCCGTGATCATCGGGCGCCGTACCTACCCCGTCAAGCAGGTCGGTCAGGTCATCACCCGCCAGGACCGGCGTGACTTCAGTGCCGGTGAAGTCCTCCGGGCCATGACCCAGCTCGGTTTCACCTGCCGCGGCCTTCCCCGGGCCGCCGTGCCCACGCATGTCCTCAGCCCGCTCCAGCAGGCTTCCGCGATGCTCGGCATCCCGGTGACCGTCTGACGGACAGCACCGGCGCAAGCCGACACCCGAACAGTGAAGAGGGCCCGACCGGCAAGCGCGCCGGTCGGGCCCTCCCGCGTACCGGGGGTTACGCGAATGTCGGGTCAGTGGTCGGAGTAGCTGAAGTCGCCCATGGTCCAGGCGCTGACGTCCGCGATCGAGACGCGGTACATCCCGCCCGTCTCCGGGATCCCCACCGTGCCCTGGAGGATGCGGGCCACATGGAAGTGCAGATGGGTAGGCGGCCCCTCTTGGGGTGTCGTGGTGGTGAAGATGGCGGCGAACTCGCCCAGGCGGGCGGAGTCCGTCAGGACCTCCGACACCCGCTGCCGCCACACGGCTTCGGGTGCCAGCCGACCGGTGATGACAGCGCCACCGGTGACAACGGTCAGGGACATCTGATTGCTCTGCCCGGACTCCACCAGGATGGCAACGTCAACGAGCAGCTCGTCAGGCTTCGACATGGGAGCCGATTTTATGCACCGGTCGTCCCGTCCTTTCGACCGGTAGCACTACCGGTCGAGAAGAGCGCTGACCGTCTTCCCGCCGGAGGCCCGACGGGTGACCGCGGTCGCTCGGGCGAGGCGGTTGACCATGGGCCAGCCGAATCCACCGGTACCGCCGTGCAGGTCAGGGGTGCGCATACGCGGCGCGTGCGGGCTGGAGTCGTGGACGGCCACCTCGATGCTCTCCTCATGGGCCGTCAGTTCCAAGGTGCAGGTGCCCCCGCCGTGGCGCACGGCGTTCGTGACGAGCTCGGACACGACCAAGACCACGGTGTCCGCGGCTTCTGCGGCCATCGCCGGCTGATGGAGACCGTCGAGGACGGCTCGCACGGCATCGCGTGCCTCTGCAACATCCGCCGTGGAAAGCACGGTTGCGACGCTCTCGGCCATCGTGTTCATCAGATCACCCTGGTCTCTGGATCGTCCACGTCCGGCCCCTGCCTACCTGGTCGCTGTGCCCCACCTCACTGCCCGCCAACCCGACTCAGGTCTTCAGGAAGGGATCGAAGGCAGTCGAAGCCCGACGCCGATCGACGAGACGCGGGGACCCCACGCGCTCGGCTGCGCCCTCCAGAGCCCCTGACCTGCTGTGCAGTCCGCTCTGCGCATCCTGGGACGGCCGTGAAGCTCTAGCTCTCCTCGGCGAGCACGAAAATCTATGACGGCTGGAGTAGACATTGGGCGGTGGCCTGGTTATGGTTTCTCTCGTAGCTCAGAGAGACAGCAAGGCCCGGCAGAGACGAACTGCCGGGCAGCAGTACCCGTAGTTGCAGTGCGCAGGACGGTGCGGTGGTGGAGTTCCGAAGCCAGGGTTGTTGCAGGACGGCGACGGGACTGACGACCGGACCGGGGGGCCCGCAGTGATCAGGGGCCGCCGAGAGCAGTACCGCAGTTAACGCAGTGGCAGTACCCGAAGTAAGTGCAGTTCGCAGTACCCAGCAGTGAAGTGAGTGAGCAGCACCTCGGTGAAGGCGTCGGCTGCGGGCGCGCGCACCGGGAGGTTCGGCAGTGGGGTTCTAAGCCAGAGCAGACGCAGGATGGGCGACGGGGCTGGCTGCCGGAGAGTGGCGCTGGGTCAGGCCACCAGCAGTATGCAGTACCGCAGTATCAGCAGTGCAAGCAGTAACCCGCAGTTGCAGTCTCTCCCGCTGGTAAGCAGTTGATCACCGAGGGAAGAACGGAGGAGTTGAGGCGCCATCAGGATCGCCCGGGCGGAAGTCTGAGCCCGGGTACCGCAGGACATCGATAGTGAGGTGGTCTCCGGTCAAGCAACCGCGATCCCCGCACTCCCGGCAGCGTGTCGGCCGGGTCGGCGGAAACAGTAGGCCGGCGCAGGACTAGGGCCGGCAGATGGTGTAGCAGTTCCTTCGGGGCCCTGGTGCTGTACGCACCAGGGCCCCTCCTCGTATTCCGACCCCTTTTCCTCTACCTGTTTCGCAGTGAGGTGCGATGACAGCAGACGACTCGTTCGGCCGTCTCGACGACGACGACTACCCCGCCTACACCATGGGCCGGGCCGCCGCCATGCTCGGCACCACCCAGGGCTTCCTCCGCGCCATCGGCGAAGCCCGCCTCATCACCCCACTCCGCTCCGAGGGCGGCCACCGCCGTTACTCCCGCCACCAGCTGCGCATCGCCGCCCGCGCCCGCGAACTCGTCGACCACGGCACCCCCATCGAGGCCGCCTGCCGGATCGTCATCCTCGAAGACCAGCTCGAGGAAGCGCAGCGCGTCAACACCGAGTACCGCCGCGCAGCGGTCGAGATCAGTCCACTGACTGTGGCCTGAGGCAGGCGTGCCCGCCGGTCTCGGCGGGCACGCCTGCCCGTGCACGTCGGGGCCGTGACGCGTGCTCGCGCCCCCTGGTGACAGCCCGTCGTGGGCGTGTAGCGTCTGCGTCAGCTGTCGTGGTTCGGAAGTTCCCCTTTGCCCACGCGTTCGGCGTGGGCGTTTTGCTGTGCTGTGCCGCAGGAGCCAGGGCGATCACCTCCGCCTCCCGCATGGAGCGGGAGGCGTTCATCGACTGGAAGGCGTCAGACATGGCTACGGGAACTGTGAAGTGGTTCAACGCGGAGAAGGGCTTCGGCTTCATCGCCCAGGACGGCGGCGGCCCGGACGTCTTCGCCCACTACTCCGCCATCAACTCCTCGGGCTTCCGTGAGCTCCAGGAGGGCCAGACCGTGACCTTCGACGTCACCCAGGGCCAGAAGGGCCCCCAGGCCGAGAACATCACCCCGGCCTGACCTTCACCACCCGCGGGCACCGAGACCGGCACGTAAGGCTGCCCCCTGCAGCTCGTACTGCTCGACCCGAACAGCGGACCCCTGCGATGTCAGGCAGGATCCGAGGCGTACCGAATCAGGGCCGCGCAGCTGCTGCTGCGCGGCCCTGATCTGCGTCCAGGCCGGGGCGACGTGGGTTTCGACGATGACCTGGATGTCGAGGCGGTTCGCGCGGAGCTCAGGGAGGTGACCGTGCCGGCGTGCCGGAGCGCGGTGGTGACGAGCCGGGATCGTGTCAGGCCGGCTCGGACAGGACGCGGGTGGCCTCGGGGAGCTCGTAGACGTGAGCGGCCACCCCTTGCAGCGGCAGGAGAGGGTGCAGGGGACATGAGGTCGGGGTGTGGTCGTGGTCGACTTCCCAGGTGGGCAAGCGTGCGGCCGGGGCGCAGATGGTGGAGACGGCGTAGAGGGTGCCGGAGCAGCCCCGGCACACCAGAGAAGCGTGGATCACGTGAGTGCCTCCGGATGAACCGACTCGGCTGTGCCTTCCACAGGGCGGGGCTCCCCCGCTCTGTGGAGCTGGCGCCAGGTGCTTTCTGCGGCTGCCGCCGCCGGTCTGTGCGGCGCGGCTGGAGTTCGCCCAATGATCATCCGTCACGTTCGTCAAAACGATTCTTCCATCCTCAAGGACACCGGTGCGGGGTGGACAGCCGTCCCGGGGATTGCCCCGAGCGCCCCCAGGCCGGGGGCCCCTGCGGCCCTGGCACCTGCCGTTCCGGCAGTCCGCATACGGCGGCGACCGGCCGTAGGGCCGGAAGCCGGCGTAAAGGGCCCATCACGACCTTGCCCTCCGCCCGGGGCAGCACTGCCGCCCCCAGCCGCTCCTTGTGCTGCGCATCTGCAGCCCCGGCATCGGCCGTGCGTTCGAGTTCGATTACCTCCTCGTCCGCCATGCAAAAATCTATGACGGCTGGAGTAGACATTGGGCGGTGGCCTGGCTATGGTTTCTCTCGTAGCCCAGAGAGACAGCAAGGCCTGGCAGAGACGAACTGCCGGGCAGCAATACCCGCAGTTGCAGTGCGCAGGACGGTGCGGTGGTGGAGTTCCGAAGCCAGGGTTGTTGCAGGACGGCGACGGAACTGACGACCGGACCGGGGGGCCCGCAGTGATCAGGGGCCGCCGTCAGAAGTACCGCAGTTGACGCAGTGGCAGTACCCGTAAGTGCAGTACCCAGCAGTGAAGACAGTGAGCAGCACCTCGGTGAAGGCGTCGGCTGCGGACGCGCGCACCGGGACGTTCGGCAGTGGGGTTCTAAGCCAGAGCAGACGCAGGATGGGCGACGGGGCTGGCTGCCGGAGAGTGGCGCTGGGTCAGGCCACCAGCAGTATCAGCAGTGCAAGCAGTAATCAGTTGATCACCGAGGGAAGAACGGAGGAGCCGAGCGCCATCAGGATCGCCCGGGCGGAAGTCTGAGCCCGGGTACCGCAGGACATCGATAGTGAGGTGGTCTCCGGTCAAGCAACCGCGATCCCCGCATTCCCGGCAGCGTGTCGACCGGGTCGGCGGAAACACAGGGTCGGCGCAGTATCAGGGCCGACAGATGGTGTAGTAGTTCCTTCGGGGCCCTGGTGCCGTACGGCACCAGGGCCCCTCCATGCGTTCCATGAGAGAGGTTCAATGACAGCAGACGACTCGTTCGGCCGTCTCGACGACGACGACTACCCCGCCTACACCATGGGCCGGGCCGCTGCCATGCTCGGCACCACCCAGGGCTTCCTCCGCGCCATCGGCGAAGCCCGCCTCATCACCCCACTCCGCTCCGAGGGCGGCCACCGGCGCTACTCCCGCTACCAGCTGCGCATCGCGGCTCGCGCGCGGGAGCTCGTCGACCAGGGCACCCCGATCGAGGCCGCCTGCCGGATCATCATCCTCGAGGACCAGCTCGAGGAAGCACAGCGCATCAACGCCGAATACCGCCGCGCCGCCGAATCAGGCGCGCCGCCGGCCTCGGCCTGAGGTGAGGGTGCCCGTCGGCATGGGCGGGCCGCGCACCCAGAGGGCTGCGTTCGCGGAACCGGCCCGCCTCGGTCGTCATCGTCGGGTCGTGGCTGCGCGCCGGGTCGTGGGCGGAGTGCTATTCAGGCGCTGATGCTTCTGCGAGGTCCGCCCCGGCGTCTGCGTTGCGCGCGTCCTGATGGGTGCCGTGCCAGTCCAGACACATGACCGTGGCGTCGTCCTGGAGGCGGCCGCTGTGAGCGTGCAGCACCGCTGCGACCAAGGCCCGGGAGGCCTCGCGGGGGTGGAGATCGCATGTGTCCACGATCAGAGAGGGCAGATCCACCTCGACAGCACGGCGCTCCAGCATGCCGTCGGTGAGCATCACCAGCCGGTCACCCGATTGCAGGTCCAGCCGCTGCACCCGGTAGGCGGCACGGGGACGGACCCCGAAGGGTAGATCCACTTCGGGAACGATCTCCTCGACCCTTCCGTGTCTCAGGCGCAGCGGCCAGGGATGCCCCGCGTTGACGAACCGAGCAGTCCCCGTCGCGCAGGCTGACGTGCAGCAGCTGCCCGGTGACGAAGCCCCGCCTGCCGTGGTCGACGACGGCCCGGTTGGCCTCCAAGGCCTGCACTTCGAGCTCGGCGCCGGCACGTCTGGCCCTACGGAGGGCGCCCACCGCGAGGGTGGCGAGGAGCGCGGCTTCCACGTCGTGGCCCATGGCATCGGTGACGGAGAGCTGCATGGTGTCGCGGTCGACGACGTAGTCGAAGGTGTCACCTCCGACGTGCGTCGCCGGTTCCAGCGCTCCGGCGACCGTGAACTGGGCCGCCTCACATGCCAGCGAGGTGGGAAGGAGCCGGTGCTGGATCTCGGCCGCCAGGTTCAGGGGCCGCGTACGGCGGCCCCACTGGTAGACATCGGTGAAGGACCGGTTCGCGATGACGATGTAGGCCAAGGCATGGGCGGTCACACCGATCTGCCCCATCGCGTCCTCATCGGGGTGATCAGGAAGGAAGAGCTCCAGCAGTCCGATCGCGTCGCCGCGGTTGGTCACGGGCGCCACGACCCTGACCGCTCCGGTGCCCTCCCGCTGCACGGCCGGCCGCTGTGTGCGCACCACGTCCCCGTAGAGGGTGCCGGGCAGAGAGATGCGCCGAGGCGGCTCGTCGGACCTGACGTCGTCGGCCGCTCCCAGCCGTACCACCGAAGATCCGGTGAAGTCGACGATCAGGAACGAGACCGAGGCAGCCTGCAGGCGGTCCCGGAGCAGCCGCGCGACAACGTCCAGGGACTCGACCGGGGAAGTGGTTTCCGCTGCCGCGAGCGCGCCGGCAAGGTCCACTTCCCCCTCCTGCTCTCGGCCGGCACACCACTGCTGGGCGCCCGGATCCCCATCCTCAGTGGGTGGCATGGCCTCGCCCCTTGCCGGAAGGCAGTAGTCGCACTCGACACGAGGGCTGCTGCCCGACTCTCGCCGGACCGCCCGAGGCCTTGACGGTCGTCAACGCAGCCGCGCCAAGGCGCCTGCACGTGGACCGTTCCCGGGCCCGCGGCCACGCCCGGCACCCGTCCGAGGAACCCACCGGACCGACCGGTGCCCACCTTGCCCGAGGACCCGCGGACCGGGGGCCTGCCTGCGCCCGTGAAGGCTGTGCTGCCCGACTGGATCACCCGAACAGCAGGCACGGCTCCCCTGCCGGCTCGCACGGCGCTCACGGCCTCGGCAGGGTCAGCGCGCGGGCATCCGGCGACGATTCCGGGCCGGCGTACACCTTGATGACTTCCTCGATGAAACTCCGGGTACCGTCCGGGCTCAGAGCCTGGGCCTGCAAGTGCGCATACATGTCGCCGTAACGTCGAACGTCGGATCGTTTCTCCAGATAGAGGTCGCTGGTGAACCTCTCCAGATACACCACGCTGCCATCGGTGGCCTCGGCGAACTCGAGCAGCGTGAACTGTCCCGAGACACCCGGGTGCGCACCCGCATCGTGGGGGAGAACCTGCACGGTGATGTGTGGCTGGGCGCTGAGGTGGGTCAGATGCTCCAGCTGTTCGCGCATGACCTCGCGGCTGCCCACGACGCGCCACAGCGCCGATGCGTCCAGCACGACCCATAGGCGCAGCGGGTTGCCCGGGGTGCGCAGCCGGTCCTGGCGCCGCATCCGTATTTCGAGGCGTGTGGCGGCCTGTTCGGCAGTGGCGGGAGGGATCGTTCCTGCGATGACCGCCCGTGCGTAGGCGGAGGTCTGCAGCAGGCCGGGGATCACCAGGGGCTCGTAGCACCGGACCGCGGCCGCCTCGGCCTCCAGGCCGATGTAGGCGCCGTACGGGATGTCGTCGTAGGCGTTCCACCAGCCCTGCCGACCCGATTCCCTGGCCATCTGCATCAAATCGTCAACGCGCCGCTGATCCTGGACTCCGTACAGCCCGCAGAGATCTCGCACATCACGGGGCTTGATGATGCGGCGGCCGTTCTCCAGCAGACTGATCTTGGGCTGGGAGATCAACAGGCATGCCGCCACCTGCTGCGTCGTCATGCCGCTGATCTCCCGGAGCCGACGTAGCTCCGACCCCAGTCGGCGCCTGCTGACGGTGGGATTGACAGTGACACCCACGAGGGCATACCTCCGCTCCAAGAACCTTGCGCTGGCGAGAAGACTGCCACGGCCAGCGCAGCTGGATCCGCCTTTGCTCCACGTCAGGCACCGCAATTCGCGCCGGGCACAGCGCGACCCGAACTTCGTTTTGCATCTCAGCCGGCTGACCATATTTTCCGGTTGCAATGAATAAATGACGGGCATCGCCCGGCCGGTGCGCGGTATTCAGCGCGTCTTCAGCCGGATGTCGCTGCCGGTCCAGGGCTCGCGTCTGTTGCATCGGGTGTGGTGGCGATGAGGATCTGAGCGGCCCGGGTGATGTTGTCGGCGCGGACGGCGCGGGCCATCGCTTCGCGGGCGGCGTCGGCGGTGGTGTCCGGGGGGACCACCAGCAGGGCGAAGTGGTCGTTGTGGCCGCGGGTGATGAGGACGGTGTCGTCGCCGACGGGGTCGGAGTCCAGGTGCACGATCCGGTCGTCGATGACCAGGCGGGTGGGGAGGACGTTCCAGGCGGATGCGTCCACGCCGACCCGGGTGATGGGCCCGAGGTACTCGGTCAACGCGCTGATCAGCGCGGGCAGCTCGGTCTCGATATCGCGTGTGCGCGGCCACCACGCACCGTCCAGGAGCCCCTCCCGGGACCTCGTGGTCTCCAACCGCAGTAGCGCCGTGCCCGGTTTGACCGCCCGGTGGATCGCATCCGGCAGGAGCAGCGGGGGTGTGCGGGGGGTGTCGGAGTCAGTCATGTGGGTCCGCCCGTCTACGGGGGCGCCGTGCCTCGACACAGGTCGCACAGGTGCCGACCTGCGACGTACGCGAGCCCGCCGTCGTTTCACGGTACTCCCGCCGCCCGCGCCAGCGCTCTCCACAGCGCCTCCGCCGGAAAATGCCTGGTCAAACCGGCCACAACCCATCGAACAGGCGTACAGTGAAAGCACCGGAAGTACTTCGCGCACCGGCTTTCACGCAGGTGTCACTTCTGGCGATCGCCTAAAATTCGGACTGCCGACGGGCAGTCCGGGGGCAGGTCCGCATCATGACCACCACCCTTGACCGGACCGCGCCCCGCGACCTCGCCGCAGAGCTCCCGGCACGCTTGTCCCTCACCCCGAGAACCACACTCGCCGGCCGGCTGGACGGGGCCTGGTGGCCCCACTCCCGCGATCTCGAAGCGGAGCTCCCGCCGCTCGCGGCCGCCCTGGAGGAACCCTGGGGCCGCGTCACCCGCGTCTGCGTGAACCCCACCCGCTGGCCCGTCGTACCGCACACCGTGCCCGTGGACGGGCGCGTGCTGCACGTGGGCTGGTTCACCGAACAGGACCCCGACAAGCTGATCCTGCTCTCCTACACCGTGGGGCGCTGGGACCTCCTCGTCATCCCGCCGGAGACCGAGCCCGCCGCCGCGGCCCGCCTGATGGCCGCCGCCGCAATACCGGGCAGCGTCCTCACCGCAGGCGTCCTGATGACCAACGAAGCCGCCATCGGACGCGGCATCCGCGACGCCCAGCGCCAGGAAGCCGGCTGGGAGAGCGAAGGCGGGGCCTGCATGTCCCCCTTCGGGAGCCCGATGGACCGGAGCACCCTGTCGCTGCCCGGAATCGGCTGGAGGTGAGCCCCGTGGAGACCATCGTCCTCATCGCGGTGATCATCCTCGTGACCGGCATCGGAGTACGGCTGATCCACCTGCTCAACGCCCAGCACGACGCCCGGATCGAGGCCTACCGCTTCAGTGACCCCCTGCCGAGACCTCCGGGTCTGCCGGACGACACCGGTCGTCGAGCCCACCACACAGGTGCCGACCGGTGAGGAACAGAGGCCTTCCTCCGACCGGGGGCAGCGGGCGGGGCGCCACGGCGCCCCCACCGCCGTCTTCCCGCCCACTCCGAAAGGGAACACGCCTACGTGAAGTACATCGAGACCCAGACACTGCCGTCGCTCGGGCACGCCGAGGTCCGGATCATCGCGCACACTCCGGAAGCCGCCCGCGCGGTCGCGGAGGCGCTCCGCGGCTGTTTCGCAGGCGCGGAACAGCGCAGCTACCCCGCCCTCGACGGCAACACCCGCCTCCACCTCACCGTGGACACGGCGGCACCCGCCGGCCCCGCCCGCTCGTGGCTGGCCGCCAGTAGGACCCCCGTCGGCACCGGCGCACACTCCGACGAGATCTGAGAAGCCCCGACCGACCCCGGAGCGCGCCCCACCCCACCTACGAAAGGACGCGGTCATGGCCACACTGCGCGAACGCAGGACCTACCGCGACCAGGTGCTCCGGGTCCTGTACGAAGCCGTCGAAGGCAACCGCCTCCTCGGCATCACCGGAGCACAGCTGCGGCGCGACCTCCACGTACCGGAACAGGACCTCGCCGCCGCCTGCACCTACCTGGCCGGCGAAGGCCTGATCACCGTCGACTGGGAACCCGGCAACACCCCCGCGATGGTCACCCTCACCCACCAGGGAATCCGGAACATGGAGGCCGAGGAGGAGGAGCAGGGCTGAATGCCCTTGCACAGGTGAAGGGCCCGGCACGTGGGGTACCCGGTCAACGAAGGCCCAGGTCACAGACCTGGGCCTTCGTCGTTGTCCAGACCTCTCGAATGGACGCATGTCATGGCCCGGTCCGCGTGAACACACGCGACGGGAGCGGGGCGGGCAGGGCCCCTGGTCGGCGGAGCGCATTCGGGTACGGCCCAGAAAGCGGCCGAACCGCCGGGCGGCTTCGTAGGACATGATCGTTTCTGCATGATGCCCTCACCGGTATGACCGCACCCACCCGGCTCGCTCTCGCGGCCGCCATCACCGCCGCCCTGGCCCTGGGCGCTCCGCTGGCGGCCGCCTCGCAGTCCGCTCCCGCAGCCCCGGAGCCCACCCCGGCACCCCTGGTCCGCGCGGCCAACCCGGTACCCGGCCAGTACATCGTGACCCTCGACAAGCTCGTCGACCCGGCCAAGGCCGCCCAGAAGCTCGGTCTGAAGCCGACGTTCCTCTACAACAAGGCCCTCAACGGCTTCGCCGCCCCCCTCACCAGCCTCCAGCTGACGATCGTCCGCAACAGCCTCGGCGTGAAGGCGGTGGAGGAGGACGCGAAGGTCCAGTCCGTGCCGAGGCAGTCCCCGGCGACCGGTACCCGCGCGCCGTCGAGCTCCTGGGGCCTGGACCGGATCGACCAGCAGCAGCTGCCGCTCGACAACACCTTCACCCCCCAGGGCAACGGCGCCGGGGTGACCGCCTACATCCTCGACACCGGCATCGACTACCAGCACGCCGAGTTCGGCGGCCGGGCCACCTTCGGCTTCGACGCGATCGGCGACGGACGCCAGGGCCAGGACTGCAACGGCCACGGCACGCACGTCGCGGGCACGGTGGCGGGCAGGACGTACGGCGTCGCGAGCAAGGCGAACCTGGTCAGCGTCCGCGTCCTGGGCTGCGACGGGAAGGGCACGTACTCGGGAATGATCGCGGGCTTCGACTGGGTGGCGAAGAACGCCGCGCAGCCGGCGGTCCTCAACGGCTCGCTGGGCGGGGACCTGTCGCAGGCCCTCAACGACGCCGCGACCGCCCTCTCCGACGCGGGTGTCCTGCCGGTCCTCGCGGCGGGCAACGACGCGAAGGACGCATGCATGGTGTCCCCGGCCTCGGCCGAGCGGGTGGTCACGGTGGCGGCGAGCAACCGCTACGACGAGGAGACGGACTTCTCCAACTGGGGTACGTGCGTCGAGCTCTACGCGCCCGGTGAGGACATCACCTCGGCCAAGCTCGGCGGCGGGGCCGTCTCCCTGAACGGCACCTCGATGGCCTCGCCGCACGTCGCCGGGGTCGTCGCCCTCTACAAGCAGGAACACCCCAAGGCGGACCCGGCCGAGATCGCCGAGTACCTGGGCGACTCGTCCACCAAGGACGTGCTGTCCAAGGTCAGCAAGAGCTCCCCCAACGAGCTCCTCTTCACCAACGGGCTGTAGCCCCCGCCCCTTCCTGCCCGGATATCCCCGCCCAAGGCCCAGGTCATCGACCTGGGCCTTTCCAGGGGCAGGGGTCGAGCTCACAATCCGGCGCGGTGTTTCGTCGAAGTGCCGAGAGGCGAAGCGGACGAAACGAACCAGGGAGCGGTCGCGACCATGAGCACCCCATCCGAGCCGGGGCCCGACAGGACCGAGGTCGAGCCCGCGGCCTGCCGGCAACTGGCATCCTCGGCCCGCCGACGTATTCACGCCTCTCGGGCCCCGTCGGCTGCGACGGCCGGACAGGCAGGCCTGGTACGGGACTTCAAGGAGGCGTGGCAGGCCAAGGACATCAAGGCACTCGTCGATCTCCTCGACCCCGACGCCACGATGACCGCCGACGGCGGCGTCGGCACCGTGCTGCGCCCGGTCGAAGGCGGCGAGCACATCGCCCAGTACCTGATCCACATCGCCGACAAGGCCCCTGGACTGGCCCTCCTGGAACGGACGGTCAACGGCCGGCCCGGCCTGGTCGCCCAGCTCTCCGGCGTCACCGTGACCGTGGCGGCGTTCAGCCTCGACGGCGGCCGCATCACCCGCATCTGGGCGGTCCGCAAGCCGGAGAAACTCCGCCCGTGGACCGAGAACGGACACGACTGAGAGCCATCGGCCTGCCCCGGCCCCGGCCCCCGCAAGCACCCATGTACCGGAGCACACGACACACATGCGCATACGAATCCTCCAAGCACTCGCCCTGCTCGCCACCGGCCTCCTCGCCGGGGCGTTCGGGTACGGCGCCGCCAACCTCGTCCCCACCTTCAACGCGGTACCGCTCGACATGCGCCTGTCGTTCCACGCCGAGCTGATGAAGATGAACGGCATCACGATGCAGGCCGCGATGGCCGTGTCGACGCTGAGCTCACTCACCCTCGCCACGCTGACGCGCGGACGTGCCCGGCTGATCGCGGGTACGGCGGGGCTGCTGACCCTCGCGTCCTTCCTGATCACCCGGCTCTGCAATGTGCCGATCAACGGCCGGATCAAGCAATGGGCACTCACCGCGGCCCCGGCCGACCACGCGGAGATCCTGCGGCGCTGGGAACTCTTCAACAACCTGCGCACGCTCACCGCCCTCACCGCCTTCGTCCTGCTGATCGTCCTCGTCCTGAGGCGACCGCCGGCCCGGGCATCATCCGAGCAGCTCGCTTCGCAGTCCAGGATGCAGACCGTCGCCGTGCGTGTCAGCGTGATCGGAGAGGAGTCCGTACCCCACGCATCAAGAGGAGTCGCCGTCATGGACGGTAGGCAGGAAAAGGGGCAGGAGCCGGGCACGGGTCGCGAGGCGCAGGAGCACCACCGCCCCGGAGACCCCGCACAGCCCCGGCCCGGCAGGTCGTCCCGCGAGAAGGGACAGAAGGGCGGTCAGGAGAAGACCTCGCGCCGCCGCGAGGACGACCTGCTGCGCGAGGAGGACCTGCACGGCGAGGGCTTCTGAGGTCTGCGATTCTGAGGCCCTGGCCGGCTCTGAGGCCCTGGCCGGCTCTGAGGCCCTGGCCGGCTCTGAGGCCCTGGCCGGCTCTGAGGCCCTGGCCGGCTCTGGGGCCATGGGCCCTCCGACCGGCGCAGCACCGCGTTCGACGGCCTAGATGCGGGCGAACGTCTCGGTCTGCCGGGCGAACTCCTGGGCCATGGCGGCGCTGACCGTGGGCCTGGTGTCACCGATCGTGCGCAGGTAGTCGTCGGTGGTGGGACGGGCCCGGGTTCCGGTGTCGAAGGTGCGCTCGAACTGGACCTGTGAGACCGTGCGCGCCACATGGGCGATGTCAGCGGGGGTGAAGCCCTCACTGGCGGACGCCAGCACCGCGCTGTCGGCCTCCGCGCCCGCTCGGGCCAGGTAGCTCTCCCACAGCGCGGTCCTCGCGCGATTGTCGGGCGGGCCGATCGGCAGCACGTAGTCGAAGCGGCCGTGCCGCAGGAACGCGGGATCGAGCGTGGTCACGTCATTCGTGGCGCAGACGAGCAGCCGTCCGTCCTGGCCCCGGAACCGGACGATCGCCTTGAGCAGTTCGTTGACGACGCCCACGGCGGCCGCGTCCGCACCGCTGCGGGTGCCCGCGATCTCCTCGACCTCGTCGATGAAGACCAGGACGTGGTCGAGCCGGGCGATCTCGTCGAAACGCCGGTTCAGCCCGCTGGCCAGCCCGTACTCGGCGGCCAGCCGGGCAGGGAACAGTTCGAGGAGAGGCCATCCCAGACGGCTGGCGATCGCGTGCGCGAAGGTGCTCTTCCCCGTCCCGGGCGGACCGAAGAGCATCACGGCCCGAGGCGGCTCCACTCCGTGCTGGGCGGCCATTTCCGGATGGGCCAGGGGCAGGACCAGGCGCCGCTCGATGAGCTCCTTCTCCCTCTGCATGCCCGCGACCTTCTGCCACAGTCCCCCGGGCGGCAGCTCCGCTCCCAGCGACGCGAGCATGCTGACCGCCTGAGGGGTCACCCGCCCGCGCTTCTCGAAGAAGACCATGCCCGGCCGGGCGCCGAAGCCGCAGTTGTGCAGGGCCGTGGCACCGGTCTCGCCGTCGGGCAGGACGGCGTGCACCGTTCGGACTCCACCGGCGAACAGCCGGTGCTCCAGGGCCGTGATCAGGTCGCTGCCCAGCCCCCGGTGCCGCCAGGCGGGCGCCATGCTGATGCGCAGGATCCACGCCCGGTCCCCCTCCACCCTGCTCACCACGGCGCCGACCACCACCTCGTCCGCCGTGGCCACCACCGCCGGGTGGAGAGCCTGGAGGGCCGCCACGGCGTCCGAGAGCGGAAAGAGGGGTGACTCCTCGGCCGTGCCGCTCTCCGCATCGACGCGGATCACCGCTTCGAGATCGTCCTGGGCGTAGTCCCTGACGCGCCAACCCGTCATGATCATCTCCGCGTGTTCGGCCGTACTCCCATCATCGGCCGATGTGCACGGGACGCGCGCGACAGGGGCCGCGCACCCCCGCCGTGACAGGTCGACGACCTGGGGCCTTCGTCGTCACCGGGGAGTGGTGTCCCGCCTGCCGCTGCGACCCGGGCCCGGCAGGATCCGAAAGAGACGGCCTAGGATCGCGAGCATGGCCCTGATCATGAGTGACGTGGACCGGTTCGAGACCGCCAGGCCGCGGCTGGAGGCCATTGCCTACCGGCTGCTCGGCTCGGCGAGCGAGGCCGAGGACGCCGTGCAGGAGACGTTCCTGCGCTGGCAGGCGGCCGACGTCGGGCGGATCGAGGTGCCCGAGGCCTGGCTGACCAAGGTCCTCACCAACTGGTGTCTCAACATGCTCACTTCGGCACGCGCCCGGCGCGAGACGTACGTGGGGAGGTGGCTGCCCGAGCCGCTGCTCACCGGGGACCCGATGCTCGGTCCGGCCGACACCGCCGAGCAGCGCGAGTCGGTGTCGTACGCCGTCCTCGTCCTGCTGGAACGCCTGTCGCCGGGCGAGCGGGCGGTGTACGTACTGCGCGAGGCCTTCGACTACCCGCACCGGGAGATCGCCGAGATCCTGGAGATCACCGAGGCCGCCAGCCAGCAGGTCTACCACCGCGCCAAGAAGCACATCGCGGACAGGAAGGCACGCACCGAGATCGACGAGGCCGCCGCCCGGAAGATCATCGAGGAGTTCCTGGCCGCGGCGACCAGCGGCCGCACCGAACCCCTCGTACGCCTGCTCACGCAGGACGCCGTCGCGGTCGGCGACGGCGGCGGAAAGGTCCCGGCCCGTGCGAAGGCGTTCGAGGGCGCGCTCGCGGTCGCGACCTTCATGCGCGGCATGTTCAAGCCCAGCGCGGCCAAGCGGGCCCATGTGGGCGGTACGCCCGAGATCTATGCCGCGAGCGCCAACGGCGGGCCCGCCATCGTGGCGGTCGTGGACGGCCGGGTTGCCGGGATCATCTGCCTGGAGGCCACCGCGGAGGGCATCGCCGCGATCCGCAGCCAGGTCAACCCCGACAAGCTGGTCCGCGCGACCGAGCAGTGGGCCGCCGCGGACCACGGGGAGGCGCCGCTCCACACCCTCTGAGGCGATGTGGCACAGGTCACATTCCGATCCTGTCAGGAAACGTCGGGCTGTCCGGTTCAAGGGGCGAAACCACGCCGGACAACGGCGGGGCCCCGTCCAGACAGGAGCACGGACATGCAGCACCGCATCGTCGTCCTCGGAGCCGGCTACACCGGTGCCATCGCCGCCGGTCGCCTCGCCAAGCGGCTGCACCACGAGGACGTCACCATCACCCTCGTCAACCCCGAGGCCGACTTCGTCGAGCGCGTCCGGCTGCACCAGATCGCGGCCGGCCAGGACCTCAGGCCCCGGCCGTTCGGCGAGATGTTCGCGGGCACGGGCGTGGAACTGAAGCTCGCGAAGGTCACCGCCGTGGACGTGGACCGCAAGGTAGTGACGGTCGCCGCCCCGGTCGCCGCCATCACCGGCCCCGAGCGCGAGGAACTGGAGTACGACACCCTGGTCTACGCCCTCGGCAGCGGCTGGAACGACGGGGGCGTCCCCGGCACCGCCGAACACGCCGACGAGATCTCCAGCCGGCCCGGCGCCCTCCGCCTCCAGGGCCGCCTGGCGGCCCTGGACGCCGGCCGGCCCGTGCTCGTGGTCGGCGGCGGCCTGACCGGCCTGGAGGCCGCGACCGAGATCGCCGAGGCCCGTCCGGACCTCGACGTCGCGCTGGCCGCCCACGGCGCCCTCGGCGAGTGGCTCTCGGAGAAGGGCCGCGCCCACCTGCGGAAGGTGGTGGACGGGCTCGGCATCACGGTCCACGAACACACCGAGGTCGACGCCGTGGAGACGGACCGCGTGACGACCGCCGACGGCCGGACCATCCCGGCCGAGGTCACGGTCTGGACCACCGGCTTCGCCGTCCACCCGATCGCCCGGGCCACCGCCCTGGAGCTCACCGACCAGGATCAGATCGTGGTCGACACCACGATGCGCTCGGTCTCCCACCCGGACGTGTACGCCGTGGGCGACGCGGCGATGGCGATGGGCCCGGGCGGCAAGCCGCTGCGCATGTCCTGCGCCTCGGGCGTCCCCATGGCCTGGCAGGCCGCCGACGCCATCGCCGCCCGTCTCGCCGGCACCAAGGTCCCGCACATCGGCATCCGTTACTCCCAGCAGTGCATCTCCCTCGGCCGCAAGCAGGGCCTGATCCAGTTCGTCACCGCCGACGACCGGGCAGTCGAGCGCGCGCTGACGGGCCGCCTGGCCGCCCGCTACAAGGAACTGATCTGCAAGGGCGCGGCCTGGGGCGTCGCCAACCCGACCGTGGGCATGCCGTCCCGCCGCCGGCGTGTCGTCGGGCAGGAGACCGGCAGCCGGGCACGGACGGAGGCAGCGGTCTGAATCCTGCGGGAAAGGTGTTATCGCCGCGCGCCTCGCGGGTCTCCTTCTGTGTCAGGCCAGGTGGGCCGTCACCTCCGAGGAGATGCGATGCGGGATCTACGCCATCACGACGACGAGTTCGCGACCGACCGGCCGCGTCGGGGCCGGGGCCGGGGCGCGCGCCGGGCCGCGGGTCACCGCGGGAGCCCTCGCAGGGCTCCGGTGCTGGCGGCGGCAGCCGTTGTCCTGCTGGCCGGCGTCGGGACCGCGGCCTACACCCTCGGCTCCGACGGGGCCTCCGAACGCACGGCGGCGGTAGGCACCCGCTCGGCGCTCGGCGGCCGGCCGAGTCCGGCGGGCACGGACCTCGTACCGGCCACCTCCACGGCCTCTCCCACGGCGAGTACGAGCGCCTCCGCGGCCGGTACGACGCCGGTCCCGGGTTCCACCGCATCCCCCTCGCCGGCGAAGACCGGCGACCGGAGCACCGCGGGAGCGCCGGCGGAACGCTCCGCCGGGCCCACCGCGCCGAGTACCCGCCCGGCCGGCAGCGGTCCGACAGGACCGGACCCCAAGGTGCCCGGTGCCCGCACCACGACGCAGGACGTCGGCGAGGCCCAGGCCCTGTCCCTGCACCTGCTGAACGCCGAACGCGCCGCCGTCGGGCGGCGTCCGCTCGCGCTCAAGCAGGATCTCAGCGACTTCGCCCGCACATGGGCCGAGCACATGAAGAACAGCGGCTTCTCGCACTCGTCGTCGGACGACCGCGCGTACCTGAAGACGGGCTCGCGCACGTGGACCGGCGAGAACATCGTCTGGTACAGCGATGCCTCGATGACCGCCCAGGAGGCCGCCGAGAAGTTCCAGTCGATGTGGCGCCACAGCCCCGGCCACTACAAGGCCCAGGTCAACCCGGACTTCACGGAGGTCGGCGTGGGCCTCTACCACGACTCCTCGGGCTGGTGGGGCGTGCACAACTTCTCCGACGGCAAGTGAGCCCCGGCCTCCACGAGTTGCGGCGACCGGGGGTCGACGGGACGTCGTCGGCCCCCGGGCGTGGCCCTATTGGCCGGATCGGTGCTGCGCGAGGCGCGGCCGAGCATGAACGCACCCTCCAGCAGGGCGATCACCGCACTCGCGGTGTCACGCGCGGCCGGCTCGGGAAGGCCGCCGGCCAGGTAGAAGGCGGCGAGGGCGGGGAGAGCACCTGAACACCGGCCGGCCGCACCGGGCCGGCCGCGTGGCCGGGCCGGGCATCGGCGCGGCGCACGACGGGCCGATGCCCCGCCCGGAGGGGGCTCAGCCCGCCGCTTTCCTGATGAGCTCGGCGATCAGCGCCTCGTCGGCCGGGGTCAGCTTCGTGAGGGCGTAGGACGTCGGCCACATCGTGCCCTCGTCGAGGTTGGCCGGGTCGCTGAAGCCGAGCGTGGCGTACCGGGTCTTGAACTTCTGCGCGCTCTGGAAGAAGCAGACGACCTTGCCGGCCTTGGCGTAGGCGGGCATCCCGTACCAGAGCTTCGGGGAGAGCTCCGGTGCACCGGCCTTGACGATGGCGTGGAGCCGTTCGGCGAGGGCCCGGTCCGCATCCTCCATCTCGGCGATCTTCGCCAGGACCTCGACCTCCGGGTCCGGCTTGACTGTGCGCGCACCGCGGCCGCTCCCGGGCACGCTCCTTGATCGCGTCCCGTTCCGCTTGCTCGGGTGGTGGTGCCGGGCGGGGAGTCAGGCGGTGGGGGTGTGGGCCCCGACTGCGGCCTCCCACACGAACCCGTCCGGGTCGGTGAAGGGGCCGCCGTCTCCTCCGATCACGAGCCGGTGGGAGCCGGTGCCGTCGATCGGGACGCCGAGGTCCTTGGCCAGGGCTCGGCGCCCGTACAGCGCCACCTTGAAGGGACTCGACGGGGTGGCGAACTCGACGTACTTGCTGCCGAAGCTCCTGGCCACGGTGAGGCCGTGGTCGACGTAGAACCGCTTGCTCTCGGCCACGTCGGCGGTGCCCAGCAGGAGCACGAAGTCGTCGATCCGGCCGGTCGCGGGGCCGGAGTCCCGCTTGGCGGAGGTCGCGACCTTCCAGATCGTCCCGTCCGGCGCCCGGACGACCCCGCCGTAGCCCCAGAACGACTTCGAGGCGGGCTTGAGGGCGGTGGCCCCGGCGGCGAGGGCGGCGCCGACCAGGGCGTCGACGTCGGCCGGGCGGGGGACGGTGAGGGCGAGCCCGAACCCGCGGAAGCCGGTCGTCGGTGCTTCCGAGGCCTGCAGGCGGACCTGCGTGCCCGGAACGAAGGCGGCGTAGAAGTCGTGGGCGGCCGCGGTGTCGGCCACCTGGAGGGTGAGGGTTTCGATGGAGGTCATGAACATCACGCTAGATGCGGCTGCGGGGCGGATGCTTCTCGAATCCTGACCGGTTGCGCCGGCCGCTGCGCGGTACGCGCGTAGGCGCCCGGCGCCATGCCGACCAGCTCGGTGAAGCGGGCGCCGAAGATGCCCGGCGTCGCGCAGCCGACGGCCCGGCCGACCTCGGCGGGCCCGAGATCGCCGGCCCGCAGCAGGGCCTTCGCCCGCTCGATACGACGCGCCGTCAGGTAGGCGTACGGGGATGCGCCGTAGGCCAGCCGGAACCGGCGGCCGAGGTGCCCGGCCGCCATGCCCGCGGCGCGCGCGAGGTCCTCGACGTCCAGCGGACGCGCGTACTCGCGGTCGAGCCGGTCCCTGACGCGGCGCAGCCGCGCCAGGTCCGACAGGTGCGCCGCCTCGATCAGTGCCTGTCTCCATGCGGGATGACACATGGCCGAGCCCCCTTCGTCGGTCTACCCGCTCAGCGGAGTTCCTGGATGCGGATGAGGTTGCCCGCGGGGTCGCGGAAGGCGCAGTCGCGGACGCCGTACGGCTGCTCGGTCGGCTCCTGGACGACTTCGGCGTCGGCGGCCTGGATCTTCTCGAAGGTGCTGTCGAGGTTCTTGGTGGCCAGCAGGATCCAGCCGTAGGTGCCCTTGGCCATCATTTCGGCGATGGTGCGGCGCTCGGCCTCGGTGATACCGGGGTCGGCGGCCGGCGGGGCGAGGAGGATTCCGGTGCCGGGCCGGTCGGCGGGGCCGACGGTGATCCAGCGCATTTTGCCCTGGCCGACGTCGCTGCGGACCTCGAAGCCGAGGACGTCGCGGTAGAAGGCCACGGAGGCATCCGGGTCGTCGTGCGGGAGGGTGCTCAGGTGAATGCTGATGTCCATGGCCGAAACGCTAACTGCGCCTGCACGAAAGGCGCTTCTCGAATCCTGACCGATTCGGCCCCCTGCCCGACCCCGGTGTCACCGACGCCGGGCGCCGTGTCACGGTTTGCCAGGACGGGCGACACGGCCCTTGATCACTACGGGCTGCGGCCGGGCGGGGGATCGTCGAGCGGCGCTCGGGCCGGCTTCGGCGCAGCTCAGGACGGTGCCGTCACCCGGGCGGCCCGAGGCGCGGACGATCTTCCCGGGGTGCGGCCCCCGACGCGGCGGCATAGGTCTGTGCTCGTGGGCGTCACAGGCGTCCCATGCCCCCGTGCGGGGCCACCGCTGCCTCAGCAGCCCTGGTGAGGAGTCACATGTCACGCATCAAGCGTCGGTCCGCCCGGCGGACCACACACCGAGCCGCCCGCCGAGCCACGATCTCCGTCCTCGTCGCCGCCGCCCTGGCCACGGCCGTGCCCGCGGCCGCGCACGACGGTTCGAGCCGCCCCGAGGAGAAAGCCGCCCTCGGCGCCGAACACGCGCAGGAGCATACGAAGGTCCGCGAGCAGCTCCTCAAGCTGGGCGGGTACTCCCAGCTCGCCAGGATCGACAGCCTGAACTCACTCACCCGCTCCCAGGCGGACGTGAACGCGCGCTTCCACCCCAAGACGTACGGGCAGTTCGCCGAGTACTTCCCGTCCCCGGAGTTCGCCGCCCACATCGCCATGCTCCCGACCGGCAAGGTGCTGCTCTTCTCCTTCGAGCGCATGGAGAGCGACCCGACCGAGGAGCCCGCACCGACCAACACCCTGGGCCGGGCCAACGCCGGCCGCGCCTTCCTGTGGGACCCGCGGCGCGGAACGGGACCGGACGCCTTCAAGAAGGTCACCCCGCCCGAGCTGGTCGTGCCGGACGGCACGGGCGAGAAGCGCCCCGCGCCCTTCTTCTGTGCCGGACACGCCTTCCTGCCCAACGGCATGCTCGGCGTCTTCGGCGGCAACCTCGGCTACGGCGGCGGCGCCGGCGCCAAGCTGTCCCTGGTCTTCGACCCGTGGACCGAGGGCTGGTCCGTGAACAAGGACATGGAGGTCGGCCGCTGGTACCCCTCCGTGGCCACGGCCCCCGACGGACGCCTGCTGATCATGTCCGGCCACACCGACCAGGGCTGGGGCACCTCCACCTCGGTCATCGAGCGCTTCCCCGCCAAGAGCCACCCCGTTCCGTTCGAGAAGACCCTGGTCCCGAAGGACGTCCCGACCGACACCCTGCGCGTCGACGCGCCGTTCGGTGCCGACAGCGACTACCCGCACCTGTTCACCCTGCGCGACGGCAAGGTGTACGGCCTGGGCCGCCATGCCACCAGGCAGTGGGCCTTCGACCCGGTCGCGGAGACCCGCGCCGACCTGCCCGCGCGCCCCGACGGCATCCACCGCGGCTACGGTTCGGCCGTACCGCTGCCCGCCGGACTGCGCGGCCCCGACTCCGTACTGGTCCTCGGCGGCGACCGGGACGACCCCAACACCTACCGGCTGACCAGCGGCGGCGCCTGGGAGAAGCAGCAGCCCCGCGCCTTCGGCCGTACGCAGGACGACACGCTGCTGCTGCCGGACGCGAGCCTGCTGACCGTCAACGGGGCCCACGGCATCCGGGACTACGGCAACGGCGACTACAACCCCAAGTCCGATCTGAAGTACCGGCAGATCGAGACCCGCAACGCCCTCGGCGAGTGGAAGCTGGGCCCGGCGCAGCGGCTGCCGCGCGGCTACCACTCCAACGCGCTCGTGCTCCCCGACGGCCGGATCATGGTCACCGGTGACGAGCTGCAGCAGCTCGCCAACGACCCGAAGATCGACGACGACATGAACGGCAGCATCGAGATCTTCGAGCCGGCCTACCTCCACCGGGGCAGCCGCCCGGTTCTCGACCGCGCCCCCGAGGGGCCGCTGCGCTACGACACCGCGTTCAACGTGGGGACCTCCACGCCCGACCGGGTCAAGAAGGCCGTCCTGCTGGCCCCGACCACGGCGACGCACTCGCTCAACACCAGCCAGCGCCACCTGGAGCTGGGCATCGTGAAGCGCCAGGGCAACAACCTGCGCCTGCAGGCCCCGCCCTCCGCCAATGACGCCCCGCCCGGCTACTACATGCTCTTCCTGCTGGACGAGTACGGGGTGCCGAGCGCGGCCAAGTGGGTCTCCTTGAGGTAACCCGCCGGCTGCTCACCGACGCCGTACGCGACAGCCCCGGGTCATCGGCCCGGGGCTGTGTCAGCGCGGGCGCAGCGCGTTCTGGGAGTCGACGTACTTCAGCATGAGGCGGGCGAACTCGAGGCGTTCGCGCTCGGTCCAGTCGGCCGTCACCTGCTCGAACGCCGCGCGCTGGTGCCGCCGGAAGCGGTCCATCATGTCCCGGCCCTCGGGGCTGAGGTGCAGGATCGTCCGGCGGCCGTCCCGCTGCGAGGCGGCACGGACGAGGTATCCGGCGGAGATGTTGTCGGACACCATGCGGCTGGCCACCGACGGGTCGACGCTCAGGTACTCGGCCACGCCGCCGACGGTGATCTCGCGGCCGTCGCCCTGCTCGGCCTCCAGGACGATGTTGAGGACCAGGGTGCGGCTGAGGTCCTTCTGGGAGATCGGATTCTCGACCTCCAGAAGCATGGAGCGCCGCAGCTTCCCGAAGGCCGGACCCACGGCGTCCAGCAGTTCCTCGTCCGTGGCCGGCTCGTGCTTCGTCATGCCCCTCATCGTACATACGTGAATCTCCACAGGCATGTGTTGACATGAAAACGTGTGCATGTGAGCATGCATATGCCATCACGAACGAATGGAGTTTCCGTGACCCTCCTGATCACCGGCGCCCGCGGCCAGATCGGCCGTGCCGTCGTCGAGCGCCTGCATGCGGCCGGCCTCCCCGTCCGCGCCGCCAGTGCCCGCCCCGCCGAACCGACCGTCCCGGCAGGGGTCGAGACCGTCGAGCTCGTACTCGACCGGCCCGAGACCTTCGCCGCCGCGCTCCGCGGTGTCCGCCAGGTCTTCCTGTACCCCCGGCCCGGCGGCATCCACGACCTGGTCGAGGCCGCCGAGGCCGCCGGGGTCGAGCACGTCGTCCTGCTGTCCTCGTCCTCGGTGCTCGCCCCCGGCGCCGAGAGCGACCCGCTCGCGAGCCACAGCCTCACGGTCGAGCGCGCCCTCGCCGACTCCGCGCTCACCACCACGTTCCTGCGCCCCGACGCCTTCGCCAGCAACTCGCTGGGCTGGGCCCGGTCCATCGGCCACTCGCTGCCGGTCCAACTGCCCTACCCGGACGCGCACATCGCGCCGATCCACCCCGAGGACATCGCCGACGTCGCCGCCCGCGCCCTGACCGGGGACTCCCTCACCGGCCGCTCGCTCACCCTGACCGGCTCCGAGTCGCTCACCTTCCGCGAGCAGCTCGCCGTCCTCTCCGACACCCTGGGCCGCGAGATCCCGGTCGAGCACATCAGCCGCGCCGAGGCGGAGCAGCAGATGGGCCGGCACATGCCCGCCCCGATGGTCGGCTCGCTGCTCGACCTGTGGGAGGGCGCGAACCACGGCCCGGCCGCCATAGGGGAGACCACCGAAACCCTGCTCGGCGTCCCCGCCCGCACCTACCGGCAGTGGGCCCGCGAGAACGCGGCCGCCTTCACGGCCGAGTGACCCACCGCACCACCGATCCGGCGACCCTCCGGGGGAGGAGCAGGACATGAAGCCCATCGGCTACTGGCTCAACCGCACCGACCAGGCCCTGACCGCATCCATGAATGCCGTGCTGGCCGAATTCGGCCTCACCCGGCTCGGCTGGCAGGTCCTGAACGCCGTCAAGGACGACCCGCGGGCCATGGACACCGGCCTCCCGGCCGCCCTGGCGGTCCGCACCGGCAGCGACGGCAGCACCGGCAGCGAGGCACTGACCGCAGCCGTCGAGGCGCATCTCGCCGCCGGCCGGTTGTCCCGCCCGGGCCCGGGCCGCCTCGCCCTGACCGACGACGGCCGCGCCCGCATCGCCGAGGTCGGGCGGCGCGTGGAGGCCTTCCGCGAACTGTCGGCGGCGGGCATCACGCGCGAGGAGTACGTCACCGCCGTCAGCGTCCTGGAGCGCATGACCCGCAACCTTCGGCCATCGGACCGAATCTCCCCTGCAGACGTCACCGGCGGCTCCTAGGCAAGGATCTTGGCCTTGGCCCGGTCGAACTCCTCCCGGGTGAGGTCGCCCTTGTCCTTGAGCGCGGAGAGCTTGTGCAGCTCGTCCGCCGAGCCGCCGTCGGTCCCGGCCGTCTTCTGCACGTAGGAGCGGAAGGCCGCCTGCTGCTGCTCCGCCTGCTTCAGTTCCCGTTCGTGCATGCTGTCCCCGCGGACGATCAGGTACACGAGGACGCCGATGAGGGGCACCACCAGCACGAGGACGATCCAGCCCGCCTTCCCCCAGCCGCCGAGGGTGTGGTCACGGAAGACATCCGTGATGACCTTGAAGAGGAGGAAGAACCACATGATCCAGACGAAGAACCACAACATCGTCCAGAAGAGGTTGAGAAGCGGGTAGTCGTCCATGCTCGACTCCGATCAAGCCCGTGGTAATTCATTCATACAGGCGACCCCGGCCATCCGCATGCCGACGCCGGCTCCGGTCGCGCGATGGGCCTGCGGCCGTTCTCCTGAACCCATGGAACGCAACGCAGCCGCGCAGCGCCGACGCGCGCTGCTGGGCCACCTCCTGCGCTCGATGCTCTCGGCCGTCCTCCTGACCGGGCTCTACTTCGTGGCGCCCCTGGAGGGCGGGTTCGGCGTCGTCACCGTCCTGACGCTCGTGCTCGGCCTGGTGGTCTTCGGGCTGCTGACGACCTGGCAGATCTCCGCCATCTCCCATGCGCAGTTCCCCCGGATGCGCGCCCTGGAGGCGCTGGCCACCGGCGTACCGCTGTTCCTGGTGCTGTTCTCCGCGACGTACTACCTGCTCGCGGAGCAGGACCCCGCGTCGTTCTCGGAGCCGCTGACCCGCACGGACGCCCTCTACTTCACGATCACCGTGTTCGCCACCGTGGGATTCGGGGACATCGTCCCCACCGTCCAGGGCAGCCGGGTACTGGTCACCTTCCAGATGGTCGCCGACCTGATCCTCATCGGGGTCATCGCCAAAGCACTCGTCGGGGCGATCAAAATCGGCATGCACAGGCGCAGTTCACAGGCCCCCGGCCTGGAGGACGAGCCCTGAGCGGCGAAGTACGCCCCCGGGGTGGACCATCGAGGAAGCGGAAAGGAAGTGAGCCATGCCGCAGTCGCGTCCTCGATCCGAACCGCCCCCCGGCGGAACGCAGCCGCAGGAGGCCGACGTCCTCAGGCAGACCCTCCGCAGCCCCGGATACCTCAAGCTGCTGCTCTTCTGCGCACTCATCAGCATCCCGGTCTCCCTCGCCTCGTTCTGGTTCCTCGCCGCGCTCCACAAGATGGAACGCGCGATGTGGGCGGACCTCCCCGAGGCCCTGGGCTGGGACGCTCCGCCCTGGTGGTGGCCGTTCCCCCTGCTGTTCGTCGCCGGCATCGTGGTCGGTCTGGTCGTCACGCACATGCGCGGCAACGGCGGTCACCTCCCCGCGGCCGGCCTGCACACCGGCGGGGCCTCCGCCTCCTACCTGCCGGGCGTCGTGATCGCGGCGGTGGCCAGCCTGCCGCTCGGCGCGGTGCTGGGTCCGGAGGCCCCGCTGATCGCCCTCGGCGGCGGGCTGGCCCTGCTGTTCCGCAACCTCGCGCAGGCACCCGTGACCCCGCAGGGCACCGCACTGGTGGGCGCGGCGGGAGCCGCGGCGGCCATCTCGACGATCTTCGGCAATCCGCTGATCGCCGCGGTGCTGCTGATCGAGGTGGCGGGCGTGGGCGGGCCGCAGCTGTTCGCGGTGATGCTGCCGTCCCTGCTGTCCGCCGGAGTCGGGGACCTGGTCTTCACGGGCCTCGGACGCTGGACCGGGCTGCCGGTCGGAAGCCTGAAGCTCGACCTGGGCGTACCCGTGCCGCACCTGGACGCTCCCGACGTGCTCTGGGCGGTGCTCATCGCCGCGGCCCTGGCCGCCGCCCTGCACCCGGTGCTGACCGGATCCCGGTACATCGCCGCGTACGTGCTCGCGAAGCGGCCCGTCCTGCGGACCGTCCAGTGCGCCCTGGCCGCGGCGGCCTGCGCCGCCCTCTACGCGCTCATCACCGGCCGCTCGCCCGCCGAGATCGCCGGATCGGGTCAGTCGACCATCGGCGAGCTGGCCGCCGACCCGCACGCCTGGGGCGTGGGCGCGCTGATCGGCGTACTGATCTTCAAGGGCGCCGGCTACGCCATCTGCCTCGGCAGCCTGCGGGGCGGTCCCGTCTTCCCCGCCCTGTGCCTCGGCGCCGTGGCGGGCGTCCTGCTCGGTCCGCTGCCCGGCCTCGGCACCGTCCCCGCGATGGGGGCCGGCATGGCGGCGACCGCCGCCAGTGCGCTGCGGCTGCCGGTGAGCAGCGTGGTGATGGTGGTCCTGATGCTCGGCGGCACCGCGATGATCCCGGTCGTGATCATCGCGGCCGTGGTCGCCTTCGTGGTCACCGAGCTGCTGCCCGCCGGCCCGCCGATCCCCGACCTGCCCGCCGTACCCGCCGCAGCCGCGGCGCCCGCGGCGCCCGCCGCGAAGTAGCCGGCACCCGTACGAGAAGGACCCCGCCCGGCTCCCCGGGCGGGGTCCTTCGTGCGCGGAGTGCGGAGGCGAATCAGCCGGTCAGCACCGCTGGCCGGTGGCGGCGGCCGTGGTGGCCTGGTCCAGCTGCTCGATCTGCGGCTGCAACTGGGTGCGCGCGTCCTTGCCGGTCGTGTCCCCGGGCAGGTCCTGGTAGCTCTTCTTGAGGTTTTCGGCTGCCGACTGGACCGCGGCGCGTTCCGCGTCCTTGAGCTGGTTCGCGTTCTCCTTGACGTTCTCCCAGTCCTTCTGGACGGCCTCGTAGGCGTCCTTGACCTGGTCCTTGGTCGCGTTGGCCGGGTCCAGGGCCTTCAGCTTGGCGTTGTCGGCCTTGAGGGCGTTGAGGTCGGTGCACAGGTCCGCGGCGGCCTGGCTGGCCTCCTCCGCGGGCGAGCTGTCGTCGGAGCACGCGGAGAGACCGAGAATCGCGCCGACGCAGAGCACACCGATCACCGGGAAACGCTTCATGGGGGACCTTCCTCAATCAGACAAACCGGCTGTACGGGATCTTCCGGTACACCCACAAAATATGCAGATACCGGAACACTCCGCATCTGCACCGCTACGGCCGGATGTTCTGGTTCAGGTGGAAAAGGTTCCCTGGGTCGTAGGCGCGCTTGACCGCGACCAGGCGGTCGTAGTTGCCCTTGTAGTTGGCCCTGATCCGGTCCTGGTCGTCGCCGGCCATGAAGTTGATGTAGCCGCCCTCCTCCGAGTGCGCGGAGGTCGCCTCGTAGTAGTCGCGCACCCAGGCCGTACCGGCCTCGTTGGTGGCGGGGTCGGGCCACATCCCGGCGATCACGGTGGCGAACGAGGCGTCCCGGTAGGCGAAGGCCGTCGCGTCCGGTGCGACGCGGTGGCAGGCGCCGTTGATCGGGTAGATGTGGACCGTCGAGTTCACGGCGGGCAGCCCCGGCGCGTACCGCAGGTGCGCGTCGATCACCTCGTCGGTGAGCTCGGACACGAAGTTGGCCTTCCAGTAGTGCTGGAGGCCGGGCGGTACGAGTGCGTCGAAGGCCGCGTTGAGCGCCGGGTACGGCATCGGACCCACGTGCTCGGCGACGACCGGCGCGAAGTCGTGGAAGGCCCGCAGGGCGCGCTCCCCCTCGTCGAGCGGCCCCGACCAGCACGCCACGATCAGCGCGAAGGGCTCACCGTGCCGGTCCGCCGGGATGAACGGGAGCGGCGGGGCGATCTGGAAGGCCGGGAAGCCGCCCAGCTCCTCCGGGGCCCCGGCGATGTGGTCGGCGAAGGAGCGCAGCACGGTGGCGGCGTCCTTCAGCTCGAAGAGCATCGGTCCGCCGTAGATGTCCTTGACGGGGCTCAGCCGGTACTCGAAGGAGGTCACCGCGCCGAAGTTGCCGCCTCCGCCGCGCAGGGCCCAGAAGAGGTCTGCGTTCTCCTCCTCGCTCGCCACGACGAGCCGTCCGTCCGCGGTCACCACATCGGCCGAGATCAGGTTGTCGCAGCTCAGGCCCAGCCCGCGGGCCAGGTAGCCGATGCCGCCACCGAGGGTGAGTCCGCCGATGCCCGTGGTGGAGATGATCCCGCCGGTCGTGGCCAGCCCGAAGGCGTACGTGGCCGCGTTGAAGTCGCCCCAGGTCGCTCCGCCCTCCGCGCGGGCCGTCCGCGCGGAGGCGTCGACGCGGACGCCGCGCATCGCGGACAGGTCGGCCACCACGCCGTCGTCGCAGGTGCCGAAGCCGGGCACGCTGTGACCACCGCCGCGCACCGCCAGGTCGAGCCCGTTCTCGCGGGCGAAGTCGACCGTGGCCATGACGTCCCCCGCGTTGGCGCAGCGCACGACCGCGGCGGGCTTCCGGTCGATCATGGCGTTGTTGACCTTGCGCGCCTCGTCGTAGGACTCGTCGTCGGGGGTGACGACCGCCCCGCGTACCCGTTCTCGCAACTGGTCGATCGAGAGCTTGCCCATGGCCATCGCTCCTCGTGCATCACGTCGGTTTCGGGCTGCGTAGCTCCACGGCTCAGGGCTGCAGGTGGCTGAAGCCCACCTCGAAACGTTCGACCGAGATGATCTGCTGCCCCTCCCGCTGAGCGGTCTCCTCGCGGATCCGGGCGCCCTCCTCCTCGCTCTCGCTCATGGTCCGTTCGTCGTCCCACAAGGTCAGCGTCTTGGCCACGCCCGTGGTCCGGTCGATGAGGTAGTAGACACCCCGGAAGCCGGGAACGTCCTGGACCTGCCTGACGATCGCCTCCGAATTCGCGCTCACGTCTCCCTCCGCGGGGACCGGTGAACCCTGGTAGGTACTCAGCCTCGCGAACATCTGCGGCAGTCCTTCCTCGCAGGGCCGCCGGTCGGGTCACAGGCGGCTCCACGACCAGCGTCCTCCGCCGCGCCGCCCCCCGCATGCCGGAGCGGCGCGACAATGGTCTTGCCATGGCTGTTTCCATTGCCGAGAGGCGGGACGTCGAGGTGCCGTACATAGCTGTGACCGCCCTGAGTCATGCCGGTCTGGTGCGCGAGCACAACGAGGACAGCCTCGTCATCGGACCGTGGACCCTGTGCGGGACCGTGACCCAGAATCCCCAGACCCTGGTCTTCCCCCTCGGCAGACCGCTCGTCGTGGCGGTCGCGGACGGCCTGGGCGGTCAGCCGGCCGGTGAGGTGGCCAGCGAGCTCGTGGTGCGCCAGCTGTCCTCGCTCGGATCCACGCTGGACGGCCCCGAGGCCGTCGGCGATGCGCTGAGCCTCTGCAACCGCGCCGTGCACTCGGCCACCGAGGGGCGGCCGGAGCTGGCCACCATGGGGACGACGGTCGCGGGCGCCCTCGTCCTGACGGACTCGCTGCTGGCGTTCAACGTCGGCGACAGCAAGGTGTTCCACGCCACGCCGGACGGACTGCGCCAGATCAGCGTGGACGACAGCCCGCCACCCGCACCCGGGCACCGCACCACCTCGGCGGTCACCCAGGTCCTCGGCGGCAGCCGCGCGTACAACGACATCACCCCCCACATCGCGACGCTCGCGGTGACCGAGGGCGATCGCTACCTGGTGTGCAGCGACGGGCTCACGGACCCGGTGCCGAACGAGGAGATCGAGGCGCTGCTCCGGGTGCACGACGACGGCAGGGCCGCCTTCGAGCTGTGGAAGGCGGCCATCGACGCGGGCGGCCCGGACAACATCACGCTGGCCCTGCTGCGCATCGGCGCGTAGTGCCGCCGGCCACCCGGGCGGCCCGCACGTCAGGGCGTGGTCACGCTCTTGGTATAGGCCTCGCCGAGGTCGCGGACGTCCACCGAGGCGTGGACCACCAGGCCCCCGGCCTTCGCCGTGTGCCGCTCGACCAGTTCCAGCACCGCACGGGTCAGGCGGGACTTGGTCTGCGCGGTGCGGCCCCGGGCGATGGCCAGCTCGACGTGCACGACCACCGACCGGCCGTCGGTGCCCTCCCCGACGACGGATTCCTCCAGACGGTGGAAACGCGTCTTGCAGTTGCCGATCGCGGTGTCGAGGATCTCGACCGCCAGCGCGTGCAGTTCGAGCGCGAAGACCCGCCGGTCGAAGGCACCGGTCAGCGAGTCCGAGTAGTCGACGACTGCGTGGGGCACGGAGTACTCCCTGCTCTGCGGATGCGGGGCAACGGGCCCCGGCCCCGCGCCGGTTGGCGGGGCCCTGAGCGACGGTATCCGAGCCGGCGCACCGGTCGGCACGTCCCTGCGGGAACGATTCCGCGGAAAACCATGGCGTTCATATGATTTCCAGGTTCAAAAATGCGCCGCTCCGGGTGCGGAATTTCGGTTCGGGCGCGAGGAAATTTCCGCTGCCATCGGCTCCCGCTGTGCTACGGTGACGTCCGTTGCAGTTGTGGTTCCCAAAAACTTACAAGTGCTCTCACTGGATTTTCCGGTGGGTGCACTTTTTATTTCCGGTGCATGCAGTGAGAATTACGCGTTCCGGTCGGGGCAATCATCACGGCGACACCGGTCCCGCACAGTGCGGATCCGGGCACTGCCCCAAAGGAGAATTCATATGGCATCTGGCACCGTGAAGTGGTTCAACGCGGAAAAGGGCTTCGGCTTCATCGAGCAGGAGGGCGGCGGCGCCGACGTCTTCGCCCACTACTCGAACATCGCCTCTTCCGGCTTCCGTGAGCTTCAGGAAGGCCAGAAGGTTACCTTCGACGTCACGCAGGGCCAGAAGGGCCCGCAGGCCGAGAACATCGTTCCCGCCTGACGTTCGCGCAGACGCGGCCGAGGCCCGCACCCTGGGGTGCGGACCTCGGCCGTCCGCGTTCCCCGGAGTTTCCCGGAATTCGTACGGCCGGTCCGCGGGCACCCTTGCTAGAGTCCGTGCCCATGTCGATCCCTGACGACCTGCTCCTCGATCTCGCCACCATGGTCGAGTCGGAGCAGACCAATCAGATGTCCCTGACCGTCGTGGTCCACGGCGCCGTCATCACAGGCCGGCTCGCCCCCGAGAGCGTCTGGCGTCAGCGGGTGGCCGAGGTCCTGCGGGACTCCGACCAGCTGGGCCCGTTCGCCGAGATCTTCAGCTCTCCGGAACGAGGCGACAGACAGCAGGCCGGGGCACCCTCCCACCTGCATTTCCACGTGGCACGCATCCTCCAGGGCACCCTGGGCATCCCCGAGACCGGCGGTATGTACCGGATCGCGGTCAAGGACGTCAGCGCCTGGACCGTAGGAGACTTCAGCTACTCCGACAAATAGCCCTCCCCCTTCCGGCACGACCGGGAACGGCCCCCGCGATTCGGCGGTTTCTAGAGGCCGTTCCCGACGAACCGGTCACAAGCAGGGCGCCAGGGGCGCATGCGGCCGATGACGGCACCGGCTCCGCGGGGCGCACGTAGCCGGCGCCGCACAGGTCGGCCGTGGCAGCGTCCGCCACCCGATGCGCCTCGGCGATGGCGCACGCGGCACCGTCCGCCCGGGCGGGGATCGGCACGCCCCGGCGGGTACGGCGGGTGGGCCGTACCGGGCGGCCGCGGCGCGGTCACACGCATCGCCGATTTCCCGGAAACGAAACAGTTGCACTTCCCCCGTGACGGGCAGGCGAAACAATCGCGATCCCACGGGCACACCGCCGGAGCGGCTCCGGCCAAAGCGCCGTTGAAATGCCCGCACTTCGCCCGCGGGACGGTGCGCACCCGAGCGACAACCTGTGGACCATCTCCGACTCCCACCATTTCAGACATACGCCGACACCCCCTCGGACAACGCCGTGGCAATACCATCGGGCCGCTCCGCACAATGTCGCCCTGCGGATCTCGATGCCGGGGCCCGCGCCGCGGTGGGAGCCCGTACGGGACCTCGCGCGGGTCAGCCCGGGCGGCCGACCTCCCGGAGGAACCGCTCCTGGTCGGCGAGGAGGCCGGGCGGGAAGAGGGCGCGCGGGGCGAACACCGCCGTCAGGGTCAGCCGCCAGGAGGAGCGCTCGACCTCGGTGCGCAGCAGGGCGTGGGTCGCCCCCGGATAGCGGCGGACCGTGAGGGTTCCGGGCGCCGGCAGGCTCCGGTGGAGCGCCTCGGTCTCGGCGCCGTCCACATTCAGGTCGTCGGCGCCGGAGATCAGCAGCACCGGGACGGGCGGCATCGCCCGCAGGTCGCCCGTCACATCCGCGGTGTGGTTGCGGCTGATGAACGTCCAGCGCTCCGCCGTGAGTTCCCGGTCGGCGCCCGGACTCGCGCGGTACTCCTCGTAGGTCGCCCCGCGCCGCAGCAGCGCCAGCGTGGCCTCCCGGGTGCGCAGGGCGGCCGCCGTGCGGTCGGCGCCGGCTCCGGCCGCGCGGAGCTCGGCCCGCAGGTTGTACTCCCCCTGGCGCTCCCAGTTCACGGCGGTGCCGAGGGCGATGATGAAGCGCACCCCGGGGGCGGGGGCCCGTGCCACCACCTTGGGCATGACCCATCCGGCCTGGCTGGCGCCCCACAGGCCGATGCGGGCGGGATCGATCTCGGGCCGGGTGCGGGCCGCCCAGGAGAGTGCGTCGGTGGTCTCGCGGGCCCGGTCGTCCATGGTCTGGCCGAGCCAGTCGGCGGGCTTGTCGAGGGAGAGCGAGGCGTAGCCGGCCCGGGCGAAGGCTTCCCAGTAGGGGCGGTAGAAGCCGTCGTGGGTGGCGTCGACCTCGCCGTCGCCGTGCACGAAGACCACCAGCGGGAAGGGCCCGCGGCCCCGGGCGGCGGGGGTGGCGAGCACGCCGGGGAGGTCGTGGCCGGCGGCGGGGACGGTGACGCGCTCCTCGTGGAGGTCGTAGTCGTGCTGCCACAGGACGACACCGGCGAGGAGGAGGGCCGTGGTGAGGGCCGGGAGGAGGACGGACAGCAGGGCCCGGCGGAGTCTGCGGGCCGTTGCGGGTGGACGGGGCTCGGTCATCTGCGGCTCCGGGTTCCTCACTCGTGGATTCGTACACTCATTCGCTCACGTCTAGAACGATCGTAGCGGCGACGAACGTATTATGCTTGCAGGTATGACGACGGAGAGCGTGGAGGTACGGCGCGGGGTGCCCGAGGGGGCCGCCGCGCGCGTGGCCGAGCTGTACTGGGAGGCCTTCGGGGGCAAGCTGGGCCTCGCGCTCGGCCCCGCGGCGGCCGGACGGAGATTCATCGCCGAGCACCTGCACGCGGACCGGGCGGTGACAGCACTGTCCGGCGGCGGGGGCCACGACGGCGGCCGGGTGGTGGGTGTGGCCGGCTACCAGCTGGCCGGACGCGGCCTGGTCGGCGGCGACGCGGCCGCGGTCAGGGCCCGGTACGGGCGCGTCCGCGGCTTGTACCGGGTGTTCCTGCTGGCCCTGCTGGAACGCACCCCGGCCCGCGGCGAGCTGGTCATGGACGGCATCGCCGTGGACCCCGCCGAGCGGAGCCGGGGCATCGGCGGGCTGCTGCTGCGGGAGGTCGAGGCGATCGCCGTGGAGCAGGGGTGCCGGCGGATCCGGCTGGACGTGGTCGCGGAGAACCCGCGGGCGCGTGAGCTGTACGAACGGCACGGGTTCCGGGCGGTACGGGTCCAGCGCACTCCCTGGCTGCGGGACGTGCTGGGATTCGGGGCCGTGACGACGATGCACAAGGAGGTGTCGGCGCGATGAGCGGTATCCCCACGCGGATGGTGGTGCACGCGCTGGTCCGCGAGGACGGGACGGTCGCGGGAGGCGAGCTGTACGAGGTCGCCGGGCTGCTCGGGATGACCGACCAGCAGGTGCGGCTGTGCGTGAAGCGGCTGGTGTCCGAGGGCCGGTTCACGGCGCAGGGGCGCGGCCGGCGGGCCGTCCTGCGCCTGGCGGGGGCGGTGGAGCCGGAGCCCGGGCCGGGGCTGCCGCTCGTACCGGAGGTGGAGTTCGTCCGGCACGCCTACCGGCAGGACAGGGGGCTGGAGCCGTGGGACGGACTCTGGCACGCCTTCGCCTTCGCCGTACCGGAATCCGCGCGGGCCGCTCGGGACTCCCTGCGGGACGCGCTGACCGGGCTGGGGGCCGCGCCGGTCCAGGGCGGGCTGTACGTGACCCCGAACGCGATCGGCCCGTACGTACGGGCGCACGCGGCCGAGCTGGGCCTGTCGGAGGCGCTCAGCTGCCTGAGCACCCGGGACCTGACCGTGGGCGGCACCTCGGACCCCCGGGCCCTCGCGAAGCGGCTGTGGCCGCTGCCGGAGATCGCGGCACGGTACACGGAGCTGCGCGCGCTCGCGGAGCAGCCCGCCGGGGCGGCAGCGGCAGCCGCCGGGACGGAGGCCGACGGCGCGGCCGCCGGGCTGGCGCACGCCGTGGCGCTGGCGGCGGCCTTCTCCGCCGCGATGCTCCCCGACCCGCTGCTCCCGCCGGAGCTGCTGCCGCAGCCGTGGCCGGGCGCGACGGCCCGGGCGGCGGCGTCCGGCGCCTGGGCCCGGCTGGAGGCGGCCGCCCCGGCCCCCGGGCCCCGGCTGTTCCGGCTGTACGGCGAGGCCCTGGCCTGACCCGGCGGCAGGGGCCGGCGGACCGGCCCCCGCCGGGTCCACATCGTGGACAACTACGCTCGTTTCATGAACGCAGAAGCCGACGCCCTCGCCGCCGTGAAAGACGCTGACCGGAAGCACGTCTTCCACTCGTGGTCGGCGCAGGAGCTCATCGACCCGCTCGCCGTGGCCGGCGCCGAGGGCTCGTACTTCTGGGACTACCAGGGCAACCGCTACCTGGACTTCTCCAGCGCCCTCGTCTACACGAACATCGGCTACCAGCACCCGAAGGTCACCGCGGCCATCCAGGAGCAGGCGGCCGAGCTGTGCACCGTCGCGCCCGGTTTCGCCGTGGACGTGCGCTCCGAGGCGGCCCGGCTGATCGCCGAGCGCACCCCCGGCGACCTCGACAAGATCTTCTTCACCAACGCCGGGGCCGAGGCCGTGGAGAACGCCGTCCGCATGGCCCGGCTGCACACCGGCCGGCCCAAGGTGCTGTCCGCGTACCGCTCGTACCACGGCGCCACCTCCACCGCGATCAACCTGACCGGCGATGCCCGCCGCTTCGGCAACGACTCGGCGACCGCCGGTGTCGTGCACTTCTGGGGCCCGTTCGCCTACCGCTCGCCGTTCTACGCGAGCACCGAGGCCGAGGAGTGCGAGCGGGCCCTGCGCCACCTGGAGGACACCATCGTCTTCGAGGGCCCGCAGTCCATCGCCGCGATCATCCTGGAGACCGTCGGCGGCGCCCCGGGCGTACTCGTCCACCCGGACGGCTACCTGGCCGGGGTGCGCGCGCTCTGCGACCGCTTCGGCATCGTCTTCGTCCTGGACGAGATCATGGTCGGCTTCGGGCGCACCGGCACGTGGTTCGCCTCCGAGCACTGGGACGTGACCCCCGACCTGATCTGCTTCGCCAAGGGCGTGACCAGCGGCTACCTGCCACTCGGCGGGGTCGCCATCTCGGCCGCCATCGCGCAGACCTTCGCCCGCCGGCCCTACCCGGGCGGCCTCACGTACTCCGGGCACGTGCTGGCCTGCGCGGCCGCCGTCGCGACGATCAACGTGATGGAGGAGGAGGGCATCGTCGAGCAGTCCGCACGCACCGGCGCCGAGCTCCTCGGCCCCGGCCTGCGCGCGCTGGCCGAACGGCACCCCTCGGTCGGGGAGGTCCGCGGACTCGGCACCTTCTGGGCCCTGGAACTCGTACGGAGCAAGGAGACGCGCGAGCCGCTGGTCCCGTACAACGCGGCCGGGGCGGACAACGCGCCGATGGCCGAGTTCGGCGCCGCGTGCAGGAAGGGCGGGCTCTGGCCGCTCCTCGCGGGGAACCGCATCCACGTCGCGCCGCCGTGCAACATCTCGGCGCAGGACGTGGCCAAGGGGCTGGCGATCCTCGACGAGGCTCTCTCGGTGGCGGATGCGCACACCGCCTGACCTGGGGTTCTGTGGGGTCGCCCAAGGCGTGGGTGCTGGTGTTCGGAGGATTTGTACGGGGATCAACCAGCCGCACACATGCTGCAATCCGTACAGGCCGCGAGACACACAACAGGCCAAGCACCTACGAACCGGGATGCACGTCAGGCCCGGGGCGGTCCCTCGGGGAGGGACCGAACGGCGGGGAGCGGGACGTCCTTGATTCGGACGGGCGCTGGACGCCGGGCGTACGGGATCCAGATGACCGGACTCCGTGTTCCCGAGTACCCGAAGGAAGACAGCATGAGCAAGCACGTCCTGGCCCAGAACCAGTACGGCAAGGCCGAGAACCGCATCGTGAAGGTCACCCGCAAGGGCGGCGACGGTTCCTGGCACGAGATCCGCGACCTCAACGTCTCGGTCGCGCTCCGCGGTGAGTTCCGCGATGTCCACCTCACCGGCAACAACGCCAACTGCCTGCCGACCGACACCACCAAGAACACGGTGTACGCCTTCGGCAAGGAGCACGGCATCGACTCCCCCGAAGCCTTCGGCATCCTGCTCGCCAAGCACTTCGTCTCCTCGCAGGAGCCCATCCGCGAGGCCCAGATCCGCATCGAGGAGTACGTGTGGGACCGGATCCCGGTCCCGACGCGCAAGGAGCAGCACTCCTTCGTCCGTAAGGGCCAGGAGGTGCGCACCGCGCAGATCACCTACAGCGAGACGACGGGCCTCCAGGTCATCTCGGGTCTGAAGGACCTGACGGTGATGAACTCGACCAACTCCGAGTTCCACGGCTACATCAAGGACAAGTACACGACCCTGCAGGAGGCGTACGACCGCATCCTGGCGACCAAGGTCACCGCGCGCTGGGCGCACTCGGCGCTGGCCGCCGACGACTGCGGGTACGACTGGGACCAGGCGTACAAGAAGGTCCGCAAGAACCTCCTGGAAGCCTTCGCGGAGACGTACTCGTACTCGCTGCAGCAGACCCTGAACCAGATGGCCGAGCGCGTGCTCGACAACTGCCCCAAGGTCAACGAGGTGCGGCTCAACCTCCCCAACAAGCACCACTTCCTCGTCGACCTGGAGCCCTTCGGCCTCAAGAACGACAACGAGGTCTACTTCGCCGCGGACCGGATGTACGGCCTGATCGAGGGCACCGTCCACCGCGACGGGGTGCAGCCGGTGATCGCGACGTCCGACTGGATCGTCGCGTAGCGGGACCGATTCCTCGCGCAGCGGGACCGATCGTCGCGCAGCGGGACCGGGCTACGGCCCGACGTGCGGCTGCTCGGCCTGCGGCTGCCCCACCAGGAGGTTCCAGCGCCCCGAGCGCCCGGTGAGGGTGGTCACCGACTCCGGCCGTACGTCGAGCCGCCAGAACGCCGCCGCCGACAGTTCCAGTGCGTGCACCACGGCCGCCCGTACGACGGCCTGCTCGACCTCCAGCCGGTGCGTGCCCTCGGGCAGGGCGGCCAGCTCCGCCCCGACGCGGGCAATCAGCGCGTCGACCGACTCCCCGCCCGGCGGCGCGTACGCGGGATCCGACAGCCAGGCCCGCACGGCCGCCGGATCCCGGCCGGCCACCTCGTCCAGGGTGCGTCCCGCCCACTCGCCCGTGTCCGCGCCGCGCAACCCCTCGTGTCCGGGACACGGCCGCGCGTGACCGAAGCGGCCCTGACGGGCGGCTGCGTCCAGAGGGAAGCTGACCAGACGGACTCGCACCAACAGGGTCTTCATAAGGGGAGCGTAAGCGCGGTACGGTCACAAATGACACAATTGAAATGACGACGGTCCGACGGAAGCACGGTGAGAATCCGGCACGGTCGCGCCACTGTGAAACCTCCCGGAGGGGGAGGAAAGTCAGACCCGCCACCGTCGTAGCGAGCACCACTGACCGGGACGCGTGTTCCCCCTGGAGGTTCTGCCATGGCCCACTCCGCCGTGTCCACGACGAACTCACCCGCCATCGCCCCCATCTCGCTCTCCGCACTGGCCCCCTGGGCCGTCTTCGTCGGCATCCTCATGCTCGTCCTGCTGTACTTCGTCGGCGCCGAGCAGGGCGCCACCGCGGTCTTCGAAGGGGAGACCATCCACGAGTGGCTGCACGACGGCCGCCACCTGCTCGGGTTCCCCTGCCACTGAGTCCCCTGCCACCGAACGACGTCTCAGCAAGGGGACCAGAAGCATGACTTCCACTTCTCCGGGTGGGGTCTCCCCCCGGACCCTGCTCGTCCGCGGCATGCTCGCCGGCCTGCTGGCCGGGGTCGCCGCCTTCCTCGTCGCGTACCTCCTCGGTGAGTCCAAGGTGGACGCGGCCATCGCCATCGAAGAGGCCGCCGCGGCCGGTCACGACCACGGCGAGGAGGCCCCGGTCAGCCGGGCCCTCCAGGCCACGGCCGGGCTCGGCACCGGCGTCGTGCTCTACGCGGTCGCGCTCGGCGGCATCGCCGCGCTCGTCTTCTGCTTCGCCCTGGGCCGCATCGGCCGGTTCGGCCCGCGGGCCACGGCCGCACTGGTCACCGGAGGTCTGTACGTCACCGTGACGCTGGTGCCGTTCTTCAAGTACCCCGCCAACCCGCCCGCCGTGGGGGATCCCGAGACCGCCGCCCGGCGGACCGCCCTGTACCTGCTGATGATCGCCCTGAGCGTGCTGCTGGCAGCCGGCGCGCTGATCCTCGGGCGACGGCTCGCGCCGAGGCTGGGCAACTGGAACGCGTCGGTCGTCGCCGGCGCGGCCTTCGCCCTGGTCATCGGCATCTCGTACGCCGTGCTGCCCGGCATCGACGAGGTCCCGGCAGGCTTCCCGGCCGCGCTGATCTGGGACTTCCGCCTCGCGTCCCTGGCCATCCAAACGGCACTGTGGACGACTTTCGGCCTGGCTTTCGGTTTTCTAGCCGAACGAGCCCTTGTGCCCACCTCCACACCCAAGGAGGCTGTGCAGCCGACGAGTTGAGCACGAGGGGGCCGGTAGTACATGGCGACGGCGATCAGGGAATGGCGGGGCTGGACGGGCGCGGCCCCGTTCTGGCTGAACTCGTTCCTGCTGCTCCTGGCCCCCTGCTGCGCCATCACGCTGTTCGGCCAGATCGGCATCATCGCCGCACTGGCCGCCCTGGGCGGGCTGGCCCGTCACCTCTGGTACGGGGACTACGGGCACCCGGCCATGCACCTGGCCGCCGCGCTGATGGGAGCCGGCACGGCGGCCGTCGTCATGTGACCCCCGGGGTCATCGGCCCCGCACGGCTCTCACCCCTTCGGGCGCATGGCCGTCAACCCCGGCAGCCGGTGGGCGGACCCGTCGCCAACTGCAAAGACTCCCCGCTCGGGCGCGGACACGCCCGTGACGTGACGTCAGTCCACCGTGTTGCACGGGGTGCCGACGGGCAGAGGAGGTGTCCACTGCTCACATGACCCGGCCGCACGAGCCGGACAGGAGGGAATCCCATGCCCCGCGCCAAGTGGGTCGTCGCCTCGCTGACGGTGGTTCTGCTGTCCACCGGCATCGCGGTGTTGCAACGGACCGAGGGCGCCCGGCCCGCAGCCGTGACCACCGACGACGCACTGCCCACCCGGGCGTTGGGGCTGTCCGGCCACCGCCGTCTGGTGCGGGAACTGGAGCAGTCGGGCGAGCACGTCACCGGTGTGGGGGCCCGGTCACCGAGGACCGCCCCCGGACCCCTGCGGACGGTCACGGGACCCTTGCGGGCCGCGCGGCCGCTGCGGTTGCGCATTCCGAGCCTGGGCGTCGACGTACCGCTGACGGGTGACCGCGAGGAGGCCGCCTGGGACACCGAGGGTCCGGCGCCGGGTGCGGCCGGGACGGCCCTGGTGACCGGAGAGGGCCTTCGCCTCGGCGAGTTGCGGCGGGGACGGACCATCGAGATCGCCCGCGCCGACAGCCGTACGGCCGTGTTCACCGTCGTACGGGTCTCTCCCGGCAGGTCCTCCGGCCACGAGGACCCGGCCGGCCGGGCCCAACTGCGGCTGGTCGGCGGCGAGACCGCCGTGCTGGCCCGGCTGACCGGGCAGCGCCGCGCCCGCTGAGCCCGTGCGGTCCGGTGGCGGCCTGTCAGCCGTGGGGGGTGTCTTCGTCCCCCGGTCGGGGGCTTCTTGAGGTCCACCCGGGAGTCTCTCGGCGTGGCGGGGCACACCCCTCGCATGAGCGGGAGGCACCACGCGCGTTCGGCACTGACCAGGGCTCTGACCGTGGCTTGTGTCGTGCTGCTGTGCGTCTTCGGCGCCGGTCCGGCCGGCGCCGCGGCCGCCGAGTTCCGCCCCGCCTCCAGTGCGCCCGCCGTGCCGGCCGCGCCCGCCGAGTCCCCCGAGCCCGGCGAGGGCCAGTCCGATCCGGCCCCCGACCCCGAGGCACGGGCGGCCGTACGGACGGTCACGCGCGGGCTGCCCGTCGTACGGCGGGCGCCGATCCGGGTGTTTCACGTGAAACACCCGGATGCCCCGTCGTGCGGGCCGGCCGCGGAGGCGGCCGAACCGCCCTTGTCCCGGCGGACGGTGCGGAGCGTGGTCCTGCGCTGCTGAGCGGACCGAGGTCCCGATGCAGCCCACCACAACCCCCCTGAGCACCGTGAGGTTCCGCCATGCCCATCGACCCGTACGCCGCACTGAACGCCATGCTCCGCGCCGAGGTCACCCGGTTCTCCCCGCCGGTCCGGCAGACCGAGCCGGCCGCGTCACCGAAGGCCACGGCCGTGGAGGCCGAGAGCGAACCGCAGCAGCAGACCGCCCCCGCGGATTCGGCCGCGTAGGGACCGCGCGGGCATACGGCGCGCGCCGGTCCCCCGG
>NZ_BMVL01000009.1:94999-105668 GCF_014650695.1 Streptomyces avidinii | reverse complement strand
ACCGGCGCGCGCCGGTCGGCCGCCTCAGTCCTCGTGGGTGTAGTAGCGGTAGAACGCGATCGCTCCGACGCCGACGGCGACGGCAAGACCGACCACGACGGCCTTGAGGATCGACTGGTTGGTGAGGCTGTGCAGGTAGCCCACGGCGATACCGCCGAAGGCGCCGTAGGCGGCGGCGTGGACCTCCCGCTTCAGGCGGGGTCCGATCCGGGCCAGGGCGAACATGATCCCGGCGAAGAGCACGCCGCACAGGATCCCGTAGAAGACGTTGCCCGCGTCCACCGGGCCCATCTGGCGCTTCATGAAGGCGGCCCAGACGCCGTAGACGAGGCCGAGGAGCAGTGGCCTCACGTACGCGCCCTTGCTCAGGTGCGTCATGTTCGCCGACTGCCGGTGCCGCCCGAGGGCGGTGGGTGCCGCATGTGCCATGACGGGCTCCTCTCTCCCATCATCCAGGGCACACCCGCCACCCCCGAGCGGCAAGTGGATCAGTGGTCAGGGGGTGCGCACGGCCACGGCGTCGATCTCGAAGAGCATGCCGGGAAGGGCGAGTGCGGCGACGCCGATCAGGGTCTGGGCGGGCAGTTCGGTGCCCCAGGTTGCGTGCAGCTGCTTCAGCAGGATCTCCAGCTTCGACTGGTCGTGGCCGACGGTGTACGTGCCGATGCGGAGGACGTCGCCGGGGCCGAGGCCGACAGCCGCGAGGGCGGTACGGAGGTTGGCGAAGGCCCGCTCGACCTGGTCGGCGAAGTCCTCGGAGACGACGTGGCCGTGCTCGTCGGAGCCGTACTGGCCGGCTATGAAGACCTGCTCGCCGGGTGCGGAGACGATGTGGCTGTAGCCGTAGTCGGTCGGGGTGTGGAGTCCTGCCGGGTTGATGATGCTGCGCGTCATGCCGAGCTCCCTGATTCCGTGTCCGTGCCTGTTGCTGTGTCCGTGCCGGTGTCTGTTGCCGTGCCGGTGTCCGTGCCCGGGGTGCGGTCGGCCGTGGTGCGGCTACCGCGCGGCGAGCCAGGCGCGGAGCCGCTCGGGGGCCTCGGGGGCCTGCCGTTCGGCCTGCTGCCGGATCTCGTCGAGGTTCTGGGCGGCGAGCGCCCTGCGCCAGGCCATTTCGGCCCGGGTCATGGCGTGCGCGATGGCGCAGTCGGCGGTATGGGCCGCCGGGGCACCCGCGCCGGGACCCTGCTGCCGGATCTCCGCGCACCGGAAGGCTTCCTCGGGCCCCTCGACGGCGGCGACCACGTCCATGAGCGAGATGGCGTCGAGCGGGCGGGCCAGCCGGAAGCCGCCCCGGGGGCCGGGGGTGGAGGTGACGATGCCCGCCCGGGCCAGCGCCTGGAGCTGCTTGTTGAGGTAGGCCGCGGGCAGGTCGTGCCACGCGGCGAGGCGCGCCGCCGACACGGCCCGGTCCGGACCGCTCCAGGCCAGGTTGACGCAGCTGTGCAGCGCCCACTCGACACCCTCACTCATCTTCATATCCTGGATATTAAATGTCCAGGATTATGGGCGCAAGGGGACCCCGCCGTCCGACGGCCCACCACCCACCCGCAGCAACACCGCTCGCGCCCGGCCCCGCGTCCGCTTTCCCTGGTGACGTGCGCACCATCCTGTCGGCGGTACTCATCGTGCTCGTGGCCCTCCTGGTGCCCGCGAGCGCCGTCGCGTA
This sequence comes from Streptomyces avidinii, assembly GCF_014650695.1. Taxonomy (GTDB): domain Bacteria; phylum Actinomycetota; class Actinomycetes; order Streptomycetales; family Streptomycetaceae; genus Streptomyces; species Streptomyces avidinii. The sequence goes on along the minus strand of NZ_BMVL01000009.1, from coordinate 104,002 downwards.
CTGGGCCGACCGCGAGCTGGGCAACGCCGACCGGTACACCGCCGCCATGTCCCCCCTCGCCGAGAACCCGAAGGTCCAGGAGGTCGTCGTCACCCAGGTCACGCGCGCCCTGGCCGGCCAGATCGACGCGGGGCCCTTCCAGATCGGGGTGGACACCCTGCTCGGCGAGGCCCTGCACTCCTTCGCCGGCACCGACGCCTACCGGACCGCCTGGGACGCGGCCAACCGCGCCGCCCACGCCGCCTTCCGCCACGCACTCACCACCGGTCACGGCGACGCCCTCACCATCGACCTCGCACCCGTGATCGCCCAGGTCAGGGGCGACCTCGTCGCAGACGAGGTGCCCTTCGCCGACCGCATCCCGGTGACCCACCTGACCGTGAAGGTCATGGAGTACGACAATCTCGGCGCTCTCCGGAAGGGCTTCCACATGCTCGAAGTGGCCGGCGTCTGGCTCCCCGTGCTGACCCTGGTCCTCGCCGCCGCGGCCATCGCCGTGGCCGTCCACCGACGGCGCGCCGTTATCGCCACCGGGGTGGGACTGGCGGTCGGCGCCGTACTCCTGTGGCTCGCGGTGGACGTGTGCCGCCGGCTCACCCTGGACGATCTACCTGCCGACATCGACCGGCCGGCCGCCGGGGCGGTGTACGACGCCCTCACCGCCTACCTGCGCACCACCGCCTGGGTGGTGCTGCTGATCGGGCTCGCCGCCGCGCTGGCCGCATGGGTGCTGGGGCGACTGCGCCGCACCCCATAAGCTCGGAAGGTACCGACACAAACGGAACAGCGCAGAAGATCCCAGAAGAACCGATTCGCGAGCGGCGGGCACGGAAGCGGGAATGAGCACCGAACGCACCGAACACATATCGTCGCGGCGAGCCCGGCACCGTCCCCTGGCTCCGCCCTCCTGGCTTCTCAACGGGCTGAAGCCCAGTGCCGCACCGGTCCCGTGGGCCGCCGTGGTCCGGGCCTCGATCGCGATGGCCGTCCCGCTCGCCGTCGGATTCGCCCTCGACGAACCCGAGTACGGCGCCCTCGCCTCCATGGGCGCCCTCGCCGGGGTGATCGGCGACACCGCCGATGCCTACCGGATGCGGGTCCTCAACATCGCCGTCCCGCAGCTCTTCGGCGCCGTCGGCGTGACCCTGGGAACCCTGGTCTACGGGCACGGCTGGCTGGCCGTCGGAGCACTCACCCTCATCGCCCTCGTCTCCGGGATGATCTCCTCCATCGGCACGGTCGCCTCCGTGTCCGGACTGCTGCTCCTGCTCAACGCCGTGATCGGCGCCGGGCTGCCGCTGCCCCAGCCCTGGTGGACGGCCCCGCTGCTGCTGACTGCGGGCGGACTGTTCGTCCTCGCGCTGACCCTGCTGGGCTGGCCGCTGCGCCGCCGGCAGCCGGAGCGCACCGCCGTGGCCGACACCTACCGGGCCCTGGCCGACGCCCTGGAGGCGGCCGGCGGCCCCGGCGCCGTGTACGACGAACGCCGCCAGCAGGTCACCCAGGCCATCAACCACGCCTACGACCTGGTGCTCGGCCGCCGGGCCCGGGTGCACGGGCGCAGCCCCTCCCTGGTGCGGCTGCTGGCCCAGCTCAACGTGGTGATCCCGCTGGTGGAGGCCGCGCCCGCCGCGCACCTGCGCGGCCGGCCGCTGCCGCCCGAGATCCCGGCGGCCGTACGGGACCTGGCCGACGCCGTCGCGGAGGGCCGCACCGGAACCCCCGTACTGGACCTGCCCGCCGCCGACACCCCGGCCGAACGGGCCGTCGACGCGGCCCTGCGCCACGCCGCGAAGATCGTGTACATCGCCCGGCCGGACCTGGACAACGTGGACGACCGGCTCGGCCGGCCCGCCGCCCTGCGCGTGCGCGCCCGGCGGGCGGTACGCGACATGGTGCTGTCCCGGGCCTCCTGGCGGTACGGGCTGCGGCTCGCGCTGTGCATCGGGATCGCGCAGTCCCTCGTATCGGTGATCGAATTCGAGCGGTCCTACTGGGTCGCACTCACCGTCACCTTCGTCCTCAAGCCCGACTTCGGTTCGGTGTTCTCCCGGGCCGTACTGCGCGCCCTCGGCACCGCCGGCGGACTGGTCGTCGCGGCCGCCGTGCTCGCCGAGGTGCCGCGCGGCTGGTGGGACGTCCCCGTGATGGTCGTACTCGCCGGGCTGATCCCCGCCTTCTCCGTCAAGGGCTACGCCTTCCAGACGGCCGCGATCACCCCGGTGATCCTGCTCCTGTCCGACCTCCTCAACCACCAGGGCTTCGACCTGATCCGCCCCCGTCTGGTGGACAGCCTGATCGGCTGCGCCATCACCCTCGTCGCGGGATACCTGCTGTGGCCCGAGAGCTGGCACACGCGGATCGGGGACCGGCTCGCCGACACCGTGGACGACGCCGCCCGCTACGTGGAACGGGCCTTCGCCCCGGTGGCGGACGAGGCCGCGCTCGCGGCGGCCCGGACCGCCCGCCTCCAGGCCCGGCGGCGCATCTACCGGGACCTGTCGGGCGTGCGCAGCGAGTTCCAGCGGGCGCTGACCGAGCCGCCGCCCACCGGGGCCCGGGCCGCCGCCTGGTGGCCGCTGGTGGTCGCCGTCGAGCGGATCGTGGACGCGACCACCGCCGCACGGGTCCGGGTCAACCACGGCGCCGCCCCACCCCCCGCCGAGGAGGTGGAGTCGATCGCGCGGCAGCTTCGCGAGCTGGCCGTGCGCGTGCGCAGCAGCACCACCCCGGTACGGGTCGACGCGGGGCCCGCGGGCGAGAGGACGAGCGTGCTGGCCCCCGTCCACCAGGAGATCGCTGCCGCCCTGGCCATCACCCGGCCGGAGTCCTGAGCGCCGCCCCGGCGCGGAGCCGCGCCGGATCGGGCGTCCCCCGAATGGGCCGCCTCCCGGGCCGGGCGGGGTCGCACGGGGCAGCATCGGAGCATGCACCGCGTCCCGGCCGTGATGGTCCTCGCCGTACTCCTGGCGGGGTGCGCCGACGTGGAGGGACTGCAGAGCGAGGGCGACCTCGGCACCGTGCACGCCCCGAAGAGCCTGTGGAAGGACAGCCGTCCCGATCCACCCGCCGCCGACCAGAAGCCGGGCACGGCCGCCGTGGTCCCCGGACTGCCCAAGGTCGCCGACCTGAGCATGCGTGGGGTGAACGCGCTGTCGGTCGTACGCGCCGACATCACCTCCGCCACCGAGCAGGACGGCGGGACCGGCCGGCTCGTCGACCCGCGCGCCGTCCAGCGGCTCGCGCTCTGCACACAGGCTGTGGACGGCGGCCCGGACTGCCCGGTGCGCCCCGCGGTCCTGCACGACCTGACGGGCAACGGCCGGGAGGAACTCATCACGGCCCTGGACATCGACGGCCGGCTCAGCGAGCTGCGCGTCTACACCGTCCAGGACGACGGGAGCATCGCCCGGATCCTGTCCCGGCGCGCGGTGCTGGAGGGTGTGGAGGTGGCCGCCGAACACCTGGCGGTCCGCGAACCCACGACGAATCCCGACTACGTCGCCGTCTCCGACTACGTGTGGGACCCGAAGGCCGGGATCATGAACCTCTCCCAGCTCACCCTCGACGACTGCTCCGGGCTCACACAGACCCCTCCGCACGGGGACGGGTCGCGATGCGCGCGCTGAGCAGCCTGCGCTGGAAGATCGCCCTGACCACCACGATGGTGTGCTGCATGGTCGCCGCCGCGCTGGGGATCCTGGTGCACAACGTGGTCGCCCGGAAATTGGTCGGGGAGGTCCGCAAGGCCGCGGCCACCGAGCTCGACCACGCCCTGGGCCACTACGAGTACGGCACCGCGCACGGCGACGTGAACGCCGCATTCGACCCGGCGGACCTCCCCGGGCCGCTGCGCCGGCTCGTCGCACGCGGCCAGACCGGCAGCATGGTCGGCCTGCAGCAGGGAAAGCCCGTGATGTGGGCGGCCGGACCCGCCGACGACAAGGCCCTCGCGGTCTGGCTGCCCTTCGGGAGCACCCGTGAACAGCTGCGGGACACCGACACGGCCATCCTGGCCTCCGCGGTCCTCGCGGCCGGGGTGGTGGCGCTGGCCGGCCTGTTCCTCGCCGACCGGATCAGCCGGCGGCTCGCGACCACGGCCGCCGTGGCCCGCCGGATCAGCGCCGGGGATCTGGACGCCCGGGTGAACTTCCCGGCCGAGGGGGACGATCCCGGGCCGCGCGGCTCGCGCGACGAGGTACGGGACGTGGCGCACGCCCTGGACTCGATGGCGGCCTCCCTGCAGGCGCGGCTGGAGGCGGAGAAACGCTTCACGGCGGATGTCGCGCACGAGCTGCGCACCCCGCTCACCGGGTCGCTGGCCGCGGCGGCGCTGCTGCCCGAGGGCCGGCCCAAGGAAATGATCGACAACCGGCTGAGGGCCCTGCACCTGCTGACCGAGGACCTGCTGGAGATCTCCCGGCTGGACTCGGGCGTCGAGCGGGCCGACCTCGCCCGGGTGGAGCTCGGCCGGGCGGTGGAACGCGCCGTCGCCGCGGCCGCCGGGGGAAGCGCGCCCACGTCGGAGGCCGGGTCGGCCGCCTCGGTACGGGTGGTCCAGGACACGGTGGTGGTCACCGACCGGCGCCGACTGGACCGGATCCTGGCCAACCTTCTGGTCAACGCCGGCAAGCACGGCCGGCCGCCGGTGGAGGTGACCGTGGAGGGCCCGGTGGTGGTGGTCCGCGACCACGGGCCCGGCTATCCGCCCGAGCTGATCGAGCAGGGCCCGCAGCGCTTCCGTACCGGCGACCCGGGACGCGGGCGCGGCCACGGCCTGGGGCTCACGATCGTGATGGGGCAGGCGGCGGTGCTGGAGATCGAGGTGGGATTCGCCAACGCGCCCGACGGGGGCGCGGTGACGACGCTCCGGCTCCCCGTCGGCAGGGTGCCGACGAGCAACTGAACGGATCGGGCGAATAGGGCGGGTTGTCCGGATCGGGCGCCCAAGGGGCATGTTTCACGTGAAACATGCCCCTGGGGTTCTTCGGGTCAACTGCTCCGGTCAGACACCGATGTTGCGGCCGTCCTTGCGCCAGACGGACACGACCGACGGGCGGACGATCTTGCCGGGGCCATCGGGCCACACCGACTGCGGCTTCTCGACGGAGGCGCCGTCGATCTCGCCCGGGTGCTGGACGGCGACCAGGACCCGCTTGTCCTGGATGAGCGGGCCACAGGTCTCGGCGCCGCGCGGAACGGTCAGGAACTGCTTCAGCTCACCGCGGCGCTCACCGGCGGTCGCGACACCGAACAGGCCGTCGTGGGAGCCGAGCTGGTTGCCGTCCGTGGAGATCCACAGGTTCCCGTGCGGGTCGAAGGCCACGTTGTCCGGGCAGGAGATCGGGCTGACCCTGTCCTTCGGGAAGCCCGCGAAGTAGGTCGCCGGGTCGTTGGGGTCACCGGCGACCAGGAAGAGCCGCCAGGCGAACCCGTCGCCCGCCGGGTCGTCGAAGTTCTCGGCGAGCTCCAGGATCTGGCCGTGCTTGTTCAGGTTGCGCGGATTGGCCTCGGTGGCGCCTTCCTTGCCGGGCTTGCCGCGGTCGGTGTTGTTCGTCAGCGCGATGTAGACGCGGCCGGTGCGCGGCGAGGGCTCGACGTCCTCCGGGCGGTCCATCTTCGTGGCGCCCACCTTGTCGGCCGCCTGGCGCGTGAAGACGTACACCTCCTCGGCGGTCATGCCCTCGACGTGCGAGACGTTGCCGGTGGCCAGCTTGATCCACACGCCGGAGCCGTCGAACTCGCCGTCGGTGGGGAGCTTGCCGGTGCCGTCGAGCTCGGCGGCGGGGGAGTCACCGGTGAGCCTGGCGACGTAGAGGGTGCCCTCGTCGAGCAGCGTGAGGTTGTGCTCCTTCGCGGCACGCGAATTGCCCTTCTTCATCTGCTTCGAGGAGACGAACTTGTAGAAGTAGTCGAACCGCTCGTCGTCGCCCATGTAGATGACCGGGCGGCCGTCCTCGGTCAGCCGGGGCTGGGCGGCCTCGTGCTTGAAGCGGCCGAGCGCGGTGCGCTTGCGTGGGACCGAGTGCGGGTCGTACGGGTCCAGCTCGACGACCCAGCCGAAGCGGTGCGACTCGTTGGGCTCCTGCGCCACGTCGAAGCGCTTGTCGAACCGCTCCCACTTGCGCTCGGAGGCGCCGGTGGTCACGCCGTAACGCTTCAGCCGGGCGGCCTGGGTGGGCTCGGTGACCTGGCCGGCGTTGGCGAAGTACTGGTTGAAGTTCTCCTCGCCGTGGAGGGTGGTGCCCCACGGGGTGGTGCCGCCGGCACAGTTGTTGAGCGTGCCGAGCACCTTGGTGCCGGTGGGGTCGACCGAGGTCTTCAGCAGGCTGCTGCCCGCCGCCGGACCCGTCAGCCTGAACTCGCTGGTGGCCGTGAGACGGCGGTTGAGCTGGTGGCGGCCGACCGCGGTCAGCTTGCCGCTGCGGTGGTCCTCCTGGACGGCGACCACGCTCAGGCCGTGCGCGGCCCATGCGATCTCGACCTGCTCGCGGGTGGGGTTGGCCGGGTCGTACCCCTTGAACATGAGGATCTCGTCCGTGTACTCGTGGTTGGCCACGAGCAGCTGCTGGCGCTCGTAGTCGCCGCCGAGCGGGAGGAGGCTCAGGAAGTCGTTGTTGTAGCCGAACTGACCGGCCTGTGCGGCGGCGGTCTGCTTGTCCGGATTGAAGCCCGGGGCGCCCTTGATGATCGGGTCGCCCCAGCGGATCACCACGTTCTGGTCGTGGCCCTCGGGGATGGTGACCTTGTCGTCGGTGTTCGGCGCGACGGCCTTGAAGCGCAGACCACGGGCGGCCTCACCGTTCTTGCCGGCGCCCGCGGCGGCGGCATCGGCCCAGGGGGTGGCATGGGCGGTCTGCCCCGAGCCGCCGAACGCCACGGCGGAACCGGCGGCGGTGGCGACCGTCACGACCGCGGCGGAACGCAGCATCGAGCGGCGGGAGTAGGCACGGGCTATGACATCGCCGACATACTCGTTGTCGCTCGTGTTCGGCACCTCGTGGAAGCAGGCGTCGCCACAGCGGTAACGACAGGTGAGAGCGGACCGGCCGCTCCCATGCGGGTTGCCGATGAACGGCAGAAGCTTGCGCACGAGTGTCCTCCGAGTAGCTGCGTGGGCGCCGACAACGCGTCGGTACGATCCAGCCGTGACGGTAGGCCCGGGTTGCGCCGAAGCGGCGGCGCGGGGATGAACGGTCGGTGAACCCGGCACGTCGGAGCGGCAGTTCAGGAGCGGTGTGCGGGTGTGTGGGAGCCGGACGCCACGAAAGGCGCCCCTGCCGAAGATCCAGCCGGGCGGCCGATAACCTTACGTGTCCACTCTGGGCAGGGATCATCCGCGCAGCACGGACAAATGACGCACGCACACATGCGAAAGGCCTGGCCCATGGGTATTCGGAGCTTGTTGCGCAAGGTATTCGGACGGTCCGCGGACTCCGTTCCGGACACTACGGACACCCCTTCGGCCGCTGTCCCGAACCAGGCGGAACGGACCCCTCTGGACGTTGCCGCCGAACTGGTGGCGGCGTCCTTCGACAACCCCACGGTTCCGCCGCAGTCCACCCCGCGCGACCGGGAGCCCGGCACCGTCCTGACGGCTCCCGCCCAGGCGGCGGACCCGACGGTCCCGGAGGCCCGCCGGGCGCCTGCGGCGAAGCCCGGCGGAGAAACCCCCGCACCCCCGGCGGAGCCCACCCCGGCCGGGGCCGAACCGGCCGAGGCCGAAGCCCCCGCCGCGGAGCCGGCCACCGAGCCGGACGCGGAACCGGCGGCTGCCGAGGTCGAGGCGGACACCGCCGTCGCGCCTGAAGCGCCCCAGGCGCAGGACGAGCCCGCCCCGGTCGCCACCGAAGCGGAGCCGGCAGCCGCCGAAGCCACCGCGCCGGAGGCGCAGGACGAGCCCGCTGCCGCCGAGGCCGAGCCGGTCACGCCGGCTGCGGAGCAGCCCGAGGCGGAGCCGGTCGCCGCCCGGCCGGAGGCTCAGGAGGCTCCCGCCGAGCAGCCCGACGCGGACGCGCCGCAGGGCGACACCACGCCGCAGACGGAGCCGGTCGCCGCCGAGGCCACCGAGCCCGAGGTCCCGGCGGAGCCGGTCGCCGCCGAGGCCACCGAGCCCGAGGCGCAGCCCGAGGCAGAGCCGGTCGCCGTCGAAGCGACAGAGCCCGAGGTCCCGGCGGAGCCGGTCGCCGCCGAGGCCACCCAGCCGGAGGCGCAGCCCGAGGCGCAGCCCGAGGCAGAGCCGGTCGCCGTCGAAGCGACCGAGCCCGCTGCGGAGCAGTCCGAGGCGGCGCAGCCCGAGGCGGAGGTGCCGGCGCAGGCGTTGGCCGTCGTCAAGCGGCGGGCTCCCGAGGTCGTCGGGGCGTACAAGGCCGTCGGTCAGGTGCTGCGCAGCAAGGGGAAGACCGGGGCGCGGGCCAAGGTGTACCTCGTGCTGGACCGGTCCGGGTCGATGCGCGGGTTCTACAAGGACGGCAGCGCCCAGTACCTCGCCGACCACGCGCTCGCCCTCGCCTCGCACCTCGACGACGCGGCGACGGTGCACACCGTGTTCTTCTCCACCGAGGTGGACGGCACGGCCGACCTCACCCTCGACGGCTACGACGCCGCCTGGGTCGAGACCCGCCACGCCGAGCTCGGCCGGATGGGCCGCACCAGCTACCACGTGGCCGTGGAGGCCGTCCTGGAGCGCTACCGGAAGGACGGCGGAGAGGGCCCGGCCCTGGTCGTCTTCCAGACGGACGGCGCCCCCGACAACCGCCAGCCCGCCCGGCAGGCCCTGGCCGACGCCGCCACCGCCGCCCCCGGGGTCCGCTGGCAGTTCGTCGCCTTCGGCGACCACGACGCCAAGGCCTTCGACTTCCTGCGCAAGCTGGACGCCGAGAACGCCGGCTTCTTCCACGCCGGCCCCGCCCCCACCGAGCTGACCTCCGCCGCCCTGGCCAAGGGCGTCCTGGAGCAGTTCTAGTACGTGCAGAACGAGGGCGGCGCCCCTCTCCTCGCAGG
>NZ_BMVL01000009.1:0-94970 GCF_014650695.1 Streptomyces avidinii | reverse complement strand
GGCGTATCAGCGGGCGGACGTCAGCCCCGCGGGGACCCGGCGTCCGGCTTGACGGCGTCGGAGACGGGCCGCTCGGCCGCCTTGGTCTCGACCGGCTTGCGCAGCGCGATGTTCAGCTCGCGCAGACGGGCCTCCTCCAGCACCGTCGGCGCGCCCATCATCAGGTCCTGCGCGTTGCCGTTCAGCGGGAAGGCGATGGTCTCGCGGATGTTCGGCTCGTCGGCCAGCAGCATCACGATGCGGTCCACGCCCGGGGCGATGCCACCGTGCGGCGGGGCGCCCAGGCGGAACGCGCGCAGCATGCCCGCGAACTCGCGCTCGACGGTCTCCGCCTCGTAACCGGCGATCTCGAAGGCCTTCAGCATGACCTCGGGCTCGTGGTTGCGGATGGCGCCGGAGGACAGCTCGATGCCGTTGCAGACGATGTCGTACTGCCAGGCCAGGATGTCCAGCGGGTCCTTCTCCTCCAGGTCCTTCATCCCGCCCTGCGGCATGGAGAAGGGGTTGTGGGAGAAGTCGATCTTGCCGGTCTCCTCGTCCTTCTCGTACATCGGGAAGTCGACGATCCAGCAGAACCGGAAGACGTTCTCCTCGAAGTGGCCGGCACGCTTGGCCGCCTCGACGCGAACGCCGGACATGATCTTGGAGACCTCGTCGAAGTCACCCGCGCCGAAGAACACGGCGTGGCCGGGGACCAGGCCCAGGCGCTCGGTGAGGACCTTCAGGTTCTCCTCGGTGAGGAACTTGGCGATCGGGCCGGTCAGGGAACCGTCCTCGCCCACGCGCACCCAGGCCAGACCCTTGGCGCCCAGCGAGATCGCGTACTCGCCGAGGCCGTCGAAGAACTTGCGCGGCTGCGCGGCGGTGTCCGGGACGGCCAGGGCACGCACGTGCTTGCCGGCGAACGCCTTGAACTCCGAGCCCTCGAACACGTCGGTGATGTCGACGAGCTCCAGCTTGGCGCGCAGGTCGGGCTTGTCGTTGCCGTACTTGAGCATCGACTCGCGGAACGGGATCCGCGGGAACGGCGAGGTGACCTCGCGGCCGTTGCCGAACTCCGTGAAGAGCTCGGTCATCAGGCGCTCGATCGGCTGGAAGACGTCCTCCTGCTCGACGAAGGACATCTCCACGTCGAGCTGGTAGAACTCGCCCGGCGAGCGGTCGGCGCGGGCGTCCTCGTCGCGGAAGCAGGGCGCGATCTGGAAGTAGCGGTCGAAGCCGGAGATCATCAGCAGCTGCTTGAACTGCTGCGGCGCCTGCGGCAGGGCGTAGAACTTGCCCGGGTTCAGGCGGGACGGCACGACGAAGTCACGGGCGCCCTCGGGGGAGGTCGCGGTGAGGATCGGCGTCGCCATCTCGTTGAAGCCGAGGGCCACCATCTTCGAGCGGATCGAGGCGATGACGGCCGAGCGCAGCATGATGTTGCGGTGCATGCGCTCGCGGCGCAGGTCGAGGAAGCGGTACTCCAGGCGCCGCTCCTCGTTCACACCGTCGTCGGTGTTGATCGTGAAGGGCAGCGGCGCGGCGGCGCCGAGCACCTCGACCGCGGAGACCTCGATCTCGATCTCGCCGGTCGGCAGCTCCGGGTTGACGTTGTCGGCGCCGCGGGAGACGACCTTGCCGTCGATGCGGACGACCGTCTCCTTGGTGACGCTGCTCAGCGCCTCGTTCGCCGCGGTGCCCGGCCGGGCGACCAGCTGCGTGATGCCGTAGTGGTCCCGCAGATCGATGAAGAGGATGCCGCCCAGGTCTCGACGGTTGTGCAGCCAGCCGCTCAGCCGGACGTCGGCGGCGACGTCAGAAGCGCGGAGCTCGCCGCAGGTGTGGGACCTGTACCGATGCATCAGTCATCCAGTTCTACGCGATACCAGGGTGGATTCAACCGTCCCAAGGTTACCGTCCGGGAAGGTGACGGGTCGGGCACTCCCTCCAGCCTGCGCAAATGCGTCCGCAGGCCGGGCGAACAGGCACGTAACGGATATGACCTGTAAAGATGGCCGAGTGCGCACCGAGGACGTCCTGGCCGCCATCGCGACCGGCCTGTGGAGATGGGACAACGCCTCCGGGACGGTCACGCTCGACGGCGAGGCCGCCCGGCTCCTCGGGCTGCCCGCCGAACCGGTGGTGCTGCCGGAGGTCGCCGTACGGTCCCGCTTCCACCCGGTGGACTGGAACGAGGTCAACGGGATCATCAACCTGGCCGTCGCCGAGGGCACCCTCGCCGAGGCCCGCCTGAGGATCATGGACGTCGACGGCCGGGTCCTGCGGACCGTGCGCAGCCGTTCGAAGCCGCTGGAGAACCGGGCGCCCGACGGGGCCACGGACTACGAGCTGATCGGCACCATCCAGGAGATCGCCGAGCCGCAGCCCGGCACCACGGCCGCCCACACCCCCATCACCGGCGACTGGCGGCGCTCCCGCGAGGCCTTCCTGCTGGACGCGGGCCGCGCCCTGGCGGAGGCCCGGTCCACGGCGGAGGTGCTGCGGGTCGCCGCCTCGCTGTCCATGCCCGGCTTCAGCCCGGACGGGCTGGCCGTCTTCGGCGTGGCCGGGGACCGGCTGTCGGTCATCGGGCACCACGGGCACGATCCCGGGGACGAGGGCCCCTTCTCGGACATGCCGCTGGAGACGGACTACCCGGCCGCCGAGGTCGTCCGGACCGGCCGGGCGATCTACCTGGCCACGCCCGACGACTACAAGCGGCGCTTTCCGGCCTCCTGGCCGCTCGCCCAGCGCTTCGACCGGGTCTCCTGGGCCTTCCTGCCGCTGATCGTGGCCGGGCGCACCATGGGCGCCTGGATGGCCGCCTTCAAGCACCCGGCGTCCTTCTCGCCCGACGAGCGGTCCGTCCTGACGACCGTGGCCCGGATGCTGGCCCAGGCGCTCCAGCGCGCCGGGGTGGCCGAATCCGAGCGGGAGCTCACCACCGGCCTGCAGCGGTCGATGATGCCGCAGCTCGGTCCGGAGATCCCGGGCATGCGGATCGCGGCGCGGTACGTCCCGACGGGCGGCGGGCTCCAGGTCGGCGGCGACTGGTACGACATGATCCCGCTGCCGTCGGGCCGGTTCGCCCTGGTCATCGGCGACGTGCAGGGCCACGACGTCCGCGCGGCCGGGCTGATGGGCCAGCTGCGGATCGCCGTACGGGCGTACGCGTCCGAGGGACACCGGCCGGACGCGGTGCTCTCGCGCGCCTCCCGCTTCCTGGCCGGGCTGTGCTCCTCGTACGAGTCCGACCCGTCGAGGGAGCCCGGCGGGGCCGGCGGCCAGGACCCCGACTTCCAGAGCCCGCGGTTCGCGACCTGCCTGTACGTGGAGTGCGACCCGGAGACCGGACTGCTGGAGGTGGCCCGGGCCGGCCACCCCGATCCCGCGATCCGGATGGCCGACGGCACCGTCCTGATGCGCCCCACCGCGGGCGGACTCCCCCTCGGGATCGTCCCCGACACCGACTACCCCACCACCCGGTTCACCCTGGAACCCGGCGAGACGATGATGCTCTGCACCGACGGGCTCATCGAAACCGGCGGTCACGACCTGGACACCGGCTGGGCGCGACTGCGTGCCGTGCTGGAGTCCGACGTGCACGCCCCGGAGGGTCCGGCGCCGGGGGCGGCGACGGCGGACGCGGCCGGCCCCGTCGGCACCGCGCACCTCGCCGGCCCGCCGCCCGGCAGCCCGCACTTCGAACCCCCGCACCTCGAAAGACTGGCGGACCTGCTGGTCCAGGCCGTGCACGGGCCGTCCTCGCACCACACCACCGGTCCGCTCGCCGACCGCCGCGAGGACGACATAGCGGTGGTGCTGCTGTGCCGCGAGAGCGTGGACCTCGGCCGCGGCCCGGCGCCGGCGCACCCGGCCCGCCCCGCACGCCGCACCGTACTGACCGTGGCCCAGGTGGAGCCGGAACGGATCTCGGGCGCACGGCAGCAGATCCGGGAGCTGCTGCACGACTGGGCGGATCCCGACCAATTGGACTCGGCGGTGCTGATGGTCTCCGAGATGGTGACGAACGTACTCACGCACACCGACGGCGACGCGCTGCTGGTCGCGGAGGCGGTCGGCGAGCTGGGCGCGCGCCGCTTGCGCGTCGAGGTCGCCGACGGCAGTGACGAGCTCCCGCACAAGCGGCAGCCGGGCGAGATGTCCTCCAGCGGCCGCGGAGTGCTGCTGATGGAGATGCTGGCCGACACGTGGGGCGTGGATCCACGGGGCGAGGGCAAGTCGATCTGGTTCGAGCTGCACGAGCAGTCGAAGACGGACGTCGACCCGGAGTTCTGAGCGCCGACCCCCAGTTCTGGCCGCCGGCCAAAGTGGCGACCGCCGCCCCGGAGTTGCGGCCCCGGAGCGCGCGCGGAGCGGGCGCGGTGGGGCGTGATTGGATGCAGCGGTGTCCAATCCCCCCGATCACCTCCTGCCGGAGCCCGTCCGGCGGCTCGCCGCCTGGTGCGGTGTCGTCCTGCTCGCCACCGCGGTCCTCGCCGTCGGCGTATGGCTGTGCACCGTCTTCGAGGCCGCCGTGACGCCCGTACTGCTGGCCGTGCTCGGCACGGCCCTGCTCGGGCCGATGCACCGGCGGCTGATCCGCATGAAAATGAACCGCTCGCTGGCCGCGGCCCTGACCTGCCTCACCGTGGTCGCCGTCGTCGGCGGGGCCACCTATGTCGTCGTCCTGGCGCTCATCGAGACCGGCGGCCAGATCGTCGACGCGCTGCGGCGGGCCGGCGAGACCGTCGCCGAACACTTCGGGGCGGTGGGCACCTCGCTGGAGGACATCGCCGCGAACTCGAAGGACCTGCTCGCGAAGTTCGGCGGCACGGCCGCGTCGGGCGTGGTCAGCGGGCTCAGCGTGGTGGGCTCGGTGATCGCGATGGCGCTGCTCGCGATGGTGCTGATCTTCTTCTTCCTGCGCGACTCCCACCGGGCCGTGGACACCCTGCGCTCCCTCGTCCCGAACCGCTCGGGCGACCTGATGGAGGCCATGGGGCGGCGTGCCTTCGAGGCGGTCGAGGGGTTCATGCGCGGCACCACCTTCGTGGCCCTGGTGGACGCCCTGCTGATCGGCGCCGGTCTGCTGATCCTCGACGTACCGGGTGCGCTGGGGCTGGCCGCCCTGGTCTTCGTGACGGCCTACATCCCCTACCTCGGGGCCATCCTGTCGGGCGCCGTGGCCGTCCTGGTGGCCTTCGCCGACCGGGGCTGGGTCATCGGCCTGTGGGCTCTGGGCCTGGTGCTGCTGGTCCAGATGATCGAGGGCTACGTGCTCCAGCCCGTGGTGCAGAGCCGCACCGTGCAGATGCACCCGGCCGTGGTCATGCTCGCCATCACCGCCGGGGCGAGCGTCGCCGGGATCCTTGGGATGCTGCTGGCGGTGCCGCTGACCGCCGCCGTGTTCGGGGTGATCTCGGAACTGCGGGCCCGGTACGCCGAAACGGCGCCCGGGCCCGAAGGCTCCGCGTAGCCCGGGTCGGCCCGGTCAGCTGTCCGCCTCACCGGCGCCGCGGTGGCCGAGGCCGGTGCGCGCGGTGGTCGGGATGCGGCCCAGCCGGCCCGCCTGGAAGTCGTCGAACGCCTGCTGCAGCTCGTGCTGGCTGTTCATCACGAACGGCCCGTAGTGCGCCATCGGCTCCCGGATCGGACGTCCGCCGAGGATCACGATCTCCAGGTCCGGAGCGTTGGAGTCCTGGGACTCGTCCGCCCGCACCGTGAGCGAGCCCCCCTCGCCGAAGACGGCCGTCTGCCCGGTGCGGACGGGCCGGCGGTCCTCGCCGACCGAGCCGCGCCCGGCCATGACGTACGCCAGGGCGTTGAAGTCCTCGCGCCACGGGAGGGTGATCTGCGCGCCCGGCGAGACGGTCGCGTGGATCATCGTGATCGGGGTGTGGGTGATGCCCGGGCCCTGGTGGCCGTCCAGCTCACCGGCGATCACGCGGAGCAGCGAGCCGCCGTCCGGGGTGGTCAGCAGCTGGACCTGGCCGCCGCCGATGTCCTGGTAGCGCGGGGGCATCATCTTGTCGGAGGCCGGGAGGTTCACCCACAGCTGGAGGCCGTGGAACAGCCCGCCGGACACGACGAGGGACTCCGGCGGGGCCTCGATGTGCAGGAGGCCCGACCCGGCGGTCATCCACTGGGTGTCGCCGCCGTTGATGATTCCGCCGCCGCCGTTGCTGTCCTGGTGGACGAAGGTCCCGTCGATCAGGTACGTGCCCACCGGGGGCGGAGACGACGGCCAGCACCTTGCGCGGAGCGGCGGCCTGCGGCTCGGCCACGCGCGGGAGGGTCAACGGGTTCTCAACAGTCACTGCGGGCATGGTCAGGACCTCCTTCTGCGTCGAGTTTAGTTGAAACTCGAACTTTCTGCCACACCCGCACAGAACACGAAGAGCCCCGGGGAAATTTCCCCGGGACCCTCCCGCCCCTCATGGGCCCGTCCGGGCCGATGGGGCGCGCTCAGTTCCTCCCCGGCGCAACGGGCGGCGTGGCGCCCTCGGAAGCCAGCAGATCGATCCCCAGGGCCGTGATGCTGTGCAGTACGGCGCCACCACGCCGATTGGTGGTGATGAGGTTGGCGTTGCGCAGCACCGTTGCGTGCTGGCTGGCCGCCGCGAGGGAGACGTTCAGTCGGCGGGCCAGTTCGGTCGTGTTGCAGCCCCCGACGGTGACCTTCAGCGCCGCTGCCCGCGTACGCCCCAGAAGAGCGCCCAGGGCGCCCTGCGCCGTGGTGCCCGTGAGGTTCCACAGGGCCGCCCCCACCTCCACCTCGTTCACGGTGGGCACGGTCAGCCGGGGCGGCGCCGCCCCGTCCCCCGGGTCCCAGAACAGGGTCGGCTCGCGCCGCATGAAGACCGCCGGAACGATGACCAGACCCCTGCCGCCCAGACGGAACTCGATGTCCCTCGGATGGCGCACCTCCAGGACGGGGGCCCGCCAGCGCACGATCGGCACGCAGAGCCCTTCCAGCAGCCGCTCGACACCCCCCTCCATCAGCGTCCTCGCACAGGCCGCCCGCACCGCGTCGAGGTGGGAAGCGGCCCGATCCCAGTACGGGGCGACCGCAGTGCGGTGGCAGGCCTCCAGAGCCCGCGCCAGCTGCCGGAGGGCGTCCACGTCCGCGTCCATCAGGCTCCGGACCCACGGCGCGTCCGCCGGCCGGACGGAGAGGTCCTCCAGTTCCTCGCGCAGCCGCACGCGCGGCGCGCCGAGCAGGCGCTCCACCGCTTCCCCGATGGAGGGGGCGTTCCCGGCGATCGTCACCAGGTCCAGCGTGGGGCCCCGGTCCGGGAGCAGGGCCAGGAGGGGGCGCGCTTCCTCTCCCAGGCGCCGGCCCACGGCGGACCTCCACCCCTGGAAGGGCAGCGGGGTCCTCGTGTCCCGGAGCATCGCGAGGCCGCTGTAGGCCTCCGCCGCCGCGCCGATCCCGGCGCCGACGCGGGTCCGGGCGAGGTCCTCGGCCGTGAAATGGATCCGCAGCAACGCTTCCTCCCCGTCACGGAGCAGCAGCGGCCGGCACCCGTACGAGAGGACCGCGGCATGCGGTGATCGTTCAGTCTCGGGACTTCGGCCAGGGCCGTCTACGAGGGTTTCGGCCCTGGCTTAAGGGGCTGTTCGGCCAACGGACCCGCCCCGCATGGTTCACACACCGGCCGGCACTGCCGCCGGGCTCCCGGCCACTCGGGAGCAGGGCGAACCAAGGAGTACGAAGTGAACAGGATGCGTTCGGGTCTGATCGGTGCAGCGGCGGTGGGGATCGCCCTACTGGTGACGACTCCCGCGGTGGGTTCGCCGCAGCCCGCTGCCACCGCCTCCCTCACGAAGTCCGAGTCGCAGCAGCTGCAGAGCCGGATGGCCGAGCAGCTGCGGCGTCATCCGGGAGGCACGGTCGTGGCGAGCAACGAGATCTCCTACGAGAACGGCGCCGTGAAGGTCACCCTGCCCCTCAAGGACGGCGCGGCGCCGGTCCCCGCGGGCGCGACCGGAACACCGAACTGCGACAGCGGGTCGGTCTGCCTCTACGAGCACGACAACTTCAACGGGACCCGCGTCAGCTACACCCAGTGCGGCATCTACAACCTCGGGGACAGGGGCTTCATCGACAAGATGACGTCCTGGCACAACAACCAGACGGGCGGGGTGCGGGCCGTCATGTACGACGTGGACGGCAACGGCCGGATCTACGACTACGACCAGCTCGTCGTCGGCAGCAACCCCAACGTCGGCCGCTCGCTCAACGACCGCGCCAACTACATCAGGCCCTGCTGACGCCCGACCCCGCCGGAGCCGTCGCCCGCCTCACGGGCGGTGCGACGGGCTTCGTCACCACGCCGTGCCGAGTCCTGCGGACGGACGGGGGAGGACGGGGAGCGGGGCCGGGACGGGGGTCCGGTCCCGCGGCCCGGCCCCCCTCGGGAGGTCCTAGCCGTACATCCGGCGCATCGCGAAGTCGACCATCTGCTCGACGGCCTTCGCGTCGAAGACCATCCGGTGGTCGCCCTCCATGTCGAGGACGAAGCCGTAGCCGGTCGGCAGCAGGTCGATCACCTCGGCCCCGGTGATCACGAAGTACTTGGACTCCTTGCCCGCGTACCTCCGCAGCTCCTTGAGCGTGGTGAACATGGGGATGACCGGCTGCTGCGTGTTGTGCAGCGCCAGGAAACCGGGGGTGTCGCCGCGCGGGCAGTAGACCTTCGAGCCGGCGAAGATCTGCTGGAAGTCCTCCGCCGAGAGGGATCCCGTCGTGAAGGCCCTGACCGCGTCCCCCAGGGACGGCGGGGACGGCTCCGGGTACAGCGGCGGCGCCTGCTGCGCGTAGCCCTGCGGGGGCTGCTGCGCGTACTGCTGCTGGGCGCCCGGGTTCTGGTCGTAGCCGTACATGGGGCGAAGCCTACCGACCGACCACTCGCCGCCGGACACGCATTTCCCGCCAGGCTTGACGCTGGTCACAGTCGTCAGGGGTTGCGCCTTATTACCGGTGGGTAGCATCATTACGTTACCGATTGGTATGTACGAGGAACCTGTCTCCCCGAGCCTTAACGGAGCCGTCGCCATGGGGCACTACAAGTCGAATCTCCGCGACATCGAGTTCAACCTCTTCGAGGTGCTCGGCCGCGACAAGCAGTACGGCACCGGTCCGTTCGAGGAGATGGACACCGAGACCGCCAAGAGCGTCCTGTCCGAGCTCGCCCGCCTCGCCGAGAACGAGCTGGCCGCCTCCTTCGAGGACGCCGACCGCAACCCGCCGGTCTTCGACCCGGCCACCAACACCGCGCCCGTCCCGGCCTCCTTCAAGAAGAGCTACGAAGCCTTCATGGACTCGGAGTACTGGCGTCTGGGCCTGCCCGAGGAGATCGGCGGCACCACCTCGCCCCGCTCCCTCATCTGGGCCTACGCGGAGCTGCTGCTCGGCTCGAACCCGGCCATCTGGATGTACTCCTCCGGCCCGGCGTTCGCCGGCATCCTCTTCGAAGAGGGCAACGAGGCGCAGAAGAAGGTCGCGCAGATAGCCGTAGAGAAGCGCTGGGGCTCCACCATGGTCCTCACCGAGCCGGACGCCGGCTCGGACGTGGGCGCCGGCCGCACCAAGGCCATCCAGCAGGAGGACGGCTCCTGGCACATCGAGGGCGTGAAGCGCTTCATCACGTCCGGCGAGCACGACATGGAGGAGAACATCCTCCACTACGTCCTCGCGCGCCCCGAGGGCCACGGCCCGGGCACCAAGGGCCTGTCGCTCTTCCTCGTCCCGAAGTTCCACTTCGACTGGGAGACCGGCGAGCTGGGCGAGCGCAACGGCGTCTACGCCACCAACGTCGAGCACAAGATGGGCCTCAAGGCCTCCAACACGTGCGAGATGACCTTCGGCGACCAGCACCCCGCCAAGGGCTGGCTGATCGGCGACAAGCACGACGGCATCCGCCAGATGTTCATGATCATCGAGTTCGCCCGGATGATGGTCGGCACGAAGGCCATCGCCACCCTCTCCACCGGCTACCTCAATGCGCTGGAGTACGCCAAGGAGCGCGTGCAGGGCCCGGACCTCGCGAACTTCATGGACAAGACCGCGCCCAAGGTCACCATCACGCACCACCCCGACGTGCGCCGCTCGCTCATGACGCAGAAGGCCTACGCCGAGGGCATGCGCGCCCTGGTCCTCTACACGGCCTCCGTGCAGGACGAGATCCAGTTCAAGCAGGCCGCGGGCGAGGACGCCTCCGCCGAGATCGGCCTGAACGACCTGCTCCTGCCGATCGTCAAGGGCTACGGCTCCGAGAAGTCCTACGAGCAGCTCGCGCAGTCCCTGCAGACCTTCGGCGGCTCCGGGTACCTCCAGGAGTACCCGATCGAGCAGTACATCCGCGACGCCAAGATCGACACCCTCTACGAGGGCACCACGGCCATCCAGGGCCAGGACTTCTTCTTCCGGAAGATCGTCCGCGACCAGGGCGCCTCGCTGAACATCCTCAGCGAGACGATGAAGAAGTTCCTGGCCGAGGCCGTCGGCGGCGAGGAGCTGGCCGGCGCCCGCGACGCGCTGGCCAAGGCCGCGGTCGACCTGGAGGCCATCGTCGGCCAGATGATCGTCGACCTCACCGCCACCGGCGAGGACGTCAAGAACATCTACAAGGTCGGCCAGAACACCACCCGCCTGCTGATGGCCTCGGGTGACGTGGTCGTCGGATACCTGCTGCTCAAGGGCGCCGCCGTGGCCGCCGAGAAGCTGGCGACCGCCGCTCCGAAGGACGTCCCCTTCTACACCGGCAAGATCGCCGCCGCGAAGTTCTTCGCGTCCCAGGTCCTGCCGAACGTCTCGGTCCAGCGCCAGCTGGCCGAGGCCGTCGACAACTCCCTCATGGAGCTCGACGAGGCCGCCTTCTAGGCTGCACCGCCCCACCCGTCACAGCAGTACGCCGTATACGCACAGCGGCCGGGTCCTCCACTCGGAGGACCCGGCCGCCGGCGCGTGCGGCACAGGGCACGCACCGGGGCGCCGCCACCGGCCCCAAGTGCCCTGTCCTGCGGTTTTCCCCCTATGTCAGTCGTTCATGGGACGCTCGTACGCATGAGTCCACAGGATCAGCACGGCAGCAGGGGGTACTCCGTCCCCACCGGGCGTCCGTACGCCCTCAAGGAGCTGCAGGCGAGCCTGGGCAGCCTCGGCGACCACCTGCGCGAGCTGTACGACGGCGCACACCCCGCCGAGTACGACGCCATCGCCGACGCGCTGTACGTGGCCTTCCAGACGGCCACCGGACTGGCCCCCGCCAAGAGCTACACCGGCTGCCCCGAGCACCCCAACGGCGCCCTCGACCCCGAGGCGCCCGAAGGCTGGGGCCGCTGCCTCATCTGCAACGACCGCCGACGCCTCGGACAGCGCCGGCACGGCGGCCCGGCCGCCGCCCCCGCCGGAGAGCAGCGCCGCCTCGGCTACCCCGTACCGGACCCCCCGTACACGCTGGAGCGGCTGCGCTCCCACCTGCGCACCGTCGAGGACCAGCGCTTCCACCTGAGCCTGTCCTCGCCCGCGGAGGACTTCGTCCGCATCGCCGACGACCTCCACCGCGCCTTCATCGTCGCCCGCGAACTCTCCCGGCCCCGCAACGCCTCGGGATGCGCCGAACATCCCGGCGCGCCGATCGACCCCGACGCTCCTCCCGGCGAGGCCTGTATCTTCTGCGCCGGACGCAGAAGACGCGCGCAGCGCTCCCCGCAGACCCCGGAGATGCTCCCGCGCATCCGCCGGGGCGAGCGCAGGCAGCTGCAGCGCCGATTCGAGCGTCCGCCGGGCTGAAACCGACGGGACCGCAGATCACCTGCCCTGCGGCCCCTGACCACCGGCCATCCCTCGCAGTCCGGCCATGGCGAACACGACCGTCGTTAAGGTGAACCACATGAGCTCTCCCGCCCGCTTCGACCGCGGCCACACCGACGATCTGATGACCTTCCTGACGGCCAGTCCGTCGCCGTACCACGCCGTGGCCAACGCGGCGGAGCGGCTGGAGAAGGCGGGCTTCAGGCAGTTGTCGGAAACGGACGCCTGGGATGCGGGCACCGGGGGCAAGTTCGTGCTCCGCGGCGGTGCGCTCATCGCCTGGTTCGTTCCCGAGGGCGCGGCCCCGCACACCCCCTTCCGGATCGTCGGCGCACACACCGACTCCCCGAACCTGCGGGTCAAGCCGCTGCCGGACACGGGCTCACAGGGCTGGCGGCAGATCGCCGTCGAGATCTACGGCGGCACCCTGCTCAACACCTGGCTGGACCGCGACCTGGGCCTGGCCGGGCGGCTGACCCTGCGCGACGGCAGCGAGCGACTGGTGAACGTCGACCGCGCTCTGCTGCGCGTCCCCCAACTCGCCGTCCACCTGGACCGGTCGGTGAACAGCGACGGCCTCAAGCTCGACAAGCAGCGCCACATGCAGCCGATCTGGGGTCTGGGCGACGTCCAGGAGGGCGACCTGATCGCCTTCCTGGAAGAGGAAGAGGGCCTGGACCAGGGCTCGGTGGCCGGCTGGGACCTGATGGTCCACTCCATCGAGCCGCCCTCGTACCTGGGCCGTGACCGCGAGCTGGTGGCGGGCCCGCGCATGGACAACCTGCTGTCGGTGCACGCGGGCGTGGCGGCGCTGGCGGCCGTGTCCACCGCCGACAAGCTCGACCACATCCCCGTGCTGGCCGCCTTCGACCACGAGGAGAACGGCTCGCAGTCCGACACGGGCGCCGACGGCCCGCTCCTGGGCAACGTGCTGGAACGTTCAGTCTTCGCCCGCGGGGGCTCCTACGAGGACCGTGCGCGGGCCTTCGCCGGCACCATCTGCCTGTCCTCGGACACCGGGCACGCCGTGCACCCCAACTACGGTGAGCGGCACGACCCGACGCACCACCCGCGCGCCAACGGCGGACCGATCCTGAAGGTCAACGTCAACCAGCGGTACGCCACGGACGGCAGCGGGCGCGCGGTGTTCGCCGCCGCCTGCGAGCGGGCCGGTGTGCCGTGGCAGACCTTCGTCTCCAACAACTCGATGCCGTGCGGCACGACGATCGGCCCGATCACCGCCGCCCGCCACGGCATTCAGACCGTGGACATCGGCGTCGCGATCCTCTCGATGCACAGCGCCCGCGAACTGTGCGGCGCGGACGACCCGTTCCTGCTGGCGAACGCCCTGGTGGCCTTCCTGGAGGGCTGAGCCCTCCCGCTCCCGTACCGGCGGTGCGACGACGCGCCGCCGGTACGGGAAGCGCGGTCAGCCGTCCATCCCCGCGAGCACGAGCGGCAGGCGGGAGACACCGTCGGCGGTGACGCGCACCGGCACGCCCCAGTCCTGCTGGTGGACGTGGCAGGCCGGGTACTCGTTGGCGGGGTCGTCGTCGCAGGACGCCGCCATCGCCGACACGTGCAGCACGCCCTCGCTGACGTCCGGGTTCAGCGCCAGCTCCCGGAACAGGTCCGTCCCCGCGCCCTCGCCGGCCGCCAGCAGCTCCGGCGGGGTCGAGGAGACGAGGAGCCGGGTGGAGGGCCCGTAGCGGGTGTCGAGCTTCTGCCCGCTCGGCGCCTGGAAGACCACGTCGAGGCGGAGCGTGCCGGGGGCCACCTCGGTGGCGGCCCGCTGCGTGCGGTGGGCGACCGCGTCCACGCGTACCGCCTCCTCCGGGAGGCGCAGGCGGGTCAGCCGGTGCCGGGCGGACTCGACGACCACGATGTCCTCGCCCACCAGCACGGCGTCGCTGGGCTCGCGCAGATCGGTCGCCAGGGTCGAGACCCGGCCGGTGGCGGGGTCGTAACGGCGCAGCGCGTGGTTGTACGTGTCGCACACCGCGACCGAGCCGTCGGGCAGGGCGGTCACGCCGAGCGGGTGCTGGAGCAGGGCCTGGGCCGCATCGCCGTCCCGGTGGCCGAAGTCGAACAGCCCGGTGCCGACGGCGGACTTGATGACGTACCCCTCGTGGCCCTCACCCGCCGCCTCCACGTACCGCAGGGCGCTGGTCTCGGAATCGGCGATCCACAGCCGGTCCCCGGCGGCCGCGAGGCCGGAGGGCTGGGCGAACCAGGCCTCGGCGGCCGGCCCGTCGAGCAGCCCCTCGTTGGTCGTACCGGCCGCGACCTCGACCGTCCCGGCCTCCGGGTCCCAGGTCCACAGCTGGTGCACGCCGGCCATGGCGATCCAGACCCGGCCCTGCCACCAGGCCACGTCCCACGGCGAGGACAGGTCCACCTCCAGCGCCGGCCCGGACGTCGGAGCTCCCTGCCACCACTGGCGCCCGGTCCCGGCGACGGTCTCGACCTGCCCGGTGGCCGGGTCGTAGGTGCGCAGCGCGTGATTGACGGTGTCGGCGACGACGACCTTGCCGTCGGGCAGCAGCGCGAGGCCCTGCGGCTCGCTGAAGCTGTCCCCGGCGAAACCGCGCTCGCCGCTGCCGATGCTGCGTACGACGCTCTCGCCGTCGGCGGCCAGCTCCACGAGCCGGTGGCGCGTGGTGTCCGACACCAGCAGGTTCCCGGACGGCAGCAGCAGCGCCTTCCCGGGGAACCGCAGGTCGCCGGCGACCGGCTCGGGCGCCACGTACGGCCCGTCGCCGCGCCGCAGCGTGCCCTTGGCCTCGTGCTCGGCCTCCAGCTCCTCGACCAGCCGCGCGATGGCGTGCGCGTGCCCCTCGCCGGCGTGCTGGGCGACGATGTACCCCTCGGGGTCGATCACGACGAGCGTGGGCCAGGCGCGTACGGCGTACTGCTTCCAGGTCGCCAGCTCGGGATCGTCCAGCACGGGGTGGTGCACCTGGTACCGCTCGACGGCATCGACCACGGCGGCGTGCTCGGCCTCGTGCACGAACTTCGGCGAGTGCACGCCGATGATCACGACGGTGTCGCGGTGCTTCTCCTCCAGCTCCCGCAGCTCGTCCAGGACGTGCAGGCAGTTGATGCAGCAGAAGGTCCAGAAATCGAGGATCGCAATGCGTCCCCGCAGGTCGGCGAGGCTCAGTTCCTTCCCGCCGGTGTTCAGCCAGCCGCCCTTGCCGATCAGCTCGGGGGCACGGACACGGGCACGTCGGCGGGGCGCGGGCGCGGGGGTGGGCGCCGGGGCAGCATCGTTCATCCTTCAAGCTTGCCATCCCCGGACACGTGCACCCCCAGGGGTGACGACGAGCGGCGGTACCCCGTGGGAGCCTGGGGCCAGGAAGCAAGGGAGGCGTCCGGAATGACCACCGCGCACGACTACAGCGAAGGCGTCGACCCCGAGCGCGCGCTGAAGTACGCCATCCAGCACCACAGCGGGGACCGCACCGAGATCGTCGAAGGGGTCATCAGCAACCTGACGCCGAGTTGGGACCACGAGCGGGCCGCCCGACTCGTACGGCGCCAGATCGAGGACCGGGTGGATGCGCTCGGCTGTGTCGAGGGATCGGGCAATCTGGACCTGCCCCGGTCGTCGAACTGGTACGTGCCCGACATCGCAGTGGTGCCCGATCACCTCGCCCGCGGCGGCGCGGCGCTGTTGCCCGATCAGACCCTGCTGATCGTCGAGGTGACATCGAAGTCGAACGCCGAGACCGCCCGCGTCGTCAAGCGCAAGCGGTACGCCGAGTACGGCGCGCCCTTGTACCTGCTGGTCGACCGGATGGAGAAGACCGTGACGGTGTTCGCCGAGCCCGGACCGCTCGGGTACACCAAGGTGGACGGGCCGCATCCCTTCGGGACGCCGGTGCGGCTGCCCGAGCCGTTCGGGATCGATCTCGACACCAGCGGTCTCTAGCGGTGATCACCCGGTAGCGTGCGGAGGGTGACAGCCAGCACGCCGCCGAGCGGGCGGATATTCGATGCCGTGAACGCCACCGCCGTGCAGAGCACGGACGGGTTGCGCGAGCTCTACGAGATGCCCGGCGAGATGGCGCGCCGGAAAGCCGTCGACCGGATCCACGAGGCCGCGCGGGCGGTCATCGGGCGATCGTCGTTGGTGTTCGTGGCCAGTGCGGGGGCCGACGGGACCTGCGATGTCACGCCCCGGGGCGGGCCGCCCGGGTTCGTGGCCGTGCTGGACGAGTTCACCCTCGCGCTGCCCGACGCCACCGGCAACAAGCGGCTCGACACGGCCCACAACATCGTGGAGACCGGCCGGGCCGGGCTGATCTTCGTCATCCCCGGCCGGGCCACCACCCTGCGGGTCAACGGGCGGGCCTGCGTGTCCGCCGACCCGCGGTTGCTGGAGCAGTTGACCGCCGTCGGCAAGCCCCCGCGGAGCGCGATCGTGGTGGAGGTCGAGGAGGCCTACCAGCACTGCCCGAAGGCGTTCCTGCGCAGCCACGCGTGGCAGCCCGAGCAGTGGCTCGCCGAGGACGCCGTGCCCAGCTCCGCCGAGATCACCCTCTCCCACCTGGATCTCCCCGGTCTGACGATCGAGGAGATCCGGGAGCAGGAGCGCGAGTCCCTGCTCTACCGCTACGAGTAGGCGAAGAGGGCGCTCAGTCGGGGCAGTCGGGCTGATATCTCGTCCGTGTCGCCGAAGTCGAAGTCCCAGGACGGGTCCAGGGCCGGGTAGCTGATCGTGAAGGAGTCTGCGGGCAGCTCGCGCCCGGTGCCTGCCTCGTAGGCCCTCCAGGCGATCGAGAGGGCGCCCTCGTCCCACAGGTCCCGGCCCTTTGCCGCGGCCTCGCGGACCGCGGGGTGCGCGGCCAGCGCGTCGGGTTCGGTCAGAGCCGTCTCGAAGGTCTCCTGCCCCTGGGTGAGGAGCCAGCCGCGGAAGTAGTCGAAGCCGTCGTCCGAGCAGCCGCCGTTGATCACGTAGGCCGCGGCCCAGAGCGGCGCCCGGTAGGACTCCGCCAGCAGGTCCCACAACACCTGCTGGGACGCGGCTATCTCCGCCTCCGGGCGGTCCGCCAGGAGCTCCGCCGCACGCGAGGCCACCTCCTCCGGTGCCGCGTCTGCGCGGGCCGTCTCGATCAGCTTCCAGAACGTCTGCTTGTCCATGGGGAAAGCCTGGCAGCCGGGTCTGACATCAGGCGGTGGTGCTGAGGAAGGTGTGGAGGGATCTTGTGAGCGCGCCGACGAAGGCGTCCTGTACCGGCGCCGGGACGAGGTCCAGGGACAGGTACGGGTTCAGGTCCTCCAGCTCGACGAGGAGCAGCTCGCCGGACGGCGCCCGGCAGGCGTCCACGCGCTGGATGCCGTGGTCGAGGGTGTTCCACGCGACGAAGGAGCGGGCGAAGGCCAGGTCCGCGTCGGTCGGGGCGTAGGGCTCCAGCTCCCAGCGGCGGGCCGGATCAGGGGCGTACAGCGCGTACTGGAAGGCGTCGTCGACGAAGTAGAAGGACACCTCGTACGCGAAGTCGATGCGCGGCTGGATCAGCACGGCCCCGGCCGGTCCGTCCGGTGTCGCGGTGAAGGTGAGGCCGATGGAGTCGGCGCCCTGCTTCGGCTTGACCGCGTACTGCGGCACCTGCGGCAGTTCCGCCAGCCGCGCCGGGTCGTCGATCGTCGGGATGACCGGGTAGCCGGCGGCCGTCAGGTCGAGGAGGTACTGCTTGCCCGCCATGTCGGCGCGGCCGGTGAGCGGGTTGTAGACGCGGGTCCCGGAGGCGATGGCGGCCGCGCGGAAGGAGTCGTAGGCCTCCTGGTAGTGCAGGACCGGGCCGCTGTTGCGGACGATCACCGCGTCGAAGCCGAGCGGCAGCATCGCCTCCGCGTCCGCGGGATGGCACAGCGCCAGGTCGAACTCGGCGCGCAGCCGGGACGTGAGGAATATGTCCTCGTCGCAGTAGCGGCGGCCGCGTGCGGGGTACGCCAGGTCGGTCACGTAGAGCAGGGGCATGAGGGCAACCTATCGCGGGCACTGATCAGCGCATGAAATACCTCGTTCGGGACAAAATGCTGGCCATCGGGGACGACTACTGGATCGAGGACGAGGCCGGCCGGCACGCCTTCCTCGTCGACGGGAAGGCACTGCGCTTCCGGGACACGCTGGAGCTGAAGGACCCGGACGGGCTGATCCTGATCACCCTGCGGGAGAAGCTGTTCACCCTGCGGGACGCGATGACGCTGGAGCGGGACGAGCGGCGGCTCGCGGTGATCCGCAGGAAGCGGCTCTCACTGCTGCGGGGCCACTTCCGCGTGACCCTGGCCGAGGGCACGGAGCTCGACGTCAGCGGGCGGATCCTGGACCGCGAGTTCAAGATCGAGTACGACGGGGAGCTGCTCGCGCTGGTCTCGCGGCAGTGGTACCGGCTCCGCGAGACGTACGCGGTGGACGTGGTCCGGGAGGACGCGGACGCGGCGCTGCTGATCGCGGTCGCGGTGTGCGTGATCCGGATGGTGGAGAAGGAGCGGGAGGGCGGGGTCAGTCCCGATGGTGTTCCCGGGCCGTGAGCTGACCCTGGACGTAGGCGTCGGTGTCCGGCGCGTACGGGCCGCCGTGGTCGAGCAGGAGGTCGGTGATGCGCTGCCACTCCGCGGCCTCGGCGCGGACGGACGCGGCGGCGGACTCCAGGTCGCCGGCGTCCGCCAGCACCGCCTCCAGGGCGGCGTGCGCCTCGTGGTGGGTCAGGCCGGTGGCCCGGTCCCGGACGCGCTGCCGGGCCGCGATCTCCGCGGCGGCGGGCTCGTGCGGCTCCAGGGCGGCGTCCAGCACGTCCCCTGCATCATGCGTCACGGCGCACCCGCCTCCTCGTCATCGTCATCGTCGTCGCGGAACGGGCGGCCGACGCCGCCCACCCGTCCCGTCTGCCCGGAATCCCCGGCGCCAACCGGGGTCCCGGGGGGCACGTCAGCGCAGCCGGCGGTCCTTCAGGGCCGGGAACTGGGCGCGGGTCTCGGGGACCTTCGCCGGGTCCAGGTCCACGGTGAGGACCTCCTCGCCGGGGCCCGCCTCGGCCAGGACCTCGCCCCACGGGTCGACCACCAGGCTGTGCCCGGCCTGTTCCACGCCCGCGTGGGTGCCGGCCAGCCCGCACGCCAGGACGTAGGACTGGTCCTCGACGGCGCGTGCCCGGCTGAGCAGGGTCCAGTGGGAGCGGCGGCGCGCGGGCCAGCCCGCCGCGACGACCATCGCGGTGGCCCCGGCGTCGACCAGGCCGCGGAACAGCTCCGGGAAGCGCAGGTCGTAGCAGGTGGCGATGCCGAGGGTCTGTTCCGGCAGGGTCACCGTCGTCAGGGAGTCCCCGGCCGACATCAGGACGGCCTCGCCCTGGTCGAAGCCGAAGCGGTGGATCTTCCGGTAGGTGGCGGCCAGCTCGCCGGCCGGGGAGAGGACGAGGGCGGTGTTGTAGAGGGAGCCGTCGCCCGCGCGCTCCACGATCGAGCCGCCGTGGAGCCAGACGCCGGCGTCGCGCGCCGCCCCGGACATGGCCTCGTAGGTCGGGCCGTCCAGCGGTTCGGCCTCGGTCTCGAACTGCTCGTAGGCGAAGGCGCCGACCGGCCAGAGCTCGGGCAGGACGACGAGATCGGAGTCCGCCTGCTCCCGTACGAGTTCGGCCACGCGGGTGCGTCGGGAAGACACCGACTCGCCCTCGTTCACTGCGATTTGGATCAGCGAGGCGCGCACACTACCACCGTCCTGGCGTTCAAGCCGTCAACTCGGGCCTACGATCGTCACACGAAAGCACTGCCGGGGTGCTCACCGGCAGCGTAGTTTTGGAAACTGAGTCCACAGCTTCTTAAAATGCGCCATTGAACAGCACCGCGAGGGGTCCCGTTGACCGTCCATCCGCATCCCGCCCTCCAGCCCTATGCCGACGCGTGGACGCACTCCATCGAGGCGATATCCGAGTTGGTCCTTCCCTTGGCGGAGGGAGAGTGGAACCGGGCGACGCCCTGTCCCGGCTGGTCGGTCCGCGACGTCGTGTCGCACATCATCGGTATCGAGTGCGAGCAGCTCGGGGACCCACGGCCGATCCACACGGTGGCGCGGGACCTGCGGCACGTGGTGGACGAATTCAGCCGGTACATGGAGGTGCAGGTCGACGTACGGCGCCACCACACCGCGCCGGAGATGACCTCCGAGCTGGAGTACACGGTGATCCGCCGCTCGCGGCAGCTGCGCAACGAGAAGCGGGATCCGGCCACGATGGTGCGCGGGCCGCTCGGTGACCAGGTGACGCTGGAGCAGGCGCTGCGGCTGCGGGCGTTCGACGTGTGGATCCACGAGCAGGACCTGCGGGCGGCGCTGGGGGCACCGGGCAACTGGGACTCGCCGGGCGCGTACGTGGCGCGGGACCTGCTGCTGGCCGGTCTGCCGAAGGTGGTGGCCAAGCGGGCGGGCGCCCCGGCGAACTCGGCGGTGGTGATCGACGTGCACGGTCAGCTGGAGTTCATGCGGACGGTACGGGTGGACGCGGACGGCCGCGGGACCGTGGACAAGTCGCCGTCGCTGGGCCCCGCGGTGACCCTGACGCTGGACTGGGAGACGTACGTGCGCCTTGCGGCGGGACGGGTGCGGGCGCACACCGTCGCGGACCGGGTGAAGGTGGAGGGCGACGTCGAGCTGGCCGACGCCATCCTCACGCAGTTCTCCGTGACCCCGTAGCGGGCTCGGCCCGACGGTCCCGCGCCCGGCGGTGGCGCGGGCCCGGTGACTCAGGGCGCGGGTCGTACGGTGGCACGGACGGCCGCCCTACGGTGCTTCGCGCCCTGCTGCCTCCGGGAGCCGGCACGTGCGGGGGACCGGCTCCGGTTCCTGCGCGGGAATCGTGACGCGGACCCGGTCCGCTTCGCGGGCCAGGGCGAGCGGGCGGAGCCGCAGGATGCTGATCACGCCCACCGCTTCGAGGACGAAGACCGTGGAGAAGGCGATGCGGTAGTTGTCGCCCGTGGCATCCAGCAGGATGCCCACCGTCAGCAGGGTGGTCATGGACGCGATGAAGCCGCCCATGTTCGTGATCCCGGAGGCGGTGCCCTGGCGCTCCGCCGGGTTGGCCGGGCGGGCGAAGTCGAAGCCGATCATCGAGGCGGGTCCGCACGTGCCCAGGACCAGGCACAGGGCGACCAGCAGCCACATCGGTGCCCGATCGCCCGGGTACACGAGGACCGCGGCCCACAGCAGGGCCGTGAGGCCGACCGTGCCCAGGGCGAGCGGGATCCGCGCGGACTGGCGGCGGCCGACGATCTGGCCGTAGGCCAGTCCGAGCGCCATGTTCGAGGCGACGACCAGGGTCAGCAGTCCGCCCGCGGTGGTCCGGGACAGGCCCTGCGCCTCGACCAGGAAGGGCATGCCCCACAGCAGCAGGAACACCATCGCGGGGAACTGCGTGGTGAAGTGCACCCACAGACCGAGCCGGGTGCCGGGTTCGGCCCAGGACTCGCGGATCTGACGGCGTACGAAGCCACCGGACCCGCCGGACCCCCTGGAATCGCCGGACCCACGTTGCACCGGCGCCGGCCCGTACCCCTCCGGGTGGTCCCGCAGAAACAGCACCAGCGGCACCAGGACCACCAGCCCCGCCACCGCGCTGCCCGCGAAGGCGGCGGTCCAGCCGACCCCGTGCAGGACCGGGGCGAGGACGAGGGTGGAGACGAGGTTGCCCGCCATGCCGACCAGCCCGGCCAGTTGCGCCATCAGCGGACCGCGCCGGGCGGGGAACCACCGGGTGCCGAGCCGCAGCACCGAGATGAAGGTCATCGCGTCGCCGCAGCCCAGCAGCGCCCGCGCGGCGAGCGCCATCCCGTAGGAGGGCGACAGCGCGAAGCCGAGCTGGCCGACGGTGAAGAGCACCGCGCCCAGGGTCAGCACCTTCTTGGTCCCGAGCCGGTCGACCATCAGGCCCACCGGGATCTGCATGCCCGCGTAGACGAGCAGCTGGAGGAGGGAGAAGGTGGCCAGCGCCGAGGCCCCCACATGGAAGCGGTCGGCGGCGTCGAGGCCGGCCACGCCCAGGCTGGTACGGAAGATCACCGCCACGAAGTAGACGGCGACCCCGATGCTCCAGACGGCGACGGCCCTGCCGCCGCCCGGCGGGTCGGCGGGCATGCCGGCCGCGGCGGGGGAGGCGTTCACCGACCTGCTCACCGGCCCCTTCACCGGCCCGGTCCGCGCACCAGGGCCTCGACCCGGCCGATGTGCCCGCGGACCGCCGCGGCCGCCGCCTCCGCGTCCCCGGCGCGCAGCGCGCCCAGGATCTCCGCGTGCTCGGCGAGCGTCCGGTCCAGCCGTTCCGGGTGGGCGTGCAGCAGGGCCACGCCCATCCGCAACTGCCGGTCCCGGAGCTGGTCGTAGAGGCGGCACAGGATCTGGTTGCCGGCGCTGCGCACGATCTCGGCGTGGAAGCCGCGGTCGGCGGCCATCATCGCGGCGAGGTCACCGCCGGCCGCGTGCCGGCGCTGTTCGTCGAGGAGGGCGGCGAGCCGGTCCAGCAGGCCCGGCGGGGCCGGCACGGCCCTGCGTACGGTGAACTCCTCCACCAGCAGCCGGGTTTCGAGGACGTCGGTGATCTCCTGGGCGGAGACCTGGAGGACCAGGGCGCCCTTCTTCGGGTACAGCTTCAGCAGCCCCTCGGTCTCCAGCCGCAGCAGCGCCTCGCGTACGGGTGTGCGGGACACCCCGACGGCCGCGGCGAGTTCGCCCTCGGTGAGGAGGGTGCCGCCTTCGTAGTCGCGGTCGAGCACGCCCTGCTTGACGTGCTGGTAGACCCGCTCGGCGGCGGTCACGGTACTGGCAGGGGCTGACATGCGCACAGGATAGATACAACAGGGGCGGCGGCGGTGACGGGTCCATGATGTGGACCGCGACCTGCCGGACCAGTGCTCCCGGCCCGGGAGTGTGAGCCCCCGCCCCGCCCACTGCATCGAAAGATGTACCCCGCCTTCGTCCACCCGCACGACGTACGGGCACCCGCGCGCCGGGACGCTGGAGTCATGGCCGACACCCTGCTCACCCCGGTAGCACAGAAGACCGCGAGGCTCCCCCTCCTGGACGTCCTGCGCGGCGCCGCCATCCTCGGCACGCTCATGACCAACGTCTGGATCTTCACCGCGCCCGGTTCGGAGTGGTCGGTGCTCCAGGGCGGGCCGAAGCCCCCCGACCCGCTCGCCGACCCCTCCGCCGCCCACATCGCCGAGAGCGTCTTCCGCTTCCTCGCCGACGGCAAGTTCCTGGCCCTCCTGACGGTCCTGTTCGGCGTGGGTCTGGCCATCCAGTACGACTCCGCCGCCCGCCGCGGCGAGCCCTGGCCCGGCCGCTACCCGCGCCGCGCCGCCTTCCTCTTCGCCGAGGGCACCGTGCACTTCGTGCTCGTCTTCGCCTGGGACGTGCTGATGGGGTACGCCGTCACCGCCCTGCTCGTCGCGTGGCTGCTGGCCCGCTCCGAGAAGGTGCGGCGGCGGGCCATGTGGACGGCCGGCGCGGTGCACCTGGCGCTGATCTCCCTGCTGACCCTCGACGAGCTGAGCCGCCCCGACCGCCCCCGGAGGGACACGGACCCGGCCGCGGTCGAGCTGTACGCCCACGGCGGCTGGTCCGCCCAGATCGCCTTCCGCCTGGAGCACTTCCCCGCCCTGCGCATCGAGCCGGTCGTCTCCTTCGGGCTGCTCGTCCTCCTCTTCCTGCTCGGAGTACGGCTGCACCGCGCGGGCGCCTTCACGGCCACCGCCGAAGGCCGCCGCATCCGCACCCGGATGGCCGCCTGGGGCCTGGGCCTCGGCCTGCCGCTGAACGCCGCGACCACCCTCGGCGGCGGCGACTTCTACCTCCTGGGCCGCTACGGCGCCGCCCCGCTGCTCGCCCTCGGCTACATCGGCCTGATCGGCATCGCCCTCGACCGGCGGTGGATCCCGGCCGCCGTGCGCACCGCCCTCGGCTCCGTCGGCCGCACCGCCCTGTCCTGCTACGTCGCCCAGAACCTGCTCTGCATGCTGCTCTGCTACGGCATCGGGCTGGGCCTCGCCGAACGCCTCGGCGGCAGCGGTCCCTGGTGGGTGATGGGCCTGTGGGCCGGTGTGAGCCTGACGCTGGCCGCCGGATCGTGGCTGTGGCTGCGCCGCTTCGACCACGGCCCCCTGGAGGCCGTGCAGCGCACCGTCCTCAGGCCGCGCCGGTGACCGCGACGACCTCCACGTCCAGCACGAACTCGTCGTACGGGGCCTCGTCCGGGTAGGGCGGCCGGACCTGCGCGAAGCGGATCCGGGCCCGGCCCCCGCCCGGCGGGCGGCCCCGGACGACATAGGTCCGCTCGACCGGGGCCCCGGGCAGGCCGGCGCCGGACGGCGTGGCGCCGCAGCCCGTCGGCCCCTCCGCCACCGTCACCACGTCCGCGTCCCCGGTGACCTGCCAGGTCCACACGTACCCGCGCGCTCCGCGCCCGGTGAGCCGCAGCTCGTACGGCTCGCCCGGGCCCAGCACGATGCTCCGTACCTCCACGACCGCCCGGTCCTCTCAGACGGGGCCGATCACCGACCCCTCGTGCCAGCCCGCGCCGTCCCGCCAGTAGTGCTGGAGCCGGCGGTCGGTGCGCAGGACGATGACTTCCAGGTTGAACCCGAAGCTGCCCTGGAGCATCCCGGTGACGGCGGCGACGTCATGGCCGAAGACCGCACTGCGGCGCCAGGACGAGCCGCCCGCGTTGCCGCGCCACCAGTGCTCCACCCGACCGCCGGCGACGGCCACGCACAGCTCGTAGTTCCCGGCGGTGTCCTCGTCTGCGGCCCCGTACTGCCCCTCGATCAGGCAGGGCGCGGAGACGGCCGCCGTACCGCTGCCGAAGATCTCCCCGGCGCGCCAGGCGAAGCCGTTCGGGTCGTCGCGCCACCACAGCTGCATGCGGCCGTCGGTGAGGGCGGCGACGAGGTCGAGGTGGCGGGCGCGGGTCTGGACGAGGGCGGGCCCGTAGTGGGCGATGCCGGAGGCGAACCGGCCGCCGTCGTTCCAGGTCCACGGGGCGCCGTTGATCCGCCACCAGTGGCCCAGGCGGCCGTCGGCGGTCCGGACCACCACCTCGAAGTTGCCCGGCTTGCCGTAGTCGCTCTGGATGAACGCCGGGGTCGATCCGACCGCCGCGTCGCCCGGCCCGAAGACCCCGCCGTCGCGCCAGACGGCGGCGGACTGCTCGTAGTACCAGTGGCGCAGCCGGCCGCCGGTGGTCACGTGCAGGGACTCCATGTTGCGGTTGTAGGTGGTCCCGGTGAAGGCGGGCTGGCCGGAGGCATCGCCGGCGAAGGTACCCGCGCGGGCCCAGGCGAACGGGGAGTCCCCCTCGCGCCACCAGTGCTGGAGCCGGCCGCCGGTGGTGGTGGCGAGGAGCTCGAAGTTGCGGTGGGCGCGGCCGTTGCCGCTCTCGTAGACGTTGCCGGTGTGCAGGCGGCGCTTGGTCCACGGGTCGATGTTGGTGCCGCGCAGGCCGCACTTGGCCCAGTAGTCGATGTTGACCTCGCCGTAGGCGATCCGGCCGTAGCCGCCGACGTGGTATCCCGTCCCCCAGGAGTTCTTGAACAGCCAGCAGCCGGCCGCGTCGTCGTAGCCGACGATCAACACGCAGTGCCCGCCCGCGAGATGGTCGCTGGTGCGGTGGTAGACACCGGAGCCGAGTCCGAAGAAGTCGTCGTAGACGTCGAAGCAGGCGGTCAGCGGGCCGACCGTGTCCAGCCATACCTTCTGCTGCTCCACGTCGCCGAGCCGGACGTAGTCGGTGATCCGGACGGTCCGGCCGGACCGGTCCCAGCTGGGCGTGTACTCGGCGCGCCAGGCGTCGCGGCGGGCGGCCGGCAGCCCCGCGGGCGGGGTGCTGTACGGCCAGCAGTCCGGGTCGGCGAGCCCGCCGTTCGACGTGATCCAGTCGAGGGCGGTCTCCGGATTGCTGCCCTGTCCGCAGGTGAAGCGCAGACCGTCGTGCACGTCCCCCTCGGAGCGCTCCGTCCACACGTCGTGCTCGATCCGGGCCATGGACTCCACCAGGCCGGCGGCGCCGAAGGCCCAGCAGGAGCCGCACGGGTTCTGGTCCTTCACCTTGGTGATCCACGGCCAGCCCCAGCGGCTGCGCCAGTCCACGGCGGCGGGCCGGGCCCCGGCCACCGTCCCCCGCACCCCGGGCAGCAGCCCGTGGGCGCTCCGGCGCCGGGTCAGATGCGGATTGCCGCTCGCGTGGCCGATGATCCCCGGCAGATCGATCACGCCCACGTCCTCGGCGGGTGTCAGGTTCGCCCCGGGCTCCAGACCGAGCGAGGGCCGCGGCACGGGCTCCTCGTCGGCGAGGTGCTCCAGGACCGACCAGCGCGCCCCCCGTGCGACGAGCTGCGCGCGCAGCTCCCCCACCGACTGGACAGATTCCTCCGGCATGGCGGCCCCCCAGCTGCAACCGTTCGGATTCAAGACCCGGGAGCGTCCCGTGGGCGCACAGGGGCGTCAAGGGGGTCCGCACGGTCGCGCGGCAGCACGAGGGGGCGTGCCGCGGCGCGGGGCGGCCGCCGCCGCTTCCGCGGGCTCAACCGTCCAGCGAGATCGCGTGCTTGGCGCGGGTCACGGATTCCTCCGACGCGGGAGCGCCGGGGTTCTCCGTCGCCAGCGCCTGGTTGAGGCTGACGAAGGGCCGCATCCGCTCCTCGTAGCGGGCGTACGCGGCCTCGTGGTCGCCCGGTGCCTGCGCGAGGCTGTCGGCCAGCACGTGGGCGCCCACCAGGGCCAGGCTGGTGCCCTGCCCCGAGAGGGGGGAGGGGCAGTAGCCGGCGTCGCCGAGCAGGGCCACGCGGCCCCGCGACCATGCGTCCATGCGGATCTGGGCCATCGCGTCGCAGTAGAAGTCGGGGGCCTTTCGGGCGGCCTCGGCCAGGCGGGCCCCTTCCCACCGGAGGGTCTCGAGCCGGTCGATCACGAGCCGCCGCAGGGCGTCGCCGGTACGCAGCTCCGGGGCCAGCGGGCCGGACTCGAAGCCGAAGGCGATGCGCAGTTCGGTGTTCCCGCGCACCGGCATGATGCCGAAGCCCATGTCCCCGTCGCGCAGCCACATCTGCCAGTCCTCCAGGGCGAGGAAGTTGTCCGTGCCGAACACCGAGAGGTAACTGCCCAGGTGGTGGACGAAGCGCTCCTCGGGGCCGAAGGCCAGCCTGCGCACGGTGGAGTGCAGGCCGTCCGCCCCGACGACGAGGTCGAAGGTGCGCGGCGCGGCGTGCGTGAACCGGGCGCGCACGCCGCTTTCGTCCTCGTCGAGCCCGGTGATGCTGTCGCCGAAGAGGTACTCGACGTCCGCGCGGGTGTGCTCGTGGACCATCCGCACCAGGTCCTCGCGCAGCACCTCGATGTCCTCGCCGTCGAGCCGGCCGCTGCTGAAGGTCGCCTCGGTGGAGCGGTCCACCTCGCTGCCGTCGGGGCCGAGGATCGACATGCCGCGCATCCGGGTGCGTACGCGGCTCGCCCGCTCCAGCAGGCCCATGCGGTCGACGACGTCGAGCGCGACGCCGCGGATGTCGACGGCCTGCCCGCCGGCGCGCGGGCCGGGGGCGCGCTCGACGACGGTGGGCCGGAAGCCGTGGTGGCGCAGGCGGTGGGCGAGGACGGGGCCGGCGATGCCGCCGCCGGAGATGAGTACGGTCCGCATGAGGAGCTCCTTCGCTGGTCTGTACGCTGTACGCAATCTGAATGTACGACGTACGCGCAGGTCTCTCAACAGCCATGACTACGCGCCTGTACTAGGCCAGAGCAGCTCCGGCGACCATCTCCGCTGCTACCCTCTGCACTAGTACAGCAGAGGAAGGCGGCAGAACGTGACGCAGACCACAGGCACAGCCGGCGATCCCCCCTACCTGCGCATCGTCGCCGCGATTCGGCGACGCATCGCGGACGGGGAACTCGCCCCCGGCGATCGGGTCCCCTCGACCCGGCAGATCGCCTCCGAATGGGGCGTCGCGTTGGCCACCGCCACCAAGGCCCTGACCACCCTGCGCCTGGAGGGCCTGGTCGAGGCCCGCTCCCGGATCGGCACGGTCGTCGCCACGAACACCCCGCCCACGCCCGCCGCAGCGCCCCGCACCCGCCCGTCACCCGCCGCGCACACCGCGACGGCCGCCAACTCCCCGGCCGCCCGGGCCTCCGAGCAGGAGCTGACCCTCGACCGGATCGTCCGCAGCGCCATCGACATCGCCGACGCCGAAGGACTCGCGGCGCTCTCCATGCGCGGTGTCGCGGCCCGGCTCGGCGTCGCGGCCATGTCGACCTACCGGTACGTCCCGAGCAAGGAGGACCTGATCCTCCTCATGGCGGACGCCGCCTACGGCGAGGAGTCCAACCCCGTCGACGCCCCCGCCCACTGGCGGGCGCGCATCGAGGTCGGCGCCCGCACCCTGTGGCGCGTGTACCGCAAGCACCCGTGGCTGGCCCGGATCAGCTCCCTCACCCGCCCGTTGCTCCTGCCCAACCTGCTCGTCCACGGCGAATGGATGCTGGCCGCACTCGACGGCCACGGACTCGACCCGAACACCCTCTTCGACATCCACGTCCTGCTCTACAGCCATGTGCAGGGCCTGGCCGCGCACCTGGAGATGGAGGCCGACGCCGAAGCCGCCACGGGCCAGTCGGAGGACCAGTGGATGGACAGCCGCGCCCCCGTCCTGCAGGAACTGGTGGACTCCGGCCGCTTCCCGACCTTCGCCAAGGTGGTCGGATCCTTCGAGGACGGCTACGACCTGCGGCTCGACGCGCTCTTCGAGTTGGGCCTCCGAGCCCTCCTCGACGGCCTCACCCCCGTCGTCGAAGGCTAGGCTCGGCCGTATGGGGACCTGGATCGCGCCGAGCGTCATCGAGAGAGAGCTGTACGGGGCCAAGGCCGCCGGCGACTGGGCCGCGTACTTCGACGTACTGGCCCGCACTCCGCTGTACGTGGCACAACCCCGCGCGCAGTCGGACGCGCACCCCGGCTCGGTGTTCTTCCACGCCACCCCGGACCGGATGCTCGTCGTCCACACCGCCGGCATGCTGCCCGCCCCCACCCCCGAGACGGTCTTCGAGTCCCGCAGCCTGCGCTGGTTCGCCGAGGTCTGGGCCGCCGACGACCCCGCCTTCCTCGCCGTGAACCCCGGCTCCCCCGCCGAGGCCTACCTCACCACCGCCCCCGCCGACCTGGCCCGCTGGCGCGCCCACGCGGAGGCCTCCCCCCACTACGGCCTGCCCGAGGGCAAGGTCCACGCCCTCTTCACCGGCGGCCCGCTGCACGGGCCCGTCGCCCACGGCCTCGCCGTCGGCAGCCATCTCGCCGTGACCAACGGCGAGTTCTGGAACTCCCTCGCCTACCACGGCAGCGGCTACCAGTACGAACGCCGCCGCGTCGCGAAGAGCTGGAGCATCACCGAACGCTCCGACTGGCTCTCCACCCTGCACACGCTGCTCGACTCCGAAATGGTCAGCCCCGTCTGGGAGTACGCGCTCCGCGTCCGCCGCGCCCTCGCCTCCGACTTCGCCGGGCCGGTCGACGTGGAGCACTGGCGGCACGTGGCCGAGGCGAGCCTGCGACGCAACGCCGAACGCGCCGCCGAGCCGCAGCTCACCCCCGACGGGGTCACCGTCGCCCAGCCGCGCCCCAGCGCCGAGGTGGAGGGGGAGATAGCCGGCGTCAGGCGCCTCATCGGCCGGATCGCCCGCTACGAGCAGCGCTTCCGGGCCGACGGGCTGCTCCCCCCGGACGGCTGGGTCCGCTCGGTGGAGGGCTGGGACATCGGCAGGGCCTCGCAGATGGCCCGCTGGGGCGTCGGCTGCCGCTACGGGACCGTCGCCGAGGCGGAACAGGCCGTACTGCGCGCCGGGGAGGCCGCCCGCGACACGTACCGCTCGTGGGAGGAGTTCTCCGCCGGGTACGTCCTCGGCCGGTGCCTGCACTTCGACGAGGAGGAGTTCGGTACCTGGTACACGACCGCCCTCGCCGCGCACCTCGCGCTGACCACCGACCCGGCGAGCCCCTGGCGCAACATCCCCTGGAACCTCGGGTAGTCGGCCGGCCGGGGCCACAATTCCCCGGTGGCCGGCCGGCGTCCCGGCTAGCCTCGCCGCCATGACTGCTGAGCTGAACGAGACCGTGCGGGGGCTGCTCGACGCACCGCACCCCGCCGTCCTGTCGACCATCAACCCCGACGGAAGCCCGCAGAGTTCGGTGATCTGGGTGACCCGGGACGGCGGCGACCTGCTGATCTCCACCGAGCAGGGCCGCCGCAAGGAGCGCAACATCGTGCGGGACGGCCGGGTCGGCGTCACCGTCTTCGACCTGGCCAATCCCTTCCTCTACGCCGAGATCCGCGGCACGGCCACCGTCACCGAGGACATCGGCCGGGCGGTGGCCGTCCGGATCGCCGAGGAGTACATGGGCCCGGGCGCCGGCAAGGAGTACCGGGAGGCCCCGGCCGAGGACGTCCGCGTGGTCGTCCGCATCACCCCGACCAAGGTGCTCGGCAATGCGGCCCGCTGAGCCGGCAGCACGGAGCCCCGGCCCCCGCGGTGTGCGGGGACCGGGGCTCCGTGCCGCGGGTCCGTCAGTGCCTAGCCCTGGGTGAAGTACCCGAGCAGGTCGGCGATCACGTGAGTGGGACCGCCCCACTGGCCGTTGTAGACGCTGATCTTGCCGTCCGCGACCGGGGTCGTCACGTGGTTCGGGACGGTCAGACCCGGCAGGGTCTGCAGGCTGCTCGCCTCCGGACGGGCCGAGCCGAAGCCGTACGCGGTCAGGAAGCCCGCACCGGTGCTCTCGGTCGCCGTCAGGTTCAGCACCGCGCCCACCGCGCCGGCCGGCACACCGGCCACCGTCGTGGTGCCGCCCGCGGCGACCTTGCCCGTCGTACGGGTGTCCGCGAGGCGCCCCGGCACGACCGGCGTGTAGAGCGCCTTGCCGTCCTTGCCGTAGTAGCCCACCGCGTCCACGATCAGGTGCGCGGAACCGACGTGGTTGTACAGCGTGATCGTCCCGTCCGGGCCGACCGGCACGATGGCCTGGTTCGACTTGGCCTTGCCCGGCTCCGGGTTCAGGTTCGACGCCGGCTCGGGCCGATTCGCCGGGTCGGGGTAGGCGACCACGAACGAGTTCTGCGTCGCCTCGGTGCTCGTCAGGTTCACCGCGACGGCCCGGACGTCGGCCGGGATCCCGCCGACGCCGGCGACCTTGACCGTACGGGTCGTCCCACCGGCCACCGGGCCGCCGGCGGTACGGGTGTCCGCGAGCCGGGTCGGGGCGACGGGGCTGAACCTCTGCCCGGAGTTCGGCTGGTAGTAGCCGACGAAGTCCACGATGACGTCTGCGCGGCCGGCGTTGAGGTAGAACCAGACGTTGCCGATCTCGCCGACCGGGACGGTTACCGTGTTGGACACGGTGGCACCCGCACGGGCGTTGAGGTTCGAGGTCGCCGGCCGGTCGTCGTACGCCGACGAGACGTTGACGTAGGCGTCCTGAGTGACGTTGGTGAGGGTGACGTTGATGACCGCCGCGGACATGCCGCCCGAAGCCATGCCCGACGCGTGGAGCGGGGCCGGCATGCCGATGGACGCGGGGCTGCCGCCCTGGAGGGTGCCGCCGTGGACGCGGGTGTCCTTGAGCCGGAAGGGTGTGACGGCCACGTAGCCGGCCCTGGCGTAGTCCACGTGCACGGACCGGGTCGTCGTGGACCTGGTGCCCTTGACGTCGACGACGGTGACGGCCGCCTTGTAGTCACCCGGCCTGGAGTAGGTGTGCGTGGCGGTGGCCAGACCTGCGAGGCTCTTCTGGGAGCCGTCTCCGAAGTCCACCTCGGTGCGGTCCACCGGCCACGGGGTCGCCGAGGCCGAGGGGTCGAGGGACATGGTCAGCGGGGGGACGCGCGTCGTCTTGTCGTCCGGGGCGGGCAGGACCGGACCGGCCGAGAAGGCCGCTGTCAGCGGGCCGGCGGCGGTCACCTTGACCGGCTTCTCCGTGGTGGCCTTCTGGCCGACGGCGTTGACGGCCGTCACCTTGATCACGTAGTCGCCCGCCTTGCTGTAGGCGTGCGTGGCCAGACCGTGGGCGCCGGTGCCCTGCTGGGTGACGACCGGGGGCGTCCCGTCGCCGAAGTCGACGTGGTAGCTCATCGCGGTGGGCCAGTTGCTGTCGGAGACGGCCTGCACCTCCACCTTCGTGCCGACGGGCGCCCAGGTCTGGTCGACGTGCATCCAGGTCTGGCTCAGGCCGTCGTGGGTCTCGTAGGCGCCGCGGTCCAGGTAACCGCCGTTCTTGCCCGTGTTGGGGACCCCCGGGTCGTCCGCGGTCGGTCTTCCGTCGATGTCGGTGGGCAGCACGCCCGGCGCCGTCGGGTCGGCGGAGTCGACGGTCGGGGAGCCTTCGACCGGGCCGAGGCCGTCCTCGCCCGTGTTCAGGATGTCGTGTCCGCCCTGACCGGTCGCGGCGTGGAACGCCGCCGGGTCCGGGTACGTGGTGCCGGCCCAGCTGTACGGCACCTGGGAGGCGACCAGGTTGTAGTCGGCGACGGTGCCCGCCGTCGCGCTCTGCGCGACCAGGACGGCGTTGCGCGCACCGTCCGTCTTGCAGGAACCGCTGGCCCGGGCGACGATCACGTTGTTGAACAGGCCGGCGCCCGTCGAACCGCCGGCGATCGAGAGGGCGGCGCCGCAGTAGCCGTAGACCGTGTTGTTCGTGACGACGGTGCCGGGTGCGTCGACGGCGGAGACCGCCGGTCCGACCGGGCCGGAGATGAGGTTGCGGCTGAGCACGGTGCCCTGCGAGCCGCCCTCGATCCGGACGCCGATCAGATTGCTCCGGCCGATGCGTACGTCCTTGCTCGCGCTGTCGACCGCGACGGAGTCGAGCCTGCCGCGTACGGCTCGGATCCGGTCCAGCCCGACGTCGGTGGAACCGCTGATCTGAACGCCGCCGCGGGCGAACAGGCTGCCCAGCACCACGTGGGAGGCACCCCGGACGGTCACCGTCTTGCCGAGGTCGGCCTGCTGGCCCACCGCCGGTCCGTCGGCGACGAAGCTGATCGGCTTGCCCGGCGCTCCCGAGCGGTCGATGGTGACGGCCTCGTCGTAGGTCCAGCCCGGCTTGATCCGGACCGTCTGGCCCGGGAGCACGGCCTTGGCCGCCGCCGAGATCGTGCAGTACGGGACGGCCTGCGTACCGGCCCCGGTGTCGGAGCAGCCGGATCCGTCCTGGTTGTTGACGTAGAGGTTGGTCGGGGTCTCGGCGGCCGCGGCGGCCGGAACGCCGAGAAGGGTGACGAGACCTGCGGTCAGCAGGACCGTCGTGCGGGTGGGACGCACCAGTGGGGTTCCTTCGTGGAGAGACTGAGTGGAGTCACGAAGGATGCTGCGGCGCCGCACGACTGGTAGACGTCCTGTTCCCCCAGCGACAGTCGGGCGCACGCGACCCCCCCGCGTACTGCGCTCAGTATCCGCTGTACGAAAGTCGATGTCACGCGCTCTTTTTCCGGCTACGGAAGGCGCGGCCGCACCGCCGCCCAGGCATCGACCGCCGCCGACAGCGGATCGGCGTCCGCGAGGTGGGGGCGGGCGAGGACCAGCCACGGGACCAGGGCCTTGATGCGGCGCAGGTGTCGGATGCGGTGGTACGGGAGGTCGCGCCAGACGTCGCCCTGGGCCGCGGCCTGCTCCGGCGTCAGGTCCATCAGCGCCAGCAGCTCCCGGCACAGGGCGGCCGGGTCACCGCCCCGGTCCGGGCCGAACTGCTGGATCAAGTACGCCTGTACGCAGGCCAGTTCGGGCGCCCTGAGTAGATCGGGCACGCCCTCGGCCCGCGCGCAGCGATGGGTCGCGGCGAGCGCGATCCGGCCCCAGCGCAGCCGGATCCCGTCCGGCAGCCGCTCGTCCCGCATCCGCACCCCGGCCAGCACGCGCAGGGTCCGCGGGTGCGGTTCCTCCAGCAGCGGCGGGTCGGTGGCCAGCCAGGCCTCCAGGTCCTCCAGCGAGTGCCCGTCGGGCGGCACCGAGGTCAGCACCTGACCCCGGGTGAGCAGTGCGACCATGGCTCCCGCGAGCTGGACCTTCGCGACGTGCCCGGCGTCGAACGAGCCGACGACCCGCCCGTGGCGCTCGATGTGGCGCAGGCCGATCCTGGACTCCCCGACGGCGTAGACCTGTCCGGCCCGCGCCACCCCGCCGACGCACCGGACCACGCACACTCCGCCCGCGACGTCGGCCTCCTCGACGGAGTACACCTGCAATTCGGCGATGGACACCCCGGCCCCCTTCCCCGGGCGGAGATTACCTCCCGGGGCGCGGGGCCGCCCGGTTCACTGGCCCGGGGCCTCCAGGACCAGGCGGATCTCGGTGACCTCGTAGCCGGCGCGGTCGAAGGCGGCGGCCATCGGGACGTTGACGGTGTCCGTGGTCGCGGTGATGCGCTCGGCGCCCTCGGCCGCGTGGAAGCGGGTGATCTCGCCGAGGATCTCGTCGATCAGACCCTGGCCGCGCTGCTCCGGTACGACGCCCAGGTAGCCGACGTTGCGGTGGTACGGGGTCGCCGACGGGACGGCCAGGCCCGCGAGGCGGCCGTCCGGGAGGTGGGCCAGGCGCCACCACGAGCGCTCGCCGGGGCAGTCGAGGTAGAAGTCGAAGTCCTCGCGGGCCAGCTGCTCGGCGCCCATCAGCAGCAGTTCCTGCTGCGTGGTCAGGTCGAGGCTGCCGTGGGAGAGCCGGACGAAGGCCTCCAGCATCTCCTCGTCGGTGCCCTCGCGGAAGACGAGCCGGCCGGTGGGCTCCGGCGTACCGGCGTCCGGGGTCCACTCGTAGCGCAGGCGCTCGATCTCGCGCGTCAGCCCGGCCTCGGCCGCGGCCGCCCCGCGCCAGGCGACGGCCGCGGCCAGCTCCGGGTCGTCCCGCCAGCCGCGGGGCAGCGAGAGGTTGTAGCCCGGCCGCTTGCCGAAGGCCGCGTGACCGGCCTCCAGCAGCCCGACGGCGATCGCGGCCGGATCGGCCACGCCGGCTCCGACCTGGAGGCAGTCGAGCGCGACGGGCCGCTCGCTGTCGGCGCGCCCCCACCACAGCGCTCGGGCGAGGATCCGCCCGTCCCCGTCCTCGGCGAGCCAGATCCATTCGGGCCGGATCCGGTTCCCGGCGAGCTCCTCGCGGATCCGCTCGGCGGTCAGCGCGGGGACCGGGCCGTCGGCCGGATGGGCGACGGCGCGGTCCAGGTCTGCGGGATCAGCGGTCACAGCAC
Organism: Streptomyces avidinii; assembly: GCF_014650695.1. GTDB lineage: Bacteria > Actinomycetota > Actinomycetes > Streptomycetales > Streptomycetaceae > Streptomyces > Streptomyces avidinii. The sequence continues at coordinate 59,900 of NZ_BMVL01000009.1, read as the reverse complement.
GAAAGATCATCCGGCGATGATCACACAGGGCGCGCCGCGCCGACCAGGGCTTTACCGCCCCGGGCAGGCCGAAGGCCGGCCTCCTCGGGGAGACCGGCCATCGGGGTGGGGCGTCGTGCCGTGCCGGCCGCTACGCCCAGGTGACCAGGCGGCGGGGGTGCTCCAGGACCGCGGCGATGTCGGCCAGGAAGCGGGAGCCGAGCTCGCCGTCGATGAGGCGGTGGTCGAAGGACAGCGCCAGGGTGGTCACCTGACGCGGCTTGACCTTGCCCTTGTGGACCCACGGCTGGAGCTTGATCGCACCGACCGCGAGAATCGCGGACTCGCCCGGGTTCAGGATGGGCGTACCGGTGTCGACGCCGAAGACGCCGACGTTGGTGATGGTGATCGTGCCGTTCTGCATGTCCGCCGGGGAGGTCTTGCCGTCGCGGGCCGTGGCGACCAGCGAGGACAGCGACTCCGACAGCTCGCCGAGGGTCTTGGCGTGCGCGTCCTTGATGTTCGGGACGATCAGCCCGCGCGGGGTCGCCGCCGCGATGCCCAGGTTGACGTAGTGCTTGAGCACGATCTCCTGGGCCGCCTCGTCCCAGGACGCGTTGACGTCCGGGTTGCGGCGGATGGCCACCAGGACGGCCTTCGCGATGAGCAGCAGCGGGTTGATCCGCAGCCCCGCGAGGTCCGGGTCGTCCTTGAGCTCCTGCACCAGCTTCATCGTGCGCGTCACGTCGAGGGTGACGAACTCGGTGACGTGCGGCGCGGTGAAGGCCGACTGGACCATCGCCTGCGCGGTGACCTTGCGGACGCCCTTGACCGGGATACGGGTCTCCCGCGCCGAGGCGTCGGCCGCGGGGGCCGGGGCCGCCGCGACGGGCGTGGCCACCGGAGCCGGGGCGGCGGCCGGGACGGCCGTCTGCGGGGTGATCGCCGCGGCGGCCGCCGCGTGGACGTCCTCCCGGGTCACGACCCCGCCGTCGCCGGTGGGTACCACCGAGGCCAGGTCGATGCCGAGGTCCTTGGCGAGCTTGCGCACCGGCGGCTTGGCCAGCGGCCGCTCGCCGGTCGGCTGCGCCGGGACGGCGGGCAGCGGCGCCGGGGCCGCGGGAGCGGCCGGAGCCGCGGGGGCCACCGGGGCGGACGAGCCGTTCTGCGCGGCCGTGCCCGCCGGAGCCTTGCGCGGGCGGCGCTTGGTGGAGGCGGTGGAGACCCCGTAGCCGACGAGGACGGGCTGGCGCGCCTCGGGCGCGGCCTCGGCCTCGGCGGCGGGAGCCTCGGCGGCGACGGCGGGAGCCGCGGCAGCGGCGGCCGGGGCCGGAGCCTCGGCCTCGCCGGTCTGCACCGAGATGATCACCTGGCCGACGTCGACCGTGGTGCCCTCCTCGAAGAGGAGCGCGTGCACGACACCGTCGAACGGGATCGGCAGTTCCACGGCGGCCTTGGCCGTCTCGACCTCGCAGACGACCTGACCGTCGGTGACCGTGTCACCGGGCTGGACGAACCACTTGAGGATCTCGGCCTCGGTGAGGCCCTCGCCCACATCGGGCATCTTGAATTCGCGGATGGTCATGACGCGGGTCTCCTAGTACGCCAGCGAGCGGTCGACGGCGTCGAGCACCCTGTCCAGGCCGGGCAGGTACTCGTCCTCCAGGCGGGCCGGCGGGTACGGAGCGTGGAAACCGCCCACGCGCAGGACCGGCGCCTCCAGGTGGTAGAAGCACCGCTCCGTGATGCGGGCGGCGACCTCGGAGCCCACGCCGAGGAAGACCGGCGCCTCGTGGACGACCACGAGCCGGCGGGTCTTCTCGACCGACGCCTGGATCCCGTCGAAGTCGACCGGGGACATCGAGCGCAGGTCGAGGACCTCCACCGACTTGCCCTCCTCGGCGGCCGCGGCAGCCGCCTCCAGGCAGACCTTCACCATCGGGCCGTAGGCGGCCAGGGTGACGTCAGAGCCCTCACGGCTCACCCGCGCCTTGTGCAGCTCACCGGGGATGGCGTCGAAGTCGACCTCGCCCTTGTCCCAGTAGCGGCGCTTCGGCTCGAAGAAGATCACCGGGTCGTCGCTGAGGATCGCCTGCTGGAGCATCCAGTAGGCATCGCTCGCGTTCGACGGGGAGACCACCTTGAGGCCCGGGACGTGCGCGAAGAGCGCCTCCGGGGACTCGCTGTGGTGCTCGACCGCGCCGATGCCGCCCGCGTACGGGATGCGCACGACGACGGGCATCTTGACCTTGCCCAGGGCGCGGGCGTGCATCTTCGCGAGCTGCGTGACGATCTGGTCGTACGCGGGGAAGACGAAACCGTCGAACTGGATCTCCACGACCGGCCGGTACCCGCGCAGGGCCAGGCCGATGGCGGTGCCGACGATGCCCGACTCGGCGAGCGGGGTGTCGATGACCCGCTCCTCGCCGAAGTCCTTCTGCAGTCCGTCGGTGATCCGGAAGACGCCGCCGAGCTTGCCGACGTCCTCACCCATGATCAGGACCTTGGGGTCCTGCTCCAGCGCCTTGCGCAGCGACTCGTTGAGCGCCTTGGCGATCGACATCTTTTCGACAGCCATCAGTGACCCTCCTCGAAGGACGCGAGGTAGGCGGCGAACTGGGCGCGCTCCTCGTCGACGAGCGCGTGCCCGTCCGCGTAGACGTTCTCGAAGATCGCCATGGTGTCCGGGTCCGGCATGGCGCGCACGGCCTCGCGGACGCGCTTGCCCATCGCCTCGCTCTCCGCCTCCAGCTCCGTGAAGAACGCCTCGTCGGCGCCCCCGGTGGCCAGCAGGTGGGCCTTCAGGCGCAGGATCGGGTCCTTCGCCTCCCAGGCCGCCGTCTCCTCGTCCCGCCGGTACTTCGTCGGGTCGTCGGAGGTGGTGTGCGCACCCATGCGGTAGGTGAACGCCTCGACCAGGGTCGGGCCCTCGCCGCGGCGGGCCCGGTCCAGGGCCCAGCGGGTCACGGCCAGGCAGGCCAGCACGTCGTTGCCGTCGACGCGCACGCCCGGGAAGCCGAAGCCCTGTGCGCGCTGGTAGAGCGGCACGCGCATCTGGCGCTCGGTCGGCTCGGAGATCGCCCACTGGTTGTTCTGGCAGAAGAACACCACGGGGGAGTTGTAGACGGCGGAGAAGGTGAACGCCTCGGCGACGTCGCCCTGGCTGGACGCGCCGTCGCCGAAGTAGGCGATGACCGCGGAGTCCGCGCCGTCCTTGGCCACACCCATCGCGTAACCGGTCGCGTGCAGCGTCTGCGAGCCGATCACGATCGTGTAGAGGTGGAAGTTGTTGGTGTTCGGGTCCCAGCCGCCGTGGTTCACGCCGCGGAACATGCCGAGCAGGTTGGTCGGGTCGACCCCGCGGCACCAGGCGACGCCGTGCTCGCGGTACGTCGGGAAGACGTAGTCCTCGTCGTTCAGCGCCCGGCCGGAGCCGATCTGCGCGGCTTCCTGGCCGAGGAGCGAGGCCCACAGGCCCAGCTCACCCTGACGCTGCAGGGCAGTCGCCTCACCGTCGAACCGACGGGTCATGACCATGTCGCGGTACAGCCCGCGCAGGTCCTCGGTCGTGATGTCGGCGACGAAGGGGGCGAACTCGGCGTTCTCCGCGTTTTCGACGCGGTCCCCTTCGGGCGTCAGCAGCTGTACGAGCTGAGGTACGACATCCTGCGTCTGCGCGGTGGCAGCGGCGGGCTTGGCGGCGCTTGCCGCGCCTGCCGCCCGCTTGGTGCCGCTGCTGCGTCGCGGCTTGCGCGCGGCAGTGCTCTCCACGGTCACGTGTGCTCCTCCGTCGGTCCGGCACCCGGGTTCTCCGGGGTCCAGTGCGGCTCACCTGTATCCGTAACGAGCGCACGGGGTGGGTGCGCGTCGCGTACGGGGATTCAGGCGTGACAGGTGCCCCGGCGAGTGCCCTGCGCAATGCACGTTACCCAGTGTGTCGCATAACTGCGAAACCCCGTTTGACCTGCGTTTTTGCTTGGATTTCCAAGTAAATCCGCAGCGACGGGAACAACTACTGGTCACAGCCTTGCAGGGGCCGGGAACAACGGCACGTTATCCCGGGTAACTCCGGCAGGGAAGGGGTGAGTGTGTGAAACTGACTTCGTGCGCGAAGACGGAAAAATCAAGGTATTCCTCCTGGACGACCACGAAGTGGTACGTCGGGGTGTCCATGAGCTCTTGTCGGTCGAAGACGACATCGAGATCGTCGGCGAGGCCGGCACCGCGACGGAAGCCCTGGTCCGTATTCCCGCCACCCGTCCCGACGTGGCCGTCCTCGATGTCCGCCTGCCGGACGGCAGCGGTGTGGAGGTGTGCCGCGAGGTGCGCTCCGGGAACGAGGACATCAAGTGCCTGATGCTGACCTCGTTCGCCGACGACGAGGCACTCTTCGACGCGATCATGGCCGGCGCCTCCGGATACGTTCTCAAGGCGATCCGCGGCAACGAGCTGCTGAGCGCCGTGCGCGACGTGGCCGCCGGCAAGTCGCTGCTCGACCCGGTCGCCACCGCGCGGGTGCTGGAGCGGCTGCGTGACGGCAAGGGCGGCAGGGGCGACGACCGCCTCTCCAACCTCACCGAGCAGGAGCGCAAGATCCTCGACCTGATCGGCGAGGGCCTGACCAACCGCGTCATCGGCGAGCGGCTGCACCTGGCCGAGAAGACGATCAAGAACTATGTCTCCAGTCTGCTGTCCAAGCTGGGCATGGAGCGCCGCTCCCAGGCCGCGGCCTACGTGGCCCGGCTGCAGGCCGAGAGGCGCTGAGCGCGCCCGCACCACGGCGGTGACGCCCCGTGTGGTGCTCAGAATGCATTCCGGTTTCGGCTATCACCAGGCCTGCAACGGCAGTGTGGTGGCGTGCGGGGCCGACCATTTCAATTCCCGTGACCAGCGGCTCCGGTCGGTCCAGTTCACCGGAACGGCGCAGGTAGCCGAACCGGCCGCGGCTGAACCGGAGCTCTTCGGCCCGGTTCCGCATTTCGGCGGCGGCGAGCTCTTCGACCCCGTCTGCACGCGCGTCGAACCCCAGTTCATCACCGTGCACTCGCCGACCCGGAATGCGGAGCGCGCGTACCGGCACGCGCTCCGACCCGCGTCACTCCTCCGAGTTGGTGCCGGCGCCACCGCCGGGGCCACCCGCGCCACCGCCGCTCGCGTCCGTGGGCTTCGGTGACGTGGAGGTCGTCGGCTTGGTGCTCGCGGACGTCGTCGGCTTCGTCGACGCCGACGCCGACGGCGAGGCCGTACCGGTCGGCGAGTGCGACGCGGACGCCGAGGGCGTCGGGCTGAAGCTCTGCGACCGGGTGCGGCTCGGCGCGGGCGAGTTGTCGTTGCTGGGCGGGGGGTTGTCCTGCGTCTGCGTCGCCGTCGTGGCGTTCGGGGTGCTGGACTGGCTCGGCTGGCCGCCCGGGGTGCTCTGGGTGGTCTCCGGCTTGTTCCCGCCCTTGCCCACGGTGTTGACCGCGTACGCCACGCCGCCCGCGACCGCGATGATCGCGAGGACCGCGAACAGCCAGGCCTTCCAGCGGCTGCCGCCGCCACCGCGCTCGTCGTAGCCGTCGTACCCGTCGTAGCCGCCGCTGTTGGTGCCGGGGAAGGCCGAACCGTCGTCCGGGTTCAGCGCCGGCACCATCGGCTGCTGGAACTGCGAGGTCGAGGCGTGCGCCCCGTACTGCTGCTGACCGCCGCTCCCGCTCACGGGCATGGCCGTGGTGGCGGCGGCGCCGCCCCGCCCGTGCGGCAGGGCCATGGTGACCGGGCCGGTGCCCCAGGTGCCGGTGTTCGCCCCCTGCTCGTGCAGCATCTGCAGCGCGTACTGGACCAGCCCGCGCATCTCCTCGGCGCTCTGGAACCGGTCGTCCGGGTCCTTCGCCAGGGAGCGCATGACCAGACCGTCGAGCTCCTGCGGGATGTGCTGGCCCTCCGGCAGCTGCGAGGGCGGCACCGGTGCGTCCTGGACGTGCTGGTAGACGACCGACAGCGGGGTCTCGCCGGTGAACGGGGGACGCAGCGCGAGCAGTTCGTACAGCAGGCAGCCGGTCGCGTACAGGTCGGAGCGGTGGTCGACGGCCTTGCCGAGGGCCTGCTCGGGCGACAGGTACTGCGGGGTGCCCATGACCATGCCGGTCTGGGTCATCGTCGACTGGGCGCCGTGCAGCGCGCGGGCGATGCCGAAGTCCATCACCTTGACCGCGCCGGTCTCGGTGATGATGACGTTCGCGGGCTTGATGTCGCGGTGCACGATGCCGTGCTGGTGCGAGTACGCGAGGGCTTCGAGCACGCCCGAGGTGATGATGAGCGCCTGCTCGGGGCCCGGGGCCTCGGCGCTGATCAGCAGGTCGCGGATGGTGCGGCCCTCGACGAGCTCCATCACGATGTACGGGACGGTGTTCGGGCCGACCCGGTCCTCGCCCGAGTCGTACACGGCGACGACGGCGTGGTGGTTGAGTCCGGCGACGGACTGCGCCTCGCGCGTGAAGCGGGCCTTGGACACCGGGTCCTCGGCCAGGTCCGCTCGCAGCAGCTTCACGGCGACGGTGCGGCCGAGTCGTACGTCCTCGGCGGCGAAGACCTCGGCCATGCCGCCACGGCCCAGCCGGTGCGTCATCCGGTAACGACCGTCTCCCACCAGGCCGCCTGCGCCCCAGTGCTCAGGACCATCGGTCATCCCGGCGCCGTTTCCCTCGGGTTCGGGTGCCATCAGTCCTCGCCGTCGTATCTCTCGGCCGCCGCTCAGCGGTAGTCCTCTTCGTCGGTGCTCCGGTGAACGCTACAGCCTCGGAACCGGTCACCGTTCGGACAAGGCCACGCTGTGCCCGTGTGGTCACGGAACGGGCACCTGGCTTGACGTGTGCTTGCCCTCGGGCAGACTGGGCGCCACATGCGCCCGGCCGGAGGCGTAGGGACACAGCCCGAGGGGAAGCAACAGTCATGAGCCAGGACGGCACTCAGGGCCAGTACGCAGGCGGCTCTCTGGCCGGTGGCCGTTACCAGCTAAGGGACTTGCTGGGTGCGGGCGGCATGGCCTCCGTCTACCTGGCGTACGACTCGGCCCTCGACCGACAGGTCGCCATCAAGACGCTGCACAGCGACCTCGGCCGCGAGCAGTCCTTCCGCGAGCGGTTCCGCCGCGAGGCGCAGGCTGTAGCAAAACTGTCGCACACGAACATCGTCTCGGTATTCGATACCGGTGAGGGCGAAGTGACGTTCGGTGGCAGCAGCCGCGGTGACGGCGCCGTGATGCCCTACATCGTCATGGAGTACGTGGAGGGCCGGCCGCTGGGTTCGGTGCTGGAGGAGGACGTCCGCCAGCACGGGGCCATGCCCGCGGACAAGGCGCTGAAGGTGACGGCCGATGTGCTGGCCGCCCTGGAGACCAGCCACGAGATGGGGCTCGTCCACCGCGACATCAAGCCCGGCAACGTCATGGTGAACAAGCGCGGCGTGGTCAAGGTGATGGACTTCGGCATCGCCCGCGCCATGCAGTCGGGGGTCACCTCGATGACGCAGACCGGCATGGTCGTCGGCACCCCGCAGTACCTCTCGCCCGAGCAGGCCCTGGGGCGCGGGGTCGACGCCCGTTCCGACCTCTACTCGGTCGGCATCATGCTGTTCCAGCTGCTGACCGGGCGGATCCCGTTCGACGCGGACTCCCCGCTGGCCATCGCCTACGCCCACGTGCAGGAGGAGCCGGTCGCCCCGTCCTCCGTCAACCGGTCACTGACCCCGGCGATGGACGCGCTGGTGGCGCGGGCCCTGAAGAAGAACCCGAACGAGCGTTTCCCCACGGCCGCGGCCATGGGCGACGAGGTCGCGCGGGTGCTGGGATCCGGGCAGACCGGGGCGCCGGTCATCGTGCAGGGCCACGGCCCGCTGAGCAGCGGCGCGGGTGTGGCCTCGGCCGTCTTCCCGCCGGTGGAGTCCGGGTACCAGGCGCCCCCGCAGTCGGTGCAGCAGCCCTACCAGGCTCCGCAGACCCCGACGCCGGCCCCGTACGCGCCGACGCCCGCCCCCCAGCACGCGCAGGGCGGCTACGCCTACCCGCACACGCCCCCGCCGCAGCAGCAGTACGCGCCGCAGACCCCGCCGCCGTACACGATCTCCCCGACGGGCGCGTCGGGCGCATCGGCGACGGCCGGTGGCGGCAAGCGGAACATGCCGGTGCTCGTGGGCGCGATCGCGGTGGCCCTGCTGGCCGTCGGCGGCCTGATCGCGGCGATCGCGATGAACGGCGACGACAAGGACAAGGGGCGGACGACGGCGGACCCGGGCGCTTCCGCGTCGGCCTCCGCCAAGGCCGGGTTCAAGGGCCCGGACACCACGCGGACGATCGACCCGAAGAAGTGCACCGAGCCGGTGAAGCACTACAGCGAGGCCGGCAAGTACATGGCGCCGGACCTCAAGTACAAGAACCTGCTCTCCGTGAAGGAGTGCATCCAGGCCTCGGGCGGCAAGTACAAGATCGAGTACAAGGACGAGGCCGTGTACGGCAAGGACACGGTGCTGTTCCAGACCCCGTCCGCCGGCGAAAAGATCGACAAGGAAGGCACGGAGTACACGCTGACCGTGTCGAGCGGCAACCCCGAATAGCGCACCGCGTTCCGACACACCGGCATCCCGGGCACCCCGATGGGGGGTCCGGGATGCCGCTTTTGCCCCACTATGTAAATCTGGGCGCATATCTCTGACGCGCAGCGAGCAGCTCGCCGGCTCGGGACGGGAGGGGCTCCCCGTGATCCAAGGCTTCCGCCCGCCGCACTGGCTGGCCTGCGCGGCCCTGGCCGCCGCCGCGCTCGCGCCCACCGCCTCCGCGTACGCGGGCCCCCTCCTCGCCCCGGCCCGGCACGCGGCCGCCCCGGTCCCCGCACTCGCCCTCGCGCCCGCGCCCGCCCCTCCGGACGGCCCCTACGAGGAGCTGGCCGGCAGCCTCGCCGGCGTCGGGCGGGAGCGCCCCGGGCGACCGGTCGGCGAGCCTGCCGACCCCGAGCTGACGGTGGCCTCCCGGCCGCTGCCGGTGCGCCCGCGCACCGAGCCCACGCCGCCACCCGACGCCGCCGTACCGAGCCCGCACCCGCCCCTGCCTCTGCCCCCGCAGGCCGATCCGCAGCGCCCGCCGTCGGTGGTCACCGCACTGGGCACCGACACCAACGACCGGGCCGCCGACCTGGCCGCGCACATACTCCCGCTCGGCACCGGGTTCGCCCTGATGGGGCTGGGTCTGGGCTACCTCGGGATGCGGCTGCGCCGGAGCATCTGAGCGGACCCCGGCCACCCCCTTCCCACAGCCGTCCCCCTCGGGATGTAGTCCCGAGGATGGTTGCCGAGAGTGAACATACTCGGTATACATACTCGGTATGTCGATCCGCCACGGGCTACTCGCCCTGCTGGAACGGGGTCCTCGGTACGGCTCACAGCTGCGCACCGAGTTCGAATCCCGCACCGGCTCCACCTGGCCGCTCAATGTCGGGCAGGTGTACACGACCCTCGCCCGCCTCGAACGCGACGGCCTCGTCGCCCCCGACGGCGAGGACGCCGCCGGCCACACCCTGTACGCCATCACCGACGCCGGACGCACCGAGCTGTTCCAGTGGTACGAACGGCCCGTCGACCGGGCCAATCCGCCCCGCGACGAGCTGTCCATCAAGCTCGCCATGGCCGTTGGCGCCCCCGGCGTGGACATCCGCGCCGTCATCCAGTCCCAGCGGCACGCCACGATCAAGGCGATGCAGGACTACACCCGGCTCAAGGCGACCGCGCTGGCCGCGGTCGAGAGCGGGCGGTCCCACGAACGCGACGACGTGGCCTGGCTCCTCGTCCTGGAACAGCTGATCTTCCAGACCGAGGCCGAGGCCCGCTGGCTCGACCACTGCGAAGCCCGGCTCGTCCGGCTCTCCCTGCCGGCCGACCGGAGAGCCGCGGAACCCGAACCACCCCAGGCCGCCGCCGAGACCCCGGCCCCGACCACCACCCAGCCCCGTACCGCCCGCTCGCGACGTGGCTGAACCACCGTTCCAGGGGGGAACCTCCATGCCTGAACAGCGCAAGTCCCAGCAGCCCGTGCTGCAGTTGGACCGACTCGTCCGCACGCACGGCAGCGGCGCCACCGAGGTGCACGCCCTGCGCGGGATCGACCTCTCCGTCTTCCCCGGCGAACTCGTCGCCGTCATGGGTCCCTCCGGCTCCGGCAAGTCCACGCTGCTCACGCTCGCGGGCGGCCTCGACACCCCGAGCAGCGGCCGCGTGGTGGTCGAGGGCACCGACATCACCACGGCGAGCCGCAGGCAGCTGGCCGCCCTGCGCCGCCGCAGCATCGGCTACGTCTTCCAGGACTACAACCTGATACCGGCCCTCACCGCCGCCGAGAACGTGGCACTGCCCCGGGAACTCGACGGGATATCCGCCCGCAAGGCCCGCGCCTCCGCGCTCGCCGCACTGGAGGAGATGGGCCTGGGCCAGCTCGCCGACCGCTTCCCCGACGAGATGTCCGGCGGCCAGCAGCAGCGCGTGGCCATCGCCCGCGCCCTCGTGGGCGACCGCCGCCTGGTCCTGGCCGACGAGCCCACCGGCGCCCTCGACTCGGAGACCGGCGAGTCCGTCCTCGCCCTGCTGCGCGCCCGCTGCGACGCGGGCGCGGCCGGCATCCTCGTCACGCACGAGCCGCGGTTCGCCGCCTGGGCCGACCGCGTGGTCTTCCTGCGCGACGGCAGCGTGGTCGACGAGACCCTGCGCAGCCACGCCGACTCCCTCCTCCATGGGCAGGCGGCCGGCCAGTGACCTCTCCGCTCCAAGGCTGGTACCACTCCTGGATCGCGGCCCTGCGCATCGCGCGCCGCGACGCCTGGCGCGCCAAGGGCCGCAGCGCCCTCGTCCTCGCGATGCTCGCCCTGCCGATCGTCGGGGTGAGCGCCGCCGACCTCACCCTGCGCAGCGCCGAACTGTCCACCGAGCAGATGCTGTCCCGCATGATCGGCGCCGCAGACGCCCGCGTGAGCCGCTCGGGCATGAACGGGCCCATCAACCAGACCCCCGACGCCACGAGCTACGCACCCGTCGGCGGCTACAAGGCGTACGACCCCTCGAAGTCCTCGCGGGAAACACCGCCGGAGCCGGTGCAGTCCGGCTTCCCCGCCGGGGCCCAGATCCTCAAGGACAGCTTCGGCTACGGCAAGGTCCGCACCACGCACGGGCTGCTCGAAACCAAACTGCGTGAACTCGACACGCACAGCCCGCTGGTGGGGGGCATGATCACGCTGGAGCGCGGCCGGCTGCCCGAGAACCCGGGCGAGGTCGTCGCCACCCAGGCCTTCCTGAAGAACTCCGGCTTCTTCGTCGGCTCCTCGGTCACCCCCCGCGGCGCCACCTCCTCGTACAAGATCGTCGGCGCCTACGAGGTGCCCGACGACCTCGGCCGGGACGAGATCATCGCCCCGCCCGGGACCCTGCTCGCCCCGCTCGGCAAGGCCCTGGAGGCCTCCGGAGGGCGCAGCTTCACCCCCGAGGACACCTACCTGGTCAAGGTCGGCGGCGAGGGCGTCACCTGGAACGCGGTCAAGGCGGCCAACGCCAAGGGCCTGACCGTCATCTCCCGCGCCGTCATGCTCGACCCGCCCGCCGACTCCGACGTCCCGCTCTACAAGGACGAGCCGAAGGAGCAGTTCAGCCGCGACGGCAACAACGCCGTCGAGACGGCCATCCTGGCCACCGTCGTGGGCCTGGCCATGCTGGAGATCTGCCTGCTCGCCGGACCGGCCTTCGCCGTCGGCGCCCGCCGCTCGCGCCGCCAGCTGGGCCTGGTCGGCGCCAACGGCGGCGACCGGCGCCACATCCGCTCCATCGTGCTCTCCGGCGGCCTGGTCCTCGGCGCCGTCGCCGCCGTCACCGGCACCGTCATCGGCATCACCCTCACCGTGCTCCTGCGACCGGTGCTGGAGGAGACCCTCGGCAACCGCTTCGGAGGCTACGACTTCCGCCCGCTGGAACTGGGCGGCATCGCCCTGCTCGCCGTGATCACCGGCCTGCTGGCCGCGATCGTCCCGGCCGTCAACGCCTCCCGGCAGACCGTGCTGGCCTCGCTGACCGGCCGCCGCGGCATCCGCCGCGCCAACCGGGTGCTGCCCGTCATCGGCCTGATCGCCGTCGCCGTCGGCGCCGCGATCGCCCTCTACGGAACCACCTCGCAGCTGGGCAGCACCGTCGTGGCCGGCGGCAGCGCCATCGCCGAGCTCGGCATCGTCGCCCTCACCCCGGTCCTGGTCGGCCTGTTCGGCCGGCTCGGGCGGTGGCTGCCGCTGTCGCCGCGGCTCGCGCTGCGCGACGCCGTGCGCAACCGCGGGCGTACGGCACCCGCCGTTGCCGCGGTGCTCGCCGCCGTCGCCGGAACGGTCGCAGTGGCCACGTACCAGCACAGCAACGACGTCCAGATGCGCCACGAGTACCAGGCGGACCTGCCGCACGGCACCGGGCTGCTGGAGGCGTCCGAGAACGGCGCGTACAAGGACGTGCCCGCCCTGCGCGAGATCCTCTCCAAGGAGATGCCGGTGGCTCAGCGGGCGGACGTCGACCGGCTGGTCGTCGGCAAGCCGAGCTGCGAGTCGTACTCCACGGACCCCGGTTGCGGCCGGGCCGAGATCGTCGCACCCAAGGAGCAGCGCTGCCCGCTCTACGAGAACCCCGAGGGCATGGACGCCTTCACCGAGGCGCAGCGCCGGGAACTGCGCCAGGACTGGCGCTGCCAGGACAGCCGGTACGGCACGCAGCACCCCGTCCTCGTCGGGGACGAGAAGGTGCTGAGCATCCTCGCGGTCACCGACCCGGGCTCCGTGTCCGCGCTCAAGGCCGGCCGGGCCGTCGCCTTCGACAAGCGCCAGGTCAAGGACGGCAAGCTCACCCTGCGGATCATCACGGACCCGAAGGCCGCCGACGCCATGCGCGGGAGCGGCACGGAGCTGCCCGGCGAGGACAAGATCCTCCCCGTCCACCTGGCGCCCGACACGGCCGTCAGTTGGGGCGTCGACCTGATCCTGCCGCCCTCCGCGGTCAAGGCGGCCGGGTTGGTCAGCGCGCCCCTGGGCTCGTACTTCCGCCTCGACGGGACCGCCACGACCGAGCAGCGCCAGAAGATCGACGGGGAGATCGACCGGATGGGCGTGGAGGCCGCACTGCGCATCGAGGCCGGCTACCAGGGTGACAACAGCCTGGTCATGCTCGCCCTCGCCGTCTTCGCCGGGCTCGTCACCATCGGCGCGGCCGGCATCGCGACCGGGCTGGCCCAGGCCGACGCCGAGGCCGACCTGAAGACGCTGGCCGCGGTGGGCGCGGCGCCCCGGGTGCGGCGGACGCTGAGCGGCTTCCAGTGCGGGGTGGTCTCCCTGATGGGCGTCGTCCTGGGCTCGGCCGCCGGGATCCTGCCCGCCGTCGGCCTGCGCCTGACGCAGCGGCGGGAGATGGAGGACCTCTACCGGCACTCCATCGAGCAGGGCTACTCGTCGGCAACGGAAGCCCTGCCCTACGTGCCGATCTCGGTGCCGTGGGAGACCCTCGGCGCCCTGGTCGTCGTGGTCCCGCTCGGCGCGGCCCTGCTGGCGGCCCTCGTCACCCGCTCCAGCGGCGCGCTGGCCCGCCGGGCCGCGGCGTAGCGCCGTAGCAGGCCGGTGCCCCCGTACAGGGTGGATCACGACTGTACGGGGGCACACCGTGTGAGTACGGAGGTGTGCGAGAGAATGACGGCATGGAGATGCCGAGGAGTGAACGGTCGCAGGACAGCCCCCCGCACGTCCTGATCGTGGGACAGGACGGGACGGCGGTCGGCGACGCCGATGACGAGTCGCGCGAGGTCCCGGTGACGGAAATGGTCGAACAGCCCGCCAAGGTCATGCGGATCGGCAGCATGATCAAGCAACTCCTGGAAGAGGTACGTGCCGCGCCTCTGGACGAGGCGAGCCGGGTCCGGCTCAAGGACATCCATGCCGCCTCGGTCAAGGAGCTGGAGGACGGTCTGGCTCCCGAGCTCGTGGAGGAACTGGAGCGCCTGTCCCTCCCGTTCACCGAGGAGGCCATTCCCTCCGAGGCCGAACTGCGGATCGCCCAGGCCCAGTTGGTGGGCTGGCTGGAGGGCCTCTTCCACGGCATCCAGACGGCCCTGTTCGCGCAGCAGATGGCGGCGCGGGCCCAGTTGGAGCAGATGCGCCGCGCCCTCCCGCCGGGCGGGCCGCACGACGACGACGAGGACGGCGGGCACGGAGCGATCCGCTCGGGCCCGTATCTGTAACCCCCTGCGGACCGCAGAAGAAGCGGGTCCGGCCCACGCCCGAGGCGCGGCCGGATCCGCTCCGCAGTTTCAGCCCTCTTTCAGCCCCGCCGGCGTTTGAGGCGCGGGGGTCCGGGGGCAGCGCCCCCCGGCAACGGCGCCGCACCCGGCACCCGGCACCCCCGGGAAGCCCCTCCAGGTGCGGCTCCCCGCCGGGGGGTTGGGCGCCGCATACTCAACGGCATGAGTTACGACGCGATCGTGCTGGCCGGCGGCGCCGCGCGGCGACTCGGCGGGGCCGACAAGCCCGCGCTGAGCGTCGGCGGCCGCGCACTCCTCGACCGCGTCCTCGACGCCTGCCCCGACGCCCGGACCACCGTCGTGGTCGGCGGCCGCCGCCCCACCGCACGCCCGGTCCACTGGACCCGTGAGGACCCGCCCGGCGGCGGGCCCGTGGCCGCACTGGACGCCGGGCTGCGGCGGACCACCGCCGAGCTGGTCCTCGTACTCTCCGCCGACCTGCCGTTCCTGGACCGCGAGACCGTACGGGCCCTGCTGGAGGCCCCCGGCGGGCCCGGGGCGGACGGCGCGGACGGAGCGGACGGAGCGCTGCTGCGGGACCCCGACGGCCGGGACCAGCCGCTGGTCGCCGCGTACCGGGCCGAGCCCCTGCGCCGCGAGATCGCGCTGCTGGCCACCGAGCACGGCACCCTCACCGGGCTCCCGCTCCGCGCGCTGACCGCCGAACTGGACCTCGTCCGCGTCACCTCCCGGCCACTCGCCTCCTTCGACTGCGACACCTGGGAGGATCTCGCCGTCGCCCGCGCCCGGATCAGGGAGCATGGAA
The DNA here is from genome assembly GCF_014650695.1 of Streptomyces avidinii. Classification (GTDB taxonomy): domain Bacteria; phylum Actinomycetota; class Actinomycetes; order Streptomycetales; family Streptomycetaceae; genus Streptomyces; species Streptomyces avidinii. The sequence continues at coordinate 44,829 of NZ_BMVL01000009.1, read as the reverse complement.
GCGTGCTGGAGCAATGGATCACCGCCGTCAAGAGCGAGCTGGGCATCGACCTCGCCGTCGACACCAAGACACTGCTCGACCTCGCCCGGGACGCCGCCCACGGCGTCGCCCGGCCCGCCGCCCCGCTGACCACCTTCCTGGTCGGCTACGCGGCCGCCCACGCCGCCGCCACCGGCGCCGACCCCGCCCAGGCCGTCGCCGAGGCCTCCCGCAAGGCGGCCGACCTGGCGCTGCGCTGGGCCGACGAGGCAGCGGCCGACTCCGCCGAACAGAACGGCTCCGGATGACCCCCACGAACTCCGCCGAGCAGGCCCTCGACGAGGCCCTGGCCCTGGTCAGCCGCGCCCCCGAGAGCGGCGGCGCAGGTGGCCGTCGCGCGGCCTCCTGGTCGCGGGCCCGGGACACCGCCGTCCGCGCCGGGCAAGGGGTCCGGCCCCGGACCCACCGTGTGCCTCTGGCCGACGCCCTCGGGGAGGTCCTGGCCGCCCCCCTGGACGCGCTGTCCGACCTGCCGTCCTTCGACACCTCCGCCATGGACGGCTGGGCCGTCGCGGGACCCGGCCCCTGGAGCGTGCGCACCGGCGGCAGCGTCCTGGCCGGCTCCGAGCGGCCCGACCCCTTGACGGACGGCGAGGCCGTGCGGATCGCCACCGGCGCCCGGATCCCCGCCGACACCACCGCCGTCATCCGCACCGAGCACTGCCGCGAGGCCGGCAGCCAGCTCTTCGCGGACCGGCCCGTCCTCACCGGCCAGGACATCCGCCCGCGCGGCCAGGAGTGCCGCTCCGGCGACCTGCTGCTGCCCACCGGGTCCCTGGTCACCCCGGCCGTGCTGGGGCTCGCGGCGGCCGCCGGGTACGACGAGCTGACCACCCGGCCCCGCCCCCTCGTGGAGATCCTGGTGCTCGGCGACGAGCTGCTCACCGAGGGCCTCCCGCACGAGGGGCTGGTGCGCGACGCCCTCAGCCCCATGCTCGGACCCTGGATCGACCGGCTCGGCGCCGAGGTCATCGGCACGCGGCGACTCGGCGACGACCCTGAGGGGGCCGCCGCCCTGCTGGAGGCCGTCACCACGAGCACCGCCGACGTCCTCGTCACCACGGGCGGCACCGCGTCCGGACCCGTCGACCACGTCCACCCGGTGCTGCGGAAGGCGGGCGCCGAACTGCTGGTCGACGGGGTCGCCGTGCGGCCCGGGCACCCCATGCTGCTCGCCCGCCTCGGATCCGCGACGCCCGACGGGAACCCGGTGCGCCACCTGGTCGGACTGCCCGGGAACCCACTGGCCGCCGTCTCCGGGCTGCTGACCCTCGCCGACCCCCTGCTGCGCGCCCTCGCCGGCCGCCGCGGCCGGCCCCGCTACACGGCGCCGGTGCAGGCCGACGTCCCCGGCCACCCGTACGACACCCGGCTCGTCCCGGTCCAGCTGAGCGATGAGCACGCGGTACCGCTGCGCTACCACGGCCCCGCGATGCTGCGCGGAGTGGCGGCCGCCGACGCGCTGGCCGTCGTACCGCCGAAGGGCGCGCGGTCGGGACAGGAACTGGAGATTCTCGATCTGCCCTGGGCTGCTGGAGGATGTTTCACGTGAAACTTCACGGCCAGGACTCCATGGCCCGCGGCGCCGACGAGAAACTCGTCTCCCGGCGCATCAAGCTGCCCAAACGCATCGTCGAGAACCCGCTGAGGCAGGTCACCAAGCGCCTGCTGATGGCGCTGTTCGTGCTCTTCCTGACGGTCCTCATCGTGTGGCTCGACCGCGACGGCTACCACGACAACGCCAACCAGGAAGTCGATCTCCTCGACTGCTTCTACTACGCCACGGTGACGCTGTCGACGACCGGCTACGGCGACATCGTGCCGTACAGCGACAGCGCACGGCTGATCAACATCCTGCTGATCACCCCGCTGCGCGTGCTGTTCCTGATCATCCTGGTCGGTACCACCCTGGAAGTCCTGACGGAACGGACGAGGGAAGAGTGGCGGCTGAAGAGCTGGAGGAAGAACTTGCGTGAGCACACGGTCGTCATCGGCTTCGGCACGAAGGGCCGCTCGGCCCTGCAGACGTTGCTGGCCACCGGCCTCTCCAAGGAGCAGGTCGTCATCGTCGATCCCAGCGCCAAGGTGATCGACACGGCCAACGCGGAGGGCTTCACGGGCGTGGTCGGCGACGCCACCCGCTCCGACGTCCTGCTCCGTGCCGAGCTGCAGAAGGCCCGTCAGATCGTCATCGCCACCCAGCGGGACGACACGGCGGTCCTGGTCACCCTGACCGCCCGGCAGCTCAACCGCGGGGCGAAGATCGTCGCGGCGGTGCGCGAGGAGGAGAACGCCCCGCTGCTGCGCCAGTCCGGTGCCGACGCGGTCATCACGAGCGCGAGCGCGGCCGGCCGGCTGCTGGGCCTCTCGGTGCTCAGCCCGAGCGCGGGCACCGTGATGGAGGACCTGATCCAGCAGGGCAGCGGCCTCGACCTCATCGAACGCCCCGCCCGCAAGTCCGAGGCCGGCAAGTCGGTGCGGGACACCGAGGACCTGGTCGTGAGCGTGGTGCGCGGCCACCGGCTGCTCCCGTACGACGATCCGCACGCGAGCCCGATCCAGCTGACGGACCGTCTCATCACCATCGTGCGGGCGACGCCGCCGGCCTCACCGCAGGTGAGGTTCGGACCTGCCGAGTAGCCGCGCCGTGGCGTAGCCTCCGGGCCATGCATGCGATCACCATCGAGCAGCCCGGCGGCCCCGAGGCCCTGGTCTGGGCCGACGTACCCGATCCGGTGCCGGGCGAGGGCGAGGTCCTCGTCGAGGTCGCGGCGAGCGCCGTGAACCGCGCCGACGTACTCCAGCGACAGGGGTTCTACGATCCGCCGCCCGGCGCGTCGCGCCATCCGGGGCTGGAGTGCTCCGGCCGGATCGCCGCGATCGGACCGGGGGTGTCCGGCTGGTCCGTGGACGACGAGGTGTGCGCCCTGCTGGCCGGTGGCGGGTACGCCGAGCGGGTGGCCGTGCCGGCGGGCCAGCTGCTGCCGGTCCCGGCGGGCGTGGACCTGGTGACGGCGGCCGCCCTGCCCGAAGTCGTCGCGACCGTGTGGTCCAACGTGTTCATGGTGGCCGGACTCCGCCCCGGCGAGACCCTGCTGGTGCACGGCGGGTCCAGCGGGATCGGCACGATGGCGATCCAGCTGGCGAAGGCGGTGGGCGCGACGGTCGCCGTGACGGCAGGCGGCCCCGAGAAGCTGGCGCGCTGCAAGGAGCTGGGCGCGGACATCCTGATCGACTACCGCGAGCAGGACTTCGTGGCCGAGCTGCGCGAGGCGACGGGCGGTGCCGGGGCGGACGTGATCCTGGACATCATGGGTGCGAAGTACCTGGCCCGGAACGTGGACGCGCTGGCCGTGAACGGGCGGCTCGCGGTGATCGGGCTGCAGGGCGGGGCGAAGGCCGAGCTGAACCTCGGCGCGCTGCTGGCCAAGCGGGCGGCGGTGACCGCCACCTCGCTGCGGGCCCGCCCGCTGGAGGAGAAGGCGGCCATCATCGCCGCCGTACGCGAGCACGTGTGGCCGCTGGTGGCCGCGGGGCGGGTCCGCCCGGTGGTCCACGCGGCCTTCCCGATGCGGGATGCCGCCGAGGCGCACCGGGTACTGGAGTCGAGCAGCCACGTGGGCAAGCTCCTGCTCACGGTGTGAGGCCGGCCGCCTCACACGCCGGCGGGGCTGAATTTCAGCCCGTCCGGCGTTCGAGGACCGGGGTCCGGGGCGGAGCCCCGGGAAACGCGAAGGGTGGGGCGGGCAGAAGCTCCGCGCAGCGGATTCCGCCCCGCCCCACCGCTGAGCTACAGGCTGCGCAGCAGGACCGCCGGGGATTCGACGCAGTCCGCGACGAAGCGGAGGAAGCCGCCCGCCGTACCCCCGTCGCACACCCGGTGGTCGAAGGTCAGCGACAGCTGAACCACCTTCCGGACCGCCAACTGCCCCTCGTGGACCCACGGCTTGTCGATGATCCGGCCCACACCCAGCATGGCCGCCTCGGGGTGGTTGATGATCGGCGTGGAGCCGTCGACCCCGAACACCCCGTAGTTGTTCAGGGTGAAGGTGCCGCCGGTCAGGTCCGCGGGAGCCAGCTTCCCGGCCCGGGCCAGTTCGGTCAGGCGGGCGAACTCCGCGGACAGGGACTCGGGGTTGCGGTTCTGGGCGTCCCGGACCACCGGGACCACCAGGCCCCGCTCGGTCTGCGCGGCGAAGCCCAGGTGCACGGAAGGGAGCCGGACGATCTCCTTGGCCGCGAGGTCCACGGTGGAGTTGAGCTCCGGGTACCGGGCCAGGGCAGCCGTGCAGATCCGGGCCAGGAGTGCGAGCACGGAGATCTTGGGCCCGCCCACGGCGTTCATCGCGGCCCGGGCGGCCATCAGCTCGGTGGCGTCCGCGTCGACCCAGCAGGTGGCGTCCGGGATCTCCCGGCGGCTGCGCGACAGCTTCTCGGCGACCGCCCCGCGCACGCCCTTGAGCGGGATCCGCTCGCCCCGCGCCGTCGCCGTCGGCGACGCCACGGAGGCGACCGGGGCCGGCTCGGGCGCGCGCAGCGCGGCCAGCGCCGCCTCGACGTCCGCCCGCAGGATCAACCCGTCGGGGCCCGACCCGCGCAGCGCGCGCAGGTCGACCCCGCCGTCCTTGGCCAGCTTGCGCACCAGCGGCGAGATCACCGGCACCGGCCCGGCGGGAGCCGCCGGAGCCACGGGGACCGCCGGAGCCGCCGGAGCGGCGACGACGGGGGCCGACACCGCGGCGGTGACGGGTCGCACCCGTCGCCGACGCGCCGGGCGCGAGTGGTCCTCGCCGTAACCGATCAGGGGCCGGGGCACATTGCCGGCGCCCTCGCCCTCGGCTCCGTCCGCCTGCGCGGCCGCAGCCTCGGCGGGAAGCGACGACGCCCCCACCGCCACGGTGATCAGCGCTGCTCCGACGGGCAGTTCCGTGCCCTCCTCCCCGAACCGGGCGGTGACCACACCGCCGTAGGGGCACGGAACCTCCACCATCGCCTTGGCCGTCTCGACCTCGACCACCGGCTGGTCGATGGCGACGACATCGCCCACTGCCACGAGCCAGCGGACGATCTCGGCCTCGGTCAGGCCCTCCCCGAGATCGGGAAGCTTGAATTCCATTACCTGCGGCATCAGTTCTCCCACTGCAGGCGCGCCACGGCGTCCAGGATCCGGTCCACACCCGGCAGGTGGTGCTTCTCCAGCATCGGCGGCGGATAGGGGATGTCGAAGCCCGTCACCCGCAGCACCGGCGCCTCCAGGTGGTGGAAGCAGCGCTCCGTGACGCGGGCGGCGATCTCCGCGCCCGGTCCGCCGAAGCCGCCGGCCTCGTGGACCACGACCGCGCGCCCGGTGCGGCGTACGGACTCCACGACCGTGTTCTCGTCGAAGGGGACCAGCGAGCGCAGGTCGACGACCTCCAGCTCCCAGCCCTCCTGGCGGGCTGCCTCGGCCGCCTCCAGGCACACCGGCAGCGAGGGCCCGTAGGTGATCAGGGTGGCGCTCGTGCCGGCCCGCCGGACCAGCGCCTTCCCGATGCCGGGCACGGGCGTCGGCGCCTCGGGCCGCCAGTCCGCCTTCGACCAGTAGAGCCGCTTCGGCTCCAGGAAGACCACCGGGTCGTCGCTCGCGATCGACGCGCGCAGCAGCCCGTAGGCGTCCTCGACGGTCGCCGGGGTCACGACCGTGAGGCCGGGCGTGGCCACGTAGTACGCCTCGGAGGAGTCGCAGTGGTGCTCCACGCCGCCGATCCCGCCGCCGTACGGCACCCGGATCGTGATCGGCAGCGGCATGGCTCCGCGGGTCCGGTTGCGCATCTTCGCCACGTGCGAGATCAGCTGCTCGAACGCCGGGTACGCGAAGGCGTCGAACTGCATCTCGACGACCGGGCGCAGCCCGTACATGGCCATGCCGACCGCCGCGCCCAGGATGCCCGCCTCCGCGAGGGGGGTGTCCGTACAACGGTCCTCGCCGAACTCCTTCGCGAGCCCGTCCGTGATCCGGAAGACCCCACCGAGCGTCCCGACGTCCTCGCCCATGACGTGCACGGTCGGGTCCTCGGCCATCGCGTCGCGCATCGCCCGGGTCAGGGCCTGTGCCATCGTCGAGGGCTTGACCCCCGACTTCGCGGACTTCGCAGCCACCGTCGTCACGCCTGGTCCTCGGCTTCCAGCTCTGCACGGAGCATGGCCGCCTGCTCGCGCAGTCGGTCCGTCTGCTCCGCGTACACGTGCGCGAACAGGTCCATCGGGTCCACCACCGGGTCCGCGTTCATCCCCTCGCGGAGCGCCGCGGCCATCGTCTCGGCCTCGTCGCGCGCCGAGCGGATCGCCGCCTCGTCGATGATGCCGCGGGCGGTCAGCTCACGCTCCAGCAGATCGATCGGGTCGTGCGCCTTCCAGGCCTCGACCTCGGCGTCACCGCGGTAGCGGGTCGCGTCGTCGGCGTTCGTGTGGGCCTCCATCCGGTACGTGACGGCCTCGATCAGGGTCGGGCCGCCTCCGGACCGGGCCCGCCGGACCGCCTCGGAGAGCACCTCGTGCATCGCGGCGATGTCGTTGCCGTCGACCAGCCGGCCGGGCATCCCGTACCCCACGGCCTTGTGGGCCAACGTCGGGGCGGCGGTCTGCTTGGCGAGCGGGACGGAGATCGCGAAGCCGTTGTTCTGCACGAGGAAGACCACCGGGGCCTGCCAGACGGCGGCGAAGTTCAGCGCCTCGTGGAAGTCGCCCTCGCTGGTGCCGCCGTCGCCGACCATGGCGAGCGCGACGACGTCGTCACCGCGCAGCCGGGCCGCGTGCGCCAGGCCCACCGCGTGCGGCAGCTGGGTGGCGAGCGGGGTCGAGAGCGGGGCTATGCGGTGCTCACGCGGGTCGTACCCGGTGTGCCAGTCGCCGCGCAGCAGCGTCAGTGCCTGGACGGGGTCCAGGCCGCGCGCCACGGCCGCCAGGGTGTCGCGGTAGCTCGGGAACAGCCAGTCCTGGTCCTCCAGGACCAGCGCGGCCGCGATCTCGCAGGCCTCCTGGCCCACGGTGGAGGGGTAGACGGCAAGCCGGCCCTGCTTGGTGAGCGCCGTGGCCTGGGCGTTGTAGCGCCGGCCGCGCACCAGCTCGGCGTAGCAGCGGCGCATCAGCTCCGGGTCGAGGCCGTCGGCCGCCTCGGTGCCCAGCACCCGGTAGGGCTCGGGGTCCGGGAGCAGCGGGGCGGCATCCGTACGGGGCCTCCAGGCGGGCGGGGTGGAACGGTGGGACGCACCGGCACCGGGCAGCTCTTGGACCGTCATGGCGGCGTACACCTCCTCGTGGGAAGCGGGCAGGGGGTGCCCCGGGTGTGAGGCCCCTCACCTACCGATTGTTCGGTTGTCCGCGCAATTTGGCTACAGGCGGCTCCAGGCTGTGGACAAACTGGCGTCGGGGCCCTGGGATGGATGCAGGACGTCCAGGAGAGGGAGGCATCGGGCAATGCCGGATGAACAAATGGCCGGACCGGGTTCCGCACCGGCTCCGCCGGGGGGCGCACCGGGAGCCTCCGCGGTCCCGCCCGCCACCCCCCGTCCCCTGGATCCGATCGACCGGTCGATCATGCGACTGCTCCAGGCGGACGGACGGGCGTCCATACGGTCGGTGGCGGAGCAGGTGCACGTCTCGCGGGCGAATGCCTACGCCCGGATCAACCGGCTCATCGACGACGGGGTGATCCGCGGGTTCACGGCCCGCGTCAATCACGAACGCGCAGGCCAGGGCGCATCCGCCTATATCACCCTGAAGATCGTCCAGAACTCCTGGCGGACGGTCCGCGAGCAGCTGCGCGAGCTCCCGGGCGCCGCGCACATCGCGCTGGTCAGCGGGGACTTCGATGTCCTGCTGCTGGTGCACACCCCGGACAACCGGACCCTGCGCGAGCTGGTCCTGACCCGCCTCCAGGCCATCCCGGAGGTCCTCTCGACGCGGACCCTGCTGGTGTTCGAGGAAACGGATCTCCTGGACGCGGGCCCGGGCCCCGGCCCGGTCGGCGGTTCCGCGGCGATCAGCGAGGAGTAGGCCGTCCGGGTGCCACGACGCCCCCGGCAGGGCCTGCACGGCCGTACCGGGGGCGTTCGGGGTCCGGCGGGGCCGGGGTGGGTCGGGTGGGTCGGGTGGGTCGGGTGGTCGGCGCTCGGGTCAGCAGCGTCAGCGGACGGTGCGCAGGCCGTCGAAGGCCATGTGGACCACGGCGTCCGCGAGCTGGTCGGGGCCCGTGCCCGAGTGCGGGCGGTACCACTCGACCAGGGAGTTCACCATGCCGAAGAGGAGGCGGGTGGCGAGCCGGATGTCCACGTCCGCCCGCAGGTCGCCGTCCGCGGCCGCCGCCTTGAGCAGGTCGGCGACCTGGTGGTCGAACTCGCGCCGGCGCTCCAGCGCCCACCGCTCGGTGCGGGTGTTGCCGCGCACGCGCAGCAGCAGCGTCACGTACGGCAGCTCGCCGACCAGCACCTCGACCGTGCGGCGCGTGACGTACTCGACGCGCTCGACGGCCCGGCCCCGTACCGCTCCCGGCTCCTCCAGGATCGCGAAGAGCCCGTCGAGGGCGCGGCTGACGGCCCGCAGCAGCAGCTCTTCCTTGCCCGCGACGTGGTGGTAGATCGAGGACTTCGAGATGCCCGCGGCCTTGGACAGGTGCTCCATGGAGGTGCCGTCGTAGCCGCGCTCGTTGAAGACCTGGACGGCGACCGACAGCAGGGTCTCGGGGGTGTACGTGTCCCGCTTGGCCGTCGTCACTCGTCGCCCTCCTCGTCGTCCGCGGCGTAGCCCAGCTTGAACAGGGCCAGGGAGGGCGCGTACCGGCCCCCGGGACAGCGCTCGTCGAGGTTGTGCAGCAGGTCGTAGGCGAAGTCCCGGCCGAGCCGCTCGTGCCATTCGACGGGACCCAGCGGGTAGTTGACGCCGAGCCGCATCGCCGTGTCGATGTCCTCGGCCGAGGCCGCACCGCGGGCGACCGCGTCGGCCGTCAGGTCGATCAGCATCGCGACGGTCCGCGCGACGATCATTCCCGGGACGTCGCCGATCACGGAGACCTGCTTGCCCAGCTTCTGGAAGAGGCCGATCGCCTCGGCGAGGGTCCGCTCGCTGGTGTCCTCGCTCGCGGAGAGCGCGATCCGGGTGGCACCGCGGTAGTCGAGCGCGAGGTCGAAGTAGACGACATCGGCGAACTCGACCGAGGTCTTGCCGTCCGCGAGGACCAGCTGGCCCTCGCCGGGCAGCTGGATGTACGGGCCCCCCTGCTCGGTGGCGGCGACCGCGATCCCGGCCTCCTCCAGCAGGTCGGCCAGCTCGGCGGCCGGGCCGAGGTCACCGACGACGGTGACCTTCGCCGGGGCCTCCTCGGGAGCGGCGGTGTGCGGGAGCGCGGTCTCGGCGTCCGGACCGTACGGGTACCAGCCGTGCCCGCTCTTGCGGCCGAGGCGGCCGGACTGGACGAGCCGGCGCTGGGCGAGGGAGGGGGTGAACTTCGGGCTGCGGAAGAAGGACTCCCAGACCGAGCGGGTCACGGCCTCGTTGACGTCCTGGCCGATCAGGTCGGTCAGCTGGAAGGGGCCCATCTTGAAGCCGCCGCTCTCGCGGAGCACGGCGTCGATGGTGGCCGGGTCGGCGCCCTGCTCCTCGTACACCGCGAAGGCCTCGGCGTAGAAGGGGCGGGCGATCCGGTTGACGATGAAACCGGGGGTGTCGGCGCAGCGGACCGGCGTCTTCCCCCAGCCGAGGACCGTGCGGTACGCGCGCTCGGCGGCGGCCGGGTCGGTCGCGAAACCGCTGACCACCTCGACGAGCGGGAGCAGCGGGGCCGGGTTGAAGAAGTGCAGGCCGAGGAAGCGGCCGGGGTGCGCGAGTCCGGCGGCGAGCTCGGTGACGGAGAGCGAGGAGGTGTTGGTGGCGAGCAGCGCGTCCGGGGAGACCACTTCTTCGAGCGCGGCGAAGAGCGCCTGCTTCACGGTGACGTTCTCGACCACCGCCTCGATGACGAGGGCGGCCCCGGCGAGATCCGCGAGATCGCCGGCCGGAGCGATCCGGCCGATCGCCTCCTCGGCCTCGGCGCGGTCCAGCCGGCCCTTGGCGGCCATCCGCTCGACCCGGTCCTGGACGAAACCGACGCCGTCGGCGGCGAGGGAGGCGTTGATGTCGTAGATCAGCACCCGGTGACCTGCGAGAAGAGCGACCTGGGCGATGCCCTGGCCCATGGTGCCCGCCCCGACGACCGCCACAGTGCGGGACCGCTCGATTGCTGTCATGTCCTGATCCTCCCGCACACACTTATCCACAGGTCCGTCGGGCCCTCTTGTCCCGACCGATCGTTCGGTTACTCTAACTCCAGTCTGCTCTCCTTCGCCCGGCTCAACGAGGAGTTGGTCCCTGATGGCCGCCGAGCTCACCGTCCCCCAGCTGTCCGCCAAGCACCGGCCCACCCTGGACCAGGCCCTGTCGGCGATCCGCAGCCGCGCCTACTGGTCCCCGCATCCCGAACACCCCAAGGCGTACGGCGAGACCGCCCCCGCCGACGGGCTCGCCGCCTTCGAGGCCCTCCGCGGCACGCGGCTGGACCTCGGCCAGCCCGGCACCGACGGCTGGACGGGCGCCGAGGTGTCCCCGTACGGCCCGGAGCTGGGTGTCGAGTACCCGCACGTGGACCCGGACGTGCTGCTGCCCGCGATGAAGGCCGGCATGGGTGCCTGGCGCGACGCGGGACCCGAGGCGCGCGCCCTGGTCTGTATCGAGATCCTGGCCCGCATTTCCGCCCGGACCCACGAGTTCGCGCACGCGGTCATGCACACCAGCGGCCAGGCCTTCATGATGGCGTTCCAGGCCGGCGGCCCGCACGCACAGGACCGCGGCCTGGAGGCCGTGGCCTACGCGTACGAGGAGCAGACCCGGGTCCCGGGCCGGGCCGACTGGTCGAAGCCGCAGGGCAAGAAGGACCCGCTGGAGCTCGGCAAGAGCTTCACCGCCGTCCCGCGCGGCATCGCCCTCATGATCGGCTGCAACACCTTCCCGACCTGGAACGGCTATCCGGGCCTCTTCGCCTCCCTCGCCACCGGCAACGCGGTGCTGGTCAAGCCGCACCCGCGGGCCGTACTGCCGCTCGCGCTGACCGTCCTGGTCGCGCGGGAGGTCCTGGCGGAGGCGGGCTTCGACCAGAACCTGGTGGCGCTCGCGGTCGAGCGCCCGGGCGAGGGCATCGCCAAGGCGCTCGCCGTCCGCCCCGAGATCAAGCTGATCGACTACACCGGGTCCACCGAGTTCGGTGACTGGCTGGAGACCAACGCCCGCCAGGCGCAGGTCTACACGGAGAAGGCCGGCGTCAACACGGTCGTCCTGGACTCCACCGACAACTACAAGGGCATGCTGTCCAACCTGGCCTTCTCGCTGTCCCTGTACAGCGGCCAGATGTGCACCACCCCGCAGAACCTGCTGATCCCGCGCGACGGCATCGCGACGGACGCCGGCCACAAGACATACGACGAGGTCGTCGCCGACCTCGCCGCCTCGGTCGGCGGCCTGCTGGGCGACGACGCCCGGGCCAACGCGCTGCTCGGCGCGCTGGTCAACCCGGACGTCAAGGCCCGGCTGGAGGCCGCGTCCGCCCTGGGCGAGGTCGCCCTGGCCTCCCGCGAGGTCACGAATCCCGAGTTCCCGGACGCCGTGGTCCGCACCCCGGTGATGGTCAAGCTGGACGCGGCCAAGCCCGACCCGGAGGCGCCGTACCTGTCCGAGTGCTTCGGCCCGGTCTCGTTCGCGGTTGCCGTGGACACCACCGCCGACGCCCTCGAACTGCTGCGCCGCACGGTGCGGGAGAAGGGCGCCATGACGGTGGGCGCGTACACGACGTCGGCGGACACCGAGCGGGCGATCGAGGAGGTCTGCCTGGAGGAGTCCGCGCAGCTCTCGCTGAACCTGACCGGTGGAGTGTTCGTCAACCAGACCGCCGCGTTCTCGGACTTCCACGGCTCCGGCGGCAACCCGGCGGCCAACGCGGCGCTGTGCGACGGCGCCTTCGTCGCGAACCGCTTCCGGGTGGTGGAGGTCCGCCGCCAGGCGTAACCGCGTACCGCAGCACCCGGCCCGGGTGGACCGGCCTCCTCCTGCTTCTCGCGCTCTGCTACTCCGGCAGCTCCTGAGCGAAGATGCGGGAGGAGGCGTCCACCTGGGCCATCCTGCGCAGGGCCGCGAACATCGCGTCGCCCACCACGGTGCCCACGACCACCGCCTCGACCAGGCCCTCCCGGTCCACCCGGCGGGCCGTGTACTCCAGATCGACCCGGGCCACCTGCTCGGCCGCCTCGGCGTAGTCGTCGAGGAGTTCGGCGAAGGAGCCGTGGCCCACCCGCGCGAGTGAGGCGAGCGCGGCCTCCAGCGCGCCGACGGCCTTGTTGCCGGGCCCGACGTGCCAGCCGCGCGCCTCGATCAGCCGTGCCACCTTCTCCCGGGCCAGTACCGCCTCGGCATCGTCCTGGCCGGCAGCGTCACCGTACTCGGGCACCATCCGCCGGGCCGCGGTGCCGAGCAGCTTGTGCACCGGCTGCTCCTTGTCGTCGATCGCCGTGAGGACATCGCCGATGGCCGCCACCGACAGCCCGCCGACCTCCAGCAGCGCGCGGACCAGGCGCAGCCGGCGCTCGTGCCCCTCGTCGTAGCTGGCCTGGTTGGGACTGCTCAACTCGCCCGCCGGCAGCAGGCCTTCCCGGACGTAGTACTTGATCGTCGGTACCGGCACCCCGGTACGGCGGCTCAACTCTCCGATGCGCATGGCGTGTTCACTCGTTTCTCCTTGCCCTGTTGCCCGCCCATCATAGATAGTGGCGCTATCAGATAGCGGTAAGCGCCACTATCCGTTCCTTAGGGGGCCCCATGTCTGCGTTACGTACCTGGCACCGTCCACTGACGCTGTTCGCCGCAGTGATGGCGGTGTGGGCCGTCGGCTCAGCCGTGGGGCTCGCCGTCGACGACCGGATGCTGGTCGGCGCCCCGATCTGGGCCAAGCCCTTCAAGTTCGCCGTCTCGTTCGTCGGCTACTCGCTCAGCCTGGCCTGGATGATCTCCCTCGCCGTAGCCGCCCGCCCGCGCCTGCGCAGGCCTGCCTGGTGGGCCGGTACGGTCGTCGCCGCGGCGAGCCTGGTGGAGATGCTGCTCATCACGGGACAGGCGGCCCGGGGCCGTCAGAGCCACTTCAACCAGCGGACGCCCTTCGACGCACAGGTCTACAGCGCCATGGCCGCGACCGTCGTCGTGCTCTGGACGGCGACGCTCGTCATCGCCGTCCTGCTCTTCCGCTTCCGCACCGCCGACCGGGCCACCACCTGGTCGATCCGGATCGCCGCCGTGCTCGCCCTCGCGGGCGCCGGACTCGGCTTCCTGATGACCACCCCGACCGAGGCGCAGCTCGCGGTCGACGGCGCTCCGGTGGTGGGCGCCCACAGCGTGGGCGTGCCGGACGGCGGGCCCGCCATGGCGCTCACCGGCTGGTCGACCACCGGTGGCGACCTGCGCATCCCGCACTTCTTCGGCATGCACGCGCTACAGCTGCTGCCCCTGCTCGTACTCGTCCTGGCCGCCCTCGCCGGCCGCTTCGCCCTGCTCCGCCGGGAACGGGTGCGGCTGGGGCTGACCCTGGTGGCGTCCGGGGTGTACGCAGCGACGTTCGCGCTGGTCACGTGGCAGGCACTGCGCGGCCAGGCGCTGGTCCACCCGGACGGGACGACCCTCGGCGCGGCCGCGGCGATCCTGGCCGCGGGCGTTCTAGGCGTGGTCGCCGTCCTGCTCCTGGGCCGGGGGGCCGCCCCAGTGGAAGAGGGTCATGGCCACGCTGGTGGCGAGGTTGTAGCTGGAGACCTGGGGGCGCATCGGCAGGGAGACGAGGTGGTCGGCCCGGGCACGCAGCTCCGGTGAGATGCCGTGGCGTTCCGATCCGAAGGCGAGCAGCGCGTCGTCCGGGAGGGTGAGGGCGCGGATGTCGGTGCCCTCGGGATCGAGCGCGTAGAGCGGCCCGGGCGGCAGCTCGTCCAGTTCGAGGCGCTCGACGGTGGTGGCGTAGTGCAGCCCGGCGCCGGCCCGGACCACGTTCGGGTGCCACGGGTCGAGGTCGCCGCGGGTCACCACGCCGGTGGCGCCGAAGCCGGCGGCGAGCCGGACGACGGCTCCGACGTTGCCGAGGTTGCGGGGGTTGTCGAGGACGACGACGGGCGCCGGCCGGGGCAGCCGCCCCAGCCCCGCGATGCCGGCCGCCCGGTCGGGCCGCACCGCGAGGGCCGCGACGCCGGTGGGGTGCACACGGGGCAGCACCTCCTTGAGGTCGGCCCGCCGCGCGAGGTGCCCCACGGCGCCCTCGACATCCGGAGCCAGCTCACGGGCCAGCGCCCGTACGGCGGCGGGATCCTCGGCGATGACCATCCGCACATCGGCCCCGAACCGCAGCGCGTGCTTCAGCGCATGGAACCCGTCGAGCACGACGAGACCTCCGGCCTGCTCGGCCTCCCGCCACTCCCGCACCGTCTCGTCCATACCCCGACCCTACGGTCCGCCCGGGCTCCGCCCTGACCCCGGGAGGCGCCGCCGCGGGGCTCCGTCAGCGCGGCGCGGGCACCGGCAGCGGCTCGGCGGGATCCGCCGCCGGCTCCACCGCACGCCGCCGGCGCACAGCGACCCGCGCCCCCAGCCACACCAGGAACCCCGTCGGCAGGAACACCGCGTCCGCGGCGATCATCGCCATGGAGAAGAACGGCAGTCCCAGCAGCACCGCGATCCCCGCATGCTCCAACATCATCACGGCGAGCAGCACGTTCTTGATCCGCCGGTTGAACAGGGTGAACGGAAACGCCACCTGCACCACCACCGTCCCGTACGACAGCAGCATCACCAGCGTCCCGCTGCCCGCCACCAGTGCCGACAGCGCCGGCCACGGCGAGAAGTAATCCAGCCCCAGCGGGTAGTACAGCGCCGTCCCGTCCTGCCACCGGGACCCCTGGATCTTGTACCAGCCCGCCGTCGCGTAGATCAGGCAGACCTCAACCATGATCACCAGCATTCCCGCGTTGTGCAGCAGGTTCGCCAGGACGTCCAGTACCGCCCGCCCCTCGCCCTCCGGTTCGTAGCGGTCGACCATCCACCACAGCCCGCCGACCACCCACAGCGCCGCGAACGCCGCCAGCCAGCCGAAGCCGAACCGCCCGGTCGCCGCGCCGTAGGCGAACACCGCCCCCAGCACACCCCACAGCACCGGCCCGGCCGCCCCGGCCGTCGCCGTCGCCGAGCCGCGCGTACGGGCCCGGCGGGCGTCCAGCGACCACACCTGCGCGCACCGGGTCAGCACCAGGTAGATCGCCATCAGGTGGATGACGTTGTCCCCGCCGTCGCCCATGAACACGCTGCGGTTCTGCAGCGACAGCACTCCGATCATGAAGAGCACCGAGGTCGCCCGCGTCCGCCAGCCCAGCAGCAGCCCCACGCTCGCCAGCACGGACACCGCGTAGACGATCTCGAACCACAGCCCCGAACCGGACCACATCAACACCGTGAAGGCATGGTTGGAGTCGATCAGCCGCTGGGCCAGCGCCCAGCTCCACGGCCCGTCCGGCCCGTACAGCTCGGCCCGGTTGGGGAACTCGCGCAGCAGGAAGAAGAGCCAGGTAGCGGCGAAGCCGATGCGCACCACCGCGCTCTGGTACGGGCCCAGCGCCTGCCCGGTGACCTGCGCGGCCACCCGACCGGCCGCCTCGCGGGCGCGCTTCACACCGTCCACCACGGCAGCTCCCGGTAGTAGGTCTGGGTGTCGGTGGTCTCGTCGCTCCACTTCGGCGCGGGCACCGACGTGCTCGCCGAGCGCAGCTGGACCCGCAGGACGGTCCCGTCCGGGTGCCGGGGGGCGAGCCGGTTCACCGCGATCCGCCGGAGGTACTCCTCGGACAGCCGGCCGCGCTCGCCGTTCGGCTCGTTGTTCTCGTCGTGCGAGCCGGTGAAGAAGTCCCACGCCCGGCGGAGCTCGTTCTGCCGGATATGGCTCGGCAGCAGGCTGTGCCGGATGGCCCGGGCGTCCTCGGCGCTCAGGTCGTGCCAGCCGCTGGTGGTCACGTCACCGTCGGCGCCCCGGACCTCCGCGCGCGCCTCCACCGCGATGTTCTGCTGCAGCGGGTTGGGTGCGAAGAGCTTCCAGTTCTGTTCGAACTCGGGGTAGATCCAGCCGTCGATCGTCTGCGCGTGCTGCTTGCTGAGCGTGTTGGCCGGGGCCACGTGCAGGAAGACGAGCGCCAGGTGCGTGCAGGCGGCCACCGCGATCGCCCCCAGGGCCAGGGCCGCCACGACCCGGTACGGGGTCGACAGACCGGCTATTCCGGGCGCCCGCGGGGATGGCGGAGCGGCCCCTTCGGCGGGCTCGTGCTCGTTCGAATCCATCCCCACCCGATCGTCCGGCGTCCACAGGGTTGACCTCAGAGGTTGACACCCTACGGGCCGCCGTCTCACCATTGAAGCGAATGAACCGAACGATCGGTCGGTCGGTCGGACAGCGGACTCTCACAGGGGGCCGGAATGGTGGCAGTGACCCCGGAAACGGGGCCGGACACGGCTCTCGGGGCAGACGGGACGGACGGGACAGACATGACTGCTGACCTGGGCGCACAGCTCGCGGCGGCATTCGACGCGGCCGTGGCGGCCGACGAGCGCGTGGAACCGCGTGACTGGATGCCCGACGAGTACCGCGCCTCCCTGGTCCGCCAGATGGCCCAGCACGCCCACTCCGAGATCATCGGCATGCAGCCCGAAGCAAACTGGATCACCCGCGCGCCCTCGCTGCGCCGCAAGGCGATCCTGATGGCCAAGGTGCAGGACGAGGCCGGCCACGGGCTGTACCTGTACAGCGCGGCCGAGACCCTCGGCACCAGCCGCGACGAGCTGCTCGACAAGCTCCACTCGGGCAAGCAGAAGTACTCCTCGATCTTCAACTACCCCACCCTGACCTGGGCGGACGTCGGCGCCATCGGCTGGCTCGTGGACGGCGCGGCGATCACCAACCAGGTGCCGATCTGCCGCTGCTCCTACGGGCCCTACGCGCGCGCCATGGTCCGGATCTGCAAGGAGGAATCCTTCCACCAGCGCCAGGGGTACGAGCTGCTCCTCGCCCTCTCCCGGGGCACCGAGGCCCAGCACGCGATGGCCCAGGACGCGGTCGACCGCTGGTGGTGGCCGTCGCTGATGATGTTCGGCCCGCCGGACGACGAGTCGGCGCACTCGGCGCAGTCGATGGCCTGGCGCATCAAGCGGCACTCGAACGACGAGCTGCGCCAGCGGTTCGTGGACATCGCCGTCCCGCAGGCCGAGTCCCTCGGCCTGACCCTGCCCGACCCCGACCTCAAGTGGAACGAGGAGCGCGGGCACCACGACTTCGGCGCCATCGACTGGGCGGAGTTCTGGGACGTGCTCAAGGGCAACGGTCCCTGCAACGAGCAGCGGATCGGCCAGCGGCGCAAGGCCCACGAGGAAGGCGCCTGGGTGCGTGACGCGGCCGCGGCCTACGCGCGGAAGCAGACGGCACAGCAGGCAGCACAGCAGGCGGCGAACCCCGCCGGACAGAACGAGGAGGCACGGGTATGACGCAGAACTGGCCCCTGTGGGAGGTGTTCGTGCGTTCGCGCCGCGGCCTCTCGCACACGCACGCGGGAAGCCTGCACGCCCCCGACGCGGAGATGGCCCTGCGCAACGCCCGCGACCTCTACACCCGGCGCGGTGAAGGCATCTCCATCTGGGTGGTGCCCTCCACCGAGATCACCGCCTCCTCTCCGGACGAGCGGGACCCGTTCTTCGCGCCGTCCGCCGACAAGCCCTACCGGCACCCCACCTTCTACGACATCCCGGAGGGGGTGAGCCACCTGTGACCGGCACCGACACCACCGACACGGCCCGCCTCACCGGCGCCACCGCCGCGGCGGCACTCGCGCTCGGCGACGACGCGCTGATCCTCTCCCACCGCCTCGGCGAATGGGCCGGGCACGCCCCCGTCCTGGAGGAGGAGGTCGCGCTCGCCAACATCGCGCTCGACCTGCTCGGCCAGGCCCGGATCCTGTTGTCCCTGGTCGGCGACGAGGACGAGCTGGCGTTCCTGCGGGAGGAGCGGTCCTTCCGCAACCTCCAGCTGGTCGAGCAGCCGAACGGCGACTTCGCCCACACCATCGCCCGCCAGCTCTACTTCTCCTTCTACCAGCACGAGGTCTACGGGGAGCTCGCCCGTGGTGACGGCCCCTTCGCGCCGCTGGCGGCCAAGGCCGTCAAGGAGACCGCGTACCACCGCGACCACGCCGAGCAGTGGACCCTGCGGCTCGGCGACGGGACCGAGGAGAGCCGCAGCCGCATGCGGGCCGCCCTCGACGCGCTGTGGAAGTTCACCGGCGAGATGTTCCAGCCGGTGGACGGCCTCGACGGACTGGACCCGGCGGCCCTGGAGCAGCGCTGGCTGGCCGCGCTGACCGGCGTACTGGACCGGGCCGGCCTCGACCTGCCCCAGGGACCGCGCACCGGTGCCTGGGCGGCCGGCGCCGGACGGCAGGGCCTGCACACCGAGTCCTTCGGCCGGATGGTCGCCGAGATGCAGCACCTGCACCGCAGCCACCCGGGGGCGTCATGGTGACTGCCGACGCCGGAACGACCCGCCTGGAGGCGGAACTGGCCGCGCTGGCCGGCTCCGTCCCGGACCCGGAACTGCCCGTGCTCACCCTCGGCGAGCTCGGCGTGGTGCGCGGCGTGCGGATGCACGAGGACGGCCACGCCGAGGTCACCCTCACGCCGACCTACACCGGCTGCCCGGCCATCGAGGCCATGTCCGCCGACATCGAGCGGGCCCTGACCGGCCACGGCATCCCCGAGGTGCGGGTGACCACGGTGCTCGCCCCCGCCTGGTCGACCGACGACATCAGCGCCGAGGGCCGCCGCAAGCTCGCCGAGTTCGGTATCGCCCCGCCCCGCCCGCACGCGGCCGGCGGACCGGTCCCGCTGACCCTGTCGGTCCGTTGCCCGAACTGCGGATCGACCGACACCGAACTGCTCAGCCGCTTCTCCTCCACCGCATGCAAGGCGCTGCGCCGCTGCACCGCCTGCCGCGAACCGTTCGACCACTTCAAGGAGCTGTAGATGGCCGCCCCCCGCCACGGCGCGTTTCACCCGCTGACGGTGGCGGCAGTCGACCGGCTCACCGACGACTCGGTGGCACTGACCCTGCGCGTCCCCGAGGAACTGCGCGAGGAGTACCGGCACGCCCCGGGCCAGCACCTGACGCTGCGCCGTACCGCCCCCGAGGGCGGTGCGGAGGTCCGCCGCACCTACTCCATCTGCTCCCCGGCACCGTCCGCGGACGGCCCGGGCCCGGCATGGCTGCGGGTCGGGGTGCGACTGGTGGAGGGCGGCGAGTTCTCCACGTTCGCGCACAAGGAGATCGTCGCGGGGGACGTGCTGGACGTCATGGTTCCGGCCGGGCGCTTCGTACTGGACCCCGCCGCCGCCCCGGCCTCGGGGCACTATGCGGCGATCGTCGGCGGCAGCGGCATCACGCCGGTGCTGTCGATCGCCGCGAGCCTGCTGGCCGCCCGCCCCGACGCCCGTTTCTGTCTGGTGCGCAGCGACCGTACGGCGGCCTCGACGATGTTCCTGGAGGAGGTCGCCGACCTCAAGGACCGGTATCCGGCGCGGTTCCAGCTGGTGACGGTCCTGTCCCGGGAGGAGCAGGAGTCCGGGCTGCCCTCCGGCCGGCTGGACGAGGAGCGGCTGGCGGCCCTGCTGCCCGCGCTGCTGCCGGTGACCGAGGTGACGGGCTGGTTCCTGTGCGGCCCGTACGGCCTGGTGCAGGGCGCGGAGCGGACCCTGGGCTCGCTCGGTGTCGCCCGGACCCGGGTGCACGAGGAGATCTTCCACGTCGAGGACACCCCGCCGACGGTCCGCGCCGACGCCGGGACGGCGCCCGCGCACGGGCGGGTCACCGCGCGGCTCGACGGCCGTTCGGGCACCTGGCCGGTCCAGGACGGCGAGTCCCTGCTGGACGCCGTGCTGCGCAACCGCGCGGACGCCCCGTACGCCTGCAAGGGCGGGGTCTGCGGCACCTGCCGGGCGTTCGTGGTCTCGGGCGAGGTCCGGATGGAGCGGAACTTCGCGCTGGAGGCCGAGGAGACCGACGCCGGGTTCGTCCTGGCCTGCCAGTCGCACCCGGTCACCGAGGAAGTGGAGATCGACTTCGACCGCTGAGCGGAACGACGTCCCTGCGGTCGGGCCCCTGTCCCACGACAGGGGCCCGACCCTTTTCACGCCCTGTCGCTTTTCAAGGCCTGTCCATTTTCAAGAACCTGTTCTATCTTGACGCACCGTCAGACGCGACACCGTCAGACCCGAACGTGCGGGAGGACAGGCAGTGGACTTCACCTTCACCGAGGAGCAGCAGGCCGCCGTCGAAGCGGCCCGGGCCGTCTTCGCGGATGTCGCGGCCGACAGCGTGCCCAGCCCCGCGCTGACCCCGGGAGCCGTCGCCGACGACTTCGACCGCCCGCTGTGGGCCAAGCTCGCCGGGTCGGACCTGCTCAGCCTGGTCCTCGCCGAGGAGCACGGGGGAGCGGGCCTGGACGCCATCGCCCTGTGCCTGGTGCTCCGTGAGGCCGCCAGGGTGCTGGCACGGGTCCCGCTCCTGGAACACTGCGCCACCGCCATGGCCGTACAGGCCCACGGCAGTCCCGAACTGGCGGCCGCCCTGCTGCCCGGCGCCGGGCGCGGCACGCTCGTGCTCACCGCCGCCGCCCACGGGCGCTCCGGCCACGACCCGGCCGAACTGGCCGTCGTCGCCCGCCGCGACGGCGACGAGTGGATCCTGGAGGGCACACAGACCGCCGTCCCGTGGGCGCACGGCGCAAACTGGATCGCCGTACCCGCCCACACGGGCGAGGGAGATGCCGTCCTCGCGCTGGTCCCGCGCACCGCCGAGGGACTGGCCCTCGCCGAACAGGTCTCCACCAGCGGGGAACGGCTCGCCGAACTCGCTCTCGACGGCGTACGGGTGGCCGGGACCCACCTCATCGAGACCCCGGGGGCCTGGGAGCGGCTGCGTCAGCTCCTCGCCACCGGCACCTGCGCGCAGGCGCTCGGACTCGGCGAGAACGTCCTCACCATGACCAGTCAGTACACCGCCAAGCGCGAGCAGTTCGGCTTCCCGGTGGCCACGTTCCAGGCCGTCGCCGTCCAGGCCGCCGACCGGTACATCGACCTGCGCGCCATGGAGGTCACCCTGTGGCAGGCCGCCTGGCGGCTCGATGCCGCGACCGGCGGCGCCGGTGGTCCCCTGCCGAGCTCCGGTGACGTCGCGGTCGCCAAGATCTGGGCCTCGGAGGGCGTACGCCGGGTCGTGCAGACCGCACAGCACCTGCACGGCGGCTTCGGCGCCGACACCGACTACCCGCTGCACCGCTACCACGCCTGGGCCAAGCAGCTGGAGCTCCAGCTGGGCCCGGCCGCCGCTCACGAGGAGGCGCTGGGCGACCTACTGGCCGCCCACCCCCTCGCCTGAGCCGGAGCAGGCTAGAGGACGAAGGCCGGCTTTCCGTGGTCCGTCACCATCGGGCGCCCGGCACCGTCCCAGGCCTGCATCCCGCCGTCGACGTTCACGGCGTCGATCTCCTGGCGCACCAGGTACTGGGTGACCTGCGCGGAACGCCCGCCGACCCGGCACATCACGTACACGCGGCGGCCGTCCTCCACGGCTTCGGTCAGCTCACCGAAGCGGGCCACGAAGTCGCTCATCGGGATGTGCAGGGCACCCTCGACGTGGCCGGCCGCCCATTCGTCGTCCTCACGGACGTCGAGGACAAAGCCTTCGGAGGGCACCGCGGCGGCGCCCACCGAGGGAAGCGGTCCGAAGTTCATAGCTGTCGCCTTCTCTCTTCACGGATCTGCTGACAACCTATCCGACCACCCGGTACGGACAGACCGGGCTCACTCGGCGGCGAGCGCCTCGGCGAGCTCCGCCTCGCGCTCGGAAACCTGGGCGAGCAGCTGCTCCGCGATCTCCTCCAGCAGCCGGTCGGGGTCCTCGGGCGCCATCCGCAGCATCGAGCCGATCGCGCTCTCCTCCAGCTCCTTGGCGACGAGCGAAAGCAGTTCCTTGCGGCGTGCGAGCCACTCCAGCCGTGCGTACAGCTCCTCGCTCTCGCCCGGCGCCGTGGCCTCGGGCGCCGGTCCGGCCGCCCACTCCTCGGCCAGCTCGCGCAGCAGCCGCTCGTCGCCCCGTCCGTAGGCCGCATTGACCCGCGCGATGAACGCGTCGCGCCGCTCGCGCTCGGTCTCCTCCTGAGCGAGGTCGGGGTGGGCCTGACGGACCAGCTCGCGGTAGAGGCGGCGCACCTCCTCCGAGGGCCGCACCCGCTCCGGCGGCCGCACGGGCCGGTCGGTCAGCATCGCGGAGGCGTCGTCCGAGATCCCGTCCGAGCCCAGCCAGTCGTGGAACAGCTCGTCCACCCCGGGCATCGGCATGACCAGCGCGCGCGCTTCCTTCGCCCGCCGCAGGTCATCGGGATCGCCGCTGCGGGACGCCTTCGCCTCGGCGATCAGCGCGTCCAGCTCGTCGAGCCTCGTGTACATGGGGCCGAGCTTCTGGTGGTGCAGGCGGGAGAAGTTCTCCACCTCGACCCGGAAGGTCTCCACCGCGATCTCGAACTCGATCAGCGCCTGCTCGGCGGCTCGTACGGCCCGCTCCAGGCGCGCCTCGGGGCGCTCCTCGGTGCGCTCCTCGCCGGTGACGGAGGAGTCACCGGAATCACCGGGGACTGTCTGCTCAGGCTGCTCGGTCTGCTCGCTCACCCGGCCAGCCTACGGCCCGTCCGCGCGGGCGATGTTTCACGTGAAACACCGCCCGCCGCGACACGGCCCGCAGCGGCTCCGACACGGTCGACGGGGCCCCGGCCAGAGCCTGGTCAGAGGGTGGTCAGGGCCTGGCCAGAGCGGTCCAGAGCCCGGCCGGACAGGGGCGGACCCCCGTCAGACCCCCATCTCCGCCGCGATCCGGCCGGTCCGCACGGCCGCCACCAGATCGGCGTGATCGGCCTCGGTGCGGTCGGCGTAGGCCACGGCGAAGGCCGCCATCGCCACGTCCAGCTCGTCGTTCTTGCCGCAGTACCCGGCCAGCAGCCGCGGGTCGACGCTGTGCGCGTGCGCCCGGGCCAGCAGGGCGCCGGTCATCCGCCCGTAGTCGTCCATCTGGTCCACGGCCAGCGCCGCCGGATCCACACTGCCCTTGCGGTTGCGGAACTGCCGCACCTGGAAGGGGCGGCCCTCCACCGTGGTCCAGCCGAGCATGATGTCCGAGACCACCTGCATCCGCTTCTGCCCGGCCACCACCCGGCGGCCCTCGTGCTCCTCGGGCTCGGACACGAAGCCCAGCCCGGGCAGGTGCGGCAGCAGCACCGAGGGACGGGCCTCCTTGACCTGGAGCACCAGCGGTTCGCCCCGGTGGTCCAGCAGCAGGACCACGTACGAGCGGGTGCCGACGCTGCCGGTGCCCACCACGCGGAAGGCCACGTCCTGGATCGCGTACCGGGCCAGCAGCGGCAGCCGGTCGCCCTGGAGCGTCTGGAGGTAGGGGCCCAGCGAGGCCGCCACGGCCGCGGCCTCGCCGTCCCCGACCCGGCGCAGTACGGGCAGCGCGTCGACGAAGCGGCGGCCGCCGTCGGGCCCTATCCGCGTCGACTTGGCGGCGAACCGGGCGGAGGTGTTGTTGCGGGCCTTCTCGGAGACCCGCTCCAGCGTGCCCAGCAGATCGCGGGCGTCGGTGTGCGAGACCAGTTCCTCGTCGGCGATGGCGTTCCACGCGTCGAGAGCGGGCAGCTTCGCCAGGAGCCGCATGGTGCGCCGGTAGGCGCCCACCGAGTCCAGCGCGGCCGCCCGGCAGGTGTCCTCGTCCGCGCCCGCCACCCGGCCGGCCAGCACGAGCGAGGCCGCCAGCCGCTTCACGTCCCATTCCCACGGGCCGAACACGGTCTCGTCGAAGTCGTTGAGGTCGATGACGAGCCGCCCGCGCGCGTCCCCGTACAGACCGAAGTTCGCTGCGTGCGCGTCGCCGCAGATCTGCGCGCCGACCCCGGTCACCGGACCACCGGACAGGTCGTGGGCCATCAGTCCGGCCGCCCCGCGCAGGAAGGCGAAGGGGTTCGCGGCCATCCGGCCCACCCTTATCGGAGTGAGCCCGGTGACCCGCCCGGCGTTGGACTCCTCCACCGCGCGCACCGCGTCCGGCCGGTCGGCCGGCGCCGTGAAGGCGGCGTGCGCCGTCCTCGGCAGGCGGGCGCGCAGCGCCTTGCCCGCCTCCTTCGGGGAGTCGGCCGCCACCCTCGGCGCGAACCCCGCCACGTCCGGAATCCGCTGACCCGCTATCGCCGCCATCGACGCCGCCCCCACCCGTTCACTTCATTGATCGCTGTCCGAACGCGCTGACCGTATCTACAGCCCGGCGTCCCTGGCCAGCAGCGCCGCCTGCACCCGGTTCTCGCAGTCCAGCTTCGCCAGAATCCGGCTCACGTACGTCTTCACGGTCGCCTCGCTCATGTGCAGCCGCCGGCCCGCGTCCGCGTTGGACAACCCCTCACCCAGCAGCGCCAGCACACCGCGCTCCCGCTCGCTCAGCTCCGCCACCTGACGCCGGGCCACCTCACCGCGCACGGCGGTCTTCCCGGACGCGAGCTGATCCACCACGTGCCGGGTCGCCCCCGGCGAGAGGTACGCGTCCCCGGCCGCCGCCGCCCGGACCGCCCCGATGAGCTCGCCGGGTGCCGAGTCCTTCAGCAGGAATCCCGCACCGCCCTCACCCAGCGCCCGCAGCACGTTCTCCTTCTCCCCGAAGGTGGTCAGGATCAGCGCCCGCACCTCCGCCGCTGCCCGCCGCAGTTCGCCCAGCGCGGTCAGCCCGTCCATCACCGGCATCTGGATGTCGAGCAGCACCACATCGGGCGCGTGCGAGCGGGCCAGCTCCACCGCCTCCCTGCCGTTGGCCGCCTCCGCGACGACCTCGATGTCCGGCGCCGAGGTCAGGATCATCCTGATCCCGGCCCGGATCAGTGGCTCGTCGTCGGCGATCACCACTCTGATCACTTCGGCTGTCACCCCGCGCTCCTACTGCTTGACCTCGTACTCCTGCTTTTCCACGAGCTTGCCGTCCTGGAAGCAGAACCGGAAGATCCGGTCCGTTCCCAGGGCGCTCGGCTGGTTCTCGGCCAGCAGGGCAAGACAGTCGGAGCCCGGCGGCCTCGGCGGCCCCTTGCGGGCGGCCCCTGCGGTCATGAAGTTCTCCCCGGTCGGCAGCCGGTCGCGTACGGACTGCTCCGACTCGCCCACGTGCACGGCGTCGAACTCGTCCCGGTCGATCATCGCGTCACTCGCCGAGTCCAGCAGCAGCACCACTCCGGCGCCGAACACGATCACCAGCAGCACCACCGCCGCGAACGCGATCCCGCAGCCCACCGCGACGCCACCGGAGCGGCTGGGCATGCGAACGGCGAGCTCCCGGTCCACCGCCCCCCAGTCCATCGGCTGCTCGGCGCCGCGCCCCGGCAGCGGACCGCGCGCGTACGCCTGCGCCTGCTGCCCGAAGTCGTCGGCCACGTCCACCACGCCGGCCGGCTCCGCCCCGTACGGCAGGACCCCGGCCACCCGGAACCCGCCGCCCTCGGCGGGGCCCGCGTGCACCATCCCGCCGACCAGCCGGGCCCGCTCTCGCAGCCCCGTCAGGCCCTGCCCGCCCGAGACCACCTCGTCGGCCGCCGGGCCGGGCGACGGCCCGTTGGCGATCTCCACCACCAGCGAGTCGTCCTCGAACCGCAGCTCCACCGAGATCGACGCCCCC
The DNA here is from genome assembly GCF_014650695.1 of Streptomyces avidinii. Taxonomy (GTDB): domain Bacteria; phylum Actinomycetota; class Actinomycetes; order Streptomycetales; family Streptomycetaceae; genus Streptomyces; species Streptomyces avidinii. The sequence continues at coordinate 18,920 of NZ_BMVL01000009.1, read as the reverse complement.
GGAGCGTGCTTGTACGCGTTCGTCAGGGCCTCCTGAACGATCCGGTACGCGGCGTGGTCGCACGCCGCGACCAGCGGCCTCGGCCGGCCCGCCGTGGTCAGCCGTACGTCGGTGCCCGAGCCCCGCGCCGCCTCCACGACCCCCGCGATGCCGGCCACCCCGCGCGCCGCGGGCTGGGCCTCCTCCATGGGCGCGGGCGCCTCGACTCCGTCGCGCAGGATGCCGACGACCTCGCGCAGCTCGTGCATCGCGGCCACCGAGGCCTGCCGCAGCACCCCCACCGCCTCGCGCTGGCGGTCCGTGAGCTGCGGGTCCACCTCCAGTGCCCCGGTGTGCACGGAGATCAGCGCCAGCTGGTGACCCAGGCTGTCGTGCATGTCCTGGGCGATGCGCTGGCGCTCTCGCAGCCTCGCCTGCCCGGCGACCATGGCCCGCTCGCGCAGCAATTGACCGTTGCGCTCCTGGAGGGCCCGCAGCAGGGTGCGCCGCTGCGACCAGTACCGGCTGGCCAGACCCGGCATCACGGTCGTCGCCAGGAACATCAGCGTGGAGAACACGATCACCAGCAGCGGCCGCATCTGCGACCACTGGTCCACCACGCTGCAGCCGATCGCCGCCACGAAGGCCAGCGTGAAGGCGGCCAGCGCCCGGCCCACCCCGACGATCCTCCGCCCGGCCGACCAGCCCAGGAGGGGCAGGACGAAGAAGGCCCCGGGCAGGAAGGTGACCATGCCCGAGGCGAACACGAGCGCGCTCCCGGGCAGCCTGCGGCGCATCAGCGTCAGCACCACCGCGGCCACGGCTCCGAGCAGCATGCGCCGTCCGGAGGCGTTGCTGACCTCCTCGACGCCCAGGCCGAGTATGGCCAGTACGCCGCCGAGCGCCAGGTCCCCCGCCAGCATCCGCCGGGTCCACGGCTCCGGGCCCTTCAGCCAGTCCCAGCCGGCACGCGTCTTCGCCTTCGCATCCACCCGCCCGACCCTAGACACCCGCACCGCGCCCCGACCGCCCTCTTTCGTCGCGCCCCCCACGACGAAAGTCGACCGCATACGTGTCCTGGATCACTCCTGGCCGGAAAGCACCGGAAAAGACCGGGGGAGATCCGGAGAGTGGGGAGAAACACGAAACGGCCGCCACCGCTTTCGCGATGACGACCGTTTCGTCGATGTGGGCGAGGGGGGATTTGAACCCCCACGTCCCGAAGGACACTGGCACCTGAAGCCAGCGCGTCTGCCGTTCCGCCACTCGCCCGAGCGGCGCCCCAGTGGATCTTCCCTTTCGGGCCGTTCCCCTGGCGACGTCGAAACATTAGCACGGAGAACGGGGTGGATTCACATCGCTTTCCCGGCGCCCGCGCACCCCGGTTCGGACTGCCCCTCCCGCACTCCGCTCCTGGTGCGGGACACTGTCCCTGGGGCGCCCCTACGATCGCTTGTGAGGACCAACACTCGTCCTCACAGGTGCGATGGGGAACCACCCGAATCCGCCACGCGTGGATACGATCAGTAAGCAGTACAGGGCGACAGCGACGGAGGAGGTGCCCCATGGGAGTTCTGAAGCGGTTCGAGCAGCGACTCGAAGGTCTGGTGAACGGCACCTTCGCCAAGGTGTTCAAGTCCGAGGTCCAGCCGGTGGAGATCGCCGGAGCCCTCCAGCGGGAGTGCGACAACAACGCCACCATCTGGAACCGCGAGCGGACCGTCGTCCCCAACGACTTCATCGTGGAGCTCAGCGCCGGTGACTACGACCGTCTGAGCCCCTACTCGGGTCAGCTCGGCGACGAGCTCGCGGGCCTCGTCCGCGACTACGCCAAGCAGCAGCGCTACAGCTTCATGGGCCCCATCAAGGTCAACCTGGAGAAGGCCGAGGACCTCGACACCGGGCTCTACCGGGTCCGCAGTCGCACCCTCGCCTCCAGCACCTCCCAGCCGCAGGCAGGGCCGCCGTCGCCCCAGGGCGGCTACGGCTACCCGCCGGAGAACCAGCCGCAGGGCGGCTACGGCTATCCGCCGGTCGCCGCCCCGCCCATGCCCAGCGCCCCGCCTCCCGGCGGACCCGGCGCGCGGCGGCCCGCTCCGGGCGGACCCGTCGGAGTCGCCCCCGTGGCGAACTCGGGCGGCCCACGGCGCCACTGGATCGAGATCAACGGCACCCGCCACCAGATCTCGCGTCCCACGCTCGTACTCGGCCGAAGCACGGAAGCCGACGTGCGGATCGACGATCCCGGCGTATCCCGCCGGCACTGTGAGATCCGGACCGGAACGCCCTCGACGATCCAGGATCTCGGGTCCACCAACGGCATCGTGGTGGACGGGCAGCACACCACCCGCGCTACGCTCCGCGACGGCTCGCGGATCGTCGTGGGCAGTACCACCATCATTTACCGGCAAGCCGAAGGGTGAAGCGGGGGCAATGTCAGAGCTGACCCTGACGGTCATGCGGTTGGGTTTCCTGGCCGTTCTGTGGCTGTTCGTCATCGTGGCCGTCCAGGTCATCCGCAGCGATCTCTTCGGGACGCGCGTGACCCAGCGCGGGTCCCGTCGTGGCGGCGGCGGCGCCGGTGGCGCCCCGCAGCAGGCGGGCCGCCAGGCCGCGCCTCCACAGCAGCGCCAGCGCCGCGGCGCACCCACCAAACTCGTCGTGTCCGAGGGCATCCTCACGGGAACCACGGTGGCCCTCGCGGGCCAGACGATCACGCTGGGCCGCGCGCACGACTCCACGATCGTGCTGGACGACGACTACGCGTCCAGCCGCCATGCCAGGATCTATCCCGACCGTGACGGCCAGTGGATCGTCGAGGATCTCGGGTCCACCAACGGCACGTATCTCGACCGGACCCGGCTGACCACCCCGACGCCCATTCCGCCGGGCGCACCGATCCGCATCGGCAAGACCGTCATCGAGCTGCGGAAGTAGTACGAGAATGAGCGAGCGGAGCGAGCGCGCGGCGGCGATCCGTCCCACCGAGGACACGGACCCGAGCGCGCTCCCGACCGGAGGGTGGGCAGTGTGGCTCGAGACCGGTTGTACCCGGAGGCAGCTTCGTCGACAGGGCAGGTGCGCATGAGTCTGTCCTTGCGGTTCGCCGCCGGATCACACAAGGGCATGATCCGTGAGGGGAACGAGGACTCCGGCTACGCCGGGCCCCGGCTCCTCGCGATCGCCGACGGCATGGGAGGCCAGGCCGCCGGCGAGGTCGCGAGCTCCGAGGTGATCTCCACCCTCGTGCAGCTCGACGACGACGTCCCGGGCTCCGACATCCTCACCTCGCTCGCCACGGCCGTGCAGCGCGCCAACGACCAGCTGCGCGTCATGGTCGAGGAAGATCCCCAGCTCGAAGGCATGGGCACCACGCTGACCGCCCTGCTGTGGACCGGCCAGCGCCTCGGCCTCGTCCATGTCGGCGACTCCCGCGCCTACCTGCTCCGCGACGGCGTCCTCACCCAGATCACCCAGGACCACACCTGGGTGCAGCGCCTCGTCGACGAGGGGCGCATCACGGAGGAGGAAGCCACCACCCACCCGCAGCGCTCCCTACTGATGCGCGCGCTGGGCAGCGGCGACATCGTCGAACCCGACCTCTCCATCCGTGAGGTCCGGGCCGGCGACCGCTACCTGATCTGCTCCGACGGGCTCTCCGGCGTCGTCTCCCACCAGACCCTGGAGGAGACCCTCGCCGACTACCACGGCCCCCGCGAGACCGTGCAGTCCCTGATCCAGCTCGCGCTGCGCGGCGGCGGACCCGACAACATCACCTGCATCGTCGCCGATGTCCTCGACACCGACAGCGGCGACACCCTCGCCGCCCAGGTCAGCGACACCCCGGTGGTCGTCGGCGCGGTCGCCGAGAACCAGCACCAGCTCTTCGACGGCGGCAACGCCATGCAGACTCCGGCCGGCCGGGCCTCGGGCCTCGGCCGCCAGTCCCCGCCGCCCGGCGCCTTCGGCCCCCCCGGCAGCGGCGAGGCCCCCGGCTACGGGTACTCCGAGCAGGGCCAGGGCCAGGGCGCGGGCGGCTACGGCACCTTCGGCGAAGCCGACGCCTACGACGGCGACTCCGGCTACGAGGACACGTACGACCACCCCCGCAGGCGCCGCAGCAAAGGGCGCAAGTGGACCACCCGTACGCTGACCCTGCTCATCGTCGCCGGCGTCATCGGCGGCGGCCTGTACGCGGGCTGGCGCTGGACCCAGACCCAGTTCTACGTGGGCGTCAAGGGCGAGCACGTGGCCCTCTACCGCGGCATCAGCCCGAAGCTGGGGCCGCTGGAGCTCTCCAAGGTGGAGACCGACCGCCCCGACATCGAACTGAAGTACCTGCCGCCCTTCAAGCGGAAGCTGGTCGAGGCCACCATCAGCGAGGGCAGCCTCGACGCCGCGCGCAAGAAGCTCGATGATCTGGGCGTCCAGGTCTCCGCGTGCAAGAAGGACGAGGAACGCCGGAACGCCGAGGCCCAGAACAGCCCGACACCCGCCCCCAGCCTGACTCCCGAAGAGCAGCAGCTGGTCGGGCTGTGCGGCAAGTAGTAGAGATACGCGGGCACAGGGGGCCTGCCACACCATGAGCGTTGTCACCAACACGACCACCATCGGCGCCATCGAGCTGCCGAGCAGGCGGAACACCGAGCTCCTGCTGCTCGGCTTCGCCGTGCTCATCCCGATGTTCGCCTACGCCAACGTGGGCCTCGCGATCAACGGCACCCTGCCCCCCGGCATGGTGCTCTACGGCCTGGGCCTCGGCGCCCTCGCCGGGATCGCGCACCTCGTCGTGCGCCGGTACGCCAAGTACGCCGACCCGCTGCTGCTGCCGCTGGCCACGCTCCTCAACGGGCTGGGCCTCGTCCTGATCTGGCGCCTGGACCAGTCCGAGCGCCTGCAGAACCTCGCCAAGCGGTCCTTCGGCGCGTTCTCCCCCTCCGCGCCCCGCCAGATGATGTACACGGCACTCGCGATCGCCCTGTTCGCCGCGGTCCTGCTGATCCTCAAGGACCACCGCGTCCTGCAGAGGTTCACGTACATCTCGATGGCCGGCGCCCTGGTCCTGCTGATCCTGCCGGTCGTCCCGGGCCTCGGTGCCGACGTCTTCGGCGCCAAGATCTGGATCAGCGTGGGCGGCTTCTCCATCCAGCCCGGCGAGTTCGCGAAGATCGTGATCGCGATCTTCTTCGCCGGCTACCTGATGGTGAAGCGCGACGCGCTCGCCCTGGCCAGCCGCCGCTTCATGGGCCTCTACCTGCCGCGCGGCCGCGACCTCGGCCCGATCCTGATGATCTGGGCGATGAGCCTGCTGGTCCTCGTCTTCGAGAACGACCTCGGCACATCGCTGCTCTTCTTCGGCATGTTCGTGATCATGCTGTACGTGGCCACCGAGCGCACCAGCTGGATCGTCATCGGCCTGCTGATGTCGGTCGGCGGTGCCGTGGTCGTCGCCACCTTCGCCAGCCACGTCAAGGTCCGCGTCACTGCCTGGCTGGACCCCTTCGCCTGCTACACCACCTCGGGTGCCTGCGAGCAGGTCGGCCAGTCGATCATGAGTTTCGGTTCCGGCGGCGTCCTCGGCGCCGGCTGGGGCCAGGGCAACTCCGACCTCATCGGCTTCGCCGCCAACTCCGACTTCATCTTCTCCACCGTCGGCGAAGAACTGGGCCTCGCCGGAGTGATGGCCTTCCTCCTGCTCTACGGGCTCATCATCGAGCGGGGTGTCCGCACCGCCCTCGCCGCCCGCGACCCCTTCGGCAAGCTCTTCGCCATCGGCCTCTCCGGCGCCTTCGCGCTCCAGATCTTCGTGGTCGCCGGCGGCGTCATGGGCCTCATCCCCCTCACCGGCATGACGATGCCCTTCCTCGCTTCCGGCGGTTCCTCCGTCCTCGCGAACTGGATCCTCATCGCCATCCTCATCCGGATCAGCGACACCGCACGCCGCCCCGCGCCGGCCCCCGCCCCGTCCCCCGACTCCGAGATGACCCAGGTGGTCCGTCCGTCATGAACAAGCCCCTGCGCCGCATCTCGCTGTTCTGCGGGCTGCTCGTCCTCGCCCTGCTGATCCGCACCAACTGGCTGCAGTACGTGCAGGCCGAGGAACTCAGCACCCGCAAGGAGAACCGGCGGGTCCAGATCGCCCAGTACGCGACCGAGCGCGGCAACATCATCGTCAAGGGCGAGCCGATCACCGGCTCGGCGGTCACCGACGGCAGCGACTACAAGTTCAAGCGGACCTACCTGGACGGCCCGCTGTGGTCGCCCGTCACCGGGTACGCCTCGCAGGCCTTCGGCGCCACCCAGCTCGAATCGCTCGAGGACGGCATCCTCACCGGCAACGACGACCGGCTGTTCTTCGACCGCACCATCGGCATGTTCACCGGGGAGAAGAAGCAGGGCGGCAACGTCGTCACCACGCTCAACCCCGATGCGCAGAAGGCCGCCTTCAAGGCGCTCGGCGACAAGAAGGGCGCGGTCGCCGCCATCGACCCGCGCACCGGAGCCATCCTCGCCCTGGTCTCCACCCCCTCGTACGACCCCTCCACCTTCGCGGGCAATTCCACGGCCGACGGGAAGGCCTGGAACGAGCTGAAGGACAGCGAGGACAAGAAGCTCGTCAACCGCGCCCTGCGCGAGACCTATCCGCCGGGCTCCACCTTCAAGGTGGTCACCGCGGCCGCGGCCCTGGAGCACGGCGTCGTCAAGAACATCGACGACCCGACGGACACCCCCGAGCCGTACATCCTGCCCGGCACCCAGACCAAGCTGCCCAACTCCCACACCGGATGCGAGAAGGCCAGCCTCAACGAGGCCCTGCGCATCTCCTGCAACTCCGTCTTCGCGAACATGGGCGACAAGGTCACCCGCGACAAGATGGTGGAGACCGCGGAGAAGTTCGGCTTCAACAACGACAAGATCGACGTTCCGGTCCGCGCCTTCGCCAGCATCTACGACAAGAAGATGGGCAAGGACGGCAACGCCCAGAGCGCCATCGGCCAGTTCAACACGGCGGCCACCCCGCTGCAGATGGCCATGGTCACCGCCGCGATCGCCAATGACGGCAAGCTGATGAAGCCGTACATGGTCGACCACCTCACGGCCCCCAACCTGGACATCATCGAGAAGCACGAGCCGCAGGAGATGAGCCGGCCCCTCTCCGCCGCCAACGCGCAGAAGGTCCAGGAGATGATGGTCAACGTCGTCGAGAAGGGCACCGGCTCCAACGCCAAGATCAAGGACGTGAAGGTCGGCGGCAAGACCGGTACGGCGCAGCACGGCGAGGGCAACAAGAAGCGCCCCTACGCCTGGTTCATCTCCTACGCCGAGACCTCGGACAACAGCTCGCCGGTCGCCGTCGCCGTCGTCATCGAGGACAGCGAGGGAACCGCCCGCGACGACATCAGCGGTGGCGGTCTCGCCGCCCCCGTCGCCCAGGCGGTCATGAAGGCAGTGCTCAACAGCCAGGGGTGACCGAGCATTGACGGGCCGGAGCGGGGTGACGTACATCACTGAACCCCGCCCGGATCGGAGCGTACGGTACCGGTCCAGTATCAGCCTGTGGCCCCGAACCGATCACGGACGATCGGCCGGTAGCCTTTGCGCGAACAGCACACCGCCGGACCACACACAGGTGCGGTCGGGACTGACGGAGAGGGCTGCAACGTTATGGAAGAGCCGCGTCGCCTCGGCGGCCGGTACGAGCTGAGCCACGTGCTCGGCCGTGGTGGCATGGCCGAGGTCTACCTCGCCCACGACACCCGGCTCGGCCGTACCGTCGCCGTCAAGACCCTGCGTGCCGATCTCGCCCGTGACCCGTCCTTCCAGGCCCGGTTCCGGCGCGAGGCCCAGTCGGCCGCGTCGCTGAACCACCCGGCGATCGTCGCGGTCTACGACACCGGCGAGGACTACGTCGACAACATCTCCATCCCGTACATCGTGATGGAGTACGTCGACGGCTCCACGCTGCGCGAGCTGCTGCACTCGGGCCGCAAGCTGCTGCCCGAGCGCACCCTGGAGATGTGCATCGGCATCCTCCAGGCCCTTGAGTACTCGCACCGCGCCGGCATCGTGCACCGCGACATCAAGCCCGCCAACGTGATGCTGACGCGTACCGGCCAGGTCAAGGTCATGGACTTCGGCATCGCCCGCGCCATGGGCGACTCCGGCATGACCATGACGCAGACGGCCGCCGTCATCGGCACCGCCCAGTACCTCTCGCCCGAGCAGGCCAAGGGCGAGCAGGTCGACGCGCGCTCCGACCTCTACTCCGCGGGCTGCCTGCTCTACGAGCTCCTCAGCGTCCGGCCCCCGTTCGTCGGCGACTCCCCCGTGGCCGTCGCCTACCAGCACGTACGGGAAGAGCCGCAGCCGCCGTCGAACTTCGACCCCGAGATCACGCCCGAGATGGACGCCATCGTCCTCAAGGCCCTGGTCAAGGACCCCGACTACCGCTACCAGTCGGCCGACGAGATGCGTGCCGACATCGAGGCCTGCCTCGACGGCCAGCCTGTCGCCGCCACCGCCAGCATGGGCGCGGCCGGCTACGGCTACCCCGACCAGGGGCACGGCTACGGGCACCAGGGCTACGACCAGCCCACCGCCGCCCTGCGCACCACCGACCCCGGCGGCCAGACGTCGATGATGCCGCCGATGCCCCCGGGCGACGGCGGATACGGCTACGGCGACCAGGGCCACGGCGGTTACGACCAGGGCTCCGGCCGCCGCCAGAAGAAGAGCAAGGCGTCCACCGTGCTGCTCGTGGCGGCGGGCATCCTCGTGCTCGTGGGCGCGATCCTCATCGGCCGCTCCCTCTTCGGCGAGGGCGCCGACAACCGGCCCTCCGTGCCCAAGCTCATCGGCCAGACCCTCGAACGCGCGCAGAAGAGCGGCGACGCCGTCGGCCTCAAGGTGGTCAAGGGCGCCGACGAGCCGTGCGACGACCAGCCCAAGGGCAACGTCTGCAAGCAGGACCCCGCGCCCGACGCCAAGGTCGCAGACGGCTCCACGGTCACGGTGACGATCTCCTCGGGCGCACCCAAGATCCCGGTCCTGAACGTGCTGAGCCTCAGCTTCGAGGAGGCGGAGAAGCAGCTGAAGGAGAAGGGCTTCCAGGTCGAGCGCAAGCCGCAGGAGTCCGACCGTCCGGCCGGGACCGTCCTGGAGCAGGACCCGAAGAGCGGCACGGAGGCGGAGAAGAACAGCGTCGTCAAGCTGACCGTCGCCAAGGAGATCTCCAAGGCCGAGGTCCCGGACCTCAAGGGCAAGAAGAAGGACGAGGCGGCCAAGGCCCTCACGGACGCCAAGCTCCGGCTCGGCAGCGTGACGGAGATCGACTCCCCCGGAGCCGTACCGGGCACGGTCATCGAGCAGCAGATCCAGCCGGGCCAGCAGCTCGAAGTGGGCAAGACGGTGGGCATCACCATCGCCAAGGCCTCGACGCAGACCGCCGTGCCGAACTTCGTCGGCCGGACGCTCGGCCAGTACAAGGACGATCTGCGGCGCGCCAACCTGAAGGTCGGCATCGTCGCCGGGCCGACGGACGACAACACGTTCGTGCTCGCCACCGACCCGCAGCCGGGCACCCCGGTCAACTCGGGGCAGGCCGTGAACATCATCACGGGCGGCGGCCAGCAGCAGGGCGGCAACAACAACGGTGGTGGCGGCGGCTTCGGCGGCCTGATCCGCAACAACTAGCGCGACCCGCCGACGCGGCGACCGCACAGCCAGAAGAGGTCCGGCCCCTCCCCGTTCCCGGGTGAGGGGCCGGACCTTTGCCCGCCCCGCGCGCCGGCCGCCGCCGTACGGCCGCCTGCGGCCCCGTACGGGACCCGTGCGTCTCCGGGGGCCTCGTGGGGCTCAGGGGGCGTCAGTGCCGCTTCAGGGGCCTTCTGGGGTGCCGGCAGGGCCGTCGGGGCCGACGGGGCCGGGTCAGCGCAACTCGGCCGGAGGCGTCCGCTTCGCGTCCACCTTCTCCGTCCGGACCAGCTCGCCCCAGACGATGTACCGGTACTTCGAGGTGTAGACCGGGGTGCAGGTGGTGAGCGTGATGTACCGGCCGGGGGCGGTCTTCCCCGAGTCCTTGGGGACGGCATTGATCACGTCGGTGTTGTACTTCGAGGTCTGGCGCAGCTCCGCGAAGACCTTGTAGACGTACCAGCTGTCGCGGGTCTCGAAGACGATCGCGTCGCCGTTCCTCACCTTGTCGATGTTGTGGAACTTCGCCCCGTGGCCGTCCCGGTGAGCGGCGAGCGAGAAGTTGCCCTTCTCGTCCCAGGGCAGCGCCGACTTGACCGGCTGCGTGTAGTACCCGGCCACACCGTCGTCCAGGGTGTCCGGGTCGGTCCCGGCCTTGACGAGCACCTCGCCGTTCTTCATCGCCGGGACGTGCAGGAAGCCGACCCCGCCCCGGGTGTCGAGCGCTCCCGGCCCCGCGGCCTGCTCGGGTGCCTGCCACTGCTGGCGGACCTCGTCCCCGCGGGCCGACGCCTGCCGGTCCGCGAGCACGTTCGTCCACCACAGCGAGTAGGCGACGAACAGGCCCAGCACCAGGCCCACCGTGATCAGGACCTCGCCCAGCAGGCTCAGGAATCCGGCGAGCACACTGCGGTTGCCGACGGGCGGGGCCGCGGCGCGGCGGCTGGCACGAGACACTGCTGATTCGTCCTTAACTGGTCAGCGCGGGCGGCGGGCCCTGGCTGCGGGGGCGTTCATCGGTCATCCTGCCCCATACGATCATCCGGTAGGTGCTGGTGAACTCCGGGGTGCAGGTGGTCAGCGTGATGTACCGGCCCGCGGAGGTGAATCCGGACCCCTCCGGCACCGGCTTGATCACCGCCACGTTCGTCGGCGGGGTCTGCGCGAGCGACGAGGTCATCTCGTACGTGTAGTACGCGTCCCGGGTCTCGACCACCACGGGATCCCCGGGCACCAGCCGGTTGATGTAGCGGAACGGCTCGCCGTGGGTGTTGCGGTGTCCGGCCACCGCGAAGTTGCCCTGCTGGTCGGCCGGCATCGCCGTCTTCAGCGCGCCCTCTCCGTAGTGCCCGACCATGCCCCGGTCCAGCACCTTCGGCTTGCTGATGCCCTCCGCCACCGGGACCTTCACGTCCAGCTTCGGGATGTGGAGGATCGCGAAGCCCTGGCCGGGTTCGAAGGCCGTCACGGGCGGCGCGGCGGCCCCGGTGCCTCCCGGATCCTGTTCCCAGGTCTGGCGCAGCGAGCCGGCGGCGCCGTTCGCCACCCGCTCCGCCAGGAGGTTCGTGTACCAGAGCTGGTAGGCGACGAACAGCAGCATCACCAGGCCCAGCGTGATGAACAGCTCTCCGCCCAGCCGGCTCGCGATGACCACCGGGCCGCCCGAGGCCGGCCGCCTGCGCCGCCGACCGCCCCGCCGCCGGGTGCCTCTGGCGGCCCGCTTCGCTGCCTCCTGAGCTGCCCTGCGTCGCGCGGCCCGGCCCTCCGTGGGCGCGGACGGCGCGACCGCGGTCACGCGACGGCCTTGCCCACCACCGGGGCGAGCCCCACCGAGCGCTCCACCGCGCCCGCGTCCCCGCACCGCACCAGCCAGTTGGCGAGCATCCGGTGCCCCCACTCGGTCAGCACCGACTCGGGGTGGAACTGCACACCCTCGACGTCGTGCTCCCGGTGGCGCAGGCCCATGATGATCCCGTCCTCGGTCCGCGCGGTGACCTCCAGCACGTCGGGCAGCGTCCCGGGCTCGGCGGCGAGGGAGTGGTAGCGGGTGGCGGTGAAGGGCGACGGCAGTCCCTCGAACACTCCGAGCCCCTCGTGCAGCACGGGCGAGGTCTTGCCGTGCAGCAGCTCCGGCGCCCGGCCCACGACGCCGCCGTAGGCGACCGCCATGGACTGCATGCCGAGGCAGACGCCGAAGACGGGGACGGCCGTACGCGCGCAGTGGCGGACCATGTCGATGCAGACGCCCGCCTCCTCCGGCGTTCCGGGCCCGGGGGACAGCAGCACGCCGTCGAATCCGTCCTGCGCGTGCGCGAGCCCGACCTCGTCGTTGCGCAGCACCTCGCATTCGGCGCCGAGCTGGTAGAGGTACTGGACCAGGTTGAAGACAAAGCTGTCGTAGTTGTCCACAACCAGAATGCGCGCGCTCACGGAGTGGCTCCCGATCCCTCGTCCACCGTCACATCGTTGAACGGAAGCAGCGGCTCGGCCCACGGGAAGACGTACTGGAACAGTACGAAGACCACCGCGAGGACCAGTACGAGCGAGATCAGCGCGCGTACCCACGCGTTTCCCGGCAGGTGCCGCCAGATCCAGCCGTACATGCCGCCTGATTCCTTTTCGTCCACGTTCGTTCAACGCACCGCGGGGGCGGTACGCGAACAGACTAAAGGCAGCGGCCCGAAAGGGTGGGTCACCCGGACAAACCCTCCGGTCGGCCCCGGTCCGCGCTGCGGGTTTCGGTCAGCTCCGCCCAGACGACCAGCCGGTGGCTGTGTCCCCATTCCGGGTCGCAGGTGGTCAGCGTCAGATAGCGGCCGGGCGCCGTGAACGGGGATTTCTCCGGGACCGGGTCGACGACGGCGACATCGGTGGGCACGGTGCGCAGGGGGCCGCCCCGGACCGTGTACGTGTACCAGCTGCTCGCGTCCTTGAGGATCACCTCGTCGCCCGGGCGCAGGTCCGGGAAGTCCTTGAAGGGGTCCCCGTAGGTGCGCCGGTGTCCGGCCACGGAGAAGTTGCCGACGGCGCCGAGGCGGGCGGTGGCGGCGTAGTGGCCCAGGCCCTTCTTCAGCAGTTCGGGGTCCGTGCCCTCCAGGACCGGCTTGACCCAGTCCCGGCCGAAGCGCGGGACGTACATCTCGGCGAAGGCCCGGCCGGCGGGATGGCGCGCGGGCGGTGCCGGGGCCACCGATGGCGACGGAGCCGGAGACACCGAGGCCTGCGGCGCCGGGGCGGGGGCCGCCGCCCAGCGGTCGCGCATCCGGTCCATCTCCCCGTCCATGGCCCGGTCGGCCTTGACCCCGGTCCACAGCAGGACGTAGGCGACGAAGAGCACAATCAGGGTGCCCGCCGTCAGGCACACCTCGCTGAACGTCCGTACCACCAGGCGCAGTACGACGTCAGGACGGACCCGATCACGGGGTGGGCGCCACCGGCTTCGCATAGTGGAGGTCCACTGTGCCGGAGTACCCGGGAAGTGTCAGCGCCTTGTGCTCGTCCACTTTCCAGCCGAGCCCGTACGCGTTCACGTACAGCTGGTAGTTCTGCAGGGCCGGCGAGGCGGCGAGGGCCTTCTTCATCGCGGCGGGGTCCCCGACGGCCGAGATCTTGTACGGCGGCGAGTAGACCCGGCCCTGAAGGATCAGGGTGTTGCCCACGCAGCGCACCGCGCTGGTGGAGATCAGCCGCTGGTCCATGACCTGGATGCCCTCGGCGCCGCCCTGCCAGAGGGCGTTGACCACGGCCTGCAGGTCCTGCTGGTGGATCACCAGGTCGTTGGGCTGCGGCTCGGGCACGTTGGGGATGCGGGCGGTGGCGTTCGGCGGGGCGTCGTTGAGGGTGACCGTCAGGCCCTTTCCGGTCAGCTCCTCGGTGCCGGAGGCCGCGCGCAGGGCGGCCAGCTTGGCGTCCTCTGCCCTGGTGCTGCCGTCGTCACGCTCGGCGAGGGTGTCCACCCGGCCGCGTACGGCCGCGGTGCTCTGCTCCAGCGCCGCGTTGTCCTGGCTGCGCTCCTTGATGAGGTCCGACAGCTTCAGGAGCGATGCGTCCGTCCGGATGTTCGTACCCTTGGAGGTGTTGAAACTGGTGACGAAGAGCAGCCCGGCCAGGGCGAAGACGGCGGCAGCCAGCAGCCGGACCGGCCTGGCCCGGCGACGGGGACCCGCGGAGGAGTCGTCGGAATTGCTCAACGTACCCTTCTCCTTCAACGCCACAGGTCCACTACGCTAACGGACGCCCGGGGCAGGCAAGGTCCCCAGCGCATCGACAGGAGAGCCCCTCGTGCCGAAGTCACGTATCCGCAAGAAGGACGACTACACGCCGCCGCCCACGCGGCAGCCGCAGAGCATCCGGCTCACGAACCGCAGCTGGGTCGCTCCGGTCATGCTGGCGTTCTTCCTGATCGGACTCGCGTGGATCGTCGTTTTCTACGTGACCGAGACCCAGCTGCCGATCGAGGCTCTGGGCAATTGGAACATTGTAGTCGGTTTCGGCTTTATCGCCGCGGGATTCGGCGTTTCCACTCAGTGGAAGTAGCACCTCACAGTCCCTGACGGAAGCTCTCCCCATGAGTTATCCACAGCGTCATCCACACCTGAGGAAAAGACAGAAGATCTGTGGATAACTCTGTGGAGAGTTGACGCCGGTGTGATCAGGTGAGTTCCGCGGTGCGGGCCAGGATCACTGCCGCGACCAGCAGGAACGTCACCGCGCAGGTGCCCCACTGGACGAGTGCGCGTTTCCTGCCGCTGGTGGGCATGAGCATGCCCAGGCCCACCAGCGCACCGGTGATCAGGCCGCCCACATGGGCCTGCCAGGACACGGTGAGCGCACTGCCGAGCGGTACGAAGGTCAGCACCAGCATCAGTACGACCATGACGATCACCGGCCGCATCTCGTACCGCAGCCGCTTGGCCAGCACCACGGTGGCGCCGAGCAGGCCGAAGACGGCGCCCGAGGCGCCGAGGGTCGGGACGTACGGCTCGCTCAGCAGATAGACGAGCGCGCTGCCGCCCAGGCCGGAGAGCAGGAAGACCGCCAGATAGCGGACCCGGCCCAGCGCCGCCTCCAGCGGGCCTCCGATCACCCACAGGGCGATCATGTTGCCGATGATGTGCCACCACTGGACGTGCAGGAACACCGAGGTCAGCAGCCGGTGGTACTCGCCTGCGGCAACCCCGTGGACCGGGCCGCCGGGGTACTCCCGGTACTGGCCGCCGATCAGCTCCAGCTGGACCGCGAGCACCGGATCGGCGAGCACCACGAGGAACAGCAGCACATTGATCCCGATGAGGATCTTGGTCACCAGGTGGGGGTCGGAGGCGACCACCCCGCCCGCGACGGTGCGCGGCGCGTTGGCGATCGGCCGGTGCCCGGTGCCGGATCCCTCGCGGACGCATTCGGGGCACTGGAAGCCGACCGAGGCGCTGATCATGCACTCGGGACAGATGGGGCGCTCGCAGCGGGTGCAGCTGATCCCCGTGTCGCGGTCCGGGTGGCGGTAGCAGCCCGGCAGACGGTCGGTGTCCATCGGTTCCCTCGATCAGCGGCGAGGCAGGGGGTGCGCCCCGCCGGTCCCGTACGTATCCACTACGGACGGGCGGGGCGGAAAGGTTCCCGGAAGGGGGCCGGGGCCATGGGCCCGACGGGGTCGCTCAGCGCCGCTCGACGACCACGGACTGGATGATCACGTCGTCCAGCGGGCGCTCGGTGCGCGGGTTGGTGGCGCTGCCGGCGATGGCGTCCACGACCTTCCGGCTGGCCGCATCGGCGACCTCGCCGAAGATGGTGTGCTTGCGCGTCAGCCAGGCGGTGGGCGCGACCGTGATGAAGAACTGCGAGCCGTTGGTGCCCGGGCCCGCGTTGGCCATGGCGAGCAGGTACGGCTTGGTGAAGGCCAGATCGGGGTGGAACTCGTCCGCGAACCGGTAGCCCGGACCGCCGGTGCCGTTGCCCAGCGGGTCGCCGCCCTGGATCATGAAGCCGCTGATGACGCGGTGGAAGACGGTGCCGTCGTACAGCGGGTCCGTGGTCTTCTGACCGTCGGTGGGCCGGGTCCACTCGCGGGCGCCCGTGGCGAGCTCGACGAAGTTCCGGACGGTCTTCGGAGCGAAGTTCTCCAGCAGCTCGACCTCGATGTCGCCGTGGGTCGTCTTCAGGGTGGCGTAGAGCTTCTCGGCCACGGATCTGCCTTCCATAGTCATCACTGTCGGTCCAGATGGTCGCACGGAGAGCTCCGCGGCACTGAAATCGTCCACCCGTATGCCCTGTCACGCATGCCTGTCAGCGATATGGCAGGCATGATCCGTCAAAGGGTGGAAAGGTGAACTGTGTCCGCCACCGAGGAGGAGGATCCCGTGACCGGCAAGGAGAGCATGCGGCTGGCAGCCGAGAGTGCCAGGGAGAGTGTGCGTCACGCGACGGAAGTGGTGGCACCGTACGCGGAATCCGCCAAGGACGCCGCGGTGCACTACGCCCAGGAAGCGAACGAGCGGCTGGCACCCAAGGTGTCGTACGCGGCGAGCAGCGCCGCCCAGCACGCCCGTTCGACCTACGACTGCCACCTGCACCCCCGGCTCAAGGCGGCGCGGGCCCACGTCCCGCCCCCCGTCGACCGCGCTGCGACGCAGGCGCGCCGGGCGGCGCGGCAGGCCGCCGACTACACGCAGCCGAAGATCGAGAGCGCCATCGCGGCCGCCACCCCGATGGCGGAGGAGGCTGCGTCACGTTCGACGGCCGCCCTCGCTGCGCTCCGCGGTCAGGTGACGGCCAAGGAGGTGCAGAAGCTGGTGCGGCGTCACCGACGGCGCGAGCGCAACGGCAAGATCCTGCGCGGGGCCGCACTGGTCGGCGTACTGGCGTGTGCCGCCTACGCGGCGTGGAGGTGGTGGGACCAGCAGTCGAATCCGGACTGGCTCGTCGAACCGCCGGCGGCCACCGAGCTGTCGGCGCGCGACGCGGCGCCGGCGAGCTTCGACGACGAACTGGCGGAGAAGGAGCGCGAGGCCGAGACCGGCCCGGAGGACAAGCAGCTCTGAACGGTGCGTGAAAGGGGCCCGGATCCTGTTCCATCAGGATCCGGGCCCTTTTCACGTGGTCACGGTTGGCGCGCGGCCGCCGGCCGCGCGCCGGTCAGCCGGGGAGGGTGAGCACCATGCCGGGGCGGACGAGGTCGGGGGTGTCGCCGACGACCCCCCGGTTCATGGCGTAGAGCTCACGCCAGCGGGCCTCGTTGCCCAGCTCGCTCCGGGCGATCGTGGGGAGCGAGTCGCCGGCCTTGACCGTGTACGTGCGCTTCTTGGCGGAGGGCACGGGCTTCGCCACCGGGGCCGCCGGTACCGCCTTGTGCGCGGCCGAGTGAGGTGTGGGCGTGTGCATGGCACCCGGCGCGGCGGCGGAGGAGGCCTCGGGCTTCGGCATCGCGGCGGGCCGGGGAGGGGCGGGCACGGCCTTGTGCGCGGCGGATCCCGGGGTCGGGGTCGCGGGGGCCGGGGTGGCCGGGGCCCGCCGCGGCGGTGCAGCGGCCGCCATGCGCTCGGCGGCGGCCCGGGTGGCCGAGGCTGCGTCGGCCGCCGAACCCGCGGGAGGCCTCCCCGCCTCCCCGGCCTGCTGCTGCACCTGCTCCTTCTCGGCGGCGCGGTGCGCCTTCTTCTTTTCGTATTTCAGGAAGTCGAAGAGTCCCATGTCCGTACGCCTCCGGCGTGAGGGTGCCCCCTGGTATCGATACCTCTCTCCACTGTCCTGCACCGGGCGCCGCACGGCCCTGCGACGGGGCTGTCCGGGGGACGCCCGGCCCGGATCACACGTCGCCACCGGGCCGGGAACGCGGCGGGAACGGACCGGGAAGGTTCGGCACCACCCTCGTGAGACACGATGGAGGAGATTTCTGTGATCATCAGACAGGCCGCGGAGCGGGTAGTGCTGGTCAGGCCCGGACCCGGGCTCGTGAGCGCCGCAATCGTGGCAGGCCTGGAGGTCTGGGTGGTGTCGGACCCCGGACCCCGGCCGGGACAGGCGCGGATGCCTCCGGAGCTGCCCCCGCAGCGCCTCCTGCGGGTGGACTTCGATGACACGACCGCGCTGCGCACCCTGCTGACGGACACGGTCCTCACCCACGGGATCGGGCAGATCCTCTACCTCGCGAGCGATCTCGAAAGAGGTCTCGGCAGTGGGTCCGCGGCCGCCGCCGAGGAGGTGGTGCGGGAACTCTCCGGAAGCCGCGGGAAGCCGGCGGGCCGGCTGCCGGACGCGGTGGCGATCCGGCGCATCCTCAACCAGAGCCGGACCTCGGCCGTGCGCGCCGAGGAGGCGCAGACGGTCAGCGAGGCGTGCTCGCTGGCGGAGGATTTCCCCCTTCCCGTGGTCATCAAATCGACCGACAGGAGCGGGTGTTGGTGGACCGTTCCGGTGCGCGACCGTCCCGAACTCGCCCGGTGGGCCGAACAGGCCGTCACCGCCCGGCACTCGGCGCCCTATCTCGTCGAAGAGCTCCTGACGGGCGCCAAGTTCCGCGTGGAGACCCTGACGGTCGACGGTATGCACCTGGTGGCCGACATCGCACCCCAGGGAACGGCGGCGCCGCTGCACGACGCGGAGCAGGCCGGCATCCGCTCGACGGTACGGGCCCTGCTGGATCTGGCCGGGTACGAATCGGGTGCCACGCGGACGGACGTGCTGGTCGGCGCCCGGGGATCGCGTATCGCGGCGGCCACGGAGCCGGACCGGGAACAGGCCGGTAACGGCCGCTCCCGCACTGCGGCGACGACCGGTATCGAGAGGGGAACGGACCGGTAAGGGACTCGGCCACTCTTTGTCATGTCGAGAGCGGCCACCGCACCACACGGGAGCCGCACCGGGTACACACCAGGGGGTTCCACACATGCGCAGCAAGCTGGCTGGACTGATCGGGATCATCGCGGCGGCTCTGGCGTTCGGAGTCGGTGTGACGGTCAGCAGCCCGGCCGACGCCGGTCAGCCCGCCGGCTACCAGGTCCTCGCGGACGACAAGGGCCCCGGGGTCGCCTCCCCCGCCCCCACCCCGGCCCCGTCCCGCCGCTAGACCGGCCGCCTGCCGCGCACCACAGGAGAGTGCCCCGCGCCGGAATCCGGACCCTGTTGGTAAATCCGCCCCGCTGGAGCTATCCGGCGGGGCGGAGTGCTGCGAAGGGTGAGGTGCGGGTCGGGGCGAACGGGGTGTTGGTGAGCCAGGCGTCCAGGCGGGCGAAGTTCATCGCGGCCGCGGTGAAGAA
>NZ_BMVL01000008.1:268362-335066 GCF_014650695.1 Streptomyces avidinii | reverse complement strand
CGCTCCTCATCCCTCAGCGTCTCCAGCCCGTCCTGGGCCGGACATAAGCCGCCCACGACCTGTTGAAGCAGCTCAGTCACGCGACCGACGCCCATTCGGGGCTGATCACCGTCAGTCCAGGCAGAATTCGTTGTCCTCCGGGTCAGCCATCACGATGATCCCCTCGTCCATGTCATTGCCGTCGATCCGGTACAGCCTCTTCGCTCCCAGCGCCTCCAGCCGGGTGGCCTCCTGCTCCAGCTCGGCCATCCGCTCGTCCCCCTTCAGGCCGGGTGCTGCGCGGACGTCCAGGTGCAGGCGGTTCTTCGACGTCTTCCCCTCCGGGACCTTCTGGAAGAAGACCCTCGGCCCCTTGCCGTCCGGATCCGTGATGGCCGACCGGCTGTTGTGCTGTTCAGGCGGTACGCCCCACGCCGTGAGCGCGGCCGGCCAGTCGGCGAACCCTTCGGGCGGCGGCTGGACGCGGTAGCCCAGCGCCTCGGCCCAGAACACGGCCTGCGCGCCCGGGTCGGCGCAGTCGTAAGTCACTTGGAATTCCTTGGCCATGCCCGCCTCCGACCGCTCGCAACTGTCCTTGCCGAACAGTCCCATCCTCCCCTCCACCAAGCACAGTTCACACCCGTATAGCTCGAACCAGGAGATCTTTGGAAGGGGAGAGGGCCAGCCGGTGCCGGATCGGACCTAGTCACCTGAGGAGCCGAAGATTCCCAGGTGAGTGGGTCTGTCCTCGGAGTAGAGGACGACGTAGTAGCCGGTCCACCGCATCCGACACTCCTCGAGCAGGCTGCTCTCGTACTCCTCGTACTGATCGACCGACGGGCGGTCCGTGCCGAAGTGGTGCACCACGCGGCTGAGTGCCAGAGGGCGCAGGGTGCTGTAGTCAGCGAGAGCCAACCGTGTCGGTGGGGCGTCGGTGGCGACAACCTCGACGATGTCGAGGATCGTATGGGTGCCCTCCGTCCCCATGAACTCCTCGTCCTTGTACAGGTCCTCCAGGCTTCGGTAGCGGTCACCGTCGCCGTACTCCTCCTGAAACACCCCGGCCTGCAAGGCCGCCAAGGCCGCCTCGACATCGCCGTCGTACCTCGTGACGTAGTTCCATCCGCTGGCACCCACCGAGCCACCCTCCCGAAGATCGTGAATGGCCGAACGGTAGCGGTGGTGACTGACACCCCCTTGGCGCCGGCCGATTCCCCGGAGTGGGGTGTCCAGAGGATGTCGATCGCACCAGGAAGGACGCCCGGACAGGTCCTAGTGCGTGGGCTCGACATTGGAAACCGATGTGGTGAATTCGCGGCCGGATGCGCCACGGATGTAGGCCAGTTCAACCCCGTGCTCGACGGCCGAGTCCGAAACGTTCTCGTTCATTACGGCCATGATGCACTTACGGCGCAGGCAGGCGGACGGCATGTTCGACCGATTTTCCGCTCATGCCGAAGAGCTGTGGAGTCGCGGACGCGATATACGGGAGGTGGGGCGAAGTGGCCAGGCGTGACTACGAGGATGACCCCGAGGCCCCAAGGGCGAACAGCCTGGTGCCTGCGGCTTCAGCGGTCGTCGTCGATGGCGAGGGCAGGGTGTTGTTGCAGAGACGCACGGACAACGGCAAGTGGGCTCTGCCGGGCGGCAAGATGGAGCTCGGCGAGAGCATCGGCGACTGCGCAGTTCGGGAGACCCTTGAGGAGACCGGCATCGTCGTGGAGGTCGTGGGGATCGTCGGTACGTACACAAACCCGGGCCATGTCTTCGCCTACGACGATGGAGAAGTGCGGCAGGAATTTTCGATCTGTCTGCTCGCCCACCCCACAGGAGGGAGTCTCCAGACTTCGGACGAGTCGCACGAGGTCGCATGGTTCACGCCCGATGCCGTTGACGATCTCCCGATGGTGCCCAGTATCCGCAAACGCATCAACGACTGGCGGGCCGGTCACGGCCCTGTCGTTCGCTGACGCTGTCACGACTGGACATGGGCCGCCCGCGATCCTGTGGGACAACGGCTATTCCATCGTGGGTTCGTGGAGCCGGTCCTCCGTTGCCCCTTAGGCACGACGAAATAGCCGAGGAATCGGCCGTCGGTCCCTCTCAACGGCCCCGGCCGGTCGTCGGTCGCGTGAATGAGAAGCGACAACGGGTCGTGGGCGGCTTATGTCCGGCCCAGGACGGGCTGGAGACGCTGAGGGATGAGGAGCGCGTAGCGATTGGATGCGCCCACCGCCCCGGAAGGCCTCTCCGGATGGGCCCGTCTCTCGGTCGCCCCACCCCTGGCCCGCTCGGGCATCTCCGACCACCCCGTCCCTGAAAAGCATCTTCCGGCCCGTTCCTATGGGGGTTTCCCGGCAGTCTTCGGATTTCCGGGGCGGGACGGTCGGTCAAGGGTGGCCGAAGGTCATCGCGCAGCGACGCGACGAAGGAGCGCCCTTGAGGGACCGGCCCGACACGGAGAGACGATGAGACTGACGGGAAACCCCCATACGCGACTCTGACTGCCGCCCCCGCGGATCCCGCCCACCGAAGCCCCCCCCGCTACGCGTACCGCTCCCGGAGTTTGTACTTCAGGACCTTGCGGAGGGTTTCGTTGCGGGGGAGGGACTCCAGGAGTTCCAGTTGTTCCGGGAGTTTGTGGGTGGCCAGGCCCGCCGTGCGGAGGTAGGCCGTCAGTTGGGGGAGGGTCAGGGGGGCGGCTCCCGGGGGTTGTTCCACCACCGCGCAGACGCGTTCGCCGCGGGTGGGGTCCGGGAGGCCGATGATCGCCACGTCCGCGACGGCCGGGAGGCGGTGGAGGAGGTCCTCGATCTCCTTCGCCGAGATGTTCTCGCCCTTGCGGATGATGACGTCCTTGCTGCGCCCGGTGAGGACGAGGTAGCCGTCCCGGGTCAGATGGCCGAGGTCGCCCGTGATCAGGTAGCCGTCGGCGTCGAAGACCTCCGTCGACGCGTCCCGGTTCAGGTAGCCCTGGCAGACCGCCTCGCCGCGCAGCCGGACCTCGCCGTCCGTGTGCGGGGGCAGCGGGGTGCCGTCGGGGGCGGTGATGCGGATGGACATGCCCGCCGGGGGGCGGCCCTCGGTGGTGGCGAGGTTCTCGGCGGTGTCGTCCGGTGCGCCCATGGTGATCATCGGGACCTCGGTCATGCCGTAGCCGTGGGTGAGCTGGCAGCCCAGTTCCCGGACGACCGCGTGGTAGATCTCCGGCGGTTTCGGGGCGCCGCCGCCCGCGAGGAGGCGGAGGGTGGGGATGAGGGGGACGTCCGGGGCCTTGCGCTGCTCGGTCAGGAACATGGAGTAGAAGGCGGTCGATCCGCCGGCGACGGTGACTCCGTGGCGGCGGTAGCCGTTCAGCGCGTCCGGCATGGCGAACTTCTCGAAGAGCACCGCGGGGAAGCCGTACAGGAGCAGCATCACCAGGTAGTCCGGGCCGCCTATGTGCGCGTACGGGAAGGCCATCGAGCCGACGTCGGCCGGGCTCAGGCGCAGGGCGTGCGCGAGGCAGGAGCCGCCCGCGATCAGGGAGCGGTCGGTGTGCAGGACGCCCTTGGGGTCGGAGGTGGTGCCGGAGGTCCAGTAGATCCACCGGACGTCGGTGCCGGAGGCGGGCGGCGGGGGGAGTACGGCCGGGTCGCCGTCCGGGAGGTCGGCGTAGGCCTCGAAGACGCCGCGGGCGCCGAGTCGCCGGGCCATGGCCGTGTGGTCGAAGCCGCGCCAGTTCCCGGGTACGGCGAAGTACTCGGCCTTGGCCTCGCGCAGGGCGAAGCCGACCTCGCGGTCCCGGTAGAAGGGGATGACGGGGGTCTGGACGGCGCCGATCCGGGCGAGGGCGACGGAGAGCAGCACCGTTTCGATGCGGGTGGGGAGCTGCCAGGCGACGACGGTGCCGGGGCGGACGCCCATGTCGTGGAGGCCGGCCGCGACGCGTTCGGCGCGGTCGTGCAGCGCGCCGAAGGTGAGCCGGCGGTCCCCGGCGCGGTCCCCGGTGGTGTCCCCGGCATGGTCGTCGGCGCGGTCCTCGGACGCCTCGATCAGGACGGGGGTGTCCGGGGTGAGTGCGGCCCGGTGGGTGATCAGTTCCCACAGGGTTCGGGACCGGCTCAGTTCTGTCGCGGTCGCGGTGTCCGTCATCCCAGACCTCCCCATAGCTGACGGATAGTCAGAGCAAGCGCAGAGCGTAGAGCGCGCACGCTTGTCGGTCCAGGGGTGGCGGGGCTAGCTTGTTTCTGACGATCCATCAGATCGGTGAATTGGGGAGACCATGGAACTGCCTCGGATCATCAGCGTCGACGACCACGTGATCGAGCCCGCGCACCTGTTCGACGTCTGGCTGCCCGCCAAGTACCGCGACCGCGGCCCCAAGGCGCTCACCGCCGGCATCGGCGAACTCGCCTACACCGGTGGCAAGTACGTCATCACCATGGACCCCGACGGCCCGCCGACCGACTGGTGGATCTACGAGGACCTGAAGTTCCCGTACAAGCGCAACATCGCCGCCGTCGGCTTCGACCGCGACGACATGACCCTGGAGGGCATCACCCGCGAGGAGATGCGCCGCGGCTGCTGGGACCCCGAGGCACGCCTCGCCGACATGGACCTCAACCACGTCGAGGCCTCGCTGTGCTTCCCGACGTTTCCGCGCTTCTGCGGTCAGACCTTCGCCGAGGCGCACGACAAGGAGGTCGCCCTCGCCTGCGTGCGCGCCTACAACGACTGGATGGTCGAGGAGTGGTGCGGCGACAGCGGCGGCCGGCTGATCCCGCTGTGCATCATCCCGCTCTGGGACATCGACCTCGCCGTCGCCGAGATCCGGCGCAACGCGGCCCGCGGGGTGAAGGCCGTGACCTTCTCCGAGATCCCCACCCACCTCGGGCTGCCCTCGATCCATTCCGGCTACTGGGACCCCTTCTTCGCCGTCTGCCAGGAGACCGGCACGGTGGTCAACATGCACATCGGGTCCAGCTCCCAGATGCCCGCCGCCTCCCCCGACGCACCGCCCGCCGTCCAGGCCTCGCTCAGCTTCAACAACGCGATGGCCTCGATGATGGACTTCCTCTTCAGCGGCGTCCTGGTGAAGTTCCCGACGCTGAAGCTCGCCTACAGCGAGGGCCAGATGGGCTGGATCCCCTACGCCCTGGAGCGGGCCGACGACGTCTGGGAGGAGCACCGGGCCTGGGGCGGGGTCCGCGACCTGATCCCCGAGCCGCCGTCCACGTACTACTACCGGCAGATGTTCTGCTGCTTCTTCCGCGACAAGCACGG
The DNA here is from genome assembly GCF_014650695.1 of Streptomyces avidinii. Classification (GTDB taxonomy): domain Bacteria; phylum Actinomycetota; class Actinomycetes; order Streptomycetales; family Streptomycetaceae; genus Streptomyces; species Streptomyces avidinii. The sequence continues at coordinate 329,822 of NZ_BMVL01000008.1, read as the reverse complement.
GATCGCCTCGCTCGACGTCGTCGGACGCGACAACGCCACCTTCGAGACCGACTACCCGCACGTGGACTCGACCTTCCCGCACACCAAGGAGGTCGCCCTCGACCACGTGAAGGGTCTGGACGACGAGACGATCTACAAGCTGATGCGCGGCAACGCCATCCGCATGCTCGGCCTCGACCTGGACAAGAGCCGCCGCTGATGGACCTGACCTACACCGAGGAGGAGCAGGACTTCCGGGCCCGGCTGCGCGCCTGGCTCGCCAAGGTGCTCCCTGAGCTGCCCGCCAGGCCGTCCCCCGACGACTGGCCGGGCCGGCGCGCCTATGACCTCGGCTGGCAGCGCAGGCTGTACGAGGCCGGGTACGCGGGCCTGCACTGGCCGGTGGACGCGGGCGGCCGCGGGGCCACCCCGACCCAGCACCTGATCTTCCTGGAGGAGACCGAGCGCGCCGGGGCCCCGTACGTCGGCGCGAACTTCGTCGGGCTGCTGCACGCCGGTCCGACGATCGCGGCCGAGGGCACGGCGGAGCAGCGGGCGCGCTGGCTGCCGCCCGTCCTGCGGGGCGACGAGGTGTGGTGCCAGGGCTTCAGCGAGCCGGGGGCCGGCTCCGACCTGGCTTCCCTGCGCACCCGGGCCGTACGCGACGGCAACGACTACGTGATCACCGGGTCGAAGATCTGGACCTCGCACGCGGAGGTCGCCGACTGGTGCGAGCTGCTCGTGCGGACGCAGCCGGTCGGCGCCGACGTCCCCAAACACCGGGGGATCTCCTGGCTGGCCATGCGGATGGACGCGCCGGGAGTGACGGTACGGCCGCTGCGCACGCTCGCCGGGTCGGCGGAGTTCGCGGAGATGTTCCTCGACGAGGTGCGGGTCCCGGTGGCCGACCGGGTCGGCGCGGAGAACGACGGCTGGCGCGTCACCATGGTCACGCTGTCCTTCGAGCGCGGCACCGCCTTCGTCGGCGAGGTCGTCGCCTGCCGCCGGACCCTGGGGGAACTGGCCCGGGCGGCGAAGGCCAACGGCCGGTGGGACGACCCGGTGCTGCGGCGCAGGCTGGGGCGGCTGTACGGGGAGTTCGGCGCGCTCTGGCGGCTCACCCAGTGGAACGTGAGCGAGGCGGGACGGTCGGCGGGCGGTGTACCCGGCATCGGCGGTTCCGTCTTCAAGCTCGCCTACTCGCACGCGCGCCAGGAGCTCTACGACACGGCGGCGGAGGTGCTCGGGGCCGCATCCTTGTCCCTCGACGAGGAATGGGTGCCGGACCGGCTCTCGTCCCTCTCCTACACGATCGCCGCGGGCACCTCGCAGATCCAGCAGAACATCGTCGCCGAGCGGATCCTCGGCCTTCCGAAGGGCCGGTGAGGGCCGTGGACTTCCAGCCGACCGAGGACCAGCAGCACCTGCGGGCGGGCGTACGGGGCCTGCTGGCCGGGCGGTACGGGCGGGAGGCGCTGCGGGCTTCGGTCGACGCGTCGGCCGAAGCGGGGGCCGGCGTGGACCGTGCGCTGTGGCGGGAGCTGGGCGAGGCGGGCTTCTTCGCGCTGCGCCTGCCGGAGGCCGAGGGCGGTGTGGGCCTGGGCCTGCCGGAGGCGGTCCTGGTCTTCGAGGAGGCCGGGCGGGCGCTGGTACCGGGGCCGCTGGTGGCCACGCACCTGGCCGCGGGGGTGGTGCCGGGAGCGGCGGCGGGAACGGCGGTGGTGACCGCCTTCGACCTGGACGGGCCGCTGGTGGCCCACCTCGGGGACGCGGACGCGGTGCTGGGGGCGGCCGCGGTGCCCGCCGGTGAGCCGGTGCGCTCGGTGGACCCGCTGACACCCCTGCACCGGGTCGCGGCGGTGGGCGACGTCTCGGCGTACCGCGATGCGGGCGCGTTGCTGACGGCCGCGCTGCAGCTCGGGAGCGCACTGCGGACGGTGGAGCTCGCGGTGCGGTACGCGGGTGAGCGGGAGCAGTTCGGGCAGCCGATCGGGGCCTTCCAGGCGGTCAAGCACCTGTGCGCGCGGATGCTGGTCCGGGCGGAGGTGGCCCGTACGGCGGTCTACGCGGCGGCGGTGACGGGAGACCCGGGCGAGGTGGCCGCGGCCAAGCTCCTGGCGGACGAGGCGGCCGTGCTGGGCGCCCGGGACTGCCTGCAGGTGCACGGCGGTATGGGATTCACCTGGGAGGCGGACGTGCACCTGCACCTGAAGCGGGCCTGGGTGCGGGCGGAGCAGTGGCGGACTGCGGCGCAGGCGGAGGAGCTGCTCGCCGGGGAGCTGTTGGGGTCGGCGGGGTCGGCCGGGTCGGCGGGGTAGCCGGGTGGCCGGTTGGCCGAGTGGTGGTGGGGCGGCCGGGTGGCCGCAGCGGCGGGCGGCCGGCGTTGCACACGGTGATGTGGAGGCACGGGAAGGACGGCGCGGGACGCATGTCTGATTACAGAGAGTTGATATCGGTTTGTGTCCTTCGCCCGACTCATTGCGACCCGGAAGCGGGGGCCTGCTCCGGTACGCTCCCACGAATGCGAGCGGTTGAGCGGCGCGAGCGTCGCACAGTATGCACCACGCCCACTCCTTCGCGCGGGAATATGCCCGAAGCGCTTGTTGTGGTGACTGTATGTCAACCATGCTGCTACGGAAGGGGATCACGCTGGGTGATCCCGTCCTGTCGCGAGGCGAAGTGTCCGCCGGTTCGGATGGTGTGAGCGGTGCAGCTGCTTCAGGTTCAGCTGGAGGTCGGAGCGGATCCCGCCGAGGTCGGCCGGGCCCGCCGGTGGGCCCGGTCCCGGTTGGCGGGGTCGGGCATAGGGGACGACGAGCCGCTCGCCGAGACCCTGATCCTGCTGATCTCCGAGCTGGTCACGAACGCGGTCGTGCACACGGGCTGTCCGGCCGTGCTGCGGATGCTGTTCGGGGGGCCGGGGGTGCGGGTCGAGGTGGCCGACGCGAGCGACCGGGCACCGAACCGCCGGCAGGCGTGCGGCGAGGACACCGGCGGGCGCGGTCTGGAGCTGGTCGACGGCCTGGCGGACCGCTGGGGCTGGCAGCGCGAGGGCGCGGGCAAACGGATCTGGTGCGAGATCGACCGCGCGGAGAAATCCACCTCGGACTGCGCCTCCGAGCGCCCCTCGGACGGCCCGTCGGAAATTCATACCCCGCCGCGGGAACCGCGCGTGTACCTCTAACGAGGTGTTGACGGTTCGTCACATCTTGATCACCCTGGTGTGGAGCGATTCGACGCGAGGGGACGCCAAGGGCAGGCCTTGACGAGTGCGGGTCGTGGGGTGGCGGCTGCCGTGCCGTGCTCGGGGCGTGCATGCGCGTCGCCGCCACCCGCAGAACCTGCCAGGCCTCCTCCTGGAGGAGGAGGCCGGACCGGGCCGCAGGTCCCGGGCGCCGGGGGCGGGCGGGACCCGCGGCCTCGTGCCCGTGGCCGATGTGCAGTGCCGGGGCAGGTTCCTAGCCTCGGGGCATGCGATCACACGAAGCGGCCGATGCGCCGCCCGCCGCCGACCGTACCCTCGGCCCCACCGCTCGCCGCGCCTCTTCCGTGGGCCTCGTCCTCGCCGCCTGTCTCGCCGCCGCCCCCGTCCCGGCCGTCGCCCTCGACGCCGCGCCCGCCGGGGCCGCGCCCCCGTCCGCGTCCGCCGAGCACGGCTCCGGGGCGGGACTCGACCGGTACTACCGGCAGCGGCCGGTCTGGGGCAGCTGCGTCACGGGCCCCGACGACACCACGGGCCGTGATCTGGACCGGGCCGGTGTGCAGTGCGCGGACGTGACCGTGCCGCTCGACTACGCCGCCCCCCGGGGCCGCACGATCACCGTGGCGATATCCCGGCTCAAGGCCACCGACACCCGTCACCGCATCGGCGCGATCCTGCTGAACACCGGCGGCCCGGGCGGCCCCGCCCGGGCATACCCGCCGACGGCCCGTGCGGCGATGAAGGAGGTCGGGGCCCGCTTCGACATCGTCGGGTTCGACCCGCGCTTCGTCGGGCGCAGCACCCCGCTGGACTGCGGCTGGCCCCTCGGCATGACCTGGCTGTCGGCCGGCGCCGACCGGGCGGCCTTCGACCGGCAGGTCGTCCTGCAGAAGAGCCTGGCCGACAAGTGCCGGGCCACCGGTGCCTCCGTACTCCCGCACATCAGCACCCGCAACACCGCCCGCGACATGGACGTCATCCGCGGCGCGCTCGGCGAGCGGAAGATCTCCTACCTGGGCTACTCCTACGGCACCTACCTGGGCACGGTCTACACCCAGATGTTCCCCGGCCGCCACGACCGGATGGTGCTCGACGGGGCGATCAACCCGGGCGACTACCGCCCCCGGCTGCTGGAGGGCACCGAGCGCGAGAACGAGAAGGCGCTGTCCGACTGGGCGGGCTGGGCGGCGGACCGCCACGGCGTCTACGGCTTCGGCCGCACCCGCGCCGAGGTGCTCGCCTCCGTCGACCGCGTCGTCGCGGCATCCGCGCGCGGCCCGCTGACCATCGGTTCGGGCGCCGATGCCTTCCGGATCGACGACAGCCAGGTGCCGCTCCTGCTCTTCTCGGGCATCGCGGACGACACCGAGGCCGCGCGGGCGTCCTTCGGCGAGCTGATGTCCGTACTGGTCAAGGCCGCCGACGGGGCGCCGACCACGCTTCCTGCGGGGATCGCCGGAGAGCTCCGGTATGCGCTGCGCGGCGAGGGCGAGCCCACGGGCGTGCAGTCCGCGATCATCTGCGGGGACGTGGCGGCCGTACGCGATCCCGAGCAGTACTGGCGGGACATCGAGAGCAGCCGCGCCGCGCATCCCTTGTTCGGCGCGCTGACCCGCAACATCAACCCGTGTGCCTTCTGGGACCGGCCGCGCGAGGAGCCGACCCGGGTACGGCGTGACGCGTCCGCGCTGATCGTGGCCGCCACCGGTGATCCGCGCACCACGTACAGGGGCAGCGTCGAGCTGCGCCGGCTGCTGCCGAGTTCGAGGCTGATCACCCTGGAGGGCGCCAACCGGCACGCCCTCTACGGGAGCTACGCCAACGCCTGCGTGGACGACCAGGTCAACAGGTACCTGGCCACCGGGAGACTGCCGGCGAAGGACCGGACGTGCGTCAAGGAGACCGGCTGAAGCCGGCGCGGGTCACAGGCTCGCGAGGAGATCGTCGAGCGGGGCCGGTACCTCTTCGGGGGCGAGGGCCTCGGCGAGGAGGCGGCCGTAGCGGATCTTGCGACCTTTCGTCGTGCCCAGGAACCGCCGCAGCTGCCGCTGCCGGGGCCGGCCGCGCTGGGCGGGCTGGCGTACGAAGGTCTGCCAGGAGCGGAGCTCGCCCTCCGAGCGCAGGATGTCCTCGATCCGTGTGGTGCCCAGGGCGCGGATGAGTTCGTCCTCCAGGTCCGCCACGCACACGAAGAAGCCCTCGCGGGGCGCCCCCGCCCGGTCCAGGGCGCGGTCGTAGAAGGGCTGTTCGTTCTCGTCGGACAGTCCCGTCAGGCGCAGGCCGAGGCCGGGCGGCCCGAGGAGGCCGGTGTAGCGGGCGACGCTCATGGCGCCGCCCATCGATATGACGCACACGCCCTCGGCGGCGAGGTCGCGGCCGCGGCGTTCGGCGAGCACCTCGACGGCCGCGAGGTCGCTGGGGCCCTCCAGCAGCACCGCCGTCCGTACGTTCAGCCAGGCGGCGAGCTCGCGCGCGGCCTCGCCGGTACCGCCGCTCGCCCAGTCGTCGACCGCTTCCCGGAACGCCCGCATGTCCGCCATGGGGTGAGTCTGCGCCTTCGCGGATGCGGGGGCACGTGCTTTTCGGCGGCCGCGGCCGCCCGCCGTCCCGGGCATCGTGCCGGGACAGCGGGCGGACACTGCTAGCCGTCGGTGCAGATCACGTCGTACGGGCGGCCGATGGCCATGGTCAGCTCGATGGGGTCCGTGGTGCCGGAGGGGCACTCGGACTTCGTCTTGACGAGGCCGAGGACCTTCTGGGCGCCCGAGCCGCCGCAGGCGACCTCCTTGGCCTGAGAGGTGACGCAGTCGCCCTTCACCAGCTGGCCGCCGCCGGCGCCCGCGTCGCCGGGGTGGTCGCTCGACAGGTTGCGGCCGCAGACGGTGTTGGTGGGGATGCCGCTCGACTTGCCGCCGCCGTAGGAGATGCTCACGTCGATCATCAGGTCCGTGCCGGGCGGGCACTGGATGGCGCCCGGGAGGATGCTGGCCTCCTTGATGTCGATGGCCTTGAAGGTGGCCCCGGAGTCGGAGCAGCCCGTCCGCTTGTACCCGTCGGGGGCCTTGGCCGGGTCGGGGCCGCCGCAGTCGCCGACCTTCCACGCGCTGGAGGTGTCGGAGGAGGACTCGGGGGATCCGGGGTCCTTGGCCGTGGGCTTGGCGGAGGGGGACGCCGAGGTGGATGCCGACGGCTTGCTGTCGTCCTTGTTCACCGACTGCAGGGCGAAGTAGCCGCCGACGATGATCACGGCGAGGACGATGACGGCGACGACGTTGCCGCCCGAGCGGCGCCTCGGGGGTGGCGGCGGCGTTACCTGGTAGGGGTTGGCCATGCTGGCTTCTCCTGCGGGGAAGGTGGTGGGGACGGGGTGTGACGCGCGTACGGTGACGCGTCATGTCCACCTCATGGTTCCACTGGGCACGGCTCGCGTGCGGCCGGGGTCGTGCGGCCCGCCGCCGCCCGCCCCGCCGGGTTCAGAGGACGGCCACCGGGGCCACCGGGGTGCCGGTGCCGCCGACGAACGGTTCCGGCATCGCCGAGAGGAGGAAGGCGTACCGGTTTTCTTCTGCACAGGCTGTGGACAACTTTTCGAGATTCCAGTTCTGGCCCTGGTGCATGCCCATCTCGACCAGGTCGAGGGCGTGCACCGGCAGCCACAGGTTCTCTATCTCCGGCGGGAAGATCTCGAAGGTCAGGGTGTCGTTGGCGACGGCCGCCACGTCCCGCGCGTGGAACCACTCGGGCGTACGGACCGACAGCCCGGGCGAGGGGAAGCCGTAGCCGTGCTTGTCGCCCGCCAGGTAGACCTGGATCTGGCCGGTGCGCACCAGGACGATGTCCCCGGCGCGGACGGTGACCCCGCCGAACTCCTCGGCCTCCGCCAGGTCCCCGGGGGTCACCGCGTGGTCGCCCGGCAGCCGGTCGAGCCCCTTCGCGCGTGCGACGTCGAGGAGCACCCCGCGCGAGACGATGTGGCCGGCCTTGTCGATGCCGCTGAACTCGGCGCGGCCGTGTGCCGTGATGGTGCCCGCCGGGCGGCCGTTGTAGATCTTCCCCGAGTGCGAGACGTGGGTGAGAGCGTCCCAGTGGGTGCCGGCCTGGAGGCCCATGCTCACGGCGTCGTCGCTGCACGCCACCGTGCCCGGGCCGAAGAGCTCCTGGTTGATCTGCACCATCGTGTGCAGCGGGTTGATCCGGCCGGGAATCATGCCGACCTGGACCCCGTCCTCCTTGAGCGGGAGGGCGAGCGGGATGCGGCGGCCGGTACGGATCTCCGCCGCGGCGGCGCGGACCACCTCGTCGGTGATCAGGTTGAGGGTGCCGATCTCGTCGTCGGCGCCCCATCGTCCCCAGTTGTTGACGCGCTTGGCGATGTCGTGGAACTCGGCGGGCAGGGTCATGGGCGTCGACAGCTCCTTGCGTGGATACGGCAACGACGGCAACGAGGGCTTGTGCAGGTGTATCTGACTACCCATAGAATCTAACGGTCCGTCAGAAATCGCGGGAAGGGGCCGGACGTGGGGAACTTCTTGGCAGGCAAGGCCGTCGCCGTCACCGGCGCCGGCCGGGGCATCGGGCGGGCCGTGGCACTCGCCGCGGCCGCCGAGGGCGCCAAGGTCGTCGTCAACGACTACGGGGTCGGGATCGAGGGCGCGGAGCCCACCAGCGAGATCGCCGAGGCGGTGGTGAAGGAGATCGTCGCCGCGGGCGGGGAGGCCGTCGCCGTCGCCGACGACATCTCCACCATGGCGGGCGGCCAGCGCCTCGTCGACACCGCTCTCACGCAGTACGGCCGCCTCGACGGCGTCGTGTGCGTGGCGGGCATCCTGCGCGAACGGATGCTGTTCAACATGTCCGAGGAGGAGTGGGACCCGGTCATCGCCACCCACCTCAAGGGCACCTTCACCGTCTTCCGCGCCGCCTCCGCCATCATGCGCAGGCAGGGCTCGGGCACGCTGATCGGCTTCACCAGCGGCAACCACCAGGGCTCCGTCGCCCAGGCCAACTACAGCGCCGCCAAGGGCGGGATCATCTCGCTCGTCCGCTCCGCCGCGCTGGGCCTGGCCAAGTACGGGGTCACGGCCAACGCCGTCGCACCCGTCGCCCGCACCCGCATGTCCGCGAACGTCCCCATGGAGCTCAAGGAGATCGGCGAGCCCGAGGACGTGGCGGCCCTCGTCACGTACCTGCTCAGCGACCGGGCCAGGGCCGAGGACATCACCGGGCAGGTCTACACGATCGCCGGCCCGAAGATCGCCGTCTGGGCGCAGCCGCGCGAACTGCGCGCCGGATACGCCGAAGGCTCCTGGACGCCGGAGAAGATCGCCGACTTCCTCCCCGGCACGGTGGGCACCGACCCGATGCCGATGCTCGCGCAACTGGAGGCCATGGCGAAGGCCGCGGCCGCCAAGGACCGCCCCAACGCGTAGGCCCGGACCGGATCGGACGGGATCGGACCGGCGACCGGATCGGACTGGACCAAGGGGGAGCGGCGTGGACTTCAGCTTCGGGGCCGAGGACGAGGAGCTGCGCGGGCGTGCCCGGGCGTGGCTGGCGGAGCACCTCGTGGGCCCGTACGCGCAGGCCGTCGGCCTCGGCGGACCGGGCAGCGAGCACGAGGGAGCCCGGGTCCGGCGCGCCTGGGAGCGCGAGCTGGGCCGGGGCGGCTGGATCGGGCAGGGCTGGGAGGCCGACGGGTGGGGCAACCGCCGGCTGTCGCTGACCGGCCAAGTGGTGTGGGCCGAGGAGTACGCGGCCCTGCGCGCGCCCGGCCGGGTCGGCCACATCGGCGAGAACCTCCTCGCCCCGACGCTCATCGCCCACGGGACGCCCGAGCAGCAGGGCCGCTTCCTGCCCGGCATCGCGCGGGGCGAGGAGCTGTGGTGCCAGGGCTACAGCGAGCCGGGCGCCGGATCCGACCTCGCGGGGATCCGTACCGCCGCGGTACGGGACGCGGCCGACGGCCTGTTCCGCGTCACCGGCCAGAAGATCTGGACCTCGCTCGCCCGCGACGCCGACTGGTGCTTCGTCCTGGCCCGCACCGAGCCCGGATCGCGCCGTCACCGGGGGCTGTCGTTCCTGCTCGTACGGATGGACCAGCCCGGCCGTGTCGAAGTGCGGCCCATCCGGCAGATGTCGGGCACGAGTGAGTTCAACGAGGTGTTCTTCGACGGGGCGGTCGCGGCGGAGGTCGTCGGCGCCGAGGGCGACGGCTGGACGGTGGCCATGGGCCTGCTCGCCCTGGAGCGCGGCGTCTCGACGCTGGTCCAGCAGATCGGCTTCGCGGCGGAACTGGAGCGCGTCCTGGCCGCCTACGCGGCGCGGGACGCCTCGGGCGCAGGGGACCCCGTACTGCGGCAGCAGCTGGTCCGCCAGTGGGCCGAGCTGCGCACGATGCGGTGGAACGCGCTGCGCACCCTCGCCTCGGCGGGGGATCCGGGCGCGCCCAGCGTGGCCAAGCTGCTGTGGGGCGGCTGGCACCGGCGGCTCGGGGAGCTGGCGGTGGCGGTCCGCGGCCCGGCGGCCACCGCCGGGCCGGCGGACTGGGCGCCGGGGATCCCGTACGAACTCGGGCTCGACGAGGAGCAGCGCCTGTTCCTGTTCACCCGTGCCGACACCATCTACGGCGGCTCGGACGAGATCCAGCGGAACATCATCGCCGAGCGCGTGCTCGGCCTGCCTAAGGAGTCCAGGTGAGAGGCGTCGTGTTCGACGGCAAGCAGGCCCAGGTGGTCGACGACCTGGAGATCCGCGATCCGGGGCCGGGGGAGGTGCTGGTCGCGATCGGGGCGGCCGGGCTGTGCCACAGCGACCTGTCGGTGATCGACGGGACGATCCCGTTCCCGCCGCCGGTGGTGCTGGGGCACGAGGGCGCGGGCATCGTGGAGGCGGTGGGCGCGGGTGTCACGCACGTGGTGCCGGGCGATCACGTGGCGCTGTCCACCCTCGCCAACTGCGGGGCGTGTGCGGACTGCGACCGGGGCCGGCCGACGATGTGCCGCAAGGCGATCGGGATGCCGGGGCAGCCCTTCTCGCGGGGCGGCACGCCGTTGTTCCAGTTCGCCTCCAACTCCGCCTTCGCCGAGCGCACCCTCGTCAAGGCCGTGCAGGCGGTGCGGATCCCGGCCGACATCCCGCTGACCTCGGCGGCGCTCATCGGCTGCGGGGTCCTCACCGGGGTGGGGGCGGTGCTGAACCGGGCGCGCGTGGACCGGGGCGAGAGCGTGGTCGTCATCGGCACCGGCGGCATCGGTCTCAACGTCCTGCAGGGGGCCCGGATAGCGGGTGCCACGACGATCGTGGCCGTGGACGCGAACCCGGCGAAGGAGGCGGTGGCCCGGCAGTTCGGCGCCACGCACTTCATCGACGCGTCCGCGGTGGCCGACTCCTCGGCGGCGGTCCGCGAGATCCTGCCGACCGGTGCCGATCACGCCTTCGAGTGCGTGGGCAACGTCAAGCTGATCCGCCAGGCGATCGACCTCCTCGACCGGCACGGGCAGGCGGTCCTGCTCGGGGTGCCCGGCTTCCAGGAGGAGGCGTCGTTCCTCGTGTCGTCCATGTACCTGGACAAGACGATCATGGGTTGCCGGTACGGGTCCTCGCGCCCGCAGCGCGACATCGCCCTGTACGCCGAGCTCTACCGGCAGGGCCGGCTGCTGCTGGACGAGCTGGTGACGGAGGTCTACCCGGTGGAGGACTTCGCCAAGGCCGCGGACGACGCCCACCACGGGCGGGTGGCGCGCGGAGTGCTCACCTTCTGACCCGTCCGGAAACGGCTCGGCTCCTGCGCCGGCGGGACGAACCCGTCGGCGCAGGAGCCGCGAAGTGCGAGGCGTGAGGCGTGAGCCGTGTCAGCGTCAGTCGAGGACGTCCGGGATCGGCTCGGTGTTGCCGCGCTGCACCGCCGCCCCGGAGCCGGCACTCGCACCGAGCGCCCAGTCCATGAGCTTCATCGCGTCCGCGTAGCGCTCCTCGTCGTTCAGCAGGACGCCGATGACGGTCTTGCCGTTACGGGTCGCGGAGAAGACGAGGCACTTGCCCGCGGCGGTGCCGGTGCCGGTCTTGACGCCGGTGGCGCCCGGGTACGCGTAGCCGGTGGGGCGCTCGCGGACCAGCAGGTTGCTGTTGCCCCACGTGGCGTCGGTCGAGGTGCCGCCCGTGCTGTAGGTCGTCGTCGCCACGATCTTCGGGAAGGCGACGCCCGACATCGCGTACTTGGTGAGCTTGCCCAGGTCACGGGCGGTGGTGAGGTTGTTGCCGGTCGGCGAGATGCCGTCGAAGGAGTCGTAGACGGTCTTGGTCATGCCCAGCGACTTCGCCTTGGCGTTCATCTGCGCGATGAAGTCCGCCGTGCGGGCCTGCGTGGTCGCGCCCTTGCCGAAGGTGTCGGCGAGGGCGTAGGCCGCGTCGCAGCCCGACGGGAGCATCAGCGCGTACAGCAGCTGGCGGACCGTCGGAGTGGCACCCACCTTCAGGTGGGCCGTGCTCGCGCCCTCGCGGACGACGTAGTCGGCGTACTCCTGCTTGATGGTGACCTTCTGGTCGTAGTTCAGGTCGGGCGTACGGAGCACGACCTGAGCAGCCATGATCTTCGTGGTGCTCGCCATCTGACGCTGTGTGTCGGCGTCCTTGCTGGTGAGCGTGGCACCGGTGGTGCCGTCGATCAGGATCGCGCCGGCAGCGGTGGTCGGAGGTGCGGCGACCGGCGCGGCGGAGGAGGCCGGCGAGGCGGCCACCAGGAGGGCGCCGGTGGCGACCGTGACGGCGATCGCGCCGCGCGTGCGGCGCATCAGCTCGAGTATCAAGTCAAATCCCCGTGGATCGAAGAGTCCGAGGGGGCTCGGGCTCCGAAGTGGCCCGCCCCCGTGGGGAGCTTACGCAGTGGAGCCGACACCGGGGCGTCGAAGTGCCCGGGAGCGGGGTGCGGGAGCGGGACCGGGGGCGGGCCGCTCGGCCGGCTCGTCGGGGCAGTCAGTCGGCCAGGCGGCCGAAGCGGCCCTTGTGGAAGAGGAGCGGCTCGCCCTCGCCGGCCGCGCCCATGGCCACGACCCGGCCCACGACGATGAGGTGGTCCCCGCCGGTGTGCACGGCCTGGATCCGGCAGTCGATCCAGGCAGGCACGGCGTCGAGCTGCGGTGATCCCGTGACGGGGGCGGGTGTGTGGCTCACCCCGGCGAACTTGTCCGCTCCGCTGACGGCGAAGGACCGGCACAGCTCGCCCTGTTCGGCCCCGAGGATGTTGACGCAGAACACCCCGGCGCGGGCGATCCGCGGCCAGGTGGTCGACGTACGGGCCACCATGAAGGTGACCAGGGGCGGGTCGAGGGAGAGCGAGGCGAAGGACTGGCAGGCGAAGCCGGCCGGGCCCTCCTCGTCCTCGCCGGGCGGCGCGGTGATGACGGTCACCCCGCTGGCGAAGTTCCCGAGCACGGCCCGGAACTCGGCGGGGGACACCGGCGCGCGCTCGTCCGCGCCGACGGCCCGCAGATCGGGACGCGGCAGGGCGTCGACGGACTCGGGTTCCCGCTGCGCCGAGGCGGAGGTGGGGGAGCCGACTGACCTGAGGTATCGGACGACGGTGGCCGCCATCCCTGCATGTCCCATCACCCTTCCGATTGAAGCTGACGGTTCGTCAGATGTGAAGGGGTGGGTGAGGCCCACCCGCGGGGATCGCGGCGCGGCGGGACCGGACGGGGCAGAGCAGGAGGGAGGGGGCCCGGTGTCCGTACCCCCACACGAGTGAAACCCCCCGTCTGCGTGGGTCCGTGCGCCCGGGCTCGGGTGGAGGCTCGGCATCGTGGCAGCGACCTCGTACCGCCGCCGTACCCCGGGAGGACCCCATGCTCGGCACCGACTTCACCACCGGATCACCCAACTGGCTCGACCTCGGCAGCCCCGACACCGATGCCGCCGCCGCGTTCTACGGAGCGGTCCTCGGCTGGGAGTTCGTCTCCGCCGGGCCCGAGGCGGGCGGGTACGGCTTCTTCCAGGTGGGCGGCAGGACCGTCGCCGCGCTCGGGCCGCTCACCGAGGAGGGGGCGACCCCCGCCTGGATGCAGCACTTCATGACCCCCGACGTCCAGGCCACCACCGCAGCCGTCCGTGACGGCGGCGGCACGGTCCGGATGGAGCCCATGGACGTCATGGGCGAGGGCTGGCTGGCCCAGTACACCGACCCGCAGGGCGCCGAGTTCGCCGTATGGCAGCCCGGCAAGACCGGCGGACTCCAGCTGACCTCCGCCGAGAACGCCCTGCTGTGGACGGAGCTCCACGTACCGGACCCCGTCGCCGACATCGCTTTCTACGCCGGGCTGTTCGGCTGGCGCAGCGCCGAGATGCCCGCCCCCGGGATGACGTACCGGGTGCTGAGCACCGCCGACGGGGACCAGCAGGACGCCTCCTTCGGCGGGGTCGCCCCCTTCAGGGGCGAGGGCGAGGGCGAGCGGGCGCGCTGGGTGCCGTACTTCATGGCGGCGGACGTCGACGCGACCGTCGCGGTGGCCAGGGCGAACGGCGGGTCGGTGCTCATGCCCGCCACCGACCTCCCGGAGGTCGGCCGGATCGCATGGCTGGCCGACCCGGCCGGAGCGGTGTTCGCGCTGCTCAAGCCCGACCCGCAGATGTAGTACCGATTCAGGACTCAGGATTCAGGACTCAGGATTCAGGCCTCAGGCCTCGGATCAGGGTCCGTCCGGGATTCAGCGGCCGAGGTACTTGGGCGTGCGCCGCTCCACGAAGCCGGCCACGCCCTCGTTCGCGTCGGCCGTGGTCATGTTGATCTCCTGAGCGGTGGCCTCGGCGGCCAGCGCGGCCGCCCGGTCCCCGTCCAGGGAGGCATTGACCAGCTGCTTCGTCATGGCGAGGGCCCGGGTGGGCCCCTGCGCGAGCCGTTCGGCCCACGCACGGGCGGTCGCCTCCAGCTCCTCGGCCGGAACCACCAGGTTCACCAGGCCCAGGCGCTCGGCCTCGACGGCCGGAACGGCGTCGCCGAAGAACATCAGCTCCTTGGCCTTCTGCGGGCCGACGAGCCTCGGCAGCAGGTACGCGCCCCCGCCGTCGGGGACCAGCCCGCGGCGGACGAACACCTCGATGAAGCGGGCCGGTTCGGCGGCGATGACGAGGTCGCAGGCGAGGGCCAGGTGCGCGCCGATACCGGCGGCCGTGCCGTTGACGGCGGCGAGTACGGGCTTCTCGCAGTCGAGCACGGCGGTGATCAGACGCTGCGCGCCGAGGCGGATCATGCGGGCGACGTCGCCCGCGACGCGCTCACCCGCGGGGGTGCTCCCGCCGCGCAGGTCGGCGCCCGCACAGAAGCCCTTGCCGGTGGCGGTGACGACGACGGCCCGGACGCCGGGGTCGGCGGATGCCTCGGCGAGCAGCGCGATGACGCGCTCGCGCTGGTCCGGGGTGACGGCGTTCATCGCCTCGGGGCGGTTGAGGGTGATCCAGGCGACGCCGTTGTCGATGCGGTGGAGGACGTGGTCCTCGTTGGTGCCGGTCATGGCTGAACTCCCGTTCGTGCGTGGTGCGGGGGCTCCGCCCCCGGGTCCTCGGGGCGGAGCCCCGAGGAACGGTGAAAGGGCGGGGCGGGGAGCGGCTCCGCGCAGCGGTTGCCGCCCCACCGGGCTCAGCGGCAGATGGCCAGGGCGTCCAGGGCCACCGCCCCCTGGCCGCGGGGGAGGACCATCAGGGGGTTGATGTCCAGCTCGGACAGCTCGTCGCCCAGTTCCAGGGCCATCCGCTGGATCCGCAGCACGACTTCGACCAGGGCGTCCACATCCGCCGGCGGAGCCCCCCGTACGCCCTCCAGCAGCGCATGCCCGCGCAGTTCCCTCAGCATGGCCCGCGCCTGGTCCTCGCCGAACGGCGGCACGCGGACCGCCGCGTCGTGGAGGACCTCCACCAGGACCCCGCCCAGACCGACCGTGACGGTGGGGCCGAAGAGGTCGTCCTGCGTCACGCCGACGACCATCTCCACGCCGCGCTCCACCATCTGGCAGACCAGGATCCCGTCGAGCGGCACGTTCTCGTAGCGCGCGATGTCGGTCAGCTCCCGGTACGCGTCGCGGATCTGACTCGCCGAGGTGAGGCCGATCTTCACGAGGCCGAGTTCCGTCTTGTGGCCCAGCTGCGGGCCCGAGGCCTTCATCACCACCGGGTAGCCGACGAGCCCGGCGGCGCGGACTGCCGCCGCCGCACTCGTCACCAGCTGCTCGCGGGGGACGCGTATCCCGTAGGCGCGCAGGAGCTGCTTCGCCGCGTGCTCGCTGAGCTGCTGCGACGGCCGCATGAGGGCCTGCGCCTTGCGGTACGAGGGTGAGGGCGTGCGGGGTGCGTCCTCGAAGGGGGAGCGGTAGCCGGCGGTGAAGCGGTGGTGGCCGAGGTAGGCGCGGACGGCGGTGATGCAGTTGCCGAAGGTGCGGAAGGTGGCCACCCGGGAGGAGCCGAGGAGGGTGGTGCGGTAGGCGTCCTCGGTGCCGACGGGGGAGCCCCAGATCACGCAGATCAGTTTGTCGCTCTGCTCGGCCGCGTCCACCAGGTCCTGGGCGAGCCGGTCGCTCATGGGCGGGAAGGGCCCGGTGATCGGGCAGATCAGGACGCCCACCTCGGGGTCGGCGAGGATCGCGTCGATGATCTTCCGGCCGCGCCAGTCGCCGACCGGGTGGCCGCCGTTGTCGATGGGGTTGGCGACGTTCAGGTAAGCGGGGATCCACTGGTGGAGCTCGTCCTGCTTGGCCTGCGAGAGGGTGGGCAGGAACAGGCCCGCCTCCGTGGCCAGGTCGGAGAAGTGGGCTCCGGTGCCGCCGGAGATGGAATAGACGACGACCCCGTCGGCCTTGGGCCTGCGGGCCCGGGCGAGCAGGGCCGCGGTGTCCTGGAGCTCGTCGAGCCCGTCGACGCGGATGACGCCGAACTGGCGCATGGCGGCGTCCACGACGGTGTCGGCGCCGGTGAGCTTCCCCGTGTGGGAGGCGGCCGTGCGCGCGCCGGTCTCGGTGCGGCCGACCTTGACGGCGACGACCGGGACCCCGTTGCGTGCGGCCCGGTCGGCGGCGAGCAGGAAGGACCGGCCGTCCTTGAGGCCCTCCACGTAGCAGGCGATGGCCCCGACCTCGGGCTGCTCGGCGAAGTAGGAGATGAAGTCGGCGGTCTCCAGGTCGGCCTCGTTGCCGGTCGGCGCCCAGTGGGAGAGCCGGATGCCGAGCTCCTGGAGGGTGTAGACGGGCCGGCCCTGGTGGCCGGACTGGGTGATCAGGGCGATCGCGGGGCCGTCGAGGTCCTCGCGGAACTCCTCGAAGGCGTTGAGGTTGGTGTTGGGACCCAGCAGACGCAGGCCCGAGCGCCGCACGGCGGCGCCGAGCCGCTCCTGGGCGGCGGCGCCCGCATCCCCGGTCTCCGCGAAGCCGGAGGCGAAGGCGACGGCGAACTTGACCTTGGTCTCGGCCAGTTCCTCGATGACGGGCAGCGGGTCGGCGACGAGGAGGACGGCGAGGTCCACCTGTTCGGGCAGGTCGGCCACGGAGGCGTGGCAGGTCAGCCCGAAGACGGTGGGGCGGGTGGGGTGCACGGGGTGGAGCCGGGCGCCGACGCGCTCCGCCCAGGCGATGAGCTGGCGGGTGATTCCGGTGTTGGGCTTGCCCTCGGCGTCGGATGCGCCGATGACGGCGACGGACTCGGGTCGGAAGAACCGGTCCAGGTCGGGGACGTCTGCGTGCAGCGGTCGTCCGCTGACGTCGAGGGGGGCCGCGTCGTCGGCCGAGGGGGCCGCCGACGAGTGGACGGCGGTCCTGGGAGACTCCCCGCAGGCCTCGACACGTGCGCGGAAGTCGGTGGTGAGGGTGCCGTGAGTAGATCCAAGCATCGTTGCCGCCCACTCCTGCTCGATGAACCTCGATGGAACTCAATAACTGACGTGTAGTCAGATTACTGAACTGACGTGCCGTCAGGAACAGGGCTGCGCAGGAAAGGTGTGGAGGTGGTGTGGTGAAGTGAACGGTGACAGATCCCGCCGGGACCGGTCCAGGGCGCGATTCGGCCGACGCGACCACCGGGACGGGCCTCGCCCGCCCGGTCGCTCACAGGGGTGCCGTCTCCACCCTGCCGGTGAACCGGCCGCCGACCTGATCGGCGAGCCACTCGATGCGGGCGGTGTCCTCGGCGAGGGCGGCGTACCGCACGTGCACGTGGACGGTGTGGTCGTCGGACGGCTCGTCCTGGTAGAGGTCGCGGGAGTTCACCGAGA
Organism: Streptomyces avidinii; assembly: GCF_014650695.1. Classification (GTDB taxonomy): domain Bacteria; phylum Actinomycetota; class Actinomycetes; order Streptomycetales; family Streptomycetaceae; genus Streptomyces; species Streptomyces avidinii. The sequence goes on along the minus strand of NZ_BMVL01000008.1, from coordinate 312,399 downwards.
GCGTGAGGTACGCGTACTTCTGCGAGACGCGTTCCAGCCCGGCCTCGGGGACCTCGGGCCAGGCCTCCAGATCGAACCGGACGGCCGCGGCGTCGGGTCCCAGCGAGGCGATGAACGGCTCGGCGAGATCCAGCGGGTGGCACCAGTCGAACACCCGGACCGGCAGGCACCGCGCCGGGTCGTCGCCGGCGTCCGACGAACCGTGCTCCACTCCGGCCGCGGCCGACCACTTGAGGGCGGGCAGCACCTCACGCACACGGGCCAGGACCTCCGGCGACCGGATCACCGCCTCGAAGTCGACCTCCGCGCCCGTGGTGTCCGCGATACCCAGCAGGGTGCGCACGGCGCGGATCGCCAGTGCCGGGTCGTGCGTCGTGAGGATGGCGGCGGCATCGGAATTGCTCATCGAGCGGCTGCCTCGGCGGTGCGCGAGCGGCGGGCGATCGCCTTGGCGATCTTCTCCGCGTCCAGGGCCATCTCCCGGAACATGCCGCTGATGGGGTTCGAGAAGCCCGTGAAGTACAGGCCGCGGGCCTGTTCGGGGGAGCGGGCGCCGTGGGTACGGGGCCGGCCGCGCTCGTCCAGCACCCCCAGGTGGCCGACCAGGCCCTCCAGCGCCCGGCGGTAGCCGGTCGCCGCGATCACCGCGTCCGGGGTGATCCGCGAGCCGTCCGCGAGCAGCACCTCGGCGCCCTCGAAGGCCTCGACGGCGGCCACCGGCTCCACCCTGCCGCTGCGCACCGCGTCGATCAGACCGACGTCCTGAACCGGTATCGACCCCTGCTTCACCCTGCTGTACAGGCCGGTGGCGGGGCGCGGAAGCCCGTACGCGGACAGGTCCGGTACGGAGGCCCTGGCGACGACCGCCGACAGCCGGTCCACGAGCCGCGCCGGCAGCCGGCGTACGAGGATGCCGCTGCGCTGGGCCGGCCAGCCCGCGGTGGAGCGGCGCATGATGTGCGGCGCGTTGCGCACGGCGAGCCGCACCCGTGCCGCGCCGCCCTCGACGAGGTCGACGGCGATCTCGGCGCCGGTATTGCCGACGCCGACGACGAGGACGTCCTGGCCCGCGTACGGCCGGGGGTTGCGGTACTCGCGGGCGTGCAGCAGGCGGCCCTCGTACCCGTCGAGGCCCGGCCAGTCGGGGAGCGCGGGCGTGTGGTTGTACCCGGTGGCGATGACGACGGCCGCGGCGGCCAGCTCCCGCCCGCCGGTGGCGTGCAGGGTCCAGCCGTCCTCGCCCTCGGGGGCGCGCTCGATCCGGGTCACCTCCACACCGGTGACCAGCTCCAGCTCGTGGAACTCGGCGTACTTCTCCAGGTAGCGCACGACGTCGTCGCGGGAGACCCAGCGCCCGAAGCGGCGCGGCATGGCCAGGCCCGGGAGGGCGGAGAGGCGGCGGGTGGTGTGCAGGCGCAGCCGGTCGTAGTGCCGCCGCCAGGACGAGCCGACCTCGTCGGACTTCTCGACGACCACGGCACGGACCCCGCGGGCGCGCAGCGCGGCGGCCGCGGCGAGGCCGCCGGGGCCGGCCCCGATGACGTACACGGGGCGGGGCTGGGTGGTCATGTCGGGTGCTGTGGGGTCTCCGGGCATGAGGTGTGATCGTATCGCCACGCTGGGTTGATGGGTCTCGGTCGGGCGGGGAATCGATTGCGGATCGATCACGGGCGCGCGCGCCACGCGCGCGGGCCCCGTGAATCCGCGGTCGGCCGGGGGCCTTGCGGGAACGCTCGGGATCCGCTCAACTGACGTACCGTCAGATTGAGCGTACGCGTCGAACGCGAGAGGGGTGGGGGCTGCCGATGCAGACCATCTGGCTCAGTGGGGCCGAATGGCTCGCCGTGCTCCGGATAGGCCTCGGCCTGTGGTGGCTGGAGAGCTGGCGGCACAAGGACAAGAAGGGCTGGTTCGAACGCGGCACCGGCATCGCCTGGGCCGCCGACGTCGCCGGCAAACACCGCTGGACCTTCGTCAAGGGCGGCTTCGAACTGATCGTCGCACCACGGCCGAAGGCGATGGCGTACATCGTCGTCTACGCGGAACTCGCACTCGGGCTGGGCCTGGTGCTCGGCTTCCTGACCCCGGTCGCCCTGGTCGGCGGCCTCCTGCTGAACCTGCTCTACCTCGTGCTGATGATCCACGACTGGGCCGAGCAGGGACAGAACGCGATGATGGCGCTCATCTCGCTCGTCGCGCTCCTCGCGATGTCCTGGCAGACCTGGTCCCTCGACGCGGCGATCGGACTGTTCCTGTGACCGGCGCCGTGCGCTACGACCTCCCCGAGGCGGACGACTTCACCCGCCCCTACTGGGACGCCGCCGCCGAGGGCCGGCTGCTGCTGCGGCGCTGCGCCGACTGCGGGCGGGCGCACCACTACCCGCGCGAGTTCTGCCCGTTCTGCTGGGCGGGCGAGGACCGCGTCGGCTGGGAGACGGCGAGCGGCCGGGCGACCCTCTACACCTGGTCGGTGATCCACCGCAACGACCTCCCGCCGTTCGGTACGCGCGTCCCGTACACGGCAGCCGTCGTCGACCTGGCCGAGGGCCCGCGGATGATGACCGAAGCGGTGGACTGCGAGGCGGCGGACCTGCGCATCGGCATGCCGCTGACGGTCACCTTCCGCGAGGCGGCGGACGGGGTGTGGGTGGCGGTCTTCCGGCCCGCGCCGCCGGACTGACGGATCAGGGCCAGAGCAGCTCGCGGTCCCAGGACCCGCCGGGAGTACGGGAGTACCGCAGGCGGATGTGCCGGCGCGCGGCGTCCCCCTGGAAGAACTCCACCTCGGCGGGGTCCAGCACGTACCGCGTCCAGGTCGGAGCCGGCGTGTCCGGCTCGGCTCCGGCCCGCTCCCAGGCCGCGGCCGAGACCCGCGCCAGCTCCTCCACGGAGCCGAGCACCTCACTCTGCCGGCCCGTGAGCGCGGCGGCGAGCGCACCCCGCGAGCGGACCGCCAGGTCCGCACGGCTCTCCTCGGGCCCGCAGGCGGTGACCCGGCCCCGGACGCGGACCTGGCGGCCCACGGAGGGCCAGTAGAACCCGAGCGCCGCCTCCGGCCGCCCGGCCAGCTGCACGCCCTTGGCGCTGGTGGCGTGCGAGGCGAAGTGCCAGCCGCGCGCGTCGACGTCGTGCAGCATCAACGTCCGCACGTCGGGCCGCCCGTCCCCGTCCACCGTCGCCAGACTCATGGTGTGCGGCTCCAACTGCCCGGCCCGGGCGGCATGCACGAACCACTCCCGGAACAGCGCCGACGGCTCCCGGGGTGCGGCCCCGGGATCGAACCCGGGCAGCGGTGAGTCCCACACGCGCAGGGAGTGCAGGGTGGCGCGAAAGTCGTCGGGGGCAGCTCCACCGGCCTGGCCGGTTCCACTGGCATCGCTGGTCATGAGGCTCATGGAACAGCAGGGCGGGGGGTGGGGGCCAGTGGGGCCAGGGGGCGGGGACTGGGGGGCGGGGACTGGGGGGTGGCGGGGCGGCGGGTCGGATTCGCGCGGCGGGGGTGCGGGGGCGGGGTTCACTCGGGCGGTAGTCAGAGTGGACCCCGCCCGCCCACACCGCCGAACGTCACCGACCCCGCCTGCCCGGCCTCCGCCTCGACCTCCCGAAGAATCTTCCCCGGGGCCGATGAGTTTCCGCCCCCGCCCCAGTCATACCTACGGAACGAGACACCGCGCCACACCGCACGGTCCCGCACCCGCACCCGCACCCGCACCACACGCACCCGCCCACCCCGGAGGAGACGCACCATGGCCGAGACAGTCAAGGGCCCCGTCAGCTACTTCCCCTCGATCGAGAAGAAGTACGGGCGCCCGATCGGGGAGTGGCAGGACCTCATTCGCTCCTCGCCGCTGACCAAGCACATGGAGCTCGTCTCGTGGCTCAAGACCGAGCACGGCCTCGGGCACGGACACGCCAACGCGCTCGTCGCCCACACCCTCGCCGAGGGGAAGTAGGTCACGGAAGAGGCGCCCTCTCACCGCGCCCGCCCGCCCCGCGCCCGCTCGCCCCGCCCCCTCACCCCCGCCCCAGCAGTACCGTCCCCGACGAGCAGAACCAGCCGCCCGTGCCCGAGGCCAGGGCGACCTCCGGGAGGCGGCCGCCGGGTTTGGTGACCTGGCCCGGGCCTGCCTCGCCGCGGAGTTGGCGGACGGCCTCGACCAGCAGGAACAGGCCGCGCATGCCGGGGTGGCAGGCCGAGAGGCCGCCGCCGTCGGTGTTGACCGGGAGTTCCCCGTCGCGCAGCAGGCGGCCCTTCTCCACGAAGGCGCCGCCCTCGCCCTTGGCGCAGAAGCCGAGGTCCTCCAGGGTGACCAGGGTCATGTAGGTGAAGGCGTCGTAGATCTCCGCGAGGTCCACGTCCGCGGGCGTGAGGCCGGCCCGTTCGAAGGCGATGCGGCCCGAGACGGCGGCCGGGGACACCGTGAGGTCCTCCCACTCCGACATGGTGGTGTGGGAGACGGACGTACCCGCCCCCAGGATCCAGACGGGTGCCTTGGCGGTGTCCGGTACGTAGTCCTCCGCCGCCAGGAGGACCGCGCAGCCGCCGTCCGAGCGGATGCAGCAGTGCAGCTTGGTGAAGGGGTCGGCGATCATGTCGCCGCCGAGTACGTCCTCGACGGTGATCGGGTCGCGGAACATCGCGTCCGGGTTCGTGGCGGCGTTCGCGCGGGCCTGTACGGCGACCGAGGCGAGCTGTTCCAGCGTCGTCCCGTATTCGTGCATGTGGCGGCGGGCGGCCATGGCGTACTTGGAGATCAGCGTGTGCCCGTACGGGACCTCGAACTGCAGCGGTCCCCGTGCTCCGAAGGAGAGGTTCGAGGTGCGCCGCCGGGCCTTGATGTCCGCCCGGGCGGTGGATCCGTAGACCAGGAGTACGGCGTTGGTGTGCCCGGCGGCGATGGCGTCCGCCGCGTGGGCGGCCATGACCTCCCAGGTCGAGCCGCCCACCGAGGTGGAGTCGACCCAGGTGGGGCGCAGGCCCAGGTACTCGGCGACCTCCACCGGTGCCAGCGTGCCCAGGCCGGCGGAGGCGAAGCCGTCGATGACGGAGCGGTCCAGGCCGGAGTCGGCCAGGGCGCGCCGGGCGGCCTGTGCGTGCAGGGCGTAGGGGGTGGGGCCGTCGACCCGTCCGCAGTCCGAGAGGGCGACGCCGACCACCGCGACCCTCCGGCGGGGGCGGGACGTGGGTTCAGATGTGGGTCCAGATGTGAGTCCAGGCATGAAGGGACGGTATATCTGACGCTACGTCAGATGCTAGACCCCTCCACGCAACCCGCCCCCGCCGCCCCCTGTGCATCTGTCTCCGCCGGGCCTAACATGACGGCCCGTCAGATACCTTCCGGCCGCCGCTGGGAGGTGCCCCCGGGAGGAGCCCGAGATGGATGCCGCCTTCACCGCGGAGCAGGACGAGATACGCCGTACCCTGCGCGAGATCCTCGGCAAACGCTGCGGCCCCGACGAGGTCAAGGCCGCAGTCCGCACCACCGCCGGACACGACCGCGAGCTCTGGCAGCAGCTCGCCCGGCAGCTCGGGCTGCCGGGCATCGCCGTCGCCGAGGAGTACGGCGGCGTCGGCTGCACCCCCGCCGACCTGGCGCTCGCCTGCGAGGAGACCGGCCGGGCGCTGCTGCCCTCGCCGCTGCTGGCCACCGCGGCACTGTGCGTGCCGCTGATCACCGCGCTCGGTACCGCCGCCCAGCGCTCCGCGCTGCTTCCGCCGCTCGCGACGGGCACGCTGACCGCCACCCTCGCCGTCAGCGGCGCGGCGCTGGCCACCGCCCTCGCGCTGACCGGCGAGGACGCCTCCGGGCTGTGGGCCGGCGGTGGCCGCGCGGGCGGCGTCCAGGCCCGCGCCGACGCCGACGCCGCCGGAGGCGGTTGGCGGCTGTACGGGGAGGCCGCGCAGGTGCTCGACGGGCACAGCGCCGGGCTGCTGCTGGTCGCGGCGCACACCGGCGGCTTCGCGCGCAGCCGCATGCTGCTGTTCCTCGTACGGGAGGACGCGCCCGGCCTCGTACGGACGCGGCAGGCCGTCCTGGACGAGACCCGGCCGCAGGCCCGGATCCAGCTGAGGGACGTCCCTGCGGAGTTGCTCGGCGACGAAGGGGCCGATGTGGCGGCCGCGCTCGCCGCGACCGGGCGTACCGTCTCCGCCGTATTGGCCGCCGAGGCGGTCGGCGCGGCGGACCGGGCACTCGCCCGCACGGTCGAGTACGTACGCCAGCGCGAGCAGTTCGGCCGGGCGATCGGGTCCTTCCAGGCGGTCAAGCACCGGCTCGCCGACCTGTACGTCCAGGTGCAGGCGGCCCGCTCGGCGGCCTACTACGCCGCCTGGGACCCGGATCAGGGCGGCCTCGCGCTCGCCCAGGCCCTGGAGGCCCTCCGGGTGACAGCGGGCGAGGCCATCCAGCTGCACGGCGGCATCGGCTTCACCTGGGAGCACGACGCGCACCTCTACTTCAAGCGGGCGGCGGCCGACGAGCTGCTGTTCGGCCCGGTCCACCGGTTGCGGGCGCACGCCGCCGACCGTGCGGGCCTGTTCACGGACCCGGCCGCGGCTGTCCCGCCGGGACATCGTGCCCCGACCGCGCACACGGACACAGCGGCGGACGCAGCGGCGGACACAGCGGCGGACCCGGCCGCGTCGCCGGCCGCGGCATCCGCCTCCACCGCGCCCCCGCCCCCGTTCCCGCCCGCACCGGAGAAGGTGGCCGTCTGATGGCTCCCGGCGTCAAGTTGATGCAGAAGGTCTCCTCGACCAAGCTCTTCGCCAAGATCGCGCCGCACTTCATCCCCGCCGTGGACAAGGCGGTGCACAAGCTGACCCGCGGCAAGGTCATCCTCAGTGCCCAGATGCTGCCGGGCGTGATCCTCACCGCCAAGGGCGCCAGAACCGGTGAGCCGCGCACCACCCCGCTCGCCTGCATGCCGGAGGACGGCGGTACGACGTGGATCCTGATCGGCTCCAACTTCGGCCGGCCCGGGCACCCGGCATGGACCGGGAACTTGCTCAAGCACCCGGACGCGGACGTGAGTTGGCAAGGCCGGGACGTCCCCGTCCGGGCCCGGCTGCTGGCGGGTGAGGAACGCGCGGAGGCGTGGCAGGCGGTGCTGAGGTTCTGGCCGCCGTATGCGACGTACCAGGCGCGCATCGAGCGCGAGATCCGGCTGTTCCGCCTGGAGCGTCGCTGATCTCAGGCGTGATCTCAGACGTGATCGCAGGGCGTCATTTCAGGGCGTGATCTCAGACGTGAGCGCAGGTGCGATCAGCGTGAGCGCAGGCGTGATCGGAGCGGTTGGAGTGGACGGCGGGCCCCTGGAGGACGTCCGGGGGTCCGCCGCTACTTCGTCGGCTTCTTGCCCGTGATGCCGAGATGGACGAGCAGTGCCAGGTTCGGCTTGAGCTCGGCCTGCTTGACGCCCCAGGTCTGGAAGCCCTTCTGGTGCGAGGCGACCGCGGCCAGCATCGCGACGAGCGAGCCGGCCATCGCCGCGGGGCTGATGTCCTTGTCGACCTTGCCCTTGGCCTGGAGCTCCTTCATCGATTCCGTGAGGGAGTTGGTGACCGAGTTCAGGATCTTCATGCGGATCTTGTAGAAGCGCTTGTCGCCCTCGGCTGCACCGAGGTCGACGACCCGCAGGATCGCGTCGTTGCGGCGCCAGAACTCCAGGAAGCCCTCGACGAGTTCCTCGGCGGCGGCCCAGCCTGACTTGCCGACCCAGGTCCGGCCCTCGACGAGCGACGTCAACTGCGCGCCCTCGGTGGCCATTTGTTCGGCGATCTCCAGGACGGCGCCCTCGACGTCCGGGAAGTACTGGTAGAAGGTCGCGGGGGAGGTACCGGCCTTGCGGGCGACGTCGATCACTTTGACGTCGCGGTACGGCGAGGAGCTGAGCATCTCGCCGAGGCAGTCGAGCAGCTTCTGCCGCGTCGCCTGGCCGCGCCGGCCGGCGACACGCCCGTCGACGGTGCGTACTTGTCCTGTCATGCCGTCAGCTTACCGAGGGGTGATCGGCGCGCTATTCGGCCGCCTGCAAATGGGGTTACGGGGTCCCTGGCCTGGGCGGAAGGTGCTCCCGGCCGGCCGAGGGGGCGCATTCCAGCCGGAAATCGGGCCTTGTGCGCCCCCGCCGCCGTCCCGGGCGTGTCGCCCGGTTCCGCAAGGTTTCCCCCGAATAGTCTTATCAACAGGCTGTGGACAAGTTTTCGGGCAGATCATGGCTGGGAGAGGTGGGAGGGTACACACCCCCGCACAACGGAAGGAAACGGGCCCATGGCCGCATTCGTGGAAGGCGCACCCTGCTGGGTGGACGCCTCGCTTCCGGACGTCGAGGCGGGCAAGCGGTTCTACGGTGAGCTCTTCGGGTGGACCTTCGCCGGCAGTGCGGGCGCCGAGTACGGCCACTACACCCAGGCCTACAGCCGCGGCCGCAACGTCGCCGCCCTCGCGCCCAAGCCCGACGGCCGCATGCCCACCGTTTGGGGGATCTACCTCTACACCAACGACGCCTACGCCTGCGCCCAGCGCATCCGTGCCGCCGGCGGCCAGATGGTCATGGACCCGATGCCGGTCGGCCCGTACGGCACCGCCGCGATGGCCGCCGACCCCGGCGGAGCCGTCTTCGGCCTGTGGCAGCCGGGCACCCACCACGGCTTCGAGGCCCAGCAGGAGCCGTACACGTACTGCTGGAGCGAGGTCTACACGCGGGCCCGCGACGCCGTCGACGTCTTCTACGCCAAGGTGTTCGGCTACGTCCCGCAGGACCAGGACGACGCCGGCGTCGAGTACCGCATCTGGTCCCCGCCCGGGGCCGCCCCCGGCACGGACACCGCCGTCCTGGGCCGCAGCCTGATCACCGACGCCTTCCCCGAGATCATGCCCGCGCACTTCCTCGCCTACTTCGCCGTACCGGACTGCGACCAGTCGGTCATCACCGTGCAGCGGCTCGGCGGCCGGGTCACCGCCGACCCCTTCGACACCCCCTACGGGCGGATCGCGGTCGTCGCCGACAATCAGGGGGCGGTCTTCGGGCTGCTCTCGGAGCCCCGCACGCAGCCCGACGCGTAGGGCGCGCGGGGGGATCGCCGGGCAGATCACACCGCGCTGCTCGACGTGCCGGGGCCGGACCGGGTCCGGGCCTGACAGAATCGGGGTTGCTCGACCCGGGCGGCGCCCGGGGTGAGACGCTGCACGGGGCAGGGCCCCGTGCCGGTGGAAGCGGGCCCGGTGAGTGGCCCGTACGGGGATGGGTGTGGAGGCGAGTGGTGGAGCAGCTGACGCAGCACGACCCGAGACGGATCGGCCCCTTCGAGGTGCTGGGACGGCTCGGCGCCGGCGGCATGGGGCTGGTCTATCTCGCGCGGTCCGCGTCCGGACGGCGGGTCGCGATCAAGACGGTGCGCACCGAGCTCGCCGAGGACCAGCTCTTCCGGGTCCGTTTCACGCGCGAGGTGGAGGCGGCCCGCGCGGTGTCCGGCTTCTACACCGCGGCCGTGGTCGACGCCGATCCGCGGGCGGCCGTGCCGTGGCTGGCGACCGCGTACGTCCCGGCGCCCTCCCTGGAGGAGATCGTCAACGAGTGCGGGCCCATGCCCGCCCAGGCCGTACGGTGGCTCGCGGCCGGGATCGCCGAGGCCCTGCAGTCCATCCACGGCGCCGGCCTGGTCCACCGCGACCTGAAGCCGTCCAACGTGCTCGTCGTCGAGGACGGCCCGCGCGTGATCGACTTCGGTATCGCGAGCGGGGTGTCCAACACCCGCCTGACCATGACGAACGTCGCCGTCGGCACCCCGGCCTACATGTCGCCCGAGCAGGCGAAGGACTCGCGCAGCGTCAAGGGCGCCAGCGACGTCTTCTCGCTCGGTTCCACCCTCGTCTTCGCCGCCACCGGGCACCCGCCGTACCACGGGGCGAACCCGGTGGAGACGGTCTTCATGCTGCTGCGCGAGGGCCCCAACCTGGAGGGGCTGCCCGCCGAGCTGCGGCCGCTGATCGACTCCTGCATGCAGATGGACGCCACGCTCCGGCCCACCCCGGCCGACCTGCAGGCGCAGCTCGCCCCGCACCTCTTCGACGGCGGAGACGACAGCGGGACCGCCTCGGCGTGGCTGCCCGCCCGGGCCGTCGCGATGATCGAGGCCCGGCGCGCGGGGCACCGTACGCCGCCCGCCCCCGTGGTGCCGGCGCCCGGCCCGCGCTCCGTCGGCCGGGGGGCGGCCTCCGAGGCCGCCACGCACCGCCGACCGCGCGGGGCCGACTCGTGGGTGGACCCGCGCACCGGCCAGGCCGTCCCGCAGCGCCCGCACCACCCGCCGATGTCGCCGGTGCCCTCGGGCGAGCCGGTGCGCCTGGGCGGCTCTCCGGTGCCGATCGGGCCCGGGCCGCGCGCGAGCGCCGCGGCCCCGGCAGCGCATGCCTCCGCGGCCGCCTCGGACTCGGCGACCGGCTGGATCCGCCCGCCCGGCGGGTCGGTGGCCACGCCCTCGGCGGTGCAGCCCGTACCGGGCTCCGTGCCGGGCCCCGGCCCGGCCCCGGACAGCGGCCGCTGGCGGCCGTGGCGCTTCCGCATGTCCAACGAGGTCTGGGGCACCCCGACCGTCGCCGGGAACCTGCTCTACGTGACCTCCTTCGAGGTCCACGCGCTGGACGTGGCGAGCGGCCGCCGCCAGTTCAAGACCCGCGACGTCGCCTGGTCCATGGCGGTCGCCGACGGCCGGATCCACGCCTCCGACGGCCCGTCCCTCTACGCGCTGGACGCCGGTGACGGCTCCGAGCGGTGGCGGCTGTCCACCGACGCCTGGGTGTACGCGGTGCGCGCCGAGCGCGGCACGGTCGTCACCGCCACGCGCGGGGGCGGCGTACAGGGCCGGGAGGGTTCGAGCGGCCACAAGCTGTGGGAGCTGACCGGCGCGCAGAGCGACTTCGAGACCCTGGAGGCCGCTCCGGTCCTCCACGACGGCACGGTGTACGTGTGGCAGGACGCCCGGCTGCGGGCCCTGGACGCGCGCAGCGGCCGGGAGTCCTGGTCCTACCCGATCGGGGACGCGGCCTCCTGCGGGAACGTGCCCGTCCGGGTCACTCCGGCGCCGGACGGCAATGTCTACATCGCGGCCGGTACCCGCGTCCTGTCGGTGGACCGGGCCTCGGGCCGGGTCCGCTGGCACTTCGAGGCGCCCGCGGTCTTCCTGGCACCCCCGGCCTTCGCGCCGGGCGCGGCCATCACGGGCGGCGGGGTCTACCTCGTCGACTACCTGGGCACCGTCTACGCCCTCGACGCGGCCACCGGGCAGGACCGCTGGCGGATCGCGACGGAGGCACGGCAGTCCTCGGACCCGGTGGTGGTCGCGAACGGCAACGTCCACCTGGGCGCGGGCAGCGCGCTGTACACGCTCGACGCGGTCACCGGCACCCCGAAGTGGCGGTTCGCGGCGGGCGGCGAGATCACCGGCCTTCCGGCGGTCGCGGACGGCCGTGTGCACTTCGGGTCGGCCGACCACTGCCTGTACACCCTGGACGCGGCCGGCGGCCAGCTGCGCTGGAAGCTGGCCACGGGCGGCGAGATCACGGGCTCCCCGGTGGCGGAGGCGGGCGTGGTCTACGCATGCAGCAAGGACCGCTGCGTGTACGCCCTGGACGCGGCCAAGGGCACGGGCACCCGTACGAGCGGTTGACCTGCGCGGAGGCGGGGCTGCGGCCCCGCCGGACAGCGCACCGCACCGGGAGTGACAGGATGGACCCCATGAGCGACAACGTCTACTTCGACATCAACATCAACGGCGCCCCCGCCGGCCGCATCGTCTTCGCCCTCTTCGACGAGGTCGTCCCGAAGACGGCGCGCAACTTCCGTGAGCTGTGCACCGGCCAGAACGGCTACGGCTACGCCGGCTCGGGCTTCCACCGCGTCATCCCCCAGTTCATGCTGCAGGGCGGTGACTTCACCAACCACAACGGCACCGGTGGCAAGAGCATCTACGGCGAGAAGTTCGAGGACGAGAACTTCCAGCTGAAGCACGACCGCCCGTACCTGCTGTCGATGGCGAACGCCGGCCGCAACACCAACGGCTCGCAGTTCTTCGTCACCACCGTCGTCACCTCGTGGCTCGACGGCAAGCACGTCGTCTTCGGCGAGGTCGTCGAGGGCCAGGCGCTCGTGGACCAGATCGAGGCCCTGGGCTCCCAGTCCGGCGCCCCCAAGGGCAAGGTCGAGATCGCGGCCTCCGGCGTCGTCAGCGCTGCCTGATTCCCACCCGCCTGCCCGGCCGGTCGGCCCCGCCCCCTCCCGGGGGCCGGGGCCGCCGCCATGTCCGGGCGGAGCCCGTCGGGCGCGCGCCCGAGCCGTGCGGCGGGGTGGCCTCACAGGTCGTCGGCGGCGCCGTCGATCGCGGGGCCGCAGCCCTCGGGGAGACGCGCGGCCCGCGGTACGGCGTGATCGACCCGGTCCGGACCGTGGTCCCGGACGGTCCGGCTCGCCACGATCTCCGGCGCGGTCGGGCGGACGAGGTCCGCGACGCAGGCGTCGAAGGTGGCGGCGGCTTCGCCGACGGAGGCCCCCGCGCCGCCGGTGAGGGTGAGGTCGGCCGTCGACGGGTGGGCCGCGGAAGCGCCCACGGTCAGGGCCCACGCGAAGGTTGCGGGCGGCCCGGTGACGGCGGGCGGCGGCGGCACGGACAGCTGCAGCTCGGTGCCCCGGGTACGGATGCCCGCGGCTTCCAGCGCCTGTGCCATGTCCCGCGCCAGAGGAACGGCTGCGGCTTCCAGCGATCCTCCGGGCAGCGGGAAGACCCGGTCGAGGGCGAGCGCACCGATCCCGCGCAGGGTGGTGGCGCGCAGCCGGACGGCGCGGGCACTGTACGCGCCGTGACGGTGCAGGACGTAGACGGCTGTCAGCGCGGCCTTGACCGCTTCGAGCAGTAGATCGTCGGCGGGCAGCGGCCCGAGGGTCCATGCCTCCCGCCGAGCAGTGAGCCGTACGGGCATCCGCCCCCGCGCGAGTGAGGTCAGACCCTCGGCCACGCTCTCCCCGAGCAGCCGGGCGCCCCCGTGGTCCACGCTGAACAGACGGCCGAGCTCGTCGACGGCGAGCGGGGCGTCAGCGTCGGTCCGGCCGAGGGGGAAGAGCAGCACACCGAGTTCCGCGCCGAGGCGGTGGAAGCTGCCCACGGTGCACGCGGCCTCGCGCGGGTCCACGACCGCCCCGGTCGGCGCGACGTCCAGGCCGGGGCCCGAGGGCCGGACCAGCAGGCCGTGGTAGGCGCGCAACGCCTCTCGGGCGGCCGGGAACACTTTCCAGCCCGCCCCGCCGACACGCGGATCCACCACCGCGCAGGCTTCGAGGATCGCCCGCATGGCAGGGCCGGCGGCGTCCCTCCCGGGAAGCCAGCCGGCGGCGGTCAGGACGTCGACGTCACTCGTCGTGGAGGACATCGATACCGAGCCGGTCGAGAAGCGCGGAACACGAGCGGCAGACGACGGACTCGGTCCCGTGCTCGGGATCCCCTTGGGGGCGGATCTTGCGCGCGACGATGGCGGCCCCGGCGAAATGGGGCAGGGCCTCGTCGAGCGTGGTGACCTCACCGCCGCCGCGCTGGGCGTCCAAGGCGTAGAACTGGTCCGACACCAGGGCGGATTCGGCGCAGAGGCCGATGAACGGCTCCCGCTGCGCGGGCGGCAGCGCGTCGAAGAAGCCCTGTACGGCGGGGTGGAGGCGGGGCGCTCCGTCCCCGCTGAGATTGGTGTGGCTCAGTACGGTGTTCTGGACGAGGAGCGAGGCGGCCACGCCCGGCATGTCGTCAGACATAGTAGGCGTCCACTTCGTCCTGATCGCCTCGCATAAGGCTGGAGAGGGCTTGGGCCTCGTCCTTTCCGAGGAAGTAGGGGCCCGTGTGGTGGAGGTAGAAGAACCTCCCGATGTCGTCCATGAGGACGATTCCCGCCTCGACCGTCTCGTACCCCACGGGAAACAGTTTGCGGCCGAGGTCCGTGGCCAGTTCGACGATGTCCTCGGCGTCATCCGCGTAACCCATGGTCGGATTGGGGACGAATTTCCGCTCGGGTGCACGGGGCATGGGGAACACGAGGCCGGCGTAGCGGCTGACGAAATCGGTGACCTCTCCCCAGGGCGTCAGCGGGAAGCCCTGCCGCACGGAGTCCTGGACGCGCGCCTCGATGAGCTGCTCGGCCGCCTCCCGGTCCCGGTGACCGGGGTGCCAGCCGTTGTCCCGGAGCCATGCCTCGACTTCTGCCCGCGGAGCTGGTGGTCTCACTGCTGTACTGCCTTTCGGTGCGCGTCTTCCGGGGTGCGTTCAGCTCAGCAATGATATTCCGAGTGCGGGCATCGCGTGCTTGCAGCTTTGACACGGTGGGATATAGCTGTTGTGCGGGATCTTGTTGTTGTTCTCGTCGAATTGCTCGCCGATGGTCACGGTATGCATGACGCTCCCCTTGAGGGCTTCCCTGGCTTCGTCGAGGTTCGTGATGCTCCGCCCCTCCGACTGCATCTGATGCAATCGGTCCGACACCAAGGACACCTCCGCACATCGGCCGTGCCCACGACCCTTGGGGAATTCCCCGTTGTCGGCACGCCGGGCGATGTCGTCGTACAGGTCTTGTACGACAGGGTGCGCGCGCGGATTCTCCTGGCCGTCCTTGTACTTCTGCGAGCTGGAGTGGGAGGTGATGACATCGTCGTGGAGGAAGGCGCCCGAACAGCCGCTCTTGAGCCGCTCCTTGCCGGGGGGCTGCTGTCCGCGGGCTGCTTGCGCGTTCTCCGACAGCTGGCTGGCCTCGTGACGCAGCAGGGCGTGCCGCTGCTGCTCGTCGAGATGGCTGACGTCCAGCGCGTCACGGCGGTGATGCTTCATCCCGGCCGAGGAGCGGCCGTGGGAGGCCGGCTGGGGGTCGAGGGGGCGGCCGCCGCCACCACCTCCGCCGCCCGTGCCGCCGCCACCGCCTCCGCCGGTCGGCGGTTTGCCGCCCCCGCCGGCTCCGCCCTTGCCGCCTCCGGTGGTGTCCTTCTTCAGGCGGTTGAAGTCGTCGTGGAGGGCCTGGTCGTTCTTCTTGTGGTCGGTGGAGATCTGCTTGACGGCCTTGGGGAGGGTGGTGCCGACGTGGTCGCCCATGGCCTTGGTCGCTTTGGTGAGGGCGGCGAGGGCTTTGTCTGCGACGGGGTCGATGGCCTGGGCGATGGAGTCGCGGCCCCGGGTGCGGCCGTGGTGGGACTTGGCCTTGGTGAGTTTGGAGGTGGTCTTGCCGTGGATGCCGGTGCTGACGGTGTTGAGGCGGGTGCCGGCGCGGTCGTGTTCGGAGTGCTCGATGTGCAGGTCGACCAGGCCGGTGCCGCCTGCGCCCCCGCCCCCGCCTGCGCCCCCGCCCCCGCCTCCGCCGCCTCCGGCGGAGGCGAGGTGGAGGGATTCCTTGCCGGACTGGACGCCTTCCTTGAAGCCGTCCTTGCCGGCGTTCTTGGCCTGGTCGAGGTCCACGCCGTCCTGGAAACCGAGGGCCATCGAGCCGAGTTGGACGACGAGGTCGGCGGCCATGCCCTCCAGGGCGGCGACGGCCGGCTCGGTCATCGCCGAGACGATGTAGCCGACGGCCTCCTCCATGCACTCCTTGATGAGGCGCTTGACGACTTCCTGGGTGGCGCGCATGGCACCGGCGCCGATCAGCATCGACAGGCCGCCGGTGACGGGTATGAGGGAGAGCGCGATGCCCGCTTCGGTGGCCAGGTAGCCGAGTTGGACCAGGGCGGCGGACTTCATGGCGACCACGGCGTCGGCGGCCAGGTCCATGGCGCCGGCGATGGTGCGGGCCGCGGACGCGAGGTCCCTGAAGTGCTTGCCCTTGACCGTGTTCCAGTGCTTGTTCAGGGCCTCGATCGACTCGCCCTTGCTCGCCGAGAGCAGGCGTTCGACGTGGTTGTTCGCGAGCTGGCCGTCGTCCAGCAGGTCCTCGGCGAACTCCCGGAGCGAGTCCGCCATGTCCCGGTAGGCGTCCTCGTCCACATTCGGCCAGGCCACACCGATCAGATCCAGCAGTGTGTCCGCCCAGTCCGGCACCGTGACAGACATGCTTCCCGCACCCCCGTGCTCATGGGAATTCCCCCGAAGCTTCTGCGAATCATCCTTGCACGAGCGTCCGACAACACGGCAGGGAGGGGTCAGCAGTTGGGGTCGATGCGGGACGAGGAGAAGCTGGTTCGGCCTCTCTGTGCTTGTTTGCTGTGGCGATCTGCGGCGATGTGCGGTGATGGCCGAGCCGCAGATCGCGCCGAAGAACCCCTAGGCGGGCGTCGTCGGAGGGAGGGGGCGGGTGCTGCGGGCCGGGCGGCCGCGCATGACCACGGCGCCCAGGAGGATCAGGGCGCCCGCGCCGAAGGCACTCGCGAGGCCGTCACCGAGGCCCCGGCCGTCGTCGCCGACCGTGAGGCTCCCGACGGCCTGGCCCTGGCGGACCGTCCACAGGATGCTGAAGCCGAGGACGACGACCCCGGCCAGCGCCATGAGCAGCCGCGAGCGGAGCAGGACCGCGCACAGGGTGAGGACGGCGGCGACGAGGTACGGCAGCAGGATCGAGCCGAGCAGGGTGGCCCGGTGATCGGTGATCCCGGTCGAGCCGAAGAGCTCCTGGACGCGGTAGTCGCGTCCGAGACGGCCGTCGTACCAGGCACGGAAGGGGCTCCAGACGGCGGCCGCCGCTCCGATCAGACCCATCAGGGAGCCGAGTGCGTTGCGGATCATGCCCGGCCCTCCGATACAGGGGTCTCGGTCCCGACGCTACGCCCGGCCCCCGGGGCCCGCACGTCAGGAGCCCTGACGGCGTGCGCGGTGCCTGGTAGCGTGGCCCGCCGTTGTCCCCGGGGGAGAGGTTTCGGGCCATGGTGGCTGGGCGTCGTATCAGGTTCACCGCGGTGCTGGTGGCGGTCGTGTTCGCACTGACCGGCTTCTCGTCGCACGGCGGGAGCAGCAGCAGCGGCAGCAGTGGAAAGAGCAAGAGCAAGAGCAGCAGCAGTGGTGGCGGGTGCTCCAGCTCCAAGAACAAGAAGAAGAGCCACGGCAGCGGCAGCAGGAGCACGGCCGGCGCGTCGCCCTCGGCGAGTGCGACCGGCGCCCCGGCCACGGCGGTCGTGGTCACCTGCGCCGGCAGCACGCCGGTCACCACGGTCAGGCTCACCTCGAACGTGGACCGCAGGGCGACCTTCGTGGTGAACCTGTACCGGGAGGGCGCGAACGGCGCCGCCGTCGAGTCGACCGTCGTCAAGGAGACCCTGGGCGCGCGCGAGAGCCGCGTGATCAGCGTTCCGCTCAAGGAGCCCGCGCGCGCGACCGAGGTCAAGACGTGCCGGCTCGACCGGCCGCTCGCATCCTGAGGCCCGCCGCCGGGCCCGTCAGCGCAGCCTGAACTCCGTACCGGGCCGTCGCGAGCCGAACAGCTCCGCCTGCCGCTGCGGTGCCAGGTTGCCCAGCGCGATCAGCGCCGGGGCCTGCGCCAGGGACTGCTGGAGTGCGGCCTGCTTCGCCGACCACAGGGCCCGTACGGTGCCCTGCACGGCCTCCGTCGGGAAGCCGGCCAGGGTCTCCGCCGCCCGTAGGGCCGCCGGGAGCAGCCCGTCGGGCGCGGCCAGCTCCGAGACGAGGCCGATCTCGTGGGCCCGGCGCGCGGAGAGCCGTTCGGCGGTGCCCATGAGGGACATCCGGGCGGCCTCGCCGAAGGGCATGCGCTGCGCCATGTAGACGGCCTCGTAGGCGCTGACCATCCCGTAGGTGGTGTGCGGGTCGAAGAAGGTCGCCGTCTCGGAGGCGATCAGGAACTCCGCCTCGCCCAGCAGGTAGAAGGCCCCGCCGCAGGCCATGCCGTTGACGGCGGCGACGACCGGCTTCCACAGGTCGCCCGCCTTGGGGCCGATGGCGATCAGCGGGTCGTCCGCCGAGTACGGCGAGGCGGGCTGCGGCACGTCCACGCCGCGGTCGATGCCGGTGCAGAAGGCGGTCGGGCCGGCGCCCGTCAGCACCACCGCCCGTACTTCGTCGGCGTACCGGAACTCCCGCCACACCGAGCTCAGTTCGGCCGCCGTTGCCAGGTCGATGGCGTTGTGCCGGTGCTCCCGGTCGAGGGTGACGACCGCGACCCCGGTCGCCTTGTCCCGTTCCACCCGCACGGTCATGACTTCTCCAGGATCCAGCGGGGCACGGCCATGCCGCCCGTCTCGGTGAAGACGACCTGGACGCGTGCGCCGATGCGCAGCCGGCCCGGGTCCACCGAGTCGAGCGGAGCGTCGGCCGAGGTCACCAGATTTCCGGCGAGCCGGATGTGCGGGGCGTCGGCGAGCTCCACGAGGATCACGTTGTACGGGGCCTGGGCGGCGTACGCGGGCAGCAGCGGCGGGTGCGGCCGTACGTAGGACCAGATGCGGCCGCGGCCGCTCATCCGGCGCCACTCGCTGTCGAAGGACCGGCAGTGCGGGCAGCAGGGGCGGGGCGGGAAACGCAGCCGGCCGCAGGCGGCGCAGGCCTGGACGCGGAGCTCGCCGCGGGCGGCGTACTTCCAGAAGGGGGCGCCGTCCGCGTCGGGGACGGGCAGGAGCAGCTCGGCCGCGGCCTCGGCGGCGGCTTCGGATGCGATGGTCATCGGGGTCAGCTCCTCAGCAGGATCGCGGACGTCGGTACGCCCTCGCCGGCGGTCACCAGGCAGGTCGCGGCGTCGGGCACCTGGGAGGTGGAGACGCCGCGCAGCTGCTTGACGCCCTCGTTGATCAGGTTGAATCCGTGCACGTACGCCTCGGAGAGGCCGCCGCCCCCGGTGTTGAGGGGGAGCCGGCCGCCCATCTCCAGGGCGCCGCCCTCGGTGAAGGCGGCGCCCTCGCCGCGTCCGCAGAAGCCGTAGCCCTCCAGCGAGAGCGGGATCAGCGGGGTGAAGGCGTCGTAGATCTGGGCGACGTCCACGTCCTGGGGCCGGAAGTCGGCCTGCTTCCACAGGTGGCGGGCGGCGGTCCAGGCGGGGCCGGACAGGGGGTCGTCGTTCCAGTAGTTGACCATGCCGTGGTGCTGGGCGGGCAGGCCCTGGGCGACGGAGTGCACGTAGACGGGCCTGTGTCGGCAGTCGCGGGCGCGCTCGGCGGAGACGATCACGCAGGCCAGTGCCCCGTCGGTCTCCAGGCAGTTGTCGAAGAGGCAGAGCGGGTCGCTGATCATGCGAGAGGTCATGTACATCTCGCGGGTCAGCGGGCGCTCGTACATCATCGCCGCCGGGTTGGCGTTGGCCCGGTTGCGGCAGGCCATGGCGACGTTGAAGAGGTGGTCGCGGGTGGCGCCGTACTCGTGCATGTAGCGGCGGGCGAGCATGCCGATCTCGTCGGCGGGGCGCAGCAGGCCGAAGGGCCTGGTCCACTGGCCGGGGGTGGGCAGCTGGACGGCGGTGTTCTTCCAGGGGCGGGGGCCGGAGCCGCGCTTGCGGGAGCGCCAGGCGACGCCGACGGTGGCCTGGCCGGTGGCGACGGCGGCGGCGAGGTGTCCGACGGTGGCGCAGGAACCGCCGCCGCCGTAACCGATCTTGGAGAAGAAGGTGACGTCGCCGGCGCCGATGGCCTTGGCGACCTCGACCTCGTCGGTCTCCTCCATGGTGTAGGAGGCGAAGGCGTCGACCTCGGAGGGCTCGATGCCGGCGTCGGTGAGGGCCGCCAGGATGGCCCGGCAGGCCAACTCCTTTTCGGACTGGGGGAGTTGTTTGGCAAAGGCGGTCTGCCCGATGCCGACTATCGCCGTCGCGTCCTTGAGCGTTGCCGCCATCGCCACCTCCGGGGTGCGCCAGTACTGACAGCCGCGAAGGCTACAGCTAATCTGACGGATAGTCAGCTACTGGGTCTGCGGGAAGGTGGCACGCATGGTCGACCACGGGCGCGAGAACGTAGGCGGAGACCTGCGCGGGGACCGGCCCGGGGACCAGCCAGGGGATCTCCGCGGCGATCTCCGCTGGGGCAGCATCGCCGGGCTCGTCCGGGCGGCAGCGGCACAGTACGCCGACCGGGAGGCCGTCGTCGACGGCCGCGCCCGGATCAGTTACGAGCAGCTGGGCGAACGCGTCGAGCGGGCCGCCGCCGCCTGCATCGCCGCCGGCATCGAACCCGGCGACCGGGTCGCCGTCTGGGCCCCCAACACCCTGGAGTGGATCGTCTCCGCCCTCGGCGCCGTCTCCGCGGGCGCGGTGCTCGTCCCCCTCAACACCCGTTTCAAGGGCGCGGAGGCCGCGTACGTCCTGCAGCGCAGCCGGGCCCGGATGCTCTTCGTCACCGGCACCTTCCTCGGCACCTCCTACGTCGCCTCGCTGCGCCGCGCGGCCGCCGAAGGCCCGGGCGCCGGCCCGCTGCCCGGACTCCCGCACCTGGAACAGGTCGTCGTCCTCTCCGACGACGCCCCCGACTCCTTCCGCACCTGGAAGGAGTTCCTCACGGGCGGGGACGGCGTACCGGCCGCGGCGGTCAGCGAGCGCGCCGGGGCCATCCGCCCCGAGGACCCCTCCGACATCATCTTCACCTCCGGCACCACCGGCAGCCCCAAGGGCGCCGTCATCACCCACGCCCAGTCCCTGCGCTGCTACGACGTGTGGAGCGAGCTCGCCGGCCTGCGCGAGGGCGACCGCTACCTGATCGTGAACCCCTTCTTCCACACCTTCGGCTACAAGGCCGGGATCATCGCCTGCCTGATGCGCGGGGCCACGATGGTCCCGCAGCCCGTGTTCAACGTGGACACCGTCCTCGCGAACGTCGCCGCCGAGCGGATCTCCGTACTCCCCGGGCCGCCCACCCTCCACCAGTCGCTCCTCGACCACCCCCAGCGCGGCCAGCACGACCTCTCCGCCCTGCGCCTGGTCGTCACCGGCGCGGCCGTGGTCCCGCTCCGGCTCGTCGAGCGGCTGCGCGGCGAGCTGCACATCGGAGTCGTCCTCACGGCGTACGGGCTCTCGGAGGCCAGCGGGATCGTCACCATGTGCCGCCGGGGCGACCCCGCGGAGACCGTCGCCTCGACCTCCGGCCGGGCCGTCCCGGACACGGAGGTGGAGATCCGGGACGCGGATGGGCGCCCGCAGCCGGCCGGGCAGCCGGGCGAGATCGTGGTCCGCGGCCACCACGTCATGCAGGGCTACTTCGAGGACCCCGAGGAGACCGCCCGCGCGATCACCCCGGAGGGCTGGCTGCACACCGGTGACGTGGGGGTCCTGGACGAGGACGGCAACCTGCGCATCACCGACCGGATCAAGGACATGTTCATCGTCGGCGGCTTCAACGCCTACCCGGCCGAGATCGAGCAGCTCCTCGGCCTCCACCCGGACATCGCGGACGTCGCGGTGATCGGCATCCCGGACCCGCGCCTGGGCGAGGTCGGCAAGGTCTACGCGGTCCGCCGCCCCGGCTCCACCCTGACCGCCGACGACCTGATCGCCTGGTCCCGCCGCGAGATGGCCAACTACAAGGTCCCGCGCGCGGTGGAGTTCGTGACGGAACTCCCCCGCAACGCGAGCGGCAAGATCCTCAAACGCGAACTGCGCGCCTCCTGAGCCCGTACGCCCGCCGGGGCCGGACCCGGCTCAGCGGGCGTACGAGCCGATGCCGACCAGGCAGTACACGTACTGGTTGAGCACGGTGGAGCCGCGCATGTAGCGGTAGGAGAAGGCGTACTGGGTCTTGGGGTTGTCGTTGCAGCTGTCCAGGTCCGCGGTGCCGGGAATGCTCTCGATCACCCGGTAGTGCGCGTCGGACGCCGAGCAGGGCACCTCCGAGACACCGCTGACGCTGCGCGGCGTCGTCGAATCCGGCAGCTGTCCGTTGAGGCACGTGCCCCGGTCGAACGGGCTGGGCTCGGGGCTCGCCCCGGCGATCGCCTCGGGGCTGTACGGGGTGGCGGCGGCGCCGGGGGCCGACGATCCGGACGAGGGGGAGTCGTCGGGGGAGTCGTAGGGGGAGGGCGAGGGCGAGGGCGTCCAGGAGGACGACCAGGTGGGCGTGGCCTCGGCGGAGGACTTGCTGTCCCGGCCGTGGTCGTCGCCGTCGCCCAGCAGGAAGAAGCCGAGGACCAGGGCCGCGGCGACGGCGAGCGCCACCAGGCCGCCGCGTCCGCCGCCCGTCCGCGCGGGCGTCCCCGCAACGGGCGCGGGCGGTGTCGCACCCGCCCCGGCCGGGAAGGCGGCCGTGGCCGCGGTCGGCGGCGTGACCCCGCCGGCCCCCGCGATCCAGGCCGCGCCCGCCCCGGTCACGTGGACGCGCAGCAGGACTTCCTGGGCGCCGACGCGGACCCGGACGAGATCCCCGTGCCGGCAGGACGGTATGCGCAGGCGGACCGTGCCGGTCGGCAGCTCCACGGGGAGGATCACGCCGTAGGTCGCCTGCTGCGGGGTGAGGGTGATGAGCATTTCCTGTGACGACACCGGCTGCTCCATGGAGTGAGGGGGGTGCGCAGGCTGCTGACGGCTCCTCACGGATTGTGCACGGTGTCCCGCCGGTGACGCAGCCGTTCCGCCAAGCCCCCTCGGCGGCGCGGAGCCTCAGGTGCGGCGGCCTCAGGTGCGGCGGGCCAGGACCAGCCGCCAGTGCGGGGCTCCGTCGGGCCGGCGGCCGAAGTGCTCCAGCGGGAGCGTCTCCACCGTGAAGCCGGTCGCCCGGAGGTCCTCGCGGACCGGGCCCAGGGGGAAGGTGCGGTAGTACATGACGAAGGGGGGACGCCACACCGCGTTGCGGACCCGCATCGCCGCGTCGAAGCCCGTCGTCGCCCACCACAGCGGTGAGCCGAGCGGGAGCGGGGCGCCGATCGGGAAGGCGAGGACGCCGCCCTCGCGCAGGGCGGCGTGGATGCCGGAGAAGAGCGTGAGGCGCTCCGCCGGGAGGAAGTGGCCGAAGGCGCCGAAGCTGACCGCCAGGTCGTAGGTCTGCGCGAGGGCGGACGGCAGGGCCCGCGCGTCTGCCCGGACGAAGTCCACGCGGTCGTCGTCCGCGTGCGCGCGCCCGGCCTCCGCGAGCATGCCCGCGCTCAGGTCCACCCCGGTGATCCGGTCGCGGCACAGGCGGCGCAGCATGTCGATCCCCGCGCCCGTGCCGCAGCACACGTCCAGGCCGGCGTCGAAACCGCCCTCCACCTGGGCGAGGGTCTCCTCGACGGCGTCGAGCATCCGGTCCGGGGTGCGGAAGGGGGTGTGGTCGAACTTCGGCGCGAGGAGGTCGTAGCCCCGCTCCACCGAGGAGAGGCCCTGCACTGCCAGTTCGCGGACGCTCGGCCCGTGGGAGGAGAACACACCCCCAGACTATGCCGCCGCCGGGCTCCGGACCGGGCGCACGCGTGCGGCGGTCGCGGTGGCTCCCCCTCCGGGCCACCGCGACCGCCGTTCCCCCGTTGTCCCCCCGTTGTCCCCCCGTGGATCCCCCCCCGGTGGTCCCCCGTGGATCCCCCCGTACGTCGTACGCGTGCTACGGACGCGGGCCGGACGCGTGGTTGTCCAGCGTCTGGATCTCTTCGTCCGTGGTGGTGGTGGTGCCGGCCGGAGCCGGCTCCTTCGCGAGCGGCTTGATCTCGATGCCCGAGGCGTGGTTGTCCAGAGTCTCGATCTCGACGCCCGAGGCGTGGTTGTCGAGCGGCTTGAGGTTCTCGTTCGTCGTCATCGGTTCTCCTGATGGGTGGGTAGGGCTGGGCCCGTTCGGCGATTCCCCCGATGACCGCCGAACGGGTAGTCCACCAACCGGCCCGAGCGTCCCCCGACGCGCCGGGTCGATGCACCTATCGTGTCGGACGGCGATAAACGAACGATGAACGCCACGTTCAACCGGCGTCCCCGCAGCTCAGGCCGCGATCTCCGCCGCCAGCAGGGCCTGTACCTCGCCCAGTTCGGTCGACCTCAGCTGCTTGAACACGGTCTCCGCGTCCCGCCAGCAGGCCCGCGCCCGGTCCGTCTGCCCCAGCCGTCGCAGCGCCTTGCCGAGCACCGTCAGCACCGTCGCCCGCCGCCACTCGCCGCCGATGCCGCGCAGCGCGATGGCCTGCTCGGCGTGCGAGGCGGCCAGCGTGGGCCGGCGCGCCGCCAGATGGGCCTCGGCGAGGCGGAAGTGGGTCACGCCCTCCCACAGCGGCTGGCGGTTCTCGTGGAACAGCGACAGCGCCTCGGCGAGCTGTGCGAGGGCCTCGCCGAGCCGTCCGGCCTGGGTGAGGGCGATGCCCAGCGCGTAACGGCCGTTGGCCAGGCGCAGGCTCAGCCCCATCCGGTCGTAGATGGCGATGCCCTGCTGGGCGAGGTCTATCGCGCTGGGCAGGCGGCCCAGTTCCACGTGAATGCGGGAGAGGTTGCACAGGGCGCTGGCCTCGCCGACGTTGTTGCCGTCGGCGCGGAAGCACTCGATGGCCTCCAGCAGGTAGCGCTCGCCGTCCGCGTGCCGGCCCTCGTAGAGCGCGATGATCCCGCGGTCGTTGGGCGCCCAGCACATGGGCAGCGGGTCGCCGGCCTCGCGCGCGAGCACGGTGGCCCGGGCGGCCTCGTCGTCGGCCTCGGCGAAGCGGCCCGCGACCAGGTGGACGTTGGTGAGGGTGGTGCGGGCGCGGCCCTCGGCGTACGGGTCCTTGGCGGCCTGGCCCGCGTCGCGCAGGGCGACCGCGGCGGACTCGTACTGCCGGGAGTTGGCCCCGGACTCCGCCAGGTCCTTCGCCGCCCACAGCAGGTCCACGGCCCGGCGCAGGACCAGCGTCTCGCCGCCCCGCGCGGCGGCCTGCCGTACGCACGCCAGCAGCGGGTCGGCCTCGGCGTACAGCCAGTCCAGGGCGGCCCGCGGTTCGGCGAAGACCAGCCCGGGGTAGTGGGTGTCGGACAGGTGCGCGGGCAGCCGGTCGCCGGGGCGTTCCAGGGCGTAGACCCCGGAGGCGGTGGCCAGGTAGAAGTCCAGCAGCCGGTCCAGGGCGGCCTCGCGCCCGCTCGGCGGCTGCTCGTCGCGCTCGGCGCAGGCACGCGCGTAGAGCCGTACGAGGTCGTGGAAGCGGTAGCGGCCGGGGGCGGCGGATTCGAGCAGGGAGCAGTCGACTAAGGCTTCGAGGAGGTCCTCGGTGTCGTACTCGGGCAGGTCCAGTACGGCGGCTGCCGCGGACAGCGAGATGTCGGGGCCGTCGGCGAGGCCGAGGAGGCGGAACGCGCGCTGCTGGGCGGGTTCCAGCTGGCCGTAGCCCAGCTCGAAGGTGGCCTTGACGGCGAGGTCGCCGGCCTGGAGCTCGTCGAGGCGGCGGCGTTCGTCGGCGAGTTTGGCAGCCAGCACGGAGACGGTCCAGGTGCGGCGCGCTGCGAGCCGGGAGGCGGCGATGCGGATGGCGAGCGGCAGGAAGCCGCAGGCGCCGACGACGTCGAGGGCGGCCTGGCGTTCGGCGCGCACCCGCTCCTCGCCGACGATGCGGGTGAACAGCTGGAGGGCCTCCTCGGGGCTCATCACGTCGAGGTCGACGAGATGGGCCCCGGCGAGGCCCGCCATGCGGACCCGGCTCGTGACGAGGGCGGCGCAGCCGGCGGTGCCCGGCAGCAGCGGGCGGACCTGGGCGGCGTCGCGGGCGTTGTCGAGGAGGACCAGGACGCGGCGGCCGTCGAGGGTGGAACGGTAGAGCGCGGCCCGCTCGGCGGCGGAGTCCGGGATGGCGGTGTCGGGGGTGCCGAGGGCGCGCAGGAAGGAGCCGAGGACGGCCTCCGGTTCGGCGGGGCGGGCCTCGGTGCCCTGGAGGTCGACGTAGAGCTGGCCGTCGGGGAAGAGCGGGCGGGCGGCGTGGGCCACGTGGACGGCGAGGGTGGTCTTGCCGACGCCGCCGATGCCGGCGAGCGCGGACACGGCCATGACCTGGTCCTGGGCGCCGCCGCCGAGGATGGCGCCGAGCTCGGCGACGAAGCTGGAGCGGCCGGTGAAGTCGGGCACGGTCGCAGGCAATTGGGCCGGCCTCACATGAACGGTCGCGGCGGCCGGGGCCGGGTCCTCCGCGCGGGCGAGATCTGCGTCGGCGTTCAGGATGCGCTGCTGCAGCGCGGCCAGTTCGGGGCGCGGGTCGACGCCGAGCTCGTCGGCGAGGAGGCGTCGGGTGTCGGCGTAGACGGCGAGGGCCTCGGCCTGCCGGCCGCTGCGGTAGAGGGCGAGCATCAGCAGCTCGCGCAGGCGTTCGCGCAGCGGGTGGGCGGCGGTGAGGGCGGTGAGCTCGGAGACGGCCTCGGCGTGCTGGCCGACCTCCAGGTCGAGGTCGAGGCGGGTCTCCAGCAGCTGGAGGCGCCATTCGGCGAGCCGGATGCGTTCGGTCTCGGCGTGCGGGCCGGGGACCCCGGCGAGGGGTTCGCCCTCCCAGAGGTCGAGGGCGCGGGCGAGGAGCGTACGGGCGAGGGCGCGGTCACCGGCGGCGCGGGCCGTCTCGGCGTCGGCGGCGAGGCTGCGGGCGACGCCGAGGTCGAGGGTGGCGGCGGAGCGCAGCCGGATGGCGTATCCGCCGGACTCGGTGACGAGCAGCCCGGGGGCGACGACCTTGCGCAGCCGGGAGGCGTACGTACGGATCGTGGCGAGGGCCTGCTGCGGCGGGTCCTCGCCCCAGATGGCGTCGATGAGCTCGGGCGCGGTGGCGGTGCGGCCGTCGCGCAGCAGGAGTACGGCGAGCAGGGCGCGCTGCTGGGGGGTGCCGGAGGGCAGGACCTCGGCGCCGCGCCAGGCGCGGACGGGGCCGAGGACGGCGAAACGGGACTCGCCGGGGCCGTGGGCCACGACGTCTGCGGTGGTGGCTTCGGCGCGGGCACCTGCCGGAGCCGCCCCGGGGGCGGAAGCAGCGGCGGAGGAGGCCGCGGCGGAGGAAGCCGCGGAGGAGGCCACCCGCGGCACGGACCCGGCAATGACGCCGCCCGCGCGGGCCGTGCCCGTGCCGGACCCGCCAGTGCCGGTGGCGGTCGCGCCCGTGCCGGTCATGGCCGTGCCGGTCGTGCCCGTGCCGGGCCTGTCCGTGGCGGGCCTGTCCGTGCCGGTCGTGGCCGTGGCGGTCGTGGTCCGGCCGGTCGTGCCCGCGGTGGCCGTCGCGGTCCCGGCAGTGCCGGAGCCGGGTCCGCCCGTGCTCGCCCCCGTACCGGACGTGCTCGTGGAGGCCGCACCCGTGGTGGCCCTGCCCGTGGTGGGCCCGGTCGGCGCTGCCGTGTCCGCACCGGTTCCGGCCGTACCTGTCCCGGAGCGGGGCGCGGGGGCAGCCGTAGGGGCCCCGGGGCGTTTCCGCGGGCTCGGGATGGCCGGTACGCCGTCCATCTGTCGTCCCCCTGCCTTCCGTTCGGTTTAGTGGTCAGTCTGCCCTGTCTCGCGCGTGGACGTCAGCCCGTCCTTGACCGATCACCGGCCAACTAGCTGACGGTTCGTCAGATCGGCGCTACCGTATGAGCCATGGAGACCTTCCCGAAGATCATCTCGGTGGACGACCACACGGTTGAGCCCCCCCACGTCTGGCGGGACCGGCTCCCGTCCAAGTACCGCGACATCGGCCCCCGCGTCGTCCGCGCCCCGTTGAAGGAAATGACCTTCCTCGGCGGCAAGTTCGCCCCCGTCATGGGAGCGAAGGGCGACGACGGCCCGATCGGCGACTGGTGGGTGTACGAGGATCTGCACCGGCCGCTCACCCGGCTCGACACGGCTGTCGGGTACGACCGCGACGAGATCAAACTGGAAGTCATCACCTACGAGCAGATGCGCCCGGGCTCCTTCTCGGTTCCCGAGCGCCTCGCGGACATGGACGTCAACCACGTCCAGTCGGCCCTCTGCTTCCCGACCTTCCCCCGCTTCTGCGGCCAGACCTTCACCGAGGCCAAGGACCGCGAGCTGGGGCTCCTCGGCGTCCGGGCCTACAACGACTGGATGGTGGAGGAGTGGTGCGGCCCGGACGC
The DNA here is from genome assembly GCF_014650695.1 of Streptomyces avidinii. Taxonomy (GTDB): domain Bacteria; phylum Actinomycetota; class Actinomycetes; order Streptomycetales; family Streptomycetaceae; genus Streptomyces; species Streptomyces avidinii. The sequence continues at coordinate 284,509 of NZ_BMVL01000008.1, read as the reverse complement.
CCGCGGCCGGCTGATCCCCCTCACCCTGGTCCCGCTCTGGGACGCCCGCCTGGCCGCCGCCGAGGTCCGCCGCAACGCCGCGCGCGGCGTGCGCGCGGTCGCCTTCTCCGAGATACCCCCGCACCTGGGCCTGCCCTCCATTCACACGGACGAGTGGGACCCCTTCCTGGAGGCGTGCAACGAGACCGGCACGGTCATCGCCATGCACATCGGCTCCTCCTCCCGCATGCCGTCCACCTCGGCGGACGCACCGCCGGCGGTCGGCTCCACCATCACGTTCGCCAACTGCTGCTTCTCGATGGTCGACTGGCTCATGAGTGGCAAGTTCGAGCGCTTCCCCCACCTGAAGATCATGTACGCGGAGGGCCAGATCGGCTGGATCCCGTACATCCTGGAGCGCGCGAACGTGGTCTGGGAGGAGAACCGGGGCTGGGGCGGGGTCGCGGACAAGGTGCTGCGCCCGCCGTCGGAGCTCTTCGCGGAGCACGTCTTCGGCTGCTTCTTCGACGACGCCTTCGGTCTGAAGAACCTCGACTCGATCGGCGTCGCGAACGTCCTCTACGAGACGGACTACCCCCACTCGGACTCGACCTGGCCCAAGTCCCGCGAGGTCGGCGAGGCGCAGATGGGCCACCTGTCGCCGGACGTGGTGGACCGCATCGTGCGCGGCAACGCGATCGACCTGCTCGGGCTCACGGCCGAAGGCCTGTGGGCCGGGCCGGGAGCCTGAGCCCGCCCTCGTAGGGCGTGGCCCGCCCACCCCGATCGGCCACGCCCTACGGCCGCCGGTGCGGCGACCCCTACGGCTACCCGTGCGGTCGCCCGGGCCGTCACTTCCGCCCGGCCCGTGCCCCGGCTCCGGCCGCGACCCCGGCCCGGGCCCCGGCCGCGAGGAGCAGCGCCACCGCCAGTCCCGCCACCGCCAGCACCGGCAGCAGCACCCGTACGTCCACGAAGGCAACCAGGGCGGCCCCCAGTGCCAGGGCGAGCGCGTTCGGTACGAAGATCAGGGTGTTGGCCGTGGCTGCCGCGCGGGCCAGCACCGCGTTCGGGACCTCGCGCTGCACCGCCGTCAGCGCGGCGATCAGCACGCACGGCAGCCCCGCCCCGATCACCGCACTGCACACCAGCGCCACCGCGTCGCAGGGCAGCGCCCGGCCCGCGATGCCCAGTGCGAACAGGGCCGTGCCCGCGGCCGCGAACACCCGCTCGGGCATCCGCCGCAGCAGCGGACCCGCCACGAGCCCGGTGAGGACCGAGCCCGCGCCCTGCACCGCGTACAACACCCCCACATAGGTGGGCGCGTGCCCCAGCACGTCGTCGGCGACCGCGTAGATCACCGCGCCGTTCAGCCCCGCCAGGAACATCACGGCCGCGCCGCCCGCCACCAGCGGCCGCAGCACGGGTGAGCCCCACAGCTCCCGCGCCCCCTCCCGCACCCGGGGGAAGCCGCGCGCGCCCGTGCCCGTGCCTGTGCCTGCGCTCCGCTCCGGCGGCTCCGCGCGAACCCGCAGCAGCGCGAAGAGTCCCGCTGCCAGCGCGAACGTCACCGCGTCGAGCAGAGCCACCGACGCCCCGCCGAACCGGGCGAACAGCGCCGCGCCCACCGGCGGCGCGAGGAGCTTCATGCCCTCGTTGGCCGTCATCCGGAGCCCGTTGAAGTCACCGAGGAGCCGGACGTCGACGGCCTGCGGCACCAGGGCCGCCTCCGCCGCGTCGTGGAGGGCGCCGCAGACCCCGTAGGCGAAGAGGACGGCGAACAGCAGCCACACCCGGTCCGCGGAGTCGAGCAGGAGCAGGACGGGCAGCAGCGCGGCCATCAGGAGGCCGACGCCGACCAGGAGCCGCCGGCGGGGCAGCCGGTCGGCGAGCGCCCCCAGAGCGGGCCCGGCGAGCACCGGCGCCCACAGGGCGAACACGGTCAGCGCCGCGAGGGTGTCCGAGCCGGTCAGCGATTTCACCCAGACCCCGGCGACCAGCCACATCGCGGTCGTCCCGAAGCCCGAGACCACCACCCCGGACAGATAGAGACCAGCATTGCGGTCCCGCAGGACCCGTCCCGTTTCCCCACCGTTCATCGCACCAGCGTGCGTTCTGAGGAGGGGCGGGGGGATCGGGCAATCGACCTAGACAGTGACGCGCAGCGCCCCGGGAGAGCTCCCGGGGGCGCTGCGCGGGGGCGGGGTCACTTCGGTGTGACCCAGACCTGGCGCTTGTTCGTGTTCGCCGTGTGGAGCTGGACCGCTGTGCCGTTGGCGGTGGCGCCGCCGGTCACGTCGAGGACCTTGCCCGATGCCACGTGGACGATCTGGCCCTTGGCGTTGACGGACCAGCGCTGTGCGGCCGATCCGTTGCAGTCGTGGAGGCTGATCCTGTTGCCGTTGGTGCTCGCGTTCCGCGCGTTGTCCAGGCACTTCCCGAACGCGCGGAAGGTGCCGTCCTTGCCGAGGATCCACGACTGGGCGACGGAGCCGTTGCACGTGTAGAGCTGGATCTGCGTGCCGTTGGCCGCCTTGCCTCCCTTGACGTCCAGGCACTTGGCGCCGATTCCGGTCACCCGGCCCTGCGGGGAGAGCGCGGCTCCGGCGCCGGCCGCGAGGCGGCGCAGGCCCTGGACGTCGAACTGCTGGACGTAGGTGCCGGCGCGCTTGTCCTGGTAGGCGTACGCGGGCGAGCACATGACCGGGAACTGCCCGGAGTCGCTCCCCTTGACGCAGTCGCTCTTCTCCAGGCTGCGGTTGGCGTGCGTCAGGCCCAGCGTGTGCCCGAGCTCGTGGCTGATGTGGTTGCGCATGTACGTCTCGCCCATGGCGGCGGTCGGCTTGCCGGCCGAGGTGAAGAACTCGCTGTCGATGTAGGCGTGGCCGCTGGTCACGGTCGCGGCCACCGAGGAGCTGGTGAACCCGCAGCTCAGGTTGGCGCTGCCGGACCCGTCGCGGACCACCTTCCAGCCGGTGCTGCCCATGCTGCCCTCCCCGGCGGGCGGCAGGCAGGGGCGGTGCAGGACGCCGACGATCACTTCGCCCCTGGGCCGTACGTAGTCCCAGCCGACCGGCTTCGTGTCGACGGTGACCGGCAGGTTCGTGATGCGCCGCAGGTCGGCGGCGGAGGCCTGCACGTACGGGGCCAGCCAGTCCGCGGACTTCTGGTCGTAGAACTTGATCGTGTAGCCGGTCTGCAGCCACTTGGTCGCACCGCTCAGCTTCCACCCCTCGCCCTGAGGAGGTGCGGGCTCGGCGTCCGCGGCCGCCGCGGCCGCCCGTGCGGCGGTCCGGGAAGGCTCCGCACCGAGCGACATGACGCCGTCCTCGAAGGCAGTGCCGTCGCTCCCGTGGACGGCGGAGTCGGCCGCGTGGGAATCGGTACCCTCCGCGGCCGGCGGCACGGTGATCCCGGTGTCCTCGGTGCCGAACGCGCTGGAGGGGAGCTGCAGACTTCCCACGATCGCGGCCGCGGCCGCCACGGCGACCAGGGATATCCGGTGCTTGCCTGTCAGTCGCACGTACGTGTTGCCTCTCGTCGAAACCGGTTCGCGCCCGCCCCGTGCCGGCACGGGCGGCGAAAATCGAAGCGATGATAGATCAATACGGCAAATGCGCTCACTGGCAGTGCAGTTGACGCCGAGATCTACGAGGGGCGGGCGGCGGGGCGACGGCCTAGCATCGAGCCATGCCCGAACTCCAGCCGCTGAGCTTCGACCACGCCCCGGCCCTGCTCGCGTTCGAGCGGGAGAACCGGGCCTACTTCGCCGCCGCGGTGCCCGACCGCGGCGACCGCTATTTCGCCGACTTCGACGAGCGGCACGCCGCGCTGATGGCCGAGCAGGCCACCGGGGCGTGCTTCTTCCACGTGCTCGTGGACGGCGCCGGGGAAGTGGTGGGCCGGGTCAACCTCGTGGACGTGGCCGACGGTTCGGCCGAACTCGGCTACCGGATCGCCGAGCGCGCCACGGGCCGGGGACTGGCCACGGCCGCGGTACGGAAGGCGTGCGGGCTGGCGGTCACGCAGTACGGGCTGACCGCGCTGCGGGCGGTCACGACGCTCGACAACGCGGGCTCCCGCGCGGTGCTGGCCCGCACCGGGTTCGTGCCCGTCGGAGGGGTCGACCTGGACGGCCGCCCCGGCCTGCGATTCGTGTGCAACCTGCAGGTCGAAACGGTGTGACGGGGGAGCCCGGAGCCGTCCGCGTTCTTGCACCCACCCCCGCCGCCGGGGCATGCTTCGCCAGGGTGAAGCGGAAGGATGATCATGCCGGTGGACAAGCGGACCGTCGTGACGGCGGTGCTGTGTGCGGTCGCGGCTCTGGGGGCGTCCGCCGCCGTGGCGAAGCTGGTGCCGCCGCCCGAAGCGGTGCCGTCCGCGCGGGCGAAGGCCGCGCCGACCGCGTCGCCGACGGGGCCGTCGTCGCGATCGCAAGCGGCGAAGCCCCAGCTCTCCGCCCCGCCCGGCAGCACCCTGCCGCCGGCCGTCACGCCGCCGCCCGGTGGGCCCGCGGCCTTCACCGGGGCTTTGTTCACCGACGGCCTGAACAGTGACCACTTCTGCACGGCCACCGTGGTGAGCAGCCCCGGCCGGAACATGATCATCACGGCTGGGCACTGTCTGCTCGAGGGGGACCAGAGCGGCGGCAGCGCCGTCTTCGCCCCCGCCTACGCCAACGGGGTCGCCCCGTACGGCACATGGAAGATCGAGCAGGTCTTCGAGGACGACCGCTGGGCCGAGGGGACGGACGACGACTACGACCTCGCCTTCGCCCGCCTCGCCCCGGACGACAAGGGCCGCACCGTCGAGGACGTGACCGGTGCGGCCGTGCTCGACACCAGCGGCCGTGCGGGCGAGGAAGTGACCGTGACCGGCTACCCCGCCGACCGCGGGGTTCCCCGTACCTGCACCTCCGTCGCCGTCCGCGAGAGCGCGACCCAGCAGCGCTTCGACTGCGCCGACTTCCCCGGCGGCACCAGCGGCAGCGCGTGGATCGCCCGCGACGGGAAGATCATCGGCATCCTCACGGGCGGGGACACGGACGACGTGTCGACCAGCACGGTCCTCGGGGAGTACGCGGCCTCGCTCTACGCCAAGGCCACCGCGAAGAAGCCCTAGGTCGTCTCTTTCGGATCTTGCGGGCCCGACAAGATCCGGAAGAGACGACCTAGGCCAGGAGCCCCAGGTGGACCGGCTGCGCCGGGATGTCGGCCAGCAGGTCCGGCAGGCGCGGCGGCCACACCGGTTCGCCCAGGGCGGCCAGGCGCTGCGGGGAGAGCCACCGCCAGTGGATGTCCGGGGCCTCCAGGACCGGCTCGCGGCGCGGGCCCGTGGTGACGTAGATGTGTTCGTGCTGGCGGACCGGGACCCCCTGGTACGTGAAGTCGTGCTCCCAGGTGCAGAGCAGCCGTTCGGGCTCCAGGTCGGTCCAGCCGGTCTCCTCGCGGAGCTCGCGCCGCACGCAGTCCTCGGGGCTCTCGCCGGGATCGATGCCGCCGCCGGGCGGCAGCCAGTGGATGCCCACCTCCACGTTGTCCTCGCGGAAGAGGAACACGGATCCGGTGGGGGACAGGATGACAACGCGCGCCGCGTGACGTGGAGTTCGCCTCATCGATTCAATGTACGCCGGTGATCGGGTCCGGGGGACGGGCTTGCACCTGGCCTTTTGCCGCCCTGTGCCCGCCCGTCCCCCCGGAGCCGGTCCCGCGACCCCGTCCCCTACCCCGCCGCCAGGGCCAGCGTCGGGGACAGCCGGGCCGCGCGCACCGCCGGGTAGAGCCCGGCCAGAGTGCCGATCACCAGGGTCGAGGCGAAGCCGCCGGTCACCGCCCAGAGCGGGACCACCCAGGGCAGGTCGCCCGCGCGGGCGTAGACCGCCGTGGCCGCGCCGCCCAGGGCGATGCCCGCCAGGCCGCCGAGGCCGGACAGCAGCAGGGACTCCGTCACGAACTGGATCCGGATCTGGCCCTTGGTGCCACCCAGGGACCGCCGCAGGCCGATCTCGTGGCGCCGCTCCAGCACCGAGATGATCATGGTGTTGGCGACGCCGACCCCGCCCACCAGCAGCGCGATCCCGCCGAGGCCCAGCAGCAGCGTGCTGAACGCGCCCTCCGTGGCGGCCTTCGCCTGGAGCGCCGCCGAGGGGTCGCTGACCTGCACCGCGCTCGGGGTCTGCGGGTTGGCCGTCCGGGGGATCAGCGTGCGGACCGCCGCCACCCGGTCGTCCGCCGAGCGCTCGTACACCGCCGTCGGGTGACCGTTGAAGCCCAGAAGCTGCTCGGCCGCGTCCCAGCCGATCAGTGCGGAGCGTTCGATCTCCGGTGCCAGCGGGACGGGCTCCAGGATGCCGATCACCGTGAAGTACCGGCCGCCGATGAAGACCTGCTGGCCCGGTTCGGTGATGCCGAGCCGGCGCGCGGAGACGTCCCCGAGCACCACCGAGGGAAAGCGGCCGGTGGCGGCGTTGAGCCAGGTGCCGCTCGCCATCCGGGCGCGCAGGGTGCCCAGTAGGTCGTCCTTGGCCGCCTTGAGCACGATGCCGCCCGTCTCCCCCTTCGGGATGTTCTCCGACCGGCGTACGGACTCGGCCACGTCGCCCGTGGTGCCGACCGACTCGACCCCCGCTATCCGGGAGATCATGCCGGGCGCGTCCTTGGGCAGCCTGGTGTCCTGCCCGGTGAACATGCCCTCGCCCGGCTTCGCGACCAGCATGTTGGTGCCGAGTCGGTCGAGCTCCCGCAACAGCTCGGCCTGGCTGGAGGAGGAGATCCCGACCACCGCGATCATCGTCGCGATGCCGATGGCGATGCCGAGCGCGGACAGGAACACCCGCATCGGGCGGGCGCGCAGGCCCGCCGATCCGACGTGCAGGACGTCCCGCGGGGACAGCCTCGGCGGCGTCAACCGCCGGACCTGCGTGCGCGTACGAGCCCTCGCGCGGCTCATGACGCCACCCCCGCCGGGCTCCGGTCCGCGACGATCTCCCCGTCGCGGATCCGCACCTGCCGCGGCAGGCTCGCCGCGATCTCCTGGTCGTGGGTGATCACCGCGATGGTGGCCCCGTCCCGGTTCAGCTCGCGCAGCAGCTCCATCACCGATTCCCCGGACGCCGTGTCCAGCGCTCCCGTCGGCTCGTCGGCCAGCAGCAGGTCCGGTGCGCCCGCGACGGCGCGGGCGATCGCCACGCGCTGTTTCTGCCCGCCGGACAGCTCGTGCGGCCGGTGGTCCATCCGGTCCCCGAGGCCCACCCGCTCCAGCGCCTCCGCGGCCCGGCGCAGCCGCTCGGCCCGCGAGAGGCCGCTGTACAGCAGCCCCTCGGCGACGTTCGCGCGGGCGCTGATGCCGGGCACGAGGTGGAAGGACTGGAAGACGAAGCCGACGTGCCGGGAGCGCAGGGCCGACAGTGAACGGTCCGAGAGGGCCGCGATGTCGTACCCGGCGATCCGTACGCCGCCCGCCGTCGGGCGGTCCAGGGTGCCGACGATGTGCAGCAGGGTGGACTTGCCGGATCCCGACGGGCCGACGATGGCGAGGAGTTCCCCGGCGGTGACGGTCAGGTCGACCCCGCGCAGGGCCGCGACCCCGCCCGGGTACTCCTTGGTGACCCCGGTCAGCTCCACGACCGTGTCCGGACGCGCCGTCGGACCGGTGGCCGGGTGCGTCGCCGGAAGCGTGGTCGGATGCGTCGTCAGGTGAGCTCTCGTCATGTCCGTCACAGCTTGGGGATCCCCACCTGCATGCCCTCCTTGAGGGCGTCGCCGGTCACCTCGACCCGGCCGTTGCCGAACATGCCCAGCTCGACCGGGACCTCGCGGGCCCGGCCGTCCTGCACGACCTGGACGCCGAAGCCGCCGCCCGCGAGCGCGAGCAGTGCGTTGACCGGTACGGAGAGCACGCCCTTGCGGGTCTCGCCGGTCAGGCCGACGGTCACCGGGGACTGGTCCGGCGCGTTCACCTCGGCGGGCCTGTCGAAGGTCACGATCACCTCGACCTCGGCCTTCTTGTCTCCGCCACCGGGGCCTCCCGCGCCGCCGCCGTTCTTGTCGTCGGGCTGCGCCGCGCCGCCCACCGAGTCGATCTTCCCGGTGGCGCCGCCGCCTCCCGGCAGCCGCATGGTCACCGGGTCGCCGGACTTCACCGCGCCCGCCTTGGCCGGCTCCAGTTGGAAGCGGACGATCCGCTCGGTGCCCGTCACCGTCAGCACCGGTTTGCCCGGTCCCACCTCGTCACCGACCGCCGCGTCGTTCCCGCGGACCCGCTGCGGTCCCGAGGCGAAGGCGATGTCCTCCTTGCCGACCTCGCCCGTCTCCGCCGCCCTGTGCGCCTTCTGCCACCGCTTGACCGCCGTGGCCGTGCCCGCGGTGAAGACCCCGTCCTCCGGGTCGAGCCCGGTGCCGTGGCCGAGGGCCTGCAGGTTCCGCTTGAGCTGTTTGACGTCCTCGCCCTTGTCGCCGGCCTTCAGCGGCCGGTACATCGGCGTGGACCCGTACATGAGCCGTACCGGCCTGCCGTTGACCTCGTAGAGCTTTCCGTCCCGCTCCACCGCCGAGCCCTCGCCCGCGACCCACGTCAGCACCCCGGGCCCGCCCGCGTTCAGCTTGCGCTCCTGCGCGTAGCCGAGGGTGCCCTCCACCTGGAGGCCGGAGCCGAGGTCGCCGCGCTCGACCGGTGCCGTGGCCGGCGGCAGCCCGCCGGCCGCGCGCCGCTCCTGCCCGTCCGTGTCGCCCTGCTGCCGATCGATGACGGCCCAGCCGCCGCCCGAGACGGCCAGTACGGCGGCCAGCGAGCCCAGCAGCCACTTGGACCGCTTCCTCATCGGGCGGTTTCGCACTTCTTCTGGGCCTCCTCGAAGGCCTTCTCCTGGCCCTTGGGGATCTCGGTGGCGCTCTTCATGCCGCCGTTGTACTCAGGGTCCTTGAGGGCGACCCCGTTCTCGCGCATGCACCGGATCCACTCCAGCTCCTTGTCCTTCTCCTCCTGCGTGGGCTCCTTGCCGGCGCCGGTGCTCATCCCGCAGGCCTTCATGGCCTCCTGCATCTTCTGCGGGTCGGCGTCCCCGCCCAGCGTCATCCCGCGCGGGTCCTGGCCGGGCTCGGGGTCGGGCACGTCTATGCCGTGCTCGCGCAGGCACTGGCGCATCTTCACGGCGTTGTCGGCCACCGAGCCGTCACCGCCGCTGCTGCCGCTGCCGGTGCCGCTCGAACCGCCGGAGGAGTCCTTCTTCCCCGCGGACGCGTCGTTCGCGCAGGCGGTGGCGAACAGGGTCAGCCCGGTGACGACCGCGGCCGTGGTCATGATCAGGGATCGCTTCATGGCCTCGAGCCTGCGGTGAAAGGGCCTTTCGCTTCCCTCTCGCACCCTGCTTACAACGGCGAAATGCCGATCTCGGGTAAAGAGGACGCCATGCGCGTACTGGTGGTGGAGGACGAGGAATTCCTCCGGGAGATGATCGCCGAGGGGCTGCGCCGCGACGCGCTGGCCGTCGACGAGGCGAGCGACGGCCCGGAGGCCCTGCGACTGCTGCGCCTGGGCGAGTACGACGTCCTCGTCCTGGACCGCGACCTGCCCGGCCTGCACGGTGACGAGGTCTGCCGGCAGGTGGTGCGCGAGCGGCTGCTGACCCGCGTCCTGATGCTGACCGCGTCCGGGACCGTACGGGACCGCGTCGAGGGCCTCGGCCTCGGCGCCGACGACTACCTCACCAAGCCCTTCGCCTACGACGAGCTGCTCGCCCGCGTCCTGGCCCTCGGCCGGCGGGCCCGCCCCGCCCTGCCTCCCGTGCTGGAGCGCGCCGGGGTCGCCGTCGACACCGCCCGGCGCAGCGCCACCCGCGACGGGCACCGGCTCGCGCTGTCCCGCAAGGAGTTCGCGGTGCTGGAGGCGCTGCTGCGCGCCGAGGGCGCCGTCGTGAGCAACGACGACCTGATCGAGCAGGTGTGGGAGCAGGACACCAGCTACTCCACCAACGCCGTCCGCGTCACCCTCAGCAAGCTCCGCGCCAAGCTGGGCGAGCCGCCGCTGATCGAGACCGTGCCGGGCGCGGGCTACCGGATCGCGGCCCGGTGAGCGGGCGCCGGATGCGGCTGGGCAGGGTGCGGCCGAGCAGGGTGCGGCTCCGCCGGATCAGGCTCCGTCGGATGCGGCTGCGCCGGGGGACGCGGCTCCGTCCCACACGGTCCGGCCCGTCGACGGGGCTGTTGCGGACCGAGCGCGGCCGCCTCACCGCCCTGTACGGCTCGCTGCTGCTCCTCGCGGGCGGCGGCCTGGTCGCGCTGGTCTACCTCCTGGTCGGCCAGGGCCTCTACGCGAGCGTCAACGGGGCCGTCCGCACCGTCAGCCCGGGCTACGTCCTCCAGTCGCCCGGGCCGGTCCCCGGCCGGACCTTCGCCCCGGACTGTCCCTGCGAACCGGCGCGGAAGCTGCCCCCGGGCCAGACGCCCACGCCCGAGCAGCTCAAGAGCTACGCCTACACCCAGAACCTCTCGGACGCCGTCACCGACGCCACCCGGCACCGGCTGCTGATGTACTCCCTCCTCGCCCTGGCCGTGTTCGCCGTGCTGTCGATCTGGCTCGCCTGGTGGATGGCCGGCCGGGTGCTGCGCCCGGTCGGCGTGATCACGGAGACCGCGCGCCGCCTGTCCGGGGAGAACCTGGACGAGCGGATCTCCCTCGACGCCCCGCCCGGCGAGCTCAAGCAGCTGGCCGACACCTTCGACGCGATGCTGGGCCGGATGGAGCAGCTCGTCTCGGCGCAGCGGCGGTTCGCGGCGAACGCGGCGCACGAGCTGCGCACCCCGCTGGCCGTGCAGCGGGCGGCCGCCGAGATCGGCCTGGCGGGGGACCCGTCGCCGGAGAAGGTCGCGCGGATCCGGGACAGGCTGATCGGGGTCGCGGACTCCAGCGAGCACCTCATCGAGTCCCTGCTGCTGCTCGCCGTTTCGGAGCAGGGGCTGGAGTCCACCGCTCCGGTGGACCTGGCGGCGCTCGCGGCGGCCGAGCTGGCGGCCTGCCCGCAGCAGGGCCTGACCGTCGTACGGACCCTCGCGCCGCTGGCCGTGCCGGGCGACCGGACCCTGCTCGGGCACCTGCTGAGGAACCTGCTGATCAATGCCGTCCGTCACAACCGCGACGGCGGCAGGATCGCCGTGTCCACCTCCACCCAAGGGGAACTGACGGTGTCGAACACCGGCCCGGTGATCGACCCGGCGGACGTGCCGGGGCTCCTGGAGCCGTTCCGCAGGCGCGCCGAACGGCAGCACACCGCAGGTGAGGGCGCCGGACTGGGGCTGTCGATCGTGGCCTCGATCGCACGGGCGCACGGGGCGGAGCTGAGCGCCGAGGCCAATCCGGCTCCCGGGGGCGGTCTCACCGTCCGTGTGCGCTTCCCGAGTTCCGACGAGGCGCGCACGTCGTAGCCACCCGGGCTGCGAGGGCCTGCTGATGTACGGTCGGAGGAATGAGCAAGCACGCCCGAGCCCGCTCCCGTCCGTCCGGCAAGCCCCGTCCGATCCGCAGGACCCGCCGGGTGGCCCTCGCCGCCGCCCTGGGCCTGGCGACCTTCACGGCCGGCTGGGCGTACCTGGCCCAGGACCAGGACAAGGCCGCCGCCGCGCGGCCGCAGGCCCGCGCGGACGCCCGCCCGCAGGCCGCGGACCGGGCCGCGCGCGACGCCCAGCGGGAGGCCGCCCGGCGGGCCGCCGCCGAGCAGGGCCTGACCGGCGTCAGCGAGCACACCCGGGCCCGGATCCCGGCGGAGTCCCGCCAGCTCATCCTGGTCACCGGGAGGGCGGTGGACTCCTCGGAGTCCACCGCCGCCTTCTACACGCGCCCCGCGGCCGGCGCCGACTGGGTGCGGACCGAGAGCTGGCCCGCCCGCAACGGTGCCAACGGCTGGTCCGTCGAACGCGAGTACGGTGACCTGACCTCGCCGCAGGGCGTGTTCGCGCTCACCGATGCGGGCGGACTGCTGCCGAAGCCCCCGGGCACCCGGTTCCCGTACGACCGGGACAACGGCTTCGTCGCCACGGGTCTCGGTGTGAACGGGGAGTCCCTGGCGGGCTCCTTCGACTACGTCGTCGCCATCGACTTCAACCGCAGGCCCGGCAGGTCCCCGCTGGACCCGGTCATGCCGGACGGCGAGGACAAGGGCGGCAACATCTGGCTCCACGTGGACCACGACGGCCCCTCGCAGGGCTGCGTCGGCATCCCGAAGGACGCCATGAAGAAGGTCCTGGAGACCCTCGACCCGGCGGCGAAGCCGGTCATCGTGATGGGGCCGGCAGGCTTCTGACGCGGGCGAACCGGGGCCGGAGCAGCAGTCCGATGTAGGCGAGGTCGAAGACGCTGCACAGGATCCCGAGCCCGAGGATGAACGGCGCGTCCTCGACCACCCCGAAGAGCAGGGTGGGGGCGAGCGTTCCGAGCCACTTGGCGACGGCGATGGTCAGGGACTGTCCGTGCGGGCCCTGCCGGGCGGTGTACAGGCCGATGAACAGCCCGGACATCAGGAGGTTCTGCAGGAAGGCCGAGTACCGGGTCGCGTCGTGCATGCCGAAGTGCGCCAGGAACAGCCACTGCACGGCGAAGCCCGTACCGAAGATCAGAACGGACCAGGTGGCGAAGAGCGGCCGGGTGACGAACTCCGGCAGCTCGGCCCGCCCGAAGCGCAGGTAGGTGTAGACGATCGCGAGGTCGGCCACCGCCCACACCACGTTGACCACGCCCTGCGCGGAGACGCCGACCGAGAGCTCGCGGACCGCGTAGGTGCTCTCCCAGGCGAAGTTGAGCGCGAGGGCGGCGACGGGCATCGCGTACGTCCGGTCCCGCAGCCCGACGCGGATCGCCTCCACGTACACGACCGTCCAGGCGATCCCGCTGACCAGCGTGAGCATCAGATCCACGCGCGCACCCTAGCGAGCGGATCGCGCGAGGGGAACGGGCGGAACCGGTGCCGGGGCCCGTCCTGCCGATCGGGCCCGTTCCGCGCGGGGTGTGTCGCACCCCTTGTCTGACGATCCGTCAGCTACGACGATGGCCCGGCACCGATATGACGAATCGGCAGACGAAGGCGAGGCGGGCCCGCCATGGCGCGCGTATTTCCGGAAGGTCGGCTGGTCCACGGGATGCAGCTCCCGGTCCAGTCGCAGAGCACCCTCTACGCCGAACCCTGGGAGGCCTCGGCCACCGCCGTCGATCTCGCCGAGATCGCGCGGGCCGCAGACCGGGCCGGCTTCGGGTACCTGGCCACCTGTGACCACGTGGCCATCCCGCGACGGCTCGCCGGACCCATGAGCACCGTCTGGTACGACCCGGTGGCGACCCTGTCCTTCCTGGCCGGCATCACCGAGCACGTGCGCCTGCTGAGTCACGTCGCGATCCTGGGCCTGCGCCACCCGCTGATCAGCGCCAAGCAGTACGCCACCCTCGACCACCTCTCCGGCGGCCGGCTGGTCCTCGGGGTGGGCGCCGGGCACGTGCAGGAGGAGTTCGAGATCCTCGGCGTGGACTTCGCGCGCCGCGGGGCCGTTCTCGACGAGACCCTGGACGCGCTGCGCCGGGCGCTGGGCCCCGAGGAGTATCCCGAGTTCGAGGGCGAGCTGTTCTCCTTCAAGGACCTCGGCCAGCTGCCCCGGCCCGCGCAGGAGCGGATCCCCGTCTGGGTCGGCGGCTCCTCGCCCGCCGCCGTGCGCCGCGCGGCGGTCCGCGGGGACGGCTGGCTCCCGCAGGGCGACCCGCGCGACCGGCTCCCGCAGCAGATCGCCCGGATCAGGGAGCTCCGTGAGGCGGCGGGGGTGACCGACCCCATCGAGTTCGGCGCGATCACCGAGGCGCTGTACGTCGGCGAGCCCGGCTGGGACACCGGCCGCCGCACCCTCACCGGCAAGGCGGAGGCGCTCGCGGAGTCCCTGCGGGAGTACCGGGCGCTCGGCGTGGACCAGATCCAGGTCCGCTTCCGCAGCCGCGACCGCGCCGAACTCGTCGACCAGATCATCGCTTTCGGGGCCGAGGTGGCCCCCCTCCTCAACGACTAGGGGCTGACGGACCATGGGCAAGCTGGACGGGCGCGTCGTCATCATCACGGGCGCGGCACGCGGTCAGGGCGAGCAGGAGGCCCGGCTCTTCGCCGCCGAGGGCGCCTCGGTGCTCCTCGGAGACGTGCTGGACGAGCAGGGCGCGGCGGTGGCCAAGGACATCGGCGAGGACCGGGCGCGGTACGTACGGATGGACGTGAGCCGGGAGGAGGACTGGGCGGCCGCGATCGCCGTGGCGAAGGCGACCTTCGGCCCGATCGACGGCCTGGTCAACAATGCGGGCATCCTGCGCTTCAACGAGCTGACCGCGACCCCGTTGGAGGAGTTCCAGCAGGTGGTCCAGGTCAATCAGGTGGGCGCCTTCCTCGGCATCAAAACGGTGGCCCCCGAGATCGAGGCGGCCGGCGGCGGCACGATCGTCAACACCTCCTCGTACACGGGCCTCACGGGCATGGCGTACGTCGGCACCTACGCCGCCACCAAGGCGGCGATCCTCGGCCTGACCCGGGTGGCCGCGCTGGAGCTCGCAGGCAAGGGCATCCGGGTCAACGCGATGTGCCCGGGCGCCGTGGACACCCCGATGGCCAACCCGGGCCTGCTGGACCCGGCGAACCTGACCGACGAGGCGCGGGACGCGATGGCGGAGCTCTACAAGCGGGTGGTCCCGATGGGGCGCGTGGGGCAGCCGGAGGAGATCGCGAAGCTGGCGCTCTTCCTGACGGGCGAGGACTCCTCGTACATCACCGGCCAGCCGTTCGTGATCGACGGGGGCTGGATGGCAGGCGTCAGCATTCTCTGATGGAGCGTCAGGTATTGACGCTCGCACCCTGGCGATGGAACAGTCGAGACATCAGATCTGACGGAACGTCAGAAACCAAAGGACGGTGAACCCCCTTGGAATTCGGGCTCTTTGTGCAGGGATACGTGCCTGAGGCGCGATCCAAGGTCGACCCCGAGGCAGAGCACAAGGCGCTGATCGAGGAGACCGAGTACGTCATACAGGCGGACAGGTCCGGCTTCAAGTACGCCTGGGCCTCCGAGCACCACTTCCTGGAGGAGTACTCACACCTGTCGGCGAACGAGGTGTTCCTCGGGTACCTCGCCCACGCCACCGAGCGCATCCACCTCGGCTCCGGGATCTTCAACCCGCTCGCCCCGGTGAACCACCCGGTCAAGGTGGCCGAGAAGGTCGCCATGCTCGACCACCTCTCCAAGGGCCGCTTCGAGTTCGGCACCGGCCGAGGCGCGGGCAGCCACGAGATCCTCGGCTTCCTGCCCGGCATCGAGGACATGAACGGCACCAAGGAGATCTGGGAGGAGACCATCGCGGAGTTCCCCAAGATGTTCCTCCAGGAGGAATACGAGGGGTTCCAGGGCAAGCACTGGTCCCTGCCGCCGCGGAAGATCTTCCCCAAGCCGTACGGCAAGGCCCACCCGGCCATGTGGTACGCGGCCGGATCCCCGTCCTCGTACGCCATGGCGGCGAAGAAGGGCCTCGGCGTGCTGGGCTTCAGCGTGCAGAAGGTCTCCGACATGGAGTGGGTCCTCGACCAGTACAAGACGGCCATCCGCGAGGCGAAGGCCATCGGCGCCTTCGTCAACGACAACGTCATGGTCACCTCGACCGCGATCTGCGCCGAGACCCACGACAAGGCCGTCGAGATCGCCGTCAACGCCAACATGAACCGCTTCCAGTCGCTGGTCTTCCGCTACCACGACACCTTCCCGCGGCCCGAGGCGATCCCGCAGTGGCCCGAGACCCTGCCGGAGTACAACGCGGAGATCATCGAGCTGTTGATCGCGGAGGAACTGCTGATCTGCGGCGACCCGTCGGAGGTGCGCGCCCAGTGCAAGCGCTGGGAGCAGGCGGGGGCCGACCAGCTGTCCTTCGGTCTGCCGACCGGTGTCTCACCCGAGGACACGATGACGACGATCAAGCTGATCGGCGAGCACGTGATCCCCCACATCGACACGGACCCGGTCCACCGCACGACCCGCTTCCGCCAGGCCGTCTGACCCGGCGGGGAAACGGGGACGGCGTCTTCCCGGACCGCCGTCCCGCACCGGCCCCGGCCGGGCGGCCACCGGCCGGGGCCACATCCGGCCTCGCCGGCGTTTGAGGCGCGGGGTCCGGG
>NZ_BMVL01000008.1:208632-268344 GCF_014650695.1 Streptomyces avidinii | reverse complement strand
GCGGGGCTCAAAGCGTGAAGGGACGTCATGCTCCACCACCTGATCAAGGGCGCGACCGTCGTGGACGGCACCGGCGCCCCCGCCCGCGTCGCAGACCTCGGCATCCGGGACGGCCGCATCGCCGTCATCGCCGAGCCCGGCACCGTCACCGAGGAGGCCCGAACGACCGAGGACGCCACCGGCCTCGTCCTGACCCCGGGCTTCATCGATCCCCACACGCACTACGATGCCCAGCTCTTCTGGGACCCGTACGCCACGCCCTCCATGAACCACGGCGTGACCACCGTCGCCGGCGGGAACTGCGGCTTCACCCTGGCCCCGCTCAACCCGGCCCGCCCCGAGGACGCCGACTACACCCGCCGGATGATGAGCAAGGTCGAGGGCATGGCCCTCAAGGCCCTGGAGGAGGGCGTCGACTGGACCTGGTCCACCTTCGGCGAGTACCTCGACGCCCTGGAGGGCCGCATCGCCGTCAACGCCGGCTTCATGGTCGGCCACTGCGCCCTGCGCCGGCACGTGATGGGTGAGGACGCCGTCGGCGGCCAGCCCACCCCCGAGCAGATGCAGCAGATGCTCGACCTCTTCCACGACGCCATGAACGCCGGCGCCTGGGGCCTGTCCACCACCCAGTCCTCCACCCACTCCGACGGATCCGGCGCCCCCGTGGCCTCCCGCCACGCCCGGCCCGCCGAGCTGCTGGCGCTGTCCGAGGCGGTCGCCGAACACGAGGGCACCCAGCTGGAGGCGATCGTCGCCGGCTGCCTCGACCAGTTCTCGGACGACGAGATCGACCTGTTCGTGGAGATGAGCGCCGCCGCGGGAAGGCCGCTCAACTGGAACGTCCTCACCATCGACGCCTCCGTCCCCGAGCGGGTCCCGCGCCAGCTGATCCCCAGCGAGCGCGCCCGCAAGGCCGGCGGCCGGATCGTCGCGCTGACGATGCCGATCCTCACCCCCATGAACATGTCCCTGGGCACCTTCTGCGCGCTCAACCTCATCCCGGGCTGGGGCGAGATCCTCGCCCTGCCCGTCCCCGAGCGGATCGCGAAGCTCCGCGACGCCGACGTACGGGCCGAGATGCTGCGCCGCGCCGACAGCAAGGAGGCCGGCGTCTTCCGGCGCCTCGCCAACTTCGGGCGGTACGTCATAGGGGACACGTACAGCAAGGAGAACGAGGGCCTCTCCGGCCGGGTCGTGAACGACATCGCCGCCGAGCGCGGTCAGGACCCCTTCCACTGCCTGGTGGAGATCTGCGCCAACGACGAGCTGCGCACGGTGCTCTGGCCGATGCCCACCGACAACGACCCGGCGAGCTGGGCCCTGCGCCAGGAGACCTGGCAGCACGAGGACGTCATGCTCGGCGGCTCCGACGCCGGCGCGCACCTGGACCGGATGTGCGGGGCCCCGTACACGACCCGCTTCCTCGGCGACTGCCTGCGCGGCCGCAAGCTCGTCCCGCTGGAGCAGGCGGTACGGATGCTCACCGACGACCCGGCCCGGCTGTTCGGGCTGCGCGAACGCGGGCGCCTCGCCGAGGGGTTCCACGCGGACCTGGTCCTCTTCGACCCGGAGCGGATCGAGGCCGGACCCGCGACCCTGGTCCACGACCTGCCCGGCGACAGCCCGCGGCTGGACGCCCGGGCCATCGGCATCGTCTCGGTACGCGTCAACGGCGTGGAGACCATCCGCGACGACGAGGTGACGGGCGCCGTTCCGGGCATCGTGCTCCGGTCCGGCCGCGACACGAGGACGGTGAGTACCCGATGACCGAGGTGCCGCAGCCGCTCTACATCGGCGGGGAGCGGGTGGAGCCCGCGGGCGGTCACTACGAGGTGATCGACCCGGCGGACGAGTCGGTGGTCGGGCTCGCGCCCGAGGCCTCGCGCGCCCAGGTCGAGGAGGCGGCGCGCGCCGCGGCCGACGCCTTCGAGAGCTGGTCCCGTACGACGCCCGAGGCGCGGGCGGCGATCCTGGACCGGGCCGCGGACATCATGCAGCGGGAGTTCGAGCCGTGGTCGGCACTGGCCCGGGCCGAGACGGGTGCGCCGACCGGGATCGCGCGCGGCATGCAGGTCGGGGTGGGCGTCGCCCGCTTCCGGCGGTACGCGAAGGGGGCCCTCGAACCGGTCGAGCGGGGCCTGCCCCCGCAGGTCACGGAAGCCGGCCCGATGGGGCGGGCGAGCATCCTGGGCGCGCTGGAGGTGCGCCAGCCGGTCGGCGTGATCACCTGCATCACCTCCTACAACAACCCGTGGGCGAATCCGGCGGGCAAGGTGGCCCCGGCCCTGGCCATGGGCAACACGGTGGTGGTGAAGCCGGCGCCGCAGGACCCGCTGTCGGTGTTCCGGATGGCGGACGCCCTGCACGAGGCCGGGGTGCCGGCGGGCGTGGTGAACGTCGTGGGCGGCCGGTCGGTGGAGGTCGGCGAGGCCGCGGTGGACTCCCCGCACGTGGACATGGTGTCCTTCACCGGTTCCACGGCCGTCGGGCAGCGCATCGCCGAGGTCTGCGGCCGGTCCATGAAGCGGCAGTTGATGGAGCTGGGCGGCAAGGGCGCGGCGATCGTCTTCGAGGACGCCGACCTGGACGCGGCGGTGATGGGGATCGGGACGACCTTCTCCTTCTACTCCGGGCAGATCTGCACGGCCCCGACCCGGGTGATCGTCCACCGGTCGGTTCACGACCGGCTGATCGAGAAACTGACCGGCTACCTGGCCTTCATGAAGGTCGGCGACCCGGCGGAGGCCGGCACGGTCGTCGGCCCGGTGATCTCGGCCGCGCACCGCGACCGCGTGGAATCGTACGTCGAGCTCGGGAAGAAGGAGGGCGCGCGGATCGCGTACGGCGGCGAGCGCCCGGTGGTCGGGGACGGCCGCGGCTTCTACGTGGCGCCGACCCTGCTCGTCGACTGCACGAACGACATGCGGGTGGTGCGCGAGGAGATCTTCGGCCCGGTGGTCGTGGTCGTGCCCTTCGACGGCGACGAGGAAGAGGCGATCCGGCTGGCCAACGACAGCGACTTCGGGCTGCTGAGCTACGTGTGGTCCGGGGACTCGGCGCGCGCGTTCCGCGTGGCGCGTCGGCTGCGGGCGGGCGGGGTCGGCGTGAACACCATCGGCCGCAACATGGAGGCGCCGTTCGGCGGGTTCAAGCGCAGCGGGGTGGGCCGCGACGTCGGCTCGTACGCGCTGCACGCCTACAGCGAGATGCAGTCGATCGTCTGGACGGCGTAGCCCCCCGGACGCCTGGACGGCGTAGCCCCCCGGACGCCGGGGCCCCCGTGGCGGGGCCCCGGCAGACGGCCTACGGGCCCCCGGGCGGCCAGTCGTGGCCGAGGGCCTCGGCGTACTCCTTGCTGCCCCCGCAGAGCCGGGCCCAGGTACGCGGGTTCTGCGCCGCGAGCCGTTCGAGGGCGGCCCGGGCCTGCGATGTGGGCGGTGTGCCGTCGTCCGGGATCCGCCATGCGAACTGCAGCCACGGGGCGCCCTCGCCCGGTACTCCGGGTCCGGTGCCGGGGGCGTAGGTGAAGAGGAGTTCGACGGTCTCCGGATCGTCCCATGCGGTGAAGGCCCCGCCCGCGCGGCAGTCCCAGGCGGTGAGCAGCTCGGGGCGTTCCCGAAGCCCGTCGGCGATGAGCCGGGCGGTGTCGCGCGCGGGCCAGGACCAGCTCCGGTCGTTTTCGGCCCGTTGGACCTCCGCGTCGTACGCGGCGGCGTCGCACCGGTACGCGGGCGGCTGCCGCTTCCCCTCGACGCCCCGCCAGCCGTCCCACACCACCGTGTCGCCGTCCCGGCGGATCGTCACGTAGAGGGCCCCGCAACAGCCCTCGGTGCAGTAGGCCTCGGCCAGCTTGACCTCGCGGGGTTCGGGACCGGCCCGCAGCCGCCCGGCGTCGAGCAGGGACTCGGGGGAGTTGGAGCCGCCCGAGGCGAACAGGTCGGGAACCAACGGCCTGCCGCCGAGCACGATCCGGGTCTCCACCACGTTGCGCACGGCCGGGTCGGAGACGACGACCTCGATCTCGAACGTGGCCGGTGCGCCGGGCGGGGTGAACGGTCGGCGTTCGGCGCGGAGCATCCAGCCGGCCCGGTGGCCGCCCGGTTCCTTGCCGGGGCGCAGGCGCGCGGCGGTCGCCGCTTCGTCGGGTACGGCCGCCCAGAGCGGTTCCGCCAGCAGCCGGCCCAGGGCATCGAGCAGTTCGGCCCGCCGGCCCCGCGGCCACTGCAGAACGGCCCCCGCCCCGCTGCGCAGATCCTGGGCGAGCGCGAGCAGCAGGGCGTACGAGTCCGGCGACGGGGTGAGCCGAGGGGCTCCGCCGACCACGGCCTCGTACACGGGACGGGCCCGCGCGTAGTCGAGGACCTGCGGCCGGTACTGGCTCGTGTGGGCCATGGCGAGCAGCAGCCGGCCCGCCGCGAGGGTCAGGTCCGGGTCCTGGGGGTATTCGTCGAGCAATTCGTCCAGCCGGGCGGCCTCGGCGATCCGGCGGGGCGGGCCCTGCGCCGTGGCCGTGGAGTCGCCGGTCAGGGCGGCGCGGACCGCCTCGCGGTCCCCGGCCGTCACGGCGTCGAGGAAGGTGCCCGGCCCGGGTGCCCCGGCCGTGATGCGGAGTTCGAGCTCGGCCGCCGCCCGTCGGTCGATCCGGTCGAGGACGGCCACCGCGTCGGAGGAGAACTCCCGCAGCATGCCGAGGGCCTGGACGGCGGGCGTGTCGGTGGTGTCACCGAGACCGGACAGAAGGGCCAGCCCGGCGTGGACCGCGGACGGGTGCGTCCCGGTGCGGATCAGCCGACGGGCCAGGCGCCGGGCACGGCCGGTGTGCCCGTCCTCGGGGACGATCCCGAGGACGATCCGGTGGATGTGCTGCGGTGGAACGGGGAGTTCGGCCAGCCGTGACTGGACGGCCGCGGCGGAACGGGCGCTGACCCGGTCGGCCAGCAGCGGGACGACGGCCTCGGTGACCGCCGCTTCGGCGGCGGTGCGGCCGAGACGGTTGCGCCGGCCGACGGGCGGGGAGCCGTCGGGCAAGGGGTATCCCCCGGCCGGGATCCGGCCGTCCGGCTCGATGCCGT
This sequence comes from Streptomyces avidinii, assembly GCF_014650695.1. GTDB lineage: Bacteria > Actinomycetota > Actinomycetes > Streptomycetales > Streptomycetaceae > Streptomyces > Streptomyces avidinii. The sequence continues at coordinate 263,272 of NZ_BMVL01000008.1, read as the reverse complement.
GCAGAAAGAGGGCGTAGTCGTGGAGGGAGGTACCGGGGGTGAGCGCCGCGCGCTCCTCGCGGGCGCTCAACGGGCGGGGTGGGACTCGATTCCATAGGTCATGACGGGAGGGTGCCAGGCGGGGTCAGGACGCGTCCAGTGAAAAAGCGGCCTCGCCGCGGACCCGCCCGTTGATCTGGAGCTGAACCAGGTGTTCGCCGGAGTGGTAGCGGCGGGTGGTGATCGGTTTGAAGGAGTGGCGCTTGGTGCCGCTGAGGGTTTCGCCGGGGGACAGCGCGCGGGTGACGAGCTTAAACACCTTCGGGGTGCGGGCGCCGTTCGCCTTCGCGTGGTGCACGACGTAGTCGACGACCAGCTCCGCCGACAGCGGGCCGGTGTTGGTGACCGCCCAGTCGAAGACGAGGTACTCGCCGACGGCGACCTCCGGGGTGGCGACGACCGGCCCGCTCACGCTCACCGGCACGTCGGGGGAGTGCCCGAGCAGGGTCAGCGCCTCGGGTCGGCCGGCCTTGACCAGGGTGCGCAGGCCGTGCCGTACGACGCGGTCCGTCGTGGCCTCGGGCGCGGCCAGCCAGCGGGCCGCGGTCTCGACGGCGAGGGCGGGGTGGTCGCGGCTGATGTCGTTGAGGTGGTTGGAGACGGACCGGCGGACGTACTCGGACCCGTCCCGGTACAGCGCGTCCAGCACGGGCAGGGCGGGCCGCGGGTCGGCGACGAAGGCGGGCAGCTGCGCGGCCCACGGCAGCCGGGGCCGGGTGCCCTCGCTGGCGAGGCGGCGTACGTGCGGGTCCGGGTCGGTGGTCCACTTCTGTACGACGGCCAGGGCGCGGGCCGGGTCGGCGCGCACGAAGGGCCGTACGGCGGACTCGGCGGTCAGCCGGGAGGTCAGGTCGTGCAGCAGGTCCAGTCCCGGCTCGAACACCTCCAGCCCGCGGACGGCCACGGCCTCGTTGACGGGGAAGGTCATCCACCCCTCGAAGCCGCGCCCGGCGAGGGCGGTCCGCACGACGGCCTCGAAGGCGGGCCATTCGGCGGGGAGGTCGTCGAGCACGGCGTCGCGGACGGCGGTGACGCGCTCGCTGTAGCTCAGGCCGTCGAGGGCATCGGCGCGGGCCCGCAGGGCGGGCGAGGAGCGGCGGCCGCCCGCGCGCGCGAGCAGTCGGGCGAGGGTGGTGACGGTTTCCGCACTGAGGAGCTCATCGGCCGTGGGCATGGGCCCAGTCTCACGGATGAACCCCCGGTTCCGGGCCGGAGTTCTTCCGGGCCCCGGTCCCGCGCCCCGGCCCTGGGACCCGGGGCCGCGGCCCGTCCGGTGGCGCTCAGTCCTTGTAGTAGTCCGTGAGGACGCAGCCCTTCACCAGGGCGGGCTCCTTGCGGTACCCGCTCGGCGGGTTGAAGTCGGCGTGGCAGTTGAGCATGAGCAGCCCGGCCTGCGGCTGGAGCAGGGCACTCATGGCGTCCGAGCTCTCGGATCCCATGGCGAAGTCCTGTCCGACGACGATGCCGCTGTCGGGGTTCCCGCTGCCCTTCTTCGCGTCGACCTGGGCCTTGAAGGCCGTCTGGAAGGCCTTCGGATCCTTGATCAGGGCGATGGTCGTGATGCCCCGCCTGCCGCAGTAGCCGATTTCGGTGACGGAGAAGGCCGGGCCGAACCCGGTGTCCGGGCCTTCGCTCGGCTTGCCGTCGGCCGGGGTGCGGCTGACCGGGTCGCAGGGGGTGTAGCCGTTGACGAAGCGGGCGGCGGCGGCCATGGTGCCCGCCTTGGGCAGCTTCTGGAAGGCCGTCCCGTCCTTGGGCGCGTTTCCGTTGACCCCGCCGTTCTTGGTGGGGTTTTCCAGGGTGCCCTCGTCGGGGCCGCCGTCGGTGGCGGCGCCCGTGCCGCCGTCCGCGCCGGAGCCGATGCCGACGAGGGGCGATTCGTTGCCGTCCCCGCTCCCGCCGCAGGCGGTGAGCACGAGCAGAGCGGCGGCGACGGCCGTGGCCGATGCCATGAGTGATGTGGTGGTGCGCATGTGCGTCTTCGTCCCCCGGGTAAATGACCTTGAACGGCGGCGACTCTAGGGCGGTGATCATGTCCGCGGCAAACCTGCCCGGACCCCGGGCGGCACCGCGTCCGCACCCCTGTTACCACCGGTCACCGCAAAGTCACGACGGAAACTTTGGAAATACCCATAACGGACATGGCTGCGGTTTCCGCATGCCGAAAGAGTCTCGGCCGAGCCTGCCGAAACGCGGGCGTGCTCCAATGTGAACCTTGGATTAAGTGCTCATGAACGGCCTCGGTCTCAGGATTCCAAGGCATTCGTGGGCCCACGCTTCCGGACTTCGATCGTCCAGATGTGGAAAACGCACCATCTAACGTCCTGACCCATGACTCAGCTGGACGTTCGGCCTCAGGCCGGAGACACGGTAAGCGGCGTCGCCGAGGGCGACGTTCGCGGCAAGGGCCTCGGCAAGGGGTCCGTCGGACTGGTCGGAAGCGCCGTCATCGGCATCTCCACCGTCGCCCCCGTCTACTGCCTGACCTCGACCCTCGGCTCCACCGCCGGTGAGGTCGGCATGCAGATGCCCGCGATCTTCCTCGCCGGCTTCCTCCCGATGCTCCTGGTCGCCTTCGCCTACCGCGAGCTCAACAAGGCCATGCCGGACTGCGGCACCTCCTTCACCTGGACCGTCAAGGCCTTCGGCCCGCGGATCGGCTGGATGTGCGGCTGGGGCCTGGTGATCGCCACGATCATCGTGCTCTCCAACCTCGCGGGCGTCGCCACCTCCTACTTCTGGCTGCTGGCCGGCGAGATCACGAACAACCCGTCGATCGCCGCCCTGGACGACAACAAGCTCGTCCACATCGCCACCTGCCTCACCCTGATCGCCGTGGCGACCGCCATCAGCTACCGCGGCATGACCGCCACCAAGGGCGTCCAGTACGCCCTGGTCGGCCTCCAGCTCGTCGTGCTCGCGATCTTCGTCGCCATGGCCTTCCAGAAGGCCTCCGCCGGCACCTTCGACACCGGCCTGGACTTCTCCTGGTCCTGGATGAACCCCTTCGCGGTCGAGTCCATGGCGGCCTTCACCGCCGGACTCTCGCTCTCGATCTTCATGTACTGGGGCTGGGACGCCTGCCTGGCCACCAACGAGGAGACCACCGGCTCCACGAAGACCCCGGGCCGCGCCTCGCTCATCGCGATGATCGTCCTGGTCGGCTCCTACCTGGCCACCGGCGTCGCCGCCCAGATGGCCGTCGGCTCCGGCGGCGCAGGCCTGGGCCTCGCCAACGAGGAGACCTCCGACAACGTCTTCGCGGCCCTCGCCGGCCCCGTCATGGGCCCGGCCCTCGGCATCCTGCTCTTCGTGGCCGTCCTGGCCTCCGCCGCGGCCTCCCTGCAGACCACCTTCATCCCGGTGGCCCGCACGGTCCTCGCCATGTCCACGTACGAGGCACTGCCGCCCTCCTACGCCAAGGTCCACCCGCGCTTCAAGACCCCGGGCCGCGCCACCGTCATGGCGGGCGTCGCGACCGGCGTCTTCTACACGGTGATGACCCTGCTCAGCGAGAACGTCCTGACCGACACGATCTTCGCGCTCGGCCTGATGATCTGCTTCTACTACTCGCTGACCGCTTTCGCCTGCGCCTGGTACTTCCGCGGCGAACTGCGCCGCTCCTCCCGCGACCTGTTCTTCAAGGGCGTCTTCCCGGTCCTGGGCGGACTGCTGCTGGCCGCGGTCTTCTGCAAGACCCTCTACGACATGTGGGACCCGGCCTACGGCTCCGGCTCCACCGTCCTCGGCGTCGGCAGCGTCTTCATCATCGGCGTCGGCCTGCTGGCCCTCGGCCTGGTGATCATGTTCGTCACCGAGCGCCGCAGCCCCGCCTTCTTCCGCGGCCAGGTCCTGACGAAGTCCACCCCCGCCCTGGTGGTCGAGGACTGACCCACCCCCTGCGCACCACCCGCTGAGTCATGCCCACGGCCCCGGATCGATTCCCCCGATCCGGGGCCGCGGGCGTTCAGGGCCGATTCGCGCCCCCAAGTCGGGCACGGGCGGTGACCCGGGGCGCGGCAGGGTCGTTGGACGGTGCATGAACGCCTTGAAGCGCACCCTCGCCGCCCTGGTCGTCTCCGGTGGAGCCCTCGCACTCGCCCCCGTCGCCGCGCACGCCGACGAGCCCGCCGTCCAGGGGCCCCCGATCGTCGAGCGCGTCGGAGGCATCGTCGACCACCCCGGCCAGGCCGTGCAGGACACCAAGACCGCCGTCGGCGTGACCGCCTCGGCGGCCGGGTCCGCCACCCGGGCCACCGACTCCTCCCTCAAGGGCACCGGCACGGCCCTGACCGGTGGTCTCCCCAAGACCCCGAAGGTCGAGTGACCCGGCCGCCGGTACGGGTGACCGGCACCCGCCGGGGCCGGTCTGTCGAGCGGTGGCGCTCGTTGAGCAGGGCATGATTCTCTGGCTGCTCAACCACCTCAGCACCTTCGTCATCGCCGTCCTGCTGGTCGGCGGCCTCACCGGCCTCGCCGTGGCCGGGAGCGTGGCCGCCCGCCGCCGCTTCCCGCACCTGGCCGACGGCGACCACAACGAGATGGTCGGGGTCGCGCTCGGCATGTTCGGCGCGATCTACGGCATCATCCTCGCCTTCGTCGTCGTCACTCTGTGGACGCAGCTGGAGAACACCCAAAACATCGTCGCCAGTGAGGCCACCGACCTGGCCCTCGTCGTCCGCAGCGCCGACGCCTTCCCGCCGGCCGACCGCGACCGGGTGCACCGGGCCGTCGGCGCGTACACACACGCCGTCGTCGAGGTGCAGTGGCCGCTGATGCGCGAGGGCCGGCCGAGCCACGAAGCGACCGGCGCGCAGACGGAGGCCCTGTACCGGGCCCTCCAGGCGTACGAGCCGCAGGGCGCCCGCGCCGAGACCTTCTACGCCGAGGCGGTCACCCGCCTCAACGACGCCGCCGCCCAGCGCCGGGCCCGCATCACGATGGCGGAGAGCTCGCTGCCGATCCTGCTCCAGGTGCTGGTGTACGGGGGCGCGTTCGTGATCGTCCCGCTCACCTTCCTGTTCGGGCTGCGCAGCCTGAAGATGCAGCTGCTCTTCGTTTCGGCGGTGGCCGGGCTGATCGGCTTCAGCCTGCTCCTGGTGGTCGCACTGGACCGGCCCTTCGCGGGGGACCTGAGCGTGACCCCGGCGCCCTACAGGGAAGCGGCCCTGGCGCAGTTCTGGGCCGCCGGCTGACGACCCGCCCAAGGCGCCCGGACTGTCAAGCCCCGAACTTCAGCGACGTGACGCCATGCGCTCCCTGCGGCTGACTGGAAGTACGGACTCCCGCCTTCCGCTCTCCCCGAGGAGCAATCCCATGGACCGCACCGCCACCGCCACCGCCACCGCCTCCGGCAACGCCACCCCTACCGGCGCCCGTACCCGCACGTGGCGTCTCGTCGTGATCATCGCTTCGGCCGCGTTGCTCGTGGGAGCCGCCGCCTCCCTGACCCACGGCGCCCGCACGGTCCCCGCGACGCCGCACACCACCCACGCCTCCACGGCGCCGGTGCACGGCGACGACGGGGGCTCAGGGCACCGCCTCCTGGCGGCCTTCAAGCACCTGTGGACGACGGTGACCTAGGTCCGGCCCCAGGTGCGGGAGCAGAGCACCAGCCGGTAGCCGTCCGGGTCGGCGACGGTGACTCCCCACTCGTCCCAGTACGGGTTGTGCGCGGCGACCCGCGTCCCGCCGTGCTGGACGAGCCGCTGCACCAGGGCTTCGTCGGGGGTCTTGCCGAGGTACACCACGAACAGGTCGTCGACCGTGGGCGCGGGCACGAGCGGGTTCGAGGCGTCACGAGTGAGCTCGAAGTGCCAGCCGCCACCGGCCGGTCCGACCATCAGCAGCTCGTGCTCCCCGGGCCCGCCTCCGGCGCTGCGCCACTGCACTTCCAGCCCGAGCCCGTCGACATAGAACCGCTCGGCGGCCGCGAGGTCGAGGGAGGGCCGGGCGACGCGGACATGCGTACGTGAATCGATCATGCTCGGCAGCCTACGGAACACGCGCGAGCGAGACATGGCCGGTATTGGCCGCGCGGATCGGGTGTCCGGATTCCGCTTCGCCCGAGGTCCGTGTCCCGGCCGGGCGGTACGGGTGGCGTCCACGGTTCCCCCGCATTCGGGATCTGGACGAGTATTGGCCAAATAGGGTTTGACCTGGGGAAATGCGTTTCGCGGGGCGCGGGATCCTTGCCTAGGATCGACCTTGCTGAACGGCTCCGGACCGCCGGGCCATGTCGCTTGCACGGGGGGAGCGGCAGGGTTACGGGGGTTCCCGCGGGCCGTTCAGCGCTTGTACCGGCGCGAACGCCGAGGGCAGTCCCACCTGCCCGACCCCTGCGGCCGCCCTTGACCCGAGCGAGCAGTGGTCCGGCGACGCGACGGTCGTCCACGACAGACGGACGGCCGAGCCGCCGGCCCGGGGCCCGTGTGACGGGCCCCGGGCCGGCGAGCGCAGATGGTCAGGCGCCCAGGTGGTGGTAGTCCGCCCACTCCTTCTCGCCCTCGGCCTCGCAGTTGGCGGCGTACAGGGGGCCGATCTTGGCCGGGATGCCGGCGAAGGACGAGCAGGTGGACGCGAAGGCCTTGTGGCCGCCGGAGAAGTAATCGATGTCGACACCGTCGTTGGCCAGGGCCGCGCCGGCGCCGCCCAGCAGGATGCCGGCAGCCAGGACAGACGCCGTCAGGGCAGAGCGAATACGCATGACACTCTCCTAAGATCTCGATCAACGCGCCGGACAGACGGCCCGCGACCGGCTCAACATCACGGAGAGTTCACGGGAAACGGTGCTTCACCCCAATGGCGGTCACCCTCTGTAATTCGGGCGTGGCGCCTCGGGGACGGGCGGTGACCCCGGCCGGAAGGGCCCCTCCGTCGTCGGCCGACCGCCGGTCAGGGGCGCAGGCGGGGTGCCTCGTCGTCCGGAGTGTCGGGGCTCGCGAAGTGGAACGGGACGCCCAGGTGTTCGGCGAGGGCGGTGCCCGCGCGGGTGGCCGCGGCGGCGGAGGGGTGGCGGCCGCCGGTGTCGGCGCCGTCCAGGGCGCGTACCGCCGTGCCCCAGTAGATCGTGGCGAGGCACTTCTCCGAGACGGGCTCGTCCGCGAGGGCCAGCAGGTGCACGAACCAGTCGTGCACGGTGTCCCCGTCCCAGACCGCCTCGATCGCCACCACCCGGCCCGGGACGCCGTGGGCGAGGGCGGCGAGCGAGTCCAGGTCGAGCGGGGAGTCGGGCGTGCGGGCCACCCGGTCGCCGAGGTGCTCGTAGCGCAGGTGGACGATCTGCTGTGCCTCGTGGAGGCCGGTGCCCCGGGCGCGGCCGGCGTCCCACACCAGCTTGACCGCCTGCATGAAGCGGTCCTGGAGGACGTATCCGTCGACCTGCGTGCGGATGCCCGCCGGGAGTCCCGCCCACTGGTCCTCGATGCCCCGGTCCACGCCGCCCGCCCCTCGGTTCGTCATGGCGTCATGATCGGCAGGGCGGCGGCGTGCCGTCGAGGGGATTACGGGCCCGCCCCGGCCCGCCCCGGCTCGGTCCCGGTTCGGCCGATCAGAGGTACTGGGCGAACTGGTCCAGGGTGCGCAGGACTTCCGGCTTCGCTGCGGAGGGGAGCTGGAGGACGACCTCCTCGATGCCGAGGTCGGCGTAGTGGCTCATCTTGCCGGGGGAGGGCTGGACGGCGTACGGAACCACCTGGAGGGACTTCGGGTCGCGCCCGGCCGTCTCCCAGACCTGGCGCAGCACCGGGAGGGACTCGGTGAGGCCGCCGCCGCCGATGGGGAGCCAGCCGTCGGCGTGGTCGGCGACGGCGGCGAAGAGCTTGGGGCCGGCCGCGCCGCCGATCAGGGTGCGCGGGCCGTACAGGGGGGCGCCGGGGCCGAGTTCGCGCGGAGCCCGGACCGGTTTGGGGTGGGCGGCGCTGGCCTGGACGGAGCAGTACTGGCCCACGTACGCCGTGGGCTCGGGGGACCACAGGGCCCGCATCAGTGCCATCCGGTCGCGGACCAGGTCGCGGCGGGTGCGCCACTCGACGCCGTGGTCGGCGGCCTCCTCGACGTTCCAGCCGTAGCCGATGCCGAGGGTGAAACGGCCGTGGGAGAGGTGGTCCAGGGTGGCGACCTGTTTGGCGAGGTCGATCGGATCGTGCTGGGCGACCAGGGTGATGCCGGTGCCGAGGTGCAGCCGCTCGGTGACGGCGGCGGCCTGGCCGAGGGCGACGAACGGGTCGAGGGTGCGCCCGTACATCTCGGGGAGTTCGCCGCCCATGGGGGCGGCGGTGTCGCGGGTGACCGGGATGTGGGTGTGCTCGGGGAGGTAGAGGCCGGAGAAGCCGCGCTCCTCCAGACTGTGGGCCAGCCGGACGGGGGAGATGGTGCGGTCGGTGAGGAAGATGGTCGTGGCGATCCGCATGGGCTCTGACACCTCCGAGACGTGGGACCCGCCACGGTACGGGCTGGGCCCGCGAATGTTGAGGGGGCGTCAGGTGCCGGGTAGCGGATCAGCCGCGCGGGTAGCGGGCCAGCCAGCCCGGGGAGGAGGTCGTCGGGTTGTGCAGGGTCGGGCCCTGGGTCAGCTCCAGGGCGAAGTCGTCGGAGATCTCCAGCAGCGCGGCCCGGCCTTCGAGTTCGGCGAGCCAGGCGGCCGGGAGGGCCGTCTCGCCGTGCAGGGCGCCGAGCAGGGCCCCGCACAGGGCGCCGGCGGCGATGGAGTCGCCGCCGTGGTTGACGGCGAGGCGCAGGCCCTGCGGGACGTCCTCGGCGACCAGCGCGCAGTAGACGGCGACGGCGAGGGCGTCCGAGGCCTCCTCGGGCCCGTCCGGGCCGTCGCCGCCGGGCGAGAGGGCTTCGACGGCCTCGGGCCCGGGGGAGCCCTGGGTGACCGCGGCCAGGGCGCGCTGCAGGGCGTCCGTGACGGGCTGGTGCCCGGGGCGGGCGCCGAGCAGGCCGAGTGCGCGCTGGACGGCGGAGTCGAGGGAGTCGCCGCGGATCAGGCCGTGGACGATGACGGCGACGGCTCCGGCGGAGAGGCCGGCGGTGGGGTGGCCGTGGCTCTGCGCGGCGCATTCGACGGACAACTGGAGGACGAGGGAGGGCTCCCAGCCGACGAGTAGCCCGAAGGGGGCCGAGCGGGTGGCGGCGGCCGCGTCGCGGGCGCTCGGGTTCTTCGGCTGGTCGAGGGTGCCGAGCACGTCGTCGGCGAAGCCGGTCAGGCACGCGCGGTGCGGGGCGCGGCGGGCGTAGAGCCATTCCTCCTGCGCGAGCCAGCCGTTGTCCTGGCGGCGCTCGTCGGGGCCCCAGTCGTGTTGGGTGGCGGCCCAGCGCAGGTACGCGCGGTGGAGGTCGGTGGGCGGGTGCCAGGCGCCGGTGTCCCGGCGTACGTGGGCCCGTATCAACCCGTCCACGGTGAAGAGGGTGAGCTGGGTGGCGGCGGTGACCCGGCCGCGGCGTCCGAGGGCGGGGGCCGGTCCGGTCAGGCCGTCCGGGCCGTGCGCCTCGCGGAGGGCGTCGAGGGTGAGGCCGGCGGCGGGTGCGCCGAGGGCGTCGCCGAGGGCGGAGCCGAGAAGGGTGCCGCGGACGCGGCTGCGGAAGTCCTGCTGCTCGACGCGGCCCCAGAGGCCGGTGGCGACGCCCCTGCCGAGCGTGCGGTTCGCCCCGGCGGGGGCGGGGGTCCGGGCGCCGCCCGCGGGGGCGCCGACCGGGCCCGGGCCGCCCGCCGGGCCGGATGCGGCGGCGGTGGCTGCGTGGCCGGGGGTGCCCGCAGCACCGGGGGCGCCCGGGACGACGGGGTCGTGCAGGGACGCGGCGGGGGCGTGGCCCGCCGGGCTCGTGCCCGGCACCGGGCCGTCGGCCGGGCCGTGGCCGCCGGCCGGGCCGTGACCGCCCGCGGGGGCGGAGACGGGCGGGGCGGCGCTCGGGCCGCTGTTCATGTCGTTCGTACCGTTCACTGCGTCCATCCCCGGCACCGCGCCCCCCGCTGACCAGTCCACTCGATGCCCGGCGTCCCTACCCGTACCCGCCGCGCACGCGAACCCGCACTGTAGTGGACACGATCGGTCGAATCCGGAAGCGGTCGGCCAAGCGGCCCGTGAGTCAGCGGAGATCGGCCAGAATCCGAACACTTCCGGCCGCCACCAGGAAGGTGGCACGTTTTGCCAGTTGCCTTCGAGCCGGTCGTTTTCGGTCACACCTCGTTCATTCGACGTTCTCCCCGGCCGCCCAGCCTCGGAGCCATGAAGAAGGCACTCCTCGCCGCGACCGTCGTCGCCTCCGCGCTCACCGCATCCCTGGTCGCCGCCCCGCTCGCCTCGGCCTCGGGCCGGGACCGGCACGACCGCTCCGCCGTCCCGTTCACCGAAGCCACCGTCACCGCCGGGGCCGACGGATCCTTCACCCTCCGGTGGAAGGCCCGCGGCACCGACCGGGTCGAGATCAGGGCGAACGGCAAGGTCGTCGCCAAGGGCGGGTCCCAGGGCCGGGCCGTGGTCAAGGGGCTGCCCGCCGCCGACCGCCAGTGGTTCGACTTCGAGCCGCAGCGCGGCCGGGGCCTGCGCCTCGCCGACCGGCTGATCGAGCTGGACGGCACCGCCAACTTCCGCGACGCCGGCGGCTATCGCACCAGCACCGGCCAGTGGGTCAGGATGGGCGAGGTCTACCGCTCCGACGCCCTCGACAAGCTGACCGAGAACGACCTGGCCAAGCTCCGGCGCCTGCACATCAAGACGGTCTTCGACCTCCGCATGGAGGACGAGCGCACCAAGGACGCCGACAGGGTCCCCGCGGGCGCCACCTACGTCGTCGCCGACGTCTTCGCCGGCTCCGGTTCCTTCCGGACCATGCCCCGCACCCCCGACGAGGCCGTCAGGGCCATGGTCGACGCCGAGCGGGCGATGGTCTCCGGCGCCGGCGGCAAGAAGGCGTACACGCAGGTCTTTGAAGGGATCGAGCGCGACCGCAGCCGCTCCGTCCTCTTCCACTGCACCGCCGGCAAGGACCGCACCGGCTGGGCCAATGCCGCCCTGCTGACCGCACTCGGCGTGCCGCGCGAGACCGTCGAGGCCGACTACCTGGCCAGCAACGACTACCGCAAGGCCGCCAACGACGCGATCCTCTCCCACCTGCCCGCCCAGCAGGCCGCCGTATACAAGCCGATGCTCGACGTGCGCCCCGAGTACCTCAACGCGGGCTACGACGAGGTCAGGGCCGCGTACGGCTCCTTCGACCGTTACCTGGAGGACGGGCTCGGCATCGACTCCCGTGAGCTGAAGCAGCTCAAGAAGGACCTGCTCGTCGGCTGATCCGGGCACGCGGCCACGGAGGGGAGCCGGGGCGCCGGCTCCCCTCCGCCCGCGCTCAGTCCAGTACGGGAAGCAGCTCCGGCAGGTGCCCGTCCGAGGCGCGCGCCGCCTCCTGCCGCTCCCGAGGCACCTCCCCGTACAGCGTCGTACGGGCCTTCGCGGGCCGCCCGGCCGCCTCGGCGACGGCGATCAGGTCCTGGACCGACTTGTAGGAGCCGTAACTCGACCCGGCCATGCGCGAGATGGTCTCCTCCATCAGCGTCCCGCCCAGGTCGTTCGCACCGGACCGGAGCATCTCGGCCGCGCCCTCCGCGCCCAGCTTCACCCAACTCGTCTGGATGTTGGGAATGTGCGGGTGCAGCAGGATCCGGGCCATCGCCGTCACCGCCCGGTTGTCGCGGACCGTCGGACCCGGCCGCGCGATGCCCGCCAGGTAGACGGGCGCGTTGGTGTGGATGAAGGGGAGCGTCACGAACTCCGTGAAACCGCCGGTCTGCTGTTGGATGCGGGCCAGCGTGCGGAAGTGGCCCAGCCAGTGCCGCGGCTGGTCCACGTGCCCGTACATCATGGTGGACGAGGAGCGGATCCCGAGCTCGTGCGCGGTGGTGATGACGTCGATCCAGTCCGCCGTCGGCAGCTTTCCCTTCGTCAGGACCCAGCGGACCTCGTCGTCCAGGATCTCCGCCGCCGTACCCGGGATCGAGTCCAGGCCCGCCTCCTTGGCCGCCGTCAGCCAGTCCCGTACGGACATCCCCGTGCGGGTCGCCCCGTTGACGACCTCCATCGGCGAGAAGGCGTGAACGTGCATGCCGGGGACCCGCTGCTTCACGGCGCGTGCGATGTCGAAGTACGCCGTCCCGGGCAGGTCCGGGTGGATGCCGCCCTGCATGCACACCTCGACCGCGCCCACGTCCCAGGCCTGGGCGGCCCGGTCGGCGACCTGGTCGAGCGAGAGGGTGTAGGCGTCGGCGTCCGTGCGGCGCTGCGCGAAGGCGCAGAACCGGCAGCCGGTGTAGCAGACGTTCGTGAAGTTGATGTTCCGCGTGACGATGTAGGTGACCTCGTCGCCGACCACGGACTTGCGCAGGTCGTCGGCGATCCGGCACAGCACGTCGAGCGCCGGCCCGTCCGCGTGCAGCAGGGCCAGCGCCTGGGCGTCCGTCAGTTTCGTCGGATCGTCGGCGGCCTGCGCGAGGGCGCCCCGTACGTCGGTGTCGATGCGCTCGGCGACCATCCCGGGCGCCGCCGCCTCCCGCAGGGCCTCCCAGTCGCCGTACACGTCGTCGAAGTCGTCGCGGCGGTCGCCGGTGCGTCCTTCGGTGTCGATGGTGGCGTGCAGGTCCGTGCGCCCGTGGGCGGTGAAACCCTCGTCCGGCTCCTGCCACGGCCTGCCCTCGACGGGCGCGCCCTCGTCGGCGAGCCCGGTCTGCGGATCGGCCAGCGCCCGTACGTGCGGCAGCAGGCGGGGGTCGAGCCAGGGCTCGCCGCGCTGCAGGAACTCCGGGTAGATGGTGAGGCGTTCGCGCAGCTCGAAGCCGGCGGCGGCGGTCCGCTCGGCCAGCTCGTCGATGTGCGGCCAGGGACGCTCCGGGTTCACGTGGTCGGGGGTCAGCGGCGAGACCCCGCCCCAGTCGTCGATGCCCGCGCCGATGAGCAGCGCGTACTCGGCGTCCACCAGGTTCGGCGGGGCCTGGATCCGCGCGCCGGGGCCCAGGATGTGCCGGGCGACGGCGATGGCGGCGGCCAGCTCCTCCAGCTCCGCGTCCGGCATGCCGCGCATGGCGGTGTCCGGCTTGGCGCGGAAGTTCTGGACGATGACCTCCTGGATGCCGTGGTAGCTGCGCTGGATGCGGCGCAGCTCGAAGAAGGCCTCGGCCCGCTCCCCGTAGGACTCGCCGATGCCGATGAGGACGCCGGTGGTGAAGGGGACGTTGGAGCGCCCCGCGTCCTCCAGCACGCGCAGCCGCACGGCCGGGTCCTTGTCGGGGGAGCCGTGGTGGGGGCCGCCGGGCTCGGACCACAGGCGGGTGGCGGTGGTCTCCAGCATCATGCCCATGCTCGGCGCGACCGGCTTCAGCCGCTGGAGGTCGGACCACGACATGACCCCGGGGTTGAGGTGCGGCAGCAGGCCGGTCTCCTCCAGGACCCGGATCGCCATGGCGCGTACGTAGGCGAGGGTGTCGTCGTAGCCGTGCGCGTCGAGCCACTCGCGGGCCTCGGGCCAGCGGTCCTCGGGGCGGTCGCCGAGGGTGAAGAGGGCTTCCTTGCAGCCCGTCGCCGCGCCCTGGCGGGCGATGTCGAGGACCTCGTCGGGGGAGAGGTACATCCCGTGGCCGCTTCCCCGTAGCTTCCCGGGGACGGTGACGAAGGTGCAGTAGTGACACCTGTCGCGGCAGAGACGCGTGAGGGGGATGAAGACCTTGCGGGAGTACGTGATGACACCGGGCCGGCCGGCGGCGGCGAGCCCGGCGTCCCTTACCCGTGCGGCGGAGGCGGCGAGGTCCTGGAGGTCCTCGCCGCGCGCCTGGAGGAGTACGGCCGCCTCGGTCGCGTCGAGCGCGACGCCGTCGCGGGCCCGCCGGAGCGCGCGGCGCATCGCGTTTTCGGTCGGAGCGTCACTCGGAGTGGTCATGGGCCGAGCATACGATCCGACGTTCCGGCGGTGGTGTGGCTCATCTCATCAACTCACCCGCGTTGACCAGCAGAGACTGGCCGGTTATCGCCCGGGCCCGGTCGGAGGCGAGGAACGCGGCGGAGTCGGCCACGTCCCCGTCGGTGGCCAGATCGGGCAGCGCCATCCGCCGGGTCAGCCGGGCGTGCACCTCGGCCTCGGGGATGCCCTCGGTATGGGCGGTGAAGGTGACGAAGGCCTGCACGGGCGGGCCCCACATCCAGCCGGGCAGCACGGTGTTGACGCGGATCCGGTGCGGGCCGAGCTCGCGGGCCATGGAGTACATGGCGGAGGTCAGCGCCCCCTTGGAGGCGGCGTAGGCGGCCTGCTGCACCTCGTTGGGCGCGGCGACCGCGGACTGCGTCCCGATGATCACCACGGAACCCCCGCGCTCCTTGAGGCCGGGCAGAGCGGCCCGGGTCATGCGCAGCGTCCCCAGCAGATTGACGTCGATGATCTGCTGCCAGGTCCCGAAGTCGGCGTCCTCCAGGCCCCCGAAGTACGAGTCCCAGGCGGCCACGTGCACGACGGCGTCGATCCGGCCGAAGCGCGTGAGCGCGAGCTCGGCCAGGGCCTCGCACTGCCGCTCGTCGCCGATGTCGGTGGCGCGGTGGGCGGTGTGTGCGCCGTCGGGGTCGATCTCGGCAGCGGATTTGGCGAGATTCGCCTCGGTCCGCGCCCCGAGCACGGCGTTCCCGCCGTCCCGCACGACGGTGGCGGCCACCTGATGCCCGAGCCCGGCCCCGACGCCGGAGACGATGACGGTCTTCCCTTGCAGCAGCACGACGGACCTCCAGGCGACAGACAGATCTGACGACCCGTCAGGCTAGGTGAGCCCCGCGCCCGTGTGAAGGGGCGGGGCGGAGCGGAGTGGCGAGTCGGAGGCGCGCTCCTCGGCGCCCGCCCGGCATCGACCACGGGTCCGTGGTCGTGCCTGGCGCATCGGGGTCAATCGGCCTCCCCGGAAGCGGTAGCCGTCCGTACGACCGCGGCCACCGTCGGGGCGAGGCGGAGCCGGGACGCCGGCCGGGTCCTGTGCGGGTTCGCGTCCGCGTCGACGGGTGATCGGGTTCGGGAGATGATCGGAGATGACCCCGCGGCACGAGGCGAGGACGTGAGGACCATGTCGCTTCCGGATCCGTCCGGCCCGCCCCGGCGTGCTCGGTGGTGGGCCCTGCTGGCTGTGGTCTGTGCGGTGCTCGCGGCGCTGACCCTGGTCGCCGAGGGCATCGTCGGTGGGCTGCTCGTCCTCGTCGTCGGGCTGGCCGGGGCGGCCCTCACCGCCATGGGGACCTGGTGGGTCGTGTCCCATCGCGGAGCGGTCCGAATGGTCGGCATGCTGCTGGTGGTGGCTGCGCCCGTGGCCATCCTGCTCATCTACGCCCGGGCGGACCTGTGGCCCACGGCGCTGGTCGCCATCGCGCTCTGGGCCGCCGCCGTGGCGTGCGCGCGGACCGCGCTGCGCGCGGCGCGCCGGAGCCACGGCATGCGGGCCGTCACGCGCGCCGGCCCCCGGAACCCGGTTCTGATCATGAACCCGAAGTCCGGCGGCGGAAAGGTCGGCCGGTTCGGCCTGGTCGAGAAGGCCGAGGCGCTCGGCGCGCGGGTGGTGCTGATCGACCCGGAGGTCGCGACGGACGTCGCCGCCCTCGCCCGCCGGGCGGTCGCCGAGGGCGCGGACCTGCTCGGGGTGGCCGGCGGCGACGGGACCCAGGCCCTGGTGGCCGAAGTGGCGGCCGAGCACGACCTGCCGTTCCTCGTGATCTCCGCGGGCACCAGGAACCACTTCGCCATGGACCTCGGCCTGGACCGCGAGGACCCGTCCCGGTGCCTGGACGCGCTGGCCGACGGGGAGGAGCTCAGGGTCGACCTGGGTTTCGTGGGCGGCCAGGCCTTCGTCAACACGGCCTCCTTCGGCGTCTACGCGGAGATCGTGCAGCGACCGGAGTACCGGGACGCCAAGGCCGACTCGGCCCTCGCCGCACTGCCCGACCTGCTGCTCGGCTACGCCGGCACTACCCTCGACGCCGTGGCCGACGAGACGCGGCTGGAAGCCCAGCAGGCGCTGCTGGTCAGCAACAATCCCTACTCGTCCCCCGAGCCGATGGGGGCCCGCAGGGCCCGGCTCGACCTCGGCGTGCTCGGTGTCGTCGGGATCCGGGTGAACAGCGCCGCCCAGGCGGCCGATGTCGCGCTCCGCGGAGCGCGGGCGGCCGGCCTCCAGGTCCTGACCTCCCGCCAGGTCGTCGTCGGCTCCGCCGCGGAGCGGATCGCGGTCGCCGTGGACGGCGAGGCCCTGACCCTGCCCACGCCCGTGACCTGCTCCGTCCGGCCGGGCGCACTGCGCGTACGGGTCCCCCGGCTCCGCCCGGGTGCTCCGCCGGCCGCGCCGCCCATGCAGTGGAGCGAGGTGCTCGGACTCGCCTTCAACCGGCCGGCCCGGGATGCCCGACCTCCCGTACGGCGCGACAATGGCCAATGAGCCCGACCCGGCGTGCGCAGCGGATTGGAGACATCCGTGAAGGACCTCAAGTTCGAGCAGAAGCGTTCTCTTTCCCGTCTGGAGGCCGCCGATCAGCTCTCCGCGCTCGCGGAGGCCCTGCGGCACGGCGGCAACGCCGAACTGCAACTCGGCCCGGGGAAGATGAGCCTGCGGGTCCCCGACGAGCTCCGCACCGAGATCGAGGTCGAGGTCGGCGACGGGGAGATCGAGATGGAGATCGAACTCAAGTGGCCCACTGCGCAGGCCGGGGCCGCGTGACAGCCTCCTCGGAGGGCGGCGCGGAAGGCGGCGGCCCGGAAGGCGGCGTCCCGGCGGAGGCCCGGCCGCAGGACGCCTTGCCGAAGGAGGGTGTGCCGCAGGACGCCTTGCCGCAGGAGGCTCCGGCAGGGCGCGAGCAGCGCGGTGACTACACCGGCGCCGTCTACGGCTCGCTGCTCGCCGCCTCGGTGGTGGTCGGCGCCGGAACGCTCGGTCCCTACCCGCGGGTCCAACTCGTCGTGCTGCTCCTGTCCACCGGTGTGGTGTTCTGGGCCGCGCACGTCTTCTCCCGCCTCTTCGGGGCCCGCATCGTGAACCGCCTCACCTGGCCCGTGATCCGCAGCGAGGCCAGGCAGGAGCGCCCGATCATCGAGGCCGCCGTCCCGCCCGCCGTCGCGGCAGCCATCAGCCCGTGGTTCGGACTGGGCCCCCAAGGGGTGGTGTGGCTGGCGCTCCTGGTCGCCCTGATCGGGCAGGTCGGCTGGGCCACCCTGGCCGCCAGCCGCGCCGGTGCCTCCCGCCGGCTGATGCTGCTGGCCGGCGCGATCAACCTCTTCCTGGGGCTCCTCATCGTGCTGCTCAAGGTCGCCCTCCAGCATTGAAGCCCCCGATCCGCTTCCCGCCGTACTCCGCCAGCGCCGTGCCCAGCCGGCCGACGCCCTCGGTGATCTCCGCCGGGGTGTGCGTCGTGAAGTTCAGGCGCAGGGTGCGGGGGTCCGGGTCGGCGGCGAAGAAGGGGGCGCCCGGGACGAAGGCGACGCCGTGCGCGACGGCCGTCCCGAGGAGGGCCGTCGCATCGTGGCCCTCCGGCAGCCGGGCCCAGAAGAACATCCCGCCCGCGGGCAGGTTCCACTCGCAGTCGGCCGGAAGGCTGCGGCTCAGGGCGTTCTGCAGAGCGTCGCGGCGCTCGCGGTACGCCGTGCGGACCGTGGCTATGTGGGCGTCGAGGTCCACCGTCCGGAGGTAGTGCGCCGCGGCCAGCTGGTCCACCGTGGAGGTGTGCAGGTCCGCCGACTGCTTCGCGACCACGGCGGCCCGCCGCAGCGCCGCCGGCGCCCGGAGCCAGCCCAGCCGCAGCCCGGGGGCCATGACCTTCGAGAAGCTGCCGAGCAGCGCCGTACGGTCCTCCGCGCCCGGGTGCGCGGCGAGCCACGCGACCTCGCGGCCCTCGTAGCGGAGGTCGCCGTACGGATCGTCCTCCACCAGCCACAGCCCGAGCCGCGCCGCGATCTCGGCGACCGCCGCCCGGCGTGCGGCCGGGAGGGTGCGGCCGGTCGGGTTCTGGAAGGTGGGGACGGTGTACAGCAGCTTCGGCCGCTCGCGCACGACGATGTCCGCCAGGGCGTCCGGGAGGATGCCCTCCGCATCGCAGGGCACGGCCACGACCCGCGCCCCCGCCAGCCCGAAGCACTGGAGCGCCGCGAGGTAGGTGGGGTTCTCCACCAGGACCACGTCACCCGGTTCGACCAGGGTGGCGGTGATGAGGGTGAGGGCCTGCTGGGAGCCCGAGGTGACGAGCACGTCGTCCGGGCCGGTCGGCAGCCCGCGCGCGGAAGCCCGGGCGGCGACGGCCTCGCGGAGCTCCGGTGCGCCCTCGGTGGTCGAGTACTGGAGCGCGCGCCGGGCCGACACCGCGAAGGCGGTGTCGTACGCGGCCCGCAGGCCCTCGGTGTCGAAGAGCTCGGGCGCGGGGAGGCCGCCGGCGAGGGAGATGATCCCGGGGCGCTCGGTGAGCGCGAGGATCTCGCGCACGGGGGACCCCTCGACCGAGGTGGCGCGCCCGGCGAACGCTGGCGGCGGTGCGGCGGTGGCGGTGGCAGGCACGGCAGCGGACACGGCAGCGGACACGGGCAGCTCCTTCAGGAGGCGGGTGGGCGCATCGTAGCCAGGGAAAGTTGTAGACGGCATGTATGTATCAGGGGGTGGACCCGTCCCGACCCCTCCCCATCTGATGCTGCATCAGATACACCGTTCCCATGACGACAGGAGAGCAGGACCCGCAGCAGGACACCCGCGTCGAGGACTACGCCGAACTCGCGGCCGTCGGCCCCTACGGCGTCCGTCCGGGCCACGCGCTGATCACCATGGTGGAACCGCACCCGGGCCACGAGTACGCGTACAACCGCTGGTACGAGGACGACCACTACTACGCCGGCGCCATGGCCATGCCCTGGATGTACGCGGGCCGCCGCTGGGTGGCCACCCGCGAGCTGCAGGAACTGCGCTACCCCGAGAAGTCGGCCGTGGCCCAGCCCGTCACTGCGGGCTGCTACATATCGACGTACTGGGTCACCGAGGGCCGCTACGACGAGCACATGAAGTGGACCGTCGGCATCAACAAGCGCCTGAACCGTGACGGGAGGGTCTACCAGGACCGGACCCACGTCTTCACGTCCTTCCAGGACCACGTGGGCACGGTCTACCGCGACGGCGCCGCCGGCCCGCGGGACCATCACGCCCTGGACCACCCGTACGCCGGCCTCGTCGTCCAGGTCGTCGACGCCGACGGGCCCGAGCAGCGGGCCGAGTTGCTGGAGTGGCTGCGCTCGCGCGCCCTGCCGAAGCGGCTGCACGGCGGTCCGGCCGCGATGGTGACGGTCTTCCGCCCCACCCCGCTGCCCGGCGACCGGATGACGTACGTCAAGCAGGTGGAGGGGGTCGACACCCGCCTCACGCTGCTGTGGTTCCTCCAGGAGGACCCCCGGACCTGCTGGGACCGCTTCCGGGGGCTGGACGCGGAGGTCGCGGAGGTGGGTCTGGGGCGGGTGGAGCTGGTCGCGCCCTTCATCCCGACGGTGCCGGGGACCGACCGCTACGTCGATCAGCTGCGCTGAGGGGCCACCACCGGCAGCCGCCCCGGGCATGGCCGAGCCCCCTCGGCCAAGACGGCGGGTCGGTCGAGAGGGCCCCAGTCAGTGGTGCAGGTGGTGCAGGTGGTGCAGATGAATCAGGTCGTCCTCGGGGTGCGGCAGTCGGTCCCGCTTGTGCCGGATGCGGGGACCGAACGGTAGGGACTGCGAGGACGGTCGGGACGCGCGCCGTGATGTTCAGGCCAGGCGTCCGAGCCGGCCCTCGGTGACGTCGGCGACGAACGAGGTCCAGGATCCGGGCGCGAAGGTGAGGGACGGGCCGTCCTGCACCTTCGAGTCGCGGACGGCGATGGCCTCCATGACAGGGGACTTGACCTCGACGCATGCGCCGTTGGCGGAGTAGGAGGACTTGATCCAGTTGGTCGTGGCGCCCTGGCGAATAGCCATGTTTCTCTCCGGTGAGCGAGTAGTGCCGGTAGATCCGGTGTCCTGTCGGCCACATTTCCGGCCGACCTGATCGACGCTACCGGCAGCTCCTGACGGGTGAAGCGACCATTCACCCGACCGGGTGGCATATTCCATTCAGGCCTTCTGTGGCCGGGGAGTGACGGTGTACCGTACCGGCCCGCCCGTTGCCCGCCCGATGGATATCAGCCGTATCCCGCCGCTATGCGCGCTTGTCGGCGTATTCGTTGATGATCCCCGAGATGAAGTCACGGGTCTGGTCGACGTTGAGGGCCTGCGCACGCAGGTGTTCGTACATCACGCTGTACTTCTGGACGTCGTTGGCCTTCTCCAGGTACAGGTCGCTCGTCACGCCCTCGATGTAGACGACGGTCGAGTCGGACGCGTCCGGGAACTCCAGGATCGCGTACTGGCCGTTGACGCCCGGATGCGCGCCCAGGCCGAAGGGCATCACCTGCACCGTGACGTGCGGCTGCTCCGACTGCTCTATCAAGTACTCCAGCTGCCGGATCATCAGCTGGGCGTCGCCCACCCGTCGGCGCAGCGCGGCCTCGTCGATCACGGCCCACAGGCGCAGCGGCCCGAGCTCCGGGTTGTTGTTCTCCGTCTCGGAGAGCCGCTTCTGGCGGTGCATGCGGACCTGGACGCGCTTGTCCACGTCGGCGGGGGCGGTCTCCGGCCACGCGCCGCGCACGAGGGACTGGGCGTACTCGGTGGTCTGGAGCAGTCCCGGGATCACCAGGGGCTCGTAGGTGCGCAGGCTGGCGGCGTCCGTCTCCAGGCCGATGTAGACGCTGTACGGGATGTCGCCGAAGGCGTGCCACCAGCCCTGCTGGCGGGAGTCCTTCGCCATCTGCATGAGCGAGTCGATGAGGCGGCGGTCCTCCACCTCGTAGACGTCGCACAGGTCGCGGACGTCGCGCTGGCTGATGGAGCGGCGGCCGTTCTCCAGGCGGCTGATCTTCGACTGGGAGACGAGCAGGCGCTCGGCGACCTGTTCGGCCGTCATGCCCTTGTCCTCACGGAGCTTGCGCAACTCCATGCCCAGTCGGCGGCGTCGGACGGTGGGATTGACATTGGACGCCACGTGAACGGCACCTCCGCCTTCTTCTGTCGTTGCAGCTGTTTCTCTGCGTATCTGGTGTTGAGCAGACTGCCACCGAAGCGGGCGGCGCCGCTGGGGAACGGCCCGGAAACACAGACGCGCGGGGTGGCGGGGTCGGCGAACCGGCCCCGCCACCCCGCGCGCTGGCGGCTCCCGAACCGACCGGGTCCTCATGGACGCCGGTCCGGGCGGTGGCGTTGCGATGGAACGGGTGAAACGGGTGAAACGGGTCGAACGGGTCGAACGGGGGTGGATCAGTGCGCGGCCGCGCGGGCCATGGCGCCCGTCCGGCGCGGCTGCAGCGGAACGCTGCCCGCCGTGGCCCGGGCCGGCGGTGCCGGTGCGCGGTCACGGCGTGGCTGTGCAGCCACACCGTTCTGGACGTCCATCACGGCGTGCGCCACGAGTCCGCCCATCGGGTCGTGTCGGATCAGGTCCCGCAGCCGGGACCTGGACGACCGCCCCTCGTTGCCGGGGTACAGGTGCTTGCCGAGTCCGACCGCGTGGGCCAGTGCGGCGAGCGCCGCGGTCCGCGGGTCCGGCGGTACGCCGGTGCGGATCGCACTGTCGAGCCGGGCTCGGATCTCCCGGCTGATCTCCGTGTCCGTCGCCTGGTAGCGAGTCGTCGGCAACACTCCGCACATCTGTCCTGCGACGGCATGAACCATGCCGCAGCGCTCCAGATGAGCGAGGTAAATCTGACGGAGCCCCAGTCGGGGTCCGCCGATCCAGTGGACGGCCCGTACCGGGCTGCCGCGCCTGCGCAGCAGTTCCAGTGCGGAGTCCAGAGTCGGATCTCCTGTCGGCCGTGGCATCACCACGGCGATACGATCCCCATCAGGGGCTATCCGTCCTGCCAGAGCCAGCTCCACTAGCTGTGCCCCGGCCAGGCCGAGGTCGAGCGACTGCGGCTGCGCCGTGGTACCCGTGGCCGGGTCCAAGGCGAGCAGCAGAAGCTCCTCCGGAATTGTTCTGCGGCTCCTGCCCATCCATGCCTCCCCGCGTGGATGAGTGACAGGGTGACGCCTCTCACATTCATCTGTCGAGAGCGCGTGGCCGCTTTGTGGGGGAACCCGCAGTTATGTCGTTCTCGTCTGGCACGGGGGCGATGCTCCCGAGACGGGACACTGTTAGACATTCGGACAGCCGGACATGGCGGCGATGGAGGAGGAACGGTGGCGGGCGAGTCCCCCGACAAGTCGGTAGATGAAGGAGTGCCGGGGGCGGCGGAGTCGTCCGCGGGGCGCGATCCGAGGCTGTCGGTGTTCCGGCCGCGCGATCCCGAGGGTGGCGGGGGCGCCCGTTCCGGTGCGGGCGTCGAGGTCGACGTCGAGACCGGGACCGAGCCCCGCGCCGACGCCGACGCTCAGGTCGGTTCTGGTTCCGATTCGGATTCGGATGTCGAGACCGATGGCGGTGCCGAGGTCGAAACCCGGGCCGAGGCCGAGACGGATGCCGAGGGTGAAGCCGGCGAGCGGGATGCGCTGCGGGATGCCGTGGCGGCATGGGTCGCCTCTGCCGACGATGCCGACGCTGACGCCTCCGCCGATGCCGACGCGGACACCTCCGCCGACGCGGACGAGGACCCCGCGCCGGGTGAAGCAGTGGATTCCGCTTCGGTGGATGCCAAGGCGCCCTCGGGTAAGCCCGAGAGTGTCGGGTCCGACGCGTCCGAGGCGCAAGCCGAGGATCCCGACTCCGATTCCGATTCTGCTTCCGACCCGGCCGAGGAGCCGGTGGACAACGAGCGCACTGCCGTGTTCCGTGCGGTGAAGCCGCCGTCCACGCCCGCTCCCGCTGCTGAGGCGAAGCCGGTCGACAGTGAGCGCACCGCCGTGTTCCGGGCCGTGAAGTCAGATTCCGCTTCAGCCTCCGTCCCGGAGCGGGCGAAGCCCGAGCCCGCTGCCGATGAGCCCGCGGACAGCGAGCGTACGGCCGTGTTCCGCGCGCTGAAGCCGCCTTCCGCTTCGGCTCCCGTCGATGAGGCGAAGCCCGCGGCCGAGAAGCCCGCGGCCGAGAAGCCCGCGGCCGAGAAGCCCGCGGACAGCGAGCGCACCGCCGTCTTCCGGGTCCCGAAGGTGGATGCGGTCAAGGCGGAGACCCCGAAGCCCGCCGCCAAGCCGGCCGCCCCGAGGCCGACCCTGGCCAAGCCGGCCGAAGCCAGGTTCACCCCGGCCGCACCCGCAGAGGCCAAGCCGGCAGAGGTCAAGCCCGCCGAGGCCAAGCCCGCCGCCGAGGCGCCCAAGGGCAGCACCTTCGTGCCGCTGCGCCCGGAGGGCACCGCGCCGGCCACCCCGGCGGCCGGGCAGCGGCCCAAGCCCCCGGTCACGCCCGCCTCGCGGTTCGACCGGATCGACGGGGCCGAGCGGACCACCCAGCAGCCGCTGCCGCCCAAGCCGCCGCTGGACATGCTGGCGGACCTCACGAACAACCCGCCCCCGCCGCCGAGCCCGATGCGCACCGCCGTCCGGCGCTTCAAGATCTACGCGCCGCTCGTCGCGCTCCTGGCGCTCATCCTGGCCGTCGTGCAGCTGGTGCGCCCGCTGCCCGAGCCGAAGCTCGTGATGACCGCGAAGTCCTCGTACACCTTCGACGGCGCCGCGCCCCAGCTGCCGTGGCCCGCCGAGGGCCAGGCGTACATGGCGGCCGCCGGCCTCGGCACGCTCGGCCAGTCCGGCGAGCAGAAGCCCGTGCCGATCGCGAGCGTCACCAAGTCGATGACGGCGTACATCATCCTGCGCGACCACCCCATCAAGAAGGGTGAGCAGGGCGCGATGATCGACGTCGACAAGACGGCCGAGTCCGAGGGCAAGAAGAACAACTCGACCGACAACGAGTCCACCCTCGACACGGTCAAGGAGGGCGACAAGATCTCGGAGTACGACGCGATCGCCGCCCTCATGATCCCGTCCGCCAACAACATCGCGCGGCTGCTCGCGCGCTGGGATTCCGGCTCGCAGGAGGCGTTCGTCAAGAAGATGAACGAGACCGCGAAGGAACTCGGCATGACCAAAACGACGTACACGGACCCCTCGGGCCTGGACGCCACCACGGTCAGCACTGCCGAGGACCAGGTGAAGCTGGGCCTGAAGCTCGTCGAGATCGAGACGCTGCTCGACATCACCAAGAAGCCCAGCTGGATCGACCCGTCGGGCAAGAAGTGGGACAACTGGAACCGCCTGGTTCCGTACAACGACTCGCTCGGCATCAAGACCGGCACGACGACGAAGGCCGGTGGAAACCTCCTCTTCGCCGCGCAGAAGAAGGTCGGCAACACCAACCAGCTGATCGTCGGGGCCGTCCTCGGCCAGCACAGGGCGCCGATCATCGACACCGTCATCGCCGCGAGCAAGCAGCTCATGATCGCCACCCAGAAGGCCCTCGAAGGTGCGCCGGTCGTGACCAAGGGCGCTGTCGTGGGCTACGTCGACGACGGGCTCGGCGGCCGGACGCCGGTCGTCGCCACCGCCGACGTACAGGCGGTCGGCTGGGCCTCGCTGACCGTCGACGTCAAGCTCGCGGACGGCGGCGGCAAGCTGCCGCAGACCGCGAAGGCCGGTACCGAGGTCGGTCTGCTGACCGTCGGCGAGGGTGCCAGCCAGGTCAAGGTGCCGGTCGCCCTCAAGGACGACCTCGCCGCGCCGGGCATCGGCAGCAAGCTGACGCGCGTCGGCTGACATCCGGTGAGAGCGTGGATCCGGCGCCCCGGGCAACCCCGGGGCGCCGGGCCGCGTCTTGGCTGCCGGGAAGTCGAAGTGTGGACTCGTGTGTGTTGGGGAGTGCGGCAGTGACCACCGCTGAGCAGCAGGGCCGGCGCGAGGAGGCCATCCCGTCGGTCGACGACGGCGCTCCCGGCGTGTCCACCGATGCCGCCCGTCCCGTACACCCGGCACATCCCGCCGGTGCCGCGCATCCGGCGGCGACCGTGTCCTCCGGGGCCGTTGCGCCCGACGGCATACGGCCGTCCCGCGGTCCCGTCGGGGCCGTCCTGGACCGGGCCCGGCGCCACCCGGTGGCCGTCTCCACCGTTCTTGCCGGGCTGCTGCACGTCGCCTGGTTCTTCAGCTTCGCCAACAGCGGCGGCGACCTCGCCGCGCAGGACGCCTGGGCCGAGTTCGTGGGCCGCCATCCCGACTCGGCGTACAACCTCGCCTGGTACGGCGGCATGCACCCGGTCTCGTACAGCGTGGTCTCGCCGTACCTCATGCACATGCTCGGCGTCCGGACCACGATGATGATCGCCGGCACCGTCTCGGCCGGGCTGTTCGCACTGATCCTGACCCGTTGCCGCAGGGCCGTGCGCGAGCCGCTGTGGCCCGCGCTCGCGGGGGTCTACGGCCTGCTCTGCAACGCCCTCTCGGGCCGCGTCACCTTCGGCCTCGGCGTGATGTTCGCGCTCGGCGCCGTCGCCGCCGTCTTCTGCTGGCCCCGCAAGTGGGCGGAGCGGCGCTGGGCCAAGGCCGCGGTGGCGGCCCCGCTGGCCGGGCTCGCGACCGCCGCCAGCCCCGTCGCGGGCCTCTTCCTCGGGGTGATCGCGGCCGCGCTGTTCCTCAGCGGGCGGCGGCCGGGTGCGTACGCGCTCGGGCTGGCCCCGGTGGCCGTGGTCGGGCTGTCGGCCTGGCTGTTCCCGTTCTCCGGGACGCAGCCGATGAAGATCGGCTCGGCCGGGCTGCCGTTCGTGTTCGCGCTGCTGATCCTCTTCCTCGTACCGCGGCGCTGGAAGACCGTACGCATCGCCTCGGCCGTCTACGCCCTCGGCGTCTTCCTGACCTGGGCTATCGACTCCCAGGTCGGTTCGAACGTCACGCGGATGGTGATGCTCTTCGGCGGCGCCGTGCTGCTCGCGGCCCTCGCGTACGAGGTCCCGCGCACGCGGCGCTGGTACGGCGTGCTGCTCGCGTGCGTCGGCCTGAACGCCTGGATCACCGCGAACAGCGTCACCGACATCGTTCGCACCACGCCGCTGGCGGCCTGGAGCCGTGAGCTGGCGCCCCTCGTCGACCAGCTGCAGAAGGCGGGCGCCGACCGCGGCCGGGTCGAGGTGGTCCCGGCCAGCAGCCACCGAGAGTCCTCCGCCTTCCCCTCGTACGTGAACCTCGCGCGCGGCTGGAACCGGCAGGCCGACCTGGAGCGCAACCCGCTCTTCTACGACGACACCCTCACCGCCGACAGCTACCGGGCCTGGCTGGAGCGCTGGGCCGTGCACTACGTGGTGCTGCCCGCCGACAAGCCCGACTCGGGCGGGGAGGACGAGGCGAAGCTGGTGCGCGCGGGCGTCCCGTACCTCCAGCAGGTGTGGGGCGACGCGAACTGGCAGCTCTTCAAGGTCCTCGATCCCACCGACCTGGTGTCCGGGCCGGCGACCGTGGTGCGGGCGAGCGCCGACCGGCTGGTCGTCGACGTGAAGCAGCCCGGACGGGTGCTGGTACGGATCCCGCACTCGCCGTGGCTGGGGCTGGTGGACGCGTCGGGCAAGCCGGTGCCGCCGCCGCAGGAGACCTTCGCCTCGAAGGCGCGGGGCGCCGGCGGGGAGGGCGGCGCGCTGCGGAAGCAGTACGCGAACGCGGCGGGATGCCTGTTCAAGGCCGCTCCGGACGACACCGGGGACGTGTGGACGGAGCTGCTGGCGCCGGCCCCGGGGGAGTACCGGGTGGCGGCGAAGTACCAGCTGCCGCGGGGAACGCCCTGCCCGGAGGACCTGGTGCACCAGACGCTGGGCCAGCCGAACCGTCCGGCCCCGCCGCGCCCTTGATCGAGTGCCTTGATCGGAATTCTTTGCACGTCGGTCCGGGTGCGTTGGTCCGCATATGTGCATACGATCCCAGTAGTCCGATTGGGTGCTTCCCGAAGGAGTTGACGGCGGGATGAACAAAGAGCAGAAGCGGGATGTCCGGGCCGCCCTCGCGAAGGCGCAGGAGCTGGCGCAACCGCCACGCTCTGCCGGTCACGGCTTCGACGGTCCGGTACGCAGCAAGGTCAAGGGCGGAATGCACACGAAGGCCGCGCTCAAGCGGGCCGGCACTCCGCAGGGCGACCGTATCGGCGAACGCACCAGTGGCCTGAGCTGACCGTGATGGCGCAGCCCTTCCGGCCGCGGCCGGAAGGGCCTCGTACGCCCTGCAGCCGCCGCGGGCGCAATCTGGCCTGATCCCGTGCGATCCGGCCGGATCCCGCCGCTCACCCGGCGGGTCTGGCGCATTACCGTGAGCTGACCATGAAGAACATGCAGCGCGGCGAGCGGCTGCGGCCGCGCCGGCGGCTGCTGCCCGCCTGGACCTCCACCCTGACCTGGAAGGCCACGGTCTTCATCACCCTCATGTGCTGCGGCCTCGCGGCGCTGCTGGGCTGCCTCGTGCACGGCGCCATGACCCGCCAGACCGTGGGCACGGCCCGCGAGAAGGCACTGACCCGGCTGGAACGGACCGTCGAGGCGTACGAGGCCGGCGCGCGCATGCCGCGCGGCGAGGGCATCGACCCGCCGGGCCTGCCCCCGGAGCTGCGCGCGCTGGCCGTCGGCGGCAAGCGCGGCACCGCCGTCGGCCAGCACCGCGGCCGCCCCGTGATGTGGGCGGCGGGGCCGGCCGCCCAGGGCACGGCGATAGCCGTCTCCGTGGACTTCCGCGCCAGCGAGCGGACCATCGCCGAACTGGACCGGGCCATCCTCGGCTCCTCCGGGCTCGCCATCGGCGGCACCCTCCTCATCGGCGCGTTCGTCGTCACCCGGATCACCCGGCGGCTGCACCTGACCGCGCAGGTGGCCCGCCGGATCAGCGCCGGCGACCTGGACGCGCGGGTCGACGACAGCACGCGCAGCAAGGACGAGGTGGCGGCCGTCTCCCGGGCCCTGGACACCATGGCCGCGTCGTTGCAGGGCAAGCTCGAAGCCGAGCAGCGGTTCACGGCGGACGTGGCCCACGAGCTCCGCACCCCGCTGACCGGCCTGAACGCGGCCGCCGAGCTGCTGCCGCCGGGCCGCCCGGCCGAGCTCGTACGGGACCGGGTGCGAGCGATGCGCTCGCTGACCGAGGACCTGCTGGAGATCTCCCGGCTGGAGACCCGCAGCGAACGCGTCGAGCTGGACTCGCACGACCTGGCCGAGCTGGCGGCGCACGCGATCCGCGCCTCCGGCACCGACACGGCCCTCGAGGTGCGCGGCTCGCGCGGCCGCCCGCGGGTGGACACCGACCGCCGCCGCCTGGAGCGGATCCTGGGCAACCTCGTGGCCAACGCGCACCGGCACGGCGCGCCCCCGGTCGCGCTCACGGTCGACGGCCGGACCCTGACGGTGACGGACTCGGGCCCCGGCTATCCGGAGTACCTGCTGACCACGGGCCCGCAGCGGTTCCGTACGGAGGGCATCGGCAAGGGCCACGGGCTGGGCCTGACCATCGCCGCCGGCCAGGCGCGGACCCTCGGCGCCACCCTCACCTTCCACAACCGGGAGGCGGGCGGCGCCGAGGCCCGCGTCACGCTCCCGGGGCCCGCAGCACGGGGAGCAACTGCGCCTCCTCCCCGTCGAGATGGGCCTCCGGCTCCCGGCCCGTCCGCCCCACCGGCTCGCTGAAACACCAAGAGGCCCCCCGGTCGATGTCGACCGGGGGGCCTCGTCCGTGCCCTCGGCAGGATTCGAACCTGCGACACCGGCTTTAGGAGAGCCGTGCTCTATCCCCTGAGCTACGAAGGCGGGGGCTTGTCGCGAACCTTGCCGGAAACCCCGCTGGGGCCGCCCGACTCGGACGGACAAACGTCCTGGTCAGTTTGCGTGCGCATGCGGATCGGGCAGCGTCCTCACGGACGCTTTCCCGGGCACACGCCTGGTAGCCGTCTGACCGCTGACAGCCTAGCGGATCAGCTGGTCGGGGTCGCCCCGATTGGTGGGAGGGTCGCCTCACGCCACGGCGGTGCCCTCCAGCTCGACCAGCTGGCCGGGGACGGCCAGGCGCGTCACGCCGAGCATCGTGGTGGTCGGTGCCACCCGGGCGGCGCCCAGGCGGGCCGCGAGGCCACCGTAGTGCCGGAAGAGCAGATCGACGTCCGTAGTGTAGACGCCCAGCCGCACCAGGTTCGCCAGCGACATGCCGGCCTCGCCCAGCACGGCCTCCAGGTTGTCGATGCTCAGCGCCAACTGGGCCGCCATGTCCCCCTCGTGCAGGGGCCTGCCCTCAGCGCTCATCGCGGTCTGGCCCGAGATGTACAGGGTCCGGGTGTGCCCGGAGACCAGCTCGCCCTGGTTGAACCCCATCTCCACCGACCATGTCACCGGGTTGACCGCCGTTCGCTCCATTGCCCCATCAGCTCCGTTCGATTCGTCGGACGTCGTGGTGGCGAGCCTCCCAACGAATCACGACACCCTCTGTCGTGTATCTCGATAAAGTTCGTCCATGCGCGCCGACCGGCTGGTCTCACTGGTGCTCCTGCTGCGCCGGCACGGTCGGCTGACCGCGGACACGCTGGCCCGCGAGCTGGGGGTGTCCACCCGCACCGTGCTGCGCGACATCGATGCGCTGTCCGTGGCCGGCGTCCCGGTCTACGCCGAACGCGGCCGGCACGGCGGGTTCGCGCTGCTGCCCGGCTTCCGGACCGAGCTCACCGGACTGAACCACGACGAGGCCCTCGCCCTGCTGGCCGCCGGACCGGGGCGCGGCGAGCAGGTCTTCGGCCTCGGCCCCGCGCTCGCCTCGGCCCTGCGCAAAGTGGTCGACGCGCTCCCCGAAGGCCACCGGGCCACCGCGAGCGACGCGGCCGGGCGCTTCCTCGTGGACCCCGAGACCGACCTGCTCTCGCGCCGGCCGGTCACCGACGAGGTGCCCGGCGCCGCGATGATCGAGATCCGGCGGGCGGTGCTCGCCGGGCACAAGCTGCGCATCCACTACGCGGCCACGGGCCGGGTCCCGCAGTGGCGCACGGTGGACCCGATCGGGCTGGTCACCGTACGCGACCGGGGGTACCTGCTGGCCACCAGATCCGGCGCCGACCGCACCTACCGGCTGTCGCGGGTGCTGGCCGCCGAGGAACTTCCCGAACCGGCGCAGCGGCCCGGCCGGGTCGACCTGGACCGGATCTGGCGGGAGCGCTCCGCGCGGTTCCTCGGCGACGGCCACCTCACGGTGCTGGTACGGGTGGACCCGGCGAGGCGGGAGGACCTGCTGGACATGGCGGTGGCCGTCCGCGCCGAGGAACCCGACGCGGACGGCCGGCTGCGGCTGGAGTTGACCTTCCAGGACGCACGCCATGCGGAATGGGCCCTGTGGCAGCTCGGCACCGACGCCGAAGCACTCGCCCCGCAGTCCCTGCGTACGGCCCTGCACGACCGCGCCGCGGCGATGGCCGGCCGCTACGCGGACCCGTCCTGAGGCGGGGTCACAGCTCGGCCACCGCCTCCAGGGGGCTCAGGCCCGCCGCACGGCGGGCCGGGAGGGCGGCTGCCACCGTGCCCGTGGTGAGGGAGACCAGGCAGAGCAGGAGCAGGGTGCCCCAGGGGAGGGCCATGGAGTAGTCCTTCAGGGCGCCGTTGGTCAGGGCGCCGACGGTCCAGGCCCCGAACAGGCCCGTCGCCAGGCCCAGGAGGGTGCCGAAGGCGGCCACGGTCAGGGATTCGAGGCGGATCATCCGGCGGATGCCGGCGCGGTCCATGCCGATGGCGCGCAGCACCCCGATCTCGCGGGTGCGGTCCGAGACGGACACGGCCAGGGTGTTCATGATGCCGAGGACGGCGATCACACCGCCGAGGGCGAGCAGGCCGTACGTCAGGGTCAGCAGGGTACTCAGGGAGCCGGCGGCCTCGTGGACCAGTTCGTCGCGGTCCTGGACCTTGAGCAGCGGGTTGTTGCCCGTCGCGGTGCGCAGCCGGTCCTTGGTGGCGCCGCCGTCGGCGCGGACGAGGACGCGCTGGACGGAGCCGGGGTCGAAGCCGCTCCGCTGCACCTCGCCGCGCAGGCCGAGCGCGTCCTGGGCGGTGGGGTTGTCCTCGTAGACGCCGACGACCGTGTACGGGGTGAGGTCCTGGCCGGGGCCGCCGATACGGGCGTTCACGCTGCCGCCGGTGCTCACGCCGTTCTCGCGGGCGAGGGTGCGGGAGACGGCGATGCGGCCGGGGCCGAGGTCCTTCAGGGAGCCGCTGACGAAGTCGAGCTTCATCACGGACGCGGTGGCGGCGGGGTCGACGCCGGAGATGTGGCGGACGCCCCCGCCGATGAAGAGGGTGGAGTCGCTGACGGCGGTCGCCGTCCGCACCCCGGGAGCATCGGCCACCCGCTGGACGGCGGCCGGGTCGATGCCGGTGGTCGAGGTGTGGGTGCTGATCACGTAGTCGGCGCTGAGGCCCGCCGCGGCCTGCCGGTCGAGGGCCCGGCCGGTGGAGTGGCCTATGACGGCGAGCCCGGCGACCAGGGCCGTGCTGACCATCAGCGCGGAGGCGGTGGCGGCGGTGCGCCGCGGGTCGCGCAGCGCGTTGCGCCGGGCCAGGCGGCCGGCGATGCCGAGGCGGCCGGTCAGCAGCCCGCTCAGCCCGATCACGGGGACGGCGAGGAGCGGCGCCAGCACGATGACGGCGACGACGAGCAGGGCGCAGCCGAACATCGCGCTCTGCAGGTTCTCCTCGGAGGCGTCCTTCGCCCCGGCGAGCGACAGCAGCAGCCCGACGCCGAGCGCGAGCAGGAGCGCTCCGGCCGCGCCGCGGACCCGGGACGCGGTGGCGGTGGGCGGCAGTTCGGCCGTGCGCATGGCCTCGACCGGGGCGATCCGCGCCGCCTTGCGGGACGGCAGCCACGCGGCGAGCACGGTGACGCCCACTCCGACGGCGAGGGCGGCCGCCGCGGGGAGCGGGCCGATCACCAGGGGCCCGCGGGGCAGTTCCTCCTGGGCGGTGCCGAGGAGTTCCGGCAGTACGGAGGCGATCCCGAGACCGAGCAGGAAGCCGAGGGCCGATGCGGCGAGGCCGACCAGGACGGCCTCCCACAGGAGGGAACGGACGACCTGGCGGCGCGTGGCACCGATCGCGCGCAGCAGGGCGATCTCACGCGTGCGCCGGGCGACGAGCATGGTGAAGGTGTTGACGATGAGGAACGACCCGATGAACAGGGCCACTCCGGCGAAGACCAGCGACAGCTTCTCCTTGCCGCGGGTGATCGTGTCGACCAGGACGGTCTGCTGGGTGGCCAGGGCGGTGCCGGTGGTGGCCTCGGCCCGGTCGGCGGGGAGCACTGCGGCGACCCGTCGGGCGAGTTCGGCCTCGTCGGTGCCCGGTACGGCGGACACGTCGATCGAGGTGTAGCGGCCCGGGGAGGCGAACAACTGCTGTGCGGTGGTCCGGTCGAAGAGGGTGAGCGTGCCACCGGCGGTCACCCGGGTGTCCTCGGTGGTGACGATGCCGACGAGGCGCTTGGTCATGGTCGGGCCGTCGACGGCCAGGGTGATCCGGTCGCCGATGCGGAATCCGCCGTCGGCGGCGGTGCCGCTGTCCACGGCGATCTCGTCGCCGGTGCGGGGCGCGCGGCCCTCGGTCAGCGGGTGGCGGCCGTCCGTGCCGTCGGGGCCGGGGACGTACGCGGCCGCCCGGTGCGCCCAGATCCTGCCGGTGCGCAGCGGGGAGCCGTCCGAGGCGTTCAGGGTGGCCGGGCCGTCGGCGGAGGGCCGTACGGCGGCGACGCCGGGCAGTCCGGCCAGCGTGCGGGCGAGTGCGTCGTCGAGCACGGTGGCGTGCTCGCCGGGCGCCGGTCCGGAGGACCCGGCCGCGCCGGGCGGGGGGCCCTTCGGGGCCACCGAGACGGCGATGTCGGCGTAGTTCTTCGACACGGCGGCCCGGTGGGCCGCGGTGGAGGAGTCCGCGAAGACGAGGGTGCCGGTGACGAAGGCGACGCCGAGGGTGACGGCGAGCACCGTCATCAGCAGCCGGGCCTTGTGCGCCAGGACGTTGCGCAGGGCTGTTCTCAGCATGGGTGGGCGGCTTTCGGGAGGGTGGGGAGGGCTACGGGGACCGGGCGGTGCGGGGCGCCGCGGGGCGCCGCGGGGCGGTACGAGGTCAGGCGCGGCGCCGCGCGTCAGCTCGTGCGGGGGCGGGTGTCGAACCGCTTCATCCGGTCCAGGACCCGGTCCGGGGTGGGCTGCACCATCTCGTCGACCGGGCGGCCGTCGGAGAGGAACACGACGCGGTCGGCGAAGCCGGCGGCGACCGGGTCGTGCGTCACCATGACCACCGTCTGTCCCAGCTCGCGCACGGAGTCGCGGAGGAAGCCGAGGACCTCCGCCCCGGCCCGGGAGTCGAGGTTGCCGGTGGGCTCGTCACCGAAGACGATCGCGGGCCGGGTGACCAGGGCCCGGGCCACCGCGACGCGCTGCTGCTGCCCGCCGGAGAGCTGTCCGGGCCGGTGGTCCAGGCGCTCGGAGAGGCCGACCATGGACACCACGCGCTCCAGCCACTGCCGGTCGGGGCGCCGCCCGGCGATGGACAGCGGCAGCGTGATGTTCTCCAGCGCGGTCAGCGTGGGCAGCAGGTTGAAGGCCTGGAAGATGAAGCCGACCCGGTCCCGGCGCAGCTCGGTGAGCTGCCGGTCGTCCAGGCTGCCGAGCTCGGTGGTGCCGATGCGGACGGAGCCGGAGCTGACGGAGTCGAGGCCCGCGGCGCAGTGCATGAGGGTGGATTTGCCGCAGCCGGAGGGGCCCATGATCGCGGTCAACTCGGCCTCCCGGAAGGAGATGCTGACGCGCTCCAGGGCCACCACCCGGGTGTCGCCGCTGCCGTAGACCTTCGACAGGTCGGTGGTGGAGGCTGCGATCCCGGGCGTCGGGCGGGCGGGGAACGGCTCGGGGGTCACGGTCACGGGGACTCCACTTCGGGTGCGGTGCGGGAGAGGGGTGCACGCCGAAGGCTGTCGGGCGGACGTATCCGGGCCCCGGCCGCCGTGTATCGGACTCCGCGCCGTTGCGCAGCAGTTGTGTACGGGGGAGCGGTCGCGGGCCGGTCGGTCAGAGCGGGAGACGCAGGGTGGCGACGGCGCCGCCGTCCGGGGCGTTGTCCAGGAGCAGTTCGGCGCCGAGCACCCGGGCCTGTCCCAGGGCGATGGTCAGGCCGAGGCCGTGCCCCGTGCCGCGCTCGGTGGCGCCCGTACGGAAGCGGCGCGGGCCGTCGAGCAGCAGGTCGGCGGGGAAGCCGGGGCCGTGGTCGCGGACGACGACGGTCCCGCCCGCCACGGTGACCCGCACCGGGGTCCGTCCGTGCCGGTGTGCGTTGACGACCAGGTTGCCGACGATCCGCTCCAGGCGGCGCGGGTCGGTCTCCACGGTCTCCCCGGTCTCCCCGGTCTCCCCGGTCTCCCCGGTCTCCCCGGGATCCCCGGTCTCCCCGGGATCCCCGGCCTCCACGGACACCCCGGATGCGCCACGTGCCCCGGCCTCCACCTCCGTGTCGAGGCCGGTACGGGCCACCGCCTCGCGGACCACCGCCGCGAGCGGGACCTGGGCGTGCACCGGCGCCTCGGCGCCCGCGTCCAGCCGGGAGATCTCCAGCAGGTCCTCGACCAGGCCGCGCAGATCGCGCACGCGGGCCCGCAGCAGGTCCTCCGTCTCGCCGGGCGGCAGCAGGTCGGCGGCGGCCAGCAGGCCGCCGACCGGGGTGCGCAGTTCGTGGGCCACGTCCGCGGTGAACTGCCGCTCGATGCGCAGCCGTCGGCCGAGGCTGTCGGCCATGAGGTCGACGGTGGCGGCGATGTCGGTCACCTCGTCGCGGCCGCCGGCGTGGTCCTCGCCTCCGGCGGTGCGGGCGCCGGTGCGGGCGTCGAGGTCCCCGGCGGAGATCCGGGCCGCGGTCTCGGCGACCCGGCGCAGCCGGCGGGCGACCAGCCCGGCCCCGTAGACCGCCAGGGGCAGGGCCGCCGCGAGCGAGACCAGGGAGGCCACCGCCATGCTCGCGTCGAGCCGGCCCAGGTCGTGGAGTTGCGGGCTCATGTTGATCCGGACGGCCAGCACCGGGCTGCCCGGGCCGGCTACCCGTTGGGCGCCCCAGACGCTCGGCCCCAGGTTCCCGTCGATGTGCCCGTCGTGGGCCACCCGCCGGTCACCGTCGGACGGATGGCGCAGGGCGGCGGGCAGCTCGGCCGGATCGAGTTCGGCGCCGCCCGCCAGCGTGCCGGTGCGCCGGTAGACGTCCATGGCGGAGTACACCGAGTTGGTGGCCTCCATCTCGGCCCGGTCGCGGATGTCCCGCGCGGTCCAGAGGTGGACGAGTACGCCCACCGCCAGGGCGACCAGGCACGCCGTGGCCGCCGCCAGCGCGGCGATCTTCCAGCGCAGGGGCACGCGGGCCGGCCACCACGGCCGGGGCAGAAGGCGCACGGGTCTCAGCGCCTGAGCTTGTAGCCGAAGCCGCGGACCGTCTCGATCCGCTCCCGGCCCAGTTTCCTGCGCAGCCGCTGCACGGCCAGGTCCACGACCCGGCTGTCGCCGTCCCAGCCGTACTCCCAGACGTTGCGCAGCAGGGTGTGCCGCTCCAGCACGATGCCCGGGTGGGCCGCGAACTCCAGGAGCAGCTTCAGCTCGGTGGGAGTGAGCGCCACCGGGCTGCCGGAGACGGAGACCTCCATCCCGCCGGTGTCGACGGTCAGGTCCCCGAAGACCAGTACGCCGTCCTCCTGGCCGGCGTCGGGCTCGCCGCCCGGGGCGGGCGCGTAGGACGCCCGGCGCAGCAGCGAGCGGATGCGTGCCACGAGGACGTTCGTCTCCACGGGCTTGACCACGTAGTCGTCGGCCCCGGCCTCCAGACCGGCGACGACATCGAGGCCGTCGCCTCGGGCGGACATCATCAGGACCGGCACCAGGCTGGTCTCCCGGACCCTGCGGCACAGGCCGATCCCGTCGAGGCCGGGCAGCATCACGTCCAGGATCAGCAGGTCGAAGTCGTCGTGGTCGCGGAAGTGCTCCAGCCCGGTCAGACCGTCGGCCGCGGCCGTGACCCGGTAGCCGTAGCGCTCCAGGGCGACGGCGAAGGACCGGCGCATCAGGTCGTCGTCCTCGACCAGCAGCACACGGACCGGAGGCTGAGATTCCGGGGCCGGGGCGGGCGAGGTCACGGGTGACTCCTGTTCGTACGGGCCGGGCGACATGCCGCTCCGGGCGTGAACCCACGCGCGGCCGGCGACCGAACGGAACGATACGGGAGGCACCGGGCACGGCGAGCGCGGTCGGTGCCGGGTGCGCGGTTCGATCGGCAGCCGAGCGCCGGCTGATACACGACGGATACAAAGGCCGGCCGCCCCGGCCGCCCCGGCCGCCCCGGTCGTTCCAGGTACGGGCAGTCCCCGGCGGGAGCGCTCGACCTCCGCTCCCCGCTGGGAGTCGCGCGGGAGTGCCGTAGGGCGGACGGCAGGGAAAGGCTTCCAAAACTATGGATCAGGCCATCTCGCTGTGGCGCGGACAGGTGCTGGAGGGCCTGCGCGGCATACCCGCCTTCGAGTCCCTCGGCCGCCGTTCCACCTGGGAAACCTCTACGCCTACCTATGGGTGGCGCTGTAAGGCGGTCCGCTGCATAGGCTGACCATTGGTCAATCCGGACCCGCAGCGGGTCCACGGAGCGAGGAGAAAACACTGATGGTCGGGTCGCGCGTCCTTGCCTTCGGGCACTATCAGCCGTCAAGGGTCCTGACCAACGCGGATCTTGAACAGATGGTCGAGACCAGCGACGAATGGATCCAGAGCCGGGTCGGGATCAGAACGCGTCGTGTGGCGGCCGAGGACGAGTCGGTGGCGGACATGGCCGCGAAGGCCGCCGAGCACGCTCTGGCCCGTGCGGGACTCACCGGGGCGGACATCGACTTCGTCATCGTGGCCACCTGCACGGCGCTCGACCGCTCGCCCAACACGGCGGCCCGCGTGGCCGCCGCGGTCGGGGCCAAGGCGCCCGCGGCCATCGACGTGAACACGGCCTGCTCCGGGTTCCCGCACGCCATGGCCCTGGCCGACCAGAGCATACGCACGGGGTCCGCGACGAAGGCCCTGGTCATCGGGGTCGAGAAGCTCACCGACTTCGCCGACTGGACCGACCGCACCACCTGCGTGCTGGTCGGTGACGGTGCGGGCGCGGCCGTCGTGGTCGCCTCCGAGGAACCGGGGATCAGCCCCGTCGTGTGGGGGTCCGTACCCGAGATGGGGCGGGCCGTGCGCATCGAGGCGCCCTCCAACACCTTCGCCCAGGAAGGGCAGTCGGTGTACCGCTGGGCCACCACGGCGCTGCCGAAGGTCGCGCTGGAGGTCTGCGAGCGGGCCGGTGTGAAGCCGGAGGAGCTGGGCGGCGTCGTGCTGCACCAGGCCAACCTGCGAATCATCGAGCCCCTCGCCCGCAAGATCGGGGCGGTCAACGCCGTCATAGCCAAGGACGTCGTCGACTCGGGCAACACCTCGGCCGCGAGCATCCCGCTGGCGCTGTCCAAGATCGTCGAACGGGGTGAGATCGAGAAGGGATCGCCCGTGCTGCTCTTCGCGTTCGGCGGGGGTCTGTCCTACGCCGGCCAGATCATCAACTGCCCGTGATGGGGGCCTTCGGCGTGACGACGACGCGTTCCCCCGCCGTGCCGTGGTGGCCGCTGCTGCGGCAGCGGGAGCCGGTGACCGCACCGCGCGTGCGGCTGCTGGTGTTCCCGCACTCCGGGTCCGGCCCCAACACCCTCTTCCCCGTGATCGAGTCGCTGCCCGACCACGTGGAAGTGCTCGGGCTCTCGCTGCCCGGCCGCGAGCGCCGGTTCGGCGAGCCGCCCGGCTGCCGGCTCGACCAGGTTCTGGACTCCGTCTCCGACGAGGTGCTCGGCCGGGACCCGCTGCCCACGGTGGTCTTCGGGCACAGCCTCGGCGCGCTCCTGGCCACCCGCGCCGCACGCCTGCTCGGCCCG
The DNA here is from genome assembly GCF_014650695.1 of Streptomyces avidinii. Lineage (GTDB taxonomy): Bacteria > Actinomycetota > Actinomycetes > Streptomycetales > Streptomycetaceae > Streptomyces > Streptomyces avidinii. The sequence continues at coordinate 225,253 of NZ_BMVL01000008.1, read as the reverse complement.
CACTGCCGGGCGGCCGTCGTCAGCGGGCAGGTACCCGGCCGGACCCCGCGCCGGGCGCACGCGACCACCACCGAGGAGGACGCCGTCCGGCTGCTGCGGGACGGTGGCGGCACCCCGGAGTGGGTGCTGCACGATCCGGAGATGCTGGCCCACGTGACGCGCGTCCTGCGGGCCGACCTCGACCTGGGTCGGGAGGCCGCGGTCGGGTTCGAGGACGTACGGATCGACGTGCCCCTGCACGTGCTCGGCGGCACGGCGGACCCGCTGGTCCCGCACGAGCCGCTGGACGGCTGGGCGGCCCACACGACCGGATCGTGTCAGGTGCTGCGGTTCGACGGCGACCACTTCTTCCTGCTGGCCGCGGAGCACCGCCCCACGGTCGCGGAGGTCCTGCGCCGGGCGCTCGCCGACAACTGACGGAGCGCGGCGGCCGACGGCCTCCCCCGCGGGGAGATCCCGCGGCGGCGGCCGTTTTCGCCGCCTCGGCGAACATCACCGTGAGCGGGCTGTGGGAGGCGTAGTCCACCGCTGACCCGTCCCCGGCGGCCTGCGGACATGCCGGTGGGCCCTCGCACGAGGCGGGGGCCCCCGGCATGTCCGCAGGCCCGGCGCACGGGTCCGTTCCCCGGCGCCGGGGTCACGGCCGGATGATGCGGACCTGGTAGCTGCCGTTGCGCAGTTCGCCGACCACGGAGACGCTGATGCCCGCCTTCTCGTCGGTGAACGTCTCGCCCGGCCGGAACGGCGCGTCCGAGAGTTCCGCGTGGACGTTGGGCCGCCGGGTGCAGCCGCCGCTCGCGTTCGCGCTGTCCGACACGGTGATCGGGCCCTGCCCGGTGTCCACGTCGGAGTCCACCTTGTAGATGAGGACGCCGGGCTTGCAGACGGCCTCGTCGTTGCCGGCCCGGGTCCGCACCTCCACCGCGTACCCGGCGCTCTCCGACAGCGGTACGAAGGCCATCTTGGTGCCGCCCCGCACCCCCAGCGGGGAGAGGGTGTGGTCGCTGGTGCCCGACTTGGACGCGCAGCTGATCTGCGTGCTGTCCAGCCAGCCCAGCTTCCACTTGTGCCAGCCCATCAGGTCGTTGTTGGCGCCCCAGTCCTCGCTCATGATGTCCCAGTGCCCGACCGTGCTCCCGCCGTCGGAGGTGTAGAGGTCGGGCAGTCCGAAGACGTGCCCGTTCTCGTGCGGGAGCACCCGGTAGCCGGTTTCCCGGTAGGTGCCGGAGCCGTCGTCCTGCCGGCTGTAGACGAAGGACGTGTTGGCCAGCGGCACCCCGTCGGCGACCGGTGCCTCGCCGTTGCCCGAGAAGGTCACCGACAGGACGGTGTCCAGGGCGGACGGCCCGGCGTTCGGCGTGACCAGGATGTTGATCAGGTCGTACCGGCTGAAGTCCACCTCGGGGTCGGCGGCCTTCGCGATGTGCTCGACGAGCTGCCGGTAGCCGGGCTCGTACGCGGACCCGCGCTCGATCCCGTACGCCGCGAAGGGCATCGGCATCCGCAACCAGTCCCTTATCGGCGCCTCGGCCCGGTAGGCCAGCCGGCCGTAGGAGCTGGTGCGGAACCACTCGGCCGTCTGCGGGAAGAACTCGGCCATCCGGTCCGCCGCCGTGCCCTCGCCCTTGGCGTCGGGGAAGTCGACCATCAGGTTCAGGGCCCGGACCTCGCCGGTCGAGCGCGCGTACCCGGGAGGGGTCGGCATGCCCTCGGACATCTGCACCCCCATGGTGCCCGCGATCCGACAGGGCGCGAGAGCCGATTCCACGGTCGTCGCCACCGCTCCGGCCGCCGAATGCCCGCGGCTGGATATGCCGGTGCTCGCGGTCGTCGTGACACCGAGGGCCAGCGCGGTCAGGCCGATGTACGCGCTGGTGCGGCGTGGTCTGCGTATCCGCTGGCGGGTCTGCGGCATGGAGATCGCCTTCGGGTCCGCGGCAGCCGGCCCTGCCCGGTCTGCGCTCTGTTCGATCACCCTCCGCCGGGCGCGCCGCGCCCGCGCGTCGGGAGAGGCCGAACGTGGACGGGGTGGTGACCCAGGTCACGCCGAGGAGTGAAATAACCGGGGACCGGATCCCCGTTTGTACGTGAGTCCCGCCAAGCGGGGAGTGGCTCCCCGTTTGGGGCGGTCGCACTGCACGCACCACATGCACCACGAGTCCACGAGTCCGCACCAGGGAGGCACCGCGATGAAGCGCTCCACCAGCACCGCCACGGCGGTCCGGCCCGCCCCCGCGGCGAGCGTGGACCCGGCGACGGCGACGGCGACGGCGACGGCGACGGCGACGACGACAGGGACGGGGACGGCACCGGCACCGGCGCCGGCGACGACGGCGGTGCCGCGTCCGCGCGCCGACGCCGTCCGCAATCGCGAGCGCATCCTGGCGGCGGCCCGCGAGGCCTTCGTCGAATCCGGCTCCACGACCCCCTTCGACGAGGTGGCCCGCCGGGCCGGCATCGGCAATGCCACGCTCTACCGGCACTTCCCCGACCGGGCCTCCCTCGTGCACCACGTCGTGCTCTTCACGATGGGCCGGGTGACGGCCTCGGCCGAGGCCTCCCTCGCCGAGGAGCCCGACGCCTTCGCCGCGCTCTGCCGGTTCACGCACGCCGCCGCGGACGAGCGGATCGGCGCCCTGTGCCCGATGCTCGCCGACGGCTTCGACGGCGAACACCCCGAACTCATCGAGGCGCGCACCGTGTTGGAGGAGGCCGTCGTGACCCTGCTGACCGCCGGCCAGAGCGCCGGACTGGTCCGCACGGACATCGGCGCGGGTGACCTGATGGTCGCCCTGTCCCAGCTCAGCCGCCCCCTCCCGGGCGTCGGATGCCTGGACACCGACCGGTTCGCCCACCGCCATCTCCAGCTCTTCCTCGACGGCTTGCGGGCCCCGGCGCGCTCCGAACTCCCGGGCTCGGCAGCCACGCTGGACGACCTGCGGCAGAAAACCATGTGACTCGCACAAAGCTCAAGAACTAGTCTTTTTCAGTCATTCCGCACAGTGAAGTGGGTACCTCCATGTCAAAAACAGCCGCGAGCCTCGCGCCGGCTGCCGATCCCAGCCGCTGGAAGGCACTCGTCTTCATAGCCCTGGCCCAGCTGATGGTCGTCCTCGACGCGACCATCGTGAACATCGCGCTCCCCTCCGCCCAGACCGACCTCGGCATCTCGGACGGCAACCGCCAGTGGGTCATCACCGCGTACGCGCTGGCCTTCGGCGGACTGCTCCTCTTCGGCGGCCGCATCGCCGACAAGTGGGGCCGTAAGAACGCCTTCGTCGTCGGACTCATCGGCTTCGCCCTGGCCTCCGCGCTCGGCGGCGCCGCGAACGGCGAGGCCATGATGCTCGGCGCCCGCGCCCTCCAGGGAGCCTTCGGCGCACTGCTCGCGCCGGCGGCCCTGTCGCTGCTCGCGGTCATGTTCACCGACGCCAAGGAGCGCGCCAAGGCCTTCGGCATCTACGGAGCCATCGCGGGCGGCGGCGGCGCCGTCGGCCTGATCCTCGGCGGCTTCCTGACCGAGTACCTCAACTGGCGCTGGACCTTCTTCGTCAACATCCCCTTCGCGATCGTCGCGGCCGTGGGTGCCTGGATGGTCATCCGTGAGCCCGCCGGCTCCCGCAACCGGGCGCCGCTCGACATCCCGGGCGTGGTCCTGTCCACCAGCGGTCTCGTCGCCCTCGTGTACGGCTTCACCCGCGCCGAGTCCGCCGGCTGGTCGGACGTCCTGACGATCACGATGTTCGTCGCCTCGGCGCTGCTGCTGGCCGCCTTCGTCCTCGTCGAGTCCAAGGTGAAGTCCCCGCTGCTGCCGCTGCGCGTCCTGCTGGAGCGCAACCGCGGCGGTGTCTACCTCTCGCTCGGCCTCGCCGTCATCTCGATGTTCGGCCTGTTCCTCTTCCTCACCTACTACCTGCAGGTCGTGAAGGGCTTCTCGCCCGTCAAGACCGGCTTCGCCTTCATGCCGATGATCGTGGGCATGATCACGGGCTCCACCCAGATCGGCGCCCGCCTGATGACCCGGGTCCCGCCGCGCCTGCTGATGGGCCCCGGCTTCCTGGTCGCCGCCCTCGGCATGCTGCTGCTGACCCAGCTGGAGGTCGGATCCTCCTACCCGGCGCTGATCCTGCCGGCGCAGCTGCTGCTCGGCCTCGGCATGGGTACGGCGTTCATGCCGGCGATGTCCCTGGCCACGCACGGGGTGAACCCGGCCGACGCCGGTGTCGCCTCCGCCATGGTCAACACCTCGCAGCAGGTCGGCGGCGCCATCGGCACCGCGCTGCTCAACACCATCGCCGCCTCGGCGACCACCGCCTACCTGACCGACCACGCGGCCGAGGCCGCGGCGGGCGGCCCGGCCGGGCAGCTGATCCAGGCGCAGGCCATGGTCGAGGGGTACGCCTCCGCCATCTGGTGGGCGGTCGGCATCCTCGCCGCCAGCGCGGCCATCGCCCTGGCGCTGATCAACACCGGCCGTCCGGGTGCGGGCGGCCCGGTTGCCTCCGGTTCCGCGGAGGACGCCGAGCTCAAGGTTCCGGTGATCGCTCACTGATCGGGGCCGAGGGCCCTTCGGAATGACTGACGACCCCATCTCGTTCAAATTTGAACGAGATGGGGTTAGTCTGTTTTCACTACGTATTTCAACCAAGCGGAGGAGCGCCCCGGTGACCCGCATACCGGCCCTGTACCTGAGCCACGGCGCACCCCCGCTGGCCGACGACCCGATCTGGCCCGGCGAGCTCGCCGACTGGTCCGCCGGTCTGCCCCGCCCCCGGGCGATCCTCATGGTCTCCGCCCACTGGGAGGAGGCCCCGCTCGCCCTCGGCGCCACGGAGCGCGTCCCGCTCGTGTACGACTTCTGGGGCTTCCCGGAGCACTACTACCGGGTCCGCTACGACGCCCCCGGCGCCCCGGAGCTGGCCGCCTCGGTCCGCAAACTGCTGCGGGCCCCCGGTACTCCCGTCCAGGACATCCCCGACCGCGGCCTGGACCACGGGGCGTACGTCCCCCTGGTGGAGATGTACCCGGAGGCCGACATCCCGGTCCTGCAGATCTCCCTGCCCACCCTGGACCCGGCCCGGCTGATGGACCTCGGCCGCAAGCTGGCCCCGCTGCGCGACGAGGGCGTACTGATCGTCGGCAGCGGCTTCTTCACGCACAACCTGGCCGCCCTGCGCCACACGGGCCCGGGCGTCCCCGCCTGGTCGGCGGAGTTCGACGCGTGGGGGCGCGAGGCCCTGGCGGCGTCCGATCTGGACGCCCTGCTGGACTTCGAGAACAAGTCCCCGGCGGGCCGCCTGGCCCACCCCCGCACGGAGCACTTCGCCCCGCTCTTCGTCACCCTCGGCGCGGCCGCATCCGACCTGACGGCTGCCCGCACCCCGGTGGACGGCTTCTGGATGGGCCTCTCGAAGCGCTCCCTCCAGTTCGGCTAGCCCTCCCGTCCGGTCCCGGCGAGCGGTGGACCCTTTCGCCCGGAATGCGGCTCTTGTGGGCTATTCAGGCGTTCGATCGTCAGTCCAGGCAACCGGGAGCCCGTGAAGGCCGTCTTCAGGGGTGGAGTGCGGCCGGGATCGGCGCTCTTCCGGGGTGAACGGGGTCGTGTCAATGGTGACGGCGGTCTCAGAGGTGTGGTGGAGGTAAAGGCCCACATGCGCCTCCGGAATTCGCCTCCGCACCGGTCCTGACCTGCGCTCCTTCGAGCTCTCGTGGTATTCCGGCTCCGTCGCGGACGCGGCGCGGGCGGGGCAGGATACTGCAAGATCTCGAGAAAGAGGGAGCAGCGTGGGAATTCTGTCCCGATTCCAGTCGTTGTTTCCTTCGGAAGCGGGCACTCGGGAGAGTGTCCGTGACGTTCCGGACCGGTTGGCAGCCGTCCCGGAGGCGTCCACCAGCCGCACCGCGACCGAACACTTCGCAAGGGAGCACGCATGGCAACCCGCGCCGTCGCCCGTCGTCAGTCCACGAGCAGCGCACGCGCTGTGGGCGGGGAGATCGCAGACCGCGACCTGGTCGGCATGTACCTGGACGAGATCGCGCGCACCCCGCTGCTCGACGCGGCCAAAGAAGTGGAGCTGTCCCAGATCATCGAGGCGGGCGTCTACGCCCAGCAGATCCTCGACGGGGCGATAGAGCGGGACGGGGAGACCCCGGCCCGCGAGGAGCTGGAGGTGCTGGCCGCCGAGGGCGAGCGCGCCAAGGAAGTCTTCATCCGCTCCAACCTCCGCCTCGTGGTGGCCGTCGCCCGGCGCTATCCGCGCAGCGGTCTGCCCCTGCTCGACCTGATCCAGGAGGGCAACGCCGGCCTGGTCCGCGCGGTCGAGAAGTTCGACTACGCCAAGGGCTTCAAGTTCTCCACGTACGCCACGTGGTGGATCCGTCAGGCGATCACCCGGTCCATCGCGGACCAGTCCCGCACCATCCGCCTCCCCGTCCACCTGGTCGAGGAGCTCGGCCGGATCCGCCGCATCCAGCGCGAATTCAACCGCGAGAACGGCCGCGACCCGGAACACGCCGAGATCGCCGCCGAGCTGGACTCGACGGAGAAGCGCGTGGGCGACGTACTGGACTGGGCGCGCGACCCGGTCAGCCTGAACATGGCGGTCGACGACGACGGCGACACCCAGTTCGGTGACCTCCTGGAGGACACCTCGGCGATCTCGCCCGAGCAGTCCGTGCTCTCCCTGCTGCGCAGCGAGGAGCTGGAGGACCTGCTGGGCAAGCTCGACCGGCGCACGGCGTCGATCATCAAGATGCGGTACGGCATCGAGGACGGCCGCGAGCGGACCCTCACGGAGGTCGGCAAGCAGCACGGCCTGACCCGCGAGCGGATCCGCCAGATCGAGAAGCACGCACTGCTGGAGCTGAAGCGGATGGCGCGTGACACCGGCTTCGACGCCGTGGCCTAGAGCGGCCCGCGGCCAAGCCCCCTGAACGAGCCCCGGTGCCTATCCCCCCCCAGGCGCCGGGGCTCTCTCCTGCCCGGCTGCCCGGCATGATGCAGCCCCCCTCCTCGGCGGGGACCGGGGCGGAGCTCCGCTCTACGGCGCTGCTGCCCCGGTCAGCCGCGCGGCCAGCGCCTCCGCCGCAGTCCGCAGCGCAGCCGGCTCCCGCACCGTGAAGGGCAGGCCCGTCAGGGCGAGGCGAGCCACGGTCCACTCCGGCGCGTCCGCGCTCTCGAAGCGCACCGGGGTCTCGCCGTCCGCCCCCGGCAGGGCCACCGCCCGCAGCCAGGCCGGCAGCTCCGCCGGGGCCGCCGCGAAGCTGACCTCCACCAGGTACGGCTGCTTCTCGCCGCCCCGCAGCCCCCGCCGTACGAACTCCTCCGCCTCCATCGGCAGGTTCCGCCGTACGAACCGGGCGCCCGTCGCGAACGCCTCGTCGACCCGGTCCACCCGGAAGGTCCGCCAGTCCTCCCGTTCCAGGTCGTAGGCGACCAGGTACCACCGGCTCCCGGTGCTCACCAGCCGGTACGGCTCCACCAGTCGGCGCGACTCGGCGCCGTTCCCCGCCCGGTACGCGAACCGCAGTCGCTCCGGCCCGGCCACCGCGGCCGCCATCGTCGTCAGCGTGCGCGGGTCCACGCTCGCGCCGTCGCCCCGGGTCAGGGCGATCGTGGCCGACTGGAGCGCGCTCACCCGGTGCCGCAGCCGCGAGGGCAGGACCTGCTCCAGCTTCGCCAGGGCCCGTACGGAGGCCTCCTCGACCCCCTCGATCGCATGCCCGGCCCCCGCCCGCAGCCCCACCGCGATCGCCACGGCCTCCTCGTCGTCGAGGAGCAGCGGCGGCATCGCCGCGCCCGCGACCAGCCGGTATCCGCCCTCGGCGCCCAGCGTGGCCTCCACCGGGTAGCCGAGCTCCCGCAGTCGCTCGATGTCGCGCCGGATCGTGCGGGCGCTCACCCGCAGCCGCAGCGCCAGCTCGCTCCCCGGCCATTCGCGCGGGGTCTGGAGGAGGGACAGCAGGGACAGCAGCCGTGCGGGGGTGTCGGTCATGAATCAAGGCTGCCAGCGAAATAGGACACAGACTGACCTAGACGCCGTCTAGGTTTCTCCTCATGAGCACCGAGACGCCCAAGACATCGCCCGAAAGAGAGAACGGGCCCACACAAGAAGAGCGGAACGACGTAGCCCACGACGCACCCAGCTCGACCGCCGACCGCCGCCGCTGGCTGGCGCTCGCCATCGTGATGACCGCGGCCTTCATGGACCTGGTCGACGTCACGATCGTCAACATAGCCATCCGCACCATGCGCGAGGACTTCGGCGCCTCCACCAGCGCGATCCAGTGGATCACCGCGGGCTATGCGCTCGCCTTCGCCGCCGGCCTGATCACCGGCGGTCGTCTCGGTGACATCTACGGCCGCAAGCGCATCTTCCTCATCGGCATCGCCGGGTTCACCGCGGCCTCGCTGCTCTGCGGCATCGCGTCGACCCCGGACGTGCTCGTCGTCGCCCGCCTCCTCCAGGGCGGTATGGCCGCCCTGATGGTTCCGCAGGTCCTGGCGATCATCCACGTCACCTTCCCGCCGCAGGAGCGCGGCAAGGTCTTCGGCATGTTCGGCGCGATCGTGGGCCTCGCGGCCGTCTCGGGCCCGCTGCTCGGCGCGCTGCTCATCGAGTGGGACCTCTTCGGTCTCGGCTGGCGCCCGATCTTCCTGATCAACCTGCCCGTCGGCATCATGGGCGTGATCCTGGGCCGCAAGTTCATCGCCGAGTCCAAGGCCCCGCAGGCGCTGCGCCTGGACCTGGTCGGCGTCGTCCTCGCCACCCTCGCCCTGGTCCTGCTGATCTTCCCGCTGACCCACGGCCACGAGAACGACTGGCCGCTCTGGGGCTTCGGCTGCATGATCGCCGCGCCGTTCGTCTTCGCCGCCTTCATCGCGTACGAGAAGTACAAGATCAAGAAGGACGGCTCCCCGCTCGTCGAGCTCTCCCTCTTCAAGGTCAAGAGCTTCGCCGGAGGCATCGCCGTCCAGCTGACCTTCGGCATCGCCACCGGCATCTTCTTCCTGGTCTGGACGATGTACATGCAGATGGGGCTCGGCTGGAGCGTGCTGCGCGCCGGTCTCACCGGCATCCCGTTCTCCATCGCCGTCTCGGTCGCCGCGGGCCTCTCGGTCGAGAAGCTCGTGCCCCGCTTCGGCCGCAAGGTGCTCCAGGCCGGCGCGCTGATCATGGGCGCCGGGCTGCTCCTCTACATCTGGGAGTCGCAGCACTACGGCATGGAGATCGCTTCCTGGCAGATGGCCGCCCCGCTGGTCGTCATGGGCGTCGGCATGGGCCTGATCGTGGCCCCGCTGAACGACACCGTGCTCTCCGAGGTGCCGCGCGAGCACGCCGGATCCGCCTCGGGTCTGATCAACACCACCGGCCAGATGGGCAACGCCCTGGGCCTGGCCCTGACCTCCGTCGTCTTCTTCGGCCTGATCGACGACGACATGGTCTTCGGCCCGCCCTACGTGGAGGCCTTCCGCGGCGCACTGTGGTGGGTCGTGGCCGTACTCGTCGTGATCTTCGCGGTGATGTTCGTCCTGCCGCGCCGGGCGCTCCCGATGGAGCAGCGCGAGGGCGGCTCCGAGCACGCGGGCCGGACCCCCGAGAAGGTCCCGGCCGGCTGACCCGGTCCGCCGGCGCCACCGCACGGACATGTCCGCCCCTGGAGGCGGACATGTCCGTTCTTTTTTGTTTCTCGCCACAAAGGTGAGTACGGTGGGGTGAATCCACTGATTCGGGCATGAAACGGACGTAAACCCACATGTATGCACCGGAGCGCCGCCAGGAGATCCTCCGTCTCGCCCACGAGGCGGGCAGCGTCGACGTGCTCTCCCTCGCCGACCGGTTCCAGGTCACCGCCGAGACCGTCCGCCGGGACCTCACGGCCCTCGACCGCTCCGGCCTCCTCCGCCGGGTGCACGGCGGGGCCATCCCGGCCGGCCGCCTCGAATTCGAGCCCGACCTCACCGAGCGCGAGGCCACCGCCGCCGACGAGAAGCACCGCATCGCCGCCGCCGCACTGGCCGAAATCCCCGACGGCGGCAGCGTCGTCCTGGACGCCGGCAGCACCGTCGCCCGGCTGGCCGCCGCGATCCCCGCCGACGCGGTGCTCACGGTGGTCACCCACGCGCTGCCCGTCGCCGCCCGGCTCGCCGGCCGTACCGGCATCGACCTCCACCTCGTCGGGGGCCGCGTCCGCCACCGCACCCGCGCCGCCGTGGACGTGTGGGCGCTGCGCGCGTACGCCGAGATCCGCGCGGACGTGCTCTTCCTCGCGACCAACGGCTTCACGGCCGAGGGCGGCCTGACCACCCCGGACCAGGCCGAGGCGGCCGTCAAGCGCGCCGCGATGGCCGCCGCCCGCCGCGTCGTCCTCCTCGCCGACTCGGCCAAGGCGGGCCAGGAACACTTCGCGCGCTTCGGCTCCTTCTCCGACATCGACCTGCTCATCACGGACACGGGGCTCGGCCCCGCCCACCAGGCCTCCATCGAGGCCGCCGGTACGGAAGTTGTGCTCGTATGATCCTCACCGTCACCCCCAACCCCTCCCTCGACCGCACCTACGGGGTCCCCGCGCTGACCCGGGGGCGGGTGCTGCGCGCCGACGGAGAGCGGGCCGACCCCGGGGGCAAGGGCGTCAACGTCTCCCGCGCGGTGGCCGCCGCGGGCGTCCGGACGACGGCGGTCCTCCCGCTGGGCGGCGCCCCCGGCGTGCTGCTCGCCGAACTCCTCGGTGCGCAGGGCGTGGACGTCACGGCCGTCACGATCGCCGGGCAGACCCGCTCGAACATCGCGCTCGCCGAGCCGGACGGCACCCTCACCAAGATCAACCCGCCCGGTCCGGAGCTCTCCCGGGAGGAGTCCGCCCTCCTCCTGGACACCGTCCGCTCCTGCGCCGCCGAGGTCGCCTGGATCGCCTGCTGCGGCAGCCTCCCGCGCGGCCTGGAGCCCGGGTGGTACGCCGAACTGGTCCACCGGGCCCACGCGGCCGGCGCCCGCATCGCCCTGGACACCTCGGGCCCGGCGCTGCCCGCGGCGCTGGCGGCCCGCCCGGACGTGATCGAACTCGACGCGGCCGAGCTCGCGTCGGCCGTCGGCCGCCCGCTGCCCACCCTGGGCGACGCGATCAAGGCCGCGGAGGAGCTCCGCACCCTCGGCGCCCGAGCCGTGCTGGTCTCCCTCGGCCGGGACGGCAGGCTCCTGGTCTCGGCGGAGGGCGCCTGCCACGGCACCGCCCCGACCTCGGCGGTGCGCAGCCGCGTAGGGGCCGAAGACGCTTCACTGGCCGGTTTCCTGATCGCGGGAGGGGCCGGACCGGAGGCCCTCGCCTCGGCCCTGGCCCACGGCGCGGCCGCCGTCCGGCTGCCGGGCAGCGTCATGCCCACCCCGGCGGACCTGCTCCCCGATCAGGTCCGCATCACCCAGGACCCGCCCCTGGACCTGCCCCTCGACGACGGGTTCTAGGCCGACTCTCTCGGTTCTTGCCGGGCCCGCAGGATCAGAGAGAGACGGCCCGGGCCTTCCGATCGGCCCGGTTCACCGGACGCGCGCGCGGAGTTCCATCGCTTCGCGTGCGGCCGCCTCGCTCGCGTACACCTCGCACATGTGACGTCCGTCCGGCGTCGCCGTGTGCTCCACCTCCCACAGGCTGAGCTCCGTTCCGTCCAGCAGGACGAAGGCGTGCTCGTACAGGCTGAATCCGGCGCCCGAGCTGCGCCCGTCCGCCGGGCACTGCCGCGCACCGAAGGCCTGGGTGATCTGGTGCCCGTACGCCGACCGCAGCAGCGTCGCCACCGGCTCACCCGGCCGATCGGCGTTCTCCGCGCGGCGCAGCACCCGGCGTGCATGGTCGGCGGACTGCTCCACCACGTACTCCCGGTGCCGCTGCACCGGCGCCGAGGCCGCATACAGCGCGCTCAGCACCGACACGTCGTTCACCGGCTCCTCCTCGCCCGGCACCAGCACCGGGTCGGGCGACGCCCCGGCGGACGCCTCGCCGAACAGCCGGGTCACGGCCAGGCAGGTCTCCGCCTTGCTCGCGAAGACCTCGTGCCGGAAGGTCCGGTCGCCCACCAGCCGGTACGTCAGCTCCCACAGCGAGACGGATCCGCCGTCGCTCAGCAGGTAGGTGTGCCGGTGGGTCTCCCGCCGGATTCCCGACTCCGGGCTGTGGTGGGTGGTGTAGAGCGAAGAGCTGTGGGCGAGCGCCGTGCCGAGGCGCTCGACCAACCTGTCGGGCAGGTCGAAGGAGTTGAGGGCGCGGCCGAGGAGTCGTTCGAGGTGCGCCTCGGTTGTCTCGTACGGATCGCTCAAGGTGGGTCTCCAGGCCGTCGCAGCTTGTTACTTCGCGGAAGCTCAACGTAACCCCTGGTTCTGACATCACGTCCGGGGTTCGGTAAAACGTCCGGGAAGCATCGGAGGTTCCCGCCACACCTTCAGGTCAACTTGCGTACGGATGGGCACGGTTGGGCCCGATCTGGTAGGGAGCGCGGGACTATGGGGCACATGGCAACGAATACAGTGGGCCTCCCGCGCCAGCAGGTACGGCCCCGCAGTGGACACGAGGGCGAGCCGAACACCGCCCCGAGAGGGCTGGCCTGGCTGCTGGCCGTCACCGGGGCGGCCGGGCTGCTGGCCTCCTGGGTGATCACCCTCGACAAGTTCCTCCTGCTGGAGGACCCGGACTTCAAACCGGCGTGCAGTCTCAACCCGGTGGTCTCCTGCGGCAGCGTGATGCAGAGCGACCAGGCGGCGGCCTTCGGCTTCCCCAATCCGATGCTCGGGCTCGTCGCGTACGGCGTCGTCGTCTGTGTCGGCGCGGGTCTGCTCGCCGGCGCCCGCTACCGCGGCTGGTTCTGGCTCGGACTGAACGCCGGCACGCTCTTCGGTGTCGGATTCTGCACCTGGCTGATGGTCCAGTCGCTCTACGAGATCAACGCGCTCTGCCTCTGGTGCTGCCTGGCCTGGATCGCGACCCTGCTCATGTTCTGGGCGGTCACCGCACACAACGTCCGCACGCGCGTCCTGCCCGCGCCCGGCCCGCTGCGGGGCTTCTTCACCGAGTTCGGCTGGGCGCCGCCCGCCCTGCACATCGGAGTGATCGGCATGCTGATCCTCACGCGCTGGTGGGACTTCTGGACCGGCTGACCGCCGGGGCGGCGTACGAAGAGGGCCCCGGCGGCTGGACGTCGCCGGGGCCCTCGTCATTCACTCCACAGGCTCAGCGGCCCGCGATCGCCCGAAGGGCGGGGGAGCAGGTCAGCTGTTGGCAGAGAGGTTGCCCGACAGGACCGGGATGTTGTCCAGGATGTGCGAGAGCGGCTCGTCGCCCTTGGCCTGGGTGGAGTTCTCGGTGCACTGCTGGTTCTGCGGGTTGGACAGGACGTTGATGTCCTGGACCCCGATGTTGAGCGCGGCGATCAGCGACTGGGCGTTGACCTTGGCGGGCAGGCCGATGCAGGGCTTGTTGAGGGTGCCCTGGACCAGGCTGAGCTGCGGGCTCATGTCGCCGGCGGTCTTCTGGTTGCCGTAGGCCTGCACGGCGCCGTTGCCGTTGACGGTGTTGACCCCGTTGTCGTTGCCGATGGCCATGGCCGGGGCCGCGGCGGCAGCGCCCGCGCCGATCGCAACGGCGGAGACCGCGGCGGCGGTCATGAACTTCTTGAACATCTTGTTCCTTCTGTCGCACGAGTGCCCGCTGATGGAGCGCCCTGGTCAACTGCCCGACCGGGGGGTTGGTTCCGCTGCTTCACTCAAACGGCCTGCGCGTGTCGAGGTTTTCCCCGGCCCGGGTGAGGAGCCTCCGGACGCGTGCGCGAAGCCCGTACGCAGCGCGCATCCGTGCAGGTTCCGGTTGCGCTCCGTACGAGGTGTTCGCACGGTGGGTGAGGAAGCGGATCATTCGGGTCCGTTTGTGTGTCCCCACCGAGAAGGAACATCCATGCACCACACGAAGCCGTCCCGCGCCCGCCTCCTCGTCCCGTCGGCCCTCGCCGTCGTCATACTGTCCGGCGCGGCTGCTCCCGCGGTCGCCGCGGACGTCGACGGCTCCGGGGCCCTGAGCGGCCGAGTCGCCTCCGTCCAGCGCCAGGTCGAGAAGATCGAGCAGCGCGCCAAGGCCGGTCCGATCGACGATCTCCTGGCGGGGCTCACCAAGACGCTGCAGGACCTTCTCGCCTCCGTCGGGGGCCTGTTGCCCGCCGGGGTGAAGCTGCCGCCCATCGAACTGCCGAAGCTCCCGGAGCTGACCCTCCCCGACCTGTCCGGCCTCATTCCCGAGCTGCCGGTGGAGGTTCCGCCGGTCGACGGGCTGGTGCCGGAACTGCCCGCGGTCCCCGAGGTTCCGGCGCTCCCGGAGCTGCCCGCGACCCCGGAGCTTCCCGTGACGCCGGCGGTCCCCGTGACCCCGGCCCTTCCTGCCGTCCCGTAGGAGCGGTCGCGGACCGAACCCGTCCGATGGTTACGACAATTGAGCCGAACAGGTCTCATTGCGTGTGTGACCGTGTCGTCCGGGAAGATGGACCGTTTCGCTCGGTGTGAGCCCCGGATCGGGGCAGAACATCGAACAGAAGGTGCACTTCCCATGAACTCTGCCAAGAAGGCCGCCCTGGTTCTGGCCACCGCCGGTCTCGCCGCGGCCGGTGCCGCCGGCTCCGCCGCCGCCGACTCGTCGGCCGAAGGCGCGGCCGTGGGTTCCCCCGGCGTCCTCTCCGGCAACCTGGCCCAGGTCCCGGTCCACGTTCCGGTCAACGTCTGCGGCAACAGCGTGAACGTCGTCGGCCTGCTGAACCCGGCCTTCGGCAACGTCTGCGTCAACAACTGACGTCGGCAGAACAACCGACCGTGGGCGCCCCGGCCTTGCCGGTGGCGCCCACAGTCGTGTCGGCGGGTGTTCAGCCGGGACGGTTCAGCCCTGGCCGCCGTTGAGCTTCACGCCGCCGAGCATCGGGTTGGCCTGGGTGGCGCCGTTGGCGAGGCCGAGCACGGTGCCGGGTACGTCGTTGCGGACCTTGTTCACCTTCTGGGCGGTACCCACGACCTTGTTGACGGTGTCGCCCTGTTCGGCCAGTCCGTTGCCCACGGTCTGCGGAAGCGACTCGGAGACGGGCCCGACGGAGTTCAGCGTCTCGGTCACCCCGCCGGTCAGGCTCATGGGGGGCATCGCAGCCGTGGTGTCGGCGGCGAAGGCGGTGGTGGAGGCGCCGAGCGCGGCGACGGAGCCGACGACGACAGCGGCGACCTTCGTGAGCTTCATTATCGAAATCCTCTTCTTTTAGTGGACAGAGGTGTCGTGGCGACCGTCGCGCCACTTTCGCCCTGGGTAACGATTCCCCGCCGCTGCGGAAACGCGAACGCGCACGCGGTCAAGGGGCGGGGCATGGCAGCGGCCGGAGAATCCGGTGAGGATTCTCCGGCCGATATTTCTTCTGATTACCGGTATTGCCGGTCAGGAGACGCGGGAGCGCCGGTACAGAATGGCGCCGCCCAGGATCAGGGCGCTGGCGAGGGCGGCCGCGGCCGCGGGCTGACCCGCGCCGGTCTCGGCCAGCATCGGGCCGGTCACGTGCGCCGGAGCGGGAGCCGCCGGCTGCGCGGGAGCGGGCGCCGGGGCAGGAGCGGGGAGCGGTGCCGGGGGGAGGCCGGCCGGGGTGTCACCACCGGGGGCGGCCGGCGGCTGGTCCGCCGGCGGTACGACCCCGGGCGCGGGCGCCGGAGCCGGCGCGGGGTGTTCCACGGGAAGGCTGCCGTGCGGCGGACCGGACGGGGGGCCCTCCTCGACCACGGGCGGCGGGCCGGGGGCCGGGGCGGGCAGTGTGTGCGGCGCCTCCGGTTCCGGGAAGGGCTCCGGGGCGGGCAGCGGGGCCGGGGCCTCCTCCGCCGGGGGCTGCGGCGCGGGGGGCGCGGGCGGGGTCTCGGGAAGCGGCGCGGGCGCCTCCTGGACCGGTTCCGGGGCGGGGAGCGGGGCCGGGTGCTCCTGGACCGGTTCCGGCTTGGGGTGCGGCTGCTCGGGCGCGGGGGGAGCGTGGTGGACCGGCGGGGGCGGCGCGGACCCGGGGTGGTCGTCGCACTCCTCCTCCTTGTCCCGCTCTCCGCCCTGGCCGCCGTAGCCGCCCTCGTGGCGGGGCTCCTCGTGGCGGGGCTTCGCGTGCCGCGGTCCCTCGTGCCGGGGCCGCTCCTGCCGGGGCTGCTCGTACCCGTTCTCGTGGCGCTGCTCCGGGACCGCGTGCCGGCCGCCCCCGCGCTCGTCGAGGTAGCGCTCGAACGCCTCGGCGTGCTCGGGGCTGAGGTAGCGGCCGTAGTCGTGGCCGTCGTCCCGGTGCGAGCCGGTGCTGGTCACGCACGTGTTCCCCATCGAAGGGTTGAGCGCCGCACCGCCGTCCACGCTGTTGCCGCACACGTTGGGTGCGAAGGTGATCGGTACCGAGACGCTGTTGCCGGCCAGCACGCCCGGTGAATGCGAGGCCTCGGCCGTCGCTCCGGGGTGCGCGTAGGCCGCGCCGGTCGCGATCGACAGCAGACTCGAAGCGGCTGCCGCCGTGAGCATCCCCTTGCCCAGTACCTGTCGGCTCAGTACCTGTCGCATGGGTCCTTCCCTGTCTACCGGCGCCACGGCCGGTGTGGAATCG
>NZ_BMVL01000008.1:124771-208597 GCF_014650695.1 Streptomyces avidinii | reverse complement strand
GTGCACTCCGAGGCCACCCCGAGGAGGCTTGCCCTCACGGGCTCAAGCGCTTCGTCAGGCGTTGACGCAGGTGTTGCCGAACGCCGGGTTCAGCAGCGCGATGACGTTCACGGTGTTACCGCAGACGTTGACCGGGACGTGGACCGGGACCTGGACCAGGTTCCCGGACAGGACGCCGGGGGAGCCCACGGCCGCGCCCTCGGCCGACGAGTCGGCCATGGCGGGGGAGGCGGCACCGGCGAGCATGAGAGCGCCGGCGGCCAGCACCACTGCCTTCTTGTACGTCATTTTGATTTCTTTCCTTCCCGCAGAGGCGTGTCCACTGCAGAATTAACAACGAGCGGTCGGGGAAAAAGAAACCGCACATTTTCGGCGGCCTGCCGGTAATTCACCCCAATGCCCCGGTTCAATGTTCGGGTCGAATTCGAGGTGTCGGCGGATTCGTATCGAAAATTCGGCGGCCGGGGAGGTTCCGGTTCCGGTCCCATATGCGGCGAGGCCGCCGCGACCCGGTGGGTGCGACGGCCTCGCTGGCGCGGGCCTCGGTCAGCTGCCGTTGGAGACGTTGCCCGAGAGGATCGGGATGTTGTCCAGGATGTGCGAGAGGGCCTCGTCGCCCTTGGCCTGGGTGGAGTTCTCGGTGCACTGCTGGTTCTGCGGGCTGGACAGGACCGGGATGTCCTGGACGCCGACGTTGACCAGGGCCAGCACGGACTGCACGTTGGCCTTCGCGGGCAGGGCGATGCAGGGCTTGTTGAAGGAGCCCTGGATCAGCGCCATCTGCGGGCTCATGTTGCCGTAGGTGGCCTGGTTGCCGTAGATCTGCGCGGCGCCGTTGCCCTGGACGGTGTTGACGCCGTTGTCGTTGCCGATCGCCATCGCCTGCGGCGCCATGGCGGCACCGATGCCCACGACCGAGGCGGCAACCGCGGCCGAGGCCATCATCTTCTTGATCATTGTCGTCCCTTTTTTGCAGGATTGCCCGGTAGCGGAGCACCCGGATCAACGCCGCGGCCCCGGTTCGGGTTGCGTGGCTTCACTCGGATGCGGGCGTTTCGGGCAGCGCGGTTGACGGTCAGGCGTTGATGCAGGTGTTGCCGAAGGAGGGGTTCAGCAGGGCGATCACGTTCACGGTGAGGCCGCAGGCGTTCACCGGGACGTCGACGGGCACCTGGAGCAGGTTGCCGCTCAGGACGCCGGGGGACCCGCCGGCGAAGCCGTGGGCCGTCGCGCCGTCCCCGCCGTGCGCGGAGGCGAGGCCCGCGCCGCCCATCAGTGCGGCGGCGCCCGCGACGGCGATGGTGGTGCCGCGCACCAGCCTCTTCTTCATCTCCGCATTTCCTTTCGGTTTGAACAATGCTGCAAGCCATAACGACCCGCCCGTTGCGAGGGTGCGTGTCATCGCCCAAAAGGCCGTACGAGCGAGTCCGACGTGATTTCCAGCCCGTTTTCTGACAAAGTTCACTCCTGTTTTGTCCCCTTGATCGAAAATGGAGACAGGGTCATGGGTTCCTCCCGCAGAATCCTCGGCACGCTCGGTCTGCTGTCCTGCCTCACCCTTTCCGTGAACGCCCCGCTGTCCCACGCGGCGCCTCCCGCCCCCAAGGAGCTGCCTCGGCTCCCGTTCACCCAGCGTTACCAGGCCGTGCAGCACGGCGGGCTGGTGCGCGCCTCCAACTCCGGCATCAGCTGCCGCAAGGAGCAGTCCCCGCAGGCCGAGCCGTGCGCCGAGGTCAAGAAGGGCGCGGCGGGGGTCAACAGCGACTTCGAGATGTTCTACAGCGAGGTGGACAAGGATCCGGACACCTACAACTCCACCCGGGCCGAGCTCAAGGTCCCGCAGGGCGCGACGGTCTCGTACGCCCGTCTCTACTGGGGCGGCAACCTGCGGGTGGGCGAGCAGAAGCCGCCGGAGGACAACGGCCGGGTGCTGGTGGCCGAGCCCGGCGGCGCGTACAAGGAAGTCCTGGCGGACACGGTCGTGGGCCACCGCACGGACGCGGGCAGCGACGCCTACCAGGCCTCCGCCGACGTGACCCCGCTGGTCCGCAAGGGCGGCGCCGGCATGTGGACGGTGGCCCAGCTCAACATCGCGATGGGCCACTCCGAAGTGGGCGCCTGGGGCGGCTGGACGCTGGTCGTCGCCTACGAGCACCCGCAGGAGCCGGTGCGCCGGATCTCGCTGTGGGACGGCTTCGAGTCACTGGCCGCCCGGGCCGGGGACGGGACGGTCGAGGTCGAGGGCCTGACCGCGCCCCCGGGCTCCGCCGGCCGGGTCGGGGTGGTCGCGTACGACGGGGACCGGGGCGCCCTCGGTGACTCACTCACCGTGACCGCAGACAGTGGGCGTCGGGTGAGCCTCAGCGATGGAGAAAATCCTTTTAATGATGTTATGAATTCCACGATCACGGAATTCGGAAATCAATCGTTCGTGCGACAGCCCGAACATGTGAATAATCTCGGATATGACGCGGACGTCTTCGACCTGAGTCCCGCCCTGTCCGGTGGTGCCCGCAGCCTGAACTTCAGGCTCACGGGTGAAAGTCAGGGTCATTTCCTCGGTGTGCTCTTCGTTCAGACAGACGCGCGCCGCTGAACGTAGGAGACCACTCCACGTGCCCAGTCAACCTCGGGCGGCACAGCCCACGACCGTCCTCCACCTCGTACAACCCGTCGACGGCGGCGTGGCCAGGGTCGTCACCGACCTCGTCCGCGCGCAGACCTCCGACGGGCTGCGCACCGTCGTCGGCTGTCCGCCCGGCGGCCCGCTCGGCGACTCCGCGCGGGCGGCCGGGGCCGAGGTCCTCACCTGGCGTGCCGCCCGGGCCCCCGGGCCCGGGCTGCCCGCCGAGATCGCCGGCGCCCGGCAGCTGCTCCGCCAGGTGCGGCCCGACCTCCTGCACGCCCACAGCGCCAAGGCCGGACTGGCCGGTCGGCTCGCCGCGCGCGGCACCGTACCCACCGTCTTCCAGCCGCACGCCTGGTCCTTCGACGCCGTCGGCGGGGTCACCGCAGCACTCGCGCTGCGCTGGGAGCGGTACGGGGCCCGCTGGGCCGACCGGGTGCTCTGCGTCAGCGAGGCCGAACGCCACGCGGGCGAGACCGAAGGGATCACCGCCCGCTGGTCGGTGATCCGCAACGGTGTGGACCTGGACCACTTCCGCCCCGGCGGCCCGGACCCCGAGCGCGACAGGGCCCGGGCCCGCGCCGAAGTGCCGCTGCCCGCGGACTTCCCGGCCGACGGACCGCTCGCCGTCTGTGTCGGCCGGATCTGCCTCCAGAAGGGCCAGGACATCCTGCTCCGAGCCTGGCCGGAGCTGCTCGCCACCGTCCCCGGAGCCCGCCTGGCCCTCGTCGGGGACGGCCCCGACACCGAACGGCTGCGCCGCACCGCCCCGCCCCGCGTGCTCTTCGCGGGCGCCGCCGCCGACATCCGACCGTGGCTTCGGGCCGCCGATCTCGTTGTACTGCCGTCGCGGTGGGAAGGCATGGCGCTCGCCCCGCTCGAAGCCATGGCCTGTGGCCGCCCGGTCCTGGTCTCCGACGTCAGCGGTGCCAGGGAGAGCCTGCCGCCGGGCCAGGGACGCCTGTGCCTGGTGCCGCCGGAGGACCCGACGGCCCTGGCCGAGGCCCTGGGACGGCTCCTCGCCGAGCCGCGGCTCCTCGCCGAACTCGGTGAGCAGGCACGGCAGCACGCCCGGACCGACTTCGACGTGCGGCGGACCACGGACGCGGTCACCGGCCTGTACCACGAACTGCTGGGCAGGCCCCGGCCCTTGAACCAGGAGCGCATCAGCCGATGACGATGGACAGCGCACCCGCCCGGCACACCGGGCAGGGCGGCACGGGGCCCACCGGTGGCAGCGCCTTCGCGCCCGCACCCCACGCGGCGGCCCGCCGTTCGGCGACCGCCATCCACCCCCCGCGCGGGCCCAGGACCGACCACGCCCGCTCCGCCCTGCGCCCGCAGCGGGTCCGCCGCCGCGGCCGCGTGCTCCCGCTGCTCACCACCGACGCGCTGGCCGTCGTACTCACCGCGACGACCCTGCCCGCAGCGGATCTGCCCGTCCTGTCCGCGGCCCCCCTGCTGCTCGCCGCGCTGCACGCCCAGGCCGGGCTCTACCGGCCGCGGCTCGCCCCCTCCGCGCTCCTCGAACTCCCCGTACTGGCAGGCCGGTCCGCCGTCCTGTGGTGCTCGCTCGCCGCCGTCGCGGCCGCCGTCGACCCGGCCCGGGCCATCGGCTGGGGCGCCCTGCTCACCGCCGTCTGCCTGCAGGCCGTACTGGCGTGCTCCGGCCGCGGCCTCGTCAACCAGCTCCAGCGGCGGGCCGCCGTACGCCGGCCCGCCTCCGCCCTGGTCGTCGGACCCGGCGCCGGGGCGAGCGCGGTGGCCGCGGCCCTGCACGGCCGCCCCGAGTTCGGGCTGCGCCCGGTCGGGCTCGCCGACACCGCACCGGCCGGCGAGGGCGACGGCGGCACCCTGCCGCTGCTCGCCACCCACGAGGACATCCGGCGCGCGGTCATCCAGAACTCCGTCGGGCACGCGGTCTTCACCCGCCCCCCGGAGGCCGACGAGCGCACCGCCTCCCTGGTCCGGCTCTTCCACGACCACGGCTGCCGGCTGTGGCTCGCCGACCCGGCCGGCACCGCCAGGATCACCGGCATGCGGGTGGCCCACCCGACCGACCAGCTGTGGGGGTACGCCGTGCAGCCGCTGCTGCCGCGCCCGGCCCGGCCGCTGGAGCGCTGGGTCAAGCGGGGCATCGACACCGCGCTCGCCCTGATCGCGCTGCTCGCCGCCGCACCCGTGATGGGGGCGTGCGCGGTGGCCGTACGGATCTGGGACGGACCGGGAGTGATCTTCCGGCAGGAGCGGGTCGGCCTGTACGGGCGCCCCTTCACCCTGCTGAAGTTCCGTACCCTGCGCGCCGACGAGCACGAGGCCGCCACCCGCTGGACGGTGGCGGGCGACCGCGGGATGAGCCCGGTCGGCTCCTTCCTGCGCAAGTCCTCGCTGGACGAGCTGCCGCAGCTGTGGAACGTCGTACGCGGCGACATGGCCCTGGTCGGCCCACGCCCCGAACGGCCGTTCTTCGTGGCCAAGTTCTCCACCGTCCACCCCGGCTACGAGGCCCGCCACCGGATGCCCGTCGGCATCACCGGCCTCGCCCAGATCAACGGCCTGCGCGGGGACACCTCCATCGAGGACCGGGCCCGCTTCGACAACCACTACATCGACACCTGGTCGCTGTGGCAGGACCTGTGGATCCTCGCCCGCACCGCAGCCTCCTTCTTCCGCTTCCGGCTGGGGGGCAGCTGATGAGCCTCGTCCTCACCGGCCGGTGGAACCGGCCGGACGTGCCGGGTCTGCTGCGCCGGCACTGGCCGCTGCTGCCGCTCGCCGCCACCGTGCTCTTCCTCCTCGCCCCGCTCCCGGCGGGCGACGCGACCGCCTCCGGGAAGGTCGGCCCGGCCGACGCCGCCTCGCTGCTGCTGGTCCTCGCCTGCGCGGTCCAGGCGCTGCGCGGCCGGGTGCGGGCGCTGAACCCGCTGGGCGTGCTCGTCCTCGGGCTGCCGGCCGTCGGCCTTGCGATCGCCACGATGACCGCGGGCGATCCGTACGCCGCCCTGCCCGGCTTCGTGCGCTACCTCCAGGTGTTCGTCCTGGTCCCGGCGGCCGTGGTGCTGCTGGTGCCGGGCGCCGCGGAGTTCCGGCTGGCCGCCGGGTGCTTCGTGGTCCTGGCACTGGTGCAGGGCGCGGTGGGCGTCGTCCAGTACGCCACCCACACCGGGGCCTCCTACCAGGGCGAGGACGTCCGGGCCGTCGGCACCTTCGGCCCCGGCGACGTCATGGGCATGGCCACCGTCGTCGCGTACGGGCTGATCGTGGCGACCGCCGCCGGGCTCGCCCCGGGGCTGCCGCGGCGCGTCCGGCGGATCGCCGGGGGCTGTGCGCTCGCGTTGGTGCTGCCGCTGGTGCTGTCCTTCAGCCGGGGTGCGTGGATCGCCACCTTCGGCGCGGCTGTGCTGGTGATGGCGCTGGCCGGGATCCGGCGGGCCTTGAAGGTGGTCGCCGCGCTCGCCGCGGCCGGGGTGGTCCTGGTCGGCGGGTTCGGGGTCGGCTCGGAGATGGTCGCCGAGCGGCTGACCTCCATCACCCAGGTCTCCAGCGCCCCCGACCAGTCGGTGACCGACCGCTACACGATGTGGGCCGCGGCCGAGTCGATGTGGCGCGAGCGGCCGGCGGTGGGGGTGGGGCTCAAGGGCTTCCCGGCCAACCGTGACGGACACGCCTCGCTGGGCCTCTCCTCCGGCAGCGACACCGCCGGCGCGGGTCAGGCGTACCTGCGCCAGCCGCTGCTCTCCCCGCACAACATGTACCTGCTGATCCTGTCCGAGCAGGGCCTGATCGGGCTGGTCGCGCTCGCGGGCGGCTGGGCGGCGCTGCTGGTGGCGGGGGTGCGGCGGCTCGCCTCCGGCGGGGGAGCCAGGGACTGCGGGCTGATCGCGGTCGGGCTGTTCGTGTGGCAGCTGACCGACTTCCTCTACGCGGACATCGGCGGCCCGTCCACGGTGCTCACCGGAGTGATCATCGGTTTGGCGGCCTGGTGGGCGCTGCCCTCCCGCGGGGCCGCGGATCCACCGGGTGGAGCCGCCGCGGATTCCGGGGCTCTCGGCGGCGCGGGTTCACGGGGCAGGTCCCCCGGGGTTGCGGCTCGCCCGTGACGGACACCACGCCCTGGCGGCCCGCCTCCGGCTCCCCGGCCGGGGCGGGCCACGCCCGTGTCCCGGGCACTGCGGACCCCGGCAGCGCCGGACGCCCGGCCGGCGGCTCGAACCCGGCCGGGTACCCGCGGAGCGTGGCCGGGCCTCCGGCCGGGCGGCCCGCCGCAGTCGCCGGGGCGCCGGCACCGGCGGATCCGGGATTCGTCGCCGGGGGGCTCCCCGGTGGTGAACCGGGAGCGCGCAAGCCCGTGTTCGGCTCCGCCGGGTATCCGGGAGGCGCCGCGGGCCGGCACAGCGTACAGGTGGCCGCGCGGGCCGGAAGCCGTGCCCACCACGGGGCCGAGTCTTCCGTCACCCCCGGCGGGAGCGGCTCCGCCGTCGGATCCGAGCCCCAGGCGGCCGGTCCTGCCGCCACGCCCGGCGGGAGGGGGCGGCTCCGTCGGGCCCGTCGCGCAGTGGGGCTCTCCGTCACACCCGGTGGGGACCGGCCGCCGGACGAGTCCGCCACGTCCGGCGGGAGCCAGCCGCTCGGCAGGTTCCTGGCCAAGGCCGCCGCCGTCACCGCCGGGTTGACCGCGGCCGGCGCGGTGTTCGGGCTGGTGCGCGACCAGACCATCGCGCACCTCTTCGGCGCCGGGCACGACAGCGATGCCTTCCTCATCGCCTGGACCGTGCCCGAGATGGCCTCGACGCTGCTGATCGAGGACGCCATGGCGCTGCTGATGGTGCCCGCCTTCAGCCACGCCCTGGCCCGGCGGGCCGCCGCCAGGGCCGGGCTCACCCGCCGGGAGGCCCGCATCCAGGACCCCGTAGGGCTCCTGGTGGGGGCGACCCTGCCGCGCCTCGTCGTGCTGCTGGCCGCGGTCGCCACCGTCCTGATCATGGCCGCGCCGGCCGTCGTCGCCGTACTCGCTCCCGGCCTGCCCGACCCCCGGCTGGCCATCGAGTGCACCCGGCTCACGGCGCTGACCGTGCTCTCCTTCGGCATTGCCGGGTACTTCAGCGCCGCGCTGCGGGCGCACAGGTCCTTCGTACCGCCCGCCGCGATCTACGTGTCGTACAACGTCGGCATCATCGGCACGATGCTGGCCCTGCACGCCCAATGGGGCGTACGGGCCGCAGCCGCGGGGGTCGCCGTCGGCGGGCTGCTGATGGCCCTCGTCCAACTGCCCGCCTTCGTGCGGAACGTGGGCTTCGGCCCGCCGCGCGCCAAGCGGTCCGCCCCGCGCAACCAGCGCGACCGCGACCGTCCCACCCTCATCGCCTTCGGGGTCATCGCCCCGGTGATCTTCTTCGCCGTCTTCCGGCAGTCGCAGGTGCTCGTCGAGAGGTTCCTGGCCGCCTCCCTCCCGTCCGGGGCGATCTCCCACCTCAACTACGCGCAGAAGGTCGCGCAGATGCCGATGGTGCTCTCCCTGATGATCTGCACCGTCACCTTCCCCGTCGTCGCCCAGGCCATGGCCGGGGGAGAGCGGGAGAAGGCCCGGCGGCGGGTGGAGCGGGACCTCGCGCTGGCCTCCCTCGCCGTCCTCATGGGCACCGCACTCGTCATCGGCTATGCGCCCCAGATCATCCAGGTCCTCTTCGAACGCGGTGCCTTCACCCACCGGGACACCCTCGCCACCGCCTCCGTCATGCGCGTCTACGGATTCGGACTCCTCGGCCACTGCCTCGTCGGAGCTCTGTCCCGGCCCTTCTTCTCGACCGCCCGGCCCACCTGGTTCCCGGCGTTCGCGATGGGCGCCGGCCTGCTCGTCAACATCGTGGCCGGAGCCTTCGCCGTCGGCTGGTGGGGCACCTACGGCATCGCCGCCGCCAACGCCGCCGGCATCTCCACCACCGCCGTCCTGCTGCTCACCGGACTCGGCTCGCGGATCATCACCATCCAGGTCCGCCGGGTCGCCGTCAGCATCGGCAGGCTCGGCGTCGCCGCCGTCGCCGCGGCCGCCACCGGCTGGATCGCCGGCCCGATGATCCCCGACCCGATGCTCAGCGCCGCCCTCGGCTGCCTGCTGGTCCCGGCCATGTTCGGAGCCACCGGCATGGCCATACGCGCCCTCGAAGTCACCGCCCTGCCCGGTCAGATCTCCCAGCTCACGCAGAGGTTCCGCAATGTCCGCTGACACCGACACGGCCCCCGCCGCCGTGGTGGTCCCCGCCCGCCGGGCCGCTTCGCCGTGGGTCCTGATGTACCACTCGGTCGCCGAGTTCACCGACCCCGCGGAGGATCCGTACGGGATCACCGTCACCCCCCTCGCCCTGGAGGCCCAGCTGCTGTGGCTGCGCTCCCGCGGCCTGCGCGGAGTGTCCGTCGGTGAACTGCTGCGGGCCCGCGCGGCCGGGCAAGGGGCCGGACTGGTCGGGCTGACCTTCGACGACGGCTACACCGACTTCCTCACCCACGCGCTGCCGCTGCTGCGCCGCCACGACTTCACCTCCACCCTCTTCGTGCTGCCCGGGCGGCTCGGCGTGGACAACGTGTGGGACCCGCTCGGCCCGCGCAAGTCCCTGCTCACCGCCGAGGGCATCCGCGAAGTCGCCGCCGCCGGACAGGAGATCGGCTCGCACGGGCTGCTCCACCAGGACCTCACCGCGACCCCCGACGACCTGCTCCAGCAGGAGCTGCGGGGCAGCCGCGACCTGCTGCGCGAGCTGACCGGCACCCTGCCCGAAGGGTTCTGCTACCCGTACGGCCACCTCGACGCCCGCGTCGTCGACGCCACGCGGGCCGCCGGATACGGCTACGCCTGCGCCATCGACCCCGGACGCCTCGCGGGCCCGCACGCGCTGCCGCGTACGCACGTCAGCCAGGCCGACGGCGGCGCCCGGCTGCGGATCAAGCAGCTCCGCCACCAGGTCCGCGAGCTGCGGCGCGGGGTGCAGCGGTGAAGACGCTCCAGTCGGTCAAGGCACTGCACATCATCACCGGGCTGGGCGTCGGCGGCGCAGAGCAGCAACTGCGCCTGCTGCTGCGCCACATGCCCATGCGCTGCGACGTACTGACGCTGACCAACCCCGGGCCCGTGGCCGAGGGGCTGCGCGCCGACGGGGTCCGGGTCGTCCACCTCGGCATGCGGGGCAACCGGGACCTGGGGGCGCTGCCCCGGCTGGTGAAGTTCATCCGGCGCGGACAGTACGACCTCGTCCACACGCACCTGTACCGGGCCTGCGTGTACGGGCGCCTCGCGGCCCGGCTGGCGGGCACCCGGGCGACCGTGGCCACCGAACACTCCCTCGGCGAGGGCGAGATCGAGGGCAGGCCGCTGTCCGGCGGCGTGCGCACGCTCTACCTGGCCAGTGAACGCCTGGGCGCGGCGACGGTGGCCGTGTCGGACACCGTGGCCGCCCGGCTGGAGGGATGGGGGGTGCCGGCCGCGCGCGTGCACGTCGTACCGAACGGGATCGAGGCCGTCCGCTTCCGCTTCGACGAGGGCGTCCGGCGGGCCACCCGGGCCCGGACCGGGCTGCCCGAGCGGGCCTTCGTGGTCGGCGGGGTGGGGCGGCTGGTCCCGGGCAAGCGGTTCGACGTCCTGGTGCGGGCCGTGGCCGCGCTGCCGGGGGCGCACCTGCTGCTGGCCGGGGACGGGCCGGAGCGCGCGCGGCTGCGCCGGCTGGCCGCCGAGCTCGGCGCGCAGAGCCGGATCCACCTGCTGGGAGAGCGGGACCCGCTGGGCGACAGCGCGGACGGCCGCACCCCGGGCATTCCGGCGCTGCTGGCCGCCATGGACGTCTTCGTCTCCCCGTCGAGGGAGGAGGCCTTCGGGCTCGCCGTCGTGGAGGCCCTGGCTGCCGGGCTGCCCGTGCTGCACGTGACGTGCCCGGCCATCGACGACCTCCCGGCGGCGCAGGCCCCCGGAGCCCGCCGCATCGGCACCGGCACCGAGGAACTCGTGGCCGCCCTGCGCGGCCACATGGAGGCGGGCGCGCGCCGGCTGCCCCCGCCGCCGGTGGTCCGCCGCTACGACATCGCCCGCAGCGCGCGGCAGCTGCTGGACGTGTACGACCTCGCCCTCTCGGCCGCGCCGGGTGCCACCGGTGCCACCCGGGGCCGCGGGTCTGCCGCCGCCCCCGTGCCCGGCGGCAGAGCCGTCGTCGGCGCCCGGCGCGAGCCGGTCGGCCCCGAACCGGCGGAGCCGACCGGCACCGGCTGATCCGTCCCCCTCCCCGACGGGGTCCCGACGGGACCCGAAGGAACTCCCCTCCACCCAGGAAGCGAGCACGTTCATGGCCGATACCGCCGACCAGAAGAAGTCCGAGAAGAAGGCCGAGAGCAGGGCCGAGAGCCGGTCCGAGAGCCGGTCCGAGAGCCGGTCGGAGCGGAGGGCGGACCACCGCTCCGAGCGCAGGCCGCGCCGCCGCAGGCTCTCGGTGCCCCTGTGGTGGCCGCTGCCCGCCTGCGCCCTGCTGGGGCTGGCCGCGGGCGGGGCGTACGGGGTGCTCAAGGCCCCCGAGTACGCCGCCACCAGCTATGTCGTCGCCGTGCCCGACGACACCACCGAGCCGGCCACCGCCCTCGGCTTCGCGCAGGCCTACGCCCGCATCGCGACCAGCAGCTCCACCCTTGCCTACGCCCAGCCGCGCGCGGGCATCAGCGCCGTGAAGCTGCGTACCCAGGTGCGCGCGGAGACCTCCCCCGAGTCTCCGATGATCGCCATCACGGGCACCTCGAAGAGCCCCGCCGAGGCCGCCGACATCGCGAACGCGGTCGCCGACGCACTGTCCCTGAGCAGCAATCAGGCCGCCAAGAACACCGGCGTCCAGCTGCTCCTCTTCAACCAGGCCGTCGCCCCCTCCGAGCCCGCCTCCCCGTCCGCCGCCATCAGCGGCGCCGTCGGCCTGTGCGCCGGTGGACTGCTCGGCGGGCTGTGGCTGCTCGCCCGGCCGGGCCGCGCCCGGCGCGGCGAGGAGAGCGGGGTCCGTGCGGCCGCCGCCTCCCCCGTCGAGTCCTCGGTGGAGCCCGCCGTCGACTCCCCGGTCGAGGAGTACGCCTCGCTGCCCGCCCAGGGCGAGCCGGCCTCGGCCAAGGAGAAGGAGTCCGTTCGATGACTTCGGGCTCCGCCGGGGCCCTGTCGGTGACGCTGTGCCGCGACCCCCGGCAGTTCGCCGCGCTGGAGGAGTCGTGGAACAGGCTCTTCCGCGGCTGCCCCACCGCCACCCCCTTCCAGAGCCACGCCTGGCTGCACTCCTGGTGGCTGTCGTACGGCAAGGAGGGCCGGCTCCGGATCGTCCTCGTCCGGCGCGGTGAGGAGCTGGTCGGCGCGGCCCCGCTGATGCTCGTACACCGGCCGATGCCGCTGCTGGTGCCGCTCGGCGGTCCCATCACCGACTACTTCGACGTGCTCGTGGCCGCGGAGCACGCCGGCCAGGTCGTCCCGGCGCTGGCCCGCGGGCTGCACCGGGCGGCCCGCGGCGCCGTGGTGGACCTGCGGGAGGTACGGCCCGGGGCCGCCGTCGAGGAGCTGTACCGGCAGTGGCCCGGGGTCTCCCGCCGGCTCGCCGACTCCACCTGCATGGAACTGCCCACGCTGCCGTTCGACGAGCTGGTCAAGCGGATGCCGGCCTCCGGCGCCCAGCGGGTGCGGGCCAAGCTGCGCAAGACCGACGCGGCCGGGATCGAGGAGCACGAGGTCACCGAGCAGGAGGTGCCGCGTGCCGTACGGACCCTGCTGCGGCTGCACGAGAAGCAGTGGCGCGGCCGCGGGGTGACCCCCGAACACCTGCGGCCCCGCTTCGCCGAGCACCTCACCCGGGCCACCCGGCGGATGGTCCGTGCGGGCGAGAGCCGGCTGACGGAGTTCCGGCTGGACGGCAAGGTGGTGGCGGCCAACGTCACGCTGCTGTCGTCCGGGCTCAGTGGCGGCTACCTGTACGGGGCCGACCCGGACCTGCGCAGCCGCAAGGTGGACGTGGCGACGCTGCTGCTGCGCTACGAGGCCGGGCGGGCGCTCGCCGAGGGCCGGCCGGTGGTGAGCTTCCTGCGCGGCAACGAGCCGTACAAGAACCACTGGCGGCCCGCGACGGTCGTCAACCAGCGCTTCCTGCTGGCCACGGCGGCGCTCGCACCCCTGCTGCGTGTGCACGAGTCGCAGGTGTCGGGGCGCGAGCGGGCGGTGGACGTGCTGCGGGAGGCGCTGCCGGCCGCCAGGGACTGGCGGGCGCGGCTCAACGAACTGCGGGTGCGATGACCCGTCTAGAAGGGCCAGAGGCCGGAGCCCTTGCCGAAGTCCAGCTTGATGCACACCGCCTGCTTGCCGACCAGCTTGGAGAGCCACTCGCCGAAGTTGAGCGGCACGCACCACTGCTTGCTGTTGACCGGCGGCGGAGGGGTCGGCTCGGGCAGGGGCTTCGGCGGGGTGGGCTCGGGCTTCGGCACGACCGGGCTCGGGGTGACCGGGCTCGGGACGACCGGGCTCGGGACCGGCGCCGGGGTGACCGGCGAGGGCGCCGGCGCCTGGGGCGTGGGGACCGCCGGCGTGGGCTCGGGGGCGGGCTCGGGCTCGGGGACCTCCGGTGTCGGGACGAGCGGGCTGGGCGTGACCGGCAGCGGGACGACCGGGCTCGGGACGACCGGGCTCGGGACGACCGGGCTCGGGACCGGCGTCGGGGTGACCGGCGTCGGGACGAGCGGGCTCGGGGCCACGGGCGACGGCGTGGGTGCGGGCGTGGGCTCGGTGGCCTCCGGCGTCGGCACCACGGGCGTGGGCACG
The DNA here is from genome assembly GCF_014650695.1 of Streptomyces avidinii. Taxonomy (GTDB): domain Bacteria; phylum Actinomycetota; class Actinomycetes; order Streptomycetales; family Streptomycetaceae; genus Streptomyces; species Streptomyces avidinii. The sequence continues at coordinate 195,164 of NZ_BMVL01000008.1, read as the reverse complement.
GGGACTTCCGGCGTCGGGACCTGCGGGGTCGGGACGGGGGGTGTCGGGACCTGAGGCGTGGGCACCTGGGGCGTCGGGACCTGCGGGGTCGGCACGACCGGCGTGGGCACCACGGGGGTGGGGACCACCGGGGTCGGGACCACGGGCGTCGGCACCACCGGGGTCGGGACCACCGGGCCGGGCCGCTCGGGCGTCAGCGCGTCGCGGAAGACCTTCGCGGACTGCGGGTTGTCCTTGCACTGCCACACGCCGTGCGGGCAGTAGTCGGTGATGGTGTGGTAGAGCGGCTTGTGCTGCTGGATCCACTTCAGCATGCGCCGCACGTACTCCGGATTGTCCCCGCGCCGGAACAGCCCCCACTCCGGGTAGGAGACCGGCTTGCCGTGTGCCTTCGCGAAGTCCACGTGGTGCCGGAGTCCGTACGGCTGGGTGATCTGGTCGTCGAAGTCCTGGCCGGGACCCTGGTCGTACGAGTCCATTCCGATGACGTCGACCACGTCGTCGCCGGGGTAGCACTTCGTCCAGCCGATCGCGTCCGTACCCCTGTTCGGGGCGAAGTCGAACTTGAACTTCTGCCCGGGGACGGCGCGCATCGTGTTGACGATGCGCCTCCAGTACGCCTTCCAGTTCTCCGGGTCCGGTGCGCAGCGGTGGGTGTAGGTGACGCCGTTCATCTCCCAGCCGAGCACGATCACCGTGTCCGGGACGCCCAGCTCGACCAGGCGCTCGCCGAGCTCCCGGAAGTGCCGGTCGTACCGGCCCTGCGCGCCCGCCCTGATCAGCTGGGCCACCCGGTAGTCGGGTACCCGGGCCTCGTTGCGCTCCTGCATGGGCACGTTGAGGACGAACATCCGGTCGTCCTCCTCCTGGCGCCATTCGGCCCAGTCGTCCAGGAACGACACCCGGCCCTCGATGCCCGCCCACGAATCGCCGGGCAGATAGGTGTGCCCGACCCGGATCTCCTTGCCGCCCAGCCAGCTCGACAGGTGCGGGATCCGGGCCACCCCCGGCGGCCCGTAGTCGAGATAGGCACCCATGGCGATGTCGGAGCCCTCCGGCCGGTCCTCCTCCGGAGCCGCGAGCGCGGCGCCGGTGGCCAGCAGTCCGGCCGTGACCGTACCGATGCAGGTGCTCGCCAGTCGGCGGCGTGGTGTGGGCATGGCGTCTCCCGAGCTTTCCTGAATCGGTGTGCTTACCAAAGACGTTAGGCATCAGATCTGATGAATGGCCTGTCCGGTGACTGCCGCGTAGGCCATTAGCAGGTGCGCACCACCCCCGCTTGGTCCGACTAGGTGAAAGACGCCGTTGCCATGCACGCGTATCTCAACCATGTGCCCGCCGTTGTGCTCAGACTCGATCGCAATCCGTTCCACCACGGAACCCTCGGCGCCGTCAGATCCCTTGGCCGCAAGGGCGTGGAGGTCCATGCCGTCGTCGAGGCCGGGGGAGGTCCCGTGGGGCGTTCGCGGTACCTGCGCGCCGTGCACTCCGGGCCGGCGGGCGGGCTCGACCCCGAGGCGCCGGAGACGCTGATGGAGTGCCTGAACGGGGTGTCGGAGCGGATCGGCCGCCCGGCCGTGCTCATCGCCATGGACGACCTGAGTGCGATCGCCGTGTCCCGGGTCGCGCCGATGCTCCGCGAGCGTTTCCGCATTCCCCATCAGCCCGACAACCTGCCCGCCCGGGTGGCCGACAAGGCCGAGCTGTCGCGGCTCTGCGCGCGGTGGGACGTCCCGCACCCGGAGACCGTGATTCCGGCGAGCGGGGCCGAGGCGGCCGAGGCGGCCTGGCGGCTCGGCCTGCCGGTGGTCGCCAAGTGGAGCCGGCCCTGGCTGCTGCCCGCCGGGGCGGACGGGCTGCGCAGCACCATGCTCCTGCACACCACCGCCGAGGCGCGCCGGCTCTACGAGCGTTCCGCCGAGGCCGGGAGCCGGCTGCTGCTCCAGCGTTTCCTGCCGGCCGGGCCGGACACCGACTGGTTCTTCCACGGCGCCTTCGCGCGGGGCGGGCGGCCGCTGCTCGCGGGCTCGGGCCGCAAGGAACTGTCCTGGCCGGTGCGGACGGGGCTGACGGCCGTGGGGCGCTGGCTGCCGGATCCGGCGGTGGAGGAGGCGGGGCTGCGGCTCGCCGAACGCCTCGGCTACCAGGGGATCCTGGACCTGGACTTCCGCCGTGACGAGCGGGGCTGCTTCCGGCTGGTGGACTTCAACCCCCGGCCGGGGGCGCAGTTCCGGCTGTTCGCGGACGCGGCCGGGCTCGACGTCGTCCAGGCGATGTACCTGGACCTGACGGGCCAGCAGGTCCCGCAGCCCTCGGGCGGCCCGGGCCGGGTGTTCGTCGCCGAGAACTACGCGCTGCTGGCGGCGGTCCGGGGCGGGGCGCTGCCGCGCCGCCGGGCGGCGCGCCCCGTGGAACCGGCCGGGTCGGCCGGGTCGGCGGGGGCGTCGGCGTCCGTGCCGCCGGACGCGGACCGGCAGGCGGCCCCGAAGCGGGCCGCCGAACGCGGGCGGGTCGAGACGGCCTGGTTCGCGGGCGACGACCTGATGCCCTTCCTGGCGATGCTCGGCGCCCTGCTGGGGCGCGGCGCGGGGAAGGGCGTACGGGCGCTGCGCGGGGTTCCGGAGCAGGGGCGCCGTACGGCGCGCGCGGTCGTCCGCGCACCCCGCCAGCGCGGTCGGAGCCAGCCCTCCGCGGGCTCCACCGGCTCCACCGGCTCCACCGGCTCCGCGGGCTCGACCGGCTCCGCGGGGCCGGCCTCCCGGCCCGTTCCGCCGGAGGCCTCGGCCGAGCCGGACGAGCTGGTGACCCGTTGAAGGTGCCTGTCGCCGCGGACCGGGCCGGGCCCCTGACCATCGAGTGGGAGGAACGGCCGTGACGCGGATCGACGATCTCGTGGTGATCGGCGCGGGCCCGTACGGGCTGTCGATCGCCGCCCACGCGGCCGCCGCGGGGCTCGACGTACGGGTGCTGGGGCGGCCGATGGCCTCCTGGCGCGACCACATGCCCGACGGCATGTACCTGAAGTCGGAGCCCTGGTCGTCCAATCTGTCCGCGCCCGACGGGCGGCACACACTGGCCGATTACTGCGCCACCCGCGGAACGGCATCGGAACACGGCACTCCGCTGCCGATCGGCACGTTCAGCGCGTACGGGATGTGGTTCGCCCGTCAGGCCGCGCCCGAGGTGGAGGAGGTGACCGTGCTGGAGGTGACCCCGCAGGGCGACGGCTTCCGCGTCCGCACCGCCGAGGGCCCGCCCCTGCTCGCCCGTACGGTGGCCCTCGCGGTCGGGGTGATGCCCTTCGTCAACCACCCCGATGTGCTGCGGGACCTCCCGCCCGGCCACTACTCGCACAGCAGCGGCCACCAGGACCTGAGCCGCTTCGAGGGCCGCGAGGTGGCCGTGCTCGGGGCCGGGCAGGCGGCCCTGGAGACGGCAGCCCTGCTGGCCGAGCAGGGCGCCAGGCCCTGCCTGGTTGCCCGGCGCTCCCGGCTGAACTGGAACACCGTGCCGCAGCCCCTGGAGCGGCCCCCGCTGCGGGCCCTGCGCGATCCCCACAGCGGGCTCGGCACCGGCTGGCGCAGCTGGGTCTGGTCGGAGCTGCCCTGGGCGGTGCGCCGGCTGCCCGCGCCCACCCGGGAGCGGATCGCGGCGACCGCGCTGGGCCCGGCCGGGGCCTGGTGGTTGCGGGACCGCTTCGAGCGGCGCGTCCCCGCCCTGCTCGGGCACCGGCTGCACCGGGCGGTGGCGGTGGGCGAGCGGACCCGGCTCGGGCTGACCACCCGGGCGGGGGAGTCCGTGGTGCTGGACACCGCGCACGTCATCGCGGCCACCGGGTTCGTCCCGGAACTGGCCCGGCTGGAGCTGCTCGACGCGGGGCTGCGGACCGCCCTGGAGACCGTGGGGCGGAGCGGGGCGCCGGAGCTGAGCCCCGGGTTCGAGTCCTCGTGGCCCGGGCTGTTCTTCGCGGGGCTGCTGTCGGCTCCCTCATTCGGCCCTTCCATGCGATTCGTGCACGGCGCGGGCTTCACGGCGGGGAGACTGGTGAGAGGAGTCCGCAAGCGCCTCGGCGCCCGGGGTCCGCGGCCGGGTTCCCCCGGCGCCGCCCGGCCGGACCGGGCTGCGTCCCCCGGGCACCTTCCGGGGGTACCCCCAGGGCATCCGAAGACGTATCTGCGGTGAGATCCGCGGAGAGAGGGGTCCGTGATGAGCTCGGAGCGAGGGCAGGGCCGCGGCTGGGTACGCATTCCCGCCAGCCGTGGGGAGCAGCCCGCCAGGGCCAGGGCCGGCGGGTACGACCGGGCCCCGTACGCGGGTCCGTACGCGACGGCCTCGCACGCCGACCAGCCCACGATCTACCTCTCCGTGGTCAAGCGCTGGCGGGAGGCCGGGCGCACCCTTCCGGGGCATCCTGACGAGGAGTGGGAGAGGCTGATCTCCCAGCCGTGCTGGCCCGGCCGTTAGGGGGTGTGGACGTGGCAGCGGCGGAACGCGACGGACCCGAGCCGGTCCGGCGGTCCCAGGGGACCTCTCCCGGGGAGCGGTTCGCGCTCAACGGGATGGGCAGTCTCGAATGGGACCTGGGCGCCGGGACGGTGGTGCTGGACGAGGCCGCGCTGGAGGTCTTCGACCTCGGCCCGGAGGAGTTCGACGGAACCGTGCCCGGGGTCGGACTGCGCGTCCCGCCCGCGGACGGGGTCCGGCTGACCGAGATCATCGAAGGGGTCCTGGCGGGCGGCGGGGACACGTACGGCGCGTACTTCATGGTGCAGCGGCGCGACGGCCGCGACCAGTGGACGCACACCGCGGGCCGGCTGCTCCGGGACGGCGCGGGGCAGCCGGAGCGGATCGTGGGGATCGTCCGGGACGCCACGGCCGAGCTGGCCCAGGCGACGCTGCTGCGCAAGCTGGAGGCGGCCCGAGCCCAGCAGACCACGATCGTGCAGCGGACCACGGAGGCCCTGTCGCGGGCGGTGACGGTGGACGACGTCACGGCCGCGCTGACCGGGGCGGGCGCGCTGGAGCGGCTCGGTGCGGACGGGCTGGCCCTGGGGCTGGTCGAGGGCGGCACCATCAAGATCATCGCGCTGAGCGGGGAGTCGCTGGACATCCTGAGCGAGCGCCGGTTCACCCGGCTGGACGGTTCGCTGCCGCTGTCGCAAGCGGTGGTCACCCGGCAGGCACGTTTCGTCACCTCGCTCAGCGAGCTCGACGGCGAGTTCCCGCTGCTGTCGGAGTACCTGGACCGGATCCAGTACGACGCGGCCGCCTACCTGCCGCTGATCGCGCAGGCCAAGGCCATCGGCGGGCTGGTCCTGTTCTACCGGCGCCGCAGCGAGTTCAGCCCGGAGGAGCGCAATCTCTGCCTGGGCCTGGCGGGCATCGTGGCCCAGTCCCTCCAGCGGGCGCTCCTCTTCGACCAGGAGCGGGAGTTCGCGACCGGTCTGCAGGCCGCCATGCTGCCGCGCCGGATCCCGGAGATCACCGGCGGCGAGATCGCGGTCCGCTACCACGCCGCCTGGAGCGGGCGGGAGGTCGGCGGGGACTGGTACGACGTGATCGCACTGCCCCGCGACCGCGTCGGCGTCGTCGTGGGCGACGTCCAGGGCCACGACACGCACGCCGCGGCCATCATGGGCCAGCTGCGGATCGCGCTGCGGGCGTACGCGGGGGAGGGCCATCCCCCCTCCACCGTGCTGGCCCGTGCCTCGCGCTTCCTCGCCGAGCTCGACACCGAGCGTTTCGCCACCTGCATGTACGCGCAGGTGGACCTGGAGACGGGCGGCATCCGGGCGGTCCGCGCGGGCCATCTCGGCCCGCTGATCCGCCACACGGACGGGCGTACGGGCTGGCCCAATGTGCGCGGTGGGCTGCCGCTCGGGCTGGCCACCTTCTTCGAGCACGAGGAGTTCCCCGAGACCCGGCTCGACCTGGTCCCCGGGGAGACGCTGGTGCTGTGCACGGACGGCCTCGTGGAGGAGCCGGGCAGCACCATCACCGCCGGCATGGACGCCCTCGCCCGGGCGGTGCGCAGCGGACCGCAGGACGCCGGGGCGCTCGCCGACCACCTCTCGGACCGGCTCTGGGAGCGCTGGGGCTCCGGGGACGACGTGGCCCTGCTGGTGCTGCGCCGGGCCCCCGACCCGGGTACCCACCGGGCGCCGCGCATCCACCAGTACGTCCACCAGGCCGACCCGGAAGGCCTCTCGGAGGCGCGCTACGCCCTGCGCCAGGCCCTGCGCGACTGGGGCATGCCGGATCTCGCCGACGACGTGGAACTGGCGGCCGGCGAACTCCTGGTCAACGCGCTGCTGCACACCGACGGCGGGGCGGTGCTGACCATGGAGGTGCTGCCGGAGCCGGTCCGCAGGATCCGGCTGTGGGTCAAGGACCGCTCCAGCGTGTGGCCGCGCCGGCGCAGCCCGGGCGAGGCGGCCACCACGGGGCGCGGTCTGCTGCTGGTGGACGCGCTGGCGACGCACTGGGGCGTGGAGTCCCGGGGCGACGGCAAGGCGGTGTGGTGCGAGTTCGATGCCGGGGGCGCTCCCCGGAGCGCGGGGTGACCGGGCGATCACCCCGGGTTGTGGGCCGCCGGGGGTGGGGTGATGATGCGAGCCATGGAACGGATCGTGTTGTGCGCGGGCTGACCAAGGCGGCCGTGACGGGCGCCCTGGCCGCACTCCTGCTCGTGGCCGGGGTGCCGGCCGTCGTGGACCGGGTGACGGGGCGGTCCCACGCGGACCCCGAATGCCGGTCGGTGGCTTTCATGTCGATGACGGACGTCGCCCCCGACTGCCGGTAGCGGCGGCTACCGGCCTCGGGCGGGTGCCCCGGGCCCGCCGCACGGCTCAGTGCTCGCGGACCTCGACGTCCTTGGTGTCCTGGGCGACGGTGGTGACCGACCGCGGCATCAGGCCCGAGAGCCGAACCTCCTGGAGCTCCGCGGTGACCACCGCCCGCCCCGGGCGCACGTTCACGAAGGCGCCCGGTGCGTTGGCCACCCAGCGGCGCTCCTGGCCGTCGCAGACGAGCTGCTCCGCGCCGATGCTCAGCCGGCCGCTGCCCTCCTGGGCGACGGTCGCCTTGATCTGCATCGCCCCCAGGGGTGACGCCTGCTCGCAGTGGTACTTCCCGGAAAGGGTGACGGCGCCGTCGTGGGCGACGTAGGCGTCCTGTACGGAAATCCCTTGATTGAAAACGGTGGCGCCGGCCGGAGCGGTGAAAAGCGTGGTGGCGGCCAGTGCGGAGAAGGCCGCGAGGGACATTCGGCGGGCGGAGCTGCGCATTCATTCCTCCTGGTGTGTCGGACGGCGGGATTCCGCCGGAACGCATTGTGCTGGCAGTCGGGCGTACGCACTTGCTCCGCGCGCTCGTGTCGTTGTGCGCGATTTGCAGGTCGGGGGCGTGAGACTGACCGAAATACGTCCCAGAAGGGATCTCGCATGCGCCAGCCCGCCTCGCTCGCCCCCGCCTTCGCTCTTCGCCCCGCCCTCGCCGCCACCGCCCTCCTCCCGCTCCTCCTGTTCGGCTCCACGGGCTGCCAGAGCGCACCCGAGGGAGCGGCGCTCGCCCCGGCCGCCGCGCCCGCGGTCCCGGTGGACGACGGGGTGCCGGGCGCGGCGGAGGAACCCGTACGGACCGGTGCGAAGGATGCCCATGTGGGTGACCCCGTACGGGTGCACGCCCGGCAGGTCGGCCGGCACCTCCAGGTCGAGCTCGGAGCGTTCGTGGACCCGGCGATCAGTGTCGAGAAGAACTTCGCCCCGCCCGCCGGGAAGCGCTGGGTGGCCGCATCGATGTCCTTCGTCAACGTGGGCGGAGCCTCGTACGGGGCTCTCGGACGCATGTGGGCGCACGACAGCGCGGGGCAGCGTCACCCGGTGGTGAAGACCGGCGAGCTGACGACCGGCAAACCGATCGTCTTCGATTCCCTGGAGGTCGGTGAGCGGGTCGAGGGATGGGTCGTGTTCGAAATCCCGGAAAGCGCACGCATTGTGCGTCTCCAGTACCAGGACGCGAACATGCAGACGAACACCGGAGAGGGATTCTGGGCCGTCTAGCCCGGCCGGGTGAAGGGCCGTGAAAGGCCCGGCGGAGAGAGCACTAGGGTGCGCGCATGACTTCTACTCAAGCCGAAATCGACCGGTCCCAGCTCGGCACCCTTTCGGTGCTCGCCTGGATCGGCGATCCCGAAGAGGCGCACGACATCCCGTACCTCCTCGCCTACACCCTCGGTGACGGCCCGCAGGGCCGGGAAGCGGGCGAGGCGGCCGCCCGCGGGCTGCTGGAGGAGATCGGCCTGCCGATCGGCGACGTGGTCATGGACGGCACTCTCAAGGCCGCCACCTTCCCCGTGCAGATCCTGCTGGAGGGCAACCAGATCGCGCTCACCCTGCCCGGGATGAACGCGCGCTGCACCGCCCCCGACGAGTGGGTCGCCGCGGCCGACGAGAGCGGGCAGGCGTACTTCCTCTTCGCCACCCGCGCCTGGCCGGAGGCGGTCCCGGGCCGACCGGTCGCGCCGGAGACCCTGCAGGCGTTCGCGGGCGACGAGTCGGTGCTCACCAGCAGCGCCCACTGCGTCCTCGCCGTGCGGCGCGTCCAGCGCTAGGCTCCGGCCGCCGTCCCCACCCGCTCCGGCCGCCGGGCTCCCAGCCCGCCCGGTGGCCGGCTCCGCCCTTCTGCGGGCCGGCGGCCGAGGGGCGCGGTCAGGGGCGTTCGAAGGCGAACCGCAGCGAGCGGACCCGGTTGTCGAAGTTCGACCCCGCCAGGTCCGGCAGGCCCACCGCCCGCAGCCCGACCGGCCGGGTCAGCAGCTCGCGGAACAGCGCCTTCATCTCCACCCGGGCCAGGTGCGCGCCCAGGCAGAAGTGCGGGCCGCCGCCGCCGAACCCCAGGTGCGGATTGGGCGAGCGGGTGATGACGAAGGCGTCGGGGTCGGGGAAGACCGCCTCGTCGCGGTTGGCGGAGGCGTAGTAGAGGACCACCTTGTCGCCCGGCCGGAACAGGTGCCCGTCCATGGTGTGCTCGGCGGCCACCGTCCGGCGGAACTGGATGATCGGCGTCGAGTGACGGATCATCTCGTCCACCGCGCCGTCCGCGTACGCCTCGAAGTCCGAGAGCAGCAGGTCCCGCTGGTCCGGGTGGTCGGTCAGCAGGGTCAGCCCGTGGGTGATCGCGTTCCGGGTGGTCTCCACCCCGGCGACCATCAACAGGGAGAAGAAGGCGCCGAGCTGGCGGGCCCCGAGGGCCTGACCGTCGACGTTCGCGCACACCAGCGCCGAGATCAGGTCATCGGTGGGGTTCTTCCGGCGCTCCCGCCCGATCCCCGCCACCATCCGCTGCATCCGGGCGAGCGCGCGCAGACCGCGCCCCGGCATCCGCAGCCGGGAGGCAAGGCCCCGCTCCACCCCGATGTTCTCGGAGGCGTGGTTGACGCGGTCGGCGATCTCGGCGCGGTAGTGCTCCGGGATGCCCATCATGTTGCAGATGACCTCCAGCGGCAGCCGGGAGGCCACGGCGGAGACGAACTCGTCGGGCCGCCCGGCCAGTACGTCGTCCACGATGCGGGCGGCCACGGCGTGGATGTCGGCCTCGGCGGCGGCCAGCAGGCGGGGTGTGAAGGCGCGCTGCACGATCTTGCGCAGCTGGGCGTGGTCGGGGCCGTCCAGATTGACCATCGAGTCCCCGAAGAGGGCCCGCACCCAGCGGGCCGGCTCGGGAGTGGTCACGCCGGGGGCGCTGGCGAAGACCTTCGGCAGCCGGCTCGCCTCCTGCACCTGGGCGTGGCGTACGAGGGCCCAGTGGCCGGGGCCGGACCCCTCCGGGACGTGGACCGGTCCCTCGGCCGCGCGCAGCCGGGCGAAGGCGGCGAGGCGGTGGGCGGGGGGCTGCTGCCAGAAACCTGGCTCGGCCAGCTCCCTGCCGGGGTCGGTGCCGTGGCGTTGTGCCGGGAGTGTCAAGGCAGGGCCTCCAGTCGGTGCGCGTCGTTCTGCGCTGGAGAACGGTGGCGGGGGCGCGGGAGTGACGGTTCGGGGAGCCTGCGGGGATTCAGACGGCGCTGGTGGCGCCGGCGCCGGCGCGCGTGGACAGGGTCAGGCCGACCGCCACCGTCAGCACCCCGACGAGGCCCGCCCACAGGACGGCGTAGACCCCCGTCCAGGTGCAGGCGAGCGTCACGAGGGCGGACACCGGCAGGACCAGCTGCTGGGCGAGGCCGCGCTTGAAGTGGCGCGAGTGCAGCAGCCACACCATCAGCAGGAACAGCGCGGTCGGGACCATGACGGCGGCGTTCGCGGCGACCTGGGAGATGTGCGCCTTGCCGACCGCGTGCTCGACGGCGACCTCGATGCCGGCGCCGATCGCCGCGCCCGAGGCGAAGATCAGCAGGTGCCCGTACCCCCACGGGATGGCCTCGCGGTTGGACGTCAGGTGCTCGTGCATCGGCACGGCGAAGTAGATCCACCATGCGGCGAAGACGATCAGCAGCCCGCCCGCCGCGATGGGCAGCAGCTGGTCCAGCGCCTCGTGCTCGTCGATCGCGGACTTGACGGCCACCGTGGCCGCGGCGATCGTCTCGCCGAGCACGATGATGGTGAACAGGCCGTACCGCTCCACGATGTGGTGCGCGTGCCAGGGCGTCTGGTGCCCCCGCTCGGCGATCACCGGAACCGCCAGCTCGGCGAGGAGCAGGACGACGAACAACCAGCGCTTCATGTCGTCGGGGACGAACAGCAGCCCGATCCAGCCCAGCTGGCAGACCACCAGCCCGGCCGCGTACTTCAGCGCCGCAGTCCGGGCCGGGCCCTGCTCGCAGGAGGCGGCCCGCAGCCACTGCGCCGTCAGCGCGACGCGCATGATGATGTAGCCGGTGACGGCGACGGCCCAGTCGTTGTCGTCGAAGGCCCGGCTCACCCCGGCCGCGTACACGAGCACGCCGGCGATCTGCACGAGCGTCGCGATCCGGTACGGGACGTCGTCCACGTCGTAGGCCGAGGCGAACCAGGTGAAGTTCATCCAGGCCCACCACACGCCGAAAAAGACGAAGAAGTAGCCGACGACCCCGGCGCCGGGATGGCCCTCCGCGAGCGAGTGCACCAGCCGGGCGCCGGCCTGCGCGATGGCGACGACGAAGCAGAGGTCGAAGAACAGCTCCAGCGGGGTGGCGGCGCGGTGGGGCTCGTAGGGGCTGCGCGCGCTCATGGGGGTGTAGGCCATACCGGCCAGGAGATCAGAGGGAGGGACCTCCGACGGGGCGGACGCGCGGCCCGCACATCCGGTGTGCCCCGGGCGGATGCCTGATCGTGTCGCTGCTGCGGCCGGGCTTCGCGGTGGGCGCCCCGGACCTCGTGCACCACGGTGGCGGCCAACGCCGCCTGCGGCTCCCACGCCGCCTGCGCGGCCGGGCGCCGGTGGTTCCACGCCCGCAAGGATGCCGAGGCGCCCGGCCGAGCCGGGCCGGGAACCGGGCCGGCCGTACCCTGGAGGCATGAGCAGCGCCCCCGCCCCCGAGCCGCAGTCCCCGCGCCCCGCCCCCGAGGCGGACCGGCCCCGCCCGAAGCCGAGGCTGGTCTTCGACGACCCGCTGGACCAGCAGTCCTCGGACGACACCGACCGGGGCTGGGGCGAGCGGCCGCCCGCCGGCGGAAGCGCGGCCGACCTGGCCCGCTTCCTCGACGAGAAGCCCCCGCACCACATCTGATCGGCCGAGGCGGCCGGATCGGTCAGAACCCGTCGCGCACACCGGTCGGGGCCGCGCCATTGACGCGCTGTGCGACCAGGGTGTCGCGGATCTCCTTGAGGACCTCCAGCTCGGTGATCTCCATGGTCTCCTGCACACCCTGGCGCGCCTTGCGACGGGCCTCCTGCCTGGCGAGGTACTTCGCCATCGGCAGCACCATGAGGAAGTACACGACCGCGGCGGTGATCACGAAGGTCAGCGTCGCGTTCAGCACCGAGCCCCAGAGGATCTCGACACCCGTCGGCTGGCCGTTCGCGCCGATGCCGCAGGGCGCCTTGAGGCAGGACCTGTAGTTGTCCAGGCTCTGCGTGCCGACCGCGCCCACCACCGGGCTGATGATTCCCTTGACCACCGAGTTCACGATGTTCGTGAACGCGGCGCCGATGACCACGGCCACCGCCAGGTCGACCACGTTGCCGCGCATCAGGAAGGCCTTGAAGCCTGCCAGCACGCTCTCCTTCTTCTTCTCGCTCACCACTGAGCCTTTCTTCACATGTGCCGAACACGGAGCCAACGGTTCCGAAAGCTACGGCAGTGCGGGTGCGTCGTGTCCAATCGGCCCTGGCCCCGAGGTGACTTGACTGGCCCTGTGTGCGAATCAGCACAGCGTCACCGCCAGCCGCGTCGTGGCACCCGCGCCCACGAGAACCCGCGCGGTGTCCCGCGGCACGGACAGCACCACCAGCGCACCGCCGTCCGCAACACCCTTGTCGGGATCGGGAACTTCGGCAACCCGCGCCCCGGCGGCCACCACCCTGGGCGGCCCGGTCCGCTCCGCCGCGACCACATCCACCAGGTCCCCGGGCCGCAGCAGTCGCACGGTCGCGGCGTCCGCGATGCGCACCGGGGCCGACACCATCCGCACCGCCGCGGGTGGAGCGTCCCGGGCGACCCGTGCCCCGGGCGGTGCGGCGCCCCGCGAAGCCTGTGCCTCCGTCCCGCCCACCGCCAGCGCCGCCGCCACGACGGCCAGCGCGGCCGAGGCGACCCGCCGCCGGCGCCGCACGGCACGGCGCAGCCGATCCCCGCCCCGCCCCACCCGAAGCGGCGGGAACGGCGGGACCGGGCGGGCGGGGGGACATGCGGAGGAAGTCGAAGAGGCCGTGGAACAACGGGACATGACGAACACCACCAGACGGAGTGAGAAGCCGGGTCCGGACCCTCGCCCGGACACGTCCCACGATCCGGCCTCCCGCGGAATCCCGCCGGAGCCTGTGGACGATCCCGGGCCTGTGGACAACCCCGTCACCCGCACGGGTCACCCAGCGGCCCGCACCACCCGCCGCAGCGCCGCCAATGGGTCCGCCGCCCGGCTGACGGACCGGCCCACCACCACGTGCGAGGCCCCCGCCGCGAAGGCCGCCCGGGGCGTCCCCGGCCGGGCGTGCCCGCCGGCCGTCCCTCCGAAGCCCACCGCGCCCCGGCGGCCCTTGACGCCCGCGCGGCCCTCGGCGGCCTCGTCGTCCTGGGCGCCGTCTTCGGCCTCCGGCCCCAGGGTCACCCCCGGTGTGACGACCAGCCGGTCGGGCCCCAGCAGCTCACGCAGGACCCCGGCCTCCCGAGGCGATGCGACGACCCCGTCGCATCCCGCGCCCACCGCCAGCCGTGCCAGCCGCAGCACCTGCTCCTCCGTACCCGCGTCGACGCCGATGTCCGCCAGGTCGCTCCCGGTCATGCTCGTGACCACCGTCAGCGCGAGCACCCGGAGCCGCGGGAACTCCCGCGCCGCCTCCACCGCCGCGGACATGATCCCCGTACCGCCCATGGCGTGCACGGTCACCATGGACGCGCCCAGCGCGCCGGCGGCCCGGACGGCGCCGGCCACGGAGTTCGGGATCTCGAAGAGCTTCAGGTCGAGGAAGACCTCGTGCCCCCGCTCGACGAGGTCCCGTACGAGTCCGGGGCCGGCGGAGACCAGCAGCTCCAGGCCGATCTTGTAGGAGCCACAGGCGTCGCCGAGGCGCTCGACGAGCGTCTCGGCGGCCCGGCGGTCGTCGAAGTCGAGGGCGACGATGACCCTGCGGTCGGCAACTGCAGGATCGACGGCGGGGGTGACGGCGATGGCCGGGGCGGGGGCGGGGTCCGTGTTCACGCCGTCATTGTCGAGGTCATCGTCCGGTCGGGACCCGGCAGGCCTCCGAAAAGCCCTGACTGGTCAGACCGAAGGCGCTGTTGACGCGCGAGCGCCAGTTCTCCAGCGCGACCGTCGCGGTCAGCTCGACGAACGCCTCCTCGCCGAGCCGCACGATCAGTTCCCGCGCGAGCTCGTCCGTGACCGTCGGCGCGGTCTCCGTCATGGCCTCCGCGTACTCCATGACCAGCAGTTCCAGCTCGGTGAACACCTCCGGGGCCTCCCGCCACCGCGGCACCCGTTCGATCTTCTCCGCCGGCACGCCCAGCTCGTGGCCCTCCCAGTAGCCGAAGTCCATGCACCACGAGCAGTTGATGCGGGCCGCCGACGCCATCACCGCGAGGTGCTTGAGGCCGGCGTCGAGCGCCTTCCACTTCGCCGCGCTCCGCTCCAGGCGGACGTAGGACAGCAGCACCTGCGAGTGGTGCCCGTACGCCCGGCCCGGGTCGAGCACCTTGCCGTAGGTGCGGCGCGAGTACCAGGAGCCGATGCGCATGAGGAGGGTGCGGGGCGGGGTGAGCGAGATACGCGGCATGACAGTCATCTCCCGGGCAGGGGCGGTCGTTTTCCGCCTTCACCAGGAAGGACCGGACAGCCCGGCCGGATGTGACAGCCGGCCGCTACATGCTCTCCACTACCCGCTCTCCACCACCCGCTCTCCGCTACGCGCTCTCCGCGGCGGGCGCCAGACCGAGCGCGCCGAGCAGCCGGTCCGCGAGGTCCTCCGCGAAGGCCTCGGAACCGGTGAGAGCGGCCCGGATGCCCTCGCGGTCGGCGGTCAGCCCGGCGTCGGCCGCCCAGTCGAGCGCGCCCGCCAGGGCCGGCTCGACCGGGAAGCGGTCGACGGGTATCTCGTAGTCCTCCGCGGTGTCCCGGTTCAGCAGCGCCTTCCAGCGGCCCCCGGAGAAGGTGGCGGCGTCGACGAAGCCGACGTCACTGTCGAGGTGGTCCACCGTGAACACCGGTGCGCCGGTCCGCCGCGCCAGTGCCGGGGCGAGGCCGCCCGGCTGGTCGGCGCAGTACACCGCCGCCCAGCCGCCGCCCAGGTCGGCATCGGCGTCGAGGCCCGCGCACCCCGCCTCCGCCGCGAATTCCCGCAGCTCCTCCACCGTGGCACGCGCCACGGCCATCCCCCCTGAATTTCCCATGCACGCAGGGTAGGAGCCGCCACTGACAGCGGTCCCTACGGGAGCTCGATGCCCAGGTCCCAGCCGTCGTGGGCGTGCGTGCACAGGCAGTCCCGGGTCTCCGTGGCCGGCAGGGCCGCCACCGCGTCGAAGAGGACCTCGCGCAGCCGCCCGACGTTCTCGCCGAACACCTTCAGGACCTCCGTGTGGGACACCCCCTCGCCGGTCTCGGCGCCCGCGTCCAGGTCGGTGACCAGGGCCATCGAGGTGTAGCAGAGCCCCAGCTCACGGGCGAGGACCGCCTCCGGGTGACCGGTCATGCCGACCACCGACCAGCCCGCCGCCGCGTGCCAGCGCGATTCGGCGCGCGTGGAGAAGCGAGGTCCCTCGATGACGACCATGGTGCCGCCGTCCACCGGCTCCCAGCCGCGTCCCCGTGCCGCGGCCAGTGCCACGGACCGGCCCACCGGGCAGTACGGGTCGGCGAACGTGGTGTGCACGACGTTCGGAACGGAGCCGTCCGGCAGCGGCTCGCCGTCGAAGAAGGTCTGGGCGCGGGCCTTCGTACGGTCGACCAGCTGGTCGGGAACGAGCAGCGTGCCCGGCCCGTACTCGGCTCGCAGGCCGCCGACCGCACACGGGCCCAGCACCTGGCGCACCCCGACGGAGCGCAGCGCCCACAGGTTGGCCCGGTAGTTGATCTTGTGCGGCGGGACGGTGTGACTGCGGCCGTGCCGGGGGAGGAAGGCCACCCGGCGCCCGCCCAGCTCGCCCATGTACAGGGAGTCGCTCGGGGGTCCGTAAGGGGTCTCCACCTGTATTTCGGAGACGTCCTCCAGGAAGGAGTAGAAGCCCGAACCGCCGATGACACCGATCTCTGCGTTCACCATGCGGTCCACCCTAAGGCCCTGCCGTGGGCATGCCGAAGGCCCCGCTGCCGGTACGGCGGGCGGGGCCTCGGGGGGAAGCGATCAGGCGGCCGACGTGGAGCTGCTGCTCGACGAGCTCGACGACGTCGAGGAGGACGAGGCGGCCGGAGCGGCGGCAGCGGTCGACGTCGAGGACGACGAGGAGCTGGACGACGGCTTCGAGGCAGGGGTGCTGCTCGACGACGCGCCACGGCTGTCGTTCCGGTAGAAACCGGAGCCCTTGAAGACGATGCCGACCGCGGAGAACACCTTCTTCAGGCGTCCGTCGCAGCTCGGGCACACGGTCAGTGCGTCATCGGTGAACTTCTGCACGGCCTCAAGGCCCTCACCGCACTCGGTGCACTGGTACTGGTAGGTCGGCACGAATTTCCTCCTGGCACTCTGACTCAATGAGTGCTAACGACGGCTCCATGGTGACGTATTCCGGCGGATCAGTCCACCGTCACCGGCACGCGGTGACCCATCCCACGCTCGTTCACCCGGTTACGGGAGGCCGACGGGGCGGTGGCGGGGGCGGTGGCCGGGGTGGTGGCCGGGGCATTTGCCCGGCCCTTCGCCGGGGTCTCCGTACGGGTCGCGGGCGCGGCCTCCTGTGCGGATGCGTTCACGATCCGGCTCGGGGCCTTCGGGGCCAGCTTCGCCCGCAGCGCCAGCAGGGCGGCGAGTGCGAGCGCGGTGGCACCCATGGGCACCAGGAAGCCGAACGAGGATCCGTGCGCGTCCGTCAGGCGGCCGGCCAGGATGACGGCGACGGCCTGACCGAAGGCGATCGAGCCGGTCAGCCAGGTGAAGGCCTCGGTCCGGGCGCCCGCGGGGACCAGCTGCTCGACCATCGTGTAGCCGGTGATCAGCGCCGGGGCGATGAACAGGCCGACGACCAGGCCGAGCGCGCCCAGCAGGATCATCGAGTTCGCCGCCCACAGGACGGACGCGGCGGCGGTGAGGCCGATGTAGCCCAGGATCAGCCGGCGGCGCGGGCCGATCTTCCAGGCGATGGCGCCCATCGCGATGCCGGCGATCATGTTGCCCGCGGCGAAGACTCCGTAGAGCAGGCCGTTGGCGCCGGGGTTGCCGATCTCGTTGGAGAAGGCGGCGAGGGAGACCTGCATGCCGCCGAAGACGGCGCCGATCCCGAGGAAGGCGAAGATCAGGACGCGCAGGCCGGGGAAGGACAGCGCGAAGGCGCGCTTCTCACCGGTGGCGGACGGGGCGTGGGTCTTGGGCTGGGTGGCCCGCTGGGCCGCGAAGAGCAGGCCGCCGAGCAGGCTCAGCGTGGCCTCGGTGACCAGGCCGGCCGCCGGGTGGACGCCGGTGCACAGCGCGGTCGCGAGGACCGGGCCGACGACGAAGGTGAACTCGTCGGTGACGGACTCGAAGGCGGCGGCCGTCGGCAGCAGCGGCGAGCCCTCCAGCTTGGCGGCCCAGCGCGCCCGGACCATGGGTCCGACCTGCGGCACCGAGGCACCGGTGGGTACGGCGGCCAGCGCCAGTGCCCAGACCGGCGCGTCCAGCAGCGCGAGCGCGGCCAGGCCGGTGACGGCGGCGGAGTGCGCGAGGACCACGGGCAGCAGGACGGCGGTCTGGCCGAAGCGGTCGGTGAAGATGCCCATCAGCGGCGCGGACAGCGCCATGGAGATACCGGTGACGGCGGCGACGATGCCGGCGCTGCCGTAGGAACCGGTGGTGTGCTGGACCAGCAGCAGGATGCTGATGGTCAGCATTCCGAAGGGGAGCCGCGCTGCGAAGCCGGGGAGTACGAAGC
Organism: Streptomyces avidinii; assembly: GCF_014650695.1. Classification (GTDB taxonomy): domain Bacteria; phylum Actinomycetota; class Actinomycetes; order Streptomycetales; family Streptomycetaceae; genus Streptomyces; species Streptomyces avidinii. The sequence continues at coordinate 177,475 of NZ_BMVL01000008.1, read as the reverse complement.
CGAGGGCGCCGGGAGTGCGCAGGAGCTGCCCGTAGCCGGGGCGGGCGGACGTGTCGGTCGTGACCGCGGATGTCACGGCCTTGCCTTTCCGCTGCCTGGTAGAGCTTCCCCGTCTGCGGACGGTGCTTCGCCTTGTGAGCGGTCGCACCCGTACATGTGGGAGCCCCGAGAGCTGTCCTCTTGCGCAGAACCGAGTGATACCTGGGCGCCCCACTGCGGGTGGTGCCACGGCCGCTTTGCGGTCGCGCCAGCTCTGCGTCAGGCAGAGTTGGTTCGATCTGGTGTGCCTTCATCGTACAGGGAAACCCACTACCACGCCCTGTGAATTCGGTGACAAGGGGTGTCTTCACCTGGGATTAACGGCAGCTTCGCATGTAAAGAGCCCGGAAAAGCAGACAAAAGCGGGCATATCTGGCCGAATTAGAACGACGCTCTAATGCGGGACGGGCCCGCCCGTGCCCAGCCACCCCGCGAGCTTGCCGCCCCGGGCCACCGCCCGCAGCCGCGTCTCCGCCGCGTCCCGGACCGGATCCGTGGCCACCACCAGCAGCTCGTCCCCGCGCCGCAGCACGGTCGACGGCGCCGGTACGAAGCTCTTCGCGTCCCGGACCACGAGCGTGACCGAGGCACCCGGCGGCAGTCGCAGCTCGCTCACCTCCACCCCGTGCATCCGCGAGGCCGGCGGGATGGAGAAGGAGAGCAGGTGTCCGCGCAGCTTCTCCAGCGGCGCCGACTCGATCCCGAGGTCGGACGCGCCCTCGTCCCCGTTGCCGAGGTTCAGCTTGCGCGCGAGCCAGGGCAGGGTCGGGCCCTGCACCAGGGTGTAGACGACGACCAGCACGAAGACGATGTTGAAGACGCGGTCGCTGCCCTGGATCCCCGAGACCATCGGGATCGTCGCCAGGATGATGGGTACAGCGCCGCGCAGGCCCGCCCACGACATCAATACCTGTTCCTGCCAGGAGATCCGGAAGGGCAGCAGGCTGATGAAGACCTCCAGGGGCCGCGCCACCATCGTGAGCACCAGCCCGATGACCACCGCGGGCCAGAAGTCGCGGACCAGCTCGTGCGGGGTGACCAGCAGGCCCAGCAGTACGAACATGCCGATCTGGGCGATCCAGCCGAGCCCGTCGGCGAACCCCCGGGTGGCCGGCCAGTGCGGGAGCTTCGCGTTCCCGAGCACCATCGCCGCCAGGTACACCGCGAGGAAGCCGGAGCCGTGCGCGATCGCGCCGGCCGCGTACGCCACGATGGCGATGGCCATCACGGCGATCGGGTAGAGGCCGGAGGCGGGCAGGGCCACGTGCCGCAGGCCGTAGGCGCCCAGGAAGCCCACGGTCAGGCCGATCGCGATGCCGATCGCCAGTTCGAGGGCGATCTTGCCGATCAGGACGTACCACTCGTCCACCGGGCCGACGGTCGAGAAGGCCACGACCAGGATGACGACGGGTGCGTCGTTGAAGCCGGACTCGGCCTCCAGGACACCGGTGATCCGGGTGGGCAGCGGGACCTTGCGGAGCACCGAGAAGACGGCCGCGGCGTCGGTCGAGGAGACGACCGCACCGATCAGCAGGGCCTGCCGCCATTCCAGCCCGACGAGGTAGTGCGCCCCCGCCGCCGTCACGCCCACGCTGATCGCAACGCCCACCAGGGAAAGCACGACTGCGGCCGGCAGGGCCGGCTTGATCTCTTTCCACTTCGTGCCCAGACCGCCCTCGGCGAGGATCACGACCAGCGCGGCGTAGCCAATGACCTGGGTCAGCTCGGCATTGTCGAATACGACGTTGCCGATGCCGTCCTGTCCTATCGCGACGCCTATGCCGAGGTAGATGAGCAGGCTGGGGAGGCCGCTGCGCGAAGAGATGCGTACCGCCGCGACCGCGACGAGCAGCACGAGCGAGCAGACCAGCAGCAGCTCATTGAGCGTGTGGACAGTCAGCGGGCGGCCCTCCTCAATGCGCCCGGTGGACCCATCCTCCCGGGCGACAAGTTCGGCAAGTAGTTCGTTACCTTACCTAATCTTTGACGCGCCCTTTACGCGATAACCACATTGTGAAACGCCTGTTCGCCCCTGTCCTCGTCAGCTCCACCCCTGGCGGATCAACGAAGTCGGTCCTGCGCCTATGGTTGCTCCCAGCACTCCCAGGACCACCCTGCCCCTCTAAGGACAGCGATGCCCGCCAACGAAACCGCTCCTCCCGTCAAGAAGAAGGGACGACGCGCCCGTCTGATCGTGCTCGTCCTGGTCCTGGCTCTCGTCGCGGGCCTCGGCTACGGGGCGTACTGGAGCGTGGACGGCGTGCGCGCCTCCTTCCCCCAGACGACCGGCTCCCTCAAGGTGCCGGGCCTGACCGGGACCGTCGAGGTCAAGCGCGACGCCCGAGGCATTCCCCAGCTCTACGCGGACAGTGACGACGACCTCTTCCGTGCGCAGGGCTTCGTGCACGCGCAGGACCGCTTCTGGGAGATGGACGTACGACGTCACATGACGTCCGGGCGGCTCTCCGAGATGTTCGGCTCCGGCCAGGTCGAGACGGACGCCTTCCTGCGCACGCTGGGCTGGCGCCAGGTCGCCCAGGCCGAGTACGACACCAAGCTGTCGACCGAGACCAAGAAGTATCTGCAGGCCTACGCCGACGGGGTCAACGCGTACCTGAAGGGGAAGTCCGGCAAGGACCTCTCCGTCGAGCACGCTGCCCTGAAGCTCAGCGACGACTACCGGCCCGAGCAGTGGTCGCCGGTGGACTCGGTGGCCTGGCTCAAGGCGATGGCGTGGGACCTGCGCGGCAACATGCAGGACGAGATCGACCGCGCCCTGATGGCGACCAAGCTCTCGCAGGCGCAGATCGACGAGCTCTACCCGCCGTACCCCTTCGACCGGAACAAGCCGATCGTCGAGGGCGGCAAGGTCGACGGCGGCAAGTACACCCCGCAGGGCGGCGCCGCGGGCAGCGGCTCGGGCACCGGGACCGGCAGCGGCTCGGGCACCGGGACCGGATCCGGCAGCGGCAACGCCGTCGGGACCCAGACCGTGACCCCCACCGGCAACGGCACCGGCCTCGCCGACAACGCCACCGCCCAGGGCGCGACCGTGGGCCTGCGCACCCAGCTGACCGCACTGGCCGACACCCTGGACAAGGTCCCGGCGACCCTCGGCCCCAACGGCAGCGGCATCGGCTCGAACTCCTGGGTCGTCTCCGGCAAGTACACGACCACCGGCAAGCCGCTGCTCGCGAACGACCCGCACCTGTCCCCGCAGCTGCCCTCGGTCTGGTACCAGATGGGCCTGCACTGCCGCACGGTCTCGGCCCAGTGCCAGTACGACGTGGCCGGCTACACCTTCTCCGGCATGCCCGGCGTGGTCATCGGCCACAACGCCGACATCGCCTGGGGCATGACCAACCTCGGCGCCGACGTCACCGACCTCTACCTGGAGCAGGTCAAGCCCGAGGGCTACGTCTACGACAACCGGGTGCTGCCCTTCACCACCCGTGAAGAGGTCATCAAGGTCGCGGGCGGCGCCAGCAAGAAGATCACCGTCCGCACCACCAACAACGGCCCGCTCGTCTCCGACCGCAGCGAGGAGCTCGCCACGGTCGGCACCCGCGCCCCCGTCGCCAGTGCCGCCCCCGACCGCGGTGACGGGTACGCCGTCGCCCTGCGCTGGACGGCGCTGGACCCGGGCAGGACGATGGACGCGGTCTTCAAGCTCAACCGGGCCAAGGACTTCGCGGCCTTCCGGGCGGCCGCCGCCGAGTTCGACGTGCCGTCCCAGAACCTGATCTACGCCGACAACAAGGGCGCCGCGGGCAACATCGGCTACCAGGCTCCGGGTCGCATCCCGGTGCGCGGCCAGGGCGACGGCCGGATGCCCACCCCGGGCTGGGACTCCAAGTACGCCTGGAAGGGCGGCAAGGACGGCAAGGACGGCTACATCCCGCAGAACGAGATGCCCTGGGACTACAACCCGTCCCGCGGCTACATCGTCACCGCCAACCAGGCCGTCGTGGAGACCGGGACCGGCGCGGGCAAGTACCCGTACCTGCTGACCACCGACTGGGGCTACGGCGCCCGCAGCCAGCGGATCAACGACCTCATCGAGGCGAAGATCAAGGACGGCGGCCGGATCTCGACCGACGACATGCGCACCATGCAGATGGACAACAGCAGCGAGATCGCCGCGCTGCTGACCCCGATGCTCTCGAAGATCGAGATCTCGGACCCGGGCGTGCGCGCCGCGCAGAAGCTGCTGGACGGCTGGAACTACACCCAGGAGTCCGACTCGGCCGCCGCGGCCTACTTCAACGCGGTCTGGCGCAACATCCTGAAGCTGTCCTTCGGCGACAAGATGCCCAAGGAGCTGCGGCTCGAGGGCAGCTGCATGAACGTCCTCGGCAACGGCACCGGCCCGGCCGACGACCTCGCCAAGACGGTCCGCGAGTGCGGTACCCGCGACGCGGACTCGGCGCAGCCCGACGGCGGCGACCGCTGGTTCGAGGTGGTCCGCCGCCTGGTCAAGGACGAGAAGTCGCCGTGGTGGAGCGCACCCGCCAAGGGCCTGAACAAGCCGGCCACCACCACCCGCGACGAGCTGTTCGCGCGGGCCATGGCGGACGCCCGCTGGGAGCTGACCGCCAAGCTCGGCAAGGACCAGTCCACCTGGAGCTGGGGCCGCCTGCACCAGCTGACGCTGAAGAACCAGACCATCGGCACCGAGGGCCCCGGCTTCATGCAGTGGCTCCTCAACCGCGGCCCGTGGAACCTGGGCGGCGGCGAGGCCACGGTCAACGCGACCGGCTGGAACGCCTCCAGCGGGTACGGGGTCACGTGGGTGCCCTCGATGCGGATGGTCGTGAACCTCAACGAGCTCGACAAGTCGCGCTGGATCAACCTGACGGGCGCCTCGGGGCACGCGTACAACGCGCACTACACGGACCAGACGACGATGTGGGCCAAGGGCGAGCTGCTGGAGTGGCCCTTCGGCAAGGACGCCGTCGAGAAGGCCACGGTCGACACCCTGACCCTCACGCCCGGGGGTTCCTAGGTCCGGCTGAAGCGGCGCACCCCTGACGGGGTCGCCACCGCCTGCACGGGGTGGTCGTGCGGTTCCTCCGGGACCCGCGCGACCACCTCGTCGTCGTAGAGGAGCACGACGAGCGCGGGATGCGCCCCGGCGCGCTCCAGCCGCTCCAGCACCCGGTCGTAACTGCCCCCGCCGCGGCCCAGCCGCATGCCGCGGCCGTCCACCGCGAGTCCGGGCAGCAGTACGGCGTCGGCCCCGGTGACCGCGTCCGGTCCGAGCGCGGGGCCGGTCGGCTCCAGCAGCCGCATCTTCCCCGGGTGGGCGGCCTCGGCGAGGTTGTCGGGGCCTTCGTACGCCGCCCAGTCGAGGTCGTTGTCGGGCAGCAGCAGCGGGAGCAGTACCCGCTTGCCGGCCGCGCGCAGGGCGTCGAGGAGCTCGCGGGTGCCGGGCTCGGTGCCGATCGAGACGTACGCCGCCACCGCGCGGGCATCGGCCAGTTCGGGCAGTTCGAAGGCCCGGACGGCGAGTGCGGTGGCCGCCGTACGACAGTTCTCGGGGGACAGGGCGCGGCGTGCGGCGAGCAGTTCTCGGCGCAGCCCGGCCTTGGCGGAGACGGTGTGCGGGTTCTCGGCCACGAGGAAATCAAATATCCTTCCGAATGGGTCCATATCAGCATCTACCTGCCGCGATCTCGTCTGGCGTTCGACAGAAGCCACTATCGTTCGGGGCATGACTATGTTGCACCCCGTGATCAAGAAGGCCGTGATTCCGGCCGCTGGCCTCGGTACTCGCTTCCTCCCGGCGACCAAGGCGACCCCGAAGGAAATGCTCCCGGTTGTGGACAAGCCGGCCATCCAGTACGTGGTGGAGGAGGCCGTCGGCGCCGGGCTCGACGACGTGCTCATGATCACTGGGCGTAACAAGCGTGCGCTGGAAGACCACTTCGACCGGAATTACGAGCTGGAGTCGGCCCTCATCGCCAAGGGCGACGACGACCGCCTGAAGAAGGTCCAGGAATCCAGCGACCTGGCCACCATGCACTACGTCCGCCAGGGCGACCCGCGGGGTCTTGGCCACGCGGTGCTGTGCGCCGAGCCGCACGTCGGCCGCGAGCCCTTCGCCGTTCTGCTCGGCGACGACCTCATCGACCCGCGTGACCCGCTGCTGCGTCAGATGGCCGACATCTACGCCCGCACCGGCGGCACCGTCATCGCACTCATGGAGGTCGACCCGGCCAACGTCCACCTCTACGGCTGCGCCGCCGTCGAGGCCACGGACGAGGACGACGTGGTCCGCATCACCGGCCTCGTCGAGAAGCCGGACCCCCAGGACGCCCCCAGCAATTACGCAGTTATCGGCCGCTACGTCCTCAACCCCGCGATCTTCGACATACTGCGGGAGACCGAGCCGGGCCGCGGTGGGGAGATCCAGCTCACCGACGCCCTGCAGAAGCTGGCCGCCGACGAGACCGTCGGTGGTCCGGTGCACGGCGTGGTCTTCCGGGGCCGTCGCTACGACACCGGGGACCGCGGCGACTACCTGCGGGCCATCGTCCGCCTCGCGTGCGAGCGCGACGACCTGGGCCCCGAGTTCCGCACCTGGCTTCACCGTTACGTCACGGAGGAGATGTAGCACCTTGAGCAGTTCCGCACCGCAGGACACCGGCCACCGTCTGTGGTCCGTGGACGAGCACCTCGCGGACGTCCTCTCGGCCGTCCGGCCGTTGGAGCCCATCGAGCTCCAACTGCTGGACGCCCAGGGCTGTGTCCTGGTCGAGGACGTGACCGTGCCCGTCGCCCTCCCGCCCTTCGACAACAGCTCCATGGACGGCTATGCCGTCCGCACGGCCGATGTCCAGGGTGCGAGCGAGGAGTTCCCCGCGGTGCTGACGGTCGTCGGGGACGTCGCGGCGGGCAGCGGTGAGCTGCCCACCGTGGGCCCCGGCGAGGCTGCCCGGATCATGACCGGCGCCCCGCTGCCGCCCGGCGCGGAAGCCGTCGTACCGGTCGAGTGGACCGACGGCGGTACGGGCGGCGGCGCGGCCGCCGGGATGGTCCCGGCCAGCGCCGCCCCCGAGCACGCGAGCGGCGAGGTACGGGTGCACCGCGCCGCCGAGGCGCGCGAGCACGTCCGGGCGCGCGGCAGCGACGTACAGGCCGGCGACCTGGCCCTCGCGGCCGGTACGGTCCTCGGGCCGCCGCAGATCGCCCTGCTGGCCGCCATCGGGCGCGGCACCGTACGGGTACGGCCGCGCCCCCGCGTGGTGGTCCTGTCCACCGGCAGCGAGCTGGTCCAGCCCGGCGAGGCGCTCACCGCGGGCACCATCTACGACTCCAACAGCTTCGCGCTGGCCGCGGCCGCGCGGGACGCCGGAGCCATCGCCTACCGGGTCGGCGCCGTCGCGGACGACGCCGACACCCTGCGCTCCACCATCGAGGACCAGCTGATCCGGGCCGACCTGCTGGTCACCACGGGCGGCGTGAGCGTCGGCGCGTACGACGTGGTCAAGGAGGCGCTGTCCTCCGTCGGGCAGTCCGACGAGGGTGAGGACATCGACGGCGGCGGGATCGACTTCCGCAAGCTCGCCATGCAGCCCGGCAAGCCGCAGGGCTTCGGCTCGATCGGCCCGGACCACACCCCGCTGCTGGCGCTGCCCGGCAACCCGGTGTCCTCGTACGTCTCCTTCGAGCTGTTCGTGCGCCCCGCGATCCGCGCCCTCATGGGGCTGCCGGAGTCCGAGGTGCGGCGGCCGAGCGTGCGGGCGGTGCTGTCGGCCGACAAGGCGCTGGGCTCCCCGGCTGGCCGCCGCCAGTTCCTGCGCGGCAAGTACGACGCGCAGAGCGGGACGGTCAGCCCGGTCGGCGGATCGGGCTCCCACCTGATCGCCGCGCTGGCGCACGCCGACTCCCTGATGGTCGTACCGGAGGACGTCACCTCGGTGGAGCCCGGGAGCGAGCTGGAAGTGATCCTGCTCGGCTGAAGCACTGCCGGTGCGGGTAGCGTGTGTCGCACCACACAGGCTCCTCGGGAGCCCAGAGCGGAGCGGCGCAGCAATGAGTACCGAGAGCAGGCTCACCCACATCGACGAGGCCGGCGCGGCCCGGATGGTCGACGTGTCCGGGAAGGACGTCACCACCCGGACGGCGCGGGCCAGCGGACGCGTACTCGTCGCCCCGCGGGTGATCGAGCTGCTGCGCGGCGAGGGTGTGCCCAAGGGCGACGCCCTCGCCACCGCGCGGATCGCCGGGATCATGGGCGCGAAGAAGACGCCCGACCTGATCCCGCTGTGCCACCCGCTGGCGGTCTCCGGCGTCAAGGTCGACCTGCGGGTCGCCGACGACGCGGTCGAGATCCTCGCCACCGTGAAGACCACCGACCGCACGGGCGTCGAGATGGAGGCGCTGACCGCCGTCGCGGTCGCCGGCCTCACCGTGATCGACATGGTGAAGGCGGTCGACAAGGGCGCCGTCATCACGGACGTCCGGGTGGAGGAGAAGACCGGCGGCAAGTCCGGCGACTGGGCGCGCTCGTGAACGCCCCGCGCGGCGGTGAAGTGCACAGCCACAGCCACAGCCACAGCCATGCCGCTCCCGGCGAGGCTGCGGCGGCGGCGCCGGTGCAGCCGCTCGGCCGGGCCCTGGTCGTGACGGCCTCCAACCGGGCCTCGCAGGGCGTGTACGCGGACAAGGGCGGCCCCCTGCTCGCGGAGGCGCTGGAGCAGCTCGGTTTCACGGTGGACGGCCCGCGGGTCGTCCCGGACGGCGATCCCGTGGAGCAGGCGCTGCGCGAGGGCGTGGCCGCCGGGTACGACGTCATCCTGACCACCGGCGGGACCGGAATCTCGCCGACCGACCGCACCCCGGACGCCACCGCGCGCGTGCTGGACTACGAGATCCCGGGCATCCCGCAGGCCATCCGCGCCGAAGGCCTGGCGAAGGTGCCGACCGCGGCCCTGTCCCGGGGCCTCGCGGGCGTGGCCGGGCGCACCATCGTCGTCAACCTCCCCGGCTCGACGGGCGGGGTGCGCGACGGGCTCGCCGTCCTGTCCCGCGTCCTGCCGCACGCGGTCGACCAGCTGCGGGGCGGCGACCACCCCAGACCGGCGGCGCCCTCCGGGAGCACGAGCTGAACGGCCCGACCTGGCCGGTGGTGCTGGCGGACGGCGATGTCACGCTCCGGCCGATAAAGCTGCGGGACCAGAAGGCCTGGCGCGAGGTCAACCGGCGCAATCGCGACTGGCTCCGGCCGTGGGAGGCCACGATTCCGCCGCCCGCGCCGTGGGGGCCGGTGATCCAGCGGCCCACGTACCGCCAGATGGTCCGCCATCTGCGGGCGGAGGCGAACGCGGGCCGGATGCTGCCCTTCGTCATCGAGTACCAGGGCCGCCTGGTGGGCCAGCTGACGGTCGCCGGGATCACCTGGGGCTCGATGTGCGCGGGCCACATCGGCTACTGGGTGGACCGCGAGGTGGCGGGCCGCGGCGTGATGCCGACGGCGGTCGCGCTGGCGGTGGACCACTGCTTCGGGAAGGTCGGCCTGCACCGGATCGAGGTGTGCATCCGCCCCGAGAACACGCCGAGCCGGCGCGTCGTGGAGAAGCTGGGCCTGCGCGAGGAGGGTCTGCGCCCGCGGTACCTGCACATCGACGGCGCCTGGCGTGACCACCTCGTCTACGCGGTCACGGTGGAGGAGGTCCCGGAGGGGCTGCTGCGCCGCTGGCACCGGGTGCGGCACTCGCAGTCCCCGCCGCAGTCTCCGCCGAAATAGCGGGGCCGTGTCGAGACGCGATAAGCGAATATCTGTTCGAATTAATGGCCTCGGGTAACCGATTCGCCCATAACCTGATCCGAAGAATCACAAAAAAAGTCCGTGATATCAGCGAGATCGCGCGACACACCGGCCCAATTGGCCGATCCCCTCGGTCGCGCCCCTCTACGGTGTGAGGTGTGAGCAGCAGCGGCCTCATCTACGCAGTCATTGTCGGGGCCTGGGCCGCCTACTTGGTGCCCATGTGGCTCCGGAGGCAGGACGAGCTGAACGAAGCCCGTCCGACGGAACGCTTCTCCACTGCCATTCGGCTGCTTTCCGGCCGGGCGGGAATGGAGCGCCGTTACGCCAAGGGGCTGCGTGAGCGCGGTGACGAGCAGGCGGAGCCCCAGCCCCACGCGGACCCGGACGCCGCGACGGAAAAGGTTGATTCCGTCGACGCCGACGCCCGGGCCTTTGTCGTGCCCCCGACCAGGGCGGAGCCGAGACCGGCCGCCGCCGAACGTGAGCAGCGTGCGGAGCGGGCCCGGCGCGAACAGCGCCTCCAGGTCCTCGCGCGCCGCCGGCGCACGACCGCGCTCCTCTTCCTGGTCTTCACCCTCGGCGCCGTCGTTGCCGCGGTCGGGGGGCTGCGCTTCCTGTGGGCGCCCGCCGTGCCCGCCCTCCTGCTGAGCACGTACATCGTGCACCTGCGGGTACAGGAGCGGCGGCGCTACGAGTTCACGATGGACCGGCGGCGCGCCGAGGCCGCCGCGCGGCAGCTGCGGGAGAACCGCCCGAGCCGCCGCGAGCCCGAGGCGGCGTCCGGCGGCGAACCGGACCCTGCACCACCGGTGTCCCCGCAGGAGGCCGGACGGCGCGCCCTGGTCGAGCAGACCGACCACGCCGAGTGGGTGGACCAGCAGCGCGAGCGCGAACGCGGCCCCGCCCGCGGTGAGAGCTGGGAGCCGGTTCCGGTCCCGCTGCCGACGTACGTGACGGCCCCGGTGGCACCCCGGGCCACGGGCCCCGCGGCCCCGGACGCCTGGAGCGCGACCCGCTCCAGCACGGCCGAGCCGACGGAACCCCGCCTGCGCGCCCAGCCCGGCCCCCCGAAGCCGGACCCGAAGCCCCAGACCACCACGCCGCGCCCCCGCGGACAGGGCAAGGGCCGCACCCCGCTGTTCGACCAGTACGAGGGCGAGGACCGCCCGCGCGCCGCGAACGAGTGATCGGTGACCTGCGCGGACGCTCCGGGATATCGGTTTTGGAGCACCCGCGCGGGGATGCTAATGTTTCACACGTCGCAAGGGCCTGTGGCGCAGTCTGGTAGCGCACCTCGTTCGCATCGAGGGGGTCTGGGGTTCAAATCCCCACAGGTCCACAGACGACTGTTTTTGAGTAGCTCTCAGGAACGTTCACGAGATCCCGTCCGATCGCAAGATCGGGCGGGATCTTCGTCGTTTACGGGGTCGTTCGATGCCTGTTCGGGGTGATGGATGGCGGCGTGCACCGGATCACATCCCCTCCGGCAGGCTTCTGGCTGTTCTGGGGGCATGCGAAGGGGCCCCGGTTGCCCGGGGCCGGTGATCAGGATGTCTGGCTGTGTCGCTGACCGATCAGAGGTTGCCCGGCGGATGTCGGCCAGTGCCCAGCGGAGCCAGGACGTGGCGTGGGTCAAGACCTGGCGGGGCTGGCACGGACTCGAACTCGGTGTCGGAGAGCCGGCTGCCCGTCCGTTCGTAGAGCCAGGTCTCCAAGATGTCGAGGTTGCCGACAGTCACCATGATGGCGACCAGGAGCGTCTGGGCGACCTGCCCTGGAGCCCGGCGATGCAGGGGCTCTCCGATGTTCAGCTCGGCGCCCTTGAGCCGTCCGGTCAGGCCCTCGTTGTGCGAGCGGATCGGCTTGTAGATCCGTTCCCAGGCCAGGCTGAGGTAGTGGCTGTCCTGCCGGAACTTGGCGGTCTTCAGATCTTCGGCGGCGTCTGCGGGCACGCTGATCGCGGATGCGCCGCAGACAGCGGGCAGTTCGTCCTTTCGCGGAGGGTCGATCCACTCGCGGTCAGGGAGTTGGACGGTCGGGCGGGCAGCCGGGTGGCTGGCGCGGGACCGTCGATCCGCGAGCCGGACCACGGTCTGTGGGGGGCCGGAAGTGCTCGGCCCTGCGGGCCGGAGGCGTTCTCGGCGAGGACAGTTCACCGAGGGGGACGGGCCGGCGGCGGGGCACTGCAGGCGTACGGTGCCTCGGGCATCGGCGTTCTGCTTGAGCTTGAGGAAGTAGGGCAGCCTCTCAGCGATCACCGGTTTCAGTTCATCGAGCCGCTGGCGAAAGGTCTTGTCGTCCATGCCGTGGGTGGCCTGGGCCAACACGTTGGGGATCTGCGGGCATGCGAGGGAGCCGTCGATCAGCACGGCTCCCTGCCAGCTGCCCTGGATACCGCGGTCGGCTGCCTTGTAGTCCAGTGCGAGGCGGAAACCGAGCCGGCGTGTGGGGACCTGGAACTTCTCCGGCGAGCACCCGGTGTAGGCGCGGTCGGCTGCGCAGGTTCCAGTGGGCGTCCGGAGCTCAGCGAGCTGTGCCAAGACGGCGACTGCGTTCTCACCTGTACGGACGGTGGGGGTGTCCAAGGTGAGGCCGAGGCAGAGCTGCGGGTAGGACGGTGCCCTGCGTCCCTTGGCCGCCTGCTCGCTCGTGCGGGAATGGGCGGCGACCAGCAGGGTTGCGCTGTAGCCGAAGATCCCTTCGTTGGAACCGCCACGGTAGTGCCAGCCTGCGGTGATCTCGACCGAGGCGGTCCCCGAGCGATCGCTGTCCGGGCGGGCCAGGACCGGGATCGAGGTTGCGTCCACTCCCACATCGCCGCTCCAGTGGCGCAGGTACCCGCGCTGCTGGGCCAGGCGGACGGGCACCAGGACGAGATCGTTCGCCAGCCGTTGAAGCCGGTTCGCGGCCTGCCGGCCAGTGGCTCCATCCCAGACTGCGGAGTGGATGTCCGCCTCCGCCTGGCCCAAGCGCCGACGCCGGTCGCAGCGCGCCGGGTCGAGCACAGTAGTGATCCGGTCCAGCCCTCGGTAGAGACGACGACTGGCAGCTATGCATGCCCGTGCCGTGGACGGAGGCGACTCGGGGATGCCGAGCCAGGCGCGGGCAGCGGGCTGGAGGCGGAAGTGCAAGATTCGCCAGGCGTCGGAGACCGTGGCTCGGCCCGTGTAGTACACGGCGAGCATCAGGCCGGCCAGCACCGTCCTGGGCGGCACCCCTTGTGGCCCGGGACGGCCTCGCAGCATGTCCTCCAGCTGTTGGGGCAGGCCGGAGCGGTCGAGAAGGGTCAGCAGCTGACCGACCTTGGAATCAGGGATCTCGGTGAGCCGTCCAGGACGCAGCCGGGGCCGTGCATGCCGGGCGGCCAGTTGGTCGGCTTCAGGTCGCGCCCTCACGAGCAGCGGCCACGCAGCAAGCGGATCACCTCCTCCCTGGGGAGTGGGGGCACCCAGTGGTGGTAGCCCGCCAAGCCGGCAGGGGAGGCCATGCCCGCGGCGGAAGCGACGGCCTCCGGGTTGATGCCCTCGGAAAGCCGGCCGACGATCCACGTCGACCGCAAGCGCGAGCAGAGAGCGGGGGCAGGCCCGCATGGGGTCGATGGCGTGCGGGCCAGGACGAGACGAGGTTCTTGGCTGCCGCGACCTTCCGCCCCGGCCGGAAGAGGAATCCGGGTCCGGAGGTCTCTGCCAGCTCAGCGAGTGTGCCTTCCCAGTCGGAATGACAGGCCACGAGCCGACTGAGCAGCTCTTCCTCCAGCACAGCAACCCCACCAGAGGTGACCCGAACGTGCTTGCCGCGAATCCGCGGTACCTCGCCCGGCATCAGGCCGCATCCTGCACCAAGGCCACGTCTCCCATGACGAGATCAGGGAGGACGGACAGTGCAAGACTCCGAGACTCGACGTGTGGGCTGGCGGCCTTTTCCGCGATGCGAGGCATCCAGGAGCACAGCCGGTCCAGGGCCGACTTCAGATGCTCTCGCTCCCCACTGAGGAGAGCCGCGATGAGCGCCACGACATCGGCGCGGCCCGTGCCCTCTGGGGCCGGCAGCTCGGCCAGCCGCGCAGGTAGGCGCTGGTCATGCCCATCGCACACGGCTACGAGGGCAGCGAGAGCGAACCGGACGGCGTCGCTCTCATCTCCCCACCGGGACAGCAGCTGGGGTAGCTCCTTGCTGATGGCCCGCCGTGTCAGGTACTCGGCGGCAGACTCCTGCCACACATCGCCGAGAGCAGCTGTACGGTCGGTCAGTGAGACGGCTGCAGATGGCCCCGAAACTGCGAGTCGCAACAAGTCGTCGAGAAGCATCAACCGGCTGCCGACGGCGATGCTGTCGTCACAGACCAGCTCGGCAAGGAACGGGACCGCCTCGACGGTAGCGTCGGTGCATGTCCCCTGATGGGCCACCGCGTCCGAGAGATCGCCGAGAAACTCGCCCGTCGTCTCGTACGGCTCACCGAAGGCGAACTCTTCGTCGAGCAGCCATGTCGCGACTTCCGGAGCGTTCTCGGCCCCGCCGTAGATCCGCTCCGCAGCCGCCACCACGGCCTGGACCACCGCCGTGGGTTCACCGAGGCCGCCGTGGTTCCACGACGGACCAGCCGGAGGCCTGACGGGTTCCTCAGGCAAAGGGGCGGGCAGGGCCACCTCGGCGCCGGTCTGGTCATGAACCAGACCGTCCCGCGTGAAGACGCCTTCGAGGGTCACCGCATGCCCCTCGCTGCACCCCTGCTGGAAACCGCCATGGGCACAGGCCACATGGGCCACCCGAGTTCGTTCACTGCGCAAGAACGGCTCGAGAGCCATGCGCTCGTACCCGCTGTAGACGGCCAGAGAGAAGACCTGCCACCACCCCTCCAGCTCCGGGTCCATCGACGGTCTTCCGTACCAGAAGCTCGATGGAACAGACCGGAAGTGATCGTGGACGCGCACTGCCGTCAGACGGTGCCCCATCCTGGAAAGCTCGGTTGCAGCGGTGCGGGCAGCGTCCTCACTCGGCAGGCTCAGCGTGTACTGGACTCCCCAGGCGGGAGGTTTGGCGGTCATCAGCTGCACTGCCAGGTGAACATCGCCCGCTCAAAGCGCCGCTCTGCCAGGTCCTCCGGACGGATCAGCCAGTACAGCGCTCCGGCATCGCCCCACATCATGTCCGCAGCGTCCTCGCTGTCGAACTGGGCCAGAAGCACCCAACCGCCCGCCTCTTCGGAGAGCCGCGGGTCGTCCCAGGACACCTCGCCGTCCAGGACTGCCTCCGCGACCTCGATCTCCACCGGGTTCTGCACGGAGTGAGCATGGCCGCCGATCTGGTGCCCGACCTCGCCGTCGAACTCCCACAGGGCGTCGAGGAACTCCTGAGAGCAGACGGGGTGGTCGTACCGGTTCCCGAGCGGGGCACCTGGAGCGAATGTGTCCCGAATCCGGAAATGGCAGGGCTCGGCCGCCGTCATCTCCAGGCGCGCGGTCAGCGGCACCACCGGGTACGACTCGACTCCGGCGGGCGTCCCATGTTCCACGACCTCCTCACCCGCTGCCACATAGAGCACACGGGCGCCCGCCCAGCTCTCCCGGTCCTCAGCAAGAACGAGGGCTTCGCCGTCGTCCATCTGGCGGTCGAAATAGAAGAACAGCAGCGTTCCGCCTCGGGCAGGTCGATGTCCAGCGCAGCCGACGGCAGCTTGGCACAATCGATCGAGGCGATGAAGGAAAGCGGACCATGCCCATCCCACACCGGCCACTCCGAGGCAGCCGGCACGGCTGGAAGGCCACCGAGCCGACCTACCACGTCGTCACAGCCAGTCGCTACCTCAAGACGCACGCCAGGGCGAAGCAGACCGATCCACGTCTCAGCATCCTCGGGGGACAGATGCTGCAAGGCAAGGGAGCGAAGGGCGTCCCGGGAACCATGTGTCATGTGCCCGATCATGCACGGCGCCACTGACGGAGGCATGGGCAGCCCTCCACCAGCACGCGCAGCCGCTCAGTCCGTGGCCATGGACCTCCAGGCAGCGGTGACGCACCCTTCCTCCCAGTGCCACCAGCCCTCCGCCGCACCGTGTTCCAGGAGCTTGCGGATCCGCGGCAGGTCCGCCTCCGGTGGGACATCCAGCGCCGCCATCCGGTACCGCTCGATGCCCTCGCCTGTCGTGCCGAGCTTGTGGAAGATCTCCAGAACGCTCTGCCGGGCGGCAGCCGAGCCGCCGTCCTTCAACACGATCAGCCGGATCGTGCAGTTCTCCGAGGATCGGACCGTCTCTCCGGAACCCGTAGATGTGGCCGTGCTCGGCGCGTCACCGCGTCGGGGGCGAACTCGTCAGCAGCGGTAGCCGTTGGGAACCTGGAGGAGAGCCACGAAGATCCAAACCATGACCGCCGCGCCGGCCGTGCCGCCCAGGAGGGCGGCCGCGAGGTTCCAGCGTCCGACGTACCCGATGAACACCCCCCACCACACAGCCGCCATGATCGCGAGCAAGGCTCCGTAGAAGATCAGCGCAAGCCCATTGGCCGCGCCGTTCACTCCTACGTCGCACGCACGCCAGGCGGCTGCCAGCAGCACCGCCCCGAGCACACCGGTGGCCAGACCGGCAACGGGGGCGACCGCACAGCCCCACTGTCCCCGCGTCACTTCCGGTTCCTGACCTGCGGGACGTTCTCGCCGTTGCGCTGCGCTTGTTCCATCTGGTCCATCGCGTCGTTGATTCCCTGCCGGAGCTGTTCCTCGGTCAGGTTGTCGCCGTACTTGTCGTAGAGGTCGATGCCGATGCGCATCGTGATCTGATCGCCTTGGTCGTCGTCTCCGGTGAGCAGCGTTTCTCCAAGGGAGGCGCCCTTGATCAAGGTGTCCGCGTCGATGCCGGCTGCCCGGCCGACGTATCCGTAGTGGACGTTGGAGTAGATGTCGTAGAAGACTTCGCGGTTCGTTCCGGGCTGCTTGAAGTAGTAGTCGTCAAGCGTTTGGAGGTCGTACCGTTCCTGGAGCTGCGGCTTGTGGTCCCAGTCCTGTCCCGGGGCCACCTTCACGCCCCACATCGTCAGTGCTGCGTTGATGTCGGAGCCGTAGTTGCGCCCGAATTCGTACCACTCGGGTTTGTTCAGCAGGGACCGCATCTGCCCGACCGTGTCCGACTTTGCGTTTCGCTTCATCTCATCGAAGATCCACTTTTCGGCGTCGGTGAACTTCTGCTCGCTCCGCGCCGACCCCGTCGGCGGGATGACGGGAGTGGCCGAGGCGTTGAACCCCCCGATGGTGCCGTCGAGGATGTTTCCGTCCACGACCACGGCTTCGAGCGCCTGTTTGACCGCCTTATCGAGCTCGTCCACTGCCCGCACCGCTGCGGCGATGTGCGCGGTCCAGGACTCCTCGACGCTTTTCAAGTCCGGGTCGCGTCGCAGGGTCCGCGCCTGCGCCGGGTCCTGGACCCGTGTGAAGTCGAAGGTGGGGATCGGGCGTCATGACTTCCTGGTATGTCAACACGTGCCCGATCCCCCTACAGTCCCTCGAGCTTGGATTTCGGGCCCACTGCGCCGAGTTGGTCACCCGTCCGCACGTCGTTCTGCATGAATAGGCTCGAGGCCCCTCGCAGGGAGGCCTTTTCGGCGCTCAGGCGTCCCATCAGCATCTTCGCTTGTTGGTCCCAGGTCTCCGTCACCTTCTTCAGGCCGGAGGCTGTCTCCCAGCCATCAAGGCTCCTTGCCGCCGCGCTCGTGTTGTCCTTCGCGCCGTCCGCAGCCTTCTTGGTGTTGGTTTCCAGCTCGGTCTCGATGGTGTTTGCCGCTGCCTTCTTCTCCGCCGGCGTCGAGCCGAATACGCTCCCGCCTCCCGGAGCCAAGGGGCCAGCCGGTACACCATCCACGCCGTTCAGCCTTGTTCCGGTGCTGTTCGCGTCTCCTGACATGCCCATCCTCCCCTGTTCCCCTGGTTTGGATCATAGGCGGCCCCCGCCCCACAGCGAGAGGTGCGGTCAGGGGTGTCCCAAAGCAGCCGTCGGGCGCCCCGGAGCCCTCAAAGTGGATGTAGCACCGTACGTTGTTCAGGAGCCCGCGGTCGTGGCAACACGTCCGAGCGGTCGGATCCAATCAGCCGTCGACGGGTAGTCTGTGCCACCAATGACCGCAGCCGCGGGAGCAGAAGCGCTCGCGGCGCCGCTCGTCGGCAACCGCCAGGACTGCGATCAGCAGCCGGAACGCCTTTCGACGTTCGTCGATAGGCGTGAGACCGGCGATCTTTCCCAGTTGATCGTCGATCCGGCCGCGTGAGATCAATACCGCGGGCGTATGTGTCTGGCGCAGCCCAGCACGGCGGATGCTCTCTGGCGCATCCTGGGCGACAGCGCGCGCCTGGGCACAGTGATGACGTAGGAACAGCAGCACCTCGGACTGGTCATCCGGGACGAGTTCGTCGAACCACTTGATGCCTTCAGACATGGGGCGCAGCCCCTGCGCGAGTTCATTGAGCCGGACGTCCCGTTCGTTCACCACTGCCCCCCGGGAGATCAGGCGGCATTCGGCCGCCGCGTCGGCGCGGATCCACATCCGCCCTCGTCAGGACGCGTGCCCACAGCGTGCCGTGCGCAGCCGCTCGAGAACCAACTCATTACAAGCGGCATGGGTGCAGCCCCGTGGCCGCCACGTGCTGGGGATGGAACTCAGCTGCCCTCAGGCAGGAGCAGCGGCTTCCCACGCAGCGGTGACACAGCCTTCCTCCCAGTGCCACCACTCCTTCGCTTCACCGTGTTCCAAGAGCGTGCGGATCCGCGGCAGGTCCGCCTCAGGTGGGACATCCAGGGCCACCATCCGGAACTGCTCGATTCCCTCGCCGGTCGTGCCGAGGCGGTGGAAGACCTCCAGCACGCTTTGCCGGGCGGCGGCTGAGCCGTCGTCCTTCAGTACGATCAGCCGGATCGTGCAGTTCTGAGATGGTCGGACCGTCTCCCCGGCCCAGAGAACACCGTCGCCATCGCACTCCACCTTGATGATGTCGCCGCTGGCGACTCCGCGTACGAACCAGGGCGTGTTGTCCAGCCGCACCGTGCCGTCGCCGAGGTTCACCGCCCACAGGCTCTCGACGCTTGCCGGCGGCCAGCCATCCTCATCTACGTCCATCCGGAAGTGGACCTTCACGTGGGCGTCACTGATGTTCGTCACCGCGCCATCATCCACACCGCATTCACAGGGCAGACCCGGGGAGGGTGGTCGCGCGATGTCATCGGACCTGGACAGTGGCGCAGGTGAAGGTCGTGTCCTGGAGCAGCGCCGGACTGATGGCCACGCCGGTCAGGTGCTCTGCCAGAGCGAAGGCCGCTGGAGGGCAGATCCGTTTCCGGAGTCTCGTCCTCGAGGTGGAAGCCGATCCGCACCATGACGTCCAGCAGCTCGTCCGGTGCGGTGCCCCACCGATCCTCCGGGAACATGGGGTCGAAGCAGAGTCGCAGGACCTGGTCCTCCGCCCAGAGGAACGTGCCGACGGCATTGATGTTGACGAAGTGAGAGACCCAGCTCGCCCCGGCCGAGGCCGGCAAGGCTCGATCTTCGGTGACTCCGATGTACCCGTTGGGTTCGATCATCAGCGTCCAGGCGCCCACAGTCGTCATGGCGACCATCTGACGGTCGCCATCCTCCAGGTCGTACTGGGCGAAGGCGGCGTCGACGACTGCGGCGATGCCCTGCAGGGGCGCTTCCGGTCGTCCCGCAAGCCGGGACACTAGCTCAGCAGGCGAGAGGTCCCGCGCAAGGTGAAGCAGTATGCCTCGGCGATGTCTGGAAAGTCGTCTTCGAACCACGCGTAGTCCGCTCCGGTCTTCGTCATGCCGCACATCCTCGCCTCTGCCTCTGACAGCGGAGGACACCTGTCGCTGGGGCGGGAAGCGATCTTCGTCAGTCTGGGAAGCGATCTTTATTCGCCTCCGGAGTGCCTGGTCAGGGGTACTCGTGAACAGCCCACAGACGACAGTTCGCGAGTAGCTCTCGTGAACGTCACGAGATCCCGCCCGGTCGAAAGACCGGGCGGGATCTCGGCGTTTACGGGTTCGGGCGGGCCGCCCGGCTCAGAACGGTGCGGGGGAGGGGGACTTCGCTGCTCGGCCGGTCGTGGCCGAGCTCCTGCACCGTGCGCACCTGTTCCCGCAGCAGGCGCAGTTGCTCGTCGTAGGCGGGCTCGTTCGTCATGATCGTGTAGCTGCGGTCGTGGTGCACCCGGCGCTCGCCCGCGATGTACTCGATGATCGCGGAATCCCCCGAGGCGTCCTCCAGGGCCACGTGCACCGTGGCCCGGAAGCCGTGCATCTCGACCGGCACCAGCTGGCAGGTGTCGAGCAGGTCCAGGGCCTGCGGCACGGTGGCCGCACCGTCGAGCAGGTACTGGATCCACAGGGCGATCTGGAGGCCCGGCCTGCCGGGGTCGCGCGGGCCGGGGTCGGCGCTGTCCTCGCGGACGTACGCGCCGGCGATCAGCGGGGAGTACGAGACCTGCGTCAGCGACGGGTTGACCCGCACGTAACTGAGCAGGTCCCCGCCGACCAGACCCTGGTTGCCGTCCGGAGAGTGCAGGCTCGGGAGGAACGTACATGTCGGCCCACCGGCTCGAAGAAGGCTTTGTCAGGCGCCGGTTGGGGGCTCGTCGTCGAGGAACCCGCTCCGGGCGATGAGGTAGGCGAGCTGTGCGCGGCTGCGGCTGCCGAAGAGATCGGCGGCCCAGCGCATGTGGTGGGAGACGCTGCGCGTGCTCATGCCGACGCGGGCGGCGATGGCCTCGTCGGTGTGGCCGTTGACCATGTGCCGCAGGATCGTGCGGCGGATGTCGTCGGTGAGCGCGGCCGGCAGCCGGCCCCCGGAGACGTCCCGCAGCGGTGCGGCCCGCTGCCAGGCGTGGTCGAAGATGCCGACGAGGTAGCGCACGACCCCGGGATGCTCGATGGCCAGGGCCAACTCGCTGCGCTGTGCCCCCGGGTCGGGGACGAAGGCGATCCTGCGGTCGCACACGATCAGCCGGTCGAAGACCTCGTCCAGGGTGCGGATCTCGCCGCCCGCCCGGGAGATCTGCTCCACGTACGCGAGCGTGGGCGGGTGGGAGCGGACGGTGTGCTGGTAGACGGTCCGCTGGCGGACACCGCGGTGGAGTGCGGCGAGGTCGTTCGGCAGCGCCGCGTCGAGCACCGCCTGCGGGCGGGCGCCGTCCGGCTGGGCGGTCAGCAGTTCCTCCTGGCAGGAGCGGACGGCCGCGGAGATCGTCGCGTTGATGGTGCCCGCGCCGTGCACGCTGCGTACCGCGTGCGTGTCACCGCGGTGGTAGCTGTCCAGGTAGACCTCCTGGGCGCGGGCGATCGAGGTGCGGACGGCCGCCAGGGCCTTGCGCTTCTCCTCGATGGCCTGCTCCAGGCGGTCCATGCGCCCGCCGGCCGCGAGCCGGGGCGGGATGGCGGCGAAGGCGCCGTCGGGCAACTGCCGTACGAGGCCCAGGTCGAGCAGGCACGGCGGGCACGGTCCGGAGGGGGTCCGACCCTGCAGGGAGTCCGCGTAGTACTGGAGTCCTTGGGGGCAGATCTCGTTCTCGCAGCCCTTCGTGGTCGGGTCCGTTTCGCCTATGTCCGTTCCCTTGCACATTTTTCCACCCTGCTGGATCTCGCATTGCACGATCATCCTGCCTGCTCCCCGCTGACTTCAGGTCCGCGGGGACGCATGATCTCGACAGGAGGACATCTCGGCTCCTGCGGCAGGGGGGTGGGAATGATGGCTTCATGACGACCAGTGAGGAACGCGACCCAGGGACGGCCCAGGCCTGGGAGGCTCTCGGCGGGGCACCCGATCTCGCCGGGCGGGTCCGCTACCGCGGAGCCGGTGACCTGGGGGACGGCCCGCTGCCCGTACGTGAACTGGCCCGCGCGACCGTCGGGGTGTGCGGACTTGCCGCGGCGGAGCTGGCCGCGGTACGGGCCGGTGGTGAGGTGGCGGACGTGGCCCCGTTGGTGGTGGACGAGGGCGCGGTGGCGACGGCGTTCGTCAGCGAGCGGCACCTGCGGGTCGAGGGGCGCGCTCCGGTGACCTTCGCGCCGCTGTCCGGCTTCTGGCGGACCTGCGACGGATGGGTGCGTACGCACGCCAACTATCCGCATCACGAAGCCGCGTTGGTACGGGCGTTGCGACTGTCATCGGCGACGCCGGAGGCGGTACGCGCTGCGGTCGCGGGGCGCACGGCCGTCGAGGTGCAGGAGCTCGTGTACGGGGAGGGCGGACTCGCCGTCGCCGTGGCACGGGAGTACGGGGAGCCGCAGCCGCTGATGGAGCCCGTACGGGTATCAGGGGCGCGGGGACGGACACTCGGCGATGCCCCGATCGGCCGGCCCGCCACGGGGGTGCGGGTACTGGATCTGACCCGGGTCATCGCCGGGCCCGTCGCCACGCGGACGCTGGGGGCGCTGGGGGCGGACGTGCTGCGGATCGACTCGCCGCGGCTGCCGGAGGCGGACGACGCGCACGCGGACACGGGCTTCGGGAAGCGGTCGGCACTGCTGGACCTGGCGGGGGCGGGAGCGGGGGGAGCCGGGGATCGGGCGGTGCTCGAAGGGCTGCTCGCCGAGGCCGACGTGGTGGTGACCGGGTACCGGCCGGGGGCGCTGGAGCGGTACGGGCTCGGGGCGCGGGAACTGCTGGAGCGGTGGCCGGGGCTGGTGGTGGCCGAGCTGTGCGCGTGGGGGTGGCGGGAGTGGGGGCCGTGGGCCGGGCGGCGGGGGTTCGACTCGCTGGTGCAGGCGGGGTACGGGATCGCCGCGCGGTGCGGGAGGTCCGATGGCGCGCCGGGGGTGTTGCCGGCGCAGGCACTGGATCACGGGACGGGGTATCTGGTGGCGGCCGGTGTGATGCGGGCGCTGGCCGAGGGGGGAGGGCGGGGGCTGCGGTTCTCGCTGGCGGGGACGGGGTCGTGGCTGGTGAGGGGGCTGTTGGGGGCGGGGCCGGCGGCCGGCCCGGTGGCCGGCGCGGGGTATTCGGCGGAGCCGTGGCTGCGCGAGACCCCGTCGGGGTACGGGGTGGTGCGGCACGCCGCCAGTCCCTTCGGGGAGTGGGGGGCGGGTCCGTCCCGGTGGGGGACGGACCGGGCCGTCTGGCTGCCGCGGTAGTGGGCGGGCGCGGCGCCGCTGCTGGGGGCGCCGCCCCCGGACCCCCGCGCCTCAAACGCCGGCGGGGCTGAAAGAGCGCCTCAGACGGCGGCGGGGCTGGACCGGCCGGCCGGGCTGGACGGGGCGGGGGCCGGCTGGAGGGGCTTCGTCATGCAGCGGCTGGAGTCGTAGTGGCGGTAGTGGCCGAACTTCGCCGACAGGGTGTAGCCCGAGGAGAGGTAGAGGGCTATCGCCTCCGGCTGCTGGTCGCCCGTTTCGAGGACCATGCGCTGGCGGCCCGCCGCGCGGGCGTCGTCCTCCAGGGTGGCCAGGATGCGGCGGGCCAGGCCCAGGCCGCGGGCCTCGGGGACGACGTACATGCGCTTGAGCTCCGCGTCGCCGTCCGCGTAGCCCTCGTCGTTCTCGTCCTGGCTGCGCCAGCCGCCGCTGGCGACCGGGGCGCCCGTGGCGTCGTAGGCCAGCAGGTAGCGGCCCTGCGGCGGGGCGAACATCGCCGGGTCCAGGAAGGTGGCGTCGCCCTCACCGGCGTACCGCTCCTGGTACTCCAGCTGGACCTGGTCGTTGAGTTCGACCGCGTCCGGGTGGTCGTAGGGCACGGTGCGAAGGTCTATCCGGTGAGACATTCGAATATCGTACGGAACCATCCCGCTATGGTGCTGGGATGCTCACTGTGACCTCCGTGAATGTGAATGGGATCCGCGCCGCCGCCAAGAAGGGCTTCGGGGCGTGGCTCGACGGATCCGACGCCGATGTGGTCTGCCTCCAGGAGGTGCGGGCCGAGGAGGGGCAGATTCCGGAGGAGGTCCGGACCCCTGCGGGCTGGCACACCGTGTTCGCGCCGGCCGCCGTCAAGGGGCGGGCCGGGGTCGCGCTCTACACGCGGCGGGCGCCCGAGCGGGTGCAGGTCGGATTCGGCAGTGCGGAGTTCGACGGCAGCGGGCGGTACCTGGAGATCGATCTGCCCGGTGTGACCGTGGCCAGCCTCTACCTGCCCTCGGGCGAGGCCGGGACGGAGAAGCAGGAGGAGAAGTACCGGTTCATGGGGGAGTTCCTGACGTACCTGGCGGCGCTGAAGGAGCGGGCCGCCGCCGACGGCCGCGAGGTCGTGGTGTGCGGTGACTGGAACATCTGCCACCAGGAGGCCGACCTCAAGAACTGGAAGACGAACCGCAAGAACGCGGGCTTCCTCCCCGAGGAGCGGGAGTGGCTCGGGAAGGTGTACTCGGAGGCGGGCTACGTCGACGTGGTGCGGGAGCTGCACCCGGACACCGAGGGGCCCTACTCGTGGTGGTCCTACCGCGGGCGGGCCTTCGACAATGACGCCGGCTGGCGGATCGACCTCCAGGTCGCGACCCCGGGGCTGGCGGCGAAGGCCGTGAAGGCCTTCGTGGAGCGGGCCGAGACGCACCCCGAGCGCTGGTCCGACCACGCGCCCGTGACCGTCGTCTACGAGCTGGGTGTCTGACCGGAGTCCGTGCCCGAGGCCAGCAGCCGGTCCATCGCCATCGTCAGCTCGGCCTCGACCACGCTCTTCGCCAGTGGGCGCAGCCGGGTGAGCGCGTCCGGTGAGATGTGGGTCGATATGAGCTCGGTGAAGAGCAGGGCCATCGCGTCCGCGTGCTCGCGGACGCGGCGGCCGGTCTCCAGGACCGCCGCCAGCGGAACGCCCTCGCGGACCAGGGCCGAGGAGACGTCCAGCAGGCGGCGGCTGACGTGCACGATCGCGTCGCCGTCGACGGCGAGGTAGCCGAGGTCCAGGGAGGCCGCCAGGTTCTCCGGGGTGACCTCGCCCTCGAAGTAGTCGGCGAGGGCCTCCGGGGTGAGCCGGACCGGGGTCTCCTCGGACCAGCCGATGCCGAGCAGCTCGCCGAGCTGGCTCACGTCGCGGCCGCTCTCGAAGGCGGCGGTGAGCTCGGCGATGCCGCCGAGGGTGTGGCCGCGCTCCAGCAGGGCGGCGATGGTGCGCAGCCGGGCCAGGTGGTGGTCGTCGTACCAGGCGATGCGCCCCTCGCGGCGGGGCGGTGGGAGCAGTTTGCGCTCGCGGTAGAAGCGCAGGGTGCGGACCGGGATGCCGGCCGCCTCGGCCAGTTCCTCCGTGCGGTACTCGCGCACCGTCTTCGCTTGCGTCTCTTCCTTCGCCACAGACGCACCCTATGGCGTACCGGCAGTAACTTTCCGGGTCCGCCCCCTACCCATGAGTACGGGGCTGCTCTACCCTCCCGATTGTGCCAGTGATTGCTGGCAGTGTTTCGATGGTGTGGTGCGTTGCGGCGTTGCGTGGCTGGAACTGCGGATGAGCGGAAGGCGGCGGGCATGGGCGGCATGGGCGGCAGGGGCGGACGCGAGGGGCGCGAGCACGTACGAGTGGCGGTGATCGGGTCCGGATTCGGCGGACTCGGGGCGGCCGTGCGGCTGCGGCGCGAGGGGATCACGGACTTCGTCGTCCTGGAGCGCGCCGACTCGGTCGGGGGAACCTGGCGGGACAACAGCTATCCGGGATGCGCCTGCGACGTCCCGTCGCACCTGTACTCCTTCTCCTTCGCGCCGAATCCGGACTGGCCGCGGACCTTCTCCGGGCAGCCCGCCATCCGGGCGTACCTGGAGCACGTCGCGGACACCTTCGGTCTGCGCCCGCACATCCGGCTCGAATCCGAGGTCCTGATGATGCGCTGGGACGCGGACGAACTGCGCTGGGAGATCGAGACCGCGCAGGGCGAGCTGACCGCCGACGTGGTGGTCTCGGCGACCGGCCCATTGTCCGAGCCGAAGCTGCCGGAGGTGCCGGGACTCGCCGGGTTCCCCGGCAAGGTGTTCCACTCCGCGCGCTGGGACCACGACTACGACCTCGGCGGCAAGCGCGTCGCCATGATCGGTACGGGGGCCTCCGCGATCCAGATCGTGCCGGCCATCGCCCCCGACGTGGAGCGCCTGACGCTCTTCCAGCGGACCCCGCCGTGGGTGATGCCGCGCACCGACCGGGCGATCTCCGCGGTGGAACGCTGGCTTCACCGGCAGCTGCCCTTCACCCGCGCCGCGCGCCGGGGGCTGCTGTGGGGCCTCCGGGAGCTCCAGGTCAGCGCCTTCACCAAGCGGCCGAACCAGCTCGGACTCGTCGAAGCGCTCGCCAAGGCCAACATGGCCCGGTCGATCAAGGACCCGGACCTGCGGGCCAGGCTGACGCCCTCCTACCGGATCGGCTGCAAGCGGATCCTGCTCTCCAGCGAGTACTACCCGGCGCTGGCGCGGCCCGATGTGGACCTGGTCGCCTCCGGGCTGAAGGAGATCCGGGGCTCGGTCCTGGTCGCGGCCGACGGGACCGAGGCAGAGGTCGACGCGATCATCTTCGGTACGGGCTTCCACGTCACGGACATGCCGATCGCCGACCGGGTGGTGGGCGCGGACGGCCGGACCCTCGCGGACGAGTGGAAGGACGGGATGCAGTCGCTGCGCGGGGCGACGGCGGCCGGCTTCCCCAACTGGATGACGATCATCGGCCCGAACACCGGGCTGGGGAACAGTTCGATGATCCTCATGATCGAGTCGCAGCTGAACTACATGGCCGACTACCTGCGGCAGCTGGGCATGCTGGGCGGGACGGTCGCGCTCGCCGCGCGCCCCTCCGCCGTGAACAAGTGGAATCGCCAGGTACAGGCCCGGATGGAGCGGACGGTGTGGAACACCGGCGGCTGCACCAGCTGGTACCTGGACGCGAACGGCCGCAACACCACCGTCTGGCCCGGTACGACGGGCGAGTTCCGCCGCGAGACGCGCAGCGTCGATCTGGCGGAGTACGAGGTCGTGCGGGTGAGGGAGCGGGTGCCGGTGGTCGTCGCGGCTGCCTCTGCTGCGGCGCCGTTGCCGGGGGCGCTGCCCCCGGGCCCCCGCGCCTCGATCGCCGGCGGGGCCGGTGTGGGCGAGCCCACTGCCGGTGAGGACGGGGCCCGGGCGGCGGAGGGCGTCGCGTGAGCCGCCCGCGGCACGTCCTCTCCGGTCCCTATGCACCGCCCGTCGCACGGCGCGAGCTCGTCGCCGTCTCCGCGGACGGGGCCCGGCTGCACGTCGAGGTCCACGGGGAGCAGGGTGCGCCGGCCGTGGTGCTGGCCCACGGCTGGACCTGTTCCACCGCCTTCTGGGCCGCGCAGATCCGGGCCCTGGCGGCCACCCACCGGGTCGTCGCCTACGACCAGCGCGGGCACGGCCGCAGCCCCGCCGCCCGGACGCACACCACCACCGCCCTCGCCGACGACCTGGTGGCGGTCCTGGAGGCGGCCCTCGCCCCCGGGGAGCGCGCGGTCGTCGCGGGCCACTCCATGGGCGGCATGACGATCATGGCGGCAGCGGCCCGGCCGGAGTTCGCCGAGCACGCCGCGGCCGCGCTGCTGTGCAGCACCGGCAGCTCCCGGCTGGTTGCAGAGGCGCAGGTGCTGCCGGTGCGCGCGGGGCGCGCCCGTACCCGGCTGACCGGCGCGGTCCTCGGCTCCCGCGCCCCCCTCGGGCCGGTCACGCCCGTCGCCCGGAAGATCCTGAAGTACGCCACCATGGGCCCCGGTTCGGCGCCGGACAAGGTCGAGGCGTGCGCCCGTATCGTCCACGCCTGCCCCACCGGGGTGCGTCACGCGTGGTCCCGGGTGCTGGAAGGGCTGGATCTCGACGCGGACGTGGCCCGCCTCGCCGTGCCCACCGCCGTCATCGGCGGCACCGCCGACCGGCTCACCCCGATCGTGCACGCCCGCGGGCTGGCCGCCGCACTGCCGAACTGCGTGGGCCTGACCGAGCTCACCGGAATGGGGCACATGACCCCGGTGGAGGCCCCCGAGGTCGTCACCGGCGCCCTGCGCGAGCTGACCGAGCTGTACCTCGACACCACCGAGAAGGAGAAGACGCCGTGAGCGCTCGCAGGAGTCTGGAAGGCCAGGTCGCCGTCGTCACCGGTGCCGCCCGGGGGGTCGGCGAGCTGCTGGCGCGCAAGCTGTCGGCCCGCGGCGCGAAGGTCGCCCTCGTCGGTCTGGAGCCGGAGGCCCTCAAGGAGGTCTCCGAGCGGCTGCACACCGACAGCGACCACTGGTACGCCGACGTCACCGACCACGAGGCCATGGCCCGGGTCGCCGAGGAGGTCAAGCAGCGCTTCGGCAAGGTGGACCTCGTCGTCGCCAACGCCGGCGTGGCCGCGGGCGGGCCGTTCGCCGACTCGGACCCGGACGCCTGGCGCCGGGTGATCGAGGTCAACCTGATCGGCGGGGCCGTCACCGCCCGCGCCTTCCTGCCCGTACTGATGGAGAGCCGCGGCTACTTCCTCCAGATCGCCTCGCTCGCCGCGATCACCCCGGCGCCGATGATGACCGCCTACTGCGCCTCCAAGTCCGGGGTCGAGGCCTTCGCGCACTGCCTGCGCGCGGAGGTCGGCCACAAGGGGGTGAAGGTCGGGGTCGGATACCTCTCCTGGACCGACACGGACATGGTGCGCGGCGCCGATCAGGACGAGGTCATGCGGGAGTTGCGGCAGCGGCTGCCGTGGCCGTCGAACCGCACGTACCCGCTGGGCCCGGCGGTCGACCGGATCGTCGCGGGAATCGAGCGGCGCTCGGCGCACGTGTACGCGCAGTGGTGGCTGCGCGGCATGCAGGGGATCCGCGGCTACCTGCCCGGCATGATCGCGACGGTCGGGCAGCGCGAGATGCGGCACTTCGAGCCGCGTCTGGGCCAGGTGTCCAAGGGGCTCGTGGGGGCCGGCGGGGCCGCCGACGAGAAGGAGCGCACACAGAGTCACTGATCGAAATGCGTGCTTTGTTCGCCCGTGCAAGTCTGGTCGAGGCCTCACCACCGGGCCCCACCACCGACACCCCTCATGGAGTGAACAGCATGGGTATCAAGGACCAGTTCCAGGACAAGGCGCAGCAGATCGAGGAGAAGGCGCGGCAGGCGCAGAAGCCCGGCAAGGGCCCGCAGGACCAGAGGTCCGCGCGCGCTCCGCAGCCGAAGGACTCGCCGCAGCGGTCGTTCGACGACATCCAGGACGGGCTCGACGACCGGACCTGACGGCCGGAACCGGATACCGCGCGCCGAGGGGCGCGATCCCCGCTGTCCCGGGGATCGCGCCCCTTGCGCATGCGCACCCCGCTCGCCGCAGGCGGGAACCGCCCACTTCCTCGCGGGAACCGCTCAGTTCCTCGCGGGAACCGCTCAGTTCCTCGGCGGCAGCTTCGGCCGGCGCCGGTCCGGTACATCCGTGTACCCGGGCGGCACCGCGGCCGGGTCCTGTTCCAGCAGTTCCAGTGCCAGGTGCACGGCGTCGTCGAGCTGGGCGTGCCGCCCCTCCGCCCAGTCGAGGGGAGTGCGCTGGATCTCCAGGTCCGGCTCCACGCCGTGGTTCTCCACCGACCAGCCGTACTCCGGGAACCAGGCTGCATTCATCGGCACCGTGATCACCGTGCCGTCCCCCAGGGTGTGGCGGCCGGTCATGCCGACCACCCCGCCCCAGGTGCGCAGGCCCACCACCGGGCCCAGGCCCAGCAGTTTGAAGGCCGCGGTGATCATGTCCCCGTCCGAGGAGGTCGCCTCGTCGGCCAGCGCCACGATCGGACCGCGGGGCGCGTTGGAGGCGTACGAGACCGGCTGGGCGTTGCGCGTCAGGTCCCAGCCGAGGATGGAGCGGGTCAGCTTCTCCACCACCAACTCGCTGATGTGCCCGCCCGCGTTGCCGCGCACGTCCACGATCAGCGCGGGCCGGGACATCTCCATCCGCAGGTCGCGGTTGAACTGCGCCCAGCCCGAGCCGCCCATGTCGGGGATGTGGAGGTAGCCGCAGCGGCCGCCGCTGATCTCCCGGACCGCCTCGCGCCGCTTGGACACCCAGTCCTGGTAGCGCAGCGGCCGCTCGTCGATCAGCGGCACGATGGCGACCCGGCGGGCCCGGCCCTCGCCCGCCGCGGGCTGGAAGGTCAGCTCCACGGTGGTCCCGCCCGCCGCGGCGAGCAGCGGGTAGGGCCCGGCGACCGGGTCCACCGGCCGCCCGTCGACATGGGTGAGCACCGCGCCCTCCCGGATGCCGGTGCCGGCCAGCGGG
The DNA here is from genome assembly GCF_014650695.1 of Streptomyces avidinii. Classification (GTDB taxonomy): domain Bacteria; phylum Actinomycetota; class Actinomycetes; order Streptomycetales; family Streptomycetaceae; genus Streptomyces; species Streptomyces avidinii. The sequence continues at coordinate 147,493 of NZ_BMVL01000008.1, read as the reverse complement.
GAGCGGGCCTTGGAGTCCGAGGACTCACCGGGCAGGATCCGGCTGACCACCCATTCCCCGTCCCGGGGAAAGAGATTGGCGCCGAGCAGGCCGATCGCCCGCTGGTAGTGCGGCGGGCCTTCATTGCGGCGCGCGGGGGAGACGTAGGCGTGCGAGGTGCCGAGTTCGCCGAGGACCTCGCGCAGCAGGTCGGCGAACTCGTCCGGCGAGGCGACCCGTTCGACCAGGGACCGGTACTGGCTCAGCACCCCGTCCCAGTCGATGCCGCACATCTTCGGCTCCCAGAAGTACGCGCGGATGATCCGCCCGGCCTCCTCGTAGGCCTGGCGCCACTCGGCCGCCGGGTCCACCTCGTGCAGGATGCGCCGCAGGTCCAGGTAGACGGTCGAGTCGCTGTCGCCCGACTCGGTCGCCGGGACCGCGCGCAGGTCGCCGTCGTCGTTGATCACGAGCCGGGTGCCGTCGCCGCTGACCGCGAACCAGTCCAGCCCCGAAGCCAGTTCGGTCTTGCGGGCCTTGGTGAGGTCGAAGTGCTCCAGCGTCGGCTTGCCGCTGATGTCGGCCGGGTTGGCGAAGGTCTCGCCGAGCGCGCCCGAGATCGGCCAGCGCAGCCACACCAGCCCGCCGCCGTGCACCGGGTACAGGGCCGAGTACTTGGACGCGGTCACCGGGAACGGCGTGACCCGGCTCTCCAGCCCCTCCACCTCCACGGTGACGGCGCCGTCGGCCTCGCCCGAGTCGCCCTCCGCCAGTTCGAGTCCGCCGGCCGCGGGTCGACCCTCGGCGGAGAGCGCGAAGGGGGAGGGGGTCGCGGAGGACAGCGGCACCAGGTACGGGCGGCAGCCCAGCGGGAAGGAGAGGTCGCCGGTGTGCACGTCGTAGACCGGGTCGAAGCCGCGCCACGACAGGAAGGCGAGGTAGCGCCCGTCCCGGGTGAAGACCGGGTTCTCGTCCTCGAAGCGGCCGTTGGTGACGTCCACGATGACGCGGGCGCCGGGTCCGGAGATCCGGGCCATCTTGATCTGCCGCAGCGACCGGCCGATGCCCGGGTGCGACCAGGTCAGCCAGGCTCCGTCGGGGGAGAAGGCCAGGTCGGTGACGGGGCCGTTGATGGATGCGATCAGCTCGGTGACCTCGCCGTTGGACTCCTCGGTGGCGTCGATGAGGAGCAGCCGGCCGTCGTTGGAGGCGATGGCGAGCCGCTCGCCGTCCGGGTCCGAGAGCAGTTCGGTGACCCGCCCCAGCTGGCCCGAGGCCAGCCGGCGGGGCTCCCGCTCGCCGGAGGCCCGCGGCAGGTAGGCGATCTCGATCGCGTCCTCGCCCTCGGCGTCGGTGATGTAGGCGACCTGTCCGCCGCTGCCGAGCATCTCCGGCAGCCGCACCCGTACGCCCGGGGTGTCGGCGATGGTCCGGGCCGGGCCGTCGCGGTGGGTCAGCCAGTAGAGGCTGCCGCGCACCACGACGGCGCTGGCGCGCCCGGTGGTGTCCACGGAGAGCGAGTCGACATGGCTGGCGGCGGGCACCTGGTACGTACGCCGGCCCGCGCGCGGGCCGCCGAGGCGGACGTCGAGCCTGCGCGGGACGGCGTCCCGGTCCAGGGACTCGACGAGCCAGAGGTCGCCGGCGCACTGGTAGACGACGCGGGAGCCGTCGCTGGAGGCGTGCCGGGCGTAGAACTCCTCGTGATCGGTGTGGCGGCGCAGATCGGTGCCGTCGGGCAGGCAGGAGTACAGGTTGCCGATGCCCTCGTGGTCGGAGAGGAAGGCGATCCGGCCGCCCACGAACATCGGGGAGTCGAGGTGTCCCTCGACGTCCTCCAGCAGCCGCTGACCGTGCAGCCACAGCCGGCCGGTGGCGCCGCCGCGGTAGCGCTTCCAGGCGGCGGGCTCGTGCGGGGGTTTGCCGGTGAGGAGGAGGGAGTGCCGCTCGCCCTCCTCGGTGGCCTGCACCTGGATGTCGGAGACGGGCCCCCAGGGCAGCCGGCCGCCGGGGCTGCCGTCGGTCGGGAGGGTGTAGGCCCAGGCGAAGTAGGAGAAGGGCTGGCTGTGCGAGGACACGGCCAGGATGTCGCTGCGGCCGTCCTCGTCGGGCGGGGTCCAGCCGCAGACGCGGGTGTCGAGGGCGCCCCAGTAGCTGAGCCGGCGGGCGGGGCCGCCGTCGACCGGGGCGAGGTGGATCTCGGGGTCGAGGCTGCGCCAGCTGGTGAAGGCGATGTGCCCCCCGTCGGGGGAGAAGCGCGGGTGGCCGACCCGGGTCCGGTCGACGGTGATGCGCCAGGCCCGCCCGGGGGTCCCTCCGTCGGGGACCAGCGGGGCGACCCAGAGGTCGTCCTCGGCGGCGAAGCAGAGGAGGTCGTCGTGCAGGTGCGGGAACCGGAGGTACGCGACGTCGTGACTCACCCCCCAATGCTTTCCGCGCAGGGAGGCCATGGCAACTCGTACAGGTGATCCATGCCACCCCCGTAAGCGAAACGGAACGGTTTCGTTTCGCTTGGGGTAGGGGTATGGTCTTAAGCGTACGGAATAGTTTCGATCGGGCGGGAGACGGAGATGACCGAGGCGATGGCGGCTCGGCGCAGCCGGATCACCCCCGAACGACAGGCCGAACTGCACGAGGCGGTCCTCGACCTCCTGCGTGACGTCGGCTACGAGGCGCTGACCATGGACGCGGTCGCCGCCCGTACGAAGTCCAGCAAGGCCACCCTCTACCGCCAGTGGGGGAGCAAGCCGGAACTGGTCGCCAAGGCCCTGCGGTGCACCCAGCCGGTCTCGCTGCGCGAGATCGACACGGGCAGCCTGCGCGGGGACTTCGCGTGCATGGTCGAGCACTCCGACGACGCGCAGATGGCCAAGGACACCGCGCTGATGCGGGGTCTGGCCCATGCCGTCCACGAGAGCCCGGAGCTGCACAAGGCCCTGCGCGACCTGCTGGTCGACCCGGAGATCAACGGTCTCCAGGCGATGCTGCGGCGCGCGGTGGACCGGGGCGAGATCCGCCCGGACTGTCCCGCGCTCGACTTCGTACCGCACATGCTCATCGGGGCGTTCATCGCGCTCCCGCTGATCGAGGACCGCCCGGTGGACCGGGCCTTCCTCGGTGACTTCATCGACGCCGTGGTCTTCCCCGCCCTCGGCGTCTGATCCTCGCTCCACCCCGTCCCCGGCACCGCCTCCCCGCTGCTCCTGACACGCCGCTCTCGTCGTCGGGCCGGCTTTCGACGCCCTGATCCGATCCGGATCCATCCCACGACCTGAACGGGAGAACCACCGACGTGGCTACCTTCCTCTACCGACTCGGCAGGGGCGCCTTCCGGCGCCGCGGCCTCGTCGCCCTCCTCTGGGTGGCGCTGCTGTTCGCCGCCGGCTTCGGCGCCGCCTCGGCGGCAGCGCCCACCTCCGGCTCGTTCTCGATACCCGGTACGGAGGCCCAGAAGGCCTTCGACCTGCTGGACAAGCGCTTCCCGGGCATGGCCGCCGACGGCGCCACCGCCCGCATCGTCATCCAGGCCCCCGAGGGCGCCAAGGTCACCGACCCCGGCCCCAAGGCCGAGGTCCAGAAGATCGTCTCGGGTCTGAAGACCGGACCGGGCGCGGCCGAGATCTCCTCCGTCGCGGACCCGTACGAGGCCAAGGCCGTGAGCCAGGACGGTTCCACCGCCTACATCAGCGCCAAGTACAACGTCAGCGGCATGGAGCTGAAGGACGCCACCCGCGACGCGCTCAAGGACTCGGGCGAGGGCGCCAAGGCCGCCGGGCTGAACGTCCAGATCGGCGGTGACGCGCTGATGGCCGCCCCCGAGACCGGATCCGGCGAGATCATCGGCATCGCGGTCGCAGCGATCGTCCTCGTCATCACCTTCGGCTCGCTGATCGCGGCCGGTCTGCCGCTGCTGACCGCGCTGATCGGCGTGGGCATCGGCGTCTCCTCCATCACCGCGCTCGCCAACGTGCTGGACCTCGGCAACACCACCGCCACCCTCGCGACGATGATCGGCCTCGCGGTCGGCATCGACTACGCCCTCTTCATCGTCTCCCGCTACCGCGCGGAGCTCGCCGAGGGCCGCGAGCGCGACGAGGCCGCGGGCCGCGCCGTCGGTACCGCCGGCTCCGCCGTCGTCTTCGCCGGTCTGACCGTGGTCATCGCCCTGGTGGGCCTGGCCGTCGTCAACATCCCGATGCTGACCAAGATGGGCTTCGCGGCCGCGGGCACCGTGGTCATCGCCGTGCTCGTCGCGCTGACCCTGGTCCCGGCCATCCTCGCCTTCGCGGGCAAGAAGGTGCTCCCGGCGGGCAGGAAGAGCCGCCTGTTCGGCAAGGGCAAGCCGGCCGGCGCCGAGAAGAAGGCCAACGGCGGCACCCGCTGGGCCCGCTTCGTCCTGCGCCGCCCGGTCATGGTGCTGCTGGCCGGTGTGATCGGTCTCGGCGTCATCGCCATCCCGGCGAGCAAGCTGGAGATGGGTCTGCCGGACGACGGCGCCCAGCCGGTCTCCACCACCCAGCGCCAGGCGTACGACCTGCTGTCCGACGGCTTCGGCCCGGGCTTCAACGGCCCGCTGATGGTGGTCGTGGACGGCGACAAGGCGCTGGCCGACAAGACGGCCGACCGGATCAAGGGCCTGGACGGGGTCGTCGCGGTCACCCCGCCGACCCTCAACGAGGCCGGCGACGCCGCGGTGATCACCGTCATCCCGAAGGACCGCCCGTCCTCCACGCACACCGAGGAACTGGTCCACGAGATCCGCGACGGCAGCGGGGACGACGTCCTCGTCACCGGTGCCACCGCGATGAACATCGACTTCTCGCAGAAGATGAACGACGCGCTGCTGCCCTACCTGGCGCTCGTCGTCGGCCTCGCCTTCCTGCTGCTGATGCTCGTCTTCCGCTCGATCCTGGTCCCGCTCAAGGCGGCCCTCGGCTTCCTGCTCTCGGTCGTCGCCGCCCTCGGCGCCGTCGTCGCGGTCTTCCAGTGGGGCTGGCTCGGCTCGGTCTTCGGAGTGGAGCAGACCGGTCCGATCATGTCGATGATGCCGATCTTCATGGTGGGTGTCGTCTTCGGCCTGGCCATGGACTACGAGGTCTTCCTCGTCACCCGGATGCGTGAGGCGTACGTCCACGGTGAGCGCCCGGGCCAGGCCGTGGTCACCGGCTTCCAGTACAGCGCGCGGGTCGTCGTGGCTGCCGCCGTCATCATGATCGCGGTGTTCGCGGGCTTCATCGGGGCCAGCGAGCAGATGGTCAAGATGATCGGTTTCGGTCTGGCCGTCGCCGTCTTCTTCGACGCCTTCGTGGTCCGCATGGCCATCGTCCCGGCGGTGCTCGCACTGCTCGGGCACAAGGCCTGGTGGCTGCCGAAGTGGCTGGACCGGCTGCTGCCGAACGTGGACGTGGAGGGGGAGAGCCTGCGCAAGCACCTGGAGTCCGCGCAGTCCCCGGAGGGCCCGGACAAGGACCGCGAGCTGGTCAGCGCCTGACCCCGCGAAACCCCGTCGGCCCCGCACCTGCCGACAGGACGGCCCGGCCCCGTACCACCCGATCACCGGGTGGTACGGGGCCGGGCCCGGTTGCGCCTAACGGGTGGCGGCGGCCGCCATGGGGGCGTACGTACGCCGCAGGAACCGGCGCAGGGCGGCGATGTCGAACTGCACCACGGCGACGCCCTCGGGGGAGTGGAACTCGACGACCGCCTGCACGCGGCCGCACGGCCAGACCCGCACGTCCCCGGTCCCGGTCGGGGACTGGAGACCCGCCTCAAGGAGCGCGCGGGGGAAGACCCACTCGTTGTCGGTGCCCTCGGGGGAGAGGCCCGCCGGGAAGACGATCCGTACGGCCAGCGGCTCGGCGACGGCGAACCGCAGGGCGACCGGGATGGTCCGGTAGAGGGGGTCGTCCGTGATGACGCGGGCACGGACCCGCTCCTCGACGGCGGTCGGGGCGGCGGTCGCTGGTGGATTCTCGGCGGTGGCTGACATCGACAAGACTCCTCGATATCGGAACATTTGCGTCCGTTTGTCCTGTCCAGCCTCGCACATTCCCACGAAAGCGCACGGCTCTCTTTGTGACGCGCCCGCTCTTGCCAACGGTTTGCAACTGGGCACTATGGTTGAACAGCTAAAGACTGGTTAAGAAGCGGAGCCGTTCCATGCATGTGCCCGACGGATTCATCAACGCACCCGTCTCGGTGGCCGCCGGAGCGGTGGCCGCCGCCGCGGTGGCCGTCAGCCTCCGCGGCGCCCGCCGCGAGCTCGACGAACGGACCGCCCCGCTCGCCGGTCTCGTCGCCGCGTTCATCTTCGCCGTCCAGATGCTGAACTTCCCCGTCGCCGCGGGCACCAGCGGCCACCTCCTGGGCGGGGCGCTCGCCGCGATACTCGTCGGCCCCTACACCGGTGTGCTCTGCGTGTCCGTCGTCCTGCTCATGCAGGGCATCCTCTTCGCCGACGGCGGGCTGACCGCCCTCGGTGTGAACGTCACCGTCATGGGTGTCGTCACCGTCGTCGTCGCGTACGCGATCTTCCGCGGGCTGCTCGGGATCCTGCCGCCCACCCGCCGCTCCGTGACCGTGGCCGCCTTCGTCGGCGCCCTGCTCTCGGTGCCCGCCGCGGCCGCCGCCTTCACCGCCGTCTACGCCGTCGGTGGCACCACCGACGTGCCCATCGGCAAGGTGATCACCGCCATGGTCGGCGTCCACGTGCTCATCGGCATCGGCGAGGCCGCCATCACCGCGGCGACCGTAGGCGCCGTGATCGCCGTCCGCCCCGACCTGGTGCACGGGGCCCGCGGGCTGACCGCGCCGCTGAAGCTGCGCGTCGACGGCGCGCTCGTCGACGCACCGGCCGCGGCCGGAGCGCCCGCGGCGGCCGGTGCCGGCGCCGGATCGACGAAGAAGGTGTGGGCGACCGGCCTGGTCACCGCCCTCGTGCTCGCAGGATTCGTCTCCTTCTACGCCTCCGCCGACCCCGACGGCCTGGAGAAGGTCGCCGCGGACAAGGGCATCGACGAGAAGGTCGAGGAGCACGCCGCCGCGGACTCCCCGCTCGCCGACTACGGCGTCAAGGACGTCGACGACGCCCGCCTGTCCGGCGGCCTCGCCGGGGTCATCGGCGTCGGCGTGACCGTCGTCGCCGGCACCGGGATCTTCTGGGCCGTGCGCCGCCGCCGGACGGAAGACCTCACCGCCACCGCCACCTCCGTCTCGGCGGGCTGACATGGGGGCCGGCCACGCCCACAAGCTCTACCGCCACGGCCACTCGCCGGTCCACGGCCTGCCGCCGCACTGCAAGCTCGCCGCGACCCTGGCCTTCGTCGTGGTCGTCGTGTCCACACCGCGCGAGGCGGTGTGGGCCTTCGGCCTGTACGCCGCCCTCCTCGCCGCAGTCGCGGCCGTCGCCCGGATCCCGGCCGGCTTCCTGCTGCGGCGGCTGCTGATCGAGGTCCCCTTCGTCGCCTTCGCCGTGCTGATGCCCTTCGTGGCCGAGGGCGAGCGCGTGCAGGTGCTCGGCATGTCGCTCAGCGTCTCGGGCCTCTGGGGCGCCTGGAACGTCCTCGCCAAGGGCACCCTCGGCGTGGCCGCCTCCGTCCTGCTCGCCTCGACCACCGAGCTGCGGGCCCTGCTGCTGGGCCTGCAGCGGCTGAAGCTGCCGCCGCTGCTCGTCCAGATCGCCTCCTTCATGATCCGCTACGGCGATGTGATCAGCGACGAGATGCGCCGGATGTCCATCGCCCGCCGCTCGCGCGGATTCGAGGCGAGCGGGATCCGGCACTGGGGAGTGCTGGCCAAGACCGCGGGCGCACTGTTCATCCGCTCCTACGAACGCGGCGAGCGGGTCTACCTCGCGATGGTCAGCCGCGGCTACGCCGGCTCCATGCCGGTGATCGACGAGGTCGCGGCCACCCGCGCCCAGTGGGCGTACGCGTCCGTGCTCCCGGTGACGGCCCTCGCCGTCTGTCTGATGGGATGGACCCTGTGACCAGTACCCCCTCCCTCGAAGTCGCCGGCCTCGCCTACGCCTACCCCGACGGCCACCAGGCCCTCTTCGGGGTGGACCTGACCGTCGGGCAGGGTGAGCGGGTCGCCCTGCTCGGACCCAACGGCGCCGGCAAGACCACCCTGGTGCTGCACCTCAACGGGATCCTCACCGGCGGGGTCGGCTCGGTGTCCGTGGCCGGCCTGCCGGTGGAGAAGCGGAACCTCGCCGAGATCCGCCGCCGGGTCGGGATCGTCTTCCAGGACCCCGACGACCAGCTGTTCATGCCGACCGTGCGGGAGGACGTGGCCTTCGGCCCGGCCGCGGCCGGGATGCGGGGCGCGGAACTGGAGGAACGGGTCCGCACCGCCCTGGACCAGGTCGGCATGGCGGACTTCGCCGACCGGCCGCCGCACCACCTGTCCTTCGGGCAGCGCCGCCGCGTCGCGGTGGCAACCGTCCTGGCCATGCGGCCCGAGATCCTGGTCCTGGACGAGCCCTCGTCCAATCTGGACCCGGCCTCGCGCCGCGAGCTCGCGGACATCCTGCGCTCGCTCGACGTGACCGTGCTGATGGTGACGCACGACCTGCCGTACGCGCTGGAACTGTGCCCGCGCTCGGTGGTCCTCAGCGAGGGGGCCATCGCGGCGGACGGCCGCACACGGGAGCTGCTGTGCGACGACGAGCTGATGCGGGCCCACCGGCTGGAGCTCCCGTTCGGCTTCGACCCGCGCACGCCCCTTCTGACGCGCCCCGCGCACTGATCGGCGCCGGTGCGCGAGCCTCCCGGGCTTCGAGACACCGGGAAGCAGAGCCGCCCGGCGGGCGTTGCAGTGTGAGGTAGGCGTACGCGACAGATGTAGGCGCCGTCCGGGCGTCGCGGCAGGTGCTGGGAGTAGACGTGGAAGTCCACGGGACGGTGGCGGAGGGCTTCGAGCCCGTCAGAGACGCGTTCGTACGCAACTTCGAGGTGCTCGGGGACCGGGGCGCGGCCGTCGCCGTCCACCGGGACGGCCGCAAGGTCGTCGACCTGTGGGCCGGTACCCGGGACGCCGAGGGCACCGAGCCGTGGACCGAGGACACCGCGCAGATCGTCCGGTCCGCGACCAAGGGCGTGGCGGCCGCCGTGCCGTTGCTGCTGCACCAGCGCGGACTGCTGGACCTGGACGCGCCCGTGGGCTCGTACTGGCCGGAGTTCAAGTCGGGCGGCAAGGAGCGGATCCTGGTCCGGGACGTGCTCGCGCACCGCGCGGGCATACCGGCGCTGGACCGCGGGCTGACCGCCGCCGAGGCCGCCGACGGGGTGTCCGGAGCGCGCGCGGTCGCCGCGCAGCAGCCCTTCTGGGAACCGGGCACCGGGCACGGCTACCACGCGCAGACCTACAGCTGGCTGCTGTCCGAGCTGGTGCTGCGGGCGACCGGCCGCACAGTGGGCTGTGTCCTGGCGGAGGAGATCGCCGAGCCGCTGGGGCTGGAGTTCTGGATCGGCCTGCCGGAGGCCGAGGCCCACCGGGTGGGCCGGGTGGCTGCGGTCGAGCCGCCCGAGAGCGCGGGCATGCTGCGGACCCGGCCGCGGCGCAACGTCTCCGAGGCCTACGCCGACCCTGACTCCCTCACCCGCCGTGCCTTCGCCGCCATCGACCCGCTGCCCGACGAGAACGCCCCCGCCTACCGGGCCGCCGAACTCCCCGCCTCGAACGGCATCGGAACGGCCCGCGCCCTGGCCCGTTTCTACGGGGCCACGATCGGCGTGGTCGAGGACGGCGCGCGGATCTTCACCCCGGCCACCACTGCGCTGGCCGCCCGGGAGCACTCCGCCGGGCCGGACCGGGTGCTGGTCGTGAACACCCGCTTCGGCGCCGGCTACATGCTGCACGGCCCGGCCTCACCGCTGCTCTCGCCGGCCTCCTTCGGCCACCCGGGCCGCGGCGGATCCCTGGGCTTCGCGGACCCGGAGGCGGGCATCGGCTTCGGCTACGTGACCAACGCCCTGGCCAAGTCGGTCACCGCGGACCCCCGGGCCCAGGCCCTGGTACGGGCACTGCGCTCAGCCCTGTGACGGCTCCGGCGGCTGTTCGCGCACGTCGGCCAGGGTGGCCCCGGCGTACGTGACGAGCTCGCCGGGAGCCATCGGGAACACCGTGTGCGGGGTACCGGCCGCCGCCCAGATCGTGTCGTGGGCCAGCAGCGACCGGTCGGCCAGCACCCGGGTGCGCGTACGGTGCCCGAAGGGCGGCACCCCGCCGATGGCGTAGCCCGTGGTCTCCCGGACGACGGCCGCGTCCGCCCGGGTCACCCGGTCCGCCCCCAGCTCGCGCCCGACCGCCGCGACGTCGACGCGGGAGGCCCCGTCCATCAGGACCAGGACGGGGACCCCGTCCGCCGCGAAGACCAGCGACTTCACGATCTGGCCGAGCTCGCAGCCGATGGCGGCCGCGGCGTCGGCAGCCGTTCGGGTCCCTTCGGGAAAGCTCCGGACGGTGAGGTCGAGGCCCAGCTCGGCAAGGGCCTCGGCGAACAGAGGGTGCGTGGACGTCGTCATGCCGCGACGTTAACGCCGCCCGCTGCGGCGGCACGACCGATTTCGGCCCGGGCCGGTCGCGCCGCCGCCACCCGGTCAGCCCGCGTTCAGTACCTGGGCGACGATCGGGCCCGCCGCCTCGCCGCCGTGGCCGCCGCCCTCGACCATGGCCGCCGCGGCCACGTCGCCGCTGAAGCCGGTGAACCAGCTGTCCGGGCTGTCCCCGGCGCCGCCGACCTCCGCCGAGCCGGTCTTCGCGCCCTTGTCCGAGCCGCGGACCGGGGCCATTGCTTCCTTTGCCGTGCCGCTGGAGGCCGTCAGCTTCATCATGGAGACCAGCTGCTGCTGCACCGAGGACTTCATCCGGCGCTCGGCCTTCGCGATCGTCCGGCCGTCGAGCTCCGGCGAGACCAGCAGCGGCTGGCGGAACACGCCGGTGCGGGCCGTCGCGGTGATGGACGCGACGTTCAGCGGGTTCATCGTGATCTGGCCCTGCCCGATGTACTCGGCGGCGGCCGCCGCGCCGGTGGCCGGCGGGACCTTGCCGTCGGTGGACTTGATGCCGGTCTTCCAGTCCAGGTCGATGCCGAAGACCTCCGTGGCCTCCTTCGGCAGCGCGGAGTCGTCGTCGACCGGCTTGATCTGCTTGATGAAGGCGGTGTTGCAGGAGCGGGCGAACGAGGTCGCGAAGCTGGTCCCGGGCGGCAGTTCGAAGTTCTTCAGGTTGTGGAACTCACGGCCCCAGGTCACCGTCTTCGCGCACTCCGCCGGCCTGTCCGCGGCGACCAGGCCGCGGTCCAGCAGCATCGCGGCCGTCACGATCTTCATCGTGGATCCGGGTGCGCGGGTGCCCCGCATCGCCGCGTTGAAGCCGTCCTTGCGGTTGTTCGCGACGGCCAGGATGTGTCCGCTGCTGGGCTGGACGGCGACCACCGAGGCCTCCGGGAACTTGGTGACCGCCTGCTCGGCCGCGGCCTGCGCCTTCGCGTCCAGGTACGTCTTGAGGGTGCTCGGCTCGCCCTCGACCAGGGTCAGCAGGGTCCGCCTGGGAGCCTCCTTGGCGGCGGGCTCGATCCAGACCTCCGCCCCCGCCCTGCCGCCCGCCTTGCCGCCGTAGGTCTGGCGCAGCTCGTCCAGGACCTGGCGCAGCGAGGGGTACTTCTCCGCGGTCAGCTCCTCGCCGTTGCGGTCCACGGCCTTGACCGGCGGGCTCGCCGGGGCGCCGGCGCGCAGCGCCTCGTCCTTCTGGAGCTGCGGGTGGATCACCGAGGGCTGCCAGTCCACGAGCGGCTTCCCGCTGGTGAGCCCGCGGACCACGGTCAGCTGCGAGTCGTAGACCAGCGGCTTGGTGGTGCCCTCGTAGGTGATCTCCGCCTCGACCTTGAAGGGCACGGTGGCGCCGTTGGGAGTGCCGGGGGTGATCACCGCCTTGGACACGTACGCCTTCGTCCTGAAGCCCCCGACCGCGGCCTGTGCGGCCGCGGCGTTGTTCGTCAGGTCGGCCGCCCCCCGCTCGTCCCCGGCCGCCCACGCGGTCAGGAAGGCCTTGGCGGTCTTGGCCGCGTCCTTCTCGCCGACCGGCCCGGTGCCCGTCCCGGCCTGGGTGGTGGTCTCTCCGCCCTTGCCGTCTCCGCCGTCGTCCCCGACGAGCGTGTACACCCCGTACCCTGCGCCGCCGAGCATCGCGAGGAACACCCCGCCGACGATGGCACCCTTCGTCGCCCCGTTCACCTGCGTACCTTCCCCCATGAACCGACGGTTCTCTGAACATGTTCAAAGAACCCTTGGTGCGGACATTACGCTGTGTTGAGCTCTCGTATGTCGTTGTTACCGGACCGGAACCTCCGAACGAAAGGCGTTCGGGGCCGGTCGCCCCCGCCCCTGGAGTGCCGCCGTGGATCTCGCCTACCGCCGTTACGTCCCCTCGGAGGTCGATGACCTGGTCGCCTTCCTCACCGGGGACACCTGGCCGTTCCACGGCTCGGCCGTGGTCGACCCGGACCGCGCCCGGCAGTGGGCCGCGGACGGCCGGTTCGACAACGAGGAGACCAGGTCGTTCTGGATCGCAGGCGCAGGCGCAGGCGAGACCCTCGGCCTGGTCCGGCTGATGGACCTGGGCGACGGCACGCCCGTCTTCGACCTGCGGATCCGGTCCCGGTACCGCGGGCGGGGGATCGGCCCCCGGGCGCTGACCTGGCTGACCCGGTACCTGTTCACCGAGCTCCCGCTGATCCGGCGGATCGAGGGCACGACGCGCCAGGACAACGGGGCGATGCGCCGCACCTTCCTGCGGTGCGGGTACGTCAAGGAGGCGCACTACCGGGAGGCGTGGCCCTCGGACGACGGCACGGTCCACGACGCCGTCGGGTACGCGATCCTGCGCCGGGACTGGGCCAGCGGCACGACGACGCCCCCCGCCTGGAACGACGAGTACCCGCCGGCCCGCTGACGCCGGTCCGAAAGTGCGTGCGCCGGTGCCGTGTTCTAGCGTCGGAAGGGCGGGGGTGTCCGACGGGCAGAGCCCGTCGCCCCCCGGAGCGCCTGCTCCGCGCCGCCGCCCCCGCCCGCGGTCCGGCGCATCCGAGGATCGCGTGACCGACCGAGAGAGCAGGTGCATCCGCATGCGTCCGTCGGCTCGTATCCCCAGCATCCTCGCAGGACTGGCCCTCGCCCTGGGCGGCGCCGTCATCGCCGCCCCGTCCGCCCAGGCGGACGTGAAGGCCTGCGAGCAGTACGTCGCCAAGCACGCCGCGAAGGTGACCGAGGGCGTCGCGGAGGCGTGCTACCAGGGACAGATCGGCAACCAGACCAGCTGTGACGCCAGCCTCGTCGCGGCCGGTGCGAGCAAGGACGTCGCGGCCTCGGCCTGCGAGGCGTCCCGCTAGCAGCGCGACGGCGAAAAGTTGGTGTGCGGGGGCGACGGAAGCGGGTACCGTCGTTGTCATGTTCTTCCAGACGCCGATTTACGAGTGAGAGCGTGACGGGCCGACGTCCTTCGACGTCGCCGCCCGTCCCCCACCGATGAATCCGTAAATCACTTCAAACTTTCATTGCCGGGAGAACGCGTGACCGTGAGCAAGAACATCAACAACCCTGTGGGCCAGGGTGGCGGCCAGCGCAAGAGGCTGTCCCGCGCCGAGCGGCAGAACAACGGTCCGCACCGCAACCTCGACCGCAAGGGCGCAGCCGACCAGAAGGCGGAGCTGGTGCGCAAGATGCGCGAGAAGGCCAGCGCCACCGAGGGCGCCGGGCAGGCCGGCGACGACACCGCACAGAGCTGACGCACCGCCGCCGCAGGGCGGCGCCGCACGGGGCAGGGCCCGGACCGCGACGCGCGGTCCGGGCCCTGCTGCCGTACCGGGCGGGCCGGGCACCGGAAAGCCGCAACCGTGAGGGCGGGCTTTTGCCCCGGGAGCTTTCTGATCAATGGGATTGAGCCAGGAGGTCGCTTGCGTCAATTCACCTGGTTCGCTCCCCGTCCTTCCACAGCATGCAATGGGGAACCTTCTCGCCCCCGGTAAATCCATCGGGCCCCTCGTTGTTGGGGATGGTCGAGTCGACTTTCTCCTGTTGAGCGCCTTCCGGCCAGCAGGTGTGCGAGTCGACCATCGCTCCGTGGAAGGTGGTGGCTTCAACGTTGATCTGCGCGTGCGTGAGGTTCGCACTCTGCAGCTCGGCCCCGTCGAGGTGAGCGCCACTCAGGTCTGCTTCGTAGAAGTTGGCCCCGATCAGGTGCGCACCCTGCAACTTGGCCCCGCTGAGGTTCGCCCCTGTCAGGTCGGTGTCCCGAAGCTGAGCCCCCCGCAGATCGGCTCCTCTGAGGTCCGCGTTGTGGAGGGACTTGCCGCTGAAGTTGATCCCTGCGATGTCGCGATCGCCGGGTGAGAACCCCGGAATGCTTTCGGCGATTTCAACATTCGCGCGCCACGCCGCATATTTCTGGGATTCCGAGAGTGCCTGTTCCAGAAATAGGGCCGACACTCCTACGGCGATACCGGTGATCAACCCGCCCCCGATTCCGGCCAGTACTTCAATCTTCGGCTCACGCTCCGGCTCTTTGGTGGCCATCCACCATGCGAAGACTGCACCCATCGCTCCGAGGATACCGAGCACAATCAAAACCCCGAGCAGAATCCACCCTTTGTTGGGCATGGGGTCATCCCCAATATGCGCGGTTCGGGTAGAAATTGCCTCACTTCCTCTCTACGCCTGCCCCCATGTGATCGCAAACGCCGCGTCAGGTGAAGATCCGGCATGACCGCGTCCGTGGGCCGTCGCGGGGCGGCCCACGACGGCCGGCCCACCGGCAACAACCACGACGGGCCCGGCACCATCAGGTGCCGGGCCCGTCGTTTGCGCTGCTAGACCCAGGTGTCCAGCCACATGCGGCCGCGCCAGGAGTCCATCGGCAAAGTCTGGCCCGTGTAGATCGGCCAGAAGTAGATGAAGTTCCAGGCGATCAGCAGGACCAGGACTCCCGCGCCGATCGCGCCCAGCGCCCGCCTGCGTTCGCTGGAGCCGGCCGGGCCCAGCAGGGCGCCGATCATCATCGCCACCGCCAGGCACAGGTACGGGACGAAGACCACCGCGTAGAAGTAGAAGATCGTCCGCTCCTGGTAGTTGAACCAGGGCAACAGGCCCGCCGCCAGCGCGCACACGATCGCGCCCGCCCGCCAGTCACGGCGGAAGAACCACCGCCACAGCACGTACAGCAGCGCGAAGCAGCCCGCCCACCACAGCAGCGGGGTTCCGAGGGCCAGCACCTCGCGGGCGCACTTGCCCGCCGCCGTCGCCGGGCAGCCGTCGGTGCCCGGTTCCGGGGACTCGTAGAAGTAGGAGACGGGCCGGCCCAGGACCAGCCAGCTCCACGGATTGGACTCGTAGGTGTGCCCCGAGGTCAGGCCGACGTGGAACTTGTACACCTCGGTCTCGTAGTGCCACAGGCTGCGCAGCCACTCCGGCAGGAACCCCAGCGAGCTGTCCCGGTCGTACTTGGCCGCCCAGTCGCGCAGATAGCCGCCCTTGCCGTTGTCCGGGCTGAGGATCCAGCCCGACCACGAGGCCAGGTACGTCACGATCGCCACCGGGACGGTGGAGACGAAGGCGGGCAGCGCGTCGCGCCGCAGCATCGAGACGTACGGGGCTCCCGCGCCCGCGGTGCGGCGCGCGGCCGCGTCCCACAGGACGGTCAGGATGCCGAAGAAGGCCAGGATGACGAAGCCGTTCCACTTGGTGCCCGCGGCCAGGCCCAGGCAGACGCCGGCCAGGATCCGGTACGGCCGCCAGCCCAGCCGCAGCGTCTCGGCGATCTTCGCGTCGGGCCGGGTCCGTCCCTCCTCGTCCACCGGCAGCGCGTCCGCGAGCCGGGCTCTGGCCCGGTCGCGGTCGATGAGCAGTGCCCCGAAGGCGGCGAGGACGAAGAACATCAGCACCAGGTCCAGCAGCGCCGTGCGGCTCATCACCAGGTGCAGGCCGTCCACCGCCAGCAGCGCGCCCGCCAGGCAGCCGAGGAAGGTCGAGCGGAACAGGCGCCGCCCGATCCGGCACAGCATCAGCACCGACAACGTGCCGAGCACGGCGGTCATGAACCGCCAGCCGAAGGGCGTGAAGCCGAACATCCACTCGCCGAGCCCGATCACCCATTTGCCGACGGGCGGGTGCACGACATAGCCCGGATCCGTCGGGAGGGCGACCCCGGACGGGTTGGCGAGGATCGACTTGTCGATGTCCTTGGGCCAGCTCGCCTCGTAGCCCTGCTTGATCGTGGCCCAGGCGTCCTTGGCGTAGTACGTCTCGTCGAATATCACCGCCTTCGGGCTGCCCAGGTGCACGAACCGCAGCACCCCGGCGACCAGCGCCACCAGCACCGGCCCGGCCCACGAGACGATCCGCTGCCAGGTCCCCCACACCTCGTGCGCCAGCCCGAAGGTCATCCACAGCTGCTTGGACGGCCTGGCGTACGGGGGCACCAGCCGGGTACGGACGTCCGCGCGCGCGGACGGCCCGGCGGGCGGCACGTAGCCGAAGCCGCGCAGCCGGCGCAGCCAGGTGCTCGGATCGTCTTCGCGTCCCACCGGTGAGGCGGGCGGGGCCCCCGCGGGGCTGGGCGGCGGCGTCGCGGTACTGGTCACCGGCACATCGTAGGGAAGAGATCTGTGTGCGCCACCAGTGGCGGGGGGAGGCGGGGTACGAGGCTGAGAGGATGGGCGGGTGACAACTGACCAGCCCCGCGGTACCGAGCCCACCACGACCGACGGCGTCCTTGTGCTCGCCGGCACCCCCATCGGCGATCTCGCGGACGCCCCGCCGCGTCTGGCGGCCGAGCTGGAGCGGGCCGACGTGATCGCCGCCGAGGACACCCGGCGGCTGCGCCGGCTGACCCAGGGGCTGGGCGTCCACACCACCGGGCGCGTCCTGTCGTACTTCGAGGGCAACGAGTCGGCGCGCACCCCGGAGCTGGTCGAGGCCCTGGCCGGCGGCGCGCGCGTACTGCTGGTGACGGACGCGGGCATGCCCTCGGTGTCGGACCCCGGCTACCGGCTGGTCGCCGCCGCCGTGGAGAAGGACATCAAGGTCACCGCCGTTCCCGGGCCGTCCGCGGTGCTCACCGCGCTCGCCATGTCCGGGCTGCCGGTGGACCGGTTCTGCTTCGAGGGGTTCCTGCCCCGCAAGGCGGGGGAGCGCCTGGGCCGGCTTCGCGAGGTCGAGGGTGAGCGGCGCACGCTCGTCTACTTCGAGGCCCCGCACCGGCTCGACGACACCCTGGCCGCGATGGCCGAGGTCTTCGGGGCCGACCGGCGGGCCGCGGTGTGCCGTGAGCTGACCAAGACGTACGAGGAGGTCAAGCGCGGCGGGCTCGGCGAACTCGCGGCCTGGGCCGCCGAGGGCGTGCGCGGGGAGATCACGGTCGTGGTCGAGGGCGCTCCGGCGGCCGCGCCCGGCGATGTGGACGCCGAGGAGCTGGTGCGCCGGGTGCGGGTGCGCGAGGAGGCCGGTGAGCGGCGCAAGGAGGCCATCGCGGCGGTCGCGGCCGAGGCCGGCGTACCCAAGCGCGAGGTGTTCGACGCGGTGGTCGCGGCAAAGAACGCGGCACAAAAGATGCCGTGAGCAGGTAAAGAGCTAACCTGAAAGGCAAAGCTCAGACCGCGCACCGGGCACTTTCGGAATGAGTCGCCCAAGGACCGTCCAACAGTAGACAGGGCCTGATGCGCTCCCGCCCGTTGAGGCGTCCACTGGCAATGGCACCAGTGGAACAAGAGGAGCTGGCATGAGTGAGATCGCAGACACCCCGGTACCCGCATCCGCCCCCGTCGCAGTCCCTGTCGCTGTGACCGCCTCCGACGTGCACACCGTGCACGAGGCCTACTCCTTCGCGTGCATGAGGTGCGGGTACGGCTGGGAGCAGGCGTACGCGATCGAGCACCACGTCGACGCCAAGGGCGAGCCGTTCATCATGTACAAGGTCGACGGCGAGCGGGTGCCCTCCCCGCTGTCCAACCCGACCTGCCTGAACTGCGGCGGACACGTCGTACGGATCATGCGGGCCGGGCAGGTCTCCTCGGTGCTGGGCATGATCGACCACCTCCACCCCCACCGGACAGCGCCCGGGACCGCCGGACCGGTGCCGGCCGGTGTGAACGTCCCCCGGCCGGCGAGGCAGCCCGGGGCGCCCCGCTCGCACGCCGCCCCGGGGCCCGTGGCCGTCGGGTCGGCCGGGGAGAGCCGTGGCCTGCTCTCCCGTCTGAAGGGCCTCTTCCGCCGGTCATAAGATCGGCCGTATGAGCACACGCGTGGAGAAGACGCAGCCCAAGGACGCACCGCCGCCGCTGCCCGAGCCGCTCCGGGTGGCGGTCGCCGACTCGCACACCCACCTGGACATGCAGTCGGGCACCGTCGAGGAGGGCCTCGCGAAGGCCGCCTCGGTGGGCGTCACCACCGTCGTCCAGGTGGGCTGCGACGTGAAGGGCTCCCGGTGGGCCGCCGAGACCGCGGCCGCGTACGAGAACGTCCACGCGGCCGTGGCCCTCCACCCGAACGAAGCCCCGCGCATCGTCCACGGTGATCCGGACGGATGGTCGCGGCAGGGTGCCCGGGCCGGTGGCGGCGAGGCCGCGCTGGACGAGGCCCTGGCCGAGATCGAGGCGCTGGCCGCGCTCGACCACGTCAAGGCGGTCGGCGAGACCGGGCTGGACTACTTCCGCACCGGGCCGGAGGGCATGGCCGCGCAGGAGCGTTCCTTCCGCGCGCACATCGAGATCGCCAAGCGGCAGGGCAAGGCGCTGGTCATCCACGACCGGGAGGCCCACGCGGACGTGCTGCGCGTCCTGCGCGAGGAGGGCGCCCCCGAACGGACCGTCTTCCACTGCTACTCCGGAGACGCCGACATGGCCCGCGAGTGCGCCGCCGCCGGCTACTACCTGTCCTTCGCCGGGACCGTCACCTTCAAGAACGCGGCCCCGCTGCGCGAGGCGCTGGCCGTGGCCCCGCTGGAACTGGTGCTCGTCGAGACGGACGCGCCGTACCTGACCCCCGCGCCGTACCGCGGACGGCCCAACGCGCCGTACCTCATTCCGCTGACGGTCCGGGCGATGGCCGCGGTCCGCGGCATCGACGAGGACGCGATGGCCACCGCGCTGGCGGCCAACACCGCCCGTGCCTTCGGCTACTGACCCGCCCCTGACACCCCGCCCGCTCCGACACGCTGAGTAGCCGTCCCGCTTTGGAGCGTGACGGCTCCTCCGCTAGGGTGCCGTGCCCGCACTCAGAGGGTGCCGGATCACCAGTGGAGCGAGCGTCGTGAGCGATACGCAGGGCAGTCACCGCCGTGGCGGTCCCGTCCCCGAGGCGTACGAGGCCCAGCCCATGGCCTGGCCGGTCGGTACGGGCGATCCCGGCCCCGCCGTGCGGGACCCCGAGCCCGCCGTGCGGGACCGCGAGCCAGAGGTGCGGGACCTCGAGCCCGCGGTGCCCGCCCCGCGCGGCGGGCGCCGCCGCCGGCCCACCATGTCACCGGCCGAGCTCGCCTTGGCCGACACCCTGGCCGCCGTGCCGCCGGCACCCGGCCCGGGCCGCCGCCGGGCCGCCACCCCGGCGGGCGCCGTGCCGGGCCCCGCCACCGCACCCGCCCTGCCCCTGGCCCCCGCGGTACCGGGCCAGGCCGCCGGCCCCGGCCGCCGCCGCGCCCGGGGCCGCGGCACCCCCGACCGGCCCCCCGGCACGAACTGGCGGCGAATCGTTCCGCAGGCCCTCGTCGTCGCCTTCCTCGCGGGCGGCACCACGGCCTTCGTGGCCGCCGACAAGGCGGTCCGGCTCACCGTGGACGGAGTCCCGCGCAACCTGCATACCTTCGCCGACGACATCGGCGAACTGCTCGCCGCCGAAGGCCTCGGCGTCGGCCCCCACGACCTCGTTGCCCCCGCCGCCGGCGAACCTCTCGAAGACGGCGAGGAGATCGTCGTCCGCTACGGCCGCCCCCTGCGCCTGACCCTCGACGGGCAGCAGCGCCAGGTGTGGACCACCGCCCGCACCGTCGAGGGCGCGCTGCGCCAGTTCGGCATCCGCGCCGAGGGGGCCTACCTCTCCGCCCCCCGCACCGCCCCCGTCCCGCGCTCCGGGCTCACCCTCGGCGTCCGCACCGAACGCAGCGTCACCTTCATGGCCGACGGCCGCGAACGCACCATCCGCACCAACGCCGCCACCGTCCAGGAGGCCCTCGACCAGGCGGGCATCACCCTCCAGGGTCAGGACACCACCTCCGTACCCCCCACCGACTTCCCGCGCGACGGCCAGACCGTCACCGTGCTGCGCATCACCGGCACCCGCGAGGTCCGCGAGGAACGCATCCCGTTCGAGACCGAGAAGGTCAAGGACGCCGAGCTGTTCGCCGGCACCGAGGTCGTCGAGCGCGTCGGCCGCCCCGGGGCGCGCAGGGTCACGTACAGCATGCGCACCGTCAACGGGGTCCGGCAGAAGCCGCGGCCCATCGCCGACGAGGTCGTCCGCGAACCCGTCGCCCAGCTCGTGCGGGTCGGCACCAGGGCCCTGCCGAGCTCGGTCGCCGGCGCCGACGGCCTCAACTGGGCGGCCCTCGCCCAGTGCGAGTCCGGCGGACGCCCCTCCGCCACCGACGCCTCGGGCACCTACGGCGGCCTGTACCAGTTCGACGTCCGCACCTGGCAGGGCCTCGGCGGCAGCGGCCGCCCCCAGGACGCCTCGGGCACGGAGCAGACGTACCGGGCGAAGAAGCTCTACATGCAGCGGGGGGCGAGCCCATGGCCGCACTGCGGCCGCAGGCTCACGTCGTAGATCCGGGAACCGGAGCGCCGGTCCGGCTCGGGATCGCCCGGCCGATCTGAGACGCTTTACCGGTGAGCACCGCAGAGCAGCAGCCCGAGAACCCCGAGAAGACCTCCCCCGGCACCTCCGACGCCCTCCTCGGGCCGGCCGACATCAGGGAGCTGGCCGCCGCCCTCGGCGTACGCCCGACGAAGCAGAAGGGCCAGAACTTCGTCATCGACGCCAACACGGTGCGCCGGATCGTGCGCACCGCCGAGGTCCGCCCGGACGACGTCGTCGTCGAGGTCGGCCCGGGGCTCGGCTCGCTGACGCTCGCGCTGCTGGAGGCCGCGGACCGGGTCGTCGCCGTCGAGATCGACGACATTCTGGCCGCGGCGCTGCCCGCCACCATCGAGGCCCGGATGCCCGCGAAGAAGGACCGCTTCGCGCTGGTCCACTCCGACGCGATGCTCGTGACCGAACTGCCCGGCCCGCCGCCGACCGCGCTCGTCGCGAACCTGCCCTACAACGTCGCCGTGCCCGTCCTGCTGACGATGCTCGACCGCTTCCCGACGATCGAGCGCACCCTGGTGATGGTGCAGGCCGAGGTGGCCGACCGGCTGGCCGCCGAGCCGGGCAACAAGGTCTACGGGGTGCCCTCGGTCAAGGCCAACTGGTACGCGCACGTCAAGCGCGCCGGTTCCATCGGCCGCAAGGTCTTCTGGCCCGCCCCGAACGTCGACTCCGGTCTCGTCTCCCTGGTGCGCCGCACCGAGCCGATCAAGACCAGCGCCACCAAGGCGGAGGTCTTCGCGGTCGTGGACGCCGCCTTCGCCCAGCGCCGCAAGACGCTGCGCGCCGCGCTGGCCGGATGGGCCGGATCGGCGGCGGGCGCGGAGGCCGCGCTGGTCGCCGCCGGTGTCTCCCCGCAGGCCCGCGGGGAATCCCTGACGGTCGAGGAGTTCGCGGCGATCGCCGAGCACAAGCCCGCCGCGCAGAGGCCTGCACTGTGAGCGCGCAGCCGGCGGCCGTGACCGTACGGGTCCCCGCGAAGGTCAACGTGCAGCTGGCGGTGGGCGCGGCCCGCCCCGACGGATTCCACGACCTGGCCAACGTCTTCCTCGCCGTCTCCCTCCACGACGAGGTCACCGCCACCGCGGCCGACACCCTGACCATCACCTGCACCGGCCCCGACGCCGACCAGGTCCCGCTGGACCGCACCAACCTCGCGGCGCGCGCCGCCGAGATCCTCGCGGCCCGGGCCGGCATCGAGCCCGCCGTCCACCTCCACATCGCGAAGAACATCCCGGTGGCCGGCGGCATGGCGGGCGGCAGCGCGGACGGCGCGGCGGCCCTGCTGGCCTGCGACGCCCTGTGGGGCCTGAACACCCCGCGCGCCGAACTGCTCGACATCTGCGCGGAGCTCGGCAGCGACGTCCCCTTCAGCCTGGTCGGCGGGGCCGCGCTCGGCACCGGCCGCGGTGAGCTGCTGACCCCGGTGGAAGCCGGGACGTTCCACTGGGTCTTCGCGGTGGCCGACGGGGGCCTGTCCACCCCGGCGGTGTTCCGCGAGTTCGACCGCCTCGCCGAGGGCCGGCGGATTCCCGAGCCCGAGGCCTCCCCGGCGCTCCTGGCGGCCCTGGCCTCGGGCGACGCGGACGCGCTGGGCGCCGAGCTGGCCAACGACCTCCAGGCGGCGGCGCTTTCGCTCCGGCCGCAACTGGCGCGGACGCTGGCCGCGGGCGTGGAGGGTGGCGCCCTCGCCGCACTGGTCTCCGGCTCCGGGCCGACGACGGCGTTCCTCGTCGCGGACCAGGAGTCGGCCGAGAAGGTGGCGGCGGCCCTGGAAGCGTCCGGCACGTGCCGCGCTACCCGGATCGCCTCCAGCCCGGCCCAGGGCGCCACTGTCCTGCTGTCCTGACCCCGCGGGCCGCTGCTGGGGCTCCGCCCCAGACCCCGCGCC
>NZ_BMVL01000008.1:0-124711 GCF_014650695.1 Streptomyces avidinii | reverse complement strand
TTGAGGCGCGGGGCTCGGGGCGGAGCCCCGGATCCTTGAGCCGGGGCTACTCAGGCGGGAGTTGAGTATGCGCACCCTGTCGGGACACGGCCCGTGCGGGCGACCGTAGGTCCATGACAGCCACCGCACGGGCCCTCGCCGACGCGACGCCCGCCGACCGCGACCGGTACGTCGACCTGCTGCGCGTCGCCTCGCTCGGCACCGTCATCGCCGGGCACTGGCTGATGGCAGCCGTCAGCGCCGACGGGATAGGGAATCTGCTCGCCCTCGTGCCCGCCCTCCAGGCGCTCACCTGGGGGCTGCAGATCATGCCCGTCTTCTTCTTCGTCGGCGGGTTCTCGCACGCCCTGTCCTACCGCTCCCTGGCCCGCCGCACCGACGGCCCCGTCTACGCCGTCTTCCTGTGGGCCCGGCTCCAGCGGCTGCTGCGCCCCACACTCGTCTTCGTCCTGGTGTGGGCCGCGCTCGCGCTCGCCGTGCAGCTCACCGGCCGCGACGGCGGTGCGCTGACCGGGGCCGCGCTGCGGCTGGTCACCCAGCCGCTGTGGTTCATCGGGATCTACCTGGCCATGGTCGCCTTCACCCCGCCGCTGCTGAAGCTGCACGAGCGCCACGGCTGGGGCGCCTTCGCCGCATTGGCCGGGGCGGCCGCGCTGGTCGACGTACTGCGCTTCGCGTTCGGGGTCCCGTACGTGGAGTTCCTGAACTTCGCCTTCGTCTGGCTCGCCGTGCACCAGCTCGGCTTCCTGCGCGCCGACGGCCGGATCCGCCGGCCCGCCGTCCTCGCCGCCGCGGGTCTCGCCGCGGCCGCCCTGCTGGTGGCGTACGGTCCGTACCCGCTGTCCATGGTGGGGATGCCCGGCGAGAAGGTGTCCAACATGGCCCCGCCCACCCTGGCCCTGCTCTGCCACGGCCTGTGGCTCGTCGGCGCCGTCCAGCTGCTGGCCCGGCCCGCCACCGCCTGGCTGCGCCGCCCGCGCGTCTGGCGCGGGGTCGTCGCGGCCAACGGCCTCGCCATGACCGCCTTCCTGTGGCACCTCACCGCCATGCTCGGCGTGTACGGGGTCCAGCTCGCCCTCGGCCTCGGTCTGCCGGCCCCGGCCACCGCCGCCTGGTGGGCGCAGGTGCCGGTACGGATCCTGGCCGCGGCCGCGGTCACGGGCGGACTGGTCGTGCTGTTCCGCCGCTTCGAGGCGCCCCGGCCGAGCTCCCCCGCCCCCGCGCCGGCCCCCCGCCGCACCGGCGGCCCGCTCGCCGCCCTCGGGATCACCCTGTGCCTGCTCGGCATCCTCGGTCTGTCCATGACCGGGCTCGGCGGTCTGCTCGACGGGCACAGCGCCACGCTGATCGCCCTGCCCGTCACCGCTCCGGCCGCGATCGCGATGGCGCTGGGCGGCTGGTACCTCGTGGAACGGTCTGCCCCGGCCCGGAGGGTTAGGCTGAGGGGCTGATCCACACCCTTTCCCTGGAGCGCGTCTGATGGCCGTCAATCTGGTCAATGTCGAGGCAGTCAGCAAGGTGTACGGCACACGTACCCTGCTGGACGGCATCTCCCTCGGCGTGTCCGAGGGGGACCGGATCGGCGTGGTCGGCCGCAACGGCGACGGCAAGACCACCCTCATCCGCATGCTCGCCAAGCTGGAGGAGCCCGACACCGGCCGGGTCACCCAGTCCGGCGGCCTGCGCATGGGCGTGCTCACCCAGCACGACTCCCTCGACCCCCGGGCGACCATCCGCCACGAGATCATCCGGGACATGGCGGACCACGAATGGGCCGGCAACTCCAAGATCCGCGACGTCCTGACCGGACTCTTCGGCGGCCTCGACCTGCCCGGCTTCGGCCAGGGCCTCGACACCGTCATCGGCCCGCTCTCCGGCGGCGAGCGCCGCCGGATCGCCCTGGCCAAGCTGCTCATCGCCGACCAGGACCTCCTGATCCTCGACGAGCCCACCAACCACCTCGACGTCGAGGGCATCTCCTGGCTGGCCAAGCACCTCCAGGAGCGCCGCTCCGCGCTCGTCTGCGTCACCCACGACCGCTGGTTCCTCGACCAGGTCTGCACCCGCATGTGGGACGTGCAGCGCGGCGACGTGCACGAGTACGAGGGCGGCTACAGCGACTACGTCTTCGCCCGCGCCGAGCGGGATCGGATCGCCGCCACCGAGGAGTCCAAGCGGCAGAACCTGATGCGCAAGGAGCTGGCCTGGCTTCGGCGCGGCGCACCCGCCCGGACCTCCAAGCCGCGCTACCGCATCGAGGCCGCGAACGAGCTGATCGCCGACGTGCCGCCGCCGCGCGACACCTCCGAGCTGATGAAGTTCGCCAACGCCCGCCTCGGCAAGACGGTCTTCGACCTCGAGGACGTCAGCGTGCACGCCGGCCCGAAGGAGCTCCTCAAGCACCTCACCTGGCACCTGGGCCCCGGCGACCGCGTCGGCCTCGTCGGTGTCAACGGCGCCGGCAAGACCTCCCTGCTGCGCGCGCTCGCCGAGGCCGCCCGCACCCAGGGGGACGTCCAGCCCGCCGCCGGCAGGATCATCGTCGGCAAGACCGTCAAGCTGGCCTACCTCTCGCAGGAGGTCGGCGAACTCGACCCGTCCCTGCGCGTCCTGGAGGCCGTCCAGCGCGTCCGTGACCGCGTCGACCTCGGCAAGGGCCGCGAGATGACGGCGGGCCAGCTCTGCGAGCAGTTCGGCTTCACCAAGGAGAAGCAGTGGACGCCGGTCGGCGACCTCTCCGGTGGTGAGCGGCGCCGCCTGCAGATCCTGCGCCTGCTGATGGACGAGCCCAACGTCCTGTTCCTCGACGAGCCCACCAACGACCTCGACATCGAGACCCTGACCCAGCTGGAGGACCTCCTCGACGGCTGGCCCGGCTCGATGATCGTGATCTCCCACGACCGCTTCTTCATCGAGCGCACCACCGACACGGTGATGGCGCTGCTCGGGGACGCCAGCCTGCGGATGCTGCCGCGGGGCCTGGACGAGTACCTGGAACGCCGGCAGCGGATGATCGAGTCGGCCGCCCCGGCGCCCGTCCAGGCCGCCAATGCGGCGAAGTCCACCGCCTCGGGGGACTCGCGTGCCGCGAAGAAGGAGCTGCAGAAGATCGAGCGGCAGCTGAACAAGCTGTCCGACCGCGAGGGCAACCTGCACGCCCAGATCGCCGAGAACTCCACCGACTACGACAAGGTGGCCAAACTCGACGCGGAGCTCCGCGAACTCCTCGCGGACCGCGACGATTTGGAGATGCGCTGGCTGGAGCTGGCCGAGGAGGCCTGACCGCGGCCGGGGCGGTCAGCCCCGCACCGACCCGCTCCACGGGTCAACTGGCCGGATAACGGCGGCGTCACGGGCCGGTCCTCCCTTGGGAACAGGGGGTGGACCGGCCCGATGTATGAGCGCTGTCAGTGATAGAAAGGTCATCCTCCCCGACCGCCTGATGCCGAAAGTGTGCGCTGATGACCGAGCCGCCCCAGCCGCCGAACCAGCCACCGACACCTTCCGGTTACGGACACCTGCCCGGCCCGCCGCAGCAGGGCTACGGATTCCCGCCGCCGAGCGAGAACCCGTACGCCCAGCAGCCCGGCCACCCGCCGCAGCCGCCCACCGTGCAGCAGCACGCGGGCCACGGCTACCCGCCGCCCCCGCCCGGCGGCGGTCCCGGCGCGACGCCGAAGAAGAAGCGGGCCGTCCTGATCGCCGCCGCGGTGGCCGCCGCCCTCGTCCTGGGCGGCGTCGGCTACGTCGCGTTCTCCGGCGACGACAAGGACGCGAAGCCGACCGCGCAGGAGCCCACCGACGCCAAGCCGTCCGTCGCCCCCTCCGTGGCGAAGGGCGACGGCAACGGCGACGCCGGCCCCCAGCAGGCGGACCTCAACGCCGGCCGCAAGCAGGGCGAGGACAAGGTCCTCTGGCTCAAGAGCGTCAAGATCGACGGCCCGGGCATGGGCGTCGACTCCGCCGGCCAGTGGGTGGTGGGCGACACCGTCGTCAAGACCGTGTGGAAGAACCTCAACGGCTACTCGGTCACCGACGGCAAGGAGAAGTGGACCCTTCCCTTCCCCGCTCTCATCTGCTCCGTCGCCGCGCAGGCCACGCCCGAGGGCCGGCTCGCCGTCATGTACCGCGACGGCGAGGGGGAGAACACCACCTGCAACCAGCTGCGCGTGGTCGACCTCAAGACGGGCAAGGAGGTCTGGTCGAAGGAGGTGCCCCAGGAAGGGCTCTTCGACATCTTCACCAGCCCCACCCTGGCCATGACCGGCGACACGGTCGCCGTCAGCCGCGGCGGCACCGCCAGCGCCTTCAGGATCAGCAACGGCGACAAGCTCTTCGCGAACCCCCGGGGCGAGGGCTGCCACCCGGACTCCTACGAGGCCGGCAACGGCAAGATGATCGCCCTGGTCACCTGCACGGACGAGGAGGCCAACACCGAGGTCCACGGCGTCGACCCCGTCACCGGCGCGAAGGCCTGGGCCTTCCGGCTCCCCGCGAAGTTCAAGGTCACCAGCATCTACTCGGTGAACCCGGCCGTCCTCGACATCGGCAACGAGCAGGAGAAGAAGCGCGCCATCGTGGTCCTGGGACCCGACGGGAAGCAGACCGCCACCGTCACCGGCGAGGGCAGCTTCGCCGTCGGCTGCGGCGACGCCGGCATCATCCGGGCCCTGTCGACCTGCCCCACGTCCGTCGTCGACGGCAACACCCTCTACATGCCCACCGCGGCGGCCACCGGCACGGCCAACGAGATCGTCGCCTTCGACCTGACCACCGGCAAGGCCAAGTGGCGCACCCCGGCCGGGGACAAGCGCACCCTCACCCCGCTCAAGGCCGTGGACGGGCAGCTGATCGCCTACCGCAAGGCGGCCGAGTCCGAGCAGGGCGGCGAGGTCGTCTCGATCCCGGCCGCGGGCGGCACGCCCACCGCGCTGCTGCGCCACCCCTCGGGCCCCGCCGCCCCGATCGAGTACGCCTTCTACAACCCGAGGATGGACTACGTGGACGGACGGTTCTTCATCTCCGTCAACCATCTGCGGGCTCAGGACGTGGAAGAGAAGCTCCTGATGGTCTTCGGCAAGTGAGAACGCGTCCAAGCAGCCGCCCACCGAGAGGCATGAGCAACCGATGAGTACCCCGCCGCCCCCCAGCCAGCCGCCGTCCGGCGGCTTCGGTGCGCCGCAGGATCCCCCGCCGGGCGGATTCGGCGCGCCCGTGCCGCCGCCCGGCCCGGCCGCGCCGCAGTCCGGTCCGCCGCAGCAGCCGCCGAGCGCGCAGCCCGCGTACGGGTACCCGCAGACGGGCCCCGGCTACGGCTACCCGCAGCAGCCCGGCACCCCGCCGCCGTTCGGCACGCCGCCGGCACCCGCAGCCCCGCCCCACGCCCCGGCCGCAGGCACCGGCAACGACAAGCGCAACCAGCTGATGATCGTCGGCGCGGCCCTCCTGGCCATCGTCCTCATCGTCGGCGGCGGCCTCTGGTACACCTCCGGCGACGGCGGCACCGACGACCGGGCGGACAGCGGCCCCAGCGCCTCCCCGGGCAGCGACAAGCCCCAGGACGTGGTGCCCGGTACCGAGAAGGTGCCCGGCAACCCGAAGTCGAAGCCCCTCCTGAACCTGCCGAACCCGGTTCCGGCGGACATCGCCACGGTCACCGGCTCCTGGCTGACCGACTCCACCTACATCAAGTCCGACCTCTCGAAGATCGTCGGCTACAACGTCGTCGACGGCGGCAAGAAGTGGGAGCTGCCCCTCGCGGGCGAGCTCTGCGGGGCGACCAAGCACGTCAGCGAGAACAAGACGGCGGTCCTCTTCAGGCCCACCCCGTCGACGCCCGAGAACAAGTACCCGCCGTGCACCGAGGTCGGTGTCATCGACCTGGAGAGCGGCAAGCTCGTCTGGTCCGGCAACGCCAAGAGCGCCACCGGCGGCGACAAGCCCGTCTCCCTGAACACGGTCACCCTCAGCGGCAAGACCGTCGCAGCGGCCGGCATCTCCGGGGGCGGCACCGCCTGGAACCTGGCCGACGGCAAGTCCCTGTGGCTGCCCAAGATCGACGGCGAGGGCTGCCGCGACGTCGGCTACGCCGGAGGCGAGGCGCTCGGCGCCATCCGCAAGTGCGGCCAGAGCCCCAACTACACCCTGTACGGGCAGCTCCTCGACCCGACCAGCGGTGCGCCCACCGCCTCGTACAAGCTCTCGCAGGGCATCGAGGACGCGTCCATCGTCTCCACCAAGCCGCTGATCGTGGCCGCCGACGTCGGCAAGACGGCGAAGAACGCCACGGGAGTCAGCGACCTCTTCGTCATCGACCCCAAGGGCGAGCTGAAGGCCCGTATCCCGCTCGCCTCCGGGGACTTCGCCGGCAAGTGCGGACTGGACGTCGAGAAGTGCGTCAACATGGTGGTCGGCAACGGCAAGCTCTACCTGCCGTCCTACGAGCACCAGGGCCAGTCCTCCAGCGGCCGCACCAACGAGCTGCTCTCCTTCGACCTGGAGACCGGCAAGCAGACCACCGACCGCGCCGACGCGGGCGAGGGGTACACGATGTTCCCGCTGCGCATGGACGGGTCGAACATCATCGCGTACAAGAACCCCCCGTACGACAAGGGCGGCCAGATCGTCAGCATCGACAGCAGGACGATGAAGGAAACCCTGCTCATGGAGAACCCGGCGGACAAGGTGAGCCAGCGCGCCGAGACCCAGTTCTCGCCGGAGTACTCCGAGTACCGCTACCACAACGGCAAGTTCTTCATCTCGCGGACGACGGTCAGCAAGCCGTTCACGGACAAGTCCGACCCGGAGTACCTCTTCGCGTCCTTCACCGCGAGCTGACGCACACGGCGCCGGTCCGCCCTCCACCCGAGGCGCACAGCACCGCCGAAAGCCCCCGAACGGTCCGTACCGATCGGGGGCTTCTGCGCGGTATCCCCCTCGCGCCGTCGAACAAGCGTGTAGCTTGCCGGGTCAGAAGGGTGGGGGGTGGTTCCTCAATGGGCGTACGGGTCGTGGTGGTCGACGAGCACCGGCTGCTGGCCGAGGCACTCGCCTCTGCCCTGAAGCTGCGCGGCCACCGGGTACTGGCCGCCGCCGCCCCGGCCGCGGGCGCCGCCGAGCTGGTCATCAGCCGCGCCCCGGAGGTCTGCCTCCTCGGCACCGCCACCCCCGCCGAGCCCGGGGTCTTCGAGCCCGTCGTCCGCATCAAGCGGGAACGCCCGCAGATCGCCGTGGTCGTCCTGGGCCCGGTGCCCAGTCCGCGCGGGATCGCGGCCGCCTTCGCCGCCGGCGCCTCGGGGTACGTGCGCCAGGACGAGCGCATCGAGGGCGTGGAGCGGGCCCTGGCCAAGGCCAGGGCGGGGGAGGTGGCGATCGCCCCGCAGCTGTTGCAGGGGGCCTTCGCGGAGCTCCTGAACCCCGCAGCCCAGCCCGACGACGAGGGCAGCCGGCTGCTGCGGCTGCTCACCCCGCGCGAGGTGGAGGTGCTGGTGCGGGTCGCCGAGGGCGAGGACACCCGGCTGATCGCCGCGGGCATGGAGATCGCCCCGAGCACCGCCCGTACGCACGTGCAGCGGGTCCTGATGAAGCTGGGCGTGGGGTCGCGGCTGGAGGCGGCCGCGCTGGCCGCCCGTACCGGTCTGCTGGACCGGGCGCTGCCCCCGGCGCCGCCCGCCGCCGCGCACGGCTGACGCGCGCGGTCGGGCGCGGGGGCGGGCGGCCGCCGATTTCCCCATGGGCGCGGAATCGGGTAAGCCATTCCTCAAGCACGCGCACGCACCCGCGCGTGCTCCCCCGCGAGAGGCAGTAGGCGAGTGAGCAAGTACCTGGTAACCGGTGGCGCCGGATACGTCGGCAGCGTGGTCGCGGCCCACCTTCTGGAGGCCGGCCACGAGGTGACCGTCCTCGACGACCTGAGCACGGGCTTTCGCGTCGGGGTCCCGGCGGGCGCCACGTTCGTCGAGGGCCGGATCCAGGACGCCGCCCGCCACATCGACTCCTCCTACGAGGCGGTGCTGCACTTCGCGGCCTCCTCGCAGGTCGGCGAGTCCGTGGTGAATCCGGGCAAGTACTGGGAGAACAACGTCGGCGGGACGCTGGCCCTGCTGGCCGCCATGCGCGGGGCAGGGGTGCGCAAGCTGGTGTTCTCCTCCACCGCCGCCACCTACGGCGAGCCCACGGAAGGCCTGCTGACGGAGTCCTCGGTGACTGCGCCGACCAACCCGTACGGTGCCTCGAAGCTCGCTGTCGACCACATGATCGCGGGGGAGTGCACGGCGCACGGCCTGGCCGCGGTGTCCCTGCGCTACTTCAACGTGGCCGGTGCCTACGGGGAGTTCGGCGAGCGGCACACCCCCGAGACGCACCTGATCCCGTTGGTCCTCCAGGTCGCGCTGGGCGAGCGGGAGTCGATCTCGGTGTTCGGCGAGGACTACCCGACCCCGGACGGCACCTGTGTGCGCGACTACATCCACGTCGCCGACCTGGCGGAGGCCCACCTGGCCGCCCTGCGGGTCGCCGCCGAGGGGGAGCACCTGATCTGCAACCTGGGCAACGGCAGCGGGTTCTCGGTCCGCGAGGTCGTCGAGACCGTCCGCAAGGTCACCGGCCGGGAGATCCCCGAGGTCGTCGCCCCGCGCCGGGCCGGCGACCCCGCGATGCTCGTCGCCTCCGCTCGCACGGCCCACGAGCGCCTCGGTTGGACGCCGAGCCGCTCGGACCTCACCGGCATCATCACGGACGCGTGGAACTTCGCGCGCACGCACGCCTCCTGAGCCCGCGGGTCCGTCCGGACCTCGGCCGTCCTTCGCGCCCCCCGCACCCCGGTCGGGGTGCGGGGGGCGTGTGCGTGAGAGCCGTGCGCTGCGGATGGGCGCCGTGCGCGGGCGCCCGGCGTGCACACGCCGGGTGAAATGCCCCCCGTGCAACTGCCCGCGGCACACGCCGGTACCGAAGCCGTCATCAGGACCTTCGGTGCAGTCGATTTCAAGCCACCACAAAGCCGGTTCGCAGCGCCCGCGCCGGAAAATCCCTGGGAAAACTTCTGCTATTCGGCCAACCGCCGGACGCCCCCGGGCCTACGCTGAGCGTGACACCGGTGGGGGCCGGTGTTGATTCAGGGGTCGAGACAAGTCGGGTACGTCGTCCGGTCCGGGGTAATGCAGAGATGTCACGGCGGCGGCCGGGTCAGCTGCGGATCACCCGGTCCGGGCGCCGTACCCGCCGTCGTCCGTTCCCCTACCCTTGGGGGTTTTGTGGTTCGTATCCGGGTTCTCGTCGTCGACGATCACCGCATCTTCGCCGAATCGCTCGCAGCCGCGCTCGCGGCCGAGCCGGACGTGGACGTGTCCGCGGCCGGCAGCGGCCCCGCCGCGCTGCGCTGCCTCGAACGCGCGGCGGCCGAGGGCCGCCGCTTCGACGTCCTGCTGGTCGACGCCGATCTCGGCGCCGCCCCGGGGGCCGTACCCGCCCAGCGGGAGCCCGGCTCCGGGGCGCCGCCGCCCGGCTCGGACGGGATCGCGCTGGTCGCGGGGGTGCGGGTGTCCCACGCCGGGGTCCGCACCGTCGTGCTCGCCGAGCGCGACGACCCCCGCCGTGCCGCCCTCGCGCTCCAGGCGGGAGCCTCGGGCTGGGTGGCGAAGGACTGCTCGCTCTCCCGGTTGCTGGCGGTCATCCGCGGGGTGCTGCGCGAGGAGACGCACCTGCCGCCCGCCCTGCTCACCGGGGTGCTCCGGGAGCTGACCGCGGCGCGCAAGCACCGTACGGACAGCGAGCGGCTGGTGGAGTCGCTGACTCCGCGCGAGCACGAGGTGCTGCGCTGCATGGTGGCGGGTCTGGGCCGCAAGGACGTGGCGGCGCGGCTGTTCCTGTCGCCGCACACGGTCCGCACGCACATGCAGAACGTGCTGGGCAAGCTCGGGGTGCACTCCACGCTGGCCGCGGTGGCCCTGGCCCGGCGGGCCGGCGTACGACCGGCGGACCTAGCCGGGGATGTTGTCGAACGGAGCGGTCAACTGGCGTAGCAGCCCGGCGAGATCGCCGCGCTGGTTCTGCGAGAGCTGGGCCAGGATCGCCCGTTCCTGGGCCAGCAGCCCGGCGAGGGCCTGGTCGGCGCGGTCCCGGCCCTCGGGAGTGAGCCGCACCAGGACCCCCCGGCGGTCGCTGGGGTCCGGGAGCCGTTCGACGAGGCCCTTCTTGGCGAGCCGGTCGATGCGGTTGGTCATGGTGCCCGAGGTGACCAGGGTCTGGGTCAACAACTGGCCGGGAGAGAGCTGGTAGGGCGCGCCGGCGCGCCGCAATGATGTCAGGACGTCGAACTCCCACGGCTCCAGGCCGTGCTCGGAGAAGGCCAGCCTGCGGGCGCGGTCGAGATGGCGCGCGAGCCTGCTGACACGGCTCAGTACCTCGAGCGGTTCCACGTCGAGGTCAGGGCGCTCCCGCCGCCATGCCGCCACCAGTCGGTCGACCTCGTCCTCCATGCCGATCAGTGTAAGGGGTCTGTCGATGTGAAGTCTCTTCACATCGAGTATCTTGATCACGAATATCTTGACATCGAGATATAAATGCAGCGAGCATGGGGCATGGAGGGGGCCGGAACGGATTCCGCTTCCGATCGCCCCGCCAGCAGGGAGGCTCGAACATGTATTCCGATACCGCGCGCGCCGGGACCCCCACGTCCACCGCGCCCTCCGCCCCGACCTGGGATCCCCAGCAGTACCTCCGGCACTCGGGCCACCGCACACGGCCCTTCCTCGACCTGCTCACCCGCATACCCGAACTGCCCCACGGCCCCGCCCGCATCGCCGACCTCGGCTGCGGCCCCGGCAACGTCACCACCCTCCTCGCCGACCGGTGGCCCGACGCCCGCATCACGGGCTTCGACCTCTCCCGGGAGATGCTCCACCGCGCCGACCAGGAGTACGCCGGGCCCACCCCCGGCGGCGGCACCCTCGACTTCCGCCACGGCGACCTCGCCACCTGGCTGCCCGAGGAGCCCTACGACCTGATCATTTCCAACGCCGCCCTCCAATGGGTCCCCGGCCACCCCGGCTCCTTCGGCGCCTGGATCAACGGCCTGCGCCCCGGCGGCACCTTCGCCTTCCAGATTCCCGGCAATTTCACCGCCCCCAGCCACGCCCTGCTCGCCGAGCAGTGCGACACCCCGCGCTGGCGGGCCCGGCTCGCCGGCCACGGCGCCCGCTACATCCATCTCCTCGAACCTGCCGAATACCTCGCCCGGTTCACCGCCCTCGGCTGCACCGCCGACGTGTGGGAGACCACCTACCACCAGCTGCTCCAGGGTCCCGACCCCGTGCTCGACTGGGTCAAGGGCACCGCTCTGCGCCCGGTCCTCACCGCCCTCGGCGACGACCGCGACGCCGTGGACGCCTTCCTCACCGAATACCGTGACCGGCTGCGCGCGGCCTACCCGACCGGCCCGCGCGGCACCGTCTTTCCGTTCCGCCGCATCTTCGCCGTAGCCCGCAAGGAGGCATGACCGTGCTGACCGCAGTCGACCACGTGCAACTGGCCGCGCCGCCGGACTCGGAGGACCGGCTCCGCGCGTACTACACGGACGTCCTCGGCATGACCGAGATCCCCAAGCCGCCCGTCCTGGCCGCCCGCGGGGGCTGCTGGTTCGCCGCCGGGCCGGTTCAGCTGCACCTCGGCGTGGAGGAGGACTTCCGGCCCGCGAGGAAGGCCCACCCGGGGCTGCGGGTGACCGACATCGAGGCGTACGCGAGCAGACTGCGGGAGCGGGGGGCCAAGGTCGTCTGGGACGAGAACCTGCCGGGCCACCGCCGCTTCTACTCGGAGGACCCCGTCGGCAACCGGCTCGAATTCCTGGAGCGGCACCGTCCGGAACCGGCGGCGGTGGAACCCTGCGCGTAGCGGCACCACACGACGGCGCCCCGTCACCGGATCTCCGGAGACGGGGCGCCGTCGTGTGGTGCGGCGTACGGGGCTCAGTTCTTGCGCCGGCCCACCAGCTGCGGCTTCGACTCCAGTCCGTCCAGCCCGTGCCAGGCCAGATTCACCAGGTGCGCCGCCACCTCCGACTTCTTGGGCTTGCGCACGTCCAGCCACCACTGCCCGGTCAGCGCCACCATCCCGACCAGCGCCTGCGCGTACAGCGGGGCCAGCTTGGGGTCAAAGCCTCGCGCCTTGAACTCCAGGCCCAGGATGTCCTCGACCTGCGTGGCGATGTCGCTGATCAGCGAGGCGAACGTGCCCGTCGACTGCGCGACAGGGGAATCCCGGACGAGGATCCGGAACCCGTCCGTGTAGGACTCGATGTAATCCAGCAGCGCGAAGGCCGCCTGCTCCAGCAGCTCCCGCGGGTGCCCGGCCGTCAGCGCCCCCGTCACCCCGTCCAGCAGCTGGCGCATCTCCCGGTCCACGACGACCGCGTACAGGCCCTCCTTGCCGCCGAAGTGCTCGTACACCACCGGCTTGGACACCCCGGCCTTCGCCGCGATCTCCTCCACCGAGGTGCCTTCGAAGCCCTTCTCCGCGAACAGGGTCCGGCCGATGTCCAGCAGTTGCTGGCGCCGCTCCGCGCCCGTCATCCGTACCCGGCGGCCGCGCCTGGGCTTGTCGCTGCTGGAATTGCTGCCGTCGATCGCCACGCCCCCCATCATGCCGCGTTCGACTCGTTTTCCCTGCGCCGGGCGTCGATGCGGGCCGCCGACGGCCAGCGCACGTCCGTCGCCCAGCCCAGCTGCTCGAACCAGCGGATCAGCCG
Organism: Streptomyces avidinii; assembly: GCF_014650695.1. Classification (GTDB taxonomy): domain Bacteria; phylum Actinomycetota; class Actinomycetes; order Streptomycetales; family Streptomycetaceae; genus Streptomyces; species Streptomyces avidinii. Next base: position 111,969 of record NZ_BMVL01000008.1, on the reverse strand, counting down.
CGCGCTGGAGTCGATCTGGCCGCGCAGCACACCGTGCCGCGCCGAGGTCGGGTCGGCGTGGTGCAGGTTGTGCCAGGACTCCCCGCACGAGAGCACCGCCAGCCACCAGACGTTGCCGCTGCGGTCCCGGGACTTGAACGGCCGCTTGCCCACGGCGTGGCAGATCGAGTTGATCGACCAGGTCACGTGGTGCAGCAGCGCGACCCGGACCAGGGAGCCCCAGAAGAACGCCGTGAACGCGCCCCACCAGGACATCGTCACCAGACCGCCCACCAGCGGGGGGATCGCCAGCGAGAAGATCGTCCAGAAGATGAAGTCCCGCGAGATCCGGCGGATCGCCGGGTCCTTGATCAGGTCGGGTGCGTACTTCTGCTGATCGGTCTGCTCCTCGTCGAAGAGCCAGCCGATGTGCGCCCACCACAGCCCCTTCATCAGGGCCGGCAGCGTCTCCCCGAACCGCCACGGCGAATGCGGGTCACCCTCGTGGTCCGAGAACTTGTGGTGCTTGCGGTGGTCCGCCACCCAGCGCACCAGCGGGCCCTCCACCGCCATCGACCCCATCACGGCGAGGGCGATCCGCAGCGGCCGCTTCGCCTTGAAGGAGCCGTGCGTGAAGTAGCGGTGGAAACCGATGGTGATCCCGTGGCAGGCCAGGAAGTACATGAAGACCATCAGGCCCAGGTCCAGCCAGCTCACCCCCCAGCCCCAGGCCAGCGGGACCGCCGCCAGCAGGGCCACGAAGGGGACGGTGATGAACAGCAGCAGAGCGATCTGCTCGATGGACCGCTTGTTCTCGCCGCCGAGGGTCGCGGACGGCGCAGTTGTCTCGGAGGGCGCGGACGCACCCTCGATCAGATCGGGACCGGTGGTCATGGGTGTCCCCTGGGGGGTGTGAGAAGTCGGCAGGCTCCCTGGTTACAGACCCTACGGACCCGTAACCTACGGCATCGTAAGTATGGCGCAGCCGGATCCCGAGGCAAGAGGGGCAGCACCGGGAGACGGAGCGCACGCCGGCTGTTCACGCGCCGCCTGGTGAGACGTTTGCCCAGGCACACGGATCGGACACCTATCCTGGTCCCGTCGGACAGCGCGGTCCGCACGGGCAGCCCGAGCTGCGCATCAGGAGCGGTGATCCGCCCCGGACCGAGTCCGGGGAAGGCATCGCCGTACGTCGCCGGGAGCCCACCGCCCAGTAGCGCTCGAACACTGCAAGGAGCCGCACCTGTGAGCAGTGCTGACCAGGCCCCCCAGGGCCAGGCCCCCGTCACCCCGGCCGCCACCGCCAACGCGGAACTGCGCGCGGACATCCGCCGCCTCGGCGACCTCCTCGGGGAGACCCTCGTACGCCAGGAGGGCCAGGACCTCCTCGACCTCGTCGAGCGCGTCCGCGCCCTCACCCGCACCGACGGCGAGGCCGCCGCCGCCCTGCTCGGCGACACCGACCTGGAGACCGCCGCCAAGCTCGTACGCGCCTTCTCCACCTACTTCCACCTCGCCAACGTCACCGAGCAGGTGCACCGCGGCAAGGAACTGCGCGCCCACCGTGCCGCCGAGGGCGGGCTCCTCGCCCGCACCGCCGACATGCTGAAGGACGCCGACCCCGAACACCTGCGCGAGACGGTCAAGAACCTCAACGTCCGCCCGGTCTTCACCGCGCACCCCACCGAGGCGGCCCGCCGCAGCGTCCTGAACAAGCTGCGCCGCATCGCCACCCTGCTGGAGGAGCCCGTCACCGGCGCCGGCGACCGCCGCCGCCACGACCTGCGCCTCGCCGAGAACATCGACCTCGTCTGGCAGACCGACGAACTGCGCGTCGTGCGCCCCGAGCCCGCCGACGAGGCCCGCAACGCCATCTACTACCTCGACGAGCTGCACGCGGGCGCCGTCGGAGACGTACTGGAGGACCTCGCCGCCGAGCTGCAGCGCGTCGGCGTCGAGATCCCCGCGGGCACCCGCCCGCTGACCTTCGGCACCTGGATCGGCGGTGACCGCGACGGCAACCCCAACGTCACCCCCGAGGTCACCCGGGACGTGCTGATCCTCCAGCACGAGCACGGCATCACCGACGCCCTGGAACTCATCGACTACCTGCGCGGACTCCTCTCCAACTCCATCCGCTACACCGGAGCCACCGAGGAACTCCTCGCCTCCCTCCAGGCCGACCTGGAGCGCCTCCCCGAGATCAGCCCGCGCTACAAGCGGCTGAACGCCGAGGAGCCGTACCGTCTCAAGGCCACCTGCGTCCGGCAGAAGCTCCTCAACACCCGAGAGCGCCTCGCCAAGGGCACCCCCCACGAGGAGGGCCGCGACTACCTCGGCACCGCCGAGCTGCTCACCGACCTCACCCTCATCCAGACCTCCCTGCGCGAACACCGCGGCGCGCTCTTCGCCGACGGCCGCATGGACCGCACCATCCGCACCCTGGCCGCCTTCGGCCTGCAGCTCGCCACCATGGACGTGCGCGAGCACGCCGACGCCCACCACCACGCGCTCGGCCAGCTCTTCGACCGGCTCGGCGAGGAGTCCTGGCGCTACGCGGACATGCCGCGCGACTACCGGCAGAAGCTCCTCGCCAAGGAACTGCGCTCCCGCCGTCCGCTGGCCCCCACCCCGGCCCCCCTCGACGCCGCCGGCGCCAAGACCCTCGGTGTCTTCGGTGCCATCAAGGACGCCTTCGAGAAGTTCGGCCCCGAGGTCATCGAGTCCTACATCATCTCGATGTGCCAGGGCGCCGACGACGTGTTCGCCGCCGCCGTCCTCGCCCGCGAGGCCGGCCTCATCGACCTCCACAGCGGCTGGGCCAAGATCGGCATCGTCCCGCTCCTGGAGACCACCGACGAGCTGCGCGCCGCCGACGTCATCCTCGACGAGATGCTCGCCGACCCCTCCTACCGGCGCCTGGTCTCCCTGCGCGGTGACGTCCAGGAGGTCATGCTCGGCTACTCCGACTCCTCCAAGTTCGGCGGCATCACCACCTCCCAGTGGGAGATCCACCGCGCCCAGCGCCGGCTGCGCGACGTCGCCCACCGCTACGGCGTGCGCCTGCGCCTCTTCCACGGCCGCGGCGGCACCGTCGGCCGCGGCGGCGGCCCCTCCCACGACGCGATCCTCGCCCAGCCCTGGGGCACCCTCGAAGGCGAGATCAAGGTCACCGAGCAGGGCGAGGTCATCTCCGACAAGTACCTGGTCCCCTCGCTGGCCCGGGAGAACCTCGAACTGACCGTCGCGGCCACCCTGCAGGCCTCCGCCCTGCACACCGCGCCCCGCCAGTCCGACGAGGCCCTCTCCCGCTGGGACGCGGCCATGGACGTCGTCTCCGACGCCGCGCACTCCGCGTACCGCGAGCTCGTCGAGGACCCCGACCTGCCCTCGTACTTCTTCGCGGCGACCCCGGTCGACCAGCTCGCCGACCTCCACCTGGGCTCCCGGCCCTCCCGCCGCCCCGACTCCGGCGCCGGCCTCGACGGCCTGCGCGCCATCCCGTGGGTCTTCGGCTGGACCCAGTCCCGTCAGATCGTCCCCGGCTGGTACGGGGTCGGCTCCGGCCTCAAGGCCCTGCGCGAGGCCGGCCAGGAGGACGTCCTCGCCGAGATGGGCGGACGCTGGCACTTCTTCCGCAACTTCCTGTCCAACGTCGAGATGACGCTGGCCAAGACCGATCTGCGGATCGCCCGCCACTACGTCGACACCCTCGTGCCCGAGAACCTCAAGCACGTCTTCGCCCGGATCGAGGCCGAGCACGAGCTGACCGTCCGCGAGGTCCTGCGCATCACCGGTGCCGAGGAGCTCCTCGGCACCAACCCGGTGCTCCAGCAGACCTTCGCCGTGCGCGACGCCTACCTGGACCCGATCTCCTACCTCCAGGTGTCCCTGCTGGCCCGCCAGCGCGCTGCCGCCGCCCGGGGCGAGGAGGCCGACCCGCTGCTCGCCCGCGCGCTGCTGCTCACGGTCAACGGCGTCGCCGCGGGCCTGCGCAACACCGGCTGAGCCCACCGGACGCGACGGAGCCCCCGCACCGGCCGGTGCGGGGGCTCCGTCGCGTCCGTCAGGAGTTGTACGACGACTGGGCGCGCTCCAGGCCCTCGGCGATCAGGCACTCCACGGAGTCCGCCGCCCGGTCCACGAACCACTCCAGCTCCTTGCGCTCCGTGGAGGAGAAGTCCTTCAGCACGAAGTCCGCGACCTGCATCCGGCCCGGCGGACGCCCGATGCCGCACCGCACCCGGTGGTAGTCGGGTCCCATGGACTTGGTCATCGACTTCAGGCCGTTGTGCCCGTTGTCCCCGCCGCCCAGCTTCAGGCGCAGCGTCGGGTAGTCGATGTCCAGCTCGTCGTGGACCGCGACGATCCGCTCCAGCGGCACCTTGTAGAAGTCGCGCAGCGCCGTCACCGGGCCGCCGGACAGGTTCATGTACGTCATGGGCTTGGCCAGCACCACCCGGCGGTTCGCCGGCCCCGGCGGACCCATCCGGCCCTCGACCACCTGGGCCCGGGCCTTGTGCGCCTTGAACTTCCCGCCGATCCGCTCCGCCAGTAGATCGGCCACCATGAACCCGATGTTGTGGCGGTTGCCCGCGTACTCGGGTCCCGGGTTCCCCAGGCCCACGATCAGCCAGGGCGCCGCGTCGTCCGACATCAAAAGCTCCTCGGTTCCTCTACGAAGACGACCGCCGTCCCGCTCCAGTGGAGCCGGACGGCGGTCGGTCAGCAACTGCTGAGGGGGTGGGGAGAGGCTCAGGCCTCTTCGCCCTCGGCGCCCTCGGCGGCCGGCTCCTCGGCCTGCGGGGCGACGACCTGCAGGACGGCGATGTCACCGTCGACGGCCAGCGTGGTGCCGGTCGGCAGGACCAGGTCCTTGGCGTGGATGGTGGCGCCGGCCTCGAGGCCCTGGATCGAGACGGTGACCTCGGTCGGGATGTGGGTGGCCTCGGCCTCGACGGAGATGGTGTTCTGCAGGGTCTCCAGCAGGTTGCCGCCGGCGGCCAGCTCGCCCTCGGTGACGATCGCGACGTCGACGGTGACCTTCTCGCCCTTCTTGACGATCAGGAAGTCCACGTGGGAGATCGAGCGCTTCAGCGGGTGCTTCTGCACGGCCTTCGGGATGACCAGCTCGGTGCCGCCGTCCTTGATGTCCAGGGAGATCAGGACGTTCGGGGTGCGGAGCGCCAGCTGCAGGGCGTGGGCGTCGACGTTGACGTGCTTCGGGTCGGTGCCGTGGCCGTAGATGACCGCGGGCGTCAGGGCGTCACGACGGGCCTGGCGGGCAGAGCCCTTGCCGAAGTCGGTGCGGGTCTGGGCGGCAAGCTTGATCTCGGACATGCTCACTCCTCGTGGGGTGACGGAAAGCGGACGACAGTCACCCGGCCGGAACGGCCTGCTACGAAGAGCGCGTCGATAACGGAGCATCCGTACCGAAAACAGGTACGGCCTCCCTCGCCGAGCAACTCATGGAGTGTACCCGGCGGGAGAGGCCGCACCAAAAGGATCTACCGGGGAGCGGAGACCGCTCCCGTCACCGCTCCGATTACTGCTGCTCCTCGAAGAGGCTGGTCACGGAGCCGTCCTCGAAGACCTCGCGCACCGCGCGCGCGATCATCGGGGCGATCGACAGCACCGTGATCTTGTCGAGCTCCAGGTCGGACGGGTCCGGCAGGGTGTTCGTGAAGACGAACTCGCTGACCTTGGAGTTCTTCAGGCGGTCGGCAGCCGGGCCCGACAGGATGCCGTGCGTGGCCGTGACGATGACGTCCTCCGCGCCGTGCGCGAACAGCGCGTCGGCGGCGGCGCAGATGGTGCCACCGGTGTCGATCATGTCGTCGACCAGGACGCAGACGCGGCCCCGGACCTCACCGACGACCTCGTGGACGGTCACCTGGTTGGCGACGTCCTTGTCGCGGCGCTTGTGCACGATCGCCAGCGGCGCGTCCAGGCGGTCGCACCAGCGGTCGGCCACGCGCACACGGCCGGCGTCCGGGGACACGATCGTGAGCTTGGTGCGGTCCACCTTGGCGCCGACGTAGTCCGCGAGGACGTTCAGGGCCGAGAGGTGGTCCACCGGGCCGTCGAAGAAGCCCTGGATCTGGTCCGTGTGCAGGTCGACCGTGAGGATGCGGTCGGCACCCGCGGTCTTCAGCAGATCGGCGACCAGGCGGGCCGAGATCGGCTCGCGACCCTTGTGCTTCTTGTCCTGGCGGGCGTACCCGTAGGACGGGACGATCACGGTGATGGAGCGTGCCGACGCGCGCTTGAGCGCGTCGATCATGATCAGCTGCTCCATGATCCACTTATTGATCGGAGCCGTGTGGCTCTGGATCAGGAAGCAGTCCGCGCCACGTGCCGACTCCTGGAAGCGGACGTAGATCTCACCGTTCGCGAAGTCGAAAGCCTTGGTCGGCACGAGGGCGACGCCCAGCTGATGCGCAACCTCCTCGGCCAGCTCGGGGTGGGCGCGGCCGGAGAAGAGCATCAGCTTCTTCTCGCCGGTCGTCTTGATCCCGGTCACAGCACAGTCTCCTCAGACGTGTTGAAGCTGCTCGCCCCCATGTGCGTCCGTCCCGCACACGGTGAGCCAGCCGAATTGCGTGCACCTATCACGGTACGCCGTTGCGGGCGTACCTGTTTCCGGTCAGTTCACCTCAGGGGCGCTCGGCGTCCTCCGAGGCCGCCGACTGCGCCGCCGTGGCAGCGGCACTGCCCGGACGCTTGCGGGCCACCCAGCCCTCGATATTCCGCTGTTGGCCACGGGCCACGGCCAGGGCGCCGGGCGGCACATCCTTGGTGATCACGGAGCCGGCGGCCGTGTAGGCGCCGTCCCCGATGGTGACGGGAGCCACAAACATGTTGTCGGAGCCCGTCTTGCAGTGTGAGCCGACGGTGGTGTGGTGCTTGTGCTCGCCGTCGTAGTTCACGAAGACGCTCGCGGCGCCGATGTTGGTGTACTCGCCGATCGTCGCGTCGCCGACGTACGACAGGTGGGGGACCTTGGTGCCCTCGCCGATCGTCGCGTTCTTCATCTCGACGTAGGTACCGGCCTTGGCCTTCGCACCGAGGTTCGTGCCGGGGCGCAGGTAGGCGAAGGGACCCACGCTCGCCTGCGGGCCCACGACCGCGCTCTCGGCGACCGTGTTGTCCACCCGGGCGCCCGCGCCCACATGGGTGTCCCTGAGCCGGGTGTTGGGGCCGACCTCGGCGCCCTCGGCGATGTGCGTGGTGCCCAGCAGCTGGGTGCCGGGGTGCACGATCGCGTCCTGCCCGAAGGTGACGGTCACGTCGACGAACGTGCCGGCGGGGTCGACGACCGTGACGCCCGCGAGCATGGCCTGCTCCAGCAGGCGCGCGTTCAGCAGGGCGCGGGCCTCGGCGAGCTGGACGCGGTTGTTGATGCCGAGGATCTGCCGGTGGTCGCTGCCGACGGCGGCGCCGACGCGGTGCCCGGCCTCGCGCAGGATGCCGAGGACGTCGGTGAGGTACTCCTCGCCCTGGCTGTTGTCGGTGCGGACCTTGCCGAGCGCGTCGGCGAGCAGGGCGCCGTCGAAGGCGAAGACGCCCGAGTTGATCTCACGGATCGCGCGCTGGGCGTCGGAGGCGTCCTTGTGCTCGACGATGGCCGTCACGGCGCCGCCGGCGTCCCGGACGATCCGCCCGTAGCCGGTGGAGTCGGGAACCTCGGCGGTCAGCACGGTGACGGCGTTGCCGTCGGCGTCGTGCGTCTGCGCGAGGCGGGCCAGGGTCTCCCCGGTCAGCAGCGGGGTGTCGCCGCAGACGACGATCACGGTGCCGGTCGGACCGCCGCCGAGCTCTTCGAGGGCCATGCGGACGGCGTGCCCGGTGCCGTTCTGTTCGTACTGGACGGCGGTGCGGACGTCGGCGTCGATGCCGGCCAGGTGCGCGGTGACCTGCTCCCGGGCGTGCCCGACGACCACGACGAGGTGCTCGGGGTCCAGCTCGCGGGAGGCGGCGACGACGTGACCGACGAGCGAGCGCCCGCAGATCTCGTGCAGAACCTTGGGAGTCGCCGACTTCATGCGGGTGCCTTCACCCGCTGCGAGTACGACGACGGCTGCCGGGCGGTTGGCGCTCACGGGTGTGCCCTTCGGCTTCGGGGGTGGACCCGTGAAGGATACCGGGGTGCCGGTCCGCCGGAATGAGGCCGGGCCCCGACCGAGAGGTCGGGGCCCGGATTGAGCAGCTTGCCTTGGGCTCCCGGAGAAGGATTCGAACCCTCATTCAATGGACCAAAACCATTTGTCCTGCCCTTAGACGATCCGGGATGGCTTGCCCGTTATGTCCGATTTCGTTGATCGAGATGGGACGCAGCCCCTACTATGCCGTACCACCAGCCCTCGACGCGACGGTACAGATCGGCGCCTTGCGGAACGCGAACGGCGAGGCAGCCGTAGTAGCTCTCGCCGACGTTCATCCGCGTCGTCCGGGGGTCGTGTCGTTTGACGGTCCTCTTGAGGAATTGCGACGGGTCCGCGCCGACGAGGTCTGCCCAGAACCTCTCCGCACCTGCGATATCGGCCGTCTCGTGGATCATCACGCTGTAGCGAAGGCGCTCTCCTTTGATGCCCAGCAGGCGCAGCCATGCGAGGTAGAGGCGGATCATGTCCGGATCGCTGTTGACGAAGATCACGCGCTCGCGCCGGGCGTACGCCTTGTCCTTGCTGCCCTCGGCCCAGTAGAGGCCGACCCCGACGAGGAATAGCTCTCTTTCCGACAGGCGGCCGACGTCGCGGCTCGCGGCCTCTTTCGTTTCCCGCCTTTCCGCTTCGCGCACCTGAAGGGTTCGGTCCCATCCCCGACGGGCGATGGCGGACGACTGCTCCTTGGTGCGCTTGCGATCCGGCTTCGGGAGGTCTCTGACCCAGAGGGAGATCGAGCTCTTCGAGCAGCCGAGTTCGAGCTGGATCCGGTCGTACGTCATGCCCTGGAGGCGGAGTTCGCGGGCGCGGGCGCGGAGGTCGTCCCTTGCGTTCGGGCGTTTCGTCCACTCGGGTGGCGGCTCGCCCTCCAAGAGGCGGTTGAGGATGTCGTTGTTGTGGACGGCCAGGCGGTCGCGGATGTTCCGGCGGCTGAGGCCTTCCCGGCGGAGGGTCACGGCTTGCTCGCGGAGGGCCTCGAAGGTCGTGGCGCCCGTGCGTAGGCCGCCGGTTCCGTCGCCGGGGCGACGTCGGGTTTCTGTCATGGCGTCAATGTGGTCGGAATGCGGGATTCAGGTCTCGATCGGCGGACGATTCAGTCGTAGGTGCGATTACCCCGGGTTTCCGGGAATTCCGTTCGACCGTGTGCGGAGGGTGCTGCGTACGCTGGACGGCATGACCAGTACGGGGGAAGTGGAAGGCCGCGCTGGGCCGCCTTTGTGGTGGGCGCGGCGGCGGGATGCCGTGGGGGACGTGGCGCTCGGCGGCGTGTCCGCCGTGGAGTGTGCGTGGGAGGGCGTGGCCTTCGCCGGAGAGGCGGGGCTGCCGACCGCGGTCGGGGTGCTGTTCGGATTCGTGGTGGGGGCCACGCTCGTCCTGCGCCGGCGGTGGCCGATCGCCGTGGTGCTCGTGGGGATCGCCGTGTCGCCGGCCGCGATGGGGTTCCTGCTCGCGGTGGTCGGGATGTACACGCTGGCCTCCTCCGAGGTGCCCCGGCGGATCACGGCCACGCTGGCCTCGATGTCGCTGGCCGCGACCTTCGTCGTGATGTACCTGCGCACCCGCGGGGACGTGGAGGCCGACACGACGCTCGTGGTCGTGCTGTCCGGGTTCGTCGCGGTGGCGCTGACCGTGCCGCCGGTGCTGTTCGGGCTCTACATCGGGGCCCGGCGCCGGCTGATGGAGAGCCTGCAGGAGCGGGCGGACTCGCTGGAGCGGGAGCTGTCGCTGCTGGCGGACCGGGCCGAGGAACGGGCCGAGTGGGCCCGGACGGAGGAGCGGACCCGGATCGCGCGGGAGATGCACGACGTGGTGGCCCACCGGGTGTCGCTGATGGTGGTGCACGCGGCCGCGCTGGAGGCGGTCGCGGTCAAGGACCCGGCGCGGGCCGCGAAGAACGCGGCGCTGGTGGGGGACATGGGCCGGCAGGCGCTGACGGAGCTGCGGGAGATGCTCGGCGTGCTCCGGGCGGCGCCCAAGCCGGCCGTGGTGGACCCCGTGCCGGCCGTGGCCGTGGCCGTCGCGGCGGTGGCGTTCGCGGGGGGCGCGGAGGACGGGCCCTCGCTCGACGCGCTGGAGGTGCTGGTCGGGCAGTCGCGGGCGGCCGGGATGACCGTGGAGATGCTGGTGCACGGCCAGGGGGCGGCGTACGCGGCGGAGGTCGAGCAGACCGCGTACCGCGTGGTGCAGGAGGCGCTCACCAACTGCCACAAGCACGCTCCGGGCGCGCGGGTCGTGGTGCGGCTCGCGCACCGGTCGGGTGAGGTGGCCATGCAGGTGGAGAACGGCCCGTGCGACGGCAAGGCCACCGAGCCGGGGCTCCCCAGCGGGGGGAACGGGCTGGTCGGGATGCGGGAGCGGGTGCTGGGGCTGGGCGGGGTGTTCGTGTCCGGGCCGACGGACGCGGGGGGCTTTCGCGTCTCGGCGGTCCTCCCGACGGCCTAGCCGGGCCGCCGGCGTTCCCTCGGCGGGGCGGGCGGGTCTGCGTCGTCCTGCGGACCGGGGTCCGGGGTCCGGGGGCGGTGCGGACCGGGGTCCGGGGTCCGGGGTCCGGGGGCGGTGCGGGTCGGTCCGCGGGGCCGGGGAGGGGTGTCTCCTCGGCTCGGCGCGCGCGGGCATGTCTCGGCTGTCCCCGGCGGTCGCGCGCTCGTCCTGCGGGGACACCCCTCCCCGTCCCCGCTCCCCACGCGTGGGGCAGCGCCCCGCACCACCCGGCCCCGCCGGCGATTGAGGCGCGGGGTCCGGGGAGAGCCGCAGTAGCACCGACCGGCGGGAGCTGGACCCCGCAGAGCCCCAGTACCACCGACCGGCGGGAGCTGGACCCCGCAGAGCCCCAGTACCACCGACCGGCGGGAGCCGGACCCCGCAGAGCCGCAGTAGCACCGACCGGCGGGAGCCGGACCGCGGAACGTTGGTCGGGGTCGGCAACGCCGGCGGGAGCTAGGTGGTCAGGCGGGTGGGCTGGAGGCCCGTCAGGAGCAGGGTGAGGGCCTCGTCCACGGTGGGGCCGAGGAACCAGTCGCCGGTGTGGTCGATGCCGTAGACGCGGCCCTCGCGGTCGAGTGCGAGGTGGGAGCCGCCGTCGGCCTCGACGCCCAGGGGGCAGAGCTGGGTCGAGAGGGCCCGGCCGAGGTCGGCGAAGGTGCGCGCGAGGTGGAGTCCGGTGAGCGGGTCGATCCGGACCGGCGTCGGGGAGATCTGGCGGCCCGCGCCGTGCGCGGTGACCGTCAGGCCGCCGAATTCGGCCCACGCCTCGACGGCGGCGGGGAAGACGGTGTGCCGGTGTCCGGCGGGCGTGGTGTGGTCCCGGAGGGCGTCGGCCCAGTACTCGGCCTGCTTGATGTCCCAGCGGCCCGGCTCCCAGCCGGCGGTGCGCAGGGCGGAGTCCACGGCGGCCGGGAACCGGGTGGCCGAGGAGCGGTCGTAGGAGGCGGATGCGGTGGTCATGGCTACTCGGCTGGGGTGAGGTCGACGGAGCGTACGCCGAAGTGGGCGAGGAGGGCGTCGCAGGAGCGGCAGGGAGGGGCGTAGCTGCCGTGGAGGGGATCGCCGTCCTCGCGGATGCGGCGTGCGGTGATCTTCGCGTGCTTGAGGGAGCGGCGGGCCTCGCTCGGGGAGAGGGGCTTGCGGGAGGCGCGCCGGGAGCGGGCTCCCTCGACGGCCGTGAGGTGGCGGGAGAGCAGGATCGCCTCCGGACACCGGCCGGTGAATCGTTCGCGCTGGCCGCTGGTGAGGGTGTCCAGGAAGTCCTGGACGAGCGGGTGGAGCACCGGTGGCTGATCGGCCTTGCCGGCGGTGCCGGTGAGGGTCTCGCCGCGTACGGAGAGGGCGGCGGCGACGGTGGGGAGGATGCCGTCCCGGCGGAACCGCAGGACGGGCACGGCGGGGCGGCCGTCCGTGCTGCTCCAGCGCAGGCGGGGGTCGCCGGCGGGACCGGCGGCTTCGCCGGCCGGGGCGGGCGCGCCGGGTGCGCCGGGTGCATCCGGCGCGGTGTCGCCGGAATCTGTGCGTGTTGCCGTGTTGTGCATGGTCGCGCTTTTCCCTCCCGTGGCGGCGGTGGTGACCGCTGTCGCGCACGCCCCCGTGCTGCGGGGACAGCCTGTCAAACGTCACCTGTCATGCGGAAGTGGGGTCGAATATTCGTATCAATTCGGATGTTCCTGGCCCTCGGGCGGGTGCGCCGGTCGGGCGAGGGTGAGGCTCTTGCACCAGCGCATAGGCTGTGGTGAACCAGCCAGATCCAGCAGGGGGCTACCGCCATGACGACAGGTCGGCTCGGGCAGCAGGCCGCGCCACCCAACGCCGCTTACTCGGGGCAGGTCGTGCATTTCCCGGACCCGGTCCGGGCAGCTCGGCATCCCCACGGGGTGCGGATGGACGGCAACGGGCATCCGGACTTCTCCGCCTACGCGCGCGCGGCCGTGGAGATCGCCGAACCGCCGGAGGGCTTCGGCGTGGACGAGCTCCGGTTGACGGACTACGTGTCCGCGAACGCGGCGATGAAGGCCGCCGGGCACGAGCTGTGGGACACGGTCGGGCCGGTGGCGACCCCGCACGGCTGGACCTGGCACCACGTGACCGGTTCGCGGCGCATGGAACTGGTCCCCGTCGAGGTGAAGGCCCTGCTGCGGCATCACGCGGGCCTGACGACGGCTCCGGTGGACCACGACAAGCGCGGTACGCGGCCGTTGCAGGAGGTGCGCCCGGCGCACCTGGGACTGCCGAAGTCCGTGGTGTCGGTCGCCGAGGAGCAGGTCCAGGGCGTCGAGGAGGACCTCGGCTACCGGCTGCCGGAGGCGTACCGCTCGTTCCTGAAGGCCGCGGGCGGCTGCGCACCGGTCGGTGCGGGCCTGGACGTGGACCTCGGTGTGCTGGTGGACCAGCCGTTCTTCACGGTGCGCGAGGAGGCGGCGATCAACGACCTCGTGTACGTCAACAAGTGTCTGCGCGACCACCTCACGAAGGACTACCTGTGCGTGGCCTTCGCCCAGGGCGGGCTGATCGCGCTGAAGGTCAAGGGCGAGGGCATCGGCTCGGTGTGGTTCTCCCCGTACGACGATGCCCGCGACCGGGACGGCTGGTCGGTCCAGGAGCGCGTGGAGCGGTTGCTGCTGCCGTGCGGAGCTGATTTCGACGCCTTTCTGGAGCGGCTGGCGGGTAACCCGCCGGAGCTGGAGACGGTGGCCGGTCTGATGGTGGACGGCGGATTCGCACGTTCGGTTCCGGTGTCGGGTTCGGCACCGGTGGAGGGGTGAGCGCGCGATGGTGACGTTTGCGCAGGCGCAGGAGCGCGCCGAGGAGTGGATCAACGGCGACGTGCCCGCGTACCAGCACCGAGAGGTGCGCGTACGGGAGTTCGGGCTCGGATTCGTGGTGTGGGCGGAGGACCGCGCGGCCGGTCCCGTGTCCGGTGGTGGGCGGCAGCGGCTGGTCATCGCGCGGGACAGCGGGGAGGTGACGCTGTGGCCGGGACTGCCGGTGGGTGAAGTGATCCGCCGGTACGAGGAGGAGTACGGGGCCGTGCCGGCGGCTGCGGAGGCTTCGGTCCCGCCACCGCGGATCGATTCCGAGCAGACGTCGTTCATGCTCAGCCCGCCCGAGTGGCTGCAGGAGGCCGCGGACCGGGCCGGGATCGCCCCGAGGTCCGCGCCGACGCCGGCTCCCGATCCGGCGGTTGCGGCTCCGGCCGCCGCGGGTCCCGGTCCGGCGGCGCCCGCCGACGCCGCGGCCCCCGCCGCGCCCGTCGAGGCCGTGCCGCTGCGGCGCGGGGGCGAGATCCCGTACGAGCCCACGGCCAACGACGGGGTGCCGGCCGCCGTGCCGACCGGTGCCACGCCCTGGGCGGGCACCGATGTGAACTCCGGTGCGGAGGACGCGTCCGTGCCGCTGCCCGCGACCGTGTTCGCGCCGCCGCTGTCCGGGTCGGACCTGGAGGACGCGCCGTCGTCCGGGGTGGCCCCGGAGGCGAAGACCACGCTGATGGCGGGCGGCAGCCAGCTGCCGAGGACCGCGATCGTGCCCGCACTGGAGGCGCCGGACGGCGCTTCCGCGGGCGGTTCGGCGGGCGGTTCGGCGAACCGTTCCGCGGCGAGTGACATCGCGGACGCGCCGACCAGCAAGGCCCAGGTCTCCCGGCCGTCGACGCCGCCGGGTCCGCCCGCGGCTCCCGGTGCGCCGGGTGCTCCGGGTGGCGGGCTCGATCATGCCGCGACGATGCTGGCCGGCCCCGGTGTTCCCCAGCCGCCCGGTCCGCCGGGGGCTCCCGGGTCGCAGGGCCGGGGGATCGACCACGCCGCGACGATGCTCGCCGGTCCGGCCGTCACCGGCCGGCCGCCCGCGCCGCCCGGCCCGCCCGGGGCTCCGGGTGCTCCGGGTGCTCCGGGTGCTCCGGGTGCTCCGGGTGCGGGTCAGCCGCCGGCGCCGCCCGGTCCGCCGGGGGCTCCCGGGTCGCAGGGCCGGGGGATCGACCACGCCGCGACGATGCTCGCCGGTCCGGCCGTCACTGGCCGGCCGCCCGCGCCGCCCGGCCCGCCCGGGGCTCCCGGCGCCCCGGGTGCTCCCGGTGCTCCTGGCGCTCCCGGCGCTCCCGGGGGTGGGGCCCACCACGCCGCCACCATGCTCGCGGGTCCCGGCGTACCGCAGCCGCCGGGTCCGCCCGGTGCGCCCGCGGCTCCCGGTGCGCCGGGTGCGCCCGGTGGCGGGCTCGACCATGCCGCGACGATGCTGGCCGGCCCCGGTGTTCCCCAGCCGCCCGGCCCGCCCGGTCCGCCGCCGGGTGCGCCCGCCGGACCCGGCGCGCAGCCCCCGGCCCCGACCGGGGCGCCCACCGTCGGCCCCGGCTACCAGGCCGTGCTGCGCTACCGCGCGCCCGACGGCTCCGAGCAGCAGCTCATCCGCCGCTCGGCGCCCGGCACCCCGCACCCGGAGTGGCAGATCCTCTACGAGCTGCGCGCCATGAACGTGCCGCCGCAGCAGGTGCTGGAGCTGCACACCGAGCTGGAGTCCTGTGAACTGCCCGGCGGTTACTGCGCCCGGATGATCCGGGAGACCTGGCCGCAGGTGCGGATCACGAGCGTGGCCCCGTACGGCAAGGACCACGCGGGCCGTCAGCAGGGCATGCGGCACCTGCTCACCCACCAGGGCGAGCTGCACCAGGTGGCGGACGGCCCGGCGCGCCCCGCGCCGGTACGGGCGCCGCTGCCGCAGGTTCCGCTCCAGCCGGCGATCCCGCTGGAGGCGATCGGACAGGAGCTGACGGCCGCCTTCGGACCGCAGGGCGTGTTCCGCTTCGACCAGCGGGCCGTGTCCCGTCAGGGTGTGCCGGAGATCGTGGCGCAGACGCTGATGTGGTCGGGTCTGCCCGTCGATTTCGGGCCGTTCTTCTGGGCGCAGGCCGTGCCGGGCCAGCCGGTGCCGACGCTGGCCGAGCTGGCTCAGCAGCGGCAGGTGCAGCCGGCTTCGGACGCGGGCTCGTACCTGGTCATCGGCAGCGACTTCGGCAAGGCGCTGTGCGTCCAGTACGGCACCGCGCACATCGTCGCGGTGCCGGTGGAGGGCGGTCCCGGGGGCGCTCCGGTGCCGCCGCAGTTCGTGAATTCGAGCCTGCCGCAGTTCGTACGGTCCCTCGCGATGCTGGGTCACATGTGGCGGCTGCGCCAGCATCTGACGCCGGAACAGGCCGGCCGCTGGACGGTCGATTTCCAGGCAAATCTGGCGGGGCTCGACAGCGCGGCGCTGTCCTCGCCGGAGAGCTGGTGGTCGGTGCTGCTGGAGCAGATGTGGGACGGATTGCTCTGATCGGTTGATCGGATGATCGATTGGATGGCCGGGTCGGGACCTTCGAACAGGGTCTCGGCCCGGCCATTCGGGCTTCCGGGAGCAAATGACGCATCCTTGACGGGAATCCCCGCGAGAGAGGCGCATCCAGGATGAGTGCACCCATTGCGACCGTGCGCGGTCGCGGCTACCGCATGGAAGAGGTCGACCGGTATCTCGCCCGGCTCTCCGGGAGCCGGGACGAGGCCTGGGAGCGGGTGGCACGGCTCACGGTCCTGGCCAAGCAGATGGAGGCGGAGGCGGCGCGGCTGCGGGAGGCGGTCTCCGCGCTTGCTCCGCAGACGTACGACGAACTGAGCGAGCGGGCCCGCCGGATCCTGCTGCTCGCGGAGGAAGAGGCGGACGCCGTACGGACGGACGCGCGGGTGGACGCCTCGGCGACGCTCGGCGCGGCAGAGGCGCGTGCCGACCGGGTGGCGGAGCTCGCCCGGGGCGACGCGGAGGCGGTGCGCGAGCAGACGGAGGTCCGGGCCCGGCAGGGGCTGCTGCGGGCGCAGCGCGAGGCGGACGACGCGCGGGCGTCGGCGCGGGAGGACGCGGAGCAGTGGCGGGCGCAGGCGGTGGCCGCGCTGGCGGAGACGCGGCGGCGGGCGGAAGCGGAGCTGGCGGAGCGCGAGCAGGAGCAGGCGGAGCGCTGGGAGGCGGCGGAGCGGGAGCTGGTGGCGCGCGAGGCCGAACTGGACGCGCGCCATGCGGAGCTGGAGCGGTACGCCGAGGCGCGGTCGGCGGAGGCGCGGCGGGGCTTCGCGGAGGCCGAGGAGTCGGCGCGGCACGGGCAGGAGGACGCGGAGGCGCGGGCCGCGGAGCTGGTCGCGGGGGCGCGGGTGGCGGAGGAGCGGATCGGGCGCGAGACGCGGAGGATCCTGCGGGAGCACGGGGAGGCGGCGGAGGAGATGCGGGCGCACATGAACCATGTCCGGTCCAGCCTGGCGGCCTTGACGGGGCGGGCGCCTGCGGAGGGCTAGGGCGGGTGCGAGTGCGGGGCCGGTGCTGTGCGGGTCCGCTGCTGCCGTGGCGCGGCAGGGGTTCTGCCGGGGCCGGTGCCGGGGCGGGGTGTCGTCCGGGACTGCACGATGTATGGCGCCCTGGGCGGAGTGGTCCGTACGGGCTCGTGCCGCGCCAACACTTCACTTTCCACGTCCCGGCCGACACCCCACCCGTCCCCGTCCTAGCGGGTGCCGGACCTGAAGAGGAAGTCCTCGATCGCGCGGACGTCGCGGTTCCAGTAGGTGACCCGGGCGTTGGTTCCGACGTTGAGGGAGCCGATCTCCTTGGACAGGGCGACGTCGAGCATCGAGGACTCCCTGTTGCTGTTCAGGGCGCGGTCCTGATAGCCGATGGACACCGCGTCGATGGAGACCGTCGGCTCGCTCCCCCGGAAGAGGAACAGGCCCGCGTACGCCTTCTCCTTCGGCCCGATCGTGGCGACCGCCTGAGGTGCGGGCCCCATCGCATCGATCGGGCCGTCGATGACGGCGCCGAAGCCGATGTACGGGTAGTGGTAGAGGGTGCAGGTCTTGTCGGTGAAGTTGGTGGCCGTGATGAGCAGGTGCTGGCCCGAGTCCTGACGCCAGACCGATGTGGTGATGCTGAGGTCGTTGTCGTTGCACGCCACCGTGCCCGTGGCCGTGCCCGTCGTCGGGCCCGTGGTCGAGCCCTCGGTGGGGCTGTTCGTGCCCGCGGTGCTCGGTCGGGCCGAGGTGACGGAGGGGGCGGGGTTCTTGGTGTCCGCGATGCCCGGTTTGCAGGCCGTGGACGAGAGGAGCGCGGCGAGGGCCGCGGCTCCGAGTGCGTAGGTTCTCCAACTGGTGTGCAAGGTGGCCCCCGTGTGCGCGTGGACTGGGCGATCGCTCGGTTCATTCCCCGGCGGGAGCGGCGACGAGTCGCTTCTGACGGACCGTTACGGACTCAGTACGTGAAGGTGACTCTTCCGTTCGTGTTCCGTACGCCCGGTCCCCGACCGGACGGTGGGGAGTGCCGGGAGGTCACCGGTTCTCCGCGACACGGTTGAGGAAGTCCTCGATCAGCGGGGCGATCTGCGGCAGGTGGGATTCCAGGGCGAAGTGGCCCGCGCCCTCGAAGATGTGGACCTCGGCGTCCGGGGCGTCGCGGAGGTAGGCCTTCGCTCCCGCCGGGGTGAAGAAGGGGTCGCCCGCTCCCCACACGACCAGCACCGGGATCCGGGCGGAGCGCAGCCACCCCTGCCAGACGGGGTAGTGGGCGAAGTTCGAGGCGTAGTCGAAGGCCAGGTCGGCCTGGGCGTCCGCGCGGCCCGGCAGGCCGAGGTGGTGCACGTCGAGGGTCCAGCTGTCGGGGGAGAGGAGGTCGGGTTCGGCGACCCCGGTCCCGTACTGGAAACGGGTGCCCTCCAGGGTGAAGAGGCCGCGGACGCGCTCCTCGTTGCCGGGGACCTCGCGCCGGAGGCCGGCGAACTCGCGGGCCGCGTCCGAGAGGCCCTCCTCGTAGGCGTTGCCGTTCTGGACGATCAGGCCGGTGACCCGTTCCGGGCGGCGGGTGGCGAGCCGCAGCCCGACCGGGGCGCCGAAGTCGAAGACGTACAGGGCGAAGCGGTCGAGTCCGAGGGCGTCGGTGAAGCCCTCCACCACGTCGGCGAGCCGGTCGAAGCTGTACGTGAACCCGGCCGGGGTCTCGGTGCGGCCGAAGCCGGGGTAGTCGGGGGCGATCAGGCGGTACGGGGTGTCGCCGAGCGCGTCCATCAGGCGGGCGAACTGGTGCGAGGCGGTGGGGAAGCCGTGCAGGAGCAGGAGTACGGGTCCGTCGGCGGGGCCGCTCTCGCGGTAGGCGACGGCGACTCCGTCCACGTCGACGGTGCGGTGCCGGATGGTGGGAACGGTGCGGCGAGCCGTGGTCATCACATGCCTCCTGTATCCTTGTTTCCATTAGTCTTGCCGGTGATCACTAATGGGTCAAGACCTTGGAGTAGCATTAGTCGGGTGACAGTGACCTTCCCGCTCACCGGTGAGCCCCTCGCGCTGGACCTCCTCAACACCGAGTCCGCCACGGGCGACCTCGTCGCCGACCCGGCCGGGCTCGCGGCCTGGCTGGCCGCGCAGGCGGGGCGGCTGACCCCGGTCGCGGCAGTGGGCGCGGCCGAGGTGTCCGCCGTGCAGGCCGTACGGGAGGCAGCGCGCCCGGCGCTCGACGCGGCGCGGCGCGGGGAGGGGCCTCCTGCCGGAGCGCTGCGCGTCCTGAACGAGGCCCTGGCCGCGGCGCCCTCGTACCGGGTGCTGGCCTGGACCGAGGAGGCCGGGACGGTCGCCTCCGCGTACCGCACCGCCGAGCCGGCCCGGCGGCTCGCGGCGGAGCTGGCCGAGGCGGCCGCGGAGCTCCTGACGGACCCGCGGGTGGGGCAGGTGCGCGCGTGCGAGGCGCACGACTGCGTCCTGCTCTTCCTGCCGGCGCACCCCCGGCGCCGCTGGTGCGTGGCGTCGGCCTGCGGCAACCGCGCCCGGGTGGCCCGGTACTACGCCCGCCACAAGGGCGACACCCCGGTTTGAGGAGGAGGTCAGCCCGCCGGGTGCCGGGCCGGGACGGCCGGCTTCGACGGGGACTCGTATCGGTACGGGTCGCTGCGCAGGCCCCGGGCCGTGACGACCACCGTGAACGGAGGTGTCCTCGTGGGATCGAGGGTGGCGGTGAGGGCGCCCTTGAGGGGGTCGGTCCCTGCCGGGAGGGGGATGTCGTCGACGGTGAGGAGGGTTGGGGTGCCGGCCGGGTCCGGGGCGAAGCCGCCGCCCTCGACCGTCAGCCGCCCGTCCTCCAGCGAGACGTGCGTGATCACCGGATTCGCGCGCACGGCAAGCTTGTTGACCAGGTACGCGCCCGCCGGGGCGCCCGTCAGGGCCCATATCTCGGCGGGCAGGCGCGGGAGTCCGCCGCCCACGTCCGCGAGGAAGAACAGCACCACGTACAGAATGGTGACCGCGCTGAGCGCGACGTACTGGAGGTCCACCAGGTCGGTGCGCCCGCTGTCGTTCGCGATCAGCTCCCGCAGGGGCCGGCGGCCGGAGTCGGTCGGCCTGGCGGCCGGCTTGGCCAGGGTGCCGTGCTCCACGCGCAGGCCGACGACGGCCTTCGCCGCGATCAGGGCCACGTACGGGCCGCCGAGCAGCGGCAGGTACACCGTGGTCAGGGTGGACAGCGGGCCGTCGGCGCCCCGGAAGTACGCGACCCCGCCGCCCGCGGTGAGCCCGTAGCCGAGGATCGCCAGCAGCAGCCAGAGCAGGATCACCGTCCAGGCGAGGGCGAGTGCCGTCGAGGTGGACAGGCGCCCGTCGCGGCCGGTGACGAAGCCCGGGCGGCGGCGGAGCCGCAGGCAGAGCGGGCCGGCCAGTGCGGCCAGTAATGCGAGTGCGCAGAGTGCGGATGCCATGGCGTGATCCCCCCGGAAACGGTCCTGCCACGAGGGTCACTGATTGGCCCAGCCATGACAAGCCGACCCTCCGTGCGCCGCCCGCTCCCGCTACTCCTGGCCCGGGTCGGGCAGGACGGGGAACCGGCGCGGGGCCACCAGCAACAGGACCAGGAGCGCGGCGACGGCGGCCGCCGTCGCGCCGAGGAAGATGTGCTCCACGGCGAGGGCCACGGCCTCGCGCAGGTAGTCGGCGGCGGCTCCGGGGAGCAGTTCGGGCCGTTCCAGCGCCTCGGCCACGTCGTCCAGGTGCTCCGGGAGGCCGGGTACGGGCGCCTGTGCGAGGCGGGCGGCGATGGTGGCGTTGGCGACGGCGGCGAGCAGGGCGGCGCCCACGCTCTGGCCGACCTGCCGGCAGAACAGCACCGAGGCCGTGGTGGTCCCGCGCTCGGCCCAGCCCACGGTGGACTGGACCCCGACGATCAGTGGGAGCTGGAAGAGACCGAGGGCGCCGCCGAGCAGCAGCATGATCAGCGCGGGCTGCCAGGGCCGGGCGGGGTAGGGGAGCAGGGTGAAGGAGTAGAGGATCAGCGCGGCCAGGCCGATCCCGACGGCCGCGGTGTTCCGGAAGCCGATGCGCCGGTAGACGTGCTGGCTGCAGGCGGCGGAGACGGGCCAGCTCAGGGTCATCACCGACATGACCAGGCCGGCGCCGACGGGGCCGAGGCCCAGTACGGACTGCGCGTAGGTCGGCATGAACACCATGGGCGCCACCATCAGCAGGCCGAGCGCCCCCAGGGCGAGGTTGACGGCGGCGATGGTGCGCCGGCGCCACACCCAGCCTGGAAGAATCGGTTCCTCGGCCCGGCGTTCCACCCGGACCACGACGGCGGCCAGCACCGCGCTCGCGCACAGCAGGCCCAGCGAGGGCGCCGACAGCCAGGGCCAGGCGACCCCGCCCTGGACGAGCGCGAAGAGCAGCAGTCCGCCGCAGGCGAAGACGCCCAGCGCCCCCGCCCAGTCGACGGGCCCCCGGCGCGCGGGCGACCGTACCGGCTCCTTCAGGTGACGGGAGATCATCCACAGGGCGAGGCCGGCCAGCGGCAGGTTGATCAGGAAGATCCAGCGCCAGTGCGCGTACGAGGCGAGCAGCCCGCCGAGCGCCGGTCCGGCCACGGCCGAGGTGGCCCAGACGCTGGACATCCGGGCCTGGATCCGCGGCCGTTCGGCCAGCGGGTACAGGTCGGCGGCCAGGGTCTGGATCGTGCCCTGGAGGGCGCCGCCGCCCAGGCCCTGGACGAGGCGGAAGGCGATGAGGGCGGCCATGTTCCAGGCGGACGCGCACAGCAGCGAGCCGACGAGGAAGAGGCCGATGCCGAAAAGCAGGACGGGCTTGCGGCCGAAGGTGTCGGAGAGCTTGCCGTAGACGGGCAGGGTGACGGTCACCGCGAGCAGGTAGCCGGAGAAGAGCCAGGAGAAGACGGAGAATCCGCCGAGGTCTCCCACGATCTGCGGGACGGCGGTGGCGACGATGGTGCTGTCGAGGGCGACGAGGGCCATGCCGAGCATCAGCGAGGCGACGACCGGGGCCGCAGGGCGCGCGGCGGGCTTCCTCGGGGGTGCGCCGGCGGTCCCGTCCTTGGCCGAAACCCCCGCCCCGGACGTGTGGTCCGGATGCCCCGCGGGTGTGCCGTCCGGACTCGCGCCCGTGCTCTCCGCCGCTGCCACCGAGATTCCTTCCCCCTGCACGTAACTGCGGGGAACACCATCTCACCGCCCGGTGCCGGGCGGTATCCCCCAGGGTCGGGTACGCCGAAGGGTGCAGATCCCCTAGGGGTCCCTCCGCACTACGGGCCAGGGGCCGTTCCTCCCGTCGGAGGAGGTGGGGTGGCCCGATGTCTCCTTAACTGGAACCTACGCAGCAGGGCCGGGGGGTGGGGTTAACCCCCGGGCGGATACGGCGATGGGCACCAGCGCGCCGTGACCCCGTCCGGCGGAGACTCATGTCGGCGACGCGCACACAACGGACGCACGCATTCGAAGAAGGAGAAAGACCGTGACAACGGCTATGACCGAAACCAGGCACGGGGGTACTGGAGGGCATGCAGCCGTCGCGGCCCGGGCACGCAAGGTCGTCAAGGCCTACGGCTCCGGGGAGACGCGTGTCGTCGCCCTCGACGACGTGGACGTCGACATCATGAGCGGCCAGTTCACCGCGATCATGGGCCCCTCCGGCTCCGGCAAGTCCACGCTGATGCACTGCCTCGCCGGTCTCGACACGGTGACCAGCGGCCAGATCCACCTGGACGACACCGAGATCACCGGGCTGAAGGACAAGAAGCTCACGCAACTGCGCCGCGACCGGATCGGCTTCATCTTCCAGGCCTTCAACCTGCTGCCCACGCTCAACGCCCTGGAGAACATCACGCTCCCCATGGACATCGCGGGCCGCAAGCCCGACGCGGAGTGGCTGAACCGGGTCGTGGAGACGGTGGGTCTCGCCGGCCGCCTCAAGCACCGCCCGACCGAGCTGTCCGGCGGCCAGCAGCAGCGCGTGGCGGTCGCCCGCGCCCTCGCCGCCCGCCCGCAGATCATCTTCGGCGACGAGCCGACCGGAAACCTGGACTCCAGGGCGGGCGCCGAGGTCCTCGGCTTCCTGCGCCGCTCGGTGGACGAGCTCGGCCAGACGATTGTCATGGTCACGCACGACCCGGTGGCCGCCTCCTACGCGGACCGCGTCATCTTCCTCGCCGACGGCCGGATCGTCGACGAGATGTACGGACCCACCGCCGACCAGGTCCTGGACCGCATGAAGGACTTCGACGCGCGCGGGCGGACCTCATGAGCACCGTCCTGAAGACCTCGCGGCGCAACTTCGTCGCCCACAAGGGGCGGATGGCGCTCTCCGCCGTCGCCGTCCTGCTCTCCGTCGCCTTCGTCTGTGGCACCCTGGTGTTCACCGACACCATGAACACCACCTTCGACAAGCTGTTCGCCGTCACCAGCTCCGACGTGACCGTCAGCCCGAAGGAGGCCGCGGCGGGGGAGGAGACCCCCGAGCGCGGCCGCCCCGAGATCCTGTCCGGCGCGGCCGTCGAGCAGGTCCGCAAGGCCGAGGGCGTCAAGAGCGCCGAGGGCGGCGTCGTGTCGATGTCCGTCACGGTGGTCAACTCCAAGAACGAGAACATGGGCTCGACCACCGGCGCCCCGACCATCGCGGGCAACTGGAGCGACAACGAGCTCAAGTCCATGAAGATCACCTCGGGCAACGCACCGCGCGGTCCGACCGAGGTGATGGTCGACGCCGACACCGCCGAGAAGCACCACCTGAAGCTCGGTGACGAACTGCGCACCATCGCCATCACCGGCGACATCCGCGCCAGGATCAGCGGTATCGCCACCTTCACCGTGACCAACCCGGGTGCGGCGATCGTCTACTTCGACACCGCCACCTCGCAGCAGGCGCTGCTCGGCTCCCCCGGTTCCTTCACGCACGTCAACGTCACCGCCAAGGACGGGGTCGGCGACGAGCAGCTCAAGCAGAACATCGCCACGGCCGTCGGCGCGGACACGTACAAGCTGCAGACCGCCAAGGAAGCGGCGGACGCCAACCGCAAGGACGTCGGCTCCTTCCTCGACGTCATGAAGTACGTGATGCTCGGCTTCGCCGGGATCGCCTTCCTCGTCGGCATCTTCCTGATCTTCAACACCTTCTCGATGCTGGTCGCCCAGCGCACCCGCGAGATCGGCCTGATGCGCGCCATCGGCGCGGACAGCGGGCAGGTCCTGAAGTCCGTGGTCCTGGAGGCCTTCCTCCTCGGGATCGTCGGCTCGGTCCTGGGTGTCGGTGCCGGCGTGGGCCTGGCGATCGGCCTGATGAAGCTCATGGGCTCCATGGGCATGCACCTGTCCACCGACGACCTGACGATCGCCTGGACCACCCCGGTCATCGGCATCGTCCTCGGCGTCATCGTGACCGTCATCTCCGCCTTCGTCCCGGCCCGCCGGGCCGGCAAGGTCTCCCCGATGGCCGCGCTGCGCGAGTCCGGCACCCCGGGCGACAAGAAGGCCGGCGTCGTCCGCGCCGTCCTCGGCCTGGTCCTCACCGGCATCGGCGGCGCCGGGCTCTACCTCGCCACGGCCGCCGAGAAGGCCGGCCCCGGCTCGCTCTGGCTGGGCCTGGGCGTCGTCTTCACCCTCATCGGCTTCATCGTGATCGGCCCGCTGCTCGCCGCGGGCGTGGTCCGGGTGCTCTCCGGCGTCGTGCTGCGGCCCTTCGGGTCCGTGGGCCGGCTCGCCGAGCGCAACGCGCTGCGCAACCCGCGCCGCACCGGTGCCACCGCCGCCGCGCTGATGATCGGCCTCGCGCTGGTCGCCTGCCTGTCGGTGGTCGGCTCCTCGATGGTGGCCTCCGCGACCGAGGAGCTCGACAAGTCGGTCGGCGCGGACTACATCGTCAACTCCGAGACGGGTCAGCCCGTGCTGCCGCAGGCCGAGCAGGCCCTGCGCGCCACCAAGGGACTCGACCACGTCACCGCCTACCGCGAGGTGGCGGCCAAGGTCACCGCCCCCGACGGCACCACCGTGGAGGACGGGCTCGGCGCCACCGACCCGACGTACGCCAAGGACATCCGGCGCAAGATGGTCGCCGGCGAGCACGCGGCGGCGTACGCGGCGAACGCGATGTCGGTCGGTTCCGACTACGCCACCCAGCACGGCGTCAAGCTCGGCGACGAGCTGACGGTCGCCTTCACCGGCGGCAACACGGTCAAGCTGAAGGTCGCCGCGATCACCAGCGACGAGGGCAACCTCGACAAGGGCATGAAGTACATCAGCACCGAGGCGGCCCGGGCGAACGTCCCGGCCGACAAACTGCCGCTCCCCTTCATGCTGCTGGCCAGCGCGCAGGACGGGCAGTCGGACGCCACCGCGTACCAGTCGGTCAAGACGGCGATGGCCGAGTACCCGCAGTACAAGGTGCGCAACCAGACCGACTACAAGCAGGCCCTCAAGGACCAGGTCGGCCAGCTGCTGAACATGGTCTACGGGCTCCTCGGTCTCGCGATCATCGTCGCGGTCCTGGGCGTCGTGAACACCCTGGCCCTGTCGGTGGTCGAGCGGACCCGCGAGATCGGCCTGATGCGCGCCATCGGCCTCTCCCGCCGCCAGCTGCGCCGCATGATCCGCCTGGAGTCGGTGGTCATCGCCCTCTTCGGCGCCCTGCTCGGCCTCGGGCTGGGCATGGGCTGGGGGATCGGCGCACAGCAGCTGCTGGCGCTCCAGGGCCTGAAGGTGCTGGAGATCCCGTGGCCGACGATCCTCGGGGTGTTCGCCGCCTCGGCCTTCGTGGGCCTGTTCGCCGCACTGGTCCCGGCCTTCCGGGCAGGGCGGATGAACGTTCTGAACGCGATCGCGAGCGAGTAACCGCTCACGTTCGTTCGGGGGAATGCCGGTCCGGGACCTTCGGGTTCCGGACCGGCGTCGTTTCCGGAGGCATTCCGGAGGCATTCCGGAGGTATTCCGGGCGGGCTCCGGAGGGCGGTTCACCCCCGCTGCATCAGGACGATGCCGGCCGCCTCACCCACCAGGGTGAACTGCTCAGCGGGGTGGAGCTGGCGGGCGTAGCCGGTCGGGTCCTCGCCGGCCCACTTGGAGGAGTTGTCGATGGTGATCCAGTCGGGGACCACGCCCTTGCTGCCGCCGATCCACAGGACGCGGCAGCGGGAGGTCAGCCGGGTCAGCGGGGTGGTGTCCGCCTCCACGGTCGCTCCGTCGGGGATCCGGTCCAGGAGCTGCTCGATGGCCGTGACCCGCTCGGGCTTCTGGTACGTACGGGCTTCCGCGAACTTGGCCGTCGGCATGGCGGTCGCGCTCAGGGCGAGGGCGGCGGCGAGCACGGCGGTCGGCAGCTGGAGGGCGTACGAGCGCAGCCAGGGCCGCTCGCTGCGCCGGACGGTGTCGATGGCGTCGACGAGCGCGAGGGTCACGACCGGCATCAGTACGGCGCTGTAGTGCCAGTCGGTGGACCAGTAGTGGTCGTCCCCCGACAGGAACCGCCAGCCGAGGGTGGGCACGGCGACCAGGAGCAGCGGCGAGCGCAGGGCGAGCAGCCCGGAGGTGGGGATCAGTACCCACGCCAGGGTGGTCAGCTTGGTGCCGATGCCGCCGAGCGGACCCGCGCCGTCGATCTTGTCCCAGTAGCCGTAGCCCGCGGTGGCGAATGCCGGTATGACGACGGTGAACACCAGGACGGCGAAGACGCAGGCCGCGGCGGCGGAGCCGAGCGCGATCACGGCGATCCGCCGGTCGGTGGCCCTGGCCCGCCAGGCCACCACCACGGCCAGCGCGGCGAGGGTGAAGCCGAGGTCCTCCTTGACGAGGACCAGGGGCAGCCCCCACAGCAGGGCGGCCCGCCAGCGCCGGGCGAGCACCGCCTCCAGGGCGAAGGCCAGCAGGGGCACGGCGAAGGCGATCTCGTGGAAGTCGAACTCCACGGCCCGCTGGATGCCCCAGGACAGCCCGTACGCGATGCCGACGGCGAGCCCGCGGGCCCGGCCGAGGAACCGCACGGCGGCCCGGGTGACGGGCACGGCGGACAGCGCGAACAGCGCGGCCTGCACGACGAGCAGGGTCAGGGGCCCCGGGAAGACCCGGTAGACGGGGGCGACGAGCGCGATGATCGGGCTGAAGTGGTCCCCGAGGATGTTGGCCCCCGGCCCCTTCAGGTCGACGACGGGCTCCTGGAAGTGTGCGTAGGCGCGGATCGCCTGCTCGAAGATCCCCAGGTCCCAGGAGGCCCAGTCCATCCGCCGGAACCGTCCGACGGACAGGACGAGGTAGACGACGAACAGCCCGGCGGCCACCAGCCAGGGCGGTGCCCACGCGTACCGGTCCGGCTTCTCGGATGCCGGTACCACCGGCGCCGGGCGGGCTATCGCATCGCTCGTCACGGACTCGTGCTCCTCCGGGGAAGTCGTCTCCCCGGCGGAAGACGACGCGGCGAGCTCGGACAGTCACAACACGAACATCGTAAAGCGGCGCGAGGGGCGTCGTCGTAGGGTGGGAACCCCCGGCCCGTGCGACGTGTCGGGTCCTTCGCGTTGCCCGCTCCGCACCCCGCACCTTCACACCCGCAGACCTTCACCGGACGGAAAGCCTCTTCATGAGCCTGCACGGACTGCTCGACGCCGTCACCCGGGACGCCGCCCTCACCGAGGCGGTCTCCGCGGCCGGGGACGGCAAGCGCATGCACGTGGACCTGGTCGGCCCCGCCGCCGCACGGCCCTTCGCGATCGCCGCGCTGGCCCGGCAGACCGGACGGACCGTGCTGGCGGTCACCGCCACCGGGCGCGAGGCCGAGGACCTGGCCGCCGCGCTGCGCTCCCTGCTGCCGCCGGACGAAGTGGTGGACTACCCGTCCTGGGAGACCCTCCCGCACGAGCGGCTCAGCCCGCGCAGCGACACCATGGGCCGACGGCTCGCCGTACTGCGCCGCCTGGTGCACCCGAGCAAGGACGACCCGGCCGCGGGGCCGGTGAGCGTGCTCGTCGCGCCCATCCGGTCCGTGCTCCAGCCGCAGGTCAAGGGGCTCGGGGAGCTGGTCCCGGTCAGCCTGCGGCAGGGCGGCGGCGCCGACCTCGGGGAGATCACCGAGGCGCTGGCCGCCGCCGCGTACGCGCGGGTCGAGCTCGTCGAGAAGCGCGGGGAGTTCGCCGTGCGCGGCGGCATCCTCGACGTGTTCCCGCCCACGGAGGAACACCCGCTGCGCATCGAGTTCTGGGGCGACGAGGTCGAGGAGATCCGCTACTTCAAGGTCGCCGACCAGCGCTCCCTGGAGATCGCCGAGCACGGACTGTGGGCCCCGCCCTGCCGCGAGCTGCTGCTGACCGACGACGTACGGGAGCGGGCCGCGGCCCTCGCCGAGGCCCATCCCGAGCTCGGCGAGCTGCTGCACAAGATCGCCGAGGGGATCGCCGTGGAGGGCATGGAGTCCCTCGCCCCGGTCCTCGTCGACGAGATGGAACTGCTGATCGACGTGCTGCCCGCCGGGTCGATGGCCGTGGTCTGCGACCCCGAGCGGGTCCGGACCAGGGCCGCCGACCTCGTGGCCACCAGCCAGGAGTTCCTGATGGCCTCCTGGGCGGCCACCGCGGGCGGCGGCGAGGCGCCCATCGACGTGGGCGCGGCCTCGCTCCGCGGGATCGCCGACGTCCGCGACCGGGCCCGCGAGCTCGGCATGATGTGGTGGTCCGTGTCCCCCTTCGCCGCCGACGAGACCGCCGGCGGCAGCGACACCCTGAAGCTCGGGATGCACGCGCCGGAGGCCTACCGGGGCGACACCGCCCGGGCGCTGGCCGACACCAAGGGCTGGATCGCCGACGGCTGGCACACCGTCTACCTCACCGAGGGCCACGGCCCGGCCGCCCGTACCGTCGAGGTGCTCGGCGGCGAGGGCATCGCGGCCCGGCTGGAACCGGAACTGCGCGCCCTGGAGCCGAGCCTGGTCCACGTCGCCTGCGGCTCGATCGACAACGGCTTCGTCGACCCGGTGCTGCGCCTGGCCGTGCTGACCGAGACCGACCTGACCGGCCAGCGCACCGCCACCAAGGACCTCGGCCGGATGCCGACCCGGCGCCGCAAGACCATCGACCCGCTGACCCTGGAGGCCGGCGACTACATCGTCCACGAGCAGCACGGTGTGGGCCGGTACGTCGAGATGGTCCAGCGGACGGTCCAGGGCGCCACCCGCGAGTACCTGCTCGTGGAGTACGCGCCGGCCAAGCGCGGGCAGCCCGGCGACCGTCTCTACATCCCCACCGACCAGCTGGAGCAGGTCACCAAGTACGTGGGCGGCGAGGCCCCGACGCTGCACCGGCTCGGCGGCGCCGACTGGACCAAGACCAAGGCGCGCGCCAAGAAGGCCGTCAAGGAGATCGCGGCCGACCTCATCAAGCTCTACAGCGCGCGCATGGCGGCCCCCGGCCACACCTTCGGGCCGGACACCCCCTGGCAGCGCGAACTGGAGGACGCCTTCCCGTACGCGGAGACGCCCGACCAGCTCACCACCATCGCCGAGGTCAAGGAGGACATGGAGAAGTCGGTTCCGATGGACCGGCTGATCTGCGGCGACGTCGGCTACGGCAAGACCGAGATCGCGGTGCGCGCCGCCTTCAAGGCCGTCCAGGACGGCAAGCAGGTCGCCGTCCTCGTGCCCACGACCCTCCTCGTGCAGCAGCACTTCGGCACCTTCTCCGAGCGGTACGCGCAGTTCCCGGTCAACGTGAAGGCCCTGTCGCGCTTCCAGAGCGAGACGGAGTCGAAGGCCACTCTGGAGGGGCTGAGGGAGGGTGCGGTCGACATCGTCATCGGCACGCACCGGCTCTTCTCGCAGGAGACGAAGTTCAAGGACCTGGGCCTGGTCATCGTCGACGAGGAGCAGCGGTTCGGCGTGGAGCACAAGGAGCAGCTGAAGAAGCTCCGCGCCAACGTCGACGTGCTCACGATGTCCGCGACCCCGATCCCGCGCACCCTGGAGATGGCGGTGACCGGCATCCGCGAGATGTCGACGATCACCACCCCGCCGGAGGAGCGGCACCCGGTGCTCACCTTCGTCGGCCCCTACGAGGAGAAGCAGATCGGCGCG
This sequence comes from Streptomyces avidinii, assembly GCF_014650695.1. GTDB lineage: Bacteria > Actinomycetota > Actinomycetes > Streptomycetales > Streptomycetaceae > Streptomyces > Streptomyces avidinii. The sequence goes on along the minus strand of NZ_BMVL01000008.1, from coordinate 81,977 downwards.
GCCATCCGGCGCGAACTGCTGCGCGAGGGCCAGTGCTTCTACATCCACAACCGGGTCGAGTCCATCGACCGGGCGGCGGCCAAGCTGCGCGAGATCGTGCCCGAGGCGCGGATCGCGACGGCCCACGGCCAGATGTCGGAGCAGGCCCTGGAGCAGGTCGTCGTGGACTTCTGGGAGAAGAAGTTCGACGTGCTGGTGTCGACCACGATCGTCGAGTCGGGCATCGACATCTCCAACGCCAACACCCTGATCGTGGAGCGCGGCGACAACTTCGGCCTGAGCCAGCTGCACCAGCTGCGCGGCCGGGTGGGCCGCGGCCGCGAGCGCGGGTACGCGTACTTCCTGTACCCGCCGGAGAAGCCGCTCACGGAGACCGCGCACGAGCGGCTCGCGACGATCGCCCAGCACACCGAGATGGGCGCGGGCATGTACGTGGCGATGAAGGACCTGGAGATCCGCGGCGCGGGCAACCTGCTCGGCGGCGAGCAGTCCGGGCACATCGCGGGCGTCGGCTTCGACCTCTACATCCGCATGGTCGGCGAGGCGGTGGCCGACTACCGGGCCGCGGTCGAGGGCCAGGTGGAGGAGGAGCCGCCGCTGGAGGTCAAGATCGAGCTGCCGGTCGACGCGCACGTCCCGCACGACTACGCGCCGGGCGAGCGGCTGCGCCTGCAGGCGTACCGGTCCATCGCCTCCGCCAACTCCGAGGCCGACATCAAGGCGGTCCGGGAGGAACTCACCGACCGCTACGGCAAGCTGCCGGAGCCGGTGGAGAACCTGCTGCTGGTGGCCGGACTGCGCATGCTGGCCCGGGCCTGCGGGGTCGGGGACATCACCCTCCAGGGCAACAACGTCCGGTTCGGGTCGGTGGAGCTGCGCGAGTCGCAGGAACTGCGCCTCAAGCGGCTCTACCCGGGGACCGTACTCAAGCCGGCCACCTCGCAGGCCCTTGTCCCGCGCCCGAAGGCGGGCAAGATCGGCGGCAAGCCGGTGGTCGGCCGCGAGCTCCTCGCCTGGACCGGCGAGTTCCTCACCACGATCCTCGGCTCCTAGCGCCGACGACGGCCGCGGCCGGGGACCTCGTACGTCCCCGGCCGCGGCCCGCACGACGGCGTGGTCACGGTGGAGCGAACCGCCGTGCAGCGAGCGTGCAACGGTTGCGTGCATCCCCTCACTCATGGCCGGGAACGCTGTATACCCTCAGACCCGAAACCTCTTCCGCACGGCCCGTCAGGAGCAGCGATGCACGGCCCCGGCCTTCAGCCGCAGCACGGCCCCCAGTCCAATTCCGGGGGTGTGACGGCATTGCGCGTGGTGTTCATGCTGCTGCCCATCCTCAGCTGCGGCTTCCTCGCCTGGGGGTCGATGCTGCGGCTCGCCCTGGTCACCCGCAAGGCCCGTGACTGGGCGCTGATGGTGGTCAGCGGCATCCTCGCCGTCGTGTGGATGACGCTGATCCAGATCGACCCCACGCCCGATGTCAACGGCTGGCAGGGCAACCTGGGTGCCGGTGGCTCGATCTTCACCGGTTTCGCGATCTGCGTGTACTTCCTCGTCGCGGACATCAAGCACCACGAGGCCCTGCGGAACGCGCCGACCGCCCAGTGGTACCCGCAGCAGGCTCCGTACGGGCACGTGCAGCAGCCCGGTCCCGCCTACGGGTACCCGCCCACCACGGCGACCACCGTGCCCTCCACCCCGACGTCGACGCCCACCCCGGTGCCCCCGCAGGTGCCGCCGCAGGCGACCCCGCCCCCGCGCATCGGGCAGGTCCGGGCCGAGCTCGACGAGCTCAGTGAGCTGCTGCGCAAGCAGACCCCGCCGGCCGGGGGCCCGCGGCACGATCCCCACCAGACCCCCTTCCAGGACCCGAACCGGTGACCGAACGCCTCATCGGCGACCGCTACCGGCTCGCGAGCATCCTCGGACAGGGCGGCATGGGCCAGGTCTGGACGGCGTACGACCAGCGGCTCGACCGCCGCGTCGCCGTCAAACTGCTGCGCCCGGACAAGGTTGCCGGCCCCGGCACCGTCGCCGAGGAGCTGCGCCGCCGCTTCGTGCGCGAGTGCCGGGTCACCGCGCAGGTCGACCACCCCGGCCTGGTCACCGTGCACGACGCGGGCAGCGACGGCGACGAACTCTTCCTCGTCATGGGCTACGTGGAGGGCGCCGACCTCGCCGACCACCTCGCCGAGCACACCCCGTACCCCTGGCAGTGGGCGGTCGCCGTCGTCGCGCAGCTGTGCTCGGTCCTGTCGGCCGTGCACGCGGTGCCGATCGTGCACCGGGACCTGAAGCCGCGCAATGTGATGGTCCGGCCGGACGGCACCGTGCTCGTCCTGGACCTCGGCGTGGCCTCGGTGATGGACACCGACACCACCCGCCTCACCAGCACCGGATCACCCATCGGCAGCCCCGCGTACATGGCGCCCGAGCAGGCCATAAGCGGCGCCGTGGGCCCGTACACCGACCTCTACGCCCTCGGTGTGCTGCTCTACGAACTGCTCAGCGGCAACGTCCCCTTCGTCGGCTCCACCGCCCTCGGCGTCCTGCACCGCCACCTCTACGAGCCCCCGGTCCCGGTCCGCCAACTGCGCCCGGAGATCCCGCAGGAGCTGGAGAAGATCCTGCTCCACCTCCTCGCCAAGGACCCGCAGGACCGGCCCGCCTCCGCCCAGGAGGTCTACGAGGCCCTGGCCCCGCTGCTGCCCGCCCGCGACGGCCGCACCCCGGTCGGCCCGCTCGACCCGACCCGGCCCTTCCTGCGCCCGCAGGCGCCCTGGCCGGACCGGGCCACGGCCGTCCCGCCGCGGCCGAGCACCCCGCCCGCGCCGCCGAAGGCGGATGTCCCCGGCGCCGTGGACGAGGCCCGCAAGCTCCTGGACCAGGGGCGGCTCACCCAGGCCGTGGACATCCTCGGCGGGATCCTCCCGGCGGCGGCCGCCGAGCACGGGGAGCACTCCCCGGTGGTCCGCTCGCTGCGCAAGCAGTACGCCGCCACGCTGATGGACGACGGCCAGTACCGCCGCGCCCTGCCGGAACTGCGCCGCCTCGCCGACGAGTTCCCGGCCGGCGACTCCCAGTCCCTGCGCTTCCGCTACGACGCGGCCCAATGCCTGGAGCAACTGGGCGAGCCGGCCGCCGCCCTGGCCGAGTACCGCTCGCTGCTCCCGTTCTTCGAGAACCACTACGCCAACCCGGACCCCGGCCTGCCGCTGGAGGTCCGCCGCCGGATAGCGCATCTGCTGCTCTCCCTCGGCGACCGCCAGGCGGCCCACGAGAACCTGGCCCGCCTGCTGTTCGACGCGGAACGGCTGCACGGCCCGGCCCACCCCTTCCCGGCCGAGATCCGCCGCACCCTGCAGTGGCTCAGTCAGGTCCGCTGAGGCCCGGCCGGCGCCGCCGCCCCGACACGAACAGCAGGACCAGGACCAGAGCCGCCGCCCCGGCGACGGCGGCCCCCGGGACCAGACCCGGCGGCCGGAACGTGCAGCTCACCCGGGTGGTGCCGGGGGCGAGCGGAATCGCCACCAGCCCCAAGTGGGCGCCGGCCGGGCGGTCGTTGCAGGTCCAGCCGGCGATCGCGGGCACCGAGAGGACCGCCGTGCCGGTCGTGCCCGGCGGGAGCGTGGCGTGGACCCCGGAGGAGCCGACCCGGACCGACGTCGCCGCCGTGGCCCGCAGGTGCGCCACCGCCCCGTCGAGCCGCGCCCGGTCCAGGCAGGACAGGGCCCACCGCGGGGGCGGGGCCGCGTCGAAGACCAGGGCCGAGGAGTCCCCGCGGGAGAGGCCCATCGGCTGGAGGGCCGCCCGGTTGCGGGGGGCGTTGCCGTTCAGCCGGAAGGCGGGTCCGTCCGCGAGGCGGGCCGTCGCGTTGTACTCCGGGGCCCACAGGTAGGCCTCCGTGCCCGCGCGGCAGACACCCGGCGCGAGCGGGTCCTCGTACACCCGGGTGCCCAGGAGTGCCTCCTGATTGGCGAAGGGGGAGTCGTCGGCGTACGCGAGGGGGGCGCCGGGCGGGCGGACCGTCACCAGCGGGGGCACCTGGGCGCGCAGGACCGTGCCGTCGGGCCGCAGGCGGGCGCCGACCGCGAACACGGCGTCCGTCACCGGGTTGTCGATGCTCTGGACGTTGCGTCCGCGCGAGGTCCAGCCGGCGCCGAGCGCGACCATCGTGCGGGTGAACACGTCCGGGGTGTGGCTGCTGTAGTACGCGCCGCCCTCGCCGCCGAGCAGCAGCGGGTCGTTGCCCGACAGCGCGGGCCGGCTCGGGTCGGTGCGGTACGCGGGCCAGCCCTCGGCGCCCGCCAGCGCCTCGGCGCGCGCGGTGTGCGCCCGCCCCCAGGACGGGTAGTCGTCCAGGCCGCCCAGCTTGCCCCTGTGCCCGTAGGCGGTGGTCGCGGCGGCCTGCGCCAGCAGGACCAGGGCCAGCAGCCCGGCCGCCGGCCGCGCGAGCCGGCGGTGGCGCAGCGCCCACCAGGCCGCGCCGGCCAGCACCAGCCCGCCGCCGAACAGCGCGTAGCCCGCCGCCGTCACCAGGGTGCTGTCGTGCGCCCACAGCACGGCGACCGCCAGTACGCCCGCACCCGCGGCCAGCGCCGGCGGCCGCGGCAGGCCCGCCGCCAGCCCGGTCCAGGCGGCGATCACGGTGATCCCGGCCAGTACGAAGGTCTGCCGGTACGGGCTTCCGTTCGGGGTGGCGAACAGGTGCCAGGCCAGGTGGGTGGGCGCCCACTGGAGGGAGAGCGCCACGGCCACGGTCAGCCCCGCCCACCACAGTCGGGTGCGTGGCGGGACCGCCCGGTGGAAGGGCAGCGCGGCCACCAGCAGCAGGGTCCCGGTGCCCACGAAGACGGCGGGGGAGGAGAAGGAGTACGTCCCCGGCAGCAGCCGGGCGAACAGGTCCGCCCAGGACACCGGAAGGAACTCCTTGACCCACCCCGGGTAGGCCTGCCCGGAGCTGAGGAAGAGCGGCAGGAGCACCGGCGCCGAGAGCGCGATCCCGAGCACGGTCGTCCCGGCCGCCCGCCCGATCACCGGCAGCCGGGTCGAGGCGCCCTCCCGGGTGAGCACCACCCGGACCAGCAGCACCAGCGCCGCACCCAGCGTCGCCATGTAGGCGGTGTAGAAGTTCGCCGTCCAGCAGACCGCGACGACCAGGGGCGCGAGCAGGATCCGCCGCCCGCGCAGGGCCCATTCTCCGGTCAGGCACAGCAGGGGGAAGGCGATCAGACCGTCCAGCCACATCGGGTTGTAGGAGGCCTCGATCACCGACCAGCCGCACAGCGCGTACGAGGCCCCCAGCAGCCCGGCCGCCCACCAGCGGCCGCGGCGCTGCGTGCGCAGCAGCCAGCACATCGCCGCCGCCGCGGCCGACATCTTGAGCACGGTGACGACGTACACGGCGAGGTCTATGTCCGCGCGCGGGAAGAGCCCGACCAGGACAGCGAAGGGGCTGGTCAGGTAGGTGCCCAGGTCCGGCAGGAAGCTCATGCCGTATCCGGAGCGCCAGTTGAACAGCAGCCCGCCCTCCGCGCGGCCGTGCAGGAGGTCCCACAGGTGCGCGTGGAAGGGGACGAACTGGTTGCCGAGGTCGTTGATGCTGCGGTGGCGCGGTCCGTACGGGAAGACGCGCGCGGCGGCGTCCCCGGCACACACGGCCACCGCCGTGAGGAGGGCGGCGAGCGCCGAGCCGAGCAGACTGCGCCGACGCGGCGAGGGGTGCGGGGCGCGGCGCGAGAGGTGCGGCGAGGGGCGCGGCGAGGGGTGCGTTGTCGACATGGTGGGCCGACCTTGGCAGCGCCGGGTGACCGAAGGGTGGCCTCAGGGTTGCCGGAGGCCGATCCGGTCGTTGCCCGGGGGCCGGGGTCCCCAGGATGGGTGACGGGTGGCGCGGCGGGTGCGCCGATGCCGGCCGACTCGCTTATGAACGGTGCGTGTTCGGTCCGCGTGTGAATCGTTGGTCGAACCGGTGGTCCGGATCACCGTGACCTCATAACATCGATCACCGCACGGCCCTTTGTGCACCGACGCACAATCTCCCGGCCCTGGAGGCTCCTTTGCACCGTCGCACAGCGCTCTCCGTCTCCGCCGCCCTGCTCGTGGCGGCGCCCCTGCTGTCCGCCTGCTCGGGCGAGCCGCGCCCCGGCACCGCGGCCGTCGTGGGCGGCGAACGGATCACCACCTCCGCACTCCAGGCCCAGGTGAACGACGTCCGCGCGGCGCAGAACCGTTCCGGGCAGGCAGCCGCCGAACTCATCGCGAGCACTCCCCACCTGGAGCGCCAGAGGCTCGACGCGATCCTCCAGAGCCGGATCATCGACAAGATGGCCGACACCGCCGGGCTCACGGCCACCCAGAAGGACATCGAGGACGAACGCAAGACGTACGCCGACGAGAACGGCGGGAACGCGCAGTTCGAGGCGCTGCTCCTGCAGAAGGGCGCCATGGCCCCCGGTCAGGTCGACCGCTTCCTCCGGGACCGGGTGCTCCTCACCGAGCTGACGGCCAAGTACGGGGCCGGGAAGCTGGAGGAGCCCGCCCGGGCCGCCGTGAAGGCGCTGCACATCGAGGTGAACCCGCGCTACGGCGCCTGGGACGCCAAGGAGATCAAGCTCGGGAACGGCGAGACGCCCTGGATCACCCAGCGGACCCGGCCCGAGCAGCCCCCTGCCGGGGCCTGAGGCTCCGGGGGCCCCGGGCCCCGGGCCCCGGGCCCCGGGCCCCGGGCCGTGGACCGGTGGATCGGTGGATCGGAGGTAGGTTCGGAGGGTGACCGACCACTCCGAACCCGCCGCCGACACCACAGCCACCGACGCCGACGAGCCCACGGGCCGTATCGTCCTGCTGACCACCAGCCACCGGGTCGCCCCCGGCGTGCTGTCCTGGCCGGCGTGGCAGATCCTGCACGCCGCGGACCGGGTGCTCTGCGCCGACCCCGGCCACCCGCAGCTGCCGTACCTGCGGGAGGCGGGCGTCGAGGTCGCGTTCGAGAGCCCGGACGCGCACGCGCTGGTCGAGGACTGTGCGGGCGGCCGCACGGTCGTGGTGCTCCCGGGCGGCGAGGGCGACCAGCGTCTCACCGACGGCCTGGCCCGGCTGGCCGGCTCGGGCCGGGTCTCCATGCCCGACCTGGAACTGCTGCCCGGCTCCTACGACCTGCCGGGAGCGCGCCTGCTCGACCTGGTCCAGGTGATGGACCGGGTCCGGCGCGAGTGCCCGTGGACCTCCCGGCAGACCCACCGGGGACTGGCCAAGTACGCGATCGAGGAGGCGTACGAGCTGGTCGAGGCCATCGAGGACGGGGACCGGGACGAGCTGCGCGAGGAGCTCGGGGACGTGCTGCTCCAGGTGGTCTTCCACGCGCGGATCGCCGAGGAGTACGAGGACCCCGAGGAGGCCTTCTCCATCGATGACGTGGCCGGGGCCCTCGTGACGAAGCTGATCCACCGGCACCCGCACGTCTTCGGCGACGCGCAGGCCGAGACTCCGGAGGACGTCAGCGCGCACTGGCAGCGCACCAAGGCGGTGGAGAAGCAGCGGGATTCGGTCACCGACGGGATCCCGGTGGGCCAGCCCGGTCTGGCGCTCGCGGCCAAGCTCGCGGGCCGGGCCCGGACGGGCGGTGTGGCCGTGGAGCTGCCCCGCGGCGAGGGCATCGGCTACGAGCTGCTGGAACTCGCGGCCCGCGCCGAGGCGGAGGGGATCGACCCCGAGACCGCGCTGCGCGCGGCGGCCCGCGCCTACCGGGACGCGATCCGGGCGGCGGAGGGCCTCGCGGAGCCGGGCGAGTAGCCCCCGATCGGCGAGGTACCTAGTACGACCTCGGCGCGCGGGCCGAGGGGTTGTGCCAGTGGGGCGCCGGCGGGTTCAGGAACCACTCGCCGAAGCCCAGCGGGCGGTCCCCCGGTTCGGGGCCCCGGGCCGGGACGGCGTCGTGGAAGAGGCGTCCGGGGCGGGCGCCCAGCTGCTGGAGGAGGTGGGCCGTCTCGTCGACGAACTGCGGCGGGCCGCTGAGGTAGACGTCCTGGTCCGGCCACATGCCCCGGTGGCCCAGCGCCGTCGCGAGCCGGTCGGTGGCCTGGTTGCGGTGCCGGCCGGGGGCGGGCGTGATGTAGGTGACGGCGAGCCAGCCGCAGCGGGCGGCGTACGCGTCGATGAGCGGGCGGTCGTAGAGGTGCGCGCCGTCCCGGGCCACCACGAAGAGCCGTACGTCCTGGTCGGGCGGACGCTCCGCGAGGTCCTCCAGCATGGCCCGGATCGGTGCCCAGCCGGTGCCGGCGGCGATGAGGCTGACCGGGCGGTCCTCGCGGCGGAAGACGAGCTGCCCACCGGCGGCGCCGAGGCGCAGTACTTCCCCCGGCCGGGTCTCGCGGACCAGGGCGGTGCTCAGGCGCCCCCGGTCGATCCGGCTGACGTGCAGGTCGACGGTGCCGTCGGGGCGGGGCGCGTTGCCGATGGAGTAGGTGCGCCAGGTCGTCGGGACCCGATCGCTGCTCACGCTCGTGTACTGGCCCGGGAGATAGGGGAAGGGCAGGTGCGGCCGCAGGGTCAGGACGCCGATGTCCGGCCCGTACTGGAGGTGGCGCACGACCTCCGCGTCCCACCAGGGCGGGTCCTCGCTCCCTTCGGCACCGGCCGTCATCGCGTCGGCGATCACCTGGTAGGCCTCGGCCCACGCCTTCTCGACCGGCGGGGTCCAGGCCGCGCCGGAGGTCTCGGCGAGCGCGGCGAGCAGGCTGGCGCCGACGGCCGCATAGTGCTCGGGGCGGACCAGGAACTTGCGGTGGTCGCGTCCCAGGTCGTGCAGGTAGGGGCGGAGCGTCCCGTCGTCGAGGTGGGCGATGACGTGGGTGAGCGCGGCGAAGAGCCGGTCCCGCTGGCGCTCCATCTCGTGGAGGGAGTCCGGGAAGAGGGCACGGACGCCGGGGTTGTGCCAGAAGAGGTGGGAGTAGAAGAACTTGACGGCGTGCTCGGCTCGTCTCTCCACCACCGCGAAACTGCTTTTCAAGATCTTCACATCCACAAAACCGAAAGTAGGAATGTCGGAGAAGGTCACGTCAAGGGATGGCCGATCTGCGGACAGCCGCGACGAACAACCCAAATCGGATGGTGGCTCGGAGCCGGGATACGGTCTTCGGGTGCACGAACAGACCCCCGCGAACCCGGCCGACACCCCTCCCGCCGAGGGCCCCACCCTCTTCGACTGGGAGTTCGCGACCGACCCCTACCCGGCCTACGCGTGGTTGCGCGAGCACTCCCCGGTGCACCGCACGAAGCTGCCCAGCGGGGTCGAGGCCTGGCTCGTCACCCGGTACGCCGACGCCCGCCAGGCCCTCGCCGACCAGCGGCTCAGCAAGAACCCGGCGCACCACGCGGAGCCCGCGCACGCCAAGGGCAAGACCGGGATCCCGGGGGAGCGCAAGGCGGAGCTGATGACGCACCTGCTCAATATCGACCCGCCGGACCACACCCGGCTGCGGCGGCTGGTGTCGAAGGCGTTCACCCCGCGCAGGGTCGCCGAGTTCGCCCCGCGGGTGCAGGCGCTCACCGACCATCTGATCGACGCCTTCGCGGCCAGGGGGGAGGCCGACCTCATCCACGAGTTCGCCTTCCCGCTCCCCATCTACGCCATCTGCGAGATGCTCGGGGTGCCGCGCGAGGACCAGGACGACTTCCGGGACTGGGCCGGCATGATGATCCGCCACGGCGGCGGTCCGCGCGGCGGGGTCGCCCGGTCGGTCAAGCAGATGCGGACCTACCTCGGTGCACTCATTCACCGCAAAAGGGATGATCTGGGCGAAGACCTGATCTCCGACCTGATCCGGGCGAGCGACCACGGCGACCATCTGACGGAGGGCGAGGCCACCGCGATGGCCTTCATCCTGCTCTTCGCCGGCTTCGAGACCACCGTGAACCTCATCGGCAACGGGGTCCACTCCCTCTTCACGAACCCCGACCAGCGCGAGCGCCTCCAGCTCTCCCTCGCCGCCGGCGAGAGCGCGCTGCTGGCCACCGGGGTCGAGGAACTGCTGCGCTACGACGGTCCCGTGGAGCTCGCGACCTGGCGGTTCGCCACCGAGCCGCTGACCCTCGGCGGCATGTCCGTCGCCGCCGGCGATCCGGTGCTGGTCGTCCTCGCGGCCGCCGACCGGGACCCCGAGCGGTTCGCGGACCCGGACACCCTCGACCTCTCCCGCACCGACAACCAGCACCTCGGGTACGGACACGGCATCCACTACTGCCTCGGCGCCCCGCTCGCCCGACTCGAAGGACAGACCGCGCTCGCCACCCTGCTGACGCGTCTGCCCGATCTGGAACTCGCCGTTCCATCCCAAGACCTGCGCTGGCGCGGGGGGTTGATCATGCGGGGACTGCGCACTCTTCCCGTTCGCTTCACCGCTCAAAACACTTGAGCGGAGTCTGATTAAAAGTCAGATCCAGCTTGAACTTGTGACAATCGTTCGAAGGCCGCTAGGTTCTGCCGTTACCGAGCTGTTATGCGAAAGGTGCACCTACATGCGTTCCGGGAACGGCCGTCACAGACGCCCCCGCCAGGTCCCCGCGCTGGTCGTCACAGCCGGAGTCACTGGCTCCGCTCTGGCTCTGCCGCTGCTCGCGGCCACCAGTGCCACCGCCGCCGACACGTCCACCTGGGACAAGGTCGCCGAGTGCGAGAGCGGTGGCTCCTGGAGTGCCAACTCCGGCAGCGGCTCCTACGGCGGACTCCAGTTCACCCAGGAGGAGTGGCAGGGCGCCGGCGGTCTCGAATTCGCCGAGCGCCCCGACCTGGCGAGCCGGTCCCAGCAGATCGCGGTGGCCGAGCGGGTGCTGAAGTCCACCGGCCCGCAGGCGTGGCCGCTGTGCGCGGCCTCGGCCGGCCTGGACCGGGAGAGCCCCGCCGCACAGGTCGACCCCGGCGGTACGAGCCCCCGCGCCCCCGCCCCGTCCCGCCCGGACGACGTGGTCCCGTCCAACGGCGGCGGCGGCCTGCGGTCCACGGACTACGGCGCGCCGACCCCGGCCCCGAGCCCGTCCGGCACCCCGTTCCTCATTCCCGACGCCCCGTCCGTCGGACTGCCCGTCATGCCCGCGCCGGACGTCCCGACGACGCCCCCCGTGGACCCGACGGCCCCGACCCTGCCGGGCGACCCGACCACCACGCCGGCCCCCGTCGACCCGACGGCGCCCACGCTGCCGGTGGACCCGACCGCGCCGACGACCCCGCCGGCCACGCCCGGACTGCCTCCGGTCGACCCGACGAACCCTGCGACTCCCGGGGCCCCTGCGACCCCGCAGACGCTGGGTGCCACTCCCGCCGAGGGCAGTGGCAAGCACCGCGGCGCCCCGGCGACCGAGCCGAAGGGCTCCTCTGACGCCGCGTCGGGCCCCACGTACACGGTCCAGGTGGGCGACAGCCTGGCGACCATCGCGGTCGCCAAGGGCGTGAAGGGCGGCTGGAACGGCCTCTACGAGGCCAATGAGCAGGTCATCGGTGAAGACGCCGATCTGATCAAGCCCGGCCAGAATCTGGATCTAACCACCCAATAAGGGCAGTTCAGTTATCCGGAAAGAGTTGAATGTCGGTTTTCTGCAAGTGAGACATGCATCTCTTCCGGTCAACTGGCGTGTCCCGCCTCGGGGCTTCCGCAAACCCCGTCCTCACCTGCGCAAACATCCCTCCGGGGAGCGCAAGTAGGGGTCGTTTCTCCCCGATGTTGCTCGTTGAACATCGGGGAGAGACCTGTCTACCTTCTGAATCGCTCGCCACCGCGGGCTCCTTCGACCGCATCGCCGAATCCTGCCGGCGGACGGGGGGAACAGTCGTCGCGTCAAGCGCCGAAGGCAGGAGCGGGGGAACCAAGGTAGGTGCCGGGAGCGGCCGTTGAGAGACGGTCACGCCACCGGCTTGGGGTTAAGACGTGCGCTAGGTCGCACGACCGGGCAACTCACTCGCCCGAACCCGACAGCTCACCTCGTAGGCGTCGGTGAGGAGAAACTCCATGCTGCTTTCCGGCAAGGGCAAGCACCGTCGCGGTACTGCAATCGAGCGGTCTGTCCGGATCGTCACGCTCGCCGGTGTCGCCGGTGTGGCCGTGGCCGCCCCTCTGATGGTCGCGGGCACCGCCAGCGCCGCCACCGCTTCCGAGTGGGACAAGGTCGCGCAGTGCGAGTCCGGTGGCAACTGGGCCATCAACACGGGCAACGGCTACTACGGCGGCCTGCAGTTCTCGTCCTCCACGTGGGCCGGTTTCGGCGGTAAGTCGTACGCCCCGCAGGCCAACCAGGCCACCAAGGCGCAGCAGATAGCCGTCGCCGAGAAGGTCCTCAAGAGCCAGGGCAAGGGCGCCTGGCCGTCCTGCGGCAAGGGTCTGTCGGGCTCCTCCTACAACGGTGGCGGCGCCGAGACCCCGGCGCAGAACAAGCCCCAGTCGAAGCCGAAGACCGAGACGAAGAAGACCGAGACCAAGGTCGCGCCGAAGACCAAGCGCGCCGAGGCTCCGGTCACCCGCTCCGAGCGCACCGAGGCTCCGACCGCGCCGAAGACCGGCAACGGCTCGTACGAGGTCAAGTCGGGCGACACCCTGGGCACCATCGCCGAGGCCAACGGCGTCAAGGGCGGCTGGGAGAAGCTCTTCGAGCTGAACAAGGACATCGTCTCGGACGCCGACCTGATCTTCCCGGGTCAGAAGCTGAAGCTCAGCTGAACAGTGCGGCAAATGCCGCAAAACCCTGCACCCGCAGTCCGCTGACTGTGTGCAGGATGTCCACCGCCCGGCGCGTGCCCCACGCGTCGGGCGGTGCCGTGTTCGGCCCCGAAATGCCGATGATCAAGAGACCTATGTCCCGGAAGAGGGGTATTCGGGCCCTTTTTCGTCCCAGGGTCCGGGCGGTCGGCCGGTCGAGTGCCCGGAGCCGGTTAGGCTCTAGGCGGCAAGGCCATCCCACGGCCTGACACGCCACCGCACACCCAGCGTCACATCCCAGAAGGAGATGCTCGTGCCGTCCATCGACGTCGTCGTAGCCCGGGAAATCCTGGACTCCCGAGGCAACCCCACGGTCGAGGTCGAGGTGGGCCTCGACGATGGCAGCACCGGCCGTGCTGCAGTTCCGTCCGGCGCCTCCACCGGTGCCTTCGAGGCCATCGAGCTCCGTGACGGTGACCCCAACCGCTACATGGGCAAGGGCGTCGAGAAGGCAGTCCTCGCCGTCATCGAGCAGATCGGCCCGGAGCTCGTCGGCTACGACGCCACAGAGCAGCGGCTGATCGACCAGGCCATGTTCGACCTGGACGCCACCGACAACAAGGGCTCGCTCGGCGCCAACGCCATCCTCGGCGTGTCCCTGGCCGTCGCGCACGCCGCGTCCGAGGCCTCGGACCTTCCGCTCTTCCGCTACCTCGGCGGTCCGAACGCGCACCTGCTGCCCGTTCCGATGATGAACATCCTCAACGGTGGGTCGCACGCCGACTCCAACGTGGACATCCAGGAGTTCATGATCGCCCCCATCGGCGCGGAGTCCTTCTCCGAGGCGCTGCGTTGGGGTGCCGAGGTCTACCACACCCTCAAGAAGGTCCTGCACACCAAGGGCCTCTCCACCGGCCTGGGTGACGAGGGCGGCTTCGCCCCGAACCTGGAGTCCAACCGCGCCGCGCTCGACCTCATCGTCGAGGCCATCAAGCAGGCCGGCTACACCCCGGGCAAGGACATCGCGCTCGCGCTCGACGTCGCCGCGTCCGAGTTCTACAAGGACGGCAAGTACGAGTTCGAGGGTCAGTCCCGCTCGGCCGCCGAGATGACCGAGTACTACGAGGAGCTCGTCTCCGCGTACCCGATGGTCTCCATCGAGGACCCGCTGTACGAGGACGACTGGGCCGGCTGGAAGACCCTCACCGACAAGCTGGGCACCAAGGTCCAGATCGTCGGTGACGACCTGTTCGTCACCAACCCGGAGCGTCTGGCCCGCGGTATCGAGGAGGGCTCCGCGAACGCCCTGCTCGTGAAGGTGAACCAGATCGGTTCCCTGACCGAGACCCTGGACGCCGTCGAGATGGCCCAGCGCAACGGCTTCAAGTGCATGATGTCCCACCGCTCCGGTGAGACCGAGGACGTCACCATCGCCGACCTCGCCGTCGCCGTGAACTGCGGTCAGATCAAGACCGGCGCCCCGGCCCGCTCGGACCGTGTCGCCAAGTACAACCAGCTGCTGCGCATCGAGGAGATCCTCGACGACGCCGCCGTGTACGCGGGCCGCAGCGCCTTCCCGCGCTTCAAGGGCTAATCACCCCCCTGAGGGGCTGGCCTCCGTACGTCCCCGCACTCGGTCCCGTACCGTGTGCGGGGACGTATTGCGTAGTGCGTACCTAGGGGAGGCGGACCAATGGCCGGGAACCGGGATCGGTTCTCCACCTTCTCCACCGCGACCAGGCTCAAGCAGCTCGGCGAGCGGACCGCCGCCCACGTCTACCGGTCGCAGTCGCGGCGTCAGGTCCGCCGCAGCCGGCTCACCGGCCGCGCCGCGCTCCTGGTGCTCGTCCTCTGTACGCTGGTCGTCGCCCTCGCGTACCCGATGCGTCAGTACGTCTCCCAGCGCTCGGAGATCGCGCAGCAGCAGCGGGCGGCCGCGGCCGCGCGGGACCGCCTGGAGCGGCTCCGCGACGAGAAGGCCCGCTGGCAGGACGATGCCTACGCGGAGCAGCAGGCGCGCAAGCACCTGCACTTCCTGCGCCCGGGAGAGATCAGCTACATCATGAGCGACCCCGGGGCCCAGCCCCCCGAACCGCACCGGACCGGCCACGCCGGCTCCGACCGCCCCTGGTACTCCAACGTCTGGGACGGCGTCGACAAGGCCGACCGCCCCGGCGACTGACCCGTACCGCCGTACCGCCGTACCGCAGCACCCATCCACGAGAACGAAGAGACTTCCTCCAGGCATGCAGACGCCCCCGCCCCAGACCGACCGGACCGAGCCGACCGACGCGGACATCGAGGCGTTCGAGCAGCAGCTCGGCCGCCCGCCGCGCGGGCTGCGCGCCATCGCGCACCGCTGCCCCTGCGGGCAGCCCGACGTGGTGGAGACCGCCCCGCGGCTCCCCGACGGAACCCCCTTCCCGACGTTGTACTACCTGACGTGCCCGCGCGCGGCCTCCGCGATCGGCACGCTGGAGGCCAACGGCGTGATGAAGGAGATGCAGGCCCGGCTCGCCGAGGACAAGGAACTGGCCGCCGCCTACCAGGCCGCCCACGAGGACTACATCGAGCGGCGCGACGCCATCGAGGTGCTCCAGGGCTTCCCGAGCGCCGGCGGCATGCCGGACCGGGTGAAGTGCCTGCACGTGCTGGTCGGTCACTCCCTGGCCGCCGGCCCCGGGGTGAACCCGTTCGGCGACGAGGCCCTCGCCATGCTGCCGGAGTGGTGGGCGAAGGGTGCCTGCGTCGTCCCGTGCGGGGAGAAGAAGACGGACGACGAGGAGCCGCGGGCATGACGCGGGTCGCCGCCGTCGACTGCGGCACGAACTCCATCCGGCTGCTGGTGGCGGACTGCGACCCGGCCACCGGCGAGCTCGTCGAGCTGGACCGCCGGATGACCATCGTCCGGCTCGGCCAGGGCGTGGACCGGACCGGCCGGCTGGCCCCGGAGGCGCTGGAGCGCACCTTCGCCGCGTGCCGCGAGTACGCGGGGGTCATCAAGGAGTTCGGCGCGGAGCGGGTGCGTTTCGTGGCGACCTCGGCCTCCCGGGACGCCGAGAACCGGGCGGACTTCGTCCGGGGCGTCCTGGACATCCTGGGGGTCGAGCCCGAGGTGATCTCCGGTGACCAGGAGGCGGAGTTCTCCTTCACCGGCGCCACCAAGGAGCTCACGGCGCACGAACACCTGGAGCGGCCGTTCCTGGTGGTGGACATCGGCGGCGGTTCGACCGAGTTCGTGGTCGGCGAGGAGCACGTACGGGCCGCCCGCTCCGTGGACATCGGCTGCGTCCGGATGACCGAGCGCCACCTGGTGGTGGACGGGGTCGTCACCGATCCGCCGACCGCCGAGCAGGTCGCCGCGATCCGGGCCGACATCGAGGCGGCGCTGGACCTGGCGGCCGAGAGCGTGCCGCTGTCCGAGGCGCGCACGCTGGTGGGCCTGGCGGGCTCGGTGACCACGGTCGCCGGGATTGCACTGGGGCTGCCGGAGTACCTCTCGTCGGCCATCCACCACTCCCGGATCTCCTACGAGCAGGTGCGGGAGATCAGCGGGCGGATGCTGACGGCGACGCACGCCGAGCGCGCGGCGATCCCCGTGATGCACGCGGGCCGGGTGGACGTCATCGGCGCGGGCGCGCTGGTGCTGTTGGCGATCATGGAACGGATCGGCGCTTCCGAGGTTGTCGTGTCGGAGCACGACATCCTCGATGGAATCGCTTGGTCCATCGCCTGAACGACCTTCGAAGCAGGTTGTGAAGGCCTGCTCGGGCGCTGTTGCGGCAGTGATCCAAACGAACTTCGTGAAGTTCTTCACAAGGAAAAAGGGTCTGCTGGGTCAATGGAAGGGTCCTTTGGGCCCTTCCGGAGCCCCGCGGGCCCTTTTTCGCGAGCGTTCGTGCGATCGACGAACGCGACGGGTTCCGCATCGGAGGTATGGACGAACCCCGGTGGTCCAGTCCGGTTTCGGCCCAGGAGGCCAGTTCAGGACGGGTGAACAACGACTCCGGACACCTTCTGGTTCCCGTCGCGCGCCATGACCTCCGTCACGTGGGCGGCGGAGTGTAGCAGAGGGTCTCCCAGTCCTTGTGAAGGGGCTCACGAGCGACACCCCTTTGGGTGCTGGATACTCGTTCCATGAGCACCACGGAGCGTCCCAGGATCCTCGTTGTAGGAGGTGGGTACGTAGGCCTGTACGCAGCCAAGCGCATCATGAAGAAGATGCGCTACGGCGAGGCGACCGTCACGGTCGTCGACCCGCGCTCGTACATGACCTACCAGCCCTTCCTCCCTGAAGTGGCCGCAGGCAGCATCTCGCCTCGGCACGTCGTCGTCCCGCTGCGACGCGTGCTGCCCAAGGCAGAGGTTCTCACCGGCCGGGTCACCAGCATCGACCAGGACCGCAAGGTCGCCGTCGTCACGCCGCTCGTCGGCGAGGCGTACGAGCTGCCCTTCGACTACCTGGTGATCGCGCTCGGCGCCGTCTCCCGCACCTTCCCGATCCCCGGCCTCGCCGAACAGGGCATCGGTATGAAGGGCGTCGAAGAGGGCATCGGCCTGCGCAACCACGTCCTTGAGCAGCTCGACAAGGCCGAGTCCACGACGGACGAGAACGTCCGCCGCAAGTCCCTCACCTTCGTCTTCGTCGGCGGCGGCTTCGCCGGTGCGGAGACCATCGGTGAGGTCGAGGACATGGCCCGCGACGCCGCGAAGTACTACTCCACGATCAAGCGCGAGGACATGCGCTTCATCCTGGTCGACGCGGCCGACAAGATCCTTCCCGAGGTCGGGCCCAAGCTCGGCACCTGGGGCAAGGAGCACCTCGAGTCCCGCGGCATCGAGATCTACCTCAACACCTCCATGGACTCCTGCGTGGACGGCCACGTGGTGCTGAAGAACGGCCTCGAGGTCGACTCCAGCACCATCGTCTGGACCGCCGGCGTCAAGCCGAACCCGGTGCTGGCCCGCTACGGCCTGCCGCTGGGCCCCCGCGGCCACGTGGACGCCCAGCCGACCCTCCAGGTCACGGGCACGGACTACATCTGGACCGCCGGCGACAACGCCCAGGTTCCGGACGTCGCCTCCCGCAAGGCCGGCGTCGAGAACGCCTGGTGCCCGCCGAACGCCCAGCACGCGCTGCGCCAGGCCAAGGTCCTCGGCGACAACGTCATCTCGGGCATGCGGGGCTTCCCGCAGGCCGAGTACTCGCACTCCAACAAGGGTGCGGTGGCGGGCCTCGGCCTCCACAAGGGCGTCGCGATGATCGTCATGGGCAAGACGAAGATCAAGCTCAAGGGCCGGCTCGCCTGGTACATGCACCGTGGCTACCACGGCATGGCCATGCCGACCTGGAACCGCAAGATCCGCGTCTTCGCCGACTGGACCCTCGCCATGTTCCTCAAGCGCGAGGTCGTCTCCCTCGGCGCGCTGGAGACCCCCCGCGAGGAGTTCTACGAGGCCGCCAAGCCGGCGCCGGCCCCGGCCGCCGCCGCTGCCCCGGCCGCGAAGGCCAAGGCCTCCTGACCGGTGTGACCGGCGGGGCCTGAGCCGCACTGCTCCACCTGCAGTACCCGTACGACCCGAAGGGGTCGCCCGCCATCCGTGGTGCGGGCGGCCCCTTCGGCGTACCCGGGGCCAGGGATGGGTAGACGGAGGGGTCGGAGCTTTTGTGGAGGTGCGCCATGACCGACGCCGCGCCGCGGCTCGCCGTTGTTGCCGAGAGACTTCTGGGTGCCCCGCTGCCGGTACGCGTCCGGGCCTGGGACGGCAGTGAGGCCGGCCCGCCCGACGGCCCCGTACTCGTCATCCACGACCGCCGCGCCGTGCGGCGGATGCTGTGGAGGCCCGGCGAGATGGGGCTGGCCCGCGCCTGGGTGGCGGGGGAACTGACGGTCGAGGGCAATCTGTTCGACCTCCTGGACCGGGTGGCCGGCCTGCTGTGGGAACGGGAGCAGGAGCCGCCGCCCATCGGCCCCGCGGTCTCCACGGCCCAGGGTGGGCCCGGGCCGTTCGCCGCGCTCGGGAGCCTCGCCCGCCGGGCCGGGCTGCCCGCGCTGTCCGGCCTGCCGGGGGCGAGGTGGCGCGACCCGGCCCTGCGGGCCGCCGCGCGCGAGCTGATCGCCCTCGCGGGGCCGCTGCCGCCGCCCGCGCCCCCCGCCGAGGAGGCGGCGCACCGGCGGGCCGGGCAGCGGCACAGCAAGAGCCGCGACCGCCGGGCCGTCAGCCACCACTACGACGTCGGCAACGACTTCTACGAGCGGGTGCTCGGCCCCTCGATGGTGTACTCCTGCGCCTACTGGAGCCCCGGCTCCACCCTGGAACAGGCCCAGCGCGACAAGCTCGACCTGGTCTGCCGCAAACTCGCCCTGCGGCCGGGGGACCGGCTGCTCGACGTCGGCTGCGGCTGGGGTTCGATGGCGCTGCACGCCGCCCGCGAGTACGGCGTCCGGGTCACCGGGGTCACGCTCTCCCGCGAGCAGGCCGCGTACGCCCGCAAACGGGTCGCGGACGAGGGACTGACCGAGCAGGTGGACATCCGGATCCAGGACTACCGGGACGTCAAGGACGGGCCGTACGAGGCCATCTCCTCCATCGGGATGGCCGAACACGTCGGCGCCGAACGCTACCGGGACTACGCCCGCACCCTGCACGCCCTGCTGCGCCCGGGCGGGCGGCTGCTGAACCATCAGATCGCCCGCCGGCCGGAGCCGGACGAGGAGGCCTACCGGATCGACGAGTTCATCGATGCCTACGTCTTCCCCGACGGGGAGCTCTCCCCGCTCGGCACCACCGTGGGCGAAATGGAACGGGCCGGCTTCGAGGTCCGCGACGTGGAGGCGCTGCGCGAGCACTACGGGCTGACCCTGCGCGCCTGGGTGGCCCGGCTGGACGAGCACTGGACCGAGGCGGTCCGGCTCACCTCGCCCGGACGGACCCGGGTCTGGCAGCTCTACATGGCGGCCTGCGCCCTCGGCTTCGAGCGGGGCCGACTGGGCGTCAACCAGGTGCTGGCGGTGCGTCCTGCGACCTCCGGGGACTCCCGGCTGCCGCTGCGGCTGCGCACCTGGGACGCAGAAACGGTCTAGCAGACGGCAAGGGCCCCGGGGCATGTCGCCCCGGGGCCCTTCCGCAGTCCCTGCCGCTGCTACTCCGTCTTGATGGCGGTCAGCATGTTCAGGCGGGCGGCGCTGCGGGCCGGCCACATGGCGGCCAGGACACCGACCACGGCGGCCAGCAGGAGGAAGATGCCGATCCGGTCCCACGGGAGGATCAGTTCGTAGTTCGGCATGGCCTTCGCCATCGTGGTGCCGACGGCCCAGGCGAGGAAGATGCCGATGGCGATGCCCAGCGTGGCTCCGAAGAGCGAGATCACCACGGCCTCCAGGCGGATCATGTTCTTGACCCGGCCACGGTCGAGACCGATCGCCCGCAGCATGCCGATCTCCTGGGTCCGCTCGAAGACGGACATCGCCAGGGTGTTGACCACGCCGAGCACCGAGATGATCAGCGCCATGCCGAGCAGGCCGTACATGACGTTCAGCATGGTGTTGATCATGCCGCCCATCTCGTTGCGCATGTCCTGCTGGGTGGCGACGTTGATGGCCGGGTTCTTGCCGAGCGCGTCGACGACCTTCTGCTGTCCGGCCTTGGAGGCGCCGCCGTCGACGTTGACGTACACCTCGCTGACGGCGCTCTCCTCGCTGTGCTGGGTGAGGATCTTGTCGTCGAGGACGTACGGGGAGAGCAGGCCCTCCATGTCCTTGTAGACCGCGCCGACCTTGAGGGTGCCCTCCTGGCCGTCTTCGTACTTCACCTTGACGGTGGAGCCGACACCGAGGTTCTGGCTCTTCGCGGTCTTCTCGGCGACCAGGACCTCGCCCTTGCCGAGGGAGTCCACCGAGCCGCTGACGGTCTCGATGTTCAGCAGCTGGCCGATGGCGGCCGGGTTGACGCCGGAGGCGGACCGGAAGTCGTCGCCGACCATGAAGTAGCCGGCCGTCTGCGGGGAGACGGCCTTGATGCCGGGGGTCTTGCCCAGGGTCTCGGCCACCGACCTGTCGAGGTAGCCCATGCCGCCGGCCATGGAGACCTTGTAGTCGGCCTTGAGCTTCTCGGTGCTCATCCGGTCGACGACCTTGCCGACGGTGATGCCGAGCACCGACAGGGTGGTGACCAGGGTCAGACCGATCGCCAGGGAGGCGGCGGTGACGGCGGTACGGCGCGGGTTGCGGACGGCGTTCTGGGAGGCCAGCTTGCCGGGGACCCCGAACACCTTCTGCAGCAGCGGGCGGACGGCCCCGATGACCGGCTTGGAGAGCAGCGGCAGCAGCACGATCATGCCGATGAGCATGAAGAACGCGCCCGCGCCGATGGTCATGCGGCCGTTGTTGCCGCCGGTGGACACGCCGAGCACGACCAGGCCGATGCCGAGGACGCTGATGATCGAGCCGATGACGTTGCGCACGACCAGCGACTTCGTGGTGGCCGGCAGGTGGGCGCTGCCCATGGCGGCGACCGGGGCGATCCGGCCGGTGCGCCAGGCGGGCAGCACCGCCGCGATCGTGGTGACCAGGATGCCGATGACCAGGGCCGCGATGATCGTGCCCGGGGCGATCACGAGGTCGCCGCCCGGGAGCTTGGCGCCGAAGGAGCTGATCACGGAGCGCATGGCGACCGCCAGGCCGATACCGCTGATCAGGCCGACGACGGCGGACACGGCGCCGACGACCAGGGCCTCGGCGAGCACCGAGCGCATGACCTGACCGCGGTTGGCGCCGACGGCGCGCAGCAGGGCCAGCTCCTTGGTGCGCTGGGTGACCAGCATGGTGAAGGTGTTGTAGATCAGGAAGATGCCGACGAAGAGCGAGATGCCGGCGAAGACGAGCAGCATGGTGCCCATCTGGCCGAGGCCCTCCTCGATGTCCTTGGCCTGCTTCTTGGCCAGCTCGGCGCCCGTCTGCGCCTTGGTGTGCTTGCTGTCGACCAGCGGCTCGATGTCGGCGAGCAGCTTGTCGGCGGAGGTGCCGTCCTTGGCCGCGACCGACATCTCCAGGAAGTAGCCGGGCTTGAGGTAGAGCTCCTGGGCGATCTTGGTCTCGAAGAGCACCAGGCTGCCACCGGCCTGGACGGCGCCGTCCTCGGTGGTGAAGACACCGGCGAGGGAGTACTCCTTGACCGGGCCGTTGGTGGCGACGCGGACCTTGTCGCCGACCTTGTACTTGCCCGCCTCGGCGGTCGCCCGGTCGAGGGCGACTTCCTCGGCCTTGGCCGGGCCGGCGCCCTGGACGAAGGTGTAGCGCGGGTCCTTGCCGTCCTTGACGGGCGTGTAGTTGGCACCCTGGTTGGACCAGCCGGAGCCGATCAGCTTGCCGTTCTCGTCGCCGACGCCGGCGAAGCCCGTGACGCGTCCGGAGACGGATGCGACGCCGGGGAGCGCCTTGACCTTGTCGAGGGTGGCCTGGCTCAGGCCGGGCTCGCCCTCCTTCTCGCCCTGCTCGTTGCGACCCTGGCCGTACGAGGTGACGGAGACGGCCACGCCCGCGTAGTCCTTGGCGGACTGGCCGGAGAGGGACTTCTTGAGGGTGTCGGTGAAGACGAGGGTGCCGGAGACGAAGGCGACGCCGAGGGTGACGGCGAGCACCGTCATCAGCAGCCGGGCCTTGTGCGCAAGGACGTTGCGCAGGGCTGTACGGAACATGGGTTTCGAGTCCTGGGGCTGGAAGTCTGGAGGAGGGCTGCGGGCTGCGGAGGCGGCCCGGATCAGCTCGTACGGCCCTTGGCGTCGAAGGCCTTCATACGGTCGAGCACGCTGTCGGCGGTGGGGTCGAGCATCTCGTGGACGATCTCGCCGTCCGCGAGGAAGATGACGCGGTCCGCGTAGGAGGCGGCGACCGGGTCGTGGGTGACCATCACCACGGTCTGGCCGAGCTCGCGCACCGAGTTGCGCAGGAAGCCGAGGACCTCGGCGCCGGAGCGGGAGTCGAGGTTTCCGGTGGGCTCGTCACCGAAGATGATCTCGGGCCGGGAGGCCAGGGCGCGGGCCACGGCCACGCGCTGCTGCTGGCCGCCGGAGAGCTGGGTGGGGCGGTGGGAGAGGCGGCCCGAGAGGCCGACCATGTCGATCACGGCGTCCAGCCACTGCTTGTCGGGCTTGCGGCCGGCGATGTCCATGGGGAGCGTGATGTTCTCCAGGGCCGTCAGGGTCGGCAGCAGGTTGAAGGCCTGGAAGATGAAGCCGATCTTGTCCCGGCGGAGCTGGGTGAGCTGCTTGTCCTTGAGGCTGCCCAGCTCGGTGTCACCGATGCGGACGGAACCCGCCGAGAAGGTGTCGAGGCCGGCGACGCAGTGCATCAGGGTGGACTTGCCGGAGCCCGAGGGGCCCATGATCGCGGTGAACTGGCCCTGGGCGAAGTCCACGGTGACGTTGTTGAGCGCGACCACCTGGGTCTCGCCCTGGCCGTACACCTTGGAGAGGCCGGTGGCGCGGGCCGCCACGGCCTGGGCGGTGTGCGGGGCGTAGTTCATGGTGGTCACGGGACGGCTCCTCGGTCTGCTGTGCGGGGACGCTTCCATCCTCGCTGCGGGCATGCCCGTTGCGGATCAGCCGCCGTGCCTGTTCCCCGGCCCACTGGAGTCTGACGGCGAGCGGGTGCTTCTCCTCCTCTGGTATGACAGAGGGCCTGCTCGGCGGGCGGTGGCCCGGGGTGGCGTGGAGGGTGGCGTGGGGGTGGCGCGGGCCATCGAAATCCCGTCATTCCCGTACAGGCGGTGATCGACGCCCAGAAGGGGCCCACCGCGCATTCTCGGGCCTGACGGTCCCTCAAGCGCCAATAAAATCAGACAACATCGGATAGGCGGCCGGTCGGCGGGCCGATCGTTCCGGATAGGCTCGGCTCAGCGTTCAAGGCTTTTTTACGGGGGCCGCCACGCCTTGCCCGGATGGTGGAATGCAGACACGGCGAGCTTAAACCTCGCTGGCCTTCGGGCCGTGCCGGTTCAAGTCCGGCTCCGGGCACTCCGCAGCTCTCGCGGAGTCCCCTCATTTATCTCCTGCGCTTCGCCCTGCCTTCTCCTAAGATCCTCCTCCAGCAGTAGGGTGCTTTCTTTGCGAGCGCATTACTCTTGTTGCAAGGCCGCGCTCGGTGGCCACGGAGGAGTGAGATGAGGAGCAGTAACCCGGTCTTCTCGCGACGGGGGTTCAGCCGCGACAACGGTGGCTATGCGGGGTTTGACGCGCAGCCGCAGCAGGCCGGGACCAACCCGTACGCGACGAACCCGTACGCGACCGACCCGGCCACGGGCATGCCGCAGGCCCCCGCCCGCGCCAATGTGATGACCATGGACGACGTCGTGAGCCGTACGGCCATGACGCTCGGCACGCTCATCGTGACGGCGGCCCTCTCCTGGGCGCTGCTGCCGGTCGACCCGGCCAACCTGGGCAAGTCGTACGCCATCGGTATCGGCGCCGGCCTCGTCGCGTTCGTCTTCGCGATCATCCAGTCGTTCAAGAGCAAGCCCGTCCCGGGCCTGATCCTGGCCTACGCGGCCTTCGAGGGTGTGTTCCTCGGCGTCATCAGCGCCGCGGTCAGCACCTACCTCGGCCCCGGCGTGGTCATGCAGGCCGTGATGGGCACGATGTGCGTCTTCGCCGCCGTGCTCTTCGCGTACAAGATGCGCTGGATCCGCGTGACCCGCCGCTTCTACGGCTTCGTGATGGCCGCCACGCTCGGCTTCATCCTGCTGATGCTCGTGAACACGCTGTTCGCGGTCTTCGGCGGCGGTGACGGCCTCGGCTTCCGCAGCGGCGGCCTCGGCCTGCTGTTCGGCGCCATCGGCGTCATCCTCGGCGCCTGCTTCCTCGCCCTCGACTTCAAGCAGGTCGAGGACGGCATCGCCTACGGTGCCCCCCGCGAGGAGGCCTGGCTGGGAGCCTTCGCCCTCACCATGACCCTGGTCTGGATCTACGTGGAGATGCTGCGCATCTTCTCGATCCTCTCGGGCGACGACTAGCAGGACCTGCGGGCCGACCGGCCCGCGCACGGCATGGGGAAGGCCCCGCGAGCGCACCGCTCGCGGGGCCTTCCCGCATCCCGGGGTCCGGGGACGGGGTCGGGGGATCGGGGGAGAGTGGTCAGCCGAACCTGCGTGCGGCTCTGCGCAGGTCGTACTCGTGGATGATCGCCTTGGCCTGGCCGTACGACAGTTCGTGCGCGCCGCGGAGCCAGCTGACCTTCTCCTCGAACCGGACGAGTGAGGGGCCGTCGTCCACGGTGCGGAGCCAGTCGGAGAGTTCACGACCGGTGGTCTGGGGGATTCTGTCGATCATGTTGCGGTGGGTCTGCTCGGAGAACTCTACGGACATGGGCGCCTCCGGAGGTATCGCCGTGCTGCTCTCTTCACGCCACCGTGCCGGAGAGTTCGCCCGTTGGCAATGGTGCCCGGGCGGCGCGTAGGGTCGGCCGCGTGCTTGATACCTCGCCCCTGACCGCCGCCCTGGAACGTTTTGCCGACCGGCTGCGGGCCGCGCCGCAGAGCCGCCTCCAGCAGGGCGCCGCCGCCGCGGCGCTGGAGCTGGCCCGCGAACTCTCCGTACGGGCCCAGCGGATCGAGACCCCCGGGCAGGCGCCGAAGGAAGTGCCGGACGCCGGCATCTTCGTGGTCGGCGACCAGGTGGCGGTGACCGGGCTGGACCTCGCCGAGGCGCTGCGCGCCGCGGCCGCCGCCCCGGCCCCGGCAGCGACCCCGGACAGCGCGAAGGCCCCGTCCGAGATGCTGGACGAGGCCGTGCGGCTGGTGGAGCAGGCGGAGATCAGAGGGATGCGATGACGCGGTCCGCGAGGATGTAGACGTTGCTGTCGGGGTCCTCGGCGTCGCCGCAGGAGAAGGTCAGCGCGTAGGCCCCGGAAATGCCCGAGCCGCCCAGCAGGACCGGCGCGGTGCCCGAGCGCAGGGCCTCGGCGAGGCGCTCCGCCGTCTCCCGGTGGCCGGGGGTCATGCAGAGCGTGGTGCCGTCGGTGAAGACGTACACGTCGAGCGTGCCCAGCGGACCCGGGCGGACGTCCGCGAGGGCCGTACGGGCCTCCGCGAGCTCCTCCAGGCGGTTCACGGTGCGCTCGTGGTCGGCGCCGGGGTGCGAGGCCTGGACGGGGACGAAGTCGGGGTGCGAGGGGTGGCGCCGGCGTGCGGCGGCCAGCTCGGCCGAATCCTCGGGGTACCCGGGAAGCTCGTCGAGGATGTCCTCGCCGACGACGGGCTCCAGTCCCACCAGGTCGGCCTGCCGGGGCAGGAAGACCGGGCTGTCCTCGCCGAGGCCGGGCAGACCGCCCAGCAGCGAGGGGGCGTCGGCGGCGTCGCGGGCCTCCTGCGCGGCCCAGAAGGCCCGCGCCTCCGCGAGCTCGCGCTCCCGCTCCTCGGCGAGGGCTTCGGCCACGGCGGCTCGTATCTCCGCGGCGGGGGACTCCACGGCGCTGCGGGCGTGCGGGACGGTCGTACCGCGGGCGTGGGCCGGCACCACCAGCTCGGTTCGCAGGGCGGTGACCTGCTTGCGCAGACCGTGGACGGCGTGCAGCGCAGCAGCGCCCACGGCCGTGGCAGCGGCCGTGGTCAGCAACAGGGCAAGAGACATGGCGCTCACTGACTAACTCCTGAAGTGATTCGATCCCCCGACTTCCTACATCAGAGTGTCCCGACCTGGGAATGGCGTGCAGTGCATTACGTCACGAAATGGACAGGGCTTTCGTCACACAGGCAGCATCTGTACCGGCCGTGACCTGCATAAACACCGATCCCCCAGGAGATAGGTCACATCCTGGGGGAAATTTGGTCACAGGTCGGCCGCGAGGGGGTTGGATCCGGTGCCGGTACGCCGCAAGGGATCCGGCCGGATCCCTTGCGGCGCCTGGGCACACTCTTGATCCAATTAGCTCAGGCGCTCGATCACCATGGCCATGCCCTGGCCGCCGCCGACACACATGGTCTCGAGACCGAACTGCTTGTCGTGGAACTGCAGGCTGTTGATCAGAGTGCCGGTGATGCGCGCACCCGTCATCCCGAAGGGGTGGCCGACGGCGATGGCGCCACCGTTGACGTTCAGCTTCTCCAGCGGGATCTCCAGGTCCCGGTACGACGGGATGACCTGGGCCGCGAAGGCCTCGTTGATCTCGAAGAGGTCGATGTCGCCGACGGTCAGCCCGGCCCGCTTCAGGGCCTGCTTCGACGCCTCGACCGGGCCCAGGCCCATGATCTCGGGGGAGAGGCCGGTGACACCGGTGGAGACGATCCGGGCCAGCGGGGTCAGGCCCAGCTCGCGGGCCTTGGTGTCGCTCATGATGACCAGCGCAGCGGCGCCGTCGTTCAGCGGGCAGCAGTTGGCGGCCGTGACCAGGCCGTCGGGGCGGAAGACGGGCTTGAGGCCCTGCACGCCCTCCAGGGTCACGCCGGCGCGCGGGCCGTCGTCCGTGGAGACGACCGTGCCGTCCGGGGTGGTGACCGGGGTGATCTCGCGGGCCCAGAAGCCGTTCTTGATGGCCTCTTCCGCGAGGTTCTGCGAGCGGACGCCGAACTCGTCCATGTCCTGACGGGTCACGCCCTTGATGCGGGCCAGGTTCTCGGCGGTCTGGCCCATCGCGATGTACGCGTCCGGGACCAGGCCGTCCTCGCGCGGGTCGTGCCAGTCGGAGCCGGTCGACGCGGCGACGGCCGCCGTACGGGCCTCGGCCTCGGCGAAGAGCGGGTTGTGGGTGTCGGGCCAGGAGTCCGAGTTGCCCTTGGCGAACCGCGACACCATCTCGACGCCGGCGGAGATGAAGACGTCGCCCTCGCCCGCCTTGATGGCGTGCAGGGCCATCCGGGAGGTCTGCAGCGAGGAGGAGCAGTAGCGGGTGATGGTGGTGCCGGGCAGGAAGTCCATGCCCATCTGCACGGCCACGATGCGGGCCAGGTTGTTGCCCTGCTCGCCGCCGGGCAGGCCGCAGCCCAGCATCAGGTCGTCGATCTCGCGCGGGTCCAGCCCGGGGACCTTGGCCAGGGCGGCCTGGATGATCGTCGCGGTCAGGTCGTCCGGCCGCACGTCCTTGAGGGACCCCTTGAAGGCGCGCCCGATCGGGGAGCGGGCGGTGGAAACGATGACGGCTTCGGGCATCGGGACTCCAAGGGTGTGTTGCGGCTCTGAGCGGGACCGCATGCGAAGTTACCGCCCCGTACGGTCCAGGTCACCGGCCGGGGCGTGTGACACGGGCCGCACTCGGCCCACGGCCCCCCCCGGTGCCGGTCTCAGGTGACGGTCGGCTGCGCCGGGTCCGTGGCCGGCACCCGCCGCCTGCGGCGGTGCTTGAGCAGTACCCAGGGGCCACGGACCGCCGTGACCTCCGTTCCTGCCTGGCCCGCGGCGGCCGACGCGGCCTTCGCCACCGGCAGCATGTCCTCGTCCCGGGACACGTCCAGCCGGTCCGACTCCGGCCACAGGCCCAGCGCCGCGCACAGGGTCGGCAGCACGGCCATGGCGGCGGTCGCGTACCCCTCCGCCGACGGGTGGTAGGAGTCCGGGCCGAACATCTCGCGGGGGTTCGCGGCGAACTCCGGGCCCAGCAGGTCTCCCATGGAGACCGTACGCGCGCCCAGCGCGACCACCCCTATGGTCTGCGCGGCGGCCAGCTGGCGCGAGACCCGTCGGGCCAGCCAGCGCAGCGGCTGGTACACCGGCTCGATCGTTCCCAGGTCGGGGCAGGTGCCCACGACGACCTCGGAGCCGGCCATGCGCAGCCGGCGGACGGCCGAGGTCAGCAGCCGCACCGACTGCGTCGGCGGCATCCGGCGGGTCACGTCGTTCGCACCGATCATGATCACGCAGACGTCCGGGGGCGGCGCGGTGCCGCCGAGCAGCAGGCCCACCTGCCGGTCCAGATCGTCCGACATGGCCCCCGACAGGGCCACGTTGCGCAGCTCCACCGGCCGCTCCGCCACCGCGGCCAGACCGGAGGCCAGCAGGGCCGCCGGCGTCTGCCGGGCCCGCCGTACGCCCAGCCCGGCGGCCGTGGAATCACCCAGCATGCCCAGATGCAGGGAGCCCGGGCTCTGCTCCGGCCCGCCGAACTCGCTCCCGTACAGCCCGTCGGCACGCGGCGGCTCCGGCAGCCCGGATCCGACCGCCCGTCTGGCGAACTGCATCTCGGCCACCACCAGCCCGACCGCGGCGGCCCCGACCAGTCCGAGTCCGCCTCCGCCGTACGCCGCCCCCGCCGCGATCCGGCGGGCTGTTCTCGCCCTGGACATCCTTCAGGCCACCTCCTCGGTCCTCATTGACCCCTACCTGCCCCGTACGGACGGTCGGCCAATCCCTTTCGGCATACTCTGGCCGGACCTCCCGGAGAACCCGTGGAGTCCCCTCCTTGGAGAACATGGTGCAATTCCACGACTCGATGATCAGCCTCGTCGGCAACACCCCGCTGGTGAAGCTCAACCGTGTGACCGAAGGCCTGCAGGCCACCGTCCTTGCGAAGGTCGAGTACTTCAATCCCGGTGGATCCGTGAAGGACCGGATCGCCGTACGGATGATCGAGGCCGCCGAGCAGAGCGGAGCCCTCAAGCCCGGCGGCACCATCGTGGAGCCGACCAGCGGCAACACGGGTGTAGGACTCGCCATCGTGGCCCAGCAGAAGGGCTACAAGTGCATCTTCGTCTGCCCTGACAAGGTGTCCATGGACAAGATCAACGTGATGCGCGCGTACGGCGCCGAGGTCGTGGTCTGCCCGACCGCCGTCGACCCCGAGCACCCGGACTCGTACTACAACGTGTCCGACCGCCTCGCGCGCGAGCCCGGCGCTTGGAAGCCCGACCAGTACAGCAACCCGAACAACCCCCGTTCGCACTACGAGACCACCGGCCCCGAGCTGTGGGACCAGACGGACGGGAAGATCACCCACTTCGTCGCGGGCGTCGGCACGGGCGGCACGATCTCCGGCACCGGCAACTACCTCAAGGAGGTCAGCGGCGGGAAGGTCAAGGTCATCGGCGCCGACCCCGAGGGCTCGGTCTACTCGGGCGGCTCCGGCCGCCCGTACCTGGTCGAGGGCGTCGGCGAGGACTTCTGGCCGACCGCCTACGACCCGGACGTCACCGACGAGATCATCGCGGTGTCCGACAAGGACTCCTTCCAGATGACCCGCCGCCTCGCCAAGGAGGAGGGCCTGCTCGTCGGCGGCTCCTGCGGCATGGCCGTCGTCGCCGCGCTCAAGGCCGCCGAGGGCCTCGGCCCGGACGACGTCGTCGTCGTCCTGCTGCCGGACAGCGGCCGCGGCTACCTCAGCAAGATCTTCAGCGACGAGTGGATGGCGGGACACGGCTTCCTGGAGGAGGCCGGCCCCGCCGCGCGCATCGGTGACGTGCTGAACGACAAGGAGGGCGGCATCCCGTCCCTCGTCCACATGCACCCCGAGGAGACCGTCGGCGAGGCCATCGAGGTCCTGCGCGAGTACGGCGTCTCGCAGATGCCGATCGTCAAGCCGGGCGCCGGTCACCCGGACGTGATGGCTGCCGAGGTCATCGGCTCCGTGGTCGAGAAGGAGCTGCTGGCGGCGCTGTTCGCCCAGCGGGCCTCGCTGACCGACCCGCTGGAGAAGCACATGAGCTCCCCGCTGCCGCAGGTCGGCTCCGGCGAGCCGGTGTCCGAGCTGATGGCGGTGCTCGGCGAGGCGGACGCGGCGATCGTGCTGGTCGAGGGCAAGCCCACCGGTGTGGTGAGCCGCCAGGACCTGCTGGCCTTCCTGGCCAAGGCCGCCAAGTAGCCTGCGGCCCGCCCGGGGAACGGGGAGCGGGCCCACGGCCCGCCTCCGACCCCTGGCATCCGGCCCGTGGCGCGGCCTTCGCGCAAACGGTACGGGCACGACACGTGACGGCAGCACCCGCTTAACACGGCTCCGGCACAGTGGTGGTTGTCGGCAGGGAAGTCCGGGAGACCGGAACCCGGCCGGCACCACGGAACGGCGTGTGCGTACCTCCGGAGCGGCTCCCGGACCGCGCGTACGCCACGGACGCGGACGGCCCTGACCCGGCCGTGTCCTTCGCGGGGACCGCCGTCGTCCCGCCCCTCGGGCAACCGAGGGTGCGGCGGTCCCCGCGCAATCCCTTTTTCAGGGCTCGGTTCGCCTCCGGGGCGCCTTTTGCCGGCTCGTGACGGCGTACGTGCTCGAAAACCGCTCGTGCCTCACGGTTCCTCCGCGCGTTCGCCCGCACTCCCCGTCGCGCCCCTTCGGCTCACTCGCCCGTGCGGCGGTGGTGGCGGCGGGACCGGCGTCAGTCCAGCGGGTCCGGTCCGCCGCGGCGGAGGCGATGGGCGTGGATGAAGTTCACGCCCACGATGCCCGCCCAGGCGACGATCAGCCCCGGCAGCCGTGCCTGTGCGGCGGCGATGGCCGACAGCGGGATCGCCAGCACCAGCGTGATGATCGCGAAGCCGAACCGTTCGCCGAAGTTCCCGTCCCCCGGGGCGGCCGACGGCGTCCGGCCGCCGCCGCGGGCCGCGGCCAGGCGTTCCTCCGCGAGGCGGCGCCGGACCTGGGTGTCGACCTTCTCGACGAACGAGTCCACCAGCGCGGCCTCGTACTCCGGGCCCAGCTCGCGCCGGGCGTCCATCGTCGCGTCGAATTCCTTCTTGAGCTCTTGGGCGTGGGCGTCCATGCCTCCACCGTAGGAACCTCCGCGGGCCCCGGCACTGGGGCTGTCCCCCGTATCCGCATCGCGGGCACGGCTTGCCCCGCTGCATAACCGCATGCAGAGTGCTCCGTGACTGAATAACTCACCGGGACGGAGGGGACGGGATGAGTGACAGCCCGGCCGCGCGGCTGCAGAAGCTGTTCGAGGGGCACCGGCTGACGCCGACCCAGCGGCGGATCGCGCACTGCATGGTGCGCGGGGCGGCGGAGGTGCCCTTCCTGTCGAGCGTCGAGCTGGCCGAGCTGGCCGGGGTGAGCCAGCCCTCGGTGACCCGGTTCGCCGTGGCGCTCGGCTTCGACGGGTATCCCGCGCTGCGCCGCCACCTGCGCGAGGTGGCCCCCGCCGAGCGGCCCGAGGCCGCGCACGAGGACTCGTACAACGAGTACCAGCAGGCCGTCCTCGGCGAGATCGAGAACTTGCGGCAGCTGGCGGCCATGCTCGCGGATCCCTCACCGGTCCAGGAGGCCGGGCGGCTGCTCGCCGCCTCGACGCCGCTGCTGGTGCTCGGGCTGCGGGCGGCCTCGTCGCAGGCGCGCGGGTTCGCGTACTTCGCGTCGAAGGTCCACCCGGACGTACGCCTCCTCGACGAGGGCGGCACGATGCTGGAGGACCGCATCGACGCGGCGCGCTACGAGGGCGCCACGGCCCTGCTGTGCTTCGCGCTGCCCCGGCACCCCCGGGAGGTCGTGGAGACGCTGGAACGCTCGCGAGCGGCCGGCCTGACGGTGGTCACGGTCGCCGACTCGGCCTTCGCCCCGGTGGCCCGCCACTCGGACCTGCTGATCCCGGCGCAGGTCGGCACCGGGCTGGCCTTCGACACGGCGTGCGCGCCGATGCTGCTGGGGCGGGTGCTGCTGGAGTCGATGGCGGACGCGCTGCCGGACGCGCAGGCGCGACTGGAGGCCTTCGACACGCGGGCCGCTGCGCGGGGCCTCTTCGTGGAGTGAGCCGGGCCCCGGGCCCGCGTCCGGGGCCCGCGCCCCGGGACGCGGCGCGGCGCGAAGACCGGGGCTCCGCCCCGAACCCCGCGCCTGAGGCGCCGGCGGGGCTGAAGTGCGGGGCGGAGCCCCGGGGCTACAGCAGGGCGTCGCGGAAGTCCCCGCCCGCCTCCGTGACGATCGACGGCACGTCCTGCGCCGGGCGGACGAGGCGGAAGCGGACCTCGCCCGACGGCGTGATCGCGAAGCCGTGGACCGCCGGGCGGGGCAGGCTGTTGTAGCCGTAGTGGGCCGTGAAGAAGTACGCACCGGTGTCCGGGACGCCGATCAGGTCGCCGGGGGCGAGCCGCGGCAGCTCGCGCGCGACGGCCAGCAGGTCCCCCGCGAAGCAGGCCGGGCCCGCGATGTCCTGGGGCACCGGGTCGCCGGCCTTCGGGACGCCCTTCGCGTCGTACGGCAGGATCCGCACCGGCCAGGCCGCCGGGGCGTACGCGGTGCGGGTCGCGAGCTGGACCCCTGCGTGGGTGAGCGCGATGGGCCGGGAGCCGCTGGTCTTGGTGTACTCCACGCGGGCCAGCACCAGGCCGTGCTTGGCCAGCAGGGACCGGCCGAACTCCGTGACCAGGCCGTACGAGCCGTCGAAGAGGGCGGGGACCGCCTCGCGCAGGGCGGCCACGTACTGCGCGTGGGTCGGGGTCTCCTCGTCCGAGGCGAAGTTCACCGGCAGCCCGCCGCCGATGTCGAGGGTGTCGACCTGGCGCCGTCCGGCCGCCGCGTTGATCTCCTCGGCCAGCGCGTGCAGTTCGCGTACGCCTTCGGCGATCAGGGCCAGGGGGACGCCCTGGGAGCCCGAGTGGATGTGCAGGCGGGTGAGCCACGGCCGGTCCAGGTAGGCCCGTACGAGCCAGTCGCGCGCGCCGGGGTCGCGCAGCGCGATCCCGAACTTCGAGGTCGCGGTCGCCGTGGACAGGGCGTCGATGGTCCCGGCGCCGGTCTGCGGGTTGATCCGCAGGCCGATCGGGGCCGCGGTGGGCGCGGCCGCCGCCGCGACGAGCGCGTCGAGGCGGGCCAGCTCCTGCGGGTTGTCGGCGTTCAGGGCGATGCCCAGGGCCAGGGCCTCGCGCAGCTCGGCCACCGTCTTGGCGGGGGAGTCCAGGACGGTCCTGGCCGCGGGGACCCCCGCCGCCCGGGCCAGCGCCAGCTCGCCGGGGCTGGCCACCTCGCAGCCGAGTCCGGCGTCGGCGAGCAGTCGCAGGACCGGCACGAGCGGGGCGGCCTTGACGGCGAAGGCGTGCAGGACGGGGGTGCCGGGGGCCGTCGCGGCGGCGAAGGCGCCGGTCAGGGCGGCGGCGGAGGATCGGATCCCGGCGATGTCCAGCAGGCAGGTCAGGGGCTCCGCGGCGTCGGCCCCGCCCACGAGGCCCTGCGCGACGGCGGCCCGTACGGCCAGCTCCCGGCGCGCGGCAGAGCTCTCGGCGGCTGCCTCGACGGCGCCCTCACCCTCCGTGTGTGCAGCCATGTCGGCCATCCCATCATTCGACGGGGCCGACCGCAGCTGTTGACTGAATCTATTCAGGGCGGGAGGATGTGAATAGATTGACCAACATCGGAGGAGGCACCGCCATGTCAGGACCCCGCCCCGTACGTGCCGCGCGAGGCACCGACCTCAGCACCCTGGGATGGCAGCAGGAGGCCGCGCTGCGGATGCTCCAGAACAACCTCGACCCCGAGGTCGCCGAGCACCCGGACAAGCTGGTCGTCTACGGCGGCACCGGCAAGGCCGCCCGCGACTGGCGCTCGTACGACGCCATGGTCCGCACCCTGCAGACCCTCAAGCAGGACGAGACCATGCTGGTCCAGTCCGGCCGCCCGGTCGGCGTGATGCAGACGCACGAGTGGGCGCCGCGCGTCCTGCTCGCCAACTCCAACCTCGTCGGCGACTGGGCCAACTGGGAGGAGTTCCGCCGCCTGGAGCACCTGGGCCTGACCATGTACGGCCAGATGACCGCCGGGTCCTGGATCTACATCGGCACGCAGGGCATCCTCCAGGGCACCTACGAGACCTTCGCCGCCGTCGCCGCCAAGCTGCATTCAATCGGTAAGGGAGGGGTCAACGGCACCCTCGCCGGCACCATCACCCTGACCGCCGGCCTCGGCGGCATGGGCGGCGCCCAGCCGCTGGCCGTGACGATGAACGACGGCGTCGCGATCTGCATCGACGTCGACCCGCGCGCCATCGACCGCCGCATCGAGCACCGCTACCTGGACGTCAAGGCCGACAACCTGCGCCACGCCCTCCAGCTGGCGGTCGAGGCCCGCGACGCCCGCAAGCCGCTCTCCATCGGCCTGCTCGGCAACGCCGCCGAGCTGCTCCCGCAGATGCTCGCCGAGGGCGCGCCGATCGACATCGTGACCGACCAGACCTCGGCCCACGACCCGCTCGCGTACCTGCCCGTCGGCGTCGACTTCGACGACATGGCCTCCTACGCCGCCAAGGACCCGGCCGGCTTCACCACCCGCGCCCGCGAGTCGATGGCCAAGCACGTCGAGGCCATGGTCGGCTTCATGGACGCCGGCGCCGAGGTCTTCGACTACGGCAACTCCATCCGCGGCGAGGCCCAGCTGGCCGGCTACGACCGCGCCTTCGCCTTCCCCGGCTTCGTCCCCGCCTACATCCGCCCGCTGTTCTGCGAGGGCAAGGGCCCCTTCCGCTGGGCGGCACTGTCCGGCGAGGCCTCGGACATCCACAAGACCGACAAGGCGATGCTGGAGCTCTTCCCCGAGAACGAGTCCCTGCACCGCTGGATCAAGATGGCGGGCGAGCGCGTCCACTTCCAGGGCCTGCCCGCGCGCATCTGCTGGCTCGGCTACGGCGAGCGCGACAAGGCCGGCGAGCGCTTCAACGAGATGGTGGCCGACGGTACCCTCGCCGCGCCCCTGGTCATCGGCCGTGACCACCTCGACTGCGGCTCGGTGGCCTCCCCCTACCGCGAGACCGAGGCCATGCTCGACGGCTCCGACGCGATCGCCGACTGGCCGCTGCTCAACGCCATGGTCAACGTGGCCTCCGGCGCCTCCTGGGTCTCCATCCACCACGGCGGCGGCGTCGGCATGGGCCGCTCGATCCACGCGGGCCAGGTCACCGTCGCCGACGGCACCCCGCTCGCCGGCGAGAAGATCCGCCGCGTCCTCACCAACGACCCGGGCATGGGCGTCATCCGCCACGTCGACGCCGGCTACGACATCGCCGAGTCGGTGGCCGACGAGCGCGGCGTCCGCGTCCCCATGCGTGAGGGCGACGACGCGTGAGCGAGGCCGCATCGTTCCACAGCATGTGGGCCGAGCTCGCGCCCATCGGCCGGAACGCCGACACCGGCGGATACCGCCGCTACGCCTGGACCGGGGCCGACGCCGACTGCCGGACCTGGTTCCAGGAGCAGGCCGAGGCGCGCGGGCTCACGTACGAGACCGACCGCAACGGCAACCAGTGGGCCTGGCTCGGCGACCCCCTCGCGGGGGACGCCGTGGTCACCGGCTCCCACCTGGACTCCGTCCCCGACGGCGGGGCCTTCGACGGCCCCCTCGGCGTGGTGTCCTCCTTCGCGGCCCTGGACGAACTCCGCAGGAGGGGCGTGGAGTTCTCCAGGCCGCTCGCCATCACCAACTTCGGTGACGAGGAAGGCGCCCGCTTCGGGCTCGCCTGCGTCGGCTCGCGGCTCGCCGCCGGGCAGCTGACCAGGGAGAAGGCGTACGAGCTGCGGGACGCCGACGGTGTCTCCCTGCCCCGGGCCATGGAGGCCGCCGGCTACGACCCCGAGGCCATCGGGGCCGACCCCGAACGCCTCGGCCGCATCGGCGCCTTCGTCGAACTGCACGTGGAGCAGGGCCGCGCCCTGGACCTGTCCGGGGACCGGGTCGGCATCGCCTCCGCGATCTGGCCGCACGGCCGCTGGCGGTTCGACTTCCGGGGCGAGGCCAACCACGCCGGCACCACCCGGCTGGTCGACCGCCGCGACCCGATGCTCACCTACGCGGCGACCGTGCTGGCGGCGCGCACCGAGGCGGCCCTCGCCGGGGCCGTCGCCACCTTCGGGAAGATCTCGGTCGAGCCCAACGGGGTCAACGCCATTCCGTCGCTGGTGCGCGGCTGGCTCGACTCCCGGGCCGCCGACCAGGCCACCCTCGACACGGTCGTCACCGCCATCGAGAAGGCCGCCCGCGAGCGCGCCGACCAGGACGGCATCGACCTCGGCATCGTCCGGGAGTCCTTCACCCCGGTCGTCGAGTTCGAACACGCCCTGCGCGACGAGATGAACCGGATCCTGGGCGGTTCGGTCCCCGTCCTCGGGACCGGGGCGGGACACGACGCCGGAATCCTCTCCGCCGCCGTCCCGACCGCGATGCTGTTCGTACGGAACCCGACCGGCGTCTCCCACTCCCCGAGGGAGTTCGCCGCCGAGGACGACTGCGTGGCGGGCGTCCTCGCCCTCGCCGACGTACTGGAAGGCCTGGCATGTCGCTGACGACGTACTGGCTGGAGCACGCCTGGCTCGGCACCCACGTCGAGCCGGGCGTCGCCCTGGAGGTTGACGCCGAGGGCCGGATCGGCGCCCTGCGCACCGGCGTGAGCAGCCCGCCGCCGGGCGCGGAGGTGCTGCGCGGCCTGACGCTCCCGGGCCTGGCCAACGCGCACAGCCACGCCTTCCACCGGGCTCTGCGGGGCACCGTCCAGGTCGGCTCGGGCACCTTCTGGACCTGGCGCGACCTCATGTACAAGGTCGCCCAGAACCTCACGCCCGAGAGCTACTTCGCGCTCGCTCGCGCCGTGTACGCCGAGATGGCGCTGGCCGGCATCACCAACGTCGGCGAGTTCCACTACGTCCACCACGCGCCCGGCGGCGCCGCGTACGCCGACCCGAACGCCATGGGCGAGGCCCTGATCGAGGCCGCCGCCGCGGCCGGCATCCGGATCACCCTGCTCGACACGGCGTACCTGTCCTCAGGCTTCGGCGAGGCCCCCAACAGCCACCAGCTGCGCTTCTCCGACGGCACCGCCGAGGCCTGGGCGGAACGCGCGAGCGCGCTGAAGCCCCGTGAGCACGCCCTGATCGGCGCCGCCATCCACTCGGTCCGCGCCGTACCGGCCGCCGAACTGGCCACCGTCGCCGGCTGGGCCGAGGAGCGCCGGGCGCCCCTGCACGTCCACCTCTCGGAGCAGACCGCCGAGAACGACGCCTGCCTCGCCGCCCACGGGCGCACCCCGACCCAGCTGCTGGCCGACCACGGAGTGCTCGGCCCGCGCACCACCGGCGTGCACAACACGCACCTCACCGACGTGGACATCGCCCTCCTCGGCGGGACCACCACGGGCACCTGCATGTGCCCCACCACCGAACGCGACCTCGCGGACGGCATCGGCCCGGCGACCCGCCTCCAGCACGCGGGCAGCCCGCTGTCCCTGGGCAGCGACAGCCACGCCGTGATCGACCTGCTCGAAGAGGCCCGCGCGATGGAGCTGAACGAGCGGCTGCGCAGCCGTACCCGGGGACACTGGACGGCGAACGCCCTGCTCAGCGCCGCCACCGAGGACGGCCACGCGGCCCTCGGGCGCCCGGACGCGGGCCGCCTGGAGGCGGGCGCGCTCGCGGACTTCACCACGATCGCGCTGGACTCCGTACGCACGGCCGGTCCGCTGCCGCGGCTGGGGGCCGAGACGGCGGTCTTCGCCGCCACCGCCTCGGACGTCCGCCACACGGTGGTCGGCGGCCGCCACATCGTCCGCGACGGCCACCACACCCTGGTCGGGGACGTCCCGACGGCCCTGTCCGAGTCCATCGCCGCCGTCCGCCGCTGACCGCTTCCTGGGGCTCCGCCCCGGACCCCGCGCCTCAAACGCCGGCGAGGCTGGATTTCCAGCCCGTCCGGCGTTTGAGGACCGGGTCCGGGGCGGAGCCCGGTTTCGGGAAGGGGCGGGGTGGGGGACAAGCAAGCTCTGAGAGGAACCCCATGACCACCACCTGCATCACCAACATCGGCAGCCTCGTCACCAACGACCCCGCCGCAGGCGACGGCTCCCCCCTCGGCCTGATCGAGAACGCCGCCGTCGTCATCGACGGCGAGACCGTCGCCTGGGTCGGCCCCGCCGCCAAGGCCCCGGCCGCGGACGAGAGCTTCGACGCGCAGGGCCGGGCCGTCATCCCCGGCTTCGTCGATTCCCACTCGCACCTCGTCTTCGCCGGTGACCGCACCCAGGAGTTCAACGCCCGGATGTCGGGCCGCGCCTACTCCGCCGGAGGCATCCGCACCACCGTCGCCGCCACCCGCGCCGCCACCGACGCGGAGCTGGAGGCCAACCTGGTGCGCCACCTCGACGAGGCCCGCCGTCAGGGCACCACCACCTTCGAGACCAAGTCCGGCTACGGCCTCACCGTCGCCGACGAGGCCCGCGCCCTGCGCATCGCCGCCGCGCACACCGAGGAGGTCACCTACCTCGGCGCGCACATCGTCTCCCCCGACTTCGCCGAGGACCCGGCGGCCTACGTCGACCTCGTCACCGGCGAGATGCTGGCGGCCTGCGCCCCGTACGCCCGCTGGGTGGACGTCTTCTGCGAGAAGGGCGCCTTCGACGGCGATCAGGCCCGCGCGATCCTCACCGCCGGGGCCGCCGCCGGGCTGATCCCCCGCGTGCACGCCAACCAGCTCTCCCACGGGCCCGGTGTCCAGCTCGCCGTGGAGCTGGAGGCCGCCTCCGCCGACCACTGCACCCACCTCACCGACGCCGACGTCGACGCCCTTGCCCAGGCCGCCGGCACCACCGTCGCCACCCTGCTGCCCGGCGCCGAGTTCTCCACCCGGGCCCAGTGGCCCGACGCCCGGCGCCTGATCGACGCGGGGGCGACCGTCGCCCTGTCCACGGACTGCAACCCCGGCTCCTCCTACACGAGCTCCATGCCGTTCTGCATCGCGCTCGCCGTCCGCGACATGCGCATGACCCCCGACGAGGCCCTCTGGTCGGCCACCGCCGGCGGGGCCCGCGCCCTGCGCCGCGACGACATCGGCCGGCTGGCCCCGGGTGCCCGCGCCGACCTGGCCCTGCTGGACGCCCCGAGCCACGTCCACCTCGCCTACCGACCGGGCGTCCCGCTCGTTTCCACCGTCTGGCAGCGGGGCCGTCGCGTGCACTGACGAACGGTCAATCCCGGGTTGTCCTTTGTCTTCCCTCCGTAAGACCCCGGGCGTACCTTGAGCCACCGATCTGATGTTCCGTCAGTTATCTGTGGCCCGAGGGGAAGACGAAGGTGTCCGACCGCAAACGCTCCACCGCGCTCGTGCTGGCCTCCGCGCTGGCCGGAACGGCGGTGCTGCTCACCGCCCCCGCGGCCCATGCCGCAGTCGTCGACGTCGCCTACGACTGCAAGACCCCGATCGGGGACAAGTCGGCGGTGTCGCCCATCGACATCAAGGCCGTCAAGGAGGGCGACGGCTACAAGCTGACGATGTCGTTCCAGAAGGGCGTGTCGTCCAGCCCCATCGAGCTGGGCAAGGGCGCGATGAATCCCAGCGCCGTCATCCTCGTCGACGGCGCCGAGAAGGTGTCCGTACCGGTCTCGGGTCCGCCCAACCCCGAGGCCGTGCCCCCCGACACACCCATCAGGATCACCGACCTCTCGGGCACCTACACGCCCAAGAAGAGCGGCAAGGTCACCTTCACCGCCGGGGTGCTCACCATCATGGCGATGAGCACCACGACCACCTGCACCCCCGGCAACAACCCGAAGCCCTCGCTGGAGCTGGACGTCACCGCGCCGGGCGGGGCGGGCACGCAGTCCGCCGCCGGCGCCGACACCACCGGCGACACCC
Organism: Streptomyces avidinii; assembly: GCF_014650695.1. Lineage (GTDB taxonomy): Bacteria > Actinomycetota > Actinomycetes > Streptomycetales > Streptomycetaceae > Streptomyces > Streptomyces avidinii. Next base: position 41,785 of record NZ_BMVL01000008.1, on the reverse strand, counting down.
TCCCGCAGACCGGGCCCACGGACTCCGCCCTCGCCCTCGGCACCCTCGGCGGCACCGTGCTGCTCTCCGGCGCCGCCGGAGTGCTCTGGCTGACCCGGCGCGGCCAGCGGGCCCGGTCCTGAACGGAGCACCCCGGTCATGCCCGTGCTCCACACCCTGAGGCGCGCCGGCGCCGTGCTCCTGCTCGCCGCCGCCGCGCTGTACGCGGCCCCGGCGCCCCCCGCGGCCGCCGACGAGCCGGGCTGGACCGCCGAGCCCGCCGCGGGAACGGCCGCCGCAGTCCGCCCCTACTTCTACCTCGCGGGCGCCCCCGGCACCGTGCTGGAGGACCGCCTCGCCCTGGTCAACACCACCGACCGGGAGCGGATCCTCACGCTGCGCGGGGCCGACGCCCACAACACCGCCGACGGCGCCCTCGCGGTCCGCCCGGCCACCGCCGCGCCCGCCACCCGCGGGGCCGGCTCCTGGATCAGCTTCGGGACCGCCACCACCGTGACGGTCCCGCCGCGCACCCGCGCCGTGGTCCCCTTCACGCTCACCGTGCCGCCCGCGTCCGCGCCCGGCGACCACCCCGCCGCCGTGGTCGCCGCCGAGGCGGGACACGAGGCCGCCGTACGGGTCCACCTGCGGGTCGGCGGCCCCACGCTGGCCGCCCTCACGGTCGAGGACGTCGCCGTACGCGGCCGGGGCCGGTCCGCCGCCATCGCCTACACCCTCGTCAACCGGGGCAACGTGGCCCTCGCCCCCGAACTCCGCATCCGGACCGACGCCCTCATCGGCGACCCGCCCGCCGCGCCCCGCGCCCGCACCCTGCCGGTGGAACTGCTGCCCGGCCAGCGGGTGGAGCTCACCGAGCCCTGGCCCGGCGCCCCGGCCCTCGACCGGGTCCGCGTCACCGTCACCGTGACCGCCCCGGGCGGCGCCCGCGGGGAGGCCGGCGGCTCGCGCTGGCTGGTTCCCGGAGGCCTCCCCGGCTGGACCGGCGCCGGTCTGCTCGGCCTCGGCGCGACCACCGCCGCCGCGCTGCACCTCGTACGCGGCCGGCGTCCCGAACCGGGCCCGGCCCCGGCGCCGGACGGGCCGTCCGCGGCCGGACCGACGACCCCTGCACCGCACCACGAACCGACGGGAGCCGCCAGGTGAGAAGAGTCGCAGCCCTGCTGGCCGCGGGGCTGGCGGTGTGCGCCCTCGCCCTGTTCCCCGCGGGCCCGGCCGCCGCGGCCGAGGGCAGGCCGGCCGTGGCGCTCTCGCTCCAGGAGGCAGCCAAGGGCACCGGGATCACCGTCACCGGCACCGGCTGGCCGGCGAAGACGCTGGTGATGCTGCTGGTCTGCGGGCAGAACATGATCGGCGGCACCAACAGCTGCGCCAACGCCGACGGCGCCGCCGTCTCGGTCGCCGCAGACGGGAGCTTCACCGCACAGCTGCCCGTGGTGGCGCCGCCCAAGCCCTGCCCCTGCATCGTCAACGTCACCTCCGTCAACGGCGACCGGTCCACCGTCGCGACCCCTCTGAAGATCACCGACCACCCGGTCGCCGAGCTGCCCGCCGAATCCGGCACGGCCCGCCTCGCGATGCTCACCGGAGTCCGGCTGGAGGGTGAGGACGGAGTGCTGACCTGGTTCGGCGCCCCGCCCACCCGGAAGTTCAAGGTCACCGTCGGCAACCTCGGCCCGGTCCCCGTCAAGGACCCGGTCTTCCAGCTCGGCACCGCGCACGGGGTGTTCGCCCCGCTGTGGGAGGAGGCCCGCTGGAAGGGCACCATCCCGCCCGGCGGCAAGGCGGAGGTCGCGCTCGACGTCGCCCTCGCCGCGGGCGCCCACGGCGACTACACGATCTCCCTCAAGTACGGCGAGAGCGTCGTGGCCACGCAGCCCTGGGGGGTGGACCGCCCGTACGGAGTGCTGCTCTTCCGGGGCCTGCTCCTGCTGGTGGTCCCGGCCGCCGTCTTCCGTATCGGGATGGCCGTCGTCGACCGGGTCCGGCCGCGCACCGCTCCCGCCGCCGGCCGCCACCGGGGCGTACGGCTCCCCGACGCGGCCGCTGCCGTGACGGCCCGGCTGCCGCGGATCCCGGCCCTGCGGCCGCCCGGGCCGGCCCCGCGCCCCGACCGCCCGGAGCGCTCCCCCCAGACCACCACGGCGAACCTGCCGTGGTTCACCCCGGACAGCGCGCCGGGCACAGCACCACAGGCGTCCGCACCGTCTGAGAACCGTTCGACGACGAAGGGACATTCGTGAAAACCCAACGGAGGGTGAGCGCGGCCGTGATCGCGCTGCTGCTCGGCGGCGCCGGTATCGCCATCGGAACGACCCCCGCCCAGGCCGCGGAGACCAAGTTCAACGTCAAGTGCGTTCCCCCGGCCGGGGGCGGGAGTCCGGTGGAGGGCGAGACCACCGCGAAGGTCACCGCGCCGGCCTCGGCGAAGGTCGGCGACGAGGTCGACGTGTCCTGGGAGACGGTGAAGCCGGCCTCGAACAACACGGACCTGATGGACATCCCGCAGGACGCGGTCCAGCCCACCGGCTGGATCACCGTGGGCGGCGGGGGCGGTGAGCTGAAGGTCGTCGGGGAGAAGAAGAACCCGCCGATCCCGAAGAAGGCGCCCATGCAGATGTCCGTGATGAAGGGCAAGCTGAAGCTCACCAAGGCCGGGAAGATCACGCTGACCCCCGGCAAGTACGACGTGGCGGTCACCTTCTCCTTCGGCACGTTCGTCACCAAGTGCGCGCCGACAGGAACGGTGGGCGTCGGGGCCACCATCGACGTGTCGGCCGGCTCCAGCGGTGGTACGACGACCGGTGGTACGACGACCGGTGGCACGACCACGACCGGCGGTACGACCACCGGCGGCTCCACCACCACGGGCGGATCGACCTCGGGCGGCTCCACCGGCGGCGGAGGCGGCCAGACCGACTTCCCGGGCAAGGCGGTCGAGGTGGCCTTCGACTGCGGGCCGGTCGTCCCGGGCGGCATCAAGACCCCGGTCACCATCAACGCCAAGAAGAACGGCGGCAGCTACGACCTGACGGTCAAGACCGCCAAGGGTGCGATGGCGGCGCCCATGGCCCTGCCCGCGGGAGCCCTCAAGCCCTCGATGGACGTGAAGCTCGGCGGGGCGGACAGCGGCACGGTCAAGGTGTCCGGCCCGGCCAACGCCGAGCCGATCCCGGACAAGGCTCCGGTCAGCCTCAGCGACATGACCGGCACCTACAAGCCCGGGAAGTCCGGCAAGGTGACGCTGAGCCCGGACCAGCTGACGATCGACGTCACGATGGCCCCCGGCTCCACGCCGATCAACGTCCCCTGCAAGGCGACCAGCAGCGGCGTCTCGCTGGAACTGGACACCGCCGCGCAGCCGGGCGGCTCCGGTTCCTCGACGACGTCCGGCAGCGGCACCTCGGGCGGCGGTCTGGCCGAGACCGGCGCGGAGGACGAGGGAGGCATCAAGGCCCTCGCCCTGGTCGCCGGCACGGTGATCCTGCTCGGCGGCGCGGTGTTCACGTTCACCCCGTGGCGCCGCCTGCGCGGCACCCGCTGACCGACGGGAAGCCACCGTCGAGCGACCGTGCGCGTCCCGGCCGTGGTGCCGGGGCGCGCGCGGCTTTCGGAAGGCGCGCCCGCACAGCGCCGTTCGTACTCCCTTCCCCCGTTCGGGGAGGCAGTTCCCGCCGACTGGCGGATACCGCGTTCTCCCGCGGTCCGGCGAAGATCGGCGAGCGACCTCCCGGCGGGCGGGCACGAGCCCGACCGGCGCGCGGTCGGCTCCTGCTCACATCGGAGAACGGACAGTCCCATGAAGTTGAAGTTCGCCGTCGCGACGCTGGCCGTCGCCTCGGCCCTGAGCGTGCTCGGAGCGCCGGCGGTCTCCGCGGCCGCTGCCAAGGGCGGTTGCAGGACGACCGCAGAACTGGACGGCAAGGGCCGCCCGAACGCCACGTCCAGGTGCACCGGACGCTTCGCCTCCGGCGCGCAGCACCGCGCGAAGATCATCTGCGACACGGTGCAGGGTGCCCGCGAACACGTGGTGCGCCGGACCTACCGCAGCGACTGGACCCCCATCGGCTCGGCCGCCTCGGTCGGCTGCGGGTTCAAGTCCTTCCTCGTCGGATTCGACTCCGAGGTGCGGGGCGCCTGATTCCACGGCGCCGCCGGAGGACCCCGAACAACGCGACGGCCCGGCACGCCGGAAGGCGTGCCGGGCCGTCGCCCGCGGGGAGGCGTGCGTCAGCGCACGTCGCCCATGAGCGTCTTGACGTTCCTGCGGTACATGAAGACCGCGAGAGCGGCCAGGCAGGCGAGGGTGGCCTCGATCGCCACCGCGCCGGTGCCGTTGAGGTCGATGCCGAACACGGCCGGGTCGGACAGCAGGCTGGTGATGGAGTCACCGGCGGTGACCGCCAGGAACCACACGCCCATCATCTGCGAGGCGTACTTGGCCGGAGCCATCTTCGTGGTGACCGACAGGCCGACCGGGGAGATGCACAGCTCGCCGACCGTCTGGATCAGGTAGATCCCGACGAGCCACATCGGGCTCACCGTCTGGCCGTTCGCGGCCATGGCGATCGGGATCAGGAAGAAGAAGAACGAGACGCCGATGAAGAACAGGCCCGCGGCGAACTTGCCGACCGTCGACGGCTCCTTGCTCTTGCGGTTCAGCCACAGCCAGATCCAGGCGAAGACCGGGGCCAGCGCCATGATGAAGACCGGGTTCAGCGACTGGTACCAGGACGAGGGGAACTCGAAGCCGAGCAGCGAGCCGGAAGCCTTGGTCTCACCGAAGGACTGGACCGTCGAGGCGCCCTGGTCGTAGATCATCCAGAAGACGGCGGCGGCGACGAAGAACCAGATGTAGCCGGTCATCTTCGACTGCTCGGTCCGGTCGAGGTCCTTGTCCCGCTTGATGCGGATCAGCACACCGGTCGGGACGATCAGACCGATCAGGGTCAGCGGGATGGTCGCCCACGCCTTGGTGAACATGCCGGCCATGCCCACGGCGGTGTAGAACACGGCCACGATCGCGACCGCGATGACGATCTTGCGGATCCAGGCGGTGCGCTCTTCGGCCGACAGCGGCTTCGGGACGACGGAGCTGACCGGGTTCAGGTTCTTGGTGCCCAGCAGGAAGGCGACCAGGCCGATGCCCATGCCGACCGCGGCCAGCGCGAAGCCGAGGTGCCAGTTGACCTTCTGACCGACGGTGCCGATGATCAGCGGCGCGAAGAAGGCACCCGCGTTGATGCCCATGTAGAAGATGGTGAAGCCACCGTCACGGCGCGGGTCGTTCGAGTCCTTGTAGAGCTGGCCGACCATCGTGGAGATGTTGGCCTTCAGCAGACCGGAGCCCAGGGCCACCAGGGCCAGACCGATGAAGAAGGTCCCGCCGCCCGGAAGGGCCAGGACGATGTGACCGGACATGATCGTAACGGCCGCGATCGTCACGGTCTTGCGGGGGCCCCAGACGCGGTCGCCCAGCCACCCGCCCGGCAGGGCGAGGAGGTAGACCATGGAGACGTAGATGGAGAACACGGTGATCGCCGTGCCCTCGTCCATCCCTATGCCGCCCGCCAGGCTGCCCTTCTTGGCGTCCGGGCCACCTGAGAGCAGGTAGACGAGGAGGAGGGCCTTCATGCCGTAGAAGCTGAAGCGCTCCCACATCTCGGTCATGAACAGAGTGGCCAGGCCACGGGGGTGGCCGAAGAAGGTCTTCTCGGCGGACGGAGCCGCCGACTCCTTCGTCAGGCTGGAAGCCATGGTCGATCCTTGCTTGCTCGGGACGCTTGGCTTCGTGAGCTCATCCGCGCCCGGTGGGGGGTGGCCGGCACCGGCGACGGATCTCCCACCCCACGCCTCGGGGTCTCGCCCCCCATGGGGTTGGAGGCGAAGGAACATCCGTAACCGGGATCCACGCCCGCTCTCGCACCATCGCGGAGGGGCCCGGCCCACAGGTCATTCACTGTCATCAAGTCCGGACAGGTGAGTCCGACAGGACCGTCCTGTCCGATCAGGACAGAAATAGAGACCCTTGGCTCGGTTTTCGGCACAAAGGTCCCTGAGGTAGTGCATCAGGCGTCTCGCCACCATACGACACGACACTGTGGCATTTAAAAGGACTTGAGAGATGGATCACAAGGCGCGTCGGGAACCGTTCGACCATATTCGAAGGCGCTCAGTCGTTCATAAGCCCAGATCGAGAGGGGTCTGCGGGCGGGCCCCTGGATCCAGCCGCCGCGGACTACCATCACCCACATGACGCGTGTACTGCTCGCCGAGGACGACGCATCCATCTCGGAGCCCCTGGCCCGCGCTCTGCGCCGGGAGGGGTACGAGGTCGAGGTCCGGGAGGACGGCCCCACCGCTCTGGACGCGGGACTGCAGGGCGGCGTCGACCTCGTCGTCCTCGACCTGGGCCTGCCGGGCATGGACGGCCTGGAGGTCGCCCGCCGACTGCGCGCCGAGGGCCACGGTTTCCCGATCCTGGTCCTCACCGCCCGCGCGGACGAGGTCGACACGGTCGTCGGCCTGGACGCGGGCGCCGACGACTACGTGACCAAGCCCTTCCGCCTGGCAGAGCTGCTCGCCCGGGTCCGGGCCCTGCTCCGGCGCGGGGCAACCGAGGCCCTCCAGCCCCCCGCCACCCACGGCGTGCGGATCGACGTCGAGTCGCACCGCGCCTGGATGGGGGAGGAGGAGCTCCAGCTCACGGCCAAGGAGTTCGACCTGCTGAGGGTCCTGGTCCGCGACGCGGGCCGGGTCGTCACCCGCGACCAGCTCATGCGCGAGGTCTGGGACACCACCTGGTGGTCCTCCACCAAGACCCTCGACATGCACATCTCCTGGCTGCGCAAGAAGCTCGGGGACGACGCCGCCAACCCCCGCTACATCGCCACCGTGCGGGGCGTCGGTTTCCGCTTCGAGAAGAGCTGACGGGAGCGGGCCGCCTCCCGCGGCCCCTCCTGGGGCATGCTCTAGGGCATGCGCCGCCGCCTGATCAACTCCACGCTCGCCGTGGTGCTCGTCGTGATCGCCGTCTTCGGGGTCTCCCTCGTCATCGTGGAGACCAGGACGATCACCAGCAGCGCCCAGGACCGCATCGAGTCCGAGGCGCTGCGGCTCGTGGGCATCGTCGAGGCGAACGTCCTGGAGAAGAAGCCGATCGACCCCGTGGCCCTCGGCGAGCAGCTGGACGCCGGCCACTACGCGCGGATCACCATCCCCGGCCAGCAGGCCGTGCAGGTGGGCACCCCGATCCCGGACAGCGTCATCCGCGGCGTCGCCCGCGGGGAGCAGGGCGAGGTCGTGGTCGTCGAGGAGTCCCGCTCCATCGTGACCCGCGAGGTCGGCCGGACCCTGGCCGTGGTCGGCGCGGTGGCCCTGCTGGCCGTCGTGGCGGCCGTACTGCTCGCCGTACGCCAGGCCAACCGGCTCGCCTCCCCGCTCACCGACCTGGCCGAGACGGCCGAGCGGCTCGGATCGGGCGATCCGCGGCCCCGGCACAAGCGTTACGGGGTCCCCGAGCTCGACCGGGTCGCGGACGTGCTGGACTCCAGCGCCGAGCGGATCGGCCGGATGCTGACGGCCGAGCGGCGCCTGGCCGCGGACGCCTCCCACCAGCTGCGCACCCCGCTCACCGCGCTCTCCATGCGGCTGGAGGAGATCACGGTGACCGACGACCTGGAGACCGTACGGGAGGAGGCGACGATCGCCCTGACCCAGGTGGAGCGGCTCACGGACGTCGTGCAGCGGCTGCTCACGAACTCGCGGGACCCGCGGACCGGCTCGGCGGTCCCCTTCGACCTGGACGAGGTCGTCAAACAGCAGGTGGAGGAGTGGCGGCCGGCCTACCGCAGCGCGGGCCGGGCCATCGTCCGCTCCGGGAAGCAGGGCGTACGGGCCGTCGGCACCCCGGGCGCGGTCTCGCAGGTGCTGGCCACCCTCGTGGAGAACGCCCTCATGCACGGTGGCGGCACGGTCGCGCTGCGCACCCGGGTGGTCGGCAACCAGGCGGTGCTGGAGGTCACGGACGAGGGGCCGGGCGTTCCGCCGGACCTCGGGAACCGGATCTTCGAGCGGGCCATCAGCGGTCGCAATTCCACCGGCATCGGGCTCGCGGTGGCCCGGGACCTCGCGGAGGCGGACGGCGGACGTCTGGAGCTGCTCCAGACGCAGCCGCCGGTGTTCGCGCTGTTCCTCAGCCGGACCGCGCCGGAACCGGCCGAACCGCAGACGACGGTGCGCTGAGGAGCGGCGAGAGGGAGCTAGTTGTTCGCGGGGGCCGGCTCGGGCAGCGGCTCCGGCCGGCGCTCCGGCTTCGGCAGCGGCGCGGGATCCGGCATCGGCTCGGTGGCCTCGACCGGCGCGGGCAGGGCCCTGAAGACCCAGGTCCGGTACGACCAGAAGCGGAACACGGTGGCGGTCCCGATGCCGATGAACTTGAACACGTTGCTCGCGACGGGGCCGTCCCAGCCGAAGCCGTAGGTGGCGGTGTAGAGCACACCGCTCTCGATGACCAGCCCGATCCCGCTGAACACGGCGAACAGGGCGAGCTCGCGGGTGCGGCCGCTCTTGGCGCGGTCGCGGTAGGCGAAGTAGCGGAAGCCGATGTAGTTCGTGGCGATGGCGACGACGGTGGCTATCACGCTCGCGCGGACCACCTGGAGGTCGGTCGTGTTGCGGATCAGGTTGAAGACACCCAGGTTGACCAGGACGCCCAGACCGCCGACCGCCCCGAACTTGGCGACCTCTCGCACGAGGCCACGTACACGTTCGAGGACAGATCCGCCCGGCGTGCTCATCAGTAGGTCAGTCCTGTCGGTCACCGCCCGCTTACGGGGCGTCCGGTGTTCTCCGTCAACCCAACCACTCTAAGTCTCCCCCCGGCGCTCCGTCTGTGCCTTCCGGCACCGTGCGACGCACGGCACACGCACGGATCGGGCCGGGGTCGCGTCCCGGGCGGGTCCCGGTGGCCGAATACCGGCGGATACCCTGGAGGAGTGACGTTCCCGGTAGTCGGCATGGTCGGCGGCGGTCAGCTCGCCCGCATGACCCACGAGGCGGGTATCCCCCTCGGCATCAGATTCAAGCTCCTCAGTGACAGCCCGCAGGACTCTGCGGCCCAGGTCGTGAGCGATGTCGTCATCGGCGACTATCGCGACCTGGAGACGTTGCGCGCCTTCGCGCGCGGCTGTGACGTGATCACCTTCGACCACGAGCATGTACCCATGGAGCACCTGCGGGCCCTGGAAGCGGACGGCATCCCCGTCCGCCCGGGGCCCGATGCTTTGGTACACGCCCAGGACAAGGGGGTGATGCGCGCCAAGCTCGACGAGATCGGCGCGCCCAGCCCCCGGCACCGGATCGTGAGCGATCCGGACGACGTGACCGCCTTCGCGGACGAGGTGGGCGGGTTCCCCGTCATCCTCAAGACCGTGCGGGGCGGGTACGACGGCAAGGGGGTGTGGTTCGTCCGCACCCCCGAGGACGCGGCAGCCCCCTTCAAGGCGGGCGTCCCCGTCCTCGCGGAGGAGAAGGTCGAGTACGTCCGCGAACTCGCGGCCAACATCGTCCGCTCCCCGCACGGACAGGCGGTCGCCTATCCCGTCGTGGAGTCCGTCCAGGTGGACGGGGTCTGCGACACGGTGATCGCCCCGGCCCCGAACCTCTCGGAGGCCCTCGCGGGCGAGGCCCAGGCCCTCGCCCTGCGCATCGCCAAGGAACTCGACGTGACCGGCCACCTGGCCGTGGAGCTGTTCGAGACCACCGACGGCCGGATCCTGGTCAACGAGCTGGCGATGCGCCCGCACAACAGCGGTCACTGGACCCAGGACGGCGCCGTCACCTCCCAGTTCGCCAACCACGTGCGGGCGGTCCTCGACCTCCCGCTCGGCGACCCGCGCCCCCGAGCCCGGTGGACGGTCATGGCGAACGTGCTGGGCGGGGACTACCCCGACATGTACGCGGCGTACCTGCACTGCATGGCCCACGACCCCCAGCTGAAGATCCACATGTACGGCAAGGACGTGAAACACGGCCGCAAGGTCGGCCACGTCAACACCTACGGCGACGATCTGGACGATGTGCTGGAACGCGCACGCCACGCAGCCGGCTACCTCAGGGGAACGATCACCGCATGAGCACCACCTCCGCAGGCCCCGTCATCGGCATCGTCATGGGCTCCGACTCGGACTGGCCCGTCATGGAGGCGGCCGCCCAGGCCCTGGACGAGTTCGAGATCCCCTACGAGGTCGACGTCGTCTCCGCCCACCGAATGCCGCGCGAGATGATCACGTACGGGGAGCGGGCCGCCGACCGCGGACTGAAGGCGATCATCGCGGGCGCGGGCGGAGCCGCCCACCTGCCCGGCATGCTCGCCTCGGTCACCCCGCTGCCGGTCATCGGCGTCCCGGTGCCGCTGAAGTACCTCGACGGCATGGACTCGCTGATGTCGATCGTCCAGATGCCCGCCGGTGTTCCCGTCGCCACCGTCTCGGTCGCCGGGGCGCGCAACGCGGGACTGCTGGCCGTACGGATGCTGGCCGCCCACGACACGGAGCTGCTGGCCCGGATGCGTGACTTCCAGCAGGAGCTGAACGACCAGGCCACCGAGAAGGGCAAGCGGCTGCGGACGAAGGTCGCGAACGCGGAGTCCTTCGGATTCGGCAAGTGAGCGCGGCGCAGCGTCTGGACGAGGCGCGCGAACTGCTGGCCGAGCACCCCGTCGTGGACGGCCACAACGACCTGCCCTGGGCGCTGCGTCAGCAGGTGCGCTACGACCTGGCGCAACGCGACATCGCGGGCGACCAGTCCGCCCACCTGCACACCGACATCCCCCGGCTGCGCGCCGGCGGGGTCGGCGCGCAGTTCTGGTCCGTCTACGTACGCTCCGACTACGCCGGCGACGAGGCGGTCAGCGCCACCCTGGAGCAGATCGACGTCGTCGCCCAGCTGATCGACCGTTATCCCGGCGACCTGGTGCGGGCACTGACGGCGGACGACATGGAGGCGGCCCGCGCCGACGGCCGGATCGCCTCGCTGATGGGCGCCGAGGGCGGCCACTCCATCAACAATTCGCTCGCCACCCTGCGCGCCCTGCACCGGCTGGGCGTGCGGTACATGACGCTCACGCACAACGACACGATCGACTGGGCGGACTCGGCGACCGACGAGCCCCGGCACGGCGGTCTGACCGACTTCGGCCGCGAGGTCGTCCGCGAGATGAACCGCGTGGGCATGCTGGTGGACCTCTCGCACGTCGCCGCGACGACGATGCGCGACGCGATCGCGGTCTCGGCCGCGCCGGTGGTCTTCTCGCACTCCTCGGCGCGGGCGGTCTGCGACCACCCGCGCAACATCCCCGACGACGTGCTGGCGACGCTGCCGGGCAACGGCGGGGTGGCGATGGCCACCTTCGTACCGAAGTTCATCCTCCCGGCGGCGGTCGAGTGGACCCTGGCCGCGGACGAGAACCTGCGGGCGCACGGTTTCCACCACCTGGACACCACCCCCGAGGCGATGGCCCTGCACCGGGCCTTCGAGGCGGAGCGCCCGCGCCCGGTGGCCACGGCCGCGACGGTCGCCGACCACCTGGACCACATGCGCGAGGTGGCCGGCATCGACCACATCGGCATCGGCGGCGACTACGACGGCACGGCCTTCACCCCGTCCGGCCTGGACGACGTGGCGGGCTACCCCAACCTGGTCGCCGAGCTGCTCACGCGCGGCTGGTCCCGGCCCGACCTGGCGAAGCTGACCTGGTCGAACGCGGTGCGGGTGCTGCGCGACGCGGAGTCGGTGGCCCGCGACCTGTCGTCGTCCCGGGGCCCGTCGAACGCGGTGATCCGGTAGCGGACGCGGTGTCCGGCGGATGCGGTAACAGGGTGTGACCTGCGGGTTCACTCGAACGCTGCGTCCGCCGGGCGGCCCTGCCGTCCCGCGTGTCACGGTGGCACCACCTCTCCCTGCTGCCGCCGAGACCGGAGCGAACGCCATGGCCGACCTGCAGGATGAACCCCACTCCGTGGGCATCGGAGCCGAAGACCTCCCCGCACCCGCAGCAGCGGTGGCGGCGGGCGCCCTCGACCGGGCCGTCGCGCTGCTGGCCGTCCATCCCGTGGCCGACGGGTGCAACACCCTGGTCTGGACCCTGAACCAGCGCCCGTACCACGACATCGAGACCTCGGACACGGGCGTGGACACCGACATCCCCAGGCTGCGCGCCGGGGGAGTGGGGGCCCAGTTCTGGTCCCTGCTCGTGCCGTCGGCGCGGGCGCACGAGAACGCCACCGGCGACCAGGTGCTCTCCGACACGCTGGACCAGATCGACACGGCGCTGACCCTGATGCGCCGCTACCCCGACAGCCTGTGCCTGGCGCTCAGCGCCGACGACATGGCGGACGCCCGCAACCGCGGCCGGATCGCCTCGTTCCTCGGCCCGGTGCCCGGCAGCACGCTGACCGACTCCCTGGGCGCGCTGCGCGCCTTCCACGCGCTGGGCGTACGGAGCCTCGCGCCGGCGGGAGCGCCCTGGGCCCAGGAGGAGCTGACGGCCTTCGGCCACGAGGTGGTCCGCGAGGCGAACCGGCTGGCGATCCTGCTGGACCTCACGGACTGCCCGCCGGCGGTGGCCTGCCGGCTCGCGGGGGCCTCCAAGGCGCCGGTGATCATCTCGAACACGGCGGCGGCCTCGCTGAACCCGCATCCGGGGAACGTGACCGATGAGGTCCTCGCCGCGCTGCGGGAGGCGAACGGCCTCGCGATGGTCACCTTCGACACCGCGCGCACGGGCGACTCCCTGCACGCGGTGGCGGACCACCTCGACCACGTACGGGCCATCGCGGGCCCGCACGGCGTCGGACTCGGAGCCACCTTCGGCACCGGCCCGGGCCACCCTCGCCCGACGGGCCTGACCGACCCCTCGGGCTACCCGCGGCTGATCGCGGAGCTGCTGGAGCGCGGCTGGCCGGAGTCCGAGGTGGCCCTGCTGACCTGGGGCAACGCCCAGCGCGTGGTCCGCGACGCGGAATTCACCGCGCGCGCGGCCGGGCACCGCCGCTGATTCAGCCCCGCCGGCGTTTGAGGCGCGGGGGCCCGGGGGCAGCGCCCCCGCAACGGCACCCGTGATCCGCACCCCCGCCCGGCCGGAGGGCTACGCGCGCGGGCGACCCATCGCCCGGTAGGTCCAGCCCGCGGCACGCCACCGCACCGGGTCCAGCGCGTTGCGGCCGTCCAGCACGAGGCGGTCGGTGACCACACCGGCGAGCTCCGCCGGGTCGAGGTTGCGGAACTCGCGCCACTCGGTGAGGTGGAGGACGACCTCCGCGCCCCGGGCCGCCGCCAGCGCGGAGTCCGCGTAGCCGAGGGTCGGGAAGACGCGGCGGGCGTTGTCCATGCCCTTGGGGTCGTAGACGGTGACCTGGCCGCCCTGGAGGTGGATCTGCCCGGCCACGTTCAGCGCGGGGGAGTCGCGGACGTCGTCCGAGTCCGGCTTGAAGGTGGCGCCGAGCACGGCGACCCGCTTGCCGAGGAACGAGCCGCCCACGGCCTCCCGGGCCAGTTCGACCATGTGCCCGCGGCGCCGCATGTTGATGGAGTCGACCTCGCGCAGGAAGGTCAGCGCCTGGTCGGCGCCCAGCTCACCGGCGCGCGCCATGAAGGCCCGGATGTCCTTGGGCAGGCAGCCGCCGCCGAAGCCGATCCCGGCGCGCAGGAACTTCGCGCCGATCCGCTCGTCGTAGCCGATGGCCTCGGCCAGCTTGACCACGTCGCCGCCGGCCGCCTCGCACACCTCCGCCATCGCGTTGATGAAGGAGATCTTGGTGGCGAGGAAGGAGTTGGCGGCGGTCTTGACCAGCTCGGCCGTCGGGAAGTCGGTGACGACCAGCGGGGTCCCCTCCGCCATCGGAGTCTCGTACACCTCCCGCAGCAGCTTCTCGCCGCGCTCGCCCTGGACGCCGATCACGATCCGGTCGGGGTGCAGGGTGTCCTGCACGGCGAAGCCCTCCCGCAGGAACTCCGGGTTCCAGGCCAGCTCCACGTCCGAGCCCGCCGGGGCCAGCTCGGTGAGCTTCGCCGCCAGCCGCTGCGCCGATCCCACCGGGACCGTGGACTTGCCGACGACCAGCACCGGCCGGGTCAGGTGCGGGGCCAGGGAGGCCATCGCGGAGTCGACGTAGGACATGTCGCACGCGTACTCGCCGTGCTTCTGCGGAGTGTTCACGCAGACGAAGTGGACGTCGCCGAATGCGCCGACCTCCTCCCAGGAGGTGGTGAACCGCAGCCGTCCCGTCGAGCCGGGCAGTCCGGCCACGTGCTGGGCCAGCAGTTCCTCCAGCCCGGGCTCGTACATGGGGACCCGGCCGGAGGCGAGCATCTCGATCTTCTCCGGCACCACGTCCAGCCCCAGCACCTCGAAGCCCAGCTCCGCCATCGCCGCGGCGTGGGTGGCGCCGAGGTAGCCGGTGCCGATCACAGTGATCCTGAGGGGGGCCATGGGTGCTCCAGAGGTGCGGGGCCGTTTGCGGCCACTGAGCATAGTCGGGCCCACCGGCGGGGACGTTCCCCAGGAGTGCCCCGCTGTCACGCAACTCACGTGGGCCGTCCATATCGCCATCCGTGACCGGCCCACTAAGCTTGGGTTACTTAACGGTAGTTAGCATCACGCATCACCCTGGGGAGTGAGAGATCTTGGCGGGTTCTGCCGACTTCGACCTGTACCGCCCGGCCGAGGAGCACGACATGCTCCGCGAGTCGGTCCGCTCGCTCGCCGAGGCGAAGATCCTGCCGTTCGCGGCCGCGGTCGACGAGGAGTCCCGCTTCCCGCAGGAGGCCCTGGACGCCCTGGTCGCCAGCGACCTGCACGCGGTCCACGTGCCCGAGACCTACGGCGGTGCGGGCGCCGACGCCCTCGCCACCGTGATCGTGATCGAGGAGGTGGCCCGCGTCTGCGCCTCCTCCTCCCTCATTCCCGCGGTGAACAAGCTCGGCTCCCTCCCGGTGATCCTCTCCGGCTCCGAGGAGCTCAAGGCCAAGTACCTGGGCCCGCTCGCCAAGGGCGACGCGATGTTCTCGTACGCGCTCTCCGAGCCGGACGCGGGCTCCGACGCCGCCGGCATGAAGACCCGCGCCGTGCGCGACGGGGACTTCTGGGTGCTCAACGGCGTCAAGCGCTGGATCACCAACGCGGGCGTCTCCGAGTACTACACGGTCATGGCCGTCACCGACCCCGAGAAGCGCTCCAAGGGCATCAGCGCCTTCGTCGTCGAGAAGTCCGACGAGGGCGTCTCCTTCGGCGCCCCGGAGAAGAAGCTCGGCATCAAGGGCTCCCCGACGCGCGAGGTGTACCTCGACAACGTCCGGATCCCGGCCGACCGCATGATCGGCGCCGAGGGCACCGGCTTCGCCACCGCGATGAAGACCCTGGACCACACCCGCATCACCATCGCGGCCCAGGCGCTCGGCATCGCCCAGGGCGCGCTGGACTACGCCAAGGGCTACGTCCAGGAGCGCAAGCAGTTCGGCAAGCCGATCGGCGACTTCCAGGGCGTGCAGTTCATGCTCGCCGACATGGCCATGAAGATCGAGGCCGCCCGCCAGCTCACGTACGCGGCCGCCGCCAAGTCCGAGCGCGTCTCCGCCGGAGGTGAGAAGGAGGACCTGACCTTCTTCGGCGCCGCGGCCAAGTGCTTCGCCTCCGACGTGGCCATGGAGGTCACCACGGACGCCGTCCAGCTCCTCGGCGGTTACGGCTACACCCGTGACTACCCGGTGGAGCGCATGATGCGCGACGCCAAGATCACCCAGATCTACGAGGGCACCAACCAGGTCCAGCGGATCGTCATGGCCCGCAACCTGCCGTAGCGGGTACCTGACCTGCAGCGACGCGAAGTCCCCCGGCACGGAGCCGGGGGACGTTCGTGCAGGGGGCGGCGGGCTAGGCTGTGCGGCTGTCAGCCGTAGGCGCGCAGGTGGGGCGGAAACAAGCATGTTCACGGAACGCCAGATATCGGCGATGCTCGGGCAGATCGCCCGCCAGGACGTCGTCGAGATCGGCCCGGAACAGACGGTCGCCCGAGTGGCCGCCCTGGCCCACGTCGCCGAGCAGTACGGCTATGCGTACGACCGGGCGTACCGGACGGGCCACAACGGCATGCAGATCCTGGTGCGGATGTACCGGGACCCGCACCCCGCGTCACGCGCCCGCGAAGCGGCGACCATCGCCGCCCACCCGCAGGCCGGCAACGGCGGGACGGTGCCGGGAATGCGGCCGGGGACGGTCAAGCCGCTCCCCGAGGCGCAGGAGGCCGTGGCCCGCCTCAAGGACAGGATCATGCTCGACGTGATGGCCGAGGCCGCGAACAAGCGGCAGAAGCTGTTCGCCTGGGGATCCTGCGGTGCGATGGTCCTCCTGCTGCTCGTCCTCGGGATGCCGATCGCCGCGCTGGTCGGCGGCGCTGCGCTCGCGGCGTTCCTGGGCGGCGGCCTCAAACTGGGTGCGATCCGCCGGCAGCGGATCGCGCGGCGACTGACGGACGCCGGGTTCGTCCCGGTCTCGGACGACCACGGCAGGCAGCGCTTCCTGGAGCCGGGTCGGCAACTGCCGGGCCACGCCAATCCGTTCGCTTCCTGACCGGGCGAACAACGCGGTCATTTCATGACATGTCGAGTGCAGCGAACCTGCGGGTGAGCGCACCGGCGGACACATCCGGCACCGGCCTGCGGGCGCCCCCGGATGGGCTAAATTTGGACCTTCGTACGCCGGAATCGGTTGGGGAGAACGCAATGACGGAAGCGATCCTGCTGGTCGGCGGACAAGGGACGCGACTGCGACCCGTGACGGTGAACACGCCCAAGCCGATGGTTCCCACGGCCGGCGTCCCGTTCCTCGCCCACCAGATAGCCAGGGCCGCCGCCGCCGGTGTCACGCACATCGTGATGGCCACCTGCTACCTCGCCGAGGTCTTCGAGCCCTACTTCGGCGACGGATCCGAATTCGGCCTCAGCCTGGAGTACGTGGTCGAGGACGAGCCCCTCGGCACCGGCGGCGCCATCCGCAACGCCGGCCGGCGCCTGACCGGCGGCCCGGACTCCTCCGTGCTCGTCTTCAACGGCGACATCCTCACCGGCCTCGACATCGCCGGCCTGGTCGAGTCCCACAAGGCGGCCGACGCCGACGTCTCCCTGCACCTGGTGCGGGTCGAGGACCCGCGCGCCTTCGGTCTGGTCCCCACCGACTCCGAGGGGCGGGTGCTGGCCTTCACCGAGAAGCCGCAGACCCCCGAGGAGCTCATCACCGACCAGATCAACGCCGGCTGCTACGTCTTCCGCCGCAGCGTCATCGACTCCATCCCGGCCGGCCGCCCCGTCTCCGTCGAGCGCGAGACCTTCCCCGGCCTGCTCGCCGCGGGGGCCAAGCTGCACGGCGTCACCGAGAACACCTACTGGATGGACCTCGGCAAGCCCGAGTCGATCATCCAGGCCTCCGCCGACCTCGTACGCGGAGTGGTCCCCTCCCCGGCCGTCCCCGGACGCCGCGGCGAGTCCCTGGTCCTGCCCGGAGCCGAGGTGGCGGCCGGTGCCAAGCTCTCCGGGGGCACCGTGGTGGGCGCCGGAGCCCGGATCGGTGCCGGAGCGGTCGTCCAGGGATCGATCGTCCTCGACGACGCCGTCATCGGCCCCGACGCCCAGGTGAACGCCAGCCTCATCGGGGCCCGCGCCTCGGTCGGCGCGCGGACCGTGCTCGACGGCACGGTCGTCGGCGACGGCGCGTCCGTGGGAGCCGACAACGAACTGCGCGCCGGCGCCCGCGTCTGGTGCGAGGCGCAGCTGCCCGCCGCCGCCATCCGCTTCTCCCCGGACGCCTGATCCCGGTCCGGGGAGGGAGCACGGCCGGCCCGGCCGCGCTCCCTCCCCGCCGTCAGTTGCCGCGGACGGTGACCTTCTCGTCGTTCTGGATCTGCTTCACCAGCTGCTGCACCTTCGCCTTGTCCCAGACGAGGTTGCCGCCGCGCTGACCGGAGATCGGCATGTTCATCGACACGCCGTCACCGCCGTTGACGCCCTTCATCGCGAAGAACATCTGGCCCATGTCGTACAGGCCCATGTCCTTGTCCACGATGAGCGTGTCCAGGCCCGCGCCCAGCATCGGGTAGAGCGAGAACGGGTTGAGGATCGTCGAGGGGGTCGCTGCCTGGCTGGCCAGCGCCGACAGGAACTTCTGCTGGTTCTTGGTCCGCTGGAGGTCGGACTCGGCGAAGGCGTACCGGGTCCGTACGAAGGCCAGTGACTGCTCGCCGTTGAGGGTCTGCTTGCCGGCCTTGAAGTCGGCGCCCGACTTCTCGTCCTTGAAGCCCTCCTCGATGTCGAGCTCCACACCGCCCAGCGCGTCCACGATGTTCGCGAAGCCGGCGAAGCCGATCTCCGCGTAGTGGTCGATGCGCAGGCCTGTGTTGTGCTCCACCGTGCGCACCAGCAGCTCGGGCCCGTCCTCCGCGTACGCCGCGTTGAGCTTGACCCGGCGCCCCTGGCCGGGGAACTTCTTGCCGGACTGCGAGCCGACGAACGAGGGGATCTCCACGTCCGAGTCGCGGGGCAGCGAGATCATGGTGTTCCCGCTGGAGCACTTCGCCAGGATCATCATCGAGTCGGTCCGCTTGCCCTCGGCCGAGCCGGTGTGCAGCTTCTTCTTCTCCTCGGCGGACATGCCCTCGCGGCTGTCGGAGCCCACGATCAGGTACGTCGTGCAGTCGCCCTCCTTCGGGCGCTCGATGACCTTGGAGAGGTCCACCTCGCGGCGCACCTTGGAGTCGGCCCAGAAGTAGGTGGAGACGGACGTCACAAGGAGCGCGGAGACCAGCACGATCCCGCCGACCTTGATCCGCTTGCGCCAGTCCGGGGCGGGGCCGGGCGCCCTCCCGGGGCGGCCGGGCCCGGACGGCCCACCGGGGCCTCCCGGCCCGCCCGGAGCGCCGCCCGCGGGTGCCCCGTAGACCTGGCCGGTGTTGAAGCCGCTGTCGTAACCGCCGTGCGCGTCGTGGCTCCCCGCCTGCTGCGGGGGTACGCCGTGCGCCGGCGGCGGGCCCGCCGGTCGCTGCGGGCGCGGGGGCTGCCCGGGCCGCGGCGGTTGCTGCGGTTGCGGCTGCCGCTGGATGTGCCGCATCCGCTGCACGCCCTCGGGCTGCGGCTGCGCGCTGCCGCGCCCGTACGCGTCGTCACGACCTTCTGGCCAGTCATTCATGCGCCCAAGAATGCCTGCCCGGGCGGGTCCTCCGACAGCCCGGTCCGCATTCCGTTCCGGTGCTGTTGCGAAGCTGATGCCTCCATGACCCAACTAAGGTGTCCGTATGACACAGATACCGGGCGAGCTGCCCGGGAAGCCGACCGCAGCCTCCCGGACGACCCTCAGCCACATCATGACCGCCAACGACACCAACCTCCTCGGGACGGTGCACGGCGGCGTGATCATGAAGCTGGTGGACGACGCGGCGGGCGCTGTGGCCGGCCGTCACTCCGGCGGCCCGGCGGTCACCGCCTCCATGGACGAAATGGCCTTCCTCGCGCCCGTGCGCGTGGGCGACCTCGTCCATGTGAAGGCCCAGTGCAACTGGACCGGCCGCTCCTCCATGGAGATCGGCGTACGGGTCCTCGCGGAGCGGTGGAACGAGTCCACCCCCGCCACCCAGGTCGGCAGCGCCTACCTCGTCTTCGCCGCGGTGGACGCCGACGGCAAGCCCCGGGAGGTCCCGCCGGTCCTCCCGGAGACGGAACAGGACGAGCGCCGCTACCAGGAGGCCCAGATCCGCCGCACCCACCGGCTCGCCCGCCGCCAGGCGATCATGGCGCTGCGCGAGGAGCGGTCGGCCCAGGGCTTCGACGACTGACGCCGCACCCGGCCGGCCGCGCCCCGCTCACTTCCCGCAGACCACCTGGTCGCCGGTGACCACCCCGAAGGTGCCCTGGTACGGATCCTCCGCGCGTACCGGCACCACCTTGCGGTAGTCCGCGCCCGCGATCACCACCACCGTCCGGCCCTGGCCCGCCACCGCACGCAGCTCGCTGCCCGGCAGCGCGGTCGCCACCGAGCGGGCGGAGCGGTCCCAGCGCGGGTCGTATGTGACCACCGTGCGCTTGACCTCGCGGCTGGCGCCGTTGCCCGGGGCCCGGGTGGTGTCGAAGCCGGTGGCGCGCAGCGCGGTGTCGACCCGGCCGCCCAGACCGTCGATCCGGGTGCCGTTCTCCACCTGGACGCGGACCTGGCGCGGGGGCACGTCCACCGGCACGGCCGCCGGCGGGCCGCCGCCGGTCCTCCCGGGCCGGGCCGGGGCCAGCGGCCGGTCCTCGCGCAGCGCCTCGAACAGCTTGGCCGCCTTCGGCTCGTCCCACTTCACGGTGGATCCGATGCCCTTGACGGGGAATGAGGGGCTCCCGATGGGCACCGAGGCGAACTCCGAGGAGGACGGCGTGAAGTCGCGCATCGCCTGCCCGAGGGCCAGCATCTGCTCCGAGCCGAAGCCCCTGTCGGCCCGGACCGAGCCGAGGAGCGTGGAGCTGACCTCCTTGAACTTCACCGGGTTCAGCAGCACCCCGCCCCCGGTCGCCTGCTTGATCAGGGCGGCGATGAAGCGCTGCTGGCGCTGCATCCGGCCGAGGTCGGAGGCCCCGTCGACATGGCGCGAGCGCACGTACTGCAGGGCCTGTCCGCCGCTGAGGCGGTGGTTGCCCGGCAGCAGGTCGAGGCCCGTGTTGCGGTCGCGCATGGTCTTGGCGGTGCAGATCTCCACACCGCCCATCGCGTCGACCGTCTTCATGAAGCTGGTGAAGTCGACCTCCAGGTAGTGGTCGATCTTCACCCGGGTCATGTTCTCCACGGTCCGCACGGTCAGATTGGGCCCGCCCTCCGCGTACGCCGCGTTCAGCCGTACGGGGTGGGCCTTGTGCGCCTTGCCGGTGACGAGGTCCCGGTGCGCGGGCACCTCGGCGTAGCTGTCGCGGGGCAGGCTGACCACACTGGCCCGCTCCTTGTCCGCCGACAGGTGCACCAGCATGATCGTGTCCGTGCAGTGGCAGGGCGCCCCGCCCAGGCGGTACTCGCGCTTCTCCTCCGGAGAGACCTTCTCCCGCCCGTCGGTGCCCACCAGCAGGAAGTTGAGGCCGTGTCCGGCCTGCGGGCGGTTCTTCATGTCCTTGAACGGGTCCACCCGCTCGATGCCGGTGTCCAGGCCGGTCATCACGGCATGTCCGACGGCCCCGGAGCCCAGTACCGCCACCGAGAGCCCGGCCGCGATCCGTACCCCCCACCGGGGTCGTCCGTCCCGGTGCCGGGCGGTACCGGCGCCTGCGCCGCGCCGGGCGCGCTGCGGCGGGGGCGGCCCGGCGGGACGGGCGGGACGGTGCGGCTGGGGCACGGTGGACACCTCCGCGGGGGCAGCAGGGAGACCGGTCGGGACATGGGCGGGATCCATCTGATGCGACAGACAGTAGGCCCATACGATCAGCCGCTGTCCTTACCGGTCGCTCGCCGCGCACCCGGTTCCCCCGTACGCGGTAACGTGACACCGATACCCGACCTTGAAGGACCACATGCCCGCCCAGCAGCCCGCAGTCTCGGTGATCATGCCGGTGCTCGATGAGGAGCACTACCTCCGCGATTCCGTCCGCCACATCCTCGAACAGGAGTATGCGGGCGAGATGGAGGTGGTGATCGCACTCGGGCCGTCCACGGACCGCACCGACGAGATCGCCGCCGAACTCGTCGCCGAGGATCCCCGAGTCCACACCGTCCCGAATCCCACCGGCCGGACCCCGGCGGCGCTCAACGCCGCGATCAAGGCCTCGCGTCACCCGATCGTGGTACGCGTCGACGGCCACGGCATGCTTTCGCCGAACTACATCGCCACCGCCGTCCGCCTCCTGGAGGAGACGGGCGCCCAGAACGTCGGCGGCATCATGCACGCCGAGGGCCAGAACGCCTGGGAAGAGGCCGTCGCCGCGGCGATGACTTCGAAGATCGGCGTCGGCAACGCACCCTTCCACACCGGCGGCCAGGCCGGCCCGGCCGAGACCGTCTACCTCGGTGTCTTCCGCCGTGAGGCGCTGGAACAGCAGGGCGGCTACAACGAGGAGTTCATCCGCGCCCAGGACTGGGAGCTGAACTTCCGCATCCGCGAGGCCGGCGGACTGATCTGGTTCTCGCCGGAGCTGATGGTCCAGTACCGCCCGCGGCGCTCCGTACGGGCCCTGGCCAAGCAGTACAAGGACTACGGACGCTGGCGGCACGTGGTGGCCCGCTACCACTCGGGCTCCATCAACCTGCGCTACCTGGCCCCGCCGACCCTCGTCTGCGCGATCGCCGCGGGCGTGGTCGTGGGCGTGGCGGTCACCCCCCTCGGCTTCGCCGTCCCGGCCGGCTACTTCGCGGCGATCGCCGCGGGTTCCGTCCCGGCCGGCAAGGGGCTCGGGATCAAGGCCCGTGCGCAGATCCCGGTGGCCCTGGCGACCATGCACCTGAGCTGGGGCTTCGGCTTCCTGACCAGCCCGAAGGCGCTGGCGAACAAGGTGATCGCGAGCCGCCGCCCGGCCGTGCACCGGGACTCCTCGCAGGTCTGAGACATACGAAGGGGCCCGGCCCGGAGGCTGCGTACGTCGCAGCCGCCGGGCCGGGCCCCTTCCGTGTGCGCACTACCAGGTGAAGCCCGGCTGGATCGGCATGCAGGCGCCCTCGTTGTCACCGTTGAGCGCGTGGGCCGAGGTCGGGGCCACGGTCGGGGCGGGCGGCGGCGGGGTCGGCGCGTTGCCGGTCCGCCAGTCCTTGCCGACGAACAGGGTGATCCCGGGGACGTCCTCGGACTTCTGCACCGAGGCGGCGGGCAGACCCAGGGCGGTGGCCAGAGCGCCCGCGTCGGCCGCCTGCGCGTCCGTGGCGAAGCGGATCACCGTGGTGTCCTCGGCCCCGGTCTGGTTCTCGGCGGTGGCCTTGGTGAAGCCCTTGCCGACCAGCAGAGCGGCGACGTCGTTCGCCCGGTTCTTGACCCTGGCCTCGGTGCCGTTCTTGCCGCCGGTGGCGTTGCGCACGGAGACCGCGATCTTCGCGGGAGCGGCGGCGGGGGCCGTACTCGGTGCCGTGCTCGGGGCGGCCGCGGACGCGGAGGCACCCGGTGACGGCGAGGCGCCGTCCGCCGGCGTACCGGAGCCCTTGCCGTCGAGCGCGATGTCCTCGCGGACCATCCGGAACACGGCCTCGGCCTCGCCCGCCATGGGCTCGACCCGGCCGTCCAGGCCGGGCTTGTCGCTGTAGACCCACGGCATGGTGGTCATGGTGATCCGGCCCGGCGGCACCTTCTTGAGCTCCATGCTCAGGTCGTACAGCTTGTCGATCTTGTTCAGGCCGTTGTCCACGACCATGGCCTGAATCGCCGCCTGCGCCAGGCTGTTGAGCTTCACCGGGTTGGTGAGCTTGGCGTTCTTGCGGAACTCGCGGGCCATCGAGGTCATGTACTGGTGCTGGGCGTGCGTGCGGCCGATGTCGGTGCCGTCCTCGAAGCCGTAGCGGGTGCGCAGCCACTGCAGGGCGGTCTCGCCCTGGATGACGGACGTGCCCTTCGGCAGCTTCAGGCCGGAGCCCTTGCCCTCGCGGTTGCGGGAGTGGACGTTCTCCTCGACGCAGACCGGGACGCCTCCGATGGCGTCCGCCATCGAGACCACACCCTTGAAGTCGATCATCATGAAGTGATCGATGGGAATCTTGGTCAGCTCCTGCCAGGCGGCGACCGTGCAGCCCGGACCGCCGCGCTGCAGGGACTCGTTGGTCTGTACGAGGCCCTTGCTGGCGGGGTGCACCTTGCCGCCCGGCTCGGTGCACTTGGGCATCATCAGCATCGTGTCGCGCGGCATCGAGACCACCGACATGTTGCTGCGGTCCGCGGACAGGTGCAGCAGCATCTGCACGTCTGCCAGCGGCGGGCCGCCGAAGGTGTCCCTGCCGCCGCCGAGGGACTGGTTGGCCTCGTCGTCGCGGGCGTCGGAGCCGATCAGCAGGATGTTCAGCGGGGTCTGGCCGAAGGCGTTGGGCTTGGAACCGCCCAGTTTGGTCTCACCGAGGTTCAGCTCGTCCGTCTGGATGCTGCCGTTCAGATGGCGGTAGTACAGGTATCCGGCCGCCGCCGTTCCGAGTATCAGCAGGGACAGCACGGAGGCCACCCAGCGCAGCACCCGCCGGCGGCCCCGTCTGCCGGGACGGCGGCCGGCCGCCCGGCGGGCCGCTCTGGAGCCGCCCCGCGGTGGGGGCACTGTGGCGGAGGCGTCCGCCCCGCCGTCGGATATCTCCTCGGTGGTCCGGGCGGTCGCCCCCTCCCCTCGCACGCTGCTGTGCCTCACACATCCCCCTCAAGATCCATCTTGGTCGATAGCGGCCGGTACTCCCGGCCGGGTCCCGCTACTTGGCGCAGACGGCCTTGTCGGCCTGGGCCTGCTGAACGTCCTCGGGCAGCTGCTGCGGCGCCGCGGGTGCCAGCGGGGCGCCCGCCTGCTGGAAGTCCGGACCCAGCGTCAGCTTCATCGCGGTCTTCGCCGCCGCGTCTGTCGTCCCCATCTTCAGCGCGGTGGCGGGCAGCCCCATGATGTCCGCCAGTGCCCGGGCCTGGTCGGCCTGGTTGGGCGCGAACTCCAGCTGCGTGGCACCGACCTTCGTCGGTGCATTGCCGACGTTGCTGGACCTGGGCACGCCCTTGCTGTTCTGCAGCCAGTTCACCGTGGTGGAGGCGGAGCCCTTGGGGCCGCCGCCGTTGTAGATGTTGACCCGTACGTCCGTCGCGGGGGCGCGGTTGCCCTGGAGCAGCGCGTCCTGCTTGGCCTTCGAGTCGGCGTCGGCCGCCTCCTTGGCGGCCTGCTCCTTCTTCTCGACCTCGGTGAGCGAGACGTCCCCCCGGATCATCTGCAGCAGCGGATCGGCGAGGGCCTGGTTGACCACGACGGTGGCCTTGACCTTCTCGGCCGGGTTGTCGAGTACCGGCAGCGTGGTGAAGGTGATGTTCTTGAGGTCGATGTCCTTCAAC
Source organism: Streptomyces avidinii (assembly GCF_014650695.1). Lineage (GTDB taxonomy): Bacteria > Actinomycetota > Actinomycetes > Streptomycetales > Streptomycetaceae > Streptomyces > Streptomyces avidinii. Next base: position 16,742 of record NZ_BMVL01000008.1, on the reverse strand, counting down.
TCGCCCGCCAGGTCGGTGAGTTTGTTGATGGAGCCCAGACCTTGATCCACGGTCAGCGACTTGGTGGCCGCCTCCGCCAGCGAGAAGAACTTCTTCGGACTGGTCAGCGTCTCCTTGGACTTCATCTCGCGCATCATCGAACCGAGGAACTGCTGCTGGGTCTTGATCCGGTCCAGGTCGCTCTCGTTGCCGAAGGCGTGCCGGGTCCGTACGAAGGCCAGGGCCTCCTCGCCCTGCAGGCGGTGCTCGCCCTGCGACAGCTTGAGCTTGGAGTCCTTGTCGTCGACGGCCTTCTCCAGGCAGACGGGCACCCCGCCGACCGCGGTGCTCAGGTTCTTCACCGCGTTGAAGTCGACCATCATGAAGTTGTCGACCTCTATGCCGGTGAGGTCCTTCACCGTGCGCATGGTGCAGCCCGCGTCGCGACCCTCCTGGCCCAGGCTGTTGTTGAAGCGGGTCCCCTTCGAGCCCTGGATCGCCTTCGTCGTCCCGTCCGGCTGCTTCGTCGGGCAGTCCGGGATGTTGGTGATCAGGTCGCGCGGGATGGACAGCGCGGTGGCGTTGCTGCGGTCCTTGGCGATGTGGAACAGGATCGTGGTGTCGGCGTGGCCGACGCTCTCCTTGTCCCCGTAGCCCTCGTTGCCCGCACCACTGCGCTTGTCGGTGCCGATGACCAGGATGTTGATGGCCTGGTCCTTCTTGAACCCGCCGGTGCCCGCGCCCGCGATGTCGGTGACGCTCAGGTTGCCGTTCAGGTGGTCGTAGTAGAGGTACGCCGCCAGTGAGCCGCCGACCAGCAGGAACGCCAGGGTCCCGCCGGTGATGACCAGCGCCTTCTTACGGCGTCCGCCACCGCCGGCGCCGCCGCCCTTGCGGGACCGGCCGCCGCGCCGGCCGCCGGGCGGGGCGTCGCCGCGCCGCGGCTTCGGTACACCGGGTGAGGGGGCGGTGGGGGTGGAGGGGGCAGAGGGAGATCTGCGAGGCGCGGTGACCTTGGGCCGCGCTTGCGCGGCGGAGTCGGCCAGTCGCAATTCGTAGTTGCCGGTGCGGGGATTGAGTACCCACTGGTCTGCGGGGTCGATTTCTTCTGCCCGCCCACGGCTTTGCGCATCCACGGTTGCTCGAATCCTCCGTCGGTGCCTCGCGACGCGCCTCCCCCAGGCGCACGGTCAACGATCCGGCTGCTGGCGCCCGATCTCTGGTCCGGCCGGGCACCGGATCGCTCACCCTATCCGCCCTGTTCGGCGGCAAACCATGCTGGTGACAAATTCCACTCCCCTTATAACGGGGTGAACCACCCATCCCACTCGGTTCGGTCACCGGCTTTTGGGATTGCTTTACCGGCAGTCGGCGTTCCCCGCAGTGGTTCCGGTGAAGGTAGGGACGGGTGCGGGGGATGTGACGGTTCCCTCGTCGGTGCTGTCCGCGTCTGTATCGGATGTTCCGGACGTACCGGACTCCGTGCCCTCGTCGGCGGCTTCGGCGGCGGCCGGGGTCGGCTTCGGCTTCGGCGGGGTCACCGTGACCGGCTTGTCCATCCGCAGCTGCTGGAACAGCCGCTCCGCAGCGGGCTCGACCAATTCGTCCCGATTCGGATTGGGTTCATAGGGCTTGCGGGGAACCGTAAGGAATTTAACCTGTTCAGTCGGTATGTTCCTCATGCCCCGCACGAGTTCGTAGAGGCCGCGCAGCGAGGCCAGGGCCGGGTCCGTGGTCACCGAGGAGGTCGCCGCGTCCAGCAGCGGGTACAGCCGGGCCGGATTCAGCAGCACCCCGTTGCTCTGCACCTTCTTCACGAGCGAGCCGAGGAACTGCTGCTGCCGGCCCATCCGTTCGGTGTCGCTCCCGTTGCCCAGGCTGTGCCGGGCGCGGACGAAGCCCAGTGCCTGCTCGCCCTGGAGGGTCTGGCGCCCGGCGGCCAGCCGCAGCTTCGCCTCCGCGTCGTTCACCGGCTCCTTCAGACAGACCTCGACACCGCCGATCGCGTCGACCATCTTCTTGAACCCACCGAAGTCGATCACCATGTGGTGGTCGATCCGGATCCCGGTGAGCTTCTCCACCGTGCGGATCGTGCAGGCGGCGCCACCCCACTGGAACGCCCAGTTGAACTGTGCGAACTGCTCCGCGGTGCGGCTGCCGTCCACCTGCGTGCAGACGGGGATGTCCGTCATCAGGTCCCGGGGTATCGACACCGCGGTCGCGCTCCTGCGGTCCTGCGGCAGGTGCAGCAGGATCGTGGTGTCCGAGCGCTGGGTGCCCTTGTCCCGCCCGTACCCGGCGTTGTTCCTGCCGGAGCGCGAGTCCGAGCCGATCAGCAGGATGTTCTGGGCCCCGGTGGCCAGGTGGGCCGGGCGTTCGCGCTCGTAGCGCCGCAGCTCGGCCGCGGCCGAGGTGTCCTCGGTGATGTTCCCGTCGAGCTTGTTGTAGAGCCACCAGCCGGTGGCCGTGCCCGCCAGGACCAGGAGGACCATCCCCAGCCCGACCCGGCGCAGCATGCGGCGCCGGCGCCCGCGGCCGCGCGGGGGCCGCCCCGCGCCCCCGGCCGCGGGCGTGCCGCCCGGTATGCCTGCGCTGTCCGTCACTGGCGTCCGTCCCCTCGCCGCTACGACTCTGGGCCGTCAGCCGTACGGGTGGGCACGGCCACTGCCGATGCTGCCCCCGGGCTGCCGGAGCGGCCCGGGGGCAGGGGCCTGTCTAGGGCCATGCGGGTGACAAATCGCCCGTACCTGCTCTTCACCAGTGTGGGTGAAGGGCCTCCGGCCGGCGATCAGACGGTGTGGGTGACGCGCTCGCTCTCGCTGCGCCGGTCCAGCCCCTCCGGCGAGAGCCGGTCCAGGTTCCGGCACAGCACTACGGACCCGCCCGCGGCCAGCGCGGCGTAGAGCCCGGCCGAGAGGCCGTCCCAGGTGTCGTAGCCGAGCCCGGTCAGCACCCGCGAGCCTTCGCCGAGGCCCTGCTTCGCCGCGTCCTCGCGGGCGCGGGCCACCAGCGCCGTGTGCGTGAGCTCCCCGCCGTCGACGACCAGCGCCGGGCCCTCGGGGTCCACCGGCGCGAAGGGGGCGAAGCGGTCGCCCTGCCCCGGCACCTCCACCGCGTAGTCGGCGAACCCGGCCGGCGGCTGCGGGAAGCGTCCGCCCAGCGGCCGCAGGGCGAGCGCCACGTGCTCACCGCCGCACGCCAGGGCCTGCTCCAGGGTGTCCGGCCCGCTCACGACGAGATCCGCGCCGGCCGGATCGCCGCCGACCTCGGCGACGACCCCGACCGAGGCGCAGGCGAGCAGCCAGACCGCACTCTGCCAGTGCGCCGGGAGCATCAGCGCGAGCCGGTCCCCGGGCTCGGCCCCCAGGTCGCCCTGGAGCAGATTGGCGGTCTTGGCCACCCAATTGGCGAAGGTCGCGACGGACAATTCGACGCGCTCGCCGGTGGCATCGTCGTAGAAGGTGACGAGCGGGCGGCCCGGATCGGCGGCGAGCGCGGATCGCAGCAGGTCGGCAGGGGTGCGGTCAGTGGCGTTCACCCGGCACAGCGTACGCGGGGCCGTCCCTCGTACGGGGGCCGCCGGCTCCTCCGTACGGGGGAGGGGTACCCGCGGCGTGTCGGACGGAGCGTCAGTTCTCGGATGGCGCCGGGCGTTCCGGGTGCTCACCATCCTTTTCATGCGTGGATTCCTTGCTTCCTCGATCGGCGTCGCGACGGCCGCCGTACTGGCCCTGCCCCTCGCGCTCCCCACCCCCGCCCTTGCCGAGACCGCCCCCGTAACCCCCGCCGGGTCCACCCAGTCGCTGCCGCTCGTCCCCCTGGGGCCCTCGGCGACGCGGGCGCCCGGAGTCCCCGGAATGAGTGCCTCCGCAGGCCGCCCCGAGACGCAGGGGCTTACCCCACGCGAGGTCAAGACGTTCTCGCTGGTCGGCGTGATCTGGGACGACGCGGCCACCGAACTGCACGGCCGGGTCCAGGTGCGCACCCGCTCCGTCCGCACCGCCGCCTGGTCGGACTGGCAGGACGTCGAGACCCACAACGGCGAGCACGCCGCCGACCCCGACGCCGCCGAGCGCGGCTCCCGCCCGATCCACGGCGCGACCGCCCCGCTGTGGGTGGGAGAGTCCGACGGCGTGGAGGTCCGGGTCCAGGCCGAGCCCGGCGCCCCGACCACCCGCGCCCCCTCCCGGCTGCCCTCGGGCCTGCGGATCGAGCTGGTGGACCCGGGCGCGGAACCCCCCGCCACGGGGTCCGACGGCAAGAACACCGGGGCCGACGGCGACGGCAAGGGCGAAGTGGTGCCGGCCATGACGATGGAGACGGCGGAGGCGTCCGCCGCGAACGTCCCGCACGCCTCGCTCGGCGCGAACGAGATCAGCGCACTGGACAAGGCAGACTCCACCGCGGACGCGATCTTCGCGAGCGACGGCGAGCTGACCGCGGCCGCCGCCCCGTACATCGGTCCGCGCCCGCGCATCGTCACCCGCAAGGGCTGGGGCGCGGACGAGAAGCTGCGCGAGTCGGGCTTCGGCTACACCAGCACGGTCAAGGCGGCCTTCGTCCACCACAGCGCCTCCGGCAACAACTACGCCTGCAAGGAAGCCCCCGCGGTCCTGCGCAGCCTGTACCGCTACCACGTGGTCAGCAACGGCTGGCGGGACTTCGGCTACAACTTCGCCGTCGACAAGTGCGGCACGGTCTACGAGGGCCGCGCGGGCGGCGTCTCCAAGGCGGTCCTCGGCGCGCACACCATGGGCTTCAACACCAACAGCATGGGCGTCGTGGTGCTGGGCACCTTCACCTCCTCGGCCCCGCCCGCGGTGGCGGTCGACGCGGTCGCCCGTCTCACCGCCTGGAAGCTGGGCCTCTTCGGCCGGGACCCGCGCGCGAAGACGACCCTGACGTCGGGCGGCGGCAACCGCTACCCCAAGGGCAGGAACGTGTCGATGAACGTCATCTCGGGCCACCGGGACGGGTTCGCCACCCAGTGCCCGGGCACCAAGCTCTACGGCAAGCTGGGCACGACCCGCACGGCCTCGGCCAAGCTCCAGGGCCGCCCCTAGGGGGTGTCTGGTGGATCTCCGCGGCGTCGCGACGCCCGGCACGCACTCTCGCCGCACCGGCCGAAAGCCCAAGTACGTCCAGTACGCGGGCTTCCGGCCGGCACACCGAGAGCACGCACCGGACGCCGCTCCTTCCCCACGGAGATCCATCGGACCCCCCCGGGCCGGGGCGGAGCCCCGGGGGACGCGGCCGGCCGGGCTACGCTCGGGGCATGGCCGGCCGCTTCGATCCCCTCACCCGCGCCGCCGTCCGCGGCGGCCGGACCGACGTACCCGCGGGCCGCGGCAGCGCCGTCGGCTCCGGGGCCGGGGAGCGCCGCTGGACCCCCGACGGGCCCGTCGACCTCGGGCTCACCCTCGGCCCGCTCCGCCGCGGCCCCGCCGACCCCACCTTCCGCACCACCCCCGACGGCTCCGTCTGGCGTACCGGCCGGAGCCCCCAGGGCCTCCCCGCCACCCTGCGCGTCTTCGGGACCGGCACGGAGATCACCGCAGAGGCCTGGGGCCCGGGCGCCGACTGGTTCCTCGACCGGCTGCCCGCGCTCCTCGGCGCCGGCGACGACCCCGCCGCCTTCGTGCCCCGCCACCGCCTCGTGCACGCGAGCCACCGCCGCCGCCCCGGCCTGCGCCTCACCCGCACCGGCCTGGTCCTCGAATCCCTGATCCCCACGGTCCTGGAGCAGAAGGTCACCGCCGACGAGGCCTACCGCGCCTGGCGCCGCCTCGTCCGGCAGTACGGCGAGCCCGCCCCGGGCCCCGGCCCGGACCTGTACGTCCTGCCCGCCCCGCGGACCTGGGCGATGATCCCCTCCTGGGACTGGCACCGGGCCGGGGTCGACGCCAAGCGCTCCGACACGATCCTGCGGGCCGTCCGCGTGGCGAACCGGCTGGAGGAGGCGGCCGCGATGGACCTGCCCGAGGCCGTACGAAGGCTGGAGGCCGTCCCCGGCATCGGCCCGTGGACCTCCGCCGAGACCCTCCAGCGCAGCAACGGCGCCCCGGACGCGATCACCACCGGCGACCTCCACCTGCCCGGCATCATCGGCTACGCCCTCGCGGGCGACCGCGACACCGACGACGCCGCCATGCTGGAGCTGCTCGCCCCGTACGCCGGCCAGCGCCACCGCGCGGCCCGCCTCATCCTCCTCGCGGGCCGCACCCCGCCCCGCCGCGCGCCCCGGATGCCGCGCGGCGACATCGGCCGGCTGTGAGCCCTGCTCGTACCCGCCGTCTCAGCGGACCCGGATGAAGTCCGCCGGGGACCGCCCCGGCCGCTCCGCCGGGGCCGCCGCGGGGTGCCCCACCGCCACCGTTCCCATCGGGTCCCAGTCCTGCGGCAGCTCCAGCACCTCCCGCACCACGTCCCGGCAGAACATCGTCGAGGACACCCACGCCGAGCCCAGCCGTTCCCCGGCCAGCGCGACCAGCAGGTTCTGCACGCCCGCGCCCATGGCGACCACGAACATCTCCCGCTCCGCGGTGTCCCGCCGCGCGTGACCGTAGTGGTGTGCGCCGTCCGTCACCAGACACGGCACCACCAGGTACGGGGCGGCCCGCAGCACGTCCCCGCGCTTCACCCGCTTCGCGACGGACTCCTCGGACTTGCCGTCCGCCCGCAGGTCCGCGATCCACGCGTCCCGCATCGCGTCCAGCAGCCGCACCCGGGAGGCCTCGGACTCCAGCAGTACGAACCGCCACGGCGTCGTGTGGTGCGGAGCCGGGGCGGTCACGGCCGCCGCCACCGCCCGCCGTACCGCGCCCGGGTCCACCGGCTCCGCCGTGAAGGCCCGTACCGTACGGCGCTGCGTCACGGCTTCCCGTACCGCCTCCGAGGTGCCCAGCCGGAACATGTCGTCGGCCGGTGAGCGCACCAGGTCCCGGGCCGAGGAGCCCTCGCCCAGGACATGGGCCAGCCCGCGCACGACGGCCACGGGCAGCCCGGCCGCCTTCCCCTTGACCAGGTCGCCGGCGGCGGCCAGCTCGTCCGCCGTCGCCACCACGGTCGCGCTCAGCGGATTGCCGTGCGCGTCCGTACCGCCGCGCAGGTCGTCCAGGACCCGTACGCCGGCCGAGCCGATCGCCACGTCCGTCAGCCCGTTGCGCCACGGCCGCCCGAAGGTGTCCGTCACGACCACGCCCACGTCCACGGACAGGGTGTCGCGCACACCGGCACGGATCGCGGCGGCCGAGCCGTCCGGGTCCTCGGGCAGCAGCAGCACCGTGCCCGGAGCGGTGTTGGAGGCGTCCACGCCGGCCGCGGCCATCACCAGGCCCTGCCGGTTCTCGACGATCCGCAGCGGACCCCGGCGCGCGACCACCCGTACCGTCTCGGCGTCGATCGCGGCCTCGCGCGAGTCCGCCTCCACGATCCGGCCCTCGGCCTTGGAGACGATCTTCGAGGTGACCAGCAGGACGTCCCCGTCGCGCAGGTCGGGGGCGGCCGTCGTGATCAGCTTCGCCAGGTCGTCGCCCGGCCTGACCTCTGGTATCCCGTCGACGGCCCGCACCTCGTACGCGGGCACCTGCGTCACCGGGAGGCCTCCGCCAGATCCAGCGCGGCGCGGGCCATCTCCGCGGTGGCCTCCAGGTCGGTCATCATCAGCGGCACCGCGCGGCAGGTGATGCCGGCGGCCTCAACCTCCGCGACGGCGCCGGCGTCCGCGGTGTCCACCAGCCAGCCGTCGAGCAGCCCGGTCCCGTAGTGCAGGGCGACCGCGGCGGCTGTGGACTCGACGCCCACCGCGGCGAGCACCTTGTCGGCCATCCCGCGCACGGGCGCGCCCCCGACGATGGGGGAGAGGCCGACGACGGGCGCCGCGGCGGAGGCCACGGCGTCGCGGATGCCGGGGACGGCGAGGATGGTGCCGACCGAGACCACGGGGTTCGACGGCGGGAAGACGATCACGTCGGCGGCGGCGATGGCCTCCAGCACGCCCGGGGCGGGCTTGGCCTGCTCGGCGCCCACGGGCACGACGGCCTCCGCGTCCACCGAGGCGCGCAGCCGGACCCAGTACTCCTGGAAGTGGATGACGCGGCGCTCCCCGGTCCCCGCCTCCGTGATCGCGACGTGGGTCTCGACCCGGTCGTCGGACATGGGCAGCAGCCGTACGCCGGGCTGCCAGCGGTCGCAGAGCGCCTCGGTGACGGCGCTCAGCGGGTAGCCCGCGCCCAGCATCTGCGTACGCACGATGTGGGTGGCGAAGTCGCGGTCGCCGAGGCCGAACCAGGTGGGTCCGACCCCGTACGCCGCGAGTTCCTCCTTGACGGTGAAGGACTCGTCGGTGCGCCCCCAGCCCTGGTCCTCGTTGATGCCACCGCCGAGGGTGTACATCACCGTGTCCAGGTCGGGGCAGACCTTGAGCCCGAAGAGGTGAATGTCGTCACCGGTGTTGCCGATGACCGTGATGTCCGCGTCGGGCACTGCCGACTTGAGACCGCGAAGGAACCGGGCGCCGCCTATACCGCCGGCCAGAACAACGATGCGCATGCAGACAGTCTGTCAGCCGGAGGCTGTCGTCGAGGGGTGGTGGTCGGGCGACGGGTGGGACTGTCAGCCGGAGGCTGTCGTCGAGGGGTGGTGGTCGGGCGACGGGGTCAGGCGGGTACGGACGCCGATTCGGCCGGGGAGCAGCTGTGCATCGGCATCTCGGTCAGGCCGGGGAAGTAGACGTGCAGGCTGACCGCGCCGTCCAGGGTGTCGTTGACGACCTCGTGGGCGCGACCGGGGGCGAGGACGCGCTGGGTGCCGGGGCGGTGGGTGAGCCGGCCGCGGGCGGTGTGCTCGGTGAGCTCGCCCTCCAGGACGGTCATGACGCCGGAGGACGCGCCGTGGTCGTGCGGGCCGCTGCCCTGGCCGGGGACCCAGCTGAGCAGCCAGACCTCGTAGCCGGGACCGGTGCGCAGCCGGTGGTACCAGCGGGTGGTGGCGTCGTAGCGGACGAGGTGCTCCCAGGAGGCGCGGTCCTCGGCGACGGAACGGGCGAGCCCGACGAACTCGGCGACGGTGGCCGGGTGTTCCCGGGCGGGCTGGAGCAGGTGCTGGACGGCGAGGATGTCGCCGGCGATCTGGAGGTCGCTCTCGACGGTGGCGGGCGCGGCGGGCGCGGCAGGAGCGGCGGAGGTGGCGCTGTACGTGCTGTTCATCGTGGGGGTACCTCGACGGATGTCAGTCGTGCTGGCGGTTGCTGCGGGGGCGGGCCGGAGCTCTCGGGAGCCGGGGCTCCACGGGCATCAACAGCTGCAACAGCAACAGCGAACCTGGGCAGCACACAGGAACCCACGAATGGGGGTCCGGGTGGCGGCTGCAGGCACTGACATGCGAACAAGGAGAACGGTTGGGAGGCCTGACTGTCAACCCAATGTCCGGTTTGGTGTAAAAGTTTCACCTCATCCGGTTACCGTGCGCGGAGAAAGGTTTGTGCAGGCCGGAGCAGGGGATTGGCGCTGTGTCGAGGCTCAAACCTGAACCTCACATCCGTGACCTGAATGTGATCTGCGCCGCTTCTCCCGCGCGATCGCAACCCCGTTCGGAGGCGGCGCGTGGAATACGGGTAAAGGCGGGCATCCCGGGGTGCCGGTGGCATGTGTCACGATTTTTGGCGATATGAACACTTTCTGCATAGGCTTGGTTCCGCAGAGTGAATAAGGGGCCCAATAGCAGATCTCGGCTTGACTGCCCCGGAGCCACGCACTTGTAATTTCACTCGTGTCGTTACGTAGCAATCAGTGACGGCATCGTCACGGGGACGCACAGACAGAGCGAGGGGCGCACATGACCGAGCTGTTTCAGGAACTGCTGGTCGAGGAGGCGGACGAAGAGCTCGGATGGCAGGAGCGCGCTCTCTGCGCCCAGACCGACCCCGAGTCCTTCTTTCCCGAGAAGGGCGGCTCCACCCGCGAGGCCAAGAAGGTCTGCCTCGCCTGCGAAGTCCGCTCCGAATGCCTTGAGTACGCCCTCGCCAACGACGAGCGATTCGGCATCTGGGGCGGTCTGTCCGAGCGGGAACGCCGCCGCCTGAAAAAGGCCGCGGTCTGAAACGGCCGAGGCACCACCGGTCAGGCACCTACCGCACATCGCACGACATATCGAAAGCACGACACGGCACGGCACACGGCATCGCACACGGCACGGCAAACGGTCCGCCTCCTGCACCTTCCCCGCAGGAGGCGGACCGCTGTCGTGGCAGCCGTTAGGGTGGGGCGCTGTCCAGCAGCCTCCGAGGGCACACCACCCCCGGACCCCCGGCCGGAGGGCCCGTACCGCGATGTCCCTGCACAGCCAGTCGACGGCCTCCTACCAGGCCCCAGCCACACCCGAGTTCCCCCGGCACGTCGTCACCGCGGTCCTCGTCGCCCACGACGGCGCCCGCTGGCTGCCCCGGACGCTCGCCGGCCTCCTCGGCCAGGAACGCCCCGCGCAGAACCACGTCGCCGCCGACACCGGCAGCGCCGACGAATCCGCGCGCCTGCTCACCGAAGCCCTCGGCGACGACCGCGTCCTGCACCTCGCCCGCCGCACCGGATTCGGCACCGCGGTCGACGAAGCCGCCCGCTCCGCGGGCACCCTGAGCCCCGAGGACCTCCCGTACCTCAAGCGCCCCAGCGGCTGGGATCCGGTCAGCCGCACCTGGCGCGACGACGCGTACGACCTGCCCGACCTCCCCCACGGCGAACCCGTCCAGTGGCTGTGGCTCCTGCACGACGACAGCGCCCCCGAACCCGACGCCCTCACCGAACTGCTCCGCGTCGCCGAGGACAACCCCGACGCCGCCGTCATCGGCCCCAAACTGCGCGGCTGGTACGACAAGAAGCAGCTCCTCGAAGCCGGCGTCACCATCGCCCGCAGCGGCCGCCGCTGGACCGGCCTCGACCGCCGCGAACAGGACCAGGGCCAGCACGACCAGGTCCGCCCCGTCCTGTCCGTCTCCACCGCCGGCATGCTGGTCCGCCGCGACGTCTACGACGCCCTCGGCGGCTTCGACCGGCGCCTGCCCCTGATGCGCGACGACGTCGACCTGTGCTGGCGCGCCCAGAGCGCCGGCCACACCGTCCTCGTCGCCCCCGACGCCGTCCTGCGGCACGCCGAGGCAGCCGCCCGCGAACGCCGCACCGTCGACTGCGCCGGACGCACCACGGCCGGCCCGCACCGCGTCGACAAGGCCGGCGCCGTCTACACGATGCTCGCCAACAGCTCCGGCCGCGCCCTGCCCTACGTCCTGCTGCGCGTCCTGTTCGGCACCGTGCTGCGCACCCTCGCCTATCTCATCGGCAAGGCGCCCGGCCAGGCCGTCGACGAGTTCACCGGCCTGCTCGCCACCCTGCTCCGCCCCGGCCGCGTCCTCGCCGCCCGCAAGGCCCGCCGCCGGCCCGCCGTCCCCGCAGCCGAACTGCGCCCGCTCTTCCCCCCGCCGGGAGCCTCCCTGCGGGCCAACGCCGAACAGCTCGCCGGCTACTTCGGCGGCGACCGCGACAACGATGCCGCCCCCGCCGGCCGCCACGGCGGCGGAAGCATCCTCAACGCCCCCGGCGAGGACGGCGACTACCTTCCCGAGGTCGAGCGCTTCGCCCGCCTCAAGCGGCTTGCCCGCAACCCGGCGCCCCTCCTCTTCGGCCTTCTCCTGGTCGTCTCCCTCGCCGCCTGCCGGGCCCTGATCGGCGGCGGCTCCCTGATGGGCGGCGCCCTGCTGCCCGCCCCCGACAGCGGCTCCGAACTCTGGAGCGCCTACACCGGCGGCTGGCACGCCGTCGGCACCGGCTCCACCGCCTCCGCCCCGCCCTACCTGGCCGTCCTCGGCACCCTCGCCACCCTGCTGTTCGGCTCCACCCAGGCCGCCCTGACCCTGCTGCTCGTCGGATCCGTTCCGCTCGCCGGCCTCACCGCCTACTTCGCCTCCCGGCCGCTCGTCGAATCCCGGCTGCTGCGCGCCTGGGCGGCCATCGCCTACGCCTTCCTCCCCGCCGTGACCGGAGCCCTCGCCGGCGGCCGCCTCGGCACCGCCGTCCTCGCCGTCGTGCTCCCCCTCCTCGTCCGCTCCGCCGTCGCCGCCTTCGACCTGGCCGACGGCGCGGAGGCCACCGACCGGCGGGGCGGCCGGCGCGCGGTGTGGACGTACACGCTCCTGCTCACCCTCACCACCGCCTTCACCCCCGTCGTGTGGCCGCTCGCCGCCGTCCTCGGGACCGCCGCGCTGGTCCTGCGCCGCGCGCACTGGAAGGCGTACGGCCTGCGGCTCCTCGCCACCCTCGCCGTCCCGCTCGTCGTGCTCGCCCCCTGGTCACTGGGACTGCTCACGCACCCCGGCCGCCTCCTGCAGGAGGCCGGACTGCCCTACGGAGCCGGCTCCGCCGACGCCCTCGGCCTCCTCACCCTCAGCCCCGGCGGCCCCGGCACCGGCGCCGCACTGCTGCTCCTCGGCATCGTCCTCGCCGCCCTGGCCGCCCTGCTGCGCAGCGACCGCTCCTTCGCCGTCCGCACCGCCTGGGCCGCCGCCCTGGCCGCGCTGCTCCTGGCCGTCCTCGTCAACCGCAGCGCCTGGGCCGGCCCCGCCACCCTCGTCTACGGACTCGCCCTGCTCGCGGCGGCCGCCCTCGGCGCCGACGGCGCCCGCGAACGTGTCGCCGCGCGCAGCTTCGGCTGGCGCCAGCCGCTCGCCGCACTGATCGCGCTGACCGCCGCCGTGGGCCCGCTGGTGGCCGCCGCCACCTGGATGCTCGCCGGCGCCGACGGCCCGCTGCAGCGCCGCGACCCCGTACAGGTCCCGGCCTTCGTCGCGGACGCGGGCGGGGACGACAACCAGACCCGCACCCTGATCCTCGACCTGGACCCGCCCGCCACCGTCTCCTACAGCCTCGTCCGCGGCTCCGGCGGCCGTATCGGCGACGCCGAGGTCACCGCCCGCACCGGCGCGGACGCCCGCCTCGACAAGGTCGTCTCCAACCTCGTGGCCGGCTCCGGCGCCGACCAGTCCAGCCAGCTCAGCGCCTTCGCGATCCGCTTCGTGATGTTCCGCCCCGGCGGCCCCGAGGAGATCCGACGCGTCCTCGACGCCACCCCGGGACTCAGCCGTCGCCACCAGCAGGACGGCACCGCCCTGTGGGGCGTCGAGCCCTGGCTGCCCCGCGCGGTGATCGTCTCCGGCAAGCAGGGCGAGGCCCCGATCCCGGTCGCCGCCGGACCCGTCGAGGCCCACAGCAAGATCCCCGCCGGGGAGGCGGGCCGCGTCCTGCGCATCGCAGACCGGGCCGACGAGGGCTGGCGGGCCACCCTCGACGGCAAGTCCCTCAAGCCCAAGACCCTCGACGGCTGGGCACAGGGCTTCGAACTGCCGGCCGACGGCGGCCGCCTCGACCTCGTCCACGAGGACTCCCTGCTGCGGACCGCCTGGTACTGGGCCCAGGGCCTGCTCGCCCTGGTCCTGCTGGTGATGGCCCTGCCCGGCCGCCGCGCACAGCTCGACGACGACCTGCCGGAGGAGGAGGCCGCGCTTCCGGACCCGTCCGGCCCGGGCGAGGCCGGCGAGGGCCGCCGGGCCCGCCGGCTGCGCGCCGAGGCCGAAGCGGCCCCCGCACCGGTGGAGACCGCGGCGGACGCCGACCCGTACGCGCAGATCCCCGCGCAGCCGGTGTACGGCGAGGACGCGTACGCGTACCAGGCGTACGGCGACCAGGGCGGCTACGCGTACGAGGCGCAGCAGCAGGCTCCGTACGACCAGTACCCGCAGTACGACCAGCAGGGCCAGCAGGGCCAGCAGGGCCAGCCGGTCTACGAGGTCCCCTACCCGCAGCAGCCGCAGCACCAGCCGGTCCAGGACCCGGACCAGCAGCAGTACACCTACCCGTACGAGCCCTACCAGCCGTACGACCCCCACCAGCCCCACGCACCGCACGACCCGCGTCCGGACGGGAGCCCCCAGCAGTGAAGCAGCGCGCACCCCTGACGCTGGCGGCGGTGACCGCGGCCCTCGCCGCCATCACCGGCGTCGCCGCCCTCACCGCGCCGGCCGCCGACGGCAGGGCGGCCGACGGCAAGGCCGCGGCCGCGGCCCGGATGCCCGTGGAGCGGTCCCTGTTGGTGTGCCCGGGGCCCAGCTCCTCGGACATCGCCGAGACCACGTACACGTCCTTCACCCCCGGCGCCGCCGCCGGCAAGGGCTCGGCCCGGCTGCTCGGCGCGACCAAGGACGCCAAACCGGTGCTGGAACCCAAGGAACCGGGCAAGCCCGTCGGGGCCACCGCCAGCGGCGCCGACGCACCGGCGCTCACCGGCAGCGCCGACGGTGTCCTCGCCCCCGGCTGGACCGCGCAGCTGACCACCAAGGTCTCGGTCGGCCGGACCCGCGGCGTCCTCGGTGCCGGCTGCACCGCACCCGGCACCGACTTCTGGTTCCCCGCGGTCAGCACGGCCAAGGGCCGGGAGGACTACGTCCACCTCACCAACCCCGACGACGCCGCGGCCATCGTCGACATCAAGCTCTTCGGCCCGGACGGACCGGCCAAGCCCGACGCCGGCGCCAGCGAGAGCATCCGGGTCGACCCCAAGTCCTCCAAGACCGTCCTGCTCTCGTCCCTCGTCCCGGGCGCCCAGCTCGCGGACGCCACCGCCCACGTGACCACCCGCGCGGGCCGCGTGGGCGCATCCGTGCAGGTCGGCGAGGAGCAGGTGGGCTCCGACTGGCTGGCGGCCTCCGCCGACCCGGCGGGCTCGATCGTCCTGCCCGGCATCCCGGCGGACGCCGCCTCCGTACGGCTGGTCGTCTTCGCACCGGGCGAGGAGGACGCGGACCTGAAGCTGCGCCTGGCCGGACCGGGCGGCGCGATCAGCCCGGCAGGCAGCGAGCAGGTGCACGTCAAGGCCGGGATGACGGCGGCCGTGGACCTCAAGGACCTGACCCGGGGCGAGCCCGGCTCACTGCTGCTGACCCCGGCCGACCCGAAGAAGTCCGCGCCCGTCGTCGCGGCGCTCCGGGTGGTCCGCGGAAGCGGGGCCAAGCAGGAGATCGGCTTCATCCCCGCCACCGGACCGGTCGGCACCCGGGCCACCGTGGCCGACAACCGGCCCGAGGAGAACACCACCCTGCTGTCCCTCACGGCACCGGGCGCCGACGCGAAGGTCAAGGTGACCGCCTCGCCGGGCACCGGCGGCGGCGAGCCGGCCTCCCAGGAGGTCACCGTCAAGGCGGGCACCACGCAGACTCTGACCCTGGCCCCGGCCGGCGGCAAGGGCGCCTACGCCCTCACCGTCGAGACCGTCTCGGGCGGCCCGGTGCACGCGGCCCGCACCCTGTCCCTGCCGCACGAGGGCATCGCGATGTTCACCGTCCAGGGGTTCTCGGACGACCACTCGACGGTGTCGGTCCCCAAGGCCGCCCAGGACCTCTCGGTCCTGACCCGATGACCCGATGACCCGATGACCCGATGACGGGAACGCCCCCGGTACGGCCAGGACTACTCCTGGCCGTACCGGGGGTCCACGGTCTCCGGCGAGAGCCCCAGCAGCTCCGCGACCTGCTCCACCACGATCTCGTGGACCAGCATCGCCTTCTCGTCCCGTGTCTTGGTACGGATCTCCACCGGTCGCCGGAACACCAGGATCCGGGCGGGCCGCCCCTCGCGGGACTCCGACACCGCACCGAGCGGCACCGCCTCGTCGTTCCAGCCGCCGTCCGGGCCGCCCGGCGGGCCGGGAACGTCACCGATCAGGAACTCCACGTCGGCCAGTTGCGGCCAGCGCCGCTCCAGTCGCTCCACGGAGTCCCGTACGAGGTCCCCGAACAGCTCCGACCGGCTCGCCGACAGCGGCACCTGCGGAGGCGCCACCGGACCGCGCATCCCGCGCCCGTGCCGGTCCCGCCGACGGAGGCGCGGCTCGGCTGCGGCCCCCGCGGGGGGCTCGGCGGGGCAGGGAGGAAGAGGGGTGTCCGTCACCCCCGCAGGGTAGCTCCGAGCACGACACGGGGGAGTGAGCGGCGGTGGAGTCGTCGCGGCCCGGTCAAGAGTGCGGTACCGTCCAACGTCGTGAGCCTTGTACGTCGCTGTTCGCGCACTGCGTGCGGCCGCCCTGCCGTCGCGACACTGACGTACGTCTACGCCGATTCGACCGCAGTTCTCGGCCCGCTCGCCACCTACGCGGAACCCCACTGCTACGACCTGTGCGCCGAGCACTCCGAGCGCCTGACCGCCCCGCGGGGCTGGGACGTCGTGCGCCTGTCCGACGGCTCCGGGCCCTCGCGCCCCAGCGGCGACGACCTCGAAGCCCTGGCCAACGCGGTACGCGAAGCCGCCCGCCCGCCGGGGCGCGCGGCCGAGGCCGGGGGCTCCCGCCAGGGCGGCCAGTCCACCGGCGAGACCCGTCGTGGACACCTGCGCGTCCTGAGATCGCCCGATTCCTGACGCTCCCGTGGCCTGAAGAGCAGCTCCCGGTTCAGGGTAGGTTTTGCTGAACCGATCAGGACCCTCAGGAGGGCAGGCAGTGGCCGCAGATCTTTCGAACATCGTCAAGGCGTATGACGTGCGTGGCGTCGTGCCGGACGAGTGGGACGAGTCGTTGGCGGAGCTGTTCGGTGCGGCGTTCGTCGAGGTCACGGGGGCCGGGGCGATCGTGGTCGGGCATGACATGCGTCCGTCGTCGCCGGGTCTGTCGGCGGCGTTCGCGCGGGGTGCGGCGGCGCGGGGTGTGGATGTGACGTTGATCGGTCTGTGTTC
>NZ_BMVL01000007.1:226809-511409 GCF_014650695.1 Streptomyces avidinii | reverse complement strand
GCCCCGCACCAGCCCTTATGGGTTCGGTGCGGGGCTTTTCTGCGTTTACGGGCCGGCTCGCGTTGACGCGGCCCGATCGGGCCGGCGGTCGCTCTGTCGTCCGAATGGCCGCAGCAGTCCGCTGATGCGTCGTCGGCGGCCCGGCGAGACGGGCTCTGCGTCCGTTTAGTTCGTACTGTGGGGGTATGGGCTACGACCTCGTCATCTTCGACAACGACGGCGTGCTGGTGGACAGCGAGCCGCTCGCCAACAGCATCCTCGCCGGGTACCTGACCGAGCTGGGGCACCCGACCACCTACGAGGAGTCGGTCCGCGACTACATGGGGTCCGCCGTGCACCGGGTGCACGACCTCGTCGTGGAGCGGACCGGGCAGCAGCTGCCGGCCGACTTCGACGAGACGCTGCACGCGCGGACCGTCGCCGCGTTCGAGCAGGAGCTGAAGCCCGTCCCCGGCGTGGAGGAGCTACTGGGGGCGCTGACCGCTCAGGGCGTCGGCTACTGCCTCGTGTCCTCCGGGAGTCACGAGCGGATCCGGGCGGGGCATCGGGTGGCCGGGCTCGACGGGTGGTTCGAGGAGGAGTGGATCTTCAGCGCGCAGGACGTCGGCCAGGGGAAGCCGGCTCCCGATCTGTACGTGCACGCGGCGCGGCAGATGGGCGTGGAGCCGGCCCGTTGCGTGGTCATCGAGGACAGTCCACTCGGCGTCCGGTCCGCAGTCGCCGCGGGCATGGACGTGTACGCGTTCACGGCGATGCTGCCCGCCGACCAGCTCCCCGGGGCCACCGGGCACTTCGGTGACATGAAGCAGCTCACCGGGCTGCTCGGACTGGAGGCCGGACTGGGTATGTGATCTCTCTACCCACGGGTAGCCCGTGGCCCTACGCTGACCCGCCATGACGGATGATGTGCGGCTGCGGCACGGCCGAGGCGCTCTGGGGTTCAGTTTCTTCGTGCAAGGCGTCACCTTCGCGCTGCTCGTGACGCGGATCCCGGCCATCCAGGACCGGTACGGGATATCCGACGCCCTGCTGCCGGCCTTCCTCGCGGCCGTGCCGGTCCTCGCGGGGGCGTCGAGCGTGGCCACCGAGCACCTGGTGAAGCGGGTCGCGCCCAGCGTCGTACTGCGGTGGGCACAGCCGCTGGTGCTGCTGTCGCTGCTGGGCGTCGGCGCCGGCGACCGGATGTGGCACGTGGCGGTGGCCCTGGGAGCCTTCGGGCTGTCGGTGGGGGCCCTGGACGCCTCGATGAACATGCTCGGAGTCAGCCTGCAGCGGGCGTACGGGCGGAGCATCATGCTCGGCTTCCACGCCGCCTACAGCCTCGGCGGGATCCTGGGCGCGTCGGCCGCGTGGGCGGGGGCGCACTGGGAGCTGAACCTGTTCGTCAGCTATCTGCCGGCCGTGGTCGTGCTGTTGCCGCTGGCGCTGCTGGGGAGCCGGCGCTACGTCGACGGGACGGGGCCGGCCGGGGCGGGACCGGGAGAGGCGGGCGAGGAGGGTGAGAAGGGGCTGGGGGCCGGTGGGTTCAAGCTGCTCCTGCCGCTCTGCCTGGTGATGGCGTGCGCGTACATCGGGGACTCCACGGTGGCGAACTGGAGTGCCAAGTACCTCCAGGACGTGCTCGGGAGCTCGGAGCAGACGGCGACCGTCCCCTACAACGTCTACATGGTGACCACCCTCGTGGGGCGGGCCGTCGGGGACCTGGGCGTGCGGCGCTTCGGGGCGGCGGCCGTGGTGCGGGCCGGGACGCTGGTGGCGGCCGCCGGGTTCGCGGTGGTGGCGGCGGCGCCGGGGGCGTGGGTGGGGATGCTCGGCTTCACTCTGCTGGGGATCGGCCTGTGCGTGATCGTGCCGCAGACCTTCGCCGCCGCGGGGCGGCTCTTCCCGGGGGCGTCCGACACGGCCGTCGCGCGGCTCAACATCTTCAACTACGTCGGTTTCCTGATCGGGTCCCCGCTCGTCGGGGCGGTCGGTGACGCCTGGAGCTACCGGGGGGCGATGCTGGTGCCGATGGCGCTGGTCCTGGTGACCTTGTTCCAAGCCCGCTCGTTCGGCTGGGAGCCCGCCCGATACGGTGTCCGGCATGAGCGGCGAGCCGGTGACCGGGCTGTTGATGTGGGACGAGGCGGTAACGAGGTATGACTTCGGACCGAGCCATCCGATGGACCCGGTGCGCCTGGCGCTGACCATGGGCCTGGTGCGCGCCTTCGGGCTGGACCGGGCCATGGAGGTGCGGGCGGCCCCGGTGGCCGGGGACTCGACGCTGCGGCTGGTGCACCGGGAGGACTACGTCGCCGCGGTGCGCGAGGTGTCGCAGGACCCGGGGGTCGCGGACGGTTCGTACGGGCTGGGGACCATGGACGACCCGGCCTTCCACGGGATGCACGAGGCGTCCGCGCTGATCGCCGGGCAGTCCGTGGCGGGCGCGGAGGCGCTGTGGAGCGGTGAGGCCGAGCACGCGGTGAACTTCGCCGGCGGGCTGCACCACGCGATGCCGGGCGGGGCGGCCGGCTTCTGCGTGTACAACGACGCGTCGCTGGCGGTGGCGCGGCTGCTGGAGCTGGGGGCCGAGCGGGTCGCGTACGTGGATGTGGACGTCCACCACGGGGACGGGGTGCAGGCGGCCTTCTGGGACGATCCGCGGGTGCTGACCGTCTCGATGCACGAGCATCCGCGGACGCTGTTCCCGCAGACGGGCTGGCCGGAGGAGACCGGTGGCCCGGGTGCGGAGGGGTCGGCGGTGAACATCGCGCTGCCCGCCGGCACCGGGGACGAGGGGTGGCTGAGGGCCTTCCACGCGGTGGTGCCGGAGCTGCTGGCGGACTTCCGGCCGCAGGTGCTGGTGACCCAGCACGGGGCCGATACGCACTTCGAGGACCCGCTCGCGCACCTGGCGGTGTCGCTGGACGCCCAGCGGGCCGTCCAGGAGTCCTGTCACCGGCTCGCGCACGAGTACGCGGACGGGCGGTGGCTGGCGCTGGGCGGCGGCGGGTACGCGGTGGTGGATGTCGTGCCGCGGTCGTGGACGCACCTGGTGGGGATCGCCGCGCACCGGCCGGTGGATCCGCAGGCGGCGGTGCCGGCCTCGTGGCGGGACGAGGTGTACGCGCGGACCCGGCAGTTGGCGCCGGCAAGGATGACGGACGGGCGGACCCCGGCGTGGTCGGAGTGGGAGGCGGGCTACGACCCGGCGGACCGGACGGATCAGGCCGTCCTGGCGACCCGTCGGGCGGTCTTCCCGTTGCGCGGGATGCTGACCTGACCGCGCGGCCGGCCGTGCGGACTGCCGATCGGGCGGCTCTGATGCATCGTTACGCCAACTGTGGGGCTGTTCGCCGGAATTGATGACCCGCCAGATGTGTTGGGGCAGCATCGGAGGGTGTTGAGCACCGGCGCGTTGCGTGCGCATCTGCTGGCCGCCCGGTTGGCCGGGCCCGTCGCGACCTCCCGGGAGGAGAGCCTGCGCAGTTACCGGCTGTTCGCTGCGCGGGATCCGCGGGTGATGCTGGGGCTGGATCCGGAGTGGGGCTGGGGCGAGGGTGATCTGCTGAGGCTGATGGCGGACAAGTGCGGGGTCTCGGCGGATCCGGCGCATGTCAGCGGGCCGGACGTGATCGACCCGGAGCGCACGGTGGCCGCGCTGGAGGCCTTCGCGGGGCGGCTGTGCGAGGCGGCGCGGGCGCGGTCGCCCGTGCTGTTCGGGACGGGGCATCCGCATCGGCTCCTGGGCTTCTACGCCGGTTTGGCCGAGGCGATGTCGGCGGCGGGATGTGTTGTCCTCACTCCGGCGCAGGGGGTGCGTGTCGACATGGCGACCCGGTTCGGCGTACGCACGCACAGCATCGAATACGTACGGGGGGTCGCATTGGTGCGGGAACCCGGCGTGCGGGTGCCGGGGAGTGCGACCGGCGTGCACACCCATTCGCCGCTGCCGGTTCGGATGGCGCTGGGGGCCCTCGCGGAGGCCGGCGGGCCGTTGCCGGAGCTGGTGGTGGGGGACCACGGGTGGGTCTGCGGTGCAGGTC
This sequence comes from Streptomyces avidinii, assembly GCF_014650695.1. Classification (GTDB taxonomy): domain Bacteria; phylum Actinomycetota; class Actinomycetes; order Streptomycetales; family Streptomycetaceae; genus Streptomyces; species Streptomyces avidinii. Next base: position 507,384 of record NZ_BMVL01000007.1, on the reverse strand, counting down.
AGCTGGGTGTGGAGGCGATCGGGCTGGCTGACACGGATGATCCGGCGCTGTTCGTCGGGGAGGCCGAGGGGCGGGTCTCGGTGGCCGTTCCACTTGATGACGCGGTGCGAGCGGACTACTACCGACCGCTTACGCGCTATGTGCTCGGCCGCGCAAGTCTGACGGGGCGGCAGGAGTGGCCGTAGCTCCTCTTCCCCACTCGTATCACGCGCCCCTACTCTGGGGAGTGAGCGTGCGACGACGAGGAGTAACCGGAGGGGAAGCCGGTGCCCGTCATGCGCGGAAGGTCAAGGTGTGTCATGGCTGCTGGCGAGAGGCCTCTCAGTGAGGTTCAGTTCCTGACCGTGGCGGAGGTCGCCTCGGTGATGCGAGTGTCGAAGATGACCGTGTACCGGCTGGTGCACAACGGTCATCTGCCCGCAATCCGGGTGGGCCGGTCCTTCCGGGTCCCCGAGAACGCGGTCCACGAGTACCTCCGAGAGTCCTATGTGGGGGTGGAGTCGGCCTGAGACTGAGGCTCGGGAAACCCCTGGCTACAACGCGGAAGCGCTCGGATTACAAGCTCAGAGCTCGGGCGGGTAGGCTAGGCCGACGTAGGTCGTGTGGGCCCAGACGCCCCGCACCAGTGAAGAGAAGTGAGCGAGGGTAGTCGTGGGCTCTGTTATCAAGAAGCGGCGCAAGCGGATGGCTAAGAAGAAGCACCGCAAGCTGCTCAAGCGCACCCGCGTCCAGCGCCGTAACAAGAAGTAAACGGCAGCTGTACGTGTTCTCCGCAGCCCCTCCACCATCCTGGTGGAGGGGCTGCGGTGCAGCCGGGGGACTTCTTCGAGGGAGGCGCTGAGCTCGTGGGGAAGGTCGTACTCGTCACCGGGGCAGCCCGGCAGTTGGGCGGCCGCTTCGTGCGCCGGATCCAGCGTGACCCGGACGTCGAGCGGGTGATCGCGGTGGACGCGGTGACACCGCCGCACCGGCTCGGATCGGCGGAGTTCGTCCGTACGGACATCAGGCAGTCGGCGATCGCCAGGGTGCTGGCCGAGCACGCCGTGGACACGGTGGTCCATCTGGCGGTCACCGGAGGCAGCGCGGGCACGGGCGGCGCGCACAGCACCGTCAAGGAAACGAACGTCATCGGGACCATGCAGCTCCTCGGGGCCTGCCAGAAGTCGCCGACGGTCCGACGGCTCGTGGTGAAGTCCAGTACCAGTGTGTACGGGGGCACCTCCCGGGATCCCGCCGTCTTCACCGAGACCACGGAGCCGAAATCGCTGCCGGCGGGCGGGTTCGCGAAGGACGCCGCCGAGGTCGAGGGCTACGTACGGGGCTTCGCGCGCAGACGGCCGGACGTCGCGGTGTGCGTGCTGCGGTTCGCGAACATCCTGGGGCCCTATGCGGACTCGGCGCTCGCCGAGTACTTCTCGATCCCGGTGATGCCGACCGTGCTGGGGTACGACCCGCGGCTGCAGTTCGTGCACGAGGACGACGTCCTCGAAGTGCTGCGGCTGGCGGCGCGGGAGCCGAGGCGCGGGACGTTGAACAGCGGGACCTTCAACATCGCGGGCGACGGCGTGCTGCTGCTGTCGCAGTGCTCGCGGCGGCTCGGGCGGCCCACGCTGCCGCTGCTGCTGCCCGCGTTGAACTGGGTGGGATCCGCGCTGCGGGCGGTCGGAGCCACCGATTTCTCGCCGGAGCAGATAAGGCTGCTCACCCACGGCCGGGTCGTGGAGACCACGCAGATGCGCGAGGTCCTCGGCTTTGAACCGCTCTACACGACCGCGGAGACCTTCGCGGACTTCGCCCGGAGCCGGGGGAGCGGTCTGCTGCCGCCGGAGCGGGTCGGACGGGCCGTGGACCGGGTGGCGGCCATGCTGGACGCAGACGGGCTCGACGGGCTCAAGGACGACGCCTACGCGGCTGAAGGAGCGAAGCGATAGTGGCGGACGCCAAGGTCATTCCCTTCGACGAGGACCGGCCGCGGCGGCGGATCCCCCGCCGGGTGCGGGCGGTGCCCGCTGCCGATCCGGTGGTGGAGCCGCCGGCGGGCCCCGAGCCGGCGCCGGCGGCGGCGCCGGGCGACAGCTGGGACCGGCGGATCGCCGGCGGGCTGGCCTTCCTGCGGCGGCGGGTCACCGGGGATTACGAGGTCGACGACTTCGGATACGACAAGGAACTGACGGACCAGGTCCTGATGTCCCTGATGCGGCCGCTGTACGACAAGTACTTCAGGGTCGAGGTCAAGGGCATCGAGAACATCCCGGCGGAGGGCGGCGCGCTGATCGTGGCGAACCACTCCGGGACGCTGCCGCTCGACGGGCTGATGCTCCAGGTCGCCGTGCACGACCACCACCCGGCGGAGCGGCACCTGCGACTGCTGGCGGCGGACCTGGTGTTCATGCTGCCCGTGGTCAACGAGCTGGCCCGCAAGGCGGGGCACACCCTGGCGTGCGCGGAGGACGCGCAGCGGCTGCTGGAGGCCGGAGAGCTGGTCGGTGTGATGCCGGAGGGCTTCAAGGGGATAGGGAAGCCGTTCGGGGACCGGTACAAGCTGCAGCGGTTCGGGCGGGGCGGGTTCGTGTCGACGGCGCTGCGGGCGGGGACGCCGATCGTGCCGTGCTCGATCGTGGGGGCGGAGGAGATCTACCCCATGGTCGGCAACGCGAAGACGCTGGCGCGGCTGCTGGGGGTCCCGTACTTCCCGATCACGCCGACGTTCCCGTGGCTGGGGCCGCTCGGGGCGCTGCCGTTGCCGACGAAGTGGACGATCCAGTTCGGCGAGCCGATCCCGACGGACGGGTATGCCGCGGAGGCGGCGGAGGACCCGATGCTGATGTTCAACCTCACGGACCAGGTGCGGGAGCAGATCCAGCACACGCTCTACAAGCTGCTCGTGCAGCGGCGGTCCGTGTTCTTCTGAGGCGTGCCGGAGCAGCGCCCGAGCCGGAGCGGGCCGGGGGCGGGCGGGGCGAAGGAAAGGGCGGGGCCGCCTGGGCGGCCCCGCCCTTCCTCCTTACTCGGCGTCCTCCGTGCCCAGGCCCAGGCCCGGGAGGAGGCCCGGGAGCAGGGGCGGGATGGTGATGTCCGGCTGGGGGATCTCCGGATTGCCCGAGGCGGGCGGTGCCGATTGTCCCGCGGGCGGGTTGAGCAGCTCGCCCGTACCGCCCAGGAGGCCGCCGGCGGGAGGCCGGGAGCTGCCCGAGGGGGACGGCGCCGTGGGGCTGCCGGAGGGCGTGCCGGCGGCGGGGGCGGAATGCTGTGTGCCGCTCGGGGTGCCCGGCTTGGCGGACGAGCCGGGGGTGCCTCCGGTGCCGCGGGACTGCTCCGGGGGCTTCGGGAGCAGGCTCTGGAGCGGCGCCACGTCTTCGTCTATGGCCTGGAAGACCGACTCCACCTCTCCGCCGACGTCGGTGAGCTGCGCCGGGAGCTTCTCCCGGAGCTTGCCCCACGCGTCGCGGTGCGAGCGGGAGAACGACGACAGCTTCTGGATCGGGCCGAGCGAGCCGTCCCGTTCGTACGCTGCCTGGAGGAGGCGGTGGCCTGCCTCCGCGTCGTGCTTCACACCCGCCAGTGCCCGGCGGATCGCGCCCAGGGACTCGTGGTCCAGGTCGCCGAGCCGGCCTCGTTCCATCAGCCTGCGGGCTTCCGACAGGCGACTGGATGCCTGGTCGAGATAGAGCTCGCCCCGGTCCGCGTCGTCGTCGGCCATCCCCAGCTTCAGGTCCTCCATGCCCCGCTTCACGGGGTAGAGGTGGTCACCGGGCAGGGCGTCGGAACTGGCAGCGGCCACTCCGCTGAAGGCCCCTGCGGCCACACCCACGGTGAGGCCGCCCGCTGCGATGCCCTTGGACCAGCGGGAGCGGGGCCGCAATTTCCGGAGCGGGGTCGCCCGGTGGGCGCCGCGGCCGGTCCGCTGTTCGGGCACCTGAGGGTCCGAGGCGGCACCGCCCCCGGCCCTCTCCTCCAGCACCATGGCCTCCATGGCGGCAATGAGCTGGGCTCGTTGCACCACTTTGACCTCGGGGTCCAGCACTGGGCGCGGCATTCTTTCGCCGAGCACGCTCGCCAGGGCCAACAACCGGTCGTGGTCGGCAGGTTCGGCAGGTGCCTCGGACTGCTCGGCCGCCGAGTCCGGTTCCGAAAGGTCGGACGGGGTCCGATCCTCCAGGGCCTGGGCGAAGGCGTTCGCCCGCCGGTGCGGGGTCACGTTCGCGATCACTGGCGGCACCTCCTCTCGTCATGACGATCGACTCCCCAAGGTGTCCGGAAGGTTGCCTTCCTTGAGCGCATCCACACTTTCGAGTGAGCGGCTTCGGGCAAAGCGTGTCCACAGGGAGCCTGCATTCCGCACAACGAGCGTCGCGGCACTTGGGTTACGGACGAAGGATGATCTGACCACAGCGTCATCGAGGGGTCACCGAGTGTGAGGTTGTGTGGTGTCGGAGGGTCAGCGGGCGTCTTCGGGAAGGAGGCGGGCCAGGGTGCGGACCGCCCGGTACTGGAGCGTCTTGATGGCGCCCTCGTTCTTCCCCATCACCCGGGCCGTCTCGGCGACCGAGAGGCCCTGCAGGAAGCGCAGGGTCACGCACTCCTGCTGCTGTGGATTGAGCTTGCGCACGGCTTCCAGCAGGGCCGCGTTGGAGAGGGACTCCAGGACCGAGTCCTCGGGGCTGCGCTCGACCTCGTTCGCGTCGAGCATCTCGCCGGTGGTGACCTCCAGCCGGAAGCGGCTGGACTTGAAGTGGTCCGCCACCAGGTTCCGGGCGATCGTCACGAGCCAGGCGCCGAAGTCGCGGCCCTGCCAGGTGAAGGTGGAGATCCGGCGCAGGGCGCGCAGGAACGTCTCGCTGGTGAGGTCCTCCGCGGTCGCCTTGCCGCCGACGCGGTAGTAGATGTACCGGTAGACCGTGTCGCTGTACTGGTCGTACAGGCGGCCGAAGGCATCGGCCTCGCCCGCCTGGGCGCGTTCGACCAGGTCCATCATGCGGGCCTGGTCGCTGTCCGCCGTGGGACGGCGGTGGGTGGCCTGGGTGGCGGTGCCGGCGGCGTTCGAGCCGCCGGCGGCGCGACCTCGTCTGCCCACCGTCGCGCCGCCGTCGGTCAGGGCATAGCAAGGACCGGCCGGGCCGAGGCCGGCAGGGACCGCGGCGGCGAAGGCGGGGACGGCGTACGCGGTGGGGACGAAGCCGCGCAGGTGGTCGAGGACCGTTGCGCGCAGCTGAGCCAGGCCCGAGGCGTCAACCCCGACAGGTGGGTACACGGGACTCCCAGAGGCAGAGCTTCCATCACGTGCAGTGCGGGACCGTTCACCCGTCGTGGCGACAGATGACCGGTGGCATGCGTTTGAGGAGAATAACGCTTCGTACAGGCAGCGCTACACCCAGTTGCTCAAATCACCGGTTCCGACACTTCTGTTGCGTGTCGAGGGCATATTCAGTCGCAGATGGTGATCGATTCTTGATCGCTTGGGTGCGCGGAATGGACGCTTCCATGGGGGCTCGCGACCGAGTCGGGCATGCCGGAGTGCCGCGCCGGGGGCGCGGGTAGAGGTGAGCGAATGCCCGTGGCAGGGCCGTGCCGGGCGGCGGCCCCGGGGCTCGCGGGCCCCGGGCCTGGGGTTGTTACTTGCGGCGGCGGTGCAGGGCGATGGCGGCGGCCGCGCCGCCCGCGATCGCGCCGACGCCGGCGGCCGCCGGGACGCCGACCTTCACGGCCTTGCGACCGGTCCGATAGTCGCGCAGCCGCCAGTCGTTGGTCCGGGCATGCTTGCGAAGTTTTGTGTCGGGATTGATCGCGTACGGATGTCCGACCAGCGACAGCATCGGGATGTCGTTGTGCGAATCGCTGTACGCCGCGCAGCGTTCGAGATCGAGCCCCTCGGCGGCGGCCAGGGCGCGGACCGCCTCTGCCTTGGCGGGGCCGTGCAGCGGCTCGCCGACCAGGCGGCCGGTGTAGACCCCGTCGACGGACTCGGCGACGGTGCCGAGGGCCCCGGTGAGGCCGAGGCGGCGGGCGATGATCGTGGCGGTCTCCACGGGGGCGGCCGTGACCAGCCACACCTTCTGGCCGGCGTCGAGGTGGGCCTGGGCCAGGGCGCGGGTGCCGGGCCAGATCCGCTCGGCCATGTACTCGTCGTAGATCTCCTCGCCGATCGACATCAGCTCGGAGACCTTGTGGCCCTTGACGATGGACAGGGCGCTGTCGCGGGCGTCCTGCATGTGCTCGGGGTCCTCGACGCCGGCCAGCCGGAACCAGGCCTGCTGCCAGGCGAAGCGGGCGAGTTCGCGGCGCCGGAAGAACTCGCGCTTGTAGAGGCCGCGGCCGAAGTGGAAGATCGCGGCGCCCTGCATGACGGTGTTGTCGAGATCGAAGAAGGCGGCGGCGAGATCGTCGCCGGCGACCGGGAAGGCGGGCTCTTCCGGGGTCGGTTCGGGGCCCTCCTCGGCGCGGGTCCCCGGTTCCGTTTCGGGCCCGGTGAGCGGTGGGGCCTCGGTCAGAGCGGTCTTGCGGGCGGCCTCGGCCGAGGCCTCGCCCGCCAGCACGCTGCGTGCGGTGGCGGAGCGCCGACGAGGGGGGAGCCATCCGAGAGCGGCCATGACGCGAGCATAGCCACTGTGTTCGGGAGTTCCCGAACCGATGGGATGCGGAGGCGTGAACTCTTCGGGGCGCTCCTGTTACGCGAGGGCGCGGGAGAATGGCCGCATGAGCCCTTTGTTTCGCCGTAAGGAAAAGAAGCGTCCCGGGGAGCGGATGGTCACGCTCATCGGGAAGCCGGGGTGCCACCTGTGCGACGAGGCGGAGGAGGTGGTCGCCCAGGTGTGTGCCGAGACCGGTGCGCAATGGGAGAAGAAGGACATCTCGCAGGACGAGGAGCTCTACCGGTTGCACTGGGAGCAGATTCCGGTGGTGCTCGTGGACGGCGAGCAGCACACCTTCTGGAGGGTGAACCCGGACCGGCTCCGGCGGGCGCTGGAGGCCTGACCCTCCTCCCGGTTACCATCATGGGCGTTTTATGGGGTCTCGGGGGCGTATCTGTGAGGAGTGTGCACGGTTTTGCCCCCTTTGGGATTTGAACGGGTTCGGCGTGCCGCTGGTTCCGGCTTTGTCTGCCGAACTCGCGTGACCCCGGTCACTTTGGTCGGACAAACCGGACACAATCTTTGTGCACGCGTTCACAAAGGCATAGCCTGCTGTCGACGGGGCGGTCCTGGGACAAGTGGCCGCCTGCAGCCCCGCTCATCCCGCAGGAGCATCGTGGCAACTGGCCGAACTCACCGACCGGCGACCCGCAGCCGAGGTATTCCCGAGGCCACTGTCGCCCGGCTTCCGCTGTACTTGCGTGCCCTCACCGCGCTCTCCGAGCGATCGGTGCCCACGGTGTCCTCCGAGGAGCTCGCGGCCGCCGCCGGAGTCAACTCCGCGAAGCTGCGCAAGGACTTCTCGTACCTGGGTTCCTACGGGACCCGCGGCGTCGGCTACGACGTCGAGTACCTCGTCTACCAGATCTCCCGCGAGCTCGGTCTGACCCAGGACTGGCCGGTCGTCATCGTCGGCATCGGTAACCTCGGCGCCGCGCTCGCCAACTACGGCGGCTTCTCCGCGCGCGGCTTCCGTGTCGCGGCCCTCATCGACGCCGACCCGGCGATGGCCGGCAAGCCCGTCGCCGGCATGTCCGTGCAGCACACCGATGATCTGGAGAAGATCATCGAGGAGAACGGCGTCTCGATCGGCGTGATCGCGACCCCCGCGGGTGCGGCGCAGCAGGTCAGCGAGCGGCTGATCGCGGCCGGCGTCACCTCCATCCTGAACTTCGCGCCCACCGTGCTGTCCGTGCCCGAGGGCGTGGACGTGCGCAAGGTCGACCTCTCCATCGAGCTCCAGATCCTCGCCTTCCACGAGCAGCGCAAGGCCGGTGAGGAAGCGGCCGCCGCTGCCGCCGGCGGCTCCTCCGTGGGCGGCGCCGCCCCCGCCGCGGCCGTGGTGCCGCCGGCCGGGCGCAGCGCCGCCGAGACGCGCAAGGGCGGGCCCGAGGGTGACGTTCCGGCGGTGATGCCGGCATGAGTCTGCTCGTCGTAGGGCTGAGCCACCGCAGCGCGCCCGTGAGCGTGCTGGAGCGGGCTTCGCTGTCCGCCGATGCCAAGGTGAAGCTGCTGCACGACACCCTCGCCGCCGAACCGGCGACCGAGGCGACCGTGCTCGCCACCTGCAACCGGATCGAGCTGTACGCGGACGTGGACAAGTTCCACGCCGGCGTCGCGGAGCTGTCCACGCTGCTCGCGCAGCACAGCGGGGTCGGGCTGGAGGAGCTCACCCCGTACCTGTACGTGCACTACGAGGACCGGGCGGTGCACCACCTGTTCTCGGTGGCGTGCGGACTGGACTCGATGGTCGTGGGCGAGGGGCAGATCCTCGGCCAGATCAAGGACGCGCTGGCGCTGGGGCAGGAGCTGCACACCGCCGGCCGGCTGATCAACGATCTGTTCCAGCAGGCGCTGCGGGTCGGCAAGCGGGCGCACTCCGAGACCGGGATCGACCGGGCGGGCCAGTCGCTGGTGACCTTCGGGCTGGAGCAGCTCGCCGTGAACGCGCCGGTGGGCGAGTGGGCCGCCGGCAAGCGGGCGCTGGTGATCGGGGCCGGGTCGATGTCCTCGCTGGCCGCGGCGACGCTGGCGCGTGTCGGTGTGGCCGAGATCGTCGTGGCGAACCGGACCGCCGACCGGGCGGAGCGGCTTGCGGAGATTCTGGTTGCCTCGGGCACCGGGGTCTCGGCCGTGGCCGTGCCGATGGCCCGCGTCGCCGATGAGCTGACACGAGTCGACGTGGTGGTGTCCTGCACGGGCGCGACCGGGCTGGTGCTGACCGCCGACGACGTGCTGGCCGCCGTGTCCTGGGGCGCCGGTGGGCTCGCGCCGGCGGAGCAGGACGAGGCCGGGGCTGCGCCCCGGGCCTCCCAGGGGCTCCGCCCCCGGACCCCCGCGCCTCGAACTCCCCCGGCTACCGCTGGGAGGGGCCCCCTGGCGGGGCTGGAACTGGCTGATGTCGTGGCTCGTCTTGCGGCCGCTGCCGAAGGCGGGAGGCGCCTGGCCGATGCCGGGGCGGCTCGGACCATCAGCGCTCCCGTGGACGACGGGTGTCCCGTCGGGCCGGACGGGCGCTCCGCGCTGACCGGGGTCGACGCCAACTCCCTCGAACTGCACGGGACCTGGGCCGACCAGGGCGAGGCCGCCGCGCAGCGGCAGCCGCGCAGGAGCACCCGTACGCAGGACCGGCCGGCCGCCGTCCGGCTCGCGCTGCTCGACCTGGCCATGCCCAGGGACATCGACGCGGCCGTGCACCGGATCCCGGGCGTACGCCTCGTGGACATCGAGTCGCTCGCGGAGGCGTCCGCCGACGCCCCGATGGCGGCCGACGTCGACGCCGTGCGCGCGATAGTCGCCCAGGAAGTGGCGGCCTTCGGGGCGGCGCAGCGGGCGGCGCACATCACGCCCACCGTCGTCGCCCTGCGGGCCATGGCGGCCGAGGTCGTGGCCATGGAAGTGGCGCGCCTCGACGGGCGGGTGCCCGACCTCGACGAACGGCAGCGTGCCGAGGTCACCCAGACCGTGCGCCGCGTCGTGGACAAGCTCCTCCACGCGCCGACCGTGCGCGTCAAGCAGCTCGCGAGCGAGCCCGGCGGCGCCGGGTACGCGGAAGCGCTGCGCGAACTCTTCGACCTCGACCCTCAGACGGTTGCTTCCGTCAGCCGGGCGGACGCGGCCGATCCGATGAACGACGACGACCCAGGACGGGCATCATGAACACACGTCCCGACCAGCCGCTGCGGCTCGGTACGCGGCGGAGCAAGCTGGCCATGTCCCAGTCGGGGCACGTCGCCGACGCGGTACGGGCCGTCACCGGCCGGGCCGTCGAGCTCGTGGAGATCACGACCTACGGCGACGTCTCGCGCGAGCACCTCTCGCAGATCGGCGGGACGGGCGTGTTCGTCACGGCCCTGCGCGACGCGCTGCTGCGCGGTGACGTCGACTTCGCCGTGCACTCGCTGAAGGACCTGCCGACGGCGCAGCCCGACGACCTCGTGATCGCGGCCATGCCGCGCCGCGAGGACGCGCGGGACGCGCTCGTCGCCCGGGACGGTCTGACCTTCGAGCAGCTGCCCGACGGTGCCCGGATCGGTACCGGGTCGCCGCGGCGCACCGCCCAGCTCAACCACCTGGCGCTGTCGCTCGGCAAGCGGATCGAGACGGTGCCGATCCGCGGCAACGTCGACACCCGGATCGGCTTCGTCCGTGACGGTGAGCTCGACGCCGTCGTGCTGGCGGCCGCCGGACTGAACCGGATCGGGCGCGGTGACGAAGCGACCGACCTGCTGCCCGTCGACAGCGTCCTGCCGGCTCCCGGCCAGGGCGCCCTGGCCGTGGAGTGCCTCGCGTCCGACACGGACCTCGTCGCCGCGCTCGGCGAACTCGACGACCCGCACACCCGGGCCGCCGTGACCGCCGAGCGTTCCCTGCTCGCCGCCCTGGAGGCAGGCTGCAGCGCACCCGTGGGCGCGTTCGCCGACCTTCTGGCGGACGGGGAGATTGTCAATGAAATGCGCCTGCGCGGCGTCGTCGGAACCCTCGACGGCACGACGCTGGTGCAGCTGTCCACCACCGGTCCCGTGCCCCAGTCGTACGACGAGGCCATGGCGCTCGGCCGCGAACTCGCGGACGAGATGCTGGCCAAGGGCGCGGCCGGTCTGATGGGGGAGCGATCGCTTTGAACCCCTCAATTCCGACCACCTCCGCCTATCCGGCCGTCGCCGCCCACGGACGCGTCACCTTCCTCGGTGCCGGCCCGGGCGACCCGGGTCTGCTGACGCTGCGCGCCGTCGAGGCGCTCGCCGCCGCGGACGTACTGATCGCGGAGCCCGAGGTGCTCGAGGTCGTACGGACGCATGCGCGCGCGAATGTCGACACGCCGCAGCTGACGATTGCTGACGAGGTGTCAGCAGCCGCCGGGGTCCCGGTGATCCGGGACGCGGCCAATCTTGTCATGGAGGCCGCACGCTCCGGCAGGCGGGTCGTACGTGCCGTCACGGGCGACCCCGGACTCGACGGGAACGCCGCCGAGGAGATGCTCGTCTGCGCCACCGCGGGCATCCCCTTCGAGGTGGTGCCCGGTGTCGCGACCGCGGTGGGCGTACCCGCGTACGCCGGTGTCCCGCTGCGCGACAAGCAGGGCGCGGACGTGCGGTTCGTCGACGCGCGAACGGCCTCGGCGCGCTGCTGGAGCGAGGTGGGCGCGAGCGACGGCATCCTCGTCGTGTCCGCGACGCTGGAGACGGTCTCGGCGGCCGCCGCCGAGCTGGTGGGCGCCGGGCGCAAGCCCGACACCCCGCTGACCGTGACCGTCGCCGGTACCACCACGCGGCAGCGGACCTGGTGCGCGACGCTGGGCACGATCGCCCAGGTGTTCAAGCAGGGCAAGGTGCTCCCCTCGCCCGAGGGCGCCCGGCCCGTCATAGCCGTGGTCGGTGAGCACAGCGCCGTCGCGCGGCGCGAGGACCTGTCCTGGTTCGAGTCGAAGCCGCTGTTCGGCTGGCGGGTGCTCGTCCCTCGTACCAAGGAGCAGGCCGCTTCGCTCTCCGACCAGCTGCGTTCGTACGGCGCGGTGCCCCACGAGGTGCCGACCATCGCCGTGGAGCCGCCGCGCACCCCGCAGCAGATGGAGCGGGCGGTGAAGGGCCTGGTGACGGGCCGCTACGAGTGGATCGCCTTCACCTCGGTCAACGCCGTGAAGGCCGTCCGCGAGAAGTTCGAGGAGTACGGGCTCGACGCGCGCGCCTTCGCGGGCATCAAGGTCGCCGCGGTGGGCGAGCAGACCGCCGCCGCGCTCGTGGAGTTCGGCGTCAAGCCGGACCTGGTGCCCAGTGGCGAGCAGTCCGCGGCCGGACTGCTGGAGGACTGGCCGCCGTACGACCCGGTCTTCGACCCGATCGACCGGGTGTTCCTGCCGCGCGCCGACATCGCGACCGAGACGCTGGTCGCCGGGCTGATCGAGCTCGGGTGGGAGGTCGACGACGTCACCGCCTACCGGACGGTGCGCGCGTCGCCGCCGCCGGCGGACACGCGTGAGGCGATCAAGGGCGGCGGTTTCGACGCCGTGCTCTTCACGTCCTCCTCCACGGTCCGCAACCTGGTCGGGATCGCCGGGAAGCCGCACAACGTGACCGTCATCGCCTGTATCGGGCCGGCGACGGCCAAGACGGCGGAGGAGCACGGGCTGCGCGTGGACGTACTGTCCCCGGAGCCTTCGGTGTCGAAGCTGGCGGAGGCTCTCGCCGAGTACGGTGCGGCACGCCGCGAGGCGGCCAAGGAGGCCGGCGAGACGGTGTTCAGGCCGAGCGAGCGACGGCCGGGGGCGCGGCGACGTCGTACGACGTGAGCGGTTTAAGGATCGACCGTCGGAGAGGGGCCCGGGTGCGGTGAGCACCCGGGCCCCTTTCCGTTTCCGGTCGCCGTCAGGCGGGGTTCGCGCTGCGGAAGGCGCGGCGGTAGCTGTCGGGCGGGACTCCGACGACCCGTTTGAACTGGCGCCGCAGGGTGGTGGCGGTGCCCATGCCGGTGGCGACGGCGACCGCTTCGATCGTCTCGTCGGTGGACTCCAGCAGCTCCTGGGCGCGGCGCACGCGCTGGGTCAGCAGCCATTGCAGCGGGGTCTGCCCGGTGACCGCCCGGAACCGGCGTCCCAGGTGGCGCGGGCTCGTACTGGCCCGGCGCGCCATGTCGGTGACGGTCAGCGGCCGGTCGAGGCGCTGCTGGGCCCAGGCGAGCAGGTCGGCGAGCTGGTGGTCGCCGCCGCCCGACACCTGGACCGGGGTGGACACGAACTGGGCCTGACCGCCGGGCCGGTGCGGCGCCATGACGAGGCGGCGGGCGATGGAGTTGGCGACGGCGGCGCCGTGGTCGAGGTGGATCAGGTGCAGGCACAGGTCCACGGCGGCGGCCTTGCCCGCGGCCGTGAGCACGCTGCCGTTGTCCGTGTAGAGGACGTCCGCGTCGACCTCGGCCCGCGGGTGACGTGCGCTCAGCTCCGCGGCGTGCGCCCAGTGGGTGGTGGCCCGCCGTCCGTCGAGCAGGCCCGCGGCGCCGAGGACGAAGGCTCCGGTGCACAGGGAGGCGACCCGGGCGCCGGCCGCGTGGGCCGCGCGTACGGCCTCGACCAGTTCGGGCGGTGGCGGCTCGTCCACGTCGGCGCAGGCGGGCACGATCACGGTGTCGGCCCGGGCCAGGTGCTCCAGCCCGTGGTCGGGCTCGACGGTGAACGGGCCGACGCGCACGGGTCCGGGGCCGCACAGCAGTACGTCGTACCAGCCCTGCGGGGCGTCGAGCGGGGGATTGCCGAAGATCTCGTAGGCCACCGCCAGCTCGAAGTGCAGCATGTGGCCGGCAGCCGCCAGGGCGACAGTGGGCATGTCCGAAAGTGTACGGGTGATGTCGTTCCGGACCATCACGGCGGGGGCCCGCCCGCCCCGAGACTGGGTTCATCGAGCCGCAGAGGACACAGCGGGCACGGCGGCCACAGGGGACGGGGAACGCGATGAGCACGAAGAGCACGGTGGGTACGACGGGCGCGACGGGAGCCGTGGTGGTCTACGGGGCGACGGGACACACCGGCCGCTTCATCGTCGCCGAGCTGCGCAGGCGCGGTATCGCCACCATCGTCTCCGGCCGCAGCGCGGACCGTTTGGAGGCGCTGGCCGCCGAGGGAGCGGCGGACGTGCTCGTCCGCCCGGCCGCCGTGGACGACCCGGCCTCGCTGGACCGGGCGCTCGCCGGAGCGGCGGCCGTGATCAACGCCGCCGGACCGTTCGCGACGACGGGAGGCCCGGTCGTCGAGGCGGCCCTGCGCGCGGGGATCCCGTACGTCGACGTCGCGGCGGAGATCGAGGCGAACGCGGCGATGTTCGCCGACCGCGCGGAAGCCGCCCGCAAGGCGGAGGTGCCCGTGGTGCCGGCCATGGCCTTCTACGGGGGCCTGGGCGACCTGCTGGTCGGCGCGGCCATGGGCGAGTGGACGGGGGCGGACGAGGTGCACGTCGCGTACGGGCTGAGCAGCTGGCAGCCCACGGAGGGCACCCGGGTGGCCGGCGAGGTGTCCCACGAGCGCCGCGGCGGCCGCCGGGTGCGGTTCGCGGACGGCGCGCTGCAGTACCACGAGGACGAGCCGGCGGAGCAGGAGTGGCTCTTCCCGGAGCCGCTGGGCCGCAGGACGGTGATCGCGGAGTTCTCCATGGCCGATGTCGTCACCGTGCCCAGCCACGTGGCCGTGCCACTGGTGCGTACGTACATGGCGGTGGAGGCCGCGCGGGACCTCGCCGGGGCGGACACGCCGGCGCCGGAGGCGGTCGACGAACTCGGCCGGTCGGACCAGACCTTCGTCGTCGACGTCCTGGTTCGCGCGGGCGGCGTCCGGCGCCGGGCCACGGCCCGGGGTCGGGACATCTATGCGGTCACGGCGCCGCTGGCGGTGGAGGCCGTGGAGCGCCTGCTGTCCGGGCGCACCCGGACGACGGGGGTGGCCTCGGCCGCCGCGATGTTCGACGCGCCGGACTTCCTGCGGGCGCTGGCACCGTACCTGTCGGTCGATCTCTCGTACTGACCACCGGGCGGGTGGCCGGGTGGCCGGGCTCTACCCTTGTCCGGACTGCTGTCGATGCTCGAAGAGGCGACTGAAGATGAGCGCGTACGGATCCTTCCCCGGTTCGCGGCCCCGCCGGCTGCGCACCACCCCGGCGATGCGGCGGATGGTCGCGGAGAACCGGCTGCACCCCTCGGACCTGATCCTCCCGGCGTTCGTCCGGGAGGGCATCAGCGAGCCCCTGGCGATCTCCGCGATGCCGGGCGTCGTGCAGCACACCCGGGACACGCTGCGGAAGGCCGCCGTGGAGGCGGTCGAGGCCGGGGTCGCCGGGATCATGCTGTTCGGTGTTCCGGCCGACGAGAACAAGGACGCGCTGGGCACGGCGGGCACCGAGCCGGACGGGATCCTGCAGGTCGCGATCCGTGACGTGAAGGCCGAGGTCGGGGACGACCTGGTGATCATGTCGGACCTGTGCCTGGACGAGTACACGGACCACGGCCACTGCGGCGTGCTCGACGAGCACGGACGCGTCGACAACGACGCGACGCTGGAGCGGTACGCCGAGATGGCGCAGGTCCAAGCGGACGCGGGCGTCCATGTGGTCGGGCCCAGCGGGATGATGGACGGCCAGGTCGGCGTCATCCGTGACGCGCTGGACGAGACCGGGCACGAGGACGTCTCGATCCTCGCCTACACGGCGAAGTACACCTCCGCCTTCTACGGCCCCTTCCGCGAGGCCGTGGCCTCCTCGCTGCAGGGTGACCGCAAGACGTACCAGCAGGACCCGGCGAACGCCCGGGAGTCCCTGCGGGAGCTCGCCCTCGACCTGGAGGAGGGCGCGGACATGGTGATGGTCAAGCCGGCCGGTCCCTACCTGGACATCCTGTACCGGGTCGCGCAGGCGGTGGACGTACCGGTGGCGGCGTACCAGATCAGCGGCGAGTTCGCGATGATCGAGGCGGCGGCGGAGAAGGGCTGGATCGAGCGCGACCGGGCCATCCTGGAGACCCTGCTGGGCATCAAGCGGGCGGGCGCCGACACGATCCTCACCTACTGGGCCACCGAGGTCGCGGGCTGGCTGCGCGAGACCCGCTGACGCACGGCCGTGGCCACGGCGCCGGCGTTGTCACGGCGCCGGTGTTCCTACGGCCGGTCGACGAGGCCGTGGAAGACGACAACCGGTCGGCCCGAGCGGGGACATGAGTGCGGGTGCTCCGGCGGTGGTGGGGCGGAACGCCGACGGGCGGCGCACTCCGACCGTGGTGTCGGGGCACGCCGCCCTGGGGCGGAACGGGTCGTACTGTCATGGCGGTTACTTCGGGTCGCGGTGGAACGAGGCGGTCGACCAGCGGTAGCCGAGGGCCGCCAGGGCGATGGACCAGGCGACGGCGAGCCAGCCGTTGTAGCCGATCTCGGTGCCGAGGAGCAGGCCGCGCAGGGTCTCGATGGCCGGGGTGAAGGGCTGGTACTGGGCGATCGGCTGGAACCAGCCCGGCATCGCCTCGATCGGGGTGAACGCGCTGGAGATGAGCGGGAGCAGGATCAGCGGCATCGCGCTGTTGCTGGCGGCCTCGGCGTTGGGGCTGGCCATGCCCATTCCGACGGCGATCCAGGTGAGTGCGAGGGCGAAGAGCGAGAGCAGTCCGAACGCCGCCAGCCACTCCAGGGCGGTGGCGTCCGTGGAGCGGAAGCCGATGGCGACGGCGACGGCGCCGACGAGGACCACGCTGGCGATCGACTGGAGGACGCTGCCGACGACGTGCCCGATGAGCACGGAGCCGCGGTAGATCGCCATCGTGCGGAAGCGGGCGATGATGCCCTCGGACATGTCGGTGGAGACGGACACCGCGGCACCGATGACGGTGCTGCCGATGGTCATCAGCAGGATCCCGGGGACGACGTACGCGATGTACTCGGAGCGGTCGGCGCCGCCGCCGCCCATGCCCGCGCTCATCACGTCTCCGAAGATGTAGACGAAGAGCAGGAGCAGCATGACCGGGGTGAGCAGCAGGTTCAGGGTCAGCGACGGGTAGCGCCGGGCGTGCAGGAGGTTGCGGCGGAGCATCGTGGAGCAGTCGCGGGCGGCGAGGGAGAGGGTGCTCATCGGACGTTCTCCTTGGTCTGGCCGGTCTGACCGGTCCGGCCGGTCCGGTCCGGCCGGTCGGTCTGTTCGGGGATGCGGGTGCTGCCGCCGGTGAGGGCGAAGAACACGTCGTCGAGGTCGGGGGTGTGCACGGTGAGTTCGTCGGCCTCGATGCCGGCGCTCTCCAGCCGGTCGAGGAGGGAGCGCAGCTCGCGCTGGCTGCCGTCGCTCGGGATCTGCAGGGTCAGTGCCTCGTCGTCGCGGGTGACTCGGGGCAGGGCGAGGGTGGCGGACCGGTAGGCGGCCGGGTCGGTGAAGCGGAGCCGGACGTGTCCGCCGGGGATCAGCCGCTTCAGCTCTGCGGCGGTGCCCTCGGCGGCGATCCTGCCGTCGTCGAGGACGGCGATGCGGTCGGCGAGCTGGTCGGCCTCCTCCAGGTACTGGGTGGTGAGGAAGACCGTCACTCCGTCGGAGACGAGCTCGCGGATGATCTGCCACATGTTGTGGCGGCTGCGCGGGTCGAGGCCGGTGGTCGGCTCGTCGAGGAAGATGATCCGCGGGTTGCCGACCAGGGTCATCGCGATGTCGAGGCGGCGTTTCATGCCGCCGGAGTAGGTGGCCGCGGGCTTCGATGCGGCTTCGACGAGGTCGAAGCGCTCCAGGAGTTCGGCGGTGACCCGCCGCCCTTCGCGGCGGGACAGGCGGTGCAGGTCGGCCAGGAGGAGCATGTTCTCCTCGCCGGTGATCAGGCCGTCGACGGCGGAGAACTGGCCGGTGACACCGATCGCGGCGCGGACGGCCTGCGGGTGGGTGGCGAGGTCGTGGCCGGCGACGCGCAGGTCGCCGGCGTCGGGGGTGACGAGGGTGGAGAGGATCTTGACGGCGGTGGTCTTGCCGGCGCCGTTCGGGCCGAGCAGGGAGAAGACCGTTCCTTCGGGGACGGCCAGGTCGATGCCGTCGAGAACGGTCTTGTCGCCGTAGGACTTGCGCAGCCCGTTCGCCGCGATCGCCAGGTTGGTCATGAGGGGTTCTCCTTAGAGGCTGCGGGCGGTGATGTCGCCGTAGGCGGTGGTGGCGTGGATGGTGAGGTCGGCGGTGCCGTTGCTCCGGAGCGAGTTGTGGATGCGGCCGTAGCTCGTGCCGGCGTCGAGGGAGGCGGAGACGCCGCGGGCGGCGCCGACGGTGATGTCACCGGCCCGGGTGGAGAGTTCGACGGCTCCGTGCTGGGCCTCGGCGATGCTCAGGTCGCCCTTCTGGGTGCTGATCCGTGCGGGGCCGCCGAGTCGGCCGACCGTGATGTCGCCCGCGAGGAGGGTGAGGTGGGCGCCGGCGGTCTCGTCGACCTTGACCGTGCCCTGGGCCCCCTCGAAGGCGAGGTCTCCGAGGCGCCCGACGCCGCGGAACTCGGCGGCGGCCGTCTTCGCCTCGACGCGGGAGCCGGCCGGCAGCTGGACGGTGACCTCGACGGATCCGGAGTTTCCGAGGATCCGGTTCTTGGGGGCCGGTGCCTCGATCCGCAGGACGCCGTCGCGGTATCCGATCCGGATCTCCTGCGCCGCCTTCACGTCGCGGCTCTTGCCGGCGTCGGCGGGGAGGACCTCGACGGTGGTGTCGGCGCGGTCGGCGGCGATGAGCCGGATGCGTCCGGCGGGGATGTCCAGGACGGCGGTGACGGGGGAGGTGGTGGCGAACTTCTGCATGGTGCTTCTCCTTCTTCCTCAGCGGGCGCTCCGTGCGCCGCGCCGTTTCTGATGAGTGAAAAGCTACGTTGCGTTCGAGACT
Source organism: Streptomyces avidinii (assembly GCF_014650695.1). GTDB lineage: Bacteria > Actinomycetota > Actinomycetes > Streptomycetales > Streptomycetaceae > Streptomyces > Streptomyces avidinii. Next base: position 488,903 of record NZ_BMVL01000007.1, on the reverse strand, counting down.
CTGGCAACGGACTCGTTGCGCAGAATCTGCATTCATGCAGGTCAAGCGCTAGATTTCATTGCAATGGTTTCGCGCTTAATGCAACAGTGCACCCGCTGTTCGTTGCAATGAAATGAAAGTGAACGCTATAGTGGGAGACACCACGGACCCACCACGAAGGAGACCGCGATGCCGGGAGGCAGGCTCACCCAGCAGGAACGCCAGCAGATCGCGCTGGGACTGGCCGACGACCTCGCCTATGCCGAGATCGCCAGGCGCCTGGACCGTCCGACCTCGACGATCTCGCGCGAGGTCATGCGCAACGGCGGCCCCAACGCCTACCGCGCCGAGCTGGCGCACCGCGCCACCGAACGCCGCGCGCACCGCAGGCAGGCCGTGCCCCGCGGTGCCGAGGCGCCCCCGCAGGCCCACGGGCGCGACCCCGAGGCGGTGCGCGAGTACGAGGAGGCGTTCACGGACGTCCTCGTCCAGGCGGGGACGCCCAAGATGATGGCCCGGGTGATGGCATGCCTGTACATAACCGACACGGGCAGCCTCACCGCGGCAGAACTCGTCCAGCGCCTCCAGGTCAGTCCGGCGTCCATCTCCAAGGCGATCACGTTCCTCGAAGGCCAGGGCCTCGTCCGCAGGGAACGTGACGAGCGCCGCCGCGAGCGCTACTTCGTGGACGACGACGTCTGGTACCAGGCGACGATCGCCTCCGCCCGGGTCAACGCCCAGATCATCGCGACCGCCCGCCAGGGCGTGAGCATCCTCGGGCCCGACACCCCGGCCGCCAACCGCCTGGAGAACATCGCCCGCTTCATGGACTTCGTCTCCGAGGGCATCACCCGCGCCGCGGAACAGGCCCGCGCCGTCCTCCACACGAAGCCCGCGACGCCCCCGGACGACCCGGCCTGAGCCCGAACCTGAGTACGCGCACTCAGGCGCGCGGCCCGCCGAACTGCGAACCTCGTAGGCGTACGTGCGCATTTGGCGCGGCAGTGCCACAGAGGGGCGGACATGCAGGACGGCGATCTCAAGGTCTCCAAGGTGTCTTGGGAAGCGGCGGTGCGGCACCTGTACGAGGACGCGTTCACCTTCAGCGCCACCGGTCCGCGGGGGCACGAGGACTGGCGGGCCGACGTGCTCGCCGTCATGGAACGCGCCGTCCCCGACCCGCGCGGCTGGGCCGGGCTCGACGACACCGCGAACGAGCGCACGGCGGAAGGGCCCGCCTTTCCCTTCCGCCCGCCCTTCAAGGCCGATCCCCAACGTCGGCTCACCCCGGCGGACGTCGGCCAACGGTTGTACGAGATCGACCGTGCGAGCGCCGAGAATCTCCTCCTCGCACTCACCGACGGGGGCTGCACCCTTCGGAACCTCGAAAGGTTCACCGAGAGCTTCGAAGAGCTGCAGGACATGGCCCGCACTCTCCTCGCCCGCTACGGGGACACCTTCACCTGCTACACCAACGTCAGCGTCGGCACGCGCAGGAACGGCACGCTGGACTTCGAGTCCTCCCAGTGGGGCTACATCCCCATGACCTTCTACTGGGAGGACGCCGGCCTGGTCGTCGTCTCCGACACCGAGGTCGGGCTGTTCTGGACATTCGATTGCTGAGCCCGCAGTGGGAGGTGGCCATGCCGACCCGACCCATCCGAGCCGCCACCTGGGAAGCCGCGCTGCTGCGGCTCCTGGAGGACGTCTACACCTTCGTTTGGAGCGGCCCCCGCTTGCACGAGGACTGGGCCGAGGACGTCCGCGCCGTCATGGAGCGGTCGGTCGCCGACCCCCGGGGCTGGTCCGTCCTGGAATGGCAGATCGACAAGGTGGGACGGGAGAGCGGCTATCCCTTCCACCCGTTCCGTGCGCTGAACGCCGAGGACCTGCGCTCCGGCCTCCGGCCGATCACGGCGGGCGCTGCCGTCGAGCTGCTCGCCTCGTTCGCGCAGGAGTGGTGGTTCGAGGGCTCCCCGGTCCGGTTCCGGGAGGACCGGGACATGGTGCTCGCGGACGCCCGGACCGTGCTGGACCGGTTCGGCCCCGACGCGGCGTTCTGGACCTCCTCCCTCCTCGCCCGCACCTGCGACGCGCCCGACTTCCTGGCGCGGGACCTCGAAGGCGGCCACCCCTTCACCGACCTCATGATGGACCTCGGTCTGATCGCGGTGTCCGCGGACGAGGTCGGCGTCTTCTGGTCGTTCAACGCGCATTGAGACGCCCCCCGCCACCCCACCCCGGCCCGAAGGCCACCCGGCTCGCGTCGTGTCCGCCGCGGGCGCACCCTGGAGGGAAGGGTGACCCCTGGAGGTGATGCACCATGGCCACGCTCGTCGGGTGGCATGTGGAGCTCGAATTCACCGAGGAGGGCCACCGCACCAGTGCGGCGGCCCTGGTAAGGCTCGGGGACGGCTCCGAGATCAAGGCGCGGGGCTATGCCTTGCGTCACCCCTCCGACCCGGAGCAGTTGAGGGTCGGGGAAGAGATCGCGGGCGCTCGCGCGCTCATGGATATCGCGTCGCAGATGCTGCAGAAGGCCCACTCGGAGATCGACGAGGCGACGGGCCGTACTTCCTACCCGCTGGGCGGCTGAGCGAGCGGTCGCACCATCGACCCGTTGAGGGGCTCCGACAGGGGTCCCTCAACGGGTCCTGTTGCGGAAGAGCGCGCCGGCGAGGGTCACCGCGACGGCCGTGATGCCCGCGCACCAGGTCAGCGCGATCCACGGCGCGTCACCGGCGGGCTGCGCCAGGAGCAGGGCGCGCAGGGATTCGATCACCGGGGTCAGCGGCTGGTGGTCGGCGAAGCCGTGGAGCCAGCCGGGCATGGTCTCGATGGGGACGAAGGCGCTGGAGGGGTACGGCAGGAACATCATCAGGAAGGTGAACCCGCCCGCTGCCTCGGGCGACTTGGCGAGCAGCCCGAGTGCGGCGGCCAGCCACGAGATCGCCGTGATGTACGCGAGGAGCAGCCCGGCGGCGCCGAGGAACGCGGTCGGGCCGGCCTGGGGCCGGAAGCCGATGGCGAGGGCGACGGCGAGGACCAGGGTGGTGGAGATCAGGTTGCGCACCACCGAGGCCGCGACGTGCCCGGCGAGGATCGGGACGGCGCCCACGTCGAGGGAGCGGAAGCGGTCGATGATGCCGTTGGTCATGTCCTCGGAGACGCTGACGGCGGTGGAGGCCGCGCCGAAGCCCGCGCAGAGCAGCATGGCGCCGGGGACCACGTACGTCACGTACGCCGTTCCGGTGTCGATGGCTCCGCCGAAGAAGTAGACGAAGATCAGCATCAGCATGACGGGCAGCATCAGGGCGACGATCAGCGCGTCGGGCCGGCGGCTGCTGATGCGCAGGCTGCGGCCCGCCAGGGCGAAGGCGCTCACGGGCAGGGTGGTCATCGGTCGGCTCCCGTCAGGGCGAGAAAGACGTCGTCGAGGGTGGCGCTGCGCAGGGTGAAGCGCTCGATGTCGGTGCGGTCCGGGTCGAGTTCGTCGAGCAGGGCCCGGACGTGGGCGGCGGTGCCGTCCGTGGGCAGGCCGAGGGTGAGCTCGTCGGGGGCGAGGTGGACGGCGCGCGGGGCGAGGGCCTCGTAGGCGGCGCCGGTGGTGAGGGTCAGGTCCAGCCGGTGTCCGGCGACGCGGGACTTCAGTTCGGCCGGGGTGCCCTCGGCGGCGATGCGGCCGTCGGCGAGGACGGCGACCCGGTCGGCGAGCCGGTCGGCCTCCTCCAGGTACTGGGTGGTGAGCAGGACGGTGGTGCCGTCGGTGCGCAGTTCCCGTACGAGTTCCCACAGGTCCTGGCGGCTGCGCGGGTCGAGTCCGGTGGTCGGCTCGTCGAGGAAGAGCACCTCGGGCCGGGAGACGAGGCTCGCCGCGAGGTCGAGGCGCCGCCGCATGCCGCCCGAGTACGTCTTCGCGGTGCGGCCGGCCGCTTCGGTGAGTCCGAACCGGGCGAGCAGCTCGTCGGCGCGGGCGCGGGCGGCACGCGGGGAGAGTCCGGCCAGCCGCCCCATCATGTGCAGGGTCTCGGTGCCGGTCCGGAGCTCGTCGACGGCGGCGAACTGGCCGGTGAGCGCGATGAGTCGGCGGACCCGGGAGCGTTCGGTGACGGTGTCGAGCCCGGCGACGCGGGCGGTGCCGGAGTCGGCGGCGGTGAGGGTCGCGAGGATCCGGACGGTGGTGGTCTTGCCGGCGCCGTTGGGGCCGAGGAGTGCGAGGACGCTGCCCCGCGGGACGGCCAGGTCGATGCCGTCGAGGACACGGAGGTCGCCGTAGGACTTGGTCAGACCGGCGGCGTGGATGCCGAGGTCGCCGGAGGCGTGCGTGGTCATGGGGGACGGTGCTCCCTTCACTGTTCTGCGTATGCCTTACGCTTTACTGTGTAAGTAATACACAGAACTAGGATGGGGGGTCAATCGAGGAGTGGGCGGTCATGGCGGACGAGGACAGCGGGACCGGACTCCCGGCGAGCCTGGAGATGGCCTGGGGTCTGCGCGAACGCCCCGGCAAGGGGCCGCGCCCCACGCTCACGCTGCCGAAGATCGTGGAGGCGGCCGTGGCGCTGGCCGCGGGGGAGGGGATGGACGCCGTCTCCATGGGCCGGGTGGCCAAGGAGCTGGGCGTCTCGACGATGTCCCTCTACCGGTACGTCGCCGCCAAGGAGGAGCTGTACGTCCTCATGTCGGACGCGGGGGTCGGCACCCCGGCGCCGTTGCCGCCGGAGGCGGAGGGGTGGGGATGGCGCGAGCTGCTGACGAACTGGGCGTACGCGCAGCGGGCGGTCCTGATGGCCAACTCCTGGATCCTGCGCATCCCGATCACGGCCCCGCCCGCGACCCCGAACCAGCTGGCCTGGATGGACCGGGGGCTGGCCGCGATGGCCCGTACGGGCCTGAAGGAGGGCGAGAAGCTCTCCACGATCACCCTGATCGGCGGCCTGGTGCGGAACGAGGCCACGATGGCCGCGGACATGATCGACGCCATCGTGAAGTCGGGCGTGGCCCCGGAGCAGGCCCTGGCCCAGTACGCACGCACGCTGCGGCTGCTCGCCGGCCCGGACAGCCACCCGGCGGTGACGCGGCTGCTGGCCTCCGACGCGTTCGGCGGCGCCGGCGAGCCGGACTTCCAGTTCCGCTTCGGCCTGGACCGCATCCTGGACGGCCTCGCGCCGCTGGTCGCCGAGCGGTCGGAGTGACCGCCGTCGGCGTCGCTACTACCGGCTGACCCAGCCGGTCAGCTGTGCCCAGCTCGCCGGGGCGAGATCCAGGACGGGACCGTCCTGGACCTTCGAGTCCCTGACGTGGACCTGGGTCGGGGAGGCAGCCACCTCGACGCAGTCGCCGCCCTCGCTGGCGCTGTAGCTGGACTTGAACCACGCGAGTGGGGTGCTCATGGGTCTCCTAGGAGCCGTTTCAACAGGTCCCTGGTTTCCTCGGGGTTGAGGGCCTGTGTCCGCAGCATCGCATACTTCATCGAGAGGATGCTGACCTCGTCGAGGTCGGAGACGACCAGGCTGCCGCGTTGCGTTTCGAGGTACGCAATGTGCTGATGCACCGGGGTTTCGAGCAGAACGAAGGGGCCGTCCAGGGCTGGATGGAGGGTGCGGTCCAGCGGGAGGATCTGGATGGACACCCCCGTCAGCTCGGAGCAGGTCAAGAGGTGGCGGAGCTGCTCGTGGAGTACTGCTCGGCCGCCCAGAGGGCATGTGAGGGCCGGTTCCCAGATGACGAAGCTGGCGACCATCGGCTTCTCGCGCCTCAGGGTGGTCTGACGGTCGAGTCGGGCCGCAGTCTGATCTGCGACCTCGCTGTCGGTGTACAGCGGGACGCGGCTGCGGAAGACCGCCTCCGCGTAGGCCTGGGTCTGGAGCAAGCCCGGAACTACCTGATTCTGGTACGAGGACAGCGTGACTGCCTTCTGCTCCAGGTTGATCAGCGGCTCGGCCCACGGCGGGATCACGTCGACCTGCGGCATCTTGTGCGCCGCGACCGTGAGCACCCCGGGCAGCCCCAGGACTTGGTCCATCAGCTCGGCGACGTTCGGCATCAGGGCCCGCCGACCTTGCTCAATGGAGGCGATGGTCTCGGCGTCCAGCCGGACCAGCTCTCCGAGCTGCTTCTGGGTCAGGTTCTTGGCGATCCGCGCGGCGGCCACCATCGCGCCGACCATCTTCATGGTCGTCGCGTTCGGCCGTACTCGTTTCCTCGGTGGCATGACTGCGAACTCCCCACCCGCGCAAGCGGAATACCCCGTGCGGACCCGTACTCATCAAGGAGTACGGGTCGGCGCTCAGCCACACGCTAGTCACGCAACGCGACGATCGTCCGGTGAATCCAACTATTCAGGCGGCGCTCGTGCGCGAGCGTCTCTACCTGCGCTCGCCCCGATCCGTCGCAGCTGCGCGGCAGTTCACACGTGACACCTTGCACGCGTGGGGCGGCACCGACCGCCTCGACGACATGTTGCTCTGCGTGAGCGAGCTCGCGACCAACGCGCTGCGGTACGGCGTCCCGTCCGGCCGCGGATACCTGCTGCGGCTGTTCGGCTTCGAGGACGCGACGATCCGCGCCGAGGTGCACGACAGCGGGCCCGGGTTCTCCCGGATCACCGGGAGGCCGCACGGGCAGGGGCTGACCCTCGTCGCCGCACTCGCCGATGACTGGGGGGTGCTGCCCCGGACGCCCGGGAAGGTCGTCTGGTGCGAGTTCCGCGGGGGTGTTTGCTAGCTTCGGATGCTCGGGGAGTCGGTCGGTCAGGGGGGCCAATGTCACGTCCGTTGCGGTGGGTTGTCGTCATGGGGGGCACGGCGCTCGTGTTCCTGCTCAGCTTCAAGCTGGGCCAGGCGGACCCCTTCGGCTGGCTGCCGGACAAGGACTCGGACAACGTGGCGGCCGCCGCCGGCTTCGGGGGGGCCATGGCCGCCGCCTTCGGGCTCGCCGGAGCCTGGTGGGCGGGTGGCGGCCAGGACGGGGAGGGAGGCACCGCCGTACGGCAGCGGGCCCGCGCGTCCGGGTCGGCGCGGATCACCCAGTCCGGCGGGGCCGCCGCCCCCGACCGGCTCGACCAGCGGGCGCGGGCCGACGGCGATTCCCGGGTGCGTCAGAGCGCGGGCGGTGAGCAGGACCAAGGAGCCGAGCAGGCCGAACAGGGCGAGTCCGCGTAGTGCCCGCCGAGCAGTGGGCCCGGGCCTCCGACGGGGCCCGGATCACCCAGGTCGCCGGGGACTACGTCACCTACGCGCCCGGGGCCGGCCCCGCGCCCCGGGCGCTGCTCGGCCTCCCCGACGCACCCGGCACCCTCGTCGGCCGGGACGGGCCGGTCGAGGAACTGACGGCGCTGCTCGCGCAGGACGGGCCCGTGGTCGCCGTGGTGGCCGGGCTGGCCGGCGTGGGCAAGAGCGCGCTGGCCGTGGCGACGGCCCACCGGGCCGTGGAACTGGGCTGGTTCGGCGACCGGGTGTTCTTCCTCTCGCTGCGCGGCTACGCCCCCGACGGCGGGGTGAGCGGCCCGCAGGCCGTCCAGGAGATGCTGCGGCACCTGGGCGTCCGGGACACCGACATGCCGGCCTCCCCGGAGGCGCGGGTGGCGCTGTACCGGGCGGAGCTTGCCGCCTTCGGCCGCGCCGGGCAGCGGGTGCTGATCGTCGCCGACGACGCGGGCTCGGTCGCCCAGGTACGGGACCTCGTACCGGCCGGGGGCGCGCACCGGCTGCTCGTGACCTCGCGGCACCGCCTCGTCGCTCCGGGCTTCGCGGGCCGCGTCCTCGTGCTGGACGAGCTGGCGGCGCGGCCCGCGGCCCAGCTGCTCGCGGACGCCCTGCTGCGGGCCCGGCCGGACGACCCCAGGCCCGCGCGGGAGCCCGACGCGCTCGCGGAGATCGCGCGGCGGTGCGGGCGGCTGCCGCTGGCCCTGACGGTGGCGGGAGCGGTGCTGGCGGGCGATCCGGGCCTCTCCGCAGGCGAGTTGGGCGCGCGGCTGGCCGAGGCCCGGAGCCGGCTGGAGGCGCTGACCTTCGACGACGGCGGGGTACCGGTGGGGGTGCGGGCCGCCTTCGACCTCTCGTACGCGCGGCTGCCCGCCGACCAGGCGCGGGCCTTCCGGCTCCTGACGGTCAACCCGGGGCCGGACTGCCGCACCGAGTACGCGGCCCTGCTCACCGGCCGGCACGCGGACGCCGACGCGGGCGCGGGTACGGACGTACGCCCGCGGCTGGCCGCGCTCGTACGGGCCAGCCTGCTCACCGAGCAGCCCGTCGGGTCGGGTCGCTGGCGGATGCACGACCTCGTGCGGCTGTACGCGCTGGAGCGGGGCGAGGAGTGCGCCGAGGAGGACGGGCGGGAGGAGGCCACCGACACCTTCCTGGACAGCCTGGTCTTCGACACGGAGGTGGCGGGGAGCGTGCTGGGCGTGGACGGCCGCGCGGCCGCCGGGCCGGGGCTGCCCTCGGTGGCCGAGGCGCTGCACTGGCTCGACGCGGAGCGGGCGCTGCTCGTCGCCGCCGTGGGCTTCGCCGCCGACACCGGCCGGCCGGAGTCGGCGAGGGAGCTGGCGCACCTCCTCGCGCCGTACCTCAAGCTCTACGGTCACGCCCAGGAGGCCGTGGTGGTGATGGAGCGCGTGCTCGCGCTCGTACGGCGCTCCGGGCGCCGGCAGGACCTGGGCGGGGCGCTGTACGACCTCGGCTACACCCTCCTCGACGCGCACCGCACGCAGGAGGCGGTGGAACGGCTGACCGAGGCGCTCGCGCTGTTCCGGGAGGGCTCCCACCGGGCGGGTGAGGGCAAGGCGCTGAACATGCTGGGGTCCGCGTACCGCAGGCTGCTCCGCTTCGAGGAGGCCCGCGAGGCCCACGAGGCGGCGTTGCGGATCATTCGCGAGCAGGGGATCCGGCACGCCGAGGGCACGGCGCTGGCCGCCCTCGCGCACTGTCTGCGGGAGTTGGGGCGCCTGGACGAGGCGATCGACGCGTACCGCACGTCCGTCGCCCTGATGCGGGAGGTGGGCGACCGCCACCGTGAGGCGTCCGCGCTGGATTTCCTCGGGGGAGTGCTGGGGGAGGCCGGTCACCGGGAGGAGTCCCTGGCCGTACGGGAGGAGGCGCTCGCCATCCTGCGGGACCGGGGCAGTCGGGCACGGGAGGCCTGGGTGCTGGGCGGGATCGCCGACACGCTGCGGGACGCCGGGCGGCCCAAGGAGGCGCGGGCCCGGTACGAGGAGGCCGTCGCCCTGTTCGAGGAGGGCTGGGGCCGGCGCGGGCAGGCGACGATGCTGGGCCTGCTGGGCGTGCTCCACCGGCAGGAAGGCCGCTTGGAGGAGGCGCTGGAGGCCCAGGAGCGGGCCTGTGCGCTCTGGGCCGGTACGGCGGACCGCCGGGCCGAGGCAACGGCCCTGTGGGGGCTGGCGCCCACGCTGAGCGGGCTGCGCCGCCCGGCCGAGGCGGCGCGGGCGTGCGAGCGGGCGGCGGTGCTTTTCGCCGGGGCCGGTGAGGAGTTGCTGGCCGGGGAGTGCCGCGAGCAGGCCGCCCGCCTGGACGGGGCGGCGCGGCCGCGGCGGTGGTGGCGGCTCAGGCGCTGACGGCGGTGCCGGCGGTGCGGGCGAGGTGGGTGGTACGGGCGAGCTGCGCCGCGGCCCGGCCGGCGGTGAGGCAGAGCGGGGTGTGGAGCGCCAGGTTGAGGAGCCTGAAGGGGCTGTGGCTGTCCGGAGGGCTGGGGAGGAGCCGGCGGCCCGGCCGAGGCCCGCGAAGCCCCGTACGGTCAGGCCGGCCGCGACGGCGGCCGTGACGGCGCGGGTCGCCCGGCCGCCGTGGCCGCGGGTGTGGGCGAGGACGGCCCCGGCCGCGGTCAGCAGCACGGCGGCCAGCGGGAGCACCGTGCCCGGTCCGAAGGACGTCTCGATGCCGAGGACGGCCGGCGAGAGCGCCCGTTCGTCGGCGGCGGGCCAGGTCGCGCCGGTGGCCCAGTACAGGTGCGCCAGCCCGTCGGCCGTGAGCAGTGCGGCGACAGCCGTCCCCGCGCGCTTGTTCCTCATGTGAGCCCCCTTCGTGGTGAACGAACCGTCACCGGAAAGGAGGAGGCGCACAGGGGGAACATGCCCTGTGCGCCGGGTCGCATCAGGCGGTCGGCTCCGGCATGGTCGCCGTGATCACCGCGAAGGGCCCGCCCTGAGGGTCGGCCAGGACGGCCATGCGGCCCGCCACCATGTCGAAGGCGGGGGCGAGGACGTTGGCCCCGGCCCGTTCGGCGGCGGCCTGGATCTCGTCGACGTTGTCGACCTGGAAGTACGGCAGCCAGTTCGGGGGAGTGCCGGGCGGTGCCTTGTCCAGGTTCATCATTCCGCCCACCACGCGGCCGGCGACCTTGAACTCCGTGTACCCCTCGGCGCCCGGCATGTGGGAGGCGGCGGTGGTGATCGGCAGGACGGCGGAGTAGAACGCGGCGGCGGCGGGGACGTCGCGGGTGCTCAGCTCGTTCCAGATGAGGGCGCCGTGCTCGTTGACGATGCCGGCGCCGTCGAAGGTACCCGGCTGCCAGAGGCCGACGACGGCGCCGGTCGGGTCGGCGACGACGGCCATCCGGCCGAGGTCCATCACGTCCATCGGGCCGACCATGACCGTGCCGTGGGCGTCGGTGACGGCCTTGAGGGTGGAGTCGATGGCGTCGGTGGACAGGTACGTGGTCCACACGGTCGGCGGCATCGGGTCCGGGACGGTGCCGTCCGGGTTCATCGCCTTCATGATGCCGGCGACGGGCTGCCCCTTGAGCGTGCAGACGGAGTAGCCGCCCTGCTCGGCCGGGCCGACCTCGCCCTGCCAGCCGAACAGGTCGCAGTAGAAGTCGAGGGCGGCCTGCTGGTCGGGAACCATCAGGTCGATCCAGCACGGGGTGCCGGGCTTGTAGGGGCCGTTCATGTCGGGCACGGATGCCTCCGGTGGCGGATGGGGGAAGGACGGGCCGTCCCCTACCCGGTCCCTACGCCCCGAATCGGGCCGTACGGGTGAACAGCTGAACCGTCCGGGTTCCACGTTCTCCCCGCGGCTCACGGCGGCCCGGTGAACTCTTCGCTCACTCGCCGGGCTCCCGCTCGCGCAGCTCGTGGCGGATGCGAGAGGCCTCGTCGAGGAGTTTGCGGGCCGCCTCGGCGTCCGTGGCTTCGGCCGCCCGCTTCTCGAGATCGCTGACGTGGCGGTCCAGCTCGGGGTCGCGTGCAAGGGCGTACTCGCCCCACCAGCGAGCCATGAACGCGGGCACCGGCGCGATGTCGTAGGCGTCGGCGATCTGCTGCCGCCAGGTGTCGTCGAAGTCGGACAGCAGATCCGGGGTGTGGGCGGCTATGGCGGCGCGCAACGCCTTTGGCGTGTACTCCGGCATCGGCGGCACGGATCCGCCGGGCTCAGGTGTCGCGGTCGTCATTTCCGGTTCCTCCTCGGATCGGACACGTCCACCCTAGCCTTCGGGGGCTGGCCGCGGCCGGGGAACGCGATGGCCCCCGGGATGGATGCTCCGGGGGGCGTCGGATGGAACCTTGGTGTGGCCGACACGCCGTTGATATCCTTTTCCCGAATCGTATATACGGCGATGCTCGGGAGGCGGCCATGTCCAGAACGGTGATCGACCTCGACGACGACGCGCTGGCCGAAGCCGCGCAGCTCCTCGGCACCACCACGAAGAAGGACACCGTCAACGCCGCACTCCGCGAGGTCGCGGACCGCAGGCGCCGGGCGGCGGCCATCGAGCGGATGCGGCAGATGGTCGACGAGGGCGAGATCGACTTCGGGGCGATCGGGCACGGTGACACCGACGGTCCGGCCGACGGCAAGGGGCAGTCGGCCGCGTGAGCGAGGACTTCCTCATCGATACGAGCGCACTGGTGCGCTTCTACCGGCGTCAGGCCGGATCGGAGTGGGACCGACTGGTCGAGTCCGGACGCGTGGGGTTGTGCGAGCCGGTCCGGCAGGAGTTCCTGCGAGCGGTCGGCGGTCGGCCCGCCTACTACGAGGCCGATGACCTGCTCCGTGCCGTGTTCCCCTACTGGGCCGCACGCGATGCGGTGTGGGCGGAGACGGAAGCCCTCCAGCGGCAGTTGGCGGACGCCGGTGTGCACCAGTGCGCGAGCCCCGTGGACCTGCTCGTGGCGGTCATCGCGCAGCAGCACAGGCTGACCGTCCTGCACCAGGACGCCGACTTCGAGACGATCGCCCGGGTCACCGGACAGCCCGTACGGCGCATCCTCGGCTGACGGGAACGCGATGGCCCCCGGGGCGGATGCGCCGGGGGCCATCGGGTGGAACGGGCGAGGAGGTCAGAGCTTCTCGGGGGTGCGGATGCCCAGGAGGGACATGCCCTTCGACAGCGTGCGGGCCGTCAGGTCGCACAGGAACAGGCGGTTCTCGCCCACGACGAGCTCCGGCTCCGGCTTCACGACCGGGCACTGGTCGTAGAACGTCGTGTACAGCGAGGACAGCTGGTAGAGGTACGCGGCCAGCTTGTGCGGGGCGTGGTCCGCGGCCGCCTCGGCGATCAGCTCGCCGAAGTGGTCCAGGTGCAGGCCCAGCGCGCGCTCGGCCGGGGCCAGCTCCAGCTCCGGGTGCGCGACCGGCTTGCGGTTGCCCGCGTTGCGCATGATGGACCTGATCCGGGCGTACGCGTACTGCAGGTACACCGAGGTGTCGCCGTTCAGCGAGACCATCTGGTCCAGGTCGAACTTGTAGTCGCGCGCCGCCGAGGTCGACAGGTCGGCGTACTTCACCGCGCCGATGCCGACGTACTGGCCGTTCTCGACGATCTCCGCCTCGGTCAGGCCCACCTTCTCGGCCTTCTCGCGCACGACGGCCGTCGCCCGCTCGACGGCCTCGTCCAGCAGGTCCACCAGTCGGACCGTCTCGCCCTCACGGGTCTTGAACGGCTTGCCGTCCTTGCCGAGCACCGTGCCGAAGGCCAGCTGCACGGCCTTGACCTCGTCGTTCAGCCAGCCCGCCCGGCGCGCCGTTTCGAAGACCATCTTGAAGTGCAGGGACTGCCGCGCGTCGACCACGTAGATCAGCTCGGTCGCGCCGAGGTTGCCCACCCGGTCGCGGATCGCCGACAGGTCGGTCGCCGCGTAGCCGAAGCCGCCGTCCGACTTCTGCACGATCAGCGGGGTCGGGTTGCCGTCCGGGCCCTTGACGTCGTCGAAGAAGACGCAGAGCGCGCCGTTGGAGCGGACGGCGACGCCCGACTCCTCCAGCAGCTTGCAGGTCTCCACGAGCATGTCGTTGTAGCCGGACTCGCCGACCACGTCGGGGTCCTGGATGTCCATGTCCAGCTTGTTGAAGACGGAGTAGAAGTAGATCTTCGACTCGTCGACGAACCGCTGCCACAGGGAAAGGGTCTCCGGGTCGCCGGCCTGGAGGTCCACCACCCGGGCCCGGGCCCGCGTCTTGAACTCCTCGTCGGAGTCGAAGAGCGCGCGCGAGGCCTTGTAGAGGCGGTTCAGGTTGGACATGGCCTCCTCGCCGGAGACCTCCTCGTCCGACTTGTGGTCCAGCTCGTGCGGGTGCTCCAGCAGGTACTGGATGAGCATGCCGAACTGGGTGCCCCAGTCGCCGATGTGGTGGCGGCGGACCACCTTCTCGCCCGTGAACTCCAGGATCTCCACCATCGCCGCGCCGATGACGGCGGAGCGCAGGTGCCCGACGTGCATCTCCTTGGCGACGTTCGGCTGGGCGTAGTCGATCACCGTGGTGCCCGGGTTCTCCGCGAGCGGGACGCCGAGGCGGTCGTCGCCGGCCCGTGCGGCGAGGGTCTCGATGATCGCCCGGTCGGTGATGGTGATGTTGAGGAAGCCGGGTCCGGAGACCTCGATCTCCTGGATCAGGTCACCGGTCGGGATGCCCTCGACCACGGTCGTCGCCAGCTCGCGCGGGTTGGCCTTGGCCTTCTTCGCGAGAGCCAGGATGCCGTTGGCCTGGAAGTCGGCCCGGTCGCTTCGTCGCAGCAGCGGGTCGGTGGCACCGGCCTCCGGCAGCGCGGAGGCGAGGGCGTCCGCGACGCGCTGATTGACGGAAGAAGCGAGGGAAGGGACCGAGGCCATGAGCTGCCGTTCCTGTGAGGTTGTGCCGGTGGGTGCACTTGGTTGTTCCGACAAGTGCCGAGTATCCCACGCGGCCGCTGCCGGTTCTTCTGGATATGGGGCCGTGGAGCAACCCCGGAGCGGCCCGATCCGTCTGGGAGAATGGCTGAAGCCAGCATTCGAGTAGAAGGACGTGTCGTGGCTCAGAGCAGCACCGAGACCGACTGGGTCTCCCGTTTCGCGGACGAGGTCATCGCCGAGGCGGAGCGCCGAGCACCCGGCAAACCTGTCGTCGTCGCGTCCGGAATCTCGCCTTCCGGCCCGATCCACCTGGGCAACCTCCGCGAGGTCATGACCCCGCACCTGGTCGCGGACGAGATTCGCCGCCGGGGCATCGAGGTCAGGCACCTGATCTCCTGGGACGACTACGACCGCTACCGCAAGGTGCCCAAGGGCATCCCTGGGGTGGACGAGGAGACCTACGGCCAGTACATCGGCCGCCCCCTGACCTCCGTCCCCGCTCCGGCCGGATCCCCGTACGCCACCTGGGCCGAGCACTTCAAGGCCGCCCTGATCGGTGCCCTGGACGAGCTGGGCGTCGAGTACGACCCGATCAGCCAGACCGAGCAGTACACCTCCGGCGTGTACCGCGAGCAGGTGCTGCACGCCATGAAGCACCGCGGCGACATCGACGCCGTCCTCGACCAGTACCGCACCAAGCAGAAGCCGGGCGGCAAGAAGCCCCAGCAGAAGCAGGCCGACGAGGCCGAGCTGGAGGCCGCCGAGGGCTCCGGCGCGGCCGCCGAGGACGACGGCAGCACCGGCGAGGGCGGCTACTTCCCGTACAAGCCGTACTGCGGCGAGTGCGGCAAGGACTTCACCAAGGTCACCTCGTACGACGACGAGACCACCGAGATGACCTACGTCTGCACCGAGGACGAGTTCACCGAGACGGTCAAGCTCAGCGAGTTCAACCGCGGCAAGCTGGTCTGGAAGGTCGACTGGCCGATGCGCTGGGCCTACGAGGGCGTGATCTTCGAGCCCTCCGGCGTCGACCACTCCTCGCCCGGCTCGTCCTTCCAGGTCGGCGGCCAGATCGTGCACATCTTCGGCGGCGAGCAGCCGATCGGACCGATGTACGCGTTCGTCGGCATCAGCGGCATGGCGAAGATGTCCTCCAGCAAGGGCGGGGTCCCGACCCCGGCCGACGCGCTGAAGATCATGGAGCCGCAGCTGCTGCGCTGGCTGTACGCCCGCCGCCGTCCCAACCAGTCCTTCAAGATCGCCTTCGACCAGGAGATCCAGCGGCTCTACGACGAGTGGGACAAGCTGGAGGCCAAGGTCGCCGACGGCTCCGTCCTGCCCGCCGACGCCGCCGCGCACACCCGCGCCGTGCGCACCGCGGCCGCCGAGCTGCCGCGCACCCCGCGGCCGCTGCCGTACCGGACGCTCGCGTCCGTCGTCGACATCACGGCCGGCCACGACGAGCAGACCCTGCGGATCCTGACGGACCTCGACCCGTCGCAGCCGCTCACCTCCCTCGACGAGGTACGGCCGCGCCTGGATCGTGCCGAGAACTGGATCACCACCCAGGTCCCGGCCGACCAGCGGACCCTCGTACGCGAGGAGGCCGACGCCGAGCTGCTGTCGTCCCTGGACGACGAGGGCCGCGAGTCGCTGCGGCTGCTGCTCGAAGGGCTCGACTCGCACTGGTCCCTGGACGGGCTGACCACGCTCGTCTACGGCGTCCCGAAGGTCATGGCCGGACTGGAGCCCGACGCCAAGCCGACGCCGGAACTCAAGGTCGCGCAGCGGACGTTCTTCGCACTGCTGTACCGGCTCCTGGTGACGCGCGAGACCGGGCCGCGACTGCCCACGCTGCTGCTGGCGGTGGGCGCCGACCGCGTGCGCAAGCTGCTCGCCGTCTGAGCCCGTAGGAAGCATGCGGAAGGGCCCGCACCCCTCGGGGTGCGGGCCCTTCCGCATGGCGGTACTTCGGGACGGGGCCTGCCGCTACGCGGGCTCGGCCTCCCGGTCCTTGTGGTGCTGCTGCCGGAACGACGGGATCATCCGGCGCAGGAGCGAACCGCTGCGCGGGTGCGTCACGCCGAAGCGGTCCGAGAGCGTTATGTCGAGAACCTCGGCGGACGGGTAGTCCTGCGTCTCCTGGACCAGCGCGCAGAACACCTTGTACGCCGCCTCGGCGAACTCGGCCTCGTCCGGGGTCTCGGGGCCGTCCTCCTCGCGCTGGGCCGGAACCAGGACCTCCTGCTGCGTCGGCCGCTCCTCGTCCGGGCCCATCGGGGGCAGGACCGGAGTCGGCTCCAGGCCCTCCACGTACTGGGGGTTGTAGCCGCCCTCGTACGCCGCCTGCGGGGCCAGCGGCGCTGCGAACCAGGCGCTGTTGTGGGCCGCGGGCATGGCCGTGGGGTCCACCGCGAACGGCGGCGCGGCCTGGTGCGCGGCGCCGGCCTGGTTCTCCGGCTGCTGTTGGGCCTGGGCCTGGGCCTGTTGGGCCTGCTGCTGCTGCGGCTGCTGGACCTGCTGCTGCTCGGCCGTCTGCCCGGGCGCGGCCGCCAGGGCGGCCGGGGTCGGCTGCTGGCCGAGCTGCTGCTCCACCGGCGGCAGCACCGCCGGCTCGATGCCCGTCGCCGCCAGCGCGTCCGGGGTGGTCTGCGCGAGCGGCACGCCGATCTTCGCCAGCTTCAGCGGCATCAGCGCCTCCACCGGGGCCTTGCGCCGCCACGAGCGCCCGTACCGCGCCTGCAGGCGGGCCTGGTAGATCAGCCGGTCCTGCTCCATGCCGACCGCCTGCTCGTAGGAGCGCAGCTCCCACAGCTTCATCCGGCGCCACAGCTTGAAGGTGGGTATCGGCGACAGCAGCCACCGCGTGATGCGCACGCCCTCCATGTGCCGGTCCGCGGTGATGTCCGCGATCCGGCCCACCGCGTGCCGGGCGGCCTCCACCGTCACCACGAACAGTATCGGGATCACGGCGTGCATCCCGACACCCAGCGGGTCCGGCCAGGAGGCCGCGCCGTTGAAGGCGATCGTCGCGGCTGTCAGCAGCCAGGCCGTCTGACGCAGGAGCGGGAAGGGGATCCGGAGCCACGTCAGCAGCAGGTCCAGCGCGAGCAGGACGCAGATGCCCGCGTCGATGCCGATCGGGAACACCAGCGAGAAGCTGCCGAAGCCCTTCTGCAGGGCGAGGGCACGCACCGCGGAGTACGAGCCCGCGAACCCGATCCCCGCGATGACCACGGCGCCCGCGACCACGACGCCTATGAGTATCCGGTGCGTACGAGTCAGTTGCATCGCGGCCACCCGCGATCCCCTCCCCTTGTCGAGCACATACCGAGCGCAGAGTGCTGGTGCTGCGTGCGGGGCACTTACCGCGCCTTTACCGAGCTGCAGCAGGCACAGCGTACGGGTGACCGGATGTCAGCGCCCAAGGAGGCCCCGCCCCGCGACCGCTCCTACTCGGGCTGCGGGGACGCCGGCTGCTCCGCCGGGGCCTTGTTCGCGGTGTCCACCGAGGCCACGGCCTCCTTGGCCGCGGTGATCGCGTCCTGGAGCAGCTTCGCGTGGTCCGGCGCGCCGGCCCCCTCGTACGCGGCACCGTTGTAGTCGAGCGTGATCACCACGTTCTGGATGCGCGCCACGACCGTCGTGTTGAAGGAGTCGACGTCCTTCTTCACCGTGTAGACGACCGACGTCGCCTGTTCGCCGACCCCCTCGGCGGCCGCGACCTTCGGGTCCTGCGCGCCCTCGGTGGCCTTCGCCGTCTCGACCTGCTTGTTGTACTGCTCCTCGGCGCGCTTGTTGGCGTCGCCGAGCGTGGCGTCCGAGTCGGAGCGGGAGTAGGAGAGGGAGAGCCAGCGGTACTGCGAGCCCTTCAGACCGTCCTCGTCCAGACCGTTCCAGGAGCACCCGGCACGGCTCTTCAGGTCGTTCGACTTGGCAGCGAGGCCGTTCTTGTCCTTCACCTCCGGGACGAGCGTGTCTATCGTCCCCGGCTGGAGCGCCTTGCACGGGTCCGGGAGGGTGGCGAAGGTCGCCTTCGCCAGGGTCTTGGAGGACTTCGGGTTGGGCTTGGCGGAGGAGGACGAACCGGACTTCTTGCTGCCGTTCGAGCCCGACTCCTTGCCCGAGTCGGACGAACATCCGGCGACGGTGAGGATCACCGGGACGGCTGCGCAGGCGAGAACGCGGGTGAGGCGCGAGGCTGATCGGTGCATGGTTCCTTCAGTACGTTTGTCGGTCGTTCTTCGGACGCGGGACCCGGGCAACGGTAGCCCGACCGGGTGGCAGGCTGCTGTGCGCGCCGTCACCCCGGGGCGTGGCGCGCACCACTACTCGCTGAAACGCTCGGCCAGGGCCTGGGCCAACTGCCGTGTCCTGTCCTGGGTTTCGGTGCTCGGCGGGACCGTGCCGGGCAGTGCGGGCTGCACGCTGTGCTCGATGGTGACGATGACATTCGAGGTGCGGAACACAATCCGCACGGTGCGCGACTGCGCGGCGCTGGCCCCGGCGGGGCTGAGCTTGTCCTCCAGGAAGGCGTCGCTGCCGAGGCCCTCCAGGACGCGGGATCCGAGCTCGACCGGGGCGGAGGGGCTCGCAGCGGGGGACGACGGCGCCCCGCCGGCGGGCGTGGGCGAAGCCGGCGGCGCGGGGGCGGGAGCCGCCGGGGTCGGGCTCGCGGCCGGGCTCCCGGTCGGGCCGGGGAAGGGCAGCTTCGCGTCGGTGAGCCGACGGACGTAGACCTGCTTGGCCTTGTCGTCGTCGCTGGTGGCGGTCCGGTCGTAGGAGACCACGCGCTCGAAGCGGACCGACAGCAGCCGGGTCTCCTCGGGGCTCTGCCCGGTCCAGCGGCAGCCGACGTGCCGGTCGCCGTCGTACGAGGCGTCCGCGACGCCGGTGTACATCTGGTCGCGCTGCTCCTGGGTGAGGCTGTCGCCGGCCGGGAGCATGCCCTTGAGCTTCTTGCTGTCGGCGACGGCCTTGCAGGGCGCGGGCAGACTGCGGTACTTCCCCGGTTGGGCGGGCACGGCGGCGCTCCCGCCGGCCTTGGAGTCGCTGGTGCCCCCGCCGCCGCTCCCGCCGGTGCACCCGGTCAGGCCGGCCGCTCCGGCCGCGAGCGCGGTGAGCATCGCGATGCCCGGCAGGACTCGCCGCCGTACCGCCTTGAGCTGCACGTCCACTGGCTCCCTTCGACCGGCGGGCCCCCGACGGTCAGGAAAATGCGTTGCCGTGACTCGGGCACGGCTGGACACAATGTCTATCGCACACGCTGGTGCCGGCGCCGGTCCTCTGTCGTATTTGGGATCAAGAGCGAGGCTTTTGCGCTTTCTGACTTTTCTTTGGTTTTCGGGGGATTGATTCCTTATGTCGTACGTAGAGGTGCCCGGGGCGAAGGTCCCGATCCGGATGTGGACCGACCCGGCGTCGGTCGAGGACGGCGCGATGCAGCAGCTGCGCAACGTCGCCACCCTCCCCTGGATCAAGGGTCTGGCCGTCATGCCTGACGTCCACTACGGCAAGGGGGCCACCGTCGGGTCGGTGATCGCCATGAAGGACGCGGTCTGCCCGGCGGCGGTGGGCGTGGACATCGGCTGCGGCATGTCGGCGGTGAAGACGTCCCTGACGGCGAACGACCTGCCCGGGGACCTGTCGGTGCTGCGGTCGAAGATCGAGCGGGCGATTCCGGTGGGGACGGGTCTCCACAAGGAGGCCGTGGACCCGTCGCGGCTGTACGGCTTCTCGGTGGAGGGGTACGAGGACCTCTGGAGCCGTTTCGACTACCTCACCGACTCGGTCAAGTTCCGTCATGAGCGTGCCTTGAAGCAGATCGGAACGCTCGGAAGCGGCAACCACTTCATCGAGTTCTGTCTCGACGAGTCGGGCTCGGTGTGGCTGATGCTGCACTCCGGCTCCCGGAACATCGGCAACGAGCTCGCGGCACACCACATCGAGGTGGCCCGGGGGCTCGACCACAACCAGAACCTGGTCGACCGGGACCTCGCGGTCTTCCTCGCGGCCACGTCCGAGATGGCGGCGTACCGCAACGACCTCTTCTGGGCCCAGGAGTACGCGAAGTTCAACCGCGCGGCCATGATGAGCCTGTTCAAGGAGGTCGTCCGCAAGGAGTTCCGGAAGGCGAAGGTCTCCTTCGACCGCGAGATCAGCTGCCACCACAACTACGTCGCGGAGGAGCGGTACGACGGCATGGACCTGCTGGTCACGCGCAAGGGCGCGATCCGGGCCGGCAGCGGTGACTACGGGATCATCCCGGGATCCATGGGCACGGGCTCGTACATCGTGAAGGGGCTCGGCAACGAGAAGTCCTTCAACTCGGCCTCGCACGGCGCGGGCCGGAAGATGAGCCGGACGGCGGCGAAGAAGCGGTTCTCGGCGCGGGACCTGGTGGAGCAGACCAAGGGCGTGGAGTGCCGCAAGGACTCGGGCGTCGTGGACGAGATCCCGGGTGCCTACAAGTCCATCGAGCAGGTCATCGACCAGCAGACCGACCTGGTGCAGGTCGTCGCCAAGCTCAAGCAGGTCATCTGCGTCAAGGGCTGAGGCCCGTACGCGGACCTGCACACGCGTGCCGTGCCCGGAAGGTTCCGGGCACGGCGCGGGCGTGGGATCCCGGCCGGGTCAGGGCCGCGCGGAGCTCTTCGAGAGGCCCTTGTCGACCGGGGCAGCGCCGATGCCGGGCTTCAGCTGCGGGCTGCCGTGCTTGCGCATGAGCGCCCCGGGCTGCGGGTTCGCGGGTGTCCAGACGACGGGGTCGGGGCAGTTCAGCAGGTCCGGCTCACCCCGGTCCACCGGGCACTCCGTCTCCCAGACCGCTCCGGCCGTGGTGAGCACCTCGACGATGACCCTGTTCGCCGTCTCGGCGATCGTGATGCCGCACGGGTCGGCCGGATAGTCCGTCGCGCCGGTGGTGAGGTCGTACCAGGTGTAGGCCGGTACGGTCGGGTTGGGCGCGTTGAAGTCGTACACGCCCGCCCAGGCGATGCCGTCCGGGGCGAGGACGGCCTTGTACTTGACCTCTCGCTCGTCCCACGAGGTGGAGATGTCGACGCACGGGCCGGTCGCTCCCGTGGCCCCGGTCGCTCCCGTCGCTCCCGTCGCGCCCGTGGCGCCCGTCGGTCCGGTCGGGCCCGTCGGTCCGGTCGGTCCGGTCGCACCCTTGCACTGGTCCTCGTGGCCCCCGCCGGAGCCCTTGACCTCGGGATCCTCGTCCTCCTCCCAGTCCTCCTCCTCGTCCTCCTCCCAGTCGTCGTGGTCCGCCTTGCACTTGTCCCCGCCCATCGCGGAGGCCGGAGCGGCGCCGGACGGTTGAGGTCCGTCGGCGACCGCCAGTGCGGGAGTCGTATAGCCGAGCATCACGACGGCCAGGGATGCCACCGCGCTGCCGACCCGCCACTTGCCCTGCCGGGGCAGCGGGCCCAGACGCGACGGCGCCCAATTCTCGGGACTCATTGCATTGCTCCTCGTGGAACCGATGGGGGTTGATCCTGCACCGGCAGCATTCGGGCGGCGCCCGGTATCCCGAGGCAGGCGCGCAGGCATATCAACACATTGGCCCATGCGTCGTGGCCCGATCGGGGAGCGGGGCTGATCAGGCGAAAGGGTCCCCCGTCCGTTCGTGGCGACCCGTCGGCGCCCCCGCGTCGCAGCTATCACTGTCTGCGTGACGACTCTTATCCGACCGGCGCGGGACACGGAGACCGGGCCGGGGACAGCGAGGCGACAGCTCCCCGGAGCGTCCTTCGGCCTGTGGCTGTGGCTGTGGCCGGCGCTGGCCGCTCTGGCGTGCACGCTCACCGGGATCCGCGGTCCGCTGCTGGGCACCGACGAGATCGTCACGTGGGACGTCGCCGGACGGAGCACAGACCGGATCCTGGCGATGCTGCACCACGTCGATGCGGTGCACGGCACGTACTACCTGCTGATGCACGGGTGGACGGCCGTCTTCGGGGACTCGCACACCAGCCTGCGGATGCCCTCGGCGCTGGCGATGGGTGCCACGGCCGCGGTCGTCGCCCTGATCGGCCGACGGCTCTTCGGCGAGCGGGCCGGCCTGTACGGGGGAATGCTCTTCGCCGTCGTCCCCGTGGTGAGCCGCTACGGCCAGGAGGCCCGTGGCTACGCCCTCGTGGTCCTGGCCGCCACCGTGGCCACGCTCCTGCTGCTCCGGGCGTTCGACAGGCCCCTGAGCCCGGCCCGCTGGGCCGGGTACGGCGCGTGCCTGGCCGTCGTCGGCCTGCTGCACCTCGTGGCGCTCACGGTCGTGGCGGGCCACCTGGCGGCGGTGCTCCTGCGCGCGCGCCACGAACGCCGGGTCCTGTGGGGCTTCCTGCCGTCGGCCGCGGCCGGCGCCGCCTGCGCCCTGCCGGTGATCCTGCTCGGCCGGTCGCAGGCGTCCCGCCAGCTCTTCTGGATGCCGCAGCCGGACCTGTGGGCCCTCGTCGGCATCTGGCCCCAGATGTTCGCGTCGAGCCTGTGCGCCGGAGCGGTGGTCGCGCTGGCCGCGCTCGCGGGAAGGGAACGCCGCGAGGTCCTGCTGCCGTGCGTCGCACTGGTCGTGGTGCCCCCGCTGGTGCTGTGGGCGGCCTCCCACGGCGAGGTCTCCTACTTCCGCTTCCAGTACGTCATGTTCACCGTGCCGTGCTGGGCGGTACTGGCGGGAGCCGGGCTCGCCGCAGCCGCCCGGTCCTGGCGCGTCGCCGCCGTGGTCCTGGCGGTGCTCTCGCTGCTCCTCCTGCCCGACCAGCGCAGGATGCGGGAGCCGTTCGAGCACGACGTCCCCCACGGGGCGGACTACGCGGGGGCGGCGCGGACCATCGAGAAGTACCACCGGCCGGGCGACGGGGTGGTGTACGTCCGAGGAGCGCCGTGGATGCTCGACCGCGGGGTCCGTTACTACCTCGGGCGGGATCTGGAGCTGAGGGAGGTCTTCCTCGCCAGGTCGGCGGCCGAGAACGACGAGTTGTACCCGGTGCACTGCACGCAGCCGGCCCGGTGCCTGCGGGGCGAGAGCCGCATCTGGGTGGTCGTCCCCGGAACCGGTCCGGATCCCCTGGAGCCGGTCCCCGCGGAGCAGGCCCGGGCCCTGCGCGCGCAGTACACGACCTACGGGACGGAGCGGCTGAGCGGGCTGACCGTCGCGCTCCTGCAGCGCAAACCGTAGGCCGCCTTCCCCTGTCGGCACTCACCTCGGTTGGACGGGCTGTGAAAGCAAAAGTCTGCCTGAACATGATCGTCAAGGACGAGGCGCCGGTCATCCGCCGCTGTCTCGAATCCGTGCGGCCGCTGATCGACCGCTGGGTCATCCTGGACACCGGCTCGACGGACGGCACCCAGGACGTGATCCGGGAGGTCCTCGGCGATCTGCCCGGAACCCTGCACGAGAGCCCGTTCAGGGGCTTCGACAAGAGCCGCAGCGAGGCGATCGACCTCGCTCGCGCGGACGCGGACTACCTGCTCTTCATCGACGCCGACGACCTGATGGAGGTGGAGCCGGGCTTCCGCATGCCGGAGCTGACGGAGGACGCCTACCGGGTGGCGCTGCACGACGGCCCCCTCGTCCACTGGCGTCCGGCGCTGGTCTCCACGCGGCTTCCCTGGCGCTACGTCGGCGTCCTGCACGAGTACATCGACTGCGGGGGCCCCTACGGCATGGGGACGCTGACGGGCGCCCACATCCTCTCGGTGGGCGGCGGTGCCCGCCTGGTGCGGGACGGCCAGCGGAAGAAGTACCTGCACGACGCCGCCGTCCTCGAAGCGGGTCTGGCCGAGGAACCCGACAACGCCCGCTACGTCTTCTACCTCGCCCAGAGCTGGCGCGACGCGGGAGAGCCGGAGAAGGCCCTGGCCGCCTACGACCGCCGGGCGGGCATGGGCGGCTTCGCCGAGGAGGTCTTCTGCGCCCGCCTCTACGCCGCACGGCTCGCGGCGAGCCTCGGCCGGCCGCACGCCGAGGTGATGGACCGCTACCTGGGTGCGCACGAGAGCCGCCCCCAGCGTGCGGAGGCTCTGGGCGACCTCGCGCGCCTGTGCCGGGTCGAGGGGCAGCGCTGGCCGCTGGCGCACCTGTTCGCGCGGGCGGCGGCGCAGATCCCGTACCCGAGCGACATCCTGTTCGTCGAGTTCGACTGGTACGAGTGGCGGGCCCTGGACGAACTGGCGGTCGCCGCCTACTGGATCGGGGCGTACGAGGAGTCGGCGCAGTGCGGGCAACGGCTGCTCGCGGGGGACAAGCTGCCTCCGGCGGAGCGGGACCGGGTGGTCCGCAACCTCGCGTTCGCCCGGGACAAGCTCGGTGTGAAGGACCTCGTGGAGGTCTGATCCCGGCCCGGCCGGTGCGGTGGGGTGGGGTGGGGTGGGGAGCAGCGTGGTGGGGGGCCCGCGCCTACGCCGGAAGGAACTCCCGACCGGGGTATTGACGCTGCGAGTTGGTCTAGACCAAGGTGTGCGGCATGTGGAGATCCCGCGTGCTTGTCGCCGCGCTCGCGTCGTTGTCACTCGCCCTCGGGGCCGCCGGATCCGCGCAGGCGAAGGCGGGGCTGCCGCCCGTCGTGTCGCACGTGCCGACCGGGGAGCGGGTCGTCTTCTTCACCATCGACGACGGCTGGAGCCACGATGCGGCGGCGGCCCGGATCCTGCTGGAGGAGCGGGTGCCGGCCGCGCTCTTCCTGCTGCCGGGGGCGACCTCGTACGACACCGGGTACTTCACCCGGCTCGCGGAGGAGGGGAGGGCCACCGTCGAGAACCACACCGTCAACCACCCGGACCTGACGACCCTCGACGCCGCCGGCAAGGACGCCGAGGTGTGCGGGGCCGGGGAGCAGCTCCGGGCCGCCTTCGGGCGGACGCCGAAGCTGCTGCGGCCGCCGTACGGGGCGGTGAACGACGACGTGCGACTCGCGGCCAAGGCGTGCGGGGTGAAGGCGCTGATCACCTGGACGCACGACTTCACCACCTGGGGCGGGACCCCGCTCACGCCGCGGCTGGAGGCCGGGGACATCGTGCTGCTGCACTTCACGCCGACGCTGGCGGCGGACCTCCGGCGGGCCCTGGACGCGGCGAGGGCCGCCGGGCTGAAGCCGGCGGCCCTCATGCCGCACCTGAAGGCGGCGGGAGTCCTCTAGGTCGTTTCCTTCGGATCTTGCCGGGCCCGCGGCGCCCGGCACCCTAGAGCTCGCGGTGGACCTTCGTGTTCGAGGCCTGGGCGCGGGGGCGGACCACCAGGAGGTCGATGTTGACGTGGCTGGGGCGGGTGACCGCCCAGGTGATGGTGTCGGCCACGTCGTCGGCCGACAGCGGCTGGGCGACGCCCGCGTAGACCTTCTCCGCCTTCTCCGCGTCGCCGCGGAACCGGGTCTTGGCGAACTCCTCGGTCTTGACCATGCCCGGGGCGATCTCGATGACGCGGACGGGCTGGCCGACGATCTCCAGGCGCAGGGTCTCCGCGAGGACGCGGGCGCCGTTCTTGGCGGCGACGTAGCCTGCTCCGCCCTCGTACGTGGAGTGGCCGGCGGTGGAGGACAGGACCACGACCGTGCCGTCGCCGGAGGCGGTGAGGGCGGGGAGCAGGGCCTGGGTGACGTGGAGCGTGCCGATGACGTTGACCTCGTACATCGTGCGCCAGTCGGCGGGGTCGCCGGTGGCGACGGGCTCGGCTCCGATGGCGCCGCCCGCGTTGTTGACGAGGACGTCACAGCGGTCGAGGGAGGCCGCGAAGGCGTCGACGGCGGTGCGGTCGGTGACGTCGAGGGCGTATGCGGTGGCCCGGTGGCCGGCCCCGGTCAGCTCGGCGGCGAGGGCCTCGATGCGGTCCTTGCGGCGGGCGGTGAGGACGACGTGGTAGCCGGCTGCGGCGAGCTGCCGGGCGGTGGCCGCGCCGATGCCGCTGCTCGCGCCGGTGACTACGGCGGTTCGGGTGGCGGCCGTGCTCATGTGCGGGCTCCTCGGTCGTTCGTACGGGCGATTACCCGCCAGCATAGGCGGGGCCCAGGAGCCGCGCGGGCGTGCGCGTCGAGGCCCGGCCCGGCGCCGGCGCGGCCCGAGGGCGCGCACGCAGATGGGGGTGGGCGCGCCCTCGTTCGTGTGATGGTCCGACCGGCCCGGGGCGCGGCTGGCTAGCCTCCGCGCGAGGAGGTGGTGTCGGTGCGCCGTGGTGCCGTACGAAGTGTGGTGGTGGCGGGTTTGCTGGCGCTGGGTGCGGGTGTCCCCGGGGCGGCGCAGGCATCGCCGGGGGACGGCCCTGAGGCCGATGTGGCCTACCACGGCCGGGTGGCCCTGTCCGGGGCACGGCTGCGGATCTGGCTGGTCCCGGAGAACGACGGGCCCGCCGCGGTGCCGAACGCGACGCTGCGGGTGCGGCTGTCGGCCGAGCTCGCGGACCGGCAGCAGCTGGCGGAGGGCTGCGCACGGGCGGGTTCGCGCGAGGTGGTGTGCGAGACGGGGCCGTTGCCGCTGCACGGGCGGGGCCGGCACATCGCGCTGCGGCTCGAACTGCGGGAGCGGGCCCCGGAGGTGGCTGTGCGGGTCGACACGTGGTGGGACGGCGGTGCGATCGACCGGAACCACACCAACAACGAGCACGTGGTGCTGGCGCTGGACACGGGCGACGCGTACGCCTTCTAGGCGGTGCCGAACTCCACGAGGGCCTCGTCGACGATCCGCTCCAGGCGGGCGTGGTGGGCGCCGCGCCAGTAGACGCGCTCGCACGCCGCGCACTGCGCGAAGACGTCGTAGGAGCGGTGCGTGCCCTGTTCCAGGCGGTCGCCGACGCTCTCCTTGTCGGCCTCTTGGAGCGGGCCGTTGCAGGCGGTGCAGCGCGTCCACGGGGCGAGGGCGGGTGCGAACCGGCCGAGAACATCACGCAGTTGCTCGTCCGGGTTGTCGCTGTAGACGTACGCGCCGGCGAACAGCTCGCGGCGGCGCAGCAGGCCGCGGTCGCGCGAGAGCAGGACGCGCCGCTCGGCGGCGGAGCGGGTGGCGAGGGCCGGGTCGCCGATGTCCTCGTTCTCGTAGGCGGCGTCGACGCCGAGCAGGCGCAGGCGGCGGGCGAGGGTGCCGAGGTGGACGTCGAGGAGGAAGCGGAGCGGGGCGCCGGGCACCTGTTGGGGCCGCTCGACGCTGAACACCTCGACGTTCTGGCCGTCCTGGGGAACGTAGGAGACGGGTACCTCGCGGCCGTCGACGAGGAGGCGACCGACCTCGGTGAGCGGGACGCCGGCCGATTCGACGACGTGGCCGAGGCTGGAGGCGCCGTCGGTCGCGGTCGGTACGCGGTCGGCGCGCCGGCTGGGCGGGGCGAAGAGGCGCAGTTCAGGGGCGAGGGTGAGCTGAATGCCGGGTCCGTTCACCCTGTCAGCATGCCACTGCCGGGGCATCGGTCGCGGCTGAATTTACGAGGTCGCGGTGGCCCGGTCGTAGGTGTCGCGATGGCTGCTGACCTCGTCGAAGTGGTTCTCGGCCCAGAGCTTCACGGAGGCCAGGAGGCAGCCGAGGCTGCTGCCGAGGTCGGTGAGCCGGTAGTCGACGCGGGCGGGGACGGTGGGGGTGACGGTGCGGGTGACGAGACCGTCGCGTTCGAGGGAGCGGAGGGTCTGGGTGAGCATCTTCTGGCTGACGCCGGGGATCTTGCGGCCGAGGTCGCTGTAGCGCATGGAGCGGTCCTCGGCCTGGCCGAGGGCGCTGACGATGAGGCCGACCCACTTGTCGCTGATGCGGGCCAGGAGTTGGCCGGTGGGGCACTCCCTCAGGAACGCGTCGTAGGCGGCTCGGGCTTCCTCGCGGCGGGCCGCGGCGGTGCTGGTGGCCATGGGTGCCCCACTTCCGGGTCGGGTACGCACCTTGGAGTGCGTACTTACGGAAAGAGAGTAACTCTCCCTAGGTTAGTGCTCACCAGGAACGAACGAACAGACGAACACTCGAACGGGAGAGACGGAAATGAGCGAGCAGACGATGCCGGCGGCCGTGGTGAGCGAATTCGGCGGCCCGGAGGAGGTCGCACTGGCCGAGGTCCCCGTCCCGCGCCCCGCCGCCGGACAGCTCCGCGTCAGGGTCGCCGCCGCCGGGCTGAACCCGGTGGACGGCGCGGTCCGCGCCGGGGTCTTCGGCGGCGCGGGACAGCGGCTCGGCCTCGGCTGGGAGCTCGCCGGCGAGATCGACGAGGTCGGCGCCGGCGTGACGGGCTGGAAGACCGGAGACCGGGTCGTGGGCCTGCACCACGGGACGGTGAAGCCGCTCGGCACGCACGCGCAGTACGCGGTGCTCGACGCCACCGCCGTGGCGGCCGCGCCGACCACCGTGGACGCCGTGGCCGCGGCCGGGCTCCCGCTGGGCGGCCTCACCGCCGCCCGCGCGGTGGACCTGCTGGGGCTCGCCCCCGGCTCCTCGGTGCTGATCACCGGCGCCGCGGGCGTCGTCGGCGGCCTGGCCGTCCAGCTCGCCGCACGGGCCGGCCTGGTGGTGACGGCCCTCGCGGGCGAGGGGGACGAGGAGCTCGTACGGTCCCTGGGCGCCGCCGACTTCGTCCCGCGCGGCGGGGCTCCGGCCGGGCCCGTGGACGGGGTCCTGGACGCGGCCGTACTGGGCGCGGCCGCGCTGGGCTTCGTACGCGACGGCGGGGTCTACGTCGGCCTGATCCCGAACCACGCCCCCGCCGCGGAGCGCGGCATCCGCGTCGAGGAGCAGGAGGTCGCGGCGGACGGGCCGCACCTGGCCCGGCTGGTGGCCCTGGTCGACGCGGGCGTGCTGAACCTCCGGGTCGCGGAGACCTTCCCGCTCGCGGAGGTCGCGAAGGCCCACGCCCACCTGGGGACCCCGGGGGTCCGCGGCCGGATCATCCTGACGGTGTGACCGGAACGACCGGAACGACCGGAGTGACCGGGGCCTGCGGCCGCCCCACCCGGTAGCGCCAGTCGCAGCTCGGGTGGGGCACCCCCGGCGGGTACTCGAAGTCGACGTCGCCCAGGTACTCGAACCCGGCACGCCGGCACACCGCGTTGCACGCCGGGTGGTCGGTACCGGGGAAGGCGTGGACGCTGTCGCGGGAGCCGTGTTCGCGGACGTGGGCCAGGAGCTCGGTCAGCGCGGCCACGGCCAGGCCCTGGCCCTGGAACTCGGGCAGGATGCCCCAGCCGGTCTCGTAGACCTGCTCGCCCCGCCACTCCCGCTCCCAGAAGCCGACGGACCCGACGCTCTCCTCGCGTTCGGTCCACACGACGCGGAACATCCGCCCCGCGGCGGGCTCCCGCGCGCTCAGGGCCTCGTAGCGCCGCTGCCGGTCGAGGAGCTTCGCGGCCGGCTCGGGACCGCCCAGGAACTCGGTCATGGCGGGCTCGTTCTCGCGCTCCAGCAGCCAGAAGTCCCCGGCCGACCAGGGCTCCAGCCGTACGTGCGTCTCCACCCGGACACGCTACTCCGGCGCGGCCCCGCCCGGGGGCCGTCAGCTCCGCTGGAAGAACTCCACTTCGGCCAGGGCGAGATGGCGTTCCGGTGCGGCTCCGGCGGGTGCCTCCAGGGTCAGCCGGATCGTCGTGGCGTCGCTGATGCCGGTGGGGAAGGTCTGGGGACCGGGCTTGTCGCTCAGGGCGAGCTTCCTGCGGACCGTCCGGCCGTCCTTCGAGGTCACCTCCATGTCGATCTGGAGCGCCCGCGCCTGCCGCGCGTACTCCTCGGGCGTCGACGAGGCGCCATTGGTGATGATCACGTCGACCAGGCGGAACGGCTTGGCGAAGGTGTACGTCACCGAGGCGCCGGGGCCGGGCGCGCCCCAGTAGCGGTTGCTGAGTCCGTCCGTGCTGTCGCCCACCGGATGCCCGGGCACCTCGGCGCTCGCCTCGACGCGGGTGGCGGTCACCGCCTTGGCCTTGCCGAGTTTGTCCAGGGTGTCCTCGATCAGGTGGCGTCCGGCCGGCAGCAGCAGGAAGCCGCCCGCGCAGAGCGCCAGTACGACGGCCAGGACCACCAGGAAGCGCGCCGCCCGGCCGGAACCGGCGCGCGTGCGGCGGCGGAACGGCCACATCGTCCGCCACCACGGCAGGGGCGCCGGTGCGGTGGTGGGCGTCAGCGGGGCCGCGCAGCGGCGGCAGAACCGGCGGTCCGGCGGGTTGGGCGTGCCGCAGGCGGGGCACGGCACGCCGGACACGTCGTCGCTCACCGCGGCGGTACGCACGACCGGGCGCGGCCGGGCCGCCTTCGCGGGCCGGACGGGCTGCGGCGACGCCGGTGCCTGCGGCGCGGCGGCCCGGGGCGCGGCGGGCGGCGCGGCGGGCGGCCGCGCCGGGGGTGCCGGGGGTGCCGGGGGTGCGGCCGGTGTCGGCGACACGCTCGCGGACGCGGACGCCCCACGGCCGGTCCGGTCCTCCCGGCCCGCCGGCGGGCCGGGGGCCGCGGCCGGGGCCGATTCCGTGGCGGCGGGCCCGGCCGGGCCGGGCTCCGCCCCGGCGGGCGCGGCGGTGCGGCGCACTTGCTGCCGATCTGCGTCGGCCGTCGTGGGCAGGGCCGACTCCGCCCCGGAGGGCGCAGGCCGGGCCGAGCCGGACTCGGCGGGCGCAGCCGCCGGCTCCGCCGCGGGGGTCGCGGACGGGACCGCGGACGGGGCCGACTCCGCACGGGAGGGAGCAGCCGGGGCCGACCCGGCCCTGCCGGGCGCAGGTGGGGCCGACCCGGTTGCGGCGGGCGCGGCCGGCGGCTCCGCCGCGGGTCGGGCGTCGTCGGCCGGGTCGGGGGCGCCGGCCGGGTCGGGGGCGCCGGCCTCCGGAGCGGCCGGGCTTCGCGCCGGGGCGGAGCCCGACCAGCCCAGATAGGCGCCGCAGTTGCCGCAGAAGTCGTCCGTCGCGCCGTTGGACGACCCGCACACGGGACACGCACGCACCGCTGTCACTTCCCTTCGTCCGCAGGCGGTCCGGACAGGACCTCGATCCGGCAGACCGTGTGGACGGGGCACAGGGTGCGCACGAGCGCGCGGACCCGGTCCGCATCCACCGCAGCCCCGCGGTACGGCCACACCCGGATCAGGACCTCGTCGGCCGGAGCGGCGGGCAGCTCGGCACCGGCCGTTCGGGACCAGGCGGCCCCGCCGTCCCCGCTGACCTCGGCGGACACGCCCAGCACCAGGCGCAGGGCCTCGGTCAGGCCGCGCCGGGTGCCGCGCCAGCGGTGCAGTTCCACCGCCCGCGCCACCGCCTCGCGCCGCAGCCCGGTGGGCCACCCGGGGTCGTCGATGCCGCCCACCCAGGAGGCCAGCCAGGACAGGAAATCGGCCGGGGCCAGCCGGGGGTCGAAGTAGGAGGGCAGGTTGTCGAGGGTCGAGAACACCGGGGCGAGGACGGTGTCCAGCCCCGCCGTGAACCGCTGGGCGAAGTCGTCGTCGGCGTACAGCGCGGGCAGTTGCCCGCCGATCGGATGCCGGCTCGGCAGGCCGGGGACGGCGGCCCGGCTCATCCGTGCACCCCCGTCTCCGGCTCCGTCACGACCACCTGGTGCTGGTAGGAGAAGACCAGCGCGCCCGCACCGATGTCGATCCGGTCGACGGGGGCGCCGCGCCGCCCCGTGATCGGGTCGGCGGCGAACATCCGGATCTCCTCCACCAGGATGTCTCCGACGGCCCGTTGCAGTACGCCGAACACCTCGCCGTACTGGACGGGCCGCCCGAACGGCCAGCCGGCGCCGTCGGGCCCGCCGCGCAGGGGGTTGAGGTGGCGGAACAGCGCGGCGAGTGCCGCCTCGCGCACCCGATCGGCGTCCGCGGCGGGTGCCGACAACCGGGCGACGACGGTGACGCCCTGGTAGACGGGCGGCTCCACGACGAGGCGCGTGCCGATCAGCCGCCGTTCGTCGAGGGTGCCGGTGATCGCGGCGAGCACCTGGTCGGAGGGGATCAGCTGCTCGAAGCGGAGCCGGTCGTCGCCTTCGTCGGCCACCGCGTCCGGCACCACCAGGACCCGTACCGCGCCCGCGCCGCCGGAACCGTCCGCGGCGGGCAGGCAGCGGACCCGGCGGACCGAGGGCGCCGCCTGGCGGGCGATGATCTCGTAGTCCTCGGCGGTCACCGCACGCTCCTGCATGCGCAGCGTCTCCGGCGCCCGCAGCTTGGCGTTGTCGATCGTCTCCCCGGCGACGCCGCCGCGCGCCGCCTCCCGGTTGATGACCCGGGCGACGTACGGGACGGAGCTGCGCAGCACGGAGATCGCGCCGCGCGAGACGTTGCCCGCGGGGCCGCCTCCGGTGCGGTAACGGGCCACGCGGACCTGGGAGCCCTTGGGAGGCACCGCGCCGCAGGCCCGCAGGCTGCCGTCGGCCTCGCGCAGTACCGGCGGGAACGCGAACTCGCCGGTGGTGGCGTTCACGCGGACGTGCCGGTCGTCGGGACCCGAGCGGCCGAAGTGCTCCACCACCTCCCAGCGCTGCCATCCTTCGGCCGAGGACACCTCCACCGCCGGCGGTTCGCCGTCGAGCAGCACGGGCGGGCGGCCGAGCCGGAAGGTCTGCCCCGCCACCCCCTCCGACGCGCCGAGCGGTACGTCGGTCACGCGCTCGGCGTGCTCCACGGCCATCGTGCCGCCGACGGTGAAGACGGCGGCCTCGCGCACGGTCGGGGACTCCGAGTAGAACGGCTGGCCGGGCTCCGGCTCGGTGACCCGGCAGCGCAGCCAGCCCGCGCGGGTGCCGCTCAGCAGCGACGCGGTGTGCCCGGCCGGTACGTACACGATGACCTCACCGGGCCGGTTGAGACCGCCGGTGCTGTCCGAGTCGGTCTCGCAGCGCTGCCATCGACCGCCGTCCCACGCCTCCCACACCAGCGGGGGCTGGCGCGGGTCGACACCGACGCCCTCGACGCGGCTGTCGAGACGGACCGCGACCACGCAGCGCGGCACGGCCGTCGGCAGGCCGAACAGCAGGGCGTCGCCGGGCTCGGGCGTCGCCCGGAAGCACGGGATGTCGCGGCCCTCGGCGAGCTCGCCGGTGCGGTCGGTCATGTCCCCGCTGCGGGGCGCGGTGACCAGGCGCATCAACTCGCTCGGCACGATGCGCAGATCGCCGGTGGTCGCGAACACCACGGCTTCCTCGGTCTCGCCGGCGGCGGTCGTCACCTCGGTGCCCGCGGGCAGCGTCACCGTGTCGGGCTGCGGGGCCGACAGCCAGAAGTCGACGTCGGCCACGGCCGCCGAGGGCGGATACAGCTGGATGTCCAACAGGTCCAGGAACGCCAGGTAGTTCTTGTCCGGGACCCGGTTCAGCCGGTACAGCAGCTGGTCCACGAGGTAGGCGAACGTCTCGATCAGGGTGACGCCCGGGTCGGAGACGTTGTGGTCGGTCCACTCCGGGGCGCGCTGCTGCACGTACCGCTTCGCCTCGTCGACGAGTTGCTGGAACCGCCGGTCGTCCAGGTTGGGGGAGGGCAGGGCCATCAGTCCGCGACCATTTCCTCGGCCCCCTCCTCGGAGGGGATCGTGTAGAAGGGGAAGACCAGGTTGCGCCGGTCGTTGGTGGTGCGCACCGTGTAGTGCACATCGATGTAGAGGGTGCCCGCCTCCACGGCGTCGAAGGCCACGAGGACCTCGTCCACCGCGATCCTGGGCTCCCAGCGCTCCAGGGCCTCGCGCACCTGCTGGGCGACCCGCCCGGCGGTGTCGCCGTCGCCGGGGGCGAAGACGTACTCGTGGATGCCGCAGCCGAATTCGGGCCGCATCGGCCGCTCGCCCGGAGCGGTGCCCAGGACCAGCCGGATGGCCTCTTCGAGCTCCCGTTCCCGCTCGACCATGGCGATGCCGCCGGTCGGCCCGACCCGCAGGGGGAACGCCCAGCCGCGCCCGATGAACCGTTCGCTCATCACATACCGCCGATCAGGACGTTCTGGGCGCCGGTCAGGACCATCGCGCCGCATGCGGTCTGGTCGCGCGCCCGCGCGGCGGGCAGCCCGCCGATGAGCACCGTGCCGGTGGCCAGGCCGGCCGGGTTGGGCATGATCACGTTGGCCGGGCCCATGGCCGCGTGCGGCGGGACCACGCAGACGTGCAGGCTGCCCACGACGGCGGCGGGACGGCCGCCGATCAGCACCGTCGCCACCGCCGCGGCGGCGCCGGGCGGCGGCGTGGCGAGCCGGCCACCGTGGTTGGTGGGGTCGCCGGTACGGGCTGCGGCTGGCATCGGGTTCTCCTCGGGGAAGGCGGTCCTGGTGCGGGGTCGCGGTGCAGGGTCGCGGTGCGGGGACGGGATACGGGATCGGGGCACGGGGTCGGGGCACGGGGTCGTCGTACGGGAGCCGCGGGAGCTTCAGTTGATCCGGATGAGCCGGGCCTTGAGGACGGCGAGCAGGCCGCCGTTGACGGTGACGTCCGCGGTGCCGTTCACCTTCACCGACCGGCCGCCGATGCTGACCCCGGCGGTGCCGTCGATGTCCACCTGCCGGCCGGACACCTTCACCGTGCCCTGCCGGGCGTCCAGCGTGATGCCGTTCTTGTCCAGCAGGACCGAGGTCAGCGGGCGGCCCCGCCCCGCGTACACGGTGAGCTCGATGCGGTCCCGGCGGTCGTCCATGCGTACCTCCAGCCGCTCGTCCCCGGTGACCAGGCGCAGCCCGGAAGGTCCGGGCGCCGCCGCGTCCAGCAGTTCCACGCGGTGGCCCGAACGCGAAACCACAGAGCGGCGGTTGACCTTTCCGCTGGTCTTGTCGATCAGCGGCACGTCGTGCGGTGAGGGCTGGTCCACGCCGTTGTAGAGCCCGCCGATGACGTACGGGCTGTCGAGCAGGCCCTGCTCGAACCCGACGAGCACCTCGTCGTTGACCTCGGGGCTCACCACACCGCCGCCGCCCTTGCCGCCCCACTGGACGGTGCGCACCCAGTCGGTGACGTACGTGTCGTCCAGCCAGGGGAACTTCAGCCGCACCGCGCCGCGTTCGGAGCCGTTCGGCTCGCGCACGTCCGTCACCACACCGATCGCGAGTCCCGGGATGCGCGGACCGCGCCCCGGCGCGTTGGCGCCGGTCACCAGGCCGGCGAGGGAGCGGTCCGGGCTGGAGCTGACCCACACGGTGGTGCGGTAGCCGCCGTGCGGCTCCAGGACGTGCTGGACCGCCGTCGCCGTGTACCGGCCGGAGAACGCCTGTCCCACGTTGCCGAGCGCCACCGCCTTGCCCGCCCGCAGCAGCGGGTTCCCCTCGGCCACCGCCTCCAGCTCGCCGAAACCGGAGCTGATCCGGTCGGCCGCCGCCTTGGCGACCGCCGTGGTCTCGGCCTGCGTACGGTACGGAGTGTCGGTGACGGTCACGGCCGACTTGCCGAAGCGCGCGGCGAGCGCGGGGCTGAGGCCCGGCACCACCGTGTCGCTGACCACCGAAGGCTGCTGCGCGACCAGTGGCCGCTTGGTGGTCACGTCCCACCCGCGCACCTGCACGGTCGAGGAGCCGTCGGCGGCCGACAGTGCGGCCCGCAGGGCGAGGAGGTTCCTCCCGTACTCCAGGACCATCGGATTGCGCACGGCCGACGTCGACGGGGCGGGCGCCCCGGCCGCCTTCACGGGCCGGGTGAACTGGAGCAGCCCCTGGTCGTCGACGCGTACCTGTGCGCCGCTCTCGCCCGCGAGGTACTGCAGGAAGTCCCAGTCGGAGACGTTCGCCTGGGACAGCTGCTTGTAGGTCACCGGCGCGGCCTCCACCTTCCCGACGGCGAGGCCCGCTCCGGCGGCCACTTTGCGGACGATGGCGGCGGCCGTCATGTTCCGGTACGCCACGACCTTGCGGCCGCGCTGGAGGCGGTGCGCCTTGGAGTAGGCGCGGACGACGGTGAACGATCCGGTGCGGTCCCGGTCGATCTCCAGGGCCGTGACCTCGCCGTTGAACAGCCGCTCCCGCGCCTGCCCCTTCACGGTCGCCACCGACACCCGCAGCGGGGAGCCGATGGTGATGCCGGTGGCGCGCAGGAACTCGTGGTCGGGGTCGCGGTAGGTGAGGACCGCCGTGTCCGGCAGGCCCACGTTCTCGTCCACCACGCAGCTCACCAGTTGTGCCGCCCAGGTCGGCGGCAGTTCGCCGGGGGCCTCCACGATCGGGTCGGCCGCGAACGACCGGCCCCCGGACTCGGACCCGCTCACCGCTGCTCCTCCTCGCCGTGCTGGTCCTGCGTGCCCGGCACCACGATCTCGGTGCCGGGGACGAGTGCCATGGGGTCGTCTATGCCGTTGGCCTCCGCGATGACCCGCCAGGCCGTCGCGTCGCCGTACTCGCGCCAGGCGAGCATCGCCAGGCTGTCGCCCGCCACCACGATGTGCGTGCTGCGGGCGGTCCGTGAGCCGGAGGTCGGGTTCTGGCCGGGCGGGTCGACACTGGCCTCCTCGATGGACAGCGAGCAGGTGGCCCGCAGCGGCTTCCCGTCCACGTCGAAGAGCGTGTACGACACCGAGAGGTTCGACAGGACCCCGTCGAACGACGTCGTCCGCGCGCTGCCCCACTCGAAGCGAACCCAGGGGCTCGCCGGCTTCTTGCGGCCCAGGCTGGCCGGGGTCGGCACGCACGCCTTCATCAGCTTCTCCACCGCCTGCTCCACCGAGTTGTCGTGGGTGGCGGTCGCGTCCAGGAACACCTCCAGGCTCAGGGTGCGCGGACCGCTGCCCACGAACTCGGGCAGCGCGGACTGCCCGGCCATGCGGGACGGGGAGCGCCGCCACTCGGTGGTCTTGCCCAGCTGCAGGGTCGACGGGTTGAACTGGAGATCGAGCTTCGCGAGCACCCCGCCGGGCTTGGCCCCGACGGAGGTCGGGGGCTCCTTGAGGGTGAGCTGGGCCCGGGCGCGGCTGGCGCGTGCCGATGAGGCCATGGCGTGGTTCCCTTCGGGAGCGGGAGCGGGAGCGGGAGCGGGAGCGGGAGCAGGGGTGGTGCAGGAGGGCGGGTACGGGCGGGAGGCCGGGCGGTCAGGTGGGCAGCAGCCCCTGGTGGGCGATCTCCAACGTCTCCACCGCGGCGGCGGAGTTGGCGGGGTCGAAGGACGGGCCCTGCCATCGGACCGGGACGATCCCGAACACCTGCCAGCTGATGATCCGGCTCAGGTCCGGGCGTAGCGCCACGATCTCCCCGTCCTTGGGCTCGACCCGCCGAAGCGTCTCGTCCAGCCAGCGGCCGATCTTCGCGGTGTCCGCGGTGACGGGCCGGGTGAGGGTGATGTTCGACCAGGTCACGCGGCCCGGCAGCTGCCAGGTGAAGCCGTTGTTGCCGCCCTCGGCGTAGCTCTCCATCTCGACCTCGGCACCCATGCCGGAGCAGGTGTGGAAGGCGCCCAGGTCGTTGCCGCCGATCGCCAGCCGGAAGAACACGCTGGTGGCGAAGATGTTGTCCGTCATGGGTCCGTCGTCCGTTTCTCGTGCGTACGCGTTCTCAGCGGCGGCCGTCGAAGGGCCGGCCCGCGCGTTCCCGACCGCGCCGCAACTCGGTGCGCAGCAGGCGGGAGACAGGGTCCAGCAGGCGACGGGCCAGGTCGTCCAGATCGGAGTCGGGGACCTGCGGTGCCGGCGTTGTGTGCCGGTCGGCCGGGGCGGGCCGGGTGCCCCCGGCCGGGGTTCCGGAGCTCCCGGCCGGGGCGCGCTGCACCGGCGCCGGTGGCGCGGGGCCGGTGGCTCCGGGCGGGCCGGCTCCGGTGGCTCCGGTGGCTCCGGTGGCGCCGGTGGGGGCCGGTGTCCTGGGGCGCACGACGGGTACGGGCTGCGCCGACGGGGTGACCGGCGCCGGCTGGACCACGAGCGGCGGTGCGTGCGGGCCGGTCACGGGGAGGGGAGCGGCCGCGGCGCGGGCGGGGGCCTGAGCGGGCGGCGCGGGGCGCACGGCGCGTACGGCATGCACCGCGTGCGGGGTCGCCGCGCGCGGCCCGTCGACCGCGGCCCGCTGGACCTGCGGCTGCGCAGGGGTGCTCGGGGCGGGCCAGCGGGCCGGGACCACGGGACGGCTCGCCGGGCGGGCGGCGGCGGCAGCGGTGCTCCCCATGTCACGGGTGCCGAGGGCCAGGGGCCGGGCCGCCAGGAGCTGGAGGGTACGCGTGCGGGACCCGACGGGCGCCGCGGCGCCCGCGGCGGGGTGCGGGGCCACGCTCGGATCGGTGACCGCACGGGCGACGACCAGGGGAATCGGGTGGGCGGCCCCGGGGGGTGCGCCGGGGCCGCCGGTCTTGGGTGCGCGCGGGGCGGCAGAGCCTGCCCCGAGCACGGGTGCATGACCCGTCGGCGTCGACGGCGCACCGGGCGCAGCTGCGCGCTGTACGGCGGCAGGGGAGACGGGCCGAGCCGCTCGGGCCCGGGACGAGGCGGGAGGGGGCGGCGCGGCGCTCGGCGGCAGCGCGGGCAGCGGCGCCCCCAGGCCGCTACGGACCCGCGGCGTGGACCCACGGGTCGCGCCGGGCCCGGCCCTGTCGGCCGTGGGCTCCGTCTGGCGCTGGACGACGGGCATCGCGGGGTCGGTCGTGGGAGCCGCTGCGGGGTGGCCCGACGGGATGGCCGTGGCGGGCAGTTCGGCGAGGGGCGCCCCGAGCGGTGCGCGGGTCCGTGCCCGCTGCACGGGTGCCTCGAGGCCGGTGGCGGGCTCTGCCCGGCGGTGCGCGGCGGGCTTCGGGCCGCTGCTGTCGGGAGCGGCGCCGCCTGCGGTCGTGGGCTCCGTCTGGCGCTGCACGACGGGCATCGCGGGGTCGGTCGAGGCGGCCGCTGCGGGGTGGCCCGACGGGATGGCCGTGGCGGGCAGTTCGGTGAGGGGCGCCCCGAGCGGTGGGCGGCTTCCCACACGCACAGGCGTTTCCGGGCCGGCGGCGCCCTCGGCCGCCGGCTCTGCCCGGCGCTGGACGATGGGCATCGCCGGGTCGGGCGCGGGGGCCGTTACCGGGTGGTCCGACGGCGGGGCCGTGGGCGGCAGTCCGGTGAGACCGGTGCCGAGCGGTGGACGAACCTCCGCACGCTGCACGGGTGCCACGGCGCCCGCGGCGGGCTTCACCGGGCGGTGCTGCGGGGCTCCGCTGTCAGGGGCGGTCGCACCCTCGGCCGAGGGCTCCGCCCGGCGCTGGACCACGGGCGTCACGGGTACGGGAGCTGCTGCGGAGCGGCCCGACGGGGCGGCGTTCGAGGCCGTCGGCTCTGCCCGGCGCTGGACGATGGGCATGGCCGGGGTGGGCGCGGTGGGCGTTGCGGGGTGGTCCGACGGCGGGGTCGCGGGCGGCAGCCCGGTGACGGGAGTGCCGAGCGGTGCGCGACCGTCCGCACGCTGTACGGGCGTGCCCGACTCGGCCGTGGTCGTGACCGGGGCTGTCCGTACCGGTGCGGGGCGGACGACGGACACCCGGCGCCCGGGCGTGGCGGGGACCCGCGCGACGGTCAGCGTGCGGCCGACGGAGCGCGGGCGGACCACGGCGGCGGCGGATCCCGCGGACTCGGCGGATCCCGCGGACCCCGCGGACCCCGTGGAGCCGGACGGGCCGGCCGCGGCTCGCTGGACGGGCGGACCGGACGGGGACGGGGCCGCACTCCCGGCGGACGCTCCCCGGCCCGCCGAGGTGTCGGGGACCACCGCGATACGGCGGACCAGCGGGAACCGTGCGGGCGTCGGCGCACGGCCGGACGCGGCAGGGGTCACCGCGGCGCCGGCCCCGGCCCGCTGAACGGCGGGAGCCGGCGTGCCGAGGGTGGCTGCGGAGTGCGGGGCAGCGCCGCCACGGGCGACGCCCGACCCCGGTGAGCCGCCGCGCAACGGCGACGCGGCGTGCGGTACGGGCGCGCCCGGTCCGGACACCACCGGATCGGCGGCCGGGCCGCGGGTGCCCGGGTTGCCCGGACGGGACGGCGCGGCACCGGCCCGCTGTACGGCGGGGCCGGGTGTGCCGCGTACGGGGGCGGAGTGCGTGGACGCGCCGCCGCGGGCGGTGGCGCGGGTGACGACCGGGTCGGGGCCGGCCGTCGCCGGGCCGCTCGTGTCCGAGCCGCCCGGACCGGACGACGGGGTGCCGGGCCGCACCCGGCGCGAGATCTGCGCGGCGTCGGGCACCCGCGACGTACCCGAAGCAGCGGGGGTCGGTTCCGCTTCCTCCGGCTGTCGCAGCGCCCGCAGCAGCAGCGGGCCGCCGCCCCCGGGCCCGCTACGGGGACCGGCGGGGCGGGTGACCCCACGTACGAGGCCCGCCGGGGCGGACGGGAGCAGGGCGTGGGCGAGCCCTGTGTCGAACGACGGATCGCGCCACGCGGCCAGGCCGGCGCGGAAGGCGAGCCCGTCGCTGACGCCCATGGCCGCACGGGACACGGTCAGCGCGGGCGGCGCCGTCATGCGCCAGCCGCCGTCCCAGTCGCCGGGTACGGCACCGTCCGGCACGGCACTGTCCCGCACGGCGGGCGTGCCCCGCGCAGCCTCCGGTGACGCGGCCGCGGCCGCGCCCGCGGCTTCCGGCACGGCCGTGGCAGCGCGCCGACGCAGCCTGTCCCGCCATGCCATGCGTTCAACCGCCTTCGTTCACACGGGTGTTGATTCGACCGATCTCGGTGACCCACTCCTGGCGCTCGCCGTGGGTCAGGTCGAGGATCTCGTCGCGTTGCCAGTGGAAGTGGTAGGCGATGTACGCGATCTCCTCCCTGAGTCGGGGGAGGGCGTACGTCACGATTCCCCCAGGCGCCCACCGGAGAGGTCGACCTCGAAACCGCCTTCGCAGTGCGGGCAGGTGACGGCCGCGCGGGTGTGACCCTCGCTGTTGACGCGCCGGTAGAAGTCCTGCAGGAACGCGACGTCGGTCGCGTACATCCGCTCCACGATCCCGGCGTGCACGTCGGTGACGGTGCCGAGCCGGGTGATCACCTGGCTGAGCAGCACCACGCTGAGGTACGCCGGGTTCTCCTTGACCCGCAGGTCGATCTGGGGGCGCAGTTCGTCGCGGGCGGTGGCCAGGCGCATCGATCCGTGCCGGTGCACCGTGCCCGCCTCGTCGACGTACCCGCGCGGCAGCTCGAACTCGAACTCCGTCCGCAGTCCGTGGTCCTCGCGCCCTGCCGGAGCGGCGGCCGGGGGTGCGGCCGCCGGCTCCGGGGCCGCCGCGGGCGCAGTGGCCTGGAGGATCTCCTCCAGGCTGCCCGCCGTCACCGTACGGCGCCTCATTCGACGATGATCTCCTCGAACACGATGGTCACGGACTCGGTGGCCGCGGCGGACTCGCCGGCCTTGAGGGAGGGGCCCTCCCACTTGGAGGCCCAGCCCTGCATCAGCTGGATGCGGCGGACGGTCGCGCCCGTCGAGTCCTTGATCTCGATGGTGAGGTTCTGTCGCGCGGTGTCGACGGCACCGTTGTTCAGGGTCTCCTTGATCCACTTGGTGAACTCGCTGCTCTTGTCGAGTCCCCGGGTGATCGTGACCTCGCCCGCCTGGCGCGCGCCGGGCTGCTTGCGGATGATCTGCTTGCCCTCCGCGCTGACCTGGCGGACCT
Source organism: Streptomyces avidinii (assembly GCF_014650695.1). GTDB lineage: Bacteria > Actinomycetota > Actinomycetes > Streptomycetales > Streptomycetaceae > Streptomyces > Streptomyces avidinii. The sequence continues at coordinate 447,422 of NZ_BMVL01000007.1, read as the reverse complement.
CGACGACCTCTTCCTCGACGGTCAGGCCGCTGATCTCCTGGATCGATTCGACCAGGTAGCCGCCGAGCTGCACGCCGAAGATATGGGTGGAAAGAGCATCGCCCTCTGCCATGACTGTCCTTCACCTTTCCTTGCTGCTGCTGCTGGTGGTGCCGCTGCCCCGGAGGGTCACTCGTCGACGAGGCTGGTGCTGTCGGAGAACTGGGCCAGCCGGAAGACCACGAACTCGGCGGGCTTGACGGGTGACACACCGATCTCACAGACCACGCGGCCCTGGTCGATCGATTCCTGCGGGTTGTTGTCCCGGTCGCACTTGACGTAGAACGCCTCCGCCGCCGTGCGGCCGAACAGCGCGCCGCGGCGCCATTCCTCGGTGAGGAACGCGGTGACGTTGCGCCGGATGCTCGACCAGAGCCGGTCGTCGTTCGGCTCGAAGACCACCCACTGGGTACCCAGGAGGATGGACTCCTCCAGGTAGTTGAAGAGGCGGCGCACGTTCAGGTAGCGCCAGGCCGGGTCCGAGGAGAGGGTGCGGGCGCCCCAGATCCGGATGCCCCGGCCGGGGAAGGCCCGTACGCAGTTCACCCCGATCGGGTTGAGCAGGTCCTGCTCGCCCTTGCTCAGGCGCAGTTCCAGGTCCACCGCACCGCGGATCACCTCGTTGGCGGGGGCCTTGTGCACACCGCGCTCGGCGTCGCTGCGCGCCCACACACCGGCGACGTGGCCGCTCGGCGGGACGGTCGTGTTGCGCCCGGCGGCCGGGTCGAAGACCCGCACCCACGGGTAGTACAGGGTGGCGTAGCGGGAGTCGTAGCCCGCCTCGTCGTTGCGCCAGGTGCGCACCTGCTGCGCGGAGAGCCCGGGCGGGGTGTCCAGGACGGCCACCCGGTCGCCCATCTGCTCGCAGTGCGAGATCACCGCGAGCTGCACGGTGCGCACGCCCTCGGAGTCGATGTCGCCGCGCTGGTAGGCGCTCATCAGGTCCGGCACCGCGACCATGGTGATCTCGTCGATGGTCTCCAGACCGGCGAACCCGGTGCGGGCGGCGGAGTCGCCGACGTACTCGGCCGGGTCGAGCCGCGCCACGCCGGCGCCGCCGGCCGGAGCGGGCGACGCGGCGGAGGCGTCGGGCACGACGACGGTCTGCCCGGCGGGCCGGGTCTGGGTCGCGCCCCGCTGCTCGGTGACCTCGATCAGCTTCGAGGCGCGGGCCTGGGTGACGAGGTAGCCCTTGACGTTCTTGCGGGCGGAGACCTCGTAGGTCTCGGCCACCTGCTCGCCCTGGCGGACCACGATCTTGAAGCGGTCCTCGGGCGGGTTCTCGCCCTCCGCGGCGGCGATCTCCACGGACACTCCGGTGACGCCCGGCCGGGCCGCGATCAGGAAGCCGCCGAGCTCGACGGGCTCCGCGGCGCGGGGCTGGGGGACGGAGCCCGCGGCGGCCGGTGCGGAGGCGTCCCGGGCCTGCCCGCCGATGCGGACGACGTACGCGGCGCCGCCGCCGTTGGCGAAGTACCCGTAGACGGCGTGCGGCAGGTAGGTGCCCTCGGTGAAGCCGCCGAACCGCTGGGAGTACTGGTCCCAGCTGGTGACCAGAGTCGGCTCGTGGAACGGGCCGGTCTGGGCGAAGCCCACGAACGCGGCGACGGCGGTGCCGACCCCTTCGATCGGGCGAGCACCGGACTGCACCTCCTCCACGTACACGCCCGGGGTGAGGTACGTCGGCATGCTCGCTCCTTCGGGTTACAGCTGCGCCATCAGGTCTGACCACAGCCTTTCCGTCGGCCGCCGCCTGCGACAAGGGCGTTCGGACCTGGCCGGGGGCAAGTGCGATGCCCTCCCGGTCGCCAGCGCCGGGCCGGCCAGGCACCGCGCTGCGCCCGTCGGCCGGCGCCCGCGCTCACACGCCGGTGACCTGGCTCAGGTACGGCCCGAACTCGCCCTCCAGGACCAGGCGGCCGAGCTTGCGGTACTCCTGGGCGACCGCCGTCACCACCTGGCCCATGGTCAGGGGTTCGCCCGACGCGGCCGCGGAGTAGGCGGCCGTCACGGCGCACGCCCGGATCGAGCCCCCGGACAGCTCGAAGCGGTCCGCACAGAAGCCGAGATCGAGGTCGCCGGCCCGGGGCAGCCGCTCGCCCAGGCACCGCTCCCACAGGGCCAGGCGCTGGGCGGCGTCGGGCACCGGGAAGTCGGCGACCACGTCCAGGCGGCGGGTGAACGCCTCGTCGAGGTTGGCCCGCAGATTGGTGGTGAGGACGGCGATGCCGTCGAACGACTCCATCCGCTGGAGCAGGTAGGCCGACTCCATATTGGCGTGCTTGTCGTGGGAGTCCTTCACCTCGGAGCGTTTGCCGAAGATCGCGTCGGCCTCGTCGAACAGCAGCACCGCGTTGACGGCCGAGGCCTCGGTGAAGATCCGTTCCAGGTTCTTCTCGGTCTCACCGACGTACTTGTCGACGACCGTGGACAGGTCCACCACGTACAGGTCCATGCCCAGGTCGGCCGCGACCACTTCGGCGGACATGGTCTTGCCGGTGCCTGAGGACCCGGCGAACAGCGCGATCACCCCGCGTCCGCGCCCGCCGCCGGGCCGCATGCCCCACTGCCCGAGCACCTGGTCGCGGTGGCGGGCGCGTACGGCGAGTTCCCGCAGCCGGCGGTGGGTGGGCGCGGGCAGTACCAGGTCGTCCCAGCCGACCGCGGGCTCCACCCGGCGGGCGAGGCGGGCGAGCCCCGCGCCGTTCTGGGCCCGTACGGCGGTGCGCAGGCCCTCGGCGGAGAGCGGGCGGCCGTCGAGCGCCGCGGTGCGCACCGCGGTGTCGGCGGCGCGCCGCAGCTGCCCGGCGTCCAGGCGGTGCGCGGACACGGACCGGGCGAGCTCGGGGATGTCCCCGTCCGCGCCGCGTCCTGCGGCGGCTCCCTCCAGCGCGTGCCGCCAGCGGGTGACGTGCCGGTCGGGGGTGGCGGCCGCCACCGTCAGGGTGACGGGGGTGTCGGCCGCCCAGGCGGGTTCCCAACCGCTCGTTCCGTGGGTGAACAGGGGGATGCCGCGCAGCGCGGTGCACAGCGTGCGCAGGATGCGGGTCCGTTCGTCGGGCTTGTCGGGCAGTTCCTCCAGCGGCCCCAGCAGCACACCGGCGCCCGTCAGCCGGGCCTCGCGGGCGGTGGCGCGGGCGAGTTCGGGCACGGCGCCGGCGTGCCGGGCCAGCGCCGCCGTGTCCAGCGCCAGGGGGCCCGGCCCGCACGCGTGCAGGGCGGCGGCGGCCAGGCCTTCCGCGTCGCCGCCGCGGGCCCGCAGGTGGACGTGGCGGGTGCCGCTGCCGGCCGCGGCGACGGCCCGCCGCAGCTCGGCCGGGTCGACGGCCGGGTCGTCGTGCGCCCGGCCGAGCACCTCGGCCAGTCGCGGATCGGGCCAGGCGTCGCCGAGCAGATGCGCGGTGACCCGGTCCGGGATGGCCAGCACCCGGGACAGGGGCGGCCGTTCCGGCTCGGTGACCTCCAGGAGGCCGCCCGCGACCAGCGGCGCGGTGGGGGAGAGCCGGAACCGCGCGGCTCCCGACCCGGTGCGGCCGCACAGTTCGAGGGCGAGGCCGACGGTGGGCCGGCGGCGCGTCAGGTCGTCGTTGAGGTAGCCGTAGAGCCGCTCGAAGCGGGCGTCCAGGTCCGGCGCCACGGCCACCAGGAGCAGGTCCAGGTCGAGCGGCTCCAGTGCGAAGCGCGTGGCGAGGACGTCGAGGGGCGAGCCGGCCGGCGGTGCGGCCGGCGCGGGCGCGGGCAGCGCGGGTCCGTGCGGTGCGTCCAGGATGCGGGCGACCGCCTCGGGCGTGAGGTACTGGCCCCGGTAGGGGTCGTCCGGGTCGGGATCGACGGCCCGCCGGAGCTCCACCGCCCGGCGCACCCGCTCCTCGACGAGCCGGAGCCGTGTCCACAGGTACGGGGTGGTGTCGGCCGTGGCCGTGGCTGCGGGCGCGGCCGGCGGCGCGGCGGTGTGCGTCACGGCTGCCGTTCCCCCCGTCGGCGGCGCGCGGGGGCGCCCGGCCGTTCCCGGGATCCGCCGAAGCCCTCGGGCCCCGGCTCGACCGTCTCGGTGTAGCGCAGCCGGCGCGCACCCCCGTCCCCGTCGGGTGCGGCCTGCGGTACGGAGCGCACGACGAGCCCCTCGGTGACCGGCGGGGCCGCGGCCCTGCTGATGCCCGCCAGCGGCGCCTTCACGCGCAGCCCGAGGGAGGGCTTCAGCTCGCCGCCGAGCGCCGACCACACGTCGGAGGCGGCCGGTGCGTCCAGGCCGGTGCCGCCCGCGTCCACGTCCACGAGCAGGCCGAGTTCGGCGAGCGTGCCGGTGAGCATGTGCGGGGGCAGCGTGTCGGTGTTCACGAGGCAGCCGAGCACCTGGGAGAGCAGCCGGTGCTCGTCCTGCGGCCGGCTCGCCCACGCGGTGACCAGGTACGTCAGCTCGAACCAGCGCGGCGGGGTGCGGCGCGCGACGACGAACCCGTCGGCGTCGTACACCTCGCCGGCGCCGCTGCCGCGCCGGGTGGCGTCCTCGCGGATGTCGTACAGGAACACGCAGACCGTGGGCGCGCTGCGGCGCGCCGCCCAGTCACTCGTCGGGGCGTCGAAGACCACCTCGACGCCCGACGCCTCCAGGCCGGACTCCGCCAGCAGCCGGCGCAGCCCCTCGTCGACTTCGTGGATCACCGGCGGGTCACCTCGTCGGGCGGCTGCACCGAACCGTTGACCACGAGGAAGTCGGTCTGCACCGGCGAGAAGCCGGGGCCGCTCGCGGTGATGATCCGGGGGCCCGTCTGGTCCTTGGCCAGGATCAGCAGCTGGCCGATGAAGGTGCCGTCGCGCCGGGGGAAGGTGGGTGCCGCCGCTGCCGTGATGCCCGGCTTCCACGTGAACCGCACCGGCACGCCGGACGGGAAGTCCTCGCCGCGTACGGAGGTGACGAAGCCGGGCTTGCCGATCGGCGGCACGGCCACGATGCGCGGCTGGAGGATGCGCAGTTGCTCCTGGGCGGTGTTGTCGCGGGGGTCGGCGTCGGTGCCGGTCGTGGTCAGGTTGCCGGTCACCTGAGCGGTGAGTGCCTTGTCCGGGTTGAGGACGACGCGCAGGACGGTCCGTGCGCCCGGCGCCAGGTCCGGCAGGACGCACTCCCCGTTCGTGTCGCAGCCCGGCGGCGGTCCGCCGGCCGGTACGCCCTGCGGGAGGCCGATGCGCAGCCGCAGGCCGGTGGCCAGGGCGTTGCGGCCGTTGCGGACGGTGTACGTGACGACGACGCGGCCGCCCACGTAGCCGGGGTTCGGCTGCGCCGTGATGCTCAGCCCGGGGCCGGCCGGGGGTGCGGGCGGTTCCGGCCGGGGCGCGGGCGGGGTCGTCGGCGGGGCCGGAGTGGGCGGCACCGGGGTCGGCGTCGGCGGCGTGGGGGTCGGCTTCGGGGGTACGGGTGCCTCGCGCACCGGCACCACGGTCCGGCCGGAGTTGTCGCTGGGACGGGGGTCGATCACGGTGCCGGTGACCGACCAGTCCACCGGCTGCTCCCCGGGGGTGATGCCGGTGAGGGTGACGGTCACCGGGACGGTGGCGCCGGGGGTCACCACGCCCAGCGTGCAGGTCAGCGCCGCCGCGTCACACGTGGCGCCGGGTGCGGTGAGCGCGGTGACGTTCACCCCGAGCGGGGGCGCGACGGTCAGCCGGGTACCGGGCGAGGCCGCGGGGCCCTGGTTGACGACGTCCACCCGGACCGTGGCGGAGTCCCCGACGGTGAGCGGCGGGGCCTTCTCGGGTGCCCGTACCGCGAGGTCCACGGACTGCTGCACGCCGGGCTCCTTCTGGCGGCCCGGCAGGCCCGTGACGAGCAGGGTGTGGTTGCCGGAGGCCACGTCCACCAGCTTGAGCTTCTCAGGGCTGTTGGGGGCCCGTGAGCCGCGGGCACTGAGGACCAGGCTCTTGCCGTCGGCGGTCCATGCGGCGTCGCGGGGCTGGAACGGTCCCTTGGCCGGGGGTTCGGGCAGTTCGCGGCCGCAGGCTCCCGGCACGTCGCGGGCGGCGGTGGGGAGCAGGACCCGGCAGGCACCGCCGCCGGCCGCGGAGGCGAGCAGGATGCCGCTGCGCTCGTCGACGCGGCCGCCGCCGTTCTTGCGGTTGAAGGCGATGGTGGCGCCGTCCGGTGAGAACGCGGGGCTGTCGTCGATGACCTCGCAGGCACCGGGACAGAGGGTGGCGCTCAGGTCGCGCTGCCGGTCCAGGTGGTCCACGGGCACGGTCCAGACGTGCTTGTTGCCGCCACGGCCGTTGATCACGAGGTTCCGGGTGAAGGCCAGGGTCGTGCCGTCGGAGGACCACGTGGGCTGGGCATCGCCGAGCCGGTCCTGGCCGGCGGGCGGGGTGATCTCGCCGCGGATCGCCCCGGTGGCGGCGTCCGCGATCAGGATGCGCGCGGGGCCCGTGTCACCGCCGACGCCACCGGGCGAGGTCCGGGTGAAGGCCAGGAGCTTGCCGTCGGGGGAGAACGCCGGGTCGGTGTCCCAGTCCTTGGGGCCGCGGCCGGCGAGCGGCAGGACCGCCTCGTTGGTGCCGTCGGCGTCCGCCGTCCAGATCCGTTCGATCCGGCCCTCACGTGTGTCCTCGAAGCGGGTCAGTACGATCCTGCGCCCGTCGGGCGTGTAGTTCTGCCGCTCGGTCCACGGGTCGAAGTCGGGGGCGGGCTGGAACAGCGGGTCCTTGGCCGGGTCCGTGTTGGTGTCGGCCGCCGGGTCCTCCTTGAGGATGGTCAGGTTGAGGTCGCGGGGGTCGGAGCCGTCCATCCGGGCGTCCTGCAGGGTCACCACGTGCGGCCCGGCAGCCGAGGTCCGCTCGACCACGACACCGCCGCCCTTCAGCGGACCGAGCCAGGTGGGCGGGCCGACCTCGCGGTCCTCGCTGAGCACGAGCTCGGGGGTGTCCGCCGAGTGCGCGGGCACCCGGAAGACGTGGTCCCAGTCGCCCTTGCAGTCACAGGTGCGGTCCGGGCTGAGGAAGAGCACACCGTTCCCGTCGGGCAGCCACGCTGCACCGTGGGTGCGCCAGTTCGCCTGGGCGCCCGCCAGCAGCGGACCGCCGCCGCGCCCGTCGGTCCAGCGCAGGCGGGGCCCGGCCGTGCCGGTGGTGGTGGCGGTGTAGGCGATCACGTCCCGGTTGGCGGTGTCGTCCACCGGGTTCCACACCGGCTCGGTGGCCGTGCCGCCCGCGGGGTCGGTGACGCGGGTGGCGGCGCCGCCGCGCAGGGGGCGTACGTAGACCTGCCGCCCGGCGGCCGGGTCGCTGTCGGAGGAGTACGCCAGCCGTCCGCCCTCCGGCGAGACCGTGGGGTGCTCCTCGTCCGCGGGCGAGTCGGTCAGCCGGGTGAGGCCGGTGCCGTCGGTGCGCACCAGGTACAGGTCGCGCTGGGGGCCGCCGGAACCCGAGGGCTGGGCGGAGTCGAAGACGACCGACCGGCCGTCCGGCGTCAGCCGGGGGTTCGCCACGTCGAGGCCGCTGGTCAGGCGGCGTACCGAGCCGTCCGCGGAGCGCAGGTAGACCTGCGGGGTCCGCTCGTCGCGGCGGCCGGCGAAGACCAACTGGTCGCCCAGCGCGGCGGGCTGGGTGTCCATGTGGGCCGGCCCCTCGCCGAACAGGGGGGTGCTGGACGTGCCGGTCGCCACCCGGCCCAGACTGCGGTGGCGCGTACCGGCGTACACGACCCGGCCGTCACCGGCGTCGGCCGCCAGGGGGCGCGCCTCGGCGTCGCCAGGGCCGGTGGCCGCCGTCACCGCGAGCAGGGGGACGAGCAGCAGCAGCGGTGCGCAGGCCCTCCCCCAGCGGCGTCGACGACTGCCGGAGCCACCCGTGCCCATCACGGTCCACCTCACAGTCCGGTACAGCTTCACGTATGACGCCGCCACTGTGCGGCCCGGCAGCGGCGGCCGGCAGGGCCGCGGGGCCGCACCCGGGGGAAGCGACCGGTGCGCTTTCGGGCAGTGGGGGTGCGGGCCGCCGGGGCCGGCGGGCCGCGGTCCGGGCGCCGGCTCCCGCCGCCGGCTCCCTTCGCACGGTCAGATCAGCCCGTTGCGCAGGGCGTATCCGACCGCATGCGTGCGATTGCGCAGGTGCAGCCGCGTGATGATCTCGCTCAGCACGTTCTTGACGGTCCGTTCGGAGTACGAGGTCTTGCGCGCGATCTCCGCGGTGTCCAGGCCCTCCGACACCAGGCGCAGCATGTCGGCCTCGCGCGCGGTCAGGGTGGACAGGGACACGGCGTGCGGGTCGAGGGGAGAACGCTGCAGGCTGCCCACGTGATCGAGGAGCTTCGCGAGCAGGTCGCCGGGCAGCACCCCCTCGCCGTTGGCTATCGCCAGGACCAGACGCAGCAGCCGGTCCTGGTCGGCCTCGCTGCGTCGCAGCACCGCGGTGACCCCGCATTCGATGGCCCGCTGCAAGGCGTCCCCGGATTCGAACGTGCCGACCACGAGCCCGGTGCGCGTGCTGGAGTCGTGCCGCAGCCGGTACAGCAGGGCGGCCGTCTCGTCGTCCACGCTGTCCACGGCGACGAGCGACACCTGCGCGCCGTCGGCGACGTCGACGAGTTCGATCTCGGGGCGCTGGCGCAGCTGGTGGACGACCCCGACGTGCAGGATCGGGTCCGGTGCGTAGACGGCCACGGTGACCCGTTCGCCGGCGCCGGATGAGGTGACGGTTCCTGTGTTCTGAGACTGGGTCATGTGTCGTACCTGTTCCATGATGCGTATGTGGGGTTACGGATGGAGAGGGATGGTCAACAAGTGGCTGGGCACTCGTAATTGATGAGAGTCCTTGGGGGCATGCGGGTTGCCCGGGGCGTTGCCCTCGTGTACGTGGAGGAGGCGTGGGATGCGTCATAGCGTCGTGGTGTGACATCCCCAGCAGCCTCTTCGAGCCCTGGTGCGCCCGTCCTCGACATCCCGCCGGTATCGGTGACGCCGGGCGGTACCGCATCCACCACCCTGACCGTCCGCAACGACAGCGACATCGTCGAGGCGTACCGCTTGGAAGTCGTCGGCGACTGCGCTGCCTGGACCACGGTGGAACCCGAGCGGGTCTCGCTCTACCCGGGCACCTCGGAAACGGTGACGATCCTTCTGGCGCCGCCCCGTTCATCGCAGGTACGGGCGGGGGACGTGCCGCTGGCCGTTCGCGTGCTGCCCACCGAGCAGCCCGAGGCCGTGCGGGTCCCCGAAACCACCGTGCATGTGGAGGAATTCCGGGAGTTGCGGGCTGAGAGCGCTCCCAGGCGGCGCCGCGGCTGGCTGCGCGGACGCTATCGGCTGGCCGTGCGCAACGAGGGCAACTGCCCCGTACGGCTGGGCTTCACGCCCGCCCAGCCGGGGGAGGAGCTGAAGTTCGCCTTCGCGCCCACGGAGCTGAAGCTGGAGCCGGGGGAGTCGGCGGAGGTGGGGCTGCGGGTCCGCACCGGCCGGCCGGTGTGGTTCGGGACCCCGGTGACCTGGCCGTTCACCGTCGCTGTGGCCGAACTCGAAGCCGACGCCGAAGCCGGCGGAGGCGAGGGCAAGGACGGAAAGGGCGTCAAGGACACCAAGGAGGCCAGGGAGCGGCCGGACCAGGACCCCGTCCGGGCGCCGCTGGACGTGGAGTTCGTCCAGATCCCGATCTTCCCGACCTGGCTGCTCGCGGTACTGGCCGCGCTGCTCGCGCTGCTGCTCGCCTGGTTCCTTCTGGTGCGTCCGGCCGTGCGCAGTACGGCCAAGGAGGCCGCCGACGAGGCGGTCCAGAAGAAGCCGACGCCCAGTGCGGACCTGAACGGGCAGACCCCGGTGACCGGCGACGGCAAGCAGCCGGGCGGCGGCAAGGGCACCCAGCCCGGCGCGGGCGGAGCCGGCCCGGGTGGTGGCACCGGCGGTGGCGGAGGCGGCGGTACCGGGACCGGAGGGGCGCAGAGCTCGGCCACCATCGACCTGCAGACGGGCGGTGGGCAGTCCAAGACCGGTACCTACACGGTGCCCGCGGGCAAGGCCTTCGGGATCACGGACATCGTTGTCGCGAACTTCCAGGGCGACGAAGGGGTGGTGACCATCGACTTCGGTGACCGCAAGATCACGACGATCGCGCTGGAGACGTTCCGCAACCAGGACTACCACTGGGTCACCCCCATCAGCATCACCGAGAGCCAGACTGTGACCGTTCAGGTGACCTGTGCAAAGCCAGGTACCCCGGCCACCGGCCGTCAGGCGCAGGAGTGTCACGAGGTGCTCAACGTGAGCGGCGTGCTGAGCGACCTCCGGTGACCCGAGCGGCACGGCCATAGTGGGTCAGGTTGTACGCCGGGGCAAAGAGGGCCTTTGCCCCGGCGTCCGGAAACCAGCACTCCTGAGGATCGATCGGGCGTTCCCCTCGCAACCGCCCGCTTTCGTTTCGACAGTGCCTGGAACGGTTAACCCGGGTACGCGCGCCACCAGTTGGTGAAGCGCCAAAAATGGCCTGAATTGGTCTCTCTCTTCCGGTCCGGTCAATGCGTGGTGATTCCCACGTGCCGGCCCGGTTCCAGGACCACGGCAGCCGCCCCGGGGCCGGCCGTGTTCGGCAGCATCGCCCGGGGCCGCAGCAGGTCCTTCAGGAGGGAACGCGAGCCGCCGGATCTCCCGGGTGCCGCGCTCCACCGGAGTCACGGGCCGGGCGGCGTGCCGTCGCTCCACCGGGACCGGCAGACTGATCACGGCGTTCCCGGCCCCGCTGGACCGCGTTGGCCAGGAGCCGGGCCGCCACGCCGAGGAGCAGCAGATTCAGCGTGATCTGCCCCGTGGTCAGCGCCCGGGCCGGCTCGCTCCGCGCCGTGATGTCCCCGAATCCGACCGTGCTGAACACGGTCATCGCGAAGTACAACCCGTCGGTGCGCGACAGAGGTTCGCTGAAGCTGCCCGGCGCGCTGTGCTCCAGCAGGAAGCAGGCGGTGGCGTACAGCAGGACGAACAGCGGCACGGTGATCGCCATGGCCTCCATGGCCTTCAGCCCGGGCCACGGCGACAGTGTGATCCTGCGGATCTGCCAGGCCAGGAGCACCACCACGGCCGCGACGCCACCGACCAGCACGAGGACGGTGGTGGCCGTGAAGGCCGAGTCCATGGGCAGCAGGTAGTAGGCGGTCACGAGGAGTGCCGCCGTCACCAGCGAACGCACCGAGGCGAGCAGTACCTGCCGACGGTGACGACCCGAGTTGCCCTTCACGACTCCACCCCCACCGCAGCGCATGCCCTGCCCCCAACCTCCCCGCCGGCCGGGGTGATCCGCGGCAGGCGCACCAGGACATCACCGGCATGGCCGCCTCGTGCGTACGCCGTGACTTCGCCGGCAGCAGCGTTTCGCGTCGGCCCGCACCCGCCTCCTGACCGCGATCACGGCGGGGACGGCGCCGGGAGAAGGGCCACACGGGTGATCGGAGACGGAACCGGCCCGGACGCACGGCGCCGCAAGCCGCCCCCGGGGCGGCGCGCGTACGATCACCGCGAACGGCACGCGCGGCCGCGTACCCCCGCGAGGAGTGGGTGATGACCGCTTCCGGCTCCGGACACGAACCCGCTCCGACCAGCGGGTGGGACGCCCGCCTGTACCGGCGGTGGATCGGCTACAACACGCTCGCCTTCATCACCGTGCTGACCGTCGGGTTCCTGCTGATCCTGCTGGGCAACGACGTCCTCCACATGAACCTGGCCAGCCACAACGTGATCCTCGCGCTCCTGATCGCGACCCTGGGGGCCGCACTGTTCGGCGGAGTCCTGGGAGCCCTGCAGTGGCTGGTCGTCAAGGAGCGGGTCCCCGTCCCCCGCAAGGTGTGGATCACTTCCAACGTCGGTCCGGCGCTGCTCGCATGGCTGGTGGTGATCATGCCCGCGGTGATCAGCGCGCAGGACTCCCACGAGACGGTCTCGACGGCCTACCTGCTGGCCGCCAGCCAGAGCCTGGCCCTGGGCCCCCTGCTCGGGCTGTCGCAGTCACTGGTCCTGCGCAAGGTCACCACGCGCTGGAAGTGGTGGATCGGAGCGAACCTCGCCTCCTGGCTCATCGTCGACGCCGTCATCTACCTGCTCTCCCGATGGGCGGACGACCTCAACGTCCTCACCGGTGACGGATCCCTGATCGAGGTCTACCTGACCCTGATCGCCACCACACCCCTGACCGGCAGGGCCCTGCTGTGGGTACTGGCCCCCTCAGCCCTCACCAGCCAGGCCGGGCAGGCCCCGTAAGGGCCGCCCGGGGAAGTCGAACGGCCGGGTCAGGGCCAGACGAGGCAGTACGGCTGGTGGCCGGATGTGCCCTGATCCATCCCGCACCGCCGAGGAGTACACCTGTGGACGCGTCCCAGCTTGCCGAACTGCGCACCATGTACGTCTTCACCCCCATAGAGGGGCAGACCTGGGGGCTGACGTATGACAGCTTGAAGGCCAGGCTCCTGGAGCGTGATCCGGACGAGTTCATCCGGATCGAGGAAGGCGGGCAGATCCGCGGCTCGGCCATGCACTACGGCATCACCCTCGACGGCGAAGAGCTCGAAGGCTACGCACGCGTCCGGCCGGAAGGCGTCTCGATCCTCGATGCCACTGCCCGAGCGGCTGCCGACTTCGCCGGCTGGCTTCGGGAGCACATCGTCCCGGAGGGCGTGGCGATGACCTTCAACACTGCATGGGGGTTGGAAGAGGACCTGCCGGATGCCCCGGTCCCCGAAGTGACGCGTCCCCGGCTCATCGCGGCCTTCCTCGCCCACCTCGAAGCCACCGGCCTGGAGTGAGTGCACCGAGGCGGTGCGGCGGTCGTCGCTGCCCTCGATGTGCCCTGGCCGCCTGACGGACGGCTTTCGAGCAGGGCCGGGCAGCCCCCTGCGCAGGGCCGCCCGGGGAAGTCGAACGGCCGGGTCAGGGCCAGACGAGGCAGTACGGCTGGTGGCCGGCTTCGTGGAGGCGGTGCGAGAAGTCCTGCCACTCGTGGAGCAGCTGGTAGACGTTGAAGGCGTCGCTCGGGCCGCCGCGGTCCGGGACCGTGGACCAGATGAAGGCCGCCGCGCCCACCGACTCCTCGCCGATCCCGCGCAGCGGGTCGACGACCGTCATCGGGAGCTTGACCACCGCGTAGTCGGGGTGGAGGACGACCAGCTCCAGCGGGGGCACCTTGTGGAGGGGTATGCCTTCGATGCCGGTCAGGACCATCGCGGCCACCGTCTCCGGCTTGATCTTGGTGAAGAGGCCGCCCATGCCGAGCTCGTCGCCGCCGAGCTCCTCCGGCCGCATCGTGACCGGGACCCGGGCCGCCGTGGCGCCGTCGGGGGCGCCGAAGTACTTGTACGTCACTCCCATGCCGCGGCCCTTGGGAAGGTCGTCCGACGGGGTCGTGGGCACGGGGACGGCGTCGGCCGCCTCCGTTCCGCGGCGGCGGTGCTTGCCCCGGCGGCGGGCCTCGCGGGCGCGCTGCGGATCGAGGCCGTCCGTTCCCTCGCCCGGTCCACCACCGCGTTGCATATCTCCACCCGACTGGTCTTGCTTGCCCCGGCCCCGCGGCCCCCGCCACGCAGCCTGATCATCATGGCAGTGACCTCCCCCGCGGCGACGCGGTGAAACGCCCGTCCGCAAGTCTGTCGCGGCCTCTGAGACCATGGCTGGTGTGAGCTACCCGTACCCGTATGAAGCCCCAGTTTCGCAGACGCTCTTCGAGCGCGCCTCCCTCGTGACCCCCGGCGGCGTGAACTCTCCCGTCCGCGCCTTCCGCGCCGTGGGCGGTACGCCCCGGTTCATGGTGTCCGGGACCGGTCCGTACCTCACCGATGCCGACGGTCGTGAGTACGTCGACCTCGTGTGCTCGTGGGGACCGATGATCCTCGGCCATTCCCACCCCGAGGTGATGGAGGCCGTACACGCGGCCGTCGCCCGTGGTACGTCCTTCGGTACGCCCGGCGAGGGCGAGGTCGCGCTGGCCGAGGAGATCGTCGCGCGCGTCACACCGGTGGAGCAGGTCCGCCTGGTCTCCTCGGGCACCGAGGCGACCATGTCGGCGATCCGGCTGGCACGCGGCTTCACCGGTCGCGCCAAGGTCGTGAAGTTCGCCGGCTGCTACCACGGTCACGTGGACGCGCTGCTGGCCGCCGCCGGTTCCGGTCTGGCGACCTTCGCCCTGCCGGACACCCCCGGCGTGACGGGCGCGCAGGCCGGCGACACGATCGTCCTCCCCTACAACGACCTCGAAGCGGTACGTGCGGCCTTCGCCGCGCACCCCGGTGAGATCGCGTGCGTGATCACCGAGGCCGCGCCCGGCAACATGGGTGTGGTCACCCCCGCCGAGGGCTTCAACCAGGGCCTCGCGGACCTCTGCCGCGAGAACGGCGCGCTCTACATCTCCGACGAGGTCATGACGGGCTTCCGGACCTCCCGCGCCGGCTGGTACGGCGTCGACGGGGTGCGGCCCGACCTGATGACCTTCGGCAAGGTCATGGGCGGCGGCTTCCCCGCCGCGGCCTTCGGCGGCCGCGCCGACGTCATGGGCCACCTCGCCCCGGTCGGTCCCGTCTACCAGGCCGGCACGCTCTCCGGCAATCCCATCGCCACCGCCGCCGGTCTCGCGCAGCTGCGCCTGCTCGACGGCGCCGCGTACGAGAAGGTCGACGCGGTCTCGAAGGAGATCCAGGGCCTGGTCACCGGCGCCCTCGCCAAGGAGGGCGTGGCGCACCGGCTGCAGACCGCGTCCAACATGTTCTCCGTCTTCTTCACCGAGGACGAGGTGCGCAACTACGACGACGCGAAGAAGCAGGAGAGCTTCCGCTTCAACGGGTTCTTCCACTCGATGCTGGCGCAGGGCGTCTACCTGCCGCCGTCCGCCTTCGAGTCCTGGTTCGTGTCCACCGCCCACGACGAGAAGGCGATCGAGCGCATCGCGGCGGCACTGCCGGCCGCCGCCCGAGCCGCCGCGGAGGCCACCGCATGAGCAGCAGCACCACGCCCCCCACACCTGCCACTCCCGACCTCACCGTCGTGCACCTGGTGCGCCACGGCGAGGTGCACAACCCCGACGGCGTGCTCTACGGGCGTCGTGACGGCTACCACCTCTCCGAGCTGGGCCGGCAGATGGCGGACCGGGTCGCCGAGCACCTCAAGGGCCGGGACATCGCCTACGTGGTGTCCTCCCCGCTGGAGCGGGCGCAGGAGACGGCGGAGCCGATCGCCAAGGTCCACGGCCTGGACCTGGCGACCGACGCGCGGCTGCTGGAGGCGGAGAACGTCTTCGAGGGCAAGACCTTCGGTGTCGGTGACGGCGCCCTGCGCAAGCCCGGCAACTGGAAGCACCTGACGAACCCGTTCAAGCCGTCCTGGGGCGAGCCGTACGTCGAGCAGGTGGTCCGGATGATGAGCGCGCTGGAGGCGGCGCGCGACGCGGCCCGCGGCCGTGAGGCGGTGGCGGTCAGCCACCAGCTGCCGATCTGGATCGTGCGCAGCTTCGCGGAGAAGCGTCGGCTGTGGCACGACCCGCGACGTCGGCAGTGCACGCTCGCCTCGATGACGTCCTTCACCTTCCAGGGCGACAAGCTCGTGTCGGTGGGCTACAGCGAGCCGGCCCGGGACCTGGTCCCGGCCCATCTGCTGGCCGGAGCCAAGCCGGTGAAGGGCAAGTCCAAGGCGTTCGGCGCCTAGGCAGGCTCTTTCGGATCGTGCCGGGCCCGATCCGAGCCCGGGCCCGATCCCGGACCTGAGGCGAGCCCGGGCCCGATCCGAGCCCGGTCCGGGCCCGCATCCCCGCATGATCGAGGGACTGTTACAGGCCGTTACGGTTCTCCCCAACTAAATACAAGACGCGCGGGAATCACCGTGTCAGCTCGCATGTCCGATCTGATTGTCCGTTTATATGGACATCGGGCCGGTATGGGTGGTCGACAGTGGGGACGGTGACATGCGCGACATCAGGGGAGTCAGTCGGAGGGGGCTGCTGGGACTGGGACTCGGTGCGGCCGCCGCGATGGGTGTCGCGGGCTGCGGCTCATCGGGCGAACCGGGTCCCGGCGCTCCCGGATCCGCCGAGCATCCGAACGGCCCGAAGCCCGGCCGGGAGCCGCTGTCCAGGCCCATCGGCGACGGCTCCACCGCCGACACCGGCCCGCAGCCGCACCAGCCGGACGCGCCCGTGCCGCTCCAGCCGGGCGAGACCCCACCGCAGTTCGTCGTCTTCAGCTGGGACGGCGCGGGCGAGATCGGCAACGGCCTCTTCCCGCGCTTCCTCAAGCTCGCCAAGGACCACGGCGCGGCCATGACCTTCTTCCTCTCCGGCATCTACCTGCTGCCCGAGTCGAAGCGGCACCTCTACCTGCCGCCGAACAACCCGGCCGGGGCCTCGGACATCGGATTCCTCAAGGACGAGAACATCCGCTCCACCTTGAAGTACGTCCGCGAGGCCTGGCTCGACGGGCACGAAATAGGGACCCACTTCAACGGCCACTTCTGCGCCGGCTCCGGCTCGGTCGGCAGGTGGACCCCGGAGGACTGGCAGAGCGAGATCGACCAGGCTGTGTCGTTCGTCACCAACTGGCGCACGAACACCGGGTTCACCGACCTCGAACCCCTGCCCTTCGACTACGGCAAGGAGCTGAAGGGGTCCCGCACCCCCTGCCTGCTCGGCCGGGACAACCTGCTGCCGACGGCCCAGCGGCTGGGCTGGCGCTACGACTCCGGCTCGCCCGGCGGCCTCCAGGTCTGGCCGGTGCGCCGGTCCGGCGTCTGGGACCTGCCGCTGCAGTCGCTGCCCTTCCCCGGGCACTCCTTCGAGGTCCTGTCGATGGACTACAACATCCTCGCCAACCAGTCGAAGAACAGTACGCGGGGGCTGCCCGCCAACTACCCGGGCTGGCGCACCCAGGCCACGGCCACCTACCTCGGCGGTTTCCGGCGGGCCTACGAGACCAACCGCGCGCCCCTCTTCATCGGCAACCACTTCGAGGAGTGGAACGGCGGCATCTACATGGATGCCGTCGAGGAAGCCCTCAAGGGCATGGCGGACAAAAGGGATGTACGCCTCGTATCCTTCCGGCAGTTCGTCGACTGGCTGGAGGTCCAGGACCCCAAGGTGCTCGCCAGGCTCCAGGGCCTCGGCCCGGGTCGGCCACCGGCCGGCGGCTGGAGCGCGTACCTGACCGCCACCTGACGGGATCCGGGGAACATCGACTGACCAGGGCATTGACATCCCTCCGGGGGGCGCGGAAGATCCGCGAATTGCTCATGCGAAACTTTTCACATGAGCCCTCGCCGCGCCCCCCGCCGCCGCCGCTCGACCGGCGGCCGTGCCACCCTGCTGACCGTGGTGACCCTCGCGGGCGCCCTGACGCTGTCGGCGTGCTCGGGTTCGGACGGCGGCACGGCCGCCACCGGGTCCGGCGGCAACTACGTCACGGGCGCGAGCGGCATCGCCACCGTCTCGAAGGGCGAGCGCACCGAGGCGCCCAAGCTCGACGGCGAGACGGTCGACGGGCAGAACCTCGACACCACCACCCTCAAGGGCAAGGTCGTGGTCCTCAACGTGTGGGGTTCCTGGTGCCCGCCGTGCCGCGCCGAGGCCCCGGCGTTCGCGAAGGTCTCCAAGGAGCTCGCCGAGGCCGGCAAGGACGTCGTCTTCGTGGGCATCAACACCCGCGACAACGAGAAGCAGAAGGCGGTCGCCTTCGAAGAGGCCTTCGGGATCACCTACCCGAGCCTCTTCGACCCCGACGGCAAGCTGATGCTCCGTTTCCCCAAGGGCAGCCTCAACCCGAACGCCATCCCCTCCACGCTCGTCCTGGACAAGGAGGGCAGGATCGCCGCACGGACCCTGGCCCCCCTCGGCGAGGACAAACTGCGCTCGATGATCGACCCCGTCCTCGCGGAGCAGTGACCTCGTGGTCGAGTACGTCCTCGCCGCAGAGGCCACCGGCGTGAACGAGACGGTCCTGAACGGGGCGCTGCTGCTGGCGCTGCCGATCTCGCTGCTCGCCGGCCTCGTCTCCTTCTTCTCCCCCTGCGTGCTGCCGCTCGTTCCCGGCTACCTCTCCTACGTGACCGGCGTCAGCGGCGCCGACCTCGCCGAGGCGCGCCGCGGGCGGATGCTGGCGGGCGCCAGCCTGTTCATCGCGGGCTTCACCGCCGTCTTCGTCTCCACCGGCGCGCTCTTCGGCTACTTCGGCGCCGAGCTCCAGGAGAACAAGCAGATCATCTCCCGGGTCCTGGGCGGCCTGGTGATCGTGCTCGGGCTCTTCTTCATGGGCGCGATCCCGGGTCTCACGATGCGGGAGTTCCGCTTCCACAAGAAGCCGACGGCGGGCCTGCTCGGCGCGCCCGTGCTCGGTGTGCTCTTCGGTGTCGGCTGGACCCCCTGCATGGGCCCGACGCTCGCCGCCGTCAACACCCTTTCCATCGACCAGGCGAGCGCCGGCCGGGGCGCGCTGCTGACCGTCGTCTACTGCCTGGGCCTCGGCGTGCCCTTCATCCTCGCCGCGATCGCCTTCCGCAAGGCGCTCGGTGCGTTCGGCTGGGTGAAGAAGCACTATGCATGGGTGATGCGCATCGGTGGCGGCATGCTGATCCTGACCGGTCTGCTGCTCGTCACAGGAATGTGGGACAGCATCGTCCGCGACATGCAGAGCTGGACCCAAAGCTTCACGGTGGGGATCTGAGGACTACAGGCACATGAGTACGACAGACAAAGCGAGCCCCGAGACGTCCGACGAGACAACCGACGAGACAACCGACGAGACGCCCGGCGAGACGTCCGAGGCGGAGTCGCGGGCGTCCGCCGCGGCGGACGCCACCGACGCCGCCGCCGGCGCCCAGCTCTCCACCGCCCCGCTGGAGGACAGCCCCGGCGGTCCGGCCGTCGGCATCGGCGTGATCGGCTGGGCCCGCTGGTTCTGGCGGCAGCTCACCTCCATGCGGGTGGCGCTGATCCTGCTCTTCCTGCTGTCCCTGGGCGCCATCCCCGGCTCCCTCATCCCGCAGAACAACGTCGACGCGCTGAAGGTCGCGAGCTGGAAGCGGGACAACCCGTCCTGGGTGACCGTCGCCGAGAAGCTCCAGCTCTTCGACGTCTACAGCTCGGTGTGGTTCTCCGCGATCTACCTGCTGCTGTTCATCTCCCTCATCGGCTGCATCGTGCCGCGCTCCTGGCAGTTCGTCGGCCAGCTCCGCGGCCGTCCGCCGGGTGCGCCCCGGCGCCTGGACCGGCTCCCCGCCCACACCACCTGGCGCACCGAGAAGACCCCGGACGAGGTCCTCTCGTACGCGCGGACCGTGCTGCGCGGCAGCCGCTTCCGCACCGAGCTGGGCAAGGGCCAGGTCGCGGCGGAGAAGGGCTACCTCCGCGAGGCCGGGAACCTGATCTTCCACGTCGCGCTGATCGTGATGCTGGTGGCCTTCGCCTGGGGCCAGTACTTCAAGTCCGAGGGCGGCAAGCTGGTCCTGCGCGGCAGCGGCTTCTCGAACACGCTCACCCAGTACGACGACTTCAAGTCCGGCGGTCTCTTCGACCCGGACGACCTGCCGCCCTTCAGCTTCACGCTGGACCGGTTCGACGCGACGTACGAGATGACCGGCCCGCAGCGGGGCACCCCGCGTGACTTCAAGGCGTACGTCACCTTCTCGGAGGGCGCCCACGGCACCCCGCAGAAGCGCGAGATCCAGGTCAACAAGCCCCTTGAGGTCGACGGCTCCAAGGTCTACCTGCTCGGGCACGGCTACGCGCCGATCGTCTCGGTGACCGACCCCACCGGCAAGGTGATCTTCAAGGACGCCGTGCCGGTGCTGCCGCAGGACGCCAACCTCACCTCCACCGGAGCCGTCAAGGTCACCGACGGCTACAAGGACAAGGACGGCAAGACGGAGCAGCTCGGCTTCAACGCCGTCTTCGTGCCGACCTTCGCGGGCGAGGGCAAGGGAACGATGTTCTCGCAGTTCCCGGCGCTGCTCATGCCGCGGCTCATGCTCAACGCCTTCCACGGCAGCCTCGGCGTGGACTCGGGTCTGCCGCAGAACGTGTACGTGCTCAAGACGGACAAGATGGAGCCGTTCAAGGACGAGTCGGGCCAGCAGTTCAAGCAGAAGCTGGAGCTCGGCCAGACGATGACCCTGCCGAACGGCGCGGGCACCGTGAAGTTCGAGGGCATCGAGCGCTGGGCCACCTTCTCCGTCACCCAGCAGCCCGGCAGCGGCCTCGCCCTCGCGGGCGCGATCGCCGCCATCGCGGGCCTGGCCGGATCGCTGTTCATCCAGCGCCGCCGGATCTGGGTCCGCGCGGTGACCGGCAAGGACGGCGTGACCGTCGTCGAGATGGCGGGCCTGGGCCGCAGCGAGTCCACCCGGCTCCCGCAGGAGCTGGCGGAGCTCGCCGCCACGCTGCACCAGCAGGCGCCGAGTGCGCCTGCCGCATTGGCCGAAACACGTGTTGAAGAAACCCCTGAAGGAGAGCGCGGATGACGCCGCTCGCAGCCGCAGCCAACGAGAATCTGGCTGAGATCAGCAACTACCTGATCTATTCGTCGATGGCGGTCTACATGCTCGCCTTCTTCGCGCACATCGCCGAGTGGACCTTCGGCAGCCGCAGCAAGGTGGCCCGTACGGCCGCCGCGCTGACCGGCGCCAAGGAGACCGGTGCGGCCCGGGCCGCCGCCCCCGCAGTCCAGGTCCGCGGCAAGGCCGGCGCCACCGCCGTCCTCGACCAGCCCAAGGTCACCACCCGCTCCGCCGCGGGCATCCGCGACGTACCGGACGGCCCCGGTGCCGCCGGCGGCACCGTGCAGGGCGACCTGTACGGGCGGATCGCGGTCTCGCTGACCGCACTCGCCTTCCTCGTGGAGGCGGGCGGGGTCGTGGCCCGCGCCCTGTCGGTGCAGCGCGCCCCCTGGGGCAACATGTACGAGTTCTCGATCACCTTCTCCACGGTGGCCGTCGGCGCGTACCTGGTCCTGCTGGCCCTGAAGAAGAACGTCCGCTGGCTCGGCCTGATCCTGGTCACCACCGTCCTGCTGGACCTCGGCATCGCCGTCACCTGGCTCTACACCGACAGCGACCAGCTGGTCCCGGCCCTGCACTCGTACTGGCTGTGGATCCACGTCTCCACCGCGATCTTCTGCGGCGCCGTCTTCTACATCGGTGCTGCGGGCGCGGTCCTCTACCTCTTCCGGGACTCCTACGAGAGCCAGCTGGAGGCGGGCCGCACGCCCGGGAAGTTCCGCACCTCGGTGCTGGAGCGGCTGCCCTCGGCGGCCTCCCTCGACAAGTTCTCCTACCGCATCAACGCGGCCGTCTTCCCGCTGTGGACCTTCACGATCATCGCGGGCGCGATCTGGGCGGGCGACGCCTGGGGCCGTTACTGGGGCTGGGACCCCAAGGAGGTCTGGTCCTTCGTGACCTGGGTGGCGTACGCCTGCTACCTGCACGCCCGTGCCACCGCCGGCTGGAAGGGCCGCAAGGCCGCGTACCTGGCGCTCTTCGCCTTCGCCTGCTGGATCTGGAACTACTACGGCGTGAACATCCTGCTCAGCGGCAAGCACTCGTACGCGGGCGTCTGACCGGCGGGAGTGGGACGCTGGTGGCATGTCCCTCGTGAGTCATGCCACCAGCGAGCACCTGGACGAGAACCACTGGCTGCTCCGCTTCGAGCTGCACCTGCCGCACGCCTACGAGGCCCTGTGGACGGCCCTGACCACACCTGACGGCCTGCGCGGCTGGCTGGCGGCGGCGGACGTCCTGGAGCGCAGGCTCGGCGGGGCGGTCACCCTGCGCTGGCTGAACACGGGGACCGTGGTCAGCGGGCACGTCACCGCCTGGGACGTGGAACGGGTCGCCGAGTACACGGTCACCGAGCACGGGCGGATCCGCTTCCACCTGGAGCCGGTCGGTACCGATTCGACGGTGATCCGGTTCGTGAACGAGCGGGGCGGCCCGGAGGCCACACGCCTCGACTGCCTGGCGGGCTGGCACGAGCACTTCGAGCTGCTGGACTCCGCGCTGGCCGGGCGGCCCGCGGACTGGGCCGCCTGGACGGACACCCGCTGGGCCGCGCTGCGCGAGGCCTACGCCTCCCTCGCCCGGGCCTAGGCCGTCTCTTTCGGATCTTGCCGGGCCCGGCACCGGACGCCGCGGGCTCGGCCGACAAGATCCGAAAGAGACGGCCCAGGACGGCTTCCTCACCAGACCGGGCGCAGCGGCGGCAGCGGTCCCTCTCCGTGGAAGGTGCGCACGACCTGTCCGAGGCCCCGGCGCAGGGCGGGCAGGTCGGTCTCGCGGCCGAGTCCGGCCTCCAGCTCGTGCAGGATCCGGCCCGCGACGGCGAGGTGGTCCCGGGCCGCCGGGGTGAGGACCACCAGTTTGCGGCGGCCGCCCTCGGGGTGCGGCTCGCGGCGGACGTATCCGCGCTTCTCCAGGTCGTCGACGAGCTGCCCGGCGGCCTGCTTGGTCACCCCGAGCCGCTCGGCGAGCTCGGTGGCGGTGGCGCCGGAGCGCCCGAGGGCCTGGAAGGCCATGCCGTGCACCGGGCGCAGGTCCGGGTATCCGGCCTCGGCGACGCGCCGGGTGAACTCGCCCAGCAGCAGTTGGAAGCCCAGGCCGAGCAGGAACAGCAGCTCGACGCCCTCGTTCTCGTCTCTCGTCACGCAAATATGGTGACACGGCAGAGTCAAGCTGCTTTACTCCCATCAAGTAAAGAAGCTTTACTCACTTGCGAAGAGAATGACGAGGAACCGCCTTGCACGTGATCAGCGTTTCGCCCGAGAACGTCATCACCACCCCCAACGCCACCATGACCGGCCTCGCCGCCCCCAGCCGCGGCAGCGTCGAGCTCAGCAGCTGGCACGTCGTCATGCCCGCGGGCAGCGCCGGCCCCGAGCACTCCGTCAGCCGCGAGCAGGTGTGGACCCTGACCGCCGGCTCCCTGGAGGTCACCTGCGAGGGCCGCACCGAGCAGGTCGCCGCCGGCCGGACCCTGGTCCTGCCGCCGGACGTGCTGCGCCGGATCCACGCCCGCGAGACCTTCGAGGCCCACGTCGTGATGCGCGCCGACGGCGTGGTGTCGGTCCCCGGGGAGGAGGGCACCCGCGTGCTGCCGTGGGCCCGGTAGGGGCGCGCGTACGCGCGGAGCGCGGCAAGCCGCGGGTGGTGGCTGCGTCCTGAGCCGAACGGGCCGGGCCCGCCGGGCTCAGTCCTTGTCGTCCCTGTCCTTCTTCTCCTGCTCGTCGCGCAGCGACTTCAGGAATTCCGGGTTGTCGTCGGGCGCCACCCACTGCGTCCGGCGCGCCCGGCCACCGCCCGATCGCACCCGCTGCCGCCCCGCGAACAGCCACGCCACCGGCCCCACGATGGAGAAGAGCAGGATGATGATCACCCAGACCACCTTGGGGAGGTGCTTGACGTCCTCCTCCGGGGTGTTCAGGCAATCGATGAAGGCGTAGATGGTCAGCGCGAGGATCAGCAGGAACGGCAGATAGCGCAGCACGGTGTGGGACCGACTCCCAGTCAGTGACGGGGGGCCCGCGTCGGGCCCCGGTGACGCCCCCAGGGTAGTTGGTGACGGATACTGACCCCTATGGCTTACGACGATCTCCGCTCGCTGCTCCGGGCTCTGGAGCGGGAGGGCGACCTCAAGCGCATCAAGGCCGAAGTCGACCCGTACCTGGAGGTCGGGGAGATCGTCGACAGAGTGAACAAGGCGGGGGGCCCGGCCCTCCTCTTCGAGAACGTCAAGGGCTCGGCGATGCCGCTGGCCATGAACGTCTTCGGTACCGACCGCCGCCTCCTGAAGGCCCTCGGCCTCAAGTCGTACGGCGAGATCAGCGAGAAGATCGGCGGCCTGCTGAAGCCGGAGCTCCCGCAGGGCTTCATCGGGGTCCGCGAGGCCTTCGGCAAACTCGGCTCGATGGTCCACGTGCCGCCGAAGAAGATCAAGGGCGAGGCCCCCGTCCAGGAGGTCGTCCTCACCGGCGACGACGTGGACCTGGACCTGCTGCCGGCCCTCTTCACCTGGCCCAAGGACGGCGGGTCCTTCTTCAACCTCGGCCTGACCCACACCAAGCACCCCGAGACGGGCGTGCGCAACCTCGGCCTGTACCGGCTCCAGCGCCACGACAAGCGCACCATCGGCATGCACTGGCAGATCCACAAGGACAGCCGCAACCACTACGCCGTCGCCGCGGCGAAGGGCGAGCGGCTGCCGGTCGCGATCGCGTTCGGCTGCCCGCCCGCGGTGACGTACGCGTCCACCGCGCCGCTGCCGGGTGACATCGACGAGTACCTGTTCGCCGGGTTCGTCGCGGGCAAGCGGATCGAGATGGTCGATTGCAAGACGGTCCCGCTCCAGGTCCCGGCCAATGCGGAGGTCGTGATCGAGGGCTGGCTGGAGCCCGGCGAGATGCTCCCCGAGGGCCCGTTCGGCGACCACACCGGCTTCTACACCCCGCAGGAGCCCTTCCCGGCCCTGAAGATCGACTGCGTGACGATGCGCAGGCGTCCGCTCATCCAGTCCATCGTGGTCGGCCGGCCGCCGACCGAGGACGGCCCGCTCGGCCGCGCGACGGAGCGTTTCTTCCTGCCCCTGCTCAAGATCATCGTGCCGGACATCGTGGACTACCACCTCCCGGAGTCGGGCGGCTTCCACAACTGCGCGATCGTCTCGATCGACAAGAAGTACCCCAAGCACGCCCAGAAGGTCATGCACGCCATCTGGGGCGCGCACATGATGTCGCTGACCAAGCTGATCATCGTGGTCGACAAGGACTGCGACGTCCACGACCTGCACGAGGTCTCCTGGCGGGCGCTGGGCAACACCGACTACTCCCGCGACCTCACCGTCGTCGAGGGGCCGGTGGACCACCTCGACCACGCCTCGTACCAGCAGTTCTGGGGCGGCAAGG
Organism: Streptomyces avidinii; assembly: GCF_014650695.1. Classification (GTDB taxonomy): domain Bacteria; phylum Actinomycetota; class Actinomycetes; order Streptomycetales; family Streptomycetaceae; genus Streptomyces; species Streptomyces avidinii. The sequence continues at coordinate 422,512 of NZ_BMVL01000007.1, read as the reverse complement.
CGGGCATCGACGCGACGAAGAAGCTGCCCGAGGAGGGCTACACCCGCGACGGCGGCTGGCCCGACATGGTCGAGTCCGACCCGGCCACCGCGGCCCTGGTGGACCGCCGCTGGAAGGAGTACGGACTGTGAGCCCGATCGTGGTGGGCGGCCCCGCCCTGTTCCTCGGCGACGGCACGCCGTGCGTCGCACTGGTGCGTCCCGAGCTCGACGTGAACGACCCGGGGCTGCGCCTCGCGGCCGAGCAGGCCGGGGTCACCCCCGAGGAGTTCGCCGGCGAGTCCGGCGTCTGGCAGGTGATGGCCGACCGCACGGACGGCGAGGGCCGCTCCTTCGATCTGCCCGAGCTGGCCGACGGCGACGCCGCGGTCTTCGCGGACGAGCTGCTGATCGGGCTGTCCGGTACCGGCGACTGCGAGCTGGAGCTCGCCGACGGCGTCCTCGTCCTCACCGTCACCTCCGCCGGCGAGGGCCGCAGCGCCCTGGCCGCACGGGTGGTGCCGCCGGCGGCGGAGGAGGGCGGACCGCTCGACCTGGAGCTCGGCACGCTCCCGGTCGCCGAGCTGCGCGACGAGGTCGCGGCGTTCCGCAGGAGCCTCGCATGATGACCACCGCAGAGGACGTCCTCGGCCCCGGCCCCGCGCCGGAGGCGAGCGGCAAGGTCAAGGCCTTCCTGAGGCTCGTACTGATCGAGCACTCGGTCTTCGCGTTGCCCTTCGCCTACATCGCGGCGTTCACCGCGATGTTCCGGCTCGACGGGCGCATCCACTGGGGCGTCCTGCTGCTCGTCACCATCTGCATGGTGGGGCTGCGGACCTTCGCCATGGCCGCGAACCGGATCATCGACCGCGAGATCGACGCCAGGAACCCGCGCACGGCCGGCCGTGAGCTCGTCACCGGCGCGGTGTCGGTCCGCGCGGCCTGGACCGGCGCCGGGATCGCGCTCCTCGTCTTCCTCGGCTCTGCGGCGCTGCTGAACCCGCTCTGCCTGGCGCTCGCGCCGGTCGCCGTGATCCCGATGGTGGTGTACCCGTACGGCAAGCGGTTCACGAACTTCCCGCACGCCATCCTGGGCCTGGCCCAGGCGATGGGCCCGGTCGGGGCCTGGCTCGCGGTCACCGGCGAGTGGTCGTGGGACGCGGTGATCCTGGGCCTCGCGGTGGGCGTGTGGATCGGCGGCTTCGACCTGATCTTCGCCTGCCAGGACGTGGCCGCCGACCGCGCGGAGGGCGTCAAGTCCGTCCCGGCCCGCTTCGGCGTCCCGGCCGCCCTCTGGGGCGCGCGCGGCGCGCACGTGGTGACCACGGCCCTGCTGGCCTGGTACGCGCTGGCCACGGACGCGGGCGTGCTGTTCTGGGCCGGCCTGGCGGTCGTCGTCGCCGCCTTCCTCTACGAGCACACGATCGTCAAGCCCCACGACCTGTCCCGCCTGAACCGGGCCTTCTTCACGGTCAACGGCTTCATCGGAATCGCCCTGTTCGCGTGCGCCCTGGCCGATCTGGCCGTGCGGGGTCTCACCCTCTAACTTCGGTGCGGCCCACCGTCGAGTGCACGGGCCGTCTCGCGTCCCCGCGCGGGAAGGGCGAAGGCCATGGCCGCTCCCGCCAGGAGGCCGAAGAGGTGGCCCTGCCAGCTGACTCCCGAGTCGTTCGGCAGGATGCCGAGGAATACGGAACTGCCCCAGAGGGCGGCGACGACCACGCCCACGACCACGCCCAGCGGCCGCCGTTCCACGAAGCCGCGCACCAGCAGGTAGCCGAAGAGGCCGAAGACCAGGCCCGAGGCGCCCGCCGTGATGCTGTTCGACGGGGAGACCAGCCAGACGCCGAACCCGTCCACCACGATGACGGCGGCGCACACGAGGAGGAAGCGGCGGATGCCGCTGAGGGCCGCGACGAAGCCGAGGGCCAGCAGCGGGACGGTGTTGGCCGCCACGTGGTCGAAGCCGAAATGGAGGAAGGGCGCGAGGGGTATTCCGGTCAGCCCGTCCGGCTCGCGGGCGATGATCCCGTACCCGTCCAGCGCATGGCCGGTGGCCAGGTCCAGCAGCTCGATCAGCCACAGCAGGGCCACCCAGCCGGCCATCAGCTTCCCCGCCGCCCTGGCCCGGTCGAGCTGCGTCCAGCCCTCTTCCACCGTCGTACTCATCCTCGTCCCCTCACCGTGTCCCGTCACGGGAACGTGCGGACACCTTACTGAGTGCCCATCGGTGGTGGCCGGATAGTCTCGGAGGTATGACTGAGCGCAAGCGCACCCCGTGGGTGGTCGGGGTTTCCGGGGCGTCCGGGACGCCGTACGCGGCGGCGGTGCTCCGCGGGCTGCTGGCCGCGGGGGAGAGTGTCGACCTGGTGGTGAGCCGCGCCTCGCGCCTCACCCTGCTGGACGAGACCGGGATCGCCTTCCGGGACGCGCACTGGCGCGAGGACCTGGGGGAGTGGCTGGGACGGGGAGCCGACGGGAAGCCCGAGACCTTCGCGCGGCCGGAGCTGGACGACGTCCGGTACTGGGGGGCGGGGGACCTGGCGGCGGGCCCGAGTTCGGGCTCGTACCCGGTCAAGGGGATGCTCATCGTCCCCGCGTCCACGGCCTGTGTGGCGGGCGTGGCGCTGGGGCTGTCGAAGGACCTGCTCCAGCGCGTGGCGAGCGTGACGCTGAAGGAGCGGCGCCGGCTGGTGGTCGCGGTGCGGGAGACCCCGCTGAACGGGCAGACGCTGCGGCATCTGGTGGCGCTGGACGAGGCGGGCGCGGTCGTGCTGCCCGCCTCTCCGGCGTTCTATACGGGTGCGACGCACATCCAGGATCTGGTGGACTTCGTCGCGGGGCGGGTGCTGGACGCGGCAGATGTGCCGCACCGGCTGTACCGCCGCTGGGAGGGGGAGCTGGGAGGCTCCCGTCCTGCCCGGGGGGCAGGTGGCGGTGACTAGGCCTTCTTCTTGCGGCCCAGCGGCTTGCGGGCCCTGTCGACGCGGTGGGCCGCGGCGGGCTGGTGGGCACGGGATCGGTTGGCCAGCTCCTGGAGCCCCCGCATGTGGGCGTAGGCCATCTCGATCGTGAACACGGTGAACCACTCCTGAAGATCGTCATTGATCTGCTGAAAGATTTCACAGGGTGTTGACCCTGTGTGCCTTAGATTCTATACCTAGACTTGCAGGATCGCCGAATAATGGAAGGCTCCACGTAATGGACACGGTGGACAGGCAGCTCATCCAGGCACTCCGGGAAAACGGTCGTGCCTCGTACGCGGAGTTGGGCCGTCTCGTGGGCCTCTCCGGCCCCAGCGTCACCGACCGCATCAACCGTCTCGAGACGGCCGGCGTCATCACCGGCTACCGCGCGACGGTGGACTCGCGTTCCCTCGGCCTCGGCGTCACGGCGCTGATCGGGCTCTCGATGTCCGACGCCGCCGACCACGAGGACGTGGCCCGGCGGCTGCGCGACCTCAACGAGATCGAGGACTGCTGGTTCATCGCGGGCGACGACTCCTTCATGCTCAAGGTGCGCGCCAACGACGTGGACGGCCTGGAGAAGATCATCCGCAGGCTCTCCGGCACCAAGGGCGTCTCGCGCACCCGCACCACCATCGTGCTCTCCACGAAGTGGGAGAACCGGGTCGGGGAGCTGCCCGAGGAAGCCTGAGAGTACGGTTGGGCAGGGTTCGCAGGACAGGCAGAGGCATCTAGAGGGAGGCGACCGGTACATGGACGCTGGGCTCAAGCGTGAGCTGGAGGAGAAGGTCCGCTCCGGCGAGCGGCTGACCCGTGAGGACGGTATCGCCCTCTACGAGTCGGACGACCTGGCCTGGCTCGGCGGCCTCGCCCACGAGGTGCGCACGCGCAAGAACGGTGACGTCGTCCACTTCAACGTCAACCGGCACCTCAACATGACCAACGTGTGCACCGCCTCGTGCGCGTACTGCTCGTTCCAGCGCAAGCCGGGCGAGAAGGACGCGTACACGATGCGCATCGAGGAGGCCGTGCGCCTGGCCAAGGCCATGGAGAACGACAACCTCACCGAGCTGCACATCGTCAACGGCCTGCACCCGAACCTGCCGTGGCGCTACTACCCGCGCTCGCTCTCCGAGCTCAAGAAGGCGCTGCCGAACGTCTCGCTGAAGGCGTTCACGGCGACCGAGATCCACCACTTCGAGACGATCTCGGGGATGTCGGCCTCCGACATCCTCGACGAGCTGATCGAGGCCGGCCTGGAGTCGCTCACCGGCGGCGGCGCGGAGATCTTCGACTGGGAGGTCCGCCAGCACATCGTCGACCACCGCACCCACTGGGAGGACTGGTCGCGCATCCACCGGCTCGCGCACGAGAAGGGTCTCAAGACCCCCTCGACCATGCTCTACGGGCACATCGAGGAGCCGCGCCACCGCGTGGACCACGTGCTGCGGCTGCGCGAGCTCCAGGACGAGACCGGCGGTTTCCAGGTCTTCATCCCGCTGCGCTACCAGCACGACTTCGTGGACATGCAGGACGGCAAGGTGCGCAACAAGCTCCAGGCGCGTACGACGATGGCGACGGGCGCCGAGGCGCTGAAGACCTTCGCCGTCTCGCGACTGCTCTTCGACAACGTGCCGCACGTCAAGGTCTTCTGGGTGATGCACGGCGTCCAGACCGCCCAGCTCGCGCTGCAGCACGGTGCGGACGACATGGACGGCTCGGTCGTCGAGTACAAGATCACGCACGACGCGGACAACTACGGCACCCCGAACAAACTGGGCCGGGACGACCTGCTGGAGCTGATCCGGGAAGCGGGCTTCCGCCCGGTCGAGCGCAACACGCGCTACGAGATCATCCGCGAGTACCCGGGTCCGGACGCGGACCTGCGCGAGACCCCGCAGGCGATGCGCGTCTGACGCACCGTCCGGCCGTCTCCCGGCGAGTCGACCCCGGCCCATGGGCCGGGGTTCGACTTTTTCCGGACCGGGCCGACGGAGTAATGGGTAAACTTGCAAAATGACCCTTACTTTCACCCTGGACCCGGTCGTCGACCCCTCCCTGAGTGATGGAATCCTGGCGCTGTGGGCCGACGTCTCCCACGCGGGCGGCGCCGTGGGTTTCGTGCCCCCGGTCACCCCCGACGACATCCGCCCCTCGCTCGACAAGCACCTCGCCGCCGTCGCCGACGGGGGCTGCCGACTGCTCGTCGGGCACGACGAGGACGGGGCGGTCGCCGCGACCGCCTTCCTCGCCCACAACACGCACCGGCTCCAGCTCCACTGGCTGTGGGCCTACACGGTGATGGTCCATCCGCGTCATCAGGGCAAGGGGTACGGGCGCGAACTGATGGCCGCGACGGAGGCCGCCGCCCGCTCCGTCGGGAACATCGACGCCATCCGCCTCACCTGCCGCGGAGGTCTCGGCCTGGAGCACTTCTACGCCTCCTGCGGCTACAAGGAGGTCGGCCGCGTCCCCGGCGCCGTCCGGGTGGCCCCGGGCGACGACCGCGACGACATCACCATGCTGCTGCCGCTGTACTGACGTGGGGACGGGCCCGCCGCCGCACCCCGGAGGGCGGTGGCCGGGTCCCGGCGTGCTTCACTGGACGGGCACCAGCCGCCGCAGACCACGACGAGAGAGAAGGGGTCACCGTGTCCCTCAAGCCGAGCGCAACGATCCGCTACACCGCGATGCGCCTGGGCATCTTCGTCGGATGCCTCGTCGCCGTCGCGGGCCTCGTCCGGATCGGCTGGGTGCCCGCAGGGCTCGGGGAGGCCAATGTCGCCTGGGTCGTCCTGCTCGCCCTGGTGATCTCCGCCCCGCTCTCCTTCGTCCTCCTGCGCAAGCAGCGCGACGAGATGTCCACGCAGATCTCCGGGCGCGTCGCGGGTGCGAAGGAGCGGCTCGCCGCGAACCGCACCCAGGAGGACCAGGCCGACGACGCGGCGCGAGTGGCCTCGTAACGCCCCAGTTGGCTTCATCACACACCGAACCGCCCCAGCACCGGGTATACCGCCCGTAACGCTGGGGCGGTGGCGTTTTTCCGGGCTGCGCAAGGGGGCCCCGTGCGCCGTTGTCTCAAAGGGCCCCTTTGAGATTCTCAAAGGGGAAGTGTTAGCGTGTTGAACATGTTGACCACAGTTGCGCACCCCCTGATCGCGAGCGTTCCGCTCGTGACGCGCCTGCACGTCGACCTCTGCCGCCGCGCGTCCGCGGCCTGTTGCTGTTGAGCTGAATCGATACAGCAGCCGTCCCGGCCGGCCCTTCCGGCTGCTGCCGCACCGCTTCACCACCGCAGTACTTCCCCCCTGTCTTCGTGCGCCACCTCCGGAGAGTGTCCGTGTCCGCGACCCCCCAGGCCCCCGCCAAGGCCTCGTTCAAGTTCCCCTTCTGGGCCCAGATCGTCGCCGGTCTGGCCCTCGGTGTCCTCTTCGGCTGGATAGCCCGCAGCCAGGACATCAGCTGGCTCGGCACCACCCTGGAGGAGGTCGGCGACATCTTCATCCAGCTGCTGAAGCTGGCCATCGCCCCGCTCGTCTTCTTCGCGATCCTGGTGTCGATCACCAACCTGCGGAAGGTGAACAACGCCGCACGGCTCGCCACCCGCACGCTCCTCTGGTTCATGATCACGTCGCTGATCGCGGTCGGCATCGGCATCGGCATCGGCCTGCTGACCGACCCCGGTGCGGGCACCGGCCTCACGGCCGCCGACGGCAAGGACCCCAAGCGGACCGGCTCCTGGATCGACTTCCTGACCGGGATCGTCCCGACGGACATCGTGACGCCCTTCACCGAGCTGAAGGTCCTTCAGATCGTCTTCCTGGCCGTCGTCGCCGGTATCGCCGCCCTCCAGCTCGGTGCCAAGGCCAAGCCCGTCCTGGACCTCGCCGAGTCCGCCCTGGAACTGCTCCAGAAGGCCCTGTGGTGGGTCATCCGCCTCGCCCCGATCGGCACCATCGGCCTCATCGGCACCGCGATCGCCACCTACGGCTGGGACCTGATCGGCAAGTACGCCACCTTCACCGCCGACGTCTACATCGGCTGCGCCCTGGTGATGTTCGGCGTCTACCCGCTGCTGCTCGCGACGGTCGCCAAGGTCAGCCCGATCCAGTTCTTCAAGGGCGCCTGGCCCGCCATCCAGCTGGCCTTCGTCTCCCGCTCCTCGGTCGGCACCATGCCGGTCACCCAGAAGGTCACCGAGCGCCTCGGCGTCCCGAAGGAGTACGCCTCCTTCGCCGTCCCGTTCGGCGCCACCACCAAGATGGACGGCTGCGCCGCGATCTACCCGGCGCTCGCCGCGATCTTCATCGCGCAGATCTTCGACGTGCAGCTGGGCATCAAGGAGTACCTGCTCATCGTGTTCGTCTCGGTCATCGGTTCGGCCGCCACGGCCGGTCTGACGGGCGCCACCGTCATGCTGACGCTGACCCTCTCCACGCTGGGCCTGCCGCTCGCGGGCGTCGGTCTGCTGCTGGCGATCGACCCGATCCTGGACATGATGCGCACCGCCACCAACGTGGCCGGCCAGGCCCTGGTCCCGGTCATCGTCTCGGCCCGCGAGGGGATCCTGGACAAGGAGGCCTACGCCTCCGCCTCGGGCTCCCCGCTGGACGAGCCGGCCCCGGCCGCCGAGTCGGTCGTCGTCGCGGCCTGACCCGCAGCGCCCCGTACGGAACGGCTCGCCGCAGCCCCCGCCCCCGTCCGGGCGGGGGCTGCGGCGTTCGCGCGGCCCGCGCCGTCAGCCCCCGGGCAGGCCGATGTCCTCGCGCCGGCGCCTGATCAGCCGAGCGTCGCGCCGCGGATGTACGCGGTCAGCCCGAGGATCAGGGGCGGGGCGAACCACCACAGGCCCATGGTCCGGCGCACGCTCGGGATGACGGTGATGAGCAGGCCCAGCGCGCTCAGGGACACGGAGACGAAGCACATCGCGGCCACGCCCTCGTAGCCCTGGTGGTCCCACTCGGCCTGCGGCCCGGCGAAGAGGGCCCCGGTCACCGCGACGGCGTTCAGCAGGTGGATGATCCCGAGCGGGACGCCCAGGACCCACCGCAGGCACCCCTGGTCCTCGGGCAGGTCGATGCTCTCGCGGGGGTACGTCATCGCATTGCGTCCTTCGCTTGACCGAGGTTCCCGACGAACCGGTCACCGTAGCCCTGGGCCTTGGGGAGGTCCCAGTAGGGTCCCCCGTTGTAGCGGGCGGCGATCTCCCGCATCTGGGCCTCCGTCATCCGATCGGCGGGCACGTCGGCGAGACCGCTCTCCGCCTTGATCTGCGCCAGGTAGCCGGCGGCTATGAAGGCATTCTGCTTGGGGTCCTGCAGGGCCTCCTCCACCAGGGTCCGCTGGTGGTCGGTGAGGTTCGCCGGGTCGTAGCCGAGCACTTCGGCGCCGCGCCGCAGCTGGATGGCGATCGGTCCGTACGAGGTCTCGTCCAGCCCTCCGCCGAGCCGCCACGGAAGGTTCTCGGGGGTGACCGGGCTCAGGCCCCACGGAGCGGCGGCCTGTTCACGGATCGTGCCGGTCACGTCGTCCAGCAGTCCGGGCTGGTAGCCGCCGATCTCCTGCCAGGCCACGCCCGCGACCAGCTCTTCCGGCAGTCCCGCGTTCCTGGCCGCCGCCCGCAGGATCTCCTTGTTCTGAGAGATCCAGTCCGCGTGCATGCCGTCCGTGACGAGGGGAACCCAGTAGTTGTCGGCGGCGTCCGGCAGCCCGGCGACCCGCATTTGGATGTCGCGGAGCTGCGGGGAGACCGGGGTGTCCGGCCCGACCGGGCCTGCCATGTCCTTCTTCGGCCCGCTTCCCGGCAGATGGGTCAGCGGGTCGGTGCGGGCCTCCGCCGCCTCGCGGCGGATGTCGGCCATGGCCGCGTAGATGTCGACCCCGCCCGCGCCGCCCTTCAGCCTGAACTCGGGCAGCAGCTCGTACGCCTGCTTCAGCGCGTGGACGCAAGAGCTGCGCGCCTCCTGCTCGGCGGCCTTGGCCAGGTGGAAGTTGCCGCCGGCGTCGTCGTGGAGGCGGTCGGCCTCCTCGCGGATGTCGTCCACGTCCATCGTGAGCTCGGCGAGACCGTCGAGGAAACCGGTCGTCGCCCGCATGTCCTCCCACTGGCACATCGGCTCCGCCTCCTGCGCGGTGCGGGTGATCGCGGTGCCCTTCGTGGCGATCAGCGCGGCGAGCCTGCGTTCGGCGCCCTTGCCGTTCGCGTAGTGGGACTTGGCGGTCGTCAGCGCCGCCGCGTACGCGTTCAGGGCACTCGCTGCCTTGTCGTACCCCTCGGCGATGTGCTGCACGAGCTGCCGGGCCTCGGAGAGGCGCGAGGTGTACGTGTGGCTGTTCTCGCTGTGCCATTCGGTGCCGGTCTCGGCGCGGCGGGCGGGCGTCTCGGCCTGTACGAGCAGATCGCGCAGGCGCTTGAACTCGGCGGCGTTGCGCTCCACCAGCGCCGGATTGCACTCCTCCAGGAACTGGACTTCCTTGCGGTGGGCGATCCCGCTCACTTGGCCTCCGGCTGTACGTACCGCCCCGATGCGAGGAGGTCGGAGAGGAAGGAGCGGGCGGTGTCGTCGTCCACCTGAGCGAAGTCGGTGCCGGCCGTCTTCAGGCGCGTGGCCAGGGCGGCGAGCAGGTTGACCGTGTCCTTGAACTGGTCGTCGGCGAACCGGGCGAAGCGCAGGACCTCCGCCGAGACGTCGGCGTGCGCCCGCGGGGCGCGGGCCATGGTGCTCGCCTCACCGTCGGGCCGGCCCTCGTGGAGGAGCGCGGCGATCTCGATCAGCAGGTTGGCGTTGCCGTTGATGGAGGCGGCCCCGGCCACCAGACTCCCGGCCGGACTCCCCGGCACGCCGCCGTCGGTGGGGGCGTGGTTGAGGCGCATGGCGGGCGACGGCTGCTGCGCGAGTACGGCGGCTTTGTGCTGCGCCCATTCCGTGTCGAACGACATGTGTCCCCTGGGTGGTTGATAACCGGACATGACCGGATTCAACTGATCATGTTCATGGGAGACGTGGGAAGGGGACCGTACGGTTCCAAGGGGCGCGGAACCGACAAGAACGGGTGCGGATCCGGCCCGCGTCCGCACCCGCGCCCGACCCCGCCCGCGCCGGTGGGACCGGGCCGTGGGGAGCCGCGCGCCGGGGTGCTCGGACGTATAAAGACCAAAGAACCGGGGGAAAATACCAACCCACCCCACCCAACCGGCACGCGTCGCTCGGTCGGGTGAATCGTGCCAACTGGGCTGGATTTCCTATGGGTTGCTTGGCATATGCTCGCCCCGGCAACCTCAGACATGAGACGGCCCCCGACGGGACTGCGAATCCCGGCCGAGGGCCTGACCAATCAGGAAGCTTCAACCTTCCCCATGGCTACCAAGTAGGAAGCAATCCCTTCCCCATGGCTTTTGAGCACCCTACCGCGCCCGTCTGCGCCTCGCCCCGAGTTCCCTGCGGGACCCCCCGAACCGGTGTCATCCACGTCAACGTGCGGCTCGCCCGTCACTACACCGTGGTCGCCAACCACCTCGCCCAGCACGGCCGGTTGTCGGCGACGGCGATCGGCGTCGCGGTGCACATCCAGTCGCTGCCCGAAGGGGCGCCGGTGAGCGTCAAGGCGCTCGCCGCGCGGTTCCCGGAGGGCGAGATCCGGATCGCCACCGCCCTGCGGGAGTTGGAGAAGCACGGCTTCCTGGAGCGGCGGCGCGAGCGGCCGGCGACCGGCCGGGTCGTGACCCGGACGTACTCGTACAACATGCCGGGAGCCACCCCGGGCGGGCCGCCGGAGCCGCCCGGGCCGCCGGACCGGGCACCCGTACCGGAGCCGGTGGTGGTGCCGGAGCCGGGGCCGCAGCCCCAGGAGGTCTCCGCGCCCGCGCCCGCACCCGTGCCCGCGCCCGCTGCCGCTCCCGCGCAGGAAGCCGTGCCCGCCCCCGCGCCGGAAATCCCTGCTCCGCCGGAGGATCAGCGCCTGCACCCCGGTGCGGTCGACCTGCTCGCCGGCCTGCGGCGGCGCGACCCGCGGCTGCTGCTGGGCGAGCGCGACGTACGGTGGCTCGCGCCGGGCGTATCGGCCTGGCTGGAGCGCGGGATCGCCCCGGAGATGGTCGCGCGGGCCCTGTGCGCAGGCCTCCCCGAGCAGATGCGGCGCCCCGCGTCCGTACTCGCGTACCGGCTGGCCGAGCTGATCCCGCCGCACCTGCCCCCGGCCCCGCCGGGCCCGGAGGCCCGGGACATGAGGCCACCCGACCCGCTCCAGAACTGCGGCGGCTGCGATCGCGCCTTCCGCGCCCCGAAACCGGGACGCTGCCGCCACTGTCCGCCCGCCGAGGGCGGGGCCGCCGCGGCCTGACGACCGCCGCGGGCCGTGGCTCAGGAACCGGCGACGCGGATCGAGCCGGTGGTGGGACCGTTGGGATCGCCCACGAAGCAGCTGATTTCGCGGTCGCCGCGGATCCAGGTGGTGGCCTGGGGGTAGTAGTAGTAGATCTCCAGCTTCCCGGGGGGATTCACCTCGGCGCCCACGTACGCGGTGAACGCCGGTCCCCCGCACTTCTCCTCGGCGATGGCGACGATCTTCTCCGTGCCCGGGTACGCGCCGTCGTCCAGCTTGACGACGGCGAACGTCTCACCCTTGTGCGGCTGGTCGCACGGCACGATGCGCACCGAGAGGGCGGCCTGGCCGCCGTCCTTGTCGTGGTAGTCCTTCAGGTCGTCGGTGGTGTTGAAGCAGTCCCCCTCGCGGACGTCGTTCACGCCGCCGGAGACCGGTTCGGTGACCTCGCCGCTGCTGTCGCGCTTCGGCGGGGTGTCGTCCAGCGCTCCGGTGAGGCCGAGGACCACGAAGATCCCGTAGAAGGCGATGGTCACGCCGTGGATGACGATCGCCGCGACGGCGAGCCCCTTGCCCTTCTCGCCGCGCGTGCGGATCTGGGAGAGGGCGATGATGCCGAGGATCAGCGGGACCAGGGGCAGCGCGCAGGCGAGCGACATCACGAACGCCACGATGGCCAGGGCGTTGGTCTTCTGCGGCTGCGGTGCGTACCAACCCGGCTGCGGGCCGCCGACGTACGGCCCGGGCTGGCCCGGCTGCCCCGGCTGCCCCGGGTATCCGTACCCTCCCGGCTGCGAGTACGGGCCGGGGGAGGACGGCGGCTGCGGCGGTATGGACATGCTGGTGGAGCTCCTTGCTCAGAGGGTGGGACGCGACAACAGCCGGGCGGCACGCGGCCGCTCCGCATCCGGCGTGGTCCCGGACGCCTTCCGCGGGCGGCGGTTGCCGTGCCCCGACGCACTGCCTGCCGACGTTGTCGTGCGGCCCCACGCTACCTGGCGGGTCCGACACCCTTCGGGGGTCCGGGCGGCGGCGGCCGTCGCGCGGCGCTGCCCGGAGCGGTCCGTGCACATGGTGTGAAGGCCGCGCACGGGCCGGGCGCACTGCCGTGGCCGACCTGACGGGCGATCGACTCCACGGCGGCTTCGGTGCGCGCCGGCGGGTCGGCCGCCAACGCCCGGCGCCGGTCGGTCGGGTGGGCCGTCGTCGGCCGGCCGACCGGCTCGCCGAGGCGGCGGGCGACCGGGACTTCCGTGACGGCGTGCGGACCGACCTCGCCTCCGGGGTGTGGGGCGGTGGCGTGGAGCGTCCGTGAAGAACGGGTCCAGGGGCTGGTCGGGCCGGTTACCCCTCCGTAGATTACCGGCGGTAACGCTCGTGCCGAGCCGAGGAGAGTACGCCGTGGAAGCCGAGCTGAAGCCGGTCGGTCCCGTGGGACCGGTGGGACCAGTGGGACCGGTAGAACCCGTCAAGACCGTGATCGGCGGGGTGGTCCGGGAAGTGCGGGTGCCCGCGCTCGTGGCCCCGCCGGACCGGGGGTCCCTCGGGGACCTGCCGTTCCAGAACGCCTGGGAGGCCCCCGGGGAGGCGGTGCTCGCCCGCAAGGACCGCGAGGGCGTCTGGCACGACGTCTCGGCCGCGGAGTTCGCGGCCCAGGTGCTCGCCGTGGCCAAGGGCCTGATCGCCGAAGGGCTCCGCGAGGGCGACCGCCTCGCCATCATGGCCCGGACCACCTACGAGTGGACCCTGCTCGACTTCGCCGGATGGGCCGCCGGGCTGGTCACCGTACCGATCTACCCGACCTCCTCCGCCCTCCAGGCGCGCTGGATCATCCAGGACTCCGGGGCCGTGGCCTGCGCCGTCGAGGACACCGCGCAGGCCCGGCTCATCAGCGCCCAGCGCGGCAACCTGCCCTGGCTGACGCACCTGTGGGAACTCGACACCGGTGCGGTGGCCCGGCTGGTCAAGGCCGGGGAACGCATCCCGGACGCGGTGGTGCACAACCGCCGGGTCGCCCGTACGCCGGACTCCGTCGCGACCCTCATCTACACCTCCGGCACCACCGGGCAGCCCAAGGGATGCGTGATCACCCACGGCAACTTCTACGCCCAGGTGGACAACGCGGTGGAGCTGCTGCACCCCGTCTTCAGGTCCGTCAGCAAGGACCCGGCCTCCACCCTGCTGTTCCTGCCGCTCAGCCATGTCTTCGGGCGGATGGTGGCCGTCGGCTGCATGCGGGCCCGCGTCAAGCTGGGGCACGCGCCCAGCATCAGCACCGAGGACCTGCTCGCCGACCTCGCCGGCTTCCGGCCCACCTTCCTGCTGGCCATCCCGTACGTACTGGAGAAGGTCTACAACACCGCCCGCGCCACCGCGGAGAAGATGGGCCGGGCCTCCTCCTTCGACCGGGCCGCCCGCATCGCGCAGCGCTTCGGCGAGGTCGCCGAGGGCAAGGCCCCCGGCCTCGGACTGCGGCTCGCCCGGTCCGTGTACGACCCGCTCGTCTACCGGCGGATCCGGGCCGCGCTCGGGGGCCGCGTCCGCTACGTCCTGAGCGGCGGATCGCCGCTGGGCCGGCGGCTCGCCGCCTTCTACACCGGCGCGGGCGTCGAGGTCTTCGAGGGCTACGGGCTGACGGAGACCACCGGCGCGAGCACCGTGACCCCGCCGCAGCGCCCCCGCCTCGGCACCGTCGGCTGGCCGCTGCCGGGCACGGCCGTACGCATCGCGGACGACGGGGAGGTGCTGCTGGGCGGCGGCCACGTCTTCGCCGGCTACTGGAACGCGGCGCAGGCCGCCCCGTACGGGAGCTGGCTGGCCACCGGCGACATCGGCGAGCTCGACGCCGACGGGTACCTCACCATCACCGGCCGCAAGAAGGACCTGATCATCACCTCCGGCGGCAAGAACGTGGCCCCCGCACCGCTGGAGGACTGGCTGCGGGCCCATCCGCTGGTCGGCCAGTGCATGGTCGTCGGCGACAACCGGCCGTACATCACCGCACTGATCACCCTGGAACCGGACGGTCTCCACCACTGGCGCCAGATGCACAAGAAGCAGAACGTGCCGATCCGCGAGCTGGTCCGGGACGAGGAACTGCGGGCCGACCTCCAGCGTGCGGTGGACGAGGCGAACCGGCTGGTCTCGCGGGCCGAGTCGATCCGCCGCTTCGCCGTCCTGCCGGTCGACTTCACCGAGGCCCGCGGCCACCTGACCCCGTCGCTGAAGCTCCGACGCGGCGCGATCACCCGCGACTACGCCGACCGCATCCGGGAGCTCTACCGCGGTCCGCGCGAGCCCTGACGCGCGCGGACCGCCACGGGCGAGCGCATGCACCGCCCGGCCCGGTCGGCGTACGGGAGTACGCCGACGAGTTCCTCCTCCGCGGGCGGCTGTCGTCCGGGAGCCGGTCCTGCCCCGCCGGGAGGTGCCCGACGGGGCGCATCGGGTCAGCAGTTGGCGTGGGTCGGGCGCCCGGCGAAGCGGTCCGCCAGCCAGTTCCCGGCCGCCGGGGAGTGCGTGATCACGCCGCTGACGTGCTCACCGACCCACACGGTGTCGAACTCGACGTTCGCACCCCGCGCGCACCAGTCGGAGCGCAGCCGGCGGCCCACCCCGTACGGGATCAGCTCGTCGGCGAGCGCGTGGTATTGGTACACGGGCGCGGCCGGGGCGGTGCCGCCGAGCCGGCTCCGGTTCAGCCGGGCCCGCCAGTCCGGCTGGGCGAGCGGGTCGCGCGTGGTGAGGTCGGAGATCCGCTTGAAGGACCCGGCGATCGAGTCGATCGCGACGCAGTTCTCCTTCATCCCGGCGACCAGCGCCCTGCCCGGCGGGTTGAGGTAGGAGTCCAGTTTCAGCTCGGGGAAGGCCGCGTCCTGCCCGGCGGCCGCCATGAAAATGAGTCCGGACCCGTAGGAGCCGTTGTTGAACTCGGCCACCTTCAGCAGGTCCCCGGGGACCCCGCCGGTCGCCGTGCCCTTGACCTGGAGCTCGGGGGCGTACGAACCCTGCAGTTCGGCGGCCCAGCTGCTGGCCTGGCCGCCCTGCGAGTAGCCCATGATGCCCACCGGGCCGTTCGCGGACAGTCCCGCCTCGGGCAGCCGCTGGGCGGCGCGCGCGGCGTCGAGGACGGCGTGCCCGGCGGAGGGGCCCACGGTGTAGGTGTGGACGCCCGGGGTGCCGAGACCCTCGTAGTCGGTGACGACCACGGCCCAGCCGCGCAGGGTGAGCTGCTGAATGAGGTTGGCCTCCATGGCGGTGCCGTGGGGGAGGTTGTTGCTCGGCGCGCAGGAGTCACCCATCCCGACCGTGCCGACGGCGTACGTGACCAGCGGGCGCGGCCCGGTGCGGCCGTCCTGCGGAACGATGACCGTGCCGGAGACGATGTTCGGGGCCCCGTCGGCGGTGGTGGACCGGTAGTGGATCTTCCAGGCCTTGGTGCCGGTGGGCTGGCCGGGCAGCGGGTGGAAGGCGGAAGGGGCGCTGCTGACGACATCGCCCGGGGCGCCGGCGCCGGCGGTGGAGGCGGTCGCCGTGGGGACCGCGGCCGAGACGGTCAGGGCGGCGGCCAGGGCGGTCACGGTGGCGAGAGGGGTGCGGTGGCTTCGGAAGCGCATGGGCGGCTCTCCCAGGGGGATCGTTCCGTGCGGGGTAGGTGAGGTGAAGGTAGTGACCGACCGGTAGGAAGGTCGCTGACCGCACAGCTCACCTTTCCTGACCCGCCCTCGCACGCGCCCCGCCCTTGCACGGGCCCCGCCCTTGCACGGGCCCCGCCCTCGCACGCGCCCGGGCCGCGGTCCGCCCCGGCCGCGGACGGGCCCGGCCTCAGCCGCCCGAGGCGATCCGGTAGGCCCCCGGTGTCGTGCCCGTCCAGCGGCGGAAGGCCCGGTGGAAGGCCGTGTCCTCCGAGAAGCCCAGCCGCGCGGCGAGTTCCGCGATCGGCTCCCCGCTCTCCGCCAGGCCCGCGATCGCCGCGTCCCGCCGCACGTGGTCCTTCAACTGCTGGAAGGACGTCCCCTCCTGCTGGAGCCGGCGGCGCAGCGTCGCCGGCGACACCGCGAGGCGCGCCGCCACCTCGCCGAGCGCGGGCAGCCGCGGCGACGTGCGCAGCCGCTGCGTCAGGGTGCGGCGTACCTGCTCCGCGACCGTGGTGCCGTACTCCGGACGGGACAACAGGTCGAAGGGGGCGCGGCGGAGCATCGCGTCGAGCGCGGGCTCGTCCCGTACGAGCGGTGCGGTCAGCCAGTGCGCGTCGAAGACCGCACCCGTCCGGTCCTCGCCGAAGCGAACCGGACAGTCGAAGAGCGTCTCGTACTCCTCCCGGTGCGCCGGCGGGGGATAGCGGAAGGCGGCGTACGCGAGCGGGATGCGCCGCCCCACGAGCCAGCTGCTCAGCCGGTGCCAGATGGCGAGCACGCACTCGGTGAGGAACCGGTCCTCGTCCCGGGCGAACTCGTTGCGCACGGTGAACCGGGCCTCGTCGCCGACGACTTCGAGCGCCAGCTCCGGCTCGCTGGGGAAGAGTCCGTAGAAGGCGGCGGCCCGCTCCGTGGCCGCGCCCAGGTCGCGGCAGCCGAGCGAGGCGTGGCACATCATCGCGAAGGTGCCGGGGCGGCTCGGAACCGGACTCAGCGCGAGGAACTCGTCCTGCGTGGTCCGGTACAGCGCCCGGAAGAGCCGGGCGAACTGCGCGGGCGTGATCCGCGCCCGGTCGTCGCCCAGCAGCAGCGGCGGGATCTGCGCCTCCTGGAGCAGCGGCACGGTGTCGATGCCGCTGCCGCGGGCCCCCGAGAGCAGGGCCCGTACATGGTGCACGGTGATCGTCCGCCTCCCCATGGCTCCGACGGTAGCCCGCCGGGGCCCGGGGCGATACGGACGCGGAGGCACGGATGAGCGCCGGGGTCAGTGGGGGTGACGCTTCCGGTCATGCCGCGGCGGCGGTCCGCCTGCCTAGCGTCGGAGGGGGCGGAGGTCACCGGCCCAGGTCACGACCCAGGTCACCAACCAGGTCACCAACCCCCGGGAGGGCATGCGATGGACGGTCGACCGAGCACACTGGCGGTGTTCACCCAGTGGACCGAGGAGCGGTACGGGCCGGAGCCCGCCCTGCGGTTCCGGTCACCCGACGGCGAGTGGCTCTCCCGCACGTACGGGGAACTCGGCGCGCAGGTGCGGGCCGTCGGGTGCGCGCTGCTCGGCCTGGGCGTGGCGGCCGGGGAACGGGTCGCCGTACTGGCCGAGACGCGGCCGCAGTGGACGTACACGCACTTCGGGGCGCTCGCGGCGGGCGCGGTCCTCGTACCGGTGTATCCGACGGCGGGGGAGGAGGAGGTCGCCTGGGTCCTCGCGGACTCGGAGGCGGTGGTCGTGGTCTGCGACGACGGGCGGCAGGCGGCCCGCGTCGAGGCCCTGCGGCCGAAACTGCCCGCGCTGCGGGCGGTGGTGCTGATGGACGAACTGGCCGAACCGGCCGAACCGGCCGAACCGCCTCGCGGGGTGGCGGAGTCCGAACTGCTGGCCCGAGCGGCGGCCGTGACCCCCGGGGCGGACGCGTCGATCGTCTACACCTCGGGCACGACGGGCCTGCCGAAGGGGTGCCGCCTCACCCACGGGAACCTGGGGGCCGTCCAGGACGCCACCGTCCCGCTGATCAAGGGCGGGCCGGGGGACTCGACCTACCTGTACCTGCCGCTCGCGCACATGCTGGCCCAGCTGATCCAGTACACGACCCTGATCGCGGGCGGGGAGCTGTGCTACTTCGGCGGCCGGATCGAGAACGTCCTGGCGGAGCTCGCGGAGGTGGCCCCCACCCATCTGCCATCGGTGCCGCGGCTGTTCGAGAAGCTGCACTCGGTGGTGCTCTCGCTGGCGGAGTCGCAGCAGGGCGGCCGCGAACGCTTCGAGGCGGCGGTGCGGGTGGGGGTGCTGGCGGCGGACGGCCGCCTCCCGGAGGAACTCCGGGCGGAGCACGAGGCGGCCGAGAAGGCGCTGTACGCCCCGGTCCGCGCCGCCTTCGGCGGCCGGCTCCGGTGGGCGCTCACCGGCGGCGCCCCGATCGCCCCGGCGACCCTGGACCTCCTGCGGGCCTGCGGGATCTGCGTGTACGAGGGGTACGGGATGACGGAGTCGGGCGGCGTCATCTCCCTCAACCACCCGGAGGCGGTGCGCCACGGGACGGTGGGCCGCCCGATCGCGGACTGCGAGGTGCGGATCGCGCAGGACGGGGAGGTGCTGGCGCGCGGGCCGATGGTGTTCCCGGGCTACCACGCCAACACCGCGGCGACGGCCGGGGCGCTGGACCCGGAGGGCTGGCTGCACACCGGTGACCTGGGGGAGCTGGACGCCGACGGCTTCCTGCGCATCACCGGCCGGAAGAAGGAGCTCATCATCACCTCCGCCGGGAAGAACATCACCCCGACGGAGGTGGAGTTCGCCGTCCAGCGCTCGCGCTACGTCTCCCGCGCGGTCCTGATCGGAGACCGCCGGCCGTATCCGGTCGCCCTGATCACGCTGGACGCGCAGGAGGTCACGGACTGGGCGACCCGCGAGGCCCTCGACCTGGGCCCCACCCCCGCCACGCACCCGGCGGTCCACGCCCTCATCGACGCGGCGGTCACGGAGGCCAACCGGGCGGTCTCCCGCCCGTCCCGCATCCGCGCCTTCCACATCCTCCCGGAGGACTTCACCCCGGAGGCGGGCACACTGACGCCGTCCCTGAAACTCCGCCGGGGCGTGGTGGCGGAGCGCTACGCCCCGGAGATCGCGGGGTTGTACGGGGGGTGAGGGGGCGGGATGCGGGGTCAAGCCACGGGGCGCCGGATCCGGCCGTGGCGGGATCCGGCGCCCCTTCGGTCGCGACCGTCGAGGCGTGCCGCAGCAGGGGGTAAATTGGTGCTCATCGGGGTGATCCGGGCGGGGAGTTGGGCGGGGAGTCGGGTGTTCTGTCCGTTCGGCCATGAGACCCGGGTGAAGCCGAGACGAATGGTGCGTCACATCTGCCGGCGCGACGGCGAGTCGGGTTCGAATACCTGATAGACAGTGGATATTCACGGCTAGACCGGCCGTATACCTTTGACGGCTCCTTGGGGGGATCGCCGCACTGTGAAGCCGCTTCACCGCCACCTCGTCAACACCTCGCGCAAGGTCCTGTGCACGGCCGCACTCGCGGCCAGCCTGACCACCGCCGCGGTCGTGACCAGTCCGTCGACCGCCGACGCGGGAGAGTCCGAGCCCACTCCGGACAGTCCGCAGGCCGCCGACCGCGGTGACGCCCGGCTGGATCTGCCCGACATCGTCGCCGACCCGCCACCCACCGGCGCCGGCGCAACCGAGGGAGCCAGCGGGATACCCGCGACCGCCCTCGACGCCTATCACCGTGCCGAGGTGTCCGTGGCCGCGGCGCTCCCCGGCTGCAAGCTGCCCTGGCAGCTGCTCGCCGGTATCGGCCGCGTCGAGTCCGTCCATGCCTCGGGCTACGGCCTCAAGGCCGACGGCTACACCGAGAAGCCCATCCGCGGCCCCCGCCTCGACGGCAACGGCTTCGCCGAGATCCGGGACACGGACGCGGGCGAGTGGGACGCGGACGCCGTGTACGACCGGGCCGTCGGCCCGATGCAGTTCATCCCGTCCACCTGGCGCACCTGGGGTGCCGACGGCAACGGGGACTCCAAGCGCGACCCGAACAACATCTACGACGCGGCGCTGGGCGCGGGTCTCTACCTGTGCGCGGGAGACCGCGACCTGTCGGTCGCGGCCAAGCTCGACGCGGCGATCCTCAGCTACAACAACTCCCGCGAGTACGTGAACACCGTGCTCGGCTACATGCGCCAGTACCAGACGGGCGGCGCCACCGAGGTGGCGAACCCGCCCGCCGGGGACTATTCGACGCCGCCGCCGGGCACCACCCTGCCCAGCCCGCACGTGCCGACCCCCACGCCGACGCCCAAGCCGACGCCGACCCCCACACCGACTCCGACGCCGAAGCCCACTCCGACGCCGGAGCAGCCGAAGCCGCCCGCCGCCCGCCTGGCGAGCCTGACGGTCCTCAGCGGTCCGGGCCTGACGGCCGAGGCCGGTGCGGCCTTCACCGACGTCCCGCGGGTCAAGGTGCTCCTGAGCGACGGCAAGCCCGCCGTCAACCAGGAAGTGATCTTCGCGGTGGAGAAGGACACCACCGGCGGCACCCTCTTCGGTACGGCGGACTCCCTGGTGGTCAAGGCGGGCGCCGACGGCATCGCCGCCGCGCCCGGCCTGAAGGCGGGCGCCAAGGCCGGCACCTTCACGCTGCGCGTCTCGGCCTACGACCCGCAGGGCGGCTTCACCGAGAACCTCGACGGCAAGGTCACGGTCACGGTCGCGGACAAGCTGGCCCGTGCGGGCGACGCGAAGCCGCTGGAGACGATCGCCGGCAAGAGCTTCACCGACGTGGAGGTCTTCGCGACCGCCGCCGGCAAGGCCGTCGCGGGTACGGAGACCGTCGCCGACCTGGTCGTGAAGGACGCGGACGGCAAGTGGGTCCCGGTGGACCCGGCGACCGCGAAGGGCCCGTACTTCAAGGACGAGGCCGGCAAGAAGGTCTTCGGGCAGCTGCTGGCCAGGACGGGAGCCGACGGCAAGATCGTCCTGCCGGAGCTGTTCACCACGGACGTGGCCCCGGGCACCTACTTCGTGCGCCTGACCACCAAGGAGAACGTGACCCTGGTCCTGGAGCTCAAGGTCACGGCTCCGGCCACGACCCCG
This sequence comes from Streptomyces avidinii, assembly GCF_014650695.1. GTDB lineage: Bacteria > Actinomycetota > Actinomycetes > Streptomycetales > Streptomycetaceae > Streptomyces > Streptomyces avidinii. The sequence continues at coordinate 401,508 of NZ_BMVL01000007.1, read as the reverse complement.
GCTCCGACCCCGGACCCGGCTCCCACGAAGACGGCGACCCGCCCCTGAGGCAATAGGGCCGGCAGTCGCCGGCCGGTACGCCAGTGGCCCACGGCACCGTTCCCACGGTGCCGGGGGCCACTGCGTTGCCCCCCCCGGCCGGCGGACGGCCGGGGCGGGGCAAAAAGGCAGGAGCCCTGCCTGATCTGCTCGCGCAGAGGGGACAGGGCTCCTTGGGTACTGCATTTCCAACCCGCGATGGGATTGGCCCAGGCGACTAGGCCGGGGTGACGTTCTCCGCCTGCGGGCCCTTCGGACCCTGCGTGACGTCGAAGTTCACCTGCTGGTTCTCCTCCAGGGAGCGGAAGCCAGAGGCGTTGATCGCGGAGTAGTGGACGAAGACATCCGGGCCGCCGCCGTCCTGGGCGATGAAGCCGAAGCCCTTTTCAGCGTTGAACCACTTCACGGTTCCGGTAGCCATGAGCCCTCCTATGGGCCAAAGGGTCGCCCTGCTCCAGAACCTGCTAAGAAGTCTGAAAACTACAAAAGCCTGCGGGTCACATTCTCCGCAGGCCTCGTACTGCAAGGGAAACCAAACTGCAACTTGCGGCGAGCCTAGCACGCACTCTGTGGTGGAGACCAGAGGGAAAGATCACGTCACCCGGACGTTTGAGACCCGCTGGAAGGCTGACGCCGACCCGGGGGCTAGTCTCGCGATGTGGACCTCTATCGCAGCCGGCCCCGCGTCGGCCACATTCAGTTCCTGAACTGCCTGCCCCTCTACTGGGGGCTGGCCAGAACCGGCACTCTGCTGGACCTGGAGCTGACCAAGGACTCCCCCGAGAAGCTCAGCGAGCGCCTCGTCCAGGGGGACCTGGACATCGCCCCGATCACCCTCGTGGAGTTCCTCCGCAACGCCGACCAGCTCGTCGCCTTCCCCGACATCGCGGTCGGCTGCGACGGTCCGGTGATGTCCTGCGTGATCGTCTCGCAGGTCCCCCTGGAGCAGCTCGACGGCGCCCGCGTCGCGCTCGGCTCCACCTCTCGTACGTCCGTGCGCCTCGCCCAGCTGCTGCTTTCCGAGCAGTACGGGGTACGGCCCGACTACTACACCTGCCCGCCCGACCTGAGCGTGATGATGCAGGAGGCGGACGCGGCCGTACTGATCGGGGACGCCGCGCTGCGCGCCTCGCTGCACGACGCACCCCGGCTCGGGCTGACCGTGCACGACCTCGGGCACATGTGGAAGGAGTGGACCGGGCTGCCGTTCGTCTTCGCCGTCTGGGCCGCCCGCAAGGACTACCTCGCCCGCGAGCCCGCCGTCGTGCGGGAGGTCCACGAGGCCTTCCTCTCCTCCCGGGACGTCTCCCTGGAGGAGGTCACCAAGGTGGCCGAACAGGCGGCCCGTTGGGAGGCCTTCGACGCGGAGCTGCTGGAGCGGTACTTCACGACCCTCGACTTCCGCTTCGGCCCCGAGCAGCTGGCCGGCGTACGGGAATTCGCGCGCCGTACGGGACCGACGACCGGGTACCCCGCGGATGTCGACGTGGAGCTGCTCAGCGCGGTGGTCCAGGAGGCTTGAGCGGGTTTACCCGGCGGTAGTCCAAAGGCCCGGCGGGCGAATGTGCGGTTTACCGGGAATTCTCGCCCTTTTTGCATTTCTCGCCCCGCGGCGGAAATGCAAAAGGGTGACCGTGCACCTTCCCCCGCCCCACCCGGCACCCCACTAGGCTGCTGCTGCTCGGCCGGGCGGCACAAGGCGCCCGGGAACACGGGGAATTGGGGGACGCGATGCAGCCGCTCGAAGCCGGGGAACCGCGGACCATCGGCGCGTACCGGCTGCTGGGCCGACTCGGCGCGGGTGGCATGGGCCGGGTCTACCTGGGGCGCAGCGCCGGCGGCCGGACCGTCGCCGTCAAGATCGTGCACCCCCACTTCGCCACCGACGAGGAGTTCCGGGCCCGGTTCCGGCGCGAGGTCGAGGCGGCCCGCCGGGTGGGCGGCGAGTGGACCGCGCCCGTGCTGGACGCGGACCCCGACGCCCCCGTGCCGTGGGTGGCCACCGGATACGTCGCCGGACCCTCCTTGGACCGTGCGCTGGCCGGCCACGGGCCGCTCCCCGAGGCCTCGGTACGGGCCATCGGCGCGGGGCTGGCCCGCGCCCTGGTGGCCGTGCACGGCCTGGGTCTCGTACACCGTGACGTGAAGCCGTCGAACGTGATGCTCACCCTCGACGGGCCGCGGCTGATCGACTTCGGGATCGCGCGGGCCACGGACGGCACCGCCTCGCTCACCTCCACCGGGGTCTCCGTCGGCTCACCCGGCTACATGTCACCCGAGCAGATCCTCGGCAAGGGGATCACCGGGGCGGCCGACGTGTTCTCGCTCGGCGCGGTCATGGCCTTCGCGGCGACCGGGCGGCCGCCCTTCACCGGGGACAACTCGGCCACCCTCCTCTACAAGGTGGTGCACGAGCCGCCCGAGCTCGGTGCGCTCCCGGCCGGGGAGCTGCGCGACCTGATCGAGGCCTGCCTGGCCAAGACGGCCGCGGAGCGCCCCGCCCCCGAGGCGGTCGCGGCGGCCCTCGGTGGCGCGCTGGGCGTCCCGGGCTGGCTTCCCGGGCCGCTGGTGGAGGAGGCCAGCCGGGCCGCGGTGGCGCTGCTGGACCTGGACGCGGACACCCCCGCGGGCGGATCCGAAGCGTCGGCGGGCGGGGGCTTCGGGACGTCCCGCACGCCGTACGCGGACGGCCCGTCCGGGCCGGTGCCGTTCACGGCCGCCTCGTACGGCGGTCCCGCCGGGGGCGGCTTCGGTCCGCCCGACCCTGCCTACCGCAGCGCAGTCCCGGGCGCCGGCTCGCCGTACGGCGCCGCCGGGGGCGGCTCCGGCTCCGCCGGTACGGGCGCCGCGGTGGCCGGGGCTCCGACCGCGGGCTCGGCCGGCGGAGCCGGTCCGTACGGAACCCCCGGCCCGGGAACCGGCGGTGGGGGGCTGCCCGGGCAGCGGACCGACCCGGAGGGTACGGGGCGGCAGGTCACCGTCCGGGCGGCCGGGCGCCGGTTCAGCTGCACCGTGGTCCTGGCCGCGGCGGCCGTACTGGCGGTGCTGTCCGGCGGGCTGTACTGGCTGGACGTCCTGCCCGGCCAGGGCACCGAGGAGCGGGACCTGGCCGACGGCGGACCGCGGACCTCCGCCTCCGCGCCCGCCCCCGCGGCATCGGCCTCCTCGGCCCCGAACCCGACCGGGACCGCGGGCCCGAAGCCGACCGGGAGCCCGGCCGCGCCCAAGGGAACCCGCGAGGACGTGCCCAAGGAGCTCGTCGGCACCTGGAAGGGCACGGTCACCACCGCCCGCCTCGGCCTGTCCTCGGAGTTCGAGATCACCATCAGGGCGGGCCGGGTCGGTGAGGTCGTCGGCCGGGACAAGTCGGTCCTGGCCGTCCTGGGCACCGACTGCAGCGGCGACTGGAAGCTCTCCTCCGCCACCGACCGCTCGCTGGTCCTGGACACCTCGGGCGGCCCCAACCCGGCTCCCGGGGTCTGCTCCGACGGCTCCGCCGACGAGCGCTTCAGCCTCAACGCCGACGGGACGCTGCACTACAGGTCGGGCGATACCCCGGCCGGAAACCCCGAGGGCGACCTCAGGCGCAGCCCCTGAAATGCGCCGGGTGGCCCTGGCGTAGGCTGGATCGGTCCGGACCTTGACACAGACACACCGCCGAAAGGTGACTCACCGGTGACCGACCAGGCCGTTCTCCAGTCTGTCCTCGACCGCGCCGCCGCGGGGGGCCGGATCACCAAGGAAGAGGCGCTCGACCTCTACCGCCACGCGCCGCTGCACGCGCTCGGCCAGGCGGCCGACGCCGTGCGCCGCCGCCGCTACGCCGGTACCGAGCACATCGCGACGTACATCATCGAGCGGAACATCAACTACACCAACGTGTGCGTCACGGCGTGCAAGTTCTGTGCCTTCTACGCGGCCCCCAAGGACGCGAAGAAGGGCTGGTCCCGCGACCTCGACGACATCCTGCGCCGCTGCGCGGAGACCGTCGAGCTCGGTGGTACGCAGATCATGTTCCAGGGCGGGCACCACCCGGACTACGGCGTCGAGTACTACGAGCACCACTTCTCCGCCATCAAGAAGGACTTCCCGCAGCTGGTCATCCACTCCCTCGGCGCGTCCGAGGTCGAGCACATGGCCCGCATCTCGGGCGTCTCGGCGGAGGAGGCCATCCAGCGCATCCACGCGGCCGGCCTCGACTCCTTCGCGGGCGCCGGCGCCGAGCTCCTGCCGGAGCGGCCGCGTACGGCGATCGCCCCGCTCAAGGAGTCCGGCGAGCGCTGGCTGGAGATCATGGAGATCGCCCACAAGTTGGGCGTGGAGTCCACCTCCACGATGCTGATGGGCACCGGCGAGACCAACGCCGAGCGCATCGAGCACATCGCGATGATCCGGGACACCCAGGACCGTACGGGCGGCTTCCGCGCCTTCATCCCGTACACCTACCAGCCCGAGAACAACCGCCTCAAGGGCCGCACCCAGGCGACGATCTTCGAGTACCTGCGCATGATCGCGATCGCGCGCCTCTTCCTCGACAACATCGCCCACATCCAGGGCTCCTGGCTGACCGTCGGCAAGGAGGCGGGCCAGCTGTCGCTGCACTACGGCGCCGACGACCTCGGGTCGATCATGCTGGAGGAGAACGTGGTCTCCTCGGCCGGTGCCAAGCACCGCTCCAACCGCCAGGAGATCATCGACCTGATCCGCAAGGCGGGCCGCACCCCGGCGCAGCGCGCGACCACCTACGAGCACCTGCTCGTGCACGACGACCCGGCGAACGACCCGGTCGACGAGCGGGTGGTCTCGCACATCTCCTCCACCGCCATCGAGGGCGGCACGGCGCACCCCGAGCTGAAGCTCATCTCCACGAACTGACGACGCCCGCCGACCGATGCTGACGCTGCACACCGCCGAACTCCTGGTCCCCGGGCCGGGGTCCGCGCCGCTGCCGGGCGGCGCGGTCCTCGTCGACGGCGACCGGATAGCCCGCGTCGGCCCGTACGAGGAGGTCGCCGCGGGCCACCCGCACGCCCGGACCCGGCGCTGGCCCGGGGTGATCACCCCGGGGCTGGTCGTGCGCGGGGCGGACGAGCTGCTGGAGCGGACGTACTACCCGGACGATCCGTACGAGGTCACCGAGCTCGGCGCCGACCCGATCAGGGGCGAGGCGGCGCTGGAGGCGCTGAAGATGACCGAGCCGCGGTGGGGCAACAGCGCCCGGCGGGGCACGCAGCGGCTCCTGGCCCGCGGGGTGGTGGCGGTCTGCGGCCGCTTCACGATCCCGGCGGTGCGCACGGCGGTGTCCCGGTCCGGGCTCGCCATCCTGGCACCGGTGGCCTACGAGGGGCTGCCCGCGCTGGATCCGTTCGCCGGGCGGGGCGCGGCGGCGGAGGCCTTCCACGGCATTCTGGAGGCGGGGGTTCCGGCGCGCTTCTCGGCCTTCGCGGTGGCGGACGAGGCCGAGCTGCTGGAGCAGGGCGCGACCACGTGCGTGGCCACGGTCATCGGCGGGCGGCTGCTCCACCGCCGTCGCTGAGCCCGGTCCGCGCGCAGGGTCCGGAGCCGGCGGTGCGCAGGGTGTCCTCCCGGGCGAGCGCGGCCAGCAGGCAGGCCTGGAGGCGGCTGATGCCGCCCAGCTTGGCCCGTATGTTCACGACGTGGAACTTGACCGTGCTGACCGAGAGTTGCAGCTCGACGGCGAGTTCCCGGTTGGAGGCGCCGGTGGCCAGGCACAGGAACACCGCCGACTCCTGCTCGGTCAGCTGGGCGTCGGCGGCCCGGTCCGAGGCCGGGCGGTCCGTGGCGGTCGGGTCCGTCAGGGTCCGGTCCGTGGTCGGGCGCTCGGTCGCCGGTCTGTCCCCGCTCGACGCGTCCTCGGGCGGCGCCTGCTCCTGCGCGCCCGGCTCCTCGTACGAGGGAAACCACGCGGGGACGCTGAAGCTGACGACGCGCACGGTTTCTCCTCGCCCCCGGGCGCCCGTCCTTGAGCCGCCTCTCGCCCTATAGGACGGATGGACCGGACAGGTAGGTTCCATTCGAGTCGTACGGCCAGGCGTTGGACTTGCAGCCGAGCAGCCCCTTGATCTGTTGCATCATCGCGGGAGCGGGCTGGCCCGGACCCGGGCACGACTCGTGGCCGCGGCCGAGCTCGTGTCCGACCTCGTGGTTGATGATCAGCGCCCGGTACTCCTCGGGCGAGCCGCTGAACTGCGGCGAACCCTCCTGCCAGCGCTTGAGGTTGACCACGACGGTGTGCCCCGAGCTGCAGTTGGTCTCGCCGATGAGCTCGGGCGTGACCACGTCGCACAGGAGGTCGGTGGTCTTGGGCGTCGCGATCTTGATGGTGAAATCGACCGGCTGGCCCGCCCCGACGAGCTGGAAGCCGTACTTCGGGTCCTTGGTCCAGCCGCGCGGATCCCCGAGGATCGCCTCGACCGAGCGGGCGGCCGACTCCGGGTCGACTCCGCTGCCCTCCTCGACCTCGATCCGCCAGCGGCGTGCGGGCCCCTTGCCCTGCGCGTTGCCTGCGGTGCCGGAGGCCTTGAAGACACCCGGCCGGGCGGCCGTCGCGGAGGGCTGCGGCGAGGGCGAGCCCTTGGGCTGCACCGAGGGCGAGGCGGAGGGCTGGGGGGAGGGGGGCTTCTGGCCGCCCTGCGGGACCGCATTCCCATCGCCGTCGGCGGACTGCGCGTCCGTCGGGTCCGGCTGGGCCGCGGTCCGGCCCGCGGTGGTTTTCGCGCCGTCGTCCCCGGGCATCAGCGTGTACGCGGTCGCCGAGACCACGACCAGTGCCGCCGAGCCGAGGAGGATCGTGCGCCGCAGCCGCTTGCGCCGCTCGGCCCGGCGCTTGGCGCGCGGGCCGCTGCGGCTGGAGCGACCGGTGGAATGGCCTGCCGGCATCGTGAAGCTTTCTGTTCGCGGCGGCCACTGCCGGACCGGCCACGATTCGGGTGCCGTTCCGGTGGGTGACCCTCACCGGGCCGCACCCTGTCAGTCAACGTGTCCGCGGGTGCGCGGCGTAACTGTCCTTCGGAACAGTTTCCGACATCCACCCCCCGGCGGTCACAGCGGGTAGCCGTGGAGCCCCTGCGGCCCGGCGGGGGCGCGGCCTGAGAGGATGGGTGCGTACCCGCCGATCCGCATCGCACACCGAGGGGCGAACGCCAGTGACAAGGGCTTCCCTGGACAAGCAGCCGCACGAAGTCGCCTCCATGTTCGACGGCATCGCGGAGAAATACGACCTCACCAACGACGTCATCTCGCTGGGTCAGGCCCGGATGTGGCGCAAGGAGGTCGCCAAGGCGGTCGGCGCGCGCCCCGGTCACACGGTCCTCGACCTGGCCGCCGGAACCGCGACCTCCTCGCTGCCCTTCGCCGCCACCGGCGCGTACGTGGTCCCCTGCGACTTCTCCCTGGGCATGCTCATGGAGGGCAAGAAGAAGCACTCCTGGCTGCCGCTGACCGCCGGTGACGCGACGAAGCTGCCGTTCAAGGACGACGCCTTCGACACCGTCACGATCTCCTTCGGGCTGCGCAACGTCCAGGACACCGACGCCGCGCTGCGCGAGCTGTACCGGGTGACGAAGCCCGGCGGGCAGGTCATCATCTGCGAGTTCTCGCAGCCCACCTGGGCGCCGTTCCGGACGGTCTACATGGAGTACCTGATGCGCGCGCTGCCGCCGGTGGCCCGCACGGTGGTGTCCGACCCCGACCCGTACGTCTACCTCGCCGAGTCCATCCGCGAATGGCCGGACCAGCCGGCGCTGGCCGCCCTGCTGCAGAAGGCCGGCTGGTCCAAGGTGGCCTGGCGCAACCTCAGCGGCGGCATCGTCGCGCTGCACCGGGGCACCAAGGGCTGACTGCCGTGCCGGACGTCGCGCCCACGGATTACGGGCCCCTGCTGGAGCGGATCGCGGCCGACATCGCCCCGTTGAGGGGCAGTGGCACCCCGGCCGAGTACATCCCCGCGCTCGCCGCCGTGGACCCGCGGCAGTTCGGGATGGCCATCGCCGACCTCGACGGCAACGTCTTCGGGGTCGGGGACTGGCAGGTTCCCTTCTCCGCGCAGTCCATCACCAAGGTCTTCGCGCTGGCCCTGGCCCTGGCCGAGGGCGGCGACAGCCTGTGGGAGCGGGTCGGCCGGGAGCCCTCCGGCAACCCGTTCAACTCGCTCGTGCAGCTGGAGTACGAAAACGGCATTCCACGCAATCCATTCATCAACGCGGGCGCCCTCGTGGTGACCGACCGGCTCCAGACGCTGACGGGCGACGCGAGCAGCGAACTGCTGGAGTTCCTGCGGCAGGAGAGCCGGAACCCGGACATAGGCTTCGACGCCGAGGTCGCGGCCTCCGAGCAGGAGCACGGCGACCGCAACGCCGCCGTCGCCCACTTCATGGCCTCGTACGGGAACATCGACAACCCGGTGCCCGCGCTGCTGGAGCACTACTTCTGGCAGTGCTCCATCGAGATGAGCTGCGCCGACCTGGCCCGTGCCGGGCGCTTCCTGGCGCGGCACGGGCTCCGGGCGGACGGCTCGCGGCTGCTGACGCGCAGCGAGGCCAAGCAGATCAACGCGGTGATGCTGACCTGCGGGACGTACGACGCGGCGGGCGAGTTCGCGTACCGCGTCGGCCTGCCGGGCAAGAGCGGCGTCGGCGGGGGCATCGTCGCGGTCGTCCCGGGCCAGTGCGTCCTCGCGGTGTGGAGCCCGGGCCTGGACGCCCGGGGCAACTCGGTGGCGGGCGTGGCGGCACTGGACCGGTTCACGACCCTGACGGGCCTGTCCGTGTTCTAGGCCGTCTCGGGCCGCCCCCCGAGAACCGGAGTCGCCGCAGGACACGGACCGCTCCCTTCCGTTCTACAGTGCGAGTTCGTAGCGGCGGGCGCGGTTGCCCGCCGGGGTGGTGAACTCCTCGGCCAGCACCATGCACAGGCGTTCCGCGACCGCCACCGAGCGGTCGTTGCGGGCGTCGATCATCGCGACCACCCGGGTCAGGCCGGCCGCCCGGACCCGTTCCAGCGTGGCCAGCGCAGCGGCGTACGCGTAGCCCTGGCCCCACGCGGAGCGGCCCAGCCGCCAGCCGATCTCGATCTCGCCGACCGGCCCCCACCCCTTCTCCCGGGGCCACGGCTGGGCGCCGGTGAAGCCGATCACCGCGCCCTGCCCGTCGAGCAGGGTCCACAGGCAGTAGCCGAGCTGGGCGTCGTGCATGCGCTGGCGCGCGGTGATCTCCTCGTACGCGGACAGTTCCGCGGGACCGCCGAGGAACTCCATGACGTCGGGGTCGGCGAAGACCGAGTGCCAGGCGTGCGCGTCCTCGTCCGTGGGCACGCGGAGCTGTACGGCGGGAAGTGGCCGGGTCTGCGAGGTGGTCATCGGAGGCACCCTTCGGATCGTGATCTCTCTCGCTGCATAGACTGCACATGTCCGGTGCCGCCTGGCACCCTTTATCGAGCCTTCGGGAGACCCCGCAGTGACCGAGCTCCTCTCCGAACACTCCGCGGACGTGATCGTCGTCGGGGCCGGGCCCGCCGGCTCGACCACCGCCTACTACCTCGCCAAGGCCGGATTGGACGTCCTGCTGCTGGAGAAGACGGCGTTCCCGCGCGAGAAGGTCTGCGGCGACGGCCTGACCCCGCGCGCCACCAAGCAGCTGGTGGCGATGGGCATCGACATCTCCGAAGAGGCCGGCTGGCTGCGGAACAAGGGTCTGCGGATCATCGGCGGCGGGCAGCGGCTCCAGCTGGACTGGCCGGAACTCGCCTCCTACCCGGACTACGGACTCGTCCGCAAGCGCGACGACTTCGACGAGACCCTGGCCCGCCAGGCGCAGAAGGCCGGCGCCCGGCTGTACGAGCGCTGCACCGTCGGCGAGCCCGTGCGCGACGCGCGCACCGGCCACATCACCGGCGTGCAGGCGAAGCTGGGCGAGGAGAAGACCCCGGTCACCTTCCACGCCCCGCTGGTCGTCGCCGCCGACGGCAACTCCTCCCGGCTGTCCCTGGCGATGGGGCTGCACCGGCGCGAGGACCGCCCGATGGGCGTGGCCGTACGGACGTACTTCACCTCGCCGCGGCACGACGACGACTACCTGGAGTCCTGGCTGGAGCTGTGGGACCGGCGCGGCGCGCAGGACCGGCTGCTGCCCGGCTACGGCTGGATCTTCGGCATGGGCGACGGCACCTCCAACGTCGGCCTCGGCATCCTGAACTCCTCCTCCGCCTTCAAGGAGCTGGACTGGCGCGAGGTCCTGAAGGCCTGGTGCGCCTCGATGCCCGCGGACTGGGGCTACACCCCCGAGAACATGACGCAGCCGATCCGCGGCGCGGCCCTGCCGATGGCCTTCAACCGGCAGCCGCACTACACCAAGGGCCTGCTACTGGTCGGCGACGCGGGCGGGCTCGTCAACCCGTTCAACGGCGAGGGCATCGCCTACGCCATGGAGTCGGGCCGGATCGCGGCCGACGTCATCGTGCAGGCCCAGGCCCGCGCCACCCCGGCGCAGCGCGAACTGGCGCTGCACAACTACCCGAAGGTGCTCAAGGAGACCTACGGCGGCTACTACACGCTGGGCCGCGCCTTCGTGAAGCTGATCGGCAACCCGAAGGTCATGAAGATCGCCGCCCAGCGCGGCCTGACCCACCCGGTGCTGATGCGGTTCACCCTGAAGATGCTGGCCAACCTGACCGACCCGACGGGCGGCGACGCGATGGACCGCATCATCAACGGCCTCTCGAAGGTGGCCCCGAAGGCCTGAGCCGGATGACGGCGGGCGGCGTCCTGATGGGCGCCGGCCCGCCCGGTCAGCCGTCCGTACCGGTGTCCGCCGGGGCCCCCGCTCCGGCTTCCGGGCCCGAAGGGGCAGGGGCCTCCGGGCTGCCGTGGACGGTACGCACGCACCGTGCCAGCAGGACCAGGCCGCACAGCAGCAGGACTCCCGAGGCGGTCCAGCCCAGCCCCAGCGTGAGCGGGTGGCCGGGCTTGTGCCAGGGGCGGGCGGTGGTCAGCAGCCAGCCGCCGACGGCCAGCAGACCGAGGCCGAGCGCCGCCGGGACCGCGGTGGGGTCACCGGCGCCGTGGGACTCGTACGACTTCGGGTTCACGGGACCACCACCTCCTGGGGACGGTCGGGCGCACTGGCGCCCGTTGTCTTCCCCGTTGTCTTCCCCGCTATCTTCGCAGGGCCTCGGCCGGTTCGACACGGGCCGCCCGCCAGGCGGGATAGAGGCCGGCGAGCAGCCCGGTGACCAGGCCGGTGAGCGGGGCCGCGGCCACGGTGACCGGGTGGATCACCGGGGTCCAGTCCCGGACGAGGCAGACCCCGACCACGGTCATTTCGCCCAGCGAGGTCCCGACCAGGCCGCCGAGCGCTCCGAGGGCCGCGGACTCGGTGAGGAACTGGGCCGAGACGTGCCGCCCCCGGGCGCCGAGCGCCCGCCGCAGCCCGATCTCGCCGGTCCGTTCCAGTACGGCGACCAGGGTGGTGTTCGCGATCCCGACCGCACCGATGACCAGGCAGATCCCGGCCAGCAGCAGGAAGAGCGCGCTCAGGTCGGCGGTGACACCGGAGCGCAGCATCCGCGGATCGGGTGGCGGGACGGCCTTGAGGTACTCGGGGTGGTCGGGGCGCAGCGCGAGCGGGGCCAGGTCGGCGACCTGCCGGGCGGCGCCGAGTTCGGTGGCGATCAGCACGCTCGCGGCTCCGGGCGCCGGCGGCCCCCAGAGCTGCTCGGCGGTGGCGCGCGGCACGAGGACCGACATCAGGTGCTCGGGCCGGCGTTCGAGGTCGGCGACGATCCCCGCCACGGTGAAGGGCTCCTGGCCGATGTACAGGGCGGGCCGGGTGGCCAGGGTGGTGATCCCGAGGCGGGCGGCGAGCCCGCTGCCGATGACGACCACGCGCTCGTGGCCGCGCTCGGCGAAGTCGTCGTAGAGCCGTCCCTGCTGGAGGGTGGGTACGAGGGCGGCGACGGCCCCGGGGGAGGCGGCGACGACGGCCGTGCCGGTGGCGGGGTCGCCGGCCCCGGACGGCAGCGGGCCGACCGTGGTCCGGGAGTCGAGCCGCACCGTCCACAGCACCCCGGCGTGCTCGATCCCGGCGACGGCGCGCAGCCGCTGCTCGGCATCGGCGGGGAAGCCGGGCCCGGCGAACTCGTTCTGCTGGGCGGCGACGTCCTCGACGCTGACCTCGGTGGCGGTCAGGACGTTGAACCGGCCGTCGATCTGGGCGGAGATGGTGGCGGTGAGGCCGAGGACGGCGACGAAACTGCCGACGCCGAGGACGGTGCCGAGGGCGGTGAGCACGGCCCGGCCGGGGCGGCGCAGCATGCCGGCGACCGCCTCGGCCAGGGCGTCGCGTACGGACAGCCGGGTCGGTGCGACGGCACTCGGCGGCGTGGCGCTCACGGGTGGAGCCGTCCGTCGCGGATGGTGACGGTCCGGTGCCCGCGCCGGGCCACCTCGGGGTCGTGCGTGATGACGAGGACGGTCATCCCGGCCCCGTGCAGGTCGTCCAGCAGCCCGAGGACGGACGCGGCGTTGGCGGAGTCGAGATTGCCGGTGGGTTCGTCGCACAGCAGCAGCGAGGGGCGCCCGACCAGGGCGCGGGCGATGGCCACCCGCTGGCGCTCGCCGCCCGACAGCCGGCCGGGCACGGCGCCGGTCCGGTGTCCGAGACCGACCTGGTCCAGAGCCGCGCGGGCACGTACGAGGCGCTGGGCGCGGGGGATGCCGGTGTAGAGCATGGCGAGGGCGACGTTCTCCAGGGCGGACCGGTGGGGCAGCAGGTGGAAGGACTGGAAGACGAAGCCGATCCGGCGGCCGCGCAGGGCGGTGCGCTCCCGGTCGGGGAGTGCGGCGGTGTCGATCCCGTCGAGGAGGTACCGGCCGCTGGTGGGGGAGTCGAGCAGCCCGGCGACGTTGAGGAAGGTGGACTTCCCTGAGCCGGAAGGGCCGACGACGGTGATGAACTCGCCGCGCCGGACGGTCAGGTCGCAGGGGTGCAGGGCCTCGACGGGCGGCGGCCCGGGGTAGGTGAGACCGACCCCGCGGAGTTCGATCACGGGGCTGTCGCCTTCGTCGGACGGCTGCGGGTCCTGCCTCGACTGCCGCCGCAGGAGCCTCACTGGGACTTCCCCGGGGTCTTCCGCGGCGCGGCGCCGATCACCACTCTGGTCCCGGCGGCCAGTGCGCCCGGCCGGGCCGGGGTGACGGCCACGTAGCCGTCGCCGCTGGTGCCGGTGCGCACCTCGACGCGCCGCTGGATGCCTTCGGCGGACACGGCGGTGACGACCGTACGCCCGTCCGTGCCCGCCGAGACGGCGGTGACCGGGACGACGAGGGCCGCGCCGTCGGTGGCCGCGGACTCGATGGTCAGCCGGACGTCCTGCCCGGCGAAGCCGGCGGGCAGCGGCTGGTCGGCGCGGACCACCATCCGGTAGCCGAGGTCGGCGCCGCCCCCGCCGCCCCCACCGCCCTTGGAGTCCTGGCCCTGGCCCTGGCCCTGCTGCGGGAGCCCGCCGGCGGGCTGTGCGGCGGTCCGCTCGGTGGCGACGAGCGCCACCTTGCCACGGGCATCGGTGCCGGAGACCTCGGAGGAGATCACCACGGCCATGCCGGCACGCAGCAGCTGCCGCTTGTCATCCTTGAGGTAGGCCTCCACGACGAGTTCCCCGGCGGAGAGCGTGAGCACCGGCCCGGAGACGGGGGAGCCCGCGCGGGCGCCGACGGAACTGACGCGGGCCGGGAAGGAACCCAGGAACACGGTCTCGGCGGCGGGCAGCATCGGCCCGTCCGCGGCCTCGGCCGCCGCGAGCGCGGCCCGGGCCTCGCCGAGCGCCTCCCGGGCCCGCGCCAGCTCCCGGCCGGAGCCGGAGCCCGGTCCGGTGCCGGTGCCGGAGCCCGTGCCGGTGCCGGAGCCCGCGGCGGGGCTCGGGGTGGCCGTCGCCCCGCCCTTGCCGGATCCGGGCTCCGCGGACGCGCCGACCGGGCCGCTCGCGTCCTCCACGGCCCAGGTCGCGGACCGTACGGCCTCCCGCGCCGACTTGAGCGCCGCGCCCCCGTCGGCGACCGCGGGCAGCGGCTCGTACCCGATGGCCCGGTAGCGGGCCGCGAGCGCGGCCTTCGTACCGGCCCCGAAGACGCCCTTCGCGTCGGTGCCGGTGCCGTGCCCGAGCTCGCGCAGCGCCTGCTGCAGCTGCGTCACGTCGTCGCCGGTGGCCCCGGGCCTCAGATCGCGGTACATCGGCTGCGCGCCGTGCAGGGTGAACACGGGCCGCCCGGACACCTCGGCGATCAGCCGCCCCGCCGCGACCGGGTCCCCGGCCTTCAGCGGAAGTTTGGTCACCACCGCGGCCCCCGTGCCCTCACCGGAGCGCATGCCCTGCGGGGACACGGCGACGCTCTGGTCGGCGGTCACGGTCCCGCGCATCACCACGGTCCGGGCGAGCACCCGCCGCTCGACCTCGGCGATCAGGGCCCCCTGTGCGGGCGGCCCGGTCTCCGCGGCCACCTGCGCCGGGGACTTCACCAGGGCGGTGGCCAGCAGTCCGCCGACCGCCATCAGCGCGGCCCCGCCGACGACCGCGAGCACCACGCGCCGGCCGCGCGCCGGCCCGCCGCGATCGCCGCAGTGGTCGTCGGGAGCCTCGGGGGCCTCGGGGGACAGGGCCTCGGTGTGCTCCACGACCTGCTCCGGTTCGCTCATCTCTCCGGCCGGCACTTCTTCAACGCGTCGATGTGGTCGCGCTTGAGGGCGGTCCACTGCTCGGGAGTGCCCCTGCGCTCGTCGATCTGGGCGGTGACCGGGTCCGGGTCGGGGTACCAGGAGACGCCCTCGGCCCGCAGGCACGCGGACTCCTTCTGCGCGGCGGTCACCTGCGCGGGATCGGCAGGCTGGGGTTTCGCCGGGGGCGGCAGCAGTGGCTCGCAGGCCTTGTGCGCCTCCTCGTTCCAGGGCTTCGACTTGTCGACGCGCGGAGCCCCGTAATCCGTATAAACAATCGCCACACCCTGCTTCTTCAGGCAATCGTGGTAGGCGATTTCCTCCGCCGTGGGCGGCGGACTGTCACTTGCCACAGGTTCTCCGTCTCCGCCGCCACATCCCGTCAGAGAAATGCACAGGACGAGCAGGGCGGTCAAATACCTTGCATGCACGACGGGTTCCCTTGAGGCGGTAGGAGTGGATTTTGCGCATCCGTTTCAGGGTGGGGGAGGTGCGCGCCGCCAGATAGTAGATAGCTGTGCCCTGCGGGGGCAAGTTACCTGTCGGACAACAGAAATGACTGTCCATCAGCTGAGAAAAGACTTGTTCTGGCGCAAAGGTTCGCTGTTGAATCCCCGCCGGGCGGAAAGGCGTGAACCGCCCTGCCCGACACACTCCGACTTTCACCCGAAGAGCGAGGCAAGAGTGATGGACAACGCAATGCGCAAGCTGGCGTCCGGCTGCGCCGCGGCCGTTTCGGTCGGTGCCATTCTGCTGGGAACTGCGGGCCCCGCGGCCGCCTGGGCGCGCGACGGAAATCTGGAGAACCAGGAGTTCGGGCTTTACTACTGGCAGAACCAATCGGGCTGTGTCTTCGACCTGGTGACGAATGACCTGAACTTCAGCGACGACAAGTACCAGGGGTCCTGCTCGGCCAGCGGCTCCTGGATCAACGACACCACCGAGTCGTACCGGAACCGGGACATCTACGCCTGGAAGGTCGGTACCGACAAGGACTTGGGCGGCAACGTCGGAGAGATCCCGTCGAACTACGCGGGCAACGCCTCGGACAAGTTCAAGAACAAGATCAGCTCGGCCAAGTACACCCTCCACCCGTAATCCGGATCCGGCAGAAGGAGCTCCACACCATGCACACCTCCCGGCGCCGCCGGCCCGCCGCCGCTCCGGCCGCCCTTCTGATGGCGGCCGTTCTCCTGGCCGGCTGTGCCGGGACCGACGGCGCCGGGGCCGGTGAACCGGAGCTCGGCCCCGTCGAGGTGAACCCCGCGACGGCCGCCCTTTCCCTCCCGATGGACGCATACACGGACACCGAGGCCGAAAGGATCCGGATGGGCCAAGTCCAGCAGAACCTGGTCTCCCGGTGCATGGCCCGGTACGGGTTCACCTACGAGGGCGTGAGATCGGCCGAGCCCCCCGCCACCGGGGCCGAGGACCGCCACCGCTACCTCTTCGGCCTGGCCGATCCGCAGTTCGCGGCGGCCCACGGGTACGACAAGACCGCCGGCGAGGGGACACCGGCCAAGCCGCAGGCACCGCCGCTGAGCGACAGTGCGTACGTCGTGATGACGGGCGAGCAGTCCGGAACGCAGGGCGGAAGGATTCCCGACGCGAACACCGAGGAGGAGGCCGCGGCTGTCGACAGCGGTCTGACGACGGCCGGGCAGAAGGTGCCGGCAGGCGGGTGCGGGCGGGAGGGGTACCGCAAGCTGTACGCACCGACGAAGGACAGCGTGGACCTGCTCTTCACGTTCGAACTGGCCTCGGAGGCGCACGACCGCTCCCGTCAGGACTCCCGGGTCGTCGACGCCCTCAAGAAATGGTCGTCCTGCATGGACAAGTCGGGATACACCGGCATCGAATCGCCGTACGACGTCGTCGAGAAGCTGGGCCTGGAGAACGACAAGGGCGGCCCGAAGGCCGTGACGGCGGCCGGGGCGGACGTCGCGTGCAAGCGCGAGGTCAACCTCGTCGGGATCTGGGGCGCGGTCGAGAAGGCCTACCAGGAAAGGCTCGTCGAGGAGCACGCCGAGACGCTGGCGCTCTACAAGAGGCAGCGCGAGGCCCGCTTCAAGCTGGCGGCCTCCCTGGGCCGCTAGGGGCGCACGGAGCCGCGAGAACGCGAAGAACGGCCCCAGGGCCGGTACTCCACCCCCGAGCGGGGGAGTACCGGCCCTCGGCCGTGTTCAGGCGTTCACATGTTCAGCTGCCCTGAACCGAGCGGCGGTGCTCAGAGGACGCGGACGGCGCCCGTCGGCTTGTCGTAGCTCAGGTTGCGCTCGACGATGCCGGTGCTGGGGTTCTGCGCGCCGACGAACTTGCCGCCGCCGACGTAGATCGCGACGTGGTAGGCGCTGCCCTTGGAGCCCCAGTACAGGATGTCGCCCGGCTGAAGGGCGTTCAGCGACACCGAGGTGCCGGCCGAGGACTGGGCCTGGGACATGCGCGGCAGGCTGATGCCGGCCTGGCGGTAGGCGGCCTGGACGAGACCGGAGCAGTCGAACGAGGACGGACCGGTGCCGCCCATCACGTACGCCTTGCCGACCTGCGCGCGGGCGAAGTTGACGATGGCCGCGGCGGAGCCGGTGGCCGGGGCGGAGACGGTGCCGGTGCCCTGCGGGGCGGAGGCGCTCTTCAGCGTGGTGCGGTCGGAGCTGCGGTCGGAGCTGCGGCTGGAGCGCTCGGCCTCGGCCTTGCGGTCGGCCTCCTCCTTCGCCTTCTTCTCGGCGTCGGCCTTCTTCTGGGCCTCTTCCTTGGCCTGCTTCGCCTCGGCGGCGGCGCCGGTGCGGGCGCTCTCCTCCTGGGCGGTCAGTTCGCCCTCGATGGCCGCGAAGCGGGTGTTCTCGGCGGCCACGGTGACGGCGGAGGAGACCTCGGCGCCCAGGTCCATGTTGAGGACCGGCATTTCGAGCGTCGTCTCGGCCACGGGCTCGGCGGACGGGGACGCGCTCGCGGTGCCGGCCATGGCCAGGGTGCTGAGGACGCCACCGGCAACTCCGGCGCGGACCGCGAGCTTCGAGGCGCTGCGGCGGGGCTTCCGGTGGCTGGGTATGTGAGCGGTGTGGGACATGAGGACAACCGCTATCAGGGCGTCCGGGTTCCCTTCAAGAAACGTGGGTTGCGCCACAGTTGCGCGCGAAGGCCGCTAACCGGGCGCCTCTCGCTTCTTATTGACGCCGTAACGGGCGAAACGGACAGGCCATCACAGGGCTGTGATCATGGGGTATCGGTATTAAGTCCTAAATGCGCTCTGACCTACCATCACTCCGCACAGATGGCCAAGCCCTCTTTCGGAAGCGTCGATTCAGAGTGGCGCAGGTCACAGCGAGATCACGCGATGTGGACGCTGTGCCCCTCCCGTGACCTTCCTGTGAACGGGCCGAGAGGTTCGTGAACGGATGCACGCACTCGCCCGGTCCCGCACGCGGCCGCCGGACGCTCCCGTCCGTCCGGCATCGGCCCCCTCGTCCGCCCCGCCGTCCACCCCCGCACCCCTCGCGTCTGCCCCGCGTCCACCTCCGTACACAGGGGATCCCCCGACCGAGCGACGGCGATCCCTTTACCACCACCACACCCCCGTTGCCAATTTGCCTGCACAGGGAATCGTTTGATAGGGCAAGCCGCCCTCTACCTGCGGTAACGGGCCTGGATGTCACCTTTGGTGATCATGTGGATGCTTCGCGTATGAAGATCACCACTCATCGGACTTCATGATCGTTCGTCAGGTGGTGGAGATCACAAACTCGGTGTTGCAACCCGTGTCGCAGATCACAGACGAGCGGGCATAAGATGCGCACCAGTCCGGCTTGTGAACTGCCTCACATGCAAGCGCTTGATCGAAGGCGTGATCTACCCGAGGCGGTGCACGCGGCGCCGGCAGCGGTCCAACGGTCAAGGACGACTGGAAGGAGCGAGGAGCGTGAATGCGTACGCGCCCATCCTCGTGCTCGGCGCCCTCGGCGCAGGGTTTGCGATCTTCTCCGTGGTCATGGCCACGCTGATCGGCCCAAAACGGTACAACCGGGCAAAGCTCGAAGCCTACGAGTGCGGCATCGAGCCGACGCCGATGCCGGCCGGCGGTGGCCGCTTCCCGATCAAGTACTACCTGACGGCGATGCTCTTCATCGTCTTCGACATCGAGGTTGTCTTCCTCTACCCCTGGGCCGTCACCTTCGACTCCCTGGGGATCTTCGGGCTCGTCGAGATGCTGCTCTTCGTGCTCACCGTCTTCGTCGCCTACGCCTACGTGTGGCGCCGCGGCGGCCTGGAATGGGACTGAGGGGCTGAATTTCCATGGGACTGGAAGAGAAGCTGCCGAGCGGCTTTCTGCTGACCACCGTCGAACAGGCCGCGGGGTGGGTGCGCAAGTCGTCCGTCTTCCCGGCGACCTTCGGCCTGGCCTGCTGCGCCATCGAGATGATGACCACCGGAGCGGGCCGGTACGACCTGGCCCGCTTCGGCATGGAGGTCTTCCGCGGCTCCCCGCGCCAGGCCGATCTGATGATCGTGGCCGGGCGGGTCAGTCAGAAGATGGCGCCGGTGCTGCGGCAGGTGTACGACCAGATGCCCGCTCCCAAGTGGGTCATCTCCATGGGTGTTTGTGCATCGTCGGGCGGAATGTTCAATAACTACGCGATTGTCCAGGGCGTCGATCACATCGTCCCGGTGGACATCTATCTCCCCGGCTGCCCGCCCCGCCCCGAGATGCTGTTGGACGCGATCCTCAAGCTCCACCAGAAGATCCAGGGCTCCAAGCTCGGCGTGAACCGGGAAGAGGCGGCCCGTGAGGCGGAGGAGGCGGCCCTCAAGGCCCTCCCCACGATCGAGATGAAGGGGCTGCTCCGGTGAGCGAGACCCAAGAGCCGGAGAACGGCAGCAACGTCCCCGCGCCGCGCGCCCAGGGCCCCGAGGTGATCGGTGTCCGCAAGGGCATGTTCGGCGCCGAGGGCGGCGGGGACACCAGCGGCTACGGCGGCCTGGTGCGGACCGTGGCCATGCCCGGCGCGACGAGCCGGCCGTACGGCTCCTACTTCGACGAGGTGGCCGACGAGCTCGAAGGCGCCCTGGAGGAGCAGGACCTGGTCCCCGGGAACGCGATCGAGAAGACGGTCGTCGACCGCGGCGAGCTCACTTTCCACATCGCCCGCGAGCACCTTGTCCGGGTCGCGCAGGTCCTGCGCGACGACCCGGCCCTGCGCTTCGAGCTCTGCACCGGCGTCTCCGGCGTGCACTTCCCCGGGGACAAGGGCCGCGAGCTGCACGCCGTCTACCACCTGCGCTCGCTCACGCACGGCCGGATCCTGCGGCTGGAGGTGTCCGTCCCGGACAGCGACCCGCACGTCCCCTCGCTCGTCGCGGTCTATCCGACCAACGACTGGCACGAGCGCGAGACGTACGACTTCTTCGGCCTGATCTTCGACGGGCACCCGGCCCTCACCCGGATCATGATGCCGGACGACTGGCAGGGCTTCCCGCAGCGCAAGGACTACCCGCTCGGCGGCATCCCCGTCGAGTACAAGGGCGCCCAGATCCCGGCTCCCGACCAGCGGAGGTCGTACAGCTGATGTCCACGTCAAACCACGCCTCCGCCGACCACGCCTCCGCGCGCGAGACGACCGAGGGCACCGTCTACACCGTCACCGGCGGCGACTGGGACGAGATCGTCCAGTCCGCGGCCAGGGCCGACGACGAGCGGATCGTCGTCAACATGGGTCCGCAGCACCCGTCCACCCACGGAGTGCTGCGCCTGATCCTGGAGATCGACGGCGAGACGGTCACCGAGGCCCGCTGCGGTATCGGCTACCTGCACACCGGCATCGAGAAGAACCTCGAATTCCGGAACTGGACGCAGGGCACCACCTTCGTGACGCGCATGGACTACCTGACGCCGTTCTTCAACGAGACGGCGTACTGCCTCGGCGTCGAGAGGCTGCTCGGCATCACCGACCAGATCCCGGACCGCGCCACCGTCGTCCGCGTCCTGCTGATGGAGCTCAACCGGATCTCCTCCCACCTGGTGTGCATCGCCACCGGCGGCATGGAGCTGGGCGCGACCACGATCATGATCTACGGCTTCCGCGACCGCGAGCTGATCCTCGACATCTTCGAGCTGATCACCGGACTGCGCATGAACCACGCGTTCGTCCGCCCCGGCGGCCTCGCCCAGGACCTGCCCCCGGGCGCCGTCGACCAGCTGCGCGAGTTCGTGAAGACGATGAAGAAGAACCTGCCGGAGTACGACAAGCTCGCCACCGGCAACCCCATCTTCAAGGCCCGCATGCAGGACGTCGGCTACCTCGACCTCACCGGCTGCATGGCGCTCGGCGCCACCGGCCCGATCCTGCGCTCCGCCGGCCTCCCGCACGACCTGCGCAAGTCGGACCCGTACTGCGGCTACGAGAACTACGAGTTCGACGTACCGACCACGGAGACCTGCGACTCCTACGGGCGGTTCCTGATCCGCCTGGAGGAGATGCGCCAGTCGCTGCGGATCGTCGAGCAGTGCCTGGAGCGCCTGGAGCCGGGACCGGTGATGGTCGCCGACAAGAAGATCGCGTGGCCGGCGCAGCTGGCGATGGGCCCCGACGGCCTCGGTAACTCGCTCGACCACATCAGGAACATCATGGGCACCTCCATGGAGGCCCTCATCCACCACTTCAAGCTGGTGACCGAGGGCTTCCGGGTACCGGCCGGCCAGGCGTACGCGGCCGTCGAGTCCCCCAAGGGCGAGCTCGGCGTCCACATGGTCTCCGACGGCGGCACCCGCCCCTACCGGGTCCACTTCCGCGACCCGTCCTTCACCAACCTGCAGGCCATGGCCGCGATGTGCGAGGGCGGCCAGGTCGCCGACGTCATCGTCGCCGTCGCCTCCATCGACCCCGTGATGGGAGGCGTCGACCGATGACCGCCAGTCCTTCGAACCAAGGGGTCTCGCTGGGCATGCCCCAGCTGCCGGCCCCCGACTTTCCGGCGGAGGTACGCGAGCGCCTCGAAGCCGACGCCAAGGAAGTCATCGCGCGCTACCCCGACAGCCGCTCCGCGCTGCTGCCGCTGCTGCACCTGACCCAGTCGCAGGAGGGGTACGTCTCGCGCACCGGCATCCGCTTCTGCGCGGAGGTGCTGGGCCTGACCACCGCCGAGGTCACGGCGGTGGCGACCTTCTACACGATGTACCGGCGGCGGCCCTCCGGCGACTACCAGGTCGGCGTCTGTACGAACACCCTGTGCGCGGTGATGGGCGGCGACGCCATCTTCGAGGAGCTCAAGGAGCACCTCGGGGTCGGCAACAACGAGACCACCCCCGACGGCAAGGTCACCCTCGAACACATCGAGTGCAACGCGGCCTGCGACTACGCCCCGGTGGTGATGGTCAACTGGGAGTTCTTCGACAACCAGACCCCCGAATCCGCCAAGGCCATGGTCGACGACCTGCTGGCCGGCCGCGAGGTCTCCCCGACCCGGGGCGCGCCGCTGTGCACCTACAAGGAAACCGCCCGGATCCTGGCCGGCTTCCCGGACGAGCGGGAGGGCGCGGTCGAGGCGACCGGCGGCGCCGGACCCGCCTCGCTGATCGGGCTGCGCATCGCGCGCGGCGAGTCCGCGCACACCTCGATCGTCCATCCGCGTGGCGAGGCCACCGCCGAGGGAGGGGAGTGATGTCCGTGTCTTCCGAGCTGAGCAACGGGGGTACCTCCCGGCCGGAGGCCGGGGGCGGGACGAGTCCGGAGAAGCTCCTCGCCCCCGTGCTGTCCTCCTTCTGGGACGAGCCGCGGTCGTGGACGCTGGAGACCTACCGGCGTCACGAGGGGTACGAGGGCCTGCGCAAGGCGCTCGCCATGACCCCGGACGACCTCATCGCGTACGTCAAGGACTCGGGTCTGCGCGGCCGCGGCGGCGCGGGCTTCCCCACCGGCATGAAGTGGCAGTTCATCCCGCAGGGCGACGGAAAGCCGCACTACCTCGTCGTGAACGCGGACGAGTCGGAGCCGGGAACCTGCAAGGACATCCCCCTCCTCTTCGCCAACCCGCACTCCCTCATCGAGGGAATGATCATCGCCTGCTACGCGATCCGCTCGGAGCACGCCTTCATCTACCTGCGCGGCGAGACGGTGCCCGTCCTGCGGCGCCTGCACGAGGCCGTGCGCGAGGCGTACGCGGCCGGATACCTCGGCAAGGACATCGACGGCACCGGGCGCAACCTCGACGTCACGGTGCACGCGGGCGCGGGCGCGTACATCTGCGGCGAGGAGACGGCGCTGCTCGACTCCCTCGAAGGCCGACGCGGTCAGCCCCGGCTGCGTCCCCCCTTCCCCGCGGTCGAGGGGCTCTACGCCTGCCCCACTGTCGTGAACAACGTCGAGTCCATCGCCTCGGTTCCCGCGATCCTGAACAAGGGCAAGGACTGGTTCAAGTCGATGGGGACCGAGAAGTCCCCCGGCTTCACGCTGTACTCGCTCTCCGGTCACGTCGTCGGACCCGGCCAGTACGAGGCCCCGCTGGGCATCACCCTGCGCCAGCTCCTCGACATGAGCGGCGGCATGCGCCCCGGACACCGGCTGAAGTTCTGGACCCCCGGCGGCTCCTCCACCCCGATGTTCACCGACGAGCACCTCGACGTCCCGCTGGACTACGAGGGGGTGGGCGCCGCCGGCTCGATGCTCGGCACCAAGGCCCTCCAGTGCTTCGACGAGACGACCTGCGTGGTGCGGGCCGTCACCCGGTGGACCGAGTTCTACGCCCACGAGTCCTGCGGCAAGTGCACGCCGTGCCGCGAAGGCACCTACTGGCTGGTCCAGTTGCTGCGCGACATCGAGGCCGGCAAGGGCGTCATGTCCGACCTCGACAAGCTGAACGACATCGCCGACAACATCAACGGCAAGTCCTTCTGCGCGCTCGGCGACGGCGCGGCCAGCCCGATCTTCTCCTCGCTCAAGTACTTCCGCGAGGAGTACGAGCAGCACATCACGGGCAAGGGCTGCCCCTTCGACCCCAGGAAGTCGACCCTCTGGGCCGACACGGAGGTGAACGCATGACCGTCACCACTCCAGCGGCCTCCGGGGGCGGAGCGGCGGTTCCACCGGAGAACACCGTCTCGCTGACCATCGACGGGGTCGAACTGTCGGTGCCCAAGGGCACCCTCGTCATCCGGGCCGCCGAACAGCTCGGCATCGAGATCCCCCGGTTCTGCGATCACCCCCTGCTCTCGCCGGCCGGCGCCTGCCGCCAGTGCATCGTCGAGGTCGAGGGCCAGCGCAAGCCGATGGCCTCCTGCACCATCACCTGCACCGACGGCATGGTCGTCAAGACCCAGCTGACCTCCGAGGTCGCCGACAAGTCCCAGCGCGGTGTGATGGAGCTGCTGCTCATCAACCACCCACTGGACTGCCCGGTCTGCGACAAGGGCGGCGAGTGCCCGCTGCAGAACCAGGCGATGTCGCACGGCAACGCCGAATCCCGGTTCGAGGGCAAGAAGCGCACCTACGAGAAGCCGGTCCCGATCTCCACCCAGGTGCTGCTGGACCGCGAGCGGTGCGTGCTGTGCGCGCGCTGCACCCGCTTCTCCAACGAGATCGCCGGCGACCCGATGATCGAGCTGCTGGAACGCGGCGCGCTCCAGCAGGTCGGCACCGGCGAGGGCGACCCCTTCGAGTCGTACTTCTCCGGCAACACCATCCAGATCTGCCCGGTCGGCGCCCTCACCTCGGCCGCCTACCGGTTCCGCTCCCGCCCCTTCGACCTGGTCTCCTCCCCGAGCGTGTGCGAGCACTGCGCGGGCGGCTGCGCGACCCGCACCGACCACCGCCGCGGCAAGGTGCTGCGCCGGCTCGCCGCCGAGGACCCCGAGGTCAACGAGGAGTGGATCTGCGACAAGGGCCGCTTCGGGTTCCGCTACGCGCAGCGCCCGGACCGGCTGACCACGCCGCTGGTGCGCAATGCCGCCGGGCAGCTGGAGCCGGCGAGCTGGCCCGAGGCCCTGGAGGCGGCGGCGAACGGCCTCGCCGCAGCGCGCGGCCGGGCCGGGGTGCTGACCGGCGGCCGGCTCCCCGTCGAGGACGCCTACGCGTACGCCAAGTTCGCCCGGGTGGTGCTCGACACCAACGACATCGATTTCCGGGCCCGCGTGCACAGCGCCGAGGAGGCCGAGTTCCTGGCCTCGGAGGTCGCCGGGTACGGGGTCGACCTCGGCGGCCGGTGGCTCTCGTACACCGCCCTGGAGGCGGCCCCCGCGGTGCTGCTCGTCGGCATCGAGGCGGAGGAGGAGGCCCCCGGCGTCTTCCTGCGACTGCGCAAGGCCCACCGCAAGCACAAGCAGCGGACCTTCTCCGTCGCCCCCTTCGCCACCCGCGGCCTGGACAAGACCGGCGGCACCCTGCTGGCCGCCGCCCCCGGCACCGAGCCCGAGTGGCTCGACGCGCTGGCCTCCCGGACCGGACTGGAGACCGGGGGCGCCGAAGCCGCCGAGGCGCTGCGGCTGCCCGGCTCGGTCATCCTCGTCGGGGAGCGCCTCGCCGGCGTGCCGGGCGCGCTGACCGCCGCCGTACGGGCCGCCGGCGTCACCGGAGCCACCCTGGTGTGGATCCCGCGCCGGGCCGGTGAGCGGGCCGCCGTCGAGGCGGGCGCGCTGCCGACCCTGCTGCCGGGGGGCCGTCCGGCCACCGACCCGCGGGCCCGCGACGAGGTCGCCACCGCCTGGGGCCTGGACGAACTCCCGCACCGCTACGGCCGCGACACCGGCCAGATCATCGAGGCCGCGGCGACCGGGGAGCTCTCCGCCCTGCTGATCGCGGGCGTCGAGGTCGCCGACCTGCCGGACCCGGCCCGCGCACGGACCGCCCTGCAGGAGGCCTTCGTGGTCTCCCTGGAGCTGCGGCCCAGCGAGGTCACCGACCATGCGGACGTGGTCCTCCCGGTCGCCGCGGTGGCCGAGAAGGCCGGTGCCTTCATCAACTGGGAGGGCAGGGTCCGGCCGTTCGAGGCCGCGCTCAAGCCCGACCAGATGACCCGCCGGCTCGCCCCGGCCGACGCCCGCGTGCTGCACATGCTGGCCGACGCGGCCGACCGGCCGATCTCGCTGCCCGACGTACACGCCGTACGCCGGGAGCTGGACCGGCTCGGCCCGTGGGCCGGGGAGCGGGCCGCCGAGCAGGGCGCGGACACCGTGCCGCTGCCCCGCCCGGGCGCCGGCGAGGCGGTCCTCGCGGGCCACCGGCTGCTCCTCGACCTCGGCCGGCTCCAGGAGGGCGACGACGCCCTGGCCGGCACCCGGCACGAGGCGAGCGCCCGGCTCTCGGCCGCCACGGCCGCCGAGACCGGCGTCAAGGACGGCGACGCCCTCGCGGTCACCGGCCCGGCCGGTTCCGTGGAACTCCCGCTCCGGATCACCGAGATGCCCGACCGCGTGGTCTGGCTCCCGCTGAACTCCACCGGCTCCGGCGTCCTCGCCGACGCCGGCGCCCGCCCGGGCACCCTCGTACGCATCGGCCCGGCGACCCCGGCCGGCGCAGGCGACACCACTGCGGAGGTGGGCGCGTGAACACCGTTCAACTCGCTGCCGAGGACCTGTCCCTGTTCGGCCGGGACGTCTGGTGGCTCGTCCTCCTCAAGGCGGTCTTCTGCTTCGCCTTCCTGATGGTGACGGTGCTCTTCTCCATCGTGTGGGAGCGCAAGGTCGTCGCCTGGATGCAGCTGCGCATCGGCCCGAACCGGCACGGCCCCTGGGGCATGCTCCAGTCGCTCGCCGACGGCGTGAAGCTGATGCTCAAGGAAGACCTGATCGTCAAGCGGGCCGACAAGGTCATCTACGTCCTCGCCCCGATCATCGCGGCGATCCCGGCCTTCATGGCCATCGCGGTGATCCCCTTCGGGCCGCCCGACGACGAGGTCTCCATCTTCGGCCAGCGCACCACGATGCAGCTGACCGACCTGCCCATCGCGATGCTCTACATCCTCGCGGTGGCCTCGGTCGGCATCTACGGCATCGTGCTGGCCGGCTGGTCCTCCGGCTCGACCTACCCGCTCCTCGGCGGCCTGCGCTCCTGCGCGCAGATGATCTCCTACGAGATCGCGATGGGCGCGGCCTTCGCCTCGGTCTTCCTCTACTCCGGGTCGATGTCGACCTCGGCGATCGTGGAGGCCCAGGAGGACCGCTGGTTCATCGTGCTGCTGCCGGTGTCCTTCATCATCTACGTCGTCACGATGGTCGGCGAGACGAACCGCGCCCCCTTCGACATGCCGGAGTCCGAGGGCGACCTGGTCGGCGGCTTCAACACCGAGTACTCGTCCATCAAGTTCGCGCTGTTCATGCTGGCGGAGTACGTCAACATGGTCACCGTCTCGGCGGTCTCGGTCACCCTCTTCCTGGGCGGCTGGCGGGCCCCGTACCCGATCAGCTCCTTCTGGGAGGGCGCGAACCACGGCTGGTGGCCGATGCTCTGGTTCGTCCTCAAGGTGCAGCTGCTGCTGTTCTTCTTCATCTGGCTGCGCGGCACGCTGCCGCGTGTGCGCTACGACCAGCTGATGAAGCTCGGCTGGAAGGTACTGATCCCGGTCTCGGTGGTCTGGCTGATGCTGGTGGCCACCGTCCGGGCGCTGCGCAACGAGGCGTACGACTTCAGCGAGATCGTCCTCTACGTCGGCGGCGCCGTCGTGGCGATCCTGCTCCTCTCCTTCGTCGCGGACGTCTTCCGCGACAAGCGGGAGAAGGCGGCGGCCGCGGAGGCCGTGCACGACACCGAGCCCTTCGACCCGCTGGCGGGCGGATTCCCCGTACCGCCCAAGCCCGGCCAGCACCTGGCACCCGTACCGCGCAGGCGGTCCCGCACCGAGCGGGAGCTGATTGTCAGTGGCGGCACGAATACTGACAGTGACCGAGAGGAGGCT
The DNA here is from genome assembly GCF_014650695.1 of Streptomyces avidinii. Taxonomy (GTDB): domain Bacteria; phylum Actinomycetota; class Actinomycetes; order Streptomycetales; family Streptomycetaceae; genus Streptomyces; species Streptomyces avidinii. The sequence continues at coordinate 373,870 of NZ_BMVL01000007.1, read as the reverse complement.
TGAGAGATGTCCGACGAGAAGTGGCAGAACCCGGTGGCGGGCTTCGGCGTGACCTTCAAGGCCATGTTCAAGAAGCGCCTCACCGAGCAGTACCCGGAGCAGCAGAAGACGACCGCACCGCGCTTCCACGGACGGCATCAGCTCAACCGGCACCCCGACGGTCTGGAGAAGTGCATCGGGTGCGAGCTGTGTGCCTGGGCCTGTCCCGCCGACGCGATCTATGTGGAGGGCGCGGACAACACCGAGGAGGAGCGCTACTCCCCGGGTGAGCGGTACGGCGCCGTCTACCAGATCAACTACGCCCGCTGCATCCTGTGCGGGCTGTGCGTGGAGGCGTGCCCGACCAGGGCGCTCACCATGACGAACGAGTTCGAACTGGCCGACTCCAGCCGCGAATCGCTCATCTACACCAAGGAGCAGCTGCTCTCCGGTCTGACCGAGGGCATGGTCGAGGCACCGCACTCGATCTTCCCCGGCGCGGACGACACGGACTACTACCGCGGACTGGTGACCGGGGCGGCCCCGGGCACGGTCCGGCAGGTCGCCGTCTCCAAGGGCGAAGTCGCCCCGGAGAACGGGAAGTCCGAGGAGGTGGACGCATGAGCGCCGTGGCCGCCTCCGTGTCCTCCATGACCTCCACGGGCGAGGCGATCCAGTTCTGGGTCCTCGGCACGGTCGCCGTCATCGGCGCTCTGGCCACGATCCTGATGAAGAAGGCCGTCCACAGTGCCCTCAGCCTGGCCGGGACGATGATCATCCTGGCCGTCTTCTACCTCGCCAACGGGGCGTACTTCCTGGGCGTCGTCCAGGTCATCGTCTACACCGGCGCGATCATGATGCTCTTCCTCTTCGTGGTCATGCTCGTCGGCGTCACCGCCGCCGACTCGCTGAAGGAGACCATCAAGGGACAGCGCTGGCTGGCCGCCCTGTGCGGGCTCGGCTTCGGCACCCTGCTGATCGGCGGCATCGCCAACGCCGGGCTCACCCACTTCAACGGGCTCGGCCGGGTCAACTCCGCCGGGCACATCGAGGGCCTCGCGCAGCTGATCTTCACCAAGTACGTCTTCGCCTTCGAGATCACCGGCGCGCTGCTGATCACCGCGTCCGTCGGCGCGATGGTGCTCACCCACCGCGAGCGCACCGAACGGGCCGCCACCCAGCGCGAGCTCGCCGAGAAGCGGGTCCGCGAGGGCGTCCAGCTCCCGCCTCTGCCCGCGCCCGGCGTCTATGCCCGGCACAACGCGGTGGACGTCGCCGGCCTGCTGCCGGACGGCACCCCGTCCGAGCTGACCGTCAACCGGACACTGCGCGCCCGCGGTCAGATCCGGGACGTCTCCAGCCAGGCGATCGACGACCTCAAGGCACTGGAGCAGGCCTCGTCCGAGCGCCTCGGCCGTGAGGAGGCCTCGAAGTGAATCCGGTCAACTACCTGTACCTGGCGGCCCTGCTGTTCACGATCGGTGGCGTCGGGGTCCTGATCCGCAAGAACGCGATCGTGCTGTTCATGTGCGTCGAGCTGATGCTCAACGCCTGCAACCTCGCCTTCGTCGCGTTCTCCCGGATGCACGGCAACCTCGACGGCCAGATCATCGCGTTCTTCACGATGGTCGTCGCCGCCGCGGAGGTCGTGGTCGGCCTGGCGATCATCGTGTCGCTGTTCCGTACCCGCCACTCGGCCTCGGTCGACGACGCCAGCCTGATGAAGCTGTAAGGGGTCGCTGTGGAGAACCTGATTGCGCTGCTGGTGGCAGCGCCCCTGCTCGGAGCGGTGGTGCTGCTGTGCGGCGGCCGGCGCCTCGACAAGGTCGGTCACTGGATCGGCACCCTGCTCGCGGCCGTCTCCTTCGGGATCGGCGTCGCACTGTTCGCCGACATGCTGGGGCGCACGGCCGAGGACCGGACCCTGACCCAGAACCTGTACACCTGGATCCCCGTCGAGGGCTTCCAGGCGGACATGGCCTTCCAGCTGGACCAGCTGTCGATGACCTTCGTCCTGCTGATCTCCGGGGTGGGCACGCTCATCCACGTGTACTCGATCGGGTACATGGAGCACGACGAGCGCCGCCGCCGCTTCTTCGGCTACCTGAACCTGTTCGTCGCGGCGATGCTCCTGCTGGTCCTCGCCGACAACTACCTGCTGCTGTACTTCGGCTGGGAGGGCGTGGGCCTCGCCTCGTACCTCCTGATCGGTTTCTGGCAGCACAAGCCCAGCGCGGCCACCGCCGCCAAGAAGGCCTTCCTGGTCAACCGCGTCGGCGACATCGGCCTGTCGATCGCGATCATGCTGATGTTCACCACCTTCGGGACCTTCGCCTTCGAGCCGGTCCTCGCGTCGGTGGGCGAGACCTCCGAGGGCACGCTGACGGCGATCGGCCTGATGCTGCTGCTGGCCGCCTGCGGCAAGTCCGCGCAGGTCCCGCTGCAGTCCTGGCTCGGGGACGCGATGGAGGGCCCGACCCCGGTCTCGGCCCTGATCCACGCGGCCACCATGGTGACGGCGGGCGTGTACCTGATCGTCCGCTCCGCCGCCATCTTCAACGGAGCGCCGGACGCCCAGCTGGTGGTCACCGTCGTCGGCGCGGTCACGCTCCTCTTCGGTGCGATCGTCGGTTGTGCGAAGGACGACATCAAGAAGGCCCTGGCGGGCTCGACGATGTCGCAGATCGGCTACATGATCCTCGCCGCGGGCCTCGGCCCGATCGGCTACGTCTTCGCGATCATGCACCTCGTGACGCACGGTTTCTTCAAGGCGGGCCTCTTCCTCGGCGCCGGTTCCGTGATGCACGGGATGAACGACGAGGTCGACATGCGCAAGTACGGCGGCCTGCGGAAGTACATGCCGGTCACCTACGCGACCTTCGGACTCGGGTACCTGGCGATCATCGGCTTCCCGGGCCTGTCGGGCTTCTTCTCCAAGGACATGATCATCGAGGCGGCCTTCGCGAAGGGCGGCACCGAGGGCTGGATCCTGGGCGGCGTGACCCTGCTGGGCGCCGGCATCACCGCCTTCTACATGACCCGCGTCATGCTCCTCACCTTCTTCGGTGAGAAGCGCTGGCAGCCCGACGCCGGAGGCGAGTTGCCGCACCCGCACGAGTCCCCGAAGTCGATGACCCTCCCGATGGTCATCCTGGCGCTCGGTTCGGTCTTCGCCGGCGCCTTCTTCGAGATCGGCGAGCGCTTCCTGAAGTGGCTGGAGCCCGTCACCGGCTACGAGCACGGCAACCCGCCGGTCAGCGCCATGACGGTCACCGCGGCCACCATGGTGGTCCTCGTCATCGGCATCGCCATCGCCTGGACCATGTACGGACGCAAGCCCGTCCCGGTCGTCGCCCCGCGCGGCTCGCTCCTCACCCGGGCGGCCCGCAAGGACCTCTACCAGGACGACTTCAACCACGTCGTGCTGGTGCGCGGCGGGGAGCACCTGACCCGCTCGCTCGTATACCTCGACCACAGCGTGGTCGACGGGGTGGTCAACGGGACGGCCGCCTCGGTCGGCGGGCTCTCGGGCCGCCTGCGCAAGCTGCAGAACGGCTACGCCCGCAGCTACGCGGTCTCGATGTTCGGGGGCACGGTGGTTCTGATCGCCGCGACCCTGCTGATGAGGGCGGTGTGAAATGAACTTCCCGCTTCTGACGGTGACGGCCGCGGTCCCCGCGGTCGGCGCGATCCTGACAGCGGCCGTCCCGGCCGCCCGCAGGACCGCGGCCAAGTGGCTCGCGCTGCTCTTCTCGCTGGCGACCCTGGCCCTGGCCGTGCTCGTCGCGATCCGCTTCGACCCGAGCGGCGACCGCTACCAGCTCACCGAATCCAGGCCGTGGATCGCCGACTTCGGTGTCCGCTACGAGCTGGGCGTGGACGGGATCGGGGTGGTGCTCATCGGGCTCACCGCGCTGTTGATCCCCTTCGTGATCGCGGCCGGCTGGCACGACGCCGACCCCCTGGAGACCAAGTCCACCCGGTGGCGGCCGACCCAGGGGTTCTTCGCCCTGATCCTGCTGGTCGAGGCGATGGTGATCATCTCCTTCGAGGCCACCGACGTCTTCCTCTTCTACATCTTCTTCGAAGCCATGCTCATCCCGATGTACTTCCTCATCGGCGGCTTCGGGGACCGGGCACACGGCGGTTCCGAGGAGAACGCGGCCACGCAGCGCTCCTACGCGGCGGTCAAGTTCCTCCTCTACAACCTGGTCGGCGGCCTGATCATGCTGGCGGCCGTCATCGGCCTCTACGTGGTCGCCGGGAACTTCTCGCTCCAGGAGATCATCGCCGCCCGCGCCGCGGGCACGCTCGACATGTCGACCAACACCGAGCGGCTGCTGTTCCTCGGCTTCTTCTTCGCCTTCGCGGTGAAGGCCCCGCTGTGGCCGCTGCACACCTGGCTGCCGAACGCGATGGGCGAGTCCACCGCCCCGGTCGCCGTACTGATCACCGCGGTCGTCGACAAGGTCGGCACCTTCGCGATGCTCCGCTTCTGCCTCGGGCTCTTCCCCGACGCCAGCAAGTGGGCCACGCCGGTGATCCTCGTCCTGGCCCTGATCAGCATCGTCTACGGGGCGCTGGTCGCCGTCGGGCAGCGGGACATCAAGCGGCTGGTGGCCTACGCCTCGATCTCGCACTTCGGCTTCATCATCCTGGGCATCTTCGCGATGACCTCCCAGGGGCAGTCCGGTGCCACCCTCTACATGGTCAACCACGGCCTGTCGACGGCGGCGCTGATGCTGGTGGCCGGCTTCCTGATCTCGCGGCGCGGCTCGCGGCTCATCGCCGACTACGGCGGCGTCCAGAAGGTGGCCCCGGTCCTTGCCGGCACCTTCCTGATCGGCGGCCTCGCCACCCTCTCGCTGCCGGGCCTCGCGCCCTTCGTCAGTGAATTCCTGGTGCTGGTCGGCACGTTCGCCCGGTACCCGGTCGTCGGGATCATCGCCACCACCGGCATCGTGCTGGCCGCGCTGTACACGCTGGTGCTCTACCAGCGCACCATGACGGGCCCCGTGAAGGAGGAGGTCCGCAGCATGCCGGACCTGCGCCTGCGGGAGGTCCTGGTGGTCGCCCCGCTGATCGCCCTGCTGATCGGGCTGGGCGTCTACCCGAAGGTGCTCACCGACATCGTCAACCCGGCGGTGGAGCACACCATGTCGGACGTGAAGCAGACGGACCCGAAGCCCGAGGTCGACGTCGAAGCCAAGAACGGGGAGGCGGCGAAGTGAGCACACTGACTTCCGCCCACAGCCTGTGGACACTGGCGGCCGAGGCACCGGCCGACCGGATCCCGGCACCGACCATCGAATACGCACAGCTCGCGCCCACGCTGATCGTGGTGGGCGCGGCGGTGCTCGGGATCCTGGTCGAGGCCTTCGTGCCCCGCAAGTCCCGCTACTACGTACAGGTGTTCCTCACCGTCGCCGCGCTGGCCTCGGCCTTCGCCGCGGTCGTCGGCCTCGCGGCCGGCGGGTACGCCTCCGGCAAGGCCCACATCGCCGCGATGGGCGCCATCGCCGTCGACGGTCCGGCGCTGTTCCTCCAGGGCACCATCCTGCTGGCCTCGGTCGTCGCGGTCTTCACCTTCGCCGAGCGCCGGCTGGACCCGGCGGCGCACGGCAAGCGCGTGGACTCCTTCGCCGCCCAGGCGGCGTCCGTACCGGGCAGCGACAGCGAGAAGGCCGCCGTCAAGGCCGGCTTCACCACCACCGAGGTCTTCCCGCTGGCCCTGTTCGCGATCGCCGGCATGCTGATCTTCCCGGCGGCCAACGACCTGCTGACGCTGTTCATCGCCCTTGAGGTGTTCTCCCTCCCGCTCTACCTGCTCTGCGCCCTCGCCCGCCGCCAGCGGCTGATGTCGCAGGAGGCCGCGGTGAAGTACTTCCTGCTGGGTGCCTTCTCCTCCGCCTTCCTCCTCTTCGGCATCGCACTGCTCTACGGGTACGCGGGCTCGGTCTCGTACGCGGTGATCGCCGACGTGGTCGACGGCACGGTCGCGAACATCGACCCGGCGCTGGCCTCCACCATGGGCAACGACGCGCTGCTGCTGATCGGCGGTGCACTGATCATGACGGGCCTGCTCTTCAAGGTGGGTGCGGTCCCCTTCCACATGTGGACCCCGGACGTCTACCAGGGCGCCCCGACCCCGATCACCGGATTCATGGCGGCGGCGACGAAGGTGGCCGCGTTCGGCGCCCTTCTGCGGCTGCTCTATGTGGTCCTGCCGGGGCTGCGGTGGGACTGGCGTCCGGTGATGTGGGCGGTGGCCATCGTCACGATGCTCGCCGGTGCGGTGATCGCCGTGACCCAGACGGACGTCAAGCGGCTGCTGGCCTACTCCTCGATCGCGCACGCGGGCTTCATCCTGGCCGGTGTGATCGCGACTTCGGCGGAGGGCGTCCAGTCCGTCCTCTTCTACCTGGGCGCGTACTCGTTCGTGACGATCGGCGCCTTCGCCGTGGTCACGCTGGTGCGCGATGCGGGCGGCGAGGCCACGCACCTGTCCAAGTGGGCGGGGCTCGGGCGGCGTTCGCCGCTGACGGCAGCCGTCTTCGCGGTGTTCCTGCTGGCCTTCGCGGGTATCCCGCTGACCTCGGGCTTCACCGGCAAGTTCGCCGTGTTCAAGGCGGCGGCGGAGAGCGGCGCCGGGGTGCTGGTCGTGATCGGTGTCCTCTCCTCCGCGATCGCCGCGTTCTTCTACATCCGGGTGATCGTCCTGATGTTCTTCAGCGAGCCGAAGGCCGACGGCCCGACGGTTGCCGTTCCCTCGCCGTTGACGATGACCACCATCGCGGTGGGCGTCGCCGTCACCCTGGCCCTGGGCGTCGCCCCGCAGTACTTCCTGGAGCTGGCGGGGCAGGCGAGCACCTTCGTCCGCTGACCGGTCCGCGCAATGGCCAAGGGCCCGGTCCCCTTCGGGGGAACCGGGCCCTTGGTCGTGCGCGGGTCTACTCCGGTAGCCCCTTCGGTTTGATGGTGGTGAGGTCCAGGTCGATGGGGAACGGAACCGCGACCTTCAGCCGGTCGTGGAAGATGCCCGTGGCGACGTAGACACGCGTGGCCGGTTCGAGTTCGAACACATAGACGACTGCCCGGTCGTTCTTGTTCTCGACCCGCCAGTAGTGGGGGATTCCTGCCCGGGCGTATTTGGCCGGCTTGGTCTCGCGGTCCCGGCCGATCGAATCGGGGGAGACGACCTCGATGGCCAGCCGGACGGACGCGGCGGGGATCCGTGTCTGTTGCTCGGGGCCCCGGGCCAGTTCCTCATCGACGACCAGGACGTCCGGCTCGGGCCGGTTCAGCCGGTCGATGTCGATCGTGAACTCTCGCATCACTTCGAGTCCGTCCGGAACCAGTGATTCGAGTTGCCATTCGAAGAATCGCAGGGCTCGCATGTGGAAACGGGTTTGCGGACTCACGAAAATCAGGCTCCCGTCGATCAGCTCCGTGTGCGGAGGCAGGTTGGGAAGCCGGTCAAGGTCGTCGGCCGTCCACCCGCCCGAGGGCGGGACGGGCCAGCGCGGGGCGGGCTCCTGCTCGGGGGTCTCGGGATCGACGCTCATCGGTAGTGCTCCCATGCCACGGAGTCTCGCGAGTCCGACCAGCGTATCGCCCGCGATTCCCGGAGAAGCCGTCCTTATGCGTGAGTCATATGCACATGGCACTTGACTGCGCAGGTGCGGACTAGCGGCCGTGCCCGTGCGCGGGGTTCGCCGGTGTGGGCGCCTTCTTCGGACAGGTCAGCGCCGGGTTCCAGTTGTGGAAGCGGCCGGCCGGGTTCTCCTTGTACGCCCACATGTGCAGGTCGTAGTGCTTGGGCATGCCCGCCCAGTGGCCCGGCATCGGCCCGTCGAAGGGCAGCCCGAACATGCTCGGACGGTCGTCGGCGGTCTTCAGGTCCTGGTCCCGGTCGGTGGACATCCACTCCACGGTCTGGAGCTTGCGACGGCCGTTGCGGTCCTTCTCCTTGCTGTAGAGGAGCGCGGTCGGCCTGGCGGGGTCCTTGGAACCCCAGTTGGCCTGCTTCACGTAGTGGTAGCCCATGGCGCCCACCCCGAACGGGTTGGTCATGCATTCCTCGCCGTGGGGGACGTACCCGTCCTTGAGGGCCTCCCGCTCGTCCGCGTACTTGGCCGTCACCGCGATCGCCGTCGCCATGTCCCGCATGGCCTTCGCGTCGCGCGGATCGGGAGCCGGCCCCTCGACCCCGTGCGCCGGGGCCACGGCGGCCAGGCCGAGCGACACGGCGGCCGCGCAGGTCAGAAAGGTCTTCAGAGTGCGTACGGACATGGCGGCAGCTCCTGGCGGTGGGGGTACGGGGTACGGGTTCCCGCTTCCATCCGCCCACCATCCCGGCCCCGGCCGCCGGGCGCACGCGGCGCGCCTCCGAACGGGGGCCGCACGCGGACGGCGGTGGCGGCCGGGGCCGCCACCGCCGTCCCGGCGTACGCCGCGGGCCTAGCGCGAACCCGCGATGCGGCCGACGACCTCGCCGAGGCCGACGCGGGTGCCGTCCGGGCCGGGGGCCCAGGCGGTGAGGCTGACGGTGTCCCCGTCCTCCAGGAAGGTGCGCTTGCCGTCGGTGAGCTCGATGGCGTCGCGGCCGTTCCAGGTGAGTTCCAGCAGCGAGCCGCGCTGGCCGACCTCGGGACCGCTGACGGTGCCGGAACCGAAGACGTCGCCGGTGCGCAGGGAGGCGCCGTTGACGGTCATGTGGGCGAGCTGCTGGGCGGCCGTCCAGTACATGGTGGCGAAGGGCGGCTGCGCCACCTCCTGCCCGTTGATGGAGACGCTGATGCGCAGGTCGAAGCCGCCGGGGCGGTCCAGGTCCGTGTCGTCCAGGTAGGGCTGGAGCGGGAAGTCCCGGGCGGGCGGGGTGACCCGGGCCGCGTCCAGGGCCTCCAGCGGGGTGACCCAGGCGGAGACGGAGGTGGCGAAGGACTTGCCGAGGAAGGGGCCGAGCGGCACGTACTCCCAGGCCTGGATGTCTCGCGCCGACCAGTCGTTGAGGAGGAACAGCCCGAAGACGTGCTCCTCGAAGTCGCCCAGCGCCACCGGCCGGCCCAGCTCGGAGGGGGTGCCGACGACGAAGCCCACCTCGGCCTCGATGTCGAGCTTCACCGACGGGCCGAAGACCGGCGCCGGGTCGGTGGGCGCCTTGCGCTGGCCGCTGGGGCGCACGACGTCGGTGCCGGAGACCACGATCGTGCCGGAGCGGCCGTGGTAACCGATCGGCAGGTGCTTCCAGTTGAGGGTGAGCGCATCGCCGTCCGGGCGGAACATCTTCCCCACGTTGGTGGCGTGGTGCTCGCTCGCGTAGAAGTCGACGTAGTCGGCGACCTCGTACGGCAGGTGCAGGGTGACCTCGTCGAGCGGCACCAGGTGGGGCTCGACGGTGGGGCGGTGGCCGGGGTCGGTGACCCACGCGGTCAGCGCGCGGCGCACGTCGCGCCAGGCGGTGTGGCCGGCAGCGAGCAGCGGGTTGAGCGAGGACCGGCCGAGCAGGTCCGCGAACGGAGAGCCGAGCGCGGCCGCGGCCGCCCCCGCGTCGAGGACGAATCCGCCGATGCGTACGCCGACCCGCCGCCGGTCGTCCGCGGCGGTCGAGAAGACGCCGTAGGGGAGGTTGTGCGGCCCGAACGGGTCGCCCTCGGGGACATCGAGGGGGCTCTGCTGGGGCATGGGGTACTGCCTCGCTTTCGACGCGGTCCGGGGGTGTCCCGGTAGACACGGTGCGGGACACGCTACTCAGGATCCCGCAGGAAAGCGCGGGTACCCGGGCGGAGATGAAACACACCCCGGGACGACGCTCGTGGTCAGGTATCCACAGTTCCGGTCATATCTGATCTTTTGGTGCGTGCGGCCGAGTGAGGGCTCTACGGTCGGGGTTGTGTACTTCCCTGCCCTGTCCCTGCCCTGCTCGACGCAGGAGCGCATCAAAGTGACGGATGGGGCGTGCGGGAGGCCGGATTCGGGCATTATTTGTAGGACTTGTCCAAAGGGGTCCGTATCCTTGGCGCCGTGACTTCCGCCCCGCCTCCGGCCCTTCCCTATGCCTTGATCGCCACTGACCTGGACGGGACTCTGCTGCAAGCCGGGGACACCGTTTCTGCCCGTTCCCACGCGGCACTCGCGATGGCGCGCTCGGCCGGCGCCCAGCACATCATCGTCACCGGACGCCCCGTCCCCCAGGTCCGACACGTCCTGGACGGGCTCGGCCATACGGGGCTCGCGGTGTGCGGGCAGGGCGCGCAGGTGTACGACGCGGCGCGCGGGCGCCTGCTGCACTCCGTGTCCATGGACCGCGAGCTGGCCGAGGTGGCCCTCGGCAAGATCGAGGCGGAGATCGGCGAGGTCTACGCGGCGGTCAACCAGGAGGGGGTGGACGCGGAGATGCTGATAGGGCCGGGCTACCGGATGTGGCACCCCCACCTTCCGACGGTCAGCGTCCAGCGACGGTGCGACCTGTGGTCGGCGCCGATCAACAAGGTGCTGCTCCAGCACCCGGAACTGGACGACGACGAACTGACGCGGGTGGCGCGCTCGGTGGTCGGCCACCTGGTGAACGTCACGATGGCGGGCGAGCACACGGTGGAACTCCAGCCGCCGGGCATCGACAAGGCCAGCGGGCTCGCGCGGGCGGCGGCGATCCTGGGCGCGTCCCCGGCCGGGACGATCGCCTTCGGCGACATGCCCAACGACATCCCGATGTTCGCGTGGGCCGCCCATGGGGTGGCGATGGCCAACTCCCACCACGAGCTGATGGCTGTCGCCGACGAGATCACCCTCTCGAACGAGGCGGACGGCATCGCGGTGGTGCTGGAGCGGTTGTTCGGCTGACAGTTCAGCCTCGCCGGCGTTCGGGGCGCGGGCGCGTGGGGGCGCGGGCGCGGAGCCCCCGAGAGCCGCCCCGCCCCGGCAGGCCTAGCCCGCGGCCCGCGGAAGCCGGCGTTCCCACGTGCGGTGGAAGACCACCTCGTCCCCGTCCCGGCACACCACCTCGTTCGACGTCAGGAAACCGCCCTCGTCCGAGCGGATCTCCGAGCGGGTTTCCACCCGCGCGTCCCAGCCCAGTTCCGGCCGGTGGAGCCGGATCCGCCACCGCGAGAGCGTGCGCGCCGACAGCGCGTCCGCGTCCTGGATCTCGTACACCTCCTCCGCGTCCTCGGCGTACTCCAGGCCGTCCGGGTACACCCGCGTGCCGCCGTACCGCGGGTCCACCTCCAACCGCCACGTCCCGCGCGCCACGTCCCGTACGACGAGCCGTTCCGGGCGCGGCTCGTCCAGCGTCTCCGGGAAGGCCACGCCCAGCGGCTCCGACTGCTCCGGGGCCTCGAAGACGATCCCGCCGTCCGCCGCCGACGCGGCGCGCACGGGGAGGGTCAGCGCGCTGCCCGAGGGGTCCAGGGTCCAGCCGGCCTCGGAGCCGGCCCGCGGCCAGATCCACGGCCAGTACGCGGAGGACACGGCGAGGCGGATCCGGTGCCCCGGGGCGAAGGCGTGCCCGATGCCGTTCAGCTCGAAGGTGACGTCCTCGTACGAGCCCACCGGCCAGGGCAGCGCCCGGTCGCGGCCCCGGCGGGCGGACAGGTTCAGCGCGCCCCGCGTGACCAGCGTCGAGGAGCCGTCCGGGGCGACGTCGCACAGCCGCGCCACGACCTGCCCGTACGGCACGTCGAGCCGCAGCCGCAGGGTGACCGACGGCCGTCCCAGGATCTCCACCGGCTCCTCGCGCCCCACCGGGAACTCGAAGCAGGCCGACTTCGCGTCCTCCTCCCGTTGGTCCGGCGGCAGGTCGGCGTCATTGCCGAAGGGGAAGAACCGGCCCGCGTCCAGCCCGGTGTGCTGCGGGGAGGCGACGTCCACCGGCGCGCCCTGGAACACGTACGGGACGGGGATGACCGATGCCGAGGGCCAGGCCTTCTCGCCGACCCAGCGGCCGGGGAGCTCCTCGTACACCGTCGCCGGCGGGTGCGAGTCGCTGATCCAGGTGCGCAGCAGCGGCTCCTCCATCACTCCGTTGTCCGCGCCCTTCAGCCAGTGGTCCCACCAGCGCAGGGTCTCCTGGAGGAAGCCGATGGCGGGTCCGGGCGGCAGCCCGCGGTCCGGGTACTGGTGCGACCAGGGCCCGATCAGGCCCCGTACGCGGGCCGGCGGCAGGTGCTCGACCAGCCGCAGCACCGTGTCCCGGTACGGGTCGTGCCAGCCGCCGACCGCGAGCACGGCCGCGCCGATCGCCGTGTAGTCCTCGCAGACGCTGCCGTGGCGCCAGTAGTCGTCGCGCGTCTGGTGCGAGAGCCAGGTGTGCACGAGGGGTTCCACCGCCTCCAGCCGGTCCAGCCACTGCCGGCGCCAGTCGTCGCCGACGAACTGCGGGTCCGGCGGCCGGGAGGCGAAGGCCAGCATGGTCGCCGCCCAGGCGTGCATGTCCACGGCGAGCACCGAGCCGCCCATGTAGTGGACGTCGTTGTCGAACCGGTCGTCCGTGGAGCAGACGGTGACGACCGCCTTCAGCGGCTCGGGGGCCAGGGCGGCGATCTGGAGCGAATTGAACCCGCCCCAGGAGATCCCGAACATCCCCACCGACCCCGTGCACCACGGCTGCGCCGCCAGCCACTCCACCACCGCGACCCCGTCGGCCAGCTCGCGGGCGTCGTACTCGTCGCCGGGCCGGCCGCCGCTGCAGCCGTGTCCGCGCACGTCCACCCGTACCGAGGCGTAGCCGTGCCCCGCGTACCAGGGATGGCGCTGCCAGTCGCGGGGCGCGGTCCAGTCGGTGAGCCGGTACGGGAGGTACTCCAGCAGGGCCGGAACCGGCTCGTCCGTCACCGGGCGCCAGATCCGCGCGTAGAGCTCCACGCCGTCGGGGAGCGGGATCCGGACATCCTCGTGGGTGGTGCCGTACGGGAAGTCGGTACGGATGATCATCTGGTCTCAGCCGCCAATCGCCTCGGACGTATCCGTCGTACGCATTCCTCGGACCCGGCCTCAGTGGACGGGGTGCATCGTGCGCCGCAGCCACGGCGCCATCGCCATCACGACCACGCCAACCGCCACCGCGACGGCGCCGTTGAGGCCGAAGTACACGGGGTTCGACACCTGGCCGTAGACCTTGACCACCTGGGCCTGGATGCCGTTGGCCAGCGCGAGCGAGAGGAACCAGAGCGCCATCGTCTGGCTGCCGAAGGCGCGCGGGGCGAGCTTGGTGGTGGCCGACATGCCCGAGCGTTCGCCACCGTGTCCGCGAAGTAGAGGACGAGGATGGCCTGCATGCCCAGGAACGAGAAGCGCTCCCAGACCTCCAGCCCGGAGAGCGTGGCGAGGCCCCGGGGGTGGCCGAGGAAGGCGTGGTCGTCGCGGGGCGGCGGCTGGTCGGCCTCCGGATCCGCGGGCTCGTCCATATCGGTCGTAGTTCTGGGCAAAGCGTATTCTCCGGTTGATTCGGCTTCTCCAGAACATACCGGGACGCATCGGACAGTGCGCGGGTGGTGGCCGGGAAGGCGCTCTCGGTGATCGAAAACAGACCCGATACGCTGGCTTGAGTGATGGCAGCGACACATCGACAATCCATGTGATCGTCAGCGTGATCGTCAGCAGACAGGAGTACCCCTCGTGACCGTCGTCGGGCCGTTCGGACTGAGCGTGCGGGACCAGGCTCTTGAGACCGATGTCCAGGCCGGACTGGCCGCCGTCGAGGCGGGTCTGCTGGAAGCCACCAAGAGCGAAGTCCCCTTCATCACCGAGGCCGCACAGCACCTGGTCCGGGCCGGCGGCAAGCGGTTCCGGCCGCTGCTGGTGATGCTCGCGTCCCGTTTCGGTGACCCGTACGCGCCCGGCATCGTGCCGTCCGCCGTCGTGGTCGAGCTCACGCACCTCGCGACGCTCTACCACGACGACGTCATGGACGAGGCGGACGTGCGCCGCGGGGTGGAGAGCGCGAACGCCCGCTGGGGCAACTCGGTGGCCGTCCTCACGGGTGACTTCCTGTTCGCCCGCGCCTCGCACATCCTGGCCGACCTCGGGCCGGAGGCCGTACGCATCCAGGCCGAGGCCTTCGAGCGGCTGGTGACGGGCCAGATCCTGGAGACGGCCGGTCCGCGCGACGGCCGCGACCCCGTCGCCCACTACCTCGACGTCATCGCCGGCAAGACCGGCTCGCTGATCGCGGTCTCCGGCCGCTTCGGCGCGCTCATGTCCGGCGCCGACGAGTCGGTCGTCGACATCCTGACCCAGTACGGCGAGCGGCTCGGCACCGCCTTCCAGCTCGCGGACGACGTCCTCGACATCGCCTCCGACGCGCACGAGTCCGGCAAGACCCCGGGCACCGACCTGCGCGAGGGCATCCCGACGCTGCCCGTCCTGCGGCTGCGCGAGATGGCGGCCCAGGGCGGCGACCCGGCCGACCAGGAGCTCGTATCCCTCCTGGACGGCGACCTGACGGACGACGCCCGCCACGCCGAGGTCCTCACCCGGCTGCGGGCGCACCCCGCGCTGGAGCGGGCCCGCCGCGACACCATCCAGTACGCCGAGGACGCGCGCGCCACGCTCGCGCCGCTGCCGGAGTGCTTCGCGAAGTCGGCCCTCGAAGAGCTGTGCGATGCCGTGGTGCACCGCGCCGGATAGCCGACGTACCTGCGGAACGGGCCCTTCCGCCCCGGCGACCCCTACGGGTCGGGGGAGGGGGGCCCTTTGCATGTCATCCCACGGGCGTACGCGGAGTTGCGTCCGGGGACTGACGCCCCCGCGCCCCGGATTTGGTCAGATGGAGTCATCAAACCCCACCAGATCGGGTGAGCGCGGCGACACGGTGGTCACCGCAGTCGACACAGAGGGCAGGGCACTGACATGGCACCGAACACCAAGACTTCTCGCAAGGCCGCCCGGTACGCCGTACCGGTAGCGGTGGCGGGTGTGGCCGCGGCGACCGTTGCGATGGTCCCGGCCTTCGCAAACGCCGGCGGGCCCGACCTGCCGAAGGTGACGGCGCAGCAGCTCATCGAGAAGGTCGCCGCCTCGGACGTGCAGCAGCTGTCCGGGACCGCCCGGATCACCACCGACCTCGGTCTGCCGAAGATCGCGAGCGGGCTGCTCGGCGGCGGCGGCATCGCGGGCGGCTCCGCCAATCCGGAGGACAAGGTCGCCCAGCTGGCGAACGGCAGCCACACCCTGCGCGTCGCGGCCGACGGCCCGGACCGCCAGCGGCTGACCTTCCTCGACGGCAAGGACGAGTACAGCCTCATCCACAACGGCGACGACGTGTGGGGCTACGACTCCAAGTCGAACGAGGTCTTCCACGAGAAGAACGCCGAGGCCGGCAAGGGCAAGGAAGGCAAGGAGCACAAGACCGGCGACCGGCTCGCCGCCTCGCCGCAGAAGCTGGCCGAGGAGCTCCTGGCCGCCGCCGGCCCCACCACGGACGTCAGCGTCGGCGCTACCGCGCAGGTGGCCGGGCGGGACGCCTACCAGCTGGTGCTCAAGCCCAAGCAGAGCGGCTCCACGGTCGGCTCGGTCCAGATCGCGGTGGACGCGAAGAACGGCGTCCCGCTGCGTGTGCAGGTGCTCTCCGCCCAGGGCGGCAAGCCGATCGTGGACGCCGGCTTCACCAAGGTGGACTTCGCCAAGCCGGCCGCGGACACCTTCGCCTTCACCGCACCCAAGGGCGCCAAGGTGACCGAGGGCGTCGACGGGGCGGGCAAGGGCAAGGACGGTGCGGACGAGCACTGGAAGGCGCTGGACTCCTTCCCGGGCCTGGGTGACCTGGCCGGCGGTGCAGGCGGCAAGGGCGACGTGAAGGTGCTCGGCGAGGGCTGGTCGACCATCGCCCGGATCGACTCCGGCACGCAGCGCAGCCTGAAGGACCTGGAGAACGACAAGAACGCCCCGAAGGAGGCCAAGCAGTTCCTCGACTCCCTCGGGGACAAGGTCAACGGGAAGTTCGGTGAGGGCCGCGTCCTGTCGACCCGCCTGGTCAACGCACTGATCACGGACGACGGCAAGGTCTACGTCGGCGCGGTCACCAAGGACGCGCTGGTGCAGGCGGCCAACGCCAACAAGTAGTCGCACGGACGTCGCCCGACGGGCGAGCGCACCGCGAGGGTGGGCCGGGACTGTGTCTCTGCCCACCCTCGCGGCATTCCTGCCACCCGTACAGCGCACCCGCTGTACGGTGATGGACATGTCGAGACACGTCACCATCCGCCTGGACGAAGAGTTCCACGAACGCCTCAAGGCGCGTGCGGCGGCGCTGGGGACGACGGTCACCGCGTTGATCACCGAGGTCACCGAACGCGAACTCGACGAGGACCGGAAGAACTTCCTCTCCGGCATAGAGGAGTTCGCCGACCACTGGGGCTACTTCCAGGAGCGGTTCGGCAATTGAAGATCACCATGGAGTGGGCCTGGACCGCTCTGGCCCACCATCTCCCGTCCGATCCCGCCGTGTGGGATCCCTCCGGGGTGGCCGCCGCGGTCGCCCGGCACCAGAACGACCTCGTCCTGGTGCCCGAACAGCCCGCCCCGGACACCGCGTGGCGGGCCGCCGCGTTTTTGCACACCCTCGCGGTGTGCCCCGCGCTGGAATCCCCGATGAACGAGTTCTACGCGGCCGCGGCCACCCGCTCGTACCTGCGGGTGGCCGGGGCGAAGCAACTGCCCTCGCCGGAGGAGCTCGGCGACCTGGTGGAGGCTGCGAAGTGCGGGCGGGCGGACATCGCGGCCGTGGCCTCGGAGCTGCGCGCCAGGATCCAGGGGCCGCTCCAGGTGTCGGGACAGGCACGCGCCGAGGACGCCTGAGCTCCGGCACGACCGGATCGGATCGCGCCGGAGCCCCGGAGTCCGCAGGCCCGGATCAGCGGCCCGCAGGCCCGGATCAGCGGCCCGCAGGGCCGGATCAGCGGGCCGGAAGGCCTAGAAAGTGATCTTCCAGCTGTTGATGTAGCCGGTGTCCTGCGCCGCCGAGTCCTTGACCCGGAGCTTCCAGACACCGTTGGCGACCTCGCTGGAGGCGTTCACCGTGTACGTCTGGACGAGGTTGTCGGCGCTGCCGCCCGAGCGGTTGTGCAGGTTGTAGACGGTGCCGTCGGGGGCGAGCAGGTCGACCACCAGGTCACCGCGGTAGGTGTGGACGATGTTCACGTCGACCTTGGTGGTCGCGGGCGCGTTGCCCGTCACGCCGGAGGCCGTGATCGAGGAGGTCACCGCCGCTGCCGGGGAGTCCGGGATGGTCACGTCCGTCGTGTTCTCGAAGGACTGGCCCGGCGGGACCGGAGTGGCCGCCCCGAGCGTCCAGATCGCGTAGGCGACGGCGTCGGAGTTGCGGTCCAGGGCGGTGTCGTTGATGTTCGACAGGCTGTCGCACGAGGAGTGGTAGCAGCGGTCGAAGGCCTGACCGGAGGTGCCGCCCCACTTCTGCGCCTGCGCGGCCGTCTTGGTGTAGTCGGCGCCGGAGAACAGACCGCCGACGGGGATGCCCGCGCTCTTGAAGGGGGCGTGGTCGGACCGGCCGTCGCCCTCCGTCTCGATCTCGGTCGGGATGCCGAGGCCGGCGTAGTAGTTCTTGAAGGTCTGCTCGATCGTGGGGTCGTCGTCGTAGACGAAGTAGCCCGGGTTCGGCGAGCCGATCATGTCGAAGTTCAGGTAGCCGGAGATCTTCGCCTTCTCGGCCGCCGGCAGGTTGTTGACGTAGTACTTCGAGCCGATCAGGCCCAGCTCCTCCGCGCCCCACCAGCCGAAGCGCAGGTGCTTGGTGGGCTGCAGACCGGCCCGGGAGACGGCGAGGGCCGTCTCCAGGACGGCCGCGCTGCCGGAGCCGTTGTCGTTGATGCCCGCGCCCGAGGTCACCGAGTCCAGGTGCGAGCCGGCCATCAGCACCGAGTTCGGGTCGCCGCCCGGCCAGTCGGCGATCAGGTTGTAGCCGGTGGCACCGCTGGAGGTGAAGGTCTGCAGGGTGGTCGTGAAGCCGGCCGCGTCGAGCTTGGCCTTCACGTAGTCGATCGAGGCCTTGTAGCCGGTCCTGCCGTGGGCGCGGTTGCCGCCGTTGTTGGCGGCGATCGTCGAGAGCTGCGACAGGTGGGCCTTGACGTTGGCCAGCGGTATGTCGGGCGGTGTCGGCGCCGCGGTGACCGCCGTGGGGGCGGCGAGTGCGGCGGGGGCGGTGGAGGCGAAGAGGCCGGCGACCGCGAACGCGGTCACGGCAGCAAGGCGCCGGGAGACGGACAGGCTCATGTGGGGGCTCCGGGATTCCGCGGGGACATGACGGAACGAGTGGGGATAGAGCAGGTGAGCGTTAGTGCGTCAGTGCGAGCCTGATGTTCAGCGAGAGTGTGACTGTCCGTCAAGACCACAATTCGGTCAGGGCGGTTCGGAAAACGGACGATCCCCGGTACGGGTGGTCCGTACCGGGGATCGAGGGTGTGAGGGGTTTGCTGGTGCGTGCCCTGGGGTGGGCCCCGGAGTACGCCGCCGAGTGTCCGTTACGCGGGCTCGCGGGCCGGGGCCGCCACGACGGCCGGCGCCGCGGCCTCCAGCCTGATGCGGGAGCGCCGCGCCGTCCGCAGCGCGTCCCAGGTGAGGAGC
This sequence comes from Streptomyces avidinii, assembly GCF_014650695.1. Lineage (GTDB taxonomy): Bacteria > Actinomycetota > Actinomycetes > Streptomycetales > Streptomycetaceae > Streptomyces > Streptomyces avidinii. The sequence continues at coordinate 355,315 of NZ_BMVL01000007.1, read as the reverse complement.
GCGAGCGCGGCCCACACCAGGGAGAAGCCCGCCCAGCGCTCGGGCGGCATGGCCTCGTGGAAGTACAGGACGCCGAGCCCGAACTGGAAGACCGGGGCCATGTACTGGAGCAGCCCGAGGGTGGACAGCGGGACCCGGATCGCCGCCATCCCGAAGAACACCAGCGGGATCGCGGTGACCAGCCCGGTCGCGGCCAGCAGGGCCGAGTGGGCGAAGCCGTGCGAGGCGAACGTGGACTGGCCCTGCGCGCCGAGCCACAGCACGTAGCCGAGGGCCGGCAGGAACAGTACGGCCGTCTCCGCGGCCAGCGACTCCAGCCCGCCCATGTTGAGCTTCTTCTTGATCAGTCCGTACGTGGCGAAGGAGAAGGCCAGGACCAGCGAGATCCATGGCGGCCGCCCGTAGCCGATGGCGAGCACCAGGACGGCGGCGAAGCTGAGGCCGACCGCGACCCACTGCGCGCGGCGCAGCCGCTCACCGAGCACCAGCACGCCGATGGCGATGCTGACCAGCGGATTGATGAAGTAACCGAGGCTCGCCTCGACGACGTGGCCGTTGTTGACGGCCCAGATGTACAGGCCCCAGTTCACGGTGATCACCGTGGCGGCCAGCGCGGTCAGGCCGAGCTTCCGGGGCTGGCGGAGCAGCTCCCGTATCCAGCCCCAGCGGCGCAGGGCGAGCAGTGCCAGGCCGACCACGGCCAGGGACCACACCATGCGGTGGGCGAGGATCTCGACGGCTTCGGAGGGCTTCAGGAGCGGCCAGAAGAGGGGGACCAGCCCCCACATTCCGTATGCGCCGAATCCGTAGAGCAAACCCGTGCGCTGCTCGTTCTCTGCCTTCACGGGGCCTCCTGTGCGACTTCCAGCCAACTTCACGACGGTATCGCCGTACGGCCCAGATGTCATGCCCGTAATCACGAGATACTCATGACATCTTTCGTCGGGCCCGCGAGGTCCGCCCCGACTCCGCCCCGCCTCCGCCCCGCCTTCGGGTCCTGCCGGACGCGACGGAGCCCGGATCCTGGGGCAGGATCCGGGCTCCGGGGGTGCGTGCGGTATCAGCCCGCTATCCGACGACGGTCCAGGTGTCGTTGCCGGTCAGCAGGGCCCCCAGGTCGCCCTTGCCGCTGCGGTCGATGGCCGCGTCGAGCTGGTCGGCCATGAGGGTGTCGTAGACGGGCCTCTCGACGCTGCGGAACACCCCGATCGGGGTGTGGTGCAGCGTGTCCGGGTCGGCCAGGCGCGAGAGCGCGAAGGCGGTGGTCGCGCTGGAGTTCCGCGCGTCGTGCACCAGGATCTGGGCCTCGTTGGCCGTGGTCACCGGAACGACCTCCAGGTCCCCGGTGGCCGGGTTGCGCACGACACCCTTTGCGCCGTCCGCGCCGAAGCGGATCGGCTGCCCGTCCTCCAGCCGGATTACGGCCTCCTGGGCCTGGTCCTTGTCCTTGAGGACCTCGAAGGCGCCGTCGTTGAAGATGTTGCAGTTCTGGTAGATCTCCACGAGCGCCGTGCCCTGGTGGTCGGCCGCCTGGCGCAGGACCTCGGTGAGGTGCTTGCGGTCGGAGTCGACGGTGCGGGCGACGAAGGAGGCTTCGGCGCCGATCGCCAGCGACACCGGGTTGAAGGGCGCGTCCAGCGAGCCCATCGGCGTCGACTTCGTGATCTTGCCGACCTCGGAGGTGGGGGAGTACTGGCCCTTGGTCAGCCCGTAGATCCGGTTGTTGAACAGGAGGATCTTGAGGTTGACGTTGCGGCGGAGGGCGTGGATGAGGTGGTTGCCGCCGATGGAGAGCGCGTCGCCGTCGCCCGTGACGACCCAGACGGACAGGTCGCGGCGGGAGGTGGCGAGGCCGGTGGCGATGGCCGGGGCTCGGCCGTGGATCGAGTGCATCCCGTAGGTGTTCATGTAGTACGGGAAGCGGGAGGAGCAGCCGATGCCCGAGACGAAGACGATGTTCTCCTTCGCGAGGCCGAATTCGGGCATGAAGCCCTGAACGGCGGCCAGTACGGCGTAGTCACCGCAACCCGGGCACCAGCGGACCTCCTGGTCCGACTTGAAGTCCTTCATCGACTGCTTGCTCTCGGCCTTCGGTACCAGCGAGAGCAGGGTCCGAGCCCCGTCGGTCGCCTCCGTCACCTCAGTCATCGATGGCCTCCTTGAGGACCGTGGCGAGCTGCTCCGCCTTGAACGGCATTCCGTTGACCTGGTTGTACGACTGGGCGTCGACCAGGTATTTCGCCCGGATCAGGGTGGCGAGCTGCCCGAGGTTCATCTCCGGCACCACTACCTTCTCGTAACGCTCCAGGACCTCGCCGAGATTCCTGGGGAAGGGGTTGAGGTGGCGCAGGTGGGCCTGGGCGATGGGGAGTCCGGCGCCGCGCAGCCGGCGGACGGCCGCGGTGATGGGGCCGTACGTGGAACCCCAGCCCAGGACCAGGGTGGTGGCGCCGTCCGGGTCGTCCACGTCGACGTCGGGCACCCGGATGCCGTCGACCTTGGCCTGCCGGGTGCGGACCATGAGGTCGTGGTTGGCGGGGTCGTACGAGATGTTGCCGCTGCCGTCCTGCTTCTCGATGCCGCCGATGCGGTGTTCGAGACCGGGGGTGCCGGGGATGGCCCAGGGCCGCGCGAGGGTTTCCGGATCCCGTTTGTAGGGCCAGAACACCTCGGTGCCGTCGGCGAGGGTGTGGTTCGCGCCGGTGGCGAACTTGACCTTCAGGTCGGGCAGGTCGGCGACCTCCGGAACCCGCCAGGGCTCCGACCCGTTGGCGAGGTAGCCGTCGGAGAGCAGGAAGACCGGGGTCCGGTAGGTGAGTGCGATCCGGGCCGCGTCGAGGGCGGCGTCGAAGCAGTCCGCGGGGGTCCGCGGCGCCACGATCGGCACGGGGGCCTCGCCGTTGCGGCCGAACATGGCCTGGAGGAGGTCCGCCTGCTCCGTCTTGGTCGGCAGGCCGGTGGAGGGGCCGCCGCGCTGGATGTCCACGATCATCAGCGGAAGCTCCAGAGACACCGCGAGGCCGATCGCCTCCGACTTGAGCGCCACACCGGGTCCGGAGGTGGTGGTCACCCCGAGGGCGCCGCCGAAGGCCGCCCCGAGCGCCGCGCCGATGCCGGCGATCTCGTCCTCGGCCTGGAAGGTCCGCACGCCGAAGTTCTTGTGCTTCGACAGCTCGTGCAGGATGTCCGAGGCGGGGGTGATCGGGTAGGAGCCCAGGTAGAGGGGCAGATCGGCCTGCTGGCTCGCGGCGACGAGACCGTAGGAGAGCGCCAGGTTCCCCGAGATGTTGCGGTAGGTGCCGGTGGGGAAGGCCCGGGTGGCGGGGGCGACCTCGTAGGAGACCGCGAAGTCCTCGGTCGTCTCCCCGAAGTTCCAGCCGGCCCGGAAGGCGACGATGTTCGCCTCGGCGATCTCGGGCTTCTTCGCGAACTTCTGCCGCAGGAAGCTCTCCGTGCCCCCGGTGGGCCGGTGGTACATCCACGACAGCAGGCCCAGCGCGAACATGTTCTTGCTGCGCTCGGCCTCCTTGCGGGAGAGGCCGAAGTCCTTCAGGGCCTCGACCGTCAGCGTGGTCAGCGGTACGGGGTGCAGGTTGTAGGCATCGAGGGAGCCGTCCTCCAGCGGCGAGGTCGCGTAGCCGACCTTGGCCATCGGGCGCTTGGTGAACTCATCCGTGTTGATGATGATGTCCGCGCCGCGCGGCACGTCCGCGATGTTCGCCTTGAGGGCCGCCGGATTCATCGCCACCAGCACGTTCGGGGCGTCGCCCGGCGTGAGGATGTCGTGGTCGGCGAAGTGGAGCTGGAAGGAGGAGACACCCGGGAGGGTTCCGGCGGGGGCGCGGATCTCGGCGGGGAAGTTCGGCAGCGTCGACAGGTCGTTCCCGAACGACGCCGTCTCCGAGGTGAACCGGTCACCGGTGAGCTGCATACCGTCACCTGAGTCACCCGCGAATCGGATGATCACACGATCGAGGCGGCGCACTTCCTTGCCGCCCGGGCTCTCCGGGGTGCGCTGTCCACCGACGACCGCACCCCCGGCCCCGTCGGCCTGCTCGGCTGGGCTGCTGACCTGGCTGGTCACTGAACTGGACCTCCTTCGAGGCGTGACCCCCCGGGACCCACCCTACGACGGTAGGGATCAAGGCCCCCAGGAGTGGTCACATTCTGGACCGTAGGACCGCCCCTTGAGACAGCCCTGCCGGTATGCCGTATCTGACAGAGTGTCAGTCGATCAAGATTTCAGATAGGTGAGAACGGCCAGTACTCGCCGGTGATCCCCGTCACTCGGCGACAGGCCCAACTTCATGAAGATGTTGCTGACGTGCTTCTCCACCGCGCCGTCACTGACGACGAGCTGTTTCGCCACGGCGGAATTCGTACGGCCCTCGGCCATCAGCCCGAGCACCTCCCGCTCGCGCGGGGTCAGGCCCGCCAGCACGTCCTGCTTGCGGCTGCGGCCGAGCAGCTGGGCGACGACCTCGGGGTCCAGCGCCGTACCGCCCCTGGCCACCCGCACCACCGCGTCCAGGAACTCCCGCACCTCGGCCACCCGGTCCTTGAGCAGGTACCCCACTCCGGTACTGGAACCGGCCAGCAGTTCGGTGGCGTACTGCTCCTCGACGTACTGGGACAGCACGAGCACGCCTATCCCGGGGTAGTCGCGGCGCAGCCGGACGGCCGCCCGTACTCCCTCGTCGGTGTGGGTCGGCGGCATCCGCACGTCCGCGACCACCACATCCGGCAGCGCGTCCTCCGCCGCCAGCTCCGCCACCGTCTTGAGCAGGGCTTCCGCGTCCCCGACGCCCGCCACGACGTCATGCCCCCGGTCGGTCAGCAACCTGGTCAGGCCCTCGCGCAGCAGCACTGAATCCTCGGCGATGACCACCCGCACCCTGTCTTCCACGACTCAGCAGCTCCGCATCCACTTGGTACCGCACTACCCGACTCAGCCAAGCATCCCAGCCTCAAGTCCCGGTGAAGGCAGAGCCGGGACAACACGTCGGCGTACGGGGGGAGTTTTCGAGTACTGGAAGGTCGCATACCGCAAACGGGTGCCGCGCGCGGCGGGAGTTGCGGGGAGCGGGAAGCCGGGACCCGGGAGCCGGGACGGGCGACGGGGGACGGGGCGAAGGGCCGGACGGTCGAGGAAGGGCCGGGCCACCGGCCCGGCCCTTCCTCGATGATCGCCCGGCGAGGCCCTACGCCCGCCAGGGCAGCTCGGCCGTGACCGCCGTCCCGCCCCCGGCGGGGGAGTCGACGACCAGCACCCCGTCCACGGCGTCCAGCCGCTCGGTCAGCCCCGCCAGCCCCGTCCCCTCCGCCGGCCCGGCCCCGCCGCGGCCGTCGTCCGCGACCTGGATCAGCAGCCGCTCCCCGGATTTCCACACGTCCACCGAGGCAGACCGGGCCCGGGAGTGCTTGCTGACGTTCTGCAGCAGCTCCGACACCGTGAAGTACGCGATCCCCTCGATCGCCGCCGCGGGCCGGGCCGGCAGATCCACGGCCACCCGTACGGGCACCGCGCACCGCGCCGCCACCGACGACAGCGCCGCGTCCAGCCCGCGGTCGGTCAGTACGGCCGGATGGATCCCGCGCGCCAGGTCGCGCAGCTCCTGGAGGGCGACCTTCACCTCGCCGTGCGCCTCGTCCACCATGCGGGCGGCGGCGCGCGGGTCCTCGGTCAGCTTCTCCTTCGCCAGCCCCAGGTCCATCGCCAGCGCCACCAGCCGGGCCTGCGCCCCGTCGTGCAGGTCCCGCTCGATGCGCCGCAGGTCGGCCGCCGCGGTGTCCACGACCACCCCGCGGTCGGACTCCAGCTCGCTGACCCGGTCGGCCAGGCCGGACGCCCCGAGCAGCCCGCCGACCATCACCCGGTCGACGGTGGTCAGGGCCCGGATCACCCAGGGTGTGGCGAGGGTGATCGACAGCCCGACGAGGCAGGTGAGGGCGATCTCGGCGGGCGAGTCGAGGTAGAAGGCGTAGTCGTCGTTCTGGAAGAGCTGCAGACCGGGCTGGTCGGTGTAGGCCGGGAAGACCCAGAACCAGAGCGGGTACAGCAGGTACGCCCAACCGCACGCCCACAGCACCAGGGACAGGCAGAAGGAGAACACCGCCCACGGGAAGTGGATGACCGAGTACAGCACGTGACGCCAGGCGCTCCCGCTCTTGAGCAGGGCGCCCATGGCGGCGAGCGGCCCGGCCTTCCTGGCCCGGATCGGCGCCGGCGCGGCGATCCCGGTCCCGAGCAGCACGCGCACCCGGGCCCGCTCCAGGTGCCCGAACCCGCGGCACATGGCGAGCACGCCGGCGAGCACCGGAACGCCGAGGAACGTGACGAGCAGCCCGGCGCCGAGGCTCACACCCGTGATGGCGAGCGAGAAGTACAGCGTGCTCAGCGGTAGCCCGATCAGCAGGTACCCGAACTCCCGCCAGGTCCGCCCCTCGACCGGAGCCCGCAGCACCGCCCCGACCCCGCCCTTGCTGTTGCCCATGATCCGACCCGCCCTTCCAAGCCTCCGATACCCCTCCACCCTGCCGTCCCCGACCACCCCACAACCATGCGGCGAGTGGGCCTCTCCACCGGGGGGTTAACCCCACCCCGGTCCCTTTCCACCCACGCGTGTCCGAGGCGGCGCCGCCATCAGATCCAGCCCCGCCGGCGTTCGAGGCGCGCGGTCCGGGGCGGAGCCCTGAGATCCGGGGCGGAGCCCGGGAAAACGGCGCCGCGCTCCGGGAAACGGCGCCGCGCTCCGGGAAACGGCGCCGCGCTCTGGAAAACGGCGCCGCGCCCGACACGCGAACGGGACCCCCGCCCAACCCGGACGGGAGTCCCGCTCACCCGCGCGACAAGGGGGCCGGGGGCCTACCCCCGGTCCCGCCACGGCAGCTCGGCCGTGACCATGGTCCCCGCGCCCGCGGGCGAGTCCACCACCAGCACCCCGTCCACCGCACCCAACCGCTCCGCCAGCCCCGCCAACCCGCTCCCCCCGGCCGCACTCGCCCCGCCCCGCCCGTCGTCGGACACCCGCAGCATCAGCCGCGCCCCCGCCCGCCACACCTCCACCGTCGCGCCGCGCGCCCCCGGCCCCGCGTGCTTGCTCACGTTCTGCAGGAGCTCGGACACGACGAAGTACGCGATCCCCTCGATCGCCTCCGCCGGCCGCGCCCCCGGCAGATCCACCACCACCTTCACCGGCACCACGCACCGCGCCGCCACCGACGACAGCGCCGCGTCCAGCCCCCGGTCCGTCAGCACCGCCGGGTGGATCCCCCGCGCGAGATCCCGTAGCTCCTGGAGTGCCAGCTTCACTTCCCCGTGCGCCTCGTCGACCATCGCCGCCGCGCCCTCCGGGTCCTCCAGCAGCTTCTCCTTCGCCAGGCCCAGCCCCATCGCCAGCGCCACCAGCCGGGCCTGCGCCCCGTCGTGCAGGTCCCGCTCGATGCGCCGCAGGTCGGCCGCCGCGGTGTCGACCACCACGCCCCGGTCGGACTCCAGCTCCGCGATCCGCCGCTCCAGGTCGTCGGAGGGCGACAGCAGCCCCCGTACCATCGCCCGGTCCACGTTGGCCATCAGCCGCACCAGATACGGCAGCACCGGCCACAGCACGAACAGGCCGGTCAGCGCTACCGTGAAGGTGAGTACTCCCCACGGCAGCCGGATCAGCTGGTACAGCACCGTCCGCCAGCCGACCGGATCCTTGATGCTCGTCCACAGCCAGGGGAAGAATCCGCCGGACCGTTTCGGACCGGGGATCGGGGTCGGCTCGTCCACCCGTACGCCCAGCAGGCCGCGGGCACGGGCCCGATCCAGCCGTCCCAGATGACGGGACAGATACAGACCGCACGCGAGCAGCGGAATTCCGATCGCGGTCACGGAGAGACCGCCCGCAGTGGAAACCATGACAACCGCGTAAACGAAACCGACGACCGCCAGCGGCAGGTTGCTCAGCAGATAGGCGATCTCCTTCCACGTCACCGCGCTGAAAACAGCGCGTACGGGGGGAGGACGATCGTTGTCGGGGATGGCATGGCTCAAGGTCATGCGCCACAGCCTGTCAAGTGCGACCCGCTGATGCCATGGGGTGGCCGGGGTGCTGTGAACGGGGGATAACCCCACCCCGTGTGAGGCAGGCCCTAGACTCCCGTCCGTACCAGATCGTCGACAGTGACCGAGGAGCGAGGAACGGACGTGCCCGAACCAACGGTATCGACCGTAACCGTGCTCGCGGCGGACTACTTCCGGAGTTATTCGGTCGTCGGTCTGATGGCCGTCCTCGGTGTGCTCTTCGTGGCCGTCGCCTTCGGAGCGGGCCGCCTGCTGCGGCCCGTCGTCCCGACCCCCGAGAAGCTGCTGACCTACGAATGCGGAGTGGACCCGGTCGGCGAGGGCTGGGCGCACACCCAGGTCCGCTACTACGTCTACGCGTTCCTCTACGTCATCTTCGCCGTCGACTCGATCTTCCTGTTCCCGTGGGCGACGGTGTTCGCCGCCGCCGGTTACGGCGCCACGACGCTGGTGGAGATGTTCATCTTCCTGGGCTTCCTGGCCGTCGGCCTGCTCTATGCGTACAAGAAGGGCGTCCTCGAATGGACGTGACACCTCAGCCGGAGCTGCTCCCGGAGCCCAAGCGCCTGGGAGTCCTCTCCCGCCTGGCCCCGGAACCGATGAAGGTGGTCCTGAACTGGGGCCGCCGGTACAGCCTGTGGGTCTTCAACTTCGGCCTGGCCTGCTGCGCGATCGAGTTCATCGCCGCGTCCATGGCCCGGCACGACTTCATCCGGCTCGGCGTGATCCCCTTCGCGCCGGGGCCGCGCCAGGCCGACCTCATGATCGTCTCGGGCACCGTCACGGACAAGATGGCCCCGGCCGTGAAGCGGCTCTACGAGCAGATGCCGGAGCCGAAGTACGTCATCTCCTTCGGCGCCTGCTCCAACTGCGGCGGCCCCTACTGGGACTCGTACTCGGTGACCAAGGGCGTCGACCAGATCATCCCGGTCGACGTCTACGTGCCGGGCTGCCCGCCGCGACCCGAGGCGCTCCTCCAGGGCATCCTCAAGCTCCAGGAGAAGATCGCCCGTGAATCGCTGGCGGAGCGGTACGCGAACGGGCCGTCGGTGTCGCAGCTGACGAGCGGCCTGGTCACTGCGCCGCCCGCGCCCGCCCCGGGGGCCGGCACGTGAACCTCTACGACTCCCTCCCCGACGCGGCGCCGACGGTCTTCGGCGCCGAGGCCGTCGCCGAGTTCTCGTACGACGTCCTCACTGTGGACGTGCCCGTCGGCAGCTGGATCTCCGCCCTCGAAATCGCCCGGGACAAGCTCGGCTGCACCTACTTCGACTGGCTGAGCGCGGTGGACGAGCCCGGCACCGGCTTCCGGATCTGCGCGCACGTCGCGTCCCTGGAGAACCACCGGGTGCGCCGGCTGCTGCTGCGCACGACCGTCCCGCACAGCGCCGCCTCCCTGCCGTCCGCGGTCGCCGTCTACGCGGGCGCGGAATGGCACGAGCGGGAGACCTTCGAGATGTTCGGGGTGACCTTCACCGACCACCCGAACCTCGTCCCCCTCCTCCTCCCGGAGAACTTCGAGGGACACCCGCTGCGCAAGGACTTCGTCCTGGCCGCGCGCGTCGCCAAGGCCTGGCCGGGAGCCAAGGAGCCGGGCGAGGCGCACGACCCGGACGCACCCAAGCGCCGTCAGATGCTTCCGCCGGGCGTTCCGGACCCCAACGACTGGGGCCCGATGAAGGGTCAGCTCCCACCGGCCCCCGCCCGCCCGGCCCGTACCCCGCGCGCGGCCGGCGCCGCGGGCGCCGCCGCACGCACCCCGCGCGAGGGCGCACCCGTGCGCCGTACCCGCTCGGTCACCGAGGGATCGGCCACCCAGCCCCCGGCCGAGACCACCGCAGAAGCCGCGCCCCGCCCGCCGCGCCGTACCCGCTCGGTGGCGGAGGGCTCGGCAAGTCAGTCACCCCAGGCCGACGCGGCCACGGAGGCGACGGGGGAGGCCGCGCCCCGCCCGCCGCGCCGTACCCGCTCGGTGGCGGAGGGCTCGGCGAGCCAGTCACCCCCGGCCGAAGCGCCGAGGCCGGCGCCGCGCAGCTCGGACGCCCCCTGGCACGACCCGAAGCCCGCCTTCGAGGAGCCGCCGACCCCGCCGGAGGCCGAACCGGCGGAACCGGCGGGTTCGGACGCCGCCCCGCAGTCCGAACCCAAGACCGATCCCAAAACCGACTCCACCCCCGACAACGGAGGCGACGCGTGAACGACGTCCTCGACGTCGCCCTGCGGCTGATCGTCGTCTTCGCCGTCTTCCTCGTGCTCCCGCTCGTCGTCGGGCAGACCGAGCACAAGGTGATGGCCCACATGCAGGGCCGCCTCGGCCCCATGTACGCCGGCGGCTTCCACGGCTGGGCCCAGCTCGTCGCCGACGGCGTGAAGTTCGCGCAGAAGGAGGACATCGTCCCGGCGGGCGCCGACCGCCGGATCTTCCAGCTCGCTCCCGCCGTCGCCCTGCTGCCGTACCTCCTCGTCCTCCTGGCCATCCCGATCGGCCCGGGCGAGGGCGCCGTCGGCCAGGTCATCGACGCGGGCCTGTTCTTCGTACTGGCCGTCATGGGCGTCGGAGTCCTCGGCTCACTGATGGCCGGCTGGGCCTCCGCGAACAAGTTCTCCCTGCTCGGCGGCCTGCGCACCGCCGCCCAGCTGCTCGCCTACGAGCTCCCCATGCTGCTCGCCGCCGCCTCCGTGGCCATGGCCGCCGGCACGGTCTCCCTCCCCGGCATCGTCGAGGCCTTCGCGTGGTGGTGGCTGCCCTGGCAGATCGTCGGCGCCCTCGTCTTCTTCACCGCCGGCCTCGCCGAACTGCAGCGTCCCCCCTTCGACATGCCCGTCGCCGACTCCGAGATCATCTTCGGCGCGTACACCGAGTACACCGGCCTGCGCTTCGCGCTGTTCCTGCTCGCCGAGTACGCCGGCATCGTCGTCCTCTGCTTCCTCACCACCGTCCTCTTCCTCGGCGGCTGGCACGGTCCCTTCGGCGCCCACGACATCGGCTGGGTCTGGACCCTGCTCAAGACCGCGATCCTCGCCTTCGTCGTGATCTGGCTCCGGGTGAGCTACCCGCGCCTGCGCGAGGACCAGCTCCAGAAGCTCGCCTGGACCACACTCATCCCGCTCGCGCTCGCCCAGATCGCGCTCACCGGCATCGTGAAGGTGGCGATCCAGTAATGCCCATCCCCGGATCCGGCCTGGCCAAGGGCCTGGCCGTCACGCTGCGCACGATGACGAAGCGCTCGCACACGGCCCAGTACCCCGAGGTGCAGCCCGAACTCCCGCCCCGCTCCCGCGGAGTCATCGGCCTGTTCGAGGAGAACTGCACCGTCTGCATGCTCTGCGCCCGTGAGTGCCCCGACTGGTGCATCTACATCGACTCCCACAAGGAAACGGTCCCGGCGTCCACCCCCGGAGGCCGCGAGCGCAGCCGCAACGTCCTCGACCGCTTCGCCATCGACTTCTCCCTCTGCATGTACTGCGGTATCTGCATCGAGGTGTGCCCCTTCGACGCCCTCTTCTGGTCGCCGGAGTTCGAGTACGCGGAGACCGACATCCACGAGCTGACCCATGAGCGCGACAAGCTCCGCGAGTGGATGTGGACCGTCCCGGCGCCGCCCGCGCTGGACCCGGCCGCCGAGGAACCCAAGGAGATCGCCGCCGCCCGCAAGGCAGTGGAGAAGGCCGAAGCCGCAGCCGCGGCGGCGGCCGCCGCCGAAGCCGCCGCCCGGGCGGCCGAGACCGAACCGCCGACCGAACCGCCGACCGAACCGACCCCGGAGGGAGACGCGTGAGCCCCGCCGCCACCCTGGCCGCAGCCGCCACCACCGGGCCCGGCTTCCTCTCCCCGACCGGCGTCGAGATCGCCTTCGTCCTCGTCGGACTCGCCACCCTCGGCGCGGCCCTCGTCACGGTCACCACGAAGCAGCTGGTGCACGCCGCGCTGTGGCTGGTCGTCGCGCTCGGCGGCATCGCCGTCGAGTACCTGCTGCTGACCGCCGAGTTCATCGCCTGGGTCCAGGTCCTCATCTACCTCGGTTCCGTGGTCGTCCTCCTCCTCTTCGGACTGATGCTCACCAAGGCCCCCATCGGCCGCTCCCCGGACGCGGACTCCGGCAACCGCTGGATCGCGCTCGGCGTCGCCGTCGTCGCGGCCGCGTCGCTCGTCTGGGTGGTCGTCGACGCCTTCCGCACCACCTGGATCGACCTCGACGGACCGGTCCAGGGCTCCACGAAGGTCTCCGGCGAGATCCTCTTCCAGCACTGGGTGCTGCCCTTCGAGGCGCTCTCCGTCCTCCTCCTCGCGGCCCTGATCGGCGCCATCGTGCTGTCCCGCAGGAACGACCCCGCCGACGCCAGCGACAAGGGGCAGCGCTGATGCACCTCGCCTACCCCGCCGTACTCGCGGCGCTCCTCTTCTGCACGGGCCTGTACGGCGTACTGGCCCGCCGCAACGCCATCCTGGTCCTGATGTCCGTCGAGCTGATGCTCAACGCCGTCAACCTGAACCTGGTGGCCTTCGACGTCTGGCTGCGCGACGCCCTGCACGCCGGCCAGGCCCTCACCCTCTTCACCATCGCGATCGCCGCCGCCGAGATCGGCATCGGCCTCGCGATCGTGCTGATGGTGTACCGCAACCGGGGCACCTCCGACGTCGACCGGCTGCGCGACACCGCCGAGGGCCACGAGCCCGCCGCGAACAACCAGAGCGAGGTCACCGCGTGAGCACCACGACCCTCGCCGTCCTCGTCCCGCTGCTGCCCTTCCTGGGCGCGGTGGCGGGACTGCTGCTCGGCCGCACCGCCCCGGGATTCGTCCGGCCGCTCGCGATCCTGCCGACGCTCGCCGCCGCCGTACTGGCCGTCGTCGTCGCCGTCCGCCAGGGCGGCGGGCCGGCGATCAGCACCGCGACCGAGCTGACCCCGACCGGCTCGGTGCCGATCGACCTCTCGCTCTACATCGACGGCTTCGCCGCACTGGTCGCCGTCCTGGTCGGCGTGGTCGCCACCTGCGTACAGGTCTACTCGACGGCGTACCTCCGTGAGGACCCGCGCTACCCCTCGTATGCCGCTCTCGTCTCACTGTTCACCTCCGCCATGCTGCTCGTCGTCTACTCCGGCGACCTGATGGTGCTGCTGGTCGGCTGGGAGATCATGGGCATCTGCTCGTACTTCCTGGTCGGCCACTACTGGGAGACCGAAGCGGCCCGCTCCGCCTCCCTGAAGGCCTTCCTCGTCACCAAGCTCGGCGACGTCCCCTTCCTGATCGGCCTGTTCGCGCTCGCCGCCGACGCCGGCTCCTTCCAGATCACGAAGATCCTGGGCACCGTCGCCGCGGGCGGACTCGACCACCCGACCCTGATCGCGCTGCTCCTGCTCGCCGGAGTCGCGGGCAAGTCCGCGCAGTTCCCCCTGCACACCTGGCTCCCCGACGCCATGGCGGGCCCCACCCCGGTTTCGGCGCTGATCCACGCCGCGACGATGGTCGCCGCCGGTGTCTACTTCATCGCCCGTCTCCTGCCCGTCTTCGCGGCATCCAGCGCCGCGCTGGTGGTCATGGCCGTCATGGCGGCCGTCACGATGGTCGGATCCGGCCTGGCCGCCATCGCCCAGGACGACATCAAGCGGGTGCTCGCCTACTCCACGGTCGGCCAGCTCGGCTACATGGTCGGCGCCCTGGCCGTCGGCGACCGCGGCGCCGCCGTCTTCCACCTCCTGTCCCACGGCGCCTTCAAGGCGCTCCTCTTCCTCGGCGCCGGCGTGATCATCCACGCCGCCGGTACGAACTCCCTGGGCGCCATGTCCCGGATGGGCGGCCTGGCCAAGCGCATCCCCGACGCCTTCTGGACGATGACGATCGCGCTGCTCGCGCTCGCCGCCGTCCCGCCCTTCGCCGGCTTCTTCTCCAAGGAAGCCGTCCTCGTCGCCGCCGAGCACACCGCGACCGGCCACTCGGAATTCGCACCCAGCGCCGCTGGCTGGCTCGTACTCGTCGCCGGTCTGCTGACCGCCCTGCTCACCGCCGCCTACGCCACCCGGCTGTGGCTGATGGCCTTCCGCGGCCGGGGCGCGGCCGCCCCCGACCACGGCAAGGAACCCCTCGCCATGACCGGCGTGCTGTGGCTGCTGGCGATCCCGTCGGTCGGCTTCGGCCTCGCGGCGGGCCCCATCGCCGGCTGGTTCGACGGCGGGGAGCTCACCCCGACCCTGGTCACCTCGGTCCTCGGTACGGGCGCCGCTGCCATCGGCGCGATGCTGACCTACGCCCTGTGGCAGCGGGCCTCCGCGAAGGCCGCCCTCGTGAGCGCCGCCGGCACCCGGGTCGCAGCCGCAGCCGGAGAGCCCGCCGCCGTCGCCGCCGCCGAATCCGCCGCGGAAGCCCCCGAGGTGGCCGAGGTGACCCACGATCACCCCGCCGTCCCGGCCGGCCCCGCCGCCGACCCCGGCAAGGCGTTCCTCGGACCGCTGCACCGTCACGCGGCCGACGGCTTCCACCTCGACGCCGTCTACGACCGGCTCTTCGTCCGGCCCGTCCGGGCCGCCGCGAGTCTCGTCCGCTTCCTCGACCGCGAGGTCGTGGACACGTACGTCCGCGGCGCCGGCACCGGTACCCAACTGCTCGGCAGCCTCGTGCGCCGTGCCCAGACCGGCAACGTGCAGAGCTACCTGAGCGCCCTGCTCGCCGGCGCCGTGGTCCTGGCGATCGCCACCGCCGTCCTCGCCAACGTCAACGCCGGATCGTGAGCCGTGAGTCAGCCGTGATTGATATCAGCCCGTCCGTGATGCAGTTCCTTCTGGCGTTCATCGTGGTCGCACCGCTTCTCGGCTCCGCCGCGGCGCTCCTGCCTGCGCCGCCCGGCCTCAAGGGCAAGAGCCCCGAACAGGCCGTGCTCCGCCACGGCGTGACCGTGACCGGCGTGATCCTCGCCGCGGCCATCGCCCTCACCCTGGGCTTCGACCACGACGCCCCGTCCCGCTTCCAGGCGACGACGGACATCAGCTGGATCCAGGCGCTGAACGTCCGGATCCACCTCGGCATCGACGGCATCTCGCTCCCCCTCCTCCTGATGACCGCGCTGCTGTTCTTCCTCTGCGCGCTCTACAGCTACTTCAAGCTCCCCGCAGGCCCCTCCCCGAAGGCCTTCGTCGCGCTGCTCCTGGTCCTGGAGTCCGGCACCCTCGCCACCTTCGCCGTCCTCGACCTGCTGCTCTTCTTCCTCGCCTTCGAGATGGTCCTCATCCCGATGTACTTCCTCATCGCCCGCTGGGGCGGTGCTCAGCGGCAGGCCGCCGCCTGGAGGTTCATCCTCTACACGCTCCTCGGCTCCGTCGTCATGCTGCTCGGCCTGCTGCTGATCGGACTGAACAGCGGCACTTTCGACATGGTGACACTGGCCTCTGACAACGGTCGCGAACTGTCCCACACCACCCAGCTCCTGGCCGTCCTCTCCATCGGTCTCGGCCTCGCCGTGAAGACCCCGATGTGGCCGCTGCACAGCTGGCTGCCGGACGCCCACACCGCCGCGCCCACCGTCGGATCCGTCCTGCTGGCCGGCGTCCTGCTCAAGATGGGCACGTACGGGTTCGTCCGCATCCTGCTGCCCGCCACCCCCGACGGCATGGCCACCTTCGCCCCCTACCTCGGCGCCTTCGCCGCCGTCGGCATCGTCTACGGATCGCTCGCCTGCCTCGCGCTGGCCCGCAAGGGGAACAAGGGCGACCTCAAGCGCCTCATCGCCTACTCCTCCGTCGGCCACATGGGCTTCGTCCTCCTCGGCATCGCGAGCATGACCCCCACCGGCGTCAACGGCGCGCTCTTCGCCAACATCGCCCACGGCCTGATCACCGGCCTCCTCTTCTTCCTGGTCGGCGCCCTCAAGGACCGCTACGGCACCGCCGACCTCGACACCCTCGCCGGAGCCACCGGCGCCGCCCTGTACGGCCGCGCCCCCCGCTTCGGCGCGTTCCTCGCGTTCGCCGCCGTCGCCTCCCTGGGCCTGCCGGGCCTCGCCGGGTTCTGGGGCGAAATGCTGGCCCTCTTCGGTGCCTTCGACCCCGCCGAGGGCCTCTCCCGCCCCGCGTTCCTCACGTACATGGCCGTCGGCGCGTTCGGCACCCTGCTCACCGCCGCCTACCTCCTGATCGTCGTACGGCGCGTCTGCATGGGAGACCCGAAAGCCGGTCCTGAGCTCGCCGTCGCGGACATCCAGCACTACGAGTTCGCCGCCTGGACCCCGCTCGTCGCCCTCACCGTCCTCGCCGGCCTGTGGCCCGCGGTCCTCCTCGGCCTCACCGACCCGGCCGTCCAGAAGCTCCTCGCAGGAGGCAATTCATGACGGCCATGACGGCCCTGACGGCCCTTTCCGCAGAGGCCCCGAGCCTGGTCCAGTCCGTCGACTGGCTCGCCATCGCACCCGTGGTGATCACCGCCGCCGTCGGCCTGGTCGTCCTCGTCGCCGACCTGTTCCTCGCCGAGCGCCACAAGCCGGTCCTCGGCTGGATCTCGGTGGCCGGCCTGGCCGCCGCGACCGCCACCCTGCTTCCCCTGCGCGCCGGTGACCGCACCACCTTCTGCCTCACCGGCGACCCGGCGGCCTGCAGCTACGTCGCCGACCGCTTCACCCTCGCCATCCAGTTCCTGGTCCTGGCCGGAGCCCTGGTCACCGCCCTGGTGTCGGTCACCGCCGTCCGCGACACCCGCATGCCGGCCGGCGAGTACTGGTTCCTGCTGCTCTCCTCCGCCGCGGGCGCGGCCCTGCTGCCGGCCTCCCGCGACCTCGCCACCCTGATCGTCGCCCTCGAAGTCGCCTCGCTGCCCGCCTTCGCCCTCGTCGGCATGCGCCGCGGCAACCGGCTCTCCTCCGAGGCCGCCCTGAAGTTCTTCCTGTCCTCCGTCACCGCCACCGCCGTGTCGCTGATGGGCGTCAGCTTCGTCTACGCCACCACCGGCTCCCTGCACCTCACCCAGGTCGCCGACCGCCTCGAAGACGTCCCCGGGCAGTTCGACACCCTCGCCATGGCCGGGGTCGCACTCACCCTCGTCGGCTTCGCCTTCAAGACCGCGGCCGTCCCCTTCCACTTCTGGGTCCCCGACACCTACGTCGGCGCCCCGCTGCCCATCGCCGGCTACCTCTCGGTGATCGGCAAGGCCGTCGGCTTCACCGGCCTCATCCTCGTCACGGTGATCGCCTTCCCGGCGTACTCCGACATCTGGGGCCCGGCCCTCGCCGTGCTGGCCGCGCTCACCATGACGCTCGGCAACGCCGCCGCCGTCCGGCAGTCCGCGGACCGCCCGAACAGTGCCGTACGGCTGCTCGCCTGGTCCTCGGTCGGCCAGGCCGGCTACCTACTGGTCCCGATCGCCGCGGCCGCGTACTCCGACCGCGACCAGATCGGCTCCACCGTCGCCTACGCCCTCATGTACGCCGCCGTGAATCTCGGTGCCTTCTCCGTGGCCGCCCTGGTGGCCCGGACGAAGCCGCTCCACCGGATCAGCGACTACCGCGGTCTCTACGCCGAGCGCCCGCTGGCCGCCCTCTCGCTGGCCTTCTTCCTGCTCTGCCTGGCGGGCCTGCCGCCGGGCATCATCGGGCTCTTCGCCAAGGTCACCGTCTTCCGGTCCGCCGTCGACGCGGGCCTGGGCTGGCTGGCCGTGGTCATGGCGATCAACGTCGTCATCGCCCTGTACTACTACCTGCGCTGGACGGCCCTGCTCTTCCGCACCCCCGAGGGCGCGCAGACCCGTACGCGAGCCCCCTGGCCGGTCACGGCGGCCGTCGTCCTCACCGCGATCACGGCGGTCGTCCTCTCCGGTGCCCCGGAAATCATCCTGCGCGTCACGACGGGCAGCCTCTTCGCGCAATAGCCGGCCCGGTCAGCCCGTTCGGAGCAACGCCCGCCGCGGCCCCGCCGGCCCCCGGCAGGGGGCGGCGGGAGGCGGCCGCCCCGTCGCGCCCTGGGAACCCGACGCCCTCACCTCGCGTTGACCAGGAAGGGAGGGTCCACTGGACCGTAGACCCTCAAATCCATGACGGGCTCCCCTGCCGCACCACCTGGAGGGCGTACCGTGCACCGCCGGCACAACGGGCTCAAGACCGCCGTACTCCTCGGCGGGCTGTCCGCACTCATCATCCTCATCGGCAGCTTCTTCGGACGGGGCGGCCTGATCATCGCCGTCCTCGTCGCCCTCGGGACGAACGCCTACGCGTACTGGAACAGCGACAAGCTGGCTCTACGCGCGATGCGCGCCCGCCCCGTGAGCGAGTTCGAGGCCCCGCAGCTCTACCGCATGGTGCGCGAGCTCTCCACGTCCGCGCGCCAGCCCATGCCACGCCTGTACATCTCGCCCACCGAGGCCCCCAACGCCTTCGCCACCGGCCGCAACCCGCGCAACGCCGCGGTCTGCTGCACCGAGGGCATCCTGCGCATCCTCGACGAGCGCGAGCTGCGCGGGGTCATCGGCCACGAGCTCAGCCACGTCTACAACCGCGACATCCTGATCTCCTCGGTCGCCGGCGCGCTCGCCTCCGTGATCATGTTCCTGGTGAACTTCGCCTGGCTGATCCCGATCGGTCGGTCGAACGACGACGAGGGCCCCGGCCTCCTGGGCATGCTGCTGATCATGATCCTGGGCCCGCTGGCCGCCTCCGTGATCCAGCTGGCCATCAGCCGCTCCCGCGAGTACGAGGCCGACTCCTCCGGAGCCCAGCTCACCGGGGACCCGCTCGCCCTGGCCAGCGCCCTGCGCAAGCTCGACGCGGGCACCAAGCAGCTCCCGCTGCCCCCGGAGCCCCGGCTGGAGGCGGCGAGCCACATGATGATCGCCAACCCGTTCCGCCCGGGCGCGGGGCTTTCTAAGATGTTTTCCACACACCCTCCGATGGCCGAGCGCATCGCCCGGCTCGAACAGATGGCAGGCCGCCGCCAGTGAAGACAATCCTCAACATCATTTGGCTCATCCTCAGCGGCATCTGGCTGTTCCTGGGCTACCTCCTCGCAGGTGTGATCCTCTGCATCACGATCATCGGCATCCCGTTCGGCATCGCCGCCTTCCGCATCGCCGTCTACGCCCTCTGGCCCTTCGGCTACACGACCGTGGAGCGCCACGACGCGGGCGCCGGTTCCGCCATCGGCAACGTCCTGTGGCTGGTCCTGGCGGGCTGGTGGCTGGCCCTGGGGCACATCTTCACGGGCATCGCGCTCTGCATCACGCTCATCGGCATCCCCTTCGGCATCGCCAACTTCAAGATGGTCCCGCTCGCCCTGCTCCCGCTGGGCCGCGAGATCGTCCCGACGGACGCGCCGTTCGCCTCGCGCTGACACAGCAGCCGGCGTCGTGGACGCCGACGCTCACCCCGCCCGCAGGCCGTCCGGATCGGCCTGCGGGCGGAGTTGTCCACAGGCCCGGGCGGCTGTCGGTGGGGTGCGTCACCATGAACGCATGAACGAGACCGAGCAGTTGCTGGAGCAAGTCGCCGAGCGTGCACGCCACTCCGCGCAGGGATCCGGAACGCCCCTGCCCGCAGCCCTGGGCGCGGAGGAGATCGCCCGGGCCGAGGGCATACTCGGCTTCGCCCTGCCGCCCCTGCTCGCCGCGCTCTACACCCGTGTCGGCGACGGCGGATTCGGCCCGGAGTGCGGACTGCTGTCCCTGCACCACGCCGTCCGTGCCTACGGGGCGGGCCGCTCCTCGGCCTGGCGCTGGCCCGAGGGCGTGCTGCCGATGGCCGACTTCGGCTGCTCCATGTCCGTCTGCGTCGACTGCCGTTCCGACACCGCCCAGGTACTGCTCTTCGACCCGAATCTCGGGGAGCCCGAGCTCGCCTGGTCCCTCGACACCCCCAGCCTGACGGCGTGGCTGCGCGGCTGGCTCGACGGCACCGCCTGGTACTGCGACGAGTCGCCGGCGGGGGAGGAGTACGACCTGGAGCTGACGCCCTGGGACGGATTCAGATCCCGGATCTGAGCCGCCCCCGCAGCCCGTAGGCGAAGGCGCCCACGGCCAGCACCGCCGCCCCCCGGGCCGCCGACGCGAGGGGCAGCGCGCACGCCAGCACCACACAGCCGGACAGCCCGATCGCTGCCACGGCCCGACCCTTGACAGCTGAATCGAGAGTCCACGCGGAGGCGTTCGCGATCGCGTAGTAGACGAGCACTCCGAAGGAGGAGAAGCCGATCGCGCCGCGCAGATCGGCGGTGGCCGCCAGCACCGCCACGACCGCACCCACCGCCAACTCCGCATGGTGCGGCACCCGGTGCCGGGGATGTACGACGGCCAGCGCGCGCGGCAGATGGCCGTCACGTGCCATCGCCAGGGCGGTCCGTGAAACCCCGAGCACGAGCGCCAGCAGCGAGCCCAGCGCGGCCAGGGCCGCGCCCACCCGCACCACCGGGGCCAGTTCGGGCCGGCCGGCCGCCCGCACCGCGTCGGCGAGCGGGGCGGCCGACCGCGCCAGCCCCTCGACGCCGAGCACCGACAGCGCCGCCACCGCCACCGCGGCGTACACCAGCAGTGCGATCCCCAGCGCGAGCGGCACCGCCCGCGGGATCGTCCGTTCCGGCTCGCGCACCTCCTCGCCCAGGGTGGTGATCCGGGCGTAACCCGCGAAGGCGAAGAACAGCAGTCCGGCGCCCTGCAGCAAACCGAGGACGCCCCAGTCCGAACCGCCCGACCACCCCGCCCCGGCGTTCCCGGAGGACAGGCACACCACGACCACCCCGGCCAGCACCGCCAGCACCGTCGCCACGATCAGCCGGGCGACGCGGGCCGACCGCTGCACACCGCCGTAGCTCGCGGCGGTCAGCGCCACCACCGCTGCGACGGCCACGGCATGCTGCTGCCCGGGCCAGACGTACGCGCCCACCGTGAGGGCCATCGCCGCACAGGAGGCGGTCTTGCCGATCACGAAGGCCCAGCCGGCCAGATACCCCCAGAAAGGGCCGAGCCGCTCGCGTCCGTAGACGTACGTGCCGCCGGAGGCCGGGTACCGGGCGGCCAGCCGCGCCGAGGAGTGCGCATTGCAGTACGCCACCAGAGCCGCCACGGCCAACGCGGCCAGCAGGGCGCCGCCCGCCGCCCGCGCCGCCGGCGCCAGAGCGGCGAAGATACCGGCGCCGACCATCGCGCCGAGCCCGACGACGACGGCGTCGGACAACCCCAGGGTGCGCCTCAACTCGTCTTCCACGGACGGAGGGTAACCCCGCTAGATGACGCCCTCCCGGCCGGGAAGCGGCGTCCGTGCGCGCTCCCACCCCTCCAGCGCGGTCAGGCAGGCGTGGTCCATGTGGCGCAGCCCGCTCAGGTCCAGCCGCACCGGCTGCCCGTGCGGCAGCGCGTCCAAGGCGTCGAGCAGCTTCGGCAGCCGCAGGAAACTGGCGTTCCCCACGACCCGCACGCACAGCTCCTCGTCCTCCCACACCTCCTCGATGTGCACGTGGGAGGTCTCCCAGGCCGCCTTGGCGACGGCGAGCCCCAGCCCGATCAGCACCCCCTCGAAGAGGTTGGTGACCAGGATCGCCGAGGCCGTGACCAGCAGCACCACCGCCTCGCCCCGGTGCGTCCGCCACAGCACGGCCACAGCCCGGGCCGGCAGCAGCTTCCACCCCGCGTGCAGCAGCACCCCGGCCAGCGCGGCCAGCGGCACGCTCTCCAGAGCACGGGGGAAGGCCACGGCGAAGAGCAGCAGCCAGCCGCCGTGCATCACCCTGGCCGCGCGGGTGCGCGCACCGGCCTCCACGTTGGCGGCGCTGCGCACGATGACCGCGGTCATCGGCAGAGCCCCGAGCAGCCCGCACAGACTGTTCCCCACACCCTGGGCGATGAGTTCCTTGTCGTACTCCGTCCTCGGCCCGTCGTGCATGCGGTCAACGGCGGCCGCGCTGAACAGCGTCTCGGCGGACGCGATCAGCGCCAGCGCGACCACGGTCCCGGCCGCGCCGACCGAGGCCAGCACCCCGAAGTCCCCCCAGCCCGGCGGGGACACGGCTGCCAGTACGCCCGTCACCCGCACCTTCTCGACGGGCAGCCGCAGCAGGACGGCCACGGCGGTGGCGGCAGCCACCCCGACGAGCGCCCCGGGCACCACCCGCATCCTGGCGGGCATCCGGCGCCAGGCGACCATGGCGGCGATGGTGCCCACCCCCAGCAGGACGGCGGCCAAGTCGGCCTGCGCCCCCAGCTCGTGCACCCCGCGCAGCTTCGCCAGGGTCTGCCCCGGAGCCTCCACGCCGCCCAGCGCGTACAGCTGCCCGGAGATCAGTACCAGCCCGATCCCGGCCAGCATCCCGTGCACGACGGCCACCGAGATGGCCCGGAACCACCGCCCGAGCCGCAGCGCCCCCATGCCCAGCTGCATCACCCCGGCGGCCAGCACCAGCACCCCGAGCGCCGGGAGGCCGTAGGCCTGCACCGCCTCGTAGACGAGCACGGTCAGCCCGGCTGCGGGGCCGCTCACCTGCAGGGAGCTCCCACGGAACCACCCGGTGACCAGACCGCCGACCACCCCGGTGACGATCCCGAGTTCGGCCGGCACCCCGGAGGCGACCGCCACTCCCACGCACAGGGGTAGTGCGACCAGCGCGACGACGACGGACGCTCCGAAGTCATCGCGAAACGTGCCGGCCCCAGGCATGCGAGAACCCCCTGCCACGCGGTGATGTGATGCCACCAGCGTGGTGGGCGCACTCATCGCCGCCCAAGTGCCCACAGGAGTCCGTAGTGGCGCGTGCGCCGCACACGCCCCGCACACACCCCCCGCGCAACCGCCGCGGCCCGGCGGTCCGTGAGGACCGCCGGGCCGGCGTGAGGCAGATCGCGGAGCTGGGGTCAGCGGTAGTTCACGAACTGGATCGCGAAGTCCAGGTCCTTGCCCTTGAGCAGCGCCTGGACCTCCTGGAGGTCGTCACGGCTCTTCGAGCTGACACGCAGCTCCTCGCCCTGAACCTGGGCCTTGACGCCCTTGGGCCCCTCGTCCCGGATGATCTTCGCGACCTTCTTGGCGTTCTCCTGTGAGATGCCTTCCTCGATCGTGGCGAAGATCTTGTACTCCTTGCCGGACAGCTGCGGCTCCCCGGCGTCCAGCGCCTTCAGCGAGATCCCGCGCTTGACCAGCTTGGTCTCGAAGACGTCGAGGACGGCCTTCACGCGCTCCTCGGAGTTCGCCTCCATCAGGATCTTCTCGCCGGACCAGGCGATCGTGGCGCCGGTGCCCTTGAAGTCGTAGCGCTGCGAGAGCTCCTTGGCGGCCTGGTTGAGGGCGTTGTCGACCTCCTGCCGCTCGACCTTCGAGACGATGTCGAAACTGGAGTCGGCCATGTGCTGTGGCTCCTTGAAGTCGGTTGTGATCACCCCGGAGGGCGCGGCCGGACATCCCCGGCCCGCTCGGCAAAGCCTAGCCACCGCGCCCACCCGCAGCGCTGATCAATCCGGTGGTGAAGCACCCCCGGTCATCAGGTATCGTTTACGTCGTTGCCGGGGAGCGCCGCCGAAAGGCGGAAAAAACGGCAGCAACTCTTGGCGGTGTGGCTCAGCCTACCCAGGTTCGAACCCTGGCGCCGCCACGCGAGTGGAACCCCCGTTCATCTGCGGAAACGCAGCGAACGGGGGTTCTTTCGTTTTCGAACACGGACAGTGGACTGTCTCGCTCTGTCTCGTTGACGCACGCTCTCTACCAGCGTCTGTGGACGGGGCGTGGACGGGAATCCGGGATCCGACCTGCGGTTTGGCCGTTCGCTACCGCCGGTCCAGACGCGCGGAGATCTTGGCGTTCGCTGCCTCCTCCCCGTCCTTTAGGAACTTCGCGTACACCCGGAAGAGCACCGCCAGGCTGTGGCCGGCCCGCTCGGCGACGATCTGCGGCTCCACCCCAGCGCTCAGCCAGGTTGACACCGCTGTGTGGCGAAGGTCATAGGGTCGTTTTGCCAGCTTGGACGCCTGATCCTGTGGGTTGAGAACTTTGGCCCTGGCCTCCGCCCACACCTCTCCGTACCCGCTCTCCTGCACCATGCCGCCGCGAGCCGTCCGGAAGAGTCGCCCGTCCGCCGCGACGCCGTGGACCGTGATGTGCCATCGCAGCAGTGACACCAGCTGCGGCGGGATCGGGACTTGCCGTACGGCGCTGCGCGGCCGGTGCTTGAGCCCCTTCCGATCGTGGGCCTCGCCGGAGTCCGTCCAGGAACGGCCGGCACGCGGTCGGCTTTCCCGTAGCCACACCGTCCCCCAGCCTCGCCGGGGCAGGTGGAAGTCCGTGGCCCGCAGCCCGACCGTCTCCCCGGGGCGCGCGGCGGCATAGAGGATGCAGGCGAAGAAGGCTTCCAGATGCCGTCCGCGCGCCCCCTGCGATCGAACCCCGGCCAGTAGCTGCTCGGCGAGCTCTGGACCGGGCACGCACGCGCGGTCCAGTTCTTCGTCAACCTTCTCGGGAGCCGACCACTGGAGGGAATGGAGAGGGTTCTCCGCGAGCAGCTCCGCGTCCACCGCGTAGCCGAGGGCCTGGTGGAAGATGGCTCGCTTCCGGGTGATGACGGACCCTGCGGACGTCTTCCCGTCCAGCCGCTTGGTGCAGGCGTTCAAGGCCTTCCGCGCGAGCATCCGCTCAGAGAGGGCCGACACCGGAACGGACTTCCGCTCGAACCACGCCAACACTGCCTGCACTTCGTCCGGCTGCTCCTTGTCCCACTGGTGCACGTTGAAGGCCCAGCTGTAGAGCACGCGCCGGGCGACGCTCGGCTCGGCCATGCCCTTCGTGTCCTTCACCAGGGCCATGGTGACCGTGGCCATGGCTTCGGCCAGGGTCTTTCGCGTGCTGGCGGGGGAGTGGTCCCACTTCATCTCGATGTAGTTCCGGGCGTGCTGGTACCAGGGGATGTCCTTCTCTCGCTGGATCAACGACCGGGGGAGCCCGCTGTCGACGTCGAAGGGCTCCCCGGCCCGTGCGGCGGTGATGAGCTGCGCGCGCCGGCTCTCTGCAAGCCCGAGCGTCAGGAACGACTCGGAGTGAGGTCGGATCCCGACCTGCCAACGGAGTTGGTAGGGCTTCCGATAGGGCCGCTTGCGGATGGCCCACATCTTGACCGTGTAGCTCCAGTCGGTCACGCAGCCTCCAGGCCGTTGTTGAACTCGTCCAGAACACTTCGGCGCACCCGAAGGTGACCGTTCGGAAGGCGGCGCGCCGCCGGGCCGTAGCCACGGTTTCGCCAGCGGTACCAGGTGGCGCGGGTGATGCCGAGTTCCTCAAGTACCTCGGTGAGAGGCAGCCATTCGTCCACCGGCGTTCGCGGCCGTCGGGACGTTGCCATCGTCATCTCCTCGTGAAGTCAGTCGATGAGGCTCAATGAGCGCTGAGGAGTGGAAGGCACGTCGGCCTCCCCTCTCAGATGTCCGCTACCGCCGCTACTCCGCTACCGCGCAGGTCAGGGGCGGTGTTTTGGTAGCGGAAGGGGTAGCGGTAGCGGATGAGTGCGTGGCCCCGGCCTGTTGCCGGGGCCACGCCGGTAGCGGTGTTTCGCCGCTACCGCAGGTGTTGCCGCTACCTCTCACAGGTGCTCTGACCTGCGAGGTAGCGGAGGTAGCGGCGGTAGCGCTCTTTTCAGGGGGTGGGGGGCGGGCAGTACCGAATCCAGGCATCGGCGAGGTCGGCGGCGTAGTAGCCCTTGAGGACTGCGCCCGCGCTCTTGATGTTCCTCGCGACGATGGGCTTGTTGTCCACGGTCATGTACTCGCGGAGCATCTGCCCCAGGCCTCGGGCGTCGAGCGGCCGGCCGTTCGCCATATCCCCCCAAGGCGCTTCGTCGAGAGAGCGGAGCTGTTCGAGTACAGCGGCGGTGGGCAGGCGAGGGATGTCGCCGAAAACGTGGTCGCGCAGGTCGGTGAGAAGACGGATCCCGATGCTGGCCTTGTCGTCGCTCTGGGAGGCATTGACCAGTTCCAGGCAGGCGACGCGGCCCCGCTCCGGCCAGTCCCCGCCGGCCGCGTCCGCGACGGCGAGGAGCGGTTCCCATACGTCGGCCGGCCGGTCGGTGACCCCGTCGGGCATGACGGGGAAGGCGCCCATGACGCGGTCGCGGACGGTGTCGGCCCAGCCTGCGAGCCTGTCGCGCAGAGCATGGCCTTCGGAGGTGTGGAGGCGGGCACGGAACGGTTCGACGCGCTCGTTGCGGGCCCGGCGGCGCATGCGGACGACCACGGAGCGGGTCAGGATCGTGTCCGGCAGGTTCCCTAGTCCGGCGACGGCGAGGGCGCAGTACGACGGGAAGGCGACGACGGACTGGTTGCCCTGTCCGTCGCTGACACAGCGGTAGGTGACGCCGGAGCGGCGGTGGCCTGCGTTGATGAACCCGCGCAGTTCCTCGTTCTCACCGGCCTTGGGGCCGAAGACGGTATCGATCTCGTCGAAGAGGATCGTCGGACGTCCCTCGCCTCCAGAGACGGCGCGGAAGAGCGCGGCCGGGGAGGCATTGACGGCGACCATCGGCGCGGGCACGAGGGTCTCCACGATCTCCAGCGCCCGAGACTTCCCAGACCCGGGTTCCGGGGAGAGGAACGCGATCCGGGGCGTGGCGTCGAACGTGTCGAGGAGGTGTGCGTGCGCGTCCCACAGCACGACGGCGACGTAGGCGGCCTCGCTCGGAAACACGTTGAAGCGGCGGTGGAAGGCCTCCACCGCGTCGAGGACGGCCGCTCCCTCCGGCCCCTGCTCCTGGGCCTCGGTGGTGTCAGCGGGGGCGGGAAGGACGGTGGTGAGAGTCATGCGGCTGCACTCCTGTCGTCGGCCCGCAGAGGGCAGATGGTGCGGTGGACGTTGTGGTCGTCGACTAGGGCGAGAGCGCGTCGCTGGCCCGCAGCGAACAGGTCCCGCCCGCACCGGCACCACGACCGGACGGACGGGGTGACGCCGCGTCCGGGGGCGTTGATGTGGAGCCAGGCGATGGGCCGGCGTCCGTCGTCGGCGTGTGGGTCAGGGCGGACAGATGAAGGGACGCCTTCGGCGACGACCCTCAGCGCGCTACGGCCGTCGGGGGCGGGGGCCGGTTCGGCGGGGCTGGTTCCGGCAGGGATGTGGGTGGGGCCTTCCAAGGGGGGATGGGGGTGGGTTGTCATGCCGTCTCCCGGGCGCGGACCGTGCGGGCGGAGCTGTCGAGGGCGGAGCGGATCGTGGCGCGGCACTCGGCCACGGTGAGTCCGCGGTCCTCCCCCGCCGCTTGGAAGGCCTCCTCAACCTCCTCGCGGGGGAGGTCGCCCCACGCGACGAAGCGCCCCACCTTGAAGGCGCTGCGGTTGAGCGTGTTGTTCGCCTGCTTCGCAGGCGCCTGCCGGACCACGTCGCACTCGGCGCCCAGTGCGGCGCGGGCCGCGCTGCCGCCGCGGACCGCTCCCGGCATCCGCAGGCAGAGCGGGCGCGGCGCCGGGGGCCGGAGGAGAGCCAGCAGCCATGCGGGGAGTTCGGCGACCGGGGAGTCGTCGGTGATCTCGTAGGTACCGGCCGCTGTGGTGCTGCCGGGGGCGACGACGTATCCGCCGTGGGCGCGGGTGTCGATGAGCGGGGCCAGTTTGCCCGCCGTGTTCCCGAGCCGGATGCCGTCGGGGGCGGTGAAGTACAGGTGGGTCCCGCCGGAGGGAGTCCGGACGGTGAGGGTTGCAGGGACGGCCTGCCCGGCGCGCTCGCAGAGCGCCAACAGGTTGTGCGCGCCGTCAGGCGCGTCCTGACCGCTGTTCGCCTTGGGCATGTCGAGGTCGACCACGATCAGCCCGGCCGGGCCGGTGGCCAATCCGATGTTGTACGGCTTGTGGCTCCAGCACCTGGCGATGGCGGTCTGGTCGGTAGTGGCGCGCTGCTCCCACTTCACGTGCCCGTCGCCGCAGACACCAGTGAGGGGGCAGCGCTCCTGGCGGTGCAGGGCGGGGGCCTTTGAGCCGGGGCGGAGCGGGAAGATCGGCCAGCCTCGGCCAGCAAAGGTCAGGGCGGCGTCCAGGAGTAACGGCCGGTCGCCGGTGGGGTCTCGCCGAATGGCGGTGGAGTGGGTCATGCTGGTGACCTCCACAGGTCTGTTGATGGGTTGTGGACGAGGGCGGCCCCGGACTTTGCCGAGACGGGGGCCGCCCTTTTCGTGTGGTCAGAACGGGGGCTCGTCGGTGTGGGCGCCGCCCCAGGGGTCCGTGCTGTCGCGGCGGCGCCGGGGAAAGCGCGGGAGCGGGAGCAGGACCCTGCTGCGGGTTTCGTCCCAGCAGTGGCAGGGGTCCCACTCGGTGCCCGCGTACTCGCCGGTCTCGTAGTCGCCGTAGTCGCGGTTGTGTCCGCCCTCCCCACCACAGTCCGGGCAGGCAGGGTGAGGGGTGTCGGTCAGGATCAGGGCCGGGCGGGGCCAGGTGGTGCGCCGGATGCGGAGTCGCACAGTTCTCCTTCAGCGGTTGTTGAGGGTGCCGCTGGCCTTTCCGAACAGGCCGGTCGCGGTGATGTTCTGCGTGATGTGCTGCACCGACCCGCGACGGTGGGCGCGGCTGCTGCCGGTGCGGAGGAGGAGCGGTGCGAGGGTGCCGGCGGCGATGAGCGCGACGGCGGCCCAGAGGGCTTCGGCCATGGCGAGGACTCCGGGTGCGGCGTAGGACATCCCGAACCCGGCCGCGGCGATGCCGCCGCCGATGGTCGGGGCTAGCAGGGCGGTGGTCTTCGCCCACGCCGGTATCGGCTGCACGGCCGGAGCGGGCGCCGGTTCGGTGGGCTGGGGGTGGGTGTAGGCGAGGGTGCGGTAGCCGCCGGGGAGGGTGACCATCTCGACCCCGGGCGGCAGTTCCGTGGGCAGCAAGATCGGCTGCTGGATGGCTGTCGGGTAGTAGATGGGATCGCCGTAACGGGCGGTGGGGGAGGTGCTCGTGCGGGTGGGTCCATAGGGCATTGCAGGCTCCTGTACGCGGCGCGGGCGGCCCGTTTGTGGCTGGGGCCGCCCGCGGTGGTTGGTTGCTCTGCGTGGCGGGTTACTGCCTACCGCCCACTGCCTACCGCCCACTGCCTACTGCCTAGTGGCTACTGCCCAATTGCCTGTTGAAGGGGCATCTGTGGGCAGTAGGAGGGCGTTCTACTGCCCAGTGGGGTGTGGGCGGTAGGCAGTAGGCGGTAGCTCTGTGTGGGGGGTTCAGGCGTGGTCGGGGTGTACGTATACGGAGTGCGGGCCCCGGTCGCGGTAGATCAGTTCACCGCGTTCGGCGGCGCCTTTGAGTGCCTTGCGGACCGACTCTCGGCCCTTGCCGACGAGATCGGCGATGGCGGCGGGCTTCAGCCCGTCGGTGCCGGCGTCCCGGATCGCGGTGATCGCGTCCGGGAGCCAACCGGGCCCGGTGTCCTTCTCGTCGCGGAGTGCGGACAGGTTCAGTCCGGGTGCCGGTGTCCGGGGCTCGGTCGCCGGTTCGGTGGTGCCGAACTTGGCGTCGATCTGCCGCATGAACTCTTCCGCCAACGCGTCCTCGTCGATGGCGCCCGGTCCGGTGGGCTCGTCCCGCAGCGCCTTAAGGTTCAGGCTCCCGCTCCTGCCGACCGGACGGGCCGCTCCCGTTGCGGTGTCCGGAGCGGCGGAGGGGGTCGGGGTGGCGGGGTTGGTCAGCCACGGTGTGCGTGCCGGGTCCCAGCGGTGGGTGTAGTCGGGGCCTGCGGCCTGAGCGGAGATCGCGTCGAGTCGGGGGTGCCGGTCGGAGGTGGCGTGGACGATGTCGCGGATCTGGTTCGGGAGGATCCGCCACGTCTTGAACAGTGCCGCCGGTGACTCCGGGGTTCCCATGAACCCGGCGCCCTTGTAAGGGGCCTGGTCGACTCGGAGTCCGCGGGTGCCGGGGAACAGCTTGGCCAGGTCCATGCCCTCGGTTTCGCCGCCGGTGAGCGCGACCCTGACCTTGCCCTCCCGGCGGATCATCAGGTTGCCGAGCACGGAGCCGGTGGCGCCGAGCGCGGTGAGGACGGTGCGGATGCCGGCGGAGCGGAGCATCCGGATCACTTCGAGGATCTTCTTCGCCAGGATCCGCATCTGCGGGTCGCTGCTGGCGAGGATCTCGGCGCCTTCGTCGATGACCAGCATGATCTGCGGGATCTCCGGCGAGATCGGGAGCAGGTCGGTGTTCGCCTTGGCCATCAGGTCCTGGTACGCCTGTTTGCGGTGGAGCCCGACGCGGAGGGCGGCCTCCAGCATGAGGAGGGCTTCTGTGTGGGTGGAGGCGAGCCAGTCGATGCCCGGCCGTACCTCCTTGTCCGGGTCTGCGGTCATGGCGGGGCGGACCCAGGGCAGTCCGGCGCCGCCGGCGTTGAGGTCGATGACCCAGGTCAGCATGTCCTCGGCGCGGGCGAACCCGGCAAGGATGACGTGGATCATGTTCGACTTGCCCGATCCGGTCGGGCCGACCACCAGCGCGCACTGCTCGCGCAGGTAGGCGCAGATCTCTTCGGCGTTGGTGCGGTAGCCCCAGGGGATGCCGGTGTGGATGGACAGGGGGCCGTATCCGTCGGGGTAGGGGGTCTCCTGCTCCAGCACGTTGACGGTGGTGACGTCGATCAGGACGCGCCCTTGGTCGATGCCGCGGCTCGCGATGGCGGTGCAGCCGTGCGGGAGCCTGGCATCGGCCGCGAGGCGTGCGGACTCGGCGGCGATCCTGTCGTAGGTGGTGCCGCCCGAGGGCAGCTCCGCGTCGATGGTGAACCCGGCGCCGGTCGGCCAGGTCTCGACCGCGAGGACGCGGATGGTGATGTGACAGACCCGCTCGATCCGATCGACCCATTCCGCGGCGATCGCCCGGCGTCCGGCCGACAGCTCCCGGGCGACCTGCCGTTCGGCCGCGGCAATCGCTTCCAACTCCCGGGCCTCCTCGTAGAGGCCCACGGAGCGGGCGGCGGCTCCCATGCCGACCCCGATCACGGCCAGGGAACCGAGGGCGGACCAGGTGAGAGGGCCGGTGGCGATGGCCCAGGTCGTCCAGCCGGATCCCAGGAGCCAGGACGCGGCCCGCGCGCCGATGGTGCGGCCGGCGAGCTTTTGGCGGAGGCCGGTGGCGGTGTGGCCGATCGCGCCGACGGTGCCGGCGGCCAGGGCCCAGGTGGGGGGCATGTGGGTGAGGGCGCCGATGGTGGAGACGGCGAACGCGCCGGTGGTGGCGGACAGGGCGCCGGTCACGGGTCCGTGACCGGCGCTCCAGTCCCACACCGGCCCCGTGGAAGGTGCGGTGTTGGTGGCCATGGTCAGACGTTCCAGCCCTTCTCGGCCTCGTAGCCGTTGCGGGGGTCCTCGTGCCGGGCGATGTCCGCCTCGTGCACGCGCCGGAACACCGGCCCCATCTCCTCGGCGAGCGAGGCAGCGGCCATGACGGCGCCGAAGCAGTCCCGGAACGTCTCCGCGACAGCCTTGTCCAGCGGGAACTCCTCGTCGGAGCGTTCCGCGAGGATCCCCATGACGGCGGCGATGGATGCGAAGGCTGAGGGGAGTCCCTCGATCATGGCGAGGATCTCCATGCAGCCCTCGGGCTCGTACTGCTGGGCCGCCGCTTCCATCTCGGCGGCGAGCTCCTCGAAGCGGAATCCGGTTCCCGAAGCGGTGCTCATCGTGGGTGCTCCCTGGGTGGTGGGCGGTGCGGGAATCGTGCTGGCGGGCCGCTGGACACGGCCCCCGATCTGCTGCTCGTCCTCGTTCAGCTCGGCGGTGGCCTCCGCGTCGGCGGCCTGCTCGGCGTCGGTCAGCTCCGCGCGGATCTGCCCGTCGCGGGTGTCCCGCTCGTCGGCCGCCCGGCCGACCAGACGCCGGTAGAGGCGCCGACCGGGGTGCATCAACCACGCCCAGCCGAGCTTTCGCCCGAGCGGGGTGGAGATGAACCCCAGCGCACCCATCGCGCCGCCGAGCAGAGCGGCAAATGCGCGGCGGGCCTGGAAGCGCAGGGCGGAACGCCGAAGCGCCCGACGTGCGGCCTTCTGCGCGGGGGCCGCGAGTTGAGCGACCCTGGCCCGGTGGGCGGCGGAGCGAACGCCCTGCCGTCCGGACGCCACCGCCTTTGCGGTGCCGCGGTCGTGGGCGGCCCGGGCCTTACCGACGGCCTTGTCGCGGGCGGCGGCTGCCTTCGACATGCCCTTCGCCAACGTCCGTGCCGCGGGGCCGCGCGCGTTGGTCGCCCGTGCGGCCCGGTCGGCGGCCTTCGTGGCCCGCCGGGCATCAGCGACCTGCCGCCGGGCCTGCGACGTCGCCGTACGCGCCTCAGCGCGGCTCGGCTTCCCGTCGCGGGACTGGGCGCGCAGGGCACGGACCTGACCGGCCCGGCCCCCGCCGAGACGGTCCGCCTGCTTGGCCACACGCCCCAGGACCGTCCCCCTGCCCTTGGCGGGTGTCCCGGGCAACGTCTTGGACGTGGCCCCGGTCCGGCCCACGGTGGGTGATCCGGCGCGGTGTCGAGACTGACCGGCACCGTGCCGACCGGTTGTCTGCCCCGTCCCCGGGCGGGAGCCGCTGGTACCGGCGCGCCCGGAGGAGCGGGGCTGAGCGGGGATCCGGCCGCCCGCTGTCCCGCGGCCCGCTGGGGTCGAGGCGTGGCGGGCGGTGGAGGCGGCCTGCTTGGCCTTCGAGCCTGCCTTCGCGGTCTTGGACTTGGTCGTGTTGGCTTTGCGTCGTGCGGCGACCGTGCCCAGGACAGCGGCGCCGGTCATGGCGATCACCGCGGCGACCGGGCCGCCGGCCAGAGCAGCCGTCGCGACCAGACCGGCGGTGGTGTTCGTGCCCGAGAAGGCGATCGGGACGGCCGGCCAACCCCCCTCGGTGTGCTCCACCTTGGCCACCGGAGCGACTCCAGCGGCGGGCGGGGCGGACGGGGTCGGGCCGGGGCTGGATTCTTCGGGCGGAGCTGTCGTTTCGGTCAGGACTTCCGTCATGCTGAACAGGCCCCCTTCACGGGGATCAGGAGGGCCCGGCCGACGCTGTAGGAGGTGGGCGGCCGGGCCCTTCGCACGGAATGGTTCAGAGCTGGTTGGGCTCCAGCGAGAAGAAGACGGTGTTGGCTCGGGCCAGCTCCGGCTGCTGGGCGACGAGGGCGTCCCGCAGGGCCAGGTAGGCGTCCTTACGGGTCATGCCGGCGGGCGGGGTCCAGGTCCCGTTCTGCGTGCACATCGCCCGGGAGGGCAGTTCCAGCGTCAGCAACCAGTGATGCGAGCCCTGCGCGCTGGAGGCGGGGGCGCCGGTCTTGGGGTTCTGCGTGCTCACGGGAAACTCCGATGTCGTCGAGGTGGTCAGGCGACGCGCGGTTCTTCGGGGTGGGCGCAGGCGTTGCACATGCCGAGCGAGGCCGGGATCACGTACCCGGCATCCCTCCTGCAGGAAGGGCAGCGGCGACGGGCCGCATTCGCCTTGGCAAGTGCGGCCACCCGGCGGGCGGTCATCGGGCGAACGGGCTGGGCCCGCTCGATCAGGTAGAGGTAGGCGACCAGCGGGCCTCGCCGCCGGCGGGGACGTTCCAACTGGGCGACGACGTCCTGACCGCCGGGCCGAAGCCCGGCAGCGCGGAGCTGACGGCGGGTGGCCAGCCCGTCCGGGGCGAGGCGCCACCGGTAGACCGGGAGGGTGCTCATGGGGTGAGGGCCGGGGCGTTGGCGGTGCTGTTGTCGCGGTGTTCCTGGTAGCGGGCGGAGGCCCAGCCGACGGACCAGCCGGTCAGCTCGGCGGCGACCCGGACAGCGAGGCCGGCCTCGAACGCGGCCTGCACGACCTCGCGGGCACGGTGCTCCTTGAGCTTCTCGTCAGGCGGGCCGGCCGCGAGGAGGGTGGCGCGTTCACGCTCGATCCGTTCCTGTTCACGGGCCTGTTCACGGCGTTCACGCTCGGCCTGCTGCTGGGCCTCCAGCTCTCGCTGCTGGGTGGCCTGGCGTTCAAGTCGTTCACGCTCGGCCTGCTGCTGTTCACGGATCTGTTCACGGCGTTCAGCCGCTTCCCGCTCCTCCCGCGCCGCAGCCTCCGCCTGCTCGACCTCCTCACGCCGGATGCGGTCCTGCCGCTCGGCCTCCTCACGGGCGAGGGCGGCCTCGTGTTCACGCTGTTCACGGGCGACGGCTGCCTCGTGCTCGCGCTGTTCACGAGCGGCCCGGAGCCGGTTCTCCTCCCGCTCCGCCGCCGCCCGTTCCCGAGCATCCTGCTCCGCCCGCTGGCGGGCCTCCACCGCCAGGACGGCGGCGGTCAGGGCCCGCCGGTAGGCGAGACCCGCCTCCGCGGTGACGATGAGGAGGAGGGGTGCGACGGAGTGCACGGCCACCCCGACAAGGTCCCCTGCCAGCGCGGATACGCCGATGTTCAGCGCGAGGGTCATGGTGCCGGTCATCCACCGCAGGGCCACCGGCCAGGCCCCGCCGTGCCCGCCCAGACGGGCCAGGACGGAGTCGAGACGGACCACGATCACCACCGCCGCGTCGACCACGAGCGGCAGGATCGGGGCGGTCCACCGCCACTCGGCCGGCGTGTGCGCGGCCATGAGCGGGGTGACGGTGAGGACGGAGTAGAGCATCGCCCCGCCCACGATCAGCCACGTCCCGACCGACAGGGCACGCTCGGATGAACGGATCTGAACACGGTTCACGAGCCGACCTCCGCCCGTGAACGCACCTCGTCCGGGGTGGGGATCGTGGTGAAGCAGATCAGCTTCACGGGGCCGCCGGAGTAGTTGGTCACTGCCTTCATGACGCTGGTGCGGCCGTCGCTGTGAACGCTGTGCTGCACCGCTCGGGGGCGGATCCCGAGTGCCTGGCACCAGGTCTCGAACCCGTCGGCATCGTCGTGGAAGGACAACTCCAGCAGGTCGGGGTAGACCGTGGAGATCGCCACGCACGGCGCCGGCAGGTGCCGGTACTCGTCGGCGAAGATGCGCAGCGCCATCAACGGCGCGGCCATGGACGAGAGGGGCATCGTCGGGTTGGTCATGCGGCACCGCCCGCCATGCCCACGGCGGCCGCGACCTGGTTGGTCAGGTCCCGCCGGGCGGCGAGGACCTTGCGGCGGGCCCGGCGGATCCGCCGCTCGTCCAGCGCGGACGGCGTCCGGTCCAGCACGGTGATCTGCGCGTCGAGGAGCTCGACCCTTGCCTCGATGAGGGGCATCTCGCGCTCGATCGTGTCCAGCTCCGCGTCCGAAGGCTCCAAACCGTCGGACCACGGCGTAACAACGTCCTGAAGTGCAGCGATGGACTTCATTGGGTCTTGCTCCTTCGAGAGAGGAACGGGACTCAGCAACCCTCGGCGCGGGAACGCCGGGGGTTGCACTGCGTTGGGGGGAGCGGAAGTACTCGGCTCCCTGCAACTCCGCCCGTGCGGCCCGGGGGGCCGGACGGGCGGAGGAGGCAGCCGACCGAGACGGCCAGGCGACTCGGAAGGCGTTGCCGTGCGCTGCAGCTGCGGGCCGTGGACCCGCAGCTGCAGCGCACGGCGGTTGAGCGGTGACGCGGAGGGCGCGGCCGGCCGTACCGGTCCAGTACGGCGAGCGCCCGTAGATGTCGGTGGAACACAGCAACCTCCTAGCCGGAGGGGCGAGGCTTTGCCGAAGCGCCGTTGCCACGGCGTTCCGGTCCCGGGCCTGGGAGTCGGGTGCGTCATCGTCGCTGCTCTGACGCCAGCAGGGCGGCGCGTACCGGGTGGCACCCGAAGGTGTTCTCCAGAGCAGGCACGCAAGAGAAGGTGTTGCCGCCGACGACAACCCGTCGCCATGGGGATGGGGATCACGCCCCGTCTCGTTTCGCTTGACACGCTGTTGAGTTCTTAAGGAACGGACGCTGCCTTCGTACTCGCCCCCTCGGGCTTTCCTCCGGGCTGCAAAGCGGGCTCTCGGTCGTGCGTGCACACCGAAGTTGAGCCCTTTCGGGCCATCTGGTGCGCACCAGAAGCATGGCATCTGGTGCGCACCAGATGCAAGCTCCTGGTTCGTTCGCGGCTTGCCGGTGTGTTCCGGTGTGACATCAGGAAACGGCCCAGACAGGGGGTCCCGGTAGCCAACAGGGGTTAACCTCAAGGGTGTTAACCCGCTCCCACCTGCGGCGATTTGGTTAAGCCCTGCCCAGGTGGCACGGCCATCGGAGGCGATGCACGTGGGCAAGGGATTACGAGCTGTTCGTACCGTGCGGGGATGGTCGCAGGAGCGACTGATCTTCGAGATTGAGCGCTACGCCCGGCAGCACATGTTGAACGTCGCATCCAGCGCGAGCCTGAAGACCTACGTGTCGGAGTGGGAGAACGGGCGACGGGCCATCACGGAGCGGTACGCCGTGATCCTCCGGCCGCTGCTCGGGGTGACGGACGCCGAGCTCGGCGGGGAGCCTGCTCGTTCAGTCCCCCAGCAAGCCGATGGTTACGAGGACCTGTTGAGCCGGATCGACTCGGCGCGGAGCGTCAGCGATTCCATGGTGAGCACCTTCATGGACCAGACCGAGCTACTGCGGACCATGGACCGGCAGATGGGTGCATCGGGCCTGGTGGACCAGATGAACGGCCACCTGACGGCAATGGAGGACGCGCTCACCTTCGCGGTCCTGCCAGGGACGCGCCGTCCCATCGCGACGGCCCTGGCAGGGGCGGCGACCCTGGCAGCCTGGCAAGCGTTGGACGCAGGTTCTGTGGAGCGCGCGTGGCGGCACTACGAGCTGGCGAAGCGTGCCGCGCAGGACGCTGACGCGCCGCAGTACTTGGCTCACGCCATGGGGGAGCAGGCGTACGTCCTGGGTGATGCCGGCCGACCCGAGATGGCAGTGGAGCTCATTCGCGACGCGCAGCGCACCCACGCGGAGCGGCAGTCGTCTCGCCTTCGAGCTTGGCTGAGCGCGGCCGAAGCTGAGCTGTGCGCCGCCGCTGGCATGCACGACGACGCTCGGCATGCGTTGGACCGGGCGGCGGCCGTGCTGCCGGAAGGCGCGCACGCTCGTGACTCCGACATGCTGAGCATCTTCCTGAACGCGGACCACCTGGCGCGCTGGCGGGGAAACGTGCTGGCGCTCTTGGGCGACAGCTCGGCCATGGGTGACCTCTACGCGTCTCTCCAGACGACGGACCCCACCTTCGTCCGCGCCAAGGCAGGACTACACAGCGACCTGACGCAGGCCCACCTTGCCCGCGGCGAGTTCGACGAGGCCCGCTCGAACCTCCAGCAGGCGCGCCTGCTGGCGAACCGCACGGGGTCCGTGCGGCACCGCCGGCGTGTGGAACTGCTTACGGGGCGGCTGTAGCCCGCGACGCGAGGACGTGCAGCAGGGCGACCAGGGTTCCTGACCCCATGAGCTTGCCCTCGGCCATGAGCCGGGGGATGTCCGCCAAGGGCACCCAGGCGATCTGCCCGGCTTCCTCGATGTCCGTGGGTTCGCCCACCTTCACCGCGCCCCGTGCCACGAAGATCTCGTGAGGCGAATCGACCATGCCGATCATGGGCTGATACGTCACGACGTGCTCGACGTTCGTCGGACGCCAACCGGTCTCTTCCTCGGTCTCCCGCGCCGCCGTGGTTGCCGCATCCTCGCCTTCGTCCACGATCCCGCCGGGGAGTTCCCATCCCCACTGCTGCGGGACGAAGCGGTAGCGCCACATCATCAGGACGCGCTGCTGCTCATCGATCACAGCCGTGATCGCCACATGGTGCAGGCGCACCACGTGGTGCTCGAACCGCTCGACCCCGGGCGGCTCAACGTCGACGAGGTCGAGGTTCACCCATCGGTTCTCGTAGACCGTCCTGCTGCCGTGGATCGTCCAGGGCTCCAGCTCTGCCGGCGTGGGTACGGTCTCGCCGCCCACGACTCGGTACGAGCTGCGGTCGTACGCCTTGATGAGGTGCTCGCTCGCCAGTCGTGCGAGCACCTGACGGAGGGCGGTACGGCCGATCTCCAGCTCAGCGCTCATGGTCCGCTCGGAGGGAAGCTTTTCGCCGGGGCCGTACCTGCCCGACTCGATCCAAGACCGGATCGTTTGGTAGACCCTCGTCGACTTCGGTCCCATCCTCAGAGCACTCTCCCCGTTTGTCGGCCGGTACCAGCCAGCGTAGTCGGGTGCCTGCTCAGGGGACTCGGCCATACCTGTCTCTCTTCCCGTTTGGACTGGGGCATCGGAGTAGCGTCCGGAGGCTGCCCAAGCGTCTTACCGATACTCCGCCAGTCCGGAGGGCGGCGCGCCCTTCGCGGCTTGGGGGATGATGCTGGGCCCCGAAGGCTGATCACCGGGGCAGCCGCACTGGCAGGCGTGGTACTAAAGCTGTCCCGTAATACCCGACGAGCGCACGGCGACAGGTACGGCACCTCGCCGCGTTGTCGGGAGCACCCGAATACGTCCGGTATGAGGGCGTCCCTCCGCCTTGCGATGTACCACATCTGACACCGTGCGCTGATCCACCGGGGATTATGGGGCGGCCCTTAGTCGGCGACCGTCCTGTGCCGCCCTGGTCAGGTCTGTAAAGTTCTGTCAACTGGCGTTCACGAGTGTCTGACAGGTGTCACTGTGATCTCAGAATTAGTTCATGAGCACCTCTCGGAAGAGGATCCCGAAGTCGAACCCCGAGCAAGAGCCGGCGTCTGCGAACTCGCCAAGTGGAGAAACGGAACGAACTAGGCTCCGAGTCTTCCTGGCACTGACATCGGCTGCGGTCGGGGGCGCAGTCAAGGCAGTCGTAGAGCACTTCCTTAAAGGCAATCAGTGAACGCCGCCAAGTTGGGGGAAAGGGGCTGGAGTGGTGCTGAGCCTAATTGCACTGCCACCTGAATCGGAGGTCCCGTCAGGGCCTCACCGCAATCTGTTGACGGCCTTACACGATCTCTATCGTCTAGCCGGATTCCCGAGCACCCGGGCGATCAGCGCGGCCATTACTCGATCAGAATTCGCCAGGGACTCTATGTCCCATCAGACCGTCGCCAATATCTTGGCGGGTCGCCGCGTGCCGCGCTGGCTCAAAGTGGAAGCATTGGTTGACGCGCTGCTCACCCTCGCGAGACGGGAGACAGCGCTGTCCGAGATTGACCGCTTCCGGAGCCTCTGGGAATCGATTCATTCTCCCGTGGGGGAACGTCCTGAGACGCCACCTGAGTCCTCATCTTCGCCGCTTTACCCACCAGGGGCGATCCAAGCCGCAGAAGCCAGTCGACTGGTGGAACCTGAACCGGAGCCAGCCAGTTCGCCGATTTCTGAAATGGAACTGGAAGATTGGCAGACGCTGGTGGGCGCGCCAGTCGATGACTATAATTCACTTCGCACGACGATTGTTGCCGCGGGCTGGAATGGTCCGGAGATGTTCAATGTCGATTTCCTTGGCGGGGTATGCAGGATTGAATTGAATCTTCGGCACCCCATGGGTATGGAAATCTGGAAGGCGATGGACGGAGAGGATTCACAGGCGGCAACAACACTCGCCCTCCTTCTCGTCTCCTGGGCTCGAATGGAAGATGAAATGCCCTCGGAGCGGGCCAGGGAAAGATTTAAGAAGGCCCGAATTGACTGGGGTCGATATGCGCGTCTCTTCGTCGAGCAACTTCGCAAGTAGCCACCACTGGTCGCCATTTCTCTTCGGCATGGATGGCGCGGGTGGCGATCTGATCAAATGCGAGGATTCCTAGCCCAGGAAACGCCGTGGCGTTCAATCTGCTGTGTAAGGTTTGCTTTCATGTCAGCCCCGCCCCTCCTGTCGTTCGGGTCTCTTTTGGTCTACGAGGGAGGGCTATTGTGTCTTCCGGAAATCGGCAAAAATGTCCCGGAGTGCATCTTCTTGCTTCATTGCCGCTCCCGAATGTAGGTGAGACCCTGGGGTGTCGAATAGGCGAGATTCGTCTACCCAGTACGAATTTCGCATTCGTTGATAGTCGAAGTCGCTCCCTTGGGGAGTGCGGGTCACCGTGAGGAAGTCATGTCTTTCAAGTTCCTTGCGGGCCTCGGTCCAAGTGTTATGCGAAAGGCCGTACGATTCGCGCCTCTGTCTCGGTACATACCGAGATTCCGTGTGCCCTCCCTGGGATTCAAGTAGGGCGAAGAGGAGGGCGATGGCTGTTGGCGATAGGGCGAGAATCCAGCCGTTGCGCCAGAATTCAATAGGGATCCCTACGTATCGACCTTTTAGGCTTGCGCGTTCAAAAGGTGACCTATCGCCATTCATGGAGAGTAGCTGAATGGATGGGGGCGCGTAGCCTCGCCTGGGGCCCAGTTCAATAAACCCGTTCTCTGAAAGCCACTTGATATTGCTAGTAACCCGGCGGGGCCCAGCGTCGGAAGGGAGTGCAAGAAGGCGGCACCAAGCCTGAGGCGTGGGCGGCCGCTTGATGTCGAACGGTTCCGCGGTGGCCATCATGACGAGGCAGAGGTAGAGCTTCAGGCGCACCTCACCTCCTCTTCCGCCTCGGATCAGGCGGGCCATCGGAGGTAGAGCGTCCTGGCCGCTCGCCCTGACGAAGCTCGGAGTGAAGGACACGCGTCCTGAGCGGACCGCTCTATCTGCGGCCTTCCCCAGGGACGTGGTGCCAGTGGCCTGGGCGGGCGTCAGCAAGATTCTCGACCTTCGTGCAGGAGAGACGGGGGTGCAGCAGTCACAGGGGTTCGCAGGGGGTCCACTGGCTCTCCTTTCCTTGCCAGTGGGAGCGTCTGCGGTGTCCAGCGCAGCCTCGTGATATTTACTGCGGAACCGCTCTACCTGTCCATAGCTATAGCGATATTGCTCCAGCGCAGACGCATATTGAGTGCTTTGACCTGTGCTTTTACCTCTGTCACCTTCAACTCGTCGGCCCGCTGGGGGTCGTTGAGCCCGGTGTGGTCCACCGGGGGAGGAGGGGCGAATGAGCATCAACACCGCAACGGGGCGGGGCGTCTGGCTGGCGATCATTCTTCTGGCCAGCGCCTGTTTCGCCATGGGCGCCGGCTTCGTCCTGTCGGTCGTGGGCGTGGAGCCGAAGCTGGTGCTCGGCGGTGCTGGAGCCACGTTCCTGGGGCTTGCGACGCTGGGGCTGGGCGCCTTTCGGTTCGTTGCCGAAGGTCCGCAGAACGGCCCGTCCGTCGAATGATCGTGGACGAGGTGCGGACGAGCGAACTGCAGGTTGCCCCTGTAGGGGGCTTCGCAGCAGGTCAAAGTAGGTGCAACGCTCTTGCCCGAAGCAGACTGTAAATCTGCCGGCTCAGCCTACCCAGGTTCGAACCCTGGCGCCGCCACGCGAGTGGAACCCCCGTTCATCTGTGGAATCACAGTGAGCGGGGGTTCTTTCGTCATCGGTGGCGTCGGACGCGAAAAGCGTTGGGCGCGGGCGATGCGGCTGCGGCATGCTGGCCCCATGATCAACATCAGCAGCCGAAAGGCCCGTGCCGCGTAAGGCACCCTCGCAGGTCAGGATCGACCTGCCCGTCCCGCCGCCCCGACCGCACGAGCGCGGCGTCGTCCAAGGCGTATCCGCCGCCACCCTCGCCGCGATCGCCCGCGTCGAGCATCGCCGCCTCTCGCGCGGCGACACCTACCGGTCCCTGCGGCACTGGCGCCGGACCGCGTACCAGCGAGGACCTTGGATCATCTACCCGGCGGCGGACGACGACCACGGTTGCTGCGACTGGGTGGGTTACTGCCGCGGCACGCTGGAGACCGTCTGCCACCTCCTCCCGCCCCGGGCCCGGCGCGAGTTGCGCGCCGTGATCGCGCCGCTCGACGAGCGCTTCCTCGCCCGCACCCTCGGCGACCCTTACGTCGCACCGGACGCCCCCTGGTGGCAGCGCCGCCTGACGTACTGACCGGGGCCGACCGCAACGTCCGCGGCCGCATTTCGTTCACCGGGGGTGAAATGGACATCTGACACACGTGGGAAGGTCGGCGGCGGGGTGCTCATGGCCCTGCTCGGTGCGGGGATCCCGGCCCTGGTGGGGGCGGCCCTCCATCCGGACGTGGG
This sequence comes from Streptomyces avidinii, assembly GCF_014650695.1. GTDB lineage: Bacteria > Actinomycetota > Actinomycetes > Streptomycetales > Streptomycetaceae > Streptomyces > Streptomyces avidinii. The sequence goes on along the minus strand of NZ_BMVL01000007.1, from coordinate 313,401 downwards.
GGAGCCCTACGCGGAGACCCGGCTGTACTTCGGAACCCAACGGGCCGACGGCCGCGGCACGGTCGAGGAACGCGAGTTCATGCGGTTCCTGGACCGGGAGATCACCCCCGCCTTCCCCGAGGGGCTGACCCTCCACGACGGGTACGGCCAGTGGCGCGGCCAGGACGGCAAGATCGTCCGCGAAACCTCGTACGAGGTGGTCCTGCTGTACCCGGAGAAGGAGGCCGGCGAGCGCAGCACGCGCATCGAGCGGATCCGGCAGGCGTACGAGGACCGCTACCAGCAGGACTCGGTCGGCCGGTCCGACGACAAGGTCAGCGCCGGGTTCTGAACACGGGAGCGGCAGTCCGCCGGACGGCCGGACCGCCGTGGCAGCGGACTCAGTTGCCCGCCACGTCCTTCACGGCCACCGGTACCGGCGTCGAGCCGGAGATCAGCTCCAGGGTCAGGCCCGCCGTCGCCGGCGTCTCGATCAGCTCGGCCAGAACCGCCGCCACGTCGTCGCGCGGGACGGCCCCGCGGCCCGTCTGCGCCTCCAGACGGACCAGGCCCGTCCCGGCGTCGTCGATCAGCGAACCCGGGCGCAGGACCGTCCACTCCAGGCCCAGGCGGGTCCGTACGTGGTCGTCGGCCTCGCCCTTGGCCCGCAGGTACGCGTCGAAGACCTCGTCGCCCCCGTGGTGCGCGTCGGCGCCCATCGAAGACACCATCAGGAAGCGCCGCACGCCGGCCCGTTCGGCGGCGTCGGCGAACAGCACCGCAGCGCCCCGGTCCACGGTGTCCTTGCGTCCGATCCCGCTGCCGGGTCCCGCGCCGGCCGCGAACACCGCTACGTCCGCGTCCCGCAGAATCCCGGCCACATGGTCCACCGAGGCCGACTCCAGATCGCAGAGCACCGGCTCGGCGCCCGCCTGCCTCAGGGCGTCGGCCTGTGCCGCATCGCGGATGATGCCCGCGACCTCGTAATCGCCCGCTGAGAGCAGTCGCTCCAGCCGCAGCGCGATCTGACCGTGTCCACCCGCGATGACGATGCGCATGACCCGACCGTACGACGACCCGGGCGCCCACGCCCGCGAACGCACGGCGAACTTCAGGGACCGGGCTCCGTCCGGCCCTGCCGGGGCAGGTCCAGGGCCACCGCGACGGCGGAGTCGCAGTACTCGCGTACGGCACTCGTACGGGCTACCACCCGCCCGCGGTGGATCACGATCCGGCTGTACGCGAGGGACAGCACGCCCGCGATCCGCTCCCCGCGTACGGCGAGCAGCTCCGCCGGGAAACCGGCCTCCACCCGGACCTCCGGCAGGCCCATGGCCTCACGGGCGCAGGCGCTGACCGATTCGTAGGCCTCGCCCGCCCGGAGGCCGCCCTGGGAGGCCAGCAGGTACGCGGCCTCCAGCGGGTCCCCGCGGCCGACGGGGTTCCCGGCGTCCCGCAGCGCCCCGCTGCCGGCCGCAACGCGCACACCGGCGGCCCGCAGCAGCCGTACGGGTGCGGTGCGCAGGCCGCGGCGTTCCAGGGCCGCGCAGTCGCCCTGGGGCAGGCAGGTCACGCGTACGCCGGCGGCGGCCAGCTGGTCGGCGGCGCGGGAGGCCGCGTCCAGCGGGAGCCGGGACAGACCGCCGCAGGGGCCGATGGTCACCCCGGGACGCAGCCCGCCGGCCATCACCGCGAGCCGGGAGAGGCGGGCCGGATCGTCACCGTCCGTGTGCAGATCCACGGGGCAGCCGTGCTCGGCGGCGAGTTCCAGGACGGCTTCGAGGAAGCCCGTCGGGTCCGGGTCCAGGTCCGGGCAGCCGCCGATGACCGCGGCGCCCATCTTGACCGCGTCCCGCAGCATGGCGAGCCCGTCCGCGCCCGCCACCCCGGTCAGCAGCCGGGGGACGGCGACGGCGGTGAGGTCGGCGAGCCCGCGCAGCGAGCGGCGGGCCTGGAGCACGGCCTCCATGGGACCCAGGCCGTGCACGTCGCCGATACGGACGTGGGAGCGGACGGCGGTGGCGCCGTGGCCGAGCTGGAGCAGGGCGGCTTCGGTGGCCCGGCGCTGGACCTCGTCGGGGGTGTAGGAGACGGGCCCCTCGCCGTCGGCGGTCAGCGCGGTGTCCCCGTGGGCGTGCGGCTCGGCGGGGGCGGGGAGCAGCAGGTAGCCGGACAGGTCCACCCGGGACAGCGCGGGGGAGGGGAGGCTGCCCGTGGTGCCGACGGCCTGGATCCGGCCGCCGCCGAGGCGGACGTCGACGGTACGGCCGTCCGTGAGCCGGGCCCCGGTGAGCAGCAGGGTGGTGGCTTCGGCTGCGGCCGCGTGGCCATGGCCGTTACCGCTGCGGGGCGACTGGAACGGCTGCTGCGGCTGGCTGTCGGACATCGCGCTCCTGCGGTGGCTCGGGCGGTTCCTGGAGCCGTGGCAGTGGCAGTGGCAGTGGCCGTGGCGGTGGCCGAGCCCGCGGCCCGCGGCCCAAGATCACGCAGCGTCTTCCGAGCCTAGGGCGCGGCGCAGCCCGCTTCACGGAAGAGCTCAATAGTCGTACCGGTGTGGTGCCCTGCGCCGGAGTGCCCGCGCGTGCGCCCGGTCGGCCCCGGTGGCGCCGGTAGCTCCGGGTGACGGTCGGCGGCTCCGAACGGGTACGGGAGTGTGAGCCCGCCCACAATCCGCCCGAAAAGTGGGTCCGGAGTGATCGACGGGTTGATCGAGAAGGTCCGCCGAACCCCCTCGGAGCCCTGTCCCCGCAAAGGATTTGGGCGATCGGCAGGCAACCGTGTAATGTCTTCATCGCTCGCCCCAATAGCTCAGTCGGTAGAGCGTCTCCATGGTAAGGAGAAGGTCTGCGGTTCGATTCCGCATTGGGGCTCTGGTGAGAGAGGTTCCCCACCCTCGGGTGGGGAGCTGATCACATCAAAGCGGCGTAGCTCAGTCGGTAGAGCAAGCGGCTCATAATCGCTGTGTCACCGGTTCAAGTCCGGTCGCCGCTACACACAGTAGCCGATTGCGGGGTCGGTCTCCCGGTCGGCTACTCTTGTATGCGTTCATCCGTCCCAATTTCCGTCAAGGAGCACTCACGTGGCTGCCACCGACGTCCGCCCGAAGATCACGCTGGCCTGCGTGGAGTGCAAGGAGCGGAACTACATCACCAAGAAGAACCGGCGTAACAACCCGGACCGTCTTGAGATGAAGAAGCACTGCCCGCGCTGCAACTCGCACACCGCGCACCGCGAGACCCGCTGACCCCAGCGAAGTCTCGAATAACAGGCACCGTCACGAGGTCGTCCCCTTCTTTGGGGGGCGGCCTTGTGTCGTTTCCGTGCCCGTCTTTGTTCCCGCGTCATTTGTGTCCCTTCATCAGGAGGTAGTGAGTCATGGCTCTCGACCAGTCCTTCGTGGGGCGGAGCTACCCGCCCACCGATCCGTACGAGGTCGGCCGGGAGAAGATCCGCGAATTCGCGGCTGCGGTGGGTGACGCCAATCCCGTCTACACCGATCCCGAAGCCGCGAAGTCGTACGGCTACCCCGATGTGATCGCTCCGCCGACTTTTGTGTTTGCGATCACCTTCAAGGCCGCCGGCCAGGTCGTCGAGGACCCGCAGCTGGGGCTGGACTACAGCCGTGTCGTGCACGGTGACCAGAAGTTCGCGTACTCCCGCCCGGTGCGGGCCGGCGACCGGCTTTCGGTGGTCTCCACCATCGAGTCCGTGAAGTCGCTCGCGGGCAACGACGTCATCGACATCCGCGGCGAGGTCCACGACGAGACCGGCGAGCACGTGGTGACGGCATGGACGAAGCTCGTCTCCCGCGCCCCCGAGGAGGCCTGACATGGCATCGCAGATCCAGTACGCCGACGTAGAGGTCGGCACCGAGCTGCCGGCGGCGTCGTTCCCCGTGACGCGCGCCACGCTCGTCCAGTACGCGGGCGCCTCGGGCGACTTCAACCCGATCCACTGGAACGAGAAGTTCGCCAAGGGGGTCGGGCTGCCGGACGTGATCGCGCACGGCATGTTCACCATGGCCGAAGCGATCCGTGTGGTCACCGACTGGGTCGGCGACCCGGGTGCGGTGGTCGAGTACGGAGTGCGCTTCACCAGGCCCGTCGTGGTCCCGAACGACGACCGGGGCGGTCTGATCGAGGTCACCGCGAAGGTCGCCGCCAAGCTGGACGACAACCGCGTCCGGGTCGACCTGACGGCCATGAGCGCGGGCCAGAAGGTCCTGGGCATGTCCCGCGCGGTGGTCGAACTGGCCTGATGCGCCGGGCGGTAGAGGCCGGAGGCGGGGCGGCGGAGGCGGGGCGGGGGCCGGTGGGCCTCCGCCCCTTTTCGGTGGGCCGGCGGGGGTGGGCCCCCGCCGCCCCTCCCCTTGACTTAGTTAGTGATTGAGCACTAACTTAGCCCCATGGTGAGGATGAGCGCAGATGAGAGGCGTGAGAGCGTCATTCGCGCGGCGATGCACGAGTTCGCGCGTGGGGGTTACTACGGGACCTCCACCGAGGCGATCGCCAAGCGGGTGGGTGTCTCGCAGCCGTACCTCTTCCGGCTCTTCCCGAACAAGCCCGCCATCTTCCTCGCCGCGGCCGAGCGCTGCCTGAGGGACACACGGGCGGTCTTCGCCGAGGCCGCCGAGGGGCTGCACGGCGAGGAGGCCACCCATGCCATGGCGAACGCCTACACCCGGCTGATCGCCGAGGATCCCGACAAGCTCCAGATGCAGCTGCAGATGTACGTCACCGTCGCCGCCGCCGAGGCGGCCGGGGACCACGAGCTCGGCGAGCTCGTGCGCAAGGGGTGGATGGAGCTCTGGGACACCGTTCACGTGCCGTTCGGTGGGGACGTCGGTGAGACCACGACCTTCATGGCGTACGGAATGCTGATCAACACCCTCGCCGCCATGGGCTTCCCGCCCGAGCACCGCGTCTGGGAGGGGCTCTACCCCTCGGCGCGTGCCACGGGACGCCTGGAGGCGTGAGAGGGGCGTGCGCGCGACCTGCTCGCGCGCATTCGTTTGATCGTGAAAGTTAGTCAGCAATAACTAACAACCGCAGGGGGAACCGTGCACGCGCAAGAGTCGGACACCAAGCAGCAAGAGTCGGACACCAAGCTCCGCGGGCCCGCCGTCTGGGCCCTCATCCTCACCGGCGTGGCCAGCTTCATGGCCGCACTCGACAACCTGGTCGTCACCACCGCCCTCCCCGCCATCCGCGAGGACCTCGGCGGCAAGTTGGAGGACCTGGAGTGGACGGTGAACGCGTACACGCTCACCTTCGCCGTCCTCCTCATGTTCGGTGCCGCGCTCGGTGACCGCTTCGGCCGCCGGCGGCTCTTCATCGCGGGCCTCGCGATCTTCACCGGGGCCTCCGCCGCGGCCGCCCTCTCGCCCGGCATCGACGCGCTCATCGCCGCCCGCGCCGTCCAGGGCGTCGGCGCCGCGATCATGATGCCGCTCACCCTCACCCTGCTCACCGCCGCAGTCCCGGCCGCCCGCCGCGGCATGGCCCTCGGTATCTACGGAGCCGTCACCGGCCTGGCCGTCGCCAGCGGTCCCCTCATCGGCGGCAGCCTCACCGAGCACATCTCCTGGCAGTGGATCTTCTGGCTGAACGTGCCGATAGGCATCGCCCTGATCCCGCTCGCCCGCCTGCGCCTCGCCGAGTCCACCGCCCCCGACGCGCGTCTCGACATCCCCGGCACCCTGCTCATCAGCGGCGGCCTCTTCGGCATCGTCTACGCCCTGGTCAACGCCAACGCCGAGGGCTGGACCAGCGCCCCCGTCCTGACCGGCCTGATCGTGGGCACCGCGCTCGTCGGCGGGTTCGTCCACCACGGCTTCACCCACGCCAACCCCATGCTCCCCATGCGGCTCTTCCGTGACCGCGGCTTCCTCGGGATCAACCTGGCCAGCCTGCTGATGTTCCTCGGCATGTTCGGCTCGATCTTCCTCCTCAGCCAGTTCCTCCAGGGCGTCGCCGGCTACTCGCCCACCGAGGCCGGCCTGCGCATGCTGCCCTGGACCGGGATGCCGATGATCGTCGCCCCACTGGCCGGGATCCTCTCCGACCGCATCGGCGGCCGCCCCGTCGTCGCCGCCGGGCTGGCCTTCCAAGCCCTCGGTCTCGGCTGGTTCGCGGCGATCCTGAGCTCGGACGTCTCGTACGCGGCCCAGCTCCCGCCGCTGATCCTCAGCGGGATCGGTATGGCCCTCTACTTCGCCCCCGCCGCCAACGTCCTGATGTCCACCGTCGCCCCGGCCGACCAGGGCAAGGCCTCGGGCACCAACAACGCACTGCGCGAGGTCGGCGGAGCCCTCGGCGTCGCCGTCCTGGCCTCCGTCTTCTCGGCCCAGGGCGGCTACGAGTCCCCGCAGGCCTTCACCGACGGCACCGTCCCCGCCCTGTGGATCGGCGCCGGCGCGGTCGCCCTCGCCGCCGCACTCGCCCTGCTGGTGCCCCGCAAGCCCAGGGCCACCCCGGTGCTCGCGGGCCGGACCACCGCAGTCCCGGACAAGGTGCCCGCCGCCGGCTGACCCACCCCCACACAAAACCGACCGCCAAGGAGTGCTCGCCATGCCCGACATCCCCTGGACCACGCCCACCGCGGCCGCCCCCGACGCCGAGGTCTACGTCATGGCCTCCCGCTTCGAGACCGCCACCCTCGCGGGCGCCGTCAGGTTCTTCCTCAAGGCACCCGGCATCATCCTCCAGATCCGCAAGGCCCCCGGCGCCCACGGCGTCGCACTGCGCGCCCGCGTCCTGCGCCGCACCTTCCTGACCCTCTCCGCATGGGAGGACCGGGACGCGCTCCACCGCTTCGCCCGCAGCGAGCCCCACCGCACGAGCTCCCGCGCGGCCAGCGCGTACATGAAGGAATCGGCCTTCACCTACTGGACCGTCCCGGCCGCCGAGCTGCCCCTCACCTGGGACGAGGCGGAGCGCCGCCTCGCCGAGCACGAGACCAGCCGCTGACCCCGCCGGCCGGGGGGACGAGCGAGTACGGTCCGTGGCCCCGCAGGGATGCGAGGGGCACGGACCGTACTCTTGTCCACGTGCAGGAACTTCACGATGCCCCCCTCGCCCCGCTGACCACCTTCCGCCTCGGTGGTCCCGCCGCCCGCCTGGTCACCGCGACCACCGACGCCGAGGTCGTCGCCACCGTGCGCGCCGCGGACGAGAGCGGCACCCCGCTCCTGATCATCGGCGGCGGCAGCAACCTGGTCATCGGCGACCGCGGCTTCGACGGCACCGCCCTGCGCATCGCGACCACCGGCTTCGATCTGGACGGGACACGGCTGGAGCTCGCCGCCGGCGAGAACTGGAGCGATGCCGTCGCCCGCACCGTCGAGGCCGGCCTCGCCGGCATCGAGTGCCTCGCCGGCATCCCCGGCTCCGCCGGCGCCACCCCGATCCAGAACGTCGGGGCGTACGGCCAGGAGGTGTGCGACACCATCACCGAGGTCGTCGCCTACGACCGCAGCACCGGCGAAACGGTCACCCTGAGCGCCGCCGAATGCGCCTTCCGGTACCGCAACAGCACCTTCAAGGACCAGCCCGACCGCTACGTCGTGCTGCGCGTGCGCTTCGCCCTGGAGGACGCCGGCGGCCTGTCCGCGCCGATCAAGTACCCCGAGACCGCCCGCGCCCTCGGTGTCGGGGCGGGCGACCGGGTCCCCGCCGCCACCGCCCGCGAGACCGTGCTGCGCCTGCGCGCCGGCAAGGGCATGGTGCTCGACCCCGCCGACCACGACACCTGGTCGGCCGGCTCGTTCTTCCACAACCCGATCCTGACCGACGAGGCCTACGCCGCCTTCCTCACCCGCGTCCAGGACCGCCTCGGCCCCGACACCGCCCCGCCCGCGTACCCCGCCGGTGACGGCCGTACGAAGACCAGCGCGGCCTGGCTGATCGACAGGGCCGGCTTCACCAAGGGCTACGGCACCGGCCCCGCGCGCATCTCCACCAAGCACACCCTCGCCCTCACCAACCGCGGCGAGGCCACCACCGAGGACCTCCTCACCCTGGCCCGCGAGGTCGTCGCGGGCGTCCACGCGGCCTTCGGCGTCACCCTGGTCAACGAGCCGGTGACGGTCGGCGTCAGCATCTGAGGAGCCCCGGCCGCCCATGCTCTGTCCCCTGCACGGGGCCGGTACGGACCCCACCCGTCTCGTGGGGCGCACGCTCAGCCGAGTCGTCGCGTCCTGGCACATCAGCGACGGCGAACGCTCCGAGGCGCCCCTCGACATCTGGCTGATCGACAGCATCGGCGACACGATTCGGATCACCACCGGATCCGACCAGTGCCTCATCGTCGAGTCCGCCGCACCCCACGAGGCGTACGACATGGGGGAGTGGGGCCGCATCGAGGTCGGCGAGGACCTCGGCGACCACCCCTTCCTGCGGCACCTCGGCGAGACCGTCGCCTCGGTCGCCGAGTTCGCACTGCCCGCGCAGGGCCGTACCCACCTGGAGATCGGCTTCCTGGACGGCGGGCGGGTGCGGGCCGACTGCTACGAGGGGGACCTGCGGCTCACCCGGTGAGCCAGTGGTCGATCCCCGCCAGCAGCTTGGCCTGTACGTCGTCGGGCGCCGCGCTCCCGCGCACCGACTGGCGGGCCAGCTCGGCGAGTTCCGCGTCCGTGAAGCCGTGGTGGCGGCGGGCGATCTCGTACTGGGCCGCGAGCCGGGACCCGAAGAGCAACGGGTCGTCGGCGCCCAGCGCCATGGGCACCCCGGCCTCGAACAGCGTGCGCAGCGGGACGTCCTCGGGCCGCTCGTAGACCCCGAGGGCGACGTTGGAGGCCGGGCAGACCTCGCAGGTGATCTGCCGGTCGGCGAGCCGCTTGAGGAGCCGGGGGTCCTCGGCGGCCCGGACGCCGTGCCCGATGCGGGAGGCGTGCAGGTCGTCGAGGCAGTCGCGGACGGAGGCCGGGCCGGTGAGCTCGCCGCCGTGCGGGGCGGCGAGGAGGCCGCCCTCGCGGGCGATGGCGAAGGCCCGGTCGAAGTCGCGGGCCATCCCGCGGCGCTCGTCGTTGGAGAGGCCGAAGCCGACGATCCCGCGGTCGGCGTAGCGGACGGCGAGGCGGGCGAGGGTGCGGGCGTCGAGCGGGTGCTTCATGCGGTTGGCGGCGATGAGGACCCGCATGCCGAGGCCGGTCTCGCGGGAGGCGGCGTCGACGGCGTCGAGGATGATCTCGACGGCCGGGATCATCCCGCCGAGCAGGGGGGCGTAGGAGGTGGGGTCCACCTGGATCTCCAGCCAGCCGCTGCCGTCCCGTACGTCCTCCTCGGCGGCCTCGCGGACCAGGCGCCGGATGTCGTCGGGCTCGCGCAGACAGGAGCGCGCGGCGTCGTAGAGCCGCTGGAAGCGGAACCAGCCGCGTTCGTCGGTGGCGCGGAGCTTGGGCGGCTCACCGGCCGTCAGGGCGTCGGGAAGGCGCACCCCGTACTTGTCGGCGAGCTCCAGCAGGGTCGATGGTCGCATCGACCCGGTGAAGTGCAGGTGGAGGTGGGCCTTGGGCAGAAGCGTGAGATCGCGTGCGTGCTCCATCTGGTGATCCTGCCGTACCGCTGCGCTCGGCGGGAGGGGGTTTTACCGATCGGGGGCTTGCGCGAACGCGTGAACGGGGGGCGGGGCCGCTGCGCGGGGGCCTCCCGGGCGCTGCCCGGACCCGCGCCCCGAACGCCGGCGGGGCTGAACGTGCGCCTCAAGCGCCGGCGGGGGTGGAAGAGGGGAACGGCGAGCGGCGCCGGTCCCCGTGGGGGCGGCGCCGCTCAGGTCGGGCCGGAGGCCCTTGTCAGGACTAGGCCTTGGCCTCGGCCAGGAGCTTCTGGATGCGGGAGACGCCCTCCACCAGGTCCTCGTCGCCCAGGGCGTAGGACAGGCGCAGGTAGCCGGGGGTTCCGAAGGCCTCGCCCGGGACGACCGCGACCTCGACCTCGTCCAGGATCAGGGCCGCGAGCTCGACGGAGGTCTGCGGGCGCTTGCCGCGGATCTCCTTGCCGAGGAGCTCCTTGACCGACGGGTACGCGTAGAACGCGCCTTCGGGGGTGGGGCAGAGAACGCCGTCGATCTCGTTCAGCATCCTGACCATGGTCTGGCGGCGGCGGTCGAAGGCCCTGCGCATCTCCGCGACCGCGTCCAGGTTGCCCGAGACGGCGGCGAGCGCCGCGACCTGGGCCACGTTGGAGACGTTGGACGTGGCGTGCGACTGGAGGTTCGTCGCGGCCTTGATGACATCCTGCGGGGCGATGATCCAGCCCACGCGCCAGCCGGTCATGGCGTACGTCTTGGCGACGCCGTTGACGACGATGCACTTGTCGCGCAGGGCGGGGACCAGCACGGGCAGCGAGGTGAACTTCGCGTCGCCGTAGACGAGGTGCTCGTAGATCTCGTCCGTCATCACCCACAGGCCGTGCTCCGCGGCCCACTCGCCGATCGCGCGGGCGTCGGCCTCGCTGTAGACCGCGCCGGTCGGGTTGGACGGGGAGACGAACAGGACGACCTTGGTGCGCTCGGTGCGCGCGGCCTCCAGCTGCTCGACGGAGACCCGGTAACCGGTGGTCTCGTCGGCGACGACCTCGACCGGGACACCGCCGGCGAGACGGATCGACTCCGGGTAGGTGGTCCAGTACGGAGCCGGGACGATGACCTCGTCACCCGGGTCCAGGACGGCCGCGAAGGCCTCGTAGATCGCCTGCTTGCCGCCGTTGGTCACCAGGATCTGCGAGGCCTCGACCTCGTAGCCGGAGTCCCGCAGGGTCTTGGCGGCGATCGCGGCCTTGAGCTCGGGCAGGCCGCCGGCCGGCGTGTAGCGGTGGTACTTGGGGTTGCGGCAGGCCTCGACCGCGGCCTCGACGATGTAGTCCGGGGTCGGGAAGTCGGGCTCACCGGCACCGAAGCCGATCACCGGGCGCCCGGCGGCCTTGAGGGCCTTGGCCTTGGCGTCCACGGCGAGGGTGGCGGACTCGGAAATGGCGCCGATTCGGGCGGACACCCGGCGCTCGGAGGAAGGCGTTGCAGAGGTCATACGAGCAATCGTCCCAGACGGCCAAGAAGCCCCGCACACCGTTTCAGTCAACGGACTGCCGCATGTCAGGTCGGGTGCTGTTCGACGTCAGGTCCCGGTTCACGTACACTCACCTGTCGTTGGACCTCGCCAGCCGCTGAGAAGCGTGAGCACTCCGTGCACTCGCTCGGATGCGGTAGGTTGGGGGACGCAAAGGGTCGTAGCTCAATTGGTAGAGCACTGGTCTCCAAAACCAGCGGTTGGGGGTTCGAGTCCCTCCGGCCCTGCTCCACACTCCAACTCGGACGTGTGTGCGCAGGTACGTACTTAGATGCAACGCCGTGCGGCGCAACCGGGCGCGGTACGGCCACGACCCGGATTCAGGTGAGAGACGTGACGGACGCCCTGGGCTCCATCGACATGCCTGACGCCGAGGACGAGACGCGCGAGAAGAAGGCCCGCAAGGGCGGCAAGCGCGGCAAGAAGGGCCCTCTGGGCCGTCTCGCGCTTTTCTACCGCCAGATCGTCGCGGAACTCCGCAAGGTTGTCTGGCCCACTCGCAACCAGCTCACGACGTACACCACCGTGGTGATTGTCTTCGTCGTCATCATGATCGGTCTGGTGACCGTGATTGACTTTGGGTTCGAGAAAGCCATCAAGTTCGTCTTCGGCTGATCCCGCGGGGGGCGGCGCCTGATGGGTGTCGCCCGTTTTCGCATGTTCCACCACCTTTTGTATCCAGGAAGAAGCAGCCACCGTGTCTGACCCGAACCTGAACGCGAGCCACGACTCCGTCGAGTCCGTCGAGGACGAGCTCGACATCGTCGAGGCGGCGGACGCTGTGGACCCCGACGAGGCCGAGCTCGCCGACGCCGAGGCGGGTGCCGCTGCCGAAGAGGCCGCGCTGCGCGTCGAGTCCGACGAGGACGAGGTCGAGGTCGAGGCTGACACCGCGGTCGAGGCCGACGCCGACGCCGAGGTCGAAGAGGCTGCTGACGAGGCCGAGGTCGAGGCCGACGAGGAAGAGGCCGAAGAGGCCGCTCCGGTCGAGCCCGCCGAGCCCGTCGACCCGATCCAGGCCCTGCGCGAGGAGCTCCGCCTCCTGCCCGGCGAGTGGTATGTGATCCACACCTACGCCGGCTACGAGAAGCGCGTGAAGGCCAACCTCGAACAGCGTGCCGTCTCGCTGAACGTCGAGGAGTTCATCTACCAGGCCGAGGTGCCCGAGGAAGAGATCGTCCAGATCAAGAACGGCGAGCGCAAGAACGTCCGGCAGAACAAGCTGCCCGGTTACGTTCTCGTCCGCATGGATTTGACGAACGAGTCCTGGGGCGTCGTCCGCAACACCCCTGGCGTCACCGGCTTCGTCGGCAACGCGTACGACCCGTACCCCCTGACCCTGGACGAGATCGTCAAGATGCTCGCCCCGGAGGCGCAGGAGAAGGCCGCCAAGGCCGCTGCGGAAGAGGCCGGTCTGCCCGCGCCCGCCGTCAAGCGCACCATCGAGGTCCTGGACTTCGAGGTCGGCGACTCGGTCACCGTCACCGACGGTCCGTTCGCGACGCTGCAGGCGACGATCAACGAGATCAACCCCGACTCGAAGAAGGTCAAGGGCCTCGTCGAGATCTTCGGCCGCGAGACCCCGGTCGAGCTCAGCTTCGACCAGATCCAGAAGAACTGATCTTCTGAGCAACAGCTTCCGGACAGGTCAGATCGCCCCGTGAAGGGCGGTCTGACCTGCTCGGTTTTTAGCCCCGCACCGATACCCGTTATCGTGGTGCGGTATGCCTCCATCCGGATGACCGGATCGGCGGCTGAAAACTCTCACTAGGACCCGGAGAGAGCAATGCCTCCCAAGAAGAAGAAGGTCACGGGGCTTATCAAGCTCCAGATCAAGGCCGGTGCGGCCAACCCGGCTCCGCCGGTCGGCCCTGCGCTCGGTCAGCACGGCGTCAACATCATGGAGTTCTGCAAGGCCTACAACGCCGCGACCGAGTCGCAGCGTGGCATGGTCGTGCCGGTGGAGATCACGGTCTACGACGACCGTTCCTTCACCTTCATCACCAAGACTCCGCCGGCCGCGCGCCTCATCCTGAAGCACGCGGGCATCGAGAAGGGCTCCGGCGAGCCCCACAAGACCAAGGTCGCCAAGCTCACGGCTGCCCAGGTCAAGGAGATCGCCGAGCTGAAGATGCCCGACCTGAACGCCAACGACATCGACGCCGCCGTCAAGATCATTGCCGGCACCGCGCGTTCGATGGGCGTCACCGTCGAAGGCTGATCCAGCCACCCCCAGCACCATCAGTGGTAGGACCAAGCGCTGGTCCGCACCACGACTCCATGCCTGAAGCCAAAACACAGGAGCAGAAGTGAAGCGCAGCAAGACTCTCCGCGCTGCGGACGCCAAGGTCGACCGGGAGAAGCTGTACGCCCCGCTCGAGGCCGTCCGTCTCGCCAAGGAGACCTCCACGACCAAGTTCGACAGCACCGTCGAGATCGCCTTCCGCCTGGGTGTCGACCCGCGCAAGGCCGACCAGATGGTCCGCGGCACCGTGAACCTCCCGCACGGCACCGGCAAGACCGCCCGGGTCCTGGTCTTCGCGACCGGTGACCGTGCAGCGGCCGCGGAAGCCGCCGGCGCCGACATTGTCGGCGACGACGAGCTGATCAACGAGATCGCCAAGGGCAACCGCCTGAACGAGTTCGACGCCGTTGTGGCCACCCCGGACCTCATGGGCAAGGTCGGCCGCCTCGGCCGCGTGCTCGGTCCCCGTGGCCTCATGCCGAACCCGAAGACCGGCACCGTCACGATGGACGTCGCGAAGGCTGTCACCGAGATCAAGGGTGGCAAGATCGAGTTCCGCGTCGACAAGCACTCGAACCTGCACTTCATCATCGGCAAGGTCTCCTTCTCCGATGAGCAGCTGGTCGAGAACTACGGCGCGGCCCTCGACGAGATCCTTCGTCTGAAGCCGTCCGCCGCGAAGGGCCGCTACATCAAGAAGGCCGCCCTCAGCACCACGATGGGCCCCGGCATCCAGCTGGACTCCAACCGCACCCGGAACCTCCTCGTCGAGGAAGACCCGGCTGCTGTCTGATCGGGCTGAGCCCGACGGCTCACTGATCTGATCGACGAACGGGCCCCTCGCCCCCTTCACAGGGTGGCGAGGGGCCCGTTTTCGTGTTCATGACCACATATCGCTCGACGGGGGCGTAATGGGGGCGCGATCCGGCCGAGCAGGAACGTAGGGTCGGCCGGAAGAGATCGATCAAGGGGTGGGGATGCGCGTGTCCGCGTACCGGAAGAAGACCGTCGGCGCAGCGCTGGCCGCCGTACTGCTCGTGGGTGGGGCCACGGCGTGCGAGAACGGGAAGAAGGAGGACTCCGGCAGGGCTGCCACCGGGGCTTCCGCAGAGCCGAGCAAGCCCGCGGCAGGCGGTTCCGCCACCGAGGCGCTCGCGGCCGCGTACAAGAAGACCTCGGCCGCCAAGTCGGCCAAGGTCCGCATGACCATGTCGATGCCCGCTTCCCTGGGCGGCGGCGGGACCATGGAGATGACCGGTACCCAGGGCTGGGACCCGCAGGTCATGGACATCACCATGAAGGGCACGCTGACCCCGGGCGCGGGCGCCGAGTCCATGCGCATGATCATGTCGAACAACGTCATGTACATGGAGGTGCCGAAGGGCTCCCCGATGTCCGAGGGCCTGGACGGCAAGAGCTGGATGAAGCTGGACGTCACCGCCGCCGCGGAGGCCTCCGGCGACGCCGAGGCGCTCAAGAAGCTCAGCGGCATGGGCACCATGGACCAGAACCAGGACCCGGCCAAGCAGCTCGCCCTGCTGCTCAGCTCCCCGAACGTGAAGCACCTCGGCGGCGAGAAGGTCGAGGGCGTGGACGCCGAGCACTACAAGGGCGCCGTGAGCTTCGAGGAGATGCTCGCGGTGAACGAGTCGGCGAAGGTGCTCTCGGAGGCCGAGCGCACCAAGCTCGTCGAGGCCACGAAGAAGGCCGGCATCAAGGGCTACGACATGGACGTCTGGCTCAACAAGGACGGCTACCCGGTCCACATGAAGGTCGGCATCGGGACGCCCCAGGGGGTCCTGAACATGGACGCCTACTACTCGGACTACGGCTCCGCGGCCACCGTGCGGACTCCGCCGGAGAACGAGACCTTCGACCTCTTCGCGATGCTCAAGGAACTGGGCGGACCCGGCGCGGGGGCCTGACCCTCCCACGCGCCCCGGCGGCACGCATTTCAGCAACAGAGATCAAGGATTCAAAGATCCACATGGGGGAGAACCAGATGAACCAGGCTGTCCGGACCCGAGCCGGAATCGCCCTGGCGGGCACCGCACTGCTCGTGGGCGGCCTCACGGCCTGCGGCGGCGACAAGGCCGACGCGGGCACCGGCAAGGCCGACGGGGGCAAGGCCGCCGCCGAGCAGGCGCACTCGCCCGCGGAGGCGGTGAAGGCCTCCTACCTGAAGACGGTGGCCGCCAAGTTCGCCAAGGCGGAGCTTTCCGTCGTCGAGCGCGACGGCAAGACCGACAGCCAGTCCGGCACCAAGGGCTGGTACCCGTCCAGCCACGACGTGATCCTGAAGAGCGAGAAGCCCGACACCCGCTCGGTCATGATCGGCGACATGGTCTACACCCACCTGGGCGAGCCCCTCATGGGCAAGGCCTGGATGAGCATGAACCTGGCCAAGGACGGCAAGCCGGGGGTCCGGCTCAACGACGACCCGGCCGAGTACCTCGCCATGCTGCTCGGCCAGGAGAAGCTCACGCACGTCGGCGCCGAGAAGACGGCCGACGGCATCGACGCCGAGCACTACAAGGGCAGCTTCACGGGGGCCGACCTGCTCAAGGCGGACGAGTCCACCAAGGTCATGCAGGAGGCGAACCGCCAGTACCTCCACGAGTCCGTGAAGCACCTCACCGCCTTCGAGGTGGACCTGTGGATCGGCAAGGACGGCTACCCGGTCCGCGCGGAGACCGTGAGCACGGACGGCAAGGGGACGACGAAGACCACGGCGAAGTTCTCCGACTTCGGCAAGGCCGCTCCCGTCGAGGCCCCGCCGGCCGACCAGGTCGTCTCCTTCGACGAGGTGACGAAGGAGACCGACCGCAAGCTCAAGCAGGCGGACGAGGACCTGAAGGAGGCCGACAAGACGCTCCGGGACGCCGGACTGGGCGGCCTGGACCTCGATTCCTGAGGCGATTTGCCTCGGCTGCACCCCTTCACGTAGTCTTCCCCAGAAGCCAAAGACCGCTGGTCGTTGCCGTGCCCGCAAGGGTTCGGTGGCCGAAGGATCCGTTGAATGCGGACGACCCGCGTAGGTGACTGTGGAAGGTTCCCGGAACTCGTTCCGGTTGAGCCACGCCCTGGCGCCTACGCCGGGGCGTTTCTTATTTAGCCCCTTCTGAGCGGTCCTCATCACCCGGAAGGAGGCGAACGCACCATGCCGACGCCCAACAAGGCTGCATCGGTAGCCGAGCTCAAGGACGCGTTCCAGAGCTCGAACGCCGCCGTGCTGACCGAGTACCGGGGTCTCACCGTCGCGCAGCTCAAGACGCTGCGTCGCTCCCTTGGTGAGAACGCCCAGTACGCCGTGGTGAAGAACACGCTGACCAAGATTGCGGCCAACCAGGCCGGGATCACCGCGCTGGACGAGCACTTCGCTGGTCCGACCGCGGTCGCCTTCATCACCGGTGACCCGGTGGAGTCGGCGAAGAGCCTGCGTGACTTCGCCAAGGACAACCCGAACCTCATCATCAAGGCGGGTGTCCTTGATGGTAAGGCGCTCACCGCCGATGAGATCAAGAAGCTTGCGGACCTCGAGTCCCGCGAGGTTCTGCTCAGCAAGCTGGCCGGCGCGTTCAAGGGCAAGCAGTCTCAGGCTGCCTCGCTCTTCCAGGCGCTGCCGTCGAAGTTCGTCCGCACCGCGGAAGCGCTTCGCGTCAAGCTCGCCGAGCAGGGCGGTGCCGAGTAATTCGGCTCGCGCACTGATCCACGCCGCCTAGTGCGTGGGTCGTAGCGGGCCGTTACGCCCGCCTCTATATACATCCGGCACCTGCCGATTTAGTGGAAGGATCGCCCATCATGGCGAAGCTCTCTCAGGACGACCTCCTCGCCCAGTTCGAGGAGATGACCCTCATCGAGCTCTCCGAGTTCGTGAAGGCCTTCGAGGAGAAGTTCGACGTCACCGCCGCTGCGGCCGTCGCCGTTGCCGGTCCGGGTGCCCCGGTTGCCGCTGAGGCCGCTGAGGAGCAGGACGAGTTCGACGTCATCCTCACCGGTGCCGGCGACAAGAAGATCCAGGTCATCAAGGTCGTGCGTGAGCTGACCTCCCTGGGTCTGAAGGAGGCCAAGGACCTCGTGGACGGCGCTCCGAAGCCGGTCCTCGAGAAGGTCGCCAAGGAGGCCGCTGACAAGGCCGCCGAGTCCCTCAAGGCTGCCGGCGCGGCTGTCGAGGTCAAGTAACACCTCTGGGGCCCTCTGGGGCCCCAACCAAGGGCGATCACCCGTAAGGGTGGTCGCCCTTTGGCGTACCCGCGGTGCCTGACTTGCCCTGGTCTCGTTGGGGAGTAGGGTGATCATCGTTGCCCCGAAGCAGGGTCCGAAGATGATCCGCTCGGAGCAGGGGGCCTTGACGAACGGGACGCGGCGCGCAATTCTCAGTCCCGTCGAGAGGTCGACCGCCTGGATCCGCGATCCGAGGCATGGATCGACTACGAAGAGGGCAGTACTGATACGCGCTCTGTGCACGAGTACGGGCGCCGCAGCGTTGGACACAGTGTTGGTTGAACGACATGGGGAAGGCCTGTTGCCGGTTTCCGGAAACCTGGTCTGGACATCAGTGAGCCGAGTGGCTACACTGACCCTTTGCGCTGCCTGTTAGCTGTCCCCTGCCCGTCGCCAGGGACATGCCCACGCTTGAGCACACTTGATTGATCCACCCTGACCTGGCCTTTTCGGTTGGATTTGGGGGGCTTGTCTTCTGTGTCTGCTGGGACCGGTACGCGCGTAGTGAGTCCGAGCCCTCGGAAGGACCCCCTCTTGGCCGCCTCGCGCAACGCCTCGACCAATACGAACAACGGTGCCAGCACCGCCCCGCTGCGCATCTCCTTTGCAAAGATCAAGGAGCCCCTCGAGGTTCCGAACCTCCTGGCGCTGCAGACCGAGAGCTTTGACTGGCTTCTCGGCAATGCCGCCTGGAAGTCTCGCGTCGAGTCGGCGCTTGAGAGTGGACAGGACGTCCCCACCAAGTCCGGTCTGGAAGAGATCTTCGAGGAGATCTCGCCGATCGAGGACTTCTCCGGGTCGATGTCGCTGACCTTCCGCGACCACCGTTTCGAGCCGGCGAAGAACTCTGTCGACGAGTGCAAGGAGCGCGACTTCACGTACGCGGCTCCGCTGTTCGTCACTGCCGAGTTCACGAACAACGAGACCGGAGAGATCAAGTCTCAGACGGTCTTCATGGGCGATTTCCCGCTCATGACCAACAAGGGCACCTTCGTCATCAACGGCACCGAGCGTGTCGTCGTGTCGCAGCTTGTCCGCTCCCCCGGTGTCTACTTCGACTCCTCGATCGACAAGACGTCCGACAAGGACATCTTCTCCGCCAAGATCATCCCGTCCCGGGGTGCCTGGCTGGAGATGGAGATCGACAAGCGCGACATGGTCGGTGTCCGCATCGACCGCAAGCGCAAGCAGTCCGTCACCGTCCTCCTGAAGGCTCTCGGCTGGACCACCGAGCAGATCCTGGAGGAGTTCGGCGAGTACGAGTCCATGCGCGCCACCCTGGAGAAGGACCACACCCAGGGCCAGGACGACGCGCTGCTCGACATCTACCGCAAGCTGCGTCCGGGCGAGCCGCCGACCCGCGAGGCCGCTCAGACGCTGCTCGAGAACCTCTACTTCAACCCGAAGCGCTACGACCTCGCCAAGGTCGGCCGCTACAAGGTGAACAAGAAGCTCGGCGCCGACGAGCCGCTCGACGCCGGTGTGCTCACCACCGACGACGTCATCGCGACCATCAAGTACCTGGTCAAGCTGCACGCCGGCGAGACCGAGACCACCGGTGAGTCCGGCCGTTCGATCGTCGTCGAGACCGACGACATCGACCACTTCGGCAACCGTCGTCTGCGCAACGTCGGCGAGCTCATCCAGAACCAGGTCCGCACGGGTCTGGCTCGTATGGAGCGCGTCGTCCGCGAGCGCATGACGACTCAGGACGTCGAGGCCATCACGCCGCAGACCCTGATCAACATCCGGCCGGTCGTCGCCTCCATCAAGGAGTTCTTCGGCACCAGCCAGCTGTCGCAGTTCATGGACCAGAACAACCCGCTCTCGGGCCTGACCCACAAGCGCCGCCTGTCGGCGCTGGGCCCCGGCGGTCTGTCCCGTGAGCGGGCCGGCTTCGAGGTCCGTGACGTTCACCCGTCGCACTACGGCCGCATGTGCCCGATCGAGACCCCTGAAGGCCCGAACATCGGTCTGATCGGCTCGCTCGCCTCCTACGGCCGCGTCAACGCGTTCGGTTTCGTCGAGACCCCGTACCGCAAGGTCATCGACGGTGTCGTCACCGACGAGGTCGACTACCTCACGGCCGACGAGGAAGACCGCTTCGTCATCGCCCAGGCCAACGCCGGCCTGTCCGAGGACATGCGCTTCACCGAGAACCGCGTGCTGGTGCGTCGTCGTGGCGGCGAGATCGACTACATCGCCGGCGACGACGTCGACTACATGGACGTCTCCCCGCGCCAGATGGTGTCCGTCGCGACCGCGATGATCCCCTTCCTGGAGCACGACGACGCCAACCGTGCCCTCATGGGCGCGAACATGATGCGCCAGGCCGTTCCGCTCATCAAGGCGGAGGCCCCGCTCGTCGGCACCGGCATGGAGTACCGCTGTGCGGTCGACGCCGGTGACTCGATCCGTGCGGAGAAGGACGGTGTCGTCCAGGAGGTCTCGGCCGACTACATCACCGTCGCCAACGACGACGGCACGTACACCACGTACCGCGTCGCCAAGTTCTCCCGCTCGAACCAGGGCACCTCGGTCAACCAGAAGGTCATCGTCAACGAGGGTGACCGGATCGTCGAGTCCCAGGTCCTCGCCGACGGTCCCGCGACCGAAGAGGGCGAGATGGCCCTCGGCAAGAACCTGCTCGTCGCGTTCATGCCCTGGGAAGGTCACAACTACGAGGACGCGATCATCCTGTCGCAGCGCCTCGTGCAGGACGACGTCCTCTCCTCGATCCACATCGAGGAGCACGAGGTCGACGCGCGTGACACCAAGCTCGGCCCCGAGGAGATCACCCGGGACATCCCGAACGTCTCCGAGGAGGTCCTCGCGGACCTCGACGAGCGCGGCATCATCCGCATCGGTGCGGACGTCGTCGCCGGCGACATCCTGGTCGGCAAGGTCACGCCCAAGGGTGAGACCGAGCTGACCCCGGAGGAGCGCCTGCTCCGCGCGATCTTCGGTGAGAAGGCCCGCGAGGTGCGTGACACCTCGCTCAAGGTCCCTCACGGTGAGATCGGCAAGGTCATCGGTGTCCGCGTCTTCGACCGCGAGGAGGGCGACGAGCTTCCTCCGGGCGTGAACCAGCTGGTCCGCGTCTACGTCGCCCAGAAGCGCAAGATCACCGACGGTGACAAGCTCGCCGGCCGCCACGGCAACAAGGGCGTCATCTCCAAGATCCTTCCGATCGAGGACATGCCCTTCCTGGAAGACGGCACGCCGGTCGACATCATCCTCAACCCGCTGGGTGTCCCGTCCCGAATGAACCCGGGACAGGTCCTGGAGATCCACCTCGGCTGGCTCGCCAGCCGCGGCTGGGACGTCTCCGGCCTCGGCGAGGAGTGGGCCGAGCGTCTGAAGGTCATCGGTGCCGACAAGGTCGAGCCCGGTACCAACGTCGCCACCCCCGTGTTCGACGGTGCCCGTGAGGACGAGCTCGCAGGCCTCTTCGAGCACACCATCCCGAACCGCGACGGTGACCGCCTGGTCCTCCCGTCCGGCAAGGCGCGTCTGTTCGACGGCCGCTCCGGCGAGCCGTTCCCGGACCCGATCTCGATCGGGTACATGTACATCCTCAAGCTCCACCACCTGGTCGACGACAAGCTCCACGCTCGGTCGACCGGTCCGTACTCGATGATCACGCAGCAGCCGCTGGGTGGTAAGGCGCAGTTCGGTGGCCAGCGCTTCGGTGAGATGGAGGTGTGGGCGCTCGAGGCTTATGGCGCCGCTTACGCCCTCCAGGAGCTGCTGACCATCAAGTCCGACGACGTCACCGGCCGCGTGAAGGTCTACGAGGCCATCGTCAAGGGCGAGAACATCCCCGAGCCGGGCATTCCCGAGTCCTTCAAGGTGCTCATCAAGGAAATGCAGTCGCTCTGCCTCAACGTGGAGGTGCTGTCCTCGGACGGCATGTCCATCGAGATGCGCGACACCGACGAGGACGTCTTCCGCGCGGCGGAGGAGCTCGGTATCGACCTGTCCCGGCGCGAGCCGAGCAGCGTCGAAGAGGTCTGACGGGCCTGACGGGGGGCTCGCTCAAGAGCCCCCCGTCATCCCCGGGACCGTTCAGACCATGATTGAGACTCGACCCCGAAAGAGGGATTGACGCACAGTGCTCGACGTCAACTTCTTCGACGAGCTGCGGATCGGCCTTGCCACCGCGGACGACATCCGAACCTGGTCGCACGGCGAGGTCAAGAAGCCGGAGACCATCAACTACCGCACCCTCAAGCCCGAGAAGGACGGACTCTTCTGCGAGAAGATCTTCGGTCCTACCCGGGACTGGGAGTGCTACTGCGGTAAGTACAAGCGTGTCCGCTTCAAGGGCATCATCTGTGAGCGTTGTGGCGTCGAAGTCACGCGCGCCAAGGTGCGCCGTGAGCGGATGGGCCACATCGAGCTTGCCGCTCCCGTCACCCACATCTGGTACTTCAAGGGCGTCCCGTCGCGCCTCGGATACCTGCTGGACCTCGCGCCGAAGGACCTCGAGAAGGTCATCTACTTCGCCGCGTACATGATCACGTTCGTCGACGACGAGCGCCGCACCCGCGACCTCCCGTCGCTGGAGGCGCACGTCTCCGTCGAGCGCCAGCAGATCGAGAACCGCCGTGACGCGGACCTCGAAGGCCGGGCCAAGAAGCTCGAGACCGACCTGGGCGAGCTCGAGGCCGAGGGCGCGAAGGCCGACGTACGCCGCAAGGTGCGCGAAGGTGCCGAGCGCGAGATGAAGCAGCTCCGTGACCGCGCCCAGCGCGAGATCGACCGCCTCGACGAGGTGTGGGCCCGCTTCAAGAACCTCAAGGTCCAGGACCTGGAGGGCGACGAGCTCCTCTACCGCGAGCTGCGTGACCGCTTCGGCACGTACTTCGATGGCTGCATGGGCGCCGCCGCGCTGCAGAAGCGCCTGGAGTCCTTCGACCTCGAGGAGGAGGCTGAGCGCCTCCGCGAGATCATCCGTACCGGCAAGGGCCAGAAGAAGACCCGTGCGCTCAAGCGCCTCAAGGTCGTCTCCGCGTTCCTGCAGACCAGCAACAAGCCCAAGGGCATGGTTCTGGACTGCGTGCCGGTGATCCCGCCGGACCTGCGTCCGATGGTGCAGCTGGACGGTGGCCGCTTCGCGACCTCCGACCTGAACGACCTGTACCGCCGCGTGATCAACCGCAACAACCGTCTGAAGCGTCTCCTCGACCTCGGTGCCCCCGAGATCATCGTGAACAACGAGAAGCGCATGCTTCAGGAGGCCGTGGACGCCCTCTTCGACAACGGTCGTCGTGGTCGTCCGGTCACCGGTCCCGGTAACCGTCCCCTGAAGTCCCTCAGCGACATGCTGAAGGGCAAGCAGGGTCGATTCCGTCAGAACCTTCTCGGTAAGCGTGTGGACTACTCCGCGCGTTCCGTGATCGTCGTCGGTCCGCAGCTGAAGCTGCACCAGTGCGGTCTGCCCAAGGCCATGGCGCTGGAGCTCTTCAAGCCGTTCGTGATGAAGCGCCTGGTCGACCTGAACCACGCGCAGAACATCAAGAGCGCCAAGCGGATGGTCGAGCGCGGCCGCACGGTCGTCTACGACGTCCTCGAAGAGGTCATCGCCGAGCACCCGGTTCTGCTGAACCGTGCGCCCACGCTGCACCGCCTCGGCATCCAGGCCTTCGAGCCCCAGCTGGTCGAAGGCAAGGCCATCCAGATCCACCCGCTCGTCTGCACCGCGTTCAACGCGGACTTCGACGGTGACCAGATGGCGGTGCACCTGCCGCTCTCCGCGGAGGCGCAGGCCGAGGCCCGCATCCTGATGCTGTCCTCGAACAACATCCTCAAGCCGGCCGACGGCCGTCCGGTCACGATGCCGACCCAGGACATGGTCCTCGGTCTGTTCTTCCTGACCACCGACGGTGAGCTCCGTGACACCAAGGGCGAGGGCCGCGCGTTCGGCTCCACGGCCGAGGCGACCATGGCGTTCGACAACGGCGAGCTCGCGCTGCAGTCGTCCGTCGACATCCGCTTCCCGGTGGGCACCATCCCGCCGCGTGGCTGGGTGGCGCCGGTCGCCGAGGAGGGCGAGCAGGAGTTCCAGCCGGGCGACAGCTTCCGTCTGAAGACCACCCTGGGTCGCGCGCTCTTCAACGAGCTGCTGCCCGAGGACTACCCGTTCGTCGACTACTCGGTGGGCAAGAAGCAGCTCTCCGAGATCGTCAACGACCTGGCGGAGCGCTACCCCAAGGTCATCGTGGCGGCGACGCTCGACAACCTGAAGGCGGCCGGCTTCCACTGGGCGACCCGTTCGGGCGTCACCGTGGCCATCTCCGACGTCGTCGTGCCCGAGGCCAAGAAGGCCATCGTCGCGGGCTACGAGGCGATGGACGAGAAGGTCCAGAAGCAGTACGAGCGCGGTCTGATCACCAAGGACGAGCGCACGCAGGAGCTCATCGCGATCTGGACCAAGGCGACCAACGAGGTTGCCGAGGCGATGAACGCGAACTTCCCCAAGACGAACCCCATCTTCATGATGGTTGACTCGGGTGCCCGAGGAAACATGATGCAGATGCGACAGATCGCCGGTATGCGTGGTCTGGTGTCGAACGCGAAGAACGAGACCATCCCGCGTCCGATCAAGGCGTCCTTCCGTGAGGGCCTCACCGTTCTGGAGTACTTCATCTCCACGCACGGTGCCCGTAAGGGTCTGGCGGACACCGCCCTGCGTACCGCCGACTCGGGTTACCTGACCCGTCGTCTGGTGGACGTCTCGCAGGACGTGATCATCCGCGAGGAGGACTGCGGCACCGAGCGCGGCCTGAAGCTGAAGATCGCCGTTCGCGGCGAGGACGGCGTGCTGCGCAAGGCCGACGACGTCGAGACCTCGATCTACGCCCGCATGCTGGCCGAGGACGTCGTCATCGACGGCAAGGTCATCGCGCCGGCCAACGTCGACCTCGGTGACGTGCTCATCGACGCCCTGGTCGCCAACGGCGTCGAGGAGGTCAAGACCCGCTCGGTCCTGACCTGTGAGTCCGCGGTCGGCACCTGCGCCTTCTGCTACGGACGCTCGCTCGCCACCGGCAAGCTGGTCGACATCGGTGAGGCGGTCGGCATCATCGCCGCCCAGTCCATCGGTGAGCCCGGTACCCAGCTGACGATGCGTACCTTCCACACCGGTGGTGTGGCCGGTGACGACATCACGCAGGGTCTGCCGCGTGTCGTCGAGCTCTTCGAGGCCCGTACCCCGAAGGGTGTCGCCCCGATCTCCGAGGCCGCCGGCCGCGTGCGGATCGAGGAGACCGAGAAGACGAAGAAGATCGTCATCACGCCCGACGACGGCAGCGACGAGACGGCGTTCCCGATCTCGAAGCGCGCCAAGGTCATCGTGCACGAGGGCGACCACGTCGAGGTGGGCCAGAAGCTCACCATGGGTGCCACCAACCCGCACGACGTGCTGCGCATCCTCGGTCAGCGTGCCGTCCAGGTCCACCTGGTCGGCGAAGTCCAGAAGGTCTACAACTCGCAGGGCGTGTCGATCCACGACAAGCACATCGAGATCATCATCCGGCAGATGCTGCGCCGCGTGACGATCATCGAGTCCGGCGACGCGGAGCTCCTGCCGGGCGAGCTGGTCGAGCGGTCGAAGTTCGAGACCGAGAACCGTCGTGTGGTCACCGAGGGCGGTCACCCCGCCTCCGGCCGTCCGCAGCTGATGGGTATCACCAAGGCCTCGCTGGCGACGGAATCCTGGCTGTCGGCCGCCTCCTTCCAGGAGACGACCCGAGTCCTGACGGATGCGGCGATCAACGCCAAGTCCGACAGCCTCATCGGCCTCAAGGAGAACGTCATCATCGGTAAGCTCATCCCGGCCGGTACGGGCCTCGCCCGCTACCGCAACATCCGGGTGGAGCCCACCGAGGAAGCCAAGGCAGCGATGTACTCGGCCGTCGGCTACGACGACATCGACTACTCGCCCTTCGGCTCCGGCTCCGGCCAGGCTGTCCCGCTGGAGGACTACGACTACGGCCCGTACAACGGCTAAGAGCTCGTAAGAAGAAGCCCCCCGCTGCTCCGAGAGGAGCGGCGGGGGGCTTCTTCGTCGGTAGGTGGGCCGGTGGGCCGATGGACCGCGGGGGAGCGGCCCCGCAGTCCCCGCGGGGGAGGTCAGTCGCGCCGGCGGCGGCGGAGTGCGGTCACCTGGACCCCGATGAGGACCATCAGGGCCAGGGTGGCGCCTGCGAGGCCCGGGGTGAGGCCCTTCGGGGTGAAGGTGCAGGAGAACGTGTCCGTGCCCGCGGGGAGGTCCACCGCCAGGAGGCCGTGGAACGGCTTCAGCGGGGCCGAGCACCGCCAACCCGGTACGGCGGTCGTGGCGATGACCGCCGTGCCGCCGGCGGGGGTGGGGAGGGTGGCCTCCAGGGTGTGGCCGCCCGGGCGGACCGCGGTGGCGCCGGTGGTGGTCAGGTGCCGGACGACGGTGTCGAGCGCGGCGCGGTCCAGGCAGCCGAGCGGGTGCCCGCCCGCGTCCGCGTCCTTCGTACGGGTCTCCACGGTGACGTCGACCCGGCCGGACGCGGGGACCGTGCCCAGCGGGACCACCCCGGTCATCCGGTCCTCCAGGGGCTTCCGGGTGCCGCCGGCGCGGACCGTGCCGTAGAGGGCGGGGGAGTACCAGAAGGCCTCGGAGCCGGGGGTGCACTGGGCGGCGTACGTCTGGTCGGTGTCGGTGCCGCCGCGGGTGACCTGGGGGACCTGGTAGACGGTGGCGCCCAGGACGTTCTCCTGGCGGGCGTAGACGCTGTCCGCCGGGTTGGGGGAGGTGTACGGGCCGGTGCGGACGGTGACCAGTGGGGGCGCGGGGAACTTCGCGGCCGTCCAGGTGTTCGGGGCGGTCCCCGGGCGGACCCGGGCGCCGATCGAGAAGATGGCGTCGAGTACCGGGTTGTCGGCGCCGAAGAAGGTCCGGCCGTCGTTCTTGAAGCCGTACCCCAGGGGCTCCAGGGCCCGGTAGGTGGCCTCGGGGAGGTAGCTGCTGTAGTACTGCGGCCCCTCCGCGCGCAGCGCCAGGGCGTCGTTGTACGCGCTCTGCGGCGCGCCCGAGTCGGTCCGGTACGCGGGCCAGCCCGCCACGTCCCGTACGGCGTCGAAATGGTTGCCGATGGACTCGTTCGAGGTGGCGACGGGCTTGGCCCAGCGCTCGCGGGCCCGGCGGGCGTCCGCATTCGCGGCGGCGACCGTGGACTCGGCGAAGACGACGCCGATCATCAGGGCGGCGGCCACCGGGATCAGGTACCGGCGCTTCTCGCCGAGCCGCAGCAGGACCAGGGCCAGCAGGGAGAGCGCCCCGCCGCCGAGAACGGCCGGCCAGGTCCAGCCGCCGAAGTCGTCGGTGCGGCGCAGCACGAAGGTGGCGGCCACCAGGAGGGCCGCGACCAGGGCCAGGTGCAGCGGGCGCGGCCGGTTGGCCAGCGCCAGCCAGGCCACGATCACGACCATCCCGCTGAAGACGAAGGCCTCGCGGTACGGATTGCCGTTCGGCACCGCCAGCCCGTGCCACAGGTACTGCGTGGGCGGGAACTGGAAGGAGGCGACCACGAGCAGGGTGGCGGCCGCCCACACCAGCCGGGTCCGCTTGGCGACTGCGGTGTTCAGGACGAACGAGCCGGCCAGGATCAGCCCGAGCGAGGCGACGTAGAGCCGCGGGCGGCCGCCCCACAGGTGCGTGGCCGGGAGCATGCCCGAGAGGAAGATCTCGATCCGTACGGGGTCGAAGGCGGCCGCCCCGGTGGGCTGCGCGGCCCCGCTGGACAGGAACGAGGGCAGCAGGAGGGGCAGGGTGAGCAGGATCCCGGTCCCGGTGGCCGTCGCGGCCCGCCACAGGGCGCGGAGCCGGTCGCGGGCCGACATGTCGCGGGTGGCCATGCGGATGGCCAGCAGGACGCAGGCGGCCATCGTGGCCATCATCGCGGTGTAGAAGTTCCCGAACCAGGCGAGCGCGACCAGCAGGGCCACGCCCGGCCAGCGGCGCTCCTCCAGGCACCACTCGACGGCGATGCCGAGCATGGGGAGCGCGACCAGGCCCCACAGCCACATCGGGATGTACGAGGCGTCGCTGAGCGCCCAGCCGCACAGGCCGTACGTGGCGCCGAGCACGCCCCGCTGCCACCACGGGCCGGGGTGCAGTTTGCCGAGGTACACCGTCATCACGGCGGCCGCGGTGCCCATGGTGATCGGGGTGATCGCGAAGACGGCGAGGTCGACGTGGGCGCGGGGGACGAGGACGGCCAGCCAGGAGAACGGGTTGCCGAGGTAGGTGTGGTAGTCGGCGAGGAACTGCTGTCCGAAGCCGCCGCGCCAGGTGAAGAGCACGTCGCCGGCGGCCTGCCCGTGGACCAGGTCCCAGAGCGCCCGGTGGAAGGGCACGTACTGGTTGGCCTGGTCGTTCAGGGCCCGGCCGGTGTTCCCGAAGGGGAAGGTGCCGCGGGCCGCCCAGGCCGCGCAGAAGGCGCCGGCGGTGATCAGGAAGGCCAGCAGGGGGCCGCGGAACTGCCTGGTCCGGCGGGTGGCCGGGCGGCGCGTGGCCGGTCGGTCGGGGGCGGGTGGACGGGCGTCGACTGTGGTCGGCTCGGGTGCCACGGTCCCCAATGTCCTGCTCCCTGCTGATCGACTCACGGGCGTTCCGCGCCCGGGCAAGGTGTCAGTTTAGGGCGCCGGGGCAGGGCACAGGGCCGATCGTGCCGCTGCCCGCTTGCGCGCGGCGGGTTTTCGTGCTGGGCATTTGTTTTGACCTACCTCTGTGAGGTAGGTACGCTCTGACCTTGTGCCTGGGGTGTGCCCTGGGCTCCCGCGTGTGCTTAAGACCCCGCGGAGAGCCGAGAAGACCACACCGCAATCTGCGCCCTGCTCACTTCGGTGAAAGCGTGCAGTGTTCGACACACCCGACCGCGTGGGTCGGGGAAGTTCCAGGTTAGTTTCACTACACGGCACACAGAAACCGGAGAAGTAGTGCCTACGATCCAGCAGCTGGTCCGTAAGGGCCGGCAGGACAAGGTCGAGAAGACAAAGACCCCCGCGCTCGAGGCTTCGCCCCAGCGTCGCGGCGTCTGCACGCGTGTGTTCACGACCACCCCGAAGAAGCCGAACTCGGCGCTCCGTAAGGTCGCGCGTGTGCGTCTGACCTCCGGCATCGAGGTCACGGCCTACATTCCGGGTGAGGGACACAACCTGCAGGAGCACTCGATCGTGCTCGTGCGTGGTGGCCGTGTGAAGGACCTGCCGGGTGTTCGTTACAAGATCATCCGCGGTGCGCTTGACACCCAGGCTGTCAAGAACCGCAAGCAGGCCCGCAGCCGCTACGGCGCCAAGAAGGAGAAGTAAGAATGCCTCGTAAGGGCCCCGCCCCGAAGCGCCCGGTCATCATCGACCCGGTCTACGCATCTCCTCTGGTGACGTCGCTCATCAACAAGATCCTCCTGAACGGCAAGCGCTCCACCGCCGAGCGCATCGTCTACGGCGCCATGGAAGGCCTCCGCGAGAAGACCGGCAACGACCCGGTCATCACGCTGAAGCGCGCGCTGGAGAACGTCAAGCCGTCCCTCGAGGTCAAGTCCCGCCGTGTCGGTGGCGCGACCTACCAGGTCCCCGTCGAGGTCAAGCCGGGTCGCCAGTCGACCCTGGCCCTCCGCTGGCTCGTGGGCTACTCCCGCGCCCGTCGTGAGAAGACCATGACCGAGCGCCTCATGAACGAGCTGCTCGACGCCTCCAACGGTCTTGGCGCTGCCGTCAAGAAGCGCGAGGACACGCACAAGATGGCCGAGTCCAACAAGGCCTTCGCGCACTACCGCTGGTAGTCCCAACCCACATCGAGACCGAGAGAAGACTGAGCCGATATGGCTACCACTTCGCTTGACCTGGCCAAGGTGCGCAACATTGGCATCATGGCCCACATCGACGCGGGCAAGACGACCACCACCGAGCGCATCCTGTTCTACACCGGTGTGTCTTACAAGATCGGTGAAGTCCACGACGGCGCTGCCACGATGGACTGGATGGAGCAGGAGCAGGAGCGCGGCATCACGATCACGTCCGCCGCGACGACCTGCCACTGGCCGCTCGAGGACGTCGACCACACCATCAACATCATCGACACCCCGGGTCACGTTGACTTCACCGTCGAGGTGGAGCGTTCGCTCCGCGTCCTCGACGGTGCCGTCACCGTGTTCGACGGTGTCGCCGGTGTGGAGCCGCAGTCCGAGACCGTTTGGCGTCAGGCGGACCGCTACGGCGTGCCGCGCATCTGCTTCGTCAACAAGCTCGACCGTACCGGCGCCGAGTTCCACCGCTGCGTCGACATGATCAAGGACCGCCTCGGTGCGGTTCCGATCGTCATGCAGCTCCCCATCGGTGCCGAGGCCGACTTCCAGGGTGTCGTCGACCTCGTCACGATGAAGGCGTTCGTCTGGTCCGCCGAGGCGACCAAGGGCGAGATGTACGACATCGTCGACATCCCGGCCACGCACACCGAAGCTGCTGAAGAGTGGCGCGGCAAGCTGGTCGAGACCGTCGCCGAGAACGACGACGAGATCATGGAGCTCTTCCTGAACGGCGACGAGCCGTCCGTGGAGCAGCTGCACGCCGCCGTCCGTCGCATCATCCTCGGCTCCGGCAAGGGCAAGGGCGAGCCCACGATCACCGCGGTGTTCTGTGGCACGGCGTTCAAGAACAAGGGCGTTCAGCCCCTGCTCGACGCTGTCATCCGCTACCTCCCGTCGCCGCTGGACATCGAGGCCATCGAGGGCCACGACGTCCGTGACGCCGAGGTCGTCGTGAAGCGCAAGCCGTCCGACGAGGAGCCCCTCGCGGCGCTGGCGTTCAAGATCATGCGCGACCCGCACCTCGGGAAGCTCACCTTCGTCCGGGTTTACTCGGGCCGCCTGGAGGCCGGCACTGCGGTGCTGAACTCCGTCAAGGGCAAGAAGGAGCGCATCGGCAAGATCTACCGCATGCACGCGAACAAGCGTGAAGAGATCGCCGCGGTCGGCGCCGGCGACATCGTCGCCGTCATGGGCCTGAAGCAGACCACCACCGGTGAGACGCTGTGTGACGACAAGGCGCCCGTGATCCTGGAGTCCATGGACTTCCCGGCTCCGGTCATCCAGGTCGCCATCGAGCCCAAGTCCAAGGGTGACCAGGAGAAGCTGGGTGTCGCCATCCAGAGTCTCGCGGAGGAGGACCCCTCCTTCCACGTTCACTCGGACGAGGAGACCGGCCAGACCATCCTCGGCGGTATGGGCGAGCTGCACCTCGAGGTGCTGGTCGACCGTATGAAGCGCGAGTTCAAGGTCGAGGCCAACGTCGGCAAGCCGCAGGTCGCGTACCGCGAGACGATCCGCAAGACCGTCGAGCGTCACGACTACACCCACAAGAAGCAGACCGGTGGTACCGGTCAGTTCGCCAAGGTGCAGATCGCGATCGAGCCGATCACGGACGCCGATGGTCCGGCGTACGAGTTCGTGAACAAGGTCACCGGTGGCCGCATCCCGAGGGAGTACATCCCCTCGGTCGACGCCGGTGCGCAGGAGGCCATGCAGTTCGGCATCCTCGCGGGCTACGAGATGACGGGCGTCCGCGTCATTCTTCTCGACGGTGGCTACCACGAGGTCGACTCCTCGGAGCTCGCCTTCAAGATCGCCGGTTCGCAGGCCTTCAAGGAGGCCGCGCGCAAGGCTTCCCCCGTGCTGCTCGAGCCGATGATGTCCGTTGAGGTCACCACGCCCGAGGAGTCCATGGGCGACGTCATCGGTGACATCAACTCCCGCCGTGGCCAGATCCAGGCCATGGAGGAGCGTCACGGCGCGCGTCTCGTGAAGGGCCTCGTGCCCCTTTCGGAGATGTTCGGCTACGTCGGAGACCTCCGCAGCAAGACCTCGGGTCGCGCCAGCTACTCGATGCAGTTCGACTCCTACGCCGAGGTTCCCCGGAACGTCGCTGAGGAGATCATCGCGAAGGCCAAGGGCGAGTAACTCTTCCGAGTACACGCTTTAGGCTTGTCACCGGAGCCTCTGGGGCAACAGGAGTAACCCTCCGTTGCCCCGGGGGGACCGGCTTTCCAGCAAAGATCACCTGGCGCCGATGAGTAAGGCGTACAGAACCACTCTCCAGGAGGACCCCGTGGCGAAGGCGAAGTTCGAGCGGACTAAGCCGCACGTCAACATCGGCACCATCGGTCACATTGACCACGGTAAGACGACCCTCACGGCCGCCATTACCAAGGTGCTGCACGACGCGTACCCGGACCTGAACGAGGCCTCGGCCTTCGACCAGATCGACAAGGCTCCTGAGGAGCGCCAGCGCGGTATCACCATCTCCATCGCGCACGTCGAGTACCAGACCGAGGCGCGTCACTACGCCCACGTCGACTGCCCGGGTCACGCGGACTACATCAAGAACATGATCACCGGTGCCGCCCAGATGGACGGCGCGATCCTCGTGGTCGCCGCCACCGACGGCCCGATGCCGCAGACCAAGGAGCACGTGCTCCTGGCCCGCCAGGTCGGCGTCCCCTACATCGTCGTCGCCCTGAACAAGGCCGACATGGTGG
This sequence comes from Streptomyces avidinii, assembly GCF_014650695.1. Taxonomy (GTDB): domain Bacteria; phylum Actinomycetota; class Actinomycetes; order Streptomycetales; family Streptomycetaceae; genus Streptomyces; species Streptomyces avidinii. The sequence goes on along the minus strand of NZ_BMVL01000007.1, from coordinate 281,316 downwards.
ACGACGAGGAGATCCTGGAGCTCGTCGAGCTCGAGGTCCGTGAGCTGCTCTCCGAGTACGAGTTCCCGGGCGACGACCTTCCGGTCGTCCGCGTCTCCGCGCTGAAGGCGCTCGAGGGCGACAAGGAGTGGGGCGAGAAGCTTCTCGGCCTCATGGCTGCCGTCGACGAGGCCATCCCGACCCCGCCGCGTGACACCGAGATGCCGTTCCTCATGCCCGTCGAGGACGTCTTCACGATCACCGGTCGCGGTACGGTCGTCACCGGCCGTATCGAGCGTGGTGTCCTGAAGGTCAACGAGACCGTCGACATCATCGGCATCAAGGAAGCCAAGACCACCACCACGGTCACCGGCATCGAGATGTTCCGCAAGCTCCTCGACGAGGGCCAGGCGGGCGAGAACGTCGGTCTGCTCCTCCGTGGCATCAAGCGCGAGGACGTCGAGCGCGGCCAGGTCATCATCAAGCCCGGTTCGGTCACGCCGCACACCGAGTTCGAGGCCCAGGCCTACATCCTGTCGAAGGACGAGGGTGGCCGTCACACCCCGTTCTTCAACAACTACCGCCCGCAGTTCTACTTCCGTACCACGGACGTCACGGGTGTCGTCACCCTGCCGGCCGGCACGGAGATGGTCATGCCGGGCGACAACACCGAGATGACGGTCGCGCTGATCCAGCCGGTCGCCATGGAGGAGGGCCTGAAGTTCGCCATCCGTGAGGGTGGTCGTACCGTGGGCGCCGGCCAGGTCACCAAGATCTCGAAGTAATTCGGGTTCTGACCTGGTAGCCCGTTCGACGGGCACCAAGTTGCACTGAAGGGCCCCGTCCCATCGCCTCGGCGGTGGGACGGGGCCCTTCGGCATGTGCGGCAGCCGTTTCCGGGCGCGTCCCGGAGCGGGCCGGGCGGGTACGAGTGAGGGCCGCACCCCGTCCGGGGTGCGGCCCTCACTCGTACGGGCGGTGGGTCAGTTCACGCGCAGGGACTCGGTGAACTCCACGCAGGCGGCGTGGTCGGGGAGCAGACCGGTCGCGAGTGCGTCGGCCAGCGAGGGCGCGGCCTCGTCGCGGGCGGACAGCTGCGGGACGTCGGCCGGCCACTCGATGCCGAGGTCGGGGTCGAGCGGGTGCACCGAGTGCTCACCGGTCGGGTTGTACGTCTCCGAGCAGAGGTACGAGAGCGTCGCGTCGTCGCTCAGGGCGCAGAAGCCGTGGCCGAGGCCCTCGGGGATGTAGACCGCGCGGCGGTCGACGTCGTCGAGGCGGACGCCCTCCCACCGGCCGAAGGTGGGGGAGCCGACCCGGAGGTCGACGATGACGTCGAGCACGGCGCCGCGTACGCAGGTGACGTACTTGGCCTGGCCGCGCGGTACGTCGGCGAAGTGGATGCCGCGGACCACGCCCGCGGCGGACACCGAGAGGTTGGCCTGCGCCAGGTTCAGCGGGTGACCGACGACCTCGGCCAGCCGGTCGAAGCGGTACCACTCGGTGAACAGGCCGCGCGGGTCGCCGTGCAGCTGCGGGGTGACCTCGAAGGCGCCGGCTATGGAGAGTTCGCGGAACTTCATCGGGCGTCCTCCTCGGCGAGCAGCATCAGCAGGTAGTCGCCGTAGCCGCTCTTGGTCAGCGGTTCGGCGAGCGCGCGCAGCTGCGCGGAGTCGATCAGGCCGGCCCGCCAGGCCGCCTCCTCGATGCAGCCTATTTTGAGGCCCTGGCGCTCCTCGATCACACGGACGAACTCGGAGGCCTGCACCATCGAGACGAAGGTGCCGGTGTCCAGCCACGCGGTACCGCGGTCGAGGATGGTCACGTTGAGCTCGCCGGCCTGGAGGTACGCGTCGTTGACGGCGGTGATCTCCAGCTCGCCGCGGGCGCTGGGCTTCAGACCGCGGGCGATCTCGACGACCTGGTTGTCGTAGAAGTACAGACCCGGCACCGCGTAGCGGGACTTGGGCTTCTCCGGCTTCTCCTCGATGGAGATGGCCTGGCCGTTCTCGTCGAACTCGACCACGCCGTACGCGGTGGGGTCCGCCACCGGGTACGCGAACACGCGGCCGCCCTTGGCGTCCGTGTGCTGGGCGAGGCGGGTGCCGAGGCCACTGCCGTGGAAGATGTTGTCGCCGAGGATCAGGGCGACGGACTCGTCACCGATGAAGTCGGCGCCGAGGACGAATGCCTGGGCGATGCCCTCCGGGCGCTCCTGGACGGCGTACTCCAGCCGCAGGCCGAACTGCGAGCCGTCGCCGAGCAGTCGCTCGAACTGTTCGCGGTCGTCCGGGGTGGTGATGATCAGGATCTCGCTGATGCCCGCCATCACGAGGGTGGAGAGGGGGTAGTAGATCATCGGCTTGTCGAAGACGGGCAGCAGCTGCTTCGAGACTGCCCGGGTCAGCGGCCAGAGTCGAGATCCGGTGCCACCGGCCAAGAGGATTCCACGCATGGGGAGAACCCTATGCGAGAGCGCGTGGGGGCGCCGAGCTCAGGCCGTGTGACGTTCGGCAGGCGGCTAGACTCTTCGTATTATGCGCATCCTCGTGACCGGCGGCGCCGGCTTCATCGGTTCAGAATTCGTCCGCCAGCAGCTCGGTGCAGATGCCACGGCGCAGATCACTGTCTTCGACAAGCTGACCTACTCGGGCGTCGAGGCCAACCTCGCCCCGGTCGCGGACCACCCCGGCTACACCTTCGTCAAGGGCGACATCTGCGACGCCGAGGCCGTCGACCAGGTCATGCCCGGTCACGACGTCGTCGTGCACTTCGCGGCCGAGTCCCACGTGGACCGCTCGATCGCCGGTGCGGGCCCCTTCGTGGTGACCAACGTCGTCGGCACCCAGGTGCTGCTCGACTCCGCCCGCAAGCACGGCGTCGGCCGCTTCGTCCACATCTCCACCGACGAGGTCTACGGCTCGATCAGCGAGGGCTCCTGGACGGAGGAGTGGCCGCTGGTGCCGAACTCCCCGTACTCCGCCTCGAAGGCGTCCTCCGACCTGCTGGCGCTGGCCTACCACCGCACCCACGGCATGGACGTGGTGGTCACCCGCTGCTCCAACAACTACGGGCACTACCAGTTCCCGGAGAAGGTCATCCCGCTGTTCGTCTCGAACCTGATGGACGGCAAGAAGGTCCCGCTGTACGGCAACGGCGGCAACGTCCGGGACTGGCTGCACGTCTCCGACCACTGCCGCGGCATCGACCTGGCCATGCGGGGGGGCCGGGCCGGCGAGGTCTACAACATCGGCGGCGGCACCGAGCTCACCAACAAGGAGCTCACCGGTGTCCTGCTGGAGGCCGCCGGCCTCGGCTGGGAGATGGTCGAGCAGGTCGAGGACCGCAAGGGCCACGACCTCCGCTACTCCATCGACATCAGCAAGATCGGCGCCGAGCTGGGCTACGCCCCGCAGGTCACCTTCGAGGACGGCATCAAGGCCACCATCGACTGGTACCGCGAGAACCGCGCCTGGTGGGAGCCGCTCAAGGTGAAGGCGGCCCTGCAGAAGTGAGGACCGACTCGCCGGCCGGGCGCTGGCTCGTCACCGGTGCCGCCGGAATGCTGGGCCAGGACGTCCTGACGGTCCTGCGGCGCGCCGGGATCGAGGCCGTGGGCCTGCGCCGCGCCGACCTCGACATCACCGACCCGGCGGCCGTCCGCGCCGCGGTCGAGGGAGCCGCCGTCGTCGTCAACTGCGCGGCATGGACCGATGTGGACGGCGCCGAGACCGCCGAGGAAGCCGCCACCGCCGTCAACGGCACCGGCGTACGCGTCCTCGCCGAGGCCTGCGCCGCCGCTCATGTGCGCCTGCTGCACGTCTCCACGGACTACGTGCTCCCCGGCAACGCCACGGAGCCGTACGCCGAGGACGCCGAGACCGGCCCGGTCAACGCCTACGGGCGCTCCAAGCTGGTCGGCGAGCAGGCCGTCGCCGAACTGCTTCCGCAGGACGGATACATCGTGCGGACCGCCTGGCTCTACGGCGAGCACGGGCCCAACTTCGTCGCCACCATGCTGAAGCTCGCCGCCCAGCGCGACACCCTCGACGTGGTCGACGACCAGCACGGCCAGCCCACTTGGTCCTACGCGCTGGCCCGCCGGCTCGTCGAGCTCGGCCGGGCGGCGCTCAAGGGCCAAGCCATGGGTGGGGTCTACCACGGCACCGCGAGCGGCCGGACCACGTGGATGGGCCTGGCCCGTGAGGCGTACCGGCTGAGCGGGCTCGACCCCGAGCGCATCCGGCCGACCACCTCCGAGGCCTTCGTGCGCCCTGCCGTGCGGCCCGCCTTCAGTGTCCTTGGTCACGAGGGATGGGCGGACGCCGGGCTGGAGCCGATGCCCGACTGGCAGGCCCAGCTCGCCGAGGCGATCACCCGGCCCGCCTTCACTGATCTGCTGAGACTCCCCTCGAAGAGCTGATCGAGCGAGTCCTTTCGTATTCATGTGCACACCGTCAGCGGGGCCCGGGACGAAACCTTCCGGGCCCCGTTGACGTCCTCATGGGTGCCATATGCTTCTCCTATAAAGATGTTGGCCCCTTCGCGCGAAAGGCGCCGTCCGCTGTGCGACTCTCCGTTCTGACTTCCATCACCGGTCTTCTGGTGCTGGGGTACATCCTCGAGCTGCTGCGCCGCCAGCAACTGCGGGAGAAGTACGCGGCGATATGGCTCGCGATCGGGCTGCTGGTGGCCCCGCTCGGGTTCGTGCCCGACCTGCTGGACCCGGTGGCCAGGGCGCTCGGTGTCGCGTCCGGTGTGAGCCTGGTGCTGTTCGTCGGTTTTGTCCTGGTTCTGCTGGTCAGCCTGCACCTGAGCTGGGAGACCAGTCGGCTGGAGGCGGAGACCCGGACCCTCGCGGAGGACGTCGCGCTGATCCGCGCGCACCTCGTCCAGCAGGGCGGATACCCCAGCACGTCGCCGCGCACGGAGGATTCCGGCGCCATCGAGGCACAGGTGAACTCGTGAACGACGGTCGTCGCGTTCTGATCATTCTTCCCGCCTGGAACGAGGAGGACGGCCTGCCCTCCGTCCTGCGCGAGATCCAGCAGCAACTGCCCTACGTGGACACCCTCGTCGTCGACGACGGTTCGGCGGACAACACCGCCGAGGTGGCCCGGGCGGCCGGCTCGGCCGTCGCCCAGCTGCCCTTCAACCTCGGTGTCGGCGGCGCCATGCGGCTCGGCTACCGCTACGCGCAGCAGCACGGCTACGACGTGGCGATCCAGGTGGACGCCGACGGCCAGCACGACCCGGCGTACGTACCGGCGCTGCTGGAGCGCCTCGCGGTCGGCGACGCCGACCTCGTCATAGGCGCCCGCTTCGCCGGTGACGGCGACTACACGGTGCGCGGCCCCCGCAAGTGGGCGATGTCCCTGCTGTCCGTGGTGCTTTCGCGCATCACGCGGACCAAGCTCACGGACACCACCTCGGGCTTCCGCGCCTGCAACCGGCCGCTCATAGAGTTCTTCGCCCGCTGGTACCCGGTCGAGTACCTCGGCGACACCATCGAGTCCATGGTGGGCGCCGCCCGCTCGGGCTTCACCGTGCGCCAGATCCCCGTCGCGATGCGGGAGCGCACCACCGGCCGCCCGAGCGCCTCGCCGCTCAAGGCGATGGTCTACCTCACCCGGGCCGGCCTCGTGCTGCTGCTCGCGATGATCCGCCGGATGCCCAAGGAGCTCAAGACCTTCACCCCCGGCACCCCGGCGTACGCCGCGTTCCAGCAGCGCACGGCCGAGCTGGTCCGCCGTGAGCTGACCAAGGCCTAGGCGGAGAACATGTCACGTTTCGAGATCCTGCTGCCGTACTACGGCGACGTCGCGCTGATGCAGGACGCGGTCCGCAGCGTCCTGGCCCAGGACGGCGCCGACTGGCGGCTCACCGTGGTCGACGACGGCCGCGAGCCGGGCGTCCCCGAGTGGTTCGAGCAGCTCGCGGACCCCCGGGTCCGCTACCTGCGCAACGACCGCAACCTCGGCGTGACCGGCAACTTCAACCGCTGCGTCGAGCTCGCCGAGTACGAGTACCTGGTGCTCATGGGCTGCGACGACCTCATGCACCCGAACTACCTCCAGGTCGTACGGGCCGCGGCCGACCGCGAGCCGTCCGCCGCGATGATCCAGCCGGGCGTCCAGGTCATCGGCACCGACGGCCTGCCCTTCGACACCCTGGGCGACCGGACCAAGCGCAAGCTCTACGCGCCCAAGGGCCCGGGCCGGGCCCTGCTCGGCGGCGAGGAGCTGGCCACCAGCCTGCTGCGCGGCAACTGGCTGTACTTCCCGTCGATCTGCTGGCGCACCGAGGCGGTCAAGCGCTTCGGCTTCCGCACCGACCTCGGCGTGATCCAGGACCTGGCCCTGGTCGTGGACCTGCTGGTGGCGGGGGAGACCCTGGCGACCACGCCGGAGGTCTGCTTCAGCTACCGCCGGCACGCCGAGAGCGAGTCCTCGGCCAAGGCCTACACCGGCCACCGCTTCGAGGAGGCCAAACGCTTCTTCGTGGAGACCGCCGACCGCCTGGACCGGCACGGCTGGCCGCGCGCCGCCAAGGTCTCCCGGCTGCACCTCTCCTCCCGGCTGCACGCGCTCACCCTGCTGCCCGGCGCCGCCAAGAAGGCCGGGCGGCCCGGTGTCAGCGCCATGCTCCGCCACGCCACGCGCTGAGCGTGCGGCCTATGAAAGCTCCTGGATGAACCCGATCTCGAAACTGCTCAAGGCCCTGCCCCCCGGGACCGCCATGGTCGCGGGGGGCACCGCTGTGCTCGGAGCCGCCTCCTACATCCACCTGGCGGTGGCCGGGCACAGCCTCTCCAAGGCCGACATGGCCGGGGTCTCGGTGCTGTGGACGCTGGTGATGTCCGTCGGGATCGGCCTGTTCTTCCCGATCGAGCAGGAGCTCACCCGGATCGTCGCCGCCCGCGCGGTGCGCGGTGAGGGAGCCGCACCCGTGCTCCGGAAGGCGGGGCTGCTGACCGCAGGGATCCTCGCCGCGGTCATCGGCGCGCTCGCCCTCTTCGCCGGGCCGATCGCCGACCGGCTGTTCCAGGGAGACCGGCAGCTGGTCGCCGTACTCGGTGCCGCCTTCGCCGGGATGGCCCTGTGCTACCTCACCCGGGGCATCCTGGCCGGCACCGGCCGCTTCACCGCGTACGGCGCCCAGCTCGCGGTCGACGGCGGCCTGCGGATCGCCCTGGCCTTCGGCTGCGCCCTCGCCGGCCTGCACTCGGCGCTCGCCTTCAGCCTGATCCTCGTCGTGGCACCGTTCGTCGCCCTGCTGGTCACGCTGTCCCCGACCCGGGGCGCGGCTCGGCCCGGCGGGCCCATCGCCACCCGCGAGCTGGTGCGCGGCCTCGGCCCGCTGACCGCCTCCACCCTGCTGGCCCAGGTGGTCGTCAACGCCGCGGTGATGAGCACCCAGCTGCTGGAGCCGACCCGCACCGAACTGATCGCGGGCCTGCTCAGCGCCCTGGTGCTGGCCCGTGTGCCGCTGTTCGTCTTCGGCTCGCTGCAGGCCTCGCTGCTCTCCGGACTGTCCACCGTGGTGGCCGCCGGGGACGACCAGGGCTTCGCCCGGATGCTCCGCAAGGCCTGCCTCGTGGTGCTCGGCCTCGGCGTCGTCGGCGGTGTGCCGGCCGTGCTGATCGGGCCCTGGCTGATCGAGGTCCTGTTCGGCGCCACGCCCGGCCAGCTCGGCCGCCTCGACTTCCTGTGGTTCGCCATCGGGACGACCTGCTACATGCTGGCGATGGTCCTCGGCCAGGCCCAGATGGTCCTGCACAAGCACCGCGCCCAGCTGGTCTGCTGGGTGTTCGGCACCGCGGTGCTGCTCGGCATCACGCTGCTCCCCGGCGACATCGCGCTGCGCGTGGGTCTGGCCTACGCGATCGGTTCGCTGGCCACCGCCGCCGCGATGCTCCTGACCCTCCGCGGCGCCGTGGAGCGCCGCCGCACCACCGCACCGGTACCCAACGGACAACTCACGGAAGTCTGACCTGTCATGACGCGACTGGCCCCCCTGTCTCCCGCCGACCCGGAGAGCGACCGGACCGCCGGGGACTCCCCGGCGGACGGCCGTACGCCGGCCGGGTGGTGGCACGCCCGGTGGGTGATGCCGTTGGCGCTGGCACTCGGATACGTACTCAACGTGCTGTTCCGCCTCGCCCTGGTCAGGGAGCAGGACTACCCGACGGTCAGCCCGGACGAGCCGATGTACCTGGTGATGGCCAGGATCCTGGCGGGCCGGTCGACCACCGAGATCCCCAACGACCAGGTGATCCCGGCGGGCTACTCCCTGCTCATCTCGCCCGCCCTGCGGATCACCGAGGACCCGGTCTACGCCTACCACCTGGTCATGGGCATCAACGCCCTGATCAGCTGCCTGGTGCTGCCGCTGGCGTACTGGGCGTTGCGCAGGCTGAACGTGTCCAGGGCGGTGTCGTACATCGCCGCCTGCGCCGCGGTGCTGCTGCCGCCGGTGGTCTTCTACTCGCAGTTCGGGATGGCCGACACCCCGCTGCCGGCCCTGGTGCTGGCCTGGCTGATCGGCGTGCACGGCATGCTCTCCGAGGGCAGCCGGCGCCGCCGGATCTGGTTCGCCCTGCTGGGGGCCTTCGCCGCCGGGTACTGCCTGCTCACCCATGACCGCGGTGGCGTGATCATCGCGCTGACCGGTCTGGTGCTGCTGGTGACGCTGGTACTGGGCTGGGCCCCCCGGATCGCCGCCGCGCTGGGGCTGGGCCTGCTGGCCGCCATGTTCGCCGCCAAGCAGGCGATGACGGCCTGGATGATGTCGCACGTCGACGGGGCCAAGCCGAGCGAGGTCGGCAACGTCGTGTTCGAGACCCTCGAGAACACCCGTCTGATGCGCCGCACGATCATGCGGACGATCGGGCACATCTGGTACTTCATGACCAGCACCTGGGGCCTGGGAGCGCTGGCCCTGGTGGTCTGCGTGTGCGCGGTGCTCAGCCCGCGCTTCACCCGGGCGAACCGCGTGGTGGCGTTCCTGATGGTCGCGCTGTTGGGCGGCATCGCGCTGGCGGCAGCCGCCGGCCTGCCCAACGACCACCGCATCGACACCATCGTCTACGCCCGCTACCTGTCGCTGCTGGTCCCCGCCTACGTGCTGGTCGCGGTGGCGGTGCTCTTCCACATCCGCGGTTGGAAGAAGATCGTCGCGCTCGGCGCGGCGAGTGCGGGTGTGACGCTGGCGCTGACCGCGGTCCTGCTCCACATGGCAGGAAAGCAGCTCCCCAAGTCCCACTTCATTCTGTGGGGCCTGCCCGACTCGACCTTCCTCTCCAGCCTCTGGTCGGACGACTGGCGAAGCTTCCACGGGGCCCGCACCACCGCGGTCGCCCTCATCGTGTTCCTCGTCCTGCTGGCGCTGCGGCTGCTCGGCGGCAGCCGTCGGGCGGGGCTCGCCACCGGAGCCGTCGGCGTGGTCCTCGCCGTGTTCGCGGGGTGGGCGACCGTGGCCATCACCGATCAGGTCACCGTGCCCAACATGAAGTCGCGCTACGGGGACGCCACCGGCTTCATCGAGAAGTCGGGCCTGCGGCGCGGCGACCGGCTGGTCATGGACCGGGCCTTCCGCTGGGAGACCCGGGTGACCATGGGCTACGAGGTGATCGACGGCCGGACCTGGACGCGGTCCCTGATCAAGGGCGAGACCGTGCCCGCCGAGGCCAACGTCGCCGTGCTGAACAGGTTCGACGACACCTCTCCGGCCGCCGCCACCTGGCCGGGCGTCCCGGCCGGCTGGCACATCGACCGGGACGTCCCCGAGGACCACTACGTGATCTGGCGCCGCGGCTGATCCGGCGCCGCCCGACAACGAAGAACGGGTGGATCCCGGCCGATGGGGCCGGGATCCACCCGTTCTTCGTCTGCGCCGGTACTACTTGGTGAAGTAGCCGGTGATGTCGGCGATGAGGTCGACGGTGCCGGAGTGGTTGTAGAAGCTGACCTTGCCGTCGACGACGGGGACGATCACCAGGTTGGGGATGGTCTGGCCGGCGGTGAAGTTCAGGTTCGAGGCGCTGGAGCGGGTGGTGCCGCTGGGGTAGACGGACACGAAGCTGGACTGCGTCGGGTTGGTGGCGGTGACGTTGAGGACGACCGCCTTGACGCCGGTGGCGGGGATGCCTTCGACGCCCGCGACCTGGAGGGTGACCGAGGTGCCGCCGGCGACCTTCGCCTGCGGGGTGCCCAGGCCCTCACGGGTGTCCATCAGCCGGGTCGGGCCGATGTTGGTGTGCGTGGCGCCCGAGGTGCTGTCCGAGAAGTAGCCGGTGATGTCGGCGATGAGGTCGACGGTGCCGGAGTGGTTGTAGAAGCTGACCTTGCCGTCGACGACGGGGACGATCACCAGGTTGGGGATGGTCTGGCCGGCGGTGAAGTTCAGGTTCGAGGCGCTGGAGCGGGTGGTGCCGCTGGGGTAGACGGACACGAAGCTGGACTGCGTCGGGTTGGTGGCGGTGACGTTGAGGACGACCGCCTTGACGCCGGTGGCGGGGATGCCTTCGACGCCTGCCACCTGGAGGGTGACCGAGGTGCCGCCGGCGACCTTCGCCTGCGGGGTGCCCAGGCCCTCACGGGTGTCCATCAGCCGGGTCGGACCCACGTTGGTGAGCGTGGCGCCCTCACCGCTCGACGTGAAGTAGCCGGTGACGTCCGCGATGAGGTGGACCGCCCCCGAGTGGTTGTAGAAGCTGACCTTGCCGTCGACCACGGGCACCACCACCAGGTTGGGGATGGTCTGGCCGGCGGTGAAGTTCAGGTTCGACGCGCTGGAACGGGTCGCACCGGCCGGGTACACCGACACGAAGCTGGACTGCGTCGGCTCCGTCGCGGTCACGTTCAGTACGGCCGCGGTCACCCCGCTCGCCGGGATGCCGGTGGCACCGCCCGCGACCTGGAGGGTGACCGAGGTGCCGCCGGCGACCTTCGCCTGCGGGGTGCCCAGGCCCTCACGGGTGTCCATCAGGCGCTTGGGGGCGACCGGGACGAACTTGATGTCCTTGACCTCCGCGACCACGGTGACCGGCAGGCTCGTGGACACCTTGCCGTTGGTCGCGGTCGCCCGGATCTGGAGCTGGTGGCTGCCGGAGGCCAGCGAGGTCGACATCGTACGGGCGGTGCCCGCGGCGGTCGCGACCGACTTGTCGTCGACCAGCAGCTCGAACTTGCTCACGAGAGCACCGGCCGTGCTGGTGTCGAAGCCGACGGAGACGGGACCGGGGGTCTGGAAGGAGGAGTCGGGCCGGGCCGGTTCCCCGTTCACGTTGGTGACGTTCAGCGCGGCCGGGGGACCGGACTTGCGGAGCGCCTCCAGCTGCGGGTAGAGCGAGTTGCCCGGGCACTGGGTGTTGAAGCCGTCCCGGTGGCCCGAGAGCGTCTTGAACTCGTACGCCTGCTTCTCGGTGAAGCTCTTGCCGAAGAAGTTGGTCTGGGTGGCGCCCGCGGTCAGCGTCGTCGTGCCGTTCATGTCGCCGTCGTACTGGCCGAGCTTGTAGGCCGCGACCTTCGAGATGGCTTCGAGCGCGGCCGGCGAGGCCCCGGCGCTCGTGTAGTCACCGAGGACGGAGACGCTCGTCGACTCGGAGTTCCAGCCGTAGGAGTGCGCGCCCATCACGGGCTGGTCGACACCGCCCTGGCGACCCTCGAAGATCGTGCCGCACTTGTCGGTGAGGAAGTTGTAGCCGAGGTCCCGCCACTTGTTCTCCATCACGTGGTACACGTGCAGGCCGCGGACGATGGCCGCGGACTCGGAGCACTCGTACGGCGCGGAGGCCGCGGTGTGGTGGACGAAGACCGCCTTGATCCTCCCTCCGGGGAGGTAGATCGGGCCCTCGTTGTTCAGGCTCTCGTCCGCACCCCACTGGACGCGCGAGACGATCTCGGGCTTCGGCGCCGTGGAGGCCGGTCCCGGGGTCGTCGGCGGCTGGGCGGGCGTCGGCGGAACGGGGTCCTCCGCCGGGGCGGCGAAGGCCGCCGGCTCGGCCTTGAGGTCGCCGGGCTTCTTGGCGTCGCCGGCGGAACCCGGGTCCACGAGCGCCAGCTCCATCCCGGAGGGGAGCGCGGCCGCGCCACCGCCCACCCGGACCTCGGCGCCGTCCGAGAGACCGACCCAGACCGGCTCGGTGGCGCCGCGCATACCCGGGCGCTTGCCGTCGAGGTTCGCCTTGGCCTGCTCCAGGGTGATCCACTGCGACCACTTGCCGGTCTTCGCGTTGCGGGTGCGGGCCTCGACGGACCCCTTCACCTCGGCCGCCGGGTCGGTCCAGGTGACGCCCAGGAGGCCGAAGGGCTTCGTGTCCTGCTGTGCGAGGACGGCCTTGCCGGTCCCCTTGGGCTTCAGCGCGAGCTTGTGGACCTTGCCCGCCACCGGTCCCCGTACCTTGCCGGGGGTGCTGTAGCGCCGTAGTTCGTCGTCGTCCAGGGAGTCCGTGCCGAATCCGTTGGCCGCCCCCTGGAAGCCGAGTACTGCCACGACACCGAGCGCGGCGGCCAGAGCCGTCCCGCGCACGCGACCTAGTCTCAAGTTGTCTCCCCAACCCCTCGTGTGAACTTGCCAGGTGACAGGCCTGGTCGGGCGGATGCTACTGCCACCTATCGCCCCGTCGGCGGGCGGGGTCGGTCGGCTCCCTGCAAGGGAAACGAGAGGCTCCGGGAGAAGCGCACACGGAACGACGCGGGGCGGGGACATTCGGACCCGGTGACGGGCTGCACCCGCTTCGATCCGGCCGAGGGCGAGCCGGTCGGTGACGTCGTGAAGGTGCGCGGCGGCATGCGCGTGCAGAAAGGGGATCCCGGGGAGGTGCTCGTGGTGACGGACCACGCCTTCGTGCACCCGCTGACGAAGGGGGGCACCAGCGTGCGGCGCACCATCGTGCGCCGGCAGATCACCCTGGCGCTGCTCGACCCGACCGGGGGAGGGGCCCCTCCGGGTGATGGGCGTGGTGCGGTTTGACCACTCAGCGTGGCGGGGTATTCTCTTCCGCCCGATTGGCCAGGTACGTGCCTCGTATGGCAGACTACTCAAGTTGCTCGGCTGAGTGCCGATGCTGCGCGCCTCCCGCCGGGAGGACCGGAAGCGAGTCCCACAGTACTCGTCGTCCTTAATCTGCCTCTCGGGGCAGCAATGGGGGCGGACGTACGGGAATCTTCTGGGAAGTGTCAGCACGGTGCCCACCAGGCACTCGGTGGGTGTTTCTCCCCCGAATCGCGGTCACAGGGACCGCACCCCCTTGGACGAGGGAATTTCCGTATGGGAATTTTCTGTAGAGGGAGTGCGACACGCCCGACCGCGTGGGTCGGAGGAGAAGCCGCGGGATCCGTCCCGCAGCCAACCGGGAGCCAGAGCGTTTCCACATACAGACAGGACTACGGAGTAGCCATGGCGGGACAGAAGATCCGCATCCGGCTCAAGGCCTACGACCACGAGGTCATCGATTCCTCGGCGAAGAAGATCGTCGAGACGGTGACGCGCACTGGTGCGTCGGTCGCGGGCCCGGTGCCGCTGCCCACTGAGAAGAACGTGTACTGCGTCATCAAGTCGCCGCACAAGTACAAGGACTCGCGCGAGCACTTCGAGATGCGCACGCACAAGCGCCTGATCGACATCCTCGACCCGACTCCCAAGACCGTTGACTCGCTGATGCGCCTGGACCTTCCGGCCGGCGTTGACATCGAGATCAAGCTCTGAGAGGCGTCGAGAAGATGGCAAAGCAGATCAAGGGCGTCCTGGGCGAGAAGCTCGGCATGACCCAGGTCTGGGACGAGAACAACCGTGTCGTCCCGGTGACCGTGGTCAAGGCCGGACCCTGCGTCGTTACCCAGGTCCGTACGAACGACATCGACGGCTACGAGTCGGTCCAGATCGCCTTCGGCGAGATCGACCCGCGCAAGGTGAACAAGCCCCTCAAGGGCCACTTCGCCAAGGCCGACGTGACCCCCCGCCGCCACCTGGTGGAGCTCCGCACCTCCGACGCCAGCGAGTACACGCTCGGCCAGGAGATCACTGCTGAGGTGTTCGAGTCCGGCGTCAAGGTTGACGTCACGGGCAACAGCAAGGGCAAGGGCTTCGCCGGTGTCATGAAGCGGCACAACTTCCGGGGCCTCGGCGCCGGTCACGGTGTGCAGCGCAAGCACCGCTCCCCCGGTTCGATCGGTGGCTGTGCCACCCCTGGGCGTGTCTTCAAGGGCATGCGCATGGCCGGTCGCATGGGTAACGAGCGTGTCACCACCCAGAACCTGACCATCCACGCGGTTGACGCGGAGAAGGGTCTGCTCCTCATCAAGGGTGCAGTCCCCGGTCCGAACGGCGGCCTCGTCCTGGTCCGTACCGCGGCCAAGGGGGCTTGAGGTAATGAGCACCATTGACATCCTTTCGCCGGCAGGCGACAAGGCCGGTACCGTCGAGCTCCCCGCGGAGATCTTCGACGCGAAGACCAGCGTTCCGCTGATCCACCAGGTCGTTGTCGCTCAGCTGGCTGCTGCCCGTCAGGGCACGCACAAGACCAAGCGTCGTGGCGAAGTCCGTGGTGGTGGCCGCAAGCCGTACCGCCAGAAGGGCACCGGCCGCGCGCGCCAGGGTTCGACCCGTGCGCCGCAGTTCGTCGGCGGTGGCGTGGTCCACGGCCCGCAGCCGCGTGACTACTCCCAGCGGACCCCGAAGAAGATGAAGGCCGCCGCCCTCCGCGGTGCCCTCTCGGACCGTGCGCGTCACTCCCGCATCCACGTCGTCACCGGCGTGGTCGAGGGTGCCGCCTCCACGAAGGCCGCCAAGACGCTGTTCGGCAAGATCTCGGAGCGCAAGAACCTGCTCCTGGTCGTCGACCGCGCCGACGAGGCCGCGTGGCTGTCCGCCCGCAACCTGCCCCAGGTTCACATCCTGGAGCCGGGCCAGCTGAACACGTACGACGTGATCGTCTCTGACGACGTGGTCTTCACTCAGGCCGCTTTCGAGTCCTTCGTGTCTGGCCCCAAGGCCGATGAGACCGAAGGGAGCGACGCCTGATGTCTGAGGCGACCGTTACCAGCAAGACCTTCACTGACCCGCGCGACCTGCTGATCAAGCCGGTTGTCTCGGAGAAGAGCTACGCGCTGCTGGACGAGAACAAGTACACGTTCATCGTCGCGCCCGGCTCCAACAAGACCCAGATCAAGCAGGCCGTGGAAGCGGTCTTCGGGGTCAAGGTCACCGGGGTCAACACGATCAACCGTCAGGGTAAGCGCAAGCGCACCAAGACCGGTTTCGGCAAGCGCGCTGACACCAAGCGCGCCATCGTGACCCTCGCTGAGGGCGACCGAATCGACATCTTCGGCGGCCAGGCCTCCTAACGGAGGTCTAGTCGTCCGGAATCGGACGAGGACTGAGAAATGGGTATCCGCAAGTACAAGCCGACGACCCCGGGCCGTCGTGGCTCCAGCGTCGCCGACTTTGTCGAGATCACGCGGTCCACGCCGGAGAAGTCGCTGGTTCGCCCCCTGCACAGCAAGGGCGGCCGTAACAACACCGGTCGGATCACCGTTCGCCACCAGGGTGGTGGACACAAGCGCGCCTACCGCGTGATCGACTTCCGTCGTCACGACAAGGACGGCGTGCCGGCCAAGGTCGCGCACATCGAGTACGACCCCAACCGCACTGCGCGCATCGCGCTCCTGCACTACGCGGACGGCGAGAAGCGCTACATCATCGCGCCGAAGGCTCTGAAGCAGGGCGACCGGATTGAGAACGGCCCCACGGCCGACATCAAGCCCGGTAACAACCTGGCCCTCCGCAACATCCCGGTCGGTACCACGATCCACGCGATCGAGCTCCGTCCCGGTGGTGGCGCCAAGTTCGCCCGTTCCGCGGGTGCCTCCGTGCAGCTGCTGGCGAAGGAGGGCACGATGGCCCACCTTCGTATGCCTTCCGGTGAGATCCGCCTGGTCGACGCGCGCTGCCGCGCCACCGTCGGCGAGGTCGGCAACGCCGAGCAGTCGAACATCAACTGGGGCAAGGCCGGCCGTATGCGCTGGAAGGGCGTTCGCCCGTCCGTCCGCGGTGTCGCGATGAACCCGGTTGACCACCCGCACGGTGGTGGTGAGGGCAAGACCAGTGGTGGTCGCCACCCGGTCTCCCCGTGGGGTCAGAAGGAGGGTCGTACTCGCTCGCCGAAGAAGGCTTCGAGCAAGTACATCGTCCGCCGCCGCAAGACGAACAAGAAGCGCTAGGAGCGGGTTTAGATGCCGCGCAGTCTCAAGAAGGGGCCCTTCGTCGACGACCACCTCGTAAAGAAGGTGGACGTCCAGAACGAAGCCGGCACCAAGAACGTCATCAAGACCTGGTCCCGTCGCTCGATGATCATCCCCAGCATGCTGGGTCACACCATCGCGGTGCACAACGGCAAGACCCACGTCCCGGTGTTCGTCACCGAGTCGATGGTCGGCCACAAGCTCGGCGAGTTCTCGCCGACTCGCACCTTCCGCGGCCACGTCAAGGACGACCGGAAGTCGAAGCGCCGCTAAAGGCGGGGTGGTTATGACTATGACTTACACCGAAGGGACAACCATGGAAGCCAGGGCCCAGGCGCGGTACATCCGCGTCACGCCCATGAAGGCCCGCCGAGTGGTGGACCTTATCCGTGGCATGGATGCCACGGAGGCTCAGGCGGTCCTGCGTTTCGCCCCGCAGGCCGCGAGCGTGCCGGTTGGCAAGGTGCTTGACAGCGCCATCGCCAACGCCGCACACAACTACAACCACCCGGACGCCTCCACGCTGGTCATCAGCGAGGCGTACGTGGACGAGGGCCCGACCCTGAAGCGGTTCCGTCCGCGTGCGCAGGGCCGTGCCTACCGGATCCGCAAGCGGACCAGCCACATCACCGTGGTCGTCAGCAGCAAGGAAGGTTCCCGGTAATGGGCCAGAAGGTAAACCCGCACGGGTTCCGGCTCGGCATCACCACCGACTTCAAGTCGCGTTGGTACGCCGACAAGCTGTACAAGGACTACGTCAAGGAAGACGTCGCCATCCGTCGGATGATGACGTCCGGCATGGAGCGCGCCGGCATCTCGAAGGTTGAGATCGAGCGCACCCGTGACCGCGTGCGTGTGGACATCCACACCGCTCGTCCGGGCATCGTCATCGGCCGCCGTGGCGCCGAGGCCGACCGCATCCGCGGTGACCTCGAGAAGCTCACGGGCAAGCAGGTCCAGCTGAACATCCTCGAGGTCAAGAACCCCGAGCTGGATGCACAGCTGGTTGCCCAGGCCGTTGCCGAGCAGCTCTCCTCCCGCGTCTCCTTCCGTCGCGCCATGCGTAAGAGCATGCAGGGCACGATGAAGGCCGGCGCCAAGGGCATCAAGATCCAGTGTGGCGGTCGTCTCGGCGGCGCCGAGATGTCCCGCTCCGAGTTCTACCGCGAGGGTCGTGTGCCGCTGCACACGCTGCGCGCGAACGTGGACTACGGCTTCTTCGAGGCCAAGACCACCTTCGGCCGTATCGGTGTGAAGGTCTGGATCTACAAGGGCGACGTCAAGAACATCGCCGAGGTTCGCGCCGAGAACGCTGCAGCCCGTGCGGGTAACCGCCCGGCCCGTGGCGCGCAGGGCGCTGGCGACCGTCCCGCCGGCCGTGGTGGCCGTGGTGGCGAGCGCGGCGGCCGTGGTGGCCGCAAGCCGCAGCAGGCTGCTGGTGCCGAGGCCCCCAAGGCCGACGCTCCCGCCGCCGCTCCGGCCGAGAGCACCGGAACGGAGGCCTGACCGACATGCTGATCCCTCGTAGGGTCAAGCACCGCAAGCAGCACCACCCGAAGCGCAGCGGTATGGCCAAGGGCGGTACTGAGGTCACGTTCGGCGAGTACGGCATCCAGGCGCTGACCCCGGCTTACGTGACGAACCGCCAGATCGAGGCGGCTCGTATTGCGATGACCCGCCACATCAAGCGTGGCGGCAAGGTCTGGATCAACATCTACCCGGACCGCCCGCTGACGAAGAAGCCGGCCGAAACCCGCATGGGTTCCGGTAAGGGTTCTCCCGAGTGGTGGATCGCCAACGTGCACCCGGGCCGGGTCATGTTCGAGCTGTCCTACCCGAACGAGAAGATTGCTCGTGAGGCGCTCACCCGCGCTGCTCACAAGCTTCCGATGAAGTGCCGGATTGTTCGGCGCGAGGCAGGTGAGTCGTGATGGCGACGGGAACCAAGGCGTCCGAGCTGCGTGAGCTCGGCAACGAGGAGCTCGTTGGCAAGCTGCGCGAGGCCAAGGAGGAGCTGTTCAAGCTCCGCTTCCAGGCGGCCACGGGCCAGCTGGAGAACAACGGCCGGCTCAAGTCCGTCCGTAAGGACATCGCTCGCATCTACACCCTGATGCACGAGCGTGAGCTCGGTATCGAGACGGTGGAGAGCGCCTGATGAGCGAGAAGAACGTGACTGAGACGAACGAGCGCGGTTTCCGCAAGACCCGTGAGGGTCTCGTCGTCAGCGACAAGATGGACAAGACCGTCGTCGTCGCCGTCGAGGACCGCGTGAAGCACGCGCTGTACGGCAAGGTCATCCGCCGTACGAACAAGCTCAAGGCGCACGACGAGCAGAACGCTGCCGGCGTCGGCGACCGCGTCCTCATCATGGAGACGCGTCCGCTGTCGGCGAGCAAGCGCTGGCGCATCGTCGAGATCCTCGAGAAGGCCAAGTAATTATCTGAGGGGTTTCCCTCAGATTCGTTCCGCCAGGCTCGGTGGGGGCGACGCTCTCCGGAGTGAAGCCCCCGCCGGGAACCGGCAGACAAACAGGAGATACACGTGATCCAGCAGGAGTCGCGACTGCGTATCGCCGACAACACTGGTGCAAAGGAGATCCTTTGCATCCGTGTTCTCGGTGGTTCCGGTCGCCGCTACGCGGGCATCGGTGACGTCATCGTCGCCACCGTCAAGGACGCGATCCCCGGTGGCAACGTGAAGAAGGGTGACGTCGTCAAGGCGGTCATCGTTCGCACCGTCAAGGAGCGTCGCCGCCAGGACGGCTCGTACATCCGCTTCGACGAGAACGCCGCCGTCATTCTGAAGAACGACGGCGACCCTCGCGGCACCCGTATCTTCGGCCCGGTGGGCCGTGAGCTGCGCGAGAAGAAGTTCATGAAGATCATCTCGCTCGCGCCGGAGGTGCTGTAAGCATGAAGATCAAGAAGGGCGACCTGGTTCAGGTCATCACCGGTAAGGACAAGGGCAAGCAGGGCAAGGTCATCGTCGCCTTCCCCGCCGACAACCGCGTCCTGGTCGAGGGTGTCAACCGGGTCAAGAAGCACACCAAGGCTGCGCAGAACCAGGCCGGTGGCATTGTGATCACCGAGGCCCCGGTCCACGTCAGCAACGTTCAGCTGGTTGTGGAGAAGGACGGCAAGAAGGTCGTCACCCGCGTCGGCTACCGCTTCGACGACGAGGGCAACAAGATCCGCGTTGCCAAGCGGACGGGTGAGGACATCTGATGGCTACCACTCCGCGTCTCAAGACGAAGTACCGCGAGGACATCGCGGGCAAGCTGCGTGAGGAGTTCTCCTACGAGAACGTCATGCAGATTCCCGGCCTCGTGAAGATCGTGGTCAACATGGGTGTGGGCGACGCCGCCCGCGACTCCAAGCTGATCGACGGCGCCATCAAGGACCTGACGACGATCACCGGTCAGAAGCCGGCCGTCACGAAGGCCCGCAAGTCCATCGCGCAGTTCAAGCTGCGCGAGGGTCAGCCGATCGGCTGCCACGTCACCCTCCGCGGTGACCGCATGTGGGAGTTCCTGGACCGTACGCTGTCGCTCGCGCTGCCGCGTATCCGTGACTTCCGCGGTCTGTCGCCGAAGCAGTTCGACGGCCGTGGCAACTACACCTTCGGTCTCACGGAGCAGGTCATGTTCCACGAGATCGACCAGGACAAGATCGACCGTACCCGGGGTATGGACATCACCGTGGTCACCACGGCGACCAACGACGACGAGGGCCGTGCCCTCCTTCGTCACCTCGGCTTCCCCTTCAAGGAGGCGTAAGCGAGATGGCGAAGAAGGCTCTCATCGCGAAGGCTGCCCGTAAGCCCAAGTTCGGTGTGCGTGCGTACACCCGCTGCCAGCGCTGCGGTCGCCCCCACTCCGTGTACCGCAAGTTCGGCCTGTGCCGCGTGTGCCTTCGTGAGATGGCTCACCGTGGCGAGCTGCCGGGCGTGACCAAGAGCTCCTGGTAATTCCCTTCCGTCCGTAAGGACTTGGGAAGTTCCAGAGACTCTCGGTAAGCATCTGGTCGGTGGGTGCCCAGCACCGCATGCCGTAGGCTTGTGGGGTTGGGCGTCCACCGCCCTATCGACTTACTACGCCGTAGGTCCCCGCACCGCACCCGTCCCGCCACTGAGTGGGGAGAGGGATGGCGCATACAGGAAACCCCGGCGAGAGAGGCCGAAGGCCACTTCATGACCATGACTGACCCGATCGCAGACATGCTGACCCGTCTGCGTAACGCTAACTCGGCGTACCACGACTCTGTCGTGATGCCGCACAGCAAGATCAAGTCGCACATCGCAGAGATCCTCAAGCAGGAGGGTTTCATCACCGGCTGGAAGGTCGAGGACGCCGAGGTCGGCAAGAACCTCGTCCTCGAGCTGAAGTTCGGGCCGAACCGTGAGCGCTCCATCGCGGGCATCAAGCGGATCTCGAAGCCCGGTCTGCGCGTGTACGCGAAGTCCACCAACCTGCCGAAGGTGCTCGGCGGCCTGGGCGTGGCGATCATCTCCACGTCGCACGGTCTGCTCACCGGCCAGCAGGCAGGCAAGAAGGGCGTAGGTGGGGAAGTCCTCGCCTACGTCTGGTAGTCGGGAACGGAGGAAAAGCAATGTCGCGAATCGGCAAGCTCCCCATCCAGGTTCCCGCCGGTGTGGACGTCACCATCGATGGCAGCACGGTTGCGGTGAAGGGTCCCAAGGGTTCCCTCTCCCACACCGTCAAGGCTCCCATCGCCGTTGTTAAGGGCGAGGACGGCGTTCTGAACGTCACCCGTCCGAACGACGAGCGTCAGAACAAGGCCCTGCACGGCCTGTCCCGCACGCTGGTGGCGAACATGATCACCGGTGTGACCACGGGATACGTCAAGGCTCTCGAGATCAGCGGTGTCGGTTACCGTGTCCTGGCGAAGGGCTCCAACCTGGAGTTCCAGCTGGGTTACAGCCACCCGATCCTGGTGGAGGCGCCCGAGGGCATCTCCTTCAAGGTCGAGTCGCCGACCAAGTTCTCGGTCGAGGGCATCGACAAGCAGAAGGTCGGCGAGGTCGCCGCCAACATCCGCAAGCTGCGGAAGCCCGACCCGTACAAGGCCAAGGGTGTCAAGTACGCCGGCGAAGTCATCCGCCGCAAGGTCGGAAAGGCTGGTAAGTAGCCATGGCATACGGTGTGAAGATCGCCAAGGGCGACGCGTACAAGCGCGCTGCCAAGGCACGCCGCCACATCCGCATCCGCAAGAACGTCTCGGGTACGGCGGAGCGTCCGCGCCTCGTCGTGACGCGTTCCAACCGCAACATCGTTGCTCAGGTCATCGACGACCTCCAGGGTCACACCCTGGCGTCGGCGTCGACCCTGGACGCTTCGATCCGCGGTGTGGAAGGCGACAAGAGCGCCCACGCCCAGGCCGTCGGCGCGCTTGTCGCCGAGCGGGCCAAGGCTGCGGGTGTCGAGACCGTCGTGTTCGACCGCGGTGGCAACCGATACGCCGGGCGCATTGCCGCTCTGGCTGACGCCGCCCGCGAAGCCGGGCTGAAGTTCTAAGCCCCGGTTCCGGGACTCACGGACGTAACAGAGAGAGGTAATCCAATGGCTGGACCCCAGCGCCGCGGAAGCGGTGCCGGTGGCGGCGAGCGGCGGGACCGGAAGGGTCGCGACGGTGGCCCTGCCGCCGAGAAGACCGCTTACGTTGAGCGCGTTGTCGCGATCAACCGCGTCGCCAAGGTTGTCAAGGGTGGTCGCCGCTTCAGCTTCACCGCGCTGGTCGTGGTGGGCGACGGTGACGGCACTGTAGGTGTCGGTTACGGCAAGGCCAAGGAAGTTCCCGCGGCCATCGCCAAGGGTGTCGAGGAAGCCAAGAAGTCCTTCTTCAAGGTTCCGCGCATCCAGGGCACGATCCCTCACCCGATCACGGGCGAGCGTGCCGCGGGCGTCGTGCTCCTGAAGCCGGCTTCCCCCGGTACCGGTGTTATCGCCGGTGGCCCGGTGCGTGCCGTTCTGGAGTGCGCCGGCGTACACGACATCCTGTCGAAGTCGCTCGGCTCTTCGAACGCGATCAACATCGTGCACGCGACCGTGGCGGCCCTCAAGGGCCTGCAGCGTCCCGAGGAGATCGCGGCTCGCCGTGGTCTGCCCCTCGAGGACGTCGCCCCCGCGGCTCTGCTTCGTGCACGTGCTGGGGCGGGTGCGTAATGGCTCGCCTCAAGATCACGCAGACGAAGTCGTACATCGGCAGCAAGCAGAACCACCGCGACACTCTGCGTTCGCTCGGGCTCAAGCGCCTGAACGACGTGGTCGTCAAGGAGGACCGCCCCGAGTTCCGCGGAATGGTGCAGACCGTCCGCCACCTCGTGACGGTTGAGGAGGTTGACTAACATGGCTGAGAACAGCCCGCTGAAGGCCCACAACCTCCGTCCCGCCCCCGGCGCCAAGACCGCGAAGACCCGTGTCGGTCGTGGTGAGGCGTCGAAGGGTAAGACGGCCGGTCGTGGTACGAAGGGCCAGAAGGCCCGTTACCAGATCCCGCAGCGCTTCGAGGGCGGGCAGATGCCCCTCCACATGCGCCTGCCGAAGCTCAAGGGCTTCAAGAACCCGTTCCGCACCGAGTTCCAGGTCGTGAACCTGGACAAGCTCGGCGCTCTCTACCCCGAGGGTGGAGAAGTCACGGTGGCCGACCTGGTCGCCAAGGGCGCGGTTCGCAAGAACAGCCTCGTCAAGGTCCTGGGCCAGGGCGAGATCTCCGTGGCGCTGCAGGTGTCGGTTGACGCCGTCTCCGCCTCCGCCAAGGAGAAGATTGCCGCTGCCGGCGGCACCGTCACCGAGCTCGTCTAAGACGATTTCAGTGGCTGAATAGCTCGAAACCCGACCGGGGATGCCTCACATATGGGGCATCCCCGGTCGGTCGTTCCGCGGAAGGCACACTCGCCGGTAAGGTGGCGTGCACCTTTGCTTTGTCGTATACGTCGATCCCTCAGACCGTCACCTCTGACGCAGTAGCGCGGGGGTCGCAGGAGGCACCGTGCTCACCGCGTTCGCCCGGGCGTTCAAGACGCCCGACCTGCGCAAGAAGCTGCTCTTCACGCTCGGCATCATCGTGCTGTTCCGGCTCGGGTCCCACATCCCGGTACCCGGCGTGAGCTACAAGAACGTTCAGATCTGTGTCGAACAGGCGGGCAGCAGCAATGGGCTGTTCGGTCTGGTCAACATGTTCAGCGGCGGTGCGCTGCTGCAGATCACGATCTTCGCGCTCGGCATCATGCCCTACATCACGGCGAGCATCATTCTGCAGCTGCTGACCGTG
Source organism: Streptomyces avidinii (assembly GCF_014650695.1). Classification (GTDB taxonomy): domain Bacteria; phylum Actinomycetota; class Actinomycetes; order Streptomycetales; family Streptomycetaceae; genus Streptomyces; species Streptomyces avidinii. Next base: position 257,804 of record NZ_BMVL01000007.1, on the reverse strand, counting down.
GTCATCCCGAAGCTGGAGACCCTCAAAAAAGAGGGACAGTCCGGCACGGCGAAGATCACTCAGTACACGCGCTATCTGACGGTCGCGCTCGCGATCCTGCAGGGCACGGGCCTCGTCGCCACGGCCCGCACCGGTGCCCTGTTCCAGGGCTGCCAGGTCGCCAGCCAGATCGTCCCCGACCGGTCGATCTTCACCACGGTCGTCATGGTGGTCACCATGACCGCCGGTACCTGCGTCGTCATGTGGCTCGGTGAGCTCATCACCGACCGCGGCATCGGCAACGGCATGTCGATCCTCATGTTCATCTCGATCGCCGCCGGCTTCATCGGCGCCCTCTGGCAGATCAAGCTCCAGGGCAAGATCGCCGACGGCTGGGTCGAGTTCGGCGTCGTCATGCTCGTCGGCCTCGCGATGGTCGGCCTGGTGGTCTTCGTCGAGCAGGCGCAGCGCCGGATCCCGGTCCAGTACGCGAAGCGCATGATCGGCCGCCGTGCGTACGGCGGTACGTCCACCTACATCCCGCTCAAGGTGAACCAGGCGGGCATCATCCCCGTCATCTTCGCCTCGTCGCTGCTCTACATCCCGGCGCTGGTCGTGCAGTTCAGCGGTTCCACCGCGGGCTGGGCCACCTGGATCCAGAAGCACTTCGTCAAGGGCGACCACCCGTACTACATCGCGGTGTACTTCCTCCTGATCGTCTTCTTCGCGTTCTTCTACGTGGCGATCTCGTTCAACCCCGAGGAAGTTGCAGACAACATGAAGAAGTATGGTGGGTTCATCCCGGGCATCCGCGCCGGTCGACCCACCGCCGAGTACCTCAGCTACGTACTCAACCGGATCACCTGGCCGGGGTCGCTGTACCTGGGTCTCATCGCTCTTGTGCCGACGATGGCGTTGGCCGGCTTCGGAGCGAACCAGAACTTCCCGTTCGGCGGGACGAGCATCCTGATCATCGTGGGTGTGGGTCTGGAAACCGTGAAGCAGATCGAGAGCCAGCTCCAGCAGCGTAATTACGAAGGGTTCCTCCGCTGATGCGAATCGTCCTCGTTGGACCGCCCGGTGCGGGCAAGGGAACGCAGGCCGCGTTCCTTGCCAAGAACCTGTCGATCCCGCACATCTCCACGGGCGACCTGTTCCGGGCCAACATCAGCCAGGGCACCGAGCTGGGCAAGCAGGCGAAGGCGTTCATGGACGCCGGCGACCTGGTCCCCGACGAGGTGACCATCGGGATGGCGAAGGACCGTATGGAGCAGCCGGACGCCGTGAACGGCTTCCTGCTCGACGGATTCCCGCGCAACGTCTCCCAGGCCGAGGCCCTCGACGTGATGCTCCAGGCCGAGGGCATGAAGCTCGACGCCGTCCTCGACCTGGAGGTCGAGGAGGACGAGGTCGTCAAGCGGATCGCCGGCCGGCGGATCTGCCGCAACGACTCCTCGCACGTCTTCCACGTGACGTACGCCCCGGCGAAGACCGCGGGTGTCTGCGACACCTGCGGCGGCGAGCTCTACCAGCGCGGTGACGACTCCGAGGCCACGGTCCGCAACCGGCTCGAGGTCTACCACACGCAGACCGAGCCGATCATCGACTACTACAAGGCCCAGGGCCTGCTGGTGACCATCCCGGCCCTCGGTGAGGTCGCGGACGTCACGAAGCGCGCGATGGACGCCCTCAAGAAGTAGTAGCCCTCTGTTGTGCAGGTACGGCCGCGGTGTCCCCAGGACATCGCGGCCGTACTGTTGAAAAGACCCGAACAACGCAGATCCGAAGGTGGAAGGCACTTCCCATGGTCCAGATCAAGACCCCCGAGCAGATCGCGAAGATGCGCGAGGCAGGGCTGGTCGTCGCCGCGATCCACGCTGCGACCCGTGAGGCGGCCGTGCCGGGCGCCACGACGCGGGATCTGGACATGGTGGCCCGCAAGGTCATCGCGGACGCCGGTGCCAAGTCGAACTTCCTCGGCTACGGCGGCTTCCCCGCGACGATCTGCACCTCGGTGAACGAGGTCGTCGTCCACGGCATCCCGGACGACAAGACCGTCCTCAAGGACGGCGACATCATCTCGATCGACGCCGGTGCGATCGTGGACGGCTGGCACGGCGACGCCGCGTACACCGCCTTCGTCGGCACGGGGCACGCCCCTGAGCTCGTGGAGCTGTCCCGGGTGACCGAGGAGTCCATGTGGGCCGGTATCGCCGCCATGAAGCTCGGCAACCGCCTCGTCGACATCTCGAAGGCGATCGAGACGTACATCAAGCGCCAGCCCCGCCCCACCACCGGTGAGCACAGCCTCGGCAAGTTCGGGATCATCGAGGACTACGGCGGCCACGGCATCGGGTCCGAGATGCACATGGACCCGCACCTGCTGAACTACGTCTCGCGCAAGCGGGGCAAGGGGATCAAGCTGGTTCCGGGCCTCTGCCTGGCGATCGAGCCCATGGTCTCCCTGGGAACCGCCCAGACGGAGGTCCTTTCGGACGACTGGACGGTCATCACGACGGACGGCACCTGGTCCTCGCACTGGGAGCACTCCATCGCGCTGACGGAGGCCGGGCCCATCGTCCTGACCAGCCCGGACTGCGGCAAGGCGAAGCTGGCGGAGTACGGAGTCACCACGGCTCCGGACCCCCTCGGTTAATGATCTAGACTCTGGGGCAAACTTTCCGGATTCGTCTTTCCGGGTGCCCTGTCGTAGACTGACTCGTCGGCTCTCGTGCACTCCCATGCCTGCATGGCGCACGAGGCCGATCAAGGTAGCCGATTCGAAAGGCGAAGCGTGGCCAAGAAGCAAGGTGCCATCGAAATCGAGGGCACCGTGATCGAGTCCCTCCCGAACGCGATGTTCAAGGTGGAACTCCAGAACGGTCACAAGGTCCTCGCGCACATCAGCGGCAAGATGCGCATGCACTACATCCGCATCCTCCCTGATGACCGGGTTGTCGTGGAGCTCTCCCCGTACGACCTCACGCGTGGCCGGATCGTCTACCGATACAAGTAGATCTTGTCCTCACTCCTGCCTGGGCATCCGTCCCGGTGCGGGTGGTGGCACTGACCCGGAGAACCTCACCAACATGAAGGTCAAGCCGAGCGTCAAGAAGATCTGCGACAAGTGCAAGGTGATCCGCCGTCACGGTCGGGTCATGGTCATCTGCGACAACCTGCGCCACAAGCAGCGCCAGGGCTGACGCACGCCGACCGACCTGCCTTCCGCAGTTCTTCGCGCGACGTAAGAAAACGTACATACGCAGAATCCGCCCAGCCCTGAGAAGGGCCGGCGGCACCTCCGGCGGGGGCCGGGGACCCGGACGTACCACCACCCATCAGGTGTGGTCGGCGGTCGGGGTTGATTCTGCTGAAGACCCCCGAACACACAGGAGCCATTGAATGGCACGCGTTTCCGGTGTTGACATCCCGCGCGAAAAGCGCGTGGAGATCGCACTTACCTACGTCTTCGGTGTCGGGCGCACCCGGTCCAAGGAGATCCTTGCGGCCACCGGTGTGAACCCGAACACCCGCGTTCGTGACCTGGCCGAAGAGGACCTCGTCAAGATCCGCGAGTACGTGGACGCCAACCTCCGCACCGAGGGTGACCTCCGCCGCGAGATCCAGGGCGACATCCGCCGCAAGATCGAGATCCAGTGCTACCAGGGTATCCGCCACCGTCGCGGCCTCCCGGTGCACGGCCAGCGCACCAGCACGAACGCGCGTACCCGCAAGGGCCCGCGTCGCGCGATCGCCGGTAAGAAGAAGCCGGGCAAGAAGTAGTCCTGTTCAGCGGTCTTGCGCTGTAGGACCGACCACCTCCCGTAGGAGATTTAGATGCCCCCCAAGGGTCGTCAGGGCGCTGCCAAGAAGGTGCGCCGCAAGGAAAAGAAGAACGTCGCTCACGGGCACGCCCACATCAAGAGCACGTTCAACAACACCATCGTTTCGATCACCGACCCCTCGGGCAACGTGATCTCCTGGGCCTCCGCCGGCCACGTCGGCTTCAAGGGCTCGCGCAAGTCCACCCCCTTCGCCGCGCAGATGGCTGCCGAGTCGGCCGCCCGCCGCGCGCAGGAGCACGGCATGCGCAAGGTTGACGTCTTCGTCAAGGGTCCGGGCTCCGGCCGCGAGACCGCGATCCGCTCCCTCCAGGCCACCGGCCTCGAGGTCGGCTCGATCCAGGACGTCACCCCCACCCCGCACAACGGCTGCCGCCCGCCGAAGCGCCGCCGCGTCTGACGCAGCGGACGCACCTGTGCGTCTTTGAGTGTTCGGGCGGTACGAACCCCTCGCGGGGGACGTACCGCCCGTACCCTTGTAGTAGCCGTACCCCTGGTACGGCATCCGTCGGGCGTCAAATAGTGGGCGTCCACGAATGAAGGAACACAGACATGCTTATCGCTCAGCGTCCTTCGCTGACCGAAGAGGTCGTCGACGAGTACCGCTCGCGGTTCGTGATCGAGCCGCTGGAGCCGGGCTTCGGTTACACCCTCGGCAACTCCCTGCGCCGTACGCTCCTGTCGTCCATCCCGGGTGCCGCTGTCACCAGCATCCGCGTGGACGGCGTCCTGCACGAGTTCACCACCGTGCCGGGCGTCAAGGAAGACGTCACGGACATCATCCTCAACATCAAGCAGCTGGTCGTCTCCTCGGAGCACGACGAGCCGGTCGTGATGTACCTGCGCAAGCAGGGTCCCGGCCTGGTCACCGCTGCTGACATCGCGCCCCCGGCCGGTGTCGAGGTGCACAACCCGGACCTGGTCCTCGCCACGCTCAACGGCAAGGGCAAGCTGGAGATGGAGCTGACCGTCGAGCGCGGCCGCGGCTACGTCTCCGCCGTCCAGAACAAGCAGCTGGGCCAGGAGATCGGTCGCATCCCGATCGACTCCATCTACAGCCCGGTCCTCAAGGTCACCTACAAGGTCGAGGCGACCCGAGTCGAGCAGCGCACCGACTTCGACAAGCTGATCGTCGACGTCGAGACCAAGCAGGCCATGCGCCCGCGTGACGCCATGGCGTCCGCCGGTAAGACCCTGGTCGAGCTGTTCGGTCTGGCGCGCGAGCTCAACATCGACGCCGAGGGCATCGACATGGGCCCCTCGCCGACGGACGCGGCCCTGGCCGCCGATCTGGCGCTGCCGATCGAGGAGCTCGAGCTCACCGTTCGGTCGTACAACTGCCTCAAGCGCGAGGGCATCCACTCCGTGGGTGAGCTCGTCGCCCGCTCCGAGGCCGACCTGCTCGACATCCGCAACTTCGGTGCGAAGTCGATCGACGAGGTCAAGGCGAAGCTGGCCGGCATGGGCCTGGCCCTCAAGGACAGCCCGCCCGGATTCGACCCGACCGCCGCCGCCGACGCCTTCGGCGCCGACGACGACGCGGACGCCGGTTTCGTCGAGACCGAGCAGTACTAGAAAAGCTTGCGGGGGGCTCACGCCCCCCGCACCCCCTCTCGCGACCGCTTGAGGGAACTGACTCCGGTACCTGACACGGCCGGTGCAGATTTGAAGGAGTAACAATGCCGCGTCCCGCAAAGGGTGCCCGTCTGGGCGGCTCCGCCGCGCACGAGAAGCACCTTCTCGCGAACCTCGCGAAGGCGCTCTTCGAGCACGGCCGCATCACCACCACCGAGGCCAAGGCCCGCCGCCTGCGTCCCTACGCCGAGCGTCTGGTCACCAAGGCCAAGAAGGGCGACATCCACAACCGTCGCCTGGTGCTGCAGACGATCACGGACAAGAGCATCGTGCACACGCTGTTCACCGAGATCGCCCCGCGCTACGAGAACCGCCCCGGTGGTTACACGCGCATCACCAAGATCGGCAACCGTCGTGGCGACAACGCCCCGATGGCCGTGATCGAGCTGGTCGAGGCCCTTACGGTCGCCCAGCAGGCCACCGGTGAGGCCGAGGCCGCCACCAAGCGCGCGGTCAAGGAGGCGGAGGCTGTCGAGACCCCCGCCGAGGAGACCAAGGAGGCCTGATCCCCCGGGATCACGCTTGCTTGAACGGCTCTGAACGGGCCCGCCCCCTTCCGGGGCGGGCCCGTTCTGCATATGGGTGATTCTGAGAGGATCGGTCACGTGAGTGACGAGGTGGAGCCCGGGCACGTCCGGGTGCGGCTGGACCTGAGCTACGACGGCAAGGACTTCTCCGGCTGGGCGAAGCAGCGCGTGCTGCGGACCGTCCAGGGCGAGCTGGAATCGGCCCTGCAGACCGTGATGAGGCTGTCCGAGCCGGTCGAGCTGACCGTGGCCGGGCGGACCGACGCGGGGGTGCACGCCCGCGGTCAGGTCGCGCAGTTCGACCTCGCCGAGGAGGTATGGGCCGAGCACCACGACAAGCTGCTGCGGCGCCTCGCGGGCCGGCTGCCCCACGACGTAAGGGTGTGGAAGGTCGCCGAGGCCCCCGAGGGCTTCAACGCGCGCTTCTCGGCCGTCTGGCGCCGCTACGCGTACCGCGTCGGCGACCACCAGGGCGGCGTCGACCCGCTGCGCCGCGGGCACGTGCTGTGGCACCAGTGGCCGCTCGACGTCGACGCCATGAACGAGGCCGCCGCCCCGCTGCTCGGCGAGCACGACTTCGCCGCGTACTGCAAGAAGCGCGAGGGCGCCACGACCATCCGTACGCTCCAGCAGCTCGGCTGGGAGCGCGCGGAGGACGGGATCATCACCGCGACCGTCCGCGCCGACGCCTTCTGCCACAACATGGTCCGCTCGCTGGTCGGCGCCCTGCTGCACGTCGGGGACGGGCACCGGCCCACGGACTGGCCCGGGAAGGTGCTGGCGGCCGGCGTACGGGACTCCTCGGTGCACGTGGTCAAGCCGCACGGGCTGACCCTGGAGGAGGTCGGCTACCCGGCGGACGAGCTGCTGGCCGCCCGCAGCAAGGAAGCGCGCAACATGAGGACCCTGCCGGGGGCGGGCTGCTGCTAATCCGTTTGGGCGGATCGGGGGGCGGCCTGGACAATGCGCGGCATGGGACATCTCGAAGCCAGCCACCTGGAGTACTACCTTCCCGACGGGCGGGTCCTGCTCCCCGACGTTTCCTTCCGGGTCGGTGAGGGGGCGGTGGCGGCCCTGGTGGGGGCGAACGGCGCCGGCAAGACCACCCTGCTCAAGCTGATCTCCGGAGAGCTCCAGCCGCACGGCGGCGGGGTCACCATCAGCGGCGGGCTCGGCGTGATGTCGCAGTTCGTGGGCTCCGTACGCGACGAGACGACCGTACGGGACCTGCTGGTCTCCGTGGCCCAGCCGCGGATCCGGGAGGCCGCGAAGGCCGTGGACCACGCCGAGCAGCTGATCCTCACGGTCGACGACGAGGCCGCGCAGATGGCCTACGCCCAGTCGCTCAGCGACTGGGCCGACGTGCAGGGCTACGAGGCGGAGACCCTGTGGGACGTCTGCACCATGGCCGCGCTGGGCATCCCGTACGACTCCGCGCAGTTCCGCGAGGTGCGCACGCTGTCGGGCGGTGAGCAGAAGCGGCTCGTGCTGGAGGCGCTGCTGCGCGGCCCCGACGAGGTGCTGCTGCTCGACGAGCCGGACAACTACCTCGACGTTCCGGGCAAGCGCTGGCTGGAGGAGCAGCTGAAGGCCACCCGCAAGACGGTGCTCTTCGTCAGCCACGACCGGGAACTGCTCACCCAAGCGGCGGAGAAGATCATCAGCCTGGAGGCGAGCCCGACGGGCAGCGACGTGTGGGTGCACGGCGCCGGCTTCGCGACGTACCACGAGGCCCGCAAGGAGCGCTTCGCGCGCTTCGAGGAGCTCAAGCGGCGCTGGGACGAGGAGCACGCCCGCCTGAGGGCCCTGGTGCTGCGGCTGCGCAATCAGGCCGCCTCCAGCCCCGACATGGCCTCGCGCTACCGGGCGATGCAGACCCGCTTCCAGAAGTTCGAGGAGGCCGGCCCGCCGCCGGAGCCGCCGCGCGAGCAGGACATCAAGATGCGGCTCAAGGGCGGCCGGACCGGCGTGCGGGCGCTGACCGTGGAGAACCTGGAGCTCACGGGGCTGATGAAGCCGTTCTCCCTGGAGGTCTTCTACGGGGAGCGGGTCGCGGTGCTCGGCTCGAACGGCTCGGGCAAGTCGCACTTCCTGCGGCTGCTGGCGGGCGAGGACGTCAAGCACACGGGCACCTGGAAGCTGGGCGCACGGGTGGTTCCCGGCCACTTCGCGCAGACGCACGCGCACCCGGAGCTCTTCGGCCGCACCCTCGTCGACATCCTGTGGACGGAGGCGGCCAAGTCCCTGGGCCAGGCGATGGGGGCCCTGCGCCGCTACGAGCTGGAGCGCCAGGGCGAGCAGCCCTTCGAGAAGCTCTCGGGCGGCCAGCAGGCACGTTTCCAGATCCTGCTGCTGGAGCTGGCGGGCACCACGGCGCTGCTGCTGGACGAGCCCACGGACAACCTGGACCTGGAGTCCGCGGAGGCGCTCCAGGACGGCCTGGAGTCCTACGACGGCACTGTGCTGTGCGTCACGCACGACCGCTGGTTCTCGCGCACATTTGACCGTTACCTGGTCTTCGGTTCGGACGGTGTTGTGCGGGAGACTCAGGAACCCGTCTGGGACGAACGTAGAGTCGAACGCAAGCGCTAGGGGGAGACCGTCACCCCCTCTGTGGAGTGAGGGGCAGGCGTCGTGGGGCTGCGGCCGAGCATCTGGCTGATGAAGTGGGAGAACCAGACGTCCGGGAACCGGCTGGTCGACTGGCTGATGCGGCCGGCCTCCCGGTTCTGGCAGTTCGCCTCGCTCGCGGTGCTCCTCGGGATCGCGGTCTCCACGAGCCTGCGGGAGAACTGGGGCTCGGACAACGCCTTCGTGGTCAAGGCCGCAGAGACGCTGCTGGCCGGCGGGTCCCCGTACGAGGACAAGCGGTTCCTCTACCTGCCCAGTGCCGTGATCATGGCGGTTCCGGAGGCGCTGCTGCCGCAGACGGTGCTGCGGTGGGTGCTGCCGGTCGGGATGTCGGGGCTGCTGGGCATCGGCTGGCTGGCCGCGCTGCGGCTGTTCTCGGTGCCACTGCGCTCGCGGTTCGCGGTCTGCGGGCTGGCGGTCTTCGCCCTCGTCTACAAGCCGTACGTGAACCTCGTGCTGATCGGCAACTGGACGGCGATCTCGGCGGCCGCGCTGCCGGTGGCCCTGTTGCTCGCGCACCGGCGTTCGTGGGGTGCGGCCGGGCTGGTGATCGGGCTGGCGATCGCCTGCAAGCCGATGCTGGTGCCGATCGGGCTGCTGTTCCTGCTGGCCCGGCAGTGGCGGGGGCTGGCCGTGGCCGTGCTGGTACCGGTGGGGGTCTCCCTCGCCGGGGCGCTGATGATGCCGAGCCCGTCGCTGTTCTTCACCAAGACGCTGCCGTTCCTGCTGCAGGGGCAGGACTCCTACGCCCTGCCGTGGGACGCCTCGCCGATCGCCGTGCTGCCGCGGCTGGGGGTCCCGGAGTCGGTGGCGGTGGCGGTGGCCTTCGCGGGTGCCGGTGCCGGGCTGTGGGGCGCGTGGCGGCGCTGGCGGCGGCCGGATTCCGCCGAAGGCGAGGGGGGTGACCAGGGGCAGCTGCGGCTGGTGGAGACGGCCTGCATGGTGATGCTCGCCGCATTCCTGGTCTCCCGTCCCTCCTTCGACCACTACCTCCTGGTGGTGCTGCCGCTGCTGCTGGCCTCGGGGGTGCGGCCCGGCTCGATGCCCCGCTCGCCCTGGTTCTGGCTGGCCCTGACGCCCCAGGTGGTGCTGATCCCGTGGCCGTCGGAGCTGGCCCACAAACGGCGCGCCTTCAAGGACTGCGCCACCCTGTGCGGGCTCGCGATTGTGCTGGCGCGTCGTGCGCTGCGCTCCCGGCGGGTTACTCTTGGGCCCGTAACAACTGCGGGGTCCCCACCCAGGACCGAACCGGAGTGCGCCGCGACGCCAGCAGAATCGGCAGCGCGGACCGCGTTTTGACCCGTACGGGTCTGCTTGGGTATCCTGCTGGTTTGTTATGCGTATTGGCTTTCTCATTCTCACGTGAAAGGCCTTGCGCCGGTCCACCGGACCGATGACCAGCAGTTCGCACGGGTTGCGTCCCCGTTGCGAATGAGGGCTGTCGTGATCGTCCGTGGTGACCCTGTCAGGACCTTCCCGTGGGGCTTGCGCCCTTGGGATACCACCACTGAAGAAGCGAAGGCATACGCGTGCGTACGTTCAGCCCCAAGCCCGGCGACATCTCGCGCCAGTGGCTCGTCATCGACGCCCAGGACGTTGTCCTCGGCCGTCTGGCGACCCAGGCCGCTGCCCTCCTGCGGGGTAAGCACAAGCCGACTTACGCCCCCCACATGGACATGGGCGACTTCGTCATCATCGTCAACGCCGACAAGGTTCACCTGTCCGGCAACAAGGCGTCGCAGAAGATGGCGTACCGCCACTCCGGCTACCCGGGTGGTCTCCGCTCGGTGCGCTACGACGACCTCCTGGCGAACAACCCGGAGAAGGCCGTCGAGAAGGCCATCAAGGGCATGCTCCCCAAGAACACCCTGGGCCGTCAGATGCTCTCGAAGCTGAAGGTCTACTCGGGCGACCAGCACCCCCACGCTGCCCAGCAGCCGGTGCCGTTCGAGATCACCCAGGTCGCGCAGTAGTTCCGGCCACCCCCTAAGACGTAGAAAATTCTGAGGAGCATCGTGGCCGAGACCACCGCCGAGACGACCGTCGAAGAGTTCGAGGGCAACGTCGAGGAGTACACCAGCGAGTCTGAGGTTGCCGTCGAGGGCGACTACACCTCCGAGTCCCTTGCCGGTCGCTTCGGCGACCCCCAGCCGGCCGCCGGCCTGGGCCGTCGCAAGAACGCCATCGCCCGCGTCCGGATCGTTCCGGGCACCGGCAAGTGGAAGATCAACGGTCGCACCCTTGAGGACTACTTCCCCAACAAGGTGCACCAGCAGGAAGTCAACGAGCCCTTCAAGCTCCTCGAGCTCGACGGCCGCTACGACGTCATCGCCCGCATCTCGGGTGGCGGCGTGTCCGGCCAGGCCGGCGCCCTGCGCCTCGGCGTGGCCCGTGCGCTGAACGAGGCGGACGTGGACAACAACCGCCCGGCGCTGAAGAAGGCCGGCTTCCTTTCCCGCGACGACCGTGCGGTCGAGCGCAAGAAGGCCGGTCTCAAGAAGGCCCGTAAGGCTCCGCAGTACAGCAAGCGTTAATCTGCGCCTGCTGTTCTGCAACGAAACCGCCCCGGCAGCACTCTCTGTGCTGTCGGGGCGGTTCGTTTACCGCCACAAGCGGCAAATACCTGTCACAAGCGGTCATACGCGAAGCGGAAACTCGGGAGGACAACAGTGGGACGACTCTTCGGGACGGACGGTGTACGCGGCGTTGCCAACGCGGATCTGACGGCGGAGCTCGCGCTCGGCCTCTCCGTGGCGGCAGCCCACGTACTTGCCGAGGCGGGCACCTTCGAGGGCCACCGGGCGACGGCCGTGGTCGGCCGGGACCCCCGTGCCTCCGGCGAATTCCTGGAGGCCGCGGTCGTGGCGGGCCTCGCGAGCGCGGGCGTGGACGTCCTGCGCGTCGGTGTGCTGCCCACCCCGGCGGTGGCGTATCTCACCGGTGCGCTGGGCGCCGACCTCGGCGTGATGCTCTCCGCCAGCCACAACGCCATGCCCGACAACGGCATCAAGTTCTTCGCGCGCGGCGGCCACAAGCTCGCCGACGAGCTGGAGGACCGCATCGAGTCGACCTACGAGCAGCACCGCACCGGCGCCCCGTGGGACCGGCCCACCGGATCCGGCGTCGGCCGCGTCTCCGACTACACCGAGGGCTTCGACAAGTACGTCGCCCACCTCATCGGGGTCCTCCCCAACCGCCTCGAAGGCCTGAAGGTCGTCCTGGACGAGGCGCACGGCGCGGCCGCGTACGTCTCGCCCGAGGCCTTCACCCGGGCCGGCGCGGAGATCATCACGATCGGCGCCGAGCCCGACGGCCTCAACATCAACGACGGGTGCGGCTCCACCCACCTCGGCCTGCTCAAGGCCGCCGTGGTCGAGCACGGCGCCGACTTCGGCATCGCGCACGACGGCGACGCGGACCGCTGCCTGGCCGTGGACGGCTCCGGCGCGGAGGTCGACGGCGACCAGATCCTCGCGGTGCTGACACTGGCCATGCGCGAGGCCGGCCAGCTGCGCGAGAACACCGTGGTCGGCACCGTGATGTCCAACCTGGGCTTCAAGCTGGCCATGGAGTCCGAGGGCATCCAGGTCGTGCAGACCGGGGTCGGCGACCGCTACGTGCTGGAGTCGATGAAGGAGCACGGCTACGCGCTCGGCGGCGAGCAGTCCGGCCACGTGATCATCCTCGATCACGCGACGACGGGCGACGGCACGCTGACCGGCCTGCTGCTGGCGGCCCGCGTCGCGGCCACCGGCAAGTCCCTCGCCGAGCTGGCGGGCGTCATGCAGCGACTGCCGCAGGTCCTGATCAACGTTCCCGACGTGGACAAGTCCCGCGTGACCACCTCCGCCGAGCTCGCCGCGGCGGTGGCCGACGCCGAGCGCGAGCTGGGCACCACCGGGCGGGTGCTGCTGCGTCCGTCCGGTACGGAGCCGCTCGTACGGGTGATGGTCGAGGCCGCGGACATCGAGCAGGCCCGCTCGGTCGCCGGCCGGCTCGCGGACGTAGTGAAGTCCGCTCTGGGCTAGGCGGACGCCGCGGGCTCGGCCGACCAGATCCGAAAGAGACGGCCCAGGCCGTCCCAGGTCTTCTAGAGGCCGCTGCCCGGCCTGCGTGGCGCACCCGGTTTCCGGATCATCCGGCTCTCCTGGGTGCGCCACAGTAGTTTCCAGCAGATGAGGGTGAGCGTCCCGGCGAGGATGATGCCGCCCAGGTTCAGCGCCAGCTGGACGGCCGAGCCCCACATCTGGGAGAAGTCGCCGTAGCTGAGGGCCACCGCGGCATTGGCGCCCGCCGGGACGGTGGTCACGGAGATCGCCACGCCCACCAGGGCGCCGGCCTTCGCCGAGGTCAGCGACAGCATGCCGGCCACCCCGGCGAGCATCGCCACGACGAAGGAGAACGGGTCGGGCTGCCAGATGAAGCTGGTGTTCGGCCGGGGGTTCTCCAGCATGTCCTCGTGGAACAGGCCGAGCCCGTCCATCACCAGACTGAAGAGCGTCGTCGCCACGATCGCCGCTGCGAAGCCGACCACGAGCGCGACGAGCGAGCGCCCGGCGAGCCTGCGCCGGCGCTGCACCAGGCCGGTGCAGATGCCGGCGAGCGGGCCGAATTCCGGGCCGACAGCCATGGCGCCCACGATCAGGACCGCGTTGTCCAGGACCACGCCGCAGGCCGCGATCATCGTCGCGATGATCATGAAGGCGGCGTAGGTGATGGTGAGGGTGGACTCCTCGTGCGTCGACTCGGCGAGCTGTTCCCAGACCACCGCGTCGGCGGCCTCGCCCGGAGCCTCCTCCTCGGCGTCCTCGGCGCGCCGGGAGATCGACAGGTCGATGTTCTCCACGGCGATGGAACCGGTCTCGTCGATACCGAGCCCGCGCATCGCCTGCAGCAGTTCGTCCGCGGCCTCGCGGGCGACGTCGCACAGGACGAGATCGCCCTCGGGGTCGCGGGCGGCATCCTTCAGCACCACCACGTGGGTGGTCCCGACCGTCCGGTCGATCAGCGTCACGACCTGCTCGGTGAGGTGATGCGGGGTGATCATCCGCAGATGCAGCATGCCCGCACCCTAGCGACCGGTGGCCGGACGGCTCCTAGAGCTTGCGGAGACTCAGCTTCTGGACTTTGTGGTCCGGGCCCTTGCGGACGACGAGGGTGGCCCGGCCGCGGGTGGGCGCCACGTTCTCCAGCAGGTTGGGCCGGTTGATCGTCCGCCACATCGTCTGCGCGTACTCCATCGCCTCCTCCTCGGAGACCTGGGTGTACTTGCGGAAGTAGGAGAAGGGGTTCTGGAAGGCGGTCGCGCGCAGCTTCCGGAAGCGGCCCAGGTACCAGCGCTCGATGTCCTCGGGGCGCGCGTCCACGTACACGCTGAAGTCGAAGTAGTCGGCGAGGGCGACGCGGGTGCGGCCGTCGGTGCCGGGGAGGGCCGGCTGGAGCACGTTGAGGCCCTCGACGATGAGGATGTCCGGGCGGCGGACGACGAGCTCCTCGCCGGGCACGATGTCGTAGATCAGGTGCGAGTAGACCGGGGCCCGCACCTCGTCCTTGCCGGCCTTGATGTCGGCGACGAAGCGGGTGAGCGCCCGCCGGTCGTAGGACTCCGGAAAGCCCTTGCGGGAGGTGAGCCCGCGCCGCTGGAGCTCCTTCATCGGGTAGAGGAACCCGTCGGTGGTCACCAGCTCCACGCGTGGGTGCTCGGGCCAGCGGGCGAGCAGGGCCTGGAGCAGGCGGGCCACGGTGGACTTGCCCACGGCGACCGAACCGGCGACGCCTATGACGAAGGGGGTGCCCTGCTGGGCGCCGTGCCCGTTGCCCGCGTCGCCGAGGAAGGTGTTGAGGGTGCCGCGCAGGTTGCTGGTGGCGCCCACGTAGAGGTTCAGGAGCCGGGAGAGCGGCAGGTAGACGTCGCGGACCTCGTCGAGGTCGATGACGTCGCCGAGGCCGCGCAGCTGCTCCACCTCGTCGGCGGTCAGCGGCAGCGGGGTCCGCTCCCGCAGGGCGCTCCATTCGGCGCGGGTGAGGTCGACGTACGGCGAGGCGTCGGGGCCGCGGCGGTGTGCGGGGCGCGTGGGGTGCCCGTCCCGACCAGTGCGCTCCGTTGCGTCGTCCGGCGTGTTGCTTCGTGGCGGCGAAGTGATCACAACGCCATTGTCGGGGCTCCGGGGCGGTTGTGGGTGGTGTGGTCGGTCACGTGTGCAACGGCAGGGGCGGATACCGGTCGGGGCCCGGCCGGAACCGGGAGGGTTGCACGGCCGGTGGTTTCGATTGGAAATTCTTGGTGTCTCACCCGGGTCACGATTGGCCGCGATCGCCGTCCGTGGCGCCCGGGTGATCCATCGCCCCGTACATTGTTGATCACCGCAGTCATCTCCACGCCCCGCTCCGAGGGGCGCGGTTCGGGCTGCCTGCATCTGTCTTTTCCCTGGGGGAGTTTCTCGTGCGCAACGCTCTTGTCCGTCGTACCGTCCTGGCCGCCTCCGCGGTCTCCCTGGCCCTGCTGGCCACCGCCTGCGGCTCCGACAAGGCCGACACCAAGGCGGACGCCAAGCCGTCGGAGGCCGCCGCGACGTCGGCCGCCCCGGCCGCCAAGGCGAAGACGAGCGCCGAGCTGGCCGGTGTGATCGTGGTCCAGGCCGACCTGCCGACCCACGTGGTCAAGGCGCCCACCGACGCCGAGACCGCCGCCGCGGCCGGCGCCAAGAGCGACAAGCCGGAGTGCCAGCCGCTGGTGTCGGCGCAGTCCATGAACCCGGTGGGCACCGCTGCGGGCACGGCCGGCACCAGGGCCGTCGCCAAGGGCAAGGAGCCCGCCGCCGACGCCAGCCCCGAGGAGAAGCTCAAGGCCGGTCTGGACGCCCTGGGCGGCACCACCACCTCGGTCTACCTCGCCTCGTACGAGGGCAAGGGCGCCGCGGAGGCCTTCGCCTCCGTCAAGACTGCGGGCACGGCCTGCGCCGGCGGCTACACCGGCAGCCAGGCGGGCGACTCGCTCAAGATCACGAAGGTGGCTCCGGGTGCTGCCGTCACCGCCGGCGACGAGGCCCTCGCGTACACCGTGACGGGTGACGCGGACGGCGAGACGATCACCATGGAGCTCGTCGTCGTGCGCAAGGGCAACACCCTGGCGACCTTCTCGGCCCTGAGCCTCACCGGCGTCGCGGAGCAGCCGAAGGCCGTCGTCGACGCCCAGGTGAAGAAGCTCGGCTGACCCCGGCCCGCAGAGACGTCAACCCGCTCCGGCGCATTCGCCGGGGCGGGTTTTTCGTCTTGTTCGGCTACGGGGCAGACGGCGGACCACGGCGTACGCTGCGCCGTATGTGCGGAATTGTGGGTTACGTGGGAGCGCAGTCGGCGCTCGATGTGGTCATTGCCGGACTCAAGCGGCTGGAGTACCGCGGCTACGACTCGGCCGGGGTCGCCGTGCTCGCGGACGGCAGCCTGGCGGCCGCCAAGAAGGCCGGGAAGCTCGTCAATCTGGAGAAGGAGCTGGTCGGGCACCCGCTGCCGGCCGGCTCCACGGGACTGGGGCACACCCGGTGGGCGACCCACGGCGGGCCCACCGACGCCAACGCCCACCCGCACCTCGACAACTCGGGGCGCGTGGCCGTCGTGCACAACGGCATCATCGAGAACTTCGCCGCGCTGCGGGCCGAACTGGCCGAGCGCGGCCACCGGCTGGAGTCCGAGACGGACACCGAGGTCGTGGCGCACCTGCTGGCGGAGCAGTTCTCGGCCACCGCCGACCTCGCGGAGGCGATGCGTCAGGTGTGCCGGCGCCTGGACGGTGCGTTCACGCTGGTCGCGGTGCACGCCGACGAGCCGGACGTGGTGGTCGGCGCGCGCCGGAACTCGCCCCTGGTGGTGGGCGTCGGAGAGGGGGAGAACTTCCTCGCCTCGGACGTGGCCGCCTTCATCGCCCACACCCGCTCGGCGATCGAGCTGGGCCAGGACCAGGTCGTCGAGCTGCGCCGCGAGGGGGTCACGGTCACCAACTTCGACGGTACGGCCGCGACCGTGCGGGCGTACCACGTGGACTGGGACGCCTCGGCGGCCGAGAAGGGGGGCTACGACTACTTCATGCTCAAGGAGATCGCCGAGCAGCCGAAGGCCGTCGCCGACACCCTCCTGGGCAGGATCGACGCGAGCGGCTCCCTGACCCTGGACGAGGTGCGCATCCCCGTCTCGGTGCTCCGCGAGGTCGACAAGGTCGTCATCGTGGCGTGCGGTACGGCCTACCACGCGGGCATGATCGCGAAGCTGGCCATCGAGCACTGGACCCGCATCCCGTGCGAGACCGAGCTGGCGAGCGAGTTCCGCTACCGCGACCCGATCCTGGACCAGCGCACGCTGGTGGTCGCGATCTCGCAGTCCGGCGAGACCATGGACACCCTGATGGCACTGCGGCACGCGCGTGAACAGGGCGCCAAGGTGCTGGCCATCTGCAACACGAACGGATCGACGATCCCGCGCGAATCGGACGCCGTGCTCTACACGCACGCCGGCCCCGAGGTGGCCGTCGCCTCGACCAAGGCCTTCCTGACCCAGCTGGTGGCCTGCTACCTGGTCGCGCTGTACCTCGGCCAGGTACGGGGCACCAAGTGGGGCGACGAGATCGAGGCCGTGATCCGCGAGCTGTCGGACATCGCCGCGGCGGTCGACACCGTACTGGAGACCATGGAGCCGGTACGGCAGCTCGCGCGCTCCCTCGCGGACAAGGACACCGTGCTGTTCCTCGGGCGCCACGTGGGCTATCCGGTGGCGCTGGAGGGCGCGCTCAAGCTCAAGGAGCTGGCGTACATGCACGCCGAGGGCTTCGCGGCGGGCGAGCTCAAGCACGGGCCGATCGCGCTCATCGAGAAGGACCTGCCGGTGGTGGTCGTCGTCCCGTCGCCGCGCGGCCGGTCGGTGCTCCACGACAAGATCGTGTCGAACATCCAGGAGATCAGGGCCCGCGGGGCGCGGACCATCGTGATCGCGGAGGAGGGCGACGAAGCGGTCGTCCCGTACGCCGACCACCTGATCCGGATCCCGGCGACGCCGACGCTGCTCCAGCCGCTCGTGGCGACCGTCCCGCTGCAGGTGTTCGCGTGCGAGCTGGCGACGGCGCGCGGCAACGAGGTGGACCAGCCGCGTAATCTCGCCAAGTCGGTGACCGTGGAGTAGCGGAGCAGTGGGACGGCCTGGGTGATTATCGGTGTGGGGATCGACGTCGCGGAGATCGAGCGGTTCGGTGCGGCGCTGGAGCGCACACCGAACCTGGCCGGGCGGCTCTTCGTCGACGCGGAGTTGACGCTGCCGAGCGGCGAGCGGCGCGGGACCGCCTCGCTCGCCGCCCGGTTCGCTGCCAAGGAAGCCCTGGCCAAAGCCCTCGGTGCGCCCGGCGGTCTGCTGTGGACCGACGCCGAGGTGTACGTCGAGGACACCGGCCAGCCCCGGCTGCGCGTGTCCGGCACGGTCCGGGCGCGGGCCCTGGCCCTGGGCGTCAAGTCCTGGCACATCTCGCTCAGTCACGACGCCGGTGTGGCCTCCGCCGTGGTGATCGCAGAAGGTTAGGGGACAGTCCATGCGAACCGCTTACAGCGTGGAGACCGTACGGGGCGCCGAGCGGGAGCTGATGGCCCGGCTGCCCGAGGGCGCCCTGATGCAACGGGCGGCGGCCGGACTGGCCGCTGCCTGCGCGGGGCTGCTGCGGCGCACCCGGGGCGGCGTGTACGGGGCGCGGGTCGTGCTGCTCGTCGGCCCCGGGGACAACGGCGGTGACGCGCTCTACGCGGGCGCCCGGCTGGCCCGGCGCGGCGCCGGCGTGACGGCGGTGCCGATGGACCCCGAGCGGATCCACCCGGGGGCCCTGGCGGCGCTGCGGGCCGCCGGGGGACACCTCGCGCCGTCCGTCCCGCAGCAGGCGGACCTCGTACTGGACGGGCTGCTCGGGATCGGCGGGAGGGGCGGACTGCGCCCGGCGGCCGCGGCCCTGGTGGAGCGGATCCCGTCGGGGGTCCCCGTGGTCGCGGTGGACCTGCCGAGCGGCGTGGACGCGGACACCGGGGAAGTGGCGGGCTCGGCCGTGACGGCCGATGTGACGGTGACCTTCGGGGCGTACAAGCCCGGCCTGCTGATCGACCCCGGGGCGTCCCGGGCGGGCGCGGTGCACCTCGTGGACATTGGGCTGGAGCTGCCGTCCCCGGAGGTGGAGGCCCTGCAGCACGCGGATGTGGCGGGGCTGCTGCCGGAGCCGACGGCGTCGAGCGACAAGTACCGGCGGGGTGTGGTCGGGATCGTCGCCGGGTCCGCGCAGTACCCCGGTGCGGCGGTGCTGGCCGTGGCGGGAGCGCTGCGCGGCGGCGCGGGCGCGGTGCGGTACGTGGGGCCGGCGGCCGACGCGGTGCTCGCCCGCTACCCCGAGACGCTCATCGGGCCCGGCCGGGTGCAGGCCTGGGTGGTCGGCCCGGGGCTGGGCGCGGGGCGCGCCGGGGAGGTGGCGGAACTGTTGGCGGGGGACGCGGCGGTGCTGGTCGACGCCGACGGGCTGCGCGGGCTGGACGAGACGGCGCTGCGGGCCCGGACGGCCCCCACCCTGCTGACCCCGCACGCGGGGGAGGCGGCGGCGCTGCTCGGGGTGTCGCGGGAGTCGGTGGAGGCGGGCCGGCTGGACGCGGTCCGGGTGCTGGCGCAGCGGTACGGGGCGTCGGTGCTGCTGAAGGGCTCGACGACGCTGGTCGCCTCCGGCGGGGAAGCCGTCCGGGTGAACCCGACGGGCACCCCGTGGCTGGCCACCGCGGGCAGCGGAGACGTGCTGTCCGGGCTGGGCGGGTCCCTGCTGGCGGGCGGCCTGTCCGGCGCGGACGCGGGCGCGGTGGGCGCGTACCTCCACGGCCTGGCGGCCCGCCGGGTCGGGGGCCCCCTCCTGGCCCACCAGGTGGCCGAAGCCCTCCCGGCGGCCTGGCGCGACACCCGCCACCCCTGATGCCGCTGCGCGCCCGCAGACCGAAGCGGAGGCCCGGTGGCCAGTTGGGCCAGCCCCCGCAGGGCCGGGCGGGGGTTCTGAGAGACTGGGGGCGATGAACGAGACAGCGACGCGCGTGTACGCCGAGATCGATCTTGACGCCGTACGGGAGAACGTGCGCGCACTGCGCGAGCGGGCGCCCCGGGCCGAGTTCATGGCCGTGGTCAAGGCGAATGCCTACGGGCACGGGGCCCTGGAGTGCGCCAGAGCCGCCCAGGAGGCCGGTGCCACCTGGCTCGGGACGGCCACCCCGGACGAGGCCCTGGCCCTGCGCGCCGCCGGCATCGAGGGCCGCGTCATGTGCTGGCTCTGGACCCCGGGCGGGCCGTGGCGGGAGGCCGTCGAGGCCGACCTGGACGTCTCCGTCAGCGGCATGTGGGCCCTCGACGAGGTCCGCGAGGCCGCCCGCGCGGCCGGCCGCACCGCACGCATCCAGCTCAAGGCCGACACCGGCCTCGGCCGCAACGGCTGCCAGCCCGCCGACTGGGAGGCCCTGGTCGGTGCGGCCGTCGCCGCCCAGGCCGAGGGCACCGTCAAGGTCACCGGCCTCTGGTCGCACTTCGCCTGCGCCGACGAGCCCGGACACCCCTCCATCCAGCTCCAGCTGACCGCCTTCCGCGACATGCTGGCGTACGCCGAGAAGGAGGGTGTCGAGCCCGAGGTCCGGCACATCGCCAACTCGCCGGCCACCCTCACCCTGCCCGAGTCCCACTTCGACCTGGTGCGCTGCGGGCTGGCCGTCTACGGCGTCTCGCCGGCGCCCGAGCTCGGCACCCCCGCCCAGCTGGGCCTGCGGCCCGCGATGACCCTCAAGGCCTCGGTCGCGCTGGTCAAGACGGTCCCCGCCGGGCACGGCGTGAGCTACGGCCACCACTACGTCACCGATGCCGAGACGAACCTCGCGCTGATCCCGGCGGGCTACGCCGACGGCATCCCGCGGCAGGCCTCCGGCCTCGGCCCGGTGCTCGTCGCGGGCAAGGTCCGCCACGTGGCCGGGCGCGTCGCGATGGACCAGTTCGTGGTCGACTTGGACGGAGACCACGCCCGCGCAGGTGACGAGGCCGTCATCTTCGGGGACGCGGAGCGCGGTGAACCCACCGCCGAGGACTGGGCCCGGGCGGCGCACACGATCGGGTACGAGATCGTCACCCGTATCGGTGGACGTGTGCCCCGGGTGTACCTGGGCGGCCGATCGTAGTGAGGGCGGCGGCGTGAGCGAGAACTGGCGCAAGGCCGGCTGGGCCGGCGCCGCCATCGGCGTGATAGCCGCGGGCGCGGCGGCCGGTGTCGCGGTCGAACGGATCACCGTGGGGCGCGGCATGCGGATGAAGGCACGCCTCGCACTGGACGCGGCCGGGGACTACGGGTCCCTGCGCGGCACCCAGGGAATCTGCCGGGCCGAGGACGCCACCGAGCTCTACTACGAGGTCGACGAGCTCCCCGACGACGGCAAGCGGCGGCGGCTGCGGCGCAAGCCCGAGCCCCCCGCCACTGTCGTCTTCTGCCACGGCTACTGCCTCGCCCAGGACTCCTGGCACTTCCAGCGCGCCGCCCTGCGCGGTGTGGTCCGCGCGGTCTACTGGGACCAGCGCAGCCACGGCCGCAGCGCCCGCGGCCTCGCCCAGGCGGACGGCGAGCCGCTGGGCATCGACCGGCTCGGCCGGGACCTGAAGGCCGTCATCGACGCCGCCGCCCCCGAGGGGCCGCTGATCCTGGTGGGTCACTCGATGGGCGGAATGACCATCATGGGATTCGCCGAGCAGTACCCCGAGCTCGTCCGCGACCGCGTCGTCGGCGTGGCCCTCATCGGAACCTCCAGCGGCCGCCTCGACGAGGTGACGTACGGGCTCCCCGCGGTCGGCATGGGCGCGGTGCGCCGGATCCTGCCGGGCGTGCTCAGGGCGCTCGGCTCGCAGGTGGAGCTGGTGGAAAAGGGCCGCCGGGCCACCGCGGACCTCTTCGCCGGCATGATCAAGATGTACTCGTTCGGCTCCCGGGACGTGGATCCGGGCGTCGCGCGGTTCGCGGAGCGGCTGATCGAGGCCACGCCCATCGACGTGGTCGCCGAGTTCTACCCCGCCTTCCAGACCCACGACAAGACCGCCGCGCTCCAGCTGTTCGCGGACCTGCCGGTCACCGTCATCGCCGGGGACAACGACATGATCACCCCGCCCGCGCACAGCGTCGCCATCAAGGAGGCGCTGCCCGCCGCCGACCTCGTGGTCCTGGAGTCCACCGGGCACCTGATGATGCTGGAACGCCCGGAAACCGTGACACGCCTGCTCACCGAGCTGCTGGAGCGCACCGGGACGGCGACGGTCCCCGCAGCGACTAACGTTGGCGCGCATGGAAGAAGTACCGCTGGAAGCACAGCGCAGCCAGGCGCCGGCACCTGAGGCCGCGGCCGGCTCGGAGACCCGGATCACCGTCGATTCCCCGGACACGATGCAGGAGCTGGGCCGCAGGATCGCCGCCCTGCTGCGCCCGGGCGACCTCGTCCTGCTGACCGGCGAGCTGGGCGCGGGCAAGACCACGCTCACCCGCGGTCTCGGCGAGGGCCTGGGCGTGCGCGGGGCCGTGACCTCGCCGACCTTCGTCATCGCCCGCGTGCACCCCTCGCTGACCGGTGGACCGGCGCTGGTGCACGTGGACGCGTACCGGCTGGGCGGCGGGCTGGAGGAGATGGAGGACCTCGACCTCGACGTCTCGCTCCCCGAGTCCGTGGTCGTCGTGGAATGGGGAGACGGCAAGGTGGAGGAGCTCTCCGACGATCGGCTGCACGTGGTGATCGCCCGGGCGGTCGGCCACGAGGAGGTTCTGGACGACGTGCGCGAGGTCTCGGTGCGCGGGATCGGCGCGCGCTGGGGTTCCGGAGCCGGGCTGGACGCGCTGGCGGGCGCCCTCTCGGAGTAAACGTACCGACAACCCGTCGGCAAGATATTGCGCTGTCGGCAGCGCTCGTGGTGACATGGTACCGAGCGGTTCTTAGGTATGCCTAAGTACGGTGTCCCGGGTCCAGGAGGCAGCCATGTCGGCACCAGCAGGAGCACATCGCGAACCCCGCCCGTCCACCGTCTCCATGTGGACGCTCCTCGCTGCCGGCGTGGCCGCCAACGCCGTCTCCACGCCCCCCGCGCGGGAGTACGCCACCGGCACGGGCGGGCCGGCCGACCCCGCACACGAAGAGGCCGCTCCGGAGTCCGAAGCGGCCTAGGGCTGTCCTGGGCGTCCTGTCGCCTTCACCCGGTCGGGTGAAGGGCGGCCGGGTCCGTCAGGGAACGACGACGACCTTCGACGCGATCGTGGCGAAGGCCCACATCACATCGCCGTCGGCACGGGTCATCCGGATGCCGCCGGTCTTCTTGTTCGGGTCGGGCTCCGGCGTCGCGCCGTCCGTACGCGCACTGAAACCGACCGCCACGCCCTCCGCCGTGGCGAACCGGACGACGTGCTCGATCGGCACCCCGTCCGAGCCGGTCACGGACCCCGAACGCGAACCGACCGTGTAGGTGCCCGCCTTGGGGTGGACCGTGCTCGGCATCACCGCGAACGACTTCGGCTCCTGCGTGGGGTCGCCCACCAGCCACACCCGCTTCTGGCCCACCGAGTACACGACCCGCACCCCGGTGCCGGAACCCTCCGGCACGGGCACCGGCTTCGCCGGGTCCTGCTTGGCGGCCTGGCTCGCGGCGGGGGCCGGCTCCTGCGCGGCCGCCTTCGGAGGATGCGCGGGCGCCGTGGCGGAGGCCTGGTAACCGAGGAAGCCGACGACGGCCACCGCCGCGGCGGTGAGCCCGGCCACGATTCCCGAGCTGCTGCGTGCCACCTTGCTCCACCTCTCCGCGCCGGACTGGTACCACGTTCGATACCCCGGTCGAAAGGTAGCAGCCACCCTGCTCCCAGACCGGCCGCAAGGGGCGCGGCCGCCGGAGTCGTAGGCTGTTCGCGTGCTCTTGCTCGCCGTAGATACCGCCACGCCCGCCGTCACCGTCGCCCTGCACGACGGTGAGTCCGTCGTCGCCGAGTCGAACCAGGTCGACGCCCGCCGCCACGGGGAGCTCCTGCTGCCCTCCGTGGACAAGGTCCTCGCCGAGGCCGGGGTCACGCTCGAAGCCGTCACCGGCGTCGTCGTCGGCGTCGGGCCCGGCCCCTACACCGGGCTGCGCGTCGGCCTCGTCACCGCCTCCACCTTCGCCGCCGTCCTCGGCGTGCCCGTGCACGGCCTGTGCACCCTCGACGGCCTCGCCCACGCCGCAGGGGCCGCCGGGGTCGAAGGCCCCTTCGTCGTCGCCACCGACGCACGGCGCAAGGAGGTCTACTGGGCCCGGTACGAGGACCCGCGCACGCGCGTCGGCGAGCCAGCCGTGGACCGGCCGGCCGACATCGCCGAGCAGGTCGCGGGCCTGCCCGCCGTCGGCCAGGGCGCGCTCCTCTACCCCGAGGTCTTCCCGGACGCCCGGGGCCCCGAGCACCAGTCGGCCGGCGCGCTGGCCTCACTGGCCGCGGAACGACTGGCCGCCGGCCTGGAGTTCCTGCCTCCGACCCCGCTCTACCTGCGCCGGCCCGACGCGCAGGTGCCGAAGAACTACAAGGTGGTCACCCCGCAGTGACGTCCCACACGCTGCGTGAGATGCGCTGGTGGGACATCGGACCCGTGCTGGAACTGGAGCACGAGCTGTTCCCCGAGGACGCCTGGTCCGCCGGGATGTTCTGGTCCGAACTCGCCCACGCCCGAGGCCCGCAGGCCACGCGCCGCTACATCGTCGCCGAGGACGGGACGGGCCGCCTGGTCGGCTACGCCGGACTGGCCGCCGCCGGCGACCTGGCCGACGTACAGACCATCGCGGCCGCGCGCGACCAGTGGGGGACCGGGCTCGGCGCCCGGCTCCTGACCGACCTGCTGCGCGCCGCCACTGCGTTCGAATGTGCCGAGGTGCTGCTGGAGGTACGGGTGGACAACACCCGCGCCCAGAAGCTCTACGAGCGCTTCGGCTTCGAGCCCATCGGCTTCCGGCGCGGCTACTACCAACCCGGCAACGTCGACGCGCTCGTCATGCGACTGACCGACCCCGCACAAGCACGAACTGAGAGCAGTGAGAGCAATGGCTGACGAACCGCTCGTCCTCGGCATCGAGACCTCCTGCGACGAGACCGGCGTCGGCGTCGTCCGCGGCACCACCCTGCTCGCGGACGCGATCGCGTCGAGCGTCGACGAGCACGCGCGCTTCGGCGGCGTCGTGCCCGAGGTGGCCTCGCGGGCCCACCTGGAGGCGATGGTCCCCACCATCGAGCGCGCCCTCAAGGAAGCCGGGGTCAGCGCCCGCGACCTCGACGGCATCGCCGTCACCGCGGGTCCCGGTCTCGCGGGCGCCCTGCTCGTGGGCGTCTCGGCGGCCAAGGCCTACGCGTACGCGCTGGGCAAGCCGCTGTACGGGGTGAACCACCTGGCCTCCCACATCTGCGTGGACCAGCTGGAACACGGGCCGCTGCCGGAGCCGACGATGGCCCTGCTGGTGTCCGGCGGGCACTCCTCGCTGCTGCTGGCCCCGGACATCACCTCCGACGTACGGCCGCTCGGCGCGACCATCGACGACGCGGCGGGCGAGGCCTTCGACAAGATCGCGCGCGTGCTCCAGCTGGGCTTCCCCGGCGGTCCGGTCATCGACCGGCTCGCGCGCGAGGGCGACCCGAAGGCGATCAACTTCCCGCGCGGGCTGACGGGCCCGCGCGACGCCGCGTACGACTTCTCCTTCTCCGGGCTGAAGACGGCCGTCGCCCGCTGGATCGAGGCGAAGCGCAAGGCGGGCGAGGACGTTCCGGTGCGCGATGTGGCCGCGTCCTTCCAGGAGGCCGTGGTGGACGTGCTGACGCGCAAGGCGATCCGGGCCTGCAAGGACGAGGGCGTCGACCACCTGATGATCGGCGGCGGCGTCGCGGCCAACTCCCGGCTGCGCTCACTGGCGCAGGAGCGGTGCGACGCCGCGGGGATCGTGCTGCGCGTACCGCGGCCGAAGCTGTGCACGGACAACGGCGCGATGGTGGCGGCGCTGGGCGCCGAGATGGTCAAGCGGAACAGGCCCGCCTCGGACTGGGACCTGTCGGCGGACTCCTCGCTCCCGGTCACGGACCCGCACGTGCCGGGGACGTCCCACGAGCACGAACACGAGCACGGGCACGGGCACGGCCACGGCCACGCCCACGACCACGTGCACGAACTGAGCAAGGACAACCTGTACTCGTGAGCACCGTCGCGCTGATGTGGGAGGCCCGGGCCGCCGACGGCCGGGGCAACGAACTGCTGGAGTGGGCCCGCGCCCAGATCCTGGCGCGGGAGCCGGTGCGCCGCGAGGTTTTCCGGGCCCCGCAGGACCGGGTCCTCGTGATCACCTGGTGGGAGGCCGCCGAGGGCGTGGCGGCGGACCTCCCCGAACTGCCCGAGCCCGCGGCCGACCTGATCACGCGGGCGGTGCACCGCTGGCGGTTCGAGTCGGTGGAGGTCGACGGAGCCTGACCGGAGCCGCCGGGCGCGCTCACTTCACCGGCCGGGCGTCGCCGCAGGCGGTACGGCAGCCGGCACGGAGGGGGGTACGGCCGGGGCGCCGATCAGCATCGAGGGAGCCCCCGCCACCCGGGTCAGGAAGACGGTCGCGGAGTTCGGCCCCTGCGGCTTGACCTTGCGGCGCAGCTCCTCGGGCTCGATCGCCGAGCCGCGCTTCTTCACGGTCAGGATCCCGACCCCGCGCTCGCGCAGCAGCGCCTTCAGCTTCTTCAGGCCGAAGGGCAGCACGTCGGTGATCTCGTACGGCGTCGCGTACGGCGTCGCGCGCAGTTCGTCGGCGGTGATGTAGGCGATGGTCGGGTCGATCAGCCGGCCGTCCAGCTCCCCGGCGACCTCGGCGACGAGGTGGGCGCGGATGACGGCGCCGTCGGGCTCGTAGAGCCAGCGGCCGACCGGCCCGGCCGCCGGATCGGGGAGCGGATCGGCGGTGTGCAGCCCGCGCGGCCCGGGGAGCAGGGTGGCGCGCACGGTCCCCGGGGCGGTCCCGAACCAGAGCACGGCCTCCTTGACGTCACCCTGGTCGGAGATCCACTCGGCCTCGGCCTCCGGAGGCACGGCCTCGTGCGGGATCCCGGGGGCGATCTTGATGGCGGCGTACTTCGCCGCACGGGCCGTCTCGACCGCCCACGACAGCGGCGGCGAGTACGACTCGGGGTCGAAGATCCGGCCGCGCCCCCCGCGCCGGGCCGGGTCGATGAAGACCGCGTCGTAGCCGGAAGTGTCCACCTCCGTCACGTCCGCCTCCCGGACCTCGATCAGGTCCGCCAGCCCCAGCACCTCGGCGTTGGCCCGCGCGACGGCGACGGTGAGCGGGTCGTGGTCCACCGCGAGCACCCGGATGCCGAGCCGGGCCAGCGCGAGGGCGTCCCCGCCGATCCCGCAGCACAGGTCCGCGAGGCTGCGTACGCCGAGGGCCGCGAGCCGCTCGGCCCGATACGAGGCCACGGACGCGCGGGTGGCCATCTCGCCGCCGCCGGGCGTGAAGTACATCCGGAAGGCGTCCTCGGCGCCGAACTTCGCCACCGCGCGCTGCCGCAGCCGGGCCTGCCCGAGCGCGGCGGAGACCAGCCCGGCGGGGTGTTCGCGGCGCAGCCGGGTGGCGACGGCCAGCTCCTGGGCGGGGTCGTAGTCGCGGAGCGAGTCGAGGAGGGCGCGGCCCTCGGGGGTGAGGAGGGCGGCGAAGTCTTCGGGGGTCACGGGTCCATTGTCGGCGACGGGCCGGACCGGGGACGGCACGGGAGGGCTGCGGGGGAGGCCGGGAGGGAGCCCCGCGGCGGACGGGTGTGGGCCAGTCGAAGGAAGGTGCGACCGCGTTCGCGGTGTCTTCCGGGGAGCCCGTGTGTCGGGTGCCAGGATGCGCTGCTATGCAGCTAGTACGACAAAAGGGAAATAAGTCGCAACAGGGTCACCGGTACGCGGCAGGTCCGCGCGGCCGGTTCGGGGTGGCCGTCGCAGCCCTGCTCGTCGCCGCCCTCGGAACGGCCTGCGGATCCGGGGACTCCGGGCCGGACAAGGCCGCGAAGGCGAAGGCCGCCAAGGCTGCGGAAGCGGGCGCCGCGGGCGCGCTCAGCGCCGCCGAGAAGGCCAAGGCGGCCCAGCAGGCGCGCGTCGTCGCGGCGAAGAAGTGGGGCCTGCGCAAGACCCCGCTCGCCGCTCCGCCGGCGCCGAAGGAGAAGCCCGAGATCACCACGCGCGACGGCTTCGAGGTGGAGGATCAGGAGGAGTACCCCAACGTCTTCACCACCGTCCCGACCGAGGACAAGGTCGTCTTCCTGACGATCGACGACGGCTCGGAGAAGGACCCCGAGTTCCTGAAGATGATGCAGGAGCTCAAGATCCCGTACACGGCCTTCCTGAGCGACTACGTCGTACGGGACAACTACCCGTACTTCAAGAAGATGCAGGACGCGGGCGTCACCCTGAACAACCACACGCTCAACCACCGCTACATGCCGGGCCTGTCGTACGAGCAGCAGCGCGAGGAGATCTGCGGACAGCAGGACACCATCCAGAAGCAGTTCGGCAAGCGGCCGACCCTCTTCCGGCCGCCGTACGGCAACTACAACCAGGACACCCTGCGCGCGGCGAAGTCCTGCGGCATCAAGGCGGTCCCGCTGTGGAACGCGGAGGCGTTCACCAACCGGATGGACTATCGGGAGTGGGACCGCGATCTGCACCCCGGTGACATCATCCTCACTCACTTCCGGGGTAAGGAAGACTGGAAGGGCACGATGCCTGACATGATCCGTCATGTCATGAAGACCGTCACGGACAAGGGGTATGCCGTGGCTCGCCTGGAGGACTATCTGTGATGCGTGCGCGCCGGTTGGTAGTCGGAACGCTGGCGGCCGGCGCGCTCGCGCTGTCCCTGACGGGGTGCGGGGACAACGTCGACACCACCGAACGACTGGGCCGCAAGACGGCGGAGGCGACACCGGACGCCGGTGGCGCCACGCCGTCTCCGGCCGCTTCCGGCGCATCGGCGGCGCCGGGGGGCGCATCCGACGAGGCGTACAAGAAGTGGGGCCTGACGGCCCCCCTCCAGTACGCACCCAAGCCGGCCCAGAAGCCGCAGATCCCGAAGCCGGGCGCGGGCAAGGTCCCGGTGATAGACCGAATACCCGTACCGGCGGACGACAAGGTCGTCTTCCTGACCTTCGACGACGGCGCCGAGAAGGACCCCGAGTTCCTGAAGATGGCGGCCGACCTCAAGCTGCCGATCAGCATGTTCCTCACGGACAGCGTCGCCTCGTCGGACTACGGGCACTTCGAGAAGCTCCGGGACAATGGCTCGTCGAGCACGATAAACAACCACACGCTGTCGCACCCGAACCTCCGCACCCTGTCCTTCGAAGGGCAGAAGAAGGAGATATGCGGCCAGCAGGACCGCCTGGAGAAGCGCTTCGGCCAGCGCCCGCCGCTGTTCCGCCCGCCCTTCGGCAACTACAACGACGACACCCTCCGGGCGGCCTCGGAGTGCGGAGTCTCGTCCCTGGTCCTGTGGCGGGTCTCGATGCAGATCAACAACTTCCAGTACGCCGAGGGCTCCGCCCTCAAGCCGGGCGACATCATCCTCGCCCACTTCCGCGGCCCCGGTGAGCTCAAGGGCGCGACGGAAACCCAGATGACGACGCGCATGCTCCAGCGCATCCAGGAACAGGGCTACCGCATCGGCCGCCTGGAGGACTACCTCTAGGGGCACGGCTCCGGGGGCGGGAGCCGAGCGGTCGGCATCAGAGATGCGTATGGGGGTTTCCCGTCAGTCTCATCGTCTCTCCGTGTCGTGCCGGTCCCTCAAGGGCGCTCCTTCGTCGCGTCGCTTCGCGATGTCGCTGCGCTCCACCCTTGACCGACCGTCCCGCCCCGGACATACGAAGACTGCCGGGAAACCCCCAAAGGAACGGGCCGGGACCGAGCCTTCACGGACGGGGACATCAGAGATGCGCACCAGGGTCAGGGGCGGTCCCATTCCCGAGACGGGGACCCTCCCGAGTGGCCTCCCGGGTCGGGGGAGCGCGTCCAATCGCTACGCGCTCCTCAGCTCTCAGCGTCTCCAGCCCGTCCTGGGCCGGACATAAACCGCCCACGACCGCTACGCGCTTCTCGATGCCTACGCCCGACGACCGTCCGAGGCAGGCAGAAGGTGCTGACGGGCCCGTCCTCGGCCATTTCGTCGTGAAGCCGAGTCCGCCCGTCAGGGTTCTGGCGTCCCTTGATCAGGCAGGCTCCACGTTGGCGACCGAGGTAGTGAACTCACGGCCGGAGGCGGCACGGATATAAGCAAGCTCCATCCAGCGCTCCACGCCTGCGCCCGAGACGTTCTCGTTGACCACGGCCATCAACTCGCCTTCGACCCCGGAGGCGATGTCCCTGACACGGCGGCGCAGGAGTCGGTGCGGCAGGTACTCGTACCGATCACTCATCCGTCACCCCGCGCAGCGTGGCGACGAAACGCTCCCACCCAACCAGCGCCCGATCCAACAGATCCGAACTGGGCTCACCGATGCCCGCCACCCTCGCCGACAGGGCGTCATCCGCATCAATGCCGGACACATGCGGCATACCCATCACCCTCACTTGCGAGACCACTCTGAATAGCCTCTCTAGAGATGTATCCACTACAGCTGACGCGAGTGCGCCCCGTCAAGTGATCTCTAGAGATGTAAGCGAAAGGGGTCCCTGACGCAGGTTCGTGCGGTGGCATACCTCTGGCCCTAGGCTGTCTAGAGAGGAGAGGGAGTGATCGGTTTCATGAGCAGCCAGGGCGGCACCCGTCAGCCGAAGTACCAGCGGATCGCTGATGCGCTGAGGACGGCCATCCAAGCGGGCGAATACGGCCCGGGTGATCGGCTGCCCGGCGAGAACGACCTCATGGCCACGTACGAGGTCGCCCGGATGACCGCGCGCCAAGCCCTCGGCGTTTTGCAGAACGAAGGTCTCGCGGAGGCACGGAAGGGTGCCGGTGTGTTCGTGCGGGCGTTCAAGCCCCTGCGCCGCCGCGGCATCCAGCGGCTGGCGCACGAGCAGTGGGGCGCTGGCCGGTCGACCTGGTCCGATGAGTCCGAGGACAGGGAGCTGGTCGTCGATCAGATCGACGTTCGCGAAGAAGAGGCGGACAGCCGCTTCTCCGACGCCCTTGGCATTCCCGCGGGGGCTCGCGTGTGGGCGCGCAGCCGACGCTTCGTGCTCGATGGCAAACCCGTGTTGTTCGCCATGTCGTACCTGCCGTCCGACGTCGTCGCGGACTCGGCCGTCACGCAGGTCGACACCGGCCCCGGCGGGACGTACGCGCGGCTGGCCGAGCTGGGCTTCGC
>NZ_BMVL01000007.1:98983-226716 GCF_014650695.1 Streptomyces avidinii | reverse complement strand
TCGTCCGCACTGCATTCGCGGAGGGTGGGCGGGTCGTCGAGGTCAACGAGATGACGCTGGACTCCGCCTCCTACGTGCTGGAGTACGACTTCGACGCCTAGGTCGCCCCTTCCGCATCTTGCCGGGCCCGCGGCGTCCGGCACCGCACCTCGCTGCGTTGTCGGGCGCGCCCCGGTACGTCCAGTACAAGGGCGACCCTCCGCCGTGCGATGCACGGCACCGGACGCCGCGGGCTCGGCCGACAAGATCCGAAAGTTTCGGCGGCACGCACTCGTCGTGCACGTACGTCCTGCGGTGAAGTACGGCGGCATCCATGGCCGCACCCTGAGGGACGCCGCCGTTCGCGCGAGCGGGCGAGGTCCCTTCCGGTGATTGCAGGGCGCCGCGTGAGTCATGTACGCGCCGGTCCGGGTACCCACTCTTCGCAACGACGCCAAGCACCGTTGAGGAGATCCACCATGTACGCAGCAGTCCGGCGGTACGAAGGCGTGACCGACCCGGCGGAAGCCGGGCGCATCGTCGACGAGGGGTTCGTGCCGATCATGAGCCAGGTGCCCGGCTTCGTGGCGTACTTCTGGGTGGATGCCGGAGGCGGGGTGATGGTGTCCACCAGCGTCTTCCGGGATCGTGCGGGCGCCGACGAATCGATCGAGCGGGCAGCGCACTTCGTACGCGACAACCTGGCACAGTTCCTGCCCAACCCGCCGCAGGTCACAGCCGGCGAGGTCGTCGCCTCCGCCTAGCGCCCGTCCGACAGCAGACGCAGTCCCGGACGGGTGTCGCTCGCGTGACTGAGCTGCTTCAACAGGTCGTGGGTGGCCGGCCCAGGACGGGCTGGAGACGCTGGGACCCGAGGAGCGCGTAGCGATTCGGTGCGCCCACCGGCCCGGGAGGCCGGTCCCATGGGCCCGTCTCTCGGTCGTGCCCTTTCGCGCCCGACCGGGCGGGGCATCTCCGGCCGCCCCGTCCCCGCTCAGCCCCCGTCCGGACCCGCCCCGACCCCCGCCGCCGGTACCACCGGGGTGATCGTCGTTTCCACCGGGCCGTGGGTGTCCGCCTCGCGTTGGCGTTCCGCGCTGTCGCTGATGCGGAGGAGCAGGGCGATCATGATCCAGTTGGCCAGGAGGGAGGAGCCGCCCTTGGCCAGGAAGGGG
The DNA here is from genome assembly GCF_014650695.1 of Streptomyces avidinii. GTDB lineage: Bacteria > Actinomycetota > Actinomycetes > Streptomycetales > Streptomycetaceae > Streptomyces > Streptomyces avidinii. Next base: position 225,562 of record NZ_BMVL01000007.1, on the reverse strand, counting down.
AGGGCCTTGCCCGTCAGGGGGATGAGGCCCGTCACGCCGCCCGCGACCACGAAGACCTGCAGGGCGAGCGCCGAGGCCAGGCCCACCGCGAGCAGTTTGCCGAACGGGTCGCGGGCCCCGAGGGCCATCCGGAGCCCCCGCTGCACGAGGAGTGCGTAGAGGAACAGCACGGCCATGACCCCGGCCAGGCCCAGCTCCTCGCCCACCGTGGTCAGGATGAAGTCGCTGCGCCCGGCGAAGGCGATCAGCTCGGGGTGGCCCATGCCGAGGCCGGTGCCGGAGATGCCGCCCGTGCCGAAGCTGAACAGGGCCTGCGCCGACTGGTCGGAGGTGATCCCGGCCGGGCGGGTCTCCGAGTAGTACGACAGCGGGTTGAGCCAGGCGGCCACGCGTGCCTTCACGTGCGGCTCCGTCGAGCCGACCACGAAGGCGCCCGCCGATGCCATGAGCAGGCCGCAGACGATCCAGCTGGTGCGTTCGGTGGCGACGTACAGCATCACCACGAAGACACCGAAGAAGATCAGTGACGTGCCGAGGTCGCGTTCGAAGACCAGGACCAGCATCGAGACGATCCACACCGTGACGATCGGGCCGAGCTGACGCATCGGGGGCAGCCGCACGCCCAGGAACCTGCGGCCCGTCAGGGCCAGCGAGTCGCGGTGGATGACCAGGTACCCGGCGAAGAAGATCGCGATCATGATCTTGACGAACTCGCCGGGCTGCAGCGAGAAGCCGAAGAGCTTGATCCAGCGCTTCGCGCCGTAGGTGTCCGCGCCGAAGAAGGCCGGCGCGATCAGCAGCACGAGCGCGACGGCCATCGTGATGTAGATGAAGCGCTGCAGCAGCCGGTGGTCACGCAGCAGGGCCAGCACCAGCAGGCAGGCGGCGACCCCGACCACCGTCCACATCAGCTGGCCGGGGGCGTTGGCGTCCGAGTTGTAGCGCTCGATGTAGCCCTGGTCGAGGCGGTGCAGCAGCACCAGGCCGAGACCGGTCAGCAGCATCGCGAGCGGGAGGATCAGCGGGTCCGCATAGGCGGCGAAGCGGCGCACGCCCAGGTGCCCCACCAGCGACAGCAAGGTCATGCTGATGGTGAACCCGGCGAGGTTGGGCGGCAGCTCGTCGTTCATGGCGAGGCCCGCGGCGGCGTGGCCGAAGACGGCGATGGCGATCACGAAGAGCAGGAGCAGCGCCTCGGTGCGCCGGCGGGCGACCGCGGTCGTCAGGGGTTTCAGTCCACGCACGGGATACCGCCACCGTCCCGGGAAGCGGGCGGGGAGGGCGGTGAGGGGGGCGGCGATGACCGCGGGGGTGCCGCCTCCGCCGACGACGGGGGCGACGACGGGGGCGAGGACGAGGGTGAGGACGCTGCGCCGGGGCCGGTGGAGGCCTTGGGTCCGATCTGGTCGGCAATGAGGCGCTTTATCTTCATATCATCTACGACGTTGATCTCCTCCCCATGGTTCCTTCCGAAGCCTTCGATGGGAAGGGTCGTGAATTGCACCTTCCCCCCGGACAGGTTCTTCGCCTGCTTCACGAACCCCAGCAGATCCCAGCCCTCGTCGGTCACCACGTCCTGTTTCGCGGCCTCGATCAGCTTGATCAGCTTCGCCGGGTCGGTGAAGGTCCCGGCGGAGTTCAGCTTCTTCGTCGCACCCGCGAGGAAGCCTGCTGCCGCTTCGTCCGGTCCAGGTCGCCCCGCCTCCCGGCCGTCCCGCTCAAGCCGCCGGTTGTCCTTGACGCCCTGCGCGGCGAGCTGCTCCTGCTTCTTCTCCTTCGCCAGCCCGTACGCCTTCTTGATCTTGTCCTTGCCATGGCCGGGTATGTCGACGAAGGTGTCGCGCGGGACCGAGAAGGCCTTCGCCCGGCTCCCGTCGGGCTCTGCCCGGACCCCCGGCGAGGCTGGATGTGCGGGCCCGCACCTCAGTGGGCGGTGTGGCTGGGGTGTGCGGCGGGGTCGGCGGGGGTCGGTGCGTGGGGCCGTGCCGGGGTGTCTCCTCGGCTCGGCGCGCGCGGGCATGTCTCGGCATGACGGGGTGGTCGCGCCTCGTCCTGCGGGGACACCCCGGCACGTCCCCACTCCCCTCCGCCGTCCAAGCCGCCGGGAGCCGTCCGCCCACGGGGCCGACCCGGTCGAAGTCGGCCGTGGGGCGGGGACACGCAGGAGGGTCCCCGCAGGACGAGGCGCGACCACCCCGTACGGCTGGACCGTGCCCGCGCGCGCCGAGCCGAGGAGACCCTCGTGCGGGGCCCCGACCCACCCGGGATCCGGCACATCAAGCCTCGCCGGCGATTGAGGCGCGGGGTGCGGGGCGGAGCCCCGTGGAGCCGCCCGCAGGGCAACCCGCGCCGGGCGGCACCCGCACACCGCCGAGCAACCCCGCAGGGGTTACGTGGACGGGAGGGGGCCCCATGAGTCCGGGTTGCCCCCGGCAGTCGGCGGCGGGGTTGTTCGGCGGCGTCTGCGGCGGTCGGCGGCGTCGCGGGCGGCCGCGGTCAGGGCCCAGGCCGGGAACGCGAAGGCGGTCAGCCCCAGGCCCATCGGCGCGAGCGAGCCGACGAGGTCCATCTGCACGGCGTGGTCGGTCGACGGCCCGCTCACGCGGGCGGCCACCGGTGCGTCCGGCCGATGGTCGAAGACCCCGTCGATCTTGATCCCGGGGAGGGTGAACGATCCGTCGGAGGCGGTGAAGTCCCCCGCGCACGTCATCGTCCGGTCCCCGTCGGAATCGAAGTCCCCCCAGGCGCAGCGCCCCGCGAGGAACGTGCCGTCCACTCCCGTGAGCTGGGTGATCAGCCGCGGCGCGGCCGCGTGGCACATGAAGATCCCGGCAGCGATGCTGATGGCGATCGGGACGGAATGGATCCATCGCACGCCGGAGTTCGTCCTGGCCGTACCGGGGGCGGTAGGGAGATCGGAAGGGCGTTCGTGCGGTTCTTCGGGCCGGGGCCGTGCGGCCCGGCGGCGGGCCAGGAGGTCGAGGGTGCCTGCGATCAGGGCCCACAGCGGGAACGCGAAGCCGATCAGCCCGATGCCCAGCAGGGGCGCCAGCGACATGAGCCCCGGCCGCACGGCCTCGTCGGCCGACGGGCCGCTCACCCGGGAGGCCACCGGCCCGGTCGGGTCCGTGGCGAACAGGTCCTCGGCCGCGATCCGCCGGATGGTGAACGATCCGTCGGCGGCGGTGAAGGAGCCGACGCACGCCCGCTGTCGGACCCCGTCGTAGTCCTTCTGCCACCGGCACTGCTCCGCGCGGAAGTTGCCCTCGACCCCCGTCAGCTCGGTCATCAGCCGCGGTCCGGCCAACGAGAACGCGGAGATCCCGATCGCGAGGCTCACGATGATCGAGATGATGTCGCGCCAACGCAGCTGGGCGTTTCTCCTGGTCATGCCGTGGAGAGTAGTGATCCCCGACGCTCGTGAGCCCGCGGGGGTCGGCGTTCCGGCTCCGCTCCGCGCAACGCCCGGGGGTCGGGAATTGGCACTCCGCTTGACCGAGTGCTAATCGCCGGAATAGTCTCGCACCTGGCACTCACCCCTGGTGAGTGCCAACGCAGCGACAGGCAGATCCGGCACCCGCGACGACGGATCGACCTGGTCGCCACCTCAGACAGTTAACCCCGGATCTCCGAAGGGGGAGGTCGGATCGTGACGACCACCAGCTCCAAGGTTGCCATCAAGCCGCTTGAGGACCGCATTGTGGTCCAGCCGCTGGACGCCGAGCAGACCACGGCTTCCGGCCTGGTCATCCCGGACACCGCGAAGGAGAAGCCCCAGGAGGGCGTCGTCCTCGCGGTGGGCCCGGGCCGCTTCGAGGACGGCCAGCGTCTCCCGCTGGACGTCACCGTCGGCGACATCGTGCTCTACAGCAAGTACGGCGGCACCGAAGTGAAGTACAGCGGCGAGGAGTACCTCGTCCTCTCTGCTCGCGACGTGCTCGCGATCGTCGAGAAGTAATTCTCTTCATCAGTACTGCTTTGAGCTGCGCCCCTGGTCACCCCGCTGATTGCCGGGCGGCGAGGGGCGCAGCTCGTTAAACCCGAGTTTTCGAGAGGGCTGAACCGCTCCCATGGCGAAGATCCTGAAGTTCGACGAGGACGCCCGTCGCGCCCTCGAGCGCGGCGTCAACAAGCTTGCCGACACGGTCAAGGTGACGATCGGCCCCAAGGGCCGCAACGTCGTCATCGACAAGAAGTTCGGCGCCCCCACCATCACCAACGACGGTGTCACCATCGCTCGCGAGGTCGAGCTGGACGACCCGTACGAGAACCTGGGCGCGCAGCTCGTGAAGGAGGTGGCGACCAAGACCAACGACATCGCGGGTGACGGCACCACCACCGCCACCGTGCTGGCCCAGGCGCTGGTCCGCGAGGGTCTGCGCAACGTCGCCGCGGGTGCTTCCCCGGCCGCCCTGAAGAAGGGCATCGACGCCGCGGTCAAGGCCGTGTCCGAGGAGCTCCTCGCGACCGCCCGCCCGATCGAGGACAAGTCCGACATCGCCGCCGTGGCCGCGCTCTCCGCGCAGGACCAGCAGGTCGGCGAGCTCATCGCCGAGGCGATGGACAAGGTCGGCAAGGACGGTGTCATCACCGTCGAGGAGTCCAACACCTTCGGCCTGGAGCTGGAGTTCACCGAGGGCATGGCCTTCGACAAGGGCTACCTCTCGCCGTACATGGTCTCGGACCAGGAGCGTATGGAGGCCGTCCTCGACGACCCGTACATCCTGATCAACCAGGGCAAGATCTCCTCGATCCAGGACCTCCTGCCGCTGCTGGAGAAGGTCATCCAGGCCGGCGCCTCGAAGCCGCTGCTGATCATCGCCGAGGACGTCGAGGGCGAGGCGCTCTCCACCCTCGTCGTCAACAAGATCCGCGGCACCTTCAACGCGGTGGCCGTCAAGGCTCCCGGCTTCGGTGACCGCCGCAAGGCGATGCTCCAGGACATGGCCACCCTCACCGGTGCCACCGTCATCGCCGAAGAGGTCGGCCTCAAGCTCGACCAGGCCGGTCTGGACGTACTGGGCTCCGCCCGCCGCGTGACCATCTCCAAGGACGACACCACCATCGTCGATGGTGGCGGCAGCCACGAAGAGGTCCTCGGCCGCGTCAACCAGATCAAGGCCGAGATCGAGTCGACCGACTCGGACTGGGACCGCGAGAAGCTGCAGGAGCGCCTGGCGAAGCTCGCCGGCGGCGTCTGCGTCATCAAGGTCGGCGCCGCCACCGAGGTGGAGCTCAAGGAGAAGAAGCACCGTCTCGAGGACGCCATCTCGGCGACCCGCGCCGCGGTCGAGGAGGGCATCGTCTCCGGCGGTGGCTCCGCGCTCGTCCACGCCGTGAAGGTCCTGGAGGGCAACCTCGGCCTGTCGGGCGACGAGGCCACCGGTGTCGCGGTCGTGCGCCGCGCCGCCGTCGAGCCGCTGCGCTGGATCGCCGAGAACGCCGGTCTCGAGGGTTACGTCATCACCTCGAAGGTCGCCGAGCTCGACAAGGGCCAGGGCTTCAACGCCGCCACCGGCGAGTACGGCGACCTGGTCAAGGCCGGCGTCATCGACCCGGTGAAGGTCACCCGCTCCGCGCTGGAGAACGCCGCGTCCATCGCCTCCCTGCTGCTCACGACCGAGACCCTGGTCGTCGAAAAGCCGGCGGACGACGAGGGCGACGCCGGTCACGGCCACGGCGGTCACGGCCACAGCCACTGATCGCACGCACCACGCCGAGAAGGCCCCGTCCCGCAGCCGCGGGGCGGGGCCTTCCCCGTGCCGGGGGCTTCAGGACCGTCAGGTTCCGTACGGGGTACCCGTTCCGCCCATCTGTCGTTGCAGGGCGCCGGGGTTGTAGTGCCACCAGCCCTCGACGATCTCTCCGTCCAGGCACCGGAAGGTGGTGCTCCCGGACATCTCGTACGTCTTTCCGGTCGGTTGGACACCCATGAACGGGCCCTTGTGGGTGCCGCGCCAGTTCCACACCGTCGTCACCATGTCGCCCTCGGCCAGCTGGGCCATCGGCTCGAAGGTCATGTCGAAGGCCGCGCGCCACGTCTCCATGTCCGACCGCATGGCGTCGCGTCCGATGACGGTGGACTCCGCCTTGCTGACGTCGTGGTCGATGTAGTTCGTCGCGAAGCACTCGTCGAGGACGCTCATGTCGCCGCCCATGGCCGCTTCCCGGAACACCCGCTCGGCGAGCTGCTTGTTGAGGTGCTCGTCGCGTACGACATCCAGGTTCATGAACTTCGGCATTCCCTCGCAGAGGGCCACCATGTCCTGGAACATGCGGTCCGTCTCGGGGAGGCCGGAGTTCTTCATGGCCTCCTCGTACGAGGCGAACTCCACCATGTCCACGTAGTGGTTCCGCGCCTCGCGGTCCTGGCCGATCATCGTGTGCGTGGCGGTGCGCCTGCCGCTGCTCTGCTCCGCCCAGCGGTCGATGAGCGCGTTCATCTCGTCGAACCGCCTGGTTTCGTAATCGATCACTTGTACGAATGTCATCGCGTCGCCTCCCGCGCTGGATGGGACAGATCCAGTTTAGGGAGATTTCATCCGATCGGCCGCTTGTGATGGGCGCCGTCCGGGTGGTCTGCGGGGCTACTGGGGGCCGTACTTGCGGCCCGTGCGCGAGGACACCCCGCCCAGCAGTCCGCGCGGCGTCAGCTTCACCAGGCCCATCAGCGCCTTGTACCGCGGGTCCGGGATCGACACCGTCTTCCCCCGCGCCAGGTCGTCCAGGGCCGAGGCCACCAGCTTGTCGGCGTCCAGCCACATCCAGCTCGGGATGTTGTCCGTACCCATCCCGGCCCGCTCGTGGAACTCCGTCCGGACGAAGCCGGGGCACAGCGCCATCAGCCGCACCCCGGACCCGCCCAGGTCCCGCGCCGCGCCCTGGGTGAACTGCACGACCCAGGCCTTGCTCGCCCCGTACGTACCGCGGGGTACGAAGGCGGCCACCGAGGCCACGTTGATCACGCCGCCGCGGCCGCGCGAGCGCATCGACGCGGTGGCCGCCGAGGTCAGCCGCAGGACCGCCTCGATGTGCACCTTCAGCATGGTCAGTTCGTCGGCCATGGAGACTTCCAGGTAGCGGCCCTTGTTGCCGAACCCCGCGTTGTTGACCAGCAGGTCCACCGGGTGCGTACGGTCGTCGAGGCGCCGCTCGACCGCCGCGATGCCCTCCTCCGTGGAGAGGTCGGCGGCCAGCACCTCCGCCTCGATGCCGTGCCGGTCGTGCAGCTCGGTGGCCTGCTCGCCGAGTCGCTTGGTGTCGCGTGCCACCAGCACGAGGTTGTGCCCCTGGGCGGCCAGCCGCCGGGCGAAGGCGGCGCCGATGCCCGCCGTGGATCCCGTAATCAACGCAGTCGTCATAGGCGCAACCTAGCTTCCCCCGCTGACGGCGTTACCTCGCCCCGGCCCCGGTCCCGTACTTCTCCACGTACAGGCGAACCCGCTCGTGGGCCTCCGGCTCCATCGCCCCGCCCGCGGCCAGGGTGAGCGGCAGCAGTGCCCGCTCGGTGGTGAAGGCGCGGAACCAGAGCTGCACCGTCACCTCGTGGTCCGGCCGGTGGATGATCTCGATCGGGTCGCCGGGGGAGACCGAACCCTCCTCGATCACCCGGAGGTACGCACCCGGCCGGGCCTCCTTCGTGAACCGCTTGACCCAGCCGGCCTCGCCCAGGGCTCCCTGGAAGGTCCGGCACGGGATGCGGGCCGAGGCCACTTCGAGGACGAGGTCCGCACCGACCCGCCAGCGGTCGCCGAGCCGAGCGGTGTTCAGGTCGATGCCGGAGGTGGTGAAGTTCTCGCCGAAGATCCCGCCGGGCAGCTCCCGGCCCAGCGTGCGCTCCCACAGATCGAGGTCCTCGCGGGCGTACGCGTAGACGGCCTGGTGGTCGCCGCCGTGATGGCGCCGGTCGCAGACGGCGTCACCCTCCAGGCCGCTGCCGAGGCCGGTGGCCTTCAGGCCCGGGGCGGCGACGCGGACCGGTCCGGGGACCGGGCGCTTGCCGATGCCCGTCACCCCGCCCTCGGCGTCGGAGTAGTCGACGGCCGCGGCCCGGCCGAGGTTCACGGAGATCAGACGCATGGAGCCCATGGGACCACACGCTAACCGAGAAGCCCCAAAGCGTCACCGGGGTATTCGCGCAGCAGTCAAAGCAGGCCTTATGCTCGAAGGGTGATCGAGGCACGTCATCTCCGGGTTCTGCGCGCTGTCGCCGGGACCGGGTCCTTCTCCGCCGCAGCCCGCGAGCTCGGCTGCACCCAGCCCGCCGTCTCCCAGCAGATGAAGGCGCTGGAGCAGTCCGCCGGCACTCCGCTGCTCATCCGCACGGGCCGCGAAATGCGGCTGACCCAGGCCGGCGAGGCCCTGGTGCGCCATGCCGCGGGGATCCTGGCCGGGCTGACCGCGGCCGAGGAGGAGGTCGCGGCCATCGCCGGGCTGCGCGCGGGCCGGGTCCGCCTCGTGTCCTTCCCCAGCGGCAGCTCCACGCTGGTGCCGACCGCGCTCGCGGCGATGCGCGCCGAGCACCCCGGGACCCGTATCTCACTGGTCGAGGCCGAGCCGCCGCGTTCGGTGGAGATGCTGCGCGAGGGCGACTGCGACCTGGCGCTGGCCTTCCGCTACGGCGGGGCCGCCCATTCCGCCGCGGAATGGGACGACCTCGTGGTGCGGCCGCTGCTGACGGACCGGCTCGTCGGGCTGGTTCCGGAAGGTCACCGGCTGGCCGGCGCGGAGCGCGTGGGCATGGCGGAACTGGCGGACGAACCCTGGATCGCGGGCTGTCCGCGCTGCCGCCGCCATCTGGTGGAGGTGTGCGAGGGCGTGGGCTTCACCCCGCGCATCGACTTCGCCACGGACGACTACCCGGCGGTGGTCGGTCTGGTCGGCGCCGGGCTGGGCGTGGCGGTGCTGCCGGAACTCGCGGTGGAGTCCGTACGGGCCAAGGGCGTGAGCACGGTGGCGGTGGAGCCGGCGGTCGAGCGGGAGGTCGTCGCGCTGACCCTGCCCGATCTGGCCCGGGTGCCGGCCGTGGCCGCGACCCTGGCGGAGCTGGAGCGGGCAGCCGCGCGCTGACCCGCGTACGCCCCCGGCGGCGGCCGGGGGCGCACACGTCGGGCGGCCTGGTTGGGCCGAACGAGTGAAGCGCGGGCCGGGGCTCGACACGCCCGGTGGTGCCGGTGATTCGAGGAAACGTTCCTTCTGACGTTTCGTCGTGCTCTCAGTTCGGCGCGATCGGTCCGATCGCACTCGACGCGGGGATCAGGCGGTGCCGGGCGCGGCCCATCAGTTCCTCGCGCTCGTCCTCGGTGAGGCCGCCCCACACCCCGTAGGGCTCTCGGACGGCGAGTGCGTGCGCAGCGCATTCCGAACGGACCGGGCAGCGCATGCAGACCTCTTTAGCCGAGGCCTCGCGCGCGCTCCTGGCCGCGCCCCGCTCGCCTTCCGGATGGAAGAAGAGGGAGCTGTCGACCCCGCGGCAGGCAGCGAGGAGCTGCCAGTCCCAGAGGTCGGCGTTCGGTCCGGGGAGGCGGGAGAAATCTGCCATTGGTAGTCCTCTTGGTGCCGGTACTGAGGCGGATACGGTCCATGTCTCCACACCTACTGTCGGAGTAGATGTAAATATGACTCATTGGGAATCTAGCCTCAGACACGTGCCAAACGGAAGGAAAGCCGCCAAATAGGGCATAGCTCCAGATGGAGGACAGTCGGCTCGTGCCTCCAACGCCGTGATCGCTTCCTCACGTAGAGTGCTGAAGGTGTCCGTCCGACCCGTAACTCTTTCGAGTGACCATCGTTGAGAGTGCGAAGGCGGTTGAACCAACAAGTTCTCGGACAGGTGTCCGGGAGCATCGACCGCACAGGTGACGATACGTACCAGCCTGGAGGCTCAAGGTGACGCGCATCAGCAGCTGCGGAGGGCGGTCATGACATCCGTCCTCGTCTGCGACGACTCCCCGCTTGCCCGAGAGGCGCTCCGTCGCGCGGTTGCCACCGTGCCCGGCGTCGAGCGTGTGACGACGGCTGCCAACGGCGAGGAAGTCCTCCGCCGCTGGGGCGCCGACCGCTCCGACCTGATCCTGATGGATGTACGGATGCCCGGGCTGGGCGGTGTGGAGACGGTCCGTCGGCTCCTCTCGGCCGACCCCGGCGCCCGCATCATCATGCTGACGGTTGCCGAGGACCTGGACGGCGTGGCCCTCGCGGTCGCCGCCGGCGCCCGTGGATACCTGCACAAGGACGCCTCGCGCGCCGAACTGCGGGCCACGGTCACCCAGGCCCTCGCCGACCCGACCTGGCGACTGGCCCCGCGCCGGCTCCGCTCGGCCGAGATGGGCGCGGCGCCCACGCTCACCGCGCGCGAGATCCAGGTCCTGGAGGGCATGAGCCACGGCCGGTCCAATGCGGAGATCGGGCGCGAGCTCTTCCTCTCCGAGGACACGGTCAAGACGCACGCCCGCCGGCTGTTCAAGAAGCTCGGTGCATCGGACCGGGCGCACGCCGTGGCGCTCGGATTCCGCTGGGGTCTGGTCCGCTGACCCCTCGGTCGTGGCCGGGCTCCGCCCGGTCCGCCGCAGGCCGTGGATCGTCGTGAGCGGTCCCGTCCGCCACCCGCGGACGGGGCGGCGCGCCGCCCTCGTGATCTCCTGCTGCCGGGGGCAGCCCCGTCCCCGCCGTACCCGGTGCGCACCCGGGGGTTGGCGGGGCACAATCCGGGGGACGTCTCGCTTCGTGCGCGATGCCGCATCCTTGAGGGTGTGGAGTCTCTCGGGGACTATTCGGCCGAGCGGGAGGGGAGGGCGCAGACGATGGGTTCGGGCGCGCCTGCTCATAACGCTTCGATGCACAACAAGGGCCACGGTGCCGCGGATGCTCCGGCGCCAAGGCACCATGGATTGATGCGCGACGACGAGGCCCTGGGGTCACCCGCGGCCACAGGCCCGACCGGCGCCGCCAAAGGCGGCAGTGCCGGGGGTGTCAGCGCGCTCGTACGCCGGGCGGTGGAAGGCGACGAGCAGGCCACGCACGACCTGCTCGCCTTCGTGCACCCCCTCGCGATCCGCTACTGCCGCACCCGGCTCTCGCGGTTGCCCGGTGACGCTCGTCACTTCGTGGAGGACCTGGCGCAGGAGGTCTGCGTCGCCGTCCTGATGGCACTGCCGCGCTACCGGGACACCGGGCGGCCCTTCGAGGCCTTCGTCTTCGCGATCGCCGCGCACAAGGTCGCCGACCTGCAGCGGGCCGCCATGCGGCACCCGGGCAGCACCGCCGTGCCCTCCGACGAGATGCCGGAACGGCCCGACGACTCGCTGGGCCCGGAGGAGCGTGCGCTGCTCAGCAGCGACGCCGCCTGGGCCAAGAAGCTGCTGGCCAACCTTCCGGAGAACCAGCGCGAGCTCCTCGTGCTGCGGGTCGCCGTCGGGCTGACCGCGGAGGAGACCGGGCAGATGCTCGGAATGTCCCCCGGGGCCGTGCGCGTGGCCCAGCACCGGGCGCTCAGCCGGCTGCGGGCGCTCGCCGAGCAGTAGGGCGGCCGTGCGGGCCCGGCGGCCCGTGCGGTCTGCGTGGGGTCCCGGCCGGGGCCCTGCGCGCGGGCTCCCGTCCTCGGGTGCCGGTCGTAGGAAACGACGAAACTTCTGCTTGACCTTGGTCGTGGAATGAGACGCGTCGGGATCCCGTTAGCATGGACATCCGCGCTGAGCAAGACCATTTGGGAAGGTGTCATGACCGCCGACGGAGTGCCCGACAAATTCGCCACGCTCGGACTGACCTACGACGACGTGCTGCTGCTGCCGGGCGCGTCGGACATGTCGCCTGATGCGATCGACACCTCTTCCCTCATCTCGCGGAACGTCCGAGTGAACGTTCCGCTGCTGTCCGCCGCCATGGACAAGGTCACCGAGGCCCGCATGGCCATCGCCATGGCCCGCCAGGGCGGCGTCGGCGTGCTGCACCGCAACCTGTCGATCGCCGACCAGGCCAACCAGGTCGACCTGGTCAAGCGCTCCGAGTCCGGCATGGTCACCGACCCGATCACGGTGCACCCGGACGCGACGCTGGGCGAGGCCGACCAGCTGTGCGCGAAGTTCCGCATCTCCGGCGTCCCGGTCACCGACGCCGCCGGCAAGCTGCTGGGCATCGTCACCAACCGCGACATGGCCTTCGAGTCGGACCGCAGCCGCCAGGTGCGCGAGGTCATGACCCCGATGCCGCTGGTCACCGGCAAGGTCGGCATCTCCGGCGTGGACGCCATGGAGCTGCTGCGCCGCCACAAGATCGAGAAGCTTCCGCTGGTCGACGACGCGGGCATCCTCAAGGGCCTCATCACGGTCAAGGACTTCGTCAAGGCGGAGAAGTACCCGAACGCCGCCAAGGACAAGGGCGGCCGCCTCCTCGTCGGTGCCGCGGTCGGCGTCGCCGGTGACGCGTACGAGCGTGCCCAGGCCCTGATCGAGGCGGGCGCCGACTTCATCGTCGTCGACACCGCCCACGGCCACTCCCGCCTGGTCGGCGACATGGTCGCCAAGATCAAGTCGAACTCGACCGTCGACGTCATCGGCGGCAACGTCGCGACGCGCGACGGCGCCCAGGCGCTCATCGACGCCGGCTGCGACGGCATCAAGGTCGGCGTCGGCCCCGGCTCCATCTGCACCACCCGCGTCGTCGCCGGCATCGGCGTCCCGCAGGTCACCGCGATCTACGAGGCCGCGCTCGCCGCCAAGGCGGCCGGCGTCCCGGTCATCGGCGACGGCGGCCTCCAGTACTCCGGCGACATCGCGAAGGCCCTGGTCGCGGGCGCCGACACGGTGATGCTCGGCTCGCTGCTCGCGGGCTGCGAGGAGTCCCCGGGCGAGCTGCTCTTCATCAACGGCAAGCAGTTCAAGTCCTACCGCGGCATGGGTTCGCTCGGCGCGATGCAGTCCCGCGGCGACCAGCGCTCCTTCTCCAAGGACCGCTACTTCCAGGAGGGCGTGGGCGGCGACGACAAGCTCATCCCCGAGGGCATCGAGGGCCAGGTCCCGTACCGCGGCCCGCTCTCCGCGGTCGTGCACCAGCTCGTCGGCGGCCTGCGCCAGTCGATGTTCTACGTCGGCGGCCGCACGGTCCCCGAGCTGCAGGACCGCGGCCGGTTCGTCCGGATCACCTCGGCGGGCCTCAAGGAGAGCCACCCGCACGACATCCAGATGACGGTCGAAGCGCCGAACTACTCCCGCAAGGGCTGAGCGGGCGCGAGCGAGCGCTGACAAGGGGCGGGGCCGGGACGACCGGGCCCGCCCCTTTCGCGGTTGCCGGGGGCCCCGCCCCCGGACTCCCGCGCCCCGAACGCAGTCGGGGCCCCGGGTTCCGGCGTCCGTACAGCGGTCATGGGAACGCGGCTCTCCGGCGTTCGGGGATACTGGACGGGCAGACCCAGAGGAAAGGCCACCACACGTGACTGAGATCGAGATCGGGCGCGGCAAGCGCGGCCGCAGGGCGTACGCGTTCGACGACATCGCCATCGTCCCGAGCCGGCGTACCCGGGATCCGAAGGAGGTCTCGATCGCCTGGCAGATCGACGCGTACCGCTTCGAGCTCCCCTTCCTGGCCGCTCCCATGGACTCGGTCGTCTCCCCGCAGACCGCGATCCGCATCGGCGAGCTCGGCGGCCTCGGCGTGCTGAACCTCGAAGGCCTGTGGACCCGGTACGAGGACCCGCAGCCGCTGCTCGACGAGATCACGGAGCTGGACGAGGAGTCCGCGACCCGCCGTCTCCAGGAGATCTACTCCGCGCCGATCCAGGCGGACCTGATCCGTCAGCGGATCAAGGAGGTGCGCGACTCGGGCGTCGTGACCGCCGCCGCGCTCTCCCCGCAGCGCACCGCCGAGTTCTCCAAGGCCGTCGTCGAGGCGGGCGTGGACATCTTCGTGATCCGCGGTACCACCGTGTCGGCCGAGCACGTGTCGGGCGCCGCCGAGCCGCTGAACCTCAAGCAGTTCATCTACGAGCTCGACGTCCCCGTCATCGTCGGCGGCTGCGCCACCTACACGGCGGCCCTGCACCTGATGCGCACCGGCGCGGCCGGTGTCCTCGTCGGCTTCGGCGGCGGCGCCGCGCACACCACGCGCAACGTGCTCGGCATCCAGGTCCCGATGGCGACCGCCGTCGCCGATGTGGCCGCGGCCCGCCGCGACTACATGGACGAGTCCGGCGGCCGCTACGTGCACGTCATCGCCGACGGCGGCGTGGGCTGGTCGGGCGACATCCCGAAGGCCGTCGCCTGCGGCGCGGACGCCGTGATGATGGGCTCCCCGCTGGCCCGTGCCACCGACGCGCCCGGCAAGGGCAACCACTGGGGCATGGAGGCCGTCCACGAGGACGTGCCGCGCGGCAAGAAGGTCGACCTGGGCACCGTGGGCACCACCGAGGAGATCCTCACCGGTCCCTCGCACACCCCGGACGGCTCGATGAACATCTTCGGCGCGCTGCGCCGCTCGATGGCCACCACCGGCTACAGCGAGCTCAAGGAGTTCCAGCGGGTCGAGGTCACGATCGCGGACTCGCAGCACAGCCGCTGATCGTTCCCACGGTCCGGCTCGTACGCACGAAGGGCCCGGCACCCCGAACGGGGGTGCCGGGCCCTTCGACGTCCGGGGCGGGCCGGCTCAGGCGGAGCCCTTGCGGGCCGTCTGGAAAGCGGCGTACGCGCCGATCGCGAAGAACAGGACCGAGATCGGCTGGAAGTTGTCCAGGTAGGTCTGGTGGGTCAGGGCGAGCTCGCTGGTGAGGAGCTCGGGCACCGAGACCGGCCAATCCTTGGAGATGGCGATCGCGATGTCCAGGACGTAGCCGACGTACACGCCGACGAGCGTCAGTACGGCGCTCAGGACCGGGAGGATCGGGTTGCGGCCGCCGAGGCGCGTGGCGACCAGGGCGACGAGGATCCCCACACCCGCCGCCAGGTAGCCGATCTGGAACTCGATCGCACTCATGATGCCGCCGTAGGCGGCACCCGCGGCCAGAGCCGTGACGAGGGCCCCGGCGGCCGCCAGGCCGATGTTGCCGGTGCGGGCCGGGGCCGGGGCCGGGGCCGCCGTGAAGGAGTCGGGCGCGGGCGGCGTGAAGTTCTGGCTCATGGAAAATCCCCCCGGGGATGTGCGCGCACAACTGTCCACGGGGACGTATGTGCTCAGAGCCGGTGGGCCGCGCCCACCGGGCTGGCGCCGCGGGTGTCCAGGAGCAGCTGGGCCTTCACGGCGAGTCCTTGCAGGTCGTAGGTGCGGTGGTGCTGGAGCAGGATGGTCAGGTCCGCGTTGGCGGCGGCCTCGTACAACGACTCGGCACGGGGGACCGGCTGGTCCCTGACCCGCCACCCCGTGATGTACGGGTCGTGGTAGCTGATCAGCGCGCCCAGGTCGAGGAGGCGGCTGGCGATCTCGCGGGCCGGAGAGCCCTCCTGGTCGGCGAGGTCGGGCTTGTAGGTGACGCCGAGGAGCAGGACGCGGGCCCCGCGGGCGGATTTGCCGTGCTCGTTCAGCAGGGTGGCCGAGCGCTGGATGACGTACTGCGGCATCCGGTTGTTGATCTCCTGCGCCAGCCCGACCATGCGCAGGGGGTGGCCGGGGGTGCGCGTGGTGTGGGGGAGGTAGTTCGGGTCGAGGGGGACGCCGTGGCCGCCGACCCCGGGGCCGGGACGGAAGGCCTGGAATCCGTAGGGCTTGGTCTCGGCGCAGCGGATGACGTCCCACAGATCGACGCCGAGGTCGTGGCAGAGCACGGCCATCTCGTTCATGAGGGCGATGTTGACGTGGCGGTAGTTCGTTTCGAGCAGCTGCACGGTCTCGGCCTCGCGCAGGCCGCGGGCGCGGACCACCTTCTCGGTGAGGCGTGCGTAGAAGGCGTGCGCGGACTCCGTGCAGGCGGGGGTGAGGCCGCCGATCACCTTGGGGGTGTTGGAGATGCCGTGCGTGCGGTTGCCCGGGTCGTGGCGGCTGGGGGAGTAGGCCAGGTGGAAGTCCCGGCCGGCCCGCAGTCCGGATCCGGTTTCGAGGATGGGGCGGAGGTAGTCCTCGGTGACGCCCGGGTGGGCGGCGGATTCGAGGATCACGGTGGTGTGGGGGCGCAGCCGGGCGGCGAGCGCGCGGCCGGCCTCGCCGACGGCGGAGAGGTCCAGTGCGCGGTCGGCGCCGAGCTGGGTGGGGGCGCAGATGACGGCCGTGCGGACCCGGCCGAGCTCGGCGGGGTTGGTGGTGACCCGGAAGCCGGCCGCCGACATGCGGCGGATCTCGGCGGCGGTGAGGGTGGAGTCCGTGACCGGACCGCTGTCGTAGCCGACCGTCTCGATTCCGGCGGCGACGGCCGCCTGGGCGAGTGGGAGGCCGAGATGGCCGAGTCCGATGACGGCGAGATCTGCGGGCATGGGGGTGCCGTCCCTTCCCTGACATGAGGGGGCTGCGGCGCAAGTCCTCCGGGGGCACAGGGGAAGCTGGCGCAATGTCAGACTAGGCGTATATATGACAGATATGTCGCATTCCGGGGCGAACGCCACCGTTGTGTTGTCCACAGGCGGTGGCTGATGTGGGTGCGGGCGGTCAGAATCAAGGAACGGGGGCATGTGAGCGGGATCTCATCCGCACCAACGGGAGGCAGCCGTGAGGACAGCGACACTGGGGCCGACACAGCGGGCCGAGGCTCTCAGCCGGATGGCCGAGCGGGAACTGGACGTGCTGGTGGTGGGCGCGGGGGTGGTGGGCGCCGGCACCGCGCTGGACGCCGTGACCCGCGGCCTGTCGACCGGCCTGGTGGAGGCCCGGGACTGGGCCTCGGGCACCTCCAGCCGCTCCAGCAAGCTGATCCACGGAGGCCTGCGGTACCTGGAGATGCTCGACTTCGCCCTCGTACGTGAGGCCCTGAAGGAGCGCGGCCTGCTGCTGGAGCGCCTCGCCCCGCACCTGGTGAAGCCGGTGCCCTTCCTGTACCCGCTTCAGCACAAGGGCTGGGAGCGGCTGTACGCCGGCTCGGGCGTCGCGCTGTACGACGCGATGTCGGTCTCCAGCGGACACGGGCGCGGCCTGCCCGTGCACCGGCACCTGTCGCGGGCGCGCGCCCTGCGGGTGGCGCCGGCGCTGCGCAAGGACGCGTTGGTGGGCGCCCTGCAGTACTACGACGCCCAGATGGACGATGCCCGGTACGTCACGACGCTGGTGCGGACGGCTGCGGCGTACGGGGCGCACTGCGCCAATCGGGCGAGGGTCGTCGGCTTTCTGCGCGAGGGCGAGCGGGTGGTCGGCGCGCGGGTGCGTGATGTGGAAGGGGGGCGGGGGGCGACCGGGGAATACGAGATCCGGGCGAAGCAGGTCGTGAACGCGACGGGGGTGTGGACGGATGACACCCAGGCGCTGATCGGGGAGCGCGGCCAGTTCCACGTACGGGCCTCGAAGGGCATCCATCTGGTCGTACCGAAGGACCGGATCCATTCGAGCACCGGGCTGATCCTGCGCACCGAGAAGTCGGTGCTGTTCGTCATCCCGTGGGGCCGGCACTGGATCGTGGGGACCACGGACACCGACTGGGACCTGGACAAGGCGCACCCGGCGGCGTCGAGCGCGGACATCGACTACCTCCTGGAGCACGTCAACTCGGTGCTGGCGGTGCCGCTCACGCGCGACGACGTCCAGGGCGTGTACGCGGGCCTGCGGCCGCTGCTGGCCGGGGAGTCGGACGCCACGAGCAAGCTGTCGCGCGAGCACACGGTGGCGCACCCGGTGCCGGGGCTGGTGGTGGTTGCCGGGGGCAAGTACACGACGTACCGGGTCATGGCGAAGGACGCGGTGGACGAGGCCGTGCACGGGCTGGACCAGCGGGTGGCGGACTGCGTGACGGAGGACGTCCCGCTGGTGGGGGCGGAGGGATACCAGGCGCTGTGGAACGGCCGGGCCCGGATCGCGGCCCGGACGGGCCTTCATGTGGTGCGGGTGGAACACCTGTTGAACCGCTTCGGGTCCCTGACGGAGGAACTGCTGGACCTGATGGCCGCAGACCCGGGGCTGCGCGAGCCGCTGTCCGGAGCGGACGACTACCTCCGGGCGGAAATCGTGTACGCCGCCTCGCACGAGGGGGCGCGGCACCTGGACGACGTACTGACGCGGCGGACGCGGATCTCGATCGAGACCTTCGACCGGGGGACGCTGTCGGCGCGGGAATGCGCGGAGTTGATGGCGCCGGTCCTGGGGTGGGACAAGCAGCAGATCGAGAAGGAAGTGGAGCACTACGAGAAGCGGGTCCAGGCGGAACGGGAATCGCAGCGCCAGCCGGACGATCAGACGGCGGACGCGGCGCGGCTGGGGGCGCCCGACATCGTTCCGTTGTAACTCCGGGATGCGGAGGGGGGAACCGCAGACCCGGGGCGCCCGTCCGTTGCGGAGTGAGGAACAATGAGGGTTCTGCCGGGGCGGGTTATCGCGGGCCCCGGCCGCCGGGTCGCTCAGCCGCTGGGGCAGGCGGAGCAGCGGCACGATCGCAGAGGGGACGCATGTCGAAGCCGGAGCACACCGAGTCGCCTGCCGGGTCGCCTGCGGCGAAGCCCAGCAGTGAGAAGTCTGGGGCTGGCGCCGCGGCTTCGGCTGCCGGATCGCCTGTGGCGCAGCCCGCGGCTGCCGAGCCGGCTGACGCTGCGCCTGCGGCCGCGGCTGCGAAGCCCGGGTCGCCTGCGGCGAAGCCGCGCAGTGAGGAGCGTGCGGCTGACGCCGCGGCTTCCGATGCGCCTGCGGCGGAGCCGGCGGATGCCGAGCCGGTGGCTGATGCTGCGTCCGAGGCGAAGCCCGGGCTGAGCAAGGCCGCGGGGTCGCCTGCCGCTGCTGAGGCGCCTGCGGCGGAGCCCGCCGGCGACGGGCCGGTGGCTGCGAAGCCCGGGTTGGGCAAGGCGGCCGCGGCGCCGGTGGCGGAGACCGCCGATGCCAAGCCGGCCGTGAAGCCCAAGGGCGGGGGGAATCCCGTCGTCGAGAAGGCGGATGCCATGGCCGCCGCCGTCAAGGCCGCGGCCGCGAAGGCCGCCGGGGACGGGCAGGACAAGGGGCGGTTGCTGGCCGGGCGGTACCGGCTCGGCAGCGTGCTCGGCAAGGGCGGGATGGGTACCGTCTGGCGGGCCCAGGACGAGACCCTGGGCCGGACCGTCGCCGTCAAGGAACTCCGCTTCAGCAGCGGGGTCGACGAGGACGAGAAGCGACGCCTCATCACCCGTACCCTCCGCGAGGCCAAGGCCATTGCCCGGATCCGCAGCGGCGGCGCCGTCACCGTCTACGACGTCGTGGACGAGGACGCCCGGCCGTGGATCGTCATGGAGCTCATCGAGGGCCTCTCGCTCGCCGAGTTCATACGCGAGAACGGCCCGCTCACGCCGCACCGCGCCGCCGAGGTCGGCCTCGCGGTGCTCGACGTGCTGCGCGCCGCGCACGGCCAGGGCATCCTGCACCGTGACGTGAAGCCGTCCAATGTGCTCATCGCCGGCAACGGCCGGGTCGTCCTCACCGACTTCGGCATCGCGCAGGTCGAGGGCGACCCCTCCGTCACCTCCACCGGCATGCTCGTCGGCGCCCCGTCGTACATCTCCCCCGAGCGCGCCCGCGGCCACAAGCCCGGCCCGCCCGCCGACATGTGGTCCCTCGGCGGGCTGCTGTACGCCTCCGTCGAGGGAGTGCCCCCGTACGACAAGGGGTCCGCGCTCGCCACCCTCACCGCCGTGATGACCGAGCCGGTGGATCCGCCGAAGAACGCGGGTCCGCTGGCCGAGGTCATCTACGGCCTGCTCGCCAAGGACCCGGCGCACCGGCTCGACGACACCCGAGCCCGGGCGATGCTGGGCGCCGTCCTCGCGGCGCCCGAGCCCGAGCCCGCTCCCGTAGTCGCCGCGGCGGCCGAGGAGACCCGGCAGATTTCGCTCGCGGACGCCAAGGAGGCCGCGGAGAAGTCGGCCGCCGAGAAGGCCGAGAAGGCAGCCGAGAAGGCGGCGAAGAAGGAACGCGAGCGCCGCGACCGCGAGCAGCGCGAGCGCGCCCGCGCCGCGCTGAAGGCGGCCCGCAAGGCGGCGACGACCGCGGCCGCCACCACGGCCGTTTCCGCCGCGGAGCCGCCGAAGTCCAAGCCGTCCCCCGTCAAGGCTCCGCTCACGGACGTCATGCAGCGCCGCACCATCGTGCTCGCGGCGGCGGCCGTGGTCGTGGTGCTGGCCGTCGTCGGCTCGCTCATCGCCTACGCCTTCAGCGGCGACGACAAGGACACCAAGGACGAGAGCAAGGGCGGTGGCAAGCCCACCCCGGCGGCCTCGGCACCGAAGGACCCGAGCGGCGGCGGGACCGGGGACACCTCCCCGAAGCCCTCGGGGAACACCGGTGACCCGGGCGGCAACGCCAATGGCAGCGCGGGGGCGGGCACCGGTGCCGGTACCGGCGGGCAGCAGTCCCCGGCCGCGAACCAGGGGCAGGGCGCCACGTCCGGCGGCGGCGCGGGCGGCGCGCTCCCGGCGGGGTTCGTCCAGGTGCAGGACTTCGGGTTCCACTTCTCGATGGCGATGCCCGAGGGCTTCAAGCAGACGGGCACCGCGGGTGAGAACTCCGGCGGCATATACAGCCGTGACGGCGGATTCCCGCGGATCCAGGTCGACTACACCGACAAGCCGGGCAACGACGCGCGCCTCGCCTGGGCCAAGGCCGCCCCGGCGGTTGCGGGCAGCAGCACGAGCTACCGGCAGATCCGCATCGACGCGGTGGACTACCGGGGCTACCCGACCGTCGCGGACTGGGAGTTCGAGCGGGAGCAGAAGGGAATCAAGGTCCGCGTGCTCAACCGCGGCTTCAAGCTGGACGCGACGCACGGCTACGCCATCATGATCAGCTGCGCCGCCGACCAGTGGGACGGCGCCGAGTGCACCCAGTTGCGCAACGTCGCCTTCGAGACCTTCCAGCCGCTCGGCTGACCTCGGGACGCGGGCGGCCCCGGCGACGTATCGTGTCGGAGGGGCCATGGGGACCCGCCGCACTCGGGGGAGGCGATGTGGAGGAGTACGCGGGCCGGATCCTGGCCGGCCGCTACCGCCTGCCCCTGCCGCCGTCCGACGAGTACGAACTGATCGAGACGCGCGCCTTTGACACGCGCAGCGGGCAGGAAGTCCTGGTACGGCAGGTGCCGTTGCCGGAGGTCGTGGACGCGGAGCTGCTGGACGGGCACCGCGCCGTGCCGGCCGCGCGCCGGTCGCCCGCCGATCTGCCGGCCGTCCGCCGCGCCATCGAGGCGGCGCAGGCGGCGGCTTCGATCCCGGACCATCCCCGGCTGGACCAGGTCTTCGACGTGTTCGCCGAGGGCGAGTCGCTGTGGATAGTGAGCGAACTGGTCCCGGCCAGGCCGCTGGCCGCGCTCATAGCCGATGAACCGCTGAGTCCCTACCGCGCGGCCGAGGTGGCCTCGGACGTGCTCACCGCGCTGCGGGTGCTGCACGCGCACGGCTGGACGCACCGGAACATCACCGTCCGGACGGTGTTGGTGTGCGAGGACGGGCGGGTCGTGCTGACCGGCCTGGCGGCCGGCGCGGCGGAGGAGGCCCTGTGCGGGTACGACCCCGTCCCGAGCGCCGAGGACACCGGCGGCGCGACGGGGTGGGGTACCGCCCCGGTTCCCGTTCCGCTTCCGGTCCCGCTTCCCGGTCCCGCCACCGGTTCGCTTCCGCTCCCGGCACCGGCACCGGCACCGGCACCGGCACCGGCGTCGGGGCCGGGGCGGGTGCCTGTTTCCGCTCCGGTCGTGATCCCGGACCCGGCTCCCGCAGCCGGCCCGGTGGAGCTCCGTACGGAGCCGCCCGCCGCCTACGCGCCGCTGGTGGCCCCCGGGTACGACACCGGGCCGCGGTACAACGACCACATCACCCCCGGCCGGCCGCAGGAGCGCCCCGACCTCCAGGCCGCAGCACGGGCCGGGGCCATCGCCGCCTACCGGGCCGGGGCGCGGGCCGCAGCCGCCCGGGTCGTCGAGGAGCGCAGGGCCGGGGCCGAGATCGAGGGCGGTTCGCCATCGCCGGAGCGTCGGCCCGAAGGGTCGACCCTCCCGCACGGGTACTCGTACCCCTACGGCGGTCCGCAGACCGGTGCCGCCGCCCCCTGGCACGGCGCCACCCCCCGCCGGGCGGAACTCCCCGCAGCAGCCCCGGAACCGGAACCGGAGCCCTTACCGGAACCGGAACCGGAACAAGTACCGGAACAAGTACCGGAACAAGTACCGGAACTCCGGCCCGAGCCGGCGCCCGAACCCCAGCCCGAACGCCCCGCCCTGCCCGCCCGACTCGCCCTGCCCCAGGGCTACCGGCAGGCCGAGGCCCCGGCCCCGCCCGCGTCGGACCAGCCGCAGTCGAGCGGCCGGTCCGGGCCGCGCACCGGCCTGGACGCCGAGCGCGCGCGGCAGACCCGGATGGCCGTCGTCGGGGCGGTCACCGAGCGGTGGGCCCCCGAGCAGGCCGGTCCCGTGCACGGGCACTGGCAGCTCGCGGCGCCCGTCGGGCCCGCCACAGACCTGTGGGCGCTCGGCGCGCTGCTCTACCGCGCGGTGCAGGGGCACGCCCCGTACCCGGAGGACAGCGCCGCCGAGCTGGTCGAGATGGTCTGCGCGGAGCCGCCGGCCTTCGCGGAGGAGTGCGGGGCGCTGCGCCCGATCGTCGAGTCGCTGCTGCGCCAGGACCCCACGGAGCGGCCCGACTTCGAGGAGCTGCGCGGCTGGCTGCGCTCGCTCGTAAGGTCGGCGCCCGAGCCGGACGCCGGATTCGGGATGCTCCCGATGCCGGAGCCGGATCCTGCGCGGCTGCCCGTCGTACGCCGCCGCGGCGAGGTCCACGGGCGGCACCGGAACCCCTCCGCCCCCCGCAAACCGCGCGCTCTCGGCCGGACCCTGCTCGTCGGGATCCTGGTCCTGCTCGCCGGCGGGGTGGCGTACGCGCTGCTGTTCATGCCGCGGGCCGCGGATCCGGAGGCCGCGGGCGACGCCCAGGGCAGCACCGGCCAGGCTCCGGCCAAGCCGAGCCCCTCCCAGGTGCCTTCCGGCACGCCCGAGTCCAAGCCCGCGCCGCAGACGACCGGGCCCGCCGAATCACCGGCCGCCCCGGCCCCGGCTCCGGCCGGTTACACCACCCAGCAGGATCCGGAGCACTTCGAGATCGCCGTGCCCGAGGGCTGGGAGCGTCGCGGAATCAATGAGTCCGGTCAGGTCCGGTACACCGACGGTCAGTTCGTGCTGACGGTCGTCCCCGGCCGTGACAAGGTCCAGGGCAATCCGGACCCGGCGGCGTACCAGAAGGACAAGGAGCCGGAGCTGACCCCGTACCGGACGTCCACCTGGTCCACCGTCGGGGACGTGAAGACCACGAAGGTGGGCCAGCAACTGCGCGCCACGGGCCGGTACACATGGATCGACGGGACCGGTCGCAACGTGTTCGCACGCAACTTCGTGGTCGCACTGGGCGGGAGCTACCACGTCGTTCTGGTCACCGGTCCGGAGGACGAGCAGTCCAAGGTCACCGAGGTCTTCGAAAAGGCCACGGCGAGTTACAAGGCGGGCGGTTGAACGAATACTGACGACTGATCAGTACGGCGATTGCGTCACAGTGCCGTCTTTCGGCGCCCGGGCGGTTCCGGCAGCCCCTCCGGGCTCCGTAATCTGGCCTGAAGTGCAGAGAGCGGCGGGATTTCGTGGAACAGCAGACAGGTGGGGGCGACGTGCTGGCGGGCCGGTACCGGCTCGTCGAGCCGATCGGCCGGGGCGGCATGGGCAAGGTGTGGCGTGCGCATGACGAGCTGCTCCACAGGACCGTCGCCGTCAAGGAACTGACGGCGGGTCTGTACGTCGCCCAGGCCGACCGGGACGTCATGCACGCCCGGACCCAGAAGGAGGCCCGGGCCGCGGCCCGGATCCAGCACCCGGCGGTCGTCACCGTCCACGACGTGCTGGAGCACGACGACCGGCCGTGGATCGTCATGGAGTACATCGACGGCCCCTCCCTGGCGGAGGCGGCCAAGGCGGCGGGACGGATCGAGCCGCGCGAGGCGGCCCGGATCGGGCTGCACGTGCTGGGCGCGCTGCGCGCCGCACACGCGGTCGGCGTACTGCACCGGGACGTGAAGCCGGGCAACGTGCTGCTCGCCAAGGACGGCCGGGTGCTGCTCACGGACTTCGGCATCGCCGCGATCGAGGGCGACTCGTCCATCACGCGGACGGGTGAGATCGTCGGCTCCATCGACTACCTGGCACCGGAGCGCGTCACCGGCGGGTCCCCCGACCCCTCCTCGGACCTGTGGTCGCTGGGCGCCACCCTCTACACGGCGGTCGAGGCCCGTTCGCCGTTCCGCCGTACGTCGCCCATCTCCAGCCTGCAGGCCGTGGTCAACGACGAGCCGCCGGCGCTGCGCCAGGCCGGGGCGCTCGGGCCGGTCATCACGGCCCTGCTGCGCAAGGACCCGAAGGAGCGCCCCTCGGCGGCGGAGGCCGAGCGGATGCTGCTGGAGGCGATGGAGGGCCGGGAGTCGAAGGCGGCGCAGGCGTACGTACCCACGCGCGCGCTGACTTCGCAGGAGCTCGCCCCGGCCCAGGAGCCGGCCCCGCAGCCGGCGCCGCAGGGCGAGGTCGGGCAGACGACCGCACTGCCGGAGCCCCCCACCCGTCCGCCCACGGCGACGGTGGCGACGGCGGCTTCCCCGGCCGACCCGGCCCGGGGCTGGGGCGGGCGCGCGGTGGTCGTGGCCCTGGTGGCGGCGCTGCTCGGCGGGGGCGGGGTGTTCGGGGTGCTCAAGTACACCGGGGACCAGGGCAAGGAGGGCGATCCGGACAAGGTCGTCAGCTCGACCGGCGGACAGTCGGGCGACGACGGGAAGCCGCAGGCGGCGACCCCGCCGGCCGGCTACAACAGGGTCACCGACCCCATCGCAGGCTTCACGCTGTTCGTCCCGGAGGGCTGGAAGCGCCAGGCGAACGGCGACCAGATCGACTACACCCCGGACGACGGGAAGCACTTCATCCGGATCGCCGCCGATCCCAGCCCCGACTACAAGGACCCGTATGCGCACCTGCTGGACCTGGAGCAGCAAGTGGCGAAGCGGACGGACTACAAGAAGCACCAGCTGAACCAGAACACCTTCCAGGGCAGCACCCGGGCCGCGCTCTGGGACTTCAGCTGGACGGAGAAGCAGAACCACCCCGGTCCGCGCAGGGCCAGGGAGCAGATGTACGTCGCCCCGGACGAGACGGAGTACGCGATCTACATGTCGAGCCCGGTCGCCGATTGGGACAAGACCCGCCAGCAGTTCGACATCGTGCTCAGCGGCTGGGAGCCGCCCGCCGGGAAGCCCTGATCGGCCCCGATCCCGTCATCCTGCCAGCGATCACTGGCGGAAATGGCAAAATCCGGTTACCGGCGGGTACCCAAAGGCTGTCCGGCGCAATACGCTCACCGGCATGACGGACTCGCAGGCCCCCGCCGCCCCCCTCCGGACCGCACCGCAGCCCACCAACCCGGTCGCCCCGGCGCCGGCCGGTGCCCGCACCGCCGCCGATGTGGTGACCCCCGACCTGGTCGCCCGGCTGACCCGCGGAGTGATCGGATCCGGTCGCACCGCCAACCACACCCCCTTCACCGGGGACCGGCTGGCGGAGCTGCCCGAGGCCACCCCCGAGGACGTGGCCGAGGCCTTCGAGCGGGCCCGCGCCGCCCAGCCCGCCTGGGCGGCGGTCCCCGTACGCAAGCGGGCCGCGGTCCTGCTGCGCTTCCACGACCTGGTCCTCGCCCGGCAGGCCGAGGTCCTCGACCTGATCCAGCTGGAGACCGGCAAGGCCCGCCTGCACGCCCACGAGGAGGTCCAGGCGGTCGCCGTCTCGGCCCGCCACTACGGCCGCAAGGCCCCCGGGTACCTGCGCCCCAAGGGCCACACCGGCGCCATGCCCACCCTCACCAAGGTCACCGAGCTGCGCCAGCCGCGCGGGGTCGTCGGCCAGATCGCCCCCTGGAACTACCCCCTCGAACTGTCGGTCGGCGACGCCCTGCCCGCCTTCGTCTCCGGCAACGCGCTCGTCATGAAGCCCGACACCGAGACCGCCCTGACCGCCCTGTGGGCCCGCGACCTGCTGATCGAGGCCGGCCTGCCCGCCGAGGTCTTCCAGATCGTCCTCGGCGAGGGTCCCGTCGTCGGCCCCGAGGTGGTCCGGCACGCGGACTACGTCTCCTTCACCGGCTCCACCCGGACCGGCCGAGAGGTCGCCCGGGGCGCGGCCGACCGCCTCGTCGGGGTCTCCCTCGAACTCGGCGGCAAGAACGCCATGCTCGTGCTGCACGACGCCGACATAGAGAAGGCCGCCGCGGGCGCCGTCCGCGCCTGCTTCTCCTCCGCCGGACAGCTGTGCATCTCCATCGAGCGGCTCTACGTCCACGCCTCGATCGCCGACGCCTTCGTCGAGCGGTTCGCCGCCCGTACGAAGGCCATGCGGCTCGGCGCCTCCCTCGCGTACGGGGCGGACATGGGCTCGTTGGTGGGGACGCGCCAGCTGGAGACCGTGCAGCGGCACGTGGACGAAGCCGTGGCCAAGGGCGCCACCCTCGTGGCCGGCGGCACGGCCCGCCCCGACATCGGACCGCTCTTCTACGAGCCCACCATCCTCGACGGCGTCGAGGCGCCCATGGCGGTGTGCGGCGAGGAGACCTTCGGCCCGGTCGTCTCGATCTACCGCTTCACCGACGAGGCCCGGGCGATCGACGAGGCCAACGCCACCGCCTACGGCCTGAACTCCAGCGTCTGGACCAAGGACTCCCGCCGCGGTCACGCCGTCGCCGCCCGCCTGCGCACCGGCACCGTCAACATCAACGAGGGCTACGCCCCCGCCTACGGCAGCGCCCAGGCGCCCATGGGCGGCATGAAGGACTCCGGCCTCGGCCGCCGCCACGGCTCCGAGGGCATCCTCAAGTACACCGAGGCCCAGACCGTCGCCCACCAGCGACTGCTCCCGATGGCGCCCTCGCTGGGCATGGACGACGAGAAGTACGCGGCGTTCATGACCCGCAGCCTCCAGGTCATGAAGGCCCTGCGACTCCGTTGATCCTCCGATTCCGTTAAGGGGCAGCACCGTGTCTGAGTCGTACGACTACGACGTCATCGTCATCGGATCGGGCTTCGGCGGGTCCGTCTCGGCGCTGCGACTGACCGAGAAGGGCTACCGCGTCGGCGTCCTGGAGGCCGGCCGCCGTTTCACCCGCGAGAGCCTGCCGAAGAACAGCTGGGACCTGCGCAACTACCTGTGGGCCCCGGCCCTCGGGCTGTACGGGATCCAGCGGATCCACCTGCTCGGCAACGTGATGGTGCTCGCGGGCGCCGGTGTGGGCGGCGGCTCGCTCAACTACGCCAATACCCTCTACGTGCCGCCCACCGCCTTCTTCGAGGACCGGCAGTGGGCGTCCATCACCGACTGGCGGAGCGAGCTGGCCCCCTACTACGAGCAGGCCAAGCGGATGCTCGGGGTGCGCCTCAACCCGACCATGACCCCCTCCGACGTCCACCTGAAGGCGGCCGCCGAGAAGATGGGCGTCGCGGACTCCTTCCACATGGCCCCGGTCGGCGTCTTCTTCGGGGACGGCGACGACGCCGCCGGTCAGCCGAAGGTGCGGCCCGGCGAGGAGGTCCCCGACCCGTACTTCGGCGGCGCCGGTCCCGCCCGCAGGGCCTGCACCGAATGCGGCGAGTGCATGACGGGCTGCCGGCACGGCGCGAAGAACACCCTGAACGAGAACTACCTGCACCTCGCCGAGCGCGCCGGCGCCGTCATCCACCCGATGACCACCGTCACCGCGCTCTCCGACCACCCCGAGGGCGGCTACCGCGTCCGCACCGTCCCCACCGACGGCCGCCGCCGGGGCCGCGCCAAGGTCCTACGCGCCCGTTACGTCGTCGTCGCGGCCGGTACCTACGGCACGCAGACCCTGCTGCACACGATGAAGGACCGCGGCGAACTGCCGCGCCTCTCGCAGCGGCTCGGGGAGCTGACCCGGACCAACTCCGAAGGGCTGGTCGGCGCGCAGACCGACGACCGCCGCTACCGCAAGCGCCACGGCGCGGGCCCCGGCGCGGGCCCCGGCGCGGGCCCGGGCAAGGAGCAGCGCGCCGATTTCACCCGGGGCGTGGCGATCACCTCCTCGGTGCATCCCAACGCCGACACCCACATCGAGCCCGTGCGGTACGGCCGGGGCTCGAACGCCATGGGGTTCATGACCGTCCTCCAGGTCCCCCACAGCAAACACCGGGTCCGTGCCTGGCTTGGCCGGACCGTGCGGCACCCGCTGCAGCTGGCGCGGTCGCTGTCCAACCGGCGCTGGTCGGAGCGGACCATCATCGGCCTGGTGATGCAGTCGCTGGACAACTCGCTGACCACGTACCGCAAGCCCGGGGGGATCGGGAAGGGCCTGCTCACCGCCCGCCAGGGGCACGGCGCCCCGAATCCGGTCCAGATCGCGGAGGCCACGCAGGCCGCGACCCTGCTGGCCGAGGAGATCAACGGCTTCCCGGGCAGCAACATCGGCGAGCTGATGGGGACCCCGCTGACCGCACACTTCCTGGGCGGCTGCCCGATCGGCGCCTCGCCCGAGGAGGGCGTGGTGGACCCCTACCACCGGCTCTACGGGCACCCGGGCATTTCGGTGGTGGACGGTTCGGCCGTGTCCGCGAACCTCGGGGTGAACCCGTCGCTGACGATCACGGCGCAGGCGGAACGGGCGATGTCGTACTGGCCGAACAAGGGCGAGCGCGACCCGCGGCCCGAGCAGGGGGCGGCGTACGTGCGCCTGGACGCGGTGGAACCGGTCCGTCCGGCGGTCCCCAAGGAGGCCTTCGGCGCGCTGCGGCTGCCGTTCCTCGCGGTCCCGGAGATTCCGCCGCGCCGATCCTGAGCGATCCGGAATCAGTTGTGTGACAGCGGTGGGTACCGCGCTCCCCCTCCGAGCGCGGTACCCACCGCGGTACATACGTGACAGATGTTCAGCCTTGATGGTTGTACCGGAATCCCGCGGGGTGGTCTGTGGTGTCGATCACACGGTGAAGTGTGCAACTGGGATTGATGTTCGACAGTCAACGGCTGCATGAGAAAGCGCATCTCTTTGCTGGCTGCCGGTGGCCTGGTGGCCCTGGGCCTGGCCACCACTCCCGCACACGCCGCGGACCCCGTCTTCACCCTGGCCGGACCGGCCGGGATCGGTCTGCGCCCGCACCCCGGGCAGAGCGGTGAGCCGCAGAAGACCTCGGTGGCGTTCCGGATCGTCAACGACACCACCAAGACGTTCGACCGCCAGAGCACCTTCACGATCGACCTCGCCCCGCTCAAGGGCATCGCCGACGTGACGCTCGCCAAGGAGCAGCAGGGCGCGAACTGCACGCTCGCGGAAGCGACCGTGACCTGCAAGCGCTGGGCCCTGTGGACCGGCGAGACCACCGTCGTGGACCTGGACCTCAGCGCGGCCAAGGACAGCAAGGTCGGCCGGACCGCGGACCTGACCCTGACCGGCCGGGCGGAGGGCGCCACCTTCAAGGCCGCCACCACCAAGGTCCGCGTCGGCGGCCCCGACCTGGTGCTGGACCGCGCCGATCTGAAGGCGGAGCTGAAGCCGGGCGACAAGCAGAACCTGCCGATCATCTTCGCCAACGAGGGCACCGACCCGGTCAACGGCGTCGTGCTCGAAGTGCGCACCACGCACGGCATCGGCCTGGTCGAGCAGTACGACAACTGCTCGTACTCCGAGGACAGCGCCGCCGGCCAGCCGTGGAACACGGGCTGGAGCACGGTGCAGTGCCTGCTGGAGGGCGAGTACGAGCCGGGCGCGGTCTACGGCGTCGACGGCGCGCTGACCCTCAAGGCCGCCCCGCACGCCTTCATCGACGGGCTGACCTACGCGGTGTACGCCGCCGGCGACCAGCCGAAGTCGGGCAAGCACCGCACGCCCGCGGGCGGCAAGAAGCTGGCCGCGGCGAAGCAGGCCGGCAAGGCCTCGGCGCGGTCCGCGCAGCAGACCGGCGACCTCGACCCCTGGGACAACATCCAGGAATTCGACTTCGCGACGCGCAACACCGCCGACCTGGTGGCCACGGGGGCGTCCCTCAAGGGCAAGGCCGGCGAGACGGTCCGCGCGGACTTCGGCTTCCGCAACAACGGCCCCGCGTGGGTCGCGTACCTGCGCTCCGGTGAGGACGTCGCCCGGACGGACATCGTGATCCCGGCGGGCGCGAGGGCCACCCGGGTCCCGGCCGGCTGCACGGGCGTCAACGCGGACGGCAGCCACCGCGAGCAGGCTCTGGGTGCGCCGCGCTACTTCTGCTCCACGGGTCACGTGGTGGGGGAGGCCGCGACGTTCTCCTACCCGTTCGAGCTGAAGATCGAGACGGTCGTGGCCGACGCCAAGGGCTCCGTCACGGTCGGCCAGTGGACGCCCGAGGGCACCACGGGCCACCGCTGGGACCCGACCCCGGCCAACAACAAGGCGGCCTTCGTGATCAATGCGAAGGACGGCGGTCCGGCCCCGACGCCGACCACCTCGGTCAGCCCGACCCCGACCGCCTCCGCGACGGCCACCGCGACCGCGACGGCGAGCGCCTCGGCCACCGGTACCGGTACGGGTACCGGCACCACGGCGAACGGCGGCCTCGCCTCCACCGGCAGCTCCGCCGCGGCGATCGCGCTCGGAGGCGCGGTGCTCGTGGCCGCGGGCGGCGGGCTGTTCCTGGCGTTCCGCCGCAAGGCGGGCGGGCACGCGTAACGGCGCGACAGCGCAGAACGGCCGGCCCGGGGCGTCCCCGGGGCCGGCCGTCCTTATGCGGGGTGACCGGGCTGCTGTCCCCTGCCGTCCGGTCACGCGAAGGAGCGAGGTCCCACGACGCACGCTCCACGGGGCGTGCGTCTCATCGCTCCGGCGGAGCCACGCGTGGTGTTGCGGTTCCGCGGCTGGCTGACGCGGACATCCTCACCAACGAAGGGGCCCGGAGCCGGTCACGGTCCGGACGAGTGACGAACAGCCGCCACCCGGGGGCTCACACGCGGCCGCGGCACAGCTCCAGCAGGGTCATCGCGAGTGCGGTGCCGGGCTTGCCGAGGGCGTCGCTCCAGTGGGAGAGCACCTCCATCTCGCGCGACAGGTGCACCCGCCGCCCGCCGGACGTGATCCGGGCGTCCTGGATGACCGTGGAGACGGCCATCCGCTCCTGGATCAGCCCGATGATCCGGTCGTCGAGGGCGTCGATGCGCGCACGGGAGTCGGCGATGAGCTGCTCGGGGGTGGCGGTGATCGTGGTCATGGTCTCTCCTGAAGGTGTCTGCCGACAGGAGCGGAAAACGCAGAGCGCCCCGGTCCTGTCGGACCGGGGCGCTCTGGGAAGTCAGTGGCTCAAGCGAGCATCACGAGGACCCATGGCGACCGGACCGACCGGTGCCATAGGTAAAGAGGAAGCTCAGCTGCTTGCGCATGGGACGGATTTTGACATCCTCCCTCCCCAAAAGGGAAATGGGATTCCTGGCTCACGCTGCCCGGCGGACCGGCGGTCCGTCGGGTCTTCCGCGATCGACACCAGCCGGGTTGAGACCAGCCCGGACGAGCATCACGCGTGCGGAGTTTTTGTCCCTCGGTGAGACGGCTCCACACGCGGTGCAGGTGTAGGTACGTTCCGACAGCGGCAGGGCGTGCTTGGCTCTCGCTCCGCACCGTCCGCAGTCCATGGTGGTGTGCGCCGGGTTCACGAGCCGCAGGTCCCGGGCGTGCTTGCGCGCCATGTTGATGAGTTCATGCTTGGTGGCGGAGATCGCCGCGTCGGCCGCCTTGCGAGCCATGGTCGACTTCGCCAGGAACCTCGGCCGGAAGTCCTCCACAGCGATCTGGTCGAACTCCGTCACGACGCGCTTGGCCCACTTGCGGGCGGTGTCCTGGCGTTGCCGGGCGATCTTCTTGTGCGCCTTCGCGGCCAGCCGCTTTGCCGTGCGGTAGCCCTTCGAGGCCGCCCGTCCGGGCTTCGGCCTCCGTCGGGCCATCATCCGCTGATAGCGGGCCACCTTCCCAGCCGTCTTCTTCCCATGCTCGGGATGTCGGAGGTCGTGGGCGTCGCTGGTGGTGGTCGCTGTCTCCTTCACGCCCCAGTCGATACCGATCGCCCCGCCGGTCTCAGGGAGTGGCTGCCCTTCTGCCTGGACAACGAAGGAGGCGTACCAGTGGCCGAGGTTGTCCTGGTAGATGCGGACGCTCGACGGGTCGGCAGGGAGGTCGCGTGACCACACCACGGTCAGCCGTATTCCGCCCCCCAGGTGCAGTCGGCCGTCTTTCAGTCGGAAACCACGCCGGGTGTAATTGAGTGTCAGGCTGGCCAGGTCCTTCTTCTTGAACTGGGGCATCCCCGCCCGCCGCCGCATCGGCAGACCGGTCTTGACGTCCTTCAAGGCCTTCGAGTGTGCCTTGGTGAAGTCCCGGATGGTCTGCTGCTGGGGCATACAGCCACCCTGGCGCAGCCACTCGTGCTTGCTGCGCCAGCCGGTCAGCATCTTGGCAAGGGGCACGAAACCGCACTTCTCCCCGGCCGTGTGCGCAGCCCGAGATTCGGCCACGCACTGGTTCCACACCCAGCGACCGCGGTCCCACTCCGACAGCAGAGCCAATTGCGCGGTGGACGACACGCGCAGTCGGTAGCTGTACCTGGCGTACCCGGCCTCTCCGACTTCCCCCGCTGCCGCCATAACGCCAAGTTTTGGAGTTGCAGCCCGCTGTTCTCCCCGAAATCCTTGGGGTCCACACGAACGAGTGACCGATCGCACGCAGTGGCCGGCGGTCCCTTATTCAGCTGGTGTGACGCGCGCGTGGTCGGTGTACACGCGCCGGAACAGGTTGTGGCCGGTCCGCCCCGTGTGCCGCAGTGCCCAGTCCTGCGCTGCTCCTTGCTCGTCCTGTGGCCCGGACTCGGCCCCGCATCGGTACGCCGTGCAGAAGACCTCGTAGGTGACGCCGCCCTCCGGCGCGTGCTGGATGGTGTGTGCGACGTACCGGAGGACCGCTCGTGGGCTCAGCATCGGCTGCGCCCACGGTGAGCGACGATCTCCACATTGCAGTCCGACACAGCCGAGAGGTCACCCCGCCGGTGGGCCTCCGAGCGCTGGTTCGCCAGTGCCGCGCACACGTCGCAGCCTGCGGCCGGTTTCGGAGCCTCCGAAGGAAGTGACAGATGCACAGGTGGGCTCATGGTTGTCAGTGATGCCATGAACGGCACGCTAGAGAGCGTCGGTTGGGGCCACGCGAGACTATTCGCGATTATTCCTCTGCTGTGGTTGGTCATGCATCGACATTCCTGCGTGGCAGCCGACATCCTTTGAAGCGGAACTGGCGCGACGAAGGGGCAGGAGCAATGGCACGCAGGTTGCGCTTCAACGGCACAGGCAGCGGCGAAGGTGGCTGTCCCGCCGTGCATGAAGATCTCGACAGCGGAGAAGTCGTAGTCCACGGACCGCCGCTCACCGATCCCGATGACGTCGCCCAGCTGCGTCACCTCTCGCCAGGTGAGACGGCGATCGTGGTTCCGCGCGAACTGCTTGTCGACTTCGGCCCCAAGGAGGTCATCCGCGTGCCCCGCATCATCGACCTGGCTGCCTTCGGGAGGCTGTTCGAGAACTTCAAGCACACCGCGTGGCGGCTGGAGACGCGCTGCCGGTACGCCTCAGACGAAGCCACTGACACGTACGCCCAGTTCCTGCGGGGCGAGAGTCCGTCATGGGACATGGAAACAGCGTGGAGCACGACCATTCGGCAGAAGACATCAGGCGGAGCCACGGTTGGTCGTGTACGTGTTGTCGACAGCCGCCCGACTCCGGGGCAGCGCTACCTCATGGCTCACACCGAGAAGAACATCGCGCTCGGGGAGGAGATCCGCAATCTGTGGCGTGCGGACGCCGAGCGGCTGCGGTTGCCCACCGAGGATTTCTGGATCTTCGATTCCCGGCTCGTCGCTGTGCTCAATTTCGACGAGGGCGACAATCTGCTCGACGTCGAGCTGGTCACCGAGCCTGTCGAGGTCAATCGTTACGCCCAGGTGCGGGACACGGCCTGGCACTACGCCGTCTCGTGCGGGACGTTCGCCGCAGCACTGGCGGCAGCCGAGCAGCAGTGAGCGTGTGCAACCGGTGAGTACGGACTACCAGCAGGCGAGAGCGGCCCTCGGCGTGAGGCTGCGGGAGCTGCGTGAGGCCTGCCCCGGAATTCGGCTTACTGGTACGGCGCTGGCGGCGCGTCTTGGCTGGACTCAGTCGAAGGTCAGCAAGCTGGAGACGGGGCGGCAGACAGCCACGGCGGACGACCTGAGGGCGTGGGCGGCGGGGGTCGAGCAACCGGAAGCAGCGGAGGAGCTGCTGTCCCGGCTGCGCGGGCTGGAATCCAGGATCCGCTCGTGGCGCCGCCAGCTGGCCGGGGGACTTCGGCCTGTACAGGATGTGCACAACCAGGCGCAGGCGGACGCGCGTGTGCTCCGCGCGTGGGAATCGTCCTGGGTCGTCGGGGTGCTTCAGACGCCTGACTATGCGCGTGCGATCCTCAGCCGCTTCGCGGATCTGCATCAGACGCCCAGAGACATCGAAGAAGCCGTGCGTTCCCGGATGAAGCGGCAAGAGGGGCTGTACGACTCCGGAAAGCGCTACCGAATCCTGTTGTGGGAAGCGGTTCTCCATGCTCGGATCTGTTCGCCCTCGGTACTCAGCGCCCAGCTCGACCGACTGCACGGTGTGATCGGCCTCGACACCGTGGAACTGGGGATCGTCCCCCTCGGGGCGGCTCTGCAGATCCCGCCAGGACTCGGATTCTGGATCTACGACGACCGGCAGGTGGTCGTGGAGACCTGGCACGCGGAACTCTGGCTGGACGACACCGACAGCGTCGCCACCCACCTCCGGGCCTGGCAGGCCCTCCGTGAATCCGCCGCCTTCGGAGCGGACGCACAGTGCGTGATCAGCCGGGCACGTCGGGCAGTGGAGGCGCCGGGATTCGGATGGTGAGACGAAGAGGGCCCGGCGTCCCCCGTTAGAATCGACAAAACAGCCACCTCTTCCGCCGGAAGGCCGCCCCGTGCCAGAAGCACCCTCCGCCGCCCACGACAGCGCCCCGGACACGGTTCTCGTCGTCGACTTCGGCGCCCAGTACGCCCAGCTCATCGCCCGCCGCGTCCGCGAGGCACGGGTCTACAGCGAGATCGTGCCGAGCTCGATGCCCGTCGACGAGATGCTGGCCAAGAACCCCAAGGCGATCATCCTCTCCGGCGGTCCGTCCTCCGTGTACGAGGAGGGCGCCCCGCGGATCGACCGGGCCCTCTTCGAGGCCGGCGTCCCCGTCTTCGGCATGTGCTACGGCTTCCAGCTGATGGCCGTCACCCTCGGTGGCCAGGTCGACAACACCGGCGCCCGCGAGTACGGCCGCACCCCGCTGGCCGTCTCCAAGAACGGCTCCACCCTCTTCGAGGGCACCCCCGCGAACCAGTCGGTGTGGATGTCCCACGGCGACGCCTGCTCCGCCGCCCCCGAGGGCTTCGCCGTCACCGCGTCGACCGACGTCGTCCCGGTCGCCGCCTTCGAGAACGACGAGAAGAAGCTGTACGGCGTGCAGTACCACCCCGAGGTGATGCACTCCACGCACGGCCAGCAGATCCTGGAGCACTTCCTCTACCGCGGCGCCGGCCTCGCCCCCAGCTGGACCACCGGCAACATCGTCGAGGAGCAGATCGCGGCCATCCGCGAGCAGGTCGGCGACAAGCGCGCCATCTGCGGTCTCTCCGGCGGCGTGGACTCCGCCGTCGCCGCGGCCCTCGTGCAGAAGGCCATCGGCTCGCAGCTGACCTGCGTCTACGTCGACCACGGTCTGATGCGCAAGGGCGAGACCGAGCAGGTCGAGAAGGACTTCGTCGCCGCGACCGGCGTGCAGCTGAAGGTCGTCGACGCGCAGGAGCGCTTCCTGACCGCGCTCGCCGGCGTCTCCGACCCGGAGACCAAGCGCAAGATCATCGGCCGCGAGTTCATCCGCGTCTTCGAGCAGGCCCAGCTGGAGATCCTCCAGGAGGACGGCCCGGCGGTGGCCTTCCTGGTGCAGGGCAC
Organism: Streptomyces avidinii; assembly: GCF_014650695.1. Taxonomy (GTDB): domain Bacteria; phylum Actinomycetota; class Actinomycetes; order Streptomycetales; family Streptomycetaceae; genus Streptomyces; species Streptomyces avidinii. The sequence goes on along the minus strand of NZ_BMVL01000007.1, from coordinate 189,435 downwards.
CCTGTACCCGGACGTCGTCGAGTCCGGCGGCGGCACCGGCACCGCCAACATCAAGTCCCACCACAACGTCGGCGGGCTCCCCGACGACATCGAGTTCGAGCTCGTCGAGCCGCTGCGCCAGCTGTTCAAGGACGAGGTCCGGATGGTCGGCCAGGAGCTCGGCCTGCCGGACGAGATCGTCCAGCGCCAGCCCTTCCCGGGTCCCGGCCTCGGTATCCGCATCGTCGGCGAGGTCACCAAGGAGCGCCTGGACCTGCTCCGCGAGGCCGATGCCATCGCCCGCCACGAGCTCACCGCGGCCGGCCTGGACCGCGAGATCTGGCAGTGCCCGGTCGTCCTGCTCGCGGACGTCCGCAGCGTCGGCGTCCAGGGCGACGGTCGCACCTACGGCCACCCGATCGTGCTGCGCCCCGTCTCCTCCGAGGACGCGATGACCGCGGACTGGACGCGCATGCCGTACGAGGTGCTCGCGCGGATCTCGACCCGCATCACCAACGAGGTGGCGAACGTGAACCGGGTCGTCCTCGACTGCACGAGCAAGCCCCCGGGCACCATCGAGTGGGAGTAGTCCCACCCGGATCGCCGTGAAGCCGCCGCCCGTCACCGCGGGCGGCGGCTTCGCCGTTTCTCTGGCCAGTTGGCAGGGCCCCGGGTACCTTGCGCGGCGAACCGAGCCGTCCGAGGGAGCGCCCATGCCGGATCAGCCCGTACCCGTGCCCGTGGAGCGGCTGGGGTTCGAGATGCCGCCCGTGCACGACACCGTCGAGGCGGCGCGCGCCCACCGCAAGGAACGGCTCGCCGAGGCGCTGCGGCTGCTGGCGCGCCTCGGCCACCAGGACGGGGTGGCCGGGCAGATCACCGCACGGGACCCGGAGTTCGAGGACTGCTACTGGGTGAACCCCTTCGGCCGGGCCTTCGGCGCGCTCACCGCGGACGACCTGCTGCTGGTCGACGGGGACGGCCGGGTGGTCCGGGGCGGGCGCCGGGTCAACCAGCTCGCCTTCGCCGTGCACGCGGCCGTGCACCGTCGGCGGCCCGAGGTGGTCGCCGTCGTCCGCGCGCAGGGCCCGTACGGGCGGGCGCTCGCGGCGCTGGGCGAGCTGCTGGCCCCGATCACCGAGGAGGCCTGCGCCTTCTACGAGGACCACGCGCTGCTCGACGAGTACTCCGGGGCCGACGAGCCGGAGCGGACCGCGCTCGCGCTGGGCCCGTACAAGGCGCTGATCCTGCGCAACCGGGGGCTGCTGACGGTGGGGGATTCGGTGGACGCCGCCGTCTGGTGGTTCATCGAGGCGGAGCGGGCCGCGCAGGTGCAGCTGATCGCCCGGGCCGCCGGGAAGCCGGTGCCCGTCGACCACCGCGCCGCGGCCCTGACGCGCGAGCGGTTCGGCTCCGATCTGGCGGCCTGGGTGAGCTACCAGCCACTCAGGGAACTGGTGGCGTCAACATCATGAACCGTTAATCACCTGCTCTGACATCGTGCGCAATCCGGAGCACTGTCGCAGTGGGGCACAATTCGCTGGCATTGCACCGTAGTTCAGAGAGGCGGCACGTCCGTGGCTGTCCAAGAGATGTCCCGAGGTACCCACACCACCTCCTGCGCCTGCGACGAGTGCGCACGGGAGGGCCACCGCCGCGCCGTCGCAGCGTTCCTGGAGAAGCGCGACGAGTTCGCCTCCGGCCAGGGCGTGCCGGCTGCCGTGGCCCACTCGCTCGGCGCCTCCCGGCAGTGGGTCTCCGACGAGCTGACCCTGTCCGCCCGCACCGTCGCCGACCGGGGCCGGGAGGCCGGGAACTCCTGGCTGTACCTGTTCTCCCGGCGGGCCGTCCTCGCCGTCTGGATCGCCGCCGGGGTCCTGCTGCTGGTGCAGGTCGCCGCTGCGCTCGGCACCGGCTGGTCCACGGCGCGCACCGCCGGGCTGCTGGCCGCCCTGGTGCTGGCCGGGCTGCTCACGGTCGCGGCCCGCGCCCAGTCGGTGCGCGGCGGGCTGCTGGCCCCGCTGGTCGGTGAGGACAACCGGCTGTCCACCTCCAAGGCGGTGCCCAGCGCCTGGGTGGTGCTGACGGCCTTCGCCACGCTGCTGCCCGCGCTGCGGCTGGCCGCCTCGGCGCCCGGGCCCGAGCGGCAGGCGCTGTACGCGGGCCTCGCGCTGGACCGGGCGCTGCCGCTGCTGGCGGTCGTCTCGCTGACCTCCGCCGTGGCGGTGCTGGTCCGCCGGGTGGTGTCCGTACGGATCATGAACCAGCGCTTGCAGAAGCTGCCGGCCGACCGTCCGCGCGGGGTGGACCTGCTGACGGACGATGCGGGCCGCGGAAGCTTCCCGGACGCCCAGTACGTGCTCGTCTCGACGGTCGTGCTCGGCTACGCCGTGGCCTCGCTGGCGCGCTTCCCGGACCGGTTGCCTCAGCTGCCGTGGGCGCTGGCCCTTCTGGTGGCGCTGTCCGCCGTGGTGTACCTGGCGGCGAAGTACGCGGAGGGCAGCCGTCCGCTGGTGCTGTCGGTGGTGCGCAGACGGGAGCCCGGGGACCTGGACGCAGCCGTCCGCCCCGGGGACGACATCGAGATCCGGGGCGTGGGCTTCGTACCCCCGGGGGCGCAGACGCCGGAGATGCTGGCCCGTCTGGTCGTACGGGTCGGGGCGGTGCACGTGCACGTGCCGCTGGTCCCGGTGGCGGGCGGATTCACCAATCCCTCCGACGCCGTGCTGACCGTGCCGGTCCCGGCGGAGGTGGAGCCGGGGCGCGTCGAGGTCCAGGTGGTCACGGCTGCGGGGGTGGAATCCAACCGCTGCACCATCGATGTTGCCGAGTGATCGGGGTACACATGTCCCGTGAACCGAACCGATGTTCTTGAGACCGATGCCCCGCGCGGCGTCGTGGGGCTGCGCGAGCTGGCCTCCCGGCACGCGCTGCTGCCCCTGCGGCTCTTCCTCGGCGTGACCTTCGTGTACGCGGGGATCGACAAACTGACCGACCCGGCGTTCCTCTCCGCCTCCGGAGACGGCTCCATCGGCGACCTGATGCGCGGGGTGCGCGACACCTCCGCGATCCCCGGCCTCGTGGACCTGTCGCTGAACTCGCCCGTCGGCTTCGCCGTCGCCCTGGCCATCGGGGAGATCCTGGTCGGCCTCGGGGCCCTGGTCGGCCTGCTGACCCGCATCGCGGCCGTCGGCGGAGCGCTCATCTCGCTCAGCCTGTGGCTCACGGTGTCGTGGGCGGTGACCCCGTACTACTACGGCAACGACCTGATCTACCTGATGGCGTGGACCCCGCTGATCCTCGCGGGGGCGCCCTACCTGTCGCTGGACTCGGTGATCCGGTCGCGCCTGTCCCGGCGCACGGCGTAGGTCACCAGCCCCACCAGCGCGGCCAGCGAGAGCCCGCCCAGGGTCATCGGAATGATCGCGAACCAGGGCAGGTCCGCACGACCGGTGCTGTCCAGCAGGTAGAACACGCCCGCCGTCACCAGGACCAGTCCCGCGATCAGCCGTCCCGGCTGGAACTCATGACGCCGCACGAGCCACCTCCACCAGTCCCAGACCCGCACTGAGGTGCAGGTCGATCGTTCCGCCGGCCTCGGTGCCGGCCGCCGGCGCCAGGGTCTCCGTACGGTTCTGCTCGCCGACCTGCTCGATCCGGTCCGCGCGGTCCCCGGGCAGCTGCACGTCGCCCGCGCGCCGGATGGTGACATCGGCCTGCGCGGTCACCTCCCGCGGCAGGACGACCTTGAGCCGGCCCGCTTCGATGGAGGCCTCGACGGCCACGGTGGTGCCCTTCGGCACGTCCAGCCGGCTCAGGTCCAGCGTGGCGAGCCCGGTGCCCGCCTCGTACACGGGCCGTACGTCGGCCACCGCGGCCGGACGCCATTCGACCCTGCGCCAGTCGGTGCCGACCTCGTGGGGCAGCACGGCCGCGCCCGCCAGCAGGCCGGAGGTGAACACGGCGAGCACGATCGTGCCGAAGCCGGTGCGCCCCGCCAGGGAGCTGACCGCGAGACCCAGACCGAAGACGACCAGCGCGGCGGCGAGCCCCGTCTGCAGCGCCCCGCCGAGCGGATTGCCCTCCCAGGTGGCGGCGGTCCCCGCGATCCCGGCCAGCAGCGCCAGCACGAAGACCCGGCCCCCGATGCCGCCGCGCGGGCGGGCCGGGGCGGCGGGCGCCTTCGCGGACGACTGCGGGGTGCGGCCGGCCACCACGGGGTCCGCGGTGTCGTCGGGCCCCCACAGGTAGCCCGTCCCGCCGACCGGGCCGGTCGTACCGTCCTTGACCAGCGGATCCCGCCACCAGGACGGGCCGCCGGGGGTGGGCGGCGCCTTCGTCTCCGGCGGGGCCGGCGAGTGCCCGGCGCGGTGGGCACTGCCGGCCGGATCGGGCGTCTGCGCCTCGGGCTGGAAGGTGTGCCGCTGCCGCTGCGACCAGTACGAGGCTCCGCCCAGCGCCAGGACGACCAGGACGGAGAAGGCCGCCAGCCCGCCGTTGTCCAGCATCGACAGGAACAGCGCGCAGCCCACCAGCGCGGCGAACACGGCCGCCAGCGTCGCGCCCTCGATCCGGCCGGTCAGCAGCTTCTTCGCCTCGCTGTCCTCCTCGCCGTCCTGGGGGAGCAGCAGCCACGCGAAGCCGTAGAAGATCAGACCGACGCCGCCGGTGACGGCGAGGACGCCGAGGACGATGCGGAAGACCACCGGGTCCAGGTCGAAGTACCGGCCGAGGCCGCCGCACACGCCCGCGAGGACCTTGTCGCGCTTGCTGCGGCGCAGGGGTGGCCTGGCATCGGCCGCCCGAGGGGCCCCCGGCTCGGCCGGCGGGGCGTCGTGTACTTCGGTCATGGGTCCATGGTGACGGGCCGCGGAAGCGGACGGCATCGGGCCCTACCCTGGTGCAACCCTGATATCCCCCCGGTACAAGTGGGGGGATGCCCTGATGACCGGCCCCCGCCGGGCGTGTGACCCTTGGTGACATGCCCGTAGCCGCCGCTCCCCGTACCCCGCACGCACCGGACGCCGACGAGGTCCCGCAGCGCAAGCTCTACCGCAGCGCCGACGGCCGGATGCTCGGCGGTGTCGCGCGCGGTCTTGCCGGGCACCTCGGACTGCCCGTGGGGTGGGTGCGCCTCGCCTTCCTGCTGCTGTTCATGTGGGGCGACGGGCTGGGCGTGCTGCTGTACGCCGCGTTCTGGGTCTTCGTACCGCTCGGCGTCGGCGGCCGGACCGGGCACCGCTCCTTCTTCGAGACCCTCCCCGACGGCAGTCGCCGGCTGCGCAAGCCCGACCGCGGGCAGATCACCGCGCTGATCGCCCTGTTCATCGGCGCGGGCATCTTCATCTCCAAGGTGCAGCTCGGCGGCGCCTCCGGCCGGTACGTGTGGCCGACGCTGCTGGTCGGGGCCGGGGTGGTGCTCGTCTGGCGGCAGGCCGACAACGCCCGCCGTGCCCACTGGTCCACGGCCGTCGGGCGGCACGGACGCCTCCTGCAGGCCGCCCGGGCCCTGGCCGGCGTCGCCCTGGTCGGTGTGGGCCTGACCGTGTTCATCGTCGTACGGGGCTCCGCCGCGCAGCTCGGCAACGTCCTCACCGCGACGCTCGCCGTCCTCGTCGGGGTGGCCCTGCTCGCCGGGCCCTGGCTGATCCGGATGACCCAGGACCTCTCCGAGGAACGGCTGATGCGCATCCGCGCCCAGGAGCGCGCCGAGGTCGCGGCCCACGTGCACGACTCGGTGCTGCACACCCTCACCCTGATCCAGCGCAACGCGGAGGACGTCTCCGAGGTACGCCGGCTCGCGCGGGCGCAGGAACGCGAACTGCGGAACTGGCTCTACAGACCGGAGGGCACCGGCAAGGACGAGGCGGAGGAGCCGGCCACCCTCGCGGAGGCCGTGAAGAAGACCGCCGCCGACGTCGAGGACCACCACGGCGTCCCGATCGAGGTCGTCGTCGTCGGCGACTGCCCGCTCGACGAGGGCCTGGCGGCGCAGATCCAGGCCGCGCGCGAGGCGATGGTCAACGCCGCCAAGTACGGTGGCGAGGGCGGGCCGGTACAGGTGTACGCGGAGGTGGAGGGGCGGACGGTGTTCGTGTCCGTGAGGGACCGCGGGCCGGGCTTCGACATCGACGCGGTACCGAGCGACCGCATGGGCGTACGAGAATCGATCATCGGCCGGATGCAGCGCAACGGCGGGACCGCACGGCTGCGGTCCGCGCCCGACGGCGGCACGGAAGTCGAGCTGGAGATGGAGAGGGCGGCGAACGCAGCATGACCGAGGCCGGAGAGAACGCAGGCACGGGGGAGACCAGGCGGGTCCGGGTGGTGCTCGTCGACGACCACAGGATGTTCCGTACGGGAGTGCAGGCCGAGATCGGCGAGACCGAACGCACGGGCGTCGAGGTCGTCGGTGAGGCCGCCGACGTCGACCAGGCCGTCACCGTCATCACCGCCACCCGGCCCGAGGTGGTCCTGCTCGACGTGCACCTGCCCGGCGGCGGTGGCGTCGAGGTGCTGCGGCGCTGCGCCCCGCTGATGGCGGCGGCCGTGGACCCGGTGCGGTTCCTGGCGCTGTCGGTGTCGGACGCGGCCGAGGACGTCATCGGGGTCATCCGGGGCGGGGCGCGCGGCTACGTCACCAAGACCATCACCGGGACCGACCTGGTGGACTCGGTCTTCCGGGTGCAGGACGGGGACGCGGTGTTCTCGCCGCGGCTGGCGGGCTTCGTGCTCGACGCGTTCGCCTCGACGGACGCGCCGCCGGTCGACGAGGACCTGGACCGGCTCACCCAGCGCGAGCGCGAGGTGCTGCGGCTGATCGCGCGCGGGTACGCGTACAAGGAGATCGCCAAGCAGCTCTTCATCTCGGTGAAGACGGTCGAGTCGCACGTCTCCGCCGTGCTGCGCAAGCTCCAGCTGTCCAACCGGCACGAGCTGACCCGCTGGGCGACGGCCCGCCGCCTGGTGTGACGGATGCCGTCCGACCTGCGGTGTGACCGACACCGCAGGCGGACCGGGCAACCGGGAGCGCGCGCGCCGCCCTCTACGGTGGCGTGATGAGCTTGACGGGGACACCCTTCTTCGTGGCGGTGATCGCCCTGACCGCGATCGCCGTCATCCTTCCGCTGGCCGTGTGGAGCAAGGTGCGCGGCCCTGCCGTCGTACGCACCGTCCTGCGCGCGCTGATGGTGGTGTTCGCCCAGGTCACAGCGGTTGCAGTGGTCTTCGTCGCCGTCAATCGGGCCGAGCACTTCTATGCCTCCTGGGGCGACCTGTTCGGCACCGGCAAGTACGTCACCGCCGCCCCCGACCTCGGCCCGGACGGGCTCGGCGGCAAGAAGGTCGAGGAGGCGCCGAAGGTCAAGCAGGAGTTCCAGCCCGTCGAGGGGCTGGGCGGGCGGGTCAGGAAGACGGAGCTCGACGGCAAGATCTCCGGAGTCAAGGGCGACGTCATGGTGTGGCTGCCGCCCCAGTACGACGACCCGGCCTACAAGGACAAGAAGTTCCCCGTGGTGGAGCTGATCCCGGGCATACCGGGGACAGGGAAGTCCTGGTTCCAGGGCGTCAAGGCCCACGAGGTGCTGGAGCCGCTGATGAAGAGCGGCAAGGTGCAGCCGTTCATCCTGGTCTCACCGCGCGCCATGCTGGTCGGCAACGGGGACACCGGCTGCGCGAACATCCCCGGCAAGGTCAACGCGGACAGCTGGTTCAGCGTCGACGTCCGCAAGATGGTCGTCGACAACTTCCGAGCCTCGGACGACTCCCGCACCTGGGGCGTGGCCGGCTACTCGGCCGGCGCCTACTGCGCCGCCAAGCTGGCGATCCTGCACCCCGACCGCTACAGCGCGGCCGTCTCCCTGTCCGGCTACAACGACCCCGGCCAGGAGCCCTCCTCGCTGGTCGCCCAGGATCCGACGCTGCGCACCACGCACAATCTGAAGAACCTGCTCAAGGCCGCCCCCGCGCCGCCCGCGGTCTCGCTGTGGATGTCGGGGGCCGAGCACGACGGCTACCTGTCCGGCACGGACCTCAAGGCGATCGCGAAGAGCCCGACGGTGGTGCACGCGGAGAAGGTGGTCGGCGGGCACAACCTCGAATCGTGGTCGAAGCAGCTGCCGCAGACCTTCGGCTGGCTGAGCACCGTGGTCAAGAAGCCGTAGGCGTCGCGCAGCGGTACGGGTCGCGAGGCCGTACGGGTCACGAGGCCGTACGGGTCACGAGGCCGGTACGGGTCACGAGGCCGGTACGGGTCATGCGGGGCGGGAGGCGCCGGCCCAGGGCATCGAATCGATCGGTGCGAGCCGGACCGTCGAGCCGGGCCGCGGGGCGTGGATCATCTGGCCATTGCCGACGTAGAGGCCGACGTGGGTGACCCCGGAGTAGAAGAACACCAGGTCGCCGGGGGCCAGCTGGTCGCGGGAGACGCGCCGGCCGGCGTTGATCTGGGTGTAGGTGGTGCGGGGCAGCGAGACCCCGGCCGAGCGCCAGGCCGCCTGGGTGAGGCCGGAGCAGTCGAAGGACCCCGGGCCGGTCGCGCCCCAGACGTACGGCTTCCCGATCGCGGTGTGCGCGAAGGCCACGGCGCGGGCCGCGCGCGAGCCGTCGGACGGGGGCGGGGGCGTACTGCTCCTGGGGGCGCCGGGCGCGGCGGGTGCGTTCGGTGCGGCGGCCGGGCCGCCGGGCGACTGGGCCTCGTAGGCGGCCCGCTCCTCGGCGGTGAGCCGGGCCAGCAGGTTCTTGGCCGCGGTGAGCTTCCCCTCGATCACGGCCTTGTGCCCGGCGATCTCGTCCTGCTTGGAGCGGAGGTCGGCGAGCCGTCCGGCGGCCTGGTCCCGCAGCTTGCCGACGTCGTCCAGCCGACGGCGCACGGTGCTGATCCCGGCGGCGTTGCGGTCGCCGGCGCGGGCGATGAAGGAGGCCTGGGAGAGGTACTCCTGCGGGTCGGACGCCAGCGCGAGCCGCACGGTGGTGCCCAGGGAACCGCTGCGGTACTGGGAGGCGGCGAGCGTTCCGAGCGCGCTGCGGGCGGTGTTCAGCTGGTCGGTCTTGCGGGCGGTCTCCTCGCGCAGTCCGGTCAGCGCACGCTCGGCCTCGTCCGCCTGCTCCTTCGCCCCGTTGTACCGCTCGGTCGCCGCCTCGGCCTCCTCGTAGAGCCGGTCCACCTCGGACTTGACCTGGTCGGGTGTCAGTCGGGGGTCGGCCTGGGAGGTGCCTTCGAAGGCGGTGGCGGTGGCAGCGCCCGCGAGGGCGAGGGTGGCGGCGGTCGTCCGTGCCGGGCCGCCGGAGAGCGTGCGCTGCCTGGGCTTTCGATGACTGGCCACGAGGGCCTCACGTCCTTCCTCTGTCGGTGCTTGGAGGAGGACGCTAGACCCGCAGGTAACGGGCGGATGACGGGATGACCGTAAGTGGCTCGATATGACCGGAGCTGGCTGCCCGGGACCGGAGCGGATCGTTCCGGTGTGGGTCAGTGCCAGAGAACGGCGATGAAGATGTTGATCACGGTCAGCCCGCCGACCGTGCCGAACAGCGCCTTTTCCACCTGCTCCTCGTCGCGCTTGACGTAGACGAGGCAGAGGATCACGAAGAGGATCGCGAGCTTCACGCCGACCTTGATGTTGTTGACGGGGTTCCCGTCCATCTGGTTGAGGCCGACGAGCACCACACCGGTCACCAGCATGGTGAGCGCGCCGTGCAGCATGGCGGGCGTGAAGCGGGCGGTGCCCGTGCTCATCGCCTTCATCTGCGTCAGGAAGCCGCCGAGGAGGGAGGCGATCCCGATGATGTGCAGGCCGATGAAGACATTGATGAGTACGTCCATGGCGTCGAGCGTACGGGGTGGTATCCGGCGGATTTCCACCGGTCACCGCAGTACCGGGGCCGACCGGATCGGCCGGGGAACCGGGTCGGCCGGGGAGCCCGGTCAGCCCGGTCAGCCGAAGAACGTGGTCAGTTCGGCGACGACGGTCTCCGGCCGCTCCTCCGGGAGGTAGTGGCCGCTGCCGTCGACGCGGACGACCCGGGTGTCGGTGCCCAGCGCCGGGACCGCGGCGAGCAGGCGTTCGTAGTTGCTGTGCTCGCCGCCGAGCGCGAGCAGCGGGGCCGTGACGGGGGAGTAGCCGGCGAGGTCGTCGATGTCCTGGCGGAAGGCCCGGTACCAGGCGTTGCCGGCCCGGATCGCGTCCGGGGAGTCGTACGCCCGGGCGTACACCGCGCGGGAGCGGGCGTCGATGGAGGCGGGGTCGGTGGTCATGGCCGCGAACAGCCAGTCCAGCAGCAGGTTATAGCGGCCGGCGAGGAGCTGCTCGGGCAGGCCCTGCACCTGGTTGAAGGCGAACCACCACAGGTGGCGGGCCTCGGGCCGGGGCAGCAGGGGCATCTGCGCCCAGGCCTCCTCGGGGTGCGAGACGTCGAGGAGGGCGAGCCGGCGGGTGGCCCCGGGGTGGTTGGCGGCGTGGGCGTAGGCGACCATCGCGCCGATGTCGTGCCCGGCGAGATGCGCCGAGCCGATGGAGAGGTGGCCGAGGAGGGCGTGCACGTCGGCCGCCATCGTCTTCTTGTCGTAACCGGTGTCGGGCTTGGCGGAGCCGCCCATGCCGCGCAGGTCGACGGCGATCACCCGGTACCGGCGGGCCAGGTCCGGCAGCACCTTGTGCCACTGCCACCAGGTCTGCGGCCAGCCGCCGAGGAGGACGAGCGGTTCGCCGCTGCCGCCCTCCACGTAGTGCAGGCGGGTGCCGTTGACCTCGGCGTGGTGGCTGGTGAAGCCGCCGTCGAGGGAGGCGGCGAGAGAGGCGTCGTCGAGAGGGGTGGAGGGGGCGGTGGGGGCGGTGGGCATGCGAAATCCTCACGGAAGGGTGCACGGTGGATGACTGTTCGAAGATCTCGAACGATCTGAATGTACGAGATCTTCGAATGGTTTGGCAATGTCTGTCCGTACGAGAACTGCGTACAGTGAGGGCATGCCTGCCGCAGCCGAGCCGACCCACCCCGCCGCCGACCGCATCGAACTGGTCGAGGTCCTTGCTGCGCTCGGACATCCCGTCCGCCTGGAGATCGTCCGCAGACTCGCCTCCGGACGGGAGGCCTTCTGCGGCGAGGTCGTGCCCGACCTGCCCAGGTCGAGCGTCACGCACCACCTCAAGACGCTGCGCGAAAGCGGTGTGATCTGCCAGCGCCCCCAGGGCCGCAGGCTCTACCTCGCGCTGCGCCGCGACGACCTCGAACGCAGCTTTCCCGGCCTGCTGGCGATCGTGCTGGGCGACGTCCCCGCGGCAGGGGAATTTCCCGCGGCGGAACCGGCTGTCGGTCCCGCACCCTAGACTCGGATGGCGATGAGCAGCCTCTTTGACGACAGTTTCCTGGCGGACCTCACCCCCTCCGACGAGGTCCCGCCGCCGCCCGAGGACCACGCCGCCCCGGAGGCGGGCGCGGACGACCTCTTCGGGGGGCGGTTCGACGTACCCATGAGCGGGGACGCGTACTACCGGGACGGCGCCCCCAGGCCCGTCATCGACCCGGCGGCGCTGCTCGACGGCCTGAACACCGAGCAGGCCGCGGCCGTGGTGCACGCGGGGTCCCCGCTGCTCATCGTGGCCGGCGCCGGCTCCGGCAAGACCCGGGTGCTGACCCACCGCATCGGCCACCTGCTGGCCGCGCGGAACGTCCACCCGGGTCAGATCCTGGCGATCACCTTCACCAACAAGGCCGCCGGCGAGATGAAGGAGCGCGTCGAGGGTCTGGTCGGCCCGCGCGCCAACGCCATGTGGGTCTCCACCTTCCACAGCGCGTGCGTGCGCATCCTGCGCCGCGAGTCCAAGCGGCTCGGCTTCACGTCCTCGTTCTCGATCTACGACGCGGCCGACTCGAAGCGCCTGATGGCGCTCGTCTGCCGCGACCTGGACCTGGACCCGAAGAAGTTCCCGCCGAAGGCCTTCAACGCCAAGATCTCGAACCTGAAGAACGAGCTGATCGACGAGGAAGCCTTCGCCGACCAGGCTGCAGGGGGCACCTCCCAGACGGAGTCCGGGGGAGGCTTCGAGAAGACCCTGGCCCAGGCGTACGCGATGTACCAGGGGCGGCTGCGCGAGGCCAACGCCCTCGACTTCGACGACATCATCATGACCACGGTCCACCTGCTCCAGGCCTTCCCGGACGTCGCCGAGCACTACCGGCGCCGCTTCCGGCACGTCCTCGTCGACGAGTACCAGGACACCAACCACGCGCAGTACACGCTGGTGCGCGAGCTGGTGGGCACCGGCTACCCGGACCTGCCGCCGGCCGAGCTGTGCGTGGTGGGTGACGCCGACCAGTCGATCTACGCCTTCCGCGGCGCGACCATCCGCAACATCCTCCAGTTCGAGGAGGACTACAAGGACGCGACGACGATCCTGCTGGAGCAGAACTACCGCTCCACGCAGACGATCCTCTCCGCGGCCAACGCGGTCATCGAGCGCAACGAGAACCGGCGCGCGAAGAACCTGTGGACCGAGGCCGGCACCGGCGCCGTCATCACCGGCTACGTCGCGGACACCGAGCATGACGAGGCCCAGTTCGTCGCCGACGAGATCGACCGGCTGACGGACGCGGGCGACGCCAAGGCCGGCGACGTAGCGATCTTCTACCGGACCAACGCGCAGTCGCGCGTGTTCGAGGAGATCTTCATCCGGGTCGGACTGCCCTACAAGGTCGTCGGCGGCGTCCGCTTCTACGAGCGCAAGGAGGTCCGCGACGTCCTCGCGTACCTGCGCGTTCTGGCGAACCCGGAGGACAACGTCCCGCTGCGGCGCATCCTGAACGTCCCCAAGCGCGGCATCGGCGAGCGCGCCGAGGCGATGATCGACGCCCTGGCGATGCGCGAGAAGATCACCTTCCCGCAGGCGCTGCGGCGCGTGGACGAGGCCTTCGGCATGGCCGCGCGCTCCACCAACGCGGTGAAGCGGTTCAACGTGCTGATGGAGGAGCTCCGCACGATCGTCGACTCGGGCGCGGGCCCGGCGGTGGTGCTGGAGGCGGTACTGGAGCGTACGGGCTACCTCGCCGAGCTCCAGGCGTCGACCGACCCGCAGGACGAGACCCGGATCGAGAACCTGCAGGAACTCGCGGCGGTGGCGCTGGAGTTCGAGCAGGCGCGGGAGGCCGCGGCGGCGGAGGCCGCCGAGACGGGGGCCCCGGCTCCCGGGTCCGGCACCCTGGCCGAGTTCCTGGAGCAGGTCGCGCTCGTCGCCGACTCCGACCAGATCCCGGACGAGGACACCGAGGGCACGGGCGTCATCACGCTGATGACCCTGCACACCGCCAAGGGCCTCGAATTCCCGGTGGTCTTCCTGACCGGCATGGAGGACGGGGTCTTCCCGCACATGCGGGCGCTGGGCCAGACCAAGGAGCTGGAGGAGGAGCGCCGCCTCGCGTACGTGGGGATCACCCGGGCGCGCGAGCGGCTGTACCTGACCCGCTCCAGCATGCGCAGCGCGTGGGGCACGCCCTCGTACAACCCGCCGTCGCGGTTCCTGGAGGAGATCCCCACGGAGTACCTCCAGTGGAAGCGGACGGGCGCCACGCAGAAGCCGGCCGGTCCGATGCGGAGTTCGGGGTACGGATCGTCGTCGTCCGGTTCGGGGAAGGCGACCTTCGGCACCTCGCCGGAAGCGTTCCTGTCCTCGTCGCGGACGAGGTCGGGCCCGTCCGGGTTCGCGACGCGGCGGGCCGCCGACAAGCCGGTCATCGCGCTGGTGGTCGGGGACCGGGTCACGCACGACCAGTTCGGGCTGGGCACCGTTATGGAGGTCAAGGGGGCGGGCGCGGACGCGCAGGCCACCATCGACTTCGGGGACGACAAGCCCAAGCGGCTGCTGCTGCGTTACGCGCCGGTGCAGAAGCTGTAGGGCGCGGGGGTACGGCGGGCGACCGCGCGGCCTTCGGGCCGCGCGGCGGTTACGTCGGGTCCAGGCCCTTGCCGCGCAGCCACGCCAGGGGGTCGATCGCAGCTCCGCCGCCGGGCCGGACCTCGAAGTGGAGGTGCGGGCCGGTGGAGTTGCCCGAGTTGCCCGAGTAGGCGATCACATCGCCCGCCTTGACCTTGCCGCCGCGGATCTTGGTGGAGCTGAGGTGGCAGTACCAGGTCTCGGTTCCGTCGGGCGCGGTCACTATCGCCATGTTCCCGTAGGCGCTGTTGTACTGGGTGCGCACGGTGCCGTCGGTGGCTGCCATGACCGGGGTCCCGTAGGAGACCGGGAAGTCGATGCCGGTGTGCACCGACATCCACATGCCGCCGGCCTGACCGAAGTTGGCGCTGAGGCCGTGCTGGTTGACCGGGATGGCGAACTTGGGGCGGGCGGCCTCCTTGGCCGCGGCCTCCTCCGCCTTCTTCTTCTTTTCCTCTTCCTGGCGCTCGCGCAGGTCGATGCGCTCCTGCGTGCGGCTCGCGCGGTCCGCGAAGTCGCCCGCGTCGGCGCTGAGCGCGACCAGTTGGGTGTCGAGCTTGGTGTTCGCCGCGACCGGCTTCACCGAGGCCGGGTCGGGCGCGGCCATCGTGGTGGTGTCCTCGGCGGGCCGGTCCGTGCCGGTGAGGCCGCCGACGGAGGCGGCCGCGACGCCCGCGACACCCATCACGCAGGCGGAGGGCACGGCCACGGTCAGCATGGCGGAACGCTTCGCCGGGCTGCGGCGACGGCTGCCGGCGTTGCCGCCCGCCTTGGCGCCGCTGCCCGCTTTCGCGTTGCCGCCCGCCTTGGCGGCGGTCCGGCGCGCGGAACGCGGAGCCGTGGTCACGGGCATGGCCTGAGTGGGGAGGTCGTGGACCTCGTGCAGCGCGTGCACCCCGGGCAGCTCGTCGACTTCCTGCGGCTCGTGCGGCTCGTGCGCCTGGTGCGACTCGTGGGTCGGGTGCGCCTCGTAGGTCTCGTCGACCTGGGGCGTCCCGTCGGAGAGCACCTCGAAGACGGCGGTCTCGCTGTATGTGTCGGCACCGGTTCCGGCCATGGTCCCGGTCCCGTAGGCGTAGCCGACGGAGGTCGCCTCGTATGTGTACTCGTGCTGCGCCGGTGCGGGCGCGGGCTGGTACTCGTACGCGTAGGCCGCCTCGGGCTGGGCCGGGGTCTCGGGGACGGTGTTCCAGGCGGTGGCGTCGTAGGCGCCGGTCTCGGTACCGGTGGTGCCGTAGCCCGGCATCGCCCAGTGGCCGGTCTGCTCGCCGGTGGTGTCGTAGCCGAAGGACGGCTGCTGGTAACCGGTGTAGTCGGCGTAGCCGGACTGGTCCGCGCTCGGCGCGGCCCAGGCGTTCGCGTCCCAGCTCCCGGTGGTGTCCTCGGGGGCGGCCTGGGTCGGGATCGTCGACAGGTAAGGGTCCTGCGAGGTCCATGCCGTGGTGTCGTACGCGCCGGTGTCGTAGGAGCCGTAGGCGGCGTAATTGACCCCCTGGCCCTGCGTTTCGTAGGAAACGTAGGTCGAGTCACCAGCGAAAGCGGTGGTGGAAAGGCCGTCATACCCGGCATCCGGGTACTGGCCCGACGAGGGGCGGTCGTTCACCAACTTCTCTTTCGCCTCGGCAGTGGGGGCCTGGGTGGCCGGGAACTCGAAGTTCACCGGAGGAGAGCAGTGGCGTGACTGTACCCGGCGGTTACTCGCAACGACAATCTTCGCCGGGTCCTCAGATCTCCGGAACCGGGCATTCGGCCGTCTTTCGGTCGCCGAAAGACGCACCCTTGGCCTTGAGTTCGAAATTCGTTCGACTGTCGGTCGCTTTTCGGTCAGGCGACGGAGGCGGTGTCCGCACCCGCGACGGCGGTCGGGCCGGGCCCGTCGAGGGTCCGTCGGACCGCTGCGACGACCGCGGGATGGGCGGCCAGTGCGAGATGTCCGATACCGGTGACCTGCACGTTCTCCACACACAGATCCGGGTGTTCGATCCGCGCCGCGCCGACCGGGGACATCAGCGTGTCGAACTCGCTCCAGAACGCCACGCACCGGGTGGCGCAACCGGGTGCCGGTTCGGCCAGCTCCGCCAGGACCTCGGAGTCCGGGCGTATCTGCCGTATCAGGGGGTGCGCGTCCATGAAGGGGGCGACGAGCGTGCCGGAATGCGGGGTGCCGAGGGTGACGAGGGTGCGGACGCGGGCGTCGCCGCCGAGCCGCTGCACGTAGTACCGGCCGACCAGCCCGCCCAGGCTGTGTCCGACCAGATCCACCCGGTCCTGTCCGGTGCGCTCGCACAGCTCCTCGACGCGCCGGGCGAGTCGGCGGGCGGTGACGCGCAGGTCGAGGGTGAAGGGCGAGTAGTTGTACGCCTCCACGTGCCGGCCTCCCGACCCGAGGGCGCGGCGCAGCATGACGAACACGGACCGGTTGTCGGTGAACCCGTGGAGGAGGAGGGCGGGCGGCCGTGTCGCGGGCGGGCGGGCGGTGACCTTCTCCTGGCACACTCCGGTGGGGTACAGCAGAAGGTGTCCGCCGAACACCATCACCTCGAGCGCGCCGGCCCGCAGCGCGGCGCCGGACAAGGGCACGGACATGGGTATGCACAGCCCCATAGACGGCCTCCCCTGAGCCTTTGAGGGACTCCGGCGGTCGCGCCACCGTGCCGTGCGGCTGTCGGCACGGTGGCGCAATGCCGTCCCACGTGTGATTTCCCCCTCGTGGTTGACCGCGAAACGGCGGCGTGCGCGATGCTGTACTTAACGTTCGTTCACTCGGGAGGCAGTGCGATGGGTGTGACCGGTCCGATCCGTGTGGTGGTGGCCAAGCCGGGTCTCGACGGCCACGACCGCGGGGCCAAGGTGATCGCGCGGGCGCTGCGGGACGCGGGCATGGAGGTCATCTACACCGGCCTCCACCAGACCCCCGAGCAGATCGTGGACACCGCCATTCAGGAGGACGCCGACGCGATCGGCCTCTCGATCCTCTCCGGCGCCCACAACACGCTGTTCGCGCGCGTGCTGGAACTCCTCAAGGAGCGCGACGCGGAGGACATCAAGGTCTTCGGCGGCGGCATCATCCCGGAGGACGACATCGGCCCCCTGAAGGAGAAGGGCGTGGCCGAGATCTTCACCCCGGGCGCGACGACGACCGCCATCGTGGACTGGGTCCGCGGCCACGTCCGGCAGTAGCCGGCCGGCCACCTTGCGTCAACGCAGCCCCGCCGGCGTTTGCTGCGCGGGGTTCGGGGCGGAGCCCCGGGTCCCGCGGGAGCGGGACCCACGGCCTGGCCCCCCGCGGGGGCTAGGCCAGCTCGGCCAGCATCGCCGCGCGGAGCCGGAGCGTGGCCACCAGCCGCTGGAAGGCCTCGGCCCAGTACGCGGCGGCCCCGGGAGCCGCGTCCGGCAGGTCCTGCGCGGCCGCGGTCAGGGCCTCCAGCCGGTCGGCCTCCGCAGGGTCGAGACAGCGCTCGGCCAGTCCCATCACTCCGCTGAAGCTCCACGGGTAGCTGCCAGCGTCCCGGGCCGTGTCGAGTGCGTCCACGACCGCCCGGCCCAGCGCCCCCGCCCACGGGACCACGCACACCCCGAGCAGCTGGAAGGCCTCCGAGAGGCCGTGGGCCCGTATGAACTCCGCGACCCACTGCGCCCGTTCCGCATCCGGCAGGGTCTCCAGCAGCTTGGCCCGCTCCGCGAGCGAAGCCGTGCCCGGACCCGCCGCGGGCGGCGCGGAAGCCGGGCCGAGCAGGGCCCGCGACCAGAGGGCGTCGCGCTGGCGCACTGCCGCCCGGCACCACGCGGCGTGCAGCTCCTCCGTCCAGCCGTCGCCCGTGGCCACCGGCAGCGCCACGATCTCGGCCGGACCGAGCCCGCCGAACCGCTCCCGCCAGCACGACAGCGGTGCCGCCTCCACCAACTGCCCGAGCCACCATGCCCGCTCCCCGCGCCCGGCAGGCGGCCGCTTGACCACCCCGTCGCGGAGCATCCCCGCATCGCACTCGGCCGGCGGCGTCACTCCCTCCGGGCCGACGCAGGCCAGCGCGCGCTCCGCCATCCGCCCCGCCAGTGCCGACGTCGGCAGTGCCGACAGCAACTCGGCGGCCGTGGCGCGGACATTGCGGCTGCGGTCGCCCAGCGCCGCCTCCAGGAAGGGCTCGTCCCCCTCGGACAGTCCCACCCTCAGCGAATCGAGGAACATCAGCCGGTCCTCGGCCCGTTCGGTGGCCCAGGTCGTCGACAGCAGCCGCGGTGCGGCCGCCGCCTCGTGAGCCCGGACCGCCCCGAGCAGGGCGACCCGCTCCGCGAACAGCCCTTCCTGCCACAGCCGTTCCACCCCCACCCGGTCCGTCACCTCCGGCAGTTCCCCGGCGCCCGCCCCGCCGCGCAGGGCGAACCGCCAGTCCGGATTCATCCGGGCCAGCCACAGCCCCCGCGGCCCGGCCAGGGCCAGGGCCTGCTGGCGCAGGTCCGTACGGGCCCGGGCCGCGTCCAGCAGCGCCGGTACGAGTGCGTTCGGCGAGCGGTAGCCGTGCCGTGCGGCCGCGGCCAGCCATTGCGGGAGCAGCTCCGTCAGATCCGGGGCGGTCCCGCGCCGCCCCCCGCCGTTCACCGCTCCGCTGCGGCCGGCCAACAGCTGGGCGAGCCGCCGGCCCGCCGCCTGCGGCGGCGCGGGCCGCGGGTCCCGGGGAGCGGGCGCCGGGCGGGGATGCGCCGCGGCCGGTCGCAGCCCGGCCCGGCGCCGTACGGCGTGCACGGCCGCCGCGTCCAGCAGTGCTTCCGGCGAGCCCGTCGGGCCCCCGCCCCCGCCCCGGCGCCGGTCGGTGCCCAGCAGCGCGGCGGCGACCAGCTCCTCCCACTCCCCGTACCCCTCGTCACCCTTCTCCATCGGGCCCCTCCCTCGTCACTCGTCACTCGTCGCTCGTCGCTCGTCGCTCGTCGCTCGTCACTCGTCGTGCGTTGCGTGCTGTGCTCCGGTCCCGCCCCCTCCACGGGACCGGAGCGGTCGATGTCCCCGTCTGCCTGCGTTCAGCTGGCGTGGTTGTCGTTCATGCAAGCCCCCCGGCTCGTTGTTGTTCGGTGGAGCGGCGCCCCCCGGCGCCGTACATCTCCTCGCCGCCCCGAAAGACGGCACAGGACCCCCCAGGCCCCCTGCGATGTGGTGTTTGTTTCCTGGTCCCGGTCAGGCCAGGGCGACGGGCTCGGTCGAGTCCGGCTGCCAGGCCGTCAACGGGGTGAAGCCGCGGTGGCCGCATTCGCCGAACACCGTCACCGGGCCCCCGCCCGACAACGCCGCCAGCTGCCACAGGCCCCCGCGTGAGCGGCTGCCGCCCCCGGTGAGGGGCACCGGCAGGGCGGAGGTGCCCTCCGCGTCCGCCAGCTGCCAGCCGAGCTCTCCCGGTATCGGGACCACCGGACCGAGCACCACCGGCCAGGACTCCAGCCACGGGTCCTCCCGCAGTGCCGCCCCGTACGCCTCCAGCGCCGCCCCCGTACTCACCCCGGCCGGCACCTCCCCGCACGGCACGGCCGCCGCGAACCTCTCACCGAGGTCCGCCCGCAGCCCCGCAGACCCGGGCCGGAAGCACATTTCCGCCTCCAGCACCAGCCCCACGGGCATCGCCAGGCCCGGTGGCCGCCCGGGCGGGCCGAAGTCCAGCACCAGAGCGGGCCGCCCGCCCTCCAGCCCGCGCAGCCATATCCGGCGGGTGGTGAGCCGGCCGTCCGGCGACACCGTGTCGTACTGGGCGAGCACCAGCCAGCGGTCCCGTACGGCCTCCCCCTCCTCGGAGGCCGGCAGTCCCACGCGGCTGCGCACCGTCGCCGCCAGTCCTTCCGGCAGCCCGGCCACCCCCCACCACGCCCGGTCGAGCAGGTGCAGCAGCGCCGCCTCCTCCAGCATCCGGGCGGGCCAGCCGGGGCCGCAACTGGGTATCGTGCCCAACTCCCTTACGCGACCGGCCAGTCCGGGTGCCTGCGCGTCTACCATGCGGGCCGCAGTCTCCTCCCACCCCGCGTATCCCGCCTGCTCCTGGCCCGCGAGTCCGCCGCGCAGCAGATCGGCCAGTCGCTGCTCCAGCTCGGTGACGCCCGCGTCGATCCGGGCCGCCCGCCGCTCGGCCCGCCGCCGGGCCCCCTCCTCGTCGACCGGGGCGGCCCTCCCGCCCGCCGGCCGCGCGACCTTGGCCGCCCGGTCCGCCAGCCACTGCGCGGCCCAATCCGGTGCCTCGGCCGGCTCGCCGGCCCCTTCCGCCGACCAGAGGAGCAGCAGTCCGAGGGCGTGCTTGCAGGGGAACTTCCGGCTCGGACAGGAGCACTTGTAGGCCGGGCCCGTCAGGTCCACGACCGTGCGGTACGGCTTGCTTCCGCTGCCCTTGCACAACCCCCACACAGAACCGGAAGCGGAACCTCCGATCTGCAACCACGGCCCTGCGCCGCCGAGTCTGCCACCCGCCTTGCGTGAGGCATCGTCAGGAGCCAGATCCAATACCTGTTCCGCTGTCCAGCGGTCCCCCTGATCAGTCATGGGAACCACCGTAGAGACCGCCACTGACAATTGCTCTGACCTGCAACGATGTTATCAGCAGGGGCCGTTGTCAGTGGCGTGGTGCACCTTGGATGCAGCAGTCGGAAGCGGCTGCCGAGCATTGGAGGGGGACCATGACCATGCCCGAGACCGAGCAGCGAGCAGAAGCTCTGCGGCCGCACGCCGAAGACGCCTTCGCACACGAACTGAAAGCCCTGGCGGCCGCCGACGACCGGCCCCGCCCGACCCGCTGGAAGCTCTCCCCGTGGGCCGTCGCCACCTACCTGCTCGGCGGCACGCTCGACGACGGAACGGTGATCACGCCCAAGTACGTGGGACCGCGCCGCATCGTCGAAGTCGCCGTCACCACCCTGGCCACCGACCGCGCCCTGCTCCTGCTCGGCGTCCCCGGCACCGCCAAGACCTGGGTGTCCGAACACCTCGCGGCCGCCGTCAGCGGAGACTCCACCCTCCTCGTGCAAGGCACCGCCGGCACCCCCGAGGAAGCCATCCGGTACGGCTGGAACTACGCCCGGCTCCTCGCCCACGGCCCCAGCCGCGAGGCGCTCGTCCCCAGCCCCGTCATGCGGGCCATGGCCGACGGCATGACCGCCCGCGTCGAGGAGCTCACCCGCATCCCCGCCGACGTCCAGGACACCCTCATCACCGTCCTGTCCGAGAAGACCCTGCCCATACCGGAACTGGGCGACGAGGTGCAGGCCGTGCGCGGCTTCAACCTCATCGCCACCGCCAACGACCGCGACCGCGGGGTCAACGAGCTCTCCAGCGCGCTGCGCCGCCGCTTCAACACCGTGGTGCTGCCGCTGCCCGCCACCGCCGACGCCGAGGTCGACATCGTCGCCCGCCGCGTCGACCAGATGGGCCGCGCCCTCGACCTGCCGGCCGCGCCCGAGGGCCTGGAGGAGATCCGCCGGGTCGTCACCGTCTTCCGCGAGCTGCGCGACGGGGTCACCGGCGACGGCCGTACGAAGGTGAAGTCGCCCAGCGGCACCCTGTCCACGGCCGAGGCCATCTCCGTCGTCACCGGCGGCCTGGCCCTGGCCGCCCACTTCGGGGACGGCGTCCTGCGCCCCTCCGACGTGGCCGCCGGCATCCTCGGCGCCGTGGTCCGCGACCCGGCGGCCGACAAGGTCGTCTGGCAGGAGTACCTGGAGGCCGTGGTCCGCGAGCGCGACGGCTGGAAGGACTTCTACCGGGCCTGCCGGGAGGTGACCGTATGAGCCCGGCCACCGCACGGGCCGGAGGACCGCTGCTGCTGGGCGTACGGCACCACGGGCCCGGCTCCGCCCGCGCCGTCCGGGCGGCCCTGGACGCGGCCCGGCCCGGGGCGGTGCTGATCGAGGGCCCGCCCGAGGGGGACGCGCTGCTGCCGCTCGCCGCCGACCCCGGCATGCAGCCGCCCGTGGCGCTCCTCGCACACGCGGCGGACGATCCGGGCCGGGCCGCGTTCTGGCCGCTGGCCGGGTTCTCGCCCGAGTGGGTCGCCATCCGCTGGGCCCAGGAGCACGAGGTCCCGGTCCGGTTCATCGACCTGCCGGCGGCGCACTCGCTCGCCGCCGAGGGGGACCGGCCGGAGGGGGACCGGCCGGAAGGGGGCGAGCCCGACGCCGTCCGGCTCGACCCGCTCGCCGTACTGGCCGGGACCGCCGGGTACGACGACCCCGAGGGCTGGTGGGAGGACGTGGTCGAGCACCGCGGAGCCCGGGGCGACGGACAGGACGTGCTCGGCGCCTTCGAGGCGCTCGGGGACGCCATGGGAGCCCTGCGCGAGGCGTACGGCGACGGCGGCCACCACCGCGACCTGGTGCGCGAGGCGTACATGAGGCAGCGGATGCGCGCCGCCCGCCGGGAGTTCGGCGACGCCTATGCCGTGGTGTGCGGCGCCTGGCACGTCCCGGCGCTGCGGGCCAGGACCACCGTGGCCGCGGACAGGGCGCTGCTGAGCGGCCTGCCCAAGGTCAAGGTCGAGACCACCTGGGTGCCCTGGACGCACCGCAGGCTCGCCCGGGCCGGCGGGTACGGCGCGGGCATCACCTCGCCCGGCTGGTACGCCCACCTCTTCACCGCACGGGACCGGCCCGTCGAGCGGTGGCTGACCAAGGTCGCCGGACTGCTGCGGGAGGAGGACCTTCAGGTCTCCTCGGCCCACGTCATCGAGGCGGTCCGGCTGGCCGAGACCCTCGCCGCGATGCGAGGAAGGCCACTGCCCGGCCTGATCGAGACCCTGGAAGCGGTCCGGGCGGTGATGTGCGACGGCTCCGACATCCCGCTCGCACTGGTCGAGGACCGCCTCGTCGTCGGCGACGTGCTCGGCGAGGTCCCGGACGGGGCACCGGTCGTACCCCTCCAGCGGGACCTGACACGTCAACAGCGGACGCTGCGGCTCAAGGCCGAGGCCGAGGACCGCGAGTTGGAACTCGACCTGCGCAAGGACACCGACACGGCGAAGTCCCTGCTGCTGCACCGGCTGCGGCTGCTCGGCATCGGCTGGGGCACCCCGGTCGCCTCCCGGTCCGGCACCGGGACCTTCCGGGAGACCTGGCGGCTGCGCTGGGAGCCGGAGCTGTCGGTGCGCATCGCCGAGGCCGGCATATGGGGGACCACCGTCCTCGGGGCGGCCACCGCCAAGGCCGAGGCCGACGCCGCCGCGGCCGAGGAGCTCGGCGAGGTGACGGCGCTGGCCGAGCAGTGCCTGCTGGCCGGCCTGGCGCAGGCGCTGCCCGCCGTACTGCGGGCCCTGGCAGACCGGGCCGCGCTGGACACGGACGTGGCGAAGCTCGCCGAGGCCCTGCCGGCGCTGGCCCGCTCGCTGCGGTACGGGGACGTGCGCGGCACCGACGCGACGGCGCTCGGCGTCGTGGCGGCCGGGCTCGCCGAGCGGATATGCGTGGCGCTGCCGTCGGCCTGCACGGCCGGACTGGACGCCGACGCGGCGGCGGAGATGCGCACCCACGTGGACGGCGTGCACGGGGCCGTCGGCCTGCTGGCGGACACGGACGAGGGACTGCGCGAGCGCTGGTCGGCGGTGCTCGCGGTGCTGGCGGACCGGGACACCGTGCCCGGCCTGATCCGCGGCCGGGCGGCCCGGCTGCTCCTCGACGACGGGCGGCAGCCGGCCGAGGAGACGGCCCGGCTGATGGGGCTCGCCCTGTCCCCGGCCTCCTCCCCGGCCGATGCTGCGGGCTGGATCGAGGGCTTCGCGGGCGGGAGTTCGGGCGGGGGCACGCTGCTGGTCCACGACGACCGGCTGCTGGGCCTGATCGACACCTGGCTGGTGGGGGTGCCGGAGCGCGCGTTCACCGACGTACTGCCGCTGCTGCGGAGGACGTTCGGGGCGTACGAGCCGGGCGTGAAGCGGACCCTGGGCGAGCTGGTCCGGCGCGGCCCGGGCGGGTCCGCTGCCGCGGTGACGACGGGCGCGGCCCCCGAGGGCTTCGCCCCGGATCTGGACCCGGTCCGGGCGGAGGCCGTGGTGGAGCTGGTCCGCATGCTGCTGTCGGCTCCGGACCGGGTCTCGGCGGCCTGAGCGGGCGGGCGGCCCCGGGAGGGTGCGGCGCCGCTGCCGGGGCTCCGCCCCGGACCCCGCGCCTGCGGGGCCGAAAGAGTGACGCGTACGTCTGCGGGGACGGATGCGGTGGATACGACTGGTGCAGGGGGACGGGAACGTGAACGGTACGGACGCGAGCGCGGGAGAGCAGGACATCGCGGGCCCCGCCGGAGCCGAGCGGCTGCGGCGGTGGCGGATGGTGCTCGGCGGGGGCGAGGCCGACGGCACCGGCTGCGCGCTGACCGGGCGGGACGCGGCGATGGACGCGGCGCTCGGCGCGCTGTACGGCGGGGGCGGTGAGGCAGGGTCGCGCCGGACGTCGGGGGCCCGGTCGGCCGGCCTCGGGGGCTCCGCGCCGAACGTGGCCCGCTGGCTCGGGGACATCCGTACGTACTTCCCGAGCTCCGTGGTCCAGGTCATGCAGCGCGACGCGATCGAGCGGCTCGGCCTGGCCGCCCTGCTGCTGGAGCCGGAGATGCTGGAGGCCGTCGAACCCGACGTGCACCTCGTCGGCACCCTGCTCTCCCTCAACAAGGCGATGCCCGAGACGACGAAGGAGACGGCGCGGGCCGTGGTGCGCAAGGTGGTGGAGCAGTTGGAGAAGCGGCTCGCGACCCGCACCCGGGCCACCCTCGCCGGCGCCCTCGACCGCTCCGCCCGGATCAACCGTCCCCGCCACCACGACATCGACTGGGATCGCACCATTCGGGCCAACCTCAAGAACTACCTGCCCGAGTACCGCACCGTCGTCCCGGAGCGCCTCATCGGTTACGGCCGGGCGGCGCAATCGGTGAAGAAAGAGGTGATCCTCTGCATCGACCAGTCGGGTTCGATGGCGGCCTCCGTCGTCTACGCCTCCGTCTTCGGCGCGGTCCTCGCCTCCATGCGCTCGATCGCCACCCGTCTGGTCGTCTTCGACACCGCGGTCGTCGATCTGACCGACCAGCTCGACGACCCGGTCGACGTCCTCTTCGGCACCCAATTGGGCGGCGGCACCGACATCAACCGCGCCCTCGCCTACTGCCAGTCGAAGATCACCCGGCCCGCGGACACCGTCGTCGTCCTGATCAGTGACCTGTACGAGGGCGGCATCCGCAACGAGATGCTCAAGCGGGTCGCCGCGATGAAGGGGGCGGGCGTCGAGTTCGTGACCCTGCTCGCCCTGTCCGACGAGGGCGCCCCGGCCTACGACCGCGAGCACGCCGCGGCCCTTGCGGCGCTCGGGGCGCCGGCCTTCGCCTGTACCCCCGACCTGTTCCCGGAGGTGATGGCCGCGGCGCTGGAGAAGCGCCCCTTGCCGACCCCCTGACGGCAGCGCTCCGGTTCTTTGCTGTGAATCGGTGAATCACACGAACTTCCAGTTCAACCGTGAGGCGATCTGTGACAGGTATCACCGCTCAGGTGTGATCTGCGATTTAGGGTCCCACGTCCCTCGGGGATAACCTGCGGGACGGACATGCCGCGTCCACGGTCACCGTGTGCGCCTTCCTTGTGACAGCGCCGTCACGTTGCCCTCCGCGGCACGCCCACGCAGATAGCAGACAACCGCGAATCACTGCGAATCTTTAAAAAGACAAGGGACGGACGCGCGTGGACCTGTTCGAGTACCAGGCGAGGGACCTCTTCGCCAAGCACGGTGTACCGGTGCTGGCCGGTGAAGTCATCGACACGCCTGAGGCGGCTCGCGAGGCCACCGAGCGGCTGGGCGGCAAGTCGGTCGTCAAGGCGCAGGTGAAGGTCGGCGGCCGCGGCAAGGCCGGCGGCGTGAAGCTGGCCGCCACCCCGGACGAGGCCGTTGCCCGGGCGACGGACATCCTCGGCATGGACATCAAGGGCCACACGGTCCACAAGGTGATGATCGCCGAGACGGCTCCGGAGATCCTCGAGGAGTACTACGTCTCGTACCTCCTCGACCGGACCAACCGCACCTTCCTCGCCATGGCGTCCGTCGCGGGCGGCATGGACATCGAGCAGGTCGCCGAGGAGACCCCGGAGAAGCTCGCCAAGGTCCCGGTGAACGCCAACGAGGGCGTGACCATCGAGAAGGCCCGCGAGATCGTCGCGCTGG
The DNA here is from genome assembly GCF_014650695.1 of Streptomyces avidinii. GTDB lineage: Bacteria > Actinomycetota > Actinomycetes > Streptomycetales > Streptomycetaceae > Streptomyces > Streptomyces avidinii. The sequence continues at coordinate 163,387 of NZ_BMVL01000007.1, read as the reverse complement.
CGCAGTTCCCGGCCGAGGTCGCCGAGAAGGTCGCCGAGGTCCTCGTGACCCTGTGGGCGACCTTCATCGCCGAGGACGCGCTCCTCGTCGAGGTCAACCCGCTCGCGAAGGTCGCCAACGGCGACGTCATCGCGCTCGACGGCAAGGTCTCGCTCGACGAGAACGCCGAGTTCCGCCAGCCGGGTCACGAGGAGTTCGTGGACCACGCGGCCGCGAACCCGCTCGAGGCCGCCGCCAAGGCGAAGAACCTCAACTACGTCAAGCTCGACGGTGAGGTCGGCATCATCGGCAACGGCGCGGGTCTCGTCATGAGCACCCTCGACGTCGTCGCCTACGCCGGCGAGAACCACGGCGGCGTCAAGCCCGCCAACTTCCTGGACATCGGCGGTGGCGCCTCCGCCGCCGTCATGGCCAACGGTCTCGAGATCATCCTCGGCGACCCGGACGTCAAGTCCGTCTTCGTCAACGTCTTCGGCGGTATCACCGCGTGCGACGAGGTCGCCAACGGCATCGTCCAGGCGCTGCAGCTGCTCGCGGACAGGGGCGAGGCGGTCACCAAGCCGCTGGTCGTCCGTCTCGACGGCAACAACGCCGAGCTGGGTCGCAAGATCCTCTCGGACGCCAACCACCCGCTGGTCCAGCGCGTGGACACCATGGACGGCGCGGCCGACAAGGCCGCCGAGCTCGCGGCTGCGAAGTAAGGGCAGAGGTCACAGACTCACATGGCTATCTTCCTCAACAAGGACAGCAAGGTCATCGTCCAGGGCATGACCGGTGCCACGGGCATGAAGCACACCAAGCTGATGCTGGCTGACGGCACCAACATCGTCGGCGGCGTGAACCCGCGCAAGGCCGGCACCACCGTCGACTTCGAGGGCACCGAGGTCCCGGTCTTCGGCTCCGTCGCCGAGGCGATGGAGAAGACGGGCGCCAACGTCTCCGTCCTCTTCGTCCCGCCGGCCTTCGCCAAGGCCGCCGTCGTCGAGGCGATCGACGCCGAGATCCCGCTGGCCGTCGTCATCACCGAGGGCATCGCGGTGCACGACTCCGCCGCCTTCTGGGCGTACGCGACCGCCAAGGGCAACAAGACCCGGATCATCGGCCCGAACTGCCCGGGTCTGATCACCCCCGGCCAGTCCAACGCCGGCATCATCCCGGGCGACATCACCAAGCCCGGCAAGATCGGTCTCGTGTCCAAGTCGGGCACGCTGACCTACCAGATGATGTACGAGCTCCGTGACATCGGCTTCACCTCCGCCGTCGGCATCGGTGGCGACCCGGTCATCGGCACCACGCACATCGACGCCCTGGAGGCCTTCGAGGCCGACCCGGACACCGAGCTCATCGTCATGATCGGCGAGATCGGCGGCGACGCCGAGGAGCGTGCGGCGGACTTCATCGCGAAGAACGTCACCAAGCCGGTCGTCGGCTACGTCGCGGGCTTCACCGCCCCCGAGGGCAAGACCATGGGCCACGCCGGCGCCATCGTCTCCGGCTCCTCCGGTACCGCGCAGGCCAAGAAGGAGGCCCTCGAGGCCGCCGGTGTGAAGGTCGGCAAGACCCCCACCGAGACCGCGAAGCTGGCGCGCGAGATCCTCAACGCCAAGTAAGCGCGACGCTGCACGGGCGTGGCCCGCACCCCTCGGGGTGCGGGCCACGCCCGTTCTCATTCACCCTTCGGGGCGATCCGCGCCGGTCCGGCCTCCGGGTCGGCGAGCAGCTTGTCGTGGAGCTGTCTGCTGTGCTCGGTGAGCTGCTGGGGGCCGGCGAGCGGGGGCACGCCGGAGACGCTCTCGCCGGGCGCCAGCGGGGGCTCGTAGTGGGTGGGCGCGGTCATGACCGTGTAGGCGGTCGAGACGGCGATCATCGCCGTCAGGCTGAGGGTCGCGCGGGTCCACATCCGGGTGCGCCGTTCCCCGCCGCCGCGGACGGCCGCGGCCGGGCGCGGGTCGAGGTCGACGGCCGGTCGCAGCGCGGTGAACAGGTCCCGCAGGAGTGCGGACTGCTTCTCGGGCGGTACCTCGGCCAGTTCGGGGATCCGCTCGGTGAGGTCGGCGTGCGCGTGCACGAGCCGGTTCCCGGCGGTGGGGGTGGTGGCCTCGGTCTCGGCGGCGGTGTCGGGAAGGTCGAGGCCGACGCCGTCGTAGAGCAGGACGGTACGGCGGTGGACGGGGGGCAGCGAGAGCAGCGCGTCGAGGAGGACCCGGTCCGCGGGCTCGGCGGGGGGCTTGTCGGGGTGGCGGTGGGCACGCCGGAACCGGTGCCAGGGGGAGAGCGCGTACTCGTACACGATCGCCCGCACCCAGCCCACCGGGTCGGGGTCGGTGGCCACCTCCGGCCACCGTGCCCACGCCTGGGTGAAAGCTTTCTCCACCGCCTCCAGGGCGAGGGCCCCGCGGCCGGTGAGCAGGTAGGCCTGCCGGGCGAGGTCGCGTGCGGCGCAGGCGTAGAGGGCGTCGAAGGCCTCGGCCGGGCCGTGTGCCGGGACCACCGGGGGCTGTTCGACGGGCTCGACGGGCTCGGGGGGTTCGGGGGGCTCGCCGGTCGTGGCGGCGGGCTCGCCGGTCACGGCGGCGGTGGCCCCGACGGCCGCGGGTTCGGCCGGTGCGTGAGAGGCGGGTGGGTCGGCGGCAGGGTCCTCCGCCGCCCGTGCGGGCTTGGCCTCCCCGGGCTCGCCGGTGGGTGCTGCGGCTTCCGTGGGGTCCGCGAGACGGGCCAGGAACTGCGTGTACGCCTCGCGCTTGCGCCCGCGGGGGGCCGTGCGGCCCGATTCCCAGGAGCGGACGGTCGCCGCGGTGACGCCCACCGCCGCGGCGACCTCTTCGTGTGTCAGTTCCGCCGCCTCGCGCAGTCTGCGGCGCTCCTTCGGGGCGGGCAGGCTCAGCTTCGAGTCCGCTGAGGAGGCCGTCTCGACGCTTCGTGTCATGCCACACTCCCCGCGAACCGACAGCCCTGGGCGAAAAAGTACATAAACGTATATTGAGCGACACCACGGGCATTCGCCTGTTACCCGCCCATAGCGCGTGTCGTTGGCACCATGGCGGGGTGACCCAAGTGACCGAACGCGGGACCTCGTTGTCGGCGGCCCCGCGAGCCGGCGTGCGGCGCCGTTCGCCGGCCGCCGCCGCATGCGTCGTGGGCGGCGCCGTTGCGGCCGGACTCGGGCTCGGCTTCCTCGCCGTGCTCGTCATCGTGCTGTGGATCAGTTCCCCCTACCCCGACAGCGGCCCCGGCGGGGCCCTGCACCTCGCCGCCGGGCTCTGGCTGCTAGCGCACGGGACCGAGCTGGTGCGGTACGACACCCTGTCCGGCGTTCCCGCGCCCGTCGGCATGACGCCCCTGCTCCTCGTCGCGCTGCCCGTGCTGCTCATGCGGCGGGCCGCTCGGCTGGGCAGCGCGGCCGAGGAGGAGGACGAGGTGCTGCCCGCCGGAGCCGTGTTCTCCGCCGTGCTCTGTGGATATCTCGCCGTCGGGGCCGTCGCCACGGTCTACGCCGCCGGCGGCCCCATGTCGGCCGACCCCATCAGCGCGGCCTGGCACATCCCGCTGGTCGCCGTGCTCGCCGCCGCCGGCGGGGTGTGGGGGGCCCGGGGGCGTCCGCTCGGGCCGCTGCCGTCCTGGCTGCCGGGGGGCGTACGGAGGGCTGTCGTGCGCCCCCGGTACGCGCTGGCGCTCCGGGCGGGTGCGGGTGGGGCCCTGGTGCTCCTGGGTGGTGGCGCGCTGGTCGTCGGCGCCTCGCTCGCGTGGCACGGCGCCGAGGTGCAGTCCTCCTTCCTGTCGCTGACCGGGGTCTGGTCGGGCCGCTTCGCGGTCCTGCTGCTTGCGCTGACGCTGATCCCGAACGCCATGGTCTGGGGCGCGTCCTACGCCCTCGGCCCCGGCTTCGCCCTCGGCGCCGACGTGACGGCCGCCCCGCTCGGCTTCCCCGGCGCGCCCGGGCTGCCCCGCTTCCCGTTGCTGGCCGCACTCCCGTCCGCGGGCCCGGGGACCCCGCTGACCTGGTCGGTCGCCGTGGTGCCGGTGGTTGCCGGGCTGGCGGTGGGCTGGTTCGCGGTACGCCGGGCGCGCGAGGTCTCGTACGGGGAGACCGCGCTCACGGCGGCCCTGGGCTCGGTGGTGTGCGGCCTCGCCATGGCCGGGCTCGCGGCGGCGTCGGCGGGGCCGCTGGGTTCGCGGCGGCTCGCCGAGTTCGGGCCGGTGTGGTGGGCCACGGGGGCGGCGGCCCTCGCGTGGACGGCGGTGCTGGCCGTGCCGGTCGCGGTGGCGGTGCATGCGTGGCGGAACCGCCCGGCGATGGGGCCGGGCGGGCTGGACGCGCTGGATGCCGATGACGCGGTGGATGACGGGTGGCACGACAGCGGGGTGCGGGAGGTTCGGTGGGCGGCCATGAGAAAGGCGGCGGGGGCGCTGATTCCCGAGATCGGGGTGTCGGTGCCTACGGCGGTTCCTGAGGTTCCTGCCGCACCCGAGGTGCGGGTGCGGCGGGCCGTGACCGTGGTGGCCGGGCTGGATCTGGATCCGGGCCTGCTTGTGGGGAAATCGGCGGAGTCGGTGGAGCCGGTGGAGCCGGTGTCAGGGCCGTTGGCTCCGCCGGTGGTTGGGGCGCGGGTGCTGGCCCGGCGGAAGCCGCCGCCCGAGTAGGCCGTTCGGGTGCGGCGCCGCTGCCGGGGCGCCGCCCCGGACCCCGCGCCTCAAACGCCGGCGAGGCTGAGAGGTCGCCTCGAACGCCGGCGGGGCTGGGAGTGGGCAGGCGGGGCCGGGAGGGTGCTGTCGGCCGTTACGGGCGGACCTTCAGGACTTCGCCCACCAGGTTGTTCGGGAGGAGGGTGTTGCACTGGAGTTCCGCCGACTTGGTGAGGGCGTCGTCGCGGCACACGTAGAAGTCCTTGTACGCGAGCTGCAGCGCGTACGAGCTCATCGCCAGCAGGATCGCCAGTGAGGCCGTGACCAGCCCGCTCACCGCCGCCGTGCGCTGGGGGCGGGCCGCGGGGCCCAGGGCGTCCAGGCCGCCCGCCGGTGCGGCCGGGGCGCCGTCGGCCGTCGCCGGCACGGGCTTGCCGCGCAGCGCGCTGATTCCCCAGTAGAGGGCGAGCGCCCCGAGCAGAAGTCCCACGGACGGGATCCCGAAGATCCCGAAGAAGAAGCCCCACATGCCGGCCAGCAGCGCGTACCGGGCGCGGCGCTGGATCGGGTCCGTCGGGTCCCAGCGCGTCGGCCCCCGCTGCCCGTCCGAGTCCTTCGGGCTCTCGCCGTTCCCGCCACCGCCACCGTCGCGCGGCTGCCACGGCTGGTCGGGCCGGCCTTCCGGCGGAGCGGCGAAGGGGTTGTCGTCGGTGGGGGAGTCGGGCTGACGGCGGTCCGGCATCGGGTGTGTTTCTTCCCCTGTGTCATGGACGTCGTGAGGACGTCGTGGCGAGGTGGGCCCAGTTTGCGGCTTGTACGCCAGACGCTACCGCCCGGTCGTCCCCCCGTCCCTCGGGGGCTGTCCGGTGTACCGGTATCGTTGCAGGCGGTCGGCGGCTTCGTACGGTTGCCCATATATCGGTACCCCGAAGTTTCGTATGACCACACAAGACGAACACCGCAATCCCGCGAGAAAGGGCCTCCCATGGCCGCCTCCCGCCTGGTCGTGCTGGTCTCCGGTTCCGGCACCAACCTCCAGGCCCTCCTCGATGCCATCGACGCCCACCCCGGCGGATCCGAGGGCTTCGGTGCCGAAGTCGTCGCCGTGGGGGCCGACCGCGAGAACATCGCCGGCCTGGAGCGTGCGGAGAAGGCCGGGATCCCGACCTTCGTCTGCCCGGTCAAGGGCTACGGGAGCCGCGCGGAGTGGGACGTCGCCCTCACCGAGGCGACCGACGCGTACGCGCCGGACCTCGTCGTGTCCGCCGGATTCATGAAGATCGTGGGCAAGGTGTTCATCGACCGCTTCGGCGGCCGGTTCATCAACACCCACCCCGCCCTCCTCCCCGCCTTCCCGGGTGCGCACGGCGTCCGGGACGCCCTCGCGTACGGCGCGAAGGTCGCCGGCTGCACGGTCCACTTCGTGGACAGCGGCGTGGACACCGGTCCGATCATCGCCCAGGGTGTGGTCGAGGTCCGGGACGAGGACGACGAAGCCGCTCTCCATGAGCGCATCAAGGAAGTCGAGCGTCAGCTGCTCGTCGATGTCGTGGGGCGTCTGGCCCGGCACGGCTACCGCATTGAGGGACGAAAGGTAACAATCCAGTGACCGCCGCAGACATCGCAGCGAGCAACGACCCGACCACGAACCAGCGGCCGATCCGGCGTGCGCTCATCAGCGTCTACGACAAGACGGGACTGGAAGAGCTCGCCCGCGGCCTGCACGAGGCCGGCGTCGCGCTCGTCTCCACCGGCTCCACCGCGTCGAGGATCGCCGCGGCCGGAGTGCCCGTCACCAAGGTGGAGGAGCTGACCGGCTTCCCCGAGTGCCTGGACGGCCGGGTCAAGACCCTGCACCCGCGCGTGCACGCCGGCATCCTGGCCGACCTGCGCCTGGAGGACCACCGCAACCAGCTCGCCGAGCTGGGCGTCGAGCCCTTCGACCTGGTGATCGTCAACCTGTACCCCTTCCTGGCGACCGTCCAGTCGGGTGCCACCCCCGACGAGTGCGTGGAGCAGATCGACATCGGCGGCCCGTCGATGGTCCGCGCCGCCGCCAAGAACCACCCCTCCGTCGCGGTCGTCACCAGCCCGGCCCGCTACGCCGACGTCATCGCGGCGGCCCAGGGCGGCGGCTTCGACCTCACCGCCCGCAAGCGGCTCGCGGCCGAGGCCTTCCAGCACACCGCCGCCTACGACGTGGCCGTGGCTTCCTGGTTCACGAACGCGTACGCCCCGGAAGCCCCCGAGGACGACACCGCGGCCCTGCCCGAGTTCCTGGCCGGCGCCTGGGAGCGCAAGTCGACCCTGCGCTACGGCGAGAACCCGCACCAGGCCGCCGCCCTCTACACGGACGGCCAGCCCGGCGGACTCGCCAACGCGGAGCAGCTGCACGGCAAGGAGATGTCCTTCAACAACTACGTGGACACCGAGGCCGCGCGCCGCGCCGCCTACGACCACGAAGAGCCGTGCGTCGCGATCATCAAGCATGCCAACCCGTGCGGCATCGCGGTCGGCGCGGACGTCGCCTCGGCCCACCGCAAGGCGCACGCCTGCGACCCGCTGTCGGCCTTCGGCGGCGTCATCGCCGTCAACCGCCCGGTGACCGTGGAGCTCGCCGAGCAGGTCGCGGAGATCTTCACCGAGGTCATCGCCGCCCCCGCCTACGAGGACGGCGCGGTCGAGGTCCTGGCCAAGAAGAAGAACATCCGCGTCCTGAAGGTGGACGGCACCCCGCACCAGCCGGGCGACCTCAAGCCCATCAGCGGCGGTGCGCTGCTCCAGCAGAGCGACCTCTTCCAGGCCGAGGGCGACGACCCGGCCAACTGGACCCTGGCCACCGGCGATGCCCTGTCCCCGGCGGAGCTCGCCGAACTGGCCTTCGCCTGGAAGGCCTGCCGGGCCGTCAAGTCCAACGCGATCCTGCTCGCCAAGGACGGCGCCTCGGTCGGCGTGGGCATGGGCCAGGTCAACCGCGTGGACTCGGCGAAGCTGGCGGTCGAGCGTGCGGGTGCCGAGCGCGCGCAGGGCTCGTACGCCGCGTCCGACGCCTTCTTCCCCTTCCCGGACGGGCTGGAGATCCTGACGGCGGCGGGCATCAAGGCCGTGGTCCAGCCGGGCGGTTCGGTCCGTGACGAGCAGGTCGTCGAGGCCGCGCAGAAGGCCGGCGTGACCATGTACTTCACCGGGACCCGGCACTTCTTCCACTGAGCCACCCGGCACACCCCGATCTACGGCGAAGGCCGCGTCCCGCAGTGCGGGGCGCGGCCTTCGCCGGTTCCGGTTCCGGGGACTACCGGGTTCAGTACACCGGGCGCTTGAAGTAGTCGCCGGCCTTCGCGAGGCCGATGACGATCGTGAGGCCGAGGGCGAGGGAGACCAGGGCGGGCACCACGGCGATGGCGGTGGGGCCGGTCGAGTACTCGCTGGCACCCAGTGCCGCCAGGTTGACGAGCACGCTGAGGCCGGCGAAGAAGGTCTGGATCGAGCCGTAGACGATGCCGGAGACGCGGACCCCGTTGCGGCCCTTGCCCATCTTGGCCGCCGTCAGGAACGGCCACAGGGCCAGGCCGATCACGATGAGGCCACCGATGACGAAGCCGATGCCGACGGCGGTTCCCGCCTCTTCCGCCGAAGAGCTGGAGGAGCCCGAGAGGGCCGCGGCGAAGACGGTGCCGCCGATGATGACGAACAGGCCGGCCAGCGCCTGCAGGCTACCCAGGATGAAGAGGATGACGCGGGCGGCCTTGGCGCCGCCGGGCATCTCCATGTGGGCCCCGGGGTAGCCGCCCGGGCCACCCGGATATCCGCCGGGCCCGCCCGGGTACCCGGCCGGTCCGCCCGGGTAGCCCTGCGGGGCCTGCTGCGGGTAGGCGTAGCCGCCCTGCGGCGGGACGCCCTGGGGCGCCTGCTGGGGGTAGCCGTAGCCGGGCTGGCCCTGGGGGGCCTGGGGCGGCTGCTGTCCGTACGGGTTGTGCGGTTCGCCGAAGCTCATGGTGGGGTGTTCCTCCGTGGAAGTGCAGGGACGCACGGCACGAGCGCGGAGGAATCCTGCACGGTGCGGTCCCGCCCCCCGGCACTGCCCGCGGCACTCAGTCGTTTCATCGTGGTCCGACCGGCCGTTACTTGTCCAGTTGGTTGCGCTACGGGCGGTGACTTGTTGTGCAAGTGCAATGAACCCTGAGCCCCCGCGAGTGCCTTGACTGGAACCGGGGCCGCCTCATCCGGGAGGATGGGGTCATGACCGCCCAGATTCTCGATGGCAAGGCCACCGCCGCCGCGATCAAGTCCGAACTGACCGCCCGTGTGGCGGCCCTGAAGGCCCGGGGCATCACCCCCGGCCTCGGCACCCTGCTGGTCGGTGACGATCCGGGCAGCCGCTGGTACGTCAACGGCAAGCACAAGGACTGCGCCGAGGTCGGCATCGCCTCCATCCAGCGCGAACTGCCCGGGACGGCCTCCCAGGAGGACATCGAGGCGGTCGTGCGGGAGCTCAACGCCAACCCGGACTGCACCGGCTACATCGTCCAACTCCCGCTCCCCAAGGGCATCGACACCAACCGGGTCCTGGAGCTGATGGATCCGCTGAAGGACGCCGACGGCCTGCACCCCATGTCGCTGGGGCGGCTGGTCCTCAACGAGCCGGGCCCGCTGCCCTGCACCCCGTACGGAATCGTCGAACTGCTGCGCCATCACGGCGTCACGATCAACGGCGCGCACGTCGTCGTCCTCGGCCGCGGAATCACCGTCGGGCGCTCCATCGGCCTGCTGCTGACCCGCAAGTCCGAGAACGCCACCGTGACGCTCTGCCACACCGGTACGCGCGACCTCTCCGGGCTGCTGCGCCAGGCGGACATCATCGTCGCGGCGGCCGGTGTCCCGCACCTGGTCAAGCCGGAGGACGTGCGGCCGGGCGCGGCCGTGCTCGACGTGGGCGTCAGCCGCGACGGGAACGGGAAGATCGTCGGTGATGTGCACCCGGGCGTGGCCGAGGTGGCCGCGTGGATCTCGCCGAACCCGGGCGGGGTCGGCCCGATGACCCGGGCCCAGCTGCTCGTCAATGTCGTCGAGGCGGCGGAACGGACCACCAGTGCAGGCTGAATCGGACGCCGAGAACGCGGCGGGCGGCGGCGCGGCCCGGGCGAACGGCACGCCCGTCGCTCCGGTCGCACCCGTCACGCCGGTCGTCCCCGCCGTGGGGGCCGAACCCGGCCCCCACGGCGGTACCGCCGCGTCCGGTACCGCCGCGTCCGGTACCGCCGCGTCCGGTACCGCCGCGTCCGGTACCGCCGCGTCCGGGGCCGAGACGGCCAGGTCCCGCCGCTTTCCCTCCATCACCCGGGACACCGCCCGCCCCGAGGGCAGCGGTCGCGCCGTGCCCGGGGCCGTGTCCACACCGGCCCGTCAGTGGCCGATGCTCAGCGTGCTCACCGCGACCGCGGTCGGGCTGCTGACCACCGCGCTCGGGCACCCGCGGGTCGGCTGCCTGATCATCGGCGTGGCCCTGCTCGCGGCCTCGGTGATGCGGCGGCTGCTGCCCTCGGTGGGGATGCTCGCGGTCCGCTCCCGCTTCACGGACATGATCACGTACGGGCTGCTGGGTGTGGCGATCACCCTGCTGGCGCTGGTGATGCCCAAGCCGCTGCTGCACATCCCGTTCATGGAGGACGTGGTCCGCTTCACCGTGCGCTAGGCGGGGCGGGGCGGGGCCGGCGCCGTCGGTGCGGCCGGCGCGGTGGGTGCGCCCGTCGCCGTGAGTGCGGTGAGCGCGGCCAGGGCGGCCGCGACGGCCGGCTGGGTCTCGGTGCCCGCCCGGACCAGTGCGTCCAGCGTCCGCCCCGGCCCCGGCAGCTCCCGTACGGCGGCGCCGGGCGGCGGGGCGTCGCACAGCAGCTTCGGCAGGATCGACACGGCCTGACCGGTGGCCACGAGCCACAGACCGGACCGGAGGTCCCCGCACTCGTGGGCGATGAGCGGGGTGAATCCGGCGTTCCGGCAGGCGTGCAGCAGCATCTCGCGGCAGCTGCTCGGGGCCGGCGCCGCGACCCACTCGCACTGCCGAAGCGCGGCGAGCCCGTCCTGCTCGTAGGCGCGGAGCAGGGACCGCGGCAGCGCCAGACACAGCGGATCCTCGAAGAGCGGCACCGCGGTGGTTCCGGGCGCGGGCGGGGCGCCGAGCAGCGGGTAGGCGTAGGTCACCGCCAGGTCCAGGCGGCGCAGGCGCAGCAGCGGCAGTGCCTCCTCCGGGTCCGCCTGCACGATGCGCGGGCGCAGCCGCGGGTGGCGTACGGCCAGCTCGGCGACGAGGGGGGCGGCCACCGTGGCCAGTGCGCTCGGGGCGCAGCCGACCGCGAGCTCCCCGATCGGCTCGGCGTCGAGGGCGCGTACGGCTCCCTCGGCCCGTTCCAGGGCCGCGAGCACCGGTTCGCACGCGGCGGCCAGCGCCTCCCCGGCGGGGGTCAGCCGCAGCCCGCGCCCGTCCTTCTCGACCAGGGCGGCTCCGGCCTCCGCCTCCAGGGCGCGTAGTTGCTGGGAGACGGCCGAGGGCGTGACCCCGTGCAGGTCGGCGACGGCCGTCACCCGGGTGTGCTCCGCCAGGTCCCGCAGGATGACCATGCGCTTCACCCTCGGCCGGGCGGTCCACACGGCCCTGCGCGACCGCGGTCACCAGGTCGTCACCGCCTCCCGCAAGGGCGCCGACGTCCATGTCGACATCACCGACCCCCGCTCCATCCGCGCCATGTACGAGCAGGTGGCGCAGCGGGAGGGTGACATCGACGCGGTGGCGTGCGCGGCCGGCAGCGTGCCGTGGCGCCCGCTTGCCGAGCTGGGTACCGACGACATCCGCGGCGGCCTCGAAGGCAAGGCCGTCAGCCAGATCGAGCTGGTCCGCCAGGGCATCGCGCACCTGCCGGCGCACGCCTCGTACACGCTGGTCACCGGCATCCTGGCACGCGAGCCCCTGCTCACCGGCTCGGTGGCCGCCCTCGTCAACGGCGCCGTCGAGGCCTTCGTGCGCGCCGCCGCCATCGAACTGCCGGGCCGTCAGCGCATCAACGCGGTCAGCCCCACCGTCTTCGAGGAGTCACTCGACGCGTACGGGGACACCTTCGCGGGATTCGACGCCGTCCCGGTCGCCCGCGCGGCGAACGCCTACGTCAAGTCCGTGGAGGGGCACCGGACGGGCCAGATCTTCCTGGTCGAATAGGGGTCCGGGGGCCGGTCGCGCCTTCGAACGCCGGGGTCCGTGTGCCACGCACCACAGGGACCCGGGGGTTAGCCCGGTCCCGGGTCGGATAGCCTGACCGCGGATGTCTCTTCACGTCAAGATTTACAGGGGAGCGGCGTCCTCCAGCACATGGGGCAGGGACGCCCCACCGCCAGCTGTCTAACGGAGAAGGCCATGACCCGCACTCCTGTGAATGTCACCGTCACCGGCGCCGCCGGCCAGATCGGCTACGCGCTGCTCTTCCGCATCGCGTCCGGTCACCTGCTCGGCGCGGACGTGCCGGTCAAGCTCCGTCTTCTGGAGATCCCCCAGGGCATGAAGGCCGCCGAGGGCACCGCCATGGAGCTCGACGACTGCGCCTTCCCGCTGCTCGCCGGCATCGACATCTTCGACGACCCGAACCAGGGCTTCGACGGTGCCAACGTCGCGCTGCTCGTGGGCGCCCGCCCGCGTACCAAGGGCATGGAGCGCGGTGACCTGCTCGCCGCCAACGGCGGCATCTTCAAGCCGCAGGGCCAGGCCATCAACGCGCACGCCGCGGACGACATCAAGGTCCTGGTCGTGGGCAACCCGGCCAACACCAACGCGCTCATCGCGCAGGCCGCCGCCCCGGACGTGCCGGCCGAGCGCTTCACCGCGATGACCCGACTGGACCACAACCGCGCGATCTCGCAGCTGGCCGCCAAGACCGGTGCCGCCGTCTCCGACATCAAGCGACTGACCATCTGGGGCAACCACTCGGCGACCCAGTACCCGGACATCTTCCACGCGGAGATCGCCGGCAAGAACGCCGCCGAGGTCGTCAACGACGAGCTGTGGCTGGCCGACACCTTCATCCCGACCGTCGCCAAGCGCGGCGCCGCGATCATCGAGGCCCGTGGCGCGTCCTCGGCCGCGTCGGCCGCCAACGCCGCCATCGACCACGTCCACACCTGGGTCAACGGCACCGCCGAGGGCGACTGGACCTCGATGGGCATCCCGTCGGACGGCTCCTACGGCGTCCCGGCCGGTCTGATCTCCTCCTTCCCCGTCACCTGCAAGGACGGCAAGTACGAGATCGTCCAGGGCCTGGACGTCAACGAGTTCTCCCGCACCCGCATCGACGCCTCCGTCCAGGAGCTGTCGGAGGAGCGCGACGCGGTCCGCGAGCTCGGCCTGATCTGATCCGGTCGCCCCGACCCGATCCGCTCTTCCTGAAGGCCCCGGCGCATTGCGCCGGGGCCTTTTGGCGCGAACGAGCCTGTCGTGCGCCTGATCACCGTCTTATGGTTTCCCTCCGCACACCGAAAGGGGGATTCGGTGACAGGCACTGCGGACGACAGAACTCCTGTGCACCCTTCGCTCAGCGAGGCCGGCCGGCTGCTGTGCGCCGGCAGCTATCTCGACGCCGCGTACCGCGACCGGGTGATCCAGGAGCTCTATGTCCACGAGGAGCGCTACGTGGCGCCCTCCTACGGCTTCGACGCCGCACGCGTCCTCGCCCACGCACTCCAGGCCCGCCGCGCCGAAGTGGCCTGGGCCTCGGCCGTCATCGCGGTGTGGGGCCTCGGACTGGTGATGGCCCAGGCACTCGTGATCTTCCTGCTGATCCCGGCCGCGTTCCTGAGCGGGGCCGGACGGATCGAGCGCCGTCGCGTGACGCGCGCACGCGGCAGCCGCTTCCTCGAACTCCTCCTGCGCGCATGCGGGTACGTCCTCCTCATCGGCGTCGTCCTGGGTGTACTGGTCGGCGCGGTCGACGGCCGGACGGGAGTCGGAGGGACCGACGAGTCGCTTGTCGTATACGAGTCCTTCCTCCAGGAGTTCGACGAGCAGCCCTTCGGCCTGGGCTTCGTCCTCGCGCTGCCCGTACTCGGCTACGCGCTCGCGGCCTCGTACGCCTGGACGGCCCTGATCGTCTTCGGCCTGCTGTCCCTGGTCGTCGGCCTCCAGCGGGGCCACTTCGCCCGCGTCATCAGCACCTCGCTCAGCAGGACGCAGTACGCCGACCCGAACGCCGACCCCGCCTCCGGCAGGCGCTTCCTCAGGGCCCGCGACCGAATCCTGCGGACCCAGCACAGCCGCCTGGTCATCTACAACGTCGACGACCCGTTCTGCGGCGCGGGCGCCGCGTACCGCCCCTGGCACCTGTCGGTCGAACTGCGCCCCCGCACGGACGGCGTCGAGCCCGAACCGCTGGACAACGAGCGGATCGTGGCCCGGATCAGGCCGCGGCTGGAGGCCCTGCGCATCCCGTCGCCGCACGGCTCACCGGAGGCCGAGCAGGCCGTACTGGACCGGCTGCGGGAACTGGTCGTGGACGAGTGCGTGTTCCTGCCGGCGTCCGGGCTGCCGGCCGCGTTCGAGCCGGACCTCTCGGACAGCGCGTTCGACGCGCACCGGGCCGGAGCCGTGGAGGAGGGCGGGGAGCGCCGCCGCCACTTCCTGCGGGTACGGGTCGGCGGCTGGGACGAGAACCTCGTCATCACCGTCTTCGTACGCGTCCACACGCAGGGCGGGATGCTGATGCTGGAGGTGGCGCCGCACGTGCTGCTGCCCGTACGGCGCCAGTTCCAGGAGGCCGACGACGTGGCCCGGCGCCACTTGCGGAACAACCCCTTCGCCAAGACGGTCTGGGCGCTGAAGCACGCCCCCCGCTCGCTCTCCAAGGCGCTCACCACCCTGTCGGGCGGCAGCCGCGGCCCGTGGCAGATCGCCACGGAGGGCCACGGCGGCGCGCTCCCGGCCGGTCCGGCCGTGTCCGTGCGCGAGCTGGCGGCGCAGGAGGACGCCTCGCTGTTCCAGCTGATGGACCTGGACCGGTACCTGAAGACCATTCAGGACCGGATCGTGGCCGGCGTGACCGTGGCCCTGCACGAAGCGGGCTGGCACACGGAGGAGTTCGCGCAGCGCGCGGTCACCGTGGCGGAGGGCGGGGTGTACATCCAGTCGGTGAGCCACAGCGCGTTCAGCGTGGGCGGCAGCGGACACAGCAATCGGACGAGCCATCACACGGACAGGGGAGATCGGCAGTGACGCAAGACGGGGGAACCGGGGAGGTGCGGATCAACCGCGTCTCGGACAGCACCTTCAGCATCGGCGGCACCAACATCACCAACACCACCGTCCACCACGACGGTACGGGGGCGGCCGCCCCGGGCGCGGCGGAACTGCTGCAGGCCGTACGGGAGCTGCGCATCGCCCTCGTCCACCTGCCCCGCAGCGCCGACCGGTCGGCGCTCGACGCCGAACTGGACGAGGCCGCGGGCGAGCTGGAGGAAGCCGGGGAGATCCGGCCCGGCCTGCCCGCCCGGCTGAGGGGTGCGCTGCAGCGCTGGGCCCCCGTGGTGGACTCGGTGAACGCGGCCGCCGCCCTCGGCGGGCTGCTCGCCTCGTTGGGGAGCTGACCGGTGGCCACGGGCGGCGGCGCCCACTGGAATCCGCAGTCGCAGCGCTGGGAGTGGGCGGAACAGCCGCCGCCGCCCCCGCCCCCGCCCCCGCCCCCGCCCCGCCCGCAAGGGGGCGGACCGGGCCGGGAGCAGTCGTGGAAGGTCCCGCTGCTGGTGGCCCTCGGGGCCGCGGTGGTGGGCGGCTGTGCCATGGCGGGATGGCTCCTGCTCGGCGACGAGGAGCCGAAGAAACCCGCCGCGGCCCCGTCGGCCTCGGGTACCCCGGCCCCGCCGTCCGGTACGCGTTCGAACGCGGCCCCGACCGCAGCCGCCTCCGGGTCGCCCTCGGTCCCGCCGCCGTACACGGTGGTCCGCGACGACGGCGGTTTCTCGGTCGCCGTCCCCACGGGCTGGGAGCGCAGTCACGACGAGGACGGCAGCGGCTCCTTCTACCGGCGGCCCGGGGACCGCAGCGCGCTGGTCCAGATCTTTCGCGTCACCGAGCCGGACGGTGTCGGAGCGTGCGAGCTGCTGCGGATCTCCTCGGAGGCCCTCGGCGTCCGTCCCGGCTACCAGGAGGTCTCCCTCGATCCGGTGTCCGGTGGGTCCTGCGAGCTGGTGTACGAGTACGACAACCCGGAGTCGTACGGACGCCGCCGCGCGATCGAGCGGATCACCGTCGCCCCGGACGGCCGACGGTGGGCACTGCTGGCGGCCGGACCGGCCGCCGACGGCGCGGCGGTGCGCGCGAACCTGACGGCGGCCGTGGAGTCCTTCAGGACGGACTGACGGGTCTGACCGGACTGACGGGTCTGACCGGACTGACCGGACTGGCCGGACCGGCCGGACCGGACTACTTGTACATGCCCGGGGTGTAGTGGCCCGGAACCATGCGGGTGGTGACTCCGATACGGTTCCAGACGTTGATCGTCGCGATCACGGCGATCAGCTGGGCCAGCTCGCGCTCCTCGAACTGCTCGGCGGCCTTCTCGTAGACCTCGTCGGGCACGAAGCCGTCCGTCAGGACGGTGACCGCCTCGGTGAACTCGATCGCGGCGAGCTCCTTCTCGGTGTAGAAGTGCCGCGACTCCTCCCAGGCACCCAGCTGGACGATGCGCTCCACGCTCTCGCCTGCGGCGATCGCGTCCTTGGTGTGCATGTCGAGGCAGAAGGCGCAGTGGTTGAGCTGGGAGGCGCGGATCTTGACGAGCTCGACCAGGGAGGGGTCCAGTCCCTTCTTGGAGGCGATCTCCAGAGCCAGCACGGCCTTGTAGACCTCGGGGGCGAGCTTCGCCATGTGCAGGCGCGGGGTGTGCTCGGGGGCGTGTTCATGTGTGGTCGTCATGTGATCCACCCTAGGAGCCGGGCGGCCCACCGATATGGTCCATATTCATGACGGAATCGTGGGCCACTTTCGGCGCCGACCTCCACCTGCAGCTGGACCTCACGGCCGGACGCCGGCTGCGGGCCGGGCTCACCGAGGCCCTGCGCGAGGCCGCGCGCAGCGGTCGGCTGGCTGCCGGGACCCGGCTGCCGTCCTCGCGCACCCTCGCCGCCGACCTGGGCATCGCCCGGAACACGGTCGCCGAGGCGTACGCCGAGCTCGTCGCCGAGGGCTGGCTGACGGCCCGCCGGGGCTCCGGCACCCGCGTCGCCGAACGGGCCCGGCCGCGCCGTCCGGCGGCGGCCGGCCCCGTACGGCGCCCTGCGCGCAGCGGGCCCGCGTACAGCCTGGTGCCGGGCTCCCCGGACCTGGGGGGCTTCCCGCGCGCGGCCTGGCTGTCGGCGGCCCGCCGGGCCCTGACCGATGCGCCGAACGAGGCCTTCGGCTACGCGGCCGACCCGCGCGGCCGCGTCGAGCTCCGGCGGGCGCTGGCCGGTTACCTGGCGCGGGCGCGCGGGGTGTACGCGGACCCCGAACGCATCGTGCTCTGCGCGGGCTTCCGGCACGGGCTGACCCTGCTGGCGGGCGTGCTGCGGGCGCGGCGGGTGCGGGAGGTGGCGGTGGAGGGGTACGGCCTGGACTTCCACCGGAACCTGCTGGTGCGGGCGGGGCTGCGGACGCGCCCGCTGGGCGTGGACGGGGAAGGGGCCAGGACGGGGGAGCTGACCGCGGCGGCGGGCGCGGTGCTGCTGACCCCGGCGCACCAGTTCCCGACGGGCGTGGCCCTGACTCCGGCGCGGCGGGCGGCCGCGGTCGACTGGGCCCGGACCACGGGCGGGCTGATCCTGGAGGACGACTACGACGGGGAGTTCCGCTACGACCGCCAGCCGGTCGGGGCGCTCCAGGGCCTTGATCCGGACCGGGTGGTGTACCTGGGCACGGCGAGCAAGTCGCTGGCCCCCGGGCTGCGGATGGGCTGGATGGTGGTCCCGCCGGGGCTGCTGGAGGAGGTGCTCGCCGCCGGCCGGCCCACGGATTGGGCGTGCGGCGCGCTGGACCAGCTGACGCTGGCGCAGTTCATCACCTCCGGGGCCTACGACCGGCACGTGCGTGGGATGCGGCTGCGGTACCGGCGGCGCCGGGACGAGCTGGTGGCGGCGGTGGGGGACCGGGTGGGGGTGTCGGGGATCGCGGCGGGACTGCACGCGGTGCTGGACCTCCCGGCGGGATCGGAGCGGGTGGTCCTCCAGTCGGCCGCCTGGCAGGACCTGGCCCTGCACGGGCTGGCGCGGTTCCGGCACCCGGAGGCGGAGGTTTCGGGGCGGGATGCGGTGGTCGTCGGCTACGGGACCCCGTCGGACAGCGCGTGGTCCCCGACCCTGGCGGCCCTGGCGGCGGCCCTCCCGTGACCTGCGGCGCCGTGTCGGGGGCGCTGCCCCCGCGCCCCCGCGCCTCAAACGCCGGCGGGGCCGAGGGAGCGCCTCACACGCCGGCGGGGCTGGATTGGGTACCGGCCGGGGGTTCGGCCGGGGGTTCGCCGAAGCGGGCCAGGGCCAGGGATCCGGCCACCGCCACCGCGAAGCCCGTCACCGCCAGCCAGGCCAGGCCCTCGCGGGTGCTGTCGCCGAGCCAGACCACGCCCACCACCGCCGGACCGATGGTCTCGCCGAGCACCAGACCCGCCGTCGCCACCGTCACCGAGCCGCGCGCCAGCGCCGAGGTGAGGAGCAGGAAGGCCGCGCCACCGCCCAGCAGGAGGGCGTACAGAGCGGGGTTGCGCAGGTCCCAGGGCGAGTCGATGAGCCGGACCGAGACCTCCACCACCCCGAAGCCCGTCCCCGCCGCGAGGCCGAGCACGAGCGCCCGCGGCCCGTCCGGCAGCCGCCCCGCGACCACGCCGACCAGCAGCACCAGCCCCGCCACCGCCAGCATTCCCAGCTTCAGCGCGAGCGACCCGGTCCCGGTGCCCTCCTCCCCGGCGGAGAGCCCGAGCATCACCAGCCCCGCGCACACCACCGCCACCGCGCCCCATTCGATCCGGGACAGCCGCACCCGCAGCAGCCGCGCCGCGACCACCGCCGTGACCGCCAGGCTGGCCGCCAGCGCCGCCCCCACCGCGTAGATCGGGACGTGCCGCAGCGCGATGATCTGGAGCACGAAGCCGGCTCCGTCCAGGCCGAGGCCCGCCAGGTAGCGCCACTCCCGCACGGCCCGCAGGAACAGCGCCGTGTCCACGCCGGAGCCCGTACCCGGCTCCCCCGACCGCACCGCGACGGCCTGCAGAACCGAGGCCGTACCGAAGCAGACAGCCGCACCGAGCGCGCAAATCATCCCAATAAGCACGAACTGACTCTAGATCACGGATCTCACGACGGCCGGATTCCATCGGCCGGGGGCCCCGCTCTACTCTGTCGGCAGCACGCGAGGCCCCAGGGGGAGCAGCAGACATGGACAGCAGCAGCACGAATCAGCGGCGAATGCGCTCCGGCGCGGTCGCACTCGGCGGCATGGGCCTGCTCGCGGCCACGCTCGTGGCCTGCGGCAGCAGCGACGAACCGGACAAGCGCTGCGCCTCCCGCTCCACGTTGCAGCACCTGAACAACAAGGAGTGCAAGAGCGGCGGCACCGGCGCGTACTACTACGGCGGCAACGTCAGCGCCGGCAAGGTCTCCGGCGGCAGTTTCGACAAGTCCGCCGTCACCCGCGGCGGCATCGGCGGCCACAAGAGCTCCGGCTCCAGCGGCGGCTGACCGCCACCATGGAGCGGAACACCATCGAGCCCCGTCCCGGCTGGCAGAAGACGGTCGAGGAGCAGGGGGTGATCTATCCCCTCACCCGGTACCCCGACGACTCCCTGCGCCCCTACTGGGACGAGAGCGCGTACTACTCCTTCTCGCTCCCCGAGGTCGAGGCCCTGGAGAACGTCGTCGAGGAGCTGCACGCCATGTGCCTGGCCGCGGCCGCGCACATCGTCGAGCACGACCGCTTCGAGGACCTCGGCATCACGGATCCGAAACTGGCCGCGCAGATCGCCGAGTCCTGGCGGCGCCGCGCCGAACAGCCCTCCCTCTACGGCCGTTTCGACCTGCGCTACGACGGCACCGGCAGCCCGGCCAAGATGCTGGAGTACAACGCCGACACCCCCACCTCCCTCGTGGAGGCGGCCAGCCCGCAGTGGTTCTGGATGGAGGAGCGCTTCCCCGGCGCCGACCAGTGGAACTCCCTCCACGAGCGCCTCGTCGACGCCTGGCGGCGCCAGGCCGAGCTGCTCCCGCCCGGCCCGCTGCACTTCGCGCACTCCGAGACCGACGAGCTCGGCGAGGACCTGATGACGGTCGCCTACCTCCAGGAGACCGCCGAGCAGGCCGGCCTGGACACCCAGGCGCTCTCCGTCGAGCAGATCGGCTGGGACAGCCTGTCCGGCCGGTTCGTGGACGAGAAGCTCCGCTTCATCCGCTCCTGCTTCAAGCTCTACCCGTGGGAGTGGCTGGCGACGGACGATTTCGGCCCGCACGTGCTCGGCACGTACGACCACGGCGGCGGCTCCGGCACCACCTGCTGGATCGAGCCCCTGTGGAAGATGCTGCTGTCCAACAAGGCGCTGCTCGCGATCCTGTGGGAGCTCTTCCCGGACCACCCCAACCTGCTGCCCGCCTACCTGGACGGCCCGCGCGAACTGGCCGAGCCCGGGTCCACCGGCTACGTGGCCAAGCCCCTCCTCGGCCGTGAGGGCGCGGGAGTCACCCTCCACGCGGCGGGCGGGGGCGGTGAGCCGTTCGTACCGGAGGAGGGGGAACGGTACTGCTTCCAGGGCCTGGCCCCGCTGCCCGACTTCGACGGCAACCGGGTGGTGCTCGGCGCGTGGGTCGTCGAGGACGAGGCGGCGGGGCTCGGCATCCGCGAATCGGCGGGGCCGGTCACGGACGAGTACGCCCGCTTCCTGCCCCACGTCATCCTCTAGGGCCTGTACTGCCGGGGCCCGTACTGCGCGTGGCGAGCGCGCCCTACGCGCCGAGCACCGATCGGAGCTGGTCCAGGCCCCAGTCCAGGTCCTCCTTGCTGATCACCAGCGGCGGGGCGATCCGGATCGTCGACCCGTGGGTGTCCTTCACGAGCACCCCGAGCTCCATCAGCTTCTCGGAGATCTCCCGGCCCGTGCCCCGCGACGGATCGATGTCGACGCCCGCCCACAGCCCGCGGCCGCGTACGGCGGTCACCGCGCCCCCGCCGACCAGCAGGTTCAGCTCACGGTGCAGGTGCTCGCCCAGCTCGGTGGCGCGACCCTGGAACTCCCCGGTCCGCAGCATCGCGATCACCTCCAGGGCGACCGCGCACGCGAGCGGGTTCCCGCCGAAGGTGGACCCGTGCTCGCCGGGCCGGAACACCCCGAGCACGTCCCGGTCGGCCACGACGGCCGAGACCGGAACCACGCCGCCGCCGAGCGCCTTGCCGAGGATGTACACGTCCGGGACGACGCCCTCGTGCTCGCACGCGAAGGTCCGGCCCGTGCGCCCCAGCCCCGACTGGATCTCGTCCGCCATGAAGAGGACGTTCCGCTCGCGGGTCAGCTCCCGTACGCCGCGCAGGTACCCGGCGGGCGGCACCAGCACCCCCGCCTCGCCCTGGATCGGCTCCAGCAGCACGGCCACCGTGTTCTCGGTGACGGCGTGCGCCAGCGCGGTGAGGTCCCCGTACGGGACGATCTCGAAGCCCGGCGTGTACGGCCCGAAGTGGTCGCGGGCCTCGTGGTCCGTGGAGAAGGACACGATGGTCGTGGTCCGCCCGTGGAAGTTGTCGGCGGCGACCACGATCTTGGCGTGCCCGTCCGGGACGCCCTTGACCTCGTAGCCCCACTTGCGGGCGGTCTTCACCGCCGTCTCCACGGCCTCCGCCCCCGTGTTCATGGGAAGCACCATCTCCTTGCCGCACAGCGCGGCGAGCTCGGTACAGAACTCGGCGAAGCGGTCGTGGTGGAAGGCGCGCGAGGTGAGCGTGACCCGTTCCAGCTGGGCACGGGCGGCGTCGATCAGACGGCGGTTGCCGTGACCGAAGTTGAGGGCCGAGTACCCGGCGAGCATGTCGAGGTATCTGCGGCCCTCGATATCGGTCATCCAGGCGCCTTCCGCGGACGCGACGACCAGGGGCAGCGGATGGTAGTTGTGCGCGCTGTGCGCGTCTGCGGAGCGGATGGCATCAGCAGTTGTCGACACGGGGTCTCCGATCGTCCGTCCGGCGCGGTGGAGCGCCGGGTGAAGCGGTGACGAGGGTGGCGTCACCTTCTTATCGTCGCTCGAATACCGGACGCAGAAACCTCTCTTCCGGCGCGCCCGCTAAGGTGTCCGGTACGCACGGCGACTGGCGTACGGAGAACCAACTCCGGGGGAGTCGTGCGCGCTCGACCGCATACAGGGCCGCTCGCCTGGGCCTCGCGGGGTACCGATCACATCGACCCCGGAGGAGCCCGCCATGTCCGCGAGCCGCCATCCCGCCCTTTTCGCGACCGACCCCGAGCTGGCGTCGTTCGTCGCGGCGGAGGAAGTGCTGCAGGCACAGACCCTGCGCCTGATCCCCAGTGAGAACTACGTGTCCGCGGCCGTGCTCGAAGCGTCCGGCACCGTGCTGCAGAACAAGTACAGCGAGGGCTACCCCGGCCGCCGCTACTACGAGGGCCAGCAGAACATCGACCGCGTCGAGGCGCTGGCCGTCGAGCGGGCCAAGGGCCTGTTCGGCGTGGACCACGCCAACGTGCAGCCGTACTCCGGCTCGCCCGCCAACCTGGCCGTGTACCTGGCCTTCGCGAAGCCGGGCGACACCGTGATGGGCATGGCCCTGCCGATGGGCGGGCACCTGACGCACGGCTGGGGCGTCTCGGCGACCGGTTCCTGGTTCCGGGGCGTCCAGTACGGCGTACGGGCGGACACCGGGCTGATCGACTACGACGCGGTGCGTGACCTGGCCCTCGCCGAGCGGCCCAAGCTGATCTTCTGCGGCGGCACCGCCCTGCCGAGGACCATCGACTTCGCCGCCTTCGCGGAGATCGCGCGCGAGGCGGGTTCGATCCTGGTCGCGGACGTGGCCCACATCGCGGGCCTGATCGCGGGTGGCGCGCACCCGTCCCCGGCGGACCACGTCGACGTCGTCTCGACCACCACGCACAAGACCCTGCGCGGTCCGCGGGGCGCGATGCTGATGTGCCGGGAGGAGCACGCGAAGGCCATCGACAAGGCGGTCTTCCCGGGCCTCCAGGGCGGCCCGCACAACCAGACGACGGCCGGTATCGCGGTGGCGCTGCACGAGGCCGCGCAGCCGTCGTTCGTCTCATACGCCCACGCGGTCGTCGCCAATGCCAGGGCGCTGGCCGCGGCGCTCCTGCAGAGGGGCTTCGACCTGGTCTCGGGCGGTACGGACAACCACCTGATCCTGATCGACCTGACGGGCAAGGACGTACCCGGCAAGATCGCCGCCAAGG
This sequence comes from Streptomyces avidinii, assembly GCF_014650695.1. Lineage (GTDB taxonomy): Bacteria > Actinomycetota > Actinomycetes > Streptomycetales > Streptomycetaceae > Streptomyces > Streptomyces avidinii. Next base: position 140,315 of record NZ_BMVL01000007.1, on the reverse strand, counting down.
CCCTGGACCGGGCGGGCATCGTCGTGAACTACAACACGGTGCCGTTCGACCCGCGCAAGCCGTTCGATCCCTCGGGGGTGCGGATCGGTACGCCGTCGCTGACGTCCCGCGGGCTGTCCACCGAGCACATGCCGCTGGTGGCCGACTGGATCGCCCGGTCCGTGGACGCCGCCGCGAAGGGGGACGAGCAGGCGCTCGCCGCGATCCGGGCCGAGGTCACGGACCTGATGGCTGCCTTCCCGGCCCCTGGGCTTCCGCTGTCCTGACCTGCGGCCCGGCTGCCGGGGGCGCTGCCCCCGGACCCCCGCGCCTCAGACGCCGGCGGGGCTGGATTTCCGGCCCGCCGGCGATCGGGGCGCGGGTGCGGGCGGCGCCCGCGGAGCCCCGCGCAGCGGTCTCGGCCCGACCCGCCCCGGAACGGAAATCGGTCGCTCGGCCGGGGCCGGATCCGGCCGACGGCGGGCACGGGCCCGCCCCCGCACCTGAGAGAATGAAGCCATGGCTTCTGATCGTCCTCGCGCGCTCTCCGGCATCCAGCCCACCTCCGGCTCGTTCCACCTCGGGAACTACCTCGGAGCCATCCGCCAGTACGTCGCCCTGCAGGAGACGCACGACGCCTTCTACATGGTGGTCGACCTGCACGCGATCACCATGCCGCAGGATCCGAAGGACCTGCGCGCGAACACCCGCCTGTCCGCCGCCCAGCTGCTCGCCGCCGGCCTGGACCCCGAGCGCTGCACGCTCTTCGTCCAGAGCCACGTGCCCGAGCACGCGCAGCTCGGCTGGGTCATGAACTGCATCACCGGTTTCGGTGAGGCCAGCCGCATGACCCAGTTCAAGGACAAGTCCGCCAAGGGCGGCGTCAACAGCGCCAGCGTCGGCCTGTTCACGTACCCGATCCTCCAGGTCGCCGACATCCTGCTGTACCAGGCGAACGCGGTCCCCGTCGGCGAGGACCAGCGCCAGCACATCGAGCTGACCCGCGACCTGGCGGAGCGCTTCAACCAGCGCTACGGCCGGACCTTCACCCTGCCCGCCGCGCACATCGTCAAGGAGGTCGCGAAGATCTACGACCTCCAGGACCCGGCGATCAAGATGTCGAAGTCCGCGTCGTCCCCCAAGGGCCTGATCAACCTCCTCGACGAGCCCAAGGTCACCGAGAAGAAGATCAAGAGCGCGGTCACCGACACCGAGGCGGAGATCCGCTTCGACCCGGAGAAGAAGCCCGGCGTCAGCAACCTGCTCACGATCTACTCCACCCTCACGGGCGAGACGATCGCCGAGCTGGAGGCCCGGTACGAGGGCAAGGGCTACGGCGCGCTGAAGACCGACCTGGCCGGCGTGATGGTCGATTTCGTCACACCCTTCAAGCAGCGCACCCAGCAATACCTCGACGACCCCGAGACGCTGGATTCGCTCCTGGCCAAGGGCGCGGAGAAGGCCCGCGCGGTCGCCGCCGAGACGCTCGCGCAGGCCTATGACCGCCTCGGTCTGCTGCCCGCCAAGCACTGACGAACGCAACTACGGACAGAGAGCCCTGGCACGAACGGGGGTGCTGCCGCCACACTGGGGCGGCAGCAGTCCACAGCGACAACCGGAGGAGAGACACGTGGGGACCGTAACGCTCGGCGTTTCGATCGCGGTCCCGGAGCCGTACGGCAGCCAGCTCCAGGAGCTGCGCGCGGGCTTCGGGGACGCCGCCGCGCACGGCATCCCCACGCACGTCACCCTCGTCCCGCCGACCGAGGTGGAGGCGGACCGCCTGCCCGCGATCAGGGCCCACCTGGTCGAGGTCGCGGCCGCCTTCCGGTCCTTCCGGATGCGGCTGGGCGGCACGGGGACCTTCCGTCCCGTCTCGCCGGTCGTCTTCGTCAAGATCGTCGACGGGGCCGGCGGCTGCAACCGCCTCCAGAGCGAGGTCCGCGACCCCGACGGGCCGCTCAGCCGCGACCTGGCGTTCCCGTACCACCCGCACGTCACGGTCGCCCACGGGATCTCCGAGGAGTCGATGGACCTGGCGTTCACGACCCTCGCCGAGTACGCCGCCGAGTGGATCTGCGAGGGCTTCGCGCTCTACGAGCAGGGCTCGGACGGGGTCTGGCGCAAGCTGCGCGAGTACCCCTTCGGGAGCGGGCCGAGCTGCGTCCCGGCGCAGGCGGGCTCAGCCGCCGACCAGGCGGCCGGGACGGCCGGCGCCGCCGGATCCTGACGGAGCGGGCGCGGGGCCAGGGGCAGCGCAAGCCGGGCGATGCGCCGGGCACGGAATCTCAGCCTTCGCAGGACCAGGGTGTGGAACGGGCGACCCGTGGGGCGCGCTTCGGAAAAAGTCACAATCGAGGACCGTAGCCGCCGCAAGCGACAATCCCGGCTATTTCCGGCGGCTGAATTACGGTGACCCCATGGACTGGCTGACGAAACTCCCGGTGATCGGGCCGCTCGCGTCCCGTCTGATGCGGACGCACGCGTGGCGTTCGTACCAACGCCTCGACCGCGTGCACTGGACCCGTCTCGCCGCCGCGATCACCTTCATCAGCTTCCTCGCACTCTTCCCCCTGATCACCGTGGCCGCCGCGGTCGGCGCGGCGCTGCTCAGCCCCGAACAGCTCGACCGGCTGGAGAAGACCCTCTCCGAACAGGTCCCCGGCATCTCCGACCAGCTCAACATCGAGGGACTCGTCGCCAACGCGGGTACGGTCGGACTCGTCGCCGGCGCCGTCCTGCTGCTCACCGGCATCGGCTGGGTGGGCTCCATGCGGGACTGCCTGCGCGCGGTCTGGGAGAAGGACGACGAGGACGACGGGAACCCGTTCGCCCGCAAGGGCAAGGACACCCTCGTCCTCCTGGGCCTCGGCGGGGTCGGCCTGGCCTCCGCCGCCGCCTCCATCCTGGGATCCAGCGCGGTCGGAAAGTCCGCCGACTGGCTCGGCATCCCGCGCGAGGGCGCGGGCGGCGCGCTGCTGCGCACCTTCGCCTTCCTGGTCGGTGTCGTGGCCGCCTTCCTGCTGCTGCTCTACGTCCTGACCCTGCTCCCGGGCGTCGAACCGCCGCGCGGCCGGCTGATCCAGGCGGCCCTGATCGGCGCGGCCGGCTTCGAACTGCTGAAACTGCTGCTCAGCGGCTATATGCGGGAGGTCGCCGCGAAGAGCATGTACGGGGCCTTCGGCGTGCCGATCGCCCTGCTGCTCTGGATCAACTTCACGGCGAAACTGCTGCTGTTCGTCGCTTCCTGGACGGCCACGCGCGACGACGAGGACGGCGACGGCGCAACGGACCCTCCGGCCGCTCCCGCGGCCCCGGAGCCCCGGTCCCCCGCACCCGCCTGAGCGGGGCCGGGGCGCCGGGACGGGACGCGCCGGTGGCGCACCGGTGTGGGGCCCGGTGCGCCACTGGAGTACCACGGACGGGCGTGCTACCAGGTGCCGTTGCCGCAGCCGTACACCCAGCGGTGCGAGGCGGCGTTGTCGTGGACCTTGTCGCCCAGGCCGCGGTTGTCGCCGTTGCGCGTCCAGCTGAACTTGTTCGCGTTGTTGCGCAGGTTCCACTCCGTGCCGTAGCCGATGCAGGCGTAGGCGCCGGAGTTGTCGTCACCCCAGTAGATGTTGACGTGGTGGCGGCCGACGGCGACGCCGGAGTTGCGGACCCAGTCGACCTTGTTCTTGACCTGGGCCGGCCACGAGGACGAGCCGCCGCCCTCCTGGTAGAGGTAGTTGGTGTCGTCCGCGTACGCGCAGAAATTGCCGGAGCCGCAGCCGCCGTCGGCCTGGGCCGCGGTCGGAACGGCCACTACCGCCGCGCCGGCGATCGCGAGACCCGCGAGGAGCGTCCTGAGCTTGTTCATGGGGTTCCCTCCCAGTTGTACCGGTTGTACCGTGCGTGGTTCACCGCCGGTCGGCGGTACGCGATGTCAGCTCCCGGAATGCCGGGCGACCACATCGCGAGCTGTGGGCAGGGCCGCCACCTGCATCCGCCGCATGGCGTCGAAGGCGGCCCGGTTCTCGGCGCGGATCCTGTCCGAAAGACGTTCGTGCAGGTCCTGCGCGGTGTCGGCGAATCCGGTCGAGCGGGCGCACTCGGCCTGGGCGACCGCCATCGGCACGTCCTGCGCCTCGGCCTCCGGGCCGGTCCGCGCCAGTTGTTCCTCGCGCTGGCGGACCGGGTGCCCGGCCGGGAAGCCGCGCCCGCCGACGCACGCGCTCCAGGCGGCCAGCGCCTTCCCGAAGGCGGGGTCCTGGTTGACCCGGCCGGTGCGCACCGCGGTCAGCTGGTTCGCCGTCTCGCTGGAGCGGTACCAGGCGCGCACGTCCCCGTAGAGCGTCCGCCAGGACTCGGTGACGCAGCCGCGGTCGCTGTGGCTCAGGGTGCCGCCGAGCGGGCTCTTCACCTCCAGCCCCGTGGGCTCCGGCCCGAGGAGGGCCGCGCCCATCGCGTCCCGCTGCCCGTCGGAGAGGCCGCGTACGTACTGCCCGGCCGGGCCCGAGGCCGCCTGCTCGTCCAGCTGCCGTTCGATCCCGCGCCCGAAGCCGTGGCCGCGGGCCCAGTCCACGTCGTCCACCCCGTACTGGAAGTCCCGGTAGTCCGGGTGCGGCACGCGCGGGACCGGCCAGTACGAGAATCCCCGCGCGCGCATGCAGTCCTGTACGAGCAGCTCCCCGGCGGTGTGCAGCAGGTCCAGCTCGGCGGTGTCCACCGCGCGCGCCGGGGCCCGCTCCCCGGCACCCCCTCCCGGAAGGCCGGTCCAGGCGGCCACCGCGAGCAGCGCGCCGCAGGCCGCGAGGGAGGCGGCGATCCAGCCCCGCCGGGCGGTGGTCAGCACGGGGTCCTCACGCCGCCGGTCGCGTCGCCCTTCAGGTAGATCCCGCTGACGTAGCCGACACCGCCGGCGGCGAGCGGGAGGCGTACCCACTTGTCGTTGGTGACGCCCTCCGCGGTGACCGACTCGCCCGTGACCCAGCACGACGCCGGGTAGGAGTTGCCGGCGTAGACCTTGCTCACGATGTCGCAGGAGCGCCGGGCGCACGCGCGCACATTGGCCTCCGCCCAGGCCGTGACGGTGGTGCCGGGGTCCTCGCCCGGCTGGAAGGTGACGTCCACCCAGCCGTTGCCGGTCATGCCGAGCCCGTCCCAGAAGGTGCCGTCGGCCAGGTCGATGCCGGCCGGGTTGGCCACCTGCCGGCCGAACTCGTCGCGGCCCCCGTTGTAGCCGTTCTGGGAGGCGGCCTGGGCCTCGGGCCGGCCCTGCGGCAGGTCGTTCCACATCTGCCGGACCGACGGCGGGCTCCAGTAGTCGTCCTTGGTGTTCCAGGGACCCACGTCCCAGACCGGCGCTGTCTCGCACCGGGTGCCGTTGCAGACGCGGACGGTGTACTCGCGTCCGCCGTCGGAGGCCAGCATCCGGCGCGAGGGCAGTGCCACGAAGTGGTCGCGGGGCTTGATCACGTGCCCGTTGGCGGTGGTCCCGCCGACCAGCCCCTCCCGGGTCGCGAACAGCCGGTAGGTGGCCCCGGCCGTGGCCGCCGCCCCCGACTCCGCCGCCTCGGCGTGGGTGTTCCAGGAGGTCAGGGTCACCCCCGAGACCGTGGGCGCCCCGCCGTCGGCCCCGCCCTGCAGGCTCACCCGGGTCTGCAGCGAGGACACCGGTCGCGGCAGCCGGATCCGCCCGTCCGCGCCCGCCTCCCGCCACTGCGTCCAGGACCCCGCCGCGTCCCGGCCGCGGACCTCCACCAGGGCGGCCGTCCCCGTCGGGGTGTCGGCGTCGGCCTCCACCCGTACCGCCGACACCCACCGCCCGGCCGGTATCTCCGGCGCGGTGTACGTGCCGCGCCCACCCGCGGGCGGCGCGGTGCGCCGCTGTCCGGCCGGGCCGCCGTGCGCCAACGTCAGCCCGACCCCCGTGCGGACGACGTTGCTCTGCTCGGCAGCGGCCGCGTCCAGCCGAACCCGCCACCGATCCGTGGGCCCCTCCTGCGGCGTCCCCTGCGCGTGCGACGCGGTCGGGTTCGCCACCAGGACCGCACAGGCCACCATGACGACGGCCGACCATCTCCTCCGCATGGGAGGACCCCCTTCCCGAAGGCTCCTTGCCGACGGGAATGAGCAAACCGTGTCGAAGTCCTCTGCAGAACCTGTGAGTTGATAGGTGGCGCGGGCCCGGGAACCGGGCTAGGTCGTCTCTTTCGGATCCTGCCGGGCCACCACACACGACCGCCCCCCGGCCGCCGGCGCGGACGGGGGGCGGAGGCGACGGCGAGAGGGCGGCTCGGCGGGCGGGCGGTCAGACCAGGTCCTCGCCCCGGCTGCGGCGGCCGCGCGGCCAGCGACGGTTGATCACGAAGGCGCCCCCCGCCAGTACGGCCAGCGCGCCACCCGCGACGCCCAGCGCGGTGCCCGCACCGCCGCCCGCACCCTTGCCGGCCGCCGACGAGTTCTCGTGCGACTGGGCCGGGGAGCCGTGCGAGGAGGTGTCCTCGCTCTTCGGCGGTACCAGTTCACCCACCGGCTTGACCTTGCCGGCCGCCGAGAAACCCCAGTCGAAGAGCGCGGCGGTCTCCTCGTAGACCGAGTTCGCGCCGCCCGCGTCCGGGTTCATCACCGTGACCAGCAGCTTCCTGGCCCCCTGCTGCGCGGCGCCGGTGAAGGTGGAGCCGGCCATGGTGGTGTTGCCGTTCTTCACCCCGGCAATGCCCTTGTAGGGGGAGATGCCGCCCGCGCCGGTCATCAGCCGGTTGGTGTTCTGGATCTCGAAGTAGTCGCGGGGCTTCCCGGCCTCCTGCAGGCCGGGGAACTTCGCGCTCACCGTGCCGCAGTACTCCCTGAAGTCCTGCTTCTGCAGTCCGGAGCGGGCGACGAGCGTCAGGTCGTACGCGCTCGACACCTGCTCCGGTGCGTCGTACCCGTCCGGGGACACCACGTGGGTGTCGAGGGCCTGCAGCTCCTCGGCGTGGGCCTGCATGTCCTTGACGGTCTTCTCGACGCCGCCGTTCATGGCCGACAGCACATGCACCGCGTCGTTCCCCGACCGCAGGAAGACCCCGAGCCACAGGTCGTGGACGGAGTAGTCGTGGTCCTCCTTGACGCCGACCAGACTGCTGCCCTGGCCCACGCCCTCCATGTCCGCCTCGGTGACCTTGTGGACCTGGTCCTTGGGCAGGCTCGGCAGCACGGTGTCCGCGAAGAGCATCTTCATGGTCGAGGCCGGGGGCAGCCGCCAGTGCGCGTTGTGCGCGGCCAGCACCTCGCCGGACTCGGCGTCCGCCACGATCCACGACCGCCCCGTGAGGTTCGCCGGGAGCTGGGGCGCGCCCGGCAGCAGGTTCACCTGGGTCCCCGGCTGGCCGAGCAGCGACCCGCCGACCGTGGACATCGAGACGGGCGGCGCGGGTGCCGCCTTGGCCTTGGGCGGCCGGCTCTTTCCGTCGGCCGGGGGGCTCGGCGCGGCGTGTGCGGGAGCCACCAGCATGGTGGGGACCAGCAACGCGGCGGATAGGACCGTCAGCGCGGTCGTCTTGGCAGACACGCAGGTGAAAGTACCTCCCGATGAGCTGGATGGGGTCGCGGACCGGCCCATTCGCGGCAACCACCCCCGGGACAGCCCACCCCGGCGCGTCCGTCCTGGGGACGAATCCGATACTGAAGCCATGAGACTCAGTCGTACCGCCTCCTGGTTCCTGCTCGCGTTCGGAGTGTGGAGCTGGATCATCTGGGTGTCTTTCGTCCGGAACCTGTGGAAGAACGGCAGTGGTCTTGCCTTCGATGCGGCGGGCGATCCCACTTCCTACTTCTGGGTGCACCTGACGCTCGCGGTGACGTCCTTTCTCCTGGGGACGGTGGTCGGTGTGATCGGGTTGCGCGGGGTCCGGGCCCTGCGTCGTGAATCACGTGCGGACGGCGCCGGAACGGATGTCCGGGCATGACGATCTTGATCTTCGCCCTCGTCGCGCTGGCGGTCTGCGCCCTGCTCGTCCTGGTGCACCGCTGGCTCTGGATCCGCCTGGTCCGCGACACCACGGCCCCCGGCCGGCTGCCCCGGCGCATCGGCACGGCCTTGACCATCGCCCTGCCCCTCCTCTCTGTGGCCGCGCTGACCACGGGCCGCGCCGGCGCCCCCTTCTGGCTCCAGCAGACGGTGGCCTGGCCCGGGTACCTCTGGCTCGCGGTACTCCTGTATCTGACCCTGACGATGCTGGTCGCGGAGCCGATCCGCGCGCTGTTGCTCCGCCGTCTGGCCCACCGCGACCCCTCCGGGGCGGAATCCGACGCGCCGCGGACCGTGGAGGTGTCGGCCGCCGCGGCGTCCGCGGCCTCCACGGTCACCGCCGAGCAGCCCGCCACCGACGAGCGGTCGGAGACCGGTGAGGGTCTCACCCGCCGCCGGTTCGTCGCCCGGACGGTCGGCGGGGCGGCCGCCGCCGTGGCCGTCGGCACGGTCGGGGCCGGGACCTACGGGGTCCTGCGCGGGCCGCGCGTGAAGCGGGTCCAGGTCCCCCTCGCCAAACTGCCGCGTGCGGCGCACGGCTTCCGGATCGCCGTCGTCAGCGACGTGCACCTCGGCCCGGTGCTCGGCCGCGCCCACACCCAGCGCATCGTCGACACCGTCAACCGCACCCAGCCCGACCTCATCGCGATCGTCGGCGACCTCGTCGACGGCAGCGTCCCCGACCTCGGGCACGCCGCGGAGCCGCTGCGCCGGCTCGCCGCCCGCCACGGCTCGTACTTCGTCACCGGCAACCACGAGTACTTCTCCGGTGCCCAGCAGTGGATCGACCACGTCCGCGAGCTCGGGCTGACGCCGCTGGAGAACGCCCGCCGGGAGCTGCCGCACTTCGACCTCGCCGGGGTCAACGACATCCAGGGCGAACGGGAGGGGAAGGGACCCGACTTCGGCGCGGCCCTCGGTGACCGGGACCGCTCGCGGGCCGCCGTACTCCTCGCGCACCAGCCCGTCGTCATCCACGACGCCGTCCGCCACGGCGTCGACCTCCAGCTCTCCGGCCACACCCACGGCGGCCAGCTCTGGCCCGGCAACTACCTCGCCGAGCTCGCCAACCCCACCGTCGCCGGCCTGGAACGCTACGGCGACACCCAGCTCTACGTGTCCCGCGGGGCCGGGGCCTGGGGGCCGCCGGTCCGGGTGGGCGCGCCGTCCGACATCACCGTCGTCGAACTCGCCTCATATCAGGCCTGACCCGCACCAAGCGTCGGATCGCCCGCCCCGACCGACCTTCCGGACGCCAATATTCCGTGATGGGATGACCGTTAATCGGACAGCGCGTCGCTGTCATCGGGTCACGGGGTGGGGTTCAGGGATGCGGTCTGTCCGCTCGAAGATAATCGCGGCCGGGCTGGTCCTCGGCGTGGCAGGCGTCGGCGCCTGGCAGTTGCTGCCCGAGGACGGCAACGGCCGCGGAGCCGTCCGGGTCGGCACGAGCGACGTCGTCTCCTCGCTGGACCCCGCCGGGGCGTACGACGCGGGCTCCTGGGCCCTGTTCAGCAACATCTACCAGTCGCTGCTGACCATCAAGCCCGGCTCGGACGCCCCCGTACCGGATGCCGCCGCCTCCTGCGGCTTCGTCGGCCAGAAGCTCACCACCTACCGGTGCGAGCTCCGCCCCGATGTGAAGTTCGCGGGCGGCCGCACCGTCACCGCCGAGGACGTCAAGCACTCCTTCGACCGGATCAAGGCCATCAACTCCGACCAGGGTCCGGCTCCCCTCTTCAACACCCTGGAGTCGGTCAAGGCCGAGGGGCGCACGGTCACCTTCAACCTCTCCGCCGGCGACGCCACCTTCCCCTTCAAGATCGCGACGGGCGCGGCCTCGATCGTCGACAAGGACACGTACCCGGCGAAGGCCCTGCGCGAGGACGGCAGGGCCGACGGCTCCGGCCCGTACGCACTGGCCGCGTACAAGGCCGGTACGAGTGTCGAGCTCAAGCCCAACACCTCCTACAAGGGGCAGGGCAAGCCCGCCCGCACGCCCGTCACCGTCAAGTACTTCAAGGACTCGCAACAGCTCGACCAGGCCTGGAACACCCACCGGATCGACGTCGCCCACCGGGACATGCCGCCGGCCGTGCTCGCCGGCCTCAACCCCGGTATGAAGGACACCCGCTATCAGGCCTCAGGCGGCAGCGAGATCCGTTCCGTCGTCTTCAACGTCCGCCCCGGCTCCACCGCGGCCCCGCTCGCCGTCCGCCAGGCCGCCGCCGCCGTGCTCGACCGCCCCAAGGTGGCCGCCGAGGTCCACCTGGGCACCGTCACCCCGCTGTACTCCCTGGTCCCGGCGGGCATCGCCGGCCACAGCACGCCGTTCTTCGACGCCTACCCGACGCCCAACGGGGCCACCGCCAAGAAGCTCTTCAAGGACGCCGGCATCACCGCGCCCGTCCATCTGGGCCTCGGCGTGAACGTGCGCGGCGCGAACATGCCCGAGGCCGAGGAGCTCAAGCGGCAGCTGGAGTCCACCGGGCTCTTCCAGGTGACGATCAAGCCGGTCGAGCAGTGGAGCGACTTCCAGAAGGCCTACGCGGCGGGTGAGTTCGACGCCTACACCATCGGCTGGATCGCCGACTTCCCGGACGCCGACAACTTCCTCGCCCCGCTCGTCGGCGTCGACTCGTCCATGAACAACGGATTCTCCGACAAGCGCGTCGACGAGCTCATCACCCGCACCCAGTCCCACTCGGAGCGGGCCGAGGCGGCCTCCGACTTCCGCGAACTCCAGAAGCTGGTCGCCCAGCAGGCTCCGATGGTGCCGATCTGGCAGAAGAAGGACTACGTGATGTCCCGCGAGGGCGTCACCGGAGCCCAGTTCCTCTCCGACGGCACCGGCGTCTGGCGCCTGTGGGAACTCGACTGGCTGTAGCAGCCGCTACGCGGGGTCCGGGTCCGAAGCCTTGCGCCGGGCCCCCGCGGTGGCCGTCTGCGCCATGCCCGGCAGGAAGTCCGCGAACAGTTCGTGCACCTCCCGCACCAGCGGGCGCAGCACCCGGAACCGGGCCAGGACGATGCCCCGCGTCGTCAGCTGCGCGCCGCGCTCGGCGAGCCCGCGCGTCTTCTCGCTGTTCGGGGAGCGGTCGAAGACCCAGTACAGGACCAGGCCCATCTGCGAGAGCCACATCAGCTCCGGCAGTACGTCGGCCAGCTCGGCCGGCACCTTGGTCTTCGCGCCCGCCAGCACCTCGCGGTGGATGTCGATCGCGGCCTGCCGGGCCGCTTCCGATTCCGGCGAGAACGGGCTGAGCGGGCTCTCGGGGTCCGCCGCGTTCTTGAAGAACTGCGAGGCGAACTCGTGGTACGGGGCGGCGATGTCCAGCCAGCTGGTCAGCACGCCCGCGAGCCGCTTCTGCAGATCGGTCTCGCTGTCCAGGATGGGCCGCACCGCCGCCTGGTGGGCGGCGCCGATCCGGTCGTAGAACCCCTGGACCAGGTGTTCCTTCGACTCGAAGTAGTAGTAGGCGTTGCCGACCGAGACGCCGGCCTCCTTCGCGATACCCCGCATCGTCGTCTTGTCGAAGCCGCGCTCCTGGAAGAGGCGGAGCGCGGTCTCGAGAATGAGCGTGCGGGTCTGCTCGCTCTTGGGAGCCTTCTGATCAGTCACGGTGGATGAGCCTATCGGGGGACGGGGCACTGGTCGTCACAGGCCGGTACCTCCGCCCCCTCGGGGTGACCCTCGGTACGCACGGCCTGCCGCCAGGCGGAGGCCGTGTACATCGCCGCCCGGGCGAAGGGCCGCCCGGCCGCGGTCGCCAGCCAGTTCGCCTTCGGCCGGTGCTCGGCCAGCGCCCACAGGCACACGATGAAGGCGTCGGTCCCGGTCCACACCTGCCCCGAGTCCCCGATGACGGTGATCTCCCGCAGCGTCGATGCGTGGTCGAGGCGGGGGAACCGCCGCTGCGCCTCCCACGAAGCGGCGGGGACCAGGGCGAGCGGGACCAGCCACCGCTGCGCGAGCAACCAGTGCCGGATGTGCACGCAGAGCGGGCAGCCGGCGTCGTAGAGGACGGTCAGTCTCCGCACGGGCGCAGGTGCGAGGGCGGGCGCGGCGACGGGCGCCGTGGCGGTGGCGGGCGCGGTGGCGGTGGCGGGCGCGGTGGCGGTGGAGGTCGACACGGCTCAGGCTCCGACCGGCGCGGTCCACCCCTGCGGGGCGACGGGCGGGGTCTGCTGGCGCTCCATGATCCCGCGGCGGCGCATCCGGTTCAGCGCCCACACGTTCCCGAGGTGCATGACCCCGAGCACCAGCAGGACGACGCCGAGCTTGACCGAGAGCGCCTCGAAGAGGGCGCGGGGGGTTTCGATCTCCTGGCTCGACCGGAGGTAGAGGGTCACGAAGCCGATGTTCACGAGGTAGAAGCCGACCACGAGAAGCTGGTTGACGGCGTCCGCGAGCTTCTCGTTGCCGTGCAGGACGTCGCCGATGAACACGCGCCCGTTACGGCTGAGGGTGCGGGCCACCCAGACGGTGAGCGCGATGCTGATGAGCAGGTAGATGACGTACGTGACTACGGTGAGGTCCATGAACCCCAGCCCCCTTGAACGTGTTCAAACTTGCTGACAGGGATGACTGTAGGCCTCTTTTTGAACAAGTTCAAGCGAATGTCTACGGCAGCGCGAAGCCCCCGGGAATCCGCGTACGGACGCCCGGGGGCTTCGTGTTCGGGGTCAGGCGCGCGCCAGGAACTCCAGCATCAGGCGGGTGGTTTCCGCGGGACGCTCCAGCGAGGGGAAGTGGCCCGCCCAGGGCAGTTCGACGCCGTCGGCGCCCGGGATCAGGGAGGGCAGCTCGGCGGCGATGTCGCGGAAGTCCAGGAGGTCGTGCGCCCCGCCGACGACCAGGGTCGCGGCGGTGATCGCGGCCAGGTCCACCTCCGGCTCGGGCAGCTCGTGGCTCCCGGTGACGGTCAGGCCGATCTCGAAGTTCCGCAGCTGCATGGCCCGTACCAGGGCGTGCGCGTCTGCGCCCGCGTCCGGGCCCAGCCAGGTGCGGGCGTTGAACTCGGCGGCGCCGGCCAGATCGCCCGCGTCCAGGAAGACGTCCTCGGCCGCGCCGAACTTCCGCAGCTCCGCACTCGGCTCGTGGCCCGGCCGCGCGGGACAGAGCAGGAGCAGCGAGGAGACCCGCTCCGGATGCAGCGCGGCGACCTGCAGGGCGATCCGGCCGCCGTACGAGCTCCCGACGAGGGCCGCCCGCTGTGCGCCGAGGTGGTCCAGGAGGTCCAGCACGTCACCCGCGTCGCTGTACGGAGCCGTGCCGGCGGGGGAGTCCCCGCAGGTCCGGAAGTCCGGCCGGACCACCCGGAACCCGGCCTCGATCAAGGGCTGCCACTGCGGCTCCCACATCCGCCGGTCGGCCACGGAGGAGTGCAGCAGGACGACGACGGGCCCGTCGGCGGGGCCGTCCACATCATGAGAAACGATCATCCGCTGATCCTCGCGGGGGCGGCGGCTGCGCGCCAGTGCCTTTCGGGGGGTGCACCCCCGGGCCGACCGCACCCCCGCCCCGCCTCACATGCTCATCGACCGCGCATGGTTGACCTGCGACATCACCCACTGGTAGGTGTACGCGTCCACCGCCGGGATCATCGTGGAGTGGTGGCGGCCGCCGCTGGTGACCGTGACCTGGATGTAGCCCGTGGTGGTCTTCTGCTTCATCAACAGGAAGAGCAGGCCGAGCAGGCAGAAGAGGAAGAAGACGATCGCGAGCACGATCGCGTGCGGCGGGATCTTCTCCTCGGTGCGCGAGAAGTCGGTCGCGTTCCACATCGCGCCCTTGAGCGGCATCGTGCCCGACGGGGTGATGATCTGGTCCCCGGCGACGGTGATGTCGCCGAGGGACAGACCGGCTCCGCCGGTCGGGGCCGCCATCGGGTAGGCGGGGGTCGCCATGCCGGCGCCACCGATGGTCGGCTGGTAGGCCGGGGCGGCAGGGTAGGGCTGCGGGTAGCCGTAACTGGCCTCGCCCGGACCCCACCTGTAGTCCCCCTGGCCGGGCGCGCCGGGCTGACCGCCCTGGCCGGCGGGGTCGCTCGTGTACGGATTCGGCTGCTGCTCGCTCATGGCACCGATCCTTCCACAGGGACTCCCGCCCTGTACCCCGGGTCCCCCAACCCAGGTCAGAGCGCCGCGCCGACCGGAGCGGTGAGGTGCGCACCCATCAACTCCCTTTCCCCGCAAGCCGGAAGGAGCAAATGGGCGACCGTGCGGGCATGACGAACAACTGCCGCTGCCGGGCGGGCTTCAGCAGCCGGCCCCGCAGCAGGTTGGTCATGAAGCCTTGCAGGTCGGGGGCGTTGGAAGCGGTGCCGCCCTCGGCCCGGGCAGGTACGGCCCGTTGTCAGTGCTCAGCCCTACTGTCGACGGCATGGGAATGGTGACCTTCGTCGACGAGACGACCGCCGGAGGCCGTGGCGACGGCTGGGCACTGGACATGGCCGAGGAACGGATCGCGCTGCACGAGCTGATCCGGCGCAGGGTCTTCCAGGAGGTCGCGGAGTACCACGCGAAGCGACCGGAGGTCTTCCAGGGGCTGGTGCAGCCGGAGGGGGCCGAGCGGGCCCTGAACGGGTTCGCGCTGCGGACGTCGCGCCGCATCGACCCGGAGAAGCAGACGGAGCTGGCGCTGAAGGCGTTCGAGCGGAACGGCTTCCTGGTGCTGGTGGGGGACCGTCAGGTGGTCGGGCTGTACGAGGAGATCGATCTGCCGTTCGGCGTCGAGGTCACCTTCCTGAAGCTCGTCGCGCTGGTGGGTGGCTGATGGCGACGCGGAGCGCCGAGGCGCTGGATCCGGCCTCGGCCGTCGGGGCGACGGCCGAGGCCTTCCTCCGCAAGGCCGTGCACTCCATGTACCACCCCCCGGCCTTCCAGGCGCAGCTCGACGAGGTGCTGACGCTGCCGGAGCAGGACCGGCGCCGGCTGGTCGAGGAGTTCGCCGACCACTACCGGCGGGGCTCCCACACCGAGCCGGTGCGGGTGAAGCTGCTGACGCTCGTCGTGCTCGTCGGCCAGGGCCTGGACGCCCTTCCGCTGGAGGAGGAGCGGGCCGCCCGGCTGGAGGCCCTCTCCCGCTCGCACACGTTCTGGTACGCCGATCGGTACGAGGCCCTGGCCAAGGCCGAGATCGCCGCCGGGCGCACACTCGCCCCGGCCGTCATCGCGACCGTCCGGCGCAGCGCCATGAACGCGCACGGCGACACCGGTCTCGTCGAGTTCGCGGGACAGCTCACCGGGCCCGTGCTCAACGCCGGCGAGGAGTGGGCGGACCGGGCGATGGCGCAGGAGCGCTGGCGCGAGCTGCTCGCGTACGCGCTGACCGCCAGGGCCGCCAAGCCCTCCGCCGCATGGGAGAAGGGCGGCCGGGCGCTCCTCGACCGCCTCGGCGCGGACGCGGTGCGCGAGGCCGTCGTGGGCTGGCTGGCCCTCGTCGGGCGGCCCCGGACCATCGAGCTGGTGCGCGGCGAGTACGAGCCGGACGTCAACAACGCCTTCGACCCGTTCAACGCCGATGCCCTGCGTGGACTGGCCTGGCTGCTGTCCTTCCTGCCGCCGCACCCCGGGACGGTGCGTGCCCTCGGCGCCCTGGTGGAGAGCGCGCTGCGCAAGGCCGCCGGGATCGGCCCGCGCAATCCGAAGGTGGCCAACGCGGCCGTCAACTCCCTTGCCCGCATGGAGGGTGCGGCCGCCCTCGCCGAACTGGCCCGGCTGGGCACCCGGGTGACGTACAAGGGCACCGCCAAGCTCATCGACGCGGCCCTGGAGGCGCGCGCCGCCGCCCTCGGTCTGGGCCGCGAGGAGATCGAGGAACTGGCCGTACCGGCACACGGGTTGACCGAGGTGGGCCGGGCCGAGTTCCGCATGGGCGAGGCCGTCGCACTGCTGGAGGTGCGCGGGAACCGGGCGGTGATCGGCTGGCGCAACGCCGCGGGCAAGCAGGTCAAGAGCGTGCCCGCCACGGTGCGACGGGACCACGCCGAGGAGCTGAAGGAGCTCAAGGCGGCGGCCAAGGACATCGACAAGGCACTGTCCGCGCAGGCGGAGCGGCTGGACGGCCAGTTCCTGGCCCGGCGCCGGTGGGCGTACGGGCAGTGGCGCGCCCGGTACCTGGACCACCCGCTGGTCGGGACTTTGGCCCGGCGGCTGATCTGGACCGTGGACGGCACGGCCGTCGGCTTCGCGGACGGGCAGCTGCGCACACTGACGGGCGAGCCCCTGGCCCGGGGCACCGGGGAGGAGGAGGCCACCGTCGAGCTGTGGCACCCCGTCGGCAGGGAGCCGGCCGAGGTGGTCGCCTGGCGCGAGTGGCTGGAGCGGTATGCCGTGACGCAGCCCTTCAAGCAGGCCCACCGCGAGGTGTACCTGCTGACCGACGCCGAGCGGACCACGGGGACGTACTCGAACCGGTTCGCCGCGCACATCCTGCGCCAGCACCAGTTCCACTCGCTGGCCGCGGTCCGGGGCTGGCGCAACAGGCTGCGCCTGTGCGTGGACGACTGTGCCCCGCCGGCCGTCCGCGAACTGCCGCGGTGGGGGCTGCGCGCCGAGTACTGGATCGAGGGCGAGGGGAGCGAGTACGGGGTCGACACCACCGAGTCGGGCAGCTACCTGCGGCTGCGGACCGACCAGGTGCGCTTCTACCCGATCGACGCCCCGCAGAACGAGGCGAGCACGTACGGCGGCGAGTACACGATGCGGCTGCCGGGCGGCCGGGAGCCCGTCGACCCGCTGCCGCTCGCGGAGATACCGGCGCTGGTGCTGAGCGAGGTGCTGCGGGACGTCGACCTCTTCGTCGGCGTGGCCAGCGTCGGCAACGATCCGACGTGGTCCGACGGCGGACCCGAGGGCCGCTTCCGCGAGTACTGGGCCTCGTACGGCTTCGGCGAGCTGAACCAGAGCGCCGAGACCCGGCGGGTGCTGCTGGAGCGGCTGGTGCCGCGCCTGGCCATCGCCGACCGGTGCACCGTCGAGGGCCGCTTCCTGCACGTACGGGGCGAGCTGCGCACGTACCGGATCCACCTGGGCTCCGGGAACATCCTGATGACGCCCAATGACCAGTACCTGTGCATCGTGCCCGGCGGCTCGGCGGGCACCGCGGGCGCCGACCCCGGCTACCTGCCCTTCGAGGGGGACCGCACCCTCGCGGTCATCCTCTCCAAGGCGATGCTCCTCGCGAAGGACACCGACATCACCGACCCGACGATCACCGGCCAGATCCGCCGCTGATGCCGTGGGGGAACGGCGAGGGCCCCGCCCCCGGACGAACCGGGGACGGGGCCCTCGCACACACGGACCGGAAGGTCAGAAACGGCGCGTGATCAGTGCGCGCTTGACTTCCTGGATCGCCTTCGTGACCTCGATGCCACGCGGGCACGCGTCGGTGCAGTTGAAGGTCGTGCGGCAGCGCCACACGCCGTCCTTGTCGTTCAGGATCTCCAGCCGCTGCTCGCCGGCCTCGTCACGCGAGTCGAAGATGAAGCGGTGCGCGTTGACGATCGCCGCCGGGCCGAAGTACTGGCCGTCGTTCCAGAACACCGGGCACGAGGACGTGCACGCGGCGCACAGGATGCACTTGGTGGTGTCGTCGAAGCGCTCGCGGTCCTCGGCGGACTGCAGACGCTCGCGCGTCGGCTCGTTGCCCTTGGTGACCAGGAACGGCATGACGTCGCGGTACGCCTGGAAGAAGGGCTCCATGTCGACGACAAGGTCCTTCATCACCGTGAGGCCCTTGATGGCCTCGACGGTGATCGGCTTCTCCGGGTTGATGTCCTTGATCAGCGTCTTGCAGGCGAGCCTGTTCTTGCCGTTGATCCGCATCGCGTCGGAGCCGCAGATGCCGTGCGCGCACGAGCGGCGGAAGGTCAGCGTGCCGTCGAGGTCCCACTTGATCTTGTGGAGACCGTCGAGCACGCGCTCCTTCGGGTCGATCTCGACCTGGAAGTCCTGCCACTGAGACTCGTCGGAGATCTCGGGGTTGAAGCGGCGGATCCGGAAGGTGACCGTGATGAAGGGCGAGGCCGCGGCCGCGGCCTCCATCTTGTCCATGGTCGGGGTGGCCATCAGTACTTACGCTCCATCGGCTGGTAGCGGGTGACGACGACGGGCTTGTAGTCCAGCCGGACGGAATCCTTGCCGTCGTCGCCGACCTCGCGGTACGCCATGGTGTGGCGCATGAAGTTGACGTCGTCGCGGTTCGGGTAGTCCTCGCGGTAGTGACCGCCGCGGGACTCCTTGCGCGCCAGCGCGGACACGGCCATGACCTCGGCCAGGTCGAGCAGGTTGCCCAGCTCGATGGCCTCCAGCAGGTCCGTGTTGAAGCGCTTGCCCTTGTCCTGGACGGACACGTTCTTGTAGCGCTCGCGCAGTTCCGCGATCTTCTCGACCGCGGTCTTGATGGTCTGCTCCGTACGGAACACCATCACGCACGCGTCCATCGTCTCCTGGAGCTCCAGACGCAGCTCGGCGACCCGCTCGTTGCCCGTGGAGTTGCGCAGGTGCTCGACGAGGTCGATGACCTGCTGCGCCGGGTTCTCCGGGAGCTCGACGTAGTCGTTCTCCTGCGAGTACCGGGCCGCGGCGATACCGGAGCGCTTGCCGAAGACGTTGATGTCCAGCAGCGAGTTGGTGCCCAGGCGGTTCGCGCCGTGCACCGACACGCACGCGACCTCGCCGGCCGCGTACAGGCCCGGGACGATGGTGGTGTTGTCGCTGAGGACCTCACCCTCGACGTTGGTCGGGATGCCGCCCATGGCGTAGTGCGCGGTGGGCTGGATCGGGATCGGGTCCGTGTACGGCTCGATGCCCAGGTAGGTGCGCGCGAACTCGGTGATGTCCGGGAGCTTCGCGTCGAGCTGCTCCGGCGGCAGGTGCGTCAGGTCCAGGTACACGTGGTCACCGGCCGGACCGCAACCGCGGCCCTCGCGGATCTCGGTGTAGATGGAGCGCGAGACGACGTCACGGGACGCGAGGTCCTTCATGACCGGCGCGTACTTCTCCATGAAGCGCTCGCCGTCCTTGTTGCGGAGGATGCCGCCCTCACCACGGGCGCCCTCCGTCAGCAGGATGCCCATGCGCCAGATGCCCGTCGGGTGGAACTGGAAGAACTCCATGTCCTCCAGCGGCAGGCCGCGGCGGTAGCAGGCCGCCTGGCCGTCACCCGTGAGGGTGTGCGCGTTGGAGGTCACCTTGAAGAACTTGCCGGTGCCGCCGGAGGCGTAGATGACGGCCTTGGCCTGGAACACGTGGATCTCGCCGGTGGCGAGCTCGTACGCGACCACACCGGCCGACTTCTTGACGCCGTCCTCCTCCACCAGGAGCTGGTCCAGGACGTAGAACTCGTTGAAGAATTCCACGCCCTCCTTGACGCAGTTCTGGTAGAGCGTCTGGAGGATCATGTGGCCCGTGCGGTCCGCGGCGTAGCAGGACCGGCGGACCGGGGCCTCGCCGTGGTTGCGCGAGTGACCGCCGAAGCGGCGCTGGTCGATGGTGCCGTCCGGGGTGCGGTTGAACGGCAGGCCCATCTTCTCCAGGTCGAGGACCGCGTCGATGGCCTCCTTCGCCAGGATCTCGGCGGCGTCCTGGTCGACCAGGTAGTCACCGCCCTTGACCGTGTCGAAGGTGTGCCACTCCCAGTTGTCCTCTTCCACGTTGGCCAGCGCGGCGGCCATGCCGCCCTGCGCGGCGCCCGTGTGGGAGCGGGTCGGGTAGAGCTTCGTCAGCACCGCGGTGCGGCTGCGCTTCGTCGACTCGATGGCGGCGCGCATGCCTGCGCCACCTGCGCCGACGATGACGGTGTCGTACTTGTGGATCTTCATTTGGTTCGCCTCAGCCCCGTTGCCTAGCGGATGTTCGGGTCGAAGGTGAAGATCACCAGCGTGCCCAGAAGGATGGTGAACACCGTGGCGGTGTAGAGCAGGCCCTTCAGCCACAGCCGCGTGTTGGCACGCTCCGCGTAGTCGTTGATGACGGTACGCAGACCGTTGGCGCCGTGCAGCATGGCCAGCCACAGCATCAGCAGGTCCCAGACCTGCCAGAACGGGGACGCCCAGCGGCCGGCCACGAAGGCGAAACCGATCTTGGACACGCCGCCGTCGAGCACCAGCTGGATCAGCAGGTGGCCGATGACCAGGACGACGAGCACGATGCCCGAGAGGCGCATGAAGAGCCACGCGACCATCTCGAAGTTGCCGCGGGTCGAGCGCGGGGTCTTGCCGGTCCGCTTGCGCGGGGCCTCGATGTAGGGCGCCGGGTTCTCGACGTCGTAGAGCGAAACGCCCTCCACGTCGCCGATGACCTTGGCGGAAGAAGTGTCAGAAGACATGCGTGTCACTTCCCGAACAGTTCAAGGTAGGCGTGGCCCAGGACGGGGTACAGGGCCCCGACCATGAGGACGATCCAGATGCCCACGACGGTCCAGAGCATCTGCTTCTGGTAGCGCGGGCCCTTGGACCAGAAGTCCACGGCGATGACACGGAGACCGTTGAGCGCGTGGAACAGGATGGCGGCGACGAGGCCGTACTCCAGTAGCGCGACGATCGGAGTCTTGTAGGTAGCCACGACATCGTCGTACGCCTCGGGGGAGACGCGGACGAGAGCGGTGTCGAGGACGTGTACGAACAGGAAGAAGAAAATGAGGACGCCGGTGACTCGATGAGCCACCCAGGACCACATTCCTTCCCGGCCGCGGTACAACGTTCCAGCCGGCACGGAAAACCCTCCGGAAGCGGGGCGGGGGCCAGCCGGCTTCGTTGTCGGTCGGGCCCGGCCGGGTACGGTCCTCCGGCCCCGGACATCGTAGCGACGCTTTGTCGGTTCCTTCGCCCGGGGGTCTTCGGTGTGATCAAACAGGCACGTACGGACTATCCCACAGGGGCGAATAGGCCGATTTCCGTGGCAGTCAGCCCATCGGGCGAGGTCAGCCAGCGTGTCAGATCCCGAAGCCGGGCCTGGGCGACCCGTCGCAGCTCGTCGGCGGAGATCGAGCGCTCCTCGTCCACCTCGTGCCCCATCCGGCGGCGGATCGCGCCCAGGAGCTGGTCGGCCTGCTCCTCCGGCGGGTGCTGGTCGAGGCAGATCACGAAGGCGTGGCCGAACTTTCGTTCGTACTCCGCATGCGCCGCGTCGAGGGCCAGCAGTGCGGCGTACGGGGCCCCGTGGTCCAGCTCCGCCGAGGACTCCGCGGCCAGCGCCTCGGTCAGGTCGCCCTGCGAGAGGTCGTACGAGGCCTCGTCCGCGGCGGCGATCAGAGCCCCGGGATCCGGGTAGGGGCGGTGTGCAGCCACCCGGTGCGCCCAGCGCCGACTTCCGCAGCAGTGCAGCAGGACGGCCAGGGTGGCTTCGGGGGACAGGGCGTTGAACCGCGCCAGTCCTGAGCCGTGGGAAGGGGTGGAACTTCCCCCGCGTTCGGTCCGGGACATGCCCCCTGGGGCCTGTGCCGGAAGGTGGCTGGACAGCAGGGGGCTCCTCGGGGCGCGGCGGGGGTGTACCGCCACGCTATCGACGCAGGGCAGGGTGTGTCGTACCGATTCGGGGATTTCACCCGGAAGTGAGCCGAAAGGATGACGTGAGCGCCACGGGCAGGCATGGTGAGTGCCCCGGGAAGGGGAGGGCGACCGAGGCCGCCACCCCCCACAGGAGAGGCCCCGGCCGCCATCCGTCACGGGCTCGTGCGACAAGCCCGTACCCCTGTCAGCGCCGCAAGTGCGTTTTGTGTCACACCTCGCTCCGCACAGGGTTGGTTGCGCGTTGTATCACTCGTGGACGAGAGGTACTTGAAAGCCGTAACGTGCTGATTTGCGCCACACGTACAGGACAGTGAACGGGTTGGGGACTTTGCTGGGGGACGACGCGGAGCTGACCGCCGCGGTGCTCGCGGCACAGGACGGCGACGAGAACGCGTTCCGTGCTGTGTACCGCGCCGTGCACCCACGGCTGCTCGGGTACGTACGCACGCTCGTCGGCGACGGCGACGGCGAGGACGTGACCTCCGAGGCCTGGCTGCAGATCGCCCGCGACCTCGACTCCTTCACCGGCGACGCCGACCGCTTCCGCGGCTGGGCCGCCCGCATCGCCCGCAACCGTGCCCTCGATCACATCCGCATGCGCGGCCGGCGCCCGGCCATCGGCGGGGACGACACCGAGCTGACCGGCTGGGCCGCCGAGTGCGACACCGCGGGCGCGGCGATGGAGTCCCTCTCCACCGGCCGGACCATGGCGCTCATAGCCCAGCTCCCGCAGGACCAGGCCGAGGCCGTCGTCCTGCGGGTCGTGGTCGGGCTGGACGCCAAGAGCGCGGCCGAGACCCTGGGCAAGCGGCCCGGCGCCGTACGGACGGCGGCCCACCGGGGCCTGAAGAAGCTGGCCGAGCTGCTCGGTGCGGAGGGCGGCTTCGAGGCCGACCCGGACACCGCCTCGGGTGCGGGCGCGACGGTCGGCCATAATGCCCGTGGCCAGGTCTGGGACGGCGGGGGCGGGAGGGATCTCGACGCCGTACCCGCACAACGTGGCCGAGGCGGGGGCTTCGTAGAGCAAACCGGTGTGACGGATTCACGTTGGCGGACGCAGAAGGACATGTGATGGCCGACGAGCGCAACAGGTGGCTGGACAAAGCCGCAGCGGACAAAATGCTGCGCGGCGAACCGGTGGAACCTGTGGGGCCGGCCGCCGATCAGCGTGCCCGGACCGAGGCCGCCCGGCTGCGTGCCGCCCTGGACGCCCTGGGCGCCGTGGCCGAGCCGCTGTCCGTGGAACTTCCCGGCGAGGCCGCCGCGGTGGCCGCCTTCCGTACGGCGCGGGGCGCCGCGCGGCCGGCTGCCGTGTCCGAGGCGTCCGAAGTCGCCGCCGAACCCGTCGTCGACCTCGGCCGCATCATCCCCGCGCCCGTGCCCGCGGGCCGGCGCGGGCGGACCGTGAGCTTCGGCCTGGCGGCCGCCCTGGCCAGTGTCGCCGTCGGCGGCCTGGCCGCCGCGGCCGGCGCCGGGCTGCTCGACCGGGCCCGGCACGACAGTGCGGGACCCGCTCCGGCGATGTCCGTCAGTGCCGGCGAGCACTCGTCCCAGGGCATCGGCAGCGGAGCCCCGACCTCGCGCCCGATGTCGACGCCCACCCCGCTGCCGAACGGTTCGAATGCGACGGTCCTCCCGGATGCGGCCCGGACGCCGGACGCGGACGGCCGGACGACACCCGGGAGCGAAGCGGGCGCCGGCACCTCCTCGGGTGCGACGGCGACCGGCGGCACGGGCAAGGACGGCCAGGACGGCCGGATCGGCACGGGCGGCAGGGACGGGGACCGCGACACCTTCGGCGGCGGGGGCACCGACAAGGACGGCACGGAGGGCGACCGGGAGCTCCGGCTCAAGGCCGCGGACCTCTGCGAGCAGTTCAAGTCGGGCCGGATCAATGACGACCGCCGTGAGTGGCTCTCGCGCCAGGCCAACGGCCTCACCCGGATCCCGGCCTACTGCAAGTCCCTGCAGGAGGACGAGGGCTCCGGCGGCGGCAAGCGCAGCGACGCCCCGCCGGTGGGCGGGACGCTCCGCGCGCCGACCCTTTCGCCGTCGCTCCCGCGGGGTTCGATCGGCCTGCAGGTCGACCGCTGATACATGCGCTGACCTGCCTGTAACACTTTTCGAATCGGTGGCGCAGTACATATCGAGCCGACTGGTCATCGGCCGCGCATGAGCCGGGGTTCCCCCCGTACCCCTGGGCTCTGCGCAACCGGCGCGGGCGGGGCACGTTCCCCCGGCCCTGCCCGCGCCCATTACGTCAGACCGAAAAAGCCCGAGGCATCGCCTCGGGCTTCTTGCTTGCCGGCTTCCTGCTTCTTGGTCCCGCTGTCGCTGCCGCGGGCACGGGCACGGGCTTCGCGGGACCGGAGGCCCGGCCCCGGCGCCACGGCATCACCAGTAGACGACGACCTTGTCGCCGACCTGCACCTGGTCGAACAGGGCCGACAGCTTGCCCTTGTCCCGGACGTTCACGCAGCCGTGCGAGGCGCCGGCGTAGCCGCGCGCCGCGAAGTCGGCGGAGTAGTGCACGGCCTGGCCGCCGCTGAAGAACATCGCGTACGGCATCGGCGTGTGGTAGATCGTCGACGTCCACTCCTTGGCCTTCCAGCCCACGTTGAACACGCCCTCACGGGTCGGGGTGTTCTCGGAGCCGAAGCGCACGTCCATCGTCGAGACGACCTTGCCGTCGATCATCCAGGCGAGGGTGCGGCTCTCCTTGCTGATGCACATGACGCGGCCCGTCATGCAGCGCGGGTCCGGCGCGTCGACCTCGTTGACGGTAGGCGGGCGCAGCTCGTCGGCGGTGGGCTTCTTGCTGGAGCTCTGGATCTTCTTCCAGGTGGCCTCGTCGACCGAACCGGTGGCGTTCAGCCCGTTCTTCGACTGGAAGGACTTGACCGCGGCCGTCGTCTTCGAGCCGTAGAAGCCGGTCGGCGCGACCGACATCAGCTTGAGCTGCTTCAGCCGGGCCTGGAGCTCGCGGATCTGCTCGCTCTCGTCGCCGTTGGCCATGATCTGCTTCACCGAGGGCGAAGGCGAGGCCGAGGGGGATGCCGACGCGGAGGCGGACGGCGAGGGCGAGCCCGAGGGCTTGTCGTCGGTGGAGGGAGAGGCTTCGGGGGAGGCGCCCGCCGTGGGCGAGGACGGAGCCGAGGAGGCGGAGCCGACGGACTCCGTCTTCTGCGGTCCGCAGGCGGTCGCGGCGAGCGCGACGGCGGTTGCCAACCCGATCGTGCGGATTATGACTCTCTGGCGCTGCATTGCAGTCCCCCGGTTTCTACGTCGTGTATCTAGGTGATGCTCCGCACGCGTGGACAGTTGCACTCGGCTCCGGGATGTTGCGCCATTGTGACCGGCAGTCGTCCGCAGCCTTACGAAGCGATTCGCGGCCGGGGCACCCCAGCGGTGGCTCGGGGAGGTTTTATCAGTCCCGGGCCCGGTTGCTCTACGGAGGACTACGTCACACATGGCACTCACAGAGAGCGGATTCCCCATCGAACCGGTCTACGGGCCCGGCGACCTGACGGGTTGGGACCCGGCGTCCGAGCTGGGGCAGCCGGGCGACTTCCCCTACACTCGGGGGATTTATCCGAACATGTACACCGGTCGGCCGTGGACCATGCGGCAGTACGCCGGTTTCGGTACGGCGGCCGAGTCCAACGCCCGCTACCGGCAGCTCATCGAGGGCGGCGGCACCGGGCTGTCCGTCGCCTTCGACCTGCCCACGCAGATGGGACACGACTCCGACGCCCCCCTCGCCCAGGGCGAAGTGGGCAAGGTCGGCGTCGCCGTCGACTCGCTCGACGACATGCGGACGCTGTTCGACGGGATCCCCCTCGACCGGGTCTCCACCTCGATGACGATCAACGCGCCCGCCGCGCTGCTCCTGCTGCTCTATCAACTGGTGGCGGAGGAACAGGGCATCTCGGGCACAGAGCTGACGGGGACGATCCAGAACGATGTGCTCAAGGAGTACATCGCGCGCGGGACGTACATCTTCCCGCCCGGCCCCTCCCTGCGCCTGACCGCCGATACCTTCCGCTACTGCCGCGCCGAGATCCCGCGGTGGAACACCATCTCCATCTCCGGCTACCACATGGCCGAAGCCGGCGCCTCTCCCGCGCAGGAAGTGGCCTTCACCCTCGCCGACGGCATCGCCTACGTCCGTACCGCCCTGGCGGCGGGCATGGTGGTCGACGAGTTCGCGCCCCGGCTCTCCTTCTTCTTCGTCGCCCGCACCACCCTGCTGGAGGAGGTGGCGAAGTTCCGTGCGGCCCGGAGGATCTGGGCCCGCGTCATGCGGGAGGAGTTCGGTGCGCGGGATCCGAAGTCGCTGATGCTGCGCTTCCACACCCAGACGGCCGGGGTCCAGCTGACCGCGCAGCAGCCGGAACTGAATCTCGTACGGGTGGCCGTGCAGGCCCTGGCCGCCGTCCTGGGCGGCACGCAGTCGCTGCACACCAACTCCTTCGACGAGGCGATCGCGCTGCCGACGGAGAAGTCCGCCCGCCTCGCCCTGCGCACCCAGCAGGTCCTCGCGCACGAGACGGACGTGCCGCACACCGTGGACCCCTTCGCCGGGTCCTACGCGGTGGAGCGGATGACGGACGAACTGGAGGCGGCGGCGCTCGCGCTGATGCGCCGGGTCGAGGACCAGGGCGGGGCGGTGGCGGCGATCGAGGCCGGCTTCCAGAAGGCCGAGATCGAGCGGAACGCCTACCGCATCGCGCAGGAGACCGAGAGCGGGGAGCGGGTCGTGGTCGGGGTCAACCGCTTCGCGCTGGAGCGCGAGGACGCGTACGAGCCGCTGCGCGTGGACCCGGCCATCGAGGCGCGGCAGTGCGCGGCGTTGGCCCGGCTGCGGGCGGAGCGGGGCGGGCCGGCGGTGACGGCGGCGCTCGCGGCCCTGAAGGAGGCGGCGGCGGGAACGGCCAACGTGCTGTACCCGATGAAGGAGGCGCTGCGGGCCCGGGCCACGGTGGGGGAGGTGTGCGGCGCGCTGCGGGAGGTCTGGGGGACGTACGAGCCGAGCGGTTCCACCTGGTGAAACAGACTGGCGCGACAGGTGCGTCCCTGTGGGACACTCCTGCCCATGCTGGGTGTGACCGATCTTCCGACGTATCTCGCAGGCCTGGTGCTGATCATTCTGCTGCCGGGGCCGAACTCGCTCTACGTGCTCTCCGTGGCTGCCCGCCGCGGGGTGCGCACCGGGTACAAGGCCGCCGCCGGGGTGTTCACCGGCGACGCCGTGCTCATGCTGCTGACCGCCGTCGGCGCCGGGGCGCTGCTGCGGGCGAGCCCGCTGGTGTTCACCGTGGTGAAGTTCCTCGGCGCCGGCTACCTGGCGTGGCTGGCCGTGGGGATGATGCGGGGCGCCTGGGCGCTGTGGCGCACGCGCATGGAGCGGGCCGAGGCCGAGGCCGCGGTGCCCGCCGACCCGGCCGAGAACGAACGGCCCTACCGGCGCGCGCTGCTGATCAGCCTTCTCAACCCGAAGGCCATCCTCTTCCTGATGTCCTTCTTCGTGCAGTTCGTGGACCCGTCGTACGCCTATCCGGCGCTGTCGTTCCTGCTCCTGGGCGGCCTGCTGCAGACCGGCAGCTTCCTCTACCTGACGCTGCTGATATTCGGCGGGACCCGCCTCGCGGCGGCCTTCCGCCGCCGCAGGCGGCTGTCGGCCGGGGCCACCTCCGCGGCGGGCGTGCTGTTCCTCGGCTTCGCGGCCAAGCTCGCCGTCAGCTGAGCGCCCGGCGCAGCCACGCCATCCGCCGGACGGCCCGGCGCACGGTCCGGCTGCGCGGCAGGAACGACAGCTGCGCCGGGATGCCGCCCGGCAGGCCCAGGGAGGTCAGCCGGCGGCGGGTGAAGTACCGCCAGGTGCGCGGGGTCAGGTGCCTGGCCAGGTAGGCCTCGGCCGCGGGCCGACGCGCGGCCAGGATCTGCGGCTGCATCGTGAACCCGACGGCAGTGAGCAGTGCGGCCGGTTCCGCCCGGACCTGCTCGGGGGTCGGAGGCGTCCAGGCCCGGACCGCCTCCGCGTCGGCGAGGTCCGGGAGCAGGGCGTCCACCAGGGCCAGCGGTACGCGATTGCTGTTCGGGTACGGGCTCAGGGTGGCCAGCACCGCATCGGTCCCGGTCCGGGCCACCGGGAGCCCGTACAGCGTGGCCGCCGTCAGCAGCCCGGTGGAGAAGCAGCCGACGACGAGCGCGGGGCGCAGCCGCTGGTAGAGGGTCTCGGCCAGGACCGGGGCGGCGATCACCGTCAGCCGGGCACCGAGCCGTTCGGCCTCCTCCCGGGCCCGCCGGCAGTACACGGCCGGGGCGCCGGGGTGCGGCTTGAAGACCAGCTCGCGATGGCCGAGGGCGTGGGCGCCGCGGACCATCGAGACGTGCAGCTCCTCCTCCTCGGCCGGGCTCATCAGGTCGAGGGCCGAGAGGTACTGGCCCAGGAGGAGGGCCGGGGGCTCGGCCGGCTCGACGGGGGCACCCGCGGTCGCCGCGGTGGCTTCGGCGAGTTCGGCGAGTTCGGCGAGGACCTTGAGGAACGGCTCCGTCGGCACCAGTTCGACCCGTACCCCGAACTCCGTCAGCAGCAGGGGCTCCAGCCCGGGCACCAGGTCCAGGTGGAGCACCCGCCGCACCCGCATCCCCAGCTGCGGGTCGAGGCGGAAGCGGGTGGGGCCGTAGCTCATGAGCCCGTCGGCGTAGACGTCGACGGCCGCGCCCGGGAAGAGTCGGCACAGGGTCTGGGCGGGCGGGACCTGGAGGGACTCGACGATCAGCTCGACCCGGTCGTCGCCGAGGTCCCACAGGGTGCGCAGCTGCCGTTCCCAGAGGGGGACGTCCTCCGCGCGGGGGGCCCAGGTGCTCGGGTGCTGGGGCTCGATGACGCGGTTCCAGTCGAGGACCTCGTCGAAGCGCGAGCGCAGGGCGGCGAAGCCCGGCATCTCCGCGATCCCCGGGGTGACCTCGGCGGTGACGGCGTGGTTGCTGGTCAGCAGGATGCGGCGGCCGGCGGGCGGGAAGCCGCCCGCGTCGATGCCCGCCGCGAGGGTGGCGGCGCCGTAGAGGGTGGAGGCCAGGAAGATCTGGGTGGGCATCAGGCGCTCGCTCCCGACGGGGCGCGGCGGCCGCCGCGCAGGCGGCGCAGCACGGTGGAGCGTTCGACGTCCATCGAGTCCAGGACCTGGTCCAGTACGTCCTGCGGCATGCGGCCGAGCGCGGCCGTGCTCATGATGCGGAGTTTCTTGGCCACGTCCGGCTCGAACCTTTCGATGGATCCGAAATGATGGGCGATAATTGCACAATAGGTTCGGACGGCTTTCGGGAGCAGTCGGTCGGATTCCCGGTCCCCGAGCGCGTCCGCGAGTACTTGATCGAATGCGCGAATGAAATCGAGCTGCCGTTCGTCGCCGATCTGCGTCAGTGAGGTGGAAACCCCGCGCCGGTAGAAGACGCCGGGCAGTCCGACCGCCGCGAAGGACGCCGCCTCCCGGTGCAGCCGCCAGATCCACGGCCGGTCCTCCGCGGTCCGCAGCCCGTCGGTGAAGTGCAGCACCCCGCGGTCCAGCAGGCGCCGGTGGTACATGCCGGCCCACGCGTACGGGTAGTCCACCGAGGTGGCCCGGTCGGCGGGCAGGATCGCGGCGCGCGGATCGGCGACCACCGACTCCGGCCCGTACGGAACACGCTGCACGCTCCGCGACCGGCCCGTGCAGCGAACATGGTCGGTGCGGACGAAATCGCAGTTCAGAGCCTCTATGGCGGCCAGTGTCCGGGCCAGATGGCCCGGCGCCAGCCAGTCGTCCCCGTCCAGGAAGGCCAGGTACTCGCCACGGGCCGCGTCCAGACCGGTGTTCCGGGCGGTGGCCAGGCCGCCGTTGCGCTCGTGTCTGAGGTGCACCGCCCCCGGCAGCTCGCGCGCAGCCCGCTCCAGCAGGTCGGGCGTCCCGTCCGTCGAGCAGTCGTCGACGAGCAGGAACTCGAAATCGTCCCGGGCGTTGAGTTCGAGACTCTTCAGGGCATCCGGTGCATATGTCTGCACGTTGTAGAACGGCACGACAACAGAGAGCTTGGGCACTCGCGAGACATTAGGGCGCCGCCCGTCATTCACTGTGGCCCGGATGCGGATTCCATGTGAACGGCGCGGGGCGGGCGAGTTAACCCGTGCGCTTTCGCATTTCGTCGACGCGTTGTTAACCCGCTGTTGTGCGCTCGTTGGGCCGATCACCGAAATTGCGGAATAGCTTCTGCCGCGTGCCAGAACGCAAACGCGTCGCCGTACTCGCCGATTCCGATACGCGATGGAAATGGGGCGCACTCACCGCCCGCCGTCTCGTGCCCGACCACCAGCTCACCGGATTCCTGCTGCGCGGCCGTGCCACACCCACCGCGCGCCAGCTCGGCGAGGTGGGGGTGCGGGCCGACCGGCTGTCCGAGGTGACCTGCGCCGAGTTCCTCGCCGAGATCGAACGCGAGCGCTACGACGTGATCGTCCTCGCGCTCGTCGGCGGGGCCGTCCAGGCCGTCCTGCACGGGGCCCGCGCCCTGTGGCCCGCCCCGGCCGGGCGCCCCGTACTCGTCACCGGCTACGTGGGCGTCGTGTACGAGAAGCTCGCCGACGGGCTGCTGCTGCGGCACGGCGCCGACCTCGTCCTCGCCAACTCCCGCCACGACGCCGAACGCTTCCGCGCCGTGTACGAGGGCGTCGGCGCGGACGCCACCGCGGTCACCGAGACCGCGCTGCCCTTCCTGGGCGGGGCACGGTACGAGCCGGCCGGGAGCCGGGCCCACACGGTGGTCTTCGCCGTCCAGCCCTCCGTGCCCGACAGTCGTGCCGACCGCGCCTACCTGCTGGAACGGGCCGCCGGACACGCCCGGCTGCACCCCGACCGGGAGGTGCTGATCAAGCTGCGCAGCAAGCCCGGGGAGCACACCACGCACCTGGAGGAGCAGCCGTACCAGCGGCTCGCCGAGAAGATCCCGGGCGGACTGCCCGCCAACTGCCGGCTGGTGTACGGAAACATGGGCGAGGTCCTGGACGGCACCGACCTGCTGGTCACCGTCTCCTCCACGGCCGCCCTGGAATCCCTGCACCGCTCCATCCCGACGGCGATCCTGACCGACCTCGGCATCCGCGAGGCCCTCGGCAACCACCACTTCCTGGGCTCCGGCTGCCTGGCCTCCTGGGACCAGATCGACTCCGGTCTCCTCCCGGAGGGGAACCCGGCCTGGCTGGCGGCCCAGGGCGTCCTGCCCGCGCAGGGCGCCGGCCCGCGGACGGGCGCGGACGCCTACGCCGTGGCCCGGGCCAAGGTGGCCGCGCTGATGGCCGCGACCCGGCTGCCCCCGCCCGCCCCGTACTACACGCGCACCACCGCCCCCCGGTACCTGCCCGGGATCCTCGCCCGGCACCACCTCGATCCCGACGGCACCCCGATGCCCGGCGCGGTGCGCCCGGCGGCGGGGGAGTCCCGGCTGCGCCGCCGGCTCCGCGCCCACCTGCGCGAGGCCGCCCGCGGCGCCTACCGGCACGGGGTGCAGCGCGTGGCCCCGGTGATCCGCAGGCTGGGGGAGCTGTGAGGGTCCTCGCCGTCGTCCCGGCCCGCGGCGGCTCCAAGGGGGTCCCGGGCAAGAACCTCGCCGAGGTCGCCGGCACCCCGCTCGTCGCCCGCGCCGTCCTGGCCTGCCGCGCCGCCCCGACCGTCACCGACGTGGTGGTCTCCACCGACTCCGAGGCCATCGCCGCCGCCGCCCGCGCCGCCGGAGCCGACGTGATCGCCCGCCCCACCGCGATCTCCGGGGACACCGCGAGCAGCGAGGCCGCCGTGCTGCACGCGCTCGCCGCCTTCGAGGAGCTGCACTCCCTCACCGTGGACGTGGTCCTCCTCGTCCAGTGCACCAGCCCCTTCCTCGCCGCCTCCGACGTCGAGTCGGTCGCCGTGGCCGTCGCCTCCGGGGCGGCCGACTCGGCCCTGACCGTGGCCCCCTTCCACGGGTTCCTCTGGCGGGACGCGGACGACGGCACCGGGACCGGGGTCAACCACGACGCGGCGCACCGCCCCCGGCGCCAGGACCGGCCGCAGGACCTGCTGGAGACGGGCGCCGCCTACGCCATGGACGCCGCGGGCTTCCGCACCGTCCGGCACCGGTTCTTCGGCCGCGCCCTTCCCGTCGCCACCGATCCCGCTCGGGTCCTGGAGATCGACGACCCGCACGACCTGGCCCGCGCCCGCCTGCTCGCACCCCTGCTCGACCCGCGCCCCGGGGCACACCCCGCACAGCCCGCCCCGGACCCCTGCGCGCCCGCCTCCTCGCACCCCGATCCACAGCCCGTACCCCGCACATCCCCGCACCGAAGGACGCCCCCTGCCATGACCTCCACGCCCGACCCCCGCATGCGTACCTTCGGCGCCCGCACCGCGGGCCCCGGTCGCCCCGTCTACGTCGTCGGCGAGATCGGCATCAACCACAACGGCGACCTCGGCAGCGCCTTCGCCCTCATCGACGCCGCCGCCGAAGCGGGCTGCGACGCCGTGAAGTTCCAGAAGCGCACCCCGGAGATCTGCACCCCGCGCGACCAGTGGGACATCGAACGCGACACCCCCTGGGGCCGGATGACCTACATCGACTACCGCCACAAGGTCGAGTTCGGCGAGGACGAGTACCGCGCCATCGACGACCACTGCGCCAAGCGCGGCATCGACTGGTTCGCCTCCCCGTGGGACACCGAGGCCGTCGCCTTCCTGGAGAAGTTCGACGTCCCCGCCCACAAGGTGGCCTCCGCCTCCCTCACCGACGACGAGCTGCTGCGCGCCCTGCGCGCCACCGGCCGCACCGTCGTGCTGTCCACCGGCATGTCCACCCCGCAGCAGATCCGCCACGCCGTGGAGGTGCTCGGCAGCGCCAACATCCTTCTCTGCCACGCCACTTCGACGTACCCGGCCAAGGCCGAGGAGCTCAACCTGCGGGTGATCAACACCCTCCGCGAGGAGTACCCGAACGTCCCGATCGGCTACTCCGGCCACGAGACGGGCCTGCAGACCACGCTCGCCGCCGTCGCCCTCGGCGCCACCTTCGTCGAGCGCCACATCACCCTGGACCGCGCGATGTGGGGCTCCGACCAGGCCGCCTCCGTGGAGCCCGGCGGCCTCACCCGACTGGTGCGCGACATCCGCACCATCGAGACCGCCCTCGGCGACGGGATCAAGCGGGTCTACGAGTCCGAGCTCGGCCCCATGAAGAAGCTCCGCCGCGTGCAGG
Source organism: Streptomyces avidinii (assembly GCF_014650695.1). GTDB lineage: Bacteria > Actinomycetota > Actinomycetes > Streptomycetales > Streptomycetaceae > Streptomyces > Streptomyces avidinii. The sequence goes on along the minus strand of NZ_BMVL01000007.1, from coordinate 107,561 downwards.
GCCGGCTGGCAGCCGTCTGACCTGTCCGGCGCGTACGCGTTCCGCCCCCCGACAAGGAGCACGTGGTGACCCCCTCCGCCTCCACCCTGGCGTTCGTCGAGAGTCCGGTCCAACTCCTGAACGTGCTGGAGTGGGCGTACGCGCGCGCCGGAGAGCAGCCGCAGCTGGACGGCGTCCCTCGCCAGCGGGGGCGCCGCGCCGACGGCGGGACCGGGCCCGGCCGCGCCGCCCGGCCGGCGGGCGCCGCGACCCCCCTGCGGATCGTCGTCCTGCCGCCCACCGACCCGATGTCCCGCGGCCAGCTGCGCCGGGTGGCCGCACTGGCCCGGGACGAGGGGCACGAGGTCCAGTGGCAGGAGGCCCGCGGCAGCCGGTTCGCGCCGCTGAAGGCGTTGGCCGCGCTGGCGCGCGACGTACGCGCGGCGCGCACGGTCGTCGTCGGCGACCCCTTCTCGCGCTACGTGCAGCTGCTGCTCACCCTGGTGCGCGCCGAGGAGCTGGTGGTGGTCGACGACGGCACCGCCACCATGGAGTTCATGGCCCAGACCGCCCGCGGCGAACGCCTCGTACGGTGGCACCGGATCGGCGGCGGCGGACTGCCCGGCCGGATCCGCGAGATGGCGTACGCACCCGTCTCGGCGACCGCGCGACGCCGCTTCACGCCGGCGGGACGCCCCGGCCACCGCGTCGAGGTGTTCAGCTCGATGCCCGTCACCGCCCACGGCGCAATGACACTGCGGATCAACGACTTCGCGTGGACCCGCGCCCGGTTCGGCCCGCCCCGCCTGACCAAGGGCACCGACCTGGTCGGCACCTCGCTGGTGGAGACCGGTGTGGTGGACCCGGACCGCTATCTGGACGCGGTGCGCGCCCTGACCCTGGAGCACGGCGCCACCCGCTACTTCGCGCACCGCCGGGAGTCCCCGGAGAAGCTGCGCGCGCTGAGCCGGGCGACCGGGCTGGAGATCGTGCGTCCGGACCTGCCGCTGGAGCTGATCGCCCGGCGCGGTCCCGTCGGCCGGACGATCGTCAGCTTTCCGTCCACCGTCGTCCACACGCTGCCGTACGCCCTGACCGGTACCGGTGTCACCGTGGCCGTATGCGATGTGGACCCCGCCTGGCTCACCGGGTCCGCCTCCCCTCGCGCCCGCAGCTTTCTCGCCGGGGTCACGGACACCGCCCGCGATGTGCGCAGACTGCCTGCCCAGGCGACTCCCACGGCCGGATGAGCGCGCGAGTTTACCCCCGCGTGCATCCGGTCATGCGTCCAGAGGTCGGGTTTCTTTCCCCTAACGGCATGAACTTTTCGTGATCCCCGGCCAGTTGACCCGTCCGTGGGCCTACCCTTCAACGGGTGAACCAGTTGATGTCCCGCGAGTCCCAGACCGCCCAGCCCGCCGCGTCCGACCGGCCCGAGCTGCCCGGCAAGCTTCCGGACCACCTGCGTACCGAACTGATCGCCTTCCGCCGGGACTTGCACATGCACCCGGAGCTCGGACACCAGGAATTCCGTACCACCGCGGCGATCAAGGCCCGGCTGGAGAAAGCCGGCCTGCGACCACGGGTACTGAAGTCCGGCACCGGCCTGATCTGTGACGTCGGCACCTGGGACGGGGGCCGGCCGATGCTGGCCCTGCGCGCGGACATCGACGCCCTGCCCATCCCGGACGCCAAGACGCACGTCCCGTACCGCTCGACCTTCCCGGACCGCGCGCACGCCTGCGGTCACGACGTGCACACCGCGGTGGTCCTCGGCGCCGGCCTGGTCCTCGCCGAGCTCGACCGGCAGGGGCTGCTGCCCCGCCCCGTACGGCTGCTCTTCCAGCCCGCCGAGGAGGTGCTCCCGGGCGGGGCCACCGATGCCATCGAGTCCGGGGTCCTGGACGGCGTGGGCCGGATCGTCGCCGTGCACTGCGACCCCCGGGTCGACGCGGGGCGCATCGGGCTGCGGCCCGGCCCCATCACCTCGGCCTGCGACCGGCTGGAGGTCAGCCTCTCCGGCTCCGGCGGGCACACCGCGCGCCCGCACCTGACCACCGACCTGGTGACGGCCGCCGCCCGGGTGGCCGTCGACACCCCGGCCCTGCTGGCCCGCCGGATGGACGCCCGCTCGGGCATGTCGGTCACCTGGGGCCGGATCGAGGCCGGCCACGCCTGCAACGTCATCCCGATGCACGCCGAGCTGTCCGGAACGGTGCGCTGCCTGGACCTGAACGCCTGGCACGAGGCACCGGACATGATCCACGCGGCGATCGACGAGATCGCGACCATGCACGGGGCCAAGTTCGAGATCAACCACGTGCGCGGCGTGCCTCCGGTGGTCAACGACCCGGTGATCACCGAACTGCTGCGCGAGGCGATGGGGGTCCGCCTGGGCGCGGAGTCGGTCGAGGACACCGAGCAGAGCCTGGGCGGGGAGGACTTCTCCTGGTACCTGGAGCACGTGCCGGGTGCGATGGCCCGGCTGGGGGTCCGTACGCCCGGCGACACCGCCAAGCGTGATCTGCACCGGGGCGACTTCGACGTGGACGAGTCCGCGATCGGCGTCGGAGTGGAGTTCTTCACGGCTGCCGCACTGATCGACGGGCGTCGCGCCGTGGCCGGTAGGTAGCCGGCCGGGCACATCTCCCTACAGGATCCGTGGGGTTCCCGGTGGGCGTGTCCAGCCCTTGGTACACAAGGGCTGGACACGTAAGGAGTCACCAATCGGTCACTGTCCGGTTCACGACGATCCGATAACGACTCATGAACGGGCCTTTAACTGACATCTACGCGCGTTACGATCGCCGCGAAACCAGCGCCGGTCGTGGCGCTTCGGTCAGGTTTTGAAGGAGCCTCCCCTTGCGCCGGATCACCAGGATCGCCACCGTGGGCATCGCGTCCGCGGCGCTGGCCCTCTCGGCCACCGCCTGTGGCGGAAAGAAGTCGTCGGACGCCTCGGCCTCCCCCTCGGAGTCGGGTCAGAAGTCCGCAGCCATTGCGTACGACATCGGTGGCCGCGGCGACCAGTCGTTCAACGATGCCGCCTACGCCGGTCTGAAGAAGGCCGAAACCGATCTGAAGATCAAGGGCGCCGAGGCGGAGCCCACCGACGGTGAGGGCGAGGCCGACAAGGTCCAGCGCCTCACCGAGCTTGCCCGCAAGGGCAACAACCCGGTCATCGGTGTCGGCTTCGCCTACGCCCCGGCCATCAAGAAGGTCGCGCCGAAGTTCCCGAACACCACGTTCGGCATCATCGACGACACCTCCGTCACCGGTGACAACATCGCCAACCTGGTCTTCAACGAGGAGCAGGGCTCCTACCTGGCCGGCGTCGCCGCCGCCAAGGCGTCCAAGACCGGCACGGTCGGCTTCATCGGCGGTGTCGAGGTTCCGCTGATCAAGAAGTTCGAGGCGGGCTTCACCCAGGGCGTCAAGGACACCAACCCGAACGCCAAGGTGCTCTCCCAGTACCTGACCCAGCCGCCGAACTTCGACGGTTTCGCCAAGCCCGACCTCGGCAAGGCTGCCGCGCAGGGCCAGCTCGACGCGGGCGCCGACGTGGTCTACGCCGCCGCCGGTCTCGCCGGTTCCGGTGCCATCGAGGCCGCTTCGGCCAAGGGCAAGTGGGCCATCGGTGTCGACTCCGACCAGTACAACCAGGCGGGTCTGGCGAAGTACAAGGACTCCATCCTGACCTCGGTCACCAAGGACGTCTCGGACTCCGTCTTCAACCTGATCAAGTCGGTCGAGGACGGCAAGCCCACCATCGGTGAGATCCGCTACGGCCTGGACAAGGACGGCGTCGGCCTGGCCGACTCCAACCCGAAGTACAAGGAGATGGCTGACGTCATCGCCGCGGTGGAGAAGGCCAAGGCCGACATCATCGCCAAGAAGATCACCGTCAAGACCGCGCCGTAAGGCCGTTCCTGACATGTAGTCCTGGTCTCCGGGGTCCGGGAAGCGGTCACGATCGCTCCCGGGCCCCGAGCCACGTTCTGTGATCACTAGTCTGTGACCAAGTGGCCTCCCTGGCCGCGAGTTTTCACTTCCGACAGTGCTACGCGCGTAGAAGCATCGTGGACGCGATACTTTCACTCCCCGCCCTGTCCTCCCTGCCTTCCGCTCCTTTTGCGCCAAGGAGAGTGCGTCATCAACGCGTCCAGCCCGCCCCCCGCCGTAGAACTGCACGGCATCACCAAGCGCTTCCCCGGCGTCGTAGCCAACAAGGACATCGCGATCACCGTCCGCAAGGGCACGGTCCATGCCCTGATCGGTGAGAACGGCGCCGGCAAGTCGACTCTGATGAAGATCCTCTACGGCATGCAGAAGCCGGACGAGGGCACCATCGCCATCGACGGGGAGCAGGTCTCCTTCAACACCCCCGGCGACGCCATCGCCCGCGGCATCGGCATGGTGCACCAGCACTTCATGCTCGCCGACAACCTCACCGTCCTGGAGAACGTGGTTCTCGGCGGCGAGAAGTTGTACGGCATCGGCGCCAAGGCCCGTAAGAAGATCAAGGAGATCTCGGACGCGTACGGCCTCGGCGTGCGCCCCGACGCCCTGGTCGAGGACCTCGGTGTCGCCGACCGTCAGCGCGTGGAGATCCTCAAGGTCCTCTACCGCGGCGCGAAGATCCTCATCCTCGACGAGCCGACCGCCGTGCTCGTGCCGCAGGAGGTGGACGCGCTCTTCGACAACCTGCGCGAGCTCAAGGCCGAGGGCCTGACCGTCATCTTCATCTCGCACAAGCTGGGCGAGGTGCTGAAGGTCGCCGACGACATCACGGTCATCCGCCGCGGCACCACGGTCGGCACCGCCGACCCGAAGACCGCCACCCCCAAGCAGCTCGCCGAGCTGATGGTCGGTGCGGAACTGCCCTCGCCGGAGACCCGCGAGTCCACGGTGACCACCACGCCGATGCTCAAGGTCACGAGCCTGACCGTCGCCGCGGGCGAGGCCGTCGTCGCCGAGCCGGAGGTCCTGGTCCCTGCGGGCGCCCCGGACTCGTCGACCCTGGAGAAGGTCGAGGCCGGCCGGCTCCTGCTGGACGACATCAGCCTGACCATCCACAAGGGCGAGATCCTCGGCATCGCCGGTGTCGAGGGCAACGGCCAGACGGAGCTGATCGAGGCCCTGATGGGCATGATGACCCCCGACGCGGGCGCCATCACCCTGGACGGCGCGGACATCACCAGGATGTCGGTGCGCAAGCGCCGCGAAGGCGGCATCGGCTACATCCCCGAGGACCGCCACCGCCACGGCCTGCTGCTGGAGTCCCCGCTCTGGGAGAACCGCATCCTCGGCCACGTCACCGAGGCGCCCAACTCCAAGAGGGGCATCCTCGACCTGAAGGCGGCCCGCAAGGACACCGAGCGGATCGTGCGCGAGTACGACGTCCGCACGCCCGGCATCGAGGTCACCGCGGCCTCGCTCTCCGGCGGCAACCAGCAGAAGCTGATCGTCGGCCGCGAGATGAGCCACAACCCGAAGTTCCTGATCGCCGCCCACCCCACCCGTGGTGTGGACGTCGGCGCGCAGGCACAGATCTGGGACGCGATCCGCGAAGCCCGCCGCGACGGCCTGGCCGTCCTGCTCATCTCCGCGGACCTGGACGAGCTCATCGGCCTGTCCGACACCCTGCGCGTGATCTACCGCGGCCGCCTGGTCGCGGACGCCGACCCGGCGACCGTCACTCCCGAGGAGCTCGGCACCGCCATGACGGGCGCCGCCTCGGGGCACCTGGAAGCAACCGACAACCACTCCGCCGCTGCCGACGGTGACACGACGGAGGACGAGGCCCGATGAAGAAATTCGACAAGGACCGGCTGATCCTCGGCTTCGCCGGGCCCGTCCTCGCGCTGGTCAGCGCGTTCCTGCTGACCATGATCGTGCTGGCCGCGACGGGCATCGACCCGATCGAGCCGCTGCGCCTGATGGTGGAGAACGCCAGCTACGAGGACGTCCAGATCCTCATCGTGAACCAGGCCGGTACGTACTACCTGGCGGCCCTGGCCGTGGCCATCGGCTTCCGGATGAACCTCTTCAACATCGGCGTCGACGGTCAGTACCGCCTCGCGGCGATGCTCTCCGCCGTGGTCGGTGCGGCGGTGACCCTGCCGGGCCCGCTGCACCTCCTGCTGATCGTCCTCGTGGCGATGTTCGTCGGTGCCTTCTGGTCCGGCATCGCGGGCGTCCTCAAGGCCAAGCGCGGGGTGAGCGAGGTCGTCTCCACGATCATGCTCAACGCCATCGCGACCAGCCTCATCGCCTGGCTGATGCTGACGAAGAACCTCGGCGTCCAGATCGAGGGCTCCAACGACCTGACGACCGGCGACATCGCCGAGTCGGGCTGGTTCCCGGCCGTGTCCCTCGGCGACGGGCTGGAGCTCTACGGCTTCACCTTCGTGGCCTTCGCCCTCGGCATCGTCTACTGGTTCGCGCTCAACCGGACCCGCTTCGGCTTCGACCTGCGCGCCACCGGTGCCAGTGAGTCCGCCGCGCAGGCCTCCGGCGTCGACGCCAAGAAGATGATCATCACCTCGATGCTCATCTCCGGGGCGGTCGCGGGTCTCGCCGGTATGCCGCAGCTGCTGGGCGAGACGCACACCTACAACCTGGCCTTCCCGGTCGGTGTCGGCTTCACCGGCATCACCATCGCGCTGCTCGGCCGCAACAGCCCGGTCGGCATGCTCTTCGCCGCGTTCCTGATGGCGTTCATCGACAAGGCCTCGGCCTCGCTCGACCAGAACGGGTACGCGAAGGAGATCGGCACGATCATGAAGGGCCTGATCGTGATCGCAGTCGTCGTCTCGTACGAGCTCGTCCGCCGCTACGGCATCCGCCGGCAGCAGCAGAAGGTCGGCGAGGAGCTGGCCGCGGGCCACGCCATGAAGACCGAGAAGGAGGTCGCGGCGTGAGCGCCAGCACCGTTTCCACGAAGAAAGCGGCACCCGCGACGCGGAGCCGCAAGAAGCTGACCCTGCCCTGGATCATGCTGATCATCGCGGGTGGCCTCGCGCTGGTCTCGCTGGTCCGCCTGATCAGCGGCGCCAACGACCTGACCTCCGTCGGCCAGGTCTCCGGCGCCCTCTCGCTCGCCGTGCCGATCGGCCTGGCCGGTCTCGGCGGTCTGTGGGCCGAGCGCGCGGGCGTCGTCAACATCGGCCTCGAGGGCATGATGATCCTCGGCACCTGGTTCGGTGCCTGGGCCGGTTACCAGTGGGGTCCGTGGACCGGCGTCATGGCCGGCATCATCGGCGGCGCCATCGGCGGCCTGCTGCACGCGATCATCACGGTCACCTTCAACGTCAACCACATCGTCTCCGGTGTGGCCGTCAACATCCTGGCCCTGGGCTTCACGCAGTACCTGTCGAACTTCACCTTCGCGGACGCGCCGGGCGGCTCCTCCAAGCAGTCGCCGCAGGTCGAACCGATCTACAAGATCACGATCCCGGGGCTGTCCGACTGGATGGCCGAGCTCCAGGCCAAGCACTGGTTCTTCGTCTCCGACCTCGCCGGCGTCATCGGCGGCCTGGTCACCGAGCTGTCGCTGCTGACCGTCGTCGCCCTGCTGCTGATCCCGGCCACCTGGTGGGTGTTGTGGCGGACCACCTTCGGTCTGCGGCTGCGCTCCTGCGGTGAGAACCCGATCGCCGCCGAATCGCTCGGCGTCAACGTCTACAAGTACAAGTACATCGCCGTGATCGTCTCGGGCGGCCTCGCCGGCCTCGGCGGTGCGTTCCTGTCGATCGTCGCCAGTCCGATCTACCAGGAGGGCCAGACCGGCGGCCGCGGCTACATCGGTCTCGCCGCAATGATCTTCGGTAACTGGATGCCGGGCGGCATGGCGCTGGGCGCGGGCCTCTTCGGCTTCATCGACAGCCTCAAGCTGCGCGGTGGCGCCACGAACGTCCACGCGCTGCTGCTGCTGATCGCCATCGTGCTGGTGCTCGTCTGCGTCTGGCAGCTCTACAAGAAGAAGTACCTGCAAGCCGGTATCTCGGCGGTCTTCGCGGCGCTGCTGTTCGTCTGGTACGCGACGACGGACTCGGTGCCGAGCCAGTTCGTGGATGCCGCTCCGTACGTCACCACGCTGCTGGTGCTCGCCCTGTCGGCGCAGCGCCTGCGCATGCCCAAGGCGGACGGCATGCCGTACCGCAAGGGTCAGGGCAAGTGACCTCGGGCCGGACGGTGGACTGGGAAGCCCTGCGGAGGGCCGCCCGGGACGCGATGACCCGGGCGTACGCCCCGTACTCGGGCTTCCCGGTCGGGGTCGCCGCCCTGGTGGACGACGGCCGCGTCGTGACCGGCTGCAACGTGGAGAACGCCAGCTACGGGCTGGGCCTGTGTGCCGAGTGCGGGCTGGTCTCCTCCCTCCACGCAACCGGTGGTGGCCGCCTCACGCACTTCACGTGCGTGGACGGCAAGGGCGAGATCCTCGTCCCGTGCGGCCGCTGCCGTCAGCTGCTGTACGAATTCGGCGGCGACGAGCTGCTGGTGGAGACCCCCGACGGGGTCCTCCCGCTGGCGGCGATGCTGCCGCAGGCCTTCGGGCCCGACCACCTGAGATAGCCGTGGCGACGGCCCTCCGCCC
>NZ_BMVL01000007.1:67162-98941 GCF_014650695.1 Streptomyces avidinii | reverse complement strand
CCGAACCCCTCTTCTCCCTCTCTCTATGCGCGTAGAAGGAAGCACCTCATGGACGTCATCTCCGTCATCCGGACCAAGCGGGACCGCGGTGAGCTGAGCCCCGAGCAGATCGACTGGGTCATCGACGCGTACACCCGCGGTGTCGTGGCCGACGAGCAGATGTCGGCGCTGGCGATGGCCATCCTGCTCAACGGCATGAACCGGGCCGAGATCGCCCGCTGGACGGCGGCGATGATCGCGTCCGGCGAGCGCATGAACTTCGACTCCCTCTCCCGCCCGACCGCGGACAAGCACTCCACCGGCGGTGTCGGCGACAAGATCACCCTCCCGCTCGCCCCGCTCGTCGCCGCGTGCGGCGCGGCCGTCCCGCAGCTCTCCGGCCGCGGCCTCGGCCACACCGGTGGCACCCTCGACAAGCTGGAGTCCATCCCCGGCTGGCGCGCGCTGCTCTCCAACGAGGAGATGCTGCACGTCCTGGACACCACCGGCGCGGTCATCTGCGCGGCGGGCGACGGCCTGGCCCCGGCGGACAAGAAGCTCTACGCGCTGCGCGACGTCACCGGCACGGTCGAGGCCATTCCGCTGATCGCCTCCTCGATCATGTCGAAGAAGATCGCCGAGGGCACCGGCTCGCTCGTCCTGGACGTCAAGGTCGGCTCCGGCGCCTTCATGAAGAACCTCGCGGACGCGCAGGAGCTGGCCCACACGATGGTCAGCCTCGGCACGGACAGCGGGGTGAAGACGGTCGCGCTGATCACCGACATGTCGACCCCGCTCGGCCTGACCGCCGGCAACGCGCTGGAGGTCCGCGAGTCGGTCGAGGTCCTGGCCGGCGGCGGCCCCGCCGACGTGGTCGAGCTGACCATCGCGCTGGCCAAGGAGATGCTGGACGCGGCGGGCATCAAGGACGCCGACCCGGCGAAGGCACTGGCCGACGGCTCCGCGATGGACCACTGGCGCCGGATGATCGCGGCCCAGGGCGGCGACCCGGACGCGGCCCTCCCGGTGGCCCGCGAGCAGCACGTGGTCACCGCCCCCGAGTCGGGCGTCCTGACCCGCCTGGACGCGTACGGGGTCGGCGTCGCCGCCTGGCGCCTGGGCGCCGGCCGCGCGCGCAAGGAGGACCCGGTGCAGGCGGGCGCGGGCGTCGAGCTCCACGCGAAGCCGGGCGACACGGTGACGGCGGGCCAGCCGCTGATGACCCTGCACACGGACACCCCGGAGAAGTTCGACTACGCCCTCGCCTCCCTGGCGGGCACGTACGACATCGCCCCGGCGGGCACGGCCTTCTCCGCCACGCCGATCGTCCTGGACCGCATCGCCTGACCTGCGGTTTCCCATTCGAGTGAACGGGACCGGTGGACCCCCACCGGTCCCGTTCGGCATGCTGGGATCGGTGACGAACCGAATGAGGAGCACACCATGAGCGGACTCACCGTCCAGCAGGAGCCGCTGGGCGGCGACAGCTGGGAGGGCCTCGTCCGCCTCTGGGAGGAGACGGACTGGCCCGAGGGCTGCAAGGTGGAGATCATCGAGGGGATCGTCACCGTGGCACCACCACCCGTCAACGACCACAACCTGATCGCAGTGTCGGTACAGCGCCGCCTGTACACCGTGATCCCTGACGACTGGGAGATCTTCCAGACCCTCAACGTGGCCGTGCCCGGCCGTAGCGGGCTTTACATCCCGGACCTCGTGGTCGTTCCGAGGGAAGAGGTTCCGGGAGGCGAGAACTACGTTCCCGCGGCCGCCGCCGAGCTCGTCGTCGAGGTCACCTCCAAGTCGAATGCCGTCAACGACTGCGTGCCCAAGCTCAAGGGATACGCCGCGGCGGGCATCCCGCTCTACCTGCTCATCGACCCGCACGCGAAGGGCAGCCCCACCATCCACCTGTACGGCGAGCCCAGCGACGGCCAGTACCGCCTTCTGCACGAGGGCAAGTTCGGCGAGGCCGTCCATCTCCCCGAGCCGTTCGACCTCGTCCTCGACACCTTCGGCTTCCCCCGCCCCTGACCCGGGTCACAGCCGCGGCAGGGCCTCGACGGTGACGAGCCGGCGCATACAGGGCACCGGTCCCGGTGGGTGGGCTTCATCCCGCCATGGTGCGGAGCCGCCGATGACTTCCGGCGGGCGGCGGAGTCACCCTCTCGTGGAGATCCAACGACTCGTGCTGCCCGGCCCCGCACCGACCGCCCACGACGCGGCGGTGCTGTGCGCGCGCCTGGCCCGGCTGTACGAGGCCGGGGCGCGCGCGGTGGAGTGCGACGCGCGAGCCGTCACCGCGCCGGGGCTGGGCGCCGTCGAGGTGCTGGGACGGCTGCGGCTGACCGCCCGGGGGCGGCCGCTGCGGGTGACCGGGGCCGCGCCCGCGCTCCGGGCCCTACTGGGCCTCGTAGGCCTCGTCGAGCTCCTCGGGGAGGCCGAACAGCGGGAACCACCGGGCGGTGTCCAGGAAGGCGTTGAGCCCGACGATCTTGCCGTCTGAGATCTCCAGGACCTGCAGGGCCCACGGGGTGTGGCCCGGCCGCCCGTCCTCGCGCGGACGGTACTGGCCGAAGGCCGGCATGCCGTTCGCCGTGGTCGGGACGAGGCGGGAGCCCTTGCAGCCGATGCCCTGGTTCAGGTGCCAGGCCGCGATGTCCTCGTGCCCCTGGAGCCACAGGTCGAACGGCGGCATCGACAGCACCGCGTCCTCGTGCAGGAGCGCGGTGAGCCGCGAGATGTCGTAGGCCTCGAAGGCGGAGAGGTACCGCGCCAGCAGCTGCGCCTGGTCCGCGTCCAGCGGATCCGCCGGGTCGCTGTCGCGCAGCGACTGTCCGGCCAGGGTGGCCCGCGCACGCTGGAGCGCGCTGTTCACCGAAGCCGTCGTGGTCTCCAGGAGCTGGGCCACCTCGTCGGCCTTCCAGGCCAGCACCTCGCGCAGGATGAGCACCGCACGCTGCCTGGCGGGCAGGTGCTGGAGCGCCGCGACGAAGGCCAGGCGGACGGACTCCTTCGCCAGCGCCATCTCCGCCGGGTCGGCGGTCTGCGGCAGCACCCGGCCGTCAGGGACCGGCTCCAGCCAGGTCACCTCGGGGCGCTCGTTGAGCACGGCGGAGGCCTGGTGCTGCGGGGCGGTGAGGTCCATCGGGCGGGCCCGCTTGTTCCCCGCGTTCAGCAGGTCCAGGCAGACGTTGGTGGCGATCCGGTAGAGCCACGAACGCAGGGAGGAGCGGCCCTCGAACTTCTCGTAGCTCCGCCAGGCGCGGATGTACGTGTCCTGCACCGCGTCCTCGGCGTCGAAGGACGAGCCGAGCATGCGGTAGCAGTAGCCGGTGAGCTCGACCCGGTACCGGTCCATGGCCGTGTCGAGATCCATATCGGTGGTGGCGAGATCGCTCATGTCCGTCCGTCCCCCAAGTAGTTCCGCTACTTCGGAACCTACCGGAGGGGTCTGACAACGGCAGCCGGAAGCGCCGGGCGGGCGTCCGCCCGACATGTATGTCGTCGTCAAGTTTCTTGACGTCAAGATTGATTTGGGGCAGGCTTCCCCAAGTATCTCGACGTCGAGATACCTGGACGGGTGGACGCGGTCGAAACGGGGGACTGGGATGCGGCGCGGTGGGGACAACCGGAAGCCACGGCGGGGGGAACCGGGGCTGCTGGCCCAACTGCGCCGGCCGCCCGGCGGCCGTGACGCACGGATCATGCTGCTCACCCAGGCGCTGGACCGCGCGGGCACCGGCGTGTGGGCCGCGTCCTCCGTCCTCTACTTCACCTTCGTCGTCGGACTCGACGCCGGGCGGCTGGGCCTGCTGCTGGGCGCGGCCGGGGTGGCGGGCATCGCCGGATCGCCGCTGGCGGGCCACCTCGCCGACCGCTTCCCGGTGCGCACCCTGCTGATCGGCTGCCACCTGATCCGCCTCGGCGCCCTGAGCGCCCTGCTGGCGGTCACCGACTTCCGCGTGCTGCTGCTGCTCTTCGCCGTCACCCACCTGGGAGACCGGGGCGCCAAGACGCTGGAGATGCTCTTCGCCACCCGGGTCGCCGGCGAGCGGCGCGCCACGTACCAGGCGCTGTCGCGCAGCTCGGCGAACGCCGGCTACGCCCTCGGCGCGGGCCTCGCCGCCATCGGTCTCGCCGTCGGAACCCGGGGCGCCTACCAGGTGCTGATCCTCGCCAACGCACTGTCGTTCCTGGTGGCCGCCGCCCTGGTGTGGCGCACCCGGGAGCCGCGCGGCCACGGGCCGGTCGCCGCAGCACGGTCCGAGGGCGGGGGCCCGGACCCGGTGGCGGCGGGGGAGGCCGGATCGGCCGGGCGGGGTCCCTGGCGGGACCGCGGCTACCTGCGGTTCGTCCTGCTGGACATCCCGATGAACCTGGACGACTCGATCCTCGGCGTCGGCCTGCCGCTGTGGCTGGTCGCCCACACCACCGCCCCGCACGCGCTGATCCCGGCCTTCCTGGTCATCAACACCGTGCTCGTCGTGGTCCTTCAGCTACGGGTGTCGGCGCGGGTCGAGGGACCCCGCCGGGCGGCGGACGCGGTCGCCCTGTACGGCCTGATGACCCTCGCCTGCTGCGCCTTCCTCGCCGCCGCACCCGGCGGCGGGGTCCTGGCCGCCTCGGCCGCCCTGCTCGCGGCGGCCGTACTGGCCACCGCGGCGGAGCTGATGCGCTCGGTGAGTTCCTGGGAGCTGGCGGTCTCCCTCGCGCCGCAGCGGGCGCGCGCCTCGTACCTCGGGGTGGCCGGCATGGCCCAGTCCGTCCAGAAGTCCGCGGGACCGCTGCTGCTCACCGGCGCGGTGATGGTGGCCGGCCCGGCGGGCTGGCTGGCCCTCGGGGCGGGGGTGGCCGGGCTGTCCCTCGTCCAACGCCGGGCCAGCCTGCGGCGGTTGGACCTCCTGGGCGGGACACCGGCCCCCGCCCCCGCGTCCGCCTGAGGCTACGTACCGGGCTTGCGGCCGTACACGTGGACGTCCTCGCCCTTCCCCAGCAGGTTCCAGTACGCCTTGGCGTCGGCGGGCCGCATGTTCACGCAGCCGCCCGAACCGGGCGGGTTCCACATGCTCTTGGTGGTCGAGTGGAAGGCGATGCCGCCGTCGAAGAACTGCGCGTACGGCATCGAGACGTTGTAGAGCGTCGACCAGTGGTCGATGCTGCGGTAGTAGATCTTTTTCGGGCCGGTGCGGGTCTCCGTGCCGTCCTTGCCGGTGCGGACCGGGACGGGCCCGTACGTCAGGGTGGCGCCGTCCTGGATCCAGCTCAGCTGCCGCGTCAGGTCCACGCAGGCGATCCGCCCCCGGTCGGTGGGGCAGTCGCCCGCCCTGTTCGGGGTGCTGCCGGCCGCCCGCTGGGCCAGCATCGTGTTCATGATCCGCCAGGTCAGCGGCCCGGCATGGCCCTGGGTCGGGGTGATCCCGTGGCTCGCCTGGAAGGACCGGATCGCCGTGCAGTCGGCCGCCGACTGCTTCCCGTCCACCGGCCGCCCGAGGAACTGCTCGACCTGCCGCTGGTACGGCCCCGTCGTGAGGTTGCAGGAGGCGGCGGCCTGCGCCGCCCCGCCGCCCGCGACCACCAACGGCAGTGCCAGGGCGGCCGCCCCGCCCAGCACCGCCGCCCGCGCCCCGATCCGCGCCCCGACCCTCGTACCCATCCGGTCCTCCCCTGCTCGCACAGCATCGTTCTCCGTATCGAATGCCCGGAAAACAAGCAGGGGTTGCCCGTACGGGGAGCGTAGATTTCGTCAGCGCGCGCCCAGGGCCGAGGCCGGCACACGGCGCTGCGCGCGGGCCGCGTGAGACCCGTACAGGGTGATCGACACGACGCCGAGCACCGCCAGCAGCGCGATGCCGACCGTGGCCGCCCAGCCGGCCCCGTGGTAGGCGAGGGCGCCCAGGGTGCCGCCCGCGCTGGAGCCGAGGTAGTACGCCGACTGGTAGAGCGCGGAGGCCTGCGCCCGGCCCGTCTTCGCCGTCCGGCTCACCGCGGCGGAGGCCACCGCGTGCCCCGCGAAGAAGCCCGCGGTGATCAGCACCAGCCCGAGCACGATCACCGGCAGCGAGTCGGACAGCGACAGCAGCAGCCCCAGCGCCGTGGTGGTCACGGCCAGGTACAGCGCGCCGCGCCGCCCGGCGCGGGCCACCAGCTTGCCGGCGGCGGCCGAGGACACCGTCCCCACCAGGTAGATCAGGAAGATCGACCCGATCACGCCCTGCCCGAGCGAGAAGGGCTCGTCCACCAGCCGGTAGCCGATCACCGTGTAGACCGCGCCGAAGACCGTCATGAACAGCGCGCCGATCCCGTACAGCCGCAGCAGCAGCGGATCGCGCAGATGGCCGGCGACGGTACGCCCCACCGCGCGCGGGTTCAGCGACGCGGGCCGGAAGAACCGCGCCCGGGGCAGCAGCACCAGGAAGGCCACCGCGCACGCCAGCGACATCAGGGCGACGGCCATCAGGCCCGCCCGCCAGCCCCACAACTGCGCGGCCCAGCCGGTGACGAGGCGGCCGCTCATGCCGCCGATGGAGTTGCCCGCCACGAACAGGCCGATGGCGCCCACCAGGGCCTTCGGCCTGACCTCCTCCGCCAGGTACGCCATCGCCGAGGCCGGGATCCCGGCGATCGCCGCGCCCTGCACGGCGCGCAGCGCCACCAGCCACTCCACATTCGGCGCGAACGGCACCAGCAGGCCCACGCCGACGGCGATCACCATCGAGCAGGTCATCATCCGGGTGCGGCCGAACCGCTCGGACAGCGCGCTCAGCGGAAGGACGAACAGCGCGAGCGCGCCGGTGGCCGCGGACACCGTCCAGCTGGCCTGCCCGGCGGTCACCCCGAAGCCGCTGGAGATCGCGGGCAACAGTGCCTGGGTGGAGTAGAGGAGGGCGAAGGTCGCGAGTCCGGCGGCGAAGAGCGCGAGGCTCATCCGGCGGTAGCCGGGGCGGCCGGGGGAGAGGGGCTGCGGTGCGGGGGACGACGAGGTGGAGGCACCCGGGATGACGGGTGCCCCGGTATGAACGGGAGGCATGCTTCGACGGTAGGCCCGTCTATTTCATGCGTCCAATGCACAGAATCGCGATAATCGATCCACTGATGCATCAACCCAGCTCAGAAGCGTGGATGTCGATGAACCGTTACGTAGAAGACATGGCCGTGACAACTTTGCTGGCCCCGCGGCTGGCCTATTTCGTCGCGGTCGCCCGCCACGAGCACGTCACCCGCGCCGCCCACGAGCTGGGCGTCCCGCAGTCCACCCTGTCCCGCGCCATGGTCCGGCTCGAACAGGACCTCGGTGTCACGCTGTTCGCCCGCAAGGGCCGTACGGTGGCCCTCACCACGGCCGGCCGCACCTTCCTGGCCTCGGCCGAGCAGGCCCTGACGGAGATCGGCCGCGCCGCCGAATCCGTACAGCAGGACGCCGATCCGGCGGCCGGCAAGGTGGCGTTCGGCTTCCTGCACACCCTGGGCTCCGAGACCGTGCCCGGTCTCATCCGCGCCTTCCGCGCCGACCACCCGCGGATCCGGTTCTCCCTCGTCCAGAACTACGGCGAGGCCATGCTGGAGAAGCTCCGGGCCGGCGAACTCGACCTGTGCCTGACGTCCCCGCTGCCCGACGCCCCGGACCTGGTCGCCCGGCGCCTGGACGAACAGCGGCTGCGGCTGGTGGTCCCGGACGACCACCGGCTGGCGACCCGCAAGCGGATCCGCCTCGCCGAGGCCGCCGAGGAAACCTTCGTCACCCTGGAGCCCGGCTACGGGATGCGCCGCATCACCGACGACCTGTGCGCCGAAGCCGGATTCACCCCGAGGATCGCCTTCGAGGGTGAGGAGGCCGAAACCCTGCGCGGCCTGGTCGCCGCCGGCCTCGGCGTGGCGCTCCTGCCGCCCCCGGCCGTGGCCCGCCCCGGCGTGGTCGAACTGACGGTCACCGCCCCGCGGGCCGTCCGCGAGATCGGCCTCGCCTGGCTCGACGGCCACCCCGACACCCCACCGGTGGCGGAGTTCAAGCGCTTCCTCCTGTCCCGCCGCGGCCGCCTGATCCCCGAGCTGGACCAGGCCACCGGCTGACCGGGGCGGCGACACCGGAAAGTCCGGCGCTACGCCTGTCCGCCCGGTGGCGGGGAGGTGGAGGGGGGCTGCTCGGTGTCCTGTGGGGGGTCACGCACATACCGATCATGACCACGGTGAACGGCGCCGCCACGAGGATCGTCAGGTTCTGCAGTCCGGCGAGCGCGTCGCCCTCGCCGCTGCCGATGAGGAGCATGATCGCCGCGACGGCGCCGGTCACCACGCCCCAGAAGACGACCACCGGCCGGGACGGTTCGAGGACGCCCTTCTGCGAGAGCGTGCCCATCACGATGGAGGCGGCGTCGGCGCCCGAGACGAAGAAGATGCCGACCAGGACCATGACCAGCAGGCTCATGACGGTGGCGAGGGGGAACTGCTGGAGCAGCCCGAACAGCTGGCCCTCGGGGGTGGTTTCCCGGGCGAGTTCGCCGCTCTCCCGCAACTTCATGGCCGTGCCGCCGAAGACGGAGAACCACAGCAGGCTGACCGTGCTCGGTACGAGGATGACGCCGCCGATGAACTGCCGGATGGTGCGGCCGCGGCTGATCCGGGCGATGAACATGCCGACGAACGGGGTCCAGGAGATCCACCACGCCCAGTAGAAGACCGTCCAGCTGCCCAGCCAGTCGGCGACCTCGCCGGCGCCGGTCGCCTCGGTACGGCCGATGAGCTGCGGGAGGTCGCCGAGGTAGGCGCCCAGGGACGTGGGCAGGAGGTCGAGCACGATGATGGTCGGCCCGGCGATGAACACGAACACGACGAGCACGAGGGCGAGCACCATGTTGATGTTCGACAGCCACTGGATGCCCCGCTCCACGCCGGAGACCGCGGAGGCGACGAAGGCGACGGTCAGGACCGCGATGCTGCCCACGAGGAGCACCGTGCCGACCGACTCCATCCACCCCAGCTGACGGAACCCGCTGCCGATCTGGAGGGCCCCGAGGCCGAGCGAGGCCGCGGAGCCGAAGAGGGTGGCGAAGATCGCCACGATGTCGATGACCCGCCCGGCCCCGCCGTGGGCGTGCCGGGCGCCGATCAGCGGCTCGAACACGGCGCTGATCGTCTGGCGGCGGTTGCGGCGGAAGGTGCTGTAGGCAATGGCGAGCCCGACCACCGCGTAGATCGCCCACGGGTGGAGCGTCCAGTGGAACAGCGTGGTGGCCATCGCCGTCTGCATCCGCTCGGCGGAGTCGACCGGGTGCGTGCCGGGCGGGGGAGTCCCGTAGTGGGCCAGGGGTTCGCTCACGCCGTAGAACATGAGCCCGATGCCCATGCCGGCGCTGAACATCATGGCGACCCAGGAGACGGTACGGAACTCCGGGACCTCGTCCTCGCGGCCGAGGCGGATCCGGCCGTAGCGGCTGATCGCCAGCCAGAGGGCGAAGACGACGAAGCCGCTGGCGGCGAGCATGAAGGCCCAGCCGCCGTTGTGGATGAGCCCTTCGAGCAGGCTGCTCGACACGCTCTCCAGCGAGTCTGTTGCCACGGCGCCCCACAGCACGAACGCGAGGGTCAGACCCGCGGTGACCCCGAAGACCACCTTGTCCGTGCGGGAACGCTGGTCGTCCGGCAACGAAGCCCCTTTCGCCCGAGGACGGGACGGCAATTCATGACAGACAGTCATGTATTGGCGATTTAAACGCATCCCGCCCCACGAAGGCCGCAAGCCGCCGCCCCGGGAAACCCGGCTCCGCCGGGCATCGGGCTCCGCCCGGACCCTCCCCCGGCTACCGCTGGGAGGTGCCCCCTGCTCAAACTCGGCGAGGCGGAGGGGGCCCGGCGAGGCCGAGGGGGCCCGGCGGGGGCGGTCGGGGTCACGCCGTCGGGGGCGGCGTGGTCGAGAGCAAGTAGCCCGCCTGGAAGCGGGACTTGGCGCCCACCGCGCGCATGATCTCCGCGATGTGCCGCTGGCAGGTCCGTTCCGACATGCCCAGACGGCGCGCGATCACCTTGTCCTCCAGGCCCTCGGACAGCAGCCGGACGATCGTCTGCCGCAGCTCGTCCGAGATGGACCGGGCCGCCTCCGGACTCACCGACGTGGGGAAGGGCTCCGCGCCCAGCCAGGACCGCTCGAAGGTCGCCGTCATGAAGTGCACGACGCTCGGCTCCCGCACCACCAGCGCCGCCCCGCTGCGGTCCGGCACTGCCATCAGGCCCGTGTGGTCGTCGAAGATCAGCATGCGCATCAGCCCGTCGCCCAGGGTCCGCACCTGCGCCCCCAGCGCCGTCACCCGCTCGACGTAGGCCGCCGTGGGCCGCGAGTAGCGTGCCGTGTGCTGGTAGATCGTCCGCATCGAGACCCCGCGCGTGAGCAGCGATTCGTCCCGCCCGATCGACTCCTGCAGCGTCTCCAGCGGGCGGCCCCCGCCGGGCTGCGAGGTCAGCAGCTCCCGCTCGCACGCGGCGACCAGCTCCGCGATCAGTCCCCGTACCGCGCCGAGGTCCGTGACCAGCTCCAGGCGGCCCGGTCCCATCGGGTCCCGGTGCGCGGTCCCCGCTTCGTACGCGGGCACCAGCGCCTCCAGCCGCCCGCGCAGCCGGTCCATCTCGTCGTGGGTCTCCCGTACGAGCAGGGCCAACGGGGCCAGGGCCCGGGCCGCCGCGGCCCGGGGGGCCACCGCGCTCCAGCGGTCGGGGTCGTCGCCCGGGGCCCGCTGGAGCAGGTGCGCGGCGGCCAGCTCGGTGATGGCCGCGGCCGCGCGCACGCCCAGTGCGCCGGTGGCCTCGCACGCGTCGAAGGCGTGCCGCTCCACGGCGTACGCGTACAGCCGCCGGGCGGCGGGGCTCAGCTCCCCGGCGGCTCCGGCCGCCCCGGATTCCTCGGAAGGCATATGCACATGCGTCCCGAGTTGTGCGGATTTATAAACCCCTCGTGTTCCCGCAAGGCGGCAAGACGACGCCTGGAACGCCGTCCTCGGCATATTCCGAAGAGGCACAGTGGGTGGCGCGGCGCGAGGGGGGAAGCGCGGTGCGCGCAGCGGACACCCAGGCGAGGACGGGGGCCAGTGTCCTGCTGCGCCCGCGGCCGGCCGTGGTGGTCGCGCCGGGTCCGTCGGTGCCATCCGACCGTGAGGGGGCGGATCGGCGGGTGAGGACGGACCGGCGCGACCCCCGAACCACAGGTCCGGGCCCGGCCCGGCCCGTCAGCCCGCGTCCGGCTTCGCGTAGTCGCCGTAGCCGGTCCAGTCCAGCACGACGCACGGCTCGTCACCCAGGACCCAGGCATCGTGCCCGGGCGCGATCCGAATGAACTCGCCCGGACCGAGGTCGGCGCTCTCCCCGTCGTCCATGACCAGCTTCATCCGGCCGCTCACGACGTACCCGGTGTGCGCGGACTGGCAGCTGTCCGTGCCCGCCAGCGGCTTGATGTGCAGCGACCAGCGCCAGCCCGGCTCGAAGACGGCCCGTCCGACCGCCCCGCCCTCGGTGCTGACCAGGTCAAGCCTGCCCGTCCCGGCCTCGAAGGGCCGCGTCTCGTCCGGCTGGTCGAAGTTCCTGTGGATCAATCCACCCATGGCCGGTCGCCTCCGGTAGCGAAGCAGCTCCCCGAGTCCACTCCTCACGTTACGCGCGCCCGGGCCGCGGTTCACCTCCGCAGCGATCTCCCGAAGCCCGAGGCCAGCGGCATCCGCAGGCCGAGCGGCGGCGGCGCGGCCAGTGCGTCCGTCACCGGCCGCGAATACCGGCCCGAGAACACCGCGCCCAGCACGAAGTCCACGGCCAGCGCCACCACTTCGGGCTGGTGCTCACGCAATCCGTGCCCGTCCGAATGCACCTCGAAGCGGCACGTCGCCCGGTTCGCCTTCTTCGCGCGCTCCGCCAGCCGGAAGGAGCTCTCCGGATCGCTGCGCGCGTCGTCGGTCCCGTGCACGATCAGCACCTGCCGTCCCGACAGCTGTTTCACCGGCTCGGGGGAGTCCGCCCGGGTCCCGGCGGCCCCTAAGCAAGGAGCCATCGCCACCACCGAGTTGACGGCCCCGTGGCCCGCCGCCCGCAGTGCGGCCAGGCCCCCCGCGTCATAGCCGGCCAGGCACACCGGCACGTCCCCGTACCGCCGCACCGCCTCGTCCGCCGCCCACCGCGCCTGGTCCTCCCGGGAGGAGTCCCCGCCCTGGATGACCATGTGCGCGACCAGCCCCTCCGCCCCGCCCGCCCGGGCCAGCGCCCGCGCGAGCGGACGCATGGGACCGGGGGTGAATCTGGACGCCCCGGGAAGCAGGAGCACCACCCCGTTGACCGCACTTTCCGTCGAACCCGAGCCGGTTCTCGCGCCGACCGCCCGCCCCAGACGGGCCCCGCGCGCCGGCGGCGCATGCAATGCCATGGCGGAACAGTCTCAGACCTTCGGGTGTACGCCATCCGTACGCACGGTCTCTGTTACATATCGACGCTTCCCGTCGGGACCCCGCTCTACGCGCGTAGGAGTAGAGTGCGCAGATGACGAGCGAGACCCCCAACCTGCCGACCGCGGATCAGATCCGCCGTTCCCCGAAGGTGCTGCTGCACGATCACCTCGACGGTGGACTGCGCCCCGGGACCATCATCGAGCTGGCCCGCGAGGTCGGCTACGAGAACCTCCCCGAGACCGACGCCGACAAGCTCGGCATCTGGTTCCGCGAAGCCGCCGACTCCGGCTCCCTCCCGCGCTACCTGGAGACCTTCGCGCACACCTGCGCGGTCATGCAGACGAAGGCCGCCCTCTTCCGGGTCGCCGCCGAGTGCGCCGAGGACCTGGCCGAGGACGGCGTCGTGTACGCCGAGATCCGCTACGCGCCCGAGCAGCACCTGGAAGCCGGCCTGACCCTCGAAGAGGTCGTCGAGGCCGTGAACGACGGCTTCCGTGAGGGCGAGCGCCGGGCGAAGGCCAACGGCCACCGCATCCGCGTCGGCGCCCTGCTGACCGCGATGCGCCACGCCGCCCGTGCGCTGGAGATCGCCGAGCTGGCGAACCGCTACCGCGACAACGGTGTGGTCGGCTTCGACATCGCCGGTGCCGAGGCCGGGTTCCCTCCCACCCGTCACCTCGACGCCTTCGAGTACCTCAAGCGCGAGAACAACCACTTCACCATCCACGCGGGCGAGGCCTTCGGCCTGCCGTCGATCTGGCAGGCCCTGCAGTGGTGCGGTGCCGACCGCCTGGGTCACGGCGTGAAGATCATCGACGACATCGAGGTCGCCGAGGACGGTTCCGTGACTCTGGGCCGCCTGGCCTCGTACGTCCGGGACAAGCGCATCCCCCTGGAGATGTGCCCGACCTCGAACCTGCAGACCGCCGCGGCCGCCTCGTACGCCGAGCACCCGATCGGTCTGCTGCGCAAGCTGCACTTCCGGCTCACGGTCAACACGGACAACCGCCTGATGAGCGGCACCAGCATGAGCCGCGAGTTCGAGCACCTGGTCGACACCTTCGGCTACACGCTCGACGACATGCAGTGGTTCACCGTCAATGCGATGAAGTCCGCGTTCATTCCTTTCGATGAACGACTGGCCATGATCAATGAAGTGATCAAGCCCGGTTATGCCGAGCTGAAGTCGGAGTGGCTGTTCCAGCAGACCGCCTCCACCAGCGGTTCCGTCTCGGCCTAGGCCATGGCGTGACGTAGCGGAAGCGCCCGGGAGTGAGAATTCCCGGGCGCTTTCTCGTATTTAAGGATGTTTGCGGGCGGGGGTTTGAAGTGACTAGTTTTCAGAGCCGCTCAATTCCCCGTCGCAAGGACAACTTTTCATGAAGAAGTCAGCTGCCAAGACCCTCGGTACCGCCGCTCTCGGTGTCGCCTTCGCCGCGGTTGCCGCCGGTACCGCTTCCGCCGCCGTCCCCGCGGTCGGCCTGACCGACGCGCTGGGCACCGCCACCGGCGCGCTCCAGGGCGTCACCAGCCAGCAGCACGTGAGCCCGGAAGGCCAGCAGTCGAGCGACCCCACCTCTCAGGTCACCGGTGTGCTGACCCCGCTCACCAACGGTCTGAACGGCCTCGGCGGCTGAGACCTGCCCGGTCGCGACGCGTACACGTGTGCGGTGGGTGGATGCCCCTTCGATCGGGTATGTGTCCCGCCGCACCGTGTGCCACGATCGCCACCAACTGCCCGCCGACGCTTTGGGTATGAGGTTCTCGGTCATGCGCATGAAGGCACGAGCGACGATGGTCGCGCTGATCCCCGCCCTGCTCCTCGCCGCCGTGGGGTGCAGCAGCACCGACACCCCCGCGACGGGCAGGGCCCCCGATCCGAAGGGCTCCGCGGGCAGCACTTCCGGCGCGTCCGGAGCCGCCGCGCCGTCCGCCGCGGCGAGCGGATCGGCCGCGCCGAAGACCGGTGGCAGCGCGCTGGAGCGGTCCGCGCTGGCACAGGGCGACCTGGCCGGGTACCAGGTCTCCGCCCAGGGCAAGAACCCGAACGCCCCGGACGGTCAGCCGCAGGCCGACAAGAAGGCCTGCCAGCCCCTGGCCGACGTCATGGGCGACGAGCCGGACCCGTCCGCGCGCGAGACCGTCAGCCGGGGCATCGGCTCCCAGAAGCAGATCGGGCTCGCCGTGTCCGCCTCCGTCAGCTCCTACTCCGAGAGCGACGCCAAGGCGCTGATCTCCCGGCTCAAGGCCGCCGTCGCCGCCTGTGGTACGGGCTTTTCGGCCAAGGTCGAGAAGCAGAGCGGCAGTTACCGCGAGGTGAAGAAGGCCGACTACCGCACGGGTGGCGACGAGAGCGTCAGCTGGACCATGACCGCGGCCGCGGAGGGCGTATCGGCGCAGGTCCACCTGGTCGTCGTACGCGAGGGCGACACCGTCGTGCGGCTGATGGCCCTCAACGTGGCGGCGGCCCAGCAGAAGGCCCAGGTGCCGCAGGAAGTGGCCGACAAGCAGCTGGAGAAGGTCCAGAAGGCCGGCTGACCGGCCGGCCCGCCGAGTGGACGCGGGCGGCCGGACGGACCGTCGGCCCCGGACGGGCGGTCGGCCGGCCGGGATTCCGGCGGTCTACCAGGCGGCCGAGGTCGAGGTGGACTTCTCGTTCGGCAGCAGCACCCACAGCGCGATGTAGACCAGGAACTGCGGGCCGGGCAGCAGGCACGAGACGACGAATATGGCGCGCATCGCGTTCGCGGAAATTCCGAAACGCCGCGCCAGTCCGGCGCAGACTCCGCCGATCCAGCGGCCGTCACGGGGGCGGACCAGGGCGCTCATGAGGTTCTCCTTCGTCGGGATCGCTTTCCTGCGATGCCTCAATACTCCCGCTGGACCGCCGACAGAACGTCGGTCCAGGGACCGAGCCCGACCCTGGAAATCTTCGGGGTATCCCCCTGATAAACGGTGTGTGAGCGCCGCATCCGGGCCCGCAGCGCCGGTACGACGGCCACGTGCGCGAGCACCACACCGAGGGTGTTCAGCAGCACCGAGTCCACGTCGACGACCTGGCCCGGCACCGCGGTCTGGAGCATCTCGATGCACACCGAGGCCAGCGCGCCCGCGGCGGCCGTCCGGGCCAGCGAGGACCACGCGGACAGGGCCGACGGTGCGAGCCGGCCGCTGATCAGCGGCAGCAGCACCCCGAGCGGGGCCAGCAGCGCGAGTCCCTCACCGATCCGCCGGGCGGCCTCCAGGGGCCCCAGGGCGAGATGGGCCGAGATTCCCTCCAGCGGGCTCAGATTGGGTGCCGCCGCCCAGGGAACGTCCAGCGGCCGCAGGGTCAGCCAGCCGACGACCACGAAATGGGCGGCGAGCAGGGCCCCGGCCAGCAGGCGGAGACGGAGGTTGATCGCGGTGGCGGTGGCGGCGGTTTCGCCGTCCTCATGACGCTGCACACCTGCGAGGACGCATCACCCGGTAGCACTGGTTCCGGCCGGAAGGGGGTGTGGCGGGGAGCACCCGAAACGGGCGCAACCGGCGTCCCGGCCGGTCAGCCGGTGGCGACGAGGACGATCAGGATCAGCGCGCCGGCCAGGGCGGGCGCGATGATCTCGTACGACCAGCGCACGCGCACGCTGCCCTGGGCGCCCGGCCGCGAGGCGCGGCTCTCGGCCAGTGCCTGGAGGTCGTCGACGATGCGGTCGGCGCTGGCCCGCATCGGTTCGGACGGGGCGGTACGGGCCCGCGCGCCCGGGTCGGCCGAGGCGCCCGGGTCGCGGCGGTCGTGGGCGCTGTGGCGCACCTGCTGGCGGTTGGCCTTCTTCCGCTCCCGCAGCGAGACCGGCACCGCCCAGAGCTGGTACTTCGATCCCTCGGCCAGCACCTCGGCCGAGTACCCGGCACGCACCGCGTCCACGGCCGCCCAGGGCAGCTCGATGATCCGGAAGGGGTTGCGGACGCGCAGCCGGTCGTCATTGGCGAAGACGGCCGGGCGGATCGTGAAGGCGACGATCAGCGGTACGACGCACAGTGCCACCGCCAGCGCGATCCACGGGGTGTTGCCCGAGCCCCGAATCACGGCGTCGCCGCAGAGCCAGGCGGTCAGCGCGAGCAGCAGTACCCCCGAGACGACGCCCATGGAGGATCGGTAGACCCGGTCTGCGTACACCGGCTCGTCGGTCGGCTGCTGGCTGCTCATGGGGTCGATTCTGCCCCACGCCGTCTCAGCCCACGAGATCGGCGTACAGGATGATGTTGTCGGGCCGGTGGCCGTCGGTGATCTCGCCGCCGCAGGTGATGACGCGCAGCTCCGGGCGGGCGGTGTCCCCGTACACCTTGGCGGTCGGGAACTCCTTCTTGCCGACCTGCTCCAGCTCGCGGACGCGGAAGACGGCGGTGGTGCCGTCGGCCCGCGAGACGGTGATCTCCGCTCCGGTGCGCACCCGCGAGACGTCTCTCAGCACGGCCGGGCCGCGCGCGGTGTCGAAGTGGCCGATGAGCACGGCGGGCCCGGTCTCGCCCGGGGTGACGCCGTTGGTGTACCAGCCGATCCTGTCCCCGTCGGCCACCGAGGGCACTTCGACGGTGCCGTCGGCGGCGAGGCCCAGCTTCAGTACGGGCGAGGTGTCCACTCCGGCCGCGGGGATACGTACGCGTACGGGCTCGGAGGCGGGCATCGGGGCGGTGGTCGCGGACGGCGGATCCGGCTCCTGTCATGGTTCGGTGACGGAGAGTGGAGGTGTCGATTCCATAGCGGATTCGGGGGCGGGGGTGACAGGTCGCTACGCGCGTAGATATGCTCATCTGGTGACCATGCCCACCACCCTCACCGCATTCGCTGACGTGACGACGTCCGACAGTGCGCTGCGCCGCTTCCTGCACGGGCTGCCCGGCGTCGACGCTGTCGGCCTGGAGGCCCGCGCGGCCTCCCTCGGCACCCGTTCGATCAAGACGACGGCCAAGGCGTACGCCATCGACCTGGCCATCTCGATGATCGACCTGACGACGCTGGAAGGCGCGGACACCCCGGGCAAGGTCCGGGCGCTCTCCGCCAAGGCCGTCAATCCCGATCCGACCGACCGCACGACGCCGATGACGGCGGCCGTCTGTGTCTACCCCGACATGGTGGCCACCGCGAAGGCCGCGCTGAACGGCGCCGACGTCAAGATCGCCTCCGTCGCCACCGCCTTCCCGGCCGGCCGTGCAGCCCTGCCCGTGAAGCTCGCGGACACCCGTGACGCCGTCGCCGCCGGCGCCGACGAGATCGACATGGTCATCGACCGTGGCGCCTTCCTCGCCGGCCGCTACCTGGAGACGTACGAGCTGATCAGGACCATCAAGGAGGCCTGCGTCCGCGAGGACGGCAGCGCCGCACGCCTGAAGGTCATCTTCGAGACCGGCGAGCTGTCGACCTACGACAACATCCGCCGTGCCTCCTGGATCGGCATGCTGGCGGGCGCCGACTTCATCAAGACGTCGACCGGCAAGGTCGGGGTCAACGCCACTCCGGCGAACACCCTGCTCATGCTCGAAGCCGTCCGCGACTTCCGCGCGCAGACTGGAATCCAGATCGGCGTGAAGCCGGCCGGCGGCATCCGCACCACCAAGGACGCGATCAAGTTCCTGGTCCTGGTCAACGAGACCGTGGGCGAGGACTGGCTGAGCAACCACTGGTTCCGCTTCGGCGCCTCCAGCCTGCTCAACGACCTGTTGATGCAGCGCCAGAAGCTGAGCACCGGCCGTTACTCCGGTCCCGACTACGTGACGGTGGACTGATCACCATGGCATCTGTATTCGAGTACGCACCGGCTCCCGAGTCCCGCTCGGTCGTCGACATCGCCCCCTCCTACGGGCTTTTCATCGACGGAGAGTTCACCGACGCCGCCGACGGCAAGGTCTTCAAGACCGTCTCGCCGAGCAGCGAGGAGGTCCTCGCCGAGGTCGCCCAGGCGGGCGCCGCCGATGTGGACCGCGCTGTGAAGGCCGCCCGCAGGGCCTTCGAGAAGTGGTCCGCGCTGCCCGGCTCCGAGCGCGCCAAGTACCTCTTCCGCATCGCCCGGATCATCCAGGAGCGCAGCCGCGAGCTCGCCGTCCTGGAGACCCTGGACAACGGCAAGCCGATCAGGGAGACCCGCGACGCGGACCTCCCCCTGGTCGCCGCCCACTTCTTCTACTACGCGGGCTGGGCCGACAAGCTCGGCCACGCGGGCTACGGCGCCGACCCGCGCCCGCTCGGCGTGGCCGGCCAGGTCATCCCGTGGAACTTCCCGTTGCTGATGCTCGCGTGGAAGATCGCCCCGGCGCTCGCCGCCGGCAACACGGTCGTCCTGAAGCCCGCCGAGACCACCCCGCTCTCCGCGCTGTTCTTCGCGGACATCTGCCGTCAGGCCGGTCTCCCCAAGGGCGTCGTCAACATCATCCCCGGTTACGGGGACGCGGGCGCCGAGCTGGTCGCCCACCCCGACGTCAACAAGGTCGCCTTCACCGGCTCGACCGCGGTCGGCAAGGCCATCGCCCGCCAGATCGCCGGTACGGACAAGAAGGTCACCCTGGAGCTGGGCGGCAAGGGCGCCAACATCGTCTTCGACGACGCCCCCATCGACCAGGCCGTCGAAGGCATTGTCAACGGCATCTTCTTCAACCAGGGCCAGGTCTGCTGCGCGGGCTCCCGCCTGCTGGTCCAGGAGTCGATCCACGACGAGCTGCTGGACTCCCTCAAGCGCCGCCTCTCCACGCTGCGCCTGGGCGACCCGCTCGACAAGAACACCGACATCGGCGCGATCAACTCCGCCGACCAGCTCGCCCGGATCACCGCGCTCGCGGAGACCGGCGAGGCCGAGGGCGCCGAGCGCTGGTCCCCGGCGTGCGAGCTGCCGTCCTCCGGCTACTGGTTCGCCCCGACGCTCTTCACGAACGTCACCCAGGCGCACACCGTCGCCCGCGACGAGATCTTCGGCCCGGTGCTGTCCGTGCTGACCTTCCGTACGCCCGACGAGGCCGTCGCCAAGGCCAACAACAGCCAGTACGGCCTCTCCGCCGGCATCTGGACGGAGAAGGGCTCGCGCATCCTCGCGGTCGCGAACCAGCTCCGCGCCGGCGTCGTCTGGGCCAACACGTTCAACAAGTTCGACCCGACCTCGCCCTTCGGCGGCTACAAGGAGTCGGGCTTCGGCCGCGAGGGCGGCCGCCACGGCCTGGAGGGCTACCTCGATGTCTGAGTCTTCTGCGACCCGCCTGAACGTCTTCAAGACCTACAAGCTGTACGTCGGGGGCAAGTTCCCCCGCTCCGAGAGCGGCCGGGTGTACGAGGTGAGCGACTCCAAGGGCAAGTGGCTGGCCAACGCCCCCCTGTCCTCCCGCAAGGACGCGCGTGACGCGGTCGTCGCGGCCCGCAAGGCCTTCGGCGGCTGGTCCGGCGCGACCGCGTACAACCGCGGGCAGATCCTCTACCGCATCGCCGAGATGCTGGAGGGCCGCCGCGAGCAGTTCGTCCGCGAGGTCGGCGAGGCCGAGGGCCTGTCCAAGTCCAAGGCCGGCGCGGTCGTCGACGCGGCCATCGACCGCTGGGTCTGGTACGCGGGCTGGACCGACAAGATCGGCCAGATCGTGGGCGGGGCCAACCCGGTCGCGGGCCCGTTCTTCAACCTCTCCACCCCGGAGCCGACCGGTGTGGTCACGGTGATCGCCCCGCAGGACTCGTCCTTCCTGGGTCTGGTCTCGGTGATCGCCCCGGTGATCGCGACGGGCAACACCGTCGTCGTCATCGCCAGCGAGAAGTCCCCGCTGCCGGCCCTCTCCCTGGGTGAGGTGCTCGCCACCTCCGACCTGCCCGGCGGCGTGGTCAACATCCTGTCCGGCAAGGCCGGCGAGATGGGCCCGCACCTGGCGTCCCACCAGGACGTCAACGCGATTGACCTGGCGGGCGCCGACCCGGTGCTGGCCAAGGAGCTGGAGATCGCGGCGGCCGACAACCTCAAGCGCGTCCTGCGTCCACAGCCTGTGGACGACTGGAGCGCCGACCCGGGCATGTCGCGCATGACGGCGTTCCTGGAGACCAAGACCGTCTGGCACCCCACCGGGTCGCTGGGCGCGGGCGGCTCGTCCTACTAGTCCTTCCCGGACGGCCCCCCGTACGAGACCGGCCCCGGCAGCGTCCCCCGCGCTGCCGGGGCCTTCTCGTGCCCTGGGCCGGCCTACGCCTTGGGGAGCACCGGCCCGAGCAGCGAGGAGGCGGCGGCGGTGGGCAGTTCCCCGACCGAGGGCCCCTGGGTCAGGATGCCGGTGACCATGCCGGTCCCGACGGACGGGAAGTCGGCGACCTTCGTGGCGACGCCGTTGTCCAGCGGGTCCACACCCGTGTGCGCGAGCGGGTTCACCTTGAGGTTCGCGATCGGGTCGGTGACCCCGGCCAGGGCTGCCGGAACGTCGAGCTCGCCGGCCTGGGCGCCGCCCGCGGCCATCGCCAGGGCCGCACCGGCCATCGAGACGGTCAGTCCGGCGCTGCGGAGCCGGTTCGGTAGGGAAGGGGCTGCGTGACGTGCCATGGAGATCCCGCCTGAGGTCGTAGTCGCGTGCGCACGCAGCGTAGTTGAGGTGTGTTCCTGGACACCAACCGGCCACCGGGAGGATCCCCTACCCGGGGGAATGGTTCAGACTGGTGTCCCGTGAGCTCCTCCTCTCCTTCGCCGACCCGAGTCGTCCTGCTGACCGGTCCGTCGGGCTCCGGAAAATCCTCGCTGGCCGCCCGATCGGGGCTGCCCGTGCTGCGCCTCGACGACTTCTACAAGGAGGGCGACGACCCCTCCCTGCCTCTCGTCGACGGCAGCTCCGACATCGACTGGGACTCCCCGCTGTCCTGGGACGCGGACGCGGCGGTCGCCGCGATCGCCGAACTGTGCGCGGCGGGGCGGACCGACGTCCCGGTGTACGACATCGCGACGAGCTCCCGCACGGGCGCCGAGAGCCTCGACATCGCCCGTACGCCGCTGTTCATCGCGGAGGGCATCTTCGCCGCCGACGTGGCTGCCCGCTGCCAGGAGCTCGGCCTCCTCGCGGACGCCATCTGCCTGCGGGGGCGCCCCTCGACGACCTTCCGCCGCCGGCTGGCCCGCGACCTGCGGGAGGGCCGCAAGTCCGTGCCGTTCCTGCTGCGCAGGGGCTTGCGGCTGATGCGCGCCGAGCGGGGCATCGTGGCCCGGCACGTCGCCCTGGGCGCGCACGCCTGCGCCGGCGACGAGGCCCTCGGCCGCCTGGCCGCAGCCGCGGCGGGCCGCCACCGCACGGCGACCCCGGCGTAGCCCACCGCCCCGGGTGCCGGCCCGGCCGGCGTTCGGGGCGCGGTGCATCGCCTGACCCGCGCATGCGAAAAGGCGGGATCGAGTGGACCCCCGTCCGCTCGATCCCGCCTTTTCCCCCCGCGACCCCCGTCCCACCCCCGTAGGACGGGCCCCCCGGCCCGATGGCTTTTGTGTGTGCCGCGTTACGCGACGAGCTCCTCGAAGGACTCCGCCTCGTCACGGCCGAAGCTGAGCGCCTCGTCCTCCCGCAGGCGGCGCAGCGAGCGCCAGATGCTCGACTTCACGGTGCCGACGCTGATGCCGAGGATCTCCGCGATCTCCGGGTCCGTGCGGCCCTCGTAGTAGCGGAGCACCAGCATGGTGCGCTGCGGCTCCGGGATGCGGGTCAGTGCCTGCCACAGGACCGCGCGCAGCTCCGTACCGCGCATCGCGTCCGTGTCGGAGGCCGTCTCCGGCAGCTCCTCGGTCGGGTACTCGTTCAGCTTCCGTCGGCGCCACGCGCTGATGTGCAGGTTGGTCATCGTCCGGCGCAGGTAGCCGCCGACGGCCGCCTTGTCGCTGATCCGGTCCCAGGCGCGGTACGTGGAGAACAGCGCGCTCTGCAGCAGGTCCTCGGCCTCGTACCGGTCGCCGGTGAGGTGGAAGGCCGTCGCGTACAGGGCGGCACGCCGCTCCTGGACGTACGCCGTGAACTCCGCCTCCGAGGTGGAGGAGGGCGTCTGCTCGGCGGCGGGAACCGCCTGGTACTGGTTTGCGTCAATGGCTACGACGTGGGCCGGCCGGGGACGGGCGACCGCCACCGTACGGACACCCGCCCGGCGGTTCACATCGTGCAGCCGCGTGACAACCGCGCTGGTCGTGGTGCTGTGCAGCGTGTTCATCTCGCGCCCCCCGTCGTGGAGTGTGTCTGCTTCGGTCCGTTGTGCGTTGATAGAAGATTGCCCCGCCGACTTAACCGGGGTGTCCGTCGACTGTCACAGCCCTGTCACAGCGACTTCTGACAGGACCCCGACAGGATCACGTCGCCCGACGGTCGAACTCCCGACTACCGATGGGACAGAATGAGCCCGTGCCTTTCCTGTTGCTGATCGAGGACGACGACGCCATCCGCACGGCCCTCGAACTCTCCCTGTCACGCCAGGGCCACCGTGTGGCCACCGCGGCGACGGGCGAGGACGGCCTGAAACTGCTGCGCGAGCAGCGGCCGGATCTGATCGTGCTGGACGTGATGCTGCCCGGGATCGACGGTTTCGAGGTGTGCCGGCGGATCCGCCGCACCGACCAACTGCCGATCATCCTGCTCACCGCGCGCAGCGATGACATCGACGTGGTGGTGGGCCTGGAGTCCGGGGCCGACGACTACGTGGTCAAGCCCGTCCAGGGCCGGGTCCTCGATGCCCGGATCCGGGCCGTACTGCGCCGCGGCGAGCGCGAGTCGAGCGATTCGGCGAGCTTCGGCTCCCTGGTCATCGACCGGTCCGCCATGACGGTGACGAAGAACGGCGAGGACCTCCAGCTCACCCCGACCGAGCTGCGGCTGCTGCTCGAACTGAGCCGCCGGCCGGGGCAGGCGCTGTCGCGCCAGCAGCTGCTGCGGCTGGTCTGGGAGCACGACTACCTCGGTGACTCGCGGCTCGTCGACGCCTGTGTGCAGCGGCTGCGCGCCAAGGTCGAGGACGTGCCGTCCTCGCCCACCCTGATCCGTACGGTCCGGGGTGTCGGCTACCGCCTGGACTCCCCGCAGTGATCCGCGCGTTGCTCGCGGGCCGGCGCTGGACCAGCCTGCGGCTGCGGCTCCTCATGGTGTTCTGCCTGGTCGCGCTGACGGCCGCGGTCTCGGCCTCGGGCATCGCCTACTGGCTCAACCGCGAGGCGGTCCTCACCCGCGTCCAGGACGCCGCCCTCGGCGACTTCCGGCAGGAGATGCAGAACCGGGCCGCCGCACTGCCCGCCGATCCCACCGCGGAGGAGCTGCAGCGCACCGCCGAGCTGATGGCGGGCAGCAGCCCCGGCTACAGCGTGCTGCTGGTGCAGGTCGGCAAGGACAACCGGCAGATCTTCGGCGCGGCGGGGCCCGACTCCTTCGGGCTGGCCAACGTACCGAAGTCCCTGCAGAACGCGGTGAACGACCGGCAGAAGACGACCGCCGCGAACGACTCCGAATACCACGTGTACTGGCAGCGGACGAAGCCGAACGGCAATCCGTACCTGGTCGGCGGGACCCGGATCGTGGGCGGCGGGCCCACCGGTTACATGTACAAGTCGCTCGCGCAGGAGCGGGACGACCTCAACGCGCTCGGCTGGTCGCTGACCATCGCCACCGGTCTCGCGCTGCTCGGCTCCGCGCTGCTGGCGCAGGCCGCGGCCCGTACCGTGCTCAAGCCCGTGCAGCGGCTCGGGGACGCGGCGCGGCGGCTCGGCGAGGGCGAGCTGGACCACCGGCTCGACGTGTCGGGCACCGACGAACTCGCCGACCTGTCGCACACCTTCAACAAGACGGCCGAGGCGCTGGAGAAGAAGGTCGCCGACATGAGCGCGCGGGAGGAGGCGAGCCGGCGTTTCGTCGCGGACATGTCCCACGAACTGCGGACGCCGCTGACCGCGCTGACGGCCGTGGCGGAGGTGCTGGAGGAGGAGGTCGACGACCTCGATCCGATGATCGCACCGGCCGTGGCGCTGGTCGTCAGCGAGACGCGCCGTCTCAACAACCTGGTGGAGAACCTGATGGAGGTCACCCGCTTCGACGCGGGGACGGCCAGGCTGGTGCTGGACGACGTGAACGTCGCCGACCAGGTCACGGCCTGCATCGACGCCCGGGCCTGGCTCGACGCGGTGGAACTCGATGCCGAGCGGGGCATCGTGGCCCGCCTCGACCCGCGCCGCCTGGACGTCATCCTCGCCAACCTGATCGGCAACGCGCTCAAGCACGGCGGCTCGCCGGTGCGGGTGTCGGTGACCGTGGAGGGGGAGTGGCTGGTGATCGCGGTGCAGGACAACGGGCCGGGCATTCCCGAGGAGGTCCTGCCGCACGTCTTCGACCGGTTCTACAAGGCGAGCGCGTCGCGGCCGAAGTCGGACGGCAGCGGGCTCGGCCTCTCCATCGCCATGGAGAACGCGCACATCCACGGGGGCGACATCAGCGCCGCCAATGGGGCGGGCGGCGGTGCGCTGTTCACGCTGCGGCTGCCGGTGGACGTGGGAAAGGTGCTCGCGGGTGACGAGGATGCGTAGGGCCCTGCCGGTGGTCCCGGCGGTGCTGGTCCCCTTCGTCGCGGCCGCGCTGCTCGCGACGTCGGCCTGTGGGATCCGGGCGACGACGGTGCCGGTGGACGTGGGTGCGGCGCCGTCGCGCGTGTCGTGCGACACGCAGCCGCAGCCGAGTGGGGTGCAGGGCTTCCGGGCCACGGTGGAATTGGTCTGCGGATCGCAGCTGGTGGGTGTGGAGCGAGTGGTTCCGGTACCCGAGAAGAAGCCGGTACGGGACCCCCTGGCGCTCGTCGCACAGGCGCTGCTGGAGGCGCTGGAGCGGACGCCGACCACGGAGGAGCGGGACGCCGGCTTCACGAGCGAGGTCCCGGCCGGGCTCTCGGCGGGAGCCCCGAGGCCGGGGGACCCGGTGGGCACGGTGCGGCTCAGCCGCAAGCCGGAGGACCTGCCGCCGGTGGCGCTCTCGCAGATCGTGTGCACGCTGGCGGGCAGCGAGGCGCTGAAGGGCACCCCGGGTCCGGTGGTCCTGGGCGGTCCGGACCTGGATCCGCCGCGGGCGTGGGAGTGCACGGACGCGGTGCGTTCGCGGCCGGAGTCGGTGCCGACGCTGGGCGAGATCGCCCGCCCGACGCCCTCCGCGTCGCCTTCCTGACGCGGCGCCGCTCCCGCCGGGGGCCCTGCCCGGGACCCCCGCGCCTCATGCACCGGCGGGGCTGAAGGATCGCCTCGAACGCCGGCGGGGCTCGGGATATGCCGGCGTGGTTGAGGGGTGTGCCTCACGTGCCGGTGGGGCCGGATGTGCGAAGGCCCGGTCCCGCCGGACGGGGCGGGACCGGGCCGGGCAGGGGCCGAAGCCCCGGCTCCGCGCCCGACGGACGGAGTCCGGCGCAGCGGCACGAAGCCGGTGGGCCCCCTGGGGCCGGGACGCCGCGAACGGCGCCGGCGGGATCAGATACCCATGGCCGCGGAGAGGTCCTTCTTGATCGCGTCCAGGACTTCCTGGCCGCGGACGCGGGCCGGGGCCAGATCGGAGGCCTCGGCCACCGGGACCACGACCTCCAGGTAGCACTTCAGCTTGGGCTCGGTACCCGACGGGCGGGCGATGACCCGGGCCTTGTACGCGCCGTCCAGGTAGTAGCGCAGGCCGTCCGTGGGCGGGAGGGTCTCCGTGCCCTTGGCCAGGTCCTCCGCCGAGACCACCCGCAGGCCCGCCAGGGACACCGGCGGCTGCGCGCGCAGCGCCTCCATCGCGTCGGCGATGATCGACAGGTCCGAGACGCGCACGGACAGCTGGTCGGTGGCGTGCAGACCGTGGGCCATCGCCAGGTCGTCCAGCAGATCGGTCAGGGTGCGGCCCTGCTCCTTGAGCACCGAGGCCAGCTCCGCCACCAGCAGGGCGGCGGTGACGCCGTCCTTGTCGCGGACGCCCTCGGGGTCCACGCAGTAGCCGAGCGCCTCCTCGTAGCCGTAGCGCAGGCCCTCGACGCGGGCGATCCACTTGAAGCCGGTCAGGGTCTCCTCGTAACCGACGCCCGCCGCCTCCGCGATCCGGCCCAGGAGGCTGGAGGAGACGATGGACTCCGCGAAGACGCTGTTGCTGTCACCGCGTGAGACCCCCTTGTGGACCAGGTGCGCCGCCAGCAGTGCGCCGACCTCGTCGCCGCGCAGCATCCGCCAGCCGTCACCGGTGGGGACGGCCACGGCGCAGCGGTCCGCGTCCGGGTCGTTGGCGATCACGATGTCGGGCTGGACTTCGGCGGCCTTCGCGAAGGCCAGGTCCATCGCGCCCGGCTCCTCCGGGTTCGGGAACGCCACGGTCGGGAAGGCCGGGTCCGGCTCGGCCTGCTCGGCGACGAGCACCGGCTCCGGGAAGCCGTGCCGGGCGAAGGCCGCCAGGACGACGTCCTTGCCGACGCCGTGCATGGCCGTGTAGACGGTCCGCACGCCCCGGGGGGACCCGGGGGTCAGGACGGCGTCCGTGCGCGCCAGGTAGGCCTCCAGGACCTCGTCGCCGAGCTCCTGCCAGCCGGATTCCGGGCGCGGTACGTCGGCCAGCTTCTCGACCGCCGCGATCTGCGCCGCGATCTCGGTGTCGGCCGGGGAGACGATCTGCGAGCCGTCGCCGAGGTAGACCTTGTAGCCGTTGTCCCGGGGAGGGTTGTGGCTCGCGGTCACCTCGACGCCGGCGACGGCGCCGAGGTGCCTTATCGCGTACGCGAGGACGGGCGTCGGCAGTGGGCGGGGCAGGACGGCCGCGCGCAGTCCGGCGCCGGTCATGACGGCCGCGGTGTCGCGGGCGAAGTCCGCGGACTTGTAGCGGGCGTCGTAGCCGACGACGACCAGGCCGCCGTCGTGTCCCTGGGCCTTCAGGTAGGCCGCGAGGCCGGCCGCGGCCCGGATGACCACACCGCGGTTCATCCGCATCGGACCGGCGCCGATCTCACCGCGCAGACCGGCGGTGCCGAACTGCAGGGTGCCCGAGAAGCGGTCCGCGAGCTCCGCGGTGTCTCCCGCATCGATGAGCGCGGCCAGTTCCGCGGCCGTCTCCGGGTCCGGGTCCTCGGCCAGCCAGGCCTGCGCCCGGGTGATCAGGTCGTCCTGTGCCTGTTCCTGCACTGCTTCCGCCTTACCTCTCGTACGTCGATCAGATGCGGGCGAGGACCTGCGTCAGCAGCGTGCCCATGCGGGCAGCCGAGTCGCGGCCGGCCTGGAGGACCTCTTCGTGGTTCAGCGGCTCGCCGGACAGGCCCGCCGCCAGGTTGGTGACCAGGGAGATGCCGAGAACCTCGGCGCCGGCCTCACGGGCGGCGATGGCCTCCAGCACGGTGGACATGCCGACCAGGTCGGCACCCATGACGCGGATCATGTTGATCTCGGCCGGGGTCTCGTAGTGCGGGCCGGGGAACTGCACGTAGACGCCCTCTTCGAGGGTCGCGTCGATCTCCTTGCACATCGCGCGCAGGCGCGGCGAGTACAGGTCGGTGAGGTCGACGAAGTTCGCGCCGACGATCGGCGAGGTGGCCGTCAGGTTGAGGTGGTCGCTGATCAGGACGGGCTGGCCGGGCTTCATGCCCTCGCGCAGACCGCCGCAGCCGTTGGTCAGCACGACGGTCTTGCAGCCGGCGGCGACGGCGGTGCGCACGCCGTGGGCGACGGCGGCGACGCCGCGGCCCTCGTAGTAGTGGGTCCGGCCGAGGAAGACCAGGGCGCGCTTGTCGCCGATCTTGTACGAGCGGATCTTGCCGCCGTGGCCCTCGACGGCGGCGGGCGGGAAGCCGGGCAGCTCGGTGACGAGGAACTCGGCCTCGGGGGCGCCGAGCGCCTCTGCGGCGGGGGCCCAGCCGGAGCCCATCACGAGGGCGACATCGTGGGAGTCCACGCCGGTCAGCTCACGCAGGCGGGCGGCTGCGGCGTCGGCGGTGGCGAAGGGGTCGGTAACAGATGCGTTCACGCGGACGAGCGTAACCGCTTCCGGCCTACGCGCGTAGATGGCACAGCTCACGGTGTTCGGATCGTTGCCTTGTCGTTTCCGCCGAATCGTCCCCGACGGGGTGGCCGGGCCCAAGGACCGGGGCTCCGCCCCGCACCCCACTCGGCGCCGGCGGGGCGGTCAGGTCGGCCGAGCGGCCCCGTAGGGGGTCAGCAAGGGCGCTTGCGGATTTCCATCACGTAGTCGTGGGGGGCGCCCGCGGACTCGGCGGCGTCGGCGATCTCGCCGAGGTAGCGCGCCGAGGGCAGGCCGCCCTCGTAGCCGTTCAGCACGTACACCCAGGCCGCCTCCTCGCCGTCCAGCGTGTGGACGCGCACCCGCATGCGGCGGTAGATGTCGAGGCCGACACCCTCCCAGCGGTCCATCGACTCCTCGTCCAGCGGCGCGATGTCGTACAGGGCGACGAAGACCTGGTGGCGCGGGGCTTCGACGATCGTGGCGAGTGCGCCCTCCCAGCCCATCTGCTCGCCGCCGAAGGTCAGCCGCCAGTCGTTGATCCAGCCCGTGCCGCGCAGCGGCGAATGGGGAGCGCGGCGCGTCATCAGCCGCGGGTCGAGGTTGCCGGCGTACGCGGCGTAGAGCGACATGAGGTCGAGGGTACGGGAGGGGTGCCGGTGCACGCGTGCCCGGATGGAGGGACCGGGCGCGAAGCACCGTGAAGCGTGCGGGAGAATGGAGCACGGAATGCATCCCCCGGGGAGACCCCCCGGAACACCGGCCGGGGCGGCAGCCGGCCGGGTAGACGTGAGGCGGACTTTTCGTGACCCGGATCGTGATCATCGGCGGCGGACCCGGCGGGTATGAGGCAGCCCTGGTGGGGGCCCAGCTCGGCGCGGAGGTGACCGTCGTCGACTGCGACGGTCTGGGCGGGGCCTCGGTCCTCACCGACTGCGTACCCTCCAAGACTCTGATCGCGACCGCCGAGGTGATGACGACCTTCGACTCCTCGTACGAGGAGCTCGGCATCGTCGTCGCGGACGACACCCCGCACATCGAGCAGGCCGCGCGCGTCGTCGGCGTGGACCTCGGCAAGGTGAACCGGCGCGTGAAGCGCCTCGCGCTCGCCCAGTCCCACGACATCACCGCCTCCGTCACCCGGGCCGGCGCCCGCGTGGTGCGCGGCCGCGGCAAGCTCGGCGGGCCGCAGGGCATCGACGGCACCCGGGACGTCATCGTCACCGCCGCCGACGGGTCCGAGACGATCCTGACCGCGGACGCCGTGCTGATCGCGACCGGCGGCACCCCGCGCGAGATCCCGGACGCCATGCCCGACGGCGAGCGCATCCTGAACTGGACCCAGGTCTACGACCTCGACGAGCTCCCCGAGGAGCTCATCGTGGTCGGCTCCGGTGTGACCGGCGCCGAGTTCGCCGGCGCGTACCAGGCGCTCGGCTCCCGGGTGACCCTCGTGTCCTCCCGCGACCGCGTGCTGCCCGGTGAGGACCCGGACGCGGCCGCCGTGCTGGAGGACGTCTTCCGGCGCCGCGGCATGAACGTGGTCGGGCGCTCCCGGGCCGAATCGGCCAAGCGGGTGGGCGACCGGGTCGAGGTGACCCTCTCCGACGGCCGCGTGCTGACCGGTACGCACTGCCTGATGGCCGTCGGCGCGATCCCGAACACCAGGAACATGAACCTGGAGGAGTCGGGTGTCCGGCTCAAGGACTCCGGGCACATCTGGACCGACAAGGTCTCGCGCACCTCCGCGCCCGGCGTGTACGCCGCCGGTGACGTCACGGGCGTCTTCGCGCTCGCTTCGGTCGCGGCGATGCAGGGACGCATCGCGATGTACCACTTCCTCGGTGACGCGGTGGCCCCCCTGAACCTGAAGACGGTCTCCTCGAACGTCTTCACCGACCCGGAGATCGCCACCGTCGGTTACACCCAGGCGGACGTGGACGCCGGCAAGATCGACGCCCGCGTGGTGAAGCTCCCGCTGCTGCGCAACCCGCGCGCCAAGATGCAGGGCATCCGGGACGGCTTCGTGAAGATGTTCTGCCGACCGGGCACCGGCATCGTCGTCGGCGGTGTGGTCGTCTCCCCGCGCGCGAGCGAGTTGATCCACCCCATCTCGATCGCGGTCGACAACAACCTGACGGTCGAGCAGATCGCAAACGCGTTCACCGTGTACCCCTCGCTGTCGGGATCGATCGCCGAGGTGGCACGCCAGCTGCACACACGGAAGGCCGCAGGCGAGGCCTGATCCGGTCCAACCGCCGCATACCGTAAGGGGTTTGGGGCGGGGCGGCGTTTCGTGGCGAGATGTTCACGCAACTCTCGGGCTGCGTATACCACTAGTCGCCCCACCTTATGGACAACTTCGGTATTCCGGCGCAAAGAGCTGAAAGCAGACGGTCGTTGGGGTTACTGTCAGTTTCGTGTTCGCTGCAGAACGTCGCCAATTGATCCTCGAAATGGTGCGGGCCAACGGAGCGGTATCGCTCCGGGAGCTCGCCCGCGTCGTCCAGACCTCCGAAGTGACCGTACGGCGGGACGTGCGGGCACTGGAGGCAGAAGGACTCCTCGACCGCCGACACGGCGGTGCGGTCTTGCCGGGCGGTTTCACGCGGGAGTCCGGCTTTCCGCAAAAGTCCCATCTCGCGACGGCGGAGAAGACCGCCATTGCCGATGTCGCGGCCGGCCTCGTCGAAGAGGGCGAGGCCGTCGTCGTCGGCGCGGGCACCACGACCCAGGAGCTGGCCCGCCGGCTCGCCCGTGTGCCCGGACTGACCGTCGTCACCAACTCGCTCCTCGTCGCCCAGGCGCTGGCCCATGCCAACCGGGTGGAGGTGGTCATGACCGGCGGCACCCTGCGCGGGTCCAACTACGCCCTCGTGGGCAGCGGGGCCGAGCAGTCCCTCCAGGGGCTGCGGGTGTCCCGGGCCTTCCTCTCGGGCAGCGGTCTGACCGCCGAGCGCGGGCTGTCCACGTCCAACATGCTGTCCGCCAGCGTGGACCGGGCGCTGGTGCAGGCGGCGGCGGAAGTGGTGGTGCTGGCCGACCACACGAAGCTCGGTACCGACACGATGTTCCAGACCGTGCCGACCGACGTGATGACGCGTCTGGTGACGGACGAGCCGCCGCCGCACGACGACCGGGCGGGTACGGAGCTGCAGGCGCTGGCGGACCAGGGCGTGCAGATCACCGTGGCGGGCGGCGCGGTCGCCTCCGGCGGTGTGGACGGCATGCAGGGGCGGCGACCGCGCCGCGAGTCGCCGCTGCCGGTGCAGAGGCGCGGTGGGCCGACGGCCCAGCTGCGCAGTGCGGCCGGCGGGATGTTGGAGCCGCAGGCGGAGCGGGCGCGCGTCGCGGACATGCGGCGGCGCTAGCCGCGGCGGGCCGGCCGCTGGGGGCGCTGCCCCCAGACCCCCGCGCCTCAAACGCCGGCGAGGCTGATTCTTCA
>NZ_BMVL01000007.1:41252-67138 GCF_014650695.1 Streptomyces avidinii | reverse complement strand
TGAGGCGCGGGGGCAGAGCCCCCGGGGCGGAAGCCCCGGGAACCCCGTTGCAGGACGTCAGTCCTTGATCTCGCAGATCGTCGCGCCCGAAGTGACCGACGCGCCGACCTCGGCCGTGAGGCCGACGATCGTGCCCGAGCGGTGGGCGTTGAGCGGCTGCTCCATCTTCATGGCCTCGAGTACGACGACCAGGTCACCCTCGTTGACCTGCTGGCCCTCCTCGACCGCGACCTTGACGATCGTGCCCTGCATCGGGGAGGCCAGGGTGTCGCCGGAGGCGGCGGGGCCGGACTTCTTGGCCACGCGGCGCTTCGGCTTCGCGCCGCCCGCGGCGGCGGTACGGGCCAGGGTCATGCCCAGCGAGGACGGGAGGGAGACCTCCAGGCGCTTGCCGCCGACCTCGACGACCACGGTCTCGCGGCCCGGCTCGTCCTCGGTGTCCTCCGCGGCCGGGGCCGTGAACGCCGGGATCTCGTTGACGAACTCGGTCTCGATCCAGCGGGTGAAGACCGTGAAGGGGCTGCCGTCCGTGGGGGCGAACGCCGGGTCGGCGACGACCGCACGGTGGAACGGGATGGCGGTGGCCATGCCCTCGACCTCGAACTCGGCCAGGGCGCGGGCCGCGCGCTGGAGGGCCTGCTCGCGGGTGGCGCCGGTGACGATCAGCTTGGCCAGGAGCGAGTCCCAGGCCGGGCCGATCACGGAGCCGGACTCGACGCCCGCGTCGAGGCGGACACCGGGGCCGGTGGGGGCGTTGAACTTGGTGACCGTGCCGGGGGCCGGGAGGAAGCCGCGGCCCGGGTCCTCGCCGTTGATGCGGAACTCGATGGAGTGACCGCGCAGGACCGGGTCGCCGTAGCCGAGCTCCTCGCCGTCGGCGATGCGGAACATCTCGCGGACCAGGTCGATGCCGGCGACCTCTTCGGTGACCGGGTGCTCGACCTGGAGCCGGGTGTTGACCTCCAGGAAGGAGATCAGGCCGTCGGCGGAGACGAGGAACTCGACGGTGCCGGCGCCGACGTAGCCGGCTTCCTTGAGGATGGCCTTGGAGGCGGCGTACAGCTCCGCGTTCTGAGCGTCGGTCAGGAAGGGGGCCGGGGCCTCCTCCACGAGCTTCTGGTGGCGGCGCTGGAGGGAGCAGTCACGGGTCGACACGACGACGACGTTGCCGTGCGAGTCGGCCAGGCACTGGGTCTCGACGTGGCGCGGCTTGTCGAGGTACCGCTCGACGAAGCACTCGCCGCGGCCGAAGGCGGCGACGGCCTCGCGGACGGCGGAGTCGTAGAGCTCCGGCACCTCTTCGAGGTTGCGGGCGACCTTCAGGCCGCGACCGCCACCGCCGAAGGCGGCCTTGATGGCGATCGGCAGGCCGTGCTCCTTGGCGAAGGCGACGACCTCGTCCGCCCCGGAGACCGGGTCCGGCGTGCCGGCGACCAGCGGGGCCCCGGCGCGCTGGGCGATGTGACGGGCGGCCACCTTGTCGCCAAGGTCGCGGATGGCCTGCGGCGGCGGACCGATCCAGGTGAGGCCGGCGTCGATCACGGCCTGGGCGAAGTCGGCGTTCTCGGAGAGGAAGCCGTATCCGGGGTGGATGGCGTCCGCACCGGAGTCGGCTGCGGCCTGGAGGACCTTGGAGATGTCCAGGTAGCTGGCGGCCGGGGTGTCACCGCCCAACGCGAAAGCTTCGTCGGCCGCGCGGACGTGCAGAGCGTCCCGGTCCGGATCGGCGTAGACGGCTACGCTCGCGATCCCGGCGTCCCGGCAGGCCCGAGCAACGCGGACAGCGATTTCGCCACGGTTGGCGATGAGCACCTTGCGCACGATGGCTCCCTCCTTGAAACAAGCTGAGTTTAGGGACAGCCCACACGGCCTTTCGACCCTTCCACGGTGGTGACCTTGCCCACACAGAGTGTGATGCGAGGCCCGATCCGCCGGAGAACCCTTGTGGCGCCCCAGGTCAGGGGGATCCCCGACTGCACAGTAACCCCGTCATGTATCCAAGGTCTCTGTTCCTCCGGTCAGCGGCCCCGGGTGATTCTTTGTCGAGTCCCTACGAACGGCCCACAGT
The DNA here is from genome assembly GCF_014650695.1 of Streptomyces avidinii. Lineage (GTDB taxonomy): Bacteria > Actinomycetota > Actinomycetes > Streptomycetales > Streptomycetaceae > Streptomyces > Streptomyces avidinii. Next base: position 65,070 of record NZ_BMVL01000007.1, on the reverse strand, counting down.
TTCTTTGCGGTCGTGAGAGGAGTTGTCCCCTTGTTTACCGATTGGTAGCCCCGTTGTCCTGCAGGGCGGACCGGCACAACACCGTACCCACAGCGATGTGGCCCACGGCGGCCCGGAGGGGCGCCAGAGCGCCGGGCGTGTACTGCGGACGGGGGACCCCGGTGCGGCGCCCCCTGGACCGGTCCGAGCCTTTGCCGCACCCGTCGCCGCCGCAAAGGCGGGGCCCTGAAGGAGCGTAAGCACGGGGCGGCGTGAAGCGGCCGAATATTTCCGGCCACCGCGCAGATGGGCGTGTCCCGACCGCCCGACCGGATCCGAGGGACCGGTCCACGCATACGGTCTCGGATACTGGCGAGTTGGCAACCCGGACGAGCTCCACGGCGTCCTCCATACGGCGTGGAATCACTGCGCGGAACACGGCACGGCAGGAGCCCGGGAACCTCCGGGGCGGCGACTTCCGGCTGTGTGAGGACGACTGAACGACTGCGAGACAAGGACGAGGCAATGGCGGTCGACGAGGTGCGGATACCGGGGCTGCGCACCATGCCCGCCCGGATCACCGGCACGTCCGTCCCCACCACCCGGGTGATCACGCCGAAGACGGCGCTCGCACCGTGAGCGCCGGGACGAGGACGCCGACGGACCCGGCCGGACGCCGGGTCCTGTCGGCCGCGCTGTTCGCGAGCGCCCCGGCGGAGGTGCTCGACTTCCTGCTCCCGCTGTGGGCGGGGTCCACGCTGCACGCCGGGGCCGCCGCGGTCGGCGCCCTCATCGCCTTCGAGGCGGTGCTGTCGCTGATCGTGCGCCCGCTGGCCGGAGAGCTGGCCGACCGCTTCGACCAGCGGCGGGTGGCCGCGGCCGGTGCGGGCCTGTACGCCCTGTCGTTCGCGGGATACGCGCTCGCCGACTCGCTGGTGGTGGCCTTCGTCGCGGCCGGTCTGGGCGGCGCGGGCGGGGCCCTGTTCTGGGTCGCGCTACGGGCCTGGACCGGGCAGCGCTCGCAGGGCGGCGACGGTACCTCCGCCTACGGCAAGTTGCTGTCGGCGGAAGGCCAAGGGGCCTTCATCGGCTATCTGGTGGCGTTCTCGCTGCTGGAACGCGGCGGCTACCCGCTGCTGTTCTGGCTGGGCAGCGCCGCCTGCGCGGTGGCGGCGGGCTCGCTGCTGCGAGGGCCCCGCGAGGAACGGACCCGCACCGCAGCGGGCCGCGGGGACCGGCTCGGGGCGGCGGCGGGGCGCCGGCTGCTGCCTCTGATGGTGGTGTCCGCAGTGACGGCAGCGGCCGAGGCCGGGCTGTGGATGCTTGTGCTGCTCCGGCTCCAGGGCGACCTGGAGCTGTCCCCGAACGAGATCGCGCTGGTCTTCGCCCCCGGCTTCGTGGTGTTCGTCCTGCTGCCGGAGCACACGCACCACCTCACCGACCGACTGGGCCGTACCCCCACCCTGGTCGTCTCGTTCGCGGCGAGCGCGCTCTTCGCAGCGGGGCTCGCGGTGGTCTCCACACCGCTGGCGATCGCCGCGTTCTGGACCGTGGCCGCCGCCTGTTTCGCGGCGCAGATCCCGGTCGAGCAGGCGACGGTGGCCGCCGCGTCCGGCGGGCGGATCGGCCGGGGCATGGGCCTCTACGAGAGCGCCCGGCTGGCCGGTGTGGTGGCCGGCCCGCTGGTGATGGGCGTGCTCCACGAGGAGCTCGGCCGGGTCGCCGCCTGCGTGGCGGCCGCGGCCACCTCGGTCGTGGGGGCGCTCGTGGTCCCGTACGCGGTCCGCACCCTGCGCCTGCCGGAGGAGAAGAAGTCCGGGACCCCGACCCCGACCCCCGGGGCCGGGCCGGACACCGCACACGTGAGAGAGGGCAGAGAAGAGATGGACGCGAGCAAGCCGGAACCGGCGCAGCCGTCGGCGGAGACCGCCCTCGGGCCGAAGGCCCACGCCCGCAAGGAGCGCCGGGACTGGTACATCCACACGGTCGCGTTCGCGCTGGGCCAGCTGGTCCTGTGGGCCCTGGACTCCAGCTGGCTCGTCCGGCAGATCACGGACGGCGGCGTGCCCGACGACCAGCGGGGACCGCTGGTCTGGGTCGGCCGGATCTGGCTGACCATCTGGGTGATCGACACGATCTGGTCCTGGTCGTACACCATCTGGCCGCGGGAGAAGAAGGCCAAGTCGTCGTAGGCGCGTGCTGCGGCGCAGCGTGTGAGCGGGTACCGGCCGGGCCGGGAGGAGCGCCGCGGGACGCGTACCGCTCGGGGGCGCGGTGCGCCCCCGCAAGCCGGGTGTGCGGATGTCTTGCCCGCCGCGCTACCCGTTAGTAGCCTCCAGGCGTCGAACAGGCTTGTGACACGTGGGGGTGGGCGTAGTGCTGCGCAGACTCGTGGCCGGACTGGCCGCGATCGTGCTCGTCGTGGAAGCGGCGGTACTCGTGCTCGTCCACATCGTGCTGGGCCGGACCACGGCGAACCAGTCCATGTCCATCGCGGGCAGCGATCCGAATGTCATGTCCAAGGCGACCTACGCGATGGGGGCGGGCATGGGCGCCTTCCTCGTCCTGTGCGCCGTGCTGGTCGCCGTCGCCGCGATCCGCGACCGCTCACCGAACCGCTTCGGCCGCATCGTGCTGATCAGCGGCGCCGTCGCCCACGGCGTGCTCGGCATCCTCTCCGTCGCCCTGGTCGGCTGGGCCGCCTTCGCGACGATGATGCTGATCCTGTGCCTTCTCGTACTGACCCTGACCCTCTACGCGGCCCGGCCCGGCGGCGCCGAGGGCGACCGGGGCGCAGACACCCCGCCGCCGCCCGCGCCGCCGATCGGGGAGCTCAAGCCCACAAGTCCGTGATGGACACGTCCAGCTCGCCCAGCAGGGAGCGCAGCAGCGGCAGCGAGAGCCCGATGACGTTGCCGTGATCCCCGTCGATGCCGTCGATGAACGGCGCCGACAGGCCGTCCAGGGTGAACGCCCCCGCCACGTGCAGGGGTTCCCCGCTCGCCACGTACGCCGCCACCTCCGCGTCCGTCGGCTCGCCGAAGCGCACCGTCGTGGACGCCGTCGCCGAGACCTGACGGCCGTCCACGGTGTCGATCACGCAGTGCCCGGTGCGCAGTACGCCGGCCCGGCCGCGCATCGACTTCCAGCGCGCGGTGGCCTCGTCGGCGTCCGCCGGCTTGCCCAGCGCCTCGCCGTCCAGCTCCAGCACCGAGTCGCAGCCGATCACCAGGGCGCCGGCGGCCTCGTCCAGGCCCGCCACGACGGCCGCCTTCGCCTCGGCCAGGGCCAGCGCCAGGGCGGCCGGCTCGTCGTGGTTCAGGGTGTCCTCGTCGAAACCGCTGACGATCACGTGCGGGGCGAGCCCGGCCTGCCGCAGCAGGTTCAGCCGGGCGGGGGAGGCGGAGGCGAGGACGAGCTTGCGCCCGGTCGCGGGCTCAGGTGTGGCAGTCATGGGGGCCATCGTAGGGGCGGGCCCGGGGGCGGCCCACAGCGTGGCCACGGGCGGCCACGGGCGCCCACGGGCGGCCGACGAGGTGGCCGACGGCCCTAGAAGTGGCCCACGCCCAGGACGTAGACCACCACGAGCATGGCGACGGCGAGCACCAGGCTCAGCCGCCGGATCATCGCCTGCGCGTCGCGCATGTCCTTGGGCGGCTCGTTCTTCGGGTCGGACCAGAGCATGCCCCGATCCTGACCCCGGACAGGGGTGTGGCGCCTGAGTACCCGTACTCAGGCGCCACCGCCCGTTCACATCAATTCGGCTACGCGGGCCAGTACGTACGCCCCCAGGCCCGCGGGCCCGGGTGCGGCACCCGCCGCCGGGCCACACGGGCCGGCGTCGACCACTCGTCCGCGACCGGCGGTGCGAGCGACGGCGCCATGGCCAGCGCCGCCGCGCGCGCCTGGACCACCGCCAGTGCGGCGGCCAGTTCCTCCGGGGTCGGGTTGCCCTTGACGACCTTGATCACCACAGAGTCCTCCTGGAGGCTAGAGCGGGATGTTGCCGTGCTTCTTCGGCGGCAGGGACTCCCGCTTGGTGCGCAGCTGCCGCAGTCCCTTCACCACGTGCGCCCGGGTCTCGGACGGCATGGTCACCGCGTCGACGTACCCGCGCTCGGCCGCCGTGTACGGGTTGAGCAGCGCGTCCTCGTACTCGGTGATGAGCCGGGCCCGGGTCTCCTCCACCTCCTCGGGAGCGGCCTCCGCGATGGTGCGGCGGTGCAGGATGTTCACCGCGCCCTGCGCGCCCATGACGGCGATCTGCGCGGTCGGCCAGGCCAGGTTCAGGTCCGCGCCGAGGTGCTTGGAGCCCATGACGTCGTACGCGCCGCCGAAGGCCTTGCGGGTGATGACGGTGATCAGCGGCACGGTGGCCTCGGCGTACGCGTAGATCAGCTTCGCGCCGCGCCTGATGATTCCGTTGTACTCCTGGTCGGTGCCCGGAAGGAAGCCCGGGACGTCCACGAACGTCAGCACCGGGATGTTGAAGGCGTCGCAGGTCCGCACGAACCGCGCCGCCTTCTCGGAGGCGTCGATGTCCAGGCAGCCGGCGAACTGCATCGGCTGGTTGGCGACGACACCCACCGGGTGGCCCTCGACGCGGCCGAAGCCGGTCAGGATGTTCGGCGCGAAGAGCGACTGCGTCTCCAGGAACTCCGCGTCGTCGAGCACGTGCTCGATCACGGTGTGCATGTCGTACGGCTGGTTCGCGCTGTCCGGGATCAGTACGTCGAGCTCGCGGTCGGTGTCGGAGACCTCGGTGTCGGCCTCCTCCGGGAAGGCCGGCGGCTCGGAGAGGTTGTTCGACGGCAGGTACGCGAGCAGTGACTTCACGTACTCGATGGCATCCTTCTCGTCGCCCGCCATGTGGTGCGCGACGCCGGACGTGCTGTTGTGCGTGCGCGCCCCGCCCAGTTCCTCGAAGCCCACGTCCTCGCCGGTGACCGTCTTGATGACGTCCGGGCCGGTGATGAACATGTGCGAGGTCTGGTCGACCATGACCGTGAAGTCGGTGATGGCCGGGGAGTACACGGCACCGCCCGCGCAGGGCCCGACGACGAGGCTGATCTGCGGGATCACGCCGGACGCGTGGACGTTGCGGCGGAAGATCTCCCCGTACATGCCCAGAGCGCTGACGCCCTCCTGGATGCGGGCGCCACCGGAGTCGTTGATGCCGACGAGCGGGCAGCCCGTCTTCAGCGCGAAGTCCATGACCTTCATGATCTTCTGGCCGTAGACCTCGCCGAGGGCCCCGCCGAAGACGGTGAAGTCCTGCGAGAACACGGCCACCGGGCGGCCGTCCACCGTGCCGTAGCCGGTGACGACGCCGTCCCCGTAGGGCCGGGTCTTCTCCAGCCCGAAGTTGGTGGACCGGTGCCGGGCGAACTCGTCGAGCTCGACGAAGGATCCCTCGTCCAGCAGGAGGGCAACCCGCTCACGCGCCGTCAGCTTGCCCTTGGCGTGCTGCTTCTCCACGGCACGCGCGGACCCGGCGTGGGTGGCTTCGTCGATGCGGCGCTGCAGATCCGCGATCTTCCCCGCGGTGGTGTGCATGTCGATCGGCTCTGACGGTTGTGACATCGGGGTCGCGGCTCCCTGCGTGGTGTCAACGGCCTGGTCAATTGATTGACTACTGCTGGCTACTGGTGCGTAGCGTATCGGCGGGCATGGCGCTCGGCAGTGCGGCGTTTGACACACCTAATCTGGCTTGCATGACGCCATCAGATGCCTCAGCAGGAGCTTCCGCCGGTCGTTGGTCGAGCCTTGACCGGCCGCCGCTCAACGCCGCCGCCCTCAAGCGGGCCCTCGTCACCGGGGACGGGCTGTGGACCTCCCTGGAGGTCGTCGCCCGTACCGGATCCACCAATACCGACCTTGCCACGCGGGCGGCCGAGCTGCCCGAGGGGGCCGTGCTCGTCGCCGAGGAGCAGAGCGCCGGGCGCGGGAGGCTCGACCGCAGCTGGGTCGCGCCCGCGCGGTCGGGGCTGTTCTTCTCCGTCCTGTTCAAGCCGGGCGACGCGGTGCCGCAGGAGCAGTGGGGGTGGCTGACCCTGCTGGCCGGAGTGGCCACCGCGACCGGGCTGTCCCGGGCGGCCGGCGTGGACACCGCCCTCAAGTGGCCCAACGACCTGCTGGTCAGTGTCGAGGGCGAGGAGCGCAAGACCGGCGGGATCCTCGCCGAGCGGGTCGCCGACGGGGTGGTCGTCGGGATCGGGCTGAACGTCAGCCTGACCGAGGACGAGCTGCCGGTACCGGCAGCGGGCTCGCTGGCACTGGCCAAGGCCTCCGTGACCGACCGCGACCCGCTGCTGCGGGCCGTCCTGCGGTCCCTGGAGGAGTGGTACGGGAACTGGCGCGCGGCCGGCGGCGACCCCGCGGCCAGCGGCCTCCAGGAGACCTATGCGGCGGGCTGCGCGACCCTCGGGCGGCACGTCCGTGCGGAGCTGCCCGGCGGGCGCACCCTCACCGGAACGGCCGAAGCGGTGGACACCGATGGCCGCCTGGTGATCCGCACGGCCGAGGGCAAGCACGAGGCGGTGGGCGCGGGCGACGTCGTCCACCTGCGTTCCGTGCACTGACGCGGGTCCGGCACCGGGCGCGGGCGGCGGGCGCGGCGGGGCGCCGGGGCCGCGCCCCGGACCCCGCACCCCGGTCGGGGGTCGGCCGGAAGTGGGGAGGGGGAGTGAGCTACGGCACACCTGCCGTATGGTTTAGGCGATCCCGGTGCTCGTGGTGATCAACCGGTTCGCAGGGCAGTGCGCACGGAATGGACAGGAGGCGGCCCTTGACCGTCGACGACCCTACGTCCAGCGCGTCCCCGGCCCCCGGCGGCGGCTCCGCGTCCGGCCCGGGTACCCCGATCGGCCGCGACCAGCACACCCCGCACCACGAGGTCGATCACACGGCCCAGCCGACGGCGGATCCGCTCGCCATCCGGCTGGAGCAGCTGATCCTCGGTGCCGAGCGCCGGTACACCCCGTTCCAGGCCGCCCGCAGCGCGGGCGTGTCCATGGAGCTGGCCTCGCGCTTCTGGCGGGCCATGGGCTTCGCCGACATCGGCCAGGCCCGGGCGCTCACCGAGGCCGACGTACTGGCCCTGCGCCGGCTCGCCGGTCTGGTGGAGGCCGGGCTGCTGTCCGAGCCGATGGCCGTGCAGGTGGCCCGGTCCACCGGGCAGACCACGGCCCGGCTGGCGGAGTGGCAGATCGACTCGTTCCTGGAGGGGCTGACCGAGCCACCGGAGCCGGGCATGACCCGTACCGAGGTCACGTACCCGCTGGTGGAGCTGCTGCTGCCCGAGCTGGAGGAGTTCCTCGTCTACGTGTGGCGGCGCCAGCTGGCGGCCGCGACCGGGCGCGTGGTGCAGGTGGCCGACGACGACGAGATGGTCGACCGGCGGCTCGCGGTGGGCTTCGCCGACCTGGTGGGCTTCACGCGCCTGACGCGGCGGCTGGAGGAGGAGGAGCTCGGCGAGCTGGTCGAGTCCTTCGAGACGACCGCGGCGGACCTGGTGGCCGCGCACGGCGGCCGGCTCATCAAGACCCTCGGTGACGAGGTGCTGTACTGCGCCGACGACGCGGCGACCGCGGCGGAGATCGCGCTGCGGCTCATCGAGACGATGGAGCTCGACGCGCAGATGCCCGAGCTGCGCGTCGGGATCGCCTTCGGCACGGTGACCACCCGGATGGGCGATGTCTTCGGGACCACGGTGAACCTGGCCAGCCGGCTGACGTCGATAGCGCCCAAGGACGCGGTCCTGGTGGACGGCGCGATGGCCGAGGAACTCTCCCGGACCGGGGCCGCTCCGGTGTCGGAGAAGGAGGCCGAGACGGCGCCCGACGAGGGTGCGTCCTACCGCTTCGCGCTGCAGCCGATGTGGCAGCGGCCGGTCCGCGGTCTCGGTGTCGTGGAGCCCTGGTCGCTGACGCGCCGGAAGCCTAAGATCCCCGGGTAACGTTCGTTAACCGGGAGGGTTCCTATGGCGTCCGAGGCCGTGTCCGCGTTCGAGTCGGAGTTCGTGACGGTACGCCGCCACGAGGGCGGGGTCGCGGAGCTGGTTCTGGACCGCCCCAAGGCGATGAACGCGGTGTCGACCGCGATGGCCCGCGACATCGGCGCGGCCTGTGCCGCGCTGGCCGCCGACCGGTCCGTACGCGTGGTCGTGCTCTCCTCCTCGGCGGAGCGGGCCTTCTGCGTCGGGGCCGACCTCAAGGAGCGGAACTCGCTCTCCGACGCCGAGCTGGTGCGGCAGCGGCCGACCACGCGGGGGGCGTACGGGGGAGTGCTGGAGCTGCCGATGCCGACGGTCGCGGCCGTGCACGGGTTCGCGCTGGGCGGCGGCTTCGAGCTGGCCCTGGCCTGCGACGTGATCGTCGCCGACGAGACCGCGGTGGTGGGCCTGCCCGAGGTGTCGGTGGGCGTGATCCCCGGCGGCGGGGGCACCCAGCTGCTGCCGCGCCGGGTGGGTGCGGCGCGGGCCGCCGAGTTGATCTTCACCGCGCGCCGGGTGGAGGCGGCCGAGGCGCTGTCCCTGGGGATGGTGGACTCGGTGGTCCCGGCCGGCCGGGACGCGGCTGAGGCGCTGGCGCTGGCGTCCCGGATGGCGGCGAACTCCCCGGTGGGTCTGCGGGCGGCCAAGCGGGCGCTGCGGCTGGGGCACGGGATGGACCTGGCCGCCGGGCTGGAGATCGAGGACGCGGCCTGGCGGACGGTGGCCTTCTCGGGCGACCGGGCGGAGGGCGTCGCGGCGTTCAACGAGAAGCGCCGACCGAACTGGCCGGGGGAGTAGCGGCCCCGGAGCGCACCACCCCGGAGCGCGCGGCCCGGGTGCGGCCGCCACGGACCGCCCCCGGCACTCCCTCGTGATCTTGGGGGCGCCGAAAGCCGCGCCAATTATCTCCAAATCAGACAAAAGTCCCTAGCCTGGGGTGATGGGAGTTGACGGGCGGCTACGAGCCGTGGTGGGACTCGCTCAGGCGATGGCCGCGGCGTGCGCGCCGCGGGACAGTGTGCGGGCGGCCGCACGCGGGGCGCGGCTGGCGCTCGACGGCTCGTTCGCCGCGATCTCCGCGTGGGAGCGCGAGCGGGGGCGCCTGCGGGTGCTCGTGAACGAGGGCGAGCGTCGGGCCGGCGAGGAGGAGTTCCCCGAGGACGAGTCGTACCCCGTGCACGACTTCCCCGAGATCACCGAGTTCCTGCACGAGCGCTGGGTGGGCGGCGGCGGCCCGCACGCCTGGGTCGAGAGCGCCGTCGGCGACCGGCCCGGGCGGCGCGGGGCAGCCCTGCGCCGACGCGGCCGCGGGACCTGCGTGGTGGCGCCCGTGGTGCTCAGCGGGCGGGCCTGGGGCGAGCTGTACGTCGCCCGGGACGAGGGGCTGCCCGACTTCGACGAGGACGACGCCGAGTTCGCCACCGTGCTCGCCGCGGTGGTCGCGGCCGGTCTCGCGCAGAACGAGCGGCTGGAGGAGGCCCGGCGGCTCGCCTTCACCGACCCGCTGACCGGGCTCGCGAACCGGCGGGCGGTCGACATGCGGCTCGACGAGGCCCTGGAGGAGCACCGGCGGGCCGGGGTGGTCGTCAGCCTGGTCGTCTGCGACCTGAACGGGCTGAAGAAGGTCAACGACACCCTCGGCCATGCCATGGGCGATCGGCTGCTGGAGCGGTTCGGGTCGGTCCTGAGCCTGTGCGGGGCGATGCTGCCCGGGTCGCTGGTGGCCCGCCTCGGCGGTGACGAGTTCTGCCTGGTCGGGGTCGGCCCGACGGCGGACGAGATCGTGCGGGTCACCGAGGAGGTGTGCACCCGGGCCGCCGAGTTGGAACTGGGCGAGGGGGTGGCGTGCGGGGTGGCCTCCACCGGGGACCCGATCGGGCCGGTGAAGTCCTCCCGGCGGCTGTTCCGGCTGGCGGACGCCGCCCAGTACAAGGCGAAGGCGGCACGCTCGCCGAAGCCGGTCGTGGCGGGCCGGGACACGGCGGTGGTCCGGCTCGCGGACGCTGCCGCCCAGGAGGCTCCCGGGGAGCGGCGCCGCTTCCGGGGCCGCCCGTGACCGCCGCCCGGGGCGGTGGTCCGTAAGGGGTCCAGCTGCCGCGCGATCGTGACAGATTCACCTAGTGACATGAAGCGATTCAATCCGTAGGGTGCTGAATATGGATATGCACACTGTTGTGGTGGGGACGTCCGGGACCACTGCCGAGGACGTCATCGCCGTAGCCCGCGGCAACGCCCGCGTCGAGCTCTCCGCCGAGGCGCAGGACGCCCTCGCCCGGGCCCGCGAGATCGTCGACGCCCTCGCCGCCAAGCCCGAGCCCGTCTACGGGGTGTCCACCGGGTTCGGCGCCCTCGCCTCCCGGCACATCAGCCCGGAGCTGCGCGCCCAGCTCCAGCGCAACATCGTCCGCTCGCACGCCGCCGGCATGGGCCCGCGCGTCGAGCGCGAGGTCGTCCGCGCGCTGATGTTCCTGCGGCTCAAGACCGTCGCCTCCGGTCACACCGGCGTGCGCCCCTCCGTCGCGCAGACCATGGCCGACGTGCTCAACGCCGGGATCACCCCCGTCGTCCACGAGTACGGCTCCCTGGGCTGCTCCGGCGACCTCGCGCCGCTGTCCCACTGCGCGCTCGCGCTGATGGGCGAGGGCGACGCCGAGGGCCCGGACGGCACCGTCCGCCCCGCCGGGGAACTGCTCGCCGAGGCCGGCATCACCCCCGTCGAGCTCCGCGAGAAGGAGGGCCTGGCCCTCCTCAACGGCACCGACGGCATGCTCGGCATGCTGGTCATGGCCCTCGCCGACCTCGGCAGGCTCTACACCTCCGCCGACATCACCGCAGCCCTCACCCTGGAGGCGCTGCTCGGCACGGAGAAGGTCCTGCAGCCCGAGCTGCACGCCATCCGCCCGCACCCGGGCCAGGGTGCCTCCGCCGCGAACATGGCCGCCGTCCTGAAGGACTCCGGGCTCGTCCGCCACTACCAGGAGGAGACCGCCCCCCGCGTGCAGGACGCGTACTCCGTGCGCTGCGCCCCGCAGGTCGCCGGCGCCGGCCGCGACACCATGGCGCACGCCGCCCTGGTCGCCTCCCGCGAGCTGGCCGCCGCCGTCGACAACCCGGTGGTGCTGCCCGACGGGCGCGTGGAGTCCAACGGCAACTTCCACGGGGCTCCGGTCGCGTACGTGCTGGACTTCCTCGCCATCGCGGCCGCCGACCTCGGCTCCATCGCCGAGCGCCGCACCGACCGGCTGCTCGACAAGAACCGCTCGCACGGCCTGCCGCCGTTCCTCGCGGACGACGCCGGCGTGGACTCCGGTCTGATGATCGCCCAGTACACGCAGGCCGCCCTGGTCAGCGAGATGAAGCGGCTCGCGGTGCCGGCCTCGGCCGACTCGATCCCCTCCTCCGCCATGCAGGAGGACCACGTCTCGATGGGCTGGTCGGCCGCGCGCAAGCTCCGTACCGCCGTCGACAACCTGACGCGGATCATCGCGATCGAGATGTACGCCGCCACCCGCGCCATCGAGCTGCGCCACGGGCTGACCCCCGCCCCGGCCAGCCGGGCCGCGATCGCGGCCGCTCGCGCGGCCGGTGTGCAGGGTCCCGGGCCGGATCGTTTCCTCGCCCCCGACCTGGCCGCGGCCGACGCGTTCGTGCGCAGCGGCGGTCTCGTCGCGGCGGTGGAGCCGGTGACGGGCCCGCTCGCCTGACGAGGGAGCCGCGCACGCAGTACGAAGGGCCGCCCCGGGATCCGATCCCGGGGGGCCCTTCGCGTTTCGCGCTCTGTGCCGCGTGCCGCGTGTTCAGGGCGCGTGCGAGCGGCGTACGGAGAAGGCCACGGAGGCGGCCCCGACCCCGAGGAAGAGCGTGCCGCCCAGCAGGTAGGGAGTGGTGTCGACGGACCCGGTGTCGGCGAGCAGGGACTGCGCCGGCGCGGTCGGCCCGGCGGACGTCCCGGTGACCGTCCCGCGGGCCCCGGTGGGACCCCCGGCGTCCGTGGCCGTTCCCGGGGCGTTCGCGCCCGTGGGCACGGCGGAACGGGCCTCCGCGGCACCCGGGGAGGTGGCGCCCGCCGAGGGGACGAACCACAGGGCGCCGAGGAGGGTGGTCGCTCCGAGAGCGGTGAGCAGCGGTCGGCGTGCGGACACGGTGCGATCCCCCTTGTGGCAGCAGCGAATTGGCCGTGTGCGGTGATGCTACGGAAAGGGGCGGGTCGTGGGAAAGTCGGGGCTTCCCCCGGGCTTACTCTCCGTCGTATGAACTCTTCTGAGACATCACGATACGTACGACTTCGGGTTGATTTGGTACTGGAAGTGCCGGACGTCCAAGCACTCACCGGAGCCGCACTGGCTCACATCAAGGCCGACGAGTTCATGCCGGACGAGGAGCGCGGCCACGCCGAGTCCGCCGTCCGCGAGGACGAGTCGGAGGCCCTCGCCTACCTCGTCGACCCCACTGACCTGGTCGCGGACATCCCCGGGGTGGAGCTCGCGCAGGCCTCCTGGAGCAGCGAGCCCGTCGAATACGACCCCGAGTCGATGGAGTGGGACCTGGACGAGGAAGATGGGGACTTCGACGAGGAACCCGACAACGCCTGACCGTGTGGTGGACCACATCCGAACGGAATGTGGAACCGGCCGGCGCCGTTAACGCGTTGTCAGGACCAGGCAGGGGGTGCGTCCCCCTGCCCGGCCAACCCCGGGGACGTCAGCCTCCGGGGTATCCGGCAACGATGGAGTGGCGTGTGAGGACGGACAGTAAGCGGCGGAGAAGGTCCCTGGTGGCCATATCCGCCGTTCTCGGTGGGGTACTGGTGCTCTCGGCGTGCGGCGGCGGGGACGACGACAAGCCGAAGGGCAAGGGCGATTCCGCCAGTGCCCAGGCGGACGTCGACGCGGCGGCGGCCAAGGACGCGTCCAAGGCCAAAATAACCATCACGCCCAAGGACGGCGCCACCAACGTCGGCCTCAACGACGCGGCCAACGTCGCCGTGGCCGACGGCACCCTCACCCTGGTCGAGCTCAAGACCAGTGAGGGCACGGCCGTAGCCGGCAAGATCGCCGCCGACGGCAAGAGCTGGAAGCCCGACGCCGCGCTGAAGCGCTCCACGAAGTACGCCCTCGCGGCGACCGCCAAGGACGCCGACGGCAAGGAGGCGCACGAGAACGCCTCCTTCACCACCGTCTCCCCGGAGAACAGCTTCGTCGGCTCGTTCATACCGGACGACGGCCAGACGGTCGGCGTGGGCATGCCGGTCTCGATCAGCTTCAACAAGCCGATCAAGGACCAGAAGGCTGTCCAGGCCGCGATCTCGGTCACCTCCAGCAGCGGCCAGGAAGTCGTCGGCCACTGGTTCGGCGCGCAGCGCCTGGACTTCCGCCCCGAGCAGTACTGGCAGGCGAACTCCACCGTCACGATGAAGCTGGCGCTGGAGGGCGTCCAGGGCGCTCCCGGTGTCCAGGGCGTCCAGAACAAGACCGTCACCTTCAAGATCGGCCGCAGTCAGGTCTCCACGGTCGACACGAAGACCAAGAAGATGACGGTCACCCGTGACGGCGCGGTCCTCAAGACCATCCCGATCTCGGCGGGCTCCCCGGAGAACCCGACGTACAACGGCCAGATGGTGATCTCCGAGAAGTTCAAGGAGACCCGGATGGACGGCTCGACCGTGGGCTTCAAGAACAGCGAGGGCAAGGGCGAGTACGACATCAAGGATGTCCCGCACGCCATGCGCCTGTCCCAGTCCGGCACCTTCATCCACGGCAACTACTGGGGTGCGGACTCGGTCTTCGGCAGCGCGAACACCAGCCACGGCTGTGTGGGCCTGAACGACGCCCAGGGCGCAGGCGACCCGAACCAGCCCGCCGCGTGGTTCTTCGACAACTCGCTCATCGGCGACGTGGTCACCGTGGTCAACTCCCCGGACAAGACCATCAAGCCCGACAACGGCCTCAACGGCTGGAACATGAGCTGGGCGGAGTGGAAGGCCGGCTCGGCCGCCTGACCTCCCCCTCCCGACCGCACACGACGAACGGCGGGGACCCTTTCACGGGGTCCCCGCCGTTCGTCGTGAAAACCGCCGGACCCGCCCGCACGTGATCATCTAGGGTCCCCGGTATGACCATTCGTGCGCTGTCGCTGCCCCCGACCGATGTCGAGATCGACGCCTGGATCAAGGTCCTCACCGCCGCCCAGGCCGTCGACCTGCCGCAGGCGACGCCGCCCGCACGCTCGGAAGTGGCCGGACGGCTGTGCGTGACGCCCGCACGCGGCCGCGCCGCGCTCTGGGCCGCGGACGGGGGAGCGGGCGTGGCCGCCCTGCTGCTGTTCACGGACGAGGCCAACGCGCACACCGCCTTCCTCGACGTGCTCGCCGTGCGCCCGGACGCCCGGCGCCGCGGCCTCGGCCGGGCCCTTTGGGAGCAGGTCCGGGCGGAGCTGCTCGCGCAGGGGCGGACCTCCGTCCTGACGCTCGTGGACCTGGGCGGGCCGGGGGAGGCCTTCGCGCGGTCCCTCGGGTTCGAGAACGTCCTGCCCATGGCCTGGTACGAACAGGACGTCACGCAGCAGGCCACGAACGGCTCCCCGGTGCCCGTCGCCCCGGGATACGAACTGCGCGCCTGGCACGGCCCGGTGCCGGACGACTGGGCCGGGCCCCTGGCCACGGCCCACGGGGCGATGGAGGACGCGCCCACGGGCGACATCGACGAGAAGATCGAGGCCTGGACGCCGCAGCGGCTCCACGCGGCGCACCAGCTGATCCTGGACCGTGGCGGCGAGATCACCACCGTCGCCGCGGTCACCGGCGCGGGCGAGGTGGCCGCCTACACGGAACTGGTCCTGCCCGACCCGGCCGGCCCGCGCGCCCTCCAGTACGACACCGTGGTCGCCCCCGCCCACCGAGGCCACGGCCTGGGCCGTGCGGTCAAGCTGCACATGCTGGACCTGGCCCGGAACCGGTACCCCGGCCTGCGCCTGATCGCCACCACGGTGGCCGACGAGAACACCGCGATGCGGGCGGTGAACGAGCGCCTCGGCTACCGCCCCGCCCGCCCCGCGGGCTACTACCAGCTCAGCCTCTAGCCGCCGGATTCCGTGCCCCGGACACCCCGGACACCCCGGACACCCCGGACACCCCGGACACCCCGGACACCTCGGCCTCCTCCGACGGCGCCGACCACGCCGCCAGCAGACGCAGGGCGTCCGCCGAGGGGGAGCCGGGGACCGCGTGGAAGGTCACCAGGGACTGCGCCGGGTCGTCCGGCAGCGTCAACGTCTCGAAGGACAGCCGCATCTCACCCACGAGCGGGTGCCGCAGGACCTTCTCCCCGTGCGTCTTGTCCGCCACCGTGTGCGCGGCCCACAGCCGCCGGAACTCCTCGTTCTTCACCGACAGTTCCCCGACCAGCGCCGACAGCCGCTCGTCGTCCGGGTGCTGACCGGCGTACATGCGCAGGTTGCTCACCACTTCGCACGCCCGGCACTCCCATTCCCCGTACAGCTCCGCCGTCGCCGGGTCCAGGAACACCAGCCGCACCAGGTTCCGCTCGGCGGCCGGCAGCGCCCCGAAGTCCCCGAAGACCGCGGCCGCCAGCCGGTTCCAGCCGATGACGTCCTGCCGGTGCCCCACGAGGTACGCCGGTACGCCGCACATCGCGTCCATCAGCGTGCGCAGCTCCGGCCGCACCTGCTGCGGGCGCCGGCTCTGGCGGCGCCGGTGTGCCTTCGGCCTGGCCAGGTCCATCAGGTGCGCCCGCTCGGTCCCGTCCAGGCGCAGAGCCCGCGCCAGCGCGTCCAGGATCTCCACCGACACGTTGTGCCCGTCGCGCTGCTCCAGCCGCGTGTAGTACGCGACGGACACCCCCGCCAGCTGCGCCAGTTCCTCACGCCGCAGCCCGGGCACCCGCCGACGGCGTCCGTGGTCGGGCAGGCCCACGTCCTCGGGGCGCAGCCGCGCACGGCGGGAGCGGAGGAACTCGCCGAGGCAGGCGCGCTGATCAAGCTGGTCCATCCCGCAAGTATCCCCGGGCGGCGTGCACCGGGGCAGGCGTGAGCCTGACCCCGTCAGGCGTAGGTTCGCCGGTCATAGGCAGGACAGGGGGATGGCTGCCCGCCGGACGAACCGGCAGCGTGGGGGACATCGCAGCAGCACGTCACCGCTTTCCGAGGAGCCCCCCATGTCCGTCACCCGGACCACGCAGGTCGCCGCGTACGCCGCCCCCGCCGCCAACGCCCCTCTGGAGCGCACCACCATCACGCGCCGTCCGGTCGGCGAGCACGACGTGCTCATCGACATCAAGTACTCCGGCATCTGCCACTCCGACATCCACCAGGTGCGCGACGGATGGGGCGAAGGCATCTACCCGATGGTCCCCGGCCACGAGATCGCCGGTGTCGTCACCGAGGTCGGCGCGGCCGTCACCCGCTTCTCCGTCGGGGACCGGGTGGGCGTCGGCTGCTTCGTCGACTCCTGCCGCACCTGCGAGTACTGCCTGCGCGGCCAGGAGCAGTACTGCACCGAGGGCATGACCGGCACCTACAACGCCCTCGACCGGAGCGGCGAGCCCACGTACGGCGGCTACTCCACCCACCTCGTCGTCGACGAGAAGTACACCGTCCGCATTCCCGACGGCCTCGCCCTCGACGTGGCCGCCCCGCTGCTGTGCGCCGGCATCACCCTCTACTCCCCGCTCAAGCACTGGCAGGCCGGACCCGGCAAGCAGGTCGCGGTCGTCGGCCTCGGCGGCCTCGGCCACATCGGCGTGAAGATCGCGCACGCGCTGGGCGCCGAGGTCACCGTCCTGTCGCAGACCCTCCGCAAGAAGGACGACGGCCTGAAGCTGGGCGCCTCCCACTTCCACGCCACCTCCGACGAGGCCACCTTCGAGGAGCTGGCCGGCCGCTTCGACCTGATCCTGTCCACCGTCTCGGCGCCGATCGGCCTGGACGCGTACCTGGGCCTGCTGAAGGTCGACGGCGCGCTGGTGAACGTCGGCGCCCCGGAGGAGCCGGTCTCGCTCAACCTCTTCTCGGTCATCGGCGGCCGCAAGACCCTCGCCGGGTCGATGATCGGCGGGATCGCCGAGACCCAGGAGATGCTCGACTTCTGCGCCGAGCACGGTCTGGGCGCGGAGATCGAGCTGATCGGCGCCGACCGGATCAACGAGGCGTACGAGCGGGTGCTGGCGAGCGACGTGCGCTACCGCTTCGTGATCGACGCGTCGACGATCTGAAGTCGGCGGTCCGAACCGGGCGCTGCCGCCCGGCGGCGGGTGTCACACGTTCTTCATGCCGATCCAACGGCAAACAGCCGGCCCGGCGACGGCACCCCGATCGCCTTCGGCGGCGTGACGCACGCCAAGGGCCTGGGCGTCCACGCCCCCTGGGAGATTGTCTACCACCTGGGCGGCCGGGCGTCCCGTTTCACGGCGCTCGTCGGCATCGACTTCTCCACGAACCAGTCGTCGGCCGGGGCCACCCGCGCCGTCGTCCGCGCGGACGGCCGGACCCTGCTGACCACGGCCACCCTGACGGGCGCCACCGGCCCCACCGCGATCGACCTCGACGTGACCGGCGTCCGCCTCCTCCACCTGCTGGTCGAGGACGCGAACGCCCGCTCCTCCTTCGACCACACCTCCTGGGCCCGCCCCTACGTCACGGTCCGCTGACCGTGGCCGGCCGGTGCCGGGGCCGGCGGATCACTCCGCCGCGGCCACGCCGATCGGGCAGGAGACGCCCGTGCCGCCGATGCCGCAGTAGCCGCCCGGGTTCTTGTCCAGGTACTGCTGGTGATGGGCCTCCGCCGGCCAGAAGGGGCGCTCCGCGGCCGGCAGGACCGCCGTGGTGATCGGGCCGTAGCCCGAGGAGGCCAGGACCTGCTGGTAGGCGGCGCGGGAGGCCTCCGCCGTCGCCTGCTGGGCGGGGGAGTGGGTGTAGAGCGCCGAGCGGTACTGGGTGCCCACGTCGTTGCCCTGGCGGAAGCCCTGGGTGGGGTCGTGGGACTCCCAGAACAGCTTCAGCAGCGCCGCGTAGGACACCTGCGACGGGTCGAAGACCACGCGGACGACCTCGGTGTGGCCGGTCAGCCCCGAGCACACCTCCTCGTAGGTCGGATTCTCCGTGAAGCCGCCCTGATAGCCGGCCAGCGTGGTCCACACCCCGGGGGTCTGCCAGAACTTGCGCTCGGCGCCCCAGAAGCAGCCCAGGCCGAAGTCGGCGACCTCCAGGTGCGCGGGGTAGGGGCCGGACAGCGGGTTGCCCAGCACGGTGTGCCGGTCGGGAACGGCGAACAGCGGCTCCGCGCGGCCCGTCAGGGCCTCCTCGCGGGTGGGGAGCTCGGGCGTACGGCGGTACGAGAACATGGATTCCCTCCTTGTGGGAGTGACAACGTGCGGAGGGCGGGCCGGGATTCCCCGACCCGCCCTCCGCCGCCGCACCGGGTCAGAGACCCGGCGTGCTCACGCCCACCGCCCAGTCACGGGCGTACAGGTACCGGCTCTTCGGCGAGCCCGCGTAGGACCACGGCACACAGCCGATGTACCCGTCGATGTGGCGGAACTGCTCGACCGCCTGCTCGTCCCGGTCCTGCCAGAAGAGCAGGTACGCCAGCATGTGCCGGAGGCGCGCCGTCCCGGGGTGGTCGTCGCCCGCCGCCGCCAGGTCCAGCAGGGCCGCGTCCACCGCGGCGACGATCTCCGGCTCCTTGAAGAACGTCTCGGCCGCCAGGTCGTCCTCGTCCGTCTCCTGCTCGAAGTACGCGATCAGCGGCAGCAGCGACAGCAGATCGCCGGGCGCTCCGGCGGCGGCCGACTCCCGCGCGAAGCCGAGCGCCAGCTCGTGCGAACCGCGCCACTTCCGGCACCAGTACTGCAGACCGCTGATGTGCGACCACAGCACCTTCGGATCGCGCCCGACGACCTGCGCCCACAGCTCCCGGTACCGCTCGTGCGAGTAGCCCAGGCCCTGCCCGATGGGCTGCTCCACGATGTACGGGGTCGGGTCCGCCGGGTCGGCGAGGCGCTGGGCCTCGTGCGCGACCTCCTGCGCCTTGACCAGCAGCTCGCGGAAGAGCCGGAACTGCTCCTGCGTGGTGCGGCTGCCCGACTGGGACCCGCGCACGTTCCACGCCACCATGATCGCGGTGTCGGCGTCGACCAGGGCGGCCGTCGGGTCCGAGGGCCGCGCCGCACGCCAGGCCAGCAGCCACGCGTCGTCCTCGGCGGCCGCCTCGGCCAGCGGGCGGACCCGCTCCATGCGCTCCTGCCAGTTCTTCCCGGCCGCCTCGACGTAGGCGGCTCCCGCCTCCCAGTCGCCCGACCGGACCGCGTCCAGGACGGCGGTCCGCTCCGGCGGCACCGGAGCCGGGTTCTCGGTGTCGAGATCGGCCTCGGCCACGAAGCCCAGCGCGACGACCGCGGCCGCCTTCTCGGCCTTCCGCTCGGCCTTCACCGCCTCGGTGCCGGTGTTCAGGGTGCCGATCTCGGCCTCCAGGGCCTTCGCCTTGCGGATGTAGTAGACGCCGCGCAGGAACTTGAACGCGCCGAACAGCAGCACGGCGCCCAGGATGTAGAGGCCGATCACGGGGCAAGCACCAGCTTTCGCAGCGGTTCGGTGTCGGGCGCGTCCGCGACGGCCGCGTCCAGGGCCTGGCGCAGCCGGTCCTCGAAGCCGTCGGCCGGGTAGCGCAGGGAGGCCGAGTCGGACCAGGACAGCTGCCAGCGGGCGGCGCCGCGGGCCGTCAGCTCGACGGAGACCAGCTGGTTCAGGGCCCGCCGGACCACCGGGCGGCCGAACTCGCGGGCCGTACGGCCGGTGGCGGCCTGCGCCTCCTCGGACTTCGGGAAGCGGTCGGCGATGCGCCAGCGCACGGCAGGGTCGGCGTCGAACGCGTCGAGCACGGCGCCCAGCCCGGGGCCCGCACCCTCGGCGGCGAAGGTCTCGCGGATGTCCTCCGCGCCCTGGCCGACGTACGCGGTCATCGACTCGTGGACGAGGTCCTCCCAGTCGACCCGCTTCAGCGCGAGCGCCTCCGGGGTCAGGACGACCTGCTCCAGCGCGGCCAGCGACGCCCCGGCGTCGGCCAGCAGTTCCAGGGCCGGACGGGCGGCCTGCCCGGCGCGGCCGTCGTCGGGCAGCGCCTCGATGCGGGCCACGCGCTCGGCGAGCGCGGGGTGCGAGTCGTAGGGGGAGGTGGGCTCCGTCGACAGTTCCCGGCGCAGCTCGTCGAGATCGGCCGAGCGCGCGTCCAGGAGCCGGCGCAGACCGCCGAAGACCTCACCGGGGCGGGGCAGCAGACCGGCGCCGACACCGAGGGTGGCGTACGAGCTCATGTAGAAGTCGTGCGCCGAGTCGAGGGCGTTCAGCTCGCGCAGTGCGGAGGCGGCGGAGTCGCGTCCGGCGACCCGCACCGAGGCGAGGTCGGCGGCGAGCTCCTGCCGGCGGGAGGTGGAGCGGGTGGCACGCATGTAGAAGTTGCCGTACGCGATGTAGACCTTGGCCATGGCGCGGTACATCGCACCCTCGCCCGCGGTATCGACGCCCTTGGCCTTCTTGCCCTTGGCGATGCGCTTCTCGTCCTTGCGCTCCTGCTTCGCGCGCTCCTTGGCGACCTTCTTGTCCGCGCGCTCGTGGAAGTACCCGATGGTGCGGATCAGCTGGGCACGGCCGCGGGCGATCAGCGGGGTGAGGCGGGTGTCGAAGTTGGCGTAGTGGCCCATCTCGTGGGCGAGCACGGCACGCAGCTGCATCTCGTCCAGGCCCGTCATCAGCGGCAGACCGAGGTAGAGGCGGCGGGTGCCGGGCCGCAGACCCAGCAGCTTCGCGTCCTCGGCGACGGCCGCGTTCACCTCGTCGATCAGCACGATCTCGTCGGGGGCGCGGGTGCCGACCTGCTGCGCGACGTCGCGCACGGCCGCCCACAGCTCGGGCTCCTGCGCCTCGCCGACGGTGACGCCGGCCGGGGGCTCGCCCTTGGGGGTGCGCAGCATGAACATGCCGCGCACGATCGGGACGGTGAGGACCACGGAGGCGAGGAGCAGCTTGGCCACGATCGGGCCGTGCAGCGTGGTGACGACGGCGTAGTCGATGCCGCCGAGGGCGGCCAGCAGGAACACGCCGAGCAGGTAGAAGCCTGCGAGCAGGACGAGGGCGCGCAAGGCGCGCAGTGATGCGCCCATATGGACAGATCCCCCCACGGGAACGAAAAGGAATGGGCGGCAGGGCAGAAGGCCACGGCCACCGCCGCATCATGCGGCCTGTGATTACTTACAGCAACCTTATTCTCCGTGGATCCCCCGGGGCAGCCGGGGTGCCCCACAGCCCGGACCCCCACACCACGGCACGCCGCAGCCCGACCGCCCACCCGCGCCGCAGCGCCACCGCCCCGCAGGGCCGTGAACCGCAGACCGGCCCGGAGGGCTACCCCGGCAGGGTCGCCGGCGACCCGCCGTTCGCCTCGTACCCCGCCACCGCCATCGCCCGGTACACCGCGTACACCGCGGCCGGGTCGTCCGCCTCCGACCACGGCAGCGCGCCCACGTACCCGTCCACGTGCCGCACCTGCTCCATCGCCTCGGCCCAGCGCTCCATGCAGACCAGGAACATCATCAGCAGGTGCCGCACGTGCGCCACCATCGGGTCGTCCTGCCGCGCCGTGTGCACCGCGTACAGCGCGCCCTCCACCGCCCGCGTGACGACCGCGCTCCGGTAGAAGCTCGGGCTCAGCACGATGTCCGGCTGGTTCTCACGCAGCGCGAACATCGGCAGGGCCGCCAGCAGCGAGCCCTGCGGTGCGCGCGCCGCGGCCGCGTGCGCGAAGGCGTCGGCCTTCTCCCGCGAGCCGTGCCACTGCGCGCCCCAGTAGTGCAGCGCCGCGAGATGCGCGCCCATGTGCTCCGGGGCCCGGTCGATCACCTTCGCCCACAGCTCGTCGAACTCCGCCTCCGGGTACGCCAGTCCCCGCGCGATCGCCAGCTCCGTGATGTACGGGACCGGGTCCCCCGGCGCCAGCAGCGCGGCCCTGCGGCACGCCTCCCGCGCCTCCTCCAGGATGATCCGGTGGTCCTCGGAGCCGACCCCGCCCGAGTGCCGCCACGCCTGCTGCACCAGCAGCTCCGCGTGGACCTGCGCGCCGCCCGGGTCCTTCTCCGCCTCCAGCCGCCACGCCTTCAGCCACTGCGCGCCGACACCGGGCTGCGCCACCAGCTCCAGGGCCGCCGCACCGCCGAAGGCCTGTACGCGCTGCCAGCGCCGCTCGCCCTCCCGCGGGGTCCCGGCGAGCAGCTGGGAGGCCGCCTGCCACTGTCCGGTGCGCTGCACGTTGTCGAGGGCGTCCATCAGGTCCTGGTCGGGCCCGGGGACCCGGATGTCGAGCTCCTCCTGCCGGTCGAATCCGTAGTTCGCCGGGTCGGCGGCGTCAGGGCTGCCCGGCGCGACCAAGCGGATACCGCCGCGTCGGCGCCGGATGTACGGACCGACGATGAACACGATCATGAGCATCGCGAACACGAACCACAGAATCTCCATGCCTCCAGCGAACCAGACCGCGGGGGGAGCAGGCCAATAGGGGTGCGGATCGCGGGCGGGCATAGCATCGGACCATGAGCGACGACAGCCACGAGCACCAGAGCTTCGAGACCCGCGCGATCCACGCGGGCAACACGGCGGACCCGCTGACCGGCGCGGTCGTGCCCCCGATCTACCAGGTTTCCACCTACAAGCAGGACGGTGTCGGAGGACTCCGCGGCGGCTACGAGTACAGCCGCAGCGCCAACCCGACCCGGACCGCGCTGGAGGAGAACCTCGCGGCCCTCGAGGGCGGCCGTCGCGGGCTCGCCTTCGCGTCCGGCCTGGCCGCCGAGGACTGCCTGTTGCGTACGCTGCTCGCCCCGGGCGACCACGTGGTCATCCCGAACGACGCGTACGGCGGCACCTTCCGCCTCTTCGCGAAGGTCGTCTCCCGCTGGGGCGTGGAGTGGTCGGTGGCCGACACCTCCGACCCCGAGTCGGTACGGGCGGCCCTCACCCCGAAGACGAAGGTCATCTGGGTCGAGACCCCCTCCAACCCGCTGCTCGGCATCACCGACATCGCCGTGGTCGCCGACATCGCGCGGACCGCCGGCGCCAAGCTGGTCGTGGACAACACCTTCGCCTCGCCCTACCTCCAGCAGCCCCTGGCGCTGGGTGCGGACGTGGTCGTGCACTCGCTGACCAAGTACATGGGCGGGCACTCCGACGTGGTCGGCGGCGCGCTGGTCACCGCCGACGCGGCGCTGGGCGAGGAGCTGGCCTACCACCAGAACGCGATGGGCGCGGTCGCCGGTCCGTTCGACTCCTGGGTCGTGCTGCGGGGCATCAAGACCCTGGCCGTGCGCATGGACCGGCACGCGGAGAACGCGGGCAGGATCGTCGAGATGCTCACGCGCCACCCGAAGGTCTCCAAGGTCCTCTACCCGGGCCTGGCCGAGCACCCGGGTCACGAGGTCGCCGCCAAGCAGATGCGCAACTTCGGCGGCATGATCTCCTTCCAGGTCACCGGCGGCGAGGAAGAGGCCGTCGCGGTCTGCGGCCGCACCAAGATCTTCACGCTGGCCGAGTCCCTGGGCGGCGTCGAGTCCCTGATCGAGCACCCGGGCCGCATGACGCACGCGTCGGTGGCCGGCTCGGCGCTGGAGGTTCCGGCGGACCTGATCCGCCTGTCGGTCGGCATCGAGAACGCCGACGACCTCCTCGCGGACCTGACCCAGGCCCTGGGCTGACGCCCTCACCCCCGCCGGGCCACCCCCGGCGGGGGCCCGGCCCTTCCGGCTGCGCCGGGCCACCTTCAGCCTCGGCAGCCCATCCCAGCCTCGCCGG
>NZ_BMVL01000007.1:0-41227 GCF_014650695.1 Streptomyces avidinii | reverse complement strand
CCGCGCCTCAAACGCCGGCGAGGCTGAAGTGGCCCGGCGAGGCTGGAATGGCCCGGCGAGGCTGAAGTGGCCCGGCGCACCCGGAAGGTGGCCGGTGAGGGTTACCAGCCCTGTAGGGGTGGGGAGACGCCGCTCGGCGGTGCGGCCCAGGGGCGCGTCAGTGAGGCCCACACCACAAAGGCCACCGCGGCAGCGAAGAGCACCGCCCAGCCGAACCGGCGCAGCGCCCGCCGCCGCCGCAGGAGCCGGTCGCCCCGGGCCGCCGCGCCCGCCGCCAGCCCGGCCGGCACCACCGGGTACGGCCCCTCCAGCAGGTGCCTGATCTGGGCTTCCTTCCGGTCCGGAACCCCGCTCACGCCGCCTCCCGGGACCGCAGCGCCGCCACGGCCCGGTTGCACAGCACCCGTACCCGCTCGACCGGCATTCCCAGCTGCGCCGCCGTGACCTCCTCCGCGACCCCTTCGTAGAGCCGCAGGACGAGTACGAGCCGCTCCGGCGGGCTCAGCCGCGCCAGCACCCCCGCGCCGCCGTGATGGCGCCAGCCGGTCCGGGCGAAGGCGGCGCACAGCTCCTGGCGGGTGTAGTCGTACGGATCGTCCGCGCGCAGCCGCCGCCAGTTCGCGTACGTCCGGGCCAGCGCGCCCGCCAGTAGCCGGCGGGCCGATTCCGGTTCGCCGGTGAGCAGTACGGCGACATGCAGGAGCCGCCCTGCCGCGCCCGCGACGAAGGCTTCGAACTCCGCGTAGGAGCCCGCCTGTTGATCAACCACCCGCATAGTCCACATAGTGCGGGCAGCGGGGCGGCCCAGGTCAAGAGGACGGACGGACTCCGCTCAGGAAGCGGGACCTGCTTCGGCCACGGCCGCCATGAGCTCCGACAGCGACAGGTTGAAGCGCGTCAGCAGCCCGGTGAAGGATTCGCGCTCGCCCTCGCTCCAGCCCTCGGTCACCCGGGCCATCAGCTCGCGCCGCGAGGAACGGACCTCCTCCAGCCGGGACAGCCCCCGCGGGGACAGTGCGAGCACCACGGCCCGGCCGTCCTCGGGGTGCGAGGTCCGCTTGACCAGACCGCTGTCGACCAGCGGCGCGACCTGCCGGGTCACCGTGGAGGAGTCGATCCCCATGCCGCCGGCGAGCGCCTTGACGCCCATCGGGCCCTCCAGGTCGAGCCGGTTCAGCAGCAGGTAGGCGGCACGGTCCATCGAGTTGCGGGCCTGGCCCACACCGCCCAGACGGGTCTGCTCGGCACGGCGGGCGAAGACCGCCACCTGGTGCTGGAGCGCGTCGAGGAGACCGGCTCCGGCGGGCGCCTCGAGCGCCGTGGGCAGATCGGAATTGGCCGGGATGGAAGGCATGGCCGTGGGCTCTCTTCGCGTGGGTCCGACAAGGTTGGGGGACAGAGTACGCGGCCGTGCGGCGGCCCGTACGCCTCGTACGAGAACTGATACCGCCGGTTCGCGGACCGGCTGCGCGCGCGTCCCGGATGGCGAGATATCGCCCCTGGCGCCGCCGGCCCGCACCCCTCGCGCCCGCTGCGCGTCGCGCACGCCGCGTCCGCGCGGCGGCCCTTCCGCCGCCTCGAGCCGGGCCCCGCCCGGGCTGCGAGACTGGCGGCATGAACTACCGCGTGCCCCAGCCCGTTCCGCAGGTCATCCTCGACGACGTCCGGGGGGCTCAGAAGATGCTCTCCGGCGTCTCCCGGGTCACCGCGATGGAGGGCAGCCGGCACCTCTCCGCCCTCACCGGCTCGCCGGTCCACCTCAAGTGCGAGAACCTCCAGCGCACCGGCTCCTTCAAGCTCCGCGGCGCCTACGTACGCATCGCCGGCCTGCGCCCCGAGCAGCGGGCCGCCGGTGTCGTCGCCGCCAGCGCGGGCAACCACGCCCAGGGCGTGGCCCTGGCCTCCTCCCTCCTCGGGGTCCGCTCCACCGTGTTCATGCCGGTCGGGGCGCCGCTGCCGAAGGTGGCCGCGACCCAGGAGTACGGCGCCGAGGTGCGCATGCACGGGCAGGTCGTCGACGAGACCCTCGCTGCCGCCCAGGAGTACGCGGACCGCACCGGCGCGGTGTTCATCCACCCCTTCGACCACCGCGACATCATCGCCGGGCAGGGCACGGTCGGCCTGGAGATCCTGGAGCAGTGCCCGGAGGTGCGGACCATCCTCGTCGGGATCGGCGGTGGCGGGCTCGCGGCCGGGGTCGCGGTCGCCGTGAAGGCGCTGCGCCCGGACGTCCGGATCATCGGCGTGCAGGCCGCGGGCGCGGCGGCGTACCCGCCCTCGCTCAAGGTCGGGCACCCCGTCTCGATCGACGACCCGATCACGATGGCCGACGGAATCAAGGTCGGCCGCCCCGGCGACGTCCCCTTCAAAATCATCGGCGAGCTCCTGGACGACGTGCGCACGGTCTCCGAGGACGCCCTCTCCAGCGCTCTGCTGCTGTGCCTGGAGCGGGCCAAGCTGGTGGTCGAACCGGCAGGGTGCAGCACGGTCGCGGCCCTGCTCAGCGAGCCCGAACTGTACGGCGGCGGCCCGGTGGTGGCCGTCCTGTCCGGCGGGAACGTCGACCCGCTGCTGCTCCAGCGGATCCTGCGCCACGGCATGGCGGCGGCGGGCCGGTACCTGTCCCTGCGACTGCGCGTGGCCGACCGGCCCGGGGCGCTGGCCGGGCTCCTGGCGGTGTTGTCAGTGGTGGATGCGAACGTGTTGGACGTGAGCCATGTGCGGACGGACCCGCGGCTGGGGCTCACGGAGGTGGAGGTGGAGCTGCACCTGGAGACGAAGGGCCCGGAGCACTGCGCGGAAGTCGCGCGTTCCCTGCACGGCGCCGGATACAAGGTGATGAGCCAGTAGCCGGAGAAAGCCCGAGCCCCTGACCGCGGACCGCACCCGATCGGCCGAGCAGGACGTGTCCGCCGCCCATAGGATTTGCCTAGGAATGCCTTGAATATTCTGATTCCAATGGCCTGATCCACTGGGAGAATCCATATGCCAGGCGCTATCTACGCCGAAGGTCTGGTCAAGACCTTCGGCGACGTACGGGCTCTGGACGGCGTGGACCTCGACGTCCCCGAAGGCACCGTCCTGGGCCTGCTCGGCCCGAACGGCGCGGGCAAGACCACGACCGTACGCGTCCTGACCACCCTCCTCCGGCCCGACAGCGGCAAGGCCGTCGTCGCCGGCATCGACGTGCTGCGGCATCCCGACGAAGTCCGCCGCTCCATCGGCCTGTCCGGCCAGTTCGCGGCCGTGGACGAGTACCTGACCGGCCGTGAGAACCTCCGGATGGTCGGCCAGCTCTACCAGATGAAGGCCAAAGCGGCGAAGGTCCGGGCCGAGGAACTCCTCGAACGCTTCAACCTCGGCGACGCCGCCGACCGCACGGCCAAGACGTACTCCGGCGGCATGCGCAGGCGCCTCGACCTCGCGGCCGCCCTCGTCGTCAGCCCGCCCGTGATGTTCATGGACGAACCGACCACCGGCCTCGACCCCCGCAACCGCCTGCAACTGTGGGGAATCATCCAGGAACTGGTCGCCGCCGGCACCACCCTGCTCCTCACCACCCAGTACCTGGAGGAGGCCGACCACCTCGCGCACGACATCTGCGTGGTCGACCACGGCAAGGTCATCGCCCGCGGCACCTCCGACCAGCTCAAGGCGCGCACCGGCGGCGAGCGTGTGGAGGTCGTCGTCCACGAGCGGGACCGCATCACCACCGCGCGCGAGGTGCTCGCCGGCTTCGGCAAGGGCGAGACCACGGTCGAGAAGCACACCCGCAAGCTGACCGTGCCCGTGTCGGGCGGTGCCAAGCTGCTCGCCGAGGTCATCCGCGAACTGGACGGCCGGGGCATCGAGATCGACGACATCGGGCTGCGCCGCCCCACCCTCGACGACGTGTTCATCTCCCTGACCGGTCACGCGGCCGAACGGCGGGCGGAGGAGCGCGCCGAAGCGGCGGCCGGCCCCGAGGTCAAGGGCCGCAAGGCGGCCCGGAAGGAGGCGGCGAAGTGAGCGGCCTGAGCGACTCCCTGGTCATTGCCCGCAGGAACTTGATTCGGATGTCCAGAATTCCCGAGATGATCCTGTTTGGCGTGATCCAGCCAGTCATGTTCGTGGTGCTGTTCAGCTTCGTCTTCGGCGGCTCCATGACCGTCGGGGGCACGACGGACCCCGTCGTCTACCGCGAGTTCCTGATGGCCGGCATCTTCGCCCAGACCGTCACCTTCGCCACGGCCGGCGCGGGCGCCGGCATCGCGGACGACATGCACAAGGGCCTGATCGACCGCTTCAGGTCCCTACCGATGGCCCGCGGCGCCGTCCTGACCGGCCGCACGCTGGCGGACCTGGTGCAGACCGCCCTCACCGTGGTCGTCCTTACGATCGTCGCCCTCCTCGTCGGCTGGCGCATCCACGAAGGCGTCCCGAAGGCGCTGGGGGCCTTCGGCCTGCTGCTCCTCCTCGGCTACGCCTTCTCCTGGATCGGTGCCCTGATCGGCCTCTCGGTCCGCACGCCGGAGGCGGCGACCTCGGGCGGCCTGATCTGGCTCTTCCCGGTCACCTTCATCTCGATCGCGTTCGTGGACTCCGCCCAGATGGCGTCCTGGCTCCAGCCCATCGCCGAATGGAACCCGTTCAGCGCGACCGTGCAGGCGTGCCGCGTCCTGTTCGGCAACCCGGGTGTCTCGACGTCCGAGGCCTGGCCGATGCAGCACCCGGTCTGGGCCTCGATCCTCTGGTCGGTTCTGATCGTCGTGGTCTTCCGGACGCTGTCGGTACGGAAGTACCGCCGCGCAGATGGTTGATGCCCTGACTTCCGATGGAGCCCCCACCCGAAGGTGGGGGCTTCTTCATGCCCGCTGACGCTGGCTCCAGGCCTCAGTGGCCCGGGAGGACGTTCTCCGGGGTGTCGAGCCATGCCCTCTGGGTGTCAGGCCCTACGGTGAGACCGAAGTGGTCGAACCCCGGTCGGCCATGGCTGAACCACCACTGAAACGCCACCTCGGTCTCTTCCCAGAGATCGCGGGGACCGGACTGGACCACCTCGTACTCGTCGGCCCCCGGGACGTAGTCGACGGAGGCCCATGACTGCGTGTCCGTGCTGTACGTCCAGAGCGTGTAGGCGCCGCCCTCATACCGCTCGGCACGCCAGAACGCCCCGGGAACCATGAGCCCGATCACGAACTGCTCCACCCAACCACCGATCTCAGTGGGGGAGAGGGCGCTGGAGCTCCGCCTGCCGTCCGCAGGCCACTCCTGGCCCTTGAGGTAGGCGTCAAACGGTGGGCGCGCCGTGCGCTGCTGCCTGAGGCGCATGAACGCGGAGGAGCGGGTGAAGGGGCCGCTCGCGGTCCCGCCCTCGCCGACGGTCAGACGGACGACGTGCTCGCCGCCGTAGTCAGTGCCCCAGGGGGCGACAATCACGCCACCAGGTACCGTCTGCTCGATCCACGTCTGTGGCACCTCACCGATGGAGCAGGTAGCGATCACCCGGTCGTACGGCGCACCGCCGCTGTACCCGAGCCTGCCGTCCCCGACGATGACGAGGGGACTGAGGCCGGCGCGGCGCAGGTTCTCTCCCGCGCCCTTGGCCACCGCTTCGTCGTACTCGATGCTCACGACGTTCTCACCGCCGAGGCGATGTGCGAGCAGCCCAGCGTTCCAGCCTGTGCCAGTGCCGATCTCAAGGGTGCGGTGGCCCTCGCGGACGTCGAGGTCGGCGAGCATCGAGAAGACCATGCGAGGCATCGAGTTGGAGCTGGTGGGGGTGGTGCCGAGGCCGTCGCCCACGTGCTTGCCGTCGTCCCACTGAGTCGTCAGGGGGATGTCCGAGTACACGCACTTGAACCACGCTTCGGGGTCCTTCTCGCGGTCCACGAGCTCGGTCTGGCGGGTGCCGTCCGCGATGCCGGGCCACACCCGGGCAGGTACGAACGACTCTCGGGGTACCGCCTTGAAGGTCGGCAGCCAGTCGGATGTCAGGGCGCCCGTCTCAACGAGCGCGGAGGCGAGCCCGTTCAGGCCCGCCTCCTCTGCGCGAATGGTCACTGTGCCTGCTTACTTGGCCGGGCCGGAGCCGTCGCTGGTGTTGCCGCCCTCGTCGGAGCCGCCCCCGCCGTGCTTGGCGCCGCTGTCGCTGTCGTCCTGCTGGCTGCCGCCCTGGCCGGAGCCGGTGCCGCCGCCGTGCTGGCCGCCGTCGGCGAACGAGAGGTAGAACTCCATGGTCGATGCTCCCCTGAGTAGGTTCAATGCCGCATGTCGGTACTGCTGCCTGCCCTGTGGGACAGGTGTCCTTCCCGCCCCTGCCGAGTCCCTTGGCCGTGCCGCGACCGGGTAGGAGGGTGTCCTGGCAGGGGCGGAGTCTGTGGGCGGCCTGCTTTGGGCCGGGGTGCGCTGGTAAGGCCGGTAGACGCGAATGGTGCGTTCGGCCACGCAGACGGCCCCGTTGCCGAGGATCATCGTTCGGGGCCTCGGGGCTGGGGCGGGGCAGAGAGACCATCACGGGGGCGCCTACGCCGCCGCCGGGCATTCCCTGCTGCGCGAACTCGTTACGTGTGGCTTCCATGATTTGCCCCTCGCCGCCGTTTCCGTTCGGTGAGTGCGATCGTCCCGCTACGGAACGTGTCGGCCCAGTGTGATGCGTAGTGTGAAGTGCAGCCCAGGTGCCTACTGTTGGCGACTTTCAGCCGGTTGGAAGGCACCATGAGGGGCGCCGGCGAGTGGCAAGGTGGGCGTATGGACCTTGGGGAACTGATCAAGAGCCTGCGCACGGCCCAATCCATGTCACAGGGCCAGTTGGCGAAGAAGATCAACGAGGTGTACGGGACGACGCTGTCCCGCGAGTACGTGAGCAATTGGGAGCGCGGCAAGATCACGCCGGGCCCCTTCTACCTGACCGCTCTCTCCGCAGTCTTGGACGTACCCCTCGCAGTCCTAGAAGGTGAAGTGGAACGACGCGCTTTTATGACGGACATCGTGGGGGCGGCCATTGCTCCCACGGTCGCCTCCGACCTCCTCTCCAAGGGCTTCGCCGCGCGCCTCAAGGGCGGGCCGGCTGCGGACGAGTGGGAGGCCAAGCTGGGCACTTACGGGACCGAGTACATGTCCATGGGCGCGGCCGACATTCAACGCCGCGTGTCCGGCGAGCTGGTCGTCGTGCAGCAACAGCTCGACGACCCGCGACTCTGGTCGGTCGCGTCGCGATTGATGACCTTGTATGCCAAAACGTTTCCGGGCTCGGATGGCGCGAAGGCAGTGCATTGGTACCTGATGGCTGCGCGGGCGGCCGACAGGTCGGATGACGCCTCGGCGCAGGTGTGGGTGCGCGGTCGCGCAGCAATCGCGCTGGGCTACGAGGGGGCCTCGCTGGGCGTTGCCGATGTCCTGGCGGATCAGGCCCTTGAGATCTCTGATCGGCCGTCTCTGGGGCTGCTGAATGCCGTCTACGGCAAGGCCCACGCGGCAGCCATCCGGGGTGACAGGGCCACAGCCCTGGACCTCGACACGAAGGGACGCCTGATCTTCGACAAGGCCGGATCGCACGAGCAGACCAGCGACTACGCAGTTCCGTACTGGCGATTGAACGTCTTCCGTTCTCTCCTTCTCGCCCGCCTGGGTGACGAGAAGGCGGCAGTGGCTGCGCAGGACCAAGCAGCGCGAGAACTGCCCGAGAGCCTGCCGAGATTCGCCACACACCTGGAGATGCACAAGGGGCTGATGCTCGCCCGAGCCGGGGACCGTGCCGGCGGCGCTGCATTTGCGCGGAGGGCCCTGGATGCGCTCCCGCCCGAGAAGCACAGCCTGACCCTGCGGATGCTCATGGACGAGATCGAGCGTTGACCCAACGACAAAAAGACCCCCCAGCCATCAGGCCAGGGGGTCTTGGTCATGCCGTCACCGGACCGGGCAGGCGCCGGTCGCGCAATCCTCGTCCGTGCCGTCCTGGACGGACGTCAGTTCGTAGGAGTCGAACTCTTCCTCGGTGATCCGCTCGTACGGGGCCTGGGCTCGCGTGCCGTCAGGCATCAGGGTCGTGCCCTTCAGCTCCGGCAGCCAGCTCTCGATCATCTTGGCCGCGGTTTCGACCGTGTACTTACACTCGGGGAAGTTGACGGTGAACGAGACCGCGTTGTCGGCGTACTCCGTCTGGTACATGGCCGGGAAGGCGAGCATCGAGAAGAGGTCGATCTCGTCCGCGGACTGAACGACCGCGGCGTCGTAGCCCGGGCGTCTCGCAGTCCGACGCCTGGCCGATGGTCCACCCGGTCTGGGCCTCGCTGATCTGATCGTCCTGATCGTCCTGGTCTTCCGCACCCTCGCGGTCCGCAAGTACCGCGGCGCGGACGGCTGAGAGGACGGCGGAGGCGGAACGCAGATGCCCGGCCGGTGGAGACCGGCCGGGCATCCGGCGTGCGGGTCGGGCAGGATTCGGTGACCGAGGGTGATCAGCCGGTAAAGGGCTTGACGTCCAGGATCTTGACCGAGGCCTTCTTGCCGTTCGGCAGCTCGTATTCGGCGTCCTCGCCGATCGCCTTGCCCATCACACCGCTGCCCAGCGGGGACTGGGGGGAGTACGTCTCGAAGTCCGAGGACGCGTACTCGCGCGAGGCCAGCAGGAACTCCATGGTGTCGTCCTCGTCGCCGTCGAAGGCGATCTTTACGAGCGTGCCCGGGGCCACCACGCCGTCGGACGCCGGCGCGGTGCCGACCTTGGCGTTCTCCAGGAGCTGCGTGAGCTGGCGGACCCGGAGCTCCTGCTTGCCCTGCTCCTCCTTGGCCGCGTGGTAGCCACCGTTCTCACGCAGGTCGCCCTCCTCGCGGGCTGCTGCGATCTTCGTGGCGATCTCCGTGCGGGCGGGACCAGAGAGGTAGTCCAGCTCCGCCTTCAGCTGGTCGTACGCCGCCTGGGTCAGCCAGGTGACGCTTTCGCTCGTCTGGGTCACGGGTGCTCCTCGTCGGTACAGGGGACTACTGGCCGCCAGCGGCGGACGAAACCACGAGCCTAACAATTCGGGAAGAAAAGGGGGAGGACCCCAGAGGCTCATTGCCTCGTGGGGCGCGTCTTCAATCCTCTTCGCGCCTCAGTGGGCGGAAGCCGCCGGCTGGCAGCCGACCAGCTCGACCATGGTGGCCCGCGTGGTGGTCTTCAGGGTGACGACCTCGTCCACCCGCGACACGGGCTTGGCGAAGGTGAAGTCCGCGCGGCCCACCTCGCCGTGCCCCTCGTCCTGGGAACTCAGGGAGCAGACCCCGGTGACCGAGGAGTCCTTGCGGACCTCCAGGTGCACCTTCACCTCGGTGTCCGAAATCACCTGGAATTTGATCACCTCGGCGCTCACGCTCTGGCCCGCGATGTAGTCCCAGCCGATCCAGCCGATCACACCCAGTAGCGCGACACCCAGCACCGATCCGATGATCTTGAGCTTCCGGTCCGTACGCTCGTCCGCCGACCGGCCGTACCGGCCCTCGGTCAGTCCCTCGCGCACCGCGCTCATGATCGTTCCTCTCGCCGGGGACGGCTTGGTCACCCCTGGAATTTTCCGCCCCCCAGTTCGGTCACTATAGGAGCTGAGTGTCGCGCCGAATCGCAGAGGATCCTGTTTTGACCGAGCAGCTTCGACTGATGGCCGTCCACGCCCACCCCGACGACGAGTCGAGCAAGGGCGCGGCCACCATGGCCAAGTACGTGTCCGAGGGGATCCCCGTGCTGGTCGTCACCTGCACCGGTGGCGAGCGCGGCTCGATCCTGAACCCCAAGCTCCAGGGCGACAAGTACATCGAGGAGAACATCCACGAGGTCCGCGCCAGGGAGATGGACGAGGCACGCGACATCCTCGGCATCGAGCAGGAATGGCTCGGCTACGTCGACTCCGGCCTCCCCGAGGGCGACCCGCTGCCCCCGCTGCCCGAGGGCTGCTTCGCGCTCGCGGACGTCGACGAGGCCGCCGGCGAGCTGGTGAAGAAGATCCGCGCCTTCAAGCCGCAGGTCGTCACCACCTACGACGAGAACGGGGGCTACCCGCACCCCGACCACATCATGACCCACAAGATCTCCGTGGCGGCCTTCGAGGGCGCGGCCGACACCGAGAAGTACCCGGAGAGCGAATACGGCCCGGCCTACCAGCCGCAGAAGCTCTACTACAACCAGGGCTTCAACAAGCCGCGCACCATCGCCCTCCACGAGGCGCTGCTCGCGCGCGGCCTGGAGTCCCCCTACGGGGAGTGGCTGGAGCGGTGGAAGGAGTTCGAGCGCAAGGAGCGGACCCTGACCACCCACGTGCCCTGCGCCGACTTCTTCGAGATCCGTGACAAGGCGCTCATCGCGCACGCCACGCAGATCGACCCGGACGGCGGCTGGTTCCGCGTCCCGATGGACATCCAGAAGGAGGTCTGGCCCACCGAGGAGTACGAGCTGGCGAAGTCGCTCGTCGACACTTCCCTCCCCGAGTCCGACCTCTTCGCGGGCATCCGGGAGAATGCGTAGCTATGAGCGCTACGCAGGCAGCACTGACCCAGCTCCTCCCGCTGGCGGGTGACACCTTCGACAAGAACAAGGTGACGCCCGGCCTCCTCGGCTTCGTCGTGTTCGCGGCCCTCGCCATCGGCGTGTGGGCCCTGATGAAGTCGATGAACCGGCACATGGGCCGGGTGGACTTCCAGGAGGCCCCGGAGCCCGCCGCGCCGGCCGCCCCCGGCGCGGACGGCACCCGGGCCCCGTAGGGCCGAAGACCGCCGCGTGCGTGCGCCGCCCGGCCGGGAAACCCGGTGGGGCGGCCATTTCCGCACGGCATGATCACCGCGTCACCGCCCACCCGCGCGACTTCGAGCCCGCCTCCGCAGCTGCGCGGCGTGCGGGCGCGCGGGTGGAAGACGTGCGCACCGCCGGACGGCCGGCCCGGACCGCGTGACGCACCCGGCGACGGGCGCCGCGTCCCGCCGCGCTCCCGCGCCCCGCCGCGTCCCGGCCATGCGCCCGCGCCGCGCGTCCCCGCCGCGCGTCCCCGCCAGGCGCCCGTGTCGGGCGGCGTTCCGCCTGGTCAGGCCCGCGGGACCCCCATCACCTCCCGCGCATGCAGGTTCGGAACCAGCCCGAGCCGCCACGCCTGCCAGCCCTCCGCCGGATCCACGCCGCGGCCGAGGATCACCCCGTACGTCTCCAGGCAGTCCTCCAGCCGGCCGTCCCGCGCCGGATGCGGCGCCTCCGCCAGCCGCCCCAGCTCCGCCCGGGCCTCCTCCGGCGCCGCCGGTACCGCGTACGGCAGCATCGTGCACCGCAGGAACCGCGCCCAGTCCTCCCCGCGCCGGTCCCCGTACGAGATGAACAGCCGCACGGCCTCCTCGCACAGACCCAGCGCCTGCGACAGCCGCCCGTTGCCCGCGTCGATCACCGCCAGCTCCAGGCAGGTCCACGCCTCGCCGTGGGCCAGCCCGATCCGCCGGAAATCCGCCCGCGCGTCCACCAGCAGCTGCCGGGCGAAGCCGGAGTTCCGCAGGTTCCCCGTCTGCGCCGCCCGCTGGTCCCGCGTCACACGGCCCGAATGGTGGCGGGCGTACGCCAGCCCGTACACGTCCCGCATCCGCGAGAACATCGTCCGGGCCCGCTCCAGCTCCCGAACCGCCTCGTCGCGCCCGCCGCCCTCCTCCAGCGCCTGCCCGAGGTAGTACTGCGTCCAGGCCTCGCCGCGCGCGTCCTCCGCCTCCCGGTGCCGGGCCAGCGCCTCCCGCAGCCCGTCCACCGCCGGCCCCGGATCCCCGTCCACCACCCGGGCCCGGCCCAGCTGCGTCAGCGCCCAGGCCTCACCGCGGTCGTCGCGGGTGCGCCCGTACAGCTCCAGCGCCAGCCGCAGCTCCGCCTCCGCCGGCTCCACGTCCCCGAACCGCAGGTGCACCTGACCCAGCTGGAAATGCGCCCACGCCTCCCCGTGCACGCTCTCGCTCTCCCGGTGCAGCGCCAGCGAGGTCTCCAGCAGCCGCGCCGCCTCCGCCAGGTGCGCCCGGTCCCGCTCCACCGCCGCCAGGGCGTGCAGACCCCACGCCCGGTCACCCGCCAGCTCCGCCGGCTCCTGCAGCACCAGAGCCTCCCGGATCCGGACCGCCGCCTCCGGAAGATTGCCCTGGTGGTGCAGGGTGATGCCGAGCGAGACCAGGGCCATCGCCGCCCCCGCCTCCTGATCGGCCTCCATGTACTGGTCGACCACCGAGGCCAGCGTGGTGCGGGCCTTGTCCAGCTCGCCCAGCTGGCGCGCCGCGATACCCGTACGCCACTGCACCGAACGCACCAGCCGACCCTGCTGCCCCGGCAGCCCCTTCTGGCCCGCTGCCACCGCCTGCGTCAGCTCGTCGATCTCACCCAGCCGGTACAGGTCCCCGCGCAGCAGGCAGAAGTCGCACAGGGCACCCAGCAGATCGAGCACCGCCTGCTGGTCCACCCCCTCCGAATGCCGCAGCGCCGCCGTGATGAAGCTCGACTCGTCGTCCAGCCAGCGCAACGCCGCATCCAGCGAGGTGAAACCGTGCCCCCCGAACTGGCCCGCCCGCGTCGACATCTTCCCGTCGACCATCCGGATCACCGAGTCCGCGAGCTGCGCGTAGTTACGGATCAGCCGCTCGTGCGCCGCCGCGGCCTGCGCCCGGTCATCCTCGTCCCGGGCCGCCTCCCCGTCCCCACCCCCGTCCACGTGCACGTCCCGGTCAGCGGCCGACCGCGCCGCCGCGTACGAACGCACCGCGTCGTGCATCCGGAAGCGCTGGCCGCGCACCCGCTCGATCAGTCCCGCCTCCCACAGCTCCTCCAGCGTGCGCAGCGCCGCCGCCTCCGGTACGTCGGCCAGCGCGGCCGCCGCCGCACCGCCCAGCGACGCCCGCCCGGCCAGCGGCAACCGTCGCAGCAGTTGCCGGGCCGGCCCCGCCAGCCGGGCGTCGGCCGCGCGCAGCGCCGCCTCCACCGGATGCGCCGCCACCGCAGCGCCGCCCACCAGGGCCCGGCCCTCACCCGCCAGCGGAGCCAGCATCCGCAGCGCGAGCGGGAGCCCACCGCTCAGCTCCACCACCGCGGCCACGTCCTCCTCCGCCACACCCGCCCCCGGCGCAGGGAGCAGCTCCGCCGCCTCCTGCGGAGCCAACCGCTCCACCGGCAGCTGGTACACCCACGCCGCCAGATCGGCCGACAGCTCCAACGGCTCCCGCGCCGTCACCAGCACCAGGCTCTCGGAACGCTCCGGCACCAGCAGGTGCACCTGCGCCGCGTCCACCGCATCGTCCAGCAGCACCGTCACGGGCAACCCGCGCAGGTGCTGGTGGTACAGCTCACCGAGGCGACGCACCTGCTGCTCCGCCGACGCTCCCTCACGGAACAGCAACTGCTCGCGGGGCGCCCCCAACCGGTTCATCAGGTGCAGCAGCGCCTCACGCGTCGCCAGCGGCGCCTCCCCTGACGCCTTCCCGGCCGAACCGCCCCGCAGGTCCACCACGCACGCGCCCCGGAACTGGTCCCGCAGCGCGTGCGCAGCCCGCAGTGCCAGCGTCGTACGCCCCACGCCCGGCTCCCCGTGCAGCACCACCACCACCGGCCGGGTCTCCGTACTCGCCCGGGCCGCCTGCACCCACTGCGCGATCCGCGTCAGCTCGGACCGCCGCCCCGCGAACACCTCGGCCGGCGCCGGCAACTGCCCGAAGGAATGCTCCAGGGCACTGCGCCGCCGCGCCTCCGCGCTGCGGTCCGTACCGCGCAACTGCGGAGCGGGCCGCGGCGCCGGCCGCGCGACGGGCCGCGCGGCACGCGCCGCCGCGGCCACCGCACGCTGCTGCTCCAGGAACGGGCGTACCCCGCGCACCTCCAGCGCCGACAGCCACTGCAGCTTCAACTGTTCGGGGCCGCCCGGCCGGCCCAGCTCGCCGGCCCGCCGGTTCGCGGCCGGCAGGTGCAGCGCGGTCACCTTCGCCACCGTCGCCACCGCCCCCGCGATCCCCACCACGGCCCCCGCCGTCAGTGCCGTACCGGCCGCGACACCCAGCGACAGGTCCGCGCCCACGGCCGTGGCCGCCGCCACCGCCGTCACCAGCAGAGCCGTGGAAGTGTTCCCCCGCCGGAAGGACTCGCCGAGCGACTGCTCCCCGGCCGCCGCCTCGTCCAGAGCCCGCACGTACGCCTCGTACTCGGGCGCCGCACTCGCGGCGAGCGCGTCCAGCGCCTCCCGGCCCCGCGCCAGCAGCGCCGCCCGGTCGACACCGGCACCCGCCGCCCCGTCCACGGCCCGCTCCAACAGCCGCTCGGCCTCACCGCGATGGCTGTCCCGCATCGGCATCCCCCTCAGAGAGCTCCGGCAACGTGCCCCAAGTGTCCTGCGGGACCCGGCCAAGTGCGAGTGAATCTGAGCTAGTTCAGAGGGAACTGCTCACTTCCTCCTACAGTCGGGTCGGAAGACACCAACATGTTTGAACGGGCGGGGATATGACGAAGCGCAGGTCACACGGGACGCCGATCACGGCCCTGTGCGCGACGGCACTGCTGGCGGTGGTGGCCGGATGTGAGGCACCCGGGCCGGCCCGGGGATTCGTACCGCGTTACGAGGAGCCGGCCGCGGCCGACCACGACAGCGCCGGCTTCCTGAAGCAGCGCCGGCTCGTCGAGCTCGTCACCGCCGACCTCAACGCCTACCTCGACGTCCCCCACCGGATCACGGTCGTCGCCCGCTCCTGCGCGGGCGAAGGCAGTGGCTACGACCCCGGGACCCGCCGGATCGAGCTCTGCTACGACGACCTGGCGGAGGACCGGAAACTCTTCGAGGGCGCCGGCCGCCGGCCGGCGGACGAACCCCTCGCCGAGGTCGTCCGTGAAACCCTCCACCACGAGGCGGGCCACGCCCTCATCGACGCCCTCGACCTCCCGGTCCGCGACCAGGGCCGCGCCGAGGAGGACGCGGCCGACCGCTTCGCCCAGCTGATGCTCCTGCGCACCCCGGAAGGCGACCGCACCCTGCTGACCGCCGCCCGCGCCTACGACCTCGCGGCTGCCGCCGACCCGATCCCGGATCCGGACGACGAACACGCCCCGGACCAGGCCCGCGCGGAATCCCACCGCTGCGCGGCCTACGGCGCGGCCCCCGCCCGCCACCCGGACCTCGCGACACCCGCCCGCGCGCACTGCGCCGCCACCTGGACCACCACCCGCGACCACTGGACCGCCGACCTGACCCTGCTACTGCGGTGAGCCCGCGCCTCGTCGGGCCCAGCTACCGCTCCGCATAGCGCAGGAACTGCCAGCCCAGTACGGCCAGAGCAAGCGTCTGCGCGAGGGAGACGATGACAAGTAGGGTCTGGGCGGCGGGAGAGCACCAGAACGCGGTCAAGCAGAGCATCGGCAGGGCCAGGTACGTCAACAGATCCACAGCTGTCTGGAGTCGCTTGCGCGTGGTGCGGCTCGCATCGTCGCGATGGTAGATCTCCCAGCCGAACACCGTGCCGTGGGCGGCGGTGAGCTCGCCCAGCCGCGGTCCCAGCTGGTCGCGGATGTAGCAGCCGATCGACGAGATCTTCTCGTCGTTGACGAGGTAGGTCCAGCCCAGAACCAGGCAGATCACGGGGACGGCGAGCAGCAGTTGAGGTTGCCCGCTCTGGACGGTGATCGCCACGGCCGCGGTGGCTGCGGCGAGTGTGAAGTAGAGCAGGTTGTCACGGAAGCCTATCCGGGTCTTCTGCTCCTCCTTGATGCAGTCGTACTCGGCCAGCAGGAGTGTGCTCTCGGTGACGTCGTCTGTGGTGGCCACGGCCAATTCCTAAGCTCGGGTCGAGGCTGGGCTGACGAGTGGGCGGGCAGGGCTCCGGCACTCCGACCCCTGCCCGCCCCCGGAGGCCCGGAGCACTCAATCGGCAGTATGGAAGGACGGCAGGTTGTTGGGGTTGTTTCGCTCGATCCAACCCTTTCCGTCCGCCGCGATTCCTTCCAGGAGGCGGAAGGTATGAATGAAACCAGCCGCGCTGAGGTTGATCTCAGCGATTTCCTGGGAACTTTCATCCGGCGCCAGTTGATGAGCATCGGCGTCCTTGACGCGAATGTTCCTGGCCGGCCCGTTGGTGAGGATGAGTTCCAGATCGTAGCCGGTGTGGGAGTTTTCTGTTACTTGCACGGAGGACAACGCCTCGAACCGGTAGTTGCTGCGCTGCTCGTTTCCGCGCTTCGCGTCAGTGAAATCGATTTCCGAGCTGATTTCGCGAACGCCATCCTGGGTGACCAGGAACAGGCGGAAGCTGTAGCGCGAGTACCGCCAAGGACCGCGCCTCGCGCGCCCCCGCTTGTAGGGGCGTGCGGGTGTCAGCAGGATGGTGTGGGTGATCAGGTCGCGCCAGGTGAGCTGGTAGTGCCGAAGCGCTTCATCGATGAACAGTGTCTTGTCGCAGGTGAGCCAGGTCTCCATTTCCAGCTCACTGGGTCGCGTGGTGTCCAGGAACGACTTCCAGTTCCCGTAAGCGACCTGTCGTGCGGTCAGCCGCTCGTGGTATTCCTGGGTTTCCCTGACGAGTCGATGCTCTTCACGCCGGACCTCCAACCATGAGGAAGTAGCCTCGCGCCCGGACCAGACCACACCGACTGCGGCCAAGACGGTCAGCAGCACCCCCGATCCGTCGATACCCGACAGCGCTGTCCCGAACACGGACAGAGCCGTGATGCCGAGAGCGATGAGGGCGACCACGGACAGGGCCTTCGCCATCGCCGGAGTCTGGTTCCGGCGTTGATCGAACAGGATGCCGCTGTTGTGGCGGTCTCGGGCGTCCTCGGCTAGGTGGCGGATCAACCAGTTGACCCGGTCCACGCCGATTCGATTCTCTCGGTAAAGGAGCGCAATCTCGGCGGCGAGGGCGTTGCGGACGTGGACGGTGTACCCGAGCCATTCGTGCGGGGCGAATCCGTGGGGCGCACGGATGGCGAAATAGTGATCGAACGAGTGACGGACGCGGTCGGTGAACCCGTCCCCGGTTGGGGCGGGATCGCGCATGTGCGGGACGTGGGGCTCGGTTGTGGTGTTCGGTTGGCGGTCCTGGTACCACCACTGACGGCCGAAATGAGTCGCAGCCAGACCCGCGCCGAGCACCACCAGCAACTCGATGACCGCCTCAGCGGGATCTGCGACCAGCGCCGTGACCCAGAGGATTGTGCTGCTGATGACGAACAGGCCTGCTCGGACCGGGAAGGCCGCCTGGGCGGCGGCAGCGGTGCTCGGGCGGGGCGGCAGGGCTCGTGGCCCGATGGGGTCGGGCTCGAAATAGGCCCAGATCCGGTGGACCCGGTCGTTGCCGAAGCGATCTGCCTCCGCCAGCTCGCGACTCTCCGCCCACAGGCTGTCCTTCAGCCCTCCGGTGAGTACGAGGTCGAGGTGGCGGAGGATCGCCTCGCGCTGGTGAGGCGACAGGGCTCGCAACCGTTCCAGTACGAGCTCCGTGTCGCCGTCCGCGGTGCTGAGCATCGCCAGCAGTTCGAACGTGATGCGCAGGGCGTCCTTCCACTCTCCCTCTTCGTAGCTCGGTACGAGCCGGGAGGCGCGGTGCATCCGCTGGATCTCTTCGGCGTTGAGGTCGTGGTAGGCGCGCGTACTGAGCATGGCGAGCACCCAATGGAAACGGACCTCTGCGTTGTCGTGTCCGTGGACGATCGCATCAGTGATCGTTTCGCGAGCGCGGCTGGGGATGCCGTCCTCCAGGAGCCGCACACCTACCCGGTACTTCTCCTGGGGAGAGGCGTCCGGATGGACGAAGTTGACAGTGGAGTTGTGCACGGTCTCGGCCTGGAAGCCGACGGTGGAGTCGTATGCCGCGTTGTGCGTGCCACTGCTGCTGCCGTTCATGCCGAGCCACCCGCGGCAACGACGAGGGGTGCCAGCTTGGCCACCAGCGCGGGGCACTCTGCGATCAGGCCACGTAACCTCTTGAGCGTCATGACCGCCCGCTTGGAAGATTCTGGAGTGTCGTCCCGTGCCGCCCGGCGGGCAGAGTCCAGATCGGTCAGCGCCTCCCGGCAGGTGTCGTCGTCAAGAGCGCCCTCGGCGTGGTGCCGCATCAGGTGCAGGCGAAAGCCGTCCAGTTCCGCGACCAGGTCCTTCGGGCTGTTCACCTTAGGGTCCGTGTTCATGTAGACGTTGCTGTCCTTGACGGAACCGGCCATGATGCCCACGGTGCTGCCATGTGCGGTGTTGCTGACGCGCTCGTCGAGTCGGTCGGCCGAAGGGACCCTGTCTTTTCCGGACATGGCGGTCTGCTCCTGTTCCCCCATTAATTCCACGGCCAGCCGTGTGGCGAATGCTGCCGCGTTCGCTGCGGCCCGCGGCTGCCAGCTACGGTCCGTCCCGCTGTGCTTCGTGCCGTCCGCCCGGTCACTGATTCCCCGGATAATCGCCACCGGCGCCCCGTTGAGATGTCCGGCCTGTGCCACACCGGCGGCTTCCATCTCGATCGCAAGGGCGTCGTTGTAGTGCTGCCGGATCCACCGCGCCTCGGCCGAGATCTTCGAGTTCTGTACGACCTCGCCGGCGGCGATCGCACCGAAGCGCACCTGCGGGGCTTGACCACGTCCGGGCGTGTCGTCGGCCCAATCGTTCACACGAGCGAGGTGCGAGCCGAGCTGACTGATGGCGTGCGGAGCCTCCCATACCCGGGGGCGGGCCTTGAGCCCGTCGTCCTCGCTGGTCCCGCCGTGGTAGGCATACACGTGTGTCGCCATCACCACGTCGCCCAGCCTGGCGGTTTCCCAGAGGGCGCCGGCGACGCCGACGAACAGCACGGCCACCGGCGAGAACTCCTGGATCGCGCGCTCAGCGATCACGGCGGCGGAATGATTTCCCTTGTTTGTCAGCGCGAGCGCAACACGGCATGAGGTGCCCTGCACGGTTCCTACCTCGAACCGCGTCCCACGCTCATGACGGTGTAACTGTGGACCGGTCATCTTCTGGCGCACGGCCTGATATTCGAGATTGAGGGCGGTAAGAATCACCACCAGGTCTTGCGGCATCTATTGCTCTTCCCCTCTTGTCGTCTCTTCTGTCGTGGAGGGCGCAGGTCGGATCAGCGGTGGGAACAACACGGTCTGCGGTCCGGCCTTGTACAGTCGCGCGGGCCGTCCTCCCGTG
The DNA here is from genome assembly GCF_014650695.1 of Streptomyces avidinii. Taxonomy (GTDB): domain Bacteria; phylum Actinomycetota; class Actinomycetes; order Streptomycetales; family Streptomycetaceae; genus Streptomyces; species Streptomyces avidinii. The sequence continues at coordinate 22,118 of NZ_BMVL01000007.1, read as the reverse complement.
TCCCTGCGGCCCGATCCGGCGGGGACGATGAATCCCTTCGCGGCTTGGACCTTTCGGTAGAAATTGCGGGTGTCGAGTTCGGTGCCCCAAACCGCCTCGTACACCTGCTGCAACTCTGCTATGGAGAACGTTTCTCTGCAGAACGCTGTGGCCAGTGCCGAGAATTCGAGTTTGGTGCGTGCCTGTTCGATCCCATCCGTCGCGATCCGGTGATGGTCGAAGGCGAGTTCCACTCCGCCGGACAGGACGGATTCCGCGGGAACCCATGCGGCGTCGGTCGCATCCGTGCCTGCAACCGGATCTGGGAGTCCCGGCGCGATCGCCAAGTGGGCCACGGAAACGACCCGGCCTCGAGGATCGCGCCCCGAGTCCCCGTAGGTAGCCATCTGTTCGAGATGTACTCGGCCGGAAGTCAGGGCGGTCTCCTCACTCAGCTCGCGGTGGGCGGCGTCCAGGATCTCCTCACCGTCGTGATTCAGGAATCCGCCAGGCAGGGCCAGCATGCCGCGAAAGGGATCTTCGCCCCGCTCTACGAGGAGAACGCACAGGCGGCCCTCGCGCAGCGTCAGGATCACGAGATCGACCGTCAACAACACGGAAGTTGGTGACCATGAGTCAGCTTGCATGCCTTGTACGGTACTTGAGTTACTGTCATTTGCACAAGAAGGGTGCCGGAGCAGCCTCCGACGCCGCACCGCGAAGGTGTTCCGGGTGGTCAACGCGTCGGCCGCTCTGGAGTCGACACGGTTCGATCGTGGTCCGCTGCTTCGATGTGACCCTGAAGTGGGACGCCGTCGGCGTCGCTGGGAGGGGCCCGCTGCTGGGCCGGTCCGGCCGGAACGAGGCGGGCCACGTACATGTCCTGTTGGAGCCGGCCCGCGCGCACCGCCCGCAGCCCCGTCCGGGCCGTTGTGCCGCAGCCGGGCAACGGTCCCCGTGCGGCAGGATGGGCCCATGCCGAACCGCCTCGCGAACGAGACCTCTCCCTACCTGCTCCAGCACGCCGACAACCCGGTCGACTGGTGGCCCTGGTCGCCCGAGGCCTTTGCGGAGGCGCGCGAGCGCGGGGTGCCCGTGCACCTCAGCGTCGGCTATTCGAGCTGCCACTGGTGTCATGTGCTCGCGGGCGAGAGCTTCGAGGACGAACTGACCGCCGCCTACATGAACGAACACTTCGTCAACATCAAGGTGGACCGCGAGGAGCGCCCCGACGTCGACGCCGTCTACATGGAGGCCGTACAGGCCGCCACAGGGCAGGGCGGCTGGCCCATGACGGTCTTCATGACCGCCGACGCCGAGCCCTTCTACTTCGGGACGTACTTCCCGCCCGAGCCCCGGCAGGGGATGCCCTCCTTCATGCAGGTGCTCGAAGGGGTGCGGACCGCCTGGGTGGGGCGGCCCGAGGAGGTCGCCGAGGTCGCGCAGCGGATCGTACGGGACCTGGCCGGGCGGGAGTTGGACTACGGCAAGGCCGGGACTCCCGGGCCCGAGGAGCTCGCGCAGGCGCTGCTCGGGCTGACGCGCGAATACGACGCCCCGCGGGGCGGATTCGGCGGGGCGCCGAAGTTCCCGCCGTCCATGGTGCTGGAGTTCCTGCTGCGCCACCACGGCCGCACCGGCTCCGAGGGCGCGCTGCAGATGGCGGCCGACACGTGCGAGGCGATGGCCCGCGGCGGGATCTACGACCAGCTCGGCGGCGGGTTCGCGCGGTACTCCGTGGACCGGGAGTGGGTGGTTCCGCACTTCGAGAAGATGCTCTACGACAACGCGCTGCTCTGCCGCGTGTACGCGCACCTGTGGCGGGCCACCGGCTCCGATCTCGCGCGGCGCATCGCGCTGGAGACCGCCGATTTCATGGTCCGGGAGCTGCGCACCGAACAGGGTGGCTTCGCGTCCGCGCTCGACGCCGACAGCGAGGATCCGGCGACCGGCGAGCACGTCGAAGGGGCCTACTACGCCTGGACGCCCGACGGGTTGCGCGAGGTGCTGGGGGAGGCCGACGGGGAGTCGGCCGCCGCGTACTTCGGGGTGACCGAGGAGGGGACCTTCGAGCACGGGAAGTCCGTGCTGCAGCTGCCCCAGGACGGGCCCGTGGTGGACGCGGAGCGGATCGCCGGCATCAAGGCGCGGCTGCTGGCAGCGCGGGCGGAGCGGCCCGCGCCCGGGCGGGACGACAAGGTCGTCGCCGCGTGGAACGGGCTGGCGATCGCCGCGCTCGCCGAGTGCGGGGCGTACTTCGACCGGCCCGACCTGGTGGAGCGGGCGACCGAGGCGGCCGATCTGCTGGTGCGCGTGCACATGGACGGTCGCGCCCGGCTGTCGCGGACCAGCAAGGACGGCCGGGTCGGCGCCAACGACGGGGTGCTGGAGGACTACGGCGACGTGGCGGAGGGCTTCCTCGCGCTGGCGTCGGTGACGGGCGAGGGCGTCTGGCTGGAGTTCGCCGGGTTCCTCGTCGACCTGGTCCTGGACCGGTTCACGGCCGAGGACGGGTCGCTGTACGACACGGCGCACGACGCGGAGAAGCTCATCCGCCGGCCGCAGGATCCGACGGACACGGCCGCCCCGTCGGGGTGGACGGCCGCTGCGGGCGCGTTGCTCTCGTACGCGGCGCACACCGGGTCGCAGGCCCACCGTACGGCGGCGGAGCGGGCCCTCGGCGTGGTGGCTGCGCTCGGGCCGCGCGTGCCGCGGTTCATCGGGCACGGGCTCTCGGTGGCCGAGGCGCTGCTGGACGGGCCCCGGGAGGTGGCGGTCGTCGGCCATCCGGAGGATCCGGCGCTGGCGCTGCTGCACCGGACCGCTTTGCTGGGGACGGCTCCCGGCGCGGTGGTGGCGGCCGGTCTGCCGCGTACGGCGGACGGCGGTGGCGGGGAGTTCCCCCTTCTTGCCGAGCGCACACTCGTGCACGACCTTCCGACGGCGTATGTGTGTCGACATTTCGTCTGCGCGCGGCCTACGACAGATCCGGTCGAGCTGGCGGAGCAGTTGGGAACGGTTCGCCCCTGAAAGGGTCGGAGTGCCGTCAATTCCGGTTGCAGGCGCATGAGTTGGGAAACGTGCTTTTTATTTTCGATGCAGCTGAGTGTCATGTTCACTGCCTAATCTCGTAGCTCCGGACGTCACCGGGACGACGCACTGGGGGGTGCGTGCGAGGGGGGAAGCGGGGCGACGGCGGGCCGGGGGGCCCGCCGTGAGTCCCCGGGGGGTTTGCTGATCGCCGCCGGGGGGCGGCGGGTCTGTGGGGGACCTTTTGTACACATCTGTGTTCATTGCTGTCGTGTCTCTGGCGCTCTTCTGGATGGCCGCCTTCACGCTCTGGTGGCAGATGCACGCGTGGCGGACCCCGGAGGTGCTGGCCTCCACGCGCTTCGACCGTCCCGACGGCGAGGGCCGCCTGGCCTTCTCGCTCCTGCTGCCCGCCCGCCACGAGCAGGCGGTCCTGGAGCACACCATCGACCGGCTCCTGGAATCGAGCCACACCGACTACGAGATCATCGTGATCGTCGGCCACGACGACCCCGGGACCACCGCCGTCGCCGAACGGGCCGCCGCCCGCCGGCCGGCCCGCGTCCGGGTCGTCGTCGACCACCACGAGCAGAAGAACAAGCCGAAGGCCCTCAACACCGCCCTCCCGTCCTGCCGCGGTGACATCGTCGGAGTCTTCGACGCCGAGGACCAGGTCCATCCCGAGCTGCTCGCCCACGTCGACCACGCCTTCCGCTCCACCGGCGCCGACGTGGTCCAGGGCGGGGTCCAGCTCATCAACTTCCACTCCAGCTGGTACAGCCTGCGCAACTGCCTGGAGTACTTCTTCTGGTTCCGCTCCCGGCTGCACCTGCACGCCGAGAAGGGCTTCATCCCGCTCGGCGGCAACACCGTCTTCGTGCGCACCGAGGTGCTGCGCGAGGCCGGCGGCTGGGACCAGGACTGCCTCGCCGAGGACTGCGACCTCGGGGTGCGGCTGTCGTCGGTCGGCAAGAAGGTGGTCGTCGCGTACGACTCCGACATGGTCACCCGGGAGGAGACGCCCGGCTCGCTGGTGAGCCTGCTCAAGCAGCGCACCCGCTGGAACCAGGGGTTCCTTCAGGTGTACCGCAAGAAGGACTGGCAGCAGCTGCCCGGGCGCGGTCAGCGCTGGCTGGCCCGCTACACGCTGATGACGCCCTTCATGCAGGCCGCCTCGGGTGTGATCATCCCGCTCAACTTCGCCGTGGCCGTCTTCCTCGACGTGCCGGTCGGCGTCGCGATCATCACCTTCCTTCCCCTGGTCACGGCGATGGTGACCTTCGTGTTCGAGATCGTGGGCCTGCACGACTTCGGCCGCCAGTACGGACTGCGCGTCCGCTTCGTGCACTACGTCAAGCTCGTCGTCGGCGGGCCGTTCTACCAGGTGATGCTCGCGGGAGCGGCGATCCGCGCGGTCTGGCGCGAGCAGCGCGGCCAGGTCGAGTGGGAGCTGACCAGCCACACCGGCGCCCACCTGACGTCCACCGCCATGCCCGAGGCGACGTCCGAAGCCGCCTCCACCTCCGCCTCCGCCTCCGCCTCCGCCTCCACCGCGATCCGAGAGGACAGCCGCCGGTGACCGCCACCCTGCCCACGGCCACTGATCCCCAGCCCGGAACCCGCACCGCCCCGGCCCGGCGGACGCCCCCCGGAGGGCGCCCCGGCGCCGGCCCGCCCGCGCCGGCCCGCCCGCTCGTGCGCTTCCGCTCCTCCCGCCCCGACCTGCTGCTGTGCGGCGCCCTGCTGCTGGTGACCGTGCTGGTGCAGGGCTGGAACATCACCGACTTCCCGACCCTGAGCGACGACGAGGGCACCTACCTCGCCCAGGCGTGGGCCGTCCAGCAGGGCGACGGCCTCGCCCACTACACGTACTGGTACGACCATCCGCCGCTCGGCTGGATCCAGCTCGCGGGCCTGACGTACCTGCCCTCCCTCTTCCTGCCCGACTCGATGACCGTGGCGTCGATGCGTTGCGCGATGCTCGCCGTCTCCGCCGCCTCCTCCGTGCTGATGTACGTCCTCGCGCGCCGGCTGTGGCTGCCGCGCTGGGCCGCGGGCCTCGCGATGGCCCTCTTCGGGCTGTCGCCGCTCTCCGTGGTCCTGCAGCGGGAGATCTTCCTCGACAACCTCGCCGTGATGTGGATGCTGCTGGCCTTCTGCCTCGCCGCGTCCCCGAACCGCCACCTGTGGCACCACTTCGGGTCCGGGCTCGCGGCCGCCACCGCCGTCCTGACCAAGGAGACGATGCTGGTGGTGCTACCGGCGCTGCTGGTGACGATGTGGCGCCACAGCCACCGCGATACCCGTAAGTTCGCCGTCACCGGAGCGATCACCGCCTGCGTGCTGATCGGACTGTCGTACCCCCTGTACGCCCTGCTCAACGGCGAGCTGCTGCCCGGTTCCGGGCACGTCTCGCTCATCGACGGCATCACCTACCAGATGGGCCGCGAGGGCTCCGGCTTCATCCTCACGCCCGGCTCCGGCTCGAACGGCGTCCTCCGGTCCTGGCTCTACTACGACACCGTCCTGCCGCTCGGCGGGCTGGCCGGCGCCGTCCTGCTGCTGGCCACCTTCCTCCCCCGAGCTCTCGGCTTCGCTCGAGCAGGGGGGACCCCCATGTCCGTCACCGCCCGCGCGCTGGCCGGCCCCGCGCTCGCCGCGGCGATCCTCGCCGTCGTCGCGATGCGGCCCACCGGCTACCTCCCGGCGATGTACGTGATCCAGGCGCTGCCCTTCCTCGCCCTCGTCCTGGCCGGGGGCGCGGCCGCCGTCACGCACGCCGTACTGCGCCGCGGCCGCGGCCCGGGGGAGCGCAGGCCGCGGGTGTGGGCGCGGTGGGCGCTGCTCGCCGTACTCGCCGCGTCGGCCGCGGTGTACGTGCTGCCGCGCTGGTACGAGGGCAATCGCACCGCGCTCACGGTGGACGCGAACGCCCCGTACCGGCAGGCCGCGGCCTGGCTCGGCAGCGAGGTCGCCGATCCGGCGAACACCCGGGTGCTGCTGGACGACGCGCTCTGGCTGGACGCGGTGCACCACGGCTTCGAGCCGGGCCTCGGCGCGATCTGGTTCTACAAGGCGGACCTCGACCCGGCCGTGACCCGGACCCTGCCGCGGGGCTGGCAGGACATCGACTACGTCGTCTCCTCGCCCACCGTGCGCCGTGACGCGGTGAACCTGCCCAACGTGCGGGCCGCGCTGGAGCATTCGGCGGTGGTGGCGGTCTTCGGGTCGGGCGAGGACCGCATCGAGATCCGCCGCACCGACCGACCCGCCCCCGGCGACGCGGGCGCCCCCGCCGCCCCCGCCGACCGCCCGAGTGGGAGCTGACTCACCATGAGCGAGGACATGCGGTCCCTCCGTGCCCCGATCGATCCGGACCTCACCCTTGCGCAGGCGGTGACCGGCAGCGTCACCCTCATCATCCCGACCTTCAACGAGGCGGGGAACATCCACGAGCTGCTGCGCCGGCTCGCTGACGCACTGCCCGACCCCGAACAGCTGCCCTGCGAGGTGCTGTTCGTGGACGACTCCACGGACGACACCCCCGCCGTCATCGAGAAGGCCGCCGCCGACCACCCCTTCCCGGTGTCCGTCCTGCACCGGGAGGCGGCCGCGGGCGGCCTCGGCGGCGCCGTCGTCGAAGGGATCGGACGCGCGGACACCGACTGGATCGTCGTCATGGACGCCGACCTCCAGCACCCGCCCCACCTGGTGCCCGAACTCGTCGGCGAGGGGATCCGCACCGGCGCCGACCTCGTCGTCGCCTCCCGCTACATCAGCGGCGGCAGCCGCGCCGGACTCGCCGGCAGCTACCGCATCGCCGTCTCCCGCGCCGCGACCTGGCTGGCCAAGGGGCTCTTCCCGCGCGCGCTCGGCGGCATCAGCGACCCGATGAGCGGGTTCTTCGCGATGCGCCGCCGCGTCGTGACCGCGGAGACACTGAAGCCCCTCGGCTACAAGATCCTGCTGGAGCTGGCGGTGCGCTGCCGCCCCCGCAAGGTCGCCGAGGTGCCCTTCGTCTTCCAGGACCGCTACTCGGGCGAGTCCAAGTCCACCGCCCGCGAGGGCCTGCGGTTCCTCGCCCACCTGGCCTCGCTGCGCTCCGCGACCCCGCTGGCCCGCATGATCGGCTTCGGACTGATCGGGCTCTCCGGCTTCGTCCCGAACCTGGCCGGGCTCTGGCTGCTGACCCACGCCGGGATGCACTACCTGCCCGCCGAGATCGTCGCCAACCAGGCGGGGGTCCTGTGGAACTTCCTCCTCATCGAGACCCTCCTCTTCCGAGACCGCCGGCGCCACCGCCACTGGGCCGACCGGATCGGCCGGTTCGCGCTGCTCGCCAACGCCGACCTGCTGCTGCGGATCCCGCTGATCGCGCTGCTCGTCACCCGGTTCGGGGCGGGGGCGCTGCCGGCCACCGCCCTCGCGCTGGTGACCACCTTCGTCCTGCGGTTCGCGGCCACCGAGGCCCTCGTCTATCTGCCGCGCCGCACCAGGAGCTGAGCCGCACCAGGAGTTGAGCCGCACCAGGAGTTGAGCCGCACAGAAAGGAAGCCTTCCATGCGTCTGACGATCCGGCGGAGGGCCGGGCGGCGGGCCGCCCTGCTCGCCGTCGGGGCGATGACCGCGGGCCTGCTGCTCACCGCACCGCAGCAGGCCATGGCCGGTCCGCCCAATCTGCTCTCCAACCCAAGTTTCGAGACCGCCGGCGCCGCCGGCTCCGACATGCCGTCCTGCTGGTCCAGGTCCGGCTGGGGCGACAACGACTTCGCCTTCGCCACCGTCGCCGACGCGCACAGCGGCACCAAGGCGATGAGGGTCTCGCTCACCCGCCGGGTGGACGGCGACCGCAAGGCCCTGGTCACCGAGAACGCCACCTGCGCCCCGAGCGTCACGCCGGGCCGGCAGTACGACCTGTCCGCCTGGTACAAGTCGAACACCCCGGACGTGTCGGTGACCGTGTTCCGCCACGACACGACGGCGGGCTGGCAGTACTGGACCGACCTGCAGAACCCGCCCGTCAGCACGGCCTGGGCGCGTACGGAGGTCCGCACGCCGGCCGTCCCGCCCCACACGGACAAGATCGCGTGGGGGCTGTCGGTCTACGGGGTGGGCACGCTCACCACCGACGACTACGCGCTGGAGGAGGTGGGCGCCGCCCCGCCGCAGCCGGTCTGCTCGGGTACGGCGGAGGAGTGCGCCAAGGGCAGGTGGGAGGTGATCCCGGCCAAGAACCCGGTGCGTTCGATGCACGCCGTCGTGCTGAAGAACGGCAAGGTGCTGCTGATCGCCGGCTCGGGCAACGACATCGCCCAGTTCAACGCGGGCACCTTCACCTCCGCCGTGTATGACCCGGCGAACGGGTCCTTCACATCGATCCCGACCCCGGTCGACATGTTCTGCGCGGGCCACGTGCAGCTGGCGGACGGCCGGGTGCTGGTGATGAGCGGCAACAAGGGGTACCCGTCGGCCGACGGCTCGATCGGCTACCAGGGGCTGAAGGACTCGTACACCTTCGACCCGGCGACCGAGACGTACACGAGGACGAACGACATGAACGGCGGGCACTGGTACCCGTCGGCGACGATCCTCGGCAACGGCGACGTGATCTCCTTCGGCGGGCTGAAGGAGGACTCGACGGGCAACGTGACCGCGGAGAAGTTCTCGGCGGCGCAGAACAAGTGGCTGCCGATGAACGAGGTCAACCAGACCTGGTCGTACTGGGGCCTGTATCCGTCGATGATCCTGATGCAGGACGGGCGGCTCTTCTACTCGGGCAGCCACACCTTCGGCAACGGCACCCCGGGCACCGGCGCCTCGATCTACGACTACGACGCCAACACCATCACCGATGTGCCGGGCCTGCGGAACAAGGACGAGCGGGACGAGTCGGCGAGCGTGCTGCTGCCCCCGGCCCAGGACCAGCGGGTGCTGACCATCGGGGGCGGCAACAACGAGCGCAACCCGGCGGCGAACCGGCTCACCGACATCATCGACCTCAAGCAGCCGGCCCCCGCCTACACGGCCGGCCCGCCGATCCCGCAGGGCCTGGTCGACCAGGGCCAGGGCAAGCGGCCGCAGACCGGCGCCGAGGGCAAGATGTTCGTGTCGGCGGTCCTGCTGCCGGACGGCAAGGTGCTGGAGACCGGCGGCGGGCTGCACGACCGGGCCGACCCGGTCTTCGAGGCCTCCTTCTTCGACCCGACGACCAACACCTACCGGGCGGGCCTGGCCACCGACCCGATCCCGCGGACCTACCACTCGGCGTCGTTCCTGATGCCGGACGGCCGGGTGATGTCGGTCGGCGACAACCCGGGCAACGGGACGTACAACCACAACGTGTCGGTCTACACCCCGCCCTACCTCTTCAAGGGAGCCCGCCCGCAGATCACTTCGGTGATCGACACACAGTGGGTGTACGGGGACATGCAGCGGATCACCGTCAACCGGCCGATCGCCAGGGCGGAGCTGATCCGTCCGGCGGCCGTCACCCACTCCTCGGACCCGAACCAGCGGTTCGTGGACCTGCCGATGACCGTCGACGGCAACAACATCGACCTCAATGTCACCAGCAACCCCAACCTGGCACCGCCCGGCTGGTACATGCTCTTCGCGGTCGACGCGAACGGCGTCCCGTCGATCGCGACCTGGGTGCACCTGGGCGGCCCGTCCGCACTGGCCGCCGCCCAGCAGCAGCCCTCCGCGCACGAGCACTCCTTCGCGAACAGGCCGGGACCGGCCAAGGCCAACCCGCCGAAGCGGGACTCCGTCCCGGTCGCGCCGAGCGCGGCCGGCTGCGACCGCCACTACGGCACGGCCAACGTGTGCGTGCCGACCCGCTTCCCGGACGGCGTGCAGGGGACGACGAAGGCCCGCTGCGACTGGCTGGCCGCCCACACGTACCCGAAGCGCCTGAAGGTCAACGGCAGTGATCCGCTGCGCCTCGACCCCGACCGCGACGGATACGCCTGCTGAACGCAACCAGAAAGGGGCCCGGCCGCGAATCTGCGGCCGGGCCCCTTTTTCCCGGGCTCAGTGCTGGTACGCGGCCAGCGAGATGCCGACGTAGTGGGCCACGAAGGCCGCGAGCGTCAGGGAGTGGAAGACCTCGTGGAAACCGAAGAAGCGGGGGGAGGGGTTGGGCCGCTTCATGCCGTAGATGACCCCGCCCACGCTGTAGAGGAGGCCGCCGACGATCACCAGGACCAGCACGGCGATCCCGCCGGTGCGCATGAAGTCGGGCAGGAAGAAGACCGCCGCCCAGCCCATGGCGATGTAGCAGGGGGTGTAGAGCCAGCGCGGTGCGCCGACCCAGAAGACGCGGAAGGCGATACCGGCGGCGGCCGCGATCCACACCGCCCACAGCAGGGTCCGCCCGGTGGACGGGGGCAGCAGCAGGACGGTCAGCGGGGTGTAGGTGCCCGCGATGATCAGGAAGATGTTGGCGTGGTCGAGCCGGCGCAGGATGGCCTCGCCCCGCGGTCCCCAGGTACCGCGGTGGTAGACCGCGCTCACGCCGAAGAGCAGGCAGGCCGTGAGGATGTACACCCCGCAGGCGACCCGGGCCCGGGTGGAGTCGGTGAAGGCCATCAGGACCAGGCCCGCGACGACCACGGCGGGGAACATCCCGAGGTGCAGCCAGCCGCGCAGCAGCGGCTTCTCCTCCAGGGCGGTCTCGGCCGCCTCCAGGGCCTCGACGACCGGTGTGGCCTCGTTGGCCGGGACGGCGGCGGCATCAGAAGTCATGCGCGCCATGCTACCTACGGGTCCGTAGGTTTCCGTCAGTGCTCTTTACGGAAGATTGACGGACGTGGCAATGCTCACGTGAGAGGCCCTCTGGACATATGCGCACATCCACCGGATGATCAGATGAGTGCGGTCGACACCGGATGAGCGGAGCGCGAAGCGTCCGGGTCGCAGCCCCCACGGGGCCTACACCAAACAAACCCCTCAACAAGGAGCAATCGTGGCGCGCGACAACGCGGCTCCCACTATCCCGACGACTCACCAGGAGCTGATCTCCTGGGTGGACGAGATCGCAGCCCTCACCCAGCCGGACCGCGTCGTCTGGTGCGACGGCTCCGAGGGCGAGTACGAGCGCCTGTGCGAGGAGCTCGTAGCCAAGGGAACGTTCAAGAAGCTCGACGAGACGAAGCGCCCGAACTCCTACTACGCCGCCTCCGACCCCTCCGACGTCGCGCGCGTCGAGGACCGGACCTTCATCTGCTCCGAGAAGGAGGAGGACGCGGGCCCGACCAACCACTGGAAGGCCCCTTCCGAGATGAAGGAGATCTTCGCGGGGGACAAGGGCATCTTCCGCGGTTCCATGAAGGGCCGGACGATGTACGTCGTCCCGTTCTGCATGGGCCCCCTCGGCTCCGAGCTCTCCGCGATCGGCGTCGAGATCACCGACTCCGCCTACGTCGCGGTCGCCATGCGCACCATGACCCGCATGGGCAAGCCCGTCCTCGACGAGCTCGGCACCGACGGGTTCTTCGTCAAGGCCGTCCACACCCTCGGCGCTCCGCTCGCCGAGGGCGAGACCGACGTGCCGTGGCCCTGCAACACCACCAAGTACATCTCGCACTTCCCGGAGACCCGCGAGATCTGGTCCTACGGATCCGGCTACGGCGGCAACGCCCTCCTCGGCAAGAAGTGCTACGCCCTGCGCATCGCATCCGTCATGGCCCGCGACGAGGGCTGGCTCGCCGAGCACATGCTCATCCTCAAGCTCACCCCGCCGGCCGGCGAGGGCGAGGCGAAGTACATCGCCGCCGCCTTCCCCTCCGCCTGCGGCAAGACGAACCTCGCCATGCTGGAGCCCACGATCCCCGGCTGGACCGTCGAGACCGTCGGTGACGACATCGCCTGGATGCGCTTCGGCGAGGACGGCCACCTCTACGCGATCAACCCCGAGGCCGGCTTCTTCGGCGTCGCCCCCGGCACCGGTGCGCACACCAACGCCAACGCCATGAAGACCATGTACGCCAACACCGTCTTCACCAACGTCGCGCTCACCCCCGACGGCTCCGACGTGTGGTGGGAGGGCATGACCGAAGAGGCGCCCGCCCACCTCATCGACTGGAAGGGCAACGCCTGGACCCCGGAGTCCGGGACCCCGGCCGCCCACCCCAACGCCCGCTTCGCCGTCCCCGCCGCCCAGTGCCCGACGATCGCCCCCGAGTGGGAGGACCCCAAGGGCGTCCCGATCTCCGCGATCCTCTTCGGCGGCCGCCGCGCCTCCGCCGTCCCGCTGGTCACCGAGTCCTTCGACTGGAACCACGGCGTCTTCATCGGCTCGAACATCGCCTCCGAGAAGACCGCCGCCGCCGAGGGCAAGGTCGGCGAACTGCGCCGCGACCCCTTCGCCATGCTGCCGTTCTGCGGCTACAACATGGGCGACTACATGGGCCACTGGGTCGACGTCGCCAAGGGCAAGGACCAGTCCAAGCTCCCGAAGATCTACTACGTGAACTGGTTCCGCAAGAACGACGCGGGCAAGTTCGTGTGGCCCGGCTTCGGCGAGAACAGCCGCGTCCTCAAGTGGATCGTCGGCCGCCTCGACGGCACCGCCGCGGGCGTCGACACCCCCATCGGCATCCTGCCGACCAAGGAGTCCCTCGACCTCGACGGCCTGGACCTCCCGGCCGAGGACCTCGACTTCCTCCTCACCGTCGACAAGGAAGTCTGGCGCGACGAGGCCTCCCTGGTCCCCGAGCACCTGAACACCTACGGCGACCACACTCCCAAGGAGCTGTGGGACCAGTACCACGCACTCGTGGAGCGCCTGGGCTGAGCCGGGACACGCCCTGAAGAAGGGCCATTGAACGTGGGAGCCCCCGACCAAGCGGCGCCCACCGCTGTGGGAGCCCCCGACCAAGCGGTTCCCACCGCAGCACATGACCGACCTCAAGAGCGTCCGCGCTCCTCCAGGTAGGCCGTGTGCGTCTGCTGACGGCGGGCCTCTGCTTCGCGGAGGTCCGCCGTCACTCTTTCCGCCTCCTCGTACAACAGGTCCAGCTGACGCTCCAGATGGCGCTCCGGCGACTCCCCGCCCGGCGTCAGCCGGTTCCACCAGCGGGTCCGGTTGTACGTGTCCACGCACTCCGGCACGTCCCGCCGGATCGCCCGCGACAGCGCGTGCACCGCCTCCGGCTCGGTGGCCAGGACCTCCGCCACCCACCCAGGCTCCAGCAGCGCCCCGTACAGCTCCAGCAGCCCCTCCCACCCGGCCCCGGGCGTCATCGGCAGCTCCACCTCGCCCAGGTACTCCTTCAGCCGCGTGAAATCCGCGCGCAGCGCGCCGACCTCCTCGCTCGGGTCGAAGGGCGGCACCACCACCCGCTCCGGCGGGGCGATCAGCGCGCCCGCCCCGTACAGCCCGGCGATCACCACCGGCCAGTACGCGCCGGCCACCCCGGCGAGGGTCAGGCCCAGCCCGACCACGCCACAGGCGGAGCCCGCCAGGTTCTTCCTCGACTCCAGGTGACCGAGCATCCGGCGCGCCCTACTGGTAGCCACGGATCTCCTCGAAGGCTCCGGCCAGCGAACCGCCCCCGGCTACCGCTGGGGGGACCCCCGTGCCGGTGGCGTCGAAGAGCCGCCCGCCGGTCAGTTCGGCGATGTGGGTGAGCTCCTTGCGGTCCGAGTCCCCGAACAGCACCGCGAAGACGGGCGTCTGCTTCTGCGCCGGCGGCAGCGCCGCGTAGAAGGAGTCGAAGTGCCCCGCCCCGACACCCTCGGTGTTCTCGCCGTCCGTCATCAGCACGATCGAGGTGAACGCATCCGCACCGCCCTTGCCGAGGTGCTGGTACGCCGCCTCCAGACTGCCGTACACCGCCGTACCCCCGTCCGGCTCCAGCGACTTCACGTCCCCCCGGATCGCGTCCAGGGCCGGACCCGGATTGCCGGGCTCGACGACGTGCGTGCGCACCTTCTTCACCTTGGACCCGAAGGGCAGCAGCGTCACCTCCTCGCGGTCCCGGAACCGCTGCCCGGTGCCCGAACTGCCCGAACCCGTCAGGTCGGTGAGCGCCGACTTCAGCCGCCCGATCCGGTCCTCCTCGCTCATCGAACCCGAGGTGTCCAGGACGTACACCGTCCGCGAGGGCCGACGCAGCTCGTTCTCGTACGAGGCCAGCAACCCGTCGGCGACCGAACGCGAACCCGGGAAGGGCAGCTCGCGCCGCTTCTCCGCGTCCAGCCCCGCGGCCGGCGCCACCCCGGCCGCCACCGGGCGGCGGAAGGTCTGCTCGGTGATCGCCTTCTGCGCCTCGGGACCGCGCAGGTACTCCGTGAGCGCCCGCCCCGCGTCACGGGCCCCGGCCGGGGCCGAGGTCAGCAGCGTCAGCGGATAGTGGGCGGTGACCACACCGTCGCGCGGCCGGACCACCGTCAGCGGAGCCCCGGCGCCCTTCGCGTCCCGGTTCATGGACAGCAGCACCGACTCGTAGTTCACCAGCGCGTCCACGTCCCCGCGCTTGGCGTAGGCGCTCACGAGCCAGCCCGAGGACCCCGAGGTCAGCTTCTGCCCGGCGAAGAACTCCTTCAGCCGGGGCGTGGCCGCCTTCACGTCCGCATCGCTCAGCGCCGCCTGCGCGCCCGACAGCCCCGAGGCCACCGACACCAGCGCCGAGAAACCCGAGTTGGAGCGCACCGGGTCCGTCATCCCGTACGTCAGCCTCCCGGCGGCGACGGCCTCGTGCACCGCCGGCCACGTCACCTCACCGGGCTTCCAGCCGAGCCGGGCCAGAGCCTCCGGCTTCACCCCGAGCGCGACCGGCGAGGACATCACCGGCGTCTCGCTGGAGAGCTTCCCGGCCGCCTCCGGCCGCAGCCGCAGGTAGTCGTTGGAGGAGAGCCAGATCGCGTCGTACTTGCCGTCCGCGTTCCCCGAGGCGACCTGCTCGGCGGCGTCCAGCGTCCCCGACCAGGTCAGCTCGACACTGACGCCGGTGGCCGCCCTGGCGGCCTTCAGCACCGGCTCCATGTCGCTGAGCTCGCTGGAGGCCAGCACCCGCAGGTGGCCGTCCTTGTACGTCGACCGCTCGGGCTCGGCGGGCCCGTCGGCGCTGCAGCCCGTCGCGGTCATGAGCCCGGCGAGCGCCAGGCCGATCCAGCCCCGCCGGCGTCGCAGCGGCCTCACCGGGAACCCCCGTCGAGCGCACCGGCGGTCCGCGTCCGCGCGAGATGCGCCGACGCCGTCTGCAACTCCCCGGCCAGCGACTCCACCGTCGCCGCCATGTTCTGCGTCGCCTGCACCTTGAACGCGTCGATCGCGTCCAGCGTCCGGTAGATCTGCGCGAAGGCCGTCCGCAGGGTCTCCACGCCCACCGCCGGGTCGGCCGCGATCCGCTGGATCTCGCCGCTCTGCGTGGACAGCATCTCCGCGTTGCCCCGGATCAGCTCCTCGGTGGTCCCCTTCAGGGCATTGACCTGCTCGATCACCTTGCGCTGGTTGTCGAGGGCCGAAGCCAGCATCACGGCGATCCGCAGCGCCGACACGGTGGTGGTGGCGGCCCGGTCGACGCCCTTGATCAGCTCGTCGTTGTTGCGCCGGACCACGTCCATCGCCAGGTAGCCCTGCGCGCACACGGCCAGCTGCGTCAACAGGTCCTGGTGCTTCTGCCGGACCGGGAAGAGCACGTCCGCGCGCATCGCGTCGGCCGCCTGCGGATCGGTGTGCTCCGCCTCGGCGATCCGCTGCTCGACGGCACCGTCCAGGGCCTCGGTGAGGACGGCGTACTCCTGCAGTTTGCCCATGGTCTCCCACAGGCGCGAGCGCTCGGTGTGCAGGGCCGCGTTGTCGCGGCGCAGCTCGTCCTGGCCGCTGCGCAGCGAGCCCACGATCTTGTTGAGGGCGGCCTGCGAGGAGGCGTACTTCGCCACGTGGTCGCGGAACCTGTTACCGCCCAGCTTCGAGAGGATCCCCTTGAAGCCCTTGCCCGGCGTGTCCCGCGGGTCGAGGTCCTCGACGGTGCGGCGCAGCTCGACCAGCGACCCGGCGACGCGGGCCTGGGCGTCGCCACCGCCGTCGGAGCCCAGCGAGCGTACGGCCCGCTCCAGCATCCGGTTGGACTGCTGGGCGGCGGTGCGGACGTCGGCCGCGCCGAGTCCGGCGATCTCGCCGATGCGCTGGGCGAACTCGGGGGAGCGGGCGTCGATCGCGGCGAGCGAGCCCACGTACTCCCCGGCCCGGCGGGCCATCTCCTCACGGACGCCGTCCTGGAGCGGGACCAGCCCGGCGGCCTGCTCCCTGCGTACGGGGGCGACGGGCTCCGGAGGGCTCAGGTGGAAGGACGTGTCCTCGGGCGGTGTCAGTGTCATGGCGTGTCCCCCTGGCCCTTGGCGCGCTGGGCCAGCGCCATCAGGATCTTGACGGTGGGTGTGCCGACCTGGCGGATGCCGGTCAGACCCGTGTTGAGGTAGGCGGTGTGCGGCATCGTCGCGGCGGTGAACTCGGCCACGCCCTCCTGCGGGCGGAACCCGCGGAGCACGGCCAGTTCGCGCAGCTTCGGATCGGTGGCGAGCAGGGCGCCCAGCTCCCGCGCCCGCTCCGTCAGCGGCACGAAGGTGTGCGCCGAGTTGACGGTGGTGTCCGGGTAGAGCACGACCATGTCGCCCGGATCCTGGTGCTGCATCAGCAGCGAGGCCACCTGGGACTCGTACACCAGGATCAGCGGTTCGCCGCTGCCGCTGATGAAGGCCCGGAAGGGGTCGTCGGTGCTGGGCTCCAGCGCACCCTGGACCGAGATCAGCTTCCGCATCAGGGGTGCGGTGCGGGCGATGCCGGCGTCGTCGGCGACCACGGTGTTGCCGTTCGCGACGTTGGACGTGGCGGCGAGGAAGAGGGCGCCGGAGTTGGAGGAGGCAGGGTCGGTGGTCTTGATGAACACCGTGCCGGTCAGCTCGGCGTGGGCCGCGGAGCCGGGCAGCTGCTGCCAGGTGCGGTCCTCACCGGCGGCCTTGAGGAAGGCGCCCATGAGCAGGGTCCCGGAGTTCTTGCCGGTCATCCTGGCGAGGCCGTTGTCGGCCAGCACCTTGGCGGCGCCGGGTCGGGCGATGACGACGAGCGGGGAGAAGAAGGGCCTGGTCTCCTGGGCTCCCTTGAGCCCGGCCGCCGCCGCGACCTCCTTGGCGGGTTCACTGCTGCTGGGGAAGGCGAAGTCGAACTCCTTGAGGGCGAGTTGGTCCATCGCCCAGGAGCCGGAGGTCTCCGTCTTCACGGTGTAGCCCTTGGCGGCAAGGGCCTTGACGACGTCGGGGTCGCGGAAGAATTCGGACTTCTCCGAGCCGATGACGCCACGCACGGTCTTCGTTGCCGTGGTTTCTGGGTGATCCTGCCCCTGGAACGCGACGAGGTAGAGCACGCCGCCGATCAGGAGGAGGCCCAGGACGATTCCTAGGATGCGTCTCACGGGTGCAGCGTGCTCGCGGAAACCCACATTCCGCGAGGAGTTGAATGAACGTCAGGTGTCCAGGTGGTCCCACTTCGAAATGCTGTGTGGGCCCTCGGGTGCTGGTGGGCGGGGCGGCGGCCCGGGAGGATCGGGGCATGGGCGTGAGTGCGTTGAAGTGGCAGGGCTGGCTGGTCGGCCTGGTGACGGTGGCCGGGCTGCTGGTGTTCGCCCCGCTGGCTCTGTACGTGTGGGCGAGCGGCGGCGATCCGCCACAGGCACCGCCGCGGGCGGCGGTGGAGGACGTACGGGTCACCGGGTGCCGAATCGATCCGGCGAGCCGCCGGGTGGTGGCCGCCGTGGAGGCGACGGGACGCCCCGAGGGGCCGGGCGCCTACGTCGTCACGGTGGGGTTCCGCGACCGCGCCGATGCGGACCCGGGCGGGCGGGCCGCGCAGGCGCTGGTGAAGATCCCGGTCGTGGCCCCGGGCGCGACCGAGTACGGGGAGGCGGTCGGCCCGGTGTGGCCGGTGGCGACGGTGCCCTGGTGCGGGGTCGCCGGCGCGGAGTTCGCGCGGGCGGCCCGGTGATCCCTCGGCAGGGAGTCGCCACCGGTCCTCACCGTGCGGCGATCAGCCGTTCTGGTTCACCTTGATGACGACGGTGCTGCACACCTTGTCGGCGAAGGTCTGCTTCTTCTCGTCCCACAGCGGCCACAGGTAGCCGATGTAGCAGGCGGCGCCGTCCAGGAAGTGCGCCAGCTTGCGGACGAACGCCATGCCGAAGCCGATCGTGGACCCGTCGGTCTCACGGTGCAGGCTGATGCCGACGATCCTCTTGCCGATCGACTGGCCGGTGGTGCCTTCCTTGTACAGCTGGAAGACGGCCATGCCGAGCGTGTACAGCATGCCGATCAAGCTGAGGATGCCGGCGATCGCCTCGGTCGACTCGTCACTGGCGACGGCCGCGCCGAGACCGATCAGCGCGTACATCGGGCCGAGGATGATCAGCAGGTCGAGCAGGTACGCGCCGACGCGCAGCCCCCAGTGGGCCAGCGGCGGCATCCCCGAACCCGGCATGCCCGGCGCGGGCATTCCCGGCGGCGGGTAGGCACCGTACGGCGGCGGGGCCTGCTGCGGGTAGCCGTACTGCGGGACGGCGCCCTGCGGAGGCTGCTGCGGGTAGCCGTACTGCGGAGGGACGCCCTGCGGGGCCTGCTGCGGGTGGCCGGGCTGGCCCTGCGGGGGCTGCTGGCCGTACGGATTGTTCGGGTCGCCGAAGCTCATGGGCGAATCTCTCCAGAATGCTCGAACGGGGACGAAGCGGAGCGGAGGAGATTGACCATGTGGAGCGGCCTCCCCCGTGCTGCCGCGATCTTTCAGCCCTCATCGTGTTCGGAGCACCGGAATCTGTCCAATTTCCGCCCCTGCCGCAGGCTCGCGCGCAGGGACCGTGGCACCCGGTCCGGAGCCTCCGCGGCCCCGGACCGGGGCCGTCTAGAGGGCGCCGGCCAGGTCCGAGGACTTCAGGGCGGCGGCGTGCGCGTCCATGCGCTCGGCCGCGAGGATCGCGACGGTGGTGTCGGCGCGGGACGCGGCGACGAGAAGCGCGCGGGCGGCGAGGTCGTGGGCGCGCTGGTGCAGTGCGGCAGCGCCCTCGGGGGAGTGCCGCGGCGCGCGGGCGGGCTGGGCTCCGCGCAGCCGCGCGACCTGCGCGGCGATCTCGGTGGCGTCCTCGTCGAGCCCGAGCTCGTCGGTGACGGCGAGAAGGGCGGCGAGATGGCCGGCGAGCTGCACGTCCAGCGCTTCGGCACGGCTGCTGTGGGGGTAGTCGGCCGGGGCGGCGCCCATGCGGTGGACGACCGGCTTCGTGCGGATCGGCTCGTACATGAGGTGGCCTCCTGCGTGGTCAGGAGACCATCCTACATTGGATTGGTTCTAAAGTTGAGCTGAATCCTGTTGTTGGGGGTGCGTCTCACCGGGTGGACGCCGGCGAGACCGCGCGTACGCGCCTACACCTGGCTGTAGCCGTCGAGGAAGTTCCCGATCCGGGTCACCGCATCGGCCAGATCCTTGGCGTTCGGCAGGGTCACGATCCGGAAGTGGTCCGGCTCGGGCCAGTTGAAGCCCGTACCGTGCACCACCATGATCTTCTCGGCCCGCAGCAGGTCGAGGACCATCTGCCGGTCGTCCTTGATCTTGTAGACGGACGGGTCCAGCCTGGGGAAGGCGTACAGCGCGCCCTTCGGCTTCACGCAGGTGACGCCCGGGATCTGGGTGAGCAGGTCGTACGCGACGTTGCGCTGCTCCAGGATCCGCCCACCGGGCAGGACCAGGTCCTCGATCGACTGCCGGCCGCCGAGCGCGGTGGCCACGGCGTGCTGGGAGGGCATGTTCGCGCACAGGCGCATGTTGGCCAGGACCGTGAGGCCCTCGATGTAGCAGGAGGCGTGCTTCTTCGGGCCGCAGACCGCCATCCAGCCGGCCCGGTAGCCGGCGACGCGGTAGTTCTTCGAGAGCCCGTTGAAGGTCAGCGTCAGCAGGTCGGGGGCGATGGCGGCGGTGTTGTGGTGCACGGCGCCGTCGTACAGGATCCGGTCGTAGATCTCGTCCGAGCAGACGACCAGGTTGTGGCGGCGCGCGATGTCCGTCAGCCCGCGCAGCATCTCTTCGTCGTAGACGGCGCCGGTCGGGTTGTTCGGGTTGATGATGACGATCGCCTTGGTGCGATCGGTGACCTTGCGCTCGATGTCGGCGAGGTCGGGCATCCAGTCGGACTGCTCGTCGCAGCGGTAGTGCACGGCCGTGCCGCCGGCGAGGGAGACGGAGGCGGTCCACAGCGGGTAGTCCGGTGCGGGGACCAGGACCTCGTCGCCGTCGTCGAGCAGCGCCTGCATCGACATCTGGATCAGCTCGGAGACGCCGTTGCCGAGGTAGATGTCCTCGACGTCCAGGTCGATGCCCTTGGTCTGGTAGTGCTGCATGACCGCGCGGCGCGCGGAGAGCAGCCCCTTCGCATCGCCGTAACCGTGGGCGGTGCCCAGGTTGCGGAGCATGTCCTCAAGGATCTCCGGCGGGCACTCGAAGCCGAAGGCCGCGGGGTTGCCCGTGTTGAGCTTGAGGATGCGATGACCTGCTGCTTCGAGCCGCATCGCCTCTTCGAGCACGGGGCCGCGGATCTCGTAACAGACATTGGCGAGTTTGGTTGACTGGATCACCTGCATGACGGGAGCTTACGGGCCCGGGTGCGAGCGTGACGTGCGTTTTCGAAGAGTGGCCCGAGGTTGATTTGTCCCACTTCGGGCAATGGGTGGGTGGGGGTGCGGTCCCCCCTTGGAATCCGGGGCCGCGCCCCGCCCCGACCTGCGGAATGGGTGGAGCTGGGGTGGGTGGGAGCGCATGGTGTTGCGCTCGTCACCCCGGGTGCCGCAGAAGATCGGGAGCGCCCGGTACGCCGCACGGGCGCGGGGCGTCGGTACGAGGGCGTGAGGGCGGGACGGTACGAGGCGTGAGTACGCCGCATGAGTACGCCGCATGAGTACGCGCACTCATGCGGGCGCCCGTGCCGCGGTGGAGGCTGGAGGCATGCACCAGGGCGAGCGGGAAGCCGGGTCGGCACGGTCATCGTCGCCGCGGCGGGCGTCCTGATGGTGGCGGGGGCGGTCCTCATGGGCCTGCTCCTGCCGGTGTTCCGGAACGGCGGCAACTGAGGGGCGCGAGACAGTGGTTTTCGTAGTCGGTGACATGGAGATCGCCACGGTCGGCACGGATGGCGACGACCGGGCGATCGAGTTCCTGGTCAGGCCGGAAGGAGTCGTGGAGGAGGGTCACTTCGCGATCTTCCGCGACCACGACCAGGACTGGGAGTCGGCCCGCCTCGCCATCGCCCCCGACTCGGGCAGCGTCCCGCTGGCCGCGGTGGAATGGGCGGTGGAATTCGCCCGCGAGTACCTCTGAGGGGGCTTCGGGGGGCCGGGGTGAGGGTGGGGATGGGAGCGGGGGTGGGAGCGGGGGTGCGGGAGGGCAGGGGGTCGCGCGGGCGGGGTCGGTGACCTTCGGGGGTCTGCGGTGGGCCGGGTCCGCGGGGGCGGTGGTCAGGGACGCGTATGGGGGTTTCCCGTCAGTCTCATCGTCTCTCCGTGTCGGGCCGGTCCCTCAAGGGCGCTCCTCCTTCGTCGTCGCGTCGCTGCGCGATGGCCTTCGGCCACCCTTGACCGACCGTCCCGCCCCGGAAATCCGAAGACTGCCGGGAAACCCCCAAAGGAACGGGCCGGGCCTTCCTTTCATGGACGGGGACATCAGAGATCCGCGACCCGGCCGGGGTGGGCGCACTTCCGAGGCCGGGCCCATCCGGAGCGGCCTGCCGGGCCGGGGGAAGCGCATCCAATCGCTACGCGCTCCTCATCTCTCAGCGTCCGACGACCGTCCAGGGCTGGACATAAGCCGCCCACGACCCGTTGACGCTTCCCCTCCACGCGTCCGACGACCGGCCGGGGCCATTGAGAGGGGCTGACGGCTGATCCCTCGACTATGTCGTCGTGGATGCAGGTCAGCGAGGGACTGAGTCCACGGGCAGGGGTGCAGGCAGGGGCAATTGGGGCAAACCGTTGGCCTTCTGAGACGCCTACGTGCGCTGACCCGTCCCCACGACGGAATAGCCGCTGTCCGGCGCCTTTCCGCCCCCGAGAGGGGCCGGACGCCGTCGATGAGAAGC